>NZ_PDVP01000009.1 GCF_002727065.1 Zhengella mangrovi | reverse complement strand
GGCATGTCCGGTATGGGTGGCATGTCCGGTATGGGTGGCATGTCCGGTATGGGTGGCATGTCCGGTATGGGTGGCATGTCCGGTATGGGCGGCATGTCCGGCATGGGCGGCATGTCCGGTATGAGCGGAATGTCCGGCATGGGTGGCTTCAACCCGGGCTGGACCTGCACCCAGTGGACCGTTGGTGGCATGGGCGGCATGTCCGGCATGGGTGGCATGAGCGGCATGTCCGGCATGGGTGGCATGAGCGGCATGGGTGGCATGGGTGGCATGTCCGGTATGTCCGGCATGGGTGGCATGTCCGGTCAGAAGAACTGATCGTCGCGTCCTCGATGCGGAGAGGCGGCATGCCGCCTCTCCAGTTCTGCAACACCGAAAAATAAAGCTGCTGTCATGAAAACAGGTCGCATCGTTCATGCGCTCGCCATCTTGTCGTCCAGCGTGTTTGCCGTCGTTGTTCTGGCCGCGTTGACAATCCCGGGTCCCGCAGATGGGTCGTCGGGCAAGGGGCAACAGGTTTCGGGCGGCAGTAGCAGCAAGGGGGCGGACAGCCCGGACCGGCAGGTTCCGACCGCGTTGAAGCCGGTCAAGGCCGTGGCCATGGTTCCGGCCCCGCAGCCGGTCACGGTCGCGATGGCCGGGGCAGGCGACGTGGCCAGGGGCGCGAAGGTCTTTGCCAAGTGCAAGGCCTGCCACACCGACGACGAGGGCGGCAAGGACAAGGTCGGACCCAATCTCTGGTCGGTGGTCGACCGTCCGGTCGCGTCGCGGCCCGGCTTCAAATATTCCAGGGCCATGCAGGCGAAATCAGGAGAAACCTGGAGACGGGAGCAGCTTGATGCCTATCTGGCTGATCCGAAGACATTCATTCCGAAAAACAAGATGGCCTTTGCTGGCCTCAAGAAGGCCGACGACCGGCGCGACGTGATCGCCTACCTCGCGTCCCGCTCGGCCAATGCAGACATGCCGGATGCAATTAGGGGGCAATCCGGTATGGAAGGTGCCGGCCGGTCCGACGCGTCGCCAAGCTCCGAAAGTCCCGACGCGACGGTATCGGCCGGCGCCGCTCTCCCGGCGGCCGGGGAAGAAGCCGTATCCCCCGAGCGGAAAGCCGAAATCGAGGCCCGTGTCGCCGCCTTGCGCGACCAGGTCAGGACCCTCGACTACGAGCGCGCCCGCTACCATCCGCTGCATTTCTCGCCGCAGATCGAAAAGGCCAGCAATGAGGAATGCCTGGTCTGTCACCAGGAGATCCTCGATCACAAGCCGCGCGAAAAATCCGGGGCAGGCGTCGATGCCATCGATGTCCTGGCCTGGTACCAGACGCTCGACACCTATCAGGGCCAGCAGCAGACCTTCCACTGGCGGCACATCGAGAGCCCCTATGCAAAGCAGGTCATGAAGCTGGACTGCAATTTCTGCCACAAGGGCAATGACCCGCGCGAGGAATCGCCGGACATGGTGCCCAACAAGCCCGCCTTCAGCGCCGATCCGGTGCACCCGGCCTTTACCAACCGCAAGATGGTCAACCCGTCGGAGACCTGCCTCCTGTGCCACGGCGCAATGCCGGACCCGGTCGACATCATGGGCATCGGGGCGCCCTGGCCGGAAGCCCGCGCCGACCTGGAGGACGAGGAAACGCCCAACGGCTGTCTCACCTGCCACGAGGAGCTGTTCCGCACGGTCCGTCACCAGGTCACCTACCTGAAGCCGCAGGCGATCGAGGAAGCCGCCAAAAAGGGCTCGGACGTCTGCTACGGCTGCCACGGCGGGCGCCAGTGGTACCGGATTTCCTATCCCTACCCGCGTCATCCCTGGCCCGGCATGGACCCGGAAACGCCGGAATGGGCCAAGGACAGGCCGACCGAATCCAGGAAAGAATATCGCTTGCAGCCCTCCGCGGCCAAGTAAGGAGGACCGACCCTTGACCAAGATGGAAACCAGCCTGCATTCGGCACCGTTCAGCGATGTGTCGCGGCGTGCCTTCCTCAAGTCCACCGCTGCCACGGCGGCAACGGCGCTCGTGACGGCCGCCACGACGAAGAAGGCCGATGCCTTCGCCTACGAGCCTTATCCGCGGGATGACGAGCTGACGACCGTCGTGACCAGCTGCGCCCACAATTGCGGCTCCCGCCATATGCTCGTCGCCCACAAGAAGGGGGACGTGATCGTCCGCCTGTCCACCGACAACGGCACCTACCAGGGCGACGCCTACGGCACCGACACCGAGGAAATGCCGCAGTTGCGCGCCTGCCTGCGTGGCCGGTCCTACCGGTCCAGGCTCTACTCGGCCGAGCGTCTCCTGTACCCGATGAAACGGGTCGGCAAGCGCGGGGAAGGCAAGTTCAAGCGCATCTCCTGGCAGCAGGCAGCCAGGGAAATCACCGAGCGCATGGTGCATCTGAAGGAGACCTACGGACCGACCGCGCTGCTAGACCAGTCCTATGCCGGTGCGTCCTACGGCGTCCTCCACAAGTCCGACCAGATCGAAGGCCTTCTCGGCCGGTTCCTCGGCATGTTCGGCTGCCGCACCTCGTCCTGGTCGGTGCCGTCCTACCAGGCCCCCACCTTTTCCTCGCGCATGACTTACGGAACCATCCAGGATGGCAACGAGGACGACGCCTTCGCGCATTCCAGGCTGATCATCATGTGGGGCTGGAACCCGGCCTACACGTTCCACGGCGGCAACACGTTCTACTACATGCGCCTCGCCAAGCAGCGCGGCTGCAAGTTCGTGCTGGTCGATCCGCAATACACCGATTCCGCGGCTGCCTATGATGCCTGGTGGATTCCCATCAAGCCCAACACCGATGCGGCCATGCTCGCGGCCATGGCCTACCACATCTTCGACCAGGACCTGCAAGACCAGGACTACATCGACCGGTTCGTGCTCGGCATGGACAAGGGCACCATGCCGGACTGGGCGCAGGACAAGGAAAATTTCCGCGACTACATCATGGGCACCTACGACGGTCAGCCCAAGACCCCGGAATGGGCCGAAGCGATCTGCGGCGTGAGTGCCGCCGACATCCGCAAGCTCGCGGAGATGTACGCGACGACCAGGCCCGCCGCCCTGAAGGCGTCCTGGGGGCCGGGCCGCAATGCCTATGGCGAGCAGTACAGCCGCATGGCCGCCGCGGTCCAGGCCATGACCGGCAACATCGGCGTTCTGGGCGGTTGCGCCGAGGGCGTCGGCAAGGCCTGGCATGCCGAAGGCATTGCCTATCCCTATGACCAGTATTCCAACGTCTGGTACGCTTCGATCAAGTCGGACCGCTGGGCGCACTGCGTGTTGAACTACCCGGACGTCGCCCGCGAGGAAATCGGCCTCTGGCCGCGCGGCGACAACCTGGACGGGGTTGTGCCGAATATTCGCGGCATTTTCTGGCAGGGTTCCGACTGGTTGAACCAGCTGACCAATATCAACAAGGAAATCGAGGCGATCCGCAAGCTCGACTCCTATGGCGAGGGCGAGAGCCTCCTTGTCTGCATGGATTCCACCATAACCCCGACCGGCATCTGGGCGGACTACCTTCTGCCCGTCGCCACCCACTTCGAACGCCACGACGTGGCCCTGCCGTGGTACAAGGGGCACTACTACATCCACCGGCCGAAGGTCATCGAGCCGCTCGGCGAATCCAAGACCGACTTCCAGATCTTCACCGAGCTGGCCTATGAGCTCGGCTTCGGCCAGGCCTACAATCCGCGCTCGACGCCGGACTACTGGAACCATCCCGAAGAGGTCGACGAGGCCTATCTCGAGGCCTGGTGGAACGACAAGGTCGTCCACCACCAGAACGCCGACATCGGCTGGGACGAGTTCAAGCGCCGCGGTGTCTACAAGTTCCGCCTGTCGGAACCCCATGTCGCCTTCCGTGACCAGATCGAACGCGGTGTTCCCTTCCAGACACCGTCGGGCAGGATCGAGATCTTCTCCACCCAGCTGGCGCAGATCACGGACTGGAAACGCACCCAGTACGGCTACGAGATCCCCTATATCCCGAAGTGGATCGAGCCGTGGGAATATCTCGGCAGCGAGAAGACGAAGGAATTTCCATTCCACCTGATCTCCCCGCATCCGCGCTGGCGCACTCATTCCATCTTCAACAACATCGGCTGGCTGCGCGAGACCTACACGCAGGAAACCACCATGAACGCCTCCGATGCCGCCCGGTTGGGGATCCGGACCGGCGACACGGTCGAGGTCTGGAACGAGCGCGGCCGTGTCGTCACGCCTGTCTACGTTACCGAGCGCTGCATGCCGGGCGTGGCCGTGCTCTTCGAGGGTGCATGGATGGATCTTGATGACAATGGCGTTGACCGGGCGGGCAACCCGGACTTCCTCACCCTGGACAATCCGAGTCCGGCGGGCGCCTTCGCCTACAACACGGTGCTCGCCAACATCCGCAAGACGGACCTCGACCACAAGCCGGGCTGGGACCAGCTGGCAACGGCGCGCAGTCACGTCTTCCGCCGTGATCTTTGACCTTCGTACCGGAGTAGAATGATGGCTCAACAACTCGACAAGGCGAAGATCAAGGCCGCGGTCAGGAAGCGCAAGCGCGAGGTTTATGAACCGGTCGTGCCCGACATGCAGCTCGGCTTCATTCACAACAATGTCGATTGCATCGGCTGCCGCGCCTGCGAGATCGCCTGCAAGGACAAGAACGGCCTGGCGCCGGGCCCCCGGTTCCGCCGGGTGCAATACATCGAGGGCGGCACCTATCCGGAGGTCTTCGCCTTCAAGATCAACATGTCGTGCAACCACTGCGCCGAGCCGGCCTGCCTGCCCAGCTGTCCCACCGGCGCGATCTTCAAGCGCAAGGAGAACGGGGTCGTCGACATTGATTCCACGCTGTGCATCGGTTGCCGCAAATGCGAAGCCGCTTGTCCGTTCGGCGCACCACAATTCGACCCCGAGGACAACGTCGTCAAGAAGTGCAACATGTGCATCGATGAGCTGGAGGCGGGGCGCAAACCCTACTGCGTCGCGGCCTGCATGATGCGCGTTCTCGATATCGGGCCGATGGACGAACTGCTGGCCGGAACCTACGACACCAAGGCGCGCGGACCCAACGAGCAGGTCGTTCGCCAGGTCCACTCGATGGCCGATCCCGAGCTGACCAATCCGTCGATCGTTTTCGTTCCCCATTCCAAGGGCATCGTCACCAAATGACGGCGCGCGAGGAGGTGCCGGCGAGGGCCGGGAGTGACTGGACGCTTGATGCCGACGTGCTGGACCTGCTGGCGCGGATCCATGATCGCGAGATCGATGGCGCGTTCGTTGCCGGATGGCGTGACAGCGGGATTTCGACCTGGCTCCCGGCGGTGGTGTCCGGTGCCGATGCCCGCGCGGCCGCGAACGACCTCGCAGCCGCAGTGGATGCCATGCCCGACCCCGTGGACGCCGCGAGCCTCGACGAACTCGCGGTCGTCTTCGCGGACCTCTATCTCACCCATGGCTACCGCATTTCGCCCAACGGTTCGGTCTGGCTGACAGATGAAAACCTGGAACGCCAGGGGCCGATGTTCGAAACGCGAAACTGGTACCGGCGCTATGGACTGGAGGTGCCGGACTGGCGCAAGCGCCCGGACGACAACCTGGTGTACCAGGTGCAGTTTCTGGCCCTTTTGCTGCGCCGCGGCGGCGAGCCCGCCCTCTCCGATGCCGCACGTTTTCTCGATTCCGGCCTGCTGATCTGGCTGCCCGAATACGCGCGGCGGGCGGAGGCCCGCGTGCATGCGCCCCTGTACCGGGCCGCGGCGCGCCTGACACTCGCACTGGTCGACGGGATCCGCGACCGGATCGAGGCGCTGACCGGGCTCGAACGCGACGTGCCGGACCTGGAGAGGAAGAGCTGTCCGGCAACGCCGGCCCCTACGGAAGCGCCCTATGTCCCTGGGCAGGCGGAAAGCTGGTAGCCGATGCGATCCTTCTTCCGGCGAGCGGCGGAACCGGCGCGCAGGCGCGCTCCCGCCATCGTGCCGGAAATTGATCCGGACCATTGCTTGCTGAATGCCGATGTCTTCGCTGAATGCACGCTGTGCCAGGATGCCTGTCCGCACCGCGCGATCATCCAAGACGAGGACAGTCTCGGCATCGATACCGGCGCCTGCACGGGGTGCGGGCTGTGCCAGCCGGCCTGTCCGCAGGGTGCCGTTTCTGCCATGCCGGCCCTGCCGAAGGACGGTCGCCGTGTTCTTGCCGTCTGCAACGAGGCGGCCATGCCGGGCAGGGCGACGCTCCCGTGCATTCACGCGATCGATCTGGCGGCGCTTGCCCGGTGGCATGCCGGAGGCACCCGGGCGGTCGAAATCCACACGGGAGAGTGCGACGGATGCCCCTATGGCCGGTTCGCCCGCTTCGAGGCGACGCTGCGCCTTTTCAACCGGATGATGGAGAGCCGTGGTCTGCCTGTCCTGAGGGCCGATCACCCGGACAGCGTGTCGTCGTCCTGGCAAGGCCGGTCAGCCGGGGATGAACCCGACCGCCAGCGCCGGCGCCTGCTGCTGGGCCTCGCCGGCCAGGACGCCAGAGCCTCGGGCACCCGGCGCGAGGCGCTGACAGCCCTTCTTGCCGGCTGCGGGCGCGAGGAGGGAGCGGCCCCTCTGTGGAATGCCATCCCCGCTATCGACCCGGGGACATGCGTCGGCTGCGACATGTGCGTCCGCGTCTGCATGGACGGCGCGGTCGCGCTGGAGCGGGGTGGCGACGGCACGCTGGCCTACCATGTCCGGCCGGAGGCCTGTACCGGGTGCGGCCTGTGCGCGACCCACTGCGACACCGGGGCAATGACCATTCTCCGCCATGAAACTGGAACGACATCGCGGATCGCGCTAGAAATGTTCACGTGTGCGGCGTGCGGGGCGGATTTCCATCAGCCGTGTACACATGCGTCCAATTCACGGCTGTGCCCAACGTGTCGGAAAACCAGGCATCATTCGAAACTGTTCCAGGTCATGCCATGACCGGCGCTCTCGCCGCCGTGCGTGGCTACGTGAACGCGCGCCTCGGCCGCCGCCTGCTGCTGGTACTGGTCGCCGTCCTGTCGACCGTGTCGCTCTGCTTCCTCGCGCTGGTCATCGTCATCTATCGCGGCCAGTTGATCGAGGATCACGCGCGCGCATCGCTCGAGGTCAACCACCTGCTCCAGGCGACGCTGGAAAACGCCATGCTCAAGCGCGACATTCCCGGCCTGCGCCAGGTCGTCGATCGCCTCGGCGAGCAGGACGGCATTGCAGCGGTGATGATCCTCGATCCGAAGGGCGAGGTCCGGTTTTCCTCCCGCAAGGCCGAACTCGGCCAGATCGTGAGAGACAGGCAGATCGCCACGGCGCTGGAGAACCGGCGGCCGGAAACCGCCTTCGTTACCGGGGCGGATGGCAGCGACTGGCTGCGTTCGGTCAACCCGGTCGCCAACAAGCCCGCCTGCAAGGAATGCCATGGCACCGCGGCCGAGAATCCGGTCAACGGCCTGCTCGTCGTCGATTATGACGCGGCCGGCATCCGGCGCAACGCCCTGCGCACCGCCGGGCTGCTCGGCTTCAGCGGCCTGCTGGTCATCCTGGCAAGCGGCATCGGCATCTGGATTGCCATGGATCGTCTGGTCCTCGGACGGATATCGCAACTGCGCTGTGCCAGCCAGGATCTGGCAGCCGGCGTTCTGGGTGCCCGCGCGCCCGTGCAGGGCAACGACGAGATCGGCACCTGCGCCGCCACCTTTAACCAGATGGCCAGTCGCATCGAGACCATGCTCGACCATGTCGCGACCGCCGAGCGGGCCCTCCAGGCCATCATCGATTCGATCCCCGACGGGGTGCGTGTCATCGATGACGCCTTCACCATCGTCAGGGCCAATGACGCCTACTGCCGCCAGGTCGGCCAGCCGAAGAGCCGCGTTATCGGAGAGCGTTGCTATCGCTCAAGCCATGGCCGCCAGGAACCCTGTCCGCAGACGCTGACGACCTGCCCGGTCGTGGCGCTGCGCGACGCCTCCCGCCGCACGGTCAAGTTCACCGATGCGCACCGGGCGCGCGACGGCGCCCAGCTCTTTGTCGAGGTCTCGGCGGCCCGCGCTGACGTGCCGCTGCAACAGGGCATGACCCATTGCGTCGTCGAATCCATCCGCGACCTGTCCCAGGCCGTGGACCTGTCGCAGAAGCACCGCCTGTCCGAGATCGGCCTGCTGGCAACGGGCGTCGCCCACGAGATCCACAACCCGCTGTCCTCCATCGAACTCGCCCTGTCGGCGATCCGGGAGTCGCTGGTGGATGGCAGTGTGCCGCGAACCCACATGGACTACATCGAGATCGCGAGGACGGAGATAGGCAAGTGCCTGAGCGTGACCGAGGGGCTGATGCGCCTGAGCGAGCCGCCCCGCGATGCCGAGCTCGTCGCGCTGGAGCGGACCCTGCCGGAAGTGATGTCGCTTCTCGCGTTCCAGTTCGAGCAGGCGGCGATCCGCTGCGACCTCGACATCGAGGACGGGCTGCGCGTGCTGGCGTCCGACAGCGACCTGCGCATGATCGCCGTCAACCTGGCCCAGAATTCCATCCATGCCATGCCGGGTGGCGGACATTTCGGGATTGACGGCAGGCGCGCCGGTGCTAGCGTCGTCCTCCGCTTCGCCGACACCGGAACAGGCATTCCCGCCGAAGATCTCGACCGGATCTTCCTTCCCTTCTGGACGCGGCGGGCGGACGGGTCGACCGGGCGCGGTCTCGGCCTGTCCATCTGCAAGGCGATCGTCGAGCGCTATCGCGGAACGATCGGGGTCGCCAGCACGCCGGGCGAGGGCACGGAGTTCACCGTCCGCCTGCCCGCCGCAGACGCAGGGGAGGCCTGATGGCCAGGACTTCGGATGCTTCGCCACGCCGCCCGGAGCGCGTCCTGGTCATCGAGGATGACAACACGCTCAACCGGCTCCTCGTCGACCAGTTGACCCGCCTCGGCTACACCGCCAGGGGCGTCACGTCCCGGGCCGATGCGCTCGCCGCGCTTCCCGGGTTCGATCCCGCGCTGATCGTCCTCGACATGCGCCTGCCGGACATGAACGGCCTGGAATTCCTGCCCGAACTGGCCGAGCAATGGCCGGTCATCATCCTGACGGCCTATGGCTCGATTGCCCAGGCGGTGGAGGCGGTGAAGGCCGGGGCATCGGAATACCTGGTCAAGCCGGTTTCCCCGCAGAGCCTCGACCTGGCCGTCAAGCGGGTTCTCAGGACCCTCGAACTGCAACGAAAAGCCGACTACTGGCAGTCGCGTGCCAGCAAATCCGCGGCCGGTCCCCATATCATCGGCGAAAGCCCGGCGATCAACGAGGTCCGGCGCATGATATCCATCGTCGCCGAGGCGGATACCACGGTGCTGGTTCTCGGCGAGAGCGGTGTCGGCAAGGAACTCGTGGCCCAGGCGGTTCATGCCAATTCACCCCGTGCCAAGCAGCATTTCGTCGCCATCGATTGCGCCTCGCTGCAGGAAACGCTGTTCGAATCCGAGCTGTTTGGTCATGAACGCGGGGCCTTCACCGGTGCCGACAGGCGCAAGGAGGGCCTGATAGAGATCGCCGATGGCGGCACGGTGTTCCTCGACGAGATCGGCGAGATCAGCCCGACCATCCAGGCCAAGCTGCTGCGGGTGTTGGAGACCGGCCGGTTCCGCCGCCTCGGCGGCACGCGCGACCTGGAATCCGACGTGCGCTTCGTGGCCGCCACCAACCGCGACCTGCGCGCCATGGCCAGCGGCCAGGAGTTCCGCAACGACCTCTATTACCGGCTGTCGCCTTTCGAGGTTCACGTGCCGCCGCTGCGCGAACGCCGCGAGGACATCCCCGCGCTGGCCGAGTTTTTCCTGGCCAACCGGAAGTTCTCCCGCAATATCGACAAGCAGTTCGCCCCCTCGGCCGTCAAGGCGCTCACCCGCTATGGCTGGCCGGGCAACATCCGCGAATTGCGCAACGTCGTCGAACGGGCCTTCCTGGTGTCCGGGCGCAGCGCGCGGATTCTCGCCGACCACATCTCGCTGCCCCAGAACGGCGACGATGGCACGGACGCGATCTCGCTGAACTTCGACAGTGAATCGACGCTCGACGAATTGCGCGATGCCTATGTCGAGAAGCTGATCGACCGGCACGGCGGCAATCGCAACGAACTGGCCGAGCGGCTGGGCATCAGCGAGCGGAACGTCTACCGGATTCTCGCCCGCCTGAAGGGCGAGGCGTGATCCGCCGCCAAGGATGTCACCCGTCGCCAGTCCGGATCAATATTTCTGTGGCACGTAGAGATCGCGCGGCAGGACCGCCCGCTCGTAGTCGGGATTGAACACCCGGTCCGGCAGGTTGATGTCCTCGCTCGGCACTTCGGCATAGGGGAACAGCGACAGCAGGTGGTCGATGCAGTTAAGGCGCGCCCGCTTCTTGTCATTGCCTTCCACGATGTACCACGGCGCCTCGGGAATGTTCGTCCGCGCGAACATCTCCTCCTTCGCCTTGGTGTACTGCTCCCAGCGCACCCGCGATTGCAGGTCCATGGGCGAGAGCTTCCACTGTTTCAGCGGATCGTGGATGCGGATGAGGAATCGCATCTGCTGTTCCTCGTCGGTGATCGAGAACCAGTACTTGACCAGCTTGATATTGTCGCGCGCCAGCATCTTCTCGAATTCGGGCACGTCCTGGAAGAACTGTTCCACCTGGTCGGGGTTGGCAAAGCCCATCACCCGCTCCACGCCCGCGCGGTTGTACCAGGACCGGTCGAACAGCACGATCTCGCCGCCGGCCGGAAGGTGCGGCACGTAGCGCTGGAAGTACCACTGCGTCTTTTCGCGGTCGGACGGCGCGGGCAGGGCGACGGTGCGCACGACGCGCGGGTTGAGCCGTTGCGTGATGCGCTTGATGACGCCGCCCTTGCCGGCCGAGTCGCGGCCTTCGAAGATGACGACGACTTTCTGGCGCGTGTGCACCACCCAGTCCTGCAGCTTGATCAGCTCGGCCTGGAGACGGAGCAGCGCCCGGAAATACTCCCTCCGGGCCAGTGTTTTGCCGTGGGCCCTCTGGTAGATCTTCTTGATCTCCAGTGACAGGACCGCGTCCTCGAACTCGAGCTCGTAGTCCTCGTCCAGCGTGTCTTCCAGCTCGGCTTCCAGCCAGTCCTTTGCGCCGTTGTCCAGATCCTTGTCGTCCACCATCCTGTCCCCCGCGTCTGAGTGTGTTGTGTCCTCGATAGGACACCGGTTGCGACACTTTTGTGACGGGTCGCGGCGGCCGGTCAACGACACAGATCAAGCCAGCGAGGCCGCCGGGTAGGTTTTTTTCAGCAGCGGCAGGATTTCCGGGCCTTTCCGGCGCAGGAAGTCGTCGAGCGCCAGCATGGCCGGCGTCGGGCTGCGGTCGGAATGGCGCACCGAGAACCATTGCCGGCGGATCGGCGTGTCTTCCACGTCGAGAATGGCGAGCGTGCCGGCGCGGATTTCCTGCTCGATCGTGTGGCCGGAGATGAAGGCGATGCCGAGACCGGCCATCACCGCCTGCTTGATGGTTTCGTTGGAATCCATCTCCGTCATGGTCATGGCGGTGTCGTCGCCCGTGTCGGCCATGAAGAATTCGAACGAGGCCCGCGTGCCGGACCCGGGTTCGCGAACGATGAATTTCTGCCGCGTCAGTTCGCTGCGCAGGATGTCGCGCCGTCCGGCCAGCGGGTGTCCGGGATGGGCGATGAAGACCAGTGGATGATCGCCGAACAGCGTCGCCCGGACGCCGAAATGGCGCGGAGGGCGGCCCATCAGCGCCATGTCGATCTCGTGCCGCTCCAGCATGGCGATGATATCGGAGCGGTTGGCCGTGGTCAGCGCGATCTCGATGCCCGGATGGGCGGCACTGAAGGCGGCGATGACGCGCGGTGCGAAGTACTTGCCCGTGGAAACCGCGCCGAGCCGGACCCGGCCTGCCATCAGCCCCTGGCGCTGTTTCAGCCGCTCTTCCAGCGCGTTCAGCTCGTCCAGCATCTTCTGCGCCGTCTCGAGCGCGATCAGCCCTGTCTCCGTGGCGATGGCGCCGGTGCGCGTGCGGATGAACAGTTGCGTGCCGAGTTCTTCCTCCAGTTGACGCAACTGGATGGTCACGGCGGGCGATGTCAGCCCCAGCGCATTGGCCGCAGAGGAGATCTTGCCGTGCTGGCGGATCGCGAGAAGGGTGCGCAACTGTCGGATCGAGGCGTTGATCATCACTTTGATAAAAAAAATTTAGCGTAGATTATAAAACTATAAAATTTACAAACATTCAAGAGACTGCATGAATTGGGTCATGGAGGAGACAGCCATGGCCGGACAGACACTGCATGCATTCCTGCGATCGGGCGGTTTCGCGCAGACGCCCCACGCCGCCGAAATCGGTGGCGCCATCATGGGGCTGGCGGCCAAGGCCGTCGATGTGCGCAAGCTCATCAAGCAGGGCACCCTGATCAAGGGCTTCGCCGCTTCGCGTGGCGAGATCAACGCCGACGGCGACACCCAGAAGGACCTCGACGTGGTCGCCGACGGCATGTTCCTCGATGCCGCCCGCAAGGAGGCCATCGCGCTCTATGGTTCGGAGGAGAACAACTTCCCGATCCTGCTCGACCCGGACAAGCCCCTGGCCCTGGCCATCGATCCGCTGGACGGGTCGTCCAACATCGAGACCAATGTCTCCATCGGCACGATCTTTTCCATCATGCCGGTCGAGGGCGATGCCCGCACCGCGCCGGAAGCCTCCTTCCTTCAGCCCGGCCACAAGCAGCTTGCCGCCGGCTTCTTCATTTACGGCCCGCAACTGGCGCTGGCGCTCACTGTCGGATCGGGCACCCGCATCTTCGTCCATTCCCCGAAGCTGGGCGATTTCGTCGAGGCCTACAGCGCGGTGTCCATCGCCGGCAAGACCGGCGAATTCGCCATCAACGCGTCCAACTACCGCCACTGGGAAGACGCCGTCCGTCTCTACGTGGACGATTGCCTGGCCGGAGCCGAGGGCCCGCGCGAGCGCGATTTCAACATGCGCTGGATCGCCTCGCTGGTGGCCGAGACCTACCGCATCCTAGTGCGTGGCGGCGTGTTTCTCTACCCCGGAGACCGCCGGCGCGGCTATTCCGCCGGGCGCCTGCGCCTGGTCTACGAGGCCAACCCGATTGCCTTCCTGGTCGAGCAGGCGGGCGGCAAGGCGACCGACACCGTCAACCGCATCCTCGACCTCGTGCCCATGAGCCTGCACCAGCGCACACCGCTCGTCTTCGGGTCCGCCGGCGAGGTGGAGCGCATCGCCCGCTACCACGTCGATCCCGCCATGATCTCCGAGCGCTCGCCGCTGTTCGGCCACCGCGGCCTGTTCCGCGTCTGAGGAAACAACCATGTCCGCCAAGCATCCCATCATTTCCATCACCGGCTCGTCCGGCGCCGGCACCACCACCGTCAAGGAGACCTTCGGCAAGATCTTCGCCCGCGAAGGCGTCACCGCCGCCTTCATCGAGGGCGATGCCTTCCATCGCTACGACCGCCAGGCGATGAAGCAGCGCATCGCCGAGGAAAAGGCCGAGAACCGCGATTTCACCCATTTCTCGGCGGAAGCCAACGAACTGGAAATCCTGGAAAGCGTGTTCGAGGAATACGGCCGCCGGGGCAGGGGGCGCACCCGCCACTACATTCACGACGACGAGGAAGCCGAACGCTACGGCGCGGCGCCCGGCACTTTCACCGACTGGAAGGAGTTCGGCGACAGCGACGTGCTGTTCTACGAGGGCCTGCACGGCTGCGTCGTCACCGACAAGGTGAACCTCGCCCGCCACGGCGACCTGAAGATCGGCGTCGTGCCCGTCATCAACCTCGAGTGGATCCAGAAGATCCACCGCGACAAGGCTGCGCGCGGCTATTCCACCGAGGCCGTTACCGACACCATCCTGCGGCGCATGCACGACTATGTGCACTACATCTGCCCGCAGTTCTCCCACACCGACATCAACTTCCAGCGCGTGCCGATCGTCGACACGTCCAACCCCTTCATCGCACGCTGGATCCCGACGCCGGCCGAATCGATCCTCGTCATCCGCTTCGCCAACCCGCGCGGCATCGATTTCCCCTACCTGCTGTCCATGCTGCACGACAGCTACATGTCGCGGGCCAATTCCATCGTCGTGCCCGGCGACAAGCTCGATCTTGCCATGCAGCTCATCTTCACGCCGCTCATCCACAAGCTGGTCGAGCGCAAGCGCCGCATGGCCTGAGACAAGGAGTCACGCCCATGAACATGACCCTGACCACCAGGAGCACCGCCACCGAACGCGACATGGCCAACGCCGTCCGCGTGCTGGCCATGGACGCGGTGCAACAGGCCAATTCCGGCCACCCCGGCATGCCGATGGGCATGGCCGACGCCGTGACCGTTCTCTTCAACCGCTTCCTGAAGATCGATCCGTCCATGCCGGACTGGCCCGACCGTGACCGCTTCGTCCTGTCCGCCGGCCACGGCTCCATGCTGCTTTACGCGGTCCACCACCTGCTTGGCTTCGCCGACATGACGGCGGCTGAACTGGGGAATTTCCGCCAGCTTGGCGCGAAGACCGCCGGGCACCCGGAATACGGGCACGCGCTGGGCATCGAGACGACCACAGGCCCGCTCGGCCAGGGCATCACGACCGCCGTCGGCATGGCGCTGGCCGAACGCATGATGGCAGCCCGCTTCGGCCAGAAGCTCGTCGACCACTACACCTATGTCGTTGCCGGCGACGGCTGCCTGCAGGAGGGCATCAGCCACGAGGCCATCGACCTTGCCGGCCACCTGAAACTCTCGCGCCTGATCGTCCTGTGGGACGACAACGGCATCTCGATCGATGGCAAGACCTCGCTCGCCACATCCATGAACCAGCCCATGCGCTTCAAGGCCGCCGGCTGGGATGTGCAGAGCGTTGACGGTCACGATCCCGAGGCCGTCGCGACCGCCATCGCGAAGGCGCGGACGACGGGCAAGCCCTCGCTCATCGCCTGCCGCACCACCATCGGCAAGGGCGCGCCCAACATGCAGGGCTCGCACAAGACCCACGGCGCGCCGCTTGGGCCCGACGAGGTGGCTGCCGCGCGCCTGCACCTGTGCTGGACCGCTTCCCCCTTCGACGTGCCCGACACCGTACGCACCGCCTGGGAAACAGTCGCCGCGCGTGGCCGCGCTGAGCGCAAGCTGTGGCAGGAGCGCCATGCAGCGGCGCGGCTGCGCAAGGCCTTCGACCGGACGCTGCAGCGGCATCTCCCGTCCGCGCTCAACCGCCGGCTGGAGCGCTTCCGCCGCGACCACCAGGCGGCCGGCACGAAGACCGCTACCCGCCAGGCCTCGCAAATGGTGCTGGAGGTCGTCAATGCCACGACCCCGCTGACCATCGGCGGTTCGGCCGATCTGACCGGCTCCAACCTGACGCAGACGAAGGACCTGGCTCCGGTCACGCCCGGCCGGTTCAAGGGCCGCTACATCCACTACGGCATCCGCGAACACGCCATGGCCGCGGTGATGAACGGCTTGTCGTTGCACGGCGGTTTCATCCCCTATGGCGGCACCTTCCTCGTCTTTTCCGATTACGCCCGCGGCGCCATGCGCCTTTCCGCCCTCATGGAACAGCCCGTCGTCTACGTGCTGACCCATGATTCCATCGGCCTCGGCGAGGATGGCCCCACGCACCAGCCGGTCGAGCATCTCGCCATGCTGCGTGCCACGCCCAACATGAACGTCTTCCGCCCGGCCGATGTCATCGAGACGGCGGAATGCTGGGAGATCGCCCTCACTGAAACCGCCACACCCTCCGTCCTCGCGCTGTCGCGCCAGGGCCTGCCGATGCTGCGGATCCAGCATACCCGCGAGAATCGCTCTGCCCGGGGCGCCTACGTGCTTCTGGAACCGGGCCAGCCGCGCGACGTGACCATCCTCGCCACGGGGTCCGAAGTGGAGATCGCGCGGCGCGCGTCCGACCGGCTTCTGGCCGAGCACGGCATCCACGCCGCGGTCGTCTCCATGCCTTGCTGGGAAAAATTCGAACAGCAGGACGAGGACTATCGCGCCAAGGTGCTGGGCATGGCGCCGCGCATCGGCGTTGAGGCCGCCGCGCGGATGGGCTGGGATCGCTGGCTCGGCGAGCGCGGTCATTTCATCGGCATGCCGGGTTTCGGCGCCTCGGCGCCCGCCGGCGATCTCTACCGCCATTTCGCCATCACCGACGACGCCGTCATCGAGGCGGCCTGCCGCATGGCCGGGGCACGTCCGTGACCGCACTGCCCGCCATCGCGCCGGACCTCGAAGGCGCCACCGTGCTGGTACGCTGCGACCTGTCGCAGGGCCTGGGCGCGGTCTGCGCAACGGCCATTCGTGGCCTCGCCGCCCGGGGCGCCCGGGTCGCGGTGATTGCCGGCTACGAGGATCCTGCCGGCGACATCAACCCGGCCCTGTCGCTGCGCCGCTGGATCGCGCCGCTCGGCGAAGCCGCCGGAATGCCGGTCCATTTCGTGCCGGACTGTGTCGGCCCGGTGGCCGAGGCCGGTCTGGCCGCCATGCCTGACGGCGCTGTCGCCCTGCTGGAGAACATCCGGTTCCATGGCCAGGCCCAGCGCCAGAGCCGCATCTTCGCCATGCGGCTGTCCGTGCTCGGCGACTACTTCCACCTGCCGGGCGGCATGCCGGACGGGGCATCGCCCTGGATCCGCGCACTCGCCGGCCTGCTTCCCGAACCCTCACCGCTTCTTGCTGCCTCTGCCTGAAAGGACGAACCCATGGCCCGCATCACGCTCCGACAGCTTCTCGACCACGCCGCCGAATACGGCTACGGCGTGCCCGCCTTCAACATCAACAACATGGAACAGGGCCTCGCCATCATGAAGGCGGCGGAACGCTGCGACGCGCCGGTCATCCTCCAGGCCTCGCGCGGCGCCCGTTCCTATGCCGGCGACATCATGCTGCGCCACATGATCGAGGCCCTGACCGAAATGTACCCGCAGATCCCGGTCTGCATGCACCAGGACCACGGCAACAACGAAGCCACCTGCCTCACCGCCATCCGCCACGGCTTCACCTCGGTCATGATGGACGGCTCGCTGGAGGAGGACATGAAGACCCCGGCCTCCTACGAGTACAACGTCGCGATCACCGAGCGCGTCGCCCGCATGGCCCATTGGGTCGGCGCCTCCGTCGAGGGTGAACTCGGCGTGCTCGGCAACCTGGAAACCGGCGAGGCAGCCAAGGAGGACGGGTCCGGCGCGGAAGGCAAGCTGACCCGCGAGGACATGCTGACCGACCCCGACCAGGCCGCGGACTTCGTCGCGCGCACCCGTGTGGACGCGCTGGCCATCGCCTGCGGCACCTCGCATGGCGCCTACAAGTTCTCCCGCCAGCCGACCGGCGACATCCTCGCCATCAGCCAGATCGAGGCCATTCACGCCCGCATTCCAAATGTCCACCTCGTCATGCACGGCTCCTCCTCCGTGCCTCAATACCTCCAGGACCTCATCAACGAGCATGGCGGCGACATGCCCCAGACCTGGGGCGTGCCGGTAGAGGAGATCGAGCGCGGCATCCGCTCGGGCGTGCGCAAGGTCAACATCGATACCGACAACCGCATGGCGCTCACCGGCCAGTTCCGCAAGGTCGCCATGTCGAAACCCGCCGAGTTCGATCCGCGCAAGTTCCTCATCCCGGCGATGGAGGAAATGGAACGGCTCTGTCTTGACCGCTTCGAGCGCTTCGGCACCGCCGGCCATGCCAGCCGGATCAGGGTGATCGACATGGACGACATGGCGAAGCGCTACGCCAGCGGCGCCCTCGATCCGCAATTTGCCACGGCCCGGGCCGCCTGAAACTCCAGATCAGCGAAAGGAAATGCCATGACCATCGACGCCAAGACCGAGATCAAGGGCAAGGAACGCTACAAGGCCGGCGTGCTGAAATACGCCCAGATGGGCTATTGGGACGGCGACTACGAGCCCAAGGACACCGATGTCCTCGCGCTCTTCCGCATCACCCCGCAGGAAGGCGTCGACCCCATCGAGGCCGCCGCCGCCGTGGCCGGTGAATCCTCCACCGCCACCTGGACGGTGGTCTGGACCGATCGCCTGACCGCCTGCGACAGCTACCGTGCCAAGGCCTACCGCGTGGACCCGGTGCCGGGCCAGGAGGGCCAGTATTTCGCCTATGTCGCCTATGACCTGATCCTGTTCGAGGAAGGCTCCATTGCCAACCTGACGGCATCGATCATCGGCAATGTCTTCTCCTTCAAGCCGCTGAAGGCGGCCCGCCTGGAGGACATGCGCTTCCCGGTCGCCTACGTGAAGACCTTCCGGGGTCCCCCGACGGGCCTCGTCGTCGAGCGCGAGCGCCTCGACAAGTTCGGCAAGCCGCTGCTTGGCGCCACGACCAAGCCCAAGCTCGGCCTGTCGGGCAAGAACTACGGTCGCGTCGTCTACGAGGGACTGAAGGGCGGCCTCGATTTCATGAAGGATGACGAGAACATCAACTCGCAGCCCTTCATGCACTGGCGCGACCGCTTCCTCTACTGCATGGAGGCGGTGAACAAGGCGTCCGCCGAGACCGGCGAGATCAAGGGCCATTACCTCAACATCACTGCCGGCACGATGGAGGAGATGTACCGCCGCGCCGAGTTTGCCAAGGAACTCGGCTCCGTCATCGTCATGGTCGACCTGATCGTCGGCTGGACAGCGATCCAGTCGATCTCCGAATGGTGCCGCCAGAACGACATGATCCTGCACATGCACCGCGCCGGCCACGGCACTTATACCCGCCAGAAGAACCACGGCATTTCCTTCCGCGTCATCGCCAAGTGGCTGCGCCTGGCCGGCGTCGACCACCTCCATTGCGGCACGGCGGTCGGCAAGCTGGAGGGCGATCCGCTGACCGTGCAGGGCTACTACAACGTCTGCCGCGAGACGCGGAACGGGATCGACCTGCCGCGCGGCCTGTTCTTCGAGCAGGACTGGGCCGACCTGAAGAAGGTCATGCCGGTCGCTTCCGGCGGCATCCATGCCGGCCAGATGCACCAGCTGCTCGACCTCTTCGGCGACGATGTCGTGCTGCAGTTCGGCGGCGGCACCATCGGCCACCCGATGGGCATCCAGGCCGGCGCCACGGCCAACCGCGTCGCGCTGGAGGCCATGGTTCTGGCCCGCAACGAGGGCCGTGACATCGCCAATGAAGGTCCCGAAATCCTGCGCCAGGCGGCCAGGTGGTGCAAGCCGCTGGAAGCCGCCCTCGATACCTGGGGCAACATCACCTTCAACTACACCTCCACCGACACCTCGGACTTCGTGCCGACGCCGTCGCTGGCGATGTGATCGTCGGGTCCACGGGTTCGCCCGTGGGAACCGGAAGCAAGATTTGAAAGGAAGACCGACATGCGTATCACCCAGGGATGCTTCTCCTTCCTGCCCGACCTCACCGACGAGCAGATATCGGCCCAGATCGAATATTGCCTGTCGCGCGAATGGGCCATCGGCATCGAGTTCACCGATGACCCGCACCCGCGCAACACCTATTGGGAAATGTGGGGCAACCCCATGTTCGACCTGAAGGACGCCAAGGGCGTGATGATGGAACTCGACGAATGCCGCAAGCTGCACGGCGGCAAGTACATCCGCATCAATGCCTTCGATGACATGCGCGGCTTCGAGACCGTGATGATGTCCTTCATCGTCAACCGTCCGGCCGAGGAGCCGCGGATCGACATGGTCCGCACCGATGTGCGCAGCCGCAGCCAGTCCTATTCCTGGCGGGTCGCCGGCTGAGGCACCGGGCGGCCGGACGCGAGGCAAGGCCGCCCCGCCCACAGGTTTTCAATAGCGTATCCACAGACCTATCCACCGGAGGCAGCCCATCATGACAGACGATCAGCACACTGGCGATCCGGGGAAAGCGCCGCCCGCATCCGTCGACCTGAAGGCGGAGTTCCGGTCGTCCGGCGTGGCCGAAATCCTTGATGAACTGGACCGCGAACTGATCGGCCTGAAGCCGGTCAAGCAACGCATTCGCGAGACCGCCGCGCTGCTGCTGGTCGATCGCGCGCGCCGCCAGATGGGGCTCGCCACGGAAACGCCGACCCTGCACATGAGCTTCACCGGCAACCCCGGCACGGGCAAGACGACGGTCGCGCTCAAGATGGCCGGCCTGCTGCATCGCCTCGGCTATGTCCGCAAGGGCCACCTGGTATCGGTCACGCGCGACGACCTCGTCGGCCAGTATATCGGCCATACCGCGCCCAAGACCAGGGAAGTGCTGAAAAAGGCCATGGGCGGCGTGCTCTTCATCGACGAGGCCTACTACCTCTACAAGCCGGACAACGAGCGCGACTATGGCCAGGAGGCCATCGAGATCCTGCTCCAGGTCATGGAGAACAACCGCGACGACCTCGTCGTCATCATGGCCGGCTATGCCGACAAGATGGACCGTTTCTTCTCCGCCAACCCCGGGTTCCGCTCCCGCATCGCCCATCACATCGAGTTCCCGGATTATTCGGACTCCGAACTACTGCGCATCTCCGAGACCATGCTGGAGGCGCAGAACTACCGTTTCGACACCGATGCGCGCCGCGCCATGGCCGATTACATCGGCCTGCGCCGTGCCCAGCCGCATTTCGCCAACGCCCGCTCCATCCGCAATGCGCTCGACCGTGCCCGCCTGCGCCAGGCCAACCGCCTGTTCGAGAGCGCGGACGGCCCGCTCGACGCCGCGGCACTGAGCACCATCACCGAGGCCGACATCCGCGCGAGCCGCGTCTTTTCCGGCGGGCTCGATGTCGACCGCGCGGCCCGCGCCGCTGCCGAATAGGAGATCACGTCATGGCAATCGACCGCTCCATCAAGATCGCGCCGTCCATCCTGTCGGCGGATTTCGCCGACTTCGGCCGCGAGATCCGCGCCATCGAGGCAGAGGGCGCCGACTGGGTCCATGTCGACGTCATGGACGGCCATTTCGTGCCCAACCTGACCTTCGGCCCGCCCGCCGTGAAGGCCTTCCGCCCGCATGTGAAGACCGTGATGGACGTGCATCTCATGATCGCGCCCGTCGATCCCTGGATCGACGCCTATGCCGACGCCGGTGCCGATGTCCTGACCGCCCACCTGGAAGCCGGCCCCCATATCCACCGCACGCTGCAGGCGATCCGTGCCGCGGGCATGAAGGCCGGTGTCGCGCTCAATCCCGCCACGCCGGCCGACGCGGTCGCCCATCTCCTCGACCTCGCCGATCTCGTGCTGGTGATGACGGTCAACCCGGGCTTCGGTGGCCAGAAGTTCATCGACATGACCGGCAAGATCCGCGCGCTGCGCGCCATGATCGGCGACCGCCCGGTTCACATCCAGGTCGATGGCGGTGTCGATCCCGTGACCGCCCCGCTGGTGGCCGGGGCGGGAGCCGACGTTCTCGTCGCCGGTTCCGCGGTTTTCCGCGGCGGATCGGTAGACAACCCGGCCGTTTATGGCGACAACATCCGGGCAATCCGCGCCGCCGCCTCCACGTCCCGCGCGGCGGCTTGAGCGAAAAACGACAATCCCCGGAGCATTCCCATGGCTGCCATCCCACCCGTCTGCGATTTCGGCTGGAAACCGGTTGATGCAACCCTGCCCGGCGTCGACGGTACTTCCCGGACCGTCCTCGGCGAGGCGGGGCCGAACGGCCTCGTCGTCGCCTTCATCTGCAATCACTGCCCCTACGTGCTGGCCGTGATCGATCGCATCGCCCGCGATGCCCGCGACCTGCGGGAACTCGGCATCGGCTTCGTCGCCATCTGCTCCAACGATGCCGTGGCCTATCCCGCCGACAGCTTCGACAACATGAAGCGTCTTGCCGCCGAGCACGACCTGCCGTTCGCCTATCTCCACGACGGGACGCAGGCCGTCGCGCGCCAGTGGGACGCGGCCTGCACGCCGGACTTCTTCGGCTTCAACAGCAGCATGGAACTGCAATATCGCGGCCGCCTCGACGCCTCTCGCAAGGAGACCGCGCCCGCCGGCATCCGCCGCGATCTCCACGAGGCCATGAAGCAGGTGGCCGAAACCGGGCAGGGCCCGCGTGACCAGGTCGCCTCCATGGGCTGTTCCATCAAGTGGAAGGATGCCGCATGAGCCGGGTGTTCACGCAAGCCGGGGACCGTTGCGGTTGGCCGCAGGCCATCTTCTTCGACCTGGACGGCACGTTGATCGATTCCGCGCCGGATCTCGCCGCCTCGGTGAATGAAGTGCTGGCGCTGGACGGGCATCCGCCCCTGTCGCTCGATGACGTGCGGTCCATGGTCGGCAACGGCGTGCGCAAGCTGGTCGAGCGCGCCTTCTCCGCCCGCGGGAGAACGCTGGACGACGCGGCGCTGGATGTGCGCACCGAGGCCATGATGCAGACCTACGCCCGGCAACTGACCGACCGCACCACGCTCATGCCGGGCGCCGAAACGGTCGTGAAGGCCTATCACCGCGCCGGGGTGAAACTGGGCGTGGTCACCAACAAGCCGGAGGGCTTCACCCGGTCCATCCTTGATCATTTCGGATGGTCGGACCTGATGGCCGTCGTTGTCGGCGGCGATACCGGGCCGGAGAAGAAACCCGCGCCCGGCATGCTCCACCACGCCGCCGATGGGGCGGGTTTCCATGCCTCTCGCTGTCTCATGGTCGGCGACAGCCCGGCCGATGCCGGCGCGGCAAAGGCCGCGGGCATGGCCTGCGTCCTGGTTCGCGGCGGCTACACCAGCGTGCCGGTCGAGGACATTCCCTGCGACGTCCTCATCGACGGCCTGGCGCAGCTCGGCCAGGCCATCGAGAAGCTGAAGGAGCCGGCCTGAGCCGGTTCGCCTTCGGACAGGGGGCGGTCGATCAGCCGTTGACGGCCAGCGCCTCCACCGGCGGGCAGGTGCACACCAGGTTGCGGTCCCCGTGAACGTTGTCGACGCGGGCCACGGGCGGCCAGTACTTCGAAGCCGGCGAGCCACCGTCCGGCATGGCCGCGATGGCCCGGCTGTAGGGATGGCTCCAGTCGTCGGCCAGCACGTCTTCGGCCGGGTGGGGCGCATTGGCCAGCGGATTGTCGTCCTTTGGCCAGGTGCCGTCGGCCACCTTGCCGGCCTCGGCGGCGATGGCCAGCATGGCGTCGCAGAACCGGTCGATTTCCTTCTTCGGCTCCGACTCGGTCGGCTCCACCATCAGCGTTCCCGCCACCGGCCATGACATGGTCGGTGCATGGAAGCCGTAGTCGATCAGCCGCTTGGCGATGTCGTCGACGGAAATGCCGGCGCTCTCCTTCAGCACCCGGGTGTCGAGAATGCACTCATGCGCCACGCGGCCCTTTCGGCCCTTGTAAAGCACCGGGTAGGCCTCCTCGAGCCGCCGCGCGATGTAGTTCGCCGACAGGATCGCGGCTTCGGTGGCCCGCTTCAGTCCGTCCGCGCCCATCATGCGGATGTACATCCAGGTGATCGGCAGGATGGAAGCGCTGCCATAGGCGGCGGAAGCGACGGCATGGTCGCTGCCCTCCGTCACGTGGCCGGGCAGGTAGGGCGCCAGGTGCGCCTTCACCCCGATCGGCCCGACGCCGGGGCCGCCGCCGCCATGGGGAATGCAGAACGTCTTGTGCAGGTTCATGTGGCAGACGTCGGCGCCGATGTCGCCGGGCCGCGCCAGGCCGACCATGGCATTGAGGTTGGCGCCGTCGAGGTAGACCTGCCCGCCCTTCGCATGAACGGTCTCGCAGATCTCGATGATGGCTTCCTCGAACACGCCATGCGTCGATGGGTAGGTGACCATGAGCGCCGCCAGCCTGTCGCCGTGCTGCGCCGCCTTGGCCTTCAGGTCGTCCACGTCCACGTCGCCGCTCTCGGTGCACTTCACCACCACCACGTCGAAGCCCGCCATGTGTGCGCTGGCCGGGTTTGTGCCATGCGCCGACGACGGGATCAGGCAGACCTTGCGCTCCGTGTCGCCCCGGCTTTCGTGGTAGCGGCGGATCGCCAGCAGGCCGGCATATTCGCCCTGGCTGCCGGCATTGGGCTGCAGCGAGACGGCATCGAAGCCGGTGATCTCGCCAAGCCAGGTTTCCAGGTCCTCGAACATGGCGCGGTAGCCGGGCGCGTGGGACACGGGTGCGAACGGGTGAAGACCCGCCACCTGGATCCAGCTCACCGGTGCCATTTCGGCCGCCGCGTTCAGCTTCATCGTACACGAGCCGAGCGGGATCATCGCCCGGTCGAGCGCCAGGTCCTTGTCGGCCAGCTTGCGCAGGAAGCGCATCATCTCGGTTTCCGACCGGTTGTCGTGGAACACCGGCTGGGTCAGGAAACCCGCGGCCTCGCGCGGCGCGGGCAGGGCGCTGGCCGCTACGTCCGCGAGGTCGGCACCGAACAGCGTCGCCAGCGCCATCACGTCGTTTTCCGTGCTGGTCTCGTCGAAGGCGATGGAGAGGGTGTCGGCGTCGATGACGCGCAGCAGCCATCCGTCGGCCTCGGCATCCGCCGCGATTGCCTCGGCCTTGCCGGGCACATGCACCGTCACCGTGTCGAAGAAGTTGTCGCCGGCCAGCGTCAGGCCGTGCGCGGTCAGCGCCTGCGCGAAGCGGGCCGCCTTTTCATGCACGGCCGCCGCTATGGCGCGCAGGCCTTCCGGTCCGTGCCAGATCGCGTAGGCCGCGGCCATGTTGGCCAGCAGCGCCTGCGCAGTGCAGATGTTGGAAGTCGCCTTCTCGCGCCGGATGTGCTGCTCGCGCGTCTGCAGCGCCAGCCGGTAGCCGGGCCGGCCCTTCGCATCGACGGATTCGCCGACCAGCCGCCCGGGGAGCAACCGCGTCAGCGCGTCGGAAACCGCCATGTAGGCCGCATGCGGGCCACCGTAGCCCATCGGCACGCCGTAGCGTTGCATGGAGCCGACGGCTATGTCCGCGCCCCAGTCCGCCGGGGCCTCCAGCAACGTCAGCGCCAGCGGGTCCGCCACGGCCACCACCAGCGCGCCCACGTCCTTCGCCCTGGCGATCAGTGCGCCATGGTCGCCGTAGACGCCGGCCGTGTCGGGCCAGGCCACCAGCACCGCGGCCGTCGTCTCGTCCACCGTTTCCGACACGGTGAGGCCGAGGGCCTGGCCGCGCGTCACCACCACGTCCATCGTCTGCGGATGCAACCGGCCGGCCAGGGCAACGTGGCTGCGCTTCTCGCGATGGTGGCGGTAGGCGATGCCCACGGCTTCGGCCACCGCCGTGCCTTCGTCCAGCAGCGAGGCGGAGGCCACCGGCAGTCCGGTCAGTTCTGCCACCAGTGTCTGGAAGTGGAACAGCATTTCGAGCCGTCCCTGGCTGATCTCCGCCTGGTAGGGCGTGTAGGCAGTGTACCAGGCCGGGTTCTCGAACAGGTTGCGCTGGATGACCGGCGGCACGTGGCATCCGGAATAGCCCTGGCCGATAAAGCTCCTTGCAACGGTGTTGCGCTCCATCAGGCCGTATAGAGCGGCCAGCGCATCATGTTCGCTGACAGCCGCGGGCAGGTCGAGCGCCCGGCCGAGCCGGATGCTGGCGGGAACGCTTTCGGAGATGAGCGTTTCCATCGAGGGAACGCCGATCTTCGACAGCATGGCCCGCATGTCGGCTTCGGACAGGCCGACATGGCGGCGAACAAAGGGGGCGGACGCGGTCATTCGGGAGGCTCCTTCAGCCGATCATCGCGAGGTAGGCGGCTTCGTCCATGAGGCCGTCGAGCTGGCCTGCATCGGCCAGCGTCATCTTCCACAGCCAGCCCTCGCCCTCCGCCGCGCTGTTGACCAGTTCCGGTTGCGAGGACAGGGCGTCGTTCACCGCGGTGATCTCCCCGTCAGCCGGCGCGTAGACGTCCGAGGCCGCCTTGACGGATTCGACGACCACCGCCGCATCGCCCTTTGAAACGGACTTGCCCGTTTCCGGCAGTTCGACGAACACGAGGTCGCCAAGCTGTTCCTGGGCATGGTTGGTAATGCCTACCGTGGCGGTTCCGTCCTCGACACGGATCCACTCGTGGTCTTCGGTGTAATAGGTCTTGCTCATGGCGATCAGTCCTGCGTGCTGCGTTTCTGGATGAAGGGAAGCTTGACGACGGTCATGGGGACGGGCCTGCCGCGTACTTCCGCGATCACGGCCGTGCCGGGTCGCGAAAACGCCTTGGGCAGGTATCCCATGGAAACGGGGTGCCCGGCCGAAGGGCCGAAGCCGCCGGAGGTGACGGTGCCAAGCGGTTCGCCTTCGCCGGTGCCGAGCGGCGCGCCGGCGCGCACCGGCTGGCGCCCCTCGGGCACCAGCCCGACGCGCTTGCGTGCGGCACCCTCGGCAATGATGCGGGCGAGCGCCGGCGCACCGAAATAGTCTCCGCCGCCGCGCAGGTCCTTCGGGATGGCCCAAAGCAGGCCGGCGCTGACCGGGTCGGTCGCCTCGTCGAGATCCTGGCCGTAGAGGCAAAGCCCGGCCTCCAGCCGCAGGCTGTCGCGCGCTGCCAGGCCGATCCACGCCACCCGTTCGTCGCCGGCCAGCTTCCGCGCCAGCGCTTCCGCCTCGTCCGGCGGCATGGCGATCTCGAACCCGTCCTCGCCGGTATAGCCCGACCGGGTCAGGAACCAGCCGGCCCGCGGCTCCTTGCCGGACATGAAGGTCAGGCCGTCGACCGGCTCGCCGGCATCGCGCATCACCGCTGCGGCCATCGGGCCCTGCAGGGCGAGCAGCACCCGGTCGAGCGGCGTGACCGTGCAGTCGAACGGATCGGCGGCTTCACGCAGGCGGGCAAGATCGACCGCCGCGCGGGATGCATTCGCCACCACCATGAACCGCTGCGCGCCGAGCCGCGTGACGATCAGGTCGTCGATGATCCCGGCGGTCTCGTTGAGGAGGAACGTGTACTTGCTCTGCCCTTCGCCCATCGCGTCGGGCAGGAGAGGGCAGGCGCGCGCGATGGCACGCCCGGCTTCCGGCCCTTCCAGCAGCACCAGCCGCATGTGGGAAATGTCGAAAAGCCCGGCCTTCTCGCGCACGTGCAGGTGTTCCTGCAGCACGCCCATCGGGTAGCTCAGTGGCATGGACCAGCCGGCGAAGGCGCCGAACTTGGCACCGGCCGCCTCGTGCATGTCACGAAGGGGGAGGATATTCAGGTCATCGATTTCACCCACGGGCGACTCCTTGGCGACAGAATGCGTGGCCCGCCTTCAAGCGAAGGCAAAAGCCGCCCCTCTGTCGGAAGCCTGAGAGAATCGCGATACGGGAACCCTGTCCGCACCGCTTACACCGTCGGCGCAGTTCCCCTCATCTTCAGGGAAACTGACTTTCCAGAGCGCCTTGACCTGTCCGCGGTTCTTTTGCCTGAGAGATTTCGGGCGATTTCCCCTTCGGCGGTTTCCCCGTTACCAGGAAAACTCTCTCCCGCCAGACAGACCGGTCTTTCGACCGTGAGCATTTTTGAACCTAGGGCGATTCCGCCCGCTTGTCACCCGTGATCGTGAGGGATTCTCACGACCCCAGTTCGACGGATCGCAAACGGGCCGCCTCGACGGCCTCTTCCACCAGCATTTTCAAGCGGTTGTCGCCCATCAGGATGGCGAGCGCCGCTGCCGTCGTGCCGTTCGGGCTCGTCACCTGTTCGCGCAGCCGGCCCGGGGCCTCGCCGCTCTCGAAGGCCAGCCGGGCCGCGCCCAGCACCGTCTGGCGTGCCAGCAGGTCGGCGGTTTCGGCAGGCAGGCCGGCGCTGATGCCGGCCGCTGTCAGGGCCTCGATGAAATGGAACACATAGGCCGGGCCGGAGCCGGAAACCGCGGTCACCGCGTCCATCAGGTCTTCCGACGGAATGGCCGCGACGGCGCCGTTCTGCTTGAGCAGACCGTTAATCCCGTCCATCGCTGCGGGTGTGACCTTGGCATTCGCATAGGTGACCATCATGCCCTCGCCGATGGCGGCCGGCGTGTTGGGCATGCAACGCACGATGGCGGCACCCTCGCCGAGCAGCGATTGCAGCGTCGCGATCGTGGTGCCCGCGGCGATCGAGAGGAATGTCGCGCCCTGGTCGGCAAAGCGCCGGTAGGCCGGCGCCGCCTGGCCCATCACCTGCGGCTTGACCGCCAGGACGACGACATCGGCGGTCATGTCGCCGGGAATGTCGCCGGCGGCGGCAACGGCCGTCACGCCGTGGCCCGCGGCGCGCTCCCGCAGCGCCTCGGCAGGTTCGACCACGACGCAGTCCGCCGGCTTCAGCACGCCGCTGCCGAGCCACGCCTTGAGCATTGCAAAACCCATGTTGCCGCATCCGGCCATGATCACGCGCATGGAGGCCTCCTTGTCCCGTCTGTTGAGAGACTTCTTGGCAAAGTGCGCCCCGCTTGGCAATCGCCGAAGCGCGTCAGCCCTTCGACGGCAGGACGGTGCGGGCCGTCATGCGCAGCGCGAGCGTGGCGAAGATGACCAGCACCCAGACCGGGTCCTGGCGATGGAAGAAGAAGGTCTCGACGAAGGCGTTGAGCGTCGTGAACAGCAGCACCATCATCAGGAAGTCGGCGAAAAGCACGCTGTCTTTCAGCCGCGGCACCCGCATGTAATCGAACAGCGGCGCGATGTTGAACACGATGACCGCCGCTGCCAGGGCCGGCAGGCCCATCGCGATCGCGATGTCCATGTAGCCGTCATGCCCGTGCACGATGCCTCGGAAATCCCAGTCGGCATCGAAGGCCAGGTCCTGGCCGGCAAGGAAGTCCGTGCCCCAGAAGCTGGCGTAGCCGTAGCCCGTCCACGGCTTCTTCGCGATCATCTCGCCGCCGAAGGCCCACAGCGTCGTGCGGCCGGTATAGGTGAGGTCTGGCACGACGGCATGGGCCAGGTGCTTCAGCGTGTCGATGTAGACGATGCCGAGCGTTGCCAGTCCGAATGCGCACAGCGAGACGAGATAGCCGGCGATGACCATGCGGCGCATGCCGACGAGGTTGGGCACGATGACGAGCAGCATGGCCGCCGGGATCAGGCCGACCGTCGTCTTGGAACCGGTGTTCAGCACGAAGACGACCGCGGCCAGGACAATGGCGGCACCGGCCTTGCGCTCGCCGCGCCGCCACAGCCAGAGCCCGGCATAGGCGAGGCACGCCATCACCGGCCCGGCGATGTTCTTGTGGGCATAGATGCCGCGCCACATGCCGGCATGCTGGGCCTCGTAGCCCCCGGCACCGTGAATGGCCGCATCCGGCACGAGCACCAGCCCGGCATAGGAAAGCCCCAGCACGGCCAGGGCCGCACATTTCACCGCCGCCGACAGGCCGTCGAAACTGTGCGGCATCGACAGCGTGGCGACCAGTCCGAGCAGGATGATGATGGAAAACGAAGCGGCCCGCGCCGCGGCTGCCGGATCGGTGGCATGAAGGATCGACAGGGCGAAGAAGCCTAGCAGCAGGCCCCACCAGGGACTGGCGAGCGCGATCAGGCGGCGCGGATCTGAGAACAGCAGGAGGCAGGCGATGGCCAGCAGGCCGAGCGATCCGTAGCCGAGCTGGTTGACGAGATCGCCGCCGCCGTCCTGCGGACCGTCGCCGGGGTTGAGCGGCTTGAACGAGACCAGCAGCAGGGTGAGGATGACGGCCGCCAGCAGGGTGGCGAGCCGCGATCCGCTGAGCGCGAGCGGCGGCGCCCCGGCCTCAATTCTTTTCGGCGTGGCGATACTGTTCATTGGTATAGCCGAATTCCGCGATCACCCGCCCGATGCCGATCAGCACCGGGTAGAGGCCGGTCGAGACCGAGCCGGTCCGCCACAGGGCAGCGAGACCGCGCACCGGCGATGCGGCCAGGAGGGCCAGGCTGCGCGCCATCACCTTGACCCGGCCGAAGGGCTCGCCGGCGCGCTTGCCGCGTTCCACCAGCGAGGAAATGATGCCGTTGCGGATACCGCGGGCCCGGATCCAGTCGGCCTGCAGGCGCCGTGTCGGGATGGTTTCGCGAACCGGTGCCTCGGCGCACCAGGCCAAGCGGAACCCGGCCTGCCGGGCGCGGCTGAGGAAGTCGCTGTCGCCGCCGCCCATGAAGTTGAACCGCAGGTCCAGGAAGGGCGGCCCCATGGTTTCAAGGACGCGGCGCCCGAGCAGCAGGTTGCCGGACGAGTAGAGCGCCTCGACCACGCCGGTTTCGCCATGCGGCGGCCGGAACACCGGGTGGTGGCGCCAGGCGTCCAGCTCTGCGGATTCGAAGACCGGCACCTGTGGGCCGCCGACGATATCGGCCTCCAGCGCTTCGGCCGTCAGGCACATGCGCTCCAGCCAGTGCGGATCGGCGATCTCGTCGTCATCGATCACCAGCAGGTGCCGGAAGTCCGGGAAGATCTCAAGCGCGGTCGACCAGCCGGCGTTGTAGGCGCAGCAATTGCCCCGCTCGTGCGCGATGAGAACGAGGCCTGTCACCGAACCGGCCGAAAACAGCGGCATGGCCGCTGCCGCGCCCTGCCGTGCTTCCGCATCGTTCTCCATCACGATCACCGCAACGGCCCGCTCGGTTTTCTGACCGGCGACAGAGGCAAGGGTCGCGAGCAGGTGCTCGGGCCGCTTGTAGGTGGGAATCGTCACGACGGCATCGATCCCGGCCGGCTGGAGGCCGGGAGAGCGGCTGACGATGGAAATCGCGTCTTTCATGGGCAGGGGGCACCATTCGATCGGATGGCCGATCCTGCCAATCCCCGATTAAGGTTCCGTTAAGCCTGTCTTTCCAAATCCCGGCTTTCAGCCGTTCCCGCCTCAAAATTAAGTAGTGGCTTAAACATCGGGAAACGGCTTGTTCGTAGGGTTGAAGGTATATGCAAGCAAGAAATCCTGTTTGTTCTAGGAGGCGGTCTTCGTGCCAGGCATGGCGTTCCGGGAAAAGATAGAGACGGGGAGACCGTGCGCTGCGGCGCGCCCGTCGCCGGCCTGCTGCCTGCGCAGGCGCGGGAACGCCGGAGCTTGACCATGCACCTCGTCTTCGCCAGTTCCATCCTGCCCGGCGATGCGCCTGCGACGGGATACGAGATCGCCAATGCCGCGATCCTCTCGGCGCTGCGCAGGGCAGGGGTGAAGGTGACGGCCCTGGGCTATTGCCTGCCGGGCAAGCGCCCGTGCCCGGATGCCGGCGCGATTGTCCTGGGCGAAATGGATGTTGCCACGGCCCACGCCTCGCGCTCCCGCAAGATGAAATGGATCGGCCAGGCTCTCGCCGGCGGAACCACGATTTCCTCGGCAAAGCTTCGTACCAACGGACCATCTGCCATTCGCGAGGCCCTCGACGCTATCGGTCCCTTCGATGCCTTTGTCCTCAACGCCATCCAGATGGCCGGCGCCTTTCCGGATATCTTCCTGTCCCGTCCCGGCCTGTTTGTCGCCCACAACGTCGAACACGTGTCCGCGATGCAGAATGCCGAGGCGGCCGAAAGCACCCTCCAGCGCTATTTCTACCGGCGCGAGGCGCGGATTCTCAAGGCGCTGGAAACCCGCTTCTGCCGCGACGCCGTCCGGGTCATCGCCCTGTCGGACAATGATGCCGGGATTCTGGCCGCCGGTGCCGGCCATGACCGGTTTTCCGTGCTGCCGCTCGTCACCCGCCAGGCGTTCGTCCCGCCCCGTCATGACGGATCCGAATTTGACGCGGCCCTTGTCGGAACCTGGACCTGGGAGCCGAACCGGATCGGCCTTGACTGGTTCCTGCGCCAGGTGACGCCGCATCTGCCTGACGATTTCACCGTGCGCATCGCCGGGTCGATGCCGCCCGGCGTCGATCCCGTTCACCCCGGCGTTCGCTTCGTCGGCTACGTCGAGGATGCGGCCGACTTCGTCTCCCGAGCCGCCATGGTGCCGCTCGTCGCCCGGGCGGGCACAGGCGTCCAGCTCAAGACGATCGAGACCTTCGAACTCGGTCTTCCCTCCGTCGCGACCGCGCTGGCGCTGCGCGGCATCCCGCATGTCCCGGAAAACTGCATCTCGACCGACGATCCGGCCGCCTTTGCCCGCGCAATGGTCGAGCAGGCCGCAAATCCGGTCCGCCTCGATGGCCGGCAGTTTCATGACCGCCAGCAGGCCGCGCTTGACGCGGTCATGGCCGATGTGCTTGCCGATCTCGCCCGCCGCCTCGAAACCAGGAGGGCGGCATGAACATCGTCAACCGGATTTTCAGCCGGCCGGTGAAGTCCATCGATATTCTCGGCCTGCCCGTGGCGGTTCTCACCTGGGAAGAAGGCATCGGCCTGCTGGACGAGATCGTCGAGACCGGACGGTTCACGCCCGTCAGCTTCCTCAACGCTCACAATGCCAATGTCGCGGTCGCCGATGACGAGTTCGCCGCCGCGATGCGCCGGTTCCTCGTCCTGCCGGACGGCATCGGCGTCGACATCGCTGCCAAGGCCATCCACGGCCATCCGTTCCCCGCGAACCTGAACGGAACCGATTTCATCCCCGGGTTCCTGAAGACGCGCGACAAGCCGCTCGTGGTCGGCCTGCTGGGAACGACCCGCGAGAATGTCGAGGCGGCTTGCCGCACGCTGCACAGCCTTGCGCCGCAGCACCGTTTTGAGGTCATCGGCGACGGCTTTTTCGACAGCGAAGGCGAGGTCCAGGTGCTCGAGCGCCTGAGGTCGGTTCGCCCGGATCTCCTGCTGGTGGCCATGGGCGTGCCGCGCCAGGAACTGTGGATCAGCGCCACGCTGAACGATGCGCACTGCACGGTGCCCGTCGGCGTCGGCGCCCTGCTCGATTTCCTTTCCGGCGCCGTGCCGCGCGCGCCGGTCTGGGTGCGCCGCCTGCGCATGGAATGGGTTTATCGCCTCTGCCAGGAGCCGGGCCGCCTCTGGCGGCGTTACATCCTGGGCAACCCGCTCTTTCTCTGGCGTGTCGCCCGCCAGATGCTGACGAAACCGGGTCATGGGCAGTGACCGGACGGTGACCGGCCCGCGCCGCACCGCGCTGGTCACGGCCAGCTACGCCGGCGATTTTGAGCGATGCCGCCTGCTGTGCGAGACGATCGACCGGCATGTGACCGGTGCGACCCGTCATCTCCTGCTCGTCTCCGGCCCCGATGTGCCGCTGTTCCGGCAACTCGAGGGGCCGCATCGCGAGGTCGTCAGCGAACGCGACATCCTGCCCGGCTGGCTGCATGACCTTCCCGATCCGCTGAGCGGCTTCCGCCGCCGTGTCTGGCTTTCGCGCCATACGGTGCCGCTGCGCGGATGGCACGTGCAGCAATTGCGCCGCATCGCGATCGCCGGCCATGTCGGCGAAGACGCGCTGTTCTATTGCGATTCCGATGCCGCTTTCCTGCGGCCGTTCGACTGCGCGACACTTTGGAAGGGCCCGCGCCTGCGCCTGTTCCGCCGCGACGGACGCCTGCTCGAATCCGGCCACGACGAGCAGCGGCAATGGGCGCGCAACGCTGCCCGCGCGCTGGCCGCCGGCACGGGCGATGGTCTGCCGCATGACTACATCGCGACCCTTGTCGCCTGGCGCGCCGACACGACGCGCGCCATGATGCAGCGCCTCGAGGCGGTCGCCGGGCGCCACTGGATCGCCGCTCTCGCAAGGACGCGCCGTTTCTCCGAATGCATGCTCTACGGGTGCCAGGCGGACTCGGTCGACGAAGGCCGCGATCATTTCCACGACGCAACCGAACTGTGCCGCATCTACTGGAAGGGGCCGCGCCTCGATACCGCGGGCATTCGCGACTTCGTCGCCGCTTGCGAGCCGGACCAGGTGGCTGTCGGGCTGCAATCCTTTGTCGGTATGGATATGGCCGATATCCGCAGGGCCTTGCATGGCGCGGACTGAACGCGCAACGGACTACATTGCTCGCGACGGCCGGGACAGCGCGGAATAGGTCAGCCCCAGCGAGACCAGGTAGAGGCCCAGGAAAGCCCAGGTCAGCCGCCCGATCAGCACCTCGGGCAGTGCGCCCGACGACAGGAACACCGTCAGCAGGGCTGCCTTGACGATGGCAAGAACCGCCAGGTTTCCAGCCCGCCGCATCGACTGGCCGCGCGCGTAGAGCAGTTCGGCGTGGTATTCCGTCAGGTTGCGGAACCCCGGGATGAAGAGCACCAGCACCAGGATGGGCGCGGCCTGCGCCACGTTGGCGCCAAGCAGATCCGGCCGGATCGCCAGCATCAGCGCGATGGCCGCCATGGCGGCAAGGGACACCGCGAAGATACCGGCTTCGAACCCGGCCTGCCGCGCGATCCCGCCCAGCGCGCCGCCGCGGCGCATGATCGACTGGACGAGCATCATGTTGAAGGTCCGGATCGGGATCGCGGTCAGGTCGACCAGCCGCATCACGATGGCGTAGAGACCGGCAAGCGACGGCCCGCCAAGACCGAGTACAAGGACCTTGTCCAGTTCCATCTGGAGATAGAACAGGACTTCCGCGCCGGCGACCGCGAGCGAATCCGACAGCCGCCGCCGGATCAGGCCGCGGTGAAACCGCAGCCGCTGGCGCGGATAGAACCATGCGACGGCGATGAGGAGTGTTGCCAGGTTGGCAGCGGCATACCAGGGGGCCCAGGCGTCAACCGTGGACCCGGCGGCGACAAGAAGGAAGCAGAGCGCAGCGAGCGCCCGCATGGCCGTTCCGAGAATGACAAGCGCCGCCGCACGGCCGAAACGGTTCATCCCGTTGTTGACGATGATGACGATTTCGGCGCTGCGCCAGACCAGGGATTCCGTGGCGATGACGAGTGCGAAGGGAAGCGGCCGCATGTCGCCGGCGAAGACGATCACGTAGACCACCGCCGCCGCCACAGCCAGCACGGGCAACGAGGCCGCCGTCATCGCCAGGTAGCCTCCGGTGTAGAGGCCGATCAGCCGCGGGCGCATGGTCGCAGCGCGGTAGAGCGGCGAGGAAAAGCCGAAGGCGACGAGGCGCGACAGGACCACGCCCATGGCCGAGGCCGTGGCGAACAGGCCGAATTCGGCGATGGTCAGCGTGTTGGCGAGGATGACGAAATAGGCGAGCGAGAACACCAGCCGGCCCACCGATCCGCTGATCGCCGACAGGTAACCGGCCGCGAGTTCGCGCCAGCCGGTCGGCAGGTGCCGCGCCAACAGGGCCGGCATCGACCGGCTGCTGGCATGACGGGCTGTTTCGGTCGCGCTATCCATGGAAATATCATACTATTCAAAGATTAAGACCGCGTGTGCGGCCGGCCCGCAAGGCCTGGGCATTTTGCCCGGGTCGGGGCGGTCAGGGCGGCGAAATTAACCTTTTGTTACCCATGGTTCTTTAGCATGCCTTAATAAATTCAGCGGTTCGCGAAAGCGTTTGAAACCGAGAGACCATGACCCGTCGCAACGCCAAGAACACTGTCCAGGCACGGTCGCTGTTGTCCATGGACGTTCCGGACGAACCGCGTGCGGCCGTGCGCGGCGACACGATGGACGTCCTGGCGGCCCGCTACAGGAAGGTTCGCGAACGCCGCGAGGCGAAGGTTGCCCCGCCGCCACCGCCGGAACCGGTCGTTCAGGAAACGCACCGCGATAGCCGAGACGACAGGCGCGAACGGCTCCTGGCGGAACGGCGGCAACGGCTGGAAGAGGATGCGCTCCTGCGCGATGTTGCGCTTCTGCGCGAGGATATCGAGTACCATCGCCAGGCGCTGCGCGATGAGGCCGGAGACCGGGAAGCGCCGCCAGACCCCGGGAAAGCCGCTCCCGGCACGAAGGCCCCCCGCCAGGACAGGGACAGGCTCCGGCCTCCTGCGGGACGCGGATCCCGGGATGCCGGCCAGGCGCCATGGCAACCGCTCATCGATCCGTCCGTTCTGGTCGATTCGGTCCTGCGCTCCAAACGGCTGATCGCCGGCACGACGCTGGCCGGCGCGCTCATCGGCGTTCTGGTCGCCCTGGCCACGCCCAGGCATTATGTCTCCACTGCCGAGGTTCTGGTCGACCCGCGCGACATCAAGGTCGCCGAGCGTGACCTGACCGGCGGCGGGCTGCCGTCCGATGCCACGCTCGCGATCATCGAGAACCAGGTCCGCGTGATGTATTCCGGCGACGTCCTGAAAAAGGTCGTCGACAAGCTCGACCTCGGCCGCGACAGCGAGTTCAACGGCGGCGCCGGCGGCTTCTCGATTGGCGGATTGATCGGGACGGTGCGGTCCCTCGTGTCGGGGCAGGGCGGCCCGTCCGGGCAGAACAGGACCGAGGCCCTGGCCGTCGAGAATCTCGCTCGCAGCCTCGACATCGAGCGCGGTGGCAAGACCTTCGTCATCAGCGTCAGTGCGCGAACGAGGGATCCGGAGAAATCGGCGCTCGTGGCCAACACGCTGGTCGACACCTATGTCGATGCCGCCGGCGACATCCAGTCGGGGACGGCCGGCCGGGCCGAGACCGAGATATCCTCGCGCCTGTCGGAACTGCGCAAGGGCGTGCAGAAGGCCGAGAAGGCCGTCGAGGATTACAAGGCGACGCATGACCTTGTGGACGCCCAGGGGCGGCTGATCTCCGACGACCAGATCGTCAAGATCAACGACCAGCTCTCCATCGCCAGGGCAAGGACCAGCGAACTGCAGGCCCGCGCCCGCAGCGCCCGCGCCATCGATGCCGGCACGGCCACGGCCACGACCCTGCCGGAGGACCTCAATTCCGCGGTCCTGTCGGAACTGCGGTCGCAATATGCCCGCCTTGCCCAGCAGGCGGCCGCGCTCTCCGTCCGCCTCGGGCCGCGCCACCCGGAACGCCAGGCGGTCGACGCCCAGTTGCAGGGCCTTCGCGGCCAGATCGCCGCCGAACTGCGCCGGATCGTCTCATCCCTCCAGGTCGACCTCAAGCGCGCCGTGGAGCAGGAACAGACCCTTGCCGCCCGCCTGGCCCAGGCCAAGGCCCGCCAGGCCGATATCTCCGACCGGCTGGTGGACCTGCGGGAACTGGAGCGAGAGGCCGCCGCCCAGCGCGCCGTCTACGAGAACTATCTCCTGCGCGCCCGCGACGCGGCCGAGCAGAAGGGACTCAACACTGCCAACATTTCGGTGATCTCCACCGCCACGCCGCCGCTCCTGGCCAGCGGGCCGTCGCGGGCGATGATCGCGCTCCTCCTGACCGGTCTGGGCTTCGTTGCCGGTATCGGCCTGGCGGCCCTGCGCGGTGCCCTTGCCAGCCTGCGCGGTCACCCGTTGGAGACGGACCTGCCGGAAGCGCCGCTGCCGGGCGGTGACGACGAGCCGGTCAATCCCGGGCCGGGACCGGGGCTGCGGCGCCCGGCGCCGGTTTACAGGCCCCTTGAAAGGCCTGGCCGCTATGCCGGCGAAGGCGGCCTTGCGCGCGCGGAAGCAAGCGCGGTTCGCCGCCCGGAGCCAGCAAGGAACGACACCCCGGCCGCGCCTTTGCCGCAACCGGGCCACGCAGTCCCCACGGCCACGGCGCCGTGGCCGGCGCCGCAAGGCCAGCCGTACCCCTTTCCCCCGGCCATCGCCATGCCCTGGAATGCGGTGCAGCCGGGCTGGAGCATGGTGCCCATGGGTCCCGCGCCGGTCTATCCCGGCCATTTTTGGCATGGCAGCCCATGGCCCGGTTCCGCGCCTTCGGCCCCCATGCCTCCGGACCATCCGGCGCGCCAGCCGGAGGACGAGCGACTGGAACAGGATATCGGCCAGCTGCGCTCCGCGCTGCGCGACCTGCGCCGCCGGGTCGACACGGCCAGCGCCGGCCGCCGCCATCGCCGGGCCTCCTGATCGTGGCTTGAAACGAAAGCCATGTGTCGCAATCGGGAGATGAAACCGCTCTCCGGAAGTGCTAACTGGCTCCCGCCAGGCAACATGAAGGACGGGCAGACATGGGAACCATCATCGACGGAAAGGCCGTTGCGGCCGATGTGGCGGCGAAGGTCAAGGCGGAGACCGCCAACCTGATCGCGAAGACCGGCGTGACGCCGGGCCTGGCCGTGGTCATCGTCGGCGAGGATCCGGCATCCAGGGTCTACGTGGCTTCCAAGTCCAAGCGCGCCAAGGAATGCGGATTCCACTCGGTTCAGCACGACCTGCCGGAGACCACTGCCGAAATCGACCTGCTGGCGCTGATTGCCGACCTGAACGCCGATCCGTCCATCCATGGCATCCTCGTCCAGCTTCCGCTTCCCGCCCACATCGACTCCGGCAAGGTCATCCAGGCGATCGACCCGGACAAGGACGTCGACGGCTTCCACTTCATCAATGTCGGCCGCCTCGCCACCGGCGAACTGGATCAGGCCTTCGTTCCCTGCACCCCGGCCGGCTCCATGATCCTGATCGAGCGGACCCTGGGCGCCGACCTGTCCGGCCTCAACGCCGTCGTCGTCGGCCGCTCCAACATCGTCGGCAAGCCGATGGCCAGCCTGCTGCTGGCCGCCAACTGCACGGTCACCATCGCCCACAGCCGGACGAAGGATCTGCCGGCGCTCTGCCGCACGGCTGATATCCTCGTCGCTGCCGTCGGCCGCCCGGAGATGGTCCGTGGCGACTGGGTCAAGCCCGGCGCGACGGTCATTGATGTCGGGATCAACCGCATCCCCGCCCCGGAGAAGGGCGAGGGCAAGACGCGCCTTGTCGGCGATGTCGCCTATGCCGAGGCCAGCGATGTCGCCAGCGCGATCACGCCGGTTCCGGGCGGTGTCGGTCCGATGACCATCTCCATGCTGATGGCCAACACGCTCACCTCCGCCTGCCGCAAGGCCGGCGTCGAGGTTCCCCGCTTCTGAGACTGGGAGCCGGACCGGGAAAGTGGAGGACGGCCTGGCATCAGGAATGTCGCAGGTTCCCTAGCCGCGGGCCTTCAGGAAGGCCTTGAAGGCTTCGAGCGTGCGTCGCGAAACGTGGTGCTCCATGCCTTCCGCGTCCATCTCCGCGGCATCCGCCGGCACGCCGACGGCGACCAGCAGGTCCACGACCACCCGGTGACGTTCGCGCGCCCGCGCCGCCATGGCGGTTCCGGCTTCGGTCAGGAAGACCCCGCGATAGGGCCGCGAGACGGCAAGTCCCTCGCGTTTGAGCCGCGCGATGGCCTTGGTGGCGGTCGGGTGAGTGACGCCCATGTGCCGGGCGATGTCCGTGGTCCGGGCTTCGCCGAACTCCGTCATCAGGTCGTCGATCAGTTCGGTATAGTCCTCGAGCAGGGCGCTGGCCTGCGCGGTGCGGGCGCGGCTGAAGCGCTTGGCGCCCTCGGAGGGATCCCTGTCCGTGTCGTTCTGATCGCCCATCGTGCCTGCCGTGGTTCGTCCGGGCCGGGGTTCGGCCGCAGACCGTGTTCAAGACGGGTCAAAAAGTACAGCCATGGCTATAAATTGCAAATGGCATTGTCTTTCCGTCCGGGCGGCGAAAGGTCGCCGTGCCCCGGGGAAGGATGCGCAACCGCTTGTCTTTGGAAAGGACGTTCCTGTCAGGCGGCTTCGTTGACCGAGTTGCCGTTGTCGCCGTCGCCTTCGGCGTCGCCTGTGATCGCCTTGTTGACCGACTGGATCGCCCATTTGCGGATCTGCTCTTCCAGTTCCGCGTTCTTGGCGCGCAGCCGCTCGACCTGCTGGTCGATTTGTTCCTTCTCGGCGGCGTGGATGGCGTCGAGCGCGGCCTTCAGGTCCTTGTTCTCGGCAACCAGCTTCTCGTAGTCCTGCCCCGTCATCATGTCGAGCGTGGTCTGGAACGACGACAGCCGCGCATTCATCTTGCTCTGCAGGTCCTGGAACTGCTCGGCCATCGCGCCGCCTTCTTCACCGCCCGCCACGGCCGCCGGTGCCTTGCCGCCCATGAAGATGGCCGCGAGCGATCCGACGAGGTAGAGCGGCACCAGCGCGATCGCGAAGCCTTCCACCATGTGCACGAGACCCATGTGCCCGACGTCGTAGAGCCCGGCAAGAAGCACGCCGCCGGAAACCACCGACAGGGCACCCAGGAGCTTCGGCAGGAGAGCCATGATGCCGCCGCCACCGCCGCCGGCCTTGCTCTTCTTGTCCTTTTCCGGCTTTGCAGGCTTCTTGGCTGCCATCGTGCAGTCTCCGTGCTCCCTGTGGGCGAAACGGGTCGCCCGGGCGGTCAGGATAGGTCGGACATGCTTGTGCCAAGCGCCGGACGGAGCGCAGCGCCTCATGCGCCGGCTGGAATGGCCCGTCCGCGCCAAAGGTTAATGAGTGAGGGCTAACGAATGGTAAACCTTTTCCCACTCCGCCGGCGGTCACCCGTCGAAAACGGTCGCGCCCGCGTCGGCCCGTCCCGCGACGCGCCGGAAGGCGGCGAAAAGCTCCCGCCCCATGCCGTGCTCGTTGCCCGAAAGGTCCGGCACCGTGGTTTCGCGGGCGGCCAGTTCCTCGGCCGGAACCAGCACGTTGAGCGTTCCTTCCACCGCATCCAGCGCGATCATGTCGCCGTCGCGGATCTTGCCGATCGGGCCGCCGTCGAGCGCCTCCGGCGTGACGTGGATGGCGGCCGGCACCTTGCCTGATGCCCCGGACATGCGCCCGTCCGTGACGAGCGCCACCTTGAAGCCCTTGTCCTGCAGCACGCCAAGCGGCGGCGTAAGCTTGTGCAACTCCGGCATGCCGTTCGCCTTCGGCCCCTGGTAGCGGATCACGGCCACGAAATCGCGGTTCAGCCTGCCCGCCTTGAACGCGACCTGGAGGTCTTCCTGGCTGTCGAAAACGATGGCCGGGGCCTCCACCACGTGGCGGTCCGGTTTCACGGCGGATACCTTGATGATCGCCTCGCCGAGATTGCCTTCCAGCAGGCACAGGCCGCCGGTCGGCTGAAAGGGCGCGGCCGCGGTGGACAGGACCTTGGCGTCATGGCTGGTCGCCGGCGCCCGCTCGCGCACCACCGTTCCGTTGTCGCCGAGCCGCGGTTCGATCACGTAGGCGTCCAGCCCCTGGCCCCAGACCGTCTGCACGTCATCGTGCAGCAGCCCGGCCGACAGCAGCTGTCCGATGAGGTAGCCCATGCCGCCGGCGGCATGGAAGTGGTTCACGTCGGCCAGCCCGTTGGGATAGACCCTCGCCAGCAGCGGCGTGACGTCCGAGATGTCGGAAATGTCCTGCCACGTCAGCTTGATGCCGGCCGCCGCGGCCATCGCGATCAGGTGGATCGTGTGGTTGGTCGATCCACCCGTCGCATTCAGGCCGACCACGCCGTTGACGATCGAACGCTCGTCGATCATGCGCCCGACCGGCGTGAATTCGTTGCCGAGCCGCGTGATGGCGAGCGCGCGCCTGGCCGCTTCGCGCGTCAGCGCGTCGCGCAGCGGCGTGCCGGGATTGATGAAGGAGGAGCCCGGCGTGTGCAGGCCCATGATCTCCATCAGCATCTGGTTGGAATTGGCCGTGCCGTAGAAGGTGCAGGTGCCGGGTCCGTGGTAGGATTTCGATTCCGCTTCCAGCAGTTCTTCGCGGCCCACCTTGCCCTCAGCATGGAGCTGGCGCACCCGCGCCTTCTCGTCGTTGGCCAGGCCGGAGGTCATCGGGCCGGCCGGGACGAAGATGCAGGGCAGGTGGCCGAAGGTCAGCGCCGCGATGGTCAGCCCGGGCACGATCTTGTCACAGACACCGAGGAAGACGGCCGCGTCGAACATGTTGTGCGACAGGCCGACCGCCGCCGACATGGCGATGACGTCGCGCGAGAAAAGCGACAGTTCCATGCCGGGCTGGCCCTGGGTCACACCGTCGCACATGGCCGGCACCCCGCCGGCGACCTGCGCCACGCCGCCGGCTTCCCGTGCCGCTTCGCGGATCAGTGCCGGGTAGGTCTCGAACGGCTGGTGCGCCGACAGCATGTCGTTGTAGGCCGTGATGATGCCGAGGTTCGGCACCACGTCCCCGGCCAGGGCCGCCTTGTCGGCGACCCCGCAGGCGGCAAAGCCATGCGCCAGGTTGGCGCAGCCCAGAACGGAGCGGTGGACACCCTGGTCGGCGGCCGCGTCGAGGCGCGCCAGGTAGGCCTCCCGCCCGGGCCGGGAGCGCTCGCGGATGCGGTCGGTCACGGTTTGGATCGTCTGGGCAGCAGTCATGGTGTCAGGCCTTTCCGCCCGGCGACCAGTAGATCTGCACGGGCGATTTCGCGTGTTCGAAAATGGCGGCGATGGGCAGCCCGCTTTCGGCGCCGGTTTCGGTCGCCTTGAGCAGGACGTCCTTCTTCTCCAGTCCCTCGATATGCAGGACGAGCAGCGAGGTTCCGGTCAGCGCAGCCAGGTTCCAGGTCAGGCGGTCCTCGTCGGCGCTCTGCGCATGCACCGGGCGCACGGCCGGCTCGGCCGCCGGATCGAGCAGGCTCTTCAGTTCGGCCGCATCCGGGAAGAAGGAGGCCGTATGGCCATCCGTTCCCATGCCGAGTACGACCACGTCGAAGGGCGGCGGGATCATGTGCATCAGCCGTGCGTTCGCCGCCAGCGCGGCCTGCTCCACCGTGTCCTGCGCTTCGTAGAGCCCTTCGAAGCAGGCGCGTGCCGCGGCCTTCTGCAGCAGGCGCATGGTCACCAGCTTGGCGTTGGAACGGTTGGACGACATCGGCACGAAGCGCTCGTCCACCAGCGTCACGGTGACCTTGTTCCAGGCGATCGGTTCGTCGGCCAGGCAGTCGAAGAAGCGGGCCGGCGTGGATCCGCCGGAGACGGCCAGCGTGGCGTGGCCGTTCTGCTCGACCGCCAGCGACAGGACACCGGCAACGCGGCGTGCCAGCGTGCGCGCCAGCGCATCCGGCCCGGCGAACTCGTGCCAGCTCTTGCCCGCCGGCGGGGATGATTCGGCTAGATGCTCTCGTGCCATGTGCGTGCGTCCCTTTCGATGAGGCCGATCGAGGCCGATGGCCCCCACGTGCCCGCGGTATAGCCATGCACGTCGTCGGGCCGGTCCGCCCAGGCTTCCAGGATCGGGTCGATCCAGCGCCATGCGGCCTCCACCTCGTCGCGCCGCATGAACAGCGTCTGGTTGCCGCGCACGACATCCATCACCAGCCGTTCATAGGCATCAGGATGACGGACATTGAAGGATTGCGCAAAGCTCATGTCGAGGGGAACGTGGCGAAGCCGCATCCCTCCCGGACCCGGATCCTTGATCATGATCCACTGCTTCACGCCCTCGTCCGGCTGCAGCCGGATGACCAGCTGGTTGGCATGCACGATCCCGGCCGCCGGCTCGAAGATGGAATGGGGAACCGGCTTGAACTGCACCACGATTTCCGACACCCGCGAGGCCAGGCGCTTGCCGGTGCGCAGGTAGAAGGGCACGCCCGCCCAGCGCCAGTTGGCGATTTCCGCCTTGATCGCGACGAAGGTTTCCGTCGTGCTCCCGGGGTCGCCGAGTTCCTCCAGGTAGCCGGACACCGCCCCGCCGGACGAGGCGCCCGCGCGGTACTGCCCGCGCACGGTGTGCCGGCTCACGTCGACGCCGTCCAGCGGCACCAGCGAACGCAGGACCTTGAGCTTCTCGTCGCGCATCGAATCGGCGTCGATGGAGGACGGCGGCTCCATGGCCACCAGGCAGAGAAGCTGCATCAGGTGGTTCTGCACCATGTCGCGCAGGGCGCCGGCCTTGTCGTAATAGCCCGCGCGCTGCTCCAGCCCCACGCTTTCGGCCACCGTGATCTGTACGTGGTCGATATGCGCCGAGTTCCAAAGCGGCTCGTAGAGCGCGTTGGCAAAGCGCAGTGCCATCAGGTTCTGGACCGTCTCCTTGCCGAGATAGTGGTCGATGCGGAAGATCTGGCTTTCGCTGAAGACCGATCCGATCGTGTCGTTGAGCGCGCGCGCCGAGGCGAGGTCGCGCCCGATCGGCTTTTCCACGACGATCCGCGTCTTCTCGTTGGCCAGCCCGTAGTCCTTGATGTGCTGGGCGATGTGGCCGAACAGGGAGGGGCCGACGGCCAGGTAGAAGGCGCGGATGCGGTCCGGTTCGCCTAGCCGGGCGGCCAGTTCCTGCCAGCCGTTGCTGCCCGTGGCATCCACCGGGACGTAGGAGATACGCTCCAGGAAGCGGGCGATCTCCGCCTCGTCCCTTTCCTTCTCGCCGACGAACTGTTCCAGCGCGCGCCGGGCATGGGCGCGGAACTCATCGTCGCTCATCGCGGAGCGCGACGCGCCGATGATTCGGCTTGGCTCGGAAAACTGTCCGTCGCGCTGCCGCTGGTAGAGGGCCGGCAGCAGCTTGCGCTCGGCAAGGTCGCCCGTGGCGCCGAAGATGACGAAGTCGAAAGGATCGACGGGAATGATCGTGCTGGTCATGATGGTCCGCTCGTGAACACTGGTTTCTCTATAATCTAATCGATTTAAAAAGAACAGACCCCGGCGCAGGGAAATTCCCTCCGGGCAGATGCGCCGCCTTGGCTTGACAGGCCGGGGGCAAGGGTTTCAAGTCGCTCGCTCACGGCCGGGAGGACCGGCCGCCATGACGGGAGGTTACAGATGGGCGCCCATTCCGCAACGACGGTCGCAGAAGGCATCGCGTTCATGAACATCATCGACGGGAAACGTGTCGATGCCGTGTCGGGAGAGCGCATCGACGTGGTCTGCCCCTCCGACGGAAAGCCGTTCGCCACCATTCCGGCATCCGGCGAGACCGATGTCGATCGCGCCGTGGCGGCGGCCCGCAGGGCCTTCGACCAGGGGCCGTGGAGCCGCATGCCCGCCGTCGAGCGCGGCCGCCTGCTGACGCGCCTCTTCCACCTCGTCGAGCAAAACGGCGATGAACTGGCGGCCATGGAAAGTCGCGACACGGGCAAGCCGGTGCGCCAGGGCAAGGCCGACGTCACCGCCACCATGCGCTACTATGAATTCTACGGCGGGGCCGGCGACAAGATTCACGGCGACACCATCCCGTTTCTCGACGGCTACACGGCACTGACTCTGCGCGAGCCGCACGGCGTCGTGGCCGGCATCATCCCGTGGAACTACCCGCTGCAGATCATGGCCCGCGTCGCCGGCGCGGCGCTCGCCATGGGCAACACGCTGGTCATCAAGCCGGCCGAGGATGCCTCCATGACGGCGATCCGCATCGCCGAACTGGCACTGGAGGCGGGCTTCCCCGAAGGCGTCTTCAACGTCGTCACCGGCTATGGCCACACCGCCGGCGCGGCGCTCTCGGGCCATCCCGGCGTCGATTACGTCACTTTTACCGGCTCGACGCTGACCGGCACGCGCATCCAGCAGGCCGCCGCCGTCAATAATCGCGGTGTGACCATGGAACTGGGCGGCAAGTCGCCGCAGATCGTCTTCGCCGACGCCAACCTCGAAGCCGCGCTGCCGGTGCTCGTCAACGCCATCATCCAGAATGGCGGCCAGACATGCTCGGCCGGCAGCCGCATCCTGATCGAGAAACCGGTCTACGAACAGGTCGCCGCGGCGCTGGCCGCGCGGTTCGCCGCACTGGTCGCCGGACCGCACGAGGCCGACCTCGACCTCGGGCCGATGATCAACGCCAGGCAGCGTGACCGGGTGGCCGGCTTCATCGCCGCCGCCGAGGAGGCCGGCGTGCCGGTGCTTGCCCGGGGCACCGTGTCGCCCGATGCGCCCGCCGGCGGCTATTACACGGCGCCGGCCCTGTTCGGCACGGTCGATCCGCATGCCGCCGTCGCCCAGGAAGAGGTCTTCGGCCCGGTCCTGTCGCTGTTCGCCTTCGACGGCGAGGAAGAGGCAATCCGCCTGGCCAACAGCACGGAGTACGGACTTGTGGCGGGCGTCTGGACCGCCGATGGCGGCCGCCAGCACCGTGTCGCCAAGCGGGTCCGTGCCGGTCAGGTCTTCGTCAATGGTTATGGCGCCGGCGGCGGTATCGAGCTGCCCTTCGGCGGCTTCAAGAAATCGGGCCACGGTCGTGAAAAGGGCTTCGAGGCCCTCTACGACATGTCGGCCACCAAGACGATCGTGTTCAATCACGGCTGAGACAAAAGAGTTAATCGGGAAGGAGACATCCATGGGGCGCCTGCAGGACAAGGTCGCGATCATCACCGGCGGTGCGTCGGGTTTCGGCGAGGGCATGGCCAAGCGCTTCGCCGAGGAGGGCGCGAAGGTCGTCGTTGCCGACCTCAATGCCAAGGGCGCCCAGCGTGTTGCCGCCGAGATCGGCGATGCCGCGATCCCGTTCACCGTCGACGTGGCGCTGCGTGACGAGATCGAGGCCATGGTCAACGCGGCGATGGATGCCTTCGGCCGCATCGACATCATGGTGAACAACGCCGGCTTCACCCACAAGAACGGCAGCATGCTCGACGTCGACGAGGATACCTTCGACCTGATCACCGCCGTCAACATGAAGGCGATCTTTCACGCCACCCAGCTTGTCGTGCCGATCATGGAGCGCCAGGGCGGCGGGTCCATCATCACCACGGCATCGACGGCCGGCCTGCGCCCGCGCCCGAACCTCACCTGGTACAATGCGTCCAAGGGCTGGGCCATCACCGCGACCAAGTCGATGGCCGTCGAGCTCGCGCCGAAGAAGATCCGCGTCAATGCACTGTGCCCGGTGGCCGGCGAAACCGCCATGCTGGCTTCCTTCATGGGCGAGGACACGCCCGAGATCCGCGAGAAATTCCGCTCCGTCATTCCGCTCGGCCGCTTCTCGACCCCGCTGGACATTGCCAATGCTGCGCTCTGGCTCGCCTCCGACGAGGCCGGCTTCATCACCGGCGTCGCGCTGGAAGTCGATGGCGGCCGCTGCGTCTGACGCGGCGACAAGGATGAAGCCCATGACCGCAGTCGCCATCACCGGCACCGGCGTCTTCACGCCGGAAGCCACCATCACCAATGAAGAGCTGGTCGCCTCGTTCAACGAATATGCCCGCCGCTTCAATGCCGCCAACGCCGCGGCCATTGCCAGCGGCGAGGTCGCGGCCAAGCCCATGTCGAGCGAGGAGTTCATCCTCAAGGCGTCCGGGATCGAGCGGCGCCACGTCATGGAAAAGGACGGCGTGCTGGATCCCGGCCGCATGTACCCGCGCCTCGCCCCGCGCAGCGACGACGACCTGTCGATCATGGCCGAGATCGCGCTCGATGCCGCCCGCCAGGCACTGGCCATGGCCGGCCGCCTGCCGGAAGACGTCGATGCCGTCATCTGTGCCGCGTCGAACCATGAGCGCGCCTACCCGGCCATCGCTATCGAGATCCAGCAGGCGCTCGGCATTGGCGGCTTTGCCTTCGACATGAACGTCGCCTGTTCGTCGGCCACCTTCGGCATCCAGGCCGCCGCCGACATGATCCGTTCCGGCTCGGCCCGGGCCATCCTCATGGTCAACCCCGAGATCACCTCCGGTCACCTGGAATGGCGCGATCGCGACTGCCATTTCATCTTCGGCGATGTCTGCACGGCGGTCCTGCTCGAGCGTGCCGACGCGGCCAGGAACGGCGGCTGGGAGATCGTCTCGACCCGCTGCCGCACGATGTTTTCCAACAACATCCGCAACAACAACGGCTTCCTGCGCCCCACCCACGACCAGATGGAAGACCGCCGCGACATGCGCTTCTACCAGGAAGGCCGCAAGGTCTTCAAACAGGTCGTGCCCTGGGTGTCGGAGATGATGCTGTCCCACCTGGCGGACGAGGCCATCGCGCCGGATGCCCTGTCGCGGCTCTGGCTGCACCAGGCCAACAAGGGCATGAACGACCTCATCGGCCAGAAGGTGCTAGGCCGCGTGCCGGATCCCGGCGAGCAGCCCAACATCCTCCAGGACTATGCCAACACCTCGTCGGCCGGCTCCATCATCGCTTTCGCCCAGAACAACGAGGACCTGCCACGGGGAAGCCTTGGCGTGATCTGCTCCTTCGGCGCGGGCTATTCGGCCGGGTCGGTGATCGTCCGCCGTCTTTGAACCTGGGCCTGGCCGCGTTCAGATCCGGTCGAGCATCGAGAACCAGGTCATGGCGGCCAGCAGCAGCGGCTTGCGGAACATGCGGCCGCCGGGGAAAGGCGGGACTTTCAGGTCGCGGTAGTAGCGCAGACGGTCGTCCTTGCCGGCCACGGCCTCGGCGTAGAGCCGCCCGGTGTGGTTCGACAGCAGCACGCCATGCCCCGAGAAGCCGCCGATGGCCGTCACGCCGGGCATGACGTCGCGCACGAAGGGCTTGCGCGGAATGGTGATTCCGACCGAGCCGCCCCAGGCGTGGGTGATTTCCACGTCGGCGAGCCCGGGATAGATCTCGGCGATCTGCTTGCGAACATGGGTCGAGATGTCCTTCGGCTCTTCCGCGGTGTAGGCCTCGCGGCCGCCGAACAGCAGCCGTCCGTCGCGCGACTTGCGGAAATAGCGCACGACGAAGCGTGAATCGTCCACGCTCTCGCTGCCCGGGATCACCGGCGTATCGTCGCCAAGCGGCACCGTGGCACCGATGAAGGAACGGATCGGCATGATATGCGACGCCGAGACCGGCTCCAGCGTTTCGCCATAGGCGTTGGTGGCAAGCAGGCAGCGCTCGGCCCGGATGGTGCCGCCCGGAACCGTCACCACCACCTTGCCGCCTTCGCGGCCGATCGAAAGGGCCGGAGTGTTCTCGTGGATTGCCGCGCCGGCCTGCGCTGCCGCCCGCGCGGTGCCGATCACCAGCTTGAGCGGGTGGATATGCCCTGTTCCCGTGTCTCGGATGCCGCCGTGATAGCGGGTCGAACCCAGCCGTTCGGCCGTCTCGGCCTTGTCCATGTAGCGGATGTGCGGATAGTCGAACCGCTCGGCCATGAGGTCGGCATGGGCACGGTAGTCGTCGAGGTAGCGCGGCTTGTGCACCACCGACATCTGCCCCGGCATGTATTCCATGTCGATCTGGTGAATGCGGGTGAAGTCGTGCAGATGCGTCTTGGCGTCCTCGGCGATGGCAAACAGGGCGCGCGCGCGTTCAAGCCCGATCTCGCCCTCAAGTTCCTCCGCCCAGGCCCGCTGGCCGGTGCCGAGTTGCCCGCCGTTTCGTCCCGACGCCCCGTCGCCGACCCGATGACCCTCGATCAGGATGCAGCCGATGCCGTCGCTGGCCAGTTGCACTGCCGCCGACAACCCGGTGAAGCCTCCGCCGATCACCAGGACGTCGGTGGCATGATCACCCTTCAGGGCCGGCCAGTCCGGCCGGTCGCCGGCCGTTGCCTCGTACCAGGAAAGACCTGGCGAGATCGCACTCATGTGAACCATGGACGTGAAATCCGTTCAGACGTTGAGCAGGAGGAACTCGCGTTCCCAGGGGCTGATCACCTGCATGAAGGTCTCGAACTCGCCGCGCTTGATCGCCGCATAGGTGCCCACGAAACCGGCACCCAGCATGTCGATCAGGTCGTTGTCGGCCTCGAACAGCGACGTTGCCTCGATCAGGCCGCGCGGCAGTTCGATATCCGCTTCGTTGGCCGTGTGGCCGGCCGGCTCCTTCGGCTTGATCTTCTGCTTCATCCCGATCAGCCCGCAGGCGAGCGAGGCCGCCAGCGCCAGGTAGGGATTGGCATCGGAAGACGGAATGCGGTTCTCCACCCGGCGCGCCGCCGGGTCCGAACGCGGGATGCGGAACGCCGTCGTGCGGTTGTCATAGCCCCATTCCACGTTCACCGGCGCCGTCACGGCCTTGGTCAGCCGGCGGTAGGAATTCACGTAGGGCGCGAACATCACCAGCGCATTCGGGACGTGCTTCTGCATGCCGCCGATGAAATGGAAGAACGCCTCGCTTTCCGAGCCGTCGTCGCTGGTGAAGATGTTGCGGCCGGTCTTCTTGTCGATGATCGACTGGTGGATATGCATCGCCGAACCGGGCTGGCCCTGGATCGGCTTGGCCATGAAGGTGGCATACATGTCGTGCTTCAGGGCCGCTTCGCGGATCGTCCGCTTGAACATGAAAACCTGGTCGGCCAGTTCCACCGGGTCGCCGTGGCGCAGGTTGATTTCCAGCTGGCCCGCGCCTTCCTCGTGGATCAGCGTGTCGATCTCCAGCCCCTGGCCCTCGGAGAAATGGTAGATGTCGTCGATCAGTTCGTCGAACTCGTTGATGCCGGCGATGGAATAGCCCTGTCCGCCGCCGATCGGCCGGCCCGACCGTCCCAGCGGCGGGACCAGCGGATAATCCGGATCGGTGTTCTTGGAGACGAGGTAGAACTCGATCTCCGGCGCGACCACCGGCTTCAGTCCGAGCTTGTCATAGGCCCGGATAACCCGCTTGAGCACGTTGCGCGGCGTGAATTCCACCTCGCGTCCGTCCTGGTGCACCATGTCGCAGATCACCTGCGCCGTCGGGTCGCTTTCCCAGGGCACGACCGCGAGCGTCGACAGGTCCGGCATCAGCTTGAGGTCGCCGTCGTCCTCCGGATACTGGAAGGTCTCGCTTTCCTCCGGGTAGTCGCCCGAAATCGTCGTCATGAAGATGGCCGAGGGCAGGGCCAGCGACGTGTTGGAGGTGAATTTCTTCGACGGCATCATCTTGCCGCGGGCAACCCCGGCCTGGTCAGGCGTGATGCACTCGATGTCCTCGATGCCGCGCCAGTCGAGCCAGGCGTTGACCTCTTTCCAGTTCTTGACGCCGCGCAGATTCTTGACGAATTTCGGCACGCGGGCGCGCTGCGCCGACGTGTTCCTCACGTCCCTTTTTTCGGAAGCCATGCATCACCGGTTCGTTTGCGATGATGCGAATATAGGAGATCGGCAATGTGAAAGGGAAGGGGGGTCATGCGCCGGACGGCAGAAGCGCGAGAATGGCCTCCTCCAGCCGGTCGGCGATGACGGGCTTGCGGAGCACCATGTCGTGGTGGATGCCATCGATGGTCTCGCTGCCGCAGATGATCATCAGCTTGGGCCGGATCCGCTGGTTGAACAGCGCGGTGAAGTCCCGGCAGAGTTCGACGCGGCCGCTGCAATCGAAGATGACGAGGTCCGGCCGTCCGGTATCGCTGATCTCGGTCAGCGTGGTGAAGTCGAGCGCCCGGCAGGGCCGGCCCATGCGCCGCACGGTGCTTTCCACGACGATACGGTTCACCCGGCTCGCGGCGACGATGAGGATTTCGCCCGGAACGTGCTCGCCAGGACGGCTGGAATCCTCCGGTTGGACCGGGAATTCGAGGTTCAATCTGTTCGTAATCATGAAAATTCTGAAGTTTTTTGAGTATTTAGACGGTATCAGGCATGCCTTAACCGATGTTGTATGACATGGCGAGAATGCAATTTTAAATTTAGTCAAATCGTGAACGAAAACGGCCGCGCCCGGTTGGGTGCGGCCGTCTGTCTCGGGTCATGTGACCTGAGAATTATTCCGCTTCGGCCACCGGGTTGTTGGTGACGATGACCGGGATCAGCAGGTCGCCCCAGTTGCCGTTGCCGCAGTGATGGCGGGCGGAACGCACCAGTTCCACCGAAACGCCGGCCTCGACGGCTTTCATCACCGACTGGTTGAGGCGATGCAGGTCGTTGGCCACCATGCGGATCACGGCCTGCTGGTCCATGTTCATGGCCGAAGCCTGTTCCTCGGCGCGTTCCTTGACTCGGGTTTTCGGTGCCATCTTTCTCTCCTTGTCACCGGGCGACCGGCTGGGCATTGAAAACGATTGCGCGTTTTGACAGGTCCGGACAGATCCGTTGATCCGGCGTCCGCTCCGGGCCATCACCCGCGCTCTCAAGGTCAAGCTATCGCTCGCATCGGTGTTTTGCGAGCCGAAACAGGCATTTCGAGAGGGAAATCGGGTCAAGCTGTGCAAGCTTTGACGAGACCGCGTTGTAAGATTGTAAATCTTGTAAAATCCACAACGCGCGGATAATCTGTAAACTGGTGTAAAGTCATCTCAAGGGAGTCCGCCGTGGCGGAACAGAAAATCTTCGTCGGGCCGCGCATCCGCCGCATCCGCAACGCCAAGGGGTTGACCCAGACCGCGATGGCCGAGGCGCTGGGCATTTCTCCCTCCTACCTGAACCTGATCGAGCGCAACCAGCGCCCGTTGACGGTTCAGCTCATCCTCAAGCTGGCCTCTGTCTACAAGATCGATCCCGACGAGCTCCAGGGCGAATCGGGCGCGTCGCTGGCGGCCCTGCGCGAGGTCTTCGCCGATCCCCTGCTGGTCGGCGAACTGCCCGGCGAGCAGGAACTGATGGAGATCGCCGAGGCTGCGCCCAACGTCTCGGCCGCCGTCGTCAAGCTCTACCGTGCCTACCGCGAGCAGGCCGAGCGGCTCACCGACCTGTCAGACCTGCTGGCGCGCGAGGGCCATGCCACGGCGCTGTCCGGCGCGCGCCTGCCGATCGACGAGGTGCACGAGGTGCTGGAGCCGCGCCCCCACCATTATCCGGTCCTGGAGGAGGAGGCGGAGGCCTTCACCAGCCTGCTGCAGCCGGGCGACGACCTGATGGGCGCACTGAAGGAATGGATGCGCGCCGAGCTCGGCATCACCGTGCGCGTCCTTCCGGTCGCCACCATGCCGAACTGGCGCCGGCGCTTCGACCGCCATTCCCAGCGCCTGTTCCTCTCCGAACGCCTGTCGCCCTTCGACCAGCTTCGCGAGGTCGCGATGGAAGCGGTGCTGCTGCGCATGAACGTGGCCATCGCCCGCGAGATCGAGGCCCTGAAGCTGTCGACCGACGAGGCCCGCCGCCTCGCCCGCTTCGAGATGGCCCGCTACGCCGCCCACGCGCTGATGATGCCCTACCAGCCGTTCCTGGCCGCCGCGCAGAAGGCACGCTACGACGTCGACGTGCTCCGCTCGCGCTTCGGCGTCTCCTTCGAGCAGGCCGCCAACCGGTTGACCATGCTGGCCCGCGCCGGCCATGCCGGCATTCCCTTCTTCATGCTCGAGGTCGACAATGCCGGCCATCGCTTCCGCCGCGCCGGGGCGCAGGGCTTTCCCCATCAGCGCTTCGGCGGCATGTGTCCCAAGCTCGCCATCCATGCCGCCTTCACCCAGCCGGGCCAGATCTTCGTCGAGGCCGTTGTCATGCCCGACGGCGCCGAGTTCCTGACCGTGGCGCGAACCCTGGAAGGTCCGCAGGGCGCCTTTGCCGAGCGTCCGCGCCGCACGGCCATCCTGCTGGGCTGCGACATTTCCTACAAGGACGAGGTCATCTACGGCGGCGCGCTGCCGGGCGTGGTCCCGGGCGTGACGCCGAAGAATGGCCAGGTGCCTGCCACGCCGGTCGGCCCGGCCTGCCGGCTGTGCGAACGCTCCGGCTGCCTGGCGCGCGCCGAACCGCCGATCACGCGCCCGCTGGGCCTCGACGAGATGGTGACTGGCCTCAGCGCCTTCGATTTTCAGTGAGGCCGCCGCGCCGCGAGCCCGATCCGCACCAGTTCCAGCGCGCCGATCACGCCCACCGTTGCCCAGAACAGGGACGAGCCGTGCGACTGCAGGTACCAGTGCCAGGCGGAAAGGGCGGCAGCCGGCCAGGTCAGCCGCTGCACCGGTTTCCATGTGTGTCCGAGCAGGCGATGCGCGGCCCCCGTCGAGGTGATCGCCACCGGGACGAGCAGCGCCCATCCCGCCCAGCCGGTCCACATGCTCGCCCATGCCAGGCCCTGGATCACGTAGTCGAGCCGTCCGAGCGCGAAAACCGTGCCGGCCATGTGCAAGGTGGCGAAAGCAAAGGCGGCAAGGCCGATGTCGCGGCGCAGCCGGACCAGCCAGAGCTGCAGTGAACCGTCCGGAAGCAGCTTCTTGACGGGCGCGACCGCCAGCGTCACCGCCAGCAGCAAGATCGCCGCCTGGCCGCTCGGCTCCAGCATGTGGCGCCACTCGCGGTCCTCCGCGAGGACAGGCACGACGAGGCCGGCCGCTCCCGCCAGGGCCACGAGCCAGAAAAGGAGCCGCACGAGCGTGAGTCGGTCCGCGATTGCCATGCTCATGCATATCCTTCCCTTTGCCGGCGCACCAGCGTCTTCGGCTGGCCTCTTCGGCCTGCATCTTGGGAACGCCTGCGGCACCGCCATGAGTTGACAGCGCGAAGGTGGCACGGGCAATCTCGCGCATCGTCAACAATTGCGAGCGCGTATTTTGGAACATGGGGCACCTGCCGCGGCCGCGGCACATTCCGCCGGACCCGCCATCGAGGATCAGGGAACCGGTGACGGCGGCGTCACGCCGGACGGTTTTCTCTCCAGCGATCACAAGGCCGAGTACGAGACCTTCGTCGCTGCACACCCCGATCTCGAGGCTGTCGAATTCCTGCTGGTCGACCCCAACGGCGTCATGCGCGGCAAGTGGGCGCCGGCCGACGCGCTGAAAAAGGCCTTCCAGGAAGGCGTCAATTTCCCGATGTCGCTGCACGGCCTGGATGTCTGGGGCCGCGAGGTGGAGGAGACAGGCCTCCACATCGAGACCGGCGACCAGGACGGCTATTGCCGCGCCACGCGCGGCTCGCTCGCGCTGGTGCCCTGGGCCAAGCGCAAGACCGCACAGGTGCTGCTCCAGACCTTCACGCCCGACGGCCAGCCCTACATGGCCGATCCGCGCCAGGTGCTGAAGCAGAAGGTCGCCGAGGCCAATGCGCGCGGGCTGTTTCCCGTCGTCGCATTCGAGCTCGAATTCTACCTGCTCGAGCCCGGCACCGACTGGGATGACGGCATGCCGGCGCCCGTCGGCGCCATGGGCGGCCCGGACCGGCTGCGCATGTACGGCCTCGACGACCTGGCCGAGCACGCGGCTCTCTTCGACATGATCCGCGATGCCGCGGCCGAGCAGAACCTCGCCATCGACACCATCATCAAGGAGGCCGCGCCGGGCCAGTTCGAGGTCAACCTGAAGCATCGCGACGACGCCCTGCGCGCCGCCGATGACGTCATCAAGCTGCGCCGGATCGTCATGGGCTGTGCCCGCGCCCACGGATTGCAGGCCACCTTCATGGCCAAGCCGTTCATCGAGTACGCAGGCAACGGCATGCACGTGCACACCTCGGTGCTGGACCGCGACGGCACCAACATCTTTTCCGGCGAAGAAGGACGCAGGCGGCTGGAATATGCCGTCACCGGCCTCTTGAAGACCATGCCGGAAGCATTGCTGATGTTCATCAACACCTGGAACGGCTTCCGCCGCATCACCCCCGGGTCCTACGCGCCCACCCGTGCCGTCTGGGCGGAAAACAACCGCTCCGTGGCCGTCCGCATCCCGGTGTCCAACGAGAAGAACCGCCGCATCGAGCATCGCATCGCGGGCGCCGACGCCAATCCCTACCTGGTCATGACGGCGATCATCCAGGCCATTCTGGAAGGGCTGGAACAGCGCGTTCCGCCGCCGCCGCCGGTCGAGGGCAATGCCTATGACGAGGACGGCCTGTCGCTGCCCGACGACATGGACGACGCTCTCCAGTTGATGGATCGCGGCGGTTTCGCCGAGCGCGCCCTGGGGCCAATGCTGGCGAAGGTTTTCAAGGACTTGAAACGGGCCGAGATCCTCGCCTTCTGGCAGGAAATCACACCGCTGGAAAGGACGACCTATCTTTAGCCGGCCTGGCATGAAGAGGCGGCTCTTGCGGGTTCGCAATCGTTGAGAAATGACGTGATCCCGTATCCAGGCCATTCAACCAATGGCGGAATCGGTTCAGGTGCCGCAGTGCGAAAAACCGGCTTGAGCAAGGGCCAAAAGGCCAATAGGCTTTCGCCACAACCGGCACGATCCGCTAAGGCGGCAGAACCGGACGACCCTTCGAAGAGGAGAACAGAATGACCCGATCCACCCTGTTCATGACCGCCGTTTCGGTGCTCGCTTTCGGCCTCGCGGCCGGTCAGGCGTCCGCGCAGGAACGCGTGGTGAACGTCTACAACTGGTCCGACTACATCGACGAGTCGATTCTGGCCGATTTCACCAAGGAAACCGGCATCAAGGTCGTCTACGACGTCTTCGATTCCAACGAGATCCTGGAAACCAAGCTGCTGGCCGGCGGTACGGGCTATGACGTGGTGGTGCCGACCGGCACTTTCCTGGCCCGCCAGATCCAGGCCGGCGTGTTCCAGAAGCTGGACAAGTCCAAGCTGCCGAACATCTCCAACATGTGGGACAAGATCGAGGCCCGCACCGACAAGTACGATCCGGGCAACCAGTATTCGATCAATTACATGTGGGGCACCACCGGCATCGGCTACAACAAGGCCAAGGTCAAGGAAGCCCTCGGCACCGACCAGATCGACAGCTGGGACGTGGTCTTCAAGCCCGAGAACATCGCCAAGCTGGCCGATTGCGGCGTCTACATGCTCGACGCGCCGGCCGAGATGATCCCGGCTGCGCTCAACTGGCTCGGCAAGAACCCGGATTCCAAGACCGCCGAGGACATCGAGGCCGCCCAGGCCGCGCTGGAAGCCATCCGCCCGTCGATCCGCAAGTTCCATTCGTCGGAATACATCAACGCCCTGGCCAATGGCGACATCTGTCTGGCCGTTGGCTGGTCGGGCGACGTCTTCCAGGCGCGTGACCGTGCAGCGGAAGCCAAGCAGGGCGTCGAGATCGCCTATTCGATCCCGAAGGAAGGCGCCCAGATGTGGTTCGACCAGATGGCGATCCCGGCCGATGCGCCGCATGTCGCCGAGGCGCATGAATTCCTCAACTACATCATGAAGCCGGAAGTCATCGCCAAGGCGTCGAACTACGTCTTCTACGCCAATGGCAACAAGGCGTCGCAGAAGCTTCTCGACCAGGCGGTGATCGGCGATCCGGCCGTCTATCCCGACGAGGCGACCACCGACAAGCTGTTCACCACCACGCCGCCCGACAACAAGGAACAGCGGCTGATGACGCGGGCCTGGACCCGCGTGGTGACCGGCCAGTAAGCGAACGGCCAGGGGCCCCGGCAGACAAAAGGCTGCCGGGGCCTTTTCATGTGCAAGCCCGCCGGGGCCATTGATGGTCCGGCGGCTCGGGACAGGGGGATCGGTGGATGAAATCGCTTGGCAGTATCCGCAAGAGCTTCGCGCCCTGGAGCGATCCCGATGCGAAGCCCTACATCGTCTTTCGCAACGTCACCAAGCGGTTCGGCGATTTCACCGCCGTCGATGACCTGTCGCTGACCATTTTCGAGCGCGAGTTCTTCGCGCTGCTCGGCGCATCGGGTTGCGGCAAGTCCACGCTGCTGCGCATGCTGGCCGGCTTCGAGGAGCCGACCGCCGGCGAGATCCTGCTCGACGGCCAGGACCTGCGCGGCGTGCCGCCCTACCGCCGCCCGGTCAACATGATGTTCCAGTCCTACGCGCTGTTTCCCCACATGACGGTGGAGAAGAACATCGCCTTCGGCCTGCGCCAGGACGGCATGCCGAAGCCGCAGATCGCCGAGCGCGTCGCCGAAATGCTCAAGCTGGTGAAGCTGGAGAAATTCGCGCGGCGCAAGCCGCACCAGTTGTCCGGCGGCCAGCGCCAGCGCGTGGCGCTCGCCCGTTCGGTGGCCAAACGCCCCAAGGTTCTGCTGCTCGACGAGCCGCTCGGCGCGCTCGACAAGAAGCTGCGCGAGGAAACCCAGTTCGAACTGATGGACCTCCAGCAGGATCTCGGCCTCACCTTCGTCGTCGTCACCCACGACCAGGAGGAGGCAATGACCATGGCGGACCGCATCGCGGTCATGGATCACGGCAAGATCAAGCAGGTGGCGACGCCGCCGGAGGTCTACGAGGCGCCATCCTCGCGTTTCGTCGCCGATTTCATCGGCAACGTGAACCTGTTCGAGGGCCCCGTGTCGGAGGTCGATCCCTCGGGCGCGACGATCCGTGGCGCCGACGGCTTCGCGATCCACGCGGCGAACGCCGGCACGGCGCGCAAGGACGAGACGGCCTGGTTCGCCATCCGGCCGGAAAAGATAAGGATCACGTCGCAGCAGCCGGAAGGCGCCGGCCCCAACAGCATCGACGGCGAAGTCTGGGACATCGCCTATCTCGGCGACATGACGATCATCCACGTCCGGCTCGATTCCGGAAAGGTGATCCGCGCTTCGATGATCAACAGCGCCCGCGGCTCGGACAATCCGCTCACCTGGGGCGACCGGGCCTGGATCAGCTTCGCGCCGGATGCCGGCGTCGTGCTGACGAACTGACTGGAGGCGGCCATGCAGAAGCTCCTGTCCGCCATTGCCAGCCGCCTCGTCATCATCGTGCCCTATGCGTGGCTGCTGATCTTCTTCCTGATACCCTTCCTGATCGTCTTCAAGATCTCGCTGTCGACGTCGGCGATCTCCATGCCGCCCTACACGCCGGCCTTCGAGGGTATCGGCACCTGGCTGGAAAGCGCGCGCAAGTTCACTGTCGACAACTATGTCTGGATCACCGAGGACGCGCTCTACGCCAAGGCCTACCTGTCCAGCGTGATCATCGCCGCCGTTTCCACGGTGCTCACCCTGCTGCTCGGCTTCCCGCTCGCCTACGGCATGGCGCGCGCGCCGCAATCGATCCGCCCGACGCTGTTGATGCTGGTCATCCTTCCGTTCTGGACGTCCTTCCTGATCCGCGTCTACGCCTGGATCGGCATCCTGAAGCCGGAAGGCCTGCTCAACCAGTTCCTGCTCTGGACCGGCGTCATTTCCGAGCCGCTGCAGATCCTCAACACCCACACCGCCATCTTCATCGGCATCGTCTATTCCTACCTGCCGTTCATGGTGTTGCCGATCTACTCGACGCTGGAGAAGATGGACTACTCCCTCATCGAGGCCGCGCAGGATCTCGGCTGCCCGCCCATCACCGCCTTCTGGAAGATCACGCTGCCGCTTGCCATTCCCGGCATCCTGGCCGGCTGCCTTCTGGTCTTCATCCCCGCCGTCGGCGAGTTCGTCATCCCCGATCTTCTCGGCGGGTCGCGCACGCTGATGATCGGCAAGACTCTGTGGAGCGAGTTCTTCAACAACCGCGACTGGCCGCTGGCTTCCGCCGTGGCGATCATCCTGTTGCTTCTGCTGGTGGTACCGATCGTCCTGTTCCAGAACGCCCAGGCGCGGGCGCAGGAAGCGGGCAAGTGACATGAACACCACCTGGTCCCGCTTCAACATCGCCTCCGTCGTCCTCGGCTTCGCCTTCCTCTACCTGCCGATCGTCCTCCTGGTCATCTACTCCTTCAACGAGTCCCGCCTCGTCACCGTCTGGGCCGGCTTTTCCACCAAGTGGTACGGCGAGATGCTGCGCAACGAGGGCCTGATGAACGCCGCCTGGGTGACGGCCCGGGTCGGCGTTCTGTCGGCATCCATCGCCACCGTGCTCGGCACCCTGGCGGCACTGGCTCTGGACCGCTACACCCGCTTTCGCGGCCGCCTCCTGTTTTCCGGCATGGTCTACGCGCCGCTCGTCATGCCCGAGGTCATCACCGGCCTGTCGCTGCTGCTGCTCTTCGTCGCCGTCGGCATGGATCGCGGCTTCCTGACGGTGACGCTCGCCCATGTCACCTTTTCCATGTGCTTCGTGGCCGTGGTGGTGCAGTCGCGCCTCGTCAGCTTCGATCGCTCGCTCGAGGAAGCGGCCATGGATCTCGGCGCTACGCCGGTGACGACCTTCTTCGAGGTCACCCTGCCGAACATCCTGCCCGCCGTCGTCTCCGGCTGGATGCTGGCCTTCACGCTGTCGCTGGACGATCTGGTCATCGCCTCGTTCACCTCCGGCCCGGGCGCCACGACGCTGCCGATGAAGATCTACAGCCAGGTGCGCCTTGGCGTGACGCCGGAAATCAACGCGGTCTGCACCGTGCTCATCGGCCTGGTGTCGACGGGCGTGATCGCCGCCTCCATCGTCGGCAAGCGCAAGGAAGTCCAGCGCCGGCGGGAGGAGCAGGCGGCCTTCGCAGAGGGGGTGTGAAACGGATCCGGACGGTCAGCTGCGCGGCGGGCGCAGCAGGTAGACCACGAGCCACACCGGCACGATGATCATCGAGCCGAGCACGATGTTGGGAATGGCCCATTCCGCCCCGCGCTGCAGCAGGCCCAGCACCCGCTCCGGCGTCAGGCCGAGCTGCTGCAGGATGTCGGCGGCCGAGAGGTTCAATGCCGACAGTCCGGCGCCGGTGATCAGCGAGATCACCAGGATCTTGAACAGGCCGGCCAGGAATTTGAACACGGTGTCACTCCCGCACGCTTTCGCGGTCACGCTGCTGAAACTAGACTGATTCGCTGGGGAATTGAATCATGGCCGGATTGCGGCCGTCATCCCGTTTCGCGCCATGCGCCTATTCCGGCGGCAGGTGCGGTGCGATGACCGGCGAGATCAGCGGTGCGTTCCACGAACCGCCGGCAAAGAACGACAGCTCGTCCTTGGCGGGGGCATCCTGCGACAGCGGCGACACGGTGCCGGCAATGGCAAGGCTCCGGCCGGCAAGCGGGATCAGCCCCACCAGCTTCACCCGCCGCATCGGCGTCTCCAGGTTCGCCTTCTGGATGCGCGCGACGCCATGGTCGATGGCAAGTTCCACCTCGGCCTTGTCGAAGGCCAGCGCGCGGCCCTGGGCCTCGGTCAGCCGGAAGAAGCCGGCGCCCTTCAGCCGTTCGACGAACTTGTCGAGGTCCACCTCGGGAATCGTCCCGGCGCGCATCTGGGCGGAAAGCGAGCCGGTCGAGTTCTCGATCAGGTCCGGCCAGGTGGCCCCGGGCCCTTTCATGATCAGCGAGACGGTCATGGTCGCATCCGGAATGCCGCTGGCCCAGGGGATGGTCTTGCCGATCAGCGCGCCGTCGACTTCCGTCGCCAGCACCCGCAATTCGCTCGTCTTGCCGGCCGTGCCGTGATTGATCCGGAGCCCGGCCTGCAGCGAGCCGTCGAAGGCGCGCGCGTCGGAAATGTCGAAGGCCGAAAGGTCGTCGTTGACCTGCGCCGTCGCGGCCACCTCGCTGAGCTTGACCGGCCCGAACGTCGCATTGTCCGCCGATAGCCGCAGGTCGAGGTTGACCCGTCCCTGCGGAACGTTGGCGAGCTGCTCCGCCGCGCCTTCGCCCGGCAGGCTGCCCGGGAAGGCATTGAGAATGGTCGCGAGCTTGAGCGACGGGAAATGCAGCGTGCCGGCAACCGACGGAACGTCCTTGGCCAGGCTGAACTCGAGCACGCCGCTGCCGGCACTGTCGCCGAAGGCCAGGTCGGCGTCCTCCAGCTTCATCCGGTCCGGCCCGCCGCTCAACTTTCCGCCGAGTGTGATCTTGCCCGGCAAAAGGCCCTGCGAAGTCGTCACGCGGCACCACTCCAGGGCGCGCGACAGCGACGGCGTCGACAGCGAGGCCGCGCCGTCGATGAACAGGTTGGGCCGCCGATTGACGGTACCGTCGAAGGAGAAGCCCATCGGCTTGGCGGTCACCTTGGTCGCCAGCTTCGACTGGCCCCCGGCCATCAGCAGCAGCGGCTGGCTGGCAGAGAGCTGGAAATCGGCCTGTTCGCCGTTCCAGATCATCGAACCGATCGCCGACAGGCTGTCGTCGAGCTGCGGCCACGACACGTTGGCATTGACGCTCGTGACGACCGGCACTTCCTGCTCGTTGCGGATGTAGACCGCGCGGCCGTCGACGACGCTGACGATGCCGAGCGGATCGTCGGGAACCGCGGAGATGTCGGGCTTCTCGGGATTGGCCGCCACCGCCGAGGAGGCCACCAGGAGCGCCGTCACGAACCGCCCGCTGGTCGGCGCCACCGGCAGCGAGGTCGCGTTCGGCAGGTTGACGACGGGCCGCAGGATGTCGATGCGCGAAAACCGGATGCGCCCGGAGATGGCATCGAACGCGGACAGGGCGACGCGCACTTCCTCGGCCCGCGCGATCGTCGTGTCCGATGATGTCCAGGGCGAAAGCTGCACCCCGGCGAGTCGGACCTCCACCGACGGGAACAGCGAGATTTCCGGCGCCGCGGTGAGCTTGACGCGATAGCCCGTCCAGTTGCTCAGTTCCGTGGTGATGCGGTTGCGGATGATGGACGTCGAGGCCAGGAACGGAAGCGAGAGAAAGACCGCCAGGGCCACCACACCGAGCAGGACGCCAGAAACTACCAACCTGCGGATGACCGGTGCCGACATGCCGTGCCTTTGTAACGTTCAGCTTTTTGAATGCTCTATCCGACGATGGGGGCAATTCAAGGACTTCGTTGCGCTTGTGCCTTGTTTACCACAGGCTTCTTGACCCGACGAACGCGGAATGCCTGTTGTGATACCTCGCGATACCTCTTGCGAAAGACGGCCGCATCGGCAACACAGTCTGGCGACACAGGGAGATTACCATGGTTCAAGACGCCCCGCTCTGGGTACCTTCACCCGAAACCATCGCTGCCCATCCGATGACCGTGTTCAGCAAGGCGGCCGCCAGGCGCGCCGGCCGGTCGTTCGATGGATATGACGCGCTGCATGCGTGGTCTGTGGAGGATCGCGAAGCCTTCTGGGACCTCGTCTGGGACCACTGCGGCATCATCGGCGACAAGGGCGCGACGGTGCTGGCTGACGGCGACCGCATGCCGGGAGCCAGGTTCTTCCCCGATGCCCGCCTGAATTTCGCGGAAAACCTGCTCTGGAAGCAGGGCAGTGGGGATGCGCTCGTCTTCCGTGGCGAGGACAAGGTCGAGCGGCGCATGTCGTGGGACGAGCTTCGTGCTCTGGTCTCGCGCATCCAGCAGCGTCTTTCCGCGCTGGGCGTCAAGCCGGGCGACCGCATCGCGGCCATGGTGCCGAACATGCCGGAAACCGTCGCCTTCATGCTGGCGGCAACCTCCATCGGCGCCATCTGGTCGTCCTGCTCGCCCGATTTCGGCGAACGCGGCGTTCTCGACCGTTTCGGCCAGATCGATCCGGTCCTTTTCGTCGGCGTCGACGGCTACTGGTACAATGGCAAGCCGCAGAAGACGGGAGAGAAGCTGGCCACCGTCTTCGGCGAGCTTTCGGCTGCGCACTGCGTCGTGCTCGACTATCTCGGCGAAGCCGAAGCCGTGGCATCCGGCATCGAGGGAGCAGCCACGCTGGAGCAGTTCGTCGCGCCCCACCAGGCCACGGACCTGTCCTTCACGCGTCTCGAATTCAATCATCCGCTCTACATCCTCTATTCCTCCGGCACCACCGGCATCCCCAAGTGCATCGTTCACGGCGCCGGCGGAACGCTCATCCAGCATGCCAAGGAACAGCGCCTTCATAGCGGGATCGGCGAGGGCGACCGTTTCTTCTACTTCACCACCTGCGGCTGGATGATGTGGAACTGGCTCGTCTCCGGGCTCGCCGCCGGCGCGACGCTCCTGCTCTACGACGGATCGCCCTTCTACCCGGATGGAAACGTGATCTTCGACTATGCCCAGGCAGAGAAGATGACCTTCTTCGGAACCTCGGCCAAGTTCATCGACGCGGTGCGGAAATCCGGCCTGCGGCCGATCGAGACGCACGACCTGTCGACCGTGCGCGTCATCTCGTCCACCGGGTCGCCGCTCTCCCCGGAAGGCTTCGAATTCGTCTATGACGGCATCAAGAAGGACGTCCACCTGGCCTCCGTCTCCGGCGGCACCGACATCGTGTCCTGCTTCGTTATCGCCATTCCGGGCAAGCCCGTGTGGTCGGGCGAGATCCAGGGTCCGGGCCTCGCCATGGCGGTCGACGTCTGGAACGACGATGGCAGGCCGGTACGCCAGGAAAAGGGCGAACTGGTCTGCACCAGGCCCTTTCCCTCCATGCCGGTCGCGTTCTGGAACGATCCGGACGGCGCAAAGTATCATTCCGCCTATTTCGAGCGCTTCGACAACATCTGGTGCCACGGCGATTTTGCCGAGTGGACCGCGCACGGCGGCATGATCATCCATGGCCGCTCCGACGCGACCCTGAACCCGGGCGGCGTGCGCATCGGCACGGCCGAGATCTACAACCAGGTCGAACAGCTCGACGAGGTCATCGAGGCCCTGTGCATCGGCCAGGACTGGCAGGATGACGTCCGCGTCGTGCTCTTCGTCCGCCTTGCGGACGGCGTCACGCTGGACGACGACCTGGAGAAGAAGATCCGCACGAAAATCCGCACCGGGGCCAGCCCGCGCCATGTTCCGGCAAGGATCGTGGCCGTCGCCGACATCCCGCGTACCAAGTCGGGAAAGATCACCGAACTCGCGGTCCGCGATGTTGTGCATGGCCGTTCGGTGAAGAACAAGGAGGCCTTGGCGAACCCGGAAGCCCTTGACCTTTATCGGGATTTGCCTTCCCTTCGGACGTGATGCAGGAAACTATACGGTTAATGCTTCGTGTATCGGAAATTTACCAAGGACTCGTCCCGGGTGTGCCTCGTTAAATTTCGGTATACGCGGGTAAGGACTTGTTAACGGGTCTCCCGCAGGATCGCGTTAACTGATCGTTGAAAGCGAAACGACAGCTCCGCCGACGCTCCGGGCCTGGCCCGATTGACAGCTTGCCGAAAACAAACTGGCGCTTTCCGGACCCCGGAAAGCGCCATTTCTTTTTGTCCTTCAGGCGGTTTCGTCGCGCATCAGTGCCCGCGACAGCAGCATGACCGGGGCCATGGCTGTCGCGATGATCAACAGCGCGGCGACCGCGCCGTCCTCCACCACGCCGCGCGAGGCGTTTTCGTAGACATGGGTCGCCAGCGTGGAAAAGCCGAAGGGCCTGAGCAGGATGGTCGCCGACAGCTCTTTCACCGTGTCGACGAAGACGAGAACGGCCGCCGTCAGGATGGCCGGGGTCAGCAGCGGCAGCAGGATGGTGCGCGCCGAGCGCGCCGGCGTACATCCGAGCGAACGCGCCGCATCGTCGACGTTGCGCGGAAGCTTTTCCAGGCCGGAGCGGATCGTGCCCTCGGCCAGCGCCAGGAAGCGGATGGTGCAGGCATAGACGACGGCGCCGGCCGAACCGCTGATCAGCAGGCCGGTGGACCAGCCGAACCAGCTCCGCATCATGGCATCCACGCTGTTGTCGAACCGTGCCAGCGCGAACAGCAGGCCAAGGCCGAGGATCGTGCCTGGCAGCGCGTAGCCGATCGTCGAGACCCTTGCCAGGGCGAGTACGGAGGGGCGGCGGACCAGGCGCACGGCATTGAGGAGAAGAAGGGCGACGGCGACGGTCAGCAGGGCGGTGCCGCCAGCCACCAGAACGGAATTGAGGAAGGCATCGCCGAGCGCCGGATCCGACAGCTGGTCCAGGCGCCGCATGGCAAAGCGGCCGAGAACCTGGACGGGAATGCCGAAGCCGGCCAGGATCGGCAGCAGGATCGCGACGAGGGCGGACACGCCCTTCCACCCGGTCAGGCGGGCGCGGGGCGGACGCGCCTTGAGGTGGGTCGCCCGGGCTGCGTGGAAGCCCTGTTTGCGCCGGGCCCATTGTTCCGCCATCAGGATGGCGAAGACGATCACCATCATCACGGCCGCGATCTGCGCCGCGCCTTCCAGGCTGCCGCGGTTCAGCCATGTCGAATAGACCGAGAAGGTCAGCGTGCGCACGCCGAGATATTCCACCGCGCCGATGTCGTTGAGCGTTTCCATCAGCACAAGGGCGACGCCGGCCACGATGGCGGGACGCGCAACTGGCAGCAACACCCGGCGGAACACCGTGCCGGGCCGGGCGCCAAGGGTGCGTGCCACGTCGGCGATGTTGCGCCCCTGCATGAGGAAGACCACCCGCGTGGTCATGTAGACATAGGGATAGAGCACTGCCGTCAGCACCACCGCGGCGCCTTCCGTGGAGCGGATGTCGGGAAACCAGTAATCCCGCGCGCTCTGCCAGCCGAAGAGGCCGCGCAGCGCTGCCTGGACCGGGCCGGTGAAGTGGAAGAACTCGCCGAAGGCGTAGGCCGCCAGGTAGGGCGGCACGGCGACGGGAAGGATCAGCGCCCAGGCCAGCAACCGGCGCAGCGGGAAATCATAGGCGACGATCAGCCAGGCACTGGTGACGCCGATGCTCGCGGTTCCGGCCGAGACCAGCGCCAGCAGCCAGAGGGTCGTCAGGGTGGAGCGGGGCAGCACGTTCTCGACCAGGTGCGGCCAGTCCTCGCCGCTGCCTGTCAGGCCGACGCCGACCAGCACCGTGACCGGCAGCAGCACAAGGAGCGCGATGACGAGCGCCAGGGCGCGGATCAGCGGATGGCGCAGTCCGCGCACCGTGGCGGTTCGACGGGGCGAGGGGGGGGCTGGATTGACGGCCTGGCTTGCTTGCATGGCCGGGCCTCAGCGCCTTGCGCCATGCCGGCGCAGGCGTGCACCGGTTCCGCGTCCATTATCGCGCAAAAACGAAGGGACAGGGCAATGCGGCGTTCCGGTGAAAATCGGAAACACTCCGGGCCGCCCGGCCGGCCGCCCGGGCCGAAAGGCGGGAGCGGCAAGCCGTCCCGCCTTCGTCGTGGCAACCGGGGGGATGAGATCAGTTCTGCGGTCCGTCATCCAGTCCGACCCGGTCCACCATTTCCGAAGCCGCCTTCCGTTCCTCCGCGATGCGGGTCAGCGGCAGCGTATCCGCCTTGAGCGCGCCGAACGACTGCACGATGTCCGAGGCCTCGACGCCCGGCTTGACCGGGTATTCGAACACCTGCGCCGCATAGACCCGCTGCGCCTCGTCGCCCGACAGGAATTCCATCAGCTTCAGGGCAGCGTCGCGGTTCGGGGCATGCTTGGCCATCGCCATGCCGGAGACGTTCACATGCGTGCCGTCGCCGTCGATATCGGGGAAGATGACCTTCATCGCATTCGCCCAGTCCTTCTGCTCGGGCTCCCGCTCGTTGGTCATCATCAGGCCGACGTAATAGGTGTTGCCAAGCGCCAGGTCGCATTCGCCCGAATAGATACCCTTGGCCTGGGCGCGGTCGTTGCCTTCCGGCTTCCGGGCGAGGTTGTCCCGCAGTCCGGTCATCCAGGCTTCGGTCTTCTCCGCGCCCCAGTGGGCGATCAGGGCGCCGAACAGGGCCAGGTTGTAGTCGTGCTGGCCGGAGCGGATGCAGATCCGCCCCTTCCATTCCGGCCTGGCGAGATCCGCGTAGGACAGGGCATCGGCATCGACCCGCTCCTTCGACGCGTAGACGACGCGGGCGCGCCGCGTGATGCCGAACCATTCCTTGTCGGGGTCGCGGTATTCCGAGGGAATGTTGCCCGCGATGACGTCGCTTTCGACGGGCTGCGTGATGCCGGCCTCCTTGGCCTTCACCAGCTTCGAGATATCGGTCGACAGCAGCACGTCGGCCGGGGAGTTGATGCCCTCTGCGGCAATGCGCTCCTCCAGCCCCTTGTCGAGGAAGAGCAGGCGGGTCTGGATGCCTGTTTCGCGGGTAAAGGCGTCCAGTACCGGCTCGATCAGGTCGGGCTGGCGGTAGGAATAGATGTTCACCACGTCGGCGGCACCGGCCTGGCCGGAGGTCAGCGGTGAGAGAAGGATCGCGGCAAGGCTCAGCCGCGCGAGGATGGTTCGCATGTCGGTCTCCTGGGCTTCAGGGGTCAAGGCCCTGTGCGAAGGTGGCCGCCCGTCGGCTCATGTCGGCGGGCATGCGGTTTGAGTGCCTTGAGCCGGGGCAGGGGTCAAGCAAATCCCCGAAAAGCTGGAACTTTTCTAAACTGGACCAAATCGGTCGGGTTCAGTCGGCCAGCACCCGCGTTGGCGGGAAGATCACCTCCACGATGGTGCCTTCGCCCGGCGTCGAAGTGATGGCGAAGCGCGCCCGGTTGGCCTCGACCAGCGCCTTGGTGAGCGGCAGGCCGAGCCCGGTGCCGTCGCCGCGCGTACGCCGCATCGTGTTGAGCTGCTTGAACGGCTTCATGGCGTGCTCGATGTCGCTCGCCGTCATGCCGATTCCGGTGTCGCGGACATGCATGACCACCTCGCCGCTGGGCTCGTAGGCGGTCGAGACGATGACCTGGCCGCCCGGCGGGGTGAACTTTACGGCATTCGACAGCAGGTTCAGCGCGATCTGGCGCACCGAGCGCATGTCCGCGACGATATCGGGCAGACCGGAGGCCAGCGACGAGCGGATGATGACCCGCTCGCGGTTCGCCTGCGGCTGCATGATGGCCACCGCTTCGCCGAGCACGTCGTTGAGCGGCACCGCCTCGTGCGACAGTTCCTGGTGCCCTGCCTCGATTTTCGAGATGTCGAGCAGGTCGTTGACCAGGTCGAGGACGTGATTGCCGGACCGGTTGATGTCGCGCAGGTAATCCTTGTAGCGCTCGTTGCCGATCGGGCCGAAGCGTTCGCCCAGCATCAGTTCGGAGAACCCGATGATGGCGTTGAGCGGCGTGCGGATCTCGTGGCTGACACGGGCCAGGAACTGCGTCTTCTGCGACGATGCTTCCTCGGCCTGCCGGCGCGCCTCGGTCAGGTCTTCCTCGACGCGCTTCCAGTTGGTGATGTCGCGCATGACGGCGCAGAAGCCGCCATCCGCCGGCAGCCGGCCGACCGACATGAACAGCGGGATGAAGCGACCGCGCGATTCCCGCCCGATGACTTCCCGCCCGTCGTTGAGCACGCTGGCCACGCCGTTGTCGGCGAGCCCGGAGAGATAGTCCCCGGCCGCGCGCTGGCTTTCCACCGCGAACAGGCGGGTGAAGGCCTGGCCGGCCATGTCGTCGTTCTCGTAGCCGAAAAGCGCCTGAGCGGACCGGTTCATGGCCCGGATGGAACCGTCGTTCTCGATCAGCACGATACCGTCCGTTGCCGTGTCGAGGATCGTGTTGAGCTGGCGCACCGTCGCCTGCAGTTCCGACGTCACGTCCGACGACTGGAAGGCGTTGACCGGCCGCGCCGCCGGTTCGTCCCCGGCAACGGTTGCCTCGGGTCCATGCGTTTCGGCGGGCACCCGGTGGTCCAGGAAGGCCAGCAGGATGGCCTTGCCGCCACGCCAGCCGACACTCTGCATGTGGGTGCGCACATGGGCCGTCTGACCGTTCGCCAGGCGCAGCTCCTGTCCTTCCGGACCGGCGTCGCCGAACAGCGCGTCCAGGCCTCCGGTCGCCTCCACGTCGGCCAGCGAACCATGGCCGCTCAGCGCCAGGAACGCGCTGTTGGCATAGGCCAGCCGGCCGTTGCGGGTCACCAGCAGCGGCACCGGGAGGCGGGCGAGGAACGAGGGCGAGACATCGCCGGCAGCCAAATGGGTCGGCAGCGATGCCTCGTCGACGGTCACCGCTTCGGATGGCGGCACTGCATCATCCGCATCGCCGGTCGGCGCTTCGGTCTCGTCTTCTGCCTGATCGACCGGCTCGGCGTTCTCCCCGGCTGCGCTCGCCGCGCTGCCGTTTGGCGCATCATCCATGGTATCGAAGGGCAGGCTATCCGTGTCCGTGCCCGGGACAGGCTTTGTTCCGGCCAGCGCGGCCGGGGCTTCCATTTCGGGACTTTGCTCCCGAACCGTCGTCTCCGGCATGGCGTCCGCTTGCGGCGAAGGGTCGGCTGCCATGTCCCGTTCGTCTGCCGCCACGTCGTCGCTATCGGGTGACGCGACCGCAGCGGGTTCGACAATGGCTGGCCTGGCGAGACCATAGGCATTGACAGCAGGGAACACCGGCAGCACGGCTTCGGCGGCTTCGGCGGCTTCGGCGGCTTCGGCGGCTTCGGCGGCTTCGGCGGCTTCGGCGGCTTCGGCGGCTTCGGCGGCTTCGGCGGCTTCGGCGGCTTCGGCGGCTTCGGTGATTGCCGCGATTTCTGCCGGACGGTCTTGCGCCGGCGCGGTCCCTGCGGCCGTGATCGCCAGCGCGTCGTCGTTTGCGCCGCTGTGGCGCGCGCCGGCATTGGCCGATCCGCCCGCCATGTACATTGCCCCGGCAACCCCGGCGCCTGCGAACGCGCCGCTGAACGACCGGCGCGGCCGTTGTGGCGCAGCCGTTTCCGGCGCTCTGGCCTCGGGCTCCGACGTGGCCGGCGACGGCGCCTCCGGTTCGGACGTCAAGGGTTCCGCGGTCCCGGTCTCCGCTGCATTGGCCTGCCTGGCAACAGTTTCGGCATCCGGAGCCGCAACCGTCTCTGCCTGCGATGCGGTCGGCGGCGTCTCGCCCGTTTCAGCAGCGGCGGCACCACTCTCCTTCGGCGCAGCCGTGTCGTCTGGCGCCTTCGGCGTCTCGCCCTCCGCCGCTGGCGCCGAATCCTTCAGGCGCTGGCCGATTGCCTCGAAGGCGACCTTTTCGGCGGGCGAAAGCTGCTTGCCGGCCGGCCTGTCGCGATGCTCCGCCAGACGGATGATCTTGTCGTTGAGGCGCTGGTTCAGCGAGGTATCGACGGCCAGCACCGGCTTTTCGCCGTGGAACGGGTCATGCGCCATTTCCGGCAGGTCGTCGTCCCGTTCGGATGCCGGCTGCGTGTCGTCGGCGGGCACGGCCTGTGTGTCGTCCGCCTCGGCAGCGGGTTCCCCGGGCTCCGGCCTTGCGTCCGGCGCATGGTCCGCCAGGAGCGGTTCCACGACGCCGGCCAGGACCAGCCCGATTGCCTCCGGATCGTCGACGGCCTCCGCCGGCCGGATGACGCCGAAGCCGCGGAAACCTTCGAAGCTGCGGTCGCGGCGGTAGATCGGCAGCGCTGCCAGGTCCACCGGCGCGCGCTTGGCAGTGCCCTCCAGCGGCCAGAAGACACAACGACCCGACCAGGTATCGCGGCGCGACAGCAGGCCGGCGATATCGCCCTGCGGATCGAGGCCGAACACTGTCGCCACATCCTCGAAGCTGCGGCCCAAGACATCAGCCGCGTTCGGACCGACGATGCCGGCAAATTCTTCCGAAAGCGCGGTGAAACGGCCCTCGGCATCGGTTTTCCAGACAAAGCGCGCTGGCCGCGCTTCGGGCCCGGTGTCGGCGACGAAACCCGAAGGCTGCGCCATCTCGTTCCCGGGCTCCGTCGCCTCCAGGGATGCAGCAACAGGCGCATCGGCCGGCTGCTCGGCTGCTTCTGCGGCCTGGTCGGCGGGTGTCTGCTCCGCTTCCGGCTGGTCGGCTTCCACGTTGCTGGTGGACGGGACTGCCGCGGGCGATGCGTCAGGGGCCGCCGTGCTGCCGGTCTCTTCGCGCGAAGCGTTGAAAGCCAATCCGACAACGTCGGCAATGCTGCGAGGCGTGGCGGGGCTCTCCGCTTCACCAGGCGCCGATTCCGCGGCAGGCGCGGCAGGGCCTGTTTCCGGCTCGTCCGGCTCAGTGGCAACAGGCGTCCCGCCATCTTCGGCCAGGGGGAACAGCGTGTCCTCGGCCGGTTCCGCTGCCGTCTGGGCGGGTTCGACGGCGAGCAGCAGGTGGCGCAAGGGAGCGTCGCTGAGGCGGGCAAACCCGGCTGGCAACGGCCCTTTCCGGCTGTCGATCATGCGCTTCACCAGCCGGTCTTCGTCCTGCGCAACGGCGTGAACGAGCTCGACGAGGGTCTGCGGCCGCACGCCGAGGCGGTCGAAACCGGCAGAGCTTTCCAGGATCTCGCCGGCTTCGCCGATCAGGGCGGCGTGATGCTCCTGGCTTGAGAAGCCCGCAACCACCCGCGGGCCGTTCTGCGCACCGCGCGCGCTGGCCGGGATGGCGAGCAGGATGGCCGTTTCGCCGCCCGGCAGGCGAATGCTGGATGCGCTGAAAGCAATGGTCTGCGAAGCGAGCCCCGCGCCCATGCGGACCAGGACCGGCATGTCGCCGGCGAGCGCCGGGAAACCGCGCAGGCCCTTGATCTGCCGTCGTGCGACAACCGGGAGGCCGCTGTCCTGCCCGATGGCGTCTTCCAGGTCCTGGAAGCCGAATAGCATTGCCCCGTGCCCGTTTGCCCACAGCACCCGGTCGAGGTCGGCAGACAGCACGACGAGGGCATCACCGGCGGCCAGGCGTTCGCGGATGGCGTCGTTCACGGCAATGTCGAGGAAGGGATAAACGCCCGTTTCCATGTCTCCGGCCCTGCTTTACAGTCTCCCCGCCGACCCGGGAGCTTTACCCTTTCTTAATAATCCCTGCCGCCCGCACCGTCCACACGCCAACCCGTTCGCGACCGGCGGAAACTCGGCAAGTGGTTAATCGGCCGAGATTTTTGTGCAGCGCAAAATAAATGTTGCAATGCACAAAAAGAGTGCTATATTACGACCCATGAACAAGCCGGCGAGAGCCGGTCAACATTATGAGGATCATGATATGACCAAGGCTACCAAAACCGCTGAAACCATCGAATTCCCCGCCTTCGACGCTGCCAAGGCTACCGACCAGATGCGCAGCTTCGCCGAGAAGGGCGTCGAGCAGACCCAGGAAGCATACGCCAAGATGAAGGCGAATGCCGAGGAAGCCCAGAAGATGGTTGAAGATTCCGTCGAGACCGTCCGTGGCGCCGTCAAGGATGTCTCCATGAAGACGATCGCTGCCATGCGCGCCAATGCCGAAGCCGGCTTTGCCCACATGGAAGCGCTGATGGGCGTCAAGTCGCTCTCCGATTTCGTCGAGCTGCAGTCGGCCTACGTCCGCAAGCAGACCGAAATGGCGACCGAGCAGGCCAAGGACATGCAGTCCGTCACGACCAAGGCTGTCGAGGACGTGTCCAAGCCGGCCAAGACCGCCTTCGAAAAGGCCGTCAAGGAATTCAAGGTCGCCTGAATGCAGGCAGCATGACCCACGGCACTCCTCCTCCCGGCCGCGGGGCATGCCAGGCTCCGGTCGTCCTCCCGGTCGGAGCAGCAGTCGAAGAGGCCGGGTACTTGCCCGGCCTTTTTCGTTGCCGGGGTTCCATCCTCCCGGATTTGTGCTTGAAACCCGCCGCAAATATGCGTATGGACGCTTCGCCGGCGATCGGCACGTGCGGTTGTAGCTCAGTTGGTTAGAGCGTTGGATTGTGGCTCCAAAGGTCGGTGGTTCGAATCCACCCAACCGTACCATCCCCTTTCCCCAATCATGGTCGGGACACTGCTGCGGCACTGATGCGCCATCGCGGCCATTTGGAACATTCGAAAAACCGACTATACCTTTTCGTCATGCGGGGAGCGGGATGACTCGATGACGACCAACCGGAAACTTGATGACGCCGCGCGGGCCGCCTGGCTCTACTATGTCGCCGGCAACACCCAGGACCAGATCGCCACCAAGCTCGGCGTCTCGCGCCAGTCCGCCCAGCGGCTGGTCTCGCTGGCCGTGGCCGAGGGCCTGGTCAAGGTGCGCATCGATCATCCGATCGCGAACTGCCTCGATCTCGCGCGACAGCTCGTCGCCCGGTTCGGCCTCACGTACTGCGATGTTGCTCCCACCGACCCCGAGGCCACGTCCTCCACGATCGGCATCGCCGAACTCGGCGCCGCCGAGATGGAGCGCTGGCTGCGCAGGAGCGAGCCCATCGTGATCGCCATCGGCACCGGGCGGTCGCTTCGCGCCGCTGTGGAACAGCTGCCGCGTATCGACTGCCCGCAGCACAAGGTGGTTTCGCTCACCGGCAACATCTCGCCGGACGGATCGGCCGCCTTCTACAACGTCATCTTCTCCATGACCGACCGCATCACGGCCCGCGCCTTTCCGATGCCGCTGCCGGTCATCGCGTCCTCGGCCGAGGAACGCGACATGCTTCGTGCCCAGCCGATGATCCGCCGGACCGTCGAGATGGCGTCGCGGGCCGACGTCGCCTTCGTCGGCATCGGCGAACTGGACGACGATGCCCCGCTGGTCATGGACGGCTTCCTCACGCCCGGCGATGTCGCACGCTTGCGCGAGGCCGGTGCGGTCGGCGAGATCTTCGGCTGGGCCTTCGATGCCGAAGGCAAGCTTGCCGGAAGCATCAACGAGCGCGTCGCCAGTTCCCCGATTCCCGATGTCGGGCGGACGTCGGTTATCGCCATTGCCAAGGGGCCGCGCAAGCTGCCCGGCATCGCAGCCGCGATCCGCGGCCATCTGGTCAACGGTTTGATCACCGACGAAGCCACGGCCCAAGCCCTTCTGAATCAAGAATAAACCTGCCGCGCAGCTCCGCTTTCGGCCGGGTTGTTGTGCGATGCAGCACGGATTCCGGGTTGACTCTTCGTGTCCGATGATGAGTAATTGCTCATGAGCTTAGCATATGCTCAATAGCATCCTCGGGAGGATATTCATGAAACTGAAAGCCATGCTGCTCGCAGCAAGCTCCGTCTTCGCGCTCGCCCTGAATGCCCAGGCCGAGACGATTACCGTCGCCACCGTGAACAACGGCGACATGATTCGCATGCAGGGCCTGATGGACGACTTCAAGGCCAAGCACCCGGACATCGACGTCGAGTGGGTAACGCTGGAGGAAAACGAACTCCGCCAGCGCGTCACCACCGATATCGCCACCAAGGGTGGCCAGTTCGACGTGCTGACCATCGGCACCTACGAAGTGCCGATCTGGGGAAGCAAGGGCTGGCTGGTGTCGCTCAACGACCTTCCGGCCGAGTATGATGCCGACGATCTCCTGCCCGCCATCCGCGAAGGCCTGACCGTTGACGGCAACCTCTACGCCTCGCCTTTCTACGGCGAGAGCTCCATGATCATGTACCGCACCGACCTGATGGAAAAGGCGGGACTGACCATGCCGGATGCGCCGGACTGGAGCTTCATCAAGGAAGCCGCGGCGAAGATGACCGACAAGGACAACGAGGTCTACGGCATCTGCCTGCGCGGCAAGGCCGGCTGGGGCGAGAACGCCGCCTTCCTGACCGCCATGTCGAATTCCTTCGGCGCCCGCTGGTTCGACATGGACTGGAGGCCGCAGTTCGACCAGCAGCCCTGGAAGGACACGCTGAACTACTACCTCGACCTGATGAACAACTATGGTCCGCCCGGAGCCTCCAACAACGGCTTCAACGAGAACCTGGCGCTGTTCCAGCAGGGCAAGTGCGGCATGTGGATCGACGCCACGGTCGCGGCATCATTCGTCACCAATCCGAAGGATTCCAAGGTGGCCGACAAGGTCGGTTTCGCGCTTGCCCCGAACCGGGAAGGCATCGAAAAGCGCGCCAACTGGCTGTGGGCCTGGTCGCTGGCCATTCCCGCCGGCACCAAGAAGGCGGATGCCGCCAAGACCTTCATCGACTGGGCGACCAACAAGGACTACCTGGCGCTGGTCGCCTCCAAGGAAGGCTGGGCCAACGTGCCGCCCGGTACCCGCAAGTCGCTCTACGCGAACCCGGAATACGCCAAGGTGCCCTTCGCCAAGATGACCCTGGAATCGATGAACCTGGCGGATCCGAAGCACCCGACGGTCGATCCGGTCCCCTATGTCGGCGTCCAGTTCGTCGCCATCCCGGAGTTCCAGGGCATTGCCACGGCGATCGGCCAGCAGTTCTCGGCGGCACTCGCCGGCAGCACCTCGGCTGACGACGCGCTCGCGGCCGCCCAGCAGATCGCCACGCGCGAGATGAAACGGGCCGGTTACGGCAAGTAAGCCCGGCATCGGGCGATCCCGGCCTCCGCGGATCGACCCGTCCCTGTGGCCCGCCTCCTGTAGCGAGCGGGCGGGCCACGCCTTTTTCCGGCATACTGTGACGATTGGTCGACCGCCCTTGCGTGGCGGGAGGGGAGGAGTGTCATGGCAACCCTGCATACGCGTTCGATGGCCCGGCTGATGATTTCCCCGGCCGTGCTCTCTCTCCTGGTCTGGATGATCATTCCGCTGGCCATGACGCTCTGGTTCTCGTTCCAGCAGTACAACCTGCTCTACCCGGAACGCACCGGCTTTGCCGGCTGGGACAACTTCAACTACTTCGTCACCGATTTCCGGTTCTGGCCTGCCATCGCCAACACGTTGATCCTGGTGCTCGGTGTCCTGGCCATCACCACGATCGGCGGCATCCTCCTGGCCTTGCTGCTCGACCAGCCCTTCTTCGGCCAGGGCGTTGTCCGCCTGCTCGTGCTTGCCCCGTTCTTCGTGATGCCCACGGTCTCGGCGCTCGTCTGGAAGAACATGTTCATGAATCCGGTGAACGGGCTCTTCGGCCATATCGCCAAGGCCTTCGGCTTCCAGGGCTATGACTTCCTCGGCCAGGCACCGCTGTTTTCCATCATCATCATGGTCGCCTGGCAATGGCTGCCCTTCGCCACGCTCATCCTGCTGACCGCGCTCCAGTCGCTCGACAGCGAGCAGATCGAGGCCGCGGAGATGGATGGCGCATCGGCGTTCGAGCGCTTCCGCTACATCGTCCTGCCGCACCTGACCCGCGCGCTGACCGTCGTGGTGCTGATCCAGACCATCTTCCTCCTGTCGGTCTATGCGGAGATCCTCGTGACGACCAACGGCGGTCCCGGCACGGCCTCGCTCAACCTGCCGTTCCTGGTCTACCTGAATTCCATCATCGACAACGATGTCGGTGTTGGCGCCGCCGGTGGCGTCATCGCCATCATCCTCGCCAACATCGTCGCCATCTTCCTGATGCGCGCGATCGGCAAGAACCTGGATGCTTGATCATGGCCCGTTCGATCTCCACGTCCCGCGCCACCGTCACCGGCGTCGTCGCCTGGACTGTCGGCTTCCTCGTCTTTTTCCCGATCCTGTGGATCGTGATCCTCTCCTTCAAGGCGGAAGGTGACGCCATCGGCACGCCCTGGCACATCCTCACTTCGCCCTGGATCACCGAGGCCTACGTCACGGTTCAGGAGCGCTCGGATTACTTCAAGCACTTCATGAACTCCGTCGTCATCTCGGTCGGCTCCACGCTGCTGGGCCTGCTCATCGCCATCCCGGCCGCCTGGGCCATGGCGTTCGCGCCCGGCAAGCGCACCAAGGACGTGCTGATGTGGATGCTGTCGACCAAGATGATGCCGGCGGCCGGCGTTCTGGTGCCGATCTACCTCATCTTCCGCGACTTCGGCCTGCTCGACACACGCACCGGTCTCGTCGCCGTCATCATGCTGGTCAATCTGCCCATCATCGTCTGGATGCTCTACACCTATTTCCGCGAGATCCCCGGCGAGATCCTCGAGGCCGCCCGCATGGACGGCGCCAGCCTGCGCGAGGAGATCGTCTACATTCTCACGCCCATGGCCATCCCCGGCATCGCGTCCACGCTGCTGCTCAACATCATCCTGGCCTGGAACGAGGCCTTCTGGACCCTGCGCCTGACGGCGGCCAAGGCAGCACCGCTCACCGCCTTCATCGCCTCCTATTCCTCGCCGGAGGGCCTTTTCTACGCCAAGCTCTCCGCGGCCTCGACCATGGCCATCGCGCCCATCCTGGTCATGGGCTGGTTCAGTCAGAAACAGCTCGTGCGCGGGCTCACCTTCGGCGCCGTCAAGTAAGGACACCGCACCCATGGGAAAGATCACGCTCAACAAGGTCAACAAGACCTTCGGCTCCACCGAGGTCATCCCCGGCATCGACCTGGAGATCGAGGACGGTGAATTCGTCGTCTTCGTCGGTCCCTCCGGCTGCGGCAAGTCCACGCTGCTGCGCCTGATTGCAGGCCTCGAGGATGTCACCTCCGGGACCATCGTCATCGACGGAACCGATGTCACCGATGCGGCGCCCGCCCGCCGCGGGCTCGCCATGGTGTTCCAGTCCTATGCCCTCTATCCGCACATGACCGTGCGCCAGAACATCGCCTTCCCGCTGAAGATGGCCAAGGCGGAAAAATCCGTCATCGACGCCAAGGTGAACGAGGCGGCCCGCGTCCTGAACCTGACCGACTACATGGAGCGCCGCCCGGGCCAGCTGTCCGGCGGCCAGCGCCAGCGCGTCGCCATCGGCCGGGCCATCGTGCGCGAGCCCGAGGCCTTCCTGTTCGACGAGCCGCTGTCCAACCTGGATGCCGCGCTGCGCGGCACCATGCGGTTGGAAATCTCCGAGCTTCACAACCAGCTTGGAACGACGATGATCTATGTCACCCACGACCAGATCGAGGCCATGACCATGGCCGACAAGATCGTCGTTCTCAACCGCGGCAACATCGAGCAGGTCGGCACGCCGCTGGAGCTCTACCGCACCCCGCGCAACCTCTTCGTGGCCGGCTTCATCGGCTCGCCGCGGATGAATTTCCTGACCGGCGAGGAAGCGCGCAGACGCGACGCGGCCACCGTTGGCATCCGCCCTGAACACATCGACCTGTCGACCACCGAGGGCGCCTGGAAGGGCCGGGTCACGGTGTCCGAGCACCTTGGGTCCGACACCATGCTGCATGCCGAAGTCGATGGCCTGGGCACGATCACGGTGCGCGCCGATGGCGAGGTCGGGGCTCATCATGGCGACACGGTCTGGCTGACACCCCAGACTGACAAGATCCATCGCTTCGACGACAAGGGGCTGGCGCTGTGAGCGGACGGCTCAAGGGCAAGGCGGCGCTGATCACCGGTGCCGCGCGGGGCATCGGCCTCGCTTTCGCGAAGGCCTATGTCGCGGAAGGCGCCCGCGTTGCCATCGCCGACATCGACATCGGCCGCGCCCGGCAGGCCGCCGCCGGCATCGGCGACGCCGCCATCGCCGTCGAAATGGACGTGACCCGGCAGGACAGCATCGATGCCGCCGTGGCGCAGACCGTGGACGGGCTCGGCCGCATCGACATCCTCGTCAACAACGCCGCCCTGTTCACCGCCGCGCCCATCGTCGAGATCACGCGCGCCGACTACGACCGCGTGTTCGCGATCAATGTGGCCGGCGTTCTCTTCACGATGCAGGCGGTGGCCCGCCACATGATCGCGCGCGGCGGTGGCGGCAAGATCATCAACATGGCCTCCCAGGCCGGGCGGCGCGGCGAACCTCTGGTCGCCGTCTATTGCGCCACCAAGGCCGCGGTCATCTCGCTCACCCAGTCGGCGGGCCTCAACCTGATCGGCCATGGCATCAACGTGAATGCGATCGCCCCGGGGGTCGTCGACGGCGAACACTGGGACGGCGTCGATGCCTTCTTCGCCAGGTACGAGAACAAGGCGCCGGGCCAGAAGAAGAAGGAAGTGGGAGAGGCCGTGCCCTATGGCCGCATGGGGCGCGCCGAGGACCTGACAGGCATGGCGGTGTTCCTCGCCTCGCCGGAATCCGATTACATCGTCTCCCAGTGCTACAACGTCGACGGCGGACAGTGGATGAGCTGACATGAAACTCTGCAACGCAAATCTCGCCAGGCTTCCGGCCGGTATCCGGGTGCCGTCCTATGACCGGTCGAAACTGACGCCCGGCATCCTGCACATCGGGCTCGGCAATTTTCACCGCGCCCACCAGTCCTGGTACCTGCATCGCCTCTTCGACCAGGGCCTCAATACCGACTGGGCCATCGTCGGCGCCGGCGTGCGGCCCTACGACGAGGAGATGCGGCTCAAGATGAAGGCGCAGGACTACCTCACCACGCTGATCGAGCTGGATCCCTCCGGCACGTCGGCCGAGGTGGTCGGCTCGATGATCGACTACGTGCCCGTGGAAGACGGCAATGGACCGCTGATCGAGCGCATGGCCGATCCGGCGATCCGCATCGTCGCGCTCACCGTCACCGAGGGCGGCTATTACATCGACCCCGCCACCAAGGGGTTCGACACGTCCCATCCCGACATCGTCCACGACGCGCAGAACCCCGACCGCCCGCGCACGGCATTCGGCGCCATCGTTGCCGCGCTGCGCCTGCGCCGGGATCGCGGCGTCGGCCCCTTCACCGGCCAGTGCTGCGACAACCTGCAGAACAACGGCGCCATCCTGCGCCAGACGGTGGTGTCGCTGGCCCGCCTCTCCGATCCCGACCTGGCCGCCTGGATCGATGCGAACTGCACCTTCCCCAATTCCATGGTCGACTGCATCGTGCCGGCGACCGGGCCGAAGGAACGCGCGCTGGCCGACGGATTCGGGATCGAGGATGCCGTGCCGGTGACCCACGAGAATTTCCGCCAATGGGTCATCGAGGACAATTTCTGTGCCGGCCGGCCGGACTGGGACAAGGCGGGTGCCACGTTCTCCGACCATGTCCACGATTTCGAGATCATGAAGATCCGCATCCTCAACGGCGGCCACCAGGTTATTGCCGATGTCGGCGAGATCCTCGGGATCGAGACCATTTCCGGCTGTATGGAGGATGCCCGGGTCCGCGCCCTGTTTCGCAAGGTCGAGCAGGAGGAAATCATGCCGCACGTCAAGCCCGTGCCCGGCATGACGCCGGCCGGATATGTCGACCTGATCGACCGGCGCTTCTCCAACCCGTCGATCGTCGATACCACCCGCCGGGTCGCCTTCGACGGCTCCAGCCGCCAGCCCGGCTTCGTGCTGCCATCCGTCATCGACGGGCTGAAGGCCGGTACGCCGGTGGAGGGCCTGGCGCTCGTCTCCGCGGCCTGGGCGCGCTACTGCCTCGGCACCCGGGAGGATGGCTCGACCGTGGAGCCGAACGACCCGTTCTGGGCCGACCTGACGGCCCGCGCGGCCGCGGCGAAGGACGATCCCGGCGCCTGGCTGGCCATGCGCAACACCTATGGCAGCCTTGCCGATGAGCCGCGCTTCGCCGATGCGTTCAAGCGCTGGCTGGCGCAGATCCACGCCGAGGGCATGGCCGCCGCCCTTGACCGCTATCTGTCGGGCTGACAAACACGGCGCCGGGATCGCGCTCGGCGCGAGGACAGGGAAGGGAAACGGCGTGGCCCACCGGAACGATGGCCTGGTGATTTTCGATTGCGACGGCGTGCTGGTCGACAGCGAGCCGATCTCCATTTCGGTCCTGACGGAAATCATCGCCGAGGCCGGTGGCCGCATCGACCTCGAGGAAGCCTACCGGCGCTTTCTCGGACGCTCGGTCAAGACCATCGTTTCCGACCTGGCCAACGAGAACGGCCTTGCGGTCACCGATCTTCACCTCGAAGCCATGCGCGACCGCCTGTACGCCCGCTTCCGCGACGAGTTGAAACCCATTCCGGGCATCGCCGAGACCCTGGGCCGCCTTGACAGGCCGTTCTGCGTTGCCTCGTCCAGCCAGCCCGAACGGATTCGCCTCTCGCTCGCAGTCACCGGACTGCTCGAGCGGTTCGAGCCTAACGTTTTCAGTTCCACCATGGTCGAGCGCGGCAAGCCCGCCCCGGACCTCTTTCTCCATGCTGCCCGGGCGATGGAGAAACAGCCCGGCCGCTGCATCGTGGTGGAGGACAGCCCGGCCGGCATCACGGCCGCCAAGCGTGCCGGAATGCAGGTGGTGGCCTTCGTCGGAGGCTCCCACGTCGAACCGGCAGGGCTTGCATCTGCCGTCGCGGCGCTGCACCCTGACGCGATCTGCGGCAGCATGACCGAACTGCCGTCGATTCTGGAAGGGCTGGACGGGAGGAATAGGGCGTCCTGATGAGTGAATATGTCTGTGCCGTCGATGTCGGGACAGGCAGTGCGCGGGCGGGAATTGTCTCCACGGCCGGAGCACTGCTGGGTCGTGCCAGCCACCCGATTACCCTGGTCCGCCCGGCCGCCGGCATGGCCGAGCATGATTCCGGGGATATCTGGAACGCGGTCTGCATCAGCGTGCGCGACGCCGTGGCGCAATCCGGAGTCGATGCCGCCGCCATCCGTGCCATCGGCTTCGACGCCACCTGTTCGCTGGTCATTCGCGATGCCGAAGGGCGGCCGGTCGCGGTCTCGCCCGATGGCCCGGACAATCGCGACACCATCTGCTGGATGGATCACCGGGGCAGGGCCGAGGCCGCCGAATGCACGGACAGCGGCCATCGCGTACTGGATTTCATCGGCGGCGTCATGTCGCCGGAAATGGAAACGCCCAAGCTCATGTGGCTCAAGCGCAGGCATCCCACCGGCTGGTCGCGCATGGCCATGGCCTTCGACTTGGCCGACTTCCTGACCTGGAAGGCCACGGGCTCCAATGCCCGCTCCCAGTGCACCCTGACCGCCAAGTGGACCTATCTTGCCCACGATGGCGGCTGGCAGCCGGATTTCTTTGCCGGGCTCGGTCTCGATGATGTTTTCGAACGCACCGGCGCCGACGCCCCGGTCATCGAGCCGGGCAGCGCGGTCGGCCGGCTCAGCGAAGAAGCCGCGCGGGACCTTGGCCTGACGACAGGCTGCACCGTGGCTGCCGGTCTGATCGACGCTTTCGCCGGTGCACTGGGCGCTGTCGGCGGACAGGCTGGCGAGGCCATCGACCGGCACCTGGCGCTGATCGCCGGGACGTCGAGCTGCGTCATGGGCCTGGCACCGGACCAGCGGCCCGCTGCCGGTGTCTGGGGTCCCTATTATGGTGCGGCCATGCCGGGCTACTGGCTGTCGGAGGGCGGCCAGTCGGCCACCGGCGCGCTGCTCGACCACGTGATCACGCAGTTCGGCGGCGGACTGACCGCGAACGCGGCGACCCACGAGCGCATCGGCGCGCGCCTCGCCGACCTGCTGGCAGCCGAGGGGCCGGACCTGGCCGGCGACCTGCACGTGCTGCCGGATTTCCATGGCAACCGCACGCCCTACGCCGACCCGGCGCCGGCCGGCGTGATTTCAGGTCTGTCGCTGGACGACAGTTTCGACGGCCTGTGCCGGCTCTACTGGCGGACCTGCGTGGCGATCGCCCTCGGCGTGCGCGAGATTCTCGATCACATGAACGGTCACGGCTACCGCATCGATACGCTGCACCTGACCGGCGGCCATGCCCGCAGCCCCATCCTGACCGCGCTCTATGCCGATGCAACGGGCTGCAGGCTGTCTATTCCGCAGGGAAACGATGCCGTCCTGCTGGGGTCCGCCATGAATGCTGCCGGCGCGGCCGGACTCTACGGCAGCCTCGCCGATGCCTGCCGCGCCATGATGGGGACCCCGACGACCATCGAGCCCGACCCGGCCCGCAGCCAGGCCTACGACCGGGATTATACCATATTCAGGCGGATGCGCGATCACAGGCGCGAATTGCTGGCGCTGAGATCCGCCCCGGCCTGATCAGAACAACTCGCCCTGCGTTTTCGGCTTCGCCGTCCTGGGCGGCGTCTTCTTTGAAGGCGCCGGTGGAGGAGCCGCGTCCCCCGCAGGGCCAAGCGCTCCGGCGCGGATCTGTCCGTCGAAGAACTCGATCGTCATCGCGTCGCCCGGGCGAATGCCGGCGGCGCGGCCGAGCGGCTGGCCGCTGTCGTTGCGGACAAGGGCGAAGCCGCGCTCCAGCGTGCCCTGGTAGGAAAATGATTTCAGAAGCCGGCCGGCCTGTTCGAGGCGCTCGGCCTTGCGAGCCAACACCTGGCCGGCCAGGCGCGGCAGTGCGGTCTCCAGCCGGCTCAGGTCGCGCCGCGCCTGCAGGACGCGCGCCTCCAGCGCCTGGGGGCGCAGCCGTGCCGAGACCCGCTCGAACCCGGCCTTCTTCCGCTCCACGTGGACACGCAGCATCCGCCCGAGGTTGATCGCGGCCTCGTCGAACCGCCTTCGCGGCATGGCCAGCAACTGGTCGGCCTGGGGCAGGGCGCGTGCGGCCGCGCGCACGGCTTCGCGCTTGCGGTCCATGGCGCGGCGCATGGCGCCGGCGTGCCGCGCCGCCAGGTTGGCGAGCGAGGCTTCCAGGTCGGTCTTCACCGGCACGGCCATTTCGGCTGCTCCGGTCGGCGTTGGCGCGCGAACGTCAGCGGCGAGATCGATCAGCGTCCAGTCGGTCTCGTGGCCGACGGCCGAGATGAGCGGGATTTGCGACGCCGCCGCGGCGCGCACCACCACCTCGTCGTTGAAGCCCCAGAGGTCTTCAAGGCTGCCGCCGCCCCGTGCGACGATGATCAGATCCGGCCGTGGCACCGCGCCGCCCGGTTCCGCCGCGTTGAAGCCGGCGATGGCCCGCGCCACTTCCGGCCCGCAGGTCTCGCCCTGCACGCGGACCGGCCAGACCACGACATGCACCGGGAACCGGTCGGTGATGCGATGGATGATATCGCGGATCACTGCGCCGGTGGGCGAGGTGACGACCCCGATGACGCGCGGCAGCGACGGCAGCAGCTGCTTGCGCCCGGCATCGAACAGGCCTTCGGCCGCAAGCTTGCGCTTGCGTTCCTCCAGCAGCGCCATCAGGGCGCCGGCGCCCGCCGGTTCCAGGCTTTCGATCACGACCTGGTATTTCGACGACCCCGGGTAGGTGGTCAGCTTGCCGGTGGCAATGACCTCCATCCCCTCTTCGGGCTTGAAGCGCAGCTTCTGGAAGACGCCCCGCCAGATCACCGCCTCGATCCGCGCCCGGTCGTCCTTCAGCGCGAAATAGGCATGGCCGGAAGAGTGCGGGCCGCGATAGCCGGAAATCTCGCCGCGGATGCGGACATTGCCGAAGGCGTCTTCGACGACCCGTTTCAGGGCACCGGAAATCTCCGAGACGGTGAACTCGGTCGCGTTGGATCGTGATTCGTCTGCCATGGCCGCATTGGGCTTGCGCAGGTCAGCGGAGTCAAGCTGGCTCACCAGCCGGCCAGGATGTGCCCGGGCCGGAGGCGGGACGTCCGGGCCGTCCCGTTGGAGCCCGGAAGTTCTGCGGAGGCCATGGCCAGCGCGCCGGGAACCGACAGGTTGTCAAGGCTTTCGGCGATATGCTTCGCCAGCGCATCGACCAGGGCAGGGTGGCGGGTGCGCCCGCGCATCACCGCGATGCCCGTTTCGCCGAGCGACAGGAAGCCGTCCGCCTCGCCGAGAACCCGCATGCCAGGCCGCAGCGCGCATTCCGGCAGCAGCGATACGGCCTGGCCGGACAGCACCGCCGCCGCGATGACGGTGGCCGACCAGCTGTTGAAGATGATGCGGTGATCGCGGCCCATGGCGTCCAGCGCTTCCACTGCCCGGCGCCGCCAGGTGCAGGACGGCCGACCGACGGCCAGCGGCAGGACCGGCTCTTCATGGGTCGCATGGGCCGCCGAGGTCACCCAGAGCAGCGGCTCACGCCGCACGATTTCCATCGATCCGTCGGGATCGGTCTGGGAAATGAGCGCGATGTCCAGGTGGCCGCGCTTGATGTGCTCGATCAGCCCGTAGGTCGGTTCGCAGAGCACGGTGAGTTCCACCTTCGGGTTGGTGCGGGTGAACCGTCCGACGATCTCGGGGAGGAACCGCTCGGCATAATCATCCGGCACGCCGATCTGCAGGTGCCCGGCGAGCTGGTTGTCGTCGAAGGCCGCCAGCGTCTCGTTGTTGAGCCGGACGAGGCGGCGCGCAAAGGCGGTCAGCCGTTCGCCATCCTCGGTCAGCCGGTTCATGCGCCCGTCCTTCTCGAACAGCGACTTGCCGACCCGGTCTTCCAGCTTGCGCATCTGCATCGACACGGCGGATTGCGTGCGGTGCACGATCTGTGCCGCTTCGGTGAAGGAGCCGGTCTCGGCAATGGCAAGGAAGGTACGGATCTGGTCCAGGTCGAGCGCAGCGGGCATGGCACGTTCCATCAATGAAGTTGAAAGATGACATTAGAAACATTCGTTCGACTTATCAATTCCCGTGGCGCATTGTGCATTCATTCCGGAAGGCCAGTGACCTGCCGGCTGCCCCCGGGCCTTGGACCGGGGCAGCGGAAGCCTTGCGCCTTGGTTCCGGTCGTCAAAAGGAGATGATGAAATGACCACGTTGCATGAATCCGCAGTTGCCCCCGTTCGCTTCGCCGCTGTCTCGCGCGCCGTTGCGCGCGCTGCGGCCACCGTGGCAACCGTGGTCCGGAACTGGAAACACCGCGCGCGCCTCGTCGACCTCTACCGGCTCAGCGACTCCGAACTGGCGGACATGGGCATTACCCGCGGTGACCTGTTTGATGCCGGCGGTAGCCGCTGGAGCGAGGACCCGACGCGCCGCCTTTCGGTTTTGCGCAACGAGCGCCTGCTGTCAGCCGAGATGGCCGCGCGGCATATCCACTAGGCAATTCCAGTGAAAGCGGGCACCGGTTTCCGCGTCGGGACTTGCGCAAGGAACTCGATCCCACGGCAATTCCGCTGTTTCACCGAAAGGCGGAATTGCCCCGATCATTGAGATCGCTGACCCGCGGGCGCTGCGTGCACCCCATGACCGCAGGCCGGATCCCCTCCGGCAGTCCCGCGAACCTGACCCGGCCGTTCCCCCGCGGCCGGGTCTCTTTCCACGCATTTTGCAGTCAGGTGCTCGCACCTGGCGCAGCACAAATGCGACGCGGAATATCTCGTTTTGCAGTCAGGTGCTCGCACCTGGCGCAGCACAAATGCGACGCGGAATATCTCGTTTTGCAGGCAGGTGCTCGCACCTGGCGCAGCACAAATGCGACGCGGGATATCTCGTTTTGCAGTCAGGTGCTCGCACCTGGCGCAGCACAAATGCGGCCGGAAATGAAACCCCGGCCGCCGGGCCGTCAGCGCGAACGGTCCATTCCCTTCAGGAACTGGTCGAAAATGTTCTCGACGTTCCGCTGGTAGTCGTCGCGTGCGCGCCGCCCGCTTTCGAACATTTCGCCGAAGATGTTGTCGTAGGGGTTGGCCGTCCCGCCCGTCGCCCGTTCCTTGCCGGCAGTGTCGCCCGGCTGTTCGGGTGCCGCCGGGCTTCCGCCCTGCGCACTGCGCAGAAAATCCTCGAAGATGCGGCCAAGCGGATTGTTGGCCATCGGGTTTTGCGGCTGCTGCTGTGGCTGGGCACCGCCTCCGAACATGCCTTCGAGCATCTTGCCGAAGGGATTGTCGAACGGGTTCTGCGGCTCGGCACGCGGCGTGCGCTGTTGCTGCTGCCCGCCGGTCCACATCTCCGTTCCCTGCCGCATCATCTGCTCGATGATGTCGCCGATCGGGTTGCCGGCCGCACCGAAGCTGCCAGCCTGGGAGGCCTGGCCGGTGGATTGCTTGTAGAGCCCGCCCATCACCAGGTTGGCCAGCACGGGCATCATCTGCTTGTAGATTTCCTGGGCAATGCCCGTCGCTGCTTCTGCCTGCCGCGCGATGGCACGGCTCACGTCGGGCGATCCGAACAGGTGGCCGAGGATGCCGTTGCCGTTCTGGATGCCCTGCGGCTGGAAAGCCGCCTGCATGTTCTCCCAGTAGCGGGCATGCTGGCCGGTCGCCAGCGCGTTGAGGAAGTTGGCAACGCCGAAGGGATCCTGCGCATTGCGCTTGAGCCCTTCCGAGAAGGCCGGCATGAGGGCTTCCATCGCCCGGGTGGTCTGCTCCTGCGACAGCTGGAATTGCCGCGCCATCTGCCGCACGGCCTCGCCGTTCTGCATGTTCATCATCATGTCGAGCAACGGCGCCATGGCAAATCCTCCGGCATAGGGTCACATGCCACAAGGCTAGCCGTTTTGCTTCGACACGACAAACGCGAAGATGGCCTGACCGGCGGGCAAGGCCCGATCAATAGGCATATTCCGTGAACAGCGGCTCGACGGAGTGATCCCAACGGGTGTGCCAGGCTGCCAGCATCTCCTGCGCGTCGGTCGTGCCGCGGGCCACGATTTCCTCGAGCGGCGCGAGGAAATGGGCCTCGTCGAAGCCGTCGACGTTGAGGCATTTCCGGTTCTGCAGGCCGAGCCGGGAGATTTCCAGCACGTCGCGCGCCACCGTGTGCAGGGTCCGCCCGCCGATCTCGCTGTCGAGGCCGAGACGCGGCGCGGCATCGCGCAGCATCTGCGTTTCCTCCACCGTCCACGGCTTGACCAGGGCTTCGGCGGCGCCGAGCGCCTCGTCGTCGTAGAGCAGGCCGACCCAGAAGGCGGGCAGCGCGCAGATGCGCCGCCACGGCCCGCCGTCGGCGCCGCGCATTTCCAGGAAACGCTTGAGCCGCACGTCAGGGAACAGGGTGGAGAGATGGTTCGTCCAGTCGCCCATTGTCGGTTCCGGGTTGGGGACCTCGCCCTTCAGCGCGCCGTCCATGAACTGGCGGAACGTCACGTGGGTGGCATCGCGGTAGCGCCCCTCGCGGATGACGAAATACATCGGCACGTCGAGCGCCCATTCGGCATAGTCGGCAAAGCCGAAGTCGTCGGAGAAGACGAAGGGCAGCAGTCCTGCGCGCTGGTTGTCCACGTCGCGCCAGATGTCGCCGCGCCAGCTCTGCAGGCCGTTGGGCTCGCCTTCCGTGAAGGGCGACGAGGCGAACAGCACCGTGGCCAGCGACTGGAGCTTCATCGACACCTGCATCTTGCGCCGCATGTCGGCTTCGCTGTCGAAGTCCAGGTTCACCTGGATGGTGCAGGTGCGGTACATCATGTCCAGGCCCTGGCTGCCGACCTTGGGCATGAAGGCGGTCATGATGTCGTAGCGCGATTTCGGCATGCGCGGGGTGTCGGCCAGCGTCCATTTCGGGCTCGCGCCCATGCCGAGGAACCGGATGCCGAGCGGCTCGGCGATCTCGCGGACCTGCGCCAGGTGCGCATTGCCCTCACGGCACGTCTGGTGGATCGTCGCCAGAGGCGCGCCGGACAGTTCGAACTGCCCGCCGGGCTCCAGGCTGATCGCCCCCTGGCCTGTCGGTTCGACCAGGCCGATGATGTGGCCGGCGTCGATGATCGGTTCCCAGCCGAGCTTCTCGCGCATGCCTTCCAGCAGGGCGCGGATGCCCTTGTCGCCGCCATACGGCACGGGCCGGTTGCCGTCGATGTAGAAGGGAAACTTCTCGTGCTCGGTGCCGATTCGCCACTGGTCGCGGGGCTTGCAGCCCGCTTCCATCCAGCCCACCATGTCATCGAAGCCGCCAAGCGGCCGGTCGTCGGTTGTATCCCGCGCCATGAAACGCAATCCTTCACTCGTGCCGCACGGTCGCGGGCGCGCCGCGTCTTGGCGCGGCATCAATGGACGAGAACTGCCGCACCGATCAAGCGAAAAGTCCTGAACGTGGCGTCAACAGGAATTGATGTGGCTCATCTCCAGTCGCCGCGGGCGGCCTGCAACACGGCCAGCGCGGCCACGGCCGCCGTGTCGGCGCGCAGGATGCGGGGGCCCAGCGGGATGGCGGTCACGAAATCAAGCGCGTGAAGCTGGCGCCGCTCGTCCTCGGAAAAGCCGCCCTCCGGTCCGATCAGCAGGCCCAGCCTGGTTTCGTCGATCGCGGCGAGAATGGGCAGCGGGTTGTCGCTGTCTGCGCCCTCGTCGCAGAACACGAGCCGCCGGCCCGCCTCCCACGTCGCCAGCAGGCGGTCGAGCTTCACCGGTTCGCGCACGTTGGGAATGGCCAGGATGCCGCATTGTTCCGCCGCTTCCATGGCGTTGGCGCGCATGCGGTCCAGCCCAAGCTTGTGGACCTGCGTATGCTGGGTCAGCACCGGTTGCAGCACGCCCGCACCCATCTCGACGGCCTTCTGCACCATGTAGTCCAGGCGGCCGGCCTTCAGCGGCGCGAAACAGTAGACGAGGTCGGCGGCATCGGGCTGCGGCCGGGTCTGGACGGCAATCGTGATGGCAGCCTTCTTCTTGCCCGCGCGGGTGACATGCGCCAGCCACTCGCCTTCGCGACCGTTGAAGACCAGCAGTTCGGCGCCGTCGTCAAGCCGCAGCACGTTCAGAAGGTAGTTCGATTGCTGCGAATCGGCCTCGATCACGATGCCGCCAGCCATGGCGGAGTCGAGGAAGAGGCGGGGAAGCTTGTAATTGGCGCGCATGGCAGAAGGGATGGCCGAGGCCGTCAGAGAGGTCAAGGGGCGGGACGTTTCATGCCGCCGGATCCCCGCGCCAGACCGGCTGGTATCCGTTTCTGAGGGCGGATACCGTCGCGCGCGGCGTGATCAGCGTCACCGGTGCGCGCATCAGGTCCGAGAGTGCGGCCGGCGAGCCGTAACCGTCCGGCCGCCAGGCCAGTGCGCGGCGTTCCCGCAGGGCATAGGCTGTTCCGCCGGCCTCGACCATGGTGCCGTCCGGCAGTCCGGGCAGGTCGATGGGGGAGAGGCGTTGCGGCTCGCCGGCCATCGAAAGCCGCCGTTCCCCGTGCAGGATGGCGTCCATCTCGGGCGCCGGCATTATCTCCTGGCCGCTTCCCTGCGCAAAGGCGGCCTGGAAGGCCTCCGCATCCGCGCGGCGGCAGAAAAAGCAGGGCCGGTGGCCGGCGGCCAGCGCGGTCACCTCGTCGGCGAAGAACAACTCGGTCCAGCCAGCCGCGCCCTCCGGGCCGTTGCGCCCCCAGACGTCCCGCCGCCGGCCCTTGTAGTCGAGGCTGCAGCAGATCCAGGCCTTGGTGGTCCAGCGATTGCCGAGCAGCGTCTTCGTATCCGGATCGTGGATGATCCCGCGGTTGCCGGTGAAAAGCCCGCGCGCCGCATCCGCGAACAGCACGCCGAAAGGGTCGACCCGGTTTTGCAGCGCCATGGATCAGACCGCCCGGCGAACCATCAGCGAGGCAAGCCCGGCCGAGATCAGGAAGCCCGCCCCCGTCCGCGTCGCGGCCCGGAGCACCCGCGGGCGGCGGATGACCTGCCGTGCCGTGCCGGCGAGCGCGGCGTAGGCGGCCGCGTTGACGATACCGAGCGCGGTGAAGACGATCACGAACACCAGGGCCTGGGAGGCGAAGTCGTGCGCCGGCGTGATGAACTGCGGCACGAAGGCGAGAAAGAAGACGATGCCCTTCGGGTTGAACAGGGTGACGAGGAAGGCGTCGCGGAACACCGGCCAGCGGGCCGTTGCGCCCCCCGGTTCTGCCGGTCCGACGAGGACGGGTGACACCGGCGACCGCCACATCTTGATGCCGATCCAGACCAGGTAGGCCGCGCCGATCCACTTGACGATGGTGAACGCCGTGGCCGAGGCGGCCAGGATGGTGCCGACGCCGACGAGAGAAAGGCTGGCGGCGATGAAATCGCCCAGTGCCACCCCGGCGACGCTGGCCAGGGCGACGCGGCGCCCGTGGGCCAGTGCCTGCGCCACCACCATGATGATGGTCGGCCCGGGAATGATGAGCAGGGCCATGGAGGCCGCGCAAAAGGCGGCAAGGACCGGGAGATCGACGGGAAGGGACATGGCGGTGCTCCGGTGCGCGTTTCGAAGTCGAAAGCTAGGCCCGCCGGCCCCGGGCCTGTCAATGCGGTTTCTGGCCGCCGCACTTGGTTAGAAAAAGGTGAAAAGTTGCCGCGATGCAACACGGCGCGCCTTCTGTGTGGAGTCCGTCACAGACAACTGGTAATCGGTCGGTTAATGACATAAGCCAGCCGCGTCGGGGCAGGGAGCGCCTGCCGAAAGAATTTGGAACAAATCTTTAGACCATCGTGTTGTTGTGGCAACCGAATGGTAACCTTGTTTGGCGTACGTATTACGGAAAGCAAATCGAGATGAATCCCGTGAAAGCAACACTTCTTTCCGTCTTTATGCTGACCGCAGTCGCCATGTGGGGCATTGGGTTTTACGCCAGCGATGCCGCGGCCGGACGCATGAACGTCCATGCACACGACGGCTACGGGATCGTCGCGCTCAAGAACTGAACCTCCTGAATTTCGCTGGGCTTTCGACGCGCCATGACACGGCGGCGAAGTCGCTTGCCATTGTCGGCTATGCGCCGATCAGGTCTGCAGGAACCGTATTCCCCGGCCATCGATGGCAACCGCCGTCAGGCGCCCCGTCTTGAAGGCGCCGGTGTCGATGTTGATCCTGTTCGCGCGGCGTTCGGGGTCTTCCCGCGGCGTGTGGCCATGGACGATCACCTTCGGGTGCAGGCCGGTCCAGTCCAGGAATTCGTCGCGAATCCAGATCAGGTCCTGGCGGTCCTGGGCATCCAGCGCGGTACCGGGCCGGATTCCGGCGTGGCAGAAGAAGAAATCTCCGAAGGAAACCGAGAGCGGCAGGTCGAGCAGGAAGCGCGTATGCGCCTCGGGTATGGCGGCCTGGAGCCGGCGCGCGGTCTCGCGTGCCGCCGCGTTGTCGGCGAAGTCGGCCGTCACCCCGTAAGAGGCCGCGGTCGCCGCGCCGCCGTGGCGGGTGAACAGCGTGTTGTGGCGCGGGTCCGACAGGAACCACGGCAGACCGAGATCGTGATTGCCGGCCAGCGCGACAATCCGCCGGTCGGATCCGGTCAGGTCGATCAGGAAATCCAGCACGCCACGGGAATTGGGCCCGCGATCGATGTAATCGCCGAGGTGGATGATGCGCCAGTCCGCTGGCCGGTCATGCTCGATCTCCGCCCGGATCCGGCGATACAGGCCTGAAAGCAGGTCGAGCCGGCCATGAACATCGCCGATCGCATAGAGCCGCATGCCCGGCGGCGCCGCGGCATCGCCTAGCGCCAGTCCGACCGAATCGGTCACTTGGCCTTGCCGACGACGAGAATGTGCAGCGCCTTCGGGCCATGAGCGCCCAGGATGATCTTCTGTTCCACGTCGCCGGACCGCGACGGACCGGTGACCAGGTTGACCGCCCGCGGCATGCCCTTGCGCCTGGACGCCTTGCGCAGCCGGGCAAAGGCATCTTCCAGCGTTCCCTCGACATCGGCGGCATCGACCACCACGATGTGGTGCTCCGGCAGGAAGTTGATCGTCGTCGGATTGTCCGGCCCCGAGGTCAGCATCAGCGTTCCCGTTTCGGCGATGCCGCAAAGGCCGTGACTGACACCCGCCAGGTCGTCGCCGTCGGAAGGGCCGGTCTTGACCTCCAGCGCCTTCTGCTTGTCCCAAGGCATGGCCTTCAGCCGCTTGTCGCCGCCGATCCGGATGGAGGCCGGCAGGTTGCGCGAGCGCAGGTAGGTCGCCACGGCCTTCGGCACGTCATCGCCCGACTTCACGCTCTGCACGGTCGCCTGCACGCCTTCGGCCTTCGCGATGAACAGCTTGACCCGTTCGGCCGGTTCGAGCTGGCCGCGCTGCGGGATGACCCCGTGGGGATGCTTGGCCAGCCGGTCCGCGACGGCTTTCGCCCGGTCGCCGCGGCCGCTGCCGGCCGTGGCCTGGGCGCGGATCCGCTTGAGAATGGCGTCGCGCGCGCTCATGGCCGTGCCTCCTGCTTCAGCGCTTCGCGCTGCGCCCATTGCTGCATGAAGGTCCGCGATTCCGGTGCCGGCAATTCCCGGTGCTTCGTCCAGCCGCCGGCGAGCGGCAGCCAGGAAAAGCGCCGCTTCGCGCCGCCGAAGGCCGACAGGATCGGGATCGCCATCGACGTGGCGAAACGGTAGAGCCGCGGCCGCTTGGCGAAGAACGCCCAGCCCTTCAGGCCATAGCGCTGCGTCGCCGGGTTCAGCCCGCGTTCGAACTCCCGCTCCCGCCAGTGCCGCATCATCTTGGGCAGCGGGATGCGCATCGGGCAGACAGCCTCGCAGCGGCCGCAGAAGGTCGAGGCATTGGGCAGGTGGCCGGACTTGTCGACGCCCACCAGCGACGGCGTCAGCACCGCGCCCATCGGCCCGGGATAGACCCAGCCGTACGCATGGCCGCCGACCGTGTGATAGACGGGGCAGTGGTTCATGCAGGCGCCACAGCGAATGCAGCGCAGCATCTCCTGGAATTCCGTGCCGAGCATGGACGAGCGCCCGTTGTCGAGCAGAACGACGTGGTACTCGTCCGGCCCGTCGGGGTCCTTCTCGCGCCGCGGCCCGGTCGACAGCGTGGTGTAGACGCTCATCTCCTGGCCTGTCGCCGAGCGCGCCAGTACGCGCAGGATCTGCGACACGTCCTCCAGCGTCGGCACCACCTTCTCGATGGAGGCCATGACGATGTGGACCTTGCCCAGCGTCTGGGTCAGGTCGCCGTTGCCCTCGTTGGTCACGATGATCGAGGACCCGGTTTCGGCCACCAGGAAATTGGCGCCCGTGATGCCGACATCGGCCTCGAAATAGCGCGAGCGCAGCACGCGCCGGGCCTCGCCCAGCAGGTCCTCCGGCTCCGACAGGTCGCGGGACGGCGGCAGGTGGGTGTGAACGCGGCGGAAATCCTCTTCCACCTGGTCCTTGTTGACATGCACGGCCGGCGCGATGATGTGGCTCGGATGTTCCCCGCGCAACTGGATGATGTATTCGCCGAGATCCGTTTCGACCGGCTCGATTCCCGAATACTCCAGGAATTCGTTGAGGCCGATCTCCTCGGTGATCATCGACTTGCCCTTGGTCACCGTGCGCGCGCCGGCCCGCCGGCAGATGTCGAGCACGATGCCGCGCGCATCCGCTGCCGTCTGCGCCCAGTGCACCTTGCCGCCGGCTTCGGCCACTGCATTTTCATAAGCTTCCAGGTAGAGGTCGAGATGCGCGAGCGTGTGGTTCTTGATGTCGCGCGCCCGGTCACGCAATTCCTCGAATTCCGGCAGTCCGGCCGCGGCCTGGGCGCGCTTCTCGATGAAGCCGGAGCGCACGTTGCCGAGCGCGCGCTGCAACTGGCGGTCATCCAGCGCCGCGCGGGCGTTCTTCTTGAAGGTCGGAGAGGTGATCTGCATGGGGTCAGCCCTTCCCGGCAATCGGTGGCGTATCGGTCATGCCGGCCAGCACTTCCGCCACGTGGCGCACGTCCACCGCCGCGCCCTCGCGTTTCAGCTTGCCGGCCATGTTCATCAGGCAGCCGAGATCGCCGGCCAGCAGCAGCGAGGCGCCCGTGGATGTGATGTCGGCGGTCTTGCGCTCGACGATGGCGTTGGAAATGTCGGGATACTTGACGCAGAACGTGCCGCCGAAGCCGCAGCAGACGTCCGGGTCGCGCATCTCGCTGACCGTCAGCCCGTCCACGCTGGCCAGCAGCTTGCGCGGCTGCGCCTGGACACCCAGTTCGCGCAGGCCGGAACAGCTGTCATGATAGGTGGCCACCGCGTCCAGCCGGGCCGTCACGCTGTCCAGCCCCAGCACGTCGGTCAGGAAGCTGACCAGTTCGTGGCACTTGGCGGAGAAGGCCGTGGCGCGCTCCTCCCATGCCTTGTCGCCGGCGAAAAGCCCGGGGTAGTGCTTCTTCAGCATGGAGGCGCAGGAACCGGAGGGGGCGACGACGTAGTCGAAGTCCTCGAACGCGCGGATGGTCTGCTCGGCGATGGCACGCGTGTCGGCGCGGTCGCCGGAATTGTAGGCCGGCTGGCCGCAGCAGGTCTGCGCCCGCGGCACGTCCACACGGCAGCCCGCGTCCTCCATCAGCTTGATGGCGGCGAAACCGACGGCGGGCCGGAACAGGTCGACCAGGCAGGTCACGAACAGGCCGACGCGGGGAGGGGAACTCTCGGGCATGAAACGGGCTTTCGGGTTACTCGATGGATGTTTCGGTGCGCTGGCGCAGGCGCAAGCGGGAAATGCGCTGCCAGTCGACGGTGCGCTCCGCGTCGCGCATGGAATGCTCTACATAGGCCATGTGCGCTTCCGCCGCGGCGCGTGCCGCCGCCGGGTCGCCGCTCATCACGGCATCGTAGATCGCCAGGTGCTGTTCCAGCAGCTTCTCCCGTGCGCCGGGAAAATTGTAGATCATGGCGCGGTTGTAGAAAACGCCGTCGAGCAGCAGGCGGTAGCACGAGCGCAGCGTGTGCAGGAGAATGATGTTGTGCGCGCATTCGCCGATGGCATTGTGGAATTCCACGTCGATGGCCGCTTCTTCCTCGAAGTCGTCCTTCTGGTGGGCGGCCTTCATCCGCTCGATGATGCGGGTCAGCAGCGCCTTGTCGTCGTCCGTCGCGCGCCGCGTGGCATATTCGGCTGCCACGCCCTCGATCTCGCGCCGGTACTCCAGGTAGTCCGCCGTTGCCTTGCGGTGCTTTGAAATCAGCTCCATCACCGGCTTGGTGAACACCTGGCCGATGACGTCGGCCACGTAGGTGCCGCCGCCGTGACGCGTCACCAGGAGCCCGCGCGACTCCAGCACCTTCAGCGCGTCGCGCAGGATCGGGCGCGAGACCTCGAACTGTCGCGCCAGTTCCCGTTCGCCCGGCAGCTTGTCGCCCACGCGCAGGATGCCTTCAAGGATCAGGACCTCGATCTGCTCGACGACCTCGTCTGCAGTTCGCGAATGTTCGATCCTGGAAAAGATCTCGTTCAAGGCGCGTTGTCCATCCCTGCGGCATTTTCGCGCGATTCTATCGTCACGTGGCGGAACTGGTCAATTTGTTTATCCAGTTTCCGCCGCTTTTGTCGGCAATCCGCTTTTGCCGTGTCGCGCAGGGGCATGGATTGGGGGCTTGCCAATTCCCGGTTCCCACCCCATGCCTGTCTCAGTCCGGAAACAGACGCCGCCGGACGGGCGGGCCGGCAGGAGGGAAATGGCGAATGACATCTGGCGCTGAGCACCCGCATCGCTCGCTCGCGGCAACCGTTCTGGGCTTCCCGGTGCACCCGGGCCGCGCGGCCGCGCTGGGCGAGGTTCATGCCCGCCCGGCGCCGCTGGTCGAAACGCCGCACTGCCTGATCCAGCTGTCCTTCATGACCGAGGGCGGGACCACGGTCGACCATGCCGTTCTGGCCGAACTGTCGCGCGCCAACGGCGTCGCACCGCCCGATCGCGGCGCCCGCCACCATACGATCCTGCGCGGCAAGGGTGCGCTCCGCTGGGAGCGGCACACCGAGTTCTCCACCTATCTCTGGAATGGTCCGCTGTCGCCTGAAACGGGCCGTCCCGTGGAAGACCCGCCCTTCGGCGCCTCCTTCCCGGCGCCCGGCGTGGCGATCGGCGGTGTCCGCCTCGATATCCGCAAGTGGACCGATACCACGGAGAAACTGGTGGCCGGGTTTGACGCCGCCAGCCTCTGTTTCAGCCTGGTCGAGAACGGCCAGGCAGCCGCGATCACCGATTTCCGCCAGGATGGCGACGGACTGACGCGCATTCTCGTGCTGGACAGGGGGTTGACCCCGGCGCGCGCCGGCGCACTGGCCCAGCGCCTGATCGAGATCGAGACCTACCGCGTGCTGGCCATGCTGGGCCTGCCGCTGGCGCAGGAACTGTCGCCGCGCATCCGCCGCATCGAGGACCGCCTCGCCGACGTGACCAACCGAATGCGGGCCCGCGCCGATGCCGACAGCCAGGCGCTGCTGTCCGAACTGACCGACCTGGCTTCCGAACTGGAGGCCGATGCCGCGGCCAGCCTTTACCGTTTCGGGGCCAGCCGCGCCTATGACGGCATCGTCAATGAGCGCCTGTCGGCGATTGGCGAGCAGCCGGTGCCGGGCTACGACACGTGGACGGCGTTCCTGAAACGGCGGATGGCACCGGCCATGCGCACCTGCCGGTCGGTGGAGGAGCGCCAGGCCAACCTGTCGCGCAAGCTGGCCCGCGCCACGACCCTTCTCAGGAGCTGGGTCGAGGTGGACCTGCAACGCCAGAACAGCGCCCTGCTCAACTCCATGAACAAGCGGGCCCAGTTGCAGCTTCGCCTGCAGCAGACGGTGGAAGGTCTTTCGGTGGCGGCGGTGTCCTACTACGTCGTCGGGCTCATCGGCTATCTCGCCAAGGGCGTCAGCCTGTTCGGCCACGCGCTGAAACCGGAATATGTCACCGCCGCCTGCGTGCCGGTCGTGGTATTCGTCGTCTGGTGGATGGTCCGCCGGATCCGCCGCGCCCATGGTGAGCATGACTAGAGCAGTTTCAGCGGAAGTTGCAGAGGTCCGCGCTAGCGAAACTGCGGCTTGGGAAGAGCAGTTTCAGCGGAAGTTGCAGACGTCCGCGCTCGCGAAACTGCGGCTTGGGAAGAGCAGTTTCAGCGGAAGTTGCAGAGGTCCGCGCTAGCGAAACTGCGGCTTGGGAAGAGCAGTTTCAGCGGAAGTTGCAGACGTCCGCGCTCGCGAAACTGCGGCTTGGGAAGAGCAGTTTCAGCGGAAGTTGCAGAGGTCCGCGCTCGCGAAATTCATGCTTCCAAGGCAGGGAGTCAGCGAACGCCCTTTCCGCTTCCTGCTTTGAGCCTTACTCGGCGGCCAGCGCGCTCGGCGTCGTGCCGTCTTCCCAGTATGGCGATGAGCCGTAGAGCCCGGCCAGGTAGTCGATGAACAGTCGCACCTTCACCGGCAGGAAACGGCGCGACGGGTACACCGCGTAGATGCCGACATTGCGCGAGGCCGAGTAATCCGGCAGCACGCGCCGCAATTCGCCCGATGCCAGTTCCGGCCCGACGTCCCAGGTCGATCGCAGCGCGATGCCGATGCCGGCCAGAACCGCCTGTCGCAGCACTTCCGACGAATTGGTCAGCAGCGGGCCTTCCGGCCGGTAGACGAGGGGCCCGTCGGGGCCTTCCAGACGCCAAGGCTCGTTGTTGTGGGCCGGAAGCACCACGTGGTTCTGCAGGTCGGTGATGGAGGCAGGTTCGCCGTGCTTCTCGATATAGGAGGCCGAGGCCACGAGGAAGCGCTGCACCGGTGCGAGCCGGCGCGCGACAAGGCTGGAATCGGTCAGTTCCGCGATGCGGATGGCAAGGTCGAAGCCGTCGCCGACGATGTCGACGAATTCGTCGGAGAGCACGAGGTTGATTGCGAGGTCCGGGTTGTCGCGCATGAAGGCCTGCAGGTGCGGCGCGACGTGCATGCGCCCGAACGAGGTCGGCGCGGACACCTTCAGCGTGCCCTGGGGCTGTGCGGAACGGCGTGAAACGAAGCTTTCGGCTTCCTCGACGGCGGCGAGAATGGCGACGATACGCTCGTAGAAGCCCTGTCCGGCCTCGGTCAGCGCAATCTGCCGCGTCGTGCGCTGCAGAAGGCGGGTGCCGAGGCTGTCTTCGAGCCGGCGCAGCCGCTTCGAGACCACCGCCGGCGACAAGCCAAGTTCGCGCCCGGCTGCCGAGAGGCTGCCGGCCGAAACGACACGGGCAAAGATTTCATAGTCGGCTATATGGCTCATATGAGACTCACCGGGCATCTGAACCTCACTACGCCCGACGGCGGAGATGGATCACAGGATGCTGAAATTGTTTTTTTGCATGCATCAACTGCAGGCCTGACGCCGGATCGGCCTATTTTGTTCCGTAGAGAAAAATGCCTTTGCCCTGACGGAGGAAATTGCTTCAATTGCACAGCCGTCGGCAAAGTGGTAAAAGATTTTGACCAGTTCTGAGGGAGGTCCGCATGGCGAATATCCGGTTTCATGATCCCGATCCGGCCATTCTGGCGCGTCGCGCCCAGATTGTTGCCGACCTTGCCGATCTCGTGCCGGCGGAATGTTTCGTCAGCGATGAGCGCGAACTCGTGCCCTTCGAGACCGACGCCTTCACCGCCTACCGGCGCGTTCCCCTCGCCGTGGTCCTGCCCGAAACGACCGAGCAGGTCGCCCGGGTCCTGAAATACCTGGCCCGTGAAAAGGTGCCGGTCGTGCCGCGCGGCGCCGGCACCTCGCTGTCCGGCGGGGCCATCCCGCAGGAAGATGCCGTGGTCATCGGCCTGTCGAAGATGAGCCGCATTCTCGAGGTCGACCTGCCGAACCGCATGGCCCGCGTGCAGGCCGGCGTCACCAACATCAACATTTCCAACGCGGTGGATGGCGACGGCTTCTTCTATGCGCCCGATCCCTCGTCCCAGCTTGCCTGCACCATCGGCGGCAACATCGGCATGAATTCCGGTGGGGCGCACTGCCTGAAATACGGCGTGACGACGAACAACCTGCTCGGCGTGCGCCTCGTCACCTTCGACGGCGAGATCCTCGATCTCGGCGCCGGCGAACTGGATGCCGCGGGCTATGACCTGCTCGGCCTGGTCTGCGGCTCGGAGGGCCAGCTCGGCATCGTCACCGAGGCGATCGTGCGCCTCATCGCCAAGCCGGAAGGCGCCCGCCCTGTCCTGTTCGGCTTCGAATCCTCGGAAGTCGCCGGCAATTGCGTCGCCGACATCATCGCCGCCGGCATCGTTCCGGTGGCGATCGAGTTCATGGACAAACAGGCCATCGAGATCTGCGAGGCCTTCGCCCACGCCGGCTATCCGCTCGACGTCGAGGCCCTGCTCATCGTCGAGGTGGAAGGTTCCGATGCCGAGATGAACGACATGCTGGCCCGCATCATCGAGATCGCCCGCCGGCATGGCGTCAGCTCCGTGAAGGAGAGCCAGTCGGCCATGGAGGCGGCGCTGATCTGGAAAGGCCGCAAGTCCGCCTTCGGCGCCACCGGCCGCATCGCGGACTATATCTGCATGGATGGAACAGTGCCGCTCAGCCAGCTGTCCCACGTGCTGCGCGAGACCGACGTGATCGTCAGGAAATACGGATTGCGCGTCGCCAACGTTTTCCACGCCGGCGACGGCAACATGCATCCGCTCATCCTCTACAACGTCAACGACCCGGAAGAAGCGGAGAAGGCCGAGGCAGCGGGCATGGATATCCTGCGCCTGTGCGTCGATGCCGGCGGATGCCTGACCGGCGAGCATGGCGTGGGCATCGAGAAGCGTGATCTCATGCGCCACCAGTACGACGAGGTCGACCTCCTGCAGCAGCTTGCCGTGCGCGATGCCTTCGATCCGTCGCGCATCATGAACCCGTCGAAGGTTTTTCCCCTCGACATGACGAAGGGCCAGACACGAGGCAGGGCCGCATGACGACCATCCATCGCCCGCAGGACGAAAACGAGGCCGCCGGCATCATTCGCGCCGCCTGGGAGACCAGGGCGCCCCTGGCGATCGAGGGGGGCGGCACCCGCGCCGGCATCGGCCGGCCGCTCCAGGCCGCCGCGACCCTTTCGTCCACCGGCCTGAACGGCATCATCGAATACAACCCGGCCGAAATGGTCATCACGGTGGCCGCCGGCACGCCGGTCGCCACCGTCGAGACGGCCCTGGCCGAGGCCGGGCAGCGTTTTGCCTTCGAGCCGGCCGATTACCGCGCCCTGCTGGGATCGACCGGCGAGCCGACCGTCGGCGCCCTGGCCGCGGCCAACATTTCCGGCCCGCGCCGCTTCGTGGCAGGTGCTGCGCGCGATTCCCTCCTTGGCGTGCGCTTCGTCAACGGCCAGGGCGAGATCGTCCGCAACGGCGGCAAGGTGATGAAGAACGTGACCGGCCTCGACCTGGTCAAGCTGATGGCCGGTTCCTGGGGCACGCTGGGCTTCCTGACGCAGGTTACCTTCAAGGTCCAGCCGGTGCCGGAAAGCCGGATGACGCTGGCCATTCGCGGCCTGCTGGAGGAGGACGCGGTCAACGCGCTCGCCCACGCCATGGCGACCAGCGCCGACGTGTCCGGCGCCGCGCATCTGCCGGAACTGGTCGCCGACAAGGTTCTCGACGGCAGGCTCGGATCGGCGCCGGCGACCCTGCTGCGCCTCGAGGGCTTCGAGACGTCGATCCGCATTCGCGCCGAAAGGCTGAAGGCGCTGCTCGGGTCCCTGGGCGAGATCGAGGAGATCGGGGCGGAGCGGTCCGCCGCCCTCTGGACGCAGGTGCGCGACCTGGCGCCCTTCGCCGGCGGGCAGGAAGACAAGCCGGTCTGGCGCATCTCGATGAAGCCGTCCGAGGCGCACAAGGCCGTCATGGCGCTGCGCATGCAGGTGGGCGCCACCGCGTTCTACGACTGGCAGGGCGGGCTCGTCTGGCTGCGCCTGGAAACCGGCGACCCGGAGGACCAGGCTGTGCGCGCGGCGGTCGCCCGCTTCGGCGGCGGTCATGCCACGCTGGTGCGCGCCAGCGGGCCGGTTCGCGCCTCCATCCCCGTCTTCCAGCCGCAGTCGCGCGCCGTGGCGGCACTCTCGCGCCGGGTGAAGGAAACCTTCGATCCGGCGGGCATCCTCAATCCCGGCCGCATGGCGGCGGAGGCCTGATCCCATGCAGACCAGTTTCACACCCGAGCAGTTGCAGGATCCCGGCGTCGCCGAGGCGGAATCCATCCTGCGCAAGTGCGTTCACTGCGGCTTCTGCACCGCCACCTGCCCGACCTACGTGACGCTCGGCAACGAACTGGATTCGCCGCGCGGGCGCATCTACCTCATCAAGGACATGCTGGAGAATAACCGCCCGGCAGACGAGCAGGTGGTCACCCACATCGACCGCTGCCTCTCCTGCCTGGCCTGCATGACCACCTGCCCGTCGGGCGTGGACTACATGCATCTCGTCGACCATGCCCGCGCCCATATCGAGAAGACCTACCGGCGGCCGCTTCTCAACCGCCTGACACGCTCGCTGCTGGCCGCGGTCCTGCCCTACCGAGGCCGCTTTCGCGCCGCCATCGGCCTGGCGAAGATCGGCCGGCCCTTCGCCCCGGTCTTCGAGCGGGTCGGGCCGCTGAAGCCGGTCGCTGCCATGCTTCGCCTGGCCCCGAGGACGCTGGCCGCCGATGCAACGTCGGCCAAGCCGGGGCCGCGTCCTGCGCGCGGACGGAAGCGCGGTCGTGTCGCCATCCTGTCCGGCTGCGCCCAGCCCGTGCTGGACCCGGACATCAACCAGGCCACGATGGACCTTCTGAACCGGCTCGGCATCGAGGTCGTCGTGCCGAAGGGAGAGGGCTGCTGCGGCGCGCTCGTCCACCACATGGGCCGGGAAGAGCAGGCGTTCGGGCAGGCCCGCCGCAACGTCGATGCCTGGTGGCGGCTGATCGAGGACGGCGGCCTCGATGCCATCATCATCACCACGTCCGGCTGCGGCACGACCGTCAAGGACTATGGCCACATGCTGCGCCTCGACGGTGCCTATGCCGAGAAGGCGGCCCGGGTCTCGGCCCTGGCGAAGGATGTCACCGAGTACCTCGCCACGCTGGACCTGCCCGAACCGGTCAACGCGACCGGCCTGACAGTGGCCTATCATTCGGCCTGCTCCATGCAGCACGGGCAGAAGATCACCATGCAGCCGAAGGCCTTGCTGAAGAAGGCCGGCTTCACGGTGAAGGACCCGGCGGAAGGCCACCTGTGCTGCGGTTCGGCCGGCACCTACAACATCATGCAGCCCGATATTGCCGCCACGCTGAAGGAGCGCAAGGTCAGGAACCTGAAGGCGACGAAGGCGGAGGTGATCGCGGCTGGCAACATCGGCTGCATCACCCAGATCGGCGATGCGGCCGGCCTGCCCGTCGTCCACACGGTCAAGCTGCTGAACTGGGCCTGGGGCGGCGACAAACCCGCGGGCGTGCCGCAGGGCCGGGTGAAGAAGGACCTGCTGGCTGCGGAATAAAGCAATTCCAGCGAAAGTGGACGCCGGTTTCGCGTCCGGAATTGCGACTGGCAAGCCCGGATTCCAGCGAAAGTGGACGCCGGTTTCGCGTCCGGGTTCGCTCGGGAACAAGCGGATGAAGCACTGCGGCGAGTGGCGCAGATGCTCCGGACGGAACATCAACCGGCGAAGTTCACCGTGAAGGTCGTGCCGCCCGGACCGGTGGTGCGCTCCACCGTGCCGTTGCCCTGTTGCGCCAGCGCCTCGATCAGTCGCAGGCCGAGGCCGCTCTTGCCGCTCCTCATCGTTTCGTCCGAGATGCCCTGGCCGTCGTCGGCGATCGTCAGGACATGGCCGCCGTTGTCCGGACGGAACTCCACGCTGATGCGCCCCTTGCCCTCGCCGAAGGCATGCTTGATGCTGTTGGTGGCGACCTCGTTGACCAGCAGTCCGATGACGATGGCCTTGTCGCGGTTGATCGCGATGCGGGGCGCCTTGCAGGAAAACCCGACACGCCGGTCGGCTGTCGCCGTGTCTTCCAGCGCCGTGCACAGGTCGCGCAGGTATTCGTCGATATGGACCGAGCCGGTGTCGTCGAAGCGGAAGCGCAGGTAGCCGTAGGCCCGCGCATAGCTCTCGATGCGGCCGAGCGCGCTTTGCAGCAGCGCCTTGGCGTCGGGCGGCGCATCGCGCATCTGCATGCGCATGATCGACGCGATGGAGGCAAAACTGTTCTTGACCCGATGCTCCAGTTCCACCAGCAGCATCTCCCGGTCATGAAGCGCCTTGCGGGCGGCCCGGCGGAAGATCTCCGCCAGCAGCACGGAGATGAAGCCGGCGGCCAGGTTGACGAATACCCGCGGGCCGTCGCTGCTGTCCTCGAAACGGAAGCTGCCGGCAATCGGCAGGATGAAGTACCACGCGTGAAGGCCGGCGAGCGACTGGCAGACCACGCCCGCGATCCAGCCGCCGAACAGCGTGGCGATCAGCACCACCGGCACGGCCAGCGCGAAGGGGCCGGCACCGGGCAGGGAGATATCGGTCAGGGCGCGCAATCCCACCGCCACCACGCTGCAGACGGCGCCGAAAAGCGCCGCGCTGACGGGCGCGGGAAGCGGCTTTGCGATTTCGGTAATGTCGATGCGGGCAAGGCGATGCAGGGTGCGGTCTCCATGGGGCGAGGAACACCATTAGGATAGCAAGCACGGATGAAGTAGCAATATGGCGGCATTTTTCCGGTGGAACCCTGGCCGCGCACGAAAACGGCGCGGCCGTTGTCCAGGGCCGCGCCGTTTCACCGAAGCGGGTCGGCGGCCTGTTCCCCATGCCGCGCGACCCTGTCCCTCTCCGGTCAACTCATTTGACGATCACCCGGGTGCCCACGTCCACGCGGTTGTAGAGATCGATGACGTCTTCGTTGCGCATGCGGATACATCCCGAGGAAACGTTCCCGCCGATCGTCCACGGCGCGTTGGTGCCGTGGATCCGGTAGAGCGTTGAGCCCAGGTACATGGCGCGCGCGCCGAGCGGATTGGCCGGTCCGCCTTCCATGTGAACCGGCAGCACCCGTCCTTCCTGCCGCCGGACGCGCTCGATCATCTCGGCCGGAGGGCGCCAGTCGGGCCATTCCTTCTTCTGGGTGATCTTGTGCGTGCCGGCCCACTCGAACCCCGGCTTGGCCACCCCGACGCCGTAGCGGCGTGCCTGGCCGCCGGACTGGACGAGGTAGAGGAACTTGTTGTCGGTATCGATGATGATCGTGCCCGCCTTTTCCGGGCCGTCATAGGCCACGTCCTGGGGCAGGTAGAGCGGGTTCATCATCCGCTTGGGCTGCGCCGGCAGGGGCCGGACGGCATAACCGGCGGTGCGCACCTGGCGGTCGACCGTCCGGTGCTGCGGCGGCCGCTGGCGGACGATGCGCTTGGGCGGCGGCGCCACGCGGACACCGACGCCGGCCGGGAGGTTCTGGTAACGGCGCGCCCGCGGTGCGTTCACCGGCGCGCGCTGCAGTTGCATCACCCAGGGGGCGGAAAGATCGGGACTGACCACCACGGGTGGCCGGCTGGAATAGCGGCCGTCGGCCTGGGCCTCGCTGGCGGCGATCAGGCCGAGCAGGGCGGCGGACGCCAGGAAAAGCGATTTCAACATCAGACGTACTCTCAATTGGTTCGTCACAGGGGCTCGCCTGCCGGCCGGCCAGGGACGTGCCCGGTCGCAGGTTGACGGCGATCCTGCTCCCGTGTCGGAGTCGGAAAGGTGAATCGATTTTCATAAAATGCGATTCGGGACCGAAACCTTTCGATATGGTTATCCCGCCCTTCAGGGACGTGGTGAATCAGGGATGAATCCGGGCAGGACCCCGGTTAACGGGCAGGAGAGGACAGCATGGACGATGCGGGTGAGGGGCTTCTGGCCGGTCCGGACGGGCAGCCGCGCTGCTTCTGGCACGGCGGGCTGGAGGATTATTGCCGCTACCACGACGAGGAATGGGGCTACCCGGTTTCCGATGATGTCCGCCTGTTCGAGAAGATCTGCCTCGAGGGGTTCCAGGCCGGCCTGTCCTGGCTCACAATCCTGCGCAAGCGGGAGAATTTCCGTTCTGCCTTCGCCGGGTTCGACATCGACAGGGTGGCCCGTTTCGATGACGCCGACATCGCGCGGCTGCTGGCGGACAGCGGCATCGTGCGCCATCGCGGCAAGATCGCATCCACCATCAACAACGCGAAACGCGCGCAGGAAATGCGTGACGAGTTCGGCTCGCTTGCCGCCTTCTTCTGGTCTTTCGAGCCGGACAGGGCCGAACGCCCGGACCGCGTCACCCGCCAGGTCCTTGTGGCCAATCCCGTGACCGCGGCTTCGAAGAGGCTGTCGAAGGACCTGAAGAAGCGGGGCTGGACCTTCGTCGGCCCCACCACGGTTTATGCCTTCATGCAGGCCATGGGGCTGGTGAACGATCACCTCGAAGGCTGCATCTGCCGTGCAAGGGCCGAGGCGGCCCGTCAGGAGTTTGAACGCCCGGCCGCGACGCCAGCCGCATCCTGAGCCGGTCGGCCTGCCTGCTCTCGGAACAATCGCCCGGGTTGCGGATTGACCACCGAGGGACGAGAAGTTCAGGAGAAGACAATGCCGAAAAAGACTGGTTTCATGGCGTCGGCCCTGGCCGCCGCAGCAATGACGTTTGCTCCGATGGCAACGGCCGTCGCCGTCCCGATGACCCCGCAGACCGTGCAGACACAGGTCGGCACGTCCGACGTGATCAAGGTTCAGCGCCGGCATCATCGTCGCGGGTTCCATCGCCGCGGCGGCCGCGGCTTCTACAACGGCCATCGCGGATCGCGCCGCCACCATCGCGGCTGGCGCCGTCACAACGGCTGGTGGTTCCCGCCGGCGGCCTTCGCACTGGGCCTCGCGCTCGGTGCTGACCGGAGCTATGACCCGCCGCGCCGCCGTGGCCGTCATTCCCGCGCCCACTACCGCTGGTGTGACCACAAGTACCGGTCCTACCGGGCCTGGGACAACACCTACCAGCCCTACAACGGGCCGCGCCGCCAGTGCTGGTCGCCGTACGATTGATCGATCGGTTGATTAGCTGAAAACGAAACCCGGCCCGTCGCGGCCGGGTTTTTCATTTTACGCCCCCGAAACGGCCCCGCGGTTAGCCCGTTACCCTTGCCGGTTGAACCCTTGTCGGTTAGGAGAACGTCGATTTTTCCGTTTCCCGCCGCTTGGGGCCGCTCCATGTCTGACAAGAAAAAGAAGAAGCCGCAGAAACTGAAGGCGCGCCTGCCGCGCGGCTTCGTTGACCGCTCGCCGGAGGATATCCGCGCGACAGACGAGATGGTGGCGAAAATCCGCGAGGTCTACGAGCGCTACGGCTTCGACCCGGTCGAGACGCCGATGTTCGAATACACCGATGCGCTCGGCAAGTTCCTGCCCGACAGCGACCGGCCGAACGAAGGCGTGTTCTCGCTGCAGGATGACGACGACCAGTGGCTGAGCCTGCGTTACGATCTGACCGCGCCGCTTGCCCGTCACGTCGCCGAAAACATCAACGAGATCGCGCTGCCCTACCGCAGCTATCGCGCCGGCTGGGTTTTCCGCAACGAGAAGCCCGGCCCCGGCCGCTTCCGCCAGTTCATGCAGTTCGATGCCGACGTCGTCGGTGCCCCGGGCGTCCAGACCGACGCCGAGATGTGCATGATGATGGCCGACGCCATGGAAGCGCTGGGCGTCCAGCGCGGCGATTATGTCATCCGTGTCAACAACCGCAAGGTGCTCGACGGCGTGCTGGAGGCCATCGGCCTTGGCGGCGATGACAACGCGGAACGCCGCCTCACCGTGCTTCGCTCCATCGACAAGCTGGACAAGTTCGGCGTTGACGGTGTGCGCCTGCTGCTCGGCCCGGGCCGCTGGGACGGCGGCAAGGAAGGCGAGGGCGACTTCACCAGGGGCGCCGGGCTGGACGAGGCCCAGATCACGACCGTCCTGAAAGGCATCGGCCTGATCGCCGACGACACGGACGACTATCCCGCGTCCCAGTCCTATGCCCATGGCATGGCGGAACTGCGGATGATCGAAAGTCTGGTCCAGGCGGCCGGCTACGGGCCCGACCGGATCCGGATCGACCCGTCGGTCGTCCGCGGCCTCGAGTATTACACCGGCCCCGTCTACGAGGCGGAACTGACCTTCGACGTCGTCAACGAGAAGGGCGAAACGGTCCAGTTCGGCTCGGTCGGCGGCGGCGGCCGCTACGACGGCCTCGTCAAGCGCTTCACCGGCCAGGACGCGCCCGCGACCGGCTTTTCCATCGGCGTCTCGCGCCTGATGACCGCCCTGAAGAACCTCGGCAAGCTCGGCCGTACGCCGGTTGTCGCGCCGGTCCTGGTGACCGTCATGGACGGCGATACGGAAGCCCTCGGCCGTTACCAGAAGATGGTCCAGGACCTGAGAAATGCCGGTATCCGCGCCGAAATGTACCAGGGCAACTGGAAGAAGTTCGGCAACCAGCTCAAATATGCCGACCGGCGCCATTGCCCCATCGCCATCATCCAGGGCTCCGACGAGCGCGGGAAGGGAATCGTCCAGGTCAAGGACATGATCGAGGGACGTCGACAGGCCGAGGCCATCGCCTCCAACGAGGAATGGCGCGAGGCCCGTCCCGGCCAGTTCGAGATCGCCGAGGCCGACCTGGTGGCCGAGGTGAAGAGACTGCTGGCGGCGCAGGCGGGCGCATGACATGACCCCGCGCTTTCCCTCCAGTGCGCGCGACATCCTCGCCCTGTTCGAAAGGCGCGGCGCCGAGGCCGTGGACGTGCCGGTCATCCAGCCGGCCGATCCCTTTCTCGACATGGCCGGCGAGGACCTTCGCCGTCGCATCTTCCTGACCGAGAGCGAAACCGGCGAAAGCCTGTGCCTGCGCCCCGAGTTCACCATCCCGGTCTGCCGCATGCACATCGAGGCGGCCGAGGCCGGCCATCGCCGCTATGCCTATCTCGGCGAGGTGTTCCGGCAGCGCCGCGAAGGCGGCAACGAGTTCTTCCAGGCCGGCATCGAGGACCTGGGAGACACCGACATCAACAGCGCCGATGCCCGGTCGCTGGCCGATGCGCTGGCGCTGGTGACCATGCTCATGCCGGCCCAGGCGCTGACGGTCTCAATGGGCGACCAGGCGGTCTTCGAGGCCGTGCTCGCCTCGCTTGGCCTGCCGCGCGGCTGGCAGCAGCGCCTTGCCCGCGCCTTCGGGGCGCCAGACCAGATGGCGGCCGCGCTGGAGGCGCTCTCTTCGGGTAGCGGGCAGAAAACCGAGCTCGATGACGCCATTGCCGCGCTTGTCGCCCGGGATGATCGCGCCGAACTGGAAGCCCGTATTGCCGCCCGGATGACGGAGACCGGCATTTCGCCCTCCGCCGGCCGCTCGCCCGCCGAGATCGCGGGCCGATTGATCGACAAGGCCCGGCTGGCGTCCGTCCGGCTGGCGCCGGAAGCCATCGCCGCCCTCCAGGATTTCCTGTCGATCAGCGCGCCGCTGGCCGATGCGTCGAGCACGCTGCAGGGCTTCGCCGCCAGGGCGGGACTGAAGATCGATGCGGCACTGGCGGCCTTCGATGCCCGCGTTGCCGCCATCGCCAATGCCGGGCTCGATCTCGGCTTCATCCGCTATGATGCGGCTTTCGGCCGTCCCCTCGACTATTACACCGGCCTCGTTTTCGAGCTGCATGCCCCCGGGCAGGAACGGCCTGTCGCCGGCGGCGGCCGCTACGATCGCCTCCTGACGCTCCTCGGCGCACCGGCCCCCATATCGGGCGTCGGCTTTTCCGTCTGGCTCGACCGGACCGAGCAGGCAAGGGAGATCTGAGCCATGGCCGTCACCATTGCCCTGCCGTCGAAGGGCCGCCTGAAGGAACAGGCAATCGCCGTTTTCGAGAATGCCGGCTATTCGATCCGCCAGCCGGAGGATGCCCGCCAGTATCGTGCAAGCGTCGACGGTCATGACGGCATCGAGATCGCCTTCCTGTCGGCCTCCGAGATCGCGCGCGAACTGGGTGCGGGCACGGTGGACATGGGCGTTACGGGCGAGGACCTGGTGCGCGAGACGCTGGCCGCCTGGGACGAGAAGGTGGAAATTTCCGCCCGCCTCGGCTTCGGCCATGCCGACGTGATCGTCGCCGTTCCGGAAGTCTGGTTCGACGTCAACACCATGGCCGACCTGAACGATGTCGCGGCGGAATTCCGCATGGGCCATGGCCGGCGCCTTCGCATCGCCACCAAGTACTGGCGGCTGACCCAGCAGTTCTTCTCCCGCGCCCACGGCATCCAGGTCTACCGCATCGTCGAGAGCCTCGGGGCGACCGAGGGCGCACCGGCTGCGGGCTCTGCCGATGTGATCGTGGACATCACCTCCACGGGCTCCACGCTGCGCGCCAACCACCTGAAGATCCTCGACGACGGGGTGATCCTGAAGTCGCAGGCCTGCCTCGTGACGGGCAAGGGTGTGCTGGCCGGTGCCGAGGCCGCCCTGGCCCGCGAGATCGTCGGGCGGATCGGCGATAGCCTCCGCTGAAAGTCGCGCGCGGACCGATTGCTTTTCGCGCGGACTGGGATCAAAATATGAGAGTCGGACGATGTGTCCGGCCCGAACGCGTCCCCCGGCCTGTCCCAAGGGTCTGGTGCGGCTCCGCCAACCACAAAGCCAAAACACATGCGTTCCGTTCATGCGCATTCGCCGGATGGTCCGGCGTAGCGGATTTGCGGAGCTATTTCATGGAAATGACAATTGGACTGGCCGTTTACGGCCTGTCGGTCCTGCTGCTGCTCTGGTTTGCCACCCGGAGCGTCCCGGTGGGGGTCGCCGCCTTGCTCGAAAACGACCTCATGGCCGGCATTGCCTGCGCCTTGCTGACAGCCGGTCTGATTCTCGGCCTGCTGCTGGTCTATTTCGGCACCGAGGCAATCCTCGGCACGCCACGTCTCGCGGCAGCCGCTTCGGTTGGCGCTGTCGTCGCGACAGTCGCTCTCGGGCGGTTGGCGCGGCGCAGCGGCATCGCGGGCTGAAATGGAAAAGACCCGGCCGCCAGGCGGCCGGGTCTCCTGTTCTTCAAGCGACCGGTCGGATTGGTCAGGAGGCCAGCGCCAGCGGGGCCGCCTTGCCACGGCGTGCGTCCACCGACCAGGCACCGGCGCCCGTCACCGCCAGGAAGGCAAAGCCGCCGGCCATGGCGAGGTTCTTCATGAAGTTGATGAACTGCATCTGGTCGGCCGGGTCGAAGTGGAAGACGAAGCCGGTGAAGATGCAGAAGGCCGCCAGGGCCAGCGCCGTGGCGCGGGTCATGAAGCCGGCGAGGATGAACAGGCCTGCGACCAGTTCGAAGATCGCGGCCAGCCAGGCCAGGGCCGTCGAGGCAGGCAGGCCGACGGAGGCAATGTAGCCGGCCGTGCCGTCGATGCCGCCGGCAAGCTTGCCCCAGCCGGCCATGATGAAGATGAAGGCGGCCAGCACGCGGCCGACCAGCACGAGAAGATTGGCGTTCATGGATGATCCCTCGAGGATTGTTTTCGATGCGTGGACAATACTCGCGAAATTGTTCACGAATAGACACGTTATGGGCAACGCAGCGTAAACGTTTTGGAAACGTCAGCCGCCGCTGACCATCGTTTCAGGCCGCACCAGCCGGTCGAAGGTTTCTGCATCGACGTGGCCGCTTTTCAGCGCCTCCTCGCGCAGCGTCGTGCCGTTCGCATGGGCGGACTTGGCGATCGACGCCGCCTTGTCGTAGCCGATCTCCGGCGCCAGGGCCGTCACCAGCATCAGCGACCGGTCCACCAGGTCGGCGATATGCTGCTCGTTGGCCGTGATGCCGTCGACGCAGTTCTCGGCAAAGGATGTCATGGCATCGCCCATGAGGCCGGTCGATTGCAGCACGGCGTGGGCGATCACGGGTTTCATCACGTTGAGTTCGAACTGGCCCTGCGAGGCGGCGAAGGCCACGGTGGTCTCGTTGCCCATCACCTGCGCCGCGACCATGGTCAGCGCCTCGGCCTGCGTCGGGTTCACCTTGCCCGGCATGATCGAGGAGCCCGGTTCGTTTTCCGGCAGCGACAGTTCTCCCAGGCCCGACCGGGGGCCGGAGGCGAGCAGGCGGATGTCGTTGGCGATCTTGAAGAGATCGGCGGCCAGCGACGTCAGCGCACCGTGGAAATGGGCCAGCGCGCCATGGCTGGCCAGCGCCTCGAAACGGTTGCCGGCCGGGCGGAAATCAAGGCCGGTCAGGCCGGAAATCTCCTCGGCGAAGCGGGTCGCGAATCCGTCCGGCGCGTTGAGGCCGGTGCCGACCGCCGTGCCGCCCTGCGCCAGCGCGAGGACGTCCTTCAGGCTGGCCGCGATGCGGTGGCGCGCCAGGTCGATCGCGGCGGCGTAGCCGGAAAACTCCTGGCCGAGCGTCAGCGGCGTGGCATCCTGCGTATGCGTCCGCCCGATCTTCACGATGCCGGAAAACGCCTCCGCCTTCGCCTGGAGAGCCCGGTGCAGGTGGTCGAGGCCCGGAAACAGCCGGTCGCGCGCCTGCATGGCCACCGCCACGTGCATGGCGGTCGGAAACGTGTCATTGGACGACTGGCTGCGGTTGACGTGATCGTTGGGATGGACCGGGCGCTTCGATCCCATTGTCCCGCCGGCCAGTTCGATGGCCCGGTTGGCGATCACCTCATTGGCGTTCATGTTGGTCTGCGTGCCCGATCCGGTCTGCCAGACCACGAGCGGAAACTGATCGTCCAGGGTACCTGCGGCCACTTCGCCGGCCGCCCGCTCGATCAGGTTCGCCAGTTCGCCGTCGAGCGTGCCCAGTGCCGCGTTGGTCCGCGCCGCGGCCTGCTTCACCAGCCCCAGCGCGTGGATCAGGGCAGGGGGCATGCGCTCGCCCCCGATGCGGAAATTCTGCAGGCTGCGCTGGGTCTGCGCACCCCAGTAGGAAGACCCGGGCACCTCGATCGGCCCGAACGTGTCGGATTCGGTGCGTGTCGCCATGGCGTCTGCTCCTCTTGTCCCCTTGAACATATGGGGCCGGAGGGGCGCGAACCAAGACCGGGAAGGACGCTGGTCCGTCGATCGATGCGGCATGGCGGCATGCAAAAAGGGCGGCCCGTGAGAGCCGCCTTTCCTGTAGGTCTCGGATGGAAGTCGGGCCTGGAAGTCCATGCCGCCACGTCCGGCCCGCGCCGGACAGGTATGAAAGCATGGTGGCATGCAAAAAGGGCGGCCCGTGAGAGCCGCCCTTCATGTAGGTCTCGGATGGAAGCCGGGTCTGGAAGTCCATGCCGCCACGTCCGGCCTGCGCCGGACAGGTATGAAAGCATGGCATGCAAAAAGGGCGGCCCGTGAGAGCCGCCCTTCGTGTAGGTCTCGGATGGAAGCCGGACTTAGAAGTCCATGCCGCCCATGCCGCCGCCCGGCATCGCCGGAGCAGCCGATTCCTTCTTCGGAAGTTCGGCGATCATGGCTTCGGTGGTGACCAGCAGGCCGGCCACGGAAGCGGCATCCTGCAGGGCGGTGCGAACCACCTTGACCGGATCGACGATACCCATGGTGATCATGTCGCCATATTCACCGGTCTGGGCGTTGTAGCCGAAGGTCTCCGACGCGTTCTCGAGGATCTTGCCGACCACGATCGAGGCCTCGTCACCGGCGTTGGTGACGATCTGGCGGGCCGGCGACTGCAGGGCGCGGCGCACGATGGCGATACCGGCTTCCTGGTCGGCGTTGGCGCCCTTGACCGAGAGAATGTTGGAGGCGCGCAGCAGGGCGGTGCCGCCACCGGCCACGATGCCTTCCTCGACGGCCGCGCGGGTCGCGTTGAGGGCGTCGTCGACGCGGTCCTTCTTCTCCTTCACTTCCACTTCCGTGGCGCCGCCGACGCGGATGACGGCAACACCGCCAGCCAGCTTGGCAAGACGCTCCTGGAGCTTCTCACGGTCGTAGTCGGAGGTCGTCTCTTCGATCTGGCCCTTGATCTGGGCAACGCGGCCCTCGATCTCGGCCTTCTGGCCGGCGCCGTCGACGATCGTGGTGTTCTCCTTGGAGATCGCCACCTTCTTGGCACGGCCGAGCATGTCGAGCGTGACGTTTTCCAGCTTGATGCCGAGGTCCTCGGAGATCACCTGGCCACCGGTGAGGATGGCGATGTCTTCCAGCATGGCCTTGCGGCGGTCACCGAAGCCCGGAGCCTTGACGGCGGCGATCTTCAGGCCGCCACGCAGCTTGTTGACCACCAGCGTGGCAAGAGCCTCGCCTTCCACGTCCTCGGCGATGATGATCAGCGGCTTGGACGACTGCACGACGGCTTCCAGCACCGGCAGCATGGCCTGCAGGTTGGACAGCTTCTTCTCGTGCAGCAGGATGTAGGCGTCTTCCAGCTCGGCGACCATCTTTTCCGGGTTGGTCACGAAGTAGGGCGACAGGTAGCCGCGGTCGAACTGCATGCCTTCGACGACTTCCAGCTCGGTCTCGGCCGTCTTGGCTTCCTCGACGGTGATGACACCCTCGTTGCCGACCTTCTGCATGGCGCTGGCGATCATGTCGCCGATTTCCTTTTCGCCATTGGCGGAAATCGTGCCGACCTGGGCCACTTCGTCGGAGGTGTTGATCTTCTTGGCCGCAGAAACCAGCTTGGAGGCCACTTCGGCGACGGCGAGATCGATGCCGCGCTTCAGGTCCATCGGGTTCATGCCGGCGGCAACGGCCTTGGCGCCTTCCTTGACGATCGCCTGGGCGAGAACGGTCGCGGTGGTCGTTCCGTCACCGGCGATGTCGTTGGTCTTGGAGGCGACTTCGCGCACCATCTGTGCGCCCATGTTCTCGAACTTGTCTTCCAGTTCGATTTCCTTGGCGACGGAAACGCCGTCCTTGGTGATGCGCGGAGCGCCGAACGCCTTGTCGATGACGACGTTGCGGCCCTTCGGGCCGAGCGTCACCTTGACGGCATCGGCGAGAATGTCCACGCCGCGCAGCATACGCTCGCGCGCGTCACGGCTGAATTTGACTTCCTTGGCTGCCATGTTTCCTTACTCCTGGGCTTGTGCCCCAAATGAGGATTGTTGTTTGAACGTGTGGTTCCCGGCGATCAGCCGATCACGCCCATGATGTCGGCTTCCTTCATGATCAGAAGGTCTTCGCCGTTGAGCTTGACTTCGGTGCCCGACCACTTGCCGAACAGGACGCGGTCGCCAGCCTTGACGGCCATCGGGATCAGCTCGCCGCTGTCCTTGCGCGCGCCTTCGCCGACAGCGACGATTTCGCCTTCCGACGGCTTTTCCTTGGCGGTATCGGGAATGATGATCCCGCCGGCGGTCTTTTCTTCGGACTCAACCCGGCGCACGACAACGCGATCGTGAAGCGGGCGGAAATTCATCTCGGCCATGTCTGTTACCCTTGGGTGAATGAACTTGTGTTCGATCTCTCCGCTATCGCGGCATTAGCACTCGCGTTTGGTGAGTGCTAACGGCGCCGGAGATAATCACGCCGGGCATCGAAGTCAAGAAATCGTCGATGGAAAAATTCGTGCTGGTAAACGGCACCCGGAAGAACCGGCGTCAGGGACGGCAAACGCGGCGGACCCTACAGGCAAAACGCCCCGCCGGGAAGGGCGGGGCGCTCGATGGCAGGCGGGTGGCTTGATCAGCCGACGATGCGCAGGTTCGACAGCTCGTCGGCGATGGCCTTGAAGACGTCCATGAGCTCGCCGCCGGTCGCGTTGTAGAACAGCTTCTCGTAATTGCCGTTGGCATCCTTGCGGAACCGCGATTCCGACGCGCAGCTGCGCAGCTCGCTGATGGTGGAGGAACTCGACGGCAGGTCCAGCGCGATCGAGAAGATCGTGACTCCCTCCGATTTCGCGTTGGTGCACAGCTGCTCCATGTGCTCGTCCATCGCCTTGGTGTAGTTGGCGTCGCTGTAGGACCCGGTGGCGAAGGAGGAACTCAGGCCCTCGTAGAGCCTCGGCTTGCTGCCGCCGTCGTAATTCGTGCCCATGTAGCCGTGCGCAGCATAGGTCGACCGCTTGATGTAGTCCGGGTCGTAATAGGAGCTCGGCAGGTTGGTGTAGGTGTTGGCGCCGTCGGTCAGCACGATGATGACCTTGTCGTTGTTGTTGTCGCTGTCGGCCCGGCCCTGGTCGAAGGGCGGCGACTTGGTCAGCGTGTGCCAGCCCCAGGCCATGCCTTCCGGCACGTTGGTGTTGCCGTTGGCTTCCATGGCGTCAATGGCGTCCTTGACCGTCTTCAGTCCGGCCGAGGTCGTCACGTCCTGCAGCGGCGTGATCGCCGTCGTGGTGCAGGAGAAGTTCGGGCCGGAATCCATCGCCGAGGCATAGCTGCCCGGAAGCGGCTGGAAATACTTCACCATGTCGGTGTGGCGCTTGATGTTGGTGTAGCTGGAAGGCTCGCCCGTGTAGTCGTCGTCGATCCAGTTGTTGTGCCACCATCCTGTCGGACCGTTGTCCGTTTCGTCGTTGGCGAACATCGGCACGATCAGCGACTCCGGCTCGCTGGAATCGGCCAGCACGCCGTTGACGTTGTAGGGATAGGGACGGGCCTCGACGCAGCCCTTCCACGCCTCGGCAGCGCCGTAGATCGGCTCGGTGACCGGCGGAACCCAGACCGACGTGTAGTAGCAGTACTGTGAACCGTAATACCACTTGCAGACCCGTTGGGTCTCGTACTTGCCTGCCTGGATGACGTTTTCGCCGATCTGCTTCTTCATCGAGTTGTAGAGCGTGAAGCGGGTCAGCGGCTGGCCTTCTTCCGCGCCCCACCCGGCACCGGTCTTGATCCAGCGGTTGCCCTGCTTGACGGCCTTCTTGGTGTCGCCCCAGGCGTCCTTGAGCGAATTCCAGTTGAAATTCTCGTGGTGAACCGGGGAGTCGCCGTACTTGTCCATCCAGTCGGCGTCGGCATATTGCGACCCGATGTTCACCGAGGCCGCAAACGGAACGACCGAAAACTGAACCGGCTTGGAAATCTGCTTGATCTTCTTGGCGTCGGCTGCCAGTTCCTCGACCAGGAAGGTGGCCGCTTCCTTGAGCAGCGCCATTCGTTTCTTGCTGGACCCCGAGCCGGTCGAATCCATAGAACCGGAATTGTCCAGCACCAGGGCGATCTCCGCCGTGTTCTTGGTGCGGACCTTCACGGTCTCCTCGAAATTGAAGTGGGAGATGTTGTGGTACATGCTGGAAAGCGCCGGCGTCAGGAACAGCGGCTTGAAGTCCAGCGATGTCGTCAGCTTGATGTCGCCGCCGCTGCCCGCGTCGTTCGGCAGCAGGACCGTCAGCGTGGTCTGCGCCGGGTCGACCGGGCCAAGGTTGGATTCGAAGAACTGCTTGCCGAACGCCTTGAGTTCCTCGCCCTCCATGCCCTGTTCGATCTGACGGCCCATCGCGATGCCGGCGGCTTCCATGGCATAGACGGTCGCATGGCGCTGCCGGAGGATTTCCGTCAGGTCGATGCCGATCCCGACACTGAGAAGGAGCGCGGGAAGCACGAGCGCGGTCATGATGGCAAAATTGCCCGACTCGCTTTTTCTGAAAGAACTGAACACAGCAATGCTCCTGCCAATTGCATCAGCATCGCGTTATATAAAAAATCTATTTAATGAGGTTTTACGGAAATAGTGAATTATTGCAGAATAAGTTTATATCCTGTTTACCATGACTGCTGAGAGCCGGGCGTTTCAGCCGCCGGCGATCACGCCCTTGCCGTGTGGCGGCGTTGCCTTCAACCGTTTCGGGCCGTTGAAACGCTTCCCGGACATCCGGTCGATGCCGATGTCGATCAGGCTGACGGCTTCCTCGTCCGTGGTCACGTCCATGGCGACGAGCTGAAATTCCTTCTCGGCGCAGGCGGAAATGATGCTTTCGGCGTCGAGGTCGCGCGGGCGCAGCTTGTCGCGTCCGAGCAGGCGGTTGGCGCTGAGCCTGACGCAGTGAACGCCGAAGGCGCTCAGCTTGGCGAGCGACTCCTCGCCGCCAAGCCAGCCTTCGACCGCGAATTGCGCGCCGGCGCCGCGCAGGCGTTCGAGGGCCGGCCCGCATTTCCGGTTGGCGCCGATCATCAGGTGTACCGGCACGACGGGGATCAGCGACAGCGCGAGGTCGGGTTCGTTCCGGTAGAGCGTGGCCACGTTTCCCACCGCGTCTTCGTTTTGCAGCAGGCTGGCGGAAACGGGAACGTAGAGCGGCATGTCCGCCGCGCTGTCGCCGAGCTGGCGCCGCGCCACCGCCGCTGCCTGTCGCATCATCGAGGCTTCGAAGGCGAGCCGGCAACCGGGGCGCGGTTCGTGGGTCATCCGCGAAATGAACGCGTCCTGCGCCCCCACGGCGGCGTGAACGCTGAACCCGACGGCGCGCGAATCCGAGATCGAGAGAACCGGCTCCAGCGCCAGGTCGAAACGCCCTTCGCACAGCGCGGTTTCCGTTTCGTCGGCCGCTTGCGCGGCGGCGTCGCTCCCGGCGCTCTCGCTTTGCCGCGCGGCTTTCTTCACCTCGTCGGTGAGCCGGATGACGTTGGCCGCCGGTTCGTCCTCCGGTACCGCCTCATCCGCCGTGTCCTCGGCGTCTAACCGTCCCGGCAGCGTTTCGAGCTCCTGGCGCGCGGCCGCGGCCATGTCGACCAGCGCCCGCAGGTCGGTCTCGCTTCGCAGCGCCTGGTCGGCGAGCGAGCGTTCCACCATGGCGATCAGCCGCCGCTGCTCGCTGGCCGCCCGCCGTTGCAGGCCAAGCGCCAGGAAACCGGCAACGAAGCCCGCGATCGCCAGCGCCAGGGAAACGCCGATACCCGTGACCAGGAGCCCGTCCTGCAACGCCGCGTGGGCCGGGACAGCACCGGCGAGCAGCGCGCAGGGGGTGCCGGAAAACAAGGCGCTACGGCTGGACATGAGGTCGAAAGCTCCCTGGCGCGTTGCGCCAAATTCATCAGCAAGGTCTATTTTTCGCATGAGCACCCGCCGGTGTCAGCCGAAAGCTGGTGACAGGGTGAACGCCTTGGGTTAATTCCGGTCCAGTCACCCCCGGGCCGGTCCGCCGGCCTGCCGCGATGCCAATCACCAGGACCGGACACCCGATGACTGCCAGCCCCGCCATGATCGACCGACTGGATGACCTGGCCGGATCCTATGGCGCGATCCTGTGCGATGTCTGGGGCGTCATTCATAACGGCGTGCGCGCCTTTCCGCAGGCCTGCGCCGCGCTTGGGCGCATGCGCGCCGCGGGGCTGCCCGTCGTGCTCCTGACCAATGCGCCGCGCCTGTCGTCCGGCGTCATCACGCAGATCCGCGGCCTCGGCGTGCCCGACGACGCCTGGGACGCGGTCGTCACGTCGGGCGACGTGACCCGCGACCTGATCGCCGAGGGACCGCGCCGCGTCTTTCACCTTGGCCCCGATCGGGACCTGCAGCTCTTCGATGGCCTCGAGGTCGACCTGGTCGAGGAGTTCGAGGCGTCGGCGGTGGTCTGCACCGGCCTGTTCGACGACGAGACCGAAACACCGGACGACTATCGCGAGATGCTGCAGCGTCTGCGCTCCCGCGACCTGCCGATGATCTGCGCCAATCCGGACATCGTCGTCGAACGCGGCGACCGCATGATCTGGTGTTCCGGCGCCCTGGCGCGCGACTACGGCCAGCTGGGCGGACGCACGCTGATATCGGGCAAGCCACATGCCCCGATCTATCGCGCCGCCATGGCGAAACTGGCGGAGCTGAGCGACCGCCCGCTGGAGCGCGGCGAGGTTCTGGCCATCGGCGATGGCATGCTGACCGATATCAAGGGCGCCGTGAACGCTGGCATCGATGCGCTCTATGTTTCCGGCGGCATCCATTTCCGCGATTACGGCGATAGCGCGGACACGCCGGATCCGGTCAGGCTCGGCGAATTTTTTGAAAGGCACGCCCTGGCCCCCGTCGCCTCGATCACGAGGCTGGCATGACCGGCGCGGCGGAGAAAAAGCTGCTTCGTTTGTCCGACCCGGTTCACCTGCCGGCCGGCCTGCGCGGCGGCGTCGTTGCCATCGGCAATTTCGACGGTGTCCACCGTGGCCATCTGGCAGTGCTGGAGAAGGCGCTCGGCATGGCCCGAGAGCGCGGCGTGCCCGCGCTCGTTCTCACCTTCGAGCCACACCCGCGAACGGTCTTCCGCCCCGACCGGCCGGTCTTTCGGCTGACGCCTGCACCCATGCGGGCCCGCCTGCTCGGCGCGCTCGGCTTCGACGCGGTGATCGAGCAGCCCTTCAGCCGCGATTTCGCCGCCACAGAGCCGGTGGAGTTCGTCCGGGGCATCCTCTGTGATGGCCTCGGCATTACCCACGTGGTGACCGGCTTCGACTTCCATTTCGGCCGCAACCGTGCCGGCGGCCCGGCCTATCTCATGGCCGCTGGCGAGGAGCACGGCTTCGGCGTCACGCTGGTCGATGCCTTCCGCGACGAGGGAGCAGACGTGATCTCCTCCAGCCGCATCCGCGAGTGCCTGCAGCAGGGCGAGGTCAGCGAGGCGGCCGGCCTGCTGGGCTATCGCTACACGGTCGAGGCCGAGGTCGTGCGCGGCAAGCAACTCGGGCGAACGCTCGGCTATCCGACCGCCAACATGGCGTTGCCCGAAGACAACGGTCTCGCCCACGGCATCTATGCCGTCCGCTTCACCCGCGCCGACGGATCGGTGCATGATGGCGTCGCGAGCTTCGGCCGCCGTCCGACCGTCGACAGCGATGGCGCGGCTCTCCTGGAAACCGTCCTGTTCGATTTCTCCGGTGACCTGTACGGCGAGACGTGCCGCGTCTCCCTGTTCGGCTTCCTGCGCGGCGAGGTGAAGTTCGACGGCCTCGATCCGCTGGTGGCCCAGATGAAACGCGACGAGCAGGAGGCGCGCGCGCTCCTCGCCGGGGTGGAGCCGCTGTCGCCGCTCGACGGCGCGATCGCGTTCGGGGACCGGGATGACCCCCGGTGAGCGGCGCCGGATCCTGATCACGGGTGGCACTGCCGGTCTGGGTCTTGCGCTGGCGCGCCACCTCGCACCCCGTCACGATGTCATGGTCACCGGGCGCCAGGCGTCCGCCGCCGTCTCCGCGAACCTGCCCGCGACCTGCCGCTATGTCGAAGCCGATCTTGCCGCGCCGGTGGACGCCGCCGCCGCCGTGGAGGCGGCGCTCGAACAGGCCGGCTGGGACGGCCTCGACCACGCCGTGTTGAATGCCGCGACCGGCCATTCGCCGGCAGGCGGCCTCGAGGATGCCGCCACGATTCGCCGGACGCTCGATGTCAACCTGGTCTCGACGCTGCTTCTGGCGCGGATGCTTCATCCGCACCTGTCCGTGCGCAAGGGCCTGCTGACCCTTGTCGGTTCGGTGGCCCGCCGGGGAACCGCGCTGTTCCCTGCCTACGCGGCGTCGAAGGCGGGTCTGCACGGGTTCGGGCGCGCCCTGCGCAGCGAATGGCGCGGCAGCGTCGGTGTCCAGGTCATCCATCCGGGGCCCATGCGTACCGGCATGCACGAGAAGGCCGGCCACGATCCGGGCCCTCTCGGCCGTTTCTTTCTCGATCCCGCCGACGCCGCGGCCATGATGGCGCATGACCTGGCGACCCGCCGATCGCCGGTTACGCTCGGCTGGCTGCGTTATTTGTCCGGCGCCACGTTCTGGAGGCCAAGGCTGTGAGCGAACGCGAAAAGTGCGCCCTTGTCACGGGCGCTTCGTCCGGTCTCGGCGCGGCGCTGACGGACCGGCTGCTGGCCCGCGGCTATCGCGTCGTCACCGTCGACCACCGGGCGCCGCCAGGGTCTCCGGACCGACAGCGGCTTCAGGTCACCTGCGACCTGGCCGACCGGACCGCTCTGGACCGCACCTTGCCGGTGCTTCTGGACGCCGGGCCCTATGACGTCGTGCTGCTGAATGCCGGCATCAGCGCCACCGGGCGCTTCGAGGCGATGCCGCCTGCCGTGCTCGAGCGCGTCGTCCGCGTCGACGCCGAGGCACCCATGGTCATGGCCGCTGCGCTGCTGCAGGCCGAATCGCTCGCCCCCGGCGCGCGACTCGGCTTCGTCTCGTCGCTCTCCCATTTCACCGGCTATCCCGGTGCGGCTGCCTATGCCGCGGCGAAGGACGCGCTGGCCGTCTACGCCCGCTCGATCCGCAAGGCCGCGTCGCGGCGCGGCGTGACGGTCTCCACCATCTTTCCCGGCCCGCTCGATACCGCCATGGCGCGCCGCCACGCGCCGGCCGATGCCAGTGCGGAGAAGCGCCTGCCGCCATCGCAGGCCGCCCGCCTCGTTCTCGAGGGCCTGGAGAAACGCCGCCGTGTCATCGTTCCCGGCCGGGTGCCGCTGGTCTATGCCGGGCTTGGCCGGCTGTTCCCCGGTGCGGCCACGGCGCTGATGCGCCGCCTCGTCTTCGAGAAGCTGGACCGGGAAACCTGGTAACGGGAGAACGCGCTGCCCCGCCCACTTTTCAAGCCCGGCAAAAAGGACTAAGACCCGCGCCCATGGAAACCGTGAGAAACACGATATCCCGGCGAATTATTGGCCCGGCCTTCCGGGGCGCCTGACAGGGTGCGGGAAGGTCCGGGACATCTGCCGCGCGCCTCGAATTCTGCCGGCGGCGCGGCCTTCCGTTTCACGTCCGAATGACAGCCCGGCCGCCACTGGCCGCACGATTGGCAAGACAATGACCGACACGCCCGAAAAGCTCGACTACTCCAAGACCCTCTACCTGCCGCAGACGGAATTTCCCATGCGCGCCGGCCTTCCGAAGAAGGAGCCGGAAATCGTCGCCCGCTGGGAAGGGGTGAACCTCTACCGCAAGCTGCGCGAGAGCGCCGCCGGCCGGCCGCTCTACGTGCTGCATGACGGCCCGCCCTATGCCAACGGCAACATCCACATCGGCCATGCGCTCAACAAGATCCTGAAGGACGTCATCACCCGGTCCTTCCAGATGCGCGGCCGCGATTCCAACTACGTCCCCGGCTGGGATTGCCACGGCCTGCCGATCGAGTGGAAGATCGAGGAACAGTATCGCGCCAAGGGCAAGAACAAGGACGAGGTGCCGGTCAACGAGTTCCGCCAGGAATGCCGCGACTTCGCCAGCCACTGGATCGAGGTCCAGTCGGCCGAGTTCAAGCGGCTCGGCGTCGTCGGCGATTTCGACAATCCCTACACGACGATGAATTTCCACGCCGAGAGCCGCATCGCCGGCGAACTGCTGAAATTCGCCATGTCGGACCAGCTCTACCGCGGGTCCAAGCCGGTCATGTGGTCGGTCGTCGAGCGCACGGCCCTGGCCGAGGCCGAGGTCGAGTACCAGGACTACGAGTCCGACACGATCTGGGTGAAGTTCCCGGTCGCCGCCGGCGGCGACCTCGATGGCGCCTTCGTCGTCATCTGGACGACCACGCCCTGGACCATCCCCGGCAACCGCGCCATCTCCTATTCCCCGCGCATCGCCTATGGTCTCTACGAGGTGACGGCCACGGAAAACGATTTCGGCCCGCAACCCGGCGAGAAACTCGTTTTCGCCGACGCGCTGGCCGGGGAAAGTTTTGCCAAGGGCAAGCTGGAATACTGCCGCCTGCGCGATGTTTCCGCCGGTGACCTGGCCGCCATCACCTGCGCCCACCCGCTCAAGGGCCTCGCTGGCGGCTACGAGTTTGCCGTGCCGCTGCTGGAAGGCGATCACGTCACCGACGACGCCGGCACCGGCTTCGTCCACACCGCGCCCGGCCACGGCCGCGAGGACTTTGACGCCTGGATGCACCATGCCCGCGACCTGGAAGCGCGCGGCATCTCCAGCCAGATCCCCTTCACGGTCGACGATGCCGGTTTCCTGACCAGGGACGCGCCGGGCTTCGGCCCGGACCGCGAAGGCGGGGCGGTGCGCGTCATCGATGACAAGGGCAAGAAGGGCGACGCGAACCAGGCCGTCATCACCGCGCTGATCCAGGCTGACCGCCTGTTCGCACGCGGCCGGCTGAAGCATACCTATCCGCATTCCTGGCGCTCCAAGAAGCCGGTCATTTTCCGCAACACGCCGCAGTGGTTCGTCCACATGGACAAGACGCTGGACGACGGCACCACGCTGCGCGACCGGGCGCTCAAGGCAATCGACGCCACGCGCTTCGTGCCATCCGCCGGCCAGACCCGCCTGCGGGCCATGATCGCCGACCGGCCCGACTGGGTGCTCTCGCGCCAGCGTGCCTGGGGCGTGCCGATCTGCGTCTTCGCCGACGAGGACGGCAAGGTGCTGAAGGACGAAGCCGTCAACAAGCGCATTCTCGATGCCTTCGAGGACGAGGGCGCCGATGCCTGGTTTGCCGAGGGCGCGCGGGAGCGCTTCCTGGGCGAACGTGCAGGCGAACCGTGGAAGCAGGTCCGCGACATTCTCGACGTCTGGTTCGATTCCGGCTCCACCCACACCTTCACGCTGGAAGACCGGCCGGACCTGAAATGGCCCGCCGATGTCTACCTGGAAGGTTCCGACCAGCATCGCGGCTGGTTCCATTCCTCGCTGCTGGAAAGCTGCGGCACCCGCGGCCGCGCGCCCTACGACACGGTCATCACCCACGGCTTCACCATGGCCGAGGACGGCCGCAAGATGTCGAAGTCGCTCGGCAACACGGTCACCCCGCAGGACGTCATGAAGGATGCCGGCGCCGATATCCTGCGGCTCTGGGTCATGACGACCGACTACTGGGAGGATCAGCGTCTCGGCAAGTCGATCATCCAGACCAACATCGACGCCTACCGCAAGATGCGCAACACCATCCGCTGGATGCTCGGGACGCTGGCCCACGACGAGGGCGAGATCGTGCCGCTGGCCGACATGCCGGAACTGGAGCGGCTCATGCTGCACCGGCTGGTGGAACTCAACCGCGTCGTCAACGAAGGCTATGACAACTTCGACTTCAAGCGTATCGCCCGCGCCCTGATCGATTTCATGGTCATCGACCTTTCCGCCTTCTACTTCGACATCCGCAAGGATGCGCTCTACTGCGACGCGCCGTCGAGCATCCGCCGCAAGGCCGCCCTCCAGGTGGTCCGTACGGTCTTCGACGCGGTCGTCAAGTGGCTGGCGCCCATGTTGCCCTTCACCACGGAAGAGGCCTGGCTGGAAATGAACCCGGACGCCGTCTCGGTGCACCTGGAGCAGTTCCCGGACGTCCCCGCCGAGTGGAAGGACGACCGTCTGGCAGCGAAGTGGAAGAAGGTCCGCCAGGTCCGCCGCGTCGTCACCGGCGCGCTGGAGATCGAGCGCCGCGAAAAGCGCATCGGTTCCTCGCTGGAGGCCGCACCCTTCGTCCACATCACCGATCCCGCGCTGCGCGAGGCGATCGAGGGTCTCGACATGGCCGAGATCTGCATCACCTCCGGCACGTCGGTCTCCGACAAGGAAGCCCCCGCCGGGGCCTTCACGCTCGACGAGGTGAAGGGCGTGGCCGTGGTTCCGGCAATGGCCCGGGGCACCAAGTGCGCCCGGTCGTGGCGGGTTACCGATGACGTCGGTTCCGACCCGGAATTCCCGGACGTATCGGCCCGCGATGCCGCGGCCCTGCGCGAATTGCGGGACCTCGGGCGGATCTGAGACCGGCCGTGCGGGCGCGTTTCGCGCCCGCGTTGCCGATTGGGCACGGTTGCGCTAAAAGAAGCGCGGCCGATGAATGGTCATGATCTTGCCGGATTGTGCCTTCATCGCACGGACGGCTTTATGTACACAGGCGCAGGACGCCGGGGGAAGACGATGAAGGGCGCGCACCGCGACATGGTTCGAAATACGCGAAACGGCCAGAGCCTTGCGTTTGCCATCTTGGCTGCGCTTTCCGCGACATCGCTCGCCGGCTGCATGAGTTCTCCGACCTACGGCACCGACAAGACGGCCAACGAACAGCTCGTGGACGACCTCAGCGGCATGCTGTCGCTGGCCCCGAAAAAGGGCCCCAGGATCGACTACGAGCCGCGTCCCGAACTGGTCAAGCCGGCTGACACCAACCAGCTGCCGCAGCCGCAGGAAGATATCGTCTCGGCGCGCGAAGCCACCGGTCAGTGGCCGGAGTCGCCCGAGGAACGCCGCGCCCGTTACCGCAAGTATGCCACGGAAAACCGCGACAATCCGGATTTCGAGCCGATCGTCACCAGCGGCCGTGAGGCTGATCCGAACGAGCCGATGATCACATCGGGTGCGGCGGCCCAGCGCGGCCAGTACCGCCACCTCGACCCGAGCCAGACGCCGGTCTTCGGCAAGCGCGACTCGCAGGCGGAATTCCGCCGCCGCCGCGCCGAGAACATGCAGGGCAGCCCCGCGTCCCGCAAATACCTGTCCGAGCCGCCGCTGAAATACCGCGTTCCGGCCGCCACTGCGCCGGCCGGCGAGTTCGGCGAGGACGAGGCGGACAAGGAGCGCCGTCTGAAGGCGGAATCCCGCAAGAAGGCGGGCAAGACGAGCTGGCGGGACATGCTGCCCTGGTAAGCGGGGGGCTTGGCGGCAAGGCGCGATCCGCCGGTCAGTCGCCGCGCCGGTCCTGGAAGAATTGCCTCAACAGCCGCGCTGCCTCGCGTTCGCCGATGCCGGGATAGACCTCCGGCGAATGGTGACAGGTCGGCTGGCCGAAGAACCGGCCGCCATGGATCACCGCGCCGCCTTTCGGGTCTTCTGCGCCGAAATAGAGGCGGCGCAGCCGGGCAAAGGAAATCGCGCCGGTGCACATGGTGCAGGGCTCCAGCGTGACATGCAGGTCGAGGCCTGTCAGGCGTTCCTGGCCCAGCACCCGGCACGCCTCGCGGATCGCCAGGATTTCCGCGTGTGCGGTCGGATCGTTGAGTTCCCGGGTCCGGTTGCCGGCCCGTGCGATAATCGCCCCGTCGCGGGTGACGACCGCACCGACCGGGACCTCGCCGCGTGCCTCTGCGGCGCGCGCCTCGTCCAGGGCGATTTCCATCGGGCTTGGGTCAGGGACTGTCTTTTCGGCCATGCCTGATTTTCACTCGCAAGACGTTTCCGGGTTTGCTAGAGCAATTCCAGCGACAGTGGGAACCGGTTTCGCGTCCGGAATTGGTAAAAAACAAAGAGATAGAGCATTGGCGCGATTCATTGAATGGCGAAAATGCCCGACGTAGCCCCACCACGAAAGAATGACCAGATGACCGACGACAGGAAAGACAAGCCCCGGGGCCCGCGCAAACCGTTTGGTGACCGGAAGACAGCGCCCGCGGGCGGCCGCGGCAAGCCGGCGGGAAAGCCGCCGCGCCGTTTCGACCGCGAGCCGGAGGCGGAAGCCGCGCCGGCCGGTGAGCGGATCGCCAAGCGGCTGGCGCGCGCCGGTGTCTCCTCGCGCCGCGAGGCCGAGGCGCTGATCGCCGACGGCCGCATCTCGGTCAACGGCAAGGTCATCGAAAGCCCCGCGCTCAATGTCACCCGCGAGGATCGCATCGCCATCGACGGCAAGCCGATCCCCGAGATCGAGCGAACCCGTCTCTGGCTGTTCCACAAGCCTTCCGGTCTGGTCACCACCAACCGCGATCCCGAGGGACGCAAGACCGTGTTCGAGGCGCTGCCCGAAGGCATGCCGCGCGTTGTCTCCGTCGGCCGCCTCGACATCAACACCGAGGGCCTGCTGCTGCTGACCAATGACGGTGGCCTCGCCCGCGTGCTGGAACTGCCGTCCACCGGCTGGCTGCGCCGCTACCGCGTCCGCGTGCACGGCGAGATCGACCAGGCCCGCCTCGACGAGCTGAAAAATGGCATTGCCGTGGATGGCGTCTTCTACGGTGCCATGGAGGCCGTGCTGGACCGTGAACAGGGCTCGAATTCCTGGCTCACCATCTCGTTCCGCGAAGGCAAGAACCGCGAGGTCAAGAACGTCATGGGCGCGCTCGGCCTGGAGGTCACGCGCCTGATCCGCGTTTCCTACGGTCCGTTCCAACTCGGCGACCTGCCGGAGGGCGCCGTGCGCGAGATGCGCGGCCGGGCGCTGCGCGACCAGTTGGGCGAGGCGTTGATCGAGGAGGCCGGTGCCGATTTCGATGCACCGGTGCTCAACGAGTTTTCCAACAAGCCCGTCCGCAAGGGCGAGGAACCGGAGAAGCGGTCGACCTCAAGGCCGCGCCGGGACCGCGACGAGTGGCGTGCCGATGCGTTGGATCGCCTGCAGACGCGCCCCGCTCGCGAGGAATTGCGCGAGGAGGAAGGCGGTCTGATCCGCCGCCGGGGCCGCCATCCCGGTGGCCCGCGCCGCGACGATCGCTCCGGCGAAGACCGTCCGCGCCGTGACCGCGAAGGGGACCGCCCGCGCCGGTTTGGCAACGAGGACCGCCCGCACCGCGACCGTGACGACGACCGCCCCCGCCGTGACCGCGAGGACCGGCCGCCGCGCGATCGCGCAGCACCGCGTGACGGCGCCGGGCGCGATGGCGACCGTCCGCAGCAGAAGCGTTTCGGCGAGGAAAGCCGAGGCGCCCACGTCTGGCGCGCCCCGGGCGCCCGCCCGGCATCGGCCAAATCTGCGCCTGCCGCGAAGAAGGATGGCCCGGCAAGGCCTGCCGGCAAGCCGGCTGGCAAGGCCGGCTACCGTGGCAAGGCGGAAGGCGGCCCGAAGGGCAGGCCGGAAGGCTCCGGCGGCGGCAGGTTCGCGCGTGGTCCGGGCAGGAGCGAAGGCCCCGGACAGGGCAGGGGCCCTGATCGTGGCGGCCCGTCGAAGGGACGGCCCGGCGGCAAGCCGCGGGGGCCGCGCGGCGGCAGGGACGGCTGATCCATGCGCATCGTCGGCGGGGAGATGAAGGGGCGGGCGCTTGCCACGCCGAAATCGAATGCCATCCGTCCGACCACGGACCGTACCCGCGAGGCACTGTTCAACATCCTGGCCCACGGTCACGGCGAGGTGCTGCAGGGCGCGCGCGTGCTCGACCTGTTCTCCGGCACAGGCGCGCTGGGGCTGGAAGCCCTGTCCCGCGGCGCGTCCTTCGCCCTCTTCGTCGAGCAGTCCGCCGAGGGCAGGGGGCTGTTGCGCTCCAACATCGAGGCGCTCGGCCTGCAGGGCCGCGCCCGCATCTTCCGCCGTGACGCCGCCTCGCTCGGTGACATCGGCACCATGCTCCCCTTCACGCTGCTGTTCGCCGATCCGCCCTATGGCAAGGGCCTGGCGACCCGGGCTCTGGCGGCCGCGCGCACTGGCGGATGGCTGACGCCCGAGGCGCTCTGCGTTGTCGAGGAAGCTGCGGATGCGCCCTTCGAATGGCCCGGTTTCGACCTCGTCGATGAGCGCCGGTGGGGCGACACGGTCATGCGATTCCTGCGCCCGCAGCCAGCCTGACCGGCGGTTTCATTACGAAGATTTCATCTCCGTCGCATTTCTTGTGCCTTCACTTGGCCCTATCTTGGTGCTTGGTCTTCGCACGTCCGATTTGCTTCAGGGAGATATTCTTGCCATGGCGGTTCTTCGCAAAACCATGCTGGCGCTCGTCACGGGCGGCGCAGTCCTGCTGTCCGGTTCGGCCTTCGCAGATGCCAGAAAGCCCGAGATCACGGACTTCCGGCTGAAGAACGGCATGGAGGTCGTGGTCATCCCGGATCACCGCGCCCCCGTCGTCACCCACATGGTCTGGTACAGGATCGGCAGCGCCGACGAGGCGCCCGGCAAGTCCGGAATCGCCCATTTCTTCGAGCACCTGATGTTCAAGGGCACCAGCAACCATGGTCCGGGCGAGTTTTCCGGCGCCGTTGCCGCCATCGGCGGCCAGGAGAACGCCTTCACCTCGGACGACTACACCGCCTATTTTCAGAAGGTCTCGCCGGACGCGCTGGGCACGATGATGTCCTTCGAGGCCGACCGGATGCACAATCTCATCCTGACTGACGACGTCATCGGCCCCGAGCGCGACGTGATCCTGGAGGAACGCGCCATGCGCGTCGACAACGACCCGGCGTCGCTGCTGTCGGAGGAACTCGACGCCACGCTCTACCAGAACCATCCCTATCGCATCCCCGTCATCGGCTGGAAGCGCGAGATCGAGCAGCTCAACCGCACCGACGCGGTCGATTTCTATACCCGCTTCTACGCCCCCAACAATGCCATCCTCGTGGTCGCGGGCGACGTCACCGCCGACCAGGTGCGCAAGCTGGCCGAGGACACCTATGGCAAGGTCCCGCGCGGTCCCGACCTGCCGCCGCGTGTCCGCCCGCAGGAGCCCGAGCAGAACACCTCGCGCATCGTCACCATGCGCGACCCGCGCGTCACCGTGCCGACCTACCAGGTCAACTGGGTCGTCCCGTCCTACCACTCCGGCAACGATCTCCAGGCCGAAGCGCTCGATCTCCTGGCCGAGATCCTCGGCGGCGGCACGCGCTCGCGCCTTTACCAGGAACTGGTCGTCAAGCAGGGCATCGCGGCAAATGTCGGCGCCTGGTACCAGGGCACGGCGCTCGACCCGTCCCGCTTCTCCGTGTACGGCTCGCCGCGCGGCAAGGCCACGGTTGATGACGTCCAGAAGGCCATTCTCGCCGAGATCGCCAGGATCGCCGACAAGGGCGTCACCGCCGACGAACTCGAAAAGGCCCGCAACCGCTTTATCCGCGACATGATCTTCTCGCGCGATGACCAGGCCGGCATGGCACGCATGTATGGCAGCGTGCTGGCAACGGGCGGCACGGTCCAAAGCATCGCTGAATGGCCGGACCGTCTGCGCAAGGTGACACCCGAACAGATACAGGAGGCGGCCAGCCAGTGGTTGAAGGATTCCGATTCCGTTACCGGTCTGCTGCTGCCGTCCAAGGAGAACCGGTCGTGAGGAACATGACGATGATGACCCCCGTTCGCGCCATGGCCGGCCTGGCCACCGCCCTCTTGATCCTCGTGGCTGCCGCCCTCCCGGCGAGCGCCGAGATGAAAATCCAGCAGGTGGTATCCGACAAGGGCATCAAGGCCTGGCTGGTGGAAGACTATTCCGTTCCCATCATCACGCTCCAGATGGCCTTCAAGGGCGGATCGACCCAGGATCCGGCCGGCAAGGAAGGCATGGCCAACCTCATCACCGGTCTTCTCGACGAAGGCGCGGGCGATCTCGACAGCGATGCCTTCCAGGACAGGCTGGACACCTCCGGTGCGGAGATGAGCTTTTCGGAAGGCACCGACGCCATTTCCGGCAGCATGCGCATGCTCGCCGACAAGAAGGACGAGGCATTCAACCTGCTGCACATGGCGATCACCAGCCCGCGCTTCGACCAGGCGCCGGTCGATCGCATCCGGGAGCAGATCATCGCCGGTATCCAGTCCGACGAGCGTGACCCGCGCACCATCGCCGGCATCGAGTGGAACAAGGGCGTCTATGGCGATCATCCCTATGGCCGCCGCGGCGAGGGAACGCCGGCGACGCTGCGCACCATCACGCCGGACGACCTGAAGGCCTTCCACAAGCGCGAGTTCGCCCGCGACAATCTCTATGTCGGCGTTGTCGGCGCCATTGATGCCGAAACGCTCAAGACCGAACTCGACAAGCTGTTCGGTGATCTCCCGGCCAAGGCGGACCAGAAGGATGTCGGCCCGGCCAGCCCGAAGTTCGGCCAGCGCATGGAGGTCGACTACGATCTGCCGCAGACCTCCATCCGGCTCGCCTATCCGGGCGTGAAGCGTGACAACCCGGATTTCTACGCCGCCTACGTCATGACCCACATCCTCGGTGGCGGCACCTTCTCGTCCCGCCTCTATGACGAGGTCCGCGAAAAGCGTGGCCTGGCCTACGGCATCGGCGCCTGGCTCTCGCCGCGCGACTATTCCGCCGAGCTTCAGATATCGACGGCGACGCGGTCCGACCGTGCCGGCGAGACCCTGTCGGTCATCCTCGACCAGGTGCACAGGATGGCCAAGGAGGGTCCCACCAAGGCCGAGCTCGAGTCCGCCAAGAAGTACATTATCGGCTCCTATGCCATCTCCAACTTCGACAATTCCTCCGATATCGCCCGCACCCTCGTCGCCATCCAGCAGGAGGACCTTGGGATCGACTACATCAGCAGGCGGACCGGTTTCATCAACGCCGTTACCCTGGATGAGGTGAAGAAGCAGGCAGCCAAGCTGCTCTCGGCCGAGCCCGTCATCATGATGGTCGGTCCGAAGGAGGCCATAGCCGATGCGGCACCGGCCCTGAAGAGCGGGGGATAAGGGAAATGACCGGGGGCAAGGGTAAACCCGTGAAGAAGACAAGGCCGGCCGGCCCTGCCGGCAAGGCCGCGGACGGGATCGATCTGCCGCGTATCGGCATCGCCTTCGGCGGTGGCGGCGCGCGGGGCCTGGCCCATATTCACGTCATCAAGGAGCTCGACGCGCTCGGCATTCGCCCGGCCGCGATTTCCGGTTCCTCGATCGGCGCCATTATCGGCGCGGCCATGGCCGCCGGCATGAGCGGCGAGGAGATCGAAGCCCACGCCATGGCGGTGCTGGCCGATCGCAGCGAGGCGGCGGCCCGGCTCTGGCGGGCACGGCCCACCGGTATCGGCGCGATGATGGAAACCGGCATCCGGTTTTCCCAGTTCAACATCGAGAGCATTCTGAAGTCCTTCCTGCCGGAAGCGATACCCGCGCATTTCGAGGACCTGGAGATCCCGCTGACCGTGACGGCGACCGACTATTTCGGCCACCGGCTCTGCCTTTTCTCCGAGGGCGACCTGCGCAACGCGGTCGCGGCATCGGCGGCGATCCCGGCAGTGTTCCGGCCGGTCAGGCGCGACGGCATGACGCTGATCGACGGCGGCATCTACAACCCGCTGCCCTTCGACATTTTCGGCGATGCCGTCGACATGGTGATCGCCATCGACGTCGTCGGGGGGCCTGAGGATTCGGGTCGCAATCCGTCCTCGATCGACTTCATGTTCGGCGCGACGCAACTGATGATGCAGTCCATCATTGCCTCCCGTCAGAAGACCCATCCGCCGGCCATCATGATCCGGCCGCCGGTCTCGCGCTTCCGCGTGCTCGATTTTCTCAAGATCCGCCGGGTCCTCTCCGTGACCGAGCCGGTGCGCAGCCAGATCCGCGGTGCCATCGTGGAAAAGCTGCCGCAACTGGCTGCCCGCGCAGCCGCGCTGCAGGAGCCGGAAACGCCGGATCCGGCGCTGCCTGCGTGAGCTTTCGCCGACCGCGAAGCCGGTCTGTCACCCGTTGGCGCCGATGGCGTGTTCGCTGCCGTCGCGCCCGTCCGGGTCGTGGTCGAGGCGCCGCCCTTCGCGCGTCGGCTTGATCAGCGGCTCCGGCGTCACCGGCCGGGTGTGCAGCTTGTCGCGGCCGGCATAGATGCCTTCCACCTGCTGGATCGCCAGGCGTTCCTCGTCGCGCTTGCGCACGTCGGCCTGGATGTCCAGCGCCTCCGCTTCGTCCACACCCAGCGCCTCGATTGTCTTGCGCCCGAACAGCAGGCCGGATTCGAAGGTTTCGCGCGCTTCGTAATCGACCCCGCGTGCCCTCAGCGCCAGCGTGTGGGTTCGGTCATAGGCGCGTGCGAAGATCTTCGCGTTGGGATATTCCGACTGGATGAGTTCGATGATCCGGTCGGTGATCTCGCGCTTGTGGGTACACACCGCGACGATCTTGGCCCGCCGGATTCCGGCTGCCTCCAGCACATCCTTGCGCGTGCCGTCACCGAAGTAGATCCGGAAACCGAACTTCTGGGCGGCGCGGACGCGATCGGCCGAGTGATCGATGATGGTCACATCGCGCCCGCTGGCCAGCAGCACCTGCGACGCGATCTGGCCGAAGCGGGAAAAGCCGACCATCAGCACGTCGGCCCCGGCGCCGTCGAAATCCTCGTCCATTTCCTCCGCCGGGGCGGTGCGGACCAGGCGTCGCGCCAGCATCATGGAAACCGGCGTGAGCGCCATCGACAGCGTGACGATGGCGATCAGGATCGACGCGGTCGACGTCGTGAACAGGCCGCTGCCCGCGGCGATCGAGAACAGCACGAACCCGAACTCACCGCCCTGAGGGATCAGCAGCGACACGCGGATGGCGTCGTTGTAGTCGGCGCCGAACAGGCTGCACAGGATGAAGTTGACCCCGGCCTTGAGCACCATCAGGGCCAGGGTTGCCCCGGCGATCAGCACCAGGTTGTCGCGGATCACGGAGAGGTCGACCGACAGTCCGACGGCGATAAAGAACAGGCCGAGCAGCAGGCCGCGGAACGGCTCGATATCTGCTTCCAGCTCGTGCCGGTAGCTCGATTCCGCGAGCATGACGCCGGCCAGGAAGGCGCCCATGGCCATCGAGAGCCCGGCCCATTGCAGCAGCATGCCCGACCCTATGACGATGAACAGCGCCGCCGCGATCATCACCTCGCGCGCGCCGGTGTTGCCGAGAAACCGGAAGGCCGGGTTGAGCAGGTAGCGCCCGGCCAGCACCACCGCTGCCACCGCCGCGACCGCGATCGCCACATCCGCCCAGATATTGCCCGGCGCGTCCGGCGAATAGGGGGCCAGGAAGGATGCCAGCGCCAGCAGCGGCACGATGGCGAGATCCTGGAACAGCAGGATGGAAAAGGCCGTCTGGCCCCAGCGTGTGTTTGTCGCGCCGTCGTCGTCCAGCAATTGCAGGGCAAAGGCGGTGGAGGACAGCGCCAGGCCGAAGCCCGCGATCAGCGCACCGCTGCCGCCCATCAGGCCGGTGGCCAGCAGCGCGGCGTAGATCACGAGGCCCGCGCCCAGCACCTGTGCCAGCCCCAGGCCGAAGATTGCGCGGCGCATGGCCCACAGCCGGGCGGGTTTCAGTTCCAGGCCGATGATGAACAGCAGGAAGACCACGCCGAGTTCGGCGACGTGCATGATCTCCTCGGCATCGGTGATCCGCTTGGCGATCGGGCCGATCACGATCCCTGCTGCCAGGTAACCGAGGACGGTCCCAAGGCCGATTCGCTTGAAGATCGGGGCCGCGATGACGGCGCCGCCCAGCAGCAGCAGTCCTTCGGTGAAAAGCGAGGCGGATTCGGTCGCCATGGTCAGTTCCGTGTTCCCTTCCTTCCCCCCGTGCCATTGATTGTTGCAGGCTGCGCCAATAGATGGAACAGGAAACCGCAACAATAGCCAGATCCGGCCGGACCTGGCGCTGTCTGATGGATTGGAAGGTCATGGCCAGGGCTGCCGACATGCGCGAACTGGAAACGCGCGTCCAGGAACTTGTTGAAGCGGCGGGCCGGGCCGGTGCCGATGCGGCCGACGCGGTTGTGGTGCGTGGTGGCTCGACATCCGTGTCGGTGCGCCTCGGCAAGGTTGAGAACACTGAATCGTCGGCCAGCGACGATGTGTCCCTTCGTGTCTTCTGCGGCAAGCGTGTCGCCAGCGTGTCGGCGACCACCGGCTATGATGCCGCGCGGCTGGCCGAACGCGCCGTCGCCATGGCCAAGGCCTCGCCGGAAGACCCGTTTGCCGGCCTGGCCGACCCGGAGCGGCTTGCCCGCGACATTCCCGACCTCGACCTGTTCGACCCCGCCGAACCCGCGCCCGCGGCCATGACCGAGACCGCGCTGGCCATGGAGGCAGCGGCCATGGCCGTCCCTGGCGTCGCCAACTCGCTGGGTGCCGGCGTGTCGGCCGGGTTCGGCGGCCTCGTCCTGGCCACGTCGCACGGCTTTCTCGGCAGCTACCAGTCCAGCCGGTTTTCGCGTTCCGTTTCCGTGCTGGCCGGCGAGGGCACGAAGATGGAGCGCGATTACGACTTTTCCTCCCGTCAGCATTTCGCCGAGCTTGAATCGCCCGACGTGATCGGCCGAAGGGCGGGCGAACGGGCGGTTCGCCGCCTCGGCGCACGCAAGGCGAGGACCGGGCCGGTGACGGTCGTCTTCGATCCCCGCGTCGCGCGCGGCCTGGCCGGTTCGCTCGCCTCGGCGATCAACGGCGCGGCCGTGGCGCGCAAGACCTCCTTCCTGCGCGACCGGATGGGACAGGCCGTCGCTTCCTCCGCCATCACGCTGACCGACGAGCCGCGCCGGGTGCGCGGACCGGCGTCGCGCCCCTTCGATGGCGAAGGCGTTGCCGGCGAGCCCCTGGTCATGGTCGACAGGGGCATCCTGCAGCACTGGTTTCTTTCGTCGGCAACGGCGCGCGAACTGGGCCTCCAGACCAACGGGCGCGGCGTGCGCTCCGCCTCGTCCGTCGTGCCGTCTTCGACCAACCTGGCCATCGAGCCGGGCGATGCCTCGCCGGAAGACCTGATCGGCTCGCTGAAGAGCGGCTTCTACGTGACCGAGGTCATCGGTCAGGGCGTCAACATGGTCACCGGGGACTATTCGCGCGGGGCCTCCGGCTTCTGGATCGAGAACGGCGAACTGGCCTGGCCGGTTTCCGAGGTCACCATCGCGTCCAATCTGAAGGACATGTTCATGGCGATGACGCCGGCCAATGACATCGACCGGACGTTTTCCACTGCCGCACCCACCCTGCTCGTGGAGGGCATGACGCTTGCCGGCGAATGACGCGGCCCTTGTCGGTCTGGACGGCGAGCTGGCCCTGTTGCGCGAGGCCGCGCGTGAGGCCGGCCGGATCGCCCTGCGCTATTTCCGCCGCGATCCCGATGTCTGGATGAAGGACGGCAATTCGCCGGTCAGCGAGGCCGACCTCGCCGTCGACAGCTTTCTGCGCGACGGCCTGATGGCCGCCCGGCCGGACTATGGCTGGCTGTCGGAGGAAACCGCCGACGACCTGGCAAGGCTCGAGGCGCGCCGCACCTTCGTCGTCGACCCGATCGACGGAACCCGGGCCTTCGTCGATGGCAGGGACGTCTGGTGCGTTTCCGTCGCTATCGTCGAGGACGGCCGGTCGATTGCCGGCGTGCTGGATTGTCCTGTCCTCGACGAGGTCTACGAGGCCAGCGCCGGCGGCGGAGCGCGCCGCAACGGCGAGCCGCTCGCCGTCAACGGCACCCGCGACGAGCCGGTCTTGGGCGGTCCGGCCTGGATGACGCGCCAACTGCCCGCCGCCCTGCGCGACCGCATGCACCGCATCGCGCACATCCCGTCGCTGGCCTACCGCCTGGCCATGGTGGCTGACGGCCGGCTCGACGGAACCTTCATCCGCCCCGACAGCCACGACTGGGATATCGCCGCCGCCGAACTGGTCCTGCGCGAGGCCGGCGGATCCCTCGTCGGCAGCGATGGCGACACGCCGCCCATGGCGACCCGCAATTCCCGTCACGGCCGCATGGCGGCGGGGTCGCCGGCCATGCTTCCACAATTGCTGTCAACCTTGCGGACGATGACTTGAAATCGCCATCCCATGGTTTCAATACGCGCCGCAGTATGCTCTATGCTCCTTGCAATCCTCCCCAGAAGGACGTGTCCTCATGACTGATGCTCCGGAAAAGAAGCAACTCCTCCACCTCGTCTTCGGCGGCGAGCTCAAGGCGCTCAACAGCACAGAGTTCCGCGACCTCGATGCGCTGGACATCGTCGGTGTCTATCCGGATTTTCAGTCGGCCCGGACCGCCTGGCGCGCCAAGTCCCAGGAAACCGTGGATAACGCGCTGATGCGCTACTATGTCGTTCATCTCCATCGGTTGCTGGAGCCGGACGAAAAGGTCTGACCGGGGTGACCCTGGTGCAGCCCGGAACCGGACGGCGGGTAAAGAAGGTCACGCCTCTCAAGCGTGCGTGGATTGCGATACGCGAGCCGCTCGCCCGCTCCATGATGGTCAAGCATGCCGTCGCGCGCCTGATCTACGGCTGGCTCGTGCTCGTCATGCGGACCAACCGCCTCGTCGAGGGATCGGTTGACCTGCCCGGGCTGTCGCGTGGCGAACGGAGCATGATCACGACCACCTGGCACGGGCGGCACTTCATGTTTGCCTGCCTCAACCGCTACCGGGTTCCGTTGACGATCATGGTCTCCCGCTCTGCCGACGCGGAGATGAACGCCATGGTCCTCAAGCTCGGGGGGATCGAGACGGTCCGTGGCTCAGGCGGTCGGGCCGGCCAGCACCGGGCGGAAAAGGGCGGCGCCAGTGCCCTGATCCAGATGAAGCGCGTGCTGGACGCCGATGAATGGGTCGGCATGGTCGCCAACGTCATCAAGGGGCCTGCGCGCGAGGCCGGCATGGGCGTCATCACGCTGGCCCGTATCTCCGGCAAGCCCATCCTGCCCGTGGCCTATCAGACCAGCCGGCGGATCGTGCTTGAAAAGAGCTGGGACAAGTCGGTCATCAACCTCCCGTTCGGCCGCGCCGCGTCCCTGGCCGGCGAGCCCATCCATGTCGCCGCCGACGCGACCGACGAGGAAATGGAGGCGGCACGTCAGCGCCTGACAGACGAACTCAACCGCATTCACGACCGCTGTGATGCGCTGCTGGATGGCCGGGCATGAGCGATCGTCTCGCCCGTTCGATCCTCTGGACCTACCGCTGGCTCGGCTGGGTCGCCTATCCGCTCGTCGGCGGGTACATCGGATGGCGCGCGGCCAAGGGCAAGGAAGACAGGCGGCGGCGCAAGGAGCGCTATGGTATCACGCGCATGCCGCGCCCGGACGGGCCGCTGGTCTGGATCCACGCTGCTTCCGTGGGCGAGATGAGCGCGGTGTCGCCGCTGGCCGAGCAGATCGCCGATCTCGGGGTCAACGTGGTCCTGACAACGGGAACCGTGACCTCCGCCCGGATTGCCCGCGACCGCTTCTCCGGCAACATCATCCATCAATATGTGCCGCTTGATCTCAAGCCATCGGTGTCGCGCTTCCTGGGCCATTGGAAACCGGACCTGGCGATAATCGCCGAATCGGAGATCTGGCCGCTGACGATCCTCGAACTCGGCGCCCGGCGGGTGCCTCAGGTTCTCGTCAACGGCCGCCTCTCGGACCGCTCCTTCAAGGCCTGGACCAAGCGGTCTTGGCTGGCGGAAGCGCTCCTGGAAAACCTCGCGCTCGTCATGGCCCAGTCCGATGTCGACGGCGAGCGTTACCGCTCGCTGGGGGCAAGGCCGGTGATCGTGACGGGCAACCTCAAGGTCGACACGCAGGCACCCACCGTCGACCTGGGCGAACTGGAGCGGCTCACCGAGCAGGTTGCCGGCCGCCGCACATGGGTTGCCGTTTCCACCCACGACGGCGAGGAGGTGATTTGCGCCGAGGTGCATCGCACGCTCAAGCGCCGCCATCCGGATCTCCTGACCATCATCGTGCCGCGCCATCCCACCCGTGGCGACGACGTCGAATCCGCGCTCGGCGCCATGAACCTGGCCGTCGCAAGGCGCAGCCGTGGTGACCGGATCACCGCCGAGACCGATATCCTCCTCGGCGATACGATCGGCGAAATGGGCCTCTACTTGCGCCTCGCGGACATCGCCTTCGTCGGCAAGTCGCTGACGGGCGAGGGCGGGCAGAACCCGCTCGAGCCGGCCATGCTCGACTGTGCCATCCTGTCGGGCAAGAATGTCCAGAATTTCCGCGAGAGCTACCAGCGCCTGATCAAGAACGGCGGTGCCAAGCTGGTCAAGGACAAGGAAATGCTGGCCGGTGCCGTCAATTACCTCTTCAACAACGAAGCGGTCCGCGTGTCGATGAAGCAGAACGCGGTCCAGACCGTCGAAAGCATGCGCGGCGCCCTGGCGCGAACCATGCGCGGCCTTGAGCCCTTCATCCATCCGCTCGTCGTGGAGGCGCGCCTCGACCGCGGCAAGAAGGGCGACGATGCATGAGCGGTGAGGCTCCGCCGTTCTGGTGGCGGAAACCGGGATGGCAGGCTGCGGTTCTCTGGCCGGCATCCTTCCTCTATGGCCGGGTGGCCGGCTGGCGCATGGACATGGCCCGCCCGCCCTATGCGCCGCTGCCAGTCCTGTGTGTCGGCAATTTCACCGTCGGCGGGTCCGGCAAGACCCCTGTGGCCATCGCCATGGCGAAGGCGGCGCTCGCTGCCGGCCGCAAGCCGGGCTTCCTGAGCCGCGGCCATGGCGGCAGCCATGCCAGGCCCCACCTTGTCGATCCGGCCCATGACACCGCGCGCCATGTCGGCGACGAACCGCTGCTGCTGGCCGCCCATGCGCCCGTGGCCGTCACCCGGGACCGGAAGGCCGGTGCGGCCCTGCTCCGCGAGACGGGCTGCGATTTCCTGATCATGGACGATGGCTTCCAGAGCCGCCGCATCCATTTCGACTACAGTCTGCTCGTCGTGGATTCCCGCCGCGGTCTCGGCAATGGCCACATCATACCCGGCGGACCGGTACGCGCGCCGGTCGTCACGCAACTGCGCCAGGCCAGCGCCCTTCTCGTGATCGGTGACGGCGACGCCGCGTCGCGCCTCGTTCGCGTGGCCGCCCGCGCGGCCCGGCCGGTTTTCCACGCCCATGTGCAGCCGCGCGAGGCGGTTCGTTTCGCCGGTCGCAAGTTCGTGGCTTTTGCCGGCATCGGCGAGCCCGAGAAATTCTATGACACGGTCGAGGCCTGTGCCGGGTATGTCGCGGCCTCGCGTAGCTTCGCCGATCACCACTTCTACACCGACGACGATCTGCAGGAACTCCAGGCGCTGGCGGCCTCCAACGGCGCACGCCTGATCACCACGGCCAAGGACGCCGCGCGCCTGACCGGCGGAACGCTATTGGCCAAAGCCTTTCGCGAACAGATCGAGGTGCTCGAGGTGGAGACGGTGTTCGACAGCCCGGACGCGCCGGCGCGCATCATCCGCCAGACCCTGGAAGCCTTCCGCGCACGCCGCGACCGTGGCCAGTCCTGACCGGCGAGACGGTCAGCGCTTGCGCCACTCTGGGTGGGCATCCAGTTCCCGCTGGTGCGAGACGAGGGCATCCCTGTAGGCTTCCTGCCGCTCGACGGACCAGTATTTCAACTCGTCGAGCGCGATCGGCTCGCCGGTGACGGCACAGCGCACGAACGTGCCCGGCGACAGCACCTGGTAGTCGCCATCCAGATATCGGATGCGCGCCTCGCGCGCGCCGGGGCCTTCGAAACGGTTCATCGGAGCCTGCCTTTCATGCCGCACGTTTGACGCCACAAATTCCCGTCCGCGTCAAGGCGTCAGGCGATCAACGCCGGGCGAACAGCTTTTCGATGTCGGAGAGCTTGAGCTCGATATAGGTGGGCCGGCCATGGTTGCAGGTGCCGGAACCGGGCGTGGCTTCCATTTGCCGCAGCAGGGCGTCCATCTCTTCCGGCTTCAGCCGCCGCCCGGACCGCACGGAGCCGTGGCAGGCCATGGTGGCCGCGATGTGATCGACCCGCTCCTTCAGGAGGTCGGTCGTGTCATTGTCTGCAAGCTCGTCGGCGAGGTCGCGCACCAGGCCGGCGACGTCGGTGTCGCCCAGGATCGCTGGCGTTTCCCGCACGGCCACGGCGCCGGGACCGAACCGCTCCAGTGCCAGGCCGAACCGTGCCAGCACGTCGGCATTTGCCGCGAGCCGTTCGACGTCTTCGTCCGGCAGGTCCACGATCTCCGGCAATAGCAGCATCTGCGAGGCCAGCGGCCGGGAATGCAGTGCCTGCTTCAGAGCCTCGTAGACCAGCCGTTCATGTGCCGCATGCTGATCGACGATGACCAGTGAATCCGTGGTCTGGGCAACAATGTAATTCTCGTGGATCTGGGCCCGCGCCGCGCCCAGCGGCTGGGCCATCTGCTCCGGCCTCGCCTCCATCCGGGTCGCGCGCGCATCTGCCGAAGGCGTGACGACGGTCGTGAAGGCGGCCTGCAGCTCTTCACCGAACCCGTTTGGCGTGGTCAGCGGCCGGTGGAACGAGGTCGCCGGATCGAAGGGCGCGGTCGGCCGGTCGGGTTGCCAGGCCCCGTAGGAGGAAGCGCCCGCAGACGGCGCGGCCGAAGGCGCGCTCGCCGGTCGGAACGCGGCCATCATGGCGTCGGCGGCCCCGGTCGAGGGCCGGATGCCCGCGCCCGCAAGCGCCTGCCGGATGGCGCCGACGATCAGCCCGCGTACCAGCCCGGGATCCCGGAAACGGACATCGGCCTTGGCTGGGTGCACGTTGACGTCGACCAGGGCCGGGTCGATGTCGATGAACAGCGCCGCGACCGCGTGACGGTCCCTCGGCAGCGTGTCGATATAGGCGCCGCGAATGGCCCCGGCCAGCATCTTGTCGCGCACCGGCCGGCCGTTGACGTAGACATATTGCGCCAGTCCGTTGCCGCGGGAATAGGACGGGATGGACGTGTGTCCGGTCAGTCGCACGCCCTCGCGCTCCGCGTCGATCTCCAGCGCGTTGACCGCGAACTCCTCGCCCATCACCTGCGCGATGCGGCGGATCTGCGCGCCATCGCTCGAACCGCACCCGGCCAGGTCCAGCAGGGTCCGGTCGGAGCCGGACAACGAGAAGCGCACATGCGGAAAGGCGATGGCGATGCGCTTGACGACGTCGGTGATCGCCGCGCTTTCCGCGCGCGCGCTTTTCATGAATTTCAACCGCGCCGGCGTGGCGAAGAACAGGTCGCGCACCTCCACCAGCGTGCCCGGGTTGCCCGCGGCCGGACGCGGGCCCGTCACCCGCCCGCCTTCGACCAGGATCTCGGCGCCCTCGCCGCCATCCCGGGGCCGCGACCGGATCGTCAGCCGCGACACCGAACCGATCGACGGCAGCGCCTCGCCGCGAAATCCTAGCGAGCGGATGTCGAAAATGTCGTCGGAGAGCTTGGACGTGCAGTGGCGCGAGATCGCCAGCGGCAGGTCGTCGGCCGTCATTCCTGAACCGTCATCCGTCACGCGGACCAGGTTGACGCCGCCGCCGGCGGTGACGACCTCGATGCGGGCGGCGCCGGCGTCCAGCGCGTTCTCCACCAGTTCCTTGACGACCGAAGCCGGCCGCTCGACGACTTCGCCGGCGGCAATCTGGTTGATGACGGTTTCGGACAGGTGGCGGATGGTCATCCGCTTCTCATACAGGGATTCGGCCTTGCGAGGCGAGGGGGCTATCCCTCCCGGTTGCGCATGTGGTGGCCCAGTCGCTCCACGTTCTGCCAGATCAGGTCCCGCAATTGTGGCTCGGCCACGGTCTCGTCCAGCGCCTGGCGGAAGCAGGTCAGCCAGCCCTCGATCTCGGCCGTCCCGATCTCGAAGGGCAGGTGGCGCCGGCGCAGCATCGGTGCCCCGCGCTTCTCGATGAAGGTCTGCGGTCCGCCGAGCCACATCATCAGGTATTCGGTCAGCTTCTCCTCGCTTTCCGACAGGTCCCCCGGGTGGATGTCCCGCGTGGCCCGGGCCTCCGGCAGCGTATCCATCAGGGTATAGAAGCGGGCTGTCAGGCGTTCCACCGCCGGCTGTCCGCCGATGGCTTCGTAAAGACTGATGGTTTCGCTCACGATATCACTCCGGCTTGCAGATCTGGCCGCGCGACATGGCAACGCCGGTGCGGGCGAGCAGCATGACGATGACGGCCACCAGCAGCCCATAGAGGATCTTGCCTGCCAGCAAAAGGCCAGCGCTTCCGATGGCCTGTCCATAGGCCAGCGTGGAGATGGTGAGCGCCGCCATCGGGAAGGAATAGGCCCACCAGGTGATCATGAACGGCAGCCGCCGGACCTTGCCGAGCTGGGTCGCGAAGATCAGCGCGAACAGCACGCCGCTGTAGTAGAGGACGCGGGCGAAGGGATCGATGCCGCCGGTCAGGCCGATCCAGGACACGAAGCCGACAGCCGGCGGTGCGATCAGGATCATCAGCGTCGGCATCAGCCGTTCCGGCAGCGGCGCATGGAAGATCAGCCGGTTGAAGACCAGCGTTGCCAGCACGATCCAGAACAGGATGCCGACGGAAAAGAAGAACCAGGAAATCTCCACGTGGCCGAGCCGCATCCCGGCGATCGGGACAAGGATGTTGCCGACGGCCGGGATGAACCAGGCCGGGTTCAGGTGCGCGGCCTCGAACCTGCGATCGCCGATCCAGGCCGAAACGACGGCCAGCGTCAGCACCAGTTGCAACGCGGTTCCCGTGGCCCAGAAGATCTCGCCCCAGCGGTCATGCATCGGCGTGAGCGCGGTGGCGATCAGGATGAGGCTGATGCTGGCCGCGGGGAAGAAGGCGAGCCGCACCGGATGGTTCCAGTCGGCCCGAACGGCAATCGGGTGGCGGACCGCCTTGGCGAGATAGAGGGCGGCAACGGCCAGGAAGACCAGCGATGTCAGGCCGAGCAGCAGCATCGGCGCGACCGTGTGCGCATCGGAGACATGCTCGAGGCGCATGGTGGCAAGCGTCAGGCCCGCCAGTCCCATGACCACGGCGAAAAGCCCGACCGGCACATGTTCCAGCCTCGAAGGGGAATGATCGGCGGGCGCGCCCGCGGCAATGTCAGACATGATACGCTCCATGCTTATATATGAAAACATGTTAATGTATATTCATATGGCATGCAAGCGTTGACTTGCGTCAGGGACGCTTGATCAGGCAGTCTTCCAGGCGCGACAGGCCGCGTTCCAGCGCCTGCCAGTCCGCGTCTCCCATCTCGGCAAAGACGGCTGCTTCGTAACTGCGGGCAAACGGCGCGAGTTCGGCATAGATGCCGCGGCCGGCCCGTGTCAGTTCGAGATGCTCGACGCGGCGGTCGTTCTCGTCCGATTCCCGTTTCAGCCATCCGCGCTTCTCCAGCGCCGCGACGGCCCGGCTCACCTTGGTCTTGTGTTGTGAGGAATGCGTGACGATGTCGCTGGCGGTCGCGCGGCCGAACTGGCCGAGCGATGCCAGCACCCGCCATTCCGGGCGTGTCATCCCGTGACGCTCGCGATAAATGCGCGAAAAGGAACGGCTGACCAGATCGGCGAGCCGGTTGAGCCGGTAAGGCAGGAAATCCTCCAGCGCCAGGTCTGCGGCGGGATCCTCCGCCTTGCTTGTCTTCGTGTCGGTGGCCATCGTCGCATCCGGGATTGTTGCACATTCAACAGTTGCAATTTCAACAAAAAATTGGCGTTGTCAATTCGCCGCACGGCAATGCGGCGGCGAGGGCGCGGCAGCGGCCTGGGGTCCCGACCGGCCACGGCCATGCTGCACCGCGTCGTCTTTTGTGCAGTGCTCCGCAAGATTGCTATCTTGCATAACTTTCCGCGATTTGCTTCAACCATGCGTGAAATCGGCAGGCTTGGGAGGCAAAATGGAAGCGGCTGGCGCGATAGACGCCTTTGATCGCAAGATCATGGCATTGCTGCAGGATGATGCGCGCCTGACGAATGCCGACCTGGCCGACCGTGTCCACCTCTCGCCTTCACAGTGTTCCCGGCGCCGGCAACGGTTGGAGGAAACAGGTTACATTGCCGGCTACCGAGCCAGCCTCGACCGGGAGCGCCTCGGATTTGGCTTCGTCAACATCATTTCCGTGACTTTGGCGACCCATAACCGGGACAATGCGCACCGGTTTGCCGAATTGATCCGCCGCCTCCCTGAAGTCCAGGAGGCGCATGCCCTCACCGGCGAGATGGATTATCACCTCAAGGTCGTCACGCCGGATCTCAAGGCGCTGTCGGCATTTGTCAACGACGTCTTGCTGCCCCACGAGGCCGTGGCGCATGTGAAGACGGCGATCGTGCTCGAGACCTTGAAGGACAACGGGTCGCTGCCCATCGAAATTCGTTGACCGCTTGGACGGTTTATTGAATGATGTATCAGCTGTTCGCATCGGCGGCGGCGGGGAACTGCAGGATCGCACCAGGATGAAGCAATATAATGCATCAACCGAATGGAGCTTGTTGCAAAATCCTGCATAAAATGGAATGAATGCCGCGCGGCAGGCTGATCTGCCGTCGGCGAGGAAAGCTAGGAAACCGTAGGGAGGAGTTCCGGTGAAACCTGTATCCTTTAAATCTCTCGCAATGGCGGCCGTTATCGGCGCCGGCGCGCTCATGGGCACATCCGTCGCGTCCTTCGCGCAGGAAGTGACGCTCAAGCTGCATCAGTTCCTGCCCGCGCAGGCCAATGTCCCGAAATATGTGCTCGATGTCTGGGCCGACAAGGTCGAGAAGGATTCCAACAACCGCATCAAGATCGAGCGCTACCCGTCCATGCAGCTCGGCGGCAAGCCGCCGGAACTGATCGACCAGGTCACCGACGGCGCGGTCGACATCGTCTGGACCGTGGTCGGCTACACGCCGGGCCGCTACCCGCGCACCGAGGTCTTCGAACTGCCCTTCATGATGACGTCGGCCGAGCCGGTGTCGCGCGCCTTCTGGGAAATGTTCGAGAAGGACATGAAGGACGCCGAGTTCAAGGACGTCCACATCATCGGCGCCTGGGTCCACGGGCCTGGCATGCTGCACACCAAGAACCCGGTCCGTGCGCCGGAAGACATGAAGGGTCTGAAGATCCGTGGCGGCTCCCGCACCGTCAACATGCTTCTGGAAGAGCTCGGTGCCACCCCGGTCGGCATGCCCGTTCCGGCCGTGTCCGAGGCCCTGTCCAAGGGCGTCATCGACGGTACGACCATTCCGTGGGAAGTGACGGCCGCGCTGAAGGTTCCGGAACTGGTGCACAATCACACCGAGTTCTCCGGTCGCGCGCTCTACACCGTCACCTTCGTGCTGGCGATGAACAAGCAGAAGTACGAGAGCCTGCCGGACGACCTGAAGAAGGTCATGGACGACAATTCCGGCATGGAATTCTCCGCCTTCGCCGGCAAGACCCAGGAATACTATGACGGTCCGGCCCGCGAGCTGGCGGTCAAGGCCGGCAACAACATCATCACGCTGAACGCGGAAGAGACCGCCAAGTGGCGTGAGGCGGCCCAGCCGGTTTACGACAAGTGGATCGCCGACATGGACTCCAAGGGCTACGACGGCAAGGCGCTTGTCTCGGAAGCCGAGGCGCTGATCAAGAAGTACTCCGATCAGGCCAAGTGATCGTGGCGGAGGCGGCTGCCCGGCGGCCGCCTCCCTCGCTTTCCTGGCGATTCGAAACGCTGTCGGCCGACCGTGTTTCGCATCGCCACGACAGAGTGCTGTTTCAAACCGATCGGGAGGACCATATGACCAGACGATTGTTCAAGACGCTGGCCGCTGCCGCACTGCTGGGGGCTTCTGCCCTGGCCACTGCCGGAAGCGCCTGGGCGCAGGAAGTCACCCTCAAGCTGCACCAGTTCCTGCCCGCCCAGGCCAACGTGCCGAAGCTGGTGCTCGACGAGTGGATCCGCCGCGTCGAGGAAGCTGCCGGCGGCAAGGTCAAGATCGAGCACTATCCGTCGATGCAGCTCGGTGGCAAGCCGCCGGAACTGATCGACCAGGTCACCGATGGCGTTGTCGACCTGGCCTGGACGGTCAACGGCTTCACGCCGGGCCGCTTCCCGCGCTCGGAAGTCTTCGAGCTGCCGTTCATGATGACCAATGCGGAAGCCGTCTCGAAGGCCTATTGGGACCTCTTCGAGAAGGAGATGAAGGACACCGACTTCAGGGATGTCCACATCATCGGCACCTGGGTCCATGGTCCCGGCGTCATGCACACCAACAAGCCGGTCAACACGATGGATGACCTCAAGGGCATGAAGTTCCGCGCGCCGAGCCGCGTGGCAACCCAGTTGCTCGAGCAGCTTGGCGCCGCCGCCATCGGCATGCCGGTCACCGCCATTCCCGAGGCCCTGTCGAAGGGTGTCATCGATGGCGCGGTCATCCCGTGGGAGGTCACGACCTCGCTGAAGGTTCCGGAACTGGTGCACAATCACACCGAGTTCGCCGACGGCTACGCCTTCTACACCGTCACCTTCACGCTGGCCATGAACAAGGCCAAGTACGAAAGCCTGCCCGACGATATCCGCAAGGCCATTGATGCCAATTCGGGCCTGGAGTTTTCCGCCTTCGCCGGCAAGACCATGGCCGGTGCCGATGGCCCGGCCCGCGAACTGGCCGTGAAGGCGGGCAACAACATCATCACCATTTCTCCCGAGGACAGCGAGAAGTGGAAGGCGGCCGCCCGGCCGGTCTATGACAAGTGGGCTGCCGACATGGATGCCAAGGGGATCGACGGCAAGGCGATGATCGCCGAGGCCCAGGCGCTCATCGCCAAGTACACCGGCAACCAGTGAACGCGGGACCACCTGCTATACGCAAAGCGAATGGCAGGTGGCCCTTTTCAATTGGCGGGACAGGCGGCCATGCCGCATTGCTGCCGCTGATCCGGCGGCGGACACGGGCAAACCGGCCGCTGCCATGAACAAGGGGAGGCACGGCAATGGCACGCGCCATTGAATGGCTGGCACGCTTGCTGGCACTGTTGGGCGGTCTCGTGCTGGTCGCGCTGACGATCATCACCTGCATTTCGATTGCGGGCCGGGCCCTCATATCGCTCGGTCTCGGACCCGTGCCCGGCGATTTCGAGCTTGTCGAGGCAGGCATGGCTTTCGCCATTTTCGCCTTCCTGCCCTGGTGCCAATTGAACCGCGGCCATGCCAACGTCGATCTCTTCACCAGCTTCCTTTCGGAACGGACGAACCGCTGGATCGACCTGATCGCCGAAATCGTCATGGGCATCATCGTGGTGGTCATCACGTGGAAGCTCAAGGACGGCATGTTCGACAAGATCCGCTACCACGAGACCACCTTCATCCTGCAGTTCCCGGTCTGGTGGGCCTATGCCGCCAGCCTCGCGGCCGCAGCCATCGGCTGCATCATTGCGGCCTGGATGATCTTTGTCCGCCTGCGTGAGGTGGTGACCGGAAAATCGGAATTTGGTCCCGGCCTGGGAGTGCACCATTGACCCACTTGGAAATCGGTATCTGGTCCTTCCCGGTCCTGCTCCTTCTCATCTTTCTGCGTCTTCCCATCGGCCTGTCCATGCTCGTGGTCGGAATGGTCGGGTCCTGGATGGTCAGTGACTTCAACTGGCTGCCGATCATGTCGAAGATGAAGAACGAGACCTACTCGACCTTCTCCAGCTATTCCCTGTCGATCGTCCCGCTGTTCTTCCTGATGGGCCAGTTCGCCACGCTGGGCGGCATGTCGCAATCGCTGTTCAAGGCGGCAGAGACCTGGCTGGGGCACCGGCGCGGCGGTGTCGCCATGGCGGCCGTCGGCGCCTGTGCCGGTTTCGGCGCGATCTGCGGATCTTCCCTGGCAACGGCCGCGACCATGAGCCAGGTCGCCCTGCCGGAATTGCGCCGCTACGGCTATTCCGGCGCGCTGGCCACCGGCACGCTGGCCGCGGGCGGCACGCTGGGCATCCTCATCCCGCCATCGGTCGTCCTGGTCATCTATGCCATCCTGACCGAGCAGAATATCGCCAAGCTTTTCGTCGCGGCCTTCATTCCCGGCATCCTGGCAGCCATCGGCTACATGATCGCCATCTCGATCTACGTCCGCATCTACCCGAAGTCCGCCGGAACGCGGGAACGCGCCCCCTATTCGGAACGCTTCCGGGCGCTGTTCGACGTCTGGCCGGTGCTCATCGTGTTCCTGCTCGTCGTCGGCGGCATCTACATGGGCTGGTTCACCCCGACCGAGGGCGCCGCCGTCGGTGCGGCCGGCACCGGGATCATCGCCTTCATCAACGGTGGCCTGACCCGCCGAACGCTCATGGAATCGATCCTGGCCACGGCATCCGCCTCCGCGATGATCTTTTTCATCGTCTTCGGCGCCTCCATCTACAACGGCTTCCTGGCGTTGTCGCAGGTGCCGCAGGAAGTCGCCGAATGGGTCGTTACCCAGGGCTTCAATCCGTGGGTGGTGCTCGTCTTCATCCTGCTGGTCTACCTTGTCCTCGGATGCGTCATGGATTCGCTGTCCATGATCCTGCTGACGATCCCGATCTTCTTCCCCATCGTGTCCGGTCTCGAATACGGCCTGACCCCGGAGGAATTCGCCATCTGGTTCGGCATCCTGGTCCTGATCGTCGTGGAGGTGGGGCTGATAACGCCACCAGTGGGCATGAACCTTTTCGTCATCAACTCGATGGCCAAGGATACGCCCATCGCGTCGACCTACCGCGGCGTGCTTCCGTTCGTGACCTCGGACCTGGTGCGCACAGCCATCCTGGTCATGTTCCCGTCGATCACGCTGGGGCTGATGCGGCTGCTCTACTAGGCCCTTTCGGCGCAAGCCGCCGGGCAGGGAAACCGCCCGGCTTGCGCCGGCACGGACCGGACAGGAAAAAACCGCCGGCGGTGCGTGATGCACCGCCGGCGGTTTTCGTTTGAATGGCACCTGCCGGCAGGCGCCGCGTTGTCGTTACGGGCCTATTGCGCCGCGGCCGGCAGCCCTGGCCTGGCGGGACCTTCCAGCCGCCCGCCCAGGTCGCGCACGGCCTGGTACTGGGTCAGGAAGACGTTCCCGGTCATGTGATGGAAGAAATCCGAGCGCTTCAGCCGGTCCATTACCGGGCCCTTGACCTCCGACATGTGGAATTTCACGCCCAGCGTCTTCAGCCGTTCGTTGATCGCCTCGATGGATTCCAGCGCGCTCATGTCGATCGCGTTGACGGCGGGGCACATCAGGATCACGTGCTTCAATTCCGGGCGCTTGGCGACCATGTCGTAGACCTGGTCTTCTAGGTAGCGCGCGTTGGCGAAGTAGAGGCTCTCATCGACCCGCAGCGTCAGGATCGCCGGGTCCGTGATCACATCATGGCGCTGCACGTTGCGGAAATGCTCCGTGCCGGCGACCTGGCCGACCACCGCCATGTGCGGCTTGGAGGAATTGTAGAGGTGAATCAGGACGGAGAGGGCGACGCCGGCGGAGACGCCCAGTTCGACGCCGAGGAACAGCGTGACGAAAATGGTCGCGGCCACGGCGATGAAATCGGCCTTCGAATAGGTCCAGGTTTTTTTCAGGATCGAGAAATCGACCAGCGACAGCACCGCCACGATGATGGTCGCGGCCAGCGTGGCCTGCGGCAGGAAGGCGAGGAGCGGCGTGAGCACGATGGTCGCGATGGCCAGGCCCACCGCCGTCATCGCGCCGGCGGCCGGCGTTTCCGCCCCGGCGTCGAAATTGACCACGGAGCGGGCAAACCCGCCCGTCACCGGGTAGCCGCCGGTGATGCCCGACGCGACGTTGGCCGCACCGAGGCCGATCAGTTCCTGGTCGGGGTTGATCCGCTGCCGCTTCTTGGCGGCCAGCGTCTGCGCCACCGAGACCGATTCCACGAAGCCGATGATCGAGATCAGCACCGCCGAGCCGATCAGGCCCGCCCACAGGTCCGGCGAAAAGGACGGGATGGTCAGGGGCGGCAGGCCCTGCGGCACGTCGCCGACGAGCTTGACGCCCTTGTCGCCCAGGCCGAAGACGAAGGCGACGAGGGTCGTCACCGCCACCGCGGCAACCGGACCGGCCTTGGACAGGATGTCGGCGGTCTTTGGTCCGAAGCCGCGCGACAGCAGCAGCGGCTTCAGCCCCTTGCGGACCCAGAACAGGAAGGCGGTGGATGCCACGCCGATCACCAGCGTGATCGGGTTCGTGTTCGGGATGTGCGAGATGAGGGAGACCACCAGTTCGTAGAGATTGTGGCCCCCCGCCTTGACGCCGAGAATATGTTTCAGCTGGCTGGCCGCGATGATGATGCCGGATGCCGTGATGAAACCGGCGATCACCGGGTGCGACAGGAAATTGGCCAGGAAGCCGAGCCGGAAGACGCCGAGACCCAGCAGAAAAAGCCCTGACAGGAAGGCCAGCGTGATCGCGGCGGCCATGTATTCGGGCGAACCGGTCTGGGCGATGTTGCCGACCGCCGTCGCGGTCATCAGCGAGACGACGGCGACGGGCCCGACGGCGAGCGCCCGGCTTGTGCCGAAGAGCGCGTAGGCGACGAGCGGCAGGATGGAGGCGTAAAGGCCCATTTCCGGCGGCAGGCCGGCCAGCAGCGCATAGGCCAGCGATTGCGGGATCAGCATGATCGTCACGATGATCGCGGCGACGAAGTCGTTCAGCGCGACATCGCGATTGTATTCGCGTCCCCAGTCGAAGACCGGCATGACCCGCCGGAGCCGGCCGCTTACGGCCTTCAAGGTACCATTCATACTGTGTTCGCGCGTCGAGCGCGCCCCCTGGTTATGGTCGGCGCCAGCCCGCCCGCCGCATGGCGGCGGGCAGGGTGACGCGACCGGCCGGCCGGGGGAGCCCGGTCCGGCTGGTTCAGCCCCGCATCTGCTCGACGAGCATGAACAGGTTCGCGCACCGCGCGCCGCTGCGGCAGTAGGCCAGCATCGGGCGCGGCAAGGTGTCGATGGCCGCCGTCATGTCGCTGACGTTGTCCGGCGTGATCGCGCCGGAGACCACCGGGATGAAGCGGAATTCCACGCCGGCTTCCTTCGCGGCGGCCTCGATCAGCGCATGGTCAATCGCGCCGTCCTCGGTGTCCGGCCGGTTGCAGACCAGGCTCTTGAAGCCCGCGTCGGCGATCGGCTTGACGTGGTCCGGGCTGATCTGCGGCGCGACGGCGAAGTCTTCGGTGATCTGGCGGATTTCCATGCGTTTTATCCCTCGTGATGCAGGGGCCGGCCTTGTCTTGAAACGGCCGGCCCGGCGGTTGACGGTATCAGAGCCCGTTGACCGGGACCTTGAGGAACGTCTTGCCGCTTTCGTCTTTCGGAGGCAACTGGCCCGCGCGCATATTCACCTGCAGCGAGGGAATGATGAGCTTGGGCATGTCCAGCGTTGCATCGCGCGTCTCGCGCATGGCGACGAACTCGTCTTCCGAAATGCCGTCCCGCACGTGGATGTTGTGTTCGCGTTCCGCCTCGACGGTGGTCTCCCACTGGATGTCGCGTCCGTTCGGGCCGTAGTCGTGGCACATGAACAGCCGCGTCTCGCCGGGCAGTTCCAGCACGCGGTGGATCGAGCGGTAAAGCGTGCGCGCGTCCCCGCCGGGGAAGTCGGCCCGGGCCGAGCCGCCGTCGGGCATGAACAGCGTGTCGCCAACGAAGGCGGCGTTGCCGATCACGTGCGTCATGCAGGCCGGCGTATGGCCGGGCGTGTGCATGGCGTGCGCGGTCATGGTGCCGATCTGGTAGCTGTCGCCATCCTTGAACAGCCGGTCGAACTGCGATCCGTCGCGCTGGAACTCGGTGCCTTCATTGAAGATCTTGCCGAACGTGTCCTGCACGATCCTGATGTTCTCGCCGATTCCCAGCTTGCCGCCGAGCTTGCCCTGGATATAGGGCGCGGCCGACAGGTGGTCGGCATGGACATGGGTCTCGATGATCCACTGCAGGTCGAGCCCGTTGGAGCGGATGTGCTCGATGATCCGGTCGGCGCCGTCGTAGCTGATGCGGCCGGCGGCGTAATCGATGTCCATCACCGAATCGATGACCGCGCAGGCAGTCGAGGCCGGGTCCTTCACGACATAGGAGATCGTGTTGGTCGGTTCGTCGAAAAACGCGGTGACCTCGGGCTTCAGGGACATGTCTGGGACGAAAGGCAGGGACATGGTGACACTCCTCGCTTTGAATTCTCTTGGGCTCACGCGGCCTTCAGCCTGAGTGAGCGGTGAAGCGCCATGCGCGCGGCAGCGATGCCGGCCATCATGGCCAGAAGGAAAACGGCGGTGGGGCCGAATCCGATCCCGAGCGCCGGAATGGCGCCACCCGGACAGAAGCCGGCGATCCCCCAGCCGACGCCGAAGGCGGCCGATCCGCCGATCAGCTTGGCGTCGATGGTCCGGCTTGTCGGCACGAAGAACTTCGGCGCGTAGACCGGCTTGGCCATGGCGCCGAACAGGATGCGGTAGCCGATGGCCGTGGGGATCAGGGCGCCGCCCATCACGAAGATCAGGCTCGGGTCCCAGGCCCCGGCGATGTCGAAGAAGTTGACCACCTTGGCCGGGTTGGCCATGCCGGACATGGCGATGCCGATCCCGAACACGATGCCGGCCGCAAGGGCGGAGAGGAAGGATTTCATGGCGTCAGGCTCCGATCACGTGGCGCATGACGTAGACGGTAAGGCCCGTCGTGATCATGAAGGTGATGGTGGCCAGGATGGACCGTGGCGAAAACCGCGCCATGCCGCAGACGCCGTGGCCCGAGGTGCAGCCCGACCCGTAAGTCACGCCCACGCCGACGATGAACCCGCCGACGATCATCGCCGGAAGGGTCACCGGAACTGCGAAGGGAACAATTCCGCCCGCCAGGACGTAGAGCATGGGTCCGGCGACCGCTCCGATCAGAAAGGCGATGCGCCAGCCGTTACCGGCGGTATACGGCGGAAGAATGCCGCCGACAATGCCCGTCATTCCGGCGATCCTGCCGTTGAAAGCCATCAGCATCACCGCCGACAGGCCGATCAGCACGCCCCCCGCAAGTGATTGAAATGGCGTAAAATCCGTTACCATGTTCCGCTCCCTTGGATTTGTCTTTTCGACATGCGGCTTGTTTTCCACCGTTGTGTTTGCTATATATGTGAAAGTGTTCATATATGCAAGATAAAAGATGTTAGCGATGATCTCGACACCGGAAAAGGGTCTGCAGGCACAGATGGATATCGATGAAATCGGCAAGTCGGCGGAAGACGCCGCCAGTCTTCTGGCCGTGATGGCGAATTCCAACCGCCTGATGATTCTCTGCCACCTCATGAATGGCGAGATGGCTGTTCAGCCGCTGGCCGATGCTGTCGGCATGACCCAGTCGGCCCTGTCGCAGCAATTGTCCAAGCTCAGGGCCCTCAAGCTGGTCTCCACCCGTCGCGACGGCCGGACCATCTACTACTCGGTCGCCTCCGACAAGGTCTGCCGCGTTCTGGAAACGCTCTACGATATCTATTGCGCGCCGCGCAAGGCGGGCCAGAACGCCGAAGCCGCCGCGATCTGAAACCACGGCGGCCTCGCAAGGACGAAAGGCCGGCCTGTCAGGCGGCCTCGAACAGTCCGCCGGCACCGGACAGTTTTGACAGGTGATGATCGGTATCGCCGAACAGGATGTCGATCATCGTGATCCGCTTGAAATAGTGGCCGATCGCATATTCCATCGTCATCCCGACGCCGCCGTGGAGCTGGATGGCGTTCTCGCCGGCCAGCCGGCCGCCGCGACCGATCTCCACCTTGGCGGCAGACACGGCGCGCCCGCGCTCGTCCGCATCGTCGCTGTCGGCCATCATCGTGGCATACATGGTGATCGAGCGGCCCTGTTCGAGCGCGATGAACATGTCCACCGCCGCGTGCTGCAGCACCTGGAACTTGCCGATCTCGACGCCGAACTGCTTGCGCGTCTTCAGGTACTCGACAGTCAGCTTTTCCATCGCTTCCATGTTGCCCACCGCCTCGGCGCAGAGCGCCGCGACGGCCTGGTCGACCACCTTGGCGATCAGCGGATAGGCGCCGCCCTCCGGCCCGAACAGGCGTGACGAGTCCACCGAGACGTTTTCCAGCGTCACCTCGGCGGCCCTGGAGCCGTCCTGCAGGCGGTAGCCGCGCCGCGTCAGCCCGGCCGCATCGGCATCGACGAGGAAGACGCACAGGCCGGCCTCGTCGCGTACATCGCCCGAAATACGGGCCGAAACGAAGATCTTGTCCGCCGTGTCGCCGTTGAGCACAAGGCTCTTGGCGCCGTTGAGCACGTAGCTGTCGCCCTTTTTCTCCGCCGTGGTCTCCACATGTGCGAGATCGTAGCGGGCGTGGCGCTCGCTGTGGGCAAAGGCCAGCTTCAGCGATCCGTCCGCGATCGCCGGCACCAGCTCCCCGCGCTGCGCGTCATTGCCGCCTTCGCGCACGAAACCGCCGCCCAGCACCACCGTGGCGAACCAGGGCTCCAGCACCAGCGCGCGGCCGAAGCTCTCCATCACCAGCATGATGTCCTCGGCATCGCCGCCGAGCCCGCCGTCCTCTTCGGCGAACGGCAGCATCATCAGGCCCATCTCGGCATAGCGGTTCCACATCGCCTGGCTGTAGCCTTCCGGCTCGGCCATGTAGGCATTGCGGCTCTCGAACCCGTACTCGTTGGCGAGCATCCGGTCGAGCCCGTCCTTGAGCATGGATTGTACTTCACTCAGGTCAAAGTCCATTTGTCCGTGTCCTGTCAGGGTCTCAAAGCCCGAGCACCGCCTTGGCGATGATGTTCTTCTGGATCTCGTTGGATCCGCCGTAGATCGAAACCTTGCGGTTGTTGAAATAGGACGGCGCGGCATGGGCCGCGTAGTCCGGGCCGATCGGCGGCTCGTTCCAGCCCTGGCCGGTGTCATGCTGGAACGGCATGGCATAGGGTCCCATCACTTCCATCAGCAGGTGCGTGGTCGCCTGCTGGATCTGCGAGCCCTTGATCTTGAGGATCGAGGAGGCCGGGTCAGGCTTGCCGGTATTGCCGCGCTTGGCATCGGCGGAGACCACCCGTAGCTGCGTCATCTCCAGCGCCTTGAGGTCGATTTCCACCGAGACCAGCTTCTCCATGAAGCGCGGGTTCTCGATCAGCGGCCGTCCGCCCGACATTTCCTTGGCCGCCAGTTCGCGGATGCGGGCGATACGCTGCTTCGACATGCCGATACGGGCGATGTTGGTGCGCTCGTTACCGAGCAGGAACTTGGCATAGTCCCAGCCCTTGTTCTCCTGGCCGACGAGGTTCTCCACCGGCACCTTCACGTCGGTGAAGAAGACCTCGTTGATCTCGCGGCCGCCGTCGATGGTGATGATCGGGCGCACCTCGATGCCCGGCGTCTTCATGTCGATCAGCAGGAAGGAAATGCCCTCCTGCTTCTTGGCCTGCGTGTCGGTGCGCACCAGGCAGAAGATCCAGTCGGCATATTGCGCCAGCGTCGTCCATGTCTTCTGGCCGTTGACGATGTAATGGTCGCCCTCGCGCACCGCCCGCGTCTTCAGCGAGGCGAGGTCGGAGCCCGCGCCCGGTTCCGAGAAGCCCTGGCACCACCAGTCGTCGAGATTGGCGATACGTGGCAGGTAGTGCTTCTTCTGCTCCTCGCTGCCGAAGGTGTAGATCACCGGGCCGACCATGTTGACGCCGAAGGCAAGAGGCGCAGGGCAGGGGAATTTCTGCAGTTCTTCCAAGAAGATGTACTGCTTCATCGGGTCCCAGCCGGTGCCGCCCCATTCCTCCGGCCAGTGCGGGACCGCCCAGCCCTTCTCGTTCAGGATGCGCGTCCAGCGCACCAGCCCGTCCTTGTCCGGATACTCGCCATGGATCATGGCGTCGTAGATGTCCTTGGGCAGGGCTTCGCGGAAGAAGGCGCGCACCTCCTCGCGAAAGGCATTTTCCTCGTCGGTGAAGCGAAGATCCATCGCGGTCTCTCCTCAAACGATCTCGAACAGGCCGGCGGCTCCCATGCCGCCGCCGATGCACATGGTAACGACGGCATACTTGACGCCGCGCCGTTTGCCCTCGATCAGGGCATGGCCGGAAAGCCGCGAACCGCTCATGCCGTAGGGATGGCCGACGGAAATGGCACCGCCGTCGACGTTGAGCTTCTCCGGGTCGATGCCGAGCTTGTCGCGGCAATAGATCACCTGCACCGCGAAGGCCTCGTTCAGTTCCCACAGGCCGATGTCGTCCACGGTCAGGCCGTGGCGCTGAAGCAGCCGCGGCACGGCGAAGACCGGGCCGATGCCCATTTCGTCGGGCTCGCAGCCGGCCACGTTGAAGCCGCGCAGGATGCCGAGCGGCTCCAGGCCCTTCTGCTCGGCGAACTTCGATGACACCATCACGTTGGCCGAGGCGCCGTCGGAAAGCTGCGAGGCATTGCCCGCCGTGATCGTGCCGCCTTCGTAGACCGGCTTCAGCCCTGCCAGGCCTTCCGCCGTCGTGCCCGGACGCGGTCCCTCGTCGTGGGTGATCTCCACGTCCTGGTGGCTGACTTCCTTGGTCGCCTTGTCGATCACGGCCATCGTCGCCTTGATCGGCGCGATCTCGGCGTCGAACCGGCCGGCCTCGCGGGCGGCGGCGGTGCGGCGCTGGCTCTCCAGCCCGTACTCGTCCATCTGCTCGCGCGAGATGCCGTAGCGCTTGCCGACGATTTCCGCCGTGTCGATCATCGGCAGGTAGACCTCCGGCTTGATCGCCATCAGGTTCTCGTCCTTGAGCATGTAGGTGTTGCGTTTGTCGTTCTGGACGAGGCTGATCGATTCCAGACCGCCGGCAATGCCTGCTTCCACGCCGTCGTTGCGGATGGCATTGGCCAGCAGCGCCATCGACTGGAGGCCCGACGAGCACTGCCGGTCGATGGTCGTTCCGGCCGCCGTCACCGGCAGGCCCGCGGTCAGCAGCGCGCGCCGCGCCACGTTCAGGCCAGTCGCGCCCTCCTGCATGGCGCAACCCATGATGACGTCCTCGATCTGCCCGCCTTCCAGGCCGGAGCGTTCGAGCGCGTGGCGGATGGCGTGGCCGCCCAGCGTGGCGCCGGGCGTGTTGTTCAGGCCGCCGCGATAGGCCTTGCCGATCGGCGTGCGGGCGGTGGATACGATGACGGCGTCAACCATGTCAGTCTCCCTTGGGGTCGTTGGCGGCGGCGCGAGCTTCTTCGGCCGCCTCGCGTTTGAGATCAATCTTGGAAAGCTTGCCGACGGGCGTTCGCGGCAGGGCATCGCGAATGGCGAGCGCGCGCGGCATTTCGTGTGGTCCGAGCCGCTCCTTGAGATAGGCCTGCAGCGCCTCAAGCGTCAGGTCCGGTGCACCGTCGCGCAGCTTGACGAAGGCCTTGGCGCTCTCGCCGCGATAGCCGTCGGGCACGCCGATCACCAGCGCCTCTTCCACGTCCGGGTGCGTGTAGATCGCCTGTTCGATCATCTGCGGATAGACGTTAAAGCCGCCCGAGATGATCATGTCCTTCTTGCGGTCGACGATGGTGAAGAAACCGTCCTCGTCCATGAAGCCGATGTCGCCGGTCAGGAACCAGCCGTCGGCGAAGCTCGCCGCTGTTTCTTCCGGCCGGTTCCAGTAACCCGACGTCACGTTGTTGCCGCGGATCGCCAGTTCGCCGGTTTCCCCTTGCGCCAGTTCGCGTGACGGCTCCGCCAGGTCGACGATGCGCAGGAAACAGCCCGGCAGCGGGATGCCGATCGTGCCGGCCTTCTGCGGCCAGCCACGTGGCAGGTTGGTGCCGGCCGGCGAGGTCTCGCTCATGCCCCAGCCGCCGAGCAGTTCCAGCCCGGTCTTGCCGGTGAACCGGCGCGCGACCTCCACGGGCATGGGCGCTCCGCCGGACGCCGCCAGCGTCAGCGCCGACAGGTCGCGTTTCTCGAAGCCCGGCGTCTGCGTCATCGCGATCCACATGGTCGGCACGCCCGGCAGCACGTTGGCGCCGGCCTCGATCTCGTCCAGTGCCGCGGCGGGGTCGAAGCGCGTGCGCAGCAGGCATTCGTTGCCGCCCTTCAGGCTGCGCAGCAGCACCGCCGAAAGACCGTAGATATGAAACAGCGGCAGGTAGACCAGCACCTTTTCGCCATCCGGCTTGACCAAGCCCCAGATGTCGTACCAGGCCGTGTAGGACGACACCGCCCCGGAAATGTTGCGGTGGGTCAGCATGGCTGCCTTGGGCATGCCCGTGGTGCCGCCGGTGTATTGCAGCAGCGCGAGGTCATCGATGTCCGTGGTCACGGAGGGCGGGGCGCCCGCCCCGGCCACGAAGTCGTCGTGGCGGGTGATGGCCGACCCCTCGGGCATCGGCCCGGTGTCCTCGCTGGCGCCCCAGGCCGCGTCGTCGAACACGACAACCCGGTCCACCAGGCCCTTGTCCGCCAGCAGGGCCGCACCGGCGCCCAGCTTGCCGAAATTGGTCGTCACCAAGAGCCGTGCGCCCGAATCCGCCAGCTTGTGCGCCAGCACCACCGGCGCATCGAGCGGCGACAGGTGCACGACGACGGCGCCGATCTTCATCAGCGCGAAGAATGTCACCGGATGGGCAGGCGTGTTGGGCAGGAGCAGGGCAACGCGGTCGCCCCGCGAAATGCCGGCTCGCGCAAATCCGGCGGCAGCTTCGCCGGCCATCCGGTCCAGGTCGCCATAGGTGATCGCCCGCCCGCGGAAGTCCAGCGCCGTCCGCCCGCCATGGTCGCGCGCGCCGTCTTCCAGGATCGCCTGGATGGGAAACAGCGCCAGCGTGGCCGGATCCGGGAGGTGGCCCCCCGGATAGACCTTTTCCCATGGCCAGCCACCGGCTGGCGGAGCGGGCAGGGCGGTCATGAGGCGTCCTTGAAGCGCTTGCCCTCGCTTGCCAGGCGGCGCAGCAGGGGCGAGACCTCGAACACCGCCGCGCCCGTGCGGCCGTGCCAGTGGTCAAGGCGCTCGACGATCGTCGCGAGTCCCAACGTCTCGGCCCAGTGCATCGGGCCGCCCTTGCCGATCGGGAAGCCGTAGCCGTAGATCCAGACGACATCGATGTCGGAGGCCCGCTGCGCGATGCCCTCGTCGAGGATCTTCGCGCCCTCGTTGATCATCGGGTAGATCGTCCGCTCGATGATCTCCTCGTCGGAGATGTCGCGCCGGTTGATGCCCTTGGAAGCCGCGGTGTCGAGGATCAGCTTTTCGACCCAGGCATCGGGGATCGGCGTGCGCCCGTCCTCGTAGCGGTACCAGCCCGCGCCCGTCTTCTGGCCGTAGCGGCCGGCCTCGCACAGCGGGTCGGCGAGCGCCGCGGTCTTGCCGAGCGACTTGCGCGTGCGCCAGCCGATGTCGTTGCCGGCCAGGTCGCCCATCTGGAACGGTCCCATCGGCCAGCCGAAATCGCGGAACGCCTTGTCGACTGTCTCCGGCAGGGCGCCTTCCAGCAGCAGCGCCTCCGACTGCGCCGAGCGCGCAGCCAGCATGCGGTTGCCGACGAAGCCGTGGCAGACGCCGACGACCACCGGCACCTTCTTTGCCTTCTTGCCCACGGCCATCGCCGTGGCCAGGACGTCCGGCGCGGTCTTGTCGCCGCGCACGATCTCCAGCAGCTTCATGACGTTCGCCGGCGAGAAGAAATGCATGCCGATCACGTCCTGCGGCCGATTGGTGAAGGCGGCAATCGCGTTGACGTCGAGGTAGGACGTGTTGGAGGCCAGGATGGCGCCCGGCTTGGCGATCCGGTCGAGCGTCTTGAACACCTGTTCCTTGACGCCCATTTCCTCGAACACGGCCTCGATGATGATGTCGCAATCGGCCAGGTCGTCATAGGAGGTCGTGGGCGTGAACAGTGCCATGCGCTTGTCCACGTCTTCCGCCTTCATCGAGCCGCGCTTGGCGGAAATCTCGTAATTGTTGCGGATGCGCTCCAGCCCCTTGTCCAGCGGCTCCTGCGCCATTTCCAGGATGGTCACCGGGATGCCGCCGTTGACCAGCGACATGGCGATGCCGCCGCCCATCGTGCCCGCGCCGATGACGCCGGCCTTCTTGACTTCGCGCGGCTTCACGTCCTTCGTCACGCCGGCCACCTTGCCCGCCTCTCGCTCGGCGAAGAACAGGTGACGCTGGGCGCGCGACTGGTCGGAATTCAGCAGCTTCAGGAAGATCCGCAGTTCTTCAGCGTAGCCTTCCTCGAAGGGCATGGTGATGGCATTGCGCACCGACTGCGCACAGGCATGCGGCGCTTCCAGCCCGCGCGCCTTCTTCGTCATGTCCTTCACAAGCGCGTCGAAGGCGGAAATGTCGGCCCGGGCCGTGGTGATCCTGTCTTCCCGGTCGCGCGGCAGCGGCGTGTGCTTGCCATCGGCAATGGCCTTGCGCAGGAAGTCCACGGCGCCGGCCACAAGGTCCTCGCCCTCCACGATCGCATCGACCAGCCCGTCCGCCAGGCATTCCTTCGCCGGCATGAAGCGCCCGGCGACAATGGCCTGCAGCGCCTTCTCCGGACCGATGACACGCGGCAGCCGCTGCGTGCCGCCCGCACCGGGAATGAGGCCGAGCTTCACTTCCGGAAGGCCGCACATGGCCGAGGGCACGGCAACCCGGTAGCGGCAGCCGAGCGCCAGTTCCAGGCCGCCGCCGAGCGCCGTGCCGTGGATGGCGGCGACCGTCGGCTTGGTCGAGAAGCTCTCCAGCGTCGCGATCAGCGTCAGCAGGCTCGGCTCCAGCCGGGGGCCGCCAAATTCCGAAATGTCGGCGCCGGCCACGAAGGTACGGCCCGCGCAGGTCACCACCACGCCCTTCACGCTGTCGTCGTCGCGCAATGCGATCAGCGCCTCGTTCAGCGGCGCGCGCATGGCGTGGCTGAGCGCGTTGACGGGCGGGTTGTCGATGATGACGACGGCGATCTCATTGTCGCGCGTGACGGTGACGATATCGTTCATGGGGCCTCCGAAAGCAAAGAATGTTGGTGCGGGCGGTCAGGCGCCGCCGGGTTCTGAAAGGAAATCCTGGATCAGCCGGGCCGTGGCCTCCGGCTGCTCGACGCAGGGAATGTGTCCGGCGCCGGGAATGGTCTCGAACCGCGCGCCCGGGATCCTGTGTGCCATCGCCTTGACGAGCGACGGCGGTGTGGAACCGTCCTCCGCGCCGACCAGGGCGAGAACGGGCAGGTCGAGCGCCGCGCTGGACGCGGTCAGGTCGCAATCGCGCAAGGCCGCGCAGGTGCCGACGTAGCCTTCCACCGGCGAGCGGGTCAGCATGGCCTTCATGCCGGCAAACAGCGGATTGTCGTCGCGCCGGAAATCGGCGGTGAACCACTTCTCCATCACGCCGTCGGCAAGCGGGCCGATGCCGTTCGCGCTCACGGCCTCGATGCGCTGGTTCCAGCCGGCCTCGTCGCCGATCTTCGGCGCCGTGCCGATCAGCACCAGCCGGCCGACGAGGGCGGGCCGGGCCGCCGCGATGCCCTGGGCGATCATGCCGCCGACGGAGAGCCCGCAGACATGGGTCTTCTCCACGCGAAGATGGCCGAGCAGGGCCATGAGGTCGGCCACGTGGTCGTCCATGGCATAGGGCGCGGCGGTCGCCTCCGACAGGCCGTGGCCGCGCTTGTCATAGCGGATGACGCGCACCCGCCCGGCGAGTTCGCTTGCCACCGCATCCCAGATGCGGAAATCGGTTCCCAGCGAATTGGCGAAGACCAGGCACGGCAGGTCGCCTTCGCCCGTGTCGTCGTAATGGATCGCCACGCCGTTGACGCGTGCGAACTTCATTCCGGGTTCCTCCCTTTTCCTGACATACTACCGAGTATGTTGGAAATCTGACCGTGGGTCAATCGTCATTCACGGATCATGAAGGGTCGATCGTCATGAAAACAAATTCAAACAATTGAATATTTCCTTTGAACGTGCTCTTTTGGCCCGACAAGAAAAAGCTCCATGGAGGAAACCATGCGTCGTGACGCAGATGCCATCGCGGACCATTTCCGCCTGACCCGACGCCAGATGCTGATGCTGGGAAGCAGCGGCCTGGCGGCCTTGGCCTTCGGCCTATCGGCCCGTCCGGCGCGCGCCGTCGGGAACGTTGCCCTGGGCGACGCCGAGGTCACCATCGTCTCTGACGGCACGCTGACGCTGCCCCTGTCATTCATCGCGCCCGACGTGCCGAAAGACGAACTCGACGCGCTGCTGAAGGCCAATGGCATGGCGACCGATGCCGTGACACCTGATTGCAACGTCACCTTCTTAAGGTCGGGCGACCGCCTGGTGGTCTTCGATGTCGGCTCCGGGTCGAATTTCATGCCGACGGCTGGCAAGCTCCTGGCGAACCTGGAGGAAACCGGCATCGATCCCTCCGAGGTGACGGACGTCGTCTTCACCCATGCCCACCCCGATCACCTGTGGGGTCTGGTCGACGATTTCGACGAGATGATCTTCCCGGAAGCGAATTACTACATCGGCCAGGCCGAATGGGATTTCTGGCGCGCCGATGACACGCTCGCGGCCATGCCGGAAGAGCGCAAGACCTTCGTGGTCGGTGCGCAGAGCCGCCTCGCGGTACTCGAGGACCGGATCAACCTGATCAATCCGGGCGCCGAGGTCGTTCCCGGGGTCGAGGCCATCGACACCTCCGGCCACACGCCCGGCCACCTGTCTTACATGCTGCACGGCGGATCGGAACAGTTGCTCGTCATCGGCGACGCGATCAGCAGTTCCGTCATTTCCTTTGCCCATCCCGAATGGCCCTATGGAAGCGATCAGGACCCGCAGAAAGGCATCGAGACCCGCACGGCGCTGATCGACCGGCTCGCCTCCGACAAGGCCCATGTGGTCGGCTACCACCTGCCGCATCCGGGCAAGGGCCGCGTGGAAAAGGACGGAACGGCTTACCGGTTCGCGGCCGGCTGACGCCGGCAGGAGCGGACGTCATCTCCGGCGGAAAAAGGCTCGGGAAGGGCCTTGGGCGGCAGCCGGATCGACAGGTCCGGACGGAATTCTATTCCGCCGGGTCGTGGCCGGTCCGGCGGAAGGCCGCCGCGATGGATCCCTCCAGCATCCAGGCGAGCCCCATCCGCGCGCCAAGCGCGATCGAGATCATGACGACGGGCGCGGAAAGGGCCAGCGTCGATACGGCGCTCACGCCCTGGCCGATCGTGCATCCCATGGCGAAGACGCCCCCGGTGCCCATCAGGAAGCCGCCGGCCATGTGGCGGGACAGTTCGCGCGCGTCGTCGCAGGCTTCCCAGCGCATGTCGTCGGCCCACCAGGCACACAATGCGGCGCCGAGAACAACGCCGATCATCAGCCCCACGCCGTAATCCGGCACGACGCCGGTGAACGTGGCAAAGTGCATGATGGTGTCGCCGACCGGGACGACGAAGGACGCCGCCTCGATCTGGACCGGCTGGAAGGCGTGGTGAGCGGCCGTCGAGGTGGCCCACCAGCCGAAGGCGACGGCGAGGCCGAGCACGATGCCGGTCAGGATCCGTCCGCGGCTGCGCCGGAAGGCGGCATCCCGGAAGGCCCAGGCGAGCATGAGCGTGGCCACCGCGACGGCCACGGCGATGGACAGGTCCGCCCCGGCAAAATGGGACGCGATGTCGCCGAGTGACTGGCTTTTCACCGGCGCCAGGTCGATCGCCAGGTTATCGACGATTTCCACGCGAAGCTGGGCGATCAGCCCCTTCTGCGCTGCCAGTGCGGAAAGGCCGAGCACAAGCAGCACGACCACGGAGCGCAGGCTGCCGCCGCCGGCCCGCACCAGCGCGCCAAAGCCGCAGGTCCCGACCAGCGCCATGCCGAAGCCGAAGGCCAGTCCGCCGATCACGGCGCCGGTCACGCCGAACAGCGGCGACAGGTAGAACGAGCGGGAAATGTCGGCCACGCCGCCATGGATCATGGCCTGGGTCGCCATCAGTGCGACGGCAGCCGCGAGGATCCAGCTGGAAAGACCCGTCGAATCGGCGGCGTACCAGTGCCGCTCCAGTGCCGACAGGGTGCAGAAGTGCGTCCGCCGCGCGGCATAGCCCATCACCAGCCCGGCAAGCAGGCCGGCCAGGGGCAGGAACCAGGGCGATTCCGCAAATTCCATCGCGCTTCCTCCGGACCGTCCTGTTTCCCCACGCCGGGGCTGGACAGCCTCGTTCTCTTGCCGGTGATCGTACCTGCCAGCTTGGCAGAGTGCAATCGCGCGTGAGCGGCACCGGCCGGGCATGAAAAAAGCCGGCCCGCGGCCGGCTTCGGATCGGTGAGGCTGGCCGGATGGCGGCTGGCTATCCCTCGGCCTTGCCGTCGCCGCTGCGCACCGGCGCGCAGAACAGGCCGTAGAGGGTTTCGATCACCGGCGCCACTTCCTTGCTGGCGAGCGAGTAATAGATCATCCGCCCGTCACGCCGGGTCTCGACGAGCTGGTCGAAGCGCAGACGCGCCAGTTGCTGCGAGACCGCCGCCTGCGGCATGTCCATGATCTGCTCGAGTTCGGAGACCGACTTCTCCCCCTCCGCCAGCAGGCAGAGGATCAGCAGCCGGCTTTCATGGCTGAGCGCCTTCAGCAGGTCGCTGGCCTTGCGCGCCTGCGCGATCAGTTCGCTCATCTGCTCCGGGGCGGATGGATCGAGTTGAGGAAGGGCCATGGTCAATATCCCGCGTTCCGGCCATGGACAGTCGGAACCTATTTATTCAAACTTCTACATGCATAGCATGGTGCGACGCAAAAAATCAATTCGACGGCTGCAATTTGCCGATGAGTTCGTCCGCGAGGTACCAGAAGAACTGGTCACCGGGATAGCCACGGATACGCCCGATTTCCTGTCCGTTGTCAATCAGCACGAAGGTCGGAGTGAATCGCTCGCGCGCCACGTAGTCCAGGTCCTCGGGCCAGGGCCTGGTGATGTCGACACGGCGCAGCGGTGCGACCTGGCCTTCCCTGGTCTTCGGCCAGGCCGGTGCGATCTCGGCGTTGAAGCGGGCGCACCAGGCACAGCCGGGCTGCTCGAGCATGAGCATTTCCGCCGCACCGGCCGGAGCCGCCGCGGTCATCAGGAGACCGATCGCCGAAAGGGTGCGAATGAATTTCACGGGATCACCTCATTTTCGATTTGCAACATATAGCGTATTCCGCATACATTCCAGCCCTCACATGCCGAAGACGATGCCTGCACGGTGCAGCCGGCGGTGACGGGAGGAATGATGCTCGATGTCAGTCTGTGGGGCGCGCTGGTTGCAGGCGTCCTGTCGTTCGTTTCGCCCTGCGTTCTGCCGATCGTTCCGCCGTACCTCGCCTGGCTGGCCGGCCTGAGCTTCGAGGAGCTCAGGGAAAGCGAGACGGTCCGCGGGCGGTCGCGCAAGATCGTCATGGCCGCCGTGGCCTTCGTTCTCGGATTCTCCACCGTCTTCATCATGCTCGGCGCCACGGCGTCCGTCTTCGGCCAGGCCATGCGCCAGGCACTCGCCTGGTCGATCCGGATCGGCCCGCTGGACATCAACGTGCTGGCCGCCGTCGCGGGCCTGGTCATCCTGGTCATGGGCCTGCACTTCCTCGGTGTCTTCCGCATCGGCCTGTTGTACCGCGAGGCCCGGGTCCAGGTGGAGAAGAAACCGGCGGGCCTGCTCGGCGCCTACGTCATCGGCTTGGCCTTCGCCTTTGGCTGGACCCCTTGCGTCGGCCCGGTTCTCGCTGCCATCCTCTTCGTTGCGGGAACCGAGGATACCGCGATGCGTGGCGCCATGCTTCTTGGCGCCTATTCGCTCGGCATCGGGGTTCCCTTCATCATCGCGGCGCTGTTCGCAAGCCGCTTCATCGCCGCCGCGCAGCGCTTCAAGCGCCACATGCACAAGGTGGAAATGGCCATGGGTGGCCTGCTCGTGATAACCGGGTTGCTGTTCATGACGGGCCAGATGTCGCGCATCGCGCAATGGCTCATCGACACCTTCCCCGTGTTCCAGACCATCGGTTGAGGAGAAATCGCATGATTCGCCTGATTGCCCTTTTTGCAATGCTCCTGCTGCCTGCCGTGGCCTTGTCCGCCGAGATCGGCGATGACGGCCTGCACAAGGAGCCCTGGTTCGCAAACACGTTCCGGGACGTCGCCGAGGACATCCAGACCGCCAAGGCGGAAGGCAAGCGTCTTGCCATCGTCTTCGAGCAGCGGGGCTGCATTTATTGCCGCGCCATGCACGAGAAGCTGCTGTCCGATCCCGAGGTCGCCGACTACATCAAGGCCAACTACATGGTCGTCCAGTACAACATGTTCGGCGACACCGAGGTCACCGACCTGGACGGCGAGGATCTGACCGAGAAGACCGCCGCCCGCAAATGGGGCTATGTCTTTACGCCGACGATCGTTTTCCTGCCCGAAGACGTGCCGGAAGGCGAGACGACCGTCGCCAAGGCCGCCGTCGCCACCATGCCTGGCGCGTTTGGAAAATGGACCTTCCTGAACATGTTCCGCTGGGTCCGCGAGAAGGGCTACGAGGGCGACGAGCACTTCCAGAAATACCATGCCCGCATCATCAACGAACTTCGCGCCGCAGGACGCCTTGATGCGGAGTAAGGGATGCGCCAGCATGGGAATGTGCCTTCAATGCGGGACGTCCGTGCGACGAACGATATATATAGAAATTCATATTTATGCATTGAAAGCGGCGGCTTCAGGCGCTAAGGTGCCGGGCTGAAGGAGAAGGGGGAGGCGGATCAACCGCCTGCCGGAATAGCGGAGGAGATATGAACCCGATGAAAATGGGCACAGGACTGGTGACACTTGCCGCGGCCTTCATGGTCGCCGCATCTGCCGGCGCGGCCGAGGTTGCGCCCGACGCCGTTGCATTTACCGATGACGGGGTCAGTGCATCGCTGACGGGCCAGGCGGGCGATCCCGCCGCCGGTGCCAAGACCTTCAAGGATCGCAAGCTGGGCAACTGCCTGGCCTGCCATGCAAACAAGAAAATGGAAGGCGAGCTTTTCCACGGCAATGTCGGTCCGGCGCTCGATGGCGTCGCCGACCGCTGGAGCACCGCGGAACTGCGGGCCATTGTCGTGAATTCCAAGCAGGTCTTCGGCGAGGAAACCGTCATGCCCGGCTTCTACTCGCTCAAGGTTGGACTGAATCCGCGCGAGGACCTCGTCGGCAAGACGATCCTGTCGGCGCAGGAAGTTGAGGATGTCGTGGCCTATCTCGCCACGCTGAAGGAATGATTGGCAGAAAGGAGCCTCATCCCATGACGATGACAAGAAGACAGGCCCTCGGGTTTGGCGCTGCCGCGGCTGCCTTTGCGGTGACGGGCTTCCGGGCCCTGCCCGCCATGGCATCGGCCGAGGACGCCGACAAGATGGTGATGGATTTCACCGGCGGCAAGGCGCCGGAGAGCGGCAAGATCATGCTCAACACGCCGGAAATCGCCGAGAACGGCAACACGGTTCCGGTCTCCGTCGAGGTCGAGAGCGCCATGGAAGGCGATGACCTCGTCGATTCCGTGCTGATCCTCGCCGACGGCAACCCGAACCCGGCCGTGGCCACGTTCCATTTCACCGCGATGAGCGGATCCGCCGCGGCCACCACGCGCATCCGTCTGGCAAAGACGCAGAACGTGATCGCCGTCGCCAAGATGAAGGACGGCTCGGTCTACATGGACAAGAAGCAGGTCAAGGTCACCATCGGCGGCTGCGGCGGCTGATCAGGCAAACGAGGATAGAAGAACATGGCAAAGTCCAAACCCCGCGTGAAGGTTCCCAAGTCCGCGTCGGCCGGGGAAGTCATCACCATCAAGACCCTGATCAGCCACGAGATGGAATCGGGGCAGCGCAAGGACAAGGAAGGCAAGCCGATCCCGCGCCAGATCATCAACAAGTTCACCTGCGAGTTCAACGGCCAGCCCGTGTTCTCCTGTGACCTCGATCCGGCTGTCTCGGCGAACCCGTATTTCGAGTTCAATGCCAAGGTCAACGAGAGCGGCACCTTCAAGTTCACCTGGGTTGATGACGATGGCTCGGTCTACGAGACCGAGAACGAAATCACGGTGAAATGAAAATAAACGCCGGAAAGGGACCTCTGGATCCGTTTCCGGCGGACCGTTCCTGGGAGGGAAATCACGTGAAAAAGACAATTCTCATGATGGGCGCGGCGCTGGGTCTGGCAATGGCCGCCGGCGTGACGGTGCTCAAGGCGGACCCGATCGACGCCAAGCTCGAGATCGACGGCAAGCCGATGGTGACGCGCACCAAGGCACCGGAAGGCCATCCCTTTGACGAGGTGATGTCCGGCTGGCTCTTCCGCGAGCCCGAGACCCGGTCGCTCGAAGAGGATCCGTTCGAGAATCCCGGCATGCTTTCGGTGGAAGAGGGGGAGCAGATCTGGAACACGGTGGAAGGCACGGCCGGCAAGTCCTGTGCGACCTGCCACGGGGATGCCTCGGAGAGCATGAAGGGGATTTCGGCGCACTATCCCAAGTGGGATGCCGAAGCAAAGCGCCCGATCAACATCGAGTTGCAGATCAACAAGTGCCGCAAGGACAAGATGGGGGCTGAGCCTTACGCCTTCGACAAGGGCGGCCAGAAGCCGCTGACGGCCTACATCAAGAACCAGTCGCTCGGCGAGCCGGTCTCGATCGACCTGAGCCAGGGCGACATGCAGGCCTGGTGGGACAAGGGCAAGGAAGAGTACTACACCCGCACCGGGCAGCTCGACCTGTCCTGCGCGTCCTGCCACGAGGTCAACATGGGCAAGATGATCCGTGCGGACCATCTCAGCCAGGGCCAGGTCAACGGCTTCCCGACCTACCGCCTCAAGTCCGGCCTGACCTCGGTTCACAACCGCTTCCGCGGCTGTATCCGCGATACGCGCGCTGAGATGCCGAAGGCCTTTTCCGACGAGTTGATGGCGCTCGAGGTCTACGTGACCTGGCGCGGCACCGGCCTGTCGGTGGAAACGCCGGCAGTTCGCCAGTAAGTCACTGCTTGCGCCGGGGGCGGCCACTGCCGCCGGCGCAGGGAATTCCAGCGAACGTGGGAACCGGTATCACTCCCTCATTCGCGTGAAAGCAAGGAAAGGGCACTGACGCGGTTCAACCGATCGCCGAAATGCCCTGATACTGAACAGACACAAGCGACATGCGGGGAGGATGTGTTCCGGGCCGATGGGTCCGGGATGCTCCTTCCTGTTACCAACGGACAACCGTCCACGAGGACCGGAGAGACTGAACGATGCTGACCAGACGCGATTTCCTGATGGCTACTGCCGCCCTGTCGGCGATCACCGGTCCGGCCCTTGTCGGCAACTGGTCGCGCGCCGCCGCGCAGCAGGCGCTGACCGAAGAGGATCTGCTGGCGACGAAGGACTTCGGTAACGTCACCCTGGTTCACATCACCGACATTCACGCCCAGATGAAGCCGCTCTACTTCCGCGAGCCGTCGATCAACCTGGGCGTCGGCGAGGTCAAGGGCAAGCCGCCGCATGTCACCGGCGCCGACTTCCTCAAGCTCTACAACATCGAGCCCGGCAGCCCGCATGCCTATGCGCTGACCTCGGAGGATTTCGTCGCCCTGGCGAACACCTACGGCAAGATGGGCGGACTTGACCGGGTTTCCACGGTCATCAAGCGCATCCGCGCCGACCGGGGCGACGACAATGTTCTTCTGCTTGATGGCGGCGACACCTGGCAGGGCTCCTACACTGCGCAGCAGACCGCCGGCCAGGACATGGTCGAGGTCATGAATGCACTGCAGCCTGATGCCATGACCGGCCACTGGGAGTTCACCTACGGCGCGGACCGCGTGAAGGAACTCGTCGAAAGCCTGCCCTTCTCCTTCCTGGGGGGCAACATCTACGATGCCGAGTGGAACGAACCGGCCTTCGAGGCCTGGAAGATGTACGACAAGGGCGGCGTCAAGGTGGCCGTTATCGGCCAGGCCTTCCCCTATACCCCGATTGCCAACCCGCGCTGGATGTTCCCCAACTGGTCGTTCGGCATTCGCGAGGAGGACGTGGTCAAGAACGTCGAGGAAGCTCGCTCGGAGGGCGCCGACGTGGTCGTGCTGCTGTCGCACAACGGCTTCGACGTCGACCGCAAGCTCGCCAGCCGTGTTCAGGGCATCGACGTCATTCTCACCGGCCACACGCATGATGCACTTCCCGAACCGGTCATCGTCGATGGGACGCTGGTCATCGCCTCCGGATCGAACGCCAAGTTCGTGTCGCAGGTCGACCTCGACGTCCGGGACGGCAAGGTCCAGGGCTACCAGTACCGCCTGATCCCGATCTTCTCCGATGTCATCACGCCGGATGCCGAGATGACCGCGCTGATCGACAAGGTCCGTGCGCCTTACGAGAAGGAACTGGGCCGCGTCATCGGTCACACCAGTTCGCTGCTTTATCGCCGCGGCAATTTCAACGGCACCTTCGACGACCTCTTCTGCCAGGCCCTGCTGGAGGAGCGCGAAGCCGACATTTCGTTGTCGCCGGGCTTCCGCTGGGGAACGAGCCTGGTCCCCGGCCAGGACATCACCGTGGAAGATCTCCACAATGCCTGCGCCATGACCTATCCGTCGGCCTATCGGTCGATGATGTCGGGCAAGATGCTCAAGGACATCATCGAGGATGTCGCCGACAATCTCTTCAACACCGATCCCTACTATCAGCAGGGCGGCGACATGGTCCGCATCGGCGGCATGGGCTACACGATCGATGTCAACGCTGCCATGGGTTCCAGGATTTCCGGCATGACGCTCCTGAAGACCGGCGAGGCCATCGATCCGGCCAGGGAATATGCCGTTGCCGGCTGGGCGTCGGTCAACGAAGCCACCGAAGGTCCGGCCATCTGGGATGTTGTCGAGGGCTACCTCGCCAAGCATCCCGAGGTCGCGATCGAGGAAAACCGCTCGGTCGTGGTCAAGGCCTGATTGCCGGAAAGAACAAGGCATGGGCTGTCGACAGTCAGCCTTTGCCATGATACATAGAAAAAACTGAATATTTAAATACGGGCGATCCGGGAGGATAGCGATGACGGAAACGAACGGGAAAGGCGCTTCCAGGCGCAGCTTTCTGAAGGCCGGCCTTGCCGGCGGAGCGGCTTTTGCGGCCGGAACGGTGGCGGCGCGCGCCGGTGGCGATCCTGCCATTACGGAGATCCAGGACTGGAACCGCTACCTCGGCGACGGCGTCGATGCGGCGCCCTACGGCAAGCCGTCGGAATTCGAGGCGGAAGTCGTTCGCCGCAACGTTCCCTGGCTGACGGCCGACGCGGTTTCCTCGATCAACTTCACGCCGCTGCATGAACTCGATGGCATCATCACGCCGAACGGGCTCTGCTTCGAGCGCCACCATGCCGGCACGGCGATCATCGATCCGGCCGAGCACCGCATCATGATCAACGGCCTGGTTGACCAGCCGCTGGTCTTCACCATGGCCGACCTCAAACGCTTCCCGCGGGAAAACCGCCTCTACTTTCTGGAATGCGCCGCCAACGGCGGCATGGAATGGCGCGGCGCGCAGCTGAACGGCTGCCAGTTTACCCACGGCATGATCCACTGCGTCATGTACACCGGTGTTCCGCTGAAATACCTGCTGGAAGAGGCCGGCGTGAAGCCGACAGGCAAGTGGGTCCTGGCCGAAGGCGCCGATGCCTCCGGCATGACGCGTTCCATCCCGATGGAAAAGGCGATGGAAGATTGCCTTGTCGCGTTCAAGATGAACGGCGAGGCCCTGCGTCCCGAGCAGGGCTACCCCGTGCGCCTGTGCGTTCCCGGCTGGGAAGGCAACATGTGGGTCAAGTGGCTCCGCCGCCTCGAAGTGGGCGATCAGCCCTGGGCCCAGCGCGAGGAGACTTCGAAGTACACCGACCTGCTCCCCAACGGCAAGGCCCGCCGCCACACCTGGCAGATGGAGGCCAAGTCGGTCATCACCAGCCCCAGCCCGCAGGCCCCCATCACCCATGGCAAGGGCCGCACGATCATCACCGGTCTCGCCTGGTCCGGCGCAGGCACCGTGTCGCGGGTCGACGTGTCGCTGGATGGCGGCCGCAACTGGCAGACCGCCCGCATTGACGGACCCAGCCTGCCCAAGGCGCTTCACCGCTTCTACTACGAGTTCGATTGGGATGGATCGCCGCTGTACCTGCAGTCCCGCGCCATCGATTCGGAAGGCTACATCCAGCCGACCAAGAACGAGCTGCGGGCCGCGCGCGGCGTCAATTCCATCTACCATAATTGCGGCATCCAGACCTGGTACGTGAATTCCGAGGGAGTCGTTGAAAATGTCGAAGTTTCTTAAGCTCACCCTCGCCGCTGCCGCTCTGGCTGCCTTTTCCGGTCTTGCCCACGCCGAGGGCGATGCCGACGCGGGCAAGAAGGTGTTCAACAAGTGCAAGGCCTGTCACGCGGTTGGCGAAGGTGCCAAGAACCGGGTCGGCCCGGAACTGAACGAACTGTTCGGTCGGACGGCCGGCACGGCCGAAGGGTTCAAGTATTCCTCCGCCATGACCGAGGCAGGACAGGGCGGTCTCGTCTGGAACGAGGGAACCATTGGTGCCTACCTGCACGATCCCAAGGGCTTCGTGCCGAAGAACAAGATGGCCTTCGCCGGTCTGAAGGCCGACGAGGACATTGCCAACGTTCTCGCCTATCTCAAGACGTTCTCCACCTCGGGTGGCGACCAGAAGAGCGAGGCCGCCCCGGCCGAAGAGCCGCAAAAGACCGAGGAAAAGGCGGCCGCTGCCGAGCCGGCCAAGGCTGCCGAACCGGCCGCTGCACCGGAGTCCGCCGACGTGATCGCGTCGAAGGGCCATTTCGGTCTGGGCCGCCAGGCCACCGAGGAAGAGATCGCCGCCTGGAACATCGATGTGCGTCCGGACGGCCAGGGCCTGCCGGAAGGCAAGGGCACGGTGTCCGACGGCGAAGTGCTCTTCACCGAGAATTGCGCGATGTGCCATGGCGATTTCGGCGAGGCCGTGGGCCGCTGGCCGGTTCTCGCCGGCGGACAGGGCACGCTGAAGCACGAACGCCCGGAAAAGACGGTCGGCTCCTACTGGCCCTATGCCTCGACTGTTTTCGACTACGTGCGCCGCGCCATGCCGTTCGGCAACGCCCGCTCGCTGTCGGATGACGATGTATACGCCATTGTTGCCTATATTCTTTACCTCAATGACGTCGTCACCGACGAGAACTTCGAACTTTCCAAGGAAAACTTCACCTCGATCCACCTTCCCAACGAGGAAAACTTCGTCGAGGATGACCGCTTCTCCGAGCCGCACTACGCGGAAAAGAAGGAAGCGTGCATGAAGGACTGCAAGCCCGCGCCGGCCGAGATCACCATGCGGGCCCGCGTGCTTGACGTGACGCCGGACGCAGCCGACGATGAAGAAAACCAGGGTGCCGGATCGGTCGATTGACCGGACCGTCGCCCCGGGGACGGACAGCTTGGCTGGGGGATGGGCCGATGCTGAAGACAGGACCGGAAGAGCACGATCACCGGCGCCATGCGGTCCGGCGCGGTTCTGTGGTCGTGTTCCTCATGTTCGCGACGCTGTTCCATGCGGCTCAGACCTTCGCCGGTGACGGAGACCCCGTTGCCGGCGAAAGGCTTTTCGGCCTCTGCAAGGGGTGTCACGAGATCGGCGAAGGCGCCCGAAACAAGGTCGGGCCACATCTGGACGGGATCATCGGCCGCAAGGCCGGCGGTGTCGAGGGCTTCACCTATTCGCGTGCGATGCGGCAAGCAGGGCAGGCCGGTCTTGTCTGGGATGCGGCCAACCTGTCGACCTATCTGCACAAGCCGCGCGATTTCATTGCCGGCAACCGGATGAGTTTCCGCGGCCTTGCCGGCGAGACCGAGCGTGCCGACCTGGTGGCCTACCTCGCGGCAACCGGCGGGGCGGCACCGGCGGACGACCTGGAACGCCGTGACGCGGTCATCGTCACCGGCTTCGCGAAGATCGTCCTGGATATGGAGGGCGACCGCGACTATGGCGAATATCTCGCCGGCGAATGTGTCACCTGCCATCAGGCGTCCGGCCATGCCGACGGCATCCCCTCCATCGTCGGCGTTCCCAGGGCGTATTTCGTCAAGGCGCTTTTCGAGTACAAGAGCAACATCCGCACCAACGAAGTGATGAAACTGCGCGTCGCCAACCTCGCCAACGAGGATATCGCGGCGCTTGCAGCCTATTTCAGTTCGTTGGAACCCGAGTAGAGTGGAACCGTTGGCCGGCCGGTTGGCCCGGGAGCGGTGGACGCTGCCGGACGGCAAGCGAAAGAAGGTACAGGTCAGGGAGGTAAGGACATGTCCAGTTTCAACCGCAGGCAATTCGGCCGGCTTGCTGGCGCATCGGCTGCCACGCTGGCACTGCCGGCTGTCCTGCGCGCACAGGCCCGGCCGAAGGTGGTCGTCGTCGGCGGGGGCGCCGGCGGGACGACCGTCGCCCGCTATCTGGCAAAGGATGCCGGCGAGGCCATCGACGTCACGCTGATCGAGGATTCTGACCGGTTTACCACCTGCTTCTTCTCCAATCTCTACCTGGGGGGCTTCCGGTCGTTCGAGTCGATCACCCATGGCTATGACACGCTGGAATCCAATTACGGGATCACCAAGATTACCGGATACGCGACCGGTGTGGATCGCGGGAAGAAACACGTCGTGCTGAGGGACGGTTCGACCGTTCCCTACGATCGCCTGGTCCTGTCGCCTGGTATCGGCTTCATCTGGGATTCCGTACCCGGCTATTCCGAGGACGCCGTGGATGTCGCGCCGCATGCCTACGAGGCCGGCCCCCAGACGCAACTCCTGAAACAGAAGCTCGACGCGATCACCGACGGCCAGCAGGTCGTCATCGTGCCGCCGCCAAATCCCTATCGCTGTCCGCCGGCCCCCTATGAACGCGCCTCGATGATGGCGCATCTCTTCAAGGCGAAGGGCGTCGATGCCAAGGTGATCATCATCGATCCCAAGGAAAAGTTCTCCAAGCAGGGCCTTTTTCTCGAGGGCTGGGAGAAATACTTCCCCGGCATGATCGAATGGTACGGCCCGGGCGTCCATGGCGGCATCAAGGGCGTCGATGTGGCCGCCGGCAATGTCGAGACCGACCTGGATACCTTCCATGGCGATCTCCTGAACATCATCCCGGCCCAGAAGGCGGGTGAGATCGCCGCTGCCGCCGGACTGACCGACGGGACCGGGTTCTGTCCCATCGAGGCAGCGTCCATGCGGTCCGCCATCGATCCCGCCATCTACGTCATCGGCGATGCGGCCATCGCCGGTGACATGCCGAAATCCGGCTTTGCCGCCAACAGCCAGGCCAAGGTTGCCGCCATGACGATCCGCGGCGAGCTCACCGGTTCGCGTGTCTTTCCGGCCCGCTATTCCAATTCCTGCTGGAGCCTGATCGAGACGGACGACGGCGTGAAGGTCGGGGCCCAATATGTCCCCACCGATGGGCGCATCACCTCGACCACCAGCTTCATCAGCCAGACGCATGAGGATCCGGCGGTGCGCAAGGCGACCTTCGAGGAGTCGCTTGGCTGGTATGCAGGCATCACCGCCGACATGTTCGGATAGGCCGGAAGGCGGCAGGATCCTCCCGGCGCCCGCGGCGGGCAACGCGGGCGCAAACGGAAAGCGGCGGCGTGGAACCATCCACACCGCCGCTTTCTGCCGTCCTGGGAGGAGCGCGTCTATTCGGCCGGGGCGGCCGCGGGCCGGACCGCAACCCGAGCCGGGGCGTCGATGATGGCATGGGCGAGCGCCGCCGAGCCGACCATGGCGGCCAGACCGGCAAGCGAGGAAACCGCCAGCACGGCGCCGCCGGTGAAGCCCGCGCCGATGGTGCATCCGACCGCCAGGATGCCGCCGAAACCCATCAGCACGCCACCGAGCGGATAGCGCCAGGCGGCCGCTGCGCCGGCATCGCCGAAACCGGCGAAGCGGAAATCCCGGAAGGCAAGCGCGGCCAGGAAGGCGCCGGCCAGCGCGCCGATCAGGACACCCTGGTCGAGGCCGAAGCCGTCGGACGCGCCGGTCGCCAGTTCGCCGGTCGTGGCCAGCGGGCGGATGAAGGAAAGGCTCTCCGCCTGGATCGGCTCGAACACCTGCAGCGACAGGTCATAGGTGAAGTACCAGCCGCCCACGATCGCCAGACCGACGGCAATGCCGCCGGCAAGCCGCCAGAGCGATGCTCGCGCGGTAACGGCAAGGGCCAGCGCACCGGCCGCCAGCGCAAGGCCGATAACGACGCCGGCGCCCTGGGTCAGGCCCCCATGGGCCAGAAGGTCGTTGCCGCCGATGGCCGCCGTGCTCCACAGGCCGCCGATGCTGTCGCGGGCAGGCACCAGCAGGCCGGAATAGGTGGCAAGACCGGTGACCGCGATGAACGCCAGCGTGACCAGGGCGCGAATGTTGCCGCTGGCCGCCAGCACCATGTGCCGCGAAACGCAGCCGCGCGCCAGCACCATGCCGAGCCCGAACAGGCCGCCGCCGATCAGCGCGCCGGACAGACTTTGCGCGGTGGAAAAGAAGCGGGTCTCCGTGACGTCGACGGTACCGTTCCACAACAGCCATTGGACGCCGAGGACCGCGGTTGCAAAACCGGCAAGCCAGATGGCGGCCGCGCGGCGCTCTCCCGTCATCAGGCCGATGACGGCTGAGCGGGTGCAGAAGGCCGAGCGCTGCGCGGCGATGCCGAACAGGAGACCAAGGGCCGCGCCGCCGGCCAGTGCTGCGCCGTTCTCGCCGAGCGCATCGATGAGGGGAACGAGATCGATCATGATCGCTGTCCTTCCGGATTGGTGAATGGCGAAAGGATAGGGAAGACAGCGCAAAAATCGCCGTTCCGGATTGCCGGCTTCCCTCCGGAAAGAGAAAATTGTTCCAACTGTTGATCCGGATGAAAAAAATTCGCCCGCCTGGAGGTGGTCGGCGGTTGATGCGATCCGGCGCGGACGGGACAGGAGCTCGTCTGCCAATTCGTTGGCCGGGCCGGGAAACCGGAAAAACCGCGCCCGTTCTCCATGCCGTCGTGTCCGGTTGACACGCGCCGGGATGCGGCCGTCAACGGCTGCTGCGGCCATCCGTTCCATCGCACGGGATGCTTGCCTTGTGAATTGTCACGGGGCAGGTTGGCACCCGACCGAACATCAGCAATCCATTGCCGGGAGGGCCATCGATGGCCGACATCAAGCTGCACAACTATTTCCGCTCCTCCACTTCCTATCGGGTGCGTATCGCCCTGGCGATGAAGGGCGTGGACTACGACTATGTCGCCCATCACCTGCGCCATGGCGGCAACAGGGCGCCGGACTATCTGGCCGTCAATCCGCAGGGCCTCGTGCCCGCGCTCGTCTGGTCCGACGGCACGGTGCTCGGCCAGTCGCTCGCCATCCTCGAGTTCATCGACGACATGGTGCCGGAGCCACCGCTGATGCCGACGGACGCGCATGGCAAGGCCCGCGTGCGCATGCTGGCGCAGATGGTCGGTTGCGACATCCACCCGGTGAACAACCTGCGCATTCTGAACGCCCTGCGCGAGCGTTTCGGCGCCGATGACGCCGCCGTGGCCGACTGGTTCCGCCACTGGGTCGGCGAGACCTTCCGCCCCATGGAGCAGATGCTGGCCGAAAGCGATGCCACCGGCACCTTCTGCCATGGCGACCAGGTGACGATCGCCGATCTCTGCCTGGTCGCCCAGGTTGCCAACAATGGCCGCTTTGGCGTCGATATGGACCCTTACCCCACCATCCGCCGCATCAACGAGGCCTGCATGGCCATCGACGCTTTCCGCCAGGCCGCGCCGATGAACCAGCCGGACGCCGAATAGATAAGGATTCCCTGAAACAAGGATTGAAATGAGGCCGGCAAGCTGGGAACCTGCCGGCGCAAATGGCAGACCAAGGGGAGGATGACCGCCATGATGAGCCGCGAGCAGAACGATCTGATCACGCGGATCGGTCCGGGAACGGCTGCCGGCGCGGTATTGCGGCGCTACTGGCAGCCGGCCGCGCTGGCCGAGGAACTGGTTTCGGCCCGCCCCGTCGTGCCTGTCACCCTGCTGGGCGAGAAGCTGGTCCTGTTCCGCGACGAAGAGGGCGAACTCGGCCTGATCGGCCGCCACTGCCCGCACCGGGGCGCCGACATGTGCTACGGCCGGCTGGAAGACAACGGCCTGCGCTGCCCGTTCCACGGCTGGCATTTCAACCGGGATGGCCAGTGTGTCGAGCAGCCTGCCGAGCCGGAGGGCAGCCGGATGCACGAGAACATCCGCGCGGTGTCCTATCCCGTGATCGAGCGTAACGGCATCGTCTTCGCCTACATGGGACCGGGCGATCCGCCACCCTTTCCCGCGCTCGATTGCTTTGCCGCGCCCGATAGCCATGTCTTCGCCTTCAAGGGGTTGTGGGAGTGCAACTGGCTGCAGGCGCTGGAAGTGGGCATCGATCCCGCCCACGCCTCGTTCCTGCATCGCTTCCTCGAGGACGAGGACCCGTCGAAGGGCTACGGCCAGCAGTTCCGCGACAAGGCGGCCGACACCGAAATCCCGATGACGAAGCTGTTGCGTGACTACCCCCGCCCGGAAATCGTCGTGGAAGACGCACCGCACGGCCTTCGCCTCGTCGCCTTGCGCCACATGGAAGACGGCCGCACCCATGTTCGCGTCACCAACCAGCTATTCCCGGAAGCCATCGTCATCCCCATGTCCCGGGAGATGACGATCACGCAATGGCACGTGCCGGTCGATGACGAGACCTGCTACTGGTTTTCCATGTTTACCAGCTTCGGCGCACCGGTGAACAAGACGCTGATGCGCGAACAGCGGCTGAAGGAACACCGCCTGCCGGACTACGCGCCGCGGAAGAACCGTGCCAACAATTATGGCTACGACCCCGCGGAGCAGAAGGACCGCACCTATACGGGCATGGGCATGGACATCAATGTCCACGACCAGTGGGCGGTCGAGAGCATGGGCCGCATCCAGGATCGCACGGAAGAACATCTCGGGCGCTCCGATGTCGGCATCTCCCGCTACCGCCGCATGTTGCGTGGCGCCATCGAGGCCGTAGGCAAGGGCGAGGACCATGCCCTGCCCATGGCCAACGGATCGGCGGCGGCGATCACCGGTCCCGCCGCCGTGGATGCCATCGGTGCGGCCGGTGAGGACTGGCGCAGCGTGTATGAACGCGCCGACGCGGAACGCCGCGCGGGCTGTTCCTGGTCTTGAGGGCACAACCCATGGGGGGACATTCCGTCGACAGCCTGAAATCCGGTCTCGTCGGGCAGAAGCGCCTGCTGGATGACGAGGGCTTCCGCCGCGCCGCCGAGATCTGCGCCGGGATGGAAGCCGGCGAATTCGAAACGGTGCGGATCTGTTTCATCGACCAGCATGGCATCTTGCGCGGCAAGACGCTGGTGGCCGATGCGCTGGCCTCCGCCTTCCGCTCCGGCGTCGCCATGACCTCGACGCTGCTCCTCAAGGACACGTCGCATCGCACCGTCTTCGACGTATGGGGACCCGATGCCGGCTTCGGGCGCGGCAGGCTGACCGGCGCCGGCGACTTCCTCATGGTGCCGGACCCGCGCAGCTTCCGCCCGCTGCCCTGGTCGCCGCACTCCGCGCTCATTCTCAGCGACATCTGGCAGGCGGACGGCGAGCCGCTGGGCTTGTCGGCCCGCGCCATCCTGGGCAATGCCGTCGACCGGCTGAACGCCGCCGGCCTCGACGCCCTGTTCGGCCTGGAACAGGAGTTCTTCGTCTTCGCCGTCACCGACGAGAAACTCGCCCATGGCGATGGCGGCATGCCGCCGTCTCCGCCCGAGACCCAATTGCTGACCCATGGCTACCAGTACCTGACCGAGGCGCGCTACGACGCGCTGGAACCGGTGATGGACGAGATCCGCCGCGCGGCCCAGGCCATGGACCTGCCCGTCCGGTCCATGGAGGTCGAGTTCGGGCCAAGCCAGTTCGAGTTCACCTTCGAACCGCAACGCGCCCTCGAGGCCGCCGATGGCGCCGTACTGTTCCGCCATTGCGTCAAGTCCGTTTGCGCCCGCAACGGCCTGCATGCCACTTTCATGTCGCGACCCCGCGTCGACCATGGCATGGCCAGCGGCTGGCACGTCCACCAGTCGGTGACCGGCCTGGGGACCGATGACAATCGCTTCACGCCGCAGGCCGGCCGCGAGCCGACCGTCACCGCCTCCGGCTGGATCGCCGGACTGCTTGACCATGCCGCGTCCGGCTGCCTGCTCACCACGCCCACGGTCAACGGCTACAAGCGCTATCTCTCCGCCCTGCTGGCGCCGGACCGCGTCCAGTGGGCCCATGACAACAAGGGCGCCATGCTGCGTGCTCTCTTCCGCGAGGGCGACGGTGCCAGCCGCATCGAGAACCGCACGCCCGAGCCGGCGGCCAATCCGCATCTCGTGCTTGCATCGCAGATCCTCGCCGGCCTCGACGGCGTCACGCGCGGACTGACCGCCCCCGCGCCAGTCGAAAGCCCCTATGCCGGCGATGCCGAGCGCCTGCCGCGCCATCTTGGCGCAGCCATCGAGGCCTTCGCGGCAAGCGAATTCTGGCGCGATGCACTGGGCGAGGGCGTCGCCGACTGGTTCGTCCGCATCAAGCGGGCCGAATGGGATCGCTACCTGTCGGAGATTTCCGAATGGGAGCATCGTGAATATTTCTCGCTGTTCTGAACGGCGCACAACAGGATCGACCGGAGGAAGAAATCATGTTTCGCAACCCGTTTTCGCTGGAAGGCAAGATCGCCGTCATCACCGGTTCGTCGCGCGGCATCGGCAAGGCCATTGCCGAATGCATGGCCGGCCTCGGGGCGAAGGTGGTGGTCTCCAGCCGCAAGGCCGACGCCTGCGAGGAAGCCGCGTCGGGCATCCGCGAGGCCGGCGGCGAAGCGCTGGTCGTGCCGTGCAACATCTCCGACAAGGCGCAGGTGGAAAACCTGGTCGCCGAAACCGAGGCGCACTGGGGCAAGCCGGACATTCTCGTCTGCAACGCCGCCGTGAACCCCTATTACGGCCCGCTGACCGGCCTGCCGGACGAGGCGTTCGACAAGATTTTCGCCAACAACGTGAAATCCAATCTCTGGCTTTGCGGCCGGGTGATTCCCGGCATGGCCGAAAAGGGCAACGGCTCCATTGTCATCATTTCCTCCATTGGTGGCCTGCGTGGCAACGGCGTCATCGGCGCCTATGGCATGTCGAAAGCGGCGGACGTGATCCTCGCCAAGAACCTCGCCGTCGAGCACGGGCCGAGCGGCATCCGCGTCAATTGCGTTGCGCCCGGCCTCGTCAAGACCGATTTCGCCCGTGCCCTCTGGGAGGACGAGAAGGCGATGAAATTCCGCAACGCCATGACGCCGCTGCGTCGCATCGGCCGGCCGGACGAGATCGGCCCCGTTGCCGCCTTCCTGGCCTCAGATGCCGCCAGCTTCATCACCGGCGAGACCATCGTCGCCGACGGGGGCGTGACGAGCGCGTGACCAAGCCCGCCTGGCATGACGATCTCCAGGCATTTTCCGCCTGGTGCCGGCAGGTCCTGGCCGAGGCTGCTGCCGGAAGCGATTTGCAGCCGCGCCTGATGCAGGTCGCCACCATTGCCCCCGATGGCAGTCCGCGCCTGCGCACCGTCATGCTCCGCTCGGTAGAGCGCGGCGGCTGGCGCGTGACCTTTCACACCGACGCGACCAGTTCCAAGGCGGCCGAGCTTGCCGCCGATCCGCGCCTCGAGATCCATGTCTGGCGCCAGGACCTGCAACTGATGATCCGCCTTCGCGGTACGGCGCTCCTGGCCCGCCCCCCGGAACCCGACGCGCTGGCCGCCTGGACCGGGCTCCCCGATCGCACCCGTCACGTCTATCGCCTGGCCGCACCCCAGGGCGGCACCATCGCGGCAGGGGGGGCTTATGCCCGCCACGAGCCGCCGGCGGCCGGCATCGCCGATCCGGGACTGGCGCACTTTACCGTCGTCAATGTTGCCGTGGACGAGATCGAGGGCGTGTCACTGGAACCCGCCGGCCATCGCCGCGCGGTCTGGCAGGCGCCGGGACGGGGCAGGGCCGACCGCTGGCTGGTGCCCTGATCAGGTCACCGCGTTGGCCGCGGCGAGCGCTGCGGACAGGTCGGCTTTCAGGTCGGCGACATCTTCAAGTCCGATCTGAAGGCGGATCAGGGGGCCGCCGTAGTCGGACCGGCTGACGGTGCGGTCGCCGAGATAAACGTGGATGGCCAGGCTTTCGTGGCCGCCCCAGGAATAGCCGATCCCGAAGATCCGCAGGGCATCGAGGAAGGCATGCGCCTTTTCCTTGCCGCCGCCGTCGAGCACGATGGAGAACAGGCCGGAGGAGCCGCAAAAGTCACGCTTCCACAGGTCGTGGCCCGGGAACGACGGCAGGGCGGGATGCAGCACACGGCTGACGCCGGCCTGGCCCTCCAGCCATTGCGCCAGCGCCAGCGCGCTTTCGCCATGGCGTTGAAGGCGGACGCCCATTGTCTTCAGGCCGCGCTGCACGAGGTAGACATCGTCCGGCCCGGCGCAGGTGCCGAGCGTCATGAAACCCTCGTTGAGCTGCTCCCAGCAGGCAGCGTTCGCCGAAACGGTGCCGAGCAGCACGTCGGAATGACCGCCGGGATACTTGGTCGCGGCGTGCACCGAGATGTCGACCCCGAAATCGAGCGGCCGGAAAAAGAGCGGCGTCGCCCAGGTGTTGTCCATCATCACGACGGCATCCTGCGCGTGCGCCACCGCGCAGATGGCCGGGATATCCTGGATTTCGAACGTGTTGGAGCCGGGCGATTCGGTCCACACGACCCTGGTGTTCGGCTTCATCAGCGTGGCGATGCCGGCGCCGATCTCGGGCGGATAGTATTCGACCTCGATGCCGAGGCGCTCGAGCATGGTATCGGCGAAACGCCGGGTCGGATTGTAGACCGAATCGACGATCAGCAGGTGATCGCCGGCCGACAGGAAGGAGAGCAGCGGCACCGTGACGGCGGCCAGCCCGGAGGGAACGCAGATTGTTCCTGCCGAGCCTTCCAGGGCGTTCATGGCATCGGCCAGCGCATCGGTTGTCGGCGTGCCGCGTGTCCCGTAGGTGTAGCGCTGCTTGCGCGATTCCAGCGTCGCCGCGTCCGGAAACAGCACGGTCGAGGCATGCACCACGGGCGGCTGGACAAAGCCGTGGAACGACCGCGGATCATGCCCTGCATGTGCCAGCCGCGTGTTGATCCCCATGGTTTTCTCATCCTCCGGCGCCATGCCCCGATTCCTTCCCGCTTGAATGCCATTGCGCAAGGCATAGGACGCGCCAGTCTCCGTCGCAAGTATCGGATATGCCGGACCGTCGGCGGCGCGCTGACCTTGCGGCAGGTGGTCTGGCCATGCACGGAAATGCATCATTGCCCGCAGACTGTGCTTGACGATGCGACCAAGAGCGAATTTGATAGTCGCTGCAATGGGAACCGGGCACAGGGGACCATCGGTTGTTTGGCCGGATGGAATGCCGAAACGGCAGGCCGTGGCCGGATTGAATAATGAGGCCGGATGTACCGGCCGGTAAACAAGGGGTTTTTGCCACATGAAGAAACAGATTCTCACAGGCGTATTCGGCGCAGCCATGCTGACGGTTGCCGCCTCCGCGGCCTCCGCCGCGACGCTGGACGACGTCAAGGCCAAGGGCTTTGTGCAGTGCGGCGTGTCCACCGGTCTTGCCGGTTTCTCCGCGCCGAACGACAAGGGTGAATGGTCGGGTCTCGACGTCGATCTCTGCCGCGCCGTCGCTTCCGCCATCTTCGACGATCCGAACGCTGCGAAGTTCTCGCCGCTGTCCGCCAAGGAGCGCTTCACCGCGCTGCAGTCGGGCGAGGTCGACATGCTGCCGCGCAACACGACCTGGACGATCAGCCGCGACACCGCGCTCGGCCTGAACTTCCGCGCCGTGAACTACTATGACGGCCAGGGCTTCATGATCAACAAGAAGAACCTGCCCGACATCACCTCCGCCCTGCAGCTGTCCGGCGCCGCCGTCTGCGTGCAGGCCGGCACGACGACCGAGCTGAACCTCGCCGACTACTTCAAGGCGAACAACATGCAGTACAACCCGGTCGTCTTCGAAAAGCTCGAAGAGGTCAACGCGGCCTACGATTCCGGCCGTTGCGACGTCTACACGACCGACCAGTCCGGCCTTTACGGCATCCGCCTGACGCTGAAGAACCCGGACGACCACATGGTTCTGCCGGAAATCATTTCCAAGGAGCCGCTCGGCCCGGCCGTGCGCCAGGGCGATGACCAGTGGTTCGACATCGTCTCCTGGACGCATTTCGCCATGGTGGCCGCCGAGGAACTCGGCGTGACCTCCGCCAATGTCGAGGAGATGAAGAGCTCCGCCAACCCGGACATCAAGCGCCTGCTGGGTACCGAGGAAGGTGGCAAGCTGGGTGAGAACCTCGGCCTGACCAACGATTGGGTCGTGCGCATCATCAAGCATGTCGGCAACTACGGCGAAGCTTTCGAGCGCAACGTCGGCTCCGGCTCCAACCTGAAGATCTCCCGCGGTCTGAACGCGCTGTGGACCAAGGGCGGCCTGCAGTACGCCCCGCCGATCCGCTGATCGCGGCCGCGAGGCTCGCCTGAAACAAGCACGGCAGGCGGCTCCGGCCGCCCGCCACTTCTCCCGGTTCGCCGGGCAAGGCCCACCTGAAAACACCACCGGGCCGCTCAAAAAAACAGACAAGCTCATGAGGGGATCATGGCTTCCACAGATATCTCCGGGGACCGGGGCAGTGCGTCCGCATCGTGGTTCTATGACCCGAAGGTGCGCGGCATCGTCTACCAGGTGCTCGTTTTCGCCGGGCTTGTCGCCCTCGTCTGGTGGATCACCAGCAACACCATCGAGAACCTGCACCGGGCGAACATCGCCTCCGGCTATGATTTCCTGAACAGCCGGGCCGGTTTCGACATCGGCCAGACACCGGTCGATTATACGAGCGATTCGACCTACGGGCGTGCCTTCATCATCGGCATGATCAACACGGTCATCGTGGCCTTCGCCGGTGTGCTGACGGCCACCATCGTCGGTTTCCTGGTCGGCCTCGGGCGCCTCTCGCACAACTGGCTGATCCGCAAGATCTGCATGGTCTACGTCGAGATCTTCCGCAACATCCCGCCGCTGCTGGTCATCTTCTTCTGGTACTTCGGCGTCCTGTCCGTGCTGCCGCAACCGCGCGACAGCGTCGACCTGCCGCTCGGCGCCTTCCTCAACAACCGCGGCATTTTCCTGCCGCGCGCGGTCTGGGGCGAGGGCGCCGGCCTGATCGCGATTGCCATCCTCGTCGCCATCGTCGCCATTTTCCTGGTGCGCCGCTGGGCCTGGCAGCGCCAGATGGCCACCGGCCAGCCGTTCCCCGTGCTGTGGACGTCCGTCGGCCTGCTCATCGGCCTGCCGCTGCTGGCCTTCATCGTCACCGGCTTCCCGCTGACCTGGGACATCCCCGAACTCGGTCGCTTCAACCTGCGCGGCGGCCTCCAGGTGAAGCCGGAATTCCTTTCGCTCTACCTGGCGCTGTCCTTCTACACCGCGGCCTTCATCGCCGAGATCGTCCGCGCCGGCATCCTGGGCGTCGCCAAGGGCCAGACGGAGGCGTCCTACGCGCTCGGCCTGCGTCCCGGTCAGACGTCGCGTCTGGTCATCGTGCCGCAGGCGATGCGCATCGTCATTCCGCCGCTGACCAGCCAGTACCTGAACCTGACCAAGAACTCCTCGCTGGCCATTGCCATCGGCTACCCGGACCTCGTCGCCGTCGGCGGCACGGTCCTCAACCAGACCGGCCAGGCCATCGAGGTCGTCGTCATCTGGATGGTGGTCTACCTGGGTCTGAGCCTTGGCACCTCGCTGTTCATGAACTGGTTCAACGCCAAGATGGCGCTGGTGGAGAGGTAAGCACCGATGCAGGAACACGACCTCTCCTACGTCCGCATGGAAATGATCAACGCGCAGGCCGCCCCGGTCAGCGAAAAGAGCTGGGGCGCCTGGATCCGGAAAAACCTGTTCGCCAGTGTCACCGACAGCACCATGACGCTGATCGCCCTGGCCGCGATCCTCTATTTCCTGCCTCCCATGCTGAACTGGCTCTTCGTTTCCGCGCAGTACACCGGGACCGACCGCACGTTCTGCGCCACCGAGGCCCAGGGCGGCATTCAACCGAACGACTGGGCCGGCGCCTGCTGGGCCTTCGTCGGCTCGAAGTTCGAGCAGTTCCTCGTCGGCCGCTACCCGATCGCCGAGCGCTGGCGCGTCTGGGTCACCGGCCTGGCCTTTTTCGGCCTGATGATTCCGATGCTCACGCCCTCGGTGCCGCGCAAGGGTCTGAACGCCATCCTGTTCTTCGGCGTTTTCCCGGTCTTTGCCTTCATCATGCTCTACGGTGGCATCTTCGGCCTGGAAGTCGTCGAAACGCCGCTCTGGGGCGGCCTCATGGTCACCCTGGTGCTGTCCTTCGTCGGCATTGCCGTGTCGCTGCCCTTCGGCATCGTCCTGGCGCTCGGCCGGCGCTCCAACATGCCGGTGATCAAGAGCCTGTGCATAACCTTCATCGAGGTCGTGCGCGGCGTGCCGCTGGTCACCGTCCTGTTCATGGCCTCGGTCATGCTGCCGCTGTTCCTGCCGCAGGGCGTCACCTTCGACAAGCTGCTGCGCGCGCTCATCGGCGTGGCCCTGTTTGCCTCCGCATACATGGCGGAAGTGGTGCGCGGCGGCCTGCAGGCCATTCCGAAGGGCCAGTACGAGGGCGCCGATTCGCTTGGTCTCGGCTACTGGCAGAAGATGAACCTGATCATCCTGCCGCAGGCGCTGAAACTGGTGATCCCGGGCATCGTCAACACCTTCATCGGCATGTTCAAGGACACCAGTCTGGTCTACATCATCGGCATGTTCGACCTGCTCGGCATCGTCCGCCTGAACTTCTCCGATTCCACCTGGGCATCGGCGCAGACCCCGGCGACCGGCCTCGTCTTCGCGGGCTTCATATTCTGGATCTTCTGCTTCGGCATGTCCCGTTACTCGATCTTCATGGAACGCCGGCTCGACACCGGCCACAAGCGATAGGAGCCAGCCAATGGCCGACGTTCACACCGCTGAAGCCACCGCGAAGCCTGCCGGCATGCAGGTCTCGGAAACCGAAGTCGCCGTGGAAATCATCGGCATGCACAAGTGGTACGGCGAGTTCCACGTGCTGCGCGACATCAACCTGAAGGTCATGCGCGGCGAGCGCATCGTCATCGCCGGCCCGTCCGGCTCGGGCAAGTCCACCATGATCCGCTGCATCAACCGGCTGGAAGAGCACCAGAAGGGCAAGATCATCGTTGACGGCATCGAGCTGACCAACGACCTGAAGAAGATCGACGAGATCCGCCGCGAAGTCGGCATGGTGTTCCAGCACTTCAATCTCTTCCCGCACCTGACCATCCTGGAGAACTGTACGCTGGCGCCCATCCACGTGCGCAAGATGCCGAAGAAGGAGGCCGAGGAGATCGCGATGCACTACCTGCAGCGCGTCAAGATCCCCGAGCAGGCCAACAAGTATCCCGGCCAGCTCTCCGGCGGCCAGCAGCAGCGCGTCGCCATCGCCCGATCGCTGTGCATGAGCCCCCGCATCATGCTCTTCGACGAGCCCACCTCGGCGCTCGACCCGGAGATGATCAAGGAGGTGCTCGACACCATGGTCGGCCTCGCTGAAGAGGGCATGACCATGCTCTGCGTCACCCACGAGATGGGCTTTGCCCGCCAGGTGGCCAACCGCGTCATCTTCATGGACCAGGGCCAGATCGTGGAGCAGAACGCCCCCGATGAGTTCTTCGACAACCCGCAGCACGAGCGCACCAAGCTGTTCCTCAGCCAGATCCTGCACTGAGCGGCTGTCCCGTCATCCCGGGCTTGTCCCGGGGGCCCGGCCTTTCCGTGTCCGGCGCTCGCATATCCGGGTGGCATGCGTCCTCGCCGCCACGCCCGGTTTTTCATCCCGTCTGGCTCTTTGAAGGCTTCTGGCCTGCCGGTCGCGCGTGTCGACGCGCAAGACCGGCAGCAGGCCTGCCGATCGCACGTGTTCACGCGCAAGATCGGCAGCAGACAAAAATGCACGAGGGCGGGGCCCCGGCGTCGCCGGAGCGCATGCCTTATCGTGTGCAAGGCCACCGGGGCCCCGCGCGGAGATTTGATGTCGCAGGCCGGGCATCACCGGCACACCCGCCCGCCTGCGCCTCTTCGGATCGTGCTGCCGCCTCCGGACGAAGTCCTGCCGAGGGGCCTGTGGCATGATCCGGGCTTCGGGCAGATCACCTCCGCCCTCGCCGCAAGCCGGGCCCGTTCGGGACGCTATGCCCGGACCCCGCCGCTCCGCTTCCGCCGCGCCGACCCGCGTGGCGAACCCGCGGCCCGTCGTCTGCGCGACAGTGGGCCGAGCATAGGGACGGCACGAACGGGTGTGGACAGAAAGCGGACGGATTTTTTGCATGGGACCCGGGACAAGCCCGGGGATGACGAGGCGGAGTTCTGCGCCGCCGCCCACCTCCCCCTCGATGGGGGAGGTCGACAGCCGAAGGCTGGCGGGAGGGGGTGAATCAGGCTTTCATGCCCCCACCCCGCTCGCTGCGCTCACGACCCTCCCCACGCCGGGGGAGGGTGAGTTGCGCCTACGGCAGCAGTTGTTCTCTACGGTTGTTGCCTGGCATCCCGTTTCCGGCCCGGGTTCCGCGACAAGACCGGGGATGACGAGGCGGAGTTCTGCGCCGCCGCCCACCTCCCCCTCGATGGGGGAGGTCGACAGCCGAAGGCTGGCGGGAGGGGGTGAACCAGGCTCTTGTGCCCCCACCCCGCTCGC
>NZ_PDVP01000008.1 GCF_002727065.1 Zhengella mangrovi | reverse complement strand
GCAACAACGGCACCAACCGTCCGGGCCAGGGCCACAACCAGCATCACGCCGGCTGGGGCAACAACGGCACCAACCGTCCGGCCCACGGCCATAACCAGCAGCAGGCCGGCTGGGGCAACCACGACTACCGTCCGGGCCACGGCCATCACCAGCAGCAGGCCGGTTGGGGCAACCACGGCATGAACCGTCCGGGCCACGGCAATCATGGCCAGTGGGGCGGGCATCATGGCACGCAGGGCAACAACCCGGCCGGCAACAACGGCGGCGGCAGCGGCACCGGCAAGGTCTATCACGACCCGCAGGTCCTGGGCGCCCAGAAGCAGCGCTTCGAGTTCAAGGGGGCCAATGGCGACGCCTACAACCTGCTCTCCACCGAGGACATGCGCGTCAACGGCCGCATGGCGACCAAGGGCAACTCCACCGTGCTTGACCAGATCGGCGTGGTCGACAACCGCGGCAACCGGATCCAGGTCGATCTCGGCGGCCAGCTGACGATCAACGGACGGCAGATCACCGGCAACGGCCAGTATCTGAACGGCGAAGTGACGCTGAACGGCAAGAACGTCACGGTCGATTACGACGGCTCCACCGTCGAGATCGTCGACCGCGGCACCTGGTTCAACACCAATTTCACGCTCGACAACGCCCAGTATGCCGGCGGCGTCTGGGGCCAGACGGTCGGCACTGCCAACCCGAACGCCCAGATGATCACCGACGAGGCGACCTTCCAGCGCCGCAATATCTTTGCCTGAGAATCACTGAGCCAAACCTGGGAGCGGTGCGCCGCCCCCGGACCAACCTGCGGATCCCCTGGCGAAAGCCGGGGGATTTGTGTTTCCGGCCCGGCCATCTAACGCCTCCACCGGCGGAGAACCGGCACCCGGTATCCGACTACCTAGGCGCGATAGGTAATCCCCACGTCCCCGGACCGTAGTCAGCCCAGATTCCCGCTCCGGTATCGTTAATGCATTCTTTCAATTGCGAAACCACTTCTCATCAAATCGGGAGCATTCACATGTGCAACAAGATCCATGGTCACGGCGCAGGCCATGACCACCGCCCTGCGGAGCGCTACGAGAATCGCGGCGACGATGCCGGGGCGAGGCAGTTCAATCACGCTGCCAGGCACGGCAAGGGCGCCCATCGCCACGAAAACGCGGAGCATCGCCGTCACGATCACGGCCAGCGCCCGCAGGGCAACGGCCACCACGGCAACCAGAGCGCCGGATGGGGCAACAACGGCGCGAACGGCCACGGCCACGCGCATCATGATCACGGCGCCCGCCCGGGTCAGGGCAACGGCCATCACGGCAACCAGAACGCCGGCTGGGGCAACAACGGCGCGAACGGACACGGCCACGCGCAACACAATCACGGCGCCCGCCCGGGTCAGGGCAACGGCCACCATGGCAACCAGAACGCCGGCTGGGGTAACAACGGCGCGAACGGCCACGGCCACGCGCATCATGATCACGGCGCCCGCCCGGGTCAGGGCAACGGCCACCACGGCAACCAGAGCGCCGGTTGGGGCAACAACAGCGCGAACGGCCACGGCCACGCGCATTATGATCACGGCGCCCGCCCGGGTCAGGGCAACGGCCACCACGGAAACCGTCCGCCGGTGATTGCGGATCCGTACCCAGGCCTCGGCGGTGGCCGTCCGGGCCAGGGGACCAACCGTCCCGGCCAGAATGTCAATGTCTTCGTTCAGCAGAACGGCCGTCCGGGCATGAACCAGACTGCCAACGTGTTCGTGCAGCAGAATGGCGGCCGTCCGCAGATGGCCGGAATGCACCGCCCGCAGATGGGTGGCTGGCAGCAGATGCCGCGCGAGATGCCGAAACTCGCAGGCAACGAAAAGGGCGGCTGGATTGCCGCTCATGGCAAATATGGCCACAACGCAGACGGCACCTACTCGATCAATGGCGGCCATTACAAGGGCTATACCGCCAGGTACACCGGCAAGGACGGCGTCTTCGACATGTTCAAGGATGGTCACCAGATGGGTCAGTGGACCTCTCCGACGAAGACCGACAAGATCGCCTCCCCGGTCGCCCTCGACCTGAACGGCGACGGCCGCATCTCCACCACCGGTGCCTCCACCGCCCGTGACCGCGCCGACCCGAACGCTATCGGCCAGACCATCGCCTTCGACCTGAACGGCGACGGCGTCAAGGAACAGGTCGAGTGGATGAACGGCGGCGACGGTCTCGTGGTCGACACCTCGATGATCGGCGCCGACGGCTCCATCGACGGCCGTGCCCTCATGGGTGACCAGGGCGGCCAGTTCACCGACGGCTACGCCAAGATGGCCGGCTACGACCAGAACGGCGACGGCCAACTGACCGGCCAGGAACTGGGCAACCTCGGCGTCTGGGTCGACAACGGCAACGGCATTGTCGAGCAGGGCGAGATCCGCTCGCTGGCCGATGTCGGCGTCAACAGCCTGTCGACGCAGCGCAACGACGTGGTCAACACCAACGGCGAGACGCTGATGCGCTCGACCGCCGACGTCAACGGCCAGCAGATGATGACCGAGGACGTCTGGTTCCGCCAGGCCTGATCCGTCTCGCAGCACACACACGGACACAGGATGGGAGGTCCCGGTTCGCCGGGGCCTCTTTTGCTTTGCACGACGTGGATCGCGACCTGTCCCGTCCTGCGACACGATCGGTCCGGCTCGTCCCGCCCCGGGACGCCGGCCGGGACAACTACCTAAGAAAAACAGGTAGTTGGCGACCATGGGGATCGTATTGCACCCAGATATCTGTTGCCCGCCGGACGCGGCATTCTCCGTCTTGAAACCATCGCAACCAACCACACCGAGGAGACATGCCATGTGTCACAGGATTCCCCAGTTCGGCAATTTCAACCAGATGCGGCAGCCCGAAGCCATGCAGCGCGGCGGCCACCACAGGGGCTTTGACAACGCGCGCAACCAGGCCATGCAGGGCAACGGCCAGGGCGGTCAGGCTCATCACCACCATCACCATCACCACGCCGCCAATGGCCAGGGCAACACCGGCTGGGGTAACAACGGCTACCGCCAGCCGCAGATCAACTACCCGCATGCGGGTCAGGGCGGCTTTGCCCAGCAGAACACCGCCTGGGGCAACAACGGCTTTGCCGGCAACAACGGGTTCGCCGCCAACAACGGTTTCGCGGCAGGCGGCTTTGCCGGCAACGGCTTTGCCATGGGCGGTTTCGCCAACAACAATGGCTTTGCCATGGGCGGCTTTGCCGGCAACGGTTTCAACCCGATGCAGGCCGGCGGCTTCGGTCGTCCGCAAATGCCCGTCATGGGCGGTGGCGGCTATTGCCTCAACGGGATGGGCGGCGGCCGTCCGGGCATGGGCGGCATTCCTGGCGGATGGGTCCGGATGGGCGGTGGCATGAACGCTGCCGGTCAGACAGTCAACGTCTTCGTCCAGCAGAACGGCCGTCCGGGCATGAACCAGAACGCCAACGTGTTCGTTCAGCAGAATGGCCGCATGGACGGCTTGAACCGCCCGCACATGGGTGGCTGGCAGGCGATGCCGCGCGAGGTCCCGACGATCGACACCAAGGGGGGCTGGCTCGCCCAGCATGGCAAGTACGACCATGGCGCAGACGGCACCTATACGATCAGGGGCGGCAACTACAACGGCTACACCGCCAGGTACACTGGCAAGGATGGCGTTTTCGACATCTTCAAGGACGGCCGCCTCTGCGGAAAATGGACCTCGCCGACGAAGACCGACAAGATCGCCTCCCCGGTCGCCCTCGACCTGAACGGCGATGGCCGCATCTCCACCACCGGCGCCTCCACCGCCCGTGACCGCGCCGACCCGAACGCAATCGGCCAGACCATCGCCTTCGACCTGAACGGCGATGGCGTCAAGGAACAGGTCGAGTGGATGAACGGGGAAGACGGCCTCGTCGTCGATACCTCGATGATCGGCGCGGACGGCTCCATCGACGGCCGTGCCCTCATGGGCGACCAGGGCGGCCAGTTCACCGACGGCTACGCCAAGATGGCCGGCTACGACCAGAACGGTGACGGCCAGCTGACCGGCCAGGAACTGGGCAACCTCGGCGTCTGGGTCGACAACGGCAACGGCATTGTCGAGCAGGGCGAGATCCGCTCGCTGGCCGATGTCGGCGTCAACAGCCTGTCGACGCAGCGCAACGACGTGGTCAACAACAACGGCGAGACGCTGATGCGCTCGACCGCCGACGTCAACGGCCAGCAGATGATGACCGAGGACGTCTGGTTCCGCCAGGCCTGAATTGTCTGACAGCACACGGTCAGACACCCCCAGGGAGGCTCCGGTTCGCCGGGGCCTCCTTTTTGTTTTGAGGAACCTGTGGCGTCGTGGTTCCGCAGTGTCCCACTTCGGACCGCAGGAGCATATCCGCGTCCCGACCCGGGACGGCAGGTGAGACAACTACCTAGGAAAAACAGGTAGTTACTATCGATACCAAGGGCAATCCACCCAAATACCGGCTGCCGGCCTGATCCGCCATTCTGTCCATGGATGAACGGCAACCAACAAATCCGAGGAGAATGACCATGCACAACCGCATTTCCAACTTCGCCAATGCCCAGCAGATGCGCCAGCCCGAATCCATGCACCGGGGACACCACCACAGGGGCTTTGACGCGGCCCGCAACCAGGCCATGCAGGGCAACGGCCAGGGCCGCCAGGCCCACGGGCATCACCACCACCATCAGCAGGCCACCAATGGCCAGGGCAATGCCGGCTGGGGCAACAACGCCGGCCGTCAGCCCGAGATCAACCATCCGCACATGGGACATGGTCATCAGCATGCCGGCTGGAACAGCCAGGGTGCCAACCGCCCGACCTTCATCGCCGATACCAACCCCGGGATCGGCGGCTGGGGCCGTCCGGCAATCGCGCAGGACCCGTCCTGGGCCTTCGGTGGCAACCAGGGCATGAACCACGCCGGCTTTGCCCGGCAGAACACCGCCTGGGGCAACAACGGATTTGCCGCCAACACCGGTTTCGGCATGGGCGGCTTCGCGGCCAACAACGGTTTCGCGGCCAATAGCGGCTTTGGCATGGGTGGCTTCGCGGCCAACAGCGGCTTCGGCATGGGTGGCTTCGCGGCCAACACCGGCTTCGGTATGGGTGGTTTCGCCGCCAACAACGGCTTCGGCATGGCCCAGGCCGGTGGCTTCAATCGCCCGATGATGCCGATGATGGGCAATGGCTTCAACCCGATGCAGGCCGGCGGCTTCGGCCGTCCGCAGATGCCGTCCATGAGCTACGGCTTTGCACGCCCGCAGATGCCCATGTCGAATTTCGGCTATGGCCGCCCGCAGCAGGGCGGCTGGGCCGGCGCCAACCAGAACGCAAACGTCTACGTGATGCAGAACGGCGGCCACTATGGCATGGGCCAGAACGTCAACGTCTATATCCAGCAGAATGGCGGTGGCATGTATGGCATGAACCGTCCGGGCCACGGTCAGGGCTATCCTGCCCAGTGGGGTCACCACAACGGCTGGGGTGGCAACCATTGCAACTGGGGCGGTCACTACGGCCAGTGGAACGCCAACCCGGCCGGCAACAACGGCGGCGGCAGCGGCACCGGCAAGGTCTATCACGACCCGCAGGTCCTGGGCGCCCAGAAGCAGCGCTTCGAGTTCAAGGGGGCCAATGGCGACGCCTACAACCTGCTCTCCACCGAGGACATGCGCGTCAACGGCCGCATGGCGACCAAGGGCAACTCCACCGTGCTTGACCAGATCGGCGTGGTCGACAACCGGGGCAACCGGATCCAGGTCGATCTCGGCGGCCACCTGACGATCAACGGCCGGGAGGTCACCGGCGACGGCCAGTATCTGAACGGCGAAGTGACGCTGACCGGCAAGAACGTCAAGGTCGATTACGATGGCTCCACCGTCGAGATCGTCGACCGCGGAACCTGGTTCAACACCAACTTCACGCTCGACAACGCCCAGTATGCCGGCGGCGTCTGGGGCCAGACGGTTGGCACTGCCAACCCGAACGCCCAGATGATCACCGACGAGGCGACCTTCCAGCGCCGCAATATCTTTGCCTGATCGTCTTGACGCGATCTGACGACGGAAAGCCCCCGGCCAGGCCGGGGGCTTTCCCTTTTGGCGCCATGGCGGGTGCCGCGCTGGCATGATCAGGCAAGACGTTTGCCTGCGCCCTGGCCGGCCTGCGGGTCGAACGAGCGCGGCCGAGTGCGGCCTTCGCGGCTTCCTGGACAGGGTCTTGCGGGCAAGGTTTGCCGCCAGGGCCCGTGGCCGGTGAACGCGGGACGGAGTCGCTGCGGGCGGCACCAACGGACTACCTAGGCGAACTAAGTAGTTTGCCCGCCTCTCCCCCGTAATCACCGCACATATCCGCGCCGGACGCGACATCGTAGTTTGATCAGGTCAAATCGTCCGAACCCCGAAAACGGTACGAGACACGCAGGACCGAAGGACACCGGCAAGGGCAAAAACCGGCAGTCGCGGTCAGGCAAGGCCCAGGCGGGTTTGGAACCACCATGGTGCCGGCAGGCAGAAGCGCCATCCGGTACCGTGAAACGAAACAGGAAACAGACAGGAGACTGACATGCAGAACAACGGGATCAACGGCGCGGCTGGAGCCGCCGGAGCAAACGCAGCTGGCGGTGCCAACGGCGGCAACGGCAACGACACCATGACGCAGGCCTTCGACTACGCCATTCAGCAGGCCCAGAAGACGCTGCAGACGACCACCGTGAAGGGCGCCGACCTCTACGCCCTGAAGCAGCGTCCGCAGTAATCAAGCAGCATCTGCTGCCTTCCACTTGCCGGCCGGTTCCCTTTGGGACCGGTCGGTTTTTTGTTGCGGGCACGCTTTGGGCCCACTCACGCCATGTCCGTCCGTGGCCGTCATGCCCCAGATGAAGGGAGACGACGCGCAGCGTCAGCTGGTCCGGATCCAGAGCCGGATACGGCTTCCGTCGGCATAGGCCGCATGGCCTTGGAGCGCATCGCTGGCGCTGGCGCTGAACCCGGAGCGCTGCAGCAGGCGCTCCATCGGCGCATTGCCGGCGAGCACGATGGCGCTGACCGCCGGCGCACCGCAAAGCCTCGCCATGTCCGCCGCAGCCGCCACGAGAATGCCGCCGATGCCGAGCCCCCGGCATTCAGGCAGCACAGCGATATTGCGCAGGTACAGGCTGTCCGGCACGAGCCGCTTGAGACGCTCGAAGGGCCGGTGGACCGGGTCGACGTCGCCGGGCAGCGGCAGCCGCGCTTCGCTCAGGAGATTGACGATCATGGCGGCGATGATTTCCCCGCCGATTTGGGCGACGATCGCATGGGCCCAGCTCACGTCCGATCCGGGAACCAGCACGTTCTCGACGGCGCGTTCCATGTCGCCGCGGTCCCCGCCCCCGTTGGAGAGGTCGATCAGGCCGGCGAGCGCCGGTGCATCGTCGGCGCAGGCACGGCGGATCTGCGGATGAGCCGCGCCGCCAGCGGCTGGCCGGTCGCGCCCCTCCATCACAGCACGCCCGTGTTGATGAGATGCGTGGCCACCCGCCCGAAATGGCGTTCGCGCAGCGCCGTCCCCTCGCTGACGGTGCGGTGGAGATCGCTGGCCAGCCGGGCGTCGTTGGCGATCGCCCAGCCGCGCGCCCGGGCGAGCGAAAAGACGTCGCGCAGGCTTTCGCCGGAAAACTTGCCCACCACGATCGGGACCGGCGCATCCGCGGGATGATAGAAGAGCGACACGGCGACGCCATTGCCGACGATGACGATGGAGACGCGCCCTGTCCGTCCGCCGCCCGTCGGCGACTGGAGATCCTGGTAGGCATTGCGCCTGGCCGACTTGACCTCCGGGTTGCCCATCGTGTCCTTCAGTTCCCGCTTCAGTTCCTGGTGTCCCATCTTCTGCTCGTGGCGGAACAGGGCCGTTTGCAGCGGCAGGTCGAGCAGGCCGGCGATCAGCAGCAGCACGATGACGGCCGCTGCGAAAGCGGCCACCATCTGCATTGCCGGGTTGATGAAGCAGGGGCCGTCGCAAAGCGCCGAGGCCATGATCGAGGGCGTTGCCAGCCAGACGATCACGCCCGCGATGATGAACCAGACGACGATCCGGAACAGCGAAATGCCGAACTCGATCCCGTTTCGCCGCGAGAACAGCTTCTTGAACAGCTGCCCCGGGTTGATCTTCGAAAAATCCGGCGTGACCGGATGCAGCGAGAAGGGAATCCCGCGCTTGTGGATGATGTTGGCGCCGATGCCGACCATGGTGATGATGATCACCAGCGGGATCAGCGTGTTTCCCAGTTCTGCGACCGTGGCATAGAACGGCTGCGAGACGCCGGCGCTGCGGACCTTCGGAATGGCCGCGAGGACCATGCCGAAGATGCGGCCGGCCGAGGCCGCCATGTTGTTCCAGGAAAACAGGATATAGAGCAGCGCCGAGATGGTCACCGCTGCGGTCACAAAGTCCTGGCTTGAGGCGATCTGGCCCTTTTCGCGCGCCTTGCGAAGCTTGTGCTCGGTCGGCTCGAGTGTTTTTTCTTCGCTTTCGCCGCTCATGGAAAGACCTTTCGGGCCATGGGAACGACGGTTCCGAGCCACTTGTAGTCGTCGCGCAGCGCCTGCACGGCGACGAGCATGAAGAACGGCAGGATGATGACCATGAACAGCGCCTTCGAGGAAAAGGCCATCTGCGTCACGTTGATGCTCTTGCCGAACTTGGAGGAGACCAGGTGGGCGATGTCGGAGGCCATGAGCAGCAGCAGCGGCGGCGCCGCGAGCAGCAGCCCTCCGGACACCACGTGCCCGACGACTGCCGCAACCGCCGCCGCGCCGCCGACGGGCGCGGGAAGCACCGCGTTGACCGGCCAGACGTCATAGCTGGAATAGATCATCGCCGCCGTCACCCAGAACCCGCCGGTGTTGGCGAAGAGCCAGAGCGAGGCGACCGCCAGCAGCGTTGCCACCGGCGGCGCCTGGCCACCGGACGGATCGGGCGATCCCTGGGTCGCGCCGCGATAGGTGTCGAGGATGCCGCCGGCCACGACCGCAACCAGTAACGGCGCCGAGGCAACGAACCCGAGCAGCGCGCCGAGCGCCAGTTCCTTCACCAGGGCGACCGGATAGGGCATGGCGAGTGCGGCCAGGTCCGGCGCGGCCGGGTCGAAGGACAGGGCCGGCAGGGCCAGCGCCGTGGCATAGGCCATGCGGATGGCACCCGTGGTCAGGTGGCCCCAGTAGAAGACGGCGAACATCAGCGTGAACCCGAACGGCCGCGCCACGGCCAGCGCCACCCAGGGTGCCCACTGGCTGGCCAGGTCGAGCAGCAGGGAGACGAAATCCTGGTTCATGTCCCGCCCGCCGGGTTCGGGTCCGCGCACCCTCCTGCCACGTCAGTGTGCCCCGTAGCGGTAGAAATCGTTGAACACCTGCTGCGACGCGCCGAAGAGCGGCGCTGCAAGCGACCCGCCGAACATGATCAGGACCAGGCCGATGGCGAAGATCTTGATGGTCTGCGGAAGCGTCTGTTCCTGGATCTGCGTCACCGCCTGGAAGAGGCCGACGATGAAGGCGATGACCGTCGCGACGATCAGCGGCGGCACCACGAAAATGGCGCTGTAATAAAGGAACTGGTAGAGGGCCGAGGTGAGTGTCGCGGCTGCCATGAATGCCTCACGCGTAACTGAGGATGAGGCCCTGGACGAGCTTGGTCCAGCCGTCGAGGAACACGAACAGCATCAGCTTGAACGGCACCGAGACGGTCGTCGGCGGCACCATCATCATGCCGAGCGCCACGAGGATGGTGGTCACGATGATGTCGACGGCGACGAAGGGCAGGTAGAGCAGGAAACCCATTTCGAAGGCCTGCGTCAGCTCCGACAGGAGGAACGACGGCACCAGTACCGCAAAGCTCTGCGGATCGGCGCCGGCCGCCAGCTTCTGTCCCCAGATCGTCCGGGTGGATTCGCGGAAGAAGGCCAGTTGTTTCGGGTCGGTATGCTTGAACAGGAAGTCCTTCAGCGGCGCGGCCACCGCCCTGCCCGCGTCCTGCCATTCCGCCAGCGTGTGGAATTCGAACCCGCGTGCCGCGAGTTCGTCATAGGCAACGCCGAGCACCGGCATGGCGATGTAGACCGACAGGATGAGGGTGAGCGAGTAGAGGATGATGTTGGGCGGGATCTGCTGCACACCAAGCGCGTTGCGCACCAGGAAGATGACGACCGCGATCTTGGCGAAGGCCGTCACCGTCACCGCCAGCATGGGCAGGAACGCGGTCGTCAGCAGCAGGACGATGATGCCGAACGTGTTTTCGCCACCGGTCATGATCAGGCCCCGGCTCCCGTGATCCGCACGCCGAGCGATCCGTCGAAGGCAGCAAGGCGGGCCGGCACCGGCGCCTGCTGGCCAATGCGGATGAAGGCGCCGTCGTTGGGAAACCGCGCCATCGGCAACCGGTGTCCCGCTTCCAGCCAGGCCCGGCGCACCGGCGCGAGGTTGATCTCGCCGATCGCGATCCCGGCCGCCGCGAAACCCTCCGCGTCCGCCCCGCCCGGCGGCGGGCTCAGCGGGCCGGTCAGCAGCACGCCGTTGTTTTCAACCGTGCATGGCCAGTAATAGCCGTCGGCCCGCTCGACCATCCCGCGCACGTCGCCCGCCGGATCGATGCCGCAATCGATACCGGTTCCCGGCTTCGCATCGGCCAGGTCGCCGACCGGCAGCATGACCGGACCGATCTTGATCGTCAGCGTCGGATCGAGCGTCCGCTCGTAGCGGTTGGCGAACCGGCTGGCGAAGGCCTTCAGATGCGACAGCAGCGCCGGCCCGCCGGCAAGCCCGCATCCGCTCAGGCCGTCGCCGGGATAGGCTGCCAGGTGCAGCCACGGGTGCTGTGGCAGCGCCTTGGCGAAATGCGCGTCGGTGACGGCAAGGCGCTGGCCGGTGAGGGTCTCCGCCAGGCGCCGGAAATCCGCGAAGGCGTATTCCACCACCAGCGCGAGCGAAGGCCCTTCCGCCGGCAGACCGTCGATCTGTTCGTCGATCCCGCGCAGGACCGTGACAAGCAGTTGCTGCGAAGAATAAAGCGAAAGGTCCTCGTCGCCGAGCCGCGCCGATGCGACGATGAACGGCCCTTCGCCATCCACCGGGTCGCTGCGGGTCTCGAACTGGACCAGCGCCTCGCCTGCCTGCGCCAGGATCGGCGTATAGACGTCGCCCCAACCGTGCTCGATCACGTCCCGGATCGTGGTGCCGCCGCGGTGACCCCCTGCCGGCAAAGCCTGCCCGACGGCGCCATAGGCCGGCGCCTGCACTCCATATGACGGCTGCGGCGCTTCGTTGATCCCGCGGCCGGGCTCGTGCCTGTCCATTCCATCCTGCCTGACGTTTTCTGCCGGCTGCCGCCAATCGAGGACGCGCCGCTCCAGTTCGGCGAGGCCAAACCGGTCGGCGCCCCGTTCATAGGGTTTTACGGGCGCGCGGGCTGTGCCGCCGGCAGCATCCGGCGTCGCCCCCTGCACCCGGCACAGCCGGGTCCACCACTCTGGCCACGGCAGGCTTTCCTCGGCGTTGTTCATGGTCTGTCATGCCCCCTGTCATCCGGTGCGGCTCGCGGTTTCCGCGCTTTGCCGGTCGAGTTCCGTTTGCACCGCCTGCAGCTTTTCCAGATCGCGCATCCGGTGCGCCAGGCGCTCCTGCTCCTGCTTCAGCCGCAAGCGCGCCTCGCGCGTCGCGCCCCTGGCTGCATCGAGCGCCTGCCCGGCCTGGTCGATTTCCATCCGCGTCAGCGCATAGGCGCTCGCAGCCAGGGCGTTTTGCAGCGCCTGGTCGTCGGGATGGGAGAAGATCGCCTTGAGCCGGTCCCGGTTGGTCCGGTCCGCGCCCTCGATCGATGCTTCCAGGCCGGCCTGCCGGTCCATTTCCATTGCCAGGCACAAGCGCACGGCCCGGCCGGCCGCCGCGTGGCGCGCTTCCGCCGCGCGGAGCCTCAGTTCCTTGAGCCGTTTCAGCTTCGCCAGGTTCCTAGCCGTTGCGGAGGTCATCGGCTGCCTTTGTCATCTCACGAACCGCGTCGTCGAAACCGGCTTTCTCATCGACCGGCTGGCGGAGCAGCTTGTTGATCACCGGGCGCGCATCGATCGCCAGGTCGGAATCGGGATCGTTGCCCCGCTCGTACTCGCCCACTTGCAGGAGCAGTTCGATCTCCTGGTAGGCCGCCGCCATGGCGCGAAAGAAGGACGCCGCCTCGGTCAGTTCCCTTGGCGCGATCTCGCGCATCAGGCGGCTCTTGCTCTTGAGCATGCTGATCGCCGGGTAGTGCCCTCCCGCCGCCAGCTTCGGGTCGAGCACGATGTGCCCGTCGGAAAGGCTGGTCACCTCTTCGGCGATGGCGTCGTTCACACCCTCGTTTTCCATCAGCACGGTGAAGAAGGCGGTGATCGACCCGGTGCGGGTCTTGCCGGCGCGCTCGAACAGGCGCGGCAGTTCCGCGTAGACCGACGACGTCAGCCCCTGGCGGACCGCCTGTTCGCCGGCGGCAAGGCCGACGTCGCGCAGTGCCCGCGCGAACCGGGTGACCGAATCGAACAGCAGCAGCACGCGCTTGCCGCGCTCGCGGAAATCCTCGGCCATGGCCAGCGCGCTGTGCCCGGCGATGACGCGCTCGATCGCCGGCCGGTCCGATGTGGAGGCGACCACCACCGTGCGGTCCCGCACCTCCTCCGGCAGCGCCCGGTCGAGGAACTCGCGCACCTCGCGTCCGCGTTCGCCGATCATGGCCAGAACCACCACATCGCAGGCGGAATGGCTGGCCAGCATCGAGAGCAGGGTCGACTTGCCGGCGCCCGGCGGCCCGAACACCGCCATGCGCTGGCCGTCGCCGACCGTGTTGAACAGGTCGATGGCGCGAACGCCTGTCGGGAAAACGGTGTCGATGATCGTCCGGTCGAGTGGCGACACCTGGGTCGCCATCATGGCCCGCCAGTGACAGCGGCCGCGCGCCATGCCGTCGATCGGCCGCCCGAAGGCATCGACCACCCGGCCGATCAGCCAGTCGCCGACGGGTACCTGCATGTCCTCGCCGGTCGACACCACCTCCGTGGCCTGCGACAGGCCGTCGACCGGCTCGAAGGGCGACAGGTTGACGCTCGTGCCATCGATCGACACCACCTGCGCCTCGATCACCCGGCCGGTTCCGGGCTCGCGCAGGCGGCATATCTCGCCGACGAAGGCGCCGCGGATCGACGCCGTGACGATCCCGTTGCCGATGCGGACAACGTGGCCGGTCTCGCGCATGAAATCGCGGCCCTTCAGCGCGCCGGCGAGATGGCGGGCTGCCCCGGCCACCTTCTGGGCGATCTCCTGTGCTGCTGCCGTCATGCATCGGTCTCCGCATCCGGAACGGCCGATGCGGCCTTGGCCGACAGCTTCTTGAACGCCTCGATCTGCGTCTGGACGCCGATCTCGTATTTCCGGCCACCGGTTTCCAGAACGCAACGCCCGCGTCCCAGCCCGTTGTCGCGTACGATGGCAACGGTCGTCACCGGCGCATAGGCACGGCGGACGACCTCCAGCCGGGAAAAATCCTCGTCGGCGACGCGCACCGTCATGCCATGATCGGGCCCGAGACGGCTGGCCGCGGCGTTGATCGCCTTGTGCAGCACCTCGGGTGTGCGGCGGTCGCCGATCATCGTCTCCAGCGCGTCCTGCAGGATGTCGGTCAGGATCTGGGCGCTGTCGCGGATGCCGATGCCAAGGCCGGCCGTGGCCGTGGTCAGGCGCTCGGCCAGCCGCCGTTCGAATTCCATGTCCAGGCTCGCCAGCTTCTGTGCCCGGATGGCATCGGCCTCGGCATGCGCGGCGGCCAGGATGGCATCGGCCTGCGACGCCGGGTCGGCCGCCTCGGGCAAAGCGGGTTTCGCCTCGTCGGCCGGAACGATCCGTCCCCGGTAGGTGATGGCGGCATGCTCGCTCATGTCAGGTGAGGTCCCTTGCCGAGAGATCGGCCGCGATGGCCTCCGCGATGGCCCGCGCCCGGCCGGGCGGCACCGCTGGCCCCTGGCCCGCCGGACCATCGGCCGGCGCATCTGCCATCAGCGCCATTTCGTGGTCCAGCGCCGGGTCGATCGTTCCGCGCCATGCCGCGACGATCGACCTCCCGGCGGCATCGACGAGATCCTTCAGGCGCGACATGTCGATCGCCCGCCCGCCGGCTTGCCCGTGCAGGTGATGAAGACGGAACGCCACGGCCAGGTCCTCTTCCGTGAAATCGCGCAGCAGCCGTTCGAAATCCGCCTTGCGGATGGACGAGCGGAGATGGTGGCCGTGATGGACGAGGCCGCACAGCCGCTCAAAACGGGCCGGGTCGGCGGCCCAGCAGCGCGCGGCATCGGCATCCTGCCTGCCATGGGCAGTCCCGGTGCCCGGCCGGTCGTGCGCCGCCGGGGCGAACGCCATCCCCTCCAGCCGCGCGGCCAGGTCGATCAGGCGCGGTCCGAGCCGCTCGTCCGCCTGGATGCGCTCGAGCAGTGCCTCGCCGCCGAGTGCCGTCGCAAGGCCCGCGCGTGCCCGCGCCGACAACTGGTCCGCAGAGGTGAGAAGACCTTGTGTCATGACCTTACTCCCTGTGCCCGTGCAGCGGGATCTTCGGGCTGCCCGGTGCGATCCGCGGCGCCCTGCCCATCGCCTTGACCCGCGTCAGGGCAAACAGCGCCAGGCCCGCCAGGCCAAGGATCATCAGCACGGTCGTCGCGATGCCGCCGAGACGGCTGGCCATGGTGATGGCGGGTTTGCCGGTCACCTGCGCGGCATCGAAAATGGCCACCTCGACGTCCTCGTACTTCAGCCCGTCCATGCTGTTGACGACCAGGTTCTTGATCGTCGGAACGATCGCCGAGAGATCCGATCCGGGCGCCTTGTAGATGAACACCGAGGCCCGTGGCGCGGTCTTCTCGAACGGGGTCGTCTCCGGCACCATCAGGTGAACCCGCGCCGAGACCACGCCGGCGATCTGGTTGATCGACGCGGCGAGTTCCTCGTTGAGCGCGTACATGAAGCGCGCGCGCTCCTCGAACGGCGTCGACACCAGCTTGTCGGACGAGAAGACGTCGCCCAGCGAGCCGTATTTCTGCCGTGGCAGGCCCTGGTTCGTCAGTTCGGTGATAGCCGCGCTGAGCTGCGAACGGTCGACCTCGATGGAATACTTGCCGGCATCGCCGGCAACCCGGTCCGCCGCGATCCCCGCATTGCTGAGCGCGACGATGATCTCCTGCGCGTCGCGTTCCGACAGGCCGGAATAGACCTCCGACTTGCACCCGGCCAGCAGCAGCGCACCGGCCAGGACAGCGGCCGTGGCCAGGGCGGGAACACCCCTTCGGCTTCTTCTTGTGACGGATCCCATGCTTGCCCCCGATGGTTTGGTCCCGAGCCGGCGGCTCAGGACTGCTTGATGAGTGTCCGAGACGTGTCGGAAACGCCGCTGATCACCTGGTTGACCGTCGCCATGAACATGGCGTGGTCGAACGCCTTGGAGAGGTTCGCCAGGCCCTCGTGCCCGGTTGTCGCCGTTCCTTCGGCCATCGGCGACAGCGTCTCGGACGCAATGTCGCGCTTGGCCTGGTCGACGGCCGACGTACCGGCCGGCTGCGCCAGCTTCACGCCGACGCGATCGAGCGTTTCATAGACCTTGTTGGCGATCTGGTCGGAGATCACCGAGGCCTGCGAGGGGGCGGACGCCGCCGCGTCCGGGCGCACCGTGATCACGGCTTCCGTCGTGACCGGACGGCTGGCCGCGGAATTGGCGGCCAGTTGCTGCAGCGGCCTCGCCGCCTGGGACGTCATCGCCCCGATTGGTTCGACGGGCATGGTATTACGCTCCCGAGTTCGCGTTTTCAGTCGCCTGGTCCATCATCCGGTTCAGGACGTCCTGGAACAGCTTGCCCAGAAGCGCCTGCTGCTCCTGCGTCATCCCGTTGCCGGCGGCCTGGGCGTTCCCGCCCGCCCGGGCATTCGCTTGTCCGGCGTTCTGGCCGGCTCCGTTTCCGATCGGTTGCATTGCCTCTTCTCCTGTGTTGCGCGGGCTTACTGCCCGCTTCTTGTTGAAGTCTCACGGTCGCCGGACAGGCCGGCGAGCGTCTTCCGGCCTCGCCGGATGGGTTGCCGCATCATTCCGCCGCCTCCGCGAAGGGTTCGCTGTCAGCCGGCCGATGCGAGGCGCCGATCGTGCCGACCGGTGTGAAATGGAACTCGCTCGCGACCTCCTGGAAGGCCATCACGTGGAAATCGACCGCATAGGTGCGGAAATAGGCTGACAACGGCCAGCGCAGGTCGGACGTGGTCAGGAGGACGGGCGTCGGAGACCCCAGTTCCCGCCGCTTGGCGCCCCGCCCCGCCTCCTGCAGCAAAACCGATGCAACATCGGGCCGCGGCATCAGCGCGCTTTCGTCGCCGTTGCGGACCAGGCCTTCCATCAGCGCGGCCTCGAAGGCGGGTTCGAGCACGTATCCGGCAATGACATTGCCCTCGCCGGCCAGGTTGGCGCAGATCTGGCGTGACAGGGCGGTTCTCGCCGATGACACCAGATGCTCCAGGCTGACCGAGGTCACCGAGGCTTCCAGCAGCGCTTCGAACAGGATCCGGCGCGGCAGCAGCGGCACACCCTCGTCGAGAAGCCGCCGGAAAAGATGCAGCAGTTGCACCGCGGAAATGGTCTGGCTGATCTGGCCGGCAAGCTGCTCGTGCTCGCTGCCCAGTTCGCGGATGATCGCCTGCACCTGCTGGTAGCCGACGATGCGCGAGGCATTGCGCCGCATGAAGGCCCCGGCCGCGCGCGCCACGATGCCGGCGACATCGATGACTTCGACGTCGGCACTGGTGAGCGCCTCGCCCCCCTGGCGGTCGACCCAGAAGGCGGAGCGCAGTGGCCATTTCTCGTCGACGGGCGTCCCCTCGACACCAGAAACCGCAAGCAGGTCGGCCTCGCAGATTGCCACCTGCATGCCATCGGGGACCTCGGCGGAAAACCCGGTCACGCCGTCCAGCACCAGGTGAATGGCCCGGGCGTCGAGGTCGGGATCCTCCATCAGCATGAAGGGAGGCATGCGAATGCCGGTCAGCTTATAGAGCTCGTCGATCTGCGCATCGCGAAGTGCGACGAAGGCGGTCTGGTCGATGTCGCGCAGAACGCTTTCGCCGAGCGCGATCATCACGCTTCCGGCCTTGTCGCCCTTGCGCCCGCCGGCCCCGGCACCGCCCTGCTCGCCGGCCATGACCGAGGCCGTGCGCTCGGGCGAACCGGCCTCGGCACGGGCCTGCCGCTCGGACCGCCCCGCCATGTAGCCGGAAAAGGCCAGCAGGCCGCCGATGGCGAAGAAGATGAGCCACGGCAGCCCTGGCACGAGGCCGATGGCGGCAACGATGGCGCCCGCCACCATCAGCGCCTTCGAACCGCCTGCCAGCTGGTTGAAGATGTCGGAGCCGAGATCGCCGCCGCTGCCGCTGTTGACCCGCGTGGTAATGATGCCAGCGCACATGGCGACGATCAGCGCGGGGATCTGCGACACGAGGCCGTCACCGACGGTCAGCCGTGAATAGACGTTGACGGCAGCCTCGGCCGGCAGGCCATGCACCATCATGCCGGTGGTCAGGCCGCCGATCAGGTTGATCGCCACGATGATCAGGCCGGCAATGGCATCGCCCTTGACGAATTTCATCGCGCCGTCCATGGCGCCGTAGAACTGGTTTTCCTTGTCCAGCTCGGCGCGCTTGCGCTGTGCCGTCTCGCCATCGATGTCACCGCTGCGCAGTTCCGCGTCGATGCTCATCTGGCGCCCCGGCAGGCCGTCGAGGGTGAAACGTGCGGCCACTTCGGCCACGCGCTCCGCGCCCTTGGTGACCACGATGAACTGCACCGTCGTGATGATCAGGAAGATCACCAGGCCGACGAGAACCGATCCCCGGGTCACGAAGGTGCCGAACGTGTCGATCACCGCGCCCGCGTCGGCCTGGGAAAGGATCAGGCGGGTCGTCGAGATGGTGATGGCCAGCCGGAAGGTCGTGGCAATCAGGATGACCGCCGGGAAGGACGAGAAGTCCGCCGGGCGCTTCAGGTAGACCGCGACCACCAGCACGAGCAGCGAAAGGGCGATGTTGACCGCCAGGAGCACGTCGATCATCACCGTCGGCAACGGGATGATCATGACCATGATCGTCGCCATCACCAGGGCGATCAGGGCTATGTCCTGCCGGCCCTGGAAGAAACGCAGGAAGCCCCTCATTCGCTGGCCCTCCCCGCGCCGGCGGTCCGCCAGAACCATTGCCGGGCATCGGCGAACCGGTTTCGCTTGAGGAGGATGAGAGCGCGCCAGAGGGCCGACACGCGGCTGGAGCCGCCCTGCGCCTCTTCCAGCTCACCGAGCAGGATCTCGGCCTCGTCCCAGCGGCCGAGCTTCATCAGCGCCAGCGCGGTCAGCCGGAGGATCTTGCCATTCCCCGGCCGCATGCGGCGCAGGCCCATGAGATAGGCGATCGCCTCCTCCGGGCGGCCATAGCGGATCTGCATGGCGGCCAGCGAGGCGAGCAGGTCGATGTCGCGCTCCGCCAGGGCTGCCGGCCCTCGCGCGGCGGCCCTGTCCGCCGTCGCCGCCGCCACGGCGGGTGCCGCGACCGCATTGCGTTGCGGTTGAGCGGGACGCCCGCCGGCAAACGCGGACGGTGCCGCGGCCGGACCGGAAACGGTCTTGCCCGATGCATGCGACGAGACGGCGGCGGCATTGCCGCCCAGTTGAAACGCCATGTCTGCCCCCTGTTCCCGCCCGCACCCGGCCCACATGCCGGTTTCGGTCGATTGGAACGCTTGTCACGTCAGGATTTCCGGATCGGAGCCCCGCGGACAAACCGGCCTGGGCCGGATTTGATCTGCCGGCTTCCGCACGAAGCCGGCTTTCTGGTCGTCACGGTCCGACGCTTGCCGGACCGCCAGTCATCTATGAGCCAGGTGCAGCCTGTCCGCCGCACCATGTTTGCCATCCTGCCGTTCGGCCAACAGCAAACGCCGGATATTCTCACGAAGCATATGAACAAAAAGTGTATCGATGTCGTCCGTCTCGCGTTCGCCGTTCATGCTCTCCAGGTCGAGAAGGATTCGCGAAAGGCTGGACATCACCTGGCCGCGGCGCATGGTTTCAAGCGCAGCCGTCTCCGCCTTGGCGAGTTGCATGGCCGAATGAAGCGTCTCGGCCCGGCCGCGCGGCCTGAGCCGGCTGCGCGCGCGTGGCTTCTCGGCAAAGAGGGACTGTGACGCCGCAGCGGCTGCCGCCGAGGCCGGGCTCGTCGCCGATGATCGCGCCGCTTCGACCGAGCGGTATTGCGACGGGGTGGAGATGTCGATCCTGGACATGGGTTCGCCTTCGCCTTTCTTGCACTCAGTAGGTCAGGACGGTCCTGGAACCATCCCGTTCAAGCACCACGCGCCGGTCCTGAATGGCGACGATCTTCCAGTCGCCGGGCATGATGTCGCCGATGCGCGCGGTGATGCCGCCGGCAAAGTCGGCGCTTGGATCGTTGCCCAGCCACACCGACTGCAGCCTGGGCAGCTCGTCGTTCTGGCCGCCATGGCGCACTTCCCGGACCAGTTGCGGATAGCCCGCCTGGCCGTCGTACCAGCGAAGGAACTCGTTCCATAACGGCACCTGCCGGTCCGAGATCTGGCCGTACACCTTCAGCGTCCCGTCTTCGTTGGCCGCGACCCGCAGGCCGGTCTGGAGGCTGAGGTCCTCCAGCCGGGCGCGGATCGTCCAGACATAGGGCTCGAGATTGCGGCCTGGCTCCGGCGCCCCCTTGGCGGGCACCAGGCTCGAGGTCGGGGAATCTTCCACCGCCGGTGGCTCCACGCTCGCCTGCACCGGCGCCAGCAGCGAACTGCCCTGCCGGACCGCCGCGCTGAGGTCGCCGATCAGGCTCCAGCTCAGGCCGATGATCGCGCCGACGAGAACGATGACGCCGGCCTTGATCGCCGGAACCGCCAGGTCCCGGCCCTCGACCGCGCGGGTCAGGCGGAAACTGGCCGACCCGGCCTGGAAGACGTCGCCGGAGGTGAGCGTGCAGTATTCGCCCATTTCCAGCCGCTCGCCCCGCGCAAGGAGACAGCTTCCATCCAGGGCGTGAAGAACCACGCCTTTCAGCGGATTGGCGTCGACCTCCAGCCTGAAATGGCGCGCCGCCATCTCGTCGCCGGCCAGGATCACGTCATTGGCCGGCGACGTGCCCACGGTCGTGCCGCCCGGAACGACCATGGTCGAGGCCCCGGCATGGGCGCCGCCGGTCACCTCCAGGCTGCATTGTCCCAGGACGTTTCTCCAGTCGGACGAGAACAGCGATTTCATGTTTGCCATCATGGCGGTAGCCCCGGTTTGGTCTGGTCGTCTGGCCGCCCCGCATTGGCGGCCGATGCCCGCGCCATCGCACTGTCATCACTGCGGACGCTGCTTGAGCGCGTAGAGATCAGCACCCTTCTTCGTGGTGATCGTCAGCGTCTGCTGTGCTTCCTTCAGCGCGTAGTCGAAGGCATCGTTGAGGGTCTGATTACCCGAACCAGATGAAGAACCCGTTGCCGCGCCGGCGGCCTGGGCTGCGAAAGTATTGTTCATGTCGGTCTCCTGTGTTTGACGGAATGGGTCAGCTGCGTTCGCCGCCGCGAAGGACGACAACACCGGAATTGCGTTTGTTGAAGGCTTCCGCCACCAGTTCCACGCGGGCGACGAGGTCGGGCGCGCCGGTGACGATCACCGAGTTGGAATTGTCGACGTAGCGGATCTGGTAATTGGCTTCGTTCAGCCCCGCGTCCGCCAGCGGCCGCCTCAGTTCCTCGAACGTCATCGAGCCGAGGAAGAGAACGCGCGTGGCACCGTCCGGCGCGGGCGTGACACGGATCACGTCGCGCTCCCGGTACCAGCCGAGATTGTGCGTCGCGGCGAGTTCGTCGAGCATGGCGTCGAGATCGCCCGGCAGCGAGGTCGAAACCACGTCGCCGCGCACGGCCGAGGCGATCACGATTTTCTGGCCGGCCCTGCGCGCGGCCTTTTCCAGCACGTCGCGCAGCGGCTGCTGGACGACGTAGACCGGACCGGGCGCGGCGCGTGCCACCGGCGCCGTCTCCCGCTGACGGGCCGGGCCGATCGAGGACACGGTCTCGTGGCGGTCCGCCGTGGCAAGGAAGACGACGGACGGAAAGCTCGCGTCGACCTGGTTCTGCTCGGCCCGGGCCGGAACGCTTGTGCCGAGCGTGGCGATGACGGCGATCAGGCCCGCCGCGGCCTTGGTGCGGAACCTGCGCATCAGTAGTCTCCCTGACGGGCGTTGCCGCCGATGGCAAAGACCGCGTCGGTCCGCTCGGAGCTGAAGCTGATCGCGCTGCCGTTCTGCTGCTGCGAGAGCGTCACGCCCCGGGCAATGCGCACCAGGTCGGACAGCGTGTTGGCGCCCGTCTTCTGGCGGATCGAGAAGCGGTGCGCTTCCACCGTCCGGACGGAAAGGTCGAGCTTGCAGGCAACTTCCTTGTTGGAAAGGCCGTTGGCCAGGAGTTGCAGCACTTCGCCCTCGCGGGTGGTCAGGTCATAGGCCGCCGACAGGCCGCGTGCCGCCTTGCGCTCGGCCATCAGGCAGGAGAACAGGTTGGGCGAAAGGTAGATCCCGCTGGCCGAAGCGGCCCGTACCGCAACCGCGTATTCTTCCGCCGCCGCGTTCATGCCGACCAGCGCCGATCCCTGGTTCTCGACGATGTGCATGAGCAGCGCCGGATCCTCCGGCACCTGGTAGACGACCACCGCGCCCTCGCCGCGCGCCATCGCCCGGTACTTCGAGATCACCGACAGGAAGCTCATGTCGCTCAAGACGGCATTGACCATGAGGATGGCCCCGCGGTTCCGGTCGGCGGCATAGAGACCGGCCATGCCATCGGCGGCTTCGGCCGCGAGGTCGATCTGGGGATCCTTGAGCAGGCTGTTGCGCAATCCCTCCCGCACGAGCGGGTTCGAATCGATGATGATGACTTTAATCGGCTGGGCTTCATGATGGTCAGGCAATTCAGCGTCCTCGCGGTTCTCTGCCCTCAAGAGCAGGTCACAACCCAGAGTGCAATGCCTGTGCCAGCAATTTGGCGAGATTACGGAGTGCTTCAGGCCATCCAAATATGCTTAAATAATTTTGATTTCATTGAGTTTTTCAGATCGTATTCGCCTACCCTTAAATACAACCTGAAATGGTTTTTAGCGATGCCGATTCCAGCGACAAACCGGCACACCTGCCCCGCGCCCATTCCGGGACAGTGTGCGAATACGGGACAGCAGTCAGTTGCCCGAGGACAGCAGGTGACGGATCACCAGGTCGTTGAAGGTCCGGGCAAACTGGTCGCTGGCCGCACCGGCCTTGCAGGCATCGTACTGCTCGCTGGAAAGACACAGCGTCGATCCGATCAGGACCGGACGGTCCGGTCCCGGCTGTTGTCCGTTGACGTCGATGACCGCCACGTCGGGCAGACGCTCCTCGCGGCCGCCGTTCGCCATCAGCGCGATCCTGGCCTCGTCGGACAGGCCGACCATGCTGCCGACCGTGGCGAACGGCGGCCGCTGGGCCGTGCCGTAGGCCGCTGGCGGCATCGCCGTCGCCCGTCTCGCCGCCCGTGCGGCATCGAGCGGGACCACCGCCCCTGCCCGGCCGGCTGCCGCTGGCGTGCCAACGCGGCTCGAACCGACTGCTGTTTTGAATTGCTTTTCTGAAGCCGTCCCGGCAGCCGTCGCTGTCGCAAGGCGGGTGTGGGGCGCGCCTGCGCCACCTGAAATCTTGGTCATTGTTCCACGTCCGTCCGATGCAGGTCTCTCGCCCCTGGAGGGCGTTCCTGGGGATGCAATCTAGACGGACGGGACGCAGGCGTGAACTGTCGGTAACTACGTAGGTGGCAGGCGGAACGGGCCGCGCGCGCCGACCGGCAGGCCCGGACCGAACCGGGCCTGGTCACGCCCGCCCCCGGGATCAGGCCTTTTCAAGCGCGATGGCAATGCCCTGGCCGACGCCGATGCACATGGTGGCAAGCGCCAGCTTGCCGCCGCGATGGTGCAGGTCGAGGGCCGCCGAACCCGTGATCCGCGCGCCGGACATGCCGAGCGGGTGGCCCAGCGCGATGGCGCCGCCGTTGGGGTTCACGTGGGCCGCATCGTCGGCAATGCCGAGGTCGCGCAGTGTCGCCAGGCCCTGGCTGGCGAAAGCCTCGTTCAGTTCGATCACGTCGAAGTCCTGCGGCGTCAGCTTCAGCCGGGCACACAGCTTCTTGGAGGCCGGCGCCGGGCCGAAGCCCATGATCCGCGGCGCCACGCCGGCCGTCGCACCGCCGAGGATGCGCGCGATCGGCTTGAGGCCGTATTTCTTCACGGCCGCTTCCGAGGCGACGATCATCGCCGCCGCGCCGTCGTTGACGCCCGACGCGTTGCCGGCCGTGACCGAACCGCCGGCGCGGAACGGCGCCTTCAGCGCCGCGAGCTTTTCGAGCGTCGTGGCGCGCGGATGCTCGTCCTTGTCAACGACCACCGGGTCGCCCTTGCGGGTCGGAATGGTCACCGGGACGATTTCCTTCGCCAGCCGTCCGTTCTCCTGCGCTGCCGCGGCCTTCTGCTGCGAGCGAAGGGCGAAGGCGTCCTGGTCCTCGCGCGAGATCTTGAAATCCTCGGCCACGTTTTCCGCCGTCTCCGGCATGGAATCGACGCCATACTGCTTCTTCATCAGCGGATTGACGAAACGCCAGCCGATCGTCGTGTCGTAGATCTCCGCGTTGCGCGAGAAGGCCGCATCCGCCTTCGGCATGACGAAGGGCGCCCGGCTCATGCTCTCCACGCCGCCGGCGACGACAAGTTCGGCCTCGCCCGCCTTGATGGCCCGCGCCGCCATGATCACCGCGTCCATGCCCGACCCGCAGAGCCGGTTGACCGTCGTACCCGATACGTCGACCGGCAGGCCCGCCAGCAGCAGCGCCATGCGGGCCACGTTGCGGTTGTCCTCGCCGGCCTGGTTGGCGGACCCGTAGATCACGTCATCGACCGCGCTCCAGTCCACGCCCGGATTGCGCTCCGTCAGCGCGCGGATCGGAATGGCGCCAAGGTCGTCTGCCCGCACCGGGGAAAGCGCGCCGCCGAAACGGCCGATGGGGGTGCGAACATAGTCGCAGAGAAAGGCTTCAGCCATGGGATCGTGGTCTCCATCCAGAAAATCTGGCGCCTTTGTCGCGGTTTGGAACCGCTAATGCAAGAGCCTTGAGCCCGCTCAGTCCAGCGTTCGCCGGAACCGCATCAGTGCCAGCAGGGCGTAGATGAAAACGAACAGGCATAGCGCCAGCATGCTGGAGGAAACGGCATGCAGGTCGGCGCCTTTCAGCATCACGCCGCGGATCAGCCGCAGGAAATGCGTCAGCGGGAAGGTTTCGCCCAGGTACTGCGCCCAGACAGGCATCCCCCGGAACGGAAACATGAAGCCCGACAGCAGCAGCGAGGGCAGGAAGAAGAAGAACGTCAGCTGCATCGCCTGCATCTGGCTCTTGGCAGCCGTGGAGATGGTATAGCCGAGCAGCACCAGCGCCAGCACGAAGATGAAGATGCCTGTGAGAAGCAGGCTCATCGAGCCGAAGAACGGCACCGAGAACAGCAGCCAGGCCGCGCTCAGCACCACGGCAACCTGCACCGCGCCCACCGCGAGGTAAGGCAGCACCTTGCCAAGCATGATTTCCATCGCCGTGGCCGGCATCGCCAGCAGGTTTTCCATCGTCCCGCGCTCGCTTTCGCGCGTCAGCGCCATCGATGTCATCATCACCATCGTCATCTGCAGGATGACGCCGAGCAGGCCGGGCACGATGTTGTATTGCGTGATGCCTTCCGGGTTGTAGCGCCGGTGCACGATGATGTCCGGCGGCTGGGGAACTGTTCCGGACACCTGGCCGGCATCGCCGCGTTCCCGTTGCAGCGCCTGGCTTGCGACCGTCGACAATGTCGAGATGGCCCCCGACGCCACCGACGGATCGGTCGCATCGGCCTCGATCAGCAACCGCGGGTGATCGTTCCTGAGCACCCGCGTGCCGAAATCCGAGGGGATGGTGATGACGAAGGAGACCTCGCCAGACGCCAGCATGTCCTCGGCCTTGCGCGCGTCTGATCCGTGCAGCACGAACCGGTAGTAGCCGGTATTCTCCAGCGCCGTGACCATGGCATGGGTGTAGCGGTCCTGGCTGAAGGCGACGAGCGCAGCCGGCAACCCCTTCGGATCGTTGTTGATGGCATAGCCGAACAGCACCAGCTGCATCAGCGGCACCCCCAGCATCATGGCGAAGGTGATGCGGTCGCGCCGCATCTGGATGAATTCCTTGGTCAGCATCGCTCTCAGGCGTGCCAGCGAGAACCAGCGGTTCATGCCATGTTGTCCTTCGATTCCGCCATGAAGCGGATGAACACGTCCTCCAGGCTCGTCTCGCCCTTGTGCGCCTCGGCGCCGGTCTGTTCCGCCGTCTGGCGAACCGTCTTCTCAAGCGCGTCCGCGTCGCCGCCGACGACATGGATCGTGGTGCCGAAAGGCGCCACCTGTTCCACCCCGGGCGCGCCGTTGAGGGCGCGGACCGCTGTCGTCAGGTCGCCGCCTTCCAGCACCCATGTGGTCAGGTGCGCATCGGCGACCACTTCGCCCACCGTGCCGCTGGCCAGCAGCTTGCCGTAGGAGATGTAGTGGATCCGGTGGCAGCGTTCCGCCTCGTCCATGTAGTGGGTGGAAACGAGCACCGTCAGCCCCTCGGCGGCGCGGCCATGGATCTCGTCCCAGAAGTCGCGCCGCGCCTTCGGATCGACGCCGGCCGTCGGTTCGTCCAGCAGCAGGAGGTCGGGCTTGTGCATCAGGCAGGCCGCCAGCGCGAGGCGCTGTTTCCAGCCGCCCGACAGCGTGCCGGCAAGCTGGTTGCGGCGGCTGGTCAGGCCAAGATCCTCCAGCGTGTCGGCAACGGCCCCCTGCGGCAACTGGTAGAGCCGCGCCACGAAGCGCAGGTTTTCCGCGATCGACAGGTCCTCGTAAAAGGAAAAGCGTTGCGTCATGTAGCCGGTCTTCAGCTTGATGGCGCGCGCTTCCGTCCGCATGTCATGCCCGAGAACCGTTCCCTCGCCCTCGTCGGCCGTCAACAGGCCGCACATGCAGCGGATGGTCGTCGTCTTGCCGGACCCGTTTGGCCCCAGGAATCCGGCGATCTCGCCACGGGCGACATCCATCGACACGTGATCGACCACCGTCTTGTCGCCAAAGCGCTTGACGAGATCCCGGACCGAAATGGCAGGATCGCTCATGACCCGGTACCCGGCAGGCGAACGTCGACGATCTGTCCCGGCTTCAGCATGGCCGCGCCGTCGTCGGGGCGCGCTTCGACCAGGTAGACGAGCTTCTGGCGGTTCTCCAGCGAGTAGATGACCGGCGGCGTGAATTCCGGTTCGTCGGACACGTAGGACACCGTCGCCGTCATCCCCTTCGCGCAGCCGTCGCAACTGACCGGCAGTACCGTACCCCGGCTGATCTGCGACAGGTCCGGCTCCGCGACGAAGAGCTTCAGCTTGACCCCGCCCTGCGGCAGCAGCGCCAGCACCGGCGCCTGCGGACCGGCCAGTTCGCCCGGGTTCCGGATCACGTCGGTGATCTGCCCGGCTTCCGGCGCCGTCAGTTCCCGGTTGTCGAGTCGCCACCGGGCATTGTCGAGCGAAGCCCGGGCCTGGTCGCGCGCCGCGCGCGCCGCCTTGATCTCGTCGGCGCGGGCCGGCAGCCGGGCCACGTTCAGGTTGGCCTTCAGTTCCCGCACCTTCGCCTGCGCCACGGCGAGTCCCGTCTTGGCGTCGTCGAGCGAAGCCTGTGTTGCCACGCCCCGCCGCGCCAGGTCGGCCATCCGGTCAACCGTGCGCTGCGCATCCTCCTGCTGGGCCTCCGCAGAATTGAGCGACGCCTCGATGACGGCGATTTCCTCCGGCCGCTTGCCCTGGCTGATGTTGGCGAGCTGGCTTTCGGCCTGCGCAAGGGCTGCTTCCGCCTGCGCGACGGCAATCGTCGCGTCGCGCTTTTCCATGTCGGCAAGCACGGTGCCCTTGGCCACGCGGTCGCCGCGGCGCACGTGCAGCACCTCGATGCGCGCCGTCTCGATCGGCGCCACCAGCACGGTCTCCGCCTCGGCGTAACCGGTCACCATGGCCGGCCCAGGCTCGCAAGCGGCCAGCCATCCGGCGACGAGCGGCACGGCGCAAAGAAGTTCGATCATGACGGCCTCTCTTTCCTCGCCGCGATCATGGCGGCGAGATTGATCTTCATGGTCCGGGAAAGCTCGCGGATCTCGGGGTCACCCATCGCGTCCCACCCCATCCGGGCCAGCACGATCGGCTGGCCGATCCGGAAGTAGAGCAATTGTCCGGCGAGCGCGAAGACCGCGAGCTTCGTGTCCGCGCTGTCGGGATCGGTTCCCGCCGCCGCGGCAAAAATACGGCACAGGTTGCCGTGGATAGGCCCGATGATCCGTTTCAGAAGCAGGTCGAAGACAGGGCTGTGCTCGCCGACCTCGCGCAGGACGAAGGAACTGATGGAGCGGCCTTCATGGCTGGCGATGATCTCCGCGATGAAGCGGTCGATCACGCCTTCGAGGAACGCCTGCGCCCGGGCCGGGTCCCCTTCGGCATCGAAGCCGGCCGCCGCGCCGCCGACATGGCCGAGGCGTGTCGCGATCGATTCCGCGCAGGCCATGCGCAGGCCTTGCTTGCCACCGAAATGGTAGGCGATGGACGCGATGTTCGTGTTGGCAAGCGCGGCGATGGCCCGCGTCGACGTGGCCGCGTAGCCGTCACGCCCGAAGAGAACGAGAGCGGCGCGGATCAGCGCCGCACGGGTCTCCTCGCCGCCACCCCTGGATCCCTGGTCCGTGTCTGTCATGCCGCGCTCCTGGAGCAAGTCCGGCGAAAGCGGAAACGGCTTTCGCGCCCGGAATTGCGCAAATGAAAGCATCTCGGGCATCCGGCTGATTCAACGAACTGCGGGAATGCCCTGACACAAATAATTTAATCAATCGATTGATTAAATGCAAGGCCGAAATACGATGGCGATCATCCGGCGCCAGATGGCGCTGCTTCAGCCGCGTTCGTGGATGGCTGCCTGCTCCCGCCCCTCGCCCTCGTCGACGTCGTCTTCGTCGTCGAGAAGGATGCGTTCAGCGGCGCCGTCCAAATCCTCGTACTGGCCGCTTTTCAGCGACCAGAGGAAGGCGCCCAGCCCGAGCGCACCGAGAAAGAGCGCGATGGGAATGAGAAAGACGAGGACGTTCATGCATGCATTCCTATTCGCCGGGCTCCAGCCGGGAGACGCCACCGGCAAGGCCTTCGTCTTCGCGCACGGCCGCCAGCCGCATCATCATCAGCCGCATGGCATTGGAGATGACCAGGATCGACGATCCGGACATGGCGACGGCTGCGAGCAGCGGCGTGACATGGCCGGTGATGGCCAGCGGCACCGCGATGATGTTGTAGATGACGGCAATGGCGAAATTCTGCCGGATCAGTTGCCCGGCCCGTTTCGAAACGGTGAGCGCCACCGGCACCGCGTCGAGCGAATCCCGGAGGAATACGAAATCCGCGGCATTGCGGCCGATATCGGCCGCGGTTGCCGGCGCCATGGAGACATGTGCGGCATTGAGCGCCGGCGCGTCGTTGAGGCCGTCTCCGACCATGAGCACCCGGTGTCCCTCGGCGGATGCCGCCTGGACGCGGGCGACCTTGTCGGACGGCAGCATGTCTGCCTCGTAGGGGATGTCCCCCAGCCGGCGCGCGATGTCGCCGACGGCCTGTCCGTGGTCGCCTGAAAGGATGCGTGACGGCAATCCGGCCCCGGCCAGAGCCTGCAAGGCCTGCGCCGCACCCGGCCGGATCCGGTCGGAAAAGCGGAACACGGCCATTTCCCGGCCGTCGAGCGAAAGCGTCGTCGCCGACAGCCCGTCGGTCGGGCTTGCGGTACCTTCCGTGACGGCCCAGCTCTTGCGGCCGAGCCGCCAGACACCGTCGGCGCTGCGCCCCTCGATGCCATGGCCCGGTTCCTCGCGGATCGCGCTGAACCCAGCGCCCCCCGTGTCGCGGTAGGCCGCCAGCGACTGGGCCACCGGATGGCGTGAGTGGCTGGCGAGATCGGCCGCGACGGCCAAGAGGTGCGGCGGCACGTCACCGGCATCGGCTAGCCGCGGCTGGCCGATCGTCAGCGTGCCGGTCTTGTCGAACAGGGCCATGTCGGCCTCTGCCAGCCGCTCCATGGCACTGCCGTCCTTGACCATGATCCCGCGCTCGAACAGGCGCCGCGCGGCCACGACCTGGACGATCGGCACCGCCAGCCCGAGGGCGCAGGGACAGGTGATGATGAGAACCGCGATGGCGATGGTCAGCGCCTGGTGCCAGTCGCCGCCTGCCCACAGCCAGCCGATGAACGACAGGAATGCCGTCAGGTGGACCACCGGCGCATAGAGTTGCGCGGCCCGATCGGCAATCCGCCGGTAGCGCGCCTTGCCGCCTTCGGCCGCTTCCATCAGCCGGACCATTTCCGCCAGGAAGGAGTTTTCCGCCCGCGCGGTCGCCTCGATGGTCAGCGGCCCGGTCAGGTTCAGCGTTCCCGCCCGCACCGCCATGCCCGGCACGACAGCCTGCGGGACGCTCTCGCCCGAGACCAGCGAGCAATCGAGGTCCGATTGTCCCGACACGACCTGCGCATCGACAGGGACCCGGTCTCCGGCGCCGAGATGGATGTGCATGCCGGGCTCGATCTCGCCGGTCGCCACCCAGCGCCGTTCGCCGCCGGCGTCCTCGACCAGCGCACCACGCGCCGCCATCCGCGCCAGCCCCTTCACCGCCTTGCGTGCGCGTTCGCGCATCACGTGGTCGAGCGTCCGGCCGATCAGAAGGAAGAACAGCAGCGTCACCGCGGCATCGAAATAGGCATTTTCGCCGTGGTTCAGCGTGTCGTAGAGGCTCATGCCGTAGGCGAGCAGCACGCCGATGGAAATCGGCACGTCCATGTTGGTGCGCCCGTGACGCAGCGCGCTCCAGGCCGACAGGAAGAAGATGCGGCCCGAGTAGGCCAGCGCCGGGATGGCGATGATCGCCGAGATCAGGTGAAAGACGTCGCGCGTCGCCCCTTCCGCGCCCGACCAGACCGACACCGACAGGAGCATGATGTTGCTGGCCGCGAAGCCGGCAACGGCCACCGCCCGCATCAGCCGCGAAAGTTCCGCATCGCTGTCGTCTGTCTCGAAATCGAAGATGTGGGCCGGGTAGCCGATCGAGGCGAGCTTGTCGCAGAACGGCGGCACGTGGGCGCCATCGGCCCATTGCACCGCCACGCGCCGGGTGGACAGGTTGACACGCGCCGAAACGACGCCGTCCACCTCCTTCAGCGCGTTCTCCACCGCCACGATGCAGGCGCCGCAATGGACGCCGGGAACCGACAGGTCGGTCTGGCGCAGGCCGTCGCCGACCGGGCGGCTCGCTTCGCGCAACTCCTCTTCCATCGGCAGGCCGTCGAGGTCGCAGGCGTCGCCTTCCGTGCCGGGGGCGCAGCAGCTCATCCTACTTGGCTCCCTCGCCCTTCACGAACATGCGGGTGGCATAGCGGTAAGGGGTTTCCAGCCCGGCCTCGGCCAGCACCTCGACGACCCACTGTCCGCCGACGAGATCGGTCGCAACCGTGTGCATCCCCGCCCCCTTGTCTTCCAGCGCGATCACCTGGTCGAGCCCTTCGTGAGCCGGGCGCATCAGCTTCACCTTCACGCCATCTGTAGCGACCGGTGAACCCTTGGCGTCCAGCAGCTTGAAGCGCAGCTCGCCGCCCTCGTAGGCGACCGAGGGGTGCCAGCCCAGCGCCGCATGCTTGCGGGCGATCGCCTGCTCCTCGTTGAAATGCTGGCTCGCCACGTAGGAATTGTGAACCACCAGGCCGGACCAGGTCGAGTTGGCGAAATAGGCGAGCGTCAGGTTGACGGAGATGATCGTGCCGAAGAAGAGCACCAGCACCGCCAGCATGTGTTTGCCCGTGAATTCGCGTTCTGCCATTTTTCCGTCCATGATCACTGCTCCGGGGTGAAGAACTTGGCGCTGTAGACATCGCGCTCGTTGGATTGCTTGTCCTCGGCGATGAAGCGGAAGGTGGAATCGCCCTTCAGGGCATAGTCCTTCGGCACGGTGACGAAGACCTTCAGGTTGCGCAGCTTGTCCGGATCGACCGGCACCGCGTAGCTGTAGCCGCCAGCGAGCTGTTCGAGCTCGGGAATGTCCAGCAGCGCGCCGGGAATGCCCTCGATCTTCAGCAGGATCGTGCGCGGTTCCGGGATCATGTTGAGCAGCTTCACCGAATAACCGTTGCGGATCGAGCCGTCCGACAGCTTGACGTATTGCGGGTTGCGGTCATGCAGGACGTTGACCTCGAGCCGGTCACGCGAGCCGAGCGCCACCAGCAGCGCCACGCCGATGGCCGACCATGCCGCCAGGTAGACCAGCGTGCGCGGCCGCGCCAGGATCTTCCAGCGGAAATGCCGGACCTCGGGCACCAGCTTGCCGTCCGGGCCATAGACGCGGCGCGGGTCGGCGGGATGGACCCCGTTCTCGGTCGCCAGCGCCATGTTGTGGGAATAGGTCGCAAGCGTCGTGTAGGAGATCAGCCCGCGCTCCTTGCCGAGCTTGTCCATGATGTTGTCGCAGGCGTCGATGCACAGCGCGCAGGTGATGCATTCAAGCTGCAGGCCGTCGCGAATGTCGATGCCCATCGGGCAGACCGCCACGCAGGCGTTGCAGTCCACGCAATCGCCCACCTTCTCGCCGCGCGCCGCCATCTTCTTGGCGTGCTTGGAGCGCGGCTCGCCGCGCCAGGCATTGTAGGTGACCGTCAGCGAATGCTCGTCGAGCATGGCGGCCTGGATGCGCGGCCACGGGCACATGTAGGTGCAGACCTGCTCGCGCATGAGACCGCCGAACACGTAGGTCGTCGCCGTCAGCACCGCGACGGTCATGTAGGCGACGGGCGCCGCCTTGCCGGTGACGAACTCCATCAGCAGCGTCGGCGCGTCGGCGAAGTAGAAGATCCACGCGCCGCCGGTGGCGACCGCGATCAGCAGCCAGATGGCGTGCTTGATCACCCGCTTGGAGATCTTGTCGAAGGACCACGGTGCGTTCTCGAGCCGCATGCGGGCGTTGCGGTCGCCTTCGACCGCGCGCTCGACGACGAGGAAAAGATCGACCCAGACGGTTTGCGGACAGGTGTAGCCGCACCAGGCGCGGCCCACGGCCGAGGTGACCAGGAACAGGCCGATGCCCGCCATCACCAGCATGCCGGCCACGAAGAAGAATTCCTGCGGCCAGATCTCGATGAAGAAGAAATAGAACCGGCGATGGGCCAGGTCGATCAGGATCGCCTGGTCGGGCGCGAACGGCCCGCGGTCCCAGCGCAGCCACGGCGTCAGGTAGTAGATACCCAGCGTGATCGCCATGACCAGCCACTTGAACTGGCGGAACTGGCCGCTCGCCCGCTTCGGGAACACCTTCTTGCGCGCCGCGTAGAGCGGCTGGCGCACCTTGGCGGAATTGACCGGCGATGCCTCCAGCGGCTCCACGTCCGGTGCCTCTCCGGCGTGGCGGGCTTCCGCCTCCATATCCTTCTTGTCCTTGGGGTCTGTGGTCGCCGTATCCATGGATATTTGTGCTCCGATGCCGGGGGAGCGCCGCCTGGCAGACCGTACGAACCGGGTGTCTTGGGAGGATGCCCCGGCCGCACCTGTTGATCAGACGATGCTAATGATGCATTTCGCCGTCACGTTTATCGGCGCAGGATGGATCACGCGTTGACATGGGTCAAATCCGATCCGCACGGCGCGACGTTTTCACTCAAGCGCGAACGAAAACGGCCCGGCATTTCTGCCGGGCCGCGGAGTGGCGTTGTCCCCGTCGGGGACGCTGGCTGGCGATCAGGAGCCGCCGCCCAGCGAATGGACGTAAACGGCCAGTTCCTTGACCTTGGTGTCGCCGAGACGCGCGTTCCAGGCCGGCATGACGCCGTGCTTGGGATTGCGGATCTGGGCGGCAATCGCGTCTTCGCTCGAGCCGTAGAGCCACAGCGAATCGGCCAGGTTCGGCGCGCCGACTTCCTTCATGCCGCGGCCATCCTCGCCATGGCACGCCGCGCAGTTCTCGGCGAACACCGTGGCGCCTGCCTTTGCGGCGGCTTCGTCGGACGGCGTGCCCGACAGGCTGGCGACATAGGCGGCAACCTGCTTGATCTGCTCGGGTTCGAGGATCTCGCCGAAGGCCGGCATTTCCGAAACCCGCGTATCGTCATCCTGTTCGTAGCGGATGCCGTGCGCGATCGTCGTGTGGATGGCGTCGATGTCGCCGCCCCACAGCCAGTCGTCGTCGTTCAGGTTCGGGTAGCCCGGACCGCCCTGCGCACCGGAACCGTGGCACTGCGAGCAGTAGACCTTGAAGGTCGACGCGCCCGCCGCCGTGGCGAAGGTCCGCATTTCGTTGTCGGCCAGGATGCCCGGAAGATCGGTGTTGGCGATCTTCTCCACCAGCGAGGCCTTGGCCGCATCGGCGGCCGCCATCTCGGTGGCGACGGCACCACGGCTGGACCAGTTGAACAGGCCCTTGGTGTTGGTCGTCAGTCCCGGCCAGGCCGGATACACGATCGTGTAGCCGATGGCCCAGATGATGGTGAAGTAGAACGTCCACAGCCACCAGCGCGGCAGGGGATTGTTCAGTTCGCGGATGCCGTCCCACTCGTGACCGGTGGTCTCGACGCCGCTGACTTCGTCAATGTGTTTCTCGCTCATTGTTCAGTCCTCTTGGAGCGGGATCCGGGCCGCCTCTTCCGCGTCGCGCTTGGAGCCCGGGCGCAGGTAGACGAACGCGACCACACCGACGAAGACGAGGCACATGAAGGCCAGTCCCCAGCTGTCGGCGAATGCGCGCATGGTGTGATAGTCCATCTCCATCTCCCTTGCTCCCTTAGCGATAGTTGGCTTCGGCGTCGTAGCTCTCGAAGTCGACGAGCGTGCCCAGCATCTGCAGATAGGCGATCAGCGCGTCCATCTCCGTCAGCTTGGTGGGATCACCGTCGAAATCGCCGAGCTTGGCCTTCGGGTAGCGGGCTTCGACACCGGACGTATCCGCGTTCGGGTCGGCCTGCGCCTTCAGGTCGGCCAGCGCATTGTCGATCTTGTCCTGGTCATAGGGCACGCCGAGTGCGGCGTTGGCCTTCAGGTGATCGGCAATGTCGTCAGCCTTCAGCTCGGTCGTCTTCAGGAAGCTGTAGCTCGGCATGATCGATTCCGGCACCACCGAACGCGGTTCGGTGAGGTGATCGACATGCCACGTGTTCGAGTAGCGGTTGCCCACGCGGGCCAGGTCCGGCCCGGTGCGCTTCGATCCCCACTGGAACGGATGATCGTACATCGATTCCGCGGCGAGGCTGTAGTGGCCGTAGCGTTCGACCTCGTCACGGAACGGACGGATCATCTGGCTGTGGCAGACATAGCAGCCTTCACGGATGTAGATGTTGCGGCCCGCCAGTTCGAGCGGTGAATAGGGACGCATCCCCTCCACCTTCTCGATCGTGTTCTGAAGCCAGAACAGCGGGGCGATTTCGACCAGGCCGCCGATGGTGACGACGAGAAAGCTGAACACCAGCAGAAGCGTGGCATTGCGCTCGATCTTCTCGTGCTTGGCGAGGAGGCCTTGCTTTTCTTGGGTAGCCATTTGTCCGGACCCCCTTTATTCGGCCGGCGCAGCGGCCGGAGCGGCGGCAAAGCCCTGCTCTTCGCGCTGATGACCGAGAATGGTCATGGTGATGTTGTAGGCCATGATGATCGCGCCCGTCAGATAGAGCAGACCACCAAGCGTGCGCAGCGCGTAGTACGGGTACATGGCAGCCACGGACTCGGCGAACGAGTACACGAGGAAGCCCTGGTCGTCGTATTCACGCCACATCAGGCCCTGCTGGATACCGGCGACCCACAGCACGGCGGCGTAGACCACGATGCCTAGCGTTGCGAGCCAGAAATGCCAGGTGACCAGGCGCAGGCTGTACAGCCGCTCGCGGTTCCACAGCTTCGGCACCAGGTAGTAGATCGCGCCGAACGAGATCATGCCGACCCAGCCGAGCGCACCGGAGTGCACGTGACCGATGGTCCAGTCCGTGTAATGCGACAGCGAGTTGACCGCCTTGATCGACATCATCGGACCTTCGAAGGTCGACATGCCGTAGAAGGCCACCGCGATGACCATCATGCGGATGATCGGATCGGTGCGGATCTTGTCCCAGGCGCCCGAAAGCGTCATCAGGCCGTTGATCATGCCGCCCCAGGACGGCATCCACAGCATGATGGAGAACACCATGCCGAGCGTCTGCGCCCAGTCCGGCAGCGCCGTGTAGTGCAGGTGGTGCGGACCGGCCCAGATGTAGAGGAAGATCAGCGCCCAGAAGTGGATGATCGACAGCCGGTAGGAATAGACCGGCCGGCCGGCCTGCTTCGGGATGAAGTAGTACATCATGCCCAGGAAGCCGGCGGTGAGGAAGAAGCCCACGGCGTTGTGCCCGTACCACCACTGGGTCAGCGCGTCCTGCACGCCCGAGAAGGCGGAATAGGACTTGGTGCCCAGGAAGGAGACCGGCAGGCTCAGGTTGTTCACCACGTGCAGCATCGCGATCGTCACGATGAACGACAGGTAGAACCAGTTCGCCACGTAGATGTGCGGTTCCTTGCGCTTGTAGATCGTGCCCAGGAAGACCAGCAGGTAGGCCACCCAGACGACCGTCAGCCACAGGTCGACATACCATTCCGGCTCGGCATACTCACGGCCCTCGGTGATGCCCAGCAGGTATCCCGTGGCGGCCATGACGATGAAGAGCTGGTAGCCCCAGAACACGAACCACGCCAGGTTCCCCCCGAACAGGCGTGCTTTCGTGGTGCGCTGGACGACGTACATGGACGTCGCGATTAGCGCGTTGCCGCCGAAGGCGAAGATGACGGCGGACGTATGCAGCGGACGCATGCGGCCGAAATTGAACCAGGGTTCGATGTTCAGGTCCGGCCAGGTCAGCTGGGCGGCGACGATGACGCCGACCAGAAAGCCGACGACGCCCCAGAACATGGTAGCGATGGCGCCATAGCGCACCGGACCGTCCATGTAGCCGGACGTGTCCTTCGGCGCGCCGGCGAACGAGGTGCGGCGCATCAACACGAGTGTGAAGATGGCAAGCGTTAAGGCGAGAATGCCCATGTGCGCCTGGAAGAGGCTGTCATGGGCGAAAGCCGCACCAAGGATTGCCAGGAACGTGGCAATCACCAGCGCGACGATTTCGGCCGCGAATGTCATGAGTTTGACCCCCTCACGAGTCTGTACGGGTTAAACGATCACGGGGCACTCCCCCGCGATCTTGCGCTGAGCAATGCGATGCAAGGCTGGCAGCCGCATTGATCTTGATCAAGGATGCTAAATTGGTTCGTTGGCATAAACCATCGGTCATTGTTACCTGCATCGTTGAATGGGCTGCGCGCATGGCAAGCACACCATCCAGGGCTGACAGCCTGTGGGATATCGAGGGACTGTCTCGTTTCGGCGGAAATCCGCTGGAAGCGTTCCTGCGCACCCACGAGGATCAGCTTGCGCTTTGCCGCATGCTGGAGGAAATCGCCGACTCGCTTCCCGATAACGTCGACAAGCAGAAATGCATGCATGCCGCCCGCGAGATCTGGCCGCTGTTGCGCGGCGCCCACAGTTTCGAGGAAAAGGTCGTCTTCCCGATGTTCGTGGAGCGCCTGTCCCATGTCGCGGGTCTGCCCGAGACCATTTCCAGGCTCAAGGCCGAGCACGCCGAGGACGAATGCTACGCTGAGGAGCTGACCGATTCGCTGCTCCTGCTCGGCGCCGGCGACAAGGGTCTCAACTTCGATACCGTCGGCTACATGCTGCGCGGGTTCTTCGAATCGGTCCGCCGCCACATTGCGTTCGAGCGCGAACACGTGATGCGTCTGGCCACCGAGGCCGGCATGACGAACGGCCCCCAGGGTTCGGCCTGAGGACGGATCCGGTCTGCGTCAGAGGCTGGCGCGGTCGTTGAGACGCTCGATGTCCGGCACCGTGATGTGCCGGTTGTTTTCGATGTGGATGACCCCGTCCTTGCGCAGCTTGGTCAGCTGCCGGCTGACCGTCTCGATGGTCAGGCCGAGAAAATCCGCGATGTCGGCACGCGTCAGCGGCAGGTCGAAGGTGATCGGGCCTTCGCTTTCCGAGGCTTCCGGATCGACGTTGACGGCGATCAGGTGCAGGAAGCTGGCGACCTTCTCTGCCGCCGTCTTGCGCCCGAGCGTCAGCATCCAGTCGCGCGCTTCGTCCAGTTCCTTCAGCGTCTGCTCCAGGAGCTTGTGCTCCAGGTCCGGCGATTCGTCGATCATCCGGTCGATCAGGCCCTTGGAGAAGCTGCACAGTTCCACGTCGGTCGCCGCCTCGGCCGAAAACCGGCTGGAGCGCGAGAAAGGCCGGCCGAGGAAATCCGGTGCGAACTGCAGGCCGACGATCTGCTGACGCCCGTCGGAAAGCATCTTCGTCAGCTTCACGACGCCGCCGATGACGTTGGAATACTGCGACACGTCCTGCTCTTCACCGACGAGCTCCGTGCCCGGGTCGAGCTTGCGCCGGACAGAATGCTTTGACAGCGTCACGAGCTGGTTGGTGTTCAGCGCGCCACAGACGCCGCGGTGCCGGGCATCGCATGCCTGGCACAAGGTAGGCACCCCTGTCGTGTGGACGTCTTCGCGCACTTTCTTGTCCATTCTCAAATCCTAGCAGTGCTGCTTTGCAATAGCCACATCGCAATTGCACCATATTAGCTTTCCACGCGACAATGTGCCGCGACGTCAGGCAGGTCGCTTGCAGCGCCGTTTTTCGGGCCGATTGATACGGATCAACGCCGCCCTGTCCATGGTCCCATATCCAGACGACTTGAAAAAATGTCCGGACAATGAGCGTCATGCACAACGAACTGATCGAGCGATACGCGAAACCCGTTCCCCGCTACACCAGCTACCCGACGGCGCCGCACTTTACACCGGACATCGATGCGCGGGAATACCGCTCGTGGCTCGAGGCCATCGAGGCGGCGACGCCCCTGTCGCTCTACGCGCATATCCCCTTTTGTGACCGACTGTGTTGGTTTTGTGGCTGCACCACCAAGCAGGTGCAGCGCTACGATCCCGTCGAGGTCTACCTCGATTCCCTGCGTGCCGAGATCGCCCATGCCGGGGACGCCGTCACCGGCCAGGCCCCGGTCCGGGCGCTGCATTTCGGCGGCGGTTCCCCGACCATGCTGAAGGCCGGCGACATCAACCTTCTCGGCGACACCCTGCGCGCCCACTTCTCCTTCGCCGCCGATGCCGAGATCTCCGTCGAGATGGATCCCAACGACATGACCGAGGATCGCTTCGATGCCTATGCGGCCATCGGCATGACCCGGGCCAGCCTCGGCGTGCAGGATTTCGACCCGGCGGTGCAGAAGGCGATCAACCGCGAACAGACCGTGGAGCAGACCCGGTCCGTCGTTGACGGCGTGCGCCGGCGCGGCGTCCATTCGGTCAATCTCGACATCCTCTACGGATTGCCGCACCAGACCGTCGACAGCATCGAACGGACGGTGCGCGCCTGCCTCGACATGGATCCCGACCGCATCGCCCTGTTCGGCTACGCGCACGTACCGTGGATGAAGAAGCACCAGACGATGATCGACGAAACGGTCCTGCCCGGCCTCGTCGAGCGCTTCCGCCAGCAGGACCATGCCGCAGCCATGCTGCGGGACGCAGGCTTCGTGGCCATCGGATTCGACCATTTCGCCAAGCCGACCGACAGCATGGCGCGGGCAGCGACCGCCGGCACGCTGAAGCGCAATTTCCAGGGCTACACCACCGATGACGCCCCGGTGCTCATCGGCCTCGGCGCTTCCGCCATCGGCCAGATGCCGCAGGGCTACGTGCAGAATTCACCGGCCTCGGGGGACTACCAGCGCCGCATCGCCAACGACGGCTTTGCCACGGTTCGCGGCGCCCGCCTGACCGACGAGGATGTCATGCGCCGCGCCGTGATCGAGAAGCTGATGTGCGATTTCGCCTTCACCGGCGATTGGGTCCGCGACAACTTCGGTCAGCAGGCCAGCCGGATCATCGCCGAAGCCGACAGCCTGGTGGCGTCCGACCGCGACGGCCTGTTTGCCCGCGACGGCGGCACCTATCGCGTCACCGAGACCGGCCGTCCCTTCGTCCGGGTCGTCGCGGCCCACTTCGATGCCTACCTGCACAAGGGCGTCGCGCGTCATTCTGCAGCGGTCTGAGGAGGCCGCGGCCAGGTCCTGCCTGTCCGCCCACTGCAACGCGAAACGCCGCGGACGGGATGTCCGCGGCGTTTCCTTTCGTCAGGTCATCCGGTCGGGAATTACTTGCGCGCCTGTTCCTTGAACACGCCGTCTTCCACCTTGGAAATGACGATGATGTCGCCACCCTGGTGGTCGCCGGGGCCGTACTTGATGTCGGCGTCGGCAATCACGTCGTGGAATTCGAGCGACTCCATGCCCTTCTGGAAGCTCTCCGGCGTCAGGTCCTTGCCGGCAGCCTCAAGCGCGCGCACCAGCGTCTCGGCGGCACCATAGCCGAGGATCGCCGCCATGCCGGGCTCCTCGTTGTACTTGGCGACGTAGTCGTCGTGCCACTTCTTGACTTCAGGATCGTCCATGCGCGGCTTGTAGTCGGCCCAGCCGCCGGCGGCATAGTAGCCGTCGGTGATGCCGCCCGGCTGCGAGGCGATCGCCTCGTGGTAGGCAGCCGAGGAACCGAGGAACGTCACGCTCGTCCAGTTGAGCTTCTTGGCCGTGGCCACGGCGATGATGGTCTGGCGAACGCCGAGTGCGGTCGCGATGATGTCGCAGCCCGCGTCCTTCAGCTTGGTCAGGGCGCCGACGAAGTCGGTCTCGTCCGGCTTGTGGGTCGTTTCCGCGGCCCATTCCTTGCCCAGCGCCTTGGCCTCGTCCATCGCGCCTTCCTGGATCTCCTTGCCGAAATCCGACGGGATGTACATGGCGCAGATCTTGTTGGCGTTCTTCTCCTTCACCAGGTAGTCGACACCGGCCTTGATCTGGCCGTAGTAGGAAGAGAAGCCCGCGTAGCGGTAGGTCGTGTCGCCTTCCAAGAGCTGCCGCGCCGAGGTCAGCGGCGCGATGTTCGCCACCTTCTTGGCCTGCATCAGCGGGAAGCCGGCGATATTGTGCGGCGTCCCGAGGTTCAGGATCATCGCGAACACGCCGTCCGAGTTGATCAGCTTGTTGAAGTTCGCCACCGCCTTGGGCACCTGGTACTGGTGATCCTCGACGATCATCCGGATCTTGCGGCCATGGATGCCGCCGTCCGCGTTGACCTGGTCGAACTTCATCTGTGCCGCCTTGACGGCCTGCACGTTGAAGGGAGCGAAAATGCCGGACTGGTCACCGTTCGATCCGATCAGCACTTCCGTGTCCGTCACGCCCTGCTGGGCCATTGCTGCCGACGTCATGCCGGCCGCAAGACCAAGTGCGAGAATGGACTTTCTGATTGCATTCTTCATCCGTTTTCCTCCGTTACGGTTGAACTGACTTATCCCTCTTTTCCATACATGGAATCGATCAACGGCTTGTGCTTCTTCTCGACGAAGCCACGCTTCAGCTTCATCGTCGCCGTCAATTCCTCGTCCTCCGCCGTCAGCAGTGTGTCGATCAGGCGGAAATCCTTGATCTGCTCGACGCGGGCGAACGCCTTGTTGGTATCGTCCACGATGGAGCCGATCAGGTTGCGCACTTCGGGGGCGGCGCAAAGCGAGCGGTAGTCGGAGAAGGGAACGCGCTTCGACTGCGCGAATTTTTCCACGTTCTCCTGGTCGATCATGATCAGGCAGGTCAGGAACTTCCGCTTGTCGCCGATGATGACCGCGTCCGAGATGTAGGGCGAGAACTTCAGCCGGTTCTCGATCTCCGCCGGCGTGATGTTCTTGCCGCCCGCGGTGATGATGATGTCCTTCAGCCGCCCGGTGATCGTCAGGAAGTTCTCGTTGTCGAGCATGCCGATGTCGCCGGTCCTCAGCCAGCCGTCATCGGTCATGGTCTCCTCTGTCTTCTCCGGCTTGTTCCAGTAGCCCTTGAACACGTTGCCGGCCTTGTACTGGATCTCGCCGTCGGGCGCGATCCGCACCTGCGTACCGGGCAGCGGCTGGCCGACCGTGCCGTTCTTGTTGGCCTCGAACGTGTTGATGGAAATGACGCCCGAGCTTTCCGTCATGCCGTACCCCTCCAGGATCGGCACACCGGCGGCGCGGTACCACTTCAGCAGGTCGGGCGAGATCGGTGCGGCACCCGAACCGCCGCGGCGCAGCCGGTCCATGCCCAGCATCCGCCGCAGGTTCTTGAGCACGAGGAAATCCCACACCTTGAAGGCGACGGCGGTTCCCGCCGGCACCGGCCGGCCTTCCAGCTCGGCTTCCGCCTTTTTCATGCCCGTCGCGATCGCCCGCTTGAACGCCCATTGCTGCATCGGCGTGGCGTCGCCAATCAGGATCATGACGCGCGAATAGATCTTCTCCCAGACGCGCGGCACCGCCACGAAGGTGTGCGGGCTGACCTCCTGCACGTTGTCGAACACCGTCTCCGGGCTTTCCGCGAAGTTCACCGTCGACTTGCCCGCGATCGGTGCGAAGGCGGAGAACAGCCGCTCCAGGATGTGGCACAGCGGCAGGAAGCAGACCTGCTCGTCGCTCGGCAGGATCGGCGCCGAGACATTGCCGGACGACAGCGAGAACATGATGTTGGAATGCGAGATCATCGCACCCTTCGGCATGCCGGTCGTGCCCGACGTGTAGACGAGGATGGCGGTGTCCTGCGGATCGGTGCGCGCGGTTTCCTCCTCGAACAGCCCCGGCGTTTCCTTCAACTGCTCCCGGCCCAGCCGGTAGAGGTCGTCGAGGAAGATGACCTTGTCGTCGCTGAAGTCGTGCAGGCCGTCGGAATCCAGCACGATCACCTTCGCCAGGCCGGGCATGGCGTCCTTCACTTCCAGGAACTTGTCGAGCTGCTCGTCATTCTCGACGAACAGGAACCGGCTGTCGGAATCGTTGATCAGGTATTGCAGCTGCGCAGCGGCATCCGTGGTGTAGATCCCCGAGCAGATGGCGCGCATGCACTGCACGCCCATGTCGATGTAGACCCATTCCTTGTTGTCTTCCGACAGGACCGAAACCACCTCGCCGGGCTTCAGGCCGAGCCGGTGCAGGCCGAGCCCGATCAGCCGCGCATGCTCATGGAAATCGTTCCACGAGTAGGACAGCCAGATGCCGTAATCCTTCTCGCGGTGCGAGGTCCGTTCGCCCAGTTCCTTGCAGCGTTGCGCGAACAGCTTGGGCAGCGTGTCGCATCCGTCGATGAAATACGGACCTTTCGTCAGGTCGGCGTTCATCGAAATGCCGTTGACCACCTGCTGCGGTGGTAGTGTCTGGTGAACCGTCATCGCTCGTGGGCCTCCCCTTCGTTCCTACCGCCAGGTCTTTTTCTGTTTCCAGCGCTTCTGACCGCGCTGCGATTCTTCCTGCACGCCGAGATAGAACTCCTGGATATCCTTGGATTCCTTTAGCCGCGCCGCCTCGCCCTCCATCACGATGCGGCCCAGTTCCATCACGTAGCCGTAGTCGGCGACGTCCAGCGCGACCTTCGCATTCTGCTCGACCAGCAGCATCGTCACCTTCTGCTCGCGGTTCAGCCGGCGCACGATGGCGAAGATCTCCTTGACCAGCAGCGGCGACAGGCCGAGGCTCGGCTCGTCGAGCAGCATCACCTTGGGGCGGGCCATCAGCCCGCGGCCGATGGCCAGCATCTGCTGCTGACCGCCCGACAGGGTGCCGGCGGCCTGCCGGCGGCGTTCCTTCAGGATCGGGAAATAGGAAAAGACCATTTCCTTGTCCGCCGCCACGTTGGCCGTGTCGTGGCGCGTGAAGGCGCCCATGTCGAGGTTTTCCTCCACGGTCAGCAGCGGAAACACCTCGCGCCCCTCCGGCACGTGCACGATGCCTTCGCGCACCACCGTGTCGGGCTCGTTGCCCGCGATGTCGTGGCCGCCGTAGAGCACCTGGCCCTTTTCCGGGTCCATCACGCCGGAGATCGTCTTCATCAGCGTCGTCTTGCCGGCGCCGTTGGCCCCCAGCACCGTGACGATCTGGCCCTCGCGAACGCTGAGCGACACGCCGCGCAGCGCCATGATCGGCCCGTAGTAGCTTTCCAGGTTGACGATCCGCAGCACCGGCTTGGCGTCCTGCTGCGGCGCGGTTTCGGTCATCGCGTTCATGCCACCTTCTCCGCCGGTTCGTCGTCCGTTCCGATATAGGCCTCGATCACGGCGGGATGGTTCTGCACCTCCTGCGGCGTGCCGAGCGCCAGCTTCTTGCCGTCGGCCAGCGCCATCACCCGGTCCGACACCGAAGCCACCAGGTGCATGTCATGCTCGACCATCAGCACCGTGATCCCCATCTGCTTCTTGATGTCTTCCACCCAGAAGGCCACGTCCTGGGTTTCCTCCACCGAAAGGCCCGAGGCGGGTTCGTCCAGCAGCAGCAGCTTCGGCTGGATCGCCAGCGCGCGGCCCATCTCCACCACCTTGCGCACCCCGTAGGGCAGGCCCGCGATGTACTTCTCGCGATAGGCATGCAGGTCGAGGAAATCGATCACGTCTTCCACCGCCCGCCGGTTCTCGATCTCGGCCTGCCGGACCGAGGGCAGGAACAGCAACTCGGAGAACAGGTTCGACTTGCGGAACCGGTTGCGCCCGACCAGCAGGTTCTGCAGCACGGTCGCCTGCTCGAACAGTTCGATGTTCTGGAACGTGCGCGCGATACCGAGCTTGGCGATGTCGTGCGGCGGATGCTTCAGCAGGTTCTCGCCGTTGAAGACGATTTCCCCCTCCACCGGATCGTAGAAGCGCGAGATCAGGTTGAACAGCGTCGACTTGCCGGCCCCGTTCGGACCGACAAGCGCGAACACCTCGCCCTCCTCCACCTCGAACGAGACATCGTTGACGGCGACGACACCGCCGAATTTCAGCGTGACATTGCGGACTTCCAGAAGGCTCATCGCATGCGCTCCGTCTTCAGGTAGCTTTTCTGGCGGCGGAACATGTCGCGGCGATAGAAGGGGAACAGCTCGAAATAGGTTCTGAGCTTGATCCAGGACCCGTAGATGCCGCGCGGCTCGTAGAGGATGAACAGGATCAGGATGACGCCGAAGACGGCCGTTTCGATCCCCGGGATGACGATCGAGCCGACCCCCGACACCTGGCTGATCCAGTCGCGCAGGAAGGCCAGCACCTGCGGCAGGAAGACCACCACGATCGCCCCGAAATAGGCCCCGTGAATGGTTCCCAGCCCGCCGATCACCACCATCAGAAGGAGCTGGATGGAGATCAGGATCAGGAAGGCCTCGTGGTTCACGAAGCCGATGAAATGGCCCATCAGGGCGCCCGCAAGGCCGGTAATGCCGGTCGAGACGCCGAAGGCCACGGCCTTCGTGCGCGCCACGTTCACGCCCATCGCCTGGGCCGAGATTTCCGAATCGCGGACGGCAGCGAAGGCGCGTCCCGTCGGTGCGCGCAGCAGGTTGCGGTAGAACAGCGTGACGATCAGCGCCACGACCAGCACCACCCAGTAGAAGGCGAACGGATTGCCGTAGCGGTTGATGTTGAAGCCGAAGATGGCGATGTCCGGAACCATGATGCCGCCGACCCCGCCCGTCAGCGGTTCGGCGATGACGATCAGGTCTTCCACGAGGATGGAAACCGCCAGCGTGGCGATGGCAAGATAGATGCCGTGCAGCCGTGTCGTCGGAATGGCGAGCAGGACGCCGGCAAGCCCCGAGATCAGCCCGGCCAGCGGAAAGGTCACCAGGAACGGCAGGCCGAGCCGCGTCTGCAGGATGGCGTTGGCATAGCAGCCGATGGCCAGGAAGGCGGCATGGCCGAGCGAGGCCTGGCCGGTCTGGCCCACCAGGACCATCAGCCCCATGCCGGCCAGCGACCAGATCAGCACGTTGGTGACCTCGCCGAGCACGAAGGTGCTGACGAGATAGGGCATGACCAGAAGGGCGAGCAGCAGCAGCAGGTACCAGCGCCCCTGGTGCCAGTCCTTGAACAGCCGGATGTCCTGGTCGTAGGAAGTCTTGAACAGAATGCGCATCTGGGCCTCACACCTTCTTCCGGTGGACTTGCGCCAGGATCCCGTGCGGGCGGAAAACCAGCACCAGGAACAGGAGCAGGTAGGGCGCGATCTGGCTGTAGCCGGCGGCGATGTAATAGGCCGCGAACGGTTCCATGATGCCGATGATCAGCCCGCCGATCAGCGCACCGGGCAGCGAGCCCATGCCGCCGATCACCGCCGCCGCGAAGGCCTTGATGCCGAGCAGGCCGGCCGACGGATCGATCGATCCCTTGGCCGCGTAGAGAATGCCGGCAACCGTGGCCATCATGCCCGACAGCGCCCAGACCAGCGACTGCACCCGCTTGACCGGGATGCCCATGTAGTAGGCGGCAAGCTGGTTCTGCGACGAGGCCTGCATCGCCACGCCGAGGCGCGTGTTGTTGAAGTAGAAGTAGAACAGGATCGTCAGCAGCACCGTCGAGATGATCACCGTCACCTCGTCGAGACCCAGGATCACCCCGCCGAAGGTGACGTCCTTGCCGGCGAACGGCGTTTCCAGCGACTGCGGCTCGTGGCCCCAGATCGTGCCGGCGGCAAAACGCATCACGAAACCGATCGCGATCGTCAGGATGACCACCGCCACCTGGCTCTGGCCGAACATTTGCCGGATGATGATGAGATCGAGCAGGTAGCCGATCACGCCCATGATGGCGATGGCCAGCGGCACGGCGATCCAGAAGGGAAGGCCAAGCTGGTCGGAATTCGTCAGCCAGAGCGTGACGAAGGCGCCCAGCATCATCATGTCGCCCTGGGCGAAATTGACAGCCTCGGTCGCCTTGTAGATGAGCACGAAGCCAAGTGCGATCAGGCCGTAAATACAGCCATTCGCAAGGCCGCTCACCAGCAGCTGCGATACATCCACGACATTTCCTCCCGTTTGTCGCGATACGGTCTTAAGCCGTATTGTTTTAGCGAGTTAAGCAGCTTTGCCCCTCCTTGGCAAAGCTGTTTCGCGCCCTGTCACCCGGGCACGAGGAATACCTTTCCGTTTGGTTTTTCCAGTTCGCCCGCCAATCGGGCATGTGCTTCCGACAGCGGCACGATGGCCGTGACGTCGGTCTTCCATTCTCCCGACGCAAAACGCGCCTGCACCGCGGCGGCCGCGGCCATGTTTTCTTCCATCGAGGCCTGCCGCTTCCACTGCGTCAGCCAGAACCCCTCGATCCGCTTGCCCATGAAGATCAGCTGTCCCGGTTCCGGGATCACCGTGTCGGAGCCGTCGAGCCGTCCGTAGACGATCCAGCGTGCGCCCCTGCCCATGGCGGCGAACACCTGGCCGGCCAGCTTGCCCGTCACCGCGTCGAGGAAGATGCGCGGCTTCTCCGCCTTGAGCACCTCCGCCAGCTGCCGGGCGAAATCCGGCGCCGTCACGTTCAGCACATGCGCCGCGCCATGGCTCTTCAGCAGGTCGATCTGGTCGTCCCGGCGCACCAGCGCGATCGGGCGGAAGCCCTCGTCGGCCGCCATGCGCGCGATCAGCTTGCACAGCTGGCTCGCCGCAGCGCTCATCACGAAGGCTTTCTCGCCCTCCTTCTTGACGATGTCGAACATGGCATGGGCGGTCAGCGGGTTGACGATCATCGCCGCGCCGTCGGCATCGCGGATGTCGTCGCGCAGCGGGATGCAAACGGCCGCATCCGCCAGCGCATAGTCGGCCCAGGCCCCGGAATGGGTCGCGATGAAGGCGATCCGCTTGCCCTTCAGGCTGTCGGCATACGCCCCGCCGCCCGAGGCGACCACCTCGCCCACGCCCTCGAAACCGGCCGGTTTTCCCTTCTCGCGCCGCTGCCCGTACATGCCCTTGATGAACATGACGTCGGCAGGATTCACGGAGGCCAGCTTCACCTTGATCAGCACCTGGCCTTCGCCGGGCACCGGCACGGGCGTCTCGGCCAGTTCGACATAGGGGTCCAGCCCTTCAAGCTGCATCGGCGACGGCCGGTCGGCGAAACCGTCGTTCGTCTGGAGCAGCGCTTTCATCATTTCGCTCATGTCAGCCTCACGGTGTCAGGATGATCTTGCCGGTCGCGCCGCGCCCAAGCACGCGCGCCAGGACCGAGCCGGCATCGGCCAGCTTGTAGGTTCCGTCCACCACCGGGCGGATCCTGCCCTTGCTGTACATGCCGATGAGTTCGCGCATGTTGGCGGCATAGACCTCCGGTTCGCGGCGGGTGAAATCACCCCAGAACACGCCGACCACGGAATAGCCCTTCACCAGCGTCAGGTTCACCGGCAACTTGGGAATCGTGCCCGACGCAAAGCCGATCACCAGCAGGCGGCCGCCCCATCCCATCGACCGCGACAGGACATCGAAGGCCTCGCCGCCGACCGGGTCGAAGGCGACATCGACGCCCTTGCCGCCGGTCACCCGCTTCAGCTCGTCTTTCAGGTTGTCATAGCCCAGCACCTCGTCGGCGCCGTTCTCCCGCGCGATCGCCCGCTTTTCCTCGCTGGAGGCCACCGCGATCACCCGTGCGCCCATCGCCTTGCCGATCTGGATCGCCGCAAGGCCGGTCAGCCCGGCCGCGCCGAGCACGCAAAGCGTCTCGCCGGCCTGCAGGTTGGCCCGCTGCTTCAGCGCGTAATGCGACGTCGAATAGCCGACCAGCAGCGCGCAGGCATGATCAGCCGGCATTCCCGCGGGCAGCTTCATGGCGCTCGCGGCCGACACCGCGACCTTTTCGGCATAGCCGCCGAAAGGCATCATCGCGGCGGCCCGGTCGCCGACCGAGAAGCCGCTCACCCCTTCGCCGACGGCCACGACCTTGCCGGCCGTTTCCATGCCGGGCACGAAGGGCGTTTCGGGGCGCAACTGGTAAAGCCCCTGCACCAGGAGGCCGTCGGGGAAGTTCACGCCGATGGCCTCGGCCTCGATGACGATCTGCCCCTTCTTCGCCTCCGGTTCGGGCCAGTCGCCGTACACGAGCTTGTCAAGCGGCTGGAAGTCGTTCGCGATGATGGCCTTCATGGCGGATCAGACCTTTTCCTGGGTGTACTTGCGCAACTCCTGGCGCGCGATCTGGCGGCGGTGCACAGCGTCCGGGCCGTCGGCGAAACGCAGCGTGCGCAGGTGCGTCCACATGCGCGACAGCGGCACGTCCTGGCTGATGCCCTGGGCGCCGAACAGCTGCACCGCCTCGTCGGTCACCTTCAGCGCCATGCGCGGTGCGACAACCTTGATCTGGCTGATCCACGGCGCGGCGGCACGGGCATCGCCCTGGTCCATCATCCAGGCGGCCTTCAGGCAAAGCAGGCGCGCCTGCTCGATCTCCATGCGGGCTTCCGCAATGATGTCGTAGTTCTGGCCGAGATGCGCGATCGGCTTGCCGAAGGCTTCGCGGCGCAGTGCCCGCGTGCACATCATCTCCAGCGCCTTTTCCGCTTGCCCGATGGCCCGCATGCAGTGGTGAATGCGGCCCGGTCCGAGCCGGCCCTGGGCGATCTCGAAGCCGGCGCCCTCTTCCTTGACGATGTTGGCCACCGGCACGCGAACGTTCTCGAACCGGATATGCATGTGCCCATGCGGTGCGTCGTCTTCGCCATAGACCTCCATGGCGCGCAGGATCGTCACGCCGGGAGTTCCCGCAGGCACCAGGACCATGGAATGCCGGCGATGCTTCGGGTCGTCCTCGCCACCGGTCTTGACCATCGTGATGTAGATCTTGCAGCGCGGGTCACCGGCGCCCGACGACCACCACTTCTCGCCGTTGAGCACGTAGTCGTCGCCGTCGCGCACGCAGGACATGGAAATGTTCGTGGCGTCGGAAGAGGCGACATCCGGCTCCGTCATCAGGAAGGCGGAGCGGATCTTGCCTTCCAGCAGCGGCGCCAGCCATTCATCCTTCTGCGCCTGGGTGCCATAGCGCTCGAACACTTCCATGTTGCCGGTGTCGGGTGCCGAACAGTTGAAGACCTCGCCGCCGAGATGCGCCTTGCCCATTTCTTCGGCCAGGTAGGCATATTCCACCGTGGTCAGACCATAGCCGCGCTCCGAATCGGTCAGCCAGAAATTCCACAGGCCGCGTTCCTTCGCCTTCGCCTTCAGGCTTTCCAGGATCTCGGTCTGGCGCGCAGTGTACTCCCAGCGGCTGCCCTTGCCGACTTCCGCAAGGTATTCCTCCTCCAGCGGGAGAACCTCCTCCTGCACCATCTTGCGCACCGCCTCGTGCAACGGCTTGAGGCGTTCGGTCATGCCAAGGTTCATGTCGGTCATTCTATCAGCTCCTTGCGCGCGCCAAGTCCTCTCAGCGCAAACATTACGATCTGGCGCACCAGCGCCTCGCGGTCTTCATCCGTTTCGCCCGGTCTGGCCTTGTACCAGAAGATCGGCGAATTCAGCGTCATGAACATGACCTGGTTGGCGATCGACAGGCTCTCGTAGTCCAGCAGGCCTTGCGCCTTCGCACGCTCTTCCGCTTCGCGGAAATAGGCGGAGTAACGTTCCCGCGAGGCGATCAGCGCATCGAAAGCCTCGCGCTGTTCCGGAGTGGTTGCACCGCGCAGGTGCAACTCCACCCCCTCCCAGACCACCCGCTGGAAAGCCCGCGTTGCCAGCATCATGTGCACGTGCTCGGTGGCCAGCAGTTTCAGCTTCTGAAGCGGATCCATCTCGCGGTCGACGACGGATGCAAGATGGACATGCAGCATTTCCATGCCGTGCCGGTAGACGGCAGCGAAGAGGTCCGTCTTGGACGAGAAGTGGTGGTAGATGCGCCCCTTGGTCGATCCGAGACGGCGCGCGACATCATCGATCGAGGTCGATGCGAAACCGCGCTCCTCGAAACAGGCCGCGGCAGCCTCGAGAATCTCGAAGCGCGGCTCGTGCGCATTGAGCGCCTTGATGTCGGGCACTGTGTCCAACCGGCTCCTCCCAGCCTCGTCTCGACCGTCCGTCCTTTTCCATGGCTCTTTACGGCTGGCGAAATTATGAACATACTACCGAGTATGTTGTCAACGTGGTCCATCGGCTTCATCCGCAACGGCGGTCACGTGAAGAAGCAGACGAGAGGGAGGAGTGCCGTCATGAACGGTCTGGAAGAACTGTTTTCCGTCAAGGGCAAGACCGCGCTGGTCACCGGTGGCGCCACCGGCATCGGGCGCATGTGCGCAACCGGCCTGGCCATGGGCGGTGCGCATGTCATGATCGCCTCGCGCAAGGCCGAGGCATGCCAGGCGACCGCCGACGAGATCAATGCCATGGGCCTGCCCGGCAGGGTCGAGGGCTTCGGCGGCGACGTCGCGACAGAGGCCGGCGTCGATGCGCTCGTCGCCGAGGTCGCCCGCCGCACCGACCGCCTGAACATCCTGGTCAACAACGCCGGCCTGACCTGGGGCGAACCCTATGAGACCTTCCCCTACAAGGCCTGGTCCCGTGTGTTCGATGTCAATGTCACCGGGCTGTTTCACCTGACACGGCAACTGACCGGCATGCTGGATGCGGCCGCCACCGACGAGGACCCGGCGCGCATCATCAATCTCGGCTCGGTCATGGGCACCCAGCCGATCGCCGATGGCGCCTATTCCTACACCGCTTCCAAGGCCGCGGTGCACCACCTGACGAAAACGCTCGCCATCGAATTTGCCGCCCGGCGGATCACCGTCAACGCATTTGCGCCCGGCCCTTTCCAGTCGAAGATGACCGCCTTTGCCACCGCGGGCGACGAGAACGCGAAGCGCATCGGCGCGCGTGTGCCGCTCGGGCGGATCGGCGCCCCGTCCGATGTCGCCGGTGCCGCCCTCTACCTCTGCTCGAGGGCCGGTTCCTACATCACCGGCTGCATCCTTCCCCTTGACGGCGGCCAGTCCGTCCAGCACGGAATGAGCCTCTTCAAGGAGTGAACAGCCGATGGATGCGACCATGAACGACCCGACCGACCAGAGCGGCAAGCCGCTGGCAACGCTGGATGACCTTCGCGGCGCTGTCGGACAGGAGCTTGGCGTTTCGCCCTGGCACGAGATCTCGCAGCAGATGATCGACGCTTTCGCCGACGTGACGAAGGACCACAACTTCATCCACGTCGATCCGGAGCGCGCCGCCGCGACGCCCTTCGGCGGCACCATCGCCCACGGCTTCCTGACCCTGTCCATGCTGTCGGTCTTTGCCTACCAGTCGCTGGCCAGGCTGCAGGGGCGCAAGATGGGCGTCAATTTCGGCTTCGAGAAGGTCCGCTTCGTCAGCCCGGTTCCCTCCGGCAAGCGCATCCGCGGGCGCTTTACCCTGGACCACCTGAAGATCCGTCCCTCCGGCTATGTCGAGATGACCTATGGCGTCACGGTCGAGATCGAGGGCGTGGCCAAGCCGGCCCTGACGGCGGAGTGGAAGACCATCGCCATCATGGAGGAAGGAGCGGTCGCATGAGTGATCCCAACGCCATCGATGCTGCCGTCCTCGGCCCCTGGCTGCAGTCCAATGTCGAGGGGTTCCGGGGCCTGGAATCGGTCACCAAGTTCGCCGCCGGCCAGTCCAATCCCACCTACCGCGTCGAAGCGGCCAGCGGCACCTATGTCCTGCGCGCCAAGCCGCCGGGCGAGTTGCTGAAGTCCGCCCACCAGGTCGACCGCGAGTATCGCGTCATGGCGGCACTGGCGAAGACCGACGTGCCGGTTCCGCGCGTCTTCGCCCTGTCGGGCGACGGCGACGAAAGCCCCATCGGACGCATGTTCTACGTCATGGAGTTTCTCGACGGCCGCATCTTCTGGGACCCGGTCCTGTCCGAGATCGGTTCCAGCGAGGAGCGCGCCGGCATCTACGACGCCATGAACAAGACGCTTGCAGCGCTGCATTCGGTCGATGTCGAGGCCGTGGGCCTGGGCGATTTCGGCAAGCCCGGCTCCTATTTCGAGCGGCAACTGTCGCGCTGGACCAAGCAGTATCGCGCCTCCGAGACCGAGACCCTGCCCGACATGGATGCGCTGATCGCGTGGCTGGAGGCCAATTCGCCGCCGGACGACGGGACGGTCAGCCTGGTGCATGGTGATTACCGCCTCGACAACATGATCTTCGCCAGGAACCGGGCGGATGTCATTGCCGTGCTCGACTGGGAACTGTCCACGCTCGGCCACCCCTACGCCGACCTCGCCTACCAGTGCATGCAATGGCGCCTGCCCCACGATTCCGGCTTCAAGGGTCTGGGCGGGGTCGACCGGCGCGCCATCGGCCTGCCGACCGAGAAAGACTATGTCGCGCGCTACTGCGAGCGGCGCGGCATTTCCGGGATTCCGGGCTGGCATTTCTACATCGCCTTTTCCTTCTTCCGGCTCGGCGCCATCCTGCAGGGCGTCTACAAGCGCTCGCTCGACGGCAACGCGTCGAACCCGGAAAAGGCAAAGCTTTACGGCCAGGCGGTGCCCCTGCTGGCCGGGCTGGCCGTCAGCGGCCTTGAAGGAAAGGGATAGGGCGATGGCTCGATTTGACGGAATGACAATCATCGTGACCGGGGCGACGGGCGGTTTTGGCCACCGCGCGGCTGAACGGTTTTACGCCGAGGGCGCAAACCTCGTTCTCTCCGATCTTGCCGCGGATCCCGGCGCTGCCTTCGCCGCGTTCGATGCCTCCCGCCATGTCTACGTACCGGGCGATATCGCGAAGGAAGAGACCAGCGCGCGCCTCGTGGCGCTGGCGAAGGAGCGCTTCGGCGGTCTGGACATCGCCTTCAACAATGCCGGCATCGCCCAGGGCTTCACCCCCCTGCCCGACATCGACAGCACCCTGGCCCAGCGGGTGGTCGATATCGACCTGATGGGCGTCTTCTACGCCATGAAGCACCAGATTCCGGCCATGCTGGCGCGCGCCAGGGCAACCGGCCGGTCCTGCGCGATCCTCAACACCTCGTCGCTTGCCGGCGTCGCCGGCGCCCCGCAACTGGCCATCTACTCGGCCGCGAAACATGGCGTGGTCGGCCTTACCCGGTCGGCGGCGGCGGAATTCGCCCGCAAGGGTATTCGCGTCAACGCCCTTTGCCCCGCCTTCGCCCGCACGGAAATGGTGCTGGGCGGCCTGCGCGACACCTCGCAGACCATGGAGGAAGGCATCGCGCATATCGTGCGCGGCGTTCCCATGCGCCGTCTTGGTGAAATCGATGAGGTGATGGAAGCGGTGCTGTTCGCCTGCGATCCGGCAAACGGCTTCATGACCGGGCAGACGCTCACCATCGACGGCGGAGTCTCGGCCGTCTGATCAGGCGGATTTCAGGGACTGCAGGCTGTTCGTGCTGTCGACGAAGGCATTGTCCTGCTCCAGCCATGGGCTGGACGGAAGATCGCGGGCGCAAGGCCGGGCTGCGGCGAGGTTGTCCAGCAGCGATTGCGGCACCGGCCAGCGCGGATCCGGTGGAATGTAACCTGTCTGCAAACGGGTCATGGGCGCCTCCTTCCTTAGCGTCAGGAGATCGTCCGTTCGTGGTGAAATTATGGTTAACAAAAGGTGAGGGCCGCCAACCATTTGGGCGGCGGCGCTCCACCCGCTATTTCGTATCTGCCTTATTTCTGCCCTTCTTGGAAAACTCGCCGGGCGCTCCGGTCGTGGTCGTCTGGGAGACCGACACCGGGTCGGAGGCGGGGAACGTGTCGTCCAGTCCCTCCTCCAGTTCGTCATCGAGATCGTCGCGATCCTTGTCGCCGGAAGGGTCGGATTGGCTGCCCCGCCCGCTGGCACACAGGCCGGCAAGGACACCGGCCGGAACAGGCCAGCGCGTTTCGGGGATCATGTCGAGCAATTCGCGGTTCATCGCAGCCTCCTGTCCGTTTCTGACAGGAAAACGCGCCCATGCCGCTTTCGGTTCCTTGCCGCGTCAGGCCAGCGCCGCGTCCTTTGCGCCTTCGCGGAGCAGCCCGAAGACGTAGGGCGCGAAGGACCGCCAGCATTCCACGTGCCACTCGGTCTCCGACTGCCGCCAGAGCACGACTTCCGCCTTGGCAAGCAGCGTGCGCGCGGCCGCGCCAACCGGGAAACTGGTCAGGCGAAGGTCATGCGGACAAGCGCTGGCAAGCGTTGTCGCGGCACCGGTCCCCGACACAAGGAACGCCACGTTCCGGTGCGAGATGTCGACCGCGCTGAAGATGCCTTCGGCGCCTCTCGCCGCGGCCATCAGGTCCGCTTCGCCGGCATCGATGACGAGCCACTCGTCCGGCCCGATCCACATGGCGGTGCGGCTGCCCGTCGTGCTCGTCTGCTTCGGACGGACCGGCAGGTCGACGCCGAGCGCGGAGGAAAGCGGGGCAATGGCCTCGCTTCCGGCCCGCAGGCTCAGCCGCGACGCCGGCGCCGCCGCGCGGACCGTCACCGCTTCGTTCGCGAATATTGCCGCTGCCATCGGCTCACGGCGCTCGGCCTTCGTCATTGCGGCATCAGCCATGGAGACGCTCTCCCTTGGGATCGAAAAACACCGGTTCGGTGACCGTGACGGCGATCGTCCGGTCCGGCATCGGCACGTGCAGGGTCTGGCCCATCCGGTCGCGTCCGCCGGCCACGAGGGCCAGCGCGATGGACCGGCCGCAGTTCTCCGACCAGTAGGACGACGTGACGTGTCCGATCATCGTCATCGGCACCGGCTGGTTGGGATCGGCGACGATTTGCGCGCCTTCCTCCAGGACCATTGCCGGGTCCGACGTCGTCAGCCCCACGAGCTGCTTGCGGCCGTCCGCCACGAGGTCCGGCCGCTTCAGGCCGCGAATGCCGACGAAGTCCTTCTTTTTCTTCGCAACCGCCCAGCCATAGCCGGCATCGAAAGGCGTCACCGTTCCGTCCGTATCCTGTCCGACGATGATGTAGCCCTTCTCGGCGCGCAGCACGTGCATCGTTTCCGTGCCGTAGGTGCAGGCGCCGAACTCGGCGCCGCGCGCCTGCAGGATTTCCCAGACCGACCGGCCATAGGCTGCCGGTACGTTGATCTCGAAGCCGGTCTCGCCAGTGAACGACACGCGGAACAGCCGGGCCGGAACACCGCAGACCTCGCATTCGGCCATCGACATGTGCGGGAAGGCCTCCGTCGACAGGTCGACGCCGGAAACGAAGGGCGCCACGATCTCGCGCGCCTTCGGACCCTGGACCGCGACGACGGCCCACTGCTCGGTTACCGAGGTCAGCCAGACCTTGAGATGCGGGAACTCGGTCTGCAGGTAGTCTTCCATGTGATGGAGAACCCGCGGCGCGCCACCGGTCGTCGTCGTCACGTGGAAGCGGTCTTCCGCCACCCGGCCGACCACGCCGTCGTCGTAGACGAAGCCGTCTTCCCGGCACATGATGCCGTAGCGCAGCTTGCCGACACCCAGCTTGCTCATCGGGTTGGTGTACATCAGGTCCATGAAGGCGCCGGCATCGGGCCCGACGACCTCGATCTTTCCGAGCGTCGAGGCATCGAACAGGCCCGCCGCTTCGCGCACCGTCCGGCACTCGCGGTTGACGGCGGCGTGCATGTCCTCGCCGCCCTGCGGGAAGAAGCGTGCCCGCTTCCAGTTCCCGACATCCTCGAACACCGCGCCGTTGTCCTGGGCCCAGCCGTCAATGGTGGTCCGCCGGGTCACGTCGAACAGGTCGCCGCGCCCGTGGTTGACGATGGTGCCGAAGGTGACCGGCGTGTACGGCTGGCGGAAGGTCGTCAGCCCGACATCGGGAATCGGCCACCCCAGCGAATCGGCGGCAATGGCAAGGCCGTGCATGTTCGACAGCTTGCCCTGGTCGCTCGCCATGCCATTGGTGGTGAAGCGCTTGACATGCTCGATGGAGTGCATGCCCTCGCGCACCGCCTGGCGGATGTCCTTGGCGGTCACGTCGTTCTGGTAGTCGACGAAGGCCTTGCCCTTGATCTGGCCGGCATCGCCGGCCAGCCCGCCGGCATAGCTCTCGCAGGCCTCGACCGCCACGTCCGGCTGGTCCCCGCCTGCGTGGCCGGCCGCCGTCGCGGCAGCCTTGCCCGCCTCGATCCCCTGCGCCACGCCCCGGGCCAGGTCGTCGGTTCCGTCGCAGGCACCCACCGTCACGCAGTCCTGCACCGGATCGCCGGGCAGGAAGCGCTGCGTATCCGCGTCCCAGGCCACCTTGCCGCGCGACTGCGAATAGAGGTGGACGGACGGCGTCCAGCCGCCCGAGATGATCAGTGAATCGACCGGGAAGGAACGCTCCTGCCCGCCGTCGCGATGCGCAACGGAAATCGAGGCGATCCGCAGCCGCCCCTTGGCCTGCACCACGCGATGTCCGGCGAGAATCTTGATGCCCAGTTCCTGGGCCTGCCGCGACAGGTCTTCCGGCACGTCGTGCCGCCAGTCGACGATCACCGCGACGGCCGATCCGGCACGCGCCAGGTCAAAGGCCGCCCCATAGGCCGAATCGCAGGCGGTGAAGACCGCCACCTTGCGCCCGGCGGCGACGCCGTAGTGGTTGAGATAGGTCCGCGCCGCATTGGCGAACATCACCCCCGGCAGGTCGTTGCCGCCGAAAACGAGCTGCCGCTCGATGGCGCCCGTGGCCAGGATCACGCGCTTGGCCCGCACCTGCCAGAGGCGCTCGCGCGGCAGGTCCTTGCCGTCTGCCAGGTGATCCGTCACCCGCTCGGCCAGCGCGACGAAGTTCTGCGTGTGATAGCCGAACGCGGTGGTCCGGGTCAGGACGCGCACATTGTCCATGGCTTTCAGCTGTGCCACGGCGTCCTGCGCCCAGTCCCAGCCGGACCGGCCGGAGATGCGCGCGCCGGATTCGTGGCGCATCGCGCCGCCGCACTGCGCCTGTTCGTCGCACAGGATGACCGATGCGCCGGCATTCGCCGCCGCCAGCGCGGCCGCCAGGCCGACGGCACCACCGCCGACCACAAGCACGTCGCAATGCTCGTAGCGGCTTGCATAGTGATCCGGGTCCGGTTCCTTCGGCGACACGCCAAGGCCCGCGGCCTGCCGGATGACGGGCTCGTAGAGTGCTTTCCATGCCGCTTTCGGCCACATGAAGGTCTTGTAGTAGAAGCCGGCCGAGAAGAACGGGGCACCGAGGCTGTTCACCGCGCCAAGGTCGAAGGCGAGCGACGGCCAGCGGTTCTGCGACCGGGTGACGAGCCCGTCGTGGACCTCCTGCACCGTGGCGCGGACGTTCGGCACATGCGTGGCGGCGGTATTGCTGACGCCGATCAGGGCGTTCGGTTCTTCCGACCCCGCCGTCAGGATGCCGCGCGGCCGGTGATACTTGTAGGACCGCCCGGCCAGGTGCACGCCGTTGGCCAGCAGGGCCGAGGCCACCGTGTCGCCTTCCAGCGCGTCAAAGGCCTTCCCGTCGAAGAAGAAGCGCAGCCCGCGCGACGGCGACAGCCTGCCCTTGCCCGGAATGCGGAAGCTCTGGCTCATGCCTTTTCTCCCCGGACAGCATCGAGATCCGGCTTGGGTTCGCCGGCCTTGTAGGTGGTGATGAACTTGTCGGACACGGTATCGCGCGCCGCGTTGAAGAAGCGCCCGCACCCGTGAATATGACGCCAGCGCTCGAAGGTCACCCCGCGCGGGTTGTCGCGAAGGAAGAAGAAGGCCTCGAATTCCTCGTCGGAAATCTCGGCAATATTGGTCGGGCGCGCGATATGCGCCTCGCCGGCACCGCGGAATTCCAGTTCCGGGCGCTCCTCTTCGCAATAGGGACAGCGGATCAGCAGCATGTCAGCCTCGTTTCGTCAAAGATCCCCGCCGGGCACCGAACTGCCGCGGGGCTGGTCGCAAAGTCGTTTGGCGGTCTCGGCCAGCGGGGCGACCCGCCGCACCAGTTCCGCCACTTCGGTCATCGGCACGAACTCGTCGCGCATGGCCATGTAGAAGGAGAACATCTCCACCGGGCTTCCGGTCAGGGGCACGCCTTCACCGTCCTCCGGGACCGTTCCGTTCTCGTCCAGCGGAACGAAAAAGCCCTGCCGCCGGCCATTAACGAAGGCGCAGGCCAACATCCCGCGGTCATGGACGAACGGCCAGTCGGCCTCGCCGGGCTGCCGTTCGATCGACTGCACGCGAAAGTCACCGGCTCCCGGCATGGCGAACCAGTCGCGCTCGCCCACGGGAAGCAGGGTCGGCCCCGCTCCCGCGGCCAGCACCGCCATGGCCATCGCCGCCCCCATCCCTCAGTGCGCCACGGCCGCCGCTGCAGCCTCGTCGATCAGCCGGCCGGTCCGGAACCGTTCCAGCGTGTAGGCCGCGTTGATCTTGTGCGGTTCGTCGCGCGCGATCGTGTGGGCAAACACGTGGCCCGACCCGGGCGTCGCCTTGAACCCGCCGGTTCCCCAGCCGCAATTCACGTACAGGCCGCGCACCGGCGTCTTCGCCAGGATCGGCGAACGGTCCGGCGTCACGTCGACGATGCCGCCCCAGGAGCGCATCATCTTCATGCGGCTGAAGATGGGGAACATCTCGCAGATCGCTTCCAGCGTGTGGCTGAGAATGTGCAGCCCGCCGGTCTGCGAATAGGACGTGTACTGGTCCGTGCCCGCGCCGATCACCAGCTCGCCCTTGTCGGACTGCGAGATGTAGGCATGCACCGTGTTCGACATCACCACGCAGGGAAAGACCGGCTTGACCGGCTCGGAGACAAGCGCCTGCAGCGGGAAACTCTCCAGCGGCATGCGCAGTCCGGCCATCTCCATGATCGGCGTCGTATTGCCGGCGGCGACGACACCCACCTTTTTGGCGCCGATGAAGCCGCGCGTCGTTTCCACGCCTTCGACCGCACCGTCGGCGGAACGGCGGATCCCCGTCACGGCACAGTTCTGGATGATGTGAACGCCGCGGGCTGCCGCCGCGCGGGCATAGCCCCAGGCAACGGCGTCATGACGGGCCGTTCCGCCGCGCCGCTGCAGCGCCGCCCCCACCACCGGGTAGCGCGCCGACGACGCGATGTTGAGCGGCGGACAGTAGGCCTTGGCCTCGGCCGGGCTCAGCCATTCGTTGTCCACGCCGTTGAGACGGTTGGCATGGATATGCCGCTTGAAGACCTGCTCGTCGTGCACGTTGTGCGCCAGCATCATCACGCCGCGCGCCGAATACATGACATTGTAGTTCAGGTCCTGCGACAGCCCGTCCCACAGCTTGACCGCGTGATCGTAGAGCGCCGCCGATTCGTCGTAGAGATAGTTGGAGCGTATGATCGTGGTGTTGCGGCCGGTATTGCCGCCGCCCAGCCATCCCTTGTCGAGTACGGCAATATTGGTGACGCCGTGTTCCTTGGCCAGGTAATAGGCCGTCGCCAGCCCGTGCCCCCCGGCACCGACGATCACCACGTCGTAGGCGGCGCGCGGTTCCGGCGAATCCCACTGCTTTTCCCAGCCCTTGTGGCTGCGCAGCGCCTCGCGCGCGATCGCGAATGCGGAATATTTGCGCATGGTGCGGCCCTGTCACCTTTTGCTTGTCATGACACTCTGGACCGTATCACTATCGTTGCCGCCCGCAAGCCGATGCTCTGTTTGCGACGGGGTATGGCGTGATGCGTGCCGCGAACCGTTCCGGCAATCCGGAACGCGCGGCAGACGGCCCGAAAGCCGGCGGCCGCACTCTTTTTTGAACCCTCCCCTCGACAATGGACACCGCGTTTGATATATCGCGCGCAAATCGCGGAGAGTGTTCTCTCCACGAGCAGGTCTCTGCATTCCAGAAGACCGGCTTCCAGACAACGGCCAGAGACAGGATCGACACGTGCAGGTACTCGTACGCGACAACAACGTTGACCAGGCGCTGCGCGCCTTGAAGAAGAAAATGCAGCGCGAAGGCATCTTCCGCGAGATGAAGATGCGCGGTCACTATGAAAAGCCGTCCGAGAAGCGCGCCCGTGAAAAGGCCGAGGCCGTACGCCGCGCCCGCAAGCTGGCTCGCAAGCGCGCCCAGCGCGAAGGCCTGCTGAGCGGCCGCACGGGTCGCTGAATCCCGCCGTTTTTTTGTCCATTTCAGGACGTACCGCAGGTGGCGGCGATTTTTTCGCCTCCACCTTTTTTGTTTGATGGGGCGAACCGGACCGCTTTGGATGGGGGTCGCCATGACCGGGCGGCAAACCCGGAGGGGATAGTTCAATCGTGATCATGACCTTGAAGCCGGCCTCGACCGAAACGCGCGTCCTGCGCCCGGCCCGCCTTGTCGCGGCGGTCCTCCTTGCCGTCGCCATGCCTGCCCTCTCCGCGTGCACCACGACGAACGCCCCGATCGAGGCGACAAACTTCGACAAGGCGCAGGGTTCGGAAGAGAATATCGCCTCGCTGACCGCAGTGATCCAGCGCAATTCGCGCGATCCGGAAGCCTACAACGTCCGCGGGTCGGCCTATGGCCGGGCCGGCCAGTACCAGGAAGCGCTCAAGGATTTCGACACCGCGATCCAGCTCAACCCGAACTTCTTCCAGGCCTATGCCAACCGGGGCCTGATCTATCGCCTGATGGGGGATTTCTCCCATTCCCAGTCCGATTATTCCCGCGCCCTTCAGATCAATCCGAACTATGACGTCGCCTACATCGGTCGCGGCAACATGTACCGCAAGATGGGACGCGATCTCGACGCCTTCAAGGATTTCGAACGCGCCATCCAGCTCGACACGACCGACCCCCGCGCCTATCACAATCGCGGCCTGATCTACCAGTCGCGTGGCCAGCACGCCTATGCCATCGAGGATTTCTCGACGGCGATTTCCCTGTCCGGCGACGCGCCCGAGCCCTACAACGGCCGCGGCATTTCCTACATGGCGCTCGGCGACGACGAGAATGCCTTCGCGGATTTCAACCTCGCCATCAAGCTGGACGACAAGAAGGCGGAAAGCTGGGCCAACCAGGCGCTGGTCTACGAGAAGCGCGGCGACAACAAGAAGGCGCGCGCGTCCTATGCCCGCGCCGCGGCGCTCGATCCGAACTATGCGCCCGCCCGCGCCGGCCTGGAGCGGACCCGCGGCAGTTGATCAGCCGCCGCCCCTGACGCCGTCAAAGAACTCCAGCGCCATTTCGTAGCCGCCGAAGGCGGCAAGATCGTTGTGCCCTGCTCTGCGGATCTCCCGCGCGATCGTTCGATCCCGTGGCGCCGCGTCGAAAAGGGCGCGCCCGAACCGGATCGGGATCGTTTCGTCCTCCACGCCATGAATGATCATGATCGGCATGGTGAGATCGCCGATCTCGTCGACGGGAGCGATGGAATTGGCCAGCAGCAGCCGGACCGGAACAAACGGAAAGCGCGCCTGCGCCACGTCCGCGATGGAGGAATAGGGCGCTTCCAGGAACACGGCGCGAACCGGTCGCTTGGCCGCGACGTGGACCGCGATTCCGGTTCCCAGGGAATGACCGGCGACGAACACCGGCGCCCCTGTGCGTGCGGCAAGCCAGTCATGGGCCGCCAGCCCGTCCGCCTTCAGCGCCTTGGCAGAGGGCTTGCCGGCCGATCCGCCGTAGCCCCTGTATTCTGCCAGCAGCACCGAGTAGCCCGCAGTGCGGTACTGCGCGGCGCGTTGAAACCCATGATCCGCATTGACGCCGTTGCCGTGGAAAAACAGGATGGCCGGCGCCTGCCCGCCCGCATCGCTGAAATAGGCTCGCGTGCGAATTCCGTCCGCCGTCGTCAACACGACCGGCTCGATCCCGTCCGGGATGGCGGAAACCCGGCCCGCGGGCGCGGGAAACAGCATCCGGTCCTGGTTGTAGGCGAGATATCCGACCGTCCCGACATACCAGGCGAGGAGGCAGACCGCGGCGGATTGGGCGACTGTCACGAGGCGCATGCCGGCACCTTGCAATCGGAAATCATCATTCGGCAAGAATTACAGCTTTCAGCTGGATCATGCCAAGGCGAACGGTCGGGATGGGAATTGAGGCCCTGCCGGTGTCGCGCGATCCCGGGGCCTTGCCGCCGGTCTGTCCGGCAGGAACCGTGGCAGGCTATGATCGGCTGCCACGCCGCTGAAACATCACGTGACCATCCTTGTCTGGAACATGGAAGCCGGTCACGGGTTTGTCTCTCCGATGTCCAATGACAAAGGAGAAGCATCATGCGTTTCAGCGCTACCATCGCCGCCATGGCCCTCGCATCGGCCCTTCCGCTGGCCGCCGTCGCCCCGGCATCGGCTGACACCGTGGAAATCGGAACGCTCGATTGCCAGGTTGCAGGCGGAGCCGGTTTTGTCTTCGGCTCGACCAAGGATCTGGTCTGCGACTACAAGCCGCTGGAAGGCCCCGTCGAGACCTACGCGGGCACCATCAGCAAGTTCGGCGTCGATATCGGCGTGACCGGCACCACGCTGATGAAATGGACGGTCCTCGCCCCCACCTCTGCCGACCCGCTGGAACCCGGCGCGCTCGCCGGTGAATATGTCGGCGCGTCTGCCGAGGCTTCGGCCGCAGCCGGTGCCGGCGCCTCCGTGCTGGTCGGCGGTTTCGACAAGTCGATCAACCTGCAGCCCGTCGCCATCCAGGTGCAGGAAGGCGTGAACGTCGCCGCCGGCATCGCCAGGCTCGAGATCGAACCGGTCGCGCGCTGATACCGGGCAAGCCGGCACGACCGGCCCGAAACAGGAAAGCCCCCGGAGCATCGGCGCCGGGGGCTTTTTCATCTCTGGAAACGCGCGCGGTCGCGGGCGTTATTCTTCCATCGCCTTGACGATTTCCTCGGTCATCTTCTTGGCGTCGCCGAGAAGCATCATCGTGCCGTCCTTGTAGAACAGCGTGTTGTCGATGCCGGCATAGCCCGAACCGAGCGAGCGCTTGACGAAGAGACAGGTCTTGGCCTTGTCCACGTCGAGGATCGGCATGCCATAGATCGGCGAGGACTTGTCGTCGCGCGCCGACGGGTTGGTCACGTCGTTGGCGCCGATGACATAGGCCACGTCGGCCTGCGCGAACTCGGAGTTGATGTCCTCCAGTTCGAAGACCTCGTCGTAGGGCACGTTGGCTTCCGCCAGCAGCACGTTCATGTGCCCGGGCATGCGGCCGGCAACCGGGTGAATGGCGTATTTGACTTCCACCCCGGCTTCCTTGAGCTTGTCGGCCATCTCGCGCAGCGCGTGCTGCGCCTGGGCCACCGCCATGCCGTAGCCCGGCACGATGATGACCTTGGACGCGTTCATCATCAGGAAGGCCGCGTCATCGGCCGAACCCTGCTTCACGGTCCGGTCGATGCCGTCATCACCACCCGCCGCGGCCGTCTCGCCGCCGAAGCCGCCGAGAATGACCGAGATGAAGGAGCGGTTCATGCCCTTGCACATGATGTAGGACAGGATCGCACCCGACGAGCCGACCAGCGCACCGGTGATGATCAGCGCCATGTTGCCCAGCGTGAAGCCGATGCCCGCGGCTGCCCAGCCCGAGTAGGAGTTGAGCATCGACACCACCACCGGCATGTCCGCGCCGCCGATCGGGATGATGATCAGGATGCCCAGCGCCAGGGACAGCACCACGATCAGCCAGAACACCGCGTGGCTTTCGCTCACGACGAGGATCGCGATCAGCGCGACGAGCCCGATGAAGATCGCCAGGTTGATGGCATGGCGCATCGGCAGCATGATCGGCTTGCCCGACATGCGCCCGTCCAGTTTGGCAAAGGCGATGAGCGAGCCGGTGAAGGTGATCGCACCGATGGCGACACCGAGGCTCATTTCCACCAGCGCCTGGCCGTGGATGTCACCCACCACGCCGATGCCGAAGCTTTCCGGCGCGTAGAGCGCGGCGGCGGCCACCATGACCGCGGCCAGGCCGACGAGGCTGTGGAAGGCCGCGACGAGCTGCGGCATGGCCGTCATCGGGATGCGCTGCGCGATGTAGGCACCCACGCCGCCGCCGATGGCGAGGCCGAGGATGATCAGCCCGAGGCCGGCGGCCGACGGCGTTGCCAGCGCCAGGGTCGTCAGGATGGCGATGGCCATGCCGGTCATGCCGTACATGTTGCCCTTGCGGCTCGTCGTCGGATGCGACAGCCCGCGCAGGGCAAGGATGAACAGGACCCCGGAAACGAGATAGAGGAATGCTGCCAGATTGACACTCATGGATCAGGTCCTCACTTCTCTTTTTTCTTGTACATGGCCAGCATGCGCTGGGTGACGAGGAACCCGCCGAAGATGTTGACCGAGGCCAGGACCAGGGCGATGAAGCCGAAGCCGGTGGCAAGCCCGGAAGCCGAGATGCCGACGGCCAGCAGCGCGCCCACCACGATGACCGAGGAAATGGCGTTGGTCACGGCCATCAGCGGCGTGTGGAGCGCCGGCGTCACCGACCACACCACGTAATAGCCGACGAAGATCGCCAGCACGAAGATCGAGAACTGGAAGATGAACGGATCGATGCCGCTGGCCGCGCCATGGGCGGCGGCCGCCGCGTCCGCGACGCCGTTCTTCACGTCGACCTGGTAGGAGGTGACCGCCTGGCGCACCGCCGAGACGGCCTGCTCAAGCGCGTCGAGGCTGTCATTGAGTTTGTCGGCGGCCATCATGCGTCTCCCTTCGTGTCATCGGAGCCCTTTTCGGCGATCAGGATTTCCTTCGGCTCTTCCTTCGGCGCGAAAGCGGGATGCACCACGCTTCCGCCGTGGGTGAGCAGCGTCGCCTTGACCAGCTCGTCCTCCGGATTGACCGACACTTCGCCGGTTTCCTTGTTCACCATGGTCTCGAGGAAGGCATAGAGGTTCTTCGCGTAGAGCAGCGAGGCCGAGGCGGAGATGCGCCCCGGCATGTTGAGATGGCCGACGATCCTGACGCCGTCGACATCGACCACTTCACCCGCCTTCGCACCCTCGACATTGCCGCCGCGCTCGACCGCGAGATCGACGATGACGGACCCCGGTTTCATCGATTTCACCATATCGGCCGAGATCAGCCGCGGCGCCGGGCGCCCCGGGATCAGCGCTGTGGTGATCACGATGTCCTGCTTGGCAATGTGGTCGGCCACCAGCGCCGCCTGCTTGGCCTGGTATTCCTTCGACATTTCCTTGGCATAGCCGCCGGCCGTTTCGGCGGCCTTGAACTCGTCGTCCTCGACGGCGATGAACTTGCCGCCCAGCGATGCGACCTGTTCCTTGGCGGCCGGACGCACGTCGGTCGCCGTCACGGCCGCACCCAGCCGCTTGGCCGTCGCGATGGCCTGCAGGCCGGCCACGCCGGCGCCCATCACGAAGACCTTGGCGGCAGGAACCGTACCGGCAGCAGTCATCATCATCGGCATGGCGCGGTCGAACTCGGCCGCCGCATCGATCACCGCCTGGTAGCCGGCGAGGTTGGCCTGCGACGACAGCACGTCCATCACCTGCGCCCGCGTGATGCGCGGCATGAATTCCATCGCGAAGGCCGACAGGCCGGCCTCGGCCATGGACTTCACGTCATCCTCGTGACCGAAGGGGTCCATGGTCGCAATGACGAGCGCGCCGGACTTGTAGGCCTTCTGTTCCGCGGCCTGGGGACGGCGCACCTTGAGGACCACGTCGGCCTTCCCGGCATCGTCCGCCGAGCCGATCGTCGCCCCCGCCTTCTCGTATTCGCCGTCCGTGATGCGCGATTTCAGGCCTGCGCCCTTTTCGACCACCACTTCGAGGCCAAGCCCCTTGAGCCGCTTGACCGTGTCGGGAGACGCCGCGACGCGGGTTTCCGCGCCGTCGGCTTCCACCGGAATGAAGACTGTGTGAGCCACGCTCAGCTCCTCCCCGGGGGACAATTCAAACCAATCGCTCCCGCGCCATGTCCCCCAAGGTCACGGGCGCGGATCGGGCGGTCGTACCGCCAGGCAGATGTCACTTCAGCAGGAAGACGCCGAGTGCGAAGACGATCACGTAGAGAATCACCGACGAGATGAAGCCGGCGGTCGTGAAAAAGCCGAACGCCATGGCCACCAGCAGCGCCACGCAGGCGATCGAACCGTATTTCGCTAGGCCGAGGAACAGCGAGTAGGTCTTCTCGTGTTCCGCGTAATCCATCTCCGCGCCCATCTCGACCGGACCCGTCGGCGTATTGTCTGCCATGCTATCAACCCCTTCCCGGAAATTTGGTTTTCATTGCCCTTAGCGAATCCTGCTATCAAGGGCAATGGCCACATGGGCTCAAGACCCCAGCAGATTGCCGCAGGACGAAGGGAAAATCGTGAGAATGGCGCCTTTGGCCCTCATAGGTTTCGATGCCGACGACACGCTCTGGCACAACGAGCGCTTCTTTCGCATGACGCAGGAGCGCTTTGCCGCCATCCTCGCCGGCGACGCTTCGCCGGATCATCTTGCCGAACGCCTGCTCGAAGCCGAGCGCCGCAACCTCAGACGCTATGGCTACGGCATCAAGGGCTTCACCCTGTCCATGATCGAGACGGCGCTCGACGTGACCGGCGATGCCGTTTCCGGGACCAAGATCCGCAGGATCCTCGATGCCGCCCGCGACATGCACGACCACCCGGTCGAACCCTTGCCGCATGTCCACGACACCCTGTCCCGCCTGTCCAGCCGGTTCCGGCTGGTCCTGATCACCAAGGGCGACCTCTTCGACCAGGAACGCAAGCTGGCCGCCTCCGGCATGGGCGACTTTTTCCACGCCGTCGAGATCGTTTCGGAAAAGACCGCCAACACCTATCAGGAGGTGTTCTCGCGCCATGGCAGCGGCCCGGAGCAGGCGATGATGGTCGGCAACTCGCTGAAATCCGACGTACTGCCGGCACTGAAGGCCGGAAGCTGGGGCGTCCACGTTCCCCATGAACTGACCTGGGAACTGGAGCACGCGCCGGCGCCGGTCGACGCCCCGCGGTTTCGCGAGATCGAGCACCTCGGCGACCTGCCCGGCCTGATCGAGGCCATCGCGGGCCAGGCCCAGCAGTAAAAAAAGGCCGCCCCGTGGGCGGCCTTCGACGGTCACGCGAACGGATCCGGGGACCCGCTCAGGCCAGCCAGCGCTTGCGCCGCTTGTAATGCTTGACCTCGCGGAATGACCGGCGGCCCTCGCCGCCGACGCCGAGGTAGAATTCCTTCACGTCGGCATTTTCGCGCAGCGCCGAGGCTTCGCCGTCGAGCACGATCCGGCCCGATTCCAGGATGTAGCCATACTTGGCGTAGCGCAGCGCGATATTGGTGTTCTGCTCGGCCAGCAGGAAGGACACGCCCTCCTCCTCGTTGAGCTTCTTCACGATCTCGAAGATTTCCTCCACCAGCTGCGGCGCCAGCCCCATGGAGGGCTCGTCAAGCAGGATCATGGACGGCCGGCTCATCAGCGCCCGGCCGATGGCGCACATCTGCTGCTCGCCGCCCGACGTGTAGCCGGCCTGGCTGTTGCGCCGTTCGCGAAGCCGCGGGAAATAGTCATAGACCATGTCCAGGTCGCGCTTCACGCTGGCATTGCCGTCGCGGCGGGTGAAGGCGCCGGTCAGCAGGTTTTCCTCGATGGTCAGGTGACCGAAACAGTGGCGGCCCTCCATCACCTGGATGCAGCCGCGGCGCACCAGGTCGTTGGGCGACAGGTTGTGGACCGTCTCGTTGTTGAAGACGATCGACCCCTTCGTCACTTCGCCGCGCTCGCCGTGCAGGAGGTTGGAAATGGCCTTCAGCGTCGTGGTCTTGCCGGCGCCGTTGGCACCGAGCAGGGCCGTGATGCCGCCTTTCGGCACCGACAGCGAAACGCCCTTCAGAACGAGGATCACGTGATTGTAGATCACCTCGATATTATTGACCTGCAAAAGCGTTTCGGCCGTATCCAGGGCCTTTGCCGCGTCCGCCATGCCTATTCCTCCCGATCACCGGCGTGCCGCCGAAGCTGGTCCCGGCGCGGGAGAACCCCGCGCCGGAATGGTGTCAAACGTCGATTAGTTGCAGCTGCGCGGCTCGATGTTGTTCTCCTTGGCATAGGCCTCGGAGTCTTCCTTGATCAGCGCATCCACCACTTCGCGGTCGGCTTCCATGAAGTCGGTGACCAGCTTCCACTGCTTGCCCTTGGCGTCCCACTGGGCGATCGCGCCGAGGCCCGGTCCGCCGTGGTTCGCGCAGGTCACGTGGATTTCCGGGCCGAAGCCGGGCAGGCCGAGTTCGGTCATGCGTGCCTGGTCGATGTTCAGGCCTTCCATGCCGTCCCGCATCATCTCGCCGTTGATCTGCTTGGTGTTGTGGATCTTCATCGCCGTGCGTGCGGCTTCGACGGCCAGCATCGCGGCATAGAGGCCACGGTTGTAGAGCGCCGTACCGACGTTGTTGCCGTCACCGGCAGCCTTGCCCGCGTCGACGACATACTTCTTGATGTCGGCGAACACCGGGTAGTTGTCACCAACGCCGTGGAACGTCACGGCCTTGTAGCCATCGGCGGCTTCACCGGCCGGGATCACGTCGTTTTCAGAACCGGACCACCACACGCCGATGAAATGGTCCATCGGGTAGCGGATGTTGACCGCTTCCTGGATCGCCACCTGGTTCATGACGCCCCAGCCCCACATCAGCGTGTAGTCCGGACGGTCGCGGCGGATCTGCAGCCAGGTTGCCTTCTGCTCCTGGCCCGGATGGTCGACCGGGTAGAGCGACAGCGTGTAGCCGTGCTTCTTGGCCAGTTCTTCCAGCGTGCGGATCGGCTCCTTGCCGTAGGCGGAGTTGTGGTAGACGAGGGCGATCTTCTTGCCCTTCAGGTCACCGCCGTTCTCGTTCAGCAGGTAGTTGATGATGATCGAGGCGCCATCCCAGTAGGTGGCCGGATAGTTGAAGATATAGGGGAAGATCGCGCCGTTGGCGGCCGAGGTGCGCCCGTAGCCCATGGAGTGGACCGGGATCTTGTCGGCCGTGGCCTTGGGGATGAGCTGGTAGGTGATGCCGGTCGAAAGCGGCTGGTAGACCAGGGCGCCCTCGCCCTTCGTCGACTCGTAGCACTCCACACCCTTTTCGGTGTTGTAGCCGGTCTCGCACTCGACCATGCGGACCTTTTCGCCCTCGACGCCGCCATCGCGCTCGTTGATGAGCGTCAGGTAGTCGGCATAGCCGTCAGCAAAGGGAATGCCGTTCGGCGCATAGGGGCCGGTTCGGTAGGACAATGCAGGGAAGACCAGTTCGGCCATGGCCGGCGCGGTCCCCATGACGGCAGCAAGGGCGGCCGTCGCGATCAGTGTCTTCAGTCTCATGAATGTTCCTCCCATTTGTGAGACGGTGGTTTGGATGTAATGCACCCGGCCGCGTCAGGCGGCCGGCTGCGTCCAGTCTATCCCCTAGTAGGGGAATGGCCAGAGCCGGAGTTTCTCCTTGGTTAAGCGCCAGAGCTGCGCCAGTCCGTGCGGCTCCACGATCAGCAGGAAGATGATCAGCCCGCCGACGATCATGATCTGGAAGTGCTCGACCGTCGCCGTCGGCCAGCCCAGCCCGTCGCGCATCACCACGGTCAGGAAGATCGGGAACAGCACGATGAAACCGGCGCCCAGGAAGGCCCCGAGAATGGAACCCAGCCCGCCGATGATGACCATGAACAGCGCGTCGAACGATTTGTCGATGCCGAATGCCTCCGTCACCTCGGCAGCGCCGAGATAGATGGAAAAGAACATGGCCCCGCCCATGCCGATGTAGAAGGACGAGACGGCAAAGGCCGAAAGCTTGGCCTGAAGCGGCGATACGCCCATGATCTCGGCGGCGATATCCATGTCGCGCATGGCCATCCAGGACCGGCCGATGCGGCCGCGCGTCAGGTTGCGCGCCACCCAGGCGAAGGCGAACAGCAGCGTGAGCGCCAGCAGGTAGGTCGCCCAGGGCGCCGAGTTCGGGCCCGTCACCGCGATGCCCAGGATCGTGCGTTCCGGCGCGGTGATCTGGCCGGAGGCGGAGTAGTTGTAGAACCACGCGAACTTGTTGAACATCCAGACCAGGAAGAACTGCGCCGCCAGCGTCGCCACGGCCAGGTAGAAGCCCTTGATCCGCAGGGAAGGAAGGCCGAACAGGACGCCCACCCCGGCCGTCACCGCACCCGAGAGCACGATGCAGATGACGATGTTGAGATCCGGAAAGGCCGTCATCAGCTTGTAGCAGGCAAAGGCGCCCACGGCCATGAAACCGCCGGTTCCCAGCGAAACCTGGCCGCAATAGCCGGTCAGGATGTTCAGGCCCAGCGCGATCATGGACCAGACGAGGAACGGCAGCAGGATGGCCTTGACCCAGTAGGTCGAGCCTTCGGGATAGGCGCCGAGCAGCAGTGGCATGGCGATGAACGCAACGGCCATGGCCATCCAGAAGAGCATGCGTTCCGAACGGATCGGGAAGGTCTGCTGGTCGGCGGCATAAGTCGACTTGAAATCGCCGGCTTCACGGTAAAGCATGGTACGTCACACCCTCTCGATGATCTTTTCGCCGAACAGGCCCTGCGGCCGGAACAGCAGGAACACCAGCGCCACCACGTAGGCGAACCAGTTTTCGATGGCGCCGCCGACGAGCGGGCCGATGTAGAGTTCAGCCAGCTTCTCGCCGACCCCGATGATCAGACCGCCGATGATGGCGCCCGGGATCGAGGTGAATCCGCCAAGGATCAGCACCGGCAGCGCCTTCAGCGCGATCAGCGACAGCGAGAACTGCACGCCGGACTTCGACCCCCACATGATGCCGGCGACCAGCGCCACGAAACCCGCGATCGACCAGACGATGACCCAGATGCTGCGCAGCGAAATACCGACCGACTGGGCTGCCTGGTGGTCGTCCGCCACCGCCCGCAACGCCCGCCCCGTGCGGGTGTATTGCGAGAAGGCGGTCAGCGCGATGACGAGGATGACGGCGATGACCGCGGCATAGACGTCGAGCACGTCGATGTACATGCCGAAGTAGTCCGAGCCTTCCGCCGCCCAGGTCTTGGTCACGTCCTCCCACCAGAAGGAACCGCCCGAGGGAATGCCGACGTTCAGCGTCTTCACGTCGGAGCCCCACATCAGGTCGCCGAACCCTTCCAGGAAATAGGCGAGTCCGATGGTGGCCATGAACAGGATGATCGGCTCCTGGTTGACCAGGTGTTTCAACACCAGTTTCTCGAAGATCCAGGCGAAGGCGACCATGACCACCAGCGTACCGGCAATGGCGACGGCCGCCGGCAGCTCCCAGCCGAAATGATGGATCTCGGTTCCGAAAATGGCGTTGATGAGATGCGCGAACGGTACCTGCCCCGTCTGCAGCCCGACCAGCGTCAGCGCCGCGAACAGCGCCATGACGCCCTGCGCGAAGTTGAAGATGCCCGAGGCCTTGAAGATCAGCACGAAGCCGAGCGCCACGAGCGAATACATCACGCCCGACATCAGGCCGTTGATCACCGTTTCGATAAAGTAGAGAAATTCTGGTGACATGGTTCCCCCCAGTCGGCCTCAGTCGTGCGAAACGCCGAGATAGGCGTCGATGACATCCTGGTTCTGTGAGACCTCGTCCGGCGGACCGTCGCCGATCTTGCGCCCGTAATCGAGCACCACGACCCGGTCGGAAATATCCATCACCACGCCCATGTCGTGCTCGATCAGGGCAATGGTCGTGCCGAACTGGTCGTTCACGTCGAGGATGAAGCGGCTCATGTCCTCCTTCTCCTCCAGGTTCATGCCCGCCATCGGCTCGTCGAGCAGCAGCAGCGCCGGTTCGGCGGCAAGCGCCCGACCGAGTTCCACGCGCTTCTGCAGGCCGTACGGCAGCCGCCCCACCGGTGTCTTGCGGATGTGCTGGATCTCGAGGAAGTCGATGATGTGCTCGACCGCCTCCCGGTGCTCCAGGTCTTCCTTCATCGCCGGTCCGTGCCACAGCGCCTGCCAGAAGATGTTGCGCTTCTGCAGGGTGATGCGACCGGTCATGATGTTGTCGAGCGTCGACATGCCCTTGAACAGCGCGATGTTCTGGAAGGTGCGTGCGATTCCCTGGCGCGCCGCGTCGGTGGAACGCATCTGCGAGCGCTTCTCGCCGCGATAGGTGATCGTGCCTTCCTGCGGGTGGTAGAAGCCGTTGATGACGTTGAGCATCGACGTCTTGCCGGCGCCGTTCGGCCCGATGATCGCGCGGATCTCGCCCTTGCGGATATCGAAGGAGATATTGGTGATCGCCTTCACGCCTCCGAACGACAGCGAGACGTTCTCCACCGCCAGAAGGGTTTCGCCCTTGGCGATCCCGTCCTGGTGCGCGGTCATCTGGAACCGTTCGGAAGCCCTCAGGTCGGCGGTCTTCAGCGGCGCGTTCATTCCGCGGCCTCCTTGTGCATGGCGCCCGCCGGCACGGGGAACGTCCGGGCATCGCGGATCTGGACCGTCGCGCGGATACTGCCCTTGCGGCCATCCTCGTAGGTGACTTCCGTCTCCACGTATTTCTCGCTCGAGCCGTCGTAGAGTGCCTCGATCAGGTCGGCGTAACGCTCGGCGATGAACGACCGGCGGACCTTCTGCGTCCGGGTCAGTTCGCCGTCATCCGCGTCCAGTTCCTTGTGCAGCACCAGGAAGCGGCTGATCTGCGCACCGGCCATCATCTCCACTTCCGAAAGCTTGCGATTGGTCTCGGCCACGTGCTCGGCCATCATCTCGTAGACCTTCGGATGCCCGGCGAGTTCCTGGTAGGACGCGTAGGAAATGTTGTTGCGCTCGGCCCAGTTGCCCACAGCCGTCAGGTCGATGTTCAGGAACACGCCGACCTTGTCGCGCCCGTCGCCGAAAGCCACCGCTTCCTTGATGTTGGGGAAGAACTTCAGCGAGTTCTCGATGAACTTCGGCGCGAACAGCGCGCCGGTCGTCAGCCGCCCGACGTCCTTGGCGCGGTCGATGATCTTCAGCTGGCCGTCCTTGTCGAAGAACCCGGCGTCGCCGGTCTTCACGTAGCCGTCCGGCGTCATCGTCTCGGTCGTCTTTTCCTCTTCCTTGAAATAGCCGGAGAACATGCCCGGCGAGCGGAACTGCACCTCGCCGTCGTCCGCGATGCGGATGTCGACGTTCGGCGCCGCCGGCCCGACGGCATCGGCCCGCACGTCCTTGTCTTCCTGGCAGGTGACATAGAGGAAGGCTTCGGTCTGCCCGTAGAGCTGCTTCAGGTTGATGCCGAGCGACCGGAAGAAGGAAAACAGGTCAGGCCCGATCGCTTCGCCGGCCGTGTAAGCCACGCGGATGTTGGAAAAGCCCAGCGTGTTTTTCAGCGGCCCGTAGACGAAGAGGTTTCCCAGCCAGTAGTTCAGCCGGCCCGAGAACGGTACGTTGCGGCCTTCCAGCAGGGCCTCGCCGTGCTGCTTCGCCACGTCGATGAAATGGTGGAACAGCCGCTTCTTCAGCGCGCCGGCGTCCTCCATGCGAATCATCACCGAGGTCAGCAGGCCCTCGAAGACGCGCGGCGGTGCGAAATAGAAGCTCGGTCCGATCTCCTTGAGATCCTGCGACACCGTCTCCGGGCTTTCCGGGCACGACATGCAGAAGCCGGAAACATAGCCTTGCGCATAGTTCAGGTAGTGATCGCCGACCCATGCGAGAGGCAGGTAGGCCAGCACTTCGTCGCGCTCCGACAGCCGGTCGAAGGCGACCGTGTCCTGCGCGGCCCTGACCGCCGAAACCGCCTTCAGCATCACGCCCTTCGACCGTCCGGTCGTGCCGGACGTGTAGAGAATGATCGAGATGTCGTCGCCGGAGGCGCCGTTGATCCCGGCCTCCCAGGCCTGGCCCAGCGCCGGGTCTTCCTTCAGCCGCGCCCGGCCCAGCCCCTGGACCGCCTCGAAGGCGTGCATGTGCTCGTGGTCGTAGTCGCGAAGGCCGCGCGGCTCGTCGTAGATGACCTGCTCCAGAGCCGGGATCTTCTCCCGGAACGAGAGGATCTTGTCGACCTGCTCCTGGTCCTGGACGATGGCGAACCGTACGCCGGCATGATCGAGCACGTAGGCCATTTCCTCGGCCACCGCGTCCGCATAGACGGGCACAGGAACGGCCTGCAGCGATTGCGCCGCCGCGAAGGACCAGTAGAGCCGCGGCCGGTTGGAGCCGACAATGGCAATCTTGTCCCCCGCCCTGACCCCCATCGCCTGGAGCCCGAGCGCAAGCGCCCGCACTTCGTCAAGCTGTTCGGCCCAGGTCCAGCTCTGCCAGATGCCCAGGTCCTTGTGGCGCATGGCCGGACGCGTTGCGAACCGCTTCGCGTTCAGAAGCAGGTACTTGGGAAACGTGTCCAGAGACGCGTGATTCTGCGTCAAGGCGGCCTCCTCCTTGCCGGTCCGCCGTTCGTCGCGAACGGCAGTGTTTCTTCCCATTGGTGCCGGCCCATTCTGGGGACAGGCTTTTCCTTATGGACCTAAAAATTTCACGAATGCAGCCGGTTGGCAACTTCCCGGTTGACAGACAAAGGTCGTAGTGCTGCTTTAGGGTCGCAAGAGGTGTTCGGCCGCTCCCTTCCGGGGACGGCCATTTTTATTTCTGCGGAAGCTTTTGAAATTCCGGGCTTTTCGGCGTCAGTCGCCGTAGAACATCAGGCCTTGCACGTCCAGCACCGTGATTCGTCCGTGCTCGACCCGCAGAAGCCCTTCGTCCTGCAATTCGCCAAGGCTTCGATTTGTCACAGCCCGCGACACGCCGGTCAGAAGCGCCAGTTCGTCCTGCGTGATCTCGATCGTCTCGACCACGCCGGGATAGAGAACCGGGTTGAACAGCCAGGACAGGTTGCGTGCCACGCGCGCCTTGGAATCGAGGATCCGGTCGTGCTCGACGGTCGCGATGAACTGGCTCAGCCGCTCGTTGATCTGGCGCAGGAGATAGTGGTTGAACCCGATAGAGTTCTCGTAGAGCCACATGAAGGTGGCCCGGTTCATCAGCGCCAGGCGGGTCTCGCGCAGCGCCACGAGGTCGTACTTGCGCGCCTCGTCCTTGATGACGGAGCCCTCTCCGAACCAGGCGCCGTTGCCGAGACCGGCAAAGGTCACCGCCTTGCCCGATCGCCCGATGGTGCTCATCTTGATCAGGCCCTCGACGATGCCGCCCCAGTGACCGAGGCGGTCACCGCGATGGCAGATGTAGGCGCCCTTCTCGTAGGTGCGTTCGGTCACGCCGAGGGCGGCGCGCTGCAACTCGCTCTCGGTCAGGTCGCCGGCCCAGATGAAGCCGCGAACAAAATCCACCTTGCCGTTCATGCCCCGGCCGTCATCGTGCGATGCCCCGTTTCCGCCCGTTCCGCGGAACGCGGGCGGGCCGGTCCCGCTTATAGGCCCCGGACCGGCGCCACGGCAAGCAGCGAGGTCGTCAGGCCGCTTCGCCCACCAGGTACTTCGCCGAGGGCAGGATGGAAATCGGCGCGTTCTCGCCGATCCCCGGCCGCTCGAACAGCATCCGCCCTTCCGCCTCGGTAAAGCGGAAGAACGGTAGCCGCGCCACCGTCTTCGGCCCGGCGATGGCATTGTCGCACTCGTAGAGCGGCACTTCGCAGTTGACCGCGCCCTTGTAGTCGCGGGCCTCGGCGATCCGCTTGAAGGAGAAGATGCGGTTGTAGAAGACCTCGTGATCGGCCCGCACCATGGTCATGTAATAGGGCGCCTTGAGATAGGTGCAGCCGATGTAGCCGATGCGCATGGTGATCGTCGGCAGGATCATGGACCCCGTGGCGATCTCCGTGTCCACCGCCAGGCGCGACGGGTCGATGAACCGCTCGCCCCTTTCCAGGCGCGGCAGGAGGAGGTCGGAATAGACGTCCATGGCCGGCGAATAGGGGTGTTCCTTGGTCACGTGGTGCACGCGCAGCGTCGATACCAGGTCCCCGTCCAGGTAGACGCCGAACTTGAAGCAGTTCGGGGCTTCGTCGAGATCGTCGTAGAGCATGCCCGACGCCTTCTCGGTCGTCAGCCCGTTGCGAAGGTAGGACTTGTACCGCAACCGGTAGATGTCTTCCAGGTCGTCGCCGCATTCGATGCGCCGGTACTCGACCCTGTCGAGAAACGACAGAAAGCGCTTGAGCATGGGCCCCTGGGCCGATGCCGTCCGTGTCACTCCCGCCGGAGCCTCGTCTCGATCCATAAAGTTCATGGCCGTCCCCTCGCAAAAGACTTGCCATGGAAAGATAGGCCGGGAACAGCGCGAGAGAAAGCCCGCAATTCGTCGGGATTTGTTTACCTGTGGTTAACCTTAATAATTAGTTAACAATGTTTTAGTGAGATATTTTTAACCAGCATGTGCCGGCATCAGCGGGAAGACGGCCGCCTCGCAACCCGCTCCTCCTGGAGGGGCATGATGGCCTGGATCATCGCGGCGATGCCGCGCTTGGAGAGCGGCGCGCCGAACAGGAAGCCCTGAATATAATCCGGTTTCACCGATTCGGCGAGCAGGCGGAACTGCTGCTCCGTCTCCACGCCCTCGATAGTCACGTCGAGGCGCAGGCGCCGCGACAGTTCGACGACGCCCTTGAGCAGTTCGAGCGACTTCGGATTGGTTTCCATTTCCGACAGGAACGACCGGTCCACCTTCAGCTTGTCCAGCGGCAGCGCGTTGAGGTAGCCGAGGTTGGAGTAGCCGGTGCCGAAATCGTCCAGTGCGATCGTCACGCCCAGACCCTTGAGATCCTGGAGATAGGCCCAGGTCTTGGCCTTGTCGTCCACCAGTGCCGTCTCGGTCACCTCGATCTCGAGGCGAGACGGGTCGAGGCCCGCCACCTTGAGGGCCCGGTCGACAACCGAGACGATCTCCGGCGAGCGGAAATCGTTGGCCGACAGGTTGACCGACACCCGGATGCCGCCCGGCAGTTCGGCGCAGTCCAGCGTCGCCCGCTTGAGCACGTAGGCCGAGATGGCCGAGATGATGCCCATTTCCTCGGCAAGCGGAATGAAGACCGAGGGCGGAATGTTGCCCAGTTCCGGGTGATGCCAGCGGCACAGCGCCTCGCAGGAGGCGACCTGCAGCGTGTTTGCATCGACGATCGGCTGGTACAGGACCGTCAGTTCGTCACGATCGATTGCGCCGCGCAGTTCGCCTTTCAGCCGCTGCCGCTCGCGGAAGGCGCGGTCGAGCGTTTCCTCGAACAACTGCCAGCCATTCTTGCCCAGGCCCTTGGCCTTGTAGAGCGCAAGGTCCGCCTTCACGATCAGGTTGTCGACGCTCGTGTCGCGCACCTTGGCCATCACCGCGCCGCCGCTGACCTGTAGCGCAAGCAGGTTGCCGGCCACGTCCGCCGGCGGCTTCAGCCGGTCGTAGATCTCCGAGATACGGGCGCGCAGGTCATCCTCGCCGGCCACGTCGTCGAAGAACACCATGAACTCGTCGCCGCCGAAGCGAGACACCCGCAGGTGATCCTCGTTCGGCGCGATCAGCCGCTCGGCGAGCGCGAAGATGAGCCCGTCGCCGACGGGATGGCCAAGCGTGTCGTTGATGCCCTTGAAGTCGTCGAGATCGAGCACCAGCATGCCGCAGAGCCGTTCCGGGTCGCCGTCGGCAAGCGCCTCGGCGACGACTTCCTGGAAATAGCCCCGGTTGGCAAGGCCGGTGAGCGCGTCGAAGCGCGCCATGTAGCGGATCTTTTCCTGCGAGGCGATTCGCGCGGAAACGTCCTCGAAGGTGATGACCGAGAGATCGTCGTCGCCTTCCCGTGCCGACAGTTCGAAGTAGCGGCCGTCGCTCAGCTTGATCAGGACCTTGCGGTTGCGCCCCTCGCGAATGGCCCGCGACAGTTCCACCGCGATGTAGCGCGCATCGCGCCGGTCGAGCAGACCGGCCGCGACTCCGCGGTTGAGCAGAGAATGGAACGTCCGACCCTGCAGTTGCGACGCGCTGCCGAGGCCGAAATAGTCGGATGCGCGCGAATTGGCCACGACGACCTGCTCGTTCGCATCGAGCATCACCAGGCCATGGGACATGGTGTTCAGCGCCTTGTCGAAACGCACCGCGAGCGCACTCGCCTTCTTCTTCTCGCGCAGCAGCGACAGCACCTTGTCGCGGATGTCGGTCGAGAAGGTCTGGATCGCCAGGAAGAAGGGCGCCAGCAGCAGCCCGAGGAAGAAGTGCTGGATATCCATCCGCGCGATGAGGGCGACGGAGATCGGCAGCGTCAGGAAGGAGTTGAGAACGAACACCATCCGGGCGGAGCCGAAATTGCGCCCCGGGATGGAGACGGCGGTCGTCAGCGCCATGCAGATCGAGGCAATCTCGCAGAACGGATCCTTGAGGTAGTAGATGCTGTAGACAGAAAAGGCCCCGATGGTCGCGCCGTGCAGCGTGCCCAGGATCATGTAGACCAGTTCGGCGCGCTGCGCCCAGCGCAGGTTGCGTTCGCCCTTGCCGTTCTTCACCCGCAGGATCACCAGCGGCCGGACGACGCCGGTCACCGCGAAGAAGACCGTGATGTAGATGAAGAAGGGATCGCCGGTCCGCCAGTAGGCAAGGCCCAGCACGGCAAGCTGGGTGATGATGCCGGTCACGAGCGTGATGACATTATCGAACAGGGACTGCACGAAGGCGATGTAGAACTCGTCGTGCGTCTGGTCGTGGACCGATTTTCTGTTTTTTTCCTGCATGTGCCAGATCCGGTACGTAGACCGGAAACTCGCATGTCAGGCTTAAAAAACCCTTATGATTTGAAGGAATTTGCCTAAATCCTGCCCATTTCAGCGCGCGCTTGAGGATTTCGCCTGCGGTTTCCTGCCGGTTTCCTGCCGGCCTGGAAAGCCGGCGGGAAACCGCAAGGGTTATTCCGCTGCCTCCAGCGCGAGGTCGGGCTTCGGATCGGTGAAGCGGCTCAGTGCCTGTTCGCGGGCCGTTTTCGCCTTTTCCGCGTTGGCTGCCTTCACGTGGCCGAACCCGCGCACCATGGACGGGATCGCCGCCAGTTCGGCGGCCGCATCGAGCCGCGCCCCGTCGAGCCGGTTGGCGATCATCGCGACGTCGGCGACATACTGGTCGCGAAGCGCCCGTTCCATGCGCCGTTCGGCGGTGTAGCCGAACAGGTCGAAGGCCGTGCCGCGCAGGCCCTTCATCATCGACAGCGCCCGGAAGACATGGCGGATCCAGGGGCCGTAATGGGCTTTCCTGGCGTGCCCCTTGTCGTCCTTGCGGGCCAGGATCGGCGGCGCGAGGTGGAATTCCAGCCGGTCGTATCCGGAAAATTCCCGCGCCATCTGGCGTTTGAAGGCACCATCGGTGAACAGCCGCCCGATCTCGTATTCGTCCTTGATCGCCATGACCTTGAACAGGTTGCGGGCCACGGCTTCGGTCACCGCGGTCGATGCCTTGTCGATCCGGCTTTCCGCGGTCCGCACCGTCTCGACGAGATCGCGGTAGCGCCGTGCGTAGGCCTTGTTCTGGTACCCGGTCAGGAACGCTTCGCGCCGCGCGATCACCTCGTCGAGCGTTTCGCCGGAGAAGTCGGGGCGCGAACGGCCGCGCAACTTGTCGACCAGGGCCTGCACGCTCTCGCGGTCATGGCCGGCCCGGCGTCCCCAGCGGAAGGCCTCGATGTTCATGTCGATGGCCTGGCCGTTCAGGCGGATCGCCTGCTCGATCGCCTCGCTCGACACCGGCAGGCCGCCGAGCTGGTAGGCAAGGCCCAGCATGAACATGTTGGCGCCCAGCGAATTGCCGAACAGCGTCGTTGCCGTCCGCGTGGCGTCGAAGAAATGCGCCATGTCGTCACCGGCTGCCTTGCGAATGGCCTGCTTCAGCCGTTCGGCCGGCAGCGAGAAGTCCGGCGAGCGGGTGAAATCGCCCGGCATGACCTCGGCCGTGTTGGTGACGAAAAGCGTTTCGCCCTCGCGGGTGGCGGAAAGCACCTTGGCCGATCCGGATACCACGAGGTCACAGCCCAGGATCACGTCCGCCTTTCCGGCCGAGACGCGGATCGCGTGGATATCGTCCGGCGTCCGGGCGATGCGGACGTGCGAATAGACCGCCCCGCCCTTCTGCGCCAGGCCGGCCATGTCGATCATGCCGCAACCCTTGCCTTCCAGGTGGGCCGCCATGCCCAGGATCGCGCCGATCGTCACCACGCCGGTTCCGCCGACACCATCGACCACGGAGGACCAGCCCTGCCTGTCCAGCTTGAAAAGGGTGGGCTCCGGCACACCGTCCAGCGGGTTCCTGTCGAGGCTCACACCTTCCGATTTCGCGATCCGGGCCCCGTGTACGGTGACGAAGGACGGGCAGAAGCCGTCCAGGCACGAGAAATCCTTGTTGCAGCTCGACTGGTCGATGCGCCGCTTGCGCCCGAACTCGGTATCGACCGGCTGCACCGAGACGCAGTTCGACTTGACGCCGCAATCGCCGCAGCCCTCGCAGACCAGTTCGTTGATGATGACCCGCCTGTCGGGATCGGGGAAGGTTCCGCGCTTGCGCCGCCGGCGCTTTTCCGCCGCGCAGGTCTGGTCGTAGATCAAGACCGAGACGCCCGGCACCTCGCGCAGTTCGCGCTGCACCGCATCCATTTCCTCGCGGTGATGGATGGTCGCGCGCTCCGGAAACGACATCACCCCGGCATACTTGTCCGGTTCGTCGGTGACGATCGCGATCCGCTCCACGCCCTCCGCGCGCACCTGCGCGGCGATGTGATCGACCGACAGCGTGCCTTCGTGCGGCTGCCCGCCGGTCATGGCCACGGCATCGTTGTAGAGGATCTTGTAGGTGATGTTCACGCCCGAGGCGATGGCATAGCGGATGGCCAGCGAACCGGAGTGGTTGTAGGTGCCGTCTCCGAGGTTCTGGAACATGTGCTTGCGCTTGGAGAACGGTGCCTGGCCGACCCATTGGGCCCCCTCGCCGCCCATCGCGGTAAAGCCGACGGTCTTGCGATCCATCCACAGCGCCATGAAGTGGCAGCCGATGCCGGCACCCGCCAGCGAGCCGTCCGGCACGCGCGTGGAGGTGTTGTGCGGGCAGCCCGAGCAGAAATAGGGCGTGCGCACCGCCACGTCCTTGGTGTCGGACAGCATGGCCTGGAACTGGCGCATCTGCTTGACGCGCGCCTCGATCTCCTCCGACGGTCCGATCACCTTGACGATCCGCTCGCCGATGGCGATCGCGATGTCGTTCGGATCCAGCGCGCCCTTGACCGGGAACAGCCAGTCGCCGCGTTCATCCTTCTTGCCGACCACCGTCGGCTGGTTCGCCGTTCCGTAGAGATCCTCGCGGACCTGGACCTCGATCAGCGACCGTTTCTCTTCGACCACGACGATCGTGTCGAGACCGCGCGCGAATTCCTTGATGTGCTCGAGGTCAAGCGGCCATGGGCAGGCCACCTTGAACAGCCGGATGCCGAGCTGGTTGGCCCGCTTCTCGTCGACACCCAGTTCATCGAGCGCCTCGCGAACGTCGAGGTAACTCTTGCCGACCGTGATGATGCCGAGCTTGGCCTTGCGTCCGCCCGAGTAGATGATGCGGTTGAGCTTGTTGGCCCGGATGAAGGCCGCCGCAGCCGCGCGCTTGTAATTGTGCAGCCGCTCTTCCTGGCCGATCTGGTTCAGTTCGTGGCGGATGTTGAGCCCGCCCGGCGGCATGTCGAACTCCGGCAGGACGATGTTCAGCCGGTCGAGCGAGACGTCCACCGATGCCGTCGATTCGATGTTGTCCTTGACGCATTTGAGAGCCGCCCACGTTCCGGCGAACCGCGACAGCGCGTAGCCGTAGAGCCCGTAGTCGATCAGTTCCTGCACGCCGGCCGGGTTGAAGATCGGGATCATCGTGTCGACGAACAGGAATTCCGTCGCATGCGCGTTGGTGGAGCTTTCCGCCGTGTGGTCGTCGCCCATCAGCGCCAGCACGCCACCATGCTTCGACGATCCGGCCAGGTTGGCATGGCGGAAGACGTCGCCCGAGCGGTCGACGCCGGGGCCCTTGCCGTACCAGAGCGCGAAGACGCCGTCCTTCTCGCCCTCGCCCAGCAGTTCGGTCTGCTGGCTTCCCCAGCACGCCGTGGCCGCCAGTTCCTCGTTCAGGCCCGGCTTGAAGACGATGTCGTTGCCGGCGAATTCCTTGCGCGCCTTCCAGAACTGCTGGTCGAGCCCGCCAAGCGGCGAACCGCGGTAGCCCGAGACGAAACCACCGGTATTCAGACCGTTGCGGCGATCCATTTCGCGCTGCATCATCAGCATGCGCACGATCGCCTGGGCGCCGGAAACGAAGATCCGTTGCTTGGACAGATCGAACTTGTCGGCGAGGCTTACCTCGTGCAGCGTCATATGGTCACTCCTCCGGCGCGGGCTTTTCAGGAACCCATTCTATACATGGTCAGTTTTCTGCGCCGGGCAAATCCAGTCAATTGAAATCCGCTGCCAGCGTCGCATTGGCAAGCCAATTCACAACAACTGGCGGAAAGCATTAGGAAAAATACCCGAAACGCGGATTTGACGTAACGGAATTGCCGGAACGGCAGGTCTGCGGGGCAATGGAAAGGCCCGATTGTCGCGGTAAAATTGGTAAAATAAGTTATCCAGTTTCTTTTCCCGGCGTTCGAAATCTGCTAACCGGCTTCATCAGGAAGTCCGTATGATGAGCGGCACCGGTATTCCTGTCGACAAGCGCGCCGCCGTGTTGCACTGTCGGCGCGGCCGGAAACAAGGCCGGGAACGCTGACAGGGAAAGCGGCGTCAGGGAGGGCAAGCATGAAGGGTCTATTGGCAGTCTCAGGACTGGTCGATCGTATCAACGCATTCATAGGCAAGCAGGTATCGTGGCTGATTCTCGCTGCCGTTCTGGTTTCCGCCTATAACGCCACCGTGCGTTACCTCGGCGACGGGTTGCCCAGTTACATCCCGATCCCGCGGGCCTCGAATGCCCTTCTTGAACTGCAGTGGTATCTCTACGGTACCGTGTTCATGCTGGCGTCCGCCTACACGCTGCTCCGCAACGAGCATATCCGCATCGACATCGTGTCGAGCCGGCTGAAAAAGCGCACCCGCGACTGGGTCGACCTCTTCTGCCACGTCTTCTTCCTGCTGCCGTTCTGCCTGCTGATGGTCTGGCTGGCGTGGCCGTGGTTCTGGCGCTCCTACAACAGCGGCGAGATCTCGGCCAATGCCGGCGGCCTGACGCTCTGGCCGGCCAAGGTCATGGTGCTGATCGGCTTCTCGCTGCTCACCGCCCAGGCCCTGTCCGAGATCATCAAGCGCATCGCCGTCCTGCGCGGCGACATCGAAGATCCCACCCCGCAGCATGACCTGCCGCCCGAGGCCGAGGCCGCCCTCGACATGGAGGACGCCCGCTGATGCTCGACCTCATCGCCCACGAACTTGCCCCGATCATGTTCATCTCCGTCATGGCGATGCTCCTGATCGGCTATCCCGTTGCCTTCACGCTGGCGGCCGGCGGCCTTCTCTTCTTCGCCGTCGGCGTGGAGATGTCGCACCTTTCCAGCGAGATCCGCCTGTTCTGGCCTCTGCTCCAGAGCCATCCGGAGCGGATCTACGGCATCATGTACAATGACACGCTGCTGGCCATTCCGTTCTTCACCTTCATGGGGCTGATCCTGGAACGCTCCGGCATGGCCGAGGATCTCCTTGACACGGTCGGCCAGCTGTTCGGCCCCGTGCGCGGCGGCCTTGCCTATGCCGTGGTGCTCGTCGGCGCCCTGCTGGCCGCCACCACCGGCGTCGTTGCGGCTTCGGTCATCGCCATGGGCCTCATCTCGCTACCCATCATGATGCGCTACGGCTACGACCGCTCGTTCGCAACCGGCACGATCGCCGGTTCCGGAACACTGGCGCAGATCGTGCCGCCGTCGCTCGTCCTGATCGTCATGGCCGACCAGCTCGGCCGGTCCGTCGGCGACATGTACGTCGGCGCCATCCTGCCGGCCGCGATCATCGTCAGCGCCTACTGCCTCTACGTTTTCGCCGTCACGCTGGTGAAGCCGGGCTGGGCGCCCGCGCTGCCGATGGAAGCCCGCACGCTCGGCGGCGGCGTCATGTCGCTCATCGTGCTCATGGCCATCTCGGTCGGCATCTATTTCCTGACCTACCACACCATCTTCGCCGAGATGCGCTACGAGGTCCGCCTGGTCTGGGCGGCGACCACGGCCGTCGCCTTCGCGCTCGCAACCAGCCTGATCAACCGGCGCTTCAAGTTCGGCATCCTGTCGCGGCTGGCCGAGCAGGTCGTCATCGTTCTGATCCCGCCGCTGGCGCTGATCTTCCTCGTCCTCGGCACGATCTTCCTCGGCATCGCCACGCCGACCGAGGGCGGCGCCATGGGCGCCACCGGCGCGCTGATCCTGGCCATGCTCAAGCGCCGCATCGATTTCGCGACGCTGAAGCAGGCGCTGGACTCCACCACGAAGCTCACCGCCTTCGTCATGTTCATCCTGATCGGCGCCCGTGTCTTCGGCCTGACCTTCTACGGCCTGAACGGCAACATCTGGATCGAGGAACTCCTGCTGGCCCTGCCGGGCGGCGAATACGGCTTCCTCGTGGTGGTGACGATCATCGTCTTCATCCTGGGCTGCTTCCTCGACTTCTTCGAGATCGCCTTCATCCTCGTTCCGCTGCTCGCGCCGGTCGCCGAAAAGCTCGGCATCGACCTGATCTGGTTCGGCATCATCCTCGGCATCAACCTGCAGACATCGTTCCTGACGCCGCCGTTCGGCTTCGCGCTCTTCTACCTGCGATCCATCGCGCCGCGCTCCGAATGGCTCGACAAGGCGACCAACAAGATGATGCCGGGCGTCAAGACGACCGAGATCTACAAGGGCGCCGTTCCCTACATCTTCATCCAGTTCCTGGTGATCCTGCTGATCATCGCCTTCCCGCGCCTCGTCACCCACTACAAGGACGACGAGAAGGTGTTCAATCCGGACGACATCAAGATCGAGGTTCCGTCCTTCAACGGCGGGCTCCAGACGCCAGGTTCCGCACCGGCCGGCACGTCGCCCGGCGGCCTGCCCGGGCTGCAACTGCCCAACCTCGGCGGCCCCAACCTCGGCCAGCCGCCGAAGACCGGGACGAACGGCAACAACGGCGGCCTGCAGCTGCCCGGCCTGCAGCTTCCCGGCGCTCCGAACGTCGGCCAGCCCCCGGCCTCCCAGGAGGACAACAAGCCCCAGGGTGGACCGTCCATCCAGTTGCCGGGGCTGTCGCTGGGCGGCCCTCCGAAGGTCGATACCGCGCCGGCGAACTGATCGCACCGTCGCCGATGAACAACGAAAGCCGGGCCAGCGCCCGGCTTTTTTCATGGAACAATGCGGCCTGTGATCCGTTGAAACGGACAGTTCGGATCGCTGTCATGCTCGAAACGCCGCCCGCCCTCTTCCTGTCCCGACATCCTGGCCCCGCCACCGTGCTGCTCCACGGCATGGTCATGGCTCCCTGCTTCTGGGAGACCTACGCGCCGCCCGTCTGCCGGCGCGGCACGGCCGTGGCCTACCCCCTGCCCGGACACCATCCGTGGAGCCTGGACGAGGCGGCCGCCACACTCACCATCGACGCGGTTCTGGAGGCCTATGCGACCGCGATCCGGCGCGATTTCCGCGGCCGGCCGGTCACTCTCATCGGTCATTCCACGGGCGCCTTCATGGCCCTCGGACTCGCCGCCCGCTACCCCGATCTCGTCGAGGGACTGGTCCTCATGGGCGCCCTTTCCTGCGGCGGGCTGGATGGCTGCCAGCCCTTCGCGATGCGCCTGCTGCGTTTGCCGCGCTTCGGTCAGTGGACCTTCGAGCGCCTGCTGTCCCACTGGATTTCGACCCCGGCCCGCTTCATCGATGGCGCCCGGTCCTGCGTCGCGGATCCCGACAGCCCGCTCCGCCAGGACCGGGACCGCCAGGCCATCGAGAGCGTCCGGCTGGCGCTGCTGAAAAGCCGGCCGGCGGAGATCGCCACCCTTGTGAGGCTGCTCTCCATCACCTCGCTGTCGGAAGAACTGTCCGGCATCACCTGCCCGGCCCTCAACATCGTCGGTGGCAGGGATCGGGTGATCCGGCCGCGCCACCAGTTCAACATCCAGGCATCCATGCCGGGCATGGCGACGCTGCTTCTTCCCGAAGCCGGCCACCTGCCCATGGTCGAGAACCCGCCTGCGGTCGCCGAAGCCGTCCGCTCGTTCATGAACCTGCGGTTTCTCCATCGCCTGCCCGCGTCGAACCGCGCCGCCCGTCCTGCGTCGTCCGGTCCGGTCACCGCGAACGCCAACGAAAAACCCCGGGACGTTTCCGCCCCGGGGTTCGATGGGTTCGCTGCTTCGGCAGGCTGAAGCTTAGAGCTTGCCGGCCTGCTGCTGGATCATCATGAAGGTGTCGAAGGTGTTTTCCGACAGCTGCATCCACAGGTAAGCGTCCTTCTTGAACGCCAGCTGGTGATCGTAGATCTTCTTGAAGGTCGCGTTTTCCGCCGAGATCTCGGCATAGGTCCCCTTGGCGGCCTCGTAGGACGCTTCCAGGATCTCGCGCGAGAACGGACGAAGCTGCGTTCCGGCGCCGACGAGCTGCTTGAGCGCGGCCGGGTTCTTGGAATCGTAGTTCGCCATCATGTCGGTGTTGGCCGCACGGCAGGCAACCTCGAGGATGGCCTGGTAGTGCTTCGGCAGCTCCGCATACTTGTCCTTGTTGGCCATGGTGTGCAGCACCGGGCCACCTTCCCACCAGCCCGGGTAGTAGTAGTAGGGCGCAACCTTGTTGAAGCCGAGCTTGGCATCGTCATACGGGCCGACCCATTCGCAGGCGTCGATCGTGCCCTTTTCCAGCGAGGCGTAGATGTCGCCGCCGGCGATCTGCTGCGGCACGACGCCGAGCTTCTCGATGATCTTGCCGCCCATGCCGCCGATACGCATCTTCAGACCCTTGAGGTCCTCGACCGTGTTGATTTCCTTGCGGAACCAGCCGCCCATCTGGGCACCGGTGTTACCGCAGGGGAAGCCGATGAGGTTCTGCGTGGCGTAGAACTCGTTCATCAGGTCGTTGCCCGAAACGCCGTCCGAGGTCGGGTAGTAGAACCAGGCGTTCTGCAGGCGGGCGTTCAGGCCGAACGGAATGGCCGTTCCGAGCGCGTAGACCGGGTCCTTGCCCCAGTAGTAGTAGGACGCGGTGTGGGCCAGTTCGACCGTGCCGGCCGAAGCGGCATCGGCGGCCTGCAGTCCGGGAACGATTTCGCCGGCGGCATAGACCTGGATGTCGAAGTTTCCGCCCGTGGCGCCACGAACGAATTCGGCCATCGTCTCGGCCGCACCGTAGATGGTGTCGAGTGCCTTCGGGAAGGACGAGGTCAGGCGCCAGGTGATCTTCGGGTTTTCCTGCGCGATGGCCGGGGCCGCGAGAGCCGTGGTAGCGGCAGCACCCGCACCGGCAAGACCCGCCTTCTTGATAAATGAACGACGATCCATGGATATCCTCCCATTGGTGATCAGAACAAAGGAACGTTGCGGCGAGCGCCCTCACGCCCCGCCCAATTTCCGACGGTATCAATACACGTTGACAACGGCCTGTCCAGCATCGTGAAAACACGTGGCCAATTTTTTTTACCAGTTGCAGCCGCAGCGCCCGGACGGTTCTTTCGCGATCCGGCGGAACATTGCATCTGGCATGGCGGCAGCGGGGCGATTATGTAGGGCCGCGTCGCTATCAGGAGTTCCGTCCCATGGCCCAGCCGCTCGTAGCCGTCACCTCCGACATTCGCGAGTTCGACAATTATATCTGGCATTGCGTGCCGGAAACCTATCTTTCCGCTGCGCTTCAGGTGGCCGGCGTCCTGCCGCTGGGTGTGCCGGCCTTCGGTTCCGCCATCGACGCGCCAGCGCTGCTCGCCCGCATGGATGGCCTTCTGGTGACCGGTTCGCGCACCAATGTTCACCCCGGGCACTACGGCGTCGAGGCCAGCGACCGCCACGAGCCCTTCGATCCTGCCCGCGACGAGACGTCGATCCGTCTCATCCGCGCTGCCATTGCCGGCGGCGTGCCGCTGCTGGCCATCTGCCGCGGAATCCAGGAACTGAATGTCGCGCTCGGCGGCTCGTTGGAAACGGAAATCCAGGACCAGGAGGGGATCGACGATCACCGGGCGCCCGCCTCCGATCACAATGACGACCGTTTCGCGGTCCGCCATCCCGTGCAGGTCAAGCCCGGTTCCTGCCTCGCCGCGGTTGTCGGCGCCGGCGAGATCCAGGTGAACTCGCTCCATCGCCAGGCCATCGGCCGCCTGGCGCCTGGCCTCGACGTGGATGCCGTCGCGCCCGATGGCACGGTCGAGGCCGTCTCGGTCACCGGCGCATCGGCCTTCGCGATCGGGGTTCAGTGGCACCCGGAATACTGGGCGAAGTCCGACACGCCTTCGGCAGCCATTTTCAAGGCATTCGGCGCGGCGGCCGCGGAACGCAGCCGGCAGCGTCAGTCGGCGGATGCCAGCGCCATCAGCCGTCCTGCCGGAACCACCGCCTCGTAGGCAAAACCCTCGCTTTCGGCGAACTCGGCAATGGCCCCGTCGTTCTGGTCGCGCAAGGAAATGCCGCCCTTCAGCCGGTCGGCATGGGTTGCGGCGGCCAGCGGGTTGTCATAGCCGTCGCCGCACCGGCCGGCCGAAACGCTGCCGTCGGCCATATCGATGGCAAGGCGGCAACTCGTCTCGATCCCGGCGACCCAGATCCGGAAGTGCCGGACGGTGTCGGTTCCGAACAGGCGCGCCGCGCGGGCTGCCGGTTGCGCGCCGGATTGCGTGGGAGTGGTCAGGGCACCGCCTGACTGGAGATAAACCGCGGCTCCGCCAAGTCCGGCCACGAGAAACAACATCCGGAAAATCATAAGGCCCCCTTTCCGATACATGTCGCTGCGTGCAACTTGAACCGGAAATGGTTAACGACCGATTAGGAATCGGATGGCGCCGTCAGGCGGGCGGTGCACCGGTCGACTGGCGCACCCGCAGTTCCGGTCGGATGAGTTCCTGCCCGCCATGAACGTCATGGCCGGCCAGCCGCTCCAGCAGCGTCTTGGCTGCGCGGCGGCCCACTTCCCGCTGCCCGTTCCAGACGGTCGTCAGCGCCGGCGTGGCGATCGCGGCTTCCTGCAGGTCGTCGTAACCGGTGACCGAAAGATCGGTGCCGACCGTGAGGCCCGCCCGGGCCAGGCCGTTCATCAGCCCGATCGCGACCAGGTCGTTCCAGCAGACGGCGGCCGTCGGGCGCGGCTCGATGGCCAGCACCTTCTCCGTGGCATCGAAACCGGCAAGCTTGTTGCGCGGCCCGGCGATGCGCCACTCCGGCTTGACCTCGAGACCCGCCGCCTTCATCGCGTCGACATAGCCCTGGTAGCGGTCACGGCCCGTGGAGGTCTGGTCCGTCCCGCCGACCATCGCGATCCGGCGATGGCCGAGTTCGATCAGGTGTTTCGTCGACAGGCCGGTGCCATAGGCATCGTCGCCCCGGAAGGCGGGCACATCGGAGCCTGGAACATTGCGGGCGATGAGCACGGTCGGCAGCCCGTTCTTTTCCGCCAGTTCGATGTCCGCCAGCGGCGTGCCGATCGCCGGCGACATGATGATCCCGTCGGCGCCCAATTGCAGCAGCGTGTCGATGAAGGCGCGTTGTTTCTCCACCTGGTCATAATGGTTGGAGAGCAGGAACGTCTGGCCCGACCGGTCGAGTTCGTCCTCGATGGAGCGCAGGATCTCCGCGTAGAACGGGTTCATGATGTCGTGCACGACGACGCCGATGATGCCGGACCGGGACGTGCGCAGGCTCGCCGCGCGGCGATTGTAGATGTAGCCGATATCGCGCGCATGGGCCTTGATTCGCTCGCGCGTCTGGTCGGCGACCAGCGGACTGTCGCGCAGGGCCAGCGAAACCGTGGCGGTCGAGACGCCGAGCGCCTCCGCGATGGTCGAAAGTTTGATTTTCTGCGCCAGGGTAGCAGCCTCCGCCTCGCAGCCACGCCTCTCGTGCAATTCCAGCGAAGGTGGGAACCGGTTTCGCGTCCGGAATTGCGTAGAAACAACGCGATAGAGCATCGGAGCTACTCAACGAATAGCGGAAACGCTCTGGATTAAACGTTTTAAATTCCTAGCGGCGCAGGCACCGGCTTTCAACGCTTTTTTGCCGGCAGGACGGATCGCACCGCTGGCGTGGCGACGGAACTGCGCCGCAGGATGCGTTCGCGGTGAACGATGTAGAGGCCCGAGGCGATGATGATGAGCGATCCGCCGAGCGTGTAGTGATCCGGGAGGTCGCCGAAAACCAGCCAGCCGAAAAGGACCATCCAGACCATTTGCAGGTAGGGATAGGGCGCAAGCGCGAAGACGGTGGCCCGCTTGTAGGCGTTGATCAGCAGCCAGTGTCCGATCCCGCCGAAGAAGCCGAGGCCCAGCAGCACCGCCCAGTGCAGCGGCGTGGCGGGAATCGAACCGTAGAGCGGCACCACCGGCGCCATCAGCACGGCGGGCGTGAGGGCGGAAAAGAAGATCAGGCTTTCCGGTGTCTCGGTCTCGGAAAGCTTGCGCGTCATGATCACGTAGAAGCAGTAGCTGAGCATGGCCAGCGCCACGTAGAGATAGCCGATTCCCAGCTGGCCCATCCCCGGCCGCGTGATGACGAGCACGCCGGTAAAGCCCACGGCCACCGCTGCCCAGCGCCGCCAGCCCGCCCATTCGCCAAGCAGCGGACCGGCCAGTGCCGTGATGACCATCGGCGCGAAAAAGAAGATCGAGATCGTTTCGGCCAGTTGCAGCGTCTGCAGCGCCATGAAATTGAAGAACGTCGAGCCGAAGAGCAACATGCCGCGAATGATCTGCGCCGGCACGCTGGAGACCTTGAGCACCGCCGCATTCGACCAGCCGCGCAGCAGCACGAAGGCCAGCACCGCATGCTCGGCGAACCGCGCCCAGGACACGAAACGGGCATCCATCCCCGACGTCACCAGGATCTTGGCGCTGGTGTCGAGACAGGCAAACAGGAAGCAGGCGGCTGCGATCAGCAGGATGGCGGCGGTCGGCGTGGCGGTCTCGGCGGGGGCGGGTCGGGTCAAGCGGCAATCCTCGCATGCATGAGCCGGTCATCGGCCCGCCACGCATCCCGCACAAGTCAAAAATCCTTGTCCGTCAGGCAAGCGGTTTCGCCGGTGTGGGCTCAGGCGGCCTCGTCCTCGTCGTCGCCGTCGTCCGTATCCGGGGCGCCGGACTGGCCCAGGTTTCCTTCCACCCGTGACAGGAGCTTCAGAAGCGCCTTGCGCTCCTTCTTGTCCAGCCCCTTGACGAGGGCCTTTTCCGACCGCTTGACCGATTTCTCGATCGCCCGGATCGCCTCGCGCCCGGTCTCGGTCAGCGTGACGTGGGCGATGCGCGCATCCGTTTCCGACCCGGTCTTGGTCAGGAACCCCTGGGCCTGCAACCGGTTGATCGTCTTGGTGATCGTCGGTGGCTTGACCCCGAGCCGGTTGGCCAGTTGCGTCGGCGTCAGCCCTTCCTCGATGCTGAGCGCCAGCATGATCTGGTCCTGCCCGGCATAGAATCCGTGCTCAAGCAGCCGCGCCGCCAGATCGGTACGCGCCAGCCGCGCGACCGCCTGCAGTCGCGCCGAAACCAAACCCTTGCCCGACTTTCCCATCGAAAGCTCCCGTCCTTGTCCTGCCAGTTTACGTCGCGATTGCCGATTCGCAAACGAAGCGGTTGCACGCGGGCGCGCCGAAGCGATAGCGTGACCGCCCTGCCCGAGCCCTGCACCTGGAAGAGCCGACATGCTTTTGCCCCGCCGCCATTACAATCAAATGACAGCCGGCGAATTGTCCGGCGCGAAGGCCGGCGGATGGATAGCGGTCCTGCCGCTGGGCGCGACCGAGCAGCACGGGCCGCACCTGCCGTTCGAAACGGACACCATCATCGCCGAGGGCGTTGCAGAGCGCCTCGTCAAGCGCGCACCCGCGGGCCTTCCGCTGACGATCCTGCCGGCCGAGCCGGTCGGCTATTCCGTCGAGCACTTGGACGTCGCCGGCAGCAGGACGCTGGCCTTCGACGAGGCCGTGAACCGCTGGATCGGGATCGGCGAGCGCCTGTTCGCCCAGGGTTTCCGCAAGCTGCTCATGCTCAATGCCCATGGCGGCAACTCGCCGCTGATGACCGTCGTTGCCACCGAATTGCGCGTCCGCCTTTCCATGCTTGCCGTCGCCACGAGCTGGACGCGTTTCATTGTGCCCGGCCAAGGCGTCAGCGCGGAGGAGAAGGCCTTTGGCATCCATGGCGGACAGGTCGAGACGGCGGTCATGCTGGCGCTCAGGCCGGACCTCGTCGACATGGCACAAGCGGCCGATTTCCCCTCCGCGCAGGCAGACCATGCGGGCACCTTCACCCATCTGCGCGCCTATGGCCCCCATGCCTACGGCTGGATGATGAGCGATCTCAACCCGCAAGGCGTGGCCGGAAACGCGTCCGCGGCAACAGCGGACCTGGGCGAGACCCTGCTCGACACCGCCGCCGATGGCCTGGTCGCCCTGGTACGCGACATCCATGCCTTCAATCCGCCCTGGCTTGCCGGCTGAACCCGTCTGGTCTTGCGACGCCGCCTCGCCTATATGACGGCCAGAGACCTCCCGCCCGATCCCGGGGCGACCAGAAAGTCAAGGCAAGACCCCATGAGCGAAGCTGCCAATCCCGTTCCCGTCACCGTCCTCACCGGCTATCTCGGTTCCGGCAAGACGACCCTTCTCAACCGCATCCTGTCCGAGGACCATGGCAAGCGTTACGCGGTCATCGTCAACGAGTTCGGCGAGATCGGCATAGACAACGACCTGATCGTGGAATCCGACGAGGAAATCTACGAGATGAACAACGGCTGCGTCTGCTGCACGGTGCGCGGCGACCTCGTGCGCGTGGTCGAGGGCCTGATGCGCCGCCCCGGCCGTTTCGACGCCATCCTCGTGGAGACGACGGGCCTCGCCGACCCCGCGCCGGTCGCCCAGACCTTCTTCATGGACGAGGACGTGCGCTCCAAGACCCGCCTCGACGCGGTGGTCGCGCTGGTCGATGCCAAGCACCTGCCCCTGCGCCTGAAGGACAGCCGCGAGGCCGAGGACCAGATCGCCTTCGCCGACGTCGTCCTGCTCAACAAGACCGACCTCGTTTCGCCGGAGGAACTGGCCGACGTGGAACGTCTCGTTCGCACCATCAACCCGTCGGCCCGCATCCACCGCACGGAGCGCTCGGCCATCGCGCTCGACCAGGTGCTCGACCGCGGCGCCTTCGACCTGCAGCGCGCCCTCGACAACGATCCCCATTTTCTCGACCATGACCACCCGGATCACGAGTGCGGACCGCATTGCGACCATGATCACCACGATCACGATCACCACCACCATCATGAACACGATCATGACCACGATCATCATCACGGCCACGACCATGACCACGCCGCGGTGTCGGCCATTCATGACCTGACAGTGAAATCGGTGTCGCTGCGCGGTGGCCCCATGAACCCGCAGCGTTTCTTTCCCTGGGTGGAGAAGATCACCCAGACGCAGGGTCCGGACATCCTGCGCCTCAAGGGCATCATTGCCTTCGACGGTGACGAGGACCGCTACGTCGTCCAGGGCGTGCACATGATCGTCGAAGGCGATCACCAGCGTCCCTGGAAGGAAGGCGAGACCCGCGAGAGCCGAATGGTCTTCATCGGCCGCAATCTCGATCCCGAGCTGCTGGAACGCACCTTCAAGGCCTGCGAGGCCTGAGGAGACCATGCCCACCGTTGCCCCGCTCGATCTCGACGGCCATTGCATTGCTGCCGCCTTCGTCGCCGGCGTGCCCGTCTTCGCCATGGCCGACGGCCAGGTCCATCGCCTCGACAATGGCCACAAGAGCATCGAGGCTCACGACGGCCTGCTCTGCGCCACCTATGACGCCGCGCGCGACTGCCTGCTGACCGGCGGCGAGGACGGGCGCGTCTGTGCGCTCGGCGCCGATGGCGATGCGGTGGAGGTCGCCGGGGCGCCGCGCAAGTGGATCAATGCCGTGGCCGCCGGGCCCAACGGCGCCATCGCCTTTGCCGAGGGCCGCAACGCCCATGTCGTCCTGCCCGACGGCAAGGCGAAGGTCTTCGCCCATCCCCGTTCGGTGGAAGGCCTCGCCTTCGCGCCCAAGGGCCTGCGCCTGGCCGTCGCCCGCTACAACGGCGCGACGCTGCATTTCCCCGCCACCGAGGGCAAGCCGGCGGAACTGGAATGGGCCGGCGCCCATATCGGCGTCACCTTCTCGCCGGGCGGTGAGTTCCTCGTCACCACCATGCAGGAAAACGCCCTGCACGGCTGGAAACTGAGCGACGGCAAGCACATGCGCATGGCGGGCTACCCCGCAAAGGTGAAAAGCTGGTCCTGGAGCGCGAAGGGCAAGTGGCTGGCAACATCCGGCGCGCCGGCAGCCATCGTCTGGCCCTTCCAGGGCAAGGATGGCCCGATGGGCAAGGCCCCGCTGGAACTGGGCACCCGCGGCAATGCCATGGTCACAGCCGTCGGCTGCCACCCGGCCGAGGACCTCGTCGCCATCGGCTATGCCGACGGCATGATCCTGGCGGCCCGCTTCAACGATGGCCGCGAGGTCGTTCTGCGTCGCGGCGGAAACGGCGCCATCTCCGCCATGGCCTGGGACAGGGACGGCGTCCGCCTGGTCTTCGGCGCCGAAACGGGCGATTGCGGCGTGGTCGACATTCGAGGCTGACGCGCCGCGATCAGTGCCGGCCCCGCCATTTGGCAAACCAGCCAAGCCCCTCCTCGGTGCGTCCCTTCGGACGGTATTCGCAGCCGATCCAGCCGGCGTAGCCCGCGTCGTCCAGCGCGCCGAAGACGAAGCCGAAATCGATCTCGCCGCTGTCCGGCTCGTGCCGGCCCGGGTTGCCCGCCACCTGGACATGCCGGATCAGCGGGCGGTACCGGGTGAACGTGCCGGTCAGTTCGCCGCCATGCCGGCTCTGGTGGTAGAGGTCGTATTGCAGGAACAGGTTGTCCGACCCGGAATCGGCGATCACCAAAGCGCCCTGTTCGGCGCTCGACAGGAAATAGCCCGGCATGTCGTACGGGTTGATCGGCTCGATCAGGATGGCTATGCCCCGCCGGCCGGCTTCCTCGGCCGCCCACCGCAGGTTGGCAACGTAGGTGGCGCGCCACGCGTGCCGGTCGGCATCGTCCGGCATGGTGCCGGCCATGACATGGACCTGGTCGGTCCCGAGATCACGCGCATAGGCGAGCGCCAGCCCGATCGATTCGCGGAATTCCGCTTCCCTGCCCGGGGTGGCGGCCAGCCCTCGCGCCCCCGCGGCAAAATCGCCGCCCGGCGGCGCGTTGAACAGAACCTGCTGCAGTCCGGCATCGTCCAGCGCCCGGCGGAGCTCATCGGCCGGGTAGTCATACGGGAACAGATACTCGACGGCCCTGAAGCCGGCCGCGCCTGCGGCGGCGAACCGCTCCATGAACGGCCGTTCCGTGAACATCATCGACAGGTTGGCGGCAAATCGCGGCATGGCGGAAGTGGTAGGGGCTTGGCCGTTCCAAGGCAAACAAAAACGGGCCCGGCACGAAGGCCGGACCCGTTTCCCCGGAAAGGAGAGTTCCTGTCAGCGAAGGCTTGCCCGGAAAGAGGCGCGCTCGCTGCAAACCTGGGTGCCCGTCGTATAGTGATACTTCTTGACCGACCAGCCGCCGAGCTTGCCGCGGATACGGTATTCGAAGCGGACCCGGGTCTGGCGCTGGTTGACCTTTTCCAGGTTGCGCGTCTCGCGCCACGCCGCGCCATTGCGGAGCGTCTCGTTGCGAACCGGCTCAGAGCGCCAGCCACCCCGCGAACCGCGGGCCGGGTCCCAGTAGTCGACATCGACGATGTTGATCGTCTGGCCGCTGTTGTTGGTGAATTCGAGGAACACGTTCTTGCAGGTATTGCCGGCGAGGGCCGGCGATGCGGCGATGGCGGCGCCGGTCAGGGCAAGGGCGGCGATGGCGGTGCGGGTCAGGCGGGAAATCTGGGTCATGGCTTGTCTCCGTTTGCTGTGCTCTGGGTCGTCCCCATGCACAGAAGCTTCGCCGATCCATTCCCCTGATCATATGAGGTGAATACCTCAATTGGCGGTCCGGCCACGCCGCCGCACGGCCGCCATGGAACCTCGCCCCAAGGGCGCGGATGAATCAGCAAGGGAGCAGTTCAGCCGGAAATCGCGGACTTCGCCCGCCGGCCGGCCACCCAGGTCTCGGCAATGGCCCGGTCGTCGCCCATGGTCTGCAGCAGGAAGAGTTCCTCGGCCAGCGTTGTCACGGTCTCCATGCGCAGCGCCATGCCGGGCGTGGCCCTTGCATCGAGCACCACGAGATCGGCATCGCTGCCTTCCTCCAGCGTGCCAAGCCGGTCGGCCATCGACAGCGCCTCGGCATTGCCGCGCGTGATCTGCCAGAACGAGGCCAGCGGATTGATCTTCTCGCCGTTCAGCGCGATGACCTTGTAGCCCTCGTCCATCGTCCGCAGCATGGAATAGTTCGTGCCGCCGCCGACATCGGTTGCCGCCGCCGTGCGCACCGGCCGGGCACGCCTGTTGTAGCGCTGCCAGTCCATCAGGCCGGACCCGAGGAACAGGTTCGACGTCGGGCAGAAAACCGCGACCGACCCGCTGTCGGCCATGGCGTCCAGTTCGCGCTCCGACAGGTGGATGGAATGGCCGAACAGGCTCTTCGGCCCGGCCATGCCATAGGCTTCGTAAACGCCGAAATAGTCCGGCGCATCGGGATAGAGCTCCCGCGTCAGCGCGATCTCGGCATGGTTTTCCGAAAGGTGCGTCTGGACATGGCAGTCCGGATGGGCGGCGGTCAGCGCCTGAACCATTTCCATCTGCGCCGGGGTCGACGTGATGGCGAAGCGAGGCGTGATCGCGTAGGAAAGCCGCCCCCGCCCGTGCCAGCGCGCGATCAGCGCGGCGGTCTCGTCATGGGACGATTGCGGCGTGTCGGTCAGCCCGTCCGGCGCGTTGCGGTCCATCATCACCTTGCCGGCGATCATCGCCATGCCGCGGGCCTCGGCTTCGGCAAAGAACGCATCTGCCGATTCCGGCCGCACCGTGCAGTAGACCGCAGCCGTGGTGGTGCCGTGGCGGACCATTTCGTCGAGGAAGGCCGAAGCGATACGCCGCCCATGCGCCGGGTCGGAGAACTTCATCTCCTCTGGAAACGTGTAGCGGTTCAGCCATTCCAGTAGTTCGGCGCCGAAACTGGCGATCACCTGCATCTGCGGGAAATGCGCATGCGCATCGATGAAGCCCGGCAGCACCAGGTGCGGCCGGTGATCCACGATTTCCGCGCCGGCGCCCGCTTCCGCCTGCACGGCCGCGAACGGCCCCCGCCGGACGATCCGCCCGTTGCGGATGAGCAGCCCGCCGTCTTCCTCGTAGGAAACCGCCTCGCCGTCTTCCACGCTGTCGGGCCGGCGCAGGAAGCTCAGCAACCGGCCGCGGATCAGGAGGTCGCTCACTTCGCCCCCTCGTACCAGGCGACGATGAGGGCCCGCTCCTCCGGGGTGATCTCCGTGACATTGCCGGGCGGCATGGCGTGGCTGGCGCCGGCCTGCAGGAAGATCTCCCGTGCGTGCTGCACGATGGTGGCGTCGGTGTCGAGCATCACGTGTTTCGGCGCCACGTGAACGCCTTCCCACACCGGTTCGGCGGCATGGCACATCGAGCAGCGCCCCAGCACCGTATCGCGCACCGTCTCGAAATGCGGCGACTGGGCATAGGCCATCTGCGAAGCCGGGATGGAGGCTTCCTCCCGGTTATCCGGCAGGCTTGCCCCGAAGCTCGACAGCCAGACGATGACCGCAAAGATCAGCGCCGCCAGCACGAAGGTCCAGTAGGGCTGTCCCTTGCGGGCATGCATGGAGTTGAAGAAATGGCGGATCAGCACGCCGATCAGGAACACCAGCGCCGCGATCACCCAGTTGTACCGGGTGGCGAATGCCAGCGGATAGTGGTTCGACAGCATGAAGAACAGCACCGGCAGCGTCAGGTAATTGTTGTGCAGCGAGCGCTGCTTGGCCTGCTTGCCGAGCGCCGGGTCGGGCTTCTCGCCCGCCTTCAGCGCCGCCACCACCTTCTTCTGGTTGGGGATGATGATGAAGAACACGTTGGCCGACATGATAGTGGCGGTGAAGGCACCGAGGTGCAGGAAGGCGGCCCGCCCGGTGAATACCTGCGTGTAGGCCCAGCCCATCGCGATCAGGGCCACGTAGAGAAGGACCATCAGCCCGACGTCGCTCTTGCCCAGCGGCGACTTGCACAGCGCGTCGTAGATCAGCCAGCCGATGGAGAGCGAGGCAATCGAAATGGCGATCGCCACCGGTGCGGATATGTCCAGCACGCTGCGGTCGATAAGGAACAGGTCGGCGCCGCCGTAATAGACGATAGCGAGCATGAGGAAGCCCGACATCCAGGTCCAGTAGCTTTCCCACTTGAACCAGGTCAGGTGTTCCGGCATCGCCGCCGGGGCCACCAGGTATTTCTGGATGTGGTAGAAGCCGCCGCCATGGACCTGCCATTCCTCGCCATGGGCGCCCTCCGGCAGGCCGGGGCGCTGCCGGAGCCCCAGGTCCAGCGCGATGAAGTAGAACGACGAGCCGATCCAGGCGATGCCGGTGATGATGTGCAGCCAGCGCACGCCGAGCGCCAGCCAGTCCCAGGTGATTGCCAGAACGTCCATGTCGATCCCTCTGTCGTGTCACCCGCGATCATTGCTGGCCCGGTCCCGTTTGAAAAGCACATCCTTTCACGATGACTTTCAAAAAAATCCGAACAGTACTAACGTGATTTCTTGAAGGGCATGGCTCTTCGTGAGGGGAATCGCCATGGCCTATCTCGACAACATCGCCGTTTTCGTGCGCGTGGTGGAACTGGGCAACCTGTCGGCTGCCGGGCGCGACATGCGCATCTCGCCGGCGGTCGCCTCGAACCGCATCAAGGAGCTGGAAAAGCACCTCGGCGTCCGCCTGTTCAACCGCACCACGCGCCAGCTCATGCCAACCGAGCAGGGACGCGTCTTCTACGACGGCGCGCGCAAGGTGCTGGAGGCCGTCGCCGACGCCGAGGCCGCCGTGTCGGAGGTGTCAGGCCGGCCGCGCGGCTCCATCCGCGTCACCGCGCCGCTCGGCATCGGCCGGCGCTTCATCGCCTCGGGCATTCCCGCCTTTCGCGACCTCTACCCCGACATCGAGGTGCGCCTTCGCCTCTCCGACCACAACGTCGACATCATGAAGGAAGGCATTGACGTTGCCTTCAAGCTCGGGGTGCTGGAGGATTCCAGTTTCAAGCGCCGCAATATCGCTCATTGCGACCGTGTCCTCGTCGCCGCCCCCGCCTACCTGGAGCGGCGCGGTGTCCCGAAGACACCCGACGACCTGGCCGGCCACGACTGCCTGCTGCTGCGTTTCCCCGGTTCGCGCGACTTCCACTGGCTGCTCAGCAGTGCCGAAGGCCCACAGAAGTTCGAGGTCCGCGGCCCCTTCGATTCCGACGACGGCGACGTGCTGACCTCCTGGGCTCTGGACGGACGCGGCATCGTCAACAAGCCGCGCTTCGAGGTCGAGCCCTTCATCCGCGACGGCCGTCTTGTGCCGGTCCTGCCGGATTTCGCCCCGGAGTCCGTACAACTGGCCGCCCTCTACCCGCACCGCAAGCTGCAGGACCCGAAGATCCGCCTGTTCCTCGATTTCATGGCCGAACGCTGCCAGCGCATGGTGCGCGGCCTGCTCGGCGAGACGGCCCTTTGACAAACCGCCGCGCCATCCCTATATGCCGGCGATCCTGAAGGGCAGAGGCCCCTGCCGCCCGCAGGCCGCAAGGCCACGGTGAAGCCTCCTTGAACGAAAACCATCCGTCCTGATCCTTTCTGGATGCAGTCCGGTGGCAATGCGGGCACCCACAGGCATCATGGTGCATCCCGGCTTGGAAAGAGGTCTGTGATGAATGGAAACCGTGGGCTTACCCCATCAATCGACGACATGAAGGCACAGGCCAAGCGCCTGCGTGCCGACCTGGAAACACGCGGAACACCCGTCAGCCACGCCCAGGCGCTGGAACTGGTGGCCCGCCAGCACGGCCACCGCGACTGGAATACCGCCCATGCAGCGGCTGGAAACAGGCCGCCGGCAAGCTTCCATGTCGGCCAGGTGCTGACCGGCACCTATCTTGGCCAGAAGTTCCTGGGCGAGGTCATCGCCGTGCAGCGCCTTGGCGAGGGCAATCGCTGGCGCCTGACCTTCCAGTTCGACGAACCGGTGGATGTCGTCACCTTCGACAGCTTCTCCGCCTTCCGCCACCGCGTCACCGTCACGGTGGGCAGCGATGGCCTGACGGCGGAACACACGTCGAACGGTGAGCCGCACATGCGCATCGAGCTCTGATGCAAGACAGGCGGGCGCCTTTCCCGGGCGCCCGCACATCCTTCCCCGCCCGGCGTTTATCCGATCATGCTTCCTGGTCCCGCCCCTCGCCGCCGTTGCGGCCGGCGGGCATTGGCTTGACTTCTTATCAGAACAGTTATATCTATTCTGATAGTTACAATGCGAAGCGTACAGATGTCCCAGCTTGCCGCCCATCCCAAACCGTCCCTTGCCGTCGACCTGGCCATCCTCACGGTCGCCGACGGGACCCTGAAGGCCGTTCTCGTGCCGCGCGGCGATGGCGCCGTGGTTGGCGGGGACCGGGCCATGCCGGGCGGGTTTGTCCATCTTGGCGAGTCGCCGGAACAGGCGGTCCGCCGCGTGCTGCATGACAAGACCGGTCTCGACGGCGTCCACTTCGAACAACTGGCGACCTATGGCGCGCCGGATCGCGACCCGCGCGGCCATGTCGTCAGCATCGTCTACCTGGCCGTGGTGCCCGCCGGGCGGCTCCTGCCGCTCATCGCGGGCAAGCCCGGGCTGTCGCTGGCAGGAATCGCCGTCGACTGGCCCGGCGAGACCGGCGGACCGGCCACGGCCCTGGACGATGAGGGAGCAGCCTTGCCGCTGGCCTTCGACCATGCCGCGATCCTCGGCGACGTGGTCAAGCGCCTGCGTGGCAAGCTCGACTACACGCCGATCGGCTTCGCCTTCCTGCCGCGGCTTTTCACACTTCGCCAGGCACAGGAAGTGCATGAGGCGATCCTGGGGCGCAGGCTCGCCAAGCCCGCCTTCCGGCGCAAGCTGGCCGACCGTCACCCCATCGCGGCGACCGGGAAGTTCGAAGCCCCCGGCGCCTTCCGCCCCGCAGAACTCTATGAATTGAAACCCGCCAGCGAGTAAGGATCATGGCACAGATTTCCCGGTACCCCTTCATCCGTCACCTCCGCGCAGAGACGTCCAGCCACATCCGCCTGTTCCGCAACGGCCGGGAGACGCGGGCCGGGCGCGGCCTGTCCGTCTGGTTCTCGCCGGTGGGCGCCTCGATCAGCGAGATCCCCATGGATGACCGGGAACTGACCTTCATGGTCTCCAACCAGTCCGCCGATTATCAGGATGTCTCCGTGCAGGGGACGATTCTCTGGCGCGTCGCCGATGCCGGGTGCCTGTCCGAGCGGGTCGATTTCACCATCGACCTGAAGACCGGGCAGCACGCTGCCAAGCCGCAGGACCACATCCACTCGGTGCTGACCGGCCTGGCGCGCGAATTTTCCGACACCTACGTCAAGGGAAAGGCCATACGCGACCTGCTCGACGCAGGACTCGCGCCGTTGCAGGCCGCCCTGAACGCGGGCTTTGCCGCCGAGGCGGCCCTGGCGGACATGGGGCTGACGGTCATCGCGGTTCGCGTGGCCGCGCTGACACCGAGCAGCGAACTGGCCCGCGCACTGCAGGTTCCGACCTTCGAGGCCATGCAGCAGAAAGCGGACGAGGCCACCTTTGCCCGTCGCGCACTGGCGGTCGAGAAGGAACGGGCCATCGCGGAGAACGAGCTCGCCAACAGGATCGAACTGGCGGCGCGCCGGCGTGACCTGATCGCCCGGGAGGACGAGAACGCCCGTTCGGAGGCGCAGGCCGATGCGGCGGCGCAGAGCATCCGCGCGGAAGGCGGGGCGCGTGCCCGGACCATCGAGGCCGAGGCCGAGGCAACGCGCATCCGCACGGTGGAACAGGCCGCCGCGGAGATGGAGCAATTGCGCATGGCTGCCGTGGCGGGCATGCCGACCGCCGCGCTCCTGGCGCTCGCAGCCCGCGAGTTCGCGTCCAAGCTGGACCGGATCGACTCGGTGACCGTGACGCCGGACATGCTGGCGGGTCTTGCCGGGCAGTTGCGCGGGCTCGTCGCGCAGGGCCGGGAGCCTTGAGCCATGTCCGTCCTTTTGCCGCGCGTTGTCCTCGTCACCCGCAGGACGGAACTGGCGGCGCTTCTCGCGCGTCATTCGACGCTCGGCCAGGTGGAGTTCTTCCTGGCCGCGCGCGGCCAGCGGCTCGACGAGGTCGTTGCCCGCGATCATGCCCAGGCGCAGGCGCTGGCCCAGGCGAGGCGCGCCGTCCCCGCAGACTGGTCGTTCGCCGAGGTTCTTCGCGACGACCTTGACCGTTTCCTTTTCTTTCCCAATGACATTGTCGTCGCGCTGGGACAGGACGGGCTGGTCCCGAACATCGCCAAGTACCTCGACGGCCAGCCGCTCATCGGGGTGGCAGCCGATGCATCGCGCGGCGAAGGCATCCTGACCACGCACAGGGTCGAGCACCTGGCCGGCATTCTGCCGCGCGCCGCCGCCGGCGATATCGACCGGGTTGAACGGACGATGGTCATGGCCAGCGTCACGGGCGGCGGCACGCTGATGGCGCTCAACGAGCTCTTTGTCGGTCACCGCTCACACAAGAGTGCGCGCTACGACCTTCAGGTCGCCGGCAAACGGGAGTTCCAGTCGTCGAGCGGCCTTATTCTCGCAACGGGCACCGGCATGAGCGGCTGGGCGCGGTCGCTGATGGCCGTGACCGGCTATCGTTACGACATTGCGCCGGACGACAGCAGCGCCGCCTTCTTTTCACGCGAACCGTGGCCGAGCCGCACGACAGGTTCGAGCCTCCGCACGGGCCTGGTCGATGCCGCATCGTCCATCCACGTCACGTCGCGCATGGAGGATGGCGGCGTCATTTTCGCCGACGGCATCGAACAGGACTACCTGCCCTTTGACTGGGGCAACGACGCCCGGCTCGCCATCGCGGACCGGCACCTGACCATGGTGGCCTGACGCGGCGAAGCAAAGGCCGGCCGCCGAACTCGATCAGACCGCGTCATCGCCTTCCAGGGTGAAGGCCGCCCGCAACGACACCTGGTAGTGGGCGACCTTGCCGTCCTCGATATGGCCGCGCGTTTCCACCACCTCGAACCAGCGCAGGTGACGGATCGTCTTCCCGGCCTTGGCGATGGCGGTTTCGATGGCGTCCTCGATGCCCTTCGGCGAGGACCCGACAAGATCGACCATTTTGTAAACGTGACTGCTCATGATGCATCTCCCGGGTTTGAAAAATGACGGGGCAAGCAGACCCCGCCGCCGACATGCCAACGCATTCGGTTTGCGAATGATCCATGCAGTCTATCACGAACAGGGGAGCGGCGGTTCAGCCGCCGGCCCCGGCCAGTGCGGCCATCACTTCCGCAGTGGTCATCGCAGCGATCACGGCCGGCCGCTTGTCCCGCACCCTCGCCCCGCCGATCGGGCAGACGAGGCGCGCGAACCGGTCTTCCGCGCCACCGGCCTCCAGCCACTGCCGGCGGAACACCGCCCGCTTCGTGGCCGAGCCGATCAGCCCGCAATAAGCCGCGTCGTCGCGCGCCAGCGCCTCTGAAACGATCAGGAAATCGAGGGCATGATCGTGGGTCAGCACGATGAAGGCCGAACCGGCCGGCGCGTTGCGCACGACCGCTTCAGGCACGGCCGTGAGTTGCGTTTGGGCCATGTCGCCGGCCTGCTCGCGAAGGGCTTCGAGCGCGTCCCTGCGTGTTTCCACCACGATGACGCGGAGGGGCAGAAGCGCCAGTGCATGGGCAAGCGCCGTTCCCACGTGGCCTGCACCGAACACGAAGACGTGCGGCCGGGCCGCCTGCGCCCTGTTCCATGTGGCGGTCAGGTCATCGCGCACGGCATCCGAAACGCGCCTGAAATCCAGCGTCACATGGCCGCCGCAGCATTGGCCGATCTCGGGACCGAGCGGCTGCGACCAGCGGCCCTCCTCCGCCCGGCCTGCAAGGATTGACCGTGCCCGCTCCAGCGCCAGGAACTCCAGTTGACCGCCGCCGATCGTACCGAAGAGGCCGTCACGCGCCACCACCATCCAGGCGTCCGTGTCGCGCGGGGTCGATCCCTTCACCTCCCCGACCGTCACCAGGATGGCCTCCGGGTTGGCCGCGAGAAAGGCGGTCAGGTCGGCCATGACGACCGGTCAGGCCTCGTCCGTGCGGGCGCGCCGGCTCAGCCGCTCGATGGCCATCAGCACGCGCTCCGGCGTCGCCGGTGCGTCAAGCCGCGGGCAGACCCGGTAGTCGGCCACCGAGGCGACCGCGTCGGACAGCGCGTGGAAAACCGACATGCCGAGCATGAACGGAGGTTCCCCCACGGCCTTGGACTTGTGGATCGTGTCCTCGCGGTTTTCCGCCCAGTCGGCGAGCGCAACGTTGGAGACACGCGGCCGGTCGGAGGCCAGCGGGATCTTGTAGGTGGAGGGCGCATGGGTGCGCAGCCGGCCCTTGCCGTCCCACCACAGCTCCTCCGTCGTCAGCCAGCCCATGCCCTGGATGAAGCCGCCCTCGATCTGGCCGAGATCGATGGCCGGGTTCAGCGAGCGGCCCGTCTCGTGCAGGATGTCGGTGCGCTCCACGCGGTATTCGCCGGTCAGCGTATCGACCGAGACCTCCGAGACCGACGCCCCGTAGGCGAAATAGTAAAACGGCCGGCCCTTGCCGGTATCCCGGTCCCAGTGGATGTTCGGTGTCTTGTAGAACCCGGTGGCCGAAAGCTGCACCCGGGCGACATAGGCCTGTTTCACCAGTTCGGCGAACGGGATCTCCTGGTTGCCGATCCGCACGCGATTGGGCAGGAAGGTCACCTGGTCGGCCGGCACCTCGTAGAACCCGGACGCGAAATCCGTCAGCCGTTCTCGGATCGTCCGCGCCGCGGCCTGTGCAGCCATCCCGTTCAGGTCCGAACCCGACGAGGCCGCCGTGGCCGAGGTGTTCGGCACCTTGCCCGTGGTCGTGGCCGTGATCTTCACCTGGTCGATGTCGATCTGGAATTCTTCCGCCACGATCTGCGCCACCTTGACGTAGAGACCCTGGCCCATCTCCGTGCCGCCATGGTTCAGGTGCACCGAGCCGTCGGTGTAGACATGCACCAGCGCGCCGGCCTGGTTGAAATGCGTCGCGGTGAACGAGATGCCGAACTTCACCGGCGTCAGCGCAATGCCGCGCCTGATCACGCCGCCTTGCGCATTGTCCGCCCGGATAGCCGCACGCCGCGCCTGGTAGCCGGACGACGCTTCCAGTTCGTCCACGATGCGGGCGATGACATTGTCCTCCACCGTCTGGTGATAGGGCGTCACGTCGCGCCCGGCATCGCCGTAGAAATTCTTGCGCCGCACTTCCAGCGGATCGAGCCCGGTGGCGAACGCCACTTCCTCGATCACGCGTTCCGCGCCGACCATGCCCTGCGGACCGCCGAAGCCGCGAAACGCGGTCGCGGATACCGTGTTGGTGTAAAGTGGCACCGAAACGGCCTTCACCGCCGGCCAGTAATAGGCGTTGTCGCAGTGGAACAGTGCCCGGTCGGTCACCGGGCCCGACAGGTCGGCCGAGAAGCCGCAGCGCGAGGCATAGGTGAAATCGACGCCGAGGATATTGCCCTCGTCATCGAAGCCGACATCGTAGCCGACCAGGAAATCGTGCCGCTTTCCGGTCGCCGTCATGTCGTCGTCGCGGTCCGGCCGGATCTTCACCGCGCGGCCTGTCAGCCGCGCCGCGACGGCGGCGATGGCGGCGAACTGGTTGGACTGGGTCTCCTTGCCGCCGAACCCGCCGCCCATGCGGCGCACGTCCACCGTGACCGAGTGATTGGCCTCGCCCAGCACGTGGGCCACCATGTGTTGCACTTCCGACGGGTGCTGCGTGGACGAATGCACCAGCATGTCCCCGTCTTCGCCGGGAATGGCCAGCGCGATGTGGCCCTCCAGGTAGAAATGGTCCTGCCCGCCGATGCGCATGTCGCCCGACAGCCGGCGCGGCGCGGCTTCCAGCGCCCGGCCCACGTCGCCCCGCTGCAGCGTCAGCGGATCGCAGACCAGTTTCGGCGTGTCGCCGGCATCCTCGTAGGTCACGATCGCCGGCAGTTCCTCGTAGTGCACCTTGACCTGGCGGCAGGCGCGGCGCGCGATGTCGCGCGTCTCCGCGACAACGGCGAAGACCGGCTGTCCGAAAAACTGCACGACGCGGTCGGCCAGCACCGGTTCGTCGTCGCGCCCCGTCGGCGAGATGTCGTTGACGCCGGGCACGTCATCCGCCGTCAGCACCGCCACCACGCCGGGGATCTTCATCGCCAGGCCGGTATCGATGCCGCGCAGCCGGCCATGCGTCACGGTGGACAGGCCGAGATAGGCATGCAGGCAGCCCTTCGGCTCGACGATGTCGTCTATGTAGACCGCCGTGCCGGTCACGTGCTTGTGCGCGGAATCGTGCCGCTGGCGCGAGGCCACGCCGCCCTTGATGGCGGAAGCGGTCAGGTCGGCTGGTTCATGCTTTCCCATCATCTGCCCTCACGCCGCCTTGCTGCCGCCGCCCGCTTGGGCAGTTTCCAGGAAAAACCGTTTCAGCAGGTTCTTTGCCACCAGCATCCGGTACGCCGCGCTCGCCCGCATGTCAGTAAGCGGTTGATAATCGATCTCGAAACTATCGAGCGCCGCCTCGACGGTCGCCATCGTCCACGGCTGGCCGGCCAGTACGGCTTCCACGGCCCGGGCACGCTTGGGCACGCCTGCCATGCCGCCAAAGGCGATATGGATCTGCTGCACCCGTCCGTCGCCATCGAGCCTCAGCAGGAAGGCGCCCAGGACGGCCGTGATGTCCTCGTCGCGCCGCTTGGAAACCTTGTAGACCGCAAACTGCGCATCCCGCGGAGGCAGCGGCACCGAAACGCTCTCGACGAATTCGCCCGGCGCCCGGTCCTGCCGGCCATAGTCGATGAAGAAATCTTCCAGCGGCAGCGAACGGCGGTTGTGCCGCTTGCGCAGAGTCACTGTCGCGCCCAGTGCGATCATCGGCGGCGGCGTATCGCCGATGGGCGAGCCGTTGGCGATGTTGCCGCCGATCGTGCCCATGTTGCGCACCTGCTCGCCGCCGATCCGGTCGACGAGCGCCGCCAGTTGCGGAACGTGCTCCGCGAACACGCCGTGCGCCTGGCTGTAACTGACGCCCGCGCCCATCACCAGGAGGTTGCCATGCGTATGCACGCCCTTCAGGCCCTCGATATGCCCGATGAAGACGACCGGCGCGACATCGCGCATGAACTTGGTCACCCAGAGCCCGACGTCGGTTGCGCCGGAGACGATCGTGGCATCCGGCTCGGCTTCCAGCACGCGGGCAAGATCGTCCACGTCGGCAGGAATGACGATCCGCCCGTCGGCGCTATCGATCTCGACACGGGCCCCGTCGGCGAGGCTGCGCAGCGCGTGCGCGACCGTCTCGCGCTCGCTGGCCAGCGGATCGTCCTGCGGCAAACCGTAGTCGGAGATCGCACGCCCGGCCCGGATGATCGATTCGTAGCCCGTGCAGCGGCAGAGATTGCCCTGCAGGGCCTTCTCGATCACCCGGTCGTCGGCATCCGGCCGGCTCATCCAAAGCCCGTAGAGGCTCATCACGAAGCCCGGTGTGCAGAAGCCGCATTGCGAGCCGTGGTGGTCGACCAGCGCCTGCTGCACCGGGTGAAGACCGCCATCGGCTCCCTTCAGGTGCTCGACGGTGACGACATGGCAGCCGTCCAGTGACGCCAGGAAGCGGATACAGGCATTCACGCTCTCGTAGGCGAGGTTGCCGTCCCGGCCGAGCCGCCCGACCAGCACCGTGCAGGCGCCGCAGTCGCCTTCCGCGCATCCTTCCTTCGTGCCTGTCAGGCCGCGCCGGATCCGCAGGAAATCCAGCAGCATGTCGCCGGGCCGGACATCGTGAAGGGTGACGGTATCGCCGTTGAGCAGGAAACGGATGTCCTTGCGGATTGCCGGCGCGCTCATCAGCTGCCCCTGTAGGTGGAATAGCCGAACGGCGAAAGAAGAAGCGGCACATGGTAATGGGCGTGGATGTCGTCCATGCCGAAACGGATCGGGATCTCGTCGAGGAACAGAGGTCCGCCGGCCACCGGCATGGCCAGCCCGTGCAGCCGGATGTAATCGCCCGCATGGAAGACCAGTTCGAACGTTCCCGTCTCGAAGGTTTCCGCCGGCAGGATGGGGCTGTCGGTGCGCCCGTCGTTATTGGTCACCGTTTCGGCGATCCGTTCGCGGCTGTCGCCGGAGAGCCTGAAGAGCTCGATCCGGATCCCGTCCGCCGGCACGCCGCGCGCCGTGTCGAGAACATGGGTGGTCAGGTAACCGCCGTTCTTGCTCATCCCGTCTCCTGTCGCTGCGCCAGACGGCGCGATTCAACCATGAATTTGACCATACGGTCCAGAGTGTGACTCATTCAAGCGATCGCCATAAGACCCCGGCCGCCCTTCCCTGCTCAAAACAGTTTCAAATTTTTCCGCATGTTGGCGCGGGGGCCGGTTGCAATAGGCTTGGCCACCCATTCTGTTTCATTGATGATGGTCATCAGCATTTCGACCGGGAGCACGAGGAAAACCATGAAACGCTACGAACGCGACATGCGCGGGTATGGCGCCCGCCCGCCCCACCCGAAATGGCCGGGCGAAGCGCGGATCGCCGTTCAGTTCGTGATCAATTACGAGGAAGGCGGCGAGAACTGCCTCCTGCACGGCGACAAGCAGTCCGAGGCCTTCCTGTCGGAAATCACAGGGGCCACCAACTGGCCGAACCAGCGCCACTGGAACATGGAATCGATCTACGAGTACGGCGCACGCGCCGGCTTCTGGCGTCTGCACCGCATGTTTACCCAGGCCGGCATCCCGGCCACCGTCTATGGCGTGGCCTCCGCCCTTGCCCGCTCGCCGGACCAGGTCGCGGCCATGCAATCTGCCGGCTGGGAGATTGCCTCCCATGGCCTGAAGTGGATCGAGTACAAGGATTTCTCCGAGGAAGACGAACGCGCCCACATGCTCGAGGCCATCCGCCTCCACGCGGAAGTGACCGGTGAGCGTCCGCGCGGCTTCTATCTCGGCCGGGCATCCATGCACACGGTTCCGCTCTCAGCAAAAGAAGGCGGCTTCGACTACATCTCCGACGTCTACGACGACGACCTGCCCCACTGGATCGTGGTCGACGGCAAGGAACAGCTCGTCATCCCCTACACGCTCGACACCAACGACATGCGCTTTGCCGCCGTCCAGGGCTTCAACTCCGGCGACCAGTTCTTCGCCTATCTCCGCGATGCCTTTGACACGCTCTATGCCGAGGGCATGGATGGAGCGCCGAAGATGCTCAACATCGGCCTTCACTGCCGCCTCGTCGGCCGCCCGGGGCGCGCCCGCGCCCTGCAGCGCTTCATCGACCACGTGCTCAACCATGAGAAGGTCTGGGTCGCGCGCCGCATCGACATTGCCGAGCACTGGAAGAAGACGCATCCCTATGTGGCGCCGCGCATGACGCCATCGGCCATGGACGAGGCCGACTTCGTTTCCGCCTTCGGTTCGGTCTTCGAACACTCCCCCTGGATCGCCGAGCGCGCCTTCGACATGGAACTTGGCCCGGCCCACGACAGCGCCGGCGGTCTGCACAACGCGCTCGCCCGCGCCTTCCGGTCGGCCAGCCAGTCCGAGCGCCTTGGCGTCCTGCAGGCCCACCCCGACCTGGCCGGCAAGCTGGCGCAGGCCAGGCGCCTGACCGCCGAATCGACGGCGGAACAGGCCTCTGCCGGTCTTGATGCCTTGACCGATGCCGAGCGCACGCGCTTCACGGAGTTGAACGAGGCCTACACCGCCAAATTTGGCTTCCCGTTCATCATCGCGGTCAAGGGACTGACGAAAAACGACATCCTTGCCGCCTTCGAAGCGCGCATCGCAAACAGCCGCGAGGAGGAATTCGCCACCGCCTGCAGGCAGGTCGAGCGGATCGCGCTGCTGCGCCTGAAAGACATGCTGCCGGAGTGACCGCGATGACCAGACCTCTCTATCACGCCCCGCATGGCGGCCTTCCGGCCCAGACGCAGCTGATGACCGGCCGCGCCGTCTTCACCGAGGCTTATGCCGTGCTCCCCGCTGGCGTGCTCAGCGATATCGTCACGAGTTTCCTGCCGCATTGGGACGGGACACGGCTCTGGGTGATCGCCCGTCCGTTGTCTGGCTTCGCAGAGACCTTCTCGCAATACATCATGGAAGTCGCACCCGGCGGCGGCAGCGACCGTCCGGAAGAGGATGCACGCGCCGAAGGCGTGCTCTTTGTCATGGAAGGCGAGGTCACCGTCACGCTCGGTGGCACGGACCGTCGCCTGACACCCGGCGGCTATGCCTACCTGCCTCCGGCCTGCGGCTGGACCTTGCGCAACGCGGGCGACGAGCACGCCCGCTTCCACTGGATCCGCAAGGCCTGGCAGCCGGTCGAGGGGCTTCAGGCACCCGACCCGCTCTTCCTCAACGAACGCGACATCGCGCCTTCGCCGATGCCCGACACCGGGGGCCGCTGGGCCACGACGCGTTTCGTCGATCCCGCCGACCTGCGCCACGACATGCATGTCACCATCGTCACCCTGCAACCCGGCGGCACCATTCCCTTCGAGGAAACGCACGTCATGGAGCATGGCCTCTACGTGCTGGAAGGCAAGGGCGTCTACAAGCTCAACCGCGACTGGGTCGAGGTCGAGGCCGGCGACTTCATGTGGCTGCGCGCCTTCTGCCCGCAGGCCTGCTATGCCGGGGGTCCGGGACCCTTCCGCTACCTGCTCTACAAGGACGTCAACCGGCACATGCCGCTGACGCGCTTCCCATGAGCCGCACAGTCACCGCCCGCCCGCTGACGCGCGAGGCCTTCGCAGGCTTTGGCGATGTCATTGAAACCCGCGGCGCCAACCACTTTCCGATCAACAACGGCAATTGCGAGCGGTTTCACGATCTGGCCAGGGTGGAAGCCGCCGGCCCGAACGGTCGCGTCCTGATCAACATCTTCCGCGGCACGCCCTATGCCATGCCGCTTCGCCTGACCCTCGTCGAGCGCCACCCCTTCGGCAGCCAGGCGTTCATGCCTTTGTCGCCGCGTCCCTTTCTGGTGGTCGTCTGCCCGGACACGGAGGAAGGGCCTGGCACACCCGAAGCCTTCATCACCGCGCCTGGCCAGGGCGTCAACTATGCGCGAAACACCTGGCATGCCGTTCTGACGCCGCTGGGCGAGCCGCAGGATTTCCTCGTCGTCGACCGTGGCGGCGACGGATCGAACCTGGAGGAATTCACCTTCGCCGACCCCTGGGAAATCCGCCTGCCGGAAGGAAACTGACCCGTGACCGATGCCCCTCTGATCAACCGCATGCTCGATGTCATCGAGCACGACATCATCCCGCTCACCGAGAAGGGCGTGGCCAAGGGCAACAAGCTTTTCGGCGCGGCCATCCTGCGCAAGGACGATTTGTCCCTCGTCCTCGCCGAAACCAACAACGAGCTGGAAAATCCGCTCTGGCATGGCGAGGTGCACACGCTCAAGCGCCTCTATGAAATGCCCGCCGGCACGCGGCCCGACCCGGCAGACTGCCTGTTCCTGTCGACCCACGAGCCCTGCTCGCTCTGCCTGTCCGCCATCACGTGGACCGGGTTCGACAACTTCGCCTACCTGTTCAGCCACGAGGACAGTCGCGACGCCTTTGCCATCCCGCATGACCTGAAGATCCTCAAGGAAGTCTTCACGCTGGATCCGGGCGGCTACAACGCCGAGAACGCCTTCTGGAAGAGCTGGTCCATTCCGGCCCGCGCCAATGAACTGCCCGAGCCGGACCGGTCGGAGGCCCTTGCCCGCATCGCGCGCATCAAGGCGAAATACGACGACCTGTCGGCAGCCTACCAGGCGACCAAGGACGGCAATGCCATTCCGTTGAACTGAGGCTCAGACGCCGAGGTAGCGCGTGGCGATCTCGTCGGTCAGGTCGCCGGGCGCGCCCTGCCACACGCTCTCGCCCTTCTCCAGCACGACGCAGCGGTCGGCAAACCCCTTCAGCTCTTTCAGCGACTTGTCGACCACCAGGATCGACAGCCCGGTCGCCTTCAGCGCGGAAATGGCGGCCCAGATTTCCTGGCGCACGACCGGCGCAAGACCCTCGGTCGCCTCGTCCAGCACCAGCAGGCGCGGGTTGGTCATCAGCGCCCGCCCGATGGCCAGCATCTGTTGTTCGCCGCCCGAAAGCGTCGCCGCGGCCTGGCCATGGCGTTCGTGCAACCGCGGGAAAAGCTTGTGGACACGGTCCAGCGTCCATTCGCCCGGCCTGGCGGCAGCCACGAGGTTTTCCCGCACGGTGAGCGGTCCGAAACAGCGCCGGCCTTCCGGCACCAGCCCGATGCCCATCCGCGCCACGCGGAAGGGCGCCTGCGCACCGATGTCCTGCCCGGCGAACCGCACGTGCCCGCCGTGATGGCGCATCAGCCGGCAGATGGTGCGAATGGTCGTGGTCTTGCCCATGCCGTTGCGGCCCATCAGCGCCACGGCCTCGCCCTCGCCCACGGCAAGGCTGACGCCGAACAGCGCCTGTGCCGCGCCGTAACTGACCTCGATGGCCTCGACGTCCAGCAGCGCGCTCATGCGTCGTCTCCGCCGAGATAGGCCTCGCGGACCAGCGGATTGGCGCGGATGTCGTCCGCCGTGCCGGTCGCGACGACGCGGCCGTAGACCATCACCGAGATCCGGTTGGCCAGCGCGAAAACCGCGTCCATGTCATGCTCCACCAGCAGGATCGGCGCTTCGGCCTTCATGTCCGCCAGCAGCCGGGTCAGCCGCTGCGATCCGTCCGGCCCCATGCCGGCCATCGGCTCGTCCATCAGGAAAACCTTTGGTTTCATCGCCAGCGCGATGGCGATCTCGAGCTGCCGGCGCTCGCCGTGGGAAAGCTCCGACACCGGCACTTCGGCCCGGTTTTCCAGCCCGACCCGCTGCAGCGCCGCCATGGCCGGTTCCGTCAGCGCCCGGTCGCTAAGGGCACGGCCAAAGAACCGGAACACCCCGCCGGCCCGCGGCGCCACCGCCACCATCACGTTGGCCAGTGCGGAAAATTCCGGCGCCAGCGCCGAGACCTGGAACGTGCGCGCCAGTCCCATCGTCGCGCGCCGCGCCGGCGGGGCCGCCGTGATGTCCTCGCCGTTGAACCGGATGGTGCCGGAACTCGGCCGGAGCTCCCCGGCGATCTGCTTGATCAGCGTCGACTTTCCCGCGCCGTTCGGCCCGATCAGCGCGTGGATCTCGCCAGGCATCAGGTCGAGGTCCACGTGGTCGCTGGCCACCAGCGCGCCGAAGCTCTTGGTCACCTGCCTCAGGTCGAGCACGGGATCAGCCACGGCCACGCTCCTTCAGCACGAAACCGGCCAGCCCGCCGCGGGCAAACAGCACCACGCCGAGAAGCGCAAGGCCGAGGAAGAACTGCCAGTGCTCCGCCAGGCCGCCGAGGAAGTGCTCCAGCATCACGAACAGCGCGGCACCGGCAATCGGCCCGGCCAGGCGGCCGACACCGCCGAGAATCACGAACACCATGATCTCGCCCGAGGTCTGCCACGACAGCATGGCCGGGCTGACGAAACGGTTGAGATCGGCGTAGAGCGCCCCGGCGAGCCCGGTGATCATGGCCGAGATGACGAAGGCGACAAGGCGCACGCGATAGGGCGAGATGCCGGCCGACGTGACACGAAGCGCGTTCTGCCGCGCAGCTTCCAGCGTCATGCCGAAGCGCGAGGCCTGCAGCCGGGCCGCCAGGAAAACCACCAGCAAGAGAACGGCGAAGACCAGCAGGAAGAAGCTGAGCGGATCCAGCGTGTTGAGACCGGGAAACCCGTTGCGCACGTAGATCGAAAGACCGTCCTCGCCGCCATAGGCCGGCCAGGAGATGGCGAAATAATAGATCATCTGCGCGAAGGCGAGCGTGATCATGATGAAGTAGACGCCGGCCGTCCTCAGGCTGATGGCACCGATCGCCAGCGCCGCGATGCCGGAAACGAGCACGGCGACGAGCCAGAGCACCGGCATGAAGGTCGTCCCCTCGACGAGGAAGGGCCATTCCATCAGCGGCTCGTAGTTCTGCGCATGGCTCGACAGGATCCCGACCGCGTAGCCGCCCAGCCCGAAGAAGGCCGCATGGCCGAACGAGACCAGCCCGCCCTGGCCGAGCGCGAGATTGAGCCCGATGCCGGCGATGGCGAAGATCGCGACCTTGGTGACGAGCGTGATGGTGAAGGTCTCTTCCAGGCCGAAGGCGATCAGCGCGACGGCCAGCAGGCCGCCGACCAGAACGAGGTTGAACAGGGTTTCGGCACGCATCAGGCCGCACTCCCGAACAGGCCGCCCGGCCGCAGCGCCAGCACCACCGCCATCAGCATGTAGATCAGCATGGAGGCGATGGCCGACCCGATCGCCCCGGCGCTGGAGGCGTCCATGACGAAGCCGAGCGCCCAGGGCATGAGGAACCGGCCGAGCGTGTCGGTGATGCCCACGAGCAGCGCGCCCACCAGCGCGCCCTTGATCGATCCGATGCCGCCGATGACGATGACGACGAAGGCCAGGATCAGCACCGGTTCGCCCATGCCGACCTGCACCGACTGGATGGCGCCGACCAGCGCGCCGGCGAAACCGGCCAGCGCCGCCCCGAGCATGAAGACGATGGTGTAGAGCCGGTCGATGTCGACACCGAGCGCCGCGATCATCTCGCGGTCGGCGTCGCCGGCACGGATGCGCATGCCGAGCCGGGTTTTCGACACCAGTCCGAACAGGCCGACGGCCACCGCCAGCCCGGCCACGATGATCGCCATCCGGTAGAGCGGGTAGGTGATGCCGCCGGGCAGCGACACGGAACCCGATAGCGCCTTGGGAATGTCGAGGTAGAGCGGGAACGAGCCGAACAGCCAGCGCGTCCCCTCCGAGAAGATCAGGATCAGCGCGAAGGTCGCCAGCACCTGGTCGAGGTGATCGCGGTCATAGAGCCGCCGCAGCACGGTGACCTCGACCAGTGCGCCCGCCGCCGCGGCCGCGGCCAGGCTGGCCACCAGCCCGAGCCAGAACGAGCCCGTCGCCGCGGCAACGCCGGCGCAGGCGAAGGCACCCACCATGTAGAGCGAGCCGTGCGCCAGGTTGATCAGCCCCATGACGCCAAAGACCAGCGTCAGCCCGGCCGCCATCAGGAACAGCATCATGCCGAGTTGCAGGCCGTTCAGAACCTGTTCGAGAAAGAGCGGGAATGTCAGCGGACCGGCTCCGGAAGAAGAGAGCCGGCGGGCAGCCGAAATGCCGCCCGCCGGCCGTCAATCACATCTTGCACTCGGCCCCGTACGGGTCCTTGTGGTCCTTCATCGCCACGCCGATGACCTTGTTGGTCACCACGTCGCCCTCCTTGACCACCTCGCGCATGTAGATGGTCTGGATCGGGTGATGGTTGGGCGCGAACTTGAAGTCGCCGCGCGTCGAGGCGAAGTCCGCCGCTTCCAGCGCCGTGCGGAACGCATCGGCATCGCTCACCGAGGCCTTGGCCTTGGCCGACAGCAGCAGTTGCGCGGTGTCATAGCCCTGGCTGGCATAGAGCGACGGCAGACGGCCGTATTCCTTCTGGAAGGACTCCACGAAGGCCTTGTTGGCGGCGTTGTCGAGGTCCTTCGACCAGTGCGACGTGTTCTTGACGCCAAGCGCCGCCTCGCCGACCGCGCCCAGGATGCCCTGGTCGAAACTGAAGGCCGGCCCCATCAGCGGCTTGTCGGCACCGGAACCGGAGTACTGCTTGATGAAGGAAATGCCCATGCCGCCCGGCAGGAAGAAGTAGACCACGTCCGCGTCCGACGCCTTGATCTGCGCGATCTCGGCGGCATAGTCGGTCTGGCCGAGCTTGGTGAACACCTCGGCGCTCACGTCGCCCTTGTAGAAGCGCTTGAAGCCCGTGATCATGTCCTTGCCGGCCGGGTAGTTCGGCGCCATCAGGAAGACCTTCTTGATGCCGTTTTCGCTGGCCCAGGCACCGGCCGCCTCGTTGAAGGCGTCGTTCTGCCAGGAGACGTTGAAATAGTTCTTGTTGCAGCCCTTGCCGGCGAGCTGCGACGGGCCGGCATTCGGCGACAGGTAGAACTTGCCCTGCGCGGTCACCGCCGGCACCACGGCCATGGCGAGGTTGGACCATATGATGCCGGTCAGCACGTCGACCTTGTCCGACTGCACCAGCTTGTCCGCCAGTTGCACCGCGACGTCGGGCTTGCGCTGGTCATCTTCGACCACGACCTCGACTTCCTTGTCGCCGGACTGCTTGACGGCGAGCATGAACCCGTCGCGAACGTCGATGCCGAGACCGGCGCCGCCGCCCGAAAGCGTCGTGATCATGCCGACCTTGAGCGGGTCCGCCTGCACGGCAGTGGCCATCAGCAGGCCCGCCAGGGCCGCAAGCACCTTTGTCGTCTTCTTCATGTGGGTCTCCTCCCCTTGGATTGTCTCGAACCGGTTTTCAGAACGCCTTGAAGGTCAGCGTTGTCAGCGAGCGTGAAATGCCCGCGATGTCGAGAATATTGTCATTGATGTACTTGCCGATATCGACCCCGTCGTCGACGTAGAGCTTCATCAGCAGGTCGAAATCGCCCGACGTGGAGAACAGCTCCGAGGCGATCTCGCGCTTGTAGATCTCGTCGGCCACCTCGTAGGTCTTGCCCGGCACGCATCTGAGCTGCACGAACACGCATTTCATGGTCTCACCTGTCCTCCCTGGGCATGAACATGACCGCCTGCGGCAATCGCGTCCTGTCGCCACACGTTAAACATCAGCGCTGGTTTGGCAAGCCTGACCGGCCGGTCAATCGAAGAAAGGTAAATCCGCGTCATCCGCCTTCCCGTCGCGTGCGTTCGCGCCTAGTCTTGCGCCCGCGAAAACGGAGGAGCGCCATGCCCGTGACCGACTGGGACGATGCCTACGACAATTTCGGCCATATTCGGGAGGCCGCGTCCTACCCGCCACGCTGGGGGGAGCAGGCGGCGGCCTTCAGGGAAGGTCTTTCCGCGTCGGGCCGCGCCCGGCTCGACATCGCCTACGGTTCGGAAGTCCGCGAACGCCTTGACCTTTTCATGCCCGAGGGCACGCCGAAGGGCCTCGCGGTCTTCGTCCACGGCGGCTACTGGCGGGCCTTCGACAAGTCGATGTGGTCGCATTTCTCCGCCGGTGCGCTGGCCCGCGGTTGGGCTGTCGCCATGCCCAGCTACACGCTGGCACCGCAGGCGCGCATCAGCCATATCACCCGCCAGGTCGGCGCCGCGATCACCGAGGTGGCGAAGCAGGTTGACGGACCGGTCCGTCTCTCCGGCCACTCCGCCGGCGGTCACCTCGTTTCGCGCATGGTCTGCAGCGACACGCCGCTGGCGCCGGACATCCTGGACCGGATCGACCACGTCATTTCCATTTCCGGTGTCCATGACCTGCGCCCGCTGATGGCAACGAAGCTCAACGAGCTGCTGCATCTCGACCTCGAGGAGGCGCGGGACGAAAGTCCTGCCTTGCTGGAACCGGTCAACGGGGTGGAACTGACCTGCTGGGCCGGCGGGGCCGAGCGGCCGGAGTTCATCCGCCAGAACGCGCTGCTGGCCAACGTCTGGACGGGTCTTGGCGCCGACACCGAGTGCATCACCACGCCGGACGAACATCACTTCAACGTCATCGATGCGCTCGCCGATCCGGACAGCGAACTGGCTACAAGGCTTGCGCCGTGACGGTCAGGCCTTGTCGGCGCCCTTCGCCAGCATGGCGTCGATCTCGCCGCCCGGCGCAGCGCTCTTGAGGCCGGAAAAATCGCCCTCGCCCAGGATCTCGGCCATGCGGTCGCGAATCACCGTCTGGGCGGCCCGCGCCAGCGTCGAGCCGAGCGAGATCCGCCGCACGCCGAGCGCTGCGAAGTCGGCCACCCGGATGTCGCGCAAGGGGCCCGCGGCAAGCGCGTTGACCGGGGTGCGCACGGCGGCCACCACCTGCCGCAATTCGTCCACGCCCGGCGGAACCGGGACGTAGAGCAGGTCGGCACCGGCCGCCTCGAAGGCGCGGATCCGCCGCAGGGCCTCACCAAGATCATAGGCTCCGTTCATCACGCCGTCTGCCCGCGCGCAAAGGACGAAGGGCCGCCCGAGCGCCCTGGCCGCTGACGCAGCCGCCCTGATGCGCTCGACCGCCAGCTCGAAATCGTAGGCCGGGTGCCCCTCGACCATGCGGGTATCCTCGATGGAACAGCCGGAGAGCCCGGCCTCGGCCGCCAGGCGGATCGTTTCCGCGACACCGTCCGGGTCGTCATCGAACCCGTTTTCCAGGTCGCCGGAAACCGGCAGGGCCGTTGCCCCGACGATGGCCTGCGCGTGGGCCAGCATCTCGTCGCGCGTGACCCGGCCCATGTCCGGACGGCCGAGCGTGAAGGCATAGCCTGCCGACGTCGTGGCGAGCGCCCTGGCGCCGGCCGCCGCCATCATCCGCGCCGAACCGATATCCCAGGGATTCGGAATGACGAAACAGCCGGACTGGTGCAGGTCGAAAAACGCCTGGTGACGTGCGTCGAGGGTCATGCCGCCCCCCTTTTCTTGGCCAATAACGAATCCACGTGTCGGCGGATGCGCCGGGCTGCCTCCTCCAGCACGTCATCCGGCTGGCACAACGAGACGCGAACGTGACCTGCCGTCGATGGCCCGAAGGTCTCGCCGGGCATCAGCGCCAGGTTTTCCGATTCCAGCAGCCCCCACGCGAAGGCCTCGCCGTCGGCGCTGACCGCGCGGATGTCCGCCATCAGGTAGATGCCGCCCTCCGAGCCACGGATGAGAAGACCCGGGCAATCGTCCATGGCCGCCCGGAAAGCCGCCCTCCGGCGAGCATAGACCGCTGTGATCTCGGCCACCCCGTAGGCCTGGTCCAGTGCCTCCACCGCAGCATGGGAAACGAAGTCGTTGAGCCCGTAGGTCGAGACGAGATTGAGCCCCACCAGCGGGCCGATGACGCTTTCCGGTCCAGTCAGCCAGCCGACCCGCCATCCGGTCATGCCATGGCTCTTCGACATGGAATTGATGACCAGCGTGCGCTCCGCCATGTCCGGCAGGCTGCGCGGCGAGAGATGCGCCTGGTCCCCGGTATGGCTCCAGTAGACCTCGTCCGACAGGAGCCAGAGATCGTGACGCCGGCAGACATCGGCGATCCCGTTCAGGGTCTCGCGCGAGTAGATGGCGCCGGCGGGGTTGTTCGGCGTGTTGATGAGGATCGCCGTCGTCCGCTCCGTCACCGCCGCCTCGATGGCCTCCGCGCCGGGCTGGAAACCGTCTTCGGGTCGCGCGTGAACAAGGCTGAAGTCCGCGCCGGCCGCACGGAACGTTCCGGGATAGGTGGCATAATAGGGCGCGCAGACGACGGCATGGCTGCCCGGATCGCACACCGCCTGGACCGCGGCGTAAAGCGCGCCCTGTCCGCCGCCGGTGGCAAGGATGTTGTCCGGGCGCGTCGCAACCCCCGTCAGTTCCTCCGAGACCCGGGCCATGGCGCGCCGCAGGGCCGGAATGCCTTCAAGCTGGGTGTAATGGTGATAGCCTGCATGAAGCGCCCGGTCGCAGGCCGCGACGATCTCTGCCGGGGTGTCGAAATCGTGGTCGCCGGCGGTGACCATGAGGATGTCCTCGCCCGCCTGACGGCGCGCTAGCGCATGGAAATGCACCTCCCAGCCGGTCTTGCCGCCTTGCAGGATGGATGAAACGCGGTCGGAAAGATGCGGCATGGCTCTACCTCTGGTTTGGACACCAGTCTTACCACGGCTTGTCGCGACGACCGATCAAAACGCGTGAACCATGCGTCATTTGTGCTTATTGATCCGGGCCGCCGCAGCGCCATGTTTCGGACGAAGACAACGGGAAGCCTTCGCATGATAAGACCGGCCCTTCTAGCCCTTGCCGCAAGCCTGTTTCTCGCCCTGCCCGCCCCGGCGCTGGACCTGGCGACCTGGACCTCGACCCATTTCCGCGATAATCCGCTCAACGGAACGATCGTGGCGCGCAACGGCGAACCGGTCTCGTCACAGGCGCTCCTTGACGCGATTGCCGGCGCAGCCTTTGTCGCGGTCGGCGAAATTCACGACAACCCGGACCATCACCGTATCCAGGCCGACCTTCTGAAATCCCTGGTCGACGCGGGCCGGACGCCTGCCGTGGTGCTGGAAATGGTCCCCGCCAGTCTCCAGCCAGTGCTCGACAGGGCCGGCCGGATCGGCGCGGACAAGCTCGGAGACGCACTCGACTGGGAAAAACGCGGCTGGCCCTCCTGGGAGATCTACAGGCCGATTGCCAGCGTGGCGCTGGCCGCCGGTCTTCCGCTGGTCGCCGGCGACCTGGACCGCGATGTCATCCGCGCCATCGGCCGCAAGGGTGCCGCCGCGTTGCAGCCCGATGAGGTGCGGCGCATCGGCCTCGACCTGCCGTTTGCCGACGCTGCGTCGCAAAGCCTGAAGCAGGAACTGGTCGAAAGCCACTGCGGCATGATGCCGGAAGCCATGGCCGCGCCCATGGTCACCGTTCAGCGGGCCCGCGACGGGTCGCTCGCGGCCGCGATGGCCGCCCACGCGAAGACCGGTGCCTTTCTTGTTGCCGGCGCCGGGCACGTGCGCGACGACCGCGGCGCGCCGGCCGTCCTGAAGCAGCTGGTTCCGGGCGCAAGCATCGTCACCATCGGGCTGCGGCAGACCGGCGAGTCGACGGCCCTTGCCGACTATGCCGGCTCCGAACCCTACGACTTCGTCATCCTCACGCCGCGCGCGAACATCGACGATCCCTGCGCCGGTCTGAAAGAACGCTTTTCCGAAAAATCCGGCGGGAAGAAATGACCTGCGGCCGGTCCGCGATCAGGTCGGGATCGTGAATTCCTGGCTCTCGCGGAAGAGTTCGCTGCCGTCGAGCTTGGACACCTCGATCACCGCCTGGGTACGGCTGTAGACCGACAGCTTGCGCAGGATCTCGGAGACATGCGCCTTGACCGTGGTTTCGCCGACCTGCAGTTCATAGGCGATCTGCTTGTTCAGCAACCCCTGGCGCAACATCTGCAGCACGCGCAACTGCTGCGGCGTCAGCGTCGCCAGCCGCTTGACCAGTTCGGCCCGGTCCTGGCTTTCCTCGTTGGCCGGCCCGGCCTCGTAGGAGGACGGCACGTAGACGGCGCCATCCATCACCTCGCTGATGGCTGCCGCGAGATCGGCCTTGCGCACCGATTTCGGAATGAAGCCCGCCACGCCGTAGGACAGCGCCTCCCGGATGATCCGGTTGTCCTCGTGGCCGGAAACCACGACCACCGGCAGCCGCGGCCAGGCGGTCCGGATCTGCAGCAGTCCCTCGAACCCCTGCACGCCGGGAATGTTCAGGTCCAGCAGGGCCAGGTCGAACGACGAGGAATTGCCGAGGATCTCCTGCGCTTCCGCGATGGTGCGCGCCTCCAGCGCTTCCGCTTCCGGGTAAACGCTCTTCAGGGCGCTGTGCAGCGCCTCACGGAAAAGCGGATGGTCGTCGATGATCAGAAACCTTGCCATGCTTCAGCAGACCACACTTGCCTCTCGCCTGTCATTTGTACTTTCGAACACGCGAGAGGATCGCACGGCGCCCTGTCAGCCGGCAAGTCCGCCAAGCCGGACGACTTCCGCGATACGCTCGACATTGTCGCGCGCCAGCGATCCGTCGCGGTTCCACAGGCTGTTCTCGAAGCCGCATCGCGCGTTGCCGCACGCAGCCAGGGCCGCCAGCAGGCAATCGGTCTCGGCCTGGCCGAAGGCGCACAGCGCCCATTCGGCCGAGAGGCCGGTGCTCGCGAGCGCCGAGCGGAAAGGTTTCAGGTCGTCCGGGTTGCTCTGTTGGCCTTCCGTGTAGCGGCCGAGCACGAACAGCACCTGCAGGTCGTCGCGCGGGATCACCCCGGCCGACACCTGGCGCCCCAGCGCCACCACCTGGTCCGGCGCGTAGACGATGTGCTGCACGGCGATGCCCGCTTCGTTCGCCCAGTGATAGAAGCGTCGCGCCTGAACCACGTCGGCCGGGTCGGGGATCATTTCCGCGAGCGCGACGGAAACCATGTCCGGCATAACGGCACGGACCACCGCCCGCTGCTCCTCCGGCGAGTAGCGCCCCACCGCTTCCGTCGTGATCTGCACGGCCATGCCCGGCACGCGGATATCCATTTCGCCGACGAGTTCGCGGTAAAGCCCGGCATCCAGCACGTGACGCCCTTCTCCGTCGCGGACATGCGCGTGCAGGCCGCCTGCCCCGGCGGCGAAACAGGCCTCGGCAACGGCCACCGTCTCGGCCACGGTCACCGGCAGGGCGGGATGATCGGCCTTGGTCCGCCGCGCCCCGTTGGGTGCGACCATCAGGCGAGGCAGCGGCGTGACGCTCATCCAAGCACCTTCGAGACCGCGAGAGAAAGCTTGTCGACCACCTCGTCGACCTGCCCGTCATCGATGATGAAGGGCGGCGCCAGCAGCACGTGGTCGCCGTTGACGCCATCGATCGTGCCGCCCATCGGGTAGCAGATCAGGCCCGCTTCAAACGCCGCCTTCTTGAGGGCCTTGGCCACGCCGCGCTTCGGATCGAAGGGCTTTTTCGTCTCGCGGTCCTCGACGAATTCGACCCCGCGGAACAATCCGCGCCCGCGGATGTCGCCGACATGGGCATGCTGGCCGAAGACCTCGTTCAGGCGGGCATCGAGCTTTGCCCCCTTGTCGAGGACATTGTCCAGGAGACCGTCCCGGGTGATTCGCTTCAGCACGGCGCAGGCCGCCGCCGCCGCCAGCGGGTGGCCCATGTAGGTGTGCCCGTGCTGGAAGAATCCGCTGCCCGAGGCGATGGCCTCGTAGATCGCCGCGCTGCACAGCATGGCGCCGATCGGCTGGTAGCCCGCGCCAAGCCCCTTGGCGATGGTGACGATGTCCGGGCTGACGCCCTCCTGCTCGCAGGCGAACAGCGTGCCCGTTCGGCCCATGCCGCACATCACCTCGTCGAGGATCAGCAGCACGCCATGGGCGTCGCAGATCTCGCGGATGCGCTTGAAATAGCCCTCCACCGGCGGCACCGCTCCGGCCGTGGCTCCCACCACCGGTTCGGCGATGAAGGCCATCACGTTTTCCGGGCCCAGGCGCTGGATTTCCGTCTCCAGTTCGTTAGCTACGCGCTGTCCGTAGTCGAACGCGCTCTCTCCGGCCTGTCGTCCGCGGTATTCGTAAACCGGGCTGATGTGCGAGGTCTCCGCCAGCAGCGGCGCGAATTGCGCCCGCCGCCATTCGTTGCCGCCGGCAGCCAGCGCGCCCAGCGTGTTGCCGTGGTAGCTCTGCCGCCGCGCGATGATGCGGCTGCGCTTCGGCTCGCCCTTTTCTAGGAAATACTGGCGCGCGAGCTTGATCGCCGCCTCCACCGCTTCCGATCCGCCCGAAACCAGGTACACGCGGTCGATGCCCGCCGGCGCATGCGCGATCAGCAGGTCTGCCAGGTCGCCGGCCGGCGCGGAGGAAAAGAAACCCGTGTGGGCAAAGGCGATCCGGTCCAGCTGGCCCTTGATCGCCTCGGCGACCGTCGCGTCGGAATGGCCCAGGCAGGACACCGCCGCCCCGCCCGATCCGTCGAAATAGCGCTTGCCGGTACTGTCGATGATGTAGCAGCCGTCGCCGCCGACCGCGACGGGAATATCACCGCCAGTGCTGCGTCCGAAGAGATGGGCCTGGCCCATGGTCTGTCATCCTGCGTCACGCACAACGAACACCGATTGCCGGGCGTGACGCACGACCCGGGCGGCATTGGGGCCAAGCAGGTAGTCCTTCAGTTCCGGACGATGCGAGGCCATGACGATGAGATCGCATTGCAGCGTGTCGGCCGCTTTCATGATCTCGTCATAGATCGTGCCATGCGCGACATGCCCCTTGGCGGACAGCCCCTCGAGGCCGCATTCGTCCATGAAGGCTTTCAGCGACGTCCGCGCCGTCTCCAGCACCTGCTTTTCGTAATCCTTCGGAAAACCCGCGCCGACGATGGCATAGCCGAAAGACGGCACTACCGTCATGACATGGATTTCCGCGCCGTAGCGTTTCGCCATGTCGGCCGCCACGTCGATGCTGCGCCGCGCGACGTCCCTGTCGCCGAGATCGACGGGTACGAGAATGGTCTTGTACATCGATAGTCCTCCCTCAGAAGGCCGGAACGGTCTGGCGGCGGCGCTGGAACAGCACCACGACGGCGAGAAGCAGCAGTGCCGGGATGTAGAACACTTCCTTCGGCATCCGCTCCGCGTCCAGCTCGACCTTGGCGATCTCGACCGGCTGGTCTCCGTAGAAGTCGAACCCCTGCATCCGGGTGAAGAACGGCGTTCCCGGCATCGGCTCCTCGAGGATGGCCTTGCCGTCCTCGGTGCGCACCATCAGGCCGGCCTGGTTCAGCCGCGCCTCGCCATCGCCCGGCTGCCCGAGGCTCGCCATGATGGTCAGTTCCGAGATCTGGTCCGGCTTGTCGAAGTCGGGCCCGCGAACCACCATGCGCAACTGGCTGTTCGCCGGTTCCTTGCCGGCCAGTTCGACAACCTGCACGCCCGGCCGCTCATCGAACGGCGCCTGCACGTAGTCGAGCCAGAACCCCGGCCGGAAGAGCGTGAAGGCGACCACCAGGAGCGCGACCGATTCCCAGATGCGCGACCGCGCGAGGAAATAGCCCTGCGTAGCGGCCGCGAACAGCATCATGGCGATTACCGCGACGATGAAGATGAAGACCGCCTTGGCCAGCGTCACGTCGATCAGCAGCAGTTCCGTGTTGAAGATGAACAGGAACGGCAGCAGCGCGGTGCGGATGTCGTAGGCGAAGCCCTGGATACCGGTGCGGATCGGGTCGCCGCCCGATATGGCCGCGGCCGCGAAGGCGGCCAGCCCCACCGGTGGGGTGTCGTCGGCCAGGATGCCGAAGTAGAACACGAAGAGATGCACCGCGACCAGCGGCACGATCAGCCCTTGCGCGGCACCGACAGAGACGATCACCGGCGCCATCAGCGACGACACGACGATGTAGTTGGCCGTCGTCGGCAATCCCATCCCGAGGACGAGGCTCATTACCGCCACCAGCAGCAGCATGGCGATCAGCGAACCGCCCGAAAGGAACTCGACAAACTCGCCCACAACCTGGTGCAGGCCGGTCAGCGACACGGTGCCGACGATGACACCGGCCGCGCCGGTGGCGACACCAATGCCGATCATGTTGCGAGCACCCGCGATCATGCCGTCGACGAAATCGGCCCAGCCCTCGCCGAATCCCTGCGCCATGCCGCCCTCGCCGCGCAGCACCCGCTTGAGCGGCTTCTGGGTCAGCACGATGAAGATCATCGCCACCGTCGCCCAGTAGGCCGACGTCGCCGGCGACAGACCCTCGATCAGGATGCTCCAGATCAGGATGACGATCGGCAGGATGAAATGGAACCCGGTGATCGCCACGTCCCATGGCCGGGGCAGAACCTCCATCGGCGCGTTGGGATCGTCCATTTCGAGGTCCGGGTGCTGGGCGGCGAAGTAGACCAGGCCGACATACCCCGCCAGGAAAAGGAGCATCGCCGTGAAGAAGGTCATGTCCGGGAACGCGACCTTGATCCAGCCGAGACCGTAGTAGACGGCGATCGCCACCACCGCCATGGCGATGAAACCGAAAAGCACGCCGGCCAGCCTCTGCGCGATGGTACCGACCGCGCTCGGCTTCTCCAGCCCCTTCAGGCCCATCTTCAGGGCTTCCAGGTGAACGATGTAGACCAGCGCGATGTAGGAAATGATGGCCGGCAGGAAGGCGTGCTTGATCAGCACCGGGTAGGCCACGCCGGTGAACTCGGAAATGAGGAAGGCCGCCGCGCCCATCACCGGCGGCGTCAGCTGCCCGTTGGTCGAGGATGCCACCTCCACTGCGCCGGCCTTTTCGGGCTTGAAGCCCGTGCGCTTCATCAGCGGAATGGTGAACGTGCCGGTCGTCACCACGTTGGCGATGGACGATCCGGAATAGAGGCCCGACAGCGCCGAGGCAACGACGGCCGCCTTGGCCGGGCCGCCGCGCAGGTGGCCGAGCAGGGCGAATGCGAGCTTGATGAAATAGTTGCCGGCGCCGGCCTTCTCCAGCAGCGATCCGAACAGGACGAAGAGAAAGATCATCGAGGCCGAGACGCTGAGCGCCACGCCGAACACGCCCTCCGTCTGCATCCAGAAGTGCCACATCGCCTTGCCGAAGGAGGCGCCCTTCCACTGGATCGCCTCGGGCATGAACTCGAGGTGGCCGAAGAAGACGTAGAACACGAAGACCGAGGCGACGATCACCAGCGGCAGGCCAAGCGCGCGGAACACCGCGATGGCCAGCGAGATCATGCCGATGGCCGAGATCACCAGGTCGGCCGTGGTCGGCAGGCCGGCCCGGTCGGCGATATCCTGTTTGAACCACAACAGGTAGAGACAGGAGGCCGCGCCGAGGATCGCCAGGCCCCAGTCGTAGAGCGGCACGCGGTCGCGCGGGCTCGACTTGAACAGCGGGTAGGCCAGCATGGACAGCGCAAGCGCGAAGGCCAGGTGCACCTGGCGCGCCTCCTGGCTGTTGAAGACCAGGTTCATCCCGGTCATCGTGGTCAGCGAGTAGGGGATTCCCGAGGCGATGTAGATCTGGAACAGGGACCAGGTGAAACACAGCGCCAGGATGAACTTGCCCGCCCATCCGGCCGCGTTGCGTGCGCCGCTCTCCACTTCCGCGACCATCATGTCGACATCGACATCCGGCCTTTTCTGTTCCGACGACCCGGTCATCAGCGCGTCCCTCGCTTGTTCCCTCGTTGTGCCGCCTATGTCGTGGGCGGCCGCCTGTCTGTCGTTGCAGGCGACGGGCACGGCCCGATACACGGCGGGCCGGGCAGCACTGCCACCCGGCCCGCAAGGTCAGACCCGCCTGGGCTCCATGCCCGCCGGGTCATCAACCCGTTGATGCCGGCGGACTTACATCCAGCCGCGCTCCTTGTAGTACTTCACCGCACCGTCGTGCAGCGGAGCGGAGAGACCGTCCTTGATCATCTCCTCTTCCTTCAGGTTGGCGAAGGCGGGATGCAGCTTCTTGAAGTCATCGAAGTTGTCGAACACGGCCTTGACCACCGTGTAGACCACGTCGTCCGAAACGGCGGCGGAGGTAATGAAGGTCGCGCCGACGCCGAAGGTCTTCACGTCCTCGTCGGTCCCGCGATAGGTCCCGCCCGGGATGACCGCTGTCCGGTAGTAGGGGTTGTCACCGACCAGCTTGTCGATCGGCTCGCCTTCCACCGAAACCAGTCCGACGTCGCAGGTCGTCGCCGCTTCGGTGATGGCCGCGGCCGGATGGCCGATCGTGTAGATCATCGCGTCGATCTTGCCGTCACAGAGCGCCTGCGCCATTTCGGAGCCCTTGAGCTCGGCGGCAAGCGCGAAATCGCTCATCGACATGCCGAAGGCATTCATGACCACTTCCATGGTCGCGCGCTGGCCCGATCCCGGATTGCCGACGTTGACCTTCTTGCCCTTCAGGTCCGCGAAGCCCTTGATGCCGGTATCCTTGCGGACGACCAGGGTGAACGGCTCGGGATGGACGGAGAACACCGCGCGCTCTTCCTTCCACGGACCCTGCTCCTCGAACTTCGAGGTGCCGTTGTAGGCATGGTACTGCCAGTCGGACTGGGCCACGCCGAATTCCAGTTCGCCGGCACGCACGGTGTTGATGTTGTAGACGGAACCGCCGGTCGACTCGACCGAGCAGCGGATGCCGTGTTCCTTGCGGTTCTTGTTGACCAGGCGGCAGATCGCACCGCCCGTCGGATAGTAGACGCCGGTCACGCCGCCGGTACCGATCGAGATGAACTGCTGATCGGCGGCAAATGCCGTGGCCGAAAAAACCATTCCTGTCGCGAAGATCACGGCGCCAGCTACGGTCTTCTTCATCCTGCTTCTCCCTTGTTATCTGAACTGTCGATCATCGGTTGAAGGTTTATTGGGCATGCGGAAAAGCCAATCGTCAACCCTTTGGTAAAATTTCAGCAAACGACGTCATTCGAGCCTCGACGTGAGTCCGATCGCCGTGACAGACGCTGTCCGGCGGTCGTATTGGCTTGGCTTCAGGCACGAAAAAGCCGGGAGACACACGATCTCCCGGCTTCCGGCAGGCTGCACGTCCAGATGGAAAACTGTGGATTATTCCGGCTGGCCGATGGTCAGGTTCACGGGGGCCAGTCCGTCGATCGTTCCGGCGATCGCCTGTCCCGCCGTCACCGGGCCGACACCGGCCGGCGTTCCGGTGTAGATCAGGTCGCCCGGCTGCAGGTGGTAGTAGCCCGACAGGTGCGAGACGAGCTCGTCGACTTTCCAGATCAGGTCATCCAGCGTCGCGTCCTGCTTGACCTCTCCATCGACCGTCAGCCGGATGGCCTGCGGTCCGATCGCACCGAACGCGGCGGCCCTGGTGATCTCCGCGATGGCGGCCGATTGCTCCACGTCCTTGCCGAGATCCCACGGCCGCTGCTTGGCGCGCGCGGCCAGTTGCAGGTCGCGCCGTGTCATGTCGAGCCCGCAGGCATAGCCGTAGACCGCCTCAGCCGCCTCTTCGCGTGAGGCCTTGAAAACCGGCGCGCCGATCGCCACGACGAATTCCATCTCGTAATGGAAATTCTCCGTGCCGGGCGGATAGGGGATCGTTGCCCCGCTGAGCACGATCGCGCTCGGTGATTTGGTGAAATAGAACGGCGCCTCGCGATCGACCTCGACGCCCATTTCCGCCGCGTGGGCGGCATAATTGCGCCCGACGCAGAAAATGCGATGGACCGGGTAGCCTGCCGTCTCGCCTTTGACCGGCACGACCGGGCTGGCGGGAACGGAGAAAAGAAGGGTTGCGTCTGTGCTCACCGGGCACGCTCCTCGTAATAGCCAAGTTTTTCCTGCAGCGGACGGTCGTGAACCCGGATCAGGAAGGATTCCTCCGCCGCCTCGTGCGTGATCGCGGCGAAGACGGGCGCCGAGAACGTGTCCTTCGGTCCCCACTCGAAGGTTTCGCCGTTGATCGTCGTCTTTCCCCGTCCCTTGACCACGTGAAAGGCGCAGGAGGCCGACCGCAGCGGCGGCGCTTCGCTGGCGCCGGCCGGCAGCATCATCGCCGTGAAGCCCATCGTCGGCAGCACGTCCGCACCGGTCTCGGGGTTGACGTAATCCAGTTCCGCCGTCGCATCGCCACCATAGGCCGCCACCTGGCGCAGAGCCGCCTCGGTGCGTGTCCACGGATATCGCATCATCGGGTAGCGCCGCACACCGGCGCCGGGCTTGCGCGCCGGTGCCAGGCCGGAGGCAAGATATTCCACCTGGCTGGCATCCGGCCGGTTGCGCTGCGCCTGCAGCGGCCCTTCGGTCGCGTAGGACCCTTCCAGGTAGTAGAACACCGGCAGGTCGAGCGCATCGAGCCAGACCACCGGCTCGGTCCCCTCGTGACCGTGATCGTGCCATTCGCCGCCTGGCGTCAGGACGAGATCGCCCTCTTCCATCGGCAGTTTCTCGCCATCGACGACGGTGAACCCGCCCTTGCCCTCGACGATCACCCGCACCGCGCTGGGCGTATGCACGTGGGCCGGCGCCGTCTCGCCGGGCAGCAGCAGTTGCATGCCGAGATAGATCGAGGCCGTCGCCTGCATGGCGCCGACGCCGCGGCCCGGATCGGAAAGCACCAGCACGCGCCGCTCCGCCTTTTCCACCGGCGTCAGTTCGCCTGCCCGCATCAGCAGCGGCCGCAGCTTGCCGTAATTCCAGTAACCGGGCCGGGTCACCGGGTTCGGCGCGCCATGCGGCAACACGTTGCGCATCATCGGCCACAGCGGCGCGACGCCCGCCGCGGCCATGTCGTCGCGATAATCCTGCGGCAGTTCTTCAAGCGTACCGAGTTGCTGGCTCATGACGCTTCCTTCCTCCCGAATTCCGTTTGGCCCGCCGCAAGCGGCCGGCCCGACCATAATAGGTCGTACTCTTACTAATTTAATCCGCATCCGCGTCCGGCGTCAATCGCGTTACCGCGTGACGTGGATGGCGCGCTCGACTTCGAAGGCCTGCGGGTCGGCCGCATAGGCGGCAATGCCGTCCAGCGCCGGGGTGCCGCCCGGCATCAGGTAGAGCGGGATTTCGGCCATGATGCCGGAGAACGGCGGCTTGTCCTCGAAGGCCTGCCGGAATGCCGGCCCCCGCACCAGGTCGATCAGGTGAGCCGTCATGCCGCCGGCGAGATAGACGCCGCCATGCGCCAGCGTCAGCAGCGCCAGGTCGCCGCAGAACCGGGCGAGGATGGTCGTGAACAGCGTCACCGCTTCGACGGCAAGCGCTTCGCCCGAATGGGCCCTCTCGGTCACCTGCGCCGCGCTGACGGCCTCCTCGCGGTCGGGGTGCCGGTCCAGACGCCGAAGGCCACGGTAGAGGTTTTCCAGGCCCTGCCCCGAAACGGCCATTTCCACTTCCAGCCGGCAGCCGCGCATTTCCAGGTGCGGCCAGAGTGCGAATTCCCGTTCCGTGCGCGGCCCGAGATCGAGATGCCCGCCCTCGCCCGGGATCACGATCCACTTGCCGCAGGCGCGGATCAGTTGCGCCACGCCGAGCCCCGTCCCCGGCCCGACCACGACCCGGGGAGCCGCCTCCTCGCGCGGATGGCCGCCGATCTGCTGCATCGTGTCGAGCGGCAGGCTGGCGCAGGCAAGCCCCTGTGCCATGAAGTCGTTCATCACGTGGACCTGCGACAGCCCGAGCGCCGCCTTCACCGCTGCCGGATCGATCACCCAGGGCGCGTTGGTCAGGTGGAAGGGAGGTTCGTCCACAGGGCAGGCGACGGCGATCACCAGCGTCTGCGCGGCACGGATCACGTCGGCCGGGTAGGCCGCCGTCAGCGCCTCGATGATCGAGGGATAGGCGGCATTCTTCAGCGTCAGTGTCTCGCCCAGCGCGGCCCCGTCCGGACCGATGAGACGAAACCGGGAATTCGTGCCGCCGACATCACCGGCGATCACCGGAAAAGACATGGTCACGGTCGCGTTTCCTCCCTTCGCGCAGAACTGTCACGGTATGGAAAGAAACCCGGTCCGTGTCCAGCCTTTGCCCGCGCCCGCCCGGCCGTACAAGCAATGGCGGGAAGAGTCAGGCGGCCGGTTCGAGCCCAAGCAGCGCGTTCATCCCGGGACGGTTTCGCACCAGGTCGGCGACCGTGTAGCCGGCCAGCACCTCGAAGAAGGCGTTCAGCGCCTTGCGCAGCGCTGCGTTGAGGGCGCAGGCGTCGATGAGCGGGCAGTCTGCCGCATCGTTCTCGAAACACTCGGCCATGACGAAGTTCTCCTCCGTCACCCGCACGACATCGAGCAGCGTGATCTCGCCGGCCGCCCGGGCGAGCTTCACGCCGCCATTGCGCCCGCGCACCGTCACCATCAGACCGGCATCGACCAGCGGATGCAGGATCTTGAACAGGAAGAGTTCCGACACGCCATAGGCCTTGGCGATTTCCGGAACACGGCTCAGGTCCTTCGGATTGGCCGCGCAATACATCATCATTCGCATGGCATAGTTCGTCTGGCGCGTCAGCCGCATGTCGTCATCCTCGAACGGGCCCGCCGGCGGGGCACTCTGGAACGTTTCCAAACTAGACTATTTGACTCTTCTTTCAACCCTTCCTATCGCTTTGGCAACACTGCGACGTCTGGCCCTTGACCCCTTTCGTGATGCGGTGACGGAGACGGCGGCTCCCGGGATTACCCGGGCGCCGATCCCTTCGGCACGCGTTCGGGACGGCTGGACCACTTGCCTGGAGGGAAGAACCTTGAAACTGCCGACCCGGAACTGCCTCGTCCCCGCCCTTGCCGCCGTGCTGCTGGCGACATCAACGCCCGCCGCCATGGCCGCAGATGCCGACACTGTCGTCAGCACCTATGCCGACCTCGCCCTGGCCGGCTACGAGGACGCGCTGGCGACGGCTCGCAACCTCGACGACGCTGCCCGGGCGCTCATTGCCGACCCGTCGCCCGAGACCTTCGGCGCCGCCCGCGATGCCTGGCGGGCAGCCCGCCCGCCCTACCAGCAGACCGAGGCGTTCCGTTTCGGCAACCCGGTCGTTGACGCATGGGAAGGCCGCGTGAACGCCTGGCCGCTGGACGAGGGACTGATTGATTACGTCGCCCCGTCCTACGGCACCGAGAGCGACCGCAATTCGCTCTACACCGCCAATGTCATCGCCAGTTCGACCATCGTCATCAACGGCAGGACGACCGACGTGTCCGCCATCACCCCGGCGTTGCTGAGCGGAACCCTGCAGGAAGCAGGCGACATCGAGGCCAATGTCGCCACCGGATACCATGCCATCGAGTTCCTGCTCTGGGGCCAGGACCTGAACGGCAGCGGGCCGGGAGCCGGCGACCGCCCGTGGACCGACTATGCCGGCGGCAAGGCCTGCACCCACGGCCATTGCGACCGGCGCGGCGAATACCTCGCCGCGGCCACGGCGCTGCTCGTCTCCGATCTGGAAGAGATGGTCGCCAACTGGAAAGCCGGCGGCGCGGCGCGCGAAGCCCTCGACGGCAAGAGCGGCCTGGCCGCCATCCTCACCGGCATGGGATCGCTCTCCTACGGCGAACTCGCCGGCGAGCGTATGAAACTCGGCCTGCTGCTGCACGATCCGGAGGAGGAGCACGATTGCTTCTCCGACAATACCGACAAGTCGCACCTCTACGACGCGATCGGCATCCGCAATGTCTATCTCGGACGCTATGAACGCGTGGATGGTTCGGTTGTCGAGGGTCCCTCCATCTCCGGCGTCGTGGCCGCGAAAGACCCGGAGCTCGACGCAGAGTTGCGCGGCAAGCTCGACGCGACGGTCGCGGCCATGCGCGCGATGGCGGACCGTGCGGAGTCCGGCGAAGCCTACGACCAGATGATCGCCGAGGGCAATGACGAAGGAAATGCAACCGTTCAGGCCGCCATCGACGCACTGATCGACCAGACCCGGTCCATCGAGCGGGTCATCGCCGCTCTCGGTCTCGACGGCGTCAGGCTGGAAGGCTCCGACAGCCTCGACAGTCCGAACGCGGTTTTCCAGTGACGGTCGGACCATGCTGACACCACGCATGAGAGCCCTTCCGGTCCTGCGAGAGCGCCGCCGCCACACCATGGCGGCGGCAACCGTCTTCCTGGCAAGCCTTGCCGGTCCGGCAGGCGCGGAACCGCCCGCCGACGGTTTCCGCTTCCCGCCGGCGCGGAGTGATCTGTCCGCAAGCGACAGCCGGCGGGTGGAGGCAGTGACCCGGCCCGCCACCGATTTTTCCAGGGCAGAACGGTTCGAGACCATGTCCGGTGGCGCGGCCACCTCGACGAAGCTCGTCAATCACGATGCCTTCTCCCATCCCTCGGCCAACCTGACGTTCAGGGAGGAAGAGACCTTCAAGCTCGGCAATGCCCTGTTCCGCAAGCTCTGGGTCTCCTCTCCCTCCTCCACCCAGGCCTCCGATGGCCTCGGCCCCCTGTTCAATGCCCGCGCCTGCCAGACCTGCCACCTGAAGGACGGCCGCGGCCATCCGCCCGAAGGCAGCAGCGATGCCACGTCCATGTTCCTTCGCCTCGCCCGCGGCCCCGTAAGCGCGCAGGAGCGCGCCGAACTGGAGAATTTCGTCGCTCCCAACATGCCCGACCCGGTCTATGGCGGGCAGTTGCAGGACCAGGCGGTTCCCGGCCTGAAGGCCGAGGGGCGGATGGTCATCGACTACGCTGAAAAACCGGTGACCCTGGGGGACGGAACCGTCGTCACCCTGCGCCATCCCCGCTACGCCGTCGCCGATCTCGCCTATGGCCCGCTGGCGCCGGGAACCACCCTCTCGCCCCGCGTCGCCAACCCGATGATCGGCATGGGCCTGATCCAGGCCATCCACCCGGCCGACATTGCCGCCGGAGCCGATCCGAAGGACGCTGACGGCGATGGCATCTCCGGCCGCGTGGCCCTGGCACGCGGCACGACGCGGGACGCCCCCGTGCTCGGCCGTTTCGGCTGGAAGGCGCAGAATGCCTCGGTTCGCGAACAGAGCGCCGAGGCCTTCGCCGGCGACATCGGCATTTCCACGCCGGACGTGCGGCGAAGCCACGGCGATTGCACGGAGGCCGAAGCTGCCTGCCTGGGCATGCCGACCGGGGTGCAGGACCGGCTCGGCGATACCGAGGCGCCGGACCCGGTGCTCGATCTCGTCACCTTCTATTCCGAGAACCTCGCCGTTCCGGCCCGCCGCGATGTCGACAGCCCGCAGGTGCTTCGCGGCAAGCAGCTGTTCTATGACAGCGGCTGCACCGCATGCCACCGGCCGAAATTCGTCACCCGCCGCGATGCCGCCAACAAGGCACAGGCCTTCCAGCTGATCTGGCCCTATTCCGATTTCCTGCTGCACGACATGGGCGACGGCCTCGCCGATGGCCAGCCGGTCGGGGTCGCCACGGGCAGGGAGTGGCGCACGCCGCCGCTTTGGGGCATCGGCCTGACAGAAGTGGTCAGCGGCCATACTTTCTTTCTGCATGACGGACGGGCCCGCAGCCTGTCCGAGGCCATCCTCTGGCACGGGGGAGAAGCCGAGGCATCCCGCGACCGTTTCGCCGCCATGGACAAGGCCGATCGCAACGCCCTCATCACGTTCCTGGAGTCTCTTTGATGCGCTTGACAACCCACGTGCTCGCCCTTGTGACGGCCACAGCGCTGCTCGCCCTGCCGGCCTGTGCGGCCAGCACGGCCGACAAGGCAGCCGTGGTCCGGGCGGCCATCGAGAACCATATCCGCCCGGCCTACACGGCATTCCGGGACGCCACCGGGACGCTGGAGACCGCCATGACGGCACTCTGCAAGGCCCCTGGTGAGCCGCCGCTCCAGGCGGCGCGCGATGCCTTTGCCGGAACCGTCGAAGCGTGGAGCTTCATCGAGTTCGTCCAGTTCGGCCCGGTGCGCGAGGACAACCGGCTCGAGAAGATCCTTTTCTATCCGGACCGCCGCGGCATCGGCCTGCGCCAGATCCAGGGCCTGCTGGCGAAACCCGCTCCCGGCGCGCTGGATGGAGGCGCCATGGCGCAGAAGAGCGCCGCGCTGCAGGGCCTGCCCGCGCTGGAATTCGTGTTGTTCGGGTCCGGCGCCAGCGACCTGGCGGGCGAGCCCGCTGGAGACTGGCGCTGCCGGGTCGGCGCGGCGATCGCCGCCAACCTGCACCGCATGGCCGGCGATCTCGTCGCCGGCTGGGCCGCCGGAAGCGAGACCGTGCGCCTGCTCACCCATCCAGGCGACGGCAATCCGCTCTATGCCAGCCAGGACGAGGCCGTCGCCGCCATCCTGAAGGTCATGCCAAACGGCTACGAACTGATCGCCGAGACGCGCATTGCGCCGTTCCTTGGCGAGACGCCGGCGGACGCCCGCCCCAAGGCCGCCATCTGGTGGCGGTCCGGCCTCACCGCCGCGGCCCTGCGCCAGGATTTCCTGGGGCTGGAAGCACTGGCTGGGAACAGCGATGCGCTCCGCCACCTCGACTACGAGGAGCGCTACGCGGTGCGCAATCTCGACTTCGAAACGCAGTCGGCCGTCGGTTTTCTCGACAAGCTCGACCGCCCGGCGCACGAGGCTGCCGCGACGCGCCAGGGCCATGACCTGCTGGTCCTCGCCGAGCAGGGCGCGAGCCACCTCAACAAGCTGGCCAAGACCGGCATTCTCGGCGGCTACGGGCTTGCTGCCGGGTTCTCATCGCTGGATGGAGACTGATCGTGAACGGCCATGTCATCGACCGCAGGGCTTTCCTCGCCGGTGCGGGATACGCCTTCCTGTCCGCTCTGGCGCCACGCGGCGCTGAAGCCGCGATGACCGGCGATGCGCTGATCGCCTCCGCCTGCCGCTTCGCCGACGGGGCCTACGGCGCGGTCCTGCTGAACGAACGGGGCGAAACTGTCACGCGGGTCGACCTGCCCGCGCGCGGCCATGACGTTGCCGTCCATCCCGATGGCGGGCTCTTCGTCGCCTTCGCCCGCCGGCCGGGCAATTTCGCCCTTGCCTTTCACCCCGCGGGCGGGGTGGAGCCGGTTGCCTTCCACGCGCCGGAAGGGCGGCACTTCTTCGGCCACGGCGCCTTCTCCCGCAACGGACGCCTGCTCTATGCCACCGAGAACGACTACGAGACGGCCAGCGGCGTTGTCGGTGTCTATGATGCGGGCAGCCGCTTCCGCCGCATCGGCGAGTTCGACAGCCACGGCACCGGCCCGCACGAAATCCTGCTGCTGCCGGACGGCAGGACGCTTGCTGTCTGCAACGGCGGCATCGAGACCCATCCCGATTTCGGCCGCGCCAAGCTGAACATCGATCGCATGAAACCTTCGCTCGTCTTCATCGATGCGGCGACCGGCCGGCTGATCGAGCGCCATGAACCGCCGGCCGCCCTGCACCAGCTGTCGATCCGCCACATGGCGGCCGCACCCGACGGCCGGGTGCTGTTCGGCTGCCAGTACGAGGGGCCGGCCACCGACCTGCCGCCGCTGTGGGGAACCGCCGCGCCGGGCGAGACGATGCGGCTCTTCGAGCGCCCCGCAGGCGAAGTCGCCGCCTTTCGCAACTATGTCGGCTCGGTCGCGCTCTCCGCCGATGGCAGCACGCTCGCCCTGTCCTCGCCGCGTGGCAATCTGGTCGCCTGGGCATCGCCCGCCGATGGCCGCATCCTGAAAAGCGAAACGCTGCACGATGGCTGCGGCATAGCCTTTCTCGACGCCGGCCTGGTTTCCTCGTCGGGCGACGGCACCTTTCACCGCGGGTCGCTCGACCGCACCTGCGGCTTTGCCTTTGACAACCACCTGGCCGTGGCTGCGCCGCGGACCGGCTGACCCGCCGCTGTGGCGTCGTCAGGCGACCTTTCGCCCGCCGGTCTCCGCGCCCGCCTGCTCGGCCATGCGTTGGACCGCGGCGAAATCCACCTTGCCGCTTCCCAGGATGGGAAGCCTGTGAACGTTCATCACGGCCGCGGGGAGCATCAGGTCCGGTGCCCCCATGCGCCGCGCGAAGGCCATGAACGCGTCCCGGTCGGCGTCCGGCGCCTCGGTCAGCAGGATAAGCCGTTCACCCTTGCGCGGATCCTTGACGGCCGCGACAGCGCTGGCATGGCTCCGCCAGACTTCCGCGGCAATCGCCTCGACGGCCGCCAGCGAGACCATCTCGCCACCGATCTTGGCAAAGCGCTTGGCACGCCCCCGGATGACGATGAAGCCGTCGGCGTCCACGGTGACGATATCGCCTGTGTCGTGCCAGCCGTCAGCCGGCGCTTCCAGCACGCCGGGATTCTCGGCTCGCAGGTAGCCCGCCATCACGTTCGGCCCGCGGACGCAAAGCCGTCCGCCATCCTCGACACCGGGAACCGGCTGAAGCTTCCACTCCATGCCGGGCATGATCTTGCCCACCGTGCCGAGCCGGTTGAACATCGGCGTGTTGAGCGAGATGACCGGGGCCGTTTCCGTCACGCCGTAGCCCTCCAGCAGGCGCAGGCCGAAACGTTCCGACCAAAGCTGGCGTGTCGCCGCTTTCACCGGCTCGGCGCCGGCGAAGACATAGCGCACCGAGCGGAAGTCGTAGGGATGCGCCATGCGGGCATACCCGGCAAGGAAGGTGTCCGTGCCGAAGAGGATCGTGGCATTGGTCGCGTAGACCAGTTCCGGCACGATCCGGTAGTGCAGCGGCGAGGGATAGAAATAGACCGGCACGCCAGCCGTCAGCGGCAGCAGCGCCCCCGCCGTCAGGCCGAAGGAATGGAACATCGGCAGCGCGTTGAACACCTTGTCGCGCACGGTGAAATCGATCCGGCTGGCCGCCTGCATCGTGTTGGCCAGGATGTTGCGATGGGTCAGCACCACGCCCTTCGGCGTCCCCTCCGAACCGGAGGTGAACAGGATCACCGCCGGGTCGTCGGCCCGGCTTTTCGCGACCGTTCGCTCGCGCTCCATCCACCCGCGCAGCTTGCCGCCGGTGCCGATCCCCTGGCGGACGTCCTCCATCCAGATGAAACGGACATCCGCCGCAAGCCCGACGGCGATCTCGCCGAGCTTGGCCTGGTCGACGAAGGCGCGTGAGCACAGCACGGTCCTGACCTCTGCTGCCTTGCAGGCCGCGCGAAGCGACGCCAGGCCGGCGGAGAAATTGAGCATGGCCGGCACCTTGCCGGCGCTCATCAGGCCCAGCACCGTGGCGATCGTCCCGTTGGCATTGGGCAGCATGACGCCGATGGTCCGCTCCTCCGGGAAGCGCCCGGCGAAGTCGGCGCCCAGCGCGGCGGCCGCCGTCAGCAGCCGGCCGTAGGTCAGCGTACCGGTCAGCGGATCTTCCGTCGCCACCGCGCCCATGCCACGTTCGTGCGCGGTCCGGATCAGCCGCTCCGGGACCGTCTCCTCGGTCAGGCTGGTGCGGAAGACGAGATCCGTCATGATGGCGTAAAGCGCTGCACCCGCTGCCTCGCGCCGCTTCCGGCCGCGCAGGGCCGGATCGACCGACAGCCGGACCGGCTCCAGGATCGTCACCTTGACCTTCGGGAACAGGCGCTTGCGGATGAACAGAGGCGTCAGGCGCGAGAACGGGCTCTGTTCCAGCCCCCGGATGCGGATCGGCACCACCATCGACCCGGTCTTGTCGGCCACTATGGCCGCACCGTCGTAGACCTTCATCAGGCTCCCCGTCACGGTGATGCGTCCTTCCGGGAAGATGACCAGCGGATTGCCCTCTCGGACGGCCCGGATCAGCGAACGGGTCGCCATGGGCCGCGTCGGGTCGAGCGGCATCGCCCGGGTCAGCTTGAGGAACGGACGAACCCACAACGCCCGGGCAATCTTGTAGTCGATCGCGAAAACCGGCTCCTCGTCTGTCAGCGTCAGGGCCAGCGGGCCGTCCAGGAAGCTGACATGGTTGAGCGCCAGCACCGGCGCGGGCCCCGCCTTGGCAATGTTCTCCAGGCCTTCGACTTCCAGCCGGTGAAAGGCACGGAACAGGATCGACACGAAATCGCGGAAACCGCTGGTCGGCAGGAATTGCAACATCAAGAATGCGGCCGCCGCGTTCGCGATCGCGAGCAGCGCCATCACCGCGGCGATGGAGACGCCGGCGGCCTGCGCCGCGGCGATGGCCGCGCCGCCCACCGTCATGAAGCCGGCCGACAGCACGTTGGCGGCAGCGATCACCCGCGCCCGCCGGCTCTCAGGCGCCCAGGCCTGCAGGGCCGCGAAGGTCGGGACCGCCACGAAGGCCCCGGCAATGGCAAGCAGGGCCAGGTCGATGGCGATGCGGACAGTGCCCGGCTGCGCGAAGAACGCCGGCAGCGTGTCCGCGGCGCCCGTGGCTTCAAGCCCCCAGGTCAGGCGAACCAGGTCGAGCGAAATGACAGTCATCAGCGCCGTGCCGAGCGGTGCCGGCAGAAGGATGATGCGCCCGGCGCTCATCCAGGCAGCCATGGCCGACCCGGTGCCGATGGCAACGGCGAAGACGGCGAGATAGGCGGTGACCGCGATCTCGCTGCCGCCCAGCCCTTGCTTGACCAGGGGCGGCAGCACCGACAGCACGATCGCGCCGGCGAACCAGAACCAGGCATTGAACAGGCCGGCCCGCCAGAGACGGGGCGTGCCGCGCAATTCGCGCACCAGCCGCCAGGTCGAGCGCAGGAAATTGCGGTCGACGGCCAGGTCCGGCGCGGCGGCACCCGTGGCCGGGATCAACCGGCTGGCACCGTAGCAGGCGAGCGCCAGGCCGATCATCATCGGTGCGAAGACCGTCACTGAAACGCCACCGCTCGCGGCAACGAGTCCGGCAACGATCGTGCCGCCGAGAATGGCCGCGAACGTCGCGCCTTCCACCCAGGCATTGGCCCGCGGCAGTTCGCGCTGTTCCAGGTGATCGGGAAGGATGCCGTACTTGACCGGGCCGAACAGCGCGGACACAACGCCGAACAGGAACAGCGCCCCCAGCAGGACCGGGATGGAACCGAGCGCGAGACCCGATACCGCGACCACGGCGGCCCCGACTTCGGCCAGTTTCAGCCGGCGGGCGACCAGCGCCTTGTCGAAACGGTCGGCCAGTTCGCCGCCCAGGGCCGACAGCAGCAGGAACGGGGCAATGAAGATCGCGCCAGCCGCCGTGATCAGCGAAGCGGCCTCCGCCTCGCCAAGTTTGAACAGGATCAGAAAGACCAGCGTGTTCTTGAGAAAATTGTCGTTGAATGCGGACAGGAATTGCGTCCAGAACAACGGCGCGAAGCGCCGCGACGCCATCAGATGGTTCGACATGTATTACCCCCCCCCCCGGCTAAACCTTTCCCGCTTATACAGGAAAGACTTTAACCGGAGGTTGCAATTCCGTTGCAAACGCGATCGGTCCACGACCGGTCGCGCCGCCCGCCGCAGTCAGACGGCGACTTGCCAGGCGTCGTAGCCGTAGACCCAGTCGGCATTGCCGCCCTTCTTGAGCCATTCGTTGCCGCGCGAGGCGATCTGGATTTTCGCCGTGCGCTCCTTGCGCGCCGCCTCGTAGCGCTGCAAGGCCTCGGGAACACCGGCCGGACCGGTCGTTTCCAGCGCCCGCGCCAGCACGATGGCATCCTCGATGGCCTGGCAGGCCCCCTGCGCCATGAAGGGGGTCATCGGGTGCGCCGCGTCGCCGAGCAGGGTCACGCGTCCTGTCGACCATTGCGGCAGCGGGTCGCGCACGTGCAGGGCCGATTTCGTCACGCTCTCGCAGGCCGCCAGCAGGCGGCGGGCCTCCGGGTTGAAATCGGCATAGGCCTCCCGCAATTCCTCGATGTCGCCCGGCGTCGTCCAGCTTTCCTCCCGCCAGTCGTCCTGCGGCGTGGTGGCGAAGACGAAGATTTCCTGCCCTGCCGTCAGCGGGAACGTCACGATCTGGCGGGTCGGTTCCGGCCCCCACCACTTGGTGAAGGCGTCGAGATTGGGCAGGTCGGCCGCCTTTTCCCGCGGGAAGGTCGCGCGCCAGGAGACGAGCCCGGTGAATTGCGGATTTTCCGGACCGAAGACCGCGCCGCGAACGGCGGAGTGGATTCCGTCAGCACCGATCACCACGTCGAAGGTGGCCGTATCGCCATTGTCGAAGGTGAGCGTGACGCCATCTGCGGCCTCCTCGACGGAAACCGCCTTGCAGCCCATGCGGAAGCGGCTGGAATCGATCTTCTCTTCCAGCGCGCTGAGCAGGTCGGCACGGTGGATGGTCAGCTGCGGCGCGCCGTATTTCTCCTCCGCCATATCGCTCATCTCCAGCCGCGAGGTTTCCTCGCCCGTGTCCCACGTCCGGCTGATGCGGTGCGTCGGCCGCGCGGCCGTGGCCCGCAACCGGTCCCCGATGCCGAGACGGTCGAGCACGTGAACGGCATTGGGCGTCAGGTTGATGTCGGCACCGACTCGGCCGAAGACGCGCGCTTGCTCGAAGATGGTCACGTCATGGCCCATGTCGATTAGCGCGATCGCCGCCGTCAGACCGCCCATCCCGGCGCCGACGATACCGATTGAGAGCTTGCTTCCCATGGCTTTTCTCCTCAAGCACCCGGCCAGCGGGCCCAGGGGTGCGGTTGTCCGGTCAGATCCTGGTAGAGCGATTTCTGGCGCATGTAGGCCAGCATGCCGGCCCGTCCCTTTTCACGCCCGATGCCGCTTTCCTTGTCGCCGCCGAAGGGCGTCGAAATCGAGAACTGCTTGTAGGTGTTGATCCACACGGTGCCGGCCTGGATGGCCTGGGCCACGCGCCATCCCTTGGGAAAATCGCGGGTCCAGATGCCGCAGGCCAGCCCGTACTGGTTGTCATTGCCCTGCGCGATGACGTCGGCCTCGTCGTCGAAAGGCAGAACGGCGAGCACCGGGCCGAACACCTCTTCGCGGCACAGTTCCGCGTCGTTGGGCAGGCCGGTGATGATCGTCGGCAGGTAATAGGCGCCCTCGGCCAGCGCCGGGTCGTCCGGCCGCTTGCCCCCGGTCAGCACCCTGCCCCCGTCGGCGACCGCGCGGGCCACGAAGTCCTCGACGCTGGCACGATGGTCCGGATGCACCAGCGGTGCCACCTGGGTCGCCGGATCGTGCGGATGGCCCGTGACGAGCCCTTCCGTGGCTTCGACAAGGCGGGCCACGAAGGCATCGAAGATCGGCCGCTCCACGAACAGCCGCGACCCGGCAATGCAGGACTGGCCCGACGAGGAGAAGATGCCGAACAGGATCCCCGCGATGGCAAGGTCCACGTCGCAATCGGCGAACACGATGGTCGGCGACTTGCCGCCCAGTTCCAGCGACACCGGCATCAGCTTTTCCGCTGCCTTCAGCGCGATGCGCCGGCCGGTGGCCGTACCGCCGGTGAACGACACCCGGGAGATGGCGGGATGCTCGACCAGCAGGTTGCCGATTTCCGCACCCGAGCCCGGCAGCACCGAGAACAGCCCCTTGGGCAGGCCGCTGTCATCAACGATGCGTGCCAGTTCCAGCGCCACCAGCGGGCTCCACGACGCCGGCTTCAGGATCACCGCGTTGCCCGCCGCCAGCGCCGGCGCGATCTTCTGCGCGTCGGAGGCGATGGGCGAGTTCCATGGCGTGATCGCGGCGACGGCGCCGAGCGGCTCGTGCAGCGACAGCGTCAGGGCATCGCCGCGCTGGGCGGTCATGTCGCTGTCGAACGTCTCGCAGACACCGGCGTAATAGCGGAACGTGCCGGCCGCCGACGCCGCCAGCGCGCCCGTCTCGCGCAGCGTCTTGCCGGTATCGCGGCTCTGGATCCAGGCGATCCGGTCGGCGCTGGCCTCGATGCCATCGGCGATCCGGTAAAGGTAGCGCGCCCGCTGGTGCGGTTTCAGGTCGCGCCAGGCAGGGTCAGCCTGCGCGGCGACGGCCGCCTCGATGGCCGCGAAACCGTCCTCGCGGGATGCCCCGTCGATCACCCGGTTCAGGCTGCCGTCGGCCGAAAAGCGCGATTCGATCGGCGCGCCTTGCCCCTTTCGCCAGGTGCCGGCGATGTAGAGCAGGTTTTCAGGCAGGGCGCAGGGCTGGATGCTCATGGCAATGGCCTTCAGGAAACGATGGGGCTGACGCGGTTCATGACCTCGCGCACGAGGCTGTAGACCGTGGGCAGCGAGGTCTTGGGATTGGCGGGCGACGGCTTGCCGACGATGCGCACCGACACTTCCGCGGCATCCGACACCACGTCGAACACGTGGACGTTGGCGTTGACACCCGGGTCGGCGATCATCCGCACCGTGGTGCGTTCGAGGCCGGCCCCGGCCAGGGCGATGGTGGCCGCGACATTGGCATTCTTCGGATAATCCGCAGACGCCTGCCGCGCGGTTCCCTCGAAGAACACGGTCTCGGCGGCCAGACCGTCCAGGTCGACCAGGGTCTCCGCCTTCGTACCAGCCCAGGCTTTCGGCGGCTTGCGCGAGGTATAGGTGACCGAACGGATGTCGGACCGGCTCAGAGCCGCAAGGATGTCCATGCCACCCACCGCACCGGAGGAAAGGACAAGCCGGGTGCCGCCGGCCCGCGCCGCCGCCTCCAGCCGCATCGCAAGGTCCGGATCGCTGAGCGCGCCGGTCGAGGCGATGGCGGTCTCGACGCCCGCCTCCAGCAATGCCGGCACATGATCGCGCACCGCGCCGTGACCGGCCGCCTCGACCGCCAGGTCGGGCTTCGTGGCGATCAGCGCGGTCACGCATTCGACGACGCGGAAATCCGCCGCCACGGTTCCCGCCGCCGGTCCCAGCGCCTGCGCCACCGCGTCGCCCTTGCCCGGCCGGGCCAGCACCGCCAGGCAATCCAGCGGCCCCGCGAGGGCGCGCCCGAGCACCGCCAGCATTTCGCCGGTAATCGCCCCGGCGCCGATGATGGCCAGCCGCGTGAGCATCACTGGCCTTTCCCTGCCGCGCCTGCCGGCGGGCCGGCAAAGGCCTGAGCGAAGGGGCCGATGGCGCACATGTCGACCTCGATCAGCACCGGCCCCTCGGCCGCGAGCGCCGAATCAAGCGTCTCGGCGAAGGCGCTTTCGTGCGAGACCTTCACATGCGCCATGCCCACCGCCTGGCACAGCAGCGAGAAGTCGGGCGTGCGCAATGCCGAGTAATGGTGGCGGCTGCCATATTGCGCGTCCTGGATGTTCTTGATGACGCCATAGGCCTGGTCGTTCATCAGCACGTAGACGAGGTTGGCGTTCTCCTCCACCGCGGTGATCAGTTCGGCGATACCGAGCTGCGCCCCGCCGTCGCCGACCAGGACCACCGACCTGGCCTCGCCTTCGACGAGGCCGGCGCCGATACCCATGGCGAGCCCCTGGCCGATGCCGCCGCCCAGGGCGTGCACGCCGTGATGCGGCTCGGCGAACTGGACGTAGCGGTTGCCGAAGGTGGAATTGGAAATAGTGACGTCGCGCACGAAAGGATGGCGGCCGTCGGCGATCCGCTCCTGCAGCGCGTCGGCGATCACCCGGTAGACGCCGAGCTGGTCGCGCAGCCGCCCTTCCGCCTTGACCCGCGCCACCGCGATGGAATGGCGGAATTCGGCATCGGTTTCCAGTGTCTCCGGCAGGAGGGCGAGCAGGCGCGCGAGCGCGTCCTTCGCATCGCCGTGGATGAACAGGTCGACCGGGTAGTTGCGCGCGCCCTGGGTCGCTTCCGCATCGATCTGCACCAGCGGCGCGGGAAGCGGCAGCGCATTGTTGCGTGTCTCGTTGCCGCGCAGGCGGGAGCCGACCACGATCATCAGATCGCATGTCGTGTAGATGGCCTCGGCCTCCGGCGTCATGTTGAAGGCGCCGAGCGTGTAGGGGCTGGCCTCGTCCACAACGGCGCGGCCATTGGTACTGGTCACCGCGCAGAAGCCGCGCGCCACCAGGTCGTTGGCTTCCGCGCTGGCATGGCGCGCGCCGCCACCCAGCCAAAGCATCGGCCGGCGCGCCGTCTTCACCTGTTCGGCGAGCACGGCGATGGCTTCCTGCGATGCGTTCGGCCGCACCACGAGCGGCCTGGTGATGGTCTCCTGCACCGGCACGGATTCGCGTTGCACGTCGACCGGGATTTCCAGGCTGACCGGACCGGCGGGCGGGCTCATTGCCGCCGAAACCGCAGCCGAAAGCACGGTGTGCACCGAGCGGGCTTCCCACATCCGCAGGCAGGTCTTGGAAATGCCCTTGAGCATCTCGGTCTGGCGCGGCACGTCGTGGATCGCCGCGCGGTCGCGGTCCATGAATTGCCGGTCGACCTGCGTGGTGATGTGCAGCACGGGCGATCCGGCCGTCAGCGCTTCCACCTGCGCTCCGGCGGTATTGCCGGCCCCCGTCCCCGTGGACGTGATGACGACGCCAAGTGACCGCGAGACGCGGGCATAGGCATCCGCCATGTTCATCGCGCCGGCCTCGCCGCGCGCCGGTACGAAGCGGATCCGGCCCTGGCGCGCGATGGCGTCGAGGATTGGCATGTTATGGATCGAGATCACGCCGAAGACGCGCGTCACGCCGATATCGGCAAGATGGCGGGCAATGGCCTCGCCCACGGTTTCGGTCCTGGTTGTCGCGTCGGTTTTCATCAGCATGGCGTCACACGAATCTTGAGGTCCCGCCGGAGATTTCCAGCCGGGCACCGGTGATGTAACTGGCCGCCGGGGAGGCCAGGAAAACGATGGCATTGGCCGGCTCGTGCGGTTCGCCGAAACGGGCAAGCGGGATGTGCCGCTTTGCCGCCTCGCCGCGCAGCCAGTCCTCCAGCCCGATGGACTTGTCCTCGCGTGCCTCGAAACGGCGCATCCACTGGCCCGAGACGACGATGCCGAGCAGGATGGAGTTGACCCGCACTTCCGGCGCCAGTTCGTTTGCCAGCGACTTCAGCAGGTTCTGCACGCCCGCCCGCGCCGCCGACGTGCACACCATGTGCGGCTCCGGCTGGTAGGCGAGCAGCGAGTTGACGCCGACGATGGCACCGCACTCGCTCCCCTTCAGCATCGCCTGGAAGGCCCGCACCGGGTGGATCTGGCTGAAGAACTTCAGCTCCAGCTCGTCGCGCCAGGCATCGTCATCGGTCCCGGCGAAGGTCGAGACGCGGCCCTGTCCGGCGTTGTTGACCAGCATGTCGACGCCGCCGAAATGGTCGCGGACGCGGGCGGCGAAATCGCGCGTCGCCTCTGCGTCCAGAACCGAGGCCGCGATGCCCAGCACGCGGTCGTCGCCGAACTCCGCCTTCAGACCGTCGGCCACGGTTTCCACCCGGCCCGCGTCTCGGGCACAGAAGGCGACTTTCGCGCCCTCGACGAGGAACTGGCGCACGGTTGCCAGCCCGATGCCCGAAGACCCGCCGGTGACGACCGCCACCCTGTCCTTTAGCTGAAGGTCCATTCAGCGTGCTCCCGCTGCCGGAAAGCCGCGGTCCGGCCGGCCCAGCATGACCGCGCGCATCGCCGGCGTGGGCGGACCCGCCGTCATCCAGCGGTCGGAAAGCTCCGGATCACCCCACGGCCATTCCTGCGCAACGTGTGTCGTCTCGTCGATCTGCTGCAGTTCGGTGGTGAACTCGATCACGAACCCGGACGGCGAGACGAAATAGGCGAACGGGTTGTTGCCCGGCCCGTGCCGTCCCGGCCCCCAGCTCGGCACGTGCCCGTTCTGCTTCATCCGGCCGATACCGCGCATGAAGGAATCCATGTCGCGCATCTCGAAGGCGACGTGGTTGGCGCTCGCGTGGGCATTCTGGAACAGGCCGATCGAATGGTGGTCGCTGCTGCAGCGCAGGAAGGACATGCGGTCGACGTAAAAGTCCGACAGCCGGAAGCCGAGCATGTCGGTGTAGAAGGCCTCGGTCGTCTTCAGGTCGGGCGTGTTGACCACGACGTGCGACACCTTCACCGGCATGGCGAAATGGCTTTCGCTGTCGGTGTTGTCGGTCATGTCCGCGACGATCCGCAGGACGCGGTTGTCCGGATCCCGCAGCCGGAAGCCGATACCGCCGCCCGGCGTGGTCAGCTCCGTTGGCTCGTCGATCAGCGGCGCGCCGGCTTTCGACAGGTGGTCGTAGAGCGCTTCCAGTCGCGCCCGGCTGGACATGCCAAAATGGATGTATTCGATGCCGAAGTCGGCCCCGTCGGTCAGCGAGTAGATATACGGCTCCGGCCCGGTGCCGCGCAGGTAGACCGTGCCATCGTTCGACGGCACGCGCTTGAGGCCCCAGATCGCCTCGTAGAAATCGGCGGTCTCCGCCATGCCGGGCGCGCGCATGGCAATGCCGCGCAGGAAGTCGACACGCATACGGTCAGTCATGATTGCCTCCTGATGAATGGCGAATTCGGGCCGATGAAGGAATGTGCCCGAGTTGATGCGAAATCCGGTGAGCCGCCGATGACAGGGCGCGGCCGATCTCGTCGCGCCGGCCGGCACCTTCGGCGAACTCATGGTCTGGCCCGGTCACGTTGATGGCGCCGATGGCCTTTCCCTGGGCATCGAAGACCGCCACGGCGGCCGAGCCGATCCCCGCTTCGAAGTTCGACACGCTCCAGGCGATGCCGGCGCGCCGGTCCCCGGCAAGCTGCTCGCGCAGCGCGGCGAGCGTCGTCGCGGTCTTGTCGGTGGCCGGTTCCATGCCGGCCGTGGCGAAAAGCGCTTCCACCTCGGCAAAATCCCGGTGGGCGAGAATGATCCGCCCGATCGTCGTCGCATGGGCAGGCAGGCGGCTGCCCACGCGCACGTTGGATACCAGGTGCAGGTTTGGCGTCTCGCGCAGGAGGTAGGTGATCTCGCGTCCGTCGAGAATGCCCAGGTGCGCCGAAAGCCCCAGTTCGCGCACCAGCCGCCGCAGTTCCGGGTGGGCCACCTGCACCACGTCGCGCGAATAGAGCGCGCTGGCGGCCAGGTTCAACAGCCCCGTTCCCAGGCTGTAGCCCTGCGCATGATCGGCCTTTTCGATCATCGCTTCCTGCTCCAGCGTGTGCAGCAGGCGGATGAGCGTGGTGCGGTTGACGCCGGTATCCTTCGCCGCCCTGGAAATGTTGGCGCAGGAATTGCCGTCGGCGATGTAGCGCAGCACGCGAAAGGCGCGCTCGACGGGCGGAACCGAATAGACGGCCTTGTCGTCGCTCATCGGACAGCCTCCCCGGCAGCGGCGATCTGCTGCGCAAAAGAAACCACGGGATCGGCCACGGCAGCCGGATACTCCTGGTGCAGGATATGGCCGGCGTCCGGCACGGTTTGAAACAGGTGCGGCTGGTCCGGCGAGGCCTCGGCCAGGGCATCATGTACGCCGCGGCTCTGCGCCGGCGGGGTGATCACGTCCTTGTCACCGACCATCACCAGAGAAGGCACGCGGACCCCGGCCGCATCCGACGCCTGGTCGCCGGTCGCCAGCATCCGCACAGCCTGCGCATAGCCGTCGGGATTGATCGCCGCCATCGCCGCAATGGCCCGGTCGCGGACCTCCGGCATGGTCTCGGGGCGGAACATCAGCCGCGGTGCCCGCGTGCGGGCAAACTCGGTGGTCCCGCGCGCCGCGAGGTCATCGAGCCGCTTCTGCGCCTTGTCGCCCAGCGCTCCGGCTGCGGCGCCATGGCCCTGCGCACAGGCGAGCAGGACGAGGCCCTGCACCAGGGCCGGATGGCGCTTTGCGAAGGCCGTCGCCATCAGCGTGCCAAGCGAATGGCCGGCAAGAAGGAACGGCGGCAGGTTCAGCGCTGCCGCCACCTCCGCCAGCCGGTCGGCATAGGCGCCCGCCGTCGGCCAGCCGGTTTCAAGCGGGCGGGAACCGCCGTAACCGGGTGCGTTCCAGGCGACCAGCGTCCAGTCCTCCGGCAGCGCCGCGCTCAGGCCGTCGAAGGAGGACGCGTTGGAGCCGATCCCGTGCAGCATGACGAGAGCCGGGCCGCCGCTGCCTTGCGACAGCCGGATGTCGATCCCGTCCACGCTCAGGGTGTCGAAGCTGCGGCTCATTTGAAGACGAACCCCCGGTTGACCGGCAGCACCTGCCCCGTCAGCGTCAGGGCATCGGGACCGAGCAGGAACACGATCGTGCCCGTCACGTCGTCGGGACCCTGCGGTCCCGGCACGGCGCGGCCGAGCTGGTACATCTTGTGGCGTTCTTCAGGCACGTATTCGGTGGATTCCGTCGTCAGAATGCCGGGGGCGACGGCGGTCACGCCGATCCCTTTCGGCCCCAGTTCACGGGCCAGCGAATGCGTCATCGACATCACCGCGCCCTTGCTGGCGACGTAGGACAGCAGGCGCGGCGCGCCCCAGATGGCGGTATCGGACGCGATGTTGACGATCCGCCCGCCACCGCTCCGTTCCATCAGCGGCGCGGCCGCCCGCGTCATCAGCCACAGGCCGCGCACGTTGACCGTCATCACCCGGTCCCAGGTCTCGATGTCGATCTCGTCCAGCGTCTTGCCGCCGATGCCGGTGGCGATGGCGCCATTGTTCACCAGGCCGTCGAGCCGGCCTTCGCCGGCGACGATATTGGAGGCGAGCGCCTTGATGCTCTCCGGCGAGGCCAGATCGACATGAACCGCACGCGCCGTGCCGCCATCCTGCGCGACGAGGCGCGCGGTCTCGCCCGCGCCCGCCTCGTCGATGTCGGCGAGAACCAGGCGCGCACCGGCCCGCCCGCAGGCCAGCGCGATCTCGCGCCCCAGCCCGCGTGCTGCACCCGTGATCAGGATCGTCCGGTTCTCGAGCATCATGACCATCCGTCTCCTCAGGACCGCTTCACCTTGGCCAGCGGATGCTCCGGCGGATAGGTCGGCGTCACCGGCTTGGGATTGCCGATGATCACGCACATCAGTGCTTCCTCGATGCCCTCGTTGACCAGGCCGCGATAGACGCCGGGCGGCACGGAGATGATGTCGCGCTCGGTCAGCACCGTCTCGACCATCTCGCCCTTGTGCTCGATCATCAGGCGGATCTTGTGGCCGCGAAGAATGAAGAACACTTCCTCGGCATCGGTGTGGATGTGCAGCGGGCCTTCGCAGCCGGCCGGCAGCACCATGGTGGAAAAAGTGAAATGCTCCGCCGGGATGACGTTGCTGTCGCTCTTCACGCCGGTCGCGCCCGTGCCGATGTAGCGCATCTGCGCCCGGCGGTACTTCGGGTCGTAGTCGGCCTGGAACTTGAGCGCGTTCCAGTCGAGCTTGCGGGTTTCGTAGCGCGCGACGCGGCTCTCGATCCAGTCGCCGAGGCTCATGCCCTCGGGGATCTGCACGTCGTCGGGATTGATGGTCGGCATCGTGGGGGCTGCAGTCATGATACACCTCCTGGGGTTTCGCAGACGCGGGGTTGTGCGCGGTTCGCGGCCTTCTCCTGAAGGGCGCGAATGGCTTGGTCGGTCTCGCGCCGGAAGGCGGCGAGCCGGGAATAGAAATCGTCGACGGCGCCCTGCGCCTCGCGTTGCATCCGGGCGTTCCGTCCGGCCAGCGCGCCGGCATCCTCGCGAGCACCGGCCTCGCCGACGGCCCGCGACACCGACTGCACGAATGAACAGACCGGTGCGCGCAATCGACCGAAACGCTCCAGTGCATCGTCGGGATTGCCGCTCGCATCCAGCAGGCGGGCGAGGACCACGCCGTCTTCCATGGCCATGGCCCCGCCCTGCCCCATGAAGGGCGTCGAGGCATGGGCGGCATCGCCGATCAGCAGCACCCGGCCACGATGCCAGGGCAAGGGCAGCGAAACTTCCTCGACCGCCGTGTAGAACACCTCGCTGTCCGGCCCGACCTCGTCGAGGAACGGCCGCGCCGGGCCGTCGAACTCGGCGAAACGCGCGCGCATGGTGTCCGGCCATTCGGCGGGATCGAAGCGGGCATCGCGTGGCTCGGCCACCGTGCCGAAGGTATAGAGCCTGTCGTCGCTGATCGGCATGATGCCGAAGCGCTTCCCCGGCCCCATGACCATGATCTTGTCCGTCAGCGACGCCGGCCGGGCGTGCACCGCGCGCCAGACGCCGAAACCGGTGTAACGCGGTTCGATATCGATGCCGATCATCGTGCGCGTGGCGCTGCGGATGCCGTCGGCACCGAGCAGGAGATCGGCGGTCTCGCTGCGGCCGTCGCTCAGGCGCGCGGTCACGCCGTCCGCGCCCGGCTCGATCGCCTCGATCGTCGTGCCGAGGTCCACCGGCACACCGAGTTGGGCCATCCTCGCTGCCAGGATGCGGTGCAGTTCCGCCCGCTTGATCCCGAGGATGGCAGGAACGCCCGGCGTCTCGCCTGGCGGGTAGGTCACGTCGACGATCGGCGCGCCGTGATGGTCGAAATAGGCGTTGCGTCCGCCCGGGATCGCAAATCCCGCGTCGAGGATCTCGTCCAGCACGCCCAGGTCGCGCAGGCATTCAAGCCCGTTCGAATAGACAAAGATGCCGGAACTCAGGAACCGCCACTCGCCCTGCTTTTCGACCACCCGCACCGCGTGGCCGGCACGCGCCAGCGCGATGGCCGCGGCACAGCCGGCAATGCCGGCGCCTGCGATCAGCACGCTGTATCGGGTTTCGGGACGGGCGGCGGCCATGGCTCAGTGCTCCGCCTTCGGGATGTAATGCAGCATCCGCTTTTCCACCCAGGTCACGGCCGTGTAGAGCACGATGCCGATGAGCGTCAGCAGGAGGATGGCGTTGAACACCATGGCTGCGTTGGCCTGGCCCTCGCCATAGGAAATCAGGAAGCCGAGGCCGGTGTTGCCGCCGACCAGTTCGCCGACGGTCACGCCGATGACGGCGAGCGTCGAACCGATCCGCAGGCCGGCCAGCAGCGACGGCAGCGTGGAGGGAAACTCCACCTTCCGGAAGATCTGCCAGCGCGTCAGGTTGTAGGCCCGCGCCAGGTTGATGATGTCGCGGTCGACTGTCTTCATCGACTGCAGCACGTTGACGAGGATCGGGAAGAAGACGATCAGGATGGTCACCAGCAGCTTCGGCCAGAACGTGAAGCCGAACCACATGATGAACAGCGGCGCGAAGGCCACCTTCGGCGCGATCTGCAGCGCCAGGATATAGGGTGACAACACGCGTTCCCAGAAGGTCGACATGCCGAGCAGGTAGCCGATCAGGGCGCCCAGGAAACTGCCGATGGCAAAGCCGATCAGCGTCATGACGAAGGTCGAGACCGTGTGGCCGACGAGATTGTCGAGACGGATGTTGCGGATGAACTCGTCCAGGCACTGGCTCGGCGTCGGGATGATGTAGCGCGGCACGCCCATCGCCGGCGGGATGAACTCCCAGGCCAGAATGAAGAGAAGCGCCACCACGAGTGTCGTCAGGAGAACGGTGTTTTTCATCGGTCCCGGTCCAGCAAGTCCATGTGCTTGGGATATGGGGCGCGGGCACGGACCATGTCGGTCCGCGCCCGGCCGGCGTCAGGCCGTCACTTGGCGACGAACTGGTTGGTGTAGGTGTCGGCGATCGGAACGGCTTCGCGCACGATGTCGTTCTTGAGGTAGAAGTCCTGGACAGCCTTCATCCGGGCCTCGTCGAACGTGCCGAAATTCTCCGTGTCCGTGCCATAGACCAGGTCGATGTAGCCGCGCATGATGGCTTCCATCACCTTTTCCTTGCCGGCGTGCTGCGGAACGGCGGCGACATAGTCCTTGGCCGCCTGCTCCGGATCCTTGATCACGTCGATATAGCCCTTGATCGTGGCCTGCACGAAGGCCTTCACCAGTTCCGGCTTCTCGGCGATGATCTTGTCGGAGGCGATGATCGCCTGCGCCATCGCCGGGAAGATGTCGTTGATCGGCAGCATCTGCACGTCGACGCCCGCGGCACGAACCGCACCGGCCCATTCGACCGTGCCCGACATCGCCTGCGTGTCGCCGGAGATCATCAGCTGGATGATGCCGGCCGGGCCAACGGCCTGGATGTCGACGTCATCCTTGGAAAGGCCGACGCTGGCGAGCGCTGCCAGCAGGTTGTAATAGGTCGTGTCCTGGAAGGAGAGCACGCCAATGGACTTGCCCTTCAGGTCGGCGAGCTGGGTCACGCCGCTGTCCTTGCGCCAGTAGATCTGGGTCAGGGCCTTGGCACCAAGCACCGCGACGCCACGGATCGGCAGGCCGTTGGCGCGCACGATGATCGCGGTATCGCCGATGCCGCCGCCCAGTTCCGCGTTGCCGACACCCACCTGCTTGGCGACGTCGGCGCCGCCCTTGCCGACCTGGAAGGTCACGTCCAGGCCCGCGTCGGTGTAATAGCCCTTGGACATCGCCAGCTTGAACGGCGCGAAGGCCGGCAGGAAGTCCGGTGCCGGGAAGAGATAGGTCATCTTCTCCGCCGCCGATGCGGCCCCGGCCATGGCCACGAGCGAGACGGCCGTCACGATGGTTCTGAGTAGTTTTTTCATGTTCACCCTCTTTGTTCTCACGAAGTTTCGGTTCACGCGATTTCTTCCTGGTCCTTCAGCTTCAGGATCTCGAACATCCGGTTGATGTAGACCTGGGCCTTGGGATTCTGCCGCCGCGCGGTCGGATTGCCGCGGTCCGGCAGGTCGACCCTGATTTCCTCCACCACCGTCCCCGGCCGCTCCGAGAGCACCAGGATGCGGTCGGCCATGAAGGCCGCTTCCGCCAGGTCGTGGGTAATCAGCAGCGTGGTGATGTTTTCCTGCTCGATGGTCGCCGCGAAATTGCGCTGGATGATGATCTTCGTCTGGGCATCCAGGGCCGAAAACGGCTCGTCGAGGAGGATCACGTCCGGCTCGATGGCCAGCGTGCGCGCCAGCGCCGCGCGCTGGCGCATGCCGCCGGAAAGCTGGTGCGGGTAGTAGTCGCCGAAACCGTGCAGGTGGCACCGGTCGAGCATCGCCGTCGCCCGCTCGCGGCACTCCGAACGCCCGACTCCGCGAGCCTCCAGCCCGAAGCAGACGTTCTGCTCGATGGTCCGCCAGGGCAGCAGCAGGTCCTTCTGAAGCATGAAGCCGACATGCGAATTCGGCCGCGTCACCAGTTCGCCGGAAACGTAGACCTCGCCGCGGGTCGGCTGGTAGAGGCCCGCCGTCATGTTGAGCATCGTGCTCTTGCCGCAGCCCGACGGGCCGACGATGGCAACGAACTCGCCCTCGTCCGCCTTGAAGGACACATCCTTGAGCGCCGTCAGCAGCGTCCCCTCGGCCTCGGAGCCGAACGCCTTGGTTACATTGCGGTATTCAAGCGCCATGGCTGTTCCGCCGGGCACCGTCTCCCGGCTCCCCCTGCGCTCCCGCTGCCTGTCCGATCGAGAAAAACAAGACGCCGTCCCTCATTAGATTGTTCATATTTGAACTTCTTGTTCGCCATTGAAATGCTACGCAGAGAATTTCTTTCTGGCAAGCGTTAATTTATGGACGAGCAAAAGCACTAGAAATGGGCGAATATCATCGCTTTTGGCCCGGTAGATTCGCGATTTCTCGCTTTACACGATCCGGTTTTCGCCATAGCATTGTTTCAATAATGATAAGTTGTTTCATATTTGGAACAATCGCCCATGGAGGGATTTTTGATCGCAGCACCTGAAACCATGCTGATGACCGTGTTCCTGAAACACGACCAGTCGAACAATCTCGACGCCATCCAGACCAGGCTGAAGGATGCCGACTGGTGGGAGCGCTTCCCGCCCGAGGGCGTGGAGATCGTTTCCTGGGTCGTTGCCATGGGGTTCGGCCAGATCGTCACGCTGCGCCTGCCCGCATCGAAGCTCAATGTCGTCAACGTCGAACTGGAGCGCTCCGCCTGGGGCGTCTTCGAAACCCAGTGCTTCCCGGCCTACGATTTCGTGCCCGTCCGGGAAATGATCCGCGAACGCGTTCGCAACGGAGGAAAATGATGGCTGAACAATACATCGTGGTCCATCAGTCAAGGGACCGGGACCCCACCGAGTATGAAAACCTGCTCGCCGATGCGCTGGAAAAGGCGTTCGCGGCCGGCGTGACCGATGTCGAGGGCATCGTGGCCGGTCTCGTCGCCGACGCCGTGCCCTCGCCGGGCGGCCGTACCTGGACGAACGAGCTCGTCCTTTCCGAACTCAAGCGCCTCGGCGCGTGAACCGCAGGAGCATCGCCATGCTGGACGCCCCCAAGACCGATGTCACCGTCACCGACGAGATGATCGAGCAGCGCCTGAAGGTCGGGCTCAGGAACCAGTGGTGGGCCATCTGCCCGTCCCACTTCGTCAAGGACAAGCCGGTGTCGCTCTTCCGCCTCGGCTACCGGATGGTTCTCTGGCGCAAGTACGATGGCTCGGTCGCCTGCCTCGAGGACTTCTGCCCCCATCGCGGCGCGCCGCTGTCGCGCGGCATTGCCGTCGATGACCGCATTGCCTGCGGCTACCACGGCGTCCAGGTCGACGAGACCGGAACCGCCGTCTCGGTGCCCGGCAGCCCGGGCTGCAAGCTCGAGGGCATGCGCTGCGTGCGCACGTTCCCCATCATCGAGCAGTTCGGCGTCATCTTCGCCTATGTCTCCGACGACGCGAACCCGAATCCCGAGCCGGCGCCCTTCGTCGCTCCCGAACAGCTCACCTCGCCGGAATACAGCAGCTTCCTGAACTATGCCGAGTGGCAGGGCGATTACCGCTTCGTCATCGACAACGTCATGGATCCGATGCACGGCACCTTCCTGCACAAGCAGTCGCACTCCATGAATTTCGGCGACACCCGGGCCAAGTTCGTCATCAACGACACCGACCACGGCTTCGTCTTCGAGAAGGACGGCCAGCGCGGCGTCAACTTCGACTTCTCCGAGTGGGGCGAGACCGGCATCCACTGGCTGCGCCTCGAAATCCCCTACCCGAAGACCGGCGGCCCCGGCGGCAACTTCCACATTGTCGGCATGTACACGCCGATCAACGATCGCATGGCAGCCATCTTCCACTGGCGCTGCCGCCAGGTGGACGGCTGGCAGCGTGACGCCTGGCGCTTCCTCTACAAGAACCGCCTGGAAGAGCGTCACCATCACGTGCTCGAGCAGGACCGCGTCATGCTGGAGGACATTCTCGTCGACCCGCGCGGCCGCGAGATCCTCTACCAGCACGACCTCGGCCTGGTGCGCGTGCGCCGTCGCATGGCGTCGCTCGCCCGCGAACAGCTCGAAGCAGAACTGGGAGCCGGCGCCTGATGGCCGGCTTTGCGAAGATCGACTGTCCGGAGGTGCCGGCCCCGCCCGGCGCCTCCTGGTCGAACGGCCTCGTCATCGGCCGCGAGATCGTGCTCTCAGGCGTCACCGCCCGCAGCCGCGACGGCGTACCGGTCGGCGGCGCCAGCATGGAAGGCCAGACGCTGGCCTGTTTCGACAAGATTTTCGCACAGGTGAAGGCCGCCGGCGGCCATGCCGGCAACATCTACCGTCTCGTCATTTACGTCACCGACATTGCCCGCAAGGACGAGGTGAACGCCGCGCGCAAGGCTGCTTTCCGGGAAACCTACCCGGTCTCCACCCTTGTGGAAGTGTCCGGCCTCGTCTTCCCGGACCTTCTCGTCGAGGTCGATGCCTTCGCCAATCTCGACGTCTCCCTGCAACAGGACTGATCGCCATGACCGACCACACCGCGCGCAACATGCGCATCCACCGCATGGAATGGGCCGCCCGCGACGTCCTGGAAATCGAGCTGCGACTGCCCGAGGGCGGCGAGGTACCCGCCTACGAACCCGGCGCGCATATCGACCTGACATTGCCCAACGGCATCACCCGCTCCTATTCGATCAAGGGCAACCCGGACCTGCGCGACCGGATCGTCGTCGGCGTCGGCCTCGACGCGGCCAGCCGTGGCGGCTCCTCTTTCATTCACCGTACGCTGCGCGTCGGCGACATCCTTCCCGTCGCCGGCCCCCGCAACCATTTCCCGCTTGTCGAGGACGCCCCGAAGGTGGTGCTGATCGCCGGCGGCATCGGCGTCACGCCCATGGTCTGCATGGCCCGGCGCCTCGCCGCGCTTGGCCGCGGCTTCGCTTTCCACTACGCGGTGCGGTCCGCCGACCGCGCCGCCTTCCTCGACGAGTTGCGCACCCTGGGCGAGGGCCCGGCCCTGCATGTCGATGAAACAGCCGTCGGCCCGATGGATATCGCCACGGCCATCGCCGGCCAGCCGGAGGGCACCCATTTCTACTGCTGCGGCCCGGCCGGAATGCTGGCCGCCTTCGAGGCGGCAACCGCACACTTGCCGGAGGATCATGTCCACGTCGAGTATTTCACGCCCAAGGTGATCGAGATCGAGGGTGAGGACCGGCCCATCACCGTCGTGCTCAACAGGTCCGGAAAGACCATCGAGGTCGCGCCCGACCAGAGCATCGCCAATGCCATCCAGCAGGCCGGCGTTTCGGTGGACACCTCCTGCGAGGACGGGATTTGCGGCACCTGCGAAACCCGCGTCCTCGACGGCATCCCGGACCATCGCGATTCGGTGCTCACGAAATCCGAACAGGAAGCCGGCAAGACCATGATGATCTGCGTGTCCCGCTGCAAGGGCGGCCGCCTGGTCCTCGACATTTGACGGCACCGGCATGAGCGACACGGCGCACATCGCGGAAGACCGGCCTGAAGAGAAGGATCCCTATCTCGTTCCGGCCCTCCAGCACGGCCTGAAAATCCTGATGCTCTTCTCGCGCGAGCAGCCGCTGCTGGGTGCGCCCGATATCGTCCGCCAGCTCTCCCTGCCGCGCGCCTCCGCCTTCCGCCTGCTGCACACGCTGGAGCAGATGAACTTCCTCGTTGCCGATGGCGATCGCAAGTTCCGCCTCGGCCCCGCGGTGCTGGGCCTCGGTTTCGGCTACCTCGTCTCCGACGACCTCGTGGACATCGCCCAGCCGATCCTGCGCCGCCTGCGCGACCAGACCGGCCTTTCCAGCCACATGGCCGTGCTCGACGGCAAGGAAGTGGTCTACGTCATCCGCCATGCCGCCCGCTCCACCATTGCCAGCAGCGTCAGCGTCGGCACGCGCTTTCCGGTCCACGCCACGGTGATGGGGCGGATGCTGATCAGCGACATGACCCAGGCGGAACTGCGCGCCATGTTCCCCGACGAGCGCCTGCCGGCCTTCTCGCCGCAGACGCCGAAGACGGTCAGCGAACTGGCCTTCATGCTGCGCGAGGACCGCGAGCGCGGCTACGCCGTCAGCCAGTCGTTCTTCGAAAAGGGTGTGTGCACGGTGGCCGCCCCCGTGCGCGACGGCTTCGGCCAGACAGTCGCCTCGATCAACGTGACCGCAGTCGATTCCTATGTCGACGAGACCCGCCTGCATGGCGAACTGAAGGACGCGGTGCTGGAAGCCGCACGCATGATCGGCCTCTGGCTGAGCCCTGGCGGCGCCGGCGTCCAGATCGACTGAAACCCCTCGCTGATGGCCGCCGGCATCGCGAGGATACCGGCGGCCCGGTCAGGTCCCGGGAGGGGATGACGGACGCGCGTCAGCGCGCGTTGTATTTCTGGTCGACCGCGTTGATCGCGTCCACGTTGCCCGCGGACCGGCCATTCGGGTCGAAGGTTTCCTTCAGATAGGCATCGGCGATCGCCTTTGCCAGTTCCTCGCCGATGACGCGCGCACCCATGGTGATGATCTGCGCATTGTTCGACAGCGCGGCCCGCTCCGCCGAATAGGTGTCGTGGCACTGCGCTGCCCGGATGCCCGGCACCTTGTTGGCCGACATGGCCACGCCGATCCCGGTTCCGCAGATCAGGATGGCCCGGTCATAGGTCCCGTCGAGCACGGCGCTCGCCACCCGGTCCGACAGGTTGGCGTAATAGGCATCCGGCCCGGCATCGGTGCGCGAGATCTCCGAAACCTCGTGCTTGTCCTTCAGGTAATCGGCGAGAATCTTGGCCAGGCCTTCGCCCGCGCTGTCTCCTGCAACGGCAATCTTCATGATCGTCTCTCCTTGTCAGATCGTGGCGGCGCATTTCGCCAGGATGTCGAGGTAACCCTCGACGGTCCAGGCCGAACGGCCGATGAAAAGCCCGTCCACGTGCGGACAGGCGATGAGTTCCTCGCAATTGCCGGGGTTGACCGAGCCGCCGTAGAGGCACGGCACGCGCCGGCCGAGAACATCCTGCGCTACCGCGATGATCTCGCCCTGGCGCGCGTCGGCATAGTCGCTGGTTGCCGGAATGCCGTTGACGCCGATCGCCCAGACCGGCTCGTAGGCCAGCAGCACCGGCGCCTGTTTCCGGATCCCGTCGAGCTTGCCCAGCGCGCCGCGCACCTGGGTTTCGAGTACCTCCTGTGCCCGGCCGCCTTCGCGCTCGGCCAGCGTCTCGCCGATGCAGATCAGCGGGATCAGGCCGTGACGCACCGCGGCCGCCACCTTCAGGCCCACCGTCTCGTCGGTTTCTCCGAAATGCTCGCGCCGCTCCGAGTGGCCGAGTTCGACGAGGTCGAGGCCGCAATCGGTCAGCATGACCGGCGAGATCTCGCCCGTCCAGGCACCTTCGTCGGCCCAGTGCATGTTCTGCGCCCCGACCTTCACGGACGTGCCGGCCAGCACGCGCTTGACCTCGCGCACAGCCGTGAAAGGCGGGATGACGAAGCGCTGGATGCGCGGGTCGCGGGCACCATCGGCGGCCGCGAGCGCCTCGGCGAAGGCGAGCGCCTGGTCCAGCGTCTTGTTCATCTTCCAGCTCGTGCCGATCCAGAAGTGCGGGCTGTCGGTCATGGCATGTCGTCCTTGGCAAGCGTGAGAGTGACCCCTGCCCGCTCGAGCGTGGCACGGGAATTGGCATCGGGCGCATCGTCGGTGATCACCGCGTCGAAGGCGGCAAGATCGGCCAGCACGTGCAACGCGGACCGCCCGAAGCGGCTGTGGTTGACGAGAAGGCAGCGCGTCGTGGCCGCCTCCATCATCGCCCGCTTGGCGCGAACAACGGACTCGTCCATGTGAAAGGCCTGCAGGCCTGAAACGGCGGGCGAGGAAATGAAGGCGATGTCGGCGCGCAGCCGGGCCAGCGCTTCCTCGGTGATGATGCCGAAAAACGCGTTGAACTTGGCCGAGTAGACGCCGCCAAGCGCGATCAGCGTGATGCCGGCCTCGCCGCGCAAGCGGTCGATGACGGCGGCATTGTTCGAAATCACCGTCAGCGGCCGCTTCTCGGGCAGCAGGCTGCCGAGCAGACCGGCCATCGATCCGTCGTTGACCATGACGGTCATGCCCGGCTCGACCAGTTCCAGCGCCGCGCGGGCCATGCGCGCCTTGGCATCGCCGTCCTGGCGCTCGCGCACCCGGAAATCGCTCTCGAACTGCGTACCCGCCTCGATTGTCGCCCCGCCCCGCACCTTGCGCAGCAGGCCGGCCTGTTCCAGGTCGTCGAGATCGCGGTGGATCGTCATGCGCGAAACGGCGAAGCGCTCGGCCAGCGCGTCGAGGTCGACCGCCCGGTTCTCGATCAGCAGGTCCATGATGGCCTGCCTGCGCTCCTCTCGCTTCACGACATTGCCTCCCGCCGTAGCGTGTTCGCCATCTCCCTAGATCATTTAATCACAAATTCAAACAATATTTTTGGGATTTTGTGATTTAATATTGCGAATTATCACATTTTGCCCTATCCGGTCGTCGCCATTCGCTGCCGGACCGACCGGCGGCGCGTCAAGCGCAACGCCCGTCACAAACGGGACGAGCCCGGTTTCCAAGTGAGGACCCCATGAAGTTTTTCGTCGATACCGCCATCGTGGACGAGATCAAGGAACTGAACGACTACGGCCTGCTCGACGGCGTGACGACCAACCCGTCGCTCATCGCCAAGTCCGGCCGCGACTTCAAGGAAGTGATCGCCGAGATCGCCTCGCTCGTTGAAGGGCCGGTGTCGGCCGAGGTCGCCGCCATGGACTTTGACGGCATGGTCGCCGAGGGCGAGCATCTCGCCGCCATCGCCGGCAACGTCGTCATCAAGCTGCCTCTGACGCTCGATGGCCTGAAGGCCTGCCGCCACTTCGCGCAGAAGGGGATCGGCACCAATGTCACGCTGTGCTTCTCGGCCAACCAGGCGCTTCTCGCCGCCAAGGCCGGCGCCACCTACATCTCGCCCTTCGTCGGCCGGCTCGACGATATCCATGTCGACGGCATGGACCTGATCCGCGAGATCCGCGCGATCTACGACAACTACGGCTTCCAGACCGAAATCCTGGCCGCGTCCATCCGCTCCGCCAACCACGTCAAGGACGCGGCGCTGGCCGGTGCCGATGTCGCCACGATTCCCGCCGCCGTCATCAAGGGCCTCGCCCGCCACGTGCTGACCGACAAGGGCCTCGACCAGTTCGCCAGGGACTGGGCTGCCACCGGCCAGTCGATCCTCTGACACGCGCCATGCCCGCGCGCCGGATCGCCGGCGGGCGGGCGTCGCGCCCCGCTCAGCCGGCCGCGAGCATCACGCCGACGAGATCGTCGGCAGACAGGGCCGCCGGGTTGGCCTTCATCGAAGACGACGAGGCGGCCGCCTCCGCCGCGCTGGCCCGGATGCCTTCATCCACGCCCATGGCGGAAAGCGACGGCAGGCCGTTGTCCCGCGACCACTCCGCCAGAACCGATGCCGTGGTTTCCAGCGACATGCCCTCCGGCAGCCCGAAGGCAGCCCCGATCCAGCCCGCGACCTCGTCGAAACGGCGCACCAGCGCCGGCTTGCTGACCGCGCCCCGGTTGGCGACGAGAACCGGCGGCAGCAGCACGCCGCAGATGGCACCATGCGCCGCGCCGGCAAGGCCGCCCAGCGGTCCCGCCAGCCCATGCACGGCGCCAAGCCCGGCATTCGCCAAGGCCAGCCCGCCGCACAGGCTCACCCAGGCCATCTCGTCGCGTGCATCGGCATCCTCGCCGTCCATGAGCCGCTTGAGAGCGGCAAGCCCGCGCGGGATCGCGTCGCGGCAAAGCGCATCGGTCATCGGGTTTGCCCGCATGCAAAGATAGGGCTCGATGACCTGCGTGATCGCGTCCAGCCCGGAAGCCAGCGTCACCGCGCGCGGGCATCCGTCGGTCAGCGCCGGGTCGACGATGGCAATGTCGGGCAGCATCCGCGGATCGCGCAGCGACACCTTGCGCCGGTGCTCCGGCACGCCGATCACCGCGTTCCGGGTCACCTCGGCCCCGGTGCCTGCCGTCGTCGGCATGGCGACGAATGGCAGCGGGGCGACGTCCAGCGGCAGGCCCTTACCCACCACTTCCAGGTGATCCATCATCGGTCTGGGCGCGGGTGCAAGCGCCGCAATGGCCTTGCCGGCATCGATCACCGCCCCGCCGCCGCAGGAGACGACCACCTCCACGCCGCTGTCGCGTGCCAGCGCCACGCCAGCCTCGATCATGCCCGTGTCCGGTTCGCCGGCGACCGGGAAGCCCGTCACCCGGCAGCCCTCGGCGACGAGCGCATTGGCCAGCGGTGCGCTGCGGCGCGGGCTCGACCCGTGGACCAGCAGCACGGAGGTCCCGAAACCGGCAATGCGGGCCGGCGCGCCAACGGCCTGGCCGCGGCCGAACAGGATTTCCGTGGCTGTGCGAAAGGAAAAGCTTGCTGTCATCTCTGGCCCGGCCGGTTCCGCTCCCTGTTCACGAATCGGGCGTCAGAGTTTCAGACTTTCCGCCCCTGTGTCGATATGCGGCGCCCAGAAGGCCACGCTTTCGGCGATCTGCGGAATGACCTCGCGGTCGTTCGGTTCGCGCTCCTTGAAGCTCAGTTCCAGGCAGATCTCGTTGTCCGTCGCCCCGCCTTCGGCCAGTGCCGCCAGCAGCGGTTCCGGCTGGATGCGCCCGCGTGCGTTGAACTCCGCTGTGAACGGGCGGTGCCCGCCCTTGTCCATCAGGCTCTGCTTGATGTGGATGATCGGCGACACCTTCGGCACAGCCCGTGCCCAGGCATAGGGATCGAAATCGTCCGGGTTCGGCGAGGTCACGTCGCCGTGGTCGATGTCGGCCATCATCCACATCGGCACCGCCATGCCGGCCGCCGTCAACCGGTCCTGCAGGGCGAGGCAGGCCTCGATCGTCTCGCCGAACTCGCGGCCGATGCTCATCGGCTCCCAGAAGACATAGTCCAGCCCGGCCGCCTTCGCGTGCTCGGCCACCTCCGCCCAGCAATCGATGGCGATGCGGATCAGATCCTCGCGCCGGGCGGGATCGTCGAAGTCCTTGTAGGTGAAGATCGCGAACTGCGTGCCCACCGTCACCCCGCCGAGATCGCCGATGATATCCGCGAAGGTCTTGAACCAGTCGACATAGTAGCGCCGCACCTCCGGGTCCGGGTGCCCGAAGTGATTGAGCCGGCCATAGGGACCCGTCATGCCGCTGGTCACCCGTACACCGGTACGCTGGCAGGCGGCACCCATCTGCCGGGTCAGGCGGCGGATCACCGGTGCCGGCCAGGACGGGTTGATGAACTCGTGCGTCAGCTGCAGGTCGCGCAGCCGCAGGTCCCGCGCCACGGTCTCGATCAGGTCGTCCGGGTCGGCGAAGCGGTTGACCAGCGGATTGGTGTTGAGCGACAGCGTCAGGCCCATGATGGCGTCCCCCTCAGGCGGCGTCGGCGAAACGCTGCGCCTCGAACCATTCGGCGAAGGCTTTCCTCTCTGCGCCGGTCATGTGCAGGCCGTGCTTGGTGCGCCGGTCAAGAATGTCGTCGGGCGCCTGCGCCCATTCCCTGGCCACCAGGTAGCGCGCTTCCGCTTCGTAGAGCAGCCCGCCGAAGTGGCAGCCCAGCCCGTCCAGCGATACCGCACCATTCAGGACGTCACCTGTCCGCGAACCATAGAGCCGCGCATAGTGCATCAGCAGGGACCGTGGCAGCCAGGAATGTTCCTGACGCAGGCCGTTGACGAAACTCTCGAAATCCGCGTTCGCCATGTCGCCGCCGGGCAGCGTCGCGTGCTCGGTCCAGTCACCGCCCATCTGCGGGAAGACGGTCTTGAGTTTCGCCATGCCCCGCTCGGCCAGTTCCCGGAACGTCGTGATCTTGCCGCCGAAGATGTTGAGCAGGGGTGCGCCGCCGGTCTCGTCGAGGTCGAAGACGTAGTCCCGCGTCACGGCAGACGGGTTGCCCTTGCCGTCATCGAACAGCGGCCGCACGCCGGAGAAGGAATGCAGCACGTCCGCGCGCGTCAGCTTCTCCTTGAAATAGCGGTTGACCGCGGCGATCAGGTAATCGATCTCGTTCTCGTCGGCCGTCACGTTTTCCGGCTCGCCGTCATAGGCGATGTCCGTCGTGCCGATCAGGGCCTTGTCGCCCTCGTAGGGATTGATGAAGATGACGCGCTTGTCGGTGTTCTGGACGAGATAGGCATTCGAGCCTTTCCAGAACTTCGGCACGATGATGTGGCTGCCCTTGACGAGGCGCACGTTGCGGCTGGAATTCGCACCAGCGACACGGCCGATGACGTCCATCACCCACGGCCCGGCCGCGTTGACGATGCACCGCGCCCGGAAATTCCGGGTTTCGCCGCTCGTCTCGTTGCGGGTCGTCACACTCCACGCGCCGTCCTCGCGGCGTACCGAGGTCGCCGCCGTCCGCGTCAGTACCTCGGCGCCGCGTTCGGCGGCATCGAGCGCGTTGAGGACCACGAGCCGCGCGTCGTCCACCCAGCAGTCCGAATACTCGAACCCCTTGGTGAACTGGTCGAGCAGCGGCGCGCCTTCCGGGTCGCGGCGAAGATCAAGCGTTCGCGTTCCCGGCAGTTTCTTGCGCCCGCCGAGATGGTCGTAGAGAAACAGGCCCAGGCGAACCAGCCAGGCGGGGCGGTCCTGCGGACTGTGCGGCAGCACGAAACGCATCGGCCAGATGATGTGCGGCGCCGCGTTCATCAGCACCTCGCGCTCGATCAGCGCCTCGCGAACCAGCCTGAACTCGTAATATTCGAGGTAGCGCAAGCCGCCATGGACCAGCTTGCCCGATCGCGACGAGGTTCCCTGCGCCAGGTCGTCCTTCTCGCAAAGAACGACCGACAGGCCACGTCCGGCAGCATCACGGGCAATGCCGGCCCCGTTGATCCCGCCACCGATCACGAACAGGTCGATCATCTGCGAACTGTCACCCATGCTGAACTCCCTCAGGCGTGCCGCGGCCGGTGAGGCCGCTCCTCCGGCCAAGCGTCGCGGCGACCGGTCATGTGTCGCTCCCGCCTTCCGCACCCGCCGGAAAGCCGCGCCGGTCTCCCTCGCTTTCCCTATACCGCAAGATGGGCCGTGTTTGTGATTTTTTTTGCGTCGATTGAAATTTTTTTCAATCCGGATGAACTCGCGGCCGCCGGCGAATGCAAAAGCCGCACGCCCACGGCATGCGACTTTCACTCCGTTCTCCCGCGACGTCAGGCCGAGCGCGCCAGGCTCTCGGCCGCCAGGCGGCCGTCCAGGGCCAGTACCTGCGCCACGGCGTCGGCCGCCTCGGCGCCCTTGCCGACGAAATGATCGCGGAAGAAGGCGGTCATCGCCTCGACCGGCTGGTAGTTGTGCGGCGTGAGCGACACCGAGAAGACCGGCACGCCGGTATCCATCTGTGCGCGCATCAGGCCGTCCACCACGGCGGAAGCCACGAAATCGTGCCGGTAGATGCCGCCATCGACCACGAAGGCAGCGGCGACCACGGCGTCGAAGCGGCCGGTCTCGGCCAGCTTGCGCGCCAGCAGCGGCATTTCGAACGCGCCCGGCACGTCGAAGGCATCGACGGTCGCGCCGGGCATCAGCCGGGCAGCGACGTCGATGAAGCCCTCGTGTGCGCGGTCGACGATGTCGGCGTGCCAGCGGGCCTTGATGAAGGCGATACGGGGAGAGGGGGAAATCTGTGACATTGCGGAACCCTTGCGTTGAACGTTGCATCAGGTCCCAGAGCATGACCATGGACCGGCCGGCCCCGAAGGGCCTGCCATCCGCGGTTCTCTTCCATCCGGACTGTGACCGTCGGCTCCGGAATTACACCGGATCTGCTGACCTTCCGTCGCCGGAAGCGCTCGCGGGCTATACCGCCGGTGGGGAATTTCACCCCGCCCTGAGAACGCGAAAACTCGTAGCGCAGCAGCGCCCCCCCGGTCAATCTCCGGCGTCGGGCACCGGCGTCAGCCGAAGACCACCGTGCGGTTTCCGTTCCGCATCACCCGGCGCTCCAGGTGCAGCTTGACCGCGCGCGCCAGCACCCGGCTCTCGATGTCGCGGCCGACGGCCACGAAATCGTCCGCGCTCATGGCATGCGTCACCCGCTCGGTTTCCTGCTCGATGATCGGCCCCTCGTCGAGGTCCGGCGTCACGAAATGGGCCGTCGCACCGATCAGCTTCACGCCGCGCGCATGGGCCTGGTGGTACGGACGGGCGCCCTTGAAGGACGGCAGGAAGGAATGGTGAATGTTGATGACCTTGCCGTAGAGCCGCTTGGCCAGCGTGTCGGACAGCACTTGCATGTAGCGCGCCAGCACCACGAGGTCGGCGCCCGTCTCGCGCACCAGTGCCAGCAGCTTTTCTTCCTGCTCGCCCTTGTTGTCCTTGTTCACCGGCCAGCAATGGTAGGGAATGGCCTCGGCCTCGGCGGTGGCCCGGCTGGCCTCGTGGTTGGAGACGATCGCCACCACCTCGGCATCCAGCCAGCCGACCCGGATCTGGTAGAGCAGGTGCAGCATCGCATGGTCGAACTTCGAGACCATGATGATGATCTTCGGCCGGGCCTTCGCATCGGTCACCGAAAGGCGCATGTCGAACCGGTCGGAAACCGGCTTCAGTGCCTTCTCGATGCCGTCACGGTTGTGGCCGTCCGGCACATCCATCGCGATGCGCAGGAAAAAGCGGTTGGACTCGCGGTCCCAGAACTGGTTGCTCTCGGCGATGTTGGCGCCGATGGCGGCCAGTTCGGTGGTCACGGCGGCAACGATGCCGGGCTTGTCGTCGCAGCTCAGCGTCAGGATATGGGGATGCATCTGGAATGTTCCGTTCGAGATCGGGCCGGCGGTCGGGTCCGCGGCGTGAGGCGTGGGTCTCCCGTCGCTGACTTATACCGATCCCGCGCCCTGTCAACTCGCCGGGGCGCCCCGGCGCTTGACAAGACGGCACGGGCGGCCAAGGAGTACCGGCAGGCCGGGCAAGACGAGACCGGGCCGGACGTTTTCGTTGCCGAGAGAAACAGGGCGTGCAACCGGATTATGCCATTATCGGCGGCGGGGTCGTTGGCCTGTCGGTCGCGTGGGGCCTGCTCAAGCGCGGCTTTCGGGTCCTCGTGCTGGATGGCGGTGACCGGACCTATCGTGCCAGCCGCGGCAACTTCGGGCTCATCTGGGTCCAGTCGAAGGGCCTGAACGAGCCTGCCTATGCCCGCTGGACCCGGAACTCGGCCGCCGCATGGGCCGGCTTCGCCGCCGAGCTGGCCGATGCCACCGGCATGCCCCTCGGCCTGAACCAGGCCGGCGGCTTCGACTACCATCTCGACGAGGCTGCGCTGGAGCGCCGCGTCGCGCAATACGAAGGGCTCAAGGCCGCGCTCGGTGGCGACTATCCCTTCGAGGTGCTCGGGCACAATGCCCTGAAGCGCGAGGAACCGAACATCGGCCCGAGGGTCGCCGGTGCCATCCTTCACCACGGAGACGGCCACGTGAACCCGCTGCGCCTGCTGCGCGCCCTTGCCGGTGACGTGCGCCGTCTCGGCGGCGAGGTTCGCACCGGGGTCGAGGTGATCGACGTCGTCCATGGGGACGGATTCACGCTCACCCTTGCCGATGGCGGCACGGTCCGCGCTGCCAGGGTGGTCCTGAGCGCCGGTCTCGGCGCCATGACGCTCGGGCCGAAGCTCGGCTTCCTCGCCCCCGTCCGCCCGCAGCGCGGGCAGGTCCTGGTCACCGAGAAGCTGCCGAAACTGATGAATCGCCCGTCCGGGATCATCCGGCAGGTCGACGAGGGCGGCGTCCAGATCGGCGACAGCAACGAGGAGGTCGGCTTTGACGATGGCGTGACGCTTGAAACCGCCGCTGCCATCGCCGCCCGCGCGGTTGCTGTCTTCCCGGCGCTCGAGCGGGCGCAACTGGTCCGCAGCTGGGCTGCCCTGCGCATCATGTCGCCCGATGGCCTGCCGATCTACCAGAAGAGCCCGACCATGCCCGGCGCGAGCCTCGTGACCTGCCACAGCGGCATAACGCTGGCCGCCGCCCATGCCCGTTTCCTGCCCGACTGGCTGGAGGACACGGCCGAAGCGCCCGACCTGGAGGTGTTCCGTGAAGACCGTTTCGCCGTTTCGTGAGCTCGATCCCGCAGCCCAGCGTGTCACGATCCGCTGGCAGGGCCGCGATCTGGTGGTGCCGGCGGGCAACCTGGCAGCCGCGCTGCTGGTGGCGGGGATCATGCCCTTCCGCCATACGCCGGTCTCCGCTGCGCCACGCGGCCCCTTCTGCATGATGGGCGCCTGTTTCGATTGTCTCGTCGAGATCGACGGCGTCAACCGGCAGGCCTGCATGATCGAGGCCGCCGAGGGGATGGCCGTCGCGATGCCTCGCGTGGAGAACCGCGAATGACCGCCGCGGATCTCGTCATCATCGGCGCCGGTCCGGCGGGCATGGCGGCCGCGCGCACCGCCGCGGACGCCGGCCTGTCGGTTCTCCTCCTCGACGAGCAGCCCCGGCCCGGTGGCCAGATCTACCGCGACGTCGAGCGCGTCGCACCCGTGCGCGGCGCACTTCTGGGCGAGGACTATACCGCCGGCCTGCCTCTCGCCCGCGGTCTCGATGGCGACCGGATCACCCGTGTCCCCGGCGCGACCGTCTGGTCCATCGAGAACGGCACCCGCGTTGCCTGGACCGCCGAAGGCCGGGTGAGGCAGGCGGCGGGCCGTCGCCTCCTGCTCGCAACCGGCGCGCTCGAACGGCCCATGCCCCTGCCCGGCTGGACCCTGCACGGTGTCATGACCGCCGGTGCCGGACAGATCCTGCTCAAGCAGTCCGGCATCGTCTCCGGCAATGCCGTGCTCGTCGGCGCGGGGCCCCTCCTCTACCTGGTCGCCGCGCAGATGGCGCGCGCTGGCAGCCCGCCTCGCGCACTGGTCGAGACGCAGACGCCGCGCGACCTCTCCGCCGCGTTCCGCCATGGGTCCGGCGCCCTGCGCGGCTGGCGGCTGATGCTCAAGGGTATCGGGCTCCTCGCAGAACTGCGCCGCGCCGGTGTACCGCGTCACCGGGCCGCGCGCTCGATCGCCATTGAGGGAACCGGCCGCGCCGAGGCCGTCTGCTTCCAAAGCGGCGGCCGGCGGCACCGCGTCACTTGTGACACCGTCTACCTGCATCACGGCGTCGTGCCGAACACCCAGGCGTCCCGTGCAATCGGTGTGGAGCATCGCTGGAACGCCGGGCAGCACGCCTTCGAACCGGTCACCGATGCAGATGGCCGCACCAGCCTGCGGACGGTCTTTGCCGCTGGCGATGGCGCCGGCATCGGCGGGGCGAAGGCCGCCGAACTGGCCGGCAGGGTGGCGGCACTTGCCATTGCCCGCGATCTTGGCGCTATCGACGACACGGCCCTGGCCGCCGCCACGCGGCCGCTGCGCCACGCGCTGGCGCGGGAACGCGCGCCGCGAGCCTTCATCGACGCGGCCTACCCGCCCTTCGCGGAAGCGCTGCTGCCGGCCGATGACACCATCATCTGCCGCTGCGAGGAAGTGACGGCCGGCGCCATCCGCGGCTTTGCCCGCTTGGGCTGCCTCGGCCCCAACCAGGCAAAGGCATTCGGGCGCGTCGGCATGGGACCCTGCCAGGGCCGCTCCTGCGGCCTCACCGTCAGCGCCATCCTGGCACGGGAAAATGGCCGGACGCCGGAGGAGACCGGCTATTTCCGCATCCGTCCGCCGCTCAAGCCCGTAACGCTCGGTGAACTGGCCGCACTGACCGCCGCGGACGAAAACGAAATTGACCGCCGCCGGTGAACCGGGTCATCTGGCTGGGATGAAAACCACCAACCGCATCCGCCTGCGCCATATCCGCTGCTTCCTCGCCCTGGCCGAGCTTGGGTCCATGACGCGCGCCGCCGCCGCGCTCAATACCGTTCAGCCGGCCCTGTCGCGCACGCTGCGCGAACTGGAGACCGAACTGGGCCAGTCGCTGTTCGAGCGCACCGGCCAAGGCCTTGTCCTCAGCCGTGCCGGCGAAACCTTCCGCCGGCACGTCGCCACCGGCATGGCGCAGATCGAGCGCGGCATCAGCGAGGCCTGCGGTATCGCCGAAGCCCGCACCGTGTCCGTCGGCATGCTCCCCAACGTGGCGCGCACGCTGGTCCCCCGCGCGGTTTCCCGCTTCAAGGAGACCGCCTCCGATGTCGATGTCCGCATCCATTGGGCCAATGTCTCGGAACTGGTGGAGCGCCTCCGGCACGGTGAGATCGATTTCCTGGTCGGCCGCCTCCTGTCGCTCGACCACATGAGCGGCATCAGCTTCGAGCATCTTTACTCCGAGACACTGGCCTTCGTGGTGAGAAAGGAGCACGCGCTGCTGGACGAGGCGCACGTCTCGCTCGACGACATCGACCGTCACCTGGTGATCGTGCCGCTGCCGAACACCATCATCCGCACCGAAATGGACCGCTTCACCGTCGCGCGCGGACTGGCGCAGTTCCGCAACAAGATAGAGACCGTGTCCTTCGAATTCACCCGGACCTACCTCGCCGGCAGCGATGCCGTGGCCTGCCTGCCGGTCGGCGCGATCCGGCAGGAACTCGCCGACGGCCGCCTCGTCCGCCTGCCCGTCACCGGCGACGAACTGGTCAGCTCCGTCGGCATGTCCTTCATCGCCGGCCGCGGCCTTTCACCGGCGGCCTCCCAGATGAGCGACTTCGTCCGCGATGCCGCGAAAGCCTACGCCACCCTATAACATTTCCGCTATAGGGCGAACTGGATCGTTATTTCTCAAAACAGTCGCGTCTGGCTATCGTCCGGCGGCAGTGACCGGATGGCCGTTTGGGAGGACGCCATTCGGCAAGCCCGTTGCGCGGCATGATCGCGCAAGGCGTTGACCTTTTGCCAGTTTCCTCCCGAACAACCGAGGCCGGCCCTGACCTGCCGGATGCCGATAGCGGGACGATGATGCGCAAAGCCAGGAACATCCTTTTCATCATGTTTGACCAGCTTCGCTGGGATTACCTGTCCTGTTATGGCCATCCGCATCTTCACACGCCGAACATCGACCGTCTTGCCGCCCGCGGCGTTCGCTTCGACCGTGCCTACATCCAGTCGCCACTGTGCGGTCCGTCGCGCATGTCGACCTATACCGGCCGCTACGTCCACAGCCACGGCGCCACATGGAACAACGTGCCGCTGAAGGTCGGCGAACGCACCATGGGCGACTACCTGCGTGACGCCGGCATGGGCTGCTGGCTGGTCGGCAAGACCCACATGGCGGCCGATGCCGAGGGCATGCGCCGTCTCGGGCTGGAACCCGACAGCGTCATCGGCGCGCGGGTCGCCGAATGCGGCTTCGACATCTTCGAGCGCGACGACGGCATGCGCCCTCAGGGTCCGGACGGCTTCTACGACGAGGGCGGTGCGCTCCGGTACAACGAGTATCTGCGGTCGAAGGGCTACGACAGCGACAACCCCTGGCACGACTATGCCAATTCCGGCGTCGACGACGACGGCAACGTGCTCTCCGGCTGGTTCCTCAAGAACGCCGACCAGCCCGCCAACATCGCCGAGGAAGACAGCGAGACGCCCTACCTCACCCGCCGCGGCATGGAGTTCATCGAGGCGCAGGGCGACCGGCCCTGGTGCTGCCATCTCTCCTTCATCAAGCCGCACTGGCCTTATATCGTGCCCGCCCCCTACCACGACATGTACGGGCCCGAGCACTTCCTGCCCCCGGTGCGAAGCCAGGCCGAGTTCGACAACGCCCACCCGGTCTTCAAGGGCTTCATGAATGCCCCGATCGGCCGCGCCATGTCGCGCGACGACATCCGCGAAAAGGTGATGAAGGCCTACATGGGCCTGATCAAGCAATGCGACGACCAGATGGGCGTGCTGTTCGGCTGGCTGGAGAAGACCGGCCGCATGGACGACACGATGATCGTTGTGACCTCGGACCACGGCGATTTCCTCGGCGACCACTGGCTTGGCGAGAAGACCTTCTTCCAGGACGCCTCGGTCAAGGTACCGCTGATCGTCTATGATCCGTCGGCAGAGGCCGACGCCACGCGCGGCACCGTTTGCGATGATCTCGTCGAGTGCATCGATCTCCTGCCGACCTTCCTCGATGTCGCCGGCGGCGACACCGCGTCCGTCGATCACGTCCTCGAAGGCCGCTCGCTGCTGCCGCGACTCCATGGCCGGCAGGACGCGGCCCCGCGCGACCACGTGATCTGCGAATACGACTATTCGGCCAGCCCGCTTGCCGCTCGCCTGGAACTCGATCCCGCCGATGCCCGCATGTTCATGATCGCGGACCGGAACTGGAAACTCATCCACTTCGAAGGCGGCTACCGGCCCATGCTCTACGACCTGGCCAGCGACCCGCAGGAACTGGTCGACCTGGGCGAAAGCGATGCGCACCAGGGCGAGATCGACAGGCTCTACGAGGCCCTGTTCGCCTGGGCGAGACGGCCGTCGCAGCGCACGACCATGTCCCGCCAGCAGTTGATTGCCGCGCGCACCAAGGTCGGCGGCAAGGGCGTGCTGATCGGCATCGTCGATGAAAGCGATGTCGCCCCGGAAATCACCATCCACTACGTCGGCCGCAAGGCGCCCGACAGGCGGACGCTTTTCAGAAAGGCAGGCGAGTGAGCCGGGAGGAACAGCCCGCTCGCCAGAACAGCAAACGGAGGAGACCCATGCTCAAGATCACACGACGCGCCCTGGCGGCAATGGTGGCGGCGACCGCCCTCGTGGCCGGTTCAGGCGCGGCCATGGCCGAACCGGTAAACCTGACGGCGGAAACGTCCAGCCCCGGCAACTCGCCGCACCTCTCCATCGTCCACATGGCCGATATCCTGGCCCGCGCCGGCATCGCCAACCTGCAGGTCCAGGAAGGCCAGACGGCGACCAACACCATCGTCAACGTTGCCGAGGGCAAGGCCGACATCGCCTCCACGCCCCTGATCCTGCACTTCCTGCTGCGCCGCGGTGCCGGCCCCTATGCCGCCCAGGGCGAGAAGGGCAAGGACCTCGCCGCGAACCTCCGGGTTCTCTATCCCTACAACTCGGGCGCCTACGGCCTGTTTGCCCACCAGAGCACGGGCATCGCCAAGTGGGACGACATCAAGGGCAAGACCATCTTCAACGGGCCGCCGCGCGGCGCCGCCCTCGTCAGCGCACGCCTGCTCATCCAGGGTGCCACCGGCTTCAAGGACGGCGAAGACTACAAGGGCATGCAGGCCAACTGGGGCCAGCTTCCCGGCATTCTTGTCGACGGCTCGGCGCAGGGTTTCGCCGTTCCGCTCACTTTCCCGTCCGACCGCATCACCACGGCGCTGGCCGCCGGCAAGGTCAATCTCCTGTCCGTGCCCAAGGCGACCTACGAGAGCGACGCATTCCAGAAGCTTCTCAGCGCGCCCGGCAATACGCCCTACGAGGTCAAGGCCGAGGAGATGGGATACGGCGCCGACCAGGGCGTGAACCTGATTTCCGAGGATGGCGTGTTCCGCGGCATGGGCTCCGCCTTCGCCGATACCGTCAACAAGGACATGGACAAGGATCTCGTCAAGCGGATCGTCAAGGCCTACATCGACGCGCTGCCCGAGCTGAAGACCAAGGCGCCCTACATGGGCAATGTCGGCCTCGCCAATCTCGACGGCAAGGCTTCAGGCTTTTGCGCCGCCGGCGTCAAGTATCACCCCGGCGCCATCGAGGCCTGGGAAGAGGCCGGGTACACCATCCCCGACTGCGCCCGCTGACCGGCGCGGCTGCCGGGCAGCCCGTGAACGGCTGACCGGCGGCCCGGGAGCGCCATGTGCCGGACCGTGCATGGCGCCGTTCCTGCCCGTGACCAATGGAGACTGCCATGACCGAGACGAATGAGGCATCACGCCCTGCCGTTCCCGCCGACCCCACGGAGGTTTCGGCCAGTGGCGACGACCGGGGCCTGAGCTTCGCCTCGGTCCTTGGCCTGCTGCTCGTGTTCATCGGCATGCTCAATACCATCCCCTCCATCCCGGGGCTGGATGACCTGGCGCAGGAGATCGCCGGCTCGCAGTCCTTCACCATCCGCAAGTTCCCCTACGAATGGCTCTACCCGCTGGCCTTCGTGCTCATGATGACGATCGTCGCCCTGGCCCACAGCTTCTGGCGCACGGTCTCCCAGGGCGACGCTTCGCCCGCCCGGCGGCGGCTCGCCCTGGCCATGGATATCGCGCTTGTCACCGCCGCCGTCGTCATCGCGGTCTCCTACCTGGTCGAGATCGACGCGGTCTGCATGGTCGACCAGTTGACCGGCGACCGCCAGGCGCTGATCGCCAAGGCCCTGGCCGAGCAGAAGGAACTGTCAGAACTCTATGGCCTGCCCGCCGCCGCGACCGTGGACGATCCGTCCTGCGTCAACACGCTCGGCGTCTGGATCTTCGCCGTCGTCGGCGTCTCGATCGCCATTTTCCTGGCCTACAACGTGAAGGTCTGGGGCTTTCCGCTGGTTGCCGTCGCCATCGCCATTGCCGCCTATACCGTGATCACCGTCTTTGTCTGGTATGCTTTCGGCGCCGACGGCATGAACAAGTACCTGATCACCAAGCTCGGCGGCGAACCGCGAATGCTGCTCGACGGGCGGCCGAATGTCCAGGACATCCTGGTCAACAACAGCCAGGGCCTGCTCGGCCGTTTCATGGGCATCCTGCTCAACACCGTCTTTCCCTACATCGTGCTCGGATCGCTCTTCGGCATCAGCGCGGGCGGACGCTCGCTGATCAAGATCGCCTTCCTGCAGACCCGGCGCCTGCGCGGCGGGCCGGCCCATGCGGCCATCGTGTCCTCTGCCCTGTTCGGCACCATTTCCGGCGGGCCCGTCGTCAACGTCCTGTCCACCGGCGTCCTGACCATCCCGATGATGATCCGGCGCGGCTTCTCCCGCACCTTCGCCGGCGGCATCGAGGCCGCCGCCTCGTCCGGCGGCCAGATCATGCCGCCCGTCATGGGTGTCGCCGCCTTCGTCCTCTCGGCCATGACCATCGTTCCCTACCGGGACGTTGTCATCGCCGCCATCATCCCCTCGCTGGCCTATTTCGGCTGCCTGTTTCTCGCCGTCGTCTTCCAGGCCCGAAAGCAGGGCATCGAGGCCGTCGGCGAGGCAACCGAGGACATGCGCCTGACCCGTGACGACTGGATTCACCTGCTGATGATCGCGTTGCCGATCCTGCTCATCATTGCCCTGCTCATGGTCCCCAAGGAAGCGGTCGGCTGCGGCCCGATCGCCGGCCTGTTCGGCGCCGAGCGCAGTTTCGAGGGCGGCACCTGCACGGTCACCTCGCTGCCCTGGCTTTTCCAGCTGATCCAGAATTCCGCCGGTGACGCCGGATCGGCCGGCTGGTGGGCGACGGCCCTGCTCTGCGTTCTGCTGTTCCTGGACCACGAATTCCGCGCCCGGCCATCGCGCCTGTTCTCGGCGCTCGCCGATGCCGGCATCCTGATCTCCACCCTCTACCTGATGTTCCTCGCCGTCTCGGTAATCGACTTCTGCCTCAACTTCACAGGCCTGTCCGGCTTCATTGCCCGCGACATGCTCGGCCTGCTGCGCACGTTCGCCCCGGAACTGCAGTCGGGCGGCATCTTCCTCTTCCTGGCGCTGGTCGTCACCATGATGCTGGCCATCTTCCTCGGCATGGGCATGCCGACGGTGCCCGCCTACATCAACGTCGCGCTGCTGATGGGTCCGATGATCATCGGCCTCGGCATCGCCAATTTCACCGCCCACATGTTCATCTTCTTCTTCGCCGTCGCATCGGCCATCACGCCGCCTGTCGCCGTTGCCGCCTTTGCCGCCGCATCCATCACCAAGGCCGATCCCATGGCCACCGGCTTCTCCGCCGTCAGGTCCGGCATCGTCATGTTCGTCCTGCCCTTCGTTTTCGCCTTCTACCCGGAATTGCTGCTCATCGATGCCGCGAAGCTCGACCCGGCCGCCGGGTCCGCCGTGCAGTTCATCGACGGCTACGGCCCCGGCATCGACTGGCTGGCCCTCGCCTGGATCCTCGTCCGGCTCGCCCTCGCGCTCTATCTCATGGCAAGCGCGCTGACCCGTTTCGACCGCAGGCGGATCGGTTCCGTGGAAACGGTCCTGCGTCTTGCCATTGCCGTGCTCATCCTGATGCGCGATCCCGCCATCGCCGTCCCGGCCATCATCGCTGCCCTCGGACTGGTCGCCTGGCACACCCTGTCAGCACGGATCCCGTCAACCGCCAGGACCGGCTGATCCGTTCCGCCTCCGCAGTGCCGTCAGGCCTGGTCGGCGTGGGTGGCCAGCGGCGACAGCAGGAGGACCACGGCAAACAGAACCGGCAGCGCCAGGAACACCGCGGCAAACCCGGTGTGCTCCGCGACCGAACCGATGATCGCTGGAGCGAAGAGAATACCGGAATAGCCCATGAAGGTGACCACCGACAGTGCGACGCCGGGGGCGAAGCCGGGCAGGTTTCCGGCCGCCGAAAAGGCGATCGGCACCATGTTGGAAATGCCGATCCCGCAAATGGCGAACCCGGCGATGACCAGGCCCGGCGTCATGGACAGGCCGGCCAGCACCATGCCGGCCATCGCCAGCAGGGTGCAGAGCCTGAGCGTCGTCACCGCGCCGATCCGGTCGCGAACGCCGTCGCCGGCAAAGCGCATCAGCGCCATCGTGGTCGAAAAAGCGCCGAACGCGAAGCCCGACTGCGTCAGCGACGCGCCGCGCTCCTGCCGCAGGTAGAAGGCCGCCCAGTCCAGGATCGCGCCTTCCGGAATCATCGAAAACAGGGCCATCAGGCCGACCAGCCACGGCAGCGGCGACAATGGCAGCCGCCGGGAATGCCCCTCCGTTTCCCGGCCGGGCGCGTCGGCCATCACGGAACGCCAGATCGCGGCGAGAACGGCGGCGCCGGCCGCGGTGACCAGCAGGGAATGGCCAAGCACGCCGAGCGAGGCGATCAGCCAGCCGCCGGAAAAGGAACCGGCCAGCGCGCCGAGCGACCAGAACCCGTGGCACGACGACATGATCGATCGCCCCATCGACCGCTCGACCGCCACCGCGTTGGCATTCATGGTCACGTCCATGCCGCCGACCGCCATGCCCAGGAAGAAGACCACGACCGCGGCGACAGCCGGTGTCGGGGCCAGGGAAACCGCCAGCATGGCGAAGGCGGTGGCCAGAGCCAGCGGGCGGACGAGGGGGCGGCTGCCAAGGCGCGCCATCAGGGCACCGGCAACGGGCATGGCCACCATAGAGCCGATCCCGAAAACAAGGATGAAAACGCCGAGCGCCCCTTCGTCCAGACCGAGCCGGGCGGCAAATTCCGGGATCTTCGGCGCCCAGTTGCCCATCACGTAGCCGTTCAGCAGGAACAGGCCCGAGACGGCAAGACGGCTGGCGGGAAACGCCGCGCCGGGCTGCATGGGCGCGCTGGGTGCAGTCATGCTTTCATTTCCTTGGTGGCAGCGGCAGGCCGAAGCCTAGCGACGCCGCCCGTTTGGCGGCGGGAACCGGAGAGGACGAGACGGCGGAGAGGATGGCGACCGGTGCCGCCATCGTCAATTCCATGCCCCGCCGCTTCAGGCAAGGGTGGACGAACGCCTAGGGCAGCCGGGTCCAGCGGCCATTCGCACGCGATGAGCGTACACAGGCCTCGATGAACCGCATGCCGTCGAGTCCGTCGCGCACACCGGGGAGCAGGCTGTCGGCGGGCAGGCCGCCGCCGCCGCGCATTGCCCGGATGGCCGATGCGGCCTCGGTGTAGAGCGTGGCGAAAGCCTCCAGGTAGCCCTCCGGGTGGCCGCCGGGGATGCGCGTCACGCGGGCCGCGGCATCGTTGGCGCCCGCACCGCCGCGCGTCAGCAGCCGTCTTGGCTCGCCCAGCGGTGAAAACCACATGGCATTCGGCTCTTCCTGGGCCCACTCCAGCCCCGCCTTCGTGCCATAGACGCGGAGCTTCAACCCGTTCTCGTTCCCCGGAGAAACCTGGCTTGCCCACAGCATGCCCTTGGCCGGTGGCCCGTCGCCGCGCGGCGCGAACCGCAGCATGACGTGGGCATTGTCATCCAGCCGCCGGCCGGGAACGAAGCTGTCGAGATCGGCCGAGACCGTCTCCGTTTCGAGTCCGGTCACGAAGGACACCAGGTTCCAGGCATGGGTGCCGATGTCGCCGACGCAGCCTCCCGCGCCGGACCGCGCAGGGTCGGTGCGCCAGCTTGCCTGCTTCTGGCCGGTTTCCTCGATCGGATCGGCCAGCCAGTCCTGCGGATATTCCACCTGCACGACCCGGATGGTCCCGAGATCCCCGGCTTCGATCATCGCGCGCGCCTGCCGCACCATCGGGTAGCCGGTATAATTGTGGGTAAGCACGAACAGCCTGCCCGTATCCTCCGCGAGTCTTGCCAGCTTGCGGGCATCGCCAAGCGTCGATGTCAGCGGCTTGTCGCAGATGACATGGATTCCGGCCTTGAGAAATGCCCGGGCGACGGGGAAATGCATGTGGTTCGGCGTGACGATCGCGACAGCCTCGATGCCGTCCTTCAGCCGCCGCTCGCGCCGTGCCATCGCCTCGAAGGAGCCGTAACAACGGTCCGGCGCCAGGCCGAGTTCGGCCCCCGAGGCCAGCGCCCTTTCCGGGTCCGACGACAGAGCCCCGGCGGCAAGCTGGAAATGGCCATCGAGCCGCGCGGCCATGCGGTGGACCGCGCCGATGAAGGCACCCTGGCCGCCGCCCACCATGCCGAGCCGGACCGGCGCCCGCTGCGGCCCGCCTTGCGAGGATTGCACCATGACCGCCTCCTAGCCGATGCCCATCATCTTGCGGATCGCCGCGCGGTCCGTCGAGCCGCCGGCGAAATCGTCGAACGCCGTCTCGGTGACGCGGATGATGTGATCCCTGATGAAGGGCGCCCCTTCCGCCGCACCGTCCTCCGGATGCTTCAGGCAGCACTCCCACTCCAGCACCGCCCAGCTGTCATAGTCGTACTTGGCCAGCCGCGAGAATATCCCGGCGAAATCCACCTGCCCGTCGCCGAGCGAGCGGAAGCGGCCGGCCCGGTCGATCCAGTTCTGGTATCCCGAGTAGACGCCCTGCCGCCCGGTCGGGTTGAACTCGGCATCCTTGACGTGGAAGGCGGATATCCGCTCGTGGTAGATGTCGATGAAGTCGAGGTAGTCGAGCTGCTGCAGGACGAAGTGCGACGGATCGTAGTTGATCGTGCAGCGCCGGTGCCCGCCAAGACGCTCCAGGAACATCTCGAAGGTGACACCGTCGAACACGTCCTCGCCCGGGTGGATCTCGTAGCCGATGTCGACGCCCTGATCCTCGTAGACGTCGAGAATCGGCCGCCAGCGGCTGGCGAGTTCGTCGAAGGCTTCCTCGACGAGGCCGGCCGGCCGCTGCGGCCACGGGTAGAGGTAAGGAAAGGCCAGCGCCCCGGTGAAGGAAACGGTGACATCGAGCCCCATGTTGCGCGAAGCCCGGGCCGCCAGCCTGACCTGGTCGACCGCCCAGGACTGGCGGGCCGCCGGATTGCCGTGAACCTCGCTTGGCGCGAAGGCATCGAACTGCGCATCGTAGGCCGGGTGCACCGCGACGAGCTGCCCCTGCAGGTGCGTCGACAACTCGGTGACGGCCACGCCTGCATCCGCCGCGATGCCATTGATCTCGTCGGCATAGTCCTTGGATTCGGCAGCCTTCTTCAGGTCGAACAGGCGGCCGTCCCAGGTCGGGATCTGGATGCCCTCGTAGCCCAGGTCCGCCGCCCACCGGGCGATCGATGGCAGCGAGTTGAACGGTGCCTCGTCACCGGCGAACTGCGCCAGGAAAATTCCGGCCCCTCTCATCGTCTTTGCCACGGGTCTTGCCTCCTCGGATTTCGCGCATCGGCGCATGTGTCAATCGATCGTGTCTTGCGGATCATCGCCGCGATGCCTCCGCGTTCCCGGCCTGCGGCACGGTCAGGTCCACCGAGCTGGCGTGCCGGTCGATTTCCGTCAGTTCCTCCGGCGAGAAATCCAGCCCGGACAGCGCCGCGGCCACGTCCTCGACCTGCTCGGGCCGGCTAGCCCCGACAAGGGCGCTGGTCACGCGCCCGCCGCGCAGCACCCAGGCGATCGCCATCTGCGCCAGGGACTGGCCCCGGCTTTCCGCTACGGCACCAAGCGCGCGAATGGCCGCGGCATTGCGCGGGTTGACCAGTTCCGGGCGCAGCGACTTGCCCTGCGCCGCGCGGCTGTCTTGCGGAATTCCGTCCATGTACTTGCGGGTCAGCAGGCCCTGCGCAAGCGGCGAGAAGACGATGGAACCGATGCCGAGATCGTCCAGCGTGTCGAGCAGGCCGTCGTCCTCCACCCACCGGTTGATCATCGAGTAGCTCGGCTGGTGGATGAGACAGGGCGTGCCAAGCTCCTTCAGGATCGCCACGGCGTCACGGGTCTGCGCCGAATTGTAGGACGAGAGACCCGCGTAAAGCGCCCTGCCCGACCGGACGATCCGGTCGAGCGCCGCCATCGTTTCCTCCAGCGGCGTGTCGGGGTCGAAGCGGTGCGAATAGAAGATGTCGACGTAATCCACCCCGAGCCGCTTCAGGCTCTGGTCACAACTGGCGATCAGGTATTTCCGGCTGCCCCATTCCCCGTAGGGCCCCGGCCACATGCCGTAGCCGGCCTTCGACGAGATGATCATCTCGTCGCGATGGGCGGCGAAGTCGGAGCGCAGGATCGCCCCGAAAGCTTCCTCAGCCGCGCCGGGCGGAGGGCCATAGTTGTTCGCCAGGTCGAAATGCGTCACGCCGAGATCGAAGGCCTTGCGGCAGATCGCGCGCTTGGTCCCGTGCGGCGCGTCATGGCCGAAATTGTGCCACAGGCCAAGCGAGATGGCCGGGAGCATCAGGCCGGACCGGCCGCATCGCCGGTAGGCCATCGTCTCGTAGCGCTCCTGTGCCGGGCGGTACATGCCGCACTCCTTTCCCTGCCGGATCCGTTCACGTCGCCTTGCGCATGAGGTCACTGGCCTCATCGATCCCCAGCGGGGCCGGCTGCTCGCACCGGGTCCCGATTTCGATGAACCGGCCGCTTTCGCCCGATTCCAGGATCGCGGTCATCACGTCGACGGCATGCAGCGCCAGTTCCAGCGAACAGCGGTGCGGCCGGCCCTCCAGGATCGCCAGGGCCATGTCGGCGAGGCCCGCCGTGCGGTAGTTCGCCATCGGCCGGCCGCGGCCGTCCTTTGCATTCTCCACCGCGAAGGGATGCGCGAAGGCCGGCAGGGTGTCCACCGGCTCGTCGCGCCGTGTCATGCGAAGTTCGCCGCCGAAGAAATTGGGGTCTGGCACGTAAAGCGTGCCGCCCTCGCCGTAGAGTTCCATGTTGTGGTGCCCGTGTGCCCAGACGTCCCAGCTGGTGCCGAGCGTGATGACGGCACCGTTCTCGAACTCCATGACCGCGTGAATCGTGGTCGGCGTCTCGACCGTGATCGTCTCGCCGCTGCGCGGCTCGGAGGTGATGGTGCGCACCGGTGCGGGCGTCGACGTCATCGCGCAGACCCGCTTCACCGGACCGACAAGCTGGATCAGGTTGGTCACGTAATAGGGGCCAAGGTCCAGCATCGGCCCGGCCCCCGGCTTGAAGAAGAAGTCCGGGTTGGGATGCCAGTGCTCCATGCCGTGGCTGAGCACGTGGGCCGTGCCGCCCGTCACCTTGCCGATGGCGCCGCTCTCGATCAGCGAACGCGCACGCTGGTGCGCGCCGCCGAGAAAGGTGTCGGGTGCGGAGCCGACCCGCAGCCCCTTCGCGTCGGCAAGGGCGGCCAGCGCCTTGCCCTCCTCCAGCGAAAGCACGAAAGGCTTTTCGGAATAGACGTGCTTGCCGGCGTCCAGGATCGCCCGTGACACGGCGTAATGCGCTGCCGGAATGGTGAGGTTGACGATGATGTCGATGTCATCGGCGCCAAGCAGCCCCTCCACCGTCTCCGCACGCAGGCCGAATTCCTTCGCGCGCGCCTCTGCCGCTTGTCGGTCGAGGTCGGCACAGGCGCGAACCTCGATTCCGCGGAACAGCGGGGCAAGCCGCATGTACGCCGCCGAAATGTTGCCGCATCCGATGATGCCGACGCCAAGCTCCTTCGCCATTTCCGTCACTCCCCGAGATCGCGCAGCGTCGCCAGCGTGCGGCCCGCGAAGCGCTTGAGGTCATTGGGATTGTCATGCTCGGCCACGAAGAGATCGACCCCGGCGCCGCGAAGGGCATCCATGATCGCGGGCCAGTCGAGCACGCCGTGGCCGACGTCCGCCCAGCCGTCCTCGTCGGCGCATTCGCCCTGCGGAGCAAGGTCCTTGACGTGGGCCGTGGTCATGCGGTCGCCGTGACGGCCGATCCAGTCGAGCGGATCAGCGCCACCGCGCACGATCCAGGCGATGTCGGCCTCCCATTCGATCGACGGCGCATGTTCCAGGATCAGCGCCATCGGGGTTTCGCCGGTCGCGCAGGTCATGAATTCCCAGTGGTGATTGTGCCATCCGAACCGGAAACCCGCGTCCTGGACGCGCTTGGCCGCATCTTCCAGGCGGCGGGCGAGCGCGATCCAGTCCGCGGCATTGGCCGGGCCGCGCAACGCGTCTTCCGGCGCCGGGCAGAACAGGCGTTCCATCCCGAGGGTCCTGGCGGTCGCAAGCGTCGCGTCGATCCCGTCCTCGAACGTGCCGATGGGGAAAAAGTGGCCGGTCGGCATCGCCATGCCGTGCCGGTCGAGCAGGTCGCGAAAGGCCCGGGCGTCAGCGTAATTGCCCCCGAACCCCTCGACGTTCTTGTAACCGAGGTCCGACAGCGTCGCGATGACATCGTCCCATGGCTGGAAATTGCGGGCGCTGTAGAGTTGGAAAGAGATGGTCATCGTAGTCCTCTTGAAGTGGCCCGCGGGCGGGCTGAAAGGGTCAGACCCGCAGTTCGGTCTGCGTGTCGAAAAGGGAGGCCCGTTCCGGGTCGAAACCGATCGGGATCCGGTCTCCGGGTCGCAGCGTTGAATGGCCGTCGACGCGGAAGCGCAACTCGCTGCCGCCAAGGCGCGACCAGACGAGCGTGTCGGCGCCCATCGGTTCCACCACCTCGACAGCGACCTCGGCGCGGAACTCTTGCGCCGCGGCGGCTTCGCCGGCGACCACGTGTTCCGGCCGGATGCCGAGAACGGCGCGTTCCGGCCGCGCTGACCCGGTGCCGAAGGCATAGCGCTGCAGCGGCACGCGCTGGCCCTCGAATCCGAAGTGCGGGGCATCACTGCCGGAGAGGTCGCCCTCGAAGAAGTTGATCGCCGGCGACCCGATGAACCCGGCGACATACTTGTTGACCGGCTTGTTGTAGATCGTCAGCGGATCGGCCAGCTGCTGGATCGAGCCGCCGCGCATGATGGCGATCCGGTCGGCCAGGGTCAGCGCCTCGATCTGGTCGTGCGTGACATAGATCATCGTCGTGCTCTTCAGCTGGTGATGCAGCCGCTTGATCTCGACGCGAAGCTCGGCGCGCAGCTTTGCATCCAGGTTGGAGAGCGGCTCGTCGAACAGGAAGACGTCGACGTCGCGCACCAGCGCCCGCCCGATCGCCACGCGCTGCCGCTGCCCGCCGGACAGCTGCGCCGGCTTGCGTTTGAGCAGCGGCTCGATGTGGAGGATTTCGGCAGCCCGCGCGATGCGCCGCGCGATCTCGTCCCGGCCCATGCCGGCGTTCTTCAGGCCGAAGGACAGGTTTCCTTCCACCGTCATCTGCGGGTAGAGCGCGTAGGACTGGAACACCATGCCGATGCCGCGGTCTTTCGGCTCCTCCCAGGTGACGTTGCGGTCGTTGATGAAGACCTGCCCCCCGGTGATGTCCAGCAGGCCCGCGATGCAGTTGAGCAGGGTCGACTTGCCGCATCCCGACGAGCCGAGCAGCACGAGGAACTCGCCCTCCTGGATATCGAGGTTGAGGTCCTGCAGCACCTTCACGCTGCCGAAGGCGAGGTCGAGATTCTTGACCGATACCGATGCCATGGTGCCTTACCCCTTCACGGCGCCGGCCGCGATGCCGCGCACGAACAGTTTTCCCGAGACGAAATAGATGACCAGCGGCACCAGCCCGGTGAGAATGGTCGCGGCCATGTTGACGTTGTATTCCTTCACGCCCTGGGTCGAATTGACGATGTTGTTGAGCTGCACGGTCATCGGGTAGAGGTCCGGCTTGGTGTAGATCACGCCGAACAGGAAGTCGTTCCAGATGCCGGTGACCTGCAGGATCATCGCGACCACGAAGATCGGCATGCTCATCGGCACCATGATCCGGAAATAGATGCCCCAGAACCCGGCCCCGTCGACGCGCGCGGCCTTGAACAGTTCCTCCGGAAGCGACGTGAAATAGTTGCGGAAAAGCAGCGTCAGGATCGGCATGCCGAAGATCGTGTGCACGATGACGAGGCCCCAGAGCGAACCGTAGAGGCCGATTTCCCGCATCATGATCACGATCGGGTAGAGCATGACCTGGTAGGGAATGAAGGCGCCGAAGATCAGCACCGAGAAGAAGAAGTTGGCGCCCTTGAACCGCCAGTTCGCCAGGGCGTAGCCGTTGATCGACGCGATCGCGATCGAGACGATGACGGATGGCACGGTGATGCGCACCGAGTTCCAGAAGCCGCGCGACAGGCCATCGCAGTTGAGGCCGGTGCAGGCTTCCGCCCAGGCCTTGACCCAGGGCTGGAAGGTGATTTCGACCGGCGGCGAGAACACGTTGCCGAGACGGATCTCGGGCATGCCTTTCAGCGAGGTGACCACCATCACGTAGAGCGGCAGCAGGTAGTAGATCGAGATCAGGCCGAGCGTCCCGTAGATGACGATGTTGCGCGGCGAGATGGCCCGTTTCGGGCGGCGGCCCGAGGGTCCGGAGAGAACCGGGCGAACGGCATCCGCGGCCGCGCCGGCCATGGCGACAGACGATGGATCAGACACGTTTCTTGCCTCCGAATTCCAGGTAGGCCCAGGGAATGAGCACAACGAGCACCGAAAGCAGCATCATCGTCGATGCCGCGAAGCCCTGGCCCAGATTCTGGCCGCCGAACATGTAGTCGTAGACGTATTTCGCCGGCATCTCGGTGGCGATGCCCGGTCCGCCGCCGGTCTGTGCGACCACCAGGTCGTAGAGGCGCACGATGCCGGCCGCGATCAGCACGATCGTGGTGATGAACACCGGCCGCATCATCGGGATGACGACGAAGAGATAGGTCTTCCACATCGGGATACCGTCGACGCGCGCCGCCTTCCAGATGTCCTCGTCGATGCCGCGAAGACCGGCCAGCATGAGCACCATGACCAGGCCCGTTCCCTGCCACAGCCCGGCAATCAGGATGCCGAAGATGGCGATGTCGGGATTATAGAGCGGATCAAAGCTGAAACTGTCCCAGCCGAGCCCGCGCACGATGCCCTGCAGGCCGAAATCCGGGTTGAGGATCCATTGCCAGACCAGCCCGGTCACGATGAACGACAGCGCGAAGGGATAGAGGATGATAGTGCGGAACGTGTTCTCGAAGCGGATCTTCTGGTCCATCAGCGCGGCGAGGACGAATCCGATCACCAGGCTGAAGACGAGTGAGCAGACGCCGTAGATGAACAGGTTCTCGAAGGAGACGATCCAGCGCTTGGTGGCCCAGAGCCGCTCGTACTGGTCGAGGCCGACGAGCTTCCATCGCGGCAGCAGCTTGGAATTGGTGAAACTGTAGGCAATCGTCCACAGTGTCCCGCCGAGAAAGACCACCGAGGCGGTCAGGATCATCGGGATTGCCGCGATCTTCGACGGGATGTTTCGAAACAGCTGCCTTGGCCGACCTGTTGCCATGGTCGCCTCCCTCGCGCTCGAACGGATACGGACTGTCGGACACCGGCCTGCACCAGGGCAGGCCGGCGCCTTGCGGTCAGTGCGGCATCACTCCGCCTGGGAGATGATGTCGGCGAAGCGCTTCTGGGCAGCGTCGGGGGTCATGTCCTTGTTGGCGAAGAACTCCACGAAGAGGTCTTCCATCTGCGTGCGCGTATCCGACGTGATCAGCTGGTTGACGGCAGGAACCGTCGACCCCTTGGCGAGGATCTCGAGGCCCTTCTTCATGCAGTCGTTGGCCGCCGACAGGTCGATGTCGCCGCGGACCGGCAGGGAGCCCTTCTTCAGGTTGAAGGCAACCTGGACCTCGGGCTGCAGCAGCATGGCCGCCAGGTCGCCCTGTGCTTTGGTCTTTTCCGGATCGGACAGGACCGGGAAGTAGAAGGCATCGCCGCCAGCCAGCAGGACGTCCTTCAGGCCCAGCCCGGGCAGGCAACTGTAGTCCTTGCCGGCCACCTGCTTGGCGATGGCGAATTCGCCCTGCGCCCAGTCGCCCATGATCTGGCCGCCGGCCTTGCCCGTGATGACCATGTTGGTCGCATCGTTCCAGTTCTGGACATTGGAATCGGCCGACAGGTCGCGCGCCGTGCTCGCTGCCTGGAAGACCTTGGCAACCTCGGCGCCGCCCGCCACGTCCGCCTTCTTGTCCTTGAACACCTCCAGGTAGACGTCGTTCGGCAGGAGCGAGAGAAGGAGCACCTGGAATGCCAGGTTCTGCTGCCATCCCTGCTGTCCCATCGCCAGCGGCACGATGCCGGCATCCATCAGCTTGGGCGCTGTCTCGACGAAATCGTTCCAGTTGGCCGGAACCGGGATCCCCGCCTTCTCGTAGGCAGCGTTGCTGAGCCAGAGCCACTGCTGCGAGTGGATGTTGAGCGGAGCGCAATAGACCTTCCCGTCCACCGTGCAGGCATCGAGGATGGACGGCGGGTTGATGACGTCGCGCCACTTGCCCGCTTCCGCGATGTCGGTGATGTCGCGCATCAGCCCGGCCTCGACCAGTTCCTCCGCCTGGCGGCCGTGGTTGAACTGCGTCGCGCACATCGGGTCGCCGCCGGTGATGCGGCTGATCATGATCGGTCGCGCGGTGTTGCCGGAACCGGCGATCGCACCGTCGACCCAGTGGTTGCCCGTTGCGTCATAGGCCTTGGCGAGTTCGCTGACGGCAGCCGCTTCACCGCCCGAAGTCCACCAGTGCGTCACCTCGCAGTCGGCGGCCTGGGCCGCAGCCATGGAAAGGCCGAGCATGCTGGCGCCGGCAAGCATTGTCTTGACGAATTTCATGAGTTCCTCCCGTTTGATCCAATGGCCGGCGATGATCTCCTCGGCCGGCGCCATTCTCCTTCTCCATCGGCCTCCACCGATGTAATCGATTACATGAACACTCCCAATGTTGTGAAATCGATTACATGAAAGGTTGACGCCGAATTTCTTCCGAGTCAATGATAAAAAGAACCGATCCGAAAAGCTGTTTCCCGGCAGACGTTTGAAAGCATGGCCTCAGCCAAGATCACCGATGTGGCCCGCGTGGCGGGCGTTTCGACCGCGACGGTCAGCCGTGCCCTGAACCGGCCGGATACGGTTGCCGAAGACACGCGCCAGGCCGTCATGGAAGCGGCGGCCCGCACCGGCTACCGCATCAATTTCACCGCACAGAACCTGCGCCGCGGGCGCACCGGCGCAGCGATGGTGCTGGTGCCCAACCTCGGCAACCCCTTCTTTTCCGAGATCCTCTCGGGCATCGAGGCCACCCTCGCGAAGTCCGGCCTGAGCGTGCTTGTTGCGGACACGAGGCATCCCGACGTTCCCGCCAGCCTGTTGGTCGACTATCTCAGCAGCGGACGCGCCGACGGGATCATTTCCCTCGATGGCTCCCTGCCCGACACGCTGGTCTTGCCGGGTGATAGTGGCGGAACACGCGCCCTGCCGCCCCTCATCTACGCCTGCGAATGGAACGAGACCGCCTCCCTGCCCGGCGTCCGCGTCGACAACCGGGCGGGCGCCGCCCAGGCGATCGCGCACCTGGCCGGCCTGGGTCACGTCCGCATCGGGCACATTCTCGGTCCGCGCGACAACGTGCTGACCGGAGAGCGCATGAACGGCGCGATCGGCGAACTGGAAGCCCGCGGATTGGTGGTCAATCCGGACTGGTTCCTGCAGGCCGATTTCTCGATTGCCGGCGGTCTTCGTGCCGCGAAAACCTGGCTGGCGATGGAGCACCGCCCGACCGCCATGTTCTGCGCCAGCGACGAACTGGCATTCGGTTTCATTTCCGGCCTGCATGAAGCCGGGATAAGGGTGCCGCAGGACGTATCGGTCGTTGGCTTCGATGACATCGAGACGGCGCGCTTTTACATCCCGCCGCTGACCACCATCCGCCAACCGCGGTCCGACCTTGGCGCCGCTGCGGCCGACCTTCTTCTCCGTCTCCTGGAGCACCCCGGCACGGCCCCGTCCAGCGGCATCGAAACCCTCCCGGTCGACCTCATAGTTCGCGCGTCCACCGCCGCGCCGGCAGCCTGAACCCGCTTTCGGCCGACATTCGCGGTTCCACTCCCACGGACACGGCTCCAGCCGCAGAGGTCCGGCCCGTGCGCGGAACCATAGCCGGCCTCGAGGCCAGCCCGGCATCCTCATCCCTCCGGCAAGAATGCGCCTGATATTGCCCCCCGGATGATTGAAATTGGCACCGATGCAGGTTTCACGGCAACCCGCGCCATGGACCAGCCTATCGATCACCGGAGCGCTTCTTTGGGAGGTTGGTGACAGGCGACCGGCTCGACGAGGTATGGCGGCGATCCATGGTAGCCTGATATCGAGCCGCCTATGCCTATTAAGCAGAATTTGCGGTTTATGTCCCGCTGCGCCGGGTTTGCCGGCTTGCGGGCCCCAGACGAGATTTTCGTCCTGGACCCGTGACCAACAAAAATGCCGCCTTGCGGCGGCGTTCTGGTTGGTTGCGGGGGCAGGCTTGGACCCTGAGTCGGTCCGGTTATGGTCCGCGGGACGACGAGCGACCTCGCCAGCGGAAGCGAAGCTTTCGCGCCGGCGACGGTGCGGATGTCGGAAGTTGGTTGGTTGCGGGGGCAGGCTTGGACCCTGCGACGGTCGGGTTATGGTCCGCAGGACGACGAGCGACCTCGCCAGCGGAAGCGAAGCTTTCGCGCCGGCGACGGTGCGGATCTCGGGAGTTGGTTGGTTGCGGGGGCAGGATTTGCGGTTTATGTCCCGCTGCGCCGGGTTTGCCGGCTTGCGGGCCCCTGGAGAGGGTCTCGTCCTGGACCCGTGACCAACAAAAAAGCCGCCTTGCGGCGGCGTTTTGGTTGGTTGCGGGGGCAGGATTTGAACCTGCGACGGTCGGGTTATGGTCCGCAGGACGACGAG
>NZ_PDVP01000007.1 GCF_002727065.1 Zhengella mangrovi | reverse complement strand
TTGAAGTCGCCGAAATACTTCGTGATCGCAGCCGTCAGAGACGTCTTGCCGTGGTCGACGTGACCGATCGTGCCAATGTTCACATGCGGCTTGTTGCGCTCGAATTTACCCTTCGCCATCGTCCTGGAATCCTGTCGTCTGTTGGCCGGTTACAACGGGGCCATGGCCCCTGAAAGCGATGACGGGGGCATATAGCCTGTTAAGGCCGGAAGCAAGGAGAAATTTGCCCGGAGAAATTGCCTTTGACGCGCAGGGGCCTGCGCGCCGACCTTGATGTTTCACTTGAGAAATCTGGAGCGGGTAGCGGGAATCGAACCCGCATATTCAGCTTGGAAGGCTGCTGCTCTACCATTGAGCTATACCCGCATATCTGCCAGGCCGGTGGTGGAGGGGGCTGGATTCGAACCAGCGTACGCATAGCGAACGGATTTACAGTCCGTCTCCTTTAACCACTCGGACACCCCTCCGGAACCGGTCCTGAGGCAGAGCCACGAGGCATTCGCAAGACCAGCAAGCAACCGGAAATTCCTTCGCCGCCGAACCGCGAGTGGCCTTATGGCGATTGCGCCCATGCCTGTCAACCGGCCCTGATCGTTTCTCGTGCGCTTTTTTGGAAACCGTTCGCAAACCCCGTAGGCATGCCCCGCGAGCACTGATAAGGAATGCGCCATGAGCGACGACGAAAAACCGAACCGCACCGACCGCGACAGCCATTATGCCAAGCTGCGCCGCGCCCACCGCGATGCCAAGCGGGGCGGTCCGCCGCCGCGCCGCAAGCCCGCGCCCGTGACCGGCGACATGCCCGATGACGGCCTGGTCCGTCTTTATGGACTGCACACGGTGCGCGAGGCGCTGGCAAACCCGGCCCGTCGCTGCGTTCGCCTGCTTGCCACCCGCAATGCCCTGGCCCGCCTGGGACTGGAAGACGAATCGGCCGCACCCTGCCCCGTGGAAATCGTCGAACCGAAGGCCATCGACCGCATCACGGGTTCCGAGGCGGTCCACCAGGGCGCCCTCCTGGAAGCGCAGCCGCTCCAGCCAAAACCCCTCGACGCGCTCGGCGACACCCGGCTGCTCCTCGTGCTCGACCAGGTGACCGACCCGCACAATGTCGGCGCGATCATGCGCTCGGCCGTCGCTTTCGGCGCCGGCGCGCTCGTCACCACCGCCCGCCACAGCCCGGCCGAGAGCGGTGTGCTGGCCAAGTCCGCGTCCGGTGCGCTGGAGCACATCGACCACATCACCGTGCGCAACCTGGCCGAGGCGCTGGAGGCGATTGCCGCGGCGGGCTTCCAGACCATCGGCCTCGATTCCGATGGTCCCGAGGAACTCGAATCGACCCTGGCGGGCGAACGGATCGCCCTCGTTCTGGGCGCGGAGGGCAAGGGCCTGCGCCAGAAGACCCGGGAGACGGTAACGGCGCTCGCCCGGCTCGACATGCCCGGCGCCATCCGCTCCCTGAACGTCTCCAATGCGGCCGCCATCGCGCTCTACGCGGCGACCCGCCACCTTGGCGCGACGGGCTGAATGCCCGCTTTTTAGGCAGGCCGCCGCTTTTTCGTTCAACCGCGCCCAGTCGCGCCCGCCGTTCGCCGCAACCGGACGGGGCTTGCCGAACTGGCTTGCCTTTTGCATCCTAAAAGCGTGAACTTGTTGAGCTAACCCTGTAAGGTCATTGGCAAGGAGGACAGGCATTCCGTGACATTCTTTGACGAGATGCGACAGGACGAGACCACCCGCTGGCCTTACCAGGACTTCGACCGGTGGTTCTCCCGGCAGATGCCGGACGATCTGCAACGCAAGATGAGCGATGCCGAGCAGGTCTTCCGCCGAACAGGCATCACGTTCAATGTCTATGGTGAAGCCGAGGCTGCGGAACGCCTGATCCCCTTCGACATCGTGCCGCGCATCCTGTCCGGTGCCGAGTGGCGCCGCCTGGCACAGGGCATCGAGCAGCGCGTGGTCGCGCTCAATGCCTTTCTCGACGACATCTACAACCGCCAGGAAATCGTTAAGGCAGGCCGCATTCCCGTCGAGCTGATTTCGCGCAACGAGGCCTTCCTGCCCGAGATGCTGGGCGTGCGCCCGCCCGGCGGCGTCTACACGCATATCATAGGCACCGACATCGTGCGCACCGGCGAGAACGATTTCTTCGTCCTGGAGGACAATGCCCGCACCCCCTCCGGCGTCTCCTACATGCTGGAGAACCGCGAGACGATGATGCAGCTCTTCCCCGAGCTGTTCCGGGAAATCCGCGTCCGGCCGGTGGAGAACTACCCGCAACTGCTGCGCCGCTCGCTGGAGACCGTCGCGCCGCCGGCCTGCGACGGCCCGCCGACGGTCGCGGTGCTGACACCCGGCATCTACAACTCGGCTTACTTCGAACATGCCTTCCTGGCCGACCAGATGGGCTGCGAACTGGTCGAGGGCTCCGACCTGCGCATCGAGAACGGCCGCGTCGCCATGCGCACGACCGCCGGCTACAAGCCGATCGACGTGCTTTACCGCCGCGTCGACGACGATTTTCTCGATCCCCTCACCTTCCGCCCCGATTCCGCCCTGGGCGTGGCCGGCATCATGGACGTCTACCGTGCCGGCGGCATCACCATCGCCAACGCGCCCGGAACGGGCATCGCCGACGACAAGGCGATCTATTCCTACATGCCCGAGATCGTCGAGTTCTACACCGGCCGCAAGGCCATCCTGCAGAACGTGCCGACATGGCGCTGCTCGGAGGCCGACAGCCTGGCTTACGTGCTCGAGCACCTGTCCAGCCTGGTCGTGAAGGAAGTGCACGGGTCCGGCGGCTACGGCATGCTCGTCGGCCCGGCCGCCAGCAAGAAGGAACGCGAGGCCTTCGCCGCCAAGCTCAAGGCCCGGCCGGGCAACTACATCGCCCAGCCGACGCTGGCCCTGTCCACCTGCCCCATCCTGACGGGCAAGGGCCTGGCGCCGCGCCATGTCGACCTGCGCCCCTTCGTGCTCGTGTCGGACCAGGTCCGGATCGTTCCCGGCGGCCTCACCCGCGTCGCGTTGAAGGAAGGGTCGCTGGTGGTCAATTCCAGCCAGGGCGGCGGCACCAAGGACACATGGGTACTGGACGACTGACATGCTTTTGGGACGCACCGCCAACGGACTTTACTGGATGCACCGCTATATCGAGCGGGCCGAAAACATCGCGCGCCTCGTGGACACCGGCCTCCACGTCGCCCTGACCAGCAGTTCCGACCAGGCCGACAGCTGGGAATCGGTCCTGCAGAGTGCCGGCGCGGCGGTTGCCTTCCGCAATCGCCACGGCGACGTGGATCCCGCCAGCGCCATCAACTTCATGCTGCGCGATACCGCCAACGGCTCCTCGGTGCTGCAATGTTTCGAGACCGCGCGCAGCAACGGGCGCATGGTCAGGACCGCGCTGACCCGCGAAGTCTGGGAAAACCTCAACACCGCCTGGATGAACCTCAAGGCGGCGCTCGCCAATCCGGTCGAGGAAAAGAAGCTGCCCGAGGTGCTCAGCCTCATCAAGCGCGAGTCGGCGCTCATCCGCGGCGCCTTCGTCGGCACCATGCTGCGCGACGAGCGCTTCGATTTCGCCCGCCTGGGCACCTTTATCGAACGCGCCGACAACACCGCGCGCATCCTCGACGTCAAATATTACGTGCTGCTTCCGGCAACGTCGTGGGTCGGGTCGTCGCTGGACAACCAGCAATGGGAATCCATCCTGCGCTCGGTCTCGGCCCACCGCTCCTACCGCTGGGTCTACGACGTCCAGTACAAGCCGGCCAACATCATCGATTTCCTGGTCCTCAATCCGCGCATGCCGCGGTCCCTGGCCTTCTGTGCCACCAACATCGTCGACAACCTCGCCTACCTGGAACGCGACTATGCGACACGGCACGCCTGTCACGATACCGCCGACAGCATGCTTGCAGGCTTGAAGAGCACGACGGCGGCGGACATAATCGACCGCGGACTGCACGAGTTCCTGATCGACTGCATTTCCGGCAACAACAAGCTCGGCAACGAAATCGCCGAGTCCTACCGGTTTTATTGACAGCCATGCGCCTGACCATCCGCCACCATACCGAATACAGGTACGACCAGCCGGTCCCTTACGCGCTTCAGCGCCTGCGGCTGGTCCCGCGCAACGATGCGGGACAGACCGTCGTCAACTGGTCGCTCGACATCACCGGCGGGTTGACCGAGGCCCGTTTCGTCGACGGGTTCGGCAACGAGAACTGGCTGGTCAGCGCCCGGGACGGCACCGACCACCTCTCCATCGAGGCCACCGGCGTCGTGGATACCATCGACACGACCGGTGTACTCGGAGCCAACCGGGGCCCGGCGCCACTGTGGCTCTACGTCGGCGAAACGCCGCTGTCCCGCCCCGACGACGCGATCCGGGCGCTTGCCGAGGAGACCGGCGGCCGCGGCGACCTGGAATGCCTGCACGCACTGATGGAGCGCATCGCCGACCGGATCGCCTATGTACCGGGTTCCACCCATTCCGCAACGACGGCGGCCGAGGCGCTGGCCGGCGGCCAGGGCGTCTGCCAGGATCACGCCCATGTCTTCTGCGCCGCCGTGCGCAGCATGGGTGTGCCGGCCCGCTACGTCTCGGGCTACCTCTACATGGACGGCACCGAGCAGCAGGTTGCCAGCCACGCCTGGGCCGAGGCGCATGTCAACGGGCTGGGCTGGGTCGGCTTCGACTGCGCCAACCGCATGTGCCCGGATGACCGTTACGTGCGCATCGCCCACGGGCGGGACTATGCCGATGCCAGTCCCGTGTCGGGAATTCGTTTCGGTCACGCGGAAGAAACGCTTGCGGTGAACATCAACGTGGCGCAGTAATCAGGCGGTGTGCAGCAACCCGGCCGAGACTGATTCCCGCCATGACCTATTGCGTTGCCCTCAAGATGAATCGCGGTCTCGCCTTCATGTCCGACACGCGGACGAACGCCGGCGTCGACAATGTTTCCGTCATGCGCAAGATGTTCTCCTGGGAAGTCGAGGGAGAGCGCTCCATCGTGCTGCTTTCGGCGGGCAACCTGGCCACGACCCAGGCCGTCGTCAGCCTGCTGGACGAGCGCTCCAAGGCACCGGGCGACCGCCGCTCCACCCTGCTCGACACGCCGTCCATGTTCCAGACCGCGCGCCTGGTCGGTGACACGCTCAAGGAAGTCATCGCCTCCACGGCGCAGGGCGGGCAGAGCGCGGAATCGACCTTTCACGCCAATTTCATCCTCGGCGGCCAGATCAAGGGCAGCGAGCCGCGCCTCTTCCTGATCTACCCGGAAGGCAACTTCATCGAGACCAGCGACGAGACGCCGTTCTTCCAGATCGGCGAGCACAAGTATGGCCGCCCGATCATCGTGCGCGCCTACGATCCGGACATGAGCTTCGCCCAGGCCGCGAAACTGCTGATCGTCTCCTTCGATTCCACGCTGCGCTCGAACCTGTCGGTGGGCCTGCCGCTCGACCTGATGTTCTATGACCGCGACCGGTTCAAGCTGCGCCCGCGCCACCGGTTCACCGCCGACGACCCCTATTACCGGACGATATCGGAAGGCTGGTCGGAGGCCTTGCGCGCGGCGTTTGCCAAACTGCCGGACTACGGCGAGGCCTGACGGCCGAAGGCGGGTCACCGGCGATCAGCAAAAGGCTTGCAGCCCGCGCGGTTTGTGGTAGGCATGGCGCCAGTGCCCTTGTAGCTCAGTTGGTAGAGCACCTGATTTGTAATCAGGGGGTCGGCGGTTCGAGTCCGTCCGGGGGCACCAGCGACATCCAGGTGACAGGCCCACCTGTCGGGACTGGCGCGATTACCCGGGACTGCAGGGAACGGTCACGTCAACCGGATTTCCGGCCGGTCGTCCCATGGCATCCTGAAGACAGGTCAGGCGCCCCAGACGACCGCCTGTTCATGCCGCTTGATCAGGTGGCTGAGGTCGGCGAAGGACCGCACGATATGGCGCGCGAACCGGTCGACGGCCGGCGAGCGCGTGGCAGCCGAAAGCCGCAGCAGGCCCAGCGCGCGATCGGGATGCGGCACCTTGATCGGCAGCGCGGTGATGTGCCGGTCTTTCCGGAAGGCGAAGACGACACCATGCGGAAGCACCGTCAGCGCATCGGTCGCCGCCATGTAGTTCAGCACGCTGGCCAGCGATCCGCCGGAGAACCGGATCTTCACCTCGGTCGCGCCGAGCGAGTGCAGGATCGAGCGAAGGTCGGCATGCAGCGGGCTGCCCGGCGGCGGCGCGATCCACGAATACTCCAGCAGGTCCGTCGTTCTCAGCTTCCGCTTCATGAGCAGCGGATGCGTGGCCCGGCAGGCCACCACGTTGCGGCCGGGCAGGATTTCCTGGAACTCGAGGCCCGATCCCTCGTCGAGGATGTCGATCGGACAGACGGCGAGGTCGATCCGGTCGGCCTCCAGCGCCGCGCGCAGATCGGGCAGATAGCCATAGGATTGTTGAAAGCGGATATCGGGGTATTCGTTCTGGAAGCTGGCGATCATCGGCGAGATCAACGCGTCCATGAAGAACGGCACGCCGCCGAGCCGGACCAGGCCGCTCGTGCCGCCGCGGAAATTCTCGATCGTCTCGGAAGCCGCGCGGGACGCGGAAAGTATGATCAGCCCGTGTTCGGCCAGCATCCTGCCGAGCGGCGTCGGGACCACGGGCCGTTTTCCCCGCACGAAGAGGGGCTCGCCGAGGCGTTTCTCCATCAGGCCCAGCGTGCGCGACACGGCCGGCTGCGACATGCCGAGCATGGCCGCGCCTTCCGTCACGCCACCGGCCTGCACCACCGCTGCAAGCTGGACCAGATGCCTCTCATCGAACTTCATAGCAAAATGATATATTATGTCGCGTGAAAATCATATCCGCGATGGAAAGGCATATTACCCTCCGGGATGAGGATGGAACGGTGACGATCGGGAGGATCCATGTCGTCGTTACGCAAGGGCGTTGACTTCAACGAGACCACCGCGCCGGCCATCGTCACGGGCCGGCTGAAGACGGCGCGCGACGAGCGGCTGTCGGAATCGTTGACCGCCATCGTCCGCCATCTCCATGCCGTCGTTGCCGAGCTTCGCCCGTCGCGCGAGGAACTGCGGTCCGTCATCGCCTTCCTGACCGACGTGGGCCATGCCTGCGACGACCACCGCCAGGAATGGGTGCTGCTGTTCGACCTCCTGGGCGTGTCCTCGCTGGTCGAGGAAATCAACACCGTCAGGCCCGCCCGCGCCACGCACAACACCGTCCGCGGGCCGTTCTACCGTCCCGACGCGCCCCGGCTTTCGCTTGGCGCCTCGATCTCGCTTGATGGCAAGGGCGAACCCCTCGTCGTGCGCGGAAAGGTCGTCGACCTCGACGGCGAGCCTGTCGCCAATGCCAGGGTCGAAACCTGGCAGGCCAACCACGAAGGCCTGTTCGAAAACCAGCAACCGGACCTGCAGCCGGAGTTCAACCTGCGCGGCATCTTCTCGACCAACGCCAGGGGAGAGTTCTGGTATCGCAGCGTCAAGCCGAAGGGGTACGGCGTCCCGAGCGACGGCCCGGCGGGGCAACTGCTCGAGCAGCTGGGATATCCGCTGCGCCGGCCGGCCCATCTCCATTTCCAGATCGCCGCGCCCGGCTTCCAGACGATCACGACCCAGGTGTTCGACGGAAACGATCCGCTGCTCGGCGAAGACGCCCTGCTCAGCGTGCGTCCGGACCTGATCGGCACCTTCCGGCCGGTGAACGACGGCACCGCCACGCCGGAATGGGCGCTGGATTTCACCTTCACCATGGCCCGCGCGCGCCGGCAGGAGGCATCGTGATGCACATCGACCCCTTCGTCTTTCCCGGCATTCGCTCGCGCGTCATCTTCGGCTTCGGAACGATCGCGCAGACGGCGGCCGAGATCGAACGGCTTGGACGCAGCCGCGCCCTCGTGCTCTCGACGCCGCAACAGGAGGCCGACGCGCACAGGCTCTCCGGCAGCCTTGGCCCGGCCGGCGCCGGCGTGTTCTCCGGCGCCGCCATGCACACGCCGGCCGAGGTGACGGAACAGGCCCTGGCGGTGTTTGCGGAGTCAGGCGCCGATTGCGTGGTGTCCCTCGGCGGCGGCTCGACCACCGGTCTCGGCAAGGCGATCGCGGCGCGGACCGGCGCCGACCAGGTCGTCATTCCGACCACCTATGCCGGCTCGGAAATGACCGACATCCTCGGCGAGACGGCAGACGGCCGCAAGGTCACCCGGCGCGATCCCTCGATCCTGCCCGAAACCGTGATCTACGACATCGACCTGACCCTGACGCTGCCGCGCGCGATGACGGTGACGTCGGCACTCAACTCCATCGCCCATGCCGCCGAGGCGCTCTATGCGCCGGACCGCAACCCTGTCATCAGCCTCGTTTCGCTCGAAGCCGTCCGCGCGTTCAGGCAGGCGCTTCCCGTCATCGTCCGGGACCCGCAGGACCGCGGGGCACGCAAGCTGGCCGCCTATGGCGCCTGGCTCGGCGGGATGGCCCTTGGCGGCGTTTCCATGGCGCTGCATCACAAGATCTGCCACACGCTGGGCGGCACCTTCAACACGCCGCACGCGGAAACCCACGCGATCATGCTGCCGCACACCATTGCCTACAATGCCGTGGCCGTCCCCGACCTCCTGGCCCCGCTCGGCGACATTTTCGGCGCGACCCCGGGCAAGGGGCTGTACGCCATGGCCAGGGACCTCGATGCGCCCATGCGTCTCGCCGATCTCGGCCTCAGCGAGGCCGATCTCGACAGGGCCGCCGACCTGGCGACCCGGAACCCCTATTCCAATCCGCGTCCGATCGAACGCGACGCAATCCGCGCACTGCTGCAGGACGCTCTGGAGGGGCGTCCGCCGCAGATCTGAGTCCACCGCATCGCAAGGGAGGAACCAACGATGATCACACGACGCAGACTTCTGAAAAGTGCCGCAGCCACCGGTGTGCTTGCCACCGCCCCGGGTTTCGCCATGCCCGCCATCGCGCAGAACAGCAAGATCAAGCTCGGTTACGTCAGCCCGCAGACCGGCCCGCTGGCCGGATTTGCCGAGGCCGACAACTATATCGTGTCCAGCTTCCTGCAGACGACGAAGGACATGGGTCTCGACTTCGACGTGATCGTCAAGGACAGCCAGTCCAATCCCAACCGCGCCGCCGAAGTGGCCCGCGAACTGATCGTCGACGACGAGGTCAACCTCGTCATGGTGGCCTCGACGCCGGAAACCACCAACCCGGTCGCCACCACCTGCGAGGGCGAGGAAGTGCCCTGCCTCTCCACCGTCGCGCCGTGGCAGCCGTGGTTCATCGGCCAGCAGGGCAACCCGGGCGATCCGGCAAGCTGGAAGCCGTTCGACTACGCCTATCACTTCTTCTGGGGCCTTGAGGATGTCATCGCCGTCTTCACCAACATGTGGGGCCAGCTGGAAACCAACAAGCAGGTGGGCGGCCTGTTCCCGAACGATGGCGACGGCAACGCGTGGGGAGATCCGAACGTCGGCTTCCCGCCCGTGCTCGACAAGCTTGGCTACGGGCTGACCGACCCGGGCCGCTACCAGAACCTGACCGACGACTTCTCCGCCCAGATCAACGCGTTCAAGGCGGCCAATGCCGAGATCATCACCGGCGTGATGATCCCGCCGGATTTCACCACCTTCTGGACCCAGGCCAAGCAGCAGGGCTTCACGCCGAAGATCGCGTCGATCGGCAAGGCCCTCCTGTTCCCCTCGGCGGTCGAGACGGTCGGCGACCAGGGCCATAACCTGTCGTCGGAAGTCTGGTGGTCGCCGAGCCATCCCTTCAAGTCCTCGCTGACCGGGGCGAGCGCAAAGGAATTCGCAGACGATTTCACGTCCGTGACCGGTCGCCCCTGGACGCAGCCGATCGGCTTCGTGCACGCGCTGTTCGAAGTCGCCGTCGACGTGATGAAGCGCGTCTCCAACCCGGCCGATGGCGACGCCGTGGCCGAAGCGATCGGCGCAACGAAGCTCGACACGCTGGTCGGTCCGCTGGAATGGGGCACCGGCGCCCTGCCACCCTTCGCGGCCAAGAACGTCGCCAAGACGCCGCTGGTCGGCGGCCAGTGGCGGCTCAGGAACGGCGGCGGCTACGACCTCGTGATCGTCGACAACCAGACGGCGCCGAACATCCCGACCGGCGGCAAGATGGAACCGATCGCCTGACGAAACCGGAGGGGACCGTCGCGTCCCCTCTCCTCTCCCCGACCGAGAAGACCATGCCGATCCTTTCGCTTTCAGATGTCTCGAAGTCCTTCGGCGCGCTCCAGGTCGCGCGAGCCATCTCGTTCGACCTGGAAAAGGGCGAAGCGCTCGGCATCATCGGCCCGAACGGCGCGGGGAAATCGACCCTGTTCAACCTGATTACCGGCAACCTGCAGGTCGATGCCGGCCGCATTCACTTCGAAGGCCGCGACATCACGCGGGTACCGGCCGAGAAGCGCTGCCTGATGGGGTTCGGGCGCTCATTCCAGATCCCCCAGCCGTTCGAGAAGCTCACCGTGTTCGAGAATCTTGTGGTGGCCGGCGCCTTCGGATCGAACCTGCCGGAAAACCAGGTGACCGGACTTTGCGCCGAGATCCTCGTCGAATGCGGCCTCATCGACCGCGCCAACGATCCCGCCGGCAGCCTGACGCTGCTGCAGCGCAAGCGGCTGGAACTGGCGCGGTCGCTGGCAACCAGTCCGAAGGTCCTGCTGCTCGACGAGATCGCCGGGGGCCTGACGGAGGCCGAGTGCCATGCGCTGGTCGAGACCATCCGCGCCATCCACGCGCGTGGCGTTTCGATCATCTGGATCGAGCACGTCCTGCATGCGCTCAACTCGGTCGTGTCCCGGCTGCTGGTGCTGGACTTCGGAAAGGTCATCGGCCTCGGCGAACCGGGCGAGATCATGGCGTCGCGCGAGGTCCGCGAAATCTACCTGGGAATCGAGATATGAAAAACGCTCTTGTGATCGGCGCAGGCATCGGCGGCCTAGCCGCAGCGCTCGCATTGCACGAAGCCGGCTGGAAGGTGCGGGTCGCCGAGAGTGTCAATGAACTGAAGCCGCTTGGCGTCGGCATCAACCTGTTGCCGCACGGGTCGGCCGTCCTCCACGGCCTCGGCCTCGGCGCTGCGCTGGACGCGACCGGCATACGCACTCGCGCCATCGAATACCGGACGCGCTACGGACACGTGGTCGCATCGGATCCGCGTGGCATCGAGGCCGGGTTCGAATTTCCGCAATATTCGATCCATCGTGGCGAGTTGCAGTTCCTCCTCCTCGCTGCCTTGCGCGAACGGGCCGGAGCCGATGCCGTGCGTTCGGGAATGCGGTTGCAACGGGTCGACCAGGACGAGACCTGCGCCAGGGGCTGTTTCTCCAACGGCGAAGTGCTGGAAGCGGATATTGTCATCGGCGCAGACGGCTTCAACTCCGCCGTGCGCGCGCAACTCCATCCGGACGAAGGGCCGGCACATGCCGAAGGAACGATGATGTTCCGCGGCGCGGTTGAACGCGAGCCGGTCTCCGACGGCCGCACCATGTTCATCGCCGGCAACCATGACCTGAAATTCGTCTGCTACCCCATTTCCGAGAAGGCCCGGCAACAGGGCCGGTCGCTGGTGAACTGGGTCGCCGAGATTCGCCACGACAGACCGCGCCCGGCGACGGAGGCCGATTGGGTCGACCGCGGCGTCCGCGATTTCATCGACCGCTTCCGCGATTTCTCCATGCCCGACGTCGATGTCGTCGACCTCATGAAAGCGACGCCAACGGTGCTGGAGTATCCGATGATCGACCGCGATCCGCTGCCCTGGTGGGGCAGACGCCGCATCAGCCTGCTCGGAGACGCCGCGCATCCGATGTATCCCATCGGCGCGAATGGCGCCTCGCAGGCCATCGTGGATGCCGAGTGTCTGGGTCGTTTCATGAAGTCCTGCAGCGATCCGGTCGAGGGCCTTGCGGCCTACGAGGCGGAACGCCGGCCGAAAACGCGCGATGTCGTGTTGGCCAACCGTAAATCCGGCCCGGAGCGCGTGCTCGATATCGCCGACAGCCGGCTGACGGGACCCGATGACAAGGTCGACGACCTGATTTCTCGCGAGGAGGTGGAGGCCGTCGCGCGGCAATACAGGCAAGTGGCCGGTTTCAGAAAGGCCACGGAGTGATGGCGTTTCTGGAAACCAGGGCCCTCACCGCCAGCTACGGCGACTTCCAGGCGCTGTTCGGGGTCGACATCGCGCTCGAGGCCGGCGAGACGATCGCCATCATCGGCGCGAACGGCGCCGGCAAGACGACGCTGCTGCGCTCGATTACCGGGATCCTGAGGAACGGCGCCGACCAGGTGCTCTTCGATGGCAAGCCCATCGGCACGGCAAGCCCGCCGGAGATCGTCCGGCACGGCATCGCCATGGTGCCGGAAGGGCGACGCCTGTTTCCCTCCCTCACCGTCGAGGAGAATCTTCTGATCGGGCGTTATGGCCGCAAGGCGGAAGGCCTGTGGAACCTCGACACCGTGTATGACCTTTTCCCGGTCCTCAGGCAGCGGCGCAACAGTCCCGGCACCGCGCTGTCGGGCGGGCAGCAGCAGATGGTCGCCATCGGCCGCGCGCTGATGTCCAATCCCCGTGTCCTCCTGTGCGACGAGATCAGCCTCGGCCTCGCGCCGGTCATCATCCGCGACATCTACGCCGCCTTCCCGCGCATCCGTCAATCCGGTGCGGCGATCGTCGTCGTCGAGCAGGATATCGGCCAGGCGCTCAAGGTGGCGGACCGTGTCTACTGCATGATGGAAGGCCGTGTCACCCTGTCCGGCAAACCCGCCGACCTGTCTCGCGACGCCATTCACAACGCCTATTTCGGGACCGCATGAGATGATCTGGATCGACACCATCATTCAGGGAATCCTGCTCGGCGGGCTTTACGCGCTCTTCGCCGCCGGCCTCAGCCTCGTCTTCGGCATCATGCGCCTGGTCAACCTCGCCCACGGCGACCTCATCGTTCTCGGCGCCTTCCTGATCCTCGTGCTCGTGACGGCGCTCGGGCTCAACCCGTTCCTCGCCACACTGGTCGCGATACCGCTGATGTTCGCGCTCGGCTGGGGCCTTCAACTGGTCATCCTCAACCGCACGCTCGGTGACGACATCCTGCCGCCGCTGCTCGTCACCTTCGGCCTGTCGATCGTCATCCAGAACGGCCTGCTGGAAGGCTTTTCCGCCGACAGTCAGCGGATTTCGGCCGGCGCGCTGGAAACCGCGTCGATCCCGCTTGGACCCGTGACCGTGGGCGTGATGCCGCTGCTTACCTTCCTCTCGGCCCTCGCCGTCATCGTCGCGCTGAACCAGCTCTTCTACCGCACCTCGCTAGGCCGCGCCTTCCGCGCCACCTCGGACGACCCGGTCACCGCCGGGCTGATGGGCATCGAGCCCAACCGCATCTTCGCCGTCGCCACCGGCATCGCCTTCGTCGTCGTGACGATCGCCGCGCTCTATCTCGGCACCCGCGCCAATTTCGATCCGACGATCGGGCCGGCGCGGCTGATCTATGCCTTCGAGGCGGTCATCATCGGCGGCCTCGGATCGCTCTGGGGCACGCTTGCCGGGGGCATCATCATCGGCGTCGCGCAGACCGTCGGCGCGGCGATCAACCCGGAATGGCAGATCCTGGCGGGCCATGTTGCCTTTCTCGTCGTGCTGGCCGTGCGCCCGCGCGGCCTGTTTCCGAAGGGGCTCTGACGGCAGATGACCACGACCAGCCAAAAATGGACGGTGGAGACCCGGACGGCCGCGTCCACGGTGTTCGCGGTAATCGCGGCCGTCGCCGTGATCGCGGCCTTCGCGGCTCCGCTCTTCGTCTCGCGCAGCATGCTTCAGGACCTCTTCTTCATCCTGACAATGCTCATGCTGGCGCAGAACTGGAACCTGCTCGCGGGCTACGCCGGCCTCGTTTCCGTCGGCCAGCAGGCCTTCGTCGGTGCAGGCGCCTATGCCATGTTCGCGGTCGTTATCCTCGGCGGCCTGGACCCGGTCCTTGCCCTTCCGGTCGCCGGCATCTTCGCCGCCGCTCTGGCCATTCCGACGGCCTTTTTCGTCTTCCGCCTCGACGGCGCCTATTTCGCCATCGGCACCTGGGTGATCGCGGAGGTCTTCGGGCTGCTCTTTGCCCAGTGGAAGGCGCTGGGCGGAGGCACCGGCACATCGCTGCCGCGCGACGCCACCCGCGACATGTTCGGTGTGCCCTTCGTCAAGGAACTGTTCGACACCAAGTCGTCGGCCGCGGCCGACATCGTCACCTACTGGCTGGCGCTCGTCCTGGCTCTGGCCACCGTCGGCTTCATCTACTGGCTGCTCCGGTCGAAGCAGGGCATCGGGCTCGCATCCGTGCGTGACAATCTCCAGGCGGCGCGATCGGTCGGTGTCAACGCGTCACGGCTGAAGCTGGTCGTCTACGTCGCCACGGCCTTCGGCACCGGGCTGCTTGGTGCGCTGATCTACATCCAGACCGCCCGCATCTCGCCCGACGCGGCCTTCTCCGTCACCGACTGGACGGCCTATGTCATCTTCATCGTCGTCATCGGCGGCATCGGGACACTGGAAGGCCCCTTCGTCGGTGTCCTGGTGTTCTTCATCCTTCAGAACCTGTTTGCCGACTATGGCTCGTGGTATCTCCTGATCCTCGGCCTCATCGGCATCGTCGTGATGCTGTTTGCCCCCCGCGGCCTGTGGGGCCTGTTCACCGACAAGACAGGAATCCAGCTTTTCCCAATCCGCCGCCGGCTCGCCGGCGGCCCCCTTGTTGCGCACTCACGGGAGGACACTCATGGCTGATATTGAAACCGACGTTCTGATCATCGGGACGGGACCGGCAGGTTCCGCCACCGCGGCTTTGCTGTCGAGCTACGGCATCGAGAACATGGCGATCAACCGCTACCGCTGGCTCGCCAACACGCCGCGGGCCCACATCACCAACCAGCGCGCCATGGAGGTCATCCGCGACCTTGGCGAGGACGTCGAGAACGAGGTCTATTTCTACGGCACCGACCAGGACCTGATGGGCGAGAACGTCTTCTGCACGTCGATCGCCGGTGAGGAAATCGGCCGCATGAAGAGCTGGGGCAAGCACCCGCTTTCGCGCGCCGAGCATATCCTCGCCTCCCCGTCGCGGATGAACGACTGCCCGCAGACTTTCATGGAACCGATCCTGTTTCGCACCGCCTGCTCGCGCGGGACACAGGCCCGCATGTCGACCGAGTACCGGTCCCATGAGCAGGATGCCGAGGGTGTCACGACGACCTGCCTCGATCGCCTGACGGGCAAGGAATTCACGATCCGCTCGAAGTTCCTCGTCGGCGCCGACGGCGGCAATTCGAAGGTGGCCGAGCACGCCGGCCTCCCCTTCGCCGGCCAGATGGGCGTTGCCGGCTCCATGAACATCCTGTTCAAGGCTGATCTATCCAAGTACGTCGCGCACCGCCCGTCCGTGCTCTACTGGGTGCTGCAGCCCGGTGCCGAGGTGGGCGGCATCGGCATGGGCCTGGTGCGCATGATCCGGCCCTGGAACGAATGGCTCATCAACTGGGGCTACGACATCAACCAGCCGCCGCCCGAGGTCGACGAGGCCTTTGCCGTCAAGGTCGCGCGCGACCTGATCGGCGACCCGGACATCGAGATCGAGTTCCAGGATGCCTCGGTCTGGACCGTCAACAACTGCTACGCCACCCACCTGCAGAAGGGCCGCGTGTTCTGCATGGGCGATGCCGTCCATCGCCATCCGCCGTCCAACGGCCTGGGGTCCAACACCTCCATCCAGGACGGGTTCAACCTCGCCTGGAAGCTCGCCATGGTCGTCAGGGGCCAGGCCGGGCCGGATCTCCTGGAGAGCTACAGCGCCGAGCGCGCGCCCGTCGCCAAGCAGATCGTGACCCGCGCCAACCAGTCGATCGAGGAGTTCGGACCGATCTTCGAATCGCTCGGCCTCCTGGAATCGGTCGATCCGGTCAAGATGCAGGCCAACATGGATGCGCGCTGCGACAACACGCCGGAAGCCGAGCAGCAGCGTCAGGCGATCCGCAAGGCCATTGCCTTCAAGGAATACGAGTTCGATGCCCATGGCGTCGAGATGAACCAGCGCTACACCTCCAGCGCCATCGTCACCGACGGGCAGCCGGAACCGGCCTTCGAACGCGACCGGGACCTGCACTACGCGCCGACCACATGGCCGGGCGCGCGCGTGCCCCATGTCTGGGTCTACGACGCGCGCGGCGGCAAGGCCTCGACGCTTGACATCACCGGCCATGGCCGGTTCACGATCCTGACCGGCATCGGCGGCGACGGCTGGGTCGAGGCCGCGGCCTCCGTCGGCAGCGAACTCGGTCTCGATATCGCCGTGCACGTGATCGGCCCGCGCCAGCAATGGCAGGACTTTACCGGCGACTGGGCCCGCGCCCGCGAAGTCAGGGACAGCGGCATCGTCCTGGTGCGGCCGGACCATCACGTCTGCTGGCGCCGCGAAACGATGGCCGACGATCCGGTCGCCGAGCTGCGCCGCGTGATGAAACACATCCTGAACCGCTAGGAGAAGGCCGATGGAAGCGCATGAAAAGGGCTATTTCACCGAGGACGACTCGGTGGAGGTCGTCACCGGCCGCAACACCAACGCCCGGGACGAGCGTCTGAAGTTCATCATGGACGTGGTGACGCGCAAGCTTCACGAGGCGGTCAAGGAGATCGAGCCGACCGAAAAGGAATGGTTCGACGCGATCATGTTCCTCACCGAAACCGGGCACATGTGCAACGAATGGCGGCAGGAGTTCATCCTGCTGTCGGATGTCCTCGGCGTGTCGATGCTCGTCGATGCGATCAACAACCGCAAGCCGTCCGGGGCGTCGGAATCGACCGTGCTCGGACCGTTCCACGTCGCCGACGCGCCGCTGCGCCAGATGGGCGACAACATCTGCCTCGACCACAAGGGCGAGGACATGGTGGTGTCCGGCCGTATCCTCGACACCGACGGCAAGCCGATCGACGGGGCGGTCATCGATGTCTGGCAGGCCAATGACGAGGGCTTCTACGACGTGCAACAGAAGGGCATCCAGCCAGACTTCAACCTGCGCGGGGTCTTCCGCACCGGTCCGGACGGGCGCTACTGGTTCCGCGCCGTCAAGCCGAAGTACTACCCCATCCCGGACGATGGACCGGTCGGCAAGATGCTGGCGGCGCTCGGCCGCCATCCCTACCGCCCGGCGCATCTCCACTACATCATCAAGGCCGACGGCTTCGAGCCGCTGACCACGCACATCTTCGATCCGGACGATCCCTACATCGATTCCGATGCGGTCTTCGGCGTCAAGGAAAGCCTGCTGGCGGAGTTCAGGCGGGTCGAGGACGCCGGCAAGGCCAGGGAGTACGACTTCGCCCGGGACTGGTTCTGGGAGGTCGAGCACGACTTCGTGCTGGCGCGCAAGGCATAGCCGGAACGGCCATTCCCGGCGACCAGGCCGCCGGGAACCAGGCCCCTAGAGGGCCGGAACGGTCAGGTCGTGGACGGAACCGTCGATCTTCAGGTCCGCACCGGTGACCGCCTGCAGTTCATCGAGGGACAGCGCCGGCAGTTTTTCCCGCAGCACGAAATGCCCGCCGTCGATATCGATCACGGCAAGCGAGGTGTAGACCCGGGTGACGCAGCCGACACCGGTGAGCGGCATCGTGCAGCGCTTCAGAAGTTTCGGCTCGCCGGTCTTGGTGACGTGATCGGTCACGACCGCGACGCGCCTGGCACCGTGGACGAGGTCCATGGCGCCGCCGACGGCCGGCACGCCGCCCTTGCCGGTCGACCAGTTCGCAAGGTCGCCGTTTTCCGCCACCTGGAAGGCACCGAGAACGGCGAGATCGAGATGGCCGCCGCGCACCATGGCGAAACTGTCGGCGTGGTGAAAGAAGGCGGCGCCGGGCTTGAGCGTGATCGCCTTCTTGCCCGCGTTGATCAGGTCCCAGTCCTCCTCGCCGGCGGCCGGCGCTTCGCCGAAGCCGAGAACGCCGTTCTCGGTATGGTAGATGACGTCGCGCCCTTCCGGCTGGAAGGCCGCGATCATCTCCGGAAAGCCGATGCCAAGGTTCACGTAGGCCCCGTCCTCGATGTCCTGCGCCGCGCGCCAGGCGATCTGGGCGTTGGTGAGCTTGATCGTGTCGAGTGTGCCGCTCATGGGTAAACCGCTCCTTCCCGGTTCAGCATCTCTTCCTGGGCCGGTTGTGCGACGGCGACGACGCGGTCGACGAAGATGCCAGGCGTGACCACGTGCTCCGGATCGATGCCCCCGGCGGGCACGATCCGCGACACTTGCGCCACCGTGTGCGTCGCGGCCATGGCCATCAGCGGGCTGAAGTTCCGCGCGGCCATGCGGTAGGTCAGATTGCCCAGCGGATCGCCGGCCTGCGCCTTGATCAGCGCGAAATCGGCCTTGAGCCAGCGCTCCTGCACGTAGAAGCGGCCGTCGAACTCGGCCACCGGCTTGCCCTCGGCCAGGTCGGTGCCGTAGCCGGCCGGCGTGTAGAAGGCCGGAATGCCCGCTCCGCCGGCACGGATGCGCTCGGCCAGGGTTCCCTGCGGCACCAGTTCCAGCTCGATCTTGCCGGCGAGATAGAGATCGGTGAACACCTTCGGGTCGGCCGAGCGGGGAAACGAGCAGATCAGCTTGGCCACAAGGCCCTGTTCGATCATCGCGGCCAGCCCGACATGCCCGTTGCCGGCATTGTTGTTGATCACGGTCAGGTTCTTCGGTCCGGCATCGATCAGCGCGTGGATCAGCTCGATCGGCGAGCCCGATCCGCCGAACCCGCCGATCATGACGGTCGCACCGTCCCCGATCGGCGCGACGGCCTGGCTGAGCGACGAAAGCGTCTTGTCCATGAACGGCTCCTGTCGGTCGATAACGTCCTCTCCTGTCATCCACGCCATGCCGCCCAAGGCAAGTCAATTCGTGCGCATGTTGACATTTGTTCAAAATGACGCGCTCCTGTGCGCATGCTGAACAAGACAGACACGATCGCGTCCTTGGCGAAAGGCCTGCGGGTCCTGGAATGCTTCACCGCGGAACATTCGCGGCTCGCCATCGGCGACGTGTCCGCGATGACCGGCCTCGACCGCGCGACGGCGCGGCGATGCCTGCTGACCCTGAACGCGCAGGGCTATGCCGACTACGATGGCAAGTACTTCAGCCTGACCGCGCGCGCCCTGCGCCTTGGAATGGGGGCGCTGGCGGCCATGCCGCTTCCGAGGATCGTGCAGCCATGGCTCGACCAGCTTTCCGACCAGATCGGCCAGTCCTGCTCGGTCTCGATCCTCGACGCGGCCGATATCGTCTACATCGCCCGCGCGGCGCAAAGGCGGGTGATGTCCATCGGCCTCATGCCGGGCTCGCGCCTGCCCGCCCATTGCACGTCGATGGGCCGGGTGCTTCTCTCCACCTTGACGAACGAGGAGGCGATGGCCGTCATCGAGGCGTCGGACCTCACGCCGCGCACGTCCAGATCGCTGACCGGTCCGGCCGAGATCCTCGACGCGGTCATCCGGGTGCGGTCCCTTGGCTACTGCTTGGTCGACCAGGAAGTCGAACTTGGCCTGCGGTCCCTGGCGGTTCCTGTCGTCAACAGCCGGGGCAGCACGGTCGCCGCGCTCAACATCGGCATGGCCGCGATCACCGGCGAGGCATCCCGCCTGGTGGATGACTATCTGCCAGCACTTCTCAAGGTCCAGGAAGGCCTGCGGCGAACCCTGGGCTAGCCCCATATCCCGGCAGATCGCCGCATCAGGAGACACGAACTTCGCTCCTCGCTCGCATCGGCCAATCGGAGCGCGCGCACGGCAAGAACTCCAGGATTTCCTTTCAGTCTAATTTAATAACTATCTGAAATTTATGACTTCCAAGGCTGCGCTTGCACCGGATGTCGCGCAGTCATGGTTCGAAAGCATGTGAGAATGGGAATGGCAGCACGGGTCAGGCGTTTTTTTACGGATCGCTCCGGGAATTTCGGCATCCTGTTCGGCCTGCTGGCCATTCCGCTTGTCGGCGGCATCGGCCTGATGCTCGATTTCTTCCAGGTTGACCGGATCCGCACGGAACTGCAGCAGGCGGCCGACGCCGCAGCCGTCGGTTCGGTCGCCATCCCCTCACCGGCCTTCTTCGCCGCCGGATCGATGATGCACGACGGCACCATCAAGGACGGTGTCGACGATGCCGAAAAACTGTTCGAGGCAGAAGTCTCCGGCGATGCCAAAACGGCCGTGACGAAGGTCGATCCATCGGTCACGAAAAACGGGCGGGACATCACCGCGGTCGTCAACTTTGAAGCGACGGTCCCGACCGAGTTCATGAAGATCCTCGGCGTCAAGAGCGTTGACATCTCCGGCTCCGCCTCGGCGATGAACTCGACGCCGGCCTTCACGGATTTCTATCTCCTGCTCGACAATACGCCGTCGATGGGTCTCGGCGCGACGCAGGCCGACATTGACATGATGGTCAAGAACACGCCGGACAAGTGCGCGTTCGCCTGCCATGAGACCAGCAACGCTACCGACTACTACGCGCTGGCGAAATTGCTGAAGGTCACCATGCGTATCGATGTCGTTGCCCAGGCCACCGCCAAGATGATGGACAAGGCGGAATCGACGGAAACCTACACCGACCAGTATCGCATGGCGCTCTACCATTTTGGCGAGAAGGCCGAAGCGGCCGGGCTGCAGAGGCTGGTCAAGCTGACGGGCGATCTCGACCAGATCCGGACCAAGGCATCCACCTCGGTCGATCTCATGACCGTGCCGTACCAGAACTACAATTTCGACCAGGACACGGACTTCAACGCGGCCCTGAACGCGATGGACAAGCAGATTTCTGCCGTCGGGACAGGGGCGACCTCCAACTCGAGGCTGAAATATCTCCTGTTCGTGTCGGATGGCGTTGCGGACTACTCCAACAATTCGTCTTGCCAGAAGAAAACGACGGGCGGCCGTTGCCAGGAACCGATCAACACGGCCTATTGCGATGTCCTGAAGAACCGCGGCGTCAAGATCGCCATCCTCTACACGTCCTATTACCCGCTTCCGACGAACGGCTGGTACAACACCTGGATCAAGCCGTTCGAAAGCGAGATCGGCGCCCGGATGGAAAGCTGTGCGTCCCCGGGCCTGTTCTTCGAGGTAAGCCCGACCGAGGGGATTGCCGAGGCCATGAACGCTCTCTTCGAGAAGATGATCTCGCAACCGAAGATCATCAACTGACGGGCGGTCAACGGGTCACGCCACGAGATCGTGCTGCCGTGCAGGGGAACCGCGGGCCTTCTGCGGCCTGCTTTCACAGGCGGACGGGACAGCGAGCGCGATCAGCGCGCTGAATTTCGCGTTGTCGGCAAGTACATCCTCATCGTCGGCTGCACCGACTTCGGCGGCGCGGAGACCGAGTGCATCCTGACCCCTGTCACCCTCTAGGCGGCCAGCGTTCACCGGAACTGCCCTGCGGTCCGGCACGCTATTCACAGCAGCCGGGCTGTCTCCAGCAATTCCAGCGAAAGTGGCCACCGGTTTCGTGTCCGGAATTGCGGCAGGCAAGAGCAATTCCAGCGAAAGTGGTGGCCGGTTTCGCGTCCGGAATTGCGGCAAGGCAAGAGCAATTCCAGCGAAAGTGCTGGCCGGTCTCGCGCCAGGAATGACGCGAGGACAACGCGCCGGAGCATGGCAGCGGCTCAACGGGGAGCGGAAGTCCTAGCGCTTCGGCATGCCCTTCGGGCGCAGGTGCCGCTTCTGGGCGGCGATGCGGAACTGCGCGTTCGCGGCACCGTAGCCGTTATAGCCGCCGCGCCGTTCCACGATCTCGAAGAAGAAGCCCTCGCCGTAGACCGGGCTGTAGATCTGGAAATATTCCCCGCCGTTCTCGTCGCGGTCATAGAGGATGTTCCCGGCCCTCAGCCGTTCCAGCAGGTCGTCGTCGAGACCGAACCGGGCATCGAGATCGTCGTAGTAGTTCGGGGAAATCTCCAGCGGCGTGAAGCCGTTGGCAGACAGCGCCTCTCGCGTGCCGAAGATGTTGCTGCTTTCAAACGCGATGTGCTGAACCGCCGATCCATAGCTTTCCGCGATGAAATGGCCGGCCAGCGTCCGGCGGTTCTCCGCCCCGTTGAGCGTGATGCGCAGGCTGCCCTCGTCGTTGCCGATCGCCTGGCTGCGCACCAGTCCGGCCGGGTCGACCACGTCCACCATCGGCGTCTTCCGGGTAGCGAAGATCGACGTGTAGAAGAGCAGCCAGGTCAGCATCTCCTCGTAGTTCATTGTCTGCGCCACGTGGTCGATGCGCTGAAGCCCCGCGCTCACCGGGCTTTCCTCGCCCGTCACCCGGTTGAACTCGATCTCCCAGACCTTGCCCAGTTCGGTCTTCTCGTCGATGAAGTGCATGACGCCGCCGCCGACGCCGCGAATGGCCGGGATCTTCAGTTCGCCCGGGCCGACCGGCTGTTCGAACGGTTCCGCGCCAAGTGCGCGCGCCCGTTCCACCGTGGCCGCCGCGTCCTCCACCTTCAGGCCGATATCGCAGACAGAAGTGCCGTGCACGAGGTAGGAGGAATGGGCAAATCCCTCCTGCTCGGTGTTGATGACGATGTTGATGCCGCCCTGTTTCCACAGGTCGACGTCCTTGGAGACATGGCGGCCGCAGAGCTCGAAACCCAGCATGCGCAGAAGCGCGCCCAGTTGCTCCGCCTCGCCGTGATCGGCGGCGAACTCGACGAATTCCACGCCCGACACGGCAATCCGGTCCGGCATGGCCGGCACGTCGATGGCGATGGAGGGCTCGGCACGGCGCACCTGGTCCATCAGGTAGACGAGCGAGCGGTGGCCGTCGACGGAGATCGATTTCGGCGAGCCGCCGCGGAACTGGTCGTTGAAGATTTCCAGCGACAGCATGCCGTCGTAGCCGGTGGCCGCCACCGCGCGCATGAAGCCGGTGACGTCGAGATCGCCCTCGCCCGGCATGTTGCGGAAATGGCGCGACCAGTAGAGCAGGTCCATGTCGATCAGCGGCGCGTCGGCCAGTTGCACGAAGAAGATGCGGTCGCCGGGAATGGACCGGATCGACTTGACGTCGATCTTGCGCGCCAGCGTGTGGAAACTGTCGAGGATCAGCCCGACATTGGAATGGTCGGCACGGCGCACGATCTCCCAGGCGTCGCGATGGTCCGAGACGTGCCGTCCCCAGGCCAGCGCCTCGTAGCCGACGCGGACCCCCTTCCTGGCTGCCCGCTCGCCCAGTTCGGCGAAATCGTCGGCAGCCCGGTCGATGCCGCCGAGCGACAGCGGCGAACAGTTGGAGCAGACCAGCACCAGGTCCACGCCCAGTTCGTTCATCAGGTCGAACTTGCGCTCCGCGCGGTCGAAGGCGCGCGCCCGCTGCGGCTCGGGCATGCCCTCGAAATCCCGGAACGGCTGGAACAGGCAAAGCTCCAGCCCGTGATCCCGCACCATCCGGCCGACATCCGCCGGGCTGCCGTCAAACGCCAGGAAGTCGTTCTCGAAGATCTCGATCCCGTCGAAACCGGCCGCCGCGATGGCGGCAAGCTTTTCGCGGAAATCACCGGAAATCGAGACGGTGGCGATGGCTGTTTTCATGGCGGCGGACTTTCTGTCAGCGGCCGCCTTCGATCAGGTCGGCCATGGCGTTCATTGCATGGAGATAGCCCTTTGGACCGAGCCCGGCAATGACCGCGGTGGCGACCTTCGAAACCAGCGAGCGGTGATAGACCTCCTCGCGCCGGTGAATGTTGGAAATGTGCAGCTCGATGACCGGGCCGGCAAACATCTTCAGCGCATCGTAGACGGGAACCGACGTGAAGCTCAGGCCGGCCGGGTTGATGATCAGACCCGCGGCGCCCGCGTCGATCGCCTCGTGCACCCAGCTGACGATGTCACCCTCGTAGTTCGATTGCCGGAACACCACCGCGCGATCGGTCGATGCCCGGCACCATGCCTCGATCTCCGCCAGCGTCACCCTGCCGTAGATCTCCGGCTCGCGCATGCCGAGCCGGTTCAGGTTTGGTCCGTTGAGGACGTGAATGGCACCGCTCATCGGGGTCTTCCTTTCGTGCAGGCAGCTGCCGTCCCGGGTTTCAGGCCGTGAAGCAGTCCGTGTCCATCGTCTTCAGATCGTCGGCCACCAGCGGGCGGAAGTCCATCTGCTGCAGCACGTCGCGCTCGGGATCGATCCCCGGCGCCACTTCCGTCAGCATCAGGCCCTTGCCGGTCAGCCGGAACACGCAGCGTTCGGTGACGTAGAGCGCCTCCTGTCCCTGGGCCACCGACTGGGCGCCGGAGAACGTGATCTGGTCGACGTCCGCGACGAACTTGCGGACCTCGCCCTGCCGCGTGATCGACAGCCGGCCGTCTCCGGAGGCCATGTCGGTGCCCTTGGCGTCGAACGTGCCGCAGAACACCACCTTGCGCGCGTTCTGGGCAATGTCGATGAACCCGCCAGGGCCCACCGGCACGCCACCCAGTTTGGAGGCGTTCACGTTGCCATGCCGGTCTACCTGCCCGAAGCCGAGGAAGGCGATGTCCAGCCCGCCGCCGGAATAGAAATCGAACTGAGAGGGACCGTCCAGCATGCAGGAGGCATTGCGTGCATAGCCGAACAGCGTGCCCGTCAGCAGCGTGCCGCCGTAGGTCCCGTGCTCGATGGTCTGGTAGTAGCGGTCGTGGTCGCCGCGCGCCGCGACGATGCTGGCCACCTGGTCGGGAATGCCGAAACCGTAGTTGATCACGGCGCCGTCGGAGAGCTCGTGCCGGGCCCGCTCCGCGACGATGCGGCGGATGGAAAATTCCGGCATCCGCGGCGCCGCTTCCGCCACGCGTTGCTGGCCGGAGATCGCCGGATCGTAGACGATCTCGTAGCCCTGCCGCTGGTCCGGATCCACGACGATGGCATCCACCAGTGCGCCGGGAATGCGCACCTGCCGGGCGCCGAGCGCACCGGCCTTCACCTTTTCTCGAACCTGCACGATGACCACGCCGCCGCAATTGTGCACGGCAGCGGCCATGGCGTAGCTGTCCACGTTCGCCGGCTCCTCGTCGAGGCTGATATTGCCCTCGTCATCGGCGATCGAGCCCTTGAGCAGGCAGGCGTCCATGCTGAACGGCAGGTAGCGCAGGTACTCCTGCCCGCCGATGGTCACCACTTCGCACAGCGGGTCCTTCGCCGCCCCGTTCATCCGCCCGCCATCGACGCGCGGATCGATGAACGTGCCAAGCCCGACATGGGTGAACAGGCCCGGCCGCTTCGCCGCGATCTCGCGCATCAGCTGCATGGCCACACCGCCCGGCAGCACGTGCGCCTCGATCTCGTCCCTGGCCGCCATCTGCTGCATGCGCGGCGACCATGGCCAGTGCCCGCCGATCACCTTGCGCACCATGCCGTGGTGGGCAAAGCGGTTTACGCCCGTGTCCTTGCGATTGCCGATGCCGAGCGCATGGACCAGCGTCATGTCCTTCGGATGGCCCGTGTCGAGGAAGCGCCGCTCGATGGCCTCGTGAAGGGCCATGGCCTCGCAGAGACCGCCGCCACCGCCGATCAGGCCGATGGTCGCGCCATCGGGGACCAGCGCCACGGCCTCGGCCGCGGTCATGAACTTGTTGTCCATCATGCCGCCCATGGATCGTAGACCGACTTGCCGCCCTTCAGCATCGCCTTGGCGACAACGCCGCGGTGGATTTCCGAAGCACCGTCGAAAATGCGGTAGATGCGGGCGTCGCGATAGTAGCGCTCGATGGGCAGGTCCTTGGAAAAGCCCATGCCGCCGAAGATCTGCATCGAGCGGTCGACCACCCGTCCCAGGGTTTCGGAAGCCTGCACCTTGAGCATGGAGATCTTGGCGCGCGGATCGAGCCCGGAGTCGATCTGGTCGGCGCATTCCCACAGCGCGGTCCGCGCCGCGTTGATCTCGATGGCGCTGTCGGCCAGCATCTGCTGCACCATCTGGAAATCGCCCAGCGACTGGCCGAACTGGTGCCGGTCATTGGCATAGTCGACCGTCATGTTGAGGATCTTGGTCGCCTTGCCGACCGAGCGGGCCGCAACCTGCGCCAGCCGCACGCGGCCGAGCACGGAAAGGGCGAGCTTCAGTCCCTGCCCCTCGACGCCGAGCAGGTGTTCGTCGGTCAGTTCCACGTCGTCGAAATGCAGTTCGAGGTGGCTGGTGCCGCGAATGCCCATCATCGGCTGGTCCCGCCCGACGGTGAACCCCTTCGTTCCCTTGTCGACGAGGAACATGGAGATGCCGCGATGGCCCTTGTCGGGATCGGTGATCGCGGTCACGACGAAGAAATCGGAGAACGCGCCGTCGGAAATGAAGTGCTTCATGCCCGACAGGATCCACTTGCCGTTCTCGCGGCGCGCCCGCGTCCGGATGCCGGCGGCATCCGACCCGGCTCCCGGCTCGGTGAACGCGATGGAGCAGACCCGTTCGCCCGAGACGGCGGGCTTCAGCCAGCGATCCACCTGCGGCCCCTGGCAGGCCAGCAGCACCTCGTAGACATTGCCGAAGGCACGACGGATCAGGATGTCGGTCGTGTGGCCGAACTGCTCCTCGCACAACATGGTGTCGAGCGCGGAAAGCCCGCCGCCGCCATGCTCCTCGGGAATGTTCATCCCGTAGAGGCCAAGCGCCTTCGACTTTTCGAATACCGCCCTGGCCAGCTCCGGGCGCAGCGCGCCGGTCTGTTCGATCTCGTCTTCAAGCGGTGCGAGTTCGCTGGCGATGAAGCCGCGAACGGTCTCGACCAGCATCCGTTGCTCGTCGGAAAACCGGAAATCCATCTTGGTCGTTCTCCAGTCGTTGGGTCAGTCGGTTTCTTCCATGTGGCCGCCGAGGAACAGCTGGCCGACCTTGGGATCGTTGAGCAGCGTGTCGGCCCTGTCGTGCATGCGCGTCTGGCCGAGTTCCAGCACCAGGCCGAAGTCGGACATGGCCAGCGCCGCCTTGGCGTTCTGTTCCACCATCAGGATCGTCACGCCCTCGTCGCGCAGGCGCTGCAGCGTGCGGAACACCTCCTGCACGAGGTTCGGCGACAGGCCGATGGACGGTTCGTCGATCAGGATCAGCTTGGGATCGAGCAGCAGCGCCCGGGCCACTTCCAGCTGCTTCTGCTGGCCGCCCGACAGTTCGATGGCCTTGCGGTCGCGGAACTGCCGCAGCATCGGGAACTGGTCCATGACCACCTCGATGCGCTGCTTCACCCGGTCCTGGTCGTCGGCGGTGATGCCGCCCAGTTCCAGGTTGTGGTAGACGGAGAGCTGCGGCACGACGTTGCGCCCCTGCGGCACGTAGGTCACGCCATGGCCGATCATGTCGCGCGGCTTCTGCCCGGTCACGTCCCGGCCCTCCAGCAGGATCTGCCCGGAGTGGATGTTCAGCAGGCCGAAGATCGCCTTGAACACGGTCGACTTGCCGGCCCCGTTCGGCCCGATCACCGTGGTGATGGTGGCCTTGGGGATCTTGAACGAAACCCCGTTCAGGATCGTGATCTTGCCGTAGCCGCCATAGAGGTCTTTCAGTTCCAGCACGGCTCAGCCCCCCAGATACGCGTCGATGACCTGGCTGTTCGACCGGATTTCCTCCGGCGTCCCCTCCGCGATCACCGCGCCCTCGGCCAGCACGATGATGCGGGTGCACAGGCTCATGACGAATTCCATGTTGTGCTCGATCACCACGAACGTCGTGCCATGCTCCCGGTTGTAGGTCTGCAGGCGTTCCTTCAGGTTGGCAAGCATGGTGAGGTTCACCCCGCCGGCCGGCTCGTCGAGCAGCACGAGGTCCGGCCCGGCCATGAAGGCCATGGCCGCGTCGAGCAGTTTCTGCTGGCCGTAGGACAGCGACCCGGCCATCTCGTCGCGCAGGTGGCCCAGCCGGAAGAACTCGATCATCCGGTCCGCTTCGCCCGTCAGGCCGGCGTCCGGCGCGCCGAACAGCCGCGACAGCATGGTGCCGTGGTGTTCCTGGCCCGCCAGGATGATGTTGTCCAGGACGGTCATTTCCGGAAAGACCGACAATTGCTGGAACGTGCGCCCGACACCGAGCTTGTTGAGATCGCAGGCGCGCATCCCGGACACGGACTGCCCCTTGACGGTCACGGCGCCGGCATTCGGCTGGAGCTGGCCGAGCACGCAGTTGAACAGGGTGGACTTGCCCGACCCGTTCGGCCCGATCAGGCCGAGGACCTCGCCCTTCTGAACCTCGAAGCTGACGTCGCGCACGGCGTGGATGCCGCCGAACGACTTGGAGATGTGCGAGACGGAAAGAACGGTCTGGCTCACAGCTGCGCTCCTTCCTTCATGTCGCCGCGCACCACCCGCTGCGGGCGCAGTTTCGACAGGATGCGGTCACCGATCCCCATCAGCCCGGACGGCGAATAGACCATCAGAATGATGACGGCGACCGAGTAGAGGATGAGATAGTAGCCCTGGGTGAAGCGCAGGAACTCCGGCAGCAGGATCACCACCGCCGCCCCGAGCATCGGCCCGAAGAAATAGCCCGCGCCGCCGACGACGACCATCAGCAGGATGCGCAGCGAATGCACCAGCGCGAAGGAATTCGGCTCGATGAACTGCACCACCGGCGACATCAGCGACCCCGCGAGCCCGCCGCCGGCCGATCCGATGGCAAAGGCGAGCAACGTGATGCGCCGGGTGTCGAGGCCGAGGCTCTCCGCCCGGATCGGGTTTTCCCTCAGCCCCTTGAACGCGCGGCCCCAGGGCGAGCGGATCAGGCCGTACATCAGCGCCGCGAAGACGACGAAGGTGATCAGGCACAGGTAGTAGATCTTCTGGTTGGACGACAGCGCGATGCCCAGCACGTCCGACTTGCGCGCCGTGTTGAAGATCCAGAAATCGGGCCGCGGCATGTTGAACTTGCCGTAGGATCCGCCGGTCAGCCAGTCCTCGTTGCGCAGCACCAGCACCACCAGCGTGTTGAACGCCAGCGTCACGAAGGCCAGGAAATGGCCCTTGACGCGCAGCGCCGGGAAGCCGACCAGCAGGCCGATGAAGAAGCAGGCCACGACGGCGGCCGGCATGGCGACGATCCAGTGGATCCCGTTGAGCGTCAGGAGCGCGGTGATATAGGCGCCGACGGCCATGAAGGAGGCCTGCGCCAGGCTGATCTGCCCGGCGTAGCCGAGCGTCAGGTTCAGCCCCATGGCGGCGATGGTGAACATCAGCCAGGAACACAGGATCAGCGTGAAATAGTTGCCCTGTCCGATCGGCGCGACGATGAGCACTGCCAGCCCGAGCGCGATCCAGAGCCATTTCGGAATGGCGTTCATCAGACGGTCCTCCCTTCCGATGTGCCGAGCAGGCCCTGCGGGCGGAACAGGATGATGCCGATGAGCAGCACCAGCGGGATCGCCGCGCGGTATTCCGCGGTGATGTAGGTCGCCGTGATGTTGTCCAGCACGCCGATCAGGAGCCCGCCGGCCAGCGCCCCGCGGATCTGGTTGAAGCCGCCGACGATCGCCGCGATGAAGGCGATGAGGCCGAGGTATTCGCCATTGGAGAACTTGGCGAGATAGACCGGGGTGATCAGGAAGGAGGCCAGCGACGCCAGAGCGGCATTGATGAGGAATGTATAGAGCACCATGCGGTTGGTATCGACGCCCAGGATCTCCGCCACCGCCGGGTTCTGCGCGGTCGCCTGCATGGCCCGGCCCGTCCGCGTGCGGTTCAGGAACAACGTCAGGCCTACCACCACGCCGAGCGAGATCGCCAGGTGGGCGATGTCGGTCACCGACACGATGGCCCCGCCGATGTTCCAGGTGCCGCCGGAGATCAGCGGCGGATAGGGCTGCGCCTCGGCGCCGTAGAATTCCTTCACGCTCTCCTTGAGGAAGATCGCCAGCGCCATGGTCGCGATGATCAGCGACAGGCCGCCACCGTTGCCGTGCTTCTGCATCGGCTCCACGATCGCCTTCTTGAACAGGAAGCCGAGCACGAAGACCGAGACGGCGAGCGCGACGATCAGCGCCAGCGGCAGCGGCAGGCCGGAGTTCATCGCGATCAGCACGAAGAAGGCCGGCAGCATGACGAATTCGCCCTGGGCGAAATTCACCGTCTGCGCCGCCTGCCAGACCAGAGTGAAGCCGATCGCGGCGAGCGCATAGATCGAGCCCGTGGCAAGGCCCGACAGGAGAACCTGCAGGAATTGTTCCATGGTGTCTTACCGGTTGGGAAACGGGAGACGCCGGTCCGGCCGGCGCCTCCCGCCTGTCATCAGTTGGCCGGAACGGTTTCGCCCACGACCTGCTTGCCGTCCTTCACCTCGATCATGAAGCTCGGACGCGACATCTCGCCCGAGTCATCCCAGCAGGTGTCCATGAGGATGCCCGGATACTCCGCCGCCTTCAGGCAGAGCCCGTGCATGGTGTTGGCGAACTTTTCCTGGTCGACGGCGCCGGCCTTCTCGGTGCCGTACTTGGTGATGTAGGCGCCGATGTAGCCCTTCAGCGCATTGTGGTCCGGCGCACGGTTGTATTCCTTCTCGAAGGCCGCCTTGAAGGTCTTGAAGGTCTCGAGCGGCGCATCGGCGGTCAGGCCGACATGGGCAACGGCGCCGTTTGCCGCGTCGCCGGCAAGGTCGATCACCTTCTGGCCGGTCAGCGTCACTTCGCCGACGAGCTTGGCCTGGACGGCCTGCTTGGAAGCTTCGCGCAGGAAGCGGGCGGATTCCTCCTCGTGCAGGTAGACGAAGACGGCGTCAGCGCCGGAATCCTTGATCCGCGCCACGTCGGCCGCGAAATCGGCGGCACCGGCTTCCGACGGAATGTCGGCGACGACGTCGATGCCGGCCTTCTTCATCTCTCCGACGAAGACGTCATGGCCGCCCTTGCCGAACTCGTTGTTGACCCAGGCCACGGCCACCTTCTTGGCGCCCAGCGTGTCCTTGAAATAGGCGGTGAGCGCCGGGATGCCCTTCTGCGCGCCATAGGACGTGCGGAAGATGTAGGGGTTGCCCTGCGCGGTGATGTTCGGCGCTTCCGACCCGGTGATCTGCGGGACGCCGGCCTGCTGGGCCACCATCATGTTGACGATCGTCGACGAGGAATAGACCGTTCCCCAGATGTTGTAGGCGCCTTCGTCGATGGCCTTCTGCACCAGCGCGCGCGACGTCTGCGGGTCGGTCCCCGTGTCGTACTCGCTGATCTCAAGCTGCTGCCCCATGACGCCGCCCGACGCGTTGATTTCCTTGGCGGCGAGCAGTGCGCCATCGCGGAAGTTGGTGCCGGCCGGCGCGCCGCCGCCGGAAAGCTCGACGACCATGCCGATCTTCATCGTGTCGGCGGCCTGGGCGGGCGCGAAGGCCACGCCGAGCATGAGGGCGGAGGCCGTGAGGCCGAGGACTGTTCTGCGTTTCATCATGGTTTCCTCCCGTTTGAAACAAATCGATTGCGGGTGTCCGAAATGCGCCGTCTCCACCCGGCGCGACCCGCGATCACACCTCTATGATTGCGGAGACGGATCGTTTGCGGCAAGTGCCGACCTGCATTTGTCTTTTATCCACGTCATGCCACTGCCCCTTCTGCCGCCTGCAGCGCCGCGCCGGCCGTACCGAGCAGCGTGTCGACCAGCAGTTCGGCCTGCGCCTCGAACATGGCGGTTCCCGGCATGAATCCGCAGCCTTTCGTTCCGGCAATCTGCAGCCAGGGCGAAATGGCCGGCTTGGTGATGACGCAGCCGCAGAATTGCTCCGCGACCAGCTTGTTCGCCTCCACGGGCAGCGGATCGCCTTCGCGCATGCCCATGGGCGTGGCATTGCCGATGAAATCGAAACCGGCCGGGTCGGCGCTTCCGGCGCTCACCTTGCCGGCAAACCGCTCGGAAAGCCGCGCGATGACCCGGTCGCGCCGTGTCGCGTCGGCATCGTGAATGGCGAGATGCGCGGCCCCGCGCGCCAGGATTTCATAAGCGATCGCCGAACCCGCGCCGCCACAGCCCACCAGCAGGGCGCGCTTGCCGGCGAGATCGAAGCCCCGTGCCGCGACGCCGTCGGCAAAGCCCATGCCGTCGGTGTTGTCGCCGTGCCAGGTCCCGTCGGCAAGCCGGCGCATCACGTTGACCGAGCCGGCGAACCGCGCGCGCTCCGTGACGCTATCGCACTGCCCCAGCGCCGCGAACTTGTGCGGCACGGTGATGACCAGGCCGTCGATGTTCTGCGTCTTTTTCAGCGCGCGAACGTAGAGGTCGAAGTCCGCGACCGGCACCTGGGCCGGAATGACGACGGCATTGACGTCACGCGCCTGCAGGATATCGCTGAGAAGCCCCGGCGACTTCACCTGCGCGATCGGATCGCCGACAATCGGGAAGATGCGGGTGGCGCCGTCGAGCGTGATCGTCATCGCCTCGCCCTCCTCTCAGGCCGCCGCATGGGCGCTGCCGCCCCCGGCCGATTGCGCCCGCGCGCGGGCATGGCGCGCGGCCAGATAGCCGAACGTCATTCCCGGCCCGATGGTGATGCCCGGTCCCGGGTAGACGCCGCCCATGATCGACTGCATGTCATTGCCGCAGGCATAGAGCCCGTCGATCGGACGGCCCTCGCCATCCAGCACCCGCGCATTGGTATCGCAGGACAGGCCGGTCGCCGCGCCGATGTCGCCCGGCTCCAGCCGCACAGCGTAGAAGGGTGCGGTCCGGACCGGCCCCAGCGTCGGGTTCGGCACATGCGTCGCATCACCGTTGCCGCGCTCGTAGACCGTCTCGCCGCGATGGAAATCCTCGTCCTTGCCGGTTTCGGCGAACCGGTTCATGCGGGCCGCGGTTTCCTCCAGTCCGGCAGCATCGATCCCGAGCTTGCCCGCCAGTTCGCCCAGCGTCGCGCCCTGCACCAGGTAGCCGTCATCGAGATAGGGCTGCAGCCCCTTGCCGCCCGGACGCACCATGCCAAGACCGTATTTCGCCAGCGTCCCGGCGTCGGCCACCAGGAACACCGGCATGTGGCTGCCATCCCGGTTGGCCGCGTACATGGCCAGCGTGAACTCATGGTAGGACCGGCTCTCGTTGGTGAAGCGCCGCCCGTCACGGCCGACCGCTAAGGTACCCGGCTTGGACCGGTCGAGGACGAAATGCGGGAACACGGCCGTCGTGCCATCGGGGCGCTTGCGCACCGAGCACGGCGCCCAGTAGACGTTCGAGGCCGCGCCCGTACCGTAAACCGCGCCCTTCGCCAGAGCCAGGTCGTGCAGGGCGCCCGTATGGCCCGGCGCGGACGGGCTGTTGGCCGCGAGCGGTGCCGGCAGCATTTCGCCACGCCGCGTCGGATGACGCGTGAAGCCGCCACTCGCCAGGATGACCCCACCGGCCACCGTGACGGACCGCTCCAGGCCATTCTGACGCAGCGTGACGCCGGTCACCGCGTGCTCCGGACCATTGAACGCCGTGACGTCCGTCTCGGTCGCGATGGTCACGCCGTGGCGGCGCGCCGCCGCCAGCAACTGCCCGATCAGCGCGTTGCCCATCACCAGCCGCGTGCCGCGCCCGTGACGTGCCTTCTGGACGTAGTAGGAACCGATCAGCCGCATGGAATAGGCCAGCGATTTCAGCGAACTCGTCATCTTCAGGAGATGCGCGATGTCATCGCGGTCGACCAGGAGGCCACCGAGGATCGTGAATTCGGGAATGGTCGGACGGATCAGCTGCAGGTCGTCGCCGAGAATGCTCGCATCGAACGGCAGCGGCTCCAGCGCGCGCCCGAAGGACGTCGATCCTTCGACCTCATGCAGGTAGTCGGGATGGAAGGGCCGCGCGCGGAAATGGACGCCGGCGCGATCCTCCAGCGTGTCGATCGCCGCGGGACCGGCCTCCAGGAAGGCATCGCGCATGGCAGAGGGTGACCGGTTGCCGACGACGCGGTTCAGGAACCCGCGCGCCTTCTCGAGACTGTCGTCCGCCCCGATGGCCTCCGCGTGGCGCGTGTTGGGGATCCAGGCCGTGGCCGCCGAGTAGGCCGACGTACCGCCGACATGTTCCGTCCGCTCGACAAGTAGGACCCGCGCACCGTCAACGGCAGCGAACACCGCGGCTGCCATGCCGGCAGCCCCCGCCCCGAGCACGGCGACATCGAAGGCCGCACCATCGGGAAGATCGGCAAGAGTACGATTGGCCGGGGTCATGACCCGATCCATTCGCTCACATGTCCGATGCTGTGCATGGCGTGACGGCGCAATCGCCCCTCCCAAGGCTTGCGGCTGCATTTCAGCCTGTCCAGAATGGATATCAAAAACTGGAAAGCCTTTCAACAACGAAAATTCTTTCCCAAATTTGGAAAATGCTGGTATGCGTGGATGGAATCCGCCGAGCCAGGCAGCGGAATTCGGGAGGAGACGATCGTGGCAGACAGGACAATCGCCGTTGTCGGCGCCGGCATCATCGGGCGTACGCATCTCGACGCGATCGCGGCGGCCGAGGGCTTCACCATATCCGGTATCGTCGAGCCGGGACCGAACGGCCAGGAGGTCGCGGCCAGGTATGGGACCCGCCTCTACGCCGGCTTCGACGCCATGCTGGACGAGCGCCCGGATGGCGTCGTCATCGCGACACCGAACGAAAGCCATGTCGACTTGGCCGTGCGTACTGTCGAGGCCGGCATCCCGGCCATCGTGGAAAAGCCGGTCGCGACGACGGTTGCCGAGGCGCGCCGCCTGCTGGCGGCGATGACCGCGGCGGGCGTGCCGGTCATGACCGGCCACCACCGCCGCTTCAACCCGATCATCCTGAAGGCCCGTGACCTGGTTGCAAGCGCGCGCTTCGGACACCTGGTCCAGGGCTCGGTTCTGTGCTCGCTGCGCAAGGAAGACGCCTACTTCGACGTGGAATGGCGCCGCACGCCCGGTGTCGGCGGACCGCTGCTGATCAACATGATCCACGAGATCGACCTGCTGCGCTTCCTTTTCGGCGAGATCGAGACCGTCACCGGCATCACCTCGAACCGCGAACGCGGCCTGGAGGTGGAGGATACCGCCGGGGCCATCCTGACCTTCCGCGATGGCGGCGTCGTCACGCTCAGCGTTTCCGATGCGGCCTGCGGCCCCTGGGCCTGGGACATCTCCGCGGGAGAAAACCTCGCCCGCTTCCCCGCCCACAAGGTGCAGTCGCATTTCTTCGCCGGATCGGCGGCCGGTCTGTCCCTGCCCGATCTCGCGGTCTGGACCCATCCGGGCGAGAAGACCTGGTACGACGAGATGCAGTCGGCCAGGGAAACGGTCACCGCCGCCGATTCCTACATCGCCCAGGTCAGGCATTTCGGCGACGTGATCGCCGGCACCGCTGAGCCACGGTGTTCCGCGCTGGACGGCGCCCGCAATCTTGCCGTCATCGATGCCATCAAGGCGTCCTCCGCATCCGGCATGCGCCTGCGCTTCGATGCCGACGGTCTTGCCACCCGGCCGGTGGAGGCCATGGCATGAGCGGTGTTCTGGAACGGTCCCTTGCCATTATCGAGCTGCTCGCGCGCAATCCTGCCGGCTTGACGGTCAGCGCGATTTCCGCCGATCTCGACCTGCCGGTCAGCGCCGCCCATCGCCTGCTCAACGAGCTGGCGAAATTCGGCTACGTGCGCCAGGTCCGCTCGCAGGGCGAATACACGCTGACGATCAAGCTGGCGGCCCTCGGCCTCGGCTTTCTTGGCCAGTTGGGCGTCACCGACATTGCCCAGCCGATCCTCGACCGGCTCGCCCGCCAGTCGGGCGAACTGATCCGTCTGTCCGTCGTCGATGGTCGGAACCTCGTCTGGGTGGGTGTGTCGCAGGGGGCCACCGGCGGCCTTCGCTACGATCCCAACGCCGAGCAGGGCCAGGTCGTCCACCTTGCCTGCAGTGCCGGTGGTCATGCCTGGCTGTCCGCGGTCAGCGACGAGGAAGCGCTGCAGATGGTCGCCGAACAGGGGCTTGTCCCGCCCTTCGAACCGGGTCCGACCGCACCGCGCACGATTTCCGAACTGCTGGAACGGCTCGCCGAGGACCGCGCGCGCGGCTATTCCGTCGCCGTCGATTCCTACACCGTCGGCATGGCCGCCATGGCGGTTCCCATCCGCCACCCGGACGACGGCCACGTGATCGGATGCCTGTCCATTGCCGGCCCCGCCGTGCGTGTCACACCCGACTACATGGCCCGCATGGCGCCCGCCCTCCAGGAGGCCGCCGACGAGATCGCGCTTGCCACCCGCGCCTCGCACTTCTTCGAAGCCACGCAGCAGGCCGCGGCAGGCAGGGCGCGATGAGCCCTGCCCCGGCACGCCGGATCGATTGCGACGTGCTCGTCGCCGGATCGGGTGCCGGCGGGCTCGCCAGTGCCGTGGCTGCTGCCTTTCACGGGCTCTCGGTCATCGTCGCCGAAAAGGAACCGGCCTTCGGCGGCACGACGGCCTGGTCCGGCGGCTGGCTGTGGATCCCGCGCAATCCGCTCGCGCGCCGCGCCGGCATCGAGGAAGGCGAGGACGAACCGCTGGCCTACCTGGCGAGCGAACTGGGCAACCGGATCTCGGACCCGCGCATCCCCGCCTTTCTCGCCAACGGCCCCGGGATGGTGTCCTTTTTCGAGGAGCACACGGCCGTCGAATGGATCGACGGCAACCGCATCCCGGATTTCCACGATACGCCGGGCAGCGCGAAGGGCGGCCGCTCCATCTGCGCCCGCGCCTATGACGGACGCGCCCTCGGCCCCGACATCGCACGCCTGAAACCGCCGCTCGATCTCGTCAGCCTTGCCGGCATGGGCATTTCCGCCGGCGCCGACATGGCCCATTTCTTCAACGCCACCCGCGATCCGCGCTCGGCGGCCCACGTCATGAAGCGGCTCCTGCGCCACGGCCGCGATCTCGCCCTCCACGGCCGCGCCATGCAGCTCGTCAACGGCAACGCGCTGATCGCGCGGCTGATGCGAAGCGCGCTCGATCTCGGCGTCACGCTGATGGAAAACACCCCGGTCACGGCGCTCCACCGCGACGGCGGCCGCGTCACCGGGGCCCGCATCGAGCGAGACGGCACGCCCGTCGATGTCACGGCCCGCAAGGGCGTCGTGCTCGCCACCGGCGGCTTCCCGCACGACCGCGACCGCATTGCCGCGCTCTTCGATCATGCCCCCGATGGCACCGGCCATCATTCCGCCGCCCCGGCGTCCAACACGGGCGACGGGATCCGCCTCGGCGAGACAGGCGGCGGCCATGTCACCGGAGACTACGCCAATCCCGGCGCCTGGTGCCCGGTCTCGCTGGTGCCGCTGAAGGATGGCGGCCAGGCCCGCTTCCCGCACCTGGTGGAGCGCGCCAAGCCCGGCGTCATCGCCGTCACGCCCGATGGCCGCCGCTTCGTCAACGAGGCCGACAGCTACCACGATTTCATGAAGGCGCTCTTTGCCGCCACCCCTTCCGGCGCCAGGCCGGAATGCTGGCTCATTGCCGACCACCGCGCGCAGCGGCGCTTCGGCCTCGGCTGGGCAAAGCCCTTTCCGTTCCCGCTGCGCCCCTACGAGGCCTGCGGCTACCTGAAATCCGGCCGCACGCTGGCGGACCTCGCCGCCGCCTGCGGCCTTCCCGCGGACGCCCTGGCCGAAACGGTCGCCCGCTTCAATGGCCATGCCGCGGCCGGCGAAGACCCGGAATTCGGACGCGGCCGCTCGCCCTACAACCGCATCCAGGGCGATGCCACCCATGGCCCGAACCCGGCGCTAGGCCCCCTGGACAAAGGCCCGTTCCATGCCGTGCGCCTGGTGCCGGGCAGCCTCGGCACGTTCGCCGGCCTCGAAACGGATGCCCTTGCCCGCGTTCTCGACGGAGACAACCGCCCGGTTCCCGGCCTCTACGCTGCCGGCAACGACATGGCATCCATCTTCGGCGGCAACTATCCCTCCGGCGGCATCACGCTCGGTCCCGCCATGACATTCGGCTACATCGCCGCGCGCCACATGGCCGGCCTGCCGGTCGCCGGCGCCGCCACCCCCGACCAGACGGAGAGAAACAATGAAATTCTACGAACTCGCCACGCTTGACACCGTGATCTTCGGCGGCCCCAGGGCCGCGCCCGCCATCGAGGCCTTCACCGCCGCCCCGGACGCCAGGGGCCGTCTGCTGGGCGCCTGGGGCAACGATATCGGCGCGCTGAACAAGGTGATCCTGCTGCGCGGCTTCGACAGCCATGAAGACCTGCTGGCCGAGCGCGAGCGCGTGTTGCGCTCGTCCAACCCCTTCGGCTGCGCAGATCTGCTGACCGGCATGAGCCTCGACAGTTACCGGCCGCTCGATTTCCTCCCGCCGGTCGAGACCGGCAGCTTCGGCCCGGTCTACGAGATCCGCAGCTACACCATGAAGGTCAACGGCCTGATGCCGACGATGGAAAAATGGGAAGCGGCCATCCCGGAGCGCCTTGCCTATTCGAAGATGACCGTCGCCATGTATTCGCTCGACGGCGCGCCGCGCCTCACCCAGATCTGGCCCTATGCGTCCCTGGAGGACCGGGCGAAGGCGCGGGCGCAGTCCGTCGCCGACGGCAAGTGGCCGCCGAAGGGCGGGCCGGACTGGCTGACCACGGACATGACTTCGACCGTCGCCATGCCGCTGGCGATCTCCCCGCTCAAGTGAGGACGTGATGCCCCACCGCTATTCCATGGCCTATCTCACCGGCAACGGGGCCGATCCCGTCGCCGCCGTCAGGCTCGCCGCCGCCTGCGGCTATGACATGGTGAGTTTCCGCCTGCTGCCGGCCGCCGACGAACCGCTGGCCGACCTGATGGGCGACGACCGGCTCGTCGCGGAGGTGAAGGCGGCCATGGCCGATACCGGCGTCACCATGGCCGACGCCGAGATGATCCGCCTGAAGCCGGACACCGATCTCGCCCGCTTCGATCCCTTCCTCGACCGCATCGCGCTGCTGGGCGCGAAACACATCCTCGTCGCGGTCGACGATGCCGACGAGGCGCGCGCCACCGACGCCTACGGCAATCTGTGCCGGCGGGTCGAGCCCTACGGCTTCAGCGCCGATCTGGAATTCATGCCGTGGACCGGCGTCAAGGATATCCGCTCCGCCCGCCGCATGGTGGAGGCCGCGGCCAGCCCCTCTGCCGCCATCCTGTTCGACACCCTGCACTTCGACCGCTCGTCCTCCACGCTGGAGGATCTCGCCGCCCTGCCCGCCTCGATGATGAACTACGTCCAGTTCTGCGACGGACTGGTGCCCTACGATCCGTCGGATGCCGGCATGATCCACATCGCCCGCCAGGCCCGGCTCGCGCCGGGCGACGGCGGCATCGACTTCGCCCCCATCGTCGCCCGCCTGCCGGAGGGCATCACGATCAGCGTCGAGGTGCCGAACCGGCCCCAGGCCGATGCCATGGGACGCGAGAACTTCATCCGCATGGTGCTGGACAAGACGAAAGCCGTCGCCGGCGACGCCTGACCGGGGTCGCGCCCGCTCAGGCCGCCAGCGCCTGCGACCCGCCGACGAGACCGGCCAGGTCGAGGTGGGTGATGAGGTGGGTGTCGAACACGAGGATCGAGGACAGCGACGGATCGATGGGGCCGTCGCAGGTCGCCGGCACCGGCTTGATGTTCGCTTCGTCCACGGTCAGCATGTCGGTCACGTCCTGCACCAGCAGGCCGGTCATCTTGCCCTGGCATTCCGTGACGATGATGACCGCCCCTTCGGCGCCCGGCGCCGCATCGGTCAGGCCGAGCCGCCGGCCGACATCGATGACGGGGATCACCTGCCCGCGCAGCTCGATGATCCCGATGACGTGCCGGGGCGCATGCGCGAGCGGTGAAATCGCCATCCTGCCGCGGATTTCGCGGACGTTCTTCACGTTGACACTGAACAGTTCCCGGCCAAGCCGGAACGTGATGACGTTGAGCATGGAAGTCTCCTGTCAGGCTTGAGAAAGAAGCGCGGGAGGGGCGATCAGAACTCCTCCCAGCCCTCCTCTTTCAGGGCGGTGTTTCCGACAATGCGCGGCGCGGCGCGGCGCGCAGGCTCGCGGACCGGTTCGGCCTTGCGTTCGCCGCCAGCGCGCCTCGTCTCTCCGCCAAGACGGAACTGCCCGATCATCTGCGACAGCGCATCGACCTCGCCGGCCAGGCTGTGGCTGGCGGCCGTCGCCTCTTCGGCCATCGACGCGTTCTGCTGCGTGTTGGTGTCGATATCGGCGATCGCCCGGTTGATCTCGTTGAGCGACAGCGCCTGTTCCTTCACCGCCGTGACGATGGACGAGACGTTGGCATCCACGTTGCGGACTTCCGAAACGATGGTTTCCAGCGTGCGCCCGGTTTCCCCGACAAGATCGGCACCCGTGGTCACCAGCTCGTTGGAATTGGCGATCAGCGTCTTGATCTCCTTGGCCTGTGCGGCCGAGCGCTGGGCGAGTTCACGCACTTCCTGGGCGACCACCGAGAAGCCCTTGCCCGCCTCGCCGGCGCGCGCCGCCTCCACGCTGGCATTCAGGGCCAGCAGGTTGGTCTGGAAGGCGACCTCGTCGATGATCGCGATGATGTTGCTGATGCTGCGCGACGCCGATTCGATGTCGCCCATTGCCGCCACCGCCTTGCGGACCACTTCGCCGGCTTTCTCGGCCGCCTGGCCGGTATGGCGGACGATGCGTCCGGCCTGCTCGGCGTTCTCGGCCGCCGAGGAGACCGATTTCGTCACCTGCTCGATGGCCGCCGCCGTCTGTTCGACCGCCGATGCCTGGCGCTCGGTGCGCTGCGACAGGTTGTCGGAGGCGGCGAGCAGTTCGCGCGAGGCACCGTTGATCATGTGGCCATTGGCGGCAACGGCCTGGAGCGCGGTGTGCAGCTTCGCGACCGAGTGGTTGAAGTCATGCCGCAACCCTTCGAAGTCTGGGTGGAAATCCACGTCGATTGTCGAGGTCAGGTCGCCGTCGGCCAGCGTGCGCAGGGCATCGCCAAGCTTCTCGATCGCGTCCGTCGTCGCCTTGGCCTGCGCCAGCACCTGGGCGTCGGCCTGCTGGCGGATACGGGCGTTTTCCTCGCGCTCCGCGGCGATCTGCTGCTGGCGTTCCAGGTTGTCGGCCGAGGCGTCCTTGAACACGCGGACCGAACGGGCCAGCGAGCCGATCTCGTCGCTGCGGTCAAGGAACGGCACCTCGCCTTCCTCGCTGCCGGCAGCCAGGTGGCTCGTATAGGTCGAAATCCGGTCGAGCGGGCGGATGACGCGTCGGAACATGCCGAAGATCAGCCCGCACAGGACCAGCAGCGTCGCGGTCACGACCGCCACTTCAAGGAGAAGGATCCAGTCCATCTCGGCAGCCACGTCGGCCTGGATCTGCTTCTCCGCTTTCGCCGCGTTGGCGACGATTTCCTCGACGACGGCGCGATGGGCCTCGAAAGCCGCCGAGATGCGGTCCAGCGATGCCTTGATGGTGCTGGCGTCCTTGGGCCCAGGCGCCATCAGCATCGGGAACAGCGTGCCTTCCGCTTCCGTCCAGAACGGCTCCAGCGCGTCCGGCGATTCATTGAGAAGATGGCCCTTGATATGCGGATCGATCGACGATTGCCGCCAGAAATCGATCCGCTGCAGATACTCCGCCTTGTGCTCCTTGAATTCCGTCAGGTTCGCGGCGGCCGTTTCCGGCTCGGCCGCGGCGGCGAGCACGTGGATATAGGCCTCGATCACGTAGGACGGCGGCGGCAGGACATCCGCGACGAGATCCTTGTTCTCGACGATCCGCTTGAAATCATTGCTGCCGATCTGCGTTTGGCTTTCCGCATACCGCCCTATTCCGACCAGCGATGCGATCGCGGCGAAGATGACGAGCGACGCCAGGATGGCGCTCATGCGGATGGTCAGGAAACGACCCAGCGCCGAACCGGCACCGGGCTTCTGCTTGGACTGGGACATGGAAAAAACCGAACGTGCATCTGCGAAACGGAAGAGCATGCCAGGGCGCTGGCGGCTGGTGATGCGTCATGCGCGCGACAGATGCAGTCGCGACCAGCAGGATCTCGGTAGCAGGAAATTGTAAAAGGCAGGTTATAAATTAGTTACATTTAAATTGAACCGGGCCTCCGGGGTCGATTTTCTGACCGTCCGGTCAGGAGCCGCCCCTGGGACTTGTGCCGGGCCATCCGCCTGAGGGTCTTTCCCGGCTGGCCCGGCTGCCCTGCGGATGGTGCCGTTGAGGGCAAAAAAGAACCGCGGGGACGGACCCCGCGGTTCTTCATTCCGGATGCGGGCGCGATCCCGCTTTGGCGGCTGCCAGCCGGTCAGGACGCCAGGCGAACGGTCACCAGCTTGTCCTTGATCTCCCTGAAGATCGATTCCAACTGGTCGTGGTTCGGGCTGTCGAAGAAATGGTCGTTGCCGCTGGCGCAGCTCTGCAGCAGCGTCCCGGTCGCCATGTTCGGCTCTTCCAGCCGGATCGTGAAGATCTCGACGCCGTCATTCTTCGCATTCGTGCAGGCCGTCAGCGTCTGCGCGTTCATTGCCAGCGTGGTGGCGTCGACCGTTCCCGACACCTTGGGGCCGAGCCGGTTGTCGTCCAGGTAGCCGGTGCTGGTGTAACCGGACTTGAGGTCGTTGTTCAGCACGCCGTAGGAGTTGGTTCCGTCCGTCAGGACGATCATGATTTTGCGGGACCCGTGGTTGGAGGCGGACCCCTCGCTGAACGGCTCCCGGTCGGACAGGGTCCGCCAGCCCCACAGGACGCCCTCGGTGATGTTGGTCGAGCCGTTTGCCTTCAGCACGCTGACCTTGCTCTTCACCTTGTTGAGATCGCTTGTCAGCGGCAGCAGCGGCTCGGTCTCGCAACCGTATCCCGGTCCCTTCGGATCGGACTCGTTGGAGTAGAAGATCGACGGCGAGGGATCGAGGTTCACCGCGAGCAGCGGATCCTTGACCCATTGGCCGCCCACCTTGATGACGCCATAACGCGCCATCCTCGTCGTGACGGAGTCCAGCAAGGTCACCGGCGACTTGATGTAGTTGTTGGGATACTTCGGGAACCCGTTCGGCCAGGTATCGTCCGGCTCGTCGATGGCGAACGTCGGAACGAACAGCGAATCCTTGTCGCTCGAAATGGCTTCGGCGTCGGTCAGCGCATAGTCGTTGCTCTTGGTGTCCAGCCGCGTCTCCACGCAACCGGGCCATTTGAAGCCAAGCGCCTCATAGAGTTCGAAACGGCTCAACCCGGACGGAAGGTCCACCTGCGGATAGTCGAGCTTGCCCTTGGTATCGAGCCAGTCGGCGCCCGTTCCGTTGACGACCTTGCCGTTCTTGTCGAACTGGGGCCCGTACTGTGGCCCGACGTTGACAAAGGTGGCATAGGGCACCACGCCGACCTTGAGGGCGCTCTTGTTGGTCACCTGGACCGACAGCGCATCGATCAGCGTGTTGACCGCGGCCTTCATGGCGGCGAGCTTGGCGCCCTCCATGGAACCGGTCGTGTCGAGCACGAGCGAAAGCTCGTATTGCGCCGGGGCATACTCGGCCACCGACTGGCCGACGATCTTCCAGGTCTCGTTGCCCATGATCGTGCCGAAGGCCAGCTTCTTTTCCGTGGTCGCCGAAACCGCCACCGAGTAGCCGGTCCGGTTGACCGCGACGCTCTTGATGTCTCCGGTGAAATTCGACCGGACATATTCGTCCGCGATCTTGTAGGCCATGTCGTTGGAGAGCTTGATGCCCTCGCGCGCCACGGCCAGGGAGGCGGAGTCGAGCGCGTTCTGCAATTTGGCCTTTTCAGCCGTGATGTCGCTGTACTCGACGCCCAGCCCGACCGCGAAAACGAGAGGGACCGCTGCAACGGCTGCAACGAGAGAAAAGTTGCCCGAACGATCCTGGAGAAATTTCTTCATGCTTGCCCGCTCCTCGCAGTTCTGCGACTTGGCGGGATGCTAGTCAAAATAAATCTCTATTTTCTAAATTAGGTGATTAGATTTTTTATCACCTTGAAATTCAAGGCGGAAACGCCCGCCACCGTGGGGCATTCGGGTGGCGGGCGTTGTTCACACAAGCACAAGTGCGAGGAGCTTATGCAACGCATACAAATATACTAAACGACCTGACGTTGCGTCAACCGATCGATTGAACGTGCTTTCAAGAAAGCATCACCGATCGCCTGGCTTCAGGAAGGCACCAGCAGCATGAGCATCAGGGGAATCGTCACGAAGGCCAGCAGCGTCTGCGCCGTCACCAGGCCGGCCATGAACGCGCCATCGCCGTTGAGCTGGCGGGTCAGCACGTAGGCCGTCGGCGCCGTCGGAATGGCGGAGAAGACGATGAGGACCACGGCCTCGACGCCGTCGAGCGAAAAGGCGGACGCCGTGGCCGCGGCCAGCAACGGCATGGCCAGCAGCCGCAGGACGCTGTTTCCGGCCAGCGACGGCAGGTCGCGCGACAGCGTTTCCGGCTTCAGCGCGGCACCGACGCACAGCAGACCGAGCGGCAGGCTGGCCTGCGCGACGAGGTGCAGGAAGCGCCCGATGCCAAAGGGCAGCCCGACGCCCGTGAACGCCAGCACGATGCCCGCCATGCAGGCCAGGATCAGCGGATTGCGCAGGATCGTCCGCAGCAGCAGTCCCGGCGCCCGTGTCGCTTCCGCGTCCGTCAGCGCCAGGATGGACAGCAGATTGACCAGCGGAACCGCCACCGCGAGATAGACCGCCGCCCGGCCCACCCCGTCCTGTCCCGCCAGGCTGACCGTGATCGCCAGCCCGAGATAGGTGTTGAACCGGATGACGCCCTGCAGCGCCGGGCCGAACCGCGCCGCCGGCACCGGGCGCAACCGGCGCAGCACCGCCAGCACCGCCGCGACAAGGCAGATCAGGGCCACCGCCGCCCCGCCGAGCCGCAGGATGGCCGGATCGCGCACCGGCGCGTCCACCAGGCTGGAGACCAGCAGCGCCGGGAACAGGAGGAAATAGTTGAGGCGTTCGGCCGCCGGCCAGAAACCGGGATCGGGAAAGCCGCGCCGCGCCAGCCAGAAGCCGAGGCAGATCAGCGCGAACAGCGGCCAGATCGTGAAAAACAGCAACGCGGAACACCTCGACGCAGGAACCAGTCCACTCTCTAGCATCGCGGACAGGCCGGCATCCAGTGCCCGGCCGTCCTCGCCTCAGTCGCCCAGCACCGGCAGGTCTGCCGGGCCGCGTGGCGACAGCAGCCTTGCCCCCTCGGCGCCAAGGACGAACACCTCTTCCTGCACCAGGATGCGGCCCGCCGACACCTCCACGCCGGGCTCCAGCGTCAGCACCATGTTCTCGTGCAGAACCGTCTCGTCCCAAGGCAGCAGCGACGGCCATTCCGTCAGCGAAATCCCGAGCCCGTGCCCGAGGCGCCCGCCGAGCGGCGTCATGCCGCGCCGCTCGATCCCCTCGGCCAGAAGCCGATGCGCATCGCAGGCGCGCATCCCCGGGCGAAGCGCGGCCAGCGCATCGCTTGTCGCCCCGTAGAGCACACCGTGGGCGCGCCGAACGCCGTCGCTCGCGCGCCCGATCGCGAAATTGCGGTCGAAATCGCAGTAATAGCCATTGCGCACCGCCCCCGTGTCGAGCAGCAGCACGTCGCCGGTCTCGAGCGGCCTTGTCTCTGCCGGCGAGATCACGTCGCCATAGCCGCCCGGCCCGGCCCGTGTCGCGAGATAGGCAACCCAGTCGGCCCCCTCCTCGAGCGCCGCGACCTGGAAGTCTCGTGCAACGGCGTCCAGCGGCTTCCCCGCCACGGCGATCGCCGGCATCCGGTCGAACGCCCGGCCTGCTACGGCGCAGACCTGCGCGATCTGCTCGATCTCGGCCGCCGACTTGATCTCGCGCACCCGCTGCACGGTGTCCGTGCCGTCGCGGATCCGGCGCGGCGCGATCCGCTCGATCACGGCGAAATAACCTGAAAGCGGCATCCGCAGCCAGGTTTCCCTGCCCATGGGAACGGCCAGCACGCCGCCTTCCGGCACCATGGCGCAAATGCTGTCGCTGAGCAGGCTCAGCCCGTCGTCGTGCGGATGCGGCGCGTCCCAGGTCCGGATCTCGCCGGCCCAGGTCCGCCGCATCAGGTCATGGCCGATGGCCGGGATGACCGCAACGGGATCGCCCGTGGCCGGAACGAGGACGAACCACGGCCGCGTCGGGCTGTCCCAGAAGCGGGTCAGGAAACCGGTCACGTAGAAGATGTCCGCCGGCATGGTCAGCAGCAGCGCGTCCTGGCCGCGGGCCGCCATCGCCGCCTGCAGGCGGTCCACCCGGGCCTGGTGCTCGGCGGCGTCGAAGACGGGAAAGCGCTCAGTCATCCGCGCCCCGACACGCCACGAGCACAGGCAGGGCAACGCGTGGCCCGGCAGCACGCCGGCCGGCCGGTGCAGGCGTCAATGGCATCGGGCGGCCCCTGCGGTCGCTGGCACGGTCTTCCTCGTCCTCGCTATATAAGCAAGTGACGTTCTCGCACAGGTTCAGCCGCCCCGCCAGCCGTCAGGCGGCCGGATCTTCCTGCGCTGCGCTCTTGCTTGCCCGTGCTTCCACCAGGTCGACCGCCGGGCGGAAGCTTTCCGCGCGGGCCGCCGCCCACCAGTGCGCGTAGATCGTCTCGTCGGGCGCGTCGAGCAGGATGCCCTTGGGCAGGAACGTGTGCACCCGGTCCATCGGCACTGCCTTTTCGGGCCCCACCCGGTGCATCAGGTGGTGCGGTTCCAGGTCGCGCGGATGCTTGAAACCGGCCGCGGCCACGATCTCGGCCAGCGCTTCCAGCGTCTTGCCATGGAACCGCGCTGCCCGTTCGCCCTGCACCTGCGGGATCAGGCCGCGCTGGCGCCAGGCGTCCTGCGTGGTCACCCCGGTCGGGCAGGTGCCGAGATGGCAGCGTTGCGCCTGGATGCAGCCGATGGAGAACATGAAGGCGCGCGCCGCGTTACACCAGTCGGCCCCCTGCGCGATGTTGCGCGCCAGTCCCATGCCCGAATAGACCTTGCCGCTGGCCGCCAGCCGCACCTCGTCTTTCAGCCCGGCGCCCACCAGCGCGTTGCGCATCAAAACGAGACCTTCCGAGAGCGGCATGCCGACCCAGTCCGAAAGCTCCAGCGGCGCGGCACCGGTGCCGCCCTCGCCGCCGTCGACGACGATGAAATCCGGCCGGATGCCCGTCTGCAACATCGCCTTGACGATGGCGAACGGCTCGTGCGGCTGGCCGATGCAAAGTTTCAGTCCCACCGGCTTGCCGCCGGACAGGTCGCGCATGCGGGCGGCGAATTCCAGCATTTCCACCGGCGTGGAAAAGGCCGAATGGCCCCGCGGCGACAGCACGTCCTGGCCTTCCGGAACATTGCGGATGCGCGCGATCTCGGCCGTCACCTTGGCGCCGGGCAGCAGGCCGCCGTGGCCCGGCTTGGCACCCTGGCTGAGCTTGATCTCGGTCATCTTCACGGCGTCATGGGCTGCCGTGTCGCGAAACATTTCCGGATCGAACCGGCCATCCTTGGTCCGTGCGCCGAAATAGCCCGACCCCAGTTCCCAGACCAGGTCTCCGCCATGGGCCAGGTGATGGTCGCTGAGACCGCCCTCGCCGGTGTCGTGGTAGAAGCCGCCGAGCTTCGCACCGAGGTTCAGAGCCTTGACGGCGTTGGCCGACAGCGAGCCGAAGCTCATCGCGGAAATGTTGAGCAGCGAGGCCGAATAGGGCCTGGACGACTGGCTGTTGCCCACGGTGACGCGCGGATGCGTGTCCGGGTCCGGCTCGGGTGCGATGGAATGGCCGACCCAGTGATAGGTGTCGGATTCCAGGTCCCGCTCGGTGCCGAACGGATGCGTGTCGGTCTCGCCCCGCGCCCGGGCGTGCACCAGGTTGCGCGCCTCGAATGAATAGGGCGTTCCGTGCAGGTCGTCCTCGACGATATAGGCGCGCAGATAGGGGCGCAGGTCGTAGAACAGCCAGCGGATCCGCCCGGCGACCGGATAGTTGCGGGTGATCGTCCAGCTCTGCTGGAACCAGTCGTACAGGCCGAGAGCGACGACGGCCAGCGCGACGGCCGCGAGCACGATCCACCCGTTCAGGAAGGCGGCCGCGGCAATGATCGCGGCGAGAATTGGCAGGGAAGCGCGTTTGAGGATATCGGGCATGAAAAGGATCCGTTTTGAAAAGAATGTGTCTGGATCGGCATCAGGCAAGCCTGCCGGGCGTCACTCCCGCTTCGGACAAGGTTCACGCATCATCATCGGTTCCCGATTCCAGTCCAGGCGAATCGAAGGGGAAGGATGACCGTTCAGTTCCGATCCGTCGACCAGGCGCTGAAGAAGGCTGCCGCGCTGGCCAGGAAGGGCGACCGCCCGGGCGCCGAAATGCTCTATGCCGCGGTCCTGCAGCGCTACCCTGACAACCGCCGCGCCGCCGACGGCCTGGAGGCCCTGTCCCGAAACCCCGGCGGGGGGCGGAAAGGCCCGCCGCTCGACCGCGCGAAAGCCGAGCCCGTGGTGTCGCTGTTGTGGCAGGGCCGATACACCGAGGCCTTGAGACAGGCGCAGGCCCTTGCCGAGCACCATCCCGGCGTCGCCCTGCTGCACACCATCGCCGGCGCATGCCTCGCCGCCATGGGGCGCCCGCGAGAGGCGCTGGAAGCCCATCGGCGCGCACTCGCGCTGGCACCCGGCCAGGCCTCCCATCACAACAATATCGGCGATGCGCTGAACAGGCTCGGCCGGCATGACGAGGCGATCGCCAGCCTGAACGAGGCGCTGGAGATGCAACCGGATTACCCGGAAGCGCTCAACAATCTCGGCAACGCGCTGAATGGCCTCGACCGGCCGGCAGAGGCCATCACCCCGCTCGAATCCGCCCTGGCGTCGAAGCCGGGTTATCCGGAGGCGCTCAACAATCTCGGCATCGCGCTCGCCGCGCTCGGCCGGCGGGAAGAAGCCGTTGCCCGCTACGAACAGGCGCTCGAAAACCGGCCCGGCTATGCCGAGGCCTGGCGCAACCTGTCGGTCTCGAAGCGCTTCCGCGACGGCGACCCGCAGATCGCGGCAATGCAACAGGCACACGCCGCCGCCCGTTCGGAAGGCGACCGCCTGCACCTCGGCTTCGCGCTCGGCAAGGCCCTGGACGAGACCGGGCAGGCCGAAGGCGCCTTCGCCTGTTTCAGCGAAGCCAACGCCATCGCCCGCAAGGCAGCGCCGGACATCATGGCCAGGCAGGAAACGCTCTTTGCGCGGATCCGGGCGGTCTTCGAACAGGCCCCGCCCCGCCCCCTGGACGCCCCGCCGGCCTGCCCCCGCCCGGTCTTCGTTCTCGGCATGCCACGCTCCGGCACGTCGCTGGTGGAGCAGATTCTCGCGAGCCACCCGCAGGTCTGCGGCGCCGGCGAACTGCAGGCCCTGCGTCGCGCCGTCGCCCCTGCCCTCGAAGCCGGCCGCATCGACGAAACGATCCTGGGCGCCGTGCGCACAAGCTATTTGGAGAGCCTCGCGGGTCTTCAGGCCGCCCGGCCCGTGATCATCGACAAGATGCCGCTGAATTTCCGCTGGATCGGTTTTGCCGCCGCCGCCCTGCCCGAAGCGGTCTTCATCCACACCAGACGCGATCCCGTGGCCGTCGGCTGGTCGCTGTTCCGGACCTTCTTCCCGGCGCGCGGCCTGGAATTCACCTGCAGCCTCCAGGACATTGCCGCCTACACGAGGCTGCATGATGACCTGATGGTCTTCTGGCAGACGCACCTGCCCGGCCGCATCCACGTGCTGGATTACGAGCGGCTGACCCGCAACCAGGAAGAGGAAACGCGCCGGCTCGTCGCTCTCGCCGGCCTGCCCTGGGACGATGCCTGCCTGCGCTTCCATGAAACCGAACGCGTCGTGCGCACGGCAAGCGCGGCCCAGGTCCGCCAGCCGCTCTACCAGGGCAGTTCCGAGGCATGGCGCCGCTATGAGAAATGGCTGAGTCCGCTGATCGAGGGGCTGGCCTGACCGGCCTTCAGAGCTGGCCGGCCTCTTCCAGCACCTTGCGCGCCACGCGGAAGCATTCCAGCGCCTGCGGCACACCGCAATAGATCCCGACGACATGCACGATGGCGCGAATCTCTTCCTTGCTGACACCGTTGGTCAGCGCGCCGCGGCAATGGATTTCCCACTCGTGCATCTTGCCAAGCGCACCGAGCATGGCGAGGTTCATCATCGAGCGTGTCTTCGCAGGGATGACGTCGTCGCCCCAGCCAAAACCCCAGCACCACGCCGTCATCGCCTCCTGGAACGGCCGCGTGAAATCGTCCGCCGCCGCCAGGTTCTTCTCGACATACTCTGCCCCGAGCGTGCCCTTGCGTTGTTCCAGGCCTTTGACGAACAGGTCCTCGTCGAACAGCGATGCCATCACGTCCCCTCCCGGTTGAAAACGGCCCGGCGGGAAATTCCGCCGGACCGGCAATGAACCTTACTTAAGGTCGCCCGGCAACAGGGCGTCGGGGATGTTCTGGTAGCTGACCGGGCGCAGGAAGCGGCGGATCGACAGGGTGCCGACGGAGGTGGCGCCGAAATTGGTCGATGCCGGGTAAGGCCCGCCATGCACCATGGCGTCGCAGACTTCCACGCCGGTCGGGAAGCCGTTGGCCAGGATACGGCCGGCCTTGCGCTCCAGCACCGGCATGATCGCCTGGCCGGTCGCCGTGTCGCCGTCGTCCATGTGGATCGTGCAGGTCAGCTGGCCGTGCAGCGAGCGGGCGATCTTGACCATCTCGTCCACGTCGGCGACGCGCACGATCAGGCCGAGCGGGCCGAAGACTTCCTCGCCGAGCACCTCGTTTTCCAGCCATTCCTTGCCCGTCGTGGCGAACAGATAGGGCGTGGCATTGCGCAGGTCGCACATGCTGGTGAGAACCTCCTGCACGCCGGCCGTCCCGGCGACGCGGTCGCGGCCGGCACGATAGGCCGCCGCGATGCCGTCGGTGAGCATCGTCTGCGCGCCGATCGGCTCCAACGCGGCGGTCGCCGCCTCGATATAGGCGTCGGCATCTGGCCCGTCGATGACGACGGAAATGCCCGGATTGGTGCAGAACTGCCCGGCGCCCATGGTCAGCGAACCGGCCCAGCCCTTGGCGATCTCGCCGCCACGCGCTTTCAGCGCCTCAGGCAGCAGGAACATCGGGTTGACGGAGCCCAGTTCGCCGAAGAAGGGGATCGGCTCGGGCCGCTGGGCACACAGGTCGAACAGCGCCCGCCCGCCGCCGAGCGAACCGGTGAAGCCGACCGCCTTGATCAGCGGATGCTGCACAAGCGCCTGGCCGACGTCGCGCTTTCCCCCCTGGATGAGCGAGAAAACGCCCGGATGCAGACCGCAGGACCTGATCGCCGCGTCGATGGCCTGGGCGACGATCTCGCCCGTGCCCGGATGCGCCGAGTGCCCCTTGACGACGACGGGACAGCCGGCCGCAAGGGCCGCGGCCGTGTCGCCGCCGGCCGTCGAGAAGGCCAGCGGGAAGTTGGAAGCGCCGAAGACGGCCACCGGGCCGATCGGCCGCTGGACCAGCTTGATGTCGGGCCGCGGCAGCGGCTGGCGGTCCGGCAGTGCCTCGTCGTGGCGCCGGTCGAGATAGTCGCCCTTCAGGATGTGGCTGGCGAACAGCCGCAGCTGGCCGGTCGTGCGGCCCCGCTCGCCCTGCAACCGGGCTTCCGGCAGGCCGGTCTCCTGGGTGCCGATCTCGGTGATCGCCTCGCCGCGCGCCTCGATCTCCTCGGCGATCGCGTTGAGGAAGGCGGCGCGCTCCTCGCGCGTCGAGTAGCCATAGGACCAGAAGGCCTCCTCGGCGGCCTTCGCCGCCCGGTCGACCAGCTCCGGCGTGCCGACGGCGAAGTCGTGCGCGGGGCCGTGCGCCGGCTCCGACTTGAACGTGGTTTCTGTGGCGACCCAGTCGCCGGCAACGAGATGTTTGCCTGTCAGCATATGAAATGATCCCTGTCTTTGCGTGTCACGCATCGAGGCGGAAGTCGGCATCCGCCATGCCATGGAAATGTCCGTCGACGAGATAGCTGTACCCTGCTCCCGGGTCGGCGGCGCGCTTGGCCTCCGAATACCCCTGCCAGGCCGTGGTCACAAGCATCCGGTCGAGATTGCCCCCGACAAAACACGGACAGCTGGTCTGCCCGGCCGGCACTTCGAACGTGTTGACCAGCGTTCCGTCGGGCGCGAAGCCTGAAACCGAGCCGCCGCCCCAGGCCGCGTTCCAGAGCACGCCGTCGGCATCGGTCACCGAACCGTCGAACCAGCCGCCGAGCGGCAGGTCGCCGCCCGACAGGAACAGGTCCGGCTCGCCTCTCGGCAGGCCGGTGGCCGGGTCCACGGCCACGCGCCAGATCTTGTTGGCCCCGGTATCGGCGAAATGCCCGACGGTTCCGTCCGGCGAGAAGCAGATCGAGTTGGGAATGGAAATCCCGTCCCAGAGCGTCCGCACCGTCTTGCCGTCCGACCAGTAGATCGCGCCGGCGGCCCGTTCCGACGTCTTGCTCATCGTGCCGATCCACAGCCGCCCGGACGGATGGACGCGCCCGTCGTTGGAGCGGTTCGCCGGCTTGTCCGCCTCCAGCCCGACCAGCAGGTCGAGACCGCCGCCCAGGCGGTCGCGCACGTAGATCCCGTCTTCCATCGCCAGCATCTGACGGTCATCATCGATGCGCGCGATGACAGACGCCATGCGTGGCAGGACATGGCTGACCGTCTCGCCGCAGGCAAAGCGGTGTTCATGCAGCCGACAGCCGGTGATGTCGAACCAGTAGGCCGTGTCGCGGGCCCGGTCGTAGTGAGGCCCCTCGCCCAGTTCCGAGCAGTCCGAAGCCAGCCGGACGATATTGGCCTTGGCGATGGTCATGGCGTTCCTCCTCGAAAGCCGCCGTTCACTTGCCCCAGGAAAGCGCGAGGACGTCGAGATCCCGCGCCAGAGACAAGAGCCGCTCGCGTGTGCGCGCCGACATCGGCTTGAGCGGATGGCGCACGTGATCTGACCCGATGACGCCGCCTTCCTTCATCACCACCTTGGTGGCCCTCAGGCCGCACTGCCGGTTCTCGTGGTTGATCAGCGGCAGGCAGCGCGTCCAGTGGTCGAGCGCTGCCGCGAGGTTGCCGGCGCGATGCTCGGTGACGATCGGCTTGATCTTTTCCGGGAACATGGCCGAGGTCATCGTGCCAGTGCAGCCGGCATCGAGGTCGGCCAGCAGCGTCACCGCCTCCTCGCCGTCGAACGGCCCGACGATGTGCTCGCCGCCCGCATCGATCAGCGCCGCCAGCTTGTCGGCGGCAAACGGCACCTCGATCTTGAAATAGGACACGTTTTCCAGTTCGCGCGCCATGCGGACTAGCAGGTCGACGGGAAGCGGCGCGCCGGAAAGCGGCGCATCCTGCACCATGATCGGAATGGAGATGGCGTCGCTGACGGCCTTGAAGTGCTCGAAGATGCCCTGTGCCGCGGGCACCAGGCCAACGCCGTGATAGGGCGGCATCATCATTACCATCGAAGCGCCCAGGGCCTGGGCCTCCCGTGCCCTCGCCGTCACGATCCCGGTGGCGAAATGGCTGATCGTCACGATCACCGGAACCCGCCCCGCGGCGTGTTCCAGGCAAAGCCGTGTCAGCATCGCCCGTTCCTCGTCGGACAGCAGGAACTGCTCGGAGTAATTGGCCAGGATGCAGATCGCATCGACGCCCTGGTCGATCATGCAGTCGATCACGCGCTTCATGCCCTCGCCGTCGACGCGGCCATCGTCATGGAACGGCGTCGGGGCAACCGGCAGGATGCCGGAAAGCGGAGTTTTCATGCGTCAGGTCCTTTCAATGTTGTCCTTGACCCGGATCCGGAACGCCGCTCACCGCCGGGCACGGTCGTAGGCGGCGACCATCGCCCGTGCGCTGGCCGCAACCGTGTCCACAGTGTCGCCGGGCTTGTAGAGCGCCGTCCCGATGCCGAAGCCGGCGGCACCGGCATCGAACCAGTCTCCGAAATTGTCCGCCGATGCGCCACCGACGGCATAGACCTCGACGTCGGCCGGCAGCACCGCCTTGATCGCCTTGAGCCCGGCGGTTCCGGCCAGCGACGCCGGAAACAGCTTGATCGCCCGCGCGCCGGCACGGATGGCGGCGAAACATTCGCTCGGCGTGAACACGCCGGGCATGGAAACCATGCCGCGTTCCAGCGTGCGCGCGATGACCGCGGGATCGCAATTGGGAGACACCACGAGGCGCCCGCCCGCCTGCCCCACGGCATCGACGTCCCCCGGCGTCAGCACCGTTCCGGCGCCGATCAGCGCGGCGTCGCCGAAGGCGCCGGCCATTTGCCGGATGCTGTCGAGCGGCTCGGGCGAATTGAGCGGCACCTCGATCATCGAGAAACCGGCCTCGACCAGTGCTTCGCCGATGCCAAGGGCTTCGTCCGGCCGGATGCCGCGCAGGATGGCAACGAGCTTGCGCATCAGGTCTTTCCCCCGTTCATTCCGGCGCGGACGGCCGACAGGCCCGCCAGCGTCAGCGCTTCGCCGTCCTCGGGCACCGCATCGGCACCGGCAACGCGCAAGGCTTCCGCGTAACGTTCGACCAGCGGCCCGGCACCAACCACGTGCACCGTCTTGCCGGCCCAGTGCGGGCGCATGGCCGCGATCTCCGCCCCGACCAGCAGGCCGGACAGCCGCGACCGGCAGGCATCCGGCCCGGCGTCATCCAGGAGAGCGCCCGCGCGCACCGAGAACAGGGCAGCGGTCAGCATTTCCGGCGCCGCCAGCATGTCGGTGACAGCCTGGGCGAACGAAACGGCATCGTGGCCGCCGTCGCCAACCGTGTGGCGCAGCACCGAGCGCTCGGCCAGCAGCGCGAACATCTCGCCCGTCATGACCGTGGTGAAGGCACTGACCCGCCCCCCGGCCAGCCGCACCCACTTGCTGTGCGTGCCCGGCATGCAGACCACGCCGTCGTCGATGTTCCTCGCCGCCAGCAGTCCTGCAAGCTGGGTTTCCTCGCCCCGCATGACATCCGGCGGATCGTCCTGGCAGATACCCGGCACGATCGATACCGCGAGCCGCGTCTCGGCGGTTTCGACGGCGGTGAGGCTGCCTGGCGTCGCCGGCCGGCATGGCGCCTGCCGGTAGGCCGCTTCGTGCCAGCCCTGCCGCGCCCCGGCCATGCCGCAGACGATCACCGGAACCGGTTCCGTCCGCTCGCCGAGCCAGCGCGAGACGATACGCACCAGCACCGCTTCGTAGGCCTGTGGCCAGAGCGTCGACATGCCCTCGCGCGACGTGGCCCGGTCAAGCACCCCGCCCTGCGCATCCATGGCCCAGACGCGCAGCGAACTGGTGCCCCAGTCCACCGCGATCCAGTCAAGCCCGGCAAGTGATGGCGTCTCGCTCATGGCCCTACTCGATGAAGGGGTCCGTGACGATGCGGCGTCCAAGCAGGAAGGCATCGGCCACATGCGCCATCGGCGCCAGGTCCATGTCGATCTCGTGATCGCGCACCAGCGCCGCCATGCGGGCGTAGAGCCGCGCATATTCGCCGCCGAGCAGCGGGTTGCTGCCGTCCTCGGTCTCCACGAGCGCGGCCGATTCCGTCTGCTCTGTCCCGTCGATGGCAAGCTTTGCGCCGCCCTCCGATAGCACCAGCGAGCCGGCGTCGGTTTCAACCTCGATGGTCCAGATCTGCTCGCCTTGCTGGCGGAAATCCATGTCGGCCGTCACCGCCGCGCCGCCGGGGTGATAGAAGGTCACGCTGGCGGCGATCGGCGTGTCGCAGTTCTCCGGGAAATAGAGGTCGCCGCCGGTCAGGTGGATGGGAACCGGCAGGATCTCCGTGACGATCGACAGTGCATTGATGCCCGGATCGAAGACGCCGAGACCGCCGGCCTCCCAGATCCATTTCTGGCCCGGATGCCAGCGCCGCACGTCCTCCTTCCAGATGACCTTGAGGCTCTTCAGCCGCTTGTCCGCCAGCCACGCCTTGGCCGGCGCCACCATGGCGGCCTCGCGAGAGTGCCACGTCGCATAGATGGAGACGCCGGCGTCGCGCGCCATGGCTTCCAGGGCAAACCCTTCCGACAGCGAGGCGCCGGGCGGCTTCTCCAGCATCACGTTGCGGCCCGCGCGGATGGCCTGCGCGGCGTAGTCGAAACGGGGCACCGGCGGCAGGCAGAGCGACACCGTCTCGATATCCGGACGCGCCGCCAGCATCCCGGCGAAATCCCGGTAGCTCTCCACGCCCTCGACATGGCCTTCCCGCGAAACCGTGGCGGCAAGCTCCCAGTCGGGCGACGCTTCGATCATTGGCACGTGCTGGTCGCGGGCGATCTTGCCGATGCCGACCAGCGCGATCTTCATGCTCATTCGATCCTCTTTCCGTTGCCGTGACCGGCCCGCCGCGCGACAGCGCCGGGCCCGGACCCGTCAGCCTTCTTTCTGCTTGTTGTAGACGTCGAAGATGACCGCCGCGAGCAGCACGAGGCCCTTGATCATCTGCTGGTAGTCGATGCCGATGCCCATGATCGACATGCCGTTGTTCAGCACACCCATCAGGAAGGCGCCGACCACGGCCCCGATGATCGTGCCGACGCCGCCCGACATCGACGCGCCGCCGATGAAGACAGCGGCGATGACATCCAGTTCGAGCGCAAAGCCGGCCTTTGGCGTGGCGGTGTTCAGGCGTGCGGCGAAGACGAGACCGGCGATGGCCGCCAGAACGCCCATGTTCATGAAGGCCAGGAAGGTCAGCCGCTCCGTCTTGATGCCCGACAGCTTGGCCGCCTTCTCGTTGCCGCCCAGCGCATAGACCCGCCGGCCCGTCACCGTCTTTTCCGTGATGAAGGCATAGATGATCGTCAGTACGCCCATCGTGATCAGCACGTTCGGCAGGCCGCGGAACGTGGACAGCTTGAACATGATGAAAAGCAGGGCGATCATCACGATGGCATTGCGCGCGATGAAGAAGCTGCGCGGCTCGTCCTCGATGCCGTAGGCCTTGTTGCGCGCCCGCTGGCGCAGGCCGAGCCACAGGATCACCGCCACGATCACGGCGCCGGCGAACAGCGCCAGCACGTTGACGCGGTTGGCGCCGAAAACGCCGGCCAGCGCCGCGCCGATCCCGGCCGGGAAGATATCGGGCACGAAACCGTTGGCGATGACCTGGAATTCACGCGGGAACGGACCGACCGACTGGCCTTCGAGCAGCCACAGCGACAGGCCGCGGAACACCAGCATGCCGGCGAGCGTGACGATGAACGACGGGATTTTCCAGTAGGCCACCCAGTAGCCCTGCGCCGCGCCGATCGCCGCGCCCGCGATCAGGCAGGTAATGGTCGTCACCAGCACCGACTGGTCGTAGTTGACGATCATCACCGCCGCCAGCGCGCCGATGAACCCCATCACCGAGCCGACCGAGAGGTCGATGTTGCCCGAGACGATGACGATCAGCATGCCGAGCGCCATGATGACGATGTAGGAATTCTGCAGCAGAAGGTTCGTGATGTTGACCGGACGCAGCAGCGTCCCGTCGGTCACGATCTGGAAGAACGCCATGATGGCGATGAGCGCGAACAGCAGGCCGTAGGCGCGCATGTGCTTGAGCAGATACTCGCCGATGCCCAGGCTCTTCGCCTTCGCATCGCCGGTCTCGGCAGAGGAGCCGTGAACCGCTTCCATTGAACTTGCCTCCCGTTATTCCGTGACGATGAGCGACATGATGCGCTCCTGGCTGGCTTCGGCGGCATTCAGCTCGCCGACCAGCTCTCCCTCGCTCATGACGTAGATGCGATCGCACATGCCGAGCATTTCGGGCATTTCCGACGAGATCATCAGAACGCCCTTTCCCTCGGCCGACAACGCGTTGATGATGCTGTAGATCTCGAACTTGGCGCCGACGTCGATGCCGCGGGTCGGCTCGTCCAGGATCAGGACGTCCGGTTCGGCGAACAGCCACTTCGACAGCACGACCTTCTGCTGGTTGCCGCCGGAGAGGTTGACGACCCGCTGGAACACCGACGGCGTGCGGATGTTCATCGCGTCGCGGTATTTCTCCGCCACCCGTGTCTCGCTGGTCTCCGAGATGACGCCGCTCGACGACACCGCCGGCAGGTTGGTCAGCGTGATGTTGCGCTGGATGGTCTCGTCCAGCACCAGCCCGAGCGACTTTCGGTCCTCGGTGACATAGGCCAGCCCGGCATCGATGGCGCGGTCGACGCGCGACACGTCGGCCGGCTTGCCGCGGATCAGCACCTCGCCGGAGATCTTGCGCCCGTACGACCGGCCGAAGATGCTCATCGCCAGTTCGGTGCGCCCCGCGCCCATCAGCCCGGCAATGCCGACCACTTCGCCGGCCCTGACCGTCAGGCTTGCATTGTGGATCACCTGCCGGTCGGCATGTTCCGGGTGCCAGACGTTCCAGTCGCGCACCTCGAAGATCACGTCACCGGCCCGCCGCTCGCGTTCCGGGTAGCGGTGCGCCATGTCGCGGCCCACCATGTCCCGCACGATGCGGTCTTCCGTGATCGCTTCCGTTCGCGCGTCGAGCGTCGAGATCGTCGTGCCGTCGCGGATGACGGTCACCCGGTCGGCGACGCGCCGCACCTCGTTGAGCTTGTGGCTGATGATGATCGATGTCACGCCCTGCCGCTTCAGGTCCAGAAGAAGGTCGAGCAATGCCTGGCTGTCGCTTTCCGACAGCGCCGCCGTCGGCTCGTCGAGGATCAGCAGGCGTACGTCCTTCGACAGCGCCTTGGCGATTTCGACAAGCTGCTGCTTGCCCACGCCCAGCTTGTCGACCAGCGTGCCCGGCGCTTCCGACAGCCCGACCTTCTTCAGCAGGTCTTCGGTGCGCCGGAAGGTCTCGCGCCAGTCGATGATGCCGCCCGACGCCCGCTCGTTGCCGAGAAACAGGTTTTCCGCGATCGACAGCAGCGGAACCAGGGCCAGTTCCTGGTGGATGATGATGATGCCGACGTCCTCGCTGTCGCGAATGCCCGAGAAGGCCGCGACCGCGCCGTCGTAAACGATGTCGCCCTCGTAGCTGCCGGCCGGGTAGACCCCCGACAGCACTTTCATGAGGGTTGACTTGCCCGCCCCGTTCTCGCCGACGAGGGCGTGGATTTCGCCTTCCTCCACGGTCAGGTTCACCGTGTCCAGCGCCTTGACGCCGGGAAAGGTCTTGGTGATCGACCGCATTTCGAGCAGCGTCGCCATGGCTGGTCCCCAGATGTCTGCCGATGCCAGTGATGCTCGGCCCGCGCGGGAAACTTGCCCCGCGCGGGCCGGCCTGCCGTCAGGATGGCAGGATCACTTGATCTGGTCCATCGTGTAGTAGCCGGAGTCGATCAGGATCTTCTCCCAGTTCGACTTGTCGACCGCCACCGGCTCCAGCAGGTAGGACGGAACCACCTTGACGCCGTTGTCATAGGTCTTGGTGTCGTTGATTTCCGGCTCGCTGCCCTGCAGCAGGGCGTTCACCATGCCCACGGTCACGCGCGCCAGTTCGCGGGTGTCCTTGAAGATGGACGAATACTGCTCGCCCGCCAGGATCGACTTGACGGAGGGAACCTCGGCGTCCTGGCCGGTCACGATCGGCATCTTCATGTCGCCCGAGCCGTAGCCCACGCCCTTGAGCGAGGACAGGATGCCGATGGAAAGGCCGTCATAGGGCGACAGAACGCCGTTGACCTGCTTGTCGGTGTAGTTGGCCGACAGGAGGTTGTCCATGCGCGCCTGCGCCACCGCGCCGTCCCAGCGCAGCGTGCCGACCTTGTCCATGCCCATCTGGCCCGACGGGATTGCCACTTCGCCGGCGTCGATCATCGGCTGCAGCACGCTCATCGCGCCGTTGTAGAAGAAGTAGGCGTTGTTGTCGTCCGGCGACCCGCCGAACAGTTCCACGTTCCACGGCTTGGTGTCGGGGAAGCGTTCCTTCAGGCCCTGGACCAGCGAATTGGCCTGCAGCACGCCGACCTTGAAATTGTCGAACGTGGCGTAATAGTCGACATTGGCGCTGTCGCGGATCAGGCGGTCATAGGCAATGACCTTGATGCCGGAGGCAGCGGCGTTTTCCAGCGCGTTGGACAGCGTCGTGCCGTCGATCGCCGCGATCACCAGCACGTTCACGCCCTTGGTGATCATGTTCTCGATCTGCGCGAGCTGGTTGGGAATGTCGTCCTCGGCATATTGCAGGTCGGTCTGGTAACCCGCTTCCGTGAACTGCTTGACCATCGAATCGCCGTCGGAGATCCAGCGTGCCGACGACTTCGTCGGCATCGCGATGCCCACGGTACCCTTGTCCTGCGCCAGGGCCGGGGCGGCCAGAACGCTGGCGCCGACCACAAGCGACGCCATTGCGGAAATCAGTTTCCTCATCGAATTCCTCCCGAGAGAACGCTACACGCTGCCAGTCAACGGTTGGTCGGCAGCGCGGCCTGTTGACGGATCGTCACGATCCCGGAGGCAGGTTAAGGACCTCACGGCTTGCATTTCAATTGCACAGATTGACATTCTGCATACCAATAATGATAAGCACTTATATGCCGCAGCTCTCAAATCGCCTCCAGATCCGGGATTTCCGCCTCGTTCGCGCCATCGCTGAGACCGGCCAACTGGCCCTGGCAGCCGAGCAGTTGGGCATCACGCAGCCCGCCGCATCGCGGATGCTGGCCGCTATCGAGCGCACCATCGGCACGTCCGTCTTCCAGCGCCATCCGAAGGGCATGACGGTCACGCCGATGGGCGAGATCCTTGCCCGCAACGCCATCACGCTCCTCAACGGCATGGAGCAGACCGCCCGCGAGGTCGAGGCCGTCGGCGGCGGCCGCTCCGGCACCATCCGCGTCGGCTCGGTCACCGGCGGCGCCGTCGCCCACGTCGTTCCGGCCATCCAGCGGCTCAAGCGCGACGCCACCCGCGCCGACATCCACATCGACGTCGCGCCGAGCGATGTGCTGATCGACGGCCTGCTCGGCGGCGACTTCGACTTCGTCCTCTCGCGCATTCCCGCCGGCACCGATGCGCGCCAGTTCATCGTCCGCCGCGGGCGTGTCGAGGTGATCAATTTCCTCATCCGCACAGGCCACCCGCTCGACGGATGCCACCCGGTCACGCTGGAGGAACTCGAGGGCTACGAATGGGTGATCCAAGCGCCGCACACGCCGATGCGCCAGGCGGTGGAGGAAGCCTTTCTCGCCCGGTCCATCTCCTTGCCGCGCGAGATCGTCAATTCCACGTCCCTTCTGGTCATGATCGCCTACCTGGCCTCCACCGATGCCATAGCCCCTGTCTCGCGCGAAGTGGCGGACCTGCTCGGGGCCGGCCAGGCAACCAACGGCTTTGCCCGCCTGGAACCGGCCGAGCCGCTGATCGTCAATCCCTACCACCTGATCGCCCGCAAGAACCACGCGTTGAGCCCCTTGGCAGCCAAGCTCTGGGGCCTCATCCTGGCCGGCCTCTCCGGGGAGCCTGACACGCCCCTGATTCCGGCGTCGGAGGGGGCCTGAGCCCGCGGCCGCCAAACACCGGTTGGAAATCGGCCCGTTTGGAGCTATGCCGTTGACAACGCGGCCGCGGCCGCACGTTGCACTCCTGCCCCGGAAAGGCTCGTCCCTTGTCGAAACTGGTCTACATCCTCAACGGTCCGAACCTGAACCTGCTGGGCAAGCGCCAGCCCGAGATCTACGGTCACGAAACGCTCGCCGACGTCGAAACGCGCTGCCGCGCCGTGGCCGGTGAATTCGGCCTCGAGATCCGCCTGCTCCAGTCCAATGCCGAGCACCAGATCATCGACTGGATCCACGATGCGCGCGAGCAGGCCGGCGGCATCGTCATCAACCCGGCCGCCTTTACCCACACCTCCGTCGCCATTCTCGATGCGCTCAACACCTTCGAAGGGCCGGTGATCGAAGTCCACATCTCGCAGGTCCACAAGCGCGAGCCGTTCCGCCATCATTCCTATGTCTCGCACCGGTCCGATGCCGTCATGGCCGGCTTCGGCATCGAGGGCTACGAACTGGCCGTGCGCCGCATGGGCACGCTGCTCGGCTGACGCTGGCAGGAACCTGACAGGAGACGACCCGCGTGATCATTTCCGGCCATACCCGCTTCCTCGCCCATCTCGGCGTGCCGACGGAAAGCTTCAAGGCGCCGATGATCTACAATCCTTGGTTCGAGAAACACGGCATCGATGCCGTGGTCGTGCCCATGGGCTGCGAGGCCGAGGATTTCGCCGCCACCCTGCCGCTGCTCTTCCGCATGCGCAACATTGCCGGCGCGCTCATCACCATGCCGCACAAGGTGGCCGTGGTGGACCTGCTCGACGAGGCCAGCACCACGGTCCGGGTCTGCGGATCGTGCAATGCCGTCCGTCGTGATGCAGGCGGCCGCCTCGTCGGCGACATGTTCGATGGCGAGGGTTTCGTACGCGGCGTGCTGTCCAAGGGCCGGACAATCGAGGGGTCCTCCGCCCTCGTGGTCGGATCCGGCGGCGTCGGCTCCGCCATTGCCGCCTCGCTGGCCAGGGCCGGCGCGGCCCGCCTGTCGCTCTTCGACACGCGCGCCGAAAGCGCCGAAAGGCTGGCCGCCAGCCTCAAGGCCCACTACCCCGCGCTCGCCGTTACCGCCGGCAGCGACGACCCCGCCGGCCACGACATCGTCGTCAATGCCACGCCGCTGGGCATGAACCCCGGCGACCCGCTGCCCATGGACATGGAGCGCATTGCGCCATCCGCCTTTGTCGGCGAAGTCGTCATGAAGCAGGAGGAGACGCCTTTCCTGTCGGCCGCCCGCGCCCGAGGGTGCATGACGCAGGTCGGCACCGACATGCTGTTCGAGCAGATCCCGGCCTACCTGGAATTCTTCGGCTTTCCACCGGCGACGGCCGGGGAACTGCGGGCCGTCGCGACCATCCGGTACTAGGGCAGTTCCAGCGAAAGTGGCCGCCGGTTTCGCGTCCGGAACTGCCCGAAAAAACCGGTTCCAGCGAAAGTGGCCGCCGGTTTCGCGTCCGGAACGGCCTAAAAACGAAACGTGTCGCTGGAGCAGACCACCCGGCTGCGGAAGCGCGCCGAACGGTCAGGATCGACCCCCCGTCGGTTCGCCTTGGTCTTTTCGCCACTGGACACGAACGCCTTCGCGTCCCACCATCCCGCCAACCATAAAATCGTGACGGGAGGCTCACCATGACCGAGAACGCCAACGAGGCAAACGAGACCGCACGTCCCTTCGGCGCCCCGGTCGGCGGCCTGTCGCACGTGGTGGGTCCCACCGACGACCCGCTGTGGGAAAAGACGATCCCGCAGGTGCTTGCCGGGACCGCGGCCCGTTTCCCGGATCGGGAGGCCGCCGTCTTCCGCGCCCAGGGCATCCGCCGGACATGGTCGGAATTCGCCGCCGAGGTCGACCGGCTTGCCGCCGCCTTCCTCTCGCTGGGCCTTGAGAAGGGCGACCGCGTCGGCATCTGGTCGCCCAACAGGCATGAATGGGTGCTGACCCAGTTTGCCACGGCACGGATCGGCATCATCCTCGTCAACATCAATCCCGCCTATCGCCTGTCCGAACTGGACTATGCGCTCAACAAGGTCGGCTGCAAGGCGCTCGTCACGGCGGCCAGCTTCAAGACTTCCGACTACATCGGCATGATCCGCACGCTGGCCCCGGAACTGGCGGCCTGCGAACCGGGCCGGCTTGTCTCGAAGAACCTGCCCCATCTGAAATGGGTGGTCGGGATGAGCGCGGATGCCGGGTCGGGCATCCTCTCCTTTGACGAGCTCATGGCGATGGGCACGGAAGAAGGCATCGCCCGCCTCGACGCCATCACCGGGACCCTGGCGCCCAACGACGCCATCAACATCCAGTTCACCTCGGGAACCACGGGCGCGCCGAAGGGCGCAACGCTGACGCACCGGAACATCGTCAACAATGCCCGCTTCGTCACGGGCCGCATCAATTTCACCGAAAGCGACCGCCTGTGCATCCCGGTGCCGCTCTACCACTGTTTCGGCATGGTCATGGGCGTGCTTGGCTGCGTCGCCTACGGGTCCGCCATGATCTTTCCCGGCGAGGGCTTCGAGGCCGAACCCGCGCTCGAGGCGCTGGAAGAGGAAAAGTGCACAGCCTGCTATGGCGTGCCCACCATGTTCATCGCCATGCTCGAGGCACTGAAGGCGCAACCGCGCGACCTGTCCTCGATGCGCACCGGCGTGATGGCCGGCGCCCCCTGCCCCGAACAGGTCATGAAGCGGGTCAACGCCGACATGAACATGCCCGAGGTCACGATCTGCTATGGCATGACCGAGACCTCGCCCGTCTCCTTCCAGAGCTTCGTCGACGATCCCACCGACAAGCGTTGCGCGACGGTCGGCCGCATCCACCCCCACCTGGAGGTCCGTATCGTCGACGAGACCGGGCGCACCGTGCCGGTCGGCGAACAGGGCGAACTGTGCACCAAGGGCTATTCGGTGATGCTGGGCTACTGGGACGAGGAGGAAAGGACCGCCGATGCCATCCGCGACGGCTGGATGCACACCGGTGACCTCGCCCGCATCGACGCGGAAGGCTTCTGCTCGATCACCGGCCGCGTGAAGGACATGATCATTCGCGGCGGCGAGAACGTCTACCCGCGCGAGATCGAGGAATTCCTGTTCCGCCACCCGAAGGTCTCCGCGGTACAGGTCTTCGGCGTCCCGGACGAGAAATACGGCGAAATCGTCTGTGCCTGGATCATTCCCGCGCCGGGCGAGGACGTGGACCCGGAGGAAATCCGCGAGTTCTGCCGCGGCCAGATCGCGCACTACAAGGTGCCCGCCCATGTCCGCATCGTCGCCGAACTGCCGATGACGATCACCGGCAAGCCGCAGAAATTCATCATGCGCGACCAGATGGTCGACATGCTGGCCCAGGGCGCCTGAACCGGCCGGCGCCTGCCAGGGGTTAAAAACCCGTTTGCACAGTCATGCATCATGTGCATGCCTCATGTGCATTTTCCCATCTTGTTGCGGCGCAGCAAATTGCCTATTTGCGCGCCATCAACGAGAAGGATGAACTCCCATGTTCATGAAGCGAATTTCGACACTCTTCACCAGCACGATGGCCCGCCGGCCGGCGCACGAGGACTGGCTTGCCCGCTCCGGAACCCTCGCCGAACTGGAACGCCGCCAGCGTGAAATCCTGCGCGCCCGCTTCTCCGGCTGGTAAGCGCGCAGACCATGCGGACCAAGCCATGCGAAAATGCATGGCTGCAATGCACAATTAGATATTGTTGCAATGCACAACAAAACGCATATTGAGGACAACGAAGCGACGGCGAAACACCAGCGCTTCAAGATCTCCTCCGGTCAACCCTCCTCCCATGACCGGTGAGACCAGACGGCCCATCCTCCTCCCAGGGTCGTGTGCGAAAAGCGGCGTCAGCGAACCTCCTCCCTCGCTGGCGCCGTTTTCGTTTTCCGGTTCCCTTCCTGAAAACTTTACCGCCTTCCCCTTGCCAATCGCGGACCGGGGGCTGACACTTCGTGCCAATCCATGCCGGAGGAGCCCCCCGATGTTCCGTCTCAGCCTGCCACTTGCCGCGGCCGCCGTGATCATGGCGTTCAGTTCCGCCCGTGCCGACTATGTCGATGACCGCTCGACACCGGAAAGGCTCGTCGAAAGTCTCTACAACGCGATTTCCAACAAGGAATTTGCCCGCGCGTGGTCCTACTTCGATCCGAAGCCATCGGATGATTTCGACACCTATGTCGCCGGCTTCGACACCACCGCCAGCGTCGACGTGCTGACAGGGACCGCCGAAGCGGACGGTGCGGCGGGGACCACCTACTGGCATGTGCCGGTCGCCATCCAGGCGACGGACAACAATGGCAACCAGACCGTCTTTTCAGGCTGTTACGTGGCGCGCCTCGCCAATCCCCAGGTCCAGGGCGAGCCCTATCGCCCGATGACGTTCCAGGGGGCCACCCTGGCGGTTTCCGACATGGCCTTCGAGCAGGCCCTGCCCCAGGGATGCGGCGTCGGCGAACCGGCCTCGCCGGACGACCGGCGGCTGGCGTCGGTAAAGGCAATGTTCAAGGCCGAGTGGTCCGGCGATTGCGACATGCAGGTCTCGGCCGATGGCCCGAAGGCCTGGCCGATCGATTTCAACTATTCCAGCGACGCTGCCGACGCACCGAAGCGCCGTGCCTGGCTCTACGGTTTCACCTGCCGCTATGCCGCCTACAATATCGTCGACGTCTACTACCTTTGGGAGGAGGTCGAGGGGCTCCACCTCCTCACCTTCGCCGAGCCGGAACTCGACATCCGCTATGTCGACAATGATTCCGCAAGGCTCGATTCCATGGAGACCATCGGCTTCAAGACCTCGACCCAGCTCATCAACTCGCAATACGATCCCGACACGCTGTCGATCACGTCCTTTGCAAAGTGGCGCGGCGTGGGCGATTCGTGGTCGGCCGGAAAGTGGATCTTCCGTGGCGGCACCTTCACGCTCGTGCACTACGAGGTCGACCCGACCATGGACGAAAAGGAGGACGGAACCGTCGTCTTCGACAAGGATTCCGCCCCCTGATTCAATGTCTTGGACAACCCGCACAACAAGTTGAAAAGAGGCGGAAATTCATTCTCCGAAACCGGCACCGGAGGCTTTCGGCTGCAGCCGGATCAACCGTGAATCGAGCACCGCGGCCTGCCGGTGGACGACGGCTTTCTGGTAGTCGGGATTCTTGATCATCTCGACGAAGGCCGCCACCGACGGGTACTCGGCAATGAAGCAGCGGTCCCAGCGCTCCTCCGCCGGACCGATCAGCATCAGTTCAAAGGCACCACTCCAGGCGATCTTGCCGCCGAGGCCGCGGAAGATCGGCCCGCTTTCCCGCCCGTAGGCGGCATAGGCCTCCGCCCCGGTGGCTTCGCGCCCGTCCGGATAGACCGCCTTTTCGCGCAGCCGCACCAGGTTCAGCATGTGAACGGGTCCGGCGCGGTCCATGCGGCGGAATTCGCCGAAGGTCTCGCGCGTCGGGTCGACATGGCCGGTCATGATCATCCTCCTTCGGGCATCCCGCCCTTATCGTTGCAGCATCCAGTTGAGTGTTTCGCGCCAGTCGGTCATGCGGATCGGTGTGCCGTGGGTTCCGGTCTCGAAACGCACGAAACGGGCCGGGTAATCCGGCGCTGCCTTGAGAATCGACCGGAAGAAGGCCTCCTGCCGCTCCACGGGGAAGACCGGATCGCGGCTGCCCTGCCCGAAATAAAGCGGCACGCGTGCCGTGAAACCCGGGCCGGTCAGGTAGCTTTCGTCCCACATCGATCCCATCAGCAGCATGCCACCCAAATGACGAACGACCTCCTTGTCGCCCGCCAGCCGCCAGCACAGTTGCCCGCCCATCGAGCCGCAAGCGAGAAACAGCCGCGCACCGGGCGAAACCGACAGGTAATGCTGCGCCAGCGCCGTAATCTCCGCCGCTCCACGTGCCCCGAAATCGGAAAAGTCGGGAGACAGGTAAAGCCCGCCGGCCGCGGCGACGAGGTTCTGCGCACGGTTGAAATTGCCGCCGAACGTGTAGTCCGAGACGCCCTGCTTGCGGTTGCCGCCCTGCCCGTGCAGGTAGATGACGATGAGGCTCGCTCCGTCGCGCTTTCCGGTGGCGATATGGCGGACCCGGAACCCGCCCGTATCGAGAACCAGGTCGGCCCGCTGCCGCGCGATCCCGAGCGAGACGTAGTCGTCCCGGACACGCCGTTCGGGGACGGCGTCGCGGCCGTTGATGTCGCGCATCTCGCGATAGTCGACGATCCGGTATACGGGCGGGTCGCTGCCATCCAGCAGCGCCGGATAGGCGAACAGCCGGTCCTTGTAGGGGGCCAGGTCGAGGGCCTGCGCCGGCAGCGCAAGGCAGAGGGTGGCGATCAGGGAGAAAACGAAGCGAACCATGGGCGGCCATATTGAACCGATGCGGCGACCGGCTGCAAGGACGCCCCGCCGTTATTCGCAGCGCACGATCGTCAAGGCCGTGTAGTCGCCCGCGGCAAACCCCGCCGGGCGCGTGATCTCCAGGTCGATGTTCAGGTCGGTGACCGAATAGCCGCGCGGCAGGCGCACGCCGCTACCTCCGTCACGCTCGTTGAACGTCAGTCCGCGGAAGACCGAACTGCCGGAGAACGTGGCGGCAAAGGACGACCCCGTGCTCATCCCGCCGGGCTCGTTGAGAAAGAACGGCACCTCGTCGACCGTGACCAGGTAGTTGGTCAGCGCGCTGACACGCGCCTTGCCCGGCTTGCCGCCGGCTTCCTTCGAGCTCAGCACCTGGTTGGAACTGTCCGGCGCGATGGCACCCGGGTCCTGCAACTGGATGGCGCAGTAATTGAGCCGCGTGATGTTGACGCCGAACTGCACGTCGCCCGTGCCGGCCATGGCCGGGCCTGCAAAGACAGCCGCCAGCCCGATGCTCAGAGCCCCGGCGCGCCAGCCGGCCAATGCCCGTTTGCTCATCCCTCGCCCCCTTGCGTCGAGGTTCGCTCATTCGCAGCGCAGGACCGCCTCCGCACGGTAGTCCCCTGATACGAATGTCGAACCGTTGATCGTGGCGCTCAGGTCGAGCGTCACGCTGGTCGTTCCGCGCTTGATCCGGACTGCGTCTCCGGCCGGAACGTTCATGAAATCCGTGGCCCCGTTTCCCGACGACTGGCCGCTGAAGGCAATGGCGCCGTTGTTGCCAGCGGGCATGCTCGAGAAGACCGCCGGTGCCTCGTAGGTCATCGTGTAGGAACTGTTGGTCGCGGTCACCGTCGCGGTGCCGGGACGCCCGCCGATGAGCGTCGAGCTCAACTGGTCGCGGCCGATGCTCGCCGCCATCGCGCCCGGCGCACCGACCATGATCGTGCAGCTCTGGTGGCGGTCCGGCAGGCCGAACGGGAAGTCGCTGTCCGACAGCGGGACGGGTCCCGCCTGGACGATATCGTCCCTGGCAAGATCGCCCGCCATGGCTGCGCCGGCCATGGTCGCAGCCGCCAGCATGCCGGTAAGCCCTGCCCGCACACCCGGCCCGCGACAGCGCATGCTTGCCAGCCAGTCCATCCGGGTCAGTCCTTGCCTTCCGTCGTCCAGCCTTCGTCGGCCCACGACGATCCGCCGGACTGCGATGGCCGCGCACGTTTGCTTCGGCCTGTCCTGGACGTCGAAGCCGTCTTCACCGACGTGTCGGGTTCGTCCGCGCCGGCCATGGTGGCAGGCGACATTTCCGCCGGCTGGCCCTGGTTGCCCAGGCCCATCTGCATCAGCCGCAGTTCCATCTTCAGCCGTTCGACTTCCAGCGCATAGAGTTCCGAACAGTCGAGGCGCTTCGGCTGGTGGCCGAGCGGGATCACGATGCGTCCGTAGGCCGATGCCGTGGACGTGCCGGTGGTGCTCGACGAGCCGGGCGTTCCGATCACGCCGACATCGAGATAGGCGCCGCTGCCCGAAACCGCCGAGCGGCAGGTCGTGCCATCGGCCGCGCGGACCTCGTCGGCGCCCTGCGGCAACTGGACCCCGGGGAGGTTGAAGCCCTGGATATTCTGCGAAATGTAGTTGACGTCATTGGCCGCCGCAGGCTGCCCGCAAAGAACGGACAGCCCGGTGGCAGCAACCGTCAGAGCCGCTTGCCAAGAAATTTTCCGCATACCTGTGCCTTGATTCTGGTCGTCTGCCCTGGAAACGGAACGGATTCGGTGCAAATCCGGACCTTGCGACGCTGTTCGCCGTCGAAGGGCACCATGACGGTGACCGGTCGGGCAAAGCGCGAACCGAGGGTAAAGACGGAAGGCGAAGCAACAGCATCCCTGATCTCGTTGAAGTGCTGGTCATAGACCTTCACCTCGATTCTGATCCGGTGCTGATATGGATTGGCCGGATACACGCGCACGGCAAAGCTGTCGGTGAAGCTCTGCACTTCCGCGCGCATCGGCGACATGGACTGCGCCATTGCCCCGCACGGCAAGAGCACCAGCGCGAAGACGCCAGTCGCGAATTTGAATACACTTTTCATGATGACCCCAAACGTGTCCTGACGTCTTCGCTGACTGCCGGCTTATTCGCAGCGCAACACGACGGTCGCGGCATAGGTGCCGGACTCGTAGGTGCCGCTCGGAAGCGTGGCGGTCAGGTCGACGCTGACATCCGTGGTGCCATGGGCGAGCGTCGTGCCGGTACCGCCGGCGACGTTGCTCGCGGTATTGGCGCCCGAGAGGTCGTATTCGGCGGCGAAGGTCGCGGCCGCTGCGGAGGTCGGAGCGGAGGTCCAGGAGGACGGGGCTTCGGCGGTCACGGCATAGGCGTTGCCGGTCGTCAGGATCTGCGCCGTACCCGCGACCCCGCCCGATTCCTTCGAGCTCAGCGCGGTATATCCGGCGTTCGGCATGATCGTACCGGGATTGCCGACCGTGATCATGCACGTGTCGGTGACAGAGCCGTTGAACGGGATGTTGCCCGTGGCGGCAAAAGCGTGGGCCGGAACCAGCGCGGCAACGGCAACGATCGTTTTGCGAGCATTCTTCATTGTATCAACTCCTTTGACAGCCTTGTTTTTCCCGGTTGATCCGGGTTTTTCCGGCAGTGGAGCTGGCACAATGTGCCCATGGTCGGTGTCGCCACCGAGCCTGTACAATTCACCAAATTCCCTGCCGTGGATGAACATATTCGGATGCAATTAAGGACGGCTTAGAAATTGTGGTGAACGGAACCTTAACGTGGCCTCCCCAATTTTATGGTTCATGGATTGCTAATGCAGTCATTCCCAAGGCGTATAACCTTTGGAATTCAGACAGTTGACATGTCAGCCGTCATCCCTGGCAGGCAATCCGACCTGGAATGCAATGGAAGTCCGGCAGAAGGTCAGGCGGTTTCGATCGTGCCGCCGGCTGCCGCAAGTGCGTCCGGTGTGTCGACGTCCGTCAGCGCCGCATCGCCAAGGTCCACGTCCAGCACGGGCAGACCCGACGCCTCGATGAGATGGCGCGCACCGGTATCGCCGGAAAGCAGCGGAACGCGCCGGATGACCGACGCCGGCAGGATGACCGGGTTGCCGCGCCGGCCGCCGTGGCTGGCACGTACCACCTGCGACCCGTCATGCGTTGCGGCCAGCGTGCGGATCTCCCCTGGCCCGATGCCTGGCATGTCGCCGAGCAGGATCATCGCGCTCGCCACGTCTTCCGTCAGTTCCTCCAGGCCGGCCTTCAGCGATGACGCGAGGCCGGTGGCGAAATCCGCGTTGTGAACGAGGCGCACGTCCAGCCCCGCCAGCGCCGCCGCGATCCGGTCCGCCTGGTGCCCGGTCACGACGGTCACCCGGCGCAGCACGCCCGCGTCCAGCGCGGCGCGCACCGTGCGGCGGATAAGCGGTTCGCCGTCGAACAGCGCCAGCAGCTTGTTGGCCGGGCCCATGCGGCTCGACTGTCCCGCGGCCAGCACCAGCCCGTCGATGGCGGGCCGGGCCGCCGGCGCTTTCTTCTCGCGCGGTTGCGGCCGTGTCGGAATTTCCATCAGCAGGCCGCCCACGCCCATGCCGGCGATCACGTCATGGGTCACCGGCAGGCCGGCCATCAGCCGGTCGAGCACCCAGTCGAAGCCGTTCTCCTTCGGGCTGCGGGCGCAGCCCGGCGCTCCGATCACCGGCGTTCCCCGGACATCGCCGATCACCAGAAGGTTGCCGGGATCGACCGGCATGCCCGCGCGCTCCACGCGGCCGCCGGCGGCGCGGATGGCGGCCGGGATGACGTCGTCGAAATCGGCCATCGCGGAGGCGCCGAAGACGATGATGAGATCGTGATCCGCCTTCAGGTCCGCAAGAGCCGCCGCCACGGCCTGCGCATCGTGCCGCGTGCGCAACTCCCGCCCCTGCCGCGATCCGGACCGCGCCAGCCGCCCCGCGGTCAGGCTGGCCGTCTTGTCGAGGACGGATGCCTTGACCGTCGGCAGTTCCGTCTGCACCAGCCCCGCGACACGCGGCCGGTAGGCATGGACGGCGAACATCTCCCCGCGCGCCGCCACCGCTTCGGCCTCGGCGAGGTGAGTGCGCGCCACCGCGAAGGGAATCATCTTCACCGTCGCCACCATCTGCCCGGCCTTCACCGGCGAAACGTCGGCAACCGTCGCCAGCGTGATGGCCGGGTCGATCCGGTTCAGCGCGTCGACCAGCGTCCGCGAAACGGTGAAGAGACCGTCATGGTCGGCATGAATGTTGACGCGCCCCGTCGCCGGGCTCCTGGCGGTGCAGCCACGCATGCCAAGCGCGGCGGCCAGCCGGCCGGCTGCCTCGTCCTCGCCGATGTCGTCGGGTGACAGCACGGCGGCGATGACCTCGGCAACCCCGGCATCCAGAAGCAGGTCGCGGACCTCCGCATCGATCACCGTCCCTTTGCGCAGCCGCCGCGGGCCGGCCTGGACGCCGTGAGCGAGGACGGCGCCGTCTGCCTGAGCGACCGGGACCGGCCCGAATTTCACGCTGCCTCCCCCTTGGGAGCGCGCTGCCCGGCAAGACCGCGCGTGCGCAGCGCACGGATGATCTGGGCCAGCACCGCGACCGCGATCTCGGCAGGGCTCGCAGCCCCGATATCAAGCCCGATCGGCGCCGCGATCCGGCCGAGCTGCTCGGCGCTGAAACCGGCTTCGGTCAGGCGCTCGACCCGCCGGGCATGGGTCTTCCGGCTGCCCAGCGCCCCGATGTAGAAGCAGTCCGCCTTCAACGCGGCTTCCAGCGCCGGATCGTCGATCTTGGGATCGTGGGTCACCGCCGCCACTGCCGTCCAGGCGTCGAAGGGCCGTTCGGGCAGCACGTTCTGCGGCCAGTCGGCATGCAGCGTCACGCCTTCGAACCGCTCCGGGCTCGCAAAGGCGGTGCGCGGGTCGATGATCTCGATGTCGAACCCGGCGATCTTCGCCATCGGCGCCAGCGCCTGCGAGATGTGAACCGCGCCGATGACGACGATCCGCGCCGGCGGCAGGTGCACGTTGATGAAAAACTCCGAGCCGTCCGCCGTCACCATGCCCGACTTGCCGGAGCGGAAAGCCCTGGCCAGGGCCTCGCCCAGTTCCCCGCCGACCGGGTCGCCCTCGTGCACGATCCGGTCGCGGCCATCGGCAATGGACGTCACCAGCGCCACGGCCTGGCGGTTGCGCCGCGCGGCATTCAGCTTTTTCAGGTTCAGCGGATCCATGATGCGTCAGCCCAGCCGTTCCACGTAGACCCGGATACGCCCGCCGCACGACAGGCCGACGCGCCAGGCGGTTTCGTCGGCGACGCCGAATTCCAGCATTTTCGGCTCGCCGTTGTCGAGGATGTCCATCGCCTCGGCGACCACGGCCCCTTCCACGCAGCCGCCGGACACCGAGCCTTCGAAATCCGCATCCTCGTTGATGACGAGATGGCTGCCGACCGGGCGTGGCGCCGACCCCCAGGTCTCCATCACCGTCGCGATGGCGACGGCCTTGCCGTCCTTCATCCAGTTTTCCGCGATGACCAGCGGATCGCGGGCTTCGTCCAGTACCGTCGTTTCGCTCATGACAGGTCCTCCTGACCCTATTCGGCCGCCACGCGCTCCACGGCCTGGAGCCAACGCCGCGGATCGGCCTCGCGGGACCCCGGCGCGCCGAGACTGGTGACCAGGTCCGCCATGGCTTCAAGGTTGTGCACGGCGCGGAATTCGTCAACATGCGGCAGCATGGCCTTCACGCCGCGTGCCTTGGCTTCGAACCCGTCGAAGCGCAGCAGCGGATTGAGCCAGACAAGGCGCCGGCACGACTTGTGCAGCCGCTCCATTTCCTTCTCCAGGCTGCCGATCTCGTCACGCTCCAGTCCGTCGGTGATGAGCAGCACGACGGCGCCCTGCCCCAGCACGCGCCGCGACCACAGCCGGTTGAACGTGTGAAGCGCCTCGCCGATGCGTGTGCCCCCGGACCAGTCCTTGACCAGGTCGGAACACTCCGCCAACGCCTCGTCGGGATCGCGGAACCGCATCGAGCGCGTCAGGTTCGTCAGCCGCGTGCCGAAGACGAAGGTATGCACCTTTCGCCGCTTGGCCGTCAGGGCATGCATGAAATGCAGGAAGATGCGGGTGTACTGGCTCATCGAGCCTGAAATGTCGGCCAGAACCACCAGCGGCGGATGCACCTCGCGCTGAGACCGGAATTTCGGCAGGATGAAATCGCCGCCGGTGCGCATGGCCGCCCGCATCGTCGCGCGCTGATCGTGCCGCCGCCCGCGCGGATCGGGCCGGAAGCGGCGCGTCCGGACCTCGTCGAACGGCATTTCCAAGGTCAGCAGCGCCTTGCGCGCTTCGTCCAGTTCCTTCGCCGTCATCTGGGCGAAGTCCTTCTGGCGCAGCACCTCGTTGCCCGAGAAGGTGAACCGCGCATCGACCTCGATCTCCGGCTGCTCCTGCAGCGGCCTGTCCTTCTCGCGCCCCTCGAACATCGCCTGGGACACCCGGCTCTCGGCCGCGCGCGGCTTTTCCGGCTCGCGGTTGGGCGCGGCCTGGGGCGAGAACATGGCGATCATCTTCTCGATCAGCTCGCGCGATCGCCAGTAGAGCCGGAACGCCTCGTCGAAGACCGGCCGGTCCTCGCGCCGCTTCACCAGCACCGAGTGCAGGATCCAGTAGAAATCCTCGCGCGAGCCAATGCCCGCGGCCTCGACGGCGGCAATGGCCTCCACGACCGAGGCCGGACCGACACGCATCCCCGCCTTGCGCAGCGTCCGCGCGAAATAGACGATGTTGTCGGCGATCTTGCCGTCCGGCTTGGCCGCGTTCGGCAGCCGTTTCTCCGCGGGGGCGTCGTTCATCCCATCACTCCGCGCCGGAGAGTTCCTGCTTGACTTCCTTGAGGATGCGATGGCCCTCGCCCTGCTGGATCCGCGCGATATCGTCCTGGTACTTGAGCAGCACGCCGATGGTGTCCGACACGGTCTCCGGATCGAGCGCCACCTTGTCCAGTTCGGTCAGTGCCGAGGCCCAGTCGATGGTCTCTGCCACCCCGGGCACCTTGAACAGGTCCATCTCGCGCAGCTTCTGGATGAAGGCGACCACCTCGGCCGAAAGCCGCTGGTTGGCGCCCGGCGCCTTGCGCTGGACGATCTCCAGTTCGCGCTCGGCGGTCGGATAATCCACCCAGTGGTAGAGGCAGCGCCGCTTCAGCGCGTCGTGGATCTCCCGCGTCCGGTTGGTCGTGATGATCACGATCGGCGGCTCGGCCGCCTTGATCGTCCCCAGTTCCGGCACCGTGACCTGGTAGTCCGACAGGATTTCCAGCAGGAAGGCCTCGAACGCCTCGTCGGTCCGGTCCAGTTCGTCGATCAGGAACACCGGGGCACCGTTGATTCCCTGTTCGAGCGCCTGCAGCACGGGCCGGCGGATCAGGTGCTTCTCGGAAAAGACGTTCTTTTCCATCTCGTCGCGATCGGTCTCGCCGGAGGCTTCCTCCATGCGGATCTCGATCATCTGCGCGGCATAGTTCCACTCGTAGACCGCCGAGGAAACGTCGAGCCCCTCGTAGCATTGCAGGCGGATGAGATCGCGCCCGAGCGCCTGCGCCAGCACCTTGGCGATTTCCGTCTTGCCGACACCGGCCTCGCCTTCCAGGAACAGCGGACGCTTCATCCTGAGGGCAAGGAAGAGCACGGTCGCCAGCGAGCGGTCGGCAACGTAGTTCTGGTCCTGAAGCAGCGCGAGCGCTTCATCGATGGTTTGAGGCAGCGTGGGCGCCTTCATGACCCTCCTCCCGGGGGTTCGGCCGACGGTTCTTCAGGACCGGTACGACCTGTTGAAATAGATAAGCGGGTCGAGACTATCGCCCGTCGCGAGGCCTGTCACCTTGCCAAAAAGGACACGATGGGTGGCGAAATCGCGGGCGTCCTCGACGACGCAGTCGAACACCGCCATGGCGCCTTTCAGGACGGGAGAACCCGTTGAAAGGGTTGTCCATTCGCCAAGCGCGAAACGCTCGTCCTGGTCCATGCGGCCGAGCCCGGCAAAAGCCTGCGACAGCGCCTGGTGCGGCGCGGCCAGCGTGTTCAGCGCGAAGACGCCGTTGTCGAAGATGGTCTGGTTGTTCGGGTTGTGGCGGTTCAGGCAGACCAGCACCATCGGCGGATCGTCGGACACCGAACAGGCGGCGATCACCGTCGTGCCGCGCCGCCCTGCCGCGCCGTCGCTGGTGATGAGATGAACATGGCCGGCAAAGCGTGCCATCGCGTCGCGATAGGCCTGGCCGTCGACTGGAACTGGATGCAACAAGGAGAAACCGCCCGCCCGAAACCGATATGTCTGCCAGCGGTCGTGCCCGGTGGCCTGAACACGGCAATATAGGCGCAGGCCCGGTCCATGCAAGGCAAACCGGTTGCACACGCCTGCCGCGACCGGTATCGATGATCCGAAGTGCCCCGCCTGGAGCCGGAAAGTGTTGTTGCGTCGAGTCCATCTCATCCTGTTGCCCTTGGTCGCCGCCGCCCTGGCGCCTGCCGCGCCCGCAGAGGCCGCCACCATCGGTTTTGCCGCGCCGCTCTCCGGGTTTGCCGAGCCGCTGGGCCGCCAGATGGAGGCCGGCGTTCGCCTGGCCGCCGGGGACCACGCGCTTGTCGCCACGGACACCGGCTGTTCCGGCGAAGGCGGCACCGCCGCCGCGCGCGAACTGGCCGCGAACAAGGTCGCCATCGTCGTCGGCTTCCTGTGCACCGAGGCGCTGGAGGCGGCCCTGCCGGTCCTCACCGCGGCCGGCATCCCGGTCATCACGCCCGGCGTGCGCACCGACGCGCTGACCGACAGGCGCGACAAGACCGGCTGGCTGATATGGCGCACCGCGCCGCGCGGGGACGCCGAGCGCGAAGCCGCCGGCCGCATCATCCCGGACCGCTGGCGCAAGGATTTCTTCGCCATCATCGACGACGGCACCATCGCCGCCCGCGAACTGGCCGAGACCGTGCGCCTGCAGGCCGAACTGGCCCGCCTGAACCCGGTTTTCGTCGACACGTTCCGGCCGCAACTGCCCAACCAGATCGCGCTGGCCGGCCGCCTGAAGCGCGCCGGCGCGACGCATGTCTTTGCCGGCGGAGACCGCCGCGACATCGCCATCCTGGCGCGTGACCTCGCCGGCCTCGACGCCGCCATGACCATCGCCGGCGGTGAAGCGCTGGTCCGCGACGTCTCCGACATTCCCTTGCCGGCCGGAACGCTCGCCATCGCCGTTCCGGACGCCAACAATGCGCTCCCGGAAGCGCTCCGGTCGGACCTGGCCTCGGCAAACGTCACCCCCGAAGGCTACGTCGCCCCCGGCTACATGGCAGCGTCCATCGCCATCCGGGCGCTGGGCGAGACCACGCCGGACAGCGCGGCGGCCTGGCATGAACGCCTCGACGGCAAGACCTTCGAGACACCCGCCGGCAGCCTCACCTTTGATGCCAAGGGCGACCGCGCCACGAACCCCTACCAACTGCTGCGCTTCGATGGCGAGACCTGGGAGCCCGCGGGATGACGGGATTCCGGGCAGGCCCGTCCAACAGCCTCGCCGACATCGCCGGCCTCAGGGTCGGCAATGCGGCCGACGAAAGCATGCGCTCGGGCGTGACGGTCGTGGTGCCCGACGAACCGGTGACGGCAGCCGTCCAGGTGCTGGGCGGCGCCCCGGGCACGCGCGAAACGGACCTGCTGGAGGCGCACAACAGCGTCGAAAAGGTGCATGCCCTCGTGCTGTCGGGCGGCTCGGCCTTCGGGCTTGATGCCGCGTCCGGCGTGCAGGCGGCGCTGCGTGAGCAGGGCCGTGGCTTCCGCATCGGTCCGCACATCATTCCCATCGTCCCGGCGGCCATCGTTTTCGACCTGGCCAACGGCCAGCCGAAGGACTGGGGCCGCTTTCCGCCCTACCGCGATCTCGGTTACGAGGCGGCATGTTCCGCGTCCATCGACGTCGCCACCGGTTCCGTCGGCGCCGGGATCGGCGCACTGACGGCGACCGTCAAGGGTGGTCTCGGCACGGCATCGACGGTCCTGGCCGACGGGACCACAGTGGCGGCCCTGGTGGTCGCCAACCCGGTCGGCTCGCCGCTCGTCGCACAGACGCCCCATTTCTGGGCCGCGCCGTTCGAGATCGGCGCGGAGTTCGGCGGCCTCGGCCTGCCCTCGCCCCTGCCGGCGGATACCGACGCTATCCGCATCAAGTTCCGCCACCTGCGCAACACCGGGGTGGAAAACACGACCATCGGCATCATCGCCACCGATGCCGCCCTGTCCAAGGCGGAATGCAAGCGTCTCGCCATTGCCGCCCATGACGGCTTTGCCCGCGCCATCTGGCCGGTCCACACGCCGATGGACGGCGACCTGGTCTTCGGCATCGCGACGGGCACGCGGCCACGGCCGGCCTCCGGCGACGATTTCATCGATCTCTGCGCTGCTGCGGCCGCGACCATGACCCGGGCCATCGCCAGGGGTGTCCACGATGCAACCCCCGCAACCGGCGACCTCTACCCGGCCTGGTGCACGCTTGGCCGTGGGTAACCCGCCGCCCCGCATTGTTTCGGGCGCCCCTTTCTGCTAGGCGGGGCGCCATCGTGCCGCAATTCCGGAACCCGCCCAGATGACCCGTCCGCTCGCCATCGCGCCCTCCATCCTCGCCTCCGATTTCTCCCGCCTCGGCGAAGAAGTGCGCGACATCATCGCCAAGGGCGCCGACTGGGTCCATCTCGACGTGATGGACGGCCATTTCGTGCCCAACATCACCTTTGGCCCGGATGTCGTGAAATCGATCCGCAAGTACACCGATGCGACGTTTGACTGCCACCTGATGATCGCCCCCTGCGATCCCTACCTGGAGGGATTTGCCAAGGCCGGTGCCGACATCATCACGGTTCACGCCGAGGCGGGACCGCATCTTCACCGTTCGCTCCAGGCCATTCGCGCCATGGGCAAGAAGGCGGGTGTGTCGCTCAATCCGTCGACGCCGGAAAGCGTCATCGAATACTGCCTCGATCAGCTCGACCTCGTCCTCGTCATGAGCGTCAACCCGGGGTTCGGCGGCCAGAAGTTCATTCCCTCCGCGCTGGACAAGATCGCCCGCGTCAAGGCGATGATCGGCGACCGGCCGATCGACATCGAGGTCGATGGCGGGGTGACCGCGGACAATGCCGGGCAGATCGCCCGCGCTGGCGCCAATGCGCTGGTCGCCGGTTCGGCCGTCTTCAAGGGCGGCACGCCCGAGGCCTACGAAGCCAACATCGCCGCCATACGCGAGGCGGCGGAGCGCGGACGCGCCTGATGGGCAGCGCCGGCCGCCTTCCCTTTCGGGCGGCCTTGCGCGCCGGCACCCCCGACTGGCGCGTCGCGCTGCTGGGCGCCATCGCCTGGGGCACGGCCATGCTGGCCAGTGCCGCGGCCGGTCTCGGGCTCGACGGCTGGTCGTCGACTGACATGGCCCGCGTCCTCGTGCTGTTCTTTGCCGGCGGCGGCGTTGCCTTCCCGCTCGCGCTGGCGCTTTTCGGCATCCTGGCCCGGTGGCTGGGTTTCCGGCCGACCCAGCGCTTCGCCGCCGCCTTCCTCCTGCTTGGCATCGGCACCATCGCCACGACGGCCTTCGGCTTCTCCCAGGTCTTCCGGTATTACTTCGCCACCTTCCACGCGCCGTTCGGCACCAGGCTGTGGGCAAACCAGACCGTTTTCACCACCGCCGCCGGGGTCTACCACTTTCTCGTCATGGGCTTGCGCCTCTTCGTCCCCGTCGGCCTGCCGGCGCTCTTGCTGGCTGCGTTCCTGCTGGCCGGCCGGCCGAGTTGAGCAATTGGTCACCCGGTGATAACAGCACCCCACCACTGAAACACCCGAAGGACAGGTTCTCCCGATGATCCCGCGCTACTCGCGGCCCGATATGGTCGCCATCTGGTCCCCCGAAACGAAATTCCGCATCTGGTTCGAGATCGAGGCCCATGCCTGCGATGCGCTGGCCGAGCTCGGAGTCATTCCGAAGGAAGCGGCCAGGACCATCTGGGAAAAGGGCGGCGCCGCCGAATTCGACATCGACCGCATCGACGAGATCGAGCGCGAGACCAAGCACGACGTCATCGCCTTCCTCACCCACCTTGCCGAGTTCATCGGCCCGGACAGCCGCTTCGTCCACCAGGGCATGACCTCGTCCGACGTGCTGGACACCTGCTTCAACGTGCAGCTTGTCCGCGCCACCGACCTGCTGCTGACCGACATGGACAAGCTGCTCGCCGCCCTGAAGAAGCGCGCCTTCGAGCACAAGGACACGGTGACCATCGGCCGCTCGCACGGCATCCACGCCGAGCCGACCACCTTCGGCGTCAAGCTTGCCCAGGCCTACGCCGAGTTCGACCGCTGCCGTACCCGCCTGGTCAATGCCCGCGAGGAAGTGGCCACGGTGGCCATTTCCGGGGCTGTCGGCACCTTCGCCAACATCGACCCGCGCGTCGAGGAACATGTCGCCGAGAAGATGGGCCTGAAGGCCGAGCCGGTATCCACGCAGGTCATCCCGCGCGACCGTCACGCGATGTATTTCGCCACCCTGGGCGTCGTTGCCTCCTCCATCGAGCGCCTGGCGACCGAGATCCGCCACCTCCAGCGCACCGAGGTTCTGGAAGCCGAGGAATTCTTTTCCAAGGGCCAGAAGGGCTCGTCGGCCATGCCGCACAAGCGCAACCCGGTCCTGACCGAGAACCTGACCGGCCTTGCCCGCATGGTGCGGGCCTATGCCATGCCGGCCATGGAAAACGTGGCGCTCTGGCACGAGCGCGACATTTCGCACTCCTCGGTGGAGCGCATGATCGGCCCGGACGCCACGGTGACGCTCGACTTCGCGCTCGCCCGCCTGACCGGCGTCGTGGAGAATCTCGTCATTTACCCCGAGCGGATGATGGGCAACATGGACCGCCTCGGCGGCCTCGTCCATTCGCAGCGCATCCTGCTGGCGCTCACCCAGGCCGGCGTGTCCCGCGAGGATGCCTATCGCCTGGTGCAGCGCAACGCCATGAAGGTCTGGGACAGCTACCAGCGCAGCGGCCAGGCCGACGTGGATTTCCTCGAGGAACTGCTTGCCGACGAGGACGTGCGCAAGGCCCTGTCGGAAGAGGAAATCCGCTCCCGCTTCGACCTCGGCTATCACACCAAGCACGCCGACACGATCTTCACCCGCGTCTTCGGCAGCGCCAGGGGCTGACCGGACGTCGCCTCCAACACGGGCGGGAGGGCATCAGCCCTCCTGCTTCACCGCGCGCCGGTAGAGGTGCCAGGTGGAATGGCCGAGCACCGGCAGCACCACGGCCAGGCCGGCGAAGAACGGCAGCGAACCGGCGATCAGCAGCAGCGCCACGATCAGGCCCCAGGTGGCAATCACCACGGGATTGGCAAGCGTCACCCTGAGCGAGGTATCGAGCGCCGAGAGAGCGCCGACGTCTCGGTCGAGCAGCAGCGGGAACGCCACCACCGACGTGGCCAGCACGACCACGGCAAAGCCGAGGCCCGCCAGGTTGCCCCACAGCATCACGCTGCGGCCGGCTTCCGTGGTCAGCATCATGTGCACCATGTCGCCGAGACCGGCCGGCTGGGCTTCGCCGAAGAAGGCGGCATAGATCCCGTGCGCCGTCAGCAGCCAGGCGATGAAGACGAAGAACAGCCAGGCGGCGACGCCGATGATCGATGGCAGCGCCGGCGACTGGCGCACCTCCAGCGCATGCCACCAGGATGTGTCCAGCCCGGCTTCCCGCCGGCGGCTGATCTCGTAGAGCCCGATGGCCGCCACGGGGCCGACCAGCGCGAAGCCGGACATCAGCGGAAACAGCAGCGTCAGGATATTGGCGCCGGTCAGCCAGGCCGACATGACGAGCCCCGCGATCGGGTAGATCAGGCACAGGAAAACATAGTGGGACGGCTTGTCGAAGAAATCGTCCAGTCCGAGCCGCAGCGCAGCGCCAAGGTCGGAAAAGGTCAGGGTTTGCACGACGGGCCGCTCGAACGTGTCATTGGCGCCCGCCACGACATGAAATCCGCTCATGGTTGGTTCCTCCTGTCTTGCGACGGGGCGGAAGCGGATGGCGGCACCTTCCCCTTGGGAGCATGGGGCTACCGGGTTGGACTGCTCCATGCCGGCGGCCATGCGGCACTGCGAGGAAGCCGGGCGGCGGCATGACGCGGCCGCGACCCTGGCGTGGCACGCCGATCCGCAGCGCACCCCTCGAACGAAAGTGTAGATGAAATATGCCTTTTGTACACGCCCCGCCGCTTCACGAGGCCGCGAGGTGAACGGACCGGCGGTGTTTTTCAGGCGCCGGCAGTCGCGGCCTTGCGGTGCACCGGCGCCTGCATTACATCGGCGTCCATGAAATCATCCGAATGCGAAATCCTGATCGTTCCGGGCTACACCGGCTCGGGCCCCGGCCATTGGCAGACGCGCTGGCAGGACCGCCTGTCGACCGCGCGCCGCGTGGAACAGGAGGCCTGGAGCAAGCCGGTCCGCGAGGAGTGGATCGCCCGCCTCGTGGAAGAGGTGAACCGCGCCTCCAGGCCGGTCGTGCTCGTCGGCCACTCGCTGGGCGCGGCCATCTGCGTGCTCGCCGCTGAGCAGATCAGGGACAAGGTGGCCGGCGCCTTCTTCGTCGCCCCGCCCGACACGTCCAACCCGCAGGTCCGCCCGAAGCACCTGATGACCTTCGGCCCCTACCCGCGCGACCCGCTGCCCTTCCCGTCGGTGGTGATTGCCAGCCGCAACGATCCGTTCTGCGACTTCGAGGTCGCCGACGACCTCGCCGCGAGCTGGGGCTCCCTCTTTCTCGACGGTGGCGAGAGCGGCCACATCAACGCTGAATCCGGCCATGGTCCCTGGCCGGAAGGCTCGATGGTCTTCGCCAAATTCCTCTCGCACCTGCGCGCCTGAGCGGTCAGCCCTTCTTCATCGCGGCGCGAGCTTCGCCGACCATGGCTGCCGCCCCGGCGGCCATGTAGAGGCCCTCGGTCGCCACCGCCATCAGCCGGTAGCCCATGGCCTCGTATTTCGCGCAGATCGCGGGATTGATGGCGTAGATGGCCGAGAGCTTGCCGCGCGCCGTGGCCTTGGCCGCGATGTCGCCGATCGCCTCCATCATGTCATCCATCAGCGGGTCGATGCGGTGCCCGCCCGACCAGGCGATGGAAAAGTCCGACGGCCCGACGAACACGCCGTCAATCCCGTCGACATCGAGAATGTCATCGGCGATCGCGTAGGCTTCGCGTGTCTCGATCATCGCGAACGCCAGCGTCTGGGCGTTGGCGCACTCCAGGTAGGACTGCCCGCCGGTCACGCCGCGCCGCGCCAGCCCGATGGTCGGTCCCCAGGACCGCCCGCCGACCGGCGGATACTTCATCGCGGCTGCGAACGTCCGCGCATCCTCGATCGTGTTGATCATCGGGGCGATCACCGCGTCGGCGCCGAAGTCCAGCGCCCGGCTCGCCATGTCGAACCGCCCAACCGGGACCCGCACGATGGCCGGCTTGCCCGCCGAAATCACCGCGGGCAGGCAGCGCAGGATGGACCCGTCGTCATGCCCGCCGTGCTGCATGTCGAGGACGACGGTGTCGAACGCCGTGGCGGCAACGGCTTCCATCGTCACCGGGTCCGGGATGGAGGACCAGGCGCTGAGCAGGGTTTCCCCGGCGCGAAGGCGGTCCGCGAGGCTCGTGAGTCGTGACATTCTTCCCTCCCTGCCGGTCCCCGCCGGCCATCGACATGCTTGCAAGCAAAACGGCCGCCCGGCAAGACCGGACGGCCGTTATCCGGTTCGCGTCCGCGACCGGTTATTCCTTGGTCACCTGCTCAGCGGCAGTGGCCAGCAGTTCTTCCATCGTGCGGCGGATCTGGTGGTCGGACTGGTCCACGCCGGCCGCGTCGAAATCGCCGCGGATCTTGCGGAACACGTCGTCATCGCCGACTTCCTCGAAATCGGCCAGCACCACTTCCTTGGCATAGGCTTCGGCAGCGTCGCCGCTCTTGCCCAGCTTCTCGGCCGCCCACAGCCCAAGCAGCTTGTTGCGGCGCGCCATGGCCTTGAACTTCAGTTCCTCGTCATGGGCAAACTTGTTCTCGAAGGCCTTCTCGCGATCACTCATCTGGCTCATTGCAAACGATCCTCTGTCTGGACAATCCGGTGCGCCGGCCCGGCATGATTCATTCCGGTGTTCAATATGGGTTTTGAAGCCTGATAGCAAAAGCCTTTTGTCTTGAAAACGCGACCATCGGCGTGTTTCGGCGTTTTTGCACCGTCAGAAAGCGGTTGATGGCGCCAAACGGCCATTGAGGAAAACCCTGCTTTGGTTTAGAGACCGCCGAACGGACGGTGCGTGAAAGCGTGCCGCCACGGTGATTCCGCGTTCGCGCGCCACGCACCTGAGCGCGCAAGGACCCAAGAGAAAAGCCCATGAACCGTCGCCGCCGCATCTATGAAGGCAAGGCCAAGATCCTTTACGAAGGTCCCGAGCCGGGTACGCTGATCCAGTTCTTCAAGGACGACGCCACCGCGTTCAACGCCAAGAAGCACGAGGTCATCGATGGCAAGGGGGTGCTGAACAACCGCATCTCCGAGCACATCTTCACCAACCTCAACCGGATGGGCATCCCGACCCACTTCATCCGCCGCATCAACATGCGCGAGCAGCTGATCAAGGAAGTCGAGATCATTCCGCTGGAAGTGGTCGTGCGCAATGTCGCCGCCGGGTCCCTGTCCAAGCGCCTCGGCATCGAGGAAGGCACCGTCCTGCCCCGCTCGATCATCGAGTTCTACTACAAGGCCGACGCGCTGGACGACCCGATGGTGTCGGAAGAGCATATCACGGCCTTCGGCTGGGCCTCCCCGCAGGAAATCGATGACATCATGGCGCTGGCCATCCGCATCAACGACTTCCTCTCTGGCATGTTCCTGGGCGTCGGCATCCAGCTCGTCGACTTCAAGATCGAGTGCGGCCGCCTCTGGGAAGGCGACATGATGCGCATCGTGCTCGCCGACGAGATTTCGCCCGACTCCTGCCGCCTGTGGGACGTCGCGACCCAGGACAAGCTGGACAAGGACCGCTTCCGCCGCGACATGGGCGGCCTGGTCGAAGCCTACCAGGAAGTGGCCCGCCGCCTCGGCATCATCAACGAGAACGAGCCGCCGCGCTCTTCCGGCCCGGTGCTCGTTTCCAGCAAGGACGATCCGGACGGCGGCTCCATCCACTGAGCCGCCATTCCGCCCAGCCAGACGAACAAGGACGAAATCGAAGTGATCAAGGCACGCGTCACCGTCACGTTGAAGAACGGCGTTCTCGACCCGCAGGGCAAGGCCATCGAAGGCGCGCTCGGCACGCTCGGTTTTTCCGGCGTCGGCCACGTCCGCCAGGGCAAGGTCTTCGACATCGAGCTCGATCATGACGATCGCGCCCGCGCCGAGGCCGAACTGGCCGCCATGGCCGAGAAGCTCCTCGCCAACACGGTGATCGAGGACTACACCGTCTCCATCGCCTGAGGTTGCAGGAGTCCGGCATGATGGACATGTCCGACGAACGGATGGAAGAATGGCCGGGGGCGACGCCGGCAAGCCTCGCGCCCATGCCGGCCGGCGGTCACACCATTCACGGTACCCTCGCAGACCACGGCGCCCGCCTTGACCGGATCGTGAAGCGGCTTGAACCGCGCGAACGGGCCGAGGCACAGGAAAGAGTCAGGTTCGACGAATGAAAGCAGCGGTCATCCTTCTCCCCGGCCTCAACCGCGATCGCGACATGATCGCGGCCCTGACGAAGATTTCCGGCACGCCGCCGGTCACCGTCTGGCAGACCGACACGGCCATTCCCGACGTCGACCTCGTCGTCATCCCGGGCGGCTTCTCCTACGGCGATTACCTGCGCTGCGGCGCCATTGCCGCGCGCATGCCGGTGCTCGATGCCGTCCGCAGGAAGGCCGCCGAGGGCGTCCGCGTCATGGGCGTCTGCAACGGTTTCCAGATCCTGCTCGAAGCCGGGCTGCTGCCGGGTGCGCTGATGCGCAATGCCTCGCTGCATTTCGTCTGCCGGGAGGTGAAACTGGAAGTCGCCAACGCGGACACCGCCTTTACCCGCGGCTACTCGAAGGGCCAGGTCATCCGCTGCCCGGTCGCTCACCACGACGGCAACTATTTCGCCGATGCGGACACGCTGAAGCGCCTCGAGGATAACGGCCAGGTCGTATTCCGCTATGCCGAGGGCACCAATCCCAACGGGTCCATGCATGATATCGCGGGCATCGTGAACGAGGCCGGCAATGTTCTCGGCATGATGCCGCACCCCGAGAACCTGATCGAAGCCGCCCATGGCGGCGATGACGGGCGCGCGCTCTTCGAAAGCGCGCTCGACCTCGCGGGAGTGGCCGGATGAGGCATCGCACGGCAAGGCGGCAACGCATGGTGCGGCCGTCGTGCGCGCGCGCGGTGAGGTCTGCCGCCGTCCTTCTCCTGCTTGTGCTGGCAGGTCTCCTGATGCCCGTCCGGGCCTGGACCGCCGAGCCGACGGAGGTCTATTTCTTCCGCGGCTTCTTTGGCGGCAACTTCTCCATGGGGCTCGACACGATCGCCGGCGAACTCGCCCAGCAGGGGATCCGGGCCCGCGTCTTCTCATGGCGGGAGACCGAAGAGGCGGAAGAAGAGATCCTCGCGACACCGCCAGACGGCCCCATCGTGATCGTCGGGCATTCCTTCGGTGGCAATGCCGCCCTGTCCCTGTCCGACAAGCTGGCCGCCAGGGGCGTGCCGATCAGCCTGGTCGTCACGCTCGACCCGACGACGAGCGGCCCGGTTTCTCCGGCCGTCGGCGCATACCGGAACTATTATCTGTCCTTCAACGCCCTCGGCAAGGCGCTGACGGTCCCGCCCGGCATGGCTGGCCGGGTCCGCAACATCGACATTCGCGATCGCACCGACATCACCGTCATTTCCGAGAGCCACTGGAACATGACCGAGAACGACGTCATCGCCCGCGAAGTGCACCGGCTCATCCTCCAGGCCCTGAGGTGACACCATGACCGGCCCCTCCCGTCTCGCCGCCCTCGCCCTCGTCACCGCCGCTGCCGGACTGGCTGCCTGCCAGCGCGAGCCCGCCGGCGGCCCGCTGATCGCGACGGTGGACAATTCCGCGGCGATTGCCCTGCTCCAGTCGGTCAACATGCAGGCCCAGACGTGCTGGATGAGGTCGAAGGACCGCGATTTCGCCGCCTACCGCCTGATCCCGGAACTCGATACCCGTGTCGGCAAGCCGCGCATCCTCCTGGTCCAGGCCAGGGCGGCCCAGGGCCTGCCGCAGCTGGTGATCGAAGCGCACGGCAACCCGGTGCAATTGACAACCTACGGCCCCCTGACCGGGAAACCCCTTTCCGGACGCATCAACACCGACGTGACCCGCTGGGCAACCGGCGGAACCGGCTGCAAGGCCTGACAGGAACTGGCAGAAGCAAGATGACCATCCCCAACGATATCCGCATCACCGAAGACCTGATCGCTGCCCACGGCCTGAAGCCGGACGAATACCAGCGCATCCTGGACCTGATCGGCCGCGAGCCGTCCTTCACCGAGCTTGGCATCTTCTCGGCCATGTGGAACGAGCACTGTTCCTACAAGTCGTCCAAGAAATGGCTGCGCACCCTGCCGACCAGCGGCCCGCAGGTCATCCAGGGCCCGGGCGAGAATGCCGGCGTTGTCGATATCGGCGATGGCGATTGCGTCGTCTTCAAGATGGAGAGCCACAACCACCCGTCCTACATCGAGCCCTACCAGGGGGCGGCGACGGGTGTCGGCGGCATCCTGCGTGACGTCTTCACCATGGGCGCGCGGCCCGTGGCTGCCATGAATGCCTTGCGTTTCGGCGAACCGGACCATGCGAAGACCCGCCATCTCGTCTCCGGCGTGGTGGCCGGCGTGGGCGGCTACGGCAATTCCTTCGGCGTACCGACGGTCGGCGGCGAAGTGGAATTCGACGCCCGCTACAATGGCAACTGCCTGGTCAATGCCTTCGCGGCCGGCCTGGCGAAGACCGATGCCATCTTCTACTCGAAGGCCGAGGGTGTCGGCCTGCCGGTCGTCTACCTCGGCGCCAAGACCGGGCGCGACGGCGTCGGCGGCGCCACCATGGCCTCCGCCGAATTCGACGACTCCATCGAGGAGAAGCGCCCCACCGTTCAGGTCGGCGATCCCTTCACCGAGAAATGCCTGCTGGAAGCCTGCCTCGAGCTGATGCAGACCGGCGCCGTCATCGCCATCCAGGACATGGGCGCGGCCGGCCTCACCTGCTCGGCGGTCGAAATGGGCGCCAAGGGCGATCTCGGGATCGAGTTGGACCTCGATTGCGTACCGGTGCGCGAGGAGCGCATGAGCGCCTACGAGATGATGCTCTCGGAAAGCCAGGAGCGCATGCTCATGGTGCTGCGTCCGGAGAAGGAAGACGAAGCCAAGGCGATCTTCGTCAAGTGGGGCCTGGACTTCGCCATCGTTGGCAAGACCACCGACGACCTGCGCTTCCGCATCGTCCACCAGGGCGAGGAGGTGGCCAATCTCCCGATCAAGGACCTGGGCGACGAGGCGCCGGAATACGACCGGCCGTGGATGGAGCCCGGCCGCCATGCGCCCCTGCCGGCCTCCAACGTGCCGGAAGTGGAGGACTACGGCGCGGCGCTCCTCACCCTGCTCGGCTCCGCCAACGGCGCTTCCCGGCGCTGGGTCTGGGAACAGTATGACACCCTGATCCAGGGCAATTCCCTGCAGATCCCGGGGGGCGACGCCGGCGTCATCCGCGTTGACGGCCACGAGACCAAGGCCCTTGCCTTCTCGTCCGACGTCACGCCGCGCTATGTCGAGGCCGATCCCTACGAGGGCGGCAAGCAGGCCGTGGCCGAATGCTGGCGCAACCTGACCGCCACCGGCGCCCTGCCCCTGGCTGCCACCGACAACCTGAACTTCGGCAACCCGGAAAAGCCGGAAATCATGGGCCAGCTGGTCAAGGCCATCGAGGGCATCGGCGAGGCCTGCGCCGCGCTCGACATGCCGATCGTCTCGGGCAACGTCTCGCTCTACAACGAGACCAACGGCGTTGCCATTCTTCCCACCCCCACCATCGGCGGCGTCGGCCTGATCCCGGACTGGGGCAAGATGGCGCGGATCGGGACCTTCTCCGAAGGCGACGTGCTGATCCTGCTGGGTGGCGACGGCACGCATCTTGGCCAGTCCGTCTACTTGCGTGACGTCCTCGGCGAAGCCTACGGACCGCCGCCGCCGGTCGATCTCGTGATCGAGAAGCGCAACGGCGAATTCCTGCGCTCGGCGATCTCGAACGGGCAGATCAAGGCCTGCCACGACATCTCCGATGGCGGCATGATCGTCGCGGTTGCCGAGATGTGCATGGCTGCGGGCGTCGGCGCCGACATCGACATCGGCGACGGTGCGGTTCATGCCGCCCTCTTCGGCGAGGACCAGGCACGCTACGTCGTCGCCGTCGGCAGCGACCTCGCCAACTGGCTGACGATCAACGCCGAGGGTGCGGGCGTGCCCTTCCGGATCCTGGGTACCGCCGGCGGCAACGCGTTGACGGCAGGCGCCAACCTGTCCATATCCTTGGCGGAAATGAAAAAGGCGCACGAATCGTGGTTCCCGGACTTCATGGCCGGCGAGTTCGTCGAGAGCGCAGACGCAGCCTGAGGAGACCAGACCCATGGCGATGGACGCCGGCGACATCAAGAAACTGATCCTTGAAGCCCTCCCCGATGCGAAGGTCACGATCCGCGACCTTGCCGGCGATGGCGATCACTATGCCGCCGAGGTCGTCTCGGAGAGCTTTCGCGGCAAGTCCCGCGTCCAGCAGCACCAGATGGTCTACGAGGCGCTGAAGGGCAACATGGGCGGCGTGCTGCACGCGCTCGCCCTGCAGACCTCCGCCCCGGACTGAGGCGGACCGGCGATGGCGAACATCCTGACGGACATCATTTCCGAGACCATCGACGGGGCCCTGAAGGAAATCCTGAAAAAGCCGCGGCGCACGACCCGCCGCAGGCGCCGGTCATCCGGCGTCACGGGTACGATCGTCAGCGAACTCGAAAAGATGCTCGCACCGGCGAAGAAGCAGACCAGCCGCAAGGCCACGGCGCGCCGCCGCTCCAAGACGACGCAACGCAAGACACGGGCGAAAACCGCGACCCGCCGCCGGACGAAGCGCTAGTCCGCGGCCGGTCGCGCCCCGCAAGCGATTTTACTTTGCGAACACAGCCAGGATCGGACCCGACTTGTCCGTGCCGCCGGTCACCATCTGCCCGTACGCCGCGAAGGCCGAAATCCCGCCGTCGAGGAACAGCGCATCCGGGCAGCCGAACCCGTCCCGGAAAGCCCGTGCGAAGGCACCGAGCGACACCGCTTCGCGGCTGATCGCCAGCACCACCGCGCCGTCCGCCCGCACGCCCACGCCGTTGCGGATGTAGCGTGACGTGCCGTCGGCGAGAAACTTCGGATGCACCTCGCCGTCGATGACCAGCATCGGGCCGGATTGCGTCGCCAGGCGCGCCGTCAGGCCCGACCCGGCAAAGGCCTGCGTTTCCATCACGCCGGCCCGGCCCGACGAATCGATGAAGAACACGCCGTTCGGCTTGAGATAGAAATTGCCGTCCCCATCGGCCAGTTCCAGGGCTGCGGTCTCGCGCCCCTCGTCCACGAACAGGCCCACCGGCGTCATGTCGGCATGGTACATGCCGGCATTCATGGCGATCAGCGGCACGGTCCCTGCACCCGCCATGGCGTCGAGGAACGCGGGAACGGCTCCATAGGCCTGCCTGTCCGGCCGCGCGAGATATAGGCGGAAACGCACGGAGTGCGGATCGAGCACGCAGGCGATGTAACCGGCCCCCTCGTGCGTCTCGAAGCGGCAGGCCTCCGGCAATTGCGGCAGTGATTCCACGCGGCTCTCCCTGACCGGCCTGCGCTGGTGGCGGACGGTCCAGCTGTAGACCGCCGCGCCGGCGATGGCCAGCGCCAGCACGAGGAGCGTCATCACCCGCCAGCCCCGCTGGCGCCCCTGTTTCATGCTTTTGACGTCCTTTCTCGGGTACGCACCGCTTGTGCCGCCCGTCCTGTCGCGCTATCTGAAGGGCAAGGAAACCGCCGGACCTTGAACCCGGCAGGAAGAGGATACAAGCCATGAGTGACATCAAGGAACTGATCGACCAGGAAGTGAAGTCGGGCGACGTCGTGCTGTTCATGAAGGGCACGCCCGGTTTTCCGCAGTGCGGCTTTTCCGGTCAGGTCGTCCAGATTCTCGACTACCTGGGCGTGGAATACAAGGGCATCAATGTCCTTGCCTCCGACGAGATGCGCCAGGGCATCAAGGACTATTCGAACTGGCCGACGATCCCGCAGCTCTACGTGAAGGGCGAATTCGTCGGCGGGTGCGACATCGTCCGCGAGATGTTCCAGGCCGGTGAACTGCAGCAGCACCTGTCGCAGAACGGCATCGCCACCTCGTCGGCTGCCTGACCCCCTTTTTATCAGGTCATTCGCCGGATTCGAGCGGCGCGCCTGACCGGGCGCGCCGCTTTCGTTTTCGACCCCTGTCCCATCTGCCCTGAAGGTGTGCGATGTCTCCTGTCCCCGAGAGAAGCTGGCCGCTGCCGGTCGGCCGCGCCGAGTTCGTCGCCGTCATGGCCGCGCTGATGGCCCTGAACGCCCTGGCCATCGACATCATGCTGCCCGGCATGCAGCAGATCGGCGCATCGCTCGGCGTATCCGACGAGAACGAGCGCCAGTTCGTCATCACCGCCTACCTGCTCGGCTTCGGCGCCATGCAGCTGGTCTTCGGCCCCCTGTCCGACCGTTTTGGCCGCAAGGGACCGCTGCTGGCCGGACTGTCGATCTACGTGCTCGCCGCCCTCGCCGCCGCCTTCGCCCCCGACTTCCAGACGCTTCTGCTGCTCCGCCTGCTGCAAGGCGCCGGCGCCGCCTCGACGCGCGTGCTGACCGTCGCCATGGTGCGCGACGTCGCCGGCGGGCGCGCCATGGCCGAGATCATGTCGCTTGTCTTCATGGTCTTCATGATCATGCCGGTCGTCGCGCCGGCGCTTGGCCAGGCCATTCTTCTGGCCGGCGAATGGCACACGATCTTCCTCTTCATGGGTTTCGGCGGCGCGGCCGTCATCGCCTGGATGGCGCTACGCATCCCCGAAACGCTGGCCGAGGATCATCGCCGGCCGGTCTCGTTCCGGGCCGTCGCCGCCGGGTTCCACGCCGTGGCCACCAACCGCATGTCCCTTTGGTACACGCTGGCCATGACGGCAATCCTGTCGTCGCTCTTCGGCTTCATCAACACCGTCCAGCAGATCTACATCGGCATCTACGACCTCGGCACGGCCTTTCCGCTGGTCTTCGCGCTGGTCGCGGGCTCGATGTCGCTGTTTTCCTGGCTCAATTCGCGCATCGTGCAGCGCTTCGGCATGCGCCGCGTTTCCCATTCCGCCCTTCTTGTCTTCCTGGCGACGAGCACGACGCTCTATCTCCTGTCGTTGCAGGGCGTCGTCCCGCTGCCCCTGTTCCTCGGCCTGTTCACGGTGACCATGTGCGCCTTCGGCATGCTCACTTCCAATTTCAGCTCCATCGCCATGGAGCCGCTCGGGCGGGTCGCCGGCATCGCCTCCTCGGCGCAGGGCTTCTTTCAGACGACCGGCAGCGCCCTCATCGGCGCGGCCATCGGCCAGTCCTTCGACGGCACCATCACGCCGGTCATGGCGGGGTTCGCCGCCGTATCCCTGGCCGCCCTGCTTTGCGTCCTCGTTGCCGAGCGCGGCCACCTCTTCACGATTGGCCCGGCGGAAGCCTGATCGCGCCGCCGCCACGTTTCCGTCATCGGCGCACACGAAGCCCTCACGGGATCGTGCCTTCCCATTGAACGCTGTGTTCAGTTTTCTGGACATGCACGCAGGACGCGTGCTTTGCAAACTGATGGGAGAAAGATCATGAAACATATCGGCAAGTCCGGAGCCGCGCTGGCCGCCGCCGCCTTCACCCTGGCCCTGTCCGGAACCGCCCCGATGGTCACCACGGCGCAGGCCGCCGATGGTATGGTCAAGTGCATGGGCGTGAATTCCTGCAAGGGCCACGGCGAATGCGCCACGGCCTCCAATTCGTGCAATGGCCAGAACGCCTGCAAGGGCCAGGGCTTCATTTCACTCTCCAAGGACGAGTGTGACGCTCAGGGCGGCAAGGTGCTCAAGTAAGAGCCGAACCGCCCGCGGCAGGTGGAACGCGGGGGCTTTCCACCTGCCCTTTCCCGGTTTCCCGCAGTTCCAGGAGACAACGATGCCCGCACAGGACGGAAAACCCGAAAGCCTCGGTTTTGGCCTCGGCCTGCGCCCGCAGCACTATGGCGAGATCCTCGACGGCAATCCGCAGGTCGACTGGTTCGAGGTCATCTCGGAAAACTATTTCGCGGCCGGTGGCCAGCCCATGCGGATGCTGGACCGCATCGCCGAACGCTATCCGCTCGTCATGCACGGCGTCTCCATGTCGATCGCCTCCACCAGCCCGCTCGACATGACCTACCTTGAACGGCTCAGGGCGCTCGCGGACCGCGTGAACCCGCGCTGGATTTCCGACCACCTGTGCTGGACCGGCGTCCACGGCGTCAACCTGCACGACCTCCTGCCGGTCCCCTACACCGAAGAGGCGCTGGATCATGTCTGTGACCGGATCGCCCGCGTCCAGGATTACCTTGGCCGGCGTATCGCCATCGAGAACGTGTCCTCCTACATCGAATATGCCGACAGCGAGATGAGCGAATGGGACTTCGTGGCAGAGATGGCGCGCCGCGCCGATTGCTGGCTGCTGCTCGACGTGAACAACGTCTTCGTTTCCGGTGCCAACCATGCCTTTGACGGCGCACGATTCATCGAGACCATACCCGTCGACCGGGTCGTCCAGTTCCACCTTGCAGGTCACTCCGAAGGCAACGGCCACCTGATCGATACCCACGACCAGCCGGTCAGCGATGCGGTCTTCCACCTCTACCGCCAGGCCCTGCAGCGCTTCGGCCCGGTTTCCACCATGATCGAGCGCGACGACAACATCCCGCCCCTGGCCGAGTTGCTGGCGGAACTGGATCGCGCCCGCGCCATCGCCCGCGAGGTCCTGGGCGACGCGACGGAGATCCGCGCGGCATGACCCGGCCAACGCTCGCCGAATTGCAAGCCCGGATGCAGGCCGCGATCAAGGATGGCGACGACGACGCGCTGGCGCTGATCGCCGCGCCGCCGCACAACAGCCGCGAGGACCGGCTGGCGACCTATCGCAACGCCTACCGCCTGCGCCTCGCTGCCATCCTGCGCGATGATTTCGATGCCGTTCACGCCTTCCTCGGCGACGCGCAGTTCGAGGCGCTCTCGGCGGCCTATATCGAGGCCTGCCCGTCATCGACACCGAACGCCCGCTGGTTTGCCGACCGGTTCCCCGCCTTCGCGGCCGCCACCGCGCCATGGAACGCCCATCCCGTGATCGGCGATCTGGCCGCCCTGCAATGGGCCCTCGCCGGTGCCTTCGATGCCGCCGACCGCGAGGCCGCATCGCTGCAGGACCTCGCCGCGCTGCCGCCGGAGCGCGCCATGGACATGGTTCTGGCGTTCACGCCATCGGTGCGCCTGCTGACGCCGGGCACCAATGCCGCGGCCATACTGTCAGCCCTGAGGCAGGACGAGACGCCACCGGATGCCGCATCGCTCCCAAACGGCTGTGCCACGCTTGTCTGGCGCGCGGACCTGCAGGCGCGCTACCGGCCGCTGGAACCGGAGGAAGCCATGCTGCTCGCCGAAGCCATGGCAGGCCGGTCCTTCGGCCTGCTGTGCGAGATGGCGGCCATGATGGCCGATCCCGGGACCGCCGCGCCGCGCGTCGCCGGCTACCTGCGCGGCTGGATCGAATCAGGGATGGTCGCCGGCATCGCCACCGGCAGTGAAGCACCGGCGCCGGCAGGCTGACGCGGGTTCAGCCGGCCAGCAGCGTATCCCGGATCAGCGTCCAGCTCTCGGCATCCGGCGCCGCCAGCAGGTGGCCGTCCAGATCGTCTGGCCGGTAGACCGTCCCGTCCATCTTGGCGACGTGGCCGCCCGCTTCCTGGTGGATCAGGACCCCCGCCGGATGATCCCAGGGGGTGAGCTTCGAATAAAAGGCGAAATGCATGTGGCCGTCCGCCAGCATGCGATAATCCTGGGCCGCGCAGCGGTAGCAGACCGGTGCCTGGAACCGGGTATGATTGGCCGCAAGCCGGGCCCTGAGCCCCGGTTCGGCGAACTGCCACGAGACCGAGCCGATCATCTGCTCGACCGGCAGGGCATCCATCGCCTTCAGCCGCCGGGCAGCTGCGCCTTCGCGGCGCACGAAGGCACCGCCACCACGCGCGGCGACCATGGTATCGCCGCCGACCGGGTCGTGGATCACGCCGGCCACCGTCTCGCCGTCCAGCACGACAGCGGCCATGACGCCGAACACCGTGACACCCGAGGCGAAGTTGAAGGTGCCGTCGACCGGGTCCACCGTCACCGCGAGGCCCTCACCGGCCCAGCCGTACTGGAGGTCCGGATTGGCGGCCACGGCCTCCTCGCCGACGACCCGCACCCCGTCGAAGCGGTCGCGAAGCTCGGCGGTGATGAACCGCTCGGCATTCACGTCGGCTTCCGTCACGAGGTCGGACCCGGAGGTCTTCTCGCGGATATCGCTGTCGGAGAGATGGCGGAACCGCGGCAGGATCTCCGCTTGCGCGGCACGCTCCAGGCAATCGACGAGCCAGTCGAGGTCGGTATCGGAAAACCGCATCATGAATCCTTCACGGGATGGGCCGCCAGCGCGGCGAAGTCGAAAAGCGTCCGGTCCAGGAGATGGCTTGGGCGGACCGTTGTCAGCGCCCGGATCATCGTGTCCTTGCGCCCGGGCATGCGCGCCTCGATGTCGGTGAGCATCGCCTTCATGGCATTGCGCTGCAGCCCGTCCTGGCTGCCGCACAGGTCGCACGGAATGATCGGAAAGGCCATGTGGCGCGCGAACTTCTCCAGGTCCGCCTCGGCGCAGAAGGCCAACGGCCGCAGCACCTCCACGTCGCCCTCGTCGTTGACCAGTTTCGGTGGTATGGCCGCCAGCCGGCCGCCGTGGAACAGGTTCATGAAGAAGGTTTCCAGGATGTCCTCACGATGATGCCCCAGGACCAGCGCTGAACACCCCTCTTCCCGCGCGATGCGGTAGAGATGCCCGCGCCGCAAGCGCGAACAGAGCGAGCAATAGGTCGCGCCCTGCGGCAGCTTGTCGGTCACCACCGAATAGGTGTCCTGGTATTCGATCCGGTGCTCGATCCCGTTGGCCGTCAGCCAGTCCGGCAGGATGTGCTTGGGAAAGTTCGGCTGGCCCTGGTCGAGGTTGCAGGCGAGCAGGTCGACCGGCAGCAGGCCGCGCCATTTCAGGTCCATCAGCACGGCCAGCAGGCCGTAGGAATCCTTGCCGCCCGACAGGGCCACCAGCCAGCGTTCGCCGGGCCGCGCCATGCCGTAGTCCTCGATCGCCTGCCGGGTCTGGCGCAACAGGCGCTTGCGCAGCTTGTTGAATTCCACCGACGTCTCGATGCCGGCAAAGAGCGGGTGGCAGGTCGCGCTGTCATCCTCCGCGATGTCGGAGTGAACCGTCATGGAGATGCTCCCGTCAGATCCGGCTGCCGAAATGGTCGGCGATTTGGCGGTGCGTGGCGAACCGGCGCGCGGCCATCACCTCCGACAGGCGCTGCCGGTTGATGGCGATGAAGCGTCCAAGCGCGGTTCCGTCCTTGGGTTTCGGCAGGCGGCGCGCGTTGTGGGCATCCATCGCCGCCTTCATGCGCCGCGCGTTGGCCTCCAGGTCCACCGGCAGCACGAAGGACGCCGGCGCCTTGACGAAGAAGGTGCCGCAGGTCTCCGCGTTGCGCTCGCGCACGGCTGGAAGCTCTTCCAGCCCCGCCAGGCCGGCAGCCAGCCGCAGCGTCCCCGGGTTGTAGTTGAAGATGTGGCCGAAGTGGAACATCTTGCCGTGCATCTTCAGCGCGGCTTCCTGCTCGATGTTCGGCACCTCGATGTAGAGCACGCCGTCGTCGCTCAGCCAGCGGCGCAGCACCGACAGCGAGCGCACCGGGTCGCGCATGTGTTCCAGCACGTGTGACAGCCGGATCAGGTCGAAGGAACCGTCGGCGAACACGGTCTCCTCGAGGGTCTGCGTGGCCACGTCGAGGCCCAGTTCGTCGCGACTGTAGGCGGCATAGGCCTCGTTCGGTTCCACCGCCTGGCACTCCATGCCCATCCGCTTGGCGAGGAAGGAAAACTCGCCCGATCCGGAACCGAGATCGAGAAAGCGCTTCCGCCCGGCATAGACGTCGCGATTGGCCTGCACATGCCGTTCCAGCCTCTGGAAATTGCGCCAGACCTGCCGCATGCGCGGCTTGTCCGCCCCCTTGTAGTCCTTGCGGTAGTCGGTGCGGTAGAACGCCGCCAGGTCTTCGTCGCTGGGGATCGGGTCGTTGGTGATGATACCGCAGCCGAGGCACAGGATCGTCGTCAGCGGCTTGCCGTGCCGGTCCTTGGTGGACACGGTCTCGTGCCGGGTCGATCCGCACAGCTTGCAGGGCTCGGTCATGTCGGGAACTCGCTGGATCATGTCTGCTTGCCGCCCGTATAGACGGATCGGGCGCGCCTGTCAGCCACCGCGATGGACCTGACGCGCTCTGGAAACGAAAAAGGCGGCCCGGGTGGACCGCCTTTCGCAATAGCCGGAAACCGGCAAACCATCAGCGCGAGTAGAACTCGACGACCAGGTTCGGTTCCATCTGCACGGCGTAGGGCACATCGGCCAGGCCCGGGATGCGGGCGAAGGTGGCGACCATCTTGTTGTGGTCGGCGTCGATGTAGTCCGGCACGTCGCGCTCGGCGAGCTGCGTGGCCTCGATCACCAGGGCGAGCTGCTTGGACTTCTCGCGGACCTCGATGACGTCGCCCGGACGGCAGCGGTAGGACTGGATGTTCGTGCGCTTGCCGTTGACCATCACGTGGCCGTGGTTGACGAACTGGCGCGCGGCGAAGATCGTCGGAACGAACTTGGCGCGGTAGACGATGGCGTCGAGGCGCGATTCCAGCAGGCCGATCAGGGTGTCCGGCGTGTCGCCCTTGCGGCGCACGGCCTCGTCATAGATGGCGCGGAACTGCTTCTCGGAGATGTCGCCGTAGTGGCCCTTCAGCTTCTGCTTGGCGCGCAGCTGCACACCGAAGTCGGACATCTTGCCCTTGCGGCGCTGGCCGTGCTGGCCCGGACCGTATTCACGCTTGTTGACCGGGGACTTCGGGCGGCCCCAGATGTTTTCGCCCATACGGCGGTCGAGTTTGTACTTGGCGGATTCGCGCTTGCTCATCGCATTCCCTTTCAAAGTGATACACCCGGCGCTTCACGCACCGGATGAAGGAAACACGCCCTCCTCTGGGAGCCTTTTTTGCTCCCTGACAGGATCTTCCACGCACGCTTTGCGGACAAGATCCACGGGACATGTCAAATGAAACACCGGGCATTTCGGCCCGGCGCTGGCGGTTCACTAGGCCCTGGCGCAGTCCATGTCAAGCCTCGTGTCGCAAGGCTGAGCGCGCTTGCCCGTCTGGCCGCTTCCACCAGCGCCCCGCAGCCGCTATAAGCCCCGCCGCCAACCCTGGCGCCGGACATTCCTTTCATGATCTACGAACTGGCTGCGCTCGCCACCGCTTTCACCTGGGCCCTGACCAGTGTCATATCGCCTGTTCCCGCGCAGGCGCTGGGGCCGATTGCCTTCGTGCGCGCCCGCATGACCATCGTCTTTGTCCTTCTGGCGGGTTGGCTGACCGTCACCGGCGGCTGGCAGGGACTTGCCGTGGACGATGCCTGGTTGCTGGTGCTGTCCGGCTTCGTCGGCATATTCCTTGGCGACACAGCCCTCTTCGCCACCATGAACCGGCTCGGTCCGCGCCGGTCCAATATCCTGTTCTCGCTCAATGCCCCGATCTCCGCCATTCTCGGCAGGCTCGTGCTCGGCGAAGTGCTGTCGCACTGGACCTTGATCGGCATGGCCATCGTTTTTGCCGGTGTCACGCTTGCCATTCTCTACGGCAAGCGGCCATCGCAGCTGCATCAGTGGGAACATGTCCGCGGGCCGCTCTGGGCCGGCATTGCCTTCGGACTGGCGGCCGCGCTCTCGCAAGCGGCAGGCTCGCTGATCGCGCGCCCGGTCATGGCCGCCGGCATGGACCCGGTCGTGGCGTCCACGCTGCGCATCGGCGTGGCCGCAGCCGCGCTCTCCCTCGTCATGGCAACCGGCGCGCCGTTCGCCCGCCAGCGGGCGCAATGGACATGGACGCTGCTCGGCCTCACCGCTGCATCCGGCATCATCGGCATGGCGCTCGGGGTCACCCTGCTTCTCTTCGCGCTGTCGGGCGGCAAGGTGGGGATCGTCTCGATCCTCTCCGCCACCACCCCGGCGCTTCTCCTGCCGCTACTCTGGATCCGTACCGGCGAACGGCCTGCCGCCGGCGCATGGATCGGCGCCGCACTCGTCGTGACAGGCTCGGCCCTGATTCTCAACCGCTGAACGCGCCCCCGCCCCTGCGTGGAGACGCGGAAGAACGGCCGCGACATGCCGCGCCTTGCACTTGTCATCATCGCTTGCCAACCTGACCGCAACGGGAGGCAGACATGACCGGCAGTTACGATCCCTACGAACCGCTCGATGTGCTCAAACCCGTCGCCGAAAACATATGGATCGTCGACGGCCCGGTGCTGAAATGGGGCTACGGCATCCCCGTCAAGTGGCCCTTCCCGACCCGCATGACCGTGGTCCGCCTGCCCGATGGCGGCATCTGGCTGCACTCGCCGACCCACCCGGACGAGGCGCTGGCCGAAGCGATCGCCGCGCTCGGCCCGGTGCGCCACATCGTCTCGCCCAACCTGATCCACCATGTCTCGATCGGCCCGTGGTCGCAGCATTTCCCCGAAGCCCGCACCTGGGCTTCGCCCGGCGTCCGCAAGCGCTCGGACGTCGCCTTTACCGACGACCTGGCCGACACGCCGCCGCCGGAATGGGCCGGGGTGATCGACCAGCGCATCGCCCGCGGCAGTTCCATCCTCAACGAGGTGGTGTTCTTCCACAGGCCATCGCGCACGCTGATCCTGGCCGACCTGATCGAGAACTTCGAGGATCAGCGCTTGCATGGCTGGCTGGCGCGGTTCATGTACCGGCTCATCGGCGTCATGGCGCCCCACGGCCGCGCCCCGCGCGACCTGCGCGCCACCTTCCGCGGCCATCACGAGCAGTTGCGCCCGGTGATCGACTGGATGATCGCCTGCGATCCCGAGCGCATCGTCATCGCCCACGGCAAGTGGTTCGAGACCGGCGGTACGGCGGAACTGCGCCGCGCCTTCGACTGGGTGAAAGGCTGAACCGGCAGTTCTCCGGACAGCAAGCGGGCCGGCGCAGTGGCTGCGCCGGCCCGTGATGTCGTCAATCCATCAGGCAATGACGGTCATTTGATCGCGGGGAACGGACCGACATAGCCGATATAGGCGCGGGCATCGGCCGGATCGTCCAGCTTGTCCTCGTCGGATTCGCCGTAGGGATGCTGCACGACGCTCATCAGGTAGCCATGGCCGTTGATATCGCCATACCAGTAGGGCGAGGTCGTCTCCGAACCGTAGGGCGTGGTCTCGATGCGGGTCAGGTCCTTGCTGTCGATATTGTAGGCCCAGATCGCATCGTTCTGGTGGCCCGAACCGGTATCCTCGCCGATGATCAGCGTGCGCGTGCCGTTGATGAACGTCAGGTTGTCCGGGTTGGCAATGCCGTCGATATCACAGCTGTTGCCGGCGTAGGGCGAACCGTCCTCGTACCGGGTCGGCTTGCCGGACACCAGGCCGCGCATGGCCGTGGCGGTCATCGACCCGTCGATGTCGAGTTCGTAGACCGTGCCGCAACCATTAGCTTCCAGCCTGATGTCGTTGCGGCCGCCCTTGTCATACTTGTCGGTCGCCTTGCCGCCCTTGGCATTGTCTTCTATGCCGCGCTCGACCTCCGACATGGCGAGATAGAGCCTGGAGTCGGCCTGGTTGAAGGTGATGCCTTCCATCTTGCGGAACTCGGTCGTCGCACCCATCATCGAGGCGTAACGGCGCGTCTCCAGCCGCGAGGCGGCCAGTTCCATGCCGTCCCTGACCTTCAGGCATTCAGAGCGGCCCTCGGCATTGGAGGCCATGAAGCCGTCGCCGCAGGACCCGTCATCGGCGATGTCGGCCGTCTCGAAAATGTCGGAGAAGGAAATGCCGTCGTCGATGAGCTTGCGCACCGAGGCGTCATCGCCGTGGCCGAGATCGACCCAGGACAGGTCTGCCGCACCGCCATTGTCGGCCGAGGTCTGCGTCCACCTGGCGGCATAGAGCGTGCCGGACGACAGGTCGTCTTCCTTGTCCGCGACGAAGCGGAACAGGCCCACGTTGGTGCCGTCGTCGGAAATGTAGACCGTTTTCCGGTCCGGCATCACGTAGCCCAGTTCGACCGCGACACGCCCGGCCGCGTAGTGCTTGTGCGGCGTGGCTTCGCCGTCATCCGACACGGCGATCTCCGTCACGAAGCCATAGCGGTACGGGTTGTAGGCGGTGCGGAAATCATCCAGCGACATGGTGTCGGGATCGACGCCGAAGTAGCGCACCATCGGCTTGGTGTAATCGTCGATCTCGTCGAGCGACGTCGCGGCCTCGATGGCGCGGGCGTCGGCCGGGTATTCCTCCGAACCGAGATGCGTGCCCCAGGGCGTCACCGAACCGGCACAGGGCACCCACAGGCCGCCAACGGAGGAGAAATCGATCGGCTTGCTGGAGAGCACGGTCAGAGTGCCGTCGGCATCCTGCTTCAGTTCGCTGAGATACATCGCACCGGGCCGCGCCTCGAAATGCGTGACGCTGAACAGCCGGTCGCCGCGCGGCAGCAGCGAGGTGAAATCGGCCGAGTCCGAAACGGCAGGCGTTCCGTCGTCATTCATGACTGGATTGCCCTTCGCGTCGATCAGCGTGCCGGCCCCCATGTCGCCCGAGCGGTACAGCACGTGATAACCGATCTTGTGCTCGGTACCGTCGATCGTGACCGACGGCGAGGCCTGGACGGCCCGCTTGGCCGCATCCGTTTGCGGAACCGGCACCGGCGCGAATGCCAGGTCTGCGGCATGGGCGGCGGCCGGCAGGACAGCCAGCGTCGTGGTCATCATCAGGACATGTTTGAGCATCGTCATTTTCCTTCGCGAAACGGGTCTTGAAACCGGCCGCGAAGCTAGGATCGCTTCATGAAGGGCCGATGACGCTTTTCTGGCGGGCGGACGAAAAAGCCGGCGCTTCCGGCCAGTCAGCCGGAGGTGGCGAAGCCGAAACCGCGCATCAGCCGGGCCAGCGCCGGGTCCGGGTTTCCGGATGTGAAATGGGCCATGTCCGGCAAAGCCTCGCCCGCCGGCGGATGGCCATTGCCCTGCCCTTCCAGGACCGCCAGGGCGCGCCGGGCAATCGCTTCCGACGTGTCGATCCAGTCCACCGGCCACGGCGCGGTCTTGCGCATGCGATTGACCAGGAAGGGATAATGCGTGCAGGCCAGCACGATGATGTCGGTGCGCTTGCCGTCACGCTCGATGAAGCATGGCTCGATTTCCGCGCGCACCTTCGCCTCGTCCACGAACCCGGTGCGCATGTAGGTCTCGGCCAGTTGCGCCAGGTTCTCCGACCCGACCAGCCGCACGTGGCATTTCGAGGCCCACTTGGCGATCAGGTCGCGGGTGTATTGCCGCTTCACCGTCCCGGGTGTCGCCAGCACGGAGACAAGCCCCGAGGCCGTGCGCTCGGCCGCCGGCTTGATGGCAGGCACCGTGCCGACGAAAGGCTGTTCGGGAAAGACGGCGCGAAGGTGGTCGATCGCCAGCGTCGAGGCCGTGTTGCAGGCGATCACCGCGACGTCGGGCTTCCAGCGCTCCAGCAGCGTGGCAAAAAGCTCGGTCATGCGCCGCTTCAGCGCCTCTTCCTGCCAGGCCCCATAGGGAAAGGCCGCATCGTCGGCCACGTAGATGTAGCGGTGATCGGGCAGCAGCACGCGCGCTTCCTTGACCACGGAAAGCCCGCCAATGCCGCTGTCGAAAAAGAGGATCGTCCCGCTCATGCCTGCCACCGCGTCCCTGGGACCTGTCAGCGTTCCGGCGGTCCGTCGCCACGTTTCCGGTCCGGCGTGAACTTGTCAAGCGAGGTGACGATGCCGCGCAGCACGTCGATCTCGGGGGCGAAGAAGCCCGGCCGCGTGAACACGGCGCGCAGGTTGTCCACCAGCTTGGCCCGCTTTTCCGGCGGCCGGAAATAGCCCCGCTTGTCCAGCGCCTCCTCGAGATAGCCGAGGAAGCTGACCAGTTGCCCGCGCCGCGCCGGCTCCATCTCCGGACCGGAAAAATTCGTCCAGGTTTCGCTTTCCAGCCCGCTCTTCATCCACTCGTAGCTCATCAGCAGCACCGCTTGGGCGATGTTGAGCGATGCGAAGGCGGGATTGACCGGGAAGGTCACGATCTCGTCGGCCAGGCTCACTTCCTCGTTCGACAGCCCGAACCGCTCGCGCCCGAACAGGATCGCCGTGCGCTGCCCGGCCGCGTGGCGCGGGCGCAGCATGCGGCAGGCCTCCACCGGTCCGCGCACGGTCTTGAACCCGTCGCGCAGCCGTGCCGTCGTCGCGAAGACGAATTCCATGTCGGCAATGGCCTCCGCCAGCGTGTCGAACACCAGCGTGCCGTCGATCACGTGGTCTGCCTTGCTGGCCGCCGCCCGCGCCTTCTCCGAGGGCCACCCGTCACGCGGATTGACGAGCCGAAGCTCCGCTAGGCCGAAATTCGCCATGGCGCGGGCCACCATGCCGATGTTCTCGCCAAGCTGCGGTTCGACCAGCACGACGACCGGGCCGTCGGCGATGAGATCCTGATGTCTGTCTGTTCCAGCCATGGCGCCCGCGTTAGCCTGAAACCGGCGTCCGGTCAAAGCCTTCGCGATCAGGACGCCGCGAAGGCCAGGATTTCGGCCGCCACCCGCTGCGGCTGCTCGTGCAGGATCCAGTGGCTGGCACCGTCGACCGGCCGGATGGAAAGATCCGCGGCGAAACGCTCCAGGCCGCCGAGGCAGGCCGGCGTCAGCGCGATGTCCTCCTGCCCCCAGAGCACGAGGTGGGGCATCCGCACCCGCATCGCATCCTCGGGCGCCGCGAGCAGCGGCGCAGCCACCGCCGTCTCCTCCAGTCCCGGCACGACGATGGGCGAGCCGCGATACCAGTTCAGCATGGCTTCCAGCGCGCCCGGTTCGCGCCATTGCGCGTTGTAGGCCGCCTGCAAGGCAGGCGTCAGCCAGCCCGTCGCCGAAAAGCCGGCCATCATGTTCATCAGCTTCTCGAAATCGTTCGCGGCAAGCAACCCGGCCGCATCCGGCGCCCTGAGCCTGGTCATGTACTGGCTGGCGGCGCGCTGGCCGGCATCGTTGACGATGGCGTTCTGGAAGCACCAGGGATGGACGCCATTGGCGACGATCAGCCGGGCGATGCGCTCCGGCCGCGTAAAGGCCATGGCATAGGCGACCGCCGACCCCCAGTCGTGCCCCGTGAGCGTGATCGGCTGTTCCGGTGACAGGCGGTCGGCCAGGGCGAACATGTCCGCAACCAGGTAGCGCGCCTGGTAGGCCTCGACACCCTCCGGCTTGGGCGAGCGGTTGAACCCGCGCTGGTCCGGCGCAACGACATGGAAGCGCTCCGCCAGCAGCGGCATCACCGCCTCGTAGGCCAGCCAGGATTCCGGAAACCCGTGCAGGCAGAGCAGGAGCGGCCTGCCGGCCTCTCCCGCCTCGGCGAAATGGAAGCGCCCGGCGGGCAGATCCGCCTGTGAAAACCGTATGCTCATGCCCGTTCTTCCTCCTTTTTCGCCATGCGAGGCGTTTTCCCCGGCATGCGCCTAGAGCATGACTTTGCCTTGGCGAATGCTGGTGCTATAGGGGCCACACTTTTACTCCCGTCCGAACCGCGGCTTCCGGCCGCATCTCCAATACGAGGAAATCCCATGGCGAAGATCAAGGTGGCCAACCCCGTTGTCGAACTCGACGGCGACGAGATGACCCGGATCATCTGGCAGTTCATCAAGGAAAAGCTGATCCATCCCTATCTCGACATCGATCTGAAGTATTACGATCTCGGCATCGAGAAGCGTGACGAGACCGATGACCAGATCACGGTGGACGCTGCCAACGCCATCAAGGAATACGGCGTCGGCGTCAAATGCGCCACCATCACGCCGGACGAGGCCCGCGTCGAGGAATTCGGCCTGAAGCGCATGTACCGCTCGCCGAACGGCACCATCCGCAACATCCTGGGCGGCGTCATCTTCCGCGAGCCGATCATCTGCAAGAACGTGCCGCGCCTCGTGCCGGGCTGGACCCAGCCGATCATCGTCGGCCGCCATGCCTTCGGCGACCAGTACCGCGCCACCGACTTCCGCTTCCCCGGCAAGGGCAAGCTGACGATCAAGTTCGTCGGCGACGACGGCACCGAGATCGAGCACGAGGTCTTCCAGGCACCGGGCTCCGGCGTTGCCATGGCCATGTACAACCTGGACGACTCGATCCGCGACTTCGCCCGCGCCTCGATGAACTACGCCCTGCAGCGCAAGGTGCCCTGCTACCTGTCGACCAAGAACACCATCCTGAAGGCCTACGACGGCCGCTTCAAGGACCTCTTCCAGGAGATCTACGAGGCCGAGTTCGTCGAGAAGTTCAAGGAAGCCAAGATCTGGTACGAGCACCGCCTGATCGACGACATGGTCGCCGCTTCGCTGAAGTGGTCCGGCGGCTACGTCTGGGCCTGCAAGAACTACGACGGTGACGTCCAGTCCGACACCGTCGCCCAGGGCTTCGGCTCGCTTGGCCTGATGACCTCCGTGCTGATGACGCCGGACGGCAAGACGGTGGAAGCGGAAGCCGCCCATGGCACCGTGACCCGTCACTACCGCCAGCACCAGAAGGGCGAGGAAACCTCGACCAACTCGATTGCCTCGATCTTCGCCTGGACCCGTGGCCTCGCCCACCGCGCCAAGCTGGACGGAAACGCCGAACTGGCCCGCTTCGCCGACACGCTGGAGAAGGTCTGCGTCAACACGGTCGAATCGGGATACATGACCAAGGACCTCGCCCTGCTGATCGGTCCGGACCAGCCGTGGCTGTCCACGACCGGCTTCCTGGACAAGATCGACGAGAACCTGCAGAAGGCCATGGCCTGAGCGGCACGTCCGATCTGGATATGACATGCGAAAACCGGCGCCCGGGCGCCGGTTTTCTTTTGCCTGGATTTTACGCACACCGCGTCGCGTGGCGCGTTCTCCGGCAATGAAGGCAACAACCGAATCACCGGCGAGCACCTGCCATGTGACAGGGCAAATATCTGTTTACGCAACGGAATCCCGCAGGCTGATTCGCAAGCGGTCCGGTTTTTCGGCGGAAAATCCCGCCTCGACCCGGCATTTTCGGCCCGCCGGGGCGGCGGCAGTCGCCAAGCTGCAACAGGCATTTCCGAAAATGCGGAAAATGAGATTCATTTTTGACTTCCGCATGAATTTGCACTGGAATTTATTAGTGTTTCATTGTTTATTGCCGACTGCACGACGAGGTCACCGCACACATCCGGCTTCGTTGTGAAGCGCTGCCGTTGCCACCGCCCCCGGTCTTCGGCAGCGCGCCCTTTCAGGGCCTTTCCCCGACATCACGTTCCATCTGCCTGAGCGACACGCAACCGTCAGCTGCCTGACCGTTGTTCCGGACGGATCGTGTCGCGGTGTCGATGCGAAGTCTGGCCTGCGGCCGGTCGGGGAGCCATCACCGCCCGCCCGGTTGGCCCGGCGACCCACCGGAACAAAAAACCAGGCGCCGCGAAGGCGACGCCTGGCATGACAGGTCAGTCTGAAAATGGCCGCGGGTCAGGCCGACAGGGCACCCCGGACCGCCGCGATGGCGGCATCGGCCCTCGAGGCATCCGGACCGCCGGCCTGCGCCATGTCGGGCCGCCCGCCGCCGCCCTTTCCGCCCAGCGCTTCGGACGCCAGCCGGACAAGGTCCACGGCCGAGAACCGTTCGGTGAGGTCCTGGGTCACGGCCACGACGACGCTGGCCTTTCCATCCTCGCCTTTGCCCACGAAGACGACGACGCCGCTTCCCAGCGTCTGCTTGCCATCGTCGGCCAGCGGCTTGAGATCCTTCGGGGAAACCCCCTCGACGACCCGGCCCATGAAACGGATGCCGCCAATGTCCTCGGCACCGCCGTTGTCCGAGCCGCCGCCGCCGAGCGCGAGCTTGCGCCGGGCCTCGGCGAGTTCCCGTTCCAGCTTGCGCCGCTCGTCCAGGACGGACTCCAGCCGCGCCACGGCGTCTGCGGGCGCAACTTTCAGCGCCGCCGCCATCTCGCGCACGCGCCGGTCCTGCTCGTCGAGGTAACGCCGGGCGTCCTCGCCCGTCAGCGCCTCGATACGGCGCACGCCCGCGGCAACCGCGTTCTCCGCGACCAGCCGAACCAGCCCGATATCGCCGGTGGCACGGACATGGGTCCCGCCGCACAGTTCCACCGAGTAGGCCTTGCCGGCCTTGTCGCCATGCAGCGCCGTGCCCATGGACACGACCCGCACCTCGTCACCGTATTTCTCCCCGAAGAGCGCCATGGCGCCTTCGGCGATCGCGTCATCGACGGCCATGAGGCGCGTGGAGACCGGCGCGTTCTGCACCACGATCTCGTTGGCGATGTCCTCGATCCTGTCCAGTTCGTCCTGCGAGATCGGCTTGGGGTGCGAAAAGTCGAAACGCAGGCGGTCCGGCGCCACGAGCGACCCCTTCTGGGCCACGTGGGTACCAAGCACCTCCCGCAGCGCTTCGTGGACGAGGTGGGTCGCCGAATGGTTCGCCCGCAAGCGCGACCGGCGCGACGAATCGACCAGCAGTTCGACCTCGTCGCCGCTGCGCACCGTCCCTTCGGCCACTGTCCCGACATGCACGAACAGGCCGTCGGCCTTCTTCTGCGTATCGGTCACGCGGACCAGGAAGTCGTCGCCCTTGATCAGCCCGGTATCGCCCATCTGGCCGCCGGATTCGCCGTAGAACGGTGTCTGGTTCACGATGACGGCAACGCTGTCACCCTGCTTCGCTTCCGCAACGGACTTGCCATCCTGGACCAGCGCAAGGACGACGCCTTCCGCGCTTTCGGTCTCGTAGCCGAGGAACTCCGTCGCGCCGAGCTTCTCGCGCAGCCCGAACCAGACCGCCTCGGTGGTCGCTTCGCCGGAACCGGCCCAATTGGCCCGCGCTTCCGCCTTCTGCCGTTCCATCGCGGTCCTGAAGCCGTCGGTATCGACACCGATGCCGCGCTGGCGCAGCGCATCCTGCGTCAGGTCGAGCGGGAAGCCGTAGGTATCGTAGAGCTTGAAGGCGGTCTCGCCATCCAGTTCCCCGCCTGTCGAGATATCCACCGTCGCGTCCTCGAGCAGCGACAGCCCCCGGGCCAGCGTCTTGCGGAAGCGGCTTTCCTCCAGCTTCAGCGTCTCCGTGATCAGGTCCTTGCCGCGAACGAGTTCCGGGTACGCCTGACCCATCTCCCGGATCAGCGCCGGCACCAGCCGCCACATCAGCGGATCCTGCGCACCGAGGAGCTGCGCATGGCGCATCGCGCGGCGCATGATGCGCCGGAGCACGTAGCCCCGCCCCTCGTTCGAGGGCAGGACGCCATCGGCGATCAGGAAGCTGGAAGCCCGCAGGTGATCGGCGATGACCCGGTGGCTCGCGCGGAACTTGCCCTCGGCTTCCACGCCCGTCGCCTCTTCCGAGGCGCGGATCAGGGCCTTGAACAGGTCGATGTCGTAATTGTCGTGCTCGCCCTGCAGCACCGCGGCGACGCGCTCCAGCCCCATGCCGGTGTCGATCGAGGGCCGCGGCAGTTCGACCCGCTCGGCCTTGGTCACCTGCTCGTACTGCATGAAGACAAGGTTCCAGATCTCGATGAACCGGTCGCCGTCCTCGTCCGGGCTTCCGGGCGGTCCGCCGGGAATCTTGTCGCCGTGATCGAAGAAGATCTCCGAGCACGGGCCGCAGGGGCCGGTATCGCCCATGGCCCAGAAATTGTCGGATGTCGCGATGCGGATGATCCGGTCGTCGGACAGCCCGGCAATCTTCTTCCAGTGGGCCGCGGCATCGTCGTCGGTATGGTAGACGGTTACCAGCAGGCGGTCCTTCGGCAGCGCGAATTCCTTGGTGATCAGGTCCCAGGCAAGGCGGATCGCCTCTTCCTTGAAATAGTCGCCGAAGGAAAAGTTTCCGAGCATTTCGAAGAAGGTGTGGTGGCGCGCGGTATAGCCGACATTGTCGAGGTCGTTGTGCTTGCCACCGGCGCGCACGCATTTCTGCGACGTCGCTGCACGGCTGTAATCCCGCTTCTCAAGCCCGGTGAAGACGTTCTTGAACTGCACCATGCCGGCGTTGGTGAACATCAGCGTGGGATCGTTGCGCGGAACCAGCGGGCTCGAGGCAACGACCTCGTGTCCGTTCTTGGCAAAGAAATCGAGGAAAGCCGACCGGATTTCGTTTACGCCACTCATGGTTCCTGTCCTGCAAACAAAGGGCGCCCGCCATGTGGCGGGCTTCAAGAAACCGCCTTTTAGCTTTCGTCAATCACGCTGTCCAGAATGCCCGTGCGCTTTGAAGCGGCAGACGCGAAAAGCCGCCGGCCATTGTCCGGCCGGCGGTCCGATCCGTCTTCCCTGTCGGCCCGCCCGGCACCCGCCAGGCCGGCCCGGGCATCACATGCCGCTCGCCTCGTCGCTGGCGTCGCCACCGTCTTCCCCGTCCTCGAGGAACCGGTCGGCGATCAGGCCGGCGTTCTGGCGCAGGGCCAACTCGATCTCGCTGGCCACTTCCTGGTTCTCGCGCAGGAACTGCTTGGCATTCTCGCGCCCCTGGCCGAGCCGCTGGGAATTGTAGGAGAACCAGGCGCCGGACTTCTCCACGATGCCGGCCTTGACGCCGAGATCGATCAGTTCGCCCATCTTCGACACGCCTTCGCCGTACATGATGTCGAACTCGACCTGCTTGAAGGGCGGCGCCATCTTGTTCTTGACCACCTTGACGCGGGTCTGGTTGCCGACCACCTCGTCGCGGTCCTTCACCGAGCCGATCCGGCGGATGTCGAGCCGGACCGAGGCGTAGAACTTCAGCGCGTTGCCGCCCGTGGTCGTTTCCGGCGAACCGAACATGACGCCGATCTTCATGCGGATCTGGTTGATGAAGATGACCATCGTGTTGGAGCGCGAGATCGAGGCCGTCAGCTTGCGCAGCGCCTGGCTCATCAGCCGCGCCTGCATGCCGGGCAGCGAATCGCCCATCTCGCCCTCGATCTCCGCGCGCGGCGTCAGCGCCGCCACCGAATCGACGACCAGCACGTCGACCGCGCCGGAGCGGACCAGCGTGTCGGCGATTTCCAGCGCCTGCTCGCCCGTGTCCGGCTGCGAGATCAGCAGGTTCTCCAGGTCCACGCCCAGCTTGCGGGCATAGACCGGGTCCAGCGCATGCTCGGCATCCACGAAGGCGCAGATGCCGCCCTTCTTCTGGGCTTCGGCAATGGTCTGCAGCGCCATCGTGGTCTTGCCCGAGCTTTCCGGCCCGTAAATCTCGATGATTCGGCCCTTGGGAAGGCCACCGATGCCCAGCGCGATGTCGAGGCCGAGAGAGCCGGTCGACACTGTCTCGATCTCCACGACCTGTTCGTTCTGGCCGAGCCGCATGATCGAGCCCTTGCCGAACGCCCGTTCGATCTGCGAAAGCGCAGCATCCAGTGCCTTGGTCTTGTCCACCGATTTGTCCTCAACGAGCCGCAATGAATTCTGCGCCATGATATACCACCTTGTTCCCCGACTTGAACGACCGGACGCCGCAACGCCGTGAATTATTTGTACGCCATTTGTTCTCATTTTTCAAGGTGGTGAAAGCGTTGAAAAACAAGGATGTTCAAATTATGTTCCCGTATCGTCGAACAGCGGCGGAGGAAAAGCCGGTGATGAATTCCTGCGGTCCTGGCGCGCCGTTGCACCCGCTTGCGGGGCCAGGCGATTCGCGACCCCGGCGGTCCGGCAGCACGGCAACGGGCGGACGCCGGTGACGGAGGCGGATCGCCCCCGCCTGCTGGCCATTGGCGGTGCCCATGTCGACCGGCGCGGCCGCCTGTCCGTGCCCTACGTAGCGGGCGCCTCCAATCCCGGCACGCTGCGCGAAACCATCGGCGGTGGCGCGTTCAATGCCGCGCGCGCCGTCGTGTCGCGCGGCATCGCGGCAGCCCTTCTGTCGGCCCGCGCTGGCGATGGCGCCGGCAGCATCGTCGCCGACGCGGTTGCCGCCTCGCACCTGCAGGACCTGTCCGCCACCTTCCTCGACCGCGCGACACCGTCCTACACGTCGATCCTCGACCGCGATGGCGAGCAGATCCTCGGCCTCGCCGACATGGCGCTCTACGAGATCGTGTTCGAGCGCCTGCTGCGCCGCCGCCCGGTACGCGACGCAATCGCCGGCGCTAGCGCGCTGCTGGCCGATGCTAATGTGCCCGCCCCGGCGCTGGCCCGCCTCGCACGCATGGCCGACGGGAAACCGCTTTTCGCCATGGCGGTATCGCCGGCCAAGGCGCCCCGCTGGTCGGACCTCATGGACCGCCTCGCCTGTCTTTTCTGCAACCGCGCGGAGGCCGCGGCGCTGACCGGGCTGCCCGCAGACGCTTCCGGCGGCGACCTGGCCCGCGCGCTCGCCGGCCTGGGCCTTGTCCGCGCCCTCGTTTCCGCCGGCCCCCGCCCGCTCACCCTCCTCGACCACGGCACGGTCGCGACGCTCCTGCCGCCACCGGTCCGCCCGGTTGACGTGACCGGTGCCGGCGATGCCCTGACCGGCGCCGCCATCGCAGCGCTGATGCGCGGCGAGACCCTGCGTGATGCTGCCATCGAGGGGCTTGCAGCCGCCGCCCTGGCGGTGGAAACATCCGCGTCCGCTCCGGATCTCGCCGGCGCGCCGTTCCAGACCCGCCTTGATGAAACCCGGAGGCTGAACCCGTCATGACCGACCTGCCGCTCGACATCGCCCCGGACGTGGCCGAAGCGCTGGCGCAACGCCGGCCCGTGGTGGCGCTGGAATCGACCATCATCACCCACGGCATGCCCTTCCCGGACAATGCCGCCATGGCTGGCGACGTGGAGGATATCATCCGCGCCCATGGCGCCACCCCGGCCACCATCGCGGTCATGGAAGGCCGCCTGAAGGTTGGCCTGTCCCGGTCCGAACGCGACGCGCTGGCCCGCACCAGGGGCGCGATGAAGCTGAGCCGCGCCGACCTCGCCTTCGCCATGGCCACCGGCGCGACCGGCGGCACCACGGTCGCCGCCACCATGATCGCGGCCGCGCGCGCCGGCATCGCCGTCTTTGCCACCGGCGGCATCGGCGGCGTCCACAAGGGCGCCGAACACAGCTTCGACATCTCCGCCGACCTGACCGAACTGGCGGCAACGCCGGTCATCGTGGTCTCGGCCGGCGCCAAGGCGATTCTCGACGTGCCGAAGACGCTGGAAGTGCTGGAAACCAACGGCGTGCCGGTCGTCGGCTTTGCCACGGACACCATGCCGGCCTTCTGGTCGCGCAGCTCGCCCCATCCCGCGCCGCTCACCATCGGCACGGCCGCCGGCATTGCCCGCTTCCAGGCCATGCGCGCGGCGCTCGGCATCGGCGGCGGCATGCTGATTGCCAACCCGGTGCCCGCCGAAGACGAGATCCCGGCCGGCGAAATGGCCGGCTACATCGCCGCCGCGCAGGCCGAGGCCGAGGCTGAAGGCGTCTCCGGCAAGGCGGTCACGCCCTTCCTGCTGGCCCGCATCGTGGAACTGACCGGCGGCCGCAGCCTGGCCACCAACATCGCGCTGGTGAAGAACAACGCCCGCCTGGCCGCCGAGATCGCCGCCGCGCTGACCGCCTGACCGCAACGGCATCTCGGGCGAACAAGCGCATGCCATGGGTCCCGGAATTTCAATTCAGGCGCGCATAATTTAGATTGCACCCGCTTCATTCCCGCTACCCATGATTTTACCCTCGCATCCGAAAGGGGAGCGGGGGGCGCATGCCGGTCGATCAGGAGAAGCTGGAGCATCTCATTGCCGCGGTCTCGGCATCGGGCGGCGCGGAACTGGCCAATGCGCAATTGTTCGTCGAGCGGCTGACCGCGGCGCTCGGCCTGCCGAACCCCGATTTCGCGGCCGAGGAGAACCGCCTCAACGACTACGTCTTCGAGCGTGCCGTCACCTTCCGCCATGCCGACGGTTCCACCACGGCGGGACGGATCGATTGCTACAAGCGCGGCTGCTTCATCCTCGAGGCCAAGCAGTCCGCCAAGCGGGTGAAGACCGGCACCGCGCAGATCGAGCTCCTGCCAGCCGAAAGCCGCAGCGTGAAGGCCGGCCATGCCCGCCAGGGCACGCGCCAGTGGGACAGGGTGATGGCGGCGGCGCGCAAGCAGGCCGAGGACTATGCCCGCGCCCTGCCCGTCGACCACGGCTATCCGCCCTTCCTGCTCATCGTCGACGTCGGCCACGTCATCGAGGTCTACGCGGATTTCTCCGGCCAGGGAAAGAACTACGCCCAGTTCCCGGACCGCCGCTCCTTCCGCATCACCATGGACGACCTGCGCGACGCGGCGGTGCAGGCGCGCCTCGCCGCCATCTGGACCGACCCGCTGTCGCTGGACCCTGCCCGCCGCTCCGCCGAGGTGACCCGCGACATCGCCGCCCGGCTGGCCCGCGTCGCCCGCCGGCTGGAAGGCCGGCACGACCCGAAGGACGTGGCGGAGTTCCTCATGCGCTGCCTCTTCACCATGTTCGCCGAAGACGTGAAGCTGCTGCCCGACAAGGCGTTCGAAAAACTGTTGCTGGAACTGAAGGACCGGCCGGAACACTTCGTCCCGGCGCTGGAATACCTCTGGAAAACCATGGACGAGGGCGGCTACGAGCCGCGCCTGATGGGCACGCTGCGCCGCTTCAACGGATCGCTGTTCAAGGACCGCCGCGCCCTGGCGCTGGATGGCGACGGAATCGCCGAACTGGCCGTCGCCGCCGGGCGCGACTGGTCGGAGGTGGAGCCCGCCATTTTCGGCACCCTGCTGGAACGTGCGCTCGACCCCGCCGAGCGGTCGCGCCTCGGCGCCCATTACACGCCGCGTGCCTATGTCGAGCGCCTCGTCGTGCCCACCATCATCGAGCCGTTGCGCGCCGACTGGGAGGTGGCGCAATCGGCCGCGCAGGAAATGATCGCGGCAGGAAAGCTGGACGCCGCACGCCGGCAGCTGGCGGCCTTTCACCACCGGCTCTGCACCACCCGCGTGCTGGACCCCGCCTGCGGCACCGGCAATTTCCTTTACGTCGCGCTGGAACTGATGAAGAAGCTGGAGGGCGAGGTGCTGGAGGCGCTGGAAGGCACCGAGGCCGACATCGGCTTCGGCTTCCAGGGCGAGACGGTCAACCCCAGCCAGTTCTACGGCCTGGAGCTGAACCCGCGCGCCGTGCCCATCGCCGACCTCGTGCTGTGGATCGGCTACATCAAGTGGCAATTGAAGACCGTGGGGCTGAACGGCATCGCCGAGCCGGTGCTGCACGCCTATGGCACCATCCGCCAGCAGGACGCCATCCTCGCCTTCGACCGGCGGGAGCTGCTGCGCGATGCCGACGGCCGGCCGGTCACGCGCTGGGACGGCATCACCACGAAGCCGCATCCGGTCACCGGCGAGCCGGTGCCGGACCCCGCGGCCACCGTCCCGCTTTACACCTATGCCAACCCGCGCCCCGCGCCCTGGCCCGAGGTGGAATTCATCGTCGGCAACCCGCCCTTCATCGGCGGCAAGGACATGCGCGCCGAACTGGGCGACGGCTATGCAGAGGCCTGCTGGGCCGCCCGCCCGCACATGCCCGGCGGAGCGGATTTCGTCATGCATTTCTGGGACGAGGCCGCCACGCGGCTGGCCCGCAAGGGCACGGCAAGGCAGGCGAATCCGCTGGTCCGCTTCGGTTTCATCACCACCAATTCCATCACCCAGACTTTCTCGCGCCGGGTGATCGAGCGTCACCTCGCGGCGAAGGACCCGCTCAGTCTCGTCTTCGCCGTTCCCGACCATCCCTGGCTGAAGGCCTCCGACAAGGCCGCCGTGCGCATCGCCATGACGGTGGCCGCACGCGGCGAGCGCACCGGCGTTCTGGCCACCCTGCGCCACGAGAGCGGGCTGAACACCGACACGCCGCAGGTGGACCTGGAGAAGCGCGAGGGAAAGATCACCGCGAAACTGACCGTCGGCGCCGATCTGGCCGAGGCCAGGCCGATGATGGCGAATGAGGAAATCTCAAGCGCTGGCGTCAAACTTCATGGTGCCGGCTTCATCGTCACGCCGCAGCAGGCCTTTGCCCTTGGCCTGGGCCGGATCGCCGGCCTTGAAAGGCACATCCGTGACTACCGGAACGGCAGGGATATCGCCCAGCGGCCACGCGGCGTCATGGTCATCGATCTCTTCGGGCTGGAGGCGGCGGAGGCGCAGCAGCGCTTTCCCGCAGTTTACCAGCATGTGCTGGACACTGTGAAACCGGAGCGGGATGCAAACCGCGACGCTTGGATTTCACAAAACTGGTGGCTCTTTGGCCGGACCAGAACCGAATTTAGGGATTTCACTTCGGGCATGCCCCGCTACATCACGACCATCGAAACCGCCAAGCACCGCTTCTTTCAGTTCCTCGAAGCCAGCGTTCTGCCGGACAACATGCTGGTCAACATCGGCCTGCAGGGCGCCACACCGCTGGCCGTGCTGTCGTCCCGCCTTCATGTTCACTGGGCAATCCAGTCCGGTGGCTGGCTCGGCGTCGGCAATGATCCTCGCTATTCGAAGACAAAGACCTTCGATCCCTTTCCCTTCCCAGCCTGCGTCACCGACGACAGCAACCCGGCCCTGCGCCAGCGGCTGGAGGACCTGGGCGAGCGTCTCGACGCCTTCCGCAAGGAGCGCCTCGCGGCGCACCGGTTCCTCACCATGACCGGCCTTTACAACGTGCTGGAGCACGTTCGCGAGCTGGAGGCCGGGGCGGAAGTGCCGCCGCTCACCGAAGCCGAACGCGCCATCTACGACGCCGGCCTCGTCGGCGTTCTGAAGGAGATTCACGACGGCATCGACCGCGCCGTCTTCGAGGCCTATGGCTGGCAGGATCTCGGCAGCCGGCTCGTCGGCCGGCTCGGCGCCACCATGCCGAGCAACCACAAGGGCGCGGACCAGGAGGCCGCGGAGGAAGAGCTGTTGTCCCGCCTTGTCGCGCTCAATGTCGAGCGGCAGGCGGAAGAGGCGCGCGGGCTGGTGCGCTGGCTGCGACCGGATTACCAGGTCGCGAAGCTCGGCGCGAAAGTGGCCCGCCCGGACGACGGCGAGCAGACCGCGGCGGACCTGATCGTGCTGCCCGCCAGGAACCGGCCGGCCTGGCCGTCCGACGCCTTCGAGCAGATCCGCCTCGTCAAGGACGTGCTCGCCAAGGCACCCTCGCCCGCCGTGCCGGCCGAGATTTCGGCTGCCTTTTCCGGCGGCCGCAACCGCGCCGGGCGTGTCGCCGACATCCTCACGCTGCTGGTGGAAACCGGCGGCGCCCGCACCGGCCAGCAGGCGGGCGAAACCCGCTATTTCGTCGCCCGCTGATCTGCGTCCCGCCTCCCGTGCACAACCTGCCCAACCCCGGAAAACCGGGCAGCAACCCCGTCACCGGGTCATGTCGCGCCAAATGGAAACCGGGTCCTCGGGACAAGCACAAGGATGGCGAGGCAGCAAATGCCCGGGGATGCCAAGGTTGCAGGTGCCGGGCCCGGGAGCGCCGTGACCCCGTCAGCCGCGGCCGACGAGGCGGGCCACGCGGGCGGCGACGCGCTCGGCGATATGCAGCGGCAGCGGCACGGCGCGCTGGTTGAAGGCGATCTTGCGCACGTAGCGCGGCACGTCCCACACCGCCGATGATCCGGCAGGGAAGAACAGGGTCGTTCCCGGAACGCCATGGTAGACCGTGCCGTCGTCATCCGTGACGATCACCTCGCCCTCCAGGATGAGAACGGTCTCGTCCCAGCCGAAATGCCAGCGGAACCTGCCCGCCGTGCACGACCAGTGCGCGGTGTTGCCCCAGCCGAGCGTGCCCGTGGCGAGGTAGGCGCAGCGCGCTTCCGGCTCGCCCTCGAGGATCCATTCCGGCCGGATCGGCGCCGGCTCAAGCTTGGCCGGGTCGAGATCGGCGGCGGTGAAGCGCGGCGCCGCCGGAACGTTCGGGGTCGCGGCCAGCTTGCGCAGGGCCACGCCGTTGGTCAGCAGCGCCAGCTTGAACAGTCCCGTGAATGCGAGCGGCATGGTTGTCCCCGATCTGCCCCGTCTTGATCGGCCATGCTGGCGGGCCATGCCTTAAGGATCGGTTGCCGCAGCCACGCCTCCCGGCCCCGCTCTTGCACCACGGTAAACCGGCCCCTTCCGCCATCGCTCGCATTTGAACGATCCGGACGGACCCGCCGTCAGTCGTCGCTTTCCAGCATGTCCTTGACCGTCTGCGCCAGCTGCTTGAGCGAGAAGGGCTTGGGCAGGAAGCCGAACTTGGCGTCGGCCGGCAGGTTCTTGGAGAAAGCTTCCTCGGCGTAGCCGGAGACGAAGATGAACTTGATGTCCGGCCGGCGCTTGCGCAGTTCGCCGAGCAGCGTCGGCCCGTCCATTTCCGGCATCACCACGTCGGAGACGACGATGTCGATCGCGCCGTCGAGTTCCTCGAACACGTCCAGCGCCTCGATGCCGGACGAGGCCTCGTGCACCGTGTAGCCACGTGCCGTCAGTGCGCGCAGGCTGCCCATGCGCACCGCGTCCTCGTCTTCCACCAGCAGCACGGTGGCCGAGCCGGACAGGTCGGTCTGGGTCTGCCTGGCCTGCGCCGGCGCCTCGGTGGACGGCGCGGTCGCGGCCTCGCCCTCCGCCTTCGGTGCCACTTCCGCCGGCACGTGGCGCGGCAGCAGGATGGTGAAGCGAGTCCCCTTGCCGACCTCCGAATCGCAATAGATGAAGCCGCCGGTCTGCTTGATGATCCCGTAGACCATCGAAAGGCCGAGCCCGGTGCCCTTGCCCACTTCCTTGGTAGTGAAGAACGGCTCGAAGATCTTCTTCAGCACGTCCGGTTCGATGCCCGTGCCCGTGTCGGCCACCTCGACGGCCACGTAGTCGCCCTCCGGCAGGCCTTTCCAGCGCGCCGCCTCGGCCTCGCCGGCCTCCATGTTGTGCGTCGACACGGTGATCGTACCGCCGTCGGGCATGGCGTCGCGCGCGTTGACCACCAGGTTGACGATCACCTGCTCGAACTGGCCGAGGTCCGCCTTCACCGGCCACAGGTCGCGGCCGTGTTCGACCTTCAGGTCGACCTGGTTTCCGGCCAGCCGCGCCAGCAGCATGCGCAGGTCCGCCAGCACGTCCGTCAGCCCCAGCACCTGCGGCCGCAGCGTCTGCCGGCGCGAGAACGCCAGCAGCTGGCGCACCAGCGAGGCGGCGCGGTTGGCGTTCTGCTTGATGTTCATGATGTCCGGGAACGACGGGTCGGACGCCCGGTGATTGATGAGCAGCAGGTCGGAGGCCATGATGATGGCCGTCAGCACATTGTTGAAATCATGCGCAATGCCGCCGGCAAGCTGGCCCACCGCCTGCATCTTCTGGCTCTGCGCCATCTGCGCTTCCAGCGCCTTCTGCTCCGTCGTCTCCACCGCATAGACGATCGCGGCTTCCTCTGCCTCCTCGCCGCCGCCGTCCACCACGGCATTGACGTAGAAGCGCATGTGCCGCTCCGGATCGTCCGGCAGCGTGGTGTCGATCGGCGCGATCTCGGCCTTGCCCTGCTTGGCCGCGTCCAGCGCGCGGGCGAAGTCGTCGCGCTGGTCCGGCGCGATCACCGCGTCCAGCGTGGCATGCGTGTCCACCGTGTCGCGGTCCACGATGCCGGAGAACAGCGACAGGAACGGCGCGTTGGTGCGCAGGATGCGGCCTTCGCCGTCGATCCCGGCAATCGCCATCGGCGTGGAATTGAAGAAGCGCGTGAACCGGATCTCGGCGGCCCGCGCGTCGAGCCCGGCGTGGTCGCCCTGGGCGCGGTTGAGCACGATCGACCGCGTCGGCCCCGGCTTCCCGTCGCGGCTGGCGGTCACCCGGTGCATGAAGCGGACGGGCAGCGCCTCGCCGTTTTCCGTGGTGATGTCGAGATCGATGACGGCATCGCGAATGGCCCCCGGCTCCGCCTTCACGGCATTGACCTGCGCCATGCCGTCGCCCGCCACGATGGAGGCCAGCGACAGCGACCCCGGCGCGAAACGCGCCAGGTCGACGCCCAGCCAGCCGGCCAGCGTCGCGTTCAGGTAGGTCACGCGGCCGTCCTCGTCGGCGGCGAAGAAGCCCGCCGGCGCGTGGTCGAGGTGGTCGATGGCCTGCTGCAGGTCCTGGAAATAGCGCTCCTGCTCGGCCCGTTCCGCCGTGATGTCGGCGATCTGCCAGCTCGAGAAGGGCTGGCGATGGCCCGGCATGGTCACCGGGCGCACCCGCAGCCGGTACCAGCGCGCGCCGGGCTCCCCGCCCGGCCGGATCGGCGTGGACAGGCGGAACTCGGCATCGGCCTCCTGCCCGTCCGACAGGCTTTGCGTCAGGCGGGCAACCGGTTCGGCCGATTCCGGGTTGGTCGACAGCAGGCTGCGCAATGTCCGGATGTCGGAAATCGACGTCGCGCCGGTCAGTGACGCGTAGGCGCGGTTGGCGTAGATCACCCGCTGCTTGGCATCGGTGATGATCATGCCCTGCGGCATGGAATCGATGAAGGCCTTGGCAAGGTCATTGCCCGACGACTGCGGCGCGGCCCGCACCACGCCGGTCACGGTGGCGAACAGGTAGCCCACGCCGATCATCGCCAGCAGGCCGAGGAAGCCGAGCAGCAGGGATTCGCTGATCCGTTCGCGGAAGATCACGAAGGCGAAGGCCGCCACGGTCAGCGACACGCCGAACATCAGGAGCCGCGCCACCGGCCCCGGACCGGCCCCCTTGTCGATCACCGGTACCGGATAGAAATCGCCCTGTTTTTCCCGCGCCATCGCCTCTGCCGTCCGCATGTCGTGTCTGGAATTTGCCGCGTCCCGCGCTCAAGCCCGGTTGGATCACATTCCGCGTCCGACCGGAAGCCCCGGCGCTCACAATGCCCGGGAAAAGCGCCAATACGCGTTGATAACAATGCCCTTCGCAGCGTTCTCCCTTGCGAAGCCCCTTCCAGGGCCTAGAGTTTACCGGATAACCGCGGGCGGTGCGGGGCAATTCGAGGGGAAGGATAGAAGAATGAACTGGCTCGGTGACACGATCGGACAGGGACCGGCAACGGCGGTGACATGGATTGTCGCGGTCCTGGTGATCCTGGTTCTCTTCCTCCATGCGCTGCGCATGGTCAGGGCCATGCTGCCGGGCACATACGTGCGCGGCGGAAAGAGCAAGCATCGCCTCGCCGTTGTCGATGCGGCACCGGTCGATGCCAAGCGGCGCCTGATCCTGGTGCGGCGCGACGGTGTCGAACATCTCCTGCTCATCGGCGGCGCCGGCGACGTGGTCGTCGAGCCTGCCATCGGCCATGGGCCCGCCGCCATGCCACGCCCCGCCCAGGGGCCGGGCCGGACGGCAGGTCCCGCCCGCCAGCCCGCGCCACCGGCCCAGCCGCGCCAGCCGGCCCGCGCCGAGCAGGAAATGGACCGGGAGCGCGCCGCATCGATCGCCGCGGCGGTCGCCGCCGCGCCGGCGGTAGCAGCCATGGCCACCCATCGCGAGGAGCCGCGGGAAGAAGCCGCCCCGCCCCTGCCGCCGGATCACGGCGTGGAGCATGCACCGGCGCCGGAACCCGTTCCGGAAGCGCCGCCCCCGCCGCCGACCGGGGAGCCGGTACCGCCGGCCGCCCGGACGTCTGAGACCCCGGTCGCTGAACCGGCCCCCGCCAGTATCGACATGCCGGCCTACGAGGAGCCCGCGCCTGCGCCCCCGGTGGGCACGCACCAGCCGACCTGGCAACTGACACAGGCCGCACCGCCCGCGCCGGCACCATCGCCGGTGCCGGAACCGGAACCTGCGGCGGCCGCCGGGCAGGACGAGGATGACGATGTCCTGACCAGCGACCTGATGCGTGAACTGCAGGAGACCCTCGCCCCGGTTCGCGAGCCGCAGCCGGCCCAGGCACCCGAACCGGCGCCTGCGCCCCAAGCCGAAACGCCGGAGCCGCAGCCTCAGGCGGAAAAAAGGGAACTGTCGCTGGAAGAGGAAATGTCGCTGCTGCTGCAGGATCTCACCCGCGACAGCAAGGGCTGATCGCACCGCCGCCGGCAGGGGCATGACGCCTGCCGGCCGCACATCGCGGCATCACCCGCAAAGAAAAAAGCGGCCCCCTCCGGGACCGCTTTTCCATTCCATGCCGGTATCGCGCGAACGAGGGCTCAATCGTCGCGATACACCTTTTCGCGGCGCTCGTGGCGCTCCTGAGCCTCGATCGACAGCGTGGCGATCGGCCTCGCGTCGAGACGGCGCAGGGAGATCGGCTCCCCGGTCTCTTCGCAATAGCCGTAGGTACCCTCATCGATTCGCATCAGCGCGGCATCGATCTTGGAAATCAGCTTGCGCTGCCGGTCCCGTGCCCGCAGTTCGATCGCCCGGTCGGTCTCCGACGAGGCCCGGTCGGCGAGGTCCGGATGGTTCTCGCTCTCCTGCTGCAGCGTTTCCAGCGTTTCACGCGCCTCGCGCAGGATATCGCTTTTCCAGTTGATGAGCTTTTCCCGGAAATAGGATTTCTGGCGCTCGTTCATGAATGGCTCGTCATCCGACGGCACGTATCCCGTTTCAATAACTTCCGACATGCAATTCACCCGCTTTCCTGAACCCAGAGATATTCACGGCCGCCCCTGCAGGCAAGCCGCTAGCGCTTTTTCGCAACGGAAATGCGACAAGGGCCGTTTCTCGTAAGAAGCAAATGTCGTGCCATTCAATCTCCCTATCGGCAATCGATTTCTGCCGCCCGTCTGGCGGGGCGTGCCTTGGTTGCAGGACGATGCGAAATCCCCCTGTGGGCAACTGCCTGAAATGACAGCACACCCCGAAGAATCACAGACCGGTTTCGCGGCCGCCTTGCGACTGCGGCGTCCTTTAGCCCACGGCGTTGTGAAACACAATACAAGGCATTCAAATTGTTGGGGTTTCAGCAGCATTCGAGCCGCACGGAAAATGCCCCGGAGGAACGGTCGCCCGCCCGGGAAACAAACAGATCGAACCCTCTTATCCATCCGGCCAATTGCGCCGGCCCGGGGCTCTTTCCTATTTTCGGCAGGACCAATATCAGATTTCTCCGGCGCAGGACATACCTTGTGCCAATTTCGGAAATCGGGCGGCCACGCCGCGGAAGGAGCGCCGATGAGTCGGCTTTATTTGCTACGCCATGCCCGCGCCGCGTGGCCGATGCCCGGCATGCGCGATTTCGACCGCCCGCTCGAGCCCGGCGCCCGGGGCGAGGCCGAGGCGATCGGCCTCGCCATGCGTGCGAACGGCCAGCGGCCCGACACCGTCATCTGCTCGACATCGCGGCGGGCGCGGGAAACCTGGGACGGTCTCGCCGAAGGCCTGGAGATGGACCCGGACAACGCGGAATTCCTCGACGACCTCTATTGCACCGATGCGGCCGGCTACATCGACATCGTTCACAAGCACCCGCGCACGGCCTCGATCATGGTCATCGGCCACAATCCGATGCTCGAGGATCTCGCCTTTGCCTTGTGCAAGCGCGGCGGCGAGAGCGAAAGCACGACCATGGAAAACGGTTTCGCGCCCTGCGGGCTCGCGGTGATCGATTTCGAAACGCCCCTTTCCGCGATCGCGCCGGGCAAGGGCCGGCTGCGCCTGTTCATGACGCCCGAAGACCTCTGACAGCGCGTTCCGCCCTTCCTTTCAAATGGTTTCGCCGGCACCTATATGGTCGGCAGACAGGAAAGGGCGCCCGCTGGCATGGCGAATTCAATGACGACGATGGCCGACGAGGCGCGCATCGCGCTCGACACGCTGGGCGAGCGCCTCACGAGCCTGGGCGAACCGGCCTTGCGCCTGGGGGTGACGGGCCTCTCCCGCTCCGGCAAGACGGTCTTCATCACCGCGCTGGTGCACAATCTCATCCATGGCGGGCGGCTGCCGATGTTCGAACCGCACAAGTCGGGCCGCATCGAACGCGCCTACCTTCAGCCCCAGCCCGACGACCAGGTGCCGCGGTTCCAGTACGAGGATCACGTCCGCGCACTGGTCGAGGACCGCACCTGGCCCGATTCCACCCGGGCCGTCTCGCAACTGCGCCTGACCATCGAGTACGAATCGGCCAGCGGCTGGAGCCGCGTGTTTTCCGGCGGCCGCCTGTCGCTCGACATTGTCGATTACCCCGGCGAATGGCTACTCGACCTGCCGCTGCTCGGGCAGACATATGCCGCGTTTGCCGGCGAATCGCTCGAGCTGGCGTCGACACCCGTCCGGGCCGACCTCGCCGGCCCCTGGCTGGAAAGGCTGGCAACGGTGGACCCCTACGCGGCAGCGGAGGAACAGACCGCCGTCGTCCTCGCGCAGGCCTTCACGGCCTATCTGAGGGCCTGCCGCAGCGACGAGCGCGCCCTGTCCACCCTTCCACCGGGCCGTTTCCTCATGCCAGGCGACCTCGACGGGTCCCCGGCCCTGACCTTCGCCCCGTTGCGACTGGAACCCGGCAAACCCATCCCCAGGGACAGCCTGGCCGCAATGATGGAGCGCCGCTTCGAGGCCTACAAGACCCATGTCGTCAAGCCGTTCTTCCGCGAACACATCACCCGGCTCGATCGCCAGATCGTCCTGATCGACGCCATGCAGGCGCTCAATGCCGGGCCGGCCGCCATGGCGGACCTCGAACGGGCGCTGACCGGCGTCATGTCCTGCTTCCGCCAGGGCAGCGGCAATTTCCTCACCAGCCTGTTTTCCCGCCGCATCGAGCGCATTCTCGTCGCCGCCACGAAGGCGGACCACATCCACCACGAAAGCCACGACCGCCTGCAGGCCATCGTCGGCCGCCTCGTCGACCGCGCGGTCAAGCGGGCCCGCTTCTCCGGCGCCGAGGTCGACGTGCTGGCCATGGCCGCCGTGCGCGCGACCCGGGAAGGCACGGTGCGCCAGGGCGGCGAGACGCTTCCGGTCATCATCGGCCAGCCGCTGGCCGGCGAGCGGATCGGTAACGAGACTTTCGGCGGGAAGCGGGAAACGGCCATATTTCCCGGGGACTTGCCATCTGATCCTGATTCGGTTCTGCAACAGGCGGCCGCGTCCGCGCCGCAGGGCGACGAGCCGCTTGTCCGCTTCGTCCGCTTCCGACCGCCGAAGCTGGAACGCACCATGGAGGGCCTGACCCTGTCCCTGCCCCACATCCGCCTCGACCGGGCACTGCAGTTTCTCATCGGAGACAGGCTGGCATGAACAAGACCCCGCGCAGGCCCGCTGCCTTTGCCGTCGCCCCGGAGCCGCAGCTGCAGCCCCGTTCCGAAAGCGCCGACGCCATCCGGAAAGACCCGGAGCCCGCTGCCGCGGCCGCGCCCCGCAGGCCGCGTGCGGTCAGCGGCGAGGCCATGGCCCACGTGACACCGGAGGCCAAAGATCCGTTCCTCGCCGAGGCGCTGGAGGATGCCGTCGCCCCGGTTCCGCCCGCGCCGGCCAGGCGCTTCTCCTTCGCCCGGCTCCTGTTCTGGGCGCTCGGCCTGCTCGGATCGCTGGCCATCGGTCTCTGGATCGACAGTTTCGTCCGGTCCCTGTTCGCAAGGTCCGACTGGCTCGGCTGGACGGCGACCGGCCTTGCGGCAACGGCGGGCCTCGCCCTGCTGGCCATTCTCGCACGCGAATTGCTGGCGCTTCGCCGCCTGTCCAGCATTGCCAGGATCCAGGCCGCGGCGGCCGATGCCGTGGTGCACAAGGATATCCGCAAGGCGCGCGGCGTCACGGCCGACCTCCTCTCGCTGGTCAGGGACAAGCCGGAACTGGCCGCCGGGCGCGCCCTCCTCGCCCGCCAGGAGAACGAGGTGATCGACGGGCCCGACCTGCTCGCCCTGGCCGAGCGCGACCTGCTCGGCCCGCTCGATGCCGAGGCCAACCGGCTGGTGATGGATGCCTCCAAGCGCGTGTCCGTCGTCACCGCGGTCAGCCCGCGCGCCCTCGTCGATGTCGGCTACGTGGTGTTCGAGGCCGCCCGCCTGATTCGCCGCGTTTCCGCCGTCTATGGCGGCCGCCCGGGCACGATCGGCTTCTTTCGCCTGGCCCGCGCGGTGATCTCCCACCTTGCCGTGACCGGAACCATGGCCGCCAGCGACAGTCTGGTCGGGCAGGTCCTTGGCCACGGCATCGCCTCCCGGCTTTCCGCGCGTCTCGGCGAAGGTGTCGTCAACGGCCTGATGACGGCGCGGATCGGCCTTGCGGCCATCGACGCCTGCCGTCCGATGCCGTTCATTGCGCTGAAAAGACCCGGAATCGGTGGCATCCTTGCAACACTGACGCGGTTTTCCGGGCAGCAGCCGGCCGGCGAGAAGGCTCCGGAGCGCTGAGGGATTGCCGTTTGCGGCAGACTCGATCACTCTTGTAGCGGTCCGGAAAAGAAAGCCTTAACCATTCTTGGCAATCATTCGGGCCAATCGACCACGCCACGTCAACCGGGTGAATCATGCTGAAAAGCGCCGCCACGACTGCCGCCATTCTTCTGGCCACTGCCACGGGCACCATGGAAGGAGCCGTGGCTGCGGATCGCGACCATGAGTTCTTCCGTTCGCTCTCCGGCGAGTGGTCCGGCCCCGGCGAAATCGTCGCCGGCAAGTACAAGGGCACCAAGTTCGTGTGCAATTTCACCGGCGAGACGCCTGGTGCGCGCGTCGGCGTGACCCTCGACGGCAGCTGCCGTGTCGGCATCTTCTCCCAGAAGATGCAGGCCAGCATCGAGAAGCGCGGCCGCGGCTATCGCGGCAAGTTCCTCGATGGCGCCAAGGGCAAGGGCCTCGACGTCGTGTCCGGCAATGTGGATGGCCAGCGTGTCGTCCTGTCGCTGGTGCGCAACAAGCTGCGTGGCGCCATGCTCGCCCGCCTGGCGAGCAAGGACGCGATGAACGTGACCGTCTCCGTCAAGGTCGACAAGAAGATGGTTCCCGTCATCGGCATGAGCCTGAAGCGGGTCGACGACCGGGCCACCGGCTCCATCAAGCGCTAAAATACGGATTTTCCGCGACCGGGCCTGGCCGGCGGCGCTTGCGCCGGCGCTGCCGGGCCTGTTGCGTGCTGATCGCCGGCCGCCCGCTCCCGCCAGCGAAGGTGGCGGCGTCCTCAGTCCGTCGATCCGCCGCGCCACCAGTCCGCCGGCAGGTCCAGGCGCGTCATCCCGCTCCGGTCGGCGTCCCGCACCAGGTCGGCCACGCGCCGCCCGGCCAGACGAAGGTCGGGCGCGATCTCGGCCAGCGGAAGCAGAACGAACGCCCGTTCCGATGCGCGCGGATGCGGTATCGTCAGGCCCGGCGCGTCCACCGGCGGTCCGTCATGGGCCAGGATGTCGATGTCGATCGTGCGCGGACCCCAGCGCATCTGGCGTTCGCGCAGCCACTCCCGTTCCAGCGTCAGGCAGGCATCGAGCAGGGCGTCCGGCGCGAGCGCGGTGCGGATACCGGCACAACAGTTGAGGAAATCGGGCTGGTCCGTCACGCCCCACGGCGGCGTGCGGTACAGGCCGGAAACCGCCGCCACGTCGGTATCGGCCCGGCCGTCCAGCGCCTGCAGCACTCCGGCCATGGCCGCGGCCACGTCGCCGACGTTGCCGCCAAGTCCCAGCCATGCGGTCCGTTTCGCGTCAGGACTGGGGCCAGCCAACCGTCACCTCGACATGGTCCAGCACGCCCGGCACCGGTGCATTGGGCTTGCGCACCGTGATCTCGGCATGGCTGATCTGCGGAAAATGCTCGCACATCGCCTTGGCGCATTCGAGCGCCAGCGCCTCGATCAGGTAGCGGCGCTTGCCGGTGATGATCTTTTCGATGGTGACGAAAGCAATGCCATAGTCGACCGTCCGTTCGATCGTGTCGCGGACAAGCGCGTCGCCGGCATTCACGGTCAGCACGGCATCGACATAGAAGCGCTGTCCCAGCGTCTCTTCCTCGTCCAGCACTCCGTGCCGGGCGAAGAAGGCGCAATTCTTCATCCGGATCGTATAGACGCTCATGACTGGTCCTCTTCCTTGCCCCCGGGGATTTCCGCCATCATCGCATCCGCGATGCACATCGCATCCCGATTGATTGCGACATCATGCACCCGGATTACGGCAGCCCCGCGAACGCGCAGCAGCGCCGTCGTCGCCGCCGTGCCGGCGTCCCGCGCATCGGCCTCGCGGCCCGTTGCATGGCCGATGAAGCGCTTGCGCGACGTTCCCGCCAGCAGCGGGTAGCCCAGACCGTGCAATTCGGCGAACCGCGCCATCAGGGCGAAGTTCTCGTGCGGATCCTTGGCGAAACCGAACCCCGGGTCGAGCATGATCTGGCTGTCGGCCACGCCGGCCTCCCGCGCGATCGTCAGCGAGCGGTCCAGGAACAGCCGCTGGTCCTCGATCACGTCCGTCAGGCGCTCGCGCTCTCGCCCCGTGTGCATGATGACCAGGCCGGCGCCCGTCTCCGCCGCCAGCCGGGCAATGCCGGGTTCCCGCTGCAGGCCCCAGACGTCGTTGACGATATGCGCTCCCGCCTTCACCGCCAGGGCAGCGGTGTCGGCCCTGTAGGTATCGACGGAGAGCAGGACGTCACCTTCCCCGGCCAGCGCCTCGATCACAGGCAGCACCCGCGCCTGCTCTTCGGCCGCGCTCACGGCAGCCGCGCCCGGGCGCGTCGATTCGCCGCCGACATCGATGATCGCGGCACCCTCGGCGACCATCCGCCGGGCCTGGTCCACCGCGGCGCCGATACCGTCGAACCGCCCGCCGTCGGAAAAGGAATCGGGCGTGACATTGAGGATTCCCATCAGGATCCCCCTGTTCCCAAGCGCCAGCTGGCGCCCGTGGGCCAGCGTCCAGGTCCTCGTTTCCATCCGCGCGGTCTCCCTTGCATGGCGGCTCGGTCGTGGCGCCGTTTTGAGCGCCGGAGTGAAAAAAATCAAACGCTTTGATGCCCGTGGCGAAACGTTCCACCCGTCAAATCATTTGCTATTGGACCGGGCAGTGATCAAACTGGCCATCTGACCGGGGACCGTTTCATGGACGCAAGACTGGCAATCCTTTTCGTGACCCTGGCCGCGCTGGGGCGGCCGGCCATGGCCGCCGACGTCCGCGTCGTGGAGCGGCACTACACCGTGCGCGGGGCCACCATGCAGGAGATCGAGCGCCAGCTGGAACGGCGGGGGCCGAAGCTTGGCGGCCACCTCGGCCATCCGGCGGCCACCCGCATGGAATTCAAGACCCGCGTCGACTATGCCGAGCACGAACACCTGTGCCGGGTGGCCAGCACCCATGTGAGCCTCGTCGCGACAATGACGCTGCCGCGCTGGAACCAGCCGCGCAACGCATCGCGCGAAACCGTCCTGTTCTGGCAGGCGCTCGACCAGGATATCCGGCGCCACGAGCGTCGCCATGCCGATATCGCAGCCACGCATGCGCGGCGGCTCGAAAGCGCCCTTACCGGCCTCACGTCCCGCCAGGGCTGCGAGGCGCTCGAAGCGCGGGTCGCCCGCGTCACGGCCCGGATCATGAAGCAGAACGACGATGCCCATGCCGCCTTCGACGGCAAGGAGGGCAACGAGTTCGAGCGCCGCCTTCGGGGCCTGATCGGCAAGCGCCGGGGCATGATGAACTGACCGGCATTTCCCCTGTGGGTTAGCGCCGCCCGCAGCGCCTCGCGGCTTGAACCGGGCATGGCCGTCTGGCTAGACAGGAAGCTAGGACCGGGACCCGGCGAATCGCCCCTGCCCGTGCGGGCATGACGGCATTCGGCGGACCCGCTTTGGTGGCCCGTGCCGTCCATGCGGCGACCTGGGCGCATTGCGACGAGCGGGGAACCGGAAAAGATGCACGCGACACAACCATCACTTCGCCGATGAAGATCGAAATCGAAATGGGAACCGCGCCGGCCGGGGCGCAAGCATTGATCGACCTGGAGGAACTCCTGGCGACGCGCCTCCTCGTGCAGGGCAATTCCGGCTCCGGCAAGTCGCATCTGCTGCGCCGGCTGCTGGAGCAGAGCGCGCCCTGGGTACAGCAGTGCATCGTCGATCCCGAAGGCGACTTCGTCACGCTGGCCGACCGCTTCGGCCATCTTGTGGTCGATGCCAACCGGCCGCTGGAGGAACTGGAAGTCATCGCCGCGCGGGTTCGCCAGCATCGCGTATCCACGGTGCTCAACCTCGAAGGGCTGGAGATCGAGGGCCAGATGCGTGCCGCCGCCGCCTTTCTCAATGCGCTGTTCGATGCGGACCGCGACCACTGGTATCCCATGCTCGTCGTCGTCGACGAGGCGCAGATGTTCGCGCCCGTTTCCGCCGGCGAATTCTCCGACGATGCGCGCCGCGCCTCGCTCGGCGCCATGACGAACCTGATGTGCCGCGGCCGCAAGCGCGGCCTTGCCGGCGTCATCGCCACCCAGCGACTGGCCAAGCTGGCCAAGAACGTGGCCGCCGAAGCCTCCAACTTCCTCATGGGCCGCACCTTCCTCGACATCGACATGGCGCGCGCCTCCGACCTGCTCGGCATGGAGCGCCGCCAGGCCGAGATGTTCCGCGACCTGAAGCGCGGGCATTTCATCGCGCTCGGCCCCGCCCTGTCGCGCCGCCCGGTTCCCTATGTCATCGGCAATGTCGAAACCTCGGCCCGCTCTTCCAGCCCCAAGCTCGTGCCGCTGCCCGAGACACCGGCCGATGCCCGCGACCTGATCCTCAAGGACGCCGCGGTCGAGGCCGCCCGGCCCGTGCGCAGGCCGCCGCGGCCCGCGCCGCCGCCCCCGGCCGAGGGCATTCTCGAGCAACTCGCCCGCGCCGCCGACCAGCGCGCGGCCCAGGCCGTCAGTGAAGCCGAGACGGCCGCCGAGGCGGAGCCCGTCGACGAGGCCGAACGGGAAGCGGCCCTGGACGCCGTCATGGCCGATCTCATGGCCGATCCGGAGGCCGGTTTCCGCACCGACGCGGAGCTTTACCAGGATTTCCTCGTGCGTTGCCGCATCCGCCGGGTCGCCGGCGCGCTGCCGGCCATGGGCGCCTTCCGCAACCGCCTCGCCGTTGCCCGTGCCGGGGCCGGCGCGGAAACCACGGCGACGACGGAATGGGCCTCGGCCATCGCCCTGTCTCAGTCGATTCCGGAAGATCTGCAGGGCGTGTTCCTGCTCGTGGCCCGGGCGGCCATTGAAAGGGCGCCCTGCCCCTCCGACGCCACGCTGGCGCGCGCCTACGGCAGCCATTCACCGCGCCGGGCGCGCCGGTTCCTCGCCTATTTCGAGGAGCACGGCCTGGTCGTCCTGCGCAGCGACCTCAAGGGCCGGCGGATCGTCGCCTTTCCGGACCTCGAAACGGAAACGGCCGCCGGCGATCCGGACGGGCCGGACAGCCTTGCCGCCGCAGCGGAGTGACATGTCTTTCTTGCGGGCTGCCCTCGCCGGGCCGGGTAAACCGGTCAGGCCTGGCGTTCGGGAATGTGCACGACCAGGCCGTCGAGCGCATCGCTGACGGTGATCTGGCACGACAGGCGTGACGTCGGACGCGGCTCATGGGCGAAGTCGAGCATGTCCTCTTCCATCGCCTGCGGCTTGCCGGTCTTCTCCGACCATGCCTCGTCCACGTAGACGTGGCACGTGGCGCAGGCGCAGGCGCCGCCGCATTCCGCCTCGATCCCCGGCACGGAATGCTTGATGGCGTTCTCCATCACGGTCGTACCGTTTTCTGCCTCGATTTCGTGGCGGGCGCCGTCATGGTTGACGAAGATGATCTTGGTCATGGGCCTTGAAGTCCGGTGTTCGGTTGTCTCGGGCGAAGGCTCTAGAGCAAATGAACCGAAACAGGCAACCGCTTTCCGGCCTGGACCATCAGAAATCCGGCTTCCGGCAGGCGGCGGCCCCGGCCCCGCCACGACCGGTCAACGGCTGATCGAGGCGATCTGGTCGCGGATCGCGCCGAGTTCCCGGGCAAGGCCGCGCACGAGTTTCCGGTCGCCGGGCGAAGCCTCGAGCCGTTCGCACAGGGCGGCAAGGCGAACCGCGCCGACGCTGCGCGACGATCCCTTGAGCGTATGGGCAAGCCGCTGGCTGGTGGCCGGGTCCGCGCTGGCAAGCGAATCCACGGCCAGCGCCGCCTGCTGCATGAACATGGCGAGCACCTCCTGCTCCAGCGCCCGGTCGCCGAAGGTCTGGCGTTCCAGTTGTTCGAAATCGATGGGCCGTCCGGCCCGTGCCGGGCACGTTTCTCCGCCGGGCCGGTCGAACGCAACCGTTTCCTGTCTCTGCACAGCCATGGCTTGTCCCCGCTCGTCTCTGCTGTTCGGCCATCCTCCCTGTTTCCTGTGGACAATGCGTTAACGTCAGGCCGCGCTTGCCTTTTCGACCACGGAATCGCCGGATTCCGCCTCGAAAACTTGTCATTGTCCGGGCCGCTCACATGTGCTGTTAACCTTATGTTTAAACATTTAAGCATCGCCGCCTTAGGCGGTTTCAATTGCCGCGGTGTGCCAGTACGATACGCCCGGTTGAGTAGCATGGGGCTGGGAATGCGCCTGCCGGTGTAGAACGGCGGGCGTGAACACGACAGACAGGCTCTGCAAACGAGAGAGTATTCGGTATGGCGACGACACCCAAACAGACGGCTGACTTGGACAAGGCAGTGGATTCGGCGCTCGACGAAGAACTCGACATCGATTTCGATTTCGACGCCGCCGACGTGGACGACATCGGCCTCGACCTCGACAATTTCGAAGCCCGGATCGACGCAGCCGCCGACGAGATCGCGGCCGCCGGCAAGGATGAGCCGGCCACCGACACGACCGCTGCCGGGGCAGCAGCCGCGACGGCGGCAGCCGCGGCCACCGCGGCGGCAACCGTGCGCCGTGAACCGGTCATCGATCCGGCCGACGAGGCCGCCCTCAAGCCCAAGCCATCGACGCAGCCGGAGCCTGCCCGCCAGGAATCCCAGCGCCAGCCGGCCTCCATCGCCGCGGCCAACGACGACCGCCAGAAGGACCATCGCGCCCTCGTCAAGGCAATGAACCGCCGCTCGTCGACCGCCATCTACTGGGGGATTGCCGGGCTTTGCGTCGTCTGGATTCTGGGCGGCATGGCTGTCGCCGACATGCTCTATTCGCCGCAGATCTGGCAGATTTCGTCGTTCCGCGAATTCGCAACGACCCCCTATGCCATCGGGCTGTCCATCGCCATCCTGGTGCCCTGCCTCCTGTTCTGGGCCTTCGGCGTCATGGTCCGGCGCGCCCATGACATGAAGCTGGCCGCCCAGAGCATGACCGAGATCGCCTACCGGCTCGCCGAGCCGGAGAACCTGGCCACCGACCGCGTCGCCACGGTCGGCCAGGCGGTGCGCCGCGAGGTCCAGGCGCTCGGCGAAGGCATCGAGCGCACGCTGGCGCGCGCCGTGGAACTGGAAACCCTGGTCCATTCCGAGGTCAACGAGCTCGAGCGCGCCTATTCCGACAACGAGATCCGCATCCGCACCCTGGTCGATGGCCTCGGCAACGAGCGCGAGGCGGTCATTTCGCATGCCGAGCGCGTCCGCTCCTCGATTGCCGGAACGCACGAGCAGTTGAAGGACGAGATGTCGCGCTCCTCCGACATCATCAAGACCAATGTCCTGGAGGCCGCGCGCCAGCTCGCCACACAGATCAACCTGTCCGGCGACAACCTGGTCAGCCGCATCAACGAGAGTGGCACCTCGATCTTCAAGTCCATCGAGGACCGCACCGACGACATCACCAACCGCATCTCGACGTCCGGCGAGGCCTTCGCCAGCCTTCTCGACACGCGCATCGCCACGCTGAGCGAGCGGACCGAGGCGGCCGCGGGTACCCTCGCCTCGTCGCTCGACGACCGCACCCGCGCCCTCGTCGAACGGTTGAACGAGAGCGCTGCCACGCTCACCACGGCGCTCGACCAGCGCTCGGCGAGCCTGTCTTCCACGCTGGACGAACGCTCGGCCAACCTGACGAGCGTCCTCGACGAGCGGGCCGGGACCCTGGGGGCGGCCATCGACGAGCGCACCGGCCGGCTGTCGTCCCTCATCGATGACCGCACGGGCAACCTGTCCAGCACGCTGGACGAGAAGGCCGGCGCGCTGTCGGCCACGCTGGATGAACGGGCCGGCAGCCTGGCCGCCGCCATCGAGGAAAAGACCAACAACCTCAACACGATCCTCCAGGAGCGCGGCTCCGGCCTGGTGTCCCTGCTCGGCGACACCACCAACACGCTCAACAGCGAGTTCGACCGCCGCCTCGGCGAGATCCAGGCGACGCTGGCCGAGCGCGGCCAGGCGCTGATCGGCGAGTTCGAGACCCGGGCGCATGCCCTCGACACCGGCACGCAGCGCCTGAACGAGGCGCTGGAAGCCCGCGCCCGCCAGATCAACGAATCGCTGCTCGAGCGCACCCGCGAGATCGCCGGCGCCTTCACCACGGGCCGCGACGAGGTGACGGCCCTCATCGAATCCGGCAAGACCGCCATCGGCGAGGACATGACGGGCTTCGTGGCCGCGACCGGCGCCATGATGGAAGAGAAGACTGCCGAGCTGAAATCCCGGCTGGAGGAAAACGCCACCGCCATTACCGGCAGCCTGGAGGAGCGGACCAACGCCATCACCGGTGCGCTGGACGAGAAAACCACGGCGATCACCGCCGGCTTCGACGAGCGCGCGGCGGCCATTGCCAGCAGCCTTGGCGAGCGGACCACGGAGATCACCCGCGCGCTGGACGAAAGGACCACGGCCATCACCGCCGGGTTTGACGAGCGTGCGGCTGCCCTTGCCGCCCGGCTCGACGAGAGCACCGGCAGCCTGACCTCGCGCGTCGACCAGTCCGCCACCGCGGCGGCCGACCGCATCGACCAGACCTCCGGCAACCTGGTGAATCGCATCGGCGAAAGCGCCGAGAGCATCCGCCTCCGGCTCGATGAGACGGCCGGCGCGATCACGGGCCACCTGGACAGCACCGCGGCCAACGTGACGGGTCGCCTGGACAGCACCGCCGGCGCGATCACCGGCCAGCTTGACGAGAAGGCGAACGCGATCACCGGGCGTCTCGACGAGACCGCCGGCAGGATCGGCGAGCAGCTCTCCCGCACCGCATCCGAGGTCACCGGCACCATCGACAGCGCCGGCAGCGCCGTGACCGGCCGCCTGGCCGAGGTCGGCTCCACCGTCGTCGGCAAGCTCGGCGAAACCTCCGAGACGATCCGCCTGCGGATGGACGAGACCGCGACCGAGGTCACCGGCCGTCTGGACCAGACAAGCTCGTCGCTCGCCGGGCGCCTGAACGAGACCTTCAACACGCTGACCGGCCAGCTCGACGAGACCGCCAGCCGCATGGCGATCCGCCTCGACGATGCACGCCAGCAGATCAGCGGCCTGCTTGCCGACGACCTTGAAAAGGCCGCGGCCGCGCGCGACAGCCTGGCCAGCCAGCTTTCCGCCGATTTCGCCCGGACCGAGGAGAGCCGCGCCCAGCTGGCAACCTTCATTTCCGGCGAGATCACCCGCGCGGAGGCAGATCGCGCCCGCATCGCGGCGCTGGTCGGCGAGGAAGTCTCGAAGATCGACGGGCACCGCCGCGAGCTTCTCGACGCCATGGCGAATGAATTTGCCCGTGCCGGCGACGATCGCGAGGCCTTCAAGGAGGCCGTCGGCCGCCACCTGGAGAATTTCCAGTCGATCCGCCGCCAGATCGCCGACGACGTGGAAAAGGACGTGGTGAAACTCGAAGAGGCCTTCACCCGCCAGACCGGCATCATCGACGAACGCACCTCGACCATGGAGAAGGCGCTCAGCTTCGGTGTCGACAACGTGCGCAAGGCGCTCGAGCAGAGTGCCGGCACGGTTGCCCAGACGCTGCGCGAACGCATCGTGGAGGCCACGGCCCACCTCCAGCTTGAAACCGGCAAGAGCTTCGACGCCGCGCAGCGCCAGCTGGCCGAGCGGACCGCCGAGCTCGAACGCGTGTTCAGCGAAGCCACCCAGCGCTTCGACGGCTCGGCCAACCAGACCGTCGCCCGCGTCGAGCAGGCCCTGGTCGATGCCGATCGCGTGCTGGCCGACACCGTGGGCTCGTCGTCCAACGCGCTGCAGCAGCGCATCGACACCATCATGGACGCCCTGTCCTCGAAGGATGCCCGCATCGGCGAACTGATCGACCGCAATGCCGAGCAGGTCCGCACCGCCATCGCCGACATCGAGAACGCCTTCATGACCGTCGATGGCCGTCTGCTCGACCGCGCGACGGCGACCGCGGAACAGCTGGAGAGCCGGTCGCTCGCCATTTCCCAGGTCTTCGCCGAGATCCAGTCGCGCATGTCCAGCGAAGCCGATGCGGTCGTCCAGCGCCTTGGCAACCAGGTCACCGACGCCGAACGCCGCCTGGCCGACGGTGCCGAGCAGATCGCCTCCCGCCTTGGCGAGAAGGTGGCGGAATCGGAGAGCCAGCTGGCCGCCAAGGCCGAGGCCATCGCCGGAACGCTGCACGCGGTCAACCAGCACATCACGCAGGGCACCAACGACGCCGCGCGGACGATTTCCGCCAAGGCGGAGGAACTGTCCAGCAGCCTGTCGCAGCGCACCGCCGATATCTCCCGCATTCTGGAAGAGGAAGCCCGCCCGCTGGTCGACCGCTTTGCCGCCAGCGGCGGCGCCATGAAGCGCACGCTGGAACAGGCCACGGCAGAAGCCTCCGAGCGGCTGCGGGCCGAGAACGAGGCCCTCGTCAACGCGCTTCAGGCCCGCACCGCCGAGACCCTGTCGGCCGTCGAGAGCGCCAGCAGTTCGCTGACCGAAAACGTCGATTCGCTGATCGGCCGCCTCACCTCGTCCAACGCCCGCCTTGGCCAGCTCATCGATCTGGCGCGGACCAACCTGGGCGAAGTGGACGAGAAGCTTGCCGCGACGACCGAATCCTTCTCGTCGCGGGCCGAGAAGGCCGCGCAGACCTTCAGCGCCTCGGCGAGCATCCTCGAGAATTCCACCGGCAAGCTCGGCGAACTGTCGACCGGCGCGCTGTCCCAGATCGCGTCGCTGGCCCGCACCTTCGAGGAGCACGGCGAGCTTCTGAACAATGCCTCCACCATGATCGGCGCGGCACAGGGCAGCCTCAACACGACGCTGAACGACCGCCAGGAGGCCCTCGAACGCCTGAGCAGCGGGCTCATCGCCAAGTCGGAGGAAATCCAGAAGGCGATGCGCAATTTCGAGGCGCTTGTCGTCCACTCCGCGGACACGGCCCAGGGCCGCACGCGGGAAACGGCCGAGCAGATCCGCGACGCCATCCAGGAGGTCATCGATTCGGCCACCGAGCGGTTCTCCGGCGCGACCGAGGAAATCCGCCGCACCGCCGGCGCCATCCGCTCCGAGCTGGAAGTGACCCGCGAGGAACTGCGTCGCGGCGTGCTCGACATGCCCGAGGAGGCCCGCGAGTCCACCTCGGCCATGCGGCGTGCCGTGTCGGAGCAGATCAATGCCCTGAAGGAGCTCTCCGAGATCGTCACCCGCTCGGGCCGCGCCTTCGGCGTTTCGCAGCAGGCCGCCCGCACCGAGCCGGTGGCGCCGCCTGCCCCTGCACCTGCCCCGGCCCCGGCGCCTGCACCCCAGGCCAGCCAGCCGGTGGCCCGCGCTCCCGAGCCGCGCAGGCCCGCCCCCGCGGAACCGGCGCCTGCGCCGGCAGGCCAGACGGGCGGCTGGGTCCAGGACCTTCTGCGCCGCGCGTCAGTCGACGAGGCACCGGCACCGCGCCGCGCCGCCGCCGACACGCGCTCGCCGCGCCAGGTGGTGGATTCGCTCAACTCCATTTCCGTCGATATCGCCCGGGCCATCGACCACGAGGCGGCGATGGAACTGTGGAAGCGCTATTCCAACGGCGAGCGCAATGTCTTCACCCGCCGGCTCTACACGCTGAAAGGCCAGCAGACCTTTGACGAGATCCGCCGCAAGTACCAGTCGGACACGGAATTCCGCACCGTGGTCGACCGCTATTGCGACGATTTCGAACGCCTGCTCGCCGACGTCACCCGCAACGACCGCGATCCGTCGGTGGCGCAGAGCTACCTCGCCTCGGAACAGGGCAAGGTCTACACCATGCTCGCCCACGCGAGCGGCCGGCTGCGCTGATCCGGCAGGACCGCGTCAATCGGGAAAAGGCGGGCCGCGTGCCCGCCTTTTTTCATTGTTGGAGGTCCGGTTCCGGCCAGCCGCCGGCACGCGCCGAGATCGGCCAGCCGCCGGCACGCCGATGCGAGGCCCAGGCGAAGGCGGTGCTGATTGTCAGCGAGATAGACGAAGGATCAGATGGTTCCGAGGACCCAGTCGACGATCTGCGACGAGACGTCGTTGAACGCCGCGTCGAGCGCACGCACGTAGTCGCCGTTGGATCGTCCGGCCAGCGGAGCCTCCGCCTCGAACACCTTCTGGCGGGCCACGACGCCCCTGCGATCGTTCAGGAGACGCACCGCCAGGGCCACCCTGGCCCGTGGTGCGCCGCCGTCGAGCAGCACTTCGAAGCTGCGGACGTCGGTGATCATCTGGTAATCGATGGCCAGACCTTCGCCCGGGCGCCCGATCCCCCGAATCCGCCCGGACCGCTGGAAGCTCTCGATCAGGCGCGCCTGGATCACCTTGGGCAGGCGGTCGCTCCACTGCGCACCGCCGAGATAGGCGATCTCGCCGGGTGCCGGCCGCAGCATGATGTTCTCGCCGTCCAGCGCCTTCAGGGCCACCGGTTCGTTGACGAGAACCTGCTTGCGGACCACGCGCGGCCCGCTCTGCGAAGGCTGCACGGCGGAGAGGTCGAACGTGTCGAGCGGCTTCGGCTTGCCGCCGACGAGCGCGCAGGAAGAAACGCCAAGGGCGATCCCGGCGAACAGGGCCGCACGCAGGCCCGTGCGCCAGCCGCGGCGCGCATGCTGCGCGCCTGGGGCGATGCCGTTCGTTACGCGGGTTACTGTCAAACCGTTTACTCGTCCCGGTTTTCCGGGCCGTCCCCCTGACAACACGAAATTGCGCCCCGCGCCTTCTTGCGCTGCGGAACCGCCGGAGTCAACGCCGCCTGCGACCATCGATGGTCCGAACCTCCCCTGCTCCACCGGTGATGATCCTTTGCGGATTGCGCTCCAGGTCCGAAATCGCCGATTCGATCCGGTTGATGGCACGCCGTCCGTCGCGCACGAAGGCTTCCACGTCGCGCAGGCCGGTCGTCGAGAACCGCGACAGGCCGGCGGTGATCGGGCCAAGCCGCTCGTTGAGCGTATCGGCGACCTGGCGGAACGACTTGAACGTGGCGCGCGCTTCGGCGACCAGCCCTTCCCCGTCGCCGGAATTGAGCATGGTGTCGACTTTCTCCAGCAGCCCGTCCACCCGGGCCGAGGCGGCGTTCAGCCGGTCCATCGTCTGGCGCGTGTCGGCGATGATCTTGTCGATGTCCTCGCCCTTGCCGGCAACGCGGTTCGAAATCGAGGAGATGTCCTCGCTCGCCTTGCGGAAGTTCGACACCATGACCGAGACGTCGTCCGGCTTCACGCCCTCCATGATCTTGTCGACCTTTTCGAAAGTGCCGGACGCCTTGGAGCCGAGGTCGGCAAGCGAGGCCGACCCCTTCGAAACGTTGTCGATGATCTTGTCGATATCCTCGCCCTTGGCCGCGAAGCGCTCGGAAATCGCCGAGATATCGTCGCTCGCCTTGCGGAAGTTCGACACCATGACCGAAACGTCCTCCGGCTTCACGCCTTCCATGATCTTGTCGACCTTGTCGAAGGTCGAGGACGCCTTTCCGCCGACGTCGGCCAGCGACGCGGACGCCTTGGAGATGTCCGCCATGATCGTATTCAGGTCGCCGGTGGATTCGTTGAGCCGCTGCATGAAGCCGTCGGCATTGTCGACGATCTTGGAAACCTTCTCGGCATCGACCGCCTTCAGCACGTCCTCGGCCGCCGCCAGCGTCGTGTCGAGCCGGCCGGACACGCTCTTGAGCGTTTCCGACAGCGAGCCGACGCTGTCGAGAAACTTGTCGATGCCTTCCGCATTGTCGGCCAGCGCCTTGGAAAACGTTTCCGCGTTCTTGGCCGTGTTGGTCACCGGCTCGCGCACGTCGTCGACCACGCCTTCCAGTTTGGTCAGCACGCGGTCGGCCCGCGTCATCAGTTCCTGCGCCGTGTTGGTGAGATTGTTGACCGAGGACGCATTGGCGCTGATCTTTGCCACCGTGCCCGCCTTTTCCGCCTCCAGCAGCAGGTTCGGCTCGTCGGCATTGCCGCCCTTCAGGTCGACGTTGGCCGCGAACGACAAGCCGGCGATGACGATATTGGCCGTCGTCGAACGGGTCAGCGGCGTCTGCCGGTCCACCTTGGCGCGCGCGATGGCGACCCCCGGCTTCTTGGGATCGATGTAGACCTGCTCCACCTGGCCCACGCGCACGCCGTTGAACATCACGATGGAGCCGCGGTCGAGGCCGGCCGCCGAGCCCGGGATCACGATCTCCAGCGGCAGCGCGTCGGCATACTGGTTCGGCCGCGCCGTCCAGTAGACGAAGCCGAAGGCCGCCGCGATCAGGGCCAGCGTGATGATGCCCACGGTGACGTAATTGGCTTTCGTTTCCATCGCCTCAGCTGTCCTGTCCTGCCGGCTGCCGCACGATCTGCCGCGCCCGCTTGCCACGGAAATAGGCCTTCACCCAAGGGTGGTCCACTTCCAGCATGCTTTCAACCGTCCCTTCGACCAGCACCTTGCGGTCTCCGAGCACCGCGACGCGGTCGCAGACGGAGAAAAGGCTGTCGAGATCATGGGTCACCATATAGACCGTCAGGCCCATCGTGTCGCGAAGGTTGGCGACGAGTTCATCGAATTCAGCCGCGCCGATCGGGTCGAGGCCCGAGGTCGGCTCGTCGAGGAAGACGATGGCCGGGTCCAGCGCCAGTGCCCGCGCAAGGGCCGCGCGCTTGATCATGCCGCCGGACAGTTCCGACGGCTTCTTGTCGGCCGCATCCGGCGCCAGGCCGACGAGTTCGATCTTCAGGTGCGCCAGTTCGTCCATCAGCGCCCTTGGCAGGTCGAGGTATTCGCGCATCGGCACCTGGATGTTTTCCTTCACCGTGAGCGCGGAGAACAGGGCACCATGCTGGAACAGAACGCCCATGTTGGTGTCGATGTCGAAACGGTCCGCTTCGCTGAGGTGGTCCAGGTCGTGGCCGAAAAGCGTGATCTGCCCTGCCCGCTTGCGGTTGAGCCCCAGGATGGTGCGCAGCAGCACCGACTTGCCGGCGCCCGACGCGCCGACGAAGCCGAGGATTTCCCCGCGCCGCACGTCCATGTCGAGGTTTTCCAGCACCAGCTTGTTGCCGAATCCCACGGTCACTCCGCGGGCGGTCAGGATCACCTCGTCTGTGCCGTTCGCTCCACCCATCACCGGCCTCAGTAGTCGATTGCCGCGTAGAACATGGCGAACAGCCCGTCGACCACGATGACGCAGAAGATCGCCTTGACCACCGACGCGGTGACGTGGCGGCCGAGCGATTCCGCGCTGCCTTCCACCCGCATGCCCTCCATGGCGGCGATCACGCCGATGATCAGGCCCATGAACGGCGCCTTGATCAGGCCCGAGAAGATGGTCGAAAGGTCGATGCCGGTGTGCATGCGCTGGATGAAGGTCTCCGGCTCGATGCCGGAATAGAACCACGCCGTCAGGATCGCGCCGCCAAGCGCTGCGGCATTGGCCGCCACGGTCAGGATCGGCATGGTGATCACCAGCGCCACCAGGCGCGGGAACACCAGCACGCCGACCGGGTTGAGCCCGATGACGGTGAGCGCGTCGACTTCCTCGCGCATCTTCATCGACCCGAGCTCGGCGGTGATCGCGCTGCCGGAACGGCCGGCCACCATGATCGCGGTCAGCAGCACCCCGATCTCGCGCAGGACGAGGATCGAGACCAGGTTCACGACGAAGATCTCGGTGCCGAAATAGCGCATCTGGAACGCGCCCTGCTGGGCGATGATGGCCCCGACGATGCCCGACATCAGCATGACGATGGGGATGGCCCCGATCCCCACCCGGTCCATCTGGTGGACGATCGCGGTGACGGAAATCGCGTGACCGCGGCCGAATTTCAGCTGCGCGCCGCGCACCGTGGCCCCGAGAATGTGCATGGCCATCATGAACTGCTCGGAGAAGCGGTAGACCAGCATGCCGATCGTGGCGAAAAACGCTGTCAGGCCGAAGGCGCCCTTGCTGCGGGCCGGATGCTCCAGCCGGGCGGCATCGCTTACCGCCGTCAGGAGGGTCGTCATGCCGGCCGTCGCCCCGCCCACCTCGACGGCAAGGCCGCGCCGGTCCAGCGCGGTGACCAGCCGCTCCACCAGCCAGGCACCGGCGGTATCCATCACGCGGATGGCGGCAAGGTCCAGCAGCACCGGGCCGGTCGCCTCGCTCTCCAGCGTCCGCATCTCCGAATCGATGGAAGCGACGGTCCGCGTGGTCCAGTCGCCGCCGAGACGAACCGTCAACCGCCCGTCCGCGCGCACGCGCTCGAGCACCGGTCGCAAGGCCCCGGCGGCACCTGGTTCCATCGCTGCTTGCCCGGCGGCCTCGTTCAACATAGGACTCTTTTTAAGGCCGGCTGCCGCCGATGTCACTTCGTGCGCAACCGGCCGCGCCGGAGGAGAGGAAGAAAACCATGGCGCGTACCCTTTCCGTCACACAGGAGAGCTTTCCGATCGCCGGAAGCTTCACCATCTCCCGCGGATCCAAGTCGACCGCCGAGGTGGTCACCCTGCGGATTACCGAAGGCGCGGCCAGCGGCTGGGCCGAATGCGTGCCCTATGGCCGTTACGGCGAATCGCTGGAGAGCGTCATCGACGAGATCATGGCGGTGGAGCAGGTCATCGCCGACGGACTGGACCGGATGCAACTGCTCGGCGCCATGCGCCCCGGCGCCGCCCGCAACGCGGTCGATTGCGCGCTCTGGGACCTGGAGGCCAAGGCAGCGGGAACGCCGGCCCACCGCCAGGCCTGCCGCCTCCCGCCCCGCCCGGTCGAGACCGCCTACACGATATCGCTCGGTCACCCGGAGGAGATGGCCGATCGCGCCCGCGCGGCCGCCCACCGCCGCGTGCTCAAGATCAAGGTCGGCGGCGAGGACGATATCAAGCGCCTCCATGCCGTGGCGGCCGCGGCGCCCAACGCCCATTTCATTCTCGATGCCAACGAGGGCTGGACCGAGGACAACATCCGCCAGAACATGCTGGCCGCCGCCCATTACCGCGCGGTCCTCATCGAGCAGCCCCTTCCCGCAGGCCAGGACGCCATCCTGCGCGAGATCCCCCATCCCGTCCCGATCTGCGCCGACGAGAGCGTCCACACGGTCGATGACCTGAAGGACCTGGCCGGCCTCTACGACGCGGTCAACATCAAGCTCGACAAGAGCGGCGGCCTGACCGCGGCGCTGCAATTGCGCGACGCCGCGCATGAACTGGGTTTCGCCGTCATGGTCGGTTGCATGGTCGGCACCTCGCTGGCCATGGCGCCGGCCGTGCTGCTCGCCCAGGAGGCCGAGTTCGTGGACCTCGACGGCCCGCTGCTCCTGGCCCGTGACCGCCACCATCCGTTGCGCTATTCCGGGTCGATCATTTCCCCGCCCGAGTCCGGCCTCTGGGGATGAGCCGGGCCTTGACGAACACATGACGGCGCTGCGGCGCCGGAAAGAACGAGGAGACAACGACATGGATCTTGGAATTTCCGGCCGCAAGGCCATCGTCTGCGCGTCCAGCCGCGGGCTCGGCAAGGGCTGCGCGATGGCGCTGGCGGCGGCCGGCTGCGAGGTCACCATCAACGGCCGCGACGAGACCGTCCTGAACGCGACGGCCGAGGAAATCCGCCAGGCGACCGGCGCGACCGTTCATGCCGTTGCCGCCGACGTGTCGACGCCGGAAGGCCAGAAGGCGCTGCTCGCCGTCTGCCCCGCGCCCGACATCCTGGTCAACAACAACGGCGGCCCGCCGCGCAAGGACTTCCGCGACCTCGACCGCGCCGCCATGATCGACGGCGTCATCCAGAACATGGTGACACCGCTGGAACTCATCCAGGCCGTGATCGACGGCATGGCCGAGCGCGGCTTCGGGCGAATCATCAACATCACCTCGCTATCCGTCTACATGCCGATCGAGGGGCTGGACCTGTCGTCCGGTGCCCGCGCCGGCCTGACGTCCTTCCTCGCCGGCGTGTCCCGCGGCATCGCCGGCAAGGGCGTGACCATCAACAACCTGCTTCCCGGCAAGATGGACACCGACCGCCTGCGCGGCGGGTTCCGCATGGTGTCCGAACGCACCGGGCGCAGCACCGACGACATCGCCGCCGCACAGGCCGCCGAAATCCCGGCACGCCGGTTCGGCAATTCCGACGAGTTCGGCCAGACCTGCGCCTTCATGTGTTCCGCCCATGCCGGCTACATCACCGGGCAGAACATCCTGGTCGACGGCGGCCTCTACACGAGCGCCTTCTGACAGGCCACGGGACATGCAGCACGCCGGACCGGTCTTGAAAGCCGTAGAAACAATTTCCTGAATTCCTTGGCAATCTTCCGCGCCGCCTGGTGTAGGATTGGCGCGGAAGGGGCCGGGGCAACTGGAAGCGGCGGCCGCCGGCTGGACGAGAGCAATTCGAGCGGAAGCGGGGCCGGTTCGGGGCCTGGAATTGCGCAGGAACACACAGAGGGAGCATTGGCGTGATCCGGCCGGTCGCGGACATGCCCCAGGGGGAGAGAGACATGGAAAGCAGCGACACCAAGGGCGATCTCGACGAAAACGCCCTTTTCTTTCACCAGTATCCGGTTCCCGGCAAGCTGGAGATCCAGGCAACCAAGCCGCTGGGCAACCAGCGCGACCTGGCGCTGGCCTATTCGCCCGGCGTGGCCGCCCCCTGCCTCGCCATCAAGGACGATCCGAACAAGGCCGCGCTCTACACCGCCCGCTCCAATCTCGTCGGCGTCGTCTCCAATGGCTCCGCCGTCCTCGGCCTCGGCAACATCGGCCCGCTGGCATCCAAGCCGGTCATGGAGGGCAAGGCCGTCCTGTTCAAGAAATTCGCCGGCATCGACGTCTTCGACGTCGAGATCGACGCCCCGGATGTCGAGCGCATGGTCAGCACCGTCCAGGCCCTCGAACCGACCTTCGGCGGCATCAACCTGGAGGATATCAAGGCGCCGGAATGCTTCGAGGTCGAGGAGCAGTTGAAGGCCCGCATGGGCATCCCGGTCTTCCACGACGACCAGCATGGCACGGCCATCATCGTCGCGGCCGCGGTCCTGAACGGACTCGAACTGGCCGGCAAGCACCTGCGCGACGTCAAGATCGTCACCTCCGGTGCCGGCGCGGCGGCGCTCGCCTGCCTCAACCTGCTCGTCGCCCTGGGCGCCGACATCGACAACATCTGGATCACCGACCGCCATGGCGTGGCCTACAAGGGCCGTGTCGAGGAAATGGACCGCTGGAAGGAGCCTTACTGCAAGGACACTCCCATGCGCACCCTGGCCCAGGTGATCGACGGCGCCGATGTCTTCCTCGGCCTCTCCGCCGCCGGCGTGCTGAAGCCCCACTTCCTGGAGGACATGGCCGAGCGCCCGCTCATCCTCGCGCTGGCCAACCCGGTGCCCGAAATCATGCCGGACAAGGCCCGCGAAGCCCGTCCCGATGCCATGATCTGCACCGGCCGGTCAGACTTCCCCAACCAGGTCAACAATGTCCTGTGCTTTCCCTACATGTTCCGCGGCGCGCTGGACTGCGGCGCCCGCGCCATCAACGAGGAAATGAAGCTCGCCGCCGTGCGCGCCATCGCCGCGCTGGCCCGCGAGGAAGTCTCCGACGTCGCCGCCCGCGCCTATACCGGCGACACGCCGACCTTCGGACCGGATTTCCTCATCCCCTCGCCGTTCGATCCGCGCCTGATCCTGCGGATCGCCCCGGCCGTGGCCAAGGCCGCCGCGGAAACCGGTGTCGCGGCCCGGCCGATCGAGGACATGGACGCCTATGTCGACAAGCTGAACCGCTTTGTCTTCCGGTCCGGACTGGTGATGAAGCCGGTGTTCTCGGCGGCCAAGAAGGCTTCCGCCAAGCGGGTCATCTTCGCCGAGGGCGAGGACGAGCGCGTCCTGCGCGCCGCCCAGGTGGTGCTGGAGGAAGGCATCGCCACGCCCATCCTGATCGGCCGTCCGCAGGTCATCGAGACCCGGCTCGCCCGGTTCGGCCTCAAGATCCGCCCGGGCACGGACTTCGAACTGGTCAACCCGGAGGACGATCCGCGCTATCGCGACTACGTCAACGAACTGATCGCCCGCACCGGCCGCCAGGGCGTCACGGTGGAAGCGGCCAGGACCCTGGTACGCACCAACAACACGGTGATCGCCTGCCTGGCGCTGGCCCGCGACGAGGCGGACGCCATGATCTGCGGGCTGGAAGGCCGCTTCGAGCGGCACCTGCGCCAGGTCCGCTCCATCATCGGCCTGCGCGAGGGCGTCGCCGACTATTCCGCCCTCTCCATGCTGATTTCTCAGCGCGGCGTCACCTTCTTCACCGACACCTATGTCACCGTCGACCCGACATGCGACGAAGTGGCGGAAATGACGCTGCTGGCTGCCGAGGAAATCCGCCGCTTCGGCATCGAGCCCAAGGCCGCCCTGCTGTCGCACTCCGATTTCGGATCCCGCGACACCTCCACCGCCCAGAAGATGCGCAAGGCAGCCGAGATCCTGCGCCGGATTGCGCCCGACCTCGAAGCAGACGGCGAGATGCATGGCGACAGTGCCCTGTCGGAAGTCTTGCGCAGGCGCGTCTACCCGCACTCGACACTGACCGGCGAAGCCAACCTGCTGGTCTTCCCGCACCTCGATTCCGCCAACATCACCCTGACCACGGTCAAGACGATGATGGATGCCCTGCACGTGGGGCCGATCCTGCTGGGAACGGCCAAGCCGGCCCATATCCTCACGCCGTCGGTCACCTCGCGCGGCGTCGTCAACATGACCGCGCTGTCGGTCGTCGAGGCATCGCACCCGGCCCGGCTTGCCGCGGAGGCGGCGGAATAGGTCCCAGGACCAGTTTTGGCCCCATTTCGCGGCAAGTCTGAAAGCAGCGGTTAACCTTGCCCGGTCAGGATGGCCGGGCAACGATTGGCCGAGATGCTCCAGGAGATTGGCGCGTGCCCGAGCGTATTTCCAGATCCGGATTTTCCGCGCTGGCCCTGCTGGGCGCCTGGGCCGTGCTGGCGCCGGTCGCCCCGGCGGCCGCGGACACCGGGGCACTGTGCCGCCGGCTGGAAGCCCGCCTCGCCGGCCTGCCTGACGGCCCGTCGCGAAATCCCGCGCTGATCCGGCGCTATCGCAACGCCCTCGTCGAACAGCGGCGGCAATTGCAGATCGCCAAGCAGCGCGCGCGCCAGATCGGCTGTTCCGGGTCGGTGTTTTCCGCCTGGCGCGAGGACAGCCGCCAGTGCGACCGCATCCGCGAAGCCATCCTCGACATGCGCGACAACCTCGACGAACTCCAAGACCGGCTCGACCAGGCCTCTGCCGGCGGCTTCGACACCAGCGCGGAACGCCGCCGCATCATGGCCGGCATCAGGGCCAACCGCTGCCGCGAGGCGCCGAAGAAACAGGTCGTGCGCCGCCTGCCCGACCCGATCGACACCGCGCGCCAGGACATGGATCTGCGCCGCCGCCTGCTGGACCGCGAGGACGGCGCCGAACCCTCCGGGAACCGCAACGTCATCGTCATCAATCCCGGCGCCGGTTACGGCTTTGCCAACGGCACCTACCGCACCCTGTGTGTGCGCACCTGCGACGGCTACTATTTCCCGATGTCCTTTTCCACGACGCCCGAATTCTTCGGCCGCGACGAGGAAGCCTGCCAGTCGATGTGCCCTGGCACGGAGGTCCGCCTGTTTGCCCATCGCACCCTCGGCGAGGAATCGGAAGACATGGTCTCGCTGACCGGCGAACCCTATACCGCGCTTCCGACCGCCTTTGCCTACCGCGATCCGAAGTTCAGCACGCCGCAGGGCTGCACCTGCAATGCCGCGCCCCGGAATTACGCGGTGATCGGCGGGGACACGCCGAAGGATGACGTAGCGCCGCCGGCAGAACCGGTGATCCCGCTTCCCGCTGCCCGGCCCGATCCGGCCGCCGACCCCGAAACCGCGGCCAATGTCGCCGGCGGCCTGTCGCTTGCCAGGCTGAAGACGTTTCTCGACAAGACGCCGGCCAGCGCCGCCGGCGACGGCGAACGCAAGATCAGGGTCGTCGGGCCAGCGTTTCTGCCCGACCCAGAAGAGGCATTAGATCTGAAAGCTCCGGGCCGGAACGCCGTCCGGTAATCGCGATCCGGAGCGGCATGAAAAGGCCGCGGCCCTTGCGCCCGCTGGCCTGCTTGACCGCCTCGGTCCAGGTCTTCCAGGTCGTGCCGTCCCAGGGATCGGGAGGCAGCAGGTCGAAGGCCGCGCGGACGAAATCGAGGTCATCCGCCTCCACGGTCTCGGCCGTGTCCGGCCCTTCCGTCACGATGGCCCACCAGGCGCCCGCCTCCGGCACGCGGGTGATGTTGCCGCGCACGGCCAGCCAGAACGCCTCCGCCTTCTCGCCGCCGACGCCGATGGCGGCAAGGCGGTCGCGCACGGCGGCAAAGTCCATCTCGTGCACCAGCGCCGCGTTGAGCGTATCGAGCTCGGATGGATCGAACTTCGCCGCCGATTTCGAGGCGCTGGCGGCAACGAAATCGCGCGCCAGGGTGTCCATGTCCGGCACCGCCCGCACGGCCTCCGACGTGCCGATCAGCACGGCAAGCGACGCCACGGACATCGGCTCGTAGCCGGCCTGCGCCAGCTGGTGCACCGAGAGCGCGCCGCTGCGCTTGGACAGGCCCTCGCCGCTGGCCGTGGTCAGCAGGTTGTGATGGCCGAAGGCCGGCGCTTGGCCGCCGAGCGCCTCGAACAGCGCGATCTGCGCACCGGTATTGGTGACGTGGTCGTCGCCGCGGATCACATGGGTCACGCCCATGGCGATGTCGTCGGCCACCGACGGCAGCGTGTAGAGATAGCTGCCGTCCTCGCGCACGAGAACCGGGTCGGACATGGATGCCAGGTCGACGGTCTGCGGACCGCGGATCACGTCGTCCCAGTGCACCTCGCTGCGCCGGGTACGGAACGGGTCGCCGTCGTGGTTGGGCAGCAGGAACCGCCAGTGCGGCTTGCGGCCCTCGGCCTCGAACGCCGCCGTCTCGTCGGCCGTCAGCTTCAGCGCCTCGCGGCCATAGACGGGCGGCAGGCGGCGCGACAGCCGGATCTTGCGGCGGCGCTCCAGTTCCTCCGCCGTCTCGTAGCAGGGATAGAGAAGGCCGGCCGCCTTCAGCGTCTCCGCGGCCGCGTCATGGGCCACCGAGCGTTCCGATTGCCGCTCGACCGCGTCGGGCCGGATGCCGAGCCAGGCGAGGTCCGCCTCGATCTGGTCGGCGAACCGCTGCTCCGACCGCGCGGTATCGGTATCGTCGAACCGCAGGATGAACCGGCCGTTCCGCTGCTGCGCGAACAGCCAGTTGAAGAGCGCGGTGCGTGCATTGCCGATGTGGATGAAGCCGGTCGGCGACGGGGCGAAACGCACGGTAACGGTCATGTCAGATGCACCTGGACGAGAAAATCGGGTCGGCGAAGGGCCTAACCCCGCGACCCGCCGAGATCAAGGGCCAGCCTCGATGCGCGCCTTGAGCCGCCGTGAAATCACCGTCAGCACGGCGGCGGCAAGCAGGCAATAGGCGCCCATGACCATGATCTGCGCCGGGTAGGACACGCCCTGGTCGATCAGGAAGCCGGTCACGCCCGGCCCCATGGCCGTGGAAAACACCATGAAGGCGACGATGACGGACCGCACCGCGCCGAGGTGTTTCAGCCCGTAGATTTCCGGCCACAGCGCCCCGAACAGCGTGGCGGAGAAGCCGTAGGAGATGCCGAGCAGCGCCATGAAGGCAAAGGCGCTCCAGATGCCGTCGAAGGCCCCGAGGACGAAACAGGCGCCGGCCAGCGGCAGCAGGAAGGTCGGCAGCACCGAGACCGCCGAGAAGCGGTCGATCAGCGCGCCGCAGATCAGCGAGAAGACGATCACCATGCCCGACATCACCGCGAAGGACGCCGCGAATTCGGTCAGCGCCCAGCCGCGCAGTTCCACGAGGTAGACCTGGTGGAAGAACACCGTCGTGCCGATGAACGGCGGCGCCAGGACCCCGGTCAGCAGCAGCCAGAAGAACGGGTCGCGCAGCACTTCCGTGCGCGTCCAGTCGCGCACCGGCGGCCGCCGGACGACGGGGTCGGACGATTGCGGCTGGCGCTCCACGCGCACCAGCGCATAAATCGCTGGCAGCCCGACGAGAACCAGGAAAACCGCCGCGGCCACCCAGCTCATGCGCCATCCGATGATCCCGGCCACCGCCACGAACAGGTAGGGGAAGATCGCCTCGCCGGCATTATGGCCGAGGCTGACCAGCGACACCGCCCGCCCCCGGTTGGCGGCATACCAGCGTCCGGCCGCGGTCAGCGCGTTCTGGGTCATCATGCCCTGCCCGAACAGGCGCAGCATGTAGATCGTCACGAACAGCAGCGCGATATGGGTGGAGAAGGCCATGCCAAGAGCGGCGGCCGCCAGCGCCGGCATGATGATCAGCGCCACCTGCGCCGGTCCGAACCGGTCCACCAGGCGCCCGAGCCAGGGCAGCGTCAGGGCGCTGGCCAGCGTCGCGCCCATGTAGAGCGTACCGAACCCGCCGTTGCTCAAGCCATATTCCCGCCGGATCTCGCCCGCCGAGAGCGAGATGAAGAAGGTCTGGCCGAAGGAGGAAAAGAAGGTGAGCAGGAAGCAGCCGCCAATCCAGCGGCCATTGCGGCGGAGAAACAGAAGGAGGTCCATGGCCCCGCTATAGCCTGCGTCAGTCCGTCGCGATAGCGCGAAAAGAAGCCTCCGGGAAATATCTTCAGGCGGCCAGCAGGCTGGCCAGCATCACCCGTCCGCGGCCCGAATCCTTGGCCCGGTAGAGGGCCGCGTCCGCCGTCGCCACAAGGTCGCGGCGCGAGCGGCCATGGTCCGGGAAGACCGCGACGCCGACACTGGCGCCGATCCGCAGCGTCTCGCCGCCATAGGCGATCGGGTCGCAGGCCCGGTCGACCAGCATGTCGCCCATCCAGGCCAGTTCCTCCGGGCTCGTGCCCGCGGTGATGACCGCGATGAATTCGTCGCCGCCGATGCGCGCCACGTAGCCGTTGGGCTCGACACAGTCGGCGAAACGCCGCGCCACTTCGCAAAGCACCGCGTCCCCGGCTTCGTGGCCGCGGGTGTCGTTGATCGCCTTGAACCGGTCCAGGTCGATGCAGGCAATGGCGAAGGTCTTGTCCTCGCCGATCAGTGCCGCGACGCGGGCATCGAGACAGGCGCGGTTGGCCAGCCCCGTCAGCGGATCGTGTTCGGCCAGGAAGCGGTTGCGGCTCTCGCTGTCGGCCAGCGCCCGGACGGTGGCGGCATGCCGGCGCACCAGGAAGCCGGTGGTCACGGCGATGAACACCAGCAGCACCACGGCGGCGGGCGCGGTGTTCGCGATGATGGCGGGCCGCGGCGCATGGGGCCGCCAGGCAAAGGCCAGCGAATCCGGGCGGACATCGTCGGCGAGCGCCGTGTTGGGCCATGCCATGGCCCCTGCCCCGAGCGGCAGCACCTGCGCATCGGCAACGTCCAGACGACGGCTGACGGCGGCAAGAACCGGGGCGGTAAGCGGTTTGAAAGCCATGAGAACCCGGACCTGCCCGTCGCGAATGGCGAGATCCGCCTGCTCCGGCGTGATCACCTGCGCGGTCACGAGGCCCGGAATGCCGTCGATCATCCGCCATGCACTGGCATGGATGGCCGGCGACGTTTTCCCGGGTTCGTCGGGAACGTACCAGCCCTTGCCGGCGCGCACCCGCCGCATGGTGAAAAGCGTCAGCGCTTCGTGCAGGAGATCGAGGTTCTCGTCCACCATGAGGGACCCGCGCGCATCCGGAAGCACCTGGTTGTCACGGATCAGCGTGTCGAGGTCACCGCGCGGCGTGACGACGGCAATGCGCGAAAACCCGAAATCCTCGCCGATCCAGCCGGCCATCTCGTCACGGACGAACGCGGCGTCGGGCGTCGGCTTCTTCACCAGCGCATCGACCGCCTTGTCCCAGTTGGAAATTTCCGCCTGCTCCCGCAAAGCCAGGTCGCGGGCCCGCTCGAACTCGAGCCGCACCATCCGCACCTGCGATTCAAGCGAAAACCGGTCGGCTTCCCGCGAGGCGAGGTCGACGACGAAAATCGTGGCCGCGACGAAACCGAAGACGATGGCGAACGCGGCCATGTAGATGCCGCGATAGGCTTTCTGCTCTGCCATGATCCCTGACCGTCCGCCGCTAACCAATTAACATTCACGTATAAGCTTATACAGTGAGACGTGAATTACACGTTCAGCGAACTGGTAAACAAAGCCTTGGGATTTCAGTCGCTTCGGAAAAAGGCCACCGGGATGGTACGCGCGACGGCCGCGACGACCAGGGGGGGCCAATTGCCTAATTCGAAAATGCAGCGAATATGGACGGCAGTCGTCGTTGCGGGATCTGCTCATGTTCCTCGTGGTCTACGTTGTCCTTGTGGCCCTTCTTGCCTCGCGCATTCCGCTTGACGGCGAAAAGGCCGCGAGCTGGGTTCCCTGGTCTTTGGGGCTGGTCCTGGCGGCGCTTGGCGTCGGCCTCGTCTCCATGGTTTCCGGGTTCATGGAGAGCATGTCGGACATGCGCATGGTCATGGCCGATATCCGCATGCTGGCGACCGGCAGGATCGAAGACGTCCGGCACATCGACGATGCGCGCACCCGGCAATGGGTGCTCACCCTCTATTCGATCGCGCTCGTGGCTGCGCCGCACGTCCTCTCGCTGGCCTTCAGGGCGAGCGGCACCACCTGGGCCGGGCTGGTCCCGTCGCCCGGGCGCCGGCACTGGCTGCTCTTCGCCGGCACGCTTGCCGTGCTCACCATCATGCATGCCGCCGCGCGCATCTGGTTGAAGGAAAGTTAGAGCAATACCGGCGAAAGTGGGCACCGGTTTCGGGTCCGGAATTGCGGCAAAGGAAAAGCCAATACCAGCGAAAGTGGGCACCGGTTTCGCGTCCGGAATTGCGGGGATGCTCAAAAAGCCGCCGGCTCAGCTCCGATCGCGGAAGCGGTTGGTGATCGGGTAGCGCCGGTCACGGCCGAAGTTCTTGCGCGTGATCTTCACGCCGGGCGCCGATTGCCGCCGCTTGTATTCGGCGATGTAGAGCAGGTGCTCGATCCGGTGGACAAGCGCCCGGTCGTGTCCGCGCGCCACGATGTCGTCCACCGCCATCTCGTGCTCCACCAGGCATTCCAGGATATCGTCGAGCACCGGATAGGGCGGCAGCGAATCCTCGTCCTTCTGGTCGGGTCTCAGTTCGGCCGACGGCGCCTTGTCGATGATGTTCTGCGGGATCACCATGCCGGTCGGCCCCAGCGCGGTCGGTGGCACGTGGCTGTTGCGCCAGCGCGACAGCGCGTAGACCTGCATCTTGTAGAGGTCCTTGATCGGGTTGAACCCGCCGTTCATGTCGCCGTAGAGCGTCGCATAGCCGACGCTCATTTCGCTCTTGTTGCCGGTCGTCACGACCATCGAGCCGAACTTGTTGGAGATCGCCATCAGGATGGTCCCGCGCGCCCGGCTCTGCAGGTTTTCTTCCGTGATGCCCTCGCCGGTTCCCTCGAACATCTCCGCCAGCGAGGCCAGGAAGCCCTGCACCGGCGCCTCGATGGGCACGATGTCGTAGTGGCAGCCGAGCGCGCGCGCGCAGGCCTCCGCGTCGGAGAAGGATTCCTCCGATGTGTACCGGTAGGGCAGCATCACGCAGCGCACCCGCTCCTCGCCCAGCGCATCCACGGCCAGGGCCGCGCAGATCGCCGAATCGATGCCACCGGAAAGCCCCAGAACCACGTTCTTGAAGCCGTTCTTGTTCACGTAGTCGCGCAGGCCCAGCATGCAGGCGCGGTAGTCCGCCTCGTCGCGGTCGGGAATGCGCGACATCGGCCCGCGGTCGCAGTGCCAGCCCGTCTCCTCGCGCTTCCAGGTCGTCACCATGACCTGCGCCTCGAACTGGCTCATCTGGAAGGCCAGCGACCTGTCGGCCTGGATGCCGAAGCTCGCGCCGTCGAACACCAGTTCGTCCTGCCCGCCGCAGAAATTGGCATAGAGGATGGGCAGCCCGCTCTCGATGACCTGGCGGATCACCACCTGCTGGCGCACGTCCACCTTGCCCCGGTAATAGGGCGAACCGTTGGGCACGAGCAGGATTTCCGCCCCGCTTTCCGCCAGCGTCTCGCAGACGCCGAGCTCGCCCCAGATGTCCTCGCACACCGGCAGGCCGATGCGCACGCCGCGGAAGTTGACCGGCCCCGGCATCGGGCCCGGCTGGAAGACGCGCTTCTCGTCGAACTCGCCGTAATTGGGCAGGTCCACCTTGTGCCGCTCGGCCTTCACCTCGCCGCCGTCGAGCAGGACGACGGAGTTGTGCAGGCCCGTCTCGCGCCGCAGCGGCAGGCCGATCACCACGCCCGGCCCGCCGTCCCCGGTATCGGCCGCGAACTCGCGCATGGCCCGCTCGCAGGCCTCCACGAAGGCCGGTTTCAGCACCAGGTCTTCCGGCGGGTAGCCGGCGATGAAGAGTTCCGGGAACAGCACCAGGTCGGCGCCGTGGCGCCGCGCATCCGCCCGCGCCTCGCGCGCCAGGGCGAGGTTGCCGGAAATGTCGCCAACGGTCGGGTTGAGCTGGGCGACAGCGATGCGGAGTGTGTCAGGAGCGTCGGTCATGGCGAAAGGCTTAGCCCGACACAACCCGATAGGCAATCCGGCTTGTGCCCTCGCCGCCGCACCGGCTCAGCCAAGCCCGAGCGAGCGCTCGCCCTGGTCCAGGATCACCGGCACGATCAGGTCTTCTTCGTCGTCGAGATGGCGCATCAGCATGGCGACCAGGCGATCCGTTTCGCCGGCGTAGACATCGCCGGCCCGCAGCATCGCGTCCCCGCCCGCCTGCATCGCCTGCAACAGCGCGTTGGCCGCTGCCGCGTTGCTCTCCAGCGCCGCGTGGATGACGTGGTGGTCGCGGTCGAGAATGTCGAACCCGCGCGCCAGTCCCGGCTCGGCGCGGCGGAAGACCGGGAAGTAGTGATGGTCCTCGATCTGGTGATGGCCTTCGAGCTGGCCAAGGAAAAAATTCAGGCGCGGCACGAAGAACTGCACGAAAGCGGCTGATTCGATCCGGCTTTCCCGCCAGTCGCCGACCGCCTTCTGCAGCTTGGATCCGAGGTCCCGGAACATCGCGTGCCGCTCCAGCCAGAACTGCGCCATCCCGCCGAGGTTGCGGTGTTCCTGCCAGACGTCGCGCGGATAGCGACGGATCAGGGATGACAGGTCCTCGGGCAGGCCCGGACGGGTCTCCAGCGTCTCGTCCGTCATCATCCCGCAAGCTTGTCCTTGAAAAAGGTCACGGTCCGCTCCCAGGCCAGCCGTGCGGCCGTGGCGTCGTAACGCGCCGCCGACGTGTCGTTGTTGAAGGCGTGGTTCACGCCGTCGTAGACGTGGATGGTGAAATCCTTGCCCTCGGCCTCCAGCGCCGCACGATAGGCGTCGATTCCGGCGTTGATCCGTTCGTCGAGCCCGGCATAGTGAAGCATGAGCGGGGCGCTGATCCAAGAAACGTCGGCCGGGTCCGGCTGGCGTCCGTAATAGGCCACCACGGCCTTGAGCTCCTCCGGCGCGGCAACGGCCATCTGGTTGGCCAGCCCGCCGCCCCAGCAGAAGCCGACCGCTCCGACGGCGCCGCTCGTCGCATCGTGGGCGGACAGCCATCCGGCCGCGGCGACGGCGCGCGCGGTGGTCTGCGCCCCGTCCAGCGCGCCGATCATGCTCCGCGCCTTGTCCTCGTCCTCCGGCGTGCCGCCATCGGCCGACAGGAAATCCGGTGCGAAAGCCGCGAAGCCTTCCAGCGCCAGCCGCCGCGCGACGTCGCGGATGTGCTCGTTGAGCCCCCGGTTCTCGTGGATCACGATGACGCCGGCCAGCGGTCCCTGCGCATCGGCGGGAGTGACGAGATAGCCGCGCATCTCGATGTCGCCGGCAAGCCAGGGAACATCGGCGCCGGAGATTCGACCGTCGTCGGGCGCTACCATCGCCGCCTGGGCGCGGTTCGCGGCCAGCAGGGACGCGATCGAGGCGGCAGCCGCCCCCGAGCCGGCCAGCCGCGTCAGCGTCTTCATGAAGCCGCGCCGGTCCAGCGTCAGGTGTGTGTAGTCGTCATAGGCATCGATCATCGCCTGGGTAATGGCAGGCTTGGTCGCTTTTTCGTCACCGCGCATGGCGCTCTCCCGGTTCGTCAGGCCCCGCCATGCAAAGATGCAGCGGCCGGCCGCGGTTTCAAGCCGCTTTGGTCACGAACACGTCGTAGATGGTGACGATCCAGATGCTGACGACGATGATGATCGTCAGCAGCACTGCCAGCGAGCCGGAATCCTTGGCAAGCTGGATGTCCTTGTCGAACTCGCGGGTGATCGCGTTGCAGGTCGCCTCCACCGCCGTGTTCAGCACTTCCACCACGATCAGGAAGACCACGGAGAGGACGAGCAGGAAATAGGTGTCCCAGTTGTCGGCGATGAACCAGGCGACCGGCAGGGCGACGATCAGCAGGCCGAGTTCCTGCTGCACCGCCTTTTCCGAGGTGGACAGGCGCCGGAACGCCCGGAATGAATTCAACAGCGCCTTCCAGAGTCTTTCCATCCTGTCCCCCGGCCTGATTCGGTCGGGGGAGATATTGGGCGACAGCGCTCTCCGTGTCAGCGGAAAATCCAGCTGTCCCAGGCAAACATGCCATATTGCATGTAGTCGCAGGCCCGTTCGGCCACCGGGTTCTCGCCGGCTGCGCCATAGGCGAAGAACAGCGGCATCAGGTGTTCGTCGGTCGGATGGTTCTCCGCCACGTAGGGCGCCTTGTCGGCCCAGGCGAGAATGGCGTCGCGGTCGCCCTCGGCGAAGCGGTCGGCGAACCAGCCGGTGAATGCCTTCACCTTCGGCGGATAGTCCGGGTCCAGCGCCGCGCCGCGCCGCATGTGCCCCATCACGACCCGCAGGTTGTGCGTCATGTGGCCGGAGCCGATCAGCAGCACGCCTTCCTCGCGCAGCGGCGCCAGCGCCTGGCCGAGTTTGTAGTGATAAGTGGCATCACGGCGCGGATCGATGGACACCATGACCACCGGGATGTCGGCCTCGGGGAAGCCGAGGATCAGCGTGTTCCAGACCCCGTGGTCGAAGCCGCGCTTGGGCGCGATGCGCGGCGTCAGCCCGGCATCGTTGAGCATGTGCGCCACCCGCATCGCCAGGTCCGGCTCGCCCGGCGCCGGGTAGACCATCTCGTAGAGTTCCTGCGGGAACCCGCCGAAATCATAGATCATCTCGGGGGCCGGGTCGGTCACGACGACCGGTCCGTCGGTTTCGAAATGCGCCGAGACGATCACGATGGCCCTGGTCTCGGGGAAACGGGCATGCAGGCTCTTCAGGAAGTCGCGGGCCGGCGTGTCCTCGATGACGACGTTGGGTCCGCCGTGGGATACGAAAATGCTTGGCATGGCTGACATGGCAGTGCTCCTTTGCCCCTCAGATAATCCCGCCAAGGCCACCGTGCGAGCGAACAATCGAAGACTTATCGTTCATCAATTTTGAACGGCGGTGCGATCAGCGCCGTTCCGGCTTCATGTCGTCGAACCCCTCGTCCTGCGGCAGGCCGTCGGCGATGTCGTAATAGTCGCCCTTGTCCGCCACGAAAATGTGCCGTTCGGCTTCCAGGCCCGACGGCGTGTCGAAGGCGCCGGCCAGGATCGAGGTCCGCTCCGATCCGTCCGCCTTCCAGAACAGTGCCGAGCCGCACGTGCCGCAAAATCCGCGCCGCGCGCCGGGACTGGCGGCGTACCAGGTGACCGCCTCTCCGCCCTCGATGGCAAGCCGGTCATCCTCGACGTTCGTCGCGGCGAAATAGTGCCCGGTCTGCTTGCGGCACTGCGAACAATGGCAATAGACCACGCCGCGCAGCACCCCGCGGGTCGTGAACCGGACCGCGCCGCACAGGCATCCGCCCCTTCTCGTTTCCGTCATGATTCCGCTCCAGCCAGACCGGACGCGAGACTGCCACAGCGCGGACCGGGCGCAAACGAAAAACCGCCCGGCGCCAGGGAAACGCCGGACGGTTGACGGGAGGACGGATCGCCCCGCGGACGGCCTATTCGGCGGCCATCTGGTCGGCCGGTGCCCGGTCGCGCTTGAGCCGCTCGGCGATCAGGAAGGCCAGTTCCAGCGACTGCTCGGCGTTCAGCCGCGGGTCGCAATGAGTGTGGTAACGGTCGGACAGATCGTCGGCCGAGATCGCGCGGGCGCCGCCGGTGCACTCGGTCACGTTCTTGCCGGTCATCTCGATATGCACGCCGCCGGCATGGGTGCCCTCGGCCTGGTGCACGTCGAAGAAGCCTTCCACTTCCTTCAGCACGCGTTCGAACGGCCGCGTCTTGTAGCCGCCCGCCGAAATCGTGTTGCCGTGCATCGGGTCGCACGACCAGACGACCTTGCGCCCTTCCCGCTCCACCGCGCGAACCAGCTTCGGCAGGTGCTCGCCCACCTTGTCGGATCCGAAACGGGCGATCAGCGTCAGCCGTCCGGCCTCGTTGTTCGGGTTCAGGATGTCGATCAGGTTCAGCAGGCCGTCGGGATCCATCGACGGACCGCACTTCAGGCCGATCGGGTTTTCCACGCCGCGGCAGTATTCCACGTGCGCATGGTCGGGCTGGCGGGTCCGGTCGCCGATCCACAGCATGTGGCCGGAGGTCGCGTACCAGTTGCCGGACGTGGAATCGACGCGCGTCAGCGCTTCCTCGTAGCCGAGCAGCAGCGCCTCGTGGCTGGTGTAGAACTCGGTTTCCGAAAGGCTGCGGTGATTGTCCGCGGTGATGCCGATGGCGCGCATGAAGTCGATCGTCTCGGTGATGCGGGCCGAAAGCGCCTCGTAGCGGTTGCGCTGCGGGCTGTCGGAGACGAAGCCGAGCATCCAGCGGTGCACGTTGTCCAGGCTGGCGAAACCGCCCTGCGCGAAGGCGCGCAACAGGTTCAGCGTCGCCGCCGACTGCCGGTAGGCCATTGCCTGGCGCTGCGGATCGGGAATGCGCGAGGCGTCGTCGAAGTCGATGCCGTTGATGATGTCGCCGCGGTAGGAGGGCAGCGTCTTGCCGTCCTTCGTCTCGTTGTCGGAAGAGCGCGGCTTGGCGAACTGCCCGGCGATGCGGCCAACCTTCACCACCGGCTTGGAACCGGCGAAGGTCAGCACCACGGCCATCTGCAGGAAGGCGCGGAAGAAGTCGCGGATATTGTCGGCGCCGTGCTCGGCGAAGCTCTCGGCGCAATCGCCGCCCTGCAACAGGAAGGCCTTGCCCTCGGCCACGGCGGCCAGGCGTTTCTTCAGCGCCCTCGCCTCTCCGGCAAAGACCAGCGGCGGATAGGTGCGCAAGCGCCCCTCGACCTCGTCCAGCGCTGCCGGGTCCGGGTAGTCCGGCACCTGCAGGATCGGTTTGCTTCTCCAGGAATCCGGGGTCCAGTTTTCGCTCATGGTCGCACCTGTCTTCATCGGGTTTGGCTGTGCCTGGCTGCTCGGCGCAGGGCTCGCAAAGATCGGCTGTCCGGAAAAGGCCCCGTGGTCGGGCACCATCAGCAGGTTTTCGTCGGCCAGCGACTTGATCTTCATCACCGCGATGGATTCGTGAACCCGGTTGGGGTCCATTTCCATGCGGTAGATCGTCGGTTGGGAAACACCCGCCTTCGCCGCCAGTTCGGCCTGCGACAGGTCGAGCATGGAGCGGATGAACTTGATCTGGCGTCCTGTCAGGGTCGGGATATCCACGGGTCTGCTGCCTCTTTCCGTTCAGTCGGAGACCTTAAAGCACCCGTGAATTAAAAATTCAAGCTGTAATTTGTTCTGAATAGATTATTCATTCTACCTGAATTGAAGCCGTCAGCCGGTCGAACAGGTCCCGCTCCTCGGCGCTGGCCGGAACATGGCGCGGATAGACCGGCGCGGCGCGGTCCTCGTGGATCGGCATGTCGAACCGGAAGGTTTCCTGCAGGAACCGCTCCAGCCCGTCCGGCCCGTGCTCATCGAGGAAGCCTTTCATGACCACGTCGAGATAGGACCGGAGGATGCGTGGCGGGTCGCGGTGCACCGGCAGATGGTCCATCGCCTCGTAGACGTAGACCGGGCAAGTTGCCGGCAGCACCTCCACGCCGGACAGCGCGGCCCGGTCCACCAGCCGCCGGTGATAGCGCCCCTCGCGCCTGTCCAGCGCCGGGAGGTTTTCCACCCGGTCGAGAACCAAAAGCCCGTCGCAGCCGGCCTCCGGGTCCGCCGAGACCGTCAGCAGCGCGGCCGGGAATCCCGGCATGTCGGGCCGCGGCCGCCAGTGGCGCCGCCAGCCGGACAGCCGCGCGGGCCAGGCACCTTCGTAAGCCCAGCCGATCGTCGCCCGGTTGACCAGCGAGCCATATCCGAACCAGGCGATGAGACCGGCATCCATGCGAAATCGTCCTTCCCGATGCTGCATCACCGTTTCTATGTGAATTCGGTCACGGATTGAACCGGGCACGGGATGTTAGCATCACTCGATGAACCAGAGACCCGATCACCTTCCCGGCATCGCCCCCGTCGCAGCATCCTGCCTCGATGTCGTGGCGGACATCGTTGAGGTCCGGGATCTCGCCCTGGAGGCGCGCGACGGCTATCCGCTGGCCGCGACGCTCTACGAGAACCGCGTTGCGCCCGGCCCGCTCCTGCTGGTGTCCTCCGCCACCGCCGTATCGCGCCGCTTCTACGACCGCTTCGCCCGGACGGCCTGCCTTTCGGGCTTCCGCGCCGTCATGACCTATGATTATCGCGGCATTGCCGGCTCCAACAGGCCGGCCGGTTGGGCCACGCGGCTCAACATGAAGGACTGGGCGGTCCAGGACTTTGCCGCCGCGGCCCGCGCACTGCGCGCGATCGATCCGGTGCGGCCGATGACCGCCATCGGCCAGTCCATCGGTGGCATCGCCCTCTCCCTCTCCGGCCTTCACCCGCTCTTTGCCCGCCAGGTCCTGGTGGCGTCCGGCCATGGCTGGCGCGGCCACACCGACGAGCGCTGGAAGCTCACCGCCTGGATGGACCTGGCCGCCCGCCCGCTGTCGGCCCTGCTGGGCCACGCGCCGGGCTGGCTTGGCCTTGGCCAGCAGGTGCCGGCCTCGATCCTGGCCGACTGGGCACGCTTCACCCGCCAGCGGGATTACCTGTTTTCCGATCCCGCCGTCCCCGAAGCCCGCCGCATGGCCCTTGTGGATACGCCGACGCTGGCCCTTGGCTTCACCGACGACCCGTGGACAACAGAGCGTGCGCTGGATGCCCTGCTGGCGAAATTCACCCGCGCCCCGATCGACCGCCACGTCATCCGCCCCGCGGACGTGAAGATCGGCCGTATCGGCCACATGGGCTTCTTTCGCGAGGAGGCCCGGACCTCCCTCTGGCAGCCGGTGCTGGCCTGGCTGGGAACCGGTAAACGACCCGGCTTCGGCCGGGAGCACGCGGCCTGACAGGCCCGGCACGCGGTTGTGCATCCGTCACCCGGCGTGGCACAACTTAAATTAGCATTGCAACAACTTTTAATTGATTCCCGTCAAGGTGCCCTTGTCCGCGTCCCGCTAGCCTCGCCGGACCTGCCGGAGTTCCTGCCCCCGTCATCCCGGCCAGGCAAAGGAACAGAGAGGACATCATGAAGACCCTGCTCCGCACGATCCTGCCGGCGATCGCCGGCGTGTCGTGCCTGGCGGCCATCGCGGCCGCCCCATCCGCCATGGCGCTCCCCGCGGGCGGTGCGTCGGTCGCGACGCACGCAGTCACGTCCGTCCGGCCATCCGGCCCGGCGGTTCTGCCGGCCCAGTACATCCCGCCGCCGCCGTTTGGCATGCAGCCGACGCCGCCCGCCTGGCTGGTGCCTCAGACCCCGCGGATGGGACGGCGGGCGCCCGTGCCGCCGCCATCCATGGCCCCGCGCCACGACAACCGGAAGCCGGCGATGGCCGGCAAGCGCAGGCCGATGAAGCGGTCCTGCGATGTCCGCGCCTGCAAGCGCGCCTATCGCACCTTCCGCGCGTCCGACTGCACGTTCCAGCCCTATCGCGGTCCGCGCCGCCAGTGCACGAAATAGGCCGGGCGTTGTGTTTCCCGCCCCGCATGCCGGAACTTCCGGTGCGGGGCGGCGTTGCCCGGCATGCATGTCGCCGGGCGCGGGCGCAACCGCACTGCCGGGCCGGCCGATTGACATCCGTCAATTACGGGACTGGTCTCGGGTGCCTCAATGGGCCACGTTGATGGTCCGGACGGAAACGTCCGGACGATGAAACAGGTTAGGAAGAGACGATGAAGAGAATTTTCCGCTTTTTCATCCCCGGCGCCGTGGGTCTGCTCTGCGCAGTCGCCGCGACCATGGCAGGTCCGGCCGCGGCCGCCTCGTCGGCCGATACGGTGGCCGCTCCCCCGAAACTGGCAACCGGTGGCGCGACCATCCTGCCGGAGCAGGCCACCGCGAAACCGGATATCCAGCTGGCCCAGGGCCGCAACAGCGAGTTCAGGCACACGTACCGGCGTTCGCGCCACTGGCACAGGCGGCCGAACTATGACCTGAGGCAGCGCGCCCCGAGGCACTGGCGGCGCCTGCCGAGGCGGCATTGGCGCTATCCCCCGCCGCGCCACTGGCGCCGGCTGCCGCCGCCGCCTTACTGGGTGTACCCGGTGCCGGTTCCCGGCTGGTATTACGACGACGACGAACCGCCCTACTGCAATTACCGCGCTTGCGCGCGCGCCTATCGCAGCTTCAGGGCGCGGGACTGCACCTACCAGCCCTACCACGGGCCACGGCGCTACTGCACGAAGTAGGAATCCCGGCATGAACGCGCTCCGCGGGACCCTCGCGGAGCGCTTTTTTTCAGGATCGGGAGACGCGGCTCGCCGGTCCACCGGAGAACAGCGCCACAGATGGCACCGTTTCGCGGCGGCATGAAGGTTCGCCGGCAGGCCATTGAAGCGATTCGGAAATCACGCAACCGCCCCCGGGCAATTCCAGCGAAAGTGGACGCCGGTTTCGCGTCCGGAATTGCGCAGCAACAACGCCATGGAGCATTGGAGTAACGCAACGACGGGCGGGAATGTTCTAGTCGAGCCGTTGGCCGTTCTTCACCCGCCAGCTCGGCTGGTACATGGTGACCAGCTCTTCCGCCGCCGACGGGTGAAGCGCCATCGTGCGATCGAAATCGTCCTTCGTCAGCCCCGCCTTGACCGCGATGCCGAGTACCTGCGCCAGTTCGCCGGCATCCGGCCCGAGGATATGGCAGCCCAGGACCCGGCGGGTCACCCCGTCGACGACGATCTTCATGATCATCTTCTCCTGCCGCCCGGACAGCGTGTGCCGCATCGGCCGGAAGGAAGCGCGGTAGATTTCCAGGTCCTCGAACCGGTGCATCGCCTCGTCTTCCGACAGCCCCACCGTGCCGATCTCCGGCTGCGAGAAGACCGCCGTGGCAATCGTGTCGCGGTCCGGCTTCGTCGGACGTCCCTTGTACAGCGTGTCGACGATGCACATCGCCTCGTGGATGGCCACCGGCGTCAGTTGCACCTTGTTGGTGACATCGCCCACCGCCCAGATGTTCTCCACGCTGGTGCGCTGGTAGTCGTCGACGACGACGGCGCCGGCGTGGTCCGTCTCCACCCCTGCCGCGTCCAGCCCCAGCCCCTCGGTGTTCGGCACCCGGCCGATGGCCAGCATGATTTGGTCGGCCTGAAGCGTCTCGCCCCCGGAAAGATGCGCTGTCAGCCCGCCGCCGTCGCGGCGCGCGACCTCGCGGATCACGTTGTGACAGACGATCCGGATGCCCTTGGCCTCCATCGCCTCGTGCAGGCCGCGGCGCATGTCCATGTCGAAGCGGCCCAGGATTTCCTTGCCGCGGTAGACCAGTGTCGTCTCGACCCCAAGTCCGTGGAAGATGTTGGCGAATTCCACCGCGATATAGCCGCCGCCCTCGATGACGATCGCCTTCGGCAGGGTCTCGAGGTGGAAGGCCTCGTTCGACGTGATGCAAAGCTCGTGGCCGGGCAGCGCATTGTGCGGGTTGGCGCGCCCGCCGACGGCGATCAGGATCTGGTCCGCCGTGACCGTCCGGTCCTCGCCGACGAGCCGGACCGTGTGTGCGTCCACCAGTTCGGCGCGGCAGTTGAGAACGGTCGCCCCGGCGTTGTCGAGTCCCTTGCGGTAGAGCCCCTCCAGCCGCGCGATCTCCTTGTCCTTGTTGGCGATCAGCGTCGGCCAGTCGAAAGTCGTTTCGCCGACGCTCCAGCCGAACCCGGCCGCATCCTCGAAGTGCTCGGCGAATTGCGAGGCATAGACGAAGAGCTTCTTGGGCACGCAACCCCGGATGACGCAGGTGCCGCCGTAGCGGTATTCCTCGGCGATCGCGACCCGCTTGCCGAGCGAAGCGGCCAGGCGCCCGGCACGCACGCCGCCGGATCCTCCGCCGATCACGAAGAGGTCGTAGTCATACGCGGTCATGGCAATACCTTTCGAAGTCACGGGATGGCTGGCGCGGATGCGCCTGGGCAGGACATGGTCAGCGATGTCGCAAAGAAAAGGCCCGGCTGCAAGGACCGGGCCGTTCATGTCTGCGTGATGCGCCGGAAGCCGCCCTTACTGGGCCTTCTGGTCGCCTTCGGCCGGCTTCTCCTGCGCGGCCGCATCCTTGGCCAGTTCCTCGCCGACGTTCTGCGCCAGGTCGCGGGCCACGCCCTGCTGCCAGATTTCCGCGGCCTTCATCATCTCGCGCGTGGCGATCGGACCCTCGGAGAGCAGTTTCTTGCCGGCTTCGGTCCGGTAGAAGGCGGCAATGTCCTTCAGGTTCTGTTCGCTGAACGAACGGGCATAGACCTGCGCGATTTCCTTCTCCAGGTCGGCGCGGCGCGAAACCATCTCGATCACTTTTTCCTCGACGACCTTGTTGATCGTGTCGGCCATGTCGGGGTTCTTCTGCACGAGCTGGCCCTGCAGCTGCTGCGCCGTGCCGGGAAGGACCGCGTCGAACTGGTCGGTCACGTGCAGCGCGTTGATCGCGTCCCGGGCGGCCTGCAGGTGGGCATCGGTGATGTCCTGGGCGCCGGCGGAAACGGGAGCCATGAAGAGAACCGCGGCAGCGGCAACCGGAACGAGGCGGGAAAGGAGAAAAGGTTTCATGTCTGGATCAGCTCCGTTGGTTCGTTCGCGGCGTGATTTCCTCCACGCCGCCGGCCCTGGCGACGACCGCCAGCCTGGCCATGTCAATGAAAAGCCCGTGCTCCACCACGCCGGGCACGGCATGCAGGGCGGTTGAAAGCGCTCTTGGATCGGGAATGCGGCCAAAAGATGCATCGAGGATCAGGTGCCCGCCATCGGTGACGAATTCCTGGTCGCCGGCCATGCGCAGCGCGATCGCGCCGTCGAGCCCGAGCGTGCGCGCCGCGGTCTCGACCGCCAGCTTGGTCGCCTGGAGGCCGAAGCGGTTCACCTCAATGGGCAGCGGAAACCGCCCCAGCGGATCGACCAGCTTGCTCTCGTCGGCGATGACGATCATCGCGTCGGACGCCGCCGCCACGATCTTCTCGCGCAGCAGCGCCCCGCCGCCGCCCTTGACGAGCGTCAGTTCCGGGTCGATCTCGTCTGCCCCGTCGATGGTCAGGTCGAGGTGCGGCATCTCGTCCAGCGTCGTCAGCGGCACGCCAAGTTCGCGGCACAGCGCGGCGGTCCGCTCCGATGTCGGCACGCCGATGATCTCCATGCCGCCGGCCACCTCGGCCGCCAGAAGGCGCACGAACTCCTCCGCCGTCGACCCCGTGCCGATGCCCAGTTTCATGCCCGAATGGACATGGCTGAGCGCCACCCGCGCCGCCTCGATCTTCAGCGTCCTCGCATCCATCCGCGTCCTGCTTCCCGCCTTCCCGGTTTCGTCGCCGCTGACCTACCATTTTTGCCGATCAAGGCAAAGCCTTTCTCCCCCGGCGCGAACGCCGTGCGCGCCCGTGCCACCGGGCCTCCCGGCAACGCGAACCGTTTGACCCGGCAGCAAACGCGTTTAAAGACTGGAGCGGCCGCCGCCGGCCATGGCAGGCAGGCCGGCAGGGAACCATCACCGATACCCGTGCGAGGGGAATGCCAGCACATGCCTGACAGGGAAACGGAAGCCGTCATCGTCTTCGATCTGGATGGGACGCTGGTCGATACCGCGCCGGATCTGCTCGACGCGCTCGATCACGCCATCGCCACGGCCGGGCTGCCGCCGGTCGACCAGGCGGCCATGCGCGCCTATGCCGGCCACGGCGGCCGCGCCATGATCGAACGTGCCTTCGCGCAGAATCGCAAGCCGCTGCCGGAAGCCGAGCGCGAACGGCTGCTTGCCGTCTTCCTCGACCATTATACCGGCCGCATGCCCGGCCGCTCGCTGCCCTTCCCCGGCGCGCTCGATGCCATGCGCCGCTTCGAGGACGCCGGCTTCGCCCTCGCCATCTGCACCAACAAGTACGAGCGCCTGGCCCGGCAACTGCTGGAAGGCCTCGGCCTTGCCCACCGCTTCGCCGCGATCGCCGGCGCCGACACCTTCGCCTTCCGCAAGCCCGATCCCCGCCACCTTACCGAAACGATCCGCCGCGCCGCCGGCGACAGGGCCACGGGGCTGATGATCGGCGACACCAATACCGACATCGCGACGGCGAAAGCCGCCGGCCTGCCGGTCGTTGCCGTGGAGTTCGGCTATTCGTCGGAACCGCTGGCGAGCCTCGCGCCGTCCATCATCATCGAACATTTCGACGAGCTGACGCCGGTGCTGGCGCGGCGCCTTCTGAAGGCCGCCGGCGCGCCGCGCGACAAAACCGGCGCGCCCGCGCCGAAAGCGCCTTGACTTGAAGCCGGTGCCCCCCTTATACCGCGCGGCACCGGACAGCGGCACGCGCCGCAACCGACCGGGCGCGTAGCTCAGCGGGAGAGCACTCCCTTCACACGGGAGGGGTCACAGGTTCAATCCCTGTCGCGCCCACCATTGTTTTCAAAGCAAATTCATTGACTTACAGCAATCACAGAGCGTTTTTTTGTGCTTTTGCCTCGTAGAAACGCACCGTAAAAAACGGAACGATACAAGAACAAGAAGGAGTTTGTGGGGGACTAGTGGGGGAAAATCGGGGGAGCCTGTTCCCGATCTGTGCACAAAAATCGGCATCTGTGGACAAGCGGGTTATCCACCCTTGCCAGGCGCGTCTTATCCTTTCCGCATGAAACAGACGAACACGCTAGCAGAGCTGGCCGACATGCACATTGAAGTCTTCGCTTCACCGAAGGCGTGTCTCGCGCCGAAAGAGCTTCCGGATAAGCAACCTCGAACCAGAACCTTACTGGTATGGTAATCGCTTCCGTCAACAAGCTAAGGGCAAAATAGTCCTGCAGATTCCAAAGCATGGCTACTCTCGCAAAACCAGACACTTGCTGGAGGTGGTCGGAATGCATCTACGAAATATGCAAGCTTGGAAAACTGGGACAAATATGCCAATCTTGTTAAATCAGAATATTCGATCTCGGAGAATGCCATTTCAGTTTTGATTCATAACAACGGAGAGAAACAGATGAAACGTTTTTTCAGTTATAGTTCCGGCATCGGGACTATTTTCCTCTCAGCGATAACTGTTTTCCTGATTTCTTTCCTCGCCTCACCGGATCAGGCGCGCGCGGAATGGGTGAAATGCGCGGACGAGAACGGATACTGCTACTTGGAGCAAGGAACAGATGTGAGATACGGCGCAAGGGGCACCTTCGCCATGGACTATTTCGGCGCCGGCAGAATGCACTGCAGCAACAATACGTTTGGCGATCCCTTGTACGGTGTCCGAAAGGCCTGCTTCAAATGGGTAAACGAGCGCTCGCACCGCTGGGTTCATTGCGCAAAGGAGAACGATGTTTGCCGTTTCAGCGGAACCCGACGCGTTCGCTACGGGGCTAGGGGCGCGTATGTCTATGTCGCGGCCAGAAATCAGGTTGCCTGTAACAACCAGACCTTCGGCGATCCATTGTACGGCGTGGTCAAAGATTGCTGGGTCTTAGAGCACTAAGCTGATCGATCAGCACCCAATGCGATCCGACTGACCTCCATCCAGATTGACCAGACCCTACTGGAAAAGGAAGGCGGCCCGAGCCTTGTGGCTGCCTTCTTTCACGATAGGGGCGGGATGTATCGCCAAATGAAACAGCCGTAAATGCTGATGACGCTCCCCATCCCAGGAGGACATATCCACCCCTGCCAAGCCCGCCCTATTCTGCCGGCATGGAACAGACGAACACGCTGGCCGAACTGGCCGACATGCGCATCGATGTCATTGCCTGGTGCTACCAGTGCCGCGGTAGTAGACGGTTTGATGCTGAGGATCTCGCGTCCATCTACGGGCCCGGCCTGACAGTGCGCCGGCTGGCTTTGCGGCTCAGATGCTCGGAGTGCGGAGCTCGGGACTGCGGGGTGCTGTTGTCGCCTCGCGGTAGGTATTGGTCCGGTTAAACAATTGGGGGAAAGCCCGCCACCTTTCGGCAGCGGGCTCTGGTCGTCCGAAGACTGCGTATGTGGAGCTCGATCACATCGCAGTCAACCGGATCGGGTATGTCCTAGTTGATGATCTTCGGCTGCGAGATCATCTTCTCGAAGAGAGCATTCATGGCCTCGGCAATCCCCTCGGTCGGGCTTACCTCGAAGAACAGGCCCGGGGACGCACAGCTTTCCATCCGGGCGCCGATCTCGCTTTCGAACGGCTTGATCCAGGTATTGTACCAGTCGTTCGTCGGAAGCGGGTAATAGGACGTGTAGAGGATGGCGATCTTGACGCCTCGGTTCTTCAGCGTGTCGCAATAGGCCGTGTTGATCGGCTCCTGGCAGCGGCCGCTCGTCGTGGTCTTCTGGCACGACGTGTTGTTGTAGTAGTCCGCTACCCCATCGGACACGAACATAAGGTACTTCAGGCGGGATATCGATGTCGCCCCGGTCCCGGCCGCGGAGATTTCCTTGTCCATTGCTTTCAGGGCAGCATTAAAATCAGTGTCCTGGTCGAAGTTGTAGTTCTGGTACGGCACGGTCATCAGATCGACGGAGGTGGAGGCCTTCGTCCGGATCTGGTTGAGATCGCCCGTCAGCTTGACCAGCCTCTGGAGGCCGGCCGTTTCGGCCTTTTCGCCAAAATGGTAGAGCGCCATTCGATACTGGTCTGGGTAGCTTTCCGTCGAATCGGCTTTGTCCATCATCTTGGCGGTGGCCTGGGCGACGACGTCGATACGCATGGTGACCTTCAGCAATTTCGCCAGCGCGTAGTAGTCGGTAGCGTTGCTGGTCTCATGGCAGGCGAACGCGCACTTGTCCGGCGTGTTCTTGACCATCATGTCAATGTCGGCCTGCGTCGCGCCGAGACCCATCGACGGCGTATTGTCGAGCAGGAGATAGAAATCCGTGAAGGCCGGCGTCGAGTTCATCGCCGAAGCGGAGCCGGAGATGTCAACGCTCTTGACGCCGAGGATCTTCATGAACTCGGTCGGGACCGTCGCTTCAAAGTTGACGACCGCGGTGATGTCCCGCCCGTTTTTCGTGACCGATGGATCGACCTTTGTCACGGCCGTTCTGGCATCGCCGGAGACTTCTGCCTCGAACAGTTTTTCGGCATCGTCGACACCGTCCTTGATGGTGCCGTCGTTCATCATCGACCCGGCGGCGAAGAAGGCCGGCGAAGGGATTGCGACCGAACCGACCGCTGCGGCGTCGGCCGCCTGCTGCAGTTCCGTGCGGATCCGGTCGACCTGGAAGAAATCGATCATCATGCCAATCCCCCCGATCAGCGGGATCGACATCAATCCGAACATCATCGCGAAATTGCCGGATCGGTCTGATAGAAATTGCTTGAGTAACCGCCCCATACTGCACTTCGCCCCAACTGCCATTGCTGCACTGGTTGGCTCAACAGAGATCTCCCAAGCCGTCGAAAAACATTGCAAATGAAGGTTGCAGATTGGTTGACGTAGGGGGCACTTTTGAATCGATCCCGCAGTTATCGCGACATTTCTGTCGGATGTTTGCTGACATCGTATGGCACAGTTGAACGCGCAAGCACCCTCTCTTGATCGAATGAACACGCCGCTTCGCCCATAGCCCAACGGGCCATCACCTTGCGTCACACACTACTTTAGTCGATACTGCTGAGGTTCCTAGCACCTAGTTGTATCCTCTACGCCCGCCACACGCCCGCCCCCCCTCGCAGTGGCGGGCTTTTTTTGCGAAAGTATTCAATTTTAGAGATCTGATTCAGAGGCCCGCGAGACTTTCCTTGTAGCGTGTTTTCGAGTGGCAAGAATTTGCATGGGGTTCAGGGGCAGTGAAGAAGTTTCTGCAGGATCGTTCGGGCAACTTTGCGATTATGTCGGCCTTGTCGGCCGTTCCGCTAATTCTGGGCGTCGGAATAGGGCTTGAGTACTCGGGCCTGACGACGGAAAAGGCCAAGCTTCAAAATGCATTGGATTCCGCTTCGTTGGCTGTTGCGCGCGAAGGCATCAAGATTTCCAACGATATGGCCTATAAGATCGCCGACGAATACGTCCGGTCAAACTACCGTGGCGAAATTGAAAGCGTCACTGTCAATCGGACGGGCTACTCGGTTGCCGTTTCGGCAACCACGGAAAAGAAGCTGGCCTTCGGTTCTATTATCGGCAACGAGACTTGGAAGATCGTCGGCCAGTCAGTGGCCGAGTACAGCCCGGCCCAATATGAATTGTCGTTGGTGCTCGATACCACAGGGTCCATGGAGGGCGCGAAGCTGGCCGCCATGAAGGCCGCAGTGAACACCATGATCGACGCCCTGTCGATCCAGGTGACCACCAAGAGCGCGCTCAAGGTCGGCGTTGTTCCCTATGCGACCTTCGTCAACGTGGGCCCGCAGTATGGCCCCCAGTTCGACGAGAAGGGCAAAGTGATCGACGGTACGGGGGCTGACTGGCTCGACACGAAGGGATTGCTCAAGTACCCGCAGATGGATCTTCCCGCCGGTCTGAGCCGTTTCGAGCTGTATGAAGCGCTTGGCTTCAAGTGGCCTGGCTGCGTCGAAACGCGGATGGATACGCCTGGCATTGACTATGCGCTGACCGACCGCGAAGCGAAATCCAGCGAGGCAATGTCACTTTTCGAACCGACCTTCGCCATCGATGAGCCAGATGACACCTGGTACAACGGGTTCCCGAAGTACCCGAACAACTACATAAAGTCGTCGGTGAAGTTCACCGATCCAGTCTCGACCAAGCTGGCGCGCTACGGTGTCATCAAGGTTGCTGGCCAATGGGTTAAAGACCCGACGCTTGTCGTGAATCTCGATACCTCACCTTCGATCTTCTATTCCAACGAATCTGATCCCAAGGGGCCCGGATACGGCTGTGAGACCGAACCACTGCAGCCACTGACCAGTGATCTGAACAAGGTCAAAAGCAAGGTCAATGCCCTGAAAGCGAATGGATCCACCAACATCACCGAAGGCGTGATGTGGGGCTGGCGGACCCTGTCCGACCGCGAGCCTTTCAGTGAGGGTTCCGCCTCGAACCACGGATCGCGCAAGATCATGGTCGTGCTCACCGACGGCACCAATTCCTATGGCGTCCTCAACAACGACCTGAAATCTGGCTATACCAGCACTGGCTACCTGGTCGACAATCGACTTGATCCGAACGTGTCCGGAACTGTCGATGCCACGACAAAGGCGATGAATGCGCAAACGCTGACTGCCTGCACGAATGCGAAGAACGACGGCATCGAAATCTTCACGATCCGCCTGGAGGAGCCGAACGTCGCGACCGGCACCCTGCTGCAGAGTTGTGCCAGCGGCAGCGACCACTTCTTTGACAGCCCGAACCACGACCAGCTGGAAGCGATCTTCAAGGAGATCAAGGACAAGCTGGTGACCGTCCGCCTGGCGTCTTAGGAGAGAATCCCATGGCTAAAGGATGGTTTTTCATTGTTGAGGGCCGCTCTGGCCCTCAGCCCTATCGTGCCGCAATCGCGGACGAGCTGGCTGCACGCCATGCCGTCATGAAAGAATGCACGGACGGAAGCATCACTTTCTCTCGCCCGTTGGATGAAACGGGTCTCGATGCGGGCACCGTGGCAGCAAGCAGGTTCAGCATTCGTGATCAAGACCAGTCACAATCCGCTGGGTCCCTTCGATCACTTGCCAAGCGAGCGGATGCGACGGATGAGTGGTCGACTGGAACGAAGGTTATTGCGAATCTTCTCAGCTGGCGCATCTGACTGATATCGTTTCTGCGCGCGTCACGAAGTGAGTTGACTATTCGCATGCCAGGTACAGGCGTTCATGCATTGTTGGACCCTTTGTCCGAGCACCGGGTGAGCCAGCTACCTGTGGTGTCTTCTGCCGGCGAGGCAGGCGATCGACCTCTTTGCATTCCATGGCGCGAATGCGCAAAACTACCGTACAGGCTACCACCAAGAACCAAAAAGCCCGCCACCTTTCGGTAGCGGGCTCGGGTGGTCCGGAGCGTTGTGTGTGCGCTGCCCCGGTCCGTCACAGCGCCTAAAGGGGTGGTCAAGCCGTGACGAACAATTGTTAGCTCACCTACCGCTTGCGCTCAAGCTCTTCTCAGCTTCAGCACCTTCGTCACCTACCTAGGTTCAACGATTTGGAGCCGCTGTCCATCTTCCGTGAAAACGTAGTTCCAAGCGATCTCAAATGGTGGTGCTTGGTCTTCTTCGCATGATGTTATTTCCGCCTGCTGCCATGGGCTAACCTTTCTTGCCCCATCGCCGTCAGACCTGGTCGCTCTAACAGTTGCCGATTGAACATAGCTCCGAGCGATGAGGTCACTCGCGGCCCTCACCCAACATGCCATCGGCTTCAGGATCGAAGCCTCCCAGTCACGGTGGCTTTCCATTCCTGCATGTGGCGCCAGCCGAAAGATCTTACCGTCACCTGCCATGACGCATTTCCCAGTCGTTCGGTGATGGATAGATAACAAGGCAAGGGAATGCACGCCACAAAAATGCAGTCGGGCTGGATTCCGTAAGAAAAGATTAAAAATTGAGTGTGACTTTTGACGAGATGATATCAAGGGGCGTGCGATAGGCCCCACGGGCAATATGGGGATGATCCCCACTTTTCTGGAAACGCCGCAACATTAGCGCGGACGGCTTGCAAGCCGTCCGAATGGATATCTGCGACCTGAAGGCAGGTTGCTGTCATGGGGCAAAGGATCATGTCTGAAACAATTCCAAACAACAGTGCCCTGAAGTCGCTCGGTCGATTTCTGAATATTCGCACAAGTGCCATCCTGGCATCGATTGTCATCTTTGCCGCGGCCGGATCTCTGGTCGCGATTGGTCTGTATGCTGAAATCCGAGGTCAGATCGGTAGTGATAATTTCAAGCAGATCATCGAAAACAAGGACCTCGTGGCCGATGTCCTGCCGCCGCCTTCATACGCAATCGAGGCCTACGTCCATGTCTTGGCTGCTGCAGCTGAGCCGGAGACAGCTGGAGCAAATCTTGAAGAGTTCAAGGGGCACAAGGCCGAATACCTGGAACGGCTAGACTATTGGCGCGCCTCGCGAATTAGCCCGCATATCAAGGCCCATCTCCTTGATGACTCCCCGAAGTCTCTGGAACCGTTCTGGGCCGAAGCTGAAGGCACATTTTTCCCGATGCTTATGGCGACGGGGCCAAAGGATCCTGACGCCATCAAGGCGTCGCTTGACCGCCTCTCCGCAGCCTTTGAGGCTCATCGCGCTGTCGTCGCTGAAATCGTCGACAACGCCACCGCAGAAGAACGCCAGATCCAATCTTCGGTTTTGGCGGAAATGGACAGGCTCACAAACCTCGAGCTGCTAGTTGTGGTCTCCGCTTCGGTGATCCTCTCTTTGCTGCTCGTTGGACTTTTCAGGCGCGTTATCCGGCCCCTCAACAGGATTTCAACTTACACGACACGGCTCGCCGCCGGCAGCGATGAGGGCGAGGTTCCGTTCCTCGACCGCAGCGACGAGATCGGTGCGCTGGCCCATTCGGTGCGCGTGTTCAAGCAGGCTTCCGCCGACAATCTGGAACGGCAGCAGCAGATCGCAGCGGAGCGCGAGGAACATGCCCGCATCCGCCAGCAAGCAGACGCACAGGTGCTGGCACAGGCCGAGGCGACGACAGACGCGATCGAGAAGCTCGGCGATGCCCTGCGCACCTTGGCCGACGGAGACCTGACCTCGACGATCGATGTGGATTTCCACCCCGATTTCGAAGGATTGCGGCATGACTTCAACCATTCGGTCGCCAAACTGAGTACTGCACTCCAAGCGGTCGCGGCCAATGGGGACATGATCAACGGCGCGTCCCATGAGTTGCTCACTGCCTCCGATAACCTTTCGCAGCGTACGGAGCGCCAAGCTGCAGCAGTTGAGCAAACAGCCGCCGCCGTTGAAGAGGTCACCAAATCGGTCTCGTCCGCGGCCGAGAATGCTGAAGAGGCAGGTCGCATCGTGCGCAACACTGGCGTAGCGGCCGAGAAAGCCGGCGAAGTGGTCCGCAAGGCAGTTGCGGCCATGGGCGACATCGAGGTTGCGTCGCAGAACATCGGCAATATCGTTGCGATTATCGACGAGGTCGCCTTCCAGACCAACCTGCTGGCGCTGAATGCCAGTGTCGAGGCGGCACGGGCCGGCGAAGCCGGCAAGGGTTTCTCTGTGGTCGCCTCTGAAGTCCGTGAACTCGCGCAGCGTTCGGCCGCCCAAGCCAAGGAGATCAAGAAGCTCATCGACAATTCCAATGCTCTTGTGACGACCGGTGCTGAATTGGTGGGTGAAACCGGGCGCACGTTGGAAACCATCGTTTCCGAAGTCAAGAACGTCGATATCAACGTATCCTCGATCGTCACGGCGGTGAAGGAACAGGCGCTCTCGCTGAACGAGATAAACCGTGCGATCGCTGACATCGAAACCAACACCCAGCAGAACGCGTCGATGGCCGAAGAGGCGACGGCGGCGAGCCACAGCCTGGCCGGCGAGGTCGACGCGCTTTCGCAAATGATTGGCCAGTTTAGACTTGGCGGAGAGACGAGGCGCGCTGGCGGCGAACGCAAGGCCGAACCGGTCCGCGAGCCTGCGCGCCGCGCCGCGCCGCGCATTGTCGGAAACACCGCCCTGAAAGAGGAGGGTTGGGAGGAGTTCTAGGCAGAGGCCCGTAATCTGACTACGGCGTTTGGCGCGGGAGGAATTGCAATGGCAAAAGGCTGGTTCATTGTGTTGAAAAGCAGCACAGGCTCAGAGTCCTCCCGCGTTGCAATCCAGGACGAGCTTAGCGCTCGACTGGTTGTTTTTCGTCGATGCGAGGATGGTGAAACTGAGATTCTTTGACAGATATTGGGAAGCTCTTCGACCAACTGGATGCGATGCTGGAAGAGCAGAAAATATCAAACCCCAATGTCGTCCATTTCAACAGGTCCGAAAAACCAAAGCTGCCGACTGAATAGACTTTGGATACTTATGGCCTGACGCTATGGAAAGCCGGTCATTTCCTATCTATTGGCCGCCGTTCCGTGAGATCAGCGTCTTGATGTCGTGCCGGATCTCACGGAGCATCGCAGCGGTCTCTTCCCGCGACTGAGCAGCGTTGGCCAGGTCTTCCTTCCGCTGCTGCCACAGACGCCGGATTTCCTTCTCGTTTGCTATGCCGCGCGCCTCGAGGCGGAAGAACCATGCCGCTGCCGCGACGAACGCCGCGATAACGCCCCACCATTCCTTGAGCACTTCGCCCATTTCACTTGCTCCCATGGCGCTTGCACTCCGAAGCTGTCCAGACCCTTGCCCCGCACAGCCCCGCGGCTGTGTCGTCGATCTTCTCCTGGTCAATCGGCGTGGCGCCACGAGCCCCGATCAGCGATGTACCGACGATGCGCCGGGCCGTGTCGCGCTGCTGATCAGCGCTGGCACTGACCTGCTGCGAAGTCGAACACGCCGCCAGTGTCCAGGCACACGCGACGAGCAAGGCGATTTGCTTCGGCTGCATTGGCGAGATCCTTTGCTGCGTTGATGGTTGCTGCGTCGAGCTCGGCCGCCTTCTCACGTCCGCCGGCATCGTATTGGTCAGGCCCGTACCTGAAGACAGCCCAGGCCATGACAGCCGCGCCGCCGATGGCCAAAGCTGCAATTCCGACACCGGCCAGCTTGAGCGTGGAAACGCCTGGGATGAGATTGAGGACGCTCAAGACGGCATCCCCACGAACGCGGAGACGATCGCCAACGCGAACAGCAGAATGGTGACGACGCCGAGGACGAACGCCCACATGGCCCTATCTGCCGTCTGCGCGTTCCATCCCACGAGGCAGGCGCAGCAGCCCGCGAAAATCGCCAGAACGATGAACAGCGTCGGCACTACTTGCCCTCCACTGCATCGCCGATCTCGCGCACCGCGCCGGCAATCTGCGAGCGCAGGATCACGATGACGACCAGGAGAACGACTGCCGCGCCGGCAATGATCGCCACGGTCTTCCAGTCCATGCCAATCAGGCCGGCCACGCCAGTGCCAAGGCCGCCGCCCAGGCCGGTCAGCCAGCCCCACAGACCGGTCTTCTTCTTGACCTCCTTCTCGACTTCCGGCGGCACCACTTCGCGCGCCGGCGCCTGGCCGAGATGGCGCTTGCGAACCTCGGCAAGTGCAGCGGTGACCTCGGCAACGGTGACAGCCGCATGCTGCCCGCCGTAGGCGCCCTTCCCGTTCGGCAGCGGCAGGCTGGCCCATTCGTGCGCAAGGTTGCTGAGCAGCGTAGCCGTGCTCAGCCGGCCAGCCAGCCACTTGTCGATGCCGCGGACGCCGAGGAGATAGCAGGCCATGCGATCCTGCATCCGCCGATCGAATATGAGATCACCGCCCAGCCCCAGCGTCTTCCGGATCGCGCGCAGCGTCGTCCGGACGATCTGGTAGCGACCGGCGGCCGATGAGTTCAGCTTGTTGCCGGGATGCTTGAGCATCTTTGTCTGAAGCGCATCGACCTGCGAAAGCGTCATGCTGACCAGGTTGACGTTTCCGCCGGTGAAGGCTCCGTAGGCGAGTGTCTCGTTGTAGCCGTCGCCCTTGTCCGTCCCTTCGGACTTGCCGAGGAGATCGAGAAGTGGCCGGTAGACGAAGAACGGATCCGAGCGCGCAGCAGCCTTCGCCCGCGCGAAATCGCGGTCGGTCATGGGATTGTCCTTTTAGTTGCTTGTTTTTGATCAGCCGGCCAGCGACGGCAAGCCTTCCGGCCAGGCAAACGCGTTCTTGACGACGCGGATCTCCTCAATCGTCTTGGCCGCGTCGAGATCCTTTTTCAGATACGTAAGCGCATCATTCATGGCGATGCCGGCAGCCTCGAAAGCATCGCGTTTCGCGATCACCTGGTCGACCTTTTCCGAAACGGTCATCCCGTCGATCTCGGCCTCGCTGGCGAGGAGGCTAACCTCGGCCTTGTCGTCGGCCTTGTATGCCATCGCCTGGCGGTATTTCTCGTCGTAGATCATCGACTTGTAAAATCCAGGCGTGATCAGGTGGAGCGCGATCGCCTCGGCCTCGGCGTTCTTGGCCGTGATCACCTGATTGCGGAACTCAGCGAGCTGATCGGCGATCCCGACGACGAGGAAGCCGTCGTCGGTGCACTTCTGCCAGCCGGTCACGCTGATCGAGAACCGCTCGGCCTGATTGCCGGCGACCGGGTTGAACAGGATTTCGTAAGACGTCTCGTCCTCGAAAAAGATCGCCTGCCCAGGGGCGAGCGTGTGCTCTTTCCCGTTGCAGAAAATCTGGATTTCCTCGGCGTTGTCGAATTGGACAGTCCGATCGTTGATCGTGGTCATCTGCATGGCTTCACGCCCTTTCTCAGTATTGGATTCGACCCTGCGAATTCGAGTTGGCACCGATGATGTTTTCGAGGCCATTCTCGACGTTGCCCACGAACGAATTGGCGTCGGACGATCCAGACTCTGAGATCGAATAGGTAGATCCTTCCGAGTCCATCGTGTTGGCATGCGCCGTGCAAAGGCTGGCGTTCGTAAGCTGTAGATCGACGTTGCTGTTCGCCTTGAACCGGCAACCGACGACGTTGTGCCGATAGCCGCCAAGGATCAGGCCGAAGGTGCTCAAGATGAACTTGCAGCTTGCAAACCCGATATCGAGGCAAGCCGAGTCCATCTGGGCCGCCGGGGCCGCCGGCGTTCCGCCAGCCGTCGAGAACTCGCAGGCCGAAAAATCCCAATTTTCGGCACCAGCGAGGACCAGCGGGCCATTCGCCGCCGTCGTGAACGAGCACGCCGCGGCATTGCCCCAGCCCTGGCCGGACACGGACAGGCCGTAAGCCTGTCCGTTCGTGATGCACTTGGTCATGCGGACGCCTTCATCGAAGGCGCCTGCGCCGCCCTGGATCAGGAACCCGTAGCCATCGCCAAGCTGGGCCTCGCAGTCATCGAGGTTGCTGTCCGCGCTTTCGACCAACTGGAAGGCATCGTGGACAAGGATTTGGTAGATGTTCTGGAGCCCGGAGTTGACGCAATAGCGCATGTAAACGCCACGAACGAAGGCGCCGCTGATCCGCAAGTCCTTGAGGTTGAGGCCCGAGATGCGCTTGGCGTTGTCGGTCCCGTCCAGATGGATCGCCGTGACATTCGTCTTGCCGTTGACGTCGAAGCCCAGCTTGCGCAGCCCGATATCATTGACCGTCGCGCCGGCAGTGTATTGGAGCACCTTGTCATTATTGGCGACCGGCCGGAGGATCGTCTGATATTCGCCGGCGCCTTCCAGGTGGACTCCGGGCTTCATGTTGACGTTGCCCATGGTGAGCGTGCCTGGCGGCAAGATCAGAGCGGTATTGGAGACAGAATTGATAACCGCCTGCACCTTGCCCGAAACATCCGCGGCGCCCGAGATATCGATAGTCGGATCAAGGGCGAGTAGTTTCGGCGGCCCTTTGACGACGTTCTGGCCGTAGCCTTTTACCGCTTGGTGGAGTTGGTAAGCCGTCCAAGCCCGAAAATTCGTGAGGTCCGTTCCAGCCTCAGCAAGTGCCGTTGATCCATCCGGTGTGTTTCCGGTATGGCGAATTTTACTCCCAAGTACATAAGCATCCTTATTGAAATAAAATCCTGTTGTTACATCTGTATAGATGTGAGCATAGGCCGAATTTGCTGGGCCAAACTGAATATATCCATAGTCAGTGTAGAGCGTATTATACTGGGCCGTCCGACTACTATTTGCGTGCGGCGTCCAGCCGGAGCCGTTGCTCTTTACAAAAACACCATCGACGAGTTCCTCAATCGTGACCGCATCGACGCGCATGTCGTCAGTGCCGGTCGAATAATTGAGCGCCACGATCGGCGAGATATACCTGACATCGGTGTGCATCTGGCCGGGATTTGCAGGATCGGGGGATGCCGCAGACGTTCCAGTCGTGGCATGGCCTTTGATGTATCCGACAAATTCAACCCAACCCGTTGCCATCCCGGCTTGGGAAACGTTGAGGGCCGAGCAATAGTGCGCGCTCGATCCTGTATTTAACCCATTGGTCGCGACCTTGGTCGTCCCATCTGCCTTGTATCCGGTAAGGCCAGCATAAACCCCGCCAACGCCACCAGCTGCCCCGTACCGCAGGACGCGGAACGTGATCCGATAAAGCTTTGATGGATCAAAAAGAACGCGCTCCTTGGCAATAAGCCAAGTGTATGCGGTCGTCTGGAAAATGCTCCCGCCAGACAGGGAAAGCGTTGACGCATAGCAATTCGGCGCGGCGCCGATATAAACCTCCCAGCGATCCGCATCGTCCATCGGATCGAAAAATGTTGCGCTTTTCTGAAGGCTTCCAACCGTCCTCTTGCTGTTGATGAGTAGCCCCTGCGGCAATTCCGTCTTGTCGCGAAGAAAGGCAGCATCGGTGATCGGCCATGCGTCGATATTGGTGAAATAGAAATCCGCATCCCCGTCGCCAATCTTGTAAATATACAGCTGAAAACGGATCACATCGGCTGGAATTTCAAAGTCGAGCGTTTCCGTGTTCCAAGTCGTCGTTGGCGCGGAGAGATACTTGATGGCCGATGAAGTCACCCCGCTTTTTGACGTAAAATAGGCATATAGGCGAACGGTCGGAGCGGTCCCTGTCGATCCTTTCGCGTAGGTGATAGTCGCTCGATATTTTTCGCCAGGGAGAACAGGTACGCCTCCGTAGGTCGCAGTATAGGGGACATCGTGCGAGAACATCGCGACAACTGTCCCGGCTGCGTCGGTCATCTTTCCAACAAAGCGAGACGGTGCATTCGCTGGAACCCCGGCGCTATTGTAAGAGAGAACCGAAATATTCGGGATGTTGGTCCACGGCTTCCAGCCGGTAAGGTTGCCCGTTTCGAAGTTCGGGTTAGGGATAAGACCATTGCGCCGGCCGATCGGCATCCGGTTCGGCGAGACATAGCCTGTCAGCGCCTCTTTCATATCCTGCCCGACCCGAGTGGCGAACTCGGTCAGCTTTGCTTGCAAAGTCATGATGGAAATCCCCTAGAGGCTTACGCGAGCGCCGTCGTGTAGTCGGTCAGGAAAGAGTGATTAGGGTCGCCGATATCGGCCGCATGAGCCGCCACGGCCGCCGTCACGAAAGCCGTGCTTGCGATCCGGGTTGAATTGTTGCCGGCCGTCTGTGTCGGCACGGTCGGGTTGCCAGAGAACGCCGGGGAAGCCAGCGGGGCCTTGGACGCCAGGGCGTTGGTCATCGTCGTGGCGAAATTAGGATCGTCACCAAGCGCCGCGGCCAGTTCATTGAGCGTGTCCAGCGTTGCCGGCGATGCGGCGACGAGCGACGCGATCGCCGCGTCAATCAATGACGTAATCTTGCTCGCCGAATAGGTTTTCGTCGTCGAAGTGTTCGGCGCCGTGTCCAGAATCTCGGACGCAACGGCAGCCGCGCGGACTTCGTTCAAGGCCGCGACCAGATTGTTCTTGGCGGTCGTCGTCAGCGCCGAAAGATCGGAGGCGTTGCCGTTGATCAGCGTGCGGAGGGCCTTATCCTCCTGGCCGACGCGGACAAAGGCGGCGGAAAGAACGGTTTGCAAGCTCATGTCAGGGCTTCCTCATAGACGGCGACGAGATCAGTGGCTTCGGCGTCGATGGCAGCGATGACGAACGCGACGATGGCCGCGAACTGCAATTTCATCGCCATGCCTTCGCGGGAAACCGGCAATAGGTCGGCGTCATCTGCCTCCACGGCGGGAGGCAGATCGCCAATGCGAACGCTTGTCATTTGCTATCCTCGCGTCAGGTGATCCGCTGAAGCAGGTAGGTGGGCCAGTCGGTCGTCCCGCCAGATGCGCCGTTCATGTATTGGAACTTCCCATGAACCCGCCATGTGCCGGGTATGCCGGCGCCAAATGTCGAGCCAGCTATCGTGTCGCCGACCGCGTAGCTCGTGACCGTTGGATACGGCGTCCACGTCCGGTACGAGCCGATATCATTGAGCCCCGGCGGGTTGAGCCGGAGCGCAGCACGCAGGGTGGCCACGGAAATCCGAACCGACTTGTTCGCGGAGAGATCATCGAGCGCAATCTGATCGCCGTCATCGACCGCTCCCGATAGGGCATCCAGCGTATTGATGCGCATGGTGAGCGTGCGGTCTTCGGTCAGGTCGCCGCCGCCCGTTAGCCCCTTCCCCGCGACGATCTTGCGCGAAGACGCGGCCCACGAACCTGTGACCGACGCCGTCGTCTCGTATCGCGTCATGTCGGAGAAATCCGGGTCACCCTTCAGATGCGCCGGCAGGCGAGCCCAGTTGAGCGTCGAGACGCCATCAACCTTGGAAACGATATCGAGAAGCGAGAAGAACGCCTTGTTCGCGAGATCGGTAATCGTAGGGACGTTGCTCGAGTTGGTGACGACGCGGGCGATAAGCATGTCGTCGTAGGTGCTGTCGAACGCGATGTCGTCTTCGTCGAGCGAAGAGGGGTTGTAGGCGCCGCCCGCCACGGTGTCGGCCAGAATGTACTCTGGCGTCCCGCCGTTGTAGCGCCAGCGCAGATGGTAGACCTTCGAGGCGGCGGTCGCAAAATCCTGAAGCGTGGTGACAACCGGGAAGATGCCGCGGTGCAAGAACGTGATGCCGGCCGGGATGCGAACAACCCCGGTGGTCGGGCTCGTCACGCCGACCCGGCCATTCGCGGTTTGCGTGTCCGGGAAGATCGGAAGGCGTGATCTGGCTTGCGTGAACAAGATGAATCCGGAAGTGTCGCCTTCGCCGGTCGCCGCGGCAATGAGTGCCTGAATGGCGCGAAGCAAGACCGTCTTGTCGCCATCGCTGTTCGAGGTTACGCCGGCCTCATTTGCAGTGGCCTCGACCTGCCCCTGCATGAGGTTGAAGAGGTAATTGAACAGGCGATAGTCAGCCGGCCCGCACGCCATCCCGAGATTGCGTTCCGTGCTGGTTGGCGCACGACGTTCTCCGCCGTCCGCGAAGGAAGGATTGAAATCAGCCATCTAGGTTTGCTCCTTCAAGCGCAGTCGTATGGGCGCACGTCTTCCATGCACATCCACGGGGAATCGCGCTGGACGCCTTCGACCAGGAAGGAAGTCCAATTGCTGTCGGTGATCTGGTTGCCGTACTCGTCGCCAAGCGTCGTGCCATCCGGCCAGACATCATCGCAAAAGCCGCCCCAGCCATCGCCGAACCCGAACACGCGGGTCATCGGATCGAAGTGAAAGCGAACCACGGTGCCAACGGCGATCGGCAGCACCCGCGGGTAAAGCTGGAGGACGTTCCGCTCGGCCACGGTCAAATCGCGACCAGGCGCCACGACAACGGTTCGGAAGTCGGTGAACAGAACCCGCGCCGTGTCACCCCAGAATATTTGCACCGCGGATTCCAGAGCGTCGATGTCCACGCGGCGATCCACCTGGTAGGCGCGAACCTTCAAGAATTTTCGGTAAAGCTCATCGTCGTTTATGCAAAGTTCTGAATAGCCGGACGGCGCGCAGTCGATCCAGTCCGAGTTCTCTTCGCAGAACCCTGCGATCTGGTAGGGCGACGTGACGCCGTAGCACTCGAACCCGAACACCGGCTGCGTCTTGCAGACGCAGTGGCAGCGCGGCCAGCCCATCCGCTTCCCGATGATGGTCAACTGGTCGCCAACGGCTGTGTTGAGATGGAATGCATCCGGGATGACCTCGATGCGCTGGGCGATTGCCTCCAGGTGGCGCAGGTAGGTCCGGATCATGTGCAGCAGCTTCGGGCTTTCCCGGTACTGCGTCAGCACGCGGTTCACTTCGCGCTCGACCATTTCGAAGTCAGCGATCATAGGACGGTGATCTCGACTTGGGAGATTTCGGAGATCTCGATGAACGCGATGGCGCTCGATGCCGTCTCCGGATTGTTGTCCCGCGACGACAAGACAGAAACGACTTCCACGTTGCTGAACCGGCCCTCCACGAGCGCGCGGATGTTGTAAGCGTTCACGTCCTTGCCATTGGCGTTGTTCTCCGCCCAATCGGCGAGGAAGGCGGCGCCAATGTCAGCGGTTGCCGGAGGGGGACACCCGTTGATGTCCTTGCGCACCCGAACCGAGATCGAAAGATCGACCGGGACTACGATCGGGCGGACGATGGCGATGCTGCGGCACAAGCCATCTCGCGTCGTGCTGATATAGGTTGTGCCGAACATGATGGTGCCAGGGGCGATGAATTGGCGGAACTCGTAGGCGATGGCTTCATCGTCCCCGCCGATCACGACGATGGCGACCGATCCCGGGTCAAGCCCGTTGTCATCGCGCAGATTGGTCTCGTTCGTGTAAACGGCCGCATAGGTGACGCCATCGACCGATCGAACCGCCGCCAGGATGTCGGCGAGATCGACACGGGCTACGCCCTCATTGGTGATCGCCTTACGCATCGCCGGGTCGCCGCGGCCGTTGCGGGCGATCTGCCGAATGCGCGCCAGGGCATCGAGGCGCAATCCTTCAGCCTGATCCGGGTCATAGGAGTGGTATACATCCTCGGCCAGTTCTTCGACCTGCGCGGCCAGGTTGGCGAACAGCCCGTTGATCTGCCCGAGCGGGCTCTGCGCGGTCTGGATCACGTCAGGGCCGAACTCGGTAATCATCGCGGCTTCGGTCTCTGCCAGGATCACCGACAACGGTTTGCGCGCCCATCCGGTCGGCTTCACGCCATAATCGCTCACAGCGTCACCTCGCCTTCAGTGGTCAGCACGTCGATGTCCTTGATCAGAACGCCGCGCGTGGTCTTGTTGAAGGAAATCGAGAAGGCGGAAAGGCCGGTCACGCCGGCAGTGTCCAGGATTTCGGCCTTGACGATGGCTTCGGCCAACTCCGGGTCATAGGCCTGGCCCAGGATATCCGACAGCCACGGCAGCCCCGCCGTCGTGTCGAGAAACCACTCGCCCTCAAACGTGTTGATGCGCTGGCGACCGTGCTGGCCAACTGCGTCGGCACCCGTGACCATCGCTAAATTGCCATCGGCGGCCAGGTGCAGATCATTGGTCGATGGATCGATCGATGGAGCGAAGAAGGTCATAACTGCATGGCCCGCAGTTTCGCGGCGATCTCAGCGTACTGCTCCTTGAACTCAAGCTGGTGCCCGCTGCCGGCCGATGAACCGTACTTGATGACCAGCGTGTCATTCGACAGCAACTCGACCACATCAGCGAGGAGCTTGTAGATGTTGCCCTGGTTCCCCTCGATGGCGACCTTGCCATCCTTGCTGCCCCGAATGCCGTAGGATCCCGGCTCGTTGAAGCGCCAATGGCTGTTAGCGTCGTCAAAGTTCTGGATTGGGTCCTTCAGGCTTTCGCCGCCGGCCAGGTGAGCCTCCATGTCGGAGAGATCATGGGATCGCGCCCAATTCCCGGCTTCGTCGTCGCCTCCGGTGTGATATTCCTCGGTGCTGCGAAACATCGGGATCAGCTTGACTTTCTCGCCCTTCTGAATTGGCCATGTCATGGCGCCGTGGCCCGCGCGAGCAAAGCGCACAGGCACCTCCAACAGGTCAGGCATATCCACCTTCTTGCCGTCGTGGATCGGCTTGTAGAGCGGGCGAACCGTTGCGGTCTGCTTGGCTGGGTCGAAGTCGACAACCTCGCCGTTGAGCGGCCCCCAGGTGTTTTCCCGCTCGACACGCGGATAGGTTCGCAGGATGTCGCCGCTGCGGTTGGTCGTCTTGCCAAGATAGCCGGTCATTTCTTGCCTTCGTCTACCTTGCCGCCAGAGTAAGCCTCGCCGTGACCGGCAACCTTGAAATCGCCGTCTCGGTTGTCACCGGAATAGGTGACGGATGAGACGCGGTAGATGCCGCCCTCCCCGTTCATCTCCAGCGTCTGGCTTTCGATCTGCACTTTTCGGTTCGGCCGTATTTCCGGGTTGAGAAGCGCCTCGAACTTTACGCCGTTGTCGGTGATGGTCGGCACGCCGATCAGGCCGGTTTTCGGTGACAGGAAAACGATTTGATCGAGCGCGTCGTCGCTTGGAATGACTTCGGTCGCCCCGTTCTGGATGGACCAATAGATGTTGTGCGACCGGCCAATCATGTTCATGTCGCGCAGACAGGCACCGCATAGTGCAAGCGGTCGCTTCAGCTTTGGCAGATCATCAACGCCCTTCCATTCGCCACGCTGCACGCCGTATTTCTCAAGCTGCTTCTGCACTTCCTCGATCACATCCTTGACCGGTGTGTCTTTCGGGAAGCTCTTGGAAATTGTGGCCTTGCGCAGCGCCTTATCGCCATCACCGCAGGAGATCTTCGTGATGATGTCCGGTCCTTCGCGGCGGTGCTCCACGTCGCGAATATCACCGTCGAAGATAATGCCGATATTGTTGGCCTTCTCGTAGCCGGCCTCGAGCGTAATGTGATCGAACTCCTTGCCAACCACGTTGCGGTGGCCCTCGGTCAGGTTCCACAATTCAATCGTCGCATCGTTCGTGGCCGACGAGACATCCTTGGAGATCGAGAACCCGATCTTGAGTTGGTCCCCGCCCTGCTGGTTGATAACCAGGCCGCCGAAGTCGGCAATGACCTTGCGAAGATATTGCGTCATGCCGCGTTCAGGGCTGCCACATCAGCGTCGTCGGCGTGATAGAGGATCGCGGTTCCATTGATCAGGTCACTGTACCGGGGCGCCGCCTCACCGGAAACAAAGATGATGCCGAGCCCGAGATCGAACGCGCCGAGGAGATCGACGCCAGGAACAATCTTTCGCCCTTCTAGAACTGGTGTTGACGATACGGCCAGGTCCATCGTCCATCGATCGGTCGAGACATTGTAACGAAGCCGGATCGAAACCCGCTTGCCGTTGATAAGCGTGTCAAACCGCTGGTCGGCGGCATCGATGATGGTGAATTGGCGCATCATAACAGCCCCGCGAATGCCGCGTTGATGCCAACGATCGTGGTTCGATTATCGCCGCGCGCGACCATCGCCGTTGCGCGTCGTGCCGCCTCCAGGCCAGCAGATCGGGCAAAGGCAGGCGCCGCGGCCCTCGTGCTCATTACCCCTCCGGGCGCCCCCATGCCGCTCGCGCCTGCGCCGGCCACGTAGGTCGTGCCAACGAGGATTGCCTCCTGCAATACCACCTTGCCTCGAAAGACCGATGAGAACGATGAATTTCGCTCCGGCGACAGCGCCTTGATCAGCATGTTCCGGTAGACATACAGGCCCGTGATCAACACGAACGGCTCACGGCTTTCCTGCAATGCCTTCAGCGCGCCATAGGTTGCGACGGCTGCGTCCGATGTCACGTCAAGGGTGACGCGGTTCGGGTTGCGATAGGCGTGATCGGTGATGGACGATCCATCCTCGATCGGGATCTTCGTGATCTCGATTGTGCTGTCGTGCGCCTCGGTCTCAATGACTGAAACCGGGATTGGGCCGATGGCGCGGGAAAACAGGATCGGCATCAGAACGCGGGCTCAGCTGCGACACGCGACTGCGACGGCGCGGAGTTGGTGCTTGAAGGCCCGGACGATCGCGCGGAGTTCGCCGCGGAGCGCACCTGGGACGCGATGTTTGCCCCAGCCTGGGAGATCGCCGCGGCGGCGGCAGTCCCGATTGCATTGCCAATGGCGTTGGCCTGCCCCTGCATTGCCGCCGTCGCCGCATCCCCCGCCTGGCGGCCACCATCTGCAAGGCTGCGCGCCGCAGCATCCGCGCCATGCGACAGCGCCGCGTCGATAGCATCTGCAATCCCGTTTGGATCAGACCGCAGTGCCCTCATTGATGCCGCTTCGGCCTCGCGCGCGGACGAACCTATCCAAGTATGCGGTGCGGGTCGTGGCGTCGGGGTATGAACCCGAGACGGGCGACGGCCGAGGATTTCGTAGGCTTTCTGAGCATTGGTTCGCGCTTCGGTCCCAATGCTGTCGCCCGTTGCGACAAAGCCGTTCTCCCTGGCTAATCGCATTTTTTCCTCACGCGAATGCATCGCCTCCCACAGAAGGGCAGCCATGAAGCCTCGGCACGGCTTCTTGTGCCCTTCCCAAATGGCGGTATCGCGCCGCATGTTGTCATTCAGCGTCGTCAGGCCAGTGTTTGCAGTCGGAAGGGTTAGGCCGCCGAGCAGCTTCGTCGTCTCGCTCAAAAGGTTCTTTGTGGTCTTGAGCTGAGAGTTGAACATTTTCATTCTTTCGGCAGAAAGCGCCGAAATCGCTCCATCGAAGGCCTTCGTGTTCTTGATGAGATCAAGGTTTCGTCTCAGTTCACCGACGCCGCCAACCAGGCGGGCAACTTCATCATCGAACCCCTCGCCCATCAGGGCGCCGAGCGCGGATATCCTTTCCTGCCCGGACATCTTTTCTAGCTTGCCGAGGAATTCCATGATGCCGCCAAGGGCGTCTTGCCCGAGAAGTTTCTTAAACTCCTTCGGGTCGCCGACGATCTTCTCCAGCGCAGAATAAGACTTGTCGGAAAGGTTCTCTGGCGCTGCCAGCTTTCCAAACAGCGTATCCATCGCCCTGGCGGCAACTTCTGCCGGCATCTTGAGGTTTACGAGCGATGCACCGAGCGCCGCGGTCTCTTCCGGTGCTAGCCCAAAGTTTTTCGCTGACGCCCCGACGCGATCCAGGAAGTTGACGATATCTTTTTCGTCGGAAATGCCGCTGTCTGCCAGGTAATTGATGAGGTCTGCAAACTTCTCCATCTTGTCGAGCGGGATGCCCATGCCCTTCTCAAACCCGGCAAAAGAGTTGCCAACCTTATCCGGCATCATGTCCCAGGCGTCACTGACCTTTACCGAAAGGATCGCGAACTCGCGCAGCTTATCAAATGATATGCCGGCGGCCGCACCGCGCTCGTAGGCAGCCGCGATGTCTTCATGCGTGGCAGGCAGGATGCGCCCGAGTTCAAGAATTTCGTTCTTGATCTTGGCCATTTCCTCGGTTGTGGCGCCGCTCTTCTTCTTGATGCCGAAAAGGGTCTCCTCAAAGTCGGCGGCCGATTTCGTTGCGACGACCACCGCAGTTGCCCCCGCCGCCACGGCCGCAGCCGCGCCGCGGGTTAATGCCTGGGTCCGGCGGGTGCTCTTTTCGGCAGACCCAGCAGCGTCATCCATGCCGCGCTTGAACTTCTTGAGGTTTTCCTCGCCCTTGATCTGAAAGCCGAGGATGCCGACGAGTTCTTCAGCGATTGTCATTTTCTGCGCCTCGCCTCTTCCATGGCTTTGTCGTGCTGCGCAGCCCTCAGATCGAGGACTTCATGCATGTCGAAAAGCTGGTTGATGGTCAGTTTCTCGCAATCGAACCATGAGCAGAGCGGTGGCTGCGCCATGGCCGGGCGGTAAAGGAAAAAATCGACGTTCGGCGCTATGCGCTCTATTTCGCGCTGGCTAAGACCTGAACGACCTTGCGGAGGCCGATAGCCAGAGCGCTTACGGGAAAAAAATCGCCGAACTGCTCCTTCAGGACCCATTCGGCAAGGGGGATCACGTCAGGGAGACGGCCGGTGAATTCCTCGTCAATGTTGACCTGCGCGTAGCCGGAGGGACGCTGCACTTCTGCGGCCGACACGATCCGTTCCAGGAGATCAATTAGCGTCATGGTTGGCGTGTTGCGGAGCATGTCGCCAATAGCTGCCAGGCTGAGCACTTCAGCGATCGGACCGGCATCCTCGCCCGTGAGGTCTGCAACATGTGGAACGAACCTGTTAGCCCCATCGGACAACATGCGCATGAGATCCACATACAAGGCGAAGGCCCGCTTTGCTGGCAGCGGTTGGGTGCGGTAGGTTTCTGCGCCGATTGTCTTTTCAGCCATGGAGGTTCCTGTTGACGCGATTTTTCGCTTTTCTCATCGCCATAGCGACCGCAACGCCTGCCGCGGCAGCCGATTTCGAGATGGCGGTTCCGTCCGGGATTGATGTCGAAATGAAGGGGCTTTCGGTTGACCGCGATTACATGGTCGCGACCATCGCCGTGTCATCGCCAATCGTTGACCTGCTGTCCGCGAAGTTCGACTGCAAGGCGAAAAAAAAGGAAGGCTTCACCTGGTCATTGAGCGGGAACGTGGGGAACATCGCGAAGGGAAGTTCTCGTGATGCCCGACTCGTCAGCCTTTCGCCGATGGACGAATATTCAACTGGCTCGCCGGTTGTCGCACTGCGCTGCTATGCGAAAGAGATCAAATACGGGTATATCGATCTCTTCCCATAGATCACGCCTCGTACTCGACCTCGCTCCAGGCCCAGCGACCAGCGAACAGCTTCCACTCCCGCTCCGACGCATTGGCCGAGCCGGAATTGACGGACGGCACGGACTGGATCACGCACTCGGCCGCCGAGCCGCCCTCCCCGCTTTCCGTGTCGCGGATCGAAACCGGGAACTTGCGAGTCCGGCCGGCCGTCATTGCCCGCTCCAGCGACCTCAGATAGGCGTGAGCCGGGCTGGTGTGCTGGAGTTTGAGCGTGATGACCGCGCTTTCATCCGCACTGGTCGAGAAAATCGTCGAGCCATCAGCGCCGACAACCGGTGTGCCGCGGTCGGAACTGCGCTCGACCATCACAACATCGTCGCCATCCCACAGGCCGCGCACGTCGCGACCGTCGAGCGAGACCTGGACGGACTTGGCAGAATAGGTGGTAATGTCAGCCATCTGTCAGGCTCCTTAGCTCGTGATGGTGTAATCGGCCTGCGCGTAGTGCACGGCGCCGGCATAGCGGAAGGAAACGCGGATCGGCGGCGACACGCGGGCGTTGCGCTGCGAGGCCGGGACCGACGTGGCGCGCGGCACGATCATCGTGTACTCGGGCGAATACTCGCCTGTGACATCATCGAAGTCCGCGGCAATGGCGCCGGCAGCAATTGCCCGGTTCATGACGACCTCGACACCAGACGCCAACAGCGCCATGCCGCGGTCATCGAAGGACACGCGCTTGTTGTTCTTGAGGATGTTGAACAACTCTTCCTCGGTGCGGGCCTTCAGCCAGTCGCCGAAATGCACCTCATCGATGAAGGTGTTCTGCTCCAGGACCGAACCGAACTGGACGTGGTTCTGGCCGCCGATGTCCACATAGACGGACGCGAGGTTGCCCTGCGCCTTGTCCTGACCAAGCTGCGGGACGAAGCCGGTAACCGCCTGAAGCGCGGCGCTGGTGATGTTGGAGCGCGTGATGCCAGCCAGCGTTTTGAAGGCCGGGGTGTATGCGCTCTCGTCGTCATCGAGGACGAAGGTGCCGATCACGGCCGCCAGCGCCACGGACGGGTATTCAGCCACGGTCTCGTGATAGAAGATCGCCGTGCGCTCGTAGCCAGTTTGCTTGAGCGTGTAGGCGATATTCGTCTCGTCGTCCGGGTACTTCATGTTGGCGTCGTTGCTGTCGATGATCGCGATGCAGGTCCGCGCCTCCGCCCATGCGGCAATCGCCGGGACCAGCGTGGCGTCATCGCGAAGATCGGCTTCGACGGTCAGGAAATACCAGTTCGGATCGGCATCGCGCACGGCGTTGAGTTCCGAGGTCATGCCGGCGGCATCGGTCGCCGTCGAGGTATCGTAGTAGCCAACCTTGAAGGCAACTGGGCGCGGGTTCTGTGAGAACGCGATCTGCGCGGCCTTGTAAGCCTCATCGGTCGTCGCCCAGTCAGCCGCGACCTCTTCGATGGAGGCGTAGAGCTTCGTCCGGTTCGACGCATCGACCTTGCCGGCCTTCGCCGTTGACTGGAGGAAAAGGGCCACGCCAAAGCCCCGGCGCGCCACAAAATTATCAGCGCGAGTGACGGTCACGTCCACTACGCGCGAATAAGGGATCACCGCCATGGGTGGCTCCTTTCTAGGGTTTCAATTGCAGTCAGTTTGCCTGGGAGATTTCAGGCGTTTGTTCGTCGATCACGTCGATGACGAATTCGTCGCGGATCAGGCCGTGCACGAAGATGGAGCAGACCGCGCGCTGCTCCCATTCGTTCTCGATCCACTCCGGCACGTCCTGGACGCGGCCGATCTCGGCAATGACGACCGGGCGCAGCGTCTCGGTCTTCTGGCCAAGGATGTGAGCGGATCGGACCGGGCGCAGCAAATCTGTCGGCTGGTCGCCGTAGGCACTCACTATGAACCGCCATTCGGTCGGCAGGACCGGCGATGCACCGATCTCGTTTTCGCCCTCGTCATTCGGCGTTCCCGTACCCCGGTAGTCGATTGCCGTCTCGTGATTGCGCAACGGCGCCACGTCCGTCAGGTCCACCATCAGGTACGGCAGGTCTGGCCGTGCTCCAGACTGATGCGCTCGAATGACCATCACACCAGTGATGCCGGCAAGCCATCGCACAAGGGCGGAATGGACGGCATCGTTGGTCACTTCACGCCTCCGAGCGCCCCGCGGTAAAAGCCGCCTTCTGTCGAGCGGTCCCAGACGTGCATGACCCGCCACGTTCTGCCGGCGAAAGTCACCCGGTCTTCGACGGAAATGGCGGCGCGCGTCCACATCATCCGATCAACCTCGGCCCTGATGCCTTCCGGCATATCCTCCAGATTTTTTCCGTTCTGCCCGATCGGGAAGACGGCCGCGAAGATCGTCAGCGGATCGCTGTCAGCGCCGGCGACCCACTTGCCATCGGCGTCGTAAGACCCGGCGGCCTTTGTCTTGAGCGTGACCGTGACACTTTCGTCATCGATCGCCTGGGCAACATCGATCATTCTTCGACCTTCCAGGTGACCGCGCCACGCATCTCGCCGCTATCGATCAGCGGATTGCTCGAGCCCTTGCGTGCGACCGTTACCGGGCTGTTCGGCGGCGAGCTCAGCGTTGTGATTTCCGACTGGATGTCGCCCTGCGCCAGGATGCCGAGTTTCGGCATCACAGCGCCAAGAGTGGTCTTGGATCTCATCAGCTTCGATGCGCTGGCCAGCATTGCCTGAACGTACTTCTTGCGGTTGTCGCGCATCGCGTTCGACAGAAACGGGCGCGCCGGTATCGGGCCGCCCCATCCGCCCCCGCGCGTACCGTAGTGGTTCCAGATCGCCCGGGCCACAACGTCCCCGCCGGCCTTGCCTGCCGGGAACCCGACCTTGACATGCTTCGGCCCACGAATGTGCGACGGAACCTTGATGAAGGTCTTGCGGACAACGGACAGCGTTGCCGGCATCAGACGGCAATCATCGCCGGGAATGACCGGGCGCGCAGCTTCAGAAACTCGCGTCCGTAAGGCGATGTTTCGTATGCCTCCTTCGACATAGCGGCATTGGACTGCGAGCCAAACCGCTCGGAGGCGTTCTGGAATTCCGTCATTACGTCGCCAACCTGGCGCCGCTTCATCGGAGCAGAATTCGGGTTCCAGGTTCCGCCAGCAGCGATCGTTGCAGAACGCTGCGGCTCACCCTCCGCTGCCAGCCAGTGCGCCACAAGAGCGATCTGCGCGCGCGCCCTGTCGCCCTCAATCCAAGTCGCATCGACATCGACGAACGCATCGGCAAGCATGGCTGTCACCAGCGCGTCAGCGACCGAACCGAATTCAGGATATCGAGCCTTGAGGGCTGCCGCATCCGGCGCGCTGTAGGCCATCAGCCCTTGCCCTCGATTGCCGCATCGAGTTCAGCCTTGAGGGCGAACGTCGATCGGCGCTTATCCACCTTGAAGCCCAATTCTTCCAGATCGGCGATGATCTGGTCACGGTCGTCATTGTCTTCCGGCTCATCTGCTTCCGGCTCCGGCGCAGGGAAGTCATCTTCGACGGACGCAGCCGCGGGGGCGTCGGCATCCTCAACCGAGATCACGCCAGCGCGCAGCCATGCCGGATAGACGCCGGCATCCTTGATCTTGCCCCAGCTTTCAACGCGAGCGGTCGCGCCTGGCCGGATTTCCACGCCGCCAATCGACAGCGGGCTTTCGTAGTGATTGGTGATATTCGCCATTGCGAAGCCTCCAGAGTGCGGGACGGGCGCAAACCCGCCCCGCTTTTCGATCAGATGCCGTCGCGGTACAGCACTTCCTTGGGGAGACGGATATCCAGGCCGCCCAGGCGGAAGACGCCGGGAACGGTGAACTGGAGGCCATCGACCTGCACCGGAAGGAACTGGTGCGGCATCGGAATGTGCAGCTTCAGGACCGAGGGATCGCGGCGGTAGGCCACCATGCGCTTGGCATTCGCCGCGCCGGCCGTTTCCAGGCCACGATGACCTCGGATGGTCAGCGGGCGCCCCGAGTTGGCCGTGAACACGTTGGCACGCTGGAGGAACTCCAGAATGGTCGTGTCGGAGTTGTCCGAGCGCGCCGTAGACGCGATCGCGTTGAACGACGTATAGGGCAGAAGAAGGGTATCCGCCAGGCCGCTCGTCTTGGTCGCAGTGTGGATGCCCGTGATCATGTCGTTCACGTCACGAAGGATCTGAGCCGGGGTCTTGGTAGACCATCCGGTGGCAGACCCGGTGCCATCAGCGGCGACCGAGGCGGCGGTAACAGCTGCTGAGTTGAACAGCCCCTTCCATCCCTTCTCGGTATCGCCCGTGAACGCGATGTCATAGACCATCTGCTCATAGGCGCGGCGGGCGGCAGATGCCTTTTCGGCCTCAAGCGCCATGCCGAGCATGCGCGCCTGGTTGACCTCTTCGAAACCGTAGTCATAGCCGATGCCGGCCGTGTAGACGGCGGTCTCGTGCTGCTGCATGGACGTTCCGACGACCGGCACATCCTTACCATTGCCATTGATCCACTTGGCCGCACCGACCTTATCCATCGAATAGTAGGTGACGCTCGTCACCCACGGGTTCGCGGACGTATCGACCGGGATCAGCGACGCATAGTCGAGATCGGGATACTTGATCTCGTAGACGCCGGCCTCGATGTGAGCGGTCTGCTTGACGACAAAGCCGAGATTGGCCTGCATCGCATCATTGAACTGAGTGTGCATGTTCATTGGAGGTTACCCCTTACGATGCGCCGGCCACAGCGGGCACGTCGAGATTGACACGGATTTTCGCCAGGCCGCCGTTGGCGGCCGAGCTTTCCCAGCGGCAACCCGCCAGCTTCAGCGAGCCGTCAGTGCCGACATCGGCGTTCGAGAAGGTGCCATCGGCAACCTTGACCCAGACCGGATCTCCAGCGGCAACGCCGCCAGCATCCGTTACGGTCACCCAGATGACGCCAGAACGCATCAGCAGGGCAGATGCGCCTTCGCCGAAGGTGTCAGCGGCAGCCGGGTTCACGGACTGGTCGCGGCAGGTGATGCCGATCACAGCGTCGGTCGAGGCCGCAACCTCGTCGCAGCCATCGTCGGTAGAGCCCTGGATGACAGGGATACCGAAGCCGACGCCGCCCGAAGTCTCGACGGTGCGAGAGATCAGGACGCTCGGCTCCTCGTTGGCGATCATGCCATTGAAGGCCGCCGCCATCTTGTCAGAATACGTGGTCTGAACGGCCATGGTTATTCACCTTTCCATGCGGTTTTGAGGTCGTTGATGCGCTTTTCGAGCGCAGCATCACGAGCCGCAATGGCGTCGGCAGGGGCTTCAAAGCCATTGCCCTTGAGCGCATCGCGAACAGTGTCCTTGCTGCCCTCTTCGGCGAGGATGTCAAACATGGCATCCACATAGGCGTCGGCCTTGTCCTTGATGGCACCTTCGCCCTTGACGGCAGCCACGGCGACGCGGCGGATTTCCGCGTCGGTCAGGCCATCGGTCTTGACGTCCTTGGCGACCTTGCGGGCCGTGTCGATGAGGGCGGCACGATCCGCCACCCGCTTGTCGATGGCTTCATCGTCGAGAACCTTGCCCTTCAGGGCGTCGATCTCGGCGTCCTTCTTGGCCAGTTCGCCATCCTTGGAAGCGATCTCGCGATCCTTGGCCGCGATGGCATCGGCCTTCGCAGTTTCGGCGTCGGCAAGAGCCTTGGTCAGTTTCTCAATAGCGGCGGCCCCCTCGTCGGTCGTTTTGACCTTGAGACCGTCCACCATCACAGTGCGCAGATTGTCCGACATGTCGGCTCCTTTCTGATCTGCATGGCAGAATGGGGTCGCGCCCCAGTTCGTGCGGTCTCTCCCGCCGTCACCCGCACCGTCACCGATGCGGAAATCCGGGCCTGCGCGGCCCCGATCGACCACTGCGACGTGATCGACAAAGATGTTCTTCTGAATTGCCTGGAATGGTGTTCCGTCCGGCGCTACGCCATCGACCCACTCAAGTTCGGCACGGTATCCGACCGAAAGCTCGCGCTTGCCGGCCTGAACCTTGTCGATGAGCCCCTTGTCCATCAGCGCCAGGGAAATCCGAACCGCCTCGCCATCGCGGGCGACCTCCTCGCCAATCTGGCCACGCGCATAGTCGCTCCAGTTTTCGGCGTTCACGATCTCGTCAGGATGGTTGTCGGTGATCGGCTTGCCCGCGAACGAGGCCAGACTGTCCTTGGCAAACACGCTGCGTTCCGGGCGATAGACATTAACGCGCTCGAGCTCGGGCTTGCCAAGTTCCCATCCGGCATAGGTCTGAATGCCGGTGCGCGCGGTCCGCGCATGGCCAACCAGGTAGCCATCCTTGGTGATCCGCGTGCCGGCGACTTCTGCGGCATCGACAAATTTCTGGGTCATTTCACTGGCCTCCGGCGGATGATGACCGCCTTCGCGTCCTGGACCAGGCTGGACGCGACGAATTGCACTTCCTTGCGCCACGTCTTAGGCTTGATAACCGCGCGCACGATTGCCGCGCGCCGTTCGGCACAATTTGAGCAGGCCACGATGACCCCCGATCAGTTCAGCGAACTCAAGACCTTGATCCTAGATCTGACGATCAAGGTCGAAGAGATGAAGGAGCATCTCCAGCGCCAGGACGAAGCGATCTCGCTGCTCCACGACATGACGTTCGAGCACACCGCCCCGCCGGAAAAGAAGGCCATCGCCGATGCTCTGGAGCGCGGTGAAAACCCGTTCTGGAGCGACACCGACATGCCCGTCGATGTCAAGAAACTGCTCGGGCTCTAGAACTCCACAACAGCCCGCGCGATGCACCTGCACACGATTGGCTTGCCCGGCGGCATCCCGCCCTCGGCGCCTGTCGGCTTTCCGTACTTGTACTGCCTGCCATCCAGGCTGCGATGCAGTGTCCGAACTCGCTCGTCGTGGCTGGTGGTCCAGATGTAGCTCGTGATGCCAGCCTGCACATGTCGACGCTGATTGAAGTCCGCGTTCATCTTGGCCATCTGGTCGCGGGCGATCAGCTTTGCCCTTCGATCCAAAACGCCGAACTCCCTCTTCAAGCGCCCCTGCAACTCCTTCGCGGTCTGCCCGCTCGTCCAGCTCTCATAGACCGCTTGCTCGACCCGCTTTTTCGCGTCGTCTGAAAGTGAGCGGATCAGCGATGCGTTCCGGCCGTTTATGGACCGAACAAGATCAGCCAAATCCTCCTGATGAATCAGGGCAGTCAGGTCGATGCCAAGAACCCGGCGCGCGTGGCGCACGAAAGTTTCGGTGTGCCTCTTCGCCTCCAGCCCGATGATCTTGTAGACCATCTTCTCGGCATGAAAAGCCAACTTGGCGGCCATCGCTGCGAGGCTGTTGAACCAGAACTCATCTGCATCGCGGAAAGCGCGATCACGGGCGTATCGCTCAACAATCGGTGCCGTCTCCGCGCGGATGCCGACAAGCATTTTGCGAAGCTCGGCCTGGTAGGCGCGCCGCGCGCCGTTGCTTTCCTCAATCCCTGGCAGGATCACTCTGCCCTGTCTCTGTTTCGATTTCGGCGTCAGGTCTGCCAGCGAGTAATCCATCATCATCCTCGCTCAAGCCCTCAGCTTCCGCAGCGAATTCATCGAGCGCTGCCTCAAGGCCGGGATACAGGCCTGCGTCCACCGATGCAGCCGTGTGCATCGCTTCAAGAATTTCTCCTGGATAGATCCCGGTGTCGGCCAGCTTGGATATCGAGTTGGCGAGCCGCTCGCGGATTTCCGCACGGTCTTTCTCCGACATCTGCCAGAGAGAAGCCCAGGTATAGTGGATCTCTGGCGGCCGTGCGCCAAGCGCCGAGCGGACCAGGCACTCATCGAGCATGGTCATCGCCGGCCCGATCTCGTTCTCCTGCTTGTCCTTCACGTTATCGTAGTAGTTACGCAGATCGCTCTCACCAGTAGATGAGAGGCCGGACGGCGTTTGTCCGAGGAACCTCGTGACCGGAATATCGGCAGCGCCAGAGACGATCTGGAGCATGGTCTGCATGACCTCCGGCAGGTTTGTGAAGGATGCCGACTTGCTCTGGTATTCTTCTTCCTTATCCAGGATCAGCGTGCCGTTGATCCCCTTGGCCATCGCTGCAAACGAGAAACGGTCGCGAAGGCGCTGCTCACCATCCATGGTCTGAAGATGCCTCATCAGGTCGGGCACCCGCACGACATCGACCTTGGCCTCGAAGATTAGGCTCGCGATATTCTTGTGCGTGCTATCCGCAGCGGTGGCCGCCTCGTAGATGCGATTGACGATGCTGTCGCCCCAACTATGGACTCGCGACAGGGCGCCGATGCGCGCCCGGTGCGCCCCGCGGAAAATGACCAAGCGCGAGGGATGGATTTCCGGCTGCATGCCTTTCAGGTTGAGTCGATAGAAACGCGGCCTCCCGAAATACTCGCTTTCTATATCGTCCTCGATATCCCCCTCGGACAGGTCGAAACGCGTCAACGCCTGGACGTACTTGAGACCACCAAGCCGGACGCGGTTCAAGTTGAGCGGCTCAGCTCCATCCGTTCCATCACCGATCAGGAGAGCGGCACCGCCCCAAATGCGCGCAAGGGTCAACGCTTCCTTGGTTTTCTGGCGAAGCGCCAGGCGCTTTTCTTCGGCCTCCAGCTTTTCGACTTCATCTTCTGACGCCTGCCAGGAGCGCCATTCGCGTGTTGCGTCCTGTGCCGGAATATCGATGGCCTTGCTGACCAGCCACGAGGTCTCGTAGGCCGCCAGTAATTCGGCATCGGACATCAGGTTTTGCGCATAAGCGACCGTCGAGAGCTTGTCGCGGCTGGTGCCCAGACCGGATGTGAAGCTGCGCAAGCCGTCCATCATGCGTGCCAATGAGGTCATCGCTGGTCCTTAGTAGACAGCATTGAGCGAGTAAGAGGATCCCTCGACGACCAGGTCGGTTAGAGCCCAGACCATCGCATCGAGCCTGTCCGGTGATCCCTCGCCGATGAAACCTTCCGGTCCCATCATGCAGCACTGATCCTCGAGCGCATCGAACGCGCCAACGTGAGAAACGCGCCCCTGCTCGTAGAGCGCTGCGACCGGCTCGGCGCGAACTACCTTCCCGCGGCTGGCCGTCACCTCCTTGTAGGAGACAATTCGATCGACCGTCTTGATGACGTGCTCAACCATGGCACCGCCGAAGTTCCGCTCCGCAATGATCCGGTCTGCATCGAACTCGTGATAGGCCGCGACAGCCCGCCTGCCCCAGCCATCCGGGCTCAGTTTGCAGGACCTGTCCGCGAGAACGTATCCGCGCCCATCAATGCCCTTGCCGGCGACCACAATGCCGATGCTGTCGCCATCATCCGATGCGCCAGCGGTTCCGGACGGATCGATCGCGACCACGATGCGCTGCATGTCCGGCGTTCTGGCAACGCGGTGGTCGTCGAACATCGCCCGCGTCCAGAGAGCGCCGGGCAAATCATCGAGGACCTCGGCGTGAAGTTCCTGCCGGCCTAGCCGCGTCCCCTCGTACCTCTTCCTGAGCTTGTCCAGGAACTGCGCCGGAAGGTTCGCGGCGTTATCGTAGGTCGATCCTCGCGTGATAACCGTCTTTGGATCGGCAGCGATCTCGCGGATGACCGGAATCGGCCTTGGTGTTGTCGTCACGAATACGCGCGGGTCAGTCCCTGCGCGCATCGTGAACTGAAGCATGTCCCATGTTTCGCGGGCGTAGCGGTACTTGGCGAGCTCGTCGACCCAGGCTGTGTCGAACTCGGGCCCGCGTAGCTGATCCGGCTCGGTTCCATTGTAACCCAGTGCCTGGGCGCCATTCGGCCATTGCAGGCGAACCGGCTTGTAGCGGACTTTCGGCGCTTCATCTGGTGGATGAATTGCCAGGATGCGCGCGACCATGACCTCCTCGAGGTCTTTCTGCGTCTCGGCCACCAGCGCGATCGACCGCGCACCTGAGCTCACCCTGTCGCGTACCCATTGCGCTCCGGCTTCTGTCTTGCCGAAGCCGCGACCTGCCAACGCCAACCACGTGTGCCAATCACCCTCCGGAGCAAGCTGGTTCTTTCGCGCCCAGAACCGCCAATCGTACTCGAGAGCTTCAGCTTCATCCGTCGTCAGATCCGCCAGAACTGCCGCCCTGTCGGCTTCCGGCAGAGAGCTTAGCAATTCGGCCAGCGATGCGTTTGCGTGCATCCGACACCTCGATTGGCCCGCCATCGGGTCCGGACACCTCTACCTTGTCCTTGAACATGCCGAGGTGCTTGCCGAGCGCCGCCCATGCGGAAACGCGAGCCGCGTGCGACGTGCCCTCGCCTTCTCGCCGCGCCTCAAGGGCAAGCCCGGCGATGACATTGTCGACGGTGATCTGCGCGCGTTCGGCTGCCTTCGCCTGTCGTTCCTGGACGGCGGCAGCGATATCAGGTTTCTTAAGGTTCTCGTGACCGACAGCGGCAGCCGTCTTCGCGCTGTAGCCGGCCCTGATGGCCGCCTGTGTCGCGTTGAGATCAACCAGATACTCGTCGACAAAGCGGCGCTGCTTTGCGGTGAGCGCCATTGGCTTGACCCAGGATGTTGGAAGGAAACTTCAGGCGCAATTCGCCTTACGCGGACGGTGAAGCTCCGCAACGTGCCGGGACGAATCCACCGCGCACAAATCACCATTGAGGGTTGAATCTAGGCGACGTCGCTTATCTGGTCAATCCTGACCTCTATGTCGACCAGTCCATTGAGGAACTCGGCCACGGCCTTGACGGTCTTCCGTCCCGTCACGCTGGTAATACGGGCATCGACGATCCCGAGCAGATCCGACTGTACCTTGATCCTTGAGCCGACGGGGTAGAGCTGTGACGCCCTCGCCCGCGTCAGCTTTTTCTGGGCTTCGTGGCGCTTCTGCTTTTGCTTTTCGAGCAGCTCCGCATTTTCAGCCTCGGCATTCTTGAGCATGGCGATGGCCTGGGGGTGAATGATGGATGGTTCGCCGCGGATACCAAGGACACCAATCACGCCTGGGATGCTGTCGAAACACATGAAGTCTGGCGGGTTGCGAACGAAGCAGTAGCCCGGGATCAACGGATGGCGAACGTCCTTGAACTTGTTGGTATGGGCGCGCTGCCGGATCTCCCGCTTTTCGGTCGGCAGATAGTGCTCGATGCCGGCATCGTCCAAAGCCGCCTCAATCGCTGTGCGTTCTGTCTCGTCCGAATACCGCTCAAGGCGAAACCCGCCACGCGGGCCAACATGGCCACGGTAGCGCATGTTCTGCCGAGCGGCACCGGGAGAAATGCGAATGGCATACCAGGGCAATTTATCACCTCACCGATAGACAGTTTTCAGGAGGGGCGAATAGGACGCGCCCTCACCCCATTGGTGTTCTTTTGCGCCGCGCTTGAAACCTTCCATGGAGACGCCTTCCGCGATGATCTGGCGGCCAAGGAGCGCGGTACGCGCTTTGGCGATGGAACGGCCAAGCGGCGTGTCCTCGAGGACACGCTCCGAACGGCGATTGTCATCGCGGAACCGCTGGGTGATCTGATCGGTTGAGGCGCGAGGCGCGTTGATGGCCCACTGATATGTCTCACGTTCATGCGCGTCGGCTGCAGCGCGGCGTTCCGCTTTCTGCTGCTCGTGGACCGGTCGCATGGCGGTATCGTACAGCCCGCGCATTTCTGCCGTGGATGGAAAGAATTTCGATCCGTGCTCGCCCTTGAGCGCCGCCTGCGTGGCGAGGCTCAAGCCATAGCGCGTGACTCCGTGGAGGGCTGAGAGATACGCCCGTGTGCGCAGTTCACCGTCGCCCTCGTCCCGATACGGCAAGGAGGTCGATAACAGGGCCAGAGCCTGCGAGATCTGCGCCTCCGTAGCCGGAGTGGTCGTGTCTCGTGGTGTCGTGAGCTGGTTCATCGGTCATGCCTGCGTGTCGTTTGAGGGCGGCGCGGAAACTGTCGGGCGATTCACGACGTGGCGGCGGTCGGCCTTGGTGCCTTGGTGCAGCATCGGCCGGCGCGTCTTCCCATCGGTCCTGGTTGAGGAACGTGGACGGGTTGCACCACGGTCGGTCATCGGTTTTCGAAGCGTACCGGCGAAGCCCGTCCATGATCGTTTCGAACGGTGCACGGCCAAGCGCCCTGACGAACGCCTTTTCGGCGTCCCGCTTGCCGACCTTGTGCGGGTAGATGCTCCAGAAATCGGCGAACTGACCCGATCCCGTGGGGGAAGAGCCCCCTTTAGGGGGCGAAGGGGGTATGGGGTTAGAGGGGTTAGGAAGGGGGGTGTGGGGGGAAACCTCCGGGGAGGAAGGGGTGTCACGCGTGTCACGCTGCATAACGGCGTTATTTGCGTTACGGGCGGTTGATTTTTCTGCGTTTTTTCTCGCGCGGTAACGAGCCTGGCGCTCCCGGTTCCCTACCCTGCTCGCTTCACGCTTCTCGGCCGCCCGCTCCTCATTTTCGATGAGCGATGCCTTGACGGCCGCGGCAATCTGCTCGGCTGTGCATCCGGATGCGACCATGGCGTCGATGACAGCGGCGGAGAGTTTCATCGCGCCACTCCCTTGAGCGGAATGCCCCATTCGCGGCATTGGTCGCGCACGCCTTCCACTGACCGGCAGACAGCCGCAGGGATGGCATGCTCGGCGCACCAGTCCAGGAATTCGACCTGCTCTTCAGTCGGCTTCTTCTGCCCGTGCTTCAATTCGATGAATGCACACCATCCGCCATGCCGGACGATGCACAGATCCGGCACCCCTGCCCGCAAGCCTTCCTTCCTGGCGATGGCGCCAGCGATCTTCGACCGCTTCCCCTCGTTGGGAATATGGAACGCGCGAAAGCCCGCCGGCAGAGCCAGGTCGAGGAATTCGACCACAGCCTGTTGCAAGAGCCCTTCCGGTGTGCGGCGAACGCGGGTCATTCGGCCGCCGCCTTTCGTTCCAATGCTGTTGCATAGCCCCGGCGCGCCCACAGGAGCGCGTTCAGCTTGTGCTGGTGCTGTTCGACCGACATGGCGCCATGGCGCTTGTTCCTCGCTGCGCCCGGGCCAAAATCATGCAGCCAGGTACGTTGCTCGCGAATGAGCGTGTCGAGCGCGTCCACGATATCCGCTAATGGCGGTGGTGGTCTGTCGTTGGAAAATGGCGGCAGGATCATGGTCAGTGCTCCGGGCAGCGCAGCAACGCCAACTGTGATCTAGGAACAGGCTTAGCCATTCTTGCGGCTCCTCAGATATTCTCGGACGAGCGCAGGAGCGTCTTCATTCGGCTCGAATAGCCTGCACGCCTTGGCACAAGGCGGAACGCGCCTATCGGCCTTGTTGGCGATCGGCTTGTTGCACCGAGCCGGCTGCAGATGCATTTGCTCGCCATCGCCGGAATACAGATACTTCCCGCGGTTCCTGGTGGCATCGGTCGGGAACCAATAAGCGCATTCCCGGCACGTACTTTGTTTTGGACCGGTGCCTGCGATGTGCGCCATACCAAGGAAGGTGTCCTTGATCGGTTGCATCTGCGCTTCCATGGTCATGTGGGGCGAAAAAAGATCAGCCATCGATTGTCTCCGGGTTCGCCTTCTCACTGACAGCCGCAGCCGTGAGACACCGGTGGCAATGCCGCGAGCCGTATCCGGCGCAGTTCTCTGGAGACAGGCAGTGTTCGCGCAGCGGCTTGGGATTGGCCGAGAACACCGGGACCGGATCCGGCTCGGCTGCAGCTTGGGGCACTTCCTCGTGCGCGTGCACGTGCACGCGCACGCGAGGCTCGGCGCCTTGACGACCGGTTAGAGCACTCCAATAGATGTCGAAGATGGCGTCTTGCTCGTCCGCCTCGGTCGGGTCTTTGCGGCGCCGCTGGACGACACGTTTCAATGTCGCGACGTCGAAGCCCATCGACTTGGCTTCCTTGTAGATTTCGGACTTGTCGGCGTTGAGCTCACGCACATCGGACTCGATGCGCTCAACGCGCTCGACAAGGGCGCGGATCTGGCCAGCCGCGATGGTTTCAGCCATTTCGGCGCCTCCTATTTCTTTCCAGCCACAAGATCAGCCATCCGCACCACCGCCGTATCAGTCTCATGCTTTGCCCGTTCCAATTCGTATGCACGCTCCGCCCGCGCGCATGCTGCCTCGTATGCCTTGGTCAGCGCGACATAGGTGCTGGCAGGCATGTCCTTGATTTCGCGATATCGCAGTCTGTGAAGCCAAGTTGCTGGAATGCCGTGAGCCCGTTCCACGCGGTGCATCGCCGCGTCGATCGTGTCCCCTGGGCCGCGGTGTTCCCGCTGCAAAATGAACTCAGCCATGCACTTGGCCTGTTTGATTACTGCGACACTCATTTTGTCCAATCCGTCAAAACGTTTGCTCACGCGGACAACCTTTCCGTGGTTTGCTGAAACCACGGTTGGAAGGAGCCGCTACGGATGACTTTCGTTAAACTCGGTACAGTGCTTCGGATCGTGGTCAGACGGACCGAAGGGAATGCGCGGCTGGTCAGAGCCGCAAACGACAACAGGACTTGGCCTGAGCCGTTTTCTCTTGGGAACGATGCGGCGAAGAAGGGAGCCGAACAGGTCAGAGTTCAGGTGACTTCCACTCCGCCGCATCGCCCGACCGGGCACCGGACAGGTGGGCCCGGAAAAGGCAAGAAGTGCCGGTGACGCTTGGAAGGAGAAAGCGCCACCGGCTTCGTCCGCACTGGGAGGTCGTGTGCGGCCGTCGAAAATCATTGCACTAGCCCCAAGCCAACCAGCGCAGCGCGCAAAGCGTTGAGACCTAGCAACATCAATCCGAGGATGACGACACCGCAGCCGATCCGAGCCGCACCATCGGTCAGAAAGGCGGCACGGTTCGCCCGCGGCAGGCGTTCATCGCCCCACCCTTCCATCGTGTCGCGGAACTCGCGCGCGGTGGTGGTATCGTCGGAGAGCCTGCGGCGTTTCATTCGGCGGGCTCCTTTGCAGATACAGCTCGATTGTCTGCGAGCCATTCAAGTGAGACCCCATCAACGCCATTTTCCGCGCAAGCGCTGACTACATTCGTCCAGTGCTTCGGCGCGATGGAGTTGCGCATACGCATTTGTCGCGCCGCCTCGTATCCGCACCCGATGGCGGATGCGAAATCGCCAATCGAAGGCCATTTGGAAATCAGATCTTCAATGTCGCGCGGCGTGCTCATCGCATCATTCGTACAATACGTACTAATCACGGTCAAACAAAAATCGTACGCAATGAACGATTAACGTACGCTATGCGTTTTCCCATGGAAGAGCCGAAGGACAGATTGAGGCGAGCAAGAGCATCCGCCGGGTATGAATCCCCTGCGGATGCGGCACGCCGCGTTCGCGGGATCAACCAGAACACCATCACGAGCAACGAGAACGGCAACCGGCCGATCTCAAAGAAGATGGCACAGGTTTATGCTGATGCGTTCGGTGTGAGTGCTGGCTGGATACTTTATGGGGAGGGCGAAGCAGCATCGGCAGAACGGCGGACCATCCCCCTCAAAGGAAAGGTAGGAGCTGGCCAACAAGTAGAGGCCATCGATAACGACGATTGGGATGAGGCTCCGATGCCGCCTGAGGCTCGACCAGGAACAATTGCCGTGGTTGTTGATGGCGTTTCGATGTTCCCGGCCATCGAGGATGGATCACTGATCTACTATTCTCGGCACTTACCACCCGACGTCATGGTGAACCAACGCGCTGTTGTTCAGCTTGCTGACGGCAGGGTGTTCGTCAAAATCATCAGACCGGGATCTCGGCCTGGCTTCTGGACGCTGCAGAGCGTGAATGCACAATATGCGGACATTCTGGACGTTGTGGTTGAGTGGGCAGCTCCAATCGACTGGATTAAGCCGCGGGGATAGAAGGTGAATTGCAGAACTCACCTAGCTTTCACAGTCCTAGGAGTACTGATGGCATTTCCCTCGTCAGCCGGCAGCCTCGATGTCGCGCAAAATTTGGGGACTGTGATTGGCTCAGAGGAAGCCTGTGGGTTTTCGTTCGATCAAAGCGCAATTGCTGCTTTTATCGAAACGAATGTCGCAGCAGACGATATGGAATTCATGTCGAACATGAACCTATTTGTTAGCGGAACGGTCCGCGAAACAGAGCAATTTACCCAAAGCCAGAAAACAGCGCACTGCACCCAGATTGAGCGAGTTGCGAGATCCTTTGGCTTCTTGAAATGACCGGCGCCGGACTCCTCGGCTGACGTTTTTCACCGTTGCCCGGCCCTGCCGACAAAGGCGAATAGCTTCCCCCTACTCACCTAGTGATTCCGCCCGGCCAAGCACCGGACTTTTTCGCAAAGATCACGGATTCAGGTATCGTACGTTTTGTACTTGACCATCAATAGTACGCTTTGTACTATATTCCCATGAACACGGGAGACAAGCGCATGACCGCCGATCGCCAGAAGCTGACCAACGCAATCGACTGGACCCAAGCCCGCCTTTCGCGCGTGAAGGCCAACATCCAGCCGCTCACCGTGAACGGCAACTTCGACCAGGCCGAAAGCGCCCAGCTTGCCATCCGGTACGCCGAGGAAATCTTCGACGCCTTCGTGCCGACCCTGCTGGATGCCGTTTCTGTCGCCTGCTCGCTCGGTGACCACGACGCTACACCCGCCGCGCTCGACGGCTTCAAGGAGCGCCTTTGGGAAGCGCTTTCCGATGAGCTCTACGACGCCCGCGAATGGGCTGATGAACAGGTTTCCGAGGTGGCGGCGTGAGCGCCGCACTCTCCGATACGGCGCAGACGAGCTTTGCATGGGACGAACTGGACGCCAGGGCCATAGCCCAAGCAGTCCTCTTCATGCCCCGCGCTCATGCGCTCAACTACCTCGAGCGGCAGATGCAACGCGACATCGGCCCGCATGCGCGGCGCACCGCGCGCCGGCTCTACCTCAACCTGACCGACAACAAGGAATGACCATGAACGCGACCGCTGAAAAGCAGGCCGAATTGATCCCCATGGAAGAACCGAAGGCACTGGCCCCGGTTACGCCCATGGCGATGATCGACCGCGCCTTGCAGACGAATGCCAGCCCGGAGACGCTTGAAAAGCTTCTACTCCTGCAGGAGCGCTACGAGGCGAATGAGGCTCGTAGGGCATTCGATGACGCAATGGCAAATGCCAAGGCTGAAATCCCGGCCATCACGAAAAGCCGGAAGGTCGACTTCACCACGAACAAGGGCCGCACGAATTACGACTACGAAGACCTTGCGACCATTGCCAGCGTAGTTAATCCGATCCTGTCGAAGTTCGGCCTTTCCTATCGGTTCCGCACCGTGACCGAGCCGAATGCACCGATTTCCGTGACCTGCATCATTTCGCACCGCATGGGCCACTTCGAGGAAAACACCCTCATGGCCGGCCGTGACGAGAGCGGGAATAAGAACAGCATCCAGGCCATCGGATCTACCGTCACCTATCTTCAGCGGTACACGCTCAAGGCTGCGCTCGGTCTGTCCGCCGCGCCGGATGATGACGGGAAGAAGGCAGAGGATACCGGCCCGATCTCCGAAGGCGAGGCCGAAGTGCTGCGCACTATGATCGAGGAAACAGGCACTGATATTGCGGCCTTCTGCGGATACATGAAGATCGAAAGCATCCCGGCCATGCCGGCGATTATGTTCCGCCGTGCCGTCGCATCCTTGCAGGCCAAGAAGCGCAAGCAGGCGCAGGAAGGCGGCAACGATGACTGACCATCTTGCGAGCATCGAACAGCGCAGCGAGGAATGGGTACAGGCCCGCCTTGGCAAGGTGACCGCATCCCGCATCGCGGACGCAACAGCAAGGACAAGAACTGGATGGGGGGCAAGTCGCGCCAATTACATGGCCGAACTGCTGGCCGAAAGACTGACCGGAACGCCGCGCGATACCATCGCCAATGGCGCCATGCAGTGGGGAACCGACATGGAGCCGGAAGCGCGAGCCGCCTACAGCTTCATGAATGACGTGATGGTCGAGGAAATTGGCTTTGTGCTGCATCCCACTATTGGCGGGAGCGGCGCCAGCCCGGATGGATTTGTGGGCGATGAAGGGCTCGTCGAGATCAAGTGCCCCAACACAGCAACGCATATCGACACCCTGCTCGGCGCAAACATCGACGTCAGGTACATGAAACAGATGCAGTGGCAGATGGCCTGCGCGGGCCGCACCTGGTGCGATTTCGTGTCGTTCGACCCGCGGCTGCCCGAGCGCATGCAGATGCACTGCCGACGCATACCGCGCGATCCCTCGATGATCGCCGAACTGGAGCGCGACATTCTGGAGTTCCTCAACGAGCTTCGGGGCAAGCAAGATGCCCTGCTTGAACAATATGGCGAACCCGAGGACCTGCCGGATGCCGTGCGGCTACTGGCGGCGGGGTGACGTTATGAGCGCTCGGAAACCCTGCCTCGGCTACCCGTCGCGCACCGAAGCCGTCATGGCCCTACTCGACCAGGGCGAGACACCCGCCGTCATCGCCCGACGCATCGAGGCCGAGAGCGGAGCGCCGATTACCGAGAAGATGGTGCTGGATCTAGAGAACAGCCGTCTCCGCCAGGCGCAGCGGAAGCTCGGCAACCTGACCACCTACCGCGCATACCTGCGCGCCGCCGCAAAGATCGACCGGCCCCGCGTGCTTCGGTTCCTGCGAGCAATGATGAGCGAACTTGAGGGAAGATGATGTCCCGCGTCCTGATCGACTACCTCACCCCCGCTGCGGTTGTGGAAACAATGGGGAAAATCGGTGTGCAGATCTCTGAGCGGGAATTGCGCGCCAAGGCTCGGCGCATCGGCTGCTACCGTGCAGTTGGTCGCGCGATCTTCTTTACGCCGGCCGATCTCGAAAAACTGTTCGCCCCGGAGGACAAATGCTCAAGCTCGTCAAAAGGCAGAACTCACCATTCTGGATCGCGCGCGGGACGATCGACGGTAAGCGCGTCGAACGAAGCACTGGCGAAAGTGACAAGGCTGCGGCGAAACGGGCGCTGACCGGCATCATCGCCGAGCTCACAGCGGCGACCATCGATCCGGAAACTGGGATCACCTTCGCACAAGCGGCCGCGCTTTACCTCGACCACAAGCCGCAAGCGCGGTTCGTCGATCGCCTGATCCTGTATTTCGGCGACACGCCGGTAGCCGACATCCGCAACGCGGAAATGCGCCGGGCGGCGACCATACTCTTTCCAAAGGCAGCGCCCGCAACGATCCGCCGCCAGCTTTACACACCCGTCAAGGCAATCATGAACCTTTCTGCCCAGGACGAGCTCTGCCAACCGCCGCGGTTCAAGTCTCCAGCGGGCGGTGCCAAGCGCACCGTCTTCATCATGCCGGACGAGGGCAATCGGATCATCGAGGCGCTGGCGGCCGATCCGAATCCGCACATGGCGGTAATCGCGACCTTCCTCCTTGGACAGGGTAGTCGCGTCGGTGAGACGCTGGCGTTGGACGGACGGGACGTGTCGCTCGATGGCCGCTTCGCGATCCTCCGGGATACCAAGAATGGCGAGGAGCGGCGCGTGACGCTGATCTCACGCACAACGGCTGCGCTCTCGACGCTGGACACCGTCGGCAAGCCCGGGCCGGTCTTCCGACGCAAGGACGGTTCCCACTTCCCTATGTCGGACAGCTACGGCGGGCAGATCAAATATGCGGTGCGCCGGGCGGTGGAAGCGGCCGGCCTGGACGGCGCCCGCATCACGCCGCACATCTTCCGCCACTCCTGGGCTACCTGGTTCTACGCGCAGACGCAGGACGTAGTGCGGCTGGCGCACGAGGGCGGCTGGAAGAGCCAGGAATGGCAACGCTACGTCAAGCTCGCCACGGCAGACCTGGGGCAGATCGCCCGAGCCGAGGGGTGGATATTTGAAAAGGGAACATCCATTGAAACGCATATGGCAACAGCAGAAGCAAATATTCAGCGGCTCCCCAATATTTCCGCTACACCATTTCGAAGATGAGCGAAAGCTGAATGTCCGACTTACTTTACTTCAGCGAATAACTGCAGATGTTCGAATATGGCATTTATGCCTCTGCGTGGAATACAAACAAAACATCGAAATTCTTAACAGATGCCCCCATATTTCGTTGTCCACTGGCGAATGTCGAGTTCAAGCGGAACATCGTTGACTGCTGCAGGTTTTCTGAGAGGATTTGTCTTGCATTGTTTGAGCGGTTCGATTCGCTCCTTAAAGTGCGTTCGGGTCATATTACTGCGTGAAATAGCTACTTCGAAGCAGTTCTCGGAGCCTACGTGCTTATTTATCAAAGACGGACGACTGTGGAGCCTTTGGACGTCGTTGGCGACGAAGTGTTCATCGGTCGATTGCATGCAACGTCTGCGAACATGGTGAAACTCGTAATTTTTCGCTCCGGCATATTTCATCTGAACTCAAATTTCCGTGCTATAGAAATGGCATTCGCCAATCCATTCAACTTGCAATTCACGGGCCATCAATGGCGCATCTATTGGTATCTTGTTGTTTTTGATGCGCCGAAACTCCGAAAAGTAGGGCCAAAATTCATTGCGGAGCGCGCGTGTCTTGATTCTGGCACTCAATTCCCGTCGACAACTGTCATTCGAAGTAGAGCCTCTACCAATTTGAATCTCAAACGTTGTTTCAGCCCAAAAGCGCACGAGATCTTAGCGAGAATGAAGCGTAGGTCTTCACCTTTTTGTTGCAACCGCGCATTTTCTGCGGCACTTTTAAGTCGAATTGCCGCGGGAGGAGAAATCACATTGCGCGCAACCTTCAGTAGCGCAATAATATCTACCATTGCGGCTCATCAATGGTGCCCGTTTATCAAACTGTTACGTTCAAGACTGTTCATGACCACTGTCGTAAATCGCGATCTACAAACCGACCAGAAACCGGTTCACGTGCTCATCATAGTAGTGGGAGCATATATATCATTCGATAATCTCGTCGAAGCCGGTAAATTTACCGATGAGTTGGCAGCGTTTTGGTATGAACCAAAACAGTTCTCGGAGCCTTATGCCCTCTCGACCATCACTGTCCTCGCTTCCGATAGTCAAGGCACGGTGGTCGTTTCCGACGGTACGGGAAGCTCTCTTAAAGTTGCACGTCCAACTTTCGACAACTGTAAAAATGCACTACTCGATTGGGCTGAGCGCATAAAAGTCGACGAAGGGGCCGGCGTGCTCCATTGGGTCGGGCATGGTTGCGAACGCGCTAAAAATGGGAAAGTTATAAATCTATACGTTGACGGGGCTGCCCGCGGATATGAACAAGCTCAAAACGGCCTCGACTGGTCGCGAGCCCTAAACCTAATCAATGTGATCACTGATGGATTTCCAGTGTACTGCTTCATTGACGCCTGCCGAACACTTGGGGACAGCTCGGTTGATTTTGATGGTATTGGCTTATCATACAGCTTTTGCGACAATGCATTGGTGTTTTATTCCGCCAGCTCCGGCAAGAGAGCCTATTGGGTCGACCGTCCGGAGCCATCGCTTCTCAACGCTGGGTGCAGAGGTCATGCGGTTGGGACGCGCGCTTTTCTAGCCGCGCTTAGCGGGTTCGGCGCTCGATATGATCATAATTGCGACAGGGGGCATCCAATTCTCGCTGCGGAGATTACTGAGAGCTCAGCAGCCTTGGTAAATCGTTGGCTGAAACACCAACGTCTTCCTGGCGGATCCACGGAAGGACCGCTAAGACTTCATTCCGACTCAATTCTGGTGACGGACAATCCGCAGTCCGTGGTCGATGTCGATAAAATTGTGCCACCTAGTGCAAACATTTGCCATGCCGTTGCGGACGGAAGCGGGACTCAGATCTCATCTGAAACCGAAACGGCGCCTTTCGAATTTCGGCTAAGCCGCAAGAGTCACGATTTTTGTTTCGATCCAGGAAGTAAAAAAATACGTAAACAGATTTTTTACCCGAAGATCACACTATAGATACGGGAGGATGAAATGGCCCATCACACTCATATGCCAAACGCCGGCCCACATCTTCCACCTCCTCCGCTTTTCGTCGTCGCATACACCCCTGAGGGCCAGCGTCATGAAGGCCTCCTGGAAATAGATCGGAAGTTGCCTGTTTGGCTCAGAGGTAAACTGAGCCTCCGTATCGCAGCGCCGAGTGGGGCATTCGCCGATTTACTAGTCGAAGAAGGCGCAGACACGGCCTATGTTGACTGCTTAAATCACATAGGCGCTACACTTGGGTGGAGTCCGCCTACAAGCGAAACTGTGGTGCCACCTGACTTTCAAGTATGGGCACCCTATGAAGCTAAGGTTAGCGTTCGAAACGAGGGGGCAGTCCTATTGATCGAGGCGGAAGCCGAGTTCAAGGAGGTCCCCTTCCGCTACTATGCAGTTGTCAGGAATAATGACGGTCCTGCTGCCTATGTAGTAAACGGCGCAACTGTGTACCTCGATCGTGACAACAGCGGTCCAAATCAACGCTTCGTTCCGCGCGCGATACTGGATACGGGTCTCCCCGGCGCTTTTTGGGGCTTCAACGAGCACGGCAATCCAGCCGCCTCGTTTCTGGTTGCCAAGCGACTCCTGGAATCGGAGTTCCCTTCAGGTGCGGGAAACCGTACACATAAACTTATTACAACTGTCGCAGCAGGCCATGCCATCCTCATCCATCGACAGTTGTTGAGCGGGTATAGTTCAGCCGTATTGGCAGCGCTCAAAATGGCGGACGATCAAGTTGCGGACATTGCGCTGCTCAAGGCTTTTATCAACATGGCTCAGGCAGGCACGAAACACGAAGATAAAGCAAGCTTCTTCCACTTGATCCGTTCCGCGATAAAAATCAGTGCTTTGCGAAGACCTATTTTTGGTGAAACCTTGCGCCTCCTCAACGATCATTTCAACATTTTGGTCGATATTGCGCGGTCTGGCCCTTCAGACCCTACGCTCGCCTCCGACGTAAGTGCTGTCAATAATATGCTGCACTCTTCCTACATAGGCGGCCAGTCCGCAACTTATCTCGGGTTCCCTAAACTTGAGGATCGCGCAGCCTGGCGGAATGTAGTCGCTTCAAAAAAAAAAACATTGAAGAACTGATTACTAAACATCTAGTTCTTCGAGGCGCCGTTCTCGCAGACAACCTGTTGGCTAAGACACAACAGATTTCAGCGCTGCGCCGAACGGCGGCGCTATCTTCACCGCAAATGTCCGGCTCGTCGTCACACCCTACTCGGAAGACCAGAAACCGTGGGCGTGGCAATCGGACTCCCTCCAACACTATCCGCATCCGCCTCAAGGCGTACGATCACCGCATCCTGGACGATTCCACGCGCGAGATCGTATCTACTGCTAAGCGTACCGGCGCGAATGTTAGCGGCCCCATTCCGCTGCCGACTCGGATTGAGAAGTTCACCGTGAACCGCGGTCCGCATATCGACAAGAAGAGCCGTGAGCAGTTCGAAATCCGCACTCACAAGCGGCTCATCGACATCGTCGACCCGACCCCGCAGACCGTCGATGCTCTGATGAAGCTCGAATTGGCCGCCGGTGTCGACGTAGAGGTCAAACTCCCATTAACATAAGAGGCCGCATGGGCAGCAGAATAGTTGAAATTGACAAGCCTGCTGAGTCAGGCCAGCCCGAGGTTGAAGACTCGCTTCGCATTGAGATCGCCGTGATGCGCGCTGGAGACGGCGATTGTATACTCATACAATGCCGAGACTACCTTGGTTCCGTCAACATCCTCGTCGATGGTGGCCGCCGGGAAGCAGTCGAGAATCTAAGGGCTTTCCTAAACACCCTGCCCGAAAAAGATCGTAAGATCGATTTATTCATACTTACACACATTGATGCAGATCATATCGAGGGAGCACTGGCGATCGCACGAGACGAGCAACTCAGAGAGATCGTACGAGAAGTATGGTTCAACGACGCCTCACGTTGCGCCGCGCCAAATGCGGTTCCCCTCTCAACCAGACAAGGAGACGATTTTGCCAACTTAATTGCAAAGAGTGGCTGGGCTTGGAACGCCAAATTTGCCAACAAAGCGGTGGTGCGCTCGGAACAACCTGTAGATGTCGCTCTCGGCGCCAACACTCGATTGAGGTTGCTTGGCCCTACCATCGAAGGGTTGCGACGCCTTGCCTCCGACTGGCCAACGCAAGAGATTAATGATTTGACGACATCTGTTAGGCCAATGGGGGCAGTCGTCATGGGTGACAGCAGTGTTCCAGATGTCGAAACGCTAGCGTCTTCTAGTCACTCTGAAGACGAGTCCACGACGAATGGCTCAAGTATCGCATTTGTCCTCGAGCACGGAGAAATTCGGATTTTGGTCGCTGCGGATTCGCATGCAGAGGATATCGTTACGGCGCTCCGAGTCGATAACCGAGACCAGAACCAACGCTTTGATCTAGCCTTCCTTCCGCACCACGGTGCAGACCGCAACACCAGTCCGGGGTTCGCACAATTAATAGAATCTAAACGATGGGTGATCTCAACGACCGGTGCCAGACACAAACATCCCGCGCCTCAATCGATCGCACGCATTCTGAAGCTACGCCCCAATAGACTTCCTATAACCCTATTCTTCAATTCAGCACATCAAGAGGCAGCCGTCTGGAACGACCATCTTCTCAGAGAGAATTATAATTACAATGTCGTGCTACCGGCGAATAGAACACAGCCGTGGATCGAGATTGCAATCGGAGGAGAAAATTGATGCAGTGGACTGCATAGCGGGCGTTGCCCTCGGCTTCGGCCAAAAGGGAGGGCTCGAAATCTTATCGCTCCGTTCCGGAAAGATAGGTCCACGCATGAGCAGTTAATGTAATTGTTTTTTTCACCTTTGTCGATTTGCGGGCTCGCGATGAACAATTGCCGGCACGCTCCGATTAAATCCCCGAAAAGCGGAACAAGCGACTAACATGCTCTTTTTCTTTAAACTTAAACACAATTCTATTTAGAGAGAAGCATATGCCAAGAAATCTTGTGCTGCTTCTCGATGGTACGAGCAATGAGGTGAAAGCTGATCTCACAAACGTTCTCAAGTTATACAGAATATGTGATCATTCCCGGAAGCAGAGAGTCTTTTACCACCCCGGCGTCGGGACAATTTCACTGGTTAGTGATTGGAGTCCGATCGCTCAGCGAACGATGTCTGTTTTTGGGTTGGCTACCGGTTGGGGACTCGATGAAAACATACTCGAAGCATACCAGTATCTTGTAAATAATTACCAGGAAGGCGACCGAATATTCCTTTTTGGCTTCAGCCGTGGTGCATACACTGCACGTGCTTTGGCCGGACTGATCCATCTCATAGGCCTTATTGAACCGGATCAAGCAAATCTGACACGGTATGCTCTTAAGGCCTATAAGCGCGCAAACTATGAAAACGAATTGGAAATAGCTTGGCACTTTAGGCGTATAATCGGGGGACGCCGAGTACCAATACACTTCCTCGGCGTTTGGGATACCGTCGCGTCCGTGTTCACCCGTTCCGGCGCCTTTCGACTCCCAAGTCTAGCTTATTTGCCATACACAAAAAAGAATCCCAGTGTCCGGGTTTTTCGTCAAGCTGCTGCGATTGATGAGCGGCGTAGCATGTTCCGGCTCTACAAATGGACAGATGGCCAACTATTCAAGCCCGATCCTTTCCAAGAGGGAGAGGATCCGCAGGACCAACTCACTGTATGGTTTGCAGGTGACCACTCAGATGTAGGTGGGGGCTATGCCGAAAAGGAAAGCCAACTTGCAAAGTACCCATTGATATGGATGACAAGGGAGGCAGAGGCGCATGGCTTGGAGGTTAGACAATCCGTCTTCGCACATTTAGCGCTTGGCAAACCGCTTGCGGGCAGCGAACACTATTATGTTGAACCGAACCCGACCGGGCCGACGCACAACTCTCTGACATCATTTTGGTGGCCATTTGAAATTGTACCCAAGCGCCTCAAATGGCGGCGCTTTCCAGCAAAGAGCGAATCAGCTGGACTCTATCTGCCACTTGGTGAGCGGCGAAAGATTGAGGACGGCTCATCGCTGCACAATTCGGTGGTACAGCGCATGGCAAAAGGCTATGCACCAGTCAACCTCCCGGAACACTACTTGATAGCCGGTCAAATCGAGGAAAAAACACCGTCGGATGGCGCCAACACGTAGCCCATGACCTTAGCCTTGATTTCCCTTCAACAGTTTGGAGGGTCCAGGCTCTATTTGGTGTGAGACTCGACTTTGGACCATCCGTTTGGAGATGCTCCGATACCATTCTCTGGACCGCCGGAGGGGAGAGTGAACCGCACCGGGTTTGCCGGAGGCTGGTTGATATAAGCTACGCGGCCATTTCTGAGGTTTCCATAGCTGCATAGAAGTTTGCTTCGGCCTCTGCTGGCGGGACGTTTCCGATGGGCT
>NZ_PDVP01000076.1 GCF_002727065.1 Zhengella mangrovi | reverse complement strand
GATGGGCTTCTTGCCTTTATTGGAATTGTGCCAGATGCGCAGGGCCGCCGGTTCAGTGCGGCTGACGGAAGCACCTTGGAACCGGCTTGCGAGGGCGTGAGCCTTGCCAGGCATCTTTTCGAGGCCTGGATGGATGCGGCGGTTTCGCATGAGTGTCCACGCCTTTACATTCGAACGCGTCGAAGGATCATGTCGATCAGGTACCTCAGCGAGGATTTGGGCTTTGAACTTTGCGGTGAGTTCACGGTCGAGTTTCGCGGCGAGTGTCAAACCCGACTGGTGTATCGTCGTGCAGAACGACGGCGGACTATGTCGTGACAGGCGCCCGTTATGTCATGCGCAACCCGAAACGTGTCGTGCTGAGCGGCGAGAAGGAAATCATCTTCTGTGGCGGCGAAAGGACCATTGCGCGTCCTACGAAACGACCACGAGCATGGTCAGGTCTACTGCAGCGCCTCGTCATGCCACAGCAGATCGATGAAATCCTTGATAGCCAGATTCTGCACCATGAA
>NZ_PDVP01000075.1 GCF_002727065.1 Zhengella mangrovi | reverse complement strand
GCTCATCGATCTGGCGCATCAGCATCAGGTTCAGCGCCGTCTCACCCTTGGGCTGGTAGTAGAATGACGACCGCGAGATCGACAGCAGCTTGCACTGCTTGCCGATCGACAGATCGGAATTGGCAGGCTCAACCATCTTCCGCCTCACTTGCCAGTCCACGGTTTGAGCTTTCGTGACAAAAAATCGTTGGCCACAGCCAGCTCCCCGATCTTGGCGTGCAGTTCTCTCAACTGCTCCTCGTCGATCTCGGGCGCTTTCCTGCCGCCGCGCTCGAACACGCCAGACGCACCTTCCAGCAATGCCCGCTTCCATGTGTGGATCATCGTCGGATGAACCCCGAACCGGCCCGCCAGTTCGGCCACCGTCTGCTCACCCTTCAGCGCCTCAAGCGCCACCTTCGCCTTGAATTCCGGCGAATGCTGCTTCCGTTTCGACATCTCTGATCTCCTTCTCGTCGAAGATCAGCAGACAGCAATTCATAGCCTACGTCAGCGTCCGAAATTCGGGGGGCAGCTCA
>NZ_PDVP01000074.1 GCF_002727065.1 Zhengella mangrovi | reverse complement strand
GTCCTCGCCCTTGTAGGTCGCCGCCGTGGAGAGGGCGAAGCGGTCGAAGTCCGACGCCTTGACCCCGCCGACGATGCGGTCGTCGCGGATCTGCCCGCTCTCGAACCCGCCGGTCAGCGTCCAGGCCGTCGTCGGCTGGTAGCTCACGCCGTAGGTCTGGCCCAGCGACCGGTTGCGGCCGAACAGGTCCAGGTCGCTCTCGCTGAACACCGACAGCTCGTCGGACAGCCGGCGCCGCACGCCGGCCACCACCGTGCCGGCATCCGTGCCCTGCAGCAGCGAGCCGGTGTCGCTCCAGGCCCGGTCCGGGTCCAGCTTGTAGCCGACGTAATAGTGGCTGTCGGCATCCGGATCGTAGTCGACCGTGCCCAGCGCGCCCCAGCCGGCCGTGCCGTAGGACACCTCGCCCGACAGCGCCACCTGGTCGGACAGGCGCCAGCGCGCCCCCGCCCCGCCGCGGTCGTTGGCCCGCAGGTCGCCGCGCCGCAGCACCGTGCCCTGGCCGAAGGCATAGACCGAG
>NZ_PDVP01000073.1 GCF_002727065.1 Zhengella mangrovi | reverse complement strand
GTGTGCAGCGTGATGAAGTCGGCGCGCGCGAACAGGTCGTCCAGTTCCACCTTCTCCACGCCCATCTCCACCGCCCGCTCCGGCGACAGGAACGGGTCGAAGGCGATGACGTGCATCTTCAGGCCGATGCCGCGCGAAGCCACGATCGAGCCGATGTTGCCGCAGCCGATCACGCCCAGCACCTTGCCGGTCAGTTCCACGCCCATGAAGCGGTTCTTCTCCCACTTGCCGGCATGGGTCGACGCATTGGCCTCCGGGATCTGGCGGGCCACCGCGAACATCAGCGCGATGGCATGCTCGGCCGTGGTGATGGAATTGCCGAACGGCGTGTTCATCACGATGATGCCCTTGCGCGAGGCCGCCGGGATGTCGACGTTGTCGACGCCGATGCCGGCGCGTCCGACCACCTTCAGGTTGGTCGCCGCCTCGATCAGCTTCTCCGTCACCTTGGTCGCAGAGCGGATCGCGAGGCCGTCATACTGGCCGATGATTTCCTGCAGCTTCTCCTTGTCCTTGCCGAGCTTCGGCATGAAATCCACCTCGACCCCACGGTCGCGGAAAATCTGCACGGCGGTTTCGGAAAGGGCATCGGATACGAGAACGCGGGG
>NZ_PDVP01000072.1 GCF_002727065.1 Zhengella mangrovi | reverse complement strand
GCGAAAGGACCATTGCGCGTCCTACGAAACGACCACGAGCATGGTCAGGTCTACTGCAGCGCCTCGTCATGCCACAGCAGATCGATGAAATCCTTGATAGCCAGATTCTGCACCATGAAAGCGATCACGAGGGGCTCGATGAGTTGATCGCGGCAGACCATTTGCTGGTAGCCAATGATGCGGCATCTCTTCTTGGACTGGCAGAAGTTGCACGGTCTTCGGCTCCCTCGTTTCACTTGCGTCCGGGCCAGCCGCAGTGCGGAAATCTCGTGGTCGGATGCACCGGAAGTGTCGTTGCAGGATTGATGGCGCAGACGATTCTCAGCCTACGTTTCAGCGGCTTCCAGGAGCAGCTTGACGTGATTTTGACGGACACAGCGACACGTTTCGTCACACGCGAATTCATAGAAGCCTACGGCATCCGGGTCTGGCGTGATGGCTTTGAGCAACAGGACAATCTGCGGGTGCCCCATGTAGCGCTGGCCTCGTCGGCCAATCTGATATGCGTAATCCCTGCCACGGCCGACGCCCTTGACCGCATCGCGCGAAGTGCCTGCAACGATTTGCTCTCTCTTACGATCACCGCAAGCAAGGCTCCGGTTGTGCTGGCTCCT
>NZ_PDVP01000071.1 GCF_002727065.1 Zhengella mangrovi | reverse complement strand
GTCGTGGACGAGTGGGTGGTCCAGGAATACATCGACGGCACGCGCCTGCCCGTGCTGCTCGACGGTACCGACGACATGGCCGCGCGGGAACGCATGCTGGACGATGCCCTGGCTGCGCTGTCAGGGCTGCAGCGCTATGCCCACCAGGAAAACCTGCATCACCGGGTCCCCCGCATCCGGCCGGATTCGGACTGGTCTGACGAGAACCTTGGCCATGCCAAGCGGATTTCCGAGATCGTCGGCGTTGCACCGCCGCTCCTCGATTACGACATGCTCGAAAGCCTGTTCCGGCTGGATCCGCGGGATTTCATCAAGGGCGACGCGCGGCCGGGCAATGCCATGGTCACGGAGGATCGCGTGGTCTGGTTCGACTGGGAAGGATGCGGACGGCGCCATTCCCTCGATGACCTCGCCTTTGTCCTCGCGGACGAATGGACGGCCATCGACGCGGCCACGGAACAGCGGCTGATCGAACGCCATCTCGCCGGTTTCGCCCGCGACCGCTCGCTGGACGAAGCCCACCACTATCTCATGGCCTTCGGCATCCTGCACATGCTGGACCGGTCGCATCGGGCCATCCGGTACCGGCACCGCGACGGCGAATGGTGGAGCCG
>NZ_PDVP01000070.1 GCF_002727065.1 Zhengella mangrovi | reverse complement strand
GATGTTCGTTCTGTGCGCTCGGTCTGCAGACAGTGCCCGCGTCTGCGATCCGATAATGGAGTGTATAAAACTTTATTAGATAATATATAAATATAGATAAAAATAAAGATATACTGATTATAAATTCCTTTCGGCTTAATATTAATGGTAAACAAGACAATAAGTTTACAAGAGATTACTAATTGATCAAAAAAGTACACCGACTAAGCAACGGAGGTGGTCATGACTTCTAGTAATCACGAGTGGTACTCCTGGAGCGAAGAGCATTGCGACGACGACGGCCATGGCGGTGGCTCCGGCTCGAAGGGCAGCGGTTCCAAGGGTACGAAGGGTTCTGGCTCGAAGGGCAGCGGTTCCAAGGGCACGAAGGGTTCTGGCTCGAAGGGCAGCGGTTCCAAGGGCACGAAGGGTTCTGGCTCGAAGGGCAGCGGCTCCAAGGGCTCGAAGGGTTCCAAGGGTTCCGGCTCGAAGGGCAGCGGCTCCAAGGGCTCGAAGGGCACGAAGGGTTCCGGCTCGAAGGGCAGCGGTTCCAAGGGCTCCAAGGGCTCCGGCTCGAAGGGCAGCGGCTCGAAGGGCTCCAAGGGTTCCGGCTCGAAGGGCAGCGGCTCCAAGGGT
>NZ_PDVP01000006.1 GCF_002727065.1 Zhengella mangrovi | reverse complement strand
CCGGGGATGACGAGGCGGAGTTCTGCGCCGCCGCCCACCTCCCCCTCGATGGGGGAGGTCGACAGCCGAAGGCTGGCGGGAGGGGGTGAACCAGGCTCTTGTGCCCCCACCCCGCTCGCTCTGCTCACGACCCTTCCCACGCCGGGGGAGGGTGAGTTGCGTCGCACGGCAGCAGTTGTTCTCGACGGTTGTTGCCTGGCATCCCGTTTCCGGCCCGGGTTCCGGGAGAAGCCCGGGGATGACGAGGCGGAGTTCTGCGCCGCCGACCACCTCCCCCTCGATGGGGGAGGTCGACAGCCGAAGGCTGGCGGGCGGGGGTGAACCAGGCTCTTGTGCCCCCACCCCCGCTCGCTTTGCTCACGACCCTCCCCACGCCGGGGGAGGGTGAGTTGCGTCGCGCCGTCCGAAATCGATCGCCGTCGCTTCGAACCGGCATTCTCAGGTCACGGATTGCGTCGCGAAGACAATGATCGCAACGCCCACGGCGGCCATGGCGATGAAGAGCCATCGGGGCAGGGGCGATGTTTGCACAGGCTGACGGGATTGTTGGTGCTTGAGCGGGTATCCCGCCGCGATCAGCGCCAAGCCGAGGACCGTCCCGATCCATTCCATGGCGGCAAGCAGGCCGGTCATGGGTTCGGCTGCGACCGGGAAGATATGGGCGAGATCCAGGCCATAGACCGCCACAAAGGCCACGCCGGCCAGCACGGCCCATTTCCCGACCGGATGCGCGCGGAAGGCGCGCCAGGCGAGGACGAGGCTGCCAAGGCCAAGCAAGGTCAGAAAAATGTTGAAAGCGCCCAGCACAGCCACGCCATAGCCGGGAAAACTCCGGGTTTCGACAAATCCGCCGGGAACCATCAAGGCCAGGTTCACGGCACTGGCGGCAAGGAGAACGGAAACGGCGCGCGAAAGGGTCATGGGAGGGAACCTTTGAGGGAGTGTGGTGGAAGAAGCGGTGCCATCAGAAGCGTGAAGGCGCGCCTCGAAAGGTCGGCTTCCTCGTCCGCTGACAGGGTGGCGGCATTGAGGGCAAACCAGCGATCGACTGCCACGACCAGGTCCAGCGTGATGGCACTCAGCAGTGCGAGGGGCAGGTCGCCGCGCACGGCGCCAACAGCTTGTCCAGCGGTCAGGAGACTGCCAATCCCCTTCCGCAACGCGTCGAGCAGGTCAGCACAGGCTGCCTGCGCGGCGCGTTCCTCGTGCAGGGTGCGCATCAGGGACGCAAGCTGCATGTCGTCTTGCAGGACACGGGTCAGCCGGTCGCAAACGCTGCCGAGACGCGCCCAGAATTCGCCGGCCCCCCATCCGCGGGCCTCGTCGGGGATCGCGTGGAAGTCGGTGATCGGCTCCAGTCGCCGCTCAAGCGTCGCACGGAACAACTCGCCTTTGTCGGCGAAGTAATGATAGGTCCGCCCCTTGCTCTCTGAGGCGTCGGCGAGGATGCGATTCATCGAGGCATTCTCGAAGCCATGAACGCAGAATTCCCGCTCGGCCGGGTCGAGCCAGCGAGCGCGTGATTGAGGGTCCAGGGCGATGAACCGGGTACGTGATTTGGATGTGCTTGCTGACATGATCGCGGTATGGACTGGTGGTCTAAATCTGTTTCGGGATTTAGACTACCGGTCTATTTATGTCAACATGGTCCGTGAATGCCCTGTCCCGGGCCTGACGGGCGGGCGCCTATTCCCCCACACGCCACCCGTAGAGCCAGTCGAAGTCCGCCATCAGTTGCTCCGGCTTGCGCAGCTTGAGGACCACGTCGCGGCCGAGTGCGATCGGTCCCCTGGCATGCCAGGTGAAGTGGTTGAAGGCGCCGCGGCGCACCACCCGGGCAACGCGCGCCTTGCGCGCCGCTTCCCAGCGGGGCAGCGCCTCCGCCGTATCGCCCTTCGCTTCGCTGAGCGCATGGGCCAGCGCCCCGGCATCCTCGATGGCCATGGCCGCGCCCTGGGCGGCGAACGGCGTCGTGGCATGCGCGGCATCGCCGATCAGCACCACCTTCTTGCCGTCCTGCCAGGCGCCGGGGCCGACGGCATGCAGAGCCCAGGCTACCCAGGGCCCGGCCTCGCGCGCCATCCGGCCGAGCGCCGGCGACGCCTTGTCCATCACCGCGATGAAGGGGGACGGGTCGGCGCTCGCCGCCCATTTCTGACCGTAGTCCTCGCCCGTCATCAGGCCGACGAGGTTGATGCGCCGCCCGGCGCTGATCGGGTAGGCGACGAGATGCACCTCGGGCGCCATGAAGGCGGTCACGTGGGCCGGGCTGAGCAGGTCGCCGAGCGAGCGGGCCAGGTCGCCGTCGGCGGGAATGGTCGCCCGCCAGGCCACGTGGCCGGTGAACGCGCTCGTGCCCGCGCCCGGCACCAGCCCGCGCAGGCGCGACCAGACCCCGTCGGCGGCCACCAGCATCCGGCCCACCGTTTCCTCCACGCGGCCGTCGCGGTCGACCGAGAGCGTCAGCCCGCGCGGATGGCTGGCGAAATCGGCCACCGTCGCCCCGGTGACGATCTCGATCAGCGGCTGCTGCGCCGCCGCCGCGGTCAGCGCGCCGTGCAGGTCGGCCCGGTGGATGACGAGATAGGGCGCGCCCCAGCGCGCCTCGGCCTTCGCGCCCAATGGCACGCGGGTCAGTTCGCGCATCGCCTGGCCGCGCCGCAGCACCACCGCGTCGGGCGCCGTGGCCGCTGACAGCAGCCGCCCGGTCACGCCGACGGCCGCCAGCACCCGCGTGGCATTGGGCGAAAGCTGCAGGCCGGCGCCCACTTCGCTCAGTTCGGGCGCCCGCTCGAACACGCGCACCGCGTGGCCGCCGCGCGCCAGCGCCAGCGCCGCCGTCAGGCCGGCAATGCCGGCCCCGGCAATCAGGATGGGTCCGTGCCTGGTCATGTCATGCCCCCGGATCGGCGGGCGGTCAGGCGGCCTTCGGCGTGAAGGTGCAGCCTTCCGGCTTGGTCTCGTCCGCCTTCAGGGCGGCATTGTAACGGAAGAGCGTGGAGCAGTAGGGGCAGACTTTCTCGCTGTCGTCGCCCATGTCGAGGTAGACATGCGGATGGTCGTAGGGCGGAAAGGCGCCCACGCACATGAATTCCTTCACACCGATCTCGATGGACTTGTGGCCCGCATCGTTCTGGAAATGCGGAATGGAATGTCCGGCCATCTTGCTCTCCGTTCGTGGTGGCGGCCGGTCGGCCGCCGGTCGGCTTGGCTGGTGGTTTGTATCATCTGCGTTTTCAATGCAAGGCGTCTGGTGGCATTGTGCGCTATTGAGCGCCGCTTTGAAGCATGAAAGAACAGGCGCCGGGGCCAGACTGCCTGGGCGAGGACGCACGCGCATGAACGAACTGACGCCGGCAAGGACCGATTTCACCGAGAACGCCGCTCCCGCGCGGCTGACCCCGGGCGATCCGGAGCGCTTCGTCAACCGCGAGTTCTCCTGGCTGCAGTTCAACCGCCGTGTGCTGGAGGAATCGCAGAACCCCAACCACCCGCTGCTCGAGCGCCTGCGCTTCCTGTCGATCTCGGCCACCAACCTCGACGAGTTCTTCATGGTCCGCGTGGCGGGCCTGGCCGGCCAGGTGCGCGAGAACATCACCGAGCGGTCCGCCGACGGGCGCACGCCGGCCGAGCAACTCGACCAGATCCTGCTTGAGGTCACCAAGCTGCAGGCCGACCAGCACAAGAGCCTCAACGGCCTGATGGGGCTGATGCAGGCCGAGAAGGTCGAACTGATCCGCACCGAACGACTGGCGAAGGTCGAGAAGGCCTGGCTGGAAGAGCACTTCATGGAAGCCATTTTCCCCGTGCTGACGCCGCTCTCCATCGATCCGGCCCACCCGTTCCCCTTCATCCCGAACCTCGGCTTCTCCATGGTCCTGTCGCTGAAGAACCGGCGCGACGGCGAGGAGATGACCGGCCTGCTGCGCCTGCCGGTGGCGCTCAGCCGCTTCATCCAGTTGCCGGAGCGCAGCGGGGTGACGCGGTTCATCGCGCTGGAGGATGTCGTCGGCATCTTCATCAACATGCTGTTCCCCGGATACGACGTGCTGGGGTCGGGCACCTTCCGCATCATCCGCGACTCCGACATCGAGGTGGAGGAGGAGGCCGAGGACCTGGTGCGCCTGTTCGAGACGGCGCTGAAGCGGCGCCGCCGCGGCCAGGTGATCCGCATCGAGTTCGACCCCGACATGCCCCGGGGCCTGCGTGATTTCGTCGCCCACGAACTGGGCGTGCAGGGCAACCGCATTTCCATTCAGGCCGGGCCGCTGGCGCTCAACCACGTCTCCGAGATCGTATCGCTGCCGCGCGAAGACCTGAAGTTCCAGCCCTACACGCCGCGCTATCCCGAGCGCATCCGCGAACATGCCGGCGATTGCCTGGCGACGATCCGGGAGAAGGATTTCCTCGTCCACCATCCCTACGAGAGTTTCGACGTGGTGGTGCAGTTCCTGCGCCAGGCCGCAGCCGACCCGGACGTCGTCGCCATCAAGCAGACGCTCTACCGCACCTCCAACGACAGCCCCATCGTGCGTGCGCTCGTCGATGCCGCCGAGGCCGGCAAGTCGGTGACCGCGCTGGTGGAACTGAAGGCCCGCTTCGACGAGGAAGCCAATATCCGCTGGGCCCGCGACCTGGAGCGCGCCGGCGTGCAGGTGGTCTTCGGCTTCATCGAGCTGAAGACCCACGCCAAGCTCTCGCTGGTGGTGCGCCGGGAAGAGGGGAAGCTGCGCAACTACTGCCACCTCGGCACCGGCAATTACCACCCGATCACGGCGAAGATCTACACAGACCTGTCCTATTTCACCGACGATCCGCAGATCGCCCGCGACGTCGCCCAGGTGTTCAACTTCATCACCGGCTATGCCGAGCCGGCCGACCGCATGAAGCTCGCCTATTCGCCCTACACGCTGCGCCCGCGCATCGTCGGCCACATCCGCGACGAGATCGGCCACGTGAAGGCGGGCCGGCCGGGCCAGATCTGGATGAAGATGAATTCGCTGGTCGATCCGGAGATCATCGACGCCCTCTACGAGGCCAGCGCCGCCGGCGTCGAGATCGACCTGGTGATCCGCGGCATCTGCTGCCTGCGCCCGCAGGTGCCGGGCCTGTCGGACAACATCCGCGTCAAGTCCATTGTCGGGCGTTTCCTGGAACACAGCCGCATCTGGTGCTTCGGCAACGGCCACGGCCTGCCGTCCGACGAGGCCATCGTCTATTTCGGGTCCGCCGACCTCATGCCGCGCAATCTCGACCGGCGCGTGGAGGTCATCGTGCCGGTCGAAGCCTCGACGGTGCATGAACAGATCCTCGACCAGATCATGCTGGCCAACGTGATGGACAACCAGCAGAGCTTTGAGGTACTGCCCGACGGGACGTCGAGACGGATCGAGCCCGAGGAGGGCGAGGAACCTTTCAACGCCCAGGAGTATTTCATGACCAACCCGAGCCTTTCGGGTCGGGGTGAATCGTTGAAGTCGCACGCGCCGAAGCGGATTGCCCACTTCAAGCGCCGCAAGAAAGACAAGTCTGCCGCACCGTGATGGATCGCCTGTCCCAGGGTCGCCTCTACGACCGCAAGCCCGTCGCCATCGTCGACATCGGATCGAACTCGGTCCGTCTCGTCATCTACGAAGGCGTCGCCCGTTCGCCAACCGTCCTGTTCAACGAGAAGATGCTGGCCGGTCTTGGCCGCCAGATCGTCTCCACCGGCCTGCTCGATCCGGCCGGCGTCGAACGCGCTCTGGGCGAGTTCGGCCGTTTTCGCGCCCTCTGCGACCAGGCCGGCGTCGAGGAAGTGCATGTGCTGGCCACCGCGGCCGCCCGCGAGGCGGAAAACGGCGCGGCCTTCATCGAACGCGCCGGCGAGGTCCTCGGCACCGAGATCCGCGTGCTGTCCGGCCGCGAGGAGGCGCTCTATTCCGCCTACGGCATCATGTCCGGCTTTCACAAGCCCGATGGCATCGTCGGCGACCTCGGCGGCGGCAGCCTCGAACTCATCGACATCCGCGGCCACGACACCGGCGACGGCATCACCCTGCCGCTCGGCGGCCTGCGCCTGCAGGAAGTCACCGGCGGCAAGCCCGAGGACGCCGCCGCCGTCATCGCCGCAGAGATGACGCGCGCCGACCTGCTGAAGGAGGGCGAGGGCCGCGAGTTCTACGCGGTGGGCGGCACCTGGCGTAACCTGGCGCGCCTGCACATGATGGAGCGCGACTACCCGCTGCACGTCATGCATCACTACGTTATGGAGACCGAGGACTGCGTGCCCTTCCTCATGCAGGTGGCGCGCAACGACACGGCCAGCATGAGAGGCATCAAGCGGGTCTCGAAAAACCGGCGCGGTCTGCTGCCCTACGGCGCGGCGGTCATGCTGGAAGTCATCCGCGCCATGAAGCCGTCCCGCATCGTCGTCTCGGCCTCCGGCGTGCGTGAGGGCTTCCTGTTCGAGCAACTGTCCGGCGAATGGCGCAAGGCCGACCCGCTTCTGACAGCCGCCGACGAGATGGCCATCCTCCGTTCCCGCTCCGAGCGCCATGCCCGCGAACTGGCCGACTGGACCGGAACCGCCTTTGCCGCGCTGGGAATCGACGAGACGCCGGAGGAGCACCGCTTGCGCCAGGCGGCCTGCCTGGTCGCCGATATCGGCTGGCGTGCCCATCCGGAATATCGCGGCATCCAGTCGCTCAACATCATCTCCAACGCCTCCTTCGTCGGCATCGACCATCCCGGCCGCGCCTACCTGGCGCTCGCCAACCTCTACCGTCACGAGGGCCTCATCGACGACGCGGCCGGCCCGGAACTGCTGAAGCTGGCGCCGCCGCGCTATGTCGAGCGGGCCAAGGCGCTCGGCGCCCTGATGCGGGTCGTCTACCTCCTGTCCGCCTCCATGCCGGGCGTCATCCCGCTCCTGTCCTGGCGCATCGTGCCGGAGGGCATGCTGCAACTGGTGATCCCCAAGGGGCATGCCGCGCTGTTCGGCGAACGGCCCAAGGCGCGCATGGTGCACCTGTCCCGTTTCCTCGGCCGCGACATCGAGATTGTCGTCGCGGAGTGACGCGGGACAGGACGTCGCGGAGTGACGCGGGGCAGGACGTCGCGGAGTGACGCGGTGGTGTTCGCCGGTTGACACCCGTCATGGCGTTCCGGCGTCGCACGGGGTAGGCAGGATGCTTCCGGCTTGGCGTGATCGGGTACGGTGTTGGAAAAGCAGGACTGGAAAAAGAACCTTAAGGAACTCTACCGTCCCTCCGGCCGGGAGTTCTCGCGCGTCACGGTTCCGCCGATGCGGTTCCTGATGGTCGATGGCCGCGGCGATCCGAACACGGCGCCGGCCTATGCCAGGGCCGTCGAATGGCTCTACGCCGTGTCCTATCCGGTCAAGTTCGCCTCGAAGAAGGATCTCGGCAGGGACTACGTGGTCTATCCGCTGGAAGGCCTGTGGTGGGCCGATGACCTGGAAAGCTTCGTCGATGGCCGGCGGGAAAACTGGAAATGGACGATGATGATTGCCCAGCCGGACTGGGTCACGCCGGGGATGATCGCGGACGCCATGGACCGGGCAGGGGCAAAGCTCGGCGACCCGCCGCCCTCGCTTCGCGTCGAGACCTTCGAGGAAGGCCTCTGCCTGCAGATCATGTATACCGGGCCCTACAAGGACGAGGGGCCGGTCATCGCCCGGCTGCACGGCGAGGTGATCCCGCGTGCCGGCCTGGTGGAGAACGGGCACCACCACGAAATCTATCTCGGCGACCCGCGCCGCACCGCGCCTGAGAAGCTGAAGACGATCATCCGCCAGCCCGTCCGCAGGGCCGGCTGAGGCTCAGTCCAGTTCGAACACCTGCACCTTGCGGTTCTCGAACCGGATGCCGATCTCGCCGCGGATGAGCTTGAGCGCCTTTTCGCCGAAGGCCTCGCGCCGCCAGCCGTGCAGGGCCGGCACGTCCGCCTTCTCGCCCTCACCGGCCAGCTTCTCGATGTCGTCGGAGGTCGCCAGAACCTTGGCCGCGACGCCTTCCTGTTCCGCCACCTGCTTGAGCAGGACCTTGAGCAGTTCCGTGGCCGCGCCCGTGCCTTCGGGCTGCTGCGCGGGCCGCGGCACCTTCGGCAGGTCGTCGCGCGGGATGGACAGGGCCGACCTGACCGCGTCGAGAAGGCCCTGAGCGGCTCCCGAGCGTTCCCAGCCCTTCGGGATCGAGCGCAGCCGGCCGAGCGCTTCCACCGTCTCCGGGCGCTGCTGCGCCACCTCGTAGATTCCGTCGTCCTTCAGGATGCGGCCGCGCGGAACGTTGCGGTTGCGCGCCTCGTGTTCGCGCCAGGCAGCGACCTTCTGCATCACCGCCAGTTCCAGCGGCTTGCGCACGCGCATTTTCAGCCGCCGCCAGGCGTCGTCCGGATGCAGCTCGTAGGTTTCCCGCGAGGTCAGGACGTCCATTTCCTCCTTCAGCCAGTGGGCGCGGTTTTCGCGCTCCAGCTCGGCGGCGAGATAGGCATAGACATCGCGCAGGTGTGTCACGTCGGCGAGGGCATAGGTGAGCTGTTTGTCGCTCAGCGGCCGGCGGCGCCAGTCGGTGAAGCGCGACGACTTGTCGATCTGCACCTTGGTGATCTTCTGCACGAGCTGGTCGTAGGAGACCGAATCGCCGAAGCCGCAGACCATGGCGGCAACCTGGGTGTCGAAGACCGGGTGCGGAACCAGGTCGCCGAGATGCACGATGATCTCGATGTCCTGCCGGGCGGCGTGAAACACCTTGGTGATCCGCTCGTCGGCCATCAGGTCGAAGAAGGGTTGAAGGTCGAGCCCGGGCGCCAGCGGATCGACGAGGGCCGTCTCGTCGGGCGTCGCCATCTGGATCAGGCAGAGCTCCGGCCAGAAGGTCGTTTCCCGGATGAACTCCGTATCGACAGTAACGAATTCGGACTTGCTTAGAAGGTCGACCGTGTTTCGGAGGTCATGCGTCGTCGTGATCAGCTGCATTCCAGCGCTTTTCTGTATTTCGTTTCGTGCCTCGGGGGTATGGACCCTTCGTCACGTTTGTCAAGGGGTGCCGGCGAATGCCTAAAACGCGGCGCATTTGTTTATCGCCATCTTAGCCCGGCTTGAGTACAGTCATGCATGTGTGCGCTGATTGGCTGGATGGACGTGCGGTTCTCCGGCCGGTCGGAAATGGAAGACCGGGGGCATTCTGATGAAACGGCTTGGGCTTTGCCGCGAGACGGCAATCCGCTTTGCATCCGATCGTGGCGGCAATTTTGCGATCATCGTGGGCCTGGCGATCATCCCGCTGCTTCTGGCAGCCGGCGGTGTTCTTGACTATGCCAATGCCGAGATGATCCGGCGCCAGGTCCAGGCGTCGCTGGATGCCGCAGCCCTGGAAGCGGCCATCGCCTACCGCGGAGGAAGCCGGGACAGCACCGATCTGACGCGGAAGGGCGAGCAGATGTTCATCGCCAATTTCGGCGATCCCGGCAGCCACGGCGTCATTCTCTCGAACTTCACGGTTGCGGCGGACATGGCGACCGGCGCGGCCACGGCCTCGGCCGACGTGAGCGTGAAGAACAGTTTCCTCTCCATTGTCAGTCTCGACACGTTCAACATGACGCTCTCTTCAACGGTCAGCGGCGGCGGGCGCGACCTGAACCTCGACATTGCCATGTGCATCGACGCCACGGGATCGATGGGCAACACCATTGCCGCGGTGAAGGTCAACGCGCTGAATTTCGACAAGAAGCTGCTGGCCGAACTGGAGAAGCGGAACCGCCGTGTCGGCAACATCCGGGTGCGGCCGATCTATTTCCGCGACTTCAGTGTCGAAAGGGGAGGCGGCATCATCGACAGCGGCCATTTCTTTGCCCTGCCGGACGAGCGCGGGCCGTACAATTCCTTCGTCAACGTGCAGGTCGCGAGGGGCGGTGGCGACGAGCCGGAATCCGGCCTCGAATGTCTCTACCAGGCGATGAAGTCGCGATGGGCAAAATCCGATACCTCATCGAGCGTCTATCCCATCGTCGCGGTCTGGAGCGATGCCAACCACCAGCCGCCCGGCGATCCGAAGAGCCGGACCGGCGGCGGCGAAGGCTACCCCGAGCACATGCCGGCCACCTACAGCGCGCTGAAGGCCGTCTGGAGCAACCCGTCCGTGATCGACCAGGACAACAAGATCTTCGCCTATTTCGGCCCGGGCAAGAACTGGACGAACCTCTATGGCTGGGATGGTTTCTACAACGGCGGCGGCCTGACCAATGGCGCCGACGACATGATGCGCGGCCTGGCCGACGCGATTGCGGTCAAGCTGCCGCCGATTCACGTTTCGCGCTAGGTCGCCCGCACCGGCCAGGCGGCGGCGATCCGGTGCGGTCGTGTCTCCTTTCTGTTCACGGCGGGCGGCAAACCTTGACAAACCGCCCGCCCCGTGCGCTTGTCGCGCGGATTTTTGACCGGGCGACGGCCCGACCCGCCGCTCCTCCAAGACGAGCCACAACCGGACCTGACATTCATGCATCGCTATCGCAGCCACAATTGCGCCGCCCTTCGCAAAACCGACGCCGGCTCCACCGTCCGCCTTTCGGGCTGGGTTCACCGCGTCCGCGACCACGGCGGCGTCCTCTTCATCGACCTGCGCGACCATTTCGGCATCACCCAGGTGGTCGCCGATCCGGATTCGCCCGCCTTCAAGGTGGCCGAGACCGTCCGTGGCGAATGGGTGCTGCGCATCGACGGCCTGGTCAAGGCCCGTGCCGACGAGGCCGTGAACCCGAACCTGCCGACCGGCGAAATCGAGGTTTTCGCGCGCGAGGTCGAGGTGCTGTCCAAGGCCGCCGAACTGCCGCTGCCGGTGTTCGGCGAGCCGGACTACCCCGAGGACATCCGCCTGCGCTACCGCTTCCTCGACCTGCGCCGCGAGACCCTGCACAACAACATCATGCTGCGCACGCGCATCATCCGCGAGATGCGCCGCCTGATGGAGGAAGCCGCCTTCACCGAGTTTTCCACGCCCATCCTGACGGCCTCCTCGCCGGAAGGCGCGCGTGACTTCCTGGTGCCGAGCCGCATTCACCCCAACAAGTTCTATGCCCTGCCGCAGGCGCCGCAGCAGTACAAGCAGCTCCTGATGATGTCGGGCTTCGACCGCTATTTCCAGATCGCGCCCTGCTTCCGCGACGAGGACCCGCGCGCCGACCGCCTGCCGGGTGAGTTCTACCAGCTCGACCTGGAGATGAGCTTCGTCGAGCAGGATGACATCCTCGGCACGATGGAGCCGGTGCTGCGCCGCGTCTTCGAGACCTTCGCCGACGGCAAGCCGGTGACGCAGGAATTCCCCCGCATTCCCTATGACGAGGCGATCGCGAAATACGGCTCCGACAAGCCGGACCTGCGCAACCCGATCATCATGGAAGACGTCTCGGAGCATTTCCGCGGCTCCGGCTTCAAGGTCTTCGCCAACATCCTCGCCAATTCGCCGACCGGCGCCGTCTGGGCAATTCCCGCGCCCACCGGCGGCAGCCGCGCGTTCTGCGACCGCATGAACTCCTGGGCCCAGGGCCAGGGCCAGCCCGGCCTCGGCTACATCTTCTGGCGCGAGGAGGGCGGCAAGCTGGAAGGCGCCGGCCCCATCGCCAAGAACATCGGCGAGGAGCGCACCGAGGCCATCCGCCTGCAGCTCGGCCTCAAGGCGGGCGATGCCTGCTTCTTCGCCGCCGGCGACCCGAAGAAGTTCTCTGGCTTTGCCGGCGATGCCCGCACCCGCGTGGGCGAGGACCTCGACCTGGTCGACCGCGACCGCTTCGAACTGGCCTGGATCGTGGACTTCCCGTTCTTCGAATGGGACGAGGACAACAAGAAGGTGGATTTCGGCCACAACCCCTTCACCATGCCGCGCGGCGGCCTCGGCGCGCTGGAGAACGAGGACCCGCTGGCCATCAAGGCCTGGCAGTATGACCTGGTCTGCAACGGCTTCGAGATCGCGTCGGGCGGCATCCGCAACCACCTGCCGGAAGTCATGGTCAAGGCCTTTGGCATCGTCGGCCTCGACGCCAACGTGGTGGAAGAGCGCTTCGGCGGCCTGTTCCGCGCCTTCCACTACGGCGCCCCGCCGCACGGTGGCATGGCGGCCGGCGTCGACCGCATCGTCATGCTGCTGGCCGGCGCGAAGAACCTCCGCGAGGTGACGCTCTTCCCGATGAACCAGCAGGCCCAGGACCTGCTGATGGGCGCCCCCTCCGAGGCCATGCCGGCGCAGCTGCGCGAACTGCACCTGCGCACCGTGGCCCCCGCCAAGGAATGACCCGGGCCCCGCGCATCCTGGTGACGGGCTTCGGCCCGTTTCCGGGCGCGCCTGAAAATCCGACCGAGTGGCTGGTCGCCGAACTGTCCCGGCAGGCCGGCCACCCGGACTACGACCTTGCCTCCGCCGTCCTCCCGGTCGACTACGCACTGGCCGGTCCCGCGCTCGATGCCGCGGCCGCCGGGGCCCGTCCCGACATTGCCATTCACTTCGGCCTGGCAGCCGGGGCGGCCGGGTTCCGGCTGGAACGGCTGGCCAGCCACCACCAGGACCATTCCCTGCCCGACAATGCCGGCCAATCGGCGCCGCGCGGGACCGCGGGCAGGGCCCCGGTTGCCTCGCAGTTGCCGCTCGATGCCGTGTACGCGGCGCTCGCAGGGCGGGGGCTTCCCGTCGAGTGGTCCGACGATGCCGGCGGTTATCTCTGCAACTTCGTCTTCTACCGCTCCTGCGCCGCGACGCTGCCGCCGCTCGCCGGCGCCATGAGCGGGTTCATCCACACGTCGCATGTCGGCGAGGGCGAGCCGCTCTCGCCGGACGAGGCGCTCGATGGCGCCCGTCTCATCCTCGGCACCTGCGCCCGGGCCTGGCGGACGCGCCGGACATGAAAAAGGCCCGGCATCGCTGCCGGGCCTGTTGATTGTCGATCGGGCGCCGCCTTATTCGTTGGCGGTCACCGTTACGCCGAGAATGTCCGGGATGGTCTGCGGCGCGCCCATGGCCGCGCCCATGATCTGCGGCGCCGGCACCGGCGCATCCGGCGCTGCCGTCACCGTCAGCGACTGCGGGTCGTCGAGGTAGGTGTTGACCGCCTCCGACACCATCTTGGCAAAACCCGGGTTCTGGAGCTGGGCGAGCAGCAGCGGCGTCATGCCCTTGGCCATGTTGACGATGTCCTGGCGCTTGGCACCCTGCTGGGCGGCGACGAAATCGAGAACGCGGCCGGTCAGCGAGGCATCCTGCAGCGCGATTTCGGCCCCGTTGAAGGACAGCTGCTGCATCAGGCCCATCATGGCGAAGCCCATGGCCTGCTCGTTCATCTCGCCGCTCTCCTGTTTGGCGGCGATCTCCTGCACCTGTTGCATGAACTCGCTCGTCAGGCCGCTGAGGTCGATGGAAAGATTGAGCGCCGCGGCATCGGTCACGTCGAGGATCCACTCGCTGATGGTCATCTGCCCGTCGCTCGGGTTCCAGCTGCCCTTCATGCTCATGCCGCCCGAAAGCATGTCGTAGCCGAGCTGCTGCATGACGGCGCGCGCCTTGGGATCGGGCAGTTTCGTCATGTCGGCCTCGACGCCGGTCATCTCCATCTCGGAATCGATCGCTTGGCCCGGTTCGTAGGGGCTGGACGTGTAGACGATGCCGTCCATCTTGAACAGCACCGCGTCGCCTTCCGAAACGCTCACCGGTCCGACGGTCATGCCTTCGACCAGCACCGAAATGTTGCGCACCGGGTCGGTCTCGCTTTCCTTCGGCACCTGGATGCCGGTGACCGCGGCGCCGCCGAAGTCGAGCGTCTTGCCTTCCTTGGTCATGCTGAACTCGGGCGCCTCGATCTTGCCGATGCGATAGCCGTTGTCGCTCTCGCTGACATCCTGCAGGCGCAGTTCCTCCAGCTTGGCCGGCTCGGCTTCGCCCGGCTTCATGGTGATGTCGGACAGCACCACGTCATCGCCGTCGGCGGTCGCGGAGCCGATCGTCAGCGTCGCGCCGTTCTTGCTGAACTGGTGTTTCAGGGCATCGGCCAGCCCCTGCGCATCCGCCTCGGCCCAGGCCATTCCAGGGAAGAGGGATACGAGCGCAAGCACGCTGACAGTCTTCAAGAGGGGTCGGGTCATTTCAGGATCCTTTGATGTTCGGCCGGGCATGACTGCTGCATGGCAGGAAAACGCCCGTCATTCTTGGCAGAGGGCGTGATGTGCGTCCAGACAGCGTAGCATAATTTAGCCTGTGGACGGCGATCTGGCAGTGATCGCCGCCACACGGCCGCCAGCACGCCGGGCTTGCTTAGAATCACCAGTTTCGCTAACCGGGGCTATGGGAAAAAGCCTGAATCCGCCCGGCGGGGGCGACGGCAAGGATATTGAATCGGTCGACCTGAAGCGTGCGCTCGAGGAACGCTACCTCGCCTACGCCCTGTCGACCATCATGCACCGGGCACTGCCGGATGTGCGCGACGGGCTCAAGCCGGTTCATCGCCGCATCATGCACGCCATGCGCCTGTTGCGTCTCGACCCGGAGCGCGGCTTCGCCAAGTGTGCCCGCATCGTCGGCGACGTCATGGGCAAGTTCCACCCGCACGGCGACCAGGCGATCTACGACGCGCTCGTCCGCCTGGCGCAGGAATTCGCGGTCCGCTACCCGCTCGTCGACGGGCAGGGCAACTTCGGCAACATCGACGGCGACAATGCCGCGGCCATGCGCTACACCGAGGCGCGCATGACGGATGTGGCGGCCCTGCTGCTGGAAGGCATCACCGAGGACTCCGTCGACTTCCGCCTGACCTACAACGAGGAGGACGAGGAACCCGTCGTCCTGCCGGGCGCCTTTCCCAACCTGCTCGCCAACGGTGCCTCTGGCATTGCCGTGGGTATGGCGACCAACATTCCGCCGCACAACGCCGCCGAGATCTGCGATGCCGCGCTCCATCTCATCGAGCACCGCGACGCCACCAACGCCGACCTGATGCAGTTCGTGCCCGGGCCGGACTTCCCGACCGGGGGCATCATCGTCGATGGCAAGGCGTCCATCGCCGAGGCCTATGACACCGGGCGCGGCGGTTTCCGCGTCCGCTCCCGCTGGCACCAGGAGGATACCGGCCGCGGCACCTGGGTCATCGTCGTCACCGAAATCCCCTACCAGGTCCAGAAGGCGCGGCTGATCGAGAAGGTCGCCGACCTGCTGATCGCCAAGAAGCTGCCGCTGCTCGACGATATCCGCGACGAAAGCGCCGAGGACATTCGCGTCGTTCTCGTGCCGAAGAGCCGCTCCGTCGATCCCGAACTGCTGATGGAATCGCTGTTCAAGCTGACCGAGCTTGAAAGCCGCTTCCCGCTCAACATGAACGTGCTGAGCCACGGCAAGGTGCCCAACGTCCTGTCGCTGCGCGAGGTGCTGCAGCAATGGCTCGACCACCGCAAGGACGTGCTGATCCGCCGCTCGCGCCACCGCCTCGGCGTCATCGAGCGGCGCCTGGAGATCCTCGGCGGCTACCTGATCGCCTATCTCAATATCGACGAGGTGATCCGCATCATCCGCGAGGAGGATGAGCCGAAGAAGCAGTTGATGATCACCTTCGAACTGACCGACAACCAGGCCGAGGCGATTCTCAACATGCGGCTGCGCAACCTGCGCAAGCTGGAGGAATTCGAGATCCGCAAGGAGTTCGATGACCTGACGAAGGAGAAGGAGCAGATCGAGAAGCTGCTCGCCTCCGAGGCCCTTCAGTGGAAGACCGTCGCCTGGGAAGTGGCCGACGTCCGCAAGACATTCGGCCCCGAGACCGAGCTTGGCCGCCGCCGCACCACCTTTGCCGAGGCGCCGGAGCGCGATCTCGAAGCCATCCAGCAGGCGATGATCGAGAAGGAGCCGGTCACCGTTATCGTCTCCGAGAAGGGCTGGCTGCGGGCCATGAAGGGCCACCTGGCCGATTTCTCCGGCCTCACCTTCAAGGATGGCGACAAGCTCAAGCTCGCCTTCCACGCCCAGACGACCGACAAGATCCTCGTGCTCACCACCGGCGGCAAGATCTTCACCATCGGCGCCGACCGCCTGCCGGGCGGGCGCGGCCATGGCGAGCCGATCCGCATCATGGTCGACATGGACAACGACCAGGACATCGTGACCGCCTTCGTGCATGATCCCCAGGTCCGCCGCCTGGTCGTGTCGCATGACGGCAACGGTTTCCTTGTGCCGGAAGCCGACGTGATCGCCAACACCCGCAAGGGCAAGCAGGTGATGAACGTCAAGACGCCCGACGAGGCGCGCTTCTGCGTGCCGGTTTCCGGCGACCATGTCGCCATCGTCGGCGAGAACCGCAAGCTGCTCGTCTTCCCGCTGGAGCAGGTGCCCGAGATGACCCGCGGCAAGGGCGTCCGCCTGCAGCGCTACAAGGATGGCGGCGTCTCGGACATCAAGACCTTCGCCATGGCCGGCGGGCTGACCTGGACCGACAGCGCGGAACGCACCTTCACCCGGAGCGAGGCTGAACTGACCGAGTGGATCGGCGTCCGCGCCGCCGCCGGCCGCATGGTGCCAAAGGGATTCCCGCGCACCGGCAAGTTCGGCTGATCCGTCTGCGCCGGTCGCGGTCCGAAGGGGAGACGACGCCATGAGCCCGCGCACCGTCTGGCGCCTGAACCTCACCGGCTGGATCCTCTTCGTGGTCTCCGCGCTCGGCTTCCTCGCCAGCACCTGGCGCGCCCGCGACTGGGTCGGCATGTTCGCCAGCCTGGCTTTCCTCGTCGCTTGCCTCGCCTTCGTCCTGCCGCTCTGGGTTCATCGGCCGCGCAACTGATCCGAAACCATTTTGATCCGTACCTCTTGACATCGCGAACGTTCATTCGCATTTAGCGAGAACGAACGTTCGCACTCATTGTTAAGAGATCATGAATTCTCCGCTCGATACCGCGCGCGCAAGCGCCTACGACGAACACCGTGCCGATGACGACGGCGAAACCACCGGGCCGATGACCCGGGCGGAACGCCGTGAGGCACAGACGGCGCGCATTCTCGACGCCGCGAAGAAATGCTTTGTCCGCTCCGGCTTCCAGGGCGCTTCCATGCACGAGATCTGCAAGGAAGCCGAGATGAGCCCGGGCGCGCTCTACCGCTATTTCCCGTCCAAGGAAGCCATCATCGAGGCCATTGCCGAGGCCGACCGGCGCCAGGACGCCGATCTTCTGGCCGAGGCGCTGGCCAATCCCGACATCGTGGAAGGCATCGTTCAGGCCATGATGACGCATATGCGGGTCAGCCACGAGAACAACATGGCGCCGCTGTTCACCGAGATCCGTGCCGAGGCGCTGCGCAATCCCTCCGTGCTGGAAACCTGCGAATGCTCGATGAGCCAGGTGCATGAACTCATCTTCCGGCGGATCCGCGCGGCCATCGATGCCGGCCAGATCCGCCCGGCCGTGTCGGTGGAAACGCTGATGGCCGTGATGATCTCCATCGGAGAGGGGATCATCCTCAACGACCTGCCCGCCAAGGGCGTGAACCTCGCCGAGGTCGAGCACATGGTGCGCGCCTCCGTCACCGCCAATCTTTGCCCCGTCGCAAACTGAACCGGACGTTTCCGATGCCGTTGACCCGTCTTTTCAAATCCTTTGCCGCCACGCTGGCGGTCGCCGGCCTTCTCGGCACGGCCACGCTGTCCGCCGAGGCCGCAGATCCGGCGGCGCAGCCGGCCGCGGAAGCGCCGGCCCCGGCCATTCGCGTCGTTGCCGCCAGCCGGCAGCAGATCAGGGATACCCTTCCCGTCAACGGAACGGTCGTTCCCCGCGAGGAAGCGGCCGTCGGCGTCGACGTCAACGGCCTGAAGGTGCTGGAACTGCGCGCCGACCAGGGCGACGAGGTGAAGCAGGGCCAGGTGCTGGCCATCCTCGACAAGTCCGGCCTTGAGCTCACGCTGCTGCAGTCGAAGGCCCAGCGCGCCCAGATCGACGCCCAGGCCGCCCAGGCCAAGGCGCAGATATCCGATGCCGAGGTCGGTGTCCGCCAGGCGCAGGAAACGCTCGACCGCGTCGACGCGCTGCGCAAGAAGGGCGTCGCCTCCCAGGCCCAGTATGACAATGCCGTCAACGGCCTCGACAGCGCCCGCGCCAAGCTGGAGACGGCCCGCAAGGCGGTTGTCGCCGCCGAGGCCCAGATCGGCGTCAACGAGGCCCAGGTGCGCGAACTGCAGCGCCAGATCGCCCGCACCGAGGTGAAATCGCCGGCCAATGGCCTGGTGCTGGCCCGCAACGCCATGCTCGGCGCCGTGGTTGGCGCTTCGGCCGGCCCGCTGTTCCGCATCGCCATCGACAACGACCTGGAACTCCAGGCCACCGTGTCCGAGACGCACCTGCCACGGCTCAAGGCCGGTCAGGCCGTTTCGGTGCGCGCGCCCGGTGTCGACAAGCCGCTCGAAGGCACGATCCGCATGGTCGCGCCCGAGGTCAGCAAGGCGACGCGGCTCGGCACCGTCTTCATCACGCTGCCGGCCGGCAGCCCCGTTCGCGCCGGCAATTTCGCCAGTGCCAGCATCGAGCTTGTCAGCAAGCAGGCGCTCGTCCTGCCGGCCAGCGCGGTGCTGTTCCGCAACGGCGAGCCCTACGTCCAGAAGGTGGTCGACGGCAAGGTTGCCTCCACGCCGGTCAGCCTCGGGATCCGGGTCGACGGGATCGTCGAGGTGACCGGTGGTGTGGCCGAAGGCGACCAGGTCGTCTCCCGCGCCGGCGTCTTCGTCAATGACGGCGACGCGATCACCCCGGTCCTTGACGAGGCGACGGGAGCCATCGCGCAATGAAGTGGAACATTTCCGCCTGGTCGATCCGCAACCCGCTGCCGTCGGTCCTGCTGTTCATCGTCCTCAGCGTGCTGGGGCTGATGAGCTTCTCGCACCTGCCGGTCACGCGTTTCCCGAACATCGATATCCCGATCGTCTCGGTCGTCGTCACCGATCCCGGCGTGGCGCCCAGTGAACTGGAAACCCAGGTCACCAAGCGCGTCGAGGATGCCGTCGCCAACGTCACCGGCGTCAAGAACGTCATGTCGACGATCACCGAGGGCCGTTCCTCCACCGTCATCGAGTTCCGCCTCGAGGTCGATACCGCGACTGCCGTCACCGACGTGAAGGACGCCGTGGAGCGCATCCGTTCCGACCTGCCGGCCACCGCCGACCAGCCGATCATCAACCGCATCGACGTCGAGGGCCAGGCCATCCTGACCTATGCCGTGCGCGCGCCGGCCATGACGCTGGAGGAACTGTCCTGGTTCGTTGAGGACAAGGCGATCCGCCAGTTGCAGAGCCTCAAGGGCGTCGCCCGTGTCGACCGCTACGGCGGCGTCGACCGCGAGATCAAGGTCGAGCTCAATGCCGACCGGATGAATGCGCTGGGCGTGACGGCCTCGGCGGTGAACAATGCCCTGCGTGCCGCCAACGTCGACCTGACCGGCGGCCGTACCGAGATCGGCGGCCGCGAGCAGACCATCCGCACGCTGGGTGGCGTTTCCGACATCGCGGCCCTGCGCAAGCTGGAAATCCCGCTGGCCGGCGGCCATCGCGTCATCCTGTCCGATATCGCCACCGTCACCGACAGCTGGGCCGAGCCGCGCTCCTTTGCCCGCGTCAACGGCGAGCCCGTGGTCTCCATGGGCGTTTTCCGGGGCAAGGGCGAAAGCGACGTCGACGTTTCGCGGCGTGTCACGGCGGCCGTCGACCAGTTGCGCGCCGATTATCCGAACGTGACCATCGACCGCGTCGACAACTCCGTCGACTACACGGTCGGCAACTATGAATCGGCCATGCAGACCCTGATCGAGGGCGCACTCCTGGCCGTCATCGTGGTCTTTATCTTCCTGCGCGACATCCGCGCCACGCTGGTCTCGGCCATGGCGCTGCCGCTGTCGATCATCCCCACCTTTCTGGTGCTCGACCACCTCGGCTTCTCGCTGAACCTGGTCAGCCTGCTGGGCGTCACGCTGGTGACGGGCATTCTCGTCGATGATGCCATCGTCGAGATCGAGAACATCGTCCGGCACATCAAGATGGGCAAGACGCCTTACCGCGCCTCGCTCGAGGCGGCCGACGAGATCGGCCTCGCGGTGATCGCGATCTCGGCCACCATCATGGCGGTCTTCGCGCCCGTGTCCTTCATGTCGGGCGTCGCCGGCCAGTACTTCAAGCAGTTCGGCCTCACCGTCGCGGTGGCCGTCTTCTTCTCGCTGCTCGTCGCGCGTCTCATAACACCCTTGATGGCGGCCTATTTCCTGCGCTCCCATGGCGACCATGAGTATCGTCCGGGCTTCGTCATGCGCGGCTACCTCGGCCTCCTGGGCGTCAGCCTGCGTTTCAGGTGGATCACCTTCCTGGCCGGCATCGCCTTCTTCGTCGGTGCGATCATGGCCACGGGCCTGCTGCCGGCCGGCTTCGTGCCGCGCCAGGACGCCTCCCGCGTCGTCTATTCGCTGGAACTGCCGCCCGGCGCCAGGCTCGAGGACACCGGCCGGGCGACCGACCGCGCCACCGAGGCCGTGCGCGCCATTCCGCAGGTCGAGAATGTCTATGTCATCGGCGGCGCCAACCCGACCGGCACGCTCGAACTGCGCCGCGCCACCATGGTCGTGGACCTGCAGCACAAGAGCGAGCGCGAGATCACCCAGCACCAGCTGGAGAACAAGATCCTCGATATCCTGCAGACGATCCCGGACCTGCGCGCTTCCTACGTGAATGACCGCGGTCAGCGCGCGCTCGAGATCGGCGTCATGAGCACGGACGGCGATGTGCTCGACACCGAGGCGCGCAAGATCCAGAGCGCCATGGCCAAGACCGGCATGTTCCGGGCGATCACCTCCAACGCCGCGCTCGACCGGCCGGAGATCATCGTCGAACCGAACCGCGATCTCATGGCCCAACTCGGCGTCTCCACCTCGGCCGTCTCGGAGGTCCTGCGCGTCGCGACCATCGGCGACGTCGATGCCCGCCTCGCCAAGTTCACCGACGGCGTGCGCCAGATCCCGATCCGCGTCCAGCTCGACGAACAGGCGCGCGACAACCTGTCGGTTCTCTCGCAGCTTCCCGTCCCGCTCGCCGCCGGCGGCTCGGTGCCGCTCTCCGCGGTCGCCGACATCCACTATGCCCAGGGACCGTCCTCGATCCAGCGCTTCAACCGTGAGCGCCGTGTGGTCATCGGCGTCGACATGGCGGGCGATGCCGAGATCGGCGAAGGCCTGAAGGTCATCTATGCCCTGCCGGAGGTCAAGAACCTGCCGGCCGGCGTCCGCATCCAGGAGACCGGCGACGCGGAAGTCATGGGCGATGTCTTCACCTCCTTCCGCAATGCCATGGTCACCGGCCTGATGCTGGTCATGGTGGTGCTGATCCTGCTGTTCGGCTCGATCTTCCACACCATCACCATCCTGCTGTCGCTGCCGCTGTCGATCGGTGGCGTCGTTGGTGCGCTCTGGCTGACCGACAAGGCGATCTCCATGCCGGTTGTCATCGGCATCCTCATGCTGATGGGCATCGTCACCAAGAACGCCATCATGCTGGTCGATTTCGCCATCGAGGAGATCAAGCAGGGCATCGACAAGCGGGAAGCAATTCTCGATGCCTGCCGCAAGCGGGCCCAGCCGATCATCATGACGACGATCGCCATGTCCGCCGGCATGATCCCGGCGTCGCTGGCCCATGGCGACGGCGGCGAGTTCCGTGCGCCCATGGCCATCGCGGTGATCGGCGGCCTGCTGGTCGGCACCGTGCTGAGCCTGCTGTTCGTGCCGTCGCTCTTCTCCATCATGGACGATGTGCGCAAGGGGGTAAGCTGGATGGTGCGCAAGCTGCTGCGGCCGAACGAGCGTGACGAGCCGGAGGAAGAGGCAATGCCGGCCGAGGGCACCCGCCAGCCGCTGGAACTGGCGCCGGCCCGCCTGCCGGAAGCCGCCGAATAGGCGCAGCGGCGGACCGAAAAACAGGAAAGGCCGGGCAATCGCCCGGCCTTTTGCTTTTCCGTTTCCCGCGGATCGCGGCGGTCAGTGGCCCTTGCCGAACGAGCCCGTGCGCACGTCGTAATCGACGGCCACGCCGTAGTCCGGGTCGTCCTCGCTGTCGATCATCAGCTGGCCGGCACGCGTCAGCAGCGAATGGCAGTCGCGCGACAGGTGGCGCAGCTGCAGCCGCTTGCCCTGGGCCTCGTAGCGCTGCGCGACCGTCTCGATGGCCTGCAGCGCCGACTGGTCGGCCACGCGCGAGTTCATGAAGTCCACGATCACCGTGTCGGGATCGCGGTCGGCATCGAACAGGTCGAGGAAGCCGTCGGTGGAACCGAAGAACAGCGGCCCCTCGATGGCATAGGTCTTCGACCCGTCGTCGCCGATGGAACTGCGCGCGTGAATGCGCGTCGCATTCTGCCAGGCATAGGTCAGCGCCGAGACGATGACGCCCACGACCACCGCCGTCGCCAGGTCGGTCCACACCGTCACCACGGTGACCAGCACGATGACGAAGGCATCGGCCAGCGGGATCTTGCGCAGGATGGTCAGCGAGTTCCAGGCAAACGTGCCGATCACCACCATGAACATCACGCCCACCAGCGCCGCGAGCGGGATCTGCTCGATCAGCGGCGCGGCAAACAGGATGAAGGATAGCAGAAACAGTGCCGCGGCGAGGCCGGACAGCCGCGTCCGTCCGCCGGATTTCACGTTGATCATCGACTGGCCGATCATCGCGCAGCCGCCCATGCCGCCGAAGAACCCGGTCGCCACGTTCGCCGTTCCCTGGGCGATGCATTCCTTCGAGGCGCCGCCGCGCTGCCCGGTGATGTCGCCGACGAGGTTCAGCGTCAGCAGGCTTTCGATCAGGCCGACGGCGGCAAGGATCACCGCATAGGGCACGATGATCTTCAGCGTTTCCAGGGTCATCGGCACCATCGGCACGTGGAACGAGGGCAGCGAGCCTTCGATGGACGCCATGTCGCCGACCCGTGGCACGTCGATGCCGAAGGCGATGACGAGGCCGGCCACGATGGCAATGCCTGCCAGCGGGGCGGGAATGGCCTTCGTCAGGCGGGGCATGACCCAGATGATCGCCATGGTCAGCGCCACCAGCGCCAGCATGGTCAGGAGCGGGACGCCGGTCAGCCACTGCCCGTTGGCAAGGCCATGGCCGGCAGTCTCGGCGGAACCCGGCACCTGGAACTGCGTCAGCTGTGCCAGGAAGATGACGATGGCCAGCCCGTTGACGAAGCCGAGCATGACCGGATGCGGCACCAGCCGGATGAACTTGCCGAGGTGGAAGATCCCGGCCAGCACCTGCAGGACGCCCATCAGCACGACGGTGGCGAAGAGATATTCGACGCCGTGCTGCGCTACCAGCGAGACCATGACGACGGCCAGCGCGCCGGTCGCGCCCGAGATCATGCCGGGCCTGCCGCCGATGAGGGCTGTGATCAGGCCGACGATGAAGGCGGCATAGAGGCCGACCAGCGGATGCACGCCGGCGACGAAGGCGAAGGCCACGGCCTCCGGCACCAGGGCCAGCGCGACGGTGAGGCCGGAGAGCACCTCGGTCTTGATGCGGGCAGGGGAAAGGTCGGAGAAGGTCGCGCGCGGACGCTCGGGCGCGAAACGGCCGGCCACGGCCGCAAGGGTCGGTTTGATCATGTCGGAACCTTGTCAACGGGAGGCGGAAGGCGCGGTCAACGCGCGGCTTTGGCCGTTGCTAAACCGGTTTATGCTGCATTGCAACACAAGCGGCCCGGAAAAGCGCGCCCGCAAGGTCCGGTCGGGGAGGGGCGGCGTCCGGGACCGAACGCCGCCCGCCGGGTCACTTGGCCGTCACGACAGCCATGACGAGCTTCCCGTCGACGCGCACCGGCCCGTCTTCCTTGGCGCCGAGCGAATACTCGAATTCGCCGGCTTTCATGCCGCCGTCCTCGCCGTGCAGCATCAGCATGACCTTCTCGCCGGGCTTCACCGCCTCGCTGAGTTGCGCGGTGACGTTCATGTTCTCGCCCTTCATAAGCCGGGCATGGCCAATCACCGGGCCGGGCTTCATCGCGTCGTCGGTGCGGTGAACGACGAGCCAGCCGTCCGCCGGCGCGGTCACCATGCTCGCCGTGACGGACCCGCCCGACATGTCCTGGTCCGCGCCGGTGACGGCGAGATGATCCATGGCGAAAGCAGCCGGAACGGCGATGGCGACGAAGATGGCGGAGGCGGCGAGCGTCTTGAACGGTTTCATGTTTGCGTCCTTCCCGTAAGGTTTGGTTGACGGGAAGATCACGAGCCGTTCGCGAAAAGAGTTTCAGCGTGTCGTGAAAAAAGTCAGATCGGCCGCGCTGCCAGCCGCCGCCGGCGGTTCCGGGCAATCTGCACGGCCGTGTGGGTGACAAGCGCCGTCAGCACGATGGCGCCGCCGATGAAGGTATGGCGCTCGGGTACTTCCGCGAAGATCATCCAGACCCAGATCGGCGCCAGCACGGTCTCCAGCATGTAAAACATGGCGACCTCCGGCCCGGTCAGCCATCGCGGCCCGGTCGCCAGGCAGAACATCGTGACCGGCAGCAGGAAGGCGCCGTCGATGACGATCCAGACCGGATCGGCGATATGGTAGCCGTTGAAGAGCACCATGACCCCGGCGATGGCGATGAGGAAAAGCGACGACATGACGGCGGAGAAGCCCATGTCCTCGCCGCTCGCCCGCGAGACGGTCAGCGCCGCGGCCAGCGAGGCGGCGGCCCCCATGGCCAGCAGGTTGCCGGCCAGGCTGCCGGCGGTCATGCCGCCCGAAACGATGATGTAGACGCCCGCCGCCATGACGACCATGGCGATCAGCGTTTCCCGCCTGAGCCGTTCGCCCAGGAAGATCCGCGCGAACAGGGCCGCCAGCATCGGGTTGAGCGCCAGGATGAACACCAGGTTGGCCGTCGGCGTCAGGAAGACGGCCAGCAGGAAGCAGAGGCCGGTCAGCGCGTAGAGGCCGCAGACGATCCAGCCGATCCGCCCGTGGATCAGCGGCGGCGGGTTGCGCCCGAAGCGCTTGAGCAGCCACCAGACCACCAGCAGCACGACGATCGAGCAGACCGACCGCAGGAAGATCACGGACCAGGATTCGCCGTCGCCAAGCCGGAGCAGCGGGATGTCGAAGGTCAGCACCATGCCGCCGAAGCCGGTGATCGCGAGCCCCTTTATGTGATCGGATTCAGCCGTCAAACGCCCTCAGTCCTCGAAGCGGACCCAGCCGGTCGGGCTGAGGTGTTCCTGCGGCCGGAAGCGGATCTTGTAATCCATCTTCCGCGAACCGCGCACCCAGTAGCCCAGGTAGACATGCGGCAGGCCCATCGCGCGGGCGCGTTCGATGTGATCGAGGATCATGTAGGTGCCCAGCGAACGCTCCTGCATGTCCGGGTTGAAGAAGGAATAGACCATGGACAGGCCGTCGCCCATCACGTCCGTCAGGGCGATGGCCACCAGTTCGCCCTCGCCCTTGCCGGTCATGAAGCTGTCGGGGCCGCGCCGGCGGTACTCGATGATTCGCGTGTCGACATGCGTGTCCTCGACCATCATCGCGTAGTCGAGCACCGTCATGTCCGACATGCCGCCGCGCCGGTGGCGGGCATCGAGATAGGTACGGAACAGGCTGTACTGCTCGGTCGACGGCTCGGCTTCGTACACCGTGCCGACGAGGTCGCTATTCGTCGCCAGGACCCGCCGCATGTTCTTCGACGGCTTGAAATCATTGGCAAGAATGCGCACCGACACGCAGGCGCGGCAGGTTTCGCAGGCCGGCCGGTAGGCGATGTTCTGCGAGCGGCGGAAGCCGCCCTGCGTCAGCAGGTCGTTCAGCTCGCTGGCCTTGTCGCCCACCAGGTGCGTGAACACCTTGCGCTCGAACTGCCCGTCCAGGTAGGGGCAGGCGGACGGCGCGGTCAGGTAGAATTGCGGGTTGTGGACGGGCTGCTGAGTCATGTTGGTGGAGGATAATATCAGGCACGCCATTCGCCAAAGGAAATTTCTGCGCGGCGACGGCGCGTGTCACAGTCCGTAATACCATGGCGCGATGGCGGTGAACGTCAACCACATCAGCAGGACAAGCGGCAGCCCGGCCTTGACGAAATCGGAGAAGCGGTAGCCGCCCGGGCCCATGATCAGCAGGTTCGTCTGGTAGCCGACCGGCGTGGCGAAGGATGCGTTCGACGCGAAGATGACCGCGGCGATGAAGGCAGCCACCGGCAGCCCGGTCCGTTCCGCCATGTCGAGCGCGATCGGCGTGAACAGCACCGCCGTGGCGTTGTTCGACAGGAAGTTCGTCAGGATGGCGATCACGAGGAACAGTCCGGAAAGGAGCACGACAGGACCCTGGCCGGCCATGGTTGTTACCGCCGTTTCGGCGATCAGTCGCGCCCCGCCGGTCTGCTCCAGCGCGGTCGCCGCGGCGATCGACGAGCCGACGAGCAGGAAGATCTGCCGGTCGAAGGCGCGCGCGGCCTGCTGCAGCGTCAGGCAGCCCGTGGCAATGAGGGCGGCCGCCCCGATCACCGAGCTGGCGACGATGGGCACCAGCGAAGTGGCTGCGCTCAGCACGATCAGCGCGAAGATGACGAAGGCGATCCAGGCCTTCTGGCGCTGCGGCACCGCCTGCGCCGACCATTCCAGCAGCAGCAGGTCGTGGCTGTCGCGCATCGAGCGCAGGTGTTCCTCGTCGGCGCCGACGAGCACCGTGTCGCCCGGTTCCAGCCGGATGTCGGCCAGCGGCGCCCGGCCCATGCGGCTCTTGCGCTGGATGCCGAGCACGTCCACGCCGTGGGTGGACTGGATGCCGGCATTGCGCACGGTCCGCCCGGCGTGGCGCGATCCCGGCGTGATCACCGCTTCGGCGATGTGATAGGCCGGCCCCGGCTTCACCCGCGGGCCGTCTTCCGCGTCCTCGCCCGTCGACGGCGTTGCCGAACCGCGGGCCAGCGCGTTCATGAAGGCCCGCCGCGTACCCGCCACCACCACGCGGTCGCCCTCGGAAATCACCATGTCCTCGAACGGCGGCACGAACTCCAGCCCGCGGCGGATGATCAGCCGCGGCATCAGGTCCTTGAGGCGCGGAAACAGGCCGGCGCGCGATTCCATGCCGAGAAACGGGTGGCCGGCGCGCACGGTGATCTCGCCGATGAACTGCGATCCTGCCGCCCGCCGGCGTTCTTCGCCGGCGCCCGAGCCGCGACCCAGGATGCGCGGCATGATGAAGAAGATGTAGACGGCTCCCGCCGCCGCCAGCATCAGGCCCGGCCCGGTGATGTCGAAGAAGCCGACCTCGTGCCCGTTGCGCTGCGCCACACCGGCGACCAGCAGGTTGGTCGAGGACCCGATGATCGTGGTCATGCCGCCCAGGATTGACAGGAAGGACAGCGGCATCAGCGCGCGCGCGGCCGGAAAGGCGTGCTGCGCGGCCAGCACCGTGATGACGGGGATGAAGATGACGACGACCGGCGTGTTGTTGAGAAAGGCCGACAGGGCGGCCGCCGCCAGCAGCGTGATCAGCGTCGCCCGGAAGGGCGAGGCGCCGCCGGCCTTGGCCACCATGCGGGCCGGCTTGTCCATGGCATCGGTGGCGAACAGGCCCTGGCCGACGATCAGCAGCGCGATGACGGTGATCAGCGCCGGGTTCGAGAAGCCCGCCACCAGTTGCTCCGGACCGATCGCCTGACCGGCCGCGTTCTCGTAAGGCGCGACCGCGAACAGCGCCAGAAAGGCGGCCAGCGAGCCGATGGCCACCGATTCGAGCGCAAAGCGGTCGCTCACGTAGGCGATGACGGTCAGGCCGATGATGGCAAACGTGGCAAAGGTATGGAAATCGGCCATGCAGAGTCCGCGGGCGAGAAGTCGTCCGCGGACACCTTAGGACGTCAGGCCCGCGATGGCGAGGGAAGATTGTCGCGGACGGATGTGGCGGTCAAAGCGCCTGCTCGCGCACGACGACCGTGCCGAGCAGCAGGTCGTGTACCGTCCGTTTGCGGTCCAGGATCAGCGTGGCCAGCAGGATGAGGCCGGACGTGAACACGTTGAATGCCCAGAAGAGAACCGTGTGCACGATGGCCAGCAGCGGATCGACCCTCAGGCCGTCGAGCCGGGCCAGGCGGATGCCCATCATCTGCATGCCGACGGTCGCCTGCCGGCGTCCGCCGAGCGTCATCGACACGTAGGTCAGCGCGACGAAGGGGCCGAAGACCGCAAACAGCATCCAGCCGAGCCCGAGCGTGACGATGCCGAGGAAGAAGACCAGGATGGCGAAGGGGATCATCAGCAGCAGGATGACCACGTAGTCGATCAGGAAGGCGAAGATGCGCCGTGTCCGCACACCTTCGTAGAGGTGCCAGTCCTCGAGATCGGCGTAGGGGCCATCCCGGTCTGCCTGCCGAATGCTGCTGTCCATCGAATGTGCCACGGCTGTCCTGCCTCTGTCCTGAAAGGGTCGTGCTCTTGACAGGTCACATGGGAATTTTCGCCTGCGTATTCAAGGCGCACACACCGCCGCCCGGCCTCCGGCCGTACCGGGAAGCATGAATGGCGCTTCCGTGATTCATCTTTTCTGTGGGCCGCAATTCCCGGTCGGTTGCGTTCTTGCCTGTTCTAAAAAATTCTAACGTTTCGGAGGGTTTGGGAAATAGGCCTGCCGGCCGTGCGTGCCGGGGCGTTGCTGCAGGTGCTGGTCGGCGTGCCGGGTCAGCGGCATTCCCTTGTTCTCCGGTGACAACGAAATACGGAGGGACCGGATAATGCGTGGCGTGGCTTTTCTCTTTTTTGCAACGGCGGCCTTGTGGGTCACCGTCGGCATGGCTTGGGGCATTCACATGTCGGCCAGCGGCGATCACATGCTGCGAAGTGCACATGCCCATCTCAACCTGATCGGCTGGGTGACCATGGGGCTGTTCGGAGTCTACTATCACCTTGTTCCGGACGCGGCCGGCCGGATGCTCGCGAAAGTGCACTATGCCGTTGCCCTGCTCGGCGTCTTGACCATTGTGCCGGGCATTGTCATGGCGGTGACGCAGCAGGGCGAGACGCTGGCCAAGGTCGGCTCGATGCTCACCCTCCTGTCGATGGTGATCTTCCTCTACACCGTGATCAGCACCCGCACCCGGGCTGCCTGAAGCGTGCGCGCCGGACCCGCCGGAAAGAAACGGCGGGCCGGTCAGCCCTTCAGCATCTCCGCCACCTGCGGTGCGAAATAGGTCAGGATGCCGTCGCAGCCGGCGCGCTTGAAGGCGGCCAGGCTTTCCATCATCGCCCGGTCGTGGTCGAGCCAGCCGTTGGCCGCCGCCGCCTTGATCATCGCGTATTCGCCCGACACCTGGTAGGCGAAGGTCGGCAGGCCGAACGTGTCCTTCAGCCGGCGGCAGATGTCGAGATAGGGCATGCCGGGCTTGACCATCACCATGTCGGCGCCCTCGGCGATGTCGGCTTCCGTCTCGCGGATCGCTTCCTCGCTGTTCGACGGATCGATGTAATAGGTCTTCTTGTCACCCTTCAGCAGGCCGCCGGTGCCCACCGCCTCGCGATAGGGGCCGTAGAAGCCGGACGCGAACTTGGTGGCATAGGACATGATCGCCACGTCCTGGAATCCCGCGCCGTCGAGCGCGTCGCGGATGGCGCCGATGCGCCCGTCCATCATGTCGGACGGCGCGATGATGTCGGCGCCGGCCTCCGCCTGGCCGACCGCCGCGCGAGCCAGAAGCTCCACCGTCTCGTCGTTGACGATGATGCCGTCGCGCAGGATGCCGTCATGGCCGTGGCTGGTGAACGGGTCCAGCGCCACGTCGGTGATGATGCCGATGTCCGGCACGGCCGCCTTGATGGCGCGGCTTGCCTTGTTGATCACGTTGTCGGCGTCGAGAATGTGCGAGCCGGTCTGGTCGCGCTTGTCGAGCGCGATGTTGGGGAAGGTCGCCAGCGCCGGGATGCCGAGCTTCGCCGCCCGTTCGGCTTCGCGCACCGCCAGGTCCACCGTCATGCGCTTCACGCCCGGCATGGCGGCAATGTCCTCGGTGCGGTTTTCGCCCTCGATGATGAAGATCGGCCAGATCAGGTCGTCCACCGTCAGCCGCGTTTCCTGCACCATGCGGCGCGACCAGTCCGCCTTGCGCATGCGGCGCAGCCGGCGCGAGCCGGTGATTTCGTCGACGGAGCGGGGCAGGGGCGGTCGGTCCATGTGGTTCATGATGTCGGTCCTCCCGGATCAGGGATCTTTGGCTGGTTGAACCACAGGAACCCCGCCTCGGCAACCGCGCCATTGACAAAAAACCGGGCCCCCACGTAAGCCGGTGACGATACGAGGCAAGGGCGAGGGACATCACGGCATGGAGATCGACTTCGGCGGCGGCGACGAGATCCGCTTTGAAAAGCTGGGCAAGGCCGGCGTCATCACCATGACGCGGCCCAAGGCGCTCAACGCCCTGACGCTGTCCATGGTCGAGGCGATGGCCCGGGCGATGCAGGCCTGGGAGGGCGACGACGCGATCCGGCTTGTGGTGATCCGCGGCGAGGGCCGGGCCTTCTGCGCCGGTGGCGACATCATGGACGTTTACCGCGCGGGCCGCGAGGGAAAGGTCCTCAGCGGCTTCTTCCACGAGGAATACCGGCTGAACGCGCATGTTCACCGCTTTCCGAAGCCCTGGGTCGCCCTGATCGACGGCATCGTCATGGGCGGCGGCTGCGGCGTGTCGATGAACGGCAGCCACCGTGTCTTCGGTGACAAGGGCGTGATCGCCATGCCGGAGGTGGGCATCGGCTTCTTTCCCGATGTCGGCGGAAGCCATTTCCTGCCGCGCCTGAAGGGCTGCAAGGGCATCTGGATGGGCCTGACCGGAGAACGGGTGAAGCAGGGCGACGCCCTGGCCATGGGGGCGGCCACCCACGCCGTGGCCTCCGATGACATGGAATCCCTGTTTCAGGCGTTGTGCGACAGCGGCGATGCCGACGCCACCCTGGCGCGCTTCGCCGCCCGTCCCGAACCGGAAACGGATGCCGCGACCATCGCCGCCATCGACCGCCATTTCGCGGCGCCGAGCCTGGATAGCCTGGTGGCCGGCCTGCGGGCCGGGGCGGATGCCGGGGAAGACTTCGCCACCCGCACGCTCTCCACGCTGGAGGGGCGCTCGCCGACGTCGCTTCTGGTCACCTTCCGCCAGCTCGCGCTTGGCGCGGACCTGTCGATGGACGACTGCATGCGCATGGAATATCGCATCGTCAACCGCATGTTAACCGGGCATGACTTCTACGAGGGCATCCGGGCCGTGCTGGTCGACCGGGACAACGCGCCCGCCTGGGAGCCGGCCACCCTCGAAGCCGTCGCGCCGGCCGCCGTCGACGCCTATTTCGCCCCGCTGGAAACGGCGGAACTGGTCCTGCCATGATTGCCGCGACACAGCCACCGCTGTTCAAGCCGTCCCGGGCCGAGCAGACCTACGTCATTTTCATGCGCGTCCTGTCCGTTGTCTCGATCTGGTACGGCCTGGCCTACTGGCTGCGCCTGATCGGGCTCGAGCCGGGCCCCGCCTGGCGCTTCGACCTGATGCCCATGCACTGGCAGGTCGCCAGTGTCTGCCTCGCCGTCCTTTACCCCTTCGCCGCCGTCGGTCTCTGGTTGCCGGCGTCCTGGGGGCCGGTGATCTGGTTCGTCTGCGCGGCGTCGGAAATCGTCATGCACGCCGTCTATCCGGGCCTTTTCGGCCGTGCCGACCTGCTCGTCATCGCCCATGTCGCGATACTGGCGGCGCTGCTGCTTCTCCGCCTCCTGATCTGGATCGAGCTGCGCCGCAGCCGCGAGCAGGCCTGAGGCCGGCTTAACCTTTCATTGTCCAAAAGCATGCTTCTGCTGGCTGCAAGGGTTTGTTAACGCAAGCTTTTAAGTCGGATTTTAATCGCCTTCGATAATGTTCGGGCCAAGGTGACGGATAAAAACAAGTCGCCAGGCGTCAAACAGAAGGCAAGAAACAATGAACAATGCACGTCGTGCTGCTGTCCGGCAGCCGGAAACCGTCGACATCTCCGAAAACGCGATCCATTCGCTCTACATGGAATCGGTGCATCTGGTCGAACGTCTGCATCGTCGGCTTCTCGACGTCGTCAAGGACGAGTTCGAGCGCAATGGCCGCTCCGACATCAACGCCATCCAGGCCCTGCTGCTCTTCAACATCGGTGACAGCGAGCTGACCGCCGGCGAGCTGCGCACCCGCGGCTACTACCTCGGATCCAACGTCTCCTACAACCTCAAGAAGATGGTCGACATGGGCTTCCTGCATCACCAGCGCTCGCGTGTCGACCGCCGGTCGGTCCGCGTCAGCCTCACGCCCAAGGGCAAGGAAATCGCCGGCATCGTGTCGGGGCTCTATCATCGTCATATCGGCTCCATCGAGCAGGTCGGCGGTATCGGCGCCGACGAGTTCCGCCAGATGAACCGTGCCCTGCAGCGGCTGGACCGCTTCTGGAACGACACCATCGCCTATCGCATGTAAGCGGTTCGACCTCCAGGATCACTTGCGAGCGGACGCCGGGGCATGCCCCGGCGTCCGTTTTGCCTGAAAGGAACGAGGCCGGCCGGCCTCGCCGCCGCAGCGCTCACAATCAGGCCATAATCCCGTGCCATCGGCTTTGGAGAGGGTGGCTGGGGCTTGTCATGGCTCGCGCGAAGGCGACGGTTGGAAACAACCTTGGCGCTTTGTTAACGTTGACGTGCAATCTCTGCCCTCCCATACTCCCGGCCTGCAATCGCGGGTTCCGGAACGACCTGGATGACGAGGGAATGAGACCATGGCAACCAGCCGCCGCTTCTTTCTAGCCGGTGCCGGTGCGGCAACGCTGTCCGCCTTTGGCGGCTCCGCGCGCGCCGAGGACCTGATCCGCGCGATCATCGATTCGCCGCGGCGCGGCAACTGGGATACCGAGTTCGATGCCCGGGCGAGCCAGGATGGCCGCGTTGCCTCGAACCTGCCGGTATTCAATCCCGAGACGGTCACCTACGTCGAACGGGCCATCGAGCAGTATCGCAACATTGTCTCCCAGGGTGGCTGGCCGGTGGTTCCGGCGACGCAGAAGCTCAAGATCGGCGTAGTCGATCCGGCCGTCGAGACCCTGCGCCGCCGCCTGATGATCTCGGGCGACCTGTCGACCCGTGCCGGCATTTCCCCGGCTTTCGATACCTATGTCGATGCCGCCGTGAAGCGGTTCCAGGCCCGTCACGGCCTGCCGTCCGACGGTGTCATGGGCCGCTACACCTATGCCGCCATGAACGTGTCGGCGGCCGTCCGTCTCGGCCAGCTGGAAACCAACCTGGTGCGCCTGCGCTCCATGTCCGGCTTCCTCGGCGACCGCTACGTGATGGTCAACATTCCCGCCGCCCAGATCGAGGCGGTGGAGAACGGCCGCGTGGTGTCGCGCCATACCGCCATCGTCGGCAAGGTCGATCGCCAGACCCCGATCCTGAATTCCAAGATCAACGAAGTCATCATCAATCCCTACTGGAACGCGCCGAAGTCGATCATCCGCAAGGACATCATCCCGCTGATGCGCAAGGATCCGACCTACCTGACGCGCAACCACATCCGCATCTTCGGCCCGGACGGCAACGAGATTCCGCCGGAAACGGTCGACTGGACGACGGACGAGGCCGTGAGCTATCGCCTGCGCCAGGATCCCGGCAAGATCAACGCCATGGCGTCGGTGAAGATCAACTTCCCCAATCCGCACGCGACCTACATGCACGATACGCCCCAGCAGAGCCTCTTCGGCCGGCTGGCCCGCTTCGAGAGCTCCGGCTGCGTGCGCGTCCAGAACGTGCGCGACCTCGTCACCTGGCTCCTGCGCGATACCGCCGGCTGGGACCGCCAGCGCTTCGAGGCGACCATCAAGTCCGGTGAGAGCACGCCGGTCCAGCTTTCCACGCCGGTCCCGGTCTACTTCACCTACATCTCGGCCTGGTCGACCGGCGACGGCGTCGTCCACTTCCGCGATGACATCTACGGCCGCGACGGCGTCGACGAATTGCAGCTCTCCTCGGCCCTCTGAGAAGCAGCCGGCGCCATGGGCGTCGCAAAAAGGATTAGGAACGCCGCTTCGCCATCCGGAGCGGCGTTTTTCGTTGGATAGAGTTCACGTCGGGAGCGTTGAAAAAGCGCCGGTCGTTTGCTGCGAGGGCAAGTGGCAGACGGCGAGAATGTGTGTTATGGCGCGCTCTCGCTTCTCCCGAGGCCGATTGACAGGAAGGGACCACACAGCATGTCCGATACGCGCGCTTTCTTTTCCGCACCGCTGGAAGAGATCGATCCGGAAATCTTTGGCGCCATCCGCGACGAACTGGGCCGCCAGCGTCACGAGATCGAACTGATCGCGTCTGAAAACATCGTCAGCCGCGCGGTTCTGGAAGCCCAGGGCTCGATCATGACCAACAAGTACGCCGAGGGCTATCCGGGCAAGCGCTACTACGGCGGCTGCCAGTTCGTCGACGTCGCCGAGACGCTGGCCATCGAGCGCGCCAAGGCGCTGTTCGGCGCCGCCTACGCCAACGTCCAGCCCAATTCCGGCTCGCAGATGAACCAGGCCGTCTTCCTGGCCCTGCTCCAGCCGGGCGACACCTTCATGGGCCTCGACCTCAATTCCGGCGGCCACCTGACCCACGGCTCCCCTGTCAACATGTCGGGCAAGTGGTTCAACGTCGTCTCCTACGGCGTGCGCCAGGACGATCACCGCCTCGACATGGACGACATCGCCGCCAAGGCCGAGGAATTCAAGCCGAAGCTCATCATCGCCGGCGGCACGGCCTATTCCCGCGTCTGGGACTGGAAACGCTTCCGCGAGATCGCCGATTCCGTCGGCGCCTACCTGATGGTCGACATGGCCCACATCGCCGGCCTCGTGGCCGGTGGCGCACATCCGTCGCCGGTGCCCCATGCCCACGTGGTCACCTCGACGACGCACAAGTCGCTGCGCGGTCCCCGCGGCGGCCTGATCCTGACCAATGACGAGGCGATCGCCAAGAAGATCAACTCGGCCGTCTTCCCCGGCCTTCAGGGCGGCCCGCTGATGCATGTCATCGCCGCCAAGGCGGTGGCCTTCAAGGAGGCGCTCGAGCCCGGCTTCAAGACCTATGCCGCCAATGTCACGGCCAACGCCAGGGCGCTTGCCGCCTCGCTGAAGGCCAACGGCCTCGACATCGTCTCCGGCGGCACCGACAACCACCTGATGCTGGTCGACCTGCGGCCGAAGAACGCCACCGGCAAGCGCGCCGAGGCGGCCCTCGGCCGTGCCAACATCACCTGCAACAAGAACGGCATTCCCTTCGATCCGGAAAAGCCCTTCGTCACCTCCGGCGTCCGTCTCGGCACGCCCGCCGGCACCACGCGCGGCTTCGGCGAGGCCGAGTTCACCGAGATCGGCAACCTGATCTCGGAAGTGCTCGACGGTCTCAAGGCCGCCAACTCCGACGAGGGCAACGCGGCTGTCGAGGCCGCCGTTCGCGACAAGGTCGTCGCCCTGACCGGCCGCTACCCCATGTACCCCTACATGGGCTGAGGCGCCCCGGCATTTCCAAACCGGCCGAATCCGGCTAAAGCCTCGCGGGATCCCATCCGCGAGGCTTTTTCATGCGCTGCCCCTATTGCCAGTCCGTCGACACGCAGGTGAAGGATTCCCGGCCCGCCGAAGACGGCTCGGCGATCCGCCGCCGCCGCGTCTGCCCGGATTGCGGCGGCCGCTTCACCACGTTCGAGCGGGTGCAGTTGCGCGACCTGGTGGTGCTCAAGCGCTCGGGCCGCAAGGTGCCCTTCGATCGCGACAAGCTGCTGCGCTCCTTCGACATTGCCCTGCGCAAGCGCAACGTGGAGCCCGACCGCGTCGAGCGCGCCGTCTCCGGTATCGTCCGGCAGCTTGAAAGCGCCGGCGAGAGCGAGGTCAAGGCCGACGAGATCGGCCAGCTCGTCATGGATGCGCTCAAGGCGCTCGATGACGTGGCCTATGTCCGCTACGCGTCGGTCTACCGCAACTTCCGCGAGGCCCGCGACTTCCATGAACTGCTGGGCGAACTGGGCGGCGAGGATGCCGCCGCGCGCGACGTGGGAGACTAGTCCGGTGCCGGGCGTGTTCTCGCCGGGAGAAGCCGCGGATCGCCGGTTCATGGCGGCGGCCATTCGCCTGTCGCGCAGCCATCTCGGCCTGACCGGCACCAATCCCTCGGTCGGAACGCTGATCGTGCGCGACGATGGCGCCGGCGCGGTGACCGTCGGCCGCGGCGTGACGGCCCTGGGCGGCCGCCCCCATGCCGAGCCGCAGGCGCTGGAGGAGGCTGGTGCGAAGGCGCGCGGCGCCACCGCCTACGTGACGCTGGAACCCTGCGCCCACCACGGGCGCACGCCCCCTTGCGCCAATGCGCTGGTCGATGCCGGCATCGCCCGCGTGGTGATCGCCGCCAGCGATCCCGATCCGCGCGTCTCCGGACGCGGCGCGGCGATCCTGCGCGATGCCGGGATGGAGGTCACCCAGGGCGTCCTGGCGCGGGAAGCCGCCGACCTGATGGCCGGCTACCTGATGCGGTCGTCCGCACATCGGCCCGAGGTGACGCTGAAGCTGGCCGTGTCCGCCGACGGCATGCTCGGGCTGGAGGGCAGGGGGCAGGTGGCCATCACCGGCGAGACGGCGCGCGCCCAGGTCCATGCCATGCGGGCAGAGGCCGATGCCATTCTCGTCGGCGCCGGCACGGTCGCTGCCGACGACCCGGAACTGACCTGCCGGCTGCCCGGCATGGAGGACCGCTCGCCCATCCGCATCGTTCTCGACAAGGGGCTGCGCACCCCGGTCTCGTCGCGCCTGGCCCGGTCGGCCCGCACGGTGCCGGTCTGGGTCGCGGCGACTGCCGATGTCAATCCCGGGCGCCGCCAGGCCCTGGCGGAATGCGGCATCGACTTCCTGGCCGTCGACCTGATGGAGGACCGGATTTGCCTGCCGGAACTGCTGGAGGACCTGGCTGCCCGCGGCATCTCGACGCTGTTCGTCGAAGGCGGGGCGATCACCGCCCGCCGCTTTCTCGACGAGGGGCTGGTCGACCGCATCTGCCTGTTCGAGAGCGGGATGCGGATTGGCCGGGACGGGCTGAAATCACCGCTCGTAGCGGCCACCGTGCCCGCCGGCTATACCTTGCGCCGGCAGGCCGTGTTCGGCCATGACAGCTACAGCGAATGGACGAGGACGAGCTGATGTTTACCGGAATCGTGACCGACGTCGGACGGGTGGAGCGCGTGGAACCGCGCGACGGCGGCGTGCGCCTGCGGATTGCCACCGCCTATGACCCCGCCGGCATCGCCATGGGCGCCTCCATCGCCCACGCCGGTGTCTGCCTCACTGTCGTGGCCCTGCCGGAACAGGGTGATCCGGAACGCTGGTACGAGGTGGAAGCCTGGGAGGAAGCCCTGCGCCTGACCACGATCGGCGGGTGGAAGCCGGGCACCCGCGTCAACCTCGAACGCGCGCTGAAGGTGGGCGACGAACTCGGCGGTCATATCGTCTCCGGCCATGTCGATGCCAGGGCCACCATCGTGGCGCGCGAGCGGGAAGGCGATGCGGTCCGCTTCACCATCGAGGCACCGGCGGAATTTGCCCGCTTCATTGCGCCCAAGGGGTCCGTGGCGCTCGACGGAACCTCGCTGACCGTCAACGGGGTCGCGGGCAACCGCTTCGACGTGCTCCTGATCGACCACACGCTCGGCGTGACCACCTGGGGCGAGCGCCAGGCGGGTGACGCGGTCAATCTTGAGATCGACACCATGGCGCGCTATGCAGCGCGGCTTGCGGAGGCGGCCAAAGAGTCCTATTGACGCCTCGCGCCCCCGCGCCCGAAATGTCATGCATCTCTCTGGAGCCCCCGGTCCATGGCGAAAGCCCCACACCTCCTCATTGTCGAGGCCCGTTTCTACGATGATCTGTCCGACGCCCTGCTCGAGGGCGCGACCGCCGCGCTCGAAGAGGTCGGCGCGACATGGGACATCGTGACCGTCATGGGCGCGCTGGAAGCGCCCGGTGCCATCGCGCTTGCCGCCAAGGGCCGCAAGGACTACGACGGCTACGTGGCGCTGGGCGTCGTCATCCGGGGCGAGACCTACCATTTCGACATCGTCGCCAACGAATCCTGCCGCGCCATCATGGACCTGACCGTCGACAAGCGTCTGGCCATCGGCAACGGCATCCTGACCACCGAGAACGGCGACCAGGCCTGGGTCCGGGCGCGCAAGTCCGAGCTCGACAAGGGCGGTTTTGCCGCGCGCGCGGCCCTTGCCATGATCGCCCTGAAGAAGAAATTCGGAGCCTGAATCCGTGACTGATACCAACGGCAAGCCGGAACGCGAGATCAAGCCCGCCAACAAGCGCGGTGCGGCCCGCCTGGCAGCGGTTCAGGCGCTCTACCAGATGGATGTGACCGGCGTCGGCCTGCTCGAGATCGCCTCGGAATACGAGGCCTTCCGTCTCGGCAAGGAACTGGACGGCGATCTCTACCGCGACGCCGACCCGCAATGGTTCCGCATGATCATCGCCGGCGTGGTGGACAACCAGCGCCAGATCGACCCGGTCATCCACCAGAGCCTGCCGGAGAGCTGGCCGCTGTCGCGAGTCGATTCCACGCTGCGCGCCATCCTGCGCGCGGGCGTGTTCGAACTGATGAAGAAGCAGGATGTGCCGGTCGCGGTGATCGTCTCCGAATATGTCGACATCGCCAAGGCCTTCTACGATGCCGAGGAGCCGGGACTGGTCAACGCGGTGCTGGACCGTGTCGCCGGGCGGGTCCGCGAAGGACAGGGAAAGCGCGCATGAGTTCGACCTTCGAGCAGGAGGCGCGCCGCACCGCCCTGATCCTGGCCTCCGCCCAGTCGATCGTCGGTGCCGCCGCGCCGGTCGCCATCTCCATGGGGGCGCTGACCGGTGTCTACCTGCTCGGCCCGGACAAGTCGCTCGCCACGGCGCCCGTCACCGGCTACAACCTCGGCGTCGCCCTTGGCGCCTTGCCGGCTGCCGCCCTCATGCGCGCCGTCGGCCGCCGTTACGGCTTCATGTCCGGCGCAGGCATCACCGCGCTCGGCGGCGCCCTGGCCGCGCTCTCCATCTTCGAAAGCTCGTTCTGGTTCTTTGCCTTCTGCATGCTGCTGATCGGCCTCGGCGGCTCCTTCGTCCAGCAGTACCGCTTCGCGGCTGCCGACAATGCACCGCACGCGTTCAAGCCGAAGGCCATTTCGTGGGTCCTCGGCGGCGGCGTCTTCGCCGCCATCATCGGCCCGCAGATGGTCATCTTCACCCGCGATGCCTTCGCCCCGGTCAGCTTTGCCGGCGCCTATACCGGCATCATCCTGCTCGGCATCCTCGGCGTGATCATCCATTCCTTCCTGCGCCTGCCGAAGGACCAGGTCGTCGAACCGTCGGCCCATGACAACGAGCCGGCCAGGCCGTTGCCGGTGATCATGCGTCAGCCCCGCTTCCTCGTCGCCCTGATCTGCGCCATCGGCTCCTACGCGTTGATGAGCTTCGTCATGACCGGCGCGCCGCTCGCCATGGTCGGCTGCGGCTTCACGCCCGACGAGGCCACGCTCGGCATTTCCTGGCATGTCATGGCCATGTTCGCCCCCTCCTTCTTCACCGGGCGCCTGATCGCCCGTTTCGGCAAGGAGACCATCGTGGCGACCGGGCTTGCCCTGCTGATCGTCTGCGGCATCGTCGCCCTCTCGGGTATTGCCCTGTGGCAGTTCTGGCTGGCCCTGATCCTGCTCGGAATCGGCTGGAACTTCGGCTTCATCGGCGCCACCGCCATGGTCGCCGAGACCTACACCGCCGCCGAGAAGAACAAGGTCCAGGGCGCCCATGACTTCGCCCTGTTCGGCACCGTGGCCTTCGCCTCGCTGATGTCCGGCCAGGTCTACAACGCCGGCGGATGGGACATGCTCAACTGGATCATCTTCCCCGTCGTCGCCCTCTGCCTTGGCGCGCTCGCCCTTCTGCTCGTCCTGCGCCAGCGCAGCGACGAGGCCCTTTCCTGAGGCGGCGCGGCACCAATCCCCGACAAAACCGCTCGTCCCCGCCTGTTTCCTGAAAAAACCCGGGAATTGAGCCTTTTTGCGTGCTTGACGCGCCTCCGGGTGATCCGCATGATCCGCCCCGGTCCCGGAGGGGCAGGCCCTGGCCTGGCCCGGGAAATTGTCACGGGTCGGCCCCGGGGGTTCTGCGGGCCGGCCATGAGGAGGAAGAGTCTTCAATGACCATACTACTAGTTGTCATCGCATGCGGACTGCTGTCCATCGTCTATGCGATCTGGGCAACCCGTTCGGTGCTGGCCGCCGATCAGGGCAACGCCCGCATGCAGGAAATTGCCGGTTACGTGCGTGAAGGCGCGCAGGCCTACCTGACCCGCCAGTACACGACCATCGCCATCGTCGGCGTCGTGGTCTTCATCCTTGCCTGGGTGCTGCTGTCGGCCACCGCCGCCGTCGGCTTCCTGATCGGTGCCGTCCTGTCCGGCGCTGCCGGCTTTATCGGCATGCACGTGTCGGTTCGCGCCAACGTGCGCACCGCGCAGGCCTCCGCCAATTCGCTGGCCGGCGGTCTCGACATCGCCTTCAAGTCCGGCGCCATCACCGGCATGCTGGTGGCTGGTCTCGCCCTGCTCGGCGTTTCGGTCTACTACACCATCCTCGTCGGCCCCATGGGCCTGGCGCCCGGCGACCGCACCGTCATCGACGCCATGGTCTCGCTCGGCTTCGGCGCCTCGCTGATCTCCATCTTCGCCCGTCTCGGCGGCGGCATCTTCACCAAGGGTGCGGACGTCGGCGGCGACCTCGTCGGCAAGGTGGAAGCCGGTATCCCGGAAGACGATCCGCGCAACCCGGCCACCATCGCCGACAACGTCGGTGACAACGTCGGCGACTGCGCCGGCATGGCCGCCGACCTGTTCGAGACCTACGCGGTGACCGTCGTCGCCACCATGGTCCTCGGCGCCATCTTCTTCGCCGGCACCGAAGTGCTGTCGTCGGTCATGATCTACCCGCTGCTCATCTGCGGCGCCTCGATCATCACCTCGATCATCGGCACCTTCTTCGTCAAGCTCGGCTCCAACGGCTCGATCATGGGCGCCCTCTACAAGGGCCTCGTCGTCACCGGCCTGCTCTCCATCGTCGGCCTTGGCGGCGCCACGTCGCTGACCATCGGCTGGGGCGAGATCGGTACCGTCGCCGGCATGCTGATCACGGGCACCAACCTGTTCATCTGCGGCGTCATCGGCCTGATCGTCACCGCGCTGATCGTGGTGATCACCGAGTACTACACCGGCACCAACAAGCGCCCGGTCAACTCGATCAGCCAGGCCTCGGTCACCGGTCACGGCACCAACGTCATCCAGGGCCTCGCGGTCTCGCTGGAATCGACGGCGCTGCCGGCCATCGTGATCGTCGGCGGCATCATCGCCACCTACCAGCTCGCCGGTCTGTTCGGCACCGGCATCGCGGTCACCGCCATGCTCGGCATCGCCGGCATGATCGTCGCGCTCGACGCCTTCGGCCCGGTCACCGACAACGCCGGCGGCATTGCCGAGATGTCGGACCTGCCGCCGGAAGTGCGCCAGACCACCGACGCCCTCGACGCGGTCGGCAACACCACCAAGGCCGTGACCAAGGGCTATGCCATCGGTTCGGCCGGCCTCGGCGCCCTGGTGCTGTTCGCCGCCTATTCGAACGACCTGACCTACTTCGCCCAGAACCCGGAGAAGTTCCCCTACTTCGCCGATATCGGCCAGGTCTCCTTCGAACTGTCCAACCCCTACGTGGTGGCGGGCCTGATCTTCGGCGGCCTGATCCCCTACCTGTTCGGCGGCATTGCCATGACGGCGGTCGGCCGCGCCGGCGGCGCGGTTGTCGAGGAAGTGCGCAAGCAGTTCCGCGAGAAGCCGGGCATCATGGAAGGCAAGGAGAAGCCGGATTACGGCCGTGCGGTCGACATGCTCACCCGCGCCGCGATCAAGGAAATGATCATCCCGTCGCTGCTGCCGGTGCTGGCTCCGCTGGTCGTCTACTTCGGCGTGCTGCTGATCTCCGGCTCCAAGGCGTCGGCCTTCGCCGCCCTCGGTGCCTCGCTGCTCGGCGTCATCGTCAACGGCCTCTTCGTGGCCATCTCGATGACCTCTGGCGGCGGCGCCTGGGACAACGCCAAGAAGTCCTTCGAGGACGGCTTTGTCGACAAGGACGGCGTCAAGCATGTCAAGGGTTCGGAAGCCCACAAGGCCTCCGTGACCGGCGACACGGTCGGTGACCCCTACAAGGACACCGCCGGCCCGGCCGTCAACCCGGCGATCAAGATCACCAACATCATGGCGCTGCTGCTGCTCGCCGTGCTGGCACACTGATCCCGTCAGGGTCAGCGAAAAACGAAAACCCCGCGGAGCGATCCGCGGGGTTTTTTCTGTCCGGCCGCGCCAGGCCGGCGCGCGGGAGATATCCGGATATCAGGTGCCGGGCAGACGCGGCGGCGCCTTGCCGAGACCGGTCAGCATCTGGCCGATGAACGAGGTCTCGCGGCTGGCGACCGGGGTCGTGCGCGACATGAAGTCGAACACCTTGCCGTCCTGCAGGCCGTAGTTGGCGATCTGCGAGACGCGTCCGTCCTCGCCGAAATAGATCGTCAGGATCCGCTGGTCGACCAGCTTGGGCTGCATGAAGGCCACCGCGCGCTTGCGCGTCTGGGAAATGTAGTAGAAGACCTCGTTCTGGAACGTCGAGGTGGTCGACGGCGTGCCAAGCGCCAGCAGCACCTGCTCGCGCGAGGAGCCGACCGGCACCAGTTCGAGCGCCTGCTCGTCCATGACGTAGCCCTGCTTGAGCGTCTCGGACGGGTTCAGCGTATTCGCCGTGTTGCATCCGGCCAGGGCCGAGATGGCGGCAAGGCCAGCGGCCAGAACCGCGACGCGCCGGGTGGCGCGGGGCTTGAAATCGGAGGAACGCAACGCAATCTCCTTCGTTGGGCCCGTGGACCTGTCCACGGGGCTGGGGCGCTCGTCTCGCTTGCGCCCGTGCCGAAACTCGGTAAACCAGCTTGAGCGCCGATGCAACCGGCCCACGCTTTCACGACCGGTGAAACCAGGAGAACCGATCCATGTTCGCAAGCCTGTTCAGCCGCAAGGCCAGGGTCAATCACGATCTGACCGATGGCCTCTACGGGCAAATCGTGGCAGCCGCGCGGCAGCCGCATTTTTATGCGGCCTGGGATGTGCCGGACACGCCGCTTGGCCGGTTCGAGATGATCGGCCTGCACATGTTCCTCTTCCTGCGCCGCACCCGCGGGCACGAGGGGCATCTCGCTGCCATCTCGCAGGACGTCACCGACGTCTTCTTCAAGGAGGTGGACCATTCCCTGCGCGAACTGGGCATTGGCGACACGTCCGTGCCCAAGCGGATGAAGAAGCTGGCGCGGATGTATTTCGGCCGCCTCGAAAGCTACGAACATGCCGTCGCCACCCGCGACGAACCGGCGCTTGCCGCCGCCCTGAAACGCAACATCCGCCCCGATGCCGCCGAATGGCCGGCCGCCGCGTCGCTGGCCGCCTACGTCCTGGCGGCGGAGGATGCCCTGGCCGGCCAGCCCGACGAGGCCATCCAGGGCGGCCGTGTCGCCTTTCCCGAAGCCGGAACCATGGAGGACCGGACATGACCTCGACGGACACCCGCAGCCCCGTTTCCTGGCGCGTCCATGTCGCCCGCCTGCCCGACAAGGGCATGCCCGTGACCTGGGCGGCCGACGAGGAGAGCCGAGCCGCGCTTGCCGCGGAACACGGGCTTGAAGCCGTCGATGCCTTCGCTGTCGATCTGTTGGTAACGCGCTGGAAGAAGGACGGAGTGCGGGTCACCGGCACGGTCACCGCCGACATCGTGCAGCTGTGCGTGGTCACGCTCGACCCGCTGAAAAACCACATCGAGGAAGAGATCAACGCCGTATTCGTGCCGGAAGGCTCGCGGCTGGCGCGCATGGAAGACCCCTCCGGCGAGATCCTGGTCGATGCCGAGGGCGAGGATGCGCCCGAGCCCTTCGCCGGCGACAGCGTGGATGTCGGTGCGCTGGCCGAGGAGCATTTCGAACTGGCGATCGACCCCTATCCCCGCAAGCCCGATGCCCATTTGCCGCAGGACGTCGAGCCACAACCGGAAGACAAGCCCAACCCCTTTGCAAAACTGGCCGTTTTGAAAGGGGACAAACCGAAATGACGACCCGTGGCCATGAAAATCGCCTTCAAGGCCATTGTGCGAACGGCCAAAACCGCTATTTTCGCGGCACTTCGAAAGATCGGCCCGCCAGAGGCCGTGCCATGACGGGAAAGCCAGACGCGTGATTCGCATTTCGATTGATGCCATGGGGGGCGATTTCGGCCCGTCCGTCGTCCTGCCCGGGCTGGAACAGGTTCTGGAGCGCCGCGGCGACGTGACGTTCCTGCTCTATGGACGCGAGGAAGCGGTCCGGCCGGTTCTCGACGACCTGCCCCGCCTGAAGGCGAAGAGCGAGTTCTTCCATTGCGAAGTGGCCGTCGCCATGGACGACAAGCCGAGCCAGGCCCTGCGCAACGGTCGCTGGAAATCCTCCATGTGGCGGGCCATCGAGGCGGTGAAGAAGGGCGAGGCCGACGTGTGCGTCTCCGCCGGCAACACCGGCGCGCTCATGGCCATGTCGAAATTCTGCCTGCGCACCATGGCCAACATCGAACGTCCCGCCATTGCCGCCATCTGGCCGACGGTCCGCTCCGAAAGCGTCGTGCTCGACGTCGGCGCCACCATCGGCGCCGACGCTCAGCAACTGACCGATTTCGCCATTCTCGGCGCTGCCATGGCGCGTGCGCTGTTCGGCGTCGAGCGGCCGTCCGTCGGCCTGCTCAACGTGGGCGTGGAAGAGATCAAGGGCCAGGAAGAGGTCCGCGAGGCCGGCCGCATGTTGCGCGATGCCGCGCTGCCGTCGATGACCTACCACGGCTTCGTCGAGGGCGACGACCTCGGCAAGGGCACCACCGATGTGGTCGTCACCGAGGGCTTTTCCGGCAACATCGCCCTGAAGACGGCCGAAGGCACCGCCAAGCAGATTGCCGGCTACCTGCGCTCGGCCATGCAGCGCACCTTCATGGCCAAGGTCGGCTATTTCTTCGCCCGCGGCGCCTTTTCCTACCTGCGCGAGAAGATGGACGTGCGAAAGGCCAATGGCGGGGTGTTCCTCGGCCTGAACGGCATCGTGGTCAAGAGCCATGGTGGAACCGACGCGGAAGGCTTCGCCGCCGCTGTCGAACTGGGATATGACATGGTTCGCAACCGCCTGATCGAACAGATCGGCCGCGATCTGGAACGCTTCCATGCCCGACAGCCCGCAGCGGCCGGGGGCACGGCGTCGACGGGGGAAGATGCATGATCCGTTCGGTGATTCTCGGCGCAGGCTCGTCCTTGCCGCGCCGCATCATGGCCAACACCGACTTCGAGAATATCGTCGAGACGTCGGATGAATGGATCATCCAGCGCACCGGCATCCGCCAGCGCCATATCGCCTCGGAAGACGAGACGACGGCCTCGCTGGGCGAGGCGGCGGCACGCGCGGCGCTGAAGGCGGCCGGCCTGCAGCCCGGCGACATCGACCTCATCGTGCTTGCCTCGTCCACGCCGAACAACACCTTCCCGGCGACGGCGGTGGAAATCCAGGAGCGGCTCGGCATCCACCACGGCTATGCCTTCGACATGCAGGCCGTCTGTTCCGGCTTCGTCTTCGCCATCAACACCGCCGACCTGCACCTGCGCGGCGGCATGGCCAGGCGTGCGCTGGTCATCGGCTCGGAAACCTTTTCCCGCATCCTCGACTGGAATGACCGGACCACCTGCGTCCTGTTCGGCGACGGTGCCGGCGCAGTCGTTCTCGAAGCGCGGGAAGGCACCGGCGCGATCAGCGACCGCGGCGTCCTGGCGGCTTCGCTGCGTTCCGACGGCAGCCACAAGGACAAGCTCTACGTCGATGGCGGCGTCTCCACCACCGGCACCATCGGCCACCTGCGCATGCAGGGACGCGAGGTGTTCAAGCACGCCGTCGGCATGATCACCGACGTGATCGAGGATGTCTTCGCCCAGGCCGGGATCACCGCCGACGATCTCGACTGGTTCGTGCCCCACCAGGCCAACAAGCGGATCATCGATGCCTCTGCCCGCAAGCTGGGAATCCCGGAGGAAAAGACGGTCGTGACCGTCGATCATCATGGCAACACATCGGCGGCCTCGGTGCCGCTTGCCCTGACCGAAGCGATCAACGACGGACGCATCAAGCAGGGCGACCTCGTATTGCTGGAAGCCATGGGCGGGGGCTTCACCTGGGGCGCCGTTCTGGTCCGAATGTAGGAAAAACGTCTTTTCCTGTCAGGATTTGCGGGCGAATCGGGTGGGATTTCACCTTGACCTTGCCTCCCTGTCGCGGGTAGGTTTTCTGCTATCAGGGAGAGGACGGGCTGGAACCGGCGCATGAGCGGCAAAACGATAACTCGCGCTGATCTGGCGGAGGCGGTCTACCGCAAGGTGGGATTGTCCCGCACGGAATCGGCCCAATTGGTTGAATCGGTGCTTGATGAAATCTGCGACGCCATCGTGCGTGGCGAGACGGTCAAGCTGTCATCCTTCGCGACATTTCAGGTTCGCTCCAAGAACGAGCGGATCGGTCGAAACCCGAAGACGGGCCAGGAAGTCCCGATCCTTCCGCGCAAGGTGATGACCTTCAAGGCTTCCAACGTTCTCAAGAACAAGATCATCGACGCCCACAAGCAATCCCGCGGAGACTGACCCGCAGGGGAGGTGACGCCGGTCTTGCATCCGTTCGCTGACAGCGGTCAGATGAGGGATGTTGATTCGTGGCCGCCGGTCCGGGTCGCCGTGATCTTGATCGGGAGTGAGCCATGGAAAAGAGCCCGGACGCCTTCAGGACGATTTCGGAAGTGGCGGAGGATCTCGATCTTCCGCAGCATGTCCTGCGCTTCTGGGAAACCCGTTTCGTCCAGATCAAGCCGATGAAGCGTGGCGGCGGCCGTCGCTATTACCGGCCACAGGACGTGGAGCTGATCAAGGGCATCCGCCATCTGCTCTACGATCAGGGCTACACGATCAAGGGCGTGCAGCGCCTGGTCAAGGAGAACGGCGTGCCCTTCGTCGTTGCGCTGGGCAGCGGCGATGTCTCGGCCATCGAGGCGATCGCCCAGAAGAAGCAGACCGAGCTGGAATCGCAGAAGCCCCATGCCGCGCCGGAAGCGCCGGTCGATGACGACCAGCTCGTCGGCGAGGCACGCCCGAAGCAGCCGCGCCGCTTCTTCGGTCTTGGCCGTCCCGATGACGACGGTCCGGTCGATGCCGGCTCCGGCAAGCTGTCGAAGGACAATCGCGCCCTGCTGCAGGAGGCGCTGTTCGACCTCCTGGAATGCAAGCGCCTGCTCGATCAGGTCCGCTGATCGCCAACCTGGAGGAAACCATGCCCGCATTCATCATCGCCGATGTCGATATCCGCGACGCGGAGGCCTACAAGGAATACCTGCCCAAGGCGAAGGCGCTGGCGGAAAAATACGGTGGCCGCTACCGCGCCCGGGGCGGTGAACTGGACGTGGTCGACAGCGAGCTGTGGACACCGACCCGCCTGGTGATCATCGAGTTCCCGGACATGGCAAGCGCCAAGGCCTTTGCACGCTCCGACGAATATGCCCCGGTTGCCGCCATCCGCCACGCCAATTCGAAGAGCACGGTGGTCATCGTCGACGGAATCGACTGACACCGTTGCGTTTCGACGCACGGCGGGCCGTCGCAGGCGTGGCCTGCCAGTCGTCTGATCCGGTGAGGAAAATGGTCGGAGCGGCGGGATTCGAACCCACGACCCCTTGACCCCCAGTCAAGTGCGCTACCGGGCTGCGCTACGCTCCGACGGTTGGCCTTCTAGCTGGCAACGGCCCCGCTGGCAACCGGAATAATACCGGGCCCTGTCATTTCATGCCCGGCCTGCCGCCAGCGCCGGGTGCTCGCGCCCCGCGGCGCGCGCTGCCTGCACCTTGTGCTCCAGCCCGATGACGCCCCAGACCATGCCGAGCAGGATGTAGAAATGGCGCCAGTGGTCGATGTCGATCACGGTGCCGAGCAGGATGTGGCCGAGAAAGGCGACATAGGCGGTCATGAAGAAGGGCTGCCAGGGCCGCGGCCTGAACAGGATCCGCGCGCCGGCGGCCAGCGTCCAGATCACCAGCAGGAACAGCGAGCAGAAGCCCAGCCAGCCGTAGTCCATCAGCGCTTTCAGCCAGATGTTGTGCGTGTCCTCGCCGTAGATCAGCCCGAAATTCAGGGGCCCGATTCCGAGCGGCTTTTCCAGCGCCATGGTGAAGCCGATGATGTGGCGCGCGAACCGGCCCAGCCGCGCGCCGTCGTAGTCCTGCACCAGCTTGGCGCGGGTCTCGAACAGTTCGTGCACGGAGGGGATCTGCAGCGCGATCGCGATCGCCACGATCAGCAGCAGTACCGCGACCGCGGTCATGATGATGATCCGCAGCCGGAATCGCGTCGACGTGTTCTGGATGAACATCATCATCACCAGGACGGCGATGCCGAGCCCGTAGAGCCCCCAGGCCCCGCGCGAGAAGGACATGAACACGCCGAGCGTGATCAGGAGCAGCGGCAGCGCGACGCGCGCCATGTCGCTGATCCGGCCCGCGACGAGCCGGTAGACGAGGTAGAAGCCGGGCGCCGCGAGATAGGGGCCGAACACGTTGGGATCCTGGAAGGCACCCGCCGCGCGGCCGTAAAGCGTGAACATTTCCGCCCCCGGAAAGGCATGGAAATAGCCCAGGATGCCGAGCAGGGACGTGCCGGAGGCGCCGATCACCCAGGCAGTGAACATCGGCCTGAAATAATGCGGGCGGGTTTCCAGCACCGCCGCGTAGAAGATCGCCGAGAAGCCCAGGAACAGCGAGACGGCCAGGTAGAGCGGCGTGTCGCGGATCTCCGCCATGGTCAGCATCGACAGGAAGCCGCCGATGTTGAAGGTGATGATGAGCGTGAACAGCGGCGTGATCGAGCGCGAGAAGGTGAGTGCCCCGGACAGGGCCCACAGCGCGATCAGCCCGACCATGTAAATCTCGTAGGGCGCCGGCTCCCGGATCACGAACCCCGCAAGGGCGGTGGCGATGGCCACCGAGAACGTGCCGGCCATGGCGGCCAGCTTGGCATTGATCGCCGAACGCGGGATGTCGTGGGCAATCGCGCTCAATATGCGTTGTCCGTTTTCAGCAGCCGGATCGGGGTCAGGAACAGGATCTTGAGATCGAACAGCAGCGACCAGTTCTCGATGTAGTAGAGGTCGAACTCGGTGCGCCGCTGGATCTTCTCGTCGCTGTCCACCTCGCCGCGCCAGCCGTTGATCTGCGCCCAGCCGGTGACGCCCGGCTTCACCCGGTGGCGGGCGAAATAGCCGTCGACCACCTCGGTGAACAGCAGGTTGTGCGCCTGTGCGGCCACCGCGTGCGGACGCGGGCCGACCAGCGACAGCGAGCCGAACAGCGCGTTGAAGAACTGCGGCAGCTCGTCGATCGACGTCTTGCGGATGAAGCGGCCGACCCGGGTGACGCGCGGATCGTCCTTGGTGACCGCCTGCTTGGCCGTCGGGTCGCACATCTCGGTGTACATCGAGCGGAACTTGTAGACCTCGATCGGCTCGTTGTTGAAGCCGTGGCGCTTCTGCTTGAAAAGCACCGGCCCCTTGCTCTCCAGCTTGATGGCGATGGCCGTGGCCAGCATCACCGGCGAGAAGGCGATGATCGCCAGCGCCGAGAAGACGATGTCGAACATCCGCTTGGCCACCGAATCCCAGTCGGTGATCGGCTTGTCGAAAATGTCCAGCATCGGCACGTTGCCGACGTAGGAATAGGAGCGCGGGCGGAACTGCAGCATGTTGGCATGGGCCGAAAGCCGGATGTCGACGGGCAGCACCCAGAGCTTCTTGAGCATGGTCAGCACGCGCCGTTCCGCGGTCAGCGGCAGGGCGACGATCATCATGTCGATGCGTGCGATGCGCGCGAATTCAAGCAGGTCATCGACGGTGCCGAGCTTGGGATAGCCGGCCACGATCGGCGGCGAGCGGCTGTCGTCGCGGTCGTCGAAGATGCCGCAGATGCGCACGTCGTTGTGCGGAGAGCGCTCGATCGAGCGGATCAGCTTCTCCGCCTCCTTGCCGCCGCCGACGATGACGGCGCGCCGCTCCATCCGGCCGTTGCGCGACCAGCGGGCAATCAGCCGGGCAAAGACGGCCCGCAGCACGAGGATCCCGACAAACCCGGTCACGGCCCAGGTGCCGAACCAGACGCGGGAGAAATCCGCCGAGATCTTGAGGAAGACGGAGGTCAGCGCGAGCAGGCCGAAGGTGCCGGCATAGGCCAGCACCGTGCGGTCGAGACGCAGGAAGGGACGGCGCAGCCGGCTGATCCGGTAGCCCTCGGCGAATTCGAACATCACCACCGTCAGGATCGAGCCGACGAAGATGGCCGCGACGTAGAGCGGAACCTGCAGGAAGGGCGAGCCGAGATAGTTCGCGAAGACGGCGAAACCCGTCAGGAACATCACGTAGAACTCGAACAGGCGCACGATCCCGCCGATCAGGTTGGGAGAGAGCGAGTCGTCGCGATATTGCGCCGCCACGGTCTTCGCCATCGCGTTGAGTGCGCGTTTCACCTCGGCCCGGTCGCTGTCCTCCGGCTGAAAGGAGCGCACCGTCTCAGGCGAATAGGTCTTTTTCGGATCGATCTGGTTCATCCCGGTCCTGCAAGCAAGGCTTTGCCGAATACTGGCATGGGGGATTTTATATCAGCGGGTTGCTAAGAAACCCTTGATCAGGCGGCGAGGATTTCGCGGTAGAGGCCGGTGATCCGCCACGCCATGACGTCGGACGAAAACCGCGCCTTCAGGGTCTCGATCCCGGGCATGGCGGCATGGAAACCGGCCTCGTCGGCCAGGGCGGCCTGCATGGTCGCCGCCAGCCGGTGCGGGTCGGGTTCGGTCAGGGCAGGGGAGGTCTCGCCGAGCATCTCCGGAATGCCGCCGACACGGCTGGCGATCATGATCTTGCCGGCCGCAAGCGTCTCCAGCACCGTGTAGGGCAGCGCCTCGGCGCGCGAGGACAGCACCATGATGCGGCCCAGCCGGAAAGCCTCGCGGGCCGGCATCGGCGGGTGAAAGGAAATCCGGTCCGTGGCGCCGGCCGCCCGCACCCGCTCCACCAGCATGGCGCGGTCCTCGCCCTCGCCGACAACGGTCGCGCTGGCGGGCGTGCCATCCGGGCGCGTCACCTTGAGGACGGCATCGACGAAGATGTCCGGCCCTTTCAGGTCGCGCAGCATGCCCATGAACAGGAAGTCGGTGGCGTCCGGATCGGGCGCGACGGGCTCGAATTCGCCCGGCGTCAGCCCGTTGTAGACCAGCTCCGACCGGCAGTGCGGCCGCCCGACCTTGGTCAGGAAGGTCTGGCGCTCATGCTCCGACACGAACAGGATGCAGTCGCTCAGCCGCGACAGCTGTTTCTCCAGGAAGAAGAAGAAGCGGCCCGTCTTGGTGTCGGGGTCGTAGTGCAGGCTTCCGCCATGCGGTGAATAGAGGCGGGCGACGCGAGACCTGGAAACCCGCAGAAGCGAGCCGAACGCACGGGCATAGACGCCACCCTTGGCGCCGTGGCCGTGAACCACGTCCGGCTTCAATTCCTTGATGAGACTGTATGTTCTGGCCGCGGCCATGAGGTCGCCGGGGCCGATGTGACGTTGCATGGCGGTGCGCTGGACACCGAGCGACAGTTCCGGTTCGAGCGCTTCGAGCATGCGTGCCTCGAAGTCGCCGCCGGTCGTGGAATCGCAGATGATGCCGACCCTGTGCCCCTCCGCCTGCTGCGCCCGGGAGAGGTCGCGCACATGGCGGAAGATCCCGCCCACCGGAGAACGGAAGCAATGGACAATGTTCAGCGGCCGGGAATCGGACATGTTCGGGTCAGAAGAAGCGTTCGCGCACGTAGACCGTGTCGCCGGGCAGGAGCGGATCGGACAGCAGCACGCGGCCGGTCATGACCTTGCCGTTGATCGCGCGGGTCACGTCGACGCTGCCCTGGCTGGCCCGTGCCGAGAAGCCGCCGGCGAGCGCGATCGCCTTCTGGACCGTCAGGCCGGGGACGTAGGAATATTGCCCGGCCGCGCCGACCTCGCCCATGACGAAGATCGGCCGGTAGCGATCGATCTCGACCGAGACGTCGGGATCGCGGATGTAGCCGGCGCGCAGTTCCTGCGCGATCGCGGCTTCGAGTTCGGTCACGGTGCGGCCGCGCGCCGGAACCTGCCCGACGAGCGGAAAGGCGATGTAGCCCGACTGGTCGACCGAATAGGTGTTTGTCAGGCCCTCCTGCTCGAACACGGTGATGCGGACCCGGTCACCGGCATCCAGGCGGTACGGCTGGTACAGGGCCTTGTGAAACGCCGGCGGCGTCGGTCGATAGGCGGTGCACCCGGTTGTCGCTGCCAGGGTGGCGGAAAGGGCGGCAAGGGCGAATACGCGGCGGTTCATGAACTCTTACCCTCATGGGAGCGGCAGTGCCGGGGCACCGGTCCGCATTCATCGGCATCCACTTATCTGTTGTTAGGGTTAATGCCCGGTAAAGCCGCCGCGCATCGGCCCTCGAAAACGCCTTTTCCAATGGGGCGCCGGGCCGGGCGTATGCCCGCCATCGCGGGTCCGGGACATTATTCGGACCTGATTAAGCGACGTCTTTCATTTTAACGTGTGGGAAACCAAGCCCGTTTACCATGTGCGTCGGATAGTATTCGGAGTAAACGCATGTCCGGCGTGAATGGAACGGCTCAAGACGTTGATATCGATTTCCCGGCCCTCGTCGCCGGCTTGTGGCGCAGGAAGGGTCGCATCCTCCTCGTTGCCCTTGCCGCGACGGCAGCAGCCCTTGCCGTCACGATGGTTCTCAGCCCCAAGTACATGGCGGAAACCCGGATCCTGATCGAGACCCGGGAATCGGTCTACACGCGGCCCAATCTTCAGCCGGGCGAGGACAAGTCGCTGGATCAGGAAAGCGTCCAGTCGCAGGTCGAGCTGGTTGCCTCAACGGCGCTGCTGTCGCAGGTCGCCGACAAGCTGAAGCTGGCGTCGCGCAGCGAGTTCACCCAGAGCACCTCCCTGTCGATTCCTTTCCTGACGGAGCCCTCGCAGGGCACGCTGGAAGAACGGGTGCTGCGCAACATGCGCGAAAGGCTCAAGGTCTACCGCACCGAGGGCACGCGGGTCATCGTGATCCAGTTCTCCTCCAAGGATCCGAAACTGGCCGCCGATGTGCCCAATGCCATCGCCGACGCCTACATGGCGCTCCAGCGCAAGGCCAAGCTGGAAACCGACACCACGGCCACCGAATGGCTGAAGCCGGAGATCGACAAGCTGCGCGAGGGCGTGAAGGCCGCGGAAGCCCGCGTCGCCGACTATCGCGCCGCCAACGACATTCCCGTCGGCCAGAACAACGCCTCGCTGGCCACCCAGCAGCTTTCCGAGATCTCCACCGAACTGTCGCGCGTCCGCGCCAGCCGGGCGGCCGCGGCGGCCCGCGCCCAGTCCATCCGCAGCGCGCTGGAGACCGGCGGCGCGGTCGATGCCATTCCGGAAGTCCAGACGTCGTCGCTAATCCAGCGCCTGATCGAGAAGAAGGTCGACCTGCGCGCCGAGATCGCCGACCTGTCCACGACGCTGCTCGACAATCATCCGCGCATCCGTTCGCTCCGGTCGCAGCTTGGCCAGCTCGACACCCAGATCCGGGCCGAGGCGAACAAGGTGCTCGCCGGCCTGAAGACGGAAGCCGAGACCGCCCGCCTGCGTGAACGCGAACTCATTGCCGACGTGAACCGGCTGAAGGCCGAACCGGCCCGCGTTTCGGAAAGCGAGGTCGAACTGCGTGCCCTCGAACGCGAGGCCGCGGCCCAGCGCGATCTCCTGGAATCCTACCTCGTGCGCTTCCGCGAGGCCGCGTCGCGCAAGGAAAAGGCCTACAGCCCGGTCAACGCGCGGGTCTTCTCGCGCGCCATCGTTCCCGGCGATCCCTATTTCCCCAAGAAGATCCCCATTCTTGGCGCCACCTTCGTCGGGGCGCTCCTGCTGATGACCGTCGCCACCCTGCTTGGTGAACTGGTGTCGGGCCGCGCCATGCGCACCGTATCGGCCCCGCCAGCGCCGGCAACCGAAATCGCCATGCCCGTGGTCGCCAGGGCCGAACCGGTCCCCGCCAGGGTGGCGGCGCCGCCGCCTGAGACGCCTGTGGCGGCGATCGTGGCCGAGGATCCGCCGGAGCCGGCGCCACGCGTTCAGCCCCGGCGCCAACCCGGGCATGATACGTTCGAATCCGCCCAGGCCGTGGAAAAGGCCATGTCGGCAGCCGATACGAGGGCATCCATGGCCGCGGCGCGCAAGGCGCGCGAGACGGTCCGCCCGGCCGTCCGTCATCCCGGTCTGGCGAGCGACGAACTGGCCAGCCGCCTGATGGCCGCCGGTGCCGGTCGCGCCGTTTTCGTTTCGCCGGAAGGCGACGAGGGGGCCGCCGCCGCCGTGCTGACCGCGCGCGCCATGGCGGATGCCGGCCTGCGCATCGTCGTTGTCGACCTGACGGCCGACGCCGCCGCATCGCTGCCCATGCTGGAGCGCAACGCGCGCCCGGGTATCACCGACCTCCTGGCGGGAACGGCGTCCTTCTCCGAGATCATCCACGGCGATCTCTATTCCAACTGCCACGTCATCCCGACGGGCATGGGCGCGCCGGACCGCGTCGCGAGGGCCATCGAGCGCCTGTCGATCATCCTCGATGCCCTGGCCCAGGTCTATGACATGATCGTCATCGAATGCGGCCCGACCGACGCCGGCGGCATCGAGCGCGTTTGCAATGCCACGGCGGAAATCGTGCTCAGCGTGGTCGACCCGGCAAGCCCCACGGTCGCCGCCGCGGTGGAGGATCTCGTGTCGGCCGGCTACAAGAACCTGCTTATCGGCCGGGCTGACATTGCAAACATGCCGCTGCCGCCAAGGACCGGCCGCAGCGCGGCCTGACGCAGGCCGGCACGGTTTGGCCGCAAGGTGAAAGGGCCGCCCCGGGCGGCCTTTCTGCTGTCAGGAGCAGCGCAGAGGGAAGGTCAGTTGCCGTTGCGCATCCGGCGCAGGGCCTTGTAGGCCGCCCACAACGGCGCGGAGTTCTTGACCGTGCGCTTGAGGGCCGAGGCGCCGCTCTGCACAGCGGCGGAAACGTGACCGCGCGTGTTGAGCGCGATGAGGGTGTCGTGCTGCACCGTCTCGATGTCGCACCAAAGCCGCTTGTAGGGTTCGTCGCCGACCGAGAAGTCATGCACGGCAAAGCCGTTCTCGCAGGCCCAGCGGATCGTTTCGAAGAACAGGTAGTCGCCGGGGCTGGTATTGGTGGTCTCGTCCGGCAGGAAGCCGGAGAATTCGCAGATCATCCGGTCGTCGCACAGGCTCGAGCCGGTCACCGCGCGCACCGTTCCCCCCACTTCCAGGCCGTGAAGTACGAAATTGCCGGTCCCGTCCGCCAGGGCATCGGCGAACAGGTCGTGGAAGAAGCGCTGGACCTCGGTGGATCCGAACACGTTCTGGATGCCCATGCTGGCAAAGCGCGCGGCTTTCACGGTGAAGAAGGCGTCGAGCAGGTGGCGGGCCTCAGCCGCCGTGCGTGCGCAGTAGACGCGGACATCGCCCTGTTCCTGGAACTTGCGTTCGTTGGACCGGTGCTTCTTGCGCTTTCGCTTGCCCGAATGGCGCTGGAGCGTCGCTTCGAACCCGCCGGCAAGATCGACCGCGAGGGCGACGTTGGGACTGGTCGGCGAATCCGGCAGGATCAGCGGATTGGCGCACCCGCCGATTGCCGGTTGCAACCGTTCCAGCGAAAGCAGGCTGATGTCGGGCCGGTCGCGGCGAACCGCGGTAGCGATGGCCGCGGCCAGTGCCGTCGGCTCCGGCAGCACGGCGCCCTTGGCCACGGCGGGAAAATTGCCGTTGGCGTGCCGGCCGCCGACCGCGATGGCGATGCGGCCAAGGCCATCGGGAACCGTTTCCAGCGGCAGGCGCAACAGCTCGTCGCCACCCGCCGAGACTGTGACGAAAAGGACGTCCGCGTTCACGTGTGCGGCCCACCGGGACACCCAGGAGGGATGCTGTGCCGGGCCGTGAAAGGCGTTGCGGCAGAAGGCGGCATGCCGGGCATGGGCATCGGGCCCGGCTTCGACGCGCGCGCTCAGTCCTGCCTGGCCTGCCGGCCCGGAGTCGTGAATACGAGCAGCAGCATCAACCATCCTTCAATCCTTTGGTGCTAATCTAGTGAGACTGTTTGTCCGCGACGCTGTTTAAGTCGTACCGGAAAAAGGTGAATGAATGTTCGACAGGGGCGAGGTGATCCGCAAGGTCATCCTCAATAGCGTCAGATGGACAGGCCTGTCGCGACTGTACAGGGCGGTGACGCCCTGTGCCGGCGCCATCATGATGCTGCACCGTGTCACCACCACGCCGATTTCCCCGCTTGGATACAACAGCCACCTGTCGGTGACCCCGGAATTCCTCGACGCCCTGCTGGCCGGCCTGAAGCAGGACGGCTACCGCTTCGTGTCCATGGACGAGATGGCCGACATGATCGAGCGCGGACGGGTTGACGGCTGCAGCCTCGCCCTGACCGCCGACGATGCCTACCGCGATAATTTCAGCGAGGCTTTGCCGGTCCTCGAACGCCATGACGTTCCGATCGCCGTCTTCGCCGCGCCGGCCCAGATCAGCCGCCGTGTCTGCCTCTGGTGGGATGTCCTGGAGGAAGTCGTCGCGCGCCGCGACGGCTTCTACATCGACGTCGATGGTGTCGCGACCCATGTCGCCTGCGAGACCATGGCCGCCAAGCGCGATGCCTATGTGCGCCTCGAGGCCTGGCTGACGCAGGATGTCGCCGAGGAAGACCAGGACCGGATCGTCCGCGACCTCGCCGTCTCCTCGGGGATCGACCCGGTGCGCCCGAACGGCGATCCGCTCATGACCTGGAAGGAACTGCGCGCCTTCGCCGGTCATCCGCTGGTCACCATCGGCGCCCACACGGTCCACCACTACAACCTGCGCCGGCTCGACGCCGGGACGGCCATGGCCGAGATCTGCGACGCGGCAGACATCCTGGAGATGGAACTGGGTTTCCGCCCCCGCCACATGGCCTTTCCCTATGGCTACGAGGCCGCGGTCGGGCCGCGCGAGGTGGAACTGGCCCGCAAGGCGGGCTTCCGCACGGCGACCACCACGCGTCACGGCCTGCTCGGCACGGGCCATCGCGCGCACATGCAGGCCCTGCCGCGCATTTCCATCAACGGCCGCTACCAGTCGGTCGGCTACGTGCGCACCATGCTGACCGGGATCACGACGCCGATCGCCAACCGCGGCAAGCGCCTCGTCACCGTCTGAGCGGTTCAGCCCTTTTTCGGCGGTTTCGCCATCCAGCTGATGATGCCCATGGCCGGCAGCACCCAGAGGATCCCGGTGAACAGGAAATAGGCCAGGTGGACGAGCGGGCCGGACTCGCTGAGCCGTGCCGCCGCGATCGTCGTCGCGACCAGCGCGTAGACCACGACCAGGAGCACCAGCAGAACGGTTCCGACGAGTTTTTTCAGGCGTACGGGCATGGCGGCCTTTTCCAGGATTTGATGCCCGTTGTCTATTGGAATTGACGCGCCAGGGAAACCGTCTTGCCGCCGCGACAGCCTGTCACGCCGGATGGCCACTTGAAAGCCCGGCGCCATTGCGTCAGTTAGGGAGCGCTTTTCATGGAAAAGGAATTCGGACGTCCCATGACTGATGCTGCCATGGCCACCGGGCCGACGCCGCGCCCGCTGGAAATTGTCGACCGCCAGGCCCGCAACCGCACCACCGTCCGCCGCTGGCTCTACATCGTGCTGCTGTGCCTGTTCGCGCTGGTGATGGTGGGCGGAGCGACGCGGCTGACCGATTCCGGCCTGTCGATCACCGAGTGGAAGCCCATTCACGGCGTCATTCCGCCGCTGTCGCAGGCCGAGTGGGAGGAAGAATTCGTCAAGTATCAGCAGATCCCGGAATACCAGCAGATCAACAAGGGCATGACGCTGGAGGAGTTCAAGGGGATTTTCTGGTGGGAATGGGCGCACCGGTTCCTGGCCCGCTCCGTCGGCTTCCTTTTTGCCATTCCCCTGGCCTTCTTCTGGCTCACCGGCCGGCTGGAGCAGCGGCTGAAACCGCGCCTGCTGGGATTGCTTGCGCTGGGCGGCCTGCAGGGCGCCGTCGGCTGGTGGATGGTCGCCTCCGGCCTGACCGAGCGCACCGACGTCTCGCAATACCGCCTCGCCATCCACCTGACGCTGGCCTCGATCATCTTCGCCTCGATCATGTACGTGGCGCGCGGACTCGCGGTCCATTCCGGCGGCCGCGCAACGCGCGAGACCCGCAACGGAGCGATCTGGATGGTCGGCCTGGGTCTTTTCCAGATCTATCTCGGCGCGCTGGTCGCCGGCCTCGACGCCGGTTTCACCTACAACACCTGGCCGCTGATGGATGGCGCCGTCGTGCCGGGCGGCCTGTGGATCCAGCACCCCTGGTGGATCAACGCGTTTGAGAACCCCAAGACCGTGCAGTTCATCCATCGCTGCGGCGCTTACCTGGTGCTGGCCGCCGCCATCATCCACATGCTGCGGACGATGAAGCGCGAGCCCGAAACGACGCATGCCCGGCGCAGCCTGATCCTGGCCGGTCTGGTGGTCCTGCAGGCCAGTTTCGGCATCACGACGCTGCTGCTGCACGTTCCGCTGGGCTGGGGGCTGATCCACCAGGCCACCGCGCTCGTCGTCCTCGGTTTTGCCGTGGCACACTGGCGCGGCACGATCGGCAGCTACGTGCCGGAGACCGGCGTGGTCGTGCGCCACTGAACGCGCGCCGGCCCGCCGCCGATGCGGGCGGGCAAGCGCGTGCGCGTCAGGCGCCGATCATCAGGTTGAGGTTCTGCACCGCGGCGCCCGAGGCGCCCTTGCCGAGGTTGTCGAGCGAGGCGATGACGTTTACCTGGCCCATGCCCTCGGTTCCAAGCACGTAGATCTTCAACCGGTCGGTGCCCCGCATTTCTTCCGCATCGATGCGCGCCTTCGCGGTGCCGTCGGCCGGTGCAACCACCTCGACGATGTCCTGGCCCTCGTAGTGGGCGGCCAGCGCCTCGTGGATCGCCGCGATGGCGGGCGTGCCGCGCAACAGGTCGGTGAACAGCGGGATGTTGACCAGCATGCCCTGGTCGAAGCGTCCGACCGACGGCGTGAAGATCGGCCGCCGCTCGATGCCGCCATGCGTCATGATTTCCGGCACGTGCTTGTGGGCCAGCGTCAGCGCGTAGGCGAAGTGATTGGCGGTGATGGCATCGTCGCGCGTCTGGTCTTCCATCTGCGCGATCATCTGCTTGCCGCCACCGGAATAGCCCGACACCGCGTTGATGGTCACCGGGTAGTCGGCCGGCAGCAGGCCGGCCTTCACCAGCGGCGCGAGAATGGCGATGGCGCCGGTCGAATAGCATCCCGGATTGGAAACGAACTGGGCCCCGGCGATGCGCCCCGCCTGGCCCGGCGCCAGCTCGGCGAACCCGAACACCCAGTCGGGATGCGTCCGGTGCGCCGTCGAGGCATCGATGAACCGCGTGCCGGAACCGGCTGCCAGCGCCACGGCCTGGCGGGCCGCATCGTCCGGCAGGCACAGGATGGCAACGTCGGCATCCTTGAGCATCTGCTCGCGCAGCGCCTCGTTGCGGCGCTCTTCCATCGGGATCGACATGAGCGTGATGTCGCTCCGTCCTGCGAGCCGCTCGCGGATCTGGAGTCCGGTCGTGCCGTGTTCGCCGTCGATGAAGATGCTCGCGCTCATGGTCTCTGCCTTGTCTGCGGTCGGGGAGGGCGGTGTCGCGGGCTGTTTACTTCGCCGCGCGGCGCTCGGCAAGAAGGCCGAGGTAATGCATGGCGATGGTCGCTCCCGCGATGGCCGTGATGTCGGCATGGTCATAGGCCGGCGCCACTTCCACGATGTCGGCCCCCACGATGTCGATGGCAGCCATGTGGCGAAGCACCGAGAGCATCCGGGCCGAGGATGGCCCACCGGCCACCGGCGTGCCGGTGCCGGGCGCAAACGCCGGGTCGAGGCAATCGATGTCGAAGGTGACATAGGCCTTGCGTCCGGCCGTGCGCCGGGCGATCCGCTCCGCGATGGCCTTGGCGCTCATCTCCTCCACCTCGTAGCCGTGAACGATCTCGATGCCGCAGTCCTCCGGCGCATGGGTGCGGATGCCGATCTGGATGGAATGCGCCGGGTCGATGACGCCGTCGCGCACCGCACGGCCGACGAAGGAGCCATGGTCGATCCGCCTGCCGTCGTCGTACCAGGTGTCCTGGTGGGCATCGAACTGCACCAGCGCCAGCGGGCCGTGCAGGGCGGCATGGGCCTTGAGCAGCGGCCAGGTGACGAAGTGATCGCCGCCCAGCGACAGCAGGAACGCGCCGGATTTCAGGATCTTCGCCGCCTCGCGCTCGATCGTCGCCGGTGTCTTCTGGTGATTGCCGTAGTCGAGCAGGCAGTCGCCGTAGTCGATGACGGCCATCGCCTCGAACAGGTCGCGGTCGAACGGGTATTGCGGATCGTTGTCGAAGATGGCCGAGGCACGGCGGATCGCCTGCGGCCCGAACCGTGCGCCCGGCCGGTTGGAGACGGCGGCATCGAAGGGAATGCCCCAGACGACCGCGTCCGCGCCCTTCGGGGTCTTCGAATAGGGCCGGCGCATGAACGACAGCGCCCCGGCATAGGTCGGGTCGCTGGCCGCGCCGAGACGGTTTTTCGCGGTGAAGGCGTGATCGATGGAACTGGATGGCATGACGGGCTCCCGGCTTGTCTGCGGCGACAATGCCCGATTGCCCGCGGGTCTGAAAAGGGGCTGCGGCCAAATCGTTCCGTCACCGCGTCCTTGGCATCGGACTTGCTGAAGAGAGGTCAAGTCATGGAAACGGCGCGGTTCCGTCCGGAAACGGGACGCCGCGCGGCAAGGCGGGTTTGCGAATGGGACAACAGGGCCTGATACCGGACAGGATACACCAGCCCGTCGGCGCCAAGCCGCGCTGGTCGCAGGCCCGGTTGACCGGTCGCCAGGCGCCCATGCTGGACTCGATCCAGTACCTGCGCGCCATCGCCGCCTGGCTCGTCGTCCTCTACCACGTCTATGCCTCGCTCGCCCGCGAAACCGGCACCGCGCCGGTCTTCGCAGCCGGCGCCATCGGCGTGGACATCTTCTTCGTTCTCTCCGGATTCCTGATGACCATGGTGGTCGATCGCGGCGAGACCATGGACCGCCGCTTCCTCCTGCGCCGCTGGTTCCGGATCGCGCCGCTCTATTACCTCATGACGCTGGCGCTGTTCGTGATCGCGCTGGTGGAGCCGCATCTGCTCTACAGCGCCACCGCCGATCCGCTGCGCCTGCTTTGTTCCGTCCTGTTCCTGCCCGGCAGCGAGGCATCCGGCGGCGCCCAGCCCATCCTGGCGCTTGGCTGGACGCTGAACTACGAGATGGCGTTCTACCTGCTCGTTTTCATCTTTGTCCGCTGGGGCGGCGACAACCGGCTTTTCGGCCTGATGGCCTTCCTGGTTTTTCTGGTCCTGCTGGGCCAGGTCGTCGACAATCCGGGCACCGTGCTGCGCTTCTACACCGACCCGATCGTGCTGGAATTCGCCATGGGCATCTTCCTCTACAACACGATCTTCCGGCGCCGGCCGTCCCGCTTCAGCGCCGGCGTTGCGTGGCTCGCCATCCTGTCGGGTGCACTGCTGTTCGCCCTGCAGATCCGCAGCGAGCCGGAGGCATGGCGTTTTCTCGTCTGGGGCGTCCCGGCCGCGCTGATCGTTGCCGGCGGCGTACACGGCTTCACGGCCCGCATCGGATGGCTCGGCCGCCTCGGCGACTGGTCCTATTCGACCTACCTGCTGCACGTCTATGTCATCCAGGCGGGCGTCAAGCTCGTTCTGCCGGCGCTCGGCCTGTCATCGGCGCCACCCCTTGCGGTCTTCCTTCTGACCGCCCCGCTGATCGCGCTCGGCAGCTTCCTGCTCTTTCGCGGCGTCGAAATGCCGGTGATGCGGCGTTTCGGGCGTTCCGTGGCGCGCTAAAGCAAATCCAGCGAAAGTGGTCCCCGGTTTCGCGTCCGGAATTGCGCGATGGGGCGAAGGCAATTCCAGCGAAAATGGACCCCGGTTTCGCGTCCGGAATTGCGCGTTGGGCGAAGTGAATTCCAGCGAAAGTGGTCCCCGGTTTCGCGCCCGGAATTGCGCGATAGGCGAAGTGAATTCCAGCGAAAGTGGTCCCCGGTTTCGCGTCCGGAATTGCGCGATAGGCGAAGTGAATTCCAGCGAAAGTGGTCCCCGGTTTCGCGTCCGGAATTGCGCGTTGGGCGAAGGCAATTCCAGCGAACGTGGTCCCCGGTTTCGCGTCCGGAATTGCGCGATGGGGCGAAGTGAATTCCGGCGAACGTGGTCCCCGGTTTCGCGTCCTGAATTGTGCAGGACCAGGCAGGGAGGGGGTCGGTGCGACCGGGTTGAGAGCGGGCATGCGCCAGTACAGCGGGGCTGGAGCCGGCCGGACGGACGAAACCGGTACCGGTGACGGGCACAAAAACAAAAAGCTCGGGCGGTGACGCCCGGGCTTTTCGATCCGTGAAAGAAGGCCTTGCCGTGCGGCTTAGCGCTTCGAGAACTGGAAGGAGCGGCGAGCCTTGGCCCGGCCGTACTTCTTGCGCTCGACGACGCGGCTGTCGCGGGTCAGGAAGCCGCCCTTCTTCAGCACGCCGCGCAGTTCCGGCTCGTAATGGGTCAGGGCCTTGGAAATGCCGTGACGCACCGCGCCGGCCTGGCCGGACAGGCCGCCGCCCTTGACGGTGGCGATGATGTCGTACTGGCCGTCGCGGGCAGCCGCGACGATCGGCTGACGAAGCACCATCTGCAGGACCGGGCGAGCGAAATACTCTTCGTAGGTCTTGTCGTTGACGGTGATCTTGCCGGAGCCGGGCTTGACCCAGACGCGGGCGATCGCGTCCTTGCGCTTGCCGGTGGCATAGGCGCGGCCCTGGGCGTCGAGCTTCTGGACGTGAACCGGGGCGGAGGCCTCTTCGGTCACGACGCCGGTGGCTTCACCCAGTTCTTCAAGCGAATTCAGTTCGGCCATGGAAATCAGCCCTTCGTGTTCTTGGAAGACATGGCGGCCACGTCGAGCGCGACGGGCTGCTGTGCCTCGTGGGGATGGGAAGTGCCGGCATAGACGCGCAGGTTCTTCATCTGGCGACGGCCCAGCGGACCGCGCGGGATCATGCGCTCGACGGCCTTCTCGATGACGCGCTCCGGGAAGCGGCCTTCGATGATCTGGCGCGCGTTGCGCTCCTTGATGCCGCCGGGATGGCCGGTGTGCCAGTAGTACATCTTGTCGGTGTACTTCTTGCCGGTCAGCTTCACCTTCTCGGCGTTGACGATGATGACGTTGTCGCCGTCATCGACATGCGGGGTGAAGGTGGCCTTGTGCTTGCCGCGCAGGCGGTTGGCGACGATGGAGGCGAGGCGGCCGAGAACGAGCCCTTCGGCGTCGATCAGGATCCACTTCTTTTCCACTTCCGCCGGCTTCTGCGAAAAGGTTTTCATCGTGGTGTCTCTCAACTGGTCCGCCTTGGCGGGCCTTGTACCCGTGCCGGCGGCGATTCTTGTTGCTTTCGTTCCGGTGCGCGCTGCACCAAAACAAACGGCGGCCCGGACCCCGGACCGCAGTTGAACGGGCTTATAGGGGAAGCGGAGTGGGGCGTCAAGCGCGCTTTTTCCGGAGGTGCGCGAGAAAAGTCAATGAAATTAATGGCTTGAAAATACGGTATCTGGATACCGCGCAAAACAACAGGTTTGATTGCCGGAGTGCCGGGTCTGGTCGGCGCTCCGGTCATCCTGCTGGCCCGAAATTACTCGACGATGGCTGCCTGATAGGCGCTGGCGTCGATGATCCCGAAGAAGGCGCCCATCTCCGGCATCTTTGAGAGCTTGCCAAGAGCCGTCATGAACTCGGCCTGACTGTTCCAGCCAATCAGGACGACGCGTTGCCCGTCCGCGGTCACGAACTCGCGATCGAAGATGTAGCCCGGCTGTTCCGCAACACGCCCGAAGAAGCCGGCTCGCGCTGCATCGAACTCACCTTCATGGCCCGCTTTCGGCGTGCGCACGGCGACTTCGAGCACCTGGCCCGGCGCATTGATGTGGTCTTCGAGTACGAAGGCCTTGCCATCGGCCGGCGAAACCTGGACGAAGGCCTGCATGTTGACGGTCTCGAAGAAACGCTTTGCCTCTTCGGTTGGCATCAGCGCTTCTGCGGATGCGCCAAAATCTGCCATGCGCGACCAGCGCGTCAGCCCGACATAGACCGGGTTTGGCCCAGGCTCTGGAAAGGTGAAGAAGGCCTTGAGGGTCCAGTCCTTCTCATTGCCCTCACGCTTGCCGAGAAGCTTAAGAAACGCGGCACGTCGCTCGGCCCATTCGGCGTCCATGCCGGGCTTCACCTCCTGAATGGCAATCTCGTAGATCGGGTCGGTCATTTTCGTCTCCTGTGCGTTGGCGACACCGGCCGTCAGCAGGACGGCGACAGAAAGGGCCAGGGTCTTCAGCATGGTTCACTCCCGTGTTGGTGATGAACCGAAGTTGCAGGAGATCGACGAATATGACTATTTACGATCTATCAAACGAACCAGTTGCAAATACCAATGAATGATCTCGACCTTCTGCGGCCGACAGTTGCCTTCGCCACCGTTGTCGATCTTGGCAGCTTCCGCGCGGCGGCTGACCGCCTCAACCTGTCGCCGCCCTATGTCAGCCAGATGGTTTCGGAGCTGGAGGAGCGCCTCGGACGACAGCTTCTCTTCCGCTCCACGCGCCGTATCGCGCTCACCGCCGATGGCGAGGCGTTTCTGCCCTTTGCCCGCACCATGGCAGACGCATTTGCCGACGGCATGGAGATCGTGCGCGACCGGCGAAGGCGCCTGTCAGGCCAGTTGCGCGTCTCGGCGCCCACAGTGCTTGCCAGTCCGGCCTTCGCGCGCCTGGTGACGCAGTTCGCGGCCGACCATCCGGCACTTCGGCTGGAAATCGACCTCGACGACCGCTCGGTCGATCCCGTCGCCGCACAGGTTGATCTCGCGATCCGGATCGGTGATCCGGGCGACGATGCCAGGCGCGCGCGCCGCCTCTTCGCCACGCGCGGCGTTATCTGCTGCGCTCCGGCCGCGGCGCGCGGCATTCACACGCTGGACGACCTTGAAAAGCTGGTCTGGATACGCTCGCCGAACACCCCCTCAGGCGTCGAACTGCACGGCAATGCCGGTGCCGTGGCGCGGCTCGATCCGGAGCGCCAGATCGTCGTCAACAACGCCGCTCTCATCCGCTCGATGCTCGCCGACGGAAAGGGCTACGCGCTGTTGCCGGAATTCACGATCCGCGAGGCGGTCCGCGATGGCGATCTGGCCGTCGTACTCCCGGAGTGGGGTGTGCCCGATGTTGGTGTCCACGCGCTCTACACGGAAAGGCGAACGGCGTTGTCCAATGCCCGCGCCTTCGTGGACCATCTGGTCGCATCACTCGCGACGGTCTGACCGCAATCGGGAAGCCGGTTCCTCAACCCTTCCTGGGCGGTATCGAATAGGTTCCCGTCGCATGGGCCACCACGTGTCCGGCCGATACCATTTCGATGTCGTAGACCATGAGGCTGCGGCCGAGCTTGAGGATGCGGCACAGGCCATCGACGGGCCCGGCGTCGGCCTTGCGCATGAAATTGATGTTGAGATTGGTCGTCACCGCCAGGGCCTCGCGCCCGATGTGCGACAGCACGCAGGCATAGCCGCCGATGTCGGCGAGCGTGAACAGGGCAGGGCCGGAGACCGTGTTGCCGGGCCTCAGGTGGCGGTCGTCCGCGTTCAGCCGCACCTGTGCCGTGCCGGGGCCGATCTCGGTGACCTCGTAGGCATTGAAGCTGTCGTTGAGCTGCGGGTAGACCTCCTTCATGAAGGCGTTGAGTTCGTCGGCGTCCATCACGGGCGCAAGGGAGTGCTTGGTCATCGGCGTCTTTGCTTGCTGGTGGGAAATCGGGCTGGGGAAGGCCGCGGGGCCGGTTCGATCACTCCGATCCGCCGCGGGGATTGATCGGGCGGTTCTCAGTCCAGTCGAACGTGCCGAGGTCGCGCTCGCGCACCGCCTGCTTCCAGCCGGTCTGCTCGGCGCGGTGCTTGAAGTTGAGCCCTTCCGGCGAATGGCGCGTGATGCCGTCGAACACGGTGGCAAGCATCTGCGTCTGCTTCAGCCCCATCGCCTCGATCGCCTGGTTGACGACGAGCTTCTGCATCATCAGCTGGTTGACCGGAACCGTGGCCATGCGCTCGGCCAGCCGGTCCACCTCCGCATCCAGCGCCTCGGCGGGAACGGCCTTCAGCACGAGGCCCATCCGTTCCGCTTCCCTGCCGGAAATCCTGTCGCCGGTGAACAGCATGTGCTTGGCCCTTTCCGGACCCAGCCGGTAGACCCACATGGCGGTCGTCGGGCAACCCCAGACGCGGACCGGCATGTAGCCGATCTCCGCGTCCTCGGCCATCACGATCATGTCGGAACACAGCGCGATGTCGGAGCCGCCCGCGACGGCAAAGCCGTGCACCTTGCAGATCACCGGCTTGTAGCTGCGCCACAGGCTCATGAACAGCTCCGTGTTGCGCATCATGAAGGCGTAGTCCTTCATCGGGTCCCAGGGCATTTCCTGGGTCACGGCATTGCCGTCGCCCGCCGCAGCCTCCGCGTAATAGGTCAGGTCGTAACCGGCGCAGAACGCCCGGCCGGCGCCCGACAGCACGATCACGTGAACCTGCGGGTCGCCGTTGGCCTCCTCGACGCAGGCCGCCAGCTCGCGCGGCAGCTCGTCGTCGATCGCATTGAGCACCTCCGGCCGGTTGAGTGTGATCCGCCCGATCCGGCCATCCTTTTCATACACGACCTTCGCCATCGTCCCTCCCTCCGGCAGCCTGTCCGCCGCTTCCGTTGACGTATTGGTAACACGAAAATCATGCTTTCCAAGCAGGCTTCCTCCCGGTAAGTCTTCTGCCCGGATGACGCGCAATCGGTGTGTGCTTCGCCAGGGGAGGCAATCTATGCGGAAATTTGTTCTGGGTCTTGCAGTGGCTGCAGCCCTTGGCGGCGCCGTGGCCGCCATCCCGCCCGTCATGGCGGCGGAAGAGGCCATGGCGGCTGTCTCCGAGGCGCAGCCGGGCGAATTCGTCCAGGTGCCCCTCACCAGTGCCTCCGTCGACCATTTTCTGGCGACCTGGCCGCGCGTCTCGGCGGTTTTCACCGAGCTTGACGAGCAGTACGAACCCGGCGACCCTGACACTGTCATGGACGAGCTGATCTATCTTTCGGAGAACGCGGCCGCCGTCTCGAAGCTCGAGCAGAAGGTCAGGGATGCCGGCTTTTCCGGCTTCCAGGACTGGCTGGCGACGGCGCAATCCGTCATGATGGCCCGCCAGTGGATCATCGATCCGCCCAACGCCGAGGACATGGATGCTGCCGAGGCGGAGATTCGCGCCATGACCGATATCAACGACGAGGTGCGTGCGGAATTGCTGGCAAGCCTGGCGGACGCGCGCGGCCAGATCGACCGGATGCGGCCGACGGACGAGAACCTGGAGGCCGTGCGTCCCTACCTGGCACGTCTCGAAACGGCGCTCGGCGCGAACTAGAGCAATTCCAGCGAAAGTGGCTTCCGGTTTCGCGTCCGGAATTGCGGTAAGGGAAGAGCAATTCCAGCGAAAGTGGTTTCCGGTTTCGCGTCCGGAATTGCGGGAAAGCAACGAGATAGAGCATTGGAGCCGTTTGCGCTTGGCGGAAATGCTCTATGGTAAGGACCGGAAACGGGAGGACGACATGACGGCACAGGCTCAAAAGGCGACCAAGGCCGCCCCGGAACTCATCCGCACGCATCGCGCCGGCAAGGTGCTGACCATCGAGCTGGACAACCCGCCGGCCCATTCGCTGTCCTCGACCGTGATCGCGAAACTGCATGCCACGCTGGACGAGGCCCGCCTCGACCGCGGCGTCAACGTCATCGTCCTCGCCGCGTCCGGCAAGATTTTCTGCGCCGGCCACGACCTCAAGGAGATGAAGGCCCATCGCACCAGCGACGATGACGGCGGCCGGCTTTTCCTCGAGACCCTGTTTCATGCCTGCTCGGCCATGATGAAGGCCGTGGTGCGTCATCCCAAGCCCATCATCGCCAAGGTCGATGGCATTGCCACGGCGGCCGGCTGTCAGCTCGTCGCCTCCTGCGACCTGGCGATCGCCTCCGACCGGTCCACGTTCTGCACGCCGGGCGTCAACCTCGGCGGCTTCTGCTCCACGCCCATGGTGGCCCTGTCGCGCAACATAGGCCGCAAGCATGCCATGGAAATGCTGCTGACCGGCGAGATGATCGATGCGCAGGCCGCGCGGGATTTTGGCCTCGTCAACCGCGTCGTGCCCGCCGATTACCTCGACCAGGTAGTGGACAAATACGCCGCCGCCATCGCGTCCAAGTCGCCGGTGGCCATCGCGCGCGGCAAGCAGGCCTTCTACGAGCAGGCCGACATGCGCCTTTCGGAAGCCTACGACTATGCCAACAGGGTGATGGTCGACGGCTTCATGACGCATGATTCCGACGAGGGCCTCGCTGCCTTCTTCGAGAAGCGCGAAGCGGAGTGGAAGGGCGAATAATCGCTTGCACACCAGGTGCCACGGTCATATGTTCCTTATTTGTTCCTGAGAACGAGGAGGAACTCATGCCCTTCGCGCCCCGCATCACCATGATCACGCTCGGCGTTTCCGACGTCGCCGCGTCGACCGCCTTCTACGAGCGCCTCGGCTTTGAAAAATCCTCGGTCTCCAACGACAGCGTCACCTTCTTTTGCATGGACGGAACGGTGCTGGGGCTCTTCGGCCGCGCCGACCTGGCCGCCGATGCCGGCGTGAGCGACAGCCCGCCCGGGTTTTCCGGCGTATCCATCGCACAGAACTTTATGAGCGAGGCCGACGTCGATGCTGCCTTCGCCCACGCGCTCGATTGCGGCGCAAGCCCGGTCAAGGCGCCGGAAAAGGTGTTCTGGGGCGGCTATTCCGGATATGTCGCCGACCCGGACGGCCATCTGTGGGAACTGGCCTTCAACCCGGTCATGCCGAACAGCGACGACGGCTTCATGCACTTGCCGCGCTGATCCGACGGCTTGACGGTTTGGCCGCGCCGGTGCAGGTGATGGGCAGGCCAAGCGGAAGGGATCCGATGAACCACGATACCTATGAAGACGCTTACATCGAGGGCATCCTGAACGACGTCAGGTCGGTCGCCATCGTCGGCGCCTCGGCCAACGAGGTGCGCCCGTCCTTCTTCGTGCTCAAGTATCTCATCGACAAGGGCTACGAGGTCCACGCCATCAATCCCGGCCATGCCGGCAAGACCATCGACCGGGCCATGACCTATGCCACGCTCGCCGACCTGCCCGAGCCGGTCGACATGATCGATATCTTCCGCGCCTCGGCCGCCGTGCCCGGCATCACCGACGAGATCCTGGCGTTGGACTGGCGGCCGAAAGTGGTCTGGATGCAACTGACCGTGCGTCACGATGAAAGCGCTGCCCGGCTGGAAGAGGCCGGCATCCGGGTGGTGATGAACCGCTGTCCGAAGATCGAATATGCCCGCCTTGCCCGCGAGATCGGCTGGAACGGCGTCAATTCCGGCCAGATTTCCTCGCGCCGGCCGGTGCTGCGGCCCGGCTTCCAGAGCTTCGGCATCCGCAAGGGCTGAGCGCCGCATGGCTGCATTTCTTCTGGCGGTCTTCTTCCTGCTGATCACGCCGGGACCGGGCGTGCTGTCGACGGCCGGCGTCGGCGCCGGGTATGGATTCCGCCCGGGCCTCGCCTATGTCGCCGGCCTCTTCATGGGCAACAACATCGTCGCCCTGGCCGTCATCTCGGGCATGGCCGCCTTCCTGGACCTCTATCCGGCGCTGCGCTTTGCCCTTTTCGCCGTCTCCACGACCTACCTGCTCTACCTCGCCGCGAAGATCGCCTTCGCCGGATCGCGGATCGCCTTCATCCATTCCGAACGGCCGCCGGGTTTCATCGGCGGCTTCCTGCTGCAGTTTGTCAATCCGAAGGCCTACGTGGTCAACACCGCGCTGTTCACGGGCTTTCCCTTTGCCGGCAGCAGCATCGCCATGGAAACGGCCATCAAGCTGGTGCTGCTCAACGCGCTCTGGGTTCCTGTCCATCTACTCTGGCTGACCGCCGGCACCTGGTTGCACCGGCTCGATCTCGCGCCCCGGACCCATCGCGTCATCAATTTCGGCATGGCCGCAGCCATGCTCGCGGTCGTCGCCATTGCCGCTCTTGCGCGTCCGTCGCTCGGCTGAAATCCGGGCAAACAAAAAGCGGGGCTGTTTCAAACCCCGCTTCCGATCTCCGGATTTTGGATCCGGATGCCGATCTGCGCTGACTGCCAGTACATCCGTGACTTGCCGCAGCAGATCGTCAGGCCAGTGTCGGCCTGTCTGGTTAACAAGATGTTAACGCGCGGCATCTTTTTCAAGGGCCGGGACGAAAAAAGCAAAAAAGCGGGGCTGACCCCGCTTCCCGCCGGCCCGTATCCGTCGGGCCAGGTGCCGGTCGCTGCTGCCAGTTCATCCGTGGCTTGCTGCATCCGGCTGCATGGACCATAGGTGCCGCGCATGACAGGAATATGAAACCGCCGCCTCGTCCTGATGCGGTTCCCGAAACGTTTTTGCGTCCCGGGTGTGATCGATGGAACGATCTTCCAGTACCGGGGGCGGCTGGTCGCACAATCGGCTTTGACCTCGGGCCAACTCTGTCCGATAAGGTTGCGACGCGTTTTCAATCGTACCTTTCGGGAGGGATCATGTCTCAGCGTACACCGGGTTTCGAAACCCTTGCCGTTCATGCCGGCGCCGCGCCGGACCCGGCGACCGGCGCTCGCGCCACGCCCATCTACCAGACCACGTCCTATGTCTTCAACGACGCAGACCACGCCGCGTCGCTGTTCGGCCTGAAGGCTTTCGGCAACATCTACACCCGCATCATGAACCCCACCCAGGCGGTGCTGGAAGAGCGCGTCGCCGCGCTGGAGGGCGGTACCGCGGCCCTGGCCACGGCGTCCGGCCATGCCGCCCAGCTTCTCGTCTTCCACACCATCATGCAGCCGGGCGAGAACTTCGTCGCCGCGCGCCGCCTCTACGGCGGCTCGATCAACCAGTTCGGTCATTCCTTCAAGAACTTCGGTTGGGAAGTGCGCTGGGCCGATGCCATGGACCCCGCCGACGTCGAGAAGCAGATCGATGACAAGACCAAGGCGGTCTTCATCGAGAGCCTTGCCAATCCCGGCGGCACCTTCACCGACATTGCGGCGATCGCCGAGGTGGCGCACAAGCACGGCCTGCCGCTCATCGTCGACAACACGATGGCGACGCCTTACCTCGTCCGCCCGCTCGAGCACGGCGCCGACATCATCGTCCACTCGCTGACCAAGTTCATGGGCGGCCACGGCAATTCCATGGGCGGCATCATCGTCGATGGCGGCACCTTCGACTGGTCGGCCTCCGGCAAGTACCCGATGCTGTCCGGCCCGCGCCCCGAGTACGGCGGCATGGTCCTGCACGAGACCTTCGGCAATTTCGCCTTCGCCATCGCCTGCCGCGTCCTCGGCCTGCGCGATTTCGGTCCGACGATTTCGCCCTTCAACGCCTTCCAGATCCTGACGGGCATCGAGACGCTGCCGTTGCGGATGGATCGCCATTGCGAGAACGCGCTGAAGGTCGCCACCTGGCTGACGAAGCATGACAAGGTGGCCTGGGTCTCCTATCCGGGCCTGGCCGACGATCCGAACCACGCCCTGCAGAAGTCCTATTCGCCCAAGGGCGCCGGCGCCGTCTTCACCTTCGGCCTCAAGGGCGGCTACGAGGCGGGTATCCGCTTCGTCGAGGGCGTCGACATGCTCTCGCACCTGGCCAACATCGGCGACACGCGTTCGCTTGTCATCCACCCGGCGTCGACCACCCACCGCCAGCTCTCCGATGAGCAGCGCGCGGCGGCCGGTGCGGGCAACGACGTCATCCGCCTGTCCATCGGCATCGAGAATGCCGACGACATCATCGCCGACATCGAGCAGGCGCTCGCCAAGGCTTGACCTTGAGAGGTCCGGCGCCAGGTCGCTCGCATGGATACCTTTCCTGCGGGCGGCCTGGCCGCCGTGATCGGATCGACGGGGGCGATCGGCAAAGCGCTTGCTGACAGGCTGGAGGCGGCCGGCCGTTTTTCGCGGGTCATCCGGCTGTCGCGTCGTTCGGCACCCGGCATTGACCTGACCGACGAAGCCTCGATCGCAGCCGCTGCGGCCTGGTTGGCGGGAGCCGGTCTGCCGCTGCGCCTCGTCATTGATGCGACCGGCTTCCTTCACGACGACCGGTTCATGCCCGAAAAGGCCCTGCGTCAGGTCGACCCGGCGCATATGGCCCATGCCTTCGCTGTCAACGCCATCGGCCCCGGGCTCCTGATGAAGCACATGCTGCCGCTGCTGCCGCGCGACGGGAAATCCGCCTTTGCGACGCTGTCGGCCCGCGTCGGCTCCATTTCCGACAACCGTCTGGGAGGCTGGCATGCCTATCGCGCGTCGAAGGCGGCGCTGAACCAGTTCGTGCGCACCGCGTCCATTGAACTGGCGCGTCGCAACCCGCACGCCATCTGCGTCGCCCTGCATCCGGGCACGGTCGACAGCCTGCTGTCGCAGCCTTTTGCCAAGGCAGGTCTGGACGTGCGCCCGCCCGCAGTGGCGGCGAAAGACCTGCTTTCCGTTCTCGACGCCTTGACGCCGGAGCAATCCGGCGGCCTCTATGACCATCGCGGCGCTGCCATCCCCTGGTAGGCTGCCGCGGCGACCCTCCGGAGATCCGTCATGCCAGAACCGCACTTTTGTCCCGTCGTCCCGTCCGTCGAACCCGAGGTTTCCCGCCCGGATCCGGAAAAGGTGCTCGCCGGGGACCCGGTCCACACCACCTGGAACCTCGAGGAGCGCGATGGCCTCTACTGCGGTATCTGGCAATCGACGCCCGGCGCGTGGCGCATTTCCTACGACGAATGGGAATATTGCCGCATCCTGGAAGGCGTGTCGGTGATCGCGGAGGAGGGCGGCGAGGCCGTGCGGGTAGAGGCCGGCGACAGCTTCATCCTGCGGCCCGGCTTCCGGGGGACGTGGGAAGTGCTGGAAACGACACGCAAGGACTACGTGATCCGCCTGTGATCATTGCGCCGCGCGCCGGCCCGACTGGTACTCGGCCCTGACCGCGTGGAAGGCCAGGTTGATCTGCCGCGACATCTCGTTCATGTAGCGCACCACCTCGCCGGGCAGGTCCATGCCGGATATCCGGTCCGGATGGTAGAGTTTGGCCAACCGGTGAAATGCCTCGCGGGCATCGTCCAGCGAAACGCCGCGCGTCAGCCCCAGCATCTCGAAACAGTCCAGCCGGTCGGGATCGGCCGGCCTGAGTTCCGGCTTGCGCAACGGTTCCAGCGGCGTCACGGCCGCAATGCGGTGCTTGGCCAGGAACTGCCGTTGTCCGTCCGCGGCGGTGAAATCGAGAAACGGCGTTTCGCGCGACAGCACGCCTTCCAGCGAGGACCCCGCCGCGGTCACCACCTTCCCCGTCAGCGACATGCCGTCGACCAGTTCGACAGCAACGTCGAAGATTTTCTGATTGTTTCCAAACACGACTTACCCCCGGCGTTTCCACCGATCATCTTTCCCGCACGAAAGAATACATGCCCTGACGGGATTAATTCCGCGTTGATGCGGGCCGGCCAATTTGTCTTCATCGTCAAATGGCCGGGGATCCGGTCCGCGTCAGGCGATGATCAGCCGTTCCAGCCCGTGGAAATGATAGGCGTCGCGATAGCGCGGCGGCCCGGCGAGCGCGAGACCGGGATGACGTTCGAACAGCACGCCGAGCGCTTCCTGCAGTTCCAGCCGGGCCAGCGGCGCACCGATGCAGAAATGGATGCCTGCGCCGAAGGTGACGTTCTTCTGGTCCGCACGCCCGGGCAGGAACCGGTGCGGTTCGGCAAAGGCGGCCCCGTCGCGGTTGGCGGCGCCGAGCAGGAGGCCGACCTGCTGGCCGGGCGCGAGCGTCACCGGTCCGAGGTCGACGGGCTCGTAGGCAAAGCGTGTGAACATGTGCAGCGGGGCATCGAAGCGCAGGCACTCCTCGACCGTCGCTGTTGTCTGCACCGTCGAGGCGAAGAACCGGCGCGGGTCGCCGCCCTGCGCCAGGAGCGTGGCGATGGCATTGCCGGCCTGGTGAACGGTCGCCTCGTGGCCGGCGTTGAGCAGCAGGATGACCGAGGTCACCAGCTCGTCTTCCGAAAGCTTCTCGCCATGGTCGCGGGCCGCCATGAGCACCGACAGGAGATCGTCGCCCCGGCCGCGGTCCTGCCCGGCGATCAGTTCGCGCAGGAAGCGTGAGAACTCCGCCGCCGCGCGGTTGGCGCTGTCCTCGTCGGCGCGGCTGCGCCCGTGCATGTACATGGCCACCATCCGGTGCGACCAGTCCAGCAGGCGCGGGGCCATGTCCCTTGGCACGCCCAGCATGTCGGAAATCACCGCGACCGGGATCGGCGTCGCGAAGCGGGCGATCAGGTCGTCGCCCGGTTGAAGCCCATCGGCCAGCTCTTCCGCCAGCGACCGGATGGACGGACGCAGCCGTTCCACCTGGCGCGACACGAAGGCCTTGTTGACCAGCGCCCGCAGCCGCGTGTGCACCGGCGGCTCGCGCTCCAGCAGCGAGTGGCGTTCCACGGCGTCGAAATCGGCCAGGTGCGCCCGTTCCGCGCCGCAGGTCAGCGGCGCACCCCAGCGGTTTTCCCGGCCGAGCCGCCGGTCGCGCAGCAGCGCGTTGACCGTTGCGAACCCGGCCGCGCACCACAGCCCGTAGTCTTCCCAGTAGAAGACGGGCGCTTCTGCCTGCAGCCGTTCGTAGCTCGGGTAGGGGTCCTGAACGAAGGCATCGTCGTGCGGATCGAGGTGAAGGCGGGTCCCGGAAAGCCGGAAGGAGGAGGGCAGGTCGCGCATGACGCTGTCATATCCCCTTCGCCGGTGAAACGGAACGGGTCCGGCGCGGGATCTGACCGGGGCATGATCGGCACGGCGTGAATGGATGCGGCGCCATTCATCGAATATTAGCCTTCGGTTGTTTTTCCTTGCGTGAAACTGCTTGGCAGGCCCCGCGGGAACCGTTATTCGCCGCGGGTCTTGCCGCCTGCCCTTGCGCCCCGGTAGGCCGAGCCATTATCTAGGGCCGGAGAGCAAGAGACAGTTTGATTCATGGCCCCGGGCGTCCGCCCGTCCGGCCCAGCCGACAAAGGAAAGTGATCGCGATGAGGGACCCCGTCGAAACCGCCATGAACCTCGTTCCGATGGTCGTGGAGCAGACCAATCGCGGCGAGCGCGCCTATGACATCTTTTCGCGCCTGCTGAAGGAGCGCATCATTTTCATCACCGGTCCCATCGAGGACGGCATGGCTACGCTGGTCTGCGCCCAGCTCCTGTTCCTGGAAGCGGAGAATCCGAAGAAGGAAATCTCCCTCTACATCAATTCGCCCGGCGGCGTCGTGACGTCCGGCATGGCCATCTATGACACCATGCAGTTCATCAAGCCGGCCGTGTCCACGCTCTGCATCGGCCAAGCCGCGTCCATGGGTTCGCTGCTGCTGTGTGCCGGTCACAAGGACATGCGCTTTGCCACGCCGAACGCGCGCATCATGGTGCACCAGCCCTCCGGCGGCTTCCAGGGCCAGGCCTCCGACATCGAGCGCCATGCCCAGGACATCATCAAGCTGAAGAAGCGCCTCAACGAGGTCTATGTCACGCACACCGGCAACGATTACGACACCGTCGAGAACACGCTCGACCGCGACCATTTCATGACGGCCGACGAGGCGAAGGCCTGGGGCCTGATCGACCGGGTCATCACCACGCGCGATGCCGTGGACGGTGCCGGCGAGTGATCGCCGGCCCGACGGAGGCGGCCGGCACGTCCCGCGCGCGGCGGCTGCCCGAAACCCCGATGGCGGCGCCGTCCGCCAAAGGTGGCATTTGCCGTCAAAACGCCTACGTTAAGTATATGTTGAAACCGGGAGCGCTAGGCTTCATGGTTGAAGGGCGGGTCATTGCCGGATTCCGGAATTTGTGCTTGGCTCGTAGATTAGGTGATTCCATACCGTTGTCTCGCCGTTCAGGTTTGACTTCGAAATGGGCAGGCTCTCTGACGGAGCGCTTGGAAGGACAGGTGATATGAGCAAAGTCAGCGGCAACAGTGGCGATTCGAAGAACACGCTTTACTGTTCGTTCTGCGGCAAGAGCCAGCACGAGGTGCGCAAGCTGATCGCAGGACCGACGGTCTTCATCTGCGATGAGTGCGTCGAACTGTGCATGGACATCATCCGCGAGGAGAACAAGTCCTCGATGGTCAAGTCCTCCGAGGGTGTTCCCACCCCGCAGGAGATCCTTGACGTTCTCGACGACTACGTGATCGGCCAGGGCCATGCCAAGCGCGTGCTCTCCGTCGCCGTGCACAACCATTACAAGCGGCTCGCCCACGCCCAGAAGAACCAGGATGTGGAACTGGCCAAGTCGAACATCCTGCTGATCGGCCCGACCGGTTGCGGCAAGACCCTGCTGGCCCAGACGCTGGCCCGCATCATCGACGTGCCGTTCACAATGGCCGACGCGACGACCCTGACCGAGGCCGGCTACGTCGGCGAGGACGTCGAGAACATCATTCTCAAGCTGCTCCAGTCCGCCGACTACAACGTCGAGCGTGCCCAGCGCGGCATCGTCTACATCGACGAGATCGACAAGATTTCGCGCAAGTCGGACAACCCGTCGATCACGCGTGATGTCTCGGGCGAGGGCGTGCAGCAGGCCCTGCTGAAGATCATGGAAGGCACGGTCGCCTCGGTTCCCCCGCAGGGTGGCCGCAAGCATCCGCAGCAGGAGTTCCTGCAGGTGGATACGTCCAACATCCTGTTCATCTGCGGTGGCGCCTTTGCCGGCCTCGACAAGATCATTTCCGATCGTGGCCGCAAGACCTCCATCGGCTTCGGCGCCAGCGTCGACAATCCGGAAGACCGCCGCACCGGCGAGCTGTTCCGCCTTGTCGAGCCGGAGGATCTGCTCAAGTTCGGCCTCATCCCGGAGTTCGTCGGCCGCCTGCCGGTCCTGGCGACGCTTGAGGACCTCGACGAGGACGCGCTGATCCAGATCCTGTCGGAACCGAAGAACGCGCTGATCAAGCAGTACCAGCGCCTGTTCGAGATGGAGAACGTGGAACTGACCTTCCACGAGGACGCGCTTCGCGCCATCGCCCGCAAGGCGATCGAGCGCAAGACCGGCGCCCGCGGCCTCCGCTCGATCATGGAATCGATCCTGCTGGACACGATGTTCGAACTGCCGTCGCTGGAAGGCGTGCAGGAAGTCGTGATCTCCGACGAGGTGGTGGCCGGCAATGCCCGTCCGCTCTACATCTACGCCGAACGCGAAGAGGCCAAGGGCAAGACCTCGGCCTGATCGGCTCCGGACACCGAACGATGCGAGGCGGGCCCATGGGTCCGCCTTTTTCTTGCAAAGGCGGTGAATTCGCGATCCGGATCAATTGGCCTTCGCTGGCTGTCGGGGTAGTCTTGGAATCACGTGTATGTGCGTCGCCTTGAAAACAGGATACGCCTTCTCCACTTATGCAACAGGGACCGGAGCGCCGGTCCGTTTGGACGCAGGAAGCCCGCCGCCGCAACAAGAAGGGGTGGCTTGAAGCGTTGCAGCAGGGCCCGATGGGCCAGGAAGGAAAAGAACATGGCAGAAACGACCCAAGCCGGAGGTTCCGGGGCTGAAAACGGCCGCTACGCCGTTTTGCCTCTGCGCGACATCGTGGTCTTTCCCCACATGATCGTGCCGCTGTTCGTGGGCCGCGAGAAATCCATCCGCGCCCTCGAGGATGTGATGGCGGGCGACAAACAGATCCTGCTTGCCACCCAGAAGGATGCCTCGGTCGATGACCCGGGTCCGGACGGTATTTACGACGTCGGGACGCTGGCCACCGTGCTGCAGCTGCTGAAGCTTCCCGATGGCACCGTCAAGGTGCTGGTCGAGGGCAGTGCCCGCGCGAAGGTGACCGCGTTCACCGCCCGCGAGGACTTCCACGAGGCTGACGTCGAGGTTCTGGCCGAACCGGAAGAAGAGCAGATCGAGCTCGAGGCGCTGGCCCGTTCGGTGGTCGCCGACTTCGAGAATTACGTCAAGCTGAACAAGAAGATCTCTCCGGAGGTCGTCGGCGCGGCGTCGCAGATCGAGGACTTCTCCAAGCTCGCCGACACGGTCGCCTCCCACCTCGCGGTCAAGATCAACGAGAAGCAGGAAATGCTGGCCACGCTCTCCGTCAAGGAGCGCCTCGAGAAGGCCATGGGCTTCATGGAAGCCGAGATTTCCGTGCTCCAGGTCGAGAAGCGCATCCGCAGCCGCGTCAAGCGGCAGATGGAGAAGACGCAGCGCGAGTACTATCTCAACGAGCAGATGAAGGCGATCCAGAAGGAGCTCGGCGAAGGCGAGGACGGCCGCGACGAGGCATCCGAGATCGAGGAGCGCATCGCCAAGACGAAGCTCTCCAAGGAAGCCCGCGAGAAGGCCCATGCCGAGCTGAAGAAGCTGCGCTCCATGTCGCCCATGTCGGCGGAAGCCACCGTGGTGCGCAACTACCTCGATACGCTGCTCTCGCTGCCCTGGGGCAAGAAGTCCAAGGTCAAGAAGGACCTCAACTTCGCCCAGGACGTGCTGGACGAGGATCATTTCGGCCTCGACAAGGTCAAGGACCGCATCGTCGAGTATCTCGCGGTCCAGTCGCGCCAGAACAAGCTGAAAGGCCCGATCCTGTGCCTCGTCGGCCCGCCCGGCGTCGGCAAGACCTCGCTCGCCAAGTCGATCGCCAGGGCGACCGGCCGCGAGTACATCCGCATGGCGCTCGGCGGCGTGCGTGACGAGGCCGAGATCCGCGGTCACCGCCGCACCTACATCGGTTCCATGCCCGGCAAGGTCATGCAGTCGATGAAGAAGGCCGGCAAGGCCAATCCGCTCTTCCTGCTCGACGAGATCGACAAGATGGGCATGGATTTCCGTGGCGACCCGTCGTCGGCCCTGCTGGAGGTGCTCGACCCGGAACAGAATTCGCACTTCATGGACCACTACCTTGAAGTCGAATACGACCTGTCGCCCGTCATGTTCATCACCACGGCCAACACGCTCAACATTCCCGGGCCGCTGATGGACCGCATGGAGATCATCCGCATCGCAGGCTACACCGAGGACGAGAAGGTGGAGATCGCCAAGCGCCACCTCCTGCCCAAGGCCGTGCGCGACCATGCGCTGCAGCCCAAGGAGTTCTCGGTCACCGACGAGGCGATCCGCGGGATCATCCGCACCTACACCCGCGAGGCGGGCGTGCGGAACCTCGAGCGGGAACTGATGACGCTGGCCCGCAAGGCCGTCACGACCATCCTTAAGGACAACAAGAAGTCCGTTCAGGTGACGGAGGACAATCTCGACGATTTCCTCGGCGTGCCGCGCTTCCGCTACGGCCAGATCGAAGGCGAGGACCAGGTCGGTGTCGTCACCGGGCTGGCCTGGACCGAGGTCGGCGGCGAACTGCTGACGATCGAGGGGGTCATGATGCCCGGCAAGGGCAAGATGACCGTCACCGGCAACCTGCGTGACGTGATGAAGGAATCGATTTCGGCGGCGGCCTCCTACGTCCGCTCGCGCGCCATCGATTTCGGCATCGAGCCGCCGCTCTTCGACAAGCGGGATATCCACGTCCACGTGCCGGAAGGCGCGACACCGAAGGACGGCCCGTCGGCCGGCATCGGCATGATGACCGCCATCGTGTCGGTCCTGACCGGCATTCCCGTGCACAAGGATGTCGCCATGACGGGCGAGATCACGCTGCGGGGCCGGGTGCTGCCGATCGGCGGTCTCAAGGAAAAGCTCCTGGCAGCCCACCGTGGCGGCATCAAGAAGGTGCTGATCCCCGAGGACAACGCCAAGGACCTGCCGGACATTCCCGACAACGTGAAGGAAGGTCTGGAGATCGTTCCCGTCAGCCGGGCCGGCGAGGTGCTCGAACATGCCCTCGTCCGCATGCCGGAAGCCATCGAGTGGAAGGAACCGGTCGATGCGCCGCCGGCCAAGGCGGATGACCAGGGCGAACCGGTCGGCGTGGCCCATTGAGCCTACTGCATAGCTAAATTAGGAAAAGCCGGGTCTTCGATCCGGCTTTTCTCTTGGGAATCCCCAGAAATCCGGGGATTTGGGGCGTCGCCCGTGCGTTTTCGGCTTTGTTTGCCGGCCACATCTGAATATGGTCCTGCGCAGCCGGTTGAGTCGTAATCCCGGTCGAGGAGCACTAACTAAAAGGGACTTCCAATGAACAAGAACGAACTGGTTGCTGCTGTTGCCGAAAAGGCCGGCCTTTCGAAGGCCGATGCCCAGTCCGCGACGGATGCGGTCTTTGAAGCCATTGCGGCTGAACTGAAGAACGGCGGCGACGTTCGCCTCGTCGGTTTCGGCAACTTCTCCGTTTCGCGTCGTGAGGCCACCACCGGCCGCAACCCGCAGACCGGCAAGGCCGTCGAGATCCCGGCACGCAACGTGCCGAAGTTCTCGGCTGGCAAGGGTCTGAAAGACGCCGTCAACTGATTTCGATCACGGATCGGACGACCAGGCCCGGCTCCGCGAGGAGCCGGGCTTTTTCTTTGGCGATCGTGCATCCGGCCATTGCGCCCCCATCGCCTTTTCGCTCCAATGCCCGGGTGGTTGCGGCAAGGAAAGGCTTCAGGTGATGGACGCGAACGGACTGGCAAGGCGAATCCGGCAGGGGCAGGGCGCGGAAAAGGCGGACCTTGTCCTCAAGGGTGGCCGCTTTTTCGATCTCGTCACCGGTGACCTGGTGCCCGGCGATATCGCCATCTGCGGCGACACCATCGTCGGCACCTGCGCGCATTACGACGGCAAGCGCGAGATCGACATCTCCGGGCGCATCGTCGTCCCGGGTTTCATCGACACGCACCTCCACGTCGAAAGCTCGCTCGTCACGCCCTTCGAGTTCGATCGCTGCGTCCTGCCGCGCGGCGTGACGACGGCCATCTGCGATCCCCACGAGATCGCCAACGTCGCCGGCACGACGGGTATCCGCTATTTCCTCGACTGCGCCGAACGCGTCGCCATGGACCTGCGCGTGCAACTGTCGAGTTGCGTCCCGTCGACCGAGATGGAAACCTCCGGCGCGAGGCTGGAAGCGGCCGATCTCGTGCCCTTCATGGACCACCCGAAGGTCATAGGCCTGGCTGAGTTCATGAACTACCCGGGCGTCCTGGCCTGCGATCCGGCCTGCATGGCCAAGCTGGAGGCCTTTGCCGACCGCCACAAGGATGGCCACGCCCCGCTGGTGCGCGGCTTCGCGCTCAACGGCTATCTCGCCGCAGGCATCCGGACCGACCACGAGACGACGGCCGCAGACGAGGCGATGGAGAAGCTTTCCAAGGGCATGCACGTGCTGATCCGCGAAGGCTCGGTGTCCAAGGACCTCGACGCGCTGATGCCGGTTATCACCGAGCGCAATTCACCCTTCATCGCCCTGTGCACCGACGATCGCAATCCGCTCGATATCGCCGAGCACGGCCACCTCGATTACATGATCCGCCATGCCATCGCCTGCGGCGCGCCGCCGCTGGCCGTCTACCGCGCGGCTTCCATTTCGGCGGCACGTGCCTTTCGCCTGCAGGACCGCGGGCTGGTCGCCCCGGGCTGGCGCGCCGACCTCGTCGTGCTCGACAGCCTGGAAAACTGCCATGCCGGCATGGTGCTTTCGGCCGGCCGGGTGGTCGACGAGGCGCTGTTCGCCGCAAGGGAAACCGTCGAGCCGGTCGCGCGCGCTTCGGTCCGGGCCGGACGCGTCGAGGCGGGCGATCTGGCGCACCGCGCCAACAGCGCCGAAACCCATGTCATCGGCATCGAGCCGGGCAAGATCATCACGCATCACCTGGTCGAGGACATGGTGCCGCAGGCCGGCCTCAAGCGGGCCGATCCGGCCCGTGATCTCGCCAAGATCGCCGTGATCGAGCGGCACGGGCGCAACGGCAATCGCGCTACCGGCTTCGTCAGGGGGTTCGGCCTCGAACGCGGTGCGATCGGCTCCACCGTCTGCCACGATCACCACAACATCGCCGTCGTCGGCACGAGCGACGACGACATGGCACTGGCAGCCAACCGTCTGGGCGAGATCGAGGGCGGTTTCGTCGTCGTGCGCGACGGCACGGTCGTCGCCGAGGTGGCGCTGCCGATTGCCGGCCTGATGAGCCTGAAACCCTTCGAGGCCGTTCGCGACGATCTCGTCGTCCTGCGCGCCGCCGCCCGCGATCTCGGCGTGACGCTGGAGGAGCCGTTCCTGCAACTCGCCTTCCTGGCCTTGCCGGTGATCCCGCATCTCAAGATCACTGACCACGGCATGGTCGACGTCGACCGCTTCGAGGTGATCGGCGCCCCCGGGCGGTGAAGGGCGGCTGTCGCCTTGACCCGGCGCGGCAGCAACCTAGGTTGATCAGCGAACCGGGAGCGAGAAACGATGCGGATCAACGACGACCTGACACGGCCCGTCATCGTCCATGCGGGGCGGCTCGACTGGGTGCCGAGCCCCGCAGCGGGCGTGGACCGGCGCATGCTCTACCGCGTCGGCGGCGAGGTTGCCCGCGCCACGTCGATCGTGCGCTATGCCAGGGGCAGCGCCTTTCCGGCCCATGTCCACAATGGCGGCGAGGAAATCCTCGTGCTGGAAGGCACCTTCCAGGACGAGCACGCCGACTATCCCGCCGGCAGCTATTTCCGCAATCCGCCCGGCACCTCCCACAGCCCGGCCTCGGCGGACGGCTGCACCATCTTCGTCCGTCTCTGGCAGTTCCGTGAGGCCGATGACCTCCAGCTCGTTCGCCAGCCGGGCGAGGGCGATCCGGCGCCGCTGCGCCCCGGTGTCGCCGCCGCCCGCGTCCTTTTCGATGATGGCATCGAGCGCGTGACCCTGGAGGACTGCCGCCCGGATGCGCCGCTGCACCTTTCCACCGGCGAAGGGCTGGAGGTCCTGGTCCTCGCCGGCAGCCTGGACCTGTCCGGGGAACGGTGGCAGGCGCAGAGCTGGGGCCGTTTTCCGGCCGGGATGGACCTTGCCGGAACGGTTGGCGCTTCCGGCGCCACGCTGTGGCTCAAGCAGGCCCCGCTAGCCCTCCCGGGCCTCCTGCCCATGCCGGGTTGACGCACGGGCCGTCTCTGGCCGGCGTTCGGGCTACTGCGGAAACATGTCGAGCGTGACGCTTTGCAGGTGCAGCTTCATGGCATCATGGGCGGCCTGCGCGTTGCGCGCGGCAATGGCCTCGACGATGGCGCCGTGTTCGCGGGTGTATTTCTGCTGGACGGCCCGCGTGATCACCTTGTTCTTGATCCGGAGCCAGGACGGCTTTTCACGGATCGCGGCCAGCACGTCCTGGAGGTTGATCAGGAGCTCGTTGCGGGTTGCGGCGAAGATGCTGCGGTGAAGCACCGCGTCCCAATGCTCGAAGTCATGCAGGGTTGCCGCGTTCAGGGCCTTTTCATGGGCCGCGCGGATGGCCTCGATATCGGCGCCGTTGCCATTGGATACCGCGGCCGCAGCGGCCTGCGGCTCGATGATCTGGCGCACGAGCAGCGTGTCGGTCGGTCCCGCATCCATCAGCCGGCGCAGCAGGACAAACAGGTCGGAACTTCCCTGGCTGGCGGCGACCGCCTGCATGATCCGCGTCATCGACATGGTCCCGGTCCTCGTTCTACTGGCCGAAATAGTTGCGCCGCCGCGACAGCAGGTGGCTCCGCATGGCGCTGGCGGCCCGCTCGCCGTCCCAGTTCGTCAGGGCTTCGACAATGTCGCGGTGTTCGCGGTCGTAGACCAGCCGGCGTTCGGCTGTGAACCATTGCCGGCGGATCTCCATCATCGTCGGCGTGTAGCGGATGATGGTCAGAAGTGCGAAGAAATCGGCCAGGAAGCGGTTGCCCGCCGCGGTGTTGATCAGCCGGTGAAACTCGTTGTCCCAGAATTCGTAGTCGTCGAGGTCCTCGGCCTCCTCGGCCTTCTGCGCCGCGTGGCGGATGGCCTCCAGGTCCGACTCGCAGATGTTGCGGGCCGCCGCCGAGGCCGCGTGCGGTTCGATGAACAGGCGCAGGTTCAGGATGTCCGACGGGCTGGCCTCGAGGAAGCTCTTCAGGATCCGGTCGGTCGTCTCGTCGGGCTTTTCGCGCACATGCGTGCCACGTCCGACCTTCCGCTCCAGCAGGTTTTCAGCTTCGAGCTGCCCGATGGCCTTCCGGATCGTGTTGCGTGCGACGCCGTAATGATCGGCCAGCGTCCGTTCGTCCGGAAGCTGGTCGCCCGGCATCCACTCCGCTGCTGCGATCCGGCTGCGTAGATCGATTTCGATGGAATCCGCTTTTGTTTGTCGCATCTTAGTCATTGATTGAACCAAGAGATAAATGGTGCATTAAAGGAAATGCTGCACTGCACTTGCTGCAAGGCAAAATCCGATAAATTGGTTCAATATTTCCCTCTTGAACGCCTGATAAAACTAGAATAGCCTTGTTTTAACTGTAAACCAATAAAAAAATGGTTCAGTCGGGAGGGTGGATGAAATTCGCTTGTTTCAGTCTCGGTGACGAGCGCCGCGTCGGGATCGTCGATGATGCCGGCACGCAGATCACGCCTCTCGCACTGTCGGTCGATGCCGCCCGCAACGGTCTGGGCGCGCTCGTGGAGGCGGACCTCGGGGCGATCGACCGCCTCTCGCCGGTGCGCCTGGACGAGGTGCGCCTCGAGGCGCCGTTTCCCCGGCCGCGCCGCAACATCTTCTGCGTCGGCAAGAACTATCGCGAGCATGCCAGGGAGTTCTCGTCCAGCGGCTTCGATTCCAGTGCTGCCGCCGGCGAGATCCCGAAGGAGCCGATCGTTTTCTCCAAGGTGCCGGAAACCGTGGTCGCCCATGGCAGCCCGGTCCGCCTCGATCCGTCGGTGACGGCGGCGGTGGACTACGAGGCCGAGCTCGCGGTCATCATCGGCAGGGGCGGGCGCGGCATTCGCGCCGAAGACGCGCTCGACCATGTCTGGGGCTACACGATCGTCAACGACGTCACGGCCAGGGACCTCCAGGGCCGCTACAGCCAGTGGCTTATCGGCAAGTCCCAGGACACCTACTGCCCGATGGGGCCGTTCGCGGTGACCGCCGACGGGATCGATCTCGCCGACACCGCCGTCCGCTGCTACGTGAACGGCGAGCTGCGTCAGGATGCCAACACGCGCGATCTGATCTTCTCGGTCCCGAAGATCATCGAGACCATTTCCGCCGGCGTCACGCTGCTGCCCGGCGACATCATTGCCACTGGAACGCCGGCAGGAGTGGGGATCGGCTTCAAGCCGCCGCGCTATCTCGCGCACGGCGACGTCGTCCGCGTCGAGATCGCGGGCATCGGCACGCTGGAAAACCGCTTCCTGGAGACGGCGGCATGACAACGCTGACCGCGCGCGGCATGCAGGTGGAGCGGGAAGGGGACGGCGATGCCGTGCTCATGATCCACGGCCTCGGCGGGACTTCCAACACCTGGCAGCCGCTGCTGCCGGCCCTGTCGGGAATGGACGTCATCCGGCCCGACCTTCCCGGCGCCGGACGCTCCGCCGTTCCGGACGGTCCGATCGACGTGGCCCTGCTCGTCTCCAGCCTGGCGGCGATGCTGGACGATCTCGCCATCGCCTCGGCCCACGTTGTGGGTCATTCCTTCGGCACGCTGGTGGCACAGCACCTGGGCATGAAGCGCCCCGACCTCGTTCGAAGCCTGCTCCTGTTCGGGCCGATCATCGAACCGGCCGACGCGGCACGCGAACGCCTGCGCGGACGGGCGAAACTGGTGCGCGAAAAAGGCATGGCGGCCGTGGCCGACCAGGTGACGGCCGGTGGCATGGCCACCGGCGCGGCCGAAACCGATGCCGCCGCCTTCGCCTTCGTGCGCGAAAGCCACATGCGCCAGAGTGCGGAAGGATTTGCCCGCTCCTGCGAGGCCCTGGCCGGCGCCCGGCGCGCCGATCCCGCGGCCCTGCGCATGCCGGTGATGATCGTGACGGGCGAGGAGGACGGCGTCTCGCCACCCCAGGCCGCCTGGCAGCTGTCGGAGGATATCGGCGGGGCCCCGGTGCGTATCCTGCCGGCCTGCGGCCATTGGGCCCCGCTGGAGAAACCCGACGAATGCAAGCGCATCGCGACCGCCTTTTTGCGCGAAGGCCTGAATCAGTGACACGGTCCGGGCCGGCCCCGGAGGCAATGAGGAGTGAACCATGGCAGACAGCATGAACGGCAACGGATCGGTTCTCTTCACCAACGTGCGCGTCCTCGACGCGACCGGCGAAATGCCCTTCAGCGGCGATGTCCTGGTGCAGGGCAACCGCATCAAGTCGATCACCCGCGGCTCGTCGCGCTTTTCCTCGTCGGCCGGCTATGGCGGCGCGACGGTGATTGACGGCATGGGCGCCACGCTGATGCCGGGCATGATCGACGCGCACCTGCACCTGTCCTGGAACAACGCGCCGGGCATCGAGCCGATCCAGATGATGGAACTCGAGGAGCACATGCTGGTCACCATGGAGATGGCCAAGCTGGTGCTCGACGCCGGCTTCACGGCCGGACGGGGCGCCGCCGCGGCCAAGCCGCGCCTCGATGTCGTCGCCAAGCGCTTCATCAACGAGGGACGTTTCCCCGGACCGCGCTACCTGGCGGCCGGCCCCGAGATCACCACCGTCGGCGGGCTCGGCGATTCCGCGCCCTCGCACATCCCCCACGAGGGCCTGAACCTCGGCATCGTGGTCTCCGGTCCCGAAGAGGTGCGCCGCGTGGTGCGCACGCTGATCAAGTACGGCGTCGATTCCATCAAGCTGAACCTGTCGGGCGAGGAGATCACCGGCATGGGGGCGGAGGAAACGCCCATGTCGGAGGAAGAGGTGGCCATGGCCGTGCAGGAGGCGAAGTGCCGCAACAAGGTGCTTTCGGCCCATGCGCGCTCGGCCAATTCCGTCAAGCAGTGCGTCCGCCACGGCATTCGCAACATCTACCATGCGTCCTTCTGCGACGAGGAAGCGCTCGACATGCTGGAAGCCGCCAAGGACCGGCATTTCGTGGCGCCCGGCATCGCCTGGCTGATCAACACCGCACGCCATGCCGCCGAGTGGGGCATCAAGCCCGGGTCGGAGCTGACCGAGCTCTACGAACGCGAACTGGCCATGTGCATCGACACGATGAAGAAAATGCACCGCCGCGGCATCCGCATCTGCATCGGCGGCGACTACGGCTTTGCCTGGACCCCGCAGGGCACCAATGCCAGGGACGTGCAGACCTTCGTCGAGATGCTCGGCTTCACGCCGATGGAGGCCATCCAGGCGGCCACCAAGTACGGTGGCCAGATCATGGACATGGAAAACGAGCTTGGCCTGGTCAAGGAAGGCTACCTTGCCGACTTGCTGCTGGTCGACGGCGACCCGCTGGCCGACGTGCGCATCCTGCAGGACAAGACCCGCCTGCTCGCCATCATGAAGGACGGCAAGTTCCACAAGGCGCCGCGCGTCAACGAAGCCCGCCGCAGGCTGATCGCCTGAGGCCGGCATGAGCGACGCGTCGAACACCAACCGCGACGATCTTTTCCGGGGTGCCCGCGCCTCACGCCGCCAGGCGTGGGGCGTCGTCGCCCTGTTGGTGGCGGCCCTTCTCCTGTGGCTGGTCTTCGCCCAGTGGCCCGACTGGCTGGACGCGATCCTGATCTCCAAGAAGGCGTTCCTGAGCGCCATCCTCAACGGCCTGACGCTCGCCGGACTCTATTTCCTCGTCGCCAGCGGCTTCACGCTGGTCTTCGGCCTCATGCGCAACGTCAACCTGGCGCATGGCTCGCTCTACCTGCTGGGCGCCTATGTCGGCTACGAGGTCGCCGACCGCACCGGCTTCTGGCTGCTTGGCGTCGCCGCGGGCTTCGTCATCATGGCCGTCATCGGCCTGGTCATGCAGGTCGTGGTCTTCCGCCGCCTCGAGGGCGATGACCTGCGCCAGACCCTGGTGACCATCGGTATCTCCATCGTCGCCGCCGACCTCATGCTGGCGGTCTGGGGCGGCACGACCTACCAGATCCTGGTGCCCGAGTGGCTCACCGGCGCCATCAAGCTGCCGGTCATCACCGCCTACCGGTCGAATGGCGCGGCCGTCTATCTCGTCTATCCCTATTACCGCCTCGTGGTGCTCGCCATCGCCGTCGTCATCGGCATCGGGCTGTGGCTGATGCTCAACCGAACGCGGATCGGCATGATGATCCGCGCCGGCGTCGATGACCGCGACATGCTGGCCGCCTCGGGCAAGAACGTGCACCTGGTCTTTGCCGCGGTGTTTGCCATTGGCGCGGGCCTCGCCGGGTTCGCCGGCGTGGTCGGCGGTTCCGCCCTGTCCGTCGCGCCGGGCGAGGACGTCCGCTACCTGCTGGCCTCGCTGGTCGTGGTCATCGTCGGCGGCATGGGATCGGTGACCGGCGCGGCCATCGGTGCGCTGATCATCGGCCTCGCCGAGCAGATCGGGCTCGTCTATTTCCCGACCTACGGCGTCGTCATCACCTTCGTCATCATGGTGGTGACGCTCAGCGTGCGCCCGCAGGGCATCATGGGGAAATCGCTATGAGCCTGGTGGAGACGCAGCGCACGGAGAAGCTTCGCGGCAGCGGCTGGCGCGAGCTCGTCACGCCGGCCCATGGCCTGCTCCTGCTCTTCCTGCTGGTCTACCCGGCCATGGCGTCGGACTTTTTCCTCACCCAGATCGGCGGCTATTCGCTGATCCTTGGCATGATCGCCCTGTCGCTGATGCTGCTGGCCGGCTACGGCGGCATGGTCAGCCTGGCGCAGATCACCATCGCGGGCGCTGCCGCCTATGTCATCGCCATCTTCGGCGAGAACAATTCCGGCGTTCACGGCTTCGCCTGGCCGTGGTGGGTCATCACGCCCATGGCCATCCTCTTCGCCTCGGTGCTCTCGGCCGCCTTCGGCTGGGTCGCGGTGCGCACAGAGGGCATCTACACGATCATGATCACGCTGGCGATCGCCACCGCCTGCTTCTATTTCACGCAGCAGAACTACGCCCTGTTCAACGGCTTCCCCGGCTATTCCGGCCTGCGCGCTCCCGAGGTCTTCGGTCTCTACTGGCGCGATCCCGTGCCCTTCTACTACCTGTGCCTGGCCAATGCGGTGGTGGCCTATGCCGCCGTCCTCTATGGCGCCCGGTCGACCTTCGGCCTGACGCTGCAGGCCGTGCGCGACAACCCGCGCCGCATGCGCGCCATCGGCTACAACGTCACCGCGCACAAGGTTTTCGCCTGGTGGCTTTCCGGCCTGATCGCTGGCGCGGCCGGTGTCCTGCTGGCCTGGTTCAACGGCCGCATCTCGCCCGGCTCCATCGCGGTCGGCCCGGCCATCAACATTCTCATCATCGCGATCATCGGTGGTCTGCGCCATCCCGTCGGCCCGTTCATCGGCGCCGTGGTCGTGGTGCTGATCCAGACCTTCGCCATCGATCTCGTCGGTGCCGAACGGTTCAACACGCTGATCGGCCTGTTTTTCCTGGCGGTGGTTTTCCTGTCGCCAGACGGAATTCTCGGACTCTGGGAGCGCGTGAAGCCGCGTCCGGACCGGGATGCATGGGGCCCGGGACCGGAACGGTCCGGGGTCCGGGAGTGAACGGTTTCCATGGGAGGAATGACATGAGCATGACAAGACGGACAATGCTGGCGCTGGCTGTCGCGACCGGACTGACGGCTCCCGCGATCTCGATCGCGCAGGCCGAGAGCATGAAGATCGGCGTGCTGGCCACCTTTGAAGGGGCCTTCACGGTCCTGGGCGAGGACAGCGAACGCGGCGCGCTGACCGCCGTGCAGGAATTCGGCGGCAAGGCCGGTGGAAACGACATCGAGATCATCCGCGGTTCCTCCGACGCCTCTCCCGACAGCGCCGTGCGCGCTGCGCGCAAGCTCGTCGAGCAGGATGGCGTGAAGATCCTCGTCGGCCCGCTCTCCGGCGACGAGGGCATCGCGGTCAAGGAATACGCCAAGACCCAGCCCGACGTGACCTTCCTCAACGGCTCCTCGGCCGCGCAGGACACCACGTTCCGCGATCCGGCGGAAAACTTCTTCCGCTTCTCCACCGACGGTGCGCAGTGGATGGCCGGTCTCGGCACCTACGCCTACAACGACAAGGGCTACAAGACGGTCGCGACCGTGGCGGAAGACTATTCCTTCCCCTACACGCAGGTCTTCGGCTTCATGGCCGAGTTCTGCAAGGCCGGCGGCAAGGTTCCGTCCAAGTCGTGGGTGCCGATCGGCAACAAGGACTATTCCTCGGTCATCGCCGCCATTCCCGATGACGTCGACGCCATTTACGTGGCCCTCGGCGGTGCCGACGCGGTCAACTTCCTCAGCCAGTATCAGCAGGCCGGTGGCCAGGCGCCGCTGATCGGCGGGTCCATCACCGTCGACCAGACGGTGCTGACGGCCAAGGGACGCCTGCACGACATCCTGGTCGGCACGCCGGCGGCCGGCCCGACGGCCGATACCAACGACTCGCCCGAGTGGAAGGCCTTCGTCGAGGCCTACAAGAAGCAGGATGGCGCATTCCCGTCGCCCTCGCTCTTCGCCCACGCCTACTACGTCAACATGAAGGCGGCCCTGCTCGCCCTCGACGAGGTGAAGGGTGACCTGTCGGACGGCGGCAAGAAGTTCCGCGAGGTCCTGTCGAACCTGTCGTTCGAAACGCCGACCGGCAAGGTGTCGCTCGACAAGAACCGCAACGCGATCGCCGACATGTTCCTGACCGAGGTGAGCGAAGCCGCCGATGGCACCCTGCTCAACAAGCTCATCAAGGTTACGCCGCAGGTCAACCAGACGCTCGGCATCGACGAGGCGGACTTCCGCGCGCTCGGCAAGGTCAGCCGCGACAACCCGAGCTGCCCGTGACGGCAGCCTGAAGGAGACCGCGACCATGAACGTCAGCATTGCCGCATCGAGATTGCAGGGAACCGGCGCCAACGCGCTGGAACTCGACAATGTCGGCCGGCATTTTGGCGCCCTGGTCGCGCTCTCCGGCGTTTCCATGAAGATCCGGGCCGGCGAGCGGCGCGCCGTGCTCGGGTCCAATGGCGCGGGCAAGACCACGCTCTTCAACGCGATCACCGGCGATTTCCTGCCGAGCTTCGGCAGGATCCGCTTCTTCGGCGAGGAGATCACCCATCTTCCCGCCCATGAACGCATCCGCCGCGGCCTGCGCCGCACCTACCAGATTTCCCAGCTTTTCACGAACCTCAGCATTCGCGATTCCGTCTACCTGGCCTGCCGTGGCGTGACCAACAACCGCTTTTCGCTGCTGCGGCCGTCGCCCTCGGACGGGGCGATGGCACAGGCCGAATCCATCATTCACGCCGTCCATCTCGACGGCGAGGCCGGCCTGCTCGTCGGCACCCTGTCGCATGGCCAGCAGCGCCAGCTCGAAATCGCTCTGGCGCTTGCCGGCGCGCCGCGCTTCATCCTCTTCGACGAGCCGGCCGCCGGCCTGTCGCCGACCGAGCGGCGCGACCTCATCGCCATTCTCAACGCGCTGCCGGGGCACATCGGCTACATCATCATCGAGCACGATCTCGATGTCGCCCTGCGCGTCTCCGAATACGTCTCGATGATGCACAATGGCAGTCTCTTCAAGGAGGGCACGCCCGAGGAGATCGAGAACGATCCCCAGGTCCAGGAGATCTACCTGGGAGGCGGCCATGGCTGACCGGCGCACCGCCCCGACCCGCAAGGCCGCCCTCGTCGTCGAGGACCTGCACGTCTATTACGGCGAAGCCCATGTCGTGCAGGGCGTGTCGCTGACCCTCGATCACGGCGTCATGAGCGTCGTCGGCCGCAACGGCATGGGCAAGACCACGCTGTGCAACACGATCACCGGCCTCAAGGAGGCGCGTTCGGGCAGCATCCGCGTGCATGGCCGCGAGATCGGCCGGATGGAGCCGCACCAGATCCATCGCGCCGGCATTGCCTACGTGCCGCAGGGACGCCGCGTCTGGCCGAGCCTGACGGTGGACGAGCACCTGCGCCTCGTTGCCTCCCGCGGCGAGGATGCCGCCTGGACGCTGGACCGGGTCTACCAGACCTTTCCGCGGCTCGCCGAACGGCGCAACAACGGCGGCTCGCAGCTCTCCGGCGGCGAGCAGCAGATGCTGGCCATTTCCCGCGCCCTGCTGGCCAATCCGCAGCTTCTGGTGATGGACGAGCCGACGGAGGGCCTGGCGCCGGTCATCGTCGACCAGGTCGAGGCCATGCTGGTCACCCTTGCCGAGGAGGGCGACATGTCCATCCTCGTCATCGAGCAGAACATCGGCGTTGCGACCTCCGTGTCCGATACGGTCGCCATCATGGTCAACGGCCGGATCAGCCGCATCATGGAAGCCAGCGTGCTGGCGGCCGACCGCGACCTGCAGCAGCGCCTTCTGGGTGTCGGCCGCCACGAGGAAGACGCTCCGCCACCCGAAGAAACCCCGCGCGAGGCGGCGAGCGATCTGATCGCCCAGGTCTACACGGTCGAGCGGGAGAAGGGCGCGGCTGCGGGCCGCGACAACTTCCAGACGCTGTCGTCCATGCCCAACCGCTGGGGCCTGCCGGCCAGCAGCCTGCGCGAGGCGGCTGTCGGGAAAAGCCAGCCTGATGATCCCGGCAAGGCGGTCTTCGCCATTCCCTATGCCGAGCGGGTCGGCAAGACGGCCATTGTCGCCGGTACCTTCGATACGAAGGCAAAGGAACTGGGCTTCATCGCCGACGCGCTGAAGAAGGTCGGCATCCGCGTCAAGACGGTCGACCTGTCGACCTCCGGCAAGCCGTCGCGCTGCAATGTCACCCCCATGCAGGTTGCGGCCATGCATCCCGGCGGCACCAATGCCGTTTTCACCGACGATCGCGGACGTTCGGTGTCCGCCATGGCGGAGGCCTTCGCCAGCTGGATGGCGCGGGAGCGCGATATCGGCGGCGTGATTTCCGCCGGCGGGTCCGGCGGCACTTCCATCGCCACGGCGGGCATGCGCGTCCTTCCCGTCGGCATTCCGAAGATCATGGTCTCCACGGTCGCCGCGGGCGATACGCGCCCCTATGTCGGCGCAACCGACATCAACATGTTCCACTCCGTCGCCGACGTGCAGGGCCTCAACCAGATCACAGAGCGGGTGCTGGCCAATGCCGCCCATGCGCTCGCCGGCATGATCGCGCGGCTTCCGGGCGGCGCCGAACAGGTGGCGAAGCGCGCGGCGGCCCGCCCGGCTGTCGGCCTGACCATGTTCGGCGTCACCACGCCCTGCGTCCAGGCGGTGTCGAAGGCGCTAGAACCCGATTTCGACTGCCTCGTCTTCCATGCCACGGGTACCGGCGGGCGGGCCATGGAAGCGCTCGGCCATTCCGGCCTGCTGGCCGGTTTCGTCGATCTCACGACGACCGAGGTCGCCGACATGCTGGTCGGCGGCGTGTTCCCCGCAGACCGGAACCGTTTCGGCGCCGCCATCGAGACCGGCCTGCCCTGGGTCGGCTCGGCCGGCGCGCTGGACATGGTCAATTTCGGTGCGCGCGAGACCGTGCCCGAACGCTTTTCCGGGCGCAACTTCGTCATTCACAACCCGACCGTGACGCTGATGCGCACCACCGCCGAGGAAAACCGCGCTTTCGGCCAGTGGATCGGGGAGCGCATGAACCAGATGGAAGGCCCGGCGATCTTCCTCATCCCCGAAGGCGGCGTCTCGGTGCTCGACAAGCCGGGCGGCCCCTTCCACGACCCGGCCGCCGACAAGGCACTCTTCGACGCGCTCGAGGGCACCGTGCGCCAGACCGCGCGCCGCAGGATCGTGCGCGTCAACGCGAATATCAATGACGAGGCGTTCTCCTCCGCCGTGGTGAGCGCCTTCCTTTCGGTCTGCAACCCCTTGAGGAGGACAGCGTAGTGGCCAGGTTCGAACGCAAGGCAATCCTTGAACGGCTCCACCAGATGAAACGCGACCGCGTGCCGATCATCGGCGGCGGCGCCGGCACCGGGCTCTCGGCCAAGTGCGAGGAGCAGGGCGGGATCGACCTGATCGTGATCTACAATTCCGGCCGCTACCGCATGGCCGGGCGCGGTTCTCTGTCCGGCCTGCTGGCCTATGGCAATGCCAACGAGATCGTCATGGAAATGGCGAACGAGATCCTGCCCGTCGTCCGCAAGACGCCCGTGCTCGCCGGCGTGAATGGAACCGATCCCTTCTGCAACTTCGATCACTTCCTGCGCCAGGTGAAGGATGTCGGCTTTGCCGGCGTCCAGAACTTTCCCACCGTCGGCCTCATCGACGGAACCTTCCGGGCGAACCTGGAGGAAACCGGCATGTCCTATGGCCTGGAAGTGGACATGATCCGCCTTGCCAACAGCCTGGACCTGCTGACGACGCCTTACGTCTTCAACGAGGAAGAGGCCGCGGCAATGACTAGCGCCGGCGCCGACATCGTCGTTTGCCACCTCGGCCTGACCACGGGCGGCTCGATCGGTGCCGAAACGGCGCTGAAGCTGGAGGACTGCCCGGCTCTCGTCGACAGTTGGGCCGAGGCGGCGTTGAAGGTCAACAAGGACGTGCTGGTGCTGGTGCACGGCGGGCCGGTCTCCTCGCCGGAGGATGCCAGCTACGTGCTGAACCGCACGCGGAACTGTCACGGATTCTACGGCGCGTCGTCGATGGAGCGGCTTCCGACGGAAGTGGCCCTGACCGAGCAGACGCGGAAATTCAAGGCGGTGACCTTCTGAGGCCAAAGGCCTCGGTCACCCATGTGTTGAGGGAGGACAACAATGTCTGGCGAAGTCTTGGGAGCGGCACTGCTCTGGCTGATCCTGGCCGTCATCGCGATCGTGATCGCGGTCTACATCCTGCGCTGGCTGTACCGCCGGTCGACCAAGGACATCGCCTTCGTGCGAACTGGCTTTCTCGGCGAGAAGGTCGTGGTCAACGGCGGTGCGCTGGTCATCCCCGTGCTGCACGAGATCACGCCCGTCAACATGAACGTCATGCGCATCGACCTGAAGCGCGAGCACGAGCAGGCGCTGATCACGCGCAACCGGATGCGGGTCGATATCGAGGCGGAGTTCTTCGTCCGCGTCGGCGCGTCGAAGGACGCCGTCTCGGCCGCCGCCCAGACGCTGGGCCGCCGGACCATGCAGGACGACGGTCTGCGCAGCCTGCTGGAAGGCAAGTTCGCCTCCGCCATCCGCACGGTCGCCGCGCGCATGTCGCTGGAGGAAATGCATGAGCAGCGCGGCGATTTCGCCAATGCCGTGCGCGATCTCGCCGCCGAATCGCTGGCCGGCAACGGTCTCGAGCTGGAATCGGTCGCCGTGGTCGACCTCGACCAGACCGGCCTTGAATACTTCGATCCGTCCAACGCCTTCGATGCCGAGGGTCTGACCCAGATCACGGAATCCATCGAGGCGCGGCGCAAGATGCGCAACGAGATCGAGCAGCGCACGCTGGTCGAGATCCGCAACCAGAACCTGACCGCCCAGAAGCAGGTCTACGAGATCGACCGCGACCAGGAATATGCGCGCCTGCAGCAGGAACGCGAACTGGAGATCCGCCGTGCCGAGCAGCGCGCCGAGCTGGCGCGTGAACGCGCCCAGCGCGAGCAGGAATCGGAACAGGCGCAACTGACCGCCCGCGAGGCGGTGGAGAAGGCGCGCCTTGCCCAGGAACGTGCCGTCACCGAGGAGCGCATCAAGTCGGAGGAAGACACCCAGCGCCGCGAGATCGCCCGCCGCCGCGCCATCGAGGAGGTGGAACTCAAGGCCCGCGAACAGACCGAGCGCGAGCAGATCGCCCTGGAACTGGAAATCGAGAAGGCCCGCATCCAGCGCGAACTGGAGGCCCGCCAGATGGAGATCGCCCGCGAGAAGGCCATCGAGATCCACGCGCTGGAGCGCCAGGTCGCCATCGCCGAGAAGGCCATCGACCTTGCCACGGCACAGGCCGAGAAACAGCGCAACGAGATCGTCCAGGCCCAGCTCACCGAGGCCGAGCGCATCGCCCAGGACAAGGCGCTGGATGCCGTCCGCATCGAACGCGAGAAGACGCTCGACGCGCTGCAGCTGGCCAAGCGCCAGGCGTTCGAGGAAGCCGAGATCGCCATGCAGGAAGAGGTCGAGCGCGCCCGCCTCGCCACGCAGCGCGCCGTGGCGGAGGCCCGGATTCTCAACGAGCGCGAGATCCGCACCGCGGGCATCGAGCGCGACCGCATGGTCGAGATGGCGGAAGTCGACAAGGTCATCGAACTGGCCAAGAAGTCGCAGGAGCGCTCGGCCGCGACGGCTGCTGCTGCTGCGGTCCGCGCCAAGGCCGTGCAGGCCGAGGAGCAGGCGCTCACCGCCCGCGAGAAGGAGGTGGCCGAACGGCGCAAGCTGACCGACATCATCTCCGCGCAGCGGGAATCGGAAGCCGAGGCGCTGCGCGTCACCGCCAGGGCCGATGCCGAGATGAAGGCCGCCAAGAGCCTGGCGGAGGCCCAGAAGATAGCCGCGCTGGCCAATGCGGAAGCCGAGAAGATCGCCGCCATGGCCGCCTCCGAGCGCTACAAGGTCGATGCCGAGGGCGCACGCGCGCTCAACGAGTCGGAAAACGCCCTGTCCGAGCCGGCGCGCCAGGCCCGCATCCGCGAGAAGCTGCTGGAACGCCTCGAAGGCATCGTGCGCGAAAGCGTGCGTCCGATGGAGAAGATCGACGGCATCAAGATCCTCCACGTCGATGGCATGCATGGCGGCGGCGAGGGAGGCCGGAAGAACGTCACCGACGAGGTGATCGACTCCGCCCTGCGGTACCGGGTGCAGGCACCGATGATCGACAACCTGATGAAGGAGATCGGCATCGAGGGCGGTTCCATGGGCCGCATGACCGACGTCCTGCGCGATGCCAAGGACATGACCAGCCTGGTCAGCAAGGCGGAGGGCCGGAAGGCCGGCAAGGATGCCGGTTCTGCGTCCGACGACGATGACCGCGACCGCGACCGGTAGGAGACCTGACATGCCTCATGTCTATGTCTCCACCGTGATCGAGGCGCCTGCGGCCGCCGTCTGGAACCGCGTCCGCGATTTCAACGGTCTCCCGAACTGGACGCCCTTTGTCGCCGACAGCCGCATCGAACAGATGCAGCCCTCCGACAAGGTCGGCTGCATCCGCAACTTCACCCTGAAGGATGGCGGCCGGATCCGCGAGCAGCTGCTGGCCCTGTCCGATTACGACATGAGCTGCACCTACTCGATCCTGGAAAGCCCGATGGGCGTCGAGAACTACGTCGCGCGCCTATCGGTCACGCCGGTGACCGATGGCAACATGGCCTTTGCCGAGTGGACCGCCGATTTCGATTGCGCGCCCGGCCGGGAAGCCGAGCTGGAACAGCAGATCGGCAACGGCGTGTTCCAGGCCGCCTTCGCCAGCCTGAAACGGCAGATGGCCGGACGGCAGTCTTGAGGGCATAGGGGGCAGCGATGGTCAGGGTCTGCCAGACGGCTGTGATCGATGCGCCCGTCGACGAGGTGTGGCGCATCCTGCGCGACTTCAACAGCCATCATGCCTGGCACCCGGCCATCGCCACCAGCCGCATCGAGGACGGTCATCCCGCCGACCAGGTCGGCGCCGTGCGGGCCTTCACGCTGGCCGATGGCGGCTTCCTGCGCGAGCAGTTGATCTCGCTGGATGACCGCGCGCGCACCTTCTCCTACTGCCTGCTGGAAGCCCCGCTGCCGCTGTTCGGCTATGTCGCCACCGTGACGCTCAGGCCGGTGACGGATACGGGCCAGACCTTCTGGAAGTGGGAATCCCGCTTCCGTACGCCCCCGGCACGGGAGACCGAATTGCGCGATCTCGTCGCGAACGGGATCTACCTCGCGGGAATGCGGGCACTGGAAACATGGCTGCGGCAGGGACGGCCAACGCCGACCCGGCCGAACGGCGGCATGGCGGTCGAGCGAAGCCACGAGCGGACCGCGCCCTGGACGCCGCCGCGCGAAACACCTGTCACGCCGCGGGCGGCATCGGAACGCGCCATCGTCATGGAGCGCCACGGCGGTCCGGACGTGCTGCAGGTGCGCCCGCTGGACCCGGTGCAGCCCGGACCGGGCGAAGTGCAGATCCGGCAATCCTTCATCGGCGTCAATTTCATCGATATCTACTGCCGGACCGGCTATTTCGATCTCGTCCGTCCGCCCGGCGTGCCCGGCATGGAAGCGTCCGGCACCGTGACGGCCGTCGGCGAGGGGGTGGACCACCTTTCGCCCGGCGACCGCGTCGCCTATGCCTGCGGACCCACCGGCGCCTATGCCAGCATCCGCACCATGGCGGCAGACCTCGTCGTCCGCCTGCCTGCCTCGCTTCCCGACGCCATCGCCGCGGCGGGCCTCCTGAAAGGCGTCACGGCCGGTTTCCTGCTCCACGACGTGCACGTCGCGCGGGCCGGGGAGATCGCTGTGGTTCATGCCGCCGCCGGCGGGGTCGGCTCCCTGCTGGTCCAGTGGGCAAGCGCGCTGGGCCTGCGCGTCATCGCCACGGTGTCGACCCACGAGAAGGCCGCGCGCGCCAGGGCGATGGGAGCGGACGAGGTGATCGTCGGCCGCGGCGGCGGCTTTGTCGACGCGGTGATGGAGATCACGCAGGATCACGGTGCCGACGTCATCTTCGACGCCATCGGGCGGGACAGTTTCGATGCCTCGATCGCCGCGCTCGCCCTGCGCGGCCATCTCGTCAGCTTCGGCCAGGCCTCCGGCGATATCGGGCCAAGGGAGATCGGTCCGCTGGCGTCGAAGTCGGTGACCCTGTCGCGTCCGAACTATGGCCACTACACCGGAACCCGTGCCGAGATGGCCCGGCAGGCCGAACGGCTGTTCCGTGCCCTGGACGCCGGTCACCTCGTCGTCGATCCGCCTACCGTGTTTGCCCTCGACCAGGCAGCCGATGCGCACCGGGAGCTGGAAGCCGGCCGGACAACCGGGTCGCTCGTCCTCAGGGTCTGAAACCCCGGCAACGCTCCCCCGCCACAAAGCGATGGACAAGGCGCGAAAAGCGACGCAGAGATTCATCTTCCGGGCAACGGTGGATGGTCGTGACGAATGACAGACGGTGGAAACCCTGCCAGTGACCAGGACGGCAGCGCGCCTTCGAACCGATCGGCGCACGATCTCCTGCCCTCGGACCTCGTTGCGCTCGCCCAGGGCGGCGTCAGCGTGGTCATCGGCTGCTGCGACCGGCACGGCAATCCGCTGTCCGGCATCGGGCTCGGCGCGCGGATCGATCCGGCCGGCTGCATCCGCGTCTTCGCCAAGAGGGCGACCAACGCGCCCTTGCTCGCCGCCATCGCCGAGGGGGCCAGAGTGGCGGTCACCTTCAGCCGCGCCATCGATCACGCCTCTTTCCAGGTCAAGGCGCACGGGGCCGGGGTGCGCGACGCCGATCCCGGCGATCACCCCGAGATCCTGCGCCAGTGCATGGTCTTTCGCGATGAACTGATCGAGATCGGCCTGCCGCCGCAGGTCGCCAACAGCTGGGTCAATGCCGACATGGCCGATGTCGTGGCGATCTCCTTCCGGCCTTGCCAGGCCTTCATGCAGACGCCGGGACCGGGCGCCGGCGCACCGGTGTCCGTACCATGACCGCGGTCGATCTCAAGCCGCTGCGCCGCTCGATGGAGGGGATCGTCGCATCCGTGCTGACCACCTGCGACGGCGACGGCATGCCCAACGTGTCGATGATCTCGCAGGTTCACTTCGTCGACAGCGGCCACGTTGCGCTCAGCTACCAGTTCTTCAACAAGACGCGCCGCAACGTCCTGGCAACCCGCAAGGCGTCGGTGATGATCACCGATCCGGTGACGCTGGTCACCCATCGCCTGGCGCTCGAGTTCCTCGAGACCCGCAGCCAGGGCGCGGTCTTCGAAACCATGAAGGCCAAGCTGGCAGGCATCGCGTCGCATCACGGCATGGATGGTGTCTTCCGCCTGCTCGGCGCCGATATCTACCGGGTCTTTTCCGTTGAGGAGGTGCCGTGCTGGCAATTGCTGCCCGGGCCGCCGGAGCACCAGTTGCTGGCCGATCTGCGCGCCTGCCAGGCCGGGCTTGACCGGTGCGACGACCTGGAAGACCTGCTGGACACGGCGCTCGCCGGCCTCGAGCAGCATTTCGCCATCCGTTATGCCATGGTACTGATGGCCGAAGGCGGGACGGAGCGCCTCTATACCGTTGCCTCCCGCGGCTATGCCAGTTCCGGCGTCGGCTCGGAAGTGGCGTTCGGCGAGGGCGTCATCGGCGTCGCAGCCCGCGAGAAGGCGCCGATCCGCATCGGCCACATGACCATGGAATACCGCTACGGCGCCGCCATGGTGCATACCGCGCGGCGCGCCGGCATCCTGAGCGGCGTGCCGACGGAAATCCCGTTCCCGGGGCTGAAAAGCCCGCGCAGCCAGATCGCCCTGCCGATCCTCCTGAAGGATGACCTGCTCGGCATCCTGTTTGCCGAGGCCGAGGAGACCATGCGCTTCGGCTACGACGAGGAGGATGCCCTGCTGCTGCTTGCCGGGCATCTCGGCCTCCTGATCGGCGCACTGAAGGACGAGGCCGCCGTGGCGGAAGTCGAGGCCGTGTCTGGACCGGCGGCCGGCGAGAACTCGGTCGCCGTGCGGTTTCACGCGCCCGACCAGAGCATTTTCATCGGTCACGATTACCTCATCAAGGGGGTCGCGGGCGCCATCCTCTGGCGCCTGCTCGGCGAGTTCAAGGAAACCGGCCGGACGGAATTCACCACCCGCGAACTGCGCATCGACCCGACGCTGCGCCTGCCGGAATTCGCCGAGAACCTCGACGCGCGCCTCATCCTGCTGCGCAAGCGGCTGGAGGAGCGCCAGGCCTGCCTGCGGATCGAGAAGAGCGGTCGCGGCCGCTTCCGTCTCGTCACGCAGTGCAGCCTGAAGCTGGAAAACCTCAGCGCCGCCGGCACGCTTTCCGCCGGATAGCAATCTTTTAGCATTTCACGATGGATCTCTTAGCAGGCGTCCGTCGCCGGCCGGCTGTATCTCTCCGGCCATGCATCGGGCCGGCCTTCTGGCAGGGGTCCTGATGCCGGTGCCGCGGCGAAAGCAATGCGGCATCTCCCTGAAAACAAGCACGGCAACGCAGCGCGCGGCGGACGGAATCCGGCTGCCGGCGGCTGCCGTCAGGACATGGAACGAGACAATGAACATACAGGAACTGAAGCGCGGCCTGCGTGGCGCCGCCATTGAAATCTTCGACCCGGCCTCGCGCCAGATCTGCGATGACCTCGTCTGGAACGGCCGCAAGCCGCAGCTCCGGCCCCGCTACGTGGTCCGGGCCGCGGAAGCCGCCGATGTCGCCAGGGCCATGGCCTTCGCCGCGGCCAACGGTCTCTCCGTATCGCCGCGCGGCGGCGGTCACAATTTCACCGGCATTGCCCTGAAGGGCGAGGTCGTCGTCGACGTGAGCGCGCTCGATCATCTCCAGATCGATGTCAGGGCGGGCACCGCGCTCGTCGGTCCCGGCGTGACCAACGAACGCCTGGCCGCCGCGCTGGCGCGCCATGGCTTTGCCTTTCCCGTTGGCCACTGCGCCACGGTGCCGGTCAGCGGCTATCTCTTGGGTGGCGGTGTCGGCTGGAATGCGGGCGAGTGGGGCATCGCCTGCTTTTCCGTCGTCGGCGTCGATGTCGTGCTCGCCGATGGAAGGCTGGTCCACGCCGACGACGAACACCACCCGGACATTCTCTGGGCGGCGCGCGGCGCCGGCCCGGAATTCTTCGGCGTCGTGACCGGATACAAGGTGCGCCTGTTCGAGGCGCCGAAGGCCATCCTGTCGAGCGTCCATGTCTATGCGCCGGGGGATGCCGCGGGCGTGGGCGAATGGGCGGAACGGGCAATGCGCCATGCGCCGGCCAACCTCGAGTTCACCGTCAAGGTGTCGGCCCCTCCGCCGGAAGCCAACGCGCCGGAAGGTGCCTTCGTGCTGGCCGTCATCGCCACGGCCTTCGCGGCAAGCGAGGCGGAGGCCCGCGCCATCCTGGACCGCCTCTTTGCCGACGCGCCGGCCACGGCCATGGAGCGCATGGACGCCATGCCGACACCCTTCGACGTGCTCTACCAGTTGACCTCGGTCTCGACGCCGGAAGGCAAGCGCTATGCCGTCGACACGCTCTGGTCCGACGCGTCCTTTGCCCGGATCCTGGCGAGCATGGTCGCTGACTATGCCCGCCGGCCGTCGCCCCACTCCTTCGCGCTGGTGGCTCTGCGCTCGCCCAACGCGAAGGCGCCCGGCGATGCCGCCTTTTCGCGCATCGGGGAGGTGTTCGCCAGCGTCTACACCATCTGGGACCGCGAAGCGGACGACGCGGCCAACATGTCCTGGCTGCGCCGGACCATGGGCGCCATCGAACCGGTCGCGACGGGAACCTACGTCGGCGAATCCGACCTCGAACGCGCAGACCGTCCCGTGTCGATCCATTCGCCGGCCGTGGTGGCCCGCCTGGCCGCCCTTTGCCGTCTCCATGACCCGCACGGCCGCTTCCGCTCGCTGACCGGGCCGGCGGCTGCGCGGCCGGCAGCCTGAACCCGGACGCGAAAAGGAGCAGACAGCATGAAAACAATCGCGAGAATCGCGCTTTGCGCGGCTGCGGCCCTGGCACTCCCGGTCATGGCACCGCGAGCCGGCGAGCAATCGGACCGGCTGGCCCGCGGCGCCTACCTCGTCTCGATCATGGATTGCGCGGGGTGCCACGCACCGCGCGGACCGGGTGGTGCCCCGGTCCCCGGCGCGGGTCTCAGCGGCGGCACGGTGGGGTTCGAGATACCCGGCCTCGGCGTGTTCTGGCCATCCAACCTGACGCCCCACGCGTCCGGCCTTGCCGGCTGGAGCGAAGCCGACATCATCCGCACGCTGAGGACGGGAACGGCGCCGGACGGCCTCGTCCTCGCGCCGGTCATGCCCTTCCCGGCCTATGCCGCGATGAAGGAGGATGACCTCGTGGCAATCGCGGCCTATCTCCGCTCGCTGGAACCGGAAGCGGGCACGGCGCAGGAACCGGTGGCGGACAGCAGCGCCGCACGGCTTCCCTTCTACCGGGTCACGCTGCCCGGTGCCGGTCAATAATACCTCGATCCGGCCGCGTGGCATCCCGCGTGGCCGGCCCGTGCCGGACCGGTCTCGTTCACCTGTTCGCTGCGTGAACGCGGATCCGGTCGGTCGTCAGCGCGCCATCGCCGGGAAGCCACTCGTAGGTCACCAGCGGGCCGTCCTTGCCGGCCGAATAGTCGAGGCAGAGGGCGTTGTGCGCCTGCAGGACCGGGTCGCCCGTCAGCCAGTAGTGGCCAAAAAACACCGGCCGGTCTCCGGCTGCATAGGTCTGTTCCAGCAGGGTGCCCGTCAGTGGCTCATCCGGCAGGACAGCGGGATCGGGCACCGACATCGCGATGTCGCGCCAGGTCGCCGCGTCGGCCTTCCACCACTGCAGCCGCACGTGGTGGCGAAGCTGGCCATCCTTGTCTTCGAAGGAATGGCCATCCGGAAGGCGGCCTTCCGGTCCCTTGGTGGTGGCCTCGACGAGATGAAACAGTTCGTTGTCTGTTGTTGCCGCCTCGATGAACTGCTCTTCCGACAGCACGCCGGTGGTCGTAAGGTCGCGCAACCGGTCGATGGTCGGCGTCATCCAGGAGGCATGCACCGCGCGGAAACCGTCGTCCTCGAGGAAGAGTGGCAGGCCGCGCATCCAGCCGATGGCCTCCTTCGCCTTGGCGCTGTCGAACGGGAATTCCGCGAGAAAGCTCCCGTGCTGCTTTTCATTTTTTTGGGAGTGGAGGCGCAGCGGTTCGCCATCCACCGGATTCACCGTGTGGTAGTGAATGGCGTTGAGTTCATGGTTTCCCATGACGGCGCGGGCCTTTCCGGCGTCGATGAGGTCGCGGACCGTGCGGATGACTGCCTCGTTGTTCGGGCCGCGGTCGATGAAGTCTCCCAGGAAGACGATGCTCCGGTCGGGGTCGGGATGGATCCAGCCGGCCGGCGTGCGCCGCCAGCCAAGGGCGTCGAGTGCGGTCATCAGCTTGGCGTGCTGGCCGTGGATGTCGGGGATGATGTCGATGGGTCCCATCGGGTCTCCTTTGGTCTGGTGAAGTGTCAGGTGTCTCGCGGGAGAGGTTAAGCCAATCCCGGCAAAGGCGGGCGCCGGTTTCCTGCCCGGTCCTGCAAAAAAAGACCGCGGCGGGCGAACATCGGGCGCACGAACGGCTCCGGAGATGCTCCAGGCAGCTTCGAAATGCTGGTTGCGACAGCCCGCGTTGATGCTCAGGGCAGCCGGCGGGGCACGAGGAAGAGCACGTCGAGATTGCGTCGCGGCCGGAAATCCTTCTTTTCGGCGCGGTAGAGCGTCGGACCGACCTTTCGCATGTCGTCCATGCAGAGGCTGACGAGGTTCCCGGTCGAGCCCTTGTCGACCGTCAGCGTGAACGTGCCGATCGGCCCGGCCCAGTTGGCGCCTGTCGAAAGGATGTATTCGATCCACTCCTCGGCGAAGAACAGCTTGCGGCCCTTGTCCCGCAAGCGCGCCCGCCGCACCGTGCTCACGAGGCTTTCCCCGATGCAATAGCGTTGCTCGTAGGCGCGCCGGCTCTCGCTGCTCATGTAGTCCTCGCCGATATAGCTTTGCGCGGCGCCGCCGACCGAAGGCTTGTAGCGAAGGGCAACGGTGATGTCCTTTCGGGCGGGAAAGGTCTGCGTCCAATAGTAGGTCGTTCGGGTGGTCCAGAGCGGCCGGATGCGGAACTCGACCGGCAGGCCCGAGGTCAGGTTCGAATCGTCGATCAGCCCGTTTTCCCGCAATTGCTTCCGGGCGGGTTCGGATAGCCGGGCGAGGAGCCCTGGCAACTTTGCGTCATAGGGGGAGACCGGCAGGTTCAGGCTTCGCAGCAGCACGGTCTGGTCGACGCCCAGGACTTCGGCACGCTGTTCGACCTGGAGGGCAATCCTTTTTCCATCAACTTCGGCGTCGAAGGCAAGGAAATTCTGCGTGGCATCGGGTTCCGGGATGACGAAATTGTCCTCCTGCGACGGCACGCGGATGTCGGGAAGCGGAAAGGCGACCAGGGTCGTGACATCGGCGTCCGTGCGATTGAAGAAGCGGTAGGTGACCCGGATTTCCTTCATCGAGATGAAAAGATCCTCCGACGCCATTTCAATAGCTTCCGTGCGCGACAGCACGAGGCCGCCGGTTGCCAGGTGACCGACCGAGGCATTGGCATGCGCCGGTGGGGCCGGCGCGGCCATCGCCACGCAGGCGAGGGCGGCGAGCGTGGCGGGGAACTTCCGGCCGAACGGCGGGCGTTTCACCCAGGTGTAGCGTTTCTCCACGTGCGTCTCCGGAACAGGGGCAGGATGTCCGGAAATGATGACAGCAAACGTCCGCCCGGCATTGATGCCGCTCATTGCCCCGCAGGCAAAGCCGCACCATGCGCCGGGCAGACGCGGTGCATCACGCCGCCTTTGCCTCTTGTGTCTCGCCTGACCACCGCAGCCCCGGCCGGTAGCGGGCATCGATCCGCCCGTTCTTCAGGGCGAAGAGATGCAGCCAGCCGTTGTCGAACAGGTCCCGGACATCCGGGTGCCGCCGCAGCACGTCCGTGATGGCCTCGCGAGGTGCCTCGATCAGCACCGTCAGGCGCAGCGGTTCGTGCACCGGCCTGTCGCCGTCATGCACCGCCTGCAGCGGCAGGCCGGGGCGCAGGCGTCCGCCGTTGCCCTCGGTCACGCCGATACCGCCGACCACGTTGTGGATCAGCTTGTTGCCGCCGCCGAACACGGACGGCGCAACGGTGGAACCGTAGTATTGCAGGCTGATCCAGCTTGCCACGACCACCGGGGCGGTCAGGATCAGTTCGAGCGTGCCGAAACCGGTGTCGGCCTGCCAGTCGTAGCTGTGCAGGAAGGCGCGGCCGCCAAGGTTCCTGCCCGCCGTCGCCGCGCGCGGGGCTGCAATGAAGGCGCCGCAGCCGGCGAGGCCCCACTCCGGGCGCACCTCCGCCCAGTTCATGGCACGGGCGGCAATCGTCCCGGCCGAGGAACCGGGCAGCCGCGGCGCCCGCTCGGCGCGAGCGATCCGTCCGGCCTCGTTCAGCCAGTTGGCGACGGTCCGCAGGTCGCCGCCAGGACCGGACGCGGCATCGTCGCGGTGAAGGATGACCGCATCGGTCGTCGTGTTGTGCAACCCGGCAACGAACAGGGTGTCGCCGGGAATGTCGATGCCGTGGGCCGTCAGCCCGTTCCGCGTTTCCGGATCGTTGAGAAGCCCGGCGAGGAGCCGCGCGGACACCTCGCCGGTATACCCGCCGCAGGCGCCGCAGTGATAGGCGCTCTCATGCGGATTGTTCCTGGCCTGGGCGCCGTGGCCGAGCAGCAGCACCACCTTGCCGAAGGTGCCGGTCAGGCCCATCGCCCTGAGCACCCTGGCCGCCGTGCCGGCCTTTTCCTCCGCCGGCAGGCTGCCGCTGATCCGCGGCGCCGGTTCCGCGGTCGCGGTCTTGCCGGCGAGGCCAAGTGCATCCTTCACCAGGTTTGCCGCGTAATACGGCCCGGCCGATTCCACGAAGGCGAAGGACGAGACCGCGGCCTGCCGAAAACGGCCCCAGGCCCGCACCGTGCGCGCCGCGATCCGCACGTCGTGCTCGCAGGCCGCGCCGCAATGGCTCGTCGTCTGCACGGACGGCGCCAGCAGTACCGGCAGGTGCGCCTCGGCGACATCCGATCCGCTGGCCTTGTGGGAGACCGGCAGGCCGAAGAAACCGGCAAAGCCGATCGTCTCGATGCCCGGGTCCAGGCTTTCCAGTGCGCGGCGGAACACCTCCGACCGCACGTCGATGCAGAAGGCCGCCTGCAGGAACGGCCGGCTCTTTCCGCCCGCTGCGCCGGTGGCGGTGCCATCCAGCACTGCGGCGAGGCGCCGCTGATGGGCCCGGTCGGCCGCGTCCTGGAAAATGGCCAGGGCGATCTGCCGGGCCGATGGCCGGACAGGCTCACCATGCGCGGCGACCGTCTGCGCCCAGGAGTCGGCAACACCCGGCACATGGCGCAGCAGGGCCTCTTCCCAGAGGAGGCGGATCGCGAGCAGGCCGGCGAGCGTCTCGTCGTGACCGCCCTCCATCTCTGCCCGCCACAGGAGCCAGCGGGCATGCTGCGACCAGCCGCCGAGGTCCATGTAGAGCCGGTGGAAGGCCGTTTCCGCGGCCGCATCGCTCAGGCCGATCGTGTCGGCAGCCCGCAGGATCGCGCGCTCGGCGGTGTCCGGCGCGGCGCTGACATGGGCGCAGAAACCGGCAAGGCCCGCGATCTCCGGCGTCAGGTCATGGATGGCCCAGGTCCGCCAGGCCGCGTAGGCATCGGCGCCGGGCGCGGGCGCCCACAGGGCCTGGCCCTTGTCGAAATGCCCGGCCGCCCACAGCCCCACGGTCTTCTCGATGAGCGCTGGCCAGTCCGTGCCCGTCGCGGCCGCTGCCAGGTCGGCGATCGTCGGCAGCGCCGTGGCCGGTTCGGCATCCCGCTGGCTTGTGATCATCGCCTTCAGCGCATTGACGGAGGCCGGCTTCGAGGCATGGGGTGAGGCGTCCAGCGCGTCGGCGAGATCGCCATCGGTGATCCGCCCCTCGTCCAGCGCACGGGCATGGTCCGTCGCGCTCTGCGTCGCCTCGATGCCGGCAACGCGCATCAGCCTTGCCGAGGCCGTCGCCAGGTCCTCGCCCGCCTGGCCGAGGAACGGGTTGACGGCAACCGTGGCTTCCAGCGGGAAGGCCGGGGGGATCGCGCGGGCCGCGGCTTCTGCCGCCTTCATGATCTCGGCCAGCCGGGCCGGCACGATCCGGGAATGGTTCATGAACATGATCGTCTCCATCAGGTCAGGTGGTGGCCTTGCGGAAGCCGCCAATGGCGCGGTCCAGCAGGGCATTGAGGTAGAGGCCGTTGGCGAGATGCACCCGCAGGCCGGTCGTGGCCGGGTGATGGGCCCAAAGGGGAAAGAGTGCCTGGGCGAAGGCGACGAGGCCGAAGGACAGGATCGCCAGCACGATCAGCGCCCATTCCAGCGGGCCGGGTGATGGGGCCGGGGGCAGCGTGCTTCCCCACACGCCCTTGGCGGCGGCCTGGAAGGAGAAATAGGCGATGGCCGCGGCGACGGACGCCAGCACCGTGCGTCGCGTCAGGTCGGCCGGCGCCAGGTCGGCAAGTCCCTGGGCGACGAGATAGGCGACGCCGAAGATGAGGATCGCGCCAAGCGCGAGGGCCTGGGCGGATTTCGGGCCGAGCACGAAGGTGAACAGCGCCGCGATGGCGCCATACAGAACCAGGGCGAGCACGAAGGACCGGACCACGACCGACAGGCCCGGGATGGCCACGGGGCCGGGACGGCGAAGCGCCGCGACCGAGGACACCGCAGTGCCCGACGACAGGAAGGCATGGGCCTTGTAAAGCGAATGGGCGATGATGTGCAGCAGCGCGAGGGGCCACAGGCCCATGCCGCACTGAAGCAGCATGAACCCCATCTGCGAGACCGTCGACCAGGCAAGCGAGGTCTTGATGGCGCTTTGCGTCAGCATCACGGTGGCGCCGAAGAGCGCGGTGAAGCCGCCGGCAAGCACCAGCGCGGCCATGGCCCCGGGGTTCGCCTGCACCACGCCGGCCAGGGAGATCAGGATCACGCCGCCGGAATTGATGACGCCGGCATGAAGCAGCGCCGAGACGGGTGTGGGCGCTTCCATCACCTCGGTCAGCCAGCCGTGAAGCGGAAAGGCTGCGGTCTTGAGGGCTGCGCCAAGAACCAGGAACACGACCCCGAGCGTCGCGCCGATGCCGGTGCCGTGGGAGGCCGCGGCGGTGCCGAGCGCGGCGAGATCCCCCGTGCCGAAGGACAGGGCGATCAGCACGGCGGCCAGGGCGAGCGCCGCATCCCCGGCGTGCCAGGCCAGAGCGAACTTGGTGGCCGCCCGCCGCGCTTCCGGCCGTGCGGGGTAGAACACCAGCAGCCGCCGCAGCGTCAGGCCGACGGCGATCATGGCTGCGGAGAGCACCGAAAGGCTGGCGGCCTGGACGAAGACGAGCACCGCGGCCAGCGTTGCCAGCATGAGGCCGTGAAACGCGCCTTCGCGGTCCTCGCCGTCGAGATAGGTCCGGCTGTAGCGGATCACGATCCAGCCGATGAACGAGACGAGAAGGGCGAGCGCGAGGCTGACGGAATCGGCCCGCAGGCCGGTGAAGGCGGGTCCGTCGAGGATCCCGAGACGCGAGGCGCCGTTGGCAAGATACTGGAAAAACCCGGCGGCCGTCAGCACGAGCGCGGCGAAGGCCGCCATCTCCGACCAGCGAGGCAGGCCGCCGGGGCGCCGCCCGGGACGGGCGAAGGCGAGCACGGCCACGAGAAGGAGCACGAGGGGTGAGAGATAGGATAGCGACAGGGTGGATGCCATGAACCCTCTCCGGCAGGTTGGTGACACGAATGGCGTGCCCCTCTGTAGGGAATGGAAAGCATCAAGAAAATTTCATATTATCTTCAGAAACGTTCTGTATTATCGAAGAATGGCGACGCTCAACCTTCATCATCTCAGGCTTTTCCGCGCCGTGGCGCGCGATGGGACCCTCACCGGGGCCGCGCGCGCCCTGAACATCTCCCAGTCGGCGGTTTCAACGCAGATCAAGGCCCTTGAAGGGTCGCTGGGACACGACCTGTTCGAGCGCAGCGGACGCAACCTGGTCCTGACCGAGGCCGGCCGCATCGCGCTCGACCACGCCGAGGAAATCTTCCGTGCCGCGGAAGACCTGGCGGCGACGCTCCGGACCGCCGGGACCAGGCGGCAGGCGCTGAGGATCGGTGCCCTGGCGACCCTGTCGCGCAACTTCCAGATCGCCTTCCTCGACCCGGTGATCGGGCGGGACGATGTCGAGGTCGTGCTGCGCTCCGGTGCGCAGCCCGATCTTCTCCGCGCTCTGGAGGCCATGGCGATAGACGTGGTTCTGACCAATCTCGTTCCGGCGCGCGACGCCGTCAGCCCCTACCTGGTGCACAAGCTCGCGGAGCAGCCGGTAAGCCTGATCGGCGCACCCGACAGCAGGCTGGCGGGCCGCACCGTGAAGGATCTGCTGGAACGGGAAGTGCTGATCCTGCCGACGCCGGAATCGGCGCTGCGAGCATCCTTCGATGCCCTGCTGGCCCGGCTTGGCGTGGTTGCGAAGATCGCGGCCGAGGCCGACGACATGGCCATGCTGCGTCTGCTGGCGCGGGCGCGTGCCGGGTTGGCGGTGATTCCGCCCATCGTCGTGCGCGATGAACTGGCCAGTGGGGCGCTCGTCGAATATGCCCGGCTCGAGGGAATCACGGAGACCTTCTGCGCGGTCACCCTGCAGCGGCGGTTTCCGAACCCGCTGGTCGGCGAGGCGCTGTCCGCCTTCAGGGCTATTGATTAGAGCAATTCCAGCGAAAGTGGACACCGGTTTCGCGTCCGGAATTGCGGCGGGGCAAAGCAATTCCAGCGAAAGTGGCCCCCGGTTTCGCGTCCGGAATTGCGGTAAGGGCAAAGCAAATCCAGCGAAAGTGGCCCCCGGTTTCGCGTCCGGAATTGCGGTAAGGGCAAAGCAATTCCAGCGAGAGTGGTCCCCGGTTTCGCGTCCGGAATTGCGGCGGGGAAAAGCAATTCCAGCGAAAGTGGCCCCCGGTTTCGCGTCCGGAATTGCGGTAAGGGCAAAGCAATTCCAGCGAAAGTGGACACCGGTTTCGCGTCCGGAATTGCGCAGAAACGACAGCACGGAGCTTGGGAACGCTCCAGCGGGAAGCGCAAACGCTCCCGGCCGGGCGCGTTTGCTGGCGGATAGCGCAGAATGTGCATTGCACAAAATGTTAGCATGCGCAAAATGAAGGCATGAACGCCGCCCGGTCCACCATTGCCGTCATCGATACCAATCCCGCCCGCGCCGCCATCATCGAGGAAGGTCTGCGCAAGGAGGGCTATCATGATGTGCATGTGCTGACCGAGATGCGGGGCCTCGCGGCCCGCATCGCCGTACTGGAACCCGAGGTCATCATCATGGATCTCGGCCATCCGAACCGCGACATGCTGGAAGACATGCTCCAGGTCGCCAGGGCGGTGAAGAAGCCGATCGCCATGTTCGTGGACAAGTCGGATCGCCAGTCCATGGAAGCGGCGATCGAGGCCGGCGTCTCGGCCTATGTCGTCGACGGCTTCCGGCAGGACCGCGTACGCTCGATCATGGAAATGGCCATCAGCCGCTTCAACGCGTTTTCCCGCCTCGAGCGGGAACTGCAGAGCGCCAAGGATGCCCTGGCCGACCGCGATACCGTGGACCGGGCCAAGCGCCTCATCATGAAATCGCGGGGTCTCGATGAGGGCGCCGCCTATTCGCTTCTCAGGAAGACGGCCATGAACCAGAACCGCAAGATCGTCGAGGTGGCCGAAAGCCTGTTGCTGTCGGCAAGCCTGCTTGGCGGGCAAGGCGAGGACGAATGACGATGTTTGCGATCCGCGCCGCTTTCATCCCCCTGCTGGATGCCTCTCTGCTGATCGCTGCCCGCGATCTCGGCATGGCGGCAGAGCAGGGCATCGATCTGCAGCTCATGCGGGAAACCTCCTGGGCCAATGTGCGCGACCGGATGGCCGTGGGCCACGTCGACGTGGCCCACATGCTCGCGCCCATGCCGATCGCCGCCAATCTCGGCCTGACGCCGTTTTCCACGGCCCTGATCGCGCCGATGGCGCTGGGGCTGGGCGGCAATGCCATCACCGTCTCCCTCGCGCTGCACGAGGCCCTTGGCGCGCCGGGCAATCCCGATGATGCCGCGCGGGCCGGTGCCTTGCTTCACGCCGAGATCGGCCGCCGCGCCGCTTCGGGAAAACCGCTCCTGCGTTTCGGCGTCGTGCATCCGCATTCCTCGCATAACCTCGAATTGCGCTACTGGCTGGCCGCCTGCGGCATCGCGCCGGACCGCGACGTCGAGATCGTGATCCTGCCGCCGTCCTTCATGCCGGATGCCCTGGCGCAGGGTGACCTCGATGGCTATTGCGTCGGAGAGCCATGGAACACCGAGGCCGAGATGCGCGGCGTGGGGCGCATCCTGACGACCAAGCAGGCAATCTGGGCCAACAGTCCGGAGAAGGTCCTCGGCATGTCGAGCCGGTGGGCAGGAGAGAACCCGGATGCCGTCGCGGGATTGCTGACCGCGCTGTACCGAGCCGCGCGCTGGTGCGGCGATCCTGCCAACGGCGAGGCCCTGGCCGAAATGCTTGCCGCGCCGGAGGGGCTTGGCCTGGATGTCGGCCTCCTGCGCCAGTCGCTGGCCGGCCCCGCCCGGTTTGTCTCTTTCGAGCGTGCCGCGACCTTTCCATGGCAGAGCCATGCGCTGTGGTTCTATTCTCAGATGGTGCGGTGGGGGCAGGTGGCCCACAGTGCCGACCATGCCCGCATGGCGCGCCAGACCTACCGGCCGGACCTCTACCGCGCTGCCATCCTGGCAGCCGGCGGCGTCGTGCCGTCTGCCAATGCCAAGGTGGAAGGGGCGCTCTCCGGCCCCGGCCAGGTCGGCGCCAGCGGTGGCGCCCTGACGCTGGGACCCGACGGTTTCTTCGATCGCCGCACCTTCGATCCTGACCGTCTCGACGACTACATCGCTGCGCAATCGGTGCCCGCCTGACAGGCCGGATCGCCTGCCTTGAAATTGTGCAGTGCACATTTCATGCGCGAACCTTGGGCAATTTTTTAGCGTTTTCCCGCCCACCACCGCACTGGCAAGTTTCTGCAAATCCGGCAAAAATCTAAGAAAAACAGATAATTGATAGATTTTATCAGGAACTGGCACGGTTCCTGCTTTGATATTTCCAGATCCTCCCGGATTTGATTTTCGCGTCCAATGACGGGCGCACACAAGGCAAAGCCGCCGATCAGGCCCAAGGTGAACTCCCGGATGTACGGAGCACCAAGGGCCTGAACGGCGGCTTTTTTTATTCAACGCGGGCCGCGCGCCGCCAGGCGCAACCCGCAGAACCGGACAGAAAGACTGGGACCATGATCAACCGCCGTTACCTCCTCGGTTCAGCCGCTGCCATTTTCCTGGCTGTTCCGCTTGCTTCGGCAAGCGCGGAAATGCTCGACGTCGAAAAGGATGAACTGAAATTCGGCTTCATCAAGCTCACCGACATGGCGCCGCTCGCCGTTGCTTACGAGAAGGGCTATTTCGAGGACGAGGGCCTGTTCGTCACCCTGGAAGCCCAGGCAAACTGGAAGGTGCTGCTCGACCGGGTGATCACCGGCGAACTCGACGGGGCCCACATGCTCGCGGGCCAGCCGCTGGCAGCCACCATCGGCTACGGCACCAAGGCCCACATCGTCACGCCCTTTTCCATGGACCTGAACGGCAACGGCATCACCGTGTCGAACGAGGTCTGGGACCTGATGAAGGCGAACATCCCCGTTGGCGCCGACGGCAGGCCTCAGCACCCGGTCTCGGCCTCGGCCCTGAAGCCGGTCATCGACAAGTTCAAGGCCGAGGGCAAGACCTTCAACATGGGCATGGTCTTCCCGGTCTCCACGCACAATTACGAGCTGCGCTACTGGCTGGCAGCGGGCGGCATCAACCCCGGCTTCTATTCGCCGAGCGATGTTTCCGGCCAGCTCCAGGCCGATGCCCTTCTGTCGGTCACGCCGCCGCCGCAGATGCCCGCGACCCTCGAGGCGGGCACGATCTCCGGCTATTGCGTCGGAGAGCCTTGGAACCAGGCCGCCGTGTTCAAGGGGATCGGCGTGCCGGTGATCACCGATTTCGAGATCTGGAAAAACAACCCGGAAAAGGTCTTCGGCCTGACCAAGGAGTTCACCGACCAGTATCCGCAGACCACGCTGGCCATCACCAAGGCGCTCATCCGCGCCGCCAAGTGGCTCGACGAGAACGACAATGCGAACCGCAAGGAAGCCGTCGAGATCCTGTCGCGTTCCGAGTATGTCGGCGCCGACGCCGAGGTGATCGCCAATTCCATGACCGGGACGTTCGAATACGAGAAGGGCGACAAGCGCTCGGTACCGGACTTCAACGTCTTCTACCGCTACAACGCGACCTATCCCTTCTATTCCGACGCCGTCTGGTACCTCACCCAGATGCGCCGCTGGGGCCAGATCGCCGAATCCAGGCCGGATTCCTGGTATGACGAGGTTGCCCGTTCGGTTTATCGCCCGGACATCTACCTCAAGGCGGCACGCATGCTGGTCGACGAGGGTCTGGTCGATGAGGCCGACTTCCCCTGGGCGACCGATGGCTACCGCGAGCCGACCCCGGCTGCCGATATCATCGACGGCATTCCCTATGACGGCCGCCAGCCGAACGCCTATCTCAACTCGCTCACGATCGGCCTGAAGGGCGACGAGATCGTCGGCGGCTGACCGGCACGAACGCGGAGCGGTTCGCCGCGGACCGCTCCCGCATTTCTCCAGACATTCCGAAAGACCCCCACCATGGCACATGCAACCGACATCGCAACCGCACCGGCCCGGCGCCGGGAACGCCTGCTGCCGGCGATCAACAGGGCCAGCGGATGGCTGGACGCGCTCGGCTTCTCCTGGCTCGTCCCGCTCCTGAAAATGGCCGCCGGCGACAGCCCGCGCGAGCAGTTCGGCGAACTCAAGCGGGTCCTCGTCATCCCGCTCGTCGGCATCGCCGTTTTCCTTCTGGCCTGGGGCGTGCTGGCGCCGCAGGTGCAGACGTCGCTTGGCGCCGTGCCCGGCCCCGCCCAGGTCTGGTCGCAGGCCGTCAACCTCTGGGAAGACCACAAGGACGAGCGCCGCAAGGCCGCAGAGTTCTACGAGCGGCAGGAGGAGCGCAACGCCAGGCTCACCGCCGCCGGCAAGCAAGACCGCGTGAAATGGCGCACCTACACCGGCAAGCCGACCTATCTCGACCAGATCGGCACCTCGCTTGTCACCGTCGGCCTCGGCTTTGTCATCGCCACGCTGATCGCCGTGCCGCTCGGCATCGCGTCGGGCCTGTCGCGCAGCGTCAATGGCGCCATCAACCCGCTGATCCAGATCTTCAAGCCGGTCTCGCCGCTCGCCTGGCTGCCCATCGTCACGATGATCGTGTCGGCGGCCTATGCCGATCCGGTCGACTGGCTGCCCAAGTCGCTGCTGATCTCCGCCGTCACCGTCACGCTGTGCTCGCTCTGGCCGACGCTGATCAACACGGCACTGGGAGTCGCCAGCGTCGACAAGGACCTGATGAACGTCGGCCGCGTGCTGCAGCTTCCGACCGGCAAGACCATCACCAAGGTGGTGCTCCCCTCGGCGCTGCCGCTCATCTTCACCGGTCTGCGGCTGTCGCTGGGCGTGGGCTGGATGGTGCTGATCGCCGCCGAAATGCTCGCCCAGAATCCCGGCCTCGGCAAGTTCGTCTGGGACGAGTTCCAGAACGGCTCCTCGCAGTCGCTGGCGCGCATCATGGTCGCGGTGATCACCATCGGCATCATCGGCTTCCTGCTCGACCGGGTGATGTACGCCCTGCAGCGCGCCTTCACATTTTCGGCACAGCGCTAGGGGAGGGCTGCTGCGATGACCATCCTCGAAATCTCCGCAATGTCGAAATCCTACGGTGAGGGCACAAGCCGCACCGACGTTCTCGACAACGTCAATCTCAAGGTCGACGAGGGCGAATTCATCGCCATCGTCGGATACTCGGGATCCGGCAAGACCACCCTGATCTCCGCGCTGGCCGGGCTGATCGCCCCCGATGAAGGCGGCGTGATCTTCCGCGGCAAGGAAATCAGCGGCCCGGGCCCGGAACGCGGTGTCGTGTTCCAGTCCTACTCGCTGATGCCCTGGCTGACCGTCGCCGGCAACGTGGCGCTCGCCGTGGACAGCGTTCACGCGGCAATGCCCAGGCATCAGCGGGCCGCGATCGTCGATCGCTATGTCACCATGGTCGGCCTCGCCCATGCCCGGGACCGCAAGCCGGCCGAGCTGTCGGGCGGCATGCGCCAGCGTGTCGCCGTCGCCCGGGCGCTCGCCATGCAGCCGGATGTCCTCCTGCTCGACGAACCGCTGTCGGCGCTCGATGCGCTGACACGTGCCAAGCTCCAGGACGAGTTCGCCAGCATCTGCCAGGAAGAGAAGAAGACCATCATCCTCGTCACCAACGATGTCGACGAGGCCATCCTCCTGGCGGACCGCATCATCCCGTTGACACCCGGTCCCCGGGCAACGCTCGGCCGCGAGTTCCGGGTTCCCTTCGCCCATCCCCGTGACCGCGCCGACATGAACTCCGACGAGGCCTTCATCCGGCTGCGCGGCGAGATCACCGGCTACATGATGGAACTGGGGACGAGCCGCGGCTTGGAAGAGGAACGGGCGATCGACCTGCCCAACGTGGTGCCGATCGATCCGGCCGGCAGGGACAAGGTTCCCGACGCCTGGCTGCAGGCCTCCGCCTCGTCGCGGGACGCGCGCTTCCTGGAGTTCTCGCAACTGACCAAGGTCTACCCGACGCCGAAGGGCCCGCTGACCGTTGTCGACGGTTTCGAACTGAAGATGCGCAAGGGCGAGTTCGTCACCCTCATCGGTCACTCGGGTTGCGGCAAGTCGACCGTCCTGTCCATGGCCGCGGGGCTGAACGCCATCACCGAGGGCGCGGTCATCCTCGACGGCCGCCATGTCACCAGGGCCGGGCCGGATCGTGCGGTGGTCTTCCAGGCGCCATCGCTGATGCCGTGGCTGACAGCCTACGAGAATGTCGAGCTTGGCGTGGACCGGGTCTATCCCGGGGCATCGGATGCAGAGCGGCGCGACGTGATCGAGTACTACCTGCAGCGGGTCGGCCTGGCCGATGCCATGCACCGCCCGGCACTCGACCTCTCCAACGGCATGAGGCAGCGCGTCGGCATTGCCCGCGCCTTTGCCCTGTCGCCGAAGCTCCTGCTCCTCGACGAACCGTTCGGCATGCTCGACAGCCTGACCCGCTGGGAGCTGCAGGATGTGCTGATGGATGTCTGGGCGCGTACGGAGGTGACCGCGGTCTGCGTCACCCATGATGTCGACGAGGCCATCCTTCTGGCCGACCGCGTGGTGATGATGTCGAACGGTCCGCGGGCCCGCATCGGCAACATCATGGAGGTCGACCTGCCGCGGCCGCGCTCGCGCAAGGGCCTGCTCGATCATCCGGACTACTACGCCTACCGCGAGGAACTGCTGGAATTCCTGGAGGCCTACGAGGGCGGCGCCAACCCGACCGAAGCCCAGCTCAAGTCCATTTCCGAAAAACGCGCGCACCGGATCGCGCGACAGAAGGGATCGGCCCCTTTGGCGGCCGCGGAGTAAAGACATGACCCAGAAACGTAAGCTCGTGATCATCGGCGCCGGCATGGCGTCGGGCCGTCTGGTCGAACACCTCCTGGAACGCGATCCGCAGGCCTTCGACATCACGCTGTTCAATGCCGAACCGCGCGGCAACTACAATCGCATCATGCTCTCGCCGGTGCTGTCGGGCGAGAAGTCCTGGGCGGATATCGTGACCCATGACGATGCGTTCTATGCCCACAATGCCATCACGACCCGCTTCGGCGAACACGTGGTGAGGATCGATCGCGAGGCGAAGACCGTGCACGGCGAGAAGGGCAGCGTGCCCTATGACGATCTCGTCATCGCCACCGGCTCGGCGCCCTTCATCATTCCCGTCGAGGGAAGGGACCTGCCCGGTGTCGTGACCTATCGCGACCTCGACGACACCAACGCCATGATCGCCGCGGCCGAGGCCGGCGGCAAGGCGGTGGTGATCGGCGGCGGCCTGCTCGGCCTGGAAGCGGCAGCCGGTCTCAAGGAACGCGGCATGGACGTGACCGTGATCCATCTCGCCGGGCACCTGATGGAACGCCAGCTTGACGAAGCGGCGGGATATCTCCTCAAGCGGGACCTGGAGGGCCGCGGCATCAAGGTTCACTGCAAGGCATCGACAGCCGCCATCCTCGGCTCCGATGCCGTGGAAGGCGTGCTCCTGGAAGACAACACCGGCTTCGAGGCGAGCCTCGTCGTCATGGCGGTCGGCATCCGCCCGGAAACCCGGCTGGCCGTCGATGCGGGCATCGAGGTCGCGCGCGGCATCTCGGTGACGTCCGCGCTGACCACCCTGAACGATCCGTCCATCCACGCGCTCGGCGAATGCGTCGACCTCGACGGACAGCTGTTCGGTCTGGTGGCGCCGCTCTACGACCAGGCGGCCGTGCTGGCCGACAATCTCCTCGGCGGGGAATCCCGCTTCGTGCCGAAGGAACTGGCGACCAAGCTCAAGGTGACCGGGGTCAACCTCTATTCGGCCGGCGATTTCGCGGAAGGCGAGGGCCGCGAGGAAATCGTCCTGCGCGATGCCATGGCGGGCATCTACAAGCGCCTTGTCCTGAAGGACAACCGCCTGATCGGCGCCGTGCTCTACGGTGACACGGCCGACGGTCCGTGGTTCTTCGACATGATCCGCAATGGCACCGACATCGCGGAAATGCGCGAGACGCTCGTCTTCGGCCAGGCCTACCAGGGGGGATCCCCGCTGGACCCTATGGCGGCCGTTGCAGCCTTGCCGCCTGAGGCGGAGATCTGCGGCTGCAACGGCGTCTGCAAGGGCAGGATCGTCGAGACCATCACCGCCCGGGGGCTGACCTCGCTGGACGAGGTCAGGGCGCACACCAAGGCATCGGCCTCCTGCGGCACCTGTACCGGCCTTGTCGAGAAGGTGATGGCGCTGACGCTCGGCGACAGCTACAACCCGGCCGCCGTGACGCCGGTCTGCGGCTGCACCGATCTTGGCCACGATGACGTGCGCCGGCTGATCAGGGCCGGTGGCCTGAAGACCATTCCCGCGGTCATGCAGGCGTTGGAATGGAAGACCTCCGGCGGCTGTGCCAAGTGCCGCCCGGCGCTCAACTACTACCTGGTCTGCGACTGGCCCGAGGACTATTCCGACGACTACCAGTCCCGGTTCATCAACGAGCGCGTCCACGCCAACATCCAGAAGGACGGCACCTATTCGGTCGTCCCGCGCATGTGGGGCGGCGTGACCTCGTCGAAGGAACTGCGCGCCATCGCCGACGTCGTCGACAAGTTCGCCATTCCGACCGTGAAATGCACCGGCGGCCAGCGCATCGACATGCTCGGCGTGAAGAAGGAAGACCTGCCGGCGGTCTGGGAAGATCTCGGCAAGGCCGGTTTCGTCTCGGGCCATGCCTATGCCAAGGGCCTGCGCACGGTGAAGACCTGCGTCGGCTCCGACTGGTGCCGTTTCGGCACGCAGGATTCCACCGGCTTCGGCATCCGCCTGGAAAAGTTCATGTGGGGGTCGTGGACGCCCGCCAAGGTGAAGCTCGCCGTCTCCGGCTGTCCGCGCAACTGCGCCGAGGCAACCTGCAAGGACATCGGGGTGATCTGCACCGATGCCGGCTTCGAGATCCATTTCGCCGGTGCGGCGGGCCTGGAGATCAAGGGCACCGACGTCCTCTGCCAGGTCAGGACCGAGGACGAGGCGCTCGAGATCATCGTCGCCCTGACGCAGATGTACCGCGAGCAGGCGCGCTACCTGGAGCGCATCTACAAGTGGGCGGCCCGCATCGGCCATGACGAGGTGCGGCGCCAGGTCGTCGAGGACACGGACCGCCGCAGGGCCTGCTTCGACCGCTTCGTCCTGTCCCAGAAATTCGCCCAGGTGGATCCCTGGAGCGAGCGCGTCTCGGGCAGGGACAAGCACGAGTTCAGGCCAATGGCGACCCTTTCGATGGAGGCTGCGGAATGAATGCCATGACACGCAACTGGGTCGTCGTCGGATCCATCGACGACATTCCGCGCCAGGGTGCGCGCTGCGTGAAGAACGGCGACATGACCATCGCCGTTTTCCGTACCGCCGATGACCGGCTTTTCGCACTGGAGGACCGGTGTCCGCATCGCGGAGGACCGCTCAGCCAGGGGATCGTGCACGATGGCTGCGTCACCTGCCCGCTGCACAACTGGGTGATCTCGCTCGAAAGCGGAAAGGCGCAGGGCGCCGACGAGGGAGCGACGCAATCCTTCCCGGTGATGCTGGACGCCGGGACCGTGCTCCTGGATCTCGGTGCCGGAGGCTGACATGCAGGGCAGCGTGCGCACGGCCTGTCCCTATTGCGGTGTCGGGTGCGGGATATTGACCACGACGGAGGCCGATGGTTCGGTGACCGTAAAGGGCGATCCGGATCATCCGGCGAACTTCGGCCGGCTCTGCTCCAAGGGGAGCGCGCTCGGCGAGACGCTGGGGCTGGGCGGCCGTCTCCTGCACCCCGAGATCGGCGGGGCCCGCGCCTCCTGGGACGAGGGGCTGGACCACGTGGCCGCCCGCTTCTCGCAGACCGTTGCCCGGCACGGACCCGACAGCGTCGCGTTTTATGTCTCCGGGCAGATCCTGACCGAGGATTACTACGTCGCCAACAAGCTGATGAAGGGCTTCATCGGATCGGCCAACATCGACACCAACTCGCGCCTCTGCATGGCCTCTTCCGTGGCCGGCCACCGCCGCGCCTTCGGTTCCGACACCGTGCCGGGAACCTACGAGGACCTCGAGGAGGCCGACGTGGTCGTGCTGGCAGGATCGAACCTGCTCTGGTGCCATCCGGTGCTCTACCAGCGGATCGCAGCGGCACGGCAGCGCCGTCCGGAGATGCGGGTGGTCCTGGTCGACCCGCGCCGCACCAGGACGGCCGACCTCGCCGACAGCCACCTGGCCATCGAGCCGGACAGCGATGTGGCATTGTTCAACGGCCTCCTGAACTGGATCGTCGCCAACGGCCACGTGGCGCGCGACTGGGTGGAGGCCCATACGGCGGGTCTGGGAGAGGCGCAGGTGGAAGCCGCGCGCTGGACCACCGAAGCCGTGGCCCGGACCACCGGCCTGTCCGGGCGCGAGGTGCAGGAATTCTACCGCCTCTGGTGCGGGAGCGAAAAGGTCGTGACCTGCTATAGCCAGGGCGTCAACCAGTCGGTGGCGGGGACCGACAAGGTCAACGCGATCATCAACTGCCACCTGGCCACGGCGCGCATCGGCCGGCGCGGCATGGGGCCGTTCTCGCTCACCGGCCAGCCCAATGCCATGGGGGGCCGCGAGGTCGGCGGCCTGGCCAACATGCTGGCCGCCCACCTGGACATTGAGAATGCCGATCATCGCACGCTGGTGCAGGATTTCTGGCAGGCGCCGCGGATGGCCGTCAGGCCGGGCCTGAAGGCCGTGGAGATGTTCCAGGCGGTGGCCGACGGGCGCATCCGGGCGATCTGGATCATGGGCACCAACCCGGTTGTCTCGATGCCTCAGGCCGACCGGGTCGCCGAAGCGCTGGCCGCTTGCCCCTTCGTTGTCGTGTCGGATGTCGTCGCGCAAACCGATACGACGCGCCTCGCCCATGTGAAACTGCCGTCGCTGGCCTGGGGCGAGAAGGACGGGACGGTGACCAATTCCGAACGCCGGATCTCGCGCCAGCGCGCCTTTCTTCCGGCGCCCGGCGAAGCCCGTGCAGACTGGTGGCAAATGGCGCAGGTCGGGCAGCGGATGGGGTGGGGCCGGGCCTTCGACTGGCCGGACGCGGCCTCGATCTTCGGCGAACACGCGGCCCTGACCGGTCGCGGCAATGCTGGCCGGCGCGATCTGGACATCGGCGCCCTGGCCGGACTGCCGGGCGCGGATTACGACGCCCTGCCGCCGTTCCAATGGCCGCAGGCAAAGGCGTTCGATCCGGCCCGGACCACGCGGTTCTTCGCCGACGGCGGGTTCTTCACGCCGGACCGCAAGGCACGCTTCATCCCCGTTTCGCAGCCGGCGGGAACCATCGCCGGTCCCGGCGTGATGCGGTTGAACACGGGCCGCATCCGCGACCAGTGGCACACGATGACACGCACCGGCCGCTCACCCCGCCTGAGCGCCCATATCGCCGAACCCTATTGCGAGATCCATCCGGCGGATGCCGCGCGTCTCGGGATCGGGCCGGCCGACCTGGTGCGGCTCTCCGCGGGCGATGCCGCCATCGTGGTCCGTGCCATGGTCTCGACCGGCCAGAAGCCGGGCAATGTGTTCGTGCCCATGCACTGGAACGGGACGACGGCATCGGCGGCCAGGGTCGACGCGCTCGTCGCCGCCAACACCGACCCCGTCTCCGGCCAGCCGGCCTCGAAAGGGTCCATGGTCACGGTCCGCAAGGCCGCGTTCTCCTGGCATGGCTTTCTCGTCAGCCGGGAAAGGCCACGTGTCGACCGGCTCGACTACTGGGCCATGGCGCCGGCCGACGCGGGCTGGCGGCTGGAGTTCGCCGTCAACGAGGACCCGGGAAACCTGGTCCGGTTCCTGCACGGCCACCTCGCGCTGCCGGCCGGCGACGATACCCTGACCGCGCTCGATCAGTCGCAGGGCATCCTGCGGGCGGCGACCTTTTCCGGCAGCCGGATGAGCGCGGCCATGTACATGGCGCGCACGCCTGCGGCGCTGTCGCGCAGCTTCGCCGTGCAGCAGTTGCTGGCCGAGTTCGGCACGCCGCAGGAACGCTGGCGCGTTCTTGCCGGGCGGCCTCCGGCAGACATGCCGGACAAGGGCGCAATCGTCTGTTCCTGCATGGGGATCGGCGCCAACCAGATCGCCGATGCCGTGCGCGCCGGCTGCCGCGATGCCGAGGACGTCGGGAAACGGACGGCAGCGGGAACCAGTTGCGGTTCCTGCCGGGCCGAAATCATGGAGATCATACATGCCCACACGATTGCCGCAGCCGAGTGACCTTGGACGGGTGACGCTGGTCGGTGCGGGACCGGGCGATCCGGACCTGCTGACGGTCAAGGCGCTCAAGGCACTGCAGTCCGCCGACGTGATCCTGTTCGACGACCTGGTGTCGGACGAGATCCTGGCACTGGCGCGCGAGACGGCGCACCGGATGCTCGTCGGCAAGCGCGGCGGGCGCGAAAGCTGCCGGCAGGACGACATCAACGACATGATGGTGCGCCTCGCCAGGTCGGGCCGCCACGTGGTCCGCCTCAAGGGCGGCGACCCGATGATCTTCGGGCGGGCCGGCGAGGAGATCGAGCGGCTCAACGCCGAGGGCATCCCGGTCACCGTCGTGCCGGGCATAACCTCGGCACTGGCCATGGCCTCGTCGCTCGGCATTTCCCTGACCCATCGCGATTGCGCCCAGTCGGTCCGTTTCGTGACCGGCCACAGCCGCAAGGGCGAACTGCCCGATACGGTCGACTGGCAGTGCCTCGCCGATCCGGCGACGACGACGATCTTCTACATGGGGGGCCGCATGGCGGCGGCGATTTCCCGGCGTCTTGTCGCGGCAGGGCTTTCCGGTGAAACGCCCGTGGTCATGGCCGCCTCGGTCAGCCGCCCCGGGGAGGCCCGCTGGTTCGGGCGCCTGGCGGACCTTGCCCTCGGTGCCACGACCCTGGGTCTGGAAGGGCCGGTCATGATCGGCATCGGGCAGGTCTTTGCAGCACAGGCCGCGGCCGCATGTCGGGAAGGGCCGTCAGGCCCCGTTGCACGGGTCGCCGGCATGGCGTGATGCGCCGCCGGCCGTCACCGCGATCAAAGGCACCCCGCGCCAGCAGCCATCCGATCCGACCGGTCCCGAGGACGCCGCGCCCTGGCCGCAAGTGAGACCGGCCTGTGCCTTTCACCCGGCAAGGCCGGTCCTGCACTCGGCAATCACGGCGAGCGCCCGGTCCGGATCGTCGAGCGTCTCCGCGAGGGCCAGCGCGACCTTGGCGAGATAGACCTCGCTCTGTCCCGCTCCAACGGCGTCGATGGCCTCGGCGAGGGCCTCGTAAATGGTCTCGATCTGTTCGCGTCTCATGCGGCTTCCTCCTGCAGCGCGAGGATGTCGGTCAGGGTCTTGCGCACGGCTTCCGGGCGGGCATGCCGCCAGCGCGCGGCGATGTGAAGGTCGGGCCGCACGAGGTAGGCGGTGCCATCCACCGCGCCATACCGGTCTGCTGCCGGTCCGTCGGCGGGAAGCGCCACCTGCGTGATGCCGGGCAGGGCCGGCATGTCGTTCGTGCCGAACAGGATCAGCGTCCACGCTTCGCCGAGGCGGTCGGACAGGAAGCCGCCGTCCAGCGCCGCGTCCGGCATCATGGCGCCGGGCACCGGTCCGGCCGGGAATGCCGGGTCGTCGCCGGCCGTCGCCGGGCTTTGCGCATAGGTATAGGGTGTCATCTGCCGCGGATTGGCGAGCATGCCGGCGCTCGGGCGGGTCAGCGCAAGCGAGAGCGCGGCATCGCGCATCACCCGCCATCCCTTGCTGGGAGGCGTCATGAAGCGGGTGCTCTTGCTCGCATTGGCGAAGACGTCGAGGGTCGCTCCCCGCCGCTCCGGCGTATAGCTGTCGAGAAGCGCCTCGCCGGCCATGCCCTGGATGACGGAAGCGAGTTTCCAGCCGATGTTGTGCCCGTCGGCGATGCCGTTGTTCAGGCCGCGCACGCCGAAAATCGGCACGATATGGGCGCTGTCGCCGGCAAAGAAGATCCGTCCCTGGCGATAGTCGTCGAGCAGCAGCGTGTTGGCCGAATAGATGCTCCACCATTCGAGATCCCAGTCGCCCTGGTGGCCGATTTCGGCCAGCACGCTGGCAACGGCTGCGCGCACGTTTTCTTCCCGCGTCGCTTCCTCGGCGCTTTCATCCTCCCGCAACTGGTAGTCGATACGCCAGATGTTGTCGGGCTGGCGATGGATGAGGACGGTGCCGCCGGGCCGCGACACCGGGTCGAACAGTGCACGCCGGATCGTCGGGTAGTCGTGATCCATCTGCACGTCGGCAATCACGTAGCGCCCTTCGTAATTCTCGCCCTTGAGCCGCAGCCCGCACAGCCCGCGGATGGTGCTCCGGGCGCCGTCGGTGGCGATCACCCATTGCGCGGGCAGGGTGTAGGTGCCGTTCGGGTCGGCAACGGAAAGCCGTACCTGGCCGTCACCCTCGGCAAGACCGGTGACCTCGCTCTGCCAGCGCGTCTCGATCAGGCCGGACCGGGAGACGGCGTCCCACAGGAAGGCTTCGATATATTGCTGCTCGAGATTGTACATCGGGCGGAATTTCTCGTCGCCGCTGTCGGGCATGGCGAACTCGAGGATCTGCTGCCCGCGGTAGAAGCTGCGCCCCAGCGTCCAGCCGAGTGATTTCTCGAGAAATGGCGCAACCACGCCGAGGTGGTCGAGAATATGGAAACTCGACCGGGAAATGCAGATGGCCCGGCTGCCGTCGTTGAACGTGGCCTTGTTGTCCAGGAGGATGCTGCGCACGCCGTGATGGGCGAGCGTCAGGGCGGCGACCATGCCGACGGGACCCGCTCCGACGATGGCGACCGGCCGCTCGGGTTCATCTGCCGGGCGATGCGGTGGCGCGAAATGGGGATAGGTGAAATAGAGCGAGTCCAGCTCGCCTCGACCTGCGGGACGCATGACAGTCTTCCTCCGTGCTCTGATCATCGTATAACGGCTCTGCCCTGTGAATTCTGTCCTGTTTTTGGGAGGACACTGCTTGGAAACCGCAACCGGGACGCTGCTGGAAGCCATCGACGCCTGCCTTGCCAGCCAGGGCGAAGCCGGCTGGACGGATGCCTTCGTCGATCTCGTCGGCAGGACCGGGGCGGCGCAGGTCATGGTCTTCAGCTATGCCGCCGATGCGGCCGCCTGCCTTCTGTCGCGCAATTTTCGCGCCCAGGCGCTGGGCCGCAGCCTCGGGGCGGAATACCTGCGTGGCTGGTTCCGCCAGGATCCAGTCCATGACATCGCGCTCGGGATGGCGCCGGGGTCCCTGCGCTGTATCGACAGCCGCGACATCGCCGGGAACATGTCCGCCGACTATCGCGCGCGGTTCTATGACCGGCCGGGGCTGGCCGGCAAGACGGCCGTGGTCGCTGCCGGCCCCTCTCTCAGGCTGGCAGTCAACCTCTACCATGCGGAAAGCGACGGGATCGCGGCACCGCGGCCGCTGGAGACGATCATCGGCCGCCTGGCCCTGGCGCATTTCGAGGCCCGTACCGAGCCGGGTTACCCGTTGCCGCTGGCCGTCCTGTCGGAGCGCGAACGCGACGTGTGCCTCGGCATCCTGTCCGGCCGGAAAGCCGAGGCGATTGCCGCCGATCTGGGGATCGCCGCGACGAGCGTCGTGACCTACCGCCAGCGCGCCTACCAGAAACTCGGCATCTCCTCGCGCGGCTCCCTGTTCGCGCTCTGCGGACGGTGACGGTGCGATCGCCGGGACGCGATGGCCGCCGGGTCAGAACGCGGACGGGTGCCAGCCGCCGTCGATGAGGAGGTTCTGCCCGGTCACGTAGCCGGCACCGGCGCTGCACAGGTAGGCGCAGGCCTGGCCGAACTCCGACGGTTCGCCGAACCGCCCCGCCGGCAGCGTGGCGAGGATGGCCGCACGGTAGGCCTCCGTCGTCGTGCCTTTCATCTGCGCGGAGACCACGTGGCTGTCCATCAGCCGGTCGGTGGCGAACATGCCCGGCAGCAGGAAGTTGATGGTGACGTTGTCCTTGACGACGGATCGCGCGACGCCGGCGAGGAACCCGGTCAGTCCGGCGCGGGCACCGCTGGACAGGTCGAGACCGAGGATCGGCATCTTCACCGAGGCCGAGGTGATGTTGACGATCCGGCCGAACCTGCGCGCCTGCATGCCGTCGATGACCAGCTTGATCATCTCGATCGGCGCGATCATGTTCTGCTCAAGCCCGCGGCGCATGGCGTCCGGGTCCACCTCGCGGAAATCCTTCAGCGGCGGGCCGGCATTGTTGTTCACGAGGATGTCGGGCTCCGGGCAGGCCGCCAGGAGGGCGGCCCGGCCTTCGGGGGTGGAGACGTCACCGACGACAGGCGTCACGCTTGCGCCCGTCTCCCGCTCGATGTCGCTTGCCGCCTGCTCGAGCCGTTCGCGGCTGGTGCCGTTGATCGTCACCAGGACGCCGTTGCGCGCCAGTTCGGTGGCGCAGGCGCGGCCCAGTCCCTTGCTCGAGGCGCACACGATGGCGTGCCGTCCGCCGATGCCCAGATCCATGGCAGAAATCTCCTGGAAGGCGTCGCGCGCGAGGATGTCTGACCCCGCGCGCGCCGTGTTGTCCGCCGGTCAGGGCTTGGCCCAGCCGCCGTCCTTGATCATCATCGCTATGCCGCCCATGTGCGGGATGCGGTTCTCGTCGAAGGTGAGCTTGCCCTGGCCCATGACGATCGGCATGTCCTTGGTCGCGGCCATGGCATCGCGCAGGCTGTCGCGGGTCACGTCGCTGCCGGCATTGCGGATGGCATTGGCCACCGTCTGCATCATCGTGTAGCCGGTCGCCGCCCAGAGGTCCGGCGCGTTGCCGTAGGCCTTCTGGTAATTGGCCGCGAAGGCGGCCGCGCTTTCAGACGAATCGGCCACGAAGCTTGCCGGGAAGATCGTTCCCTCGATGGCCGAACCGCCGGCATCGATGAATTTCTGCGATCCGGCGCCGGAATCGCCCGCCAGGATGGTGTCGGGCTCGAGGCCGGCCTGCTTGGCCTGGATGATGATGTTGGCGGCCTGTTCCGGCGGTGCGGTCACGAACAGGCAGTCCGGCTCTGCCGAAACGATCTTGGTCGACAGGGCCGTGAAGTCGGTGTCGGCGGCCAGGATGCCCTCGTCGCCGACGATGTTGACGCCCGCCTTCTCCAGGCTGGCGCGGAACACGTCTCGTTGCCGCACATAGCCTTCATTGTCGCGGATGGTCACGACGAAGCAGGACTTCGGTCCCATGGAAATGACCTGTTCGGCGACCGGCGCCAGGTAGGCATCGGCGGTTTCGGTCGACTTGAAGATGTAGGGGCCGGCCTCCAGCACGGCGGGCGACGTCGCCGTGGTGAACATCGGGATCTTCAGGCTGTTGGCCACCGGGCCGGTCGCCATCGCCTCGGAGGTCGCGATCGGTCCGATGATGATGTCGGCGTTTTCCGATTCCGCCATCCGCGTGATCAGCGCGATGGCCTCCTGCTTGTCGGAGCGGTTGTCCTGGTAGACGATGTCGACCTTGTTGCCGCCCCAGCCGTTGCCGGCGCTGATCTCGTCGGCGGCAAGCTTCATGCCGTTGACCAGAGGCACGCCGACGAAGGCGTAGGTCTGGGTGGTGGAGACGACGACGCCGACCTTGACGTCATCGGCCAGGACGGGCGTCGCCAGGGCGATCGCCGTGGCGGCAAGGCACGATAGTTTCAGTTTTCTCATGGTCATTCCTCCCTTTCGCGGTGTTGCGGCCAGCCTCAACCCTGGCCGAGATAGGATGCGGTGATGTCGGGATCGTTCTGCAGGTCGGCGCTTCTCCCGGATTTCACGAGGACGCCCTGTTCGATGACGTAGGTGCGGTCCGAGGCCGACAGCGCCAGGTGCGCGTTCTGCTCGACCAGCAGGATGGTCAGGCCCTGTTTCTTCAGTTCCGCCAGGGCCGAAAAAACCTGGGCGATGATCACCGGGGCCAGGCCGAGGCTGGGTTCGTCGAGCAGCAGCAGCCTTGGTGCGCCCATCAGGCCGCGGGCGATGGCCAGCATCTGCTGCTGCCCGCCGGAGAGCGACCCGGCGAGCTGTTCGCGCCGTTCCGCGAGGATGGGAAACAGCGCGAAAATGTCGTCGAGGCCATGGGTCGGCGTGCGCCCGTGCATGGCGGTTTCGCCGATCAGCAGGTTTTCCAGCACCGACATCTCCGAGAAGACATGGCGGCCCTCGGGCACCTGCAGGATGCCGGCTTGTGTCACCGTCCAGGGCGCGCTGCCCGTCAGGTCCCTGCCCTGGAAGCGGACCGAGCCCGCCGTCGGGCGGACAAGGCCGGAAACGGTATTGAGCAGGCTGGATTTGCCCGCGCCGTTCGGCCCGATGAGCGCGACCGTCTCGCCGTCCGCGACCTCGATGGAGACGCCGCGGAGCGCGCGGATGCCGCTGTAGCTGACCTGGATGTTCTCCACGGTGAACATGCGGGCTAGCCTCCCAGGTAGGCGGTAATGACCGCCGGATCGTTGAGAACCTGCTCCGGCGTGCCCTCGCAGATCAGCCGGCCGCCGTCGAGCACGTAGACCCGGTTGCAAAGGCGCGACACGAAACGGACGTTGTGCTCGATCAGCAGCACGCCCTTGCCGCTTCCGGCGAAGCCCTGGAAGATCTCGGCCAGGGCGTCGCTTTCCACGTCGTTCATGCCGGCGATCGGTTCGTCGAGCAGGATGAACTGCGGATCGGAGGCCAGGGCGCGCATCATCTCCACCTTGCGCTGGTGGCCGTAGGAGAGGCCGCCGGCGGGGTAGGCGGCAAGGCCCGCCATGCCGAACCTGTCGAGGAGCGCCATGGCGCGGTCCCGCATGTCCCGTGTTTCCCGGTTCGCCGACCCCAGGCCGAGCAGGGCAGCCAGGGTCGAGGAATGCTCGTGCCGGTGAAACCCGACCATGATGTTGTCGATCACGCTGGCTTCCGGCAGCAGGCGGATGTTCTGGAAGGTCCGCGCCAGCCCGGCCCGGCAGATCTCGTGGGCAGCGGCGCGGGTGATGTCGTTGCCGGCCACGCTGATGGTGCCGCCGGTCACCGGGAGCATCCCCGTGATCATGTTGACGATGGTGGTCTTGCCCGCGCCGTTGGGGCCGATGAGGCCGGTGATCTGGCCCGCCGGAACCTCGATATCGACCTTTTCGGCCGCGATCACGCCGCCGAAATGCTTCGAGACATTGTCCAGCTTCAGGACGCTCATGACGCGCCCCCGGACAGGCGCAGGCGGCGGTCGCGCACCTGCTGGATCACGGTATCGGCAATGCCCTTGGGCAGGTAGTTGATGACCACGATCAGCATGGCGCCGTAGATCACCATGCGGTTGGCGGCGAGCGGGCGGGCCAGTTCCGGCAGGATGATGAGGATGGCCGTCCCGATCAGCGGGCCCAGGACCGAGTTCCGGCCGCCAAGGATGACGTAGGACAGGATGGTGATGAGCAGGTGGAAGCCGAACTGGTTGGGGTCGAGAGCATAGGAATGGTAGGCCTGCAGGCCGCCGAACAGACCGGCCAGCGCGCCGGAGATGGCGAAGGCGAGCGACTGGTGCCAGGTGATGGAAATGCCGAGCGACGCCGCCACCGCCTCGTCCTGCCGGATGGCGTTGAAGGCGCGCCCCAGCCGGTTGCGCTCGATCGCCCAGACCAGGTAGGTGACCGCGGCTGCGGCGATCAGCAATGACCCGGTTCCCACCGACTTCGGAATGCCGTTGAGGCCCATCGCCCCCCCGGTCAGACCCTCCGAGTAGATGTTGAGCGACACGACGATCTGGATGAAGGCGACGGTGGCGATGGCCTGGTAGACGCCGCGCAGGCGGGCGAGGGGAATGGACAGGAAGAGCGCTGCCAGCATCCCCGTCAGGGTGCCGGCGGTCAGCCCGAGGAGCGGATGGGCGCCAAGCTTCACCGCGAAGATGCCCGCCGTGTAGGCGCCGATGCCGGCAAGCGCGGCGCTCGCCAGCGAGAACACGCCCGCCCGCAGCACGATATACTGGCTGAACGCCAGGCCGAGGTGCAGCAGGTAGAGGTCGAAGAGGGGAAGATAGCCCGCGATCAACTGGCTCATCGGCGGCCCCTCAGGTTGCCGGCTTCCTCCTTGCCCATCAGCCCGTGCGGGCGGAACAGCAGCAGCAGGAACAGCACCGCGAAGATGACCGTGTCGGTCAGGCCCGAGGGCAGGTAGGCGATGGTCAGCGTCTGCCCCATCCCGAACACGAGGCTGGCCAGCAGCGCGCCGGGGATAGAGCCGAGCCCGCCGAGGATGATGACGACGAAGCCGGCCATCAGGTACGGCTCGCCCATCACGAAATTGATCGAGTTGAAAGCCAGGCCGACGAGCACCCCCGCGGCCCCGGCCAGCGCACCGGCCAGGAAATAGGTCTGGGAATAGATCCGGTTGGGGTTGATCCCCATCAGCATGGCCGCATGCTCGTTGTTGGTGACGGCGCGGACCCGCCGCCCGAACGACGTCCGGTAGATGAAGTAGCCGAGGATGATGACGAGGATGATGGCCGCCGAGGCCATGAACAATTGCAGCATCGAGACCCTGAGGCCCCAGAACTTGAAGATCACGACGGGGAAGGTCTCGAAGGGAAAGCGCAGCACCTGCGTCATCGATACCTGCTGGGCGATCGACATGATCACCAGCCCGGCGCCGATGGAGGAGATGATGCCGCCGAACTCCTCGTCGCCGGTCTTGCGCAACCGCCGGAAGCAGACAAGCTCCACCAGCACCGAGAGCAGGCCAGAGGCAACGATCGCCAGGATGAAGCCGAGCCACAGCGGGCCTCCGCCGGCAACCGTGTAATAGGCCACCATCGCGCCGGTCATGAAGATCGCGCCATGCGCCAGGTTGAGAATGCGCTGGATGCCGAAGACGAGCGTGAAACCCAGCGCGAACAGCGCGTAGACGCCGCTGACAACCACGCCGTTGAGAAGCTGTTGCGCCAGCATCAGCAGGCCGCGACCAGAGTGCTCGAAGCGTCCGCACCGGCGTTGACCGGACAGGTCATGATCAATTTTCCCTCCCTTGATCCCCGGACTTTCCTGTTCCCGCGTCCATGTAGATCGAAATAGATATAATCGAAATTGGCGTAATTGACTTCCCGTGTCAATTCTCGCCGCCCAGTGGCGAGAAGGCCGTCGGCAGCAGGACCTTGCTTTCCTGCGACTGCAGCAGCGGCAGGATATCGGCGAGGAAAGACCGCCAGACCGGTTCGCGCATCAGCGCGGCGCGGCGTTCGGCCCGGTCGTCCAGCGAGGCATAGCCCCACAGGTGGACGGTCTGGTTCAGCGGGCCGGTCTCGGTGACGAAATAGCCGATGAGGTTGCCGAGGATCCGCTGCTGAAGGGCGCGGGCACCGCTTTCCTCGTATGTCTTCATGAACACCGGGACAGCCCCGGGATGGAAGGTGTAGGTTCTCTGTTCGACGATCAACGCGCTGCCTCCTTCACTTGTAGCTGACGCCGAGCGCCAGCCCGCCATCCACGACCACCGACGTGCCGGTCGTCCACTGGGCGCAGAGGAGATAATGCGCGGCTTCGGCAATCTCCTCCGGGGTGCCGATGCGGCCCAGCGGGTGATCGTCCTCCATCGATTTCAGCCGGGCGAGGTTCTCCCCGAAATCCTTGGCGATGCCGGCGCGGACGTTGATCTCGGTCGGAACGGCGCCGGGGATCAGGCAGTTGACGCGGATGCCGCGCGGCCCGAGCTCGGCTGCAAGGACGCGGCTCAGCACCTCCACTGCGCCCTTGGATGCGGCATAGGGTGAGGCGCCGGGATAGGCGCGCCGGGTGTGGACAGAGCCGATGAAGAGCACCGCGCCGCCGTCGCGTTCGAGGTGCGGAACGGCGAGTCCCGTCAGCGCCATGCCCGCCACGACATTCGTGTTCATGAGCCGCGCGATGTCCTCGGCGGCGAGGTCGGTGATCGGCCCGCGCAGAATGTTGCCGGCGGTGTTGACCAGTCCCTGCAGCCCACCGCCGTGCGCCACGGCGGCCTCGACCATGCGGCGCCGGTCGTCGGCGTCGGCCACGTCGCCCTGGACGATGGCACAGCCGGGCCCGATTTCGCCGGCGACGGCTTCCAGTTTCCCGGCCCGGCGGCCGGAGATCGTCACCTTCGCCCCCTGGCCGGCCAGGTGGCGGGCGATGCCGGCGCCAAGTCCGGTTCCGCCCCCGGTCACGAGGAAGGACATGCTCGAGACATCCTGCATTCTATCGCTCCTGTTCCCGGCCCGTCGCGATGCGGGCGCCCCGCAGCAGAAGATCGCGGTACCCGGCGTTTTCCGTCGCGGTGAGGTCGTGGCCAAGCGACAGGTAGACCCGGCGGCCGCTGGCGGTCATCACCGGTTGCGCTGTTTCGACGTCGGCGCTGGTGGCCGTCGCGAGAACCGCGGTTTCCGGCGCGAGCACCATGGCGCAATAGAGCTCGTCCCAGATCCGGAACTGCCGCGTCCCCGTGTCGACGTCGACATAGCCCGGCGCCGGGTGGTGCGACTGCCCCCAGACCCAGCCGGCCCCCAGCATCGCCGGCCACTCCGGCCAGGTGTCGAAACAGATCGCTGCGGTGTGGAGGCCGAGCAACCCGCCGCCGCGCTCCAGGTGGCGGGTCATGGCTTCCCGGGCGTCCGGCGGCGGATCGAAGGCGAAAGCCGCGCGGAAGGGTTCATACTTGTCGGCCTGGGTCATCGACCAGGACAGCGCGTTGACGGTGACGAGGTCGAACGCCTCATCGCCAAGCAGCCGGAATCCCTCGGCGACGCCGGCGATGCGCGAGGAGATGCCCTCCGCTTCGAGATGGCGGGCAATGCTGGCGGACGTCTCGTCGAACGGGTGGAAGATTCCTCCCGACAGGATCAGGTTCTTCATGCCGGCCGCTTCGCCCGTGGCAGTTGCGTCAGGAGGCTGACCGAGACGCCGCCATCGACGACGAGATGATGCCCGTTGATGTAGGAGGCCTTGTCGCTGGCGAGGAAGGAAACGGCATTGGCAATGTCTTCCGCCAGGCCGAGGCGCTTGGAGGGAACGGCGCCGGCGCGCAGCGCGCGCACCTCCGGATCGGCGTAGAAAGGGGTTGAAATGCCGGCGTCGATGAAGCCGGGCGCGATGGCGTTGACCCGCAGGCCCGACGGTCCCCATTCCAGTGCCATCATCTCGGTCAGCTTGTGCAGCCCGGCCTTGGCGGCAGGGTAGCCGCCGGAACCCGGTCCGGTCGTGATCGCGTTGATCGAGGTGATGTTGACGATGGAACCGGACCCGCGCTTCAGCATGCGCCGAGCCGACGCGCGCGCGACGATGAAGGCGCCGATCAGGTTGACCTCGACCACTTTGCGGAAGTCCGCCAGGTCGATCTCGGCCAGCGGGGCGAACCGGCCGATGCCGGCATTGTTGACGAGAACGTCCGGCGTTTCGCCGAACCGGTCGAGCGCGGCCTCGACCGCGGCCTCGTCGCAGACATCGGCAATCAGCGGATGGAAGCCGTGCTGGCTGGCGGCGTCGTTGACCGCCTTCTCGTTCAGGTCGAGGATGGCAACCTTGTAGCCGTCCTGCGCCAGTTGCCGCGCGCAAGCCAGGCCGATATCGCCGCTGCCGCCTGTCACGATGGCTGATCTCACGCCGTCCACTCCTTGCTGGTGTCGAAAACGATCGGGTAGTAGCCCCAGTTCGGGCGGGCCGTGTGCTCGGCCATGCGCGGTGCGTCGTCCGGATCGGGGCGCGCGCCGGACCGGAACAGGTGGCGCAGGAACAGGGTGATCGTGCCGAACTGGTGGGTGGCCGGGTCGGTGTCGTCCTTGGCCACCACGCCGCCGTCGAGGTCGCGGCCGAGGCAGGTATGGGTTCCGGTTCCGAACGTGTGGCCGAAGATCTGGTGTGGCGCCTTCACGCTGCGCAGCGGATTGAACCGGTCGGCATCCGGTCCGAAGATGTCCGGGTTGCGGTTGGCCTCGGCAAGGCGGAACTCGACCATCTCCCCGTCTTCGAGGTCGCCGGCACCGTCGAGCGACATCGGGCAGGTGGCCCGGCGCCAGGCGACGGGGCTGGCCGGATGCAGCCGCAGGCTCTCGTGAACGCAACGCTGGAAAAACAGCGGATCGGCCTGCAACCGCTCCCACCGCGAATGGTCGCCGCCGGCCCAGGTCTGGATGTCGTGGAACGCGTGGATGGTCGAATTGGCCGTCGAATGGGCGCCGGCCTGGAGATAGAAGGCGATTTCGCGGGTGAGCAGGTCGGGCGTGAATTCCGCCGGGTCACCCTTCTGCAGGATGACGGTCAGAACGTCGCGCGGCAGGTCTTCCTCGCTGATCCTGCCCGCTTCCGCCTGCGCCAGGAGATCCTTGCGTCGCGCCACCGAAGGCTCCAGGAAGCGCGGAACGAAGTCGGCGATCGCCGCCTTCACCTCGGCGCGGACCTCGTCTTTCGGCCGCGTGGAATGGACCATGGTCGCGCCGGCCGAAAAGGTCTCGACCAGGTGCAGAAGGTGCGCGGTCTCCGCCGCCGACTGTTCCGGACGGTCCACCCCGGCGAAGTCGGCGGTCAGGTTCATCGTCACCCGGTAGCCCAGGTCGACGAGATCGGTGCGCCCGAGCGCCATGTCCGCCGCGATCGTGGCGTCGAGCGTCGCGGGAAAGACCGTCTTCTCGTACCAGTGGAAGAAATCGCGCCGAAAGACCCGGAACTCCAGCAGGCGGCGCTTGCGATGCGCCTCGCCGTGCAGCGTCAGCAGGGTGCCGTCCATGATGACCGCGCCCTCGTCATAGAGCGCCTGCCTCAGGTTCGGATGCCGCAGGCCGGCAAGGATCTGGTCCGATTGCGTGATGATTTTCGGCTGCGACACGCCAGGCCTCCCTCCCGCGGTCCCGAGCGTCTTCGCCTTCAGACGAACCGCTCCGATGCTCTATCCCGTTGTTTTTTGGCAATTCCGGAAGCGAAGCCGAGACCCGGATCGCCTGGAACCGCATTATTTGTCGAAAGCAATCATATCGAAATCGAAACTATTTACAACAATATATTATGTCACGATTGTTCCTGTCGGCACAGGGCTTGCGAAGCGCAGGGCAGGGGTCAGAGACGGTCGCTGATTTCGGACGGCAGGCTGGAAAAGACCCGCTGCAGCAGGGCGCTCAGCGTTTCGATCTCTTCGCGGCTCAACTCGCTGGACACGTAGGACAGCACGAGATCGCTCAGGCGGTTGCAGGTCTCGGCAACGCTCTTGCCCTTCTCCGTGAGCGTGATGACCACGGTCCGGTTGTCCGTGTCGGACCGGGTGCGCAGGACGTAGCCATCCTTCTCCAGGCGCTTGAGCTGGTGCGACATGGTCGACTGGGGAAGGGCCATCAGATCGACCAGTTCGCCGACCTTCATCGCCTCCATCTCCGCCAGCGCCACGATGATGCGGGACGAATAGAGGTCGAGGTTATAGGGGGCGATGACCGGGTTGCAGATCTGCACCAGGCGGGCGTTGATCCTGTGCGTCAGGAACGAAACGCGATCCTCGAGTCTGCGCCGCTCCGGGAACGGCGGTGTCTTCCCGCTGCTGGTCAAATCGTCCCCACAGTGCTTCAGGTCCCTCGCGTTCCATACTACCGGAAAAAACTTCCTGTCCAGAACATTGACATGATATATCGAAAACGATCATATTCAATGCAAAATATTATCACCGGTTTTTGGGAGGACCGCCTTGGGCATCGAAACCGCTGCCGTCATCGACGTGCATGCACATGCCGTTCTGGCAGAAACCATGGGGACCGCCGGCGCGCTGGGCCCGGAGCTGGGCGAACAGGACAGCGACAGGCCGTGGTTCCGGGTCGGCTCCTACCGCCTCGATGGCGTGCGTTACCAGGGCAGCCCCTTCATGGACGTGGGCCTGCGCCTGGGCCGGATGGACGCTGCGGGAATCGATTTCCAGGTCCTGTCGCCCAATCCGCTGACCTTCCTCCATTTCGTCGAGGCACCGCTGGCGATCCGATTCTGCCAGGCGCACAATGACGCGCTGGCTGCCCTCGTTGCCCGGCACCCGGACCGACTGGCCGGCTTCGCCGCGCTCCCGGTCCAGGATCCGGCCGCCGCGGTGGAGGAACTGCAGCGCGCCGTTGGCTCGCTGGGGCTGCTGGGCGGCTATTTCGGCACGGACATGCCGCACCGGCTCGACGATCCGGTGATGGACCCGCTCTACGATGCCCATGTCCGGCTCGACGTCCCGCTGTTCCTGCATCCCTCGCCGGCCGGCATCGACGGTCCGGCGGGTGACCCCAACCTGAAGGATTTCGATCTCGACGTCGTCGTCGGCTTCGCGGCGCAGGAGACGCTGGCCGTCGCCCGCCTCATCTACGGCGGAGTACTCGACCGGCACCCCGGACTCGATATCTGCCTGAGCCACGGCGGCGGGTCGACCGGCTACCTGTTCGGCCGCATGGCGATGGCGGCACGCAAGCGGCCCTGGTCGCCGGCCCACCTCCGCCAGGACGGCGCCTTCGAGGCCCGCCTCGCGCGGCTCTGGCTCGACAACCATCTCAACAACGCGAACTCGCTCGCCCTGCTGACCGGGCTGGTGGGCGACGACCGGCTGGTGTTCGGCACCAATTTCGCCGGATGGGACGCGCCGGATGACCTGGCCTCCCACCGGCCGCCGCCGAAACTGGCCGACAATGCCCGCAGGCTGCTGCGGGTCAGGACATGAGGATTTGCCATGACGGATTGCATCATCGAGAACGGCCGCATCATCGACGGAACGGGGCGGGCGGCATTTGCGGGTTCCGTGCTCGTTCGCGGCGGCACCATCGCGGCGGTGGGGGATGCGGCCGACCGGGAAGCGGCGGCCATTCCTGACCTCAGGCGCATCGACGCCACCGGCCAGACGGTCATGCCGGGCCTGATCGATGCCCATTGCCATCTCGCCTTCGACAATGCCGGCTCCAACGCAGAGATCTTCCACCAGCGCCGCAACGCGCTGTCGGCGCTGGTCGCCAGCTACAATGCGCGCAAGCTGCTGCGCGCCGGCGTCACCGGCATGCTGGATCCGGACTCGACCTTCGAGAACATGATCGACCTGCGCGACGCCATCGAGGCGAACATAGTCGAGGGGCCGCGCATGTCCTGCGGGTCCTATGCGCTGATCACCGGCGTCGGCGGCACCGCCGGCCGCCTCATCAACGACGAGGGCACCACCGGCTATTACATGGCCGTCAACTCGAAGGACGAGATCGTCCGCGAGGTGAGGCGCCAGGTGAAGGTCGGCGCCGACTGGATCAAGGTCCACGTGACCGGGATCATTCCCCGGCAGGCCCACAAGGGCGAGATGTGCGTCTGGACCCTGGACGAGCTGAAACTCATCTGCGACACGGCCCATGCGCTCGAAACGCCGGTCATGGGGCATTGCCGCGGCGCCGAGGCGACGCGCAAGGCGGCCATCGCCGGCTTCGACCTGATCTTTCATGGCACGGCGATGGACGACAAGGCGCTCGCCGAGATCGTCGACCGCAAGATCCCGATCGCGCCTGCGCTCACCTTCCAGGCCAACATGGTGGACTTCGGCCACAAGCTTGGCACGTCGGCGGACCTGATGAAGATCTTCGAGCGGGAACTGACCGATTCGGTGGAGACGATGACCGCCGCCCACAAGGCCGGCGTGCCCCTGCTGACCGGCTCGGAAGCCGGCTTCTCCATGGTGCCCTATGGCGACTGGCACTACCGCGAGATGGAAGTCTTCATGACCTATTTCGGCCTGTCGCCGCTGGAGGCCATCCAGTGTGCCACCCAGAAGGGCGCCTTCGCGCTGAAGATGGACGGCCTCACCGGCGTGATCGCGCCCGGCTACCAGGCCGACATCATCTGCGTGAAGGGCCGGGTCGAGGAGAACATTCCGAGCCTCGGCGATCCCGACAACATCAGGACCGTGATGATCGCGGGCGTGGAAAAGGACCTCTCGCCGCCACCCAGGCGCAAGGCCATTCCCGGCTGGCGGCTGGCCTCGATGGGCTCGCGCCTGACCCGCGCCGTGGCGTTCGGGTCGGAGCGGGAACCGGAACCGCTCATCGTGGAGGAACTGCACTGATGGGCGAGGCGATCACGGTCACGGTCACGGACCGCAAGGGGGAGCGCAGGGAACACCGGATCCCGGTCGGCGGACCGCTGATGTTCGCCCTGCGCGATGATGCCGGCCTGCCGGTCGAAGGCGCATGCGGTGGCAGCGCCACCTGCGGCACGTGCCATGTCAGGGTTGCGGAAGCATGGCGTGACCGGCTTCCGCCCCGCCAGGACTTCGAACTGGCCATGCTGGACATGCTCGTCCATTTCGACCCCGACGCATCGCGCCTGGCCTGCCAGGTCGAGGTCGTGCCGGCCATCGACGGGCTCGAGGTCGAGCTTGCACCGGAAGAGTGATCGCCTGCGGAGGACCAACGCCATGGAACATTTCATCACGACCTATCGCGACGGCGAAGCCACCTTGCGCATCCCCGATCTGCACCAGGCGCTCTACGACGCCGACACGCTTTTCCTGCCGCGCACCGTGGTCTGCCTGCACGGCAAGGAGCACGTGGAGAAGAAGCGGCTGTTCATGGGCGTGTTCAACCGCTCCTTCTTCCGCCACTACCAGAACCACGTCTTTCCCGCGGCCCTGGCCGAGACCATGCAGCCGGTCATCGAAAGCGGCAAGGGCGACATGACCGCCTTTGCCTACCGGGTGCTCGTCAACCTGGTGGCCGACAGCGCCGGCATCGACCGCGCTCACACCGAGGCCGACACCGACCGCCTGCTGGCCCTCATCGGCAAGCTCGGCCATGCTCCGACCATGGGGCAGCTGACCAACCCGGCCGACCGGCACCGGCTGATGGCCGAACTGGAGGAAGCGCTGGAGACCTTCCGCATCGAGTTCTTCGAGCCCTCGCTGGCGCGGCGCCGGGCGCTGGTGGCGCGCTTCGAGGCCGGCGAGCTCGACGAGAAGGACCTGCCCAACGATGCGATCACCGCGCAGGTGCGGCGCTACCCCGATGACAGCGAACTGTCCTACGACGAGCGGGTCAAGGACGCCGCCTTCTTCATCCTGGCCGGCGCCTTCACCACGGCCAACGTTCTCATGAACACGGTCAACGAGGTGCTGGACTGGCTGGACAGGCATCCGGAGGACCGCAGGCGCCTCGTCGAGGACCCGGTCCTGATGCAGAAATTCATCTGGGAATCGGTCCGGCTTCATCCGGCGAGCCCGATCACCAAGCGGCGGGCCCTCTGCCCGATGCACCTGCCGGACGGTCAGGACGCGGCGGCCGACGACTACGTGACGGTGGACCTGACGAAGGCGAACCGCAACCCGGACCTGTTCGGCGCCGATGCCGAATCCTTCAACCCGTTGCGCGAGACCGAAAGGCGTGTGCCGCTCCATGGCCTCTCCTTCGGCGCCGGCGCCCATTCCTGCCTCGGCAAGATGCTGGCCGTCGGCGTCCAGATCACCGATGCGAACAAGAGCGACGAGGAAACCGAGTTCGGCACCATCTTCATGGTGCTCAAGGCCTTGCTGGAGCACGGCATCGACCGGGACCCCGAGCGCAGCGTGGAGATCGACGAGAGCACGACCCGCAGGCATTTCCGGACCCTGCCGTTCCGCCTCAACCCGGACCTCGCGGTCGGTGCCTGAAGCAATTCCAGCGAAAGTGGCCCCCGGTTTCGCGTCCGGAATTGCGGCGGGGAAAAAGCAATTCCAGCGAAAGTGGCCCCCGGTTTCGCGTCCGGAATTGCGGCGGGGAAAAAGCAATTCCAGCGAAAGTGGCCCCCGGTTTGGCGTCCGGAATTGCGAGGGGATAAGCAATTCCAGCGAAAGTGGCCCCCGGTTTGGCGTCCGCAAACACCGCTGGGCATAAGTCTTCCGGGTTTTCACAACCTGGCGAAATCAATCGTCTGGAATGGTGGGCGGTGAGAGACTCGAACTCCCGACATCCTCGGTGTAAACGAGGTAGGAATAAATAAAAATATATAAAACTCAATCATTTAAATTTCATTTTCGTGTGTCTCGTTCGTCTGTATCCCGGCAGATACGTGTAGTTTCCCGGCAGTTTCCCGGCAGCCTTCGAACATGAGACTTCCAACACAATTCAGTGCAATCTAAAGCGTTCAGATGGTAGCTAGGTTCGGAGAGCCAATATTCGTGGCACTCGAAACGATTGGTTGAAATGGGGCCGAAAGTTGACTGACCGCTTACCGGTACTTCCCTGTCAATACGCATATTGACACAGACCACATGTGCGGCCCGGTTTCGTTTCCGGTGAGTGCACAAATCAAGATTTATGCACTACATCGTTCCATCAGGGGGCGCGCCTATAGTGTAGGGCGACCGCGCCGTTACGCAGCGATCTCGCCGAAGCAAGGTCAAGCCGTCTTGAGCTGACAAGACCTGTTTCGCAGAGAGTCGGGCTGTGGCCTGCAATCCTCGGATGGCCGAGAAACTTGTACTCGTCGATAAATTCCAGCCGATCTAACTCTGTGAGGGAACATGACCGGTTCAGACATGCAGACTTTTCGACTGAATGAAATTTCATTTGTTCGCCGCGAAAACCCGGTCACCGGGCGGATGTATGAAACCGCGCGTGTTCTGAAAGACCCGGAGACCGGAATGGAGGCGATCTATGTCCGTTATCCGGCGGGTACCATCACGCCCCGACATTCGCATCCCTGCGCTCATGGGCTTCTGGTGATAGAAGGCGAGTTGCACACCCAGGCCGGCCTCTTCGGACCTGGCGACATGGTGTGGTATCCCGAGGGGTGCGAAGGAGAGCATGGCGCCACGGCCGAGCAGGCTGTCACTGTCTTGCTTTTCACAAACAAGCCATTTTCCGTCACCTATCTCGATGCCATGTGAACGGCAGGTTCAGCGCGCCGCCGACTTTCGCCACGCCGCTCCTTCGGTCGCTTCCATCATGGGTTTGGGCGATTTGAAATTGCCCCCACGGGCCTGTCCCGTGGCATGCATGGCGGCACGCTGGACCGATGCCACATCTTCGCAGGAAATTGGGATCCCGGTGAAACAAGCGGACTGCCGATGCCGGGCTGCTCCGGCAGTCCAGGGTATCACGCCGCGCGGGATCTCGACTGCGCCCTGTAGACCGCTGACTCGAAATCCAAGTAGCCAGGGAACGAGACGGGGTCACCAAACGGCAGGATCTGCGTTGCCCAGTAGCCGCCGATGCCAGTCTGCCGGTCGATCCAGTAGAAGGAATTGGCGAGGCCCGCCCACCCGATCGCTCCGGCCGGCCGTCCTGTTGGCGCTTCGGCGTCATTGACCATGAATGTGAGCGACCAGTCCTTTTCCACGCCGGGGAAGAATTCCGCGTCATTCGAAAGAGCCGGAATGATGCCCGGAAGCATGGTCACCTGCTGTTTCGGCTTGATCAGCCCACCCTTCACGGCCATGGCGACGGTCTCCGGCTTCAGCACACGGCCACTTGGGCCGGACCCGTCATTCAGCCACATCCGGATAAATTTCATGTAGTCCCGAACGGTGCCGTAGAGACCATGCCCCCCCATATCGACTTCCGGATTGTCGGGAAGCGCGAACTCATCCATGGGGGTCAGGCTGCCGTCCGCGCCACGGGCATGGATCGTGGCAGTGCGCGCTTTCATGTCCGTGGTTCGGGTGAAGGCAGTCTCGACCATGCCGAGCGGATCGAAGACGCGCTCTTTCATGACGTCGCCCAGCCGCTTGCCGCGGATGCCCTCGACGACTTGACCGACCCAGTCGATATTGGTGCCATACTCCCACCGCTCGCCGGGATCGAAAAGCAGTGGCGTCTCGATCGCTGCCCGGGTGCCTGAAACGACAGAAGGCTGACCGTGCTCTTCGGCAAGTCGGCAATATGTGCTGTTGAAGAAATCATATCCGAACCCTCCGACATGAAGCAGCAACTGGCGCGTCGTGACATCGGATTTCGGCGCTCGGAGCCGCGGCTGGCCGGCTGCGTCGAAGCCGTCGATCACTTTCAGGTTGCCAATGGCCGGCGCGTATTCCTTCGCCGGGGCGTCAAGATCCAGCAAACCATCCTCCAGGCATTGCAGCGCGGTTGTACCGGTGATTGCCTTGGTGGTCGAAAAGATGGCGAAAACGGTATCGGCGTCCATCGGCGAGCCGCCGAGACGGCGTTCGCCCGCTGAACCGGCGTAGATGTCCCCGGCCCTGTCCGTGACCATCGCGACAACACCCGGTACGCGGGGGGTGCTACGGGTGACGTTATCCAAGACGGCGTCGCATTCGGATTTCAGTGTGGTCATCGTCTCCTCCCAGATGTGAACGATCCAGGAAGGCTACTGGCGATGCAAAACTCCGTCTGTCAGCCAGCGGAAGCAAATGTCGCTGAATGTCAGGCCTTGTTCAATGTAGCGAGCGCTTGCGCGTGTCCGAGGGTTTTTCGCCGAAGCGGGCTCGGTAACGCACCGCCAGGGGGCCGAAACTAACATAGCCCCAGGCTGCAGCGATTTGGGCGATGTTGATATCAGGTGGCGAAATGAGGAGGTCCTCCCGGAATCCGTCCAGCCGACGTGCGGCAAGAAAGTCTCGCGGGCTGCGCCCCCTGAAACGCCGGAAGCCCTCGTTCAGCGTGCGTCCGGAAACGCCGACCCGGCTGGCAACATCGGCGATGGTCGGCCCTTTCCGTGCTTCGGCCTCCAGAATGGCCTCGGCCTGGCGGACGTAATAGGGCGCGGCCGCACGCCCGCCATGGTCAAGCCGGAAACCTGCGCCGGCCGACCATTCGCGCAGCAGGTCGAGGCAGATCATCTCTTCCAAATGACGCCCGATCGCCCCCTGCGGAGGCAGCGGCAGGTCTGCGGTCAACGTTCGGGTTACATAGTCGAGCAGCACCATCCAACGGGATGACGCGCCGCCAAACCGGATCCGCCGTGTCCACAAGGCATCGTCCGGAACGAAGCCGAACCAGCGCTCCGCCGTTTCCGCCAGGACGTCGTGCGGAATGGTCAGGTTCAGTTGCATGTGATCCCGGTCGCCGTCGAGCCAGTAGTCGGTGCGCGAGCAATCGACAACAAAACTGTCTCCAGCGGCTGTCTCCGTATCGGTGGTCTCGCCCTGCTTATGGCGCAACGATCCCCGCAGCGTGTTGAGAACGAGAACATTTCCCGCCCCGGGGTCGAATTCATCAAGGTGGATGGGCACGCCGTAGGAAAAGCGGGTCAACATCACTCGCCCGACCCTTGACGAGATTAGGGTCGCATCCGGCAGTGAGAACTGTTCGATCGGGCGGACTCGGTAAGGCATGTAGACCTTGCGGCAGAAGTCCTGGACCTCGTCCCAGTCGCGCGAACGGCTGGCATGTCCGTGATCGATGGCTTCGCCGTCGGGGCGTACCAGCAGCGCATTGTCGAGCATGACATCCTCCTCCCACGACGTTTGCCTCTATTTGCCAGTCTAGGTCTGGCTGATTTCCGGGACAATTGATCAATAATACAAGGCCTGAGACGGAACTCAGAGGACCGTTGATCGGTCGCTGCAGGAGCGATCGCATTTGATAAACTAAGATGCGAGGAACCCTGCAGGCAACTTCGCGACGATGGCCAGCCCATGCCGGAGGGTCGACTTTGCACCCGATCTTCCAATATCGATCTTGCGGTCATACGTAGGCTATGGGGCGGTACGGCCCATCAATAGTCAGGTCTTTGCCCGTTCTCGGCGCCCTAACGCTCTCCGCTTAGGGCCGCTTTCGAACTCGATGCAATGAGCTTGAAGGAACAGGTTGGCGCGCGCATTCCCGAGAGGACGCTTCGGGGGCCGTGAGCGGACTGTCCGGCTCTGGAGGCCCGGAGGAAATAGCTGCCATAGAGTATGAGCGACCCACATGGCCGCGTCCGACCCCATGTCAGACATTCCAAAGTCTGGGGCGGCTTCCCGAAAGCAGACGTTTGTAAGGGACTGACTTCATACATGATCGGGGGTGGGGAGGGTGGACATCGATAAAGACGCTTCAGTCGGGCTAAATTCCGCCGCTATCGCTCAGGTTTTGCTTTGCCGATGGCCAAGAAAGGCCGCCCATTGGGTGGAGGATTCTGGGCAAAAGATCGCCAAGTTGTCTCCCCTTGCGGGAAGTAGCCCTTTGAGGTGCGCCGCTCCAAGGCGACCCAATCCGGCCGGTGGTAAAGCCGCAGCGCCATCGCCACCACGGAATTGGTGTATCGGAATCGCGGTTCGGTAAGGGGGTAGCCTGCATCCTGCGGCAGGTCTGCCTTCAGGCTTGAGCAAAGGCCCTGAACCCTCGGTGATTGGAACGAGAGGCCGTGCTTTGCATGGGCGAACTCGTTACGCACTTTGCGTAGCAGGCCAATTTCAGCAAACTCAAAGTGATCAATGAGGCCAAGGGCGTAGCAGGCGTCCGCGCGTGACGAGAATGTGCTGAGAGGCGCATTGGGATCGTCAACCAGGCGGCCGTTCGGCGCCCCTTCGCGGAAAAAGGCTTTGAGGGTGTCCCCAAGCTTGTCGTCTATGAGAGCGACTCCAACAAGGGCAAGGCCCCGATCGGACTCCCGTTTGAGTTCATCTACGAAAAGGGCGAGATCTTCGGCGGTCGAAAGCAGCATTTTTTTTAACTTATAGCAGGAGTCGGGTCGTTCGTTGAGGTGCCGGGAGATCTATGTCGATGCTGCCGGCTAGAATGGGTGCACCGTCAATTCACAGCTACATGGCGAAGAAAACTTTTCGGGCTTCGTCGGTGTGTAGATCGTGAAAGGCAAAATGCATGTCAGTAGGCGTTACAGCTTCAGAATACAGTGTGACTGGAAGGTCATCGAGAACGAGCTCGGCACTGACAGCTGAAAAATCCTTGTCGTAGCAATCCTGTAAGATCTTCAGGGTCGTCGAGGGGAAGCTGTTTTTGTATTCCATATTAAATTCCGGCGAAAAGTACCGGATCATGGCCGCTTCATAAAGCGCCACCCGCTCCTCCTCACTGGTGTTGAACAGCTTCTCCAGACCCTGATCGATGCGGGCGCTGCCATCCTTCTTATTCTCAGCGAAAGGGTTGAAGATCGTGATGATCTGATTGTCCGGTTCGACCTGGAGCAGAATGAGTTCCAATCGGTAGCCTTCTGGCGCTCCCAAGAGCGATATTTTCTGCAACGTCTCGTGCTTGATAAGGCGGTCTAAGGCACTGCGGGACCCGTCTTGGCCGTAGGCTTGGCCAATGTATTTTACCAGGAACTTAATGACCCCGTACTGATGGTTGAGGCGCTGAAGGCAGGCTCCCTCGTTAGGAAAGAACCGCCGGCCTGTGCCGTCCCCCACATACCAGAGACCGTTCTCGTGATGCAGCATCGCCTCTGGCGGAAGCTCCCAGACTAGATCGTAGGATTTCCCCAGTATTTCGTATGTCAAGACGAGATCTCTATCCTTCTGCGCTGCGTTGACAAAATTCACACGGGGCACAAAGCCGATCAAGTAAATATGGCACTTGGCGATGAGCTCGGCGTGAGGTTCCAGCCTTTCGCGATCGTAGATGCCGGCTGCAGGCATGTAAAAGAAGCTTGCCGCATGCATATTGAGTGCGTGTTCCACGTCAAAGCGTTTGTCCGAGAGCAGATCTCGCGACTTTTTGTCAGACAATCCTACGTCTCCCGTATGTTTGGCATGCAAGCATGCCTAGTTTTATCGTGCCAGTTCAAGCCTGATTGATCGGTCGGTAATCTGGGTGACTGTCTGCCGGCACCTAGAACTAGTCCAAGCAGCTAGCATCAACAATTAACGAAAAGCACAAATTAGAAGCATTTAGCACCCGTCCAGCGAGTGACGATCGTTTTGCGGGCCAATCAAGCGCATTACTGAATGCCTGCAACGGGGCGCAAGGCTACAGTCCGCTTTGAGTGCATGTCTGCTTCCATAAGCCGGCTAGCCAAAAGCTGCCAGTCCCCTTCCCACCCCATCACAGACGTGACAGCGATCTCCGCCGCCGACAGCTTTCGCGATATTGCCCGGTCGACCCAAATGACTGATTTGGGGGCGCATTTCCAAAGGGCCGCTTCGGGGCCGGGAGGAGACAGTCGCCTACACGAAAATCAACACTCAAAGCTGACATAGCGGGTCTAACGTTGCAGCCTGAATTTGGCCCAAAGCGGAACTTTGTTCAGCCCGGGTTATGTTGTCTTGGATGGTGGGTACACCTTCATGTGAAGTAACCCGTCATCCTCGATCTTTGCCATGACTGCTTGTCCGTGGCCGAAAGAACCACCTGCTCGAGCCGCCGATAGATAGTGAAACACTAGTATTTCTTCCCATCTATCGCCATCGAGATCGGCCCTCATAGATTCCCGCATCATCACGTCTAGGCCATTGTGAACGATGAATCTAACTTCGTGGTCTCCAAGACTTTCGACTTCGCAGATGCCGGCGTTCACCACATCTGCGACGGTTAGCAGGCCCATAGCTCCCTCCACGTCTTCTGGCTCGAAAAGTCCTTCTGTCACCCATTCCGCCGACCAGCGATCAAAATGCTTCAGCTTCACGATTGGCTCACGCAATGCGGACTCCTCGGCGAACGACGAGTCGCGGATGGCCCGCAACGCTTCGGTCGTTTCATTGGCCATGCTGGCTATCTTCATCTCAGTCTGCGTTTGCGCGAAGTAGCCCAACTCTTGAGCACGAATAAACTCGTTGCTTGTCCTGCAGGTGACTGAATCGCCGTTCGAGGAATGTAAGATGACTTCGCTAACGGTGCCGCGGCCCAGGGCAAACGGCTTATCCATAAGTGTCGCGGCTACAGACGAATTGGCAGTGGCGGACTGTGTCCCTTCGATCTCCGGCGTGATACGCAAAGTCACAGTGCCGTCGAACTGGTGAGCGAAGACACTGACCATTTCCTCCGGAGAGACATCATTTTTCTCGGATGCTGCCTTCAGGGCGAGATAGGACTTGATCTCATCATTCGACTTGAGTCGTGCAGCTAGGCGCTTCACAATTTCTGACTTTTTCTGCCGGGCCAGCTCGAGATAGTAGACTAATGCGGGTTCTCCCATCTGCTTGGCGGATTTGCCCTGATTTTGAAAGCTAATGGATGGCAACAGGTTCTCGAAGCCGTTGATATCAAAATCGGCTGGGACTAGCCTCTTGGCCTTAAGCGCTTCCAGTAGCTCCGGCTTAGTAATCGGAATAACGTGATCGACGTGTAACTGAGTCCACGTCACGGGCTCGCCGGTATAAGCTGACTTCTTTTCCCACACCTCCCATATTGCCCGTCTTACTTCAGTTGAAAGTTGTTTTCGCTCTGCGCCCATTCGAATTCAATCCAACCTAGCTTTTGCCCATGAACATACGACTTCACGCCGACCGCGCCCCGATCTGCGCCCCTTTTTAAAGAATTCCTCTGTTCGACACAGCAGCAAGATGGTTGAAATGACGAAGTCTGTAGTGCGCTTATTGCGCATGGGCGACAGGGCCTCTTTGCAAGCGACGTCCGCTCTTAGGTACGGGCCGTTGCCTCCTGTATATCCAAGTTGGCGGCGCAAAGCAGATGCCAGAAAGAATGCGAGCACACCTGATTTGAAAACTGGCTCCGCTTGACAGCGGATGACTATATTCCGGCCGTCCATTAAATTGACGCCATCCGAACCATTGAGCAATTATCTAAGAAAATTGAGGCCGCGGACGTCGTAACTGAATTGCGTTCTCTTGATTTTCTAACAGCTAACAGTTCCAGATGATTGTCGCCGCGTTCATCTCTCTCGGTTCTCGGCAAGCATAGGCTTTGCCACTGGTGGACCATCGAGTCTAAACATCGAGCGGGATGTTCGGACTCGATCCTGGTTACTCACCCGACCTAGCTCAACAAGCAACCACAGCCTTGATCGCGTCTGAATATGGCCTGCGTTGCAAAATGCCTGATCTACTTTTCATCGAAAAGCAATCGACAACATAGGCCCGCTATTGCCTGACATCAGTTCCGGTCGATCTCCGGGCGCGGCATGGAGAGGGGATCCTTGTCCAGAACGCCGTGCAGTTTCTCTGCGATTTCGAGCAGTCTTTCCATGTCTTTCGGCGTTAGGGCGGCGGTCAGTCGCTTTTCATATGCCAATGCTGCCGCGATGATCTCCTTGAGAGCGTCAGTGCCTTTGTCGGTCAGCGAGATCGCCACCAGCCGGTGATCGTCCTTTGCATTGTACTTGTTGACGAGGCCCGCGCTCTCGAGCCTTGCGACCGCCCGGCTGACGCGGGGCTTTTCCAGGTTCACGTAGGTGCAGATCTCGCCCACCGAAACTTCGCTGTGGCGGGAAAGGTGGACCAGGACGCGCCATTCGGCCATCGAGAGACCATGCGACTGGCCGTATTCCAGGGCCAGGCGGCGGCTGATCCGCTCTGAAAGGGCCGCGAGCCGGTAGGGCAGGTAGTCGGCCAGATCGAAACTTTTCATTCCCGTTGTCCCGGTTTCGTTCGTTGCAAACGAAATGATATTGACATTCGTTACAGATGCAACAATAAACAGGTCATTGCAAACGCAACGAAGTGTTTTTGGCAGGATCACCGGTCCTCGTTGAAACACCGGCTGTGCCAAGAGGCGGGGCAGGGTGACACTGTTGCAGTTTTGACGGATTTGGCTCCGGCAGCCGTGAGGAGGAGAAGGATATGTTCCAGGACAGATATACCTTGGCGCAAAAGGTCTATCCGTACGAAAAGTCGCCCGACCAGGACAAGGCGGAGGCGGTTCGCCACAAGGTGGTGGTCGTCGGCGGCGGGCCAATCGGCATCGCGACCGCGCTCGATCTTGGCGAGCAGGGAATTCCGGTGCTGGTTCTGGATGACCATGAGGGCATCGGAATGGGCAGCCGCGCCATCTGCTTTGCAAAGCGATGCCTGGAAATCGCCGACCGCTACGGATGTGGCGAGCCCATGCTCGACAAGGGGGTCGTCTGGAACCTTGGCAAGGTCTTCCACAAGGACGACAAGGTCTTCGAGTTCAACCTCCTGCCGGAGGAGGGGCACAAGTATCCGGCGTTTATCAATCTTCAGCAGCCCTATTTCGAGCAATACATGATCGAACGCCTGCGTGCCCTGCAGGCCGCCGGTGCACCCATCGAATTGCGCGGCAAGAACCGTGTCGATGCGGTTGACGACAAGGGCGACCATGTCGTCCTCGACGTGATGACCCCGGACGGTCCGTACAAGGTGGAGGCGGACTGGCTTGTTGCATGTGACGGCGCAAGTTCGCCCGTCCGAGCCATGCTGGGCGAGGAATTCACCGGCAAGGTCTTCCAGGACAGCTTCCTCATCGCCGACATCAAGATGAGGGGCGACATGAAGTTCCCGACCGAACGCTGGTTCTGGTTCGAGCCGACCCATGGCCAAGGGGCGTCGACGCTCTTGCACAAGCAGCCCGATGATGTCTGGCGGGTCGACTTCCAGATCGGCTGGGACGTTGATCGCAAGGAAGAACTCAAGGAAGAGAACATCCGGCGCAGGCTCGATGCCTTCCTGGGTCCCGATGTCGCCTATGACATGGTCTGGTCATCGATCTACACATTCCAGTGCAAGCGAATGGAGCGATTCCGCCATGGCCGGATCTTCTTTGCCGGCGATGCCGCGCACCAGGTGAGCCCCTTCGGTGCGCGCGGCGCGAATTCGGGGATGCAGGACGTCGACAATCTTGGCTGGAAGCTCGGACTGGTCATCAATGGAAAGGCGCCGGAAAGCCTGTTGGACACCTATACCGAGGAGCGGGTTCACGGTGCCGACGAGAACATCCTGAACTCGACGCGGTCGACCGACTTCATCACACCCAAGTCCGAAATCAGCAAGATCTTCCGGGACGCGGTGCTGTCACTGGCCGGCAAGGCGAAGTTTGCCCGGCCGCTGGTCAATTCCGGCCGGCTCTCCGTTCCCTGCGTCTATGACGGATTGTCGCTGAACGGACCAGATGCCGTCGTCGGCGGCCCTGAACGGACGCGTGTCGGAGCCTCGATGGTCGATGCACCAGTGGACGGCAAGTGGCTGCTGGAAATCCTTGGCGGCGAGTTCCAGCTGATGACGATTGATGCCGATGCGCCGGAAAGTCTCGATGTCGATGGCATTTCGGTCACCCGTGTCGCGCTATCGGCGGCTGGCAATCCGGAACTGGCCCATCGATACCTGGGCGACGCGGGTTCCGCCGTCTATCTCATGCGCCCCGATCAGCACGTGGCGGCACGGTGGGAGCGTTTCGACGAGGCGGCAATCAGACAGGCCGTGAACATCGCAACCGGACGCGCTTGAGGAGGAGCACCCGATGAGCACTCTCAATACAGACCCGAACATCGACGGGCCGGACGACTTTTACGCTAAGTTGCTGGCGGTCCACGAGGGCAGGACAAAAGAGCAGAGCGACGCCCTGAATGCGCGCCTGGTCCTCATCCTCTGCAACCATATCGGCGATCCGGAAGTCCTGGATGCGGCCTTGAAACTGGCAGCCGACGGCTAGAAGGGTTTCGCCGAGCCGCAGTCTGACTGGACGTGCGGTTGTCATTGCCTGCGTCATTGACCGATGCGCTGCGGGAGGTTGCCTTCCGCCGCGCATTTCTTTTTGCGGTCCCACCTCCAAACCGCACGAAGCACGATCTGGGCGCTTAAAATTGTCCGGGACGGTCAAATGTCTGGCAAGGACGTGCAAGTGGCAATCAATCGCGAGTGTCATCTTTCCCGGGATGCAGGATCACAGAAGGTTCATGCTCCGCCGCCTGTTCGAGGCAGTGGCGCGGACCATGTGGCCCTGGCCGATCAACGCGTGTCTTTCTGGGAGGAAAAGCATGAAAGTAATTCGCAAGACTTTGAATGCGCTTGGTGGTGTATCGCTCGCGACGCTGATGATGGCGTCCGCGGCCTCGGCGCAGGAAGGATCGATTCCGATGGGAACCGGTGCCGACATGGCCGGGATCTGCGGCGACAAGCCCACCATCGTTGCTCTGGTCGACGGCTTCGGTGGCGATACCTGGCGCAAGACCGCTCTGGCTGAAATGAAGGACGAACTCTCGCCCTGCAAGAACGTCACCGAAGTCCTCTACGCTGACGGTGCGGGCGATCCGGCAAAGACGAACTCGGACATCAACAGCCTGACCGCCCAGGGTGTGAACGTGATGGTGATTTTCCCGGACTTCGGCCCGGCGATGATCCCCGCCATTCGCTCGGCGACCCAGGCTGGCGTGGTCACGGTGCCCTACAACGTCAATCTCGGCGGGAACCCGGGCGTCGATTACTCGGCCAACGTCATCCAGGATTTCGACGCCGCTTCTGAAAAGTGGGTTGGCTGGGTAGAGAAGAACGTCGGCGAGGCGAACGTCCTCTACTTCTCCGGTCCCGCCGGCAACGGGTTCTCGGCCAACTTCATGAATGGCATCAAGAAGGCAGCGGCGTCGCGTCCGGGCATCAAGTTGCTCCAGGATACGCACGTGGCGACCAACTGGAACCCGGCCGATGCACAGAAGGCGACTGCCGGCGTTATCGCCCAGTACCCCAAGATCGACGCCATCATGTCCGACTTCGGCCCGGTCACCATCGCGGTCATCCGTGCATTCGAGCAGGCTGGTCTCAAGGTTCCGGCCGTTGTCAGCCTCGCGTCGAACAACGAACTCAACTGCATGTACATGGATGCCAAGAAGGCCGGCAATGCTTGGCCCTACTATACGATTGACGGCACCACGACGCAGGTGAGGCATGCGGTGCGGCGGGGCATGGCGATCTACCAGGGAACGGAAGATTCCGATCCGCTGGGCATGGTGGCGACAGTGTTCGCCGACAGCGCGGCAGGCGTTGACCCCAAGTGCGATCCGGCTGCGCCGCTGGACGCCGATCTTTCGGGCCTCCTCAGCCCCGAACAGATGCAAGACGTCTTCAAGCAGTAAGGCGCAGGCGTCCATGACCGAACACTTCTCATCCATCTCGGCCGGGATGGCGGGCAAAGCCATGCTCCAGCTCAACTCGGTTACGAGGGATTTCCCAGGCGTTCGAGCCTTGGACGCCGTTTCCTTCACGGTTCTCGGCGGTGAGGTTCATGGCCTCATCGGCGAGAATGGCGCCGGCAAATCCACACTCATGGCCATCGCGTCGGGGGCGTTGGCTCCGACAGATGGACAGGTCTTTATTAGCGGTAAGCCGATAAAGGGGGATCCTGACGGTGCGCGCGAACTGGGCTTGGCCATTGTCCACCAGGAGCCGGCTTTGATGCCGGACCTGACGGTGGCTGAGAACATTTTTCTCGGAATGCCCCACAAACTGCGGCCCCAGGTCTCCGGCATGGCAGCATTTGCAAGGCAGGCGCTGGACCGCTGGAACCCGGATCTGTCTTTCGGTCCGGAGGACGTGGTGTCTTCTCTCAATCCCGAGCAGCGGTTCATCACAGAGATCGCCAAGGCCCTGGCAGCGCAGCCGCGAATCCTCGTCCTCGATGAGCCAACCGAGCATCTGGGCGCAGAAGACGTTCGCCGGCTCTTTGCCAGAATCCGGGAACTGACGGCCGGCGGCGCTTCCGTCGTCTATATCTCTCACCGAATCCGCGAAGTCCGCGAGATCGCGGAACGGGTGACGGTCCTTCGGGATGGTCAGGGGCAGGGCACATATCCGATGGATACGCTCGATGAGGGGCGGATCATCGAGCTGATCGTCGGTTCGGCGATCGAGCATCCATTCCCCGAAAAAGGCGGGAATCTCGTTGATGCGAAGCCCGTCCTCATGGTCCGCAACTTCTCTGGCGACGGTTTCCGTGATGTTTCCATGGCCGTCCGCCACGGCGAGATACTTGGTCTTGCGGGGATCGATGCCAACGGGCAGCGTGAATTCCTCCGGGCTCTAGCTGGCCGAAACGCCGGTTCTGGCAATGTCGAGGTCAACGGAAAGGCTGTTTCCGTTGCCTCCCCGGGCCAGGCGCGAAAGGCCGGCATCGGTTTCCTCCCCGGTGACCGTCACCACGAAGGCATTCTTGCCGACTTGTCGGTCCGAGAGAACTTCTCGATCCGTTCCACCGAGACGGATACGGTCTCCGGCCTTGTCAGCGAGCAGCGGGAACGCAGCCGGGTCCGCGACGCGGTCGCCGGATACAATGTCAAAACTCCCAGCATAGAGACGCCGATCCGTTCGCTTTCTGGCGGAAATCAGCAGAAGCTGATCCTCTCGTCGGTGGTTGGCGCGGAACCGGCGGTCATGCTGATTGACGAGCCGACGCAAGGCGTCGACATCGGCGCTCGCGCCGAGATCTACCGGATCCTTCGCGAAATCGCAAATAATGGAACAACAATCATCGTCGTTTCATCCGATGCAGCGGAGATCGCAGGTCTGTGTGACCGCGTGATGGTGTTCTCGCGTGGCCAGATCGTGCGCGAGTTGAAAGGCGACGATGTTGTCGAAAACAACATCACTGAGGCCGTCCTTACGTCGACCACGGAACGTCATCGCTACGAGAAGAGCATTGGCTGGTTCTGGAAATGGGCGGCGGGCCATTGGGCGCCAATCGTTCTCGTCGGGCTGGCGATCCTGGCGGTCGGTGCCTATGCCAGTTCGATCAGTCCCTTCTATCTGTCAGCACGCAATTTCTCAGGCATGCTGGCTCTGGTCGGAACGCTCGCCCTGGTCGCCTACGGGCAGCAATTCGTGCTTCTTATAGGTGAGATCGATCTGTCCGTCGGCCCTGTCATGGGGTTGGGCGTTGTCGTCGGATCTTTCTTCTTCCTGCAGGATGCAGGCCCGGCGATGGCGCTGCTCGGGATCGTGATGGTTCTTGCCGCCGCGCTTGGTGTCGGGTTCCTGAACTTCCTCTTGACCGAAAAGCTCGGCATGCATGCGATGGTCGCCACGCTGGCAACCTTCATTGCCGTTCAGGCCGTTTCGCTTACGCTGCGGCCGCAGCCCGACGGACTGATCGGACCCGGTGTCTACAATGTCGTCGGGGCCAAAATCGGCTTCGTTCCGGTCCTGATCTTCGTGGCGGTCGCGCTCGCGCTGTTTCTGGAATTCGGATTGCTGAGAACCGGGGCAGGCATTGCCTTGCGTGGCTTCGGTTCGCGGCGCGAATCCGCCCGGGTTGCCGGCATTTCACCTTTCCGGACCCGTCTTGCCGCTTACCTGCTCTGCTCCTTCTTCGCGGGGCTGGCGGCCTTCCCGCTAATGATCCAGGTGGGCATTGGCGATCCAAAGAGCGGCATCAACTACACGCTGGCCAGCATTGCGGCGGTCGTGATTGGCGGGGCCAGCCTGGCGGGCGGCCGCGGCACCTTCCTCGGTGCCCTGTTCGGGGCGCTGATGCTGAACCAGGTCAATGTTGTGGCGACATTCCTGCGGCTCAGTGATGCTTGGACCTTCTACCTCCAGGGCATCATGATCCTCCTGGGTGTCGCAATCTATTCCCACAGCCGCCGCATGGCCGCGAGCCACTGATCCGGAGGGGATGAAATGAGCGATTTGACATCCAGGACCCGTGAAAAGATGCCGAGCTTGACAGAACGCATCGGCGAATATGGATGGATCTGGATCGGTACGGTCCTCCTGTTCCTGATCAGCTGGGTCGTTGCACCAGGGTCTGTTTCGAAGGGCGCGCTGCTCTCAATGCTTCCCTTTGCAGGGATGCTGGGGATCGTGGCCGTTGGCCACACGCTCGTCATTCAGCAGAGGGGCCTCGACATGTCCGCTGCCGGGTCGATCGCGCTCGGAGGCATGTTGGTGTCGATGCTTTCAGCATGGGGCTGGCCACTCTACCTCGCCGTGCTTGGTGGCCTGGCAGGCGGGATGCTGGCCGGCCTTTGCAACGGCCTGCTCGTGACACGGCTTTCGATCACGCCGATCGTCACCACGCTCGCCATGGGAGCGGTCCTGACAGGGCTGGTGCGACAGATCTCGCACGGGACGCCAATTGCGGCTCCGCAGGCACTCAAGGAATTCGCAACCCAGCGCGTCGCCGGGTTGCCCTACAGCCTGTTGCTGGCCGTGCTCTTCATCGTTGTCGTTGCTACAATCACCCGGCGGACAATACATGGACGCCGCTTCGTCGCCGTGGGCGTCAATCCTGAAACCGCGGCTTCTGCGGGAATAGACGCGGAGCGTTACCAGGTCGGCGCCTACGTAGCCGCAGGCCTCAGCTTTTCCGTCGCGGGCATGCTTTTTGCCGGATACATCGGCAATGCATCCCACACGGCAGGCGCCGACTACCTGCTTCCCGGCATTGCCGCAGTCGTTGTGGGCGGCACGCCATTTACCGGTGGGCGCGGCAGCGTCGTTGCCAGCGGTATCGCCGCGCTCTTCATGACGCAGCTTGGTCAGATGGTGCTGTCGATGGGCGCGTCGAACGCTGTTCAGCTTTTCGTCCAGGCACTTGCCATCGTGCTGGCGGTAGGCCTGCGCACCGCGGATTTCTCGATGTTCCGTATGAAATCGGCACGGTGAGACAAAATACGTTTCAGGGAGGAAATCATGACAACCTATTTCGATCCGCTCAAGATCGGCGATCTCGAGTTGCCCAACCGTATCATCATGCCGCCTCTGACCAGGGCCCGGGCGACGGAAGACGGTGTGCCGGTCGACATCATGGCAAAATACTATCGCCAGCGTGCCACGGCCGGGCTGATCATCAGTGAAGGCACCTATGTCAACAAGAATGCCGTCGGCTTCGAGCGGGCGCCCGGCCTCTATTCGCGTGAACAGGTCGAGGCCTGGAAGCCTGTAACCGAAGCGGTGCATGATGAAGGCGGGCTGATCTTCTGCCAGCTTTGGCACTGCGGGCGCGTGGGTGCGACCTACATCATGGGAGGCAAGGAACCGCTTTCGCCCAGCGGCGTGAACGACGATCCCGGCATGATCGACCCCTACGCCAAACTGGAGAATGGTTCCTACGTCAAGATCGCGCCGACGCCGTCGCGCGCAATGACGCTGGACGACATCCGGCAGACCATCGCTGACTATGCTACGGCGGCAAAGAATGCCATCGAGGCTGGCTTCGACGGTGTCGAGATCCACGCCGCGAACGGCTACCTGCCCAATCAGTTCCTCTGTGACCGCCTGAATGTCCGCGACGATCAATACGGCGGCAGCGTCGAGAACCGAGCCCGCTTTATCGTCGAGATATTCGAGGCCATCGCTGAACACCTGCCCGCGAGCAGGATCGGCATTCGCTTCTCGCCCTATGCCGCCTACAACAATTCGCGGCCGTCGGATCCGGAGGCGATCTATGGCCACCTTGCCGCCGAGATGGAACGCCTTGGCGCCGCCTATGTGCATTTCGCGGACATGAACGGCTGGTTCGGTTTCCCGGACCTCGACAAGATCCTCGACGTGCTGCGGCCCAACTACTCCGGCCCGATCATCGCCAATGGCGGGATTGCCATCGATCAGGGCGCCGAGCTTTTGGCCACCGGGCGGGTGCAGGCAATTTCCTTTGGCCGTGGTTTCTTTGCCAACCCCGACCTTGTCGCGCGGATCGCCAAGGGGGCTCCGATCGCGGAGGCACCCGGCGGCGGATGGTATGCCCGTGGCGAGGCCGACTACACGGATTTTCCGACGATTGACCAACTGCAGCCCGCTTGAACGCGCGCGAACGACTTGAAATGGAGGAGACCAAAAATGTCACATAACGCAGCCGACCGTCAGCTCATCATGGAAGTCACAGCGAAATACGCTTTCGGCTATGACGAAGCGGATTTCGCCCTGTTGGCGGATTCGTTCACCGAAAATGCCACCAGCGGCGGCAAGGTCACGGGCACCGATATCGCCTGGGGGCCGATGAACGGCCGGGCCGAGATCGTTTCGGTACTGGAGGGCATCCGCAAGTCTCAGACGGACCAGCGCCGCCATTGCATGTCCAACTTCATCTTCTCCGAACAGACCGAAACCACCGCCAAGTTCCGCTGTTTCCTGAACCTGCTTGCCGCTGAAAACGGCGTCTCCCGTTCTGTTTCGGGCGGTTGGTATGACGTTGACGTGGTCAAGGACACCGATGGTGTCTGGCGCATGAGCCGCATGGACGGCGTTCTGGATGCCCCGTTCTGAACTGAAAAAACAGGAAGAGAGTTGAACCATGAGTGAATTTGCGAACAAGTCCGCCCTTGTAACGGGGGCTGCCTCCGGCATCGGCCGGGCGACCGCGCTCCGTCTTGCCCAGGGTGGCGCCAGGGTGATGCTGGCGGACATGAATGCCGAGAAGCTGGCCTCGGTCAAAAAGGAAATCGAGGGCGCTGGCGGCAGTGCCGAAACGATCCTGTGCGATGTGACCAACGACTCCGACATCGAAGCGGCAGTCAAGGCGACCGTATCTGCGTTCGGCGGCCTCGATATGGCAGTCAACAACGCCGGCATTACGGGGCCAATCGGGCCGCTTGTCGATTATGATCTCGCCGCCGCGCGCCAGATCATTGCCATTGACCTGATGGCCGTGATCGCATGTATGCAGGCCGAGTTCAAGGTGATGATCCCGGCTGGTAGCGGCACGATCGTCAACACCTGTTCCATCTGGGGCCTTACGGCCGGAGCGAATTTCGTCGCCTATTCGGCAGCCAAGCATGGCGTTGCCGGCGCCACCAAGGCTGCTGCGCTCGAAGTCGCAGAACAGGGCATTCGTGTCAACGCGATCGCTCCGGGCTTCACCGAGACCCCGATGGTCACCGACCAGGGCCTGATGATCAAGCGCGGCACACAGGAATACGCCGATGCTGCTGCGGCCCATCCAATGAACCGCTGGGGTCAACCCGAGGACATGGCTGAAGGCATCGCCTGGCTGCTTTCGGGCAAGTCGGCGTTTGTCACCGGTACCATCCTGTCAATCGACGGCGGTTTTGTCGCCCGCTGAGGCGAACCGCTCACCGGATACAAGTCTCGAAAAGGCGCGGGAAAACCGCGCCTTTTTTTATTACCGTCCGAAGACGGTACTCGCATTAACCCCGAAGCGGGCCTTGAAGGCACGGCTGAAATGCGAGAAATCGTTGAAGCCGCATCGCATGGCCGCATCGGACACGGAATCTGCCCGCCCCGTCTCGAGAAGGCTGCGGCTCGCCTCCAGGCGCTTGCCCCACATCCATTTCGCCGGTGCGATATTCTGTTGTGCAAACGCGCGGTTCAACGTGCGGGACGAGACGCCGATTCCTTTCGGGACGCTCGCAATATCGAAGTCCGGATTGAACAGGTTTTGCATGATCATGTCCTGTGCCCGGACAACGATCTTGCTGTAACGGCTATCATTCGGTTGCAGGTCGTTGAAACAGGCGTCAAATGCCAGGGCAATCAGGTCAATCAGGTTCGCGCCAAGGCGCGGTGAGGAGGTGGATTCATCGCCCATCAGATCGGTCGACGACGAGAGCATGGTTGCCGCCAGGCGCGTGTACCGTCCATCGGCCGCTACGCGCATGGCCGCTACATCCTCGGCGACCGGCAGTCGCGCATCCAGTTCGGCGCGCGGGATCTTCAGCATGACAGCCTGATATGTGTCGGGAAAGACTAGCTTGTATGGCCGCGCAGTATCGAAAAGGCAGAGGTCGCCAGGTCCGATCAACGTGGATCGTCCATGCTGTTCGATTCGGGCTTGGCCCGCCGTCAGCAACTTGATGAGGTAGTCGTCATTGCCGCAATCGGCGATGTTCTCTGTCGTTCGCTCGTAGCGGATCGGCGTCGATGCCACGCGGCTCAGCCGGGTACGGCCGAAATCGACGGTCCTGACACCTGCGCGGAATCGGCTATTGTTATCAATCTCACAGCCGACCCGCACGTATGTTTTGCAAACGACATCCGTCCAGAACGGAATGACATCGGACGGCTTGACGCTCGTCGTCGATAGAGCACTCATATTTTTTCTTCCTCCCAATGGCGTCGCCACGCTTTGCTTCCGACAAAGCTTGGCGGTGCCGTCTCCCGAACGGCCGCCACACTTATATTATGTCCCCAATATCGCTTTTGATAAAGCGGAATTGACCAGCTCTTGCCGAGGAGCGGCGGCTTTGCGGCTAAAACCGCGCCGCTGATTGCCCGCATCCGGCCTCCGCGCGTTTGAGCACCCACCGTTGCTCCGCAACCATCCGGGGCCGGCGCCGTGATGAAATTGGCCAAGCCTGCAATGCCGTTGGCCGAGGCGATCAAGCTGTCAAGTCTTGCCCGGACTAGCCTTTGGAAAACAGGAGGATTGTCATGCATACCGTTGCCTATGTCTTCCGGCGTGTCCCGGGAATGTCCATTGATGAGTTTCGCGCCTATTACCGCGACGTGCATGGTCCCTTGATGGTCGATATTCTCAAGGAGAAGGGCCTCGTCGCCTACGATCACTACCCGATCCGCGAACCGGGCCTTGGTGACGAGTATGTCCCAGACAGTGGACCCGCATACGACGCGATCTCCATCTACACCTTCGAGACGGCCCAGCAGGCGGCGGATGCATGGCCGATTGAGGCCTTGAAGGTCGATTCCATGAATTTCATCGACTTCGACACGATGGTGATGCTGCCGCTTACCCATCGCAAGGTCTTTCCCTGATCCGAATGCCGGGAGTGCCGCAGATGCAAAGAAAGACCCTTCGATTAAACATGCCGCAATGGCAGGGCGGCAATGAGCCGGCCTATTTCTTCGGCTCCGAGCTACTGTCCTTTCTGGCGCCGAGAGCCACCGGCCCGGAAGAAACCGTGCCGGTCGACAATCCGGCGGATGGCGCCATTCTGGAGAACGAGAATGGCATCGTCGGGCGCTCCGCCGTTGTGCGGCAAGCAAAGGCCGCGAGGGCGTTGATTGACAAGCACGCGCCTGACCGGATTGCGGCGCTTGGAGGCGACTGCCTGATCGATCTCGTACCGATCGCCTATCTGAACGAGCGCTACGGGGGAGATCTTGGCGTCCTCTGGATCGACTGCCATCCTGACGTCATCGGACCTCGCCATTTTGCCCATTCACATGCCCACGTCCTTGGTGCGCTGCTGGGCGTCGGTGATCCGGATCTCGATGCGCAGGTGCCGCTGAAGCTCGATCCGAGGAAAGTGATCTACGCAGGTCTTCAGGAGTGGTCCGAGCCGGAAGGCGAAATCATCGCTCGTTTAGGCCTGCGCAATGTCCCTGCGAGCGAACTGGCGCAATCCAGCCGGCCGATCCTCGACTGGATCGAAGCTCAGGGTATCAAGCATCTCGCCATTCACTTTGATCTCGATGTTCTGGATCCTGCACGGTTTACGCCATTGCTTTTCAACAACCCGGCCGTGCCTGCGGGCACCTGGAACGGCATTCCCCAAGGCAGGATGGCTCTCGAGCAGGTTATGCGCCTGCTCCAGGACGTCGCTGGTGCCTGCGATGTCGTGGGGCTGGCAATCGCCGAACATCTCCCTTGGGACATGCTCCGCCTGCGCGATGCCATGCGCGAAATGCCAATCCTGGGCGATTGACCGTGCCGACGGCGGCCTCTGACTGGGCCGACAGGCGGCCGGGGCAGGGCCGTTTGTCATTTGGCGAGAGGACAGAACCGCGCTGCATTCTGCTTCATCTTGGTAGTGCGTGAACAGAAGAATGCGGGGCAAAGACCCCGGAATTCGCGTCAAGCGAACAGGCCGGCTGAACGATATCGAACCGGACAATCCGCCAGGCCTGTGTCCGATGGAGGTATCTTGGATGTTCAGAGCCATTGATCTGATGAGCAAGGCAATGGTGCGTCTTTCGACGATTGGCATCATTCTGATGCTCTTGCTTGTCGTTGCCGACGTTCTGTCGCGGGCTGTCGCGAATGTCGCCATTCCGGGCATCGACACGATCGTCGCGTCCTACCTGATGGTGGCGATCATCTTTCTGCCCCTGGCCCTGCTTCAGCTCCTGGAGGAGAACATTGCCGTAGATGTTCTGCGCGACAATGTTCCGAACCTCGTAAAAGATCTGTTCGATATTACAGCGAACCTCTTGGCTATCGGTTTCTATGCGCTGCTTGGCTGGATCTATTTCAAGGTCGCCGTCGAAGCCTTCGAGATCAAAGAGTTCGTGACCGGGACCTGGGATGTGCCGGTCTGGCCGGCTCGCGTCTTCATGCCACTAGGCCTTTTCCTTGGCTCTGTTGCCGCCGCCGCCAAGCTTGTTGAAGCGTTCCGCGTGATGCTCTCCGGGACGACACCTTCTCCCCATGACTCGACCGGAGCTGTCTGACCATGAGCGACCGTGAATTCATTGGCGCGGCGAGCATTGGCGTTGTTCTGTTGCTGGTGGCCATCCGCGTCCCGGTCGGCATTGCCATGGGCATCGTGGCCTTTGGCGGGATATCGGCAGCCATCAGTGTGAATGCCGGCATCGGTGTGCTGAAGGCCGTTCCATTTGAAATGGTGGGAGACTGGAATCTCTCTGCCATCCCGATGTTCCTGCTGATGGGCTACGTGGCGGCATCGTCGGAACTGACGAAAAATCTTTTCCGGTCAGCGCGCATCACGCTTGGATGGTTGCCCGGTGGCCTGGCGTCCGCGACGGTGATCTCCGCCGCGCTATTCGCATCGGCCAGCGGTTCGAGCGTGGCGACTGCTGCTGCCTTCTCGCGCACTGCCGTACCGGAAATGCTGAAGGCGAAGTATCATCCTGGACTGGCTACGGGCTCGGTGGCCGCGGCCGGCACGCTTGGCGCGCTCATTCCACCGTCGGTCCTGATGATCGTCTACGGGATCACGATGTCGGAGTCGATCAACAGCCTGTTCCTCGCCGGTGTCGTTCCCGGGATCCTGTCAGCGGTCGTCTTCATCATCTACATCACGATCCGGGTGAAAATCAGCCCCGAGATGGCCCCGCGCGTCGTTGAAACAATATCGCGGGAAGAGCGCCGGGAGGCGTTTCGGGACGTTTGGCCCCTGCCGCTCATCATAGTCTGCGTCATCGGCGGCATCTTTGCCGGGCTCTTCACCCCGACGGAAGCCGGCGCCATTGGAGCCGCCCTCACCATTATTCTGGCGATCATCCGCAGATCGTTCACGATGGCCGCCTTCGACGAGGCCCTGCAGCGCACGGCGAAAGGTACGGCTTCCATATTCATCATCGTCGTGGGCGCGGCGCTCTTTCAGCGGCTTCTCGGGCTGACCGGCATGGCCAATGTCTTCTCCGAACTCGTTGGCACCTACATTCATACCGAGCTCGGCCTGATGCTGGCGATCACGGTGCTCTACCTGATCATGGGATGCTTCCTGGAGCCGGTGTCAATCATGCTTCTCACGCTGCCGGTGCTCACCCCGATCCTGAAAAGCTATGGCGTCGACCTGGTCTGGTTTGCCGTCATCACGGTCAAGCTGCTCGAGATGGGAATGGTGACGCCGCCGATGGGCCTGAACATCTTCGTCGTGAAAAGCGCGATGGGGGATGAGGTTTCGCTTGGCCAGATCTTCCGCGGAACTTTCGGCTTTCTCTTGGCCGATTTCGTAACGCTCGCCCTGATCATCGCCTTTCCATTTCTGTCTCTCTGGCTGCCGGGAGCCAGCCATTAGAGACCGCACGCCAATATGTTCAACAAGGAGGAGACCTCGAACATGAACCTGAAAGCACTGCTTGCATCGACCATCTTTGCCGTGGCGGCGTCCGGAGTGGCCCATGCTACGGACTTCACGGCCAGCCAGTGGCTTCCGCCAACGTATGCCCAGTCGATCCACGCCTATAAGAACTTCTTCGACCGTGTTCGGGAGAAGACCAACGGCGAGGTGAATGTCGAGGTGTACTACAGCGGATCTCTTTTGCCTGCGAAGACGACGATGACCGGCGTTCGCGATGGCGTTGCCGATATCGGCTTCCTCTATCCGGCCTATACTCCGGCCGAACTGCCTGTTGAGACCTTCATCAACAGCGCGAACTTCACGTCGACGGATTCGCTCGCCGCTGCGCTCGCCTATACCGAACTCGGCTACACCAACCCGACCATGATTGCCGAATACGACAACTACAACGTCGTCTTCGGCGGTGCCTATGTAACCCCGCTTTACCTCTTCATGTGCAATACCGAGGTGAAGAACCTCGAGGAGGCGAAAGGCAAGCGGTTCCGGACGGCCGGTGCATCCTTCACCGGTCTGGCCGAGAAACTCGGCGGCACCGCGGTGTCCGTCCCCATCGGTGATGTCTACAGCGGCATGCAGCGTGGCAACATCGATTGCGTCATGGCTGATCCGACAAACCTTGTTTCCGCGTCGTTCAACGAGGTCGTAAAGAATATCACGACCGTCAAGATGGGGGGCTCGACTGGCGCGCTGTGGGTGTTCCGGAAGGATAGCTGGGCGAAGATCAGCGAAGAGAACCGCAAGCTGATGCTGGACGAAATGGTGCGTGCGCTCGTCGCAACCCATGACGAATGGACCAAGCAGGTGACGGCGTCTTTCGCCGATGCCAAGGAACGCGGAATTGCGGTGACGGAGCCGGACGAGGATCTGGCTAACCTCCTTGCCGACTACAAGAAGGAGTTCATTGCAAATGTCGTGGGCAGCAGCGATGGCGTGGCAGATGCCCAGGCGCTCCTGGATGAGTACAACAACCTCCAGGCGAAATGGACCGGCCTTCTGAACGGTGTCGATCGTTCTGACAACGAAGCCGTGATTGCAGTTGTCTCCAAGGAACTTCTGGGCAAGATCGATCCTGCCACCTATGGCATGAAATGATCCACGGAGAGCGCGCTGGCATTGTTTAGCGCGCTCTTCTTCCTTGGCAGCGATCTGTAGCTGCCGGGAATAATCGCATGACTGTTCCGATCGACGTTCCCGGTTTGCGACAACGTCTGCAAGCATGAGGGACCGTTTTCCATTCAAGCAGCGGGAAGGGGCGGGAAATGGAGCAAGAAGATCAATCCGGGTCTGCCATGTTCGATCCGAAAAGATTTCACGGTCTGCTGACCGGCGATATTGCCGTGGTCACGGGTGCGGCGATGGGAAATGGCGCGGCGATCGCGGGCGGCCTTGCGGCAAGCGGGGCGAAAGTCGTTCTTGCCGATCTTAACCCGGAAGTCTTGCAGCAGACGGTGGATACCATGCGCAAGGACGGCGCGGAGGTCACCGGAGTCAGGGCTGATGTCTCCAGCCTGGCTGATTGCGAGGCACTGGCCGGTGCCGCGGCGGAGGCTTTTGGGGATGTTTCGATCCTCATCAACAATGCCGGGATCGTCAAACGTGTTCCTGCGCAGGAAGAAGGATTCATATCCTCGATTGAAAGGCAACTGGCCGTCAATGCGCTCGGTTCCGCCAATATGGTCAAGGCCTTTCTTCCGCAATTGACCAGAACGCGTGGCCGGGTGGTGAATATCGGCTCGATCGCCAGTTTCGTCGCCACCACGGGCGGCGTTGGCTATGGCATGTCCAAGGGCGCTGCGCTGCTCCTGACGAAGACGCTGGCGGCCGAACTGGCGCCGGTCGGCATCCGGGTCAACGGGATCGCGCCCGGTGTCATCAAGACGCCGATGACCAAGCCGACAAGGGCTAATCCGGAGTCCGTCGAGAAATACTTCGACCACATCCCGTTCAGGCGGTTTGGCGAGCCGGAGGAACTGGTCGGGCCAGTCCTGTTTCTGGTCTCTTCGCAGTCGACCTATGTCACCGGGGTCATGCTGCCGGTCGATGGCGGCTTCAGCGCCGTTTGATCGAAGACGAGTGTAGCGGTCGGATTGCTCCTGCAAGCGTCGTCGTCCCGCCGGAACGGTCGTTCGCTTCGCCGGTACGAGCAAGGCAGCCGAACCAAAACGGCCCGGAAAACCCGGGCCGTTTCGCGTCTATCAGAACCCGCGTTCGAATGGTCCCGTTGCACGGGCATAGGTGGGGATCGGGAATTCCACTTCCACGCCGGCGTCCTTGGCAGCCCGGATCGGCCAGAACGGGTCGCGCAACAGGGCGCGGCCCATCATGATGAGATCTGCCTGACCACTGGAAATCAGGAACTCCGCCAGATCGACCGAGGCAATCGATCCTGTTGCGCCGACCGGCAATCCCGACGCTTCCTTGATCCTGGTTCCATAAACCGCCTGGTAGCCCGGATATATCGGACCTTCGTAACCCGGCAGGATATTACCGGTCTGGGTGTCGATCAGGTCAACGCCGTGGTCCTTCAATTCCCGTGCGAGGGCAACCGCGTCCTCAAGGGTCACGCCATTCGTTCCGAAATCCTGTGCAACGATGCGATAGAGTAGGGGCATGTCCTGGGGGATGACCGACCGCACAGCGTCAACCACTTCAAGCGGCAGGCGCATCCGGTTTTGAAGCGGTCCACCATATTGATCCGAGCGCGTATTCGAGACCGGGGCCAGGAAATTGTGCAGCAGATAGCCATTCGCCGCATGGATTTCGATGGCGTCGAAGCCGGCTGCGACAGCGCGCTGCGCGGCGCTCTTGTAGTTTTCGATTACGCTCGCAATATCCTCGGCAGTCGCCTCCGCCGGCGTGCCGAGAGTGTTGTCATAGGCAATGGCCGATGCACCGATGGCGGTTTCGGTGATGTGCGACTTGCGACCGGCATGTGCCAACTGGGCAAAAGCTCTGGCGTTGCAGCTATGGGCAAAGTCGGTGATGCGTTTCAGCCCGTCGACCTGCTCGTCGCTCCAGAGGCCGAGATCGTTCCGGCTAATGCGACCCCGCGGCTCGACCGCAATGACTTCGGTACCGATCATACCCGCGCCGCCGAGAGCCCGGGCGGCATAGTGCGCATAGATGTACTCGTTGATCTTGCCATCGTCCTGACCGCGGTACATGAGCATTGGCGACATGACAATGCGGTTCTTCACGGTCATTCCTCGCAGGGAAAATGGTGAGAACACCGTGCTTGCCATCTGAACCTCCTGATATGGTTTGTTGCAGGATCGCCTGCATTGTTTCCGACAGTTTTCTGTCTTTTCCCGGCCCCGACAAGCGCGTCAGGCTGGTTTGGCGAGCGCAGACCAAAGTTTGGCGGCGCGAGTCATACATGGATGGGGCATAGCCCCGTCTCTTGTCTCGAACCCCGCAGGAATCGGGCCTGATCCGCCTATGGTCACACAATACGAAGCTCATCGATCACGTATGCGGTTGCGGCATCGGAATGGCTTGCAAAGGCGTCGTGAAGACCCGATCCGCGGCTGACGGCAATGTCGTTGGCGCCATCGGCTGCTATCCGGACCGTGACCGCCATGTTGGGCGGCGTGGGTTCGGACCAGAGCAATTCCCTGGTAAACCCCGGCGCCAGCGGCTCGATCACACAGTGCCGGTGCAGGCCGTGATCGGCGCCCGACAACGCGGCCTCGATCGCATTGCGCAACCCCTCGACGTCCCTGGTGCAGGCAAGGACCATGAGCTTGCCGGTGGGATCCATCGGACGGTTCATTTCGGCTTCGCCAACCGTCAGACCGGTCAATCCGGCAAGAAACCGCGGTTCGTCTGCAATCAGCGCCTTTGTGGTTTCCGAAACGGCATTCCGGTCAACTGTTTCCTGCGACGCGAACCACAGTTCGACAATTCCGTCGACATGGAAGGGGATCTCGCCCGTTTGCCAGAAAATTGCATCCACGCGGTTCTGATTGTACCCCTCCATGCCTTCGAAGCCCTTGGCGATTTCGGCATGCGGTTCCGCCCAGTGCTTTCGGAAAGCCGCATCGCTAATGTCTTCCTTGCGGCGGAGCAGGGTAATTCGCTTGATCACGGCTTCTTGCTTTCCTCAGAAGGCGCCGGGCTGAACAGACGGTTGTGCATCCTTGAAGGCTGGCAAGTCGTTACACGCCGTTTCGATCGCGACCAGGCGGTCGAGCCCGTCAAGGGGCACATTGAGCCGCCTTGCGTTGAAGAGCTGCGGGATCAGGCAACAATCGGCCATGCTGAGCTGGTCGCCAAAACAATAGGGACCATCCTTGCCAATCATGTCCTGAAAACCGAGTAGCCCGCCTTCGCGAACCCAGTGCTCGTACCAGGATTGAATGGCCGCTTTGCCTTGGCCGAGCTCGTGTTCCAGGTATTGGAGCACGCGCAGATTGTTGAGGGGGTGAATGTCGCAGGCGATTGCATAGCTTGCCGCACGAACGCGGGCGGCTTCCCACGGATCGTCCGGGATCAATCGTGCCCCGCCTTGTGTCGCGTCCAGGTATTCGATGATTGCAAGGGATTCCGGCAAGGCACGGCCGTCGTCCAGTTCCAGCGTCGGTACGAGCTTGAGCGGGTTCTTCGCCGTGTACCCTGGCATCTTGTGCTCGCCGCCGTCACGATACATGTCCAGAGGCTGCTGTCTCACAGAAATGCCCTTGATGTTGACCGCCAGACGAACTCGGTAGGCTGCGGAAGAGCGAAAGAAATCATGAAGAATCAATCGGGTATCTCCTCGATTTTGGTTATGGTTTCGTGTTTTCGGCCAAGTGTCGGCCGGCGATGAACCCGAATGTCATCGCTGGCCCGAGGGTGATGCCCGCGCCCGAATAGGCTCCGCCGAAAATGCTGGCGGCATCGTTCCCGACCGCGTAGAGCCCTGCAATGGGCTCGTTATTGCTATCGAGAACCCGCGCCATTGCATCGGTTTTCAGTCCGGCAAAGCTGCCAAGGTCGCCCAACACGACGCGGATCGCGTAGAACGGACCCGTTTCGATTGGTTTTACACAGGGGTTCGGCTTATTGTCGGGATCGCCCATGTAGCGATCGTATGGCGTCGATCCACGGCCGAACTCCGGATCGTCCCCGGTGTCGCGAGCATGGCGGTTGAAATCAGCCACCGTCTTGTCCAGGCCGTCCGGGTCTATGCCGGCATTCGTGGCCAATTCTCTGATGGTTCGGCCTCGGATGAGGTAACCGGACCGCAAGGCCGGCGTGAGCGGAATCGGGTAGGGCTTGACGTGCCCGAGGCCGTAGCGACGGAGCGTAGCGTGATCGACGATCAGCCAGGATTCCGCAGGCCCATCGCCGGAGTGGGCGTTGATCAACGCTTCTCCGTAGTCGTGGTATGAGTGGGCTTCGTCCACGAAGCGGCGGCCATTCTTCAGAACAGCAATGACACCCGGCTTGCCGCGATCGACGAAGTGCGGAAAGACGCCATGGGTTCCATCGGAGCGCGGAACCAGCGAAACGGGAATCCAGGAGGCTGGATGCGGGAAGTGCTCGAGCGTCGCGGCCCCCAGTGGCTGCGACGCTCGCATGGCATCCCCAGTGTTGTACGGGTTGGCAGGAGAATAGTGGCCTTCGCCGGTTGGTGCGTGGCGGTAGAGCTTCTTCCGCATGTCCATGTCGAAGGGAAACCCGCCGGTGGCGAGCACCACGCCCTTGCGCGCCGTCAGCGTATGCCGCCCCGATGCATCCTCCACCACGACGCCGGTAACGCGACCATCGTCGGCAATGAGTTCCTTCATGGCCGTGCTGGTGCGGATTTCGACGCCCCGGTCGAGAGCCGACTTGCCGAGACGTGCTGCGAGAGCGGTTCCATTGGTCAGGCGCATGGTCTTGCCGTGCCGCAGCCGCTCGAAGGCATACCGGGCAAGCAGATTGCCGACATAGCCGAAAGATCGGATCGAGCGGAATGCTTCGAAAAAATGGCGCAACTCACGATTCGATCCGATCATCATGCCAAGGAATGTCAATTCGGGCATGGGTGGTGCAACACGGTCGCCATAGTCGCCCAGCACCGTTCGATCGATCGGATCGGCGTTGAGGGACCGGCCGCCAGCCATGCCGCCCGGCCGCTCGGCGTGGTAGTCGGAGACGAGTGGCCCGAGCGTGAAATGGGCTTCGGTGTTGGCCTCGAACCAATCGAGCATCTCCGGGCCAGTTTTCAGAAAGGCGTCCACGCGCTCCGCATCGAAGTGATTGCCAGCTTCGGCCTCGATGTAGCCGCGTGCCTTCTCGGCAGAATCCTCGAATCCCTCGCGGTGGGCATGGCTGTTGCCGGGTATCCATATCCAGCCGCCGGACCGGGCAGTCGTGCCGCCAAATTTTTCTGATTTCTCGACGACGACGACGCTCAGTCCTTCGGCTGCTGCCACGATCGCGGTGGCAAGCCCACCAGCACCGGATCCCGCAACGATGACATCGAACTCGGTCTTGTTGTCCGGCATTGGCAATCTCCGTTTAGCTCGCCGCGACCGGCGTGGTCCTGGCCAGTTCCCTGCCGGCGATGTAACCAAACGTCATTGCAGGCCCTAGAGTGATCCCGCCGCCGGAATAGTTTCCACCGAAAATGCTGGCCGCGTCGTTGCCGACGGCAAAAAGTCCCGGAATGACCTGGCCATTCGTGTCCAGAACCCTTGCGGAGGCATCCGTCCTGTGACCGACAAAACTGCCGAGATCGCCCAGCACGACACGGATCGCGTAGAAGGGGCCATTCTCGATAGGTTTGACGCACGGGTTCGGCTTGTTTTCCGGGTCGCCCAGGTACCGATTGTATCCGGTCGTTCCCCGCCCGAACTCCGGATCTTCACCTGTTGTGCGTGCATGGTGGTTGAAGTTGTTGACCGTTTTCTCCAGTCCATCCGGGTCGATCCCCGCAACCTTCGCGAGTTCGCGCAGTGTCTTGCCTCGCATGAGGTAACCCGACCGCAATGCGGGACCGAGGGGAATCGGAAAGGGCTTCACATGACCCAGTCCATAGTGGCGCAGCGTCGGGTGGTCGATGATCAGCCAGGATTCGGCGGTCCCCTCGCCATCATGCGCGGCGATCAGCCCCAGCCCGTAGTCGTGGTATGAATTGGCTTCGTTGACGAAGCGCCGCCCGTTCTTGAGAACGGCGATCACGCCTGGTTTGCCACGGTCGACGAAGTGGGGGAACGTGCCGATTGTCCCGTCCTTGCGCGGGACCAGCGAAACCGGGCACCATGCAGCCGGCTGCTTGTACCCCTCGGCGACAGCAGCACCAAGTGGAGCAGTGATCCGCATGGCATCTCCCGTGTTGTAGGGATTCGCCGGAGAAAAGTGGCCTTCGCCCGTTGGAGCATGGCGGTACAGCTTCTTCCGCATTTCCAGATCGAAGGGGAAACCGCCTGTTGCCAGCACAACGCCGCGCCGGGCGTTCAAAGTCTGTTTTCCGGCTTTCCCTTCCACCACGACGCCGCTGACACGGCCGTCTGTGATGACGAGGTCCTTGAGTGCCGTGCTGGTACGGATTTCGATGCCCTTGTCGAAAGCCGATTTGGCTAGCCGCGCAGCCATTGCCGTGCCGTTGGTCAGGCGCATCGCCTGGCCATAGCGGAGTTTTTCGTAGCCAAAACGCGCCAGCAGGAAACCGACATAGCCGAACGACTTGAACGACCGGAAAGCCTCGAAAAAATGCTTCAGTTCCAGATTGGAGCCAACCATCATGTCCATGAAGGTTGCTTCCGGCAGGGGAGGCGCGAGGCGAGGGGCATTCTCACCTAGGATGGAACGGTTGACCGGGTCTGCGTTGAGCGAGCGACCGCCGGTCAGACCGCCGGGCTGTTCAGGATGGTAATCCGAAAAGTAGCTGCCGAGCGTGAATGTCATCTCGGTATTGCTTTCGAACCAGTCCACCATCTCCGGGCCCGCGCGAAGAAAGGCATCGACCCGTTCGGCATCGAAGTGGTTTCCCGTTTCGGCCTCGATATACGCGCGCGCCTTTTCGACGGAATCGTCGATGCCTTCGCGTTTGGCCTGGCTGTTGTTGGGTATCCAGATCCAACCACCCGAACGTGAGGTGGTACCGCCAAATTTGTCTGACTTCTCCACGACGAGGACCGTCAGCCCTTCGGAGGCTGCGGTAATCGCCGTCGAAAGTCCGCCTGCGCCTGAACCGGCAACGATGACGTCAAATTCCTCGTGGGTTTCCGGCACGATCTGCTCTCCTCGCTCCTGCCCCGGTTGTCGCTCGCAACGAACCGCCAAGTCTGATAAGACAATGCCCCTGATCCGGGTGCAGGTCTGTCCCAAGAGGTCATGACAGCCCTGCAGGTACGCACGCAGGTTGCTTGACTTCCCGAATGCTTGGAAAAATACTCGCTCCTTACGACTTTTCGCGAACGCCGAGGGAGATTTGGAACCACTGAGTGCCAGGCCCAATATTCGTCATGTCAGGCAGAATGATGTTGACGCCTGGCACCATACGATCTGCGAAGCTTTCTCGCAGACGCAGTACATGCCTTTGCCGAATTTGCCATTCAGTGGAGAGCTTACCCAGGTCCTTCATGATGGCGCGCGCATGTCGCGAATCCGTTCGTCGGCGGGGCGTTTCCAGCGCCATAACGAGACAATCAAGCGTGACAGTTTCGACGGGTTCCTGTTCACGCTCATGCTGCGTGGCGATTTGCGGCTGATCCAGAACGACAAGGCATTGCTTGCTCGGCACGGTGAAGGGATCATCTACCGCCACGGGGCGCCGTTTGAACTCGAATTTCCCGACCAGTATTGGTCGGTAGCACTTTGGGTCCCGCCGGATCTCATGCAGCATCATTGCCCACAGATTGCCCGTGAAGGCGCCGTGGTCGTCAAGCCCGAGACCACCAACGGGACCCTTGCACTTTCATTGGTCAAGGAGCTCTGTGTCAACGCGATCTCGAAGGAGACAAGCGATACCATGCGCCTTGTCGGCGCAACGCTCGACGTGCTGTCGACCGTTTCGTCGCAAATGCTGCCGCTGGATGGTTCGAGCAACAGGTGGCTTGTCGACAAGCTCTCCCGATACGTTGACCGCAACATCGATGATACCGAACTGAATCTTGGCCGACTTGTTGATGTTGGCGGCGTTTCGGCGCGTACGCTCAACCGGGCCTTTGCCAGCGACGGAACAACGCCCATGCGCTGGCTCTGGGATCGCCGTCTCGATGCCGCCTATGATGCGCTGGCCCGGACCCGGGTCCGCAACGTCACGGAAGCCGCCCTTGCATTCGGCTTCAAGGACGGAGCGCATTTCAGCCGCGCCTTTTCGAGGAAGTTCGGGCTACCACCGAGCGCAGTTCTGAAACGAACCTGAGGACGCTGCTATTTCAGGATGTGCTCACGCGTGTAGATGCGTGCAAGACCACGGTCTATGAAATGCCCGATATCCTGCTGGATCTGTTCCATGCCATCGGGCACGGTGAAATAGTTGTTCAGAAACTTGTCCGCTGAAGAGAACTGGAGATTGGTAGCGCCGCCAATCGCGGGAGCGTCCTTCGTCACAATCTTATTCACCCAGTAGCGCACATACTTGTCGAAACCATGGATCTTCAAGGCAAGTGCAACGTGGTTATCCCAGCAGCGACGTGCCGCTTCCGGTGAAAGATCGTCGAAGAAATAGAACCCGCGCATGATCTTGTAACCAGGTGCCGGGTTGCCCCTGAGTGCGTCCGGGTCTTCCTTTTCCAACAGGTAGGCGACGTCATAACCGTAGTTGGCTTCCGTTCTGTCGTTGAGGTCTGCCAAAAGGCCGCGTTGAAGCCCCTCGAACGCCGGTTCATCCGGGCAGGCCAGGTCAAGGCTGGCATCAAATCCATCGCCTTCGCGACGTTCCTGCCTGTAGAGCGGATCGGTGTTGGGTGAATCTACGGCCACGTTGACGCGCAGGCTCGCGCAGGCGTCAGTGGCAGCAATCCGCGGCCCCAGATCCTTGAGCAGCCAATCCGTGAATTCATCGCTCTTGCCAGGGAGCGCGCGGAGAAAAAATAGATAGTTCTTCATGACACGACCTCGATTTCGGCCATCAGGCTGCGGCCAGCTGCCGTGCTGCGGACGATTGTATCAGCATGGTCGAGAGCTGGTTGATCGAATTGATGTTCAGGCGGGCATAGGCCCTGCGCCGGTAGGTCAGAACACTGGTTTGTGCAATTCCAAGATCAAGCGCGATTCCTTCGGCCGTGACGCCAAGAATGGACCGTGCGCAAACCGCGACTTCACGCTTGGTCAGTTCCGGAAACGCCCAGGAGACGCATTCCTCCATGTCCTTCGCAGAGACCCGCTTCTGGCGCTCGGCGTTGCCGATAAGGCGGAAATGCAGTGACAAGATCGGCAGCAGGAGATTACCGAACTGCTTCAGTTCCGCCATTTGCTCTGCACTGAACCCTCCATCCTGTTCTCTGGCAAAAAGACTGATTGCAATGACGGCGCCGTCCGACTTGTTGGCAATGGTGAGCTGTTCGCGAATACCGGGGACAGAGTAGAAGGCAAGACGATAAGCACTGTTGTTGATCTCGTCGGCCTGCAGGTGGAGAGAGTAGTCCCCGTCCGGATTGCTGTCGTTCAGCACGTTGAAGATCGGATCAAGGCGATAGAAATTGCTGCAATAGGATTTGACCCGTTCCGCTGACTTACCGTCGCGGCTTTCGCCGAGAAGAACCATCGGCGGACTTTTGTCTCCCAGCCGGTGAAACACGAGGAACTCGGCGACCTGGAAGGTCTCCTGCACGAGAGCTTTGAAACAGCCGGTGAACCGGTCGGTTCCAACAGCCGCGATGGCTTCGCTGAATCCCTTAACGACAGTGAAGGATCCGTGACAGTCTTCAATCCTGGAGTAGATCATCTGTTTGGGCCTCCCTCCCACTCCCGCCGCCGTTGTTACGAGGGCAGGGCAGATGGTGCGACCATATGTTCTCCTTCAACGCGGTGCTTGTCCCCGGTTGCCACGGCCCTTGATCGGAATTGCCATTTCCGCACCTGTCATGACCTTTTGCGACATGGCGTCTCCGGGAGTTCCGGTAAGGTCCGGAGACAACCGGCAGAAGGATAGGGGACGATGAACGGGCAGGAATTCTTCGGGAAAGCAGCGTTTCTGACAGGTGCGGGATCCGGCATTGGCGCCCGGATCGCGTTGCTCCTGGCGCAACGCGGCGCCAGTGTTGCCGTGACCGATGTCAATGAAGATGCGGCAAGGGCAGTTGCGCAGACGATCCAGGCAGACGGCGGAAAAGCGATCGCGCTTGCGTTGGACGTGACCAGTACAGTCGCCGCCTCCGAAGCGGTCGCGGCGACCATCGAAGCTTTCGGCGGACTGGATTTCGCAGTCAACAACGCCGGAGTCACCACGCCGCGTATCGCCACGGCTGATATTCCGGACGATGAATGGCAAAGACAGGTTTCCATCAATCTGACCGGCGTCTTCAATTGCATGAAGGCGGAAATCCCGGCCATGCTCGCGAGGGGCGGTGGAAGTATCGTCAATACATCCTCCATCCTGGGCGTCCTCGCCGTTGAACACCGGGCAGGCTACGCTGCGGCTAAACATGGCGTCATAGGGCTGACCAAGACGGCAGCGCTTGATTATGCGGAACAGAACATACGCGTAAATGCCATTGCGCCGGGATACGTGGACACGCCGATTCTCGCCGATCGCAATCCCGAACAGCGGGCTGAGATCGCTTCCCGTCACCCACTGAACCGTATGGCGCGTCCTTCGGAAATCGCAGAGTCGGCCATCTTTCTTCTGAGCGACAAGGCGAGTTTCATCACCGGAACGGTGTTGGGCGTGGATGGCGGATATACCGCCCGGTGAGCCGCGTGTCCGGCGGAGCAACGCTTCACCCGCCGGCCCAGGCTATCCTGGCATGCAATGACGAATGCCCCGTCAAAGCCGGGGCATTCGTGCTGCATCTCGATGACGCCAGGATCAGTAGCCGACGGTGAAACGCTGGCGGGAATGCTTCGGCATCTCGATCTCGTCGAGAAATGCGACGGCGAAGTCCTCGAAAGAGATATGGCTTTTTCCATCTGCCGCAATCAGCAATTCGTCCTTGCCCAGCCGGAAATCTCCAGTGCGTTCGCCTGCGGCAAAGATCGCCGACGGGGACAGGAACGTCCAATCGATATCGCTCTCGTCCTGCAGTGCATCCAGCACCTTGCCGCCGGCGGTGGCTTCGGGCAATGCGACGGCGGGGAAATTGGGTCCATCCTTGACCAGTCCGCCGGCCGGAGAGGTGAGCGAGCCTGCGCCACCGATGACGGCCAGTCGCGAGACGCCGGACTTGCGAACCGCATCAAGAAGTTGCTTGGGCTCGTACCGGACGAACCGGACGGCGCTCACGACGATGTCATGGCCAGCCAGTTTGCTCGCAAGGTCGTCCGGCGCAGTGATGTCTCCGGTGACGGCGGTCACGTCTCCCAGCGCCTCCAGCTTAGACGCGGTCGGCCCGATGGCCGTAATCTGGTGGCCGCGCGAAAGTGCCTCCGATACGATGCGCTGACCAGCATTCCCGGCAGCTCCGATGACTGCAATTTTCATGACAGTTTCCTCATTTGACCTTGTGCAGGAAGTTTTGCTCCGGTGATCTGGGTTGTCAGTCCTCTCTGAGAACGACAGCGCCCCGGCGCAGGCGCGGCTCGCAGATTAGAGACTGAACCTCAGGCCTCCGGGGCGACGGGGTTCCAAAGGCGTCCCTTCGCCGTCGCTTCGTAACCGCGGCCTTCCGGAAAGCTGACGAGTTCCATTTGCAGGCCCCAGGGCGAGAGGAAATAGATCCACCGGCAACCCGAATTCTGCCCTTTCGTCACGAAGTTCGGCCCCTCCAGCAGCCGAACGCCGTGCGCTCGCAGCCAGTCAAGCGTTGCATCGAAATCGTCGCTGTAGAACGCGAGGTGATGGCCACCGAGATCGCTGTTCTTTGGCCATGTCGTGTTCTGGTCCGGCGCGGAGTATTCGAATAGTTCGATATTCGAACCATGGCCGCAGCGAAGGTGGCGCATCTTGCGGGCGACCGCACGTGGATGAACGTTCAGCAATCGGGTCATCCTGTCATCGTCGTCGCTGCCGAGCGGACCGGAATCGAGGTAGGGAGTACAGCCGAGGACATTGACGAAAAAGCGCGTGGCTTCGTCGATATCTGGAACCGTGATCCCGATGTGCTCGACACCGCGCAATCCAGGAACTTTCTGCTCTCCACCATTCCTAGGTGAGTGTGCCATCGGTTGTCCCTCGGTTTGTGTATCGTCCTGAAAGCCTAGGAATGCACGAGAGGAAGGTCTGTCACCTCTTCTTAGGACGCCTGTCTGCTTCGGGCTTGTCGATTCAGCCGGTCTTGATATGGCTGCCCATGATCGTGAACCGATCCTTGGTGGTGGCATATTGCGAGGCGCCACCCAGGCGGCCGATCGGCCGGTGCAGATCTTGGTCTACACGGTATCGTTCATCGACAATGGACTTTCGTGCATGGATAGCGATGACTTCTCCGAGGACCATGTGATAGGGGACCTTGCCGATCTCGAGGATCTCCATGAGCGCGCATTCAAGATGCAATCCGGCTTCACCGATTCGGGGTGGGCGGACCCGGCTGGACGGGATTGGCGTAAGCCCCGCAGCCTCAAACTCGTTCGTACCCCTGCCATGTTCGGCCGATGTCTCGTTCATCTGCAGGGCAAGTTCCTGATCGACGAGATGAAGCACGAATTCCGGAACCTCCCGCAGGTTCTGCAAGGTATCCTTGACCGTCCCGGTCCTGTCGGCAACCGGGATGCTGATCGAGAACATGACGACCGGTGGTTCAACGGCGACGACGTTGAAATAGCTGAATGGCGCCAAGTTCAAACCGGCGGATCCGGTCGTTGACACCCACGCAATCGGCCGGGGAACGACGATCCCGTTCATCAGCTTGGATTGGATGGTGCGATCCAGGGCCTCGGGGTAGAAGCTGTCGAATTCCATGTTCAGGTCCTGTCATCTGTCTTGATGCCGCCATGTTACGCGATGCCTGACGTGTTCGCGGTCATGCTGTCGGAGGACAAGAACACCCTGCTGAAACGACTTGGGCGAGCTGCCGGAACCGCGCAGAGCAGAATCAGGATCGCGATTGATCGGGCAACAGGAGGGAGCCGGCCTGGATCAGGTTCTGTCACTTCAGGGCAGGACAGACACCGGGAGACTGGGGTGCTAGGCATCGAAAACTGTCTGACATAAGAAGGCCAATGTGTTCATGTCCTCGCTCAGCAATCGTACGGCGCTTGTCACAGGCGCAGGTCAGGGAAACGGAGCTGCGATCGCTAGGGGTCTGGCTGCGGAAGGGGCACGCGTGATTGCGACCGACATCAATTCCGATGCCGCCCGCGCCACTGCGGACGCCATTGTTGCATCGGGTGGCGAAGCCAAGTCCGCTTTGCTCGACGTTACGTCGGACGTGGAAGCAGCTAGGCTTGCCGATGATCTGGACGCATCCGGCTGGGCCGTCGACTTGCTGGTCAACAATGCCGGCATCTGTCCCCGCCAACCCCTTGAATCCGAGGGCTTTCAACGCGCCTGGGAACTGACGATGAACATCAACCTGAACGGGGTGATGAACGTCAGCCGCGCTTTCCTTCCCCATCTGAAGAAGAAGGGCGGCACAATCGTCAATATCGCTTCGATTGCCGCATTCGTCTCGGTGCCATCGACGCTTGCCTACATGGCTTCCAAATCCGGAGTGAAGGGATTGACGCAGGCGCTGGCCGTCGAACTCGCACCCCACGGAATTCGCGTCAATGCCATTGCGCCGGGTCAGATCGCGACCCCGATGTTACAGCCGTCGCTCGACAACGAGGTGCGCCGCCGCCAGATCGAAGCCGGTATCGTTTTGGGAAGGGTCGGAAGGCCGGAAGAGCTTGTCGGCCCCGCTGTTTTTCTATCAAGCGAAATGTCGAGTTTCGTGACCGGTGTAACGCTTCCGGTCGATGGCGGCTTTACCGCGATCTGAAGTACACCAGACCCGCAAGATCGCCACTCCGTTTCGAGCGATGTCCATTGGAACAGCCATCGTTTGCTGTCCTCTAATAAGCGTCGGCCGCAGCGCGCTGAAAATCAGGGTGATGATGTCCATATGTGCGTTCGAACATCTCGACCGTCATTCCCAGGCTTCCGGCCGCTTCCCAAACGGGTACCCCGACCTGAGCTAACCAAGTTGCCCGAGTATGTCGAAAAGTGTGTGCCGTGACGTCATTGCTCAGTCCAGCAAGATCAGCGGCAGTGCGCAATGATCGCTCTATCCGGCCAACAGGCTCTCCGCCTCGATGAATAATGAACGGAACGGGTCCATCTGCACGATGCCATCGACGCATATGACCAATCAGCTTACGCGGCAGACGCATCGGAGGCTTCCGCTTCGCTGTTTCCCGTTGTCCTTCAGCTCGACGATAGAGGACGCCGCGTTCGAGGTCGGCGTGGCCGCCGCCGGTATTTGCGCGCCATTGAAGGCGGCAGATAGCCTCGTGCCGTGTGCCAGTGTAGAGGCCGATCAGGATAAACCTTATTAGGTGCGAATATTGCGCTGGACGACTACGCTTCAAAGCGTTTGCGGCGCGCAATAATCTTGCGGCCTCTGATCTGGTTAGCCATCGAGTTCGCGGTGCGGCTTTTTCTGGCAGTGTGATTTTGGGGGCAATATCGAGGCCGAACTCACGATGCCAATGATTGATCGCTGCGCGTAAATCCTCAAGCTCGCGTCGAGCCGCCTGGGCCGGCCGATGGGCAGCATAATCGCGGCAAGACTCTCCACGTACGTCTGATAGTGGCATAGCGCCAAAAAACTCATTGATAAATCCCAGACGGGAATCAAGTTCTTTGGGCCGTGCTATCAGATGGGCTTTGGCCTGTCGGTAGGCGATGAGGACATCTGCGACGAGGAGCTCATTTGAATGACGGTCTTTTGTGGCCGGCTTTCGTTTTTCCGAGATGTAATTTGCTAATCTCGCTTCGGCGTCTTCAATATTTTCCTCAAGGAATCCTGTGCGGATGGAGCGCTCACCGTCTCGGATTTCCCAGCGACGGGTCCCGTCAGCGTATTTCCGCAAGGCAAGGCGTGGCGGCTTTTTCGGACGCGGCATGCTTCGCGCATAGCGGATATTTCCCTCAAAGTCACGAAATCCTTGCCGGCAATGCGTTCGATCACAAGGTTGCCCCTCTGCGCTTCGCGGCGCAGCGAGGCCGGCGTCACGGTCGAACTGTTCCCGACGACTGCTGGGAATGCTATCCGACATGCGTCCGCGAGCCTGAGTGGAGTATCTTGATCTATGCCCGGCGGCATGATCATGACATCACCTTGCCCATGACCGTGAAGATGGCCCGATCTCCGTCGCTCGTGTTCGAGTGCATGGTTTCAGTTCCTCATGGTTGGCCGCATCGGAAGCGTGTTAACCGAAGGCCGCCCAGTTAACCGTGTTAACCCAAGATTTCTGCAGCAATACTGGCGATACTTCGGGGTCGCCCCGGCCCGCATGGCACCCGGGGCATGGAAGGACCCGAGGCCCGTCCCCCGCCATTCGGCCGGCGATGATAGGCCCGCGCCTCGCCAGCCGGAAGGAGGTCGCCGGCGAGGCGCGAGCCGTACTGCCAGGCAGAAAGCTAAGGCCCCGCGGCCGCCCGAGTTGTCCCCGTCATCCTGGCAGGATGCGATCAAGTTCATGAAGGACGCGCGGCCCGAGAACTTCCGACAACACCTCGGCCAGTAGCTCGTGGTAAACGTCCTGATTGTTCGTGATGTCATGGGCCGGGTTCGGCCCGAACAGCTCGCGGATCGGAAACCTCGACGGCCCTGTCCGCATCATCACGCCGGTATGACCGGAACTCATGGTCGCGATAAACGCATGCCGATATGAGCCTCGGGTCCGAACCCGAACGCCCTTTGATGTCCTCATCGCCCCGAGCTTATAGAGCGGTATCCATCCAGATTTGATCACGACGTCAGCGGTATTTCCGCCGGCGTTGACGCGGGCCGTCGTGACCTCGCGGATCAATTTCTGCGGCAGCTTCAGCCGAGGCGCGGCCCGCCTGACATATCGCGTCCTGGCCATCGTCGAGACGCGGCGCATGGCCCGCGCCATCGCCTTTGTCTTGATCTCGCCCGGCAGCTTATTGATCGCTCGGGACAGGGCAAGAAACTCGGCCGCGTCGATCCGTATGCCTTCAGCCACTGCGCAAGACCCCTCGCCCGAGGCGGCATCAGTTGGCCTGAAAACCGCCAAAGAAAAACCCGCCCGGTGTTTCCACCGAGCGGGTCGCTTTTGTCCGTGACAAGTGATGCACCAAATTTCGGTCGGCCGTCAAGCCATAATTTGCGGCAGGATGCGAGGGCCTGCCGGCCGGCTTCCATCTTCCCAGGGGCGCAGCGGCCAGGGCGACCACTTCAGATCGATTGATGCCAGCTCGCCCTTGAGGTCATCGAACAGCATCGCCAGGCATGCGACAAAGATTTCATATTCCGCCCGCGCAACGATGGCCGGCCGAGGATCTGGATCGAGGCGGCGCTTTCGATAGGCGCCGGCAACAGGGCGGCGCAGGCGCTGCGACCAGCCGTCAACCTCGGCGTTGACGGTCACAATCCGATCTGAGCCGTCAGGGTTTTGCCCCTCGACCATTCGCGTCTCGCGGCGAACGAACCATCGATCGGCGCCTGTCGGGCCTTTTTCGAACAGCGCAACCGGCTGACGATCCATCGCCCAGTCGGGCGATCGGCCGAGGATAGCGAAGCGGATCACGACCGTTGACGGCCGCCTCGAAACCCGCTCAAGCGCATCCCTGATCGCCAGGTCTTTGAGATCACGATCGCAATCGGCGATCTCTGGCACCGGGTCCCAGCCATCGGGGATCACGAGCGATCCACTGTCCAGCGCGAAAACGGCATCGGCAATGGCGATGGCGTCAGGATGCGGCGCCTCGGCCTCGTCGAACGGGACGCAACCGAACACATTGGACGGCCGATCGATGATCGCATGAAGCGATCCGAAACGGTCGATCGAGGCCCAGGCGCTTTTCGCGCCCGGCATTGCCGCCGCCCCAGCTGCGCCGGCGCCAACCTTTGGCAGCTCTTCGCCCCAGACCCATTGCAAGGCATCGGTCACGGTTTTTGCCCTCAGAAATGCGCTTGCGTCCCCAGCGTCCCTAAATTCGGTCCTTGCGTCCCTACTTTTCATCAGTTTCTCCTACAGTAAGTGTTTGATTTTAAATAAACCGCATTCAAAGTTAGGGACGCTGGGGACGCTGGGGACGCAAGTCCCAGGGTTATATATGTGTAAGGGTTCGATTTTTTTCATTGATGATAGAGCACACATATATAAAACGTCAGGATTTGCTTCCCCAGCGTCCCCAGCGTCCAATCCCATTGTTTTTGCTCGCTTTTTCCCCCTCCCCCTGTTTCCCTTGCGTCCCTAGCTGCGTCCCCAGCGTCCCTAAAATGCGGCCCTTTCCGTCCCTTTGTCGCCTGCGCAGCATGGCAAGGGATAAGGATGTGATGAACGCTGAAGGGTTGGCGAACAGAGCAATTGCCAGGACTTTGTGAAAGTCGGCCTCAGCGGAAAACTGTAACTGGAGATCTTCAAAAGCGGCAGAAGGCCATGGGGTCGAACCGCTCGAAAAGTCAGTGCATCACCCGGAAATGTATTGTGGAGAAGTGGGAGCTGACCATGTTCCATCGAGATCAATAGACGAATGGATTCACATTACGACGAACGAGCGACTTCCATCGCAGGTGCGCCATCATTTCTTCACACTCCAAGCTAGCACATCAATTTCAATATTACCGAAATCTCTCGCGAATCGTCCGGCGCAATGACTGGCAAGATTGTTGTGTGAGGGGAGTGCCGATGGATTGTTTTCTTTTGCCAGATATCGCGATTTCCCGGCAGTTTCCCGGCAGAAAGATGAGCTTCTTTGCGCTAGAGTTTCAATTAAAATGATAAATATCAGTGAGTTGGGTGGTGGGCGGTGAGAGACTCGAACTCCCGACATCCTCGGTGTAAACGAGGCGCTCTACCAGCTGAGCTAACCGCCCGCGACCATGCCTTGAGCATGCATCGGACCGGCGGCACAGATAAGGCCTTCGCGCCACGGAGGCAAGCCCAAAGGCACCCGTCAGGCCGTTCTCCGGGCGAGTTCCGGAGGCGAATGAAAAAAGTCGTCATTTCCGCGTCATCATCCGCTTGACACTCTCCTCCGTTCCGCTTAAGTCACCGCCACGACGCCGCCGGAAACGGCGACCACGTCGAAAAGCGCGGGTGTAGCTCAGTCGGTTAGAGTGCCGGCCTGTCACGCCGGAGGTCGCGGGTTCGAGCCCCGTCACTCGCGCCATTCTTCTCTTCCCGGACAGTTCCTGTTTTCAGGCAGTTGGCACGAAGACGCGCGAATGCGTGTCCGCGTGCATTGCGCGGTTCAACGAAACGCGCAAATGCTCCGGGCCCCGCAGCGTCGCCCCGCCTGCGCCGGCGCTTCAGAGTTGCGGCAGCGCGCTGGCGGAGACCTCGCGCCGCGGGTTCGGACCGGCCCCCGGGACCGCATCGGTTTCGGCTGCCGCCAGCGCCGCTTCCGCGCGCGCACGCCAGTCGACGGACGATGCATTCCGGCCATAGGCGGCCTCGCCGGCGGCCAGGCGCGTCCCTTGCAGCATCTCGCCGCCCGGCAGCCGGGCAAGTTCGTCGAGCCGCGCCGTGGCCGCAGCGGGCGAATCGCGCCGGATCGTTGCCCGGGCAGCGGTGAGCAGGCGCTGCCGTTGACGCGCATGGCGCCAATCCGAGCGCAACCGAACGAGTGTCCGTCCGAGACCAAGACCGAGCGCCAGCGCCAGCAGCAAGAGGCCCGCGACAGCCAGAAGCCCGGGCCCGGTGGTCAGGCGCAGCCATTGCGCCAGCCGCTCGGCCGCGCTGCGCCCCTGTGCCGCCTGCTGCAGAAGGGCTTCGCGGTCGGGAATGCCGATGTTGATCCGCCGCGCCGGGATGATTGCCTCGCGCGCTTCGCCGGTCGTCGTGTCGAACCACGGCAGGCGGATCGTGTCCGGAAAGACCGGAATGGGGCTGAGCGCCCGGACCCGGAAGCGGAACTCGGCCTGCGCCGTGATGCCCTCCGGCGATACGGCCTGCGAACGATGCGCGCCGAGCGGCGTGATCGCCAGTGCCCGGGCCTCCGGCATGGCGATGTCGGGGATCTGGACCGCCCGCACCCCGCGCGCGCTTACGCGGATCGTGCGCACCAGTTCGTCGCCGGCGTTGATGCCCGTCACCCCGCCTGACCACTCCTCGGTCAGCGAAAGCGACTGCGCCGGCAGCCACCAGTCGCCGGCAGGGAAGGCGGAGGGACGGACCGCAAGGCGGACCGGCGGCGTCGTCACCGAGAACTTGCCCCGCTCCAGGCGCGACCGCTGCATGTCCCCGCTCGCCGTCACGCCCGGTATGCTGAGCGCGCCGGAGCGTTTCGGCCAGACGAGGTAGCGCCAGGCGATACGCCGCAGGCCCGCCTTTTCATCCAGCGTCCGCCGCTCCTCGAACACAGGCAGGACGTCGAGACCGGACAGGTCGGGTTTCGGCAGCGTTTCGGCCAGCATGGGGTAGCGGTGCGACAGCACGATATCGAGCACCACCTCTTCCTGCACGTGCGGATCGGCCCTGGATGCGGTCATCGTCAGTGCCAGGTCGTCCGGCCCGGGCGCCCAGTCGGCCGGCCTGTCGGTCAGCACGCTGACAGAGGCCGTGTTGGAGGTCACGTCTCCGGCCTGCAGCGGCCCGACGATCACCACGCCGGAAGCCCGCGGGACGATCTCGATGCGCCGGAGCCGGACTTCCACCACCTTGCCGCCGATCACCGCGATGCGCGTGCCATAGGTCTCGCGGCCGATCTGCGCGATGTCGCGCAGCGGGTCGAGGTCGATCGGCTGCTCCAGGCCGACCGATTCGATCTCAAGGATCACCGTGTCGCCGATCAGGATCTCCGGCGATTCCAGTCGCAGCGTGATCGTCGGACCGGGCTGGTCCGCGTGGCCGGCAGCGCAAAGGCCGAGCAGCGCCAGCAGGGCCGCGAACAGGATGCGAGGCAACCGCGTCACCACGGCGACTGGCCTTCGTCCGGCGCGTTGCCGGCCGCCTTGCGCCGGTTCAGTTCCAGCGCGATCCGCCGTTTCAGGAAGCGTGCCGGATCGTCGGGAATGGCATTGAGCCATTGTTCCGTCGCCTGGCCGCTTTCCAGCGCCGCGCGCGCACCGGCGGCATCGCTCCGGTCGGTCGCATCCGCGCTCTGGCTGCCGCCGGACGGCCTGCTGGCCGGGTCGCGGTCGCCGCGCTTGCCGGTCAGCGAGGTGCCGCCATCGCCCTCCTTGTCCTGGCGCTCCTTGCCGTCACCGGCCGAGCCGCTGTCGCCCTGGGCCTGCGCCTTCGGGGCCGGCTGGCGGCTGTCCTTGCCGCCTTCCTGTTTCTGCCCGTCCTGCCGTTTCTCCGCCTTGCCCTTCTCGTCGCCGGCCTGCGGGTCGGCGCCGCCGTCCTCCTTGCGGTCGTCCTCCACGCGGTCGATCGCCTTCTGCTTCGGCGTCATCGCCGCCTGTCCCTTTTTCTCCTCGTCCTGGCGGCGCAGCATCTCGCGCATGATATCGGCATTGTGCCGCGCGTCGGGGAAGTCGGGCCGGAGGACAAGGGCCGCCTGGTAGCTCTCCAGCGCCAGCGCGAAATAGGAGAGCCGCGCATAGGTATTGCCGAGATTGTAGAGCGAATCCGGATCCGAGGCGCGCACGAAGGCTTCCGCCGCCCGCCACCACTGGTCGGACCGGTAGAGCGCGACGCCCTTCCAGGCCGGATCGGTGAAGATCTCGGCCGCCTCCGCGTGGCGGCCTTCCTGGAAGAGCTGGTGCGCAAGGTAATTGTCCGAGGCCAGTGCCTGTCCGGTTCCGGCGGCAAGCAGGGCAAGGGCGGCCAGGAGCTTCATGACAGCACCCGCCGGAAGAGCGCCAGCGCGAACGGCAGGGCGGCAAGCAGCAGCCAGTGGGAGAGCAGCGCGTTGCCGGCCGGCTCCAGCCCGGCCAGTGCGAGGCCCTCTCGCGCCGATGGCCCGTCGGCGGTCAGCGCCGCGAGGTCGATCCGGCCCAGCGCATCGGCTGTCACGAGGCGGCCCTTGCCGGCCTCCGCCAGCGCCTGTGCCGCCGTGAGATCGGTCTTCACCGGGCGGTCGGTCGCCGGGTCGGCAAGCGCGATGACGTCGATGCGATGGCCGCGGGCGCCGAACTGCGCCGCCGTGGCAATGGCGTTGCCGGTCATGCCGCCGGTGTCGGTGAGGATGAACAGGTGTGCCCGCGCCACGCCGGAATCCGAGACCACGGAGGCGGCCAGCGACAGGGCCCGCTGCAGGTCGGAGCCTTCCACCGGCACGATCCCGGGTTCCAGCGCGCGGGCCAGGGCCTTGAACTGCCGGCGGTCGAAGGCAAAGGGCTCGGCCAGGAAGGCATCGCCGGCATAGACGGCCAGCCCCGTCGCCCGGGCGCCGGCCAGGTCGGCAAGGTCCACCGCGGCCTGGCGCGCCGCGGCGAGCCGGTTGGGCCGGATGTCGTCCACCGTCATCGACTTGGAAACGTCGGCGAGCACCAGCCAGGCCTCGGCATGGCGGAAGGCCCGGCCGTCGCCGCCGGGCAGGGCAGGGGCCGCCAGCGCCGCGAAGGCCAGCGCTGCCGCCGCCAGCGCCGGGTGAAACAGCCGCCGGCCGCCACGTGCCGGGCGCAGCAGCGCGAGCAGCGGCCGGGCGATGACCCTGTCCCAGTCGTCGCTGGCCTGGCGCCCGGGCCATAGCAGGGCCGCGGCAAGGCAGAGTGCGGCGGGGATCAGCCAGAGGGGCGAAAGCAGCGTCACGCCGTTTCTCCTGTCAGCCGGCCGGCGACCAGCCACAGCGCCATCACCGACAGGAAGGCTGCGGCAACGAGGGGCGTGAGGTCGCTTTCGGGCACGAAGGGCGGCGAGGCGGCGTCCGCGGCCTCCATGCCGTCGATCGCGGCATAGGCGGAGGAAAGCTCGTCCAGCGTACGCGCCCGGAAAAACTGCCCGCCCGAGACCCGCGAGACCTCCTTCAGGGTCGCCTCGTCCAGGTCCGCGGACGGATCGATCGGGCTGCCGTCATCGGCCTGCTTTTCGCTGCCGAGCCCGATGGTGTGGATGCGGATCCCGTTCTCCTTGGCCAGCCGCGCGGCGTCCTCCGGTTCCGCCGAGCCGGAATTGTTGGCTCCGTCGGAGAGCAGGATGATGGCGCGCTCGGGCGCGGGATCCTCGCGCAGCTTGACGATGGCGAGGCCCAGCGCCTCGCCGATGGCCGTTGTCCGCCCGGCCATGCCGATGGCGCTTTCGTTCAGCGCGTGCACCACGGCGGCCCGGTCGAAGCTCACGGGGCTGGCCGAGAAGGCCTCGTCGCCGAACAGCACCAGGCCGATCCGGTCGCCGCGCCGGCCGGCGATGAAGGCGCTTGCCACGGCCTTGACGGCGCTCAGCCGGTCGCTGGCCTTGCCGTCGAGCACGAAATCGCGCCGCTCCATGGAGCCGGAAAGATCGATCACCAGTTCCAGCGCCCGGCCGCTGGCCGGCGTCACCGCCTGGCCCGTGGCGATCTTCGGCTGCGCCGCCCCGGCCACGAGCAAAAGCCATGCCAGGACCAGCAGTCCGTGGACCAGGGCAGGGCGCCGCGCCGTCGCGCCAGTCGCCGCACCCATGGCGGCCGCGAGCGCCGGTGGCAGGCGCGGCGCATCCGCCGGCCTTGCCTTCAGGGCGCGCCAGAGGAACACGAGCGGCAGCGGCAGCGCCAGCAGGATGAGCGGATGGCCGAAGCTCACCATGGCCCGATGCCCCGCCGTTTCAGGATCCGCATGAGGGAATACTTCAGCCGTTCGGCATCGGGCAGGGGACCGGCCGTGTAGAGCGCCTCGCCGAAGATGCGCCCGTCGCCGGTGGTGAAGAAATGGCTGCCGGTCAGCCCGTCAAGCCGTGCCAGCCAGGCCTCCCCGGTCAGGCGCAGTGCCTCGCTGGCATCCGGGCCTTTCAGGCGTGCGAGCGCGTAGCGGCGCAGCAGCGTCGCCATGTGCGCAATGGCCCGCCCGTCGTCCTGCGTGTCGATCTTTTCCAACTGCGCCAGCGTGGCGCGGATGGCCGGCGAGCGGCGCCCGGAGACCGTCGCCAGCAGCACGAAACCGGCGATGAGCGTGCCGGCGCCGATGGCGAGCAGCGCCCAGTCCGGCAGCCCCGGCGGCGGGTCCGGAATGTGTATGTCGCGCAGGTTGTCGAGGGGGTTCTTCATCGCCATCCCGTTCGCCTCGGCCAGGGCTATAGCCAACCGCGCGTTTCAAGCGCCGTCAATGCCGTGGCGACGGGCTGGCCCGCGACATGCGTGAAAACCGGGACGCCGGCAGCCTCGATCATGCGGTACAGGCGCTCCCGTTTCTCCGTCATGGCGCTGAGCACGGCCTCGGCGCCGGACCTGGTCATCGTGGCACGCTGTGCTTGCCCGCCGCTGGCGAAGCTGTATCGCCCCGGTGGCAGCGCCTCCACTTCCAGCGGGTCCAGGATGTGCAGGATGGCGAGCTTGCGCCGCTTCCCGGCCTCGCCGATGGCGGCGGCAAACCCGTCGCCGGGGTCGTCCAGCCCGGTCACCAGCAGGGCGGCGCCCGCGGCCCGGCCAGCCCCGTTGATCCAGCCGAGGAAACGATCCAGCCCCGTCCCGGTTTCCTGACCGGCCGCACCGCGCGCCTGTGAAAAACCGTCGGCCAGCATGCCGGCGCAGGAGAGCGCGCCCTTGTCGCCGCTGGCCGGCCGGTTTGCCGTCACCGTCCCGCCGGACCAGGCGGCGGCCCCGGTCCGGTCGCCGTCGCGCGCTGCCTGCCAGAGCACGGCCGCGGCCAGTTCCCCGGCCGCGACGGCGCGCAGCATGGCCGACCCGGTAAACATCGAGGCGCGGAAATCGACCGCGATGGTGATCGCCCGTTCGCGCTCCTCGCGGTATAGCCGCGTGTGCGGCTTGCCGGTCCGCGCGGTGACGTTCCAGTCGATGTGGCGGACATCGTCGCCCGGCGCGTAGAGCCGCAGGTCGTCGAAATCCAGCCCGTGGCCCCGTTTCGGCCCGCGTACCAGGCCCGGAAAATGCGTCAGCCCCCGCAGGCTCCGCCCGCCGTCGGCCAGCGCCTCGCCGCGAAGGGCGATCAGCCGGTCCAGCGTCAGGTCGAGGCCATTGCCCTGCGCGCCGGCCATGTCAGCTCACCGCAACCCGCTCGGCGATGGCGGCGATCACCGCCTGCGCGGTCTGCCCCTCGGCGCGCGCCCGGTACGTCAGCCCGATGCGCCCCGACAGGACGTCGACCGCGAGGTCGCGCACGTCGGACGGCAGCACGTGATCCCGCCCCGTCAGCCAGGCGGCCGCCTGGGCGGCCTGCGCCAGGCCGATGGTGCCGCGCGGGCTGGCCGCGTGTTCGATGTCGCCCGCCGCCGCGCCGCCGGCGCCTTCGCCACGCGTCGCCGCCACCAGCCGCACGATGTAGTCGCGCACCGCCGGCGCCACGTGAACGGCCGAGACGGCCGCCTGCGCCGCCGCCAGGTCGCCGGGAGAAATGGCCGGTGCCGATGGCCCGTCCTCGCCGGCCGCCTCGCCCAGCGCGAGGTCGAGGATCGACCGCTCTTCCTGCGCCGCCGGCATCGGGATCTCGACGAAGAACAGGAAGCGGTCGAGCTGCGCCTCGGGCAGCGGATAGGTGCCCTCGTGCTCGATCGGGTTCTGCGTTGCCGCCACCAGGAACGGTCGCGCCAGCCTGCGGGTCACGCCGCCGGCCGTGATCTGGCCTTCGCCCATGGCTTCCAGCAGGGCCGACTGCACCTTGGGCGGCGCGCGGTTCACCTCGTCCATCAGCACGACGTTGGAAAACAGCGGCCCTTCGACGAATTCGAACACGCCGGTTTCGGGCCGGAACACCGTCGTTCCCGTCAGGTCGGCCGGCAGCAGGTCGGGTGTCGCCTGGATGCGCACGAAATCCGCCGAAACGCATTGTGCGAACAGGCGGATGGCGCGTGTCTTGGCCAGCCCCGGGGCGCCCTCGATCAGCACGTGGCCGCCGGTCAGTAGCGCGATCATCAGCCGGTCGATCAGCGCCTGCCGGCCGATCAGCCGGGTGGCAAGCCAGTCGCGGGCCTGGCGAAAGGCCGTCGCGGCGTCGCTGGCGTCTGTTTTCGGCATTGTCTGGTCCATGAGCCTGTCAGCACTCCCTGGCCGGCGGCTGCCCGCCGGTCTCCGTCACGGTTCGTCGAGAAAATTGACCGCTTCCGCCGGCGCGGTTTCGCCGCCGTCGAGCATCCACTGGTCGGTTCCGCCGGGATACCAGCTGACTGCGCGGTGGCCCCAGACGATCGCCCGCCGTGCAGCGTTCCAGCCTTGCCAGCAATCGGCGGTGCAATAGAACAGCAGCGGGCGGTCCATGTCGCCCTTCGTCAGGGCCGCCAGGTTGCGCCGGAAATAGGTCGCGTAGTCGTCGGTCAGGTAACCGCGCCCCACTTCCGGCAGCCAGGCGGAGCCGGGGATGTTGTCCCGCGTTTCGGCGTTGCGCCACGAGCCGTCGAGCGGATCCGGTCCGGCGCCCTTGGGCGGATAGACGTCGATCAGGATCGTCCGCCCGTCAGCCATCGCCGCGCGCACCGCCGCCGTGTCGGCCACGCTGCCGCCGGGCAGGCTGTCGGGTGTCGGCGCGCGGTAGCGCTGCATGCGGAAGCCGGTGGCCGGGTCGACGCCGTCCGGCAGCCTGTCGCCGCCGCCGGCCACGGCCGGCAGGGCATGGCTGGTCATGGCAATCGCCAGCACTGCAAACAGCGTGACCGCTCTGCGCATGCGCATCTTTCCTCCCGCGCATGATTGTGCATGCCCTTGTGGCCGCCGGCATCTGTACCATAGTGCAATTCGCCCTTTGCCGGCTTCGCCCTAGGATGATGGGTGAGGAGAACCGGCAACGCCAGTCGTTGCCCGCCTGAGGAGGAAATCATGTTCAAGCGCGCATTTGGTGCGGCCATTGCCGTTGCCGCCGCCCTGGCAATTCTGCCCGCACAGGCCGCCGATACGGTCAAGGTCGGAGTGCTGAAATACGGCACCGTCAACTGGGAACTCAAGGCCATGAAGGCCAACGGGTTCGATACCAGGAACGGCGTCGATGTCGAGATCGTCGGCTTTGCCGGCGAGGATGCCACGGCCGTTGCGCTGCGCGCCGGCGAGGTGGATGTCATCGTGTCGGACTGGCTCGACGTCTCGCGGGACCGTGCCTCCGGCGGCGACCTGACCATGGTGCCCTATTCGTCGTCGGTCGGCATGATCATGGTGCCCGGCAGTTCGCCGCTGAAGTCGGTCGCGGACCTGAAGGGCAAGACGCTCGGCGTGGCCGGCGGCCCGCTCGACAAGAGCTGGCTGCTCATCCAGGCCATGGCGAAGAAGGACTACGGCCTTGACCTCGCCAAGGAAAACGAGATCGCCTACGGCGCGCCGCCGCTGCTGGCCGAAAAGGCCAAGTTGGGCGAACTCGATGCCGTGCTGAACTTCTGGCACTGGAGCGCGCGGCTGGAGGCCGAAGGCTTCCGCAAGCTGGTCTCGGCCGAGGATGCCGCCAACGCGCTGGGCGCCTCCGGGCCGGTGTCCGCCCTTGGCTACATTTTCCACGAAAGCTGGGCCAAGGAACATCCCCAGGCCGCCATGGGCTTCGTCAAGGCCTCGCGCGAGACCAAGGCGCTGATGAAGAGCTCCGATGCCGAATGGGACCGGCTGCATGACAGCGGCGCCATCAAGGACGAGGGCAAGGCGCTGACGACCCTGCGCGACCGCTACCGCGACGGCATCCCGGCGCGGCCGGCGGCCGAGGAAGAGGCCGATGCCGCCAGGCTGTTCGAGGTGCTGGCGGACGTCGGCGGCGACAAGCTGACGGGCGGCGAGACGAAGATGCAGCCCGGCACCTACTGGAGCGAGCTGAAGAGCAATTTCTGACCGGGTGACCTCCCTTGGCTGGCAAGCCCAACTCACGGCCGGCCGTGACGCTCCTGGCGTCACTCGCCGGCCTCTTTGTGGTCTGGTTCGTGGCCGCCCACGGGATCGGCTCGCGGGTGTTTCCCCCGCCCGAGCAGGTGCTTGCCTTCATGGTCCGGGAAACGGCGAGCGGTGAACTGCCCTTTCACCTCGCCATGACGCTGATGCGCGTGGCGGGCGCCTTCATCACCGCCATGGCCATCGGCTCGGCAATCGGCATCGTCCTCGGCCAGTCTGCCCGTCTCGACCGGTTCTTCGATCCCTGGGTCATCCTCTTCATCAACATCCCGGCGCTGGTCACCATCGTGCTGGCCTACATCTGGTTCGGCCTCAGCGAGGCCGCCGCCATCGGCGCCGTCGCGGTCAACAAGATCCCCAACGTGGTCGTCACCATGCGCGAGGGCGCGCGGTCCATGGATCCGCATTACGCGGAGATGGCACGGGTCTTCCGCTTCTCACGGCTGACGACGCTGCGCGAGGTGATCCTGCCGCAGCTTCAGCCCTATTTCGCTGCCTCGGCACGGTCCGGCATCGCGCTGATCTGGAAGATCGTTCTCGTGGTGGAACTGCTCGGCCGGTCCAATGGTGTCGGCTTCCAGATCCACCTCTATTTCCAGTTCTTCGATGTCGCGGCCATCCTCGGCTATACCCTGGCGTTCGTCGCGGTGATGATCGCCGTGGAACTGTTGCTCATCCAGCCCTACGAGCGCCATGCGCGCCGCTGGAGGCCCCGTGCCGCTTGAGGTCTCCATCCGCGAGAAAAGCTTTGAGACGACGGACGGCGGCCGGTTGACGACCATCCGCGACCTGGCCTTCACGGTGGGCGAAGGGCGCTTCGCCTGTCTCGTCGGTCCGTCGGGCTGCGGCAAGACCACGACCCTGCGCCTCATCCTCGGCCTGGAGGACGAGTTCGACGGCACGATCGTCAAGCCGGAACAGGGACGGACCGGCGTGGTCTTCCAGGAGCCACGTCTTCTGCCCTGGCGCACGGTCGACCGCAACATCCGCCTTCCGCTGCCGGAGGACCGCGCCCGCGCCGACCTTTCGGCGCTCTATGCCACGCTCGGCCTCACCGGCATGGAGAATTTCTTTCCCGGCCAGCTCTCGCTTGGCCTGGCGCGCCGCGTGGCCATCGCCCGCGCCTTCGCGCTGGAACCGTCCCTGCTTCTGCTCGACGAACCCTTCGTCTCGCTGGATGAACCGACCGCCGAGCGGCTGCGCAGGCTGTTGATGGAGGTCTGGTCGGCCCGCCCGACCACGGCGCTCATGGTCACCCACAACCTGCGCGAGGCGCTCGAACTGGCCGACGAGATCGTCATGCTCTCGGCGCGCCCCGCGACGGTGCGTGGCGTCTACCGCGTCGATCTGCCGAGGGCGGAGCGCACGCCGCAGGCCGTGGCCGCCATGCTGGCTGAAATCCTGGCGCTTTATCCGCCCGAGGCGACGGACACCTGAAGTCTCACGCCGTGCGCCCGGCGCGGAACCTGCGCGAGGGATCGAAGGCCCAGCTTGCCGCCAGGAAGAAGACCAGCCCGCTGCCGGCCGTCATCGCCAGTGCCAGCCAGTTGACCTGGCCATAGAGCGCGAAGCGGATCAGTTCGATGCCCTGCGAAAACGGGTTCCATTCGCAGATCGCGGCCAGCACGGCGCTGGCCTCCTGCATCTTCCAGACCGGGTAGAGCGCCGTCGACAGGAAGAACATCGGGAAAATGACGAAGTTCATCACCCCGGCGAAATTTTCCAGCTGCTTGATGACCGAGGCGAGCAACAGGCCGAGCGCGCCGACCATCAGCCCGGCCAGGATCAGCGCGGGAAGCACCGGCAGCAGGCCCGGAACCGGGATGTCGATCCCGAACAGGATGGCGATGACGAGAAAGGCATAGGCCTGGACGATGGAGACCGTCACCCCGGCCATCAGCTTGGACAGCAGCAGGAACCAGCGCGGCAGCGGCGTCGTCAGCAGCACGCGCATGGAACCCATCTCCTGGTCGTAGACCATCGAGAGCGAGGACTGCATGCCGTTGAAAAGCTGGATCATGCCGAGCAGCCCCGGGATGATGTAGACCTCGTAGGTGATGTAGGTTTGGTAGGGCGGGATGATGGAAAGCCCCAGCGCGGCGCGGAACCCGGCGGCGAAGACGATCAGCCAGACCAGCGGGCGCACCAGCGCGGCGAAGAACCGCTCCCGCTGGTTCAGGAAGCGCAGCAGTTCGCGCCGGGCAATGCCGCCAAAGGCGCGCAGGGGGGAGGGGCCGTTCATGCCGCGCGCGCCTCCGGCGTCAGCACGGCAAAGGCGCCGCCCAGGTCGTCTGCCCCGGTCTTGTCCAGCAATGCCGCCGGCTGGCCCTCCGCCACGATCGCCCCCTTGTGCAGCACGATCACGTGGTCGTCCGCGTCCACCTCGTCGATCAGGTGTGTCGCCCAGAGCAGCGCCACATTGTCCGTCCGGGCCCGCTCGTGCAGCCGCGCGATGAGGTCGCGCCGCGTCGGGATGTCGAGGCCGACGGTCGGTTCGTCGAGCAGAAGGATCGCCGGCCGGTGCAGCAGGGCACGGGCGATCTCGACGCGGCGCCGGTGGCCGCCGTTGAGCGAGCGCACCTTGTCGGTCAGCCGGTCGCCCATGGAAAACTGGTCGAGTTCCTCCGCGATCCGCGCATCGGCCTCGCGGCGCGCCATGCCGCGCAGCGCGCAGAAATAGCGCAGGTTCTGCTGCACGGTCAGGTCCAGGTCCAGCGTCTGCGCCTGGAACACGATGCCGAGCGGCGCCAGCGCGGCCGCCCCGGTGCGAACGAGATCGCGCCCGGCAATGGCGATGCGGCCGGCCTGCGGTGCGAACAGCCCGCTGATGAGCGAGAACAGGGTCGACTTGCCGGCCCCGTTCGGTCCGAGCAGGATCGTCGTGCGACCGGCGGGAATGGCGAGGGACACCGCGTCCAGCGCCTTGCGCCGTCCGTAGTGGAAGGTCAGGTCCTGTACGGCCAGGGCCATGGTCGCGGGATCGCTCGTCTGCGTCATGGCGCGACCTTGCGCCGGGACCGGTCGCGGTTCAAGTCCATCACTCCTTCACGGTCACCGCGAGCGGTTCCGTCCCCGGCGCCCGCAGTTCGAACTGGCCGGGCTTGATGCAGATGAAGCTGATGGTCGCTTCGCCCTCGTCGTCGAACTCGATGGAATCCACGCCGATCGGCCGCACCTCGATATCGCTGATGACGATCTCGTTGACCCAGCAGTTGCGGAAGAAGGCCGGCCCGCTGAGCGCCATCTCGGCCGAGCCGTCGGCCTTGATCGCGATCCGGTAGTAGACGCCCGCTTCCAGCTCGAGCGGCTTGTCGGCCAGCGGCATGCCCGACGACAGCGTGATGCCGGGCAGGTCCTGCGCCCTGCCGACAAGGCCGGACTGGGCAAGGGCCGGACTGCCGAGCAAGGCGGTGGCGAAGGCAAGAATGATGGCACGTTTCATCGGGTCTCCTCCCTGGAAAACATTGGTGTCACTGCGGGATCTTGTCCTTGGGCAGGATCGCCGCGCCCCAGGGAAAGCGTCCGACCTTGATGGTCTTTTCCGCCTTCAGGCTGGCGACGTCGATCACGGTGACGTCGCCGGACACGCCGTTGGTCGTGTAGAGCTTGTCCTCTTCCGGCGTCAGCGCGGCATGCCACACCCGCCGGCCGACGAGGATGTACTTGATCACCTTGTCGTCGTCGGTCCGGTCGACCACCGCGATGTGATTGGCCGGTCCGAGGGCGATGAAGGCGTATTTGCCGTCGCTGGTCAGCTCGATCCCGACCGGCTGGATACGGTCCTTCGAGACGCCGGGAATGGCGAACTCGATGCGGTGGGTCACCTGCTTGGTGGCCGTGTCGATGACCGAGACCACGCCGCCGATCTCCGACGAGACCCAAAGCTCGCCGTCATCCTCGGTGAACTCGGCATCGCGCGGGCGCTGGTCCACCAGCGTGTTGTCGACCAGTTGCTGCGTCCCGGTGTCGATCCAGTGCGCCATGTTGGTGGTTTCCGAGGTCACGATCGCCCATTTGCCGTCGTGGCTGACCGCCATGCCTTCCGGCTCGACCCCCACGTCGATCTGCGAGACCACGGTGCGGCTGTCCACGTCCACGACGGTTGCGATCGCGTCGTCCTCGTTGGCGATGTAGAGGTGCTTGTTGTCCGGGTGCAGCGCAAACTGCTCCGGGTCCGCGCCTGACGGCAGGTTGTGGATGAGCGTGTCGGTGGCAACGTCCCACACCTGCACCGCGTCGGAATCCGAGGCGCACACGTAGAGCCTGGTGAAATCGTGCGACAGCGTGATGCCGCGCGGCCGCTGTCCCACCTGCAGCGTCTTGATCACCTCGTTGGTCTCGGTGTCGATGACCGAGACCGTGTCGTCCTTCTCGTTGCTGACATAGACCCAGTGGGCCAGCGCGGTGGTCGATGTCAGGCAGACGAGGGCTGCGGTGGCGGCAAGCGTGCGAAACATGCGTCTCATTCCTTGAAGGCGTTGCATTGGCTTTCCGGCTGGTCGAGGCCGAGCGTGTCCAGTTCGGTGCGCTGGTGAAGGAAGCCCTCCAGCGGCGTCAGCGCGACGACCGCCAGCGGCTGGACCAGGGGCACGGGCTGGCGCAACTGGCCGTTCCAGGTCCGGTAGGTCATCTTGGCGCCCTTGAAACCGCCGAGCGAGAACTGGTCGGACAGGACGAAGCCGCGAATGGCCGCGACGTCCGTCGACTTGACCCGCGTCACGGCTTCGCCGATGGAGCGAACCCCCGCCCAGGCGGCATAGTCCACGTCCATCATCCCGCGTCCGGCATGTGCCTCGAAGCGCGACTGCAATTGCGCCGCGCCCCATTGCTCGACCACCCGGTCCCAGGCCGCCGGCCGTATGCCGGCCGAACCCGCCACCGGCCGCGGCAGCCAGGTGTTGTAGAGCACGTATTGCCCGTAATCGTGATCCTCGTCGGTGACGACGACGACGTCGTAGGAGCGCGCCTGCGTGAAGACCGGAACCTCCTGCGCTGCGTTGCGCCGCATGTCGGCATCGGCCAGCCATTCCTTTTCGTGGTCGATCGACAGGCCGAACTTCTTCGCCGACCGCCGGATCGCGGTGGCGAAGGCGTGGTCGCCCGGCCGGTTGCCCTCGATCAGGAAAAGCGAGCGCCACTGCCGCTTGGCGAGGAACTGCATCAGCGCGTCGGACAGCATGGCCCGCGAGGGCAGCGTGTGCAGAACGTTGCCCGCGCAGGCCTGCGAGCGCAGGTCGTCATCGGCGCTGCCGGCGTTGAAGATCAGGTCGTCGGCGGCTTCGGGAAGCGCCGCTATCGCCTTCAGGGCCTCTCCGGGCACGTTGACGACGGCCAGCTTCGCCCCGCCGTCCAGCGCCTTGCGCGCCGCCGCCACGGCATCCTCGCCCGGCGCCACGACGACCTCCGAAAGCCGGTATTCCTGTTTCAGGAACTTGCCGGTGGTGTTGTTGTCGGCAATGCCGAGCCGGGCGCCCTGCTGGCCCTCGTCCCCGGGCCATTGCACCAGGTTGGAAAGCACCGGCGGCCGGTCGGGCTGCTGCTGGATGTAGACGATCTCCACGGAGAGCACGTCCTGCTGGCAGAACGCCGCACCCGTCGATGCCAGGCATCCCCATACGCCGAGCGCAAGCGTGGCGCCAAACCGTGCCATGGTCTCCTCCCGTGCCTGTTTTTGCGCGGTGCGCTTGGTCTTTTGAAGCAGGCTAGGTGACGATAAGGCGGCACCGCAAGACGCCAATTGCCAAAAAGTACAGGTCCGGCGCCGCCAACTCTGCACCAAAGGACAATGTTGCCCCCCGATGGCGGTTGATACACCAAATCAGGACTTGGTCATGCCGGTCTTGAGGAGGACCGGACGGGAGGAAAAGACATGAAAAGCGAAACCGTCATCCGATACACCCTTGCCGCATTCCTGGCGGCCGTGCCGGTGACCCAGGTCTTCGGCCATGGCGACGTGCAGCCGCAGCCCGTCGATACCACAGGCCTCGATCCGATCGGCGACGAATGGGCCGAGGAAAACCCCTATCGCGTCAAGGGCGGCGACCAGTACAAGCTGGCCATCGAGATCGGCTCGTCGGGCTACAACCAGAACTGCGCCCGCTGCCACGGCCTGGAGGTGATCTCCGGCGGTATCGCCCCGGACCTGCGTTATCTCGACGAGGGCATCGATGGCGACGAGTGGTTTCTCCAGCGCATCCGCCATGGCTACAGCCAGAACGGCACCTACAAGATGCCGCCGTTCGAGAACGTGCTGAGCCAGGAAGCGATGTGGGCCATCCGGTCCTACGTCGAGACCCGCCCGCAGGACGAGTGAGGTCCGCCATGCAGTCCGTTCCGCATGATCGTGGAGCGGCGGCATGACCGGGATCGATCGCCGCCGCCTGTTGTTCGCACCGCTGGCCGCCATGCTCGCCATGGCGCCGGCGACGTCCGTTCTGGCCCGCCCGCTCGATGACGTGGTGAAGGCCGGGCGGATCGTCATCTTCGTCTACGCCGACAATCCGCCCTGGTCCTTCATGAAGGACGGCGAGATGACCGGTATCGATGTCGATATCGCCCGCGAGATCGCCAGGGGCCTCGGCGTCGAACTGGAACTCCTGGTCCGCCAGGCCGACGAGAACGTCGATGACGACCTGCGGGTGAATGTCTGGAAGGGCGACATCGTCGCCCGCAAGGCCGCCGACATCATGCTTCACGTGCCCTATGACCGCACGCTGGAAGTGCGTGCGGAATCGCTGGCCATCCTGTTCAATCCCTATTTCGGCGAGGAGCACGCCGTTCTCTTCGACACCGCCCGGATCCCGGAAGTGTCGACCTTCGGCCGCTTCGTCACCAACCCGATCGGCGTGGAACTGGACTCCGCCTCCGACTTCTTCCTGTCCAATGCCTTCCGCGGCCAGTTGCAGGAATCCATTCGCCGCGGCCGCACGCTCGATGCCGCCTTCGAAAGCTTCCTGGCGGGCAACGAGGCCGCCTACATGGGCTCGCTGGCCCAGTGCCAGTACCTGGCCTTCCTGGCGCGCGGCAGGATCGAGACCGCGATCGCCCAGCCGCCCATGCCCGGCATTGTCCGGCGGCAGTGGCCCATCGGCATGGCAGTCAAGGAAAACAGCCGCGATCTTGGCTATGCCGCCGGCGACGTGATGACGGAATTGAAAAATTCCGGCAGGCTGGACGAGATTGCCGAAGCCTACGGTGTGGCCTTCAATCCGCCGCACCTGGAATAGGGGCGAGGTGGCGCGCGGGACCGGGGAAGTCTCGCGGGCGCAGGCAAGACAAGGGAGGTGCGACGATGAACACGGGTTGGAAAACGATCGTCCGCGGCGCGGCCATCCTGGTGGTGAGCCTGGCCGCCGCCCTGCCTGCCGCTGCACGCGATGTGCCCGCCGATCCGCTGAAATCGGTCATGTGGGCCGACATGGCGGAACGCTTTCTTGCCGGCGGCGACATCGTCTTCGACCAGCGCGTGCGCGTCATGGCTCCCCGGTCCGCCGAAGACCAGTTCTTCGTCCCGGTCACCGTCGATGCGACCCGGCTTCCCGGCGTCACCGAGATCGTCGTCCTGGCCGATCTCAATCCGATCCCGAAAGTGCTCGCCTATCGCCCGGTCGACGCGGAAGCCTTCATCGCCTTCCAGATCAAGGTCGAACAGGCGACCGTCGTGCGTGCCGCGGCCCGCACCGCCGATGGCATCTGGCATGTCGGCGGGACGCATGTCGATGCGGCCGGCGGCGGATGTTCCTCGCCCGCGATGGCGCATGGCCAGGCCAACTGGATGGCGACGCTCGGCCAGACGCGCGCCCGGGTCTGGCGCGAAACCCGCGACGTCGCCCGCATGACGGTGCGCATGCGCCATCCGATGGACACCGGCCTCGCCGACGGCATTCCGGCCTTCTACCTGTCGGACCTCGAGGTTTCCAACGGCACCGGCCGGCCGCTCGCCTCCATCGATATCTACGAACCGGTCTCGGAAAACCCGACCTTCACGCTCAAGCCGCGGATCGGCGCGGACACCGCGGAACTCGATGTCGAGGCCCGCGACACCGAGGCCAACGAATTTGCCTATTCCCTGCCGGTTCCTGATCCGAAGGTGGCCAATTGAGTTCGTTTCCCGGCAAGCCCCGCCTGAACTACAACCGCCGCCAGGCGCTCGGCATCGGTCTGGCCGGCTGTGCCTGCGTCGTCTGCGGCAGCGCCAATGCGGCCACGCTCGACTACGGCCTGAAGGCCGAGGAGATCGCACCGGGCACATTCGGCGTGTTCGGTGAGCGGGAGTATTTCACCTTCGCCAACGGCGGCAACATCGTCAACACCGCCTTCATCGCCGTGCCCGACGGCGTCGTCGTCGTCGATACCGGCCCGTCGAAGCGCTACGGCGAGCAGTTGAAGGCGCTCATCGATCATACGCTGCCCGGCAAGCGCATTCTCAGGGTCTACAACACCCATCATCACCCCGATCATTTCCTTGGCAACCAGGCCTTCGAGCGCGCTGCGATTGCTGCGCCGCAGAAGGTCATCGACAACATCGAGGCCGAGGGCGACGCCTTCGCCGACAACATGTACCGCCTCGTCGGCGACTGGATGCGCGGCACCGCGCCGGTTTCGCCCGGAACCGCAATCGATACCGACGGCGAGGATGTCGGCGGGCGCAACTTCACCTTTTTCCGCCTGTCGGGTCACACCAGCGCGGATTTCGCCGTCCGCGACGACGAGACCGGGCTGCTCTTTTCCGGCGACGTGGCCTTTCTCGACCGCGCGCCGACCACGCCGCACGCCGACCTTGCGCGCTGGCGCGAAGCCATCAACACGCTGCAGTCGGCCGATATCGCGACGGTGGTTCCGGGCCACGGTCCGGCCGATCCCGCGGGCCGGTCGTTCATCCAGACGAGGGACTGGCTCGACTGGCTGGACGGTACCCTGCGCGACGCCGTTTCGCGCGGCCTGACCGAGAACGAGGCGATGGAGATTCCCTTGCCCGCACGCTTTGCCGCGCTCAATGTCGCGCCCGGCGAATACAGGCGGTCGGTCGTCCATTTCTGGACCCGCCTGGAAGACGAATTGCTGCCGGAAATCGAGGTTGACCGAAAGTAGGAGACGGCCGCCGCCGCTTCCCAGTATCCCAAATTATTCCATTGAAAAACAGGTGGTTATCGAGGCGTTGACCCGACGTCAGCGGCGCGGTGTCGCAGGTGTGTACTATTTGGCAATAAACCTCTTGCGGCCGCCTCGACTACCCTTCCATCAGCTCTTCAAGGGAGTGAAGGGCGTTTGGTTCCTGCCTCGGTCCTGCCAGGCAAACGGGAGGTTGTCTATGAAACTCAGATCCTTGCTGCTCGCCACTGCGGGCGCTGCCTTGCTCTCCGCCACCGCGCTTTCCGGCGTCCGTGCGGAAGGCGTCACCATCGACGATATCGTGAAGGACCAGAGCACGCCGGCTGACGTCGTGTCCTACGGCATCGGTCCGCGCGGCCAGCGCTTCAGCCCGCTGGAGACCCTCAACAAGAACAACGTCAAGAACCTGACCCCGGCCTGGGCCTTCTCGTTCGGCGGCGAGAAGCAGCGCGGCCAGGAAAACCAGCCGCTGATCAAGGACGGCGTGATGTATGTCACCGGGTCCTACAGCCGCATGTGGGCGGTCGACGCCAAGACCGGCGACGAGATCTGGCAGTATGACGCCCGCCTGCCGGAAGGCATCCTGCCGTGCTGCGACGTCATCAACCGCGGCGCCGCCATCCTCGGCGACAAGGTCTACTTCGTCACGCTCGACGCCAAGATCGTCGCCCTCGACGCCAAGACCGGCAAGACCATCTGGCGCAAGAAGATCGGCGACTACGAGGCCGGCTACTCGGCCACGGCCGCGCCGCTGATCGTGCCGTCCGAAAGCCACGGTCCGCTGATCGTCACCGGCAATTCCGGCGGCGAGTTCGGCATCGTCGGCGAGGTTCAGGCCCGCAACCCGGACACCGGTGAACTGGTCTGGACGCGTCCCGTGATCGAAGGTCACATGGGCACGCTGAACGGCAAGGAATCCACCATGACCGGCACCAAGAACGAGTCCTGGCCGGGCGACATGTGGAAGAACGGCGGCGGCGCCACCTGGCTCGGCGGCACCTACGATCCGGACACCAAGCTGATCTACATGGGCACCGGCAACCCGGCGCCGTGGAACTCGCACCTGCGCCCGGGCGACAACAAGTGGACGTCCTCGCGCATCGCCATCGATCCGGAATCCGGCGAGATCAAGTGGGGCTTCCAGACCACCCCGCATGACGGCTGGGACTTCGACGGCGTCAACGAGTTCGTCTCCTTCGACATGCAGAAGGATGGCCAGACCGTGAAGGCCGGCGCCACCGCTGACCGCAACGGCTTCTTCTACGTGCTCGACCGCACCAACGGCAAGTTCATCTCCGCCACGCCCTTTGTGAAGAACATCACCTGGGCCAAGGGCATCGACGAGAACGGCCGCCCGATCTACAACGACGACAACCGTCCGGGCGACCCGGCGGAAGCCGCCGATGGCAAGAAGGGCAAGTCGATCTTCGCCGTTCCGTCCTTCCTGGGCGGCAAGAACTGGATGCCGATCGCCTATTCGCAGAAGACGTCGATGTTCTACGTCCCGTCCAACGAGTGGGGCATGGACATCTGGAACGAGCCGGTCACCTACAAGAAGGGCGCGGCCTATCTCGGCGCCGGCTTTACCATCAAGCCGATCTTCGACGACCATATCGGCTCGCTCAAGGCGATCGACCCGGCCACCGGCGAGATCAAGTGGGAATACAAGAACAAGGCTCCGCTCTGGGGTGGCGTTCTGACCACGGCCGGCGGCCTCGTGTTCACCGGCACGCCGGAAGGCTACCTGATGGCCTTCGACGACGAGACGGGTGACGTGCTCTGGAAGTTCAATACGGGCACCGGCATCGTCGGGTCCCCGGTCACCTGGGAACAGGATGGCGAGCAGTGGGTCGCCGTCGTGGCCGGCTGGGGCGGCGCCGTTCCGCTCTGGGGTGGCGAAGTCGCCAAGGCCGTCAAGGACATCAACCAGGGCGGCACCGTCTGGGCGTTCAAGCTTCCCAAGCAGATGGCCGCCAACTGATCCGGCCTGACCGCTGAAACGAAAGAACCCGCCGGGGGCCTCTCCCGGCGGGTTTCTCTTTTCCGGGCCGTGCCGGTCCTGGAGCAAGACCGGCGAGGCAGAAAGCCGGTTCGCCCTGGTGAATTGCTTCAGAAGCGGCGAGACCGAGTCTCGAGGCACGGGACGGCGAGCGGCAATGCTCTAGAGGGTCCGGAACGTGGATGGTTCCCGCTCCAGCTGTTCCAGCCGGGTCAGGAAGTCCGCGATGGCCGGCAGCACGACCTCGGGCTTCTCGGCATGGGGCGCGTGCCCGCATCCCGGCACGGCCAGGATCTCGCAAGGGCTGTAGGTCCGCTCTTCCAGTGCTTCCATCTGGGCCATGGTGCCATACTGGTCGTCTCGGCCCTGGATGCCGAGCACCGGCACGCGCACCTCGTCGATGGCATACTCGATGTTCCAGTCGGCGAAGTCAGGCGTCAGCCAGCCCTGGTTCCAGCCGTTGAACGCATCGTCGACATGGTCGTGGTAGCGCGAAAGCTTGTCCCGCAGGTTGCTGGTGTCATAGGCCTCGCGCGCCTTCCGGATCGCGGCCAGCCCGAATTCCTCGGTGAAGAAATGCGGCGCGATCAGCACCAGCCCGCGCACCCGGTGGTCCTGCACGTTACCGAGGTAGAGCGTGGCGATCGAGCCGCCGTCGGAATGGCCAAGCAGCACGCCGCGCCGGAAACCGATGGCATCGAGCACGTGTGGCAGCACGTCCACGGCCTCGTCGCGCATGTAGTCGACAGACCACGGTGCGGGATAGGACGAGGACCGGCCATAGCCGCGCCGGTCATAGGCGAACACGCCGAAGCCGGTGGCCGCCTGGAGCTTCTCCGGGAAATCGCGCCACAGGTCGACCGAGCCCAGTCCTTCGTGCAGCATGACGATGGTCGGCGCCTCCTCCGGCGAGGGGCCCCAGCAGCGCCCGTTCAGTCGCGCGCCTGCGACGTCGAGCGTCACCGGGTGGTCTGTCTGCCACGTCATCCTTGATCCTCCCCTTGACGTTGATGCAAGATATTTCACTTGAGTGTCAGCGATGAGGCCTCACCATTGCATCAGTTCTGGTTTTCCTCACTCTCGGCGAGAGCGTTCTGGTCTTTCATGTGTTTTAATGCATGAAACGCGTTCTGCAAGTCGGAAGGCGGCGCTGGCCTGCCAGGCCCGGACAATGCCCTGGTTCCAATCGGACGGGCACCCCTGGCCCGGAAGATGAAAGCGCCGCCGATGCCTATTCACGGTTGCAATCTGGATGGGGGGCGTTTACGAGAATCCCATGTCGACCTAATTTAGAGGCGACGCTAGGGAATGCAAAATCAATGACCGAGGACAACGGGGTGGCGCACGGCGAATTGAACCCGGCGCAAGCGGCGATGGTTGCTGCCCGCTTCGACGGGGCGGCACTGCTGACCGGACCGGCCGGGTCCGGCAAGTCCCTTGTCCTGTTGCACCGGGCCCTGCATTTCCTGGAAAACGATCCACGGGCCCGCGTGGCCCTGGCAACCGTGTCGGCGGTCCACGCGCGCAGGCTGGAAACCGCCTTCGCCGCCCTGGCCGGCGGCCGCCCCGGGTTCGCCTCGCGCATGACGATCGGCTCCTGGCAGGAACTGGCGGAGGAACTGCACGGCTATGTCGGCGGGCGTGTGCCGGTCATGGCACCGCCCGATCTTGTGCGCGATACCGCCGCGTCGGCCCTCTTCGATGGCGGCCACGTCTTCGATCTCGATCGCATGATGGCCGAGTGGGACCAGGTCATCGAGGCCTGGCGCGTGCGCGGCGAGGCGGACTACCTCTGCGCGCCGCATCCCGATGGCGTGGCGCCGCTCGACATTTCCGACCGCGCCGCGCTCTGGCCCTTCATCGAGCGCATACGCTCCGTTCTCGACGGCCGCATGCAGATGTCGCCGGGCGACCTCTTTGCCCGCATGGCCGACTACTACGCCGACAAGGCCGACAAGCCCTTCGATCACGTCCTGATCGACGAATCGCAGGACCTGTCCTTCATCGAGGCCCGGTTTGCCGCCGCCATATCCCCGGACGGCACCGACGGCCTCATGCTGGCCGGCGAGGAAAGCATGCGCACCATGCGCCCATGGATCGCCACGGAGGAAGCCGGCATCGACCTGGCCGGCCGGCTGGAGCGGCTGCCGGACCCGTTGAGGCTTCCCGCGACCATCCAGGCCTTCTGCGATACCCTCGTGGTCGGGCGCGATGGCGGCAGCCTTCCGGGCCGCGATGGCCCGCTGTCCTTTGCCGCGGGAGAGGCCATCCCCGGCAGCCTGGTCTCCTTCGCCGCCGCCCGCGACGGGCTGGCCGGACGCACCGCCGCCATCATCTGGCTCACGCCCGAGGGACGCAACTGCGCCCGCGAAGCCATGACGCTGGCCGGCATCGAGGCGCTCGGCGAACCTGAAGAGGGACGCGTCGCGATCATGCACGCCAACGAGGTCAAGGGCCTGGAATTCGATGCGGTCGCGGTCACCGGTTTCGCCCGCCGGATGCTGGAGCCGGGCGAGGGCGGGAAGCGCGACGCCCGCGCTGCGCTGCAGCGCCGGATGGCCCACCTTGCCTGCACCCGCACGAAGGATACATTGCTGGTATGCCTGCAGGGGTGATGCCGCCTGCCGGAATGAACCGGGGACTTGCGCTTTGAAGCCCGCCATGATCCTTTCTGCCCTTCGAAAAAAGCAACAACAGTGGAAGCGCCATGACTGACGCCGTGATGAAGACCGCCACCGACCGCCCTGCGATGAAGCCCAAGGACCGCCCGGACCTGGGCGCCTTCTCCTGGGAGGATCCTCTGCTGCTGGATGGCCAGCTGGAAGAGGACGAGCGGATGATCCGTCAGTCGGCCTTCGACTTCGCCCAGGACCGTCTTGCCAGCCGCGTCGAGGATTTCTACCTGCATGAAAAGGCTGATCCGGCCATCTTCGCCGAGATGGGCGCAGCCGGCCTGCTGGGCGTCACCGTGCCGGAGGCCTATGGCGGCCTCGGTGCCGGCTATGTCGCCTATGGCCTCGTCGCCCGCGAGGTCGAACGCGTCGACAGCGGTTTCCGCTCGATGATGAGCGTGCAGTCCTCGCTCGTCATGTACCCGATCTATGCCTATGGCTCGGAAGAGCAGCGCAAGAAATACCTGCCGAAACTCGCCAGCGGCGAATGGGTCGGCTGTTTCGGCCTCACCGAGCCGGATGCCGGGTCCGATCCCGCCGGCATGAAGACCCGCGCCCGCAAGACCGAAGGCGGCTACGTTCTCAACGGCTCCAAGATGTGGATCTCCAACAGCCCGATCGCCGACGTCTTCGTCGTCTGGGCCAAGTCCGAAGCCCATGGCAACAAGATCCGCGGCTTCGTGCTGGAAAAGGGCATGAAGGGCCTGTCCGCGCCCAAGATCGAGGGCAAGCTGTCGTTGCGCGCCTCGGTCACCGGCGAGATCGTGCTCGACAACGTCGAGGTCGGCGAGGATGCGCTCCTGCCGCACGTCGAGGGTCTGAAAGGTCCCTTCGGCTGCCTCAATCGCGCCCGCTACGGCATCGCCTGGGGCGTGATGGGCGCCGCCGAGGACTGCTGGCTGCAGGCCCGCCAGTATGGCCTCGACCGCAAGCAGTTCAACAAGCCGCTGGCCGGCACGCAGTTGTTCCAGAAGAAGCTCGCCGACATGCAGACCGAGATCGCGCTTGGCCTGCAGGCGGCGCTGCGCGTCGGGCGCCTCATGGACGAGGCCAATGCCGCGCCGGAAATGATTTCAATCATCAAGCGGAACAATTGCGGCAAGGCGCTCGATATCGCCCGCCAGGCCCGCGACATGCACGGCGGCAATGGCATCCAGGTCGGCTACAAGGTGATGCGCCATGCCGCCAACCTGGAAACCGTGAACACCTACGAGGGCACCCACGACGTCCACGCGCTGATCCTGGGCCGCGCCCAGACCGGCATCCAGGCCTTCTTCTGAGGCCGGCCATGACACGGGCGCCGGCCGCGACGGACGACGAGACCGCCTTTCCCGTTGCCGCCATTGTGGCGCCGAAGGGCGTCGATCCCGATGCCCTGCTGACGGGCCTTGCCGGCCGGCTGTCGGCCCGCGGCCTGTCGGTCGTGGGCCATGTCCAGGCCAGCGGCGAAAACGACGCCATGGTCCTGGTCAACGTCGCTTCCGGCGCGGCGACCGGCATTTCGCAGGACCTTGGCGGTGCGTCGCAGGGATGCCGGCTCGATTCCGGCGCCCTTGCCGGCGTCGTCGGCCCGCTGCTCGCGGCGCTCGAACGGCGGCCCGATCTCGTCATCGTCAATCGCTTCGGCAAGGACGAGGCTGAGGGCCGCGGCTTCCGGACCGTCTTCGAAAAAGCCTGCGAACTCGACGTCCCGGTCTTGACCGTGGTGCGCGAGGCCTATCTTGAGGATTGGCGGGCCATGACCGGGTCCGCTGCCCACGAACTGCCGGCCGACCCGGCGAGCCTGGACCACTGGATCGTCGGACGCGTGCCATCGTCGGCTGCCTGACCTTCGCTTCCACGCCTCGGCCCCTTCGGAAAGGAATGCCACCCTTGAACCGGATCCTGCCCATGATCCTGGCGGTTGCGCTGTTCATGGAGAACATGGATTCGACGGTGATCGCCACCGCCCTGCCGGTGATCGCCGCCGATCTCGGCACCAGTCCCGTCGCGCTGAAACTGGCGCTGACGGCCTACCTGGTGTCCCTGGCCATCTTCATTCCGGTCAGCGCCTTCATGGCCGACCGGTTCGGTGCCAAGCGGGTCTTTCGCGTCGCCATCGCCGTCTTCATGGCCGGGTCGCTGGCCTGTGCCGTGGCCGGTTCGCTCGGCGCCTTCGTCGGCTCGCGCTTCCTGCAGGGCATGGGCGGCGCCATGATGACGCCGCTGGCGCGCCTGATCCTGGTGCGCGCGACACCGAAGAACGATCTCGTCAACGCCATGGCGTGGCTGACCATCCCGGCCCTGTTCGGTCCCTTCGCCGGCCCGCCGCTGGGCGGCTTCATCACCACCTGGTTTTCCTGGCACTGGATCTTTCTCATCAACCTGCCGATCGGCCTGGCCGGCATCCTGCTCGCCACGCGCTTCCTGCCGGACACGGAAACGAAGGACGCCGGCACGATCGACTGGAAGGGCTTCATCCTGGCCGGCCTTGCCGCGTCGGGCGTGGTCTTCGGTCTTTCCGTGATCTCGCTGCCCGCCCTGCCGCCGGTGGTCGGGGTGGCCGCACTGGTCACCGGCATCGTGTCCGGCGTGCTCTATGTCCGCCATGCCCGCCGCGCCACGGCGCCTTTGCTCGACCTGAAGCTGTTTCGCGAACCGGCCTTCCGCGCCACGATCACCGGCCTGCTCCTGTTCCGCATCGGGTCCGGCGCCACGCCCTTCCTGCTGCCGCTGCTGTTCCAGCTCTCATTCGGCATGTCCGCCTTCCAGTCGGGCATGGTCACCTTCGCCGGCGCCGGCGGCGCGCTGGTCATGAAGTTCGTCGCCGCACCCATCCTGCGCGCGCTCGGCTTCCGCACCACCATCCTGCTCGCCATCCTGTCGGCTGCCGGGATCATCGCCGCCAGCGCGCTCTTCACCGGCACCACGCCGTGGCTGGTCCTCGTCGGCGTGCTGCTGTCGGGTGGACTGGCCCGCTCGCTATTCTTCACCTCCGCCTCGGCACTGACCTTCTCCGGCCTCAGGCCGGAACAGGCCGCCCAGGCCACGGCCATTTCCTCGGTCAACCAGCAGGTTGCCGTCGCGCTCGGCGTCGCGCTCGCGGGCCTCATCCTGGAAGCGACGGGAACGTTCACGGGCAACGGCTTCGACGCCACCGCCTTTTCGACCGCTTTCGTCCTGGTGGGCCTGGTGTCGGCGAGCGCCGTCATCCCCTTCCTTGCCCTGCCGGGCGAGGCCGGGGCCGAGATGAGCGGTCACCGGAAAGGGCAGGCGGCGCTTCAGGCCGCGGCGCTGTCGCCGTCCGCGTCCTCGGCCCGGCCCTTGAAGTCGCGCGCCAGCAGGTAGAGTTCCACGCTTTCCGCGCGGCTTGCGGCCGGCTTGACGTGGTGCACCGAGCGGAAGTTCTTTTTCAGCAGGTCGAGCAGGTCGTTCTCGGTGCCGCCCTGGAAGGTCTTGGCCAGGAAGTGCCCGCCGGGCCTGAGCACGCGGATGGCGAAATCGGCCGCCACTTCGCACAGGTGCTGCGTGCGGATGTGATCGGTCTTGCGATGGCCGGTGGTCGGCGCCGCCATGTCGGAAATGACGAGGTCCGGCGCGCCGCCCAGCGTTTCCATCAGCAGGGCAGGGGCGTCGTCATCGAGGAAATCCTTCTGCAAGATCGTCGCGCCGGGCACCGGGTCCATTTCGAGGTAGTCGATGCCGACGACGCTGGGCTGCGCCTCGTCCGACCCGATGATCGCGCCTGCCACCTGGCACCAGCCGCCGGGTGCAGCGCCGAGGTCGATCACCTTCTGCCCGGGCTTGAGCAGGTGATAGCGTTCGTCGATCTCCAGCAGCTTGTAGGCCGCGCGCGAGCGGTACCCGTCCTGCTTGGCGCGATGCACGTAGGGATCGTTCAACTGGCGCTCGATCCAGCGCCGCGAGGAGTTCTTCAGCCCGCGCTTTTTCTTCACCCGCGTCTTCAGCATGCGCGGCTGGCCGCCGGTGCCCTTGGTCGGTTTGGCCATGACGTTCAATTGCCTCCCTGGCGTGGCCGGCCGCGACGGCGCCAGACCCCGTCGCGCGCCATCAGTTCAGTCAGGATGCCTTCGCGCAGGCCCCGGTCCGCAACCCGCAGCCGGTCCGAAGGCCAGGCGCGGCGGATGGCCTCCAGGATGGCGCAGCCCGCCAGGACGAGGTCGGCCCGGTCGGCGCCGATGCACGGATTGGCCATGCGCGTGGCGAAATCCCAGCCGAGCAGGCGCTCGGTCATGGCCGAAACGTCGCCGGAATCGAGCCAGATGCCATCGATGCGGCGCCGGTCGTAGCGTTCCAGTTCGAGGAAGATGCCGGCGAGCGTCGTCACCGTGCCGGAGGTGCCGAGCAGGTGGAAGCGCGTGTCGCCGGCGAGGTGGGAGAGACGGTCGCGGCCGTCGAAACCGGCGATCATCACCGACACGTCCTGGACCATGGCCTCGAAGATGTCGCGCGTCACCTCGCGGCCGCCGAAGCGCTCGGCCAGCGAGACGACGCCGACCGGCAGCGAGGTCCAGGACACGATGTGATGCGCCAGGTGCGGCGAGCGCCGGCCTGGAATGTCGATCAGCGCGATTTCCGAAGAGCCGCCGCCGATGTCGAACAGCACGGCGCCGGGCGTGTCGCGCTCCACCAGCGTGCCGCAGCCGGACACCGCCAGGCGGGCTTCCGTCTCGCGGTTGACCACTTCGAGCTTGAGCCCCGTCTCGCAGCGGACCCGCTCGATGAAGGCCGCGCCATTGGTGGCCGAGCGGCAGGCCTCGGTGGCGATCAGGCGCGCGCGGCGCACCCGCCGGGCCTTCAGCTTGGCGGCGCACACCTGCAGCGCCTCGATGGCGCGGTCCATGGCCGCGTCCGACAGGCGCCCGGAAGCCGACAGCCCTTCGCCGAGACGCACGATCCGCGAGAACGCGTCGACCACGCGGAATTGCCCCGGCCGCGTTGGCGTGGCCATCAGCAGGCGGCAATTGTTGGTGCCGAGATCGAGCGCCGCGTAGACCGGGCCTTCCACCGGCTTGACGCGATGCGCCGCCGGCAGGCCATGGGCATGGCGCAGGCCGCTGGCCGAGCGCGCGGCCGTGTTGGCGTGATGGTGGCTGGCCGGTCCGCGCGGCCGCGGTGCGGCCTCGACCCTCGGGCGGTCCTGTTCCGTGGCGGCCCCGGCGCCGCTGTCGGCGGGTTCGGCGGGGGCTCCGGCCTGCGCCCGCGCTTCGCCGTCGCGGACGAAGGGCTTGCGCCGGCCACGCCGCCGCTTGCGCTTGCGTTTGGGTGAATCCGCGCCGTCAGGAGCGGCATCGGGAGTCCGGGCGTCCGTTTGCTGCGCGGCGGCATTCCGCCTTCGCGGCCGGCGGCGGCGCTTCTTGCCGTCGCGCGGGGATTGCGGGCGGTCTGTTGTGCCGCCGTTGTCCCCGGACGCCCCATTGTCGGCCGCGGGGCGGCCGTCCTCGGGGTCTTTCACGGGTCTGTTCCTCGTTGCACCGCGCAATCGTTCCCTTTCGAGGGCGCTGCTGCAGGCGCATTGGTTTCATGTTGCAGGCAGGATATCAGCCCTTCGCCGGTTCACAAAGAAAAAACCGTTTTGAACGGCAACCGGGCCACGGGCGATATTTCCCGCTCTTGAATGCGGCGAAGGGTTGACTATTTTCCAAGCATGGGTAAAACGGCGCCCATCCGGAGCGGTTGGCAAGCCACCGCGACATCCGGCCCGGCTTTGGGGAATAGGTTAACGGTAGACCCACGGACTCTGACTCCGTTAGTCCTGGTTCGAATCCAGGTTCCCCAGCCAACCACCCTCTGCAAAATGGCGTTTCCGGTTTTTATGCAAGATAGCTGCGTTGTTTCAGCGGGTTAGTCCTTGCGTCTGGAAACAGAGACTGCATTTCGATCCGGAAATCGCCGCTGAATCGCCAGAAGTCTCTGTCGGCGATTTCGGGACTGACAGTTTGCCAAACCTGCATCGGCGAACCATCGAGTGCCGATGCGTTCTTCAAATAGGATTGTCTGAGAATTCAGAGCGTGGCGACGATGCGGCGCTGCGCCTGCCAATCCGACGGCAGCGGATTCTGGCCGAGCCACTTGGCGGTCAGGCCGATCGGCTGATCACCATGCATGATTGACCTGACGATGTCGGGCGCAAGGAAGGCGAGGTCGATCACCTGAAGGATGCGGCGCTTCGAGAGGTTCTCCGTTGCAGCGATTTCCTCGAAGGACTGACCCTGCTTGATGGCATCGTAGTATTGATGCGCCTTGGCGATGCTGCGGATCAGCGTGCTGTCGACGGCTCGATTCTGGCCGCTTCCGATGATCAGTTTGGTTTCGACACCGCGCTTGCGAAACTGGAACGGGATCGACAAGGACAGTGCATTGGAATTGATCGATGCGGGTCCGATGGTGAGACAGTCTGCGACAGCTTCGCGGTCGAGGACGAGTTCGATGCTTCCCGGAGCGATCGTTGCTCGATGGACGCAGGGCAGGGCAGCTTCCGGGGTTCGGCTCGATTTACCTGGCGTGGCATCATCGAGCAGATCGCGGATGCGCCCGATGTCATCAGCGGAGGGGTCACTCAGGAGATCGACCGGCAAGCGATTGCGCAGATGGGTCTGGATTGTGGAAGCCAGATGCTCTTCCAGCTGTTTTGCCGGCAGTCGCCATCCGCTTGCCGCTGTCGATCTGTCGGTGTTGCCATGGCCGACAACCATGCGGTTCGAGACATAGTAGCGATACCGCCTGCCTTTCTTGTTGGCGTGGGTCGGTGTCAGACGATCTCCGGTCTCATCGAACAGCTTGCCGGCAAGCGGCGATGGTATCGATCCCGATCCTGATCGTCCTCTCTCCCGCCCCGCAGTTTCCTTCAGGCGCTGCTGCACATCGTCGAAGACGGCGGGGTCGATGATCGCGGGATGCTGGCCATCGTGGACCTGATCGCGATGGCGGATGCGTCCGGCATAGATCGGATTGGCCAGGATGTAATAGATATGGCCCCGCCCGAAGGGCGCCTCGCCGGCGGCCTGGCCTCCCGATCCAACTCCGGTCCTTGCCTTTGTTCGCAGCCCCATTCGGTCGGCCTGCTGTTTGACCGCCTTGATCGAACCCTTTTCGAGATAGAGTTCGAACAGGGTTCGAACCGTCCTGGCTTCCTCATCGACCATCTTCAGCGTCCGACCATCCGGCTCATAGCCAAGCGGAACATTGCCACCCATCCAGAGCCCTTTCTTCTTCGAGGCGGCAATCTTGTCGCGGATGCGCTCGGCCGTGACCTCACGCTCGAACTGGGCGAAGGACAGAAGGACATTCAGTGTCAGCCGGCCCATGCTGGTTGCGGTGTTGAACGACTGTGTCACCGAGACGAAGGATGCGTCTGCTGCATCCAGCCGCTCGACCAGCTTGGCGAAGTCGGCCAGCGATCGCGTCAACCGGTCAATCTTGTAGACGACGATCTGGTCGACGAGTCCTTCATCGACATCGCACAACAGTCGCTGCAGTCCGGCCCGTTCGAGTGTGCCGCCGGATATGCCGCCATCGTCATAGTGATCCGGCAGCAGCACCCAGCCTTCATGTTTCTGGCTGGCGATGTAGGACACACAGGCTTCGCGCTGGGCATGGAGCGAGTTGAACTCCTGCTCAAGACCCTCTTCGGACGACTTCCGGGTGTAGATCGCGCAGCGGATCTTCTTCATGACGTTTTCAATCCGAAGAAACGCGGTCCCGACCAGTGGGCGCCGGTGATCTTGCGGGCGATCTCTGTCAGTGATCGGTACTGCCGGCCGTCCATCCGGAAGCCATCGTCAAGCACTTCCACCTGATAGGACCTGCCGTTCCATTCGCGGACGAGATGAGTGCCTGGTCGCAGCAATTGGGACGGGACGGGCAGTGCCGAACCCGCTTTTCCATTCGATTTTCGAACATCGTTCAAGGACCGCTCGAGCGCTGTTCGAACCGCGGGCGAAAGCCCGCCCTCGGCCTTCACCTGAGCCTCATAGACCAGTGCCCGGCGCATGAACTGTACCGAGACATATTTTGGAGGTTCCCGGCCGAACTGCTTTCGCCAGCGTTCGATGCATTCGTCGCGATCCATGGTATCGAAGGCGGCAAAGTCGCCTTCGACCCCGGATGACAGGACTGTCCTCATGACGCGGCCCTGTCGCCGCCGTCTGCATCATCTACCTTCGGAGATGCAACGATCGCGTAGACAGTTTCGCCGGTCTTCGGCGACTTTGATGCCGCCACTTCAATGCCCTGCTTGCGCAGGCCCGACAGTGCGGCCCGTACCGTATGCGCCTGCCAGCCCAGGCGCTCCACAATCACCGAGATGCGCGCGCCGTTCGGTTTCGACAGCAGAGCGACGAGTTGGTCCCTCTTGCTCTTCGCAGCCCGCTTGCGGGGAACAATTGAGGTCGACTCGGTTGCTCTATGTGACTTTCGTTCCCCGCCATTCCCGGCCGCATGAGAAGGAACTGCGGCAGATGCGCCGCCCTCGGTATTACTCTCTGTGATATGGGTGTTCATTCTGTTCTCCACTCAGTTTAAGAAGCCGGAATATCCGGCGTTGCACTGAGCGAAGCCCGCAGTGCGGGCATGGTCAGCCGCCATGTGTGACTTAACGTGCCAGCACTACCGCTTCCTTTGCACGAGAAGTCCAGTCGAAGAATCGACAATCAGTTGATGAAAACAGGCAAACGGCAACCGGATTTGAACCGGCAGTCAACGGCAGTATTGCGCCGCCATTCCCGTCGTTCCGGCTGATATCGTAATCGCTCGATAGCTGCCGTTCATCAAAACTATTGCCGTTGGCCACTTCGCGTTATGATTGCGAGCACTGGAGTTCTTATAATTGATTCCCGAATGTGGAGCTCTTGACGGCTAAAATTAGGCGATTTCCAAGCCTTAAAAATTTTAACGCTTGGAACTTTGATTGTTAGGTACTTATGAGCGAACGCATTGCAGCACTAACAAACTGGTTGGCAGCACGGCTCATTGGTTTGGCGGACTTTTTGGAAAGTATGGGTAGCTCGGCGGCCACGCCGTCCAAGTTCGTAAATCTCGCGCCAACCGATCAAGCCGACAAAGATGGTGTATATTCCGAAGCTCTAGACTTCGCCACGGCCGACCCGAAGGTATACAATATTGCGCTAACAGGGCCCTATGGGTCGGGAAAAAGCAGCATTATCCAATCCTTCCTTAAAAAACATCCTAGGTCGAAGCTTCACATATCACTCGCGGCGTTCGCACACGAAGCGGCCCCAGTTAATGGTGAACCGCCCCGGGATTGCCGGAGGCCCCAACTCCTGAGAGGAAGGGTCTATGAGCAAGACAACGAACAAGTTTTCCCCCGAGGTTCGCGAACGGGCGGTTCGGATGGTTCTCGACAACGAGAAAGATCATCCATCGCGCTGGGCGGCAGTCACTTCCATCGCCGGCAAGGTCGGCTGTTCGGCCTGCACGCTGCATGAGTGGGTCAAGAAGGCAGAAGTTGAGAACGGCATGCGTGCCGGCGTGTCGACCGAGATGGCTGACAGGTTGAAGGCTCTGGAGCGCGAGAACCGTGAACTGCGGCAGGCAAACGAGATCCTGCGCAAGGCTTCAGCGTATTTTGCCCAGGCGGAGCTCGACCGCCCACTGAAGCGATGACCGCCTTCATTGATGAACATCGCGAGGCGTATGGGGTCGAGCCGATCTGCCGGGTTCTGCCGATCGCCCCATCCACCTATCACGAGCATGTTGCCAAACGGCGCGATCCTTCGCGGATGTCGGCTCGCGCACAACGTGATCAGGCATTGAAGCCCGAGGTCTTACGCGTGTTCTCCGAGAACTTCGCCGTCTACGGCGCGAGGAAGGTGTGGCGGCAGATGAAGCGTGAAGGCTTCAACATTGCGCGATGCACGGTCGAGCGGCTGATGACTGATCTTGGCCTGCAGGGCGTGATCCGGGGCAAGCCGGTTAAGACCACGATCAGCGACAAGGCCGCGCCTTGCCCGCTCGATCAGGTCAACCGCCAGTTCCATGCTCCAGCGCCGAACATGCTGTGGGTTTCGGACTTCACCTACGTGGCGACCTGGGCGGGGTTCGTCTACGTGGCCTTCGTGATCGATGTCTATGCCCGTTTCATCGTGGGCTGGCGCGTGAGCCGGACTGCCCATGCCAGCTTCGTTCTCGACGCGCTGGAGCAAGCCATCCACGAACGCAGGCCCAGCTATCGCGGTGGTCTCATCCATCACAGCGACCGCGGCAGCCAATACGTCTCGATCCGCTATACTGAGCGACTAGCCGAGGCCGGCATCGAGCCATCGGTTGGCAGTGTTGGCGACAGCTATGACAATGCCCTGGCCGAGACGATCAACGGACTCTACAAGGCCGAGGTGATCCACCGGCGCGGACCGTGGCGATCGTTTGAGTCCGTCGAATACGCGACGCTTGAATGGGTGGACTGGTTCAACAACAGGCGGTTGCTGGAGCCGATCGGCAATATCCCGCCCGCCGAAGCCGAGCTACGCTACTACGCCATGCTGGACGAAAGCCCCATGGCCGCATAACTCAAACCAAATGGCCTCCGGCAATCCCGGGGCGGTTCAGGGCCGTCCACAGCATCAGGTCAGTAAATTTTTCCGACAAGCCCGAAGCGTGGTCAAAGCCTAGCATCCACTAGATTCAGCAATTCGGCTCGAATTGTCTTCCAGTCTTGGGCAAGATCAAGAGTACATACGCTGATCCTGTGCCCCCCAAGTTTGTAGTCGAGCCGAAGTTCATTGCTTGTGGCCGGATAGAGCAACAAAGCAGAAGCCTCAGAATCTGGCCCATCTCGCGCTTCTAGATTCTTTAGGTAGGTGAACACCTGGTACAGGTGCCCAGACCGGACTCGCTCCTTGCCAAAGAACGTCGTGAACGCTTCGCCGTAGTACTTGGTATCGATCACGAGGGTCGAATTGGTGCTGCGCACTGAGATGTCGGTCTCCATCTGAGGGAGGTAGTCCAAACTGTCGTCCGCAGCCCATTCCAGGGTCCACTGAATGTTCTCCTTGCGTACGTCCAGTTCGGGTCGCTCATGGCGCAGAAAGTTTTGTACGAAGCTCTCGAAAAGCCGCGCCATATGCTTTTCGTCTCTGAGGAAGTCCCGAAAACGATATTCGCCCGTAGCTTCGTCCACCAGCCAGGACGAAACCACCAGCTCACAGATATTGATTAAGAAACGATAGAAGCGCGCATTGCTGTGCAACTGAATTGAACGGAAGGCTAAGCGAGTCAGCGGAATGGGCTCGACATCTCTTAGATCGCGACAGAGGCCCAAAAGCTGTGTCTTCAGGTGTTTGTCGAGACTAGGGACTGCCGCCAAATGCCGTAATGTTGCTTTGATCACCCGATTTGGTATAGTATTCGCAGTGAGCTCGTCGTACTCACATCGGGCCTTTCCATGGACCATCAGCATGCGGCGGCTGGATTCAGCCACCAAGACCCGACCGCGTAGTGAAGCCAGGTCTTCTTCGAAACGCTCGTAGTCTCGGCCCAATCCCCGACGCATGAGGTGCCGGACCCCTGAAATCAGCACGCTCGCGAACAAATCCGCGAGCTCAGAGGAATCCACACCCGAGACGTCGGCAATCTCTCCTTCCTCCAGTCGGTTCCAGGAGTAGCAGAGAAGATAGTAGATGTTTCGGATCGGTATCGGCCCGCCCATAGCTAATCAACCAGCATGAGCTCTTTGATTAGACTCTCGGCTTTGTCCGGATTGTCAAACCAATATTCACGCAAAAGCGGTTCGATTTCCCACTGAACAATCCGACGGTAGTGCGCCAGATCGAGGGAATGACCCTTTGGCAAAGAGCAGAAGAAGCTGTGTCCAATGCGGTACCCTTTTCCAAGATTGGCCTGATCCTCCGCTATGCGCTGGTTTACGATCATGAGCCGGTTAATGACTCGGTCGAGGAAATGCTCGTCAGTACCGCGACGGACCAAGAACTCTTTGAATTGGTCGGTTTCAAAACCTGGCTCGAGGTCGACAAATCCAAACCGTCGTCGCAGGGCGTAATCGACCATCGCCAACGAACGGTCTGCTGTGTTCATGAGCCCGATCAGATAGAGGTTCTCCGGGATTGAGAACCGCTCATCGGGTCCGCTGCTATAGGCTAGGGGAATCTCCCAATCGGTGCCACGCTTGTCAGCTTCGATGAGCAACATGAGTTCACCAAAAATCTTACTCAGATTGCCACGGTTTATCTCATCAATAATGAAGACGTAGTCGCGAGAAAAGTCTTGCCGGGCTTTGGTGCAGTATTGAAAAAAGATCCCATCACGCAGCTGAAAACCATCGCCCGAGGGGCGGTAGCCCTGAACAAAATCCTCGTATGCATATGATTGGTGAAACTGGACCATGCCGACCCGATCGGGATCCTTTTGTCCGAGGAGCGCATAGGCCAGCTGCTTGCTGAAATAAGTTTTGCCGACCCCGGGCGGACCTTGCAGGATGATGTTCTTCTTCTCGCGAAGGAGGTAAAGCATTAGGTCGAACTTCTGACGATCGACAAACAGATCCTCGATGGCGTCTTCGGGCGTGTAAGATTCAAGTTCAGTGGATTCCTCGAACTCGCCTTGCGCGCGTCCTTTCATCTCGTCCCTGTAGGCTGCAACGATACCCTCGACGTCGTTGGCCATAGCCTTGAAATCCAGGCCGTCGGCCACGCGGTAAATATTGCGAATCCTCGACTGGCCATAGCGCTCAGGAACCGATTGAAATTCGTCCCGGAAATACTGCGCAATAGTTGGTTCAGATTGCCCGGCTTGCCAATCAACTTCGGGCACATTGGTCTCGCTGATCCCATATGCGAGGATTAGGATGCCAGACGATTTGAAGTAGAGAAGGACCGGATAAATGCCCTTCTGGACTTCTTGCCCATAGCTTACAATCGCGATCCAAGGGACTTTGGCATAGTTTCCCTGGCCAAAGCTCACTTTCATCTTCAGCTCTTGGAAGGTGTTTGGATAATCACTCGTTCGGAGATCTGTACCTTCGTCGGCTTGAGCCACGAAACGTGATAGCGTGTCGGCTATCATGTCTTTTGGTTCGATATGGAATCCGATCTTTCTAAGATGTTTGAATGCCTTGGATTTTTCTCCACCACTGAAATCCTGGCGGTCCAAGATCTCGCCGCGAGCGTATTTTGCAGCGAGCGATAAAACATATTTTGGTGGATATCGCCGACCCCCGTGAATTAGGTCATAAAAGGTTGACTGGGCGCCGGCTGGAATGCCGTCGGCATCGATCTCTGCGATCGCAGCTAAGACATGCACCTCGGTGATTTGATCCATCGTGGATGGTCCCGCTTCCATCCACTTCCCCGCCAATGGCTCTATGTAGAAATCCAGTTGTTGGTCCGGATGTTTCTGTTCGGCCTCATGGCGAATGCGCTGCAGTTCTCGATCAATTCTAACCGCATCCAATTGCTTGACTTCAGATTTCGACCTCTGTGTGAATGCTGCGACGACGGACCGACGGTCAGTGCCACCGAAGATCCGCTCGAAGTCGTCAGGAAAGAGGAGGAATAGAAGCATATGCCGGAGCTGACGGGCGTCGGCTTCAGGAATTTCAGCAAGCCATTCAGCAAATGCCCAACCGTCATTCAGCAGCCGCTGGCGTTTATCAGCTGGTAGTATCTTCCAAGACCGCCCAAAGCGGATCATGAACACAAGCTCACGCCAACGGTTGGTATTGTAGGCCGTGCCAGCGCTACCAATACCTCCGAGAATTGCGTCGGAGAGCCACCTCGTGTCCGGTGACAAGCGCATGCCGGACCAATGCCAAATTTCCTCGACCAGTTCCCGCTTTTTTGAAGGGCCAGTATTGCTGGGGCAGAGCAACATTACCCACATCATTTCAGCAGCCAATTGCTTAGCCTTAGGCTCAGCTTTCTCCAACTGCTGCCCTAATTTTTCCGAAAAGCTACCATCGCCTGCATGAGGGTTCTCAACAAAGTGGGTGACCAGCAACTCGATGTTCTCTTGAGTCCAAAGAGAGGCGTTGGAGAAGACCGATCCGTCCGACTCAAGTGCCTGCTGCCGCCAGAATGCCGAAGCTTCAAGGATGGGTTCGGAATCGCACGTTCCACAAAATCGACTCAAAGATCACTCCTCCCTTTGGCTGGAATCGTTGACCTGCTCAGCTTTCGGATAGCTTGCATCTTATTGGAACCAAAACGAAAGGTGAAAAAAGCTGGATGCCTTTCATAATGCTTCCGAAAGGGTAGAACCGTCCCAATTTCGCAACTCAGCACGCTCGCAGCAACAAATACTACCGCCGTATTTATCGTATACCCGATCCTGCCGTTCCCGCCGATCATCTGGGAGCTTGAACGGGCGCCGATCAAAACCTCTTCGTTGGCCATCGGATTGATCATGATCGGCATCGGTATCATGCTGCTTTGTGAGCAGCTGAATGAAATAAAGGAAGGGGCAGCTATCAATCGCCCCTCTTGGATTGACAGGTTGTCTGACTCGTGCCGCCTATTATGAAGCTTCGGCGACGCTTTTTGCCAAACCCTCCATCCGGAGAATCTTTTCCAGTGCGGCGGCGACGATTTCCTCTTGCCCGTCAAAGGGGGCATCGGGATCCATTACCTCCGTTGCAATACGGACGTGAAGTTCACTCCCATGCGGGGCTAGCCAAGCATCCGGAGGGATTTCCTTGGCAAGGATTCTGTTCGCCACTTCTACCCATCGCTTTTCAAAAATCAGACTGACATCACCTGCGAAAAAGGAATGCTTGAATCGGATTCCGCTCGGCAATCCATCGATTCCGAGAAAGTATTCCCGGTCCTTCCCGGTCTGCTCCGATGCCTTGATCTTCGGGTAGTTTGCGAGAACAAAATTCCGGTATGCAACCTTCAGTTCGGCGATCATTGGGTCATATTGAGTGCTTGTTTTGTTGTTCGCAGCGTAGGCGCGTTTTCGCCGGGATGAGGCTGCATCAAGCAAAGCATGACGCCACTCCCAGCCCGGAAAAGCTTCATCGGATACTATTTGGGCGATTTCCTCAAAGGAAATGCGCCGGTGCCAATCATCTTTATCGGAAACTGGAACACCCGAAATGTAACTGGCCGGAGCGCACAGTACGGTAAAATATCGTTCGACATCGCCTGAGTCGCAAAGCGCCTGACCACGCACGTGATATCGCCTGCACTGATCCGGCTGTATAACGGCGCCAATCTTATCCTCAATCATCACGGCAACGCGCTGACCTTCGTGGCGAACAGTCAGCAGCACATCTGTTTCACCGTGCTCTCGGTAGACACTATGCTCGACTTTCTCCATGGTCGCCCCTTCCAGTCCGAGAACGGAAACCAGTCGGTCTGCAAAGCCCTTTGAGACGTGTAGCTGTTCGATGAGCAACAGATCGATATCGCGTTCGTTTACGGAAAAGGGCAAGCGACCATCGTATCTTTGCAGGATCGGGTTCATCGCACGCTTTCGTTAGAAATTACCTAGATCAAAATCCGTTCGACCTCATCAAGGCTGACTTTATCGCTTCGCCGATCATAGAGCTGGGTCGTTCGCGTTGACGCATGGTTGGCCATGGCAGCAGCGCGTTCCAGCGTTCCGCCATTCTTCAGGTAGGCGGTAATGCCGGTGGCCCGGAAGGTGTGACAGCCAACCTCGGTGTCGATCCCGGCCGCCTTGGCGCGGCGGCGGATCATCGCATAGGCATTGGATTGGGGCAGGGGGGTACGGGTCAGCTGACCGGTCCCCCGGCCGATGGTACGGAAGAGTGGCCCGCGCGGGTCGTCCTTCAGCCCGGCCGTGTCGATATAGGTTTGCAGATAGTCCTCCAGCGTGTGGTGGCAGGGCATTTCATGCACATTGCCGCCTTTCTCATGCAGGCGCACCCAAAGCCGCCGACTCTGGACGTAAACGTCGCGAACCTCCATGGCGAGCGCCGCACCAATCCGGGCAAAACTGTAAGTCATGAGCCCAATCAAGGCGCGGTCACGCAGTCCGGCCATGGTATCGGTCGGAATGCTGTCGAGCAGCCGACGAGCTTCGTCCGGGGGCAGCACAGGCGTCTTGCCCTTGCGCACCAAATGTTTCGGGCCGCGCACCGTGTGCGCCGGATTGGACGGCATGGCCTGACCGGTCACCATCCAGTCAAACAGGTGCCGAATGGCGGCAAGGCGCTGCTTGACGGTCGGGGCGCTGTGGGTGCGGCCAATCTCCTCGATCCACGCCGCCACATGCACGGGCTGGATCTGGGGCAGGGCGGTGATGCCGTGCTCCGCGCACCAGTCCATGAAATCAATCGCCGCCCGCGCATAGGCCTTGCGGGTATGCGCATTGCGGATGTTGGCGGTGAAGAATTCGAGGAAGCGCCGCTGTGCCAGTTCCCCCGTCTGTTCAACGGGGGAGGGGACAAAGGCTTTAGCTGGGATGATTGCGGTCACGCTTTATTCTTTTTGCAGTAGTGGAGGGCGATGTAGGGCGGCATATTGTTGTGTGATTGTCCGCCACCTTCAGCGCCCGTCACGCCGTTTCTCACTTGATTGATTTCACCAGTAGCGCCGGCACCCTGCGCACGCGGTATACTTTGAGCGGGATCGTTTGAGGCTAACACGCCTGAATGGGGGTAAATGGCGTGTCTATGATTGGGCATCTGATCTGTCTCAAGCGTAACCCGCTCTTCGCCGCCTCCAATCCTGAATTTTCGCTCTTCTGTGGAGCCTCCTTCAGAGCGCATCTGAGCTGGGCCCGCGGCAACGATGAAGCGCCCCGCAAAGCGCTGTCTTCCTTCCTCCGTATCTGTCACGTTATCCCAACCCGTAGGACAGCCTCCTTTGAGATCAAAGGCTACAACTGCATCTGGGGGAAACGCGCCAAGGCTTTTCCGAAGCTCTTCGATACGGGCATTCACGGCGAGACCGGCTGCGTTATCGATTAGGGCACTGAAGGCTATATAGACAGAGATGCCGCCGGTCGCACCGCTTGCAACAAGAGTTGCGGCAACCACGAGCGGATGTGCCTTGAGAAACTTCATCCAGTCGAAGCTATCAGACTGTTTATCGTTCATTCTCGTCCCTCTCTCATTCATTCACACACGCACGCCCGCAGATGCAGTGCGCCTACATACGATAAAGGACATTATCACATATAGACGGGGGAGGAATCGGGATGGTGCGATCCTGAGTACAATCTGAAAAGATGTACCTGTCGGCGCGACGGCTAGTACTCCATGACGTCAACCAAATGACTTCCGTAAATCAGGGCTGGGCGCCCCATTTCCGAGGAGGAGAATAATATGGCAAATACATATGCCAACGGGCGAAGGGCTGGAACGCCTTGGATAGAGGATGATGGAGTTGTGGTCTACGAGGTCCGCAATCCCGATCGCAAGACCTTCGGGCTTAGTTTTTCACACGAGGACTTTGAGGGTTGGGCGAAAGATGGACGTGAAGTCGAGGGCTATGCAGAGTTCCCAAGTCGGGAAATGCCTATTCCCTTTATTCGGCGATTTTCCAGTGGCAATGAGCTTACCTTTAACAGCCTTCCCGATATGGTTGACGCTCTACAAGATTGTGAAGTCGGAGATGAAATCCGATTCATCTTCAGCGATGGCCAGCCAAGCCTTGGGAAAATAAAGCGCGACGTTGCTGAAGCTGATGAGGGATCAGCGTTTATGGCCACGCATAAGAAATATGAACGCGATCCCCGTCTTGCACGGGAAATCCGTGAAGAGGCTAATGGGGTCTGCCAGATCTGCGATACCGATTTCTCTGAGCGCTATGGGGCTCTTGGAAAAAGCGTCATCGAAGCCCATCATCTTATGCCAGTATCCGAAGGCGAGAGGCGCACAAAGAAAGACGATCTCATTGGTATTTGCGCCAATTGCCACAGGCTCACCCATGCTTGGATGAGTGATACGATGCCCGGCCGGGTAGGCCTAAAAAAGCTGCGTACTGCCCTTGGAATGACACGGATGTCCAGCCACAGAGGCTAGGTATGTGCTTGAATACTTTTTCGCGAAGGAGGATCTTTTCGAGATCCCGCTAGCTTCTTTCGGAATGCGTCCTGAATGGATGGGGTGGATGCCCCTTCCGCCAGTATCGTATGATGTCAGCGGAAGGGGGCACCCACCCCAGCGGTTCAATGAAGCTTTACGTCAGTATTTTTGGCATCCGCGCTATTTTGACTACAAACCGAAAGATTAACATCAGCTACAATTGACTGGTAGAGGTTCGTCCTTTTTCAAAAGAATAGAAATCCATGCGTGCCATGCGGGTGGCTGAGGCGGAAAACTCTGATCGCTCGTGCGTTCGATGTCCAACAAGGCTAGTGGGTGTTGTAGGTGAGTTTTCGTATTCTTCGTGATTTCCGGCTCTACAGCTTAGCGCTCGCAATCGGCGCCATGATGGTGACATATCTATTGCCCGCGCAAGCACAGGTCGATCTAACGCCCCCTGTTCTGACTGGGGTCACGGTAACACCCACCGTTGCCGATATTAGCTCGGGCCCTGCTCAGGTCGAGGTCGCGGTGAGCTTCACCGATGACATCAGTGGAATTTCGTCCATTGCTGTCTGGTTTAAGAACCCGAGCGGGAACAACGCGGCCGGCGCCAACATTTGGACGGTGGTATCCGGCACGGTCAACAACGGCACTTGGAAAGGTGTGCTGACCATCCCGCAATATTCCGAAACCGGGGAGTATAGCGTTGACGTAGGGCTATACGACAAAGCGCTCAACAGCGCCTATGAGTACGGTGTTGCTAGCCTCCGGGTCGAGGCCGACAACCCAGTTGTGGACACAACGCCCCCTGTTCTGACTGCGGTCAGGGTAACACCCACCGTTGCCAATATTAGCTCGGGGCCTGCGCAGGTCGAGGTTGCGGTGAGCTTCACCGACGACATCAGCGGGATTTCGTCCATTGCGGTCTGGCTTAAGAACCCGAGCGGGAACAACGCGGCCGGCGCCAACATCTGGACGGTGGTTTCTGGCACGGTCAACAACGGCACTTGGAAAGGTGTGCTGACCATCCCGCAATATTCCGAAACCGGGGAGTATAGCGTTGACGTAGGGCTATACGACAAAGCGCTCAACAGCGCCTATGAGTACGGTGTCGCTAGCCTCCGGGTCGAGGTCGACAACCCAGTTGTGGACACAACGCCCCCTGTTCTGACTGCGGTCAGGGTAACACCCACCGTTGCCAATATTAGCTCGGGGCCTGCGCAGGTCGAGGTTGCGGTGAGCTTCACCGACGACATCAGCGGGATTTCGTCCATTGCGGTCTGGCTTAAGAACCCGAGCGGGAACAACGCGGCCGGCGCCAACATTTGGACGGTGGTATCCGGCACGGTCAACAACGGCACTTGGAAAGGTGTGCTGACTATCCCGCAATATTCCGAAACCGGGGAGTATAGCGTTGACGTAGGGCTATACGACAAAGCGCTCAACAGCGCCTATGAGTACGGTGTCGCTAGCCTCCGGGTCGAGGCCGAGGACCCAATTGTGGACGCAACGCCCCCGGTGCTGTCCGGACTGCCGAGCGACATCACCCAGCCGACCGATGCCGGACTGGCAACCGCGGTGGTGACCTGGACGGCGCCGACGGCGAGCGACAATGCGCCGGGCGTCACGCTCACCTCGACGCATAACCCCGGCGATGCCTTCCCGCTCGGCGAGACGACGGTCACCTATACCGCGACCGACGCGGCCGGGAATACAGCTACCGGCTCGTTCAAGGTCACGGTCACCGATGGCGAGAACCCGGTCCTGTCCGGCCTGCCGAGCGACATCACCCAGCCGACCGATGCCGGACTGGCAACCGCGGTGGTCACCTGGACGGCGCCGACGGCGAGCGACAATGCGCCCGGCGTCACCCTGACCTCGACGCACAATCCCGGTGATGCCTTCCCGCTCGGCGAGACGACGGTCACCTATACCGCCACCGATGCGGCCGGGAACACCGCCACCGGCTCGTTCAAGGTCACGGTCACCGATGGCGAGAACCCGGTCCTGTCCGGCCTGCCCACCGACATCACCCAGCCGACCGACGCAGGACTGGCAACCGCCGTCGTGACCTGGACAGAGCCGACGGCGAGCGACAATGCCCCCGGTGTCACCCTGACCTCGACGCACACTCCCGGCGATGCCTTCCCGATTGGCGAGACGACGGTCACCTATACCGCCACCGATGCGGCCGGGAACACCGCCACCGGCAGCTTCACCGTGACCGTCACCGATGGCGAGAACCCGGTCCTGTCCGGACTGCCGAGCGACATCACCCAGCCGACCGATGCCGGACTGGCGACAGCCGTCGTGACCTG
>NZ_PDVP01000069.1 GCF_002727065.1 Zhengella mangrovi | reverse complement strand
TCCTCATCACGAAGATCATCGACTGGTCGGAACGCGAGGGGCTGAAGACCGTCTACTTCGGAACCGGGACACAGGACTACAAGCTGCGGTTCGGCGGCCGCGCCATGCGGCTGGGACGCGTCATCCAGCCGCTCAACGTCAAGGGCAAGGCGTTTGTCCTGGCGAGGGAGTCCTACCGGTTCGCCCGGAAGTACGGGAGCCTGTCCGCCTGGCAGATCAACGACAACCGGCCCGGCTGACCCTGAAAGCACCCATTCCCGCTGGCAGACAGCCCCGGCGCGACGCTCACGGCGCCGGCGCGTGTTCCGCCCCGCTCACAACCCGGTTTCGATGACCAGCCGGTAAGCGGCCGTGTCGCGCTGCGCCAGGATCTGGTCCCGCTTCAGACGGGCATCGAGGAGGTCCCTTTCGGCCTGCAGGACATCGCGCAGGGAGGCAAAGCCGGACCGGTATTGCCTGCGCTTGACATCCGTCGCCTTCTCCAGCGCGGAAACCGCCTTGTCCGTGGCATCGCCCTGGCCGGACAGGCCGACATAGTCGGACCAGGCCTGGCGCAATTCCCGTTCGACGTCATGCCGCATGTCCTGGGCCGCATAGGTCGCGGCGGCCGTTTCGAAACGGGCCCTCTGGAC
>NZ_PDVP01000068.1 GCF_002727065.1 Zhengella mangrovi | reverse complement strand
GGAAGGCGAGACGGTCGGGTGTGCGCCCGAAGGCGCGCTTGCACAGCGCCTCGATTTCATCCCGCCGGTCGTTCTTCATGATGTCGCCAACAGCGCGCGTCGTGTTCTTGGCCATGCATTTCCCCTTGCCGTTGTCGTGAGCACAGTCGCCGCAACAATAGCCAAGCAAGGTTATGATTTAGCTACCGACGATGCTTTCAATCCTGGACTGTCCTGGCCTGCCATGGAGGCGACTGGAACGGCGCCGTCGCGAGCCGGATGGGCGGTGACCCCGCGCCCCTGGTCCCCATGCTAACAACGGCGCGGGCCGAATTGCGACGGTCTGTTTAACCAAGTATTCGGATTTCAATATTAGTATTTCCTAATTCAGTAAGCGGCCAATTTGCGCCTTCGCTGAAAAGGATATCGCTATGCTTGACAGGGAAAGTAAGTGGAGCAAGTCGATCAGGGCTGACGAGCGCGGGCACTTCTCGGTCATGTTCGGCCTGATGTTCGTCGGCCTGGCCTCTGCCGCCGGCATGGGGCTCGACTACAGCCGCGTCGTCAGCGACCGCAGCAGCGTCCAGAATGCCATGGATGCCGCCCTTCTGGCAGCCATGACGCTCAAGCATACGCCCGACGAGCAGATCAAGTA
>NZ_PDVP01000067.1 GCF_002727065.1 Zhengella mangrovi | reverse complement strand
GGAAGGCGAGACGGTCGGGTGTGCGCCCGAAGGCGCGCTTGCACAGCGCCTCGATTTCATCCCGCCGGTCGTTCTTCATGATGTCGCCAACAGCGCGCGTCGTGTTCTTGGCCATGCATGTCCCCTTGCCGTTGTCGTGAGCACAGTCGCCGCAACGATAGCCAAGCAAGGTTATGATTCAGCTACCGAAGAGACCCATCAACCGGAAACCGCTGTCATTCAGTGGTTTTGAACTTCCCAAAACCCGTCTTTTACATATTGAGCCCGACGGCATGAGCCAGCGGGAAAATCAATCGGGTGAATTCGGATAACAAAAGGTAATCGCAAACATTCAGATGTCAGAATGGAGTTTAAGCCAAGTTTTCGTTTTCTCTAATAGCCTGGCTTCACTCAAACAAGATCAGCTAATCGTCTTGATGTAGGGATTGTCGCTATGCGCAAGAAACCGGTTCAGTTTCACAGGTCGATCGCATCGGATGAGAAAGGTAATTTCTCGGTCATGTTCGGCCTGATGTTCGTCGGCCTGGCTTCCGCGGCGGGCATGGGGCTCGACTACAGCCGCGTCGTCAGCGACCGCAGCAGCGTCCAGAATGCCATGGATGCCGCCCTTCTGGCAGCCATGACGCTCAAGCATACGCCCGACGAGCAGATCAAGTA
>NZ_PDVP01000066.1 GCF_002727065.1 Zhengella mangrovi | reverse complement strand
CCTCGCCCGACAGCGCCACCTGGTCGGACAGGCGCCAGCGCGCCCCCGCCCCGCCGCGGTCGTTGGCCCGCAGGTCGCCGCGCCGCAGCACCGTGCCCTGGCCGAAGGCATAGACCGAGACGTCGTCGGACAGTTCGCGGTCGATGCGCACGCCCGCCACCAGCCGCTCGCCGTTGTAGCCGGCCACGCGCGCCGCCGGGTTGGCCCGCGCCGTCCACGTCAGGCCCAGCGCCACCTTCCAGCCCTCCGACGGACGCACCGTCACCGCGCCGCTGCCCTCCTGTTCCGACACGCCGTTGTCGTCGCGGCGCGCATCGTAGCTTCCGCTCAGCGCCAGCCGCTCGCTTACGTCCACGCTGGCATGGGCGCCCCAGATGCGCTCGTCCACGCTGACGTTCTGGCTCAGCGTCTGGAAGCCGCCCTGGCGCTGCTCGTAATAGCCGCCCAGCGTGCCGCGCAGGCGCTCCCCGGTCAGTTCCGCCAGGTCGCCCTCGCCCTTCACCCGCCAGGCCAGCGCGGTGACGTTGCGCCGTCCCGCCGCCGTCCCGTCCGAAGACGTCAGGCCGCCGTCCGTGGAGATCGACGAGGCGAAGCCCGGACCCCGCGAGCCGGCCACCTCCGCCTCCAGCCAGGTCTTCTCCGACCTGCGCAGCAGGATGTCGGCCCCGGCCGC
>NZ_PDVP01000065.1 GCF_002727065.1 Zhengella mangrovi | reverse complement strand
GCGGCCGGGGCCGACATCCTGCTGCGCAGGTCGGAGAAGACCTGGCTGGAGGCGGAGGTGGCCGGCTCGCGGGGTCCGGGCTTCGCCTCGTCGATCTCCACGGACGGCGGCCTGACGTCGTCGGACGAGACGGCGGCGGGACGGCGCAACGTCACCGCGCTGGCCTGGCGGGTGAAGGGCGAGGGCGACCTGGCGGAACTGACCGGGGAGCGCCTGCGCGGCACGCTGGGCGGCTATTACGAGCAGCGCCAGGGCGGCTTCCAGACGCTGAGCCAGAACGTCAGCGTGGACGAGCGCATCTGGGGCGCCCATGCCAGCGTGGACGTGAGCGAGCGGCTGGCGCTGAGCGGAAGCTACGATGCGCGCCGCGACGACAACGGCGTGTCGGAACAGGAGGGCAGCGGCGCGGTGACGGTGCGTCCGTCGGAGGGCTGGAAGGTGGCGCTGGGCCTGACGTGGACGGCGCGGGCCAACCCGGCGGCGCGCGTGGCCGGCTACAACGGCGAGCGGCTGGTGGCGGGCGTGCGCATCGACCGCGAACTGTCCGACGACGCCTCGGTCTATGCCTTCGGCCAGGGCACGGTGCTGCGGCGCGGCGACCTGCGGGCCAACGACCGCGGCGGGGCGGGGGCGCGCTGGCGCCTGTCCGACCAGGTGGCGCTGTCGGGCGAGG
>NZ_PDVP01000064.1 GCF_002727065.1 Zhengella mangrovi | reverse complement strand
GCGTCCCAGCCGCATGGCGCGGCCGCCGAACCGCAGCTTGTAGTCCTGTGTCCCGGTTCCGAAGTAGACGGTCTTCAGCCCCTCGCGTTCCGACCAGTCGATGATCTTCGTGATGAGGACCATGCCGGGCGAGTAGCGATGCCACTCCTCCTCGCCGATCGAGATCAGGACCCCGTGGATCGAGTCCGGCCCGACGAGCGCGATATAGGCGGAAACCAGCTCGGTTCTGCTGCGCAGGCAGAAGGTGACCACGGGCCCGCCGGCCGATGCTCCCTGGCACAGCAGGTCGTAGAACGCGGCGTATCCTGGCCGGGTTTCCAGCGAATTGTCCCGGCCGGTCGCCACGAACCGCCGGTTCCTCTGATCCCGCAGGATCTGGAAAAGCTCGGCACAGAATCCCGTCTCCCGCGAATAGACGAAATCGATGCCGAGGCGCGCGAGCTTGCTTTCCTTGGCGCGGGCATCCTTGAACACCGATTTCCGCCTCCAGTCCTGCGGGGCAGACGGCGAGATATCCAGCCAGTACATCTTCGAATCCGCGTCGCAGGCCGGCAGGTGAAAGAGCGGGTTCTCCCTGCCTTCGATCGTGTCGGGCACTTTCGGGATGTCGATCAGGTCGGCCGAGACGAGCCGGGCGGTGAACTGGCCCCAGACGGCGGCGAAGTCTGCGCTGGAAACCGGCAGGATTTTCGACAGCGCGGGCGCATTCTGGTC
>NZ_PDVP01000063.1 GCF_002727065.1 Zhengella mangrovi | reverse complement strand
GTTCCTGGAAACGCCGTTCTTCGGTGTCCGGCAAATGACCTGGCATCTGCGCAACGACGGCCACTTGGTGAATGAGAAACGCATCCGTCGCCTGATGCGGCTGATGGGCCTGATGCCGATCTACCAGAAGCCCAACACCAGCAGGGCCGCGAAGGGGCACAAGACCTACCCCTATCTGCTGAGGGGGCTACACGTGACACGACCGAACCAGGTCTGGGCAGCGGACATCACCTACCTGCCGATGCGGCGTGGGTTCCTTTATCTGGTAGCGATCATGGATTGGCACACCCGCAAGGTGCTGGCCTGGCGGATCTCGAACACGCTGGAGGCCGACTTCTGCGTCGAGGCACTGAGCGAGGCCATTCACCGCTTCGGCCCGCCTGAGATCATGAACACTGATCAGGGTTCGCAGTTCACGTCCTTCGCATGGACCGACCAGTTGCGCCGATCCGGCGTGCGCATCTCGATGGACGGCAAGGGCCGGTTCCTCGACAACATCTTCGTGGAACGGCTCTGGCGGAGCCTGAAATACGAATGCGTTTACCTGCACGCCTGGGAGAATGGTTCGGAGGCAAAGGCCGGCGTCGGCAGGTGGTTCGAGTTCTACAATCGAAAACGCCCACACTCCGCCCTTGGCGGCAAACCACCGGCCGTGGTCTATTGGCTGAGAAATGACGAAACCCAAACCGATCAGCAGGAGCAGAGAGTAGCTTAAATCACGCTAGAACCTGTCCAAGAGATGGGGAGTAGCTCA
>NZ_PDVP01000062.1 GCF_002727065.1 Zhengella mangrovi | reverse complement strand
GCGGGATCGTTGCCGTTGGTCACGTCGGAGACGGAAACGTTCGCCATCGCGACATTGCCGGTGTTGGTGACCGCGTAGGCATAGCGGATCACGTCGCCCGTCCCGGCCTTGCCGTCGCCGTTGGCATCCGTGACAAATGTCCAGGTCTTGGCAAGTGCGAGGGCGGGTGCCGGCGGTCCGGCGAGATAGGCCGTCACCGTATCGCTGTTCGACTGAAGGGTCGTGGACCCGGCGGCGCCCTCGGCATAGGCCGTGTTGGTCACGCTGCCGGCGTCGATGTCAGCCTGGACCAAGGTGTAGAGGCCGGTGACGAGCCATGTTTCGCCCGGATCAAGCAAACCGTTGCCATTCGCATCTCCGCTCGAAGGCGTTGCAACGGTCAACGTGCCGATCTTGTCGTCCACCAGCCTGATGGCAGCAAGCGCGGCTCCGTTCGTCGCCGGCGCCGCGATGGCATACTGGTAGGCCACCGTATCGCCGGCGCTGTCGGCACCGGAGCCATCCACATCCGTATGCGCACCTTCCGCCTTGGAAAGGGTGATGGTTGCGTCGATCACGAGGACCGTGGCATCCGCCACGGCACAGCCGATCGCCGGATCCTGCCCCGGATCGCAAATCTGGTAGCGGACCGTGTAGCTTCCGGCCGGCGCGGCCGCGGGAACAGCCAACGTGCCATCGCTGGCCACGGAGACGCCCGTAAGGCCGCCATCGGAAACGAGCGTGGTGACAATCACGGCCGGGTCGACGGCTACGCCATTGACGGTGTCGTTCAAATGAACCGATG
>NZ_PDVP01000061.1 GCF_002727065.1 Zhengella mangrovi | reverse complement strand
CTATTTCAAGGATACCACGCTGTCCGGGCGCCAGACGAGCGAGACGATGTCGCTGGATGCGTCGGTCACCCTGCTGGACATGGGAACCCGGTACTTCGGGGTGAAGCGGGCGAAGGCGGAATCGCTGGCAGCCGACTACCGGGTGCTGGCGGAGGAGAATTCGGTCCTCGCCGAAGCCGCGGCCGCCTATCTCGACCTGCTGCTCGCGCGCAAGCGCAGCCAGACGCTGAAGTCGATGCGGGCCAACATCGCCCATCTCGTCGACCTGACGGGGCGCGCGCAGAGCCGCGGCTTTGCCGATACCGGGGACGTGGCCCTGGCACGGGCGGAACTGTCCTTCATCGAATCCGATCTCGAGGCGGCGCGCACGGCGGAAGAGAAAGCCGGGATCCGGTATCGCTCGATCACCGGCCTGCAATCCCTTCCGCCGGACATGGCCTACCATGCCAATGCGATCGGGCTGGGCGAACAGGACATCGAACACCTGATCCAGACCGCCATGCGCCGCAATCCGCGGATCAGGGCATCCTTCGCATCGGCCAGCGCGGCCGGCTATGCCGCGCGCGAGACATTCGGGAAATATCTCCCGAAAGTCTCCATGTATGCCGCCTATGAACAGGATCGCCTGAAGCGAACGGACGATACCTGGTCGATCGGCGTCCGGCTCAATGTTCCCCTGCTCGATGCCCGGTCCATGCCCGACGTCCAGAGGGCCCGTTTCGAAACGGCCGCCGCGACCTATGCGGCCCAGGACATGCGGCATGACGTCGAACGGGAATTGCGCCAGGCCTGGTCCGACTATGTCGGCCTGTCCGGCCAGGG
>NZ_PDVP01000060.1 GCF_002727065.1 Zhengella mangrovi | reverse complement strand
GGTGCGCTGGCGCGCCGGCGCGCGCAGGGCAAGCTGGTCAACCTGGAGCAGCGCCTGCAGGGCGAGCCGCTGGCCGGCCACATCGGCATCGGCCACACCCGCTGGGCGACCCATGGCGCGCCGAACGAGCGCAATGCCCATCCGCATGCGACCGGGCGCGTGGCGGTGGTGCACAACGGCATCATCGAGAACTTCTGGGAGCTGCGCAACGAGCTGGAGGCCGACGGCTACGCCTTCGAGACCGACACCGACACGGAAGCGGTGGCACAGCTTCTGACGCGGGCGCTGGACCGCGGCATGAGCCCGGAGGCGGCGGTGCGCGACTGCCTGCCGCGGCTGCGCGGCGCCTTCGCGCTGGCCATCCTGTTCAACGGCGAGGACGACCTGCTGGTCGCCGCCCGGCGCGGCTCGCCGCTGGCCATCGGCTTCGGCGAGGGCGACATGTTCATCGGCTCCGACGCGATCGCGCTGGCGCCCTTCACCGACGTCATCACCTACCTGGAGGACGGCGACTGGGCGCTGATCACCGCCTCGTCGGTGGCCATCTTCGACGAGGCCGGCCAGCCGGTCGAGCGGCCGCGGCAGAAGTCGGTGGGCACGGCGCTGCTGGTCGACAAGGGCAACCACCGCCACTTCATGCTCAAGGAGATCCACGAGCAGCCGGAGGTGGTGCAGCACACGCTGTCCAACTACATCGACTTTTCCACCGCGCGGGCGCGGCCGCTGAACGCGGCCATCGACTTCGCCGCCATCGACCGGCTGGCGATCTCGGCCTGCGGCACGGCCTATTACGCCGGGCTGATCGGCAAGTACTGGTTCGAGCGCTACGCGCGGCTGCCGGTCGACATCGATATCGCCTCGGAGTTCCGCTACCGGGAGATGCCGCTTGGCGCGGGCGACGCGGCGCTGTTCGTCTCGCAGTCGGGCGAGACGGCCGACACGCTGGCCTCGCTGCGCTACTGCAAGGCGCAGGGCATGGCGATCGGGGCGGTGGT
>NZ_PDVP01000005.1 GCF_002727065.1 Zhengella mangrovi | reverse complement strand
GAGATGCCGCTTGGCGCGGGCGACGCGGCGCTGTTCGTCTCGCAGTCGGGCGAGACGGCCGACACGCTGGCCTCGCTGCGCTACTGCAAGGCGCAGGGCATGGCGATCGGGGCGGTGGTGAACGTCAGCGAATCGTCGATCGCGCGCGAATCGGACGCCGTCTTCCCGACCTTTGCCGGGCCGGAGATCGGCGTGGCCTCGACCAAGGCGTTCACCTGCCAGCTGTCGGTGCTGGCGGCGCTGGCGCTGCGCGCGGCGGCCAAGCGCAAGACGATCACGCCGGAGCGCGAGGGCGAACTGGTGGCCCAGCTGGCCGAGGCGCCGCGCCTGGCCGCCCAGGTGCTGCACCTGGAAAAGCAGATCGAGGCGGTGGCGCGCGACCTGGCCGGCCACAAGCACGTGCTGTATCTGGGCCGCGACACCAATTACCCGCTGGCCATGGAAGGCGCGCTCAAGCTCAAGGAAATCTCCTATATCCACGCCGAGGGCTACGCCGCCGGCGAGCTCAAGCACGGCCCCATCGCGCTGATCGACGAGGACATGCCGGCCATCGTCATCGCGCCGCACGACCGCATCTTCGAGAAGACGGTGTCGAACATGCAGGAAGTGGCGGCGCGCGGCGGCAAGATCATCCTGATCACCGACAGGAAGGGCGCGGAAGCCTCCACCGTCAGGACCATGGACACCATCGTCCTGCCCGACGTGCCGGAGTTCATCGCCCCGATCATCTACGCCCTGCCCATCCAGATGCTGGCCTACCACACCGCCGTAATCATGGGCACCGACGTCGACCAGCCAAGGAACCTCGCCAAATCCGTCACCGTCGAATAACGGCGGTACGGACCTTTCCTGCCTCCTCCCGGCATGGGCGCCGGCCACGGTGGCCGGATCACGATGCCGTGTTCGCGGCACCGCCCCGGTCGAACGTGGCTGACCGATCAAGTATAGTTCTGCTTTTTACACTTGCTTCCGGCGCGAAATACGTTGCGCGGGGATTGATGCACTGTCACAAAAAACTTCGGTCCGTCTTGTTGAGTTGTGGGGGTGGCCTGTTAAAACGCGTCCAGGCTTGACGTGAACTTGGGAAAGAAGGTGGGGTTGCGTGCGCGAACAACTTGAGGCTGCCCTGGACAAGATCCTGGCGAATGTCGACCAGACCGACAGCGCGGATCGGCAACTTGCGTATGACCGGTTGCGGTCGATCTTCGCAAAGCGCGCTGCGGACTATGCGCAGGCGCACGGCCCAGAGGTCGTCGAGAGGGTCAACCGCCTTCTCGAGGAGATCATCGGCGAACGGGAAGCCCAATTGTCGCATCTCGATCCCGTCCCGGAGTCCGCCGCCACCTGGGCCATGCCGGAAGCGACCTTCGACTATGACACCTCGGACCTTCAGGCCGAGGCGCAGGAACCGGACAGCGATCCGGCGGCCGCCATCCCTTCCGGCGATGAGACATTCCACAGCCCGCCGCCGCCCGCCCTTACCGGCTCCGAGGGCAATTACGACAGCGGCCAGGACGACCCGGGTGCGGAGGCTTACGAAACCGGGTTTGACCCCGTTACCGATCTTCATTCCGGCCACGGCGAGCCGGACGCGGGCGCATTCTCGCCGGGCTTCGATCCGGCGGCAGACCTGACCTACGGACAGGACGACGCGGAGGCGAACCCAGAGCCCGAACCCCTCGAGGGCGGAACCGGTGCGTCCGGGATCGCATCGCCGCGCGGCGGCCGGACCGAGCTCTTGTCCGGTCTCGCGGCCGGTCTCGTTCTCGGCGTGGCAGCGGTTTCGGGCCTGGCGTTTCTCAACGTGATTTCGCTCGGCGGAACACAGGAAGCCGCTGTCTCCCCGATCATGCCGGAGATCGAAGCCACACGGCCCCAGGTCGAAAAGGGGCTCGAGCTCATCAACATGATCAAGGCGCAGATCGAGGAGAAAGGCACGGATGCATTTCCTGCGCTCGTCAAGAGCAAGGGATTCGTGCGTATCGGGAAAGACCTGTTCCCGGAGGTGGCGAACGCGATCCCGAAGGATTTCAGGCAGGACCTCTACAACATCATCGTGCGCCGGGGTGAGAACGGCGGATACAAGATCCTGATCAATTCGAACATCTGCCCGTCCGCCGCGCTGATGGACCCAGGCCTGGTCGATCCCCGCCGGTCAAACTATTCCTACCTGTGCCAGTATTTCGGACTGTGGAACGAGAAGGGCAAGGACCTCTAAGGCATTTCCGCCCGAAGGCTCCCGGGTCCGCACCCGGGAGTGCGAGTATCCCGAATGAAACGGCCGCGTCCGGTGTCCCGGGCGCGGCCGTATTGTTTTCGTTGAAGGTCGAAAGCTTGACGATCAGCGGAAGCGGGCCAGCAGGGCGCCGATTGCCGGAACGGCAGCAGCCGCCAGGGCTGCCTTGACGAGATCGGCAATGATGAAGGGGCCAACGCCGAAGGCGAGCGCCTTGCCGGCACCGAACAGCACTGCCAGCCAGGCCGCGCCGAGTGCCAGGACCACGAGTTCACCCGCCAGCATGGCGCCAAAAAGAGCGAGCGGACGGGCTCCCCAGCCGCGGTCCGCCGCCGCGCCGATGATGGCTGCGGCCACGAGGAAACCGGCCAGGTAGCCGCCCGTCGGGCCAGCCATGTAAGCAAGGCTGGCGCCGCCGGTGAAGACCGGGAAACCGATGGCGCCCTGGACCAGGTAGGCCATGAGCGTGGCCACGGCGAGATTGCGCCCGTAGGCGGCGCTGATGGCGAAGATGGCCAGCGTCTGCAGCGTCATCGGAACCGGCCAGAAGGGAACCGTGACATGCGCCGCCGCGGCGATCAGCAGCGAACCGGCGATGACGAGACCGGCCTGCGCGGCGAGGCGGGCGGAGCCGCTTTCAGGCAGCGCACCGGCGGCCAGGGTACGGGTGGAAGCAGACATTGGTTTTCCTTCTTTTGCAGGGAGGAACGAAGCGGAAGGCCTCGCATATTTCCGTATAGGACCCTACGTGTTATGCCGCAATGCACAAGGGGGCCGTCCCCGGAAAACTTGTCGGAGGAAGCCCACCCATGGATCTGGATCTCAACCGGGAATTCGACCCCGCCTACGGCCATGCCGTGCCCGTGTCGGAAACCGTGCTGCGGGTGACGGTGAACAATCCCGGCCCCTTCACCTTTCACGGCACGAACAGCTATATCGTCGGCCGCGACACGTTGGCCGTCATCGATCCGGGCCCGGAAGACGAGGCCCATTTCCGGACGCTGATGGCGGCAATCGACGGGCGCCCGGTCAGCCATATCTTCGTCAGCCACACCCACAAGGACCATTCGCCGCTTGCGCGCCGCCTTGCAGAAGCCACCGGTGCCACCGTGGCGGCGGAAGGACCGCACCGGCCTGCCCGGCCGCTGAACATCGGCGAGGTCAACCCGCTCGATGCCAGCGCCGACGTCGACTTCGACCCGGATATCCGCATGGCCGACGGCGCGATGATCGACGGTGACGGCTGGGCCATCCGCGCCGTCCACACGCCCGGCCACACGGCCAACCACGTGGCCTTCGCGCTGGAGGGAACGGGCATCCTGTTCTCCGCCGACCACGTGATGGCCTGGGCGACAACCATCGTCGCGCCGCCCGATGGCGCGATGGCGGATTTCATGGCGTCGCTCGATGTACTGATGCAGCGTGACGACCGGGTTTTCCTGCCCGGGCACGGCGGCCGTGTCAGCAAACCGGCGCAGTTCCTGCGCGGCCTGCGCACCCATCGCCGGATGCGCGAACGGGCGATCCTGGAACGGCTGAGGGCTGGCGACCGGACGATCCCCACCATGGTCGCCGCCATCTATCGTGATACCGACCCGCGCCTGCACGGCGCCGCCGGGCTCTCGGTGCTGGCGCACCTGGAGGATCTCGTGGCGCGCGGCGCTGTCGAAACGGACGGCCCTGCGGCGATCGACGGCATCTTCGTGCCGGCCTGACCGGACCGTTTTCGACGGCCAATCCCGATCCTCAGGTGCCGGCCAGTGCCAGCATCTCGTCGTCCAGCGCCTTCATGAAGGACTGGATGCGCCGGGCATTGTCGCCGAGATCGTGTTTGCCGTAGAGCGACGCGGAACGCATGTCGACCCAGGATGCCTCGTCCTTGTCGGAAATGCGCACGACGATATCGGCCGGAAAGGCGAAAACGGGCGACCAGGCGTGCGCCTCGATGAGGATTTCCGCGGTTTCCTCCGGCACGCCGGAACGCGCCAGCACGGTCCAGCCACTGGCCTCGATCACGTTGGTCACGGCGCGAAGGACGCGGTCCGGCGATGCATCGTAGCGCCGCCCGATGGCCGCGGGGTAAGCCTCGGCGGCAGCGAGCAGATCCGCCTCGGCAGGCCGGCCAAGCGCGTTCTGCCCCTGCTTGCGGAGACCGGGCGCCATGAAGAAGGCCGGCGGGTTGTCGCGATCGGTGGAGACATCGCTGACCGCCGGCAAGGCCACCGTCCGCCAGGCAGACACGGCAAAAGGCGCAAGGACGACCACGGCCAGCAGAAGACCACCGATCGCGGCACGGCCGCCGCGCGCGCCTGCGCCCAGGGTACGGCGAAAGGCCAGCAGCGCCAGAACCACGGCGGAGAAGGCGACCAGGAAGACGAAGCCCAGCACCCAGAAGAAGCCGGTGGTCTCGATCAGGCCATAACGATGCGCCAGTCCGGACAGGAGGAAGACCATGGCCGACAGGCGGGCCATGAATCGGGACCAGTCACCCAAGGGGGATACCGGCCGGTCATAGTAGCCTGTCATGCCTGCTGCCTCGTCTGCCGGTTCCCGCGTGCCCGTTCATCGCGCCACGCGGTCTTCGCTCTGCCCGCTGACCGATCTAGAGCATATTTGCACGTCATTGCATCGCGCAAACGCGCCGTCACTCATCTTTTTCGCAATTCCGGACGCGAAACCGGTACCCACTTTCGCTGGAATTGTCTCTCCCTCCACGCAATTCCGGACGCGAAACCGTACCCGCTTTCGCTGGAATTGTCTCTCCCCGCACGCAATTCCGGACGCGAAACCGGTACCCACTTTCGCTGGAATTGCTTTTACGCCCGCTGCGGCTCGCCGGTCAAAGGCCGTGCCGCGACGGGCGCAAGTTCAGGCCGGAAGGCTGTAGCCGGAGAACTGGTCGCGCAGCGCCGTCTTCTGGATCTTTCCCGTGGCCGTATGGGGGATCTCGTCAACGAATGCGACGTCGTCCGGCATCCACCACTTGGCGATCTTGCCCTCCATGAAGCCCAGAATATCGTCCTTCGAAGGACTGCGGCCCGGCTTGGCGACGATGACCAGCAGCGGCCGCTCGTCCCACTTGGGATGGGCAATCCCGATCACCGCCGCCTCGGCGACGTCGGGATGGCCGACAGCCAGGTTTTCCAGGTCGATGGACGAGATCCATTCGCCGCCCGACTTGATGACGTCCTTCGACCGGTCGGTGATCTGCATGTAGCCGTCGGCATCGATATGGGCGACGTCGCCGGTATCGAACCAGCCCTCGTCATCGAACTGGTCGGCGCCAGCGCCACCGTAGTAGCCCTTTGCGATGGCCGGACCGCGCACCTTCAGCCGCCCGAAGGTCTTGCCGTCCCATGGCAGTTCCCGGTTCTCGTCGTCGGTGATCTTCATTTCCACGCCGAAGGGCGCATAGCCCTGCTTCGCCTTCAGGTCGAGCAGCGCGTCGCCCTCCAGGTCGGCGAACTGCGGCTTGAGCGACCCCAGCGAGCCGAGCGGACTCATCTCGGTCATGCCCCAGGCGTGGATGACGTCGACGCCGTAATTGTCCTGGAACTTCTGGGTCATGGCGCGCGGGCAGGCCGAACCGCCGATGACCACCCGGTTGAGATGCGGCAGTTTCTTGCCCGTCTCCTCCAGGTACTGCAACAACATCAGCCAGACCGTCGGGACGGCGGCGGACATGGTGACCTTGTAGGTATCGAGCATCTCGTAGATCGATTCACCGTCCATCTTGCCGCCCGGCATGACCAGCTTGGCGCCCACCATGGGCGCGGCATGGGCAATACCCCAGGCATTGGCATGGAACATGGGAACCACGGGCAGGACGACCTCGCGCGAGCCAAGGTCCAGCGCGTCCTTCTGGCATGCGATCAGGCCATGGATGACGTTGGAGCGGTGCGAATAGAGGACGCCCTTTGGATCACCGGTCGTGCCCGACGTGTAACACATGCCCGAGGCGTCGTTCTCGCTGTTCGCATACCAGTCAAAGTCGCCATCGTGCGCCGCGATCCAGTCCTCGAAGGCGACCGCGTTGGCAAGCAAGGTGTCCGGCATGTGCGCGCCATCGGTCATGACGACAACCTTGCGCAGGCTCGGCACCTGGTCTGCGATCTTCTCCACCACGGGCAGGAAAGTCAGGTCGGTGAAGAGCATGCGGTCTTCGGCATGGTTCATGATCCACGCGATCTGCTCGGGGAACAGGCGCGGATTGAGCGTATGGTAGACGCCGCCGGCGCCCATGATTCCATACCATGCCTCCAAATGCCGCGCGGTATTCCAGGCCAGCGTGCCGACCCTGTCGCCGGGCTTGATGCCCTCGGCCGTCAATGCCTGGGCAACCTTTTTTGCGCGGGCATGGATGGCGCCGTAGGTCGTGGTGACGATCGGCCCCTCGATCGAGCGCGTCACGACTTCCTGCTTGCCGTGCTGGCGCGCGGCATGTTCCAGGATGCGGCTGCAGGTCAGCGGCCAGTCCTGCATCAGTCCCAACATACGAATTCCTCCCAAATCGATCTGCATTCCATGATTTCAACATCTTGGCCCTCGCAGCCGGTTTGTCCAGTGCGCGCGGGGCCACGCTCCCAAATTATCGCCCGAGCGGACACAAACCGGCCATGATCAGCCGCCAAGTTCGCCGGCGGTGGTGGGTGGACGTACAGTGGAGTGCCAGCATGAACATGCTTCCTGTCCCCGTGACCATCGTTCCCACGCCGCCGCTCGAAGAAGTCGAGTTCGAAATGGCGATCCAGATCCAGGACATCCGGACCAGCGGGTTCGCGCAGTCGGTCAGCGACGCGGCGGCCAGCATCGGCGGACGCATGCTGTTCGACCTGCCCTGCCCGTCCGGAACGGGATGCCAGCGCGTGGCGGCCATCGCGGCGGACACGGATGGCGGCGACACGCGCGTCATGCTAGTGATCCTGTCCGAGGACGGCCTGTCGGTCGGCACGGAGAACGCCATCGGATCGGATCACATCTTCGCCGGTTTCGCGCTCAGCCACGCGGCGCTGGACGAACACCTGGGCAACTTGGACCTCGACGGCGACACCGAAGAGGAAGACGACGAGGCCTGACGTTCGACGGCGAAACCGCGGGCTTGCCTTCACGGGTGATCCCGCGCACCCTTCGGACGGACACGATCGCGGAGCCTGCCATGCCAGAGAACGCCAATCCCGCGCCCGGTTTCGCGGCGCATCCGGACCACACCATCACGGTTTCGCCGCTTGGCGAATCCGTCACCGTCTCGGTGGCCGGCAAGCCCTTGGCCAAATCGGACAAGGCATTGCTGCTGCAGGAAAAAACCTACCCCGGCGTCGTCTACATCCCGTTCGATGACATCGCCTTTGACCGGATGGAACAAACGGCAACCGCCACGCACTGTCCGTTCAAGGGCGATGCGACCTACTGGCGGCTGGCGGACAGGCCGGAGGACGGCGACGTCATGTGGGCTTACCAGACCCCGTTCGACGAGATGACCGGCATCCGGAACCATGGCGCCTTCTACGGCAACAAGGTGGAGATCGTCCGGGGCTGAGCCTTGCGGCCCATCCCGGCGCTCGCATTCGCCACACGGACGAGATGGCAGGACAGCCGCAATCGCCGCCGCCCTGCCCTCCTGACGTCTACCCCGGATGCCGGGCCGCGATCGCCGCCTGGGCCGCGGCGAGACGGGCGATCGGCACGCGGAAGGGCGAGCAGGAGACATAGTCCAGCCCGGTTTCCTCGCAGAAGCGGATCGATGCCGGATCGCCGCCGTGTTCGCCGCAGATGCCAAGCTTGATGCCCTCGCGCGTGCCACGGCCCTTCTCGGCGGCGATGCGCACGAGTTCGCCGACGCCCTCGACATCCAGCGACACGAAGGGATCCTGCTCGATGATGCCCTTGTGCTGGTAGGTCTCGAGGAAGCCAGCGGAATCGTCGCGGCTGATGCCGAAGGTGGTCTGCGTCAGGTCGTTGGTGCCAAAGGAGAAGAACTCCGCCACCTCGGCGATGACATGGGCGCGGATGGCGGCGCGCGGCAGTTCGATCATGGTGCCGACCAGGTAGTCGAACCGCGTGCCGCTTTCCTTCATCACCTCGCCGGCCACGGCATCGATGCGCGCCTTGACGAATTCCAGTTCCTTCATCAGGCCGACGAGCGGAACCATGACTTCCGGCACGACCTGCGCGCCGGTGGCCTTGCCGGCCTCGATGGCGGCTTCGAAGATGGCACGGGCCTGCATTTCGGCGATTTCCGGGTAGGAAATCGCCAGGCGGCAGCCGCGATGGCCGAGCATCGGGTTGAACTCGTGCAGGGCCTCGGTGCGCCGGCGCAGGAGATCGGGATTGACGTTGAGCGACCTGGCGACCTCGGCGATTTCCTCCTCCGTCTTGGGAAGGAACTCGTGCAGCGGCGGATCGAGCAGGCGGATCGTTACCGGCAGGCCGGCCATGATCTCGAACAGTTCGACGAAATCGGCCTTCTGCATGGGGAGCAGCTTGGCCAGCGCCGCCCGGCGGCCGGCCTCGGTATCCGCCAGGATCATCTCGCGCATGGCGACGATCCGGTCACCCTCGAAGAACATGTGCTCGGTGCGGCACAGGCCGATGCCCTCGGCACCGAAGGAGCGGGCCATGCGGGCATCCGCCGGGGTCTCGGCATTGGTGCGCACCTTCATCCGGCGCCCGGCGTCGGCCCATTCCATGATGGCGGCGAAATCACCGGACAGTTCCGGCTGGAGCATGGGCACGGCGCCCTTCAGCACCTGGCCCGACGAGCCGTCGATGGTAACGATATCGCCCTTGCGGAAGGTCTGGCCCATGGCGAGCAGGACCTCGTTGCGATAGTCGATGCGGATGGAGCCGGCACCCGAGACGCAGGGCTTGCCCATGCCGCGCGCCACGACGGCGGCGTGGCTGGTCATTCCGCCGCGCGAGGTGAGAATGCCCTGGGCGGCATGCATGCCGTGGATGTCCTCCGGGCTGGTCTCGATGCGCACCAGGATGACGCGGCGGCCAGCCGAACTCATCTCCTCGGCCTCCTCGGAGGTAAAGACAATTTCGCCCGTGGCCGCACCCGGCGATGCCGGAAGCCCCATGGCGATCACGTCGCGCTTGGCCTTGGGATCGATGGTGGGGTGGAGCAACTGGTCGAGCGAGGCCGGCTCGATGCGTTGAACCGCTTCCTCCTTCGTCACCAGGCCCTCGCCGGCCATGTCGACGGCGATCTTCATGGCCGCCTTGGCGGTCCGCTTGCCATTGCGCGTCTGCAGCATCCACAGCTTGCCACGCTCAATGGTGAATTCCATGTCCTGCATGTCGCGGTAGTGGGCTTCCAGCCTGCTGGCGAAGCTGGAGAACTCGGCGAAGAGGTCCGGCATCAGCTTTTCCAGCGACGGCTTGTCGGAGCCGCCGGCAATGCGGCCGGCCTCGGTGATCGCCTGGGGCGTGCGGATGCCGGCCACGACATCCTCGCCCTGGGCGTTGACGAGGAACTCGCCGTAGAGGCTGTTCTCGCCCGTGGAGGGATTGCGCGAGAAAGCGACGCCCGTCGCCGACGTCTCGCCCATGTTGCCGAAGACCATGGCCTGGACGTTGACAGCCGTGCCCCATGCCTCGGGGATGTCGTGCAGCCGGCGATAGGTGATGGCGCGGTGGTTCATCCAGCTGGAGAAGACGGCGCCGATGGCACCCCATAGCTGCTCGCCGGGATCCTGCGGGAAGGGCTGCTCCAGCTCTTCCATGACACGCGCCTTGTAGAGCTCGACGATGTGCTTCCACTGGTCGGCGGAGATCTCGGTGTCCAGTTCGGCGCCAAGGCGGCCCTTTTCCATGTCGAGGATCTCTTCGAAGACCTCGTGGTCGAGCCCCATGACGACGTCTGAATACATGGTGATGAAACGGCGGTAGCTGTCCCAGGCAAAGCGCTCGTCGCCCGATTCCGCGGCCAGCGTTTCCACGGTCTCGTCGTTCAGGCCGAGATTGAGGACCGTGTCCATCATGCCGGGCATGGACGCCCGGGCACCCGAACGCACCGACAGGAGAAGCGCGTTGGACTTGTCGCCGAAGGTGCGGCCGGTCAGCGTGCCGACATGGTCGAGCGCGCGGCGCACCTGCTCGTCCAGTTCGACCGGGTACTGGCGGCCGTTGGCATAGAAGTGGTTGCAGGCATCGGTGGTGATGGTGAAGCCGGGCGGCACGGGTAGACCCAGCGCGCACATTTCTGCCAGGTTGGCACCCTTGCCGCCGAGCAGCGCCTTGTCGTCCGCCCTGCCCTCGGCCGCGCCGTCACCGAAGGTATAGACCCACTTCGTCATCGCCTCTTCCCTTGCCGGACTGTTGACGTCGCGACGGTGATAGCGATTCTCCAGGACCATTGCCATGGTCAATTTGGCGCAAGGCAAGCTTTTGTCTTTTCAAACGTTTTAGACGCTTTTACAACCTTGCCGGCAAAGCCCGAGCCGCCGGACGGAGACCCGGAATGGATCACATTCCGGCGGTCAGGCGGGCAACGACGAGATCGCGCACAGGCGGCAGGGCGTGGGCCAGCCTCAGTCCGGCGGTGCGCAGGAAGCGGGCCGGCGCGGTTTCGTTGGCGTAGAGGCTCGCGATGCCATTGGTGGCGTGGAAGAGCGGAAAGGTCTCCAGCCGGTGGGCACGGGCGTAGCGGGCGAGACGCTGCGGCGCAGCGATATCCTCGTTGTCCTGCACGGCCTTGCAGACTTCGCCGGCAAGCAGGTGCTGGCTGACGAGGCCGAAATTGAACCCGTGCGCCGTGACCGGGTGCATGCCGACCGCCGCGTCGCCGATCAGGGCGAAACGCTCGGCGTGGAAGGCATGGGCGTAGACGGCGACCAGCGGATAGAGGTGCGGGGGTGCAACCGGCGTCAGGCGCCCCAGCCGTCCGCGCAACTCGCGCTCGGCCATGGCGGCGATGGCATCCGGCCCGCCTGCCATCAGCGGGTCCGCCTCGTGCGACGGCAAGGTGACGACGATGGACGAGCGCCGGCCCGTCAGCGGCAGGGTCGCGATGGTGACGCCGTGGAAAAAGCCTTCGAGCGCCGTGTCGCCATGCTCCGCCTCGTGGGCCATGTCGCAGACGATCATCGAGCGGCCGAAATCATGCATGAATGCGGAAATGCCCATCTGGCGTCGCAGGGCGGAGAAGCGCGTGTCGGCTGCGACGAGCAGGCGGGCCTCGACGACCCGGCCATCGGAGAGCGAGACCGCCATGCCGCCCGGAACGCGCCTGGCGGCGCCGGCCTTGACGCCGGTCAGAAGCCGGGCGCCACCATGATGAACGAACGAATCATAGAGCGCCCTGCGGATGGCATGGTTGGGAACGAGCCAGCCGAGCGTGTCGGCATTGCGGGCAGCGGCATCGAACACCAGGGTGAATGGCGATGCGCCGTCCAGAACCTCGGCCTTTCGCAGGAAGGAGCGATGGTCCGGCGCGATCCGCTCGGCGACGTCCAGCCGTTCCAGGATGGCCATGGACCTGTGGTTGAGCGCGATGGCGCGGCCGTCCGGCGCCGGATTTTTCAGCGCGTCCTGTTCGGCCTGCTCCACGATCACGATTTCCAGTCCGCTGCCGGCCAGCGACCGGGCAAAGGCCAGTCCGACTGGCCCGGCACCGACGATCATGACGTCGCAGGACATTGTCATCGCCGCATCTCCTCTTTGGTCCGCATTCTGTTTCATAGAGCGGACGCGCCGGAAAAACGTTGATGGAGGTCAAGCACGGCCAAACATGCCATGGCTGACGAAATTGCCACGCCGGACAAATCATGACAGCTTGATTGCAGTTTCGTGACAGGAACGGAGATTCGGCACCGTTGAGTCCCTATCGTCGCCTCGCCCTGCTTTCCGTAGTCTTGGTCCTGCCGGCCGGGTGGGCTCATGCAGGCGAAACCGAGACGATGCTTGAAACGGATTCCGGTTACCGCACTTGCGTGGCGGGCATGATCTCCGGCTTTGGCAACGGCCTGACCGAAACCTGGTGCCAGACGCGCTATCCCCTTCCCTCGCCGTTTCATTTCAAGTGCCTGGAACAGCTCTCTTCCGGCTTTGCCAGCGAACTGGACCGGGTTGCCTGCAGCAACTATTTCCGCACCATCGCCATGCGCATCGAAGCGGACGCGTCACGGCGCTAGGCCAGTTCCGTCGTCCGGCTGCCATGGCGGCGCCTGATGATCGGACCGGCCCGCTCCGGGCCCCCGGGACAAGCCCGGGGATGAGGATCGATGATGTGCATCAAGAAAGGCGAGAGAAGAGCGCTCCGCTGACGGTGGCGGGCAAGGGCCGCGCCGAACAGACGGATTGCCAGGGGCCTTTCAACTGCCCGCCCAATCGCTGCAATGCGCCATCCCTTTGGCCTTGCGCAATTCCGGACATGAAACCGGTACCCACTTTCACTGGAATTGGGTCTTCCGCATCGCAATTCCGGACGTGAAACCGGTACCCACTTTCACTGGAATTGCTTTAGACCGCCTCGCGCATCTGCTCGGCGGTTTCGAGATCGACGCTGACCAGCGTCGAGACGCCCTGCTCGGCCATGGTGACGCCGAACAGGCGGTTCATGCGGGCCATGGTGATGGGATTGTGGGTGATGATGACGAAACGCGTCGCGGTCGATTTCGCCATTTCCTCCATCAAGTTGCAATAACGCTCGACGTTGTGGTCATCGAGCGGCGCATCCACTTCGTCCAGCACGCAGATCGGCGCCGGGTTGGTAAGGAAGACGGCGAAGATCAGCGCCATGGCCGTCAGCGCCTGTTCGCCGCCGGACAGCAGCGTCATCGTCTGAGGCTTCTTGCCCGGAGGGCGGGCGAGGATTTCCAGCCCGGCATCCAGCGGATCCTCGCTCTCGACGAGCTGCAATTCGGCCGTTCCTCCGCCGAACAGGTGGGTGAAGAGGCGCTGGAACTGGTCGTTGACCTTGGTGAAGGCTTCCAGCAGGCGCTCGCGACCCTCCTTGTTGAGGCTCTGGATGGCGGCGCGCAGCTTCTTGATCGCCTCGATGACGTCCTCGCGCTCGGTGACGATGGTCTCGAGACGCTCCGAGAGTTCCCGGCTTTCCTCCTCGGCGCGCAGGTTCACGGCGCCCAGCCGCTCGCGCTCGATCTTCAGCCGTTCGAGCCGGCGCTCCGTCTCGCCCATGTCGGGCATGGGCGCGTCCGGTGCCAGGCCGGTGTGGCGGATGACCAGGTGCGGCGGGCAGTTCAGCGCCTCGAGAATGCGTGCCTCGGCCTCCTCGCGGCGTTCCTGCGCCGCTGTGACCCGCTCCTCGGCACGGGCGCGGGCCTCGCGTCCCTGGGCCAGCGCCGTGATGGCCTCGGTGGCCGCCTTGTCGAAATCCCGCTGGCGGTTCTCCGCGGCCTGCCGGTTGTCGCCGGCACGCTTGCGAAGGCCCTCGGCTTCCTCGATCTGGCGGACAAGCTGCCGGCGGCGGGCCTCCATTTCCTCCGGACCGCCCTCGATCGTCTCGCGCTCGGCGCGGGCCTCGGCCTCGCGCTCGATGAGGGCCGCGATCTGCCGTTCCGCGTTGCCGGCACGCTCGGTCCAGCGCTGACGCTCCACGGCGATGGCCTCCAGACGCCGAGCGCGGGCTTCCGCCTCGCGCTTCAGCCCGTCATGGGCGGCCCTGGTTTCGGCCAGGCGGGCCCGGTCGCCGGTCACGTCGCGGCCCAGGGCATCCAGCCTTGCCTGCAGGTCGGACAGGTCCGGCGCCTCGCGAAGCTGGCCTTCCGCCTCGGCGATCCCGGCCTCGGCCTCGCTGACGGCTTCGGCCAGGCGGGCGCGCGATTCCTCGAGCGTTGCCTTGCGGGTGGCCACCTCGCCGGCCGCCTTCCGGGCGCGATCGAGCGCCGCGCGTGCCTCGGTCACGGCCTGCGTCCTGGCGCGCAGGGTTTCGCGGGCAGCCTTGGCCGCCTCGATGGTATCGCGCAGGCGGGTCTCGGCGGCCTTGAACGCGTCCTCGGCGGCACGTACCGCCTTTGTGGCGTCCAGTGCCTCGGCATCGAGTTCCGCAAGCCGGTTCTTCTGCTCCAGCCGGATGGCGGCAGCGGTGGGCGCGTCCGCCGAGGCGACGAAACCATCCCAGCGCCAGAGCGCACCCGTCTTCGAGACCAGCCGCTGACCGGGCTTCAGCAGCGGTTGCAGGCGCAGGCCGTCGGTCTCGTCCACCAGGCCGATCTGGGCCAGCCGGCGGGCCAGCTGGGCCGGCGCGCGGACCACGTTGCCCAGCGCGCGCGTGCCTTCCGGCAGCGGCGGGTCGCCGGACGCGTCGATGGCCCGGCCCCAGTGAGCCGGAGCGGCCGCATCCAGCGGAGCGTCAAGGTCCTCGCCCAGGGCGGCGCCAAGCGCCGTCTCGAAGCCGCGGTCCACCTTCATCTGCTCGACCACGGCGGGAAAAAGCCCCGAGCCGCCGGCATTGATGATCTTCTGCAGCGTGCGCGCCTCGGTCTCGATCCGGTTCAGCTCGGCGCGGGCTGCGTTGAGCGGCGGACGCGCGGCAGCCTCGGCCTCGCGGGCCATTTCAATTGCTTCCTCGGCCTGCTGGCTGGCGGTCTCGGCCCCGATGCGGGCCGCTTCGGCCTCGTCGAATACCTGCTGGCAGGCGGCCGGGTCCGGCAGCGCCGCCAGCTTCTGGACAATTCCGGCCAGTTCGCGTTCCACGTCGGCAACCTGGCGTGACACGCGCTCGCGCCGTTCGCGTCCTTCGCGCAGGCGACGCTCGATGGCCTGGCGGGCCGCGGCGGCATTCGCCCGCTCGGTCGTCAGGGCAGACAGCGCGGCCTCGCTTTCCTTCAGGCGGGCAGCAGCCTCCTCATGCGCGGCACGGGTCTCGATCTCGCGCTCGGCAGCCCCCGCGGTTTCGCCGTTCAGCCGCCGTTCCTCGTCGTCGAGGCGGGCCAGCACATCGGCATTGTCCGATACCATGGTCCGCTCACGCGCGATGTCGGCGGCCAGTTGCGCCAGGCGCTTTTCCAGTTCGGCCTGGCGGTTCTTCAGCCGGCCGGTTTCCTCGTCGAGCTGCGTACGCGCGATGGTCAGGCGCTGCAAGGCGGCGCCAGCGGCGGCTTCCGCCTCGCGCAGGGCCGGCAGGCCGGAGGCGCCGACCGCCTGCTCCTTGGCCGCGTTCATCTGCCGGGCAGCCAGGTCCCCGACGGCGGCCGTGGCCGTGGAGAGCTGGGTCTGCGCCTCGGCTTCCTGCTCCTTGGCCTGAGACCAGCGCAGGTGCAGCAGGATGGCCTCGGCGGCGCGGATATCGGCCGACAGCGACTTGAAGCGGTTGGCCTGGCGCGCCTGGCGCTTCAGGCTCTCGATCTGGCTTTCCAGTTCGCCGACCACGTCGTCGAGGCGCTCCAGGTTGCCCTCGGCGGCGCGCATCCGCAGTTCGGCCTCGTGGCGCCGGGTGTGCAGGCCGGAAATGCCGGCGGCCTCTTCCAGCAATTGCCGGCGGGCCTGCGGCTTGGCCTGGATCAGTTCGCCGATGCGGCCCTGGCCGACCATGGAGGGCGAGCGGGCACCGGTGGACTGGTCCGCGAAGAGCAGTTGCACGTCCTTGGCACGCGCTTCCTTGCCGTTGATGCGGTAGACGGAGCCGGCCTCGCGCTCGATGCGCCGCGAGACCTGGATTTCCTCCTGGTCGTTCCATTGCGGCGGCGCAGACCGGTCACGGTTATCGAGGAACAGGGTGACCTCGGCGGTGTTGCGCGAAGGACGGGTGGACGAGCCGGAAAAGATGACGTCGTCCATGCCCGATGCGCGCATGTTCTTGTAGGAATTCTCGCCCATGACCCAGCGCAGGGCCTCGACGAGGTTGGACTTGCCGCAGCCGTTGGGTCCGACGACGCCGGTCAGCCCGCCCTCGATGATGAACTCGGTCGGCTCGACGAAAGACTTGAAGCCAAGAACGCGCAAGCGGGAGAAGCGCATCAGAACGCCCTCCCGCCGAAGCCCGGTTGCCTGGCGACACGCGGCAGCATGGCAGCCGCCGCGTGGCCGGCTGCCTTATTCCATGCCGTCGATGATCGCCGCAAATTCCTCAATCGGCATCGCTCCAGCATATTTCTTGCCGTTGATGAGAAACGTGGGCGTGGCCTGAACGCCATATTTGTCGGCCGCCCGGTTTCTCACCGAATTCACATTGTCCAGAAGTTTCTGGTCCCGCAAGCAAGCATCGAAGGCTTCCTGTGAAAAACCGGCGATCTTGACGGTATTGTACAGCGTCTTGAGGAAGTCGTCGCCCGGCGCACCGGCCCAGGTGCTCTGAGTCTTGAAGAGCACGTCGGTCAGCGGATAGTAGTTGTCGCCGGAGCAGCGGGCCAGCATGAAGGCCGCCGTTGCGCGCGGATCGAACGGGAATTCCCGGAGCACGAAACGCACCTTGCCGGTGTCGACATAACGCCTCTTCAGTTCCGGCCAGGTGGCTTCATGGAAATGGGCGCAATGCCCGCAAGTCATTGATGCGTATTCGACAATCTGGACCGGCGCGTTCTCGTCGCCGAGCCAGAGATCCGGCAGTGCGCCTTCGGTCGCGACTTCGGCGACATCGTAGGAGCCCTGCGGCTCGGGCGCCTTGACGTCGGCGGCAGCGGTGGTCGTCTGGTCGATGGCCGGTTTGGCCTCGCTCGTCGTCTCAGGCGCCTTGGTGGTCGTGGCCGGCGCCTCCACGGCGGCGGTCTGCCTGGTGTCGCCGCTGTCGGAGCAGGCGGACAGCGCCAGGGCCAGGGCCGGAGCGGCCAGGAGGGCTGCCATGGTTCGAACGGAAACAAATTTCATGCGAATCACCTGTCGGACAGTCGTTGCTATGGATCGTCGTTTCTCTCATGCCACTAAAAGCGGCGCGGGGGCAAATTATGGCAAGTGCCGCAAATGTGCACCGCCTAAATCAGGACGATGCGTTCACAATCGCGTTTGCGGTTTCAGCAGGCGATGCCTTCCTACCGGCGGTCGCCGATGACGCCGCGGCCGAGGCGTTCCAGCGCGGCGCGCAGACCCTCGTCCTCGATGCCGGCGGTCCGGCTTTTCAGCCGCGCCTCTTCCTCGGGCGTCAGCTTGCGCGGCCCGCGCGGGCGCTCCGGCTCCATGCGCAGGACGGGTTTCTGGACGATGCGGACGCGTCCGATGGCGCCAAAGCCAAGGAAGGCGTTGATGCGGGCGATCACCTCGGATGTCTCGTGCTGAAGCGCCAGGGCGGCAAATCCCTCGCAGGCGACGACGAGCGTGGCCGGCTCAAAGGGATCGTCGTCGCTGGCGCGGCGGGGCCAGACGATCTTTTCCGGCCGCGAGCCGGCGGCCAGCCGGGTGCCGACGATCTCTTCCCAGCTCTGGATCAGGCCGAGCGAAACGCCGGAACGGCGGCGCAAGACCGGATCGACGATGGCCGAAACGAGATCGGCAACCGGTTCCGCATTGCGCTGGCGTGGATTGGCTGGCATGGCTTGGCGGCCTTCCGGGCAGACCCATATTGCGTTCGAGATCGCACGGATCACCCCGCACGACACGATGACACATAGCACCGAGATGAACGACGCGCCAACGGGCAGCACGTATTCCACCGCCGCAGGGGCTTCCTTTTCAGCCCGCCTGCTGGGCTGGTACGACCGGCATCACCGCGACCTGCCCTGGCGGCTGACGCCGGACCGCGCGGCACGCGGCGAAATGGCCGACCCCTACCGCGTCTGGCTCTCGGAGGTCATGCTGCAGCAGACGACCGTGCCGGCGGTGAAGCCCTATTTCGCCCGTTTCACCGAGCAATGGCCGACCGTGACCGCGCTGGCCGGGGCCGAGGCAGACGAGATCATGAAGGCCTGGGCCGGGCTCGGCTACTATTCGCGGGCGCGCAACCTGAAGGCCTGCGCGGACGCGGTGGCGCTTCATCACGGCGGACGGTTTCCGGAGACCGCGACCGGCCTTCGGGCCCTGCCCGGTATCGGCGACTACACGGCAGCGGCGATCGCCGCGATCGCCTTCGGGCAGCGCGAGACGGTGGTCGATGGCAATGTCGAACGCGTGATGACCCGCCATCGCGCGATCGCGGCCCCGATGCCGGCGGCGAAGGCCGCGGTGAAGGCACTGCTCGGGCCGGATGTGCCGGACGACCGGCCGGGCGACTTCGCCCAGGCGATGATGGATCTTGGCGCGACGATCTGCACGCCACGCCGACCGGCCTGCGTGCTTTGCCCGTTGCGCGACGACTGCGCGGTCCTGATGCGCGGCGAGGATCCTGAGGCCTATCCGGTGAAGGCGGCGAAGAAGGCCAAGCCGGTTCGCACCGGAGCCGCCTTCGTGGCGCTCAGCGACGATGGCGCGGTTCTGCTGGAGAAACGCCCGGACAGCGGACTGCTCGGCGGCATGGCCGGGTTGCCGACCACGGCCTGGTCCTCCCGGCAGGATGGCGCAAGCGATGCCGGCGCTGCGCCCTTTGAAGGCGACTGGCAGGCGGCGGGCGTGGTCAGCCATGTCTTCACCCATTTCGAACTGCGCCTGACCGTCTGGCGCGCGCAGGGGGTCGCCCGGGCGGCCGGAGACGGCCGGTGGTGGTCGGCCAGCGACGAGCTTGCCGGCGAAGCCTTGCCGACTGTCATGAAAAAGGCATTGGAATCGGCCATACCCGGCATCACGAAACGCTAGAAGTGAGACCCGTACATGCCTGCCATCCGGCATATCGTCTTCGACATCGGCCGCGTGCTGATCCACTATGACCCGGAACTGCCCTACCGCTCGATCATCCCGGACGACGAAAAACGCGCCTGGTTCTTCGACAACGTCTGCACCGGGGCCTGGAACGTCGAGCAGGACCGCGGCCGCGGCTGGCGCGAGGCGGAGGCCGAACTCATGGCCCGTCATCCGGAGTGGGAAGCCGAAATCCGTGCATTCCGGGAGAACTGGAACGCCATGGTGCCGCATGCCTACGACGACAGCGTCGCCATTCTTCGCCGGCTCGTCACGGACGGCCACGACGTGACCATGCTGACCAATTTCGCGGCGGACACGTTCGCCGAGGCGAGCCGGCGCTTCGACTTTCTGACGGAGAGCCGCGGGGTCACAGTCTCCGGGCTGATCGGCATGATCAAGCCCGACCGCGAGATCTACGACCATCACGTCAACACTTTCGGCCTCGATCCGTCGGCAAGCCTGTTCATCGATGACAGCCCGAAGAATGTCGACGGCGCCAGGGACGCCGGCTGGCAGGCGGTGCACTTCACGGGTGCGGAGCAGTTGCGCGCCGACCTCGCTTCGCTGGGCATCCCTGCCTGAAAACGATAACGCCCGGAGCCATGGGCTCCGGGCGTAGCCTATCCGCGCGAGACTGGAGGGAACCGGCGGACGTGTTGCTTGTCCGCCCGGGCTCAGCCTTCGGCCGCGGCCATGGCGGTGCGGATTTCCTCGCGCAGCGCGTCGATGGGATGAAGCCGGCCGTCCTTCTCGAAGTGCCAGAAGGTCCAGCCGTTGCAGGCCTCGAACCCCTGGACCAGCGCGCCGGTGCGATGGATCGAGCCCTCGTGCGGGCCGCTCGACAGCGTCCCGTCGGCACGCACCGTCGCGTTCCAGCGCTTCTTGTGATCGGTCAGGGTCATGCCGGGCTTCACGAGGCCGGATTCCAGCAGCGACAGGAAGGCGATGCGGGGCGCCGACCGCTTGGGCTGCAGCTGCTTCAATTCTGCGCCATCAAGGCGTCGCACCCCGGCGATGCGGGCCGATGCGGCGTCGATATAGGACTGCTCGCGCTCGATGCCGACGAAATGCCGGCCGAGCATGCGCGCCACCGCGCCGGTGGTGCCGGTGCCGAAGAAGGGATCGAGGACCACGTCGCCCGGTTTCGTCGTGGCGCTGAGGATGCGTGCCAGCAGGGCCTCCGGCTTCTGCGTGGGATGGACCTTGTTGCCCTCGCCATCCTTCAGGCGCTCGCCGCCATTGCAGATGGGAAACAGCCAGTCGGAACGCATCTGCACGTCGTCATTGGCCGCCTTCATGGCCTCGTAATTGAAGGTATAGCCCTTGGCGTTCTGGTCGCGCGTGGCCCAGATCAGCGTTTCGTGGGCGTTCTGGAAGCGCTTGCCGCGGAAATTCGGCATCGGGTTGGCCTTGCGCCAGATGACATCGTTGAGGATCCAGAAGCCAAGGTCCTGCAGCGTGGCGCCGACACGGAAGATGTTGTGATAGGAACCGATGACCCAGAGCGTGCCGGACGGCTTCAGCACGCGGCGCGCGGCCAGAAGCCAGGCGCGGGTGAAGGCGTCATAGGCCTGGAAGCTGTCGAACTGGTCCCAGTGATCGTCCACGGCGTCGACGCGCGACTGGTCGGGGCGATGCAACGTGCCTTCAAGCTGCAGGTTGTAGGGCGGATCGGCGAAGATCATGTCGACCGACTTTTCCGGCAGGCGGTCGAGCGCGGCCACGCAATCGCCCTTGAGGATCGTATCGATCCAGTCGGCCTTCCTGGACGTCGGAGTCAAATCATCGACTAGTCGAATAGCGGTCATGAACGCACCTGGTTACGCATTACGCAAGAACTGCGATCATGGTTACCGGTCGTGGTGAACATCCGGTTAAGGCAAAGCATCCAATTGCCAGTTTTCGAAGACCGTGCGAAGACCGCGCGCCCACCGAAACCGATCCTGCGGACCCTGCCAATGTTTCTCCTGCGCCCAGCCCTTTCGTTCTTCGCCCTTCTTCTCGCCAGCGGCATTTCGCAGGCCGGCGACGCGGCGACCTTCCGGGTTCACGCCCTCGCCTATCTCGCCGAGGGCGGACCGGTGATGGAACGGGACGCACCCGTGCACTGGGCCTTCTTCCGGCTTGGCGACGACGGACGGCGCAGCCCGGAGCCGGTGGCGGAAGGCGATGGCGGCGAAGCGGAATTCAGCCTGCCGGCAGGGATCCATGTCGGCGTCGCCAGCCTTGGCGCCCTGCGCAACGAACTGCTCGTCGAGCCGGATGGCGATCACGGGGTCGTGGCGGAGATGATCTTCGATGCGGGGATCCTGACCGTGACCCCGGTGCTGGAAGGCAGTGGCGAGACCTTGTCCGACGCGCGCATCGAGATGATCTATGTCGGAGGACAGGACAAGGGAACCGGGCCGACGACGCGCTATGTCGGCGCCGGCTCGGTCGAGGTGCACGCGGTCGCTGCAGGCGCCAACGTGCGCAAGGACATTCCCGTGAACGCGGGAGAGCGCATCGAAACGACCATTACGGTGCCGGCAGGCACCTGAGGAACTGTTTGCCGGGGTCGCGCTTGAACCTCCCCCTGCGGATCCCTATAACACGTCGTGTCCGGGCCTTTGTGCGCCCGGATTTTGTTTTTCCAGCCAGAAGCGGACCTGCCATGCCTGCCCCCGATCTCGTGATCTTCGACTGCGACGGCGTTCTCGTCGATTCCGAAATCATCGCTGCGCGGGTGGACGCGCAACTGCTGACCGAGGCCGGATACCCGATCGAGGCCGAGGCGATGGCCGAACGGTTCGCCGGGCTGACCTTCACCCAGGCGCTTCAGGAAATCGAGCGGGAAGCGGGCATCGTCTTCCAGCTTTCCATGGTGGCGCGTGCCGACAAGATGATCGACGACCGCCTGAAGCGCGAACTCAAGGCCGTCGAGGGCGCGCGCGAGGCCCTGCTGGCTGCCGGGCCGAAGCGATGCCTGTGCTCCAATTCCAGTGACGAGCGGCTGAAGCTGGAACTGGACAAGACGGGCCTGGCCGCCTTCATCGGCGGACCGGTGTTCTCGGCCAAGAGCCTGGAAGGCGTGCGCGAGAAGCCGGCGCCGGACATCTACCTGCATGCCGCCCGGCAGTCGGGCGCCGACCCGGCCAATTGCTTCGTGCTGGAGGACAGCGTTCATGGCGTGGCCGGCGCAAGGGCCGCGGGCATGCGGGTGATCGGCTTTACCGGCGCCTCGCACACCTACATGGGCCACGGCGACCGGCTGATCGACGCGGGCGCGGAAACCGTGATCAGCAAGCTGTCCGATTTCGCCGCCGTGACGGCCGCGCTTTGTGAATTCGGCGTGCTGGACTGACCGGCCGGCCGCCGGTCACTTGGCCTTGACCGGCCCCTCGTCATAGCCGACGAAAACCTGGTAGTTCGGCCCGCTCGGGCGCGGCAGGTTGACGTTCGGATCGGTAAAGACGAACTGCGTCGTTCCGGCCTGACCGATATCGACCTTGTCCTTGTGCAATTCGGAATAGAGCACCCGATCGCCTTCCACGACGGCGACGCGGATCGGCATCTCGATGGTTCCGGCAGAGCCCTTCGGCCCCAGCACGACACGGCCGGCGACACCGACCTCCATCGTCAGGCCACCATCGACATACTTGCACGAGCGCGACACGTCGGTGATCGAGGCCTGGTAGCGGACGTTGTCGCGATTTCTTTCCGCGCCCTTGGGATAGGTTGAAAAATATGCCGTACCCTCGCGCAGGCTGACACGCGGGCAATAGGCCTGCAACTCGTCCTGCGTCACCTTTTCCGTCGGCGGCGCATCCTTGCGCGACACATCCAGCGTCCCGGCGGTGTCCGAGGACTGACAGGCGGAGAGGACGACCGCGAAACCAAACACGGCGACCTGAAAGAGAACACGCTTCGACATCACCCGCAAAAACCCTTCAATCGCACTTCCATGTCATAAACGACATGCTCTATACCAGCGCCGCAGCGAAATTGCGACAGGCGGCGGCAACAGAGCCGGTATGGCGCATTCCGCAGGAACAGAAAAGGAAAACGGCAGTGACGATGCGATATGTCAGCACGCGGGGCCAGGCGCCCGTTCTCGGTTTCAGCGACGCGCTGCTGGCCGGACTCGCCCGTGACGGCGGCCTCTACGTGCCCGAAACCTGGCCGCAGTTTTCCGCCGACGACATCCGCGCCATGCGTGGACTGCCCTATCCCGAGCTGGCCATCAGGGTGCTGTGGCCGTTCACCGGCGGCGAAATGGAGCGCGACGCCTTCGAGGCCATCGTCCGCGAGGCCTATGCGACATTCCGCCACGACGCGGTGTGCCCGATCGTGCAGACCGGATCCAACGAGTTCGTGCTGGAGCTTTTCCACGGACCGACGCTGGCCTTCAAGGACGTGGCGATGCAGTTGCTGGCACGGCTCATGGACCACGTGCTGGCAGCGCGCGGCGAGCGGGCGACCATCGTTGGCGCCACGTCGGGCGACACCGGCGGCGCGGCCATTGACGCCTTTGCCGGGCGAGAGCGCACCGACATCTTCATCCTGTTTCCGGAAGGCCGCGTGTCGCCGGTGCAGCAGCGCCAGATGACGACGTCGACCGCGTCCAACGTTCATGCGCTGGCGATCAAGGGCAATTTCGACGATTGCCAGAACCACGTGAAGGCGATGTTCAACCACCACGCTTTCCGCGATTCGATGCGGCTGTCCGGGGTCAACTCGATCAACTGGGCGCGCATCATGGCGCAGATCGTCTATTATTTCTCCTCGGCGCTGTCGCTGGGTGCGCCGGACCGCCCGGTGAGCTTCACGGTCCCGACCGGGAATTTCGGCGACATCTTCGCAGGCTATTGCGCGAAACGCATGGGCCTGCCGGTGGAGCGCCTCGTCATCGCGACGAACGACAACGACATCCTGGCGCGCACGCTGGCGACCGGACGCTACGAGATGCGCGGCGTGACGGCGACGACGTCCCCGTCGATGGACATCCAGATCTCGTCCAATTTCGAGCGGCTGCTGTTCGAGGCCGGCGGGCGTGACGGCGCGGCGGTGCGCGCCGCCATGGACAGCCTGAAGCAGTCCGGAGCCTTCGAGATCGCGCCCGGCACGCTGGCGGCGATCCGCTCCGGCTTTGCCGCCGGCCGGTCGACACAGGACGAGACCGCGGCGACGATCGCCACGGTGCTGGAAAATTCCGGCTACCTCCTCGATCCGCATTCGGCGGCGGGCATGAAGGTATCCCGCGAGCACGGCGATCCCGAGGTGCCGATGGTCGTGCTTGCCACCGCCCACCCGGCGAAATTCCCGGACGCGGTCAGGGCCGCCTGTGGCGTGGAGCCCGCCCTGCCCGCCTGGCTATCGGACCTGATGGAACGAAAAGAGAGTTTCGCCGTCCTTCCATCGGACGAAAAAATGTTGGAAGATCATGTTAGCCGCCACACGAGAGCGGCAAACTAGGGAGAAGGGTTTTTCATGGGCGTGGAAGTCAGCCGTCTGTCGAACGGCCTCGTGGTCGCGACCGAGACCATGCCGCACATCGAAAGCGTGACGCTCGGCGTCTGGATCAAGTCCGGGTCGCGCAACGAACGCGACGACGAGCATGGCATCGCCCACCTGCTGGAGCACATGGCCTTCAAGGGAACCGGCAGCCGGTCCGCGCGCCAGATCGCCACGGACATCGAGGATGTCGGCGGCGAGATCAACGCGGCGACGAGCGTGGAAACGACCTCCTTTTACGCGCGGGTCCTCAAGGACGACGTGCCGCTGGCGGTGGATATCCTGGCCGACATCCTGACGGATTCGCGGTTCGACCCGGTGGAACTGGAGCGCGAGCAGCACGTGATCCTGCAGGAGATCGGCGCAGCGCATGACACGCCCGACGACATCGTCTTCGACCGCTTCACCGAGACGGCGTTCCGTCACCAGACCATCGGCCGGTCGATCCTGGGCACCAAGGACACGGTTCAGGGTTTCACATCGCAGCGCCTGCGCGACTACATGGAACGCCAGTACGGCGCCGATCGGATGATCCTGGTGGCCGCCGGTGGCGTGGACCACGACAAGTTCGTGCGCGAGGCGGAGAAGAAGTTCGGACATTTCCGCGCCAAGGCCGCCGCGCCCTTCCCGCCCTACGCCCATTACGTGGGCGGCGACTACCGCGAAAGCCGCGACCTGATGGACGCGCAGATCCTGCTCGGCTTCGAGGGCCGGGCCTACCACGTGCGGGATTTCTACGCCTCGCAGATCCTGTCCTCGATCCTCGGCGGCGGCATGTCGTCGCGCCTCTTCCAGGAAGTGCGCGAGACGCGCGGTCTCTGCTACTCGGTCTACGCCTTCCACTGGGGCTTCTCGGATACCGGGGTGTTCGGCGTTCACGCCGCCACCGGCGCGGAAGACATCGCCGAACTGGTGCCGGTGCTGCTCGACGAATTGCGCAAGACGAGCGACCACATCGGCCAGGACGAACTGGACCGGGCGCGGGCGCAATACCGCGCGGCGCTGGCCATGAGCCGCGAGAGCGCGACGAGCCGGGCCAGCCAGATCGCGCGGCAGATGCTTCTCTTCGGCCGGCCGATCGACAGCGACGAGCTGATGGACCGGCTGTCGAAGATCACCGTGGAAAGGCTCACAGACCTGGCACAACGCCTGTTCGGCGGCATCCAGCCGACCATCGCCGCGATCGGCCCGATCGACACGCTGCCGCATTACGAGGCGGTGGCCGGCGCACTCGGATCCGGGTCCGGTGACCTGCGGCGCCTGGCCGTCTGACGGCCGGAGCCGGCCGCGATGCTGACGCTGCCCGGCCTGCGGCCTTCCGGTCCGGTCCTGGTTCACGAACGCGTGCTGCTGCGCCGGCCTGAAACATCCGATCATGCGGCTTGGGCAGCGCTGAGAACCGAGAGCCGTGCCTTCCTGGAACCCTGGGAGCCGGAATGGCCGCCGGACGATCTCGACCGCCCGGCGTGGAAGGAGCGCATGCGGCGCTATCGCGCGGACATCGCGCAGGGAACCGGGATGCCCTTCTTCGTCTTCATCGACGGCGGTCGCGTGCTGGCCGGCGGCATCAGCATCGGCAACATCCGCCGCGGCGTCGCGCAATCGGGGCAGATCGGCTACTGGATGGGCGCGCGCCACGCCGGCCAGGGCCTGATGGCGGAAGCGCTTGAGGCCCTTGTCCGTCATGCCTTCGGGGAACTCGGGTTGCACCGGCTCGAAGCTGCCTGTATTCCCGGCAACAACCGATCGATGCGCGTGCTTGAAAAAGCCGGATTCGAGCGCGAAGGACTGCTTCGATCCTACTTGAGAATCGCCGGCTCGTGGCGAGACCACATCCTATACGCGCGGATCGACGACCGCGCGGAAACAAACGGGGCAAGAATCGGGTGACCGGGGCAAAAGCCATCTTCGCGCGCATGATCATGGTTCTCGCCATGTTCGCGATCCTGCCTTGCGTCAGCGCAAGCGCATTCGAAGCCATCAAGATCAGCCGCGACGACGTGGCGCTCGACCTGTCGCAGGCCGTCGACATCTACCGGGGCCGCGGACCGAGCTTCCAGACCTCGACAGCTCCGGGCGCCGACGGCATTGTCCGACGCATCGAGGTGGAGGCCCTGGAGCCGGAAACGAGCACCGACTGGGCCGTTTTCGCCATTGCCAACCCGACCGACCAGCAGCTCGACCGCATCATCGTGGCGCCGCACTACCGGCTGCCGGGGTCCGGGCTGTTCTGGCCCGATCTCGGCTCGCGGCGCATCGTCAACATCACGCCGTCGGAAGGCTTCGCGCTCGACCGTGAGGATGCCCCGGATGCCGATGTCTTCTACGTGACGATCAACCCAGGCGCGGTGATCACGTTCGTGGCCGAGCTCGCCTCGTCGCGCCTGCCGCAGGTCTATCTCTGGGAGCCGGACGCCTACAAGGATTCGATCAACTCCTACACGCTGTTCCGCGGCATCGTGATCGGGATCGCCGGCCTGTTGGCGCTGTTCCTGACGATCCTGTTCGTGGTCAAGGGAACAACCCTTTTTCCCGCCACCGCCGCACTGGCCTGGGCGGTTCTGGCCTATGTTTCCATCGACTTCGGGTTCCTGAACCGGGTCATCGACATTTCGCCCGGCAGCGAGCAGATCTGGCGCGCCGGGTCCGAGGTGGCGCTGGCGCTGACGCTCGTCCTGTTCCTGTTCAGCTACCTGAACCTCAATCGCTGGCACATGCACTTTGCCTATGGCGCGGTGCTCTGGGTGCTGATGCTGATGGGCCTTGCCGGCGTCGCCGTTTTCGACCCGCCCGTGGCCGCCGGCATTTCCCGCTTCTCGTTCGCGCTGACCGCCGCCGTGGGCCTCGGACTCATCATCTACCTGTCGCTGCAGGCCTATGACCGGGCGATCATGCTCATCCCGAGCTGGCTGCTGACGCTGGCCTGGCTGGTGGGCGGCTGGATGACCGTGACCGGGATGATCGACAACGACATCATCCAGCCGGCACTCGGCGGCGGCCTCATCCTCATCGTGCTCCTGATCGGCTTCACGGTGATGCAGCATGCGTTTTCCGGCGGTGCGCTGCACCAGGGGCTGTTCTCCGACATGGAACGGCAGGCGCTGGCAATTTCCGGGTCCGGCTACATGGTGTTCGACTGGGACGTCGCACGCGACCGCGTGGTCACCCGTCCCGACGTCTGCAAGCAGATGGGCCTGCCGGCCGACACGTTGCGCGGCCCTGCCCGCAACTGGCTGCCCATCCTGCACCCGGACGACCGCGACCATTTCCGCACCACGCTGGACATGGTGCTGGAGCACCGGCGCGGGCGCATTCACCAGGCCTTCCGCCTGCGTGGTGCCGATGGCCACTACCAGTATTTCGTGCTGCGCGCGCGCCCGGTGATCGGCTCGGACGGCGAGGTGATCCGCTGCGTCGGCACGCTGGCCGATGTCACCGAGCAGAAGAAGGCCGAGGAGCGCCTGCTGCACGACGCCGTCCACGACAACCTGACCGGACTGCCGACGCGCGAACTGTTCATGAGCCGGCTGGAAGGAATCATCGCCATTGCCCAGACGGAGGAGACGGTCAAGCCGACCATCTTCGTCATCGACGTGGACCGGTTCAAGCAGGTCAACGAAAGCCTCGGCATTTCGGCCGGCGATACGATCCTGCTGACGCTGGCGCGCCGCCTGACCCGCCTGCTAAAGCCCAAGGACACGCTGGCGCGCTTTTCCGGCGACCAGTTCGCGCTGGCGCTGCTTTCGGAGCAGGACCCGGCGCGCATCGCTGCCTTCGCCGATGCGGTGCGCAAGGCCATCAGCGCTCCCATCACCTTCGCCAAGCGCGAGATCGTGCTGACCGCCTCGATGGGCCTGGTAACGTGGAGCGGAACACAGGAGACCGCGCAGGACCTGGTCAAGGATGCCGAACTGGCGCTGCACCAGGCCAAGCGTTTCGGCGGCGACCGGATCGAGCCGTTCCGCCCGGCTTTCCGGACCATCGGCACGGACAAGCTGGCGCTGGAAGCCGACTTGCGGCGCGCCATCGAGCGGCAGGAACTGGCGCTCGCCTACCAGCCGATCGTCAGTCTCAAGGACGGCGCGATCGCCGGGTTCGAGGCGCTGGTGCGATGGGAGCATCCACGGCGCGGCACGATTCCGCCGAGCGACTTCATCCCGATCGCCGAAACGACCGGGCTGATCGTGCCGATCGGCCTGTTCGCCATGCAGTCGGCAGCCAGCGACCTGAAATCCTGGCTCGGCGAAACCGCCAAGGACGACCTGTTCGTCTCCGTCAACCTGTCGAGCCGTCAACTGATGCGCCAGGACCTGGTGGCCGATGTCCGCTCCGTGCTGACGCGGACCAACCTGCCGGCCGCCAACTTCCGGCTGGAGCTGACCGAATCGCTGGTGATGAGCAACCCGGAACAGGCCACGTCCGTGCTCAAGCGCCTGCGCGAGATCGGCATCGGCCTGTCGCTGGACGATTTCGGCACCGGGTTCTCGTCGCTGTCCTACCTGACCCGTTTCCCGTTCGACACGCTGAAGATCGACCGCAGCTTCCTGGAAGCGGATTCGCCGCAGCGCCTCGTCCTGCTGCGTTCGATCATTTCCATGGCCGGCAATCTCGGGCTCAAGGTGGTCGCCGAGGGCGTCTCCGACATGCCCGTCGCACAGGATATTGCCGAGGCTGGCTGCGACTACGTGCAAAGCTTCCTGTTCGGCGAACCGATGGAACCGCAGGCGGCACTCCAGGCGATCAAGGAACAGAACCCGCTGGTAGCCGCCTGACAGGGGGCCACAAGCCGGCGCGTCATACGGGTCGGCCGTCGACGCTGCTCCAACGGGGGTCAGGCGTGGCCGGCCTCGGTGCTCAGGAAAACCGGATCGATGCCGAGCCGGTTGAGCGTCAGGTCATAGAGTTCATCGATATCGGCTTCGAAGACGAGGTCCGCCGAGGCCGGGCAGGTCAGCCATCCGTTTGCGCTGATCTCCTGCTCGAGCTGGCCCGGAGACCACCCGGCATAGCCCAGCGCCATGATGGCCTGTTCCGGGCCGCTGCCGCGGGAAATCGCCCGCAGCACGTCGACCGTGGCGGTGAGGCACAGGCCGGACCCGATTTCCATGGACGAATCGGCGGCATAGTCGCCGGTGTGAAGCACGAAACCGCGGCTGCGCTCAACCGGACCGCCATCGCGAACGATCATGTCGCGGGCCGATTGCGGCAGGCGAATGGCATCGGCCTCGCCGATGATGCCGAGCTGGACCAGGAGATCGGGGAACACCATGTCCTGGCGCTTGTTGATCACCAGCCCCATCGCGCCATCGGCGGAATGCGCGCACATGTAGATCACGGTCTTCTCAAACCGCGTGTCCGCCATGCCGGGCATGGCAATCAGGAATTGTCCGTCAAGCCAGTTACCGCTCATATCGTGCCTCCATCGCCGTGAATGCTAGCGCCAAACCGGGGCGCATGGAAAGCCCCCTGCCCGATCAATGTTGTCCGCCCTGCCAGCGGCTATGGCCAACCCCGAAGCGCGGCGGCCGCTGCCGCAGCAGCAAAGATCACGCACGTATCATGCAAACGTCATCGAGACCGTCTTGCATGTCGGGGCTGGCGGGGGCATCAACAATCCATGAGCAACAGCCAATTCCTGCCATGACCCGACTTCGTTTCTCCACGGCGGTTTTCGTTTCGCTGGCGTTCGCCGGCAGTGCCCATGCCGCCAGTTCCGCCTGGCAATCGATGGAAGGCGCCAAACTGCGCCTCGTCACGGAAGACCAGGCCGGACCCGACGGCCTCCTGCGGGGCGCACTGGAAATCCGCCTGCTGCCAGGATGGAAGACGTACTGGCGCGAACCCGGCGATGCCGGCGTGCCGCCGACCCTCACCATCGTCCAGGGCAAGAACGTTACGGGCGTGTCGATGCATTTTCCGGCACCGCACCGCTACAAGGACGAATGGTCCACCTGGGCGGGCTACAGCGAGCCGATGGCCATCGCGCTGGAATTTCCGATCGAAGACCCGGCCATGCCGGTCGCCATGGAAACTTCCGCTTTCCTGGGCATCTGCAAGGACATCTGCATCCCGGTCCAGATGAGTTTCTCACTCCAGGCCGATCCCAGGGCACCGGCCAGCGAGCCGCTGGTCGAGGCTGCGTTCGCGGCGCTCCCCCCGCCGCCCCGGGCAGGGTTTTCGGTGACCGGCGCCCGGCTGAACGACGGGATGTTGACGATCGAGGCCAATGTACCGGCGGGCGAGGCCCTGCCGGACCTGTTCCTGGCTCCCGGGGGCGGCTGGATGCTGGATGTGCCGACGCTCAGCAGGCGGGACGGAGACAAGCTGACCTTCCAGGCCAAGGTGCTCTCAAAGCCAAAGGCAGCGGACGGCCTGTCGGCCGATTTCACGCTGACGAGTGGTGACGAAGCGGTCAGCGGCCAGTTCTCCGTTCCCTGACAATCCGTCCCCCTTTACGTCCGTCGAGCCTGACCTAGATGGCGTGGTGCCCGCCAGTTGGCGCGGCATGCACCGACCCAACCGGAACAAACAGATGAGGATCCCATGACGATTTCGGCCGGCGACAAGCTGCCTGATGCCACCTTCACCGCCTCCACGGCCGACGGGCCGGCGAAACTGTCCACGCAGGATATTTTCGCGGACAAGACGGTGGTTCTGTTCGGCGTGCCGGGCGCCTTCACGCCCACGTGTTCCATGAACCACCTGCCCGGCTTCATCGAGCATCACGATGCCATCAAGGCCAAGGGCGTGGACACGATTGCCGTGGTTGCGGTCAACGACGCATTCGTGATGAAAGCCTGGGAAGACGCGACGGGCGGCAAGGACAAGATCCTCTACCTGGCGGATGGCAGCGGCGCCTTCGCCAAGGCGACCGGCCTCGATATCGACCTGGGTGCAGCAGGCCTGGGCGTGCGCTCGAAGCGCTTCTCGATGATCGTCAAGGACGGCACGGTCAGCGCTCTCAACATCGAGGATTCGCCGGGCAAGGCCGAAGCCTCCAGCGCCGAGGGCATCCTGGCGCAGCTGTGAACCCAGACCGCCGGCCAGCACGCTCAGGCGTGCTGGTTCTTGGTCGATTCCATGACGATGTAGGACGTGATGGAATTGACCTGGGGCAGCAGGCCCAGAACCTCCGTGTGGAACCGCTTGTAGCTGGCGAGGTCCTCGGTCTCGACGCGCAGGAGATATTCCACGGTGCCCGTGACATTGTGGCACTCGGTGACCTGGCCGGCCGTCTGCATGGCGGTTTCAAACGCTTTCTGGGACGCCTTGGAATGGTCGTTGAGGCCAACCGTGACGTAGGCGACGAACCCCTTACCAAGCGCGGCCGGGTTTATGACGGCGCGGTAGCCGGAAATGACGCCGCTGCGTTCCAGTTCCTGGGTCCGGCGCAGGCAGGCGGACGGTGACAGCCCGATCCTCTCGGCCAGGTCGAGATTGCTGATCCGGCCGCGCACCGACAATTCCCGCAATATCTTTCTGTCGATCTCGTCCATTGCCGAACCTGGTTGTGAAAATCGGGCGAACAGCCGAATGTTTGCAATTTCATTTCGCGCGTGGCAACCGATGATCGCAGCATGAGCAGCAATCTCCTCCTCGCGCTGGCCGCGTTCTCTCTCGTCTCGTCGATCACGCCGGGACCGAACAACCTGATGCTGATGGCTTCGGGCGCCAATTTCGGTTTTGGCCGCACCCTCCCGCACATGATGGGCGTGACGATCGGCTTTACCTTCATGGTCTTCGTCGTCGGGATCGGTCTGGCGAGCGCCTTCGACGCCTATCCAGCCGCCCATGACGTGCTGAAGGTCGTCAGCGTCGCCTATCTCCTGTACCTGGCCTGGAAGATCGCCAATGCCTCGGGGCCTGGCGAGCGGTCAGCCTCCGTCCGGCCGATGACGTTCCTGCAAGCCGCCGCCTTCCAATGGGTCAACCCCAAGGCCTGGGCGATGGCCCTGACGGCCATCAGCGTCTATTCGCCGGATCACGGTCTTGCTGCCGCGCTTTTCACAGCCCTCGTTTTCGGGGTGATCAACCTGCCATCGGTGAGCATCTGGGTCGTTGCCGGACGCGAGTTGCGCCGGTTCCTGACCAGCCCGGTGCGCCTGCGCGCCTTCAACGTGGCCATGGCTCTGCTGCTGGTCGCTACGCTCTACCCGGTCATCTTTCCGCGCTGAGGCTTGAACGGTTCCATGCCCTGGCGCGCCAGTTCGTCGGCGCGCTCGTTTTCCGGGTGTCCGGCATGGCCCTTGATCCAGTGCCAGGTGACATCGTGACGTCCCCGCGCCTCGTCCAGCGCCTGCCAGAGTTCCGCATTCTTGACCGGCTTTTTCGCGGCGGTCTTCCAGCCGTTCTTCTTCCAGCCATGGATCCAGCCCTTGATGCCGTCACGCACGTAAACGCTGTCGGTGTAGAGATCGACCTTGCAGCGCTCCTTGAGCGCGCCCAGCGCCTCGATGGCAGCCATGAGCTCCATGCGGTTGTTGGTCGTCTGCGCCTCGCCGCCGTTCAGTTCCTTCTCGTTGCCGTTGTAGCGCAGGATCGCGCCCCAGCCGCCCGGACCCGGGTTGCCGGAACAGGCGCCGTCGGTGAAGATCTCGACCGTCTTCATGCCGGCTCCAGGCCGTATTCGACGGCGTCGCGGATTTGCGCGTGGAAACGCAGGCGGCGCAGGTATTCCTTTGGATCCTTCTTCGTCACCACGGCCCCTGGCGGCGTGTTCAGCCAGTCGTAGAGCCGGGTCAGCAGGAAGCGCAGCGCCGCGCCACGGGCCAGCAGCGGCAAAGCGTCCCTCTCGTCCGGGCTGAGGTGCCGCACGGACTGGTATCCGGCAAGCAGGGCCTGCCCCTTCGTGATGTTGAAGGAGAAATCGCGCTCGAAGCACCAGGCGTTGAGACAGACCGCGACGTCATAGGCCAGCAGGTCGTTGCAGGCGAAATAGAAATCGATCAGGCCTGACAGCGTCTTGCCGAGGAAGAACACGTTGTCGGGGAAGAGATCGGCATGGATGACGCCGGACGGCAGGTCCGACGGCCAGGTTGCCTCGAGAATGTCGAGTTCGCCGGAAACCTCGGCATGCAGGCCCGGTTCCACCTCGTCGGCCCGGTCGGCCGCCAGGTTGAACAACGGACGCCAGCCGGAAACGCCGAGCGCGTTTGGCCGGGTGATCGCAAAGTCCTGGCCGGCCAGGTGCATTTGCGCCAGCGCGGCGCCGACTTCCCGGCAATGGGCGGCGGTCGGCCGACGTGGCCACATGCCATCCAGGAAGGTCACGATGGCCGCCGGGCGACCGGCAAGCCTGCCGATCGCGCCGCCGTCGGCGCGCTTGACCGGCTGCGGACAGGTGACGCCGTTCCGGGCCAGATGCTCCATCAGGCCGACGAAGAAGGGCAAATCGTCAGGATTTACGCGCTTTTCGTAGAGCGTGAGGATGAAATGGCCCTCGCCCGTGTGGAGGAGGTAGTTGGAATTCTCCACACCCTCGGCGATCCCCTTGTAGGAGAGAAGTTCGCCGACCGGATAATCGGCCAGGAAGGCAGCCAGTTCCTCTTCGGAGATGTCTGTGTAGACGGCCATTACCGGTCCCCGTTCACGAATGCCATGTCAGCCGCGGTCAGGTCGACGTCGCGCAGCGTGCGCATGACCGGAAAGGTTTCGTTCTCCTCGGCGGTCAGCGCAATATCGAGCGTGACGTCGAAACGCTCGCGAAAGGCGGCGATGATCTCGTCGACAATGATCTCGGGTGCCGACGCCCCGGCGGAGATGCCGACGGTCGCGACGCCATCGGCCGTGGCCCAGTCGATCTCGGCGGCGCGCTGGACGAGCGCCGCCCGAGCTGCGCCCGCCCGTTCGGCGACCTCCACCAGGCGGCGGGAATTGGACGAATTGGGTGCGCCGACCACGAGGAAAAGCCCGCAGCCGGGCGCAGCCTGCTTCACGGCCTCCTGGCGGTTGGTGGTCGCATAACAGATGCTTTCGGCTGCCGGCGCGTGGATGTCCGGAAACGTTTCCTCGAGCGCAGCCACGATGCCGGCGGTATCGTCAACCGACAACGTGGTCTGCGTGACGTAGCCGAGGGCCGCACCGGCCGGCGGCGAAAAACGCCTTGCGTCGTCGGCGGTCTCGATCAGCGACACGGCACCGTCCGGCAACTGCCCCATGGTTCCGATCACTTCGGGATGGCCGGCGTGGCCGATGAGCAGGACATGGCGGCCGAGACGCTGGTGGCGCATCGCCTGCTTGTGGACCTTGGACACCAGCGGACAGGTGGCGTCGAGATATAGAAGGTTCAGTTCCTCCGCGTGGGCAGGAACCGACTTCGGCACGCCATGGGCGGAAAAGACGACCGGCGCATCGCGATGGTCACCCGGGATTTCGTCGAGTTCCTCGATGAAGACGGCGCCCCGGGCCCTGAGTCCCTCGACCACGAACTTGTTGTGCACGATCTCATGGCGGACATAGACCGGCGCGCCGTATTTCTTCAGCGCAAGGACGACGATCTGGATGGCGCGGTCAACGCCGGCGCAAAAGCCGCGCGGTTCGCACAGGCGGAGGGTCAGCGGAGGCTTTGCAGGCATGGGGTCACCGGTTGCGGGCATGGGGTTCCAAGTGGCCGTCCATGGCGCGGCTGTCAAGGGCGGCGGCGCAGAACGAAGGCGATCCAGACGCCGGCCAGCGCCACGGCCAGGCCATACCAGGTGATGGCATATTGCAGGTGGCTGTTGGGCAGGTTGACGATGGTGACACCGCCAACCGGCAGGCCGCCCGGGTTGGGCGCGTCGTCGGCATCGAGGAAGAATGGCAGGACCTTTTCAGGGTCCATCCCCGCATGGACCGTCATGCCCGCGAGATCCTTCCAGTAGTAGATGTTCTCGCCCGGTTCGTTGTCATAGACGCTGAACGGCTTGGCCGCGAGCGGATTGCGTGCCAGGCCGGACACGGCGACCGTCCCGGCGACCTGGCCCTCCCGCCGTGTCCCTGGATCCTTGCGGTCGAAGGGGACGAAGCCCCGGTTGACGAACAGCGCACGGCCGTCGGACAGGCGTAGCGGCGTGTAGACGTAATAGCCGGCCGCGCCTTCATGTGTTGCAAAGAAGTGCTGCTCGCGATCATGCTCGAAGGTGCCGGTCGCCAGGGCCGGGAGATAGTCCACATCCCCGGTCTCAGCGTAGCGTTTTTCCACCTCGGCGAGCGGAACGGGCGGCGAAGCCATGCGCTCCGCGATGGAGGCAATCAGGGCTTCCTTCCAGGCAAGACGGCGGACCTGCCAGTTGCCGAGCGAGACGAGGATGGCCAGCGCCACCAGCGTCAGCGCGGTCAGCAGCCAGAAGCTGCGCGCACTGCGCGGTCCGCCGGTCTCGGGCAACGTCCCGGTCATTCACGCCCCTCGATCCGCCCCTCAGCCGCCTTGTTGGCATATTGCAGGGTAATAAGGACGCCCTTGATGACCCTGAGCGCCGTGAGGCAAAGGACCAGCGTCAGCGGGATCCAGAGGATCATGTGGACCCAGATGGGCGGTGCGTAATTGACCTCCATCCAGAGCGCCAGGCCGACGACGATGAAGCCGACGATCAGCATGACGAAAATGGCCGGTCCATCACCGGCATCGGCAAAGGAATAATCCAGACCGCAGACCCCGCAGCGGTCCTTCACGTTGAGATAGCCCGAGAAAAGCTTGCCTTCGCCACAACGGGGGCAGCGCCCCTTGATGCCAGCCTGGACCGGGTCGACGGGCGGATAGTGGGCCTGATCTTCATTCATTGCGGATCCTTCCGTTTCAAAGACAGGGGCGGCCATGTGTGCCATGGCCGCCCCTGTCATTTCCATGCGACGAAAAGGCCGTGCGGGACGGCCTTGCGCCGCCGCAGCATCAACCGTGCGAAATCGGCGCGCCCCAGCCACCCCAAACGTAGATGCAGAAGAAGAGGAAGAGCCAGACGACGTCAACGAAGTGCCAGTACCATGCAGCCGCCTCGAAACCGAAATGCTGCTTGGGCGTGAAGTCGCCGCGCAGTGCCCGGATCAGGCAGACGAGCAGGAAGATGGTGCCGACGAGAACGTGGAAGCCATGGAAGCCGGTCGCCATGAAGAAGGTGGCGCCGTAGATGGAGTCCTTGAAGGCGAAGGGTGCGTGGGCATATTCGTAGCCCTGCACGAAGGAGAACAGGACGCCGAGCGCAACCGTCATCGTCAGGCCCCAGACGAGGCCTTTCCGGTCATTGTGCAGGAGCGCATGGTGCGCCCAGGTGACCGTGGTGCCCGACAGGAGAAGGATGATGGTGTTGTAGAGCGGCAGATGCAGCGGATCCAGCACCTCGATGCCCTTGGGCGGCCACTGACCACCGGTGAACTCGGCGCGCAGCACCTGGTGGACCTCGTTGGGATAGAGGCTGGCGTCGAAGAATGCCCAGAACCACGCAACGAAGAACATCACCTCGGAGGCGATGAACATGATCATGCCGTAGCGCAGGTGGAGCGACACCACGCGGGTGTGGTGACCCTCATGCGCTTCCTTGATCGTATCCGACCACCAAGCGTACATGACGTAGAGGATGATCGCCATGCCGACAGCGAACAGGCCCCAGTTCAGGTTGGTCAGGGTCAATCCGAAGAGCGAGAACTCCGAATTGTTCATCGCGCGCATCCAGGCGATGGCGCCGATGGCGGTGAGGAAGGCACCCAGCGAGGCCAGCGCCGGCCAGGGGCTCGGGTCGATGATGTGATAGTCGTGGTGCTTTGCGTGTTGGTCCGCCATGTCGATCCCCGCGGTTGCTTATTCTTGAGTGCTGTTGGTCTTGGTCGTGCTGTCCACCGGGGCTGATGCCACCGGTGACCCCTCGGCGTCGACCGGGAAGAAGGTATAGGACAAGGTGATGGTCCGGATGTCCTTGAGCTCCGGCTGATCGATGATATCCGGGTCGATGTAGAAGACCACGGGCATATCGAGCGATTCACCTGGCTTGAGCGTCGTTTCGGTGAAGCAGAAGCATTCCACCTTGTTGAAGTACGCGCCGGCGAGCGACGGCGATACGTTGAACGTGGCCGAAGCCGTGCTGGTGCGCTTGGAGCGATTGTGCGCGAAATAGCTGATCTGCGTCGTCTCGCCGATCTTCATGGAGACCGAACGCTGCTTCGGCCGGAATTCCCACGGTACGCCAACGGTGTTGGAATCGAACCGCACGGTGATCTTGCGGTCGAGTACGCGGTCGGAATAGGTGTCGGTGCGCTGGGTCGTGCCGCCGTAACCCGTGACCTGGCAGAACAACTGGTAGAGCGGCACGGCGGCATAGGCAGCGCCGACCATTGACAGCGCGATCGTCGCGCCGAAGGCCGCCACCCGGATGTTCGCCCTGTTGTTTGCCGCTTTCCTGTCGTCCATGTCCTTCCTCACATCGGCCGGTTCATGACCGCCGCCCCCTTGATGAAGGTGACGACATAGAAGACAACGACGAGGGCACCAAGCGCCAGTCCGATCGCGATGGACCGGCTGCGGCGCGCCTTCTTCTGCTTCTCGGTCAGTTCGATGCGTTCGTCGTTCATGCGACCGCTCCGGTCAGGGCCGAGACGATATCCGGCGCGACCACGTCGACCAGAAGGGCGGCGAAGATCGAGAACAGGTAGAGAATGGAAAACCCGAACAGCTTCTTTGCCGGGATCATCCGCTCGTCGCCGTCGCGCATGCGGAAAACACCCCAAGCGTACCATACAAAAATGGCGCCGATGACGGCCGCGAAAACGCCGTAGAAAATGCTGGCAAAGCCGAGGACCCAGGGCGCGACGCCAACCGGCGCCAGCACGAGGCTGTAGAGGAAGATCTGGTTGCGGGTGGTCTTCTCGCCGCAGACATTGGGCAGCATCGGGATGCCGGCCGCCCCGTAGTCCTTGCACTTGAACAGCGCCAGGGCCCAGAAATGCGGCGGAGTCCACAGGAAGATGATCGCGAACAGGACGGCGCTGTGGAGGCTGACCTCGCCCGTGGCGGCAGCCCAGCCGAGCATCGGCGGGAAGGCTCCTGCGGCACCGCCAATCACGATATTTTGCGGAGTCGAGCGCTTGAGCCACATCGTGTAAACGACGGCGTAGAAGAATATGGTGAAGGCGAGGATTGCCGCCGACAGCCAGTTGACCAGCACGCCGAGCGTCATCACGGAGAGGACCGAGAGGACGAGGCCGAAGCTCAGCGCCTCGGACGGGCTGATGCGGCCGGAGGGGACCGGGCGGCGCGCGGTGCGGCTCATGACGGCATCGATGTCGGCGTCGTACCACATGTTCAGCGCGCCCGACGCGCCGGCGCCGACGGCGATGCAGAGTACCGCGACCAGGGCCAGGAACGGGTTGACCGAGCCGGGCGCGGCGACAAGGCCGACGATCGCGGTGAAGACGACCAGCGACATGACCCGCGGCTTGAGCAGTTCGACATAGTCGCCCGCCGTTGCCTCCGACATGCGGAAGCCGTCCTCGCCTGCTGTTTCCTCGATAAGCGCCATGCCTGGTAAGCCTGCCCTTGTTTTCTTCCGGCCTTCTGGCCGTTGTCTCTTGTTGGTTCGGACCTGCCGCCGGATTGCACCGGCGGCAGGTCCAGGATCGTTATCGCGAAGCGGTTGCCGTCACTTGATGCGCGGCAGCTGCTCCCACTGGTGGAACGGCGGCGGCGACGGCAGCTGCCATTCCAGTGTGGTGGCACCTTCGCCCCACGGGTTGGCACCGGCCTCGCGCTTCTTTGAGAAGGCTTCCCAGATCCCGAACAGGAAGATCAGCACGGCGAAGCCGGAAATGTAGGACCCGATCGACGAGACGAAGTTCCAGCCGGCGAACGCATCCGGATAGTCGATGTAGCGGCGCGGCATGCCGGCCAGACCCAGGAAGTGCTGCGGGAAGAAGACGAGGTTCACGCCGATGAAGGTGACCCAGAAGTGGGTGCGGGCGATCGTCGAGTTGTACATGTAACCGGTCATCTTCGGGAACCAGTAGTACCAGGCGGCGAAGATCGCGAAGACGGCACCGAGCGACAGCACGTAGTGGAAGTGCGCCACCACGTAGTAGGTGTCGTGGACCACGCGGTCGAGGCCGGCGTTGGCGAGCTGGACGCCCGTGACGCCACCGACGGTGAACAGGAAGATGAACCCGATCGCCCAGAGCATCGGCGTGCGGAACTGGATGGAACCGCCCCACATCGTCGCGATCCAGGAGAAGATCTTCACGCCGGTCGGCACCGCGATGACCATCGTGGCGAAGACGAAGTAGCGCTGCGCGTCCAGCGAGATGCCGGTCGTGTACATGTGGTGGGCCCACACGATGAAGCCGACGACGCCGATGGCGACCATGGCGTAGGCCATGCCGAGGTAGCCGAAGACCGGCTTGCGCGAGAAGGTCGACACGATGTGGCTGATGATGCCGAAGGCCGGCAGGATCAGGATGTAGACTTCCGGGTGACCGAAGAACCAGAACAGGTGCTGGAACAGGATCGGGTCACCGCCGCCTTCGGGCGCGAAGAAGGTGGTGCCGAAGTTGCGGTCCGTCAGCAGCATGGTGATGCCGCCGGCCAGGACCGGAAGCGACAGCAGCAGCAGGAAGGCGGTGATCAGCACCGACCAGGCGAACAGCGGCATCTTGTGCAGCGTCATGCCCGGGGCGCGCATGTTGAAGATGGTGGTGATGAAGTTGATGGCGCCGAGAATGGACGACGCGCCGGCGATGTGCAGCGCCAGGATGGCGAAGTCCATCGACGGTCCGGGCGTGCCCGAGGTCGACAAGGGCGGATAGATGGTCCACCCGCCGCCGACACCGTAGCCACCGGCCGGTCCCGGAACGAACATGGACAGGACGAGCAGCAGGAAGGCCGGGGGAACGAGCCAGAAGGAGATGTTGTTCATGCGCGGAAAGGCCATGTCCGGCGCGCCGATCATGATCGGCACCATCCAGTTGGCGAACCCGCCGATCAGCGCCGGCATGACCATGAAGAAGATCATGATGAGGCCGTGCGCGGTGGTGAACACGTTGTACATCTGCTTGCCGGCGTCGAGAGCCGCCTCTTCGGGCGTCCCGTAGACCATGGAGGCAAGGCCGTTGAAGAGCTGGATCCCCGGCTCCTGCAGCTCGATGCGCATGGCGACGGACAGCAGGCCGCCGACGATACCCGCGATGATCGCGAAGATCAGGTACAGCGTTCCGATGTCCTTGTGATTGGTCGAGTATACCCAGCGGACCCAGCCCTTCGGCTTGTGGTCGTGATGGGCATCGTGAGCTGCAGCTTCAGCCATGTCTCCCACTCCGTTCCTTAAAATTTCACTTGGCGACGGCGGCTGCGCCGGCGTCTGCAACCTTGGTGCCACCCTTGATGGAAGCCATCAGGGCCTTGTTGGCGCCTTCCAGGTCGCTGCCCGCCGACGCGATCCAGGCGTCATACTGCTCCTGGCTGACAGCGCGGATGGCGATCGGCATGTAGGCGTGGTCCTTGCCGCACAGCTCCGAGCACTGTCCGTAGTAGATGCCGGGCTTCTCGACCTTGAACCAGGTTTCGTTCACGCGGCCGGGCACGGCATCCACCTTCACGCCGAAGGACTGCATGGCGAAGGAGTGGATCACGTCGGCGCCGGTCACGAGCAGTCGAACGGTGGCGTTCACCGGAACGACGACATCGTTGTCGACGGCGAGGAGGCGCGGATAGGCTTCCACGTCTTCCTTGCCGTACTGGCCGCGATCGCCTTCCTTCAGCAGGACGGAGTCGAAGCTGACGGCATTCTGGTCGTTCTGGTACTCATAGCCCCAGTACCACTGGTAACCCGTGGCCTTGATGGTGATCGAGGGCTCTTCCGGCGGCGTGTACTGCGCCGTCAGCAGGCTGAACGACGGCACCGCGATGAACAGCAGGATGACAACCGGACCGACGGTCCAGATCACCTCGATCAGCGTGTTGTGGCTGGTGCGCGAGGGATTCGGATTGGCACTTGCGCGGTAGCGGATGGCTACCCAGATAAGAAGCGCGAGCACCAGAAGCGTGATCGGGATGATGAACCACAGCGTGTATTCCTCAAACCAGCGGACCTCACGCATGATCGGCGTGGCAGCCTGCTGGAGATCCGTCTGCCAGGGCACGGGCTTGTCGGCAAAGGCAGCCGTCGACATCAGCGCGGCGGCAGCGGCGGTAAAGCTGGCGGCAATTCGTTTCATACCGTTCTTGTCTCCCCATCGGCCCGAAAGGCCGTTCTTCCATGCAGGATCGCGGCCCAGGCATATGCCGGCCGGTTTGATTTAGGTCAAACCATATTCCCCGGTCAGGCGCAAGGAAATGGTGCCGGTCGCAGCCATTCGTTCCACATGCGCATTTTGTCGCACCCTTCGCCAAGGTGCTGTTTTCATTCCGGTTTGCGAAATGTCGCACAAGAATGTCATTTGACCTATGTCCAATGGCCCGGCGGCGTGGCCGTATTTCCGGCCCAATCTCCCGGCCTATTGCGCCGGCGCGACCGGGGAAGGCAAAGACGACGGGTTTGCAATTGCCCCGCTCCGACGCATTGTAGTTGTACGTGATTCGCAGCGGAGCCCCAGTCTTGATCCCATTGCACCGTAAGATGGCAGCCCTGATTGCCCTGTTCGCCCTGGTCCTCGCCGGCACGCCTGCCGCGGCCCAGCAGACAGGCATCGTCCGCTCCACCCATGGGGCCTGGAAGATGATCTGCGACACGCCGCCCGGCGCGGCGACGGAGCAATGCGCGCTGATCCAGAACGTCGTGGCGGAAGACCGGCCGGATCTCGGCCTGTCCGTGATCGTGCTCAGGACCGCCGACAAGAAGGCGGAGATCATGCGCGTGCTGGTTCCGCTCGGCGTGCTGCTGCCCAACGGGCTCGGGCTCTACGTCGACGGCAAGGATATCGGCAAGGCCTATTTCGCCAAGTGTTTCCAGGACGGCTGCTATGCGGAAGTGATCCTGGAAGAGCCGTTGATCACGACGCTGAAGAACGGCCAGTCGGCCACCTTCATCGTGTTCCAGACGCCGGAAGAAGGCATCGGCATCCCGGTCGATCTCGCCGGCTTCACCGAGGGCTTCGCCGCCCTGCCCTGACGCGGGCCGTGACAGCGGCCCCGGCCTTTCCTATATGGGCATCATGCCACCGGAAAGGACCGCCTCATGACCGACAGCCTGATCAGCCGTTTCGACATCGACGAGAATGCCGTCAAGCGGATCGTGGGCGACAGCCTTGCCCGGGCCGATGACGGCGAGCTTTACCTCGAGTACCGCGAAGGCGAATCGCTCGTCTTCGACAACGGCCGGCTCAAGACGGGCAATTTCAACACGGAAACGGGCTTCGGCCTGCGCGCGGTGGCCGGCGAGGCGACCGGTTATGCCCATGCCTCGGAACTGACCGCCAAGGCGCTCGGCCATGCCGCGCAGGCGGTCGGCGCGGTGACAACGGGCCATAGCGGCCAGGCCGACGTGGCACCAGCGGGCACGAACGTGAAGCTCTACGGCGACGTGAACCCGATCGAGGCTCCGGGCTTCGGCGAAAAGGCCCGCCTGCTGGAGACCATCGACGCCTGGCTGCGCGCCCGCGACCCGCGGGTCCGCCAGGTGACCGCATCGCTGGCGGCGAGCTGGCAGCACGTGGAAATCCTGCGGGCAGACGGCCACCTGGTTCGCGACATCCGCCCGCTGGTCCGACTCAACGTGTCGGTGGTGGTCGGCGACGGCGACCGGCAGGAAAGCGGCAGCCACGGCATGGGCGGGCGCAAGGGATTCGGCGACTTCCTGACGGAGGAATCGTGGCAGACGGCGGCCAGCGAGGCGCTGCGCCAGGCGCTGGTCAACCTCGAGGCGCGCCCTGCCCCGGCCGGCACGCTCGATGTCGTGCTGGGCAACGGCTGGCCGGGCGTGATGCTGCACGAAGCCGTCGGCCACGGGCTCGAAGGCGATTTCAACCGCAAGAAGACATCGGCCTTTTCCGGCCTGATGGGGCAGCAGGTGGCCGCCAAGGGCGTGACCGTGATCGACGACGGCACGATCGCCGAGCGGCGCGGCTCGCTGACCGTCGACGACGAGGGTACGCCGTCGGGACGCAACGTGCTGATCGAGGACGGCGTGCTGGTCGGCTACATGCAGGACCGGCAGAACGCGCGGCTCATGGGGATGAAGCCGACCGGCAACGGACGGCGCGAGAGCTATGCGCACCAGCCGATGCCGCGCATGACCAACACCTTCATGGCAGGCGGCGACACCTCGCCGGAAGAGATCATCGCCTCGGTTGACCGCGGCCTCTACGCCGTATCCTTCGGCGGCGGCCAGGTAGACATCACCTCCGGAAAGTTCGTGTTCGGCTGCACCGAGGCCTACATGATCGAGAACGGCAAGGTCTCCTACCCGGTCAAGTGCGCGATGCTGATCGGCAACGGGCCGGAAGCCATGAAGCGGATCACCATGGTCGGCAACGACCCCGCGCTCGACACCGGCATCGGCATGTGCGGCAAGGCCGGCCAGGGTGTGCCGGTGGGCGTGGGCCAGCCGCACCTGCGCATGAATGCCATGACCGTGGGCGGCACGGAGCACTGAGCCGGCCGGACGCGAAACCGGGGGCCACTTTCGCTGGAATTGCTCTTCTTAAGCCGCAATCCCGGACGCGAAACCGGGGGCCACTTTCGCTGGAATTGCTCTTCTTAAGCCGCAATCCCGGACGCGAAACCGGGGGCCACTTTCGCTGGAATTGCTCGGGTCAGACCCCGCCGGCAAGGCGCCGGCGGGCTTCTTTCTGCAAGGCGCGTGTTCAGCCCTTGTGCCAGGATTGCTGCAAGGCGTAGACCGGCGTTTCGATCCCTTCCATCCGGGCCTTCAACTGCAGTGCCAGGAACTGCGAGTAGTGGCGCGACTGGTGCAGGTTTCCACCGTGCAGCCAGAGGTTATCGACATTGGTGGGTTTCCACATGTTGCGCTGCTCCCCTTCCCACGGACCGGGGTCCTTGGGCGTGTCTGACCCGAGGCCCCAGACCTTGCCGACGCGATCGGCCGTCGGCTGGTCGATGAGATCGGCAACCCAGCCGTTCATCGAGCGGTAGCCGGTCGCATAGACGATCACGTCGGCCGGGATCTCCCGGTCGCCGTCCAGGACGATGCCGTCCGGCGTGATGCGCGTGATCTGCCCGGTCGCCAGCTTGATCTTGCCGTCGATGACCAGCTGGGACGCGCCGATGTCGATGTAATAGCCGGAGCCGCGGCGCAGATATTTCATGAACAGGCCGGAGTCGTCGGGACCGAAATCGAGCATGAACCCGGCCTTTTCCAGCGCTTCGTAGAAGGCCTTGTCCTTGTCGCGGATCTCGTCATAGATCGGCTTCTGGAACTCGTGCATGATCCGGTAGGGCAGCGAGGCGAAGATCAGGTCCGCCTTTTCCGTGGTCATGCCGGACCTGACCGCTTCTTCCGAATAGAGCGCACCGAGACCGATTGTCATCAGCGAATCCGACCGCACGATGTGCGTCGTCGAGCGCTGGACCATGGTCACGTCCACGCCGGCTTCGTAGAGGGCGGCGCAGATGTCATGGGCGGAGTTGTTGGAGCCGATGACGACGACCTTCTTGCCGACGTAGCCATCGGGGCCGGGATGACGCGACGAGTGATGCTGTTCGCCGCGGAAGGTGTCCGCTCCCTCGATGTCCGGAATGTTGGCCTTGCCCGACATGCCGGTGGCGAAGACGAGATGGCTGGGACGCAGGACGATGTCCTTGCCGTCGCGGCGCACGTGCACGACCCATTCGCCCTTCGCGCTGTCCCACTCGGCGTGTTTCGCCTCGGTGCCCGACCAGTAGTTCAGTTCCATGACGCGGGTGTAGAATTCCAGCCAGTCGCCGATCTTGTCCTTGGGGGCGAAGACGGGCCAGTTCTCCGGGAACTTGATGTAGGGCAGGTGGTCGTACCAGACGGGATCGTGCAGGCACAGCGACTTGTAGCGCTTGCGCCAGGAATCGCCCGGGCGGTCGTTGCGCTCGACGATGAGCGCGGGAACGCCGAGCTGGCGCAGGCGGGCCCCCAGCGCGATGCCGCCCTGGCCACCGCCGATGATGAGCACGTAGGGCTGTTTCGTGATGCCGAGGGTGGCGAGTTCCTCCTCGCGCTCCTCCTTCCAGCTTTTCGTGCCGACGTCATGGCCATGCTTGGCGCCGAGCGGGCGAGTGAAGCCCGACTTCTCCTCGTGGCCCTTCAGCTCGACCATCGTGGTCAGCAGCGTCCAGATCTGCCCGTTCTTCAGCCGGATGAGACCATAGCCGCGCGCGACCCCTGTCTCGAAGGTGATCCACGCCTCGGTCACGCCGTCCGCCTCGGTGGCGTCCTCGCCGTCCGCGACGCGCCACGCAGTCGGGGCGATGCGGTCGAGCTGGCTCTCCAGCATGGCGCGGACCTCGTCGCGGCCTTCAACGGTCTTGATGTTCCAGGTGAAGGTGACGAGGTCGCGCCAGTAGCATTCATCTGCGAACATGGCCACCGCGTCGTCGATCCGCCGCTCCTCCAGGGCCCTGCCGAAGGTATCGAGGAACGTCTGAACGCGTGCTGTCGGTGTCTTGTCGAGCATGTCTTTCTCACTCCCACTGTTCGTTTTCCATGACGGTCGCGGCGTCTCCCCGGCCGCGCCATGCCCCTGCCCAGCAAGGCGCGTGCCAGCCACGGCGGGCCGTCAAGGCATTGAAATCAAAGGCAAGCGGATTAGATGGCGCGTCCGGCTGCAACAGGATCGGCTGCAACACCTGTTGCAGGGTGTTGCAGCCGCCCCGGCCTACCTGGCGCGGCCGAGCCGGCGGTAGATCGTGGAGCGGTTGACGCCCATCTGGCGGGCCAGGGCCGTGACGTTCCCGCCGAGGGCATCGAGGCGCTGGCGCAACGAGGTCTCCGCGGCCTCGGCCGGGGCCTGGCGACCGACCAGCGCCGGCAGGCTGTCCGGCAGGGCATCGAGGGTGATCTCGCCGTCGTCGGCGAGCGCCACCGCGACCTGCAGGACGTTGAACAGCTCGCGGATGTTGCCCGGCCAGTCGTGCGAGGCGAGCGCCACGCGGGCGGCCGTGGAGAGGCGGACGTCATCGCCGTGCTCGGCCGCGACCCGGGCCAGCAGGCCATCGACGAGACGGTCGAAATCGGCCCGCTCGCGCAGCGGCGGAAGGGTGAGCGTCGCCGCGTTGAGCCGGTAGAAGAGATCGGCACGGAAGGCGCCGGCGTCGACCATGGCGCGCAGGTCCCGGTGGGTCGCGGAGATCAGCCGGATGCGGACCTTGCGCGGCGCCACGCCGCCGACGGGAACGACCTCGCCTTCGGCCAGGACCCGCAGCAGGCGGGCCTGCAGCGGCAGGGGCATATCGCCGATCTCGTCGAGGAAGAGCGTGCCTCCGTCGGCCGCCTCGATGAGCCCCGCCTTGCCGCGCGGCGACGCGCCGGTGAAGGCATGGGGCGCATGGCCGAACAGTTCCGATTCGATGAGGCTCTCGGGAATGGCGGCGCAATTGACGGCAACGAACCGGCCGCCCCCGATCCCGCTGTCGTGGATGGCGCGGGCCAGGTGCTCCTTGCCAGACCCGGTCTCACCCTGGATGAGGATGGGAATGTCGCGGGCCGCCAGGCGGGCGGCTCGGCGCTGGATCTCGGCCACGCGCGCGTCGCCGTCGCCCAGGCCGCGCAGCGCACGCGGAATGGTCCTGGCGGGGTGGGGCGAGGCATTGAAGCGCGTCACCGGGGCGATTGCGCTGGCAAACAGCACGTGCCCCTGGGGCGTGCGCAGCATGCGTTCGCCCTTCGGCTTGCCACGCATGAAGCGCGGCAGGTCCTCGACGTCCATCTCGAAGAAGCGCGATACCGGCTCGCCCATATAGGCCCGGGTCCCGGTAAGCGGGAACTTCATGGCCCGGGCCAGCGCGCTGAAGCTGCCATGCGTCATGCCGGTGATGCGGCCCGATCCGTCCAGCGTAATGGCCGCCTCGGGATCGACGTCGATGAACTCGGGCGACCGCGACAGGCGCAGCACCCATTCGTTGCGGGTGCGGGCAAGCAGGTTGGCCAGTTCGATGCGCCGCGCCGACGCGGTGACCAGGTGAAGCGCCAGGTACTGGCTGGACTTCGCCGTCGGCGAGCGAAGCTGGGATATGTCGAGCACGGCGGAAAGGTCGCCCAGCGTGTCGTAGATCGGCGCCGCCGTGCAGGTCAGGCCGATATGGCAGGTATCGAAATGGTCGTCCTGGTGGATGATGACCGGTTCGCCGGACACCATGCAGGCGCCGACGCCGCAGGTGCCGGCACGGTTCTCCGACCATTCGGACCCTAGGTAGAGGCCCGACTTGCGCAACTGGTTGTCGAAGGTCAGGTCGCCCATGAAGTCGACGGTCACGCCCCGGGCATCCGACAGCAGCAGCACATAGTGCTGTTCGGCGACCTGCTTGAAGAGCGCTTCGAGGCCGGACCTCCCGATCGATATCAGTTCCTCGGCCTGGTCGCGGTGTTCGCGCAGGATCTCGTGCGGAACGATGTAGGCTTCCTGGGCTGAAGCCGGATCCATCTTGTAGTCGTTGACGCAACGCAGCCATGAGCGCACGACAGCGTCGTCGCGCTGGCTCGTGCCGCCCACGATGACCCGTTCGATCTCGCGGACATGTGCACTGTTGGATACCATGGACTCCTCCCGACACCATGGCCTCAGTCAATCTGCCGCGGCAGGTTAGCATGAAGTCGCCATCCTGCCCGATTGTCCAATAGCACAATCCATGAGCAGATACGCGGCGAGGCTTGCGTGCCACTGGCATGGAACCTTATTTGCACTACATGTGTTCATGTCGTGATATTTTACCGAAAGGAGCTGCCCCATGGCCTACACGATCGATCGCACCCTCACGGGAACCGATTTCTCCTCGGCGGTGGAGCGTACGCGCACGGCGCTCTCGGATGCCGGCTTCGGCGTTCTGACCGAGATCGACGTCAAGGCGACCATGAAGAAGAAGCTGGACGTCGACATGCCGGACTATCTCATTCTCGGCGCCTGCAATCCGAAGATGGCCAACGAGGCGATCAAGGTCGAGCCGAAGATCGGCGCCATGCTGCCCTGCAACGTCATACTGCGCTCCACCGGCGACGGCGAAGTGACGGTCAGCGCCGTCGACCCGGTCGCCTCGATGCAGGCGATCGAGAACGTCCAGCTCGGTGACGTGGCGGGCGTGGTGCGCGACCTGCTGGCCAAGGCCGTCGCGGCCATCTGAGGCGGCATTGCCGATGCTGGCTTCCTCCATTGTCATCCTAACCGGTGCGGGCGTCTCGGCCGAAAGCGGCGTGGACACCTTCCGCGACAAGGACGGCATCTGGTCGAAGGTGGACCTGAACGACGTGGCGACGCCGGAAGGCTTTGCCCGCAACCCGGCCCTGGTGCACGATTTCTACAACCAGCGCCGGGCCGGTCTCGCGACGGTCGCGCCCAACGCCGCGCACGCCGCGCTGGCGCGGCTGGAGCATGAGTTTCGCGGCGATTTCCTGCTGGTGACGCAGAACATCGACGACCTGCACGAGCGTGCCGGGTCCCGGCGGCTCATCCACATGCATGGCGAGTTGAAGCGGGCGTTCTGCAGCAATTGCAACATCCGGTGCGACGCGGCGGCGGACCTGTCGCCGTCCACGGCCTGCGCGCATTGCGGCTCGAAGGGGTTCATGCGTCCCGATGTCGTCTGGTTCGGCGAAATGCCCTACCAGATGGAGCGCATCTACAGGGCGCTGAACGGCTGCGACCTGTTCGTATCCATCGGCACCAGCGGCAATGTCTACCCGGCGGCACAGTTCGTGCAGGAGGCGAGCCGCGCCGGGGCGCACACGCTGGAACTCAACCTCGAACCATCGCTCGGCATCTCCGATTTCGCCGAGGCCGTGCACGGCCCCGCCGGGACGATCGTGCCGCAATGGGTCGAGCGTGTCCTGGCCGGCCGGGCCTGAGGCGCACAGGGTGCATCAAGACCGATTGCGCAGAACGGCGGTCAACACGGTCAGGGCGGCAATCCAAGCGAGGGGCGCGGGCAGGAAGGCCCCCGCGGCAAGGATAGCCAGCGCACCACCCGGCAGGACAATGCGTCCGGCGCCGGACATGACGGTTCTGTCGCGAACGAGCCAGACCCCCGCCAGATAGGCGGCAACGGGAATGGCAATGGCCAGTTCGATGCCCTCGGCGGGGGCGGTGTGGCCGTGACCGCCCGAAACTTCGACCAGGGCGGAAAACCCGGCACCGAGGCTGGCGCCTGCCGCGAAGACGATGGCATGGCCGTAGCCCCAGATGAATCCTTCGCGGCCGGTCTCCCCGACCAGGATGTTTCCATTCCCGAAATAGATCCACCACAAGGCAAAGGTTATCAGCAGGAAGGCGATCGCCGCGTGCAGGAGCGGATCCGCCAGGGACACATGGTCTGCCCCGGTCCGGAACGCCAGCACCGTGGCCAGGAAGCACTCGCCAAGGACGATGATGTTCAGCAGGCCATAGCGCTCGGTGATGTGATGACGGTGCCAGCCGGTTGTCCCCTGTCGCTCGGCCAGGACGGGAACGCTGATCTCGACCAGGACCCCGATTCCAAAAAGCAGCAGCGCATAGGGTGAGTCCGGCCCTGAACCGAGAACAGCAACGATCCAGTAGACCTGGGCGATGACAATGCCCGTGGCATAGCGCCGGCAGGTCGGGCCGCGATCCGGATGACCTGCAGCGGCCATCAGCCAAAGCGGCACCAGCGCCAGGCGCATGACGACATAGCCGGTCAGGGTCAGGTAAAATTGCCCCTTTTCGAAGATCTCGGGAATTCCGGCCGCAATGATGAGCGATCCCGTCATCGCCACCATGGTCATGAGACGAAACAGCATGCCCTCGTTCCCGAAGGCGGAGGCCAGCCAGGTGTAGCCCATCCAGGCCCACCAGATGGCGAAGAAGGCCATGGCGAAGGACAGGAGGCCTTGCCATGGATGCCCGGCGGCGAGGCCGTGATGCAGGCCCGCAGCCGCAGCCGCGATGGCAATGACACTCGCCAGGTCGAACATCAGTTCGAGCGGCGTGGCGACGCGATTGGTTTCATGGCGGTCCCTTGCCGCCAAGCGGAACAAGCCTGTCCTCATAGTTCCCCCGGCACAAGCATGACGCGACCTGACGCACACAGGTCCACTTTCCCGTTAGCACGGAGCCCCGGGCATGCCAACCGGACGCGGCCGGCATTCAGCGGCGCCGCACCGGCTTTTCCAGAAGCGCGACGGCCTCCACGTGAGCGGTGAACAGGAACTGGTCGTAGGGCGTCACCGACAGCAGGCGATAGCCGCCGGCGATGAGGATTTCCAGGTCGCGGGCCAGCGTCACCGGGTTGCAGGACACGGCGGCAACCTTGCGGATGTCGGCCTTGGCCAGGTGCTTCACCTGGGCCTCGGCGCCAGCGCGCGGCGGATCGAAGACAAGCGCGTCGTAGCCGAGCAGTTCGCGCGGCAGGAGCGGATGCTGGAAGAGATCGCGTTTCTCCACCGTCACTTTCTTCAGGCCTGCGGCGCCCCGGAAACCGCCGTCGAGGGCTGCCAGGGCCGGGCCGTCGCCCTCTACCGCGTGGACCTGCATGCGCCCGGCCATTCGCAGCGCGAAGGCCCCTGCCCCGGCAAACAGGTCGGCGGCCTGTTTCGCCTTGCCGAGATGGCCGACAACCTCAGCGGCCATTGCCTCCTCGATGGCCGGGACGGCCTGCAGAAAACCGCCCGGCGGCGGAACGACGGTGGCGGCGCCGAAGCGGACCTGCGGCTTGACCGGTTCCAGCACGATCTCGCCATCGACGGAAAGGCGCGCCCAGTGGTTTTCCAGCACGATCTTCGCGGCGCGCTGGCGCTCGGCTTCCGGAAGCCTGCCCGACTTGCGCACGGCGATGTCCAGCCCGGTCTCGGTAACCGTCACGACCATGTGGAAGGGTTTCGACAGGCCGGCGATGACCGCGGCCAGGCGGCGCAGTTGCGGCAGGGCGGCGACAATGCGCGGATCGGTGACCGGGCATTCCTCGAGCTGGAACAGGCTGTAGGAATAGGGACCGTGGAAGCCGAGCACGGCGCCTCCCTCGCCATGCCTGGCGGAAAGCTGGACGCGGCGGCGCTCTCCCGGACCGCAGGCGACGAGGTCGCCGACGGGCACGTCGATGCCCCGGGCCTGCAGGGCGGAGACCAGCAGGCCGCGCTTCCAGGCGCGGTAGGGCTCTGCCTGCCAGTGCTGGAACGCGCAGCCGCCGCAAGCCGTGAAGTGGCGGCAGAGCGGCTCGATGCGCTCCGGCGACGGATCGATCACGGTCAGTGCCTCGTGCTTCTTGCCGGCCGGCTGGACGGTTACCATTTCGCCGGGCAGCGTGAACGGCACGAAGACCTGGCCCTGCGGCGTGTTGGCAATACCGTCGCCCTGGGCGCCGAGATGATCGATGAGAAGTCTTGCTGTCATGCTCGGTCCCTGATGCCGGCGAGAAGGAATTCGCGGTTGCCGTCGGCGCCCTCGATGGATGACGGCGCGATGCCGAGCGCGCGCCAGCCCGGCCGGGTTTCCAGCCACAGGCGCAGATCCGCGGCGATGGCGGTTCCCTGTGCCGGGTCCTTCAGCAGGCCGCCCTTGCCGATGGCCTCGCGGCCGGCCTCGAATTGCGGCTTGACCAGCAGCACGCAGCGGGCACCGGGCGCGGCCAACGCCAGCGCCGGTGGCATGGCCAGCTTCAGCGAGATGAACGACACGTCGCACACGACGAGGTCCGGCGCGCCGCGCGGAAGGTCGGACGCCGCGAGATCGCGGGCGTTCAGGCCTTCCAGCACCATGACGCGCGGATCGGCTGCAAGCTCCGGATGCATCTGGCCGTGGCCGACATCGACCGCCGTGACATGGGCTGCGCCGCGCTCCAGCAGGACCTGGGTGAAGCCGCCTGTCGACGCGCCGACATCCAGCGCGTTGGCGCCGGCGACATCGATCCCGAAGCCATCGAGGGCGGGAGCCAGCTTGAGCGCCGCCCGCGAGACATAGCCCTGCGCCGGATCGGCAATGGCGATGGCCACGTCGGAAGCGACCATCTGGCCGGGCTTGGCAGCCGTAACGCCGTTGACCGTGACCGTGCCCCGCGCGATGGCGTCGCGCGCCCGCGAGCGCGAGGCGACGAGGCCCCTGTCGGCCAGGAGCTGGTCGAGACGGAGGCGTCCATGCGGGGAAACGGGTGCGTTCATGCGCCCTGATTGGCGCATGACGGCAGGCTTGGCAAGGGTGCCCTTCGGAGCGGGCAACCGTCGGCGTCAGTCCTGCGCGATGACCGACCCGGTGAAGACGATGCGATCCACCGAGACCTGGCGCACGGCGCGCGGCTCGATCGCCGGGGCGAGGCCATGGTTCCACAGCGGACGGGAATGCCGAACGGCATGGAGCAGCAGACGCGGCCGGGGCTGCGAATATTCCGGCGTCTGGCCGGCCGCGAAGGTTCCGCGCAGGACGGCCTTCACCTCGCCGATGCGCTCGGCGACCACTCGCTTGGCGGCGTCTTCCAGCTGCCGGTCATAGGCCGGGGCGGCCTGCGCGGCGGCCAGCCACGCCCATTGCACGGCCATGGCCGCGATGACAATTTTTTTCATTTTGTTGGCTCCCTGTCCTTGGAAGGGAGCATAGGCGCACTCGCCTAAGATTTTAGAAAAACATAAAGTGATTAAATAGCGAATTTCATTGGTAAATCAGGCATGAAGCGGCAGAGTAAACACTCTCTTCATGCCGCCCGGCGCGGGCGCTGGATCGCCCGCGGGGTTCACGCGTCGGGCAGCGGAATGAACTCCTCCTCGTCTCCTGGCACGATATCGAAACGGCCGGTCTTCCATTCCTCCTTGGCCTGCTCGATGCGCTCTTTCGATGAGGAGACGAAGTTCCACCAGATATAGCGGCGCGAGCCCATGGACGCGCCGCCGAAGACCATGAAGCGGGCCCCGGACTGCGAGCGGACATGGATGACATCGCCCGGGCGCAGCACGGCCAGCCGGTCGTTGGGCAGCACCTCGCCGGCGACCTCGATCTCGCCTTCCAGCGTGTAGAGGGCGCGCTCCTCCGCCTCGGCGGGAATGGCCACGGCGGCGCCGGGCTCCAGCCGGATATCGGCATAAAGCGTGTCGTGATGCTGGCGGACCGGTGACGTGGCGCCGTGGAAGGACCCCATCACCACCCGGGCCCAGGCGCCCTCGCCTTCCAGTTCCGGCAGGGCGGAAACCCCGGTGTGCTCGAAGGCCGGGTCGGTTTCCTCGATGGCGTCCGGCAGGGCAAGCCAGGTCTGCAGGCCGTGCATGGGCATGGTGCCCGTGCGCATTTCCTCCGGGGTCCGCTCGGAATGAACGATGCCGCGACCGGCGGTCATCAGGTTCACGTCACCGGGTTCGATGACCATCTCGGTGCCTAGCGAATCGCGGTGGCGGATCTGGCCGTCAAAGAGGTAGGTGACGGTGGAGAGGCCGATGTGGGGATGCGGGCGCACGTCCATCGCCACGCCGTCGCGCAGCACGGCCGGGCCCATGCGGTCGAAGAAGATGAACGGGCCGACCATGCGCCGGCGGGCGGTGGGCAGGGCACGGCGGACCTCGAAGCCGCCGATATCCTTGGACGCCGGCACCACAAGGAGGTCGATGGCATCCGCGGCGCGCACGTCGCCCGGCTCGGGATCAATTCCAGGAAAGAAGCTCATGGCACGCCTCGCTGTGCGTTTGGTTTCCTGCAAGATAGGCAGAAACCGCCGTTTTACCGAGTCCGCCACCGGCAATTGACTGTTCACCGCCCCGAAACAGCCAGGGCCGCCGCGCAAAATCAGCGTCCGGACGCCAAACCGGTGCCCACTTTCGCCGGATCAGATTGATCGCCTTGTCCCATCGCTGTTCCGGACGCGAAACCGGTGCCCACTTTCGCTGGAACAGATTGATCGCCTTGTCCCATCGCTGTTCCGGACGCGAAACCGGTGCCCACTTTCGCTGGAACAGCTTTAGTCCTGGTCGAGCGGCTCGGTCCCCGCGGGTTCGCCTTCCCGGGTCAGGCGGATCTTCTCCACCTTGTCCTCGGCGGCCTTCAGCAGGTGCGCGCAGTGCTTCTTCAGCGCCTCGCCGCGTTCGTAGATGGCGATCGACTGGTCGAGCGGCACGTCGCCGCGTTCGAGGTTCTCGACGATCCGCTCCAACTCGTTGAGCGCGGCCTCGAAGCTCATGGCCTTGATGTCGGCGTTGCCAGTGCTGTCGGTCATGGTCATCCCTTCATCAGGCGGCGGACGTGGACGGCGGTCGAGTCGGCCAGGCCGCGCAGGTCGTAGCCACCTTCCAGCAGGCTCACCACCCGGTTGCCGCAATAGCGGCCGGCCCGATCCATCAGCTTGCCGGTGGCCCAGTCGAAATCCTCCTCGGTCAGTTCCAGCTCGGCCAGCGGATCGCGCCAGTGCGCGTCGAAACCGGCGGAGATAATGATCAGGTCGGGACGGAAATCGTCGATGGCGGGGAGGATGCGGCTCTGGAAGGCCTCGCGGAAATCGGCGCCGTGGGCCCCGGCCGACAGGGGGGCGTTGACGATGTTGCCCGCGCCGGTCTCGTCGCGGGCGCCGGTGCCCGGGTAGAGCGGCATCTGGTGGGTGGAGCAGTAGAGCACGGTGGGATCGGACCAGAAGATGTCCTGCGTGCCGTTGCCGTGGTGAACGTCCCAGTCGACGATCGCAACGCGCTCGACGCCGTGCACCTTCTGGGCGTGGCGGGCGGCGATGGCGGCGTTGTTGAACAGGCAGAACCCCATGGCCTTGTTCTTCTCGGCATGGTGGCCGGGCGGACGGGCGGCGACGAAGGCATTGTCGACCTCGCCGGCCATGACCGCATCGACGGCCGCGGTGGCGCCGCCGAAGGCCGTCAGCGCGGCGTCCCAGCTCTTCGGGCTGGCCGAGGTGTCAGCATCGATGCGCACGATGCCCTCTTCCGGCATGGCGTATTCGACGCGCCGCAGGTAGTCCTCCGGGTGGGCCAGGAGGATGTCCTCCTCGCGGCCCATGGGCGACTCGACGCGGTCGAGAGCCGCGAAGTCCTCGCCGGACAGGGCCTCGGCAACGGCCTTCATGCGATCCGGGCGTTCGGGATGACCGGCCGGGACGAGATGCTCGGCGTGGACCGGGTGGGAATAGAGGCGTGTTGTCATGATGGACAATGTAGGGGCCACGCGCCGCCTTGGCTACGGGGCAGCGCGTGCGAAACCGACAAATCCCCAACCTCAGCGGCGGATAACCAGCAGGCGTCCGTTCTCGGTGGCGGTCACCAGCCAGCCGTCCTTTTCGACGATGGCCTTGTCGATGGCACCCGGCAGGCGAATGTCGGCATGGCTGGAAAAGGCGAAGCGCAGCTTGCGCCGGTCCTGCGAGGGCAGGACGAGGATGGCCGGGTGCTCCTTCTCCACAACCCCGCCCCAGGCAAGGCCCTGCTCGCGCGAGCCGATGACGTGGTTGGAGACGTCGGTGGCGATCTCCGTCTTCATCGCCAGGCCGCGGCCGTCCCAAGCGACCGAGAAGAGCGTGCCGGCGATGTGCGGTGTGCGGACGGCATAGACGATCCGGTCCCTGCCCTCCCCGGGGAGGATGGCGGCGATGTTCAGCCAGCGGTTGGGCCGGCCGATGGCCGGCGTCTCGGCCAGTTGCACCAGTTGCCCGTCGCGCAGGCCGTAGAGCGCGATGGCCGCGCCGGACGCCAGCCCGGAGCGGATGGTCACGACTTCGTTGCGGCCGTCGCCGTCGAGGTCGGCGATGCGCGGCGTGATGTCCTCGAAGACATGCGTTCGCGGAAGCCGGAACAGGTGCGGATTGCCGTCGGCATCGATGACCGCCAGCGAGCCGCCCTCGATGCGGTCGCCGAGCACGCCATGGCCATAACGATCGGTGGGATCGGCATACCAGGCCCGGCGGATGTCGCCGGATGGATCCTCGGCGACCCGGCCGTCCGGCAGCGCGCCTTCCGGGGCGGCCGGCGGTTCATCGGGCACCGGGGACGACAGCAGACAGAACGGCTTTTCGCCGGCGCAGGCGTCAAGGCGGAACGATCCGCCGCGCGTGGTCACGAAGACGCCTTGGGCCGTTTGCGCAACGGCCGTGACGGGCGACGGCGTGGCGATGGTCACGATATCGGCGGACCGGCACGGCGACAGGCCGGCCAGCAGCAGGACCGCCGACAGGACCGCGCGCATCAGATGCGCCCGGTCTGGCCGCGGTGCCGCAGGTAGTGGTCGGCGATGGCGCAGGCGACCATGGCCTCGCCGATGGGCACGGCGCGCAGGCCGACGCAGGGGTCGTGGCGTCCCTTGGTGCGCACCTCGACCTCGTTGCCGTCGGCATCCACCGACTGGCGCGGAGTCAGGATGGACGAGGTCGGCTTGACGGCGAAACGCGCGACCACCGGCTGCCCGGTCGAAATGCCGCCGAGAATCCCGCCCGCGTGGTTGGTCAGGAAATGCGGCTTGCCGTCGGCACCGATCCGCATCTGGTCGGCATTGTCCTCGCCGGTCAGGCGGGCGGCGCCAAAGCCGTTGCCGATCTCCACGCCCTTGACGGCATTGATCGACATGAGGTTCGACGCGATGTCCTGGTCGAGCTTGGCATAGACCGGCGCGCCGAGACCGGCCGGCACGCCATCGGCGACGATCTCGATTATGGCGCCGACCGAGGAACCGGCCTTGCGGATGCCCTCAAGGTACTCGGCGAAAACCGGGATCGAGGTCTCGTCCGGCGTGAAGAACGGGTTGTCCTCGCGGCCGACGACCGACCAGTCCCAGTGCGAGCGGTCGATATCCTTTTCGCCCATGGCGACGAGCGCGCCGCGCACGGCCAGTCCCGGCACCACGAGACGGGCCAGCGCGCCAGCGGCCACGCGGGCCGCGGTCTCGCGCGCCGAAGAGCGGCCGCCGCCGCGATAGTCGCGGATGCCGTACTTGATGTCATAGGTGTAGTCGGCGTGGCCCGGCCGGTAGCGCCGCGCGATCTCGGAATAGTCCTTGGAGCGCTGGTCGGTGTTCTCGATCATCATGGACACCGGCGTGCCGGTGGTCACCAGCGTCACGCCGTCGTCGTCGGGCAGCACGCCGGACAGGATCTTCACCTGGTCGGGTTCCTGGCGCTGGGTCACGTAGCGCGAGGTGCCCGGCCGGCGCTTGTCGAGATCCGCCTGGATCTGCTCGCGGGTAAAGCGGATGCCGGGCGGGCAGCCATCGATCACGCAGCCGAGCGCGGGGCCGTGGCTTTCACCCCATGTGGTGACCCGGAAAAGATGGCCGAAAGTGTTGTGCGACATGGGATCCGTTTTCCTGGAACTGCTCTACTCCGACTGCCTCATAGAGCATCATGCAAAAAGACAGAAGCCCCCGGGTGTCCGTTCACCGGGCGCCGAGAAACATCATGGATGTCAAATTTAGGCTGGCATTGCCCCCGGACCGACATAATAATGCCGCTTCACCCAGCCAGTGATGCGGCAGGGTGCCGGCAAGACCGGACGCCCACCATTCAAGGGAAACCACCAATGCGTACCATCCTGCGGATTGCCGCACCTTTCCTGGCCGCCGGTCTGTTTGCAACCGCCGCGCTGGCCGAAATCACCGGCGGCAAGATCGTCTCCGTCGATCCCGACACCCTGACGGTCAAGCTCGATGACGGCAAGTCCTACAAGCTGAACGCCGAATTCGACGTTTCCGCCCTGAAGGAGGGCATGGACGTCTACCTGTCCTATAACGAGGTCAACGGCGAGAACGTCGTCACCGACATGGACATCGACGAGTAGCACCGTCCCGATCGCGCCCGGCAGGCTTCCGCCGCGGGCGCCTTCGTCCCGATCACACCACCCTCAAAGCCATTCGAGACGGTCGCCCTCCAGCCGCAAAAGGCGGCCCTGGTGAATGTCCATTTCGGCGGCCCGGGTACCCGGGACCCCTCCGACAAGGTGGAACAGCGAGCGAATCGTGCCGCCATGGGCGACGCAGACGGTCGGCTCGGTCAGCGTTTCGAGCCAGCGCCCGACCCGCTCTGCCAGCATGGCATAGCTCTCGGCGCCTTCGCCCGGCGGGACGAAGGTCCACTTGCGCCCTTCCCTCTCCTGCGACGTGCCGGGGTGGAGCGCGTCGAGTTCCTCAAAGGTATGGCGCTCCCAGTCGCCGAACGACAGTTCCTTGAGAAGGGGATCGGTGTCATAGCCATCGCGCGGAAGGCCGAGCCCGAGGCGCATGCGCTCCATGGTTTCGCGCGCCCGCCTCATCGGGCTGGACACGAAGCGGAAATGCGCGTGATCGGCGCCGATGAGGGCGGCCAGCGCCTCGCCATTGCGATCCGCCTGGGCGCGCCCGGTCTCGTTGAGCACGGTATCGGTCTGCCCCTGGAGGCGGCGTTCGGCGTTCCAGTCGGTCTGGCCGTGGCGCGCTATGTAAGTCAGCGGGTACATCAGCACTCTCTTGAGGGCACATGGTGACGCGCGTGTGACCGACAGGGCCGCCAGGTCACCGTGCGTCAGACGGTCGAAATGTCCGGCGCGTCCACCGCCTTCATGCCGACGACATGATAGCCCGAGTCGACATGAAGGACTTCGCCGGTCGTGCCGCGGCCCATGTCGCTGAGCAGGAAGAGCGCGGAATCGCCCACTTCCTCGATGGTGGTCGTGCGCTTGAGCGGCGAATTGTACTCGTTCCACCTGAGAATGTAGCGGAAGTCGCCGATGCCCGACGCGGCGAGCGTCTTGATCGGTCCGGCCGAGATGGCGTTGCAGCGGATGCCGCGGCCGCCGAGATCAACGGCGAGGTAGCGCACGGATGCCTCCAGCGCGGCCTTGGCCACGCCCATGACGTTGTAGTGCGGCATGACCTTCTCGGCGCCGTAATAGGTCAGCGTCAGCAGCGAGGCGCCGTCGTTGAGAAGCGGCTCGGCGGCCTGGGCGACTGCCGTGAACGAATAGACGGAGATGTCCATCGTCATCAGGAAGTTGTCGCGCGTCGTCTGGATGTAGCGACCGTCGAGCTCGTCCTTGTTGGAGAAGCCGATGGCGTGGACGAGGAAGTCGATCTTGCCCCACTTTTCCTCGATCGCCCTGAAGGTCGCGGCGATGCTCTCCGGATCGGAGACGTCGCAATGGCCGATCGTCCAGGCACCCAGTTCGTTGCCCAGCGGCTCGACGCGCTTCTTCATCGCATCGCCCTGGTAGGTCAGCGCGATCTCGGCGCCGGCATCACTCAGCGAACGGGCGATGCCCCAGGCGATGGAACGGTTGTTGGCGAGGCCCATGATCAGGCCGCGCTTGCCAGCCATCAATCCAGAGGTCGCGGTCATGCTCTTCGGTCTCCTGCAAAGCCTCAGCAATCGGGAGCCTGCCTATCGCACAGGCTCCCGGAGGCTTCAAGCCAAAGTTCCGCGCTATTTCGACGTGTTTCACGCCTTTTCACGCGACAGGAAGGCCTTCAACTCGTCGTCGCCGCCCTCGGGAAGCATGATGCGGACATGGGCGAGCAGATCGCCATGGCCGCCGCCCTTCCTGGGCAGGCCGCGTCCCTTGAGGCGCAGAACCTTGTCGGAACTCGACCAGGCCGGCACCGTCACCGCGATCTTGCCGGTCAGCGTCTGCAGGGGCATCTTCGCCCCTTCGACCGCCTCGCGCAGCCCGACGGGAAGCTCGACATGGAGGTCGGCGCCCTCCACGCGGAAAGCGGGATGCGCCTTGTATTTCACCGTGACGAGCGCGTCGCCCGGCTGGCCGAAGGGATTTTCGGCGCCCTGCCCCTTGAGGCGGATCACCTGGCCATCCTCCACGCCCTGGGGCAGCTTGATCGCCAGCTTGCGGCCATCCGGGAAGACGGCCGTCACCTTCGCCGCCTCGGCCACATCCTCCAGCGAGACCGCCAGTGTCGCCTTCAGGTCCTCGCCCTTCTGGGCAGAGGGACCGCGCGGGCCGGTGCGCCCGCCCGACGAGAAGGCATGGCCGAAGATGTCTGAGAAGATATCGCCTGCCTCGAAACCGCCCGGGCCGCCGGGGCCGGCGGATCGGAACTCGAACCGGCTGCCCTGGGGGCCGCGTGACGTACGGGCGCCGGCAAACGGCCCGCCCGGGCCGAACGGGTCGCCGCCTTCGAAACCGGCAAACTTCGGCTTGCCCTCGGCATCGATCTCGCCGCGGTCGAACTGCTTGCGCTTCTCCTCGTCGCCGACGATGTCATAGGCGGTCGATGCCTCGGAAAATCGTTCCTTGGCCTTGGGGTCATCCGGGTTCTGGTCCGGATGGTATTTCTTTGCCAGCTTGCGGAAAGCCGACTTGATTTCCTTGGCGGACGCAGACTTCGCCACGCCCAGCACATCATAGGGATTGCGCGTCATGGGCCATCCATCACAGGTTTGTGAACAGTTGAACCAGATATGGGGGTGCGGGGCACAAAGTGCCAGTCCCGCGACATTTTTCCCCGGTCAGGACCGCTCGAAGCTGCGCATGAACCAGGCGCCGTCGTCTCCGAGGCAGGCTTCGCCTCGGATGACGGAGACGCCGTCGTAGCGCTCGATCGTGCCGGCGAAGCGGCGGCAGACGACGTTGCGGTTCTTGACCTCGGTCACGCCGGTGATCGTGCCGCTGGCGCCGGTGTCGCGGTTGGCCCAGGGGATGGGCTTGCCGGACAGTTCGTCGATGTTGGCCGAGGTGACGGCATTGCGCACCGTCATCTCGTCGGTGTTCAGCACGTCGGAGGGCGTGGTCGCGGAGGTGACGATGGAGCGGTCGACTTCCGCTTCCGCGACGATGTTGGTGGAGGCACAGGCGGTGACGAACGGCGAGATGAAAAGCATTGCAGCAAGTGACTGGCCAATGCGGGCGAAGCGCACTATCCCTTTGCACTCATACGAAGCAATGCGGCTCAAGACCCCCATCCCTCCTTCGGGACAACCTGGACAACTGGACGATGAGTATCGGCGAAACAGGGTTAACAACCGGTGACTTCACTTTGGCGGACGAACCGCTGAAGTTGTTTTCAGATTGGCTAAAGGATGCCGAGGCATCGGAAATCAACGATCCGAACGCCATGGCGGTGGCCACCGTGGACGAGGACGGCCTGCCGGACGTGCGCATGGTGCTGCTGAAGGATTTCGACGCCCACGGCTTCGTCTTCTACACCAATTTCGAGAGCGCGAAAGGCCGCGAGATCCTGGCCACGCGCAAGGCCGCGCTGTGTTTCCACTGGAAGAGCCTGCGCCGCCAGGTGCGTGTGCGCGGCCCGGTCGAGATCGTGTCCGACGCGGAGGCCGACGACTATTACGCCTCCCGGGCGCGGGGCAGCCGGATCGGCGCCTGGGCCTCGAAGCAGTCGCGGCCGCTGGAGAGCCGGTTCGCGCTGGAAAAGGCGGTCGCCGAATACACGGCGAAATATGCCATCGGCGAGATTCCCCGCCCCGCCTACTGGTCGGGCTTCCGCATCCGCCCGCAGCAGATCGAGTTCTGGCACGACCGGCCGTTCCGGCTGCACGACCGGGTGGTCTTCACGCCCGACGGCAAGGGCGGCTGGGAGAAGGCACGGCTTTATCCGTAAGGCTGCCCGGGCACGGGAGACCGGCGGTCGCGGCTCGCCTTGCCAGTGTCCGGCCCGCGTGCAACACTTCCGCCGTGGTTCCGTCGGGAGGAGGATCCGCCGGCGCCACCAGCGGGAGGACTTGCCATGGGTGACACTGCCCCGGAGCCGGCTTTCGTCGACGACCGCCTCGCCCACTGGGCCAGGACCATGCCCGACGCGGAAGCGGTGACCTATCTCTCCCGAACCTGGACCTGGGCGCAGTGGAACGAGCGCGTGCGCCGCGCCGCGGGCGCGCTTGCCGGCCTCGGGATCGGACGCGGCGACGTGGTCGCCTTCCTCGACAAGAACCATTGCGCCTGCGTGGAAATCTCGCTGGCGGCCGGCTCGCTCGGCGCGGCCAATGCCATCATCAACTGGCGGCTGGCCGGCGACGAAGTGGACTACGCGGTCAACGATTCGGGCGCGACCGTGCTGTTCGCCGGATCCGAACTGCTGCCCAAGATCGAGGCCATGCGCGACCGTCTGCCGGGCGTGCGTCACATCATCGAGGTGACACCAGAGGGCAGCGACGGCGATGCCTACGAGGCCCTGCTGGCGCAAGCAGCGCCGAAGGACCGGCCGGACGACGTGACGCCGGACGACGTCTGCCTTGTGATGTATTCGTCCGGCACGACGGGCAAGCCCAAGGGCGTGATGCTGACGCATGCCAACATGGTGCAGCACACGATCAACGCCCATGACGGCTGGGGGTTCGAGCCAGGCGACAAGTCGATGGTCTCCATGCCGCTGTTCCATGTCGGCGGGTCGTCCTACGTGCTGTTTTCCATCCACGACGGCGTGCCGAGCGTCATGACCCGCGACCCCGACGGCGCGTCGCTGGCGGGCGCCATCATGGCCGGGGCGAATGTCACCTTCCTGGTGCCGGCCGTGCTGGCCCAGGTGCTCCAGAACGGGCCGGAGGCCATCGCGCTGTTCGGGCGCCTCAAGATCTACACCTATGGCGCGGCACCGATGCCGCTGCCGCTGCTGCGCGCCGCCATGAAGGCCTGGCCCGATACAAAATTCATCCAGGTCTACGGATTGACCGAGGTGGCAGGCGTCGCCACGCACCTGATGCCCGAGGCCCATCACGATGCCGCCCACCCGGAGCGGCTCTCCTCGGCGGGACAGCCGATCCCCAATTGCCAGGTGCGCATCGTCGACCCGGAGACACTGAAGGACATGCCGGCGGGCGAGCACGGCGAGATCTGGCTGAAGACGCCGCAACTGATGAAGGGCTTTCTCGGCAAGCCGGAAGAAACCGCCAAGGTCATCACGGACGACGGATGGTTCCGCACCGGCGACATCGGCAAGCTGGACGACGAGGGTTTCGTCTTCGTCGAGGACCGCCTGAAGGACATGATCATCAGCGGCGGCGAGAACATCTACTCGCCTGAAATCGAGCGCGTGCTGGCCGAGCATCCGGCGGTGATGGAGGTCGCCATCATCGGCGTGCCGCACGAGAAATGGGGCGAGACGGTCAAGGCCGTGGTCTCGCTGAAACCCGGAACAGAGGCCAGCGAGGGCGAATTGATCGACTGGTGCAAGCGCTCGCTGGCGGCCTACAAGTGCCCGACCACGGTCGACATCATCGAGATGATGCCGCGCAACCCGACGGGCAAGATCCTCAAGCGGGAACTGCGGCGGCCCTACTGGGAGGGCCGCGACAGGGCAATCGTCTGACGCGTCCGGTCAGGCCTTCTTGCGATTCATGAAGGCCATGAAGGCGGCCTTCGCCTCTTCGGATTTCAGGCGTTCGCGGAAGAGCTTGCCTTCCTCGCGGATGCGCTCGACGAGCGCGGTGCGGTCGCCCAGCATCAGGTCGCGGGCGATCTTCAGCGCTTCCGGCGGCTTGGCCGCGATCTCGGCCGCGGCCTCCATCGTGCGCGTCTCCAGGTCATCCTCGCCGACAACGGCATAGATCAGGCCGGCCTCCCTGGCTTCCGCGGCCGGGAGCCCCTTGCTCATGCCAAGCATGGCGAAGGCGCGCTGGCGGCCCATGATCTCGGGGCCGAGCAGGCTGGAACCGGCCTCCGGCACCAGGCCGAGGCTGACGAAAGGCGTGTGAAAGACGGTGCGTGGCGTGGCGAAGGTCAGGTCGCAATGGAAGTGGATCGTCGTCCCGATGCCGACCGCGATCCCGTCAGCGGCCGAAAGGACGGGCTTCCTCGCCGTGGCCAGCGCCATGAGGAAGTCGTAAACTTCCGTGCCCCCCTCTCCGCCCATGGAAATGGCGAGGAAATCGGCCAGGTCGTTGCCGGACGTGAAAGCACCGGGCACGCCCATGATGACGCGGCAGCGGATTTCCGGGTCCTCGTCGGATTCGGTCAGCGCCGCGGCCATCGTGGCATACATGGCCCGCGTCAGCGCGTTCTTCTTGTCCGGCCGGTTCATCCGTATGGTCATGACCGGGCCATCGCGCCCGACGATCACGTGATCGCTCATTCGGTTTCCTCCCATTCGTGCCCGCCCATGTTTGGGCCATGCGCGAACGAAGGGCAAGGATTATTTCCGTTTACGTAAGGGGCATTTGACGTGTGCGAATACGACGACGGGGCGGGTCCCAGGATGCAGGAAGGCCGAGCTCCCTTTCGTCATCCTCGCCCTTGCGGCGAGGCCCCGTGCCGGGACGCCGCGGATCGCGGATGCTGAGAAGAGATGCCGGGGAAGGTCACGGCATGGATATCCGGGTCAAGCCCAGGGATAACGAAATGTGCGGAGCAACTGGGCGGATCAGGCAACCGGGGCAGAGAATGACGGTTTGCTCGTCCAAGGATGAGGACGGAGAAACGGCGGGCAGTCCGGCACGACGCATGCCCGAAGCGGACATGCCCACAGGTCCACGACCGTCGCCCTCTCGCGATCCCCGGACCACAGGCCGTAAAACCGGGCCGTGACCCGGGACCCTGGACAATGGCCCCGCGCCGGTTACGCCATCAGCGCAGCGGAGGCCGCCTCGAGGCTGGCGGCGCCGGCCATCACGCGGTCCTTCAGCGCGGACGTTTCCCCGACGAGGTTCTCGGCGAAGAAGCGGGCCAGTGCGGCGCGGCCCTCGCCCTGGCCATTGGCCGCGGCGCGGGCGAGGTAGCAGCCACCGGCGGCCAAGCCGAACAGGCGCAGGTAGGGCGTGGCGGCCGCCAGCGCTTCTTCCATGCGCCCGCCGGAGAGGGCGTCCTGCAGGAAGCGGGTCGCGCCGTCGAGATCGTCGAGCGCGGCATCGAGGCGCGCGCCGGTCTCGCCCAGTTCCGGATCGTTGGAGGCCCGGGCCGCCTCGGCATCGCCGCGCAGTTCGGCGATATAGCCATGCACCTGCTCACCACCGCCCAGCGGCAGCTTGCGGGTGACGAGGTCGATCGCCTGGATGCCGTTGGTGCCCTCGTAGATCGGCGCGATGCGCGCGTCGCGCAGGTAGGCGGCCGCTCCCGTCTCCTCGATGAAGCCCATGCCGCCATGGACCTGGATGCCCATGGACGCGACCTCCACGCCGATATCGGTCGAAAACGCCTTGGCCACCGGGGTGAGCAGACCTGCGCGGTCGCGCCAATGGGCTGCTTCATCGCCACCAGCGCGGCCCATGTCGATGGCATGGGCGCAATTGTAGCAGATGGCGCGGGCCGCCCGGGTCAGCGCCTTCATGGTCAGCAGCGTGCGGCGGATGTCGGCGTGGTGAATGATGGGCGCCATGCCTTCGCCTTCGTAGCCGGCAGCCTTGCCCTGCTTGCGGTCCAGTGCGTAGGCCAGCGCATGCTGGTAGGCTGCCTCGGCCACTGACACGCCCTGGATGCCGACATTCAGGCGGGCGTTGTTCATCATGGTGAACATGCAGGCGAGACCGCGGTTCTCCTCGCCGATCAGGTAGCCGATGGCGCCGGGCGTCTGGCCGTGCTTGCCGTCGCCGTAGATCATGGTGCACGTGGGCGAACCGTGGATGCCCAGCTTGTGTTCGATGGAATGGCAGATGGCATCGTTGCGCGCGCCGAGGCTGCCGTCGTCGTTGACAAGGAATTTCGGCACCAGGAAGAGCGAAATGCCGCGCGTGCCGGCCGGCGCGTCGGGCAAGCGCGCCAGCACGAGGTGGACGATGTTGTCCGCCGCGTCGTGCTCGCCCCAGGTGATGAAGATCTTCTGGCCGAAAATGCGGTAGGTGCCGTCACCGGCCGGTTCGGCGCGGGCGCGCAGGGCGTTCAGGTCGGAACCCGCCTGCGGCTCGGTCAGGTTCATCGTGCCGGTCCATTCACCGGAAACCAGCTTTTCCAGGAATTTCGCCTTCAGGTCGTCGGTACCATGCGCCTCCAGCGCCTCGATGGCGCCCATGGTCAGCATCGGACCGAGCGCAAAGCCCATGGAGGCCGAGTTCCACATTTCCTGCGTGGCGGTGTTGAGCGAGACCGGCAGGCCCTGGCCGCCGAAATCGACGGGGCCGGAAATGGCGTTCCAGCCGCCGGCGGCCCAGCGGCGGTAGAGGTCGGCCCAGCCGTCGGGCAGCGTCACCACGCCATCGGCGAGCGTGCAGCCCTGGGTATCGCCGACCTTGTAGAGCGGCGCGATCTCCTCGGAGGCGAACTTGCCCGCTTCCTCGAGGATGGCGTCGAGCAGGTCTTCCGACAGGTCGCCCAGCCTGGCTTCCTCCATGGCCTTGCCGACACCGGCAACATACTTGAGCGTGAAGGCGATTTCCGCGACGGGGCTGCGATACATGGGTTCCTCCGGACAAGTTCCTTGCAGGCGATTTGTGGCGTTCCTAGCAGAGAATTCAAGCCCGGTCCGTTCCGGAGTTTACATTTCGCGCAAAAGCCGCCGATCAGCGGTCGCGCCTTGACCGGGGTCGCCCTGCGGCGCTAATCAGCGGCAGTACACGCTTCCAGACAGGCAAGGCCGCCATGACCGCCGAACACATGAGCCCGCAACGGTCCTTCCAGGGACTGATCCTGACCCTGCACAACTACTGGGCCGACTACGGCTGCGCCATCCTGCAGCCCTATGACATGGAAGTGGGCGCGGGCACGTTCCACCCGGCGACCACGCTGCGCTCGCTCGGCCCGAAGCCCTGGAACGCGGCCTACGTGCAGCCGTCGCGCCGGCCGAAGGACGGTCGTTACGGCGAAAACCCGAACCGCCTGCAGCACTACTACCAGTACCAGGTGATCCTGAAGCCGAACCCGTCCAACCTGCAGGAACTCTACCTCGGCTCGCTGGAGGCCATCGGCCTGGATCCGCTGACGCACGACATCCGCTTCGTCGAGGACGATTGGGAAAGCCCGACGCTGGGCGCCTGGGGCCTGGGCTGGGAATGCTGGTGCGACGGCATGGAAGTGTCGCAGTTCACCTATTTCCAGCAGGTCTGCGGCATCGAATGCGCGCCGGTGGCCGGCGAACTGACCTACGGGCTGGAGCGCATCGCGATGTACGTGCAGGGTGTCGACAATGTCTACGACCTGAACTTCAACGGCCGCGAGGGTACGGAGAAGGTGTCCTATGGCGACGTGTTCCTGCAGGCCGAGCAGGAATATTCCCGCTACAATTTCGAGCACGCCAACACGTCGATGCTGCACCAGCATTTCATCGACGCGGAAAAGGAATGCGAGGCGCTGCTGAAGGCCGGTGCGCCGCAGGCTCCCGGACACCTGCACACCTGCGTGCTGCCGGCTTATGACCAGTGCATCAAGGCTTCCCACGTCTTCAACCTGCTGGATGCCCGCGGCGTGATCTCGGTGACCGAGCGGCAGAGCTATATCCTGCGGGTGCGCAACCTTGCCCGCCAGTGCGGCGAGGCCTTCCTGCTGACCGAGGCCGGCGGCGCATCGCTGAAAGAGACGGCTGCGGCCTGACCGGCCAATCCATCACGCCAGGACGAACACCTGCACCATCCGCACCGGTTTGTGCGGTTCCTTGCAGGCCGTTTCCACGGCGCGGCGGGTGCCCGCCATGTGGATCGCCTGCGCGGCAAAATGGCTGTTGATCGCGGCGGCCAGGAGCATCGTGTGAAGGAGGGTCGTGACGGTCATGGCAGCCTCGCGGGCGGTTGTTGTTGGGTCAATCGCGAATGCCGAACCGGCCCTGTTTCCCGATGGATCTGCCCGGCATGTCAGGCAGACTGCCGCACTCCCGTTGAACCGATGCTGATGGGGACGTTCAGCCGGCATTCAGGCGGCGGGGCAGGCTTGGTCATGCGCGTGGCGGGGAAGCCCTGAGGTTCACGGCGGGCATGGCGTTTTCGGGTGCCGCGCCGGTTGTGGCATACGCCGGACGGATCACCGCGCTCACGCAGGTGTGAAGGAAAACCGGGCGCCCGGTTTTGACTGAACCGGCTGACGCGACGCTGCGTGAAATTCCGCGACAGGACGCAAACAGACCCTGTTACCGGCGATCGGGCGCTGCCCCTGTCCAGAGCCGCCGGTTCCACAGTGATCAACGGGAGACTTCAACATGCGCAAGATCGCACTCGCATCCGCCTTTGCCCTCGCCATGGCCGTTCCGGCCTCGGCGTCGAACATCGTCGAGACGGCCCAGTCGGCCGGCACGTTCAACACGCTGCTTGCCGCCGCCAAGGCCGCCGGCCTCGCCGATGCCCTGGCCACCGGTGACAACCTGACCGTGTTCGCGCCGACCGACGAAGCCTTCGCCAAGCTGCCCGAAGGGACCGTCGAAAGCCTGCTGAAGCCTGAGAACAAGGACAAGCTGGCCGCGATCCTGAAGTACCACGTCGTCGGATCGAAGATCATGTCCGGTGACATCGCCGACGGCACAACCGAGGTCGCCACGCTGAAGGACAGCGGCGACACGACCATCGAGGTCACGAAGGGTGCCGACGGCGTGATGGTCGACGGCGCGAAGGTCGTCGCGGCCGACGTGGCCGCCGACAACGGCGTCATCCACGTCATCGATTCCGTCATCCTGCCGCAGGACTGATCCGAACCCTCTCCTCTGTATGTCCGTGGCAGGACGGGGCGCGCCCTTGTGGCGCGCCCTTTTTCATTGGCCGGGCGGGTGACAAGACCGGCATGCCATGCAATTTTACCGTGCATGAAACGATTTCGCATCCAATCTGCCCGGAAACTAAGAACGTCTCTGCAGGACATGGAGCGGCGGCTCTGGCGGCACCTGTGGCGCATACCGCTCGAAGGGACGCATTTTCGCCGACAGGCTCCCATCGGCCCCTATTGTCCGGATTTCGCTTCGCACCGGTTGCGCATCGTGATCGAGATCGATGGCTTCCACCATGGCAGCTCGGCTCAGCAGATTCATGATCGCAAGCGCGACGCCTGGCTTCGCGCGCAAGGGTACCGGGTTTTGAGATTTTGGACCCACGATATCAATTATGAACTGGATTCCGTCCTCGATACGATTTATTCCGCCGTCGAGGACGCGCGCTCCCACCTCCCCCTCGATGGGGGAGGTCGCGCCAAAGGCGCGGGTGGGGGTGTGCGCAATTGATCACCCCACCCCGGCGCTACTGCGCCGACCCTCCCCATCAAGGGGAGGGTGAGGAGCCCTTGATGCCCGATCTTCTGCTTGAACTCCGCTCCGAGGAAATCCCGGCCCGCATGCAGCGCAAGGCTGCCGGCGACCTGAAAAAGCTGGTCACCGACGCGCTGGTCGAGGCGGGCCTGACCTATGACGCGGCGACAGAGTACTGGACGCCGCGACGGCTCTCGCTCGATATCCGCGGCCTGACCGCGCGCTCCCGGGACATCCGCGAAGAGCGCAAGGGGCCGCGTACCGATGCACCGGAAAAGGCGATCGAGGGCTTCCTGCGCGGCGCCGGCCTCACCTCCATCGAGGCGGCCGAGGTGCGCAGCGATCCCAAGAAGGGCGATTTCTACGTCGCGGTGATCGAAACGCCGGGGCGGGATGCCGAGGCCATCGTCGCCGACGTCATGCCCGCGATCATCCGCGGTTTCCCGTGGCCGAAATCCATGCGCTGGGGCAAGGCCTCGGCCGAGCCGGGCTCGTTGCGCTGGGTGCGCCCGCTGCAGTCGATCCTGTGCACCTTCGGGCCGGAAACCGAGGAGACGCGCGTCGTCGATTTCGAGGTCGACGGCATCCGGTCGGGCAACGTGACCCGCGGCCACCGCTTCCATGCGCCCGACGCCTTAGAGGTGCGGCGCTTCGACGACTACATCGCCGGGCTGGAACAGGCCAAAGTGATTCTCGACGCCGAGCGGCGCAAGCAGATCATTCTGAACGACGCGCGCAACCTGGCGTTTGCCAACGGGCTCGAGCTGGTCGAGGACGAGGGCCTGGCAGAGGAAGTCTCCGGCCTCGTCGAATGGCCGGTGGTGCTGATGGGGGAATTCGAGGAGGAGTTTCTCGACATTCCCGATGACGTCACCCGCCTGACAATCAAGACCAACCAGAAATGCTTCGTGACCCGGCGCGACGGGCGGCTGTCCAACCGCTTCATCCTGGTGGCCAACATCGAGGCGAAGGACGGCGGCAAGGAAATCGCCTACGGCAATGGCAAGGTGGTGCGTGCGCGCTTGTCGGACGCGCTCTACTTCTGGCACACCGACCAGGCCAACCTGCCCGACCTCGCCGACCTGAAGGGCAGCGCCGACAAGTTCGACCTCGACCTCGCCAAGCCGCTCGACCAGCGCATGGCGCGCCTCGACCATCTCGACGTCACCTTCCATGCCAGGCTCGGCAGCCAGGGCGACCGGGTGGCCCGCATTGCTGCGCTGGCCGGGGATCTGGCCCCGGTCGTCGGCGCCGATGCGGCGATGGCGCGCCGCGCCGCGCTTCTCGCCAAGGCCGACCTTCAGACCGAAGTGGTGCAGGAATTCCCCGAGGTACAGGGCGCGATGGGCCGCACCTATGCCCTGCTGCAGGGCGAAGACGAGGCGGTGGCAGCCGCCATCGAGGACCATTACCGGCCGCAAGGGCCGTCCGACGCCGTGCCGTCCGCGCCGGTTTCCATCGCCGTGGCGCTGGCCGACAAGCTGGACACGCTGACTGGTTTCTGGGCCATCGACGAGAAGCCGACCGGCTCGAAGGACCCCTACGCGCTGCGCCGTGCCGCGCTCGGCGTCATCCGCATCGTGGCGGAAAACGGCGTGCGGATCGGCATCGCCGCGCAGGGCGGCGCGCACCTCGCACGCCTGCTGACGGACCGGGCCTTCGGCGACGAGACCTTCCGCGACTACCTGATCGAAACCTACGTGCCGCACGGGCAGCGCGTGGCGGAGAACTTCGAGCACGCCTGGGTCAACGACCTGGTGCATGTCGCCGCCGCCAACGACGCGTCCATCATCGTCGCGGACCTGCTGGCCTTCTTCCACGACCGGCTCAAGGTCTACCTGAAGGATGCCGGCGCCCGGCACGACCTGATCGACGCCGTGATCTCGCCGGACAGCGACGACCTGCTGCTGGTCATCCGCCGCGTCGAAGCGCTGTCGGCCTTCCTCGGCAGCGAGGACGGCACCAACCTGCTGGCCGGCACCAAGCGCGCGGCTAACATCCTGGCCGCGGAGGAGAAGAAGGGCACGGTCATCGGCGATACGGTCGATCCCGCGCTGTTCGAGACCGACGAGGAACGGGCCCTCTTCGACAGCCTGGAAGAGGCGGAGCACTTTGCCGCCCAGGCCATCGCCGCAGAGGACTATGCCAAGGCGCTGGCGGCACTGGCGCAGTTGCGCCAGCCGGTCGATGCCTTCTTCGAAGCCGTGCTGGTGAACGCCGACAAGGACGCGGTGCGCGCCAACCGGCTTGCGCTTCTCGCCCGCATCCGCCGGGCGACCGGCCAGGTGGCCGACTTCTCGCGCATCGCCGGCTGATACGCAGCTTGGGCACGACAAGGCGGAGGGCCGGCGGGCGCTCCGCTTTCCGGTCTTTCCGGGATGCCAGGGAAAAGGCCGACGCGCCGCCTACTCGCGGCGCAGGACCATGCCGCGAAGGTCGGCGTCGGGCTGCTTCGGCTTATCGGGATTCATGGGGGCATCGCCCTTCGCCGGTTCCGGCTGCGGTGTCATGCCGGGCTGGACGGCGGCGGTCTTCGCGGTATCGATGGCCGACTCCGGCTGACCGGGCGCGGGCTCGGCCGAGGCCGTCGCCATTTCCTGCGGGCCGTAGATCCGCCCCTCACCCGACTTCGGCGCGATTCCGAAATCGGCCAGCGCGGCCGGCCTGTTCATGAGTTCGGGGCGCTTGCCGATGATCTCGTCGAGCGACATGTCGGCGGTGGGCAGGGATGCCACGACCGCCGGCTTTGCCTTCGCCACCCGGACCGGTTCGGCCTTCGGCTCCGCCGGCGTCCCCATGACGAAAATGGACGGCGATTCCTTGGCTCCCATGACCGCGATGGACGAGGATTCGTGCTTCTCCGGCGTGCCCATGAGGTACACCGACGCCGACACACGGGTGATGGGCGTTTCGCTCTGGCGCGTGTCGGCATGGGCGACGGACGCACCCAGGCACAAACCCGCAACAAGAATGAGAAGCTTCATCGTTTTTGTCCCGTTCAAACTCGCAACGAGGACGACAATAGCAAAGCATCTTGAAGATGCCGTTTTGGAAACAATTCAAATTTGAGCAAACTGTCCCACCGCTTGCACACCTTCCTGCCAGGCGCTACAGCCAAGGCCCTCGATGAAAGGACAAGAACGCGTGGCGACGATCCTGAAGGCGGACGAACCCGATGCCCTCGCCAGGGCGGCCGAGGCGCTCGACGCCGGGCTGCTCGTCGCCATTCCCACCGAGACGGTCTATGGCCTGGCTGCGGACGCGACCAACGGCGAAGCAGTGGCCGGCATCTTCGAGGTCAAGGGCCGGCCGCGCTTCAATCCCCTCATCGCCCATGTCGCCTCGCTGGAAATGGCGCAGTCCATCGGCGTGTTCGACGAGACCGCGGTGGCGCTGGCGCGGCGCTTCTGGCCCGGTCCGCTGACCATCGTGGTTCCGCTGAAACCGGACACGGCCATCCATCCGCTGGTCACCGCCGGGCAGGACACTGTCGCCCTGCGCATGCCGCGCGGGTTCGGCGCGGCGCTCGTCGCCCGGATGGGCCGGCCCGTGGCGGCGCCCTCGGCCAACCGGTCCGGCCGCATTTCACCGACCAGTGCCGAGGCGGTCGCGGCGGATATCGGCGACCGGATCGCGCTCATCATCGATGGCGGAGCGGCGCCTGTCGGCGTGGAATCGACCATCGTCAGGGTGGAAGATAACGTTGTGCGCCTGTTGCGTCCCGGCGGCGTGGCGGCGGAAGAGATCGAGGCCATGGGGCTGACCGTGCGGCGCAACGCGCCCGGGGCGGCCGTGGAAGCCCCCGGCATGCTCGCCTCGCATTATGCACCGGCCGCGCAGGTGCGGCTGAACGCCATCCGCGTGAACCCGGGCGAGGCCCTGCTGGCTTTCGGCCCGGATCGTGCCGCGGGCCACGAGACCGCCGCCGCGGTGCTGAACCTGTCGCCGGATGGCAACCTGGCGGAGGCGGCCGCCAACCTGTTTGCCCATCTCCATGCGCTGGACAAGGCAGATGCCGCGATGATCGCGGTGGAGCCGATCCCGGCCACCGGCCTTGGCGAGGCCATCAACGACCGGCTTGCCCGCGCGGCCGCGCCGCGCCACGGTGCAGGCGCGCGAAGCGAGGACTGAGGAACGAGACATGGACACCACGCTGCAAGACCGTTTCACCGCCATCGTCGGCGCCGGCAACGCGCTGACCGGCGAGGCCGACATGGCACCGCACCTGAAGGAGCCGCGCGGCCTGTGGGGCGGCAAGGCCGCCATGGTGCTCCGGCCCGGCAGCACGGAAGAGGTGTCGGCCATCCTGAAGCTTGCCAGCGAAACCGGCACGCCGGTGGTTCCGCAGGGCGGCAACACGGGCCTCGTCGGCGGTCAGATGCCGGACCAGAGCGGCAGGGCGATCATCCTGTCGCTGTCACGGATGAACCGTGTGCGCGAGCTGGACCGGGCCAGCGCCACGATCACGGTGGAGGCCGGCACCGTGCTGCAGACCATCCAGGACGCGGCGGACGAGGCCGGGCTGCTGTTCCCGCTGTCGCTCGGCAGCCAGGGCTCCTGCCAGATCGGCGGCAACCTGTCGTCCAATGCCGGCGGCACCGGCGTGCTGGCCTATGGCAACACGCGCGAGCTGTGCCTCGGCGTGGAAGTGGTGCTGCCGACCGGCGAGGTGCTCGACGACCTGCGCAAGCTGAAGAAGGACAACACGGGCTACGACCTGAAGAACCTCTTCGTCGGCGCGGAAGGCACGCTCGGCGTCATCACCGCGGCGGTGATGAAACTCTTTCCCCAGCCCAAGGGGCAGGAAGTGGCCTGGATCGGGCTGGAGAGCCCGGAAGCGGCGCTGGCACTCTTCAACCTGGCGACCGGCCAGGCCGGCACCGGGCTGACCGCCTTCGAACTGGTGCGCGACATGGCGATGGACTTTGCGGTCACCCACATCCCCGGCAATGTCGCGCCGCTGGGCGGCCATCACGCGTGGCTGGTGCTGATGGAGATCTCGTCCGGGCGATCGGCGGAGGATGCCCGCGCGGTCACCGAGGCGATCCTGGAAACCGCGTTCGAACAGGGCCTGGTGCAGGACGCCGTGCTCGCCGCCTCGCTGGCGCAGGCACAGGCCTTCTGGCGGCTGCGCGAAACGCTGTCGGACGCCCAGAAGCCGGCGGGCGCGTCGATCAAGCACGACATCTCCGTGCCGATCGCGGCCATCCCGGAGTTCATCCGGGTGGCCGAGGAGGCGGTGAAAACAGTCAGTGCGGGAGCGCGCGTGGTCTGCTTCGGGCACATGGGCGACGGCAACCTGCATTACAACATTTCCGAACCGGCCGAGGGCGACCCGGATTTCCTTTCCCTCTACACCCCGATGAACAAGGCGGTGCACGACGTGGTGCGGTCGATGAACGGTTCCATCTCGGCGGAACATGGCATCGGCCAGATGAAGCGCGCGGAACTTCTGGAGACGGCGCCGGCGGTCGGCATCGACCTCATGCAACGCATCAAGCGCGCGTTCGACCCGGCCGGAATCATGAATCCCGGCAAGGTGATATGACGATCTGCTCACTGGTTGCGGGAAAGATTTCCGCAAGCTTTCCTGCTACTTCGTTACACCGGGTCACGAACCGCTAACCCTGTGGTTTGGCTATTAAAACTTAACCTTCTTCTTTAAGCGGAGCCGAATAGGTCGGCGTTAGTATGCCTTTCAACGAGACCGGAAAACCGGTCCGCCGGAGCCACAAAAGCGGCCCGGGAAGTTGTACAGGAAGGCGTCAAATGCAGACCAACACGAAGCCCGCCTGGGCGGGACGCGACATGCGTCTGGACCCGGCACGGTTGCCCCAGATCGCAAGTTACGCGGCTCCGGACGACAGCGACGTGACCTTCACGATCCATGCGACCGGGGTGTCGGTGCGCAAGGTACTGACGAAATCCGGCCTGCCCTGCTCGCTCGCCCTGCCCTACAAGGCCTATCGCGGCGTGGCGGCGCGGGCGATCGAGGACGAGTTCGGCGACGTGACGGTGACATTGGAACTGCTGCACCAGGACCCGGCGCTCTGCGTGCCGCTGCTGGTGGCCGGCGACCTCTACGACATTGCCGCCGACTGGCGCCTGTGGTCCGAACAGACCAAGCTGCCGATGCTGCTGTTCGAAGCCGACGGGGTCGCCCGGTCGCTGGACGAAAGCCTGGGCGCGGTGAAGACGAGACCCGTGCAGGAACGGCGGCCGCGCCGCACGCCGCGCCGTCCGCGCGCCCGTTTCCTGATGCGCCGGCAAGTCGGCGACAGCGCGTTGCGCCTCGTCATCGAGGGCGAGGAGATCATCGCGCGCAGTTGAGACCCGCGCCGGTGATGACAGCTGATATCAGAAGAGCGGCGACAATGCCGCCCAGACCGATCCGCCGATGAGCCCGAGGAAGACCAGCCAGCCGAGGTGACTGTTCGACTTGAACAGTTTCAGGCACTGGTCGGGATCGTCGATGTCGAGCACGCGGATCTGGCGGACCATGTGAAAGGCCGCCGCGACCAGCCCGGCGAGCGCCGGGAACGGCACATCGGCCTGCATGAAGGCCATGGCGAAAAAGATGAGCGCCCCGGAATAGAGCGCGGTCAGCGCCGGCTTGGTCCGGTCGCCAAACAGCCTCGCGGTGGACTTCACGCCGACGAGCGCGTCGTCCTCCTTGTCCTGGTGGGCATAGATCGTGTCATAGCCGATGGTCCACAGGATGGCGCCGCAGTAGAGCAGCAGAGGCGGCAGCGCCAACGCGCCGAACTCGGCCGCCCAGCCCATCAGCGCACCCCAGGAAAAGGCAAGCCCCAGAAAGAGTTGCGGCCAGTTGGTGAACCGCTTGGCGAAAGGATAGACCGCGACGACCGCGAGCGATGCCACGCCGAGCAGGATGGCGAAGCCGTTGAACTGCAGCAGGACGACGAGGCCGATCAGCGCCTGGGCGGCGAGGAAGGCCCAGGCCTGCCTGCGGCTGACCTGGCCGGAGGGCAGCGGGCGCGAGCGCGTGCGCGCCACCTGTTCGTCTATACGCTGGTCGACGATATCATTGTAGGTGCAGCCGGCGCCGCGCATCGCCACGGCCCCGACGAGAAAGAGCAGGAGCACCAGCGGCGACGGCATCACGTCGCCGAGCAGGGACAGGACCGGCGCGGCGTCGGTGATGCCGGACGGGAGCGCCATGGACTTGGCCCCGGCGGAGGCGGCCATGGCGGCCGACCACCAGCAGGGCCAGAGCAGCAGCCACCAGCCGATCGGCCGGTCCCAGCGCGCAAGCTGGGCATAGGGCCAGACGGAGCGCGGCAGGACACGGTAGACCCAGTGACCCGACGGGGCGTCGGACACCCTTCCCTGGCTGTCTCTTGACTGGACGGTTTCCATGCCGCCTGAGTGACAGGCACGCGGCGCGGCGTCAAGCTGGCGCGGCGAAATGCCGTTGATTGCGGCCCGCCGCGCTTGACCTTGGCGAAGCCCGGGGGCAAACCCCCGCTCAAGGCTTGCAACGGAGTGACCCCCAATGAATGTGCTGCTGATCGGTTCCGGCGGACGCGAGCACGCGCTGGCGTGGAAAATGGCGCAGTCGCCGCTGCTCGGCACGCTTTATGCCGCGCCGGGCAACCCCGGCATCGCGGCGGAAGCGACCTGCGTGACGCTGGACGTGGCGGATCACGGCGCGGTGGCGGCCTTCTGCAAGGACAAGGACATCGCGCTGGTGGTCGTCGGCCCGGAGGCGCCGCTGGTGGCCGGCCTCGCCGACGATCTCAAGGCCGCCGGCTTCCCGGTCTTCGGCGCGTCGAAGGAAGCGGCGCAACTGGAAGGCTCGAAGGAATTCACCAAGGAACTGTGCGACCGCAAGGCCATTCCCACGGCGGCCTGGGCGGCGTTCAACAATGCGCCCAAGGCAAAAGCCTACGTGCGGGCGCAAGGCGCGCCCATCGTCATCAAGGCTGACGGGCTGGCCGCCGGCAAGGGCGTGACGGTGGCCGAAACCGTGGATGCCGCGCTCGAGGCCATCGACGACTGTTTCGAGGGTGCCTTCGGCGAGGCTGGCGCGCGGGTGGTCATCGAGGAGTGCCTCGTCGGCGAGGAAGCGAGCTTCTTCTGCCTGTGCGACGGCACGACCGCGCTGGCGCTGACAACGGCGCAGGATCACAAGCGCGTCGGCGACGGCGACACCGGGCCGAACACCGGCGGCATGGGCGCCTATTCGCCGGCCCCGGTGATGACGGATGCGCTGGTGTCGCAGGTGATGGAGACCATCATCGCGCCGACCATGGCGGGCATGGCGGAAGCCGGCACGCCGTTCACCGGCGTGCTCTATGCCGGGCTGATGATCACCGAGGCGGGGCCGAAGCTGATCGAGTACAACGTGCGCTTCGGCGACCCGGAATGCCAGGTGCTGATGATGCGCATGGACAGCGACCTGCTGGCGCTGCTCATGGCCGCAGCCAGGGGCGAACTGGCCGGAAAGAGCGTCGACTGGCGCGACGAGGTGGCGCTCACCGTCGTCATGGCCGGCCAAGGCTATCCCGGTACGCCGAAAAAGGGTGGCGTGATCGAAGGGCTCGCCGAGGCCGACGCGCTTCCCGGCGTCAAGGTCTTCCACGCCGGCACGGCAGAGAAGGACGGCCGGATCGTCGGCAACGGCGGGCGCGTGCTGAACGTCACCGCCACGGGCGCAACCGTGACGCAGGCGCGCGACCGGGCCTACGAAGCGGTGGCGCGCATCCGTTGGGCCGACGGCTTCACCCGGTCGGACATCGGCTGGCGGGCGATCGCGCGCGAACAGGGAAAGGCATGACCGCCATGGACGTGACGATCTATCACAATCCGCGCTGCTCCAAGTCGCGCCAGGCGCTGGCGCTGCTGCAGGAGAAGGGCCTCACGCCGCGCGTGGTGGAATACCTGAAAACACCGCCGACACGTGACGAGCTGGCCGCCATCATCAAGGCCACGGGCGAACCGGTGCGCGCACTGCTGCGCCGCCAGGGCTCGCCCTACGACGATCTCGGGCTCGGCGACGATACGTGGAGCGACGACCAGATCCTCGACTTCATGGCCGAGCACCCTGCCCTGCTCAACCGCCCGGTCGTGGTGACGGCAAAAGGCGCGCGGCTGGGCCGCCCGACCGAACGGATCCTCGAAATCCTCTGACCGCCCCTCACCGGTCCGCCCGCTGTGGACCGGCCGGCCGTTTCGGTTGCCAGGCGCAGCCGTCGCTTCCGCTTGACTTCCGCGCATAAATGATACTGATATCAGTTTCATTTCCTGAAGGCGAAGGACGACATGGCAGGGCACATGGCGCAGACGAAATCCGGGGATCGCGAGACCACTCCCACGGCGGACCGCGGCGGCACCGGTGCAGCAGCGGACATGTCCTATGCTGCCCTGCTGGACACGGCCACCACGCAGGGGCGCAAGACGGAGCGCACGCGCGCCCGGCTGACGGCCGCCTGCTGCCGGCTGATGCAGGCGCCGGGCGAACCGGTGCCCACCGTGGCGGCGATCTGCCGGGAAGCCGGCGTTGCCCACGGCACGTTCTACTTGCATTTCGCCGACCGGGCGGATTGCGCCGGGGCGGTGCTGGCCGGCTTCGCAGCCTTCCTGAAAGACGCGATGCACGCGGCCTCGGCGGCGCAGGCCGACGATCCGGTGCGCGCGGCCACGGCGGCCTACGTGCGCCTGTTCCGCGCCCATGCCGGGCTGATGCGCCACATGGCCGGCGGGCTGGACGCGATGCCGCAATGCCGCGCGGCCTTCCAGGACCTCAACGCACAATGGGCGGCCACCGTGGCGGGCGCCATGCTCCGCAAGGCGGGCGCGCTTCCCCCCGACGAGATCACGCGGCGGGCCTATGCGCTGGGCGGCATGGTGGACCAGTATCTGGTGCAATGGCTTCTGCTGGAAGATGCCGCGCTGGCGCGCCTGTCGCAGGACGAGGACGCGGTGATCGAAACGCTGACCACGCTTTGGAAGAAGGGCATGGAGCCATGAGCCTGATCGAGAATGGAGAACGGATGAGCGCGGCGGAGCTTGCGCCGCACCAGCAGTCCGCCTGGGAAAGGCAGCGCCGCCACGTGATGGCGCAATCGCCTTTCCTGGCGGCGCTCTGGGGTGGCGAGGCGCCGCCGGAAAAGCTCGCCGACCTCGGCGCCCTGCCCCTCTGCGACAAGGCCGGGTTGCGGCTGTCGCAGGGTGCGCATCCGCCCTTCGGCGACTACCTGGCCACCGGCCTGGAAGGCGTCAACCGGCTGCACCGCACCTCGGGCACGACCGGGCAGGCGATGAACATCGCGCTGTCGGCGCTCGACTGCCACGTGACCGCCCAGGTGGGCGGGCGCAGCCACCGGGCCGCGGGGCTGACGCCGTCGCACATGGTCGTCCATTGCCTGAACTACCAGATGTGGATGGGCGGGGTTTCGGATCACATGACGCTGGAGGCGACCGGCGCGGCGGTGGTGCCCTTCGGAACCGGATCGACCGACCTGCTGATCCGCACCATCCGCGAGACCGGCATCAACGCCATTTCCTGCACCCCCTCCTACCCGTCCGTACTGGAAAAGGTGATCCGCGAGCGCCATCCGGGCCTCGACCCGCGCGACCTCGGGCTGGAACTCGGCCTGTTCGGCGGTGAACCGGGCCTGGACGACCCGGCCTATCGCAAGCGGATCGAGGACACGTGGGGCATGGCCGCGCGCAATGCCAACTACGGCGTTTCAGACGTGCTGTCGAATTTCGCGGCGCAGTGCGCCCACGACACGCGGCTGCATTTCCTGGCCTCGGACATCCTGTTTCCCGAGATCATCGAGCCGGAAAGCGGCGCGGCGCTGGCCTTCGAGCCGGGCGTCGAGGGCGAACTGGTGCTCACCCACCTGCTGAAGGAATGCCAACCACTTGTGCGCTTCCGCACCGGCGACATCATCGCCGTGGACGAGACCGCGCCGTGTGCCTGCGGCCGGCACGGCTTCCGTTTCCGCGTCGTCGGCCGGTCCGACGACATGGTGGTGGTGCGCGGCCTCAACATGTTCCCCACCATGGTGGCGGCCGTCGTCGGCGGATTTTCCGAGCTTTCCGGCGATTACCGGATCGTTCTGGACACGCCGCCGCCCTATGACCACCTGCCGGTGCAGGCAGAGATCAGGCAGGGTGCCGACGTCGCCGACGGGCAGCAACTGGCGCGGTCGGTGGAAGACGCCATCAAGCGCATCCTCGGGGCCAGCGCGCGGGTGACCCTCGTTCCGCCCGGCCATTTTCCCGTAACCGAAGGCAAGACCAAACGCGTGATCAGGAGCCAGTCATGAGCGAGTTCACCTATGCCACGATCAACAGCCGGATGAGCAAGTATGACGGCGTGCGTATCATCGCGCTCAACCGGCCGGACAGCCTGAACGCGATGAACCGGGCGCTGATCGACGACGTGGCGCGCGCCTTCGACGACGCAAATGGCGATCAGGCGACGCGGGCCATCGTGTTCACCGGCGAAGGACGGGCGTTCTGCGCGGGCGACGACCGCCGCGACCACGTTCACCCGGAGAGCTCGGAACAGGCGCGCGACCTGGTCGATGCCATCCAGCGGGCGACGGTCGCCATCGTCTTCGGCGCCAAGCCGGTGGTCGGCGCGATCAAGGGCTGGGCCGTCGGCGGCGGGTTCGAATGGGCGATCAACTGCGATTTCTCCGTCTGGGGCAAGAGTGCCAAGGGGTTCTTCCCGGAGGTCTCGCTGAACCTGTTCGTGACCGGCGCGGTGACCTCCATGCTGCCGGCCATGGTGGGCCTGGCGAAAGCCCGCGAGATGCTTTTCCTCGGCGAGCGCTACGGCGCCGACGACCTGCTTTCGATGGGCCTGGCCAGCCGGGTGACGGGCGACGACGTGGTGATGGAGGTGGCCGAGGAAATGGCCTCCCGTCTGGCGCACCTGCCGCCGCTTTCCACGCGCGCCATGAAACGCGTGCTCAACCAGTCCGCCATGGCCGACATCCGCCGGGCGCTGGACCTCGAAACGGAGGCCACGGTTGCCGGTTTCATGGACCCGGAGACGACGCGGCGGCTCAAGGCGTTCTGACCCGGGCTCCGGCCCGTGTCATCGGGCATCGGGCCTCGGGCACCGGACCTATCCGAACAAATGGCCGCCACTGTCCGGGCAGAATCCGTCCTGTTACGGACAGGTCAGGGCTTTCCGTTCTTGTGCGGGAGCAGGAGCGCATAAAGCGTCCCGTTGGCCGGTGCTTGCAAACCGGCCCTGGCGGCAAGCCTTACGGCCGCACCGGAAATCCATTCGACCTCCAGCGGCCGGCCCTTTTCCAGGTCGATGGCCGTCGAGGCCCGCATGGCCGGAGGCAGACGGCTTGCCATGGCCCATGTCTTTTCCTCGATATCCGGCGCGAGCGCCACGCCCATGGCGCGCCCGATGGCAGCGGTTTCCGCAACCGCCTGCCGGAACAGGCTGGCCAGTTCCGGGATGGCGACGATATCCCCGATCGTGCACCGGCCGGCCGCGGTGACGCCGGAGATCGCCGAGAACAGCACGAATTTCGACCAGACGTCGCGTTCGATATCGTCGGTGACCGGTGCCGTGGACCCGGCATCGGCAATCGCCTTGCGCAGCGCATCGATGCGTTCGGAGGGGCGGCTGTCCCGTTCGGCAAAGACGAAGACGTTGAACTCCCCGGTCTGCCGGATGACACCGGGGGACGCGATGGTCGTCGACACCTGTGCCATCCCGTTCGCCACGTTCTGCGCGGGGAGGATCTCAAGCAGGCGGTCTGCCGCCTCGACACCGTTCAGGAAAGGAACAACGACGGTCAGCTCCCCGATCATCGGCAGGCAGGACCGTGCCGCGGCCTCCAGTGCGTCGCCCTTGACGCCGAAGATGATGGCGTCGACCTCGCCGACCACGGTGGGGTCATCGGTCGCCATCCAGGGCCGGACGACCTGGCGCCCGGACGGGCCATCCAGTGTCAGCCCGGCGCTACGGATGGCCTCGAGATGCGCGCCCCGCGCAATCGTTGCCACCTGGTGCCCTGCCTCGGTCAGCCTGACGGTCAGGAAGCCGCCAATCCCTCCGGTCCCCACTGTCGCGATCCGCATGCGATCCTCCGATGATGGTTTGAGCCTGCCCGGCGACAGCAGATCGCCGGCAATCCATGGTGCCCGTTATCCAGGCCAGGTGAAACCGGTCGCCGCGCGCATGAACGACTCCAGCGCCGGCGAGAACTTGCGGCCCGGCATCGTCAGGGCGGCGATCCGGCGTTCGACGGCCGGTTCGATGAGCGGCCGCTGCATGAGACCCGGCAGGCTGACGGAATATTCCGGCATGAAGGCAAAACCGATGCCGGCCAAGACCATTGCCTGGACCCAGTCTTCCCGCTCGGAGCGAAAGCGGGCGTAGAGTTCGACGTCCTTCTGGTCACAGATCGCCATGACCATTTCGCGCATCTCGCAGGACAGCCGGTCGACATAGTCCTCGCCATCCAGGTCGGAAAGGCTGACGGCGTTCAGGGCGCCGAGCCGGTGATCCGGCGGAAAGACGACGATGTAGCGTTCGGCGTAGAGGTCGTGCGCGCGAAACTGCTCCGCCATGTCCGGCGTGCAGGTAGCGATGACGACATCCAGGTCACCTTCCCGCAGGCTGTTGGCGAGTTCGGCCGCGCGGCTCTCGCTGACCGACAGCTCGATGCCGCGATTGGACTTCTCGAAGCGGGCGAGGAACCGGGCCAAGCGGATGTGGCCGACGGTCGACAGAACACCCAGCCGGATGGGGGCCTTCTTCAGCAGCCTGAAGTTTTCCGCCAGCAACCGGGCCGCCTCGGCTTCCTCCAGGATCTGGCGCAGGTGCGGAAGCATGGACTTGCCGAATTCGCTCAGCAGGACCCGGCGGCCCTCGCGATGAAAGAGTTCCGCACCGAGCTCGGCCTCCAGGATCTTGATGCCCTTGGTCAGGGCCGGTTGCGAGACACAGCACTCCTCCGCCGCCTTGGTGAAGTTGAGCGTCCTTGCGGCGGTCAGCATGTAACGGATCTGGGCCATTTCCATCGATCAGTCCCCCGGCCATCCAGTCATCCTGAAGAGTCCAGTCTGCCGACAGGGTACCACATGGCTGCATAACCTCACGTTATGATGCCATATCCAATCGCCATTTCCATCCGGACGCGTTGCGTGGCCCGATCAAGGGGCGACACAGCAACAGGAGGAAACGATGACCGTTTACATGGTGGAACGCGATCTCAAGGGCATCAGCATGGAGGATCTCGCCGGGGCACAGAAGGCCGCGATCGCGACGGCGGCGGACATGACCCGCAGCGGCGATGCGATCAGCTACCTCCGCTCGACCTTCGCGCCTGAGGACTGCCGCTGCATGTGCCTGTTTGACGGAAAGGACGAAGCGCAGGTCCGGCGCCTGAACGACACGGCCGGCCTGCCCTACAGCCGGGTCGTCGAGGCGATGGACCTGACGCCCTGACAGCCGCCGCATGGGGCGGATGGCGCCCCCCTGCCAGGTTTCACACCGCCATGGCAGGTCGGGCGCCGCTGTGCTCAATGGGCGTGGTCGTGCCCGTGGCTTTCCAGGGCGCGCGTATCCTCTCCGCTGCGATATTCCTGCCATGCCTGAAACAGGATCAGCTGAGAGGACCGCAGGAACAGCCCGGCCATCACGATGGCGACGATGAGGTCCGGCCAGGGCGATGCGGTCTGCCAGACCGCAACGCTGGCGACCAGGACGGCCACGTTTCCGATCGCGTCATTGCGGGAACAGAGCCAGACCGAACGCACGTTGGCGTCGCCGTCCTTGTAGCGCATCAGCAGCAGCACGCTCGCCACGTTCGCGGCAAGGGCCAGGACGCCGATCGCACCCATGATCTCGGCCTTCGGCAGGCCGAAGACGAGCACCTGGTAGGCCGTGGAGCCGAACACCCATAGCCCCATGGCCAGCAGGCTGGCGCCCTTGAAAAGCGCGGCGGCCGAGCGTGTTTTCAGGCTCGTCCCGATGACCGCCAGGCTGAGACCGTAGGTGAACGCATCGCCCAGGAAGTCAAGCGCATCCGCCTGCAGGGCCTGGGATCCCGCCAGCCTGCCTGCCGCCATCTCGACGACGAACATGGCCGCGTTGATGACGATGACCGCCCACAGGATACGCTTGTAGGCCGGGTCCACCCCGTCGAATCGCGGATTGCCCGAACAGCCGCAGGCATTGTCTCTCGAGTCGCATTTCATTGCCGTCGCGGGCGTTCCAGTGGTCATGCCAGTGTCCTTGCCTGATCGTTTGGACGCGTTATAATCCCTCTAGTCACTATAGCTTCAAGGGGCTGTTTCCATGTTTTCAATCGGGGAGCTTTCCCGGCGCACGGGCGTGAAGATCCCGACCATCCGCTACTATGAGCAGATGGGCCTGATCGATGCGCCGGAGCGCTCCGAGGGCAACCAGCGCCGATATACGAAGGCCGGGCTTCAACGCCTTTCGTTCATTCATCATTCCCGCGAACTCGGTTTCCCGATCGAGGACATCAAGACGCTGCTGGAGTTGAGCCAGCATCCGGACAAGCCCTGCCACGATGCGCACGGCATCGCCGTCCGGCACCTCGGCCAGGTTCAGCGAAGGATCGCCAAGCTCAGGCGGCTGGAACGCGAGCTGAAACGCCTTTCGCAATGCGATGGAGACACCATCTCGGATTGTGCCGTGATCGAGACACTTGCCGACCACGGGCTTTGCGAGACCGACCACTGAGACCTTTCGCAGAGGCGCCGAAACAGACCCGGCAGGCTTTCCGGAACTCCTGGCGTATCGCCTTTCGCGCCCTGGCGACTGACCTCACCGCTTCTCGACCATCACGCCGTCGGCGACCTGGTCGCCTGGATAGGTGATGACAGTCTCGCCTTCCTTCAGCCCGGAGAGCACCTGCGCCCTGTCGTTGTTCATGCGCCCGAGCGTGACGGTGCGGATGTGGGCACGGCCGTCCTCGACGACAAAGACCGTCCAGTCGCCGCCGGTGCGGAACAGCGCCGCGATGGGCACGGCCAGCACATCCGGTTCGCTCCATGTCTCGAGCGCCACGCGCACGCGGAAGCCGTGGCCCAGCGCCGGTTCGGCCTTGTCCAGGTCGAGGATGGCGTTGACGCGTTTTTCCTCGATACCGAGCGCGGAGACCTTGGTGAAACCGGCGGGATCGACCCGCCGCAGGATGGCGGGCACGGGCTCGCCGCCCCACCCGGTGATCGTGGCGCGGGCGCCGGGCTGCACCTGGGTCGCGTCGGAAGACAAAAGTTCGGCAACGACCTCGAGCTTCGACGGATCGCCGACGCTGGCGAGTTCCACGCCGGCCTGCACCACCTGCTCGCTCTTGACGGCCAGCGACAGGACGACGCCGTCGGCAGGCGAACGGATGCGGTAGCAGCAGTCGTCGCCCGGCTCCTTGAGCACCTGGTCGCCGGGCTGGATCAACGCGGCGCGGGCGCTGGCCAGTTCGCTCTTGCGCAGGGTGACCTGGGCCTCGGCACTCTGCACGGCAGCCTTCTTCACGTCGACATCGATGCGCGCGCTCTCAAGTCGGCTCTCGGCGATGGTGCCCTGCTTTGCCAGGCGCATGGCGCGGTCCTGCTCCGAGGTTGCCAGGTCGAGCGCAGCGCGGGCGCTCTCGGCCTGCGCCTCGGCCACGGCAATCGCCGCACGGGCGGCATCGACGCGGGCGCGTGCTTCGGCCCGGGTGCGCTCGTCGATGATGGGCGGGGTGACCGGGTTGATCGTGGCGACGACGGTTTCGCCGGCCTTGACCGGATCTCCCACCTCCAGCAGCGAGCGGCCCACGTTGCCGGCCACCGGCGCGGAGATGCGGTAGATCTGCTTGACCCGGGTTTCGCCATCCTCCTCGATGGTGACGGTCATCGGGCCCCGCTTCACGTCCACCATGTCCACGGCGACCGGATGCGGCTGCAAGGCCCACCAGAAGCCCGCGGCCATCGCCAGGACGGCAGCCAGCATGATGATGTTGCGGAGCCAGTGTCTGGCCATGGGGTCACTCCCGGGTTTTCAGAACGCGGATCATGTCGAGGCGGTTGACGCGACGGCGCACGATGAGCGCCGAAACTCCCGCGGCCGCCAGCACGACAAGGCTCGCGATGGCATAGGTCGATGGATAGATGACGAAGGGCACGCGGAACAGGTCGCTGGCGAACCCCTTGATCACCGACAGCGAAAAGGCATAGCCGATCAGCCAGCCGAGCGGCTGGGCGGCCAGCGCAACGATGGCCATTTCAGTCAGCAGCACGTGGCTGACTTCCGCGCGGGTGAAGCCGAGCACACGCAGGCTGGCCAGTTCGCGGGCGCGTTCCGACAACTGGATGCGGGCGGAATTGTAGACGACGCCGAAGGCGACGATGACGGCGATGGCGATATAGACCGTCATCATGGTCAGGATGTTCTCGCCGATCGACTGGCGGAACTTGTCGCGCGAGACGTTCTGCAGGGCGATCGCGCCCAGAGCCGGAAGGGCCTTGACCTTGTCGTAAAGGGCTTCGAGGCGGCTCGCATCGACATCGATCCAGGCGCCGGAGACGCGCGGACCCGGCCCTGCGAGACGGTCCAGCGCCGCAAGATCCATGTGGGCAGACAGGCCGACATAGCTTTCCACGATGGCCGTGACCGGGACATCCACGACACGGCGGCCCTGGGCAATCAGTTCGACCGACACCAGCGTTCCCGGACGGGCCTGCAACTGCCGGGCCAGGCGATCGGTCAGCAGCAGGCCGTTTTCGGGCATGGCGACGGGATTGCCATCAAGGTCGAGGACCTGCGACAGGCGCGTTCCCGGCGCGATGCCGGTGATGGCGACGCGCTTCTCCGTGCCGGCATTGCGCAGGATGACAGGCACGGAGCGGAAAGTCTCGGCGCGCATCACGCCAGGCAGGCGCGCGACGTCGTGGATGACTTCCGGCGCGACCTCCTGGCCGAAGGTCAGGCGCGCATCGGCCCGCTCGGCGCGAAAGAAGATCGTGTCGATCATCACGTCGATGGAATCGCTGGAGAACATGGCCGTGACCAGAAGCGCGACGGAGAAGGAGACGCCGAGCGTGGTCAGCGCGGTCCGCAGCGGACGGTGCACCATCTGGCGCAGCGCCATGGTGGTCAGTTGAGACATGAGGCGGGGAACACCGGAACGCCCGCCGAGGACCGTGCGATAACGGGCCGGCGCCGGTGGCCGCATGGCAACGGCGGGCGGCAGGCGCACGGCCGTCCAGATTGCCTTGGCCGCGCCTGCGATTGCCGACGCAACGGAAACGGCGGCGGCCATCACGTAGAGATCGATGCTCTGGCGGAAGATCAGGAAGGGAAAGGAAAAATAGTCGGCATAAAGGCGGGTCAGTCCGTGCCCGAGCCAGTTTCCGACACTTCCGCCAATGGCAAGGCCGATCAGGGCGATCGCGATGACCAGCTTGGCGTAGTGCCAGGCGATCGCGGCCGCCGAATAGCCGCAGGCCTTCAGCAGGCCGATCTGCTCGCGCTCCAGGGCCACGAGGCGCGACAGGATCATGTTGACCAGGAAAGCCGAGACGAAGAGGAAGACCGGCGGGATGACCCGCGCCATGGCATTCAACTGGGTCAGTTCGCTCGACAGGAAGGCGTTGGATATCTGCTCACTCCGGCCATAAGCGCCGCGGCCACCATAGGGTTCGAGCAGGTGGTCGACCGCATCGACAACGCGCCGCTCGGAAGCTCCGCGCAACAGGATCAGCGACAGGTCGTTGAAGGCGCCGGTCATGTCGAACAGGCCTTCCATCGCCTTGCGCGGCATCCAGAACACGGCAAACCGCCGGTCATCGGGCACCATGTCACCGGGGCCGATGGCGTAGACATATTCCGGCGACAGCACGATCGCGGTGATCGTCAGGGTCAGTTTGTGTCCACCCAGCACGGCCGCGAAACTGTCCCCGGGATGGAAGCCATGCGCCTTGGCGAAGCGTTCATCGACGGCGATCTCGCGCGGCGCATCGGGGCGAGGCAGGCGCCCGGAGCGCAGGTAGAGCGCATTGACGGGCGGTTCGCCGGTGACGGGAAGCGAAATGGCGATGCCCGAGGCCGGAACGGCCATGCCGGGAATATCGAGCACCGCCGGTTCGACGATCCGCAGGCCAACGGAGGCGACCCCGTCGATCCGGCTGATCTCGCGGCCCAGCGACAGGGGTGCGCGGTTGGCCGTGGCGAAGACGTGGCCGAAGCGGTAGCGGTCGTAATAGGTGTGGCGGGTCTCGTCGAGCGAGCGGTAGGCACCCACGGCCAGCACGATGGTCATCACGCCGCAGGCCATGACGAGCGCGATGGCTAGGACCTGGGCCCAGAGACGCGTCAGGTCGCGCACGACCTTGCGATCGAGCATGGCAAGGCTCACCACACCACCTCCGAGGCGGCCAGCCGGCGCTCGTTGACATGCTGCGAGGCGATGCGCCCGTCGTGAAAGGTGAAGACGCGGTGGGCCATTTCCTGGATCGCGGCATTGTGGGTGATGATGGCGGTCGTGGTGCCCAGTTCGCCGTTGATGCGCTGGAGCGCATCGAGAACCTTCACGCCGGTGGCGGAATCGAGCGCGCCGGTCGGCTCGTCGCAGAGAAGCACTTCGGGCCGCTTGGCAATGGCGCGGGCAATGGCGACGCGCTGCTGCTCGCCGCCTGACAATTCCGCCGGGAAATGGCGCTGGCGGTCCTTCAGGCCTACCATTTCCAGCGCCTCGCCGGGATCCATCGGGTGGCGCGCGATCTCGGTGACGAGCGCGACGTTCTCCCAGGCGGAGAGGCTCGGAATGAGATTGTAGAACTGGAAGACGAAGCCCACGTGGTCGCGGCGGTAGCGGGTCAGTTCCCGTTCCGAGCAGCGGGTCAGTTCCAGGTCGCGGAACAGGACGGAGCCGGACGTGGCGGTGTCGAGACCGCCGAGAATGTTGAGCAGGGTGGACTTGCCGGAGCCGGAGGGACCGAGCAGGACGGCCATCTCGCCTTGGTAGAGCGTCATGTCGACGCCGCGAAGCGCACGCACGGTGACGCTCTCGGTCTGGTAGACCTTGGTCACGTCATCGGCGATGAAGACCGCATCGGCCATGATCCCACCCTGCCACGCCTCCCCTGAAAGACGGGGCAAGACTGAATGCCTTTGCCTGCCCCGGCCTTGATGCGGGTCAATCGGTCGGCCGGATCATCCCTTGTCGCCGCCCTTTCCGGCCTCCGCCGGTTCGGCCAGGTCCGGCTTCTTCTCCTCAGGCAGGCCTTTCTTCAGCTTGGCCTCGACCTTCGGCCTGAGGTCGTCATCCGGGTTGAGGCCAAGGGCATGGGACCACTGGAAGGTGGCTTCCAGGCGCCGTCCGACCCGCCAGTAGGCATCGCCGAGATGATCGTTGATCGTGGGGTCCTGGGGCATGAGGCTGACGGCGCGGTCAAGTTCCTTCACCGCCTCGTCGTAGCGGCCGAGGCGGTAGTAGGCCCAGCCGAGCGAGTCGACGATATAGCCGTCCTGCGGGCGCAGATCGACGGCCTTGCGGATCATCTCCAGGCCTTCGTCAAGGTTCCGGTTCATGTCGACCCAGGAATAGCCGAGGTAGTTGAGCACCTGCGGCTGGTCGGGTTCAAGTTCCAGCGCCTTGCGGAAATTGGGTTCGGCCTTGTCCCACTGCTTGATGCGCTCGTAGGCAATGCCGCGGCGGTAGAACAGCGTCCAGTCTTCCGGCTTCGGCTCGCCGATCTTGGTCACCGCCTCGTCGTAGAGCTTCGCGGCCTCGGCAAACTCCTCCTTGGCGGCATAGACACCGCCGAGCGAAAGCCAGGCGCGGGTGTCCGTCTCGTCCTCGGCAATGGCCGTCTTGAGATGCTTGACGGCCTCGTCGTAGCGATCGAGGTCGGCGAGGTTCAGACCGAGCTGCAACTCGGCCAGCCGCTTGAACGACGAGGTCGCCGGGACCTTCGAATAGGTATCGATGGCAAGCTGGGATTCGCCCAGTTTCTCGGCGACCGAGCCGAGCGTCGCCAACGCCATGTCATTGTTCGGATCCAGGGCCAGCGCATAACGCAGGTAGAGGCGGACGAAATTCTCGCCGCCCGTGCGATTGAGCGCCGCGGCAACGTTCAGCAGGATCTCGGCGCCGCCTTCCTTCGGATTGCGGACCAGCGGGGGAACCGTCTTCCCGGCCTCGATGGCTGCCTTCAACGCCGTCGTCGACGGGCGTCCGGCAGAGACCTCCAGGCCGAGATCGGCAACCTCCATGGCCTTCTTCTGGCGGCCGTTGCGGGCCGCCCAGGAGACATAGGCATCGACCGCGCGCAGCCAGGTGTCGGGCGCCGCGCCGGCGGCGGCGCGGTCATCGAGAACCTTCTGGTAGCGCTCGCCTGCCGAGGGATCGCCGGCCACGTCTGCGATCAGCGCCGCCTGGTAATTCCGGAAGATCTCGAACCAGGCCGGTCCTTCAAGCTTTGCCAGGTGTTCCAGCGCGTCCTTGGTATTCCCGGATCCAGTCATGGCCCAGCTCGTCAGCACCCCGGTCAGGAGGTTGTCGAGGTCGGACGAGAGCGCCAGGCGGAAATAATTGATCGCCGAGCGATACTGCTTGCCGCGAATGGCATCGACGCCGAGCGCAAGTCGGGCGTAGCGCTCGGCTTCGGGAACCGATTTCAGCTTTTCGGCGACGGGCAGCGCATCGTCGAACCGGCCGCCGGCAATCATCGTCAGGAGGAGCGACTGCTGAAGCTGCTCGTTGTCGACATCGAATGCAAGGGCGCGCTGGTAGAAGGCAATGGCGTCGGCGTAGTCGTTGTCGGCTTCCGCCGTTCGCGCGGCGAGGAAGGCGCCGGCGAGCGACGCGGCGACAACCGGCGGCGCCTTTGGCGCTGCGGCGGTTTCCTTGGCCATGACCGGGCCGCCCGTGAATGCAACCGCTGCCAGGATCGCCAGACCCGATACCCTGCGCATCAAACCAAACCGCATGTCATTCCTTCCTGCTTTCGCCTGTCACAAATCGCGGCGCGCGCCGCACATGGTCGCGAGTCATCAGGCAAAGGATGGCCTTTTTGCGGTCACGGCGCAATGCGGCCGGACGGCGGTGCGCGATCCCGTCCGTTGCAGGTCCGCAGGCTGCTCAGACCACGCGCGAAATGCAGAAGTCGATGACCTCGACCATCGCGGCCTTCTGGGGGCCGGCGGGCAGCGGAGCGAGCGCATCGCGCGCGATTTCGCCGTAGTGGCGGGCGCGCTGGATGGTGTCGGCGATCGCGCCATGGCGCTGCATGTGAGCCAGCGCCGTCGCGAGGTTGTCGTCGCCGCTGTCGCCTTCCTCGATGGCGCGCTTCCAGAACGCGCGCTCGTCGGCCGAGCCACGGCGATAGGCGAGCAGCACCGGCAGCGTTACCTTGCCCTCGCGGAAATCGTCGCCGACATTCTTGCCGAGGTCGGCGGAGGAGCCGCCATAGTCCAGGGCGTCGTCGACAAGCTGGAAGGCGAGACCGAGATTGGTGCCGTAGGAGCGCAGGGCCGCGCGTTCCGCCTTGCCCTTGCCGGCGATGATCGGCCCCACCTCGGCGGCGGCCGAGAACAGCGCCGCCGTCTTGGCGTTGATGACGCCGAGATAGTCGTCTTCCGTCGTCTCCAGGTCCTTGGCGGCCGACAATTGCCAGACCTCGCCCTCGGCGATGATCGAGGCCGCGGTGGAGAGCACGTCGAGCGCGGGCAGGGAGCCGACTTCGACCATCATGCGGAACGCCTGGCCGAGAAGGAAATCGCCAACGAGTACCGAAGCCTGGTTGCCCCAGATCACGCGGGCCGTCTCGGAGCCGCGCCGCAGGTCGCTTTCGTCGACCACGTCGTCATGGAGAAGCGTGGCGGTGTGCATGAATTCGACGGCGGTCGCCAGCTTGACGTGGCCGTCGCCGGAATAGCCGAAGGCTTCCGCCGCGGCCAGCGTGAGCATCGGGCGCAGGCGCTTGCCGCCTGCCGCCACGAGGTGGCGGGAAATCTCGGGGATGAGTTCGACGTCCGACCCGGCCTTGGACAGAATCAGTTCGTTGACCCGGGCCATGCCCGGCGCCGTCAGGTCCATCAACGGCTTGACCGAAGCAGCCGTCTTCTTGCCTTCGTCGATCGACACTACAACTCCCACGGCCACACTCCGTTCATGCCCGCCGGCGATCCATCCCGCCGCAAGTCCGTCTGATAATCGCTTGCGGCGCGTGCCGCAAGGCTGGAGCGGGCGCGGAGCCGCGCAAATTGGCGCAGCATTTGTCTCCCGCGCGGCAATAGCGCTTTACGGAAAGGCCCCTTCCCGGCCATAGTCGCGGCCATGAAAGAACTGATCCGGACCAACGACCCGGTTGTCCTGTCCTTCGCCGAGGCCCTGATGCGCGATGCCGGCATCGCCTGCTTTGTCGCCGATGGCAACATGAGCATCATGGAGGGTTCGCTGGGCATCCTGCCCCGGCGGCTGATGGTGGAGGAAGAACGCATCGAGGAAGCCCGCCGCCTGCTGACCGACGCGGGCATCGGCGACGAAACGCGCGACAACTGAGGCCTCGGCCCTTGGACTTCACCATCGACGCCTTCCACCGTGGCGAATTCTGGCTCCGGCAGCCCGCCCGCCGCGGTCACCGGGCGGGCATGGATGCGATGATGCTGGCCGCGGCGCTGCCGTCGGGCTTTGCCGGGCGGATCGCCGATCTCGGCGCGGGCGCCGGCGCGGCGGGACTGGCGGCGATCTCGCGCTGCCGCGACGCGGAGGTGGTGCTGTTCGAACGGTCCGCCGAAATGGCGGCGCATGGCCGCGAGACCCTGGCCCTGGAGCAGAACGCGTGGCTTCGGGCACGGGCGGCTATGGTGGAGGCCGACGTGACGCTGCGCGGCAAGGCGCGGGCCGAGGCCGGGCTTACCGACAACGGCTTCGACGCGGTGCTGATGAACCCGCCCTTCAACGCCGGGCACGACCGGCGGACGCCGGACGACCTGAAGGCCGAGGCGCATGTCATGGCGGACGGGCTCATCGAGGCCTGGGTCCGCACCGCCGCAGCGATCACGCGGACGCGCGGCCTGGTCGCGCTCATCCTGCGCCCCGATGCCATCGGCGAAGCACTGGCGGCGCTCGACGGCCGGTTCGGTGCGCTGGAGATCAAGCCCATCCACCCGCGCGCCGACATGGCGGCGATCCGGCTGGTCATTCGCGGCACGCGCGCCTCGCGCAAGCGCCTGACCTTCGCCCCGCCGCTCTTCCTGCACGAGGCGGGCAGCGACCGGTTTTCGGAGCTGGCGGACGGGATCAACAACGGCCGGGCGTCACTTTTCGGTGACTGAGAGCGGGCCTGGCCATTGTGCGCGGCACTTTGCCGCTTACATTGCAGGCAGGACCCAACACGACCGGAGAAACACGTGGCCAACGCGCTGACACGATTGCTGCCGAAACGCCTGCGCCCCGAAGGCAAGACCATCCCCGTGATCCGCCTGCATGGCGTGATCGCCGCGGGCGGATCACTCGGGCGGCCGGCGCTGAACCTCGCCTCCACCGCCGGCATCATCGAGAAGGCCTTTTCCTACGGCGATGCCCCCGCGGTTGCGGTCTCGGTCAATTCGCCGGGCGGATCGCCGGTTCAATCGCGGCTGATCTTCCGGCGCATTCGTGACCTGGCGAGGGAGAAGGACAAGAAGGTTCTGGTCTTCGTCGAGGACGCGGCGGCCTCCGGCGGATACATGATCGCCTGCGCGGGCGACGAGATCATTGCCGACCCGTCCTCCATCGTCGGCTCCATTGGCGTGATTTCCGCCGGATTCGGCTTTCCGGAACTGCTGAAGAAGATCGGCGTTGAACGGCGGGTCTACACGGCGGGAAGCAACAAATCGGTGCTGGACCCGTTCCAGCCGGAGAAGGAAGAGGACATCGAGCGGCTGAAAAGCCTGCAACTCGACATCCACAAGACCTTTATCGACCTGGTGAAATCGCGCCGTGGCGACCGGCTCGCCGACGATCCGGAGCTGTTTACCGGCGCGTTCTGGGCAGGCGAGGCCGGCTTGCGGATGGGTCTCGTTGACGGCATCGGCGACATGCGCTCGTTCCTCAAGGAGCGCTACGGCGAGAAGACCCGGCTCAAGCTGATCAGCCCGCCACGGGGCCTGTTCGGACGCCGCGGCCTGTTCGGCTTCAGCGCAGGCAGCGGCGCGCAGGCGGTCGAGGCGATCGCCGATGCGGCGAACGAGCGCGCATGGTGGGGCCGGTTGGGCCTTTGAGAGTTGGCACGGGACGGGTAGACTGTCTCCAGCAAAGCGCCGGCGAAAGACGAGACAGCGCCGGAAGGAGGAAGAAATGGCCCAGATTCTCCTGTTGGGCACCGTCGGCCTTGTCGCCTGGTACGGCTACAAGTCCTTCGTGAAGGAAGCGCAACGCGTTTCGGCGAAGGTCCGCCGCGAGGAAGCGGAACTGAAGAACCGTGCCCATGGCACGCTGGTGCAGGATCCCGAGACGGGCGAGTACCGGCTCAAGAAGGACTGACACCGCTTGCATCCCGTCGCGGACGTCGACGGGCGCTGGCATGCCCACGCGCCCGCCAAGATCAACCTTGCGCTGCACATCACCGGCCGCAGGGCCGACGGCTATCACCTGCTCGACACGCTGGCGGTTTTCACCGCGCTTGGCGACCGGATCACGGTGACGCCGGCGCCGGAAGACCGGTTGACGATCTCCGGCCCCATGGCCGGCAGCCTCGACCCGGCGCAAGACAACCTGGTGGCGCGGGCCCGCGACCGGTTGCGTGCCGGCCATGCCTTCGGCCCGGTGGCCATTCACCTGGAGAAGATCCTGCCGGTGTCCTCCGGCATCGGCGGCGGGTCCTCCGACGCGGCGGCTACACTGCGGGCGCTCAACGCCTGTTTCGATCTCGGGCTTTCGTCCGATGCCCTAGCGGCGACCGGTCTTGCGCTCGGCGCGGACCTGCCGATGTGCGTTTGCGCCGCGCCGCTGCGGGCTGAAGGCATCGGCGAGGACATCGCGCCGGTCCTGCCCTTTCCGGCGCTGGCAATGGTGCTCGTCAACCCGGGCGTCGCCGTGTCGACGCCGGAGGTGTTTCGCCACCTGGCCAGCCGGGACAACGCCCCCTTGCCAGGGGCGGGGACGTTCACGACGGTCGACAGCGTCATCGGGTGGCTGGACAAGACGCGCAACGACATGCAGGCGGCGGCCTGCGCGATCTGCCCGGCCATCCCTGCAGTCCTGGCCGCGCTCGCGGCGGAAAAGCCGCGGCTTGCCCGCATGTCCGGATCGGGGGCGACCTGTTTCGCGATTTTCAGTTCGAGCGGCGAGGCCGACGCGGCGGCGCGGCGCCTTTCCGCGGCCCACCCGGCCTGGTTCGTGGCCGCAACGACCAGCTTCGCCTCGCAGACAGGAGACGCGCCATGAGCCGTATCGACGAGACCCGCCCCTTCGTGCCCGTGCGGTTCGCCGTGCTGACCGTCTCGGACACGCGATCGCTGGAGGAAGACAAGTCCGGCCGAACGCTTGCCGAGCGGATCGAGGCAGCGGGCCACGTGCTGAGCGATCGGGCGATCGTCACCGACGACGTGGAGGCGATCCGCGCCCGCGTCAAGGCGTGGACAACGGGCGACGGCGTGGACGCGGTGATCACCACGGGGGGAACCGGCTTTACCGGCCGCGACGTGACGCCGGAAGCGCTGGAGCCGCTGTTCGACAAGACGATGGACGGTTTCTCTGCCGTCTTTCACCGGATATCCTTCGACAAGATCGGCACGTCGACCATCCAGTCGCGGGCGACGGCCGGCATCATCGACCAGACCTTCGTGTTCGTGCTGCCGGGCTCGCCGGGGGCCTGCAAGGATGCCTGGGACGAGATCCTCAGCCTGCAGTTCGACTACCGGCACATGCCGTGCAATTTCGTGGAAATCATGCCCCGGCTGGACGAGCACCTGAAGCGCGGCGGCGGCAAGGCCGTCTAGGAACCATGGTCAGCGACGGGCGCGGGACGGTGCCGGGCTGATGAGGCCCGACAGCTTGCGGGTGGCCAACCCGCGGGCCACGGCATCGGACGTTTTCGCGTTCTTGGCCAGGGCCGCGGCCTGCCGCTTCGTGATCACCAGGCCGTCAGACAATGGCCGGCGCGCCGAGAAGACCCGGGTGAAGAAACCCGGACGGTCTTCCCGGGCGCGGGAAAAACGGGCCGGCGTCGTCATGTGACCGGCATGGGCGATCACCGGGTCCATCCAGCCATCGATCATCCGGGCGCCCGGCTCCAGAAACAGGATCCACTCGGCTCGCGCCCTGCGGATGGCCGCGGCGAGATCGCCGCCGGCAACGAACACGCAACCGGCGTGATCGGCAACCTTGTGGGTGTGGTCGGTGGACTGGCGGTCGCAGACGATGACGTCGCGGACAAGGCCCTCGACGGCTGCCGGAACCAGCGTCGCCAGCGTGCGCGCCAGCGGTTCTTCGTCGTTGTGGGTTTCGATCAGCACGGTCAGCATTGCAGAGACGCTTATCTTATCCGGCTTGTGAAATCCAGATGGACTCAAGGCCTAATATCCCGGTTTCTAAGCACTTTCTTCAGGCATCTGATGAAGGTTCCGGCACTTTCCAATAGGCCGACACCCTGCCCTGGTCCCGGCATGTTCTGAGATATGTTCTTGCTTTGTTCGCTTACCTGCGATAGGAATATTGTCAGTCACCCAGATTCGTTTCCGTCGAGGAGATGCCCATGGAACCGATTGCCAAAGCGGACCTGTCAGCTTTCACGGAAGGCGGCGCGGACATGGCCAATGCGTTGATCAATGCCAGCGGCATGCGCCTGGAAGAGGCGCGTCGCCGGGGCCGGGCATCGGCGATCAACCCGTCCGGCCGGTTCGAGGCCCTGAGCCGCCATGTCTTCGATGACGGCTGGGACCTGGACGAGGAGCTGGCGCCGTTCAAGACGACAACCCAGGTGGAAAAGCCGCGCACGATCATCACGCGCAACGATTCACCCGACATTTCCTTCGACCGGTCGATCAACCCCTATCGCGGCTGCGAGCACGGCTGCGTCTACTGTTTCGCACGCCCGACCCACGCCTACATGGGCCTTTCGGCGGGGCTGGATTTCGAATCGCGGCTGTTTGCCAAGCCGGATGCGCCGCGCCTGCTGGCACATGAACTCGGCAAGAAGGGCTATGAGCCGCGCACCATCGCGATCGGCACCAATACCGACCCGTACCAGCCGATCGAGAAGAAATGGCGCGTCATGCGCGAGATCCTGGAGGTGCTCGAAGCGGCCAATCATCCTGTCGGCATCGTCACCAAGTCGGCGCTGGTGACTCGCGACATCGATATCCTGTCCCGCATGGCGGCCAAGGGACTGGCCAAGGTGGCGCTCTCCGTGACCACGCTCGACCACCGGCTGTCGCGGACGATGGAGCCGCGCGCGGCCTCGCCGGCACGGCGGCTGGAGACCATGAAGCAGCTGTCGGAGGCCGGCATTCCGGTGTCGGTGATGGCCGCGCCGCTGGTCCCCGGGTTGAACGACCATGAAGTCGAGCGAATCCTCGATTCCGCCCGGGCGGCAGGGGCCAGCGAAGCCGGTTTCATCATCCTGCGGCTGCCGCTGGAAGTGGCGCCCGTGTTCAAGGAATGGCTGCTGCGCCATTACCCGGATCGCTATCGGCATGTCATCGGGCTGATCCGCTCCATGCGCGGCGGCAAGGATTACGATGCCGAATGGGGCCGCAGGATGAAGGGCAAGGGTCCGTATGCCTGGCAGATCGGGCGACGCTTCGAGATCGCGGCCCGGCGTCTCGGCCTCAACGAGGAACGCCGCAGCCTGCGGACCGACCTGTTCATCCCGCCGCGCCCGGACGGGGAGCAACTGACGCTTCTCTGATGCACCGTTTTCCGCGGGTCCGGACGCGGAGCGCGGTGCCGCGTTTCCCGGACCTGCCCGAATCCCGCCCGGCCGGTTCTCGGCCGGCGCCAGACCTGTTCCGCCGGCCAGATCCCCTGTCCCCGTCCGGCGGCTTCCCTGCCGGGTTCGCCGCAACCATCCCGGCAGGGCCTTGCGGGGAATCGGCCGAGGATGCAAGCATGCCGCTCATGGCTCGCACCTCCTCCGATTCCCCGCTTCTTTTCGACATGATCCCACCCCTGCCGGATTTCACGGTGGAGACTGGCCTGATCCGCGACGGACTGGGTCCGGTCGCCGGGCTGGACGAGGCCGGGCGCGGCCCACTCGCCGGCCCCGTCGTGGCGGCCGCCGTCGTTCTGGACCCGGCTGACCTACCGGAAGGCCTGGACGATTCCAAGCGCCTGAAGGCCGGCCAACGCGAAGCCCTGATGCAGGACATCCTTGCCCGGGCCATCGCAACCTCCATCGTTTCGGTATGTGCCGAATCCATCGACCGGACGGACATCCGCAAGGCCAGCCTGTCCGCGATGACGCGGGCCGTCCGCGCACTCTCCGTCACGCCCGGCTACGCGCTCGCTGACGGGCGCGATGTTCCCCCGGGACTGCCCTGCCCGGCCCGGGCCCTGGTCAAGGGCGACCAGCGCTCGATGTCGATTGCCGCCGCGTCCATCCTTGCCAAGGTGACGCGCGACCGGATGATGGCGCGGGCCTGCCCGTCGCATCCGGTCTACGGTTTTTCCATCCATTCCGGCTACGCGACCAGGCGTCACCGCGACGCGATCACGGCCCATGGCGGCGTCGTGCGCCTGCACCGTTTCAGTTTCGCGCCGCTCAAGCCGCGCTGACGCCATCTGTCCTATCGGCAGCAAATGCCGGCACCGGCCGGCGGAGGCCACACGGCGTCACGCGGGGCGGACCGGACGGACATCCGCAAGGCCAGCCTGTCCGCGATGACGCGGGCCGTCCGCGCACCCTCCGTCACGCCCGGCTACGCGCTCGCCGACGGGCGCGATGTTCCGCCGGGACTGCCCTGCCCGGCCCGGGCCCTGGTCAAGGGCGACCAGCGCTCGATGTCGATTGCCGCCGCGTCCATCCTTGCCAAGGTGACGCGCGACCGGATGATGGCGCGGACCTGCCCGTCGCATCCGGTCTACGGTTTTTCCATCCATGCCGGCTACGCGACCAGGCGTCACCGCGACGCGATCACGGCCCATGGCGGCGTCTTGCGCTGCACCGTTTCAGCTTCGCGCCGCTCAAGCCACGCTGACGGCATCTGTCCTGTCGACAGCAGATGGCGGCGCCGGCCAGCGGAGGCCACATGGCGTCACGCGGGGCGGACGGTTCCCGGTTTCCGTCATCCCTTGCCACAAAGAAAAAGGCGCCGCGGACAGGCCGCGGCGCCTTCAATGCCTACGATGCAGGACCGGTCAGTTCATGCGGTCCTTGACCTCGGCGAGCGAGTCCTTGAACAGCTTGCCGGCCGTTGCCGCGTCGACCTTTCCGGCCAGCACGGTGCGGGTCGCCTCGACGGCGAGATCGACCGCAGAGGAACGAACCTCGTTGATCGCGTCGCGCTCGGCCTGGGCGATCTTCTGCTCGGCCACGGCGGTACGACGGGTCACGTATTCATCGGCCTTCTGCTTGGCTTCGGCCTTGAGAAGCTCGGCGTCACGCTTGGCGGCAGAGACGATGTCGGCCGCCTCTTCCTCGGCTTCCTTGCGCTTGCGCTGGTATTCGGCCAGCACCTGCTGGGCTTCCTCGCGCAACTTGCGGGCCTCGTCGAGATCGTTGCGGATCTTGTCGGCGCGCGCGTCGAGCGACTTGGCCAGCGTCGAAGGCACCTTCAGCCAGAGCAGGATGCCGATGAAGATGAACAGGGCGACCGTCGCCCAGACGGATGCGAGGGATGTGGCGTCCATGGGCCTTGGTCCTTATCCGTTGACAGACTTGACCGCCGCGGCGATCTCGGTCTTCGTGGCCTTGCCGACCAGTTGCTCGACGAGCGTCATCGCGGTCTCCTCGGCGATGGCGCCAACGTCCTTCATGGCGTCTGCCTTGATCGCGGCAATGCGCGATTCGGCGTCGGCCAGTTTCTTGTCGAGCGCTGCCTCGGTTTCCTTGCGTTCGGCATCCGCCTCGGCCTTGGCCGCGTCACGGGCTTCCTGCCCGATCTGGTTCGCCTTGGCGCGGGCATCGGCCAGTTCCTGCTCGTAGGCAGCAATGGCCTCGTCGGCTTCCTGCTTCATGCGGGCGGCCTGGTCGAGATCCTGGGCGATCCGGTCATGACGGACTTCCAGGATCCCGGCGATGCGCGGAACCACGGCATTCTTCAGGAAGAGGTAGAAAAGGCCGAAAGTAATGGCCAGCCACAGGATCTGCGACGGGAAGGTCGCGGAATCGAAGGGCGGGAACATGGCCGAATGCCCGTCGCCATGCGGCACGCCGGTCTCGGTATGTGTTTCTCCGGCCGCGGCGTTGTGGGTTTCCCCTTCCGAGGCCGCAAAAGCGGTGGTAACGAACATGGTCTTTTCCCTGAAGGTCGGGCCGGCCGCAGGCCCTCAAGCCAGGCGGCCGGCAGGTTCTCGATTACCCGGTGACGGGAAAATCAGCCGAACAGGGCCAGCAGGGCGATGAGCAGCGAGAAGATGCCCAGAGCTTCCGTCACGGCGAAGCCGAAGATCAGGCGGCCGAACTGGCCGTCAGCGGCAGACGGGTTGCGCAGGGCGCCCGCCAGGTAGTTGCCGAAAATGGTGCCGAGGCCAATGCCCGCGCCGCCCATGCCGAGGCAAGCGATACCGGCGCCGATGTACTTTGCTGCTTCCGCGTCCATAGTAAAACTCCTTGTTGGATCGATCTGATGCGGTTTGCTTGACTGGCGGGCATGGCCCGCCGGTGAATGTTTCCTAGTGGCTCGGGTGCAGAGCGTCGTTGAGGTACATGCAGGTGAGCACCGCAAAGACGTAGGCCTGCAGGAAGGCCACCAGCAGTTCGAGGCCCGTCAGCGCCACGGCCATGAAGAGCGGCAGGATCGCACCGGCGAAACCGATGCCCCCCATGGCGCCGAGCGACACGACGAAGCCGGCGAAGACCTTGAGCGTGATGTGGCCGGCCAGCATGTTGGCGAAAAGACGGACGGAGAGGCTGACCGGACGCGAGAGGAACGAAACGATCTCGATCGCGACAACCAGCGGCATCAGCAGGCCGGGCACGCCCGACGGCACGAAGAGCTTCAGGAACTTCAGCCCGTGCTTCATGAAGCCGTAAATGACGACCGTCAGGATGACCAGCATCGCCAGCGCAAAGGTGACGATGATGTGGGAGGTGACGGTGAAGAAATAGGGGAACAGGCCGATCAGGTTGGCCACGAGGACGAACATGAAGATCGAGAAGACCAGCGGGAAGAACTTCATGCCGTGGGTGCCGGCGGCATCGCGCAGCATGTTGGCCACGAATTCATAGGCCATCTCGGAGACCGACTGCATCCGGCTCGGCACGAGGCCGCGGCTCGACGTGGTCAGCACCAGGAAAGCGCCGGTCAGAACGACGACGATCACCATGAAAAGGGCCGAATTGGTGAAAGAGAAATCAAGTCCGCCGATCTGGAGATCGATCAGCTTGTTGATGTGAAACTGGTGGATCGGATCGACCTTGTTCGGATCAGCCACGTCACGTAACCCCGTTATCGCCGGCGCGGCATCCCGCACCCGTTTCGAAACCTCTGCACCCGTTTCCGGACGCCAAAACCCTCACTTTTCGCGGTCTCCCGTGCCGCCGCCCTGCTGGCCGAACTCGGCCATCTGGCCGGTTGCCCGCATGACATTCACGACACCGGCCGCGAAGCCCAGCAGCAGAAAGACGATGAGCCCCCATGGCGACGTGCCGGCCCACTTGTCCAGCACCCAACCGATGGCGACTCCCACGATCACCGCCGCGACGAACTCGCTCGACAACCGCACCGCATTGGCCCAGCCGGACTTGTTGTTCCGGGCCCAGGCCGCTTCCTTCTCCTGCTCCGCCGTCCGCCGGCTTGCGAGTTTCTCGTCAAGCTGGCGCAGGCGGTTTTCCAGACCATTGTCGCGGGCGGATTGTCCGCCGGTCTTGCCGGGCTGGCCTTCGCTATCGCCGTGATCTGCAGCCATGGCTCCTGCGCGCTCCCGTCAGGCCAGACCGGTATCGGCCGCCCGCTTCAAAGTCGCGCGCACCATAGTGACGCGCCCCCCGCCCGTCAAGACGGCTTGCGCAGCGCAAAACGATTGAAATTATCCAATATTATCAATTGGATGGAGTTTCGCCAACCAGGTCATAGCACGGAAGTTGTAAGCCGGGAGGTGCGAATCCGTTGCGGCATTGCCTGAAATGACGAAAGGGCGCGGCCGTGCCGCGCCCTTTTCACGGGTTTTGAAGCCCGGATTCTCAGCTCCAGCCGCCACCATAGGTGCGGTAGAAGATGTGGCGGCCAATCTGCTTCATCTTCTTCATCGTGCGCGCCCAGCGCGGATGTACGTAGGTCGCATGGTAATGGGTCGAGGATCCGACGCCCGGCAGCCAGATGCGGCCGGCGGTCACCGCCATGGCCACTTCCTTGGCCGTGGTCCAGTGGGCAGGACTGGCGATTCGGTCGCGGATGCCGTCGCAGGCAAAGGAGAACTGGCAGCGGTTGCGCCAGGTTTCGTTCTGGTAGACGACGCCGCAGATGGTGTTCGGGTAGTCGGGATTGCGCACGCGGTTGAGAATCACCTGGGCAACGGCGGCCTGGCCCTTCACGGGCTCGCCGCGCGCCTCGAAATAGACGCCGGCGGCCAGGCACTGCTGTTCGCGGTCGGAGAAGGCGGCGGCCGGCAGCGGGCTCTTGGCCCAGTCGTGGTCGTCGCGCGCGACGGGCGGAACGAAACGCCCGGCCTTTTTCGTCTCGTCCTTCAGGAGGCTGGCGAAGGGCGACTGGCGGGCATAGTCGGGCTTGGCCGGCGCATAGGCGGCGGCCAGGATGTCCGGCGTGTCATTGTTGACGAGCGCGGCGATGGAGACCGGCAGATCCGGCGCGACCTTCTTCTCCTTCATGGTGAAGAAGGTGGAGGCCAGGCGCAGTTCGTTGCCGGCGATCTCGGTCTTGATGAAAGCCATCTTCGCGCCGGTGTCGATGGTTGGGCGCAAGAGCGAGGAGGTGCGCTCGTTGACCGAGCCGGCGTTGAAGGATTTCGGCGGGGCCACGGGTGCGACCTTGACCAGGCGGCCCTGCTTTTCCGACCGGTTGATGCGCAGTTCGTCCGGTGTTTCGGGCGCCTTGCCGCCCTTGCCGCGAAATGCCACGTCACCGATGCCCCTGGCCCTCAGTCCCGCGCCCGAAATCGAGCCGGTGACGACGTCGTCGTTGGCGAAGGGCATCTCGGCGGCATGGGTGGAGCCGGCGACCGACTTCTCCACGACCGCGCTCCAACGTGCCTTGCCGCTCTCCAGCCCGGAGACGAATGCGGTGACATCCTGCTGGGCCCCGATCACCGGAAAGGCGATCCAGGCGGCAAGCCCGAGAACGAGCGGCGTGAGAAGTGACTGGTGGCGATGCGCAGCACGGGCGCTGACGGAACGGGAACGTCGCAAGGCTGGACTCCGGAAACGCGTACAAACTCAACTGCGCATGACAATGATGGATTAACCTTGATAGGCCGTTAATACCGGCAAGAAAGTGACGCGGCACGAAAAAGGCCCGCCTCCGGCGCCGCCCGTGCAATGGGCAGGGCCGGGGAGACGGGCCTTCTGACGGTTCGCAGACCGGTGGCGCTATTTCCGCTTCTTCGCCTTCGAAGCGTAGGGATTGTCCGGCGCGCGCAGGGCGATACGGATCGGCACGCCCGGCATGGAGAAGCTCTCGCGCAGGGCGTTGGTCAGGTAGCGCACGTAGGATGTCGGCATGGCATCGGGGCGCGAGCAGGAAACGACGAAGCCCGGCGGACGCGTCTTCACCTGGGTGATGTACTTGATCTTCAGCCGGCGCCCGGCCACGGCCGGCGGCGGGTGGCGCGTCAGCACGCCTTCCAGCCAGCGGTTGAGCCGGCCGGTGGAGACGCGGGTGTTCCAGATGCGGTGGGTCAGCGCGATGGCTTCCATCAGCCGGTCCAGGCCCTTGCCGGATTCGGCGGAAATCGTCACGGCGCGAATACCACGCACCTGGGGCAGCAGGCGTTCCGTCTTTTCGCGCAACTCGGCCAGCAGTTCCTGCTTGTTGTCCACCAGGTCCCACTTGTTGAAGGCGATGACGGGCGCCCTGCCCTCGCGGATGATTAGGTCCGCGATCTGCAGGTCCTGCTTCTCGAAGGGGATCGTGACGTCGAGCACGATCACCACCACCTCGGCGAAGCGGACAGCGCGAAGGCCGTCGGCCACGGAGAGCTTTTCCAGCTTTTCCTGGACCTTCGCCTTGCGGCGCATGCCGGCCGTGTCGAAAAGGCGGATGCGGCGGCCCTGCCATTCCCAGTCGACCGAGATGGAATCGCGCGTGATGCCGGCTTCCGGACCGGTCAGCAGGCGCTCCTCGCCGATCAGGGCGTTGATGAGCGTCGACTTGCCGGCATTGGGACGACCGACCACGGCGATCTTGAGCGGCCTGGTCTCGTCGTAGGCCGGCACGTCCTCGGCATCGGGATCCTCGATGTCGTCGCCGATCAGCCCGTCGCGCGCAGGGGCGGCCTCGAGCGCCTTTTCCACGGCGTCCTCGGCAAAGGCGCGGTCCTCGCCAATCGCTTCGATCATCGCCTCGCGGAGGTCCGGGAGGCCCTGGCCATGTTCGGCCGAGATCGGGCAAGGCTCGCCGAGCCCCAGCTCCCAGGCTTCGAGCATGCCGCCGAGGGCATCGCGGGCCTCGGCCTTGTTGGCCACGAGAACCGACGGCTTGCCCGCGCGCCGCACCAGGTCGGCAAACGTGCGATCGGCCGGCATGATGCCGGACTTGGAATCGATGACGAAGAGAATGAGATCGGCCTCGTCCATGGCCGTTTCGGTCTGGGCGCGCATGCGCCCTTCCAGCGTGGCGGGCCCCGCCTCTTCCAGGCCGGCGGTGTCGATGACATCGAACTTGAGATCGTAGAGCCGCGCGGCATGGATACGCCGGTCGCGCGTCACGCCCGGCGTGTCATCGACGAGGGCGAGCTTCTGGCCCGCCAGCCGGTTGAAGAGCGTGGACTTGCCGACATTGGGGCGGCCGATGATCGCGACGGTGAATCCCATGACGGCGGGCCGGTTCGTCAGGAGGTCTCGCCGGAACCGGCGATCAGTTCGGACATCATCTGCGCACGCTGACGCAGGTTGCCCGGCGCCTGCTGGTCGGCCGCGATCTGCTGGAAAAGCTTCAGGGCGTCGGCGGCATCGCCCTTCTTCCAGGCAGATAGGCCCAGCGCCTCGCGGGCGGAATGGCGCAGATCGTTGCTGTCGGCGGACAGCGGTTCGGCGCGCCGGGCGACATCCTCGTAGGAGCCGTGGTCGACGAGCAGGAAGGCGGCACGCAGGGCGGCCATGTCGCGGATCGACTGCGGCACGCCGGTGTCGGCGGCAACGGCGTCGAAGGACGCCACGGCATCATCGACCTTGCCGTCCTGCGCCAGCAGGGTGGCGGCGCGCATGCGGGCCAGCAGCGGGTAGGATCCGTAGCCGTCGGCCTCCAGCGCCTCGAGCGCCTTCATGGCGTCGTCCGACTTGCCCTCCTGGGCCATGGTCAGCGCGGCAAGGAAGCGATCGCCGGAGGCATTGGCCTTGCTCTCGACATACCAGACATAGCCACGCCAGGCGGCCGTGGCGGCAACGACGACCACGACCACCGTGATGATGAGCGTTCCGAAACGGTCCCAGATCGCCTTGAGCTGGTCCTGTCGGAGTTCCTCGTTGACTTCGCGAATGAAGCTGTCGTCGGACATGGCGCGGTTCAAACCTGTCGAAAGAAGCGCAGGGCCCCCGTCCTGGACGCGGTACCCTGCCGGAAAAACTGCCGCGTTTTAGCGGATTTTGACGCCCATGTAAGGGGGCCTGTGGCGATTTTGCGGCAAACGGGCTTCAGCCGGTGGTCAGCGGCACCACCCCGAAGAGCCAGAAATGCAGTTTCCAGACGAAGAGCCCGTAGAGAACGAGGCCCAGCACGATGGTGGCGACGTCCCAGGTGGCCGGACCTGCGACGGGCGTCGGTGCGGCCCGGCGCTTGAGCGAGATGCGGTCGAGGACGGCCCAGGCCAGGAAGCTGCCGAAGAGGATGACCGAGGCCAGGTCTCCATTGATCAGCAGGTGAGCGAAGGCCCAGATCTTGACCGCCACCAGCATGGGATGCTTGAGCGCGGCCTTGATCCGCCCGGCCGGAAGCATGTAGGCGGCCAGCGCGATCATGGCGAAGAGCATGAGCAGCGCGGTGATGTGCCCGACCCAGAAGGGCGGCGCCCAGAGCACGGGCGCCGTCCAGCGCGCCTGGCCGAAGCCCCAGACGAGGAGCACGAAACCGATCAGCGAAGTGGCCGAGTAGAGCCCTTTCCAAGGCCCCTCGCCCATGGATGCCTTGCGTGCCTCGGCCCAGGCCGGGGCAAAGATGCGCACGGAATGGACACCGAGGAACACGACGAGCCCCAGGATCAGGTAAAGCATGGAAGTCCCCTCCGCTTGTCTTGTCATTGCGCCCGCCTGCCGGACACCTTGCGTCCTATCTAGTGGAACCGTAGCCTGAGTTCCATGACCATCGACCTGGAAAAAGCCCGCGAACGGCTGGATGCGAGAAAAGCCGAGATCGAGGAGCAGTCGCTCCTCGCGTCCGACGCCCGGCAGCCGGTCGAACTGGACCAGCAGTCGGTCGGTCGGCTGAGCCGGATGGACGCCATGCAGCAGCAGGCCCTGGCGCAGGCGGCCGAGCGGGCACGCCAGCGGGACCTGACCCGAATCGAACTGGCCGAACGGCGGCTGCGCGAGGGCGACTACGGCTGGTGCAGCGAATGCGGCGAGGAAATTCCCGATGGCCGGCTGGCCATTGACCCCATGGCGGAGAAATGCGTGGCCTGCGCCGGCCGGTGACCGCGTTCCGGCATTCGGCCTCGCGCTCTCATCCTCGCCATATTTGGCGGCGAACGTGATGGGGTGCATCTTCCGGTGCAACCTTTCCCGTTTCAGCCGCGTTCAAGGTCCATGCGTTTTTCTTCCCGCCTTCCCGCCCTCCTCGCCCTTTCGCTCGCTGCCGTGGTTCCGGCCCTTGCTGCGGACCGGACCCGGCCGGTCCAGGAAGTGGTGATTTCCTTCGACGGGGCGCATGACAATGCCCAGTGGGACCGCGCCCTGGCGCTCGGCGAGCGGACGGGTGCGCGGTTCACCTTTTTTCTCTCCTGCACCTTTCTGCTGACGCCTGAGACGAAATCGCATTACGTGGCGCCGCACCACGGCGAGGCCGCCTCCAACGTGGGATTCGGCCAGTCGGCGGACGAGGTCCGCACCCGCCTCGGCCATATTCTTGCGGCATGGCGGGCCGGGCACGAGATCGCCAGCCACGGCTGCGGCCACTTCGACGGCAAGGACTGGACACGGGCCGACTGGGAGCAGGAGTTCGACAGCTTCGCCGACATCCTGAAGAACACCTGGCGGATCAACGGCTTCGGGCCGGCACCGGATGGCTGGTCGGAGATGGCGGCCGGCGTGATCGGCTTCCGGGCGCCCTACCTCTCGACCAGTGCCGCGCTGTTTGCCGCCGAGAAGGCCAGGGGCTATGCCTACGATGCCTCGACGGTGGGCCGAGATCCGCAGCCTGCGGCGAGGAAGCACGGCCTCTGGTCCATGCCTTTGCCGATGATCCCGGAAGGACCGAAGCAGAAACGCATCATCGCGATGGATTACAACTGGTTCGCGCGCCATTCCGGCGCGAAGGAAGACCCGGCCAATGGTGCGGCCTATGAGGAACGGGCCTACGACGCGCTGATGGGCGAGTTCGACCGCGCCTACCACGGCAACCGCAAGCCGGTGCAGGCCGGTTTCCACTTCACGCTGATGAACGGCGGTGCCTACTGGCGCGCGCTGGAACGCTTCGCGACCGAGGTCTGCGCCAGGCCGGACGTGGCCTGCCACCCCATCCGCGCCCACATCGCCCAATTCACCGGCGATTCGCCGGTGGCGGGCCTGCGCTACTGATACAGGCGGATCAGCGGACCTTGCCGGCGCTCAGCGCCGCAACAGCCGCCAGCAGGAGCACGGCCGAGGCTCCCAGCGAGGGCGCGGTGAAACTGCCGGTCCAGTCGGCGAGGTAGCCGGCGAGAAGCGGGCCGATGATCTGTCCGGTGCCGAAGACCGCCGTCAGCAACGCCAGGGCGCGGCGCGGGGCCGCACCGGCCATGGCGCGGCCGGCCTGCAGCCCGAAGGCAGTGATGGCGACGAAGGTGCCGCCCAGCAGGACGCCCCCCAGCAGCGGGCCCGCATAGCCACCCATGGACACCGAGGCGCCGACGCCGACGGCCTCGACCAGGCAACCGACAGCGTAGGTCGTGGTCAGGCCGATGCGGCGCTGCACGAAGCCCCAGGCCCAGACCGACGGCGCGGCCGCGAGACCGGTGGCCAGCCAGACAGCGGATTCGAACAGCGGACCGCCTTCGCCCTGGCGAACGATGGCGACGAGAAAGGTGGCGGTGACGATGTAGCCGGCACCGAACAGCCCGTAGGCCAGCGCGATTCGCACCAGCGGGGCCGTCCAGACAAGGCGAGGCTCGGGGGCCGGCCTTGCCGCCGATTTCGGCACACCCTCGATCAGCATGGCCACGGCCGCGAGCGCCACGACGGAGACGGCAGCGGCGGCCAGCCAGCTCTCGCGCCAGCCATGACCGGCCAGGAACACGGCGCCGGTGATCAGCGCGGACAGGCTGATGCCGGTGCCGACACCGCCGAAATGCAGGGCCTGGACGCCCGGCCGGCCGGCGCTGGCGGCCTTGCCGAGCACGATGGCCGACAGGAAGACCATGAGGTAGGCGCTGGCGACACCGGCCAGGAAACGGACGATCAGGAAGGCGACCAGGCTGTCCGAGACCGCCATGGCGCCACACAGCACGGCCGAGGCGGCCAGCGCCGACAGCGCGATGGTGCGTTCGCGGCCCTGGCTGCCGCCACCGGCCGCCATCAGCGCTCCGGCCAGGTAGCCGAGATAATTGGCAGAGGCGATCAGCCCGGCGTCGGAAGCCGACAGGCCGAGCGAATCCATCATCGAGGGCAGGATGGGCGTATAGACGAAGCGGCCGATGCCCATGGCGGCAGCCATACCGGCCAGTCCGCCAAAGCCATATGCCAGGATCGGCCGACGGCCGGGAATTGTCGTCGCGGTCATGCGGCGGCTTTAGCAGCAAGACGCCCCTTTGCACAAATGCACTTTTTTGATGTGTTGCATCAGCGCAGGGAGCTGTTTGCCGATTGCGCGGGACCGGCCGCATCGCGATGATCCGCGCAACCACGGGCACGTAAAGCCCGATACCGCCCCGCGCCAGACAGAGGACCTTCCCGATGACGACGACCGCCCTTGCCGCGACCGGATTCTACGCCGCGCTCAATGCCCTTGTCCTGCTGGCCCTGACGGCGGCGACCGGACGGCACCGGGTGCGGGTGCGAATCATGATGGGGGATGGCGGCGACCCGCACCTGATCCGGCTGCTCAGGGGCCATGCCAACGCCATCGAGGCGATCCCCATGTTCTTCGTCATGCTGGGCGTGGCCGCGCTGCTGGGCGCCCCGGCGCTGGCCATCCATGCCCTGGGCCTGCCATTCACCATCGGGCGCGGGCTGCATGCCCTGCACTTCATCCAGGCCGACGCACCGGCCTGGCAGCGCAGCATCGGCTTCGGCCTTTCCTTCCTGGCCTTCCTGGTGCTGACGATCGGCCTTCTCGTCCACACGGTCTTCCTGCTTCCGGGCTGAACGGAAAAAGGCGGCGCCGGACAGCGCCGCCTCATCCCTGTTTTGCACGCCCGATCAGGTTCGCGGTTCGCTCTGCAGGCCCTTCACGATGGCCACGCACATGAGCAACAGCACGAGGGTGAACGGCAGGCCGGTGGAAATCACCATGGCCTGGAGCGCGGCGAGGCCGCCGCCAAGCAGCAGGACGATGGCGACGGCGCCCTCGAACGTGGCCCAGAACACGCGCTGCGGCACCGGCGCATCGACCTTGCCGCCAGCGGTGATGGTGTCGATGACGAGCGAGCCGGAGTCGGACGAGGTGACAAAGAAGACGATCACCAGGACAATGCCGATCACCGAAGTGATGGACGACAGCGGCAGGCCTTCCAGCATGGCGAAGAGCGACAGCGGCGGGTTGTAGTTGTCGATCACGTTCTGCTTGACCATGCTCGCCGCCGGATCGGACAGCACCTGGTCGATGGCGACGCCGCCGAACACGGCCATCCAGAGCACGCAGACGATGCTCGGAATGATCAGCACGCAGGTGATGAACTCGCGCACCGTCCGGCCGCGGCTGACACGCGCGATGAACATGCCGACGAAGGGCGACCAGGAGATCCACCAGGCCCAGTAGAACGCCGTCCAGCCCTCGCGGTAACTGTCATCGGTACGGCCGAAGGGATTGGACAGCGGCACCAGGTCGCGCACGTAGGCAACCATGCCCTGGCCGAAATCGGTGAGGATCATCATCGTCGGCCCGACGAAGAGCACGAAGAGCAGAAGCAGCGCGGCAATGCCCATGTTGATCTCGGACAGGAGCTTCACGCCGCCATCGAGGCCGCGCAGGACCGAGAACAGGGCAATGCTGGTGATGAAGGTGATCAGGAGCACCTGCACCGTCGTGTTGTTGGGAATGCCGAAGACGTGCTCGAGACCGGCATTGGCCTGCTGCGCACCGAAGCCCAGCGAGGTTGCCAGGCCGAACAGGGTGGCAAAGACGGCCAGCGTGTCGATGATATGGCCCGTCCAGCCCCAGACCCGGTCGCCGAAGATCGGGAAGAAGGCGGAGCGGATGGTCAGCGGCAGCCCCTTGTTGAAGGTGAAGAGGGCCAGTGCCAGGGCAACGATGGCGTAAATTGCCCAGGGATGCAGGCCCCAATGGTAGATCGTTGCCGCCAGCCCCATTTCCTTGGCGGCCTCGACATTGGCCGCGATCACCGATCCGTCCTCGGCGAAGGGCGACGGGGTGCCAAGCGGCTGCGATACGGCCATGTGATAGACCGGCTCCAGCACACCGAAGAACATCAGGCCGATGCCCATGCCCGCCGCGAACAGCATGGCGAACCAGCCGGTGTAGCTGTATTCGGGCACCGCGTCCGGCCCGCCAAGGCGCACCTTGCCCCAGGGGCTGACGATGAGAAACAGGCAGAACAACACGAAGATGTTGGCTGCAAGGAGGAAAAACCAGTCGAATGTGCTGGTGAGCCAGGGCCGCATCGCGCCGAAGACGGCGGCGGCCTGTTCCTGGAAGGCCAGGGCATAGAAGACGAAAGCGACGATCGCGAGGCCGGAGATCAGGAAGACCGGGTTGTGAATGTCGAAGCCGAATGGCCCGAGTTGTCCCTCGATGTTGTCCTGACCGATTTCATAGTCCGTTTCCACCGGATTGGCGGCTTCAGGCATGACGTCTGTCATGTAATCCCCTCCCCATTTCATCATCGTTTGCCGGCTGGTGAGCCTGCGCGCCACTGGCCAGCCCGAGCTCGAAGCCTGACGTCATCTTCCCGACCATGGCCTCCTGCCCGCGACACGCGTCCCTGCAACCCTGTCGTGTTTGCGACAAAAGATCACACAACGCCAATGCGCGACGGCAGGCCTGGTTCCATCCTGCCGGGAAAAAAGCGCGAAGACCCTCGGTTTTGATTTCAATCAACACCGAGGCCCTCGATACATGCGATTTGTGCTATTCATTTTCTCGAACCGGAGTGGGGCGATGGATTTCATCTCGCTTGCCGATCGCTACGGCGAACCGGCACTGGCCACGGCGGGTGCGCTGGCCATCGGCTTTCTTTTCGGCGCCTTCGCGCAGAAGAGCCGGTTCTGCCTGCGCGCCGCGACGGTGGATTTCGCGCGTGGCCACATCACGTCTAAGGTGGCCGTCTGGCTGCTCGTCTTCGCCATGGCGCTGATCGGAACGCAGTTGCTGTCGCTTGTCGGTGACGTCAACCTGAAAGAAGCGCGGCAGCTTGCATCGCCGCAGTCGGTTTCCGGCGCGGCCATCGGCGGCCTCCTGTTCGGCACCGGCATGATCATGGCGCGCGGCTGCGCCTCGCGCCTCCTGGTGCTGTCGGCGACGGGAAACCTTCGGGCGCTGCTGTCGGGCCTCGTCTTCGCCGTTGTGGCACAGGCCAGCCTGCACGGCTTCCTGTCACCGCTGCGCAACTGGATTGCCGGCGGCATGACCAGCAACGCCATCGGCGGCAATGACCTCTTGGAGCGTTTCGGCACCTCGACAGGCGGCGCCATCGCCTTTTCCGCGATCTGGCTGGCTGCCGGCCTGTGGTTTGCCTGGCGCGAGCGCACCCGTCTTCTCGTTGCCGTCACGGCGGTGCTGACAGGGCTGATGGTGCCCGCCGCCTGGTGGTACACGGCGCAGCTTTCGGCGGTCGCCTTCGAGCCCGTCCAGATGACGAGCCTCACCTTTACCGGGCCTTCCGCCAAGACGCTGATGTTCTTCCTCGAAGCGAGCAAGCTCGATTTCGACGTCGGCCTGGTGCCAGGCGTGTTCCTGGGCTCGTTCACGGCCGCCTTCGTTTCGCGCGAACTGAAGATCCAGGGCTGGCAGGACGGATACTCGATGCGCCGCTACATTCTCGGGGCCGCGCTCATGGGCTTCGGCGGCATGCTTGCCGGCGGCTGCGCGGTGGGCGCGGGCGTGACCGGCGGCTCGGTCTTCGCACTGACCGCCTGGGTGACGCTCGGGGCAATGTGGCTGTCGGCCGGCATCACCGACCGGGTGCTTGACTACCGGCGAGAGACAGCCATGCCGGCCACCCGGACCGATACGGCGGCCCCCGCCATGCTGGGAACATGAGCGGTCGTTAACACTTCCGATACCAGGGCGGGAAAATGCTCCCTCTCGCAGGCCGGTGCGATTCGCTTCCGGCCAGGAGAGAATCAGGAGTCCCGCCCCGTGTTGCCAGTCGCCGACGAGTCCAGCCCGCGTTCCCGTATCCAGGTCGTCACCACGCCGCCGCTGGCGCCCGACGATCTTCCGCCGCTTGCCGGGGACCTGCTGCCGGAGGACTTCCTGTTCGATGCCGAGGATCTCGACGGCGAGAGCTGCCCGCCCGACATGATCGTGGAGCGCGGCGACCGGACCGCCTGGGTCTACGACCACGGCGGGATCGCCGACATTCTCTTCGTCAGGGCCTGAGCCGGACACGTCATCGGGAGAGGATGGCCTTGGCCACGCGGCGGCCCGACATCACTGCGCCATGTGCCGTGCCATAGGAATCCGGTGCCGCAGCCTCGCCGGCAAACCACAGTCGGCCGTCCCATTCGGAACCGAACAGTGCCTTGCGCGACGCCGGACCGGATCCGACAGCATTATAGCTGTAGCTGCCATGGCAGAAGGGATCCTGTGACCACCGGGTGACCTGAACCGCCCGAGGCGCAGGAAAGGCGTTGCCGAACATGGCGCGCAGCGCATCATGGGCAGCCGCTGCCGTTGCCCTGTCATCCAGCGTTTCCAGCCTGCGCGCATCGTCGCCGGCATGAAAGCCGAGCAGGACAGGCGCGCCGAGCGACCTTGCCAGGGACACCCATTCCGCCCATTGGCCAGGTACCGGGGCCATCCATTGGATCCAGTCCACATCCTCGGGCCAGGATATCCTGTCAAAACGCAGCAAGCACTTGTTCAGCAAGCCCATTTCAAGTGCACCTATAGCCGCGCGTCGCGCCGGTGCCAGGTTTTCCGCAAAGTCGATCCTGCCCTGTTTGAGAACCCCGAGCGGCACGGTGCAAATCACGAGGTCGGCTGGGATTTGAACGCCTTCGGCCAGCCGGATATGGCCGGGGGCGATCTCGCTCACCTCCTGGCCCAAGCGGATGTCGAGCCCTTCAGCCAACAGGGTCGTTATCTGGTCGAAGCCGCCTGGCAGCAGCGCATCGCCGCCCTCGAACACGACTCCGTCATCGCCATACCAAGCGGACAGAAGACGGGCCGGGCCGCCATACTCCTGCTCCAAGGTTGCGTTGACGATGTGCCGGACCTTCGTGCGTTCCGCCGGTGACGCCTTGCGCCAGTCCGACGAGGCCTCGAGCGCTTCGAGCACGGAGATGTCAGCCTCGCGGTTTTCAGCCGCTTTCAATGCGCGGCGAAGAATGCGTGCAGCGGCCGCATCATCGGTATCGGCCGCACCGCCATCCGGTCCGATCTCAATGGCAGCGTCATAACTGGTCTCGACGAGACGCGCGCCGGCCTCGCCGGCCAGCGCCGTCAGCGGATTGCCTTTCGTGCCGTGGATCCAGCTTGCGCCGAGATCCATGGGCATGTCCGGCCAGAGGCGCGAGGTATGGATGCGCCCGCCAATGCGGTCCCTGCCTTCCAGGACGATGACGTCGAAGCCGCCAGCCAGAAGGCTCCGGGCCGCGGAAAGGCCGGCCAGGCCAGCGCCGACGACAACGACCCTGCCCCTGCCAGCGTTTGCCCGTCTCGGTCCGATGGCAAGGCTTGCGGCGGCCAGCGCAAGCAGGCCGCGTCGTGTAACCGGAATATCTGCCGGGTCTTTCATCGTTCCGTCAATTCCATGGCCCCCGCCCAAACAGGCCTGTCACGCTCGCAGCCGCCAGCCTGTCCGGAAGATCAGCCAGATAATGGCGAGGCAAAGCGACATGAAGGCGAGGATTGCCAGCAGGCTGGCCGCGACCGGCACGTCGGACAGGCCGAAGAAGGCCCAGCGGAAGCCCGAGATCAGGTAGACGACCGGGTTGAACAGCGACACGGTGCGCCAGAACGGCGGCAGCATGGTGATGGAATAGAAGCTGCCGCCCAGGAAGACGAGCGGCGAGATGATGAGCAGCGGCACCAGCTGCAATTGTTCGAAGTTCGCCGCCCAGATGCCGATGATGAAGCCCAGCAGGGCAAAGCTGACGCAGGTCGCCACCAGGAAAGCGAGGGCCCAGACCGGATGGGCGACCGGCAGGTCGACGAAGAGATGGGCCGTGGCGAAAATGATCATGCCGATGATGAAGGACTTGGTCGCCGCCGCCCCGACGTAGCCGATGACGATCTCGATGAAGGACACCGGTGCGGACAGGAGTTCGTAGACCGTGCCGATGAACTTCGGAAAATAGATGCCGAAGGCGGCATTGGTGACCGACTGCTGGAGGACGGTCAGCATGATCAGGCCCGGCACAATGAACGCGCCATAGTCCACCCCGTCGACCTGCTGGATTCGCGAGCCGATGGCCGCGCCGAAGACGATGAAATAGAGCGCGGTCGACAGGACCGGCGAAATGATGGACTGCAGCAGCGTGCGCGCCGTGCGGGCCATCTCGAAACGATAGATGGCAAGGATCGCGGTGAGGTTCATGCCGTCTCCTTGACCAGCCCGACGAAGATTTCCTCCAGCGAGCTCTGGCGCGTATCGATGTCGGTTACGGTGAGACCGGCCGCCGCCAGGTCGTTGAGCAGTTGGGTGATGCCGGTCCGCCCGGCCGTGCTGTCGAAGGGGTAGACAAGCCTGCAGCCATCGCCGGTCAGCGCCAGGTCATGGCCCGACAGGGCCGGCGGCAGGCTCGCCAGGGGCGTGGCGAGCGTCAGCGTCAGCTCCTTGCGGCCCATCTCCTTGAGCAGGGCGTCCTTGTCCTCGACCAGGAGGATGCGACCGTCGTTGATGACGCCGACACGGTCCGCCATGGCCTCGGCTTCCTCGATGTAATGGGTCGTCAGGATGATGGTGGCACCGTCGGCCTGAAGCTGGCGCACAATATCCCACATGCCCTTGCGCAGCTCGACGTCGACACCGGCGGTCGGCTCGTCCAGGAAAATGACGCGCGGTTCATGCGACAGCGCCTTGGCGATCAGGACACGGCGTTTCATGCCGCCCGACAGCGCCTTCGTCGGCGTGTCGCGCTTGTCCCAAAGCGACAGGCTGGTGAGCACCTTCTCGATATAGGCGTCGTCGCGCTTCTTGCCGAACAGCCCGCGCGTCAGGCGGACCGTGGACATGACCGTCTCGAACGGTTCCAGCGCCACTTCCTGCGGCACAAGGCCGATCATGGAGCGCGCCGCGCGGTAATCGGCCATAATATCGTGACCGCCGACGCGCACGCTGCCCGACGTCGGCGTGACGATGCCGCAGACGACCGAGATCAGGGTCGTCTTGCCGGCGCCATTCGGCCCCAGGAGCGCCAGGATCTCGCCATCGCGGATCGACAGGTCGACCCCCTTGAGAGCTTCGAAACCGCCCTCGTAGACCTTGCGCAGGTTTTCGACTTCGACGATGGCGTTCATGGCCCGTCCTGTTTTCCGGTTTGGTTCGACGCGCAACAGATGGGGCGGGGCGTGCGATTGGGAAGGGCAAGGCCTGCAAGAGGCCCTGCCCGTTCACCCGTCACAGGAGGCCACGCCCGGCCAGGTTCCGCATCAGGGCCGCGGCGCCGAAGGTCCAGGGCGCGCATTCAGTGGACAGGCGCACCGTATTCTCCAGCCTTCCCAGCCCCGGGCAGGCAATGGTGACGCGGTCGCCCAGCTTGTGGGTGAATCCCTGGCCGGGGTGATCACGGTCCTCCGTCGGGGCGAAGAGCGTGCCGAGGAAGAGCATGAAGCCATCAGGGTACTGGTGGTGGCGGCCGATCGTCTGGGCAACGAGGTTTTCCGGGTCGCGGCTGATCTCGCGCATGGAGGAATGGCCGTTCAGCACGAAACCGTCCTCGCCTTCCACCGTCAGCGTGAGTTCGGCACGTCGGACGTCATCAAGCGAGAAGGTGGAGTCGAAGAGGCGGATCATCGGCCCGATCGAACAGGAGGCATTGTTGTCCTTGGCCTTGGACAGAAGCAGCGCCGAGCGGCCCTCCACGTCGCGCAGGTTGACGTCATTGCCGAGCGTCGCGCCGCGGATACGGCCCTGGCTGTCGACGGCGAGGACGACTTCCGGTTCCGGGTTGTTCCAGCGCGACACGGGGTGCAGGCCGACCTCCGCGCCGTGGCCGACGGATGACAGCACCTGTGCCTTGGAGAAGACCTCGGCATCCGGGCCGATGCCCACTTCCAGGTATTGCGACCAGACGCCGAGCGCGATCAGTTCCTGCTTCACCCTGGCCGCCTGCTCGGACCCGGCGACGATGTTGTCCAGCGTATCGCCGATCTTCTCGGAAATGCGGGCGCGGATGGCCTGGGCCTTGTCCGGATCGCCGGCGGCCTGCTCCTCGATCACGCGCTCGACCATCGAGCGGGCAAAGGTCACGCCGCAGGCCTTCACCGTCTGCAAGTCGCAGGGGGCGAGCAGGCGGGCGCCGTGTTCCGGCAGGTTTTCAAGCGGGGCAATCGCCTCGCCCGGTGCCTCGCGCACGTAGGCGGCGGCATCGTCGAACTCGAGGATGTCGCGGGTGGTCGGTGCCGCGCGCGACGTTATGTCGGTGACGACGCCATCGCGCAGGGTGACAACGGCGGGGCCGACGCCTTCACGCCAAACGCGGCCGAGCCACAAACCCTTCAATTCATTGCTGTCCAGCATCGCGTCGCTCCCGGCGTGTCGACCATCTCCCAAGGGCCGGGACGCTAGCGGCAAGCTGGCGCGGCGTCCAGTTTGAACGCCTGCTTTTCCAAGGCTTATGCCGAGACAGGGCGCACCTTCGCCGACGCCTCGCGGACCAGCGGGTCGAACAGGTCGGGCTCCTGCTCGAGGAGATCGAAGAACTGGGTGCGCATGCGCGGCTCCCAGAAGTCGCTGAGATGGTTAGCGATTCCCTCCACGGCCTCGTCATGCGGGCGAGTGTGGAAGAAGGTTGCAATCTGGTTGGCCATGCGGGCGAGCTTGTCAGGCGACATGCGGCAGGGCTCCCTCCTTGATGCGGTCCGGATGGGTGAAAATCTCGAATTCCTCGCCGCGCGCAATGGCGACGAGCGTGATGTTGGCGCGTTCGGCCATCTCGACGGCCAAAAGTGTCGGCGCCGAAATGGCAATCAGGACGCCGCATCCCGCGGCCGCGGCCTTCTGGATCAGTTCGATGGACACGCGGCTGCTGGTGACGATGGCCCCCGCGCCCATGCCGTCCGCGCCGGCCATGGCGCCGACCAGCTTGTCGAGGGCGTTGTGACGGCCAACGTCCTCGCGGATGGCGACGAGGCCACGGCCCGGGACGAAAAAGCCCGCGCCATGGACGGAGCGGGTGAGCTGGTTGAGCGACTGGGCGTGCGCGAGAACGCTGCAGGCCTCGGCGATATCCAGCGGCCGCAGCCGCGCCGTTGCCGCCACCTTCGGCGGTTCACGCAGCGCAGCGTCGATGCTTTCCAGCCCGCACATGCCGCAGCCGACCGGGCCGGCCATGGCCCGGCGGCGAGCCGCCAGCCGGTCACCGGCATCCGTGGCAAGGCGCACCTGTACATCGAAGCCGCGGGCATCCTCCAGCACGGCCACAGCCTCGATATCCGCGACGGACGCCGCGATGCCCTCGGACAAGGAAAAGCCGACGGCCAGGTCTTCGAGGTCCGCCGGGGTCGCCATCAGCACGGCATGGGACACGCCGTTGTAGCTGATGGCGACTGCCGCTTCGGCCGCCAGTTCCCGCGACGCCGTCTCATAGCGCCCGAGACGCCATGCCTGCGTCGGGATCCGGCGGGCGGACTTCATGCTATTCCGCCGCCTCGATGCGCCGCGACCGCTCGGAGAAGTCCTCGTAGGTCTGCTGCCACTCGGTCGGCCCGTTCGACGGCGAGACCTGCACCGCCGTCACCTTGTATTCGGGGCAGTTCGTCGCCCAATCGGAATAATCGGTGGTGATGACGTTGGCTTGCGTGCCCGGGTGGTGGAACGTGGTGTAGACGACGCCGGGCGCGACGCGATCGGTGATCTCGGCGCGCAGGCTGGTCTCGCCCGAACGGCTGGCCAGCTTGATCCAGTCGCCATCCTTGATACCGCGCTGCTCGGCGTCATGCGGGTGGATTTCCAGCCGGTCCTCGCCATGCCAGACCGTGTTGGCCGTGCGCCGCGTCTGCGCGCCGACATTGTACTGGCTGAGGATGCGCCCTGTCGTCAGCAGCAGCGGGAAGCGCGGGCCGGTCTTCTCGTCGGTGGCGACGTAATCGGTGCGGATGAAGCGGCCCTTGCCGCGCACGAAGCCGTCCACGTGCATGACCGGCGAGCCATCCGGCGTCCTGTCGTTGCACGGCCACTGCACGGAGCCGCGCTCTTCCAGCAGGTCGTAGGTGACATTGGCGAAGCTCGGCGTGGTCGCCGCGATTTCCGCCATGATCTCCGCCGGATGGGTATAGGCCCAGCCGCCGCCCATGGCATTGGCGAGCATCTGCGTGACTTCCCAGTCGGCGTAGCCGTTGCGCGGTGCCATGACCCTGCGCACGCGGTTGATGCGACGCTCGGCATTGGTGAAGGTGCCGTCCTTCTCCAGGAAGGTGGAACCGGGCAGGAAGACGTGGGCGTAGTTCGCGGTCTCGTTCAGGAAGAGATCGTGGACGATCACGCATTCCATGGCGGCAAGGCCGGCGGAGACATGCTTGGTATCCGGATCGGACTGGAGGATGTCCTCGCCCTGGATGTAGATGCCCTTGAACGTGCCGTCGACAGCGGCATCCAGCATGTTGGGAATGCGCAGGCCCGGCTCGTCGGAGATCGAGACGTTCCACATGTCCTCGAAGATCTGGCGCACGTCGGCGTTCTTCACGTGCCGGTAGCCCGGCAGTTCATGCGGGAAGGACCCCATGTCGCATGAACCCTGCACGTTGTTCTGGCCGCGCAGCGGGTTCACGCCGACGCCCGGCCGGCCGATGTTGCCGGTCAGCATGGCCAGGTTGGCGATGCCGATGACCGTCGTGGACCCCTGGCTGTGCTCGGTGACGCCGAGGCCGTAGTAGATCGCGCCATTGCCGCCGCGGGCATAGAGGCGGGCGGCGGCGCGAAGCTCGGCTGCCGGAACGCCGGTCAGGCCTTCCACCGCTTCCGGGCTGTTCGCCGGATCGGCAACGAATTCGGCGTAATCCTGGAACTCGTCCCAGTCGCAGCGCTCGCGGATGAAGGCCTCGTCGAACAGGCCCTCGGTCACGATAACGTGGGCGAGCGCCGTGACCACGGCGACATTCGTGCCGGGCTTCAGGGCGAGGTGATGGGCGGCTCGGATGTGCGGCGACTTGACGAGATCGATGCGGCGCGGATCGATGACGATCAGCTTTGCGCCCTGGCGAAGACGCTTCTTCAGGCGCGAGGCAAAGACCGGATGCCCGTCGGTCGGGTTGGCGCCCATGACGATGACGACATCAGTGTGCTCCACGCTGTCGAAATCCTGGGTGCCGGCCGAGGTGCCGAAGGTCTGGCCGAGACCGTAGCCCGTCGGCGAGTGGCAGACGCGGGCGCAGGTGTCGGTGTTGTTGTTACCGAAGACCGCGCGGGTGAGCTTCTGCACGAGGAAGGTCTCCTCGTTGGTACAGCGCGACGAGGTGATGACGCCGATGGACTCCTTGCCATGCTTTTCCTGCAGCGCGCGCAGGCGGGACCCGGCGAAAGTGAGCGCCTCGCCCCAGGAGACCTCGCGCCACGGCTCGTCGATGCTGTCGCGGATCATCGGGTTGAGGATGCGATCCTTGTGATTGGCATAGCCCCAGGCGAACCGGCCCTTGACGCAGGAATGGCCGCGGTTGGCCTTGCCATCCTTCCACGGCACCATGCGGACGAGTTCGTCGCCGCGCATCTCGGCCTTGAACGAGCAGCCGACGCCGCAATAGGCGCAGGTGGTGACGACGGACCGTTCCGGCGTGCCGATCTCGATGACCGATTTTTCCTGCAGCGTCGCCGTCGGGCAGGCCTGGACGCAGGCGCCGCAGGAGACGCATTCCGATTCCAGGAAGGCCTCGTGCATGCCGGCGGAGACGCGGCTTTCGAAGCCCCTGCCCTCGATGGTCAGCGCGAAGGTGCCCTGCACTTCCTCGCAGGCGCGCACGCAGCGCGAGCAGACGATGCACTTGGACGGATCATAGGTGAAATAGGGATTGGACTCGTCCTTCGGCATCCAGCGCATGTTGATGTCGCCGGCATTGTCGCGGGCCTTGACGTGGTTGTCGCCCTCGTAACCGTAGCGCACGTCGCGCAGGCCGACCGCTCCGGCCATGTCCTGCAGTTCGCAGTCGCCATTGGCCGCGCAGGTCAGGCAGTCGAGCGGGTGGTCGGAAATGTAGAGCTCCATCACGCCCTTGCGCAACTGCTTCAGCCGGCCGGTCTGGGTGTGGACGACCATGCCGTCGGTGGCCGGCAGCGTGCAGGAAGACGGCGTGCCATTGCGTCCCTCCACTTCCACGAGGCAGAGCCGGCAGGACCCGAAGGCATCGACCATGTCGGTCGCGCAGAGCTTCGGGATCTGGATGCCGGCTTCCATGGAGGCGCGCATGACGGAGGTGCCCTCGGGCACCGTCACCTCGAAACCGTCAATGGTCAGCGTGACCTGTTTCCCGGATTTCGATGCGGGCGTTCCGTAGTCGATTTCGTGGACCAGTCCCATGGGTCAGACCCTCCCGAATGGCGTTGTGCGGGCCGCGCTCATTCCGCGGCCTCCTTCATGGCGCGGGGTGAAAAGTCGTCCGGGAAATGCGTCATCGCGCTCATCACCGGATAGGGTGTGAAACCGCCCAGCGCGCAAAGCGAACCGAACTTCATCGTGTTGCAGAGATCGGCAGCCAGGTCCTTCTGGACATCCGGCTCGATGCCGGCGGCCAGCTTGTCCAGCGTCTCGACGCCGCGAACGGCGCCGATGCGGCAAGGGGTGCACTTGCCACAGCTCTCGATGGCGCAGAACTCGAAGGCGAACCGGGCCTGTTTCAGCATGTCGGCCGTATCATCGAAGACGACGATGCCGGCGTGGCCGATCAGCCCGTCCTTCGCCGCGAAGGCCTCGTAGTCGAAGGGCGTATCGAAAAGCGCCCGCGGGAAATAGGCGCCCAGCGGGCCACCCACCTGCACCGCCTTGACCGGACGGCCGGAGGCTGTTCCCCCGCCAAGGTCGTCGACGATCTCGCCAAGCGTCAGTCCGAAAGCGGTCTCGAAGAGGCCGCCGTGCTTCACGTTGCCGGCGATCTGCAGCGGGATCGTGCCGCGCGACCGGCCCATGCCGAAGTCGCGGTAGAAGGCCGCGCCCTTGTCCATGATGACCGGAACGGAGGCAAGCGAGATGACGTTGTTGACGACCGTCGGCTTGCCGAACAGGCCCTCGATGGCCGGCAGCGGCGGCTTGGCGCGCACCACGCCACGCCTGCCTTCCAGCGAATTGAGCAGCGAGGTTTCCTCGCCGCAGACATAGGCGCCGGCACCGACGCGGATTTCCATGTCGAAAGCCTTGCCGGACTTGAGAACGTCGGCACCCAGGATGCCGGCCTCACGGGCCAGGCGGACAGCGGCGTTCATGACCTCGATCGCCTGGGGATATTCGGAGCGCAGGTAGACGAAGCCCATGGTCGCGCCCGTTGCAATGCCGGCGATCGCCATGCCCTCGATCAGCACGAAGGGATCGCCTTCCATGATCATGCGGTCAGCAAAGGTGCCGCTGTCGCCCTCGTCGGCATTGCAGACGATGAACTTCCGGTCGGCTCGCGCTTCCAGAACGGTCTTCCATTTGATGCCGGTCGGAAAACCGGCACCGCCACGGCCGCGCAGGCCGGAATCGGTGACCTGGGCGACGATGCCGGCCGGGTCCATGGCCAGCGCCTTTTTCAGGCCGGCAAGTCCGCCGTGGGCCTCGTAGTCGGCCAGGGACAGCGGGTCGATCAGGCCGCAGCGGGCGAAGGTCAGGCGCGTCTGGCGCTTGAAGAAGGGGATTTCGGCGGTGAGGCCATGGCCAAGCGGATGGTCGCCGCCGTCGAGGAAGCCGGCGTCGAAGAGACCGGCCACGTCACCGGACGCCACGGGACCGTAGGCGACGCGGCCCCGCGCTGTCTCGACCTCGACGAGCGGCTCGAGCCAGACCATGCCGCGGGTGCCGTTGCGCACGACGGTGACGTCGGCGCCGCGGTCCCTTGCCTGGGTCGCGATGGCCTCGGCCACCGCATCGGCGCCGAGCGCCAGGGCAGCCGCATCGCGCGGAACGTAAACAGTGGTGGTCATTGGCTGACCTCCGCAATCATGGACTTCAATCTGGTGTCATCGACGCGTCCGACAACCCTGCCGTCGATCATCGCGGCCGGTCCGCAGGCGCACAGGCCGAGGCAGTAGACAGCTTCCAGCGTCACGGCGCCGTCCGCCGAGGTTTCGCCGAAGCCGATCTTCAGGGTGGACGCCGCGCTCTCGGCGATGGCCTCGCCACCGGACGCCTGGCAGGCCTCGGCCCGGCAGATCTTCAGCACGTGGCGGCCGGCCGGCGCCTGGCGGAAATCGTGGTAGAAGCTGGCCACGCCGTGCACTTCGGCCCGGCTGAGGTTCAGCGCATCGGAGACGACGCGCAGGGCTTCCTCAGGCAGGTGGCCGAACTCGTGCTGGATGTCATGCAGGATGGGCAGCAGCGGACCCAGCCGGCCTTCATGGGCCGTGACGATTTCCCGCGTGCGGTCGCGCACATCGCTTGCCTGGGCGAGGTCTGGCATCGGATTCCTCCCGTTAGAGCGACAATTGTCGCGGGATCGGCCGGACGGATCAATAACGCTGTTCCGTCAGGCGATTGGAAAATCCTATCAAAGCCATCCTTGCATGGAATGTGGGCCTGTTTGCGACATGCAGCCGGCGCGAAAACGCAGCGTGAAGCGGCGCCCGCGCCAGGCCACGAGGTCAGGCGGCCGCAGCCGCTTGCGGCCGTGCAGCCCAGAGCAGGCCACGGCGCATGATCTCGGTGACCTGCGGCACCTTGAGATCGTCCAGCGTGTGGCCGATGGAGCAGTAGAAGACGTGCCCCCTGTCCCAGCGCCGCTTCCAGACGACGGGGATGACGGTGCCCTCGATCCACCAGAGATGGTCGCCGGAAAAGGTGGTCGTCGCCAGCACCTCGTTGGAGGGGTCGACCAGCATGTAATACTGCTCGGAGAACAGGCGGAAACTGCGGATGCCGCGCACGACCGGATCGTCCGGGCGGCAGATGGTGACGTCATAATCGACGAAATCGTCGGAGGGGACCGGATTGTCGGGCCAGCCGGGCGGATGGGCAACGAACTGGCCGCCAATCAGGAAATGGTATGTCGGACGGTCGCGGAAGGCGTCACCCATGTGGCCATGCCAGCCGCCGATGCCGCAGCCGCTGGCGATCAGTTTCAGGAGCCCGTCCTCCTCCGCCTTCGTCATGTTGCCGAATTCGGGCCTGTGGGACGAGCGGGCGCTGGACCAGATCGGCACGATCAGGTCGACGTCGGCCATCGCGCGCGGATCCGCCAGCGGCGCGAAACTGTCGTGCGTGACCACCTCGAAACCCTCGGCCTCCAGCAGGTCGCGGCACCAGTCTCCGAATTCGGTCGGCGAATGGCCTTCCCAGCCTCCGACAAAGAGTACGGCTTTCACGGTCTTGCCTCCTTCATGAAGGTGAGGATGGACGCCATGTCGCGTCCCGAGAACCCGGCCCGGCAGGCCGCATCGAGCACGTCCAGCGTGGCCCGCGTCTGCGGCATGGAGACGCCGTGGCGGCGCGCAAGGTCAAGCGCGAGGCCGACGTCCTTGGCCGCCAGATCGACGGTGAAGCTCACCGGGTGGGCCGCCTCGTCGAGATAGAGCGGGCGCCGGTAGGAGAGCATCGGCGCGGCGGCGGCGGAACTTTCCACCACGTCGAAGGCCAGTGCCTCGTCGATGCCGCAGCGGCCGGCCAGCGCCAGTGCCTCGGACAGCGTCTGGTTGATGCCGTGGATGAGCATGTTGACGGCGAGCTTCATCACGGCCCCCTGCCCGCTCTGCCCGAGCCAGATGACCTTGCGGGCCATGGCGCCGAAGACAGGAGGCAGGTCCGGGTAGCCGGCCTCGCGCCCGCCGGCCATGACCAGCAGTTGCGCGTCCGCCGCGGCCTGCGTGGCCCCGGACACCGGCGCGTCGAGAAAGCGCTTGCCGCGCGCCGACGCCTCCGCCGCGATCCCGGTGACAAGCTCCGGGCTGATGGTGCCCATTTCCACGATGCATTCCGCACCGCCGGAGGCAACCAGTCCGCCGTCGCCCAGATGCACGGCACGTGCGGCCTCGTCATTGGCCAGCATGGATACGATCACGGCGGACCGGGCCGCGAGTTCGCCAAGCGATGCGGCGATCCCGACCGGCACCTCGGTGGCCAGTCTGGCGGCCGGTTCCGGGCTGCGGTTCCACACCATCACATCGAAGCCGGCACGCGCCGCATTGGCGGCCATGCGCGTGCCCATGCGGCCCAGACCGGCAAATCCCAGCCGCATGTCAGGCCGCGTCCTTGCCGCTGGAGCCATTGAGGCCCGAGATCGCCTGGATGAGCTTGTCCTCGGTAATCTCTGCCGCCGTGAACTCCTTCGTGATGCGGCCGCTGTACATGGCGATGACGCGGTCGGAAACGTGCAGGACCTCCGGCATTTCCGACGAAATGACGATAACGGCGTAGCCGTGAGCGGCCAGGTCGCGGATCAGGTTGTGGATCTCGGACTTCGACCCGACATCAATGCCACGGGTCGGCTCGTCGACGATCAGCACCTCCGGTTTCATCGACAGCCACTTGCCGATGACGATCTTCTGCTGGTTGCCACCGGAAAGGTTGCCGGCAAGCTGCCGCCAGCCCGGCGTCTTGATGTCGAGCCGGTCGCGATACTGGTCGAAGATCGCCACCTCGGCGCCGTCGGAGACGAAGGGACCGGCGGTCAGGTCGTCGACCTGCGGCAGGGTCATGTTGTCGCGACAGTTCATCGACAGCACGAGGCCCTGTTCCTTGCGGTTCTCCGGCACCAGCGAAATGCCGAGGCGGATGGCATCGACCGGCGATTCGATGGTCACCTCATTGCCATCGAGATGGATGGAGCCGGCCGTCGGGGTGCGCAGGCCGAACAGCGTTTCGGCGATCTCGGTGCGCCCGGCGCCGACCAGACCGTAGAAGCCGACGACCTCTCCCTTGTGAACCTTGAAGCTGATGTCCTGGAACAGGTCGCCGCAGGCCAGGCCGCGCACTTCCAACGCCACGTCGCCGGTCTCGACCGGGCGGATGTTGCGCGTCAGGTCCAGCTTGCGGCCGATCATCTGCTGGGTGATCTCCTCCTCGGTCGTTTCCGCGGTGACGAGCGTCCCGCGGTAGGTGCCGTCGCGCAGCACCGAGATGCGATCGGTGATGCGGAAGATCTCCTCCATGCGGTGCGAAATATAGATGATGCCGACGCCGTGGGTCTTGAGATCCGCGATCACGTCGAACAGCACCACCTTCTCGGCATCGGTCAGCGAGGCGGTCGGCTCGTCGAAGATCACGGCCTTCGCCTCGTGGACCAGCGCCCGCGCGATCTCGACCATCTGCTGGTTGGCGATGGAGAGGTCGCCGACCCTTGTCTGCGGCGTGAAGCGCACGCGCAGCTTCTCGAGGATCGCGGCGCAGTCGTCGTTGAGCTTTTTCCAGTCCACCAGGCCGAAAGCCTTGCGCGGCAATTCCCCGAGGAAGACATTCTCGGCGACCGACAGTTCGCGGGCGAGGCTCAGTTCCTGGTGGATGAAGACGATGCCCTTGGCCTTGGCATCCAGCGGCGACGCCATGACAACCGGCTTCTCGTCGATGAGGATGCGGCCCTCGTCGGGCTGGTGAATGCCGCCGAGCACCTTCATCAGCGTCGACTTGCCGGCGCCGTTCTCGCCCATCAGGGCATGAACCTCGCCCGGCTGGACGGAGAAGGAGACGCCATCCAGGGCGCGCACGCCCGGAAAGGTCTTGACGATGCCTTCGAGGCGAAGGACCGGTGCCTGCTGCCCGCTCATGTCTTCAACTCCTCCCTGCCCTTGATGTTGAGCTGCCGGTCGAGGAACAGCACGGCGATCAGGATGACGCCGATGACCAGGTTGACCGTCTCTGTGTCGGCGCCGATATGGCCCAGCCCCTTGCGCAGCAGCTGGATGGCGATGACGCCGCCGAAGGTTGAGACGATCGAGCCGGAGCCGCCGGTCAGCTTGGTGCCACCGAGCACGACCGCGGTGATCGCCCACAGTTCGTAGAGTTCGCCGTCGTTCGGGTTCACCGAGCCGGATTCGGAATAGAAGACCACCGCCGACAGCGCCGCCAGGAAGCCGATCAGCATGAAATTGACGAGGATGTGCGGCCCGACGCGAATGCCGGCATTGACGGCGGCCTCGCGGTTGTCGCCGACCGCATAGGCGTTACGCCCGTGGACGGTGCGGGTCATCAGGAACCACATAGCCACGGCGACGGCGAGCAGGAACCAGGTCGGCGTGTGGATGCCGAGGAAACTGGCCTCCGCGAAGTCGACCAGCGTCCAGTTGAGGTGCGAGGTCGGCTGTTCGCCGTGGTACATGAAGACCAGGCCGCGATAGCCGAGCATGGAGCCGAGCGTGACGATGAACGCGTCGACCCCGGTCTTCCAGACGATCAGGCCGTTGACCGCGCCCAGGACCACGCCGGTCAGCAGCGCCAGCAGCCAGGACACCGGGATCACCCAGTCGCCGAGGCCGGCGAAAACCGGCCATGTCATGCTGTCGAGCAGCACGATGGCGCTGAGGGCGAAGGTGGCGCCGACGCTGAGGTCGATGTTGCCGTTGATCATGATGATCGTCATGCCCAGGGCGATGATGCCGATGGGCGCGGACTGCTTGAAAAGCAGCATCATGTTGTCGAGGTCGAGAAAGACCTTGTCGCTGAGCGAGAGATACTCGCCGGCCACGGTGAAGAAGATCAGTTCGAAGGCGATGAAGCCCCAGATGGCGCCGTATTTCAGCCTGTTCTTCAGCTTTGCATTGTCCATGACGGTCTGCCTCTTTCTCACGCGATCGGCGACCAGAGACGGCCGCGCTTGGCCGCGATGTCGAGCCAGACGGCGAGGATGATGATGATCCAGGTGACGACATACTGGGCGTAGAACTGCAGGCCGACGAGCAGAAGTCCGTTCTGGATGAAGCCGAGGATCAGCACGCCGATGACGGTCTTGAAGATGGTGCCCGAACCGCCCAGGAGAGACGCGCCGCCGAGGATGACGGCCGCCAGAACCTCCAGTTCCATGCCCTGGCCGACCGTGTTCTGGCTGCCGAGCGAGCGGCTGGCCTGCAGCAGGCCGGCTGTGGCCACGCAGGCCGAGGAAATCAGATAGGTGGCGAAGACGACCCGGGCGCGGCGAATGCCGGAAAAGGTGGCCGCGACGCCATTGCCGCCGACCGCGTAGACCTTTCGGCCGAAGGGTGTGCGCGCGAGCACGATGCCGAGAAAGGCGGCCAGCGCCAGGAAGATCAGGATGGGCACCGGAAAACCGAGGATCTCGCCCTGGCCGAAGACGGAGAACCAGGTGCCCTCCTTGTCGGCGATGTCCATGTTCTTGCCGCCGGAATAGGTGAGCGTGAGGCCGTGGATGGCCGAGAGCATGCCGAGCGTGACGATCAGCGAATTGAGCTTCAGGTAGCCGACCAGGAAGCCGATGATGGCGCCGAGCACCAGGGTCATGGCGAACATGGCGGGGATTGCCAGCGCCGGCCCGATGCGGTCGTGCAGGTCGAGGACGACGATGGTGGAGAAGGACATCATGGAGCCGACCGACAGGTCGAGGTTGCCGCTGATGACCACGAAGGTGACGCCCAGCGCCATGACGCCCAGGATCGCCGACGAGCGCACAACGCCCATGATGTTATCGGGATCGAGAAAGCGGTGATTGGCGAGCGTGAAGCCGATCATGAACAGGGCGAAGGCCACCAGGATGCCCTGCCGGGCGAGCAGGCCGCCAAGGCCCGAACTCCAGAAACGCGCCATCAATTCCTCCCTTGTGCCGGGCGGGCCGGCATTCTTTCTTTCCGGCGGCAGGATCGCCGCCGGTGGCATGGCCGGATGGTGTCAGACCAGCGTCATTCCGCCGTCGATCATGACGATCTGGCCGGTCATGTAGTCGCTCTCGCGGGATGCCAGGAAGGTCGTCGTGCCGACGATGTCGGCAGGCGTGGCAACCCGGCCCCGCAGGATGTCGGCCGAAAACTCCTCCATGGCCTGGCCCGGCCGCTCCGCCGCACCGATGTTCATCAGGTCGCGATCGACCTGCTCCCACATCTCGGTGGCGACAACGCCCGGTGCAAAACCGGTGACGGTGATATCATGCTTCGCCAGGTCGCGCGCGGCGGACTGGGTCAGCGAGACCACGGCCCACTTGCTGGCGCAATAGGGAGCGACATTGTCGAAGCCCTGGCGGCTGGCCACGGACGCCGTGTTGACGATCTTGCCGCCCCCGCCCTGGGCGATCATCTGCTGCGCCGCCTCCTGCATGCCGATCAGGCAGCCCAGGCCGTTGACGGTCATGATGCGGTTCCAGTTGTCCTCGGTCACGTCGAGGAAGTTCATCGGGCTGTTGATGCCGGCGTTGTTGAACATGACATCCAGCTTGCCGAAGCGCTCCACGACGTGGGCGATCATGGCGCGGACCTGGCCGCGGTCCGTCACGTCGACCCCGGCATGGGTGACGCCGCCGCCAGCCTGACGGGCGCGGGCCTCGTTCGCCTCGGCCACCTGCTGCGCCTGTCCGGCATTGATGTCGGCGAAACAGACATCGGCGCCTTCATCCAGCAGGGCTTCACCAATTGCGCGGCCGATACCGCGCGCTGCTCCCGTGACGATGCAGGAGCGTCCTGAGACACGGCCCATGGCGTCATTCCACCTGTGTTGGCAACGGCATTCGGACCGGGCGGGCGCCGGCAAGACACCCGCCCGGCGACGTCAGGACGGATCAGAAGACGGGCTTCGTGAAATCCTTCATGTTGTCCTGGGTGATCTTCGGCGTATCGAAGTAGTTGAAGAAGGGCACGTCCTTGCCTTCAAGGATATCGACCGCCGTCTTCAGCGCCGCCTTGGCGTCGTCGACCGGGGACTGGTAGATCGAGCCCCAGTACTCGCCGCGCTCCATGGCCTCGTAGCCGACGGCGAAATTGGTCGCGCCGACGAAGATGATGCCGTCGCGTCCGGCCGCCTTGGCCGCGTTGAGCGCGCCGACGCCCATGTTGTCATCGCCGGCATAGACGCCGTCGATCTTGTCGTACTTGACCAGGAAGGCCTCCATGACCTTCTGCGACTTTTCGCGGTTCCAGTCGCCGGGCTGCGTCTCCACCAGCTTCACGTCGGGGCAGACCTGCGGCAGGCGGTCCTCGAAGCCCTTGGCGCGTTCGATGGCCGTGGTGTAGCCCGGCTGGCCCGAGATCTGGACGATCTGCGCGGTCTTGTCGATGCCCATAGACTTGAACTTGTCGCACATGATCTCGGCGGCACGCGACCCCTGCGTGATGTTGTCCGGGCCGGAGAAGGCCTTGACGAAGGGGAAGCCCGCTTCTGCGATATTGGAATTGGTGACGACCACCGGAATGCCGGCCTTGGATGCCTTGCGCACGGCCGGAATGACGGCCTCGCCGTTGGTCGGCCAGATGATGATGGCATTCACGTCCTGCTGGATCAGATCCTCGATCTGGGCGATCTGGCGGGCGACGTCGCCGCCGGCATCCAGCACCACTGCCTCGACATCGGAATTGGCGTCGGCCGCCTCGATAAAGGCCTTCTCGTAGGTGGTCTGGTAGCTGTCGACGCCGACGTTGTTCTGCGTGATACCGATCTTGTACTCGGCGGCCCCTGCGGCCGATGCCATGGCCAGGCCGGCAATGGCAGTCGTGACGGTGAGCATCGTGCGAATGGTCATGCTGAAGTTCCTCCCGAACTTGTCTCTCTTCCCGAAATTCCGACCCGCGGACCCGGCGGGCTGCAACGCCCGAAGCGGTCATAGCGGGTTACGCCACCCGGCCAGTGCGGGCAACCGGAGGCAGGTTGCCGCAGCGGGAGAACGCTTTGACCCGGATTTATATCCAATTCGGATGTTTTTTCATCCATTATGGATTTTTTCGCCATGTTGGAAATCGCTCAATCTGAACATTCTGAAAGGGAAGACGGCCATGAGTAGCGGAACGTTCAAAACCGGGCAGAGCCCGCAAGCCGGCCCGGCAGCACCGGGGCGGCGCGAACCGGGGACGACAAGAGCCGAGCCGATGAACCAGGGAGGATCGCAAGCGCAAACCTATCCGGTCTCGCCGGGCGAGAAGACCGAGCTCCTGAACGTGATCGCGTTCCTGGAGGAGTTCGGCGAAGAGCTCGACGACACCATCGATTTCCTTGCGCCCAATCCGTATCTCCGCATGTCGCTGCACCTGATCCGAAGCCATCTGGAAGCAAAGACCGTGACGCCGACCTCGCTGATCGGCGCGTCGGGTGCGCCGCATGCAACGGCGACGCGGCGCATGCGGGAGATGCTCGACCGCGGGCTGATCGACCAGCGGCCACGCACGCTGAGCGGCAAGAGCTTCTCGCTGCATCCCAGCGAAACGCTGATGGGCTCGTGGATCCGGATGTCCGGACGGCTGAAGCGGCTGGCCGAAACCCGGCTCGGCGCGCCCGCCCGCGCGACGCGCGACTACTATTACGGCGGCTCCTACATGGCCGCCCGCTCGGTGCCGCCGCTGCAGGTGCTCGGCGAGCCGCTGCGCATCGCCGGCGGGATCCGGGTCCTGGTACACGGCGACCCGACCTTCATGGTGATGGACCAGCTCAAGCGGCAGTTCGAGCACGTGGTGGGGACCGATATCCACCAGCGCGCTTTCTCCATCGACCGGCTGCACCAGGAGGTGCTGAAAAACGGGGAACGCAAGGCGAGCCGCTACGACATCGTTGCCGTGGACCTGCCGTGGATCGGCGAACTGGCCGAAAAGGGCGTGCTGATGCCGCTTGACGAGGCCATGGACATCGCGCGGCTCGACCCGGCCGACTTCCACACCGCCGGCTGGAAGGCGGCCCACTGGGGCGGACGGCCCTACGGCGTGCCGGCACAGACGACGCCGGAACTGCTGTTCTACCGCAAGGACCTGTTCGCGGAAGCCGGGCTGGAACCGCCGGCGACGACGACCGACCTGATCGCGGCAGCCCGCGAACTGCACCAGCCGACGCAGGGGCGCTACGGCGTGGCCTGGAACGCGGCCCGTGGCACCGCGCTGGGGCACACGTTCCTGATGCTGCTGTCGGATTTCGGCCAGCCGGTGATCAACCTGACCGCCAACGCGGGCGGCTTCGACACCGACAGGCTCAACCGCGACCGGCACCGCCCGACCATCGACACGGAAAAGGGCCTGGCGGCAGCGGAGTACCTGCTGGAGCTTCTCCATTACTCGCCGCCCTACATCCTTTCAATGTCCTGGTACGAGCGGGTGCGGCCCTATGCCAGCGGCGAGGTGGCCATGGCCTACGGCTATACCCTGCTGGCCCCGTATTTCGAACTCGACCCGGGTTCGCCCGCCTACGGACAGACCGGCTACATGCCGCATCCGCCGGGACCGGGCGCTTCACCGGTGGCGCCGGTGGGCGGTTACGTCATGGGCATTCCACGCAACCTTCCGCCCGAACGCCTCAAGGCGGCGGCGGAAGCGCTGATCGTCTTCACGTCGCCGGAAGCACAGAAGCTCTACGTGCAGAACGGCAGCCGGACGAACCCGCGCTACTCGGTCGGCTCGGACCCGGACGTGCGCCGCACCTCGACGATTTTCGAGGCGGTGGACGAGATGTCCTGGCGCGACGAGCTGCAGTTCTGGCCGCGCCCGCCGATCCCCCAGATCAGCGAGATCATCCGCATCTGCGGCGAGGAATTCCACGACATGCTGCGCGGCATCATCCCGCCGCGCACGGCGCTCAGAAACGCCCAGAACCGCGCCGACGCGGCGATGAAAAACGACGGACCAACCTGACCACGGAGGAGACGATGGACCCCAACCGGCTGAAAGGCAAAAACATCCTGATCACGGGCGCGGCACGCGGCATGGGCGCGGCGAATGCCGAATCCTTCGCCAGCCAGGGCGCCAACGTGTGCCTCGGCGACCTCGACCTGGACGAGGCGCAGAAGGTGGCCGACCGGATCAACGCGGCCGGCAACGGCAAGGCGATCGCGGTGAAGATGGACGTGACGAAGCGCGCCGACAACGCCGCCGCGGTCAAGGCGACCGTGGACGCCTTCGGTTCGATCAACGTCGGGCTGTTCAACGCCGGTCTCAACAAGCCCCGCTTCTTCATGGACATCGATGAAGACAACTGGGACATGATCATGACGGTCAACACCAAGGCGATGTGGCTCGGCATGCAGGAGACCGCGCGCCAGATGATCGCGCAGGGGCCGATGGAGGACCATCCCTACAAGCTCATCAACGTCGGCTCGATCGCCTCGCGCAAGCCGCTGGTGGACGTCACCGTCTATTGCACGTCCAAGTACGGCTGCCTGGCGCTGACCCATTGCGGCGCGGTCGGCCTCGCCGAGCACAAGATCACGGTCAACGGCTACGCGCCGGGCGTGGTCGTCACGCCGCTGTGGGAACAGCTCGACAAGGACCTGGTCGACATCGGCTTCAAGGAGCGCGAAGGCCAGGCCTACGAGGACATCGTGCGCGATGCGCTGCAGATCAAGCGCGTGTCCTATCCCGACGATATCGTCGGCACGGCCTCGTTCCTGGCCAGCGACGACAGCGACTACATGACCGGCCAGATGATCCACATCGACGGCGGCTGGTGCATCCAGTAGCGCCACACCCTTTTCACCCCCGCTTCCCTGACACGGGTGCGCACAGGCGCATCCGGAGGAGTTTGTCATGAACCGCGCACTGACACCGAACATCCTGACACCCGCCGACCTGGAGCCGAACTGGCGATGGGAGGGCCGGCTGCCGGCCTGGGGTCATACCTCCGTCGACTTCGAGCGCCGGATCGATCATGACCGGCTGCGCCGCTACCGGCTGAGCCGCACCCGCCAGGCGATGAAGAATTCGCCGGCCGGCACGCTGCTGCTCTTCGACGTCAACAACATCCGCTACGTCTCGGCCACCAAGATCGGCGAGTGGGAACGGGACAAGATGTGCCGCTTCTGCCTGCTGACCGGCGACGATTCCCCCTACGTCTGGGATTTCGGGTCCGCCGCGATGCATCACAAGAAGTTCTCCGACTGGCTGGAACCGGACCATTGCCGGGCCGGTGTCGTCGGCATGCGCGGCACCATTCCGCCGGAATTCGGCCTGATGCAGAAATACGCACACGAGATCGCCGGTCTCATCCGCGATGCCGGCATGGCCGACATGCCGGTCGGCGTCGACTATGCCGAGACGGCCATGTTCCACGCCCTGCAGGAAGAGGGCCTGAAGGTCATCGATGGCCAGCAGATCATGCTGGCTGCGCGCGAGATCAAGAACTGGGACGAGATCCAGTTGCTCACCCAGGCCGCCTCCATGGTCGATGGCGTCTACCACATGATCTACGAGGAACTGAAACCGGGCGTGCGCGAGAACGACATCGTCGCGATGTCGAACAAGATGCTCTACGAGATGGGCTCGGACGACGTGGAGGCGATCAACGCCATTTCCGGCGAGCGCTGCAACCCGCATCCGCACAATTTCACCGACCGGTATTTCCGTCCCGGCGACCAGGCCTTCTTCGACATCCTGCAGTCCTACCAGGGCTACCGGACCTGCTACTACCGGACCTTCAACATCGGCCGGTCGACGCCGGCCCAGCGCGACGCCTACGTGAAGGCGCGCGAGTGGATCGACGCCTCCATCGCGATGATCAAGCCGGGGGTGACGACCGACAAGGTAGCGGCCGTCTGGCCGAAGGCGGAGGAATTCGGTTTCCCCAACGAGGACGCCGCGTTCGGGCTGCAGTTCGGCCATGGCCTTGGCCTCGCCCTGCACGAGCGGCCGATCATCAGCCGCGCGGTATCGCTCGACCACCCGATGGAGATCCAGACCGGCATGGTCTTCGCGCTGGAAACCTATTGCCCGGCGGCGGACGGCTACTCGGCCGCCCGCATCGAGGAAGAGGTCGTCGTCACCGACACCGGCGTCGAGGTCATCTCGCTGTTCCCGGCCGAGGAACTGCCGATCGCCAATCGCTACTGATCCTCCCCAAGGCCCGGTCCGGACGGCTTCGCGCCGCCGGGCCTGACCGCCATGCAAGGACGATTGCCATGAGTGCCGCCAGGAAGCCCGCGGGCGACAAACGCAATGCCGAGACCTATCTGAGGATGTACCGGCAGATGGTGCGCATCCGCGCCTTCGAGGACAATGCCAACCAGCTCTACCTGTCGGCGCGGATGCCGGGGCTGACCCACATGTATTCCGGCCAGGAGGCCGTGGCCGTCGGCATCTGCGAGGCGCTGCGCGACAGCGACAAGGTCACCTCCACCCATCGCGGCCATGGCCATTGCGTCGCCAAGGGGGCGGAGTTCCAGGCCATGTTCTGCGAACTGCTCGGCAAGGCGGAGGGCTATTGCCGCGGCAAGGGCGGCTCGATGCATATCGCCGACCAGGCACACGGCAATCTCGGCGCCAATGCCATCGTCGGCGGATCGATGGGCATTGCCACGGGTGCCGCCCTGTCGGCCAGGCGGCTCGGGCGCGACGACGTGACGGTCTGCTTCTTCGGCGACGGGGCGACGGCACAGGGCCTCTGGTACGAGGTGATGAACATGGCGGCGCTGTGGAAGCTGCCCGTCATCTATGCCTGCGAGAACAACGGCTATTCCGAATACACCCGCACCGACGAGATCGCCGCCGGATCGATCCTCGCGCGGGCTCAGGCCTTCGGCATCGAGAGCCACCAGGTGGACGGGCAGGACGTGCTGGCGGTCAACCAGCTGGCCGGCGACCTGGTCGCACGGGCGCGCAAGGGCGAAGGCCCGTTCTTCATCGAACTGATGACCTACCGCTACCACGGCCACCACGTCGGCGACATCAACCGCGATTATTACCGTTCGAAGGACGAGGAAGCGGAGTGGAAGACGACCCGCGACCCGATCACCAATTTCGGGATGTGGCTGCAGGAGCAGAAGATCGCCAGCGCAGACGACCTCGCCGCGATCAACGACGAGATCCGCGCCGACGCCGAAGCCGCCGTCGCCTACGCCGAAAAGGCTCCCTACCCGGACGCGTCCGAAGTCGACATGCACGTGTTCGCCGGGATCGAACACGCCCTCCAGCAGGTGTGAGGACCAGCGCCATGACCCGCGAGATCACGCTTTCCAAGGCCGTCAACGAGGCCATCGCCGAAGAGATGCGGCGCGACGAAACCATTTTCCTCATCGGCGAGGACGTGGCGGAAGCCGGGACGCCTTTCAAGGTGCTGTCCGGCCTGGTGGAGGAGTTCGGCACCGACCGGATCATCGACACGCCGATCGCCGAGCCGGGCTTCATGGGCATTGCGGTGGGCGCCGCGATGACCGGCTCGCGGCCGATCGTCGACCTGATGTTCGGCGACTTCCTGTTCCTGGTCATGGACCAGTTGTGCAACCAGGCCGCCAAGACGCATTACATGTCCGGCGGCAAGCTGAAGGTGCCGCTGGTGCTGCGCACCAATCTCGGCGCCACGCGGCGGTCGGCCGCGCAGCATTCTCAGTCACTGCATGCCCTCGTTGCCCACATCCCGGGGCTGAAGGTGGCCCTGCCCTCCTCGGCCTACGAGGCCAAGGGCCTCCTGAAGACCGCCATCCGCGACGACAACCCGGTGGTCATCTTCGAAGACAAGCTGATGTACAACGACAAGGCGCCGGTGCAGGAGGAGGAATACCTGCTGCCGTTCGGCCAGGCGGCCGTGCTGCGCGAGGGCCGCGACATCACTCTGGTGGCCACCTCGTCCATGGTGCAGGTAGCGCAGGCGGCGGCCGAGCTGCTGGCGCGCGAGAACATCTCGGCGGAAGTCATCGACCCGCGCACCATCGTGCCGCTGGACGAGGAGACCATCCTGGCCTCGGTGCGCAAGACGTCCCGCGCCATCGTCATCGACGAGGGACACCAGAATTTCGGCATTACCGGGGAAATCGCGTCGCGCATCTCGGAAAAGGCCTTCTACCATCTCGACGCACCGGTGCAGCGCATGGGCGCGATGGACGTGCCCGTGCCCTTCTCGCCGGCGCTGGAAGACCTGACGGTGCCGACGCCGGAGCGCGTGGCCGAGCGGGCTCGCCTGGCCGTGCGCGGGGAGCTGTTCCATGCCGCATGAGGTCATCATGCCGGCGCTCGGCATGGCGCAGGACAGCGGCCTGATCGTCTCCTGGCTCAAGCAGCCGGGCGATGCCGTGAAGGCCGGCGACGGGCTGATGGAGGTCGAGACCGACAAGGCGGTGATGGAGGTGGAAGCCCAGGCGGACGGCTTCCTGACCCGGGTGACGGCCGCCGCCGGCGAGCATGTGCCTGTCGGCGCGACGGTCGCGGTGATCGCCGACACGCCGGACGAGGCCGCCGCAAAGCCGGACAATCCAAAGGCACCAGACGCGCCGGATGCGGGCGAGGAATTGCCGGAAGGCCGGGCGATCATCATGCCGGCGCTTGGCATGGCGCAGGATACCGGCCGGATCGTCTCCTGGTGCAAGGGCGCCGGCGAGGCCGTTGCTGCCTCCGACGTGCTGCTGGAAGTGGAGACCGACAAGTCGGTGATGGAAGTGGAGGCCGGGCATGACGGCTTCGTCGCGGCGATCCTGGCAAAGGCCGGCGACGACGTGCCGGTGGGCGCGACCATCGCCATCATCTCCGGGGAGAAGCCCGGCCACGTGGTGGAACGCGGACTGCGCGCGACGCCCCCCGCTCCGGCGAAGGGAGAGGCCAGGACCACCGAACCGCCCGGCGCACCGGCGGACAGTCCGGCCCCCGCAGCCGTGCCACGCAAGACCCTCGCCCCGGCATCGGGCGGGCGCGTTCTCGCCTCGCCGAAGGCGCGGCGGCTGGCGTTGGAGCGCGGGCTCGATCTCGACCTCCTGGTCCGCGAAGGGGTGGCGCAACCGTTCCATGCGGCGGACATCGACACGCTGGAGCAGATTTCGCGGCGACAGCCGGTTGAGGAACCGGCCGTTCCCATTCTGGAGGTCAAGGCGCGCGTCCCGATGGCGCCGAGCCAGGCGTTCATCGCCTGGCTTGCCAATGACGGCGGGCCAGCCATCGCGGCCCGGGACCTCTGGCTGCGGTTTGCGGGGGCCGCGCTCAGGTCCGTCCGCACCGATCCGGCCGCGACCATCGTCACGGAGGTCCTCGGCACCACGGGACCTTCCCGGCGTTTCGCCGATGCCGACCGTGCCGGACTCTCGGCCGCAGTCGAGGCCATCGACGACAGTGCCTGCGATCTCGTGCTGCGCGACCTGAGCGGCTCGGCCATCCTGTCGGCCAGCGCGCGGGCCGGCTCCGCCCCGGTGCTGACCATCGGCCAGGACGGCGACCGTCTTTCGGTCACGCTGGCCTACCGCGCCTCGCAGCTGGACGACGACGCCGCGATCGGCCTGGTTTCGGCCTTCTGCGGCCGTCTTGGCGACCCGCTGACCCATCTTCTCTGACCCGGAGGCTCATCCATGGACCATACCGATCTCTACATCGACGGGCAGTGGCGCAAGGCGGCCGATGGCGCCCGGTTCGACGTGCTCAATCCGGCGACGGAAGAGGTGATCGCCTCGGTCGCCTCGGCCGATCTCGCCGATGCCGACGCCGCGCTGGACGCGGCAGCGGCCGCCTTCCCCGACTGGGCGGCCCGCAAGCCGCGCGAGCGGTCGGAAGTGCTGCGCCGCTGCTGGGAACTGATGACGGCGCGCCTCGACGAGTTCGCCCGCCTGATCACCCTGGAAAACGGCAAGGCGCGCGCCGACGCCATGGGCGAGGCCACCTACGCGGCGGAGTTCTTCCGCTGGTTCGCCGAGGAAGCCGTCCGCGCCGACGGGCTGATCACCCATGCGCCGGCGTCGGGCGCGCGCATCGTGGTGCAGCACAAGCCTGCCGGCATCGCCGTGCTGGTGACGCCCTGGAACTACCCGGCGGCCATGGGCACGCGCAAGATCGCGCCGGCGCTGGCCGCCGGCTGCCCTGTCATCATCAAGCCGGCTTCCGAAACGCCGCTGACGATGCTCGCGCTGATGCCGTTGCTGGAGGAGGCCGGCGTGCCCAAGGGCCTCGTCAACGTGGTGCCGTCGCGCAAGTCCGGCGCGCTGGTCGATCACATGCTGCACGACCCGCGCGTGCGCGTTGTCTCGTTCACCGGATCGACCGAGGTGGGACGCAAGCTGCTGCATTCGGCGGCGGACCAGGTGCTCAAGCCCGCCATGGAACTGGGCGGCAACGCGCCGCTGATCGTGTTCGAGGATGCCGACATCGACAAGGCGGTGAACGGCGCCATGCTGGCCAAGATGCGCAACCTGGGCGAAGCCTGCACGGCGGCCAACCGCTTCTACATCCACGACCGCGTCGCGGATGAATTCACCGCGAAGTTCACCGCCGCCATGGGCAGGCTGACCATGGGCAACGGACTGGAGGACGGGGTGGATGTCGGGCCGCTGGTCAACGCCGATACGCGCGACAAGGTGGCCGCCTTCGTCGACGATGCCGTGGCCAGGGGTGCCAGGGTGGAGATCGGCGGAACACGCCCGAACGGCAAGGGCTATTTCTACCCGCCGACCGTGCTGTCCGGCGTGCCGGAAACCGCCGACTGTGTGCATGACGAGATCTTCGGGCCCGTGGCGGCGCTGCAGCGCTTTTCCGACCAGGAGGATGTCATCCGCCGGGCCAATGCCACCGAATACGGCCTCGTGGCCTACGTGTTCTCGGAAGACATGAAGCGGGCGATGCAGGTCTGCGAGCGGCTCGAATACGGCATGGTCGGTCTCAACCGCGGGCTGGTGTCCGATCCGGCGGCGCCGTTCGGCGGCGTCAAGCAGTCCGGCCTGGGGCGCGAAGGCGGACACGAGGGCATGCTGGAATTCATGGAAACCCAGTACATCTCGGCGGACTGGTAGGATGGCGCAGAGCGATTTCATCGCCAGCCCGGCTGTCGTCGCCCACGCGGGGCGTCTCGGCGTCGACCTGGCCGAGGTGGCCCGCCGGAGCGGTCGGCAGGTTCTGGCGCGGGAGGACGTGGACATGCATGTTGCGGGACAGGACGGATCGGCGGCACCGGCAGCGCAGGATACGCGCTACTGGCAGGTGGACCATGGCGCCTTCGGGCCGGTGCGCGAGGAACCGATGGGGCGTATCGAGCGGATCGCGGCGGACAATCTTTCGGCCGCCAACCGGATGATCCCGCAGGTCACGCACCACGACCGTGGCGACCTGCGCGCGATCAACGCGTGGCGGGAGCGCCTGAAGCCCGAGGCGGCGGCACGCGGCATGCGGCTGACCGCCCTGCCCTTCCATGTCAAGGCGCTGGCGTGCTGCCTTGCCGCCTTCCCGCGTTTCAATGCCTCGCTGACGCCGGACGGCGAGACACTGGTGCTGAAGGATTATTGCCACGTCGGCATCGCGGTCGATACACCGCACGGGCTGGTGGTTCCGGTCGTGCGCAATGCCGACAGCAAGGGTATCTGGCAGATCGCGGCGGAAATCGCCGACCTTGCTGCCCGGGCGCAGGAGCGCAAGCTGCGGCCGGACGAAATGGGCGGGGCATCGATGTCGATCTCCAATCTCGGCGGCATCGGCGGCACGGCTTTCACCCCGATCGTCAATCCGCCGGAGGTGGCGATCCTCGGCCTGACGCGCGGCGAGACCGTGCCGGTCTGGGAAAACGACGCCTGGCAGCCGGTGCCCATGGTGCCGCTTGACCTCTCTTATGACCACCGCGTGATCAACGGAGCCGACGCTGCGCGTTTCCTGGCGCATTTCGCTCGCCTGCTCGCCGATCCGCGCCGGATGCTGGTGTGATGCCATGACGCTCGCCATCGACCTTTCCGGACAGACCGCACTGGTGACCGGCTGCTCGCGCGGGATCGGTCTCGGCATCTGCCGGGCACTGGCGCGCGCCGGCGCCGACATCATCGGCGTCAGCACCACGCCGGCCTCCATGGGCGACGCGGCACGGCAGTCAGTCGAGGCAGAAGGGCGGCGCTTCACACCGGCGCACTGCGACTTTTCCGACCGGGCGGCCACCGTCGCGTTTGCCGATGCCATGGCGGCGCGCGGCGACATCTCGATCCTCGTCAACAATGCCGGCACGATCCGGCGGGCGCCGGCCGCCAAGCATCCGCTGGACGACTGGGACCTGGTTCAGGCGGTGAACACGGATGCACCGTTCATCCTGACGCGGGCGATCGGCGCCGACATGATACGGCGCGGCGGCGGCCGGATCGTCTTCATCGCCTCGGTGCTGAGTTTCCAGGGCGGCATCACCGTGCCGGGCTATGCGGCCAGCAAGGGCGCCACGGCGCAACTGGTCCGCGCCTTCGCCAACGAATGGGCCTCTCAGGGCGTCAACGTGAACGGGGTGGCGCCGGGCTATATCGCCACCGACAACACCGCCGCGCTGCAGGCGGACAAGGACCGCGAGGCCGCGCTGATGGCGCGCGTGCCGGCCGGGCGCTGGGGCGAGGCGGACGAGATCGGCGAGCCGGTCGCCTTCCTGTGCAGCGAAGCCGCGCGGTTCATCCACGGCGCGATCCTGCCGGTGGATGGCGGCTGGCTGGCGCGCTAAGGCATTTCCGCGCTCAAGCCAATCGCCGGAATGCCCAATCCGGTTGTTTTTCCCAATCCGGACGCGAAACCGGTGCCCGCTTTCGCTGAAATTGCTCTCCCAATGCCGCAATCCCGGACGCGAAACCGGTGCCCGCTTTCGCTGGAATTGCTCTCCCCATGCCGCAATCCCGGACGCGAAACCGGTGCCCACTTTCGCTGGAATTGCTCTCCCCATGCCGCAATCCCGGACGCGAAGCCGGTGCCCGCTTTCGCTGGAATTGCTCTAGGCCGCCCCGGTATCCAGCGCCACGATCTCGGCATGGAGTTTGGCCGGGATCAGGACGCCGTCGCGCACCGCTGCCGCGCGCCGCGCGGCGCGGTTCGAGCCGGGCAGGCGCACGCCCTCCTGGTCCGTCATCGCGGTCAGCAGGATTTCGAGGCGGTCGGCAAAGCCGGGTCCGCCGGTGCGGGCCGGGTCAAAGGCGATGAGCGTCTGCCCGACCCCGGGCGGCGCTCCCTCGGCATCGAAGAAGGAGGTCGCCTCGAAGGAATGGTTGGCGCCGGTCAGGGTGCCCGCCAGGATCTCGACGATGAGTGCCAGCATGGCGCCCTTGGCATCGCCGGCCGGGAGCATGGTGCCCTTCAGCGCCGCATCGGGATCGGTCGTCGGTCGACCCTCGCTGTCGAGCGCCCAGCCCTCTGGAATAGGCTTGCCCATCTTGGACGCCGCCATCACCTTGCCACGCGCAACCCGCGACAGGGACAGGTCGATGACCAGCGGCGGGGCGTCGCCGCGCGGCGCGGCGACGGCGATCGGGTTGGTGCCAAAGAGCGCGGCCGCCCCGCCCCATGGCGCCATGGCCGGCGGGCTGTTGGCCATCATCAGCGCCAGGAACCCGCGGTCGGCGAGACGCTCGACATGGGCGCCGAGCTGGCCGCAATGGTGCGAGCGGCGGATCAGGGCCGCGGCGACGCCGGTCGCCGGCACGAGTTCCGCCAGCGCATCGATGGCGGCATCGATGGCCGGGAAGGCAAAGCCGTGTCCGGCATCGACGTTCAGGAGCGCGGCCGCGCCCTTCCCGACGCGCGGGACAGCATCGCCAACCACCTTGCCCGATTTCGCCTGGGCCGCATATGCGGCAACACGCGAGAACCCGTGGCCGGCCTGTCCGTCCACCTCCGCGGCAACGAGCGCCCTGGCAACGCTCGCGGCATTGGCCGCCGTCGTTCCGCTCTGCTGCAGGACCCGCCCGATCAGGGCCTCCGCCTCGGCGATGCCCAACCGGATGTCTGTGTCACTCATCGTTGCCCGCTCCTCCGCTGCACTCAACGCACGCAATCCCGGACGCGAAACCGGCGTCCACTTTCGCCGGGATTGCTCTTGCCCCACGCAATCCCGGACGCGAAACCGGCGTCCACTTTCGCTGGGATTGCTTTAACCCGGCACAAGCCCGCTTTCCAGCGCGACGAGCGCCATGGCGAGCAGGAACAGGGTTTCGACCACGACGACGGCGGCGTGGCGCCAGCCGAGCCCCAGCATGGCCTTCATGTTGGTCTTCACGCCCAGCGCCGAGATGGCAATGACCAGCAGCCAGGACGAGACGGTGACGGCGCCGGACGCGATGGCCTGCGGGATCACCTGGAGGCTGTTGGCCGCCGCGACCACGACGAAGCCGACAACGAAGGCCGGAAGGCGCACCTTGCCGCCATTGCCCAGCCCGCCCGACAGCGACAGCGCGATGATGAGCAGAACCACCGGCAGCATGGTGACGCGGAGCAGCTTGACGATGGTCGCCATGTCGCCGGCCTCGACGGAGATGGAATAGCCGGCGCCGACGACCTGCGCGACGTCGTGGACGGTGGCGCCAATCAGGAAGCCGCTCTGCATGTCGGACAGCCCGAGGAGCGAGAAGACGATCGGATAGACGATCATGGCGACCGTCGACATGGTCGTCACAGCGACGACCGTGAAGAGGAGATTGCGCTCGGTCTTGTCGTTGTGCGGGATGACGGAGGCGATGGCGAGCGCGGCGGACGCGCCGCAAATGGCAACCGAACCGCCCGTCAGAAGCGCGAACCGCCAGCCGCGGTCGAACAGGCGGGCAAAGACGAAGCCGCTGCCGATCGTCAGCGCGATCAGAGAAATCACCGTGAGCAGGCCGGACACGCCGATTGAGGCGATGTCGCCAACGGTGATGCGCGCGCCCAGGAGCACGATCCCCGCGCGCAACAGGGTCCGCGAGGCGAACTCGATGCCTGGCTTGCAGCGGGCATCGACCGCGAGAAAGTTGAACGCCATGCCGATCAGCAGCGCGAACAGCATGACCGGGGCGCCATAGTGTTCCGACAGGAACTTGGCGGCCGCAGCGACGGTCAGCGCAAGCAGGACGCCGGGAAACAGGTCGGCGACCCGGGTGCGCACCGAGGACAGGGAAAAGCTGGACATGGCAGATCCGGATGATGGACGCCGCCCGGGGAGAACCCGGGCGGCAAGGACAGCGCGGGAGTGATCAGGCGCTGCGGTAGAGCTTGGTCATCGAGAACTCGCGATGGCCGAGCGCCTCGGACGCCGTGTTGCGGCCGTTGGCAGTGCGGCGGATCATGTCGATCAGCTCGTCACCGGCCTCGTCGATCGTCATCTCGCGGCGCAGGATGCCCGAGACGTCGACGTCGACATGCTCGCTCATGGTGCGCACGGTGCGCGGGTTGGCCGTGATCTTGATGACCGGCACGATGGGATTGCCGATCACGTTGCCCTGCCCGGTCGGGAAGGTATGGATCACGTAGCCGCCGGCGGCCATCAGGGTGACGCATTCGGCCGCCGCGGACGAGGAGTCCATGAAGTAGAGGCCCTTGCCTGATTTCGGTGCCTCGGCCGGATCGAGAATGTCGATGTATTTCGACGTGCGGCCGATCTTCTCCAGGTTGCCGAGCGCCTTTTCCTCGATGGTCGTCAGGCCGCCCTCGATGTTGCCCTTGGTCGGCTGGCTGTCGGACAGGTCGTCGGTCTGGTGGGCAAAGATCACATCGTCCTGGTAGGCCTTCCACATGGCATACCAGCGCTCGCCGACCTCGTCGCTGATCGCGCGGGCCTTGCAGATGTGCTCGGCGCCGGTGATCTCGGAGGTTTCGCCGAAGCAGCCGTAGATGCCTTCGGGAAGCAGCTTGTCGTACATGTTGCCAACCGTCGGGCAGGAGCCCAGACCGGTGGTGGTGTCGCTTTCGCCGCACTTGGTCGAAACCCAGAGCTCGGAAATGGAGCATTCCTCGCGCTGCAGCTCGGTGGCGAAGTGGACGAATTCCTTGGCCTTGCGCGAGGCGTCCATGATCGTCTTCAGGTCGCCGTTCTGCTCGATGGAGAAGCCTGCCACCGGCTTGCCCGTGGCGGCAATGCCGTCAACGACGCGCTGTGTCCAGCCCGGCTCGATGCCGATGACCACGCAGGCGGCGACGTTCGGATTGGCGCCGGTGCCGATGATGGTCCGGAAATGCAGCTCGAGATCCTCGCCGAACTGCAGGCGGCCGTAGGCATGGGGGATGGCCAGCGTGCCCTTGATGTTGTTGGCGACCGCCTCGCAGGCGGCGTTGGAGATGTCGTCCAGCGGCAGGATGAGCACATGGTTGCGCACGCCGACCCGGCCGTTCTCACGGCGGTAGCCCTGGAAGGTGATGTTGGAATATTTCGAAGCCATGGTCGGGTTCCTTACCAGCGCTTGGTCTTGAGGTTGTGGGTATGGACGTGACCGCCCTTCGCGACATCGGCGACGAACTTGCCGATGTCCTCGCCGTACTTGATGGCCGTGTCGCCGGACTTGAGATCCTTCAACGCGATCTTGTGGCCGATCGGCACGTCGGCATTGGCGGTCAGCCGGAAGGTCGAGTTGTCGTGGGTGACGCAGCAGAGCATGTCGGTGCCGGCCTTGAGGCCTTCAACGACGACCACGCCGACGTTGTCGGCCTGCTCGTGGACGAGAAGATGGGGAATTTCAGCCATCCTGGTTTCCTTTCAGAGTTGGGGTTTGAGAATGATCTTCGGCGCTGTCACCGCGCCGGAATGGAGATCGGCGAAGGCGTCGGGGCCCGCGTCGAGGGGATGCGGCACGGCCCAGTCGAGGGCACCGAGGCGGCCGTCGAAAATCGCCTGCGCGGTCTCGCGAAAATCCGTCATCGTGTAGGTGTAGGTACCGATGAAGGTGATTTCCTGCAGCGTCATGCGGCGGATGTTCAGCCCCCCCGCCGCCTCGCCCAGACCGATATGGACGATGACGCCGCCCGGCACGGCCCTTTGCGATGCCACTTCGCGGGTGGCCGCGAAGCCGGCGGCATCGATGACGAGGTCGAAGAACCGCCCGTCCCCGACCTCGGCGGGATCGCGTGCATCCAGGCCGACGGCCTCGCACAGGAAGGCGCGACGGGCGGCATTCGGCTCGACGAGCACGATGTCGCCGCCGCCCATGGCACGGAAGGACAGCGCCGCGCCGACGCCGATGGCACCGCCGCCGAGGATCAGCATCGAGACCTCGCCCAGCGGGCGCGCCAGTGCTCGGTGGGCGAGCTTCACCGCGTGCCATCCACAGGCGATGGGTTCGGCCAGGGCCGCCTTGTCGAAGGGCACGCCGTCGGGGACGGTCACGAGGTTGCGTTCCGGCATGGCGACATATTGGGCGAAGGCGCCCTCTCGCGGCGGCATTGAAATGATCTGCCGGTCGGCGCACAGGTTTTCCCGGCCCGACAGGCAGGCCGGGCAGGCCATGCAGGTGACCAGCGGATTGATGGTGACGCGGCGGCCCTCCTGCGGGCCGGCGACCACGATGCCCGCCGCCTCGTGACCCAGGATCAGCGGCGCGGGACGGCGTTCGTCGTGGCCGAGATATGCGTGCATGTCGGAGCCGCAGATGCCGACGCTGTCGACCCGCACGAGCAGTTCGCCCGCCGCCGGTTGCGGCATGGGAACGTCGCGGATCGCGAGCTGGTTGGGACCGAGATAGACGAGCGCTTTCATTTGGCGGTAAATCCTCCATCCACCATCAGGGTCTGGCCCGTGACATAGGCGCCGGCATCGGAGCACAGGAAGAGCACGGGGCCGTCGATGTCCTCCGGTTCGCCGTTGCGGCCAATGCAGGTCTGCGCCGCGTTGCGCGCCGCGCGGGCGGGATCGGCGAAAACGGGCGCGGTCAGCTCGGTGCGGAAGAAGCCGGGACCGATGGCATTGGCGGTGATGCCGCTGCCCGACCAGGCCTCGGCCATGGCGCGGGTCATCTGGACGACACCGCCCTTGCTGGCGCCATAGGCGATGCCGCCCGGGAAGGCGCGATAGCTCTGCAGCGAGGCGAAGTTGACGATGCGGCCCCATCCCCTTTCGCGCATGGCCGGCGCGAAGGCCTGCGCGAGGAAGAAGGGCGCTGTGAGATTGATGCCGAGCGTGACCTGCCAGCCCTCGGGGGTGACGTCGTCGGCGGCCTGCCGCGTGTTGATGCCGGCGGCGTTGACCAGGATGTCCGGGGCGCCGAACCGGCCGATGACCTCGCCGGCGATCCGCGACGCGCTCTCGGCGCCGGCTAGATCACCGGCGACGAAGGCCGCATCGTCCCCGGCCCCGACCGCCCAGTCGGCCAGCACCGCTTCGCGCCGCGCCACGCCGACCACCCGTGCACCCGCCGCCAGCAGGACATCGGCTGCCCTCCTGCCAAGGCCCGAGCTGGCACCGGTGACACAGGCCACGCGGCCCGTCAGGTCAAACAGTCGAGCAGGATCACGAGCGGCCATGCCTCATTCTCCGGGCGTCAGGTCGAAGGTTTCGTCCGGGAAGTACTTGCGCAGACGGATATCGGCCGTCCGCGCGTGGGCCTCCATGCCCTCCAGCCTGGAGATGCGCGCGGTGGCCTCGGCGACCGGGCGGGCCCCCTCGCGCGTCGCCCGCTGCCAGGTGACGATCTTCATGTACTTGTGCACCGACAGGCCGCCGGTGTAGTTGGCCGCCTTCGACGTCGGCAGGACGTGGTTGGGGCCGGATGCCTTGTCGCCGAAGGCCACGGTGGTTTCCTCGCCGAGGAAGAGCGAGCCGTAGCATTGCAGCCGGCCAAGCCACCAGTCGAGATCCGCGGCCTGCACGGTGAGATGTTCCGGGGCGTAGTCGTCGGCGGTCGCGGCCATTTCCTCGCGATCGTCGCAGACGATGACCTCGGCGTAGTCGCGCCAGGCGGCCTCGGCGTTCTTGCTGTTGACCTCTGGCAGGTCGGCGATCATCCGCGGTACGATCTCCATGACCTTGCGCGCCAGCGGCTCGTCATCGGTGACCAGCCAGACTGGCGAGTTGTAGCCGTGCTCGGCCTGGCCGACGAGATCGGCGGCGACGACCTCGGGATCGGCCGTCGCATCGGCCAGGATGAGGCTGTCGGTGGGGCCGGCGAACATGTCGATGCCAACGCGGCCGAAGAGGATGCGCTTGGCCTCGGCGACGAACTGGTTGCCGGGACCGACCAGGATGTCGGCCTTGGGCAGGCCGAAAAGGCCGAAGGCCATGGCGGCCACGCCCTGCACGCCGCCCATGGCAAGGATGGTGTCGGCGCCGCACAAGTCGGCGGCATAGATGATGGCCGGGGCGATGCCCACCTCCGGGCGCGGCGGCGAACAGGCGACGATGGAGCCGCAGCCGGCGACCTTGGCCGTGGTGACGGTCATGATGGCGGAGGCGATGTGGCTGTAGCGGCCACCGGGGATGTAGCAGCCGGCGCCGCGCACGGGGATGCTCTTCTGGCCGGCGACCAGGCCGGGCACGACCTCGATCTCGAACTCGCTCAGCGTTTCCTTCTGCGCCTCGGCAAAGCGGCGGACGTTGTCATGGGCGAACCGGATGTCCTGCTTCAGCTTCTCGGGAACCTTGGCGATCGCGGCATCGATATCGGCGCGCGACAGCTTGACCGGACCGTCGTAGCGGTCCAGCCGGGCAGCATATTCCATCGCCGCCGCGTCGCCGCGCGCCTCGATGTCGTCGAGCATGGACTGGACGGTTTCGCGCACGTCGCCGGCACCGCTGGACGGCGTCAGGTCGGCTTTCTTGAGATATCTGCGAGACATGGGAGCAACTCCTACTTAAAGGCATCCGGCAGCATGACCGTCGACAGCGCCGGCACATAGGCGATCACGAGAACGACGATCAGCATGAAGAAAACGAAGGGGACGGCCCGGGCGGCGATCTTGAGGATCGATTCACCGGTGAGGCCGGAAACGACGAAGAGGTTCAGGCCGAGCGGCGGCGTGATGAAGCCGACACCCAGCGCGGTGATCATCATGACGCAGAACTGGATTTCGTTCATGCCGATGTTGTCGGCGAGCGGCTTGAGGATCGGCGCAAGGATGACGATGTTGGGCGTCGTCTCCATGACGCAGCCGGCGGCGATGAGGATCATGATCATCAGCAGGATGAGGATCGTCGGGTCGTCGGTGAGCGAGGTGACCGAGAAGACAAAACCCTGCGGCACGCCGAGGATGGCGAGCGCCTGCGCCAGCGGCAGCGAGAAGGCGATGATCGGCAGGATGACGCCGTTGACCTTGGCGGAGCTGACCAGCATGGACGGAAAGTCCGACAGTTTCAGCGTTCCCAGGATGAAGCCCATGATCATGGTGACGATCACGGCGGTGGCGCCTGCCTCGGTGGGCGTGAGGCGCCCGGAGAAGATGCCGTAGAAGATGATGCCCGGAACGATGAAGGCATACCAGCCGGACTTGAGCGCGCGGCCGAGCTGGCCCAGCCATTCGCTCATCGTCATGGGCTCGCCGCCTTCCCAGGCGTAGAGACGGTTCATGACGATGTTGGTCGCCAGGATCGACAACAGGATGGCAATGCCCGGGATCAGGGCCGCCATGAACAGCGTGGAGGCCGAGATGCCGAGCACGAGACCGATGATGATGTAGGCGATCGACGGCGGAATGAGGATGCCGGTACAGGCGCCGGCGGCGACGAGCGCACAGGCATAGGGGCGCGGATAACCCGACTCCACCAGCCGGTCGATGGTCATCCGGCCGACCGCGGCGGCGCCGGCAGCGTCGGACCCGGAGATGGCGGAGAACATGCCGCAGACCAGCACCGTGGCGGAGCCGAAGCCGCCCTTGGTCCAGCAGGTCAGCGCCTCGGCCACGTCGAGGAATTTCCGCGACAGGCCGGTGCGGACCAGCACGTCACCGGTGAGGATGAACAGCGGCACGGCGGTCAGCGCGAAGGCATCGATTCCGTCGAACAGGCTTTCGCCGACGAGGCTGAGCGGCAAGGCCTGGGAAAAGACCAGCATTGCGATAGCGGCGGCGCCGATGGCGGCCCAGACCGGCACGGCCAGCGTGACGAGGCCGACGAAGATGAGAACGGGACCGTAGAAATCCCAGCCGAGTTCGACGGCCTGGTTCTGCAACTGGTTCCAGAGCATGACGGACCTCCCCTCAATCGAACAGCTTGTCGCCCTCGTACACGGGACGTCCGTGACGAAGGTCGCGCAGGTCGCGGAACAGCGACTGCAGGAGGCGGAAGGTCACCAGCGTGAAGCCCAGCGGAACGGCCGCCAGGAACCAGACCATGGAGACGCGAAGGCCGTGGCTGACGGAGCCGAAGCGGGCGGAGACCATGACGGTCTCGAACGACCAGTAGAGGGCGACCAGGGCGACGGCGAGCATGACGAGATCGCCGAACATGTAGAGCGCGGCCTTGGCGCGCGGCCCGACATAGTGCATCAGAACGTCTATGCGGATGTGGCCGCGTTCCTTGACGGCCGCCGCCGCGCCGATCCAGGCCAGGTAGATGAAGGAATAGCGCACGATTTCCTCACCCCAGATGGAGGAATAGGCGAACACTTCCCGCCGGATGACCTCGATGAACATGGTCACGACCAGCATGGTGTAGAAAACCAGCAGCGCCCATCGCTCGGCATTCCGGTTCAGCGCGTCGAATAATCCAGGCACGACTTGTCCCTCCCCGTCCAGATCACGCCAGGCGCGACCCGCAACAACCGGTTGGTGCGTGTTTCAGAAACGATGCGGACCGGCCGCCGGCCGGCCCGCGGAGTGATGCGCCTCAGGCGTCGTGGACGTAGTAGCGGCCCATGGTGCCGGCCGCCTCTTCCAGCTTCGCGAAGGTCTCCATCGAGCCGGCCAGGTCGACCTTGAACTTGTCCCACTCGGACCGCTGGTAGCCACCGGCGTCCTTCCACTGTGCAAGCTGGTCGTCGTTGAGCGCGTGGAATTCCACGCCGGCCTTGGTGAGTTCCGACATGGCATAGGCGCGCGCGGCCGGAACCTTGGCGAGGTTCTGCTGGGCAGTGATCTCGCCAGCGAACTCGATGCCTTCCTTCACGTCGGCAGGCAGTCCGTTGAACCACTCCAGGTTGATCGAGTAGACTTGGCTGTCCGGCACGGCCTGGGTGAAGGTGACGTGGCTCAGGATGTCCTTGAAACCGAAGACATAGAGAGCACCGACCGAGGGGTCGAGCGCATCGGCGACACCCTGCTTGATGGCCGACGGGGTTTCGCCCCAGGCCACCGGCGTCGGATTGGCGCCGACCATGCGGTAATACTGCTGCAGCATGGCCGATCCCGGCACGCGGAACTTGACGCCCGACAGGTCGGCAGGCGTGATGACGGCATTGCCACCCTTGCGCACCGCGACGACACGCGGATCGATCACTACGTAGAAGAGGGCCTTGAACCCGGCCGCCTCGACCTTCGGATGGACCTCGGACTTCCAGGCGTCGGAATTGACGAGGTTGACGAAGCGCTGATTGGCGCCGCACAGGTACGGCAGGTTGATCAGGTCGACGGCGCTGGCGAAGGGCGCGAAGTTCGACAGCGAATGCTGCGCGCCCTGGATGGTTCCCGCCTGCACCTTCTGCACCAGGGCGCCACCGGCACCGAGCTGGCCGCCCGGTGCCAGCTTGACGTAGACCTTGCCGTTGGTGGCGTTCTGGATGTTCTCCTTGAGATCGAGCTGCATGATCGGGTAGCTGCGCGAGGCGCCCAGGACATAGGCCGTGGCGATCGTCATCGTGTGCGCGGCGGCAGCCTCCCGCTCCCGCTCTTCCTTGGCCGTCTGCGCGGCCGCCTCTTCCGACCACAAGGTGCCCGCAGCGCCGGCAACCATGGCCGCCGTAAAGGCACCCATGCCGCTCAGCTTCAGGAAATTGCGCCGTTCGGCCGATTCCAGCGTGTCTCGCGAATTCTCGCTCATCAGGTTTCTCCTCCCTGTTTGGAAACTTCCCTGCCCGCCTCGCGCGCCCGGCGCTCGAGACCAAGGATCGCAATCACGAAAAAGATGCAGCACCCGAAAAGCACGAGCATCTCGCCAACATCACTCAGAAACGCGCCAAAGCGCGCGGCCCCGAGCGTGACGTTGAGGAGGAAGACGGCGAACAGGCCAACGGCGCCAGCCATGGCATAGCGATCGAACCCGCGCATGATTTCCTCCCAAATCATTCGTGATAATCGCCTTGTAAGCGCTTACATTGGCAAATGCAAGCGTTTACATGAAACAAACTGTCCATTAGGCTTTGCCCTGTGGAAACGCTGGCCCGGTGAGATGAAAGACAGTCCGAGACCCACCCTGAGCGATGTTGCCCGCGTGGCCGGCGTTTCGACGGCGACGGTGTCCCGCTGCCTGAACGAACCGGGCCTCGTGGTGCAGGCGACCCGCGAGCGGGTGCTGCGCGCGGTCGAGGAACTCGGCTACACGCCGGATTTCAGCGGCAGGGCGCTCGCCTCGCGGCGGACCAATACGGTCGGCGCCGTGATCCCGACCATGGAGAACGCCATTTTCGCGCGTGGCATCCAGGCGTTCCAGGAAGCGCTGACGGGCGCCGGTGTCACCCTTCTCGTGGCCAGTTCGGGCTACGACCCGGAGCAGGAAGCCCAGCAGATCCAGACCCTCATCGGCCGGGGCGCGGACGGATTGCTGCTGATCGGCGCAGCGCGGCCGGCATCGACCTACGACCTGCTGAAGCGGCGCGGGATGCCGTTCGTCCTGGCCTGGAACCTGGGGGCTGGCGACGACCCCTTCGTCGGGTTCGACAACGCGGACGCCGCGGCGCGGATCACCCGCAAGGTCCTCGAGATGGGGCATCGCGAGATCGGGATGATCGCCGGTGTGACCGCGATGAACGACCGTGCAGCCGACCGCGTCCGCGGTGTCAGGAACGCCCTTCGCGACGCCGGCCTCGACGCCGACGCCCTGCCGGTCATCGAGGCCCCCTATTCCTTCGAGGACGGCAGCCGCGCCTTCGAGGCGCTCATGCAGCACAGCCCGCGGCCGACCGCTGTCATCTGCGGCAACGATGTGCTGGCCGTCGGCGCGATCAAGCGTGCCAAGGCCATGGGGCTTGCGGTTCCCGAAGACGTCTCGATCACCGGCTTCGACGACATCGACATCGCCAGTTTCGTGACCCCTGCCCTGACGACGATCCACGTCCCGCACCGGCGCATGGGGACCGCGGCGGCGCAACTGCTGTTGCAGCTCATCGCCGGGGAACAGGCCAGGCGACGTGTCGAGATCGACGTCGAGCTGCGCATGCGCGGCTCGCTGGGTCCGGCCCCGCAGACCACAACAGGATAGAGGATGCGACCATGTACAAGAAGATCATCGTCGGACTTTCGCTCGAACATGGCATCGCCGACCGGGCGCTCCGGACCGCAAGGGCGCTCGGCGACGACGACGCGGAAATCCTGGCCGTCCATGTCGCCGAGCCGCTGCAGGGATCGGTGCGCTTCTACATCGCGGAAGAGGACATGAAGAAGGCGCGCGAGCAGATGGAAGAGAGCCTGCGCGAGCGCCTCGCCAGCCATCCGGGCGTCACGCCGGTGGTGATCGACGGCCACGCCGGCCAATCGCTCGCCGACTATGCCGGGACGATCGGCGCCGACTGCATCGTGGTGGCCTCGCACAAGCCGGGCCTGCGCGACTTCCTGCTCGGTTCGACGGCGGCGCGCATCGTCCGGCATGCGCCCTGCTCGGTCCACGTGCTGCGCTGACACCGTCTTCGGCGCCTGAAAATCCGGCGGCTTGCCATGCCCGGCAAGCCGGGTGCTTTTCATTTTCATTTCGCTTGTTAAAATGAAAGCGAAAACGCACCCGGACCTTTTCCATTGCCATGACCCAGGCCCTCAATCCGCGACAGATCGCCATTCTCAACCAGATCCGGCAGGCCGGACGCGTGTTCGTCGAGGATCTCTCGGAAGCCTTCGCCACCACCCCGCAGACGATCCGCCGGGACTTGCAGATCCTCGCCGAGAGCGGCGAGGTGATGCGCTTTCACGGCGGCGCGTCGCTGCCGGCGGGCGTGGAATACACCGGCTTCGACATCCGGCGCACCGTGGCGGCGGAACAGAAGGAAGCGATCGGCGCGGCTGTCGCGGCGCGGATCCCCGACCGCACGATGGTGATGATCAACAGCGGCACGACGACCGCGGCCGTCGCGAGCGCCATGAAGAACCATGCCGGGCTCAAGATTCTGATCGACAATGTCAACATTGCCAATGATTTACGAGGATTTCCGGGCATTGAAGTGCTGGTGCCCGGCGGCGTTCTGCGGCGGTCGGACGGCACGATCCTCGGTGAATCCTCGGTCGATTTCATCCGCCAGTTTCGCGCCGACATCGCGGTGATCGGTGCCGCGGCGATCGACGAAAAGGGGACTTTGCTCGATTTCGACCTGGCGGAAGTCCACGTCACGCGGGCCATGATCGACAGCGCCAAGCACGTCATCCTCGCTGCCGACAGTTCCAAGTTCGGACGTTCCGCGCCGGTCTGCATCGACCAGCTCGGCAAGGTGCACACGCTCGTGACCGACCGGTTTGCCGCACCGGCGCTGCGCGCGCTCTGCCAGACCCACGAAGTGGAACTGGTGGAAGCCGGTCAGGCCTGACGATTCGTCATTCCCTCCCTTGACAGCGATTTTCGTTTGCGAGACCATAACGAAAATAACGCGCATAAAAACGCGCAAGCCATGCCTGGGGAGGATCATGGTCAACGCATTGATCATCGCGCTGAAGGTACTCGTGGCGTTCAACGACCGGGTGCTGCGCATCGGCCGGACGGTGGCCTGGATCAGCCTCGCGCTGATGGTCGCCGTGATCCTGGCGCAAATTTTCTTCCGCTACGTCCTGAACAACGCGTTGCCGTGGCCCGACGAGGCCGCGCGCTTCCTGATGCTCTGGATGACGGGGCTGATCGCGCCGCTCGCCTATCGCCATGGCGGCTTCGTCGCCATCGAAATGGTGCCGCACGCGCTGAAGGGCGCGGCGTCCCACCTGCTGGTGACCGCCATCCTGCTGGTGTCGCTCTGCGTGATCGCCGTCGCGGTCAAGTTCGGCTGGGATCACACGATGGGTTTCGGCGGGAACTTCGATTCCTCGTCGCTCAAGCTGCCGCTCGATCTCATCGGCTTCGAGGTCGTTCGCGTGAAGCTGCGCTACATGTACGGTTCGCTGCTGGCCTGCATGGTGCTGATGATCCCGGTGAACCTGGAACTGCTGCTGCGCCACGTGATCGGCGTCATGAAGCCGGACCGGCCGCTGCCGGAGCCTGAACCCCTCCATTTCGCCGTTGCGGGGTCCGAATGATGCTTGTCTGGTTCCTGCCCCTCTTCCTCGTCCTGCTGATGATCGGTCTCCCGGTCTTCTTCGCATTGATGTTCGCGCCCGGCCTGCTGCTCTGGCTCAACGGACAGGAGCGCGACATGGCGCTCCTCTACCGCAACCTCTACAACGGCATGGACAGCTTTCCGCTGATGGCCCTGCCCTTCTTCATGCTCGCCGGCGAACTGATGAACAGGGGCGGCATCACCGGCCGCCTGGTCGATTTCTCGCAAGCGCTGATGGGGCACCTGCGAGGCGGACTGGCGCATGTCAACATCCTCTCGTCGATCCTGTTCGCCGGGCTTTCCGGCTCGGCCGTGGCCGACACCTCGGCGCTGGGCTCGACCCTCATCCCGGCCATGGAGCGCAACGGCTACACGCGGAAATTCGCGGCCGCCGTCACCGCCGCCAGCTCGGTGATCGGCCCGATCATCCCGCCCTCGGGCATCATGATCATCTACGCCTATGTCATGGGCGAGAGCGTCGCCGCCCTGTTCCTGGCCGGCATCGTGCCGGGCCTGCTGGTGGGCGTCGGGCTGATGGTGGTGGTGCGGCTGATGGCCGACCGCTACGACCTGCCCAAGGCCGAGCGCATCGTGAAGCGCAACCAGGAGATTTCCGCCCTGGAAGACTGGGTGTCCTTCATCCTGCTGCGCATCAACATTGCCGGCCTGCTCTACGGCCTCTACGCGGTCCTGGCGCCCTTCTGGGCCGCGGCCGAGCTGACCGACAACGAGGGCACGACCGCCCTCAGCGGGCTTGCCGGCTGGGTGCTGTTTGCCGTCTTCCTGCTCGTGGCGCACGGCATCCTCCTGTGGGCACGGCGCCGCGCGTCGCGCGATTTCCGCATCGTCTGCAAGAAGGCCGTCGCACCGCTTCAGGCACCGATCATCATCCTCGGCGGCATCCTCGTCGGCGTCTTCACGCCGACGGAAGCCTCGGCGGCGGCTGTCGCCTATGCGCTGATCGTCTCGTTCTTCGTGTTGCGCTCGATGAAGCTGTCGGACCTGCCGGGCATCCTGACCAAGTCGGCGCTCGGCGCCTCGACCGTGCTGCTGCTGGTGGGCGCGGCCGTCGCCTTCAAGACCGTGGTCAGCCTCAGCCATGCGCCGGAGCACCTGGCCTCGTCCATCCTCGCGCTCAGCGATGATCCGCTGGTCCTGCTGTTCCTGATCAACCTGCTGCTGTTCATCGTCGGGATGTTCCTGGATGCCGGGCCGGCGATCATCATCCTCGGCCCGATCCTGGCGCCGATCTTCATCCAGATCGGCGTTCACCCGGTGCATTTCGCCATCATCATGTCGGTGAACCTGACCGTCGGGCTGGCCACGCCACCCATGGGACTGGTGCTATTCGTCGCCTCGTCGGTCTCCGGCGAGAAGGTGGAGACGATCTCGCGCGCCATCCTGCCCTTCCTCGCCGTGGAAGTGCTGGTGATCTTCCTGATCACCTATTTCCCGGCCATCTCCATGACCGTGCCGACGCTGGCCGGCTTCATCAAGTAAGACAATCCAGAGGAAAAACGAAGGAGGAAACCATGCTCAAGACCGCCATGAAATCGCTGCTGGCAGCAGCCATGCTGGTGAGTGCACCGCTGGCAGCGGCAGCCGCCGACTACACTATCCGGGCGACCGCGAATTCCAACGAGAACGACGAGGACTACGACGGCCTCGTGGTGTTCAAGAACTATGTCGAATCGGCTTCGAACGGCAAGATCGCGGTCGAACTGTTCATCGGCACGCAGCTGTGCTCGAAGGGCGCGGAGTGCCTTCAGGGCGTCGCCGACGGCTCCATCGATGTCTACATCTCCACCTCGGGCGGCGCGGCCGGCATCTTCCCCTACGTGCAGGTGCTCGACCTTCCCTACCTGATGGCCGATGACCGGATCGCCGAAGACGTGCTGTCCGGCGATTTCGTGCGCAAGCTCCGGGCGATGGCGCTGGCCGATTCGGACAACAAGATCCGCCTGATGACCATCGGCAACACGGGCGGCTGGCGCAATTTCGCCAACACCAAGCGCCGCGTCAGCAAGCCGGAAGACCTCAAGGGCCTGAAGATCCGCACCGTCGTCGCCGACCTGCCGCAGGAACTGGTCAAGGCAATGGGCGCCTCGCCGACGCCGATCCCGTGGCCGGAACTGTTCACGTCGCTGCAGACCGGCGTCGTCGAAGGATCGAAGAACGGCATCACCGACATCATGGGCATGAAGTTTCCCGACGCCGGCCTGAAGTACCTGACGCTCGACGGCCATGCCTACATGGGCGCGCTGTGGTGGATGTCGAACGACAAGTTCATGGCAATGCCGGAAGACCTGCGCCGCGTCGTGGTCGACGGTTTCGCGGAGCTGCAGCAGGCGACCTTCGCATCGCCGAAGCGCAAGTCAATCCAGGCCTACCAGGACTTCGTCGCCGAGGGCGGTGATCTCTACGTGCCGACCCCCGACGAGAAGGCCGAGTTCAAGAAGGCCGCCGCGCCGGTCTACGACTGGTTCAAGGCCAACGTGAAGGGTGGCGACGAGGTCTTCACCGCGCTGACCGATGCCGTCGCCAAGGCGGAAACGGAAATCAACGCAGCCCGCGCAGAAGACACCAAGTAACCTCCCCGCGGGGTGCGTCGGCATTCGCCGGCGTGCCCCGCTTTTTTTCCGGACCGCCTGCTAGCGGAACGGATAGAGCCACTTGCGATAATCGTCGATCAGAACATGCGCCTCGTCGATCTCATCCCTGGTCATCTTCTTCACAACCTCTTCCTGCGAGATCGCGGCGTCGGGGTCGCCACCGATGGCGGACAGTACATACCAGGTGTAGGCGCGCACCAGGTCGGGCGCGGGAAGGCCGCGCCCGGTCTCGTAGTACCAGCCGATTCCCGACTGGGCGCCGGCATGTCCCTTCATCGCCGCGCGGAGATACCATTCGAAGGCACGGCGGTCGTCGCGCTCGACGCCGAGGCCCATGGCATACATGACGCCGATCAGTTCCTCGGCGTCGGCATTGCCCGACCGTGCCGCGGGGCGCAGTTCCTGCATCGCCTCGGCAAAGCGGTTCTGCTCCATCAGGTCGCGCGCGGCCTCGATATCCGCCCGCGCCGCCGCCGGCGCCAGCATCATCGCCAGGGCCATCGTCAACACCGTCCCGCGCATGGTTTCCGTTTCCCCCTGGCCGTTCTCTCGGTCGTCGCGCCGCTGCATCTCGCGTTTGCCGGGAACGCGTCGCTGCCAGCGCCCCTCGGCCCGGAGGACTTTCCCCGATTTGACCTGCTGAAAGCAAGGCTCGGCCAACTGCTTTTCTACGACCCGATCCTGTCGGGCAACCGCAACATCTCCTGCGGCACCTGCCACAGCACGGCGTTCGGAACCGGTGACGGGCTGTCGCTCGGCATCGGCGAAGGCGGCGCCGGCGTCGGCCCGGAGCGGACGCCGGGTACGGGCGACAGCCGCATCCGCAAGCGCATCCCGCGCAACGCCCCCGGCCTGTGGAACCTCGGCGCCCGGTCGGTCAACGTGATGTTCCATGACGGGCGGGTGAGCGTCTCCGATCTGTACGGCAACGGGTTCAACACGCCGGCCGAGGAATGGCTGCCCCGGGGCCTCGATTCCGTGCTTGCCGCGCAGGCCCTGTTCCCGCTCGCCGCGCAGTTCGAGATGGCGGGCGATCCGAAGGAAAACCAGGTCGCCGGCGCGGCCTATGACCGGATCGACAATGTCTGGCCGATCCTGGCCAAGCGGGTGCGCGTCATTCCCGAATACGGCAAGCTCTTCGTGGAGGCCTTCGACGACGTCTCGACCCCATCGGACGTGACGATCGTCCACATTGCCAATGCCATCGCGGCCTTCGAAGGCTTCGAATGGATGTCCTACGACAGCCCCTTCGACCGCTGGCTGGCGGGTGACGAAAAGGCGCTCGACGCTCGCCAGCAGGCCGGGCTGCGGCTGTTCTTCGGCAAGGCGGACTGCGCCGCCTGCCACTCCGGCAAGCTCTTCACCGACCAGGATTTCCACGCCCTTGCCCTGCCCCATTTCGGTCCGGGGCGGACGCGACGCCACGACCCATACGTGCGCGACGTCGGCCGCATGGGCATCAGCGACCGGCTCGAGGACGCCTACCGCTTCCGCACGCCGTCGCTGCGCAACGTGGCCCTGACCGCGCCCTACGGGCACAATGGCGCCTACCGGACGCTCCGGGGTATGATCGAACACCACCTCGACCCGCTCGGCTGTTTCCGGAAATGGCCGACAACAGAAGCGGTGCTGCCGGACGTGCCGTGGCTGGCGCCTGTCGACTTCATCGCCTTTTCCGACAGCCGCGAACGGGACCGGCTGGCTTCGCGCATCGATATCCGGCCGATGCGGCTAGGCGAGGACGAGATCGAAAGCCTGGTGGCATTCCTCGAGTCGCTGACGGGAACCGCCTCGGTCAAGGGGCGGCTGGGCAAACCCGCGCGCGTTCCCAGCGGACTGGGGGTGGACTGATGGGCCGGGTTCTCGTGGCCGGCATGGCCGTTGCCGATTTCATCTTCCAGGTCGACGAGATGCCGACCGGGGCGGAAAAGTACCGGGCCCGGGATGCCGGGGTGGCGGGCGGCGGCTGCGCGGCCAATGCCGCCGTGGCCATTGCCCGCCAGGGCGGCGAGGCGCTGCTGGCTGCCCGGCTCGGCGACGACCCGGTCGGCGACCTGATCCTGGCCGACCTCGCAGCGGAAGGGGTGGACACGCATCTCGTCCGCCGGGCGCCGGGCGGCATGTCGTCCTTTTCCTCGATCTATGTCGATGGCGCGGGCGAACGCCAGATCATGAATTTCCGTGGCCGCGGCCTGACCGAATCGGTCGACTGGCTGACCGATACGCGGGATGCCCAGGCGGTGCTGACCGACAACCGCTGGCCGGCCCTGACGCGCAAGGTGCTCGGCCTGGCAAGGGCCGCCGGCATTCCGGGGATCGTGGATGCCGAGGCGCCGGTGACACCGGACAACCTCGCCGACGCAAGCCACATCGCCTTTTCCATGCAGGGCCTGGCCGACCTGGCGCCCGGCGCGGCGCCGGCCGACGCGCTGCGGCTTGCCCGCGGCGAAACGGACGCCTGGGTATGCGTCACCGATGGCGCCCGGGGCGTGCTGTACCTCGACGGGGACACGCTCGCCCACGTGCCGGCCTTCGCCATCCAGCCGGTCGACACGCTCGGCGCCGGCGACATCTGGCACGGCGCCTTTGCCTTGCTGCTGGCTGAGGGTGCCCAAGAGCACCAGGCCATCATCCATGCCAACGCCACGGCAACGCTCAAATGCCTTGCCTTCGGCGGACGAAAGGGTTGCCCGGACCGCGCGGCAACCGAGACCTTCCTGAAGGAGAACCAGCGATGCAACTGACACCCGGCAAGCTGTGGGGCATGCGCCGCATGGCCGATGCCAACGGCCTCTTCAAGATGACCGCCGTGGACCAGCGCCCGCCCATCAAGCAGCCGATTGCCGCCCATCTGGGTGTCGACGAGGCGCCCTGGGGCGAGGTCGCCCGCTTCAAGCGGCTGCTGGTGGAAAAGTTGCAGGCCGACAGCACGGCCATGCTGCTCGATCCGCATTATGCGGTTCCGCACGGGATCGACTGCCTGTCGCCTGACAAGGGGCTGATCGTGACGCTGGAGGATTCGCTGTTCCGCGAGACGCCGGGCGGGCGGCTTTCGGCCAGCATCGACGACTGGTCGGTGGACAAGATCAAGCGCATGGGCGGAGACGCGGTCAAGGTGCTGGCCTGGTACCGGCCCGACGCCGCGCCGGACGTCTGCGAGGCGCAGAAGGACTATGTCAAGCGGATTGGCGAGGATTGCGCCCGTTTCGACATTCCCTTCCTGTTCGAACTGCTGGTCTATCCCCTGCCGTCGGACACCCATCACACGACCGAATACGTCGAGATGGCGTCCAAGAAGGCCGATCACGTGCTCGCTTCGGTCGAGGCTTTCGCCCATCCGGACTTCGGCATCGACGTCTTCAAGCTGGAAAGCCCGGTGAACGCGGCGGAGGCCGACGGTTCGGCCGAGGTGCAGGCGCTGTTCGACGAGATGGGCCGGCTGGCCGGACGGCCGTGGGTGATGCTGTCGGCAGGCGCGGGCAAGGCGGAATTCCGCAACGTGCTGGCCCATGCCTTCAAGGCCGGGGCATCGGGCTTCCTGGCCGGGCGCGCCATCTGGCTCGACGCCTTCAACCACTACCCGGACTGGGCCGCGATCACCGCCGATCTGGAGACCGGATCGGTCGACTACATGAAGGAGATCTCCGCCCTCGCCGATGCTTCGGCGCGCGACTGGCGCAGCCACCCCTGCTACGGTCCGTCAGGCGCACAGTTTGCGCCGGACGACGCCTCGTTCCGGCACCAGTACGAACCGATGGGGGCCTGAGCCGTGACCATCGGTCTTCTGCCGCTCGGCCGTCCGACGTTCGACGTCGACTTCGCCAATGAGAAACTGGCCGCCATGCTGGCACGCCTCGACGCGACGGGGCAGGCTTTCACCGGCCCGCGCCACCTGCTGTTCGATGCCGGGCAGACACGGGAAGCCATCGCGGAGCTCCGCGCGGCCGGCATCTCGAGCCTGCTCATCCTGCAGGTGACCTTCACCGACGCCTCGATGACCGTGGAGGCAGCACGGGCGCTCGACGTCCCCCTCGCCATCTGGGCCGTTCCCGAACCAAGGCTGGGCGGCAGGCTGCGGCTCAACGCCTTTTGCGGGCTGAACCTGGCCAGCCACGCGCTGGGTCTCAACGGACGCGCCTTCGGCTGGCTCTACGCGGACCCGGAGACGGTGGCGGAGGACGATATTGCGGCCCTCATCGATGGCGGCAGGCCGTCCGGGCACCTGTCCGGGGCGACGGTACCCGCGCCGTCCGAGCCGGGCCGGACCATTGCGGAAGCCGTGCGCGGACGCCGCATCGGGCGGATCGGGCAGCACCCGGACGGTTTCGACACCTGTGCCTATGCGCCGGACAAGCTGGCCGCGCTGGCCGGGGTGACCGTGGACGAGATCGGCCTGGAGCGCCTGTTCGACACGGCACGCGGCGTTCCGGCCGACGGGGTCAGCGCCATCCGGGCTGTCGCGGACGACCAGCTCGACGGCCTCGACACGGTGGACCAGGCGGAGCTGGACCGGTCGCTGCGGCTCAAGGCCGCGCTGTCCGAGATCGGCGAGGCCGGCCGGTACGACGCCTTTGCCATCCGTTGCTGGCCGGAGACGTTCACCGAATATGGCGGTGCGGTCTGCGGGCCCGTGTCGATGATGGGCGAGGCACGGCTGCCATGCGCCTGCGAAGCGGATGTCTATGGCGCACTGACGCAGATGATCCTGCAGGAGGCGGCCGATGCGCCGGTCTTCCTGACCGATCTCGTCGACGTCGACACGGCCGACGACAGCGCCGTTGTCTGGCACTGCGGGCAGGCACCGATCTCGATGCTGGCCGAGGGAGCGCGCGCCGAGGCGACGATCCACACCAACCGCAAGATGCCGCTGCTCTACCAGTTCGCGCTCAAGCCCGGGCGGGTGACACTGGCGCGCGTCTCGCAGGCCTTCGGGCGGACGCAGATGATCCTGGCGGGCGCGGAGATGCTGGAGCGGCCGATGGCCTTCACCGGCACCTCGGGCACGCTGCGCTTCGACAGCGGCGCGAGCGCGGCGCTCGGCGCGATCATCGCTTCGGGCCTTGAACACCACATGGCGCTGGCCTATGGCGACCATCGCGCCGCGCTGAAGAGCGTCGCGGCGGCGCTTGCTATCCCGGTCCTGGAGATCTGACCATGGTGCGTTACGGTTTCATCGGTGCGGGCATGATGGGGCAGGAGCACCTGCGCAACCTGGCGCTTCTCGACGGCGCCACGGTCAGCGGCATCGCCGACCCGGATGCCGGCATGCGGGCGTCGTCGCTCGCCACCCAGGGGGGGACGGCCCGGGTCTTCGAGGACTATCGCGACCTCATCACGGCCGACATCTGCGACGCCTATGTCATCTGCTCGCCGAACGACGCGCATCACGCGGCGCTGCTCGACGTGCTGCCGTCCAACAAGCCGGTACTTTGCGAGAAGCCGATGTGCACCACGGTAGCGGATTGCCGCGACATCGTCAGCCGTCAGGCCGGACGAAGCGCGCCGCTCTGGGTCGCCATGGAATACCGCTACATGCCGCCGATGCAGCGTCTGCTCCGGGAAGTGGAGGGCGGCACCGCCGGACAGCCGGTGATGATGGCGATCCGCGAGCACCGCTTTCCCTTCCTCGTCAAGGTTGGCGACTGGAACCGCTTCTCCAGCCGGACGGGCGGAACGCTGGTCGAGAAATGCTGCCATTTCTGGGATCTGATGCGGCTGGTACTGAAGAGCGATCCGGTCCGGGTCTACGCTTCCGGCGCCATGGACGTGAACCACCGCGACGAACGCTATGGCGGGGCCGTGCCCGACATCATCGACAACGCGTTCGTGGTGGTCGATTTCGAGAACGGCGCACGCGGCATGCTCGACCTGTGCATGTTCGCCGAGGGCTCCTACTGGCAGGAAGTGGTCTCGGTCACCGGTCCGAAGGCGCGCATCGACGCCTGCGTGCCCGGCCCTGCCCGCTTCGCGCCGGACGGCCGGGAGCGGAAATCGCGCATCGTGCTGTCGGACCGGGCGAGCAAGGTGGAAACCGCGGAGGATATCGAGGTCGACGAGACCATCCTCGGCGCCGGCGACCACCACGGATCGACTTTCTACCAGCACCAGCGTTTTCTCGACCTCGTCCGCACCGGGCAGGGACAGCCGGAAGTCACGGCTGAGGACGGGCTTTGGTCGGTTCTCGTCGGCGCGGCGGCGGAGCAGTCGGCGCGAAGCGGACAGGCCGTCGACCTGCGGAGTTTCCAGCCATGAGCAACTATCACCGCTTCGGCACCCTGGCCGATGGCAGCGTCGTGGAGGCGGTACGCATCGCCGGCGGCGGGCTGGCCGCAACCGTCCTGACCTACGGCGCCGTGCTGCAGGACCTGCGGCTTGCCGGCCACCAGCCACCGCTGGTTCTGGGGTTCGAGACGCTTGCAGACTACCTGGCCCATTCACGCTTCTTCGGCGCGACCGCCGGACGTTGCGCCAACCGTATCCGCGACGGGCGCTTCGCGCTGGACGGGCGGGACTACCAGCTCGACTGCAACTTCCTTGGCAAGCATCACCTTCATGGCGGCAGCGGCAATATCGGCAAGCGTGTCTGGACACTGGAGGACGCGCAGGCGGACCGGGTGACGCTGTCGATCGCGCTGGCCGATGGCGAGATGGGCTATCCCGGCGCGATGACCATCCGGCAGGTCCTGTCTCTGCCGGGCGACGGCGTGCTCGACATCCGGCTGGAGGCGCAAAGCGACGCACCGACGCTGTGCAACCTCGCCCACCACAGCTATTTCAACCTCGACGGCTCCGACACGATCCTGGACCATGACCTGCAGGTCGCGGCGGACCACTACCTGCCGGTCGACGGCGAACTGATCCCGACCGGCGAGGTCACGCCGGTGGAGGGCGACGCCTTCGATCTCCGCCGGCCGCGGCGCCTGCGCGAGGTCTGCGCGGCCCGGTCGATCGACCACAATTTCTGCCTGTCCGACCGGCGCCGGGAACTCACCCGGGTGGCGACGCTCAGCGCCCCGGCCTCCGGCATCTCGATGGACATCCTGACGACCGAACCCGGCCTGCAGGTCTACGACGGCGGGCCGCTCGACGTGCCCGTACCGGGGCTCGACGGCCGCCGCATGGGCGCCCACGCCGGCATGGCGCTGGAACCGCAGGTCTGGCCGGATGCCATCAACCATCCGGCCTTCCCGCAGGCGGTGCTGCGCCCGGGAGAGACCTATCGCCAGCATACGCAATTCGTTTTCCGCAAGGAGCACGGGGCATGATCCTGATCACCGAATTCATGGACGAGGCGGCGGTGGCAATGCTGCGGGCGCGGCACGAGACCGTCTACGACCCGGGCCTGGCCGACCGGCAGGGCGACATCCCGGGCCTGATGGCGGGCGTGAAGGCCCTGATCGTGCGCAACCGGACGCAGGTGACCGACGCGCTGCTGGCGGCGGCGCCCGACCTCGCCTGCGTCGGCCGGCTGGGCGTCGGGCTCGACAACATCGACATGGCGGCCTGCGAACGCCGCGGGATCGCCGTCTACCCGGCGACCGGCGCCAACAACCTGAGCGTGGCGGAATACGTCATCACGGCGGCCATGACGCTGCTGCGTCGTGCCTGGTTCTCCAATGCCGCCATGCTGGCGGGGCAATGGCCGCGCCAGGACTGCGCGGGCCGCGAGGTGGCTGGAAAGACGCTCGGCCTTGTCGGTCATGGCGCCATTGCCCGTGACACGGCCCGCCTTGCCCGGTCACTCGGCATGGAGATCGTTGCCCACGACCCCTTCGTGTCCGCCGGTGATCCCGGCCTTGGCGGCACGCGGCTCCTGCCGCTCGATGACCTGCTGGCGCAAAGCGATGTCATCAGCCTGCATGTTCCGCTGACAAGCCAGACGCGGCACCTGATCGACGCGGCGGCGCTCGGCCGCATGCGCAAGGACGCCATCCTGGTCAATGCAGCGCGGGGCGGCGTGGTGGACGAGGCCGCGCTGGCCGACGCCTTGAGGCACGGGCGGATCGGCGGGGGGGCGCTCGACGTCTTCGAGACCGAGCCGCTCACCACGGAAGCCGCCAAGAGCTTCGCCGGGCTCCCCAACCTCGTGCTGACACCGCACATCGCCGGCGTCACGGAAGAATCGAATGTCCGCGTATCCTCGCTGATCGCGGAGCGGGTGATGGCGCACCTGGGCGATCGGGGCTGAGGTCTGCCGGGGCCGGCGGGCCGAATTTTACGTCGCTTCGCGCCGAACCGCCCGCTGCGCTCCGCTATGGCTCCGCGCGTTCGTCGCTTCAATCGTGAAATCGTTCACGATTGATCGCCGCTTCGCGCCGCCCCCCGCTGCGCTCCGCTATGGCTCCGCGCGTTCGTCGCTTCAATCGTGAAATCGTTCACGATTGATCGCCGCTTCGCGCCGAACGCTCCTCACTCCCACTCAATCGTGCCGGGGGGCTTGGAGGTCACGTCGTAGACGACGCGGTTGATGCCGCGAACCTCGTTGATGATGCGGGTGGCCGCGCGGCCGAGGAATTCCATGTCGTAGTGATAGAAATCCGCGGTCATCCCGTCGACCGATGTCACGGCGCGCAGCGCACAGACGAATTCATAGGTGCGGCCATCGCCCATGACACCCACGGTCTGCACCGGGAGCAGAACGGCGAAGGCCTGCCAGATGGCATCGTAGAGGCCGGCCTTGCGGATCTCGTCGAGATAGATCGCATCGGCCTCCTGCAGGATGCGCAACTTCTCGCGCGTCACGCCGCCGGGGCAGCGGATGGCCAGGCCCGGCCCCGGAAAGGGATGGCGGCCGATGAAGCTGTCCGGCAGGCCCAGTTCATGTCCGAGCTTGCGTACCTCGTCCTTGAAGAGTTCGCGCAGCGGCTCGACCAGTTTCATGTTCATGCGTTCCGGCAGGCCGCCGACGTTGTGATGGCTCTTGATCGTCACCGACGGGCCGCCGGTGAACGACACGCTCTCGATCACGTCCGGGTAGAGCGTACCCTGGGCCAGGAAGTCGGCACCGCCGAGCTTCTTCGCCTCGGCCTCGAACACGTCGATGAAGAGCCGGCCGATCGTCTTGCGCTTCTTCTCCGGATCGGCTTCGCCTTCCAGCTCGGAAATGAAGGTCTCGGAGGCATCCACGTGGACGAGCGGGATGTTGTAGTGCTCCTTGAACATGGCCACCACTTCGGCCGCCTCGTTCTTGCGCATCAGGCCATGGTCGACGAGGATGCAGGTGAGCTGATCGCCGATCGCCTCGTGGATGAGGAGCGCGGCGACGGAGGAGTCAACGCCACCGGAAAGCCCGCAGATCACCCGGCCGCCGCCCACCTGGTCGCGGATGGCGGCGATGGCCTGGTCCTTGTAGGCCGCCATCGACCAGTCGCCTTTCAGACCGGCAACCTTGTGAACGAAATTCGACAGCAGCTTCGCCCCGTCCGGCGTGTGCACCACTTCCGGGTGGAACTGCACCGCGTAGTAGCGGCGCGCCTCATCGGCGATGGCCGCAAAGGGCGCATTGGGCGATGTCGCCACCACCTCGAAGCCTTCGGGAAGCGCCGTCACCCGGTCGCCGTGGCTCATCCAGACCTGATGGCGGGACCCGAGGTCCCAGACGCCCTCGTACAGCGCGCAGGGCTTCTGGACTTCCAGGTAGGCGCGGCCGAACTCGCGGTGGTGGCCGCCTTCCACCTTGCCGCCGAGCTGCTCGCACATGGTCTGCTGACCGTAACAGATGCCGAGTACCGGCAGGCCGGACTCGAAGACGATCTGCGGGGCGCGCGGGCTTCCCGTCTCGGTGGTGGACGCCGGGCCGCCGGAGAGGATGACCGCCTTCGGCTTCAGCCGCTCGAAGCCGGCCTCGGCCGACTGGAAGGGCACGATTTCGCAGTAGACGCCGGCCTCGCGCACGCGCCGGGCAATCAGCTGCGTGACCTGGGAGCCGAAGTCGATGATGAGAATGGTGTCGGGGTGCGCTGTCTGTGTCATGGCAAGGCTTTAATGGGATTCTTGGTGCAGCGCAACGGCATTACGCCCCGTCGGCGGATCACCCCCTCCGACGACCGGTTCCGGCGGGAGTCCCAGGGTTTGTTTCGCTCGTCAAATCAAACTTTTAGATCGTCATCCGCAAGCGGATTGGCCACGACTTCATGCAGCTGGTCAATGGCCTCACCCAATGATTCATGTCCTTGAACCACCCGTCCGGATCGTGGCCGGTTGCAGGGCGGTCAGTCCAGCAGGCCGCTGGCCAGTGCCTGCTCCAGCCGGTCCACCGCGTCACCCAGTTTCGCGTCGATGACATGGAGGTACTGCGTCCAGTCGTCGACGTGCTTCAGTTCCGCCGCGCCGTCGGATATGCCGCGCAGTCCGACCATGGGGACGCCATAGCCCATGCAGGCGCGCAGGACGGCGAAGGTCTCCATGTCCACCATGTCGGCATCGATGGCGTCATAGGCCGCGCCGGAGACGATGTTGGCACCCGTCGACAAGCGGGCACCGGGCAGGCCGGCCACGTGATGCGGCAGCGGCAGCACCGGCGGAAGGTCGAGAAAGGGCGTATGGCCTTTTTCGAAACCCAGCGGCGAGGCATCCATGTCGCGGTAGGACACCGAGGATGCCTGGTAGACTTCGGTCTGTTCCAGCCTCGCGGAACCGGCCGACCCGAGACAGACGACAAGGTCCGGCAGGGCGTCGCGCGCCTCCAGCCGGGCCAGCGCCTGGCCCATGCGAACCCCGGCCTCCACCGGACCGACCCCGGTGACGAGCGGTGTGAAACGCGCCTGGAGGTGCGGACCGTATTCCGGCTCGGCGGCCATCACGTAGAGGACGTGCTTTCCGGCGACGGGCTTCAGCAAGCGATGCGGCATGTCCCTGCCCTCGTTCCGTCCGCTCAGCCGGCCAGGCCTTCGCGGCCTCGCACGGTCATCATCGTTCCGGTCATGGTGGCGATGAGGCGGACCTCGCCTTCATCGTCGAAGGCATAGGCGCGGCCATCGGTGACCATGATCGTGCGGCCCGGCTTGGTGACCTCGCCGCGGAAAAGGAAGCGTTCGCCGCGTCCCGGCGACAGGAGGTTGAGCTTGAACTCGATCGTCAGGATCGCGGCATCCGCCGGCATCATGGAATAGGCCGCGTAGCCGCAGGCCGAATCCAGTGCCGTTGAGATGACGCCAGCATGCAGGAAGCCATGCTGCTGGGTGAGGTGATCGGAGAAGGGCATCTCGATCTCAATGACGCCCGGCGACACGCGTGTCAGTTCCGCGCCGATGGTTTCCATCGCGTTCTGGCGGGCAAAGCTTTCGCGCACCCGCGTCTCGAAATCAGGATTGGCCTGATCGCCACCCGGCATGCGCATGAACTGCCTCCCCTCGCCTGCCGGCCCGCGCGGCCAGCCACTGCGCCCGATCATGGCAAAGGAATTTGTGCGGCGCAACAGGCTTCAGTTCAGCCACCAGACGGCAGCATTGAGCAGCGAGGCAAAAGCGACCCACGCCAGGTAGGGGACGAACAACACGGCGGAGATCCGGTCGCGGTTCCAGCTCACGGCGATGAAGGCGGCGATGAGCACAGCCATCAGGACCACGATGACGAGCGCCAGGCCGGTGTAATGCAGGGTGAAGAAGACCGGCGACCAGAGAAAGTTCAGCGCCATCTGGGCAAACCAGATCTGCATCGCCGGCCCCTCTGCGCGGCGCTCCCAGGTGCGCCAGCCGGCAAAGGCAATCAGGATGTAGAGAAAGGTCCAGACCGGGGCGAAAAGCCAGTTCGGCGGCTGGAAGGCCGGCTTTGCAAGGGCTGCGAACCATTCGCCGGGCGGTGACGATACGCCGATCAGCGTACCGCCTCCGAGCACGAAGAAGAGGAACAGGGGGAGCGTGAGATAGCGGGACATGACGGCGTGATCCGATGCGTTTCGATTGTTTCTCTCTACGCAGGTTTCGGCGATCCGGTTCCCCGGCGCACCCATCCGGCCGGCGGTTCAGGCGCCGCGTTCGAACAGCGCGAAAAAGAAGCCGTCGGTTCCGGTGCGTGCCGGCGTCAGCAGCAGGCCGCCTTGTCCGTCCGGCCGCATGGCGGACGCCAGGTCCGGCAGGCGCGTTTCGGCCACCGTCATGGCATCGAGAGCGCGGAACGCCGGGTGCCTGACCAGGAAGGCGGCCGCCTGCCGGGTGTTTTCCTGCGGGAAGAGCGAACAGGTGACATAGGCAATGCGGCCGCCGGGGCGAACGAAGCGCACGGCATTGTCCAGCACGCCGGCCTGTTCGCCGACGCGGGCATCCAGGGAGGTTTCGGCCAGCCGCCACTTGGTGTCCGGGCGCCGGCGCCAGGTTCCCGACCCGGTGCAGGGCGCATCGACAAGCACGAGATCCATCTGGTCTTCCAGGGGCGACAGGTCCGCATCGGCGGCATGGACCTGGACATTGCGGGTACCGGCTCGGCGCAGGCGCTCGAAGATCGGCGCGAGGCGGTTGCGGTCGGCGTCCCAGGCATGGACCTGGCCCTTGTTGCCGAAACCGGCCGACAAGGCCAGCGTCTTGCCGCCCCCGCCGGCGCAGAGGTCCAGCACCTGGCCCGGCTCGTCCGGCGCGGCCAGCGTGGCGACGGCCTGGCTGCCGCAATCCTGCACCTCGAACCAGCCCTTCTGGAACGCGGGCTCGGCGGTGATGTTGGGATGGCGGCCCTGCCCTGTCACCGGCGCGATGCGCAGGGCGCCGGGAAGGCCCGCGACGGGCGCGGCTCCAGCCTTCGCCAGCGCCCTGGCCACCTTGTCGGGCGACGCCTTGATCGTGTTGACCCGGACATCGAGCGGTGGCCGCCCGGCCAGGGCAGCCGCCTCGGCAATCCAGTCGCCGCCGAAGGCCTCGGCGAACAGCGGTGCGCACCAGTCCGGGCATTCGGCGCGGACATGGTCCGGTGCCGTGTCGAGATCGCGCCCGGTCCAGGCCGCGACTTCGTCCGACGAAAGCGGTTCGGGTGCGAACCGGTCGCCGGCCAGGCGGCCGGCCAGATCGTCCGGCGTCATCGCGAAGCCGGTGATGAGGGCGCCGAAGGCTTCCGGACGTCCGCCCTCGGCATTGAACCGCCAGCGGGAGGAGGTACGCAGGCGCAGGGCGTCGTAAACGATGTTGCCGATGGCAGCGCGGTCGCCGGAACCGGCAAAGCGATGCGATACGCCCCAGTCGCGCAGTGCATCGGCCGCGGGCCGGTGCCGGGTGCCGATATCGTCGAGTATCTCGATGGCTGCTGCCAGTCGTCCGCCAAGCTGCATGAAGTTTCGCCCTGTTGTCTGACGCCTCGCTACAGGCGGCTCCCGATTTTTGCAAGCGCGGCACCCGGTTCAGGCAGGATGCTTGCCATGTAGCCGCACCGCCACACTTTTACCCTAAGGTCAAAAAAGCGCCCTCGGGCAGTTCAATCCGGCCAGCACTTCCCATAGTGTGTCCGTCCAGAGGGGCATGGCAGCTTGAAACATCAGAAGACAGACCATCCCGGCGTCCTTGGCATTCCGGTCTACCGGCGTGCAGCGGCTCTGCCGGGACCGATCGGAGCCGTGTGGCGTTTCGCCCGCGACTGGGCGGTCTACGGCACGCAGGGCTACCCGCCCCGTGTCGCGCGCCGGCTCTCCGTCATCAACGTGCTGTCGGCCATGGTCTCGCTGATGACCATCCCCTACATCGCCCTTTACATGGCCTGGGATTTCAACCGGTTGTGGCTTCCCGCCCTCACGCTGTCGCCGCAGATCGTGCTGTTCGCCGTGACGCCGCTGTGGAACCGGGTGAACGATTGGGCGGCCGGGTTTCATCTCTGCATCGTCTGGCTGCTGTTCGCCGTTCTCTACACGTGGTTCTTCGGCCGCGATTCCGGCCTTCACTTCTATTTCCTGCCCGGCGTGGCCGCGTCCATGCTGGTGTTCGGCGCCGACCGGCTGCGCCTCTCGGCCACCGTCACGCTGATCGCCTTCGCCGGGTTCGTGCTGACCGAACGCCTCTTCACCGAGCCCGCCGCCTTCATCCCGCACGATCCGCTGTTCTCCGACGTGATGTTCTTCATCACCGTGCCGTTCTCCTTCTTCCTCGTCTACGCCACCGTGCTGTTCGCCTTCTCGGAAGCCTCGCGGGCCGAGGATGCGCTGGAAATGGAGCACCAGCGTTCGGAACGCCTGCTGGCCAACATCCTTCCGGGCTCCATCGCGCAGCGCCTGAAGGCGCGGCCGGACCACATGATCGCCGACGGGCTGTCGACCGTGACGATCCTGTTTGCCGACGTGGTGGACTTCTCGCCGCGGGCCGGACGCCTGCCAGCCAGCGAGACCGTGAATTTTCTCAACCGCATCTTTTCCGCCTTCGACGACCTGGCGGCACGCCACAGGCTGGAGAAGATCAAGACGGTGGGCGACGCCTACATGGTCGCGGGCGGCCTGCCGGACCCGCAGACGGACCACGTGGCTGCCTGTGCGCGCATGGCGCTGGACATGATGGAAGCGGTCCGGCTGATCGGCAACGACCTCGGCGAGACGATCGAACTGCGCATCGGCCTGCACTGCGGCCCGGTCGTCGCCGGAGTGATCGGCACGCGCAAGTATGCCTATGACGTGTGGGGCGACACGGTGAACATCGCCTCACGGCTGGAAGAATACTCGTTTCCGGGCCAGATCCAAGCCAGCGGCGCCGTGGCCGAGGCACTGCAAGGACGGTTCCGCTTCAACCATCGCGGCGCCGTCGACCTGAAAGGCATCGGCAAGACCGATTGCTGGTTCCTGAAGGGCGTCTATCCGGAGCAGCCGGCGTCAGACAAGGCCGAGGAGATGGCCGGCGAACCATAGCCACATGGCGCCCAGGACGAGAAAGCCCATGATGAACATGGCCCGGCGGTGGCGGACCCGGTTGGTCGTGATGTGGATCCAGGCGTGGGCATAGCGCGAGGCGGCAAAGACGAAGGCCAGTGCCAGGGGCACCGCCGAGACGCCTTCCGTCACGTAGAAGCTCAGGCAACAGGCGTAGAAAAGGACCGGCAGCTCGTACTGGTTGGCCAGGTTGTTGCGCACGAACAGGCTTTCGGGCGGCTCGACCTGGTTTTCGCGGAACTGCGACGGGACCGCGCTGCCGCCCTTGACCGCAGCGATCCGGCGACGGGAAATGAGGATGTAGACGCCGTAGACCAGGACGACCTGCGCCAGCATGGGCCAGAAGATGAGGGTCTGGTTCATCGGAGTTTTCCTTCGCCGCGCCGGTCACAAGACGGGACGAAGGTAGACCGGCCGGCCCGCGCCGGGCAAGTGCCGGCGCGGAGGAAGCGCGCGCTCAGGCGCCGCCGGGGTAGTTCGGGCTTTCGCGGGTGATCGCCACGTCGTGGGCATGGCTTTCGCGCAGGCCCGCGTTGGAAATGCGCACGAAGGTGGCCCGCTCGTTGAACTCGGGCAGCGTGGACGCGCCGACGTAGCCCATGGCCGCCTTGAGGCCGCCGGCGAGCTGGTGGAGGACGCCCGACACCGGGCCCTTGTAGGGAACCTGGCCCTCGATGCCCTCCGGCACCAGCTTCAGCGTGTCACGGACCTCGGCCTGGAAGTAGCGGTCGGCCGAGCCGCGGGCCATGGCGCCCACCGAGCCCATGCCGCGGTAGGCCTTGAAGGAGCGGCCCTGGTGCAGGTAGACCTCGCCCGGGCTTTCGTCCGTTCCGGCAAGCAGGGAGCCGACCATGGCGGCGTTGGCACCGGCGGCGAGCGCCTTGGCGAGATCGCCGGAGAACTTGATGCCGCCGTCGGCGATGACCGTGACGCCCTGCGCCCGGGCGGCCTCGACCGCCGCCATGATGGCGGTCAGCTGCGGCACGCCGACGCCGGCGACGATGCGGGTGGTGCAGATGGACCCCGGGCCGATGCCGACCTTGACGGCGTCCGCGCCCGCGTCGATGAGCGCCCTGGTGCCATCGGCGGTGGCCACATTGCCGGCGAGGATGCGCACGGAATTGGACAGTTTCTTGGCCCGCGTCACGGCATCGAGCACGCGCTGCGAATGGCCGTGTGCGGTGTCGATGACGAGCAGGTCGACGCCGGCATCGATAAGGCGCTCGGCGCGCTCGAAGCCGTCGTCGCCCACGGAGGTGGCGGCCGCGGCACGCAGGCGGCCCTGCACGTCTTTCGTCGCGTTGGGATTGAGCTGGGACTTCTCGATGTCCTTGACCGTCACCAGTCCGACGCAATGTCCCTCGCCATCGACGACCAGCAGCTTCTCGATGCGGTGCTGGTGCAGCAGGCGCTTGGCCTCTTCCTGGTCGACGTTCTCCTTCACCGTGATCAGGTTTTCCCGGGTCATGAGTTCATAGACCTTCTGGCCCGGATCGGAGGCAAAGCGGACGTCGCGGTTGGTCAGGATGCCGACGAGACGGCCGGTACGATGGCCGCCGGTGCCGCCGTTCTCGACCACCGGAATGCCGGAGATGCCGTGGGCGCGCATCACCGCCTGCGCGTCAGCCAGCGTCGCGTCCGGGCCGATGGTGACCGGGTTGACCACCATGCCGCTTTCGAACTTCTTGACCTGGCGGACCTCCTCGGCCTGCTCTTCCGGCGTCAGGTTGCGATGGATGACGCCGATGCCGCCGGCCTGGGCCATGGCAATGGCAAGCCGGCTCTCGGTCACCGTGTCCATGGCTGCCGAGAGGATCGGCAGGTTGAGGTCGATGTCCCCGGCGATGGTTGTGCGAATGTCGACCTGACCGGGCATGACCTCCGAATGGCCGGGCTGCAGCAGCACGTCGTCAAAGGTCAGCGCGGTCGCGCCGGTCGAAGTTTCAATGATCTTCACCATGGCCAGTCCCTGCAAATAGCAAAAAGGCGGCTCTTGCCCGCATGCGGTTCAAGGCCGACTCGTTCTTGTGAGTCCCTTTCAGGATTGGCGCTGGCTGGTACCACGTCTTTGCGACATTGGAAAGACATGCGTTGCACTGCATCATCGAATGCACAAGAGAAAGCCCCGGACGCCAGCCGCCGGGGCTTTCTCATGTCTCTCACGGCCTGGAGCGGACAGCATTTCCGCCGGGCCGGGCAAGACAGGCTACAGGTCGAACTGGTAGGTCTCGGGAATGAACCGGTAGCCCGTGTCCATGGCCTCGACGAAACCGACCGAGGGGAACGGCATATGGTAGCCGATGAACGGCAGCCGGTCCGTGGCGATCATGTCGAACACCATCTTGCGGCTCTTCGCCGCCGTGGCCTTGTCCATGTCGAATCGCACTTCCCATTCCGGGCGCTGCAGCGACAGGATGAAGTGGTTGGCCGTGTCGGCAGTGACGACGAGTTGCCGCCCGCCCGATTCCATGCGGTAGATCATGTGGCCGGGGGTGTGTCCGGGTGCCGCCATACCGGTGATACCGGGTACGACCTCGCCGCCATCGGCAATGAAGGTCATCTTGTCGGCGAGCGGCACCACCTTGGCCTGGACCAGCTTGTGCACGCCTTCGGCCGGCGTGCCGGCACGGGCGCTGTCGGACCAGAAATCGTACTCGGCCTGTCCCGTCACGTAGCGGGCGTTCGGGAAGGCCGGGCTACCGCCTTCCATAAGCCCGCCGATGTGGTCGGGGTGCATGTGCGTGATCACGACGACCGTCACGTCCTCCGGCTTGATGCCTGCGGCGGCCATGCGGGCGGACAGTTGCCCCATGCCCTTGCCGCGGGCGCCTTCTCCGAGGCCCGTGTCGAACAGGACGATATCGGAGCCGGTGTTGACGACGGTCGGGGCAAAGCCGTTGACCAGTTTTTCGGTCGGCAGGTAATTTGCCTGCAAGAGGTCCGAGACCGTTTCGACCGACTGATCGGTGCCGAACGTCCCTTGCGGGTTTTCCATGACGGTGGAGCCGTCATTGACGGTGGTGACGGTGAATTCACCCAGTTTGAACTGGTTGAAGGCGGTGGCGGCCGGCATGGCCATGGTTTCGGCGAAAGCCTTGCGAACCATGATCTGCGGGGTAGCAAGCGCCACGGCGGTCACGCCCGCGAGCTTGAACAGGCTGCGGCGGTCAGTCTGTACGGTCATCAGCATTCTCCCTTGTTAGCTGGTGCATTCCGCGCAAACTAGAATGGAAGCGGGTTCGTGGCCGGCAAGCCGATCACGCGTTTTGTGATCGTGAACAGGTCTGAACGCAGCGTTTCCAATTTGTGGACAGACTTGCCCGGCCGCGCGGTCCGTGAGACCAAGGATGCCGGAGGAGCGGAGGAGAGACGTGCGATGGCTGACGACACGGGACGCTGGCGGTTCCTGGGGCTGATCTGCGCGGCGACGCTGATGTCGCTGACGACGTGGTTTTCCGCGACCGCCGTGCTGCCGGTGCTGATCGACCGCTGGTCGCTCGGAACCAGTGCGGCTGCCTGGCTGACCAACGGAGTCCAGGCCGGGTTCGTCACCGGCGCGCTGCTGTCGGCCTTTCTCGGGCTGGGCGACCGCTGGCCGCATGGCCGGATGATGGCCGGGGCGGCGCTTCTGGCATCCGGTGCCAACCTCCTGCTGCTCACGGAACCCGGCACCGTTCTTGCCATCGCAGCGCGCATCGTGACCGGCGTCGCGCTCGCCGGGGTCTACCCGCCGGCCGTCAAGCTGATCGCGACATGGTTCCGCACCGGGCGAGGCTTCGCCATGGGGGTGATGATCGGCGCGCTGACCGTCGGTTCCGCACTGCCCCACCTGGTGCGGGCGCTCGGCGGCGGTTTCGACTGGCGGCTCGTCGTGCTGGCCAGTTCGGGGTTCGCGCTTGCCGCCACGCTCATCTTCGCCTTCGCGCTGAAGGAAGGCCCCTACCCGTTTCCGCGCGCGCCGGCGCGCCTCGGCCAGATCGCCGAGATCGTCCGCAACCGGCCGGTGATGCTGGCCAATTGCGGCTACTTCGGCCATATGTGGGAGCTCTACGCCGTCTGGGGCTGGTTCCTGGCCTATGCGCAGGCCGCAATTTCGGCGGGCAACCCGCTTGCCGGGGGCAATGCCTCGGCGCTGACCTTCATCGTGATCGCGACCGGCTTCGCCGGCGCGGCGGCAGGCGGCTGGCTGGCCGACCGGATCGGGCGATGCCGGACCACGGCGCTGGCGCTCGCCATCTCCGGCACCTGTGCGATCGTCATCGGCTTTGTCTTCGAAGGACCGGCCTGGCTGTTCACGACCGTCGCGCTCATCTGGGGCGTCAGCGTCATCGCCGACAGTGCCCAGTTCTCCGCTGCCGTCACGGAGCTTTCGGAGCCGGGCTGGGTCGGCTCGGCGCTGGCGCTGCAGATGGGCGTCGGCTTCGCGATCACCATCGGGGCGATCTGGCTGCTGCCGCTGATCGCGCATTGGGCGGGAAGCTGGCGCTGGGTCTTCCTCGTGCTGGTGCCCGGGCCGATCTTCGGCGCGGTGTCGATGCTGAAGCTGCGGCGCCTGCCGGAAGCGGCGCGCATGGCCGGCGGATTGCGCTGACCGGAGGTCGCCGGGTCCGCGCGGCGCCCTATGTCCCCAAGCAGCGACCCTTGCCGAGGAGGCCCTGCCCATGCCCGACTGGAAGCCGGACGGCTACACGTCCGTCAGCCCCTATCTCGTCAGCCCCGATGCCCAGGGGCTGATCAATTTCCTCGGAAACGTGTTCGGTGCGACCCTGTTGCGCCGCTTTGACCGGCCCGACGGCTCGCTGATGCATGCCGAGGTCAAGATCGACGACAGCGTGGTGATGATCGGTGGCGGGGCAACGGACTGGCGGTCAGGCGACGCGCATCTTCACGTCTATGTCGAGGATGCGGCAGCCGCCTACGAGCGGGCCATGGCGTTTGACGCACCATCGGTACAGGTGCCCGAGCGCAAGCGCGAGGATGACGACCTGCGCGGCGGTTTTCGCGATCCCGACGGCAACACCTGGTGGGTCGCGTCGCAATAACCGCCGCCTGCGATCAGGCCGACAGCGTGCCGGCCAGTCCGTCCAGCATGACGAGGCAGGCGTCGAGTTGCGACAGCTCGACATATTCGTTCGGCTTGTGCGCCTGCTCGATGGAGCCGGGGCCGCAGACGATGGCCGACATGCCGAATTCCTGGAACAGGCCGGCCTCGGTGCCGAAGGCGACGACATCGCAATCGTTGGCGCCCGTCAGGCGGGAGACGATGTCGCGGGCCTCGTTGTCTGGCACGGGTTCCAGCCCCGCCACCTCGCCGATGATCTCGGTCTCGATGGAGCAATCTGGCGAGACGCGGCGCATTTCCGGCAGCAGGACCTCTTCGCAGAAGAGTTTCAGGTTGTCCTTCACCCGGCCCGCGTCGCCGGGGCGCACCGGGCGCATTTCCCATTCGATCAGGCAGTCGCCGGCAATGACATTGCGTGCGGCCCCACCCTCGATGCGGCCGATCTGGACGGTGGTGAACGGCGGGCGGAACCGCGATCCTTCCACCGGATCGGCGCGCAGGCCGCGGCCGAGATCGGCCAGACGGGCGGCGTAGCGCACGGCATATTCGATGGCATTGACGCCGGCGTCCGGGTCCGAACCGTGGCCTTCCACGCCCTTGAAGCGGGTGGTGTATTCGAAACAGCCCTTGTGGCCCTCGATCATCCGCATGCTGGTCGGCTCGCCGATGATGGCGGTGGCCGGACGAATCCCGGCGGCGGCGAGATCCTGCACCATCTGCCGGGCGCCGAGGCAGCCGACCTCCTCGTCATAGGTCAGCGCAAAGTGAACCGGGCGCACCAGCTTGCGCGCGGCGAAGGTATCCGCCGTAGCCAGCATGCAAGCGATGAAGCCCTTCATGTCGCAGGTTCCGCGGCCATGCAGGCGGCCATCGGCCTGGCGCATCGCGAAGGGATCGCTTTCCCATTCCGGCTCCAGTGCCGGCACGACATCGCTGTGACCCGACAGGACCACGCCGCCGGGCCGGTCCGGCCCGATGGTGGCAAAAAGATTGGCCTTCTCGCCGGATGGATCGCGGTGGATCTGGATCGTGGCGCCGGCATCGCCCAGGCGTTCGGCGGCGTAGGTGATGAGCGCAAGGTTGGAATCGGCGGAGACCGTGGGATAGGCGACCAGGTCACCGAGGATGGCGACGGTGCGGTCCAGCGCGCTCACCGGATCACTCCTTGACGAAGAGCTGGCGCGGACGGTCGCACAGGCATTCCGCCGGCCCCTTGTCCTTGATCAGGATGCTCTCGGTGATCTCCAGGCCCCAGTCGTTCATCCACAGGCCCGGCATGAAGTGGAAGGTCATGCCCGGTTCCAGCACCGTCTCGTCGCCCTCGCGGATGGAGATCGTGCGCTCGCCCCAGTCGGGCGGATAGGAGATGCCGATCGGATAGCCCGCGCGGGCGGAACGCTCGATGCCGGCGCGTTCCAGCGGCATGGCCAGCGCGCGGGCGATATCGGCGGCGGTGTTGCCGGCCCGTGCCGCGTCGAGCCCGGCCTCGAGGCCCTCGACCAGCGCTTCCTCGGCACGGCGGAAATAGTCGGGCGGGGTGCCCAGGAAAACCGTGCGGCAGAACGGGGCATGATAGCGGCGATAGCAGCCGGCGATCTCGAAGAAGGTCGCCATGTCCTTTTCAAACACGCGGCCGTCCCAGGTCAGGTGCGGAGCGGCGGCGTCGGAGCCGGAGGGCAGCAGCGGGACGATGGCGGGATAGTCGCCCCAGTCCTCGTCGGTGCCGCGAATGGCCTTGCCGTAGATCTCGGCGACCACCTCGGATTTCTTCACCCCCGGCTCGACGCGCTCGACGATGTAGTCGATGATCTTCTCGGAAATGCGGGCCGCCTTGCGCATGAAGGCGATTTCCGGCTCGCTCTTCACCGCGCGCTGCCAGTTCACCAGCGCGGTCGCATCGGCCAGCAGCGCGTCCGGCAGTTCGTTCTGCAACACCAGGAAGGCCTTGGCGGAGAAGTAGTAGTTTTCCAATTCCAGGCCGATGCGGCTGGCGCCGTAGCCGCGGTCGCGGATCATGGCGGCGAGCAGTTCCATCGGGTGGCAGAGCGTGGACTGCACGTAGTGGTCCGGGTACCAGGCGACACGGGAATCGTCCATCCAGACGGTACGCAGGGCGCCGTTGGAATCCTGCGACCGGCCCCACCAGATCGGGTCCTCGTCGAGGAAGACCAGAACGCCCTGGTGGACATAGAAAGACCAGCCGTCATAGCCGGTCAGCCACGCCATGTTGGACGGGTCCTCGATGAACAGGAGATCCATCTGCTGGGCGACCATGGCCTCGCGCACCCTGGCCAGGCGGCGCTCGTACTCGGCCTTCTCGAATGGCAGATGGATTGCGCTCATGTCCCGCTCCTTCCAGGTTTTTCGAGTTGTTCCTCCCGTGCTTTCCACGCGGCGAGACACTGGGACCGTAGCCCCGATGGCTGGCGAAAAACAATACCGGGAAAGTTGACATGCGCGGCAGCGCGTGATGCTTTGCAGCCGCAGGTTCCGGACCCTGACAAGAAACACCGACAAGATGCGCCAGAGGAGTTCCGGATGCGACATTTCCGTGTCTTTGCGACCCGTTTCCGGCCCGGCACTCGCGGGAGGGTCTCGCCATGACGCTTGCGCTCGCAGACGTGATGGCCGCTGCCAGCCGGATTGCCGGCATGGCGGTGAAGACGCCGATGGTGCCCTCACCCTTCATGGCAGGCGTTGCCGGATGCGAGTTCCTGATGAAGCTGGAACTCTGCCAGCCGACGGGCGCCTTCAAGCTGCGCGGCGCGGCCAATGCCATCGCGCAATTGCCAGGGGACGCGGCGGGCGTAACCTGCTGCTCGACCGGCAACCACGGCCGGGCCGTGGCCTATGCGGCGCGCCGGCGCGGCCTGCGCGCGGTCATCTGCATGTCGACCCTCGTACCGGCCAACAAGGTGGAAGGGATCGCAGCGCTGGGCGCTGAAACCCACGTCGCCGGGCGCAGCCAGGACGAGGCCGGCATCGAAAGCCAGCAGCTTGCGGCGAATGACGGGCTCGTCGAAATCCCGCCCTTCGACCACGAGGCGGTGATCGCCGGCCAGGGAACCGCAGCGCTGGAAATGCTGGCCGACCGGCCCGACATCGCTACGATCCTGGTGCCGCTGTCGGGTGGCGGACTGGCCGCCGGCGTGGCCCTGGCGGCCAAGGCGATCAAGCCTTCGGTCCGCGTGATCGGGGTGACGATGGATCGCGGCGCGGCCATGCATGCCTCCATCGCCGCCGGCAGGCCGGTGGACGTGGAAGAAGTGGCGAGCCTGGCGGATTCGCTGGGCGGCGGCATCGGGCTTTCCAACCGCTACAGCTTCGCCCTGTGCCGTGACCTGCTCGACGACATCATCCTGGTGTCGGAAGACGAGATCTACCGCGCGATGCAGGTGCTGTTCTTCGAGGACCGAATGGTGGCGGAAGGCGCCAGTGTCGTCGGGCTCGCCGCCGTCCTGAGCGGCAAGGCCGGCCGGCCGAAAGGTCCCGTGGCGACACTGATCACGGGGCGCAACGTCGACATGGGCCAGTTCCGTCAGGTGATCAACGGCGAACCGGTGGACCTGGCCGGCTTCAAGACTTCGGGAGGTGCCTATGGCGCATGAAATCCGCATCGTGACCGAGACCGAGCTGCGCGGCGCGGTCAAGCTGGACCTCACCGCCGTCGACGTCGTCTCGCAGGCGTTCGCCGCGCTGGCCGGCGGCGGGGTCGTGATGCCGCCGATCCTGTCGATGGACCTGCCGGCGGTGCATGGCGAAGTCGATGTGAAGACTGCCTGGATCCCGGGCTTCGAGGGCTTCGCGATCAAGGTGAGCCCGGGCTTTTTCGACAACCCGGCCAAGGGACTGGCGAGCCTGAACGGGCTGATGGTTCTGCTCGACGCCACGACCGGGCTGGTCAAGGCCGTGTTCCTCGACAACGGCTATCTCACCGACGTGCGCACGGCCGCGGCCGGCGCGGTTGCCGCCCGGCACCTGGCACCGGAGACGGTCGAGACAGCCGGCGTGATCGGCACCGGCGTGCAGGCGCGCCTGCAAATGGAAGCGGCGCATCTCGTCCGGCCCTTCCGCCGGGTGCTCGTCTGGGGCCGCGATGGCGCCAAGGCCGCGGCCTGCGCACGCGACCTGACGGCCCGGCTCGGCGTGGAGGCCCAGGCCATGGACGATCCGGCGGCGCTCGTTGCCGCCAGCCAGCTCGTCGTCACTACGACCCCGGCGCGGGATCCCGTGCTGCAGGCGGACTGGCTGCATCCGGGGCTGCACATCACCGCCATGGGCTCGGATCAGGCAGGCAAGAACGAAATCGATCCGCGCGCCATCGCGGCGGCGGACGCCTATGTCTGCGACCGGCTTTCTCAGTGCGAGGCGCTTGGCGAGTGGCGCAGCGTGCTGGCCGCCGGCCTCGGCGCGGCGCAGTCGCCGATCGAACTGGGCGACGTCGTCTCGGGCAAGGCGCAGGTCCGGACCTCGCCGGACCAGATCACGATCTGCGACCTGACCGGCACCGGCGCGCAGGATACCGCGATCGCGACCCACGCGCTGGCCGTGACACGGGCAGCCGGCAGCGGCACCGCCATTTCCACCTGACCGCCGGACACGCCGCGCATGAGCAAGCTGGACGCCTACGACCTCGCCATCCTCGCCGCGCTGCAGGCCAACGGGCGCATGACCAAGGTGGCGCTGGCCGAAACGGTGAACCTGTCGCCGAGTCCCTGCGTGGAACGGCTGAAGAAGCTGGAAAAGGCCGGCTACATCACCGGTTACCGCGCGCTGGTGGACCTGCGCCGGCTGGGGCCGGTGACGGAGGTGCACGTGGAAGTGACGCTCGCCAACCACCAGGCCGCCGACTTCCGCCGTTTCGAGGCCGCCGTCATCGAACTGCCGGAGATCGCGGAATGCGTGGCCACGGGTGGCGGCATCGATTACCTGATGAAAGTCGTGGTGGCCGACGTGGACGCCTACCAGCGTCTGATGGACCGGCTGCTGGACGCCGGCGTCGGGATCGAGCGCTACTTCGGCTACATCGTCACCAAGGCGGTGAAGAATGCCCCGCCGGCGCTGCCCTCGCCGCCCCGCAGCGAAAAACGCTGAGACGGACCCCGAATTCAGCAAGAACCACTGCCAGCGCGCATCACTGCGGCAAAAACCTGTCCGCCTTCGCCCCTATGCTGGCGATGTCCTTCGGCATCCAGCACAGCGAGGCGCATCATGACAGGCAACGACAAGGGCCATTGGCCCGTCCCGTTGAACGATCCCAAGATCCTTCGCACCTTCGCCTATGTCGGCGGGGCCTGGGTCTCGTCGGCCGATGGCGCCACCATCGCGGTGACAGATCCGGCCAGCGGGGCGGCCCTTGCCCGCGTCGCGGCGATGGGTCAGGCCGAGGCGCAGGCCGCTGTCGATGCCGCGCACGATGCCTTTGCCGGCTGGTCGGGACTGCTGCCGCAGGACCGCGCGGCCTATCTGAAACGCTGGTTCGACCTGATGCGCGCGCATCGCGAGGACCTCGCCACCGTCATGACCCTGGAACAGGGGAAGCCGCTGTCGGAAGCGCGCGGCGAGATCGATTACGGCGCCTCCTTCGCGGAATTCTATTCCGAGGAGGCCAAGCGGCCGAACATCGAAAGCGTCACGTCGCACCTGCCCGACGCGGAGGTGGAGGTCTGGATGGAACCCGTCGGGGTCGCCGCGCTTATCACGCCGTGGAATTTCCCCAACGCGATGATCGTGCGCAAGGCCGCCGCCGCACTCGCGGCCGGGTGCCCGGTGCTGATCCATCCGTCCCACGAGACGCCGCTGAGCGCCACGGCGCTGGCTGAACTGGCCGAGCGGGCCGGCTTTCCGCCCGGCGTGTTCAATGTCGTGACCGGTCATGCCACCGATATCGTCCCGGTCTGGACGGCCGACCGGCGCGTGCGCGCGCTGTCGTTCACCGGGTCCACCGCGATCGGCAAGCTGCTGTACCGGCAGTCGGCCGACACGGTGAAGCGGATCGTGATGGAACTCGGCGGGCATGCACCCTTCCTGCTGTTCGGCGACGCGGACATGGATCACGCGGTCGGCGAGGCGATGAAGGCGAAATTCGCGACGTCGGGCCAGGATTGCCTCGGCGCCAACCGGTTTCTCGTCGAGCGCAGCGCCTACGAGGATTTCTGCGCCCGGCTCGCCGGCCGGACGGCCGGACTGTCGGTCGGTCCCGGCATGGAGGATCCCGATATCGGGCCGCTGATGAACGAGAAGGCCGTGGCCAAGCAGGAAGAACAGGTGGCCGATGCCCTGGAGCGTGGCGCGCGGCTGCTGTGCGGCGGAAAACGCCATGCCGCCGGGCCTCTCTTCTTCGAGCCGACCGTGCTGGCGGACGTGCCCGCCGACGCCCTGATCATGACCGAGGAGACCTTCGGGCCGGTGGCCGCGATCGCCGCCTTCGACACCGAGGAGGAGGCCTTCGGCCGGGCCAACGACAGCGAATACGGGCTGATCGCCTACCTGCACACGAGCGATCCGCGGCGCATCTACCGGGCCAGCCGCGCCTTGCAATACGGCATGGTGGCGGTAAACCGGACCAAGGTGACCGGCGCGCCCATTCCGTTCGGCGGCATGAAACAGTCCGGCGTGGGGCGCGAAGGCGCCCGCCTCGGCATGGCCGCCTTCATGGACGTCAAATATGTCTGCCGCGACTGGGCATGACAGCAACTGGAAGGAAAAGACAATGCTGAAGAACGACCAGCTCGACCAGTGGGACCGGGACAACTTCTTCCACCCCTCCACCCATCTTGCCCAGCATGCGCGCGGCGAAAGCCCCAACCGCATCGTGACCGGCGGTTCGGGCGTGCACATCGAGGACCGCGACGGCAACCGGCTGCTCGACGCCTTTGCCGGCCTCTACTGCGTCAACGTCGGCTACGGACGGTCCGAGATCGCCGAGGCGATTGCCGCCCAGGCGAAGGAACTGGCCTATTACCATGCCTATGTCGGCCACGGCACGGAGGCGTCCATCACGCTGGCCAAGATGGTCGTCGAGCGCGCGCCGGACAACATGTCCAAGGTCTATTTCGGGCTTGGCGGCTCGGATGCCAACGAGACCAACATCAAGCTGGTCTGGTACTACAACAACATCCTTGGCCGGCCCGGGAAGAAGAAGATCATCTCGCGCTGGCGCGGCTATCACGGCTCCGGACTGATGACCGGTTCGCTGACCGGGCTCGAGCTGTTCCACAAGAAGTTCGACCTGCCACTGGCGCAGGTGCTGCACACCGAGGCACCCTATTACTACCGCCGCGCCGACCTGACGATGAGCGAGGAGGCCTTCTCCGCCCATTGCGCCGCCGAACTGGAGGCGCTGATCGAGCGCGAGGGCGCCGACACGATCGCCGCCTTCATCGGCGAACCGCTGCTCGGGACCGGCGGCATCGTACCGCCACCGGCCGGCTACTGGGAGGCGATCCAGGCCGTTCTGGACAAGCATGACATCCTGCTCATCGCCGACGAGGTCGTGACCGGCTTCGGGCGGCTCGGCACGATGTTCGGCTCGACCCACTACGGCATCCGGCCCGACATCATCACCATCGCCAAGGGATTGACCTCGGCCTACGCGCCCTTGTCGGGGTCCATCGTTTCGGACAAGGTCTGGGCCGTGCTGGAAAAGGGCACGGACGAGAACGGCCCGATCGGCCATGGCTGGACCTATTCGGCGCACCCGATCGGGGCGGCGGCCGGCGTGGCCAATCTCAAGCTGATCGACAGCCTGAACCTGGTCAGCAATGCCGGGGAAACCGGCGCCTATTTCAATGCCGCCATGAAGGACGCCATCGGTGGCCATGCCCATGTCGGCGACGTGCGCGGCGAAGGCATGATGTGCGCCGTCGAGTTCATCGAGGGCAAGGACGAGCGGCGGTATTTCGACTCCGCGCGCAAGATCGGCCCTGCCGTCTCGGCCGCGCTGCTGGAGCGGGGCGTGATCGGGCGGGCCATGCCGCAGGGCGACATCCTGGGCTTCGCGCCGCCGCTCTGCCTGAGCCGCGCCGAGGCCGACGAAGTGGTGGGCAAGACCGCCGACGTGGTGAAGGCGGTGCTCGGCTGATCCCTGCCGACACGATGCCCGGCCGGTACCTTGTCGCAGCCGGCCGGGAATGCTTGACCCGGTCCTGAAACGGTCGCACGCTGACAGCCCTTGCCTGCGTGAACGATTGGGGCCGGACATGGACAACAGGCTGACGCTCAGGCGTCTCGGTATCGATACGGCGAGCGATTCGGTCGTCTACATGCGCCGCGACTGCCCCGTCTGCCGGGCCGAAGGCTTCACGGCCCATACACGGCTTGACGTGACCGCGGACGGGCGGACCATCACGGCCACGCTCAACCTGGTATCGGGCGACCTGCTGGCGCCCGGCGAAGCGGGTCTTTCGGAAAAGGCGTGGACGCGGCTTGGCGCCGGCGACGGCGATCCCGTCGTGGTCGGCTATTCCTCGCCGGTCGATTCCATGGGCCACGTCCGGGCCAAGATCTTCGGCCGGCGGTTCCAGCCGGCCGACGTCATGGCCATCCTGACCGACATCGTGGGCGGACGCTATTCCGACATCCAGCTGTCGTCCTTCATCACCGCCTGCTCGGCGCTGCCGCTCGACACCGACGAGATTGCGGCGCTGACCGCGGCCATGGTCGACACGGGCGAGAAAGTGACATGGCCGTGGCCGACGATCGCCGACAAGCATTGCGTCGGCGGCCTGCCCGGCAACCGGACGACGCCGATCGTGGTCGCGATCACGGCCGCCTGCGGGCTCGTGATCCCGAAAACCTCGTCGCGGGCGATCACCTCGCCTGCCGGCACTGCGGACACGATGGAAACACTGGCGCCGGTCGACCTTTCCGTGGCGCAGATGCGCAAGGTGGTCGAACAGGAAGGCGGCTGCGTCATCTGGGGCGGATCGGTCGATCTCAGCCCGGCGGACGACCTGATGATCCGCGTCGAACGGGCGCTGGACCTCGACAGCCAGGGACAGCTCATCGCCTCCGTGCTGTCGAAGAAGATCGCGGCCGGCTCCACCCATCTCGTCATCGACATTCCCGTAGGCGAAACGGCCAAGATCCGCAGTCAGGCGGAAGCGACCGCGCTTTCCAACGCCATGAGCGAGGTGGCCCACCGCTTCGGCCTGCACATGCGCGTACTGACCAGCGACGGAAGCCAGCCGGTGGGCCGCGGCATCGGCCCGGCGCTGGAAGCGCACGACGTCCTTTCGGTCCTGCAGAACGAGACGGATGCGCCGCAGGACCTGCGCCTTCGGGCCCTTACGCTCGCCGGCGCCCTGATCGAACTGGCTGGCAAGGCCGCGGAGGGCAGCGGCCTCGCGATGGCGCAGGAGACGCTCTCGAGCGGACGCGCCTGGGCCAAGTTCCAGGCCATCTGCGCCGCCCAGGGGGGCATGCGCGAACCGCCGGCCGCCCGGTTCCGGGAGCCGGTTCTTGCGCAGACCGGTGGCCGGGTGCTGTCCATCGACAACCGGAAACTGGCCAAGACCGCTCGTTTCGCCGGGGCGCCGGAGGTCAAGGCCGCGGGGCTGGAACTGCACGTGAAGACCGGTGAAAGCGTGGAAGCCGGCCAGCCGCTCTTCACGCTTCATGCCGACGCAAAGGGCGAACTGGGCTATGCCATGGACTTCGTTTCCAGCCACGGCCCCATCATGAGGATCGGCGCATGACCCGCCTGCTCGTCGCCCTGCCCGGAAACGAGGGCTTCGCGGAAAGACTGGCCGAGGAGACCGGCTGCGCCATCGCGCCGGTGTCCTGGCACCGGTTCCCCGACGGCGAGACCAACCTGCGTTTCCAGGCCGACCTGGCAGGCGCCAGCATCGCCCTCGTCGCCACGCTCGACCGGCCGGACGGCAAGTTCCTGCCGCTCGCCTTCTGCGCCGCGACCGCCCGCGATCTCGGCGCGTCACGCGTCGGGCTCGTCGCGCCTTACCTCTCCTACATGCGCCAGGATCGCCGCTTTCATGACGGGGAAGCGGTGACGGCGCGCTATTTCCCGACACTGCTCGGGTCCGCGGTCGACTGGCTGGTGACCGCCGACCCGCACCTGCACCGTATCCATGACCTCGGCACGATCTATTCCATCCCGACGCACGTGGTCCACTGCGCCGCGCCCATGGGCGCGTGGATCCGTGACAAGGTTTCGGTGCCGCTGATCGTGGGGCCGGACAGCGAAAGCGCGCAGTGGGCCGGCGCTATCGCCGAGGCTGCCGGCGCGCCGCATGTCGTCCTGTCGAAGACCCGCCACGGCGATCTCGACGTCGACATCGCCTTTCCGGACATGAGCGCCCACGCCGGCCGGGTGCCGGTGCTGGTCGACGACATCATCTCCAGCGGCCAGTCCATGGTCCGCGCCATCAAGGGCCTGCGCGCGGCCGGCTTTGCCGAGCCCTGGTGCATCGGCGTGCACGGCATATTCGCCGACGGGGCGGAAGACGCCATCCGGAAGGCCGGGGCCGCCGGGATAGTCAGTTGCAACACGGTGCGCCACGGTTCCAATGCCATCGACGTCAGCGGCCTGTTCGCCGGCCCCGTGGCCGCCATGATGTGAGGCGGATGCCGGCGCCTACAGCATGAACATCTGGTGCTTGCGCGGCATGTGAATTTCGGTGTCCTTCAACGCCTTTGCCATGGCGTGCATGGACTTCTCCTCGCCATGGACGAGATAGGTCGTGGCAGCATGGGCCTCGCGCTGCCAGGACAGCAGTTCGCCACGGTCGGCGTGGGCCGAAAACCCGTTGATCGTGTGAATGCGCGCGCGAACCGGGTAGTTGTCGCCGAAAATCTCCACCATCTCGTCGCCGTCGACGATGTGGCGCGCCAGCGTGTGCTCGGCGGCATAGCCGACGAAGATGATGCTGGAATCGCTGCGGGCGATGTTGTGGACGAGGTGATGGCGGATGCGCCCACCGGTGCACATGCCGGAGCCGGCCAGGATGATGGCGCCGCGAACCGAATTGAGCGCAACGGATTCGGCCACTTCGCGCACCATGACGAGGCCGGACGGGCAGAAGGGATCATGGCCGCGGTCGAAGATGCTGCGCACCTCGGCGCGGTAGAAATCCGGATGGCGTCGATAGATCTGCGTCGCGGTGATCGCCATGGGCGAATCCATGAACACCGACAGGCCCGACGGAATACGGCCGGTGCGCTCGCCTTCGCGCAGGAAGTAGAGCAGTTCCTGGGCGCGATCGAGGGCGAAGGTCGGGATGACGGCATTGCCGCCCTTGTCGTGGGTCTCGGCGATGGCGGCATAGAACTCGTCGAGCGAGGCGCCGAGGTCCTTGTGGTTGCGGTCGCCGTAGGTGGTCTCGGTCACCAGGACGTCGGCATGCTGGGGGTGGACGGGATCGCGCAGCAGGGGGCGCCCGGAACTGCCGAGATCGCCGGAAAAGACAATGCTGCGGTGCTCGCCGGCCTCCAGCAGGTCGAGCCGGATCCAGGCCGAGCCGAGGATGTGGCCGGCATCGTTGAAGGTGGCCGTGATGCCGGGCGCCACCGTCATCGGCTCGCCATAGGTCGCGGTGCGGCCGAAGCACTCGAAGGACGCGTTGGCATCCATGAGATCATAAAGCGGCTCGTCATGGCGGTGGCGGCGGCCACCGTGGTGATGGTGCTGGCGGCGGCGGAAGTCTTCCTCGTGGATCTGCGCGGAATCAAGCAGGACGAGGCGGGCGAGCTCGCGGGTCGGCCCGGTGGTGATGATCTCGCCGTCGAAGCCGCGCTTGCGCAGCAGCGGGATGCGGCCGCAATGATCGAGGTGGGCATGGGTCAGGAGAAGATAGTCGACGGCGCCGGGATCGAAGCCGAATTCGCCGGCGTTTTCCTCCTCTGCCTCGCGGGCGCCCTGGAACATGCCGCAATCGACGAGAATGTTCTTTCCGTTGCATTCGATCAGGTGGCAGGAACCGGTGACCTCGCCGGCAGCCCCGTGGAATGAAATCTGCATCGCTTGCCCTCCGGATGCGCGCAATTTCGCCGCAACGGAAGCGTACGCCCGATCCCGCCGGCAACCAATAGGAACGGATCGTGCCCGCGGCGACATTGATTGTGGTCAAGGACAGGGGCATCCTGTTCGATGATGGTCCGGCTGCAAGCGCCGATGGCGAACACCGGGGCAACCGACGGCAACCTGGCACGGGAGCGGATGACATGACTGCGCAATCGACCCTCAACGAAATCATCAAGCGGCTGGCGGCAATCAAGGATCGTCTGGCCGAGACGCAGGGGCTCTACGGCCACGGCGGATCGCTGCCGGCGGAGCACGCGGAGAAGGCCAGCGCGCTGGATGCCAAGGCGAAGACGGTCGAGGCGAAGCTCCCCGAGGGTGAAGGATCGACCTGGGACGCCATTGCCGGCGAGGTCGAGCGGGACGTCCACGCGCTCGAACAGGATTTCGACCATTGGGTCGGCTATCTCGACAAGCATTTCGCGGACCTTCGAAAGAAAGGCTGACAGCCATGGCCGATGCTTCGGCCGCACAACCGGCGCGCGGCCAGGTCAACGCGGTGCGCGGGCCCGTGGTGGACATCGCGGTGACAGGCGCCCTGCCCGCCATCCACGAGGCCGTGCGCATCAATCTTGGCAGCGCGAGCATCCTGGCGGAGGTGCAGTCGCACCTCGATCCCTCGACGGTCAGGGCCATCGCCATCCAGTCGACCCAGGGGCTTGGCCGCGGCGCGGCAGTGACAATGACCGGCGCGCCGATCACCACGCCTGTGGGCGACAGCGTGCTTGGACGGCTGATCGACGTGACGGGACAGCCGATCGACAAGGGCGCCCCTATCGCCGATACAACCCGTTATCCGATCCATCGGCCGGCGCCCCCGATCGCGCGGCGCACCGCGTCGATGGATCTCTTCAACACCGGCATCAAGGTCATCGACCTGCTGGCGCCCATCGTTCAGGGCGGCAAGGCAGCCATGTTCGGCGGCGCCGGCGTGGGCAAGACGGTCCTGGTGATGGAACTGATCCACGCCATGGTTTCGAGCTATTCCGGCGTCTCGGTTTTCGCGGGCGTCGGCGAACGCTGCCGCGAAGGCCATGAAATGTACAACGAAATGCGGGAATCCGGCGTGCTGGAACGAACGGTTCTCGTCTATGGCCAGATGAACGAGCCGCCGGGTGCGCGCTGGCGCGTGCCGCTGACGGCCATGGCCATCGCCGAGTATTTCCGCGACGAGAAGGCGCGCAATGTCCTGCTCCTGATGGACAATGTCTTCCGCTTCATCCAGGCCGGCTCGGAAGTTTCCGGCCTGCTGGGCCGCAAGCCGTCGCGCGTGGGCTACCAGCCGACGCTGGAAACGGAAGTGGCGGAACTGCAGGAGCGCATCGCCTCGCTGGGCGGAGCGGCGGTGACCGCCGTCGAGGCAGTCTACGTTCCCGCCGACGATTTCACCGATCCCGCCGTCACCGCGATCAGCGGCCATGTCGACAGCATGGTGGTGCTGTCGCGCCAGCTTGCATCGGAAGGGTTCTACCCGGCCATCGACCCGATCGCGACGACCTCGGTGGTGCTCGATCCGCTGGTGGTGGGCGAGCGCCATGCCCGGGTGGCGACCCGGGTGCGCGAGACCATCGAGGAATACCAGGAACTGCGCGACGTCATCGCCCTGCTCGGCGTCGAGGAACTCGGTGCGGACGAACGCCTGCTGGTGTCGCGCGCCCGCAAGCTGCAGCGCTTTCTTACCCAGCCCTTCTTCGTTGCCGCCGCTTTCACCGGCATGGAGGGGCGTTCGGTGCCGGTGGAAGACACGATTTCCGGCTGCGAGGCCATCCTCGCGGGGGAATGCGACGACTGGGACGAAAGCTCGCTCTACATGATCGGCACGATGGACGAGGCACGCGAGCGTGAGGGCCAGCGCAAGGAGAAGCCCGCTGCCGGCAAGACGGAGGCCAGGATCGCATGAGGCCGACCGCGCTGTCCCTCGTCATCACGACGCCGCTGGACGTGGTGTTCCGCTCCGACCGGGTCGTCTCCTTCCGTGCCGCCGATGCCAGCGGCGATTTCGGCATCCAGCCGGGCCACGCCGACTTCCTGACCGTGCTCGGCGCCTGCGTGGCGCGCTGGCGCGACGGCCGCGGCACCGTTTCCTACTGTGCCCTGCGCGGCGGCGTTCTGACCGTTTCAGAGGGCCGCGACATTCGCGTCGCCTGCCGCGAAGGCGTCCTCGGGGACGATCTCGCCTCGCTGGAAGCGGTCATCGCGCAGGAGCGCAGCGACACCGAGGAGGCCGCCGCGCGAGCGCGCATCGGCGAAGCCCGGCTTCATGCCAAGGCCATCCGCCAGATCATGCGCCGTCTCAGCGGCCAGGGCGATGCCGACATGGAACGGCTTCTGGACGAGCTTGCCGGATGATGGAGCAGGACAGCGAACAGGACCGGCTGGACGAGGAAGCCCGCAAGGCCGCGGGCCGGGAAGACCTGCGCCGGCGCCATCCGGAGCCATCGCTGGGCAGCCGCCTGGGCCAGGTCGGCGTGCTGGGCTGGATCATCGTGCTGCCCCTGCTCGGCTGCATGCTGGCCGGGCGGTGGCTTGACCGGCACCTTGGGACGGGCATGCTCCTGACCGGCGCGCTGACCGCCATCGGCGCGTCCATCGGCCTCTGGCTCGCCATGCGCTGGATGAAGGAACAGAAATGACGGACCTCTCGCTTCACCTGCCCCTGTTCTCGCCACTCTGGTTCCTGGCCGGCCTGGCAGGGTTCGCGGCCGGCTACCTGGCCGGGCTGCTGCATTTCCGCCTCCTGGGCAGTGTTGCGGACCGGCTGGTGCGCGGCGACTGGCAGGCCGTTCCGCTGCAACTGGGGCGCATGGCGCTGCTCGTCGCCTTCCTGGGACTGACCATGCTGGCCGGCGCCCACGCGCTGATCGCGGCAACCGCCGGAATCGTGCTGGCGCGCAACCGGGTGCTGGCGCGGGAGCGCGCACGCGGATGACCGAATCGCCCTTTTCCGCCCCTGTCGCCTTCATGATCGGCCCGGTGACGGTGACCACGACCGTGGTGACGACCTGGGCGATCATGGTGCTGCTGACCGTGCTGGCGCTGTGGCTGAAACGGCGGCTGACGCGGGACCCCGGCACGGCGCAGGCGGTAGCCGAACTCTTCGTCGATACGGTCGACGGGCAGATCCGGGCGACGACCCAGGCCGATCCGGCCCCCTATCGCGGGCTGATCGGCATGCTGTTCCTGTTCATCCTGGTCGCCAACTGGTCGTCCGTCGTGCCGGGTGTCGAACCGCCAACGGCCTACCTCGAAACCGACGCCGCGCTGGCGCTGCTGGTCTTCCTGGCGACCATCGTGTTCGGCATCCGCGCCAACGGGCCGGCGGGTTACCTGAAAACCTTCGCCCGGCCATCCTGGTTCATGATCCCGCTCAACCTTGTGGAACAGATCACGCGCAATTTCTCGCTGATGGTCCGCCTGTTCGGCAACATCATGAGCGGGGTTTTCGTGATCGGCATCATCCTGTCGCTCGCCGGCCTGCTGGTGCCGATCCCGCTGATGGCACTGGACCTGCTGACCGGTGCCATCCAAGCCTATATCTTTGCCGTGCTCGCCACGGTGTTCATCGCCGCCGCCGTTTCCGAAGGCGCCTCATCCAACAGCCAAGACGAAGAGAAATCCTGATGGAATACGTCCAGATCGCCAGTATCCTGGCCGCTGCCCTTGCCGTTTCGTTCGGCGCCATCGGTCCCGCCCTCGCCGAGGGGCGCGCCGTCGCCGCCGCCATGGATGCGATTGCTCGGCAGCCGGAAGCCGAGGGCACCCTGTCACGCACGCTGTTCGTCGGCCTCGCCATGATCGAGACCATGGCGATCTACTGCCTGGTGGTGGCGCTGCTGCTGCTGTTCGCCAATCCGTTCGTCAAGTAACCCGGCCAGGGAGACACCGGCATGCCCTTTGACTGGTGGACGTTCGCGTTCCAGTTCGTGAATGTCATCATCCTCGGCTGGATCCTCGCCCGGTTCCTGTTCCGGCCGGTCGCCGGCATCATCGCCGAGCGGCGCGCGGCGGCGGGCGACGCCCTGCGCAAGGCCGAGGCGCTGAAGGCCCAATCCCAGGCGGCGCTGGACAAGCTGGAAGCCGAGCGCGATGCCATCGCCCAGAAGCGGATGGCCATGCTCGAGGAAGCCCGTGCGCAGGCCGAAAGCCAGAAGAAGGACCTCGTCGCGCAGGCACAGGCGCAGGCGGCGACCATCGTCGCCCATGCCGGCGAGGACGCCAAGCGGCAGGAAGCCGAAGCCCGCCTGGCGGTGCTGGACGATGCGCGGCGGCTGTCGGTGGAAATCACCGGCCGCCTGCTGGCCAACCTGCCGAACGACGCGCGCTTTGCCGGCTACGCGAGGCGCCTGGAAGCCGCGCTTTCGAACCTCGATGCGCAACGGCGGGCGGCGCTGATGAACGAGCCGGACGCGCTGGAACTCGTCGCCGCGCGCCCGCTGAGCGCTGCCGAAACGCGGCAGGCGCGGAAGGCGGCGGCGGCCCTGACGGGCGACGAAATGGCGATCCCGATCCGCACCGACCCGTCGCTCCTGGCCGGGCTCGACCTCGCCAGCCCGCACGGAACCGTGCACAATTCGCTTCGCTTCGACCTCGACCGCATTGCAAGGGCGCTGGACGATGAACTCCGCGGACAATGACAGCCCGGCAGCCGGGTCAATCGGGCTCGACCGCCTGATCGGCAGGGTCGGGAGGGTGGATCTCGGCGTCGTCACCGAGGAACTCGGCCAGGTGCGCGAGACCGGGGACGGCATGGCCCATGTCACCGGCCTCGACGGGGCGCGGCTGGGCGAGACGCTGACCTTCGACAATGGCGGGCACGGATTCGTGCTCGACCTGGAACCGGGGTGGCTGCACGCCGTCATCCTCGACCAGGCCGAGGGCATCGAGGCCGGCACCATGGTGCGCCGGACCGGCGAGATGACCAGCGTTCCGGTGGGCGACGGCCTGCTCGGCCGGGTGGTCGATCCGCTCGGGCGGGCGCTGGACGACGGCCCGGCGATCAAACCGGTCCGGCATGATCCGGTCGAACGGCCGGCACCGGCGATCATCGACCGCGACTTCGTTTCCCAGCCGGTGCAGACCGGGATCCTGGCCGTGGATGCGCTGTTTTCCATCGGGCGGGGACAGCGTGAACTGATCATCGGCGAGCGGGCGACCGGAAAGACAGCCATCGCCGTGGACACGATCATCAACCAGAAGGCCAGCGATATCGTCTGCGTCTACGTGGCGATCGGCCAGACGGCGACCTCGGTCCGGCGCGCCATCGAGGCGGTGCGGACGCACGGCGCGATCGAGCGCTGCGTCTTCGTGGTCGCGGAAGCGGCCGCCGAACCCGGCCTGCGCTGGCTGGCGCCGTTTGCCGGCGCGACCATCGCGGAATTCTTCCGCGACCGCGGTCAGGACGCGCTGATTGTCTACGACGACCTGACCAAGCATGCCGCGACGCACCGGGAACTCGCCCTGCTGGCACGCCAGCCGCCGGGCCGCGAGGCTTATCCGAGCGATATCTTCTACCTGCATGCCCGGCTGCTGGAACGGGCAGCAAAGCTTTCGGCGGACCTTGGCGGCGGATCGCTGACGGCCCTGCCCATCGCCGAGTACGAGGCAGGCAACCTGTCGGCCTACATTCCAACCAACCTGATCTCGATTGCCGACGGCCAGCTCGTCCTGTCCAGCCAGCTGGCGACCGGCAACCACTGGCCGGCCATCGACATCGGCCTGTCGGTCAGCCGGGTCGGCGGCAAGGCCCAGCACAAGGCGCTCAAGGCTGTCGCCGGGCGCGTGCGGCTGGACTATGCCCAGTACCAGGAGCTGAAGATGTTCGCCCGCTTCGGCGGTTTCGCCGACGACGCGCTTAAGCAGCGCATCGCGCACGGCGAGCGCATCGCGGCGCTGCTGAAGCAGCCGCGCTTCTCGCCTCTGCGGCTCGTCGACCAGGTGGCGCTGCTGACCGCGCTGAACGACGGCACGCTGGACGGCCTGGCACCCGGGGACATCGAAACACTGAAGCCACGGCTCGCCCACGCCGTTGACAGCGAACCGGCACTGGCGGGGTTCGGAAGCAGCGAGACCGCCCCGGCGCCGGATACCCGGACTGCGCTTTCAGGCGCCGTCGCGGCAGCGGCCGGCAAGAACCGGCAGGGGTGAGCGCATGGAACTTGCCGCCATCAGCCAGCGCATCGAGAACACGCGGCAGATCGAGAGCGTGATCGTCGCCATGCGCGCCATCGCGGCCAGCCACCTGCAGGAAGCCAGGCGCCACGTCGCGGCGATCCGCGATCACGAGGCCTCCGTTGCCCTCGCCATGGCGGAAGCGCTGGCGCTGCCGGAGGCAAACGGGCTTGCGCCGCCCCCCGAACAGGCAGCCGGGGCTGCGTTGCTGATCGTCGTCGGGGCCGGACAGGGCTTCTGCGGGCTGTTCAACGACACGATCGTCAACGCCGCCCTTGCCGGTCTCGACGCCGGTGGTGAGCTCATCGTGATCGGCCAGCGCTGCGCGTCGGAGTTCCAGGCGCGCAAGGTCGCGATGGGGCTGACCTTCGCCCAGTCGCCGCGCGCCAGCGACGTTCCGCGGCTCGCCAGCCGGATCGCCGATGCCTTCTACGAACGCATCGAGGCCGGCGGCATTGCACGCGCCGTCATCCTGCACGCGGACCCGGATGCCGACCAGCCGGTCCGGCGGCCCCTGTTCCCGTTCGATTTCACGCGCATCGGCAAGCCGGTTGGCCACACGCGGCCGCTGACACAACTGCCGCGCGCCCTGCTGCTGGAAGATCTCGTGCGCGAATACGTGTTCGCAGAGATCTGCGAGGCGCTGATGCTGGGCTTCGCTGCGGAGAACAACGCCCGCATGCAGGCCATGCTGCGCGCCCGGGCAAACGTCTCCGACGTCATCGCCGGGCTCAGGCGCGACTACAACCAGGCCCGCCAGCAGCACACGACATCGGAAATCCTGGAACTGTCGGAATCGGTCTGAGCCGCGGGCCGGCTACCCGGTTTCCTCCCGGCTCCTGACGTCCTCTCCGGCGCGGCGGACGATGTCGGAAATCTGGTGAAGTTGCGCGGCCAGCGGGCTGGACTTGCGCCAGATCATGCCGATCGTGCGGGCCGGCTGCGGGTCCTTGAAATGGACCACGGAGACCGCTGCCGAGCGGGTCTCGACAGGAACCGCCATTTCGGGGATCAGCGTGACGCCGATGCCGGAGCCGACCATTTGCACGAGGGTGGACAGCGAACTGCCGTCGAGCAGTTCCCGCGGGCGGGCGGAGCGAAGGTTGCAGAAGGACAGCGCCTGGTCGCGGAAGCAGTGCCCCTCCTCCAGGAGCAGAAGGCGCATCTCGCGCAGGGTGTCGCGGTCCGGCACCGGCTTGTCGCGATCGGCGTCCGGGCGGACGAGCACGAACTTCTCGTTGAACAGGGCGACCTCCGTCAGGGCGGGCTCGGACACCGGCAGGGCAACGATGGCCGTGTCGATGCGCCCCTCGGCCAGTTCCTCGACCAGCCTCGAGGTCAGCGTCTCGCGGACGTGGATTTCCAGCCCGTCGTGCAGGCCGGAGAGGCTGGTGATGATCTCGGGCAGGAGGTAGGGCGCGATGGTGGGGATGACACCGATGCGCAGCCGGCCGACCAGCCTGTCGCGCGAGGCGCGGGCAAGGTCGCCCAGTTCATCGACGGAGCGCAGGATGTCGCGCACGCGCAGCGCGAATTCCTCGCCGAAATTGGTCAGGCGGACCTGGCGGGCGCCGCGCTCGAACAATTCGGTGCCAAGCGTCTCCTCCAGCTCGCGGATCTGCATCGACAGGGCCGGCTGCGAGATGGAACAGGCGTCCGCGGCACGGCCGAAGTGTCCGTGGCGGGCAAGCGCCTCGAAATAGCGAAACTGTTTGAGTGTCAGGTTCATCATAAGAAATACTTATCACGCCAATCAGGAAATCCAACTTAATTTAATCGCCCGGCTTTGCTAGTCTGCGTTTCGAGGAGATGAGGAGGAGCCGACGTTTGCCCGTCCGTCCTGATGCCACAGGTATCGGGGCGGGTTCATGTTTCCGCCGGACGACCGAATTGGCGTCACAAACGCGGAGCACGATACGACCAGCGGGAATTCCACCGACCTTTCGCGCTTTCTCATCGCTGTTGACAAACGAGTTCCAAACGCAACCGAGCCATGACCGGAGACAAACATGGATGTGAAAAATACAGACAAGACGGGCGGTTGCCCGGTGATGCACGGCGGCTTGACCTCCGTCGGCACTTCCAACATGGACTGGTGGCCGAACGGGTTGAACTTCGACATCCTGCACCAGCACGACACCAAGACCAATCCGATGGGCAAGGATTTCAGCTATCGCGATGCGGTCAAGTCGCTCGATTTCGAGGCCGTCAAGAAGGAAGTCCATGCCCTGCTGACCGAGAGCCAGGACTGGTGGCCGGCCGACTGGGGCCATTACGGCGGCCTGTTCATCCGCATGGCCTGGCATTCTGCTGGCTCCTACCGACTGGCCGACGGCCGCGGCGGCGGCGGCACCGGCAACCAGCGCTTTGCCCCGCTCAACTCCTGGCCGGATAACGTCAGCCTCGACAAGGCGCGCCGCCTGCTGTGGCCGGTGAAAAAGAAGTACGGCAACAAGATCTCCTGGGCCGACCTGATGATCCTGGCCGGGACGATCGCCTACGAGAACATGGGCCTGAAGACCTTCGGCTTCGCCTTCGGCCGAGAAGACATCTGGCACCCGGAGAAGGACACCTACTGGGGATCGGAGAAGGAATGGCTGGCGCCCAGCGACGGCCGCTACGAGAGCGTCGAAGACCCGTCGACGATGGAAAACCCGCTGGCCGCGGTGCAGATGGGCCTCATCTACGTCAACCCGGAAGGCGTCAACGGCCAGCCGGACCCGCTGAAGACGGCTGCGCAGGTCCGCGAGACCTTCGCCCGCATGGCGATGGACGACGAGGAAACCGCGGCTCTGACCGTCGGCGGCCACACGGTCGGCAAGACCCATGGCAACGGCGACGCCGGTGCGCTGGGCGCCGATCCGGAAGGCGCCGACGTGACGGAGCAGGGTTTCGGCTGGTCCAACCCGAACATGCACGGGAAGGCCGCCAACGCGGTGACCTCCGGCATCGAGGGCGCCTGGACCACGCATCCGACCAAGTGGGACAACGGCTACCTGAAGATGCTGTTCGGCCACGAGTGGGAGCTGCGCAAGAGCCCGGCCGGTGCCTGGCAGTGGGAACCGATCGACATCAAGGAAGAGGACAAGCCGGTTGACGCGACGGATCCGTCGATCCGCCACAACCCGATCATGACCGATGCCGACATGGCGATGAAGATGGACCCGGCCTACCGGGCGATCTGCGAGAAGTTCATGTCGGACTTCGACTATTTCTCCGACACGTTCGCGCGGGCCTGGTTCAAGCTGACCCACCGCGACATGGGCCCGAAGGCGCGCTACATCGGCCCCGACGTGCCGTCGGAGGACCTGATCTGGCAGGACCCGGTGCCGGCCGGCAAGACCGATTACGACGTCGACGCCGTCAAGGCGAAGATCGCCGCCTCGGGCCTGTCCATCGGCGACATGGTCTCCACGGCCTGGGACAGCGCGCGCACCTACCGCGGTTCCGACATGCGCGGCGGGGCCAATGGCGCGCGCATCCGCCTGGCGCCGCAGAAGGACTGGGAAGGCAACGAGCCGGAGCGCCTGGCCCGCGTCCTCGGCGTCCTGGAGCCGATTGCCGCCGAGACCGGCGCGTCGATTGCCGACGTGATCGTGCTTGCCGGCAATGTCGGGATCGAGAAGGCCGCCAAGGCTGCCGGTCATGACGTGACGGTGCCCTTCGCGCCGGGGCGTGGCGATGCCACGGACGAGATGACGGATGCCGACTCCTTCGACGTGCTGGAGCCGCTGGCCGACGGCTTCCGGAACTGGCTGAAGAAGAACTACGTCGTCAGCCCGGAAGAAATGATGCTGGATCGCAGCCAGCTCATGGGCCTGACGGCCGCGGAAATGACGGTCCTCACCGGCGGCATGCGGATGCTCGGCACCAATTATGCGGGGACCAAGCACGGCGTCTTTACCGACCGCGAGGGCCAACTGACCAACGACTTCTTCGTCAACCTGACCGACATGGCCTACAGCTGGCACAAGGGCGACGGCGACGTCTACGAGGTCCGCGACCGCAAGACCGGTGCCGTCAAGTGGACGGCCTCGCGCATCGACCTGGTGTTCGGCTCGAACTCGATCCTGCGCTCCTACGCGGAGGTCTATGCCCAGGACGACAACAAGGAGAAGTTCGTCAAGGACTTCATCGCAGCCTGGGTCAAGGTCATGAACGCCGACCGGTTCGACCTGGCGGCCTGAGGGCTGACATCGGGAACCTGACGGGAGGGGCGGCTCCGGCCGCCCCTTTCTTCTTGCCGGCAGGCCGTCGGCGCGGCCGGTGCTTGCGGGCGTTGACCGGTTGGTGCCATATCACCTGCATGAGCGAGACCCGATCCGACACGCCGCGCCTGCGCCTGCGAATCCTGTTCGGCGACGATGCCATGCTGGGCCCGGGCAAGGCGGACCTGCTGGAGCAGATCGGCAAGGCAGGATCGATTGCCGCGGCCGGCCGGACCATGGGCATGAGCTACAAGCGCGCCTGGAGTCTGGTGGAGGAGATGAACCGGGCATTCCGTGAACCGCTGGTGGAAAGCATGCGCGGCGGCAGCAGCGGCGGGGGCGCCAGCCTGACGAAGGCCGGGCAGGACGTGCTCGCGCTCTACCGCGCGATCGAGGAGGAAACGGCCGCGGCCAATGCCGGCCGCATCGCGACGCTGCAGGCGATGCTCGCCGATATGTCCGGCAGAAAATAACGTTTGCGTTTGACACGGGTGGTTGCGATATTTCCCGCCAGACATATTGGTGCATACGCGGAGACACGCCACATGCGACAACTGGCGAAGACGATCCTTGCTGGAATGCTGGCGGCAGTGCTGGCAGCCGGCACGGCCGTCCCTGCGCTGGCCGCGGATGTCCTGGTCTTCGCGGCTGCTTCGCTGAAAACCGGCCTGGACGAATTTGCCGCCCGCTGGCAGGCGCAGACCGGCAACACGGTGACGGTTTCCTATGCCGGCTCCGGCAAGCTCGCCAAGCAGATCGAGGCCGGCGCACCGGCCGACCTATTCATCTCCGCCAACACGGCCTGGGCGGACGAGGTGGAACAGGCCGGCCTCGTGGTGCCCGGCGGACGGCGGGACATTCTCGCCAACACGCTGGTGCTGATCGCGCACGGCAAGGACGCGGCGAGGGTCGAGATCAGGGACGGCTTCGACCTGCCGTCCCTGCTCGGGGACGGCAAGCTGGCCATGGCCATGGTCGATTCGGTTCCGGCGGGGATCTACGGCAAGGAGTCGCTGACCGCGCTCGGACTGTGGGACGTGCTGGCGCCATCGGTAGCGCAGGCCGACAACGTGCGCGCTGCGCTTGCCCTGGTCGCCAGCGGCGAGGCACCCTACGGCATCGTCTATGCCACGGATGCCGCGGCTTCCGACAATGTGACGGTGGTCGGCACGTTTCCTGCTGACAGTCACCCGCCGATCATCTATCCCGCACTGCTGCTGACCAATGCGGCCGACGAGGCCGACCGCGCCTTCTTCACCGCGCTGACCGGCACCATGGCGCGGGAAGCGTTCACGAAACAGGGATTCAGGGTCTTGAAGTGATCGCGTGACCGATTGGCTTTCTCCCCAGGAATGGCAGGCCGTGGCGCTGTCGCTGCGCGTGGCATCGGTGGCGACGCTGGCGAGCCTGCCGGCCGGCATCCTCGTCGCCTATGCGCTGGCACGCTGGCAGTTTCCCGGCAAGCAGGTCGTCAACGGACTGGTTCACCTGCCGCTCATCCTGCCGCCGGTCGTGACGGGCTACCTTCTGCTCCTGTCGATGGGCCGCAAGGGCTGGATCGGGTACTATCTCGACGAATGGTTCGGCATCGTCTTCGCCTTCCGCTGGACCGGCGCCGTACTGGCTGCCGCGATCATGGCCTTTCCGCTGATGGTGCGGGCGATCCGGCTGTCGATCGAGGCCGTCGACCCCCGGCTTGAAGAGGCCGGCGCGACCCTTGGCGCCTCGCCGGCCTGGGTGTTCCTGACGGTGACGCTGCCGCTCACCCTGCCCGGCATCATCGCCGGCGCGATCCTGGCCTTTGCCAAGGCCATGGGCGAGTTCGGCGCCACCATCACCTTCGTCTCCAACATTCCGGGCCAGACGCAGACCCTGCCCTCGGCCGTCTATGCTTTCCTGCAAGTACCGGGCGGCGAGACGTCGGCGGCCCGGCTGGTCGTCGTGGCCATCGCCGTCGCGATGTCGGCGCTCATGCTGTCGGAATTCGTCGCGCGCCGGGTGGCGGCGCGGGTGGGAGGCGGCTGATGCTCTCCGTCGCCCTGCGCCACCGGTTCCCGGGCTTCCAGCTGGATGCCACCTTCACGGTCCCGCATGGCGTCACCGTGCTCTTCGGCCGCTCGGGATCGGGCAAGTCCACCATCGTCAAGGCCGTCGCCGGCCTGCTGAAGCCCGACGAGGGCCGGATCACGCTGGACACGGATGTCCTGCTCGACACCGGACGCGGCATCGCGCTGGCGCCGCACCGGCGGCGTCTCGGCACGGTGTTCCAGGAAGGGCGGCTGTTTCCGCACCTGACGGTGCGCCAGAACCTTGCCTACGGGCGATGGTTCGCGCCGCGCGGCAGCCGGGCGGAGCGCGAAGACCATGTCGTCGAGATGCTCGGCATCGGCCATCTCCTGGACCGGCGGCCGGGCCTGCTCTCGGGCGGCGAGAAACAGCGGGTGGCGATCGGCCGCGCGCTGCTCTGCGCGCCGCGGCTGATCCTGGCCGACGAACCCCTCGCCGCGCTGGACGAGGCGCGCAAGGCCGAGATCCTGCCCTATTTCGAGCGGTTGCGCGACGAGGTGTCGGTGCCGATCCTCTACGTCAGCCATTCGGCCTCGGAGGTGGCGCGGCTGGCCACGACCGTCGTGGCGCTGGAGAACGGGGGCGTGGTGCGGCAGGGACCGCCCGAGGCGGTTCTCGGCGATCCGTCGGTCACGCCGCTCGGTTCGCGCGAGGCGGGCGCGCTGATCGCGGCGACGGTGGTGCGCCACCACGACGACGGCCTGACCGAGCTTTCCGCCGGCGGCACACCATTGTTCCTGCCGCACCTGGCCCAGTTGCCGGGCCAGCCGGTGCGCGTTCGCATCGCCGCGCATGATGTGATCCTTTCACGGCAGCGGCCGGAGGGATTGTCCGCGCTCAACATCCTGGCGGGAACGGTGGCGGAAATCCGTGAAGGGGGCGGCCCGGGGGCCATGGTGGCCATCGACACCCCGGCCGGTCGTGTGCTTGCCCGGATCACGCAGCGCTCCGTCGGCGCGCTGGGCCTTGCGCCTGGCGCGGCGGTTCACGCGGTGATCAAGACGGTCTCGGTCTCGCCGGCGGATATCGGCCGGTAGCGGACGAACCGGTCATTCGAGTTCGCCGGACTCGCGCAGCATCTCCCAGCCTTCCTCGATCTGTTCGGGAACGAGCGGGTGGGACAGCAGGTACTCGGCCGTCGAACCCTCGTGGCGCTCGTTGGCCATGGCCAGCGCGCTTTCCCATTCCTGCGCCTCGTAGTCGCCGCGGCCAAGCCAGCACAACGCGACGAGCGCGTCCTGCTGGTCATCATTCAGCGCCTCGATCTCCTCGACGACTTCCTCCCGGCTCAAGTCATCCGGCAGGTCCTGGAGGGCCGCGGAAACCTCATCATCGCCGGGATTGCCACCCGGATCGGGCACATCGTTTTCCTCGCGCGCCATGATCGCACGCAGCCTGAGCAGGATCGCGCTGAGTTCTTCGCTGTCGATGGGCAAAACGGCCATGTCCGCCTCCTCTGTTCACAGATACTCATCCTGCCACCCGGGCGGCGGCCGGCCATTGACCCAGGTCATGAGATACCGCGAAAGGCGGGCGGCACCAGGGCAACAGCCGCCGCTTGAACTGTTCCGGGGGCCGCCATTTGCACCATCGCCGGCGATCATTCATGACCGGTGCGGCGCGTTTTGGGCTTCTCTACATATTATGTTGTTATTATACATTCATCGGTAGCAGGGAGGAACCATGGACGACGCCGGGAAAGCCGATGAAAACGGAAGCTGCCGCATTCTCGTTGCAGACGAGGACGAGACCGTTCGCCGTTCGCTTTGCCAGGCGCTGTCGGATGCAGGTCACCTGACGGTTTCCGCCTCGAACAGGTCGGAACTGATGGACCTGATCGACGGGCAGGCGTTCGACCTCGTGACGCTCGACATCCCGTTCGGCGGGGACGACGGACTGGCGCTCGCCCATTCGCTGCGCATGCATCACAACATCCCGGTCATCATCATCACGGCCCAGGCGGATCCGATGGACCGCGTGGCCGGCCTGGAAGCGGGCGCGGACGATTACATCGCCAAGCCCTTCCACGCCCGGGAAGTGGAGATCCGCGTCCGCTCCGTGCTGGAACGCTACGGCCGGCTGCCGCACCCGCACGAACTGGCCGGGGAACTGTCGTTCGACCACACCGTCTTCAACCTCATGCGGCGGATCCTGCGGAAATCGGACAATCAGGAAATTCACCTGACGGAGACCGAGTTCAAGCTGCTCGCGCTTTTTCTCGACAATCCCGGCCGCATCCTGTCGCGCGACGAGATCTGGCAGAAGCTTCGCGGGCGCAACAGGAACCCGCTGGACCGGACGCTGGACGGCCATATCGCGCACCTGCGCGAGAAGATGGAAGCCGACCAGTCGAACGAAGGCCTGATCCGGAGCGTGCGCGGGGTCGGTTACGTCTTCGTCGGCGACGTTCGCCCGGCGGTGCGCGTGCCGTCGGACCCGGACGAGAAGAGCTGACGCAGGGCTTTTTCTGAGCCGGCCGGACCGGCGTGTCGCGGCGTCTCAACAATTCTCTACAAAAAATTCTTTGCCCAAAACGCCTCACGGTGGAATCATTTTCCAGTGTCTTGGGAAAACTCCCTGCGAGGAGGGCACGATGCACGGCCCGTGGCTCCAACCGCCAGAGCCTGGCGCGGGCGAAGACGAGAGGAAGTCGGCGGACCTGAGATGACCTGAGTCTGGGAGGAGCCGCCATGATGTCGAACCCGCATGTCCTTGCTTCCAACCGATGCGCAAGCTGCCCGTCACGGGCCTACGGGCCATGCAAGGGCGCCAGCCCCGAGGCGCTCCGGTCCCTCGCCTCCCTGTCGACCCCATGCGCCGTTGCGCCCGGCGCGACCATCATCGCGCAAGGCGAAACCGGGCAGCACATCGGCGTCGTCCGTTCCGGCATCGTCAAGATGACCAACACGACCGCCGACGGCCGCCACATGGTCGTCGGGCTCATCGAGGACGGACGCCTGATCGGCAACGCCTTCGAACAGGCCTCGCGATTTGCCTACGAGAGCGCGACGGACGCCCAGGTCTGCCTGTTTCCCCGGCAAGCCTTCCTTTCGCTGGCCCGGCAATGCCCCGACCTTTCCTGCTCGATCCTGGAGACGACCCAGCGTCAGGCCGAGGAAATCCAGGAATGGCTTACCCTGTTCAACTGCCGCACGACGCTTCAGCGGCTGGCCGGATACCTGTTCGCCCTGACCAGGCGGCAGCTCGGCGACGCGCCCGGGCGGGAACCGATCGACCTCAACATTCCCATTCCGCGCAAGGATCTCGCCGCCTACCTCGGCACGACGACGGAAACGCTGTCACGCAACATGCAGCAGCTATCCCGAAAGGGCATCCTCACGGTGATCGACGGCCAGACCGTCACCATCATCAGCATGGCACGGCTGCGGTCCATGGCCGCGCTCATCGGCGAGGAACTGCAATCCCTGTCGCACGGGCATGCGGCCGTCGCTGCGGGGGCCATCGCCGGCGAAACGGCATCACCGCGCCACGCCGCCTGAGCCATCGCGGCCCGTCATGACGGGCCGCGCGGACGCTCGGCGACACGGCGCATGATCTCAACGACCTCGTCGTCCCCGACCTGCGGGAATGCCTCGTAGTGGGCGCCGACCGCGAGGAAATTCGCGGGAACCTCCAGACAGACAACCTCGTCGGCCAGCGGCCGGAGCTGCTCGAGCGTGTCGGGCGGAGCGACGGGCACGGCCAGCACGACCGCAGCCGGGTGGCGGTGTTTCAGCGCCCGCAACGCGGCGAGCATGCTGGCGCCGGTCGCGATTCCATCATCGACCACGACCGCCGTCCTGCCGCGGGCCGACAGGGGCGCACGACCGCCGAGATAGAGATGCCTGCGGCGCTCGATTTCCGCGAGATGCGGTTTTGCCATCGCTTCCACCTCCGCCCGGCCGAGGCCGTAATACCGCGCAACATCCTCGTTGATCGCGATATCCGGCGCTTCCCCGTCGACGACCGCGCCGAGCGCCAGTTCCTCGTGGCCGGGCGCACCGATCTTCCGGACGAACAGCAGGTCCATCGGTGCGCCGGTGGCGGAAGCGATCTCGGCGGCCACCGGCACACCGCCGCGCGGCAGGGCGAAGATCACGGTGCCGGCGGGCTCCCTGGGGCCGAGCGCGGCGGCGAGCCGGCGGCCCGCATCGATCCGGTCGCTGAACATCGCCATCATCGTCACTCCCCTGTTCCGGTGTCTCTCCTGCCGTGGCGCCGGCCATCCGTCCCGGCGTCGACCGTACGATCGGCGGCACATCGGCGCCCGGCATTGACGGGCATCATGCGCCCGCCCGTGACAGGATTGATACCCGTCAATGCTGCAAGCCGGTTTTGGACAAACATGGATATCATGGGATGGTCGCCATGGCGCGGAGCCTGGAGGCCCGACCATATCAGTCGGCGTCCGGAGCAGTTCTTGCCTGCACCGTTCGCAGTCTGGTGACGATGATCACCTCTTGCTTCGTCCCGGGATGCAAGCCCCACCGTACCGGGATGAATTGCCGCTCACGCGGCGCCGGCGGACGATTGCGAGCCCCGCAGTCGCCCGCCGCTTCCCTGGGAGTGCAACGATGACGGAAACGCCGCACAGGGCAACCCCGCCGGAGCCGGCCCACACCGGGGAGAAGGCTGCCGACGAGGCACTTGCCCATTGCAGTGTCTGCGGGAAAAACGCGCTGGAAAAGGTCGTCACCTCCGTGGTCTTCTACTGGGAGGAGACTCCGGTCATCGTGGACAAGGTTCCGGCCCTGATCTGCCGGAACTGCGGCGAACAACACCTTGAAAACCGCGTGGCCGACCAGCTCGACCGGATCCGCAGAACGGCCTCGAACATGACGCCGGTACGCCATGTCAGCGTGCCGGTGATCGACTATGCCGACGCAGACCGGGAGGAGCCGGCATGACGCGGCGGTTGTCCCGCCTCTTCGTTCTTGCCAGCATCGGCCTGGCCTTCACGGTGGCAGGCGCGCGTTCGGAGGACCGGTTCGCCTTCATGCCGGATGGCGGAAAGGCGCTGCTTGTCCGACTGTTCGGCCCTGACGGAAAACACCAGGACCGCCTGGGCGAGATGCTGTCGCTGAAGGGTGAAGCGGACGACTGGTCGCAACGGCTGGCGCCGCTGCTGCCGGAAGGTACCGGGGAGCAGGCAGCGCAGACGCTCGCCGCCTACCTGGCAGGCAATTTTCCACCCGACGGTGCCGAGGCTCTTGCCGCCGATCCGCACTGGCCGGACCGGCTGCCGAAGGACGGCAAGGACCTGGCCGTCAGCCATTGCGTGACCTGCCACTCGTTCATTTCCCACTACCTCATGCAAAAGCGGAACGCCCGGTTGTGGATGCTGACCTTCGCCATGCCCTTCCATCGCGCGATCGCGATGAGCCCTGCCGAGCAACGGACCTTCGCCGATTACTCGGCCATCAACATGCCCCTGCCCCGCTCGGCGATCCCGAAGGACTTTGAGGACTAGAGAAAAGATTTGACCCTTGTCATGTCGCCGACCGGCCCGAGCCGCCATTCTTGACAAAAGCGATGATCGAAGGATGCCAGAATGGACGCCGCATGTTCATGGGCGAGCTTTTCTCCTTACGCAGCCGCGACACGTGCGTCCTCGATGAGCGCCGCGTCATGACCGTGCGCGAGGATGAACCGGCTGCGCTGACCTGGGTTGCCGACGTGCCGCTGCTCACCAACCCGGTCATCCTGAAGGCGATGGGCCTGATGTTCGCCTTTACATGGCTGCTGCTTCTGCTTATCGCGGTCGGCGTGCTGGGTGCGGACGGGCACCTGGAGCGGCTCCCCGCCTTCATGGGCGCCATGTCCATCGGCGTCGGGGTGGTTCTCGTGCTGATGGTACTGATCATGCTGATCCTCTTCCGCAACCGGATCCGCTACCGCTTCCTCGTCACCGATGATGGCCTTGCCATGGAAATGGCCGACCGGACGGCGGCCATCGCCGGTTCGCTCGCGATCGCCGCGGGCGTGGCGAGCGGCAAGCCGACCCTGACGGGAGCCGGCCTCGGGACCGTTTCCTCGCGACGCGAATTCACGCCCTGGCGCCGGGTCGGCGGGGCCGACTTCGTGCCTGAGCGCCACCTGATCCGCCTGAAACCATCGGGTTGGTGGCCGGTGGGCGCCATTCACTGCACGGAAGAAAGCTTCCCTGCGGTCGCGGCGAAGGTCCAGGCCATCCTCGACCGGCAGCACGCCGGGGCCACGTTCCGCCAAACTCGATGACCGCCCGCCAGGGGCGAAGGCCGTGCGGTGGAAATGAACCATCGCGGCTCATTTCCACCGGAGGTAACCCGGGGTGTTGATGGTTTCCCCTTTGATTTCAACGGGAACGACTGGCCCGTGCCTTGCTTCCATTGCCGGGACGACGAATGCGGAGGCCCGGAAACATGGAGATGGAGCGTTGCATCCCGACATTCCACCGCGTTTCGCTGACCGGCGCCGGTGCCGTCGTCCTGCTCGCGGCGAGCAGCGCTTCCTGCCATGCCGGTGTCGCCCGCGCGGCCCGGGCCGGCACGCTCGGCGACCATAACGCCCTTCTCGCCATGCTGGGCCTTGCCATTCTCGCGCTGTTGCCGCTGTGGGTCGCGGCAATGTGGTTTCCCGGCCGTCACGGCACCACGGCCGCTTCCCGCCACGGCGGCCGGACGGCCACGCTGCTGGCCGACTGGTTTGCCTGGTGCGTTCCGGTGCTGATCCTTCTGGCGACAGGCGCCATGGTCTGGGTGCTGATCTCCGGTCCCGAGCATGTGCCGGCGCCCGGCGCGGCCTTCCTGTCGCAACAGGCGGCACCTGCCGGAAACTGACCGCCGGCCGAAACGATTTCCGCTTTTTGATGAAGCGCTCCGATGCCCTGTATTGCCGTCCCGCAATTCCGAACGCGAAACCGGCGACCACTTTCGCTGGAATTGTTTTTTTCTTGCCGCAAGTCCCGACGCGAAACCGGCGACCACTTTCGCTGGAATTGCTTTTCCCTTGCCGCAAGTCCGGACGCGAAACCGGCGGCCACTTTCGCTGGAATTGCTTTTTTCTTGCCGCAGTTCCGGACGCGAAACCGGAAACCACTTTCGCTGGAATTGGCTTTTCCCTTGCCGCAATTCCGAACGCGAAACCGGCGACCACTTTCGCTGGAATTGGCTTTTCCCTTGCCGCAATTCCGAACGCGAAACCGGCGACCACTTTCGCTGGAATTGCTTTATCCCTTCGTCCCCGGCTTCGCGGATCCGGCCGGGCCGCTCTCATGTTTCGCCGCCGACTCCTGGTAGTCCATCGCCAGCTTCTCGCCCGCCGACTGCTGGGCGGGTGTCAGGCCGGGCGCAATCCGATCGCGCATGGCGAGGCCATAGGCGTTTCCCCGCGCTGCCGCGGCCGCATAATATCCATAGGCCGCCGCCGGATCGGCTTCACGGCCCAGACCCTTGTCACTCATGTCGCCGAGACGGACCAGCGCGGTGGTGTCCTGGCCGCGAGCGGCCACTTCCAGCCAATGCCGCGCCTTGCCGTAGTCCTGGATGGTGGCGGTCCCGTCCAGGTAAAGCGTGCCCAGCTGCCTGGCGGCGGCAACGTTTCCCGCCCGGGCTGCTTCGGAAAGCCAGTGAATGGCCTCGCCGCCATTGACGGGGGTACCGTCACCGAACTCGTACATCTCACCGAGGTAATAGGCCGCTTTCGTGTCGCCGTTCTGCGCAAGCTTGAGGAAAATCGGCAAGGCGTCCCTGGAATCGCCCTCGCGGAAGGCCCGCAACGCGATATCCTCCTGATGACGCGGCACGATGGGTGCCAGCAGGGCCGTCGTGCGGCCGGCAGCAAAGCCGGCGGCGATCGCCGCCAGGAAGATCACCGCCATCATCGGCCGGTTGCCTGGAACGTCCATCAGTCCCTCCCGCTTCCGGCGGCCCGGAAATGCGTCTCGGCGTAGCGGCCGTGTTCGGCCGCATCGAGCACCTCGATCACATGCATCAGGTTGCCCGACAGGGCGGCCATGTCGCGGTCGATCTCGCTGGCTGCCGAGGCCGGGGAGCGCCGGTCGGGTTCGCCGCCGGACGGCGCGAGGCTTCCTGTCTCGCGAAACTGGCGGAGCTTGGTGGCCAGCCGTTCGGAAAATTCCTGCCAGCGGTCCGGCGCGGCCGGGGTTTCCGCACCTTGCCGGCCCGACCGCGGAGCGCCTGCACCGGCACGGCCCGCGACCGCCGCCAGGGCGATCCTGATCCGCGCAGAGAGTGCCTCCTCCGGCGATGGCGCCCGGTCCGCGGACGGTGAATCCGGCGCCGGGTCGGCCACCGTGACCGCCACGCCACGGGTTCCCTCGCACAGGACGAAATCGCAGGGCATGGCCCCGGGTTCGGCGTCGTCGGCCCTGCCCGCGCCGCTGGCAAGTTCTGTCTGGAGGGCGGCCACGATGCTTGTCCTGGCACAGCCGTCACGACCGGCGCGGACGATCCCGGTTGCATCCATGACGCCCAGGATAGCAAAGCCGCTGGCCTTGAGCGCGTCGGTCAGAAAGCCGACGGCCGTCTCCATGTCCGAAACATCCTCCAGGTGAAGCTGCAGATAGCGGGTCATCGCCGTTCTCCTTTCAAGCTTTCGATGGCGGCCGCGCTTGCGGCGGGGCCGAGCCGGCGTTCCTGCAAATCGGTGAAGCAGCCGCCGTGCCAGGCGCAATCTGTTGATATTTCTATTCTTCCTGCTTCGCCGGCCCGGCGCCGGGGTATATGCCCCGGCGACAACGGTTGATTTCAACCGGGACGGACCGGGGCGCCGGGCATAGAGCCCGGCGCCCCCGGCCGGCACCCGAAGGATCACTTCCTGGCCGTCGCGGGATGGCCGGCATCCTTGGCTGCGGCCTGGCCGGATGCGGGCTTGGCCGGTGCAGCCGACTTGCTGATCGAGCCGGTCTTCGCGTGATCGGTGTTCGGGACCTCGACCAGCATCACCGTGTCGGCATTCAAGCCGTCCTCGGCAGCCTTGAGCGCCATGTTGGCCTCGTAGAACTTTTCGTCCTTGACGAGCTTGTAGGCGATGTCGACGTGGTTCTGGGTCTCGCGCAGCGGCATCAGGACGCGGGTGAAGCCGACATCGACATCCGCCAGTTTCAGTTCGTCCATCGCCTTGGCCGTTTCACCCTTCTTCAGGTGGGCATTGCCGGCGGCAATGTGTTTCGCCTTCTCGGGCGTCGCCTGGAAATTGTCAGCCACGACGACCTGGCCGTCGACCGGGATCAGGTTGGGATCGTCCGTCGAGTTGAGCTTGGCCAGCTTGTCGTCGGTCTTGACCTTGCCGAGATCGTCACGGGCGAGGTCGACATATTTCTGCGCCGCGCTCGGGTCGCCATTGAAGATGGCGATGCGGGCCGCGCGGATGTCGCGCATCACGTTGTAACCGTCCTGGGAAAGCTGCAGGTTCGGATTCGCCTTGCCCGACTTCGAGGCCTCGACGGCCTGGTCGGTCTTGCCAGCGGCATCGGCGAGTACGGGGGTCATGGCGGTACCGGCGAGAGCGGCGGTCGCGATGGCAGCGAAAGCGAGGTTGCGGATTGTCCGTTTCATTGTTCTAGTCCTTGTCGTTCACCCGACCCTTTCGATCGGCCGCCGCAATCCTTCGGGTGGGAGGCATGGCCGCGGCAGGCCGGCTCCCTCCGGAACCGGTCAGCCCTGACATTGCAGCTTGCGTGCCACCACACAGGTTATTGTAATTGTTCGGTTTTCCAGGAGACTTTGCCTGCATGGCCGGACAATTGGGGGGAATTCCCACCGGCCACCATCGCAACGAGGCGTGGAAATTACCGTGCCAGGCCGTATTTCTGAATGCGGTAGCGCAGCGTTTCGCGGGTGGTGCCCAGGGCGCGGGCCGTCGCCATGACATTGTGGTCGTGACGTTCGAGGGCCGTCCTGATGATGAAGCGGTCCATCTCGTCCAGGGCCATGGAGCCGTCGAGGGGCAGACGGATCCAGTCGCCGCCTGCCTCGGCCTCGCCATGATCCGCCCCGTCGGCTACCGCCTGGAGGCCGAGCCATTCGCCGGAGAGGACCGGGCCGTCACTGAGCAGGACCGAGCGCTCCAGGACATTGCGCAACTCGCGCACGTTTCCCGGCCAGGCATAGGCCTGGAGCGCGCGCATGACCGGTTCGGGGACGTCGCGGACGTGCTTGCCCGCCTGGGCATTGAACTCTGCGATCAGACCCTCGATCATCGGCTCGATGTCCTCCGGGCGCTCGCGGAGGCTCGGCAACCGCACCTCGAAGACGGAAATGCGGTGATAGAGATCGCCGCGAAAGCCGCCATCGGCGGTCCGGGCGGGCAGGTCGCGGTTGGATGCGGCGACGAGTTGCACGTCGACCGATACCGGCTGTTCGCCGCCGACGCGGCGGAAGCTCTTTTCCTCCAGGGCCTTGAGCAGTTTCGACTGCAGGCCGATGTCCATTTCGCCGATCTCGTCGAGAAAAAGCGTCCCGCCGTCGGCCTGTTCCATCAGGCCGCGATGGCGGCCGCGGGCGCCGCTGAACGATCCCGGCTCATGGCCGAACAGTTCCGATTCCAGCAGTTCCTTGGGAATGGCGGCGCAGTTGATATCCACGAAGGGACCATCGGTGCGCAATCCCGAGTAATGCAGGATCTTGGCCGCCAGACCCTTGCCGGTCCCGGTCTCGCCCGACAGCAGCACGCTCGACACGGGGACGGCGGACAGCTGGGCGAGCATGGTGCGGATCCGGTTCGCCGCCGGGCTGACCCCCACGAAGGCCGCGGGGGTGTACTTGCGCGCCTCCGTCTCGACGCTGTCGGCGATGCGCTGGCGGGCCTTGGCGCCACGCGTTCCGGCCGCGATCGTCAGGTCGAGCTTGTGATAGTCGATCGGCTTGGCGAGGAAATCGAGCGCGCCCAATTCTGCCGCCCGCTCGATGTCGCGCCGCGTCCCGTAGCCGGACAGGAAGACCCATTCGCCCTGTCCGCCGGCGGCACGGAACTCTTCCAGGAAGTCCAGCCCGTTGCCGTCCGGCAGGCTCATGTCGGAGAGGATGATCTGCGGCGCATGGCCAAGGTCGATCAGCAGGCGGCGTGCGTCCGCCAGGGTTCCCGACAGGGTGACACGCCAGCCTTCCCGTTCGAAGCGGCGTTTCAGTTCGCCGCCCAGCAGGCGTTCATCCTCGATGATGGACATGGTGCGCATGGGATCAATCCGGACAGGTCATGGTGATGGTTGTCATGGCGCCGCCTTCCGGCGACGTGCCGATCTCGATGTCGCCGCCCGCGGCGTTGACCAGGCGCTGGACGATGGACATGCCAAGCCCGGTCCCGGTCTCCTTCTCGCTGTGAAAGGGGCGGATGCCGCGCTCGAGCATGGCACGCGGAAATCCCGGGCCGTCGTCCGACACGCAAAGCCGCGCACGGTTATTCTCGCGGTGCATGGCAACACGGATCGTGCCTCCGGTTCCGGCGAGTGCCTCGCTGGCGTTCCTGAGCAGGTTGACCAGGACCTGGCGCAGCGTGTCGCGGGGCAGGCTGCAGGTCGTGTCCTCGAGGTCGGTGAAGATGGCGATCCGGTCGTCGAGCTGGTAGCCGAACAGGCGGACGACATCACCGGCCAGCTGGCGCAGGTTGACCGGCACGGGATCCTCCGGGGCGAAGCGGCCGCGCTCCAACAGCCCGTTAAGCAGTGCGGTGACGCGTTCCAGTTCGCTGACGATGAGAGAGACCCGGTCGCGCATGTCCTCGTCATCCAGTTCGCGCTGCATATTGTGCAGCGCCAGCGAGATGCCCGAGATGGGGTTGCGCAGTTCATGCGCCATGCGCGCGGCAAACTCGCCCACCGCCGCCAGCCGTGCGCCGTTTTCCAGTTCCGCCTGCTGGCGGAGAAGCGTCTCGGAGGCCATGCGCACCTGGCGCTCCAGCGTCGCTTCGCGCTGGTCCGCCTCGTCGACAGCCTGGCGCAGCTTCTGGGCCATCTCGTTGTAGCGCTCGTAGATGGGGGCCAGCGGATCGCCCGCATCATCAGGCGTGGCGGCGCGAAATTCCAGGTTGCCAACGTTTTCGAGCAGTTGCGACAGGCGGCCGAGCGACCGGAAGGAATGGCGCCGGCCATAGGCCAGAACGAACATGGCGATCGCCGGCAGAAGCAGGAGGGAAATCGAGGCAACCGCCAGTTCCAGCTCGGCCGACCGGCGGGCCTGGGCGACGACGACGCGCTGAAGCTCGTTCTCCTGCTTCAGGGTCCGGCGCAGGACCGTCAGCGCGGCCAGCAATCCTTCCCTGATGTTGCCCTGCGGCGCGGCCAGGAACGCCATGGCCTGACGGATATGGCCGGGCGTATCATCGTGCAGGGCGCCGTGATCGTCGAGCAGGGCCTGCAGCCGGCGGGCAACCTTTTCCACCTCGGCTGGTTCAGGTGCGGAGTTTTCCCGGAAATGGCGGATCAGCAGTTCCTGGATGTCCATGCTGGATTGCTGGAGGCCGGCCAGGTGGCCGATGTGACGTTCCAGCGGCACCAGCCGGTTGGTCGACGTCCAGGCGGTATAGGCCAGGAAGCCGAGCGAGAGGAGCAGGGCCACGGCAGCCAGCACCGTGGCAACGCGATACGGCCTGAGCAGCGCGCGGCGTATTCCGCCATTCCTGTTTGCGGCCGTTTCCATCGGCACCTCTTCCGGGTCGGATCGGTCCGGACAGCGCCCGCCTGCCGGGACCGCCCGCCGTATCCATGCAATTGACGCGCCAAGGCCGACCGGACGACAGCCACCGCGATATCCCCGGATCGACCTGCTCCGACCCCGTCAACATGGTGGATTTAAGCCACACGAACGGTTGTTATCAACCGCCCTTCTTCTTCCCGCGGCGTTGTTCGCAGGCCGGACCGGTCCGCCGGGGATGGTCAGGGCGGGTTTTGCGCATTATCTGCTGTGGGCACGCGCCATGCCATGGAACAAGAGGTCCCGCTCATGCAACGCTATTCCGTCCTCGACCTTTCGCCCATTGCGGAGGGGTCCACGCCCGCCCAGTCGCTGGCCGACACGCTGCTGATGGCACAGAGTGCCGAGCGGCTTGGCTTTCACCGCTACTGGCTGGCCGAGCACCACAACATGCCGGGAATCGCGTCCGCCGCGACCTCGGTTGTGATCGGGCATGTCGCGGGCGGCACGAATACCATCCGGGTCGGTGCCGGCGGGATCATGCTGCCCAACCACGCGCCGCTGGTCGTCGCAGAGCAGTTCGGCACGCTGGAAACGCTCTATCCCGGCCGGATCGACCTTGGCCTGGGTCGCGCGCCCGGCACGGACGGGGCCACGGCACGGGCGCTTCGCCGCTACATGGAGGCCGCCGACCGGTTTCCGCAGGACGTGGTGGAGCTTCTCGGCTATCTCGGCGACGACGAAGGGCCGGTGCGCGCCGTGCCCGGCCAGGGCACCCACGTTCCGGTCTGGATCCTCGGGTCCAGCCTGTTCGGCGCGCAACTGGCGGCCTATCTCGGCCTTCCCTATGCCTTCGCGTCGCATTTCGCCCCGGCGATGCTCGAACAGGCGGCAGCGATCTACCGCGAGACATTCCAGCCGTCGGCCCATCTCGATCGCCCCTATTTCATGATGGCCGCGGGAATGGTCGTCGCCGACACGGACGCGGAGGCGAATTTCCTGCGCACCTCGCAGATCCGCACGTTCGCGCGGCTGCGTACTGGAAGACCGGGCCGGTTTCCGCCGCCCACGCACGACCTTGAAAGCGAGTTTTCACCCGACATGCTCGCCATGGCGCGCGATGCGTTGTCCTGTTCGGCCGTCGGCTCCCCGGAAACCGCGCGGCGCCAGATGGCCGCGCTGCTGGAACGCTACCGGCCCGACGAGGTGATGATCACCGGCATGGTCTACGACCGCGACGCGCGCCTGCATTCCCTCGATCTGGCGGCCGGCGTCCTGTCGGACCTCGTGACCGGCGAAATGGCGGCCTGATCCCGCCGTCACCCGGACGTCCAGAAGCGCCTTGTCTTTCCAAGGTCCTTCCAGAGCGCGCGGGCATGGGTCCAGGCGACGTCCGCCTCGCAGGCCGCATAACCGGCGATCCAGCCGGCGGCATGGCGGGCGCCGTCGGGGGCACGGCCACCAGCGAGGACCTCGTCCAGCCGGCCGGCGACCATGCGCGCATCGTTGAGAAGACCGAAGACATCCTGAAGCTGCTTCAGCCGTTTCAGAAAGGGTTTCGCCTTCCGGCGCCGAAAGAGCGGAAGCAAGAATTCGCCGCAATAGCGCAGTTTCTTGAGCTCCTTGCGCAGCACATGCCGCTCCGCCAGCGTCAGCTTGCCGATCCTGCCGGCTGCCCTGACCGACTTCTTCCATCGCCTGTCCAGTGCGGTCACGGCCAGGTCCGCAACGGATAGCGGTGTGCCGGCGGGGCGTTCAGGCACATCCAGGCCGGTGCCGTCCAGCCTGGCGACAAAGGCGTCGAGATCGGCCAGAAACGTGCTGACCCGTTCGCCCTGCAACGTGGCCGAGAGGCGTTCGCGCGCCGCCGATGCCGCCTCGCCGACGGCCGCGGCCAGCGCTTCGAAGCGCGCGTCCAGCGGGTTCCGCGCCATGGCGGCCGGCACGATCCCGGTCCGGATGACGTCGAGATCGCGCAACAGGCCGACTTCCTGGCCGAGCCAGCGGGCTTCGGCGGAGAGGCGCTTCGCCTCCTGGCCTCCTAGAACGGCAGAGAACGCGGACAGGGCACTGCGCAGCCGGCGAAGCCCGATGCGCAACTGGTGCGGCCCCTCCGGTTCAACGGAGGCGATGACGACCGGGATGTTGGCGGCGATCTGGCCGGCGCATTCGCGCAGCACGGCCGCCGCGGCCGCGTCTGCCGGTTGCGACTTCTTCAGATCGACAGGCCGCGCCTGGCGCGGGGCAAGCCCTTCGCTTCCATTCCTGCTGTCCACCATCGACATCGAACGGCCCTCCGGCTGCACCTCGCCTTCCTACATCCATTCGGATGTTCTCATACTGCAAGAGGGATGGTGTTTTGCGCAATGACATGCGTCATTTGCTTGTCATGTGCCAATACTAGCGGAAATGCAGATCGCTGAGACGGGCCGAAACGGCAGCATGACGCATGCCCCGTCTTTTCCAAAGGTGCTCCATGGCCACAGAAGCCGCAACCTTGCGTCTCGCCAGCCTGAAAGCGAAGACCCGCAGCCTCTTGCAGCAGGTCGAGCAGCAAGGCGATGCCATCCACGAAGGGTGGCGCCAAGCCATCGAGCGCGAGGACTTCCTGCCCGGCGCGCGTAATCTTGCTGATTACCTTGCGCTGCGCCAGATTGACCTGACCGGTCTGCAGGCGGACCTCGCATCCTGCGGCCTTTCCTCCCTGGGCCGCTCGGAATCGCATATACGGCCGGCCCTCGAAACGGTCTGCGCGGCCCTGGACTGCATGACAGGGGACACGCCAGCCTGGCCCGATCCCGCCCGGCTTGACGCGGGCTTCGAGGCCATTTGCAAGGCCCAGGCCCGTTTCTTTGGCGACGACGGTCCGGCCAACGCCACGCGCATCATGGTCACCCTGCCAAGCGAAGCGGCCGACGACGGCGCCCTGCTGCAGAACATCATCGCGGCCGGGGCCAGTTGCGTGCGCATCAACTGCGCCCATGACAATGCCGAGGCCTGGGGCCGGATGATCGGCCATGCCAAGGACGCCGCGCGTAGGGCGGGCCGCGACTGCCCGGTCATCATGGACATCGGCGGCCCCAAGATCCGCGTTGTTGACGTTCATGCCCCGGCCAAGCGCCTTCACCGCGGCGACTGCCTGCGGATCGTCAGCGACGTCCGCCTGCTGGACGGCGACACCGCGGCCATGACCATCAGCTATCCCGACCTGATCGGGCGGCTGAAGCCGGGCGCGGCCGTACTCATCGACGACGGCAAGATCGGCGCCAGGGTCAGCCGCCTGATCGACGGCGGTGTGGAACTTGAGGCGATTGCCGTGCGAGAGAAGGGCGTGAAACTGAAGCCGGAGAAAGGCGTCAACTTCCCTTCCATCGAACTCGACATGGCACCCGTCACACCCGACGATCTTGCCGCCCTCGATTTCATCGCCGGGCATGCCGACGTGATCGGCTTTTCCTTCGTGCAGCGCCCGGCAGACGTGGACATGCTGGTCGAGGCGCTGGCCCTGCGCCGCGGCGACCGCCCACGCCAGCCGCTGCTGCTCAAGATCGAGACGGCGCTGGCGGTGAGAAACCTCCCCCGCCTCCTCGTGTCGGCGGGCGGCCGCCATCCGGTCGCGGTCATGATCGCGCGCGGCGACCTCGCCATGGAAGTCGGTCCGGAGCGCCTGTCTGAAGTGCAGGAAGAGATCCTCTGGCTTTGCGAAGCCGCACATGTGCCGGTTGTCTGGGCAACCCAGGTGCTGGAATCCCTGGTCAAGGACGGTGCGCCGTCGCGCGCCGAGGTGACGGACGCCGCCATGGGCCAGCGTGCCGAATGCGTGATGCTCAACAAGGGGCCGTTCATCGTCGAGGGCGTGCGCTTCCTGGCCGGCATCCTGCATCGCATGGATCGCCACCAGTTCAAGAAGACAGCCAGGCTGTCCGCGCTGACATCATGGAAGAGCGATCAGTCGCTGACGCAGGCCCACGCGGCGGTGCCCTCTGTGGACTGACACGGAACTGTCGTCAAACTGTCAGCGCTCTGTAGCAATCGCCGACTAACGGGTGCGCCGTGGATCGGCTTTGGTGCCGGTGTCCACGGAAACCGGTTTCAAGCAAAGCTGCTCAGGAGAATGCCCATGCTTACGCGCCGTTCGCTTCTCAAGACCACCGTCGCATCGACGGCCTTCGTTGCCGCCCCGGCCATCCTCAGGGCCACCAACGCGCTGGCCTCTTCGGGCCAGGTCAATGTCTTCGCCTGGGGCGACTACATCCAGGCCAACCAGATCGAAAAGTTCGAGAAGGACACGGGCATCAAGATCAACCTGTCGACCTACGGCTCCAACGACGAGGCCGAGCAGAAGCTCAAGGCTGCCGGCGGCAAGGGCTTCGACGTGATCTTCCCGTCCATCACCAACGGCAACAACTACTATCCCGACGGCCTGCTGGCCGAACTGGACGAGACCAAGCTCGTCAACGCCGGCAACCTGATCCAGTCGATGGTCAACGATTCCGTCAAGCTCGGCGGCACCTATCGCGGCAAGCGCATGCTGATGCCGTTCAACTGGGGCACCGAGGCCATCACGTTCAACAGCGCCGACATGCCGATCGCCGATGCCGACGTGTCCTTCGGCTCGCTGTGGATGCCGGAAGCCGCCGGCAAGTCCGCGTTCCGCCAGAAGTCGGTCATCATGGGTGTCGGCCTCTACCTCGACGCCAAGGGCGACGTGAAGTCCAACCGCATGCTCGACGTCTACAAGTCGGAAGACGACGCCCGCCGCGTGTGGGATGCCTGCGCCAGGTTCGTCATCGAGAACAAGGACAAGATCGCGGCCTTCTGGAACAACGCCACCGAAGCCACGAACGCCTTCAAGCAGGCGGGTGCCAAGATCGGCCAGACCTGGGACACGACCGGCCTGCTGCTCAACCGCGAGGACGCCTCGTGGAAGTACCGCATGCCGAAGGAAGGCGGCATCACGTGGATGGACTCCGTCGGCGTTCCGTCCGGTGCCGAGAACATCGAGCAGGCCTATGCCTTCATCAACGCGCTGATGACGCCGGAATTCGGCGGCATGATGTCGAAGAACACCGGCTACAACTCCGCCGTTGCCGGCGCCGCCGACTTTGCCGGCGACGAGTACAAGAAGCAGTTCAACGAGGTCTACAACGCCGAGAACCTCGCCAACCTGTGGTGGTGGCAGGCCGACACGCCGTGGTTCGCCCCGCTGCGCCAGGAATACGTCGACAAGATCACCAACGCCTGATCGGCGACGCCATCCCGGGAGGGCGCCAGCGCCCTCCCCTTTTCCCTTGTCTCCCGGAGGTCGGCCATGCATGGACAGGATGTCACCCTGAACGGCGTCTCGATGCGCTATCCGAACGGCTTCGTCGCCGTCGAGCCAACCGACCTGACCATCCGCGCCGGGGAATTCTTCTCCATCCTTGGGCCGTCGGGCTGCGGCAAGACCACCATCCTGCGGATGATCTCCGGCTTTCTCGACCCGACGACGGGATCGATCGCGATCGGCGGCCGGCCGATGGACGGCATCGGACCGAACCAGCGCCCGACCGCGCTCATTTTCCAGAACCTCGCGCTATTCCCGCTGATGAGCGTCCGGGAAAACGTCGCCTTCGGCCTTGAAGCCCGCGGCATGGCGAAAGCCGAACGCCGGCGGCGCGCCGACGACCTGCTGTCGCTGGTGGCCCTTGAAGGCCAGGGCGACAAGAAGCCGGGCGAACTGTCCGGCGGCCAGCGCCAGCGCGTGGCCGTGGCCCGCGCCCTGGCGGTCGAACCGGCGGTCCTGCTGCTCGACGAACCGCTGTCGGCGCTCGACCTGAAGCTGCGCCAGCACATGCGCGCCGAACTCAAGGACATCCAGCGCAAGACCGGCGTCACCTTCATCTACATCACCCATGACCAGGGCGAGGCGCTGACCATGTCGGACCGCATCGCCGTGATGAACCGCGGCCGCATCGAGCAGGTCGGCCCCGGCGAAGAGATCTACAACGCGCCGGCCACCGCTTTTGCCGCCACCTTCGTCGGCGAGCAGAACCGCTTCACGGGGACCGTGGTCGATGCCGACAGCGAAACGGCCCTGATCGAGACGCCGCTCGGCCGTCTCTCCGGCCTGAACCGCCACGGCCTCAAGCAGGGCGAGAACGCCCACCTGTTCGTTCGCCCGGAGCGCATGGCCGTCGCCCTGAACGGGCACGCCGCTGACCTCGACAACCGGCTCGACGCCCGGCTGGAGCGGCGCGATCTCGAAGGCCCGTTCCTCAACCTCTTCCTGCGTGCCGGCGACATGCCGCTGACGCTGCACGTCACCAATGCAGGCGATGGCATGACCCTGGAAAAGGACGCGGCGCTGCCGGTCGGCTTCCGCCGCAAGGATGCCATCGTCCTGCGTGCGGAGGGCTGAGCCATGGGTGCGCTGACCCGCAGCTTCGGCAAGCCGCTCAGTTTCGGGTTCATCGCCCTCGTCGCCATCTGGCTGTTCGGCCTGATCCTGCTGCCGCAGATCTCCATGATCCAGCGCGCCTTCCAGGTGGAAGACCGTGGCGGCGTCTCGGCGCAGCTGTCCATCGACATCGACAAGCTCTACGTCCGCAAGTTCGACATCGAGCAGCAGTTGAAAGCGCTGGAGCAGCCGACGGCGGCACAGCCGCAGGCGCCCTCGCCTTTCGCGCCCTCCATGGGCCAGGCGCCGGCCGCGCCGTCGCCCAACGATCCGTTTGCCGGTCTTTCGGCAAAGAAAGCGCCGGCCGGCGACCCCGCCGAGATCGAGGCAAAACGCAAGGCGCTGCAGGCCGAGCAGAATGCCGTGTCGGCGAAAATCGCCGACCTGGAAGCGCAGGAGACCGGTCCCGCCGCGCTCGACCTGCGCTATTCGCTGGAGAATTTCACCTCCATGTCGGCGGTGCATTTCCAGATCTTCGTGGCCACCCTGTTCTACGCGCTGTGCGTGACCGTGCTCGCCTTCCTGGTCTGCTATCCCGTCGCCTACGCGGTGGCGACCGCCGGCGCCGGCAACCGCGCGGCCATGCTGCTGCTGGCGCTCGTCGTGCCCTATGCCATCAACGAACTGCTCCGCATTTTCGCCTGGGTCATGATCCTGGAGCGGCAGGGCCTTTTCAATTCCATCCTGAACGCGCTCGGCGTGATCGATTTTTCCGCCGGCGAAGGCTTCCGCTTCGTCTCGTCCAACGGGGCGGTCTTCGCGGTCATGGTCTATGCCTACGTGCTGTTCATGGTCTTCCCGATCTACAACACGATCGAGACGCTGGACCGCAACCAGATCGAGGCCGCGCGCGACCTCGGCGCTTCGACCTGGCGCATCCACACCCGGATCGTCATCCCGCACGCCAAGCCCGGCATCGCGGTGGGGGCGATCATGACCTTCATGCTGTCGGCCGGATCCATCGCCGTGCCGGAGATCGTCGGACGCGGCATGCACCCGGACTGGTTCAGCCAGGTCATCTACCGCCGCTTCTTCGAGGCCGACAGCTGGAACCAGGGTGCGGCCTACTCGCTGGCCCTGCTCGTCGCCTGCATGGTTTTCATCCTTGCCGTGATGGCCGTCTTCAAGGTCGGCATCCGCGACATCGCCAAGTGAAGGGCCAGCGCTCATGACGGACCAGACGGCAGGCAGCCTCCTTTCCGCCCCGGCACGGCGCCAGCGCTCGGTCGACTGGAGCGCCGCGCTGCTCAACGGCTACCTGCTGTTCTTCTTTGCCTGGATGTTCCTGCCACTGATCCTGATGGTGCTGGCGGCCTTCAACGCCAACCCGACGCCGTCGGCGACCGACTGGCAGGGCTTCACCCTGCAGTGGTTCGAAAAGCTGCCGCGCGACGAGCGTTTCATGCAGGGCCTGTTCCATTCGCTGCTGATCGCCGCCGGTGTCATCGTCACCGCCATTCCCATGGGCCTGGCCGGGGCGCTGATCCTGTCGCGGCTGCAATCGCGCGCCAACACGCTGCTCTACACCCTGCTCGTCTCGCCCGTGCTGACGCCCGGGATCGTGCTTGGCGCGACGACCATGATCTTCTGGCGCGACCTGTTCGGCGTGGAGGCCGGCCTGTTCACCACCGTCATGGCGCAGGCTGCCTTCATCGCCGCCTATTGCATGTTGATGTTCATGGCCCGCCTGCAACGGCAGGACCACGTGCTGGAGGAAGCCGCGCTCGACCTTGGCGCCTCGCCCTTCTTCGTCTTTCGCCGCGTGACGCTGCCCTTCCTGATGCCGACCATCCTGACGGCGGCCTTCATTTCCTTCCTGCAGTCGATCGAGAACTACAACACGACTTTCTTTGCCATCGGCGGGTCCTGGACGCTGGTGACGGAAATCGGCAGCCGCATGCGCTTCGGCCTGTCGCCGATGATCAACGCCATCGGCGTCATCTTCATCGCCATCACTGTCGTGGTTGCCGTGACCCATACGATCATGACAAGAAAACGGGCATGAAGATCTCGCTTTCCTGCCTGCCCGGACACGAAGACCGCCTCATCCGCCCCCGCCTCGCCTCCGACGGCCTGCCCGGCTGGGTCAAGGCCCTGCCCGCAAAGGCAGAGAGCCCGGTGCTCGACGGCGCGGAGGTGCGAACGGTCAAGCAATGCCCGCCATTTCTCGACGCCATGCGGACCGGCATCCTGTTTCCTCTGGCCTGCGACGTGACCGTCAGGGATGGCGTCTTCGAATGGGACTGGGACCTGCCGATGCACCCGGTCGCGCGCATGACGCGGTCGCCGGTCGGTTTCCACGTGCCCGAACAGGCCGCCGGCGTTCCGGGCATCGACGAGACGGCCTTCGCGGTCAAGTTCAACAATTTCTGGACCGTATCGCTGCCCGAGGGCTGGTCGATGCTGTTCACCCACCCGGTCAACCGGATGGACCTGCCGTTCCGGGCGCTGACGGGACTGGTCGACTGCGACACCTGGAGCGACGGCTTCGTCCATTTCCCGGCGCTGTGGACCGACCCGGACTTCGTGGGTGTGCTCCCAGCCGGAACGCCGGTCGCCCAGGGCTTTCCGGTGCATCGCGACACGCTGCAGCTCGACATCGCGCCGATGGACGACGATGGCCTGTCACGTCATGTCGCGGTCCAGGACGGGCTGCAGGACGAGCCGGGCCTTTACCGCAAGGCTTTCCGCGCCTCGCGCGGCTGACCGGGCCGGAGCGGGAAACGGCCCCGCGCGCCCTGCGTCATGATCTTCAGCCGAAGGGCGGCATTGTCCGGTCCCGGACCGAGATTTTCCAGCGTTTCTGCGCAACCGTCGAGGTCGCCGGTCTCGCGCTGTGCCACCGCCAGCGCGGCAATGCTGCGTGCCGTGCCAAGCCGCTCACGCGCGTTGCGAAGCGGGTCGAGCGCCTCGTCGGCACGCCCCAGGCGCACCAGCGCATTGCCGAGGTTCAGAAGCGCATCGCCGTCGCGCGGCTCCATTTTCAGATAGGCGAGAAAGCCCTGGACGGCGCCGGCGGCATCGCCGAGATCCAGCAGGCAGGAGGCGCGTTCGAACAGCGCCTTGGCATGGCCGGCATCGAGGTCAAGGGCATGGGAAAAGGCGCGGATGGCGTCCGCGTGGCGGCCCAGCCGGCGCAGCACCAGCCCCTTGTTGTAGGCGATTCCGGCATGGTCCGGGACGGCCTTTTCGAGACCGGTCGCCAGGATCAGGGCTTCCGCCCAGTTTTCGCTTGCCACGGCGCGCTGGAAACGCGCCATCTGCTGGTGGAGAATCGAACCCGACATGGAGGCCCCGTTTGTGTGCTGGCGTTGTCACGTCCCTGATACAGGAGACCGCTAGGGACAGCACAAAGACCACGATGGTGACAAGATCATGAAGCTCATCCACATTTCCGACATTCACATCCATTCCGGGGCGATCTGCGGGCTGGACCCGGTGGAAAACTTCCGCCGCTGCCTCGCCGACGTGGAAGCGAATCACGGCGATGCCGACCGGGTGGTGATCACCGGCGACCTGACCCATCGCGGCCATGCGGACAGCTACCGGCTGCTGGCCGACATGCTGGAGGCCAGCTCGCTCAAGGGCGATGCCGCGCCGCGGCTGCTGATCGGCAACCACGACGACCGCGAGACGTTCGCGTCCGTGTTCGCCGGCACGCCGCGCGACGACAACGGCTTCATCCAGTGGAGCGAGGATACGCCGGCCGGCGTCTTCATCTACATGGACACGAACGAACCGGGCACCCATTCCGGCCATGTCTGCCAGGCCCGGCGCGACTGGCTGGAGGCGCAACTGACCGCGGCCGCGGAGGCCGGCAAGGGCGCCTGGCTGTTCCTGCACCACAATCCGATCGCTGTGCATATCGCCAATGCCGACCAGATCGGCATCGTGCAGGAAAAGGAGTTGCAGGACCTGCTCGCCGCCAACCGAGACACGGTGCGGCACATCTTTTTCGGCCATTGCCACTACACGCTGAGCGGCACGGTGCGCGGCATCCCCTATTCCGCGCCGCGCTCGACCAATCACACCTGCTGGCCGGATTTTTCCGGGATCGCCACCCGCATGGGCTATGGCGAGTTGCAGCCCAACTACAATGTCTGCTTCCTGGAAGACCACGGAACCGTGATCCATTCGGTCGATTTCCTCGATGCCGGCAAGGTACTCTGGCAGATCGAGGATGAGCAGGGCAATCCCGTCAGCGCCGCCTGACCAGCAAGGGCCGGGGCCGGAACGGATCAGATCGAGCGCTGGTTGACGCGCCTGGAAAGCTCCGCCGCGCTTTCCACCCGTTCGGAATAGCGGTCGACCAGATAGGCCGACCGCCCCCGGACCATCCAGGTGAATTTCACCAGTTCCTCGATGACATCGACGATGCGGTTGTAGTAGGCCGACGGCTTCATGCGGTCGTGGTCGTCGAATTCCATGAAAGCCTTGGCGACCGACGACTGGTTGGGAATGGTCACCATGCGCATCCAGCGCCCGAGCACGCGCATCTGGTTGACCGCGTTGAAGCTCTGCGATCCGCCGCAGACCTGCATGACGGCCAGCGTCTTGCCCTGGGTCGGACGCACGGCGCCGAGCGCCAGCGGAATCCAGTCGATCTGGGCCTTCATGATGCCGGTCATTGCGCCGTGGCGTTCCGGCGATACCCAGACCATGCCCTCCGCCCAGGCGGCGAGATCGCGCAGTTCCTTCACCTTCGGATGGTCCGGCTCCTCGGCATCCGGCAAAGGCAGGCCGCGGGGATCGAAGACGCGGGTTTCGCAACCATGCCATTTCAGCAGCCGCTCGGCTTCCAGCGCGGCAAGCCTGGAGAAGGACCGTTTTCTCAGCGATCCGTAGAGCAGCAGGATGCGCGGCGGGTGGCCCGGATCGTCCCCGCCTTTCAGGTATGCCGGATCGACTGGCTGCATCTGCGAGAAATCGATATTGGGCAGATCGTGTTGCGGAATGCTCTTCGTCACGCCTTACGCGCCTTTCGCCTTGACGATTTCCCCGTCCTCCTTGGTGAAACCGCCGATGTCGGGATTGTCGAGAAGTTCAAGCACCCGCTCGGACGGCCGGCAGAGCCGGATGCCCTTCGGCGTCACCACGATCGGCCGGTTGACGAGAACAGGATGCTCGAGCATGGCGTCGAGAATGGCCTCGTCGCTGACGGCGGGATCGGTCAGGCCGAGCGCTTCGGCGGGCGACTTGCTGACCCGAAGGGCGGCGCGCGGCGTCAGCCCTGCACCGGCAAACAGCGCCTGCAATTGCGGCCGCGTCCAGCCCGTTTTCAGGTATTCGATCACGACCGGTTCTTCCCCCGATGCGCGGATCATTTCCAGCGTGTTGCGCGAGGTCCCGCAATCGGGATTGTGATGGATGACGACGGTCATGCACTCTCTTCCTGTGCCGTGGTCCTGCCGATGTTGTCGAGGCGCTGCTGCAGCGACAGCCGGTCGATGCTGGCCAGCGGCAGCGAGCAGAAGATCGAAATGCGCTGGGCAAGCATCCGGTACGTGTCGGCGAAGGCCAGCGCGATCCCGGTTTCCGTGCCCTCGACGGCGGCAGGGTCGGGCACGCCCCAATGGGCCGACATCGGCTGGCCCGGCCAGACCGGACAGGCTTCGTTCGCGGCGTTGTCGCAGACGGTAAAGACGAAATCCATGACCGGCGCGCCGGGTTCGGCAAACTCGGCCCAGTCCTTGGACCGGGCAAAGGACGTGTCGTGGTTCATCTGCTTCAGGAGCCTGATGGCCTGCGGATGGACGGTGCCCTTGGGGCGGGACCCGGCGGAAAAGGCGCGGAAGCGGCCCGCACCCTCCCGGTTGAGGATGGCTTCGGCGAGGATCGACCTTGCCGAGTTGCCGGTGCACAGGAAAAGCACGTTGAAAGACTTGCCGGTCATGGTCTGCTCCTCAGCAATCACAGGCTATGGCTTCAAGAACGGGCTTGCAGAGATCGGGCGAACCGCCGCAGCAATCCTCCATGAGGAAGGCGAGCAGCCCCCGGATGCCGTCGAAATCCGCGAAATACCGGATCGAGCGCCCTTCGCGGGCCGTCCGCACCAGCCCGGCGCGCAGGAGGATGTTCAGGTTGGTCGACATGGTGTTCTGGCGTACGCCGAGCGCCTCGCCGATCTCGCCGGCAGCCATGCCCTCCGCACCGGCGCGTATCAGCAGCCGGAACACGTTGAGCCGCGTTTCCTGGCTCAGGGCGGAGAAGGCGAAGAGGGTCTGTGTCTGATCCATATATCAAGAATACTTGATAATTTGATAGACGCAAGTCCCGGCCACCGGTCCGGTGATATTTTCCGGACCGGCGCCACGCCCGGATCCGTGCTAGCGGCGCTGGCCCAGTGCCGAGATGCCGACGGCGGCGAGGATGATCAACCCCATCGTCAGGTCACGGTAGAACGGGTCAATGCTGAGGATGTTGAACCCGTTGGAGACAAGCGCCAGCAGGAAGACGCCGGCGAGCGACCGCCAGACCGCACCCTGCCCGCCGTAGATGCTGGTTCCCCCGAGGATCACCGCCGCGATGGCCTGAAGTTCCAGCCCGTCGCCGGCCGTCGCCTGGCCAAGCGCCACCCGCGAGGTGGTGATGATCGAGGCGAGCCCGGCCGCAAAGCCGTTGATGGCGAAGGCGGCGATCTTCACGCGGTTGGTCCGGATGCCCGACAGGATGGCCGCCTCCTCGTTGCCGCCGACCGAAAAGATGCGCCGTCCGAAGGTCGTGCTGGTCAACAGGAAGGTCAGGATGAGCGCGAAGACCACCATCAGCCAGACGGAGTTGAACACCTCGAGGAACCGGCCCCGGCCGAGCCAGGTGAAGGAATCGATGCGCGCGGAAATGAGCCGCCCGTCGGAGAGCGCGACGGCGATGCCCTTGAAGATCAGGGCGGTCGCGATGGTGGCGAGGAAGGAATGGACCCGGAGCGCGGTGATCGCCACGCCATTGGCAAGACCCAGCGCCAGGCCGACGAAGGGCGCCAGCGCCAGGCCCAGAAATGGATTCACGTTGACCGCGAGCCAGGCCGAGGTGACCGAACCCATGGCGAAGATCGCGCCGACGGACAGGTCGAACCCGCCGACGATGATGACCAGCGTCATCGCCGCGGCCATGATCGCGAGCGGGGCGTTCTGGTTGAGGATGTTGAGCAGGTTGCGCCCCGTCAGGAAGCTGTCCGACAGGAGCGTCAATGCGACCATCAGCAGCGCGATCAGGATCAGCACGGCGTAAGTCTGCAGGAATTGAAGCGATTTCGCACGGGTCATGCGGCGGTGTCCCCCGTCCCCTGATGATTGAACAGTGCGGCCAGCACGCGCGCCTCGCCAACCTCGTCGGGATCGATCTCGTCGACGAGACGGCCCCGGTCGACCAGGAAGACCCGGGTGGCGAGCCCGAGGACCTCGTCGATCTCGCTGGAGATGACGAGGATCGCCACGCCCTGGCTGGCCAGCCGCCCGATCTCGCGGTGGATCGTCTCGCGCGCCCCCACGTCGACGCCGCGCGACGGCTCGTCGAGGATGAGGACCTTCGGATCGCCCGCCAGCCACTTGCCGATCAGCACCTTCTGCTGGTTGCCGCCGGAATAGTTCGACACGTCGCCGTCCACGATCGCCGGGCGTACATCGAGCTGGCGGATCAGCCCCAGCGCCAGCGCCCGTTCGCGCGCCTTCGCCATGATCCCGCCCAACGACAGGCGGCGCAGGTGCGGCAGCGAGATGTTGGCCCGGACCGGCAGCGACATGACGAGGCCCTGGCCGCGCCGGTCCTCCGGCACCATGACGAGGCCGGCCTCGGTCGCTTCGGCGATGGTGCGTTCGCGCAGCACCCGCCCCGCCACTTCGACCGTTCCCGTGGCGGGATCGGCCCCGATTATGGCGCGCGCGATTTCGGACCGCCCTGCCCCGACGAGACCGGCCAGGCCGACGATCTCGCCGGCGCGGATGTCGAGCCGGTCGACGCGCGTCCCGTTGGTCGAGACAAGGTCGCGCACCGACAGAACCACCCCGCCATGCGTGCGCGCCCGGGGCGGGTAGAGCGTTTCCGTCTTCACGCCGCCCAGCATGGCCGACACCAGCGTCTCCCGGGTCTCGCCGGCGGTCTCGCGCGTGTGGACCTTCTCGCCGTTGCGCAGCACGGTGATCCGGTCCGTCACCTCCAGGATGTCGTTGAGGAAATGCGTGACGTAGATGATCGACCGTCCCTCGTCGCGCAGGGCGCGCATGATGCGGTGGAGCTGATCAATCTCCTTCCTGGACAGCGAAGCGGTGGGCTCGTCCATGACGATGACCCGGGCCTGACGGGCCAGCGCCCTGAGGATCTCGATCTTCTGCTGCTCGGCGATGGTCAGGCTGGCAGCGCGGGCGTTCGGCTCCAGCCGCAGACCGCTCTCATCCATCAGCGTTTCCAGCCGGGCAGCCTCGGTACGGCGCAGGATGCCGTGGCTGTTTTCCTCGAGGCCGAGAAAGACGTTCTGGGCGACCGTCAGGGCCGGCACCAGCTGCAATTCCTGGTGCATGATCGCAACGCCGTTGGCGAGCGCCGTCGGCGTATCCCAGCGGTCCTGCGTCTGGCCGCCGACGATGACCCTGCCGTGCGTCGCGCGGTAATAGCCGCCGAGTACCTTGCCAAGCGTCGACTTGCCGGCGCCGTTCTCGCCGATCAGCCCGTGGATCTCGCCGGGGCGGATATCCAGATCCACCCCGGAGAGGACATCGACGTCGCCGAAGCGGACGCCGATCCCGCGAACCGAAAGGAGCGCGTCACCCGTCATCGCGCAACCGATGCCGCCTGGTCCACGCGCCCGTCCTCCGCGATGGCGACGCCGTAGTCGCGCAGCGCCGCTTCCCGGCTCACCAGCCCGCGGGAGACGTCGCGCGCGACCTCCGCGAAGGTCCGTTGCATCGGATCGCCGTTGCCGCCACCGCCGCCGGTCATGGTCTCGACCACGGTGCCGGCCGGCAGCGGGCGGGCGCGCATCTTCAGCGGATCCTCGACTGATCCGTCGGGGAAACTGACGGTGACCTGCGGCCCCTTGCCGGCCTTGCCGTCGTTGAGCCCCCAGGCCGGCGTCCGAGAGCGCTCGAACCAGATCGCGCCGTAGCAATCCTCGAGCGTCTTGTAGCGTCGCACCACGCCGCAGCCGCCGCGGTGCCTGCCCGGTCCGGCGCTGTCCGGGCGGATCGAGAATTCCTCCAGGCGCACCGGGAACTTGGTCTCCATCACCTCGGCCGGAATGTTGCGGAAGCCGCCGTTGACCAGGTTGATCAGCGCGCTTTCGCCGTCGCTGTCGGCCCGGCCGCCCCAACCGCCCGCGGTCGGCTCGATGGAAATCCACTGGCCGCGCTTCGGATCGACGGAGAAGAAGCCCACCACCATGGAATCGCCGTAGTGGGCGGCGGTGGAGCGTTCCGGCATCGCTTCGGAGAGGCAGGAGATGAAGAGATCGGCGAGGAGGCCAAGCCCGGTGAAATACCATTCGCAGGCGGCCGGCTCGCCCGCGTTGAACATGCATTCGTCCGGAAGGATGACCTTCATCGTCTCGAAAGAGCCGCCGGTGATCGCGCGATCGGGCGAGATCATCGTCTTGTAGGCCAGCCGGAGCAGCGATTCCGTCTGGCTGGCACCGCAATTGACCGAGCCCGCGACGGGTCCGGAGGTGCCGGTGAGGTCGACGATCAGTTCCTCGCCCTTCACCGTCAGGGTCAGCGCGACCTTGACCGGCTCGGTTCCGACGCCGTCGTTGTCGAGATAGCCTTCGCGGCTCCAGGTGCCGTCCCTGATCGCGGCAATGGCCTCGCGGTCCATCTTGCGTGCCTGTTCGAAGATGTTCTGGCAGGCGGCGCGGTAGGTGTCGGAGCCGATCTTGCCGAGTAGCTGGCCGAGACGGCGCTCGCCGGTGCGGATCGCCGCGATCTGGGCGCCGAGGTCGCCGATGGTCGCGCCTTCGAGCCGGGTGTTCAGCTTGAGGTGATCGTACCACTCGCGCACGCGCTTCCCGCGCGACACGATCCGCGTCGGCCCGAGGCGCAGGCCTTCCTGGTAGATGTTGGTGGACGACATGGTGCTGCCCGGGTCCATCGCGCCGATATCGTTCCAGTGGGCGCGGGCCGCGCCGAAGCCGACCAGTTCGCCCGCGTGGAAGATCGGCCCGATGGCCGTGACGTCATGCAGGTGGGTGCCCTGCATGTAGCTGTCGTTCATGATGAAGATGTCACCCTCGTGGATGTCATCCCCGTAGTAATCCTTCACGTGGCGCACGCAGACGTCGATGGCGCCGATGAACAGCGGCACGCCGGTCGACTGGCCCAGCATGTTGCCGTGCTCGTCCATCAGCGCCACGGCGCTGTCCTTGCCCTCGTAGATGATCGCCGAATGGGCGGAGCGCCAGAGCGAGGCATTCATGTCCTCGGCGCAGGAAATGACGAAGTTGCGAACCACCTCGGTGGTGATCGGATCTGCGATGCTCATGCCGCGTCCTCCTTGGTCAGGCTCATGTGGCCGCCGGTGATCAGCCGCGCCGTCCAGCCGGGCGGCAACAGGGTGGTCGACGTCACTTCCTCGATGATGGCGGGACCGGCAACTGTGTCGCCCTCGCCGATGCTGTTGCGGTCGAGGATGGCTGTGGTGCGCGGCTCGCCAGCGAACCAGACCGCGCGCTCGCGGGCAGGACGCGGGGTTTCGCGTTCCGGCGGTGCGTTGTCCGGCCGTTCGAGCTGGCCCAGGGCCGCCAGACGGATGTTCGCCATCTCGACCCGGTTTTCCGGGCTGTTGTGGCCATACTGGCGCTCGTAGGCGGCATCGAAATCCGCGCGGACCCTGTCCATGTCGATCGGGCCGTCGGGCAGCGGAATCGTCAGGACGTATTCCTGGCCGTAGTAGCGGAAATCGATGGCTCGCTCGAAATGGACGCGCCCGCCGGTGATCCCCTCGTCGGCCAGGTAGGCACGGCCCTTTTCCTGCAGCCGCGCAAAGGCCGCCTCGATCGTATCGGCGTCGATCAGGTCCCAGAAGCTGTAGAGCGTTTCCTTGAAGTCATGCCGGACGTCGGTCTGCAGCATGCCCCAGGCGGAAAACGCGCCGGGATGCACCGGGATGATGACCTCGGAAATTTCCAGTTCCTCGGCAAGCGCCGCCGCCTGGGCGGGGCCCGCGCCGCCGAAGGCGACCAGCGAGAATTCCCGCGGATCGATGCCGCGCTGGATGGTGATCGTGCGGATCGCGTCGGCCATCTTGGCGTTGACGATGTCGATGACGCCCTGCGCCATTTCCTCGGCGTTCATGCCGAAGTCCTTGCCCAGGTCCGCAAGGGCCGCCGCCGCCGCATCGCGGTCGAGCGTCATGTCGCCACCGGAGAAGTTGGCGCCGTCGAGCCGGCCGAGGACGAGGTTGGCGTCGGAGACGACGGGTTCGGTCCCGCCCAGACCGTAGCAGACGGGCCCCGGTTTCGAACCGGCCGATTGCGGCCCGACACGCAGCGCCCCGGCCTCCTTCCAGGCAATCGAGCCGCCGCCGGCGCCGATGACGTGGATGTCGACCACCGACATCTGGATCGGCAGGCCTTCCAGCATCGCTTCGTTGGAGGCCGACGGCAGGCCGTCGATGACCAGCGAGGCATCGAAGGAGGTGCCGCCCATGTCAACGCAGATGAGATTGCCGCGCCCGGTCGCCGCCGACAGCGCCTTGCCGCCGATGGCGCCGCCGACGGGCCCCGAAAGCAGGGTCTGCAGCGGCGTTTCCGAGGCCGCCGCCGCGGTCATCACGCCGCCGTTGGATTCCATCACGTGGAGCGCACCGCCTTCCGGCAGACGGTCGCCCATTTCCGTCTGCAGCGTGGAGATGTAGCGGCGCACCACGGGCGCCAGGTAGGCGTCGGTCACCGTCGTCGAGGTGCGCTCGAATTCGCGCCATTCCGGCGAGACCTGGTGCGACAGCACGATCTGGACATCGGGCAGACGGCCGGCGAGATAGTCGCGCACGGCCAGTTCATGGGCCGGGTTGTTGAAGGAAAACAGGAGCGATATCGCGATCGCCTTGTAGCGCTCGCGTTCGCAGGCCGCGACCAGCGCATCGAGATCCGACAGGCGCAGAGGTTCCAGTTCGTCGCCCGAAGCCGCGATGCGCCCGGCGACCGTGAACGTGTGTTCCAGCGGCACCAGCGGTTCCGGCTTGTTCCAGCGGATCGAGAAAATCTCGCCACGATCGTTGCCCTGGATCGTGTAGATGTCGCGGAAGTTCTCGTTCGTCACCAGCGCCACCTTGGAGCCGCGCCGCGTCAGGAGGGCGTTCAGCCCGACCGTCGTGCCGTGAACGAAGAAGGCCATCTCGCCATCTTCGCCGAGCACCGTGTCGATGCCCTTCAGAACGGCGAGCGCCGGGTTGTCCGGGGTGGACAGGACCTTCGTCGCACCGCAGCGCCCGGTCGCCACGTCCTGGTAGACAATATCAGTGAATGTGCCGCCGATGTCAGCGGACACGCGATAGCTGGTTTTCACGGCTCGTTCTTCCTCGCTCCTGGGCGGCGCGCTGCCCCGCACGCCGCCGTTGCGCCTTTTTCTTACTGTTCCCACTCACCGACGAAGTCGGGATGCGCCTTCAGCACTTCCGCATCGATCATCGCGTCGAGCGGCCCGGCCTCGTCCATGTTGATGGCCTGCGTCACAGGCTTGCCCTCGATGGCATTGGCGATCTGTTCCATGGCCAGTTCGCCCATGGTCTTGGGGAAGTAGGCGAGCGTGGAATCCCACCGCCCTTCGCGGATCGCGGTGATGGCGATCGCCGCCGCACCACCGCCCGAGAGATACAGGCCGGCCGGGTCGATCCCCGCGCCTTCGAGCGCGATCTCGACACCGACGAGGTGCTGGTCGGCATTGGAGAGCACCACGTCCACGTCCGGATTGGCCTGGAGGATATCGGTCATCGCCTTCAGGCTCGGATCCGGCGAGTAATAGCCCTCGCCCACCGCGACGACCTTGATGTTGTCATGCTGCCCCAGCACCTTCTCGTAGGTGGCAAGCCGCAGGTTGTCGAAGGGGAAGATCTTGGCGCCGATCATGATGACGACGCGGCAGGGATTCTTTTCGGCGCAGTAACCGATCACCGCCTCGGCCTGTTTCGTGGCGCCCGGGACCGGGGGCGATGCCGCCGTGACCGTGATGCCCTTGACCTGGGGTTCGAGCGTGTTGAGATCCGGCCCGACCGGGAACAGGACGGTGCCGATCGGGATGCCCTCGGCCACGACCTGCTCGAAAGCGCCGGCAATACCGACCGAGTCGTTCGGCGCAACGATCATGCCGACATACTTGCCGGAGGCCAGGGCATCCTCGATCTGGCTGTACTGAACGGCCGCATCGAACTGGCCGTCGAGGATTTCGGTCTGGTAGCCGCGCTTGGCGGCCACTTCCTGCACCCCTTCATAGGTCGCCTGGTTGAAGCCGTTCTGAGACGTCGCGGCGAAATAAGCGATCGTGCCTTCGGCCGCAGCCATGCCCGTCATTCCAGCCAGGGCCACGCCGGCCAAAAGGGTCTTTCCGAGAATGCCCATTCCTAGTCCTCCTTGAAAAAAGATCGCATCGGTGATGCTTTGAGGTTGCACATTATGCAAACTTAATGCAAGAAGAATTTTATGATGAAGAAAATCGACAAGAAAGCCGCCACCGAGGAATCGCCGTCCCGAAAGAAGCGGGGCGCCCTCATGGTTCACGAGAAGCTGCGCGAAGACATCCAGTGGCTTCGCATCGATCCGGGGTCCGCGCTCGACGAGGTGGCGCTGTCAAAAACCTATGACGTGTCGCGCACGCCCATCCGCGAGGCCCTGCTGCTGCTGGCCAACGAAGGCTTCGTCCAGTTCCTGCAGAACCGGACCTCGATCGTGGCGCCGCTGTCGCTGCACAACCAGGCCGCCTTCCTGGACACGTTCATCCTGCTGTCGCGCGGCCTGATCCGCGCTGCCGCCATGCATGGCCCCGTGCCCGCGGCGCCGATGGAGGCTTTCGTCGCGGACTATGCAAAGGGACTGGAGGCCGGAGACACGGAAGCGGCGTTCCGCGCCCAACTGGCCCTCTACACGCATATCGCGGACCTGTCGCGGAACCGGTTCCTGGCGAAATACTTCCTGGAAGCGCAGGGCGCCTCGGTACGGATGAAGCTGCTTTACTTCTTCCCGCATCTCTCCGGCACGGAAAAGACCGAGGCCGTGGCCCGGCTGCAGGCGGTCGTCGACGCCATGGCCGCAGGCGATCCCGAGGCGGGCGACGCCGCGGTGCGCGATGCCATCCTGTTCGAGACCCGGGTCATCCAGGGGGGGCTCGCGCCGCGCTACGGGCACCGGATGACAATCGACCAGGGAGACAAGCCATGACCGTGTTTTCCGACCGGCGCGACCGCACCGCCGCCCTCCTCCGCGAGGCGGGCCTGGGCGCGGCCGCCTTCGTTCCGGGGCCGAATTTCGCCTACCTGACGGGCGTCCACCTGCACCTGATGGAGCGCATGACGCTCTTCGTCATCCGTGCCGACGGCGCGACCCACGCGCTGATGCCGGCGCTTGAGCGGCAGAAATGGCACGCGGCCATGCCGGGGACCGACACGCTCTACTGGGATGACGCGGAAGGCCCGCAGGCGGCCCTGGCCACGCTGGCAGACCGGATGGGCCTGGACCAGCCGCTCGGTGTCGAGGGCCTGCGCATGCGCGCCATGGAATACCGCACGCTGGCAGGCCGGTTCGGCTACGACGGACTGGTCGATGCCGATGCCGCGCTCACGGACCTGCGGCTTCTCAAAGACGCCGCCGAAATCGACGACCTGCGCCGCGCCATCGCCATCAGCGAGGCGGCGCTTGGCGAAACCTTCGATGCGGGCATCACCGGACAAAGCGAAAGACGCATCGCCGCGCGCCTCAAGGCGGCGATGCTGTCGCATGGCGCAACGGGATTCGCTTTCGAGCCCATCGTTCTTGGCGGCGGCGCGGCAGCCAATCCCCACGGCGACGCGTCGGATCGCGCGCTGGCACCCGGCGACGTGCTGCTGATCGATTTCGGCGCCAGCTACGGCGACATGCACGCGGACATCACCCGCACCGTCTTCTGTGGCCATGCGACCGACGAACACAGGGCCATCTACGAGACCGTCCTGGCGGCCAATCTCGCGGGGCGGAAAGCCGTTCGAGCCGGCGCGGCCGTGGGCGATGTCGATGCCGCGGCCACGGACCGGCTGCAGGCTTCGCCGTTTTCGGACCTCATCCTGCACAAGACCGGGCATGGCCTCGGCCGCGAGGTGCACGAGGCGCCTGCCGTCATGCGCTCGAACCGGGAACCACAGCGCGCCGGCATGGTAATCACCATCGAGCCGGGCCTTTACCGCCAGGACGAGATTGGCGTTCGCATCGAGGACAACGTGCTCGTGACCGACACCGGCCACGATTGCCTGACCCAGTTCAGCAGGGAGGTCATGACCATTGCTTGAGGAAGCCACACCCCTGAGACGGTTTGACAATCTTGTCCGCGCCGACGGCTGGACAAGCCTGTTTCCGGCCCTCGAAGAGCTCTGCCAGACCTGTATCGGCCACAGGCTCTTCTCGTGCTCCGTGTTCCGCATGGACGGACCGGAAAGCGGCGTCGCCGCGCGCGTCTACACCAACGACCCGGAGCATTACCCGGCATCCGGGCTCAAGGACATCGTCCCGAACCGGTGGACCGAGCACGTCATCCTGCGCCAGCAGACCTTCGTCGCCAACTCGGTGGACGGCTTTGCCGACGTCTTTCCCGACCATGCCTATATCGCGTCGCTCGGGCTCGGCTCCGTCGTCAACCTGCCGCTGATCATCCGTGGCGACTTCATCGGCACCGTCAACATGCTGCACGAGGCGGGCTATTACACGGAAGCGCGCCTCGGGCCGTTGGACCGCATCGTGCTGCCGGCGCTGCTGACATTCGAGGTCTCGCCGGAGACGACCGGGCTGGAAGGCCCGGCGGCGCATCGCGCGGCGGCGAACTGATCCGACGGCGGACCGGCGGCGGCATTCGATGCCGGAGCCTCCGCCTGCTCCCGCTTCAGACCTGCCCTGCCTGGCCCTGCACCAACCAGAGCAGGCCATAGAGAAGCAGGGCGGACGACAGCGCTGCCGCGGCCGTGCGGATCGAATTCCAGAAGGTCCAGCGCGGGACGTAGGTCTGCAGCCAGTAGTCGCGCGTGGCCCCCGACGACAGGTCCATGCCGGCCAGCGCCTCGTTCATCGGCACGTTGAAGACCACCGTGACGCCAAAACAGCCGACGACATAGACCAGGGCCGCCAGCAGGATGAGCATGCCCGCCGGGCCGCCGAGCCCGAACCAGGCATAGCCCGCGATGACAATCGAAACGCCGGCCATGCCGAGGAAGAGTGTCATGAAGACCCAGCGCATGACCTCCCTGTTGATGGCCTGCATGGCCTCGACGCCACCGACGCCGCCGGTGATCGCGAGCGACCGCATGATGAAATCGGAAAAGGCGAGGAAAACGCCTGCAACGAGGGCATAGGCGAGGACCGAAAGCTGCATGAGCAGAAAGAAGGCGGTGGACATGGCGGATCCTTTCACAAACGCGGTGGGATGAAGGGGCAAGCGCGCGGAGGCGACAGAGGGATCAGGCGAACCCGGGCAGTCCGGCATGTCTGGTCTCCCTGGCTTGCGTTGATGACCAGGAAATAGACGACCTGCAGAGCTGCGATCTTCACCGGCGCGGCCATCGTTTTGACCGCTGCGGCCAAACGGGATCTCAGGCGGCGCCCTGTCCCTTGCGATAGCTCGCGGGGGTCAGGCCCACCCAGCGCTTGAAGGCCCGCGTGAAGGAGCTTTGTTCCGAGAAGCCGGTCAGGAAGGCCACCTCGGCGAGCGAATGGCCCTCGTCGCGCAACAGGCCTACGGCGAGTTCCCTGCGGGTCTCTTCCGTCAGCGCCTGGAAACTCACGCCGTGATCGGAAAGCCGCCGATGGAACGACCGGACGCTGAAGCCCAGGTCGCGGGCGACGTCGGCCATCCGGGGCGCCCCCTCGCTGAGCGACCGGGCAATCGCCTCCTTGGCCCGGGCGACGACAGGCGCCTCGTCGCGGATGCTGGAAAGCTCCGCATCGAGGTGGGAGACGAGGTAGCGGGAAATCCCCTCGTCGCCGAGCCTGTTGGGCTGGCGCAGCGATTCCGATGAGAAGAGAAGCCCGTCATGACCGGCGCCGAAGTCCACGGGGCAGCCGAGGTATGCCTCGTGATCCGCCGTGGTCCGCGGGGCCTCGTGACGAACGAACGCCCTGAGCGGCGCAAATGCCACCGGGCAGACCTGCCGGGCGATCGACACGGTGGCGACCAGGGTCGTCTCGTTTGAAAGACGCACGCCGAGGCGACGGGGCGCATCGCGGTGAACAACGTAGAGCATGCCTTCGGGAACGGCGCGAAGCTCATAGGTGACCACGCTGGTCCACAGGCGCGCGTAGCGTTGCACCCGCGCAAACGACCCCAAAAGGTTCGGCGCCGCCTTCCACGCCAGTCCAAGCGCGCCGTATTCGTCGCAGCGCATCGATGCGCCGACCTTCACCGGCAGGGCCGTGACGTCCACCTGCCCGGCCATCCATTCCAGCATCGCATAGTAATCGCCGGCGGAAATCATCTCCGCCGGGTTCCAGGGAGCATCCGGGTCAAGACCAACGAAGGACAGGGCCGCGCGGGCATCCACCGCAGGCTCTGCAGCGGCCACCATCTTCCGCGCGAAGAGAGACGTGATCCGGTCCATGCCGAAAGGCTAGTTTGCAAACCGGGATTTGGCCAGATTGTACAGCCGGGCACCGGTATCACCCTGTCCTCGTCCTGCAAGATCTCGTAGCCCTGCCGTTAACACTCCATTTCAAACGTCGAATGTACTTTAGACAACCGGTGCAGCTCATGGCCGCTCCGGGGAAGGAACCGGTTCGGCGCAAAGGCTTTGACCCATGATCCAATTGGGCCAGACATTCGATCCAGGCGAAGAGCGCGGTGGCTACCGCGTCACTCTCCACGAGAACACGTCCGCCTGTCTTTACAGGTCCCTGTGGGACAGCTTCCCGGGAGGCCCGCTCGCCACGCCGTTCCAGTCCCCGGAATTCGTCTCAGCCTTCTGCAAAGCGATCGCCGCCCCGAACCAGGTGACGTTCAACATCTGCGAGATCCGGCACGCCCGCTCGGGCATGCCGATCCTGCTCCTTCCCTACACGGTCCACAACCGTGGACCGATACGAGTCGCGTCGCTGCCCGACTTCGGGCTGGCAGACCAGAATGCGCCCGCGCTGTCGAAAATCCTGCCGGTTTCCAGCGCAGACTTCGCCGCCGTCTGGGGCCAGTTCACCGCCCGGCTCGTCTCGGCCGACCTGATCGACATCCCGAAAGT
>NZ_PDVP01000059.1 GCF_002727065.1 Zhengella mangrovi | reverse complement strand
GCCTTGAATTCCGGCGAATGCTGCTTCCGTTTCGACATCTCTGATCTCCTTCTCGTCGAAGATCAGCAGACAGCAATTCATAGCCTACGTCAGCGTCCGAAATTCGGGGGGCAGCTCAGGTGTAGAGGTCGCGGTAGCGCGCGTCGCCCGGGCCGGCGTAGCGGATCATGCCTGCGGCGAGGTTGAGCTCGATGTGGACACCGCGCGACGGGTCGGTCAGCATGACCGTCGTCTGGCCCCGCGCGGTCTCGAAGAAGTTGAAGGTAGCGCCATTGTCGCCGCGTTCCTGCCACTGGCCGTTGCCGAGGAAATAGAACCCGCCGTTCGGATGGTAGACGGCGGCGACGGCAACCGCGCCGGCGGAGATCGGGGCGACCTCGTGGCCGCCACCGGTGGCATGGGCGGGGAGGGCGGCGGCGCCCATGGCGGAAGCGAAGGCAAAGGCAACGATGGCGAGGCGGCGGCGGATGGCGGTCATGGCAGTGGTCCCTTCAAGGTTCGGGTTGAAACGATGAAGAAACGTTAGTCTTTGCTGATTGAACCCTTTCCGAACGTGCCCTTCATTTGCTGTTCATCTGCTGGATGCATCGGCCGGACGCCCTGGAAAGACCGGCGATCGCCATGAACCGGGCACGGTGGCTGAGCGCCTTGCGGGCGCGACCTCACGCTTCAGCGGCGCATCGCCGGCCCCGCCCGGGCGGCTGTTCAGCCTGCCTTCCGTTCGTCGGCCATGCCCGCGTCATCCGGCGTGTTGATCTCGAGGCGTTCGGTGACGTTTTCCAGCCAGGGCGCCAGCATGCGAAGTGCGGGAACCTCTGCCGACCAGCGGCGGCTGCGATCCAGCATCCGGCCCACTTCGGTCTTGGTCACGCCGATCTTGTCACCCATCAGGCACTTCTGCCGGCTCCACCATTCGCCGTCGCGGTGCCGGTACCGGATGGCCCGATGCGACCGGTCCAGCATGTGCAGGATGCCGAAGGCCATGAGATAGTGGTGGGCTTCGTCCAGCGAGCGGTCGCG
>NZ_PDVP01000058.1 GCF_002727065.1 Zhengella mangrovi | reverse complement strand
ATGGGGCTTAGATAGCCGAATTTGGAATGTCGCCGCCGCGGATTGTAGAAGCGCTCTATGTAGTCGAATACGTCGGCGCGGGCGGCATCTCGGGTGCGGTAAACCTTGCGGGCGGTCCGTTCGGTTTTCAACGAAGAGAAGAAGCTCTCCATCGCCGAATTGTCCCAGACGTTGCCGGCCCGGCTCATCGAGCAGGTAATGCCATTGTCGAGGAGCAGGCGCTGGAACTGCTCGCTGGTGTATTGCGACCCCTGGTCCGAATGATGCAGCAGCGCATCGGCCTTGCCCCTTCGCCAGACCGCCATCATCAGCGCATCCATGACCAGCGCGGCATCGCGATCCGCCTTCATGGACCAGCCGACGATACGGCGTGAGAACAGGTCCAGCACGACCGCAACATACAGCCAGCCCTCCGCTGTCCAGATATAGGTGAAGTCGGCCAGCCATTTCCGGTTCGGCTGGTCGGCCTTGAAGTCCCGGTCAAGGATATTGTCGGCGATGACCGATCGCTCTCCGTCATCCTTGGGCTTTCCGCGTCGCCTGGGCCGCGCTCTCATCGCATTCAGCCGCATCAGTCGCTCGACCCTGTGCAGGCCGCAGGCGAGCCCTTCTTCAAGCAGGTCACGCCAGACGCGGCGGGCGCCATAAGTGCGATCGCTGGCCTTGAAGCTCTCGTCGATGGCGATCACGAGCTTCGCATCGTGGGTCGCTCTGGCACTGATGGGTCGTCTGAGCCAGGCGTGAAAGCCCGATCGCGAGACGCCCAGAACCTCGCACATCCAGCTGACAGGCCAGATATGCCTGTGCTTGGCAACGAAAGCGAAGGTCATGTCGCTTCCCGCGCAAAGAATGCTGCGGCCTTTTTTAGGATGTCACGCTCCGCCTTGAGCTTGGCGACCTCCTTCTTCAGGGCCGCGATCTCGGCCAACTCGGCGCGCTGCTGCCCGTTGCCGGGAAAGGCCGTTGCAGGTGCCAATGCCGCCTCACGCATCCAGCGGCGCAGAACATTTTCGGCTAATTCCAGATCCCGGCATGCTTGGGAGACCGAAACACCTCGTTCGGTTACCAGCTTCACCGCCTCGATCTTGAACTCGCGGCTGAACTTCCGTCTCGTCATATCCACTCTCCAGTTCCTTGGTCACGATCTTATCTTCGTGTCCACGAAACCGGCAGCAGGCCAT
>NZ_PDVP01000057.1 GCF_002727065.1 Zhengella mangrovi | reverse complement strand
GGTGACCTGCTCCCCTGAGATGTCCCCGATTTTAGGTTAGCCTGTTCCTGGAATAAGGAGACAGGCAATGAAGCGATCACGGTTCTCGGAAGAACAGATCATCGGCATCTTGAAGGAGCATCAGGCCGGGATTTCGGCGGGTGATCTGTGTCGCAAGCACGGGATCAGCGACGCCACATTCTACACCTGGCGCAAGAAGTACGGCGGCATGGAAGTGTCGGAAGCCAAACGCCTGAAGGCTTTGGAGGAGGAGAACGCGAAGCTGAAGAAGCTGCTGGCGGAGCAGATGATGGACGTGGCAACACTCCGCGAGATGCTCGGAAAAAACTTCTGACGCCCGGTTCGAGGAGGAATGCCGTGAGCTGGGCTATTGAAGAGAAGAGCTACTCGCAGCGCCGCGCATGTGCCTTGGTGGGCATGGCGCCGCGCGTCTACCGCTACACATCCACTCGACCGGACGACAAGGAACTTCGACAGCGTCTGCGGGAGTTGTCATCCGAGCGACGGCGGTTTGGGTACCGGCGTCTGCACCTGCTGCTGAAGCGGGAGGGCGTCGAAGTGAACTGGAAGCGTCTCTATCGCATCTACAAGGAAGAACGGTTGACCGTGCGCAAGCGGGGCGGACGCAAGCGAGCCCTGGGCACGCGGGCCCCGATGGCGATCCCACAGGATTCGAACCAGCGCTGGAGCCTCGACTTCGTGTCAGACACGCTGGTCGATGGACGCCGCTTCCGCATCCTGTGCGTGATCGATGACTTCAGCCGGGAATGCCTGGCGACGGTCGTAGACAATTCGCTATCCGGCGAACGTGTCGCCCGCGAACTGGATGCCATCGCAGAACGCCGTGGCTACCCCTGCATGGTGGTCAGCGACAATGGGACGGAACTGACATCGAACGCCATGCTCGCCTGGCAGCAGGATCGCGGTGTCGAGTGGCACTACATCGCGCCTGGCAAACCGATGCAAAACGGGCTGGTGGAAAGCTTCAACGGGCGCCTGCGGGACGAGTGCCTCAATGAGCATCTGTTCCGGAGCTTCCGTCATGCCCGCGAGATCATCGACGCGTGGCGCCTCGACTACAATCTGCACCGCCCACACACGAGCCTCAATGGGCTCACACCGAACGAATTCGCAACCCGGTCCGCAAGGGACCACAACGTGAACAGGGCTAGCCTATGAATGAGTACATTCAGGGGAGCAGGTCA
>NZ_PDVP01000056.1 GCF_002727065.1 Zhengella mangrovi | reverse complement strand
TGTATCGACCCAGTGGAATCTGCACAGGTTAAGCCGCTAAAGCGAATGCCTGAGCGGGTGTTTTCATGTTCAGCGCCTGATGAGGACGCCGATTGTTGTAGAACGCGATCCAGTCTCCAATTGCGCGGGTCGCATGCTGAATGCTGTCGAAGCGTTGCCGATGAACACATTGCTCCTTCAATGTCCGTATGACGCGCTCGACCATGCCATTCTGTTGCGGGCAATGCGGCGTGATGAACTCCTGCTTCAAGCCATAGCTTCGCACCAGAGCGGTATATGTGCGGCTGGTAAAAACCAGGCCATTGTCAGACCGAAGCAGGAACTCGTCCTTCACGCGACCCAAAGTGCCGAACCTGCTGATGAGCGCATGCTCCAGCGCACTGGCGGCCGTTGTTGCCTTGCCGGAACGTGACAAATGCCAGCCAAGTAATTCGCGCGTATGGCAATCAATGACCAGCGCCAGCGTTGTCCAGCCGTCACGGCCGGCCCAGACCCGGCAAAGATCAGTGGACCAGCGTTCATTTGGCGCTGTAGCGACGGATGGAACTGCCTCTATTCGAGGGCGCATGCCAATCTGGCGCTTACGGACCTGCCAGCCCTGGATCTGAAAGACCCTTTGCACCGTGTTCTTGTTGAAGCCGAGAAGCCACGCGACCGTGCGATAACCGAATGAGGGCTCCTTATCGATCAAGTCCTTGATCGGCTTGGAAAACCGTGGATCGACTTTCGGTGCCATCTTGGTCGGTTTGTAATAGACGCTCCGCCGCGGCACCCCGAACCAAGCGCACAGTTTCGTCACAGGCACGGCGATACCGTCATCGAGAAGGCCCTGCTGAATGCTCTGGATCATTTGTCGTCCGCCGCATCCAGCAGGGCCTGGTATTTTTTTCGGGCGCGCAACTCCAGCATCGCCTCGCCATAGGCCTCCTGCAGATCCTTCAACTGTTTCTCGTATTGCTCACGAATATCAAGCGGATTGGTGCGCAGCGCATTTTCCATGCCGCGCTTACCATCCTCGACCCACGCCTCGATTTCGGATGGCGAGATGTCATAGGCCCGACTGGCCTCGGATACCGTTGTCTTACCCTGAATAATCTCGACAACGAGCGCCGTTTTTCGCTTCGCAGTCCAACGTTTGATGCTGTCGTCCATCGTCACACTCATCGCTACTCTCTCCTTTGTAGCATGAGCAGATTTTCACTGGGTCGATACA
>NZ_PDVP01000055.1 GCF_002727065.1 Zhengella mangrovi | reverse complement strand
TGAACCGCACCGGGTTTGCCGGAGGCTGGTTGATATAAGCTACGCGGCCATTTCTGAGGTTTCCATAGCTGCATAGAAGTTTGCTTCGGCCTCTGCTGGCGGGACGTTTCCGATGGGCTCCAGCAGGCGGCGGTTGTTGAACCAGTCGACCCATTCTAGTGTGGCATATTCCACGGCGTCGAAGCTGCGCCATGGTCCACGACGGTGAATGACCTCGGCCTTGAAGAGACCGTTGATCGTTTCGGCGAGGGCATTGTCATAAGAGTCACCGACGCTACCGACCGAAGGTTCGATTCCGGCCTCAGCCAGTCGCTCGGTGTATTTGATCGACAGATATTGTGATCCGCGATCGGAGTGATGCACCAATCCCGCTCCCGGCCGTCGTTGATGAACGGCCTGCTCGAGGGCATCCAGGACGAACCCAGCATGAGCCGTGCGGCTCACGCGCCATCCGACAATGCGCCGAGCAAAGGCGTCGATGACGAAGGCGACGTAGACGAAGCCCTGCCAGGTGGCGACATAGGTGAAATCGCTCACCCACAGCATGTCCGGCGCAGGCACACGGAACTGGCGGTTCACCTTGTCCAAAGGGCATGGAGCCTTTTTGTCCGGCACCGTCGTTCTGTGCGGCTTGCCGCGGATAATGCCTTGAATACCCATATCCTTCATCAGCCTGGCGACTGTGCAACGGGCGACATCGAAGCCTTCCCGATCCAGCTGACGCCAGACCTTGCGCACGCCGTAGACCCTCCAGTTCTCCTCGAACACGCGCTCGATCTGGGGCCGCAGGACGACGTCGCGCCGGGCGCGCTCCGACAACCGGGCCGGATCGGCACGCTTCGCCAGGTGATCGTAGTAGGTGGACGGGGCGATCGGCAGAACCCTGCAGATCGGCTCGACCCCGTGCTCCCCTCGTTGATCGTCGATGAACCCGACCATCACTTCGACCGGCGGTCGAGCTCCGCCATCGCAAAATATGCGCTCGCCTTGCGCAGGATCTCGTTGGCTTGGCGCAGTTCCCGGTTCTCCCGCTCCAGCGCCTTCATCTTCTCTGCCATGTCGGTCGGGATGCCAGCGCGCTTGCCGCTGTCGACCTCGGCCTTCTTGATCCACTCGTTCAGGGTCTGGGGCGCACAGCCGATCTTCGCGGAAATCGACATGACTGCCTGCCAGCGGCTGTCATGTTGCCCTTGATTATCCAGAACCATGCGAACGGCGCGCTCGCGGACTTCCGGAGAATACTTGTTTGTCGTCTTGCTCATGATGCTCCATCCTACTCAGGAGTTGGAGCCTCCGGCAAACCCGGTGCGGTTCA
>NZ_PDVP01000054.1 GCF_002727065.1 Zhengella mangrovi | reverse complement strand
CGCGACCGCTCGCTGGACGAAGCCCACCACTATCTCATGGCCTTCGGCATCCTGCACATGCTGGACCGGTCGCATCGGGCCATCCGGTACCGGCACCGCGACGGCGAATGGTGGAGCCGACAGAAGTGCCTGATGGGTGACAAGATCGGCGTGACCAAGACCGAAGTGGGCCGGATGCTGGATCGCAGCCGCCGCTGGTCGGCAGAGGTTCCCGCACTTCGCATGCTGGCGCCCTGGCTGGAAAACGTCACCGAACGCCTCGAGATCAACACGCCGGATGACGCGGGCATGGCCGACGAACGGAAGGCAGGATGAACGGTAGAAGAAAAACATTATGTCAGATATTGAAAAAGGCTGGTCTGTTATCCCCCATCAGACGACCTACTCATGCCCATAATGAAACTTCAATCATCGGCTTCCGAAGCAGCGCACAAAGTGGCAACAATTGTGAAGCTCTGGTATGGCAACCGATTTCTCGCTATGATTTCCATCCGCGGATCGCATGTGGGGTCGAAATACATTCACCCTGATAACGATTTCGACCCTACGGGTAAAAGGGGGGAGTCAGCCCCTCGCCGTGTCGCCGCTCACGGCCTCCCCCCTTTACTCCCCTTGTTCTAGACGATCGAAATTAGGCCTTCGGCATCTGCGCTTCCGCGGATACTATGTGATTCGTTGGCATGTAGTGTGCAGAGTGCAATTTGGGATCTTGTTGTATTGGTCCATCTTGCAAGCTGCCCGTGGGTTGCGTGTCATTTTTACGCGTAGCTAAGTAGTCTGCTTTTCTCAAAAACACCCCTGCGAATATATTGCAGCGGATATTCAGGATTCGTAGATGATCCCAAGCCTGACAGACGAGAAGAAATTGCGATGGCTAGTTTCGGCCTTACTGAATAAAGGCTTCGATGGTGAGCATATTTACCGTGCCATCCTCAAGGAATTTGCCGTCGATCTAGATATGATGCATCATATCATGATGGAACTTGATCCTCGCAACGATCAAAAATCGCAAAAAAGCTCACAGCCTTCTCATATATATTAAATATTGTAGATTGAATTGAGCATCTTCTCTAGTTTTATTGTATATTCCTCAATAAATTTCTCTGCATCGCCAGAGGTCAAGGGACGACTAAAGAGATAACCTTGTCCTTCGCAGCAGCCTTTCGCGGCTACGATTTGGAACTGGCTTTCGGTCTCGATGCCTTCGGCCGTGGTGCCGACACCAATCCCTTTGCTCAGACTGATGATCGCCTCAATGATTGCAGCATCAGATGCGTTTGATTCCATACCCTGCACAAAACAGCGGTCGATCTTGATCTTGTCGAACTGGAAATTCTTCAGATAGGCGAGCGACGAGTAGCCGGTGCCGAAATCGTCCATGGATACCCGGACGCCGAGTTCGCGGATCGCCTGGAGCATCTG
>NZ_PDVP01000053.1 GCF_002727065.1 Zhengella mangrovi | reverse complement strand
CCTACAAGGCTAGCAAAAGCGTCGTGTCTGGCGGCGGTGATATCTACTATGAGGGTGCGTTCTACTTCCCAGGACAAAAGCTGACCATTTCCGGCGGCGGAACGGTCACTTCACCTTCTTCGTTTACCTCATACGTTGCCGATATTATCGAATACACCGGCGGAGGCAATCTTTCCATTGGCGCTGATCCGAGTGCTTCTTCCGTACCAATTCCGGCCGGCCTCTTCGAAGGCGGGAACGTTCAGCAAGTACGGCTTATAGAGTAAAAATAAGGAACATAGAATCAATATATACCTATTGCCTTATAAAATTTACCTGTTCTTAAAAATTAATATTTGATGACAATTCAGCAATATATATTCGTCTTATTGGCGGCATAAATTGCTTTAAATCATCAATTTTACCTGCATCATTAATACATATTCAGTATTTTTTGGCCACAATTACTCTGTTCAGCGTTTGGTGTGAAGGTAGAGCCATGCTTCGTAGGTTTGTTCGGGATCGCTCAGGAAATTTCGCCATCATCTCGGCCATCGCAGCTGCGCCCCTGATATTTGCCTTGGGGCTTGGGCTTGAATACAGCGACATCACGGCTGAAAAGGCCAAATTGCAGAACGCGCTCGACTCCGCCTCCCTGGCCGTGGCGCGCGAGGGCATCAAGCTCTCCAACGATATGGCCTACAAGATCGCCGACGAATATGTCCGGTCGAATTTCACCGAAGACATCAAAAGCGTCGCGGTCAACCGGACCGGCTACTCGGTGGCGGTTTCGGCGACCACGGAAAAGAAGCTGGCCTTCGGCACGATCATGGGCAACGAGACCTGGAAGATCGTCGGCCAGTCGGTGGCCGAGTATGCCCCGGCGCAATACGAGCTTTCGCTCGTGCTCGACACGACCGGTTCCATGGAGGGCGCCAAGCTCGCCGCCATGAAGTCCGCCGTCAACACGCTGATCGATGCGCTTTCTGTCCAGGTGACCAACAAGAGCGCGCTCAAGGTCGGCGTGGTGCCCTATGCCACCTTTGTCAACGTCGGGCCGCAGTACGGGCCCCAATTCGACGAGAAAGGCAAAGTGATCGACGGAACAGGCGCCGACTGGCTCGACACCAAGGGATTGCTGAACTATCCGCAGATGGACCTTCCTGCCGGGTTGAACCGCTTCGAACTCTACCATGCGCTCGGTTTCAAGTGGCCCGGTTGCGTGGAAACGCGGCTCGATACACCGGGCATCGAATATGCGCTGACCGACCGCGAGGCGACCTCGGCTGAAGCGAAGTCGCTCTACGAGCCGACCTTTGCTATCGATGAGCCAGATGACACTTGGTCCAACGGGTTCCCGAAGTACCCGAACAACTACATCATGTCGTCGGTCAAACTCACTGACCCGATCTCAACCCGCCTGGCGCGCTACGGCGTCGTGAAGGTGGCTGGCCAATGGGTCAAGGATCCGTCGCTCGCGGTGAGCCTCGATACCTCGCCGTCGATCTTCTATTCCAACGAGTCCGATCCGAAGGGGCCGGGATACGGTTGCGAGACCGAGCCGCTGCTGCCGCTGACAAGCGATCTCAACAAGGTGAAGAGCAAGGTCAGCGTGCTGAAGGCAAACGGCTC
>NZ_PDVP01000052.1 GCF_002727065.1 Zhengella mangrovi | reverse complement strand
GCCCGTTGAGCGAAGATGCTGCGTGTCCCTCCCGCCACTCGCCAGTTCGCTTGCGATCCGGTTCGAGACATCGTTTGCCATGGCCCGTACCGGATCGTCATCCCGGTTGACGTACCGGTTCGTCATCGCCGTGTTTTTGTGGCGCAACAGGTCACGCACGATGAAGGCATTTCCGCCCGCCTGCCCCGCATATGTCCCGACGGTGTGTCGCAGGTCATGCAGTCTGACATCCGGTATACCTGCGTGATGGCGTATCCGTTGCCATGCGTTTTCAAGAACTTCCTTCGTCAGATGCCGGGACACGTCGCGATCGCGCGGGAACACCCAGGGAGATCCGTCGACCGGCGACAGCCGTTCAAGGATTTCCAGCGCATAAGTGCTGACAGGATGCGGCCTTCGCCCCCCGCCTTTGCGATCGGGAAGCGCCAGCATGTCTGCCTGCATGTCCACATGCTCCCATCTCAAGGTCAGGATTTCTGATAGGCGGGCACCGGTGAACAGCAACAGCTTGATTACTGCGAGCGCTCCCGGGTTTACCGAAGTTCGCTGTTGATTGGCATCCTTCGGCAAATGTTTTGATCCGTTCGCCTTGATGACCCAGGGCAAGCCGTCTGTCTCCGCCTCGATCAGTGTCGCGCCAAGCCGCTGCAGTTCAGGTGCCGACAGAAACCGCTCCCGGTGGTTCTCGGGATATCGCTCGATACCATGGACCGGGTTGCTGTTTCGCGAGCGCAAGCCCCAGACTTCCGCAAGGTTGAAAGCCTTCGAAATGATCGACAGGACATGGTTCGCCTGGCGCGGGGTACGAGCCATCGCCTGGTGGAGCCTGGCAACATCGCTTGGCGTCACCGCGGCGACCTTGAGCTTTCCGAGGCGTGGCCGGATATGCTTCTCAATGACGCGCTCTGCCTCGGCTTGCGTCGACTTCGCATTCCTTTGCTTCACGTAGTCGTCCAGGTAGCGATCGAGCACGGCACTGACATCCGGCGCTGATCGAAGCGCCGACTTGTCGGCCATGGGATCACCGCCCTTCGAAACGAGGTGAAGCGCCTCCCGCGCGGCCTTGCGCGCTTCATCAGGTGTGAAGGTTCCATAGCGGCCGATGGTGAACCGGCGCGAACGGCCCGAACCGTTGCGATACTGGAGGACAAAGGATTTGGTGCCACTTGGCAGTACCAGGAGGCCGAAGCCTTTCACCTGGTCGTCCCACAAATAGACCGGCTTTGCGGCGGGCTTGGCTCCATCAACCACGCGCTTTGTCAGGTTCGGCATCTCATCCTCGTATGGCTGACAACCTCGATCGCCTTCATGACAACCGCGCAGACATCGCAAGTCGTTGGAAACGCGATCGAATGACAGCGCCTGACGGCCGTGACGGCTGTTTTTCATTCCTTCTCGTCGTGACGATCACCCTGAGCGTGAGACGATAAGGGTCAACATAGATCATTGTAAGCAGATTGTAAGCAGGAAACATCGAAATCAAGCGCATTCCATACAAAGATACCGTTCGAGTGATCCGCATAAAATACGGAAATTGCGTACTTAATAGCATTCCCTCGCAATCGCTTCATCAACCAATTTACAGATTCCTAATCTGAGGGTCGCAGGTTCGAATCCT
>NZ_PDVP01000051.1 GCF_002727065.1 Zhengella mangrovi | reverse complement strand
GGCATGGGGCTCGACTACAGCCGCGTCGTCAGCGACCGCAGCAGCGTCCAGAATGCCATGGATGCCGCCCTTCTGGCAGCCATGACGCTCAAGCATACGCCCGACGAGCAGATCAAGTATGCCTACCAGATGTTCGACGGCAACATGCTCACGAGTGATGCGAAAATCATATCGGTCGAAATCGAGCACGAAGGCGACAACATCCTCGCGGGGAAGGCGACCGGGTCGACCGAAACCACGCTGATGCACCTCGCCGGCTTTGAAAATGTCGGTTATGCGATCGAATCGAAGGCCATCCGCGGGCCGCAGGAGGGCAATCCCCTCTGCATCATGGCCATGCACCCGACCCGCAAGCACACGCTGGAACTCAAGGGCAGCGTTTCGATCTATGGCCCGAAGTGCCACATCTACGGCAATTCCAATCACGTCGATGACGTCGTCGATCCGCACACGCCGGACAATTTCGTGACCGGCGCGTCGGTGACCGCGGTCGGATACGGTCATCACTACATCCAGAACGTGACGCCTCCGCTGGAGGGCTCCACCGCCGTTGTCGCCGATCCCTACCTGTCCATGACGCTGCCCTCGGTCGGTGCCTGCGACCATACGGGCATGAAAATCAGCGGTGGCACCGTCACTCTCAATCCGGGAACCTATTGCAACGGCCTCCAGATCGTGAAGGGCGCCGACGTGAAGCTCAATCCCGGCACTTATACGATCCTCGGCTCCGAGTTCGAAGTCGAGGATTCGAAGGTCTCGGGGACAGGGGTCACCCTTTACCTCGCTGACCGTCATGCGGAGTTCAACGTCAGCAAGTCCGAGATCAAGCTGGTCGCCCCGGTTTCGGGAACCTGGACGAGTTTCGTGCTGCTGTCGAAGCGCGTCGAGAACGAGTGGACTTTCGAGAACGCGACGCTCGATCTCTACGGGATCGTCTACGCCCCCAACAGCGCTGTCTCGTGGACGAACAATGGAACCCCGACCATCACGGCCGCCTGGGCCGCCTGGATAACGGATGGGTTTTCGTGGGACGGGAATGGCACCATCAATTTCCCTTACGACACGGAAAAGGCCGTCGTGCCGCATCCGAGCAAGCTGAATGTGATCCCGCGCCCGAGCCTTATGGAAGTCGTCCGGCTGCTCAAGTAATCCGATCCGGCAAATTCACACCTGCGGACCGTCAGCGTGGCAAGGCTGCGCTGGCGGCGATCGTCTTTGTTCGTGGCCGGTCCGTAGCGATTGTTGGGCCTGATCGGAAGGCCCGGGCGCGGGCTAAGTTCCGCTGAACTTGCGGGCAATCCCTTCCGTATATGCGCCGCCACCACTGGCGCAAGGTCGGCGCCTGGCCGGTCCGGAAAGCCGAGCCTCTATCCTGTCACCCTGCTGCTGCATGGCGATCCTGTGACGATTGCAGGCGGCCAGACCTCCTCCGGCGATGCCGCTCGTGTTCCCGGAAGCTGTTGACCCGGCAGGCTGGCGTCAGGCCGTGGCGACCCATCGGTAACATGAGCTCAAGCCGCCGTTTCCCCGGATGTTCGTTCTGTGCGCTCGGTCTGCAGACAGTGCCCGCGTCTGCGATCCGATAATGGAGTGTATAAAACTTTATTAGATAATATATAAATATAGATAAAAATAAAGATATACTGATT
>NZ_PDVP01000050.1 GCF_002727065.1 Zhengella mangrovi | reverse complement strand
AACAAGCTGCTGCAGCATGTCAATGGCGGCCGGATACGCTCGATTCTCCTGGGCGAGGGCGCCCACGTTGAAAAGGGCGACCTGATCATGGTGCTCGATCCGGAGGTCAACCGCGCCGAACTGTCGGAATTGCAGGCGCGCCAGGCGGTCCTGCTGGCCAAGAAGCGCCGGTTGTCATCCATCGATGACCAGACCGCCTCGCTCGCCGAAGGGCCCGGCTCCTGGGGCATCCGGACCGGCGTCGACCGGTTCCTGCGGACGGCCTCGACAGGTGCCGACCAGACCGGCCACGACATGCACCAGGCCATCTATGAAAGCCAGAACCTCGAACGGTACTTCGAAGGCCATTCCATCGAAGCCGAGGTCGGCGCGCTGCGTCACCAGGCCGAGAGCCTGAAGCGCGAGCGGTCCGGGCTTCTGGGCATGCGCGACAGCGCGCAGGCAAGCCTGCGCTACCTCAGGGACGAAATCGCCAACATGCGGCCGCTCGTCGAGGCCGGCTATCTCGCGCGCAAGGAACTGTGGGACCGGACCCGCGAGGAAAGCCAGAAGGTGGGAGAACTCGCCGACCTGGACAGCCGGTTGCGGCGGCTCGACGAGCAGACCCTCGAGGTTCAGAACCGCATCGACGCCTACGTTTCCGGCCAGCAGCAGGCCGCCGCGAAGGAAATGACGGCCGTGCTCGGCGAACTCGCGCAGATCCGCGATCGCCTCGTTTCGGCTGAACAGGCGCTGTCAAACACGGAAATCCGGGCGCCTGCCAGCGGAACCCTGATCGCCTTTTCCGCCAACACGGTTGGCGGCGTTCTGCGCGGTGGCGATACGATCGGCGAGATCGTTCCCGACAATGCCCCCTTGATCATCCAGGCGAAGGTCCGCCCGCAGGACATCGCCGAGGTCAAGGAAGGCCAGGTCGCCCGGGCCGAGGTGACCGCGCTTGACCGCCGCCGCTATGATCCGATCGACACCGTCCTGACCTATGTCTCCGCCGATGCCATTCGCAATCCGGCGACGGCCGAATCCCATTATCTCGTCTATGCGAAGCCGGAAAAGACGATTTCCAGGTCGGAAGGCGGAGGGCTGCTCAAGCCGGGCATGGACGTCAATCTCTACGTTCACGCCGGAAGCCGGCCCTTCCTTGTCTATCTGCTGAGCCCGTTCATCACGAGCTTCGAGAGGGCCTTCAATGAACCGTGAGCGGAAGGCTTCGTTGCAGGTGCGGTCGCCATGGCGCGGATTGTGCGTCTCGACGCTCTCGATGGCATTGATGACGCTGCAGGGCACCGCCGGCGCGTCGGCCATGGAAGGCGTGTTGCGCGGAAGCTTCGATCATCCCGACGTCATGGTGCTGGATCGCCCGGTGCTGGCGGGCATGCGCCTGCGAACAGGCCTGGGCGCTTTGGCCAGCCAGGCCGATCCGGGCATCGTGCTGACCCTTCGGCGTGCCCTGGGCACCGACCTCGGCCTTCGCAAGTCCATCGCCGACAGCCAGGCCGCCCGTGCCGGTGTCTGGAGCGCCATGGCGGCCTATGTACCGACCATCAACGGAACGGTCGCGCGGAGCTATTTCAAGGATACCACGCTGTCCGGGCGCCAGACGAGCGAGACGATGTCGCTGGATGCGTCGGTCACCCTGCTGGACATGGGAACCCGGTACTTCGGGGTGAAGCGGGCGAAGGCGG
>NZ_PDVP01000004.1 GCF_002727065.1 Zhengella mangrovi | reverse complement strand
GCTCCTTCAAGATGCCGATGATCTGTTCTTCCGAGAACCGTGATCGCTTCATTGCCTGTCTCCTTATTCCAGGAACAGGCTAACCTAAAATCGGGGACATCTCAGGGGAGCAGGTCACCGCAATTGAAAACTCCAAAAAAAATGGTGTAACTGCTTGGCGGAACTGACCCATAGACTGTACCAGAACGACCGATTTTTGAGGTTGTGAAGTGAGTTCTTCTAGGTCTAACATAACAGAAAATGAAGGAATTTGGTTGTTGAGCCGTGAACCCGCCAAAGCGTATTGAAATAATGCCGTTTCTCAAGTGGGCAGGTGGAAAGCGGTGGCTATTCCCTGAACTGCAGAAACACCTGCCGGAAAGGTTTGGCAAGTATTTCGAACCTTTCCTCGGTGGTGGTTCTATTTTTTTCGCTCTTCAGCCCGAACGTGCAGTGCTGTCTGATTTGAACGCCGATTTGGTGGAACTATACCAAGCATTACGCGATGATCCAGATGGTATTCTTAAGCTTCTAAAAGTCCATCACCAAAATCACTCCAAGAATCATTACTATGACGTGCGGGCGAACGTGCCAAAAACGAGTTTGGAACGTGCAGCGAGGACTTTATATTTAAATCGAACGTGTTTTAACGGCCTGTACAGAGTTAATAAGCGCGGGGACTTCAACGTTCCGATTGGAACAAAAACATCTGTTGTCTTTCCAGACGAAACCTTTGCTGAGTGCTCAGCGGCCTTGAAGTGTGCAGACATTCGTGTGAGCGATTTCGAACCTGTAATCGATGAAGCCGCGAGAGGTGACTTGGTCTACGTAGACCCACCGTACACGGTAGCCCACAACATGAATGGTTTCGTGAAGTATAATGACAACATATTCTCGTGGGCCGACCAATTGCGACTGAGGGATGCTATAGCGCGCGCTGTGGAAAGAGGAGCGATGGTCTTGGTGAGCAACGCGAACCATGAATCGATTAAGGAACTATATGACGGACAGGGACAGCAAATCGAAGTCAGCCGGTATTCCGTCATCTCAGGTCCCGCGAGCCACCGGAAACAAACAACTGAACTGCTTATAAAATTTAATCTGGCGGTATGATATGCGCAAATTTTGGGTTTGGGCGCGCTGGATGTTCACCAAGATTCCAGTTTACGGCCAACTTATTAACTCGGACAGAGATTCTTTAAAGGCGGCAGGCGTAGAACTCCTGATCGCCACCATGTTTTCTCTTTTGCCAATATGGTTGTACCCAATAATCGTGCGGGTGGGTTTCGCAGAGGAATTTTGGCAGCATGCTAAGGAATTTGTAGAAAATGGAGAGTTTTTCCTGTTTTCGTCTGCACTAGTTGGCCCGTTGATATATTCGATCACCAAGAAATATGGGGAGGAAGGCACGACTGAAGAGGGCGGCGGTAGATTTCCGCACATCAAATCGATTCAGTTCCCATATGGTTTTTGGTTTGTCATTATTTCTGTTTTTACCTGCGTGTTTTCAGCGATTTTCTTTGGACTGATGCGCGCGAATACAGTTAATAATTTTCCAATAAATCTTGACAGGGAATCTCTGTTTGCGGTTTCGACGATTATGTACGGATTTACACTTTCTTGTTTCTTCTGCGTGTCTGTGTATCGCCTGAACCTTGAGAACACTACAAGAGCATTCGGAGAAGACACAAAAGACCTGATGAAACAATGGGAACATGAAAATGACTGAACAGATGGACTTGGTCGACCCTGATCCCATCACACTGCAATTCGAGTGCCTCAAGGCAGAGCAGCCAATAGGTGATGTTTTTTTAGCGAAAGTGCCTTACGATGAGTTAGTAAAGATTACATTTTTTGATGTCCGGCGGGTCTTGCAAGAAGACCGGGATGTTGAGCGCTACCTCGGAATACAGAGACCTTTGATTAACTCGCGTGTTTCAGGACTTCAGAAGTACGTAAATTTCTTCGACGCGTCGTTCCCGACAGCAATCATTATTGCAGTCGAGGAACGCTTTGCGGCGTACGACGAAGAGAAGAAGCTCATCTACCTGTCGAACGTACCACGTGACGGCGATCGACCTGAAATACCGATCCGAAATATTGCACGCGTTTTAGATGGCCAACATAGAATCGCGGGGCTGCGAGGGTTCGAAGGAGAAAAGTTCGACCTTCCTGTCACCATCTTTGTCGGCGCGGACATTGCTGATCAGGCCCATATTTTCGCGACTGTGAACCTTGAACAGCAGAAGGTAAACAAGAGCTTGGCATACGACCTTTATTCGTTGGCCAAGTCCCGTAGCCCACAAAAGACCTGCCATAATGTGGCAGTGGTACTGGATCAGGACGAAAAGAGCCCATTCTACAAGAGGATCAAGCGCTTGGGCGTCGCGACTGACGGCCGGAGCTTCGAGCCGATTTCGCAAGCCACATTTGTGGAGGCGCTAATGCGGTACGTTTCGTCTGATCCCAAAGGTGATCGCGACAAGTTGCTTCGGGGTGAGAGACTCGAGCGAGCAGAAGCAAGTGAACTCGACAAGCTTCCTTTCCGAAACCTCTTTGTTGACGAGGATGATGTGAAGATCGTGAAAGCTGTCTTTGACTACTTTTCGGCAGTCAAGGAGCGTTGGCCGGATGCGTGGTCTAACCAGGACCGGGGCAACATGTTGAACCGGACGAACGGCTTCCGGGCCTTCATGCGTGCCTACGCCCACGTTTTTGAACTTCATGGAACCCCTAACGGTACGGTTGATCGAAATGCAATTGATAATTTTATGCAGAAAGTGCCGTTAAAGGACGCTCAATTCAACACCGAAGAGTTTCCGCCTGGTACTAGCGGTGAGTCCAAACTCCTGAACTTGCTGAAAGACGTGCGAGGTTAGGTCGCCGATTTAAGAAACTCGCATCCATATGCGGATTAAAGCGAGTTCGACACCGGCGAGAAAGCTTTACAGATTCTTGTTGTAGCAGGTTGCGACAATCCGCTTCGTGCCCATTATGAGAGCTGGGTCAAGGATCGCGAACGACTGAACTGAGGGCACAAAGCGGACATTCCAGCCCCCCCCTCTATCCACACCCTCTCGCCCCTCGGCTACCCTTCCTGCGCTGCCTTCAACGGGAGCGCGAACCGGCTGACAGTCGCAGGTCAGGTGCAGGCGGTGACGCGCCCTCTCTCCTCAAGGGGAGAGAGGGCGCGTCCTTTACGCCACGCTCCGCCTCACCACCTCTTTATCCACACCCTCTCCGCCTCTCCCTATCCTTGCCCCACTGTCGCGCAGACGACGGCCCGCCACGCGGGCCGGCGCGGCGGAAGCGGAGCGGCGGGGTCCGGGCATTGCGTCCCGAACGGGCCCGGCTTGCGGCAAGGGCGGAGGTGATCTGCCCGAAGCCCGGATCATGCCACAGGCCCCTCGGCAGGACATAGGTCCGGAGGTGGCGGCGCGATCCGAAGAGGCGCAGGCGGGCGGGTGTGCCGGTGATGCCCGGCCTGCGACATCAAATCTCCGCGCGGGGCCCCGGAGGCCTTGCACACGATAAGGCATGCGCTCCGGCGACGCCGGGGCCCCGCCCTCGTGCATATTGTCTGCTGCCGATCTTGCGCGTGAACACGTGCGATCGGCAGTCCTGCTGCCGGTCTTGCGCGTCAACACGTGCGGCCGGCAGACCAGAAGCCTTCAAAGAGCCAGACGGGATGAAAAACCGGGCGTGGCGGCGAGGACGGCTGCCCGCAGGGCAGGCTAGGTCGCTGCGCCCCTCCCGCCCCGAGCGAAAGGAACCGCCGATGAGCGAAACCCGCCCGCCGCTGGATTTCACCACGCAGAAGGCCTTCGCCTGGGCGGAGGGCCGCTGGCGCCACTGCCCGCACCGCGAATGCCGCCGCAGGCGCCGCTGCACCGGCGGACCGCGCGGCACGCTGCGCCGGTCCGGCCGGCCGCTGTGTTGCGAACCCGCCGTCGCCGCGGTCATCGAAAGCCTGCGCGACCTGCGCGAGCGCCGTCAAAGGGAGCGCGACGCCCCGCCCTTCTGATCCGGGGGTGTTCAAGCAATTCCAGCGAAAGTGGACGCCGGTTTCGCGTCCGGAATTGCGTAGCCCAAAGAGCAATTCCAGCGAAAGTGGACGCCGGTTTCGCGTCCGGAATTGCGGTAAGGGGAGAGAAATTCCAGGGAAAGTGGTTGCCGGTTTCGCGCCACGGCACAAGGATCGGGCCTTCGCGCGGGTGACCGGCAGGCGGACAGGCCCTAGCCGGCGAAGGCCAGCCAGTCCGGCGCAAAAAGCAGCAGCACGCCGATGGCGGTCATGACGATCCCGCCGGCCAGGTGCGAGAAACGCAGGTAGCGGGTCGTCATGCCGGTCGCGGCCAGCGTGAACATGGCGAGGACGAAGATGGCCGCGTCGTCGAGCATGAAGACAACGACGTAGAGGCCGATCAGCGCGTAGTGCTGCCAGGCCGGCAGGTCGTTGACGGCAAGCACCTGGGTGAAGACGGCGGGAATGCCCGCCGAGCAGAAGAACTCGACCAGGTTGACGGCGGCCGCGAGCACCATGATGCCGGCCAGCGCCAGCAGGAAGCGCTTCTCGCCGACACTGGCCTTGAGCGCGTGGATGATGCGCAGGCGCTGCTGCGGGCTGGTGACCGCGCATTCCGCCGCCGTGTTCTTCACGAAGTCGCGCAGGTAATAGGCTCCGCTGGCCAGCGCCACGGCACCGACGGCAAGGCGCACCCAGACGATGGCGCCGAGCATGAGGAACAGGTTCAGCCACGCGGCGAGGAACCCGAAATAGACGAGGCCCGAGGTCAGCAGGAAGGCGCCGCCGAGGATCCACATGCGCAACCGGTCCTGCATGCCGGCGAGCAGGCCGATGAGGAACACCAGGATCCACATCGCGCACGGGTTGAACCCGTCGATCGCCGCCAGCACGATGGTCAGCGCCGGCAGCGAATAGGTGCCGGGGTCGATCTCGCCGACGAGCGGCACGGACACGGTGGCCGGCGGCGGTTTCGGGGCGTCCGCGGGCTCCGCGCCGGTTGCATCGCCGGCCAGAAGGGCGGCCAGCGTCGGGCATGGACCGCGCCGGCAGGCGCGCACGGCGGCCAGGATCTCCTTGCCGGTCGTCCCGTCGGAATCGTAGCCGAGGATGGACTGCCCGCCGATGACGATGAGCGGGACGCCCGGCGGATCGTAGCCGAAAAAGTCGCTCGCCCGGATGAAGCCGAGCCGCGCCTCGGCCGACCCGCTGATGTCGAGATACTCGATCCGGAGGCTGTCGTCGCTGGCCGCCAGCGCGGCGAGATAGGTCTTGGCGCGGACGCAATAGGGACAGCCGGGTTTCCAGAACACGCTGACCGGTATCGTGGTCGCGGCCGGATCCTGCGCCGTCGCGGGAAGCGGCACGAGCAGCGCCGCCAGCAGGACGATCAGGGGAGCAATCGGAAAGAAACGCATGGGTCCGCCTCCGCAACCGGGTTTGCGTATCGGACCATGGCCGGAAACCGCGCGCCCTGATCTCGCTCAAGTGCATCGCGGACCGTTCACCCGAACGCGGGGCGTGCCAAAATCACCGGAAGTGATACTCTTGCCGGCGGGGCGATCGCTGGAGGGAGGCTGCTGCAATGACACCGGAACGGTTGTACGAACTCTACGGGGATGCCCACCCCCCCGCCGCCGCGCACAAGGTGATCGACCACATCGATGCCCATGCCCGGCAATTCCTCGGCGCATGCCCCTTCGCCGTGCTGGCGACCGCGAACGGGACATCGCTGGACGCCTCGCCAAAGGGCGACCACGCCGGGTTCATCGCCGTCGAGGACGAAAAGCACCTCGTCATCCCGGACCGGCCCGGCAACAATCGCCTCGACGGGATGCTGAACATCCTGGCGCACCCGAAGGTCGCGCTCATCCTCTTCATCCCCGGCGTCCGGGAATCGATGCGGATCAACGGACGCGCGGAGATTTCCGACGATCCGGAGCTTTGCGCCCGGCACGCGCTGAACGGGCGCGTTCCGAAGACGGTGCTGCGGATCACGGTCGAGGAAGTGATGTCGCACTGCGGGAAGGCGGCGATGCGCGCCGGCATCTGGGACCCGTCGACCTGGCCGCGCGAACGGCCGATAGCCAACCTGTCGGAGATCGTGCGCGATCACTCCGGCATGGACATCGAGATCCTCAACGAGACGGAGATCGAGCGCCGCTACCGCGAACATCTGTAGCGGGATCGCCGGCAAGCAGGCGACAGTCAACCCCCCACGGCATGACAGGGCGCAGATGCCTCTCTGCCCTTTCGCCCGGACCTTGGGGACGCAAGACATCTCCACGCCCTGCCGGCGGCCCCTATGCTTCTCCGGCGGATCTTGGCCGGCAGCCGAAAACACGGGGGACGCCCCCCCCCCGGGAACTTCCGCCGGGTCATGCGCAGGACAGGTCGACGGCATGTTCCAATGAAAGCGGGCGATGGGGCGCCCGGCCTGCCCCCGCAACAGGCCGGGCGGATGCAGCCGCGCCGCCACGGGGCGGCTGGCGGTGCATCATGGGCCGGTTCAGTTGCTGGCCGACGCGCCGTCGAGCACGTTTCCGAACAGTTCGAAGCGCTCGCCGTTGAACTTTTCCAGTTGCATGGACTGCAGCGGGTAGAAGTCGTCCGGGCCGGTATTCACGTTGATGCCCGGCAGCGAGACGTCGAGTTCCAGGTCCTTGATGTTGGCCGCCGCCTTCATCACGCCTGCCCGGGTGAGGTCGTCGCAGGTGGAGCGCAGCACGTGTTCGAGGGTCTGCGACACGCCATAGCCGTAGATGGTGAAGCTGGAGGTCTTGTCGCCGTCCGGATAGTACTTGTCCATGAAGTCGTGCCACTTCTTCAGGCCGGCATCGTCCTTCCACTGCGGGTCCTGCGGGTCTTTCAGGTACGCCGCGCTGATCACGCCCGTTGAGGCTTCCAGGCCGGCCGGCTTCAGCACCGCGCCCACCGAGTTGGACACGCTGTTGAGGAACTGGGTCGGCTTCCAGTCGATCTCGGCGGCCTTCTTGATCGCCTGGGCCGCGAATTTCGGTGTGCCGACATTGACGAAGATGTCCGCGCCCGAGGCCTTCAGGTTGATGATCTGGGAATCGACCGTCGGATCGGAGGTCTCGTAGGGCTGTTCGGCGACGATCATCGACGCCTTGTCGCCGAGCCCCGCCTTCAGGCCGTTGAGATAGTCCTTGCCGTAGTCGTCGTTCTGGTAGAGCACACCGATCTTGCCGTCCGGCAGGTTCTCGCGGATGTAGGCCGCGTAGATCTTGCCCTCGTCGACGTAATTGGGCTGCCAGCCCATGGTCCAGGGATGTCCCTTCGGATCGCCGAACTTCGATGCGCCGGTGGCGACGAACAGCTGCGGCACCTTCTTGGCGTTCATGTATTTCAGGATCGCCGAATTGGTGGGCGTCCCGAGGCCGTTGAAGATGAACATCACCTCGTCGCTCTCCACGAGCTTGCGCGTCTGTTCCACCGTCTTCGGCGGGCTGTAGCCGTCGTCGTAGGCAATCAGGTCGATCTGCCGGCCGCAGACGCCGCCGGTGTCGTTGAGCATCTTGATATAGGCCTGGTCGGTCTTGGCGATTTGCGAATAGGCCGAGGCCGGCCCGCTGAAGGGCTGGACCAGGCCGATCTTGATGGTCGTGTCCGTCACGCCGGTTTCCGCCGCGCCGGCCGCGAAGGCAAAGACTGCGGCCCCCGCGGCGACGCCGAGGGTTCCGAGATATCTCAGGTCTTTCTTCATGCGTTTCACTCCCTTGTTGTTCGGCGCCGTTCAGCGGCGCTTCTGCCAGTCCGCCAAGGTCCGGATCAGGCCTCCCGCTCCGCTCGGCATCAGGTAGATCAGCAGGATCATGATGAGGCCGTACATTGCACCCGACAGGCCCTTGGAAACCTCTTCGGCAATGTTGGGAACGAAAACGATGAAGGCGCCGCCCGCCAGCGCACCCGGCAGCCAGCCGACGCCGCCGACCACCAGCCCGACGAGCAGGGCGATGGACAGGACCAGCGTGAAGCTGTCGGGCGCGACGAACTGCACCACGATGGCGGCCAGCGCCCCGGCGACACCCGTGAACAGCGCGCTGACGCCGAAGGTGAGCGCCTTGTAGAGCGAGACGTTGACGCCCATGGACCGCGCGGCGACCGGGTTGTCGCGGATCGCCATGATCGCGCGGCCGGACCGGCTTCTGACCAGGTTGCGCGCCGCCCAGTAGAGCAGGAGCCCGGTGCCGAGCGTGACGTAGTAGAGCCACTGGTCCTGCGACAGGGGCAGGCCGAACGGGGCATCGGGCTTGATGATCACGATACCCTGAACGCCGCCGGTCCACTCTTCCAGGATCGACAGCTTGAGGATCTGCGGCGTGGCAATGGCGAGCGAAAAGGTGGCCAGCGCGAGGTATATGCTTTCGAGGCGCAACGCCGGCAGGCCGAACAGAAAGCCCGAGACGAAGCAGACGAGACCGGCCACCGGGATGGTCCAGCCGTAGGCGATGCCGAAATGCTCCATCAGGATCGCGGTGGTGTAGGCGCCGATCGCGTAGAAGGCGCCGTGGCCCAGCGAGAACTGGCCGTTGAAACCGGTCAGCAGGTTCAGGCCCATGATGGCGATGGCATAGATCAGCATCATGGTTAGCTGGAACACGGTGAAGTTCTTGAGGAACAGCGGACAGAGGAACAGTACCGCCAGCACCGCGATCGAGAGCAGCAGCATGGCCGTTCCGGACTTGCGGTCCGCTGTCTTGTCGCGCCCTGCCGGCAGGGCGATGTCTTGCTGTGCCGTCATGTCAGACCCTCTGGACCACGGTTCGTCCGAACAGGCCGTTCGGCTTGATGACCAGCACCACCACGATGAGAGCCAGCGCGATGGGCAGTTTCAGTTCAGCGCCGACCACGGGAATGTAGGTGCCGGCCAGGTTCTCGATCACGCCGACGGCGAAGCCGCCGAACACCGCGCCGCCCGGGCTGGTTAGTCCGCCGAGAACCGCGCCGGCGAACCCGTAGAGCAGGATCGACAGCATCATGTTGGGCTCCAGGAACACCACCGGTGCGATCATGATGCCGGCCACTGCGCCGATCGATGCGGCCATGCCCCAGCCGAGCGCGGCCATGGTGCCGACCCGGATGCCGACCAGCCGGGCGGACTCCGGATTGGCCGCCGCCGCCCGCATCGCCAGGCCGACGCGGGTGTAGCGGAAAAAGGCGAACAGCAGGAACAGGACAATCAGCGTCACCAGGATCATGCCGGCCTGGTGCGCGCCGATCAGGCCCTCGCCGAACAGCGCGGCGGTGCCGAACGGGCTCGGGAACGGCTTGACGGTGAAGTCCCAGATGAAGCCGGCCAGCGAGTTGAAGATGGCGTAGAGCGCGATGAAGATGACGAGATGGCTGAGAACCGGTGCGTTTTCCAGCGGCTTGAGCACCACCCGCTCGATCAGGAAACCGCCGGCAAAGGAAATCCCCAGCGTCAGCACGAAGGCGGCCCAGTAGGGAAAGCCCCATTGCAGCAATTGCCAGGCTATGAAGGTGGAGAACATCGCCATCTCGCCCTGGGCAAGATTGAGATGATGGATCGCCTGGTAGATCATGACCACCGCGAGCGCCATGCAGGCATAGATGCCGCCGGTCGCGATCCCGCCGAGGACCTGCTGGAAAAAGGTCTCCATGGTGCCTCCTCAGTAACCCAGATAGGAATTGCGGACGGATTCGTTGTCGCGGATCTCGGCCGCCGGACCCGACAGGGCGATCTCGCCGGTTTCGATCAGGTAGGCCTCGTCCGCCAGTTCCAGCGCCAGCGAGGCATTCTGTTCGACGATCAGCATGCTCACGCCCATGTTGTCGCGAATGTCGGCCAGGATGGCGAACACCTCGCGCACGATCAGCGGTGCAAGGCCGAACGAGGGTTCGTCCAGCAGCATCAGCCGCGGGCGCAGCATCAGCGCGCGGCCTACGGCCAGCATCTGCTGTTCGCCGCCCGAAAGCGTCCCGGCCTGCTGGCCGGACCGTTCCTCCAGGCGGGGAAAGAACCGGTAGATGCGGCGGATATCCTCCTCGATCTCGCTGCCCTGGCGCCGGGTCATCGCGCCCAGTTGCAGGTTTTCCTCGACCGTGAGCGAGGTGAACGTGCCCCGCCCTTCCGGCACATGCGCGATGCCGAGGCGCACGATGTCCTCGGTCCGGCGCCGCGTCAGGTCGACGCCGTCGAAATCGATCGTGCCCGAATGGCGCACCATGCCGCACAGCGCTCGCAGCGTGGTCGTCTTGCCCGCGCCGTTGGCACCGAGCAGCGTCGTCACCGAACCCTCGCCGATGTCGAAATCGATCCCGTGGAGGACCTTGAGAAGGCCATACTGGGCTTCAAGCCCGCGGACGCGAAGCAGGGGTTTCAATGGCTGTCTCCGAGATAGGCGCGGATCACTTCCGGGTCGGCCTGCACCTCGCCGGGCGTGCCCTCCGCGATCTTGCGCCCGAAGTTCAGGACGACGACCATGTCGGAAACCGACATGACCAGGTTCATGTGGTGCTCGACCAGCAGCACGGTGATGTTGCGCTCGTCACGGATGCGCCGGATGTGGTCGCCCAGTTCGGAGACCTCGTCGTGGTTGAGACCGCCGGCCGGTTCGTCGAGCAGCAGCAGGTCCGGGCAGCTGGCCAGCGCGCGGGCGAGTTCCACCCGCTTGAGCGTGCCGAACGGCAGGCCCGAGACGGTCTCGTCGGCCACCGCATTCAGGTCGAGGTAGTCGAGCAGTTCGTCGACGATACCGTTAACCCTGGCTTCCTCGCGGTTCGACCAGGGAAGCCGCAGCACGTCGCTGATCATGTCGCCGCGGCTGGCGCAATGCGCGCCGATGCGGATGTTGTCGCGCACGCTGAGGTTGGAGAACGAGGCGAGATTCTGGAAGGTCCGCCCGATTCCGACGGCGGCGACCTGGTGGGCCGGACGGTGGAGCAGGCTCTGGCCCTGGAACAGGATATCGCCGGAATTCGGTGTGTAGAGACGGCTCAGGCAGTTGAAGAGCGTGGTCTTGCCGGCGCCGTTCGGGCCGATCAGTCCGAGAATCTGCCCCTGGCGGATGGAAAAGCTGATCCCGTCCAGGGCCTTGATGCCACCGAACCTGACCGCGACGTCCTTCACCGACAGCATCGGGTCGGTGCTCGGGCTTTGTGCCGTCATCAGGAAGGAACCTGCCGGCGGGAACCGGCACTGGAGAACGATCGGTTGGCTTCTATGCGGCCATGGGACCACAGTCCTGCGTTGGCACAGGCCATCGTGGCTGACTCCTCCCGTTTCGCAGAGCGAAATTCTGTTTTACTTTTATTTGACCTATTGATATGCACCGGCAGGCGAATGTCAACAACGGGACACGGGATGGACGGTGACGAGCTTTCTGCCGGGCCGAGAAGTGGCGATCGCAAGTTCGTCACGGCGCTTGCGCGGGGCCTCGAAGTGCTGCGCGCCTTCCGGGTTCGCGACCATTTCCTGGGAAACCAGGAGATCGCCGAACGCACCGGCCTGCCGAAGCCGACCGTCACCCGCCTGACCTACACGCTCTGCGAACTGGGCTACCTCACGAAGGTGCACCGTCTGAACAAGTACCGCCTGGCGCCGCAGGCCATCGCGCTCGGCTATTCCGCCCTCGCCGGGCTGGGCATCCGTCAGCTCGCACGCCCCGTTGCCAAGGCCGCGGCCGACCGCCTGTCGGCGCCGATCGCCATGGGCGTGCTGGATCGCAACCGGGCGCTGTACATCGATATTTCGCGCGGATCCTCCACCTTCACCGTTCAGCTCGACGTCGGGTCACGCGTGCCGCTGGCCAAGACGGCCATGGGCTGGTCGCTGATTGCGGCCATGCCGGAAGCCGAACGCCAGCCCGTCTATGCCGGCCTCGCCGAGCGCTACGGACCGGAGTGGCCGGCGCTGCGCAGCGTGATCGACGGTGCCATCGTGGAATTCTCCGACAAGGGCTTTGTCACCTCGTCCGGGACGTGGCGAAGCGACATCAATGCCGTCGGAACGGCGCTCGTCGCCGCCGACGGGACAGGCATCTACGGCTTCAATTGCGGCGGCCCGCCGCACCAGTTCACCACGGAGGCGATGAACACGGTCTATGGTCCGGCCATGGTGGGATTGGTCAACGAAATCCAGGCGCTGCTGAACGGGCTCTAGGGACGACGCTGGATCTGCCGGTTTGACGATAATGGCCGGCGCCGCGGATATTTTTGCTCGCCGCCGGAACTTCCCTTCGCGTCGCGCGTTCGGGTTTCTGGTGCAGGACTGGTCTCAAGGACCACGCGCCGGATGACGCGACGGGGACCAGGGAGCAACGCGTGGACGCCTATCTATCCTCCATCCAGGATCTCGCCGATCGGTCGACCATCGCCATCACGCTGGCCCCGACCGACATTGCCGACCTGCCGCTGGTCGTGGCGAACCAGGCCTTCCTGACCATGACCGGCTATTCCCGCGACGACGTGATCGGCCGGAACTGCCGCTTTCTCCAGCGGGATCAGGACCAGAAAGAGACCCGCGAAAACATCCGGGCCTACATTTCTGACGAGACACGCGGCTCGGAACGGTTCCGCATCGTCAACTTCCGCAAGGACGGAAAGCGCTTCATAAATTACGTGTTCATGTCGAGGGTTCGGCGCCAGAACAACGCGACGGCCTACTTCTTTGCCTCGCAGTTCGACATGACCGCCGCCGATGCCGTTCGCCGTGCCATGGCTTACGAGGAAACGCTCGGGCGGGAACTCGACATGTTTTCCGCGGTCAACCGGGATCACAGCATGTTTTCGCTGACATCGGCAGAAGCCCTGGCCGGCAGTCTTTCGGCCGTGGCGCAATCGCGCATGACGATTCTCGAGTGAAGCGGCTTGATTGTCGAACAAATGCGATAAATTAGATTACGGTTTATCTCATCGCAGGCGGATTCAACGGCAGATGCACGGAAAGAAAGGCGATCCGGGACACGCACAGGCTTTGGCCGGGCCGTTGATCGTCGGGATTGGCGCATCTGCAGGCGGGCTGGAAGCGGTTCGGGAAATGCTTGCCCATGCCGAGCCGGGCATGGACATGGCATTCGTCCTGATCCAGCACCTCGACCCGAACCACGAAAGCCTGCTGGCCGAACTGATCGGACGCCAGACGAAGCTCGCGGTCATGCAGGTGTCCGGAGACGTCAAGGTCGACGCCGACCATGTCTATGTCATCCCGCCCGGCAGCGGACTTGAGCTGAAGGACGGCGTCCTGAGCCTCGTCTCTTTCCGGGAACGGCGTGGCATGCGCCGGCCGATCGATGATTTCTTCATCTCGCTCGCCGGAGACCAGGGCAGCAATGCCGTCTGCGTGGTCATGTCCGGTACGGGCGCGGACGGCGCGATCGGTCTCCGCGCGATCAAGGAAAACGGCGGCGTGGCAGTCGCCCAGGAACCCAGCTCGGCCAAGTACGACAGCATGCCGCTGGCAGCCGTCGCGACCGGGCTGGTCGATTTCGTCCTTGAGCCGGAAGGGATCGTCGAAACGCTGCACCGCATTCGCACCCACACCTTCGAACAGGAAGGCCACGGACGCATCGAGGATGCGCTGGAAAGCCAGATTAATGAGATCTGCGCCGAACTGGCAAAGAGCACCGGCTATGATTTCTCCGGGTACAAGCTGCCGACCCTGATCCGGCGGATCCAGAGACGGATGCAGGTTCTGGGCGTTCCCACGGCACGCGATTACCTTTCCCGGCTGAAGGATCGGCCGGGCGAGCCTAAAGCGCTGTTGCGGGACATGCTGATCAACGTCACGCGCTTCTTTCGCGATCCTGACCACTTCGACTACCTTGAAGAAGAGATCATCCCGGCCCTTTTCGAGCGCGCGGCCGACAGTGGCGTGATCCGTGTCTGGGTTCCCGGTTGCTCCAGCGGCGAGGAGGCCTTCACCATCGCCATGCTGCTCGACAGGCATGCCCATCGCACCGGCCAGCATCCCGACATGCACGTCTTTGCGACCGACATCGACGAGCAGATGCTGTCGATCGCGCGGCGCGGCCGCTTCCCGGCTTCGGCCATGGCCGACATTCCGGAAGCTTTCCGGACGATGCCCTACCTGGCCTCGCATGGCGACTATTTCGAATTCACCTCGCGCATCCGCGATCTCATCCGTTTTTCACAGCACAGCCTGATCAAGGATCCGCCCTATTCCAACATCGACCTCGTCTCGTGCCGCAACCTGCTGATCTACCTCGGCGACGACCTGCAGAAACAGGTCATCCCGATGTTTCACTATTCGATCAACGAGGGTGGAACGCTGCTTCTGGGCGCGTCCGAGTCGATCGGCCGGTTTGAGGACCTGTTCGAGAAGGTCGATGGACGGATCAAGATCTTTCGACGCCTCCCCGGCAAATCGGCCTTTCCGCAGCGCTATTCGAGAAACCTGAAGCGCACCCAGCACCCGGCTGCCCGGTCCGAGTCCACCGAAGCAGGCCGCCAGGACAAGCAGGATTTCGACCGGATCGTGCTGTCCAAGCTGACCGATCGCTACATCATGCCGTCGGTCGTCGTTGACCAGGCCGGCAACGTGAAATCGACCTTCGGCCAACTGTCGCGCTATCTCACGGTATCCTTCACGGCCTATGGCCCGCCCAACATCACCGCCATTGCCCGGCCGGGCATTCGCGAGGTTGCGATCAACCTGGTCCGCCAGTCGTTGCGTGAGAATTCCCGCGTCGTCGTGCGCAACATCGAGGTGCAGTCGGAGTTCGGAACGCAGGCGATCAACCTCATCGCCGATCCGGTCAGCAGCGATTCCGCCTTGCTGATCTTCTCCGAGGCCTCCGGCTTCCGCCCCGGTTACGACGACGTCTTCACCTATTCCGGCTCGTCGGAAAACGAAGTGGCGACATTGCAGGAGGAACTGCGGTTTTCCCAGGAGAAGCTGCGCACGACCATCGAGGAGCTCGAGACGACCAACGAGGAACTCAAGAGCTCCAACGAAGAAATGATGTCGATGAACGAGGAGTTGCAATCGACCAACGAGGAACTGACGACGGTCAACGACGAACTCAAGAGCAAGGTCGACCAGCTCGTTCTCGCCAATGCCGACATGTCGAACTTCCTGGAATCGACCCAGCTTGCGCTCGTTGTCGTTGATGAGGACCTGCGCATCCGCAATTTCACCAAGGCGGCCTCGGCGATCTTTCCGCTGCGGGAAAACGACAAGGGGCGCGTGCTGACGGAAATGGCGCATTCGCTCGAAGACGACGCGTTTCTCGCCGACGCCCGGGATGTCGCGACCGGCGGGGAAAACCGTGTCCGGGCCATCGCCTCGAGAGACCAGAAGACCTTCTGGTCCCTGATCACCACGCCTTACCGCCTGGCGGACGGCAGCACCCGGGGCGCCAACCTCGTCTTCACCGACATCACGCGCATCCACGACATGCAGGATGCGCTGGAAGCTGAGCGGAACCGGCTGAAACTGGCAACGCAGGTGGCTGGCGTCGGCATATGGATGCTCGATGAGGGCGCGGGCACGATGGAACTGAACCCGGATGCCCGGAGCCTCCTGGCCGTAGACGGCGAGGACGGCCTGTCCCGGGATGACTTCCTCGCCGCGGTCCACCCTGCCGATCGCGCCGCGGTCGAGGCCGGTTTTCAGGATGCACTCCACAGCGACGACGAATTCGAACTGGACTTCCGATCGGCCAATCCGCCGGGCGCGGAAAACTATCTGCGCATTCGCGGCCGGCGCATCGCGTCCGATCCGGCCACCCTGGTCGGTGTCAGTTTCGACATGACACCGGAAAAGCGCCTGGCGAATGCCCGCGAACTCATGATCCGGGAAATGAACCACCGGGTGAAGAACCTGTTCGCAGTGATTTCAGGCATGATCGGCGCGGTCACCCGCCTGCATTCCGATCCGCGCGAGATGTCGGCGGATCTGCGCGAGCGCATTTCCGCGCTTGGCCGGGCGCACGCCATGGCGACAAGTGCCCGCAACGAGAAGGGCATCAACCTGGACCGCATCATCACCGCCGTTCTGGAACCCTACGTCAAGGGCGACAACATCACCGTGGAAGGCACGGAGACCGCGATTTCGGCGGAAAAGGTGACGCCCTTTGCGCTGATCTTCCACGAATGGGCGACCAATGCCGTCAAGTACGGCGCACTGGCCTCCACGGGCGGGCGGCTGGATGTCCGGTGGCAGCGGAGGGATGGATTCGTCCACCTCGACTGGATCGAACGCGCCGATCACATTGAGGCAACCGACGGTCAGGCGGAACGCGGGTTCGGCACCAACCTGGTCGATGCCTCCATGGTGCAGATCAATGGAAAGGCCTGCGTGGAACAGAAGGCGGGTCAGCGCGTTGTAAGTATCAGGTTTGACGCTTGAGGGGGTACCTTTGAAAACGGTGATGCTCGTCGAAGACGAAATGCTGATCGCTATGGATCTTCAGTTCACGTTGGAGGAGGCCGGGTACCAGGTCGAGGGACCCTTCGCGAGCCTGGATACCGCGATGAAAGCGGACCTTGCATCGGTCGATATTGCCATCCTGGACGTCCAGCTACAGGCAGAGACGGTCTTTCCTCTCGCCGATCGCCTCGCCGGCAACAAGATTCCCTTCATTTTTCACTCCGGTCACTTCGACAAGTACGAAGCGATGGACCGGTATCCCCATTGCGGCCTGATCGCGAAGCCATCCACGCCCAACGAGATCATCCGGACTATCGAGCGCAGGCTGGAGCCGTCAGAATAGCGCCGCGGTTCCGGCGTCTCCGTCAACGGGCGAAGACGGCCGGTCGCGCCCTCTCGGACCCGCCGGTTCGCAGGACGATGGCGCAGCGCGCGAAAAGAATTCGCCCGGTGATGTTTCGTGATAGGATTTTCGCGCGCCGGACTTCGCGTCCGGGGAGAGAAACCGCCTGGGTGGATGGATGATGAAAACGATCTGCGTCTTCGCGCTCCGGCTCCTGATCGCGGGAACAGGTCCGCTCATGGCCATGGATGCATCGGCCAGGGACCGCCTTTCCGATCTCCTGCCAGACGTCCTGGCGACGGCGAACCGTCACCTGCAGACTGTTGGATCGGGCCTCGTCGAACGATACGAGGCTTGCCCGCAGGACGACCGGAGCGAATGGGGCGTCGAGTTCGTGACCGGCTACGACGTCAAGCCGGCCGGCGACGGCACTTTCGCGGTTCTGGTCGACACTGCCCAATGCAGTGGCGGCAACAAGCACGGCCAGTATTTCGCGATGTCCGGCAACAGCGGCACCCGGCTGTTGTTGACCGACGTCATCGACGACATGCGTTTCATTGCCGAGAACTTCTACGTCGGTGACGGTGACATCACCTTCCAGGGCCACAGGTGGCTCGAGAACGATCCGCATTGCTGCCCGTCGCAGAAAGGCCTGTTGACCTACGACCTCGCGACCGGAAGGACCAGCTTCCAGGTCAACAACGACTGACGCGGCAAGCCACGTTTAACGCCACCTGCCCGTCATGTCCCGTCGCAGGGGCCGATGACCTCGATGCCGTCCGGGCTGGTCGTCATCCGGTCGCCCGGCGACAGGTAGCCCTTGATGCGAAGCCTCATCCCCTCGTGGGGACCAAGGTCGATGGGATCGGCCGCACCGCTCGCCTGGTCCCGCCTGCCGAAGAGGCGGATCACGTAGGAACCGTCGCTCGTATGCGTCCCGAAATCCGTCATTTCCGAGACAAAGGAGCCGTCCCGGACGCAGCCGGTGATCTCGACCGCAACGGGCCGCGAGGCATGGGCGGCTGGCACAGGGCCGACAACCATCAGGCCGGCCAGAAGGGCGGAAACAGCGCCCAGAACCGTGGCTCGGCGGGAGCGAAATTGCATGGAACCTCCTCCGCGCAGAGATACCCTCCCCGAAAACGAGATCGGCGGGGCCTTTCGGCCCCGCCTGCCCGAAGTCCGGCGCGCGCGAACCGGGGGCAATGTCATGCGGCCGGTTACGGGGTCGGTCAGCGGTTCACGCGGCAACCACGGCGGCGCTCTTCGCGCTGGATCCGCTGGACGCGCCGCTGTTCGCGCTGCGAGAGGCGCGGGTTGCTGGTCCAGCAATCGTAATCCCGGAAGACCCGGCGTGCCAGGCGCGTCTCGAAGCAGTACCCGTTCTCTGCATAAATGAGATTGCGCTCATACCAGAGATCGTAGCAGCTTTGGGCCGAGGCGGCGGTCGGAATGGCGGCAGTGGCGGCGGCGAGCGCAGCGGCAAGAATGTACGTCTTCATGGGGGCTCTCCTTTCATGGCCGGCCTTTCTGCCGGCTTCATATATAGATTCCGACATGCAATGCACGTTTGCCTTGCGCTAGATCAATCACCGCATGGCGGTCGATCTTGGCCCCATGTCACGCCATTTGCAGCAAACCCTTGCCGCCGATACCCAGCACCTTGAACAGTTTTCCCATCTGCTCAGGGCCGGCCAGACGTTCCACGGCCTCGCGGATCGCGTCCTGTTGCGCCTCCGATTTCCCGGCACCGAGGGATCCGGCGCGTTCGAGCAGCCCGAGCCGAAGCAGGAAATCGCCCTGGTCGGCCAGTCGCGCCGCAAGTCCGTGGCCCTGTGCCACGCGGGCGAGGGCCGCGAAGTCGACATGGGCGGTCAGGTCCGCGGTTCCCGGGTGATCCAGCACGGGATCCGGCCGATGGCCTTTCACCGCCTGCAGCGTATCGCCGCAGGCCGGCTGTCCGTAGCCGTAGTCGGGGAACAGTCCTGCGCCGCCATATCCGGCGAGATGGGCCGCGATCGTGTCCATCAGGGCCGCCCTTTGCGGTGCGATCTCGGCTATGGCGCCGTCGGGCGCGCCGGCTGCATCCGGCGGCAGGAGACCGGGATCGGCGGGAATCGCGCCAGCCAGGAAGGCAAGCGAACCGTCGACCAATCCGATCATGCGCTCGCGCCATTGGCCACCGGCCTTCACGTACTGGCGGATCGGGATGGCGTCGAACAGCTCGTTGCCGACGATGATGAGCGGCAGTGCCGGCAGGTCCTCGATGCGCTCCACCCAGGTCAGCGAGGCCGGCGCATCGCGAAGACGGTCCTGCTGGACCGCGCGAAGCCGCGGGCTGGCTTCCACGAGATGGACATGGGCCGCAGCCATCATCGCTCCCCCCTGCAAGCGGGCCAGAACGCGCAGCATGTCCGCCATCATCGTGCCGCGCCCGGGTCCGATTTCGGCGAACACGAAGCGGTCCGGCGCGCCCATAGCCTGCCAATTGGAAAACGCCCAGGCAGCGACAAGCTCACCGAACATCTGGCTCACTTCGGGCGCGGTGGTGAAATCGCCGCGCACGCCGAAGGGTTCGCGCGTCACGTAGTAGCCATGTTCCGGGTCGAACAGGCAGGCCGCGAAGTAATCCGCCACGCTCATCGGCCCGGTCAGCCCGATCTGGCGAACCAGCTTCTCCTTCAACGCTGTCACGCGGTGGCGTCCGGCCGGCGCGCTGTTGTCATTGCCCAGGCGCCGGCAAGCACCATGGGCACGGAAAGGACCATTCCCATCGTCAGCCAGTCCGTCCCGAGCAGGTAGCCAAGTTGCGGATCAGGCTCCCGGAAAAACTCTACCGCGATCCGCGCAAGGCCATAACCGGCCACGAAGGTGCCGCTGACAAAGCGCTGCCGCCTGAGCATCTTCGGCCCCCAGACGAGGATGGCCAGCACCGCGAACAGCACCACGCCTTCCAGCGCCGCCTCGTAAAGCTGGCTCGGGTGACGCGGCACCTGCAGGGGGTCGGTAGGAAAGATCATGCCGATGGCCGCATCGGTCGGCCGGCCCCAGAGCTCTGCGTTGATGAAGTTGGCAACGCGGACAAGGCCGAGCGCCGGCGGAACGCCCGCGGCCACCACGTCGAAAAGGCTCCAGACGGGGATGCCCCGGCTGCGTGCAAACAGGATCATTGCCAGCGTCGTTCCCAGCATGCCGCCATGGAAGGACATGCCGCCTTCCCAGAGCGCCAGCATGTCGAGCGGGTGTGCCAGGTAGCGTTGCAGGTCGTAGAACAGGATGTAGCCGATGCGTCCGCCGGCGACGATGCCGATCGCAGCCCAGACGACCAGATCGTCCAGGTCGACCGGCGACATCGGCGGTTGCCCCTGGGCCCAGAGCCGCGGCGTCTGGACCAGGCGGCGCGAATACCACCATCCGAACAGGATGCCGGCCACGTAGCCGAGCCCGTACCAGCGTACGGACAGGGGCCCGATGGAAAAGATCACCGGGTCGATCTGCGGATAGGAGAGCAGGCTGAGCGGCAGGGTCAGGATGTCTGGCAAGGTGCAGGGTCTCCACTGTGGCATACGGCCGGTCGCCGGCAGGTTTGCCCCGCCCCTGTTTCAAGGTCAAGGCACGCGCCCGGGGGCAACTGGACGCTTGCAATCGCCGCCCGCCCGCCTTACCTCACCAGTGGAAAGACGAGAAAGGGCTGTTCCATGACCACAGGCGCCGGACCGAACCGTATCCTCGACGAATTCGCCAAGCTGATGACGGATGCCGCAGGCGCTGCCCAGGGGGTCCGTCGCGAAGTCGAAACGGCCATGCGCGCCCAGGCCGAGCGGCTCGTCGCGTCCATGGACCTGGTTTCCCGCGAGGATTTCGAGGCCATGCGCGACATGGCCGTCAAGGCCAGGGCTGAAAACCGCGCCCTCTCCGAACGCCTCGAAAAGCTCGAGGAGCGCATCGCCGCCATGGAAAATGCCAAGGCCTGAACCGGCCGCACGGATTTCTCCAACGGTTTTTGACACAGGTTATTCACAGGCACGCCGCAGGGAAAAATCCTTTGCGCGGAATCCCTTGGCCCTTCGGGCAGACATTGTGATTCAACCGCCGTCCACATCCTTCTTCGCCTCGAAGCGGAAAAGGGGTGGTCACCAGACTCCGCTTCAATACACTGAATCTACGACATGATTCGAAACCACGGGTCATGGCGGGCAGGGTTGGGCGTCTCGCGCCCCGAAGCCCCCGAGGGGCATGTGTTCCATGTGTTTGCGTTCACGCCGGCCATCCATCGTGGCCGAACCCGCCGCCATGCCGGAGAGGAAAGCAATGAGCCTGATCGACATTGACCTGGACGAACCACGCGAAGCCCACCCGGTGGACGTGATCGAACAGGTCGCCCTGCACTACGACTGGGCCTTCGATCGTTCCGCCGACGACGAATTGTCGGTTTCGGTCGCCGGCAACTGGACGGACTATCACGTGTCGTTTTCCTGGATGGAGGATTTCGAGGCGCTCCACGTGGCCTGCGCCTTTGACCTGAAGGTTCCCGACAGCCGGGCCCTCGAGGTGATGCGCCTGCTGTCGATCATCAACGAGCAGCTGCTCTTCGGCCATTTCGATCTCTGGCAGCGCGAAGGCGCGATCATGTTCCGCCACACCCTCATTCTGCCCGGTGGCCTGGAACCCTCCGCATTACAGGTCCAGACCATGTTGAGTTCGGCGCTGGAATCCTGCGAGGCCTACTACCAGTGCTTCCAGTTCGTGGTCTGGGCCGGGCAGCCGGCAGAGGAAGCCATGCGCAACGTGATGTTCGAAACCTTCGGCACGGCCTGACGCCATGGCACCGAGGAAACCGGAAATCAGCTGGGCGGATTTCGAGAAGATCGACATACGGGCCGGCACGATCGTCGAGGCGGAGCCCTATCCCGAGGCCCGCAAACCCGCCATCAAGCTGAAGATCGACTTCGGGCCGGAGATCGGCGTGAAACGCAGTTCCGCGCAGATCACCCGCCACTACGAGCCCGAAGGACTGGTCGGTCGCCAGGTCATGGCGGTGGTGAACTTTCCGCCGCGCCAGATCGGCAAGTTCATGTCCGAGGTCCTGACCCTCGGCTTTCCGGACGAGGACGGTGAAGTCGTCCTCGGCGCGATCGACAAGCGCGTTCCGGACGGCGGCGCCCTCTTCTGAAATCGGACTACTGGGCCGACGCGCCCGGCGCCTTGGCGGACTGGACCGCATCGGTCCCGGTACGGCATGTGCCGAAGAGATCGAGCGCGGCATCGCGAACACCGGTCGCCACGTCGACCGCGCCAAGCACGGAATGGAAAAAATTGTCGTGGCTGGCGGGCACCCCGGCCTTGCCGCGCAGGCAGGTCTCGTCGAGCCCAAGCTCCTTGCGGAATTCCGGAGAGAACCACGCCAGGAAGGGGACGTGCGTCTGCGTGTCGGGCGCGATGAAATAGGGCGCGCCATGCAGGTACAGTCCGTCTTCACCCAGCGATTCGCCGTGGTCGGAAGCAAAGACCAGCCCCGTCAGGAGGTGGTCTGACTGCGCCTCCTGCAGACGGATGAACTCCGCGAGAATGTGATCGGTGTAGAGCACCGTGTTGTCGTAGGCGTTCCGGATCTCGTCGCTCGTGCAATCCGAGAACTGCGCCGACTGGCAGGCCGGCTTGTATTCTTCGAATTCCGGCGGGTAGCGCTTGAAATAGGCCGGTCCGTGGCTGCCGATCTGGTGCATGACCAGAACCGTGTTCTGCCTGGCATCCTCCATCCGCTTCTTCAACCGGTCCAGAAAGATGCCGTCGTTGCACTCGTCGGCGTCGCAATAGGCAGGGTCCGCCGAATGCGTCAGGATGCTGCTGGGGAACCGCGCGGCGATCTTCTTGTCGCCGGTGTTGTTGTCCCACCACTCGATGTCGAATCCGGCCCGGTGCAGGACGTCCAGGAGGTTCTCGTGATCCAGCCCGCGCAGGTCCGAGTAGTCTTCACGCCCGTACATCGAGAACATGCAGGGCATGGAAACGGCCGTGGCAGTGCCGCAACTGGTGGTGTTCGGAAAATAGAGCGGGTTGATGCCGGCCAGTTCCGGCGTTGTCTGCCGCTCGTACCCGTTCAGACCGACGTTCTGCGCCCTGAGCGTTTCGCCGACGACGAGAACGAGGAAGACGGGCTTGTCGGCGCCAGCCAGGAACGGCCCCGGGTGCGCATCCTCGCCGATGGGCTGGACCACGATGTTGGCTTCGCCCTGCGCCTGCTTGACATATTTCACGATGGCATAGCTCGGACCGATCGGGTTGAGCGCGAAGACGAGATCCTTGCGCTCGCGAAAGGCGGACGAGAACGCGGCATAATCGGAAAAGATGAGCGCGCCGGCACCGACCAGCATCACCAGGATGAGCGGAATGTTGATCGCCACGTCGCGCCAGAACCGGGTCTTCTTGCGCTTGACCCAGAACAGCAGCGCGACCGGCAGAATGCCATAGAGCAGGACGTGGAAGGCGAAATCCGGCGTGATGAGATGCTTTGCTTCCGTGTGGGTCGTGGTGGCGGCATTGACGATCATGTCCTTGTCGATGATCGTCCCGAAGGCGTCCATAAAATAGGAGGCCACCGCTGCTCCGATAACCAGGAAGGCGGCAACCGGCTTGAAGACCAAGGGAAAGGTCAACGAGACGAACAGCGCAGCGTGCACCAGGAAGAGTCCGGCCATCAGGCGCCAGACATCGTCGGGATGGGCCTGGAACACGCCACCGGCGATCCGGAACGTCGATGCGTTCATCAGCACTGTCACGAGGATCGCCAGCAGGAATGCCATCGTGCGCGCGTTGAGTACCGGCCTTGCCATCATGAAAGAACGTCCTGTTTTCTGGTCAAGCCTGGCCCCAAAGACGGCATGTTCCATCGTCGCATCCGAATAACCGCGGCCAACATGACAAAACGCTGAAATTCTTGCCGCCATTCCGGTTGCATGCTATGGCGGCGCGTCCAACCGGAACGGGATGCAATGGATTTCCGGGCAGTAGTCCTGCCGATCGGCAGATACCTCGTCATAATCGCCGCAGCGATGCTCATTCCAGCGTTTGCCGACCTTGCAGCCGGAAACCCGGACTGGAAAGTCTTTGCTGTTTCAGCACTTTGCATCGGTGGTGCCGGGTTGATGGTGGAGGCCGGCCTGTCGGGACCGACACCCGACCTGAAGAGCCGGGAGACCTTCCTGCTGGTGAACCTGGCATGGTTTGCCTTCTCCGGCGCCTGCGCGGTGCCGCTCTGGGCTTCGGGTCTGCACATTTCCTATACCGATGCCTTTTTCGAGGCCGCGTCGGGACTGACGACGACCGGTTCGACGGTGCTCAGCGGCCTCGATGACCTGCCGCCCGGCATCCTCCTCTGGCGCTCGCTGACCCAGTGGATCGGCGGATTGGGCATCGTCGTCATCGGCATCCTTCTCCTGCCGGCCATGCGCATCGGCGGCCAGCAGCTGTTTTCTATCGAATCCTCGGAAAAGCACGTCAAGCCCTATGGCCGGGTCGAACATTTCGTCCGCCGCCTGCTTTCGCTTTACCTGCTGATCACCGTCGCCTGCGCCTCGCTCTATTTCATGGCCGGAATGACGGCATTCGAAGCGATCAATCACGCCTTCACGACGGTATCCACCGGCGGCTTTTCGACCCGCGATTCGTCCATGGGCGGCTTCGACAGCCTCGTCATCGACTGGATCGCCATCGCCTTCATGGCCATCTCCAGCCTGCCCTTTCTCTTCCTGATCAACCTGGCGGAGGGGCGCCGGCAACTGGAACTGCAGCAGGTCACGTGGTTCTTCGCCCTCGCCGGCGTCCTGACCCTCATCATTTTCGCCGTGACGCGGGTCAATACCGGGCAAGGTGACTTCGCCCAGTTCACCCATGCCGTCTTCAATGTTGTTTCGGTCATGTCGACAACGGGCTACGCCACGCAGGATTACTTGCTTTGGGGCAGCTTTGCTCTTTCGTTTTTCTTTCTGATCACGTTCATCGGCGGCTGCAACGGCTCCACGGCCGGCGGTTTCAAGATATTCCGCATCATCATCCTGCTGAGCTTCATCCGCTCGCGCCTGCGCCTCGCCGTCCGTCCGAACCGCGTGTCGCCCGCCTATTTCGAAGGCGAGATCGTTCGACCGTCGACGATCGACAGCTTGCTCATCTTCTCCATCCTCTATGCCGCGACGGCAGCGATTTTCGGCCTCGTTTACGCGGCTTTCGGACTGGATTTTGAGACCGCGCTTTCAGCATCGATCACCGCGCTGGCCAACGTCGGCCCGGGCATCGGCCCGGTGATCGGCCCTTCGGGCAATTTTTCCTCGCTGCCGGACATGGTCAAATGGCTGCTGTCGCTGGAAATGATCCTTGGCCGCCTGGAGATCATTGGTGGCATCCTCATCCTGACGCCCGATTTTTGGCGTGAATGATGAAATCCTGAGCAATTCTTGCACTCTCCAAGAATAGACTGAAAACACAGCAACTTCGTCTTGCCGGTGTCATAAAAACATGCGATAGTCTCGATGTTCGGGCAACTTTCGGTCCGGAGAATGGCAGTGGCTTGTGACCAAACCTTCCCCGACACTGTGAGACTCTGACGATCTCCGCCCGAGCGGGCGGAACCGCCTGACAAGCGGATCAACTACCTGGACTTCGGAAAGGACCAAGTCATGAGCCAGACCGGCACGGTCAAATTCTTCAACACCGAGAAGGGATACGGTTTCATCACGCCTGATGACGGCGCGAAGGACGTGTTCGTTCACATTTCTGCCGTGCAGGCCTCGGGCATGCAGTCGCTTGGCGAGGGTCAGAAGGTCTCCTTCGACGTCGAGCCGGACAAGCGCGGCAAAGGCCCCAAGGCGGTAAATCTCGTCGCCGAATAAGGCCCTTCTCTTCGGGACACGCCATTTGCAACGCGGCGCATCAGCGCCGCGTTTTCTATTGCGCCTTTGCCAAGCCGCGCAGGGAAACAAGGCCGGCCGCAAGCTGAACGGCCCGTTCAGCCTGCATTCAGCCTGAATTGTGCATCATTCTCTCCACAGTGCCGGTACCGGCCCCTCACGGAGAGACTTCGATGTTCAAGTTCACTCGCAATGCCCTGATTGCCCTTGCCGTTGTTTCCACGGCCATTGCCCCCATTGCCGCCCAGGCTGGCGAACGCCATGGTCGCGGCGAACGCCATTTCAAGCACCAGGGGCCGCGTCATTTCGGCGGTCACCGCAACCGCGATATCTCCATTGTCGCCGGAATTGCCGGCCTCGCCATCGGCGCCATGATCGCTGACTCCTACGCCAAGCGCCACGCGGCGGATGACGAAGACGGCTACGACGACGATCCGTCCTATGATCGCGACTATTATCCGCCGGCCCCGGCCCGCAATCCCGATGTGGTCTATGCACCCCGGCACGCCGGCGCCGTCGAGCCCTGGAGCCGCCAGTGGTATCGCTACTGCGAAAACCGCTACCAAACCTTCGATCCGCAAACCGGCACGTTCATGGGCAACGATGGACATCGCCACTTCTGCAACGCGCGGTAAACCCTGCCCTGCGACGACCTCCTCCTCCCTGCCTCCGGCCCCGGTTTCGACCGGGGCTTTTTTTCAGGTCAGGAAGGGATTGGTCCGCCGCTCCTCGCCAAACCGTCCGCCGGGCCCGTGCCCGCAGAGGAATCCGACGTCGTCGCCGAGCGGGAAGAGCTTCTCCTTGATCGAACGGATCAGCTGCTCGTGATTGCCTCCCGGCAGATCGGTGCGCCCGATCGAGCCGCGAAACAGCACGTCGCCGACATGGGCAAACCGCGCCTTGTCGTTGAAGAACACCACGTGTCCCGGGGCATGGCCGGGGCAGTGAAGAACCTGGAAGTCATGCTCGCCGAAGGAAACCGTATCGCCATCCTCGAGCCAGCGATCCGGCGTCACGTTGCGGACGGCCCCTTCGAGACCGAACATCGCCGCCTGCTTCTCCAGCCCCTGGAGCAGCGGCGTATCGTCCCGGTGCGATCCCAGGATCTCGACGCCGAGCGCGTCCTTCAGTTCCATCGCGCCACCGGCATGGTCGATATGGCCATGCGTCAGCCAGATGGCCCCGATCGTGAGCCCGTTTTCGCGGATCGTTTCCAGGATCCGCTCCACGTCGCCGCCGGGATCGACCACGACACCTTCCTTCGTGTCACTGTCGAACAGGATCGTGCAATTCTGCTGGAATGCCGTGACGGGAATGATGCCGGCGTTCAATTGGCCCATGGGTCGGTCTCCTTGCCTCGCGATGCAAAGGCTTAACCGCAGCCCGCAGCGGCGTAAACCCGTCGCGCGGCCAGAACCTGTCGGGAGCGGACACCGTGCCGGCGCCCGCTCTGCCGCCAAGGGCAGGGAAACCCGTCTATTTCTTCATGGCGCCCATGACCGCGCCAAGCACGCCGGTCAGCACGCCGCCGCCGGCCACGCCGCCCACGGCATCACCCAGCAGGGCGCCAAGGTCCATGCCGCCGGCCATGTCGCCGCCACCGGCAGCGCCGAGCATGCCGCCGATCACCGGTCCCAGGGCCGTCCCGCCGGCGATGCCGCCGACAGCACCGGCCAGCAGCTTGGGAAGGAGGCCCATCGCGGCCGTCTTGACCAGATTACCGACGACACCGCCGCCAACCGCGCCCGAAATCGCCTGGATGATGAGTGGAACAAGTGCTTCCATGGATCTGACCCCGTCTTCGTTGTTCGGGGCGCGCCTGCCCCGTTGCGATGACAGGAGACCATGAGGAGGCGGAATATCAAAACGGGCAGGGGTAACTTACCGTTACACCCTGCCCGCGCGAAACCGTGAAACGGGAATGCCAGCCGCTATTCGGCCGCCATCTTCTTTGGCTGGACCTCGGCCATGTAGTCGTCGACCAGCGTGCGGGTGATCTCGCCGACCTCGAAGCTGTAAGGTCCGATTTCGGAGACCGGCGTCACTTCCGCCGCCGTCCCGGTCAGGAAGCACTGCTCGAAGCTATCCATCTCTTCCGGCATGATGACGCGTTCCACCACTTCGTAGCCACGCGCCTTGGCCAGGCCGATCACCGTCCGCCGGGTGATGCCGTCGAGGAAGCAGTCGGGAACTGGCGTATGGATGACGCCATCCTTGACGAAGAACACGTTGGCGCCGGTCGCCTCGGCCACCTGCCCGCGCCAGTCGAGCATCAGGGCGTCGGCATAGCCCTTGGCCTCAGCGGCATGCTTGGACAGCGTGCAGATCATGTAAAGGCCGGCGGCCTTCGATTTCGAGGGGGCCGTCCGCGGATCGGGCCGGCGGTACTCCGCCAGGTCCAGGCGAATGCCCTTGAGCCGCTGCTCGGGATTGAAGTAGCTCGGCCACTGCCAGATGGCGATGGCGAGGTTGATCTTGTTGGATTGCGCCGAAACGCCCATCATCTCCGAACCGCGCCAGGCGATCGGGCGCACGTAGGCATCTTGAAAGCCCTGCTTCTCCAGCAGCTGCCGGCAGGCGTCGTCGATCTCGGCGACCGACCACGGAATGGTGAAGCCGAGAATGCGCCCCGATTCGTGCAGCCGCTCGGTGTGCTCGGTCAGCTTGAAGATCTCGCCGCCATAGGCCCGCTCGCCCTCGAACACCGCGCTCGCATAATGCAGGCCATGGGTCAGAACGTGAATCTTCGCGTCAGCCCAGCGAACGAACTCGCCGTTCATCCAGATATGACCCTCGAGCTGATCGAACGGAACCGATGCCATCGCTATTACCCTCCCGGAACTGTGGTGACGCAGGCAAAAATGCCAGGCCGGACGATTGCCTCTAGCGACGTTTCGGGAAGAAAATTCCGGATCCGCCCGTCCGGCTTGCCTTATCGTGCACGACGTGGCGAAAACCTTGCCAAAAATTATCATTGCGCGTAATTTAAGTCAACATGACTGACATAATTTCAGATATCCAGCCTGCCGCCGGTGCCGCCGAGGGGTCGCATGCGCCGATCCGCTCCCCGCTCGAAGGATCGGAGGAAGGGCTCAATTTCGACCTGATCGAATTGCTCTTCTTTGCCTATCGGGACTTCACCTCCGATCCCGATGCCATCCTCGAACGCCAGGGGTTCGGCCGCGCCCATCACCGTGTCGTCCACTTCGTCAACCGCATGCCGGGCCTGACGGTGGCCGAACTTCTCGATGTGCTGAAGATCACCAAGCAGAGCCTGGCCCGCGTGCTCAAGCAGTTGATCGAGACGGGCCATGTGGTCCAGATCCCGGGACCGAAGGACCGCCGCCAGCGCGAACTCTACCCGACGGCCAAGGGACGTGCGCTGGCCCTCGCTTTGGCGCGGCCACAGTCCCGCCGCATCTCCAAGGCACTGGAGGAAACGGGCGCGGACAACCGTGCCGCGGTGGAGGAATTCCTGCGGGCCATGGTGGAGAAGGAACTGCGCCCGCAGTATGATCGCCTTCCCAAGGGACGTTGAGGCTGCGCCCCTTTCAGGTGGCGGAGCCGGGGAGACATTGCCGATGACGAGACAAGACGAGACCATGAACGGGCTCCTGCCCGACGATGCGCCGCACCTGCTTGTGGTTGACGACGACACCCGCATCCGTTCCCTGCTGGAACAGTTCCTCACCGCCGAGGGCATGCGCGTGACCACGGCCGCCACCGCCGCCGAGGCCCGCCGCCGTCTCGAAGGTCTCGACTTCGATCTGCTGATCGTCGATGTCATGATGCCCGGCGAGAATGGCGTCGACCTCACGCGTGGCCTGCGCGCCACGAAGGACGTGCCCATCCTCATGCTGACCGCCCTGTCAGAAACGGGAAACCGCATCGCCGGCCTCGAGGCCGGGGCGGACGACTACCTCGCCAAGCCGTTCGAGCCGCGCGAACTGGTCCTTCGCATCAACAACATCCTGCGCCGTGGCGCGCCGCCGCCGCAACTCAAGCCGGAGATGATCGTGTTCGGTCCCTACGCTTTCTCGATCGCCAGGCGCGAGTTGAAGAAGGGGACGGAGAGCATCCGGCTGACCGATCGCGAACAGGATATCCTGTGCCTGTTCGCCGAACGGCCGGGAGAGACCATTGCCCGGCACGAGTTGACCGGCAGCAGCACCGACGTCGGCGAGCGCACCGTCGACGTGCAGATCAACCGCCTCAGGCGCAAGATCGAGAAAGACCCTGCCAACCCGGTCTGGCTCCAGACGGTGCGCGGGCTCGGCTATCGCCTGTCGGTGGATTGATGCCGACCGGGTCTGCGCAAATCCGCTTCTCGTGTGCTATCCCCTTGGCAGGACGACGGACAGCACACCGCGGGCACGGATAGGGGCATGAGCAGCGACGGTACGGCAGGAAAGGACGAGGCAACGGTCCGGTTTCCGGGGCTGCGGAGCGTTCGCGACCGCTGGCGCCACTTCTGGCGCCAGGTGTCCCGGCGCATGCCGAAGCGGCTCTACGCCCGATCGCTCATCATCGTCATCGCCCCGATGATCCTGCTTCAGTCGGTGATTGCCTTCGTCTTCATGGAACGCCACTGGCAGACGGTGACCCAGCGCCTCTCCCAGGCCGTCACGCGTGATATCGCCGCCATTATCGACATGATCGAGACCTGGCCGGAAAAGGATCATGCCCAGGCGATCCGCATCGCCCAGGAGCGGCTGCAACTGAAGGCCGACCTGCTGCCGCCCGACCCGCTCCCGGCTCCCGGCCCCAAGCCGTTCTTTTCCATCCTCGACACCATTCTCTCCGAGGAGATCACCAAGCGGATCAACCGCCCGTTCTGGATCGATACGGTCGGCAATTCCAACGTGGTGGAAATCCGTATCCAGCTCGAGAACCAGGTCCTGCGTGTCTTCGCCCGGCGCAGCCAGGCCTACGCATCCAATACACACATCTTCCTGCTCTGGATGGTCGGTACCTCGCTGGTGCTTCTCTTCATCGCGGTTCTCTTCCTGCGCAACCAGATCCGCCCGATCCAGCAGCTTGCCGAGGCGGCGGAAGGCTTCGGCAAGGGCCGTCCCATGCCGGCCAACTTCCAGCCTCGCGGCGCCGAGGAAGTGCGCCGCGCCGGCCTCGCCTTCATCCTGATGCGCGAGCGCATCGAGCGCCAGATCGAGCAGCGCACCGCCATGCTCAACGGCGTCAGTCACGACCTGCGCACCATCCTGACCCGTTTCAGGCTGCAACTGGCCATCGCATCGCGCAAGATGGACGTGACCGCCATGGAGCAGGACGTGGCGGATATGCAGTCCATGCTGGAAGGCTACATGGCCTTCGCCCGCGGCGACACGGCCGAGGAAGCGGGCGAGTTCGATCTCGCGCCTTTCTTCGCCAAGCTGGAAGAGGAGGCACGCCTTCGCAAGCGCGTGCTTGAAACGAGGATCCGTGGCAATCCGCTGATCACGGTCAAGCCAACGGCCTTTTCCCGCCTTGTCAGCAACCTGACGACCAATGCGTTTCGCCACGCAGGCAAGGTCGAGGCGACGGCCGTTCACGCGGCCCGCACGCTGACGATCATGGTGGACGACGACGGCCCGGGCATCCCGGCCGATCGCCGGGAAGACGTCTTCAAGCCCTTCTTCCGCCTCGACGAGGCCCGCAACCAGGATGCCAGCGGCACCGGGCTCGGCCTGTCGATCGCACGCGACATCGCGCGCAGCCATGGCGGCGACATCACCCTCGACGACAGCCCGCTGGGCGGCCTCCGCGCCATCATCAAGCTGCCTGCCTGAGGGGAACGGGGCGCCGCCGCGCTGGCCTGCCTATTTCTGCTGGATTGACAGGACGAAGAACATCAGTTCGAGGACGCGTGAGCGCACCGCGAGATCCCGCTCGAAGCCTTCCTTGTCGGATGCCATGGTGAAACGGTCGCCCCACACAGGCATGTCGCGGGTGCCGTGACCGGCCACCACGCCGCGCCCGTCAATGACCTCCATGACCCGGATGAACGGGAAATCGCCGCCATTGTTCTTGGAAATCTGCGTCAGGTCGGCGGGAGCAATCTTGAGATATTGCGCCACCGGCCCGTCGCCCTTGCCTTCGATGCCATGGCAACTGGCGCACGACAGGCGGTATTCGGTATCCGTGATGCCGAAGGCCGAATCCGCCGCCCATGCCGACCCGGTCGCCAGGCAGAATCCAAGAGCCGTCACAAGATGAATCGCACGCATTCCAGATCCTCCTTTGATTGAGAATTCAGGATATTCGAATGCATACGGTTGGCGTTGACGGGTATCAATGAAGCCGCCCGGGCGCTCAGCCTTTGGGCAGGCCGCTGATGTAATGTCCGACCACGTTGATGATGGCGAGTTCGCGTTCCCAGCCCGGATCGCGGATCGGATCGAGGCCGAGTTGCGGATCGGCGGTCGTGACGACGACCATGCCGAGCGCCGGCACGAGCGCGATCAGTTGCCCGCCATGGCCCCAGGCGAAATGGATGTCCTGCTGCCCCGCCCGCGCCGACCACCACTGGTAACCGTAGCCGATGTCCCGGAGGTAGCGGCCGAGCTTCGGGGTAGTCCAGGCGTTCTGCGTGTAGCTTGCAAGCGAGGACCTGACCCAGTCGGCCGGGACCACCTGCCGGGATTTCCAGGTCCCGCCGTCTAGGTACAACTGCCCGAAGCGTGCCATGCTGCGCGCCGGGATCGACATTTCCCCCCAACCGATGCGGTAGCCGAGCGGCCCCTTCGTCCAGTTCGCCAGGGTCGCGCCGATCGGCTCGAACAGGTTCTGCCTGGCAAAGGGTTCCAGGTCGGTGTCGCAGGCGCGGGCCAGCGCGATGGCGAGGAGCTGCGAGGTCAGGTTGGAATAGCCGAACCGCGTCCCCGGATCGCCCAGCAGCGGGAAATCGGCGATGTGGCCAATCCAGTTCCATTTCCCGCTCATGAACAGCGCGTCGTGATGCTGTGGCGAATTGATCTCCATGGGAAATCCCGCCCGCATCTTTAGCATCTGCCGGAACGTGATCGCCCGCTTGCGGTCGTCGCGCACGGCGTCCGTCATCTCCGGAAACTGCGACAGCAGGGGCGCGTCCAGGTCGGGAGCACAGCCCTTTTCGACCGCGATCCCGTAGAGCGCTGACAGGAAACTCTTGGTGATCGAATGGCGGGTTGACGCCTGCTCGATGCCGCCCTCGTGGAAATAAGCCTCTCCGACGAGCGTACCGTCCCGGATCACCAACAGGCCCCAGAGATTGGCGAGATGAGAGGCCTCGAGGTAAAGCGCGGCCATGGCCTGCCGGTCCAGCCCGGCCTCTTGCGGGCTGGCGACGGGCCAGTCCCCTGCCCGCACGACCGGGTCGAACCGGACGTCCGCCAGCATCTCGGACGTCGGTGCGAGCATCGCGGCAATCGTCTGCCGGGCCGCGCGGATACGCGGCAGGTCGAGGACCAGACCCAGCGGCTTCAGGGCATTGCCGAGACCCGCGTAGACCGGCAGGTCGTCATCGAAATCCGCTGCCGCGATGTCGAGAGCCGAGGAGCCGTCGCCGTTGCGCTGGTACCGGTCAGCGCCGCCGGCAAGCAGCGCGGTCACGATCTCCGTCCGTCCGAGGAAAGCCGCGATGTGAAGCGGCGCGGATCCCTGGCCGTCGGTCGCCTCGAGATTCGCGCCCGCCGCGATCAGCATCCGCGCAATTTCGGTGCGCCCGAAGGTCGCCGCGACCGTCAGCGGCGTCGAGCCATAGGCATCGGCACTGTTGATATCGCTGCCGCTGTCGAGCATCCGGCGAACCTCGTCCGCATGGCCCTGCAGGATGGCGGCATGGAGGCTTTGCGAGGCGGCAGGCCCCACGGTCGGGAACAGGCACACCAGTGCGATGGCGAGGATCCTTGAAAGGAATGTCATCCGGCTTTCTCCCTGCGTTCACGTTGCGTGCAACCTTTGCAGCGTCTCCGGGGCATGCGGGAGCGCTGCCGGAAGGCCGATGAAGCGGCAAGAATATGCAACGCGGGCATCAGCGGCGTTGATGCGTGTCAACGAACGCCGATAAATGCCATGGCGCGGCCGGCTGCGGACGAAAGGATCAGGTTCCGCAGAACGTCGCCTGCACAACCTCGTGCGCCTGCGGCGGACTGGCATAGCCGGCGTGGTCCGGCTGGTCGGCATAGGGCCGCGCCAGCACCGCGTTCAGGTCATGAAAAGGCGCCAGGTCGCCGTCGAGTGCCGCGGCGATCACCGCCTCGATGCGGTGGTTGCGCGGGATGAAAGCCGGATTGGCCGCCTTCATTGCCGCAGTCCTCTGCTCATCGCTGCGCCCTTCCCGTTCGAGCCGCGCACGCCATTTCCCAGCCCAGCGGTCGAAGGCTGCGGGATCGACGAACAGCGACCGCGCCGCTTCGTCCGTCTGCGGACCGCCGTTTGCCGGCAGGTCCGACAGCGCGCGGAACAGGTTGGTATGGTCAGCCTCGTTGTCCGCCATGGCGGTCAGCAGATCGCGGGCAAGGGCGTCATCGTCGTCCTCGCTCCTCTCGAGCCCAAGCTTGGCATGAAGCACCCCGCCCATGGCCGCATTGAACCGGTCCGCGAACCCGTCGACGACCGCCTGCGCCTTCTCCACAGCCTTGTCCGTGTCACCGGCGATCACCGGCAGCAGCGCGGTCGCCAGTTGTGCCAGGTTCCACTGCGCGATGCCCGGCTGGTTGACGAAGGCATACCGCCCCTGCCGGTCGATCGAGGAATAGACCGTGCGTGGATGATAGGCATCCATGAACGCGCATGGCCCGTAGTCGATCGTCTCGCCCGAAACCAGCATGTTGTCGGTGTTCATCACGCCATGGATGAAGCCGACCCGCATCCACTCGGCGATCAGCCGCGCCTGTGCCGCTGCGACCGCGTCGAGGAGCGCCAGCGGCCGGTTTTCCGCTTCCATGCGATCCGGGTAATGGCGTGCCAGCGCATGATCGACCAGCAACCGCAGTGCCTCGCCATCCCGCCGGGCAGCGAAATACTGGAACGTGCCGACGCGGATGTGGCTGGAGGCAACGCGCGTGAACACGGCGCCGGGCAGGACGGTTTCCCGGACCACCGGCTCGCCGCTTGCCACCGCCGCCAGCGCCCGCGTGGTGGGAATGCCCAGCGCATGCATCGCTTCCGACACGATATACTCCCGCAGCACCGGGCCGAGCCACGCGCGGCCGTCGCCGCCCCGGGAAAATGGTGTCCGCCCGGAGCCCTTCAACTGGATGTCCCGGCGCAGGCCGTCGCGGCCGATCACCTCGCCGAGCAGGATGGCGCGGCCGTCACCAAGTTGCGGGACGAAGCCGCCGAACTGGTGACCAGCATAGGCTTGGGCCAGCGGCAGCGCGCCGTCCGGCACGCGATTGCCGGCGAGCATGGCGACCCCCTCCGCCGAAGCCAGCATGTCCACGTCCAGGCCGAGATCCGCAGCCAACGGCCTGTTCAGCGCGATCAGGCTCGGCTGCCCGACGGGCACCGGATCAAGCCTGGCATAGAAGCGGTCGGGCAGGCGCCCGTAGGAATTGTCGAAGGCGATGGTCATGTCACGGAAAATAGGATGACCGGCGCCGCCGGGAAAGGGGTGAGGCCGGATTCGGCGCATTGACTTTGGCCCTGCCCGTGGCCCAACATTCACCCGAACGAGGACACAACCAGGATTCGCATGACGAGGGCATTGAAACCGGAACCGGTCACGGCCGACCCGTTGACGGATGTTGCCGGTTCGGGAATCCGGCACGGCTTCTTCACACGCGCAGGTGGGGTATCCGGTGGCATCTACGCCGGGCTCAACGTTGGCCTGGGCTCCGATGATGAGCGGGCCGCCGTCGTCGAGAACCGGTCACGCGTGGCCGCTCACCTCGGCGTGGCCGAAGCCCACCTGGTATCGCCCTGGCAGGTCCATTCGCCCGACGTGGTCACCGTTGACCGGCCGTTCGAGGGCGATCGCCCGCGCGCCGACGGCATCGTGACCGCCACGCCGGGGCTTGCCATCGCGGTGGTGACCGCGGATTGCGGACCGATCCTGTTTGCCGATCCGAAGGCCCGGGTGATCGCCGCCGCCCACGCCGGATGGAAAGGAGCGCTGGACGGTGTCCTGGAAAACACGGTCGGCGCCATGGAAACCCTTGGTGCCCGCAGGGACGACATCGTCGCGGTTCTGGGGCCCTCGATCAGCCGCCATGCCTACGAGGTCGGGCCGGAGTTCGTCGAACGCTTCACCGCGGCCGATCCCGGCAACGCCCGCTGGTTCGGGCCGTCATCACGGCCCGGGCACGCCATGTTCGACCTGCAGGGTTACACGGTTGACCGCCTGATGAAGGCTGGCGTGCAGGCCTCCATGACGGGCCATTGCACGTATGACCGCGAACACGACTTCTATTCCTATCGCCGCAAGACCCACCGCGGCGAACCTGATTACGGCCGCCAGATGTCGGCGATTGTCCTGGAGGGAAACTAGCTATGGCATTGCATTTCGATGAAGCGGAATTCGCCGCCCGCCGCGACCGCCTCGCCATGGCCATGGCCGATTCGAAGCTGGATGCGGTTCTGCTCTTCGCCCAGGAGAGCATGTACTGGCTGACCGGATATGACACGTTCGGCTTCTGCTTCTTCCAGTGCCTGGTGGTCAAGGCCGATGGCGAGATGGTGCTGCTGACCCGCTCGGCCGACCTGCGCCAGGCGCGCCAGACCTCCAACGTGGAGAAGATCGTCATCTGGACGGATAGGGAGGGCGCCAATCCGGCGGTCAACCTGCGCGACTTGCTCAACGACCTCGATCTGCTCGGATGCCGCATCGGCGTCGAGTATGATACCCACGGGCTGACCGCTCACAACGGACGCCGTCTTGACGAACAGTTGCAGACCTTTGGCGACATCGTCGATGCCTCCGCCCTGGTGCCAGGCCTGCGCCTGATCAAGAGCCCGCAGGAGATCGAGAAGACCCGCAAGGCGGCCGCCCTGGCCGACGACGCGCTGGATGCGGCGCTCAAGCTCATCAAGCGCGGCGCTGACGAAGGCAGGATTCTCGCCGCCATGCAGGGCGCCATCTTCGAGGGCGGCGGCGACTACCCGGCCAACGAGTTCATCATCGGCTCCGGGGAAGATGCGCTTCTGTGCCGTTACAAGGCGGGCCGGCGCAAGCTCGCCGCCAACGACCAGCTGACGCTAGAATGGGCCGGCGTCTTTCATCACTACCACGCGGCCATGATGGAGACCGTGCTGACCGGCAAGGTGTCCAAGCGGCACCGGGAACTCTTCGAAGCGGCGCAGGCTGCGCTGGCCGCCGTCGAGAAGGCCATGATCCCCGGCAATACGTTCGGCGACGTCTTCGACGCCCACGCGAGGGCCATGGAGGCGCACGGCCTGACCAAGCATCGCCTCAATGCCTGCGGTTATTCGCTCGGCGCCCGCTTTACCCCGTCGTGGATGGAACGGCAGATGTTCTACGCCGGCAACCCCGAGCCGGTCGCCCCGGACCAGACCCTGTTCGCGCACATGATCATCATGGATTCCGACACCGGTACCGCCATGTGCCTTGGCAGGACCTACCTGACCACTGCCGGTGCACCGGAATCCCTGTCGCGGCATACACCAGACTTGATCGTACGCTGAGGGTGATGCAACAAGAACGGGCAGGAACGTTCGAATCGGGAGGCCAGCCATGGGGAAGACGCGTCGGATCGCCGCCGTGGCCAGTTTTCCGCTCCTGCTGGCCGCCTGCACGGCCCAGGAAACCCTGACACCCGAACGGCAGCCGGGAGAACGCGCCGCGTCGCTGGTTCCCGCGACCCAGGGAACGGCACAGCCCTCGACGCCCGGTATGGCCCCCGGTCTGGCCGATGTGCGGGTCCGCTTCGCGCCGATCGTCGGCTCCACGCTCGATGCGGTCACGCCGATGTCGCGCCGCATATCGCTTCGCGCCCGGGAAGCCGGGCTCCAGATCGTCCGGGCGGACGATCCGGCACAGACCCACTTGGTCAAGGGTTATTTCTCGGCCCTGGCCGATGCCGGCCAGACGACCGTCATCTACGTCTGGGATATCCTCGACGCCACGGGCAATCGCGTTCACCGCATCCAGGGCAAGCAGGTCGTGCCGGGCGAAGCCAATGCCGCCGATCCCTGGCAGGTCGTTCCTGCGGCGACGATGGAACAGATCGCCGACCTGATGATGCGCGAACTCGTCGCCTGGCTTTCAACCCATGCGCCCGGATCCGGGAACGCCGGTTAACGTTTTTTGTGTGTCTATCAGCGAATCGTCAGTTGAGCCCTTGCATTGCTGCTGAACGTGGCTAAAAGGCCGGTCATCGCCGATCGTCCCAGGGGCAAAGCCATGAAATTGTTCGCCGGCAACTCAAACCGCGTCCTTGCCGAAGCCGTGGCACGCTATCTGAACATCCCGCTCGGCAAGGCATCGGTCCGCCGGTTCGCCGATCAGGAGATCTTCGTCGAGATCAACGAGAACGTCCGCGGCGAGGATGTTTTCGTCCTTCAGTCGACCTCCTACCCGGCCAACGATCACCTGATGGAACTGCTCATCATGATCGACGCTTTCCGCCGCTCCTCCGCGCGACGGATCACCGCGGTCATCCCCTATTTCGGCTACGCCCGCCAGGACCGCAAGCCGGCCGCCCGCACGCCCATCTCGGCCAAGCTCGTTGCCAACCTGATCACCGAGGCCGGCGCCAACCGCGTGCTGACCCTCGATCTGCACGCCGGCCAGATCCAGGGCTTCTTCGACATTCCGACTGACAACCTCTACGCGGTTCCGGTGCTCGCCCGCGACGTGAAGGCCCACTACGACCTGTCAAACCTGATGGTCGTCTCGCCCGATGTCGGCGGCGTGGTCCGTGCCCGCGCGCTCGGCAAGCGCATCGACTCGCTGCTGGCCATCGTCGACAAGCGCCGCGAGCGCCCCGGCGAATCCGAGGTCATGAATGTCATCGGCGACGTGAGCGGCCGCGACTGCATCCTGATCGACGACATCATCGATTCCGGTGGCACGCTCTGCAATGCCGCCGACGCCCTGCTCAACAAGGGTGCCTCGTCCGTGACCGCCTACATCACCCATGGCGTCCTGTCGGGCGGCGCGGTCAACCGCATCACCTCGTCCAAGCTGAAGGAACTGGTGATCACCGACTCCATCCAGCCGACGGCGGCCGTGGAAGCGGCATCCAACATCCGCGTCATCTCGATCGCCGACCTGCTCGGCGAAGCGATTTCCCGTACCGCCTCGGAACAGTCGGTCTCCTCGCTGTTCGACTGATCACAGCGCGCGAATCCCGATCCCGAGAACACAGGCCGACGCGAGCACGACCGCGACGGGCCAGCGCAGGCTGAGGAGCGCGATTGCGCTTCCCGTGACAAGCACGCCCGCCGTGACATCCACCGTCGACAGCGCGGGCAGCGCAAGCTCGAAGGGCCCCCACGCCACCGGCTCCACCTTGCCGAAAATCACGTGCAGCCCGAACCAGAGGGCGAGGTTGGCGATGACGCCGACGACGGCGGCCGTGACACCCGAGAGGGCCGCGGAAAGCCATGCCACCTGCCGCAGGCGCTCCATGAACGGGGCACCGGCGAGAATCCAAAGGAAGCACGGGGCGAAGGTGAACCAGAGCGCCGTCACCGCGCCCGCCATTCCGCCGGCGAAAGGCCCGATGCCGGCAAGATGGCTGCCGCCGGCAAATCCGACGAAGACGAGAACGAGGATCAGCGGACCGGGTGTCGTTTCGGCGAGGCCGAGACCGGTCACCATGTCGCGGGCCGACAGCCATCCGTGCACCTCGACGGCCTGCTGGCCGACATAGGCGAGCACCGCGTAGGCCCCGCCGAAGGTGACCACCGCCGCCTTGGAGAAGAACAGCGCCATGCCGGAGAACACCGATCCGGGCAAGGCCAGCAGCAGCAGGACCAGCGGAACCATCCAGGCAGTTCCCCAGACCGCGATGGCCAGGAGGCTCTGCGGCCAGGCCGGCACCCCTGCATCCTCATCATCCTCCGAATCGCCGGCGTGGCGGCGCAACAGCAGGCAGCCGGCGATCGCGGCCGACAGGACGATCAGCGGAAACGGCACTTTCAGAAAGGCAATGGCCAGGAAGGACGTAAACGCAATCATCACCGGCACCGCGCCCTTCAGGGCGCGTTTCGACAATCGTACCAGCGCCTCGGCAACCAGTGCCAGTACTGCCGCCGACAGGCCGTGAAACACGCCTTCCACCACCGGCACGTCGCCGAGAAAGATGTAGAGGGCCGACAATGCGCACAGGATCACGAAACCCGGCAGGACGAAAAGCAGCCCGCCGATCAGTCCGCCCATCCACCCGGCCTTCAGCCAGCCGGCATAGGTCGCCAGTTGCATGGCTTCCGGACCCGGCAGGACCATGCAGAAATTGAGTGCATGCAGGAACCGGGACTCGCTCAGCCACCCCTTTTCCGTTACCAGGATGCGGTGCATCAGCGCGATCTGCCCAGCCGGCCCGCCGAACGACAGGAGCCCGATCCGACCGAAGGTGACCAGCAGGTCGCGATGGCCGGTCAATGCCCGCTCCGTGTCCGTTCTTGCCGGGTCGTCGCTGCTCATCCTGTCTCCCTGCCCTCGCCCTGTATCAGGCAGATGACACGGGTGCGGCCGTCAAGGCAAAAAGAAACGGGCGGCCCGAAGAGCCGCCCGTTTCCGCCACCCCGCAAGGTGGAGCCGGTGGTTACATGCCGGTCTTGAGCGGCACGACCACGGGCTTGTCGCCATTCATCACCGGCGTATCGACGTCCGTCGAACCCGGCCCGAAATCATACGTGGTATTGTCGTTCGTCTCGTAGTGCAGCATCAGCACCGGGTTGGCACCGATGTCACCCGTGAGGTCGATCGACAGATCCATGGTTTCACCGGGATCGATACGGATGTTGCCGATGGAATTGGGCGCGGCACCGGCGCCGTCGTTGTGGACCACGAGATAGCCTGTCCGGTTGATCTGGACACCGACACCGGTAATACGATTGCCTTCGACCTTGGCATTGGCGACGTCGATCGAGGGCGTGTAATTGGCTTCTCCCTGCGCCAGCGCCGGCACGGCGCTCAGCAAGGTGATGGCGGCGGCAGAAGCGATCATTTTCATCATCGTGGGAAACCTTTCGTTGGATTGGTTCTTCGTGACTGGCTCCTGCGGTTGGCGTTTGCCGTCGCGAGGAACACTGGACAGGCAACGGAGCGGCCGCCTGCATGTTCCGGAAAAGGCCAAAGCTTGCTTTTGTGGGAGGCTTCGGCTATGAGCGCCCGGTCCACGCAGACACCCTTGGAGGCAACGTGGACGTCGCGGCTCCCGCCCTTGCCTGGCAGAACGCGCTCCCTGAGGACAGGGAGGCGTGATCCGGCTGCGGAAACCGCGTCACGTCGGTCCGGCGGATATCGTCCGGGGCGGCGCTCCAGAAACATGAAAAGGACAAGCCATGAGCCACGAATCCTACGAGCTCGCGGCCGTCAAGCGCGATCGGGCAGGTAAGGGGTCCTCCCGTGCATTGCGGCGCAACGGCCAGATTCCCGCCGTCATCTACGGCGACAAGAAAGCCCCCGTTTCCATCGCCCTTCCCTACAAGGAAGTGCATCTGAAGATTCACGCTGGCGGTTTCATGACCACCATCGCCACGATCAACGTCGATGGCGAGAAGATCCAGGTCCTTCCGAAGGACTACCAGATGGATCCGGTGCGCGGCTTCACCACCCACGTCGATTTCCTGCGCGTCTCGCGCAACACGAAGGTGACCGTGGAAATCCCGGTTCACTTCCTCAACGAGGAAGCGGCCCCCGGCATCAAGCGTGGCGGCGTGCTCAACATCGTTCGCCACGAAGTCGAGGTGGAATGCCCGGCCAACGCGATCCCCGACGCGCTCGAGATCGACCTGACCGGCCTCGACATCGGTGACTCGGTCCACATTTCGTCGGTCAACCTGCCCAAGAGCGTGATCCCGACGATCACCGACCGCGACTTCACGATCGCCACCATTGCCGCTCCGGCCGGCCTCAAGTCCGAGGAAGCTGCCGAGGGTGAAGAAGGTGCCGAGACCGAGGTCGAGAACGGCGAAGACGAGGAATAAGCCGGATCCTGACCGATCCGGTCCAGCCCGGGAGGCCGGACCATGCTCATCTTTGCAGGTCTTGGAAATCCGGGCGCACGATATGCGAACAACCGGCACAACGCCGGTTTCATGGCGGCGGACGCGATTGCCCGCCGCCATTCGTTTTCGCCCTGGGCAAAGAAGTTCCAGGCCGAGATCTGCGAGGGCCATCTCGGCGGCGAAAAAGTGCTGTTGATGAAGCCGCAGACCTTCATGAACCTCTCCGGCCAGTCGGTTGGCGAGGCCATGCGCTTCTTCAAGCTGACGCCTGCCGACATCGCCGTTTTCTATGACGAGCTCGACCTTGCGCCGGGCAAGCTCCGCGTGAAGACCGGCGGCGGCCATGGCGGCCACAACGGCATCAAGTCGATGGATGCCCATTGCGGCAAGGATTACCGCCGCATCCGCATCGGCATCGGCCATCCGGGCGACCGCAACCTTGTCCACAACTGGGTGCTCGGCGATTTCGCCAAGGCGGATGGCGAATGGCTCGAACCCCTCATGGATGCCATCGCCGACGCAGCGCCCCTGCTCGCCAAGGGCGACGACGCCGGGTTCATGAACCGGGTGAGCGTCCTCACCCGCCCGCAGCACGCCGATGCCGGCAAGGCTGACGCTGCCCCGGCTGCCAGGTCTCCCGCCGCCGGCAAGTCGGCAAAGGGCCAGAGCCATATCCGTCAGGCCCGCCAGGGCAAGCCGCAGGTCAAGGTGCCCGAAAGCGGTCCCATGGCGGAGATGCTGAAAAAGCTGCTCGGACGGGACTGACTGCCGGCTGCGCCCGGTTCATCCCGGATTCCCGTGCGAGACGATGTTGAAGCCTTCCCCGGCCGTAGGTTCCACATAGTAACGGCTCATCCGGTGAAACTGCTCTTCAGTGACCGCAAACGGATGATCCCCGCCGGCGTTGCGCCGGGCCAGGCGGGCCAGGCAGACCTCGTCCGGCACCGTCAGCACGTGAAGCTGGTGCGCCGCTCCGGATGCCTCGAGGATGCCTCTCATCCAGTCGCGGTTGCCGACGGTATTGGCCGGAAAATCCAGAACGACCGACGTCCCCGCCTCGAGCAGCGCCGAAACGTGGGGGCCCATCACCGCGCGGAGCTTTCCCGAGCAGCGGACGTAGTCCGCGATCGTTGCCATCTGGTCGGAGAACAGCGCGTCGAGCCAATCGTCCTCGGCAATCAGGACGGTTCGCTCGGAACCGGCAAGCCGTGAAGCCAGCGTGGATTTACCCGCGGCGATCTTGCCGCACAGCATGTGCAATGTGGGGGAGGACTGAGACATGAGCGAAGACCTTGTCGAGCGCACGAGGCGCATGTGATCCATGGAAAGCGAAACCCGGCCTGCCGTCAGGCCGGGACCGTAATTCGGCCATGACGCCGAACGCCGTTTTTGCGGATCAAGGTCTTCATCGCTGCTGGTTGGCACAGGCGCAGCGGCCTGTCCAGCCTTGAGCGGGCAAGCGGAAATGCGCCATGGCGCGCCCTTGACCTTTGACGCCCTGTCCCGCATAGCCTTCGGCAAAAATCAGACACCATCCGGCAGGCTTTTTCCATGGGCTTCAAATGCGGCATCGTCGGGCTTCCCAATGTGGGCAAGTCCACTCTCTTCAACGCGCTGACCAAGACAGCGGCCGCCCAGGCGGCAAACTATCCCTTCTGCACCATCGAGCCGAACACCGGCGAAGTAGCGGTGCCTGATCCGCGCCTTTACCAGATCGCGAAGATCGCCGGCTCGAAGGAAATCATCCCGACGCGCATTTCCTTCGTCGACATCGCCGGCCTCGTGCGCGGCGCATCGAAAGGCGAAGGGCTCGGCAACCAGTTCCTTGCCAACATTCGCGAGGTGGACGCCATCGTCCACGTGCTGCGCTGCTTCGAGGATGACGACATCACCCATGTCGAAGGCCGGATCGATCCCGTCGCCGATGCGGAGACGGTGGAAACCGAACTCATGCTGGCAGACCTGGAGAGCCTGGAGCGGCGCGCTGTCAACGTGCGCAAGCGGGCCCAGGCCAAGGACAAGGAAAGCATGACCGTACTGCCGATGATGGAGCAGGCCATCGCGCTTCTCAACGAGGGCAAGCCGGTGCGTCTGCTGCGCAAGGACATCGCGCACGAGGACCTCGCCATCCTGGAAGGCCTCAACCTGCTCACTTCCCACCCCGTGCTCTACGTCTGCAACGTGGCCGAGGGCGATGCAGCCACGGGCAACGAGCATACACGCGCTGTCGAGGCCATGGCCGCGGCACAGGGCGCTTCCACCATCATCATTTCCGCGGCCATCGAGGCCGAGGTCGCCCAGTTGTCCGATGACGAGGCCAGGGAATTCCTAGCCGAAATGGGTCTCGAGGAGCCGGGTCTCGACCGGCTGATCCGCGCCGGCTACGACCTCCTCCATCTCATCACCTATTTCACCGTCGGGCCGAAGGAGGCCCGGGCCTGGACGGTGGAACGCGGCACCAAGGCGCCGGCCGCCGCCGGTGTCATCCACACCGACTTCGAGCGCGGCTTCATCCGCGCCAACACGATCGCCTTTGCCGATTTCGTGGCCTTGGGCGGTGAACAGGCGGCCAAGGAAGCCGGCAAGGCGCGAGACGAAGGCAAGGAATACGTCGTCCAGGACGGCGACATCATGCACTTCCGTTTCAACACCTGACCGGGTCCCGCTCAGTCGGGATCACCGGCAATCGCGCGCCGGGCGTTGGAAAAGAACTGCCGGCGCACCAGCACCGCGATGACGAACAGCGTCGACCCGATCAACGCACCCGGGCCGGCAAACCATCCCAGGTAGGCAAGCGCCATGAACAGCCCGCGCTGCCCGGCCGTGAAATGCCGGCCGGCCAGGATGTTCATCTCGCCGGCCTGCATGGCTTGCCGCCGGCGCGTTTCAGCATCGGCATCCGATGGCTGCGGCACGCTGCCCACCAGGATCGAACAGTAGTTGAACAGCCGGTAGGACCAGCCGAACTTGAAGAACGCATAGACGTAGATCAGCGTGAGTCCGACCAGTTTCAGTTCGAACAGCGTACGGCTGACGCCTCCCACCAGCGGCAGGTCCTGGAACAGCCGCAGCGCCTGCTCGGTCGCCCCCATCGCGGCGAAGCAACCGCCGATGGCCAGCATCGCCACGGTGCCGAAATAGGCTGCGCCCTGCTGCAGCCCGCTCAGCACCGCGGTATCGACCATGCGCATATCGCGCTCGGCCATTACCAGCATCCAGGCGGCCCGGCGGCGCGCCATCAGGCCGGACAGGCTCCGGTGCTTCAGAGGCGTGTGGTCAACGGCCAGTTCGAATGCAAGCCAGGCTGCCACGAACCCCAGCAGGGCAGCAAGATCGGCACTGCCGATCACGTCTTTCAGTCCGCTCATTACCAGGGCATCTCCGATGCTTGCCAGATGGCGATGCTAAAGCAATTCCAGCAAAAGTGGGAACCGGTTTTGCGTCCGGGATTGCGCGAGGAAAGAGCCAATTCCGGCAAAAGTGGGAACCGGTTTTGCGTCCGGGGTTGCGTCAGGACAACAGGATAAAGGCTTAAAGGGATGGGGAGAAAAGCGCGAAGGCTCCAGCGCGGACACCGGCCTTGATCCGGATCATGGCCAGCCCGCGCGGCGCCGCGATACTGGCACACATGAGCACATCTGAGAAACCGGTTCTGAACCGCTCGCTGACCCTGCCGCTGCTGGTCTTCTACGGCGTCGGCGTGACAGTGGGCGCGGGCATATTCGCACTGGTCGGCGAGATCCTGGCACTGGCCGGGGATCGCGCGCCACTGGCCTTCCTGCTGGCCGGCGTCATTGCCGGCGCCACAGGCCTGTCCTACGCCCTTCTGGTCCGCGTCTTTCCGCGCGCCGGCGGCGAAGCTGTCTTCGTCAACCGCGGCCTCGGATCGCTTGCCGGACGCTTGGTCGGCCTTGGCGTCGTCGTCACCGGCATCGTGTCCAGCGCCGTCATCGCCCTGGCCTTTGCAGGCTATGTCCGCTCCCTCGCTCCCGTTCCCGCGCCGCTGCTGACCGCCGGCATCGTTGTCGTGCTGGCGCTGGTCGCATGGTGGGGGGTCCGCGAAAGCGTGATCTTCGCGGCGGTCATCACCGTTCTGGAAGTCGGCACGCTGCTGGTGATCGTCCTGGCCGGCCTGCCCTTGCTGGGCGATGGCGAACGGCTGTTGCTGGCCTTCACACCGTCGGCCGACCTCGCCGTCATGGCGCCCGTGCTGTCCGCGGCCGTGATCGCCTTCTTCGCTTTCATCGGTTTCGAGGACATCGAGAACATGGCCGAGGAGACGCGGGAACCGGAGCGCACCGCGCCGCGCGCCATCCTTCTCACCTTGGGCGCCACCATGGTCATCTATGTCGCGCTCGCCGCCATCGCGACGCTCATGCCCGACCGGTCCGCCATCACCGGTTCCGCCGCTCCGGTGGCCGTGATGTTCGAGCGCATCACCGGCTGGCCTGGCCAACCGGTCGCCGCCATTGCCGCGATCGCCATGATCAACGGCATCCTCGTTCAGATCATCATGGCCGCCCGCGTGCTCTACGGCATGGCCAATGAAGGCCTGATCCCGCGGTGGTTCGCCAGCGTGGATCCCGTCCACAAGACCCCCGCACGCGCCACCTGGGCCGTGGCGGTCATCATTATCGCCCTCGCCCTCCTCTTTCCGCTTGTCCGCCTTGCGGAGGCGACGAGCCTGGTCACCCTGGCCGTCTTTACCCTGGTCAACCTGTCGCTGTTCTTCATCGGCACGCGCCAGCCGGAAACCGGTTTGCGGGCCTGGCGCTGGTGGGGACTCGCCGGCGCGGCCATTTCCGCGGCCCTGGCCGTCTGGCAGGTGGCGGCCGGTTTGTCTGGCGGCCATTGATACGCCACGCCATTTCGCAGTTGCGAAATGCCGGCAAATCAGATTCTTATCGATGGATCAGTCTGACCTTGCGTAACCGGATCCGCTGTCCGGCCTGTTCTGCGTTCCCCCGCATAGTCACAACAGGAGAAACAAATGCCCGTGACCGAGGAAGATAAAATCCGCGAACGCGCCTACTTCCGGTGGTTGGAAGAAGGCTGCCCCGATGGGCGCGCCGAGGACCATTGGCACGAAGCTGCCGGCGCACTGCGCGGGATGGCTGCAGCCATGAAGGCAGAGCCGAAGGCCGCGAAAAAGACCAGGGCCGGTGCGGCAGCAAAGCGCACCACTGCAACGCGCCGCAAGAAAGCCGCGGCCTGACGGCACGGGCATCCGTTGGGCGCCGCTGACGCCGCCGGCATCGGCCAGTCGCAACCGGCCGGCCGGTCCGCGTCAAAAGGCGATCAGGCCTTCTTCACCCCGCAGGTGTTGATGCCGAGAATGGAATATGGCGGGCACCAGCCTAGCACGGCCGTGGCCAGCATGACAACGCCCACGATGAGCGCCACCCAGGCCCACACGCCCGTTGCCGTGCCCATGAAATACAGCGCCAGCAGCACGATTCCGACGATTGCTCGAATAGCGCGATCCGCGCTGCCCACGTTGGTCTTGAACATCACAGGCTCTCCTTGCTCTGGTTGCCACCGCCCTGCGGCCACGCGGCCATCCCGGGCGGATCCATAAGAAAGCATGACAGCTTCAGGCCGCTGTTTCAGTGACAAGATCACCAAGCGATCAATCCGGATGGGATTTTTAAGCATTTCCTCGAAGACCGGAAATGCTCCAGCCGTTACTCGCCTTCGGCAAGATGCCGCAACCCCGGGCGGTCGGCCACACGGATCAGGCCACGGTCGAGTTCGACCAGCCCGCGCGACCGCAGGGCTTCCAGCCGCCGGGACACCACTTCCCGCGCCGAACCGATGGCCGAGGCCAGCGCCTGGTGGGTCAGGTGCACCGTCCCGTCTTCGCCGGCCCGCTCGATGAGGACACGCGCCAGCCGCTGCTCCACGCGCACGAAGGCGACTTGTTCGAGTAGCCGCGTCACGTCGTTCAGCCGCCCCGCGAAGGATCGGAACACGAAGGCACGGAAAGGCGCGGAGTTCTCCATCAGCGCCATGAAATCCCCGCGCGGCAGCACGCTGAAGGCAATCGGCGTCTCCGCGATCCCCTCGCCGGTATAGGCTTCACCGCCAAGCAGGCCGAGCGTGGTCTGGATGCAGGTCTGGCCCCGCTCCACCGAATAGAGCAGGATGTCGCGTCCCGAACGGCCGGTCAGGTAGACCCCGATCCGCCCCTCGTGGACCAGGACGAAACCGGCCGCGTCGTCCCCGGGCCGGAACAGCACCGTGCCGGCATCGGCGCGCGAGACGGCGAGCCGCTCGAGGCTGGCCTTGGTTGCGGCATCGAGACCGTCCGTGGCAACGTCCATCCATCTGGTCCTTGTTGTCATTCAAGGGCTTGCGCCAAGGTATGGCATGGCTATTGTTTGCGGCCAACATAACTTGGAACGTTTTGATGACCGACTCGATTCTCGCCTACGAGGATTTCCAGCCGGATATGGAAATCGCATTGGGCAGCTACGCTGTGTCCGCCGAAGAGATCAAGGATTTTGCCGGACGCTACGACCCCCAGCCCATGCACCTGGACGAGGAAGCCGCCGCGGGAAGCCTGCTGGGCGGTCTTTCGGCCTCCGGCTGGCATACGGTCGCCATCGCCATGCGTCTCATGTGCGACGGTTTCATTCTCCGGTCCACGTCACAGGGCGCCCCCGGCGTCGATTACCTGAACTGGAAGCGTCCCGTCTTTGCCGGCGACACCCTGAGCGGCATATCGCGCGTCCTCTCCAAGCGGAAATCCGGCTCCCGGCCCGGGCTGGGCTTCGTTCAGGTGAAAAGCGAGTTCTACAACCAGAATGGCGATCTGGTGTGCGAGATGGAGAATGCCGGCATCATGGCGCTCCGCGATCCGGAGGCTGCCGAATGATGACGCTTGAGGAGAAGCTGGCGGTCGGTACGGTCCATCAACTGGGCCAGCACACTTTCACGCCGGCCGAGATCGTCGAGTTTGCATCCCGTTACGATCCGCAGCGCTTTCACCTCAGCGAGGAGGAAGCCGCCAAGACCCATTTCGGCCGCCTCTGTGCCTCCGGGTGGCACACGGCCGCCATCTGGATGAGCCGCAATGTCGCCGCCGACAAGGTCATGGCCGAGCGTCTTCGCGCTGCCGGCGAGACACCGGTCGAATTCGGTCCCGCCCTCGGCCTGAAGAACGTGCGCTGGACCGCGCCGGTCTATGCCGGCGACACGATTTCCTTCACCCGGTCCTTCCTGAAGCTTCGCCCCCTGGACAAGCGGCCCGGCTGGTTCCTCGCCTCCAAGCACTGTGAAGCCTATGACAGCCGCACCAGGAAGGTGATGGAATTCGACAGCGCCCAGATGGTGCGCAACGGCGACGCAACCGCCTGAAAAGATCGTCAAGACGTCACCGGCATCTGCACGCCGGCTGCAATTGTCCCCCGTACAAGGCTCCTGTCACCGCACCAAGGCGGATCAGAAGGAGCCCTGCCCGTGATTATCGTTTTCACCGTCATCACCCGTTGCCTGGCGGCCTATGCCGTGGCCGTCGTCGTCTCGTCGCAAAGCGCGCTGCTCTTCATCCAGGCGGCAAGCAGCCATACCCATGGCAAGTCCGGCTTTCTCGACGCATTCCCGGCAGGAAACCTGCTGGCCCTGATGATGACCGGCATATACTCGCTGCTGCCAGCATTCGCAGCCATCGCGTTGGCGGAAGTCCGCGGGTGGAGGCACCCGGCCTATTTCGCGGTCACGGGCGCGCTGACCGCCGCCGCGGCTTTGAGCCTGGAAGAGGGAAGCAACCTGCTCGCCGCGCCCGACATGCTGGTTCCCTGCATGACCGGCGGCTTGCTCGGCGGTTTGGCCTATATCGCGGTCCTGAATCGCATGGAAATCCGCACCCTTTCCACTCGGAAGCTTGCAACAGGGTAAGGCGGCGCGCGATCAGGGAAGCCAGAGCGCCGGCTGCATCCATGGTGCAGGCAGGGAAACGGCCTCTGCCCCCTCGCCCTCGACGTCCCCTGCCAGTCCTTTCGACTGCCACGCGCCCTGCCATTCTGCCGGCAGGTCGTATGGCGGCCGGATATCCGGTTCCGGCCGGAACCCGATGCGGCCGTAATAGGCCGGGTCACCCAGCACGAGAACCCGCCGGATGCCCCGGGCACCAAGCCGAGCGAAACCCTCTGTCACGAGGACGGTGCCGACACCCTGACGCTGGTGGTCGGGCGCCACGCAGAGCGGGCCGAGAAGCGCGACAGGCATCCTGGCCGCACCGGCCGTGCCCTCGGTGAACAGACAATGCCCCGCCAGCACGCCACCTTGCCACGCGGCGAGCGACAGGACGCCCGCAGGCAAGTCCAGCAGGGCAGACACGAGCGGCGTCTGGTCCTCGTCCGGGAAGGCTTGCGGATAGAGTTCCAGGACCGCGGCACGGTCGGCTGGACCCGTCTCGCTTACGGACAGGCCGTCACGCGGCATCAGTCGCCCTCGAACTCGACGAGCGTGCGCACGGAGACGCCAAGCGCTTCCAGTTTCCGGCGCCCCCCGAGATCCGGCAGATCGATGACGAAACAGGCAGCCACGACGTCTGCACCCAGCGTCTGCAGCAGCTTCACCGCGCCTTCGGCGGTGCCGCCCGTGGCGATCAGGTCATCGACCAGGATCACCTTGTCGCCGGGGCGCACAGCGTCCTTGTGCATCTCCATCTCGTCGACCCCGTATTCGAGGCTGTAGGCGATGGAAACCGTTTCGTGCGGGAGCTTGCCCTTCTTCCGGATCGGGACGAAGCCGGAGGACAACTGGTGCGCCATGGCGCCGCCCAGAATGAAGCCGCGAGCCTCGATCCCCGCGATATGGTCGATCTTCGACCCGGCCCAGGGATGCACGAGTTCGTCCACGGAGCGGCGGAACGCCCGCGCGTCGCCCAGCAGGGTCGTGATGTCGCGGAAGACGATGCCCGGCTTGGGATAGTCGTGGATGGCGCGGATGGAGTCGCGAAGCGTATCGGCGAGCGAACGGTTCATGGAAGCCCCTTGTCTTGCAATGTCGGCAGGCCGGTACGCGTCCGGCACGCTCTTTGTGGCCTGTCCGTTCCCAAAAGAAAAGGGCGCCCGTGGAGCGCCCTTTCCGAATTGCAGTGCACCGGCCGCAAGGCTCAGTGATCGACGTTCGACCACACCTTGCGCTTGGTCAGGTACAGGAGACCCGCAAAGACCAGCATGAACATCATGACCCGGAAGCCTGTCTTCTTGCGGTCTTCCAGCTTGGGCTCCGCTGCCCACATCATGAAGGCCGCCACGTCGTGGGAATACTGTTCCAGCGTTTCCGGCGACCCGTCGTCGAAGGAGACGACGCCGTCGTCGATCGGCTGCGCCATGGCCAGCGACTTGCCCGCGATGAAATACGGGTTGTAGTGGGTGCCCTCGGGGATCTCCATGCCTTCCGGCGGCTGCTCGTTGTAGCCGGTCAGCAGGGCATGGATGTAGTCGGGTCCCTGCTCCTGGTACATGGTGAAGACATCGAAGATGAAGTTCGGGAAGCCGCGCTCCACCGCCCGCGCCTTGGCAAGCAGCGAGAAGTCCGGCGGGGCGGCGCCGTTGTTCGCCGCGGCTGCAGCCTCGACATTCGGGAACGGCGACGGAAAGTAGTCCGACGGCTTGGCCGCGCGGGTGAACATCTCGCCGTCCCCGTTCGGGCCGTCCTCGACCTCGTACTCGGCGGCAAAGGCCTTCACCTGGTCTTCGGAATAGCCAAGCTCTTCCAGGTCACGGAAGGCCACGCGCTTCATCGAGTGACACGCCGAGCAGACTTCCTTGTAGATCTTCAGCCCGCGCTGGAGCTGGGCCTTGTCGTAGTGCCCGAACGGACCGGCAAAGCTCCATTCCTGGTATGCCGGCTTCTTGATCGGGAAATGCGTTGGTTCGGCAGCCGAATGGCCGCCCTCTTCCGCGCCGAGGGCGCCGGTGACGAGGGCCATGCCCAGTCCGAGAGCCGCGAAACCCTTGAGGATCGTTTTCATCATTCAGTCCTTTTCAAGCCTTGCGTCTCAGCCCTTGGTTTCCGGCGCCGCAGCGGCACCGGCCGGCTGCGCGTGTGCCCCGCCCTTGTTCTTCTCCAGGACTGCCTCGGTGATGGAATTCGGCAGCCGCTTCGGCGTCTCGATCAGGCCCAGAACCGGCATGATGATCAGGAAGAAGCAAAAATAGTAGAGCGTCGCGATCTGGGCCATCGTCACGTAGGTGCCTTCAGCCGGACGCGAACCGAGCCAGCCGAGGAAGATGGTGTCGATCACGAAGAGCCAGAAGAACAGCTTGTACCAGGGCCGGTAAGCGGCCGAGCGCACCTTCGACGTGTCCAGCCAGGGCAGGACGAACAGCACGGCGATCGAGCCGAACATGGCGATGACGCCGCCGAGCTTGGAGTCGATCGGTCCGATGTTGAACGTGATGCCGCGCAGGATGGCGTAGAACGGCAGGAAGTACCATTCGGGCACGATATGCGCCGGCGTCTTCAGCGGGTCGGCAACGATGTAGTTGTCCGGGTGGCCGAGGAAGTTCGGCATGTAGAACACGAAATAGGCGAAGACGGCCAGGAAGACGACCATGGCAAAGGCGTCCTTGATCGTCGCGTACGGCGTGAACGCCACCGTGTCGGTCTTGTGCTTCACCTCGATGCCCGTCGGGTTGGTCTGCCCGGTCACGTGCAGCGCCCAGACGTGCAGGATGACCACGCCGACCAGCATGAAGGGCAGCAGGTAGTGCAGCGAGAAGAAGCGGTTGAGCGTCGGGTTGTCCACCGCGAAGCCGCCGAGCAGGAACTGCTGGATCGATTCGCCGATCACCGGGAAGGCGGTGAAGAAGCCGGTGATGACCGTCGCGCCCCAGAAGGACATCTGGCCCCAGGGCAGAACGTAGCCCATGAAGGCCGTCGCCATCATCAGGAAGAAGATCAGCACGCCGAGGATCCACAGCAGCTCGCGCGGCGCCTTGTAGGAGCCGTAGTAGAGACCGCGATAGATGTGGATGTACACGGCGACGAAGAAGAACGACGCGCCGTTGGCGTGCATGTAGCGCAGCAGCCAGCCGGAGTTGACGTCGCGCATGATCTTCTCGACGGATTCGAACGCCAGGCCGGTGTTCGCCGCGTAGTGCATGGCCAGCACGACGCCGGTCAGGATCTGGATGACCAGCATGATCGCGAGGATGCCGCCAAACGTGTAGGCGTAATTCAGGTTGCGCGGAACCGGAAAGGCGACAAAGGAATCATAGGCAAGCCGCGGCAGCGGCATGCGTGCATCGATCCACTTCTCGATGCCGGTTTTCGGCGTGTAGCTGGAATGTCCGCTCATTTGTACTGTCCCTGTCCCTTACCCGATGCGGATCGTTGTGTCGGAAACGAATGCATATTGCGGGATATGCAGGTTTTCCGGAGCGGGGCCTTTGCGGATGCGCCCCGCGGTGTCGTAGACGGAGCCATGGCACGGGCAGAACCAGCCGCCGTATTCACCCTGCTCGCCGAGCGGCACGCAACCCAGGTGGGTGCACGAACCGATCATGACGATCCAGTTTTCCTTGCCCTCTCCGGCCGAACGCGCCACGTCGGTGGCTTCCGCGTCACCGGCCAGGTTGGCATTGCGCGCGATCGGATCCTTCAGCTCGTCCAGCGGCGTCGCCTTGGCTTCCTCGACTTCCTTTTCCGTGCGGTTACGGATGAAGATCGGCTTGCCGCGCCACTTGGCGGTCAGCGACATGCCCGGCTCGAGGCTGGAAACATCCACTTCGATCGACGCCAGCGCCAGCGTCGAGGCGTCCGGGCGCATCTGGTCGATGAAGGGCCACACGGCCGCTGCAGTACCGACGACGCCGGCCATGCCGGTGGCGATATAGAGAAAATCCCGGCGATTGTGCTCGGAAACTTCGTTTGCGCTCATAGGTCTGGCTCCTTGTGCCTGATCAATGCCGGCTGCCCCCCGCGTCAGCTCGCAATCCCCGAACCGGGCATGACGGAGCGGCCAGACGGAATCCCCCTGCATTTGGCGTTTGCTTCTATTGAGGATGCCAGCCCTTGTCCAGACTGGAGAAAGGTAGAACGGCCATTTGTCGCGGCATTTTTGAAACAACTGCATCAGTTGCCGCTTCAGGATGCTCCGAGCCGTACCAGGACCTCTTTGGGGATCCCCATTTCGCGGATGAGAATGTCGTGCCGCCTGAGCCCGATCAGTTCGCGCTGGATGAAATAGGCGTGCACCGCCCTGGCGGCATCTTTCAACCGCTCGGGCCGCTCGGGATCGCCGGCTTCCAGCCGTTTGAGCGCCGCCAGCGCCGCTTCCACCTTGCGCCCGGCGATGCCGAGCGACGCCGCCATGTCCGCGGCCGCCTCGTATTGAAAGGCAGCGGCCAGCGGATCGTCCTTCATCGGGTTCAGCTTCGAGGGGGGACGCAGGGCCATGGTGCGAACCTAGGCCGTTTCGGCCATCTTTTCCACAACGGCGGCATAGATGGCGACGGCTCTTTTCCGCGTCCCGGCCGACAGCGCCGCGAAATTGCGCAGGCCGGGAGCGGAGTTGACTTCGAGAACGCGGTAGTCGCCCGCCGGTTGCGAGATGTCTTCCGTCATGATGTCGACACCGGCAAAAACCAGCCCGCAGGACGCCGCGGCCCGCGCCGCGATGGCGGCGAAGTCGGGATGGACGGCCTCCGACCTGTCCGCCGAATATCCGCCGGTGGAAAGATTCGCGTTCGGCATCAGCACGACACGCTGCCCGGCCGCCGGCACCGACGCGGGCTCCAGTCCCTGCCCCGCCAGTTCGGCCACGATACGCGGATCGTCCGCCGACAGGCCCGCCGGCCGGTCGCCCTTGCGAAACCCCTCGAGCGCTTCCGAAACCAGGGCCGCGACGCTGGAAATCCCGTCGCCGGTCACCGTGAACGGCGAACGCTCGTAAGCGGCCAGCACCTGGCCGTCGAGCACCACCAGGCGATAGTCGCGGCCGCTGGCCGCCACCTGCAGAAGCGCCTTGTCCGCGCTCTCGAAAAGGTCGCGTATGCCCTCGAACAGCCGCTCGACGGACGTGACCTTCATCACCCCCTTGCCGGCGGTTCCCTCGTTCGGCTTGAGGAACAGCGGAAAGCCGTGATGCCGGGCGAAGGCCAGCGCCGGCTCAGCGAAGCCGAGGCCGGCCGCCAGCGCCTTGCATTTCAGCGCCAGTTCCGCCCGGTAGCGCGGGCTGAACAGCAGCACGCTTTCCGGCGTCCGGATGCCGCTGTCGGCCAGCAACTGCCCGGCGTAGGCCTTGTCGCGGGCAAGCTGGCTGGCGCCCTGCCCGTTGATGTCGAAGGCGGTGCCCATGAAGAACCCGCGACGGCCACCGCCGAAATCGATGTAGCCGGAATAGCCGTAGCGGGGATCGCCATGCAGCGTGTAGCCCTTGTCGGCGCAGACCTGCTGCAGCATGGAATAGACGAAATGGCCACGCGCCGTCGCGGCATCCATCGGTCGGAATGTCATGCCCCTCGTTCCCTGTTTTCACTCGGCCGCGGCGTTGCGTTGGATCCCGTCGGACAGGAACCCGCCGGACTGGCGCGCCCAGAGGCGGGAATAGAGACCGCCGGCGTCCACCAGCTCGTCATGGGTTCCCGTTTCGACGATGGCACCCTTGTCCACCACGATCAGCCGGTCCATGGCCGCGATGGTGGACAGGCGGTGCGCGATGGCGATCACGGTGCGCCCTTCCATCATGTCGGCCAGCTTGTCCTGGATCGCCGCCTCGATCTCCGAATCCAGCGCCGAGGTCGCCTCGTCGAGGATCAGCACCGGCGCGTCCTTCAGCATCATGCGGGCGATGGCGATGCGCTGGCGCTGCCCGCCTGACAGCTTCACGCCGCGCTCGCCCACGTGCGCGTCGTAGCCCTTGCGCCCCTTCAGGTCGCCGACACTCTGGATGAACTCGTGCGCCGCCGCACGCCGTGCCGCCGCCTCGATCTCGTCCTGCGTGGCACCGGGCCGGCCATAGGCGATGTTGTCGCGGATCGAGCGATGCATCAGCATCGGCTCCTGCGCCACCACGCCGAACTGGGCGCGCAACGATGCCTGCGTCAGGTCGCGAATATCGGTGCCATCCAGCGTGATACGCCCGCCCTCCACGTCGAAGAGCCGCAGCAGCAGGTGCACGACGGTCGTCTTGCCGGCGCCCGACGGACCGACCAGCGCCACCTTTTCGCCGGGCCGGATATCGAGCGTCAGCCCGTCGATGACGCCTTTCCCCTTGCCATAGTGGAAGGTGACGTCCTCGAAGCGGATATGGCCCTTCGCCCGCACCATGGTCCGGGCCTGCGGCCGGTCGGTGATCGCCGGATCGACGGAGACGACGCTCGTCGTGTCCTGCACGGTGGCGAAATTGCGGATCAGCCCGTTGATGTTGAACATCACCCAGCCCGACATCTGGTTGAGCCGGAAAACGAGGCCCATGGCCGTGGCGATGGCCCCCGTCGTCGCCGTGCCGGCCATCCAGGCGGAAACGGCAATGGCACCGATGGCCGAGATCATCACGCCGTTGACCAATGCCACGGCCATCCGCAGCCGCGTGATCGACCGCGTCAGCTGGCGCGTCGCGTCGAGCTGCATCTCCAGCCCGTCGCGCACGAAGGCGTGTTCCCGCCGCCCGCTGTCGAACAGCTTGACGGCCAGGATGTTGGTGAAGGCATCGACCATCCGGCCGTTGAACACCGAGCGCGCATCGGCCGCCTGCTTGGCATGGCGCCTGAGCGGTGGCAGCAGCCGGTGGGCAACCAGCCCGTAGACGCACAGCCACGCCGCGATCACGCCGGCCATCCAGGGGTCGAGCGTGAACAGGATGGAGAAGGTCAGCACCACGAAGGTGAGGAACATCCACATCGTCTGCAGGATACCGATCAGGAAATCGCCGACAGCGTCGCCGCCCTGCATGATCTTGGTGGCGATCCGCCCGGCGAAATCGTTCTGGTAGAAGGCGAACGGCTGTTCGATCACCCGCCGGAACGCCTGCCAGCGCACCATGGCGTAAAACTGCGGCACGATGACCTGCTGTTCCAGCACCGAGCTGGCGATCATCGCTGCCGCGCGTCCTACCAGCACCAGCGCCAGGAGCGCGGCGAGCGCCGGCCAGTGCGTGGCGAGAAAGGTTGCGGGATCGCCCTTCTCCATCAGGTCGATCAGCCAGCCGACCGACCAGTAGAGGCCGGCATCCACGCCGCCCATGATCCCGCCGACGATCAGCAGCAGCACGAAAGGCCCCTTCGCCTGGCGGGCGAAATGCCCGATGAAGGCCAGCGCCTGCTTCGGCAGCACTGCCCGGTCGGTGTCCGCGAAGGCGTCGATCCGGTTTTCAGCGGAATGCCAGAAGCCGCCGTCCGGCTTTTCACGCGCCTCGCTCATTCCGCCGCTTCCGCCTCGTCCTCGATCAGGAATCCGCCCGACTGGCGGGCCCAGAGCTGGGCGTAGAGACCGCCGGCATTGACCAGCTCGTCATGTGTCCCCGTTTCCACGATCGCGCCCTGGTCCATGACCACGAGACGGTCCATGGCCGCGATGGTCGACAGCCGGTGCGCGATGGCGATCACTGTCTTGCCTTCCATCAGGCGGTAGAGATTGTCCTGGATCGCCGCCTCGGCCTCCGAGTCCAAGGCCGACGTCGCCTCGTCGAGGATCAGGATCGGCGCGTCCTTCAGCATCACGCGGGCGATGGCGATGCGCTGGCGCTGGCCGCCGGACAGTTTCACCCCGCGCTCGCCCACATGCGCGTCGTAGCCGGTCCGGCCGCCAGCGTCGGCCAGGTCGCGGATGAAGTCGTGCGCCTCGGCCCGCCGCGCCGCCTCCTCCATGGCCTTTTCGCTCGCGTCGGGCCGGCCGTAGAGGATGTTGTCGCGCACCGAGCGGTGCAGGAGAGAGGTATCCTGCGTCACCATCCCGATGGCGGCGCGCAGGCTTTCCTGCGTCACGCCGGCAATGTCCTGGCCGTCGATCCGGATTTGACCGCCTTCCACGTCATGGAAGCGCAACAGCAGGTTGACCAGCGTCGACTTGCCTGCCCCGGATCGGCCAACCACGCCGATCTTTTCGCCGGGCCGAACCTCGAGGTTCAGCCCTTCGATCACGCCGCCACCCTTGCCGTAGTGGAAGGTGACATCCTCGAAGCGCACGCGGCCGTCGCGCACGGCAAGCGCTCCGGCGCCGGGCCGGTCGGTGACGGCATGCGGCCGCGCCAGCGTCTGCATGCCGTCGATCGCCATCCCGATATTCTCGAACAGGCCCGACAGTTCCCACATGATCCAGTGGCTCATGCCGTTGAGGCGCAGCACGAGGCCAAGCGCGATGGCCACCGCGCCGGCCGTGACACCCGATCCGAGCCACAGCCCGATCCCGACCGCGCCGACGGCAAACAGCAACCCGTTGTTGAGCAGCACCAGCATCACTTCCAGCTTGGTGACGAGGCGCATCTGCGGATGCACGGTCACCAGGAAATCGCGCATCGACTGGCGTGCATAGGCTTCCTCGGCGCGGGCGTGGGAAAACAGCTTGACCGTCATGATGTTGGTGTAGCTGTCGACGATCCGTCCCGTCATCGCGGAACGGGCATCGGCCTGCGCTTCGGAAATGTCGCGCATCAGCGGCAGGAAATGGCGCAGTGTCAGCCCGTATCCGACCAGCCAGAGGACGAACGGCACCATCAGCGCGACATTGAAGCTGGCAATCAGCGCCAGCGTGCCCAGCACGTAGACGATCACGTAGACGAAGACGTTGACGGCCTTCATCAGCGTGTCGCGCACGCCGAGCGAGGCCTGCAGGAGCTTGGTCGCCACCCGGCCGGCGAACTCGTCCTGGAAGAAGGACATCGACTGGCGCAGCAGGTAGCGATGGCCGAGCCAGCGGATGATCATCGGGAAGTTCCCGATCACCGACTGGTGCAGGATGAGCGAGTCGAAGAATGTCAGCGCCGGCAGGATGAGGAGGATCACTGCCCCCATCCAGACAAGGCGCCACGTTTCGGTCTGCAGGAAAGTGTCTCGGTCGGCCGCCGCCAGCCAGTCCACGACGTTTCCGAGGAAGGCGAAGAGCCACACCTCGAACACGGCAACCAGCGCCGAGGTGAACGCGATCAGCGCGAGCCACGCCCAGATCGGCCGCGAGAAATGCCAGACGAAAGGCCACAGGCGGTCCGGCGGCTGGCCAGGCGCCATCTCCGGAAACGGGTCGATCCGACCCTCGAACCATGTGAACACGCGACCCAGCATCACCGCGGCCTTCGCTTGAAAATGACGTGCGGCCGCGCCGCAGGACGAGACCGATGATATAGGCCGGCAAGGTGGCCTTGTCATGTCGCTTGGCAAGCCTCTGCTGACAAGCTACGGAAACACGCATGTCTTCCGACCTGCGCATCGCCCTTTTCCAGCCCGACATCCCCGGCAACACCGGAACCATCATCCGCACCGCCGCCTGCCTCGGCCTCGGCGTGGACATCATCGCGCCGGCCGGCTTCGACTTTTCGGACCGGGCCCTGAAACGCTCCGGCATGGACTACGTGGAGCTTGCGACCGTCAGGCGCCACGACGACTGGCGCGCCTTCGAGAGTTGGCGGCGCGATGATGGACGGCGCCTCCTGCTGTTCACGACGAAGGGCGCAAGCCCCTACACCGGCTTTGCCTTTCGCCCCGGCGACATCCTGCTGTTCGGCCGCGAAAGCGCCGGCGCGCCGGACCATGTCCACGCGGCCGCCGACGCCCGTCTGCTCATCCCCATGGCACCGGGTCGCCGCAGCCTCAACCTCGCGGTTTCCGCGGCCATGGCGTCCAGCGAGGCGATCCGCCAGTTGTCGGCCTGAGATGACGCGTGCCGCCGTCAGTCATAGCTGACCACTTCGAACTCGATGCCGTTCTCGTCATCGAAGTAGAACCGCCGGCCCGGCTCGTAATCGGCATGGTTATAGGGCTTGTAGCCGAGCGCCCTCACCTTCGCCTCCACCGCATCGAGATCGCCGACCACGACGCCGACATGGTTGAGATGGCCGCTCCGCGACTTGTTCACCGAGACGCCTTCGGCGCCGCCGGCGGGTGAGTAGACGGCGAGATAGGCCGTGTCGGTGCCGACATGCACCGTGTGTCCGCCGTTGATCGCGGGGCCTTCCCACCGCACGTGCCAGCCGAACAGATCCGAGAGCCAGGCGGCCGTCGCCCGGGAATCGGCGACCGTGAAGTTCACATGTTCCAGCATTCCGTGCCGTTCGGCGCTCATCGCATCCTCCTGTTTGCCTCGATGGTGCCCGAAGGGTACTTTCTCAAGCGCACTTGAGATCAAGAGGTTTTTTTCGATGGAGACCAGAAAATCCGTTTCCACCCTGTCGATCGGGGAGGTCGCGGCCCGCACCGGCCTCGCCGTCTCGGCCGTTCGCTACTACGAGGACGAGGGCCTGATAACGGCCCTTCGCAGCCCGGGCGGACGCCGCAGGTTCCTGCGCGCGGAAATCCGCAAGGTCTCCTTCATAGCCATTTCGCAGCGCCTCGGCTTCACGCTCGCCGAAATTCGCGACCAGTTGCAGGCCCTGCCCGGCGACCGCGCGCCGACCCGTGCCGACTGGGCGCGCATCAGCCGGTCCTTTTCCGTGGCGATCGACGAGCGCATTGCCCGGTTGCAGCGGCTTCGAAACCGGCTCGACGGCTGCATCGGATGCGGCTGCCTCTCGCTGGAAAACTGTGCCCTGTACAATCCCGGCGACCGCGCCGCCCGCTTCGGCACCGGCCCGCAACTGGTCGAGCGCCAGGCCCTGCCGGAAGACGCCCCCCCGAAGTCGAAGCCATATTGATTCCGTCGGCGATTGCGGCACTATGAGCCTTGCTCAAGTGGGCTCGCAGTGAGCTGAAACGGTGTGCGCCAATCCGTCAGACGCAACGTCGCGAAGGAGGACGTCATGGCGCGCAGACCACGGGCAGACCGGGCATCGGCCACCAGCAGGCCGGCAGACGCTTTCACGAACCAGGGCGCACCGCGCCCGAGGCCGCATTTTTCCGTCGGTGGAGAGGAGGCACGCAATGCCATTGCGCGCCGGGCCATCGATCTGCTGGCCGATCACGGCGTCGCCATCGTCCACGAAGGCGCCTTCGAGGCCATGCGTCGGGCCGGCGCCACGCCCGGTCGCGAATCGAGCCGCCTGAGATTTCCGCGGGAACTGGTCGAGGAAGCCCTCGCCGCGACGCCGAAGACCGCCCGCCTGTGCGGCAAGCGCGAGGCGCGCGACGTTGCCCTGCCGAGGCTCGACAACGGTTTCGTCATGCGCACCGGAACCGGCGCCCATGGCTATGTCGAGCCGGAGACCGGGCGCTACCGCAACATGGAAATCGGGGATGTTGAAACGATTGCCCGGCTGGCCAACGGCCTCGACCAGGTGGGCTTCATCGCCCATCCCTTCGCCTACGGCGTGCACGAACTGACCAGCGATATCCACTCGGTCGCCAGTCTCGTCGCCAACACGGACAAGCACATCTGGCTCCAGCCCTACAACGTGGAGAACGTCGACTATCTCATCCGCATCGTGACGGTGGCCGCCGGCGGCGAGGCGGAACTGAAGGCACGGCCCATTGCATCCACCATCATGTGCTCCTTTACACCGCTCGAGTTCAAGGTGATGGACGTCGAGGCGCTGATCCGGTCCGGCAAGGCCGGCCTGCCGGTCCATGCCTGCTCGCTGCCGTCGGGCGGCGGCACGGCGCCGCTCTCGGTGGCCGGTAACGTGCTGATGGCCGTTGCCGAAATCCTCGCCATGGTCACCCTCGCCCATGTCCTGGTGCCGGGAACGCCCGTCATCGCCACGCCCTTGATGTTCACCCTCGACATGGCGACCGGCCGTGCCCTCCATGCCTGCCCGGAAAGCCTGCAGGCCAAGGCGCTTGCCGTCGAGGTCCTGTCCCGCCGGTTCGGACTGCTGACCCACACCTACGGCATGGGGTCCGACACGCCCGACGGCGGCCGCCAGTCGATGGCCGAACGCGCCATGCTCGGCCAGACGGTTGCCCTCTCCGGTGCCGATATCCTGGGCGGCGTCGGCCAGCTCGAGACGGCGACGGTCTTCTCGCCCGTGCAGGCCGTCCTTGATGACGAACTCGGCGCCTATATCCGCAGCTTCATCCGCACGCCCGAGGTCTCCGACGACGCGTTCAACTGGGACGAGATCAGCGAGATCGGGATCGGTGCCCATTTCCTGGCATCGGGACACACGCTGGAGCGCTGCCGGACGCAGTTCCGCCCGCGCGTTTTCCAGCGCACCGGGCGCGACGACTACGAGAAGAACGACCGCCGCGGCGCCTGGGAGGAAGCGCGCGACCGCGCACGGGCACTGATTGCCGCCGATCTGCCGCCGGGCCTGCCAGACGAGGACCAGAAGCGCGAGATCGCCCGCATCGCGGCCCGCGCCGATGACGACATCATTGCCCGGTCGAGGCAGGTCAGCGGCAAGCGCGACGTGATTTGAGCCTGTCGGAAGACCGGCCTACTGGTTGCCGAAGCCGCGCATCATGCCACGTCCCATGCCCATGCCATGGCCCATCACGCCCATGCCGCGCCCCTGTGCCGGCGGGTCGAAGTCGGCGGACGCGATGTAATTGGCGATGGCGGTGCGGTCCGTCTCCGCCAGTTCCAGCGGCGGCATCAGGCCGAAGCGCGCCACCCATTGCGGCATGACCGACTTTGCCTCGTCCGGTTTCTCCAGCCATTGCGAAATGGCATCGGCGACGTTCCGGTCGCTGCCATAGGCGCGGCGGTAGTTCATCACCACGCCAAAGATCGGCGGTGCAACGAGATCGTCGTGGGAGACGTCGGCCGCAGGCATGTGGCAGGCGGCGCAATTGTCCTCGAACAACGCCTTTCCGTCAGCGGCCTGCGCACCGCCAGGCACCAGCGCCGCGACGAGACCGAACTGGAAAACTGCAAGGAACGTCTGAACGGAATGTCTCATGATCCTGCCCCCGGGAGATATGGTTTATACAAGGCCGGACGGTCCTCACGGACCTGGACGCCGTCCGCCTTCAATGCATGCAGGCTGGACCCGAATGCCGGCCCGGACATTGATGAAGGTCAATCCGCGCTTTTCAGCCGCCGCATCGTGAACTCGATCACGTCGCCGGGCCACTCGCTCCAGCTTTCGATTTCCGTCCAGTAGGCCTGGCGCGGGTAGCGGTCGAGGAATTCGCGGGCCTTTTCGCGTGCTTTCGGGCGAGGCAGGCGGAAGGTTTCACGCACGAAGCCATCGCGTGGCATGCGTTCGCCACGCTGCCGGCTCTCGTCGAGCCGCTGCTTCAGGCCGTCCAGGGGCGGACGGGCGGGAACACGCATGACAAATACTCCCGGAGCCTCTATGCGTGAAAATTGTAGGGTTCGACAGCGCGCTTGGCGAGTCATTTGTCGGCGGCGCGACAATTTCAGATTGAGGAGGCCATGATGGAACGCCCGGACATTCCGGCCGGCTTGCCGGATGACATCGAGGACAAGAAAGCGCGGGCGAAGGCCTGGTTCGAGGAATTGCGCGACCGCATCTGCGCCGGCTTCGAGGCGCTCGAGGACGAGGTGCCGGAACCCCACGGCGGCGGCGAGCCAGGTCGTTTCGAGCGCAAGGAATGGCAGCGCGACGAAGGCGCCGGCGGCGGCGGCGTGATGTCGATGATGCACGGACGGCTGTTCGAGAAGGTCGGCGTCCACACGTCGACCGTCCACGGCGAGTTTTCGCCGGAATTCCGCAACCAGATACCCGGCGCCAACGAGGATCCGCGCTTCTGGGCCTCGGGGATTTCGCTGATCTGCCATCCGGTCAATCCCAATGTCCCGGCCGTACACATGAACACCCGCATGGTCGTCACCACGCGGCAGTGGTTCGGCGGTGGCGCCGATCTGACCCCGGTGCTCGACCGCCGCCGCACCCAGGACGACCCGGACGCGCAGACGTTTCACAAGGCGATGAAATTTGCCTGCGACAAGCACGCCGGCGTGGCCGATCACGACCGCTTCAAGGCCTGGTGCGACGAGTATTTCTTCCTGCCCCATCGCAACGAGCCGCGCGGCATCGGCGGCATCTTCTACGACTGGCTGCATTCGCCGGACGAGAAAGGCGGCTGGGAGGCCGACTTCGCCTTCACCCAGGATGTCGGCCGGACGTTCCTCCTCACCTACAGCCATCTCGTGCGGCAGAATTTCGCCGATGCCTGGACGGACGCCGATCGGGAGGAACAGCTCGTCCGCCGCGGCCGCTACGTCGAGTTCAACCTGCTCTACGACCGCGGCACGATCTTCGGCCTGAAGACCGGCGGTAATATCGAGTCCATCCTCTCCTCCATGCCTCCCATGGTCAAATGGCCCTGAATGCCCGGTTCGGGTGAACGGAACCGGCCCATTGACCGTTGTCATGCAGAACCGCCTTATTTCACCTATACTGGTAAGGCATCCAACGACCATAGGAGGAAGCCATGAAGGAATTTCATTGTGGTTCGCTTGTCCCGGGTTGCGACTGGCATACCCGTCACGAGGACGAGGCTGAGGTGATCCGCCGCGCCGTCGAGCACCTGCGCAACACGCATGGCGAGACCATCATTCGCGAAGGCATGATGGATGCCATCCGGTCCAAGATCACCCGGAGCGGCGAAGCTGCCTGACATGCTGGAGTGCTGGCCCGGTTCTTCCCGGGCCGGCTAGCCTTTGCCGGCCCGCTGCTGCGCCAGTGCCAGCAGCGCGTCGCGGTCCAGCTTGAAACCGGACGACACCCAGTCGTCCTCGAGCTGGCCGAGCAGGCGGCCCATACCGGGACCCGCCTCTATGCCGATCGTCCCCAGGTCCTTGCCGCCGAGGGGGAAACCGGGTTTTTCCCAGTTCTCGGCAAATCGCAATTGCGCCAGGCGGACGGCATGCGCCTGCATCCGCGCCGGCTCCCCGGCGTCCAAGCCGCTCGCGCCTGCCAGCGCCAGCACGATCCGGTCGCGCACGCCGTCGCCCGGCCCCCGGTAGAGCTGTTTCGCAAGCCCCCCGTCGGATGTGTCTTCCGCGGGCAATTCGGCAAACGCCCATTCGCGCAGGCGCTTGCGTTCGTGCCCGGACAGCCGCAACCGGTCCGCCAGGGCCTCCATGCGGGCGCTGTCGGGAGGAACGATGGCTTCCAGGCGCAGCATCGGGTCGGCCGCAAGCCCGGCATGACGCTCCGCCGCGACCAGCCCGTGAATGGTGTCGATGCCCCACTTCTCGCTTTCCGGCAGGATGCGGCTCAGCACGCCGGTCTGGCGCATCCAAAGCAGCGCCCGTGACGGATCGGGCGCGCCCAGCAGCTTTTTCAATTCAGCCCAGACCCGCTCCACCGAAAGCCGGTCCATGCCTTCCTTCAGCCGGGCGCAGGCCTTCAGGCCGGCCGCATCGGGCCGGCCATGGCCGTACCAGGCAAAGAAGCGGAAAAACCGCAGGATGCGCAGGTAATCCTCGCGGATCCGCGTTTCCGCGTCACCGATGAACCGCAGCGTCCGCGTCTTCAGGTCGTCGAGGCCGCCGACGTGATCCACCACGGTTCCGTCAGCTGCCGCGTAAAGCGCGTTGATCGTGAAGTCGCGCCGCTCCGCGTCCGCCTTCCAGTCGCGGCCGAAACGCACCGTGGCATGCCTTCCATGGGTTTCGACATCCGAGCGCAGCGTCGTCACCTCGTGCGGAACGCCGTTGGCGATCACGGTGATGGTCCCGTGGTCATAACCGGTCGGCACGGCCCGGAATCCGGCCGCTTCTGCCCGTGCGATGGTTTCGTCGGGAAGCGTTGTGGTGGCGATGTCGATGTCGCTCACCGGCTGGCAAAGCAGCGTGTTGCGTACCGCGCCGCCGGCCACCATGGCCTTTTCCCCGCCCTGCGACAGGGCAGCCAGCAGGCCTTGCAGGCCTTCGTCGTCCAGCCATTCGGCCTTGCCGGCCAGCGATACCGTGTCGCTCACGCATAGAGCCTTTCGTAGATCGTGCGGATGATGCCCGCCGTGACGCCCCAGATGTAGCGGTCATCGTGCGGCATGGTCCAGAAGAAGCGCTCCTGCCCCTCCCAGGTCCGGCTTTGGCGCACGTGGTTGTCCGGGTTCATGAGGAAGGCGAGCGGCACCTCGAAGATCGCGGCCACCTCGTCCGGGTTGGCCACCATCGTCACCTGGGGATCGACCAGGCCGAACACCGGCGCAATGCGGTACCCGCTGCCGGTCAGGTAGTCCGGCATGCGGCCGAAAACCTCCACGCGGTCGGGCGCGATGCCGATCTCCTCGTGCGTCTCGCGCAGCGCGGCGGCTTCCGGCGTCGCATCCTCCGGGTCGATCCGCCCGCCGGGAAAGGCCACCTGCCCGGAATGCCGGCGCAGGCTCTCGGTCCTCTGCGTCAGGATCACGCTCGGCCCGCCATCGCGCTCGACGACGGGAACCAGCACCGCCGCATCGCGCAGGTCCGGCTTGATGATGAGGTGGCGCAGCGCCGGGTTCAAATGGTGGTCACCGTGGTCGTCCGTGCCGAACGGCCCGGTTTCCCGGCCCAGGCGCTGACGCAGGTCTGCGATCGAATAGTCGGTTGCCGCCGGCATGAGCGTCATCGGGACAGGGCCTCCAGCCGCTCCATCGTCATCATCGGGAAAACGGCGCCATGCGATCGCAGCGCATACATCGCCTTGCCATCGACCATGACCTCCTCGCCGAGCTCGACCAGGTCGTACATCACCGCCCGCGATACCAATGCCTCCAGCCGGCCCCGCACGTGGACATAGGGTTTCATCCCGCCTGTCTCGTCTTCGTCGACGAAGCGCAGCGGGTGCTCCGGTCCGGCCTCCACCAGGTCGCCGACCTGGGTGCGGAACGTCACCACCTGCGATTCGCCCTCCCCCGTGGCCACTGCTTCCACGGCGACGAAGGGCGCGTCCTCCACCCGGATGCGGACCTTTTCCACAGGCGTCACGAGATAGGTTTCGCCGTCCTCGTCCTTGCGCAACACCGTCGAAAACAGCCGCACCAGCGCCGGCCGCCCGATCGGCGTTCCCATGTAGAACCACGTCCCGTCGCGGCGGATTTCCATGTCGATCTCGCCGCAATGGTCCGGGTTCCAGCGTTCGACGGGCGGAAGACCGCGTTCCTGGCCCACTGCGCGGCTGATCAGGGCCTCGAGCCCGGCGCTCTCGCGCGCCTCTTCGAGACGCTTTTGCGGCTTGGCCGTATCATCGCTTTTGTTCATCATGGTCACGAAATAGTCACCGTTATTGCGCTTGTCAGCCCTGTCGGCTGGTTTAATTTGACGCGAGACGCAATCATGCTGCCAGACATGCGTTCAGGATTCGGCCCTTGTCCGGCCGGCAAGAGGCCACAGGAAGAGGATACCCGCCCATGAGCCTGATGACCCCCGACAAGCCGATGAGCGAGGCGGAGATGATTGCTGCGGCCGAAGCCGCGTTGGCTGACATCGCCACGGTGCGCGAAGCCGTCGGCGAGGTCATCTTCGGCCAGGAAAGCGTGATCGAGCGCGCCATCGTCGCGCTTCTGGCCGGCGGCCACGCGCTGCTGGTCGGCGTGCCGGGCCTGGCCAAGACCAAGCTGGTCGACACGCTCGGCTCCGTCCTCGGCCTCGACGCCCGCCGCATCCAGTTCACGCCCGATCTCATGCCGTCCGACATCCTCGGCTCGGAAGTGATGGAGGAGGACGAGAACCGCCGACGCTCCTTCCGCTTCATCCCCGGCCCGGTCTTCGCCCAGCTTCTCATGGCCGACGAGATCAACCGCGCCTCCCCGCGCACCCAGTCGGCGCTGCTGCAGTCGATGCAGGAATACCATGTCACGGTCGCCGGCCACCGCCACGACCTGCCGGCGCCCTTCCACGTCCTGGCGACCCAGAACCCGCTGGAACAGGAAGGCACCTACCCCCTGCCGGAAGCCCAGCTCGACCGCTTCCTGATGCAGATCGACATTCTTTACCCGGAACTGGAAGCCGAGCGCCGCATCCTGCTGGAGACCACCGGCACGTCCGACGCCACCGCGCGCAACGTCATGGCGGCAACGAGGCTCGTCGAGATCCAGCAGCTGGTGCGCCGCATGCCGGTGCCCGAAAGCGTGGTCGAGGCCATTCTCAAGCTGGTTCGCTCCGCCCGCCCGGGCAACGGCAATGCCGAGACCGACCGCCACGTGGCCTGGGGCCCCGGCCCGCGTGCCAGCCAGGCGCTGACGCTCTGCGCCCGCGCCCGTGCCCTTTACGACGGCCGCCTGGCCCCCTCCGTCGACGATGTCATCGCGCTGGCCGAGCCGGTCCTCCAGCATCGCATGGCGCTTTCCTTCTCCGCCCGCGCAGAGGGCATGAACGTCCGCACCGTCATCGCCCGCCTCACCGAAGAGCTCGGCTGATGGCGGCGCTCGGCGCCACCACGGAACCGGTCGCCGCGCGGGACGCGCTGGCCCGTGCGCACCTGCGGGCTTCCCTGGTGCCCGATCTCCTGGTGGAAGCCCGGCGGATCGTCTCCACCGTCATTTCCGGCTGGCATGGCCGGCGCAAACGCGGCATCGGCGAGAATTTCTGGCAGTACCGGCCCTATGTCGAGGGCGAGGCCATGTCGCGCATCGACTGGCGCCGCTCCGCGCGCGACGACCATACCTACGTCCGCGACAACGAGTGGGAGGCCGCGCACACGGTCTGGCTCTGGGCCGACCCGTCGCCGTCCATGCTGTTCAAGTCGTCCCTGGCATCGGTCTCCAAGGAAAGCCGCGCGCTCGTGCTCGCCCTCGCCCTGGCCGAATTGCTGGCCCGCTCGGGCGAACGGATCGGCTGGCCCGGCCTGACCGACCCCATCGCGGCGCGCAATGCCGCGGAACGGCTGGCCAACCGGCTGATCCATGCGTCCGACCTGCCGGCCAGGCCAGACTTTTCCATGATCCGGCGCTTTTCCGACATCGTCATCGTTTCCGATTTCCTCGACCCGGTCGAGGACATGCATGCCTGGCTTGAACCGCTGGCGGCCCGGGGCGTGCGCGCCCACCTCATCGAGGTCTGCGATCCGGTGGAAGAGGACTTTCCCTATGCCGGGCGGACCGAGTTCCGCGATCCGGAAACCGGCCAGCGGCTGCGGGCCGGCCGCGCCGAAACCTTGCGCGACGACTATGCCACGCTCTACCGGGCCCGGCGCGAGGAAATGGCCGCCTGGGCGCGCCGTCTGGGCTGGAGCTATACCGTCAACCACACCGACCAGCTGGCCTCGCAGGCGCTGGTCTCCGTTCACCTCGCGATGAGCGAGCCGCATGCGCTGGCCGGAGCCGGCCGATGATTGCCGGCCTGCCCCTCACCTTCGCCAATCCGGCCGTCCTGTTCGGCCTGCTCGCCTTGCCGGTCATCTGGTGGCTGCTGCGCCTCACCCCGCCCCATCCGCGCGAGGAGGTCTTTCCGCCGCTGCGGATCCTGGCCCGTGTCCTCAAGAGCGAGGAAACGCCGCAGCAAAGCCCCTGGTGGCTGACGCTTCTGCGTCTGCTGATGGCCGCGCTCGTCATCGTGGCCCTTGCCGGCCCGATCTTCAAGCCGCGCGAGGCCGTCGTCCTCGGCGATGCGCCGCTGGTCCTCGTCATCGACAACGGCTGGGCCTCGGCACCCGATTGGGAGCGCCGCCGTGAAACCGCGGCGACCCTCATCGGCGATGCCGGGGAAGCCGGCGTACCGGTCGTCCTGGCCCTGACCGCGGAGAAACCGAACGCCGAGATCGGCCCGTTCGACGCGGCGACGGCGCGCGACCGTCTTGCCGCGGCCGAACCGCGCCCGGTGTCTGTCGACCGCGTCACGGCGCTGTCCCGGATCGCCGAGACACTCGACGACCAGACAGGCGTGACGCTGGCCCTGTTGACCGACGGACTGGCTTCTGAGGGCGATGCAAGGGCCTTCGCCCAGTTGCAGGGCCTGACGCCGGAAAAGATCATCTGGGCCGATGCCCGGTCCGGGGGGCTCACCGGCCTCGTGAACACCGAGAACGGCGCCACGGCGCTGACGACGACGGTCATTCGCCCGGCGGACGAGGCCGGCCCCGCGCTCGTCACCCTCCATGCCCTGGACGACAAGGGCCGCCGCATCGGCGAGGCGCAGGCCGCCTTCCGTCCCGGTGACACGAAAGCCAGCGCCGCCTTCCAGGCCCCGTTCGAACTGCGCAACGACTTTGCCGCGATCGTCGTCGACGGTGCCCGCCAGGCGGCCGCGACCCGCGTCCTGGACGACAACTCGCGCCGCCGCCGTATCGCGCTCATCTCCGCCTCCGAAGCCGACAATGCCCAGCCGCTGCTGTCGCCGCTCTATTACATCCGCCGCGCGCTCAAGCCCTTTGCCGACCTTGTCGAGCCGCAGACCAACGACCTCAACGAGGCCATTCCGGAAATCCTCGACCAGAAGCCGGCGGTCATCGTCATGGCCGATATCGGCGTGATCCCGAACGAGGCCCGCCAGGCGCTCACCCGCTGGGTGGAAGGTGGCGGAACCCTCGTGCGCTTCGCCGGACCGCGCCTCGCAGGCACGCCCGAGGCCGACGACCTGCTGCCGGTCCGCCTTCGCTCGGGCGAACGCGCGCTCGGCGGCACGCTGTCCTGGACCGAACCGCAGCCCGTCGCCGAGTTCCCCGCCAACGGCGGTTTTGCCGGGCTGACGCCGCCACGCGATGTCACGGTGTCCCGCCAGGTGCTGGCCGAGCCGGAACCGGGCATCGTCGAGCGCACCTGGGCAGCACTTGCCGACGGCACGCCGCTGGTCACCGGCGGACCGCGTGGCGATGGCACGATCGTCCTTTTCCACGTCACGCCGGAGGCAAGCTGGTCCACCCTGCCCATTTCCGGCACGTTCGTGGAAATGCTGCGCCGGATCGTCCAGTTCTCGCGCAACCAGGGCGCCATTGCCGTGGCTTCCGGTGGACAGGTTGCCGCCACCCTGCCGCCCTGGCGCATGATCGCCGCCGATGGAAGCCTGGCCCCGCCCCCGCCCGACGCGCGCCCGCTCGACCTTTCGGCCGGGGTCCAACCCGTCTCGCTGGAACACCCGCCCGGTCTCTATGGCAGCGAGGACGGCGTCGTCGCCCGCAATCTCCTGCCAGCCGATGCCACGCTCGAACCGCTGGCCCGCCCGCCCTTCGCCGCGCCGGTGACCGCCATCGGCTACGGTGCCGATGAATCGGCCTCTCTGAAGGGTCCGCTGCTTGCCGCCGCCGCGGGACTGCTGGCCCTCGACACGCTGATCGTCTTCTGGCTCTCCGGCCTGATGGCGCGGCGGCCGCGCCGTGCCGCAACGGCCGCGCTTGTGCTGGCCCTGGCCGGCGCCATGGCCATGCCGGCCTTCGTGCCGCGCGCCCAGGCGCAGGAAACGAACGACCAGCGCCCGGGCGACGCCGAGGCGATTGCCGCCATCGAGCGCACCCGCCTCGCCTATGTCCGTACCGGCAACGGCTCCATCGACGCCATTTCCCGCGCCGGCCTCCATGGCCTGACGCAATTCCTCATCCGCAAGACGGCGCTCGAGCCGGGAGACCCGGTCGGCGTCGATATCGCCACCGACGAACTGGCCTTCTACCCGATCATCTACTGGCCCGTGGACGCCGCCGTTCCCGTTCCGCCAGCCGATGCGCTGGCCCGCATCGACGCCTACATGCAGCAGGGCGGCACGGTGCTCTTTGACACCCGCGACGCCTATTCGGCCGGCTTCGGCAGCACCGCCGCGTCGCCGGCCACCCAACGGCTGCGCGAAATCCTGTCGTCCATGAACGTGCCGGCGCTTGAACCGGTGCCGCCCGATCACGTGCTCACCAAGTCGTTCTACATCCTGTCCGGCTTCCCCGGCCGCTTCTCCGCCTCGCCGCTCTGGGTCGAGGCTTCGCTCGAAGCCGACAGCCAGGACAACCGCCCCGTGCGCACCGGTGACGGCGTATCGCCCATTCTCATCACCGGCAACGACTTTGCCGGGGCCTGGGCGATCGACGCCAACGGTGACTTCCTGCTGCCGACGGTTCCCAACAATCCGCTGCAGCGCGTCTATGCCTACCGGGCCGGGGTCAACATCATGATGTACATGCTGACGGGCAACTACAAGGCCGACCAGGTCCATATTCCCGCCCTGCTGGAACGGCTTGGGCAGTGAGGCGGCGCGGATGAACCAGGTTTCCGTCTCCTTCGAACCGCTCCTCGCCTGGCCCTGGCTGGTCGCGGTCGCCGCCGTCCTCGCGCTGCTTGCGCTGACCGGAATCGTCCTGCGCCAGCGCGGCGCCTGGATCCGCGCCACCGCCATGGCCGCCGTCGCCCTTGCACTGGCCAACCCCGTGCTGCTCGACGAGATCCGCGACCCGGTCAAGAGCGTCGTCGGCGTGATCGTCGACCGCAGCCAGAGCCAGGACATCGGCGACCGCAACGCCGAGGCTTCCGCAGCCGTCGAGGCGCTCAAGGCGCGTCTCGCCCGCTTCCCCGAGTTCGAGGTCCGCGTGGCGGAGGCCGGCCGGGGCGATCGCGCCGACGACCGCGTCGAGACCCGCCTCTTCGGCGCCCTCTCCAGCCTCCTGTCCGACGTGCCTCCCTCGCGGGTCGCCGGCGGCATCCTGATCACCGACGGCCAGGTGCACGATGTGCCGAAAGACCTGCAGGCGCTCGGCTTCAACGCCCCGGTCCACGGCCTGATCACCGGCCGGCCCGACGAGTTCGACCGCCGCATCCGCTTCGTCGAGGCACCGCGTTTCGGCATCGCCGGCAAGCCGCTGGAGATGACCTACGAAGTGACCGACACCGGCGATGGCGGCGGCAGCGTGTCGGTCGAGGTCCGCGTCAACGGCAATCTCGTCACCACCGAACGGGCGACACCGGGTGTCACCATGCCGCTGGAGATCACCGTCCCCAACGGCGGCCGCAACATCGTTGAACTGTCGATCCCGCGCGAATCCGGCGAGGTGACGCCGGCCAACAACAGGACGGTCGCCATCGTCGACGGCATCCGCGAGAACCTGCGCGTGCTCCTCGTCTCCGGCGAACCGCATGCCGGCGAGCGCACCTGGCGCAACCTGCTCAAGTCCGACGCCTCGGTGGACCTGGTGCATTTCACCATCCTGCGGCCGCCGGAAAAGCAGGACGGCACGCCGATCAACGAGCTGTCGCTGATCGCCTTTCCCACCCGCGAACTGTTTGTCGAGAAGATCGACGATTTCGATCTCATCATCCTCGACCGCTACCAGCACCGCGACGTGCTGCCGGTTCTCTACTACGACTACATCGCGCAATACGTTCAGAACGGCGGTGCGCTGCTGATCGCGGCCGGACCGGAATATGCCGGCGAGCAGTCGATTGCCCGCACCCCCCTGATGCCGGCGCTGCCCGCCATGCCCACCGGCCAGGTGATCGACCAGGCCTTCTTCCCTCGCCTGACCGACACCGGCGAACGCCATCCTGTGACCCGTGGCCTCGATGGATCGGCAAGCGAACCGCCGCACTGGAGCCGCTGGTTCCGCCAGGTCGCCGTCGACCGGCCGGAGGGTGAAGTTGTCATGCGCGGCGCCGGAGACCGCCCGCTTCTCATCCTCAACCGCTACGGCGAAGGCCGGGTGGCGCAGCTGCTGTCCGACCAGGGCTGGCTGTGGGCGCGCGGTTTCGAGGGCGGCGGGCCGCATGTCGCGCTTTACCGGCGCATCGCCCATTGGCTGATGCGGGAGCCGGAACTGGAAGAGGAACGGCTGACGGCCGACGGCCGCGGCATGATGCTCGAGATCCGGCGCCAGACCATGGCCGAAGAGGCGGGCAACGCCACGGTCATCCTGCCATCGGGCAAGACCACCGAGGTGCCGCTGAGGGCCGGTTCACCGGGCCTTTTTACCGGAGAGCTGGAAGGCAACGAGATCGGCCTCTACCAGGTTGCCAATGGCGACCTGATGGCGCTGGCCCATGTCGGCCCCGTCAACGCGCCCGAATTCGCCGAAACCGTCTCCACGACCGCGAAACTGGACCCCATCGCGAAGGCGAGTGGCGGAACGGTGCGCCGCCTGTCCGGCGATCGCCTGCCGGGCATCGTGCCGGTGCGCAGCGGCGCCACCGCATCGGGACGCGACTGGATCGGCCTGCGCTCGTCCGGCGAGAGCGTGCTGCGATCGGTCAACCGCACGCCGCTCTTTGCCGGTTTCCTCGGGCTCGGCCTGCTCCTGCTCGCCCTCAGCTCCATGTGGTGGCGCGAAGGCAAGTAGTGCGATCAGGCGACCTTGCGCTGCATGGCCAGCGAGATGTCCGGCATCTCCTCGATGATGAGTTCAAGGTCGGGAAGGCAGCGGTTCATGGCCGCGACGCAATCCGGATCGAACCGCTTGCCGGCTTCGCTGTTGATGTAGGTGACCGTCTTGTCCACCGACCAGGCCTCCTTGTACATGCGCTTGCTCGTCAGCGCATCGAACACGTCCGCGACGGCGGCAATGCGGGCGCTAGTCGGAATGTCCTTGCCGGCGAGCCTGCGCGGATAGCCGCGTCCGTCCCAGCGCTCGTGATGGCCGTGGGCAATGTCCTCGGCCAGGTTGAGCAGTTGCGAGGACGACCCGGCGAGGATTTCGGACCCGATGGTCGTGTGCGTCTGCATGTGCGTCCGTTCGTCGTCGGACAGGGCGCCCGGCTTGTTGATGACGGTCTCGCGGATGCCCACCTTGCCGATGTCGTGCATGACGGCGGCCAGGCGGATGTCGCGGCAGAAGTCTTCGTCGTGGCCGAGTTCGCGGGCAAGCCGCTCGGAGATCTTCGCCATCCGGATCATGTGGGCGGAGGTCTCGTCGTCCTTGTAGCCGGCAGCCATCGATAGCCGGTGGATGATCTCCTCCTCGCGCTGGCGGATCATCACGGTCGCGTGGCTGACCTCTTCGCGCAGCCAGCCGGCACGGTCCTCCAGCTTGCGCTGGGCATTGCGCAGGCGCACCAGGTTCTTGATGCGCGCCCGGAACTCGATCGGCTCGATCGGCTTGTTCAGGAACTCGATCACGCCCGTGTTGATCGCCGCCATGCGGACCTGGGTGTCCCGGTCCGCCGTGATCATGACCACCGGCTTGTGCGCATGCCGGTGGTGTGACAGCAGGCGTTCCGCCAGTTCGATCCCGTTCATGCCTGGCATCTGGAAATCGATCACCGCGATGTCGAAGTCCTCGACATCAATGTTGTCCACGAAGGAAACGGCGTCGTTGTAGATCACCGGCTCGCAGCCCTCGATCTTCCGGATGAGCTTCTCCATCAGGCCAAGCGTGGTCCGGCTGTCGTCGACAATGAGAATTCTGGTCTTCATGGGAGGCTCCTCGTTTTTATGGTCAGGCTGCGCATTCGAGCCCGCGGATGCGGGTCTCGATCTGCGTGATGGTGTTGGAATCGAGCGGGGTTGAACGGCGTGACTGGGCAAAGGCGGCGAGGCCGGCAAGCCCGATCGTGGAGGCAGAGCCCTTGAGCGTGTGAAGGGCGCGGTCCGCCAGCGTCTCGTCGCCGGTTTTCAGGGCCATGGCGAGATCCGCGAGCAACGTGCCGCAGTCGGAGATGAAATCACTGGCAAGCTCGGCGTACCCGTCTTCGCCGATGGCATCGACGAGTTCGGCAACGATCCGGTCGTCGACCTGCATGAGATCGGGTTCACCCGTTGTCGCGGACGGGGCGGCGAAAGGCGTGCTGACAGGCATTGAAATCTCCTGTTGAACGGCCGGAACATCGGCCAGGACCGAACGGAGCCGCGAGAGCGACACCGGCTTCGTCGCGAAGGCATTCATCCCGGCCTCGAAGCAGCGCTCGCGGTCCTTGTCGGATGCGTTGGCGGTCATGGCGACGATCCAGGTGCCGGAATTACAGCGGGATGCCCGGCGGATTTCCGTGGTCGCGGCCACGCCATCCATTCCCGGCATCTGCATGTCCATGAGAATGACATCATAGGCGCGTTCGTTGGCCATCTGCACGCCCATCTCGCCGTCGTCCGCAATGTCGATGCGCTGGCCAAGCTTCTCAAGGAAGCGCCGCGCAACGGTCTGGTTCACCTTGTTGTCCTCGACCAGGAGGATCGACAGCTCGGGCAGCTTCACGTCGTCGCAGGTGGCGCCCGACCGAGTGGCGGCGGGAGCTTCGGCGGTCTCGACCGGCACTTCGAACCAGAATGTCGAACCGCGGCCCGGTTCGCTTTCCAGGCCGATGGTGCCGCCGAGACCTTCGACGATGCCCTTGCAGATGGCGAGGCCCAGCCCGGTCCCGCCATAGCGCCGGCCGATGGACCCATCCACCTGCTGGAAAGGCTGGAACAGCTTCTTGCGCGCCTCCTCGGCAATCCCGACGCCCGTGTCGGTCACCTCGAAGCGCAGGCCCGGCTGGCCCGCGGCTCCGGCCCGGGCGACCCGGATCGTGACCCGCCCATTGCGGGTGAACTTGATGGCATTGCTGACCAGGTTCAGCAGCACCCGCCGCAGCTTGAACGGATCGCTGATATAGCCGTTATCGGCGATGCCGTCTTCGTAGACCACTGCAACGGTATCGTTCTGCTCGTGCGCCCGTCCTTCCATCACGCCCGGCACGTCGCTGACGATATCGGACAGGCGGAAGGCGATGTGTTCGAATTCCTGCTTGCCGTGCTCCATCTTGGCGAAATCGAGGATCTCGTTGATGCTCTCCAGCAGCGTTTCGCCGGACGAGCGGATCACCCGCACCGACTGGGCGTGTTCCTCGGCCAGGTCCGCGTCGTAGAGCAGTTCCGCCATGCCGAGAATGGCGTTAAGCGGGGTGCGGATCTCGTGGCCCATCGTGGCCATGAATTCGGATTTCGCCTGGTTGCCGGCTTCCGCGGCGCGATAGGCTTCCTGCAGCTCGGTCGCGATCGCGTCGATTTGCTCGCCGGCGCTGCGCACCAGCCGGAGCTGGCGGATCAGGTTGATGATGAGCAATCCCACCACCAGCAGCAGCACGATCGCAAGGATGCCGGCAAAACGCTGCAACTGCATCATCTCGTTGCGCGCGTCGGCGCGCGCGGCGGAAACGGCGGTATTGGTTCGCACCAGCAGGGTGCCGGTCGCCTTCTGCAACTCGGTGAGTTGCGCCTTCAGCGTCGCTTGCGCAGCGTCGTCGAGCGTTTCGCCGGCAGCGACCGCCGTGATGCCGCCCTCAAGGTCGCGGATCAGCACGCCGGCGCGATCGCTCAGCGTCTGGATCGTCGTATTGGCATGGAAATAGTCGCCGTAGCTGGCGCGCTGCAGCACGGACAGGCGGGAATAGAGAATGTCGTAGCGCAGCGTCAGCGCGTCATCGGCGCCCGCCATCACCCTGCCGCTGCCATCGAGATGCTCGGCGAAGGTTTCCATCAGGCGGGTCGCTTCGCGATCGACCTGGTAGACCGCCCACAGCGCATCCTCGCGGATGCTCGACTGCATCTCGTCCTGACGCGTGGAAATATGCAGGAAGAGCCCGGCCAGCGCCACCATCAGGATGATGGTGACGGCCAGCAGGTAGCGGCTTGTCTTGCCCGAATGCTTGACAAGCCAGCGGCTCTTGGCGAGCGAGGCGTTCAATCCTTCACCTCGATCTCACGGATCTGCCAGACCGAACGGGAGAAATATTTCTCGTTGTAGAGTTCGGGATGCGTGTCGAACGGGTAGATCAGGAACAACGGCCCCTTGTCACGAACCGACATGGCCTTTCCGTCGATCGACATGGCGAGCATCGTGGAAAACTCCGATGCATCCGTTGACGGAACCTCGGCGGAGTAGTCGTTCAGCGCCTTGACCACCAGGGTCTTGCCATGAACGCCGGCCGCGTCCAGCACCGCCTTCAGCAGCGGTCCCTCGAAGGTCACCTTCCCCTCGGTCCAGGGCGTCTCCATGCTCGCGCTGCGGGCAGCCAGGGCCTGCAACTGGTCACGGTCGAAGGTGGTCTGCGAACCGTCGATCGCGCTCGTCACGGTCAGGATCACGGGCTTGGCACCTTCGGCAAGGGCAAAACCGGTCAGGGCGAATTGCAGGGCGAACGCTGCGGCGAACGTTTTCATGGGAGTTCCTTGTCAATGTCATGGGGCGCGCGCCCTTCCGCGCGGAAGGACATGGCGGGAGCAGACCGGCGCAATGCGGCCGCTGGATCGGCTGGGAAAAGGACATTCCGGCCTGATTGCCGGCACGTGGCGAACGCCTAATGCTGCCGCAAAGGTATCGCGGCTCGCCACGGTGCCATCTAACCACCAAACGTTTGAAGCCACGTTCAAATGACTCGCCGGTTTTTCATCGTATTTTACTTATTCAGATAGCCCTGATTCTCGAGACCCTTTTCTTCGGCCCGATCCGGGTTATCTAGGCAGGAGAAACTCACCGCAGACGGGGAAGAGACGATGAACCAGCCGGAAGGCTACACGCCACCCAAAGTATGGACCTGGAACCGCGAGAACGGCGGCCGCTTCGCCAACATCAATCGTCCGATTGCCGGTCCCACCCATGACAAGGAGTTGCCGGTCGGCAAGCATCCCCTGCAATTGTACTCGCTGGCGACGCCCAATGGCGTGAAGGTGACCATCATGCTGGAGGAACTGCTGGCGCTGGGCCATTCGGGGGCCGAGTACGATGCCTGGCTGATCCGCATCAACGAAGGCGACCAGTTTTCGTCCGGTTTCGTGGCAGCCAACCCGAATTCAAAGATCCCGGCCCTCGTCGATCATTCCGGCGACAAGCCGGTGCGTGTCTTCGAATCCGGGTCAATCCTGCTCTATCTGGCGGAGAAATTCGGCGCCTTCCTGCCGACCGGCCATGCCGAGCGCACCGAGACCCTCAACTGGCTGTTCTGGCAGATGGGCGCCGCACCCTATCTCGGCGGCGGCTTCGGCCATTTCTATGCCTACGCCCCGTTCAAGATCGAATACGCCATCGACCGTTTCACCATGGAGATCAAGCGCCAGCTCGACGTGCTGGACCGCCACCTGGCTGGCAACCGCTACATGGCCGGCGACGACTACACGATCGCCGACATGGCGATCTGGCCATGGTACGGCAACCTCGTGGCCGGCCTGATCTACGACGACTCCGCCACGTTCATCGAGGCGGAAACCTACAGGAACGTCATCCGGTGGCAGCAGGATATCTGGCAGCGGCCCGCCGTCCAGCGCGGGCGCAAGGTGAACCGGGCCTTCGGCAAGCCGGAAGACCAGCTTCATGAGCGCCATGACGCGTCCGATTTCGAGCTGCGGACGCAGGACAAGCTGGAGGAAGCCGGCAAGGCCGGATGAGGCCCAAGGCCGGCCGCGTCAACTGGTCCAGCGTCCGCCGCCGTCCATGTCCACCACCGTACCGGACAGGTAGTGGACCCGCTCGGAGGCGAGCATGGTCGCCAGCGCCGCGATCTCGTCGGCATGCGCCGGACGGCCGTAGGGAAAGCGTGTCGGGTCGAGCAGCTCTTCCCAGCGGCCGGCATCGCCCAGCTCGTTGGCGGCCCGCGTTTTCAGCATGTCGCTCATCCGGTCGGTGAGGGTGACCGACGGGTTGATCCCGAAGGCGCGGCAGCCATGCCGCGCCGCTTCGGCGCCAAGCGCCGAGGTGAAGCCGATCAGCGCCGCATTGCCGGCAGCACCGCAGATGTAATTGGCGCGGAAGGCGCGCCCGCCCATGCCGATGATGTTGACGATCGTGCCGGCACCCCGCTCGAACATGGCCGGTGCAAACAGCTTGCACAGGTGGATGTAGCCGAACACCTTCAGTTCCCAGCCGTCCCGCCATTGCGCCATGCTGAGGTCGTTCAGCCCGCCGGCCTTGATCGCCCCCGCATTGTTGACCAGCACGTCGGCATCGCCGTGACGGTCGAAGACCGCCTCCCGGTCCGCGTCCCTGGAAAGGTCGGCCGCCATGAAATCGACCTCGCCACCGGTTTCCGCCGCGACGGCCCGCGCGGCCTCGGCCAGGCGCGCCTCGTCGCGCGAAACGATGATGACGCGGGCGCCCTCGGCCGCGAAGGATCGCGCCGTTGCCCGCCCGATCCCCTTCGACCCGCCCGTGACCACGACCTTGCGGCCAGACAATCCCAGATCCATCCTGTCCTCCCGATTGGTTTTTCCTGACACAATGACCGGTTCGGCGCCTCAGGCAAGCCCGTATTGTCATCGCGCCTGGTTGGCGTGAACCAGCATGCCGGTGAGCCGCGACGCCGAGCCTTCCACCAGTTCGCAGGCGAGCAGCCGCGCCGGATCGACCGGCCGCGGCATCGCCAGCTGGCCGAAAGGCAGGTGCCGGAAACCGAGCGGGCCGTAATAGGGCTCGTCGCCGACCAGCACCACGACGCCCGACCCGGCCGCGCGGGCCGCCTCCACCGCCATGGCCAGAAGCCGGCGTCCCACGCCCTTGCTCTTCCACGCCGGCATGACGGCCAGCGGTCCAAGCAGGTGCCCGCTCCCCTCGCCTGCCCGCACCGGTGTCATGCGGACCGAACCGATGACGTTGCCGCCATGAAGCGCGACGAACGACAGGCTGCGGTCATGCGGTCCGCCGTCGCGGATCGCCTGCGCCGCGCGGGCGAAGCGGCCCGGCCCGAAGGCTTCCTCGTTGATGGCTTCGATGGCGTGGTCATGGGCCGGCTGTTCCGGCAGGTAGGCAAGGTCGGTCGCGTTCATGGGAGATCATCCGGTCTGTCGAGCTTGGCACGCCGGGAGCGTGCCGGATAGGGCGTCCTGTCGGTCAGGCGCGGGCTCGTCGTCGGATGATGAAATGGGCCACAGTGGTCCCCTCGGCGCAAAACGGTTTTTCCCGGTAGCCGATTGTGTTCGCCATGTCCAGCGCCGGTTTTGCGCGCGGCCAACGCACTGTTCAGCCTTTCGGGCCTTTTCTTCGCAGGCCCGCTGGCCCATCTGGGGTGCCAAAGTGAAAGGAAGACTGCGATGGGTATGCTGATTGATGGCCAGTGGCACGACAAGTGGTACGACACGAAGTCGACCGGCGGACGCTTCGAGCGCCAGGCGTCGCAGTTGCGCAACTGGGTCACGGCCGACGGATCGGCCGGCCCGTCCGGCGAGGGCGGATTTCGGGCGGAGCCCGGTCGCTATCACCTCTACGTCTCGCTCGCCTGCCCCTGGGCGCACCGGACCCTGGTCTTCCGCAAGCTGAAAAAGCTCGACGATGTGATCTCCGTCGATGTCGTCCACTGGTACATGGCCGAGAATGGCTGGGAGTTCCGTGCCGAGGATGGTGCCACCGGCGACAGCCTCCACGGCTTCGATTTCCTGCACCAGGTCTACACCAGGAACCGCGCCGACTATTCCGGTCGGGTGACCGTGCCGGTGTTGTGGGACAGGCAGCGCGAATGCATCGTTTCCAACGAATCCGCCGAGATCATCCGCATGTTCAACAGCGCCTTCGATGAATGGAGCGACGCGTCGCTGGATTTCTACCCGCAGGACCTGCGCGCCGACATCGACGCGGTCAACGCTATCGTCTACGACAACGTCAACAACGGCGTCTACAAGGCCGGCTTCGCCACGACGGAGAAGGCCTACGGGGAGGCTTTCGACGCGCTTTTCGCCACGCTCGACCAGTTGGAAGAGCGCCTCTCGCGCCATCGCTACCTCGTGGGCAACCGCATGACCGAGGCGGACTGGCGCCTGTTCACGACGCTGGTGCGCTTCGATCCCGTCTATGTCGGCCACTTCAAGTGCAACCTGCGGCGGATCGCCGACTATCCCAACCTGTCAGGATACCTGCGCGACCTCTACCAGGTGCCCGGTGTCGCCGAAACGGTCGACATGCACCACATCAAGCACCACTATTACGGCTCTCACAGGATGATCAATCCGACCGGCATCGTTCCCAAGGGGCCGCTGCTCGATCTCGACGCGCGGCACGACCGCGACCGTTTCGGCAAGCCGGCGCTTACCAGTATGGCGAGCTGACCCGCCCCCCGAACGCCTCGTCCAGGCGTTCGCGCGTTGCCTGCGTGGTTTCCGGCGGCAGCGCGTCCAGCGGGAAGAAACCGGCCTCGGCGATCTCGCGATCCCGCTGCCGCGGCCGTGTCTGCTCGAAGGCCTCCACCAGGTAGAGCGCGACATGGTCACGCCGGCTGGCGCGCCGGTTGAAGTGGAAGGACAGCAGGCGGGCCGGCCCTGTCAGGCGGATATGGCCCTCCTCGTCCAGTTCCCGCGCCAGCGCCTCGTCCGCGCTCTCGCCGTTCTCGACGCCGCCGCCCGGCAACTGCCAGCCCGGCACATAGGTATGGCGCACCAGGAAGACCGTTCCCGCCGCCGCATCGTGCACGATGGCCCGGACACCCAGCGTCATCGGCCGCGCGAAAAGGAAATAAAGATGGAACAGGCGGATGCGCCACTTCGTTTTCCGTTGCGTATCCGTCATGCCCCGTTCCCCGAACGCGCTGGAAAGACAGGCGTCTTTCCCCTATGAAAAGCCATGTTCCGTCTCGCTCATCTCTCGGACATCCACCTGGGACCATTGCCGCCGGTACGCTATCGCGAACTGGTGTCCAAGCGCATCACCGGCTACGTGAACTGGCACAGGAACCGCAGCCGCCATCTCGGTGACGACGTGCTGACCTGCATCTGCTCCGACCTGCTCGACCAGCATCCCGATCACATTGCGCTGACCGGCGATCTCGTCAACCTCGCGCTCGATGCGGAAATCGAATCGGCCCGCCTCTGGCTGGAAGCCTTTGCCGCGCCGTCCGATGCCTCGGTCGTTCCGGGCAACCACGATGCCTATGTTCCCGGCGCGCTCGACAAGGCCTGCCGCGCCTGGTCGCCGTGGATGACAGGCGACGGGATCAACACGCCCGCCAGCCGGAAATCCTTCCCCTACCTGCGCGTTCGCGGCCCGGTCGCACTGATCGGCGTGTCCTCGGCGGTCGCCACCGCGCCCTTCCTTGCCAGCGGAGAGTTCAGCGGCAAGCAGGCCAGGCGGCTGGCCCGGATGCTGGAGGAGACCGGCGAACAGGGGCTCTATCGCGTCGTCATGATACATCATCCACCGCTGCGCGGCGCCGCCTCGCCCTACAAGCGTCTCTATGGCATCGGCCGGTTCCAGAAGACCGTCCTGAAGGCGGGCGCCGAACTGGTGCTTCATGGCCATACCCACCTGCCGACACTGGGCTATATCCGTGGAGAGGGCCGCGCCATTCCCGTGGCCGGCGTTCCGGCCGGCGGCCAGGGGGTCGGTGGCCACAAGCCCGCCGGCGGTTACACGCTGTTCGACATCGAGGGAGGGCCGGGCAACTGGCGCACCCGCATGGCGCGTCACGCCCTCACCGGCCAGACCCTTGGCGTGAGCGAAGTGGAAGTCCGGATCCTCGAGGGGTGAACCGGCAATCAGCCGGCCCTGTTCCAGAAATCCAGCCCCAGCGCGTGCAACCGGTCCCAGAGCAGCGCGATCGTCAGGCCGATACCGGCGAACGTGCCGATGAGAAACAGCATGAAGCCTTCCCAGAAACTGGATTCCCGGACCGGCCTGACCGCCTTTTCGTCCTTCGTGCTCATGGCTTCGCTTGGCCGCGCTACCGGGGCGACCTCGCCTTCCATCGCGCGTTCGCGTTCCACGATCCGCTCGCCGATGTAGCGCGCCACCTGGTCGGCCATCGGCTTCACATCGGCAGTCTCGCCGAGAACGACCCGCCCGAGACGGGTGTCCTTCAGGAACCGGTAGGTGCGCTTGTCGCGCCCCATGGTGACATGCGATGTGGCATCCACCCAGAACCGCGGCTGCTCGCCCGACGACAGGGCCAGGTCGAACTGGTCGTGGCTGGCCGGGATTTCGTCGATCAGCGGCTTGAGTTCCTGCACGAGGAGGTCGAGCCGCATCTTCTGCGCCTCGCGAAGCTCCACCACCACGTCGTCGCGGTCGGCCATGTCGCTTTTAACGACACGAAGCACATCGGAGAGCTTGCGCATGTTCGCTGCCGTAGCGGCTTCGCCGCCATCACCGGGTTGCTGTTCACTCATGTCACGATCCACGCCTTTACCAAGGTTTATGGTTAACAGGAGCTTGACACGAATGCACGGCAAAAAGCAGGCGGGCCGGCCGGACCCGGCATCAGCCGCGTGCGTTCTCGCCGATCAGCCGGATCACGGCCTCGCTCTGCTCGTCGATGAGCATGTGCCCGGTCGCCGCGAACCGGTGAAACGCGAAGATCGGGGGAAGGTCGTTCGCCTGGCTCGCCGGCAGAACGCGGTCTTCGGCACCCCAGATGACCTTCACCGGCATTGGCAGCGTGGCCAGCTGGTCACGCGGGATGGCGCCCTGCACCCCGTCGCGCGTCATCCGGGCGGCAATGCCTTCCAGCATCTCCCGCTGTCCCGGCCGGGCCCGGAGTTCCGCCAGCATGTCGAGCGCGTGTTCGTTGACCGGGTGGCGGTAGCCGACCATTTCCTCAAGGCACGGGCGCAGGTCCTCGCGCGTGACGGCCTTCGCGTAGCGCGTCAGCAGCCGGATGTTGATCTCCGGCCCGAAGCCGCCGGGAGAGAGCAGGGTCAGCGAAGCGATCCGCTGCGGTGCCGCCAGCGCGGCCAAGGCGCTGATCGCGCCACCCATGGAATGACCGGCCAGGTGAAACCGGGACAGGCCTTCCCGCTCGGCGAAATCGAGGACGGCCTGCACCGCCGCCTTGATCGGGCCCGCACCGGGATAGTCCAGCGAGCGGCCATGCCCCGGCAGGTCGGGCACGAGCACCAGCCTGTCGCGCGACAAGGCCGGTGCAACCGGCTCCCAGACATGGTGCGAGCCGCCGAACCCATGAAGCAGGACCAGCGGCGTTCCGCCCTCGCCGTGCCGCGCGCTGAAAAGCTCTCCACCCATGGTTCTCCGTCCTCCTACGGGAAAAAACGCCGCCGTCGTCAGCTTGCCTCGGTAAAACCGGCCTTCGCCAGTTCCGAGATCAGCTTCTTGACCAGGTCTTCCGGATACCCGGCCCGGGCATAATAGGCCATCGGTCCGCCGGCGAAGCTTGACGATGATCCGCGCAGGTCCGACAGCAGCGACTCGGTCAGCGTCTTGTTGCCTGTTCCGTGCGCCGCGATCAGCCGCAAGGCCTTGTAATGCGCGTAGGACGAGGCCTTCAGCCGGTCGGCGAGAAGGTAGGCCTTCCGGTCCTCCCCGGTCATCAGGTAGTCCATGAACAACGCGTAGTCCCACCAGCTCGGATGCGCCGTTGCCGCCCGAACGGCCGGTTCGAGGACCTTGATCGCGTCGCTGTAGCGTCCGGCCGTCAGGGTGAGGACATAGCCGTAGCTGGCCGCAAGCGAGAGATCATTGAGATTGAGGTCATGGGCCTTCTTGGCCCACGCGACCGCGCCGTCCGGATCGCCGCTCTTGGACAGCACGAAGCCCATGGCGCGATGCGCATAGGCGTTCTGCGGCCCCAGGTCGACGGCGCGGCGGGCGAAGGCCTCCGCCGCTTCCGCGCTGGCGTTCTCGGGAATGGGCCGCTTGTCGGTCACCGCCTCCATGGTCAGGATGGCGAGCTCGGAATAGATCAGCGGCGATTTTCCGCCCGCCTGGCGCAACCTGTCGAAACATTCGTAGGCGGCGGCGTGATTTTCATCGGTCTGCTGCTTGTAATAGGCACTGTTGAGCAGGATGCAGTGTGTCAGGTTCTCGTCCAGCCCGTGCGCGGCGATATCGGCATAGATGACGCCCTCGTCCGCCAGCGTGGCCGTGAGCATGTCGGCCAGTTCCGCGTCGATGATCGAATAATCGCCCGACACCGGGAAATGCGATGTCCAGATGACCTGGTGCCGGCCGAGGTTTTCCAGCGTGACCGTCACCTGCTCGGGTCGAAGGCCGGCCGAAACGCGGAACAGGTAGGAGGTCGAACCCGCATCCTGGTTTTCGGCTCCCTTGCCAAGACCGATGTCACTGCGGAAATTGACTGCCGAAAAGGCCGGGATCGCCGCCTCGAACTGGCTGGCGACCCGCTGCACGTCCTTGTCGTCCGATGATGCCTCGACCGATACGGTCGGCAGGAACTCGTTCGTCGTCACGCCGCGGTGGCCACGGCGCACCGGTTCGGCCGAGGCCACGCTTTCCGTCGCGATCGAGCGCTCGGGGAAGCTCCGAAGGGTCCAGGTGACCAGGACCAGCAAGCCGATCACCACGCCCATGGCGACCCAGAGAAAGCTGAAATGGCGGCTCAGAGGTTTCGCGATCGCCGTGGTCTGCTGGGTTTCGATGCGTTGCAGGGCGTCGGCAACGTCGAAACCGGCGGCCGGCCGCGGCCGCACCGCCTGCGCCAGCGCCCCGTGAATGCCGTCGGTCGCCAGTGCCTGCTCATCCTCCTCGCCGCCCTCGAAGGACAGGCCGGAGGCGGGCTGCCCGTCTTCCTTGGGAACGCCTTCGCCGTAGACCGGGACATAGGTTCCGCGCGGCACGTCGATTCGCAGCAGGCCGGGCGCGGCCTCGTCCTGGTAGAACTGGTCGAGCAACTGTCGCAGTCGCCCCGCCTGCACGCGAACAACGGCATCCGTGGCCGGGTCGAAGCCCGAATCCTTGTTGAAGACATCGACGCCGATGGCGAAGCCCTTGAGGCGGTCCGCTTCGCCCGCCTGTTCGCGTTCCACCAGGTACCGAAGCAGGTCGCGGGCCCGTTCCGACCGCGAAAACGTCTCGCTCTTGAGAACCGTTTCAAGCGCATGCGCGATCTCGTCGCGCCTGCTGTCTTCACTCACCGCATGTCCCTTTCGCCAATGCGCTGCCCCTGCCCCTCCGGGACAATAGCGCACAACCGGTCATTCGCAACCATGAGTTTGAAAGCATGCACATCCGCCGGCCGGAACCGGCGGATGCAGCCGAAGAGGACGCTCAACCTTCGGCGAGGATGCGGTTGGCCGCCGAAACGATGGCGTTCAGCGAGGCCGTCACGATATTGGTGTTGATGCCGACACCGAACAGCTTGCCGCCGGGATGCTCGATTTCCATGTAGCAGATGGCCGAGGCGTTCGACCCCGAATGCATCGAGTGTTCCGAGTAATCGACCACCGACATCGCGACGCCGATGTGCTTCGACAGCGCATCGACGAAACCGTCGATCGGACCGGTGCCCTTGCCCGTCACGGTGATCTCGGTGCCGTTGTCGAGGATCGTCGCCTCCAGGATGCGGCTGCCCTTCACGGCCGCGTCCGGGTAGGTGTGATGATCGACGAACTTCAGCCGCGCGCCGGGCTGGTCGACGTAGTGCTCGATGAACCGGTCGTAGATGCGCTTGGACGGCAGTTCCTTGCCTTCCCGGTCGGTGATCGACTGGATGTCCTCGCGGAACTCCACCTGCAGGTTGCGCGGCAGGTTCAACCCGTAGTCGGCCTGCAGGATATAGGCGATCCCGCCCTTGCCCGATTGCGAGTTGATGCGGATGATCGCCTCGTAGCTGCGTCCGACATCCTGCGGGTCGATCGGCAGGTAGGGCACTTCCCACTGCGGCTTGTTGGCCTGCTTGATGGCCTTCATGCCCTTGTTGATGGCGTCCTGGTGCGACCCGGAAAACGCCGTGTAGACCAGTTCGCCGACGTAGGGATGCCGCTCGGGAATGCGCAGCTGGTTGGAATACTCGTAGACATCCTTCATCCGGTTGATGTCCCGGCAATCCAGCTCCGGATCCACGCCCTGCGTGTACATGTTGAGCGCCAGCGTGACGATGTCCACGTTGCCGGTGCGCTCGCCATTGCCGAACAGCGTTCCTTCCACGCGGTCGGCGCCGGCCATCAGCCCCAGTTCGGTTGCCGCGATGCCGGTGCCGCGGTCGTTATGCGGATGCAGCGACAGGATGATGTTTTCCCGGTTGTCGAGATTGCGGCTCATCCATTCGATCTGGTCGGCGTAGATGTTGGGCGTGGCCATCTCGACCGTCGCCGGCAGGTTGATGATCAGCTTGTTGTCCGGTGTCGGCTGCACGATCTCGATGACGGCGTTGCAGATCTCCAGCGCCACGTCCAGCTCGGTCCCGGTGAAGCTCTCCGGCGAGTACTGGAAGCGGAAATCGCCGCCGGCCTTGGCCGCCATGTCGGTGATCATCTTGGCCGCATCAACCGCGATCTGCTTGATGCCGGCGACATCCTTGGCGAACACGACGCGGCGCTGCAGCTCCGACGTGGAGTTGTAGAAGTGGATGATCGGCCGGTTGGCCCCCTCCAGCGCCTCGAACGTGCGGGAGATCAGCTCGGGGCGGCACTGCACCAGCACCTGCAGCGAGACGTCTTCCGGCACGTTGCCTTCTTCCACGCACCAGCGCGCGAAATCGAAATCCGTCTGCGAGGCCGAGGGGAAACCGATTTCGATTTCCTTGAAGCCCATGTCGAGCAGCAACTGGAACATCCGCGCCTTGCGGTCATGGCCCATCGGGTCGATGAGTGCCTGGTTGCCGTCGCGCAGGTCGACCGAGCACCAGATCGGCGCCTTCTCGATCCGCCTGGACGGCCAGGTCCGGTCGGTCAGGTTCACCTGCGGATAGGGCTGGTACTTCACGGAGGCATCGGACATGCCGGCTTTGTGCGAAGGGGGAGTCATCTCGTTCATGGTCTGCTTCTTTCTCCGGCACCACGGTGTCTTCGACGACCGGTGTTGCGCGCGTTTTGGGCGATTTTTGTCAGGTTGTAAACGGCGAGGAGCGGCGCCTTGGCGGCAAATCGGCCACCAGGCGCTCCTCAGCGGACCTGGCGGACGCCGCTAAGAAGCAGAAGGCCGAGCAGGCCCGTGGCGCCGAAGGCGCGGGGCTGACCGATGTGCTGGGCCGAACGAATGCTCATGGCAGGGTTTATAAGGTCAAGCCGGCCGCAAGGTCAAGCAGCCTGTCCCGGCATCGCACCTGTTCGCCGGCGCCTCCCTGCCCTATCCTTGTGCCATGACCGGTCAACAGGCGGAAAGGAACAGGACCATGCGCGTGGATATCGTCTCGGATGTCGTCTGTCCCTGGTGCGCGGTCGGCTATTACCAGCTCGCCACCGCCGCGCGGGAAACCGGCACCGACCTGGAGGTCCACTGGCATCCGTTCCAGCTCAATCCGCACGTCGGGCCGGAAGGCGAGAACCTTCGCGATCACCTCGCCCTCAAATACGGCACCACGCCGGAGCAGTCGGACGCCGCCCGCGACCGCCTGACCGCTCTCGGCGCCGAGGCCGGCTTCACCTTCAACTTCAACGAAGACACCCGGACCTGGAACACCTTCGACGCCCACCGCCTGATCGGCTGGGCCGAGCTGTCCGGGCGTCAGCACGAAACCAAGCTGGCATTGCTGAAGGCCAACTTCACCGACAACCGGAACGTTTCCGATCGCGAGGTGCTCACCGAGATCGCCGGATCAGTCGGACTCGATGGCAAGGAGGCGCGAGCCATGCTCGACTCCGAGGCCTATGGCGCGGAATTGCAGGCCGCGCTCGAGTTCTGGCGCGGCCGTGGGATTTCCGGCGTGCCCTCGATGATCTTCCTCGGCCGCCACCTGGTGACCGGCGCCCAGGGCATCGAGACCTACCGGAGTATCCTCGACCAGCTGACGGCCATGGCCAAGGAAGCCTCCTGAATGGCGCACCCGCAAGGGCGCCGGGTTCCGGTCAGTACCGGGTCACTTCCCAGTAGAGCGTGTAGTCGCCCCTGTTGGCACGGTGCCGCGTCGTGAAATCGTAATTGATCTTTTTCTTGTAGGATTGCGACGCGCCATCGGCGAGCGTGCCGACCCGGGACATCTGGATCGTCTTTCCATCCTGCCCGAGGAACATCGCGAACCGCGAGAAATCCTCCTGGATCTTGGTGCCGACCCAGGCGGAACTGGCGCCCACGACACCACCGGCGACGGCAGCGCCGAACCCGCCGCTCCCCACCGTGATCCCGGCGGCCAGAACGATGCCGCCGGCCGTCACCATCGCGGTCAGCAGGTTGCGCTTGAAATGGTTCATCTTCCAGACCTGGGCATGGAACACGATGTCGTATTCGCCGCCGGTCCACACCAGGTTGTTCAGCGGGTAGACCTGGCCGCGCTTCACCGTCCAGTAGTCGTTGTCGCCGGGCGTTTTCAGGATCGCCTCGGTGCGTTTGCTGCCCTTGCCGATCCAGGTGACGATGAACATGTCCTCGCGCTTCTGGAGCGGAATCTTCTTGCCCAGGTGATGGACGACGATCCCTTTCAGGTAGAGATTGTAGGTCCAGTTCTTGGCCTGTGCCTGCCCGGCAAGCAACAGGATGGAAACGGCAACTGTGAAGACAAGACGCAGACTGCGCAGCAACATCGCATATCCCTCTTCTGCGCCCCGGCTTGTTTGACGGTCATCGTCGCGCCAGGGTGCGGGAAATGCAACCCTGAAAGGCGCCGTGTCAGGTCAGGACCAGGCCTTCGTCCTTGGCCTTGTGGTCGGGCTCGACGTGAATGGTCACCCGCGCGCCTGGCACAGCCTCGTGCAGCCCGGCCTCGATCCGGTCGCAGATCGAGTGGCTGGTCTCCACCGTCATGGCGGCATCGACGATCAGGTGAAACTCGATGAAGGTCGCCGGCCCGGCGGCCCGGGTCCGGATGTCATGCACCTCGATGGCCCCGGCCGCCCTGGAGCGGATGACCGCTTCGATCCGCTTTGCTTCCTCGCCGTCCACCGCCCGGTCCATCAGCCCGTCGACGGACTCGGAGATGACATGCCAGCCTTCGCGCAGGATGTTGAGCGCGACCAGGATGGCCAGGACCGGGTCCAGCAGGTACAGCCCCGTCGCGAGCGCCAGGACAAGTCCGACGAGCACCCCGGCCGAGGTCACGACGTCGGCCATGATGTGCTTGCCGTCGGCGACGAGCGCCGGCGAGCGGTTCTTGCGGCCGGCACGGATCAGGATCGTGGCGAAAACGCCGTTGATGACGGCGGCAAGCATGTTGATGGCAAGGCCCGGCCCCGGCGCGTCGATCTTGTAGACGCCGGCCAACAGGGCATTCGTCGCCTCGTGGACGATCAGCAGCGCCGCGACCGCGATCAGGATGCCTTCCAGCACGGCCGAGAAATACTCCGCCTTGTGATGGCCGAACGGGTGGCCGCTGTCCGCCGGCCGCGCCGCATAGCGCACCGCCATGAACGCGGCCGTGGCGGCGATCACGTTGACGATGCTTTCCAGCGCGTCGGAATAGAGCGCGACCGATCCCGTGAGCCACCAGGCGAGGAATTTCAGCCCCATCACGCCGATGGCAACCACGATCGATGCGCCCGCGAGACGGCTGACGTTGGGAGACTGGGCGGCCATGGTCAAACTCCATTTGCGAAGCTGTGGCACGAAGCGGAATCAACTTGCAGGGCATTGCAATGAACCACTACCATTCACCGATCAACCCCTGACGGAAACAAACCGGGATGACCTTGATTAGCGACGAGGCAAATGCCTCGCCAGGCAAGCCGCCACTGCCGCCGGTCTGGCTGCTTGTCACCGTTCAGGCCGCCGTGTCGGCAGCAAGCCTGGTCGTCGAGATCGTTGCCGGGCGCATGCTGGCGCCCTGGCTCGGCATGTCGCTCTACACGTGGACATCCATCATCGCGGTGGTCCTGGCCGGCTTCTCCGCCGGTCACTGGGTCGGCGGCCGGTTCGCCGCACGGCCCGGTCCCCGCGCCCTTGCCCTCACGGCCTGGTCGCTCGCCGGAGCGGCCGTCACAACGGGCCTTGCCGTGTTCCTGCTTCGCTGGTTCGCCGCCCCGATGATCGCCGCCCTTGGTCACCCGGTCGCCGCCATCGTCGCGCTTACGACCACGGCCTTCTTCCTGCCGTCCTTCTTCGCCGGCATTCCAGCCCCGGTCCTCGCCCATGTCGCGGTCACGGCGCAACCCGGCCGCTCGGGCCAGGCGCTGGGAGCCATGTTCGCGGCCGGTGCCCTTGGGGCAATCGCCGGCACGCTGGCCGCCGGCTTCCTGTTCATTTCCTGGCTCGGCTCGACCGCCACGCTGGCCGTCATCGCGGTCACCTATGCCGCGCTGGCCGGCCTTCTCCTGGCCTTTGCCGCCCGAGCCAGGGCGCGGGACCGGGTCCTGCTGGCCGCCCTCCTCCTCGCCTCGTTGTTGCCCGCCGCCAGCGCCCTCGCGCTCCCGGACCCGTGCCTGCGCGAAAGCCACTACTTCTGCATCCGGGTCGAGGACATTTCCGCCGATGCCGGCGAACCCGCCCGCCTGATGGTGCTCGATCATCTCGCCCATGGCGCCACCGCGCGTAACAATCCCGCCCGTATGATCACCCCTCATGCCGCATTGCTGGAAGCCTTGCCGCGCGCCCGTTTCGAGGGGCGGCCTTTTTCCGCCTTCTTCATCGGAGGCGGTTCCTTCACCATTCCGCGCGCCTGGGCCGCGGCCGGCGTTTCTTCCCGGCTGACCGTGGCGGAGATCGATCCCATGGTCACGCGCACGGCCGCCGAGAACTTCTGGTTCGACCCGGCGACGGCCCGCGTGCTGGACATGGACGCCCGCCTCGCGCTGGCCGCGGACACCGCGCGCCATGACGTCATCATCGGCGACGCCTTCACCGACATCGCGGTGCCGGCCCACCTGGTGACCCGGGAGTTCTTCACCCTGGTTCGAGACCGCCTCACGCCCGACGGCATCTACGTGATGAACATCGTCGACCACATCGGGCGCCTGCGGGCTCTGTCCGCCATCACCCGAACGCTCCGGGAAGTCTTTCCCGTCGTCGAGGTCTGGGCCGAAACGGTCCGGCCTGAACCCGACGCGCGGGTAACCTTCATCGTGCTGGCCGGTTCGGAGCCGACGGATGTGAACCGGATTACCAGCACACCGCCGGAAGCCTATGAATTTGGACGATTATCCGCGCCCATCATCGATGCGATGATCCAGCGAACCGGCGCACCCGTGCTGACGGACGACTTCGCGCCGATCGACCGGCTCATGGGGCGGCTGGACTGACAGGAACGTCATGAATTCAATAATTTAGGCGCGCCTTTGACAGCAAGACAGGAGGCAGGCCATGCCATGACTCCTGCAAGGCAGCGCCTTGGGTCACTTCGGCTGGATCGAAGCCAGATAGGCGATGATGTCTGCGATCTGCCTGGGCGTTGCCTCGAACTCCGGCATCTCCTCGTGCCCGGTGACGATGCCCTCGGCGAAGGCTTCCTGCAGCGCGTCCACCGGGTAGCGCTTGGACAGGTCGCGGAAAGGCGGCGCGGCCGGGTTGGGGCTGACATCGTCATGCTGGTAGGCATGGCACTTGGCACAGTTGGTTTCCACCAGCGCCTTGCCATGGGCAATGTCCGGCTCTTCCGCGCGTGCGCCCGAGAGGCCGCACGCCACCATCGCGGCGCTCGCCAGACTGATGACCAGACGTCTCATGCTGCCCTCTCCTTGGCACGGCGCGGCAGGTGGGCCACCACGTTCTCGATCATCCGCATGCCGGCCTCGCCGCCGAGCGACATGATCGATTCAGGATGGAATTGGACCGCCGCCACCGGCTCCCTTTCGTGTTCGATCGCCATGACGATACCGTCATCGGTTTCCGCCGTCACGGCGAAATCGCGCGGCAGCCGGACCGGGTCGGCGAAAATCGAATGGTAGCGTCCGACCGTCACTTCCCGCGGCAGGCCGGAGAAGATGACGCCCTGGGTCGCCACGCGAATGCGCGACGGCTTGCCGTGCATGGGAATGTGCAATTGCCTCAGTTCGCCGCCATAGGCTTCGGCCAGGGCCTGGAGGCCGAGGCACACGCCGAAGATCGGCAGCTTGCGGTCCCGCGCCTTGGTGATCGTCGCCTTGCAATCGAAATCGGACGGGGAGCCAGGCCCCGGCGACAGCACGACGAGGTCCGGGTTGACCCGGTCGAACACATCCTCGGCGACCGGCGTGCGCACGGTCGTCACGCTCGCGCCGGTCTGGCGGAAATAGTTGGCCAGGGTGTGGACGAAACTGTCCTCGTGATCGACCAGCAGGATCCTGACCCCCTCGCCCACGCGGGCCGTCTGCCGCTGCACTTCCGAGGCATTGCTAGCACCCGCCTCGCGGATCGCGGCCAGCATGGCGGAGGCCTTCAGTTCCGTCTCGGCCTCTTCCTCGTCGGGAATGGAATCGTAGAGCAGCGTGGCCCCGGCGCGCACCTGCGCGATGCCGTCGAGGATCCGGATCGTCCGCAGCGTCAGGCCGGTGTTCAGGTCGCCGTTGAAATGGACCATGCCGACGGCACCGCCATACCAGGCACGCGGGCTCTTCTCGTGGTTCTCGATGAAGCGCATCGCCCAGAGCTTCGGCGCCCCGGTCACGGTGACGGCCCAGGCGTGCGACAGGAAGCCGTCGAAGGCGTCCATGTCCTCGCGCAGGCGCCCCTCGATGTGATCGACGGTGTGGATCAGGCGGGAATACATCTCGATCTGCCGCCGGCCGATGACGCGTACAGAGCCAGGCTCGCAGACCCGGCTCTTGTCGTTCCGGTCCACGTCGGAGCACATGGTCAGCTCCGCCTCGTCCTTCTTCGAATTGAGCAGCTTGAGGATCTGCTCGGAGTCGGCGATGGCATCCTCGCCGCGCTTGATCGTGCCCGAGATCGGGCAGGTTTCGATCCGCCGGCCGTTGACCCGCACGAACATCTCCGGCGATGCGCCGATCAGGTATTCGCGCTTGCCGAGGTTGATGAAGAAGGAATAGGGCGACGGGTTGATCGCCTTCAGGCGCCGGGCGATGGCCGAGGGCTGGTTCTCGCAGCGTTCATAGAACATCTGGCCCGGCACCACCTCGAACAGATCACCCCGCTTGAAGCTGTCCTTCGCCTTCTCGACGAGCTTGGCATATTCCCCCGGCTCGTGGTCGGCCCGCGGCGGCTGGACGTCGGACGGCTGGAACGGTTCGGCGACCGAGTCGCGCTCGACGCCCGTGGTGTCGAACGTGTCGCCTGCATACTCGTAGCGGTCTTTCCAGGCCTCCGCCGAATAGTGGTCGACGACGAGGATCTCGTCGGGAAGGTAGAGCACCAGGTCGCGCTGGCTTTCCGGCCGTTCCAGCTTGAAGTTGACCGGGTCGAACTGGAAGCAGAGATCGTAGCCGAAGGCGCCGTAGAGCCCGAGGTTGGGATCGTCATGGGTCTTGAACAGGGCCACGATGGTGCGAAGAACCGTGAAGACGGACGGCACGCGCGAGCGCTCTTCCTCGGTGAACACGCGTTCGGGTTCGGCGACCTGAAGCGCGGCATGGCGCTCCGACACCGGCCCCATCGTCACCACGTCGAGCTTGCCGACGACGGCCAGAATGGAGGGCAGCATCACCGCGCCACGGCTGTTGAGCGCCTCGATCTCCATGGCCCGTCCGCGCGCGGTCACCACCAGCGGCGGATCGATGATCGCCGTGTCCCAGCGCGTATAGCGCCCCGGATACTCGTAGTTGGAGGAAAACAGCGCGCCTCGCCTGCTGTCCAGCGCATCGATATAGGCATCGATCGCGCCCTCGTAGGGCGTGGCATGGCGTGTCCGCGTGATCGTGATGCCGCCTTCCGTGACGAAAGCTTCAGCGCCACCGGGCAGTTTCGTGGGGGTCATGCTCGTTTCACTCCGTTGTCCCGCCGGACAGAGATCCGGGTGACCTCGCGCATATGAAAAAGGCCGCCCGGAGTGTTCCGTCGCGGCCATTGATCCTCTGACACACGCAAACGCGTGCGGGCCGCATCAGCAGCCGCGCCACCAACCTTTGCAAGGAGCGATGCGTGTGTTCATGGAAAATGTCATTAGTCAGTTTTCACGGCGGATGCAACGCCTGCTTTGGCGCATTCTTCGTCGCCGCGGCACTTGCGGCAAAAGCGCTGACGGCGAAAGTGGAGACCGGCCTCGCAACCGGAATTGCGGAAAAAGAACGGAACAGGGCATTCCGGCGATTCAATGAAGCGCGGAAATGCTCTAGGTAGCATCGAGACCCAGACCCGGAGCCCCCAAATGCGCCCGCCCCTCGCACCCATGCCAAGCGCCAAGGCAAAGAAGGCCCTGCATCAGCAGGACCTGCTGCGCCGCGCTCACCAACTCAACCTGGCCGGACAGGCATTCGAGGCCGAGCGCATCGCCCGGCAGGTCCTCGACGAAACGCCCTCCAACGCCGAGGCCCTGTTTCTCATGGGCCTGCTTCACCACGACGCAAGGCTCTACGACGACGCGAGGAAATACTTCGAAAAGGCGATCCGGAAGAGCCCGTCCGATGCCCGCATTCACGCCAGGCTGGCCGAAACGCTGGTCGTTGCCGGCGAGGGCGTGAAAGCGATGCAGCATATGGCCAAGGCTGTTCGCCTGCAGCCGGACTTCATGCCCTTCATCGCCCGCCAGGCCGACCTCCTGGTCGACAACGGCCGACGGGCGGAAGCGCTCGACCTCATCGCCCGTGCCCTGAAGACCGACCCCGGCAACCCGGACCTGCTGATCGCCTTTGGCCAGATCCACAGGTTCGCCGGTCAGGAGGGCGAACTGGAAAGGCTGTCCGCGCTCGCGGCCCGGGCGGATGCCGATGCCCGCACCCGGTTTCGTGCCGGTGCGGCGCTGTCGCGCGCGCTGGACCAGATGGGACGCCACGAAGAGGCGCTGGCGACCATGGTGACGGCCCGCGCCGCCATCCCGCCGTTCGACCTGGAGACCTTCAACGCCGAGATCGCGGCGCGCAAAGCCCTCTTGACCGCATCCTTCATCGAAGACCGCGCGGCCCTGGGCTCTTCGAGCGAACGGCCGGTGTTCATCGTCGGAATGCCGCGGTCCGGCACCAGCCTGGTCGAGCAGATCATCGCCAGCCATCCGGCGGCCTTCGGAGCCGGCGAACTGCCGGACATGGGACTGCTGATCAATGACGTGGTGCCGCGCGCCGGCAGCTTCGACGCCCAGATGGACGTCCTGCGCGATCTCGAGCCCGAAACCGCGCATGCCATGGCAGACCGCTACCTGGCGCGATTGAACGCACTGGATGCGAAAGCATCCCGCGTGACCGACAAGATGCCGCAGAATTTCCTCAACCTTGGCCTGATCGCCATTCTCTTCCCGCGGGCGACGATCATCCATTGCCGGCGCAATGCCGCCGACACCGCCGTTTCGTGCTTCCTGTCCGGCCTCTCGATGCAGCATGGCTACACCCGCGATCTCGCGACACTCGGCGCCTACTGGTGCGGATATACCGGCCTGATGGACCATTTCGCGGAGGTTCTCGGCGACCGCATCCTTCACGTGGACTATGAAACGCTCGTCAGCGATCCGGAGCCGGGCGCCCGCGCCCTGGTGGCCCATTGCGGCCTCGACTGGAACGATGCCTGCCTGGAATTCTGGAAAACCGAACGGCGCGTGTCGACCCTCTCGCGGGACCAGGTCCGCATGCCGGCATACACGTCATCCGTGGGCCGCTGGCAGCGCTATGGCGACAGCGTCACGCCCCTGCTCGACGCGCTTGACCGCTGCAACGCGCGACCGGCGGCAGGTTAGGCAGGCCGATCGCGGCCGCCTCCAGAACCGGGCAACCGAGCAAGCGCATCCGGAGCCGGTGCCCCCTGCCCGCATGGCGGCAGGCGTTCGGCAAGCAGGTACACAGTCCCACAGGCAAACAGGCCTGATAGCCCAAGGAACAACGAAGGAAGCCCGGACCGGGCGGATGGTCCGGGCTTCCAACCCGCCAAAAGCGGGTCACAGGGAGACCGGGGTAAGCAGGGGAACCCGGAACCTGTGAATCATGACGCCCTGTGGATGCGTCTTGCGAAGAAGATACACCTATGGTTGCATATGTAAAGGCTTTCGCCATGATTTAACGCAATGGTTGCGGTTTGATCTGACGCCTAACCGTCCATACGGGCGAGAAGGTCCTTGGCCACGTCCCGCAAGGCTGCCAGTTGAACATCATCGGCGAGCGTGTGTTCCGAGCGTTCCATCGCGATGCGCACGTGCCGGCGGACAGCTTCGATGTAGCGCTGATCGCTGAACTTGCGGCCGATGGAATAAAGCGCCTCCAGTGCCCGCAGCAACCGCATCTGCACTTCGGCCATGTCGGAACCGTCCCGTCCGACGGGCAGGAAGAAATCGTCGAAAAGCTCGTCGAGGCTGATCGGCGGCACGTGAACCCGGTTGAAGAGAACATCCCTGCCGCGGCTGTTCCGCCCCCAGATGGAAAGGATGTTGACCGCCCGGCCGATGATCTGGATCGCCGTGCCCGGGTCGTTGATGCCCGGCGACAGCGCCCGTGAGGCGATCTCTGCCATGGCGATGAGACCGAGGCGCGGATCCTGCGTGAAGGACCGGTCGTGACCCATGGTGATCGCGTTGCGCACCTCCTTGGCGAGATCGTCGTCCGGTGCACCGGAGATCCTGGCCAGAGGCCGGCCGGGGTGAACATAGGTCCCCGGAAGGACCATCAGGTAGATCCGCCGGTCGTCGCCCGCGAGGTTCTGCAGGGCATCCATGTCGATGTGAAGGACATAGGCTATGTGGTCGGTTTCCACCGGCCAGGCGTCGGCGGGAACCCCCTTGACCGGATCGGTCAGGCCGATGCCGCCGAGATAGGGCCGCTCGCGGCGGAGCGTCATGGCGGAATTGGCGGCCTTCTCGACCCGCCGGATGACCTCGTCCAGCCGCCCGAAGGAGAGCAGGAAATCGATCCAGCGCAGAAGCGTCATGACCAGCAGGACGACGACGAGGATGGTGACCGCGAACAGGATCACGCGTCCCGACTCGCCATAGATCCCGGTTTTCAGGAGGATGAGACCGGCAAGGCTGTAGATGAAGGCGCCGACGAAGGTGGACAGCATGTTCTGGACGGCGGTGTCGTCCTGCAGCAGTGCGGTGGCCCGCGGCGTCGCCGTCGTGGCCGCCGTCGCGAAGGCCTGGACCACGGTCGAAAGCGAGAATGTGATCACCGCCAGCATGCTGGACGCCAGGATGGTCAGGATGCTGTCGACGGCACCGGCGCCCAGGGTAAGCACCAGGTGATCGGGAATCGTGTCCTTGAGCAGGAAGGCCAGCACGGCGCTGGCAACCGACAGCGCGGAAATGATACCCGCCCGCAGGAAAAGCCGCCGGCTCGCCTGATGCAGGATCCACTGCCAGCGGGTCATGATCATGCGCCCTTGCCTTTCCGCGTTTAAGCGATGCCTGACAAGGGAACATGGCCCGGCAGCACCGTTTCGGCAAGCCGCCGTCCCCGGCCCGGCCCGCCGCCAGGCATGAAAAGACCCGCCGCTATGGTCGCGGCGGGTCTGGCAGACAGGCGGGTCCGGCCGGCGAGACCGGTCAGAACAGGCCTTCGATAAAGCCTTCTTCGTTGAAGCGGATATGCTCGGCAGACGGCACCTTCGGCAGGCCGGGCATGGTCATGATCTCGCCGCAGATGGCCACCACGAACCCGGCCCCTGCCGACAGGCGAACCTCGCGCACCGGCACGACGTGATCGGTCGGCGCGCCGCGCAGGTTCGGGTCGGTCGAGAACGAATACTGCGTCTTGGCCATGCACACCGGCAGGTTGCCGTAGCCGTCGGCTTCCCAGCGGCGCAGTTGCTCGCGCACCGACTTGTCGGCAATCGCTTCCGAGCCGCGGTAGATGCGCCGAACGATGGTGTCGATCTTGTCGAACAGGCCCATTTCGTCGGAATAGAGCGGAGCAAACTGGGACAGCCCGGATTCGGCCAGGTTCACCACCTTGTGCGCCAGTTCCTCGATCCCCGCCGAGCCCTCGGCCCAGTGCCGGCACAATATGGCCTCCGCGCCGAGCGATGCGACGTAATCCTTGACAACCTTGATCTCTGCTTCCGTATCACCGGCAAAATGGTTGATCGCCACGACGGCGGGAACACCGAACTGCTTCACGTTTTCCACGTGGCGGCCGAGGTTCGCACATCCCTTCTGCACGGCGGCCAGGTTTTCGGCACCCAGGTCGTCCTTCTTGACGCCCCCGTTCATCTTGATCGCCCGGATCGTGGCGACGATCACGGCCGCCGCCGGCTTCAGACCGCCCTTGCGGCACTTGATGTCGAAGAACTTTTCCGCCCCGAGGTCGGCGCCGAAGCCGGCTTCCGTAACCACGTAGTCGGCCAGCTTGAGCGCCGTCTTCGTCGCGACGAGCGAGTTGCACCCGTGCGCGATGTTGGCGAAGGGGCCGCCATGCACGAAGGCTGGGTTGTTTTCCAGCGTCTGCACGAGGTTCGGTTGCATGGCGTCCTTCAGGAGCACGGCCATGGCGCCGTCGGCATTGAGGTCGCGGGCACGGATGGCCGTGCGGTCCCGCCGGTAGGCGACGATGATGTCGCCGAGGCGCCGCTCCAGGTCTTTCAGGTCGGAGGCCAGGCAGAGGATCGCCATGACTTCCGACGCCACGGTGATGTCGAAGCCGGTCTCGCGCGGGTAGCCGTTGCTGACCCCGCCGAGCGGGCCGACGATCTGGCGCAGCGCCCGGTCGTTCATGTCCATGACGCGCCGCCAGGCCACGCGCCGGGTGTCGATTTCCAGCTTGTTGCCCCAGTAGATATGGTTGTCGATCATCGCCGAGAGCAGGTTGTGCGCGGCCGTGATGGCGTGGAAATCGCCGGTGAAGTGAAGGTTCATGTCCTCCATCGGCACCACCTGGGCATAACCGCCGCCGGCCGCGCCGCCTTTGACGCCGAAGCAGGGGCCGAGCGAGGCCTCGCGAATGCAGATGGCGGCCTTCTTGCCGATCCGGTTCAGGCCGTCGCCGAGGCCGACGGTCGTCGTCGTCTTGCCCTCACCCGCCGGCGTCGGGTTGATGGCCGTGACAAGAATCAGCTTTCCCGACGGCCGGTCGCCCAGCGAGGCGATGAAGTCGGCCGAGATCTTCGCCTTGTCATGGCCGTAGGGCAGCAGGTGGTCGCTCGGAATGTCCAGCTTGGCGCCGATCTCCTGGATCGGTCGCTTGCTTGCCGCGCGCGCAATTTCGATGTCGGTCTTGAATTCGGCCATGCCGCTTCTCCCACGGAACAGAGGATTTGAAACTGGTCGCAAGCAAGCCACGCCAAAGCATGTCTCGCTTGCCCGTTTCAGCCACTCCGTGGACCGTTCGCGACACGCCGGCCGTGTCGCAAACGCATCAGCGGTCGAGAATGTCGCGCATCTCGGTCATGTTGGCGCGGACGCGCAGCAGGTAGAAGCCCATGGTCGCCAGGTGCGACGGCATGATGAAGGCCGCTTCCGCACCGTTGGAAATGATCCAGGGCTGCATGTTCAGCGCCGACCGCAACTGGCTCTCAGCTTCCTGCCAGGTCTTGGTCACGCCGCGCTCGTCGATGATCTTGCTGAAATCGCTGCGCGCGCCGGCCAGGATGCCGTTGAGCGCGTAGAGCTGGCCGTAGGCGAACCAGAACCGGTCGTCCGCGCGGGTGTCGAACCAGCCCGCGTTCGACACCTCGATCTGGTCACGCAGGATGTCCGAGGTCGATCCGATCGCGTTCGTCATCGTGTCGATGAAGCGCAGCAGGTTGTCGGCGCGCGGATCGAAGGTGGCGCCGCAGGCCATGAGCCGGTCGTTGAATCCGCGCAGGTTTTTGACCGCCGCGCGATAGGTCGTCGGCGTCGGCGAGATGAAGTAAGGCGCAGTCGTCGTCAGATACCAGCGGTTCTCCGGATAGTTCAGGTTCTGCCTCGCATCCTGCAGGTTCTGGTCGATCTGCGACGTGCCGCGCACGCGGCCCAGCCGGTCGACCAGCTCGAACGAGGTGCGGCGAAGGATTTCGTTGATGCCAAGCTGGAATGCCGCCTTGTTGTCGAAGAAGGGCGTGTATTTCCAGTCCATGCCGAAAAGGCCCATCTTCGAGGCCAGCATCGAAGGGATCCAGGCGTTCTGGTTGACGTTGAAATCGGTCAGGTCGGCCGCCACCTCGACGATCGACGACTTCCCGCAGGTGTTCGCCTGCCCTTCGACGGGCTCGCCCGGCAGCGTCTTGCGCTGGCCGAAATCGTAGGCCTGCACGTAATCCGTGTTGAAATTGCTCCACACCTGCGTCTGGACGATGAAATAGGCATAGAACACGACGATGCCGATGACGAGCGCACCGACGATGGTCTTGATGATCCAGCCCTTGCGGAGCCACCAGCGCCCGAGCCAGAGGAACGGCCAGAGGAGCCAGCCGATGACGAGGCCGATGCCACGGCCGATCCACTGGAAGACCATCGTGAAAAAGTTGATGATCGGGTCGATCATGACCGCTCCCCTCAATCCTTGAGCCCGTAGAGGCGCAGCCGGAAGCCCGCCTTGTCTTTCAGATAGGTGCTTTTCAGCGTCTCAACAACGTTCTCCCGCCAGGTGTCGGAATAGCTGGAATAGTCGTCGTAGAAACCCTGCTTGTTGAACACGTAGCGCGACACGAAGTCGAACGGCACGAAGTCCGAGATCAGCCGGTTGGTCAGCCAGGCATCCGGGTGGTCCGGCTTGGCGCGCACCACCAGGAAGCGCTTGTCGGCGTCCACCTGGCCGATGTCGAGGCGCCCGGTCTGCGCCACCGCCCGCTTGGCCGACATCAGGAACGGATAGGTGCCCTCGTGGTTGATGAGGTCGGCGTATCGATGCATCCATGTCTGCACCCAGACCGTGTCGATCTGCGTCAGGTCCTTCTCTGGCTCCAGCTGGTGCATGAGCTGGCGCACCTTCATCTCGGCACGGTGCTCCAGGTAACCGGATTCCTCCAGCCACGAGGCGCGCGGCAGGTCCAGCCGGCCAGTCTCGGCAAGGAAGCGGAACACCCGTTCGTGGTCGTCGAGCGACAGGTAGGACACCTGCCACGGCCGCGACCGGCGGAAGCCCGGCGCGTCGGGATGGGCGATCACGGTCGTCATCCGCTCGTCGATGAACACGTAGAGCCCGCCGAAATGGCTCGTCCAGTAGGCGTTGTGGCGGAATACCACCTTGTCCGGCACCAGCGCGTTCTCGCGGATGTCGCCGGTCACCTTGGCCAGTGCCACCATCTTTTCCAGCATGGCGTTGTCGCGCCAGGCATCGGGCTCGCTTTTCAGCCGGTCCACCAGTCCGCGCAACTCTGCCGCCTTGCCCACCACGTCTTCCGCTGACAACACGCGGAACTGGACCTGGTTGATCGACAGCAGGTCTTCCACGTCATCGACGTAGGAAACCGAATCCTCGATCTCGCCGAAGATCACGTCCTTGATCGTCAGCGCGTTGATCGCCCGCGCATTGGACTGCATGAACTCGAACATCAGTTGCGAGGTGTTGGAAAACCGCGTGTGCACGACCGGCAGGTCGCGTTGCGCCGGCGTCAGGATGATGAAGCGCCGGTTGATGCCATTCGGATCGAGATAGTCGAAATCCCCCAGTTCCTCCGCGACCTGCGGGGAAAACCCGGTGCGGTCGATTTCGAAGGAGGTGAGCCCGGTCTCGGGAAAGCCGAAGGCCTTGAGCGCCTTGTTGTAGCGCGCGATCAGGTGCGGCTCGCTGATCGGCAGCAACCGGCCGTAGATAAGGTCCGAATCCACCAGGCGTTTCATGGTTGTCCCGTAGTCCGCCTGGCGGCGAGCCTGCCTTTTCGCATCCAGAGCCACCGTCACCGACACCCGTTTCCGCACGACGCTTGCCAACCATGCAACGGAAGGCTTTGAAGTGGTAGCCCTTCGCGGCTCCGATCACAAGTATCACCGCGTCCGGTACACGGATTTGGTGCATCGGACCCAGGCCCGCGAAAAGCCAAGGCGCCGCGCCCGGCAGGGCGCGACGCGCGGGGATCAGGGTATCGCCGGGTGAAGCGGCAGCATCACTTCGTTAGGCGGGCAGCGGCCGTGCCGCTCTTGCACTCCGGCTCCCAGGAATATTCCGGCGACAGCGTGTCACCGGTCGCGACCACGTACAGGTCCGGGGTGGAGTTGCCGGTCATCAGATCGCCCATGATGCCCTTCACCGGTCCGCACATGCCGGCATTGTAGGCCGACGCGATGACATGGGCACCGCCGTGGGTGAACGTCAGCTGGATAGTCCAGTGCTCGTTGTAGGCATTGAGCGACCAGGACGCGCCGTTGACACTTGAAATGGTCCAGCCGCTCTTTGTTTTCATCGACACGGAAGGACCGCTCGTCAGGTAGAACTTGCCGCTCGCGCCGCCGATCCGCCTGCCATCGATGCTGATGGCGGCGCCGAAATTCTGCTCGACGATCCCGCCGATGCTCATCTCGATCCGGTGACCGTCAACCGTGGCGTCGAGCTTCCAGAAGGCATCCCAGGGCTGGTTGCGGAACCGTGTTTCGACGCAATAGGCGTTCAGCTGGATACCGGAATCGGCAACCAGGGTCTGCCAGGTGCGATCCTTGCACTTGATGTTCAGCGTCTGCTGGTGCTTGCCGGTTTCATCGTAGACGTAATACCAGGGGTCCTCGTATTCCCTGACCTTGCCGCTGGTCTCCGCGCCGTAGCCGAAGGATGATTCGCCGGTATTCTCCGCGATCGCGGTCGATTGCACCGCAGGCGACCAGTCTGCCATGCTGAACAGCGTGTCCTTCAACGCGGCCTGCCCGCCAACGGTCGCCGTGGCACCGTTCTCGTCCTTTGCGATCGCGACGTTGAGATCGGGCACCGGGTTGGTCACCGGGTCGAAACTCGTCGTGTCGAGATTGGCCAGGTAGACACGGTCGGCGACCTTCTGCGCATCGGCCTCCGAAAGGCCGTTGCGCGCCGCCGTGGCCGCGGCCAGCGCAGCCGCGTCGGCCGCCTGCTGCATGTTGGACTGCAGGTTGAGCGCCCGCGTGTAGTCGATCGCCCCGGCAACCCCGATCAGGAGGACCGGCGCGACAACCGCGAACATGATGGCGAAATTGCCCTTCTTCTGCGTGAGAAAAGGCGTGATCTGTTTCTTGAGGTCGGTAAGCATGATTGCCCCTGTCGGATGGTGGCCATTCCATTCCCGCGGGCCTCGGGCCCTTTCCCGGTTCGAAGGCACGGCAAAGGTGCCGCACCAGCCGAAGGAACGAGGCGGTTGCGCGGATGTAACGACCGGAAAGGATAGAGGGGGCGCATCCGTGAACGGTGGAAGCGCCCCGTCGGGTTACTTCGTCAGCCGGGCAACCGCAGTGCCGCTCTTGCAAGCCGGCTCCCAGGAATATTCCGGCGACAGGAAGTCGCCGCTCGGGACCACGTGCAGGTCGGGCGTGAAATTACCGGTCATGAGATCGCCCATGATGCCTTTCACCGGGCCGCACATGCCGGCGTTCTTCGCTGTCGCGAAGATCTCGGCGCCGCCATGCGTATAGGTCAGCCGGATGTCCCAGTGGTCGTTCGCGACCCGGAGCGCCCACTGGCTGTAGCCCCAGCCATTGGTCGAGGAGTTCTGGATCGTCCAGCCGTTTTTCGTCTTGATCGACATCGACGGGCCTGACTTGAGATAGCAGCCGCCAGTCGCCGTACCCGCGTTTTTCCCGCCGATCTTGATGCTGACATGGACGCCGCATTTGCTGGGACTGATGCTGGAGGTCACCATCTCGATCCGGTGGCCATCGACCTGTGCATCCAGCTTCGAAAAGGCATTCCACATCAGGTTTGTCCTGAAGCTGGGCGGGTAAGGAACGTCGACGCAGTAGGCATTGAACTGGATACCGGCATCGGCAACCATGGTTTGCCAGGCCTTGTCCTGGCAGTGAACGTTGACGGTTTTCGTATTCTTCCCCTTCTCGTCGAAGACGGAATACATCGGATCGAGGAATTCGCGCACCTTGCCATTGGTTTCAGCACCATAGCCGTAGGACGTTTCGCCGGTGATCTGCGCAATGGCTGTCGACTCCACGACAGGCGACCAGTCGGCCATGCTGAACAGCGTGTCCTTCAGCGCGCCCTGCCCGCCGACGGTCGCCGTGGCGCCGTTCTCGTCCTTCTCGATGGTGACGTTGAGGTCCGGTACCGGGTTGGTCACCGGGTCGAAGCTCGTCGTGTCGAGATTGGCGAGATAGACCTCGTCGGCGATCTTCTGCGCGTCGGCGACAGAAAGGCCGTTGCGCGCCGCCGTGGCCGCGGCCAATGCAGCCGCGTCGGCCGCCTGCTGCATGTTGGATTGCAGGTTGAGAGCCCGCGCATAGTCGATCGCCCCGGCGACCCCGATCAGGAGAACCGGCGCGACGACCGCGAACATCATTGCGAAATTGCCTTTCCTCGATGAAAGGAATGGCTTCAAGAACCGATGGTGTGACATGGATGTTTTGCCCCCTTGTAAGCTGATCACTGTCTTCGATCACGGGGACAATCCGCTTGCGCCAATTACCGAGGCGTAAATAAATATTTGAAACGAGAATCGGCAACAGCAGACTCTTCACCGATAAAATCAAATAACGATCATGTTTTATCAGCCGTCATGTAAGTATTTGATTCGATATAGGTTTGTATTTTTCTATTTTATAATTTCATAAATTAGGTAATTCACCGGCACGTGACGGATAACGAAAGCAATTTTACAAGCTGCAGGGAAAGTATCGCGATGCCAGGTCGCCATGACAGCGGCAGACAGGCCGCCGCTGGTCGCGGCTACCGTCGCGAAGTCAGGCATCCCGGCGAACGTGGACGGATCCGCCGCCCGCCGGATCTCATCCGGCGGCCCATACCCCGCGGCGCTTCATGTCCTCGATTTCGCGCAGCGCACGTTCGCGCAGCTTCTGGTCGCGCACCAGGCGTGAAACCGCCGCGTCATCGGCCCGGTCCGAATAGCGGAACTCGCTGTCGGCGTAGCGGTTGATCTCCTGCATCACCATGGCCATGTCGAACGGACCGCGCAATTCCTCGATCATCGCCTTCTTGTCGTCGTAGGACTTGTGCATGAAGGTTTCCGGCGCCTCGAACCATTCGTCCGGCAGGTCGATGTCCATCGCCCGCATCTTGATGGCATCGGTGATGTTCTTGATCGCACGGCCGGTGAAGCGCGGCTCCGCCAGCTTGATCCGGTGCAGGTAGTCGCCGATATCGGCCATGCTCTTCGGTTCGCCGCGCTCGTCCAGGAATCGGTCGTAGACGGCTTTCAGCCCCTCTTCCTGCGGCCTGGAATGCTCCTCGTAGGCCACGGCGACAGCCTGCTTGATCTGCTGGTGGGCGAAGAGATCGTGTTCGCCCAGCGGGATCGCGTGGTTCTTGCCGGCCAGCAGCACGAAAATGTCGACGTAGTCTTCCAGCGTCTGCGGTCCGTCGACCAGCCAGCGGGCCCCGGCACGCTGGCGCAGCGCGTCATCCACGTTTTCCGGGTAGTTGGAGAACATGCCGAACGAGCAATTGCCGCGCACCACCGTCCCGGCCCCGGCAAAGGCGCTCATCAGCACGCCGGTGATCTCGTGCTGGCCGGCCGACGCCCGGTCGTCCGACCGCCGCGCCGCCACCTGGTCGATGTCGTCCACCGTGCCGAAACCGATGGACCGCGGGTTGAGCACGGTGTCGATGAAGGCCTTGCAGTTCTGGCCCGACTTGCCCTGGTAGGAGGAAATCTGGTCGACGCCGAAATTCTCGTAGGTGAACGGATAACCCGCGACCTGGCAGTAGTCGTTGATCAGCCCGGCAGTCATCTGGATCAGGATCGTCTTGCCGGTGCCCGGCGCGCCGTCACCGATGAAGGTGAAAAGGAAGCCGCCGAGATCCACGAACGGGTTCATCTGCCGGTCGAAGTCATAGGCCATCAGCATCTTGGCCAGCCGCATCGCCTGGTACTTGGCGATGTGGTTGCCGATGATCTCGTTCGGCTTTTTGAACGTCATCACCAGCGCCTTGCGCTTGGTGCCCGGCATGACGTCGAAGCCGTTGAGCGTGAAGTCGTCGGACTCGATGCGCAGGTGCACGTCCTCGAACGGACCGAGCCCGGTGAACCGTCCCTTGCGCGCGATCAGGCCTTCCAGGGCGACCCGCGCGAAGCCCTTCGCCCGCGCCGTCATCACCGCGTCGTCGGCGGCACCGGCAATCGCCTTGTCGAGGCCTGCCACCATGGCCTTCAGCGCGTCCTGCGCCGTGTCGAACAGGAAGTCCGGCTCCTCCACGTCATTGGCCGGCTCGTCGGACCCGTCGATCAGCTGCGACAGGTAGGAGGCAAAGGCAAAGGCCGCGACATAGGCCTGCGCGTTCATCAGCTGGCGGAATTCGCCGGCCTCCGCGCCTTCGAGCGGCGCCCGCCGGTTCTGCGCCTGCAGGCTTTCCAGCGCCGAGCCCTGGGCGAAAACGTCGCCGACCGCCAGCGCGATCGCCAGGCCCCGCCGGGCACGAAACAGCAGCGTGTGCGCCGGGATGGACAGCAGTTCGTCACCCTTGCCGATCGACTGGATCGTGCGCGTCAGTTCCACTTCGCGCGTGCGCCGCGCCCCGCCCGTCGAAACGGTGGAGACGAACCGCCGACCGGTACCCGCCAGCGCGGTGGAGGACCGGCCGCCGCCATCCTCCATCACCACCATGCGGGTGACGAAGCTCTGCGCCGTCGACAGGTGCTTGGCAATGTCGTCTTCGTGAATCGTGGTCAGGCCGGTATCCATGTCAGTGCATGTCCTTAAACATCGGAGATCACCTGCCCGCCGGCGATGGTGTGCACCGTATAGCCATTGAAGATTTTCTGCGCCTCTCCGGCGGCGTAGAGCGCTTGGTAGGCTTCGTGCGGCAGCAGCGCGTGCTTCTCGTAGGCCGAGACGCCCATGCGCGCGGCTTCCAGGTCGTCCGTGTCGATCAGGAATTCCTGCCGCGCCGGCGTCGAGGACCAGAACCCGCGCTCGCCCGGCACTTCCGCCTTCGATTGGACCTCCTGGATCGTCCAGGTCAGCAGCCACGCGTTTTCCGGCTTGAACACCTTGGACAGTACGTCGGACACGATGGAATTGTTCTCCGTGATGCCGGCCGAGTAGAACGGTCCGAGCACGATCCGGCGAACCTGCTTGGGGTGCAGCGTGTCGAAATCCTTGTCCATGTTGGTGGCGATCGTCGCCGGCGACAGCGAATAGGCCGAATTGCGGGCGCAGAAATCGTCGAAGGCATGGGCCAGGTCCGGATTCAGGAGGCCTTCGACCGGGAGCGGAATCGGCACGTCCTTGCGCAGCTTGCCCTTACTGTCGACGAGGTCGCGGACCATGGCGTCCGAACTGTCCTCCACCGCGGCCATGTAGACCATCGGCAGGTTGGCGGTCCCGTCGAAGGCGCCCCAGTGAACCAGGTAATAGGGCCGCATCGCCTTCGGGTTCACCGAAACCCGGATCGTGCGCGGCAGCACCAGCGGCGAGAACACCTGGCCGTCCTTCAGGCTTTCCAGGTAGAGCCGCTCGGCCATCGACTGCTGCAGCGCCGTCGGCATCGCCTTGTGCCGCAGGATGAAGTCGGCCATCTCGGAACGAAGCTCGTCGCCCTGCGGAATGGCGGCCAGCCGCTCGCCGGCCCGTGCCTTGTCGTTTTCCAGTTCCAGCACGTTCTGGAACACCGGGTACCCGCTCTCGGCCCGGCTGATGCGGAACCGGTCGGCGAAGCCCAGCCGGTTGCGCCAGCAGTCGAACGACGTCTCCAGGCGGGCGAGATATTCCACCAGCACGTCTGCCACGATTCCGTGACGGTACAGGGGCGAGGAATCGTCGCGCAGGAAGGTGTCGAGCCCTTCCAGCGCAGACCGGATGGCGGTGAAGTAACGCTCCGCCGGCGTGTCGGCGATGTCGGCCATGGCCCCCATGCCCTCCGTCGCGTCAGCCCTGCTTCACGTAGTCCGCCGCATTGTGCTTGCGCATGACCTCGTCGAACCGCCGTGCGAAATCCTCGTCGGCCAGCTTCTTGCGGCGCTGGATGTCCGCGGTCACGACCATGTTCTTCTCGTGCATCTCCAGCAGGTCGCCGATGTGCTTCTGCGCCGCCGCGCCGATGCCGGCCATGGTCTCTTCCGCCGTGTTGTCCACCTGGCTGCCCAGCGTATTGATCTTGTGCGCGACGTCCTGCTGCGCGGCCGTCTTCAGCGAATCCTCCAGCGCCTTGTAGAGCACGATGCGCTGTTCGGTATCGATCGTCAGCTTGTTGATCAGCGTCTGCTGGGCGGCCTTCTGGTTGTTCAGCGAGTCGACGAAGGTCTGGAACATCGAGGTGTAGCGTTCAAGCGTCTGGCTTTCGGCCAGCAGTTCCTGTTCCTTGGCCTGCGCCTCGTTGTACTCGGTCGCCAGCTTCGAACGCTCGCTCTCCAGCGAGGTCCGCGTCTTCTGGTCGGTCGATGCCGCGATCTGGTTTTCCAGGTCGAGCAGCATCGGGTTGAGTTCCATGATCTTCTTCTGGGTTTCCTCCAGCCGCGCCATGGCGTCCTTGCGCCGCTCCAGCACCTGCTTGAGGCTCGTTTCCGAGGTGGTGTAGCGGCTGTCGAGCACTTGCTTCTGGCTCTTCAGGATGCCGACGATCGTGTCGGACTTGGAAAGCAGTTCCTGAAGGTTTCCGGCCAGCGACATGTTGCGGACGCGCTCGGTGCGCATGCGCTGCATGTTCTGCTTGGAGAAGATGCCGATGAACTTCTCCCAGCCCGTGTAGCTCTTCATGCTCTCGAACTCGGCGCCGAAGACGTTGGTCGCATCCTCCAGCCCGATGATCAGGTCGGCGATATTGCCTTCCATGGTCTTCTGCTGCTTCAGCACGTCCTGGATGCGCGCGTTCTCGATATCGAAGTCCTGTTCGCCGATCTTGGCATCCGCCTTGGCGAATTTTTCAAGGATGACGCCGGACTGTTCGATCTTCGAACGCATGCTCTCCACCTGCTGGCGGGTCCGTTCGATTTCCTGGTCGAAGTTCTGAAGCTGGGCCATGAATGTTCCCCTCAAGGCTGGCAGGTGCCGCGATTGCATAGACTATAGGTATGACCCCCATGGATTGAAAGACTGACCGGGAGCGAAGGCAAAAGAAAAGGGCGGGGCTCGCGCCCCGCCCGTGACAGGCGTCACAGCCTGTCGCTGCGATCACTGCTCGGCATCGATGTAGGCGATCACGTTGGCGACGTCCTCGTCCTTCTTGAGGCCGGCGAACGCCATCTTGTTGCCCGGGATGTAGCCCTTGGGGTCCTTCAGGTATTCCGCCAGGGTGTCGTTGTTCCAGACAAGCCCTTCCGCGCCCTTCGCCTTCATGGCGTCGGAATACTTGAAGCCTTCGACGGTGCCGGCGGTCCGGCCGATCACGCCATCGAGATGCGGTCCGACCTTGTTCTTGCCCTTCACGTCGTGGCAGGCCTTGCACTTGTTGAAGACCTTCTTGCCGGCCGCCGCGTCGCCATCGGCGTGGGCAGGCATGGCGAGCGCCGTCATCGCGGCGACAACGGAAAGGCCAAGTGCGGTACGAATCTTCATGGTTTCCTCCTTGCGGGGTTTTTCGGTCGTCCTTCGCCGCGCACCTTACACGCGATGCGATAAAACGCCATGAGACATTTTGGCAGTAGACGGGCATTTCTTCCCGCAGGAATTGCAGCGCCTGCTCATCAAACGGATCGCTTCAGTTGCCGGTGAAACCGACCAGGTCCTCGGCCTTCCAGCGCCCCATTTCCTCTTCCCAGTGGCGTCGGCACAGGGAGACATAGCGCTCCTCCCCGCCGATGACCACCTGCGCGCCGTCGCGCATCACCTTGCCGTCGGGTCCCAGCCGCACCACCATCGAGGCCTTGCGGCCGCAGCGGCAGATCGTGCGGACTTCGCGCAGGTCGTCGGCGATCGCCAGCAGTTCCCGCGACCCTGGAAACAGCGCACCACGGAAATCGGTCCGCAACCCGTAGGCCATCACCGGGACGTCCAGGCGGTCGGCCACCCGCGCCAGTTGCCACACCTGTTCAGGGGCGAGGAACTGCGCCTCGTCGACGAAAAGGCAATGCAGCGGTCCGTGATCCTCCAGCCGCTGCCGCACCCGCTCGAAGAGGTCGTCGCCGTCGGCGAACCGTTCCGCGTCCCGGGCAAGGCCGATTCGCGAGGCGATCCGCCCGAGCCCGGCGCGATCGTCGAGGGCGGCGGTGAACAGCATGACCGTCATCCCCCGCTCCTGGTAGTTGTGCGCCGCCTGCAGCAAGAGCGTCGACTTGCCGGCGTTCATCGTCGAGTAGTGGAAATAGAGTTTCGCCATCACCGAGGCTCCGCGCCGATCATGCTGTCCACGTAGGTTTCCACCATCACTTGCGCCGGAAGCGCGGTTTCGGGCAGCGCGCCCAGAGCCGCCCGGATATAGAACCCGTCGATCATCGCCGCCACGCCCTCGGCGATCTCGCCGGCCCGCTTTCCGGAAATCGGGCGCAGGGCATCGAGCAGGTTGGAGCGCAACCGGCCGTGATAGGCGGCAAGCAGCCGCCGCGCCGGCTCCGAGCCCTGCGCATGCACGTAGAAGACCAGCCACGCCGACACCGTCTCCGGCCGGAACTGCTCCGGCGCGAGCGAGGCGGCGATGATGGCGGACACGCGCTCACGCGCGGTTCCGGCGCCGGCCAGCGCCTGCCGCACGGCGGCACCGTATTCCGACAGCAGGTGGCGCATGGCCGCCAGCAGCAGGCCTTCCTTGGACCCGAAGTAATGATGCGCAAGACCCTGGCTGACGCCGGCATGGCGCGCGATCTGGCTGATCGTCACGTCGAGCGATCCCTTGTCGTGAATCGCGGCGATCGCCGCTTCGATCAGCGACCTGCGCCTGATGGGCTCCATCCCGACCTTGGGCACCGCTTTCTCCCGTTCGTCATCGCCGTATCTTGAATAGCCGTTCAATAACGACTTGCAAATCGCGCCCGTTTGTGGCGGGTTGGTAAAAAACTTAACCGAGCGCGCAAGCTTCTGTAATAGTGCGCGCCATCAATGAACAGGAAATGGGAGACCACCATGCGAATGATCCTCGCCGCTGCATTGCTCGCCGCCAGTGCCGTCGCCGCACCGGCCCTTGCCGCCGAACCGGACAGCTGCTCGACCGTCCGCTTCTCCGACGTCGGCTGGACCGACATCACCGCGACGACGGCGGCGACGACCGAGGTTCTCAAGGCGCTCGGCTATGAAACCGACATCAAGGTCCTCTCCGTTCCGGTGACCTATGCCTCGATGAAGAAGAAGGACATCGACGTCTTCCTCGGCAACTGGATGCCGACCATGGAAGGCGACATCAAGCCCTATCGCGAGGACGGCTCGGTCGACACCGTGCGTGAGAACCTCGAAGGCGCGAAATACACGCTGGCCACCAACAAGGCCGGCGCCGATCTCGGCATCAAGGACTTCGCCGACATCGCCAAGCACAAGGACGAGCTCGACGGCAAGATCTACGGCATCGAGCCGGGCAATGACGGCAACCGTCTCATCCTCGACATGATCGAGAAGGACGCCTTTGGCCTCTCCGGCTTCGAACTGGCCGAATCCTCCGAGCAGGGCATGCTGGCCCAGGTCGGCCGCGCCTCGAAGCGCGACGAGCCGATCATTTTCCTCGGTTGGGAACCCCACCCGATGAACGCCAATTACAACATGACCTACCTGACCGGCGGTGACGACTACTTCGGCCCCAACCTCGGTGGCGCGACGGTCTACACCAACACCCGCGCCGGCTATGTCTCGGAATGCTCCAACGTCGGCAAGCTTCTGGAGAACCTGAAGTTCTCGCTGGCCATGGAAAACGAGATCATGGGTGCCATCCTGGATGACAACAAGAAGCCGGAGGACGCCGCCAAGGCCTGGATGAAGGGTCATCCGGACATGGTCATGTCCTGGCTCGATGGCGTCACGACGAAGGATGGCGGCGATGCCGCCGCTGCCGTCAAGTCGGCCCTGGGCATGTGATCGGCGCCGGGCCCGGCCTCGGCCGGGCCCGTCTCCCATCCCCTACCGGTAAGACGGAACCATGGAATTCCTGACGGAAAACAAGATTCCGGTCGGCCGCACCGCCAGAATGGTTGTCGACTGGATGACAGACCATCTCGGATGGTTCTTCGACGGCCTCGCCCGGATCATGGACGGACTGATTGACGGCCTGCTGGCCGTCCTGTCCTGGCCCCATCCGCTCGTGCTCACCGCGGTCTTCGTCGCGCTCGCCTATGCCCTGCGCCGCTCGGTCTCGGTCGCGCTGCTGACCGCCGCCGGCTTTCTCTTCATCATCAACCAGGGTTATTGGGGTGAAACGCTGGAGACGCTGACGCTGGTCGTCTCCTCCTGCATCCTGTGCATGGGTGTAGGCGTTCCCATCGGCATCGCCGCGGCCCATCGACCGCGCCTCTATGCCGCCCTGCGCCCCCTGCTCGACCTGATGCAGACCCTGCCCACCTTCGTCTATCTCATTCCGGCGATCGTCTTCTTCGGCATCGGCATGGTACCGGGCCTGATCGCCACGGCGATCTTCGTTCTGCCGGCGCCGATCCGTCTGACGCATCTCGGCGTCTCGTCCACGCCGCCGCAGCTTCTCGAGGCCGGGCAGGCCTTCGGCGCCTCGCGCCGGCAGCTTCTCTGGAAGGTCGAGCTTCCCTGGGCCGTGCCGCAGATCATGGCCGGCCTGACCCAGACCATCATGCTGTCGCTGTCCATGGTCGTCATCGCTGCGCTCGTCGGCGCCGATGGCCTCGGCGTCCCCGTGGTCCGCGCCCTCAACACCGTCAACACCGCGCTCGGCTTCGAATCCGGCTTCGTCATCGTCGTCGTCGCCATCCTGCTCGACCGCATGTTCCGCGCGGGGCGCGAAAAATGAGCGATCATCCTGCCATCCGCATCGACCGCGTCTGCATCATGTTCGGCGACAAGCCGGAAGGTGCCATGGCGCTTGCCGACAAGGGCATGACCCGGGCCGAGATCCAGGAACAGACCGGCCAGGTGCTCGGCGTCCACGAATGCTCCCTCGACATCGCCAAGGGCGAGATCCTTGTCCTCATGGGCCTGTCGGGTTCCGGCAAGTCGACGCTTCTCCGCGCCATCAACCGGCTCAACCCCATCACCCGCGGCGAGGTGACCGTGTGGTGCGACGACGCCCCGCGACAGGTGCGCGCGGCCAACGAGAAGACGCTGCGCGAGATCCGCGCCCACCACGTCTCGATGGTCTTCCAGCAGTTCGCCCTCCTGCCCTGGCGCACGGTCGCCGACAACGTCGGCCTTGGCCTGGAACTGTCCGGCCTGCCGCGCGCCGAACGCGAAGCCGCCGTCGCAACCCAGCTGGAACTCGTCGGCCTCTCCGCCTGGGCCGACCGCCAGGTGGCCGAACTCTCCGGCGGCATGCAGCAGCGCGTCGGCCTTGCCCGCGCCTTTGCCACCGGCGCTCCCATCCTGCTGATGGACGAGCCCTTCTCCGCCCTCGACCCGCTGATCCGCAACCGCCTGCAGGACGAGTTGCTCGATCTCCAGTCGCGCCTGAAGAAGACGATCGTCTTCGTCAGCCACGATCTCGACGAGGCCATGAAGATCGGCAACCGGATCGCCATCATGGAGGGCGGACGCATCATCCAGTGCGGCACGCCGCAGGACATCCTGCTCAAGCCGGCCAATGACTACGTCTCCGATTTCGTCGCCCACATGAACCCGGTCTCGGTGCTGACCGCGCGCGATGTCATGCGTCCGGGCCTGAGCCAGTCCGGCCAGGCCGCCGCCGGCACGGTGACGCCCCAGACCGGGCTTCGCGAGCTGATCGACCTGGCAGCCAGCCGCAAGGGCGTCTTCGGCGTTATCGAGCGCGGCAAGGTCATCGGCGAAGTCGACGCGGAGACCATCGTCGCGGCCATCGCCCGCTACCAGCGAAGCGACAGCCTCGGATCCGCTCCCGCCGACAAGACCTGACCGCACCCCGGAACCTGCGGCAAAGATGGACGTGCATGGCACGTCTGCCAGGCATGGTTCGCCCGCACACGAATGCGCGCCTCGGGCATCACATGCTTTACTTGCATTTCCGGACTCCACAAACACGTCAGGCGTGTTTAATGCAGGGCCGTGTGCAGGAAGTGAAAATAGGGGAAATGGGATGGGCCGCAATTTCTGGCTGTTGCCGGCTTTGCTCGCTGGCAGCAACCCGCTGATTATGCCCGCAGCCCTCTCATCGCTGTCATGCTTCGAGACTTCCGGCACCGAACCCAGGGGGCACGCGATGCGTGACGTTCAACCAGCCTGTTGCGGTGGTGACGAATCCATCCTCTGCCATGTGAAAATCGTTTGAGATGCGAAGCAACCGGCGGCGGACTCGTCGGGACGCCATTGCTTCCCGCAGAATTGAGGATTGTGACGATGGATGATCCGGCCTTGTTGGCAGGGGCGGTGGCCGGCCTGCTTCACGACACGTCGACTTGGTTGGCGGTCGTTTTTGCCGCAGTTGCAGGAACGAAGCAGAACCAACTGGGAATCGCGGCTGTTGCCGTCATTGGAGTTGTCTGGCGCATAGTGGAAACGACTCAAGGTCGGGAAACCTTCGGGTTGCCCGTGGACGTGCCGATGTTGATCGCATCTGCCATCGGGATCGCCTGCTTTGCACTCCTCGGCGGCTATTCGGCATTTCTCATCGCCCGGCGGCAATCCGGCTGACCTTGGCAGGTGGCGGACGACGTGCCGCTCGATCTGCTAGCGATTCTTCCACGCACGATGGAAGCCCCGAACAAAGGCGGGGCATCTGGCCGCTCGGCCATTGCAAGAGCCGCCCGGTCCGTCCTACAATCCCATTGTTACATAGCATAACTATTCTGATCGCCTTTGGAGGAGACACCATGCAGATCAATGGAGTTGTGGCCGCGGTGACCGGCGGCGGATCCGGTCTTGGCGAAGCCACCGCCCGGGCCCTGGCCGCCAAGGGAGCCAGGGTGGCGTGCCTTGACGTCAACATGAAGGGCGCCGAGGCCGTCGCGGCCGACATCGGCGGTGCCGCCATTCACTGCGACGTGTCGAGCGCCGAGAGCGGCGTCGCGGCCATGGCGCAGGTCCACGAGCAGCTTGGCAACTGGCCCCGCATCCTCGTCAACTGCGCCGGCATCGGCACTGTCGGCAAGACCGTCGGCAAGGAAGGCGCGCTTGACCTCGCGGTCTTCCAGCGCACCATCAACGTCAACCTCGTCGGCACCTTCAACATGATCCGGCTGATGGCCGAGAAGTGTCAGGACATGGACCCGCTGGAGGGTGGCGAGCGCGGCGTGATCGTCAATACGGCATCCGTGGCCGCCTTCGATGGCCAGATCGGCCAGGTCTCCTACTCGGCGTCCAAGGGCGGCGTCGTCGGCATGACCCTGCCGATCGCCCGCGACCTGTCCCGCTCGGGCATTCGCGTCATGACCATCGCGCCGGGCCTGTTCAAGACCCCGATGATGGCCGGGCTTCCCGAAGAGGCCCAGATCTCGCTCGGCCAGCAGGTCCCCTTCCCGCCGCGCCTCGGCGACCCGGCCGAATATGCCGCCATGGCCGTCCACATCGTCGAGAACCAGATGCTCAACGGCGAGACGATCCGCCTTGACGGCGCCATCCGCATGGCCCCGCGCTGAGCCGGGAACGTCCCGCCTGCAAGGCGCAGTGCTGCCCTGCAGGCGGGCGATGCGACCATGACCGACCAGAAGCGCGACCCGGTCCGGCCGGCCGATGACGAGTCCCGCCAGCTTGTCGACAGGCTGGTGCGGACCGCCCGCCATGCGGCGCTCGCCGTCCTCGACCCGGAAACGGGCGGCCCCGCGGTCAGCCGCGTCGGCCTTGCCACCGCGGTCGACGGCACGCCGCTTGTCCTCGTCTCGACCCTGGCCGCACACACGCGCGGGCTTCTGGCCGACGGACGATGCTCCCTCCTGGTCGGGGAACCGGGAAAGGGCGACCCGCTCGCCCACCCGCGGGTCACCTTGGCCTGCCGCGCAAGACGCATCCGGTCGCCTGGCGAGGAAGAGGAAAGCGCGCGCCGGCGCTATCTGGCCGCCAACCCGAAGGCAACGCTCTATGCCGGTTTCGCGGACTTCTCCTTCTTCGCGCTCGACCTGCAATCGGCCAGCCTGAACGGCGGCTTCGGCCGCGCCTACCGGCTTGCCCGGGATGACCTGCTCTGCCCGCCCGAGGCGGCCCGGGCCTTCGCCGGCGCGCAGCAGGAACTGCTGGATTGGCTCAACGGCCGTGGCGCCACGCTGCTCCGCGCTGCCGCCATGGCCGCCGGCCTGGAAACATCGTCCTGGACCGTGACCGGCATCGATCCCCGTGGACTGGACCTTGCCCGGGGCAGCCGCACCGAGCGCCTCGCCTTTCCCGAATCGATGCATGCCACAGACGCGGTGGAGAAGGCGTTGCGCAGCATGGCCAACGGCTAGTTCGGCATAAAATGTTACAGCAATGCAATTTCAGGCCGAAATGACTGTAACTTCAAAAGGCAATAACTTCAAATATTTAACCGGATTTTTACAACACTCCGCAGGGCAATGCAATTTTCCCTTGCGTAAATTATCGGTTCGTGTTTTCTAAATTTTGTGTGTGCGAACTGGGACCCTTGCCCCCGGGGTCCTGTAATGGAAACAGCCTTTAGAAACGGGTGGTACCGGGGCATATGTCTTTAAACAACGTCTATCAGAAGGCCGAGGAAACTGCGGCCTATCTCACCGTGCTTGCCAACGCCAAGCGGATTGAAATCGTTTGCCTGCTCGAGGATTCGGAGTTTTCCGTCGGTGCGCTGGCCGACAAGGTTCACCTGAGCCAGTCGGCCCTCTCCCAGCACCTCGCGAAGCTCCGCAGCCAGGGACTGGTTGCAACGCGCCGCGACGGCCAGACGATCTATTACCGCCTGGCCTGCCCGCTTGCGACACGCCTGCTGACCATGATGCAGGATGACGAGCAGCAACTGACCCACTGACCGAAAGCAGCCCTGTCCGGATATTTCCGGCCAGGGCTTGACCTTCCAGTCGCTGGAAGCACCATATCGGCCTCCAGACACAAAGGAGGTCCTTTCATGCAGACGAAACTCACCATCGAGGGCATGCATTGCGGCGGCTGCGTCAAGTCCGTCTCCGCGGCGCTTTCATCGGTTCCCTCTGTCACCAATGTCGACGTGAATCTCGAGGCGGGCCTTGCGACGGTTTCCCACGATGGCGCGGCGGCCGGCGCGATGATCGCCGCGGTCGAGGATGCCGGTTTCGACGCCGCTCTGGCGGAAAACGCCTGAGTCATGACGACACACCCTGATCATGCCGAGTTCGACGTCACCGGAATGACCTGCGCCGCCTGTGCGGCACGCGTCGAGAAGGTGCTTTCGCGCGTCCCGGGTGTGGAGAAGGCGCAGGTCAACCTCGCGCTTGAACGGGCCGCGATCGATTTCACCGGCGACGCAAGCCCCGAGGCCCTGGTCGCGGCCATCGAGAAGGCGGGCTACGGCGCCCAGTTGCGCGTGTCCGACATGGCCCGCCAGCGCGAGGCCGACGAGGCGCTGGCGGCACGCCGGCGCGCCGAGGAACGCCAGACGCTTCTGCGCACGCTGGTCTCGGCAGCCCTTTCGATCCCGCTCGTCATCGGAACGGCGCCGGCCATGCTGGGGCTTGGCGAAACGCTGATCGGTCCCTGGACCCAGGCCGGCCTTGCCGCCGGCGTCATGGCGGTGTCCGGAACCCGCTTCTACCGCGAAGCCTTCGCGGCGGTTCGCGGCGGTGGCGCCAACATGGCCGTTCTCGTGTCCATCGGCACGACCGTGGCCTTTGCCTGGTCGCTCTGGCAGGTCCTTGCCGGTCACGGCCATGGCCATCTCTACTTCGAGGCCGCCGCCGTCGTGCTGACGCTGGTCATGCTCGGCAAGTATCTCGAGGCCCGCGCCCGCCAGGGCGCGTCGTCCGCGCTGGCGGCGCTCGGCAAGCTGCAGCCCCGAAGTGCCGAGCGCATCGGCCCGGACGGACCCGAAACGGTTGCCGCCGAAGATCTTCGCCCGGGCGACCGCGTGCTGGTCCGGCCGGGAAAGCAGATGCCCTGCGACGGCACCATCCGCTCGGGCGCCACATCGGTCGATGAATCGCTTGTCACCGGCGAGAGCCTCCCCGTCGAGCGGCAGCCCGGCGACCCCGTCATCACCGGCACGGTCAACGGGTCCGGCGCCGTCGAGGTCGAGGTCACCGCCGTCGGCGCCGACACGCGGCTGGCGCGCATGACGAAGCTTGTCGAGGAGGCCCAGCAGGGCAATGCGCCGATCCAGCGCCTCGTCGACCGAATCTCCGCCGTTTTCGTGCCCGTCATTCTCGTGGCGGCCGCCCTCACCTTTCTCGGCTGGTGGCTGATCGCCGGCGATGCCGAAGGCGGTCTTGTCGCCGCGGTCTCCGTGCTGGTCATCGCCTGCCCCTGCGCCCTCGGCCTTGCCACGCCCACCGCGCTTGCCGCCGGCACCGGCGCGGCCGCCAGGGCCGGAATCCTCATCCGCGACATCGAAACGCTCGAGACGGCGGGCCATGTCGGCGCCATCGCCTTCGACAAGACCGGCACGCTGACCCTCGGCAAGCCCCAGGTGTCCGCCATCGAACCGGCGGATGTCGCCAGGACGGACATCAACGCGGCTGAACTGCTGACCCTCGCGGCGTCGCTCGAAGCCTCCAGCGAGCACCCGCTCGCCGAGGCGCTGGTCATCAAGGCCAAGGCCGCCAATCTCGCGCTGAAGCCGGCCTCCGGTGTCACGGCACGGGCCGGCCAGGGCCTGATCGGCACGGTCGATGGCAGGCGGGTCGCGGTCGGCAACATGCGCCTCATGGCCGCGGAGGGCATCGGGGAAGCCGCCGCCCAAGACCTGTTTGCCGCCCTGCCGGCAGCGGGAACCACTGCCGGCGTGGCCGTCGATGGCCAGCTTGCCGGCGCCATCGCCTTCTCCGACCTGCCCCGCAAGGAAGCCGCGGAAGCCGTGGCCCGGCTGCGGAAAACCGGCCTGGAGGCCGTCATGCTGACCGGTGACAACGAGGCCGCGGCGCGCCGGGTCGCCGGGGAAATCGGCATCGATGACGTTCGCGCCGCGCTGGCGCCGGAAGAGAAGGTGGCCGCAGTCCGGGCCATGGACACGAACCGCAAGGGCGGGGTCGCCTTCGTCGGTGATGGCCTGAATGACGGACCGGCGCTCGCAGCCGCCAAGCTCGGCATCGCCCTGTCGTCCGGCACCGACGTGGCGCGTGAGGCAGCCGCCATCACGCTGATGCGCCCGGACCTGACGCTCGTGCCCGCGGCGCTCGACATCGCCGCGAAGACCAAGCGGACGATCACCCAGAACCTCGTCTGGGCCTTTGTCTACAATGTCATCGGCATTCCGCTGGCTGCGCTGGGCATCCTGTCGCCGGTCTTCGCCGGCGCCGCCATGGCCTTTTCCTCGGTCTCGGTCGTGACCAACTCGGCGCTGCTCGCCCGCTGGAAGCCGCGCGGAAAGCGATGAACCTCGTCCGGATAGAAACGCCGGACGATCCAAGGATCGCCGCCTATCGCGACATCCGCGAACGGGATCTTGCCGGACGCGACGGGCTGTTCATCGCCGAAGGCAAGGTCGTCCTCAACGTGCTCTTCGGCGCCCGCCGGTTTCGCGCCCGTTCGGCCCTCATCCTGGAAAACCGCCTTGCGGGCATGGAAGACACGCTCGCCATGGCCGATCCGGCCATGCCCGTCCATGTCGCGTCGCGCCAGGTCATGGACGCCATTGCCGGTTTCCCGGTCCATCGCGGCATCCTTGCGCTCGGCGAACGCCGCGATGGCGAAAGCCCGTCCGGTATCCTGCCCCCGCCAGGTGCAGCCTCCCGCATCGTCGCGCTGGCCGGCATTGCCAACCACGACAACATGGGCGCCATCTTCCGCAATGCCGCCGCCTTCGGCGCCGATGCCGTGCTGCTGGACGACGAGTGCTGCGATCCGCTTTACCGCAAGGCGATACGGGTCTCGGTCGGCGCTGCGCTCAAGGTTCCTTTCGCACGGGCCGGAACGGCAAGCGCCATGGCGGACACGGTTCTCGCGGCGGGGTACCGGTTGCTGGCCCTTTCGCCATCGGGCAGCACAAGCCTTCGTGACATCGCGCCGCGGGAGCGGACAGCCATCCTGCTCGGCACCGAGGGCGAAGGCCTGCCGTCGGACCTCATGGCACGGCTGGAAACGGTCCGCATCCCCATGCGCCGGGACTTCGACAGCCTGAATGTCGCCACCGCCGGTGCCATCGCGCTCGGCCATGTCTTCAGGGATGAGGAGAGCTGAGGACGCCGGGTGGGGCGTGCCGTTTCACCAGGGTCGTGCTAGTCCACCTTGGCCGAAGCCGACTTCTGCAGCACGCGGATCCGGTCCGCGAGGCTCACGACGCGGTCGCCCGCCGCCGTGTCGAGGCCGGTTTCCTGCAGCCGGCTCGGCCGGGCCAGCGCCGCATGGATGGGAGAGTCCGGCCCTTCCATGTCTGCGGTGAGACGCACCACCTCGGCAGTCAGGTCGTTGATCTGCTCCCGCAGCAGCGCGTTCTGCTGCTTCTGTTCCTGCCAGTCGTCGCTCTTGGACTTTTCGAACGCCGCGATCTGTTGCTGCAGCCGCTCGTTCAGGTCCTCGGCCTCGGCGAGTTTCTGCGATACCCGCTCGCGGTCCTTGCCCAGCAGGCCGACCGCCTTCTCCACCTCGCCGCCCGTGGCATTCTCGAGCAGGCTGGACATCTGCAGGCTCATTCCAGCGAGATCGCCCGCCAGTTGCGCCTTTTCCTCGTGGGAATCGACCGCCTCGCGCGTCGCCTCGTCGATCTGCGAACGGTTGGCTTTCAGTTCCTCGCGCAGCCGCGCGATATCCTTTTCGCGCCGGTCCAGCTTGTCCTCGCGGTCGGCAACCGTGGACATCAGCCTTTCGACCTTGTTCTCGGCCAGTTCAAGGCGGCTGAGCGTTGCCGCCAGTTCCTGGCGGAGCGACTTGGCCTGGTTCTCGTGCTCGCGCGCCAGCGCCTCGCTTTCGCGCCGCTGCGCCCGGAGCCCGTCGATATCGCCGGACAGCCGCTCGAGGTCGGCATCGCGGGCCACGAGTTCCACCTGCTGCTCCGACGAGGTCACCGACAGCTCCTCGGCGTGCTCGCGCATCCGCTCGTATTCGAGCGCCTTGGCTTCCAGTTTCGCGTCGAGCCGCCGCAACTTGTCGGCCGCGTCTTCCAGCTGCTGCTCGCGCGCCTCGAGCTGGGAGCGCAGCGAGGCACCGCGCGACTCCAGTTCGGCCACCATCGCGGTCTTCTCGTCGCGTTCGTCGCCGAGACGGCGGATCTCGTCGCGGTAGCGGCCGATCTCGGCCACGTGCACGGCCGCCTTGTCCCTGAGCGCCTTGACGCTCATTTCCAGCCGCCGGGTCGACATCGCGAATTCGGCGCGCATGCGGTCCTTGTCGGCCTCGATCTCGTTGAGCGTCAGGGGAACGGATGCCTCGATGCGCTTGCGCGTCAGCGCCACGGCGCGGCGCCAGACGGCCGGCGCCAGCATGAGGGCAAGGAACCCCGCGCACAGAAACCCGAGACCAAAAAACAGGGCCGACTCGATCACTGGAATCCCCATCCCTGGGCAGGACACCGCGCCCTGCCCGCATGATCTCATCGTGCCATGGTTACGGGGTTTGAATCCAGCCGAAAGACCGGCAACCTCTGGTTAAGGTTAAATGGCCCGCCAGACCGGATGACGGTCGGCGGACCGCGCCGTCAGAACGGGTTCCAGGTCGGCTGGTGGGTCAGCTTGAGGTATCCGACGTTGAGGCCGAGCCGGGCGCCGAGCCCGGTCTTGATGGGCACCAGCAATTGCCTGTTGTTCTTCAGCACGTGGAAGCCCACGCCGGCGACGACATAGGCCGAACCGGACACGCCCAGAAAGCGGTGATAGAGCTCGTCGACATTGTCGAGATTGTAGACCAGCATCATCGTGCGCGAGCCCTGGCCGCCGAAATCCCAGCCGATCGAGGGCCCTTGCCAGAACACCTTGTGATCGCCCGCGTTCTTCGTGTAGAGCACGCCCTCGCCGTAGGTCAGGCCACCGATGATCGCGCCCGACCCTTCCTCGCCGAGCACGTAGCCGTTGGGCAGCCCGTACTGCGAGAAGATCCGTTCCACCAGCGTCGCGAGGCCGCCGGTCGTCGAGCCGAAGAAGCGGTGGCCCGCATCGACGATTTCCTGGGCGCCGTAATTGTCGGCCGCCCGTGCCGGCGCCGCGAATCCGATCGCCGCGACGGCCAGCATCAAGGCGGCTGCCAGCCGCGCCGCAAACTGTCTTGTCATGAAATTCCACATTTCCTGCGTCTCCGTGCGGAGCGCATCCTGCATGACCCGTCCTGTCGGATGGATGACGGCTCGTTCGGCGGCCGTGTCCTTCCCATCCTGCGGCGCGTCGAACCTTAGCGCCGCAAATCTTTTTGCATGATTAAGATGACCGCGAATGATGGCCTTACGGTGGCAAAAACCCGCCATTTCCCCCTCTTTCCTTGCCCGCGGCGGATACGCTGTGTATCGCTTCTGGACGGCATGAAAATGATGATTCGCATCCGGCAGGCGGGGCGGGTTCTTGACGGGAAGGGGTTAAGCAATGGCGGATATTTTCACGCTCTCCGCGACTGATCTGGGCGCGCTTCTGTGCAGCCGCGTCTGCCACGACATCATCTCGCCGGTCGGCGCCATCAACAATGGCCTGGAACTGCTCGACGAGGGCGGTGCCGACGAGGATGCCATGGCGCTGATCCGGGCCTCGGCACGCAACGCCTCTGCCCGCCTGCAGTTTGCCCGCATCGCCTTCGGCGCGGCCGGCTCGGCCGGCATGCAGATCGACACCGGCGACGCCGAGGCGGTAGCCAAGGCATTCATCGCCAACGAGAAGCCCGAGTTCGAATGGGTCGGCGCCCGCGCCCTGCTGCCCAAGAACAAGGTCAAGCTCCTGCTCAATCTCATCCTGATCGCCAATGGCGCCATCCCGCGCGGCGGCAAGATCGTCGTGCAACTGGAAGACCTCGAAACCAGCCCGCGCTTCACGCTGACCTCGACCGGCAAGATGATCCGAGTCCCGCCGAAGTTCCTCGAACTGCATGGCGGCAACACGCCCTCAGAGCCGATCGACGCCCACTCGGTCCAGCCCTATTACACGCTTCTCCTCGCCCGCGAGGCCGGCATGACGATCGACATTCGCGCCACCGGCGAAGAAGTTGTCCTGACCGCCTCCTGAGGTTGAATTCGCGTATCCGGAAAAATTGCGGCCGTCATTTGGCGGTTGTTTACCTATCTGGCCTAGCCTTGAACGTGGCAGGGGAAACAAGAATAGGTGAATTGCCCGAAGTGAGGCTCAACAATGAAGCGTTGCCTGATCGTTGATGATTCCACAGTCATCCGAAAGGTCGCAAAGCGTATCCTGTCGTCCGAGACGCTTCGGATCCTGGAAGCCGAGAACGGCTCCATGGGCCTCGCCGTGTGCCGTTCCGAGCTCCCCGAATACATCATCCTGGACGCCACGCTGCCGGATTACACGCCGACCGAGTTCATCACGACCCTGAAGGGCTGGGTCGAGGCCGACCGGATGCCGGTCATCCTCGTGCTGCTGCACGAGCTCGACATCGTCCCGATCATGCGCGCCAAGCGCGCCGGTGCCGCCGGCTACCTGCTCAAGCCGTTCGACCGCGAAAGCCTGACGACGCGTTTCTTCGAGCAGGTGGAAAAGGCAAGGCAGGCCCGGAAGCCCTCCCGCGCCGCCTGACCGGCGGCGCCCCCCGTCCCCGTTTCCCGTTTCGTATGGCCAACAGGCGTAAAAAGCCTGGCCGCGGCTTTGCGCGCGGCAGCAAGAGGCCCGCGCCGTCCGGGTCCATGCCGCGAAAGGGATCCGCACGTCGCCGCCCCGGCCGGGAAATGCAGAACCCGCCAGCCGGTCTGTGCCGGTGGCGGGCCGCGATGGCGTGTCAAAAAGGGGAAAGGCGATACGGCTCAGGCGCTTTCGCGGATGTCGTCCGGTTCGCGCAGGACATACCCGCGGCCCCAGACCGTCTCGATGTAGTTCTGGCCGCCGGATGCCGCGTCCAGCTTCTTGCGAAGCTTGCAGATGAACACGTCGATGATCTTCAGTTCCGGCTCGTCCATGCCACCGTAGAGGTGGTTCAGGAACATTTCCTTGGTCAGCGTCGTGCCCTTCCGCAGCGAAAGGAGCTCGAGCATCTGGTATTCCTTGCCGGTCAGGTGAACGCGCTGGCCGCCGACTTCCACGGTCTTGGCGTCGAGGTTGACCACCAGGTCGCCCGTGGTGATGACCGACTGGGCATGGCCCTTGGAGCGGCGGACGATGGCATGGATGCGCGCGACCAGCTCGTCCTTGTGGAACGGCTTGGTCATGTAGTCGTCGGCGCCGAATCCGAGGCCGCGAACCTTGTCCTCGATCCCGGCCATGCCGGAGAGGATCAGGATCGGTGTCTTGACCTTCGACAGACGCAGGGTCCGCAGCACCTCGTAGCCCGACATGTCGGGGAGGTTCAGGTCCAGAAGAATGATGTCGTAGTCATACAGCTTCCCGAGGTCGACCCCCTCTTCCCCGAGATCCGTCGTATAGACATTGAAGCTTTCCGACTTGAGCATCAGTTCGATGCTCTGTGCGGTAGCGCTGTCGTCTTCAATAAGCAGAACGCGCATTTCGATCCCCTTCTCGCACCCGAATCAGGCATTGGCGCCAATGACGAGCGGAACAGTCCTTGCCTGATCCGGAGGCTGGCATGAAATGGTTAACAAAATCCGAATCGGATTTGCAAGTGACCCACTTCAACGCAAAGTAAAATAGCCAACCACCTGTTTTAACTTCATTTTCCGTGACCTGAGACGAACCGGGAAACGTTAACTTTTTCCGCCAAGCGATTCAGAAGACTCATCTTGCAGGCCTTAACCAAGACGACAGATTTTTTTTACCGCGCCTTAAGTTCCGACCTCTATGATTAATGATGCCCGTAAACGAAAGGTTACCGGGACGGCATGGGACGGGCAGATTAGCAGGTCCCGAATCGGTCCTTTCGCCTGCGGACGGAGTGAAGACCGGCTTTGTGTATATGGCCGGGTGGTTTTGTTGTGGAGTATCGAGTCATGAAATCACGCGATAACCTGGTCCGGTTGAAGCTTTTCCAGGTCAACGAGAAAAGACGTCAGCTTGCCCAGCTCGACATGATGATCGCCGAATTCGATCGCAAGGCGGCGGAGCTGGAAATCCAGATCGGCCACGAAGAAACGAAGGCCGGCATCACCGACCAGTCGCATTTCGCCTACCCGACCTTCGCCAAGGCCGCACGGCAGCGCCGCGAGAATCTCATGGCGTCCCAGTCCGATCTGAAATCCCAGCGCGATGCGGCCGAGGCAGCGCTCGCCGAAGCCGAGTCTGAACTGGGAAAGGCGGAAATGCTGGAGAACCGCGACGTCAGGTCGCGCGAACCGGCCGGCAACCGCCGCGCCATGATCGGCTGATCTCCGCAACATCAAGGTCATGAAGCCGCCCGCCCGGGCGGCTTTGTTGTGCCTGGAACCGCCGTCCGGCGCGCGCAGGCCGGCCCGGCCCCCGGGTCTCCTTCCGGACAATCCTTCATTTCCATTCCGCGCGCACTCGTCTAAAGCGGTGTCATGCGAACCGCCCTTGCCCTTTGCCTCTTTGCTGCGACCGCGAGCTTCGTCCTCGGCGTGACCCTGCCGCTGGTGGAGATCGAACGCCTGATCGTCTTTTCCGATGAACCGTCGCTGGTGCAGATGGTGACCGGCCTCTGGCAGCGCGGCGACATGGCGCTGGCAGCCCTGATCGCCCTCTTTTCCATCGTCACGCCGGCATCCAAGCTCCTGCTGCTGCAGATTGCCGCGGCGAAAGGCCCCGGCTCCCGGGCCCCGTCCTGGCTACATGGCCTGTCGCGTTGGTCGATGCTGGATGTGCTGCTGGTGGCCATCGTCGTTTTCGCGGCCAAGACCTCGGGCCTCGCGACGGCAATCACCAAGCCGGGCCTGTGGTGCTTTGCGGCTTCCGTCATCCTGACGGCAACGGCCGCGAAACTGGCCGACCGCTAGGGCCGCGCCCGGCAGCCGAAAGGCCGGAGTTCGAATGAACCCGGCCTCTGGAAGACGCGATTTCTTTTCGGATCAGTGTCGGTATTGCTGGATGCGCGTCGTGCGCAGCCCGGCAAGGCCGTGATCGTCGATGGAAGCCTGCCAGGACAGGAATTCCTCGACCGTGAGCCGATACCGGCTGCAGGCCTCCTCGAGGCTCAGCAGACCGCCGCGGACTGCCGCCACGACTTCCGCTTTCCGGCGGATCACCCACCGCCGGGTATTGGTGGGGGGCAAATCGGCAATCGTCAGGGGGCTCCCGTCCGGGCCGATGACATATTTGACGCGTGGTCTCGCCAGATCGGTCATTGTACTCTCTACACAAACTCAAGGACCTTACTCGGACACACTACCGCCGCATCTTTAAAAAAAGCCTAAACTACAGGTAACGCTGGGGTAATCTTGGTAAATTGCTGTTTACCGAATCACTGCATGGGCCGGCGTTGCGGCAGGCCGGTGCACCGACCGGCCAGTCGCGGCAAGGAACCGGCGCCATGGCCCTCGCGCTTTGCGGTCGCTTGCCCTATATAGGGCTGAATGAATGGAACCCGGCCCTTGAAACCGGCGGAAATGCGATGAACAGTCTAGATCTTCCCGGACGCCCCGAGGACACCCGTATCGTTGTCGCCATGTCGGGCGGCGTCGACTCTTCCGTCGTTGCCGGCCTGCTGGCACGCGAAGGCTACGATGTCGTCGGCGTCACGCTGCAATTGTACGACCATGGCGCAGCCACCCACCGGCCCGGTTCGTGCTGTGCCGGCCAGGACATCGACGACGCCCGGCGCGTCTGTGAGCGTCTCGGCATTCCCCACTACGTGCTCGACTACGAGAAGCGCTTCCAGGAAGCGGTGATCAATCCCTTCGCTGAAAGCTACATGGCGGGCGAGACGCCGGTGCCCTGCGTGGCCTGCAACCAGACCGTCAAGTTCGAAGACCTGCTGCAGACGGCACGCGATCTCGGCGCCGAGGCGCTGGCGACCGGGCACTACATCCGCTCGCGCGTCAACGGCGAACACAGGGCGCTCTACCGCCCCGTCGATGCCGACCGCGACCAGAGCTGGTTCCTGTTCGCCACGACGCAGGAGCAGGTCGACTACCTGCGCTTCCCGCTGGGCAGCCTGTCCAAGCCCCAGGTCCGCGAGCTTGCCGAAAGCATGGGCCTCGAAGTGGCCGGCAAGCAGGACAGCCAGGATATCTGCTTTGTGCCGCAGGGAAAGTACACCGACATCATCGCGAAGCTGAAGCCGGAGGCCTCCGAGCCGGGCGAGATCGTCCATATCGACGGCCGCGTGCTTGGACGCCACGAGGGCATCCTGCGCTTCACGATCGGCCAGCGCCGCGGCATCGGCATCGCCGCCGGCGAACCGCTCTATGTCGTCCACATCGACCCGGCCCGCGCCCGGATCGTTGTCGGTCCGCGCGAGGCGCTGGAGACGCGCAAGCTCTGGCTGCGCGACATGAACTGGCTTGGCGACGGTCCGCTGTCGGCGCTGCCGTCCGAAGGCATGGAACTCTACGCCAAGGTGCGGTCCACCCGCCCGCCAGCGCCTGCCCTGCTGCGCATGGAAAACGGCACCGCGACAGTGGAACTGCTGGATGGCGAACTGGGCGTGGCGCCCGGCCAGGCCTGCGTCCTCTATTCGGATCCCGGCAACGAGGCCCGCGTCTTCGGAGGCGGCTTCATCGCCCGTTCGGAGCGTGAGAAGACCGCCGAGGCGATGCTCCGCCATCTGGAATCGGTGTGAGCGCGAGGCGCTCTCAGGCGAGAACCGCCCAGAGAACGCGAAGCGCCATGAAGATCACGATCAGTGACCCGATCGTGTAGAACGTGGCGCGCACCTCGTGGCTCTGCTTCGTCGTATAGGCCACGAAGTGCGCCATCCTTGCGGCAACGAAACCGTACATCAGCACCTGCGCCTGCCACAGTGCGGGGTCGATGACCACGAACAGCAGCCCGGCGGCCAGGAAGCCCGGGATATTCTCCAGGTCGTTTCGATGCATGCGCCGCGAGCGGTCGACGTAATCGTTGACCGCGAGTTGCGCCTCGCCGGGGCTCCTGTTGAGCAGGCCGAACCGGACATCCTCGGGGCTGGCAAGGCCGGATTTGCTCTTCATCATCCGGTAGACCGTCATCCAGCCCTGCCCCATGATCTTCAGCACCATCAGCGCGGCAGCAATGACATAGGTTTCGAAAACCGGGTTCTCCAGACTCAGCATGGCCCTGAACGTCCCCTGCTCCTTGGCCGCGATCCGACCTTTACTTACCAATGGTAAGCAATTACCTTACCGCTGGTAAGTTGTCAACGGACGGGACTGATGGCGGAATCAGACACGCGGGAAATCATCCTTTCGATCGCGCGCGACATCGTGGCCTCAAACGGCCTGCACGCCGTGTCCTTCGATGCCATCGCGCAAAAGCTCGGGCGATCGAAACAGGCAGTTCTGTACTGGTTTCCGAACAAGCCGGCGCTGCTGGCCGCCATGTTCGTGCCATGGCTTGCAGCGGAAGCCGGCGCGGCCACTGCCTCCCTCGAAACGGCGACGGGCCGCGACGAGGCAATCCGGTCATTCGTGATCGCGGTCGCCGGATTCCATTTCACCGACCTCGAACGCTTTCGCATGATGTATCTTCTACCGCAGACCGCGCGAACGTCCGCGACGAAGCGTCAGGCCGGACCCGTCCTGGACCACGTTCACCCGGTCACCGACAGCCTTTATGCGACCCTGGCCGCGCACTTGCCCGGAGACCGGAACGAAGCGCGGCGCGAGGCCCTGGCCATCCATGCGTCGGTGCTGGGACTGGTCCTCGTCTTCGCGCTCGGCGACGCCATCCGGGATCCGCTGAAGCACGGGGCAGCCGACATGATCGAAACCCTGTGCAGGGCATTGACGGGGAGAACCGCCGACCGGCCCTGACCGGACGGCAGGAAAGATCAGGTCTCTTCGCCGCCCGTCGAAGACCCGGCCAAGAGATCGGCCGCGATCTGGGCGTCATCCGTTGCGCCCGTCTCGCCTGCCGACGGCGATTCGGAAGCGGGCACCGCACCGGCTTCCTCTCCGGCAGACGCGCCCTCGGCGGACACCGGTTCGCCCGCCGGGGTCTCGTTGGTGCCGGCAGGCAGCGGATCGGTCTTGTCGATGGCGAGCAGGGGCGTGAAGTCGATGCCGCGCGCAATCGCGGATGAAACCTTGCCCTGGATGTTGGATGGCAGGTCCGGGTTTCCGGCCGCCGCGATGGCCGCCTTGGCCTGGTGGCCAACGCTGTTGGCCGCCTTGCTGGTCGCGTCCCCGGCTTCCGCTTTGGTCCGCTCGGGCATCGGGCGATGCGAGGAACCGATCGATGAGATGGTCATGGCTTTTCCCCTTCCGAGGCCGACAATAGCCATGAATTGCTTGCGTGGACCTGAACGCCTGGTCGCAGGGCCGTCAGCGGGTCACGACGAGCCGATAGCCGACATCGCGGTCGGGAAGGTCCAGCAGTGCGTGGTAGCGGTCGGCCCAGGCGCCGCTGTCGAGATCGGCGGCGAGCCGCTCGAGCCCGGCCGAAACATCGCCCAGCGCGTGAAAGGATGACATTGCCCTGCGCACCGCCGGATCGAGATAGGCGTGCGGACGTCGCCAGTAGGAATAGAGAAACCCGTCGATACAGTCGTGCGGCACGGGAACGGGCAAGACATCGACGGGGCCGAGCCAGCGCGCGTAATCCGACATGGATGGCATCTGGGCGTCGTCAAGCGTCGCCAGTCTGGGAAAATAGTCCAGCAGCCAGGGATCTCGGAACGACGGGTCCGATGTCAGCACCACGATGCGCCCCCGCGTGACCCGCCGCATTTCCGCCATGCCCCTGGCCTTGTCCGACCAGTGGTGGACGGTGTTGACCGCCATGGCCGCATCGAAGGACCGGTCCTCGAAAGGAAGGGCCTCGGCATAAGCTTCAACGGCCGGTGCCGCCGAAGCGGCGCGCTGTCGGATCATGGCAACGGACGGTTCCACCGCCGTCACCAGCCGCCCGGCCGGTTCGTAGGAACCCGATCCGGCGCCGACGTTCAAAACCCGCTCCGCATCGCCGAGTGCCTCGTCGATCATCGCGCCAATGCGCGGATCCGGTCTTCGCAGGTTGGCATAGTCGAGCCCGATGACATCGTATGCGGCGGTCACGGCCTGCTCTCGCTTTTCGGGTGAAACCGCACCATCCGGGCGCGCGCGGATCCCATGCCCCGGCTCAGTCGTGGCTGACGGTCGCCGCGGTCAGGATCTTGAGGACGAGGATCGCCTCGTCGCCACCGGTGCGCGGTTCCTCGCGCGTCTCGATGGCGTGGATGAAGTTCTGCAGTTCCCGCGTCAGCGGCATGCCTTCGGCGACCGGCTGGTAGGACGGCTCGTTGGTTGTGAACGCCCACTGGCCCGAATCCTGCCAGACCGCGTGGCGGTAGATCGCCAGCTTGCGATCCCAGGTCTCCACGTCGTCGAACACCGCCATGGCGCGCGTCCCCACCACCGTCAGGCGGCGTTCGCGATAGGGGTTCAGGCGGGAGGAGAACAGGTGGCTGCGGATGCCGCCGGGAAACCGCATGTGGACGTGGGCGAAGTCCGACAGGTGGTCGAGCACGGCCGCCCCCTCCCCGCGCACCTCCAGCGGCGGCGCGCCGGTCACGGCGAGGATCATCGACAGGTCGTGCGGTGCCAGGTCCCAGAGCGCATCGTTCTCGGTGTGGAACTTGCCAAGGCCCAGCCGGTGCGAATGGATGTATTTCACCTCGCCCAGCTCGCCCTCGTCGATCAGCGACTTGAGCAGCTCGAAGGCCGGGTGGAAGCGCAGCACGTGGCCGACCATGAAGACCCGGCCATGTGCGCGCGCCGCGGCCACGGCCCGCTCGGCATCCGGCACCGACAGCGCGATAGGCTTTTCGACCAGCACGTCCTTGCCGGCCTCCACGGCGCGAATGGCCATCTCGGCGTGGAACTGCGGCGGCAGCGCCATCACGATGGCATCGATGTCTTCGCGCCCGAACAGGTCGTCGGGAGCGATGGCCTCGACGTCATTCTCGGCGGCGAACCCCTCCGCCCTGGCAGGATTTGCATCGGAGACGGCATGAAGCGCTCCGAGCCCCTTCAGGGTACGGATATGATTGCTGCCCCAGTATCCGCACCCGAGTACTGCTATGCGCGGCGCCATTCTTGGAAACTTCCGTCTGTCGCTCTGTTCTTCGCCACCCTTCGGCCACAGGCCACTCGTGACGAAGTTGTCATATCGACGCTCAGGGTTGAACTCAACCCCGCTTGGAAGTCCGCCGGTCACGCTTTCCCTCATCGCGCGAAAAAAACATGCGCCAGGAAAGGAAAACCTTGCTTGACAGCGACGCAACCCCGCCCTTATATCCGCGCGTTCACAGCCGCTGGCATGTCAGCGGCGGGTCGACGGGGCAGGGTAGCTCAGCTGGTGAGAGCGCCGGATTCATAACCCGGAGGTCGGCGGTTCAATCCCGCCCCCTGCTACCAACGACCAGGCTTTTTTCTCCATGTTCAGCACCAGCACCGCGATTTGGCGCGCTGCGACCTGTTGCCTGGTCGATGCAATGACCTCCGGACATTCTTCAACCAAAAGCTGAAATGTTGAGTCGCCATGCGAGCGGTTAACGCAGACGGCCAGCAGCGGTTCGTCCTGCGCACCGGTCGCCAGCAGCATGGTCAACTGGCTGCCGTCCTCCGCTTCCCAGTCGGCCGGGGTCATGGCTGCGCCATCGGGCCGCAGCCAGGTGACATCGGCGATCCCGGCCGCGGTTGCTGCTCCCGTCAGGAATGCCGGCGCAGCCAGCGCCGGGAACCGTGTCCGGAGCCGCGCCAGATCGCGGGCATGGGCGAGAACCCGGTCATCCCTGTTCGTCCAGTCGATCCAGGTCAGTTCGTTGTCCTGCGCATAGGCGTTGTTGTTGCCGCGCTGGCTGCGCCCGAACTCGTCGCCGGCCGTCAGCATGATCGTGCCGCGCGTCAGGTACAGCGTCGAGAGCAGTGCGGTCACGTCGGCGCGGCGTGCCGAGCGAACGCCTGTGTCGTCGCTGTCGCCCTCCGTGCCATTGTTCCAGGAGATGTTGTGGTCGTGGCCGTCGCGATTGCCTTCGCCGTTGGCCTCGTTGTGCTTGTGCGCATGCGACACCAGGTCGGCCAGCGTGAACCCGTCATGCGCCGCCAGGAAGCTCACGCCGCGGCTTTCATGCCCGCCGAACACGTCCTGCGAGCCGGCAAGGCGCGTGGCGAAGCGTCCGAGCATGTGGCTGTCCCCGCGCCAGAAGCGGCGCATGTCGTCGCGGTAGGCGTCGTTCCATTCCAGGAACGGGTCCGGGAACCGGCCGAGCTGGTAGCCGCCCGGACCGATGTCCCAGGGTTCGGCGATCAGAACGCGCGATCCGGTCACCGGATCGTCGAGCATGGCCTGCAGCAGCGGCGCATCCGGCGAGAACCCCTCTGCCGTCCGCCCCAGCACCGGTGCCAGGTCGAAGCGGAACCCGTCCACGCCACCCGCCAGGACGAAATGCCTGAGGGAATCGAGGATGAGGCCGATGATCGCCGGATCGTCGCAGGCGACCGTGTTGCCGGTGCCCGTATCGTTGACCAGCCGTCCCTGCGCGTCGCGCCGGAAGGCGCGGGCCCCCATCAGCCCGCGCAGGCTCAGGATGGTCCCGTCCTCGTCGCTCTCGCCGGTGTGGTTGAACACCAGGTCGAGGATGACCCCGATGCCCGCGGCCCGCAGCGCATCGCTGACGGCCCGCAGATCGCCGATCCCGCCCGGCGCAAGCCGCGGATCGAGCGCCATGAAGGTCACCGGGTTGTAACCCCAGGCATTGGCCAGGCCGAGCGACGGCAGGTGGCGCTCGTCGATCCACGCCGTCACCGGCATCAGCTCCACCGCCGTGACGCCGATGGAATGCAGGTGCGCGATCACCGAGGGATGCTTGAGAGCCGACAGCGTTCCCCGCTCCTCGGCCGGAATGTCCGGATGGAGCATGGAGAAGCCGCGCACGTTCACTTCGTAGACGAGCCCGCCGGGCGCGAGCGAGACCGGTGGCGGCACGCCATCCCCGGCCTGCGGCTCCAGGATCGCCTTCGGCATCAGGCCGGCGGTGTCCCCGCCAGCGCCGCGCCCCCGCCCGAGCAGCCGCGCGTCGTGCCGGTAGGGCCGGTCGATGCGTGTTGCCCACGGGTCGACCAGCAGGCGATCGGGATCGAACCAGTGGCCCGCGTCCGGTTGCCACGGCCCGTCGGCCCGGAAGCCGTAGGCCTGGCCGGCCGCGATACCGGCCATGTCCAGCCGCCACCAGCCGTCGTCGCCCGGCGTCATGGCGTGGCGCCCGGTTTCGCGGCCCTGACGGTCGAAAAGGCAGAGCCGGACCGCCGTGGCATCCGGCGCGGGAACCGCGAAACGGGCTCCCGTGCCGGTCAGCCGGCTGCCGGTCATGTGATGACGTCAGGCGCGGTGCGGCCGGTGTGCGCCACGATCCCCGCAAACGCGTCGGCTGCCCGGATCAGGGGCGCGAGCGCCTCCTGCGTCTCCAGCCCGTGACGCGATGCGTCCGGCTCGTAGCGCTCGATGTAGACCCGGATCGTGGCGCCGGACGTGCCCGTGCCGGAAAGGCGGTAGACGATGCGCGAGCCCCCCTCGAAGAACACCCGAAGTCCCTGGTTGCTCGCCACCGAACCGTCGACCGGGTCGGTATAGGAAAAGCTGTCCGCCCGCTCCACCGCCATGCCGTCGAAGGCCTGCCCCGCCAGGCCGGACAGCCGCGCCTCGAGATCGCTCATCAGGGCCTGCGCCTTGTCGCTCTCGACGCCCTCGTAGTCGTGCCGCGTGTAGAAATTGCGCCCGTATTCCGCCCAGTGGCCTTCCACGATGGCTTTCACCGGCTCGCGCCGCACGGCCAGGATGTTCAGCCACAGCAGGATCGCCCACAGCCCGTCCTTCTCGCGCACGTGGTCGGACCCGGTGCCGGCACTTTCCTCGCCGCAGATGGTCACCCGCCCGGCATCCAGGAGGTTGCCGAAGAACTTCCAGCCCGTCGGCGTCTCGTGCATTTCGATGCCGAGCTTTTCGGCAACGCGGTCGGCCGCCGCCGACGTGGGCATCGAGCGGGCAATGCCGGCAAGTCCCCTGGCATAACCCGGTGCGAGATGCGCGTTGGCGGCCAGCAGCGCCAGCGAGTCCGAGGGCGTGACGAACATGCCCTTGCCGAGGATCAGGTTGCGGTCGCCGTCGCCATCCGACGCGGCGGCGAAATCCGGTCCGTCGGCGCTCATCACCATGTCGTAGAGATGGCGCGCATGAACGAGGTTGGGGTCCGGATGATGGCCGCCGAAATCCGGCAGCGGAACCGCGTTCAGCACGGTGCCGGATGGCGCGCCGAGCCGGTTTTCCAGGATCTCGCGGGCATAGGGACCGGTGATCGCACTCATGGAATCCATGACGACACGGAAGCCGGTGGCGAACAGCGCCCGGATGGCATCGAAATCGAACAGGCTTTCCATCAGGTCGGCATAGTCGGCGACCGGGTCGATGACCTCGACCGCCATGCCGGCCACCTCGTGCCGGCCGATGGCCGAAAGGTCGATGTCGTCCGCCTCGACCGTCAGGTAGCGGTCGATCACCCTGGAACGGGCAAACACCGCCTCTGTGATGCGCTCGGGCGCCGGCCCGCCGTTGGAGATGTTGTACTTGATGCCGAAGTCTTCCGTCGGCCCGCCGGGATTGTGGCTGGCCGAGAGCACCAGCCCGCCGAACGCCTTGTTCTTGCGGATCACGTGCGAGGCGGCCGGGGTCGAGAGCAGTCCGCCCTGCCCCACCAGAACCCGTCCGAAGCCGTTCGCCGCGGCCATCCGGATCGCGGTCTGGATGACCACGTCGTTGTAGTAGCGGCCGTCGCCACCGATCACCAGCGTCTGCCCGGCGAAACCCTCGAGGCTGTCGAAGACCGACTGGATGAAGTTTTCCGCGTAATTCTCCTGCGCGAAGACCGGGACCTTCTTGCGCAGACCGGATGTGCCGGGCCGCTGGTCGGCAAAGGGCTTGGTGGCTATGGTCAGGGTCACGTCAGGAGGCTCCCTTCTGGATCAGGGACGCGAACAGGTCGACGTAGCGCAGACCGCTTGCATCCCAGGAGACGTCGGCCGCCATCGCCCGCTTCTGCATGGTGGCCCAGGTTTTCGTGTCCCCGTGCAGCGCGATCGTGCGCGCCAGGGCCGCAACCAGCGCGTCATGGGAAAGCGGCGCGAATTGCACGCCGGTCGCGACGCCGGCATTGAGGGCGGCATGGTTGGCGTCGATCACCGTGTCAGCCAGCCCGCCGGTTCGCGTGACTACGGGAATGCAGCCATAGCGCAGGCCGCACAGCTGCGTCAGCCCGCAGGGTTCGAACCGGGACGGCACGAGGATCGCGTCCGAGCCGGCCTGCACCAGGTGCGACAGCGGCTCGTCATAACTGACGACCACGCCGATCCGGCCCTTGTGGCGGGCCTGCGCGGCCAGCATCAGCCCTTCCAGCCCCTTGTCGCCGGAGCCGAGCACGGCCAGTTTGCCGCCCATCGCGACCAGTTCATCCAGCGCGCCGGCCAGCACGTCCATGCCCTTCTGCCAGGTCAGCCGCGAGATCACGCAGAACAGCGGCGCATTGTCCCCGTCCAGCCCGAAGCGTTCCTCCACCACCCGGCGGTTCGCCTTCCGCCCCTTCAGCGTGCGCGCCGAGAAGGTCTTGGCCAGCGCATCGTCGGTTTCCGGGTTCCATATCTCGGTGTCGATGCCGTTGACGATCCCGTGCAGCGCATCGGCACGCCCGTTGATCAGGCCTTCGAGGCCCATGCCGAATTCCGCCGTGCGGATTTCCTGCGCGTAGGTCGGGCTGACCGTGGTGATGGCATCCGCCGCGTGAAGCCCGGCCTTCAGGAAGCCCACCGTGCCGTAGTATTCCACGCCTTCCAGCGACCAGGCCTGCGGCGGCAGTCCAAGCTCGCTGAAGACCGACGGCGCGAACTGCCCCTGGAACGCGAGGTTGTGCACTGTGATGACCGTGGCGGGATGCGGCTTGCCGGAATGGCGCAGGTAGACCGGCACCATCGCGGCCTGCCAGTCGTGGACGTGCACGATGTCCGGCTGGTAGCCCTTCACCGCGCCCTGTGCCACAGCGGCGGCAACAAGGGAAAAGGCCGCGAAGCGCTTCCAGTTGTCGCTGTAGTCGTTCCCGGAGTGGTCCGAATAGGGTCCGCCGTCGCGGTCAAACAGGTGCGGCGCGTCCAGCAGCAGCAGGTCCAGCCCGCCGTGGCGCACGGCCAGCAGGTCGGCCTTGCCGCCGAAGAGCGCGTCGAAATGCGCCACCGCCTTCGGCTTGGTCTTTCCGAGCCGTGCCCTGACCGACGGATAGGCCGGCAGCATCGAGCGCACCTTGACCCCGTGGCGGGCCAGCGCCGGCGGCAGCGCGCCGGCCACGTCGGCCAGCCCGCCGGTCTTGATCAGCGGAAAGATCTCGGACGTGACGGACAGAACGTTCATTCGTAGATGAGACCTGCCTTGTCGAGCATGGACTGGGTGATGAGGCAGACCCCGCTGGCCGTCCGGCGGAACCGGCTGGCATCCAGTTCCGGGTCTTCCCCGACGACGAGACCCGACGGGATCTTCACGCCGCGGTCGATCACGACCTTGGACAGGCGCGCGTGCCGGCCGATGACGCATTCGGGCAGCACGACGGCCTCGCTCAGCTTCGAATAGGACCGTGCCAGGGTTCCCGTGAACAGCAGGCTGCGATGGATCGAAGACCCCGAGATGATGCAGTCGCCCGACACCAGCGACGAGATCGCCTGGCCGACACGGCCCTCCTCGCTGTGAACGAACTTGGCCGGCGGACGGATCTCCGCATAGGTCCAGATCGGCCACGAGCGGTCGAACAGGTCGAGTTCCGGCAGGATGTCGTTGAGGTCGATATTGGCCTGCCAGTAGGCGTCGATCGTGCCGACGTCGCGCCAGTAGGCCTCGTTTTCCGTCGAGGCCCGCACGCACGACTGGGTGAAGCGATGCGCCACCGCCTTCCCGTTCTTGACGATGTGCGGAATGATGTCCTTGCCGAAATCGCGGCTGGATTCCGGGTCGGCGGCATCGCGCTTCAACTCCTCGATCAGGAACCGGGTCGAGAAGACATAGATGCCCATCGAGGCCAGCGACATGTCGGGATTGCCGGGAATGGCCGGCGGGTCGGCCGGTTTCTCGACGAAATCGACGATCCGGTCGTCGTGGTCCACGTGCATCACGCCGAAGCCCGTCGCATCGGCGCGCGGCACTTCCAGGCAGCCGATGGTCACGTCGGCGCTCTGGCTGACGTGCTGCTGCAGCATGATCTCGTAGTCCATCTTGTAGATGTGGTCGCCCGCCAGGATGACCATGTACTCGACACCGTAATCCTCGATGATGTCGATGTTCTGGTAGACAGCGTCGGCCGTGCCTTCGTACCACTGGTGCTCGGACACGCGCTGGCTGGCCGGCAGGATGTCGAAGCTCTCGTTCCGCTCCGGCCGCAGGAAGTTCCAGCCGCGCTGCAGGTGGCGGATCAGCGAATGCGCCTTGTACTGCGTCGCCACGCCGATACGGCGGATGCCCGAATTGATGGCATTCGACAGCGCGAAATCGATGATCCGCGTCTTCCCGCCGAAATAGACGGCCGGTTTGGCGCGCCGGTCTGTCAGTTCGTGCAGCCGGCTTCCCCTCCCGCCGGCCAGCACGTAGGCCATTGCATTTCTGGCCAGCGGTGCATTGCGCTCAACGACCATGGTTTCCTCCTCCCAGGCCCGATCAGGTCTCCTCGTCCGCCTGGACGAGAATCAGTGTGGCGAGCGGTGGCAGCGTCAGCCGCGCCTCGCCGCTCTTGGCGGTGACCACCCCCAGATTGCCGACGCCGGACCCGCCGTAGATCGCGGCATCGGTATTCATGACTTCCTTCCAGGTTCCGTCGCCGGGCATCGGCAGACGATAGCCTGTCAGCATTTGCGGCGTGAAGTTCGACACCACGACGACGGGCTTGTGCCCCGGCGCCTTGCGCTGCCAGGCATAGACCGAATTGTCGGCGTCGTCGGCCTGGAGCCATTCGAACCCTTCCGGCTCGCAATCGCGCGCATGCAGCGCCGGATAGGCCCGGTAGGCCATGTTGAGGTCGCGCACGAGATGCCGCACGCCGTCATGGGCGTGGTGGTCGACGAGATCCCAGTCCAGCGACCGCTCCTCCGACCACTCGCTGCGCTGGGCGAATTCCTGGCCCATGAACAGCAGCTTCTTGCCCGGATAGCCCCACATGAACCCGTAATAGGCCCGCAGCGTCGCGAACTTCTGCCAGTCGTCGCCCGCCATCTTGTGCAGCAGCGATCCCTTGCCGTGAACCACCTCGTCGTGGCTGAGCGGCAGCACGAAATTCTCCGAGAACGCGTAGAGCAGGCCGAACGTCAGATCGTTGTGATGGTGCTTGCGATGCACCGGGTCACGCTGCAGGTAGGTCAGCGTGTCGTGCATGAAGCCCATGTTCCACTTGAAGCCGAAGCCGAGCCCGCCCTCGTGCGCCGGCTGCGAGACCTTGGGCCACGAGGTCGATTCCTCCGCGATCGTCACGATGCCGGGATGGGATCCGTAGACGGCCTTGTTCATCGCCTGCAGGAAGGCCACCGCCTCGAGGTTTTCCCGTCCGCCCCGCTCGTTCGGGATCCACTCGCCTTCCTTGCGCGAATAGTCGAGGTAGAGCATCGAGGCGACCGCGTCGACGCGGAACCCGTCGACGTGGTAGCGCTCCGCCCAGAACAGCGCGTTGTTGGTCAGGAAGGCGGCTACTTCCGTGCGCCCGAAATTGTAGATCGCCGTGTTCCAGTCCGGGTGGAAACCCTTGCGCGGGTCCTCGTGCTCGTAGAGCGCGGTGCCGTCGAACCGGGCAAGCCCGTGCGCGTCGGTCGGGAAATGCGCCGGCACCCAGTCGATCAGGATGCCGAGCCCGGCCCGGTGGGCGCCATCGACGAAACGGGCGAATCCCTCCGGCTCGCCGAAACGCGCCGAGGGCGCGTAGAGCCCGGTGGTCTGGTAGCCCCACGAGGGATCGTAGGGATGTTCCGAAACCGGCAGGAACTCGATGTGGGTGAAGCCCATCTCGACGCAATAGGGGATCAGCCGGTCGGCCAGTTCGTCCCAGGAGAGAAAGCCGCCGTCCCGGCCGCGCTGCCAGGACCCGGCATGAACCTCGTAGATCGAGATCGGCAGCCGCCGCGCATCCGCCTTCGCCCAGAAGGCCCGGTGGTCCGCGTCGCCCCACTCGTGTACCGGCGGATCGGTGGTGACCGAAGCCGTCGCCGGGCGCAGTTCGGAGCGGAAGGCGAACGGGTCGGCCTTCAGTGGAAGCAGCCGGCCGTCCTTGCCGATGATCTCGTACTTGTAGGGCTCGTCGCGGCCAAGATCGGGCACGAAGATTTCCCAGATGCCGGAATCGCGCCGGTGCCGCATGACATGGCGCCGCCCGTCCCAGTGATTGAAATGGCCCACCACGGAGACCCGCTTCGCATTGGGGGCCCAGACCGCGAAATGCACGCCACGCGCGCCCTCGTGATCGATGACATGCGCGCCGAGCCTGTCGAACAGGCGCAGGTGCGAGCCTTCCGAGTGGTAGTAATCGTCCATCGGGCCGAGCACGGGACCGAACGTGTAGGGATCCGTCACCGTCCAACTCTGCCCCTTGGCCTCGGCCAGGAACCGCAGCGGCTGGCGGGCCTTGATGCTGACCGGTCCCTCGAACAGGCCCTCGCCGCGCGGCTGCAGGTCACCGGCCGGATCGCCTGACAGGGTTTGCGCCGCCACCCGCTCGGCGCCGGGAATGAAGGTCCGCGCCGAGAACCCGTCGGCTGTTTCGTGCAGGCCGAGAACGGAGAACGGATCGGAATGCGTGGCCTCGGCGATGGCATGCACATCCCGGTCGGACAGGGACGGCAGGCCCTTGTTCCGGGCCGTCTTGTCTCGCCTGGCGGTCATCCGCTTCGCTTCCCCCCTGCTCCTCCACTGCCTGACGGTGTCAGTCCGTCGGCACGTTCCAGATATCGCCGGCGTACTGGCGTATGGTCCGGTCCGACGAGAACCAGCCGACCCGCGCCGTGTTCAGGATCGCCATCGCCGTCCATGCCTCCGGCTCCAGCCACAGCCTATCCACCTCACGCTGCGCTCGGCAATAGTCATCGAAGTCATCGGTCACCATAAACCAGTCATGCGCGCGCAGCCCGGCGACGAGATCGGCGTAGCGGTCCGGCTCGCCGGGCGAGAAGATCCCGCCCTCGATCGCCGCCAGCGCCTGGCCCAGTTCCGGCGAAGCGGCGATGTTGGCGGCCGGATCGCGGCCACCCGCCTGACGCTGCGCCACCTCGTCGGCCTTCAGGCCGAAGATGAAGATGTTTTCCGCCCCGACATGATCGCGGATCTCCACGTTGGCCCCGTCGAGCGTGCCGATGGTCAGCGCGCCGTTGAGCGACAGCTTCATGTTGCCCGTGCCGGACGCCTCCATGCCGGCCGTCGAGATCTGCTCCGACAGGTCGGCCGCCGGCACCATGACCTCGGCCGTCGAAACATTGTAGTTCGGCACGAAAACGACCTTCAGCAGGTTGTCGATTGCCGGGTCGTTGTTGATCACCCGCGCCACGTCATGCGCCAGCTTGATGATGACCTTCGCATTGTGATAGCTCGGCGCCGCCTTGCCGCCGAACAGCTTGACCCGCGGCACCCAGTCGCGTTCCGGGTGCGAACGGATCTGGTCCCAGAGCGCGACCGCCTCGATGATGTTGAGAAGCTGCCGCTTGTATTCGTGGATGCGCTTGATCTGGACGTCGAAAAGGGCCGTCGGGTCGATGCGCGCCCCGACCCGGTCGCGCACGAGGCGCGCCAGCCGGTCCTTGTTGGCCCGCTTGACCGCTGCGAACCGGTCCCGGAAGGCGGCATCCCCGGAGAGCTTCGCCAGCCCGTCCAGCGCCTCGGCGTCGTCCATGATCCGGTCGCCGAGCGCCTCGCGGGCCAGGTCGTAGAGGCCCGGGTTGCACTGCATCAGCCAGCGCCGCGGGGTGATGCCGTTGGTCTTGTTGTTGATCCGGTCGGGATAGAGCCGGTGCAGGTCGGCGAAAACCGTTTCCTTCATCAGGTCGGTATGCAGCGCCGACACGCCGTTGATCGAGTGCGAGCCCAGGAAGGCCAGCGTTCCCATGCGCACCCGCCGTTCGCCGTTCTCGTCGATCATCGACAGGCGCGAGATCACGTCGCCTTCCATGCCGTTCTTGCGCGCCCGGCGCAACTCGATGGCATTGACGGCATAGACCAGTTGCATGTGGCGCGGCAGCATGCGTTCCATCAGCGGCACAGGCCAGCTCTCCAGCGCTTCGGGCAGAAGCGTGTGGTTGGTGTAGGAGAACACCGCCTTTGCCGCGCCCCAGGCATCCGCCAGCGTCCATTCGTGTTCGTCGATCAGCAGGCGCAGCAGTTCGGCGACCGCGATCGCCGGATGGGTGTCGTTCAACTGGATGGACACGTAGTCGGCCAGGTTGCGCAGGCTGCCGTGCTGCTGGACATGGCGGCGCAGGATGTCCTGCAGCGAGGCCGAGGAGAAGAAGAACTCCTGCCTGAGCCGCAGTTCCTGCCCCGCAATATGGCTGTCGGCCGGGTAGAGCACCCGGGTCAGCGTTTCCGCCTTGTTGGATTCCTCCAGCGCGCCCGTGTAGTCGCCGGCGTTGAACCTGGCCAGCCGGATCGGGTCGATCGGCTTGGCCGACCAGAGCCGCAGGGTGTTGACCCGCTTGGCCCGCCAGCCGACGACCGGCGTATCGTAGGCCGTCGCGATCACGCGCTCTGCCGGCGCCCAGCGATAGGCCATCTCGCCATCCGTGCGCTGCCCGACGGGCTCCACCGAACCACCGAAGCCGACCTCGTAGGAGCTTTCGCGCCGCTCGAATTCCCACGGGTTGCCGTGTTCCAGCCAGGTTTCCGGCAGTTCGACCTGCCAGCCGTCGGAAATCTCCTGGCGGAACAGGCCGTTCTGGTAGCGGATGCCATAGCCGTAGGCCGGGATGTCGACGCTGGCCATGGACTCCATGAAGCAGGCGGCCAGCCGCCCGAGACCGCCGTTGCCGAGCGCGGCGTCGGGTTCGAGCTCGGCCAGGACGTCGAAATCCGCGCCGAGCCGCGCCAGGGCCTGGCGCACCGCGCCCTGCAGTTCCAGGTTCGTGACCGCGTCGCGCATCAGCCGGCCGATCAGGAACTCGAGCGACAGGTAGTAGACCCGCTTGGAATTTTCCGCGTAGGCGCGCCGCGTCGAGGCCATCCAATGGTCGATGATGCGGTCGCGGATGACCAGGATCGTCGCGGTCAGCCAGTCGTGCCGCGTCGCCGCCTTGGCATCCTTGCCGGTGCCATAGGTCAGCTTGTCGACGATCTCGTTGGCGAGCGCCTCCGGGGTCACGGGCCGGGGTTCGGGCTTGGGCAGAAGGTTCGGGTTTTCGATCATCGGGGCCACGACTGTTTAAATCGATTGAAATTCAATCTTAGCCGAATCCTCCGCCCTTGTCAGCAGACAAGTTTGCCACAAGCAATTCCAGCGAAAGTGGGAACCGGTTTCGCGGCCGGAATTGCGGCGAGGGACAAGCCAATTCCAGCGAAAGCGGGAACCGGTTTCCCGCCCGGGATTGCAGGACGCATGGCAGGCCGGCGCCTACTCGAAAGCGTAGGGGATGGTGTTGCGCAGGTTATGATCGACGGTCAGCTTGCGCTTGAGTGGCGGCACTGCCCGCTGGTGACAGTTGCGCCGCTCGCAGATGCGGCACGAGATGCCGATCGGCTCGAACGCCTCGTCGCGGGCCGTGTCGAGATCGTCGGCATAGACCAGTTCGCCGGCGTGGCTGATCTCGCACCCGAGCGCCAGCGCGTGGCGCTGCACCGGGTCGCGGAACCCCCCGGCCCGTTTCGAAACGGCCATCGCCAGGCAAAGATAGCGCGCGCCATCCGGCGTCTCGGCCAGTTGCCGGATGATGCGCCCCGGCGTTTCGAAGGCGCGGTGGACGTTCCACAGCGGACAGGCCGAACCGAATCGGGCGAATTGCAGCTTGGTCGCCGAGTGCCGCTTGGTGATCGTGCCCGCCTGGTCGACGCGGGCGAAGAAGAAGGGAACGCCCTTGGCGCCCGGCCGCTGCAGTGTCGAAAGCCGGTGCCCCACCTGCTCGATGGAGGCGCCGAAGCGGTCGGCCAGGAGGTCGAGATCGTGGCGCAGTTCGCGCGCCGCGGAGGCGAACTGGCCGTAGGGCAGCATCACTGCACCGGCAAAGTAGTTGGCAAGCCCGATCCGGCAGACCGCGCGCGCATCGGCCGAGCGCAGGTCGGCCCGCTCGATGATCTGGCGGATCGCGCCGTCATGCTCCAAGAGTCCGATCTGGTGGGCGATCTGGAAGGCATTGGTCGCCGCGTCGGCCCGCGCGTTCAATGTCAGCACCCGCGCGGCCGGGTCGAACCGGCGCATCGGTGCCGGCCCGCCGGCCGGATCGGCGCTCATCATCACCCGCACCCGGTGGCGCCGCTCGATGTGGTCGGCCATCAGCCGCACCCGGTTGCGGGTCTGCCCGCTCATGCCCTCGGCCAGGTCCTCGGCCGCCAGGTCGAGTTCGTGGACGTAGTTGTCGATATAGTGGAAGAAGTCGCGCACCTCGTCATAGGGCGTCGGCTCGCTCATGGCCCCGGCCCGCTCCAGCGTGTCGTCCAGTTCCGCCAGTTGCTCGCCGGCCCGCCGCAGTGCCTGGTGCATGGAGAGGAAGGCCCGCGCCAGGCCCGGCGCGTTCTGGACCACCAGTTGCAGGTCCGCCGAGGTCGGCTGCTGGCCGGAGAACAGCGGATCGGCCAGCGCTTCGGCCATGTCCGCCAGCAGCCGGTCGCCGTCATTCTCCGACAGCGAGGCGATATCGACAGCGAAATTTTCTGCCAGGGCCAGCAGCACAGCGGCCGTCAGGTGGCGCTGGTTGTTCTCGATCTGGTTGAGATAACTGGTCGAGATGCCCAGTTGTCCGGCGAAAGCGGCCTGGGTCAGCCCCTGGCGAAGGCGGATGTCGCGGATCTTCCGCCCGGCGAAGAGTTTCCTGGCGCGCATTGTTCGCAATTTCGCTTTCTGCAAAACACAATTTTACTTCTTTCACTTTGTCACAATTTCAACCCTGCCGGAAGCCCTCCGGAAGGCGTATGCAACCGGAAAGAATTGTCCGGAGGAGTCTTCATCGCCATGACGCTGTTTTCCGCCCTTCACCGGGGCCGGGGCGAAAGCCTCGCCCGTGCGGCCCTCGCCGCGCTTGCCGGCTCGCTGCTGCTGACCCTGTCGGCAAAGGTCCAGGTGCCGTTCTGGCCCGTTCCCATGACCATGCAGACCTTCGTGGTCATCGGCCTTGGCCTGGCGCTTGGTCCGCGGCTCGGCCTCGCCGCCGTCGCGCTTTACCTCGCTGAAGGTGCCGCCGGCCTGCCCGTCTTCGCCGGCACGCCGGAAAAGGGCATCGGCCTCGCCTACATGGCAGGACCCACCGGCGGCTATCTCGCCGGCTACCTGCTTGCCGCCGTCGTCGCCGGGCAGCTTGCCGGGCGCGGCTGGGATCGCCACCCGCTGACCGCCTTTGCCGCCGCCCTCCTTGCCGGCGCGCTGATCTATCTGCCGGGCCTGGCCTGGCTCGGCACGATCATCGGCTGGGACAAGCCCGTCCTCGCCTTCGGCCTGTGGCCGTTCGTCTATGGCGACATTCTCAAGGCCGCGCTCGCGGCAGCCGTTTTCCCGGCCGCATGGGCATGGATCCGCAACAAGGGAGCCGCATGATGCAGGACATTCTCGACCAGCTCGAAAAGCACCGTGAACAGGCCCGCCTCGGCGGCGGCCAGAAGCGCATCGACGCCCAGCACGCCAAGGGCAAGCTGACCGCGCGCGAACGCCTCGACATCCTCCTCGACGAAGGGTCGTTCGAGGAGTACGACATGTACAAGACGCATCGCTGCACCGATTTCGGCATGGCCGACACCAAGGTGTCCGGTGACGGCGTGGTTACCGGCTGGGGCACGATCAACGGCCGCCCGGTCTATGTCTTTTCCCAGGATTTCACGGTCTTCGGCGGTTCGCTGTCGGAAACCCACGCCGAGAAGATCTGCAAGATCATGGACCTGGCAGTCCAGAACGGCTGCCCGGTGATCGGCCTGAACGATTCCGGCGGCGCGCGCATCCAGGAAGGCGTCGCCTCGCTCGGCGGCTACGCCGAGGTTTTCTGGCGCAACGTCCAGGCATCCGGCGTGGTGCCGCAGATTTCGGTCATCATGGGCCCCTGCGCCGGCGGCGCGGTCTATTCGCCCGCCATGACCGACTTCATCTACATGGTGAAGGACACCTCCTACATGTTCGTCACCGGCCCGGACGTGGTGAAGACCGTCACCAACGAGATCGTCACGGCCGAGGAACTGGGCGGTGCTTCCACCCACACCCGCAAGTCCTCCGTTGCCGACGGCTCCTTCGAGAACGATGTCGAAGCGCTCCTGGAAGTCCGTCGCATGGTCGATTTCCTGCCGCTGTCCTCGCGCGAGAAGCCGCCGGTGCTGCCGACCGCCGACACGCCGGACCGCCTGGAAATGGCGCTCGACACCATCATCCCGGACAATCCCAACAAGCCCTACGACATGCACGAGGTGATCGCCAAGATCGCCGACGAGGGCGATTTCTTCGAGGTCCAGAAGGACCATGCGAAGAACATCCTGTGCGGGTTCATCCGGTTGAACGGCTCCACCATCGGCGTCGTCGCCAACCAGCCGATGGTGCTGGCCGGCTGCCTCGACATCGACAGTTCCAAGAAGGCGGGCCGTTTCGTGCGCTTCTGCGATGCCTTCAACATTCCCATCCTCACCCTGGTCGACGTGCCGGGCTTCCTGCCGGGCGTCAGCCAGGAATACGGCGGCATCATCAAGCACGGCGCCAAGCTGCTCTTCGCCTATGCCGAGGCGACCGTGCCCAAGGTCACCGTCATCACCCGCAAGGCCTATGGCGGCGCCTACGACGTGATGAGTTCCAAGCACATCCGCGCCGACGTCAATTATGCCTGGCCGACCGCGCAGATCGCCGTGATGGGCGCCAAGGGCGCCACCGAGATCCTCTACCGTTCCGAACTGGGCGACCCGGAGAAGATCGCCGCGCGCACGAAGGAATACGAGGACCGCTTCGCCAATCCCTTCGTGGCGGCCGAGCGTGGCTTCATCGACGAGGTCATCATGCCGCATTCCACCCGCCGCCGCGTGCTGCGTGCCTTCGAGATGCTCAAGACCAAGAAGGTCGAGACGCCGATGAAGAAGCACGACAACATTCCGCTGTGAGGGGCCGCGCGGTGAGGAGGCGCTGATGCCAAGACTGCCTGACATGACGAAGCATCGCGGTTTTCCCTCGGGCCTGCCGGGGACCGGTCTGCAGTTCACGATCCGCCGCGCCAACCCGAAGGGCGTGGCGCGCATCTTCGAGCGCGCCCGCAACCACGACCGCGCGGAGATCGAGAAACTGGCGGACACGGCCTTCCTCCACGCGATCTGGCACCATTTCGGCGGCGAGCCCTTCGAACGGGGCAATCTCGACGCCGGCCGCATCAACTGGCTGTTCGGCCGCGAGATCGTGCCGGCCGAAACCCCGTTCGATCCGCAGTCCTACGAGGCCATGCTGAGGATCGATGAGGACGTGGCGCGCCGGACCATGCCCGAGGCCTTCGCCGACGTGCTGGAGGTGTGATGAAACCAGTTTGCACCAACACGACAATTCCGGGCGCGAACAAGCGCAGCCCACGAGGGGAGAGAACCTGATGTTCAAGAAGATCCTGATCGCCAACCGCGGCGAGATCGCCTGCCGCGTCATCAAGTCGGCGAAGAAGATGGGCATTGCCACCGTGGCGGTCTATTCCGATGCCGACCGTGACGCCGAGCACGTCAAGATGGCCGACGAGGCCGTGCATATCGGCCCCCCGCCCGCGGCGCAGTCGTATCTCCTGGCCGACCGGATCATCGCTGCCTGCAGGCAGACGGGCGCCGAGGCCGTGCACCCGGGCTACGGCTTCCTGTCGGAGCGCGCGTCGTTCTGCGAGGCCCTTGAACGCGAAGGCATCGTCTTCATCGGTCCGAAGGTGAAGGCCATCGAGGCGATGGGCGACAAGATCACCTCAAAGAAGATCGCGGCGGAAGCCGGCGTCAACACGGTGCCCGGCTACATGGGCCTGATCGACGATGCCGACCACGCGGTGAAGATCGCCGGCGAGATCGGCTATCCGGTCATGATCAAGGCATCCGCCGGCGGCGGCGGCAAGGGCATGCGCATCGCCTGGAACGACGCCGAGGCGCGCGAGGGCTTCGACCGCTCCAAGTCCGAGGCCGCCTCCTCCTTCGGCGACGACCGCATCTTCATCGAGAAGTTCGTGGTCGAACCGCGCCACATCGAGATCCAGGTGCTGGCCGACGCCCACGGCAACTGCATCTACCTGAACGAGCGCGAATGCTCCGTGCAGCGGCGCAATCAGAAGGTCGTCGAGGAAGCCCCCTCGCCCTTCCTCGACGAGGCCACCCGCAAGGCCATGGGCGAACAGTCCGTGGCGCTGGCCGAGGCGGTGGACTACCAGTCGGCCGGCACGGTGGAATTCATCGTCGACAAGGACCGCAACTTCTACTTCCTGGAAATGAATACCCGCCTGCAGGTGGAGCATCCGGTCACCGAGCTCATCACCGGCGTCGATCTCGTCGAGCAGATGATCCGCATCGCCGCCGGGGAAAAGCTGGACCTCAGGCAGGCCGACATCGGCATCAACGGCTGGGCCATCGAGAGCCGCCTCTATGCCGAGGACCCCTACCGCAACTTCCTGCCGTCCATCGGCCGGCTGACGCGCTACCGTCCGCCGGAAGAAGGCCGCCACGGCGACCATGTCGTGCGCAACGACACCGGCGTCACGGAAGGGTCCGAGATCTCGATGTTCTACGACCCGATGATCGCCAAGCTCTGCACCTGGGCGCCGACGCGCGAGAAGGCCGTGGACGCCATGGCCGACGCGCTGGACCGTTTCGAGGTCGAGGGCATCGGCCACAACCTGCCCTTCTGCGCCGCCCTGATGCAGCACCCGCGCTGGCGCGAGGGACGGTTGTCCACCGCCTTCATCGCCGAGGAATATCCCGACGGCTTCGAGAACGCCGCGCCGGACCCGCAGACCGCCGGCCGCTTCGCCATCGTCGCCGCCGTGCTCCAGCGCATTGCCGACGAACGCCGTGCCGGCATTTCCGGCGCCCGCTTCAACCAGTCGAACGAGGACATGCGCACGCGCCGCGTCGCCGTCCTCGCCGGCGCCGACTATCCCCTTTCCATCACCCAGGAGGGCGACGCCTTCACCGTCACGCCGGAAGGCGGCAAGGCCGTCACCGTGACCACCCGTTGGCGCCCCGGCGACCGCCTCGCCGACCTGGAGATCGGCGGCGAGCGCCATGCCGTCAAGGTCGAGCGGGCACCGGGCGGCTTCCGCCTGCGCCAGCGCGGACTGGATTCACGGGTCATGGTGCTCAACCCGCGCGCCGCCGAACTGAACCGCCTGATGCCGGAAAAGGCTGCGCCCGACACCTCCAACCTGCTGCTCTGCCCGATGCCCGGCCTGATCGTCTCCATCGCCGTGGAAGAAGGCCAGGAGGTGCAGGAGGGCCAGACGCTGGCCATCGTCGAGGCCATGAAGATGGAAAACGTGCTGCGCGCCGAAAAAAGGGCCGTGGTGAAGAAAATTCCGGTCAAGGCGGGCGACAGCCTTGCCGTCGACGAAGTGATCATGGAGTTCGAGAAGTGACCAAGACCGCCCGCGACTGGATCGACCTCGCCACGAAGGACCTGAAGGGCAAGGACCCGTCCGCCCTGAACTGGGAAACGCCGGAAGGCATTACCGTGAAGCCGCTCTACACGGCCGCGGACCTGCCGCAGGGCGCGGCGGCCGAACTGCCGGGCTTTGCACCCTTCACCCGCGGCGTGCGCTCCACCATGTATGCCGGCCAGCCCTGGACGATCCGGCAATATGCCGGCTTCTCCACGGCCGAGGAAAGCAACGCCTTCTATCGCAAGAACCTCGCCGGCGGGCAGAAGGGCCTGTCGGTGGCCTTCGACCTCGCCACCCATCGCGGCTATGACAGCGATCATCCCCGCGTCGTCGGCGATGTCGGCAAGGCCGGCGTGGCGATCGACAGCGTCGAGGACATGAAGATCCTCTTCGACGGCATCCCGCTCGACCGGATGAGCGTGTCGATGACCATGAACGGCGCGGTCATCCCGGTGCTGGCCATGTTCATCGTTGCCGGCGAGGAACAGGGCGTCGACCGCAAGCTGCTGTCCGGCACCATCCAGAACGACATCCTCAAGGAGTTCATGGTCCGCAACACCTACATCTATCCGCCGGAACCCTCCATGCGGATCATCGCGGACATCATCGGTTTCACGGCGGCCGAGATGCCGAAGTTCAATTCGATCTCGATTTCCGGCTACCACATGCAGGAAGCCGGCGCGACGCTGGCCCAGGAACTGGCCTACACGCTGGCAGACGGCATGGAATACGTGCGCGCCGCCATGGCCCGGGGCCTCGACGTGGATGCCTTTGCCGGCCGCCTCTCCTTCTTCTTCTGCATCGGCATGAACTTCTTCATGGAAGCCGCGAAGCTGCGCGCCGCCCGCCAGATGTGGTCGAAGATCATGGAGGACTTCGGTGCGAAGTCGGAACGCTCGAAAATGCTGCGCACCCACTGCCAGACATCGGGCGTCTCGCTGACCGAGCAGGACCCCTACAACAACGTCGTGCGCACCGCCTTCGAGGCGATGAGCGCCGTGCTCGGCGGCACCCAGTCGCTGCACACCAATTCCTTCGACGAGGCCATCGCGCTGCCGACGGAATTTTCCGCCCGCATCGCCCGCAACACCCAGCTCATTCTCCAGAACGAGACCGGCGTCACCAGGGTCGTCGATCCGCTGGGCGGGTCCTACTATGTCGAGGCACTGACGAAGGACCTCGCCGATGAGGCCTGGGCGCTGATCGAGGAAGTCGAGGCGATGGGCGGCATGACGAAGGCCGTCGAGGCCGGCCTTCCCAAGATGCGCATAGAGGAGGCGGCCGCCCGCCGCCAGGCCCGCATCGACCAGGGCGAGGATGTCATCGTCGGGGTCAACAAGTTCCGCCTCGAGGACGAGACGCCCATCGACATTCTCGACATCGACAACGCCAGGGTCCGCGCCGCGCAGATCGCCCGGCTCGAGCGGGTGCGCGCCATGCGCAATGCCGACGCCTGCAACGCCGCCCTGGGCCGCCTCGAGCAGGTCGCCCGCTCCGGCGAAGGCAACCTGCTGGAAGCCGCCGTCGAGGCCGCCCGCCAGCGCGCGACCCTGGGCGAGATTTCCGATGCCATGGAGCGCGCCTTCACCCGCCATCACGCCACGACCCGCGTGATTTCCGGTGTCTATGGCGATGCCTACAAGGACGATCCGGAAATGGCGGCGTTGAAAACCCGCATCGGCGCCCTGAAGGACGAGCGCGGCAAGGCGCCCAACATCCTGGTCGCAAAGATGGGCCAGGACGGTCACGACCGCGGCGCCAAGGTCATTGCCACCGCCTTTTCCGACATGGGCTTCGACGTTGCCATGACCGACATGTTCGAAACGCCGGAGGAAGTGGCGGCCAAGGCCGTGTCCGGCAACGTCGACGTGGTCGGTGTCTCGTCCCTCGCCGCCGGACATAAGACTTTGGTTCCGCAACTGATTGCCAAGTTGAAGGAACGCGGCGCAGACGACATCATCGTCGTGTGCGGCGGAGTGATCCCCGAACAGGATTATGATTTCCTGCGCGAAGCGGGCGTGGCCGAGATCTTCGGCCCGGGCACCAATGTCATCGACGCGGCGCAAGCGGTCCTGGGACAGGTTTCCGGCCTGCGACGCAATCGCTAACCCATTGGGGGCCGGAGTTTCCGGCCCTCCCGCCATCTGGAGGAGAAGCCATGACCGAAAGCCGATATCACGACGTCTATGAAGGCTGGAAAAAGGACCCGGAAGGCTTCTGGGCCGAAGCGGCTGCCGACATCGACTGGTTCAAGCCCTGGGACAAGGTGTTTGACAAGGATGCCGGCGCTTACGGCCGCTGGTTCGTCGGTGCCGAATGCAACACCTGCTACAACGCGGTGGACCGCCATGTCGCCGGCGGCCGCGCCGACCAGGTCGCTCTCGTCTATGACAGCCCGATCACCGGCGCGCTGAAGAAATTCACCTATGCCGAGGTCAAGGCCGAGGTCGAGGCGCTTGCCGCCGTGCTGCGCGACAAGGGCGTCGGCAAGGGCGACCGTGTCCTCATCTACATGCCGATGATCCCGGAGGCCGCCTTTGCCATGCTGGCGGTCGCCCGCCTCGGCGCGATCCACTCGGTCGTCTTCGGCGGTTTTGCTGCCAACGAGCTGAAAACCCGTATCGACGATTGCTCGCCAAAGGCCATCATCTCCGCCTCGTGCGGCATCGAACCGGGCCGTGTCATCGCCTACAAGCCGCTGCTCGACAAGGCGATCGAGCTGTCCACCAACAAGCCCGAAACCTGCATCATCGTGCAGCGCGAGCAGCAGACCTGCGACCTGACGGAAGGCCGCGACGTCGACTACCGCGCCGCTGTCGAGGCCCACATGGCCACCGGCACGCAGGTCGAATGCGTCTCCGTCGCCGCCACCGATCCGCTTTACATCCTCTATACATCGGGCACGACCGGCCAGCCCAAGGGTGTCGTGCGCGACAACGGCGGCCACATGGTGGCGCTGAACTGGTCGATGAAGGCGCTCTACAATGTCGACGCCGGCGAAACCTTCTGGGCCGCGTCGGATGTCGGCTGGGTCGTCGGCCATTCCTACATCGTCTACGGCCCGCTGATCAAAGGCTGCACCAGCATCCTGTTCGAGGGCAAGCCGGTCGGCACGCCGGATCCCGGCACCTTCTGGCGCGTGATCGCCGATCACAAGGTCGCTTCCTTCTTCACCGCCCCCACGGCCTTCCGCGCCATCAAGAAGGAAGACCCGAACGGCGAGTACCTGAAGAAGTACGACATCTCGTCGTTGCGCGTGCTCTACCTCGCCGGCGAGCGCGCCGATCCGGACACCATCGTCTGGGCACAGAACCAGCTCGGCGTTCCCGTGATCGATCACTGGTGGCAGACGGAGACCGGCTGGTGCATGGCCGGCAACCCGATCGGCCTCGGCGCCCTGCCGGTCAAGCTCGGCTCGCCCACGGTCGCCCTGCCGGGCTACGATATCCAGGTGCTCGACGATGCCGGCCATCCGCTGCCGGCCGGAACGCTCGGCAACATCGTCGTCAAGCTGCCCATGCCGCCCGGCTGCCTGCCGACGCTGTGGAACGCGGACCAGCGCTTCCACGACGCCTACCTGGCCGAGTTCCCGGGCTACTACAAGACGGCCGACGCCGGCATCAAGGATGAGGACGGTTACCTCTTCATCATGGCGCGCACCGACGACATCATCAACGTCGCCGGGCATCGCCTGTCCACCGGCGGCATGGAGGAGGTCATCGCCTCCCATCCGGATGTCGCCGAATGCGCTGTCATCGGCATCGCCGACAAGCTCAAGGGCCAGATGCCGGTCGGCTTCGTCATCCTGAAGGCCGGCGTGAACCGTCCCCCCGAAGAGATCGAGGCCGAGGTGGTCAGGCTGGTGCGAGAGAAGATCGGCCCGGTCGCTGCCTTCAAGACGGTCCTGACCGTCGATCGGCTGCCGAAGACCCGGTCCGGCAAGATCCTGCGCGGAACCATGCAGAAGATTGCCGACGGCGAGGAATGGAACATGCCGGCGACCATCGATGATCCCGCCATCCTGGAGGAGATCACCGACACGCTGACCGGACGCAAGGTCGGCGTCTTCGCCTGATCCGGCCTCGATCGGACAATTTCGCGGCCGCCCGGACAGGGCGGCCGTTTTTTTATGGATCAACGGCCGTCCGCTGCCCGAAATTCGACAAAACCCGCATCTAACGGCATGCTTCGATGGAAGATTCGGCAGGGTCTGCCGGCACCCAATAGCAAGAGAGGGTAATTCGCATGAAGAAACTGATCGCCGTCATGGCCGTGGCGGGTCTCGCCGCCGGCTGTACGACTGACCCGTATACCGGCCAGCAGAAGGTCTCCAACACCGCGCTCGGCACGGCCCTCGGTGCCGGCGTCGGCGCCCTGGCCGGAGCGGCGGTCGGCGGTTCGAAGGTGGCCCAGCGCAACGCCATCCTGATCGGCGCAGGCATCGGCGCGCTCGCCGGCGCCGGCATCGGCAACTACATGGATCAGCAGGAGGCCGAATTGCGCGCCCAGCTGCGGGGCACCGGGGTCTCCGTCACCCGCGTGGGCGACGACATCATCCTCAACATGCCGTCCAACATCACCTTCGCCACCGACCAGGACCAGGTTCAGCCGTCCTTCTACCAGACGCTGAACTCCGTCGCGATCGTGCTGCAGAAGTTCAACCGCACCCTGGTCGATGTCTACGGACACACCGATTCCACCGGCGATGACCAGTACAACCTCGCCCTGTCGCAGCGCCGCGCCAGCTCCGTTGCCGATTACCTGAGCGGCCGCGGCGTCGACGACCGGCGTTTCTACATCGCCGGTCTCGGCGAAAGCCAGCCGGTCGCCTCCAACGCCACGCCGGACGGCCGCGCGCTCAACCGCCGCGTCGAGATCAAGCTGGTACCGATCACCGAGCAGGGCTGATCGCACCGGCGAGACGACCCGTGACACGACGGCGCGTCCTGCCAGGCGCGCCGTTTTCACGTCGAATCATGGACCACGCGCTTGATGCCGCGGCCGGGCCTGTGTACAGCCTCGGCCAAGGATCGAGACGAGGTTTCCGATGAAGACCATCACCATTGCCCGCCCGGACGACTGGCACCTGCACCTGCGCGACGGCGCCATGCTGGAAGGGGTTCTGCCGCACACCTCGGCCGATTTCGCCCGCGCCATCATCATGCCGAACCTGGTGCCGCCGGTGGTGACCAGCGACGACGCCCGGGCCTACCGCGACCGCATCCTGGCCGCCCTGCCCGAGGGCCACGACTTCACGCCGCTGATGACGCTCTACCTGACCGAGGGGACGGATGCAGACGATGTCGCCGCCGCCCACGAGAGCGGCCTGGTCACGGCCGTGAAGCTTTACCCTGCCGGTGCGACGACGAATTCCCAGTCCGGTGTGCGCGACATCGAGAAGGTCTATCCCGTCCTCGAGCGCATGGCCGGGATCGGCATGCCGCTTTGCGTGCATGGCGAGGTGACCGCCAGCGACATCGACATCTTCGATCGCGAGGCTGTCTTCATCGACCGGGTTCTGGACCCGCTGCGCCGCCGTATCCCTGGCCTGCGCGTGGTCATGGAACACATCACGACGAAGGATGGGGCGGATTACGTGGCCGCCGATACGAGCGGCAACCTCGCCGCCACCATCACCACCCACCACCTGATCATCAATCGCAACGCGATCCTGGCCGGCGGCATCCGCCCGCACTACTACTGCCTTCCGGTGGCCAAGCGCGAAACCCATCGCCTCGCCCTGCGCAAGGCCGCGACCGGTGGCGACAGCCGCTTCTTCCTCGGCACCGATTCCGCCCCGCATGTCGATCCCCTCAAGGAATGCGCCTGCGGCTGCGCCGGCATCTTCTCGGCCACCAACACGCTGTCCTGCCTGGCCCATGTCTTCGAGGAAGACGGCGCCCTCGACAGGCTCGAGGCGTTCACCTCGCTCAACGGGCCGGCCTTCTACGGCCTGCCGGTCAACCCGCGGACGATCACGCTGGAACGTCGCGAGACGCCGGTCGCCTACCCGGCAAGGATCGTGACCGGCGCCGGACCGGTGACGCTGTTCGATCCGATGTTTCCGCTGCACTGGGCTGTCAGGGACAGCGAGAACGCCAGCCGCTGACGCTCAGGCGTTGTTGCTGCGCGCCGAGAACCGAAGGCTGTCGTCGATCTCGTCGGCGACCTTGCCCAGGAGCCGCAGCAGTTCGGCCTGCTCGCCCGCGGTAAGGCAGGCCATGGTCTCCCGGTTGCGCCGGTCCGCCATGGCGCACATCTCGCGGTAGAGCGCGTATCCCTTCGCCGTCGCCGACAGGCTCAGGGCTCTCTGGTCCCGCTGGTCCGGTGCCGGGGAGATCAGGCCGCGAGCGGTCAACGCCTTGACGATGCGCGACAATTGTCCCTTGTCCATGGAAAGCATCCGCGCCACGTCCGAGAAGGCAGCCGGGTTCATGGCCGCCGCGAGTCCGAGCACCCGCCATTCGTTGAGCCTGATGCCGAACTGGGCCAGGGACCATTGCTGTGCAACCTTGTCGCTCGCCGCCGCCAGCCTGGCGAGGCGAAACGAAACGAGGTCCCGGATATCCATGGCGGCCTGGGCGGTCGTATCCTCCACGACCGGCGGCAGCCTGTCCTTGACGTTTATCTCCAAGTGTTTCCTCCCAAAAACACGGGGTCGGGAAGGATAACACGCTCCGCTCGGGCGGCAAAACGCGGAATTCAAGGAACTGGTGAAACGGGGAACGGGCAAACGTTTCGGAAAAACCAGACACCTCTGGGGCATTGAGGCATCCGGTTTTTCCTGAAACGCAGCGACTTGCATCGCTGGATTCGAAATTAGCAAAGCTTTGCTGAAGATCATGTGACAGCAATCACACGGCCTTGATGTTTGGCCCGAATTCTTGTCCAATCGGTCAATCTGTCGGCGTGGGGCCGAACGGAGACAAGATGAACAGCATACCGCGGCTTCCGCACGCGCCTTTTCTGGAGTGCCTGGACGAGTATTGGCTGGAAAGGCTCAAGTCGGCCTGGACGCCGATCCGCTTCCAGTCGCAGGAAACAGTCGTCGACTTCGATGATTCCCGGGCAGACCTCTACCTGATCGCCGCCGGCCAGGTGCGCGTGATCCTGCGCGTCGCCGTCGGCAAGGAAATCATCCTGGGTGAACTGGGCCCGGGCCAGTTGTTCGGCGAACTGGCCGCCCTCGACGGCAAGCCCCGTTCGGCCAGCCTGACGGCCCTGGTCCAGACGGATGTCTACCGGATCCCCGAGCAGCTGTTTCACGAGATGCTGGACGAACAGCCCAGGCTGGCGCGTTTTCTGCTCGTCTGCCTCTCGGAACGGACCCGTGACCTGACCCGCCGGATCGCGGAACTGTCCTTTCTCGACACCCGCCACCGGCTCTACAACACGCTGCTGCGCCTGTCGCGGCAGAGGCCGGGGAACGAGGACCAGCGCGTGATCTCGCCGCCGATCATCCACTCCGACCTCGCCGAGCACATCGGGGCGAGCCGCGAGGCCGTCTCGCGGGAAATGTCACGCCTGGCGAAGAACGGCCTGCTGGAGCGTACCCGCGGCGCGCTCATCCTCACGCAGCCGGACGAACTGTCGCGAAGCATATCGGCGACCCTGCAGCTCTAGCGCAAGTCCAGCGAAAGTGGACACCGGTTTCGCGTCCGGAATTGCGGCCAGGGACCCGGCAAGTCCAGCGAAAGGGGCACCGGTTTCGCGTCCGGACTTGCGGCCAGCGACCCGGCAATTCGGGCGAAAAGCGGAAATGCTCCGGCGGCGGGTTTCGCCGCCGGTAGGTCAGCTCTTCTTCTTGCCGGGCTTCTTGAACGGCTTGGCCTTGCCGGCCCCCTTGCGCGCATGGGCCGGTGGTTTTCCGCCGCCGGCGTCGCGCGGCTTGCCACCCCGCCCCGACTTCGGATAGCCGGAGCCCGGCTCGCGGTCGCCATCGCGCCGTTCCTTGCCGCCGCCCGGGCCACGCTGCCATCGGCCGCCCTCGCCGCCGGAGCCGTCCTCGTCCCGGTAGGGCCGCTTGCGGAATCGGTCGGTGCCCAGCGCCGCCTCGCCTTCTGCTGCCAGGGAAGTCCGCGCCGCCTGGCGTTCGCGCTTGCCCGGACGCTTTGCGTCCCCCCAGTCCTTCGCGCCCGCCTTGCCCGGGCCGCCCTTGTGTTCCGGCGGCTTCGTGCCCTTGCGATGCGGCTTGCGAGCAGGCGCGCCCGCCCCTTCGCCATCGGCAGGCACGATCCGCGCGCCCTTTTCCAGCGCTCCGCCCTTGGCCACCGCGGCCGCGAAGGCATCGGCCACCGACGTCTCGATCTCGAACCGGGTCTCGTGGTCCAGAATGCGGATCGAGCCGACCGCGGCCCGCGTGACACCGCCGGCCTTGCAGATGATCGGCAGGATCCACCGCGGCTCGGCCGACTGCTTGCGGCCGATCGACAGCGAGAACCACACGCCGTTCTGGAAGCGCGTGTCCGGCCGTTCTCCGACCTCGCGGCGCGGCGGCGCATCCGGAACCGCGTTCACCTCCTCCGGAGTCGGCATGGTCGCCCGCTGCGCCCGGATCCAGGCCGCGGCAATCTGGCGGGGATTGTGATCCGCCAGCAGGCGCTCGATCAGGTCCACCTCGTCGGTCTCGATCGGCAGCGACAGGCTGGCATCCGCCAGCATGCGCTCCACCTGCCGCGCCTCGACGGCCGCCGCATCCGGCACGGCCAGGTAGGACGCATCCACCCGCGCGGCATTCAGCACGCGCTCGGCGCTGCGCCGGCGGTGATGCGGCGCGATGACCACCGAAACGCCCTTGCGGCCGGCCCGTCCCGTCCGTCCCGAGCGATGCAACAGCGTTTCCGGGTTGCCCGGCAGGTCGGCGTGGATGACGAGATCGAGGTTGGGAAGGTCGATGCCCCGCGCCGCGACATCGGTTGCCACGCAGACCCGCGCCCGCCCGTCGCGCATGGATTGCAGGGCATTGCTGCGCTCCGCCTGCGTCAGTTCGCCCGACAGGGCGACCACCGGGAAGCCGCGGTTGGTCAGCCGTGATGCCAGGTGACGAACGGCCTCGCGGGTCTGGCAGAAGATGATCGTGTTCTTGGAATCGAACCACAGCAGCGTGTTGACGACGGCGTGATCGCGCTCGTTCGGCCGCACCGGCATGACGCGATACTCGATGTCGGCATGGCTGTCGCTGCGCGAGGTGAGCGCGATGCGCACCGCGTCGCGCTGGTAGGTCTTCGCCAGCTTCTCGATGGGCGGCGCGACCGTGGCAGAGAACAGCAGCGTCCGCCGCTCCTCCGGTGCCGCGTCGAGGATGAACTCCAGGTCCTCGCGGAACCCGAGGTCCAGCATCTCGTCGGCCTCGTCCAGCACGGCGGCCTTGAGATCGGACAGGTCGAGGGAGCCACGCGTGATGTGATCGCGCAACCGGCCCGGCGTGCCGACCACGATCTGCGCGCCCTCGCCCAGCGCCCGCAATTCGCGCCGGTAGTCCATGCCGCCGATGCAGGAGGCAAAGCGCGCGCCCGTGTCGGCATAGAGCCATTCCAGCTCGCGGCGCACCTGCATGGCCAGTTCGCGTGTCGGCGCGATCAGCAGCGCCTGCGGAGCATCGCCGAAGCCGGTCCGCACCCCGTCGGGCAGAAGCAGCGGAGCCAGGGCAAGACCGAAGGCAACGGTCTTGCCGGAACCGGTCTGCGCGGAAACGAGCAGGTCGGCATCGAGGGCGCGCTCTTCCAGCATCGCCGATTGAACCGGCGTGAGGTCGGAATAGCCGCGGGCGTCAAGCGCTGCGCGCAAGGGCGCGGCGATGGTGTCGGGTAGGGTCATCGATTGAAGGCTTTCGGACAGGGCTGGCGCTTCTGAGCAAGCCAGCGTGGGCGAATGGCGCCCATAACATTGCTTGCAGCTTTATGCTTCCCGGGCCTTCCCGTCAATGATCAATGAGGCCGGCCCGGCGCAAATGCGCCGTCCGGTCCCGCGTGCGCTGTCAACCGGCACCCTGGAGGATGGTTTCGTTCTGTCTGCTTGCCGCATCGCGCAAGGAAGGGGCAAGCGCCGGGGCCTCGGCCGCCGCCCGCTGCGAACCGGCGCTGAACACGACACGGTTGCGCCCCGATTCCTTGGCGCTGTAGAGCGCACGGTCGGCCTGGACCAGGTCCTGCTCGAAATCGCCGCTCATCTGGACCAGCCCGCCCGAGAACGTCACCGCCCGATCCTCCAGGATGAGCTTGCGTTCGACGGCCTTGCGGGCCCGCTCCATCGCCTCGATCGCCTCGACCGCGGACGAGCGGCGAAGCAGCACGACGAATTCCTCGCCGCCCCAGCGCGCCACCACGTCGGCCGAGCGCAGCGCATTGCGGATCGTCGAGGCGACCGACTTCAGCACGGCGTCCCCCGTATCATGGCCCAGCGTGTCGTTGATCGCCTTGAAACGGTCGATATCGAGGATCGCCAGCATCGCGGGCTTCTCGGTTTCGATGACGCGGAGAAACGCGCGCCGGTTCGGCAGGCCGGTCAGTGCATCGGTGCTGGCCTGGCGCTCGATGTCCTTGAGCAGGGTGTCGAGCGTGTCGATGGACCAGTTCGCGGCATCGGAAAGCGCACCGATCTCGTCGTCCGACCGGTGCAGGATTGGCACTCGCTCCCGGCGTTCCGCGTAGGCCTTGAGCGCATGGGACACCGCGACCACCGGGCGAAGCTCGCGGTGCAGGATGAGGATCGAGCCGACCGTGCCGACGAGCGTCGCCAGCACCAGGCCCGAGAGCGCGTAGTAGTCGACGACGTGGTCGAGGACGATATTGTAGAAAACCGCGAAGATCAGCGGAACGTGGACGCAGATGAAACTGGTCAGGAAAACCCGCGCAATGAAATGCGTGCGGAAGATCGACATGGGGGCTCCGTTCGGAATGCATTCTGGGATCGGACATGCCGGGATCGGAGCGACCCGTCTCGGCATGGCAGCCGCCGGCATTCCCGGTAAACCACTTCCGGGCTAAGGAGCTGTTTTAGAAAACGTTAAGATTTGAACTTCCGCTGCCGCCGGTCGCCGGTCAACGGTTGGATGTGCCCGGCGCGGTTCCTTCGAGCTTGGCGATGATCCCGAGCATGATCTCGTCGGCACCACCACCGATCGAGGCCAGCCGCCCGTCCCGGAAGGCCCGCGAGACCGGGTTGTCGCGGGTATAGCCCATGCCGCCCCAGTATTGCAGGCAGGAATCGGCCACTTCGCGCATCAGCCGCCCGCATTTCAGCTTCGCCATGGATGCCAGCCGCGTCACGTCCTTGCCCGCCACGTACTGCTCGACGGCGGACCAAGTCAGCGCCCGCAGCGCCTCGACCTCGGTGCGCAGTTCGCCCAGCCTGAAATGGACGACCTGGTTGTCGAGAACCGGCTTGCCGAAAACCGTGCGCTCCCGCGTGTACTCGATCGTCAGGTCGATCAGCCGGTCGAGCGCCTTGATCGTGTTGGCCGCGGCCCACAGGCGCTCTTCCTGGAACTGCAGCATCTGGTAGGTGAAACCCATGCCTTCCTGGCCGATCAGGTTTCCGGCCGGCACGCGGACGTCATCGAAGAAAAGCTGCGCCGTGTCCGAGGAATGCATGCCGATCTTGTGGATCTTCTGCCGGTCGATTCCCTTGGCATCCATCGGCACGACGATCAGCGACTTGTTGCGATGGGCCGGCCCGTCCGACGTGTTCGCCAGGAGGCAGCACCAGTCCGCCTTCATGCCGTTGGTGATCCACATCTTCGTTCCCGAGATCACCCAGTCGCCGCCGTCACGCCGCGCCGTCGTCTTCACCGCGGCGACATCCGATCCCCCGCCGGGTTCCGAAACCCCGAGACAGGCGACCATGTCGCCGGCAATCGTGGGGGCCAGCCAGCTCTTTTTCAGCTCTTCCGTGGCAAAGCGGTTCAACGCCGGCGTCGCCATGTCGGTCTGGACGCCGATGGCCATGGGAATGCCGCCGCAATCGACCAGACCCATCTCTTCCGCCATCACCATCGAAAAGGAGAAATCGAGACCGAGCCCGCCATGCGCCGGGTCGTACTTGATGCCGAGCAGCCCGAGATCGCCGAGTTTCTTGAAGAGGACATGCGAGGGAAACTCTTCCGCAGCCTCCCAGGCATCGACATGCGGATTGATCTCGGTTTCAATGAACCGTGCCACGGTGCGGCGCAGGGCCTCGTGTTCCTCGGTGAAAAGCATGGTCTTCCTCCCCTGACCGGACCGCACCCGATTCGTCATCGGATGGCGAAAATCACGTTGACGTAAACGTCAAACATTGGCTAGGGTAGACCAAATTCACGCAAATCACCAGAACCGGAAGGATCAGCGACCATGACCATGGAAGAAATTGCCGCGCAGATGAAGGAAAAGGTGGCGTCGGGCGGCCTGCCGAGCTCGGTCAAGTTCGATTGCGGCAGCGACGGCGTCATCCTCATCGACGGAACCACGGTCTCCACGACGGACGGTGATGCCGACTGCACGATCAAGATGGACAAGTCCGATTTCGAGGACATGATCGCCGGCGAACTCGACCCGACGGCCGCCTTCATGCAGGGCAAGATCAAGATCGAGGGCGACATGTCCGTCGCCATGCAGCTCTCTTCGCTGCTCTGATCTCGCCGGCTGCCGGAAAAAGAAAGGCGAGGCACCGGGCCTCGCCTTTTTTCATGCGCATTCCGCCGGAACTCAGAAGTGGTAGTTCAGGCCGAACTTGATCATGTGGAAGTTCACGTCCTGCGTATAGTTGATCGCCGGACCGGAGATGTTGGAAAACCGTGCCGTTCCGAAATCCACGTAGGAATATTCGGCAAAGGCGCTGACCTTCTCCGAGAACATGTGCTCGATGCCGGCACCGATGGTCCAGCCGGCGCGGGTGTTCGAGCCGATACCGCGGAACGGACCGGGACCGACCGGCGCACCGGCATTCGTCCAGGAACCGTCGATATCCGCCAGAGCCAGACCGCCATGGGCATAGAGCAGCGTTTCCGGCGTCGCCAGGACGCCGGCGCGGGCGCGCAGCGTCGCCAGCCAGTTCACGTCCGAAGTCGCCACGTAGGGCGGTCCGGGCGGCGGAACGCTGGTCAGCGTGCCGTCGACGCCGGAGAAGGTGAAGTCACTGACGACACCGAAAACCGCGGAATTGGACTGCCAGTTGTAGCCGATCTGGACGCCGCCGAGGAAACCGTTCGAATCGACGGCTGCTGTCCGCGAGGGCGGTCCGGGCGGGCTGGAATTGCGGAGGTCGGACTGACCCCAGCCATAACCGGCATGGACACCGGCGTAGAACCCCGTCCAGGACAGACCCGCCGGATCATCGACCATGTCGGCAGCCTGTGCCGCGACCGGCAGGCTCAGCGCTCCAAGAAGAGCGACACTCTTGAGAAAGGACTTCATGATTCACCCCTTTAGAAAATCATGCTCCTATTTTCCCGGGAGTGAAAAAAATATTCAATATCCTTAATATATGCATTGAAAATACATCAAACGCTGTTGCAGCGACGCAACACGGGTGTCAGGCGGCCATGCGCTGACGACCGGCAGCCTCGATCCTGCGGCCGTTCGCGCGCAGCACGCCCGATGCACCCTCCAGCGCGCCGGCCCTGAATTCCAGCGCCAGGAACCGGTGCGGCTCGTAGGGACCGGGCATGGCAAGGCCGCCGGTCAGCCCGGACGAGAAGCCGAATCGCTCGTAGTAGCCGGGATCGCCGACAAGCAGCACCGCACCGTGGCCCAGGCGCCCGGCCTCGGCAATGGCATGACGCATCAGGGCCGAACCGACGCCGCTGCTCTTCAGCGACGGGTCGACGGCCAGCGGGCCCAGCAGCAGCGCGTCGCACTCACCCGCCCGCACGTTCCACAGCCGCACCGTCCCGATCACCGTACCGTCGCCATCGCGGGCGACGAACGCCAGGCCTTCGGCCGGCCGGCGCCCACGGCGCAGCTTTTCCGATGCCTTGCGGCGCCAGCGCGGACCCATCGCACAGTCGAGCAGAACGTCGCGCGCGGCGACGTCCGTCGCCGATTCGACGGCAATCGCGAAGGCGGGGGAGAGAACCTGGTGGGCAAGGTCGGTCATGGCGGAACTCCAGGGCCTGATCCGGAAGACAAGGATGCAAGCGCCCGCGTCCAGGCGATGGATCGCCGGGACCGGGCAGGCCTGAACGGGAAGCCCCGTTCAGATCACGTAGGATCGCAGCGGCTCGAAGCCGTTGAAGGCCACCGCCGAGTAGGTGGTGGTGTAGGCACCCGTGCCCTCGATCAGGACCTCGTCGCCGATCGTCAGCGAGATCGGCAGCGGATACGGGGTCTTCTCGTAGAGCACGTCGGCCGAATCGCAGGTCGGACCGGCGAGCACGCAGGGCTCCAGCGCGTCGCCGTCGCGCGGCGTGACGATCGGGTAGCGGATCGCCTCGTCCATCGTCTCGGCCAGGCCGCCGAACTTGCCGATGTCGAGATAGACCCAGCGAACGTTGTCATTGTCCGACTTGCGCGAGATCAGCACGACTTCCGACTTGATGACGCCGGCGTTGCCGACCATGCCGCGGCCCGGCTCGATGATCGTCTCGGGAAGCTGGTTGCCGAAATGGGCGCGCAGCGCGCCGAAGATCGCCTGGCCATAGGCCTGGGCCGAGGGCACGTCCTTCAGGTAGCGGGTCGGGAAGCCGCCGCCCATGTTGACCATCTTCAGGTGGATGCCCTGCTTGGCCAGCGAGGCGAACACGCGGTGCGCGTCACCCAGCGCCTTGTCCCAGGCGCTGAGGTCGCACTGCTGCGACCCGACGTGGAAGGACACGCCGTAGGAATCGAGGCCCAGCTGATGCGCATAGACCAGCACGTCGACGGCCATCTGCGGCACGCAGCCGAACTTGCGCGACAGCGGCCACTCCGCACCTTCGCCATCCGTCAGCACGCGGCAGAACACGCGCGAACCCGGCGCGGCGCGGGCCACCTTCTCCACTTCCTCGGCGCAATCGACGGCGAACAGGCGAATGCCCAGTTCGAACGCCCGTGCGACATCGCGCTCCTTCTTGATCGTGTTGCCGTAGGAGATGCGCTCCGCCGTCGCGCCGGCGTCCAGCGCCATCTCGATCTCGGCAACCGAGGCGCAGTCGAAGTTGGAGCCTTCGCTCGCCAGCAGGCGCAGGATCTCCGGTGCCGGGTTCGCCTTGACGGCGTAGAAGATGCGGCTGTCGGGCAGCGCCTTGCGGAACGCGTTGAAATTGTCGCGCACGACGTCGAGGTCGACGACGAGGCAGGGACCGGACGGACGGCGGGTGGAGAGGAAGTCGAGAATACGCTGCGTGGCCATCGGTGTTCTCCCAGGGCGGCGGGTCGGCCGCTTCGATCTGCGACCCCGCCTCCCATGTCTGCTGGGGAAACGGGGCATTGGACAAAGGGCATGCGGCCACGCCATTGGATCCAGCCGGTGGAGACCCCGGAACCAAGGAATGCCGTCATGCGGCGAAGGACAAACCGCCCCGGGAAGGGAGCGACCATCCGCTTTGTCTGCCATCGATTGGAGGGAGACCCCGTCCGCACATCCGGCAATGAAGGTGTGCCTCTTCAGTAACCCCGGCTTATGGACAGCCGGCAGACACCAGAAAGGCCCGCACCGTCGTTGCTTCAAGATGTCCTCGCCTGTCCGGTTGGCCGGACGGACGACCGGAGGGGTTAGCTCCGGGTACCTTACCGTAGCCCCCACCTTGTCGGGGGATCGGCGGACACCCACAGGCACGTGCGACTTTGGGCACCCGCGATATAGTTACATTCGCCCCGGTCTTCAATGAAAAATCGCCGCCGCCTTGAATTTTTTCATTCGCTGAACGATCTAGGTGAAATCGGCAACAGGACCTGAACAATGGACACATTGACCCGCATGCGCGCTTTCATCGATGTGGTGGATGCCGAAGGCTTTTCGGCCGCCGCGCGCAAGATCGGACGCTCCAAGGCCCTGCTGTCGAAATATGTCCGCGAGCTGGAGGATGAACTCGGCGTCCTGCTGCTCAACCGCACCACGCGGCAGTTCTCGCTGACCGAGGCCGGCCACGCCTATTTCAAGCGCGCCAGCGAGATCGTGCGCGATATCGACGGCCTGCAGGAATCGATGCGCGAATCGAGTGGCGACGTGAAGGGCCGCATCCGCCTCACCGCCCCCCGCTCCTTCGCCGACGCCGCCATCGGCCAGGTGCTGATCGACTTCGTCAAGGATCACCCCGACATCAAGCTGGACATCCATCTCGACGACCGGTTCGTGGATCTCGTCGAGGAAGGCTTCGACCTTGCCATCCGCATCTCCCGGCTGGAGAACTCGTCCCTGATCGCGCGGAAGATCTCCGACTTCCAGGTCAAGCTCTGCGCCACGCCGGCGGTCATCGAGCGGCACGGCCGCCCGGAAACCCCGCACGACATGGCAAAGCTGCCCTGCATCTCCGACACCAACGGCCGCTGGCTGACCAACTGGCCGTTCCAGACCCCGGCCGGCGACACCATCACCGTGCCGGTGTCCGGTCCCCTCGAGGTCAACAGCCCGGCCGTCGCGCGCGCCGCCTGCCTGGCCGATCTCGGCTTCGCCCTGATCCCCGATTTCGTCGTCGACGAGGATATCCGTGCCGGCCGGCTCGTCTCCCTGCTCGAGGACTGGGTGCACAAGGACAGCGGCATGTTCGCCGTCTATCCGCACCGCCGCTACCTGCCCGTCAAGGTCCGCGTCTTCGTCGATTACCTGGCGGCCTGGTTCAAGCAGAAGGCGTGACAGCCGGCGCCGCGGAACGGACCCCGGACAGGGTGCCGGATTTTCGCCGTCTTCGCGATACAATGGAAATGTCGCGTATCATCGAGGCGCTTCGCAAGGGGAGAACCGGCGTCGTGAAGCCCGCATCCAGGATTGCTTTTCTCGTTGCCCTTGGCGCCGCCGCCGCCTGGCCGGGCATGGCCGCCGCGCACCCGCACATCTGGGCCGATGCCCGCGTCGACCTCGCCATCTCCGGCAACACGGTGACCGCGCTGCAGCACGTCTGGCGTTTCGACGACATCTTCACCGCGACTGTCCTCGTCGAATTCGACAAGAATGCCGACAACAGGCTGGACGACGCCGAACTGGCAGAGGTCGGCAAGACCGTTCGCGAATCGATCGCCGAATATGACTACTTCCAGGTCGTCCAGGCCGACGGCAAGGACGTCGCCATGCAGCCCCCCGAGGTCGTGATCGCCGACTACCAGGACGACCGCCTTCTCCTGATCTTCGAATCGAAGATGCAGACGCCGCTCCCGCTCGCCGGCACGCTCAGCTTTGCCGTCTACGATCCGACCTTCTACACCGCCATCGACTATGCCAACGATACCGACATGGTCAGCGAGGGGCTGCCGGCAAACTGCCGGCGAGAAGTCATCCGGCCCGATCCCGACGAGATTCTCGCCCAGAACAGCCAGAACCTCGACGAGGCCTTCTACGAGACGACGGACATGACCAAACTGACCGGCATTTTCGCCACCCGGCTGCAATTGACCTGCGGGGCAACGCAATGAAGCCGGCCCGGATCGCGCTCATCGCGGCCGCCGTGGTCGTGGTCGCCGCGGGCAGCGTCCATGCCCAGAGTTCGCTCGGCATCGGCGCGGCGGAACAGACCCTGCCCTCTTCGGGCTTCTTTCCCGGCCTGATGCACTGGATCAACACCCAGCAGCAGGCGTTCTATCGCGCGCTGACCGGCGCCCTGCGCACCATGCGCACCGATCCCGCGGCCGCCTGGCTTCTGGTCGGCCTGTCCTTCGCCTACGGCGTGTTCCATGCCGCCGGTCCGGGCCACGGCAAGGCGGTGATCTCGTCCTACATGCTGGCCAACGAGGTGGCGTTGCGCCGCGGCGTGCTGCTGTCCTTCCTCTCCGCGATGGCCCAGGCCGCGACCGCGGTTGCCGTCATCGGCGCGGTCTTCCTGTTCCTGCGCGGCACGACGATCAAGCAGACCGATGCCGTCTGGTTGATGGAAGTGGCCAGCTATGCGCTCGTTGCCCTGTTCGGCGCCTGGCTGCTGGTCCGCAAGCTGCGCCAGTTCTTTCCCTGGTCCGCCCCGGCGGTAGCCGTCGCCGGCCATGATCATGCCGGCCACCATCATCATGGACATGACCATGATCATGCGCACGGCCACGACCATGAGCCCGGCGAGGTGTGCTCCACCTGCGGCCATGTCCACATGCCGGATCCCGAACGTCTCGCCGCGCGCCGGTTCACCCTGTCGGAGGCCGGCGCGGCGGTCCTTGCCGTTGGCCTGCGCCCCTGTTCCGGCGCACTGATCGTGCTGACCTTCGCTTTCCTCAACGGATTGTGGTGGGCTGGCATCGCCTCGGCCTTCGCCATGGCCATCGGCACCGCGATCACCGTCTCGGCACTCGCCACGCTGGCCGTCACCGCCAAGACCGTCGCCGTGCGCCTGTCCGGCGGCGGCCGGCTTGGCACGGTCATCCATCATGGCGTGGAGATCGGCGGCGCCTTGCTCGTCATGGTTCTGGGCCTGTTGCTGCTGGCAGCCTCCCTGGCCGCCTGATCAGGAACCGTTTTCGCGGTCCCGCTTGGCCTGGACCCGCGAGCGAAGCCAGAAAACACCGAAAAAGGCGGCGACGAACAGCACCGCGAAAGCGCCCGCCGCGATCGGCGACCGGTCGCCGATCCACAGCATGATCCCGGGCATGAAGTTGAACAGCAGCCCGAAGACGAGCAGGAATAGCAGCGCCGCGACGGCCGGTTTCCAGCTTTCCTTCATGCCACGTCCTCTCGCTTGCCCGCCGGTGCCTGGCGCAGGTCTTCCAGCCGCGCCTTCTGCCGGCCTCCACTATCGAAGTTGGCGGGCGAAAGCCAGCGTTCAAATGCATCGCGGATCCCCGGCCAGTCCTTGTCGATCATCGCGTACCAGGCAGTGTCGCGGTTGGCGCCCTTGACGATCATGTGCTGGCGGAACAGCCCCTCGTAGGCAAATCCGAAACGCTGCGCCGCCCGGTGCGACGGCTGGTTCAGCGTGTTCAGCTTCCACTCGAAGCGGCGGTATTGAAGATCGTCGAACACCTGGACTGCCTGCAGGAAAAAGGCCTCGGTCGCAAGCGGCGAACGCCGCATCGCAGGCCCCCAGTGGATGTCGCCGATCTCGATCACGCCGTTGGCCGTGTCGATCCGCATCAGGCTCTGACGCCCGACCGCCTTGCCGGACGCCTTGTCGATGACCGACCAGTAGATCGAGTCGGCATGGTTTTCCGCGCTTTCCAGCCAGCCTTCGAACGCCGCCCGGCTCTCCGGCTTCGACGTCCCGAGATAGGCATGGCGCCGGTCGGCATCGCCCTCGGTGGCAGCAATGTAGAGATCGTCGCCATGACGGCTGGCAGACAAGGGCTCGAGACGCACCAGGCGGCCATCCAGCACGCGTTTCTCCGGCCGTTTCCGCGGCGTCCAGTGGGCCAGATCGTCGATCATGGGGACTTCTTTCGGTTGACATTGCTAGGTCGACGCCTCCAATACGCCAAAACGCATCCGGGGGAAACGCACCGCCATGAAAACCATCGCCGCCTTCGACCGCATCGGTGAGGAAAACGCCTTTGCCGTGCTGGCTCGTGCCACCGATCTCGCGGCCCAGGGCAAGGACATCATCAATCTCGGCATCGGCCAGCCGGATTTCCAGACCCCGCAGCATATCGTCGAGGCCGCCATCAAGGCGCTGCGCGACGGCCATCATGGTTACACGCCGGCGGCCGGCCTGCTGGCGACCCGCGAGGCCGTTGTCCGCCGCACGCTGACCATGACCGGCGTGGAGGTCTCGCCCGACAGCGTGATGATCATGCCGGGCGGCAAGCCGACCATGTTCGCCGCCATCCTGATGTTCGGCGAACCGGGCGCCGAGATCCTCTATCCCGACCCGGGCTTTCCCATCTACCGCTCCATGATCGAGTTCACCGGCGCCACGCCCGTTCCCGTGCCCGTGCGCGAGGAAAAGGGCTTTGCCTTTTCCGCCGACGAGGTGCTGGGGCTCATCACGCCGAAGACGCGCCTGCTGATTCTCAATTCCCCGGCCAACCCCACCGGTGGCGTGACGCCCCGCGCCGAGATCGAGAAACTCGTCAGGGGACTGGAAGCCTTCCCGGAGGTCGCCATCCTCTCCGACGAGATCTACGACGTCATGACCTATGACGGCGAGGAGCATACCTCGCTGCTCAGGTTCCCGGAGATCCGCGACCGCCTGATCATCCTGAACGGCTGGTCGAAGACCTGGGCCATGACCGGCTGGCGCATGGGCTGGTCGATCTGGCCGCAACAGCTCTATCCGCTGGTGCGCAAGCTGGCGGTCAACTGCTGGTCCTGCGTCAACGCGCCGAGCCAGTTTGCCGGTATCGCCGCCATCGACGGGCCGCAGGACGACGTCGGGAAGATGATGCGGGCCTTCGACAACCGCCGCAGGATCGTCACCGAGGGCATGAACACCCTGCCCGGCGTCACCTGCGCAACGCCGAAGGGCGCCTTCTACGCCTTCCCCAACATCAGCCAGACCGGCTGGAAGGCCAAGAAGCTCGCCTCCGCATTGCTGGAAGAGGCCGGCGTCGCGCTGATCGGCGGACCGGATTTCGGCATTCTCGGCGAAGGCTACATCCGGGTGTCCTACGCCAATTCGGAGGAAAACATCCTGCGCGCCATCGAGCGCATGGAAAAATTCCTGTCCGAGACGGACCCGGCCTGATCAGGTGAAGAAGATCCAGATCGCCGCGCTCGCCGCGATGCCGACGAGTATGTTCATCGGCACGCCGATCTTCAGGAAATCCGCGAAGCGGTAATCGGCCGCGCCGTAGACCAGCGTATTGGTCTGGTAGCCGATGGGCGTGGCGAAAGACGCGCTGGCGCCGAACATGACGGCGACGACGAGCGCACGCGCATCGATGCCGAGCGGCTCCGCCAGCCCGATCACGACCGGTGTCAGCACCACCGCAACGGCATTGTTGGTGACGAGTTCCGTCAGTAGCGAGGCGAGCAGGTAGACCGCCAGCAGGGCGAGAAACCCCGGCATCAGCGACAGCAACGGCACCAGCGCGGACACCACGAGTTCCACTGCGCCGCTTTCCTGCAGGCCGCGCCCGACGATCAGCATCGCGAAGATCAGCACGAGAACCGAGCCGTCGAGCGAATCCCAGGCCTCGTCCGCGTCGATGCAGCGCAGGATCAGGATCGCGCTGACGGCCATGATGGCAAGAATGCCGATCGGCAGGATGCCGAGGGCGGCGAGCACCACGACGCCGGCGAGTGCGGCCAGGGCGATCGGCGCCTTGGAGCGCCGGAAGGCACGCCCGGCTGCCTGCGAAATCGAAACGATGTTGGTTTCCCGCGCCAGTTCCTCGAAGGCGGCCGTTGGCCCCGACAGCAGCAGCTTGTCGGCCGGGCGCAGGGTGACGACGCCGAGTTCCGGCCCGGGAATGTGGTTGTGCCGGTGCGCGCCCAGTACCTGCAGACCGAAGCGGCGGCCCAGCGACATTGAGGCGAGCGCCCGTCCGCTGGTCCACTTGCGCGGCGCGACGACGGCTTCGACGATCACGTTGTCGCCCTCTTCCGCCGTCAGCCGCGCGGTGCCGCGCAAGCCGACCTTCAGCGACTCGTGGCTGGCCAGCGTCAGGAGTTCCGAGGTCGGCGCCCGCAGGATCAGCCGGTCGCCCTTCTTCACCGCGAACGCGTCGAGGTCCTTGCGGATCGTCTCCGTGCCGCGCTGGACACCCGAAACGATGACGCCCGGCGCCTTGAACAGCCCGATCTCGCCAAGCGGCCGTCCGTCCATGCTGTCGTCAGCGATCCGCGCCTCCGACAGGTATTCCGTCTCGCCGAGCAGGATCCCGGCAGAGGCTTCCCCCCGGTCCGGAAGCAGGCGCCGGCCGAGAATGGCCATCACGGCAAGGCCGCACGCCGCGGCGACCACGCCGACCGGCGTGATCTCGAAGAGCGAGAACGGCGCCAGGCCGGCTTCACGTGCCACGCCGTCGACCAGCAGGTTGGTGGACGTGCCGATCAGCGTGCAGGCCCCGCCCAGCACACCGGCGTAGGACAGCGGGATGAGGAGCCGGGTCGGAGCGATCGACGTGGCATGGGCAAGCCGGATGACGACCGGGATGAGCACCAGCACGATCGGCGTGTTGTTGACGAATGCCGAGGCCACGAGGGTCACCAGCAGGAACGCGACGAGCGACAGGCGGGGTGCGCTCGAAGCCCGTTCGACGACAACGCCGGCAAGCGCATCGAGGACGCCGGTCCGCACCAGGGCGCCCGACAGGATGAACATCGCCCCGATGGTAATCGGTGCCGGGTTGGAGAAGACCCCCATCGCGTCGTCGGGCGAAACCATCCCGAGGAGGACGAACAGGCTCGCAAAACCGGCGGCCGTGACCTCCGGCGGATAGGCCTCCGCCATGAACAGGGCAAACATCGACAGCAGCAGCGCCAGGGCGATCCAGGCCTGGTATTCGCTCAGCAGTGCAGCCAACCGTCTCTCCCGTCACTCGATGCCACAGGTCAGGCGCGTCGGAACGCGGCACGAACGGCAATTGTTCCGGTTATGCGGCAAGTTCACCACAGAAAAGGGCGGGGATCAAAAACAGGGCGATCCGGTGAAGGATCGCCCCGAGGCGGAACCGTGCTTGGGAGGAGGAGAGCCGGTTCGTCTATGTAGAAGGATGATACTTGAAAATTAACAAAAGGTTAATACTTCTAAATATCTGAAATAGCGCAGTATTTGTATATTTTCATTTACTGATGAAGCGGAAAGCAAGCAACCCTGACCGAATCACTCCGGTCCGAAGCAGCGGCGTCTGGTCTTGAAGCAATTGCAGCGAAAGTGGCTCCCGGTTTCGCGTCCGCTATTGCGATCGAAGGAAAGCAATTGCAGCGAAAGCGGCCTCCCGGTGTCGTGTCCGCGTGTGCCGATAGACAGCGCACCGAACCTGTTCCAGGGATTGCAAGATCGCCAGGGTGGCCTGGACGGGCGGACCTTTGCACACGCCCGCCCGCCCGTGATGTCAAGTAAGATATGGAGCATCGCGGGACACTCATACCACCGCCCCCGGTCTTGACATTGGCAAGACGAGTTTTACGCGCTATCTTGACGCTGTCAAGATCGAATTTGAATGGATCACCATCCTGTGATACCGACCAGTCCGAAGGCCAGTCTTCACCCGTCGGCTTGACCGGGAGCCGGACGCCACCTCAAGGGACGTTGACGGACATGCCGGGACGAAAGAGCTATCATCACGGTGATCTCCGCAGCGCATTGCTGGCCGCCGCGGAAATGGAACTTGCCGAAAAGGGCATCGAGGGCTTTTCCCTGCGCGGTGTCGCCAAGCGCGCCGGCGTGAGCCATGCGGCCCCGGCGCATCACTTCGGCGATGCCAACGGGCTGCTGACGGCCCTGGCTGCCCGTGGCTTCGAGCAGTTGATGAAGCGCCAGCTGGATTTCATGGAAAAGGCCGGCCCGGACTCCTGGGAGCAGTTGCAGGCAGCCGGTCTCGGCTATGTGAATTTCGCGCTCGAGCACACGCCGATTTTCCGGTTGATGTTTTCCTCGGACCGGCCGGATACGGGCGATCCGGCGCTCAAGGACGCCACGGAAGCCGCCTATGCCATGCTGTTGGACCATCTCAAGACGATCCACGGCGCCTCGCCGGAGGAAAACCCCTCCGTCGCGCTCGACATGGCCGCCGCCTGGGCGACGGTGCACGGCCTGGCCGACATCCTTGCCTCGGGCCGGCTGAAGCCCGTCAGCCTGCTGCCCGAAAAGGCGCGCAACATCGCGATTGCGGCAATTCTCCAGCGGTCCATGCCCGCCGGCACCGGCCAGGCATGAAAACGGCCGGACCATGGCTGGCCCGGCCGTTCCTGAATGCGCGAAGAGCGCGTCAACGGAAAGCGGGATACGCTAGCGCGTCACGATTTCCGGCCCCATCAGCGAATAGGGCAGCCACGTGGAAATGATCGGCACGTAGGTCACGAGGATCAGGAAGGCGAACAGAACCGCCACGAAGGGCAGCGCCGCGCGAACCACCTGGATCAGGCTCATGCCGGTGATGCCGGAGGTGACGAAGAGGTTCAGCCCGATCGGCGGCGTGATCATGCCGATCTCCATGTTGACCACCATGATGATGCCGAGATGCACCGGGTCGACCCCCAGTTCCATCGCGATCGGGAACACGACCGGCGCCACGATGAGCAGCAGGCCGGAGGGCTCCATGAACTGGCCGCCGAGCAGAAGCAGGATGTTCACGGCGATGAGGAAGGTAAACCAGTTGAAGCCGTAACCGACCATCAGGTCGGTAATGGCGTCGGGAATGCGTTCCGACGTCAGGACATGGGCGAACAGCAGCGCGTTGACGATGATGAACATCAGCATCAGCGTGGTCCGGGCGGCATCCACCAGCACCTTGCGGGTATCCTCGTGGAACATGCCGGACAGCGACCGCCCGCCGATCTGCGCCAGGTTGCGGCCCCAGATGGAAAGCCCAGCGACCAGCATCGCGACAATGCGGCCCGGGTTGGCCGTCCCGCCGCGCCAGACCGCATAGGCGATCATGATGGCCAGCGAGATCAGCGAGCCCCAGAGCAGCCGGTGGCCGGGCGTGACGGTCTCGGCATTCGCCGTTGCGAAGAAGGACAGGATCATCCAGACGAAGAGGAAGGAGACCGCGTAGACGACCGCCTTGAAACCGGTCACCGCGCGTTTGTCATCGTTCTCGCGGATCCACGGCACGCCCTTCAGCGGCCCCATGTCACGGTAGACGAAGACGGCGATGAAGAACGAGTAGATCGCGGCCACCGCGGCCGCCTCGGTCGGCGTGAACACGCCGCCGTAGATGCCGCCAATGATGATGACGATCAGGAAGAGACCGAACCCGGCCTCCTTGCCGCCCTGGATGATTTCGCCGAACCCGCGCCAGGGCTCGGCCGGAAGCCCTTGCCGGCGCGCCATGATGTAGATCGTCACCATGAGCATGAGGCCGGCGATGAGGCCCGGAATGACGCCGGCCAGGAACATCCGTCCGACTGATACGTCGGTTGCCGCCGAGTAGACGACCATCACGATCGACGGCGGGATCAGGATGCCGAGCGTGCCCGCGTTGGCAATGATCCCGGCGGCGAAATCCTTGGTGTAGCCGACCTGGCGCATACCGGCGATGGCGATCGTGCCGATGGCCACTACGGTCGCCGGCGACGAGCCGGAGAGCGCGGCAAACAGCATGCAGGCCAGCACCGAGGCCATGGCCAGCCCGCCGCGGAAATGGCCGACGGTGGAAATGGCGAACCGGATGATGCGCTTGGCCACGCCGCCGGTCGACATGAAGGCCGAGGCGAGTACGAAGAACGGGATGGCCAGCAGGGTGTAGTTCTGCGACGCCGTGAACAGCTGCAGCGCGACGGAGGACATGGAGTCCTGCGAGAACAGCGCGATGATCAGCAGCGACGACAGGCCGAGAGACACGGCCACCGGCACGCCGAGGAAAAGGAGGCCCAGGACGAGCACGAAAAGGATGATGGTCTCCATGGCGCGTCAGTCCTTCAGAACATCTTTGTTCTCGGCCACGAGGTCTTCCGCCTCGTGACCGGCGATCAGCAGTTCGCGCTCGCCGCGAACGATCTGGACAAGCCCCTGGAGGGACCGGAAGGCCAGCAGCGACAGGCCGACCGGAAGCATCAGGTAGGCGATCCACCGCTGCACGCGCTCCTGGGTGCCGAACATTGACTGGATCAGTTCCGGCCAGCGCAGGTCATCGAGCCCGGTGCCCCGGTCGAACATGAACTTCCAGTAGCCGATGGCACCGGTCTGGCGCCAGTTGCCGCTCACGTCCACGCCCAGCCACGACAGCCAGCCGGCATGCAGGAGGATCAGCGCATAGGCGGCCGTGCACAATGCGCCGAAGATGGCCGCGGCCTTGAACGCGCGCGGCGGCATCATCCGGATAAAGGCATCCACGCCCAGGTGCATGCCCTGCTTCACGCCATAGCTCATGCCGAAGAGGATCAGCCAGGCGAACAGGATGCGGGTGAATTCCAGTGCCCCGCTCCAGCCCGTGTTGAAGCCGTAGCGCGCGATCACCTGGACGAAGGAGACGAGCGTGATCAGCGCCAGCAGAATGGCGATGAAATTCTCCTCCATGCGGCTGACACCCACCGGCCAGCGCCGCTCGGCGATGAAAAGGATCACGACCAGCGCCACAAGCGCCAGGATCGGCCACAGAAGTGCCATGCAGACCTCCCCGCATTTCCCCCGGAAAGAACCGGCCGCCACGCGCGCGGCGGCCGGGAATGCTCAGGCAGCCCCGGACCGGACGGCCAGGAGCGGATCGTCGCGAAGGACGGTCAGGAACCCGAGTGCGAAGCGGCGGCCTCGATGAGGTCCTTGCCGATATCGCCTTCGAACTTGCTCCACACCGGCTTCATGGTCGAAACCCACTCGGTGCGCTGCTCCGGCGTCAGTTCGCGGATCGTGCCGCCGGCATCCAGGATGTTCTGGCGGCAGGCCGCTTCCTTCTCGCCCACGGCCTTGTTGGCGGCGTTGGTCACGTCGTTGACGATCGAGAGGAACTGGTCGCGAACACCGGCATCCAGGCCGTTGAGCCATTCGGTCGAGGTGACGAGCAGGTAAGCCAGCGCCTGGTGGTTGGTCTCGGTCACGCCGTCCTGCACCTCGAAGAACTTCTGGGTGTAGATGTTGCACCAGGAATTCTCCTGGCCATCGACAACGCCCGTCTGCAGTGCACCGTAGACTTCCTTGAAGGCCAGTTTCTGGGCCGAGGCACCCATGGCCTCGATCATCGCAACGGCGACGTCGGAGGTCTGCACGCGGAACTTCAGGCCCGCGGCATCGGAAGGCACCAGCAGCGGCTTCTTGGCCGAGAAATACTTCATACCCGAAAGCCAGTAGCCGAGACCCGTGTAGCCCTGGCTCTCTTCCATCACCTTCAGAAGGCCCTTGCCCGCGTCCGAATTGGCGAACGCCGACACCGCATCCAGGTTCTTGAACATGAACGGCAGGTCGAACAGGCGGTATTTCAGCGTGTAGGCCTCGAACTTGGACAGCGACGGCGCGGCAAGCTGCACGTCACCCAGAAGCAGGGCTTCCATCACCTTGTCGTCGTCGAACAGCGTCGAGTTCGGAAAGACCTCCATGCAGGCCTTGCCTTCCATCTCCTTGTTGACGCGCTGCGCCAGCAGCGTTGCCGCATCGCCCTTGGGGTGACCGGTTGCCGCCACCACGTGGGAGAACTTGATGACCATTTCACCGCTGTCGCAGCCGTTCTCATCGGCCATCGCCTGGCCGGCAACGAAGGTGAGCGCGAGGGCCGAAACGGCGCCAAGAAGCTTTTTCATGTCGAGTTTTCCTCCTCATGGGCGGACCGGCGGCCCGCAGGGATTGCAAGAGATCCGGGGAACGGCGAACCGGCCGTCGCTCGACTGGCAGATTATTCCGGCTGTCCTCCCGGACGGCGGGGCCTCTCCGACCCGCGTCCGCCTGACAGGAAGCAAGCGCCGTGCCAGTCGTTCTCCGCCAGCAACGCAGGCGGAAAACCCAAATGGTTAAGGGATGTTAACGAGGCATAGCGGTCGCGCACCATGGCCTTTGCCTGCCGGGATGTATCGCTGGCTACCCATCACCAGGAGCAGGATGGGTGGCCAGCTACCCATCTGCATCCGTCTCGCTGATGCCGAGCCGGCGGATCTTGTCGTACAGTCCCTTTCGAGACAGGCCGAGCGCCTCGTAGGTTTCCTTCATCCGCCCGCCATGACGGTCCAGTTCGCCCTCGATGACGGCCTTCTCGAAGGCCGCCAGCCGGTCGGCAAGCGTCCCGTTGCCGGTATCCGGCGCCGAGCCTGCATCGCCCCTGAAGCCGCGCCACAGCCCCAGGACGAAGCGGTCGGCGACGTTGCGCAATTCGCGGACATTGCCGGGCCAGTCGTGGCTGATCAGGTCCGCCTCCAGCGCCGGCGTGAAATCGGGCATGTCGCGCCGGTAGCGGGCCCGTGCCTCGCGCGCCAGGTGGGCAAACAGCAGCGGAATATCGTCTTTGCGCTCGCGCAGCGCAGGGATCCGCAGGGTGATCACCGAGAGCCGGTAATAAAGATCGGTCCGGAACCGCCCTGCCCGGCCCTCGGCTTCGAGATCGGCCTTGGTCGCCGCGACGAAACGCAGGTCGAGCGGGATCGGCGTATTGGAACCCAGCCGCTCGATGGACCGGTGCTCGATCGCCCTGAGCAGCTTGACTTGCAGGTCGAGCGGCATGGATTCGATCTCGTCGAGGAAGACCGTGCCGCCGTCCGCATGTTCCAGCTTGCCGATACGCTGTTTCTGCGCGCCGGTGAAGGCGCCCGCCTCGTGGCCGAACAGCTCGCTCTCGATGATCTCCGCCGGCAGCGCGCCGCAGTTGATCGCCACGAAATTGGCGCGCGCCCGCGGGCTGAAATCGTGCAGCGCGCGGGCCACCACTTCCTTGCCGGATCCCGTCTCTCCGAGCACCAGCACATCGGCATCAGTGTCTGCGACCGCCATGGTCTCTTCGCGCAGGCGGCGGATCGCGCCGTTGCGGCCGACAAGCCGCGCTTCGAGGTCCGTCGACGAATCGAGCGTTTCGCGCAGGATGCGGTTTTCCAGCACCAGCCGGCGCTTCTCGACGCCGCGCTGGACGACCGACGTCAGCCGCTGCACCGGGAACGGCTTCTCGATGAAGTCGTAGGCACCGTCGCGCATGGCCTCGACCGCCAGTGCCACGTCGCCATGACCGGTGATCAGGATCACCGGCAGGGCCGGGTCAATTTCCATCGCGCGGCGCATCAGGGCCATCCCGTCCATCCGGGGCATGCGGATGTCGGAAATGACGACGCCGTGAAAGGCGCGGGTCAGGTGCTTCAGCGCCGAATCCGCATCCCCGAAGGCGCGGACGGTAAACCCGTCCAGTTCCAGACCCTGTACCAGCGCGGGGCGCAGGTCGTCGTCGTCGTCGATCAGGATGACTTCCGGTTCGCCCATCTGTTTACGTTCCCGCTTGCGCCAGGGCGCTGTCACCTGTTTCCCGCACCCTGTCGCCGGCCTGCAGGATGACGGAGAACCGCGCGCCGCCCATGTCGCTTTCGCCGGCCTCGATCCGCCCGCCCAGGTCCTTGACGATCGTGTAGACGATCGACAGGCCGATGCCGATCCCTTCACCGACGCCCTTCGTCGAGTAGAAAGGCTCGAACACGGCTTCCTGGTCTCCCGGCGCCAGCCCCGGACCGTTGTCAGCGATGACAAGGGCCACATCACCGTCATGCGCATGGGCCGAAATCCGGATTTCCGGATCCGCGGTCGCCCGATCGGTACCGATCCCGCTGAGCGCATCGATGGCGTTGTTGACCAGGTTGACGACCACCTGCGTCAGGCGAACGCGCCCGCCGCGCACAACGAGATCGCCATCGACGTCGGTGCGCCGGATCATGATCCCGGCTTTCTTCGCCCGCGGTCCGGCGAGCAGCAGCGCCTCGTCCACGACGGCCGACAGCCGCACGTCGGAAATCGCGGTACCCGGCTTGCGGGCAAAGCCCAGCAGCGTACGGGAGAGTTCCGACATGCGCTCGGTCAGGCCGGCGATGCGCGACAGCGCGTCGCGGGCCGGCTGTTCCCGTCCACGCTCCAGGAAAGCCTGCGCGTTGTCGGCATAGGTGCGGATCGCTGCCAGCGGCTGGTTGTACTCGTGGCTCAGCGTCGCCGACATCTGCCCGAGTGCGGCGAGCTTGGCCGATTGCACCAGTTCCTTCTGCGTCCGGCGCAATTGCTCTTCCGTTCGCGTTCGCTCGTCCACCTCGCGGGCCAGCGAGGCATTGGTCTCCGAAAGCGCGCGCGTGCGGTCACGCACCAGCCGCTCCAGCCTCAGTGCACTCGCCCTGTCGCGGCGCATGCGCAGGTTCACCGCTTCCGCGCGCTTGACCATGAACCAGCCGGTAATGCCCATCAGCGCCGCCACCAGCAGGCCGATGACCCCGGCAAGCCAGCGCGCCTCCGTCACCGGCGCGTGATCGGCCAGCACGTGCAGCCGCCAGTCGAGCAGCGGCAGGTGCCGCACCGCCTGGATCACCAGCCCGCCGTCCGGCGCCCTGAACAGGTCCCCGGTTGCTCCGCCCGCCGGCTCCAGCAATGGCTCGGCACCGCCATGAAGCGACTTGAGCTGCCACTCCGGCCGGTTGCCGAGAAAGATCACGCCTTCCGGTCCGGTGACCACGATCGGCATGGCCGTCAGCGCCCAGGTGGCCTCGATCTGGTCGAAGCGGACGTAGACGGCGATCACGCCGGCCACCTTGTCCTCCCGCCGCACGGCAGAGGCGAAGACGTAAGCGCGCTCGTCGGCATCCAGCGAACGCGTTTCCCGGCCGAGCCGCCCCTGCCCCGCCGCTTCGAAGAGCGTTGTCTCCTGCACCGAGCTGCGGTCGTAGATCTTGCGGGCGGACGCGAAGATCCGGCCCTCGGCATCGGCGAAGACGACGTCCTTGGCACCGGAGAAGCCGGCGATCTCGATGGCCTTCCGGGCCGCCTCTGCACGGTTTTCTTCCGCCCACGGCCGGTCGAACAGCCCTGCGATGTCCTCGCGCCGGGCTAGGAGCGGTGGCAGCAGCCGGTATTTCTCGAGGATGCCCGTGACCGTCGCGGCTTGCAGGGCCAGCGCTTCGTTTGCCGAGGCGCGCACGTCTGAAAGGGCGCTGCGTCCGGCAAACGCCTGGAGGGCAAGGGCGAGGGCGACGCCCGTCAGCACCGCGACCGCCAGCACGGCCCGCCCGCGCCGGCGATAGCGCCGCGCCACCGTGTGTCCGCTCTCGAACTGCGTATGGTTCGTCTCGTCCGTCATGCGCCCATGAACAGGACAAGCAGCCTCGCGGTCAAGAAGGCAAGAGAAAGGGGCGGCCTGCCCGTGGCAGCCGCCCCTGCAGATTGTCGCCCTGCGTCAGGGCTTCGATCAGGCCTGTGCCGCGACCGTTGCCTCGACGTGCTCGACCAGCGCATCCGGCAGTCCGAGCCGCCCGGCCAGCATGTCCAGGTAGCCGCGCTCGGCACGGGTCTTCGGCTCGATCGCCAGCCGCGAGGCGGTGTAGAGTTCGACTTTCTGCGCGTCCGTGGTCGCGGCCTTGACCAGCCCGTCGACATCGACCGGCTGCGACAGTTCCGTTTCCATGAAGCTGGCGACCTCGTCGTCGAGACCCGCCATCTGCGCCCGCTCGAGGATTCGTGCCCGTTCGGTCTCGTCGATATGGCCATCGGCGCGGGCTGCGGCGATCATCGCGCGGACCAGCGCGAGCGCGAATTCATCCTCGCCCTGCGGCGCGTTGACCGGGTGAAAGCTGTTGTCGAGTGGCGGCGGCAGAACCTCCTGCTGCGCCGGGCCGGCATCCATGTCCGGCTTGTTGCCGTTCTGGTAGTTCTGGTAGGCCTTGTAGGCGAGTCCTGCCACGGCGGCCAGCCCGCCCAGCTTCAGCGCCGATCCCGTGACCGCGCGCCCTGCCCCCGTTCCCAGCAGCACTGCCACCAGCGCGCCGGTGGCGAGCGGGTTTTCCTTGGCAAGCTGCTTGGCCTGGTCCGCCTTCTGCCCGACGGTCGACTCGGTGCCGGGGATGTTGGTGCTCAGCAGGTCTCCAAGCAGCTTCTTGGGATCGATCATGTGCAGGCCTCCTCGTGGCGGTTGTTTGCGCTGCGCAAGAGGTAGGCAGTCGCGCATGGCGATACAATGACAGGGATCAAGAAACTGCGCGCGCCGGCCGGGTTTCTCAACTGCCGATATGCCGCCGCCCCTGCTTTTCTGCCAGTTCCACCTGGCGCTGCCGGTCGGCGTAGCGCCGCCGGTCCGCGTCGCTGCGGCTGTCGATGCAATGCGGGCAGGAGATGCCTTCCACGTAGTCCGGGGAGGTCCGCTCAGCCGGCGTCAGGGGATGACGGCAGGCCCGGCAGAGTTCCGCCTCTCCGATGGCAAGCCCGTGGCCGACCGACACCCGTTCGTCGAAGACGAAACACTCGCCCTGCCACAGGCTCTCCTCTTCAGGCACGTCCTCGAGGTATTGCAGGATACCGCCCTTGAGGTGATAGACCTCGTCGAAACCGAGCGAGCGGACATAGGCCGTCGCCTTCTCGCAGCGGATGCCGCCGGTGCAGAACATGGCCACCTTCTTGCCTGCCAGCAGGTTGTGATTGCGCGCCACCCAGTCGGGAAATTCGCGGAAGGTCGCCGTCTTCGGGTCGATCGCGCCACGAAACGTCCCGATCGCCACCTCGTAGTCGTTGCGCGTGTCCACGATCACCGTGTCCGGGTCCGAGATCAGGGTATTCCAGCCCTCGGGATCGACATAGGCCCCTGCCCCGCCCAGCGGATCGATGTCCGCAACGCCCATGGTGACGATCTCCTTCTTCAGCCGCACCTTCATGCGGTGGAACGGCATCGCCCCGGCGCGGGAGAACTTGAGCTCCATGCCCTCGAACGCCGGCATCGCCTCGAGCCAGGCGATCAGGTCCGCGATGGCCGCGTCGCTTCCCGCGACCGTCCCGTTGATGCCTTCGCTGGCCAGCAGCAGCGTTCCCTTGATCCCGTGTTCATCGCAAAGCTGCTGCAACGGTTCGCGCAGGTCTTCGTAGCCCGGCAACCGGCAGAATCGGTAGAGCGCGGCAACCCGGATCGGCAGGCGTTCGTCGGCGTGTGTCATGGCGGCGGATTAGACCGTCAAACGGCCCCTTGGCAAGCGTCGCCCCCCGGAAACGGCCGCTTTTGTTCACCGCCCCCGGCACGATCCGATACTGCCCTCGTGTGCAAACCGGAGACGACCCATGATCCCCAGTTCCCTCATTCCGCGCCTCGCGCGCCCGGCCGCCGAACAGGGCCTCGACCCCGCGAGCTTTCTCGCCGTCATCGACGTGGAGAGCGGCGGCCGCATCTTCGCCGAGGTCGACGGGCGCCAGGAACCGCTCATTCGCTTCGAGGGTCACTACTTCGACCGGAGGCTTTCCGGCGCCGGACGCGCAGCCGCGCGCGAAGCCGGCCTCGCTCATCCCCGGGCAGGCATGGTGAAGAACCCGGCCTCCCAGGCCGCCCGTTACCGCATGCTGGCACACGCCGAGGCCATTGACCGGACAGCGGCGCGGGAAAGCTGTTCCTGGGGGATTGGCCAGGTCATGGGCGCCCATTGGGCCTGGCTCGGCTATCCCAGCGTCGATGCCCTCGTTGCCGAGGCAAGAGCCGGTGCGGAAGGGCAGGCGCGGCTGATGCTGACCTATATCGGCAAGGCAAACCTGACCGCGGCCCTGGCTGCGCGCGACTGGGCCGCGTTCGCCCGGGCCTACAACGGCCCGGCCTATGCCGGGAACGGCTATGACCGGCGCCTGGCGGCGGCTTTCGCCCGCTACGCAGCCATCGATCTCGCGTCAGCCAGGAATCAACCCGCGCCACATACCGGCCTTGAGCCCGGTCCCGTCACCACAGGCCCGGTTCTGGCCCGGGGCTCGCGCGGCAATGCCGTCGCCACTCTTCAGCGACACCTTTCCGCTCTCGGCTACCCTTTGCCCATCGACGGCACCTTTGGTCCGCAGACAGAGAGGGCGGTCCGTGCCTTCCAGTCCGATCACGGCCTCGCGGTTGATGGTATCGCCGGACCGCGCACGCTTGAAGGGTTGCGGCTGGCGACCCCCGGCAATCGCCTCTGGCGCCGGCTTCTTGCCCGCGTGTCCGTCCTGTTTTCAGTCATGAAGGGCAAACGTCCGAACACTTTCCCGGAGCCTTGAGGCGCTGGAAAGGCTCGATTGATGGCTGTCAATGACCACAAGTCACGCGCGATTCAGTGTTTCTGTTGTTTCGCATAAGGATGGGAGAGTAAAAATGAAAAAGATCCTGGCTCCAGTCGCTGCAATTGTTTTCCTGGCTACATCGGCGCTTGCAGATGATGGCCCGAACATCAATGCCGGCCAGCGGCTCGCGGAGGCCAATTGCGCCCAGTGTCACAACATCGCGCCGGGTGGCGACTTCAAGCTCTACCCGCCAAGCTTCCAGGCGATCGCAATCTACATGGATCCCGACATCATGCGGATGAAGATCATGTATCCGCAGCATGTGACGATCATGCCTCAATTCCATACCTTCATGTTTGAATCGAACCTCGACAACATCGTGGGTTATATCCAGTCCTTGGACAAGTAGACCGGCCTTCGGCCCAGATCGCGAGCCCCGGTAACACGATAGGCTCAAGCAGTTGTCGTGTGCCGGCCGCAATTTAAGTCGGCCGCGGCAAGCTGAAGGGCCAACTCCTTGCCGGTCGGAAGCGTGTCGCCTCTCTTCACTGCTGAACACCGGACAAGCATTGCTGTTTGAACAGCTGTATTTGCCTTGCCGGACGCGGCATCCTTTCGAGCGCCATCGCGTGCCATCGACCGGGTCCGATCCGGAGCAAGATTCATTTTCCCAAAACCGCCAACACCCTGATCCTGCAAACCGCTCTGCCGGTTGAATTCTGTTGGCCAGACGCGCCCAATGCCAGTGAAAATGTTATGAAACGGATATCCCGTTGCAGGATGGGTCGATCGCAGTTCCGGCATCAACGCAGCCTGACAACGCGATGGACAGCCGGGCCGCCCGCTGTTAAATCGATTGAAAATCGTTCATGGAGTCGCTGACATGCCGCATCAGAAGAAAACCGAGCTCCTGCTTTCCATTCTCGAGGCGCAGCCGGTGATTCCCGTCATCAGGATCGGCGACCTGTCCAGGGCCGCGCCGCTGGCCCGGGCGCTGGCTGCCGGCGGCCTCCCGGCCATCGAGATCACGCTGCGCACACCCGAGGCCCTCGACGCCATTCGCCTGGTGATTGACGAGGTGCCCGAGGCCATCGTCGGCGCCGGAACGGTCCTCGCCGCACGCCAGTATGACAAGGTGGCCGGTGCGGGCGCGAAATTCGTCGTCAGCCCGGGCACCACCATCGAGCTGCTGGAAGCGGCCCGTGCCTCGGATGTGCCCTTCCTGCCCGGCGCCTCGACGCCGTCCGAGATCATGTCGATGCGTGAGGAAGGCTATTCCGTCCTCAAGTTTTTCCCGGCAGAGCAGTCCGGCGGCATCCCCTATCTGAAGGCGATGTCGTCACCGCTGGCCGGAACCCGCTTCTGCCCCACCGGCGGCGTTTCGCCCGCCAATGCACCCCAGTACCTGGCCTTGCCCAACGTGGTCTGCGTTGGCGGCTCCTGGGTGGCCCCGGATGACCTGGTGGAAAAGGAAGACTGGGACGCCATCACCGCTCTGGCGCGCGCGGCGTCCGCGCTCGGCCGTTCCGCCTGAACCACGGATGGCCTATGCCGATCCGGTCACCCGGGTCGGCAGGAATTGGCAGGATTTCGGGAAGATGCAGCGACGGGCAGCCGTGCGATCGCCTGCCCGCAGCCCTGTTTCATTCACCTCAGTTGGTGTCGCGGAAGCGGACCACCGAGAGGAACGAAACCGCCTTGCCGGTGAAGCGGTTGTGGTTCTGCTGGCCAAGGTCTGGCGAGAACCCGACGGCAATCACTTCCTGCGGCTTGGCGCGCAGCGTTTCGCCGACGCGGGCATCACGTGCCTGAAGCGGTTGGACCGATGCAGCCGCGGCCAGGGCCCAGCGAGCATCGTCCGGTTGGATCGGACGCACGACCGGGCGGGGATCCGGCTTCGCCATCTCGGCCGTCGCCCGGCCTTCCTTGCGCGTGGTGCGAACACCACCGAGAACGGCTGCGAGCCGCTCCTGCGGCGAGCGCGCCTTCGATGCCTCGGTGCGCGGGCTTGCGGTCACGCGTCCGCCCTTGCCGCCTGCGGATTCACGGAAGGTCGGGGTCGGCAGCGCGGCCATGGTCACTTCCGGCCTGTCTTCGGCAACGCCCGATGAGCCGGGCCGCGTCGATGGCATCGGAACGGCCAGGGCGGAAGCCTGCGCCGATGGTGCAAGCCTGTCATTGCGGCCGAGCGAGGCGAGCACAGCCTCGCTGTCGTTGCGCGGACGCGCGGTCGGCGCCACGGCAGTGATCATGCCTCCGGCGTCGCTGTCAGCCGCATCGCTGTCGGCGGCGGCCAGCAGCGAACGGACGGCATCGGTCGAAGGCGCATCGTCGGGACGGCGGCTCGGAATCGGAACATCCGCGTCCATCTCCGCCTGGATATCGTCCTCGACCCGGTTGACGGCGACATCGACAGGCTCGCCCTGAACGTCCGGACGGTCGGCGAAGCGCGGGATCGGAACCGATGTGCGCGGTAGCGCGGCCAGAATGGTCTCGGGCGTTGCCACGGGCCTTTCAGGCTCGGCCGGCGCCGGTTCGGGCGCAGCCGCCGGCGCCTCTGCCGGCCGGGGTGCGGTTGTCGGCGCAGCGGCCGGGGCAGCCGCAACCCGGCGCGGTGCGCGCGGGTTCTGCTGCGTCCTGCGGGTATCGTCGCCACCGAACAGCGAGGCCAGCAGGCTGGTGCCGCCGCCGGAGCTGGATCCGGTATCGTCGACGATGATCGGCTTGCCCTTGCGCTTCTTGTAGGAGGCCAGCGCCTGCTGGTAGCCCTTCAGCGGCTTGCCGTCGGCCGGCAGGTGCAGCGTCTTGCCGTCAGGGAACAGGCGCACCAGTTCCTTGCGGCTCATGCGCGGCCAGGCGCGGACACGGGCAACGTCGAGGTGAACGAAGGGCGACCCGGACCGCGGATAGTATCCGACGCCACCCACCTGCATCTTCATCGCCACCGCGCGCAGCTTGGAAAGCTTCACGCCGGGAATGAAGAAATCCATGGCCCGGCCATACATGTGCTGGCTTTTCTTGGCCTGCCCGCCGCGCGTCCGGCGCAGCATGGAATTCGTGGCCGGCGACCGGTAGCCCGAGACGACATGGATATAGTTGCTCGCGCCCACTTTCTTGTAGACGGCCCACACGAGGTCGAACAGGCGCGGGTCCATCTTCGTCGGCTCGTTGCGGCGGAAGTCGCGCAGGAAATGGTTCAGCTTCTGCAAGCCGGACTTCACGTAGTGACCGTTCTTCTTGAAGACGATCTCCGCCTTCTCGCCGGTATGCATGTAGTAAAGCTTGAGAGATCGCGTTTCGGCGCGCGCCGCCGTGGATGCCACCAGAAGGGCAACCCCGATAAGCAGGCCTGCAAGAACCACCTGCAGAAAGCGCGCTGCGCTTGCCGTCATATGTCCCCGTACAGAAAGTGCCAAATCAACCGCCTTGAAGACTAGTTTGTGTCCCCGGACCATACCCAGACTCAGCTGGAATGATCCTCCAGAATGGTTAACCAGCGCTTATTAGTGCCAAATGCGGTGTAACCATGGCAAACGAGCAACACAAGCCACAAATCCGCATCTCATGGTAAAAGAAGCGCTAATTTCCTTTGGCACTATAATAGTCTGTTTCGGGGAAAATGCCTTGATCGAGATCAGGATGCCAGGCGCTGGCTGCGTTCCGGCATCGGGTCGATGCCATATTCCTTGAGCTTGCGGTAGAGCGTCGACCGGCCGATGCCGAGCCTGCGCGCCACTTCGCTCATCTGGCCGTCGTAATGGGCAATGGCCATCCGGATCATCTGCAGTTCGATGTCCGCCAGCGCCCGGATCTGCCCCCGTTCGTCGAGAGGATCGATCTTCCCGTTGTTGTCCGTGCCAGAGGCTTCACCGTCATCGATGAACACCGGCGGCTCGGACCGGACTTCTTCCGCCGGGCGGGGCGCAGGCACGGCATCGCCTTCGCGGTTGGGCATGGCGTAGCTGGCCGGCGACGGGCCTTCCACCTGCGTGCGGATCTGCGGGAATTCCGGAATGTCGAGATTCTCGCCCTCGGCCAGCACGACCGCCCGGAAGATCGCGTTCTCGAGCTGGCGGATATTGCCTGGCCAGTCGTAGGCCATGAGCAGTTCCAGCGCATCCGGCGTGATACCGCGCACCGGTGACGGGTTTTCCGCCTGGGCGTGGCGGTCGATGAAATGCGACACCAGGAAGGGAATGTCATCGCGCCGTTCGCGCAGCGGCGGCATGCGGATGGGGAAAACGTTGAGACGGTAATACAGGTCCTCGCGGAAATGTCCGTCACGAACCGCCTGCATCAGGTCGCGGTGCGTGGCCGAGATCAGGCGGATGTCGACCTTCTGCGATTTCGCCGAACCGACGGGATCGACCTCGCCCTCCTGCACGGCGCGCAGCAGCTTGACCTGGGCATCCAGCGGCAGGTCGCCCACCTCGTCGAGGAATAGCGTTCCGTTGTTGGCTTCCACGAACTTGCCCTGGTGCTTCTCCGTGGCGCCGGTGAACGATCCCTTCTCGTGGCCGAACAGGATGCTCTCCACCAGGTTTTCCGGGATGGCGCCGCAGTTGACGGTGACGAAGGGCTGGACCGACCGTTCGCTGGTCCCCTGGATCGCCCGCGCCAGCAGTTCCTTGCCCGTGCCGGATTCACCCTCGATCATGATCGGGATGATCGAGCCCGCGGCCTTGCGCGCCAGCGTCAGCACGCGGTCCATGGCATGCGACCGGGTCACGATATCCCTGAACGTGATCGTGCCCTGGTGCGTGCGCCGGGTGCGCCGTGCGCGTCCGGCAAGCGTGCCCACTTTCAGCGCGCCGGCAAAGGCAGCCGTCAGCCGGTCGGGCGCAGCGGGCTTGACGACGAAATCGAAGGCGCCGGCGCGCATGGCGGAAATCACCGTATCGATACTGCCCTGCGCCGTCTGCACGATGACAGGCTGCTCGTGACCGCGCGCGCGCATTTCCTGCAGCACTGCCAGGCCGTTCATGCCCGGCATCACCAGGTCCAGCAGCACGGCGGAAATCTCCTTCCCGCGCGGGCCGGACAGCAGTTCCAGCGCAGCCTCGCCGCTGTCGGCCTGCAACACGCTGTGCCCTTCGCGGCTGAGCGCCGCTTCGGCCAGGCGGCGCTGGACCGGATCGTCATCAACTGCAAGGATGGTGTGCGCCATGGGTTTGTTTTATCCGCTTGATTGTGTCTTTTCCCATGGATCATCTTGGCACACCGCCCTAAACATTCGCCGAAGAAACAGCGTTAAGCCTCTCTTCCCGGACATGCGCGCAATTGAAACAAATCCCGTCGACAGGATCGCTCACCGATGAAGACCGTTTTCCCCGCCCTTCGCGCCACGGCCGATACCGCGTCCGCTGCCCGCAAGGATGAAGCGCTCGGCCAGCTGCCCGAGTGGAACCTCGCCGATCTCTACCCGGCCATGGACAGCCCCGAACTTGCCGATGACCTCGCCCGCGCTGCCCGCGAGGCGGCGGAGTTCGAGGCCCGCTGGAAGGGCAAGCTGGACCAGGCAGCGGGCCGGACCGGGCCCGACGGCCTCGGTGCGGCCATGCGCGGCTACGAGAGCCTGGAGGACCTGATGGGGCGCATCATGTCCTACGCCGGACTGCTCTACGCCGGCGACACGTCGGATCCCGCCCGTGCCAAGTTCTATGGCGACCTGTCGGAGAAGATCACCGATGCCTCCACGCATCTGTTGTTCTTCACGCTAGAGATGAACCGCGTTCCGGACGCGCGGATCGAGGCGGCGCTCGACGCGGACGCCGGATTCGGACACTACCGCCCCTGGATCCTCGACCTGCGCAAGGACAAGCCCTACCAGCTCGAAGACCGCGTCGAACAGCTGTTCCACGAAAAGTCGATCACGGGCCCTGGCGCCTGGAACCGCCTCTTCGACGAGACCGTCTCCGCCCTGCGTTTCACCATCGACGGCGAGGACCTGGCCATCGAGCCCACGCTGACACGCATGCAGGACGCCGACCCGGACGTGCGCCGCAAGGCCTCCGAAGCGGTGGCGCAGACGCTTGGCGCCCATGCCCGCACCTTCACCCTGATCACCAACACGCTCGCCAAGGACAAGGAGATCTCCGACCGCTGGCGCGGGTTCGCGGACATCGCCGACAGCCGCCACCTGGCGAACCGGGTCGAGCGCGAGGTCGTCGATGCCCTGGCCGACGCCGTGCGGAACGCCTATCCCCGCATTTCCCACCGCTACTACGCGATGAAGGCGAAATGGCTGGGCATGGACAAGCTGAACCATTGGGACCGCCTGGCGCCGCTGCCCGAAACACCGAAGGCCGTCATCCCCTGGGAGAAGGCGCGCGAAACCGTGCTCAGGGCCTACGGCGGCTTCGCCCCGGAAATGGCCGAGATCGCCGGCCGATTCTTCGACCGCAACTGGATCGACGCACCGGCCCGGCCCGGCAAGTCGCCCGGGGCCTTTGCCCATCCGACCGTGCCATCTGCCCACCCCTACGTGCTGCTCAACTACCTCGGCAAGCCGCGTGACGTGATGACGCTTGCCCATGAGCTGGGTCACGGCGTGCACCAGGTCCTGGCCGGCGAACAGGGCGCGCTGATGGCGTCCACGCCGCTGACCCTGGCCGAGACCGCTTCCGTCTTCGGCGAGATGCTGACCTTCCGCTCCCTGCTCGACGCCACCACGGACCGGCGCGAACGCAAGGCCATGCTGGCCCAGAAGGTCGAGGACATGATCGGAACGGTCGTGCGCCAGATCGCCTTCTACGAATTCGAGCGCAAGGTCCACACCGCCCGCAGGCAGGGTGAACTGACGACCGAGCAGATCGGCCGGTTGTGGATGGATGTCCAGGCCGAGAGCCTTGGGCCGGCCGTTGTCCTGCGCGAGGGGTACGAGACCTTCTGGTCATACGTGCCACACTTCATCCACTCGCCCTTCTACGTCTATGCCTATGCCTTCGGCGACTGCCTGGTGAACTCGCTTTACGCGGTCTACCGCAATGCCGAGAGCGGCTTCCAGCAGAAGTATTTCGACATGCTGCGCGCCGGCGGCACCAAGCATCACACGGAGCTGCTCGCCCCCTTCGGCCTGGACGCCTCCGATCCCGGTTTCTGGCAGAAGGGCCTGGCCGTGATCGAGGGCCTGATCGACGAACTGGAAGCCATTGACGGGTGAGGACTTGAGCAATTCCAGCGAAAGTGGGAACCGGTTTCGCGTCCGGGATTGCGGCCAGGGAACCGGCAATTCCAGCGAAAGTGGGAACCGGTTTCGCGTCCGGGATTGCGGTGAGGGAACCGGCAATTCCAGCGAAAGTGGGAACCGGTTTCGCGTCCGGGATTGCGGCCAGGGTACCGGCAATTCCAGCGAAAGTGGAAGCCGGTTTCGCGTCCGGGATTGCGGCCAGGGTACCGGCAATTCCAGCGAAAGTGGGAACCGGTTTCGCGTCCGGGATTGCGGCCAGGGTACCGGCAATTCCAGCGAAAGTGGAAGCCGGTTTCGCGTCCGGGATTGCGGCCAAACAGGAAGGTAGAGCCTTGGAGCGATCCAACGACGGGCGTAATAGCTCCGGCGCGCCGCCGGCCAGCCCCTTTGCCATTGGCCTGGCGCCCCTCGGCGAGCGGCCCTGGCTCGTAGTGGACGAACGCCTGGCCGCATACAGGAACGAGAAGGCGCAGCTCGTCGCCCGCCACGGCGACCGCGTCTTCATGGCGGACGGCGCAACCGTTGACGGGCAGGCGGAAACCTGCCGCCGGATCGAGGCCTGGCTCGCGGCGAACCACCCTGCCGCCCTGAAATTGCCTGTGCCCGATCTCGGCCCCGCGCCGCTGCAAAGGGCGGCGGCCATGTGCGCCGAGGACCTGGTGCTGATGCGAAGGGAAAGCGACGGCTGGCACCTGGCGGCCGCCTCGCTCTGCTTCCCCTCCTCCTGGCGCCTGGCCGGGAAATTCGGCAAGGTCATGGAAGCCGTCCACGCCCCCGTGCCCGGCTTTGCCGGCGGCACCCGCAACGCCATGCTGGTCAACCGCATCTTCGACAACCTCGCGCCCGGCGCTGCCGTGCTGCGCGGCAACTGGTCGATCTACGGCGACGACATTCTCCATCATCCCGACCCGCACGCGGGAGAACGCGGCGCCGATCCGGCCACGGCCGCGATCGAAGACCTCTACCTGCGCGAAGAACGCCAGACGCTGACCCGGTTGCCCGAAACCGGCGACATCCTGTTCACCATTCTCGTCTCGGTGTCGCCGCTCCCGGACCTCGGCGAAACGGCAGCCGGGCGCGCCCGTGCCGGTGCGCTGGCCGCGCAGATCGGGGCGATGAGCATCGAGGAACTGGCCTACAAAGGGATGGCGATGCGCCGCGATTTGCTTTGCCGGCTACTGAACGGGATCGCTGGCGGGTGATTTAACCCTCTGCGCGGTTTGGTCTTTATTGTGACAGCCAAACATGCTTTGAGCGCTGTTGGACAGACAAGGACACGTGGCAGACGGACATATCGGAGTATCGCAATGACTGAACAGACCTGGCCGGTTCACGGCGAGATCACCGGGCCGGTTGTGATGATCGGTTTCGGTTCCATCGGGCGCGGCACCCTGCCGCTCATCGAGCGTCACTTCACCTTCGACAAGTCGCGCATGGTTGTCATCGACCCGTCCGATGCCGGCAAGGCCATCCTGGATGAACACGGCGTGAAGTTCATTCAGGCCCATGTCACGAGGGACAATTACAAGGAACTGCTCAAGCCCCTGCTGACCAATGGCGGCGGCCAGGGCTTCTGCGTCAACCTGTCGGTCGACACCTCGTCTCTCGACCTCATGAAATACTGCCGCAAGCTCGGCGCCCTCTACATCGATACGGTCGTCGAGCCATGGCTCGGCTTCTATTTCGATACCGAGGCCGGCAACGAGGAACGCACCAACTACGCCCTGCGCGAGACCGTGCGCCGCGAGAAGCGCAAGAACCCCGGCGGCACCACCGCCGTATCCTGCTGCGGCGCCAACCCGGGCATGGTGTCCTGGTTCGTCAAGAAGGCGCTCGTCGATGTCGCCACCGACACCGGTACCGAGTTCGAGGAACCGGCCGCCAGCGATCGGGACGGCTGGGCGAAGCTGATGAAGAGGGTCGGCGTCAAGGGCATCCACATCGCCGAGCGCGACACCCAGCGCGCCAAGTCCCCCAAGCCCATGGGCGTGTTCTGGAACACCTGGTCGGTCGAGGGCTTCATTTCCGAGGGCCTCCAGCCGGCCGAACTGGGCTGGGGAACGCATGAGGACTGGAAGCCGAAGAACGCCCGCAAGCACAAGAAGGGCTGCAAGGCCGCCATCTTCCTCGAACAGCCTGGCGCCAACACCCGCGTGCGCACCTGGTGCCCGACGCCCGGCGCGCAATACGGCTTCCTGGTCACCCACAACGAAGCGATCTCGATTGCCGATTTCTTCACCGTGAAAAAGAACGGCAAGGTGACCTACCGTCCGACCTGCCATTATGCCTACCACCCGGCCAACGATGCCGTGCTCTCCCTGCACGAGATGTTCGGCAACGGCGGCAAGGCGCAGGACACCCTTCACGTGCTCGACGAGGACGAGATCGTCGACGGCATCGACGAGCTCGGCGTGCTGCTCTACGGCCACGACAAGAATGCCTACTGGTACGGCTCGCAGCTCTCCGTCGAGGAAACCCGCAACCTGGCCCCTTACCAGAACGCGACCGGCCTGCAGGTCTCTTCCGCCGTCCTGGCCGGCATGGTCTGGGCGCTGGAGAACCCGGAGGCCGGCATCGTCGAGACCGACGAGATGGACTACCGGCGCTGCCTGGAGATCCAGATGCCCTACCTCGGCCCGGTCAAGGGCTATTACACCGACTGGACGCCGCTCGACGGCCGTCCCGGCCTTTTCCCGGAGGACATCGACGAAAAGGATCCCTGGCAGTTCCGCAACATCCTGGTGCGCTGAACGGTCGCAGGCCGCTCCGCTGACCGAAATCAACGCGCCGCCGCGAACAGGTGATAGGCTCCGGTTCAAGTCGAACCGGAGCCATTTTCATGCGCATGACGTCTTCCGCCGCCGCCCTCCTCCTGCTGATGGGGACAGGCGTTGCCCTCGCCGGCCCGGTCGCCGACTTCAAGGCCGGCATGACGGAGGCCTACGCCGCCTACCGACAGGCGCTCTTCACCACCAACGCCGGCGATCCGGGCAAGGCCAGCGCCGCCAACCAGGCGTTCCGCGACAAGTGGGATGCGCTGCGCGCCGAGTGGGAAAAGACCCCGCCGCCGCATCTTGCCGATGATCCGGCCTTTGCGACGACCCTCGACCGCGTGGCCGGCATCGCGTCCAGCGCCACCGGGATCATCGCCGAGGGCAACCTGCCCGAGGCCCACGAAAAGCTGGAGGCGATCCGGGAGGAGATTTCCGCCCTCAACGAACGCAACGGCGTCGTCACGTTCTCCGACTTCATGAACGACTACCACGCCCAGATGGAGCATGTGATCCGTCGCAAGTACACGTCCGCGGATGGCCTTGATGCCGTCGCGGATGCGGGCGTTCTGGAATGGCTCGGCAACCGGCTGGAACACAAGGCCGATGCCGGCCAGATGGGCGACCCGGAGTTCCGGAAGGCGCTTGCTGCCGTCCGCCAGTCGATCACCACATTCATGATCGCCGCCCGGTCGCAGAATGCCGAGGCCATCCACGAGGCCCAGGCCGGGCTGAAGAAGCCCTATGCAAGGCTTTTCCTGCGCTGGGGCTGAGCCGCCCTCTACATCATGATAATATCTTATAAATCAGATACTTAATTAAATTCAACGGCTTGCCGCCGTCTGCCAACTCGGCTATCTCTGCCGCGATTGCAAAACGGTCGCGGACGGGGGCAGCCGGGAATGACGGGGGACGCATGGCAGCAGGGACGGCCCGCTTGCCGGCAGGATGCCGGACCTTTGCGGGGCCGGAAAGGCCGCCATCGCGCTCACTCCCCAAGCGGCCGGATCGCTCGATCGACAGACTGACGATCCAACCGGGGGAAAAAGAACATGCCAACGCGCTTCATCGCCGCCCTTGTCGCCATCCTTGGCACTGTTTCCGTGGCTGCCTGCCAGAATGCCGGCAGTCCGGAACCGCAGCGCAATGCGAAAGCCGGGGGCACCGCCCATGCCTTCGACGGCAAATGGGTGACCGCCCGCCGTGACAATGGCGACAGTGACAACTGGTACGCGGACCCGGACGCGACCGAGGTTTCCGAGTTCGACCGTGGCTCGTTCCGGCAGGTGGCACCGGCGATGACCGTCGAGGGAACCTACGCGGTCGCCCCGGATGGTCTGATCACCGTCACCACGACCTACGACATCGGCGGACACGCCGGCACCGACACCATGTACTGCAAGGCAGTCACTGAAAACCGGATGCATTGCGGCCAGGATGAACAATTGAACTGGTACAGCGTTCTAGTTCCCGTGCCATCCGGTTGAGGGAAGCAAGCAAAAACGGCGCCGCGTTGTCTTGCCTTTGTTTTAATATCAAGGGATTATTCGACGTTGCCTTGCTTTCGCCCCCATTGGAAGGTCACAACGATGGAAAGATGCGGAACTTGAAGAGAGGGGTTTTCCGGTCATGCGCAAGATTTTGACCCTGGCTGTCATTGCGGCGGCGACGATTGTTGCCGGCTGCCAGAGCGGCGGTCCGGGACCGCGCGCCAGGCTCCAGCCCACCGGTGTCGAGGGCCAGTGGGTGTCGAGCGACGGCGTCGCCTATTCGAACTTCAATGCGGGCGCCTTCGAGACGTTGGCGGCCGATACCGGTAACAAGCTGGCCGATGGCAGCTACACCTATTCGGGCGAAAAGTCGGTCGCCATCACGGTCAACTCGCTGATCCGCCAGACGACGACGCGCGTCAACTGCAGCCTTGTGTCCTCGACGCAGCTCAACTGCACCGCCGAGGGCGGACAGCAGTTCACGCTGGTTCGCCGCGTCACCGGCTGACCTGAAACCGGCATCGAGACGTCATGCTCTACGCGCTGGCGTTCATCCTCCTGCTTGCGGTGGTATCCCTGCCGCAGGCATGGGTGAAATGGGCCCTGTCGCGTCATGGCGCCGACAGGCCCGATCTCCCCGGAACCGGTGGCGAACTCGCCGAGCACCTTGTTGCCGAGTTCGGCTTGGAGGGCGTGCGCGTCGAGCAGACGCCGGCCGGCGATCACTACGATCCGCAGACACGCACCGTGCGCCTGTCGCCGGCCCATCACGGCGGACGGTCGGTGGCTGCCGTCGCCGTGGCAGCCCACGAGGTCGGCCATGCGCTCCAGCACGCCGCCCGCGACCGCTGGCTGGACCGGCGCCAGCGCCTGGCTCACCTCGCCATCTGGACCGACCGCCTTGCCGGCATCGTCTTCATCGCCGCGCCCCTTCTGGGCGTCGCCGCCCGTGTTCCGGTCGTCATGATTGCGCTGGTCGGGCTCGGCATCGCCCTGCTCGGTGTGCGGGTCCTGTTCAATGTCATCACCCTGCCCGTCGAGTTCGATGCCAGTTTCGGCAAGGCGCTGCCGATCCTCACCAAAGGCCGCTACCTGCACGACTCCGACATGCCCGCCGCCCGCACCGTTCTGCGCGCCGCCGCGCTGACCTATGTCGCTGGTGCGCTAATTTCGCTGGTGGACCTTGCGCGTTGGATCAGGCTTTTGCGATAACGCGGGTCAGGGCGAGGAGAGGACACCATGACCGAGTATTTCGACGGGCTTGAAACGCGCGAACCCGCTGAGCGCGAGGACGCGCTTTTTGCAATTCTTCCGGAATTCCTGGCGCGGGCCATGGCAGCGGCGCCGGGCCTTGCCCGCTGGCTCGACGGCATTGACCCCGCCTCCGTCACCTCCCGCGAGGCGCTCGCGAAACTCCCGGTCCTGCGCAAGGGCGAACTGCTCGAGATGCAGCAGGCCGAACCGCCCTTCGGCGGCTTTGCCAACCCGGACGCGCTGAAAGGCAACCGCGTCTTCATGTCGCCCGGTCCCCTGTTCGAACCGCAGGGCATCGGCCCCGATCCCTGGAAGGCCGCACGCGCCTTTCATGCCGCCGGCATCCGTCCCGGCGAGGTCATCCACAACGCCTTTGCCTATCACATGACGCCCGGCGGCTTCATCCTGGACGAGGGCGCGCGCGCCTATGGCTGCACCGTGTTCCCCGCTGGCGTCGGCAACACCGAGATGCAGGTCGAGGCAGCCGCTGCACTGAAGCCGACGGCCTATTCCGGCACGCCGGATTTCCTCAAGATCATGCTCGACAAGGCAGCGGAGACTGGCAGGGACCTGTCGTCCATCCGGCGTGCGCTGGTGTCCGGCGGAGCCCTCTTCCCGTCGCTGCGCGAAGAATACGCCACCCGCGGGGTCCAGGTGCTGCAATGCTATGCCACCGCCGAATGCGGCGTCATCGCCTACGAGACGGCGGACTCGAACGGCGCGCCGCTGCCCGGCATGATGCTCAACGAGGACATGATCGTCGAGATCGTCCGCCCGGGCACCAGTGACCCTGTCGAGGACGGCGAGGTGGGCGAGGTGGTTGTCACAACCTTCAACGAGGCCTATCCGCTTGTCCGCCTCGGCACCGGCGACCTGTCGGCCATCCTGCCGGGCCTTTCGCCTTGCGGCCGTACCAATCGCCGCATCAGGGGCTGGATGGGCCGCGCCGACCAGCGCACCAAGATCAAGGGCATGTTCGTCGATCCCAAGCAGGTCGCCATCGTCCTGCGCCAGCACCCCGAAATCCTCAAGGCGCGCCTCGTGGTCAGCCGCAATGGCGCCAGTGATGCCATGAAGCTGTTGATCGAGGAACGCGGCGACGCGGATACGGCGGCCATCGCCGCGACGCTGCGCGAGGCCACCAAGCTGTCCGGCACGGTCGAGGTGGCCGAGGCCGGGACCCTGCCCAACGACGGCAAGGTGATCGCCGACGAGCGAGACTACGCCAACTGACATCCGGCGACCCCGGAGGCCTTCCGGAACGGCGGAACGCCGCCGTTCTGCCGCTGCGTCAAGTGCGTTTTGCCCTTGCGCTGCCGGTGCGCCGATGAAAACATGACGACCGGAAGCGCCTGCAAAAGACTGTCACGCAAGACGGTTACTCAGGGCGCCTACCGGTATCTCACAGGGAGACTGTCATGAACCGAATCGCCGTTACCGCCGCCTTGTCTGCCTCCTTGCTGGCCCTGACGGCCGCGCAGGCATTTGCGGACACCACGCTGAACATCCTGCACATCAACGACTGGCACAGCCGCATCGAGTCCATCAACAAGTACGATTCCACCTGCTCGGCCGATGACGAGACCGAGGGCAAGTGCTTTGGCGGCGCCGCCCGCCTTGTCACCGCCGCCCGCGAGGCCCGCGCGGCCATGGGGCCGGACAGCACCGTCTTCCTGAATGCCGGCGACAATTTCCAGGGGTCGCTGTTCTATTCCACCTACAAGGGTGCGGCCGAGGCCGAATTCCTCGCCATGATGGGCACCGACGTGATGACGATCGGCAACCACGAATTCGATGATGGCGAGCCTGGCCTGGCCACCTTCATGGACAAGGTCTCCTTCCCGGTCATCTCCGCCAACGTCCTGCCGAGCTACGAGTCCAAGCTGGCCGGCAAGGTCAAGCCCTCGGTGGTCATCGAGCGCGGCGGCAAGAAGTTCGGCATCGTCGGCGCGGTTGCCAACGATACCGACGAACTGTCCTCGCCCGGCGACCAGATCCTGATTGCCCAGGATGTCGCCGCCATCACCGACGCCGTCAAGGCGCTGCAGGATGAGGGCGTCGACATGATCATCGCGCTGACCCACGTCGGCTACCCGCGCGACCTGGCAGCCATCGCCAAGATTCCCGGCGTCGACGTCGTGGTGGGCGGTCACTCGCACACCTATCTCGCCAACGGCGACGACAAGGCCGAAGGACCCTATCCCACCTGGGTTGACAATCCCGGCGGCTACAAGGTGCCGGTCGTCCAGGCCAAGTCCTATTCCAAGTACCTCGGCAAGCTGACCGTGACCTTCGACGACAACGGCGTCGTCACCGGGGCCAAGGGCGACCCGATGCTGCTCGACGCCTCCGTCAAGCCCGACGAGGCCGCCACGGCCCGCATCAAGGAACTGGCCGCGCCCATCGAGGAACTGAAGGCCAAGATCGTCGCCAAGTCCGACGCGCCGATCGAGGGCAGCCGCGAAGTCTGCCGCGCCCAGGAATGCGCTATGGGCAACCTCGTCGCCGACGCCATGCTCGACCGGGTCAAGGACCAGGGCATCCAGGTCGCCATCCAGAACGGCGGTGGCCTGCGCGCTTCCATCGACGCCGGCGACGTTACCATGGGCGAGGTCCTGACGGTGCTGCCGTTCCAGAACACCCTCGCCACCTTCCAGCTCAAGGGTGCCGACATCGTCCAGGCGCTCGAAAACGGCGTCAGCCAGGTGGAGGAAGGCGCTGGCCGCTTCCCGCAGGTCGCGGGCCTGCACTTCACCTGGGATCCGTCCGCCGAGGCCGGCAAGCGAGTCAGCGCCGTCGAGGTCAGCGAGAACGGAACCTGGCAGGCCATTGACCCGGACAAGACCTACGGCGTCGTATCCAACAACTTCATGCGCTCCGGCGGCGACGGCTACAAGGTCTTCGCGACGAACGGCATGAACGCCTATGACTACGGTCCGGGACTGGAAGAGGTCGTCGCCACCTATCTCGGCGATCACTCTCCCTACAAGCCGCTGGACGATGACGGCCGCATCACCAAGGCCGCAGCCGCGGCGCCGGCCGCGGCCGGGAAGCCGGAAGAAAAGGCGGCAATGGAAAAGCCGGGCGAGACCATGGCCGAAAAGCCGGCTGACGGGGACGTGAAGGTCCCGGCCCGGCCCGGTTTCGAGCTGACCATGCCGGCGGCGGGCCCAAAGGTCGAGGCTCCGGCCGCCGAGGCCAAGCCGGAGATGAAGGCCGAACCCATGGAGAAGAAGGCCGAGACCATGGAGGCCAAGCCCGAAATGAAGGCCGAGACCATGGAAAAGAAGGACGGCATGGCGATGGCCGAGGGTGAGAAGACCCACGCCGTCGTCGCCGGCGACAACTTCTGGAACCTGGCCAAGACCTACTACGGCGATCCCTCGAAGTGGAAGATGATTGCCGGGGCCAATCCGAAGGCCAGGGCCAGGGGCCTGCAGATCGGCCAGGAACTGGTGATCCCCGCCGCGAATTAAGCCGGCCAATGCGGCGTGGCGCCGCATGAAGAGTAAAATCGGACCCGCCCTGATCCACAGGGCGGGTTTTTGCCTATAGGAGGCCGTTGGTGGTAAGAGGCCGGTCGGTCTGGCTTCCGTTTCCGCCAGAGGTTTTTCCAAGGAGTGCGTGATGACCTTTGCAACCCGGATCCCCATGGACGAAGCCAAGGCCGTGGGGCCGCTGCCATCCGATCATCCCCCGATCAGGATCGGCAAGGTCGGGGTTCTGCTGGTCAATCTCGGCACGCCGGACGGCACGGATTACGCGCCGATGCGGCGCTACCTGAGGGAGTTCCTTTCCGACAAGCGGGTGATCGAATGGCCCCGCGCCCTCTGGTACCCGATCCTTTACGGCATCGTCCTGAACACCCGGCCGAAGAAATCCGGCGCCGCCTACGCCCAGATCTGGAACCGGGAGAAGAACGAGAGCCCGCTGCGCACGTTCACCCGGGCCCAGGGCGAGAAACTGGCCGAGGCGCTCGCCGGCCATCCGCAGGTCCATGTCGACTGGGCCATGCGCTACGGCCAGCCGTCCATCGAGGAGGTGACGAAGCGGATGATCGCCGAGGGCTGCGACCGCATCGTCATGTTTCCCCTCTACCCGCAGTATTCGGCCACGACGACGGCCACGGTGAACGACCGGTTCTTCGAGGTGCTGCAGGGCCTGCGCTGGCAGCCGGCCATCCGCACCGTTCCGTCCTATCATGACGAGCCGGTCTATATCGAGGCGCTGGCCCGCTCCATCGAGAACCATCTTGCCACGCTTGATTTCGAGCCCGAGAAGGTGATCGCCTCCTACCACGGCATTCCGCAGAGCTATTTTGCCAAGGGCGACCCCTACCACTGCCATTGCCACAAGACCACGCGCCTGCTCGAACAGCGCCTCGGCTGGGAAAAGGGCCGGCTGATGACCTGCTTCCAGTCACGGTTCGGCCCGGAGGAATGGCTCCAGCCCTATACGGACAAGACCGTGGAGCAACTGGCGAAGGATGGCGTCAAGTCGATTGCCGTGTTCAATCCCGGCTTCGTCTCCGACTGCCTGGAAACGCTGGAGGAAATCGCCGGTGAAGCGGGCGAGATCTTCCACCACGCCGGCGGAACGAACTTCACCCACATCCCCTGCCTCAACGATTCTGCCGAAGGCATGGCCGTCATCGAGGCGCTGGTGCGCCGGGAACTCTCCGGCTGGGTCTGAACCGCGGCACGTACAAACCGCCGCCGGTAGGATTTGCAACCGCCAGTGCACGTTAAGGATGATGGCCTATCGCCTTTTGCACCGGGACATGGCAAACCCCATATGAGGTTTGAGAGGCCGGCGTCTCCGGGCCGCGCCAACAGGAGAAGGATGCCTGCCATGCCGTTCACCGGTTTCGATATTGCCATTCTGGTTCTTGCCGTCGTGGTCATCATGGTCCTGTTCGCCGGGATCAAGACCGTTCCGCAGGGCTACAATTACACCGTCGAGCGCTTCGGCCGCTACACGCGCACGCTGGAGCCGGGTCTCAACCTGATCGTTCCCTTCATCGACCGCATCGGCGCCAAGATGAACATGATGGAACAGGTCCTCGACATCCCCACCCAGGAGGTCATCACCCGCGACAACGCCATTGTCGCGGTCGATGGCGTGTCCTTTTACCAGGTCCTGAACGCGCCGCAGGCCGCCTACCAGGTGTCCGGCCTGGAAAACGCGCTTCTCAACCTGACCATGACCAACATCCGTAATGTCATGGGCTCGATGGACCTTGACGAACTGCTCTCCAACCGCGACACGATCAACGACCGGCTGCTGCGTATCGTCGATGACGCGGCCAATCCCTGGGGCATCAAGATCACCCGCGTCGAGATCAAGGACATCAACCCGCCGCAGGACATCGTCGATGCCATGGCGCGCCAGATGAAGGCCGAGCGCGACAAGCGCGCCCAGATCCTCGAAGCCGAGGGTGCCAAGCAGTCCCAGGTGCTGCAGGCCCAGGGCCGCAAGGAAGCCGCCTTCCTCGACGCCGAGGCCCGCGAACGCCAGGCTCAGGCCGAGGCCCGCGCCACGCAGATGGTGTCCGAGGCGATCGCGGCCGGCGACGTGCAGGCCATCAACTACTTCGTCGCCCAGAAATACACCGAGGCCATGGCCACTATCGGCTCGGCCAGCAATTCCAAGATCGTGCTGATGCCGATGGAGGCCTCGTCGCTGGTCGGTTCCCTGGGCGGCATCGGCGCCATCGCCAGGGAGGTGTTCGGTGACGGCTCCGGCGACGGCCAGACACCGCCGCCGGTTCCGCCGCGCAGCGGCTTCCGCATGCCGCGCTCCGGCAGCTGAACGCGCTCGATCGGGGAGCACGCATCATGATCCAGCAGATCGTCAATGAACTTGGTCCATGGAACTGGATGGTGCTTGGCATCATCCTGCTCGGCGCCGAAATCCTCATGCCGGGCGTGTTTCTCATCTGGATCGGCCTGGCGGCCATCGCCACCGGCATCCTGTCCCTCGTCCTGTGGGAGACCGCCTACTGGACCTGGCAGGCCCAGACGCTCGTCTTCCTCGCCCTCTCGCTCCTGTCGGCCTGGTTCGGCAAACGCCTGATGGACTCCAGCCGCACGGAGACCGACGAACCGCTCCTCAACCAGCGCCAGGCCCAGCTTGTCGGCCGTGTCGCCACGCTGGAGGAGCCGATCCGCAACGGGGCCGGCCGCGTGCGCATCGGCGATACGCAATGGCGCATCACCGGTCCCGACATGGAAGCCGGTGCCAGGGTGCGTGTCTCCGGCTTGCAGAACGGGACGCTGATCGTCGAGAAGGCCGGCTGACGGCCTCTTGCCACGGACCCGGTGCGGCCGCTCAGGCCGCGCCGATCCGCAGAAGGTCGTGCAGGTGGACGATGCCCACCGGCTTGCCCGCCTCAACCACCATCAGCGCAGTGATGGCCGACGTGTTGATGCGCGAAAGCGCCACGGCCGCCAGGTCGTTCGGCCCGATAACGCGCGGCGAGCGCGTCATCACCTGGTCCACCGACATGGCCAGCAGGTCGGAATCGATGTGGCGGCGGATATCGCCGTCGGTGATGATGCCGGTCAGGTCGCCGGCCGGGTTGACGATGCCGACGCAGCCGAACCCTTTGCGCGTCATCTCCAGGATGGCATCGCGCATGCGCGAGCCCTCCCCGATCAGCGGCACCCGCTCGTCGACATGCATCACGTCGCCGATCCGCACCAGGCTCGCGCCCAGTTGCCCGCCCGGGTGGAAGGTGCGGAAGTGGTCCGGCGTGAACCCGCGGGCCTCCAGCAGCGCGATGGCCAGGGCATCGCCCATGGCCAGTTGCAGCAGGGTGGATGTCGTCGGCGCCAGGCCGTGCGGACAGGCTTCCTGCGTCCGTGGCAGCGCGACGACGACGTCGGCTTCGCGACCGAGCGCCGAATCCGTTCCCGCGGTCAGGGCGATCAGCGGAATGGAAAACCGTCGCGAATAGGCAACGATCCCCTTCAGTTCCTCCGTTTCGCCGGACCACGAAATGGCGATGATGGCGTCGTCGGAGGTGATCATGCCGAGGTCGCCGTGATTGGCCTCGGCCGGGTGCACGAAATAGGCCGGCGTTCCGGTGGAGGCGAACGTGGCGGCCAGTTTCGACCCGATATGGCCGGACTTGCCGACTCCTGTGACGATGACCCGCCCCTTGACGGCCGCGAGCACGGAAGCGGCTTCGGCAAAGATCTCGCCGAGGCCGTTTTCCATGGCCTCGATGAGCGCATTCAGCCCGGTCCGCTCGGTCGAGAGCGTCCTTAGCGCCGAGGCGACCGCCTCCTGGCGGTCGATCGCGGAAGAGAGTTTCAGCCTGTTCATGAGTTGAAGCCTGTAGCGCTTCGCCGCGCGTCTGTCCAACGTTTCGCATGACCGCGCGCGCCGGTGAAAGAAAGCGTTAACCACGCTGTTTTAGATTTCGTCAAGAAATGCGGGCGACCGCCCGCGCAACCAATGACGGATAGCGCGTTTGAACCGGGTGCCAGAATTCTTGCGGATCGGGCATGGACGCCTCGCCAGGGTCCTGACCACGGCGGTGGCGCTGGCCGCGCTGGATATTTCCGTGGCCACGGCCCAGTCGCTTCCCGGGTTGCGCGGCAATGTCGATGACGACCAGGCGCCGGTTTCCCTGTTGAAGGAAGAACCGCTGACAGCGCGGTCGACCGCCCTGACGAAAAAGAAAAAGCCCACGGCCGAGGCCAACGGACAGACAGCAACCCCGAAGCCCTACATCCCCGAGGATGATCCCGAGGCCGGCCTTGATCCGGCTGACCGTACGGTGGTCATCGGCCTCGATCCGCAGGCGCCGCGCTTGCCGATGGGCGTTCGCGCCCGCACGCAGGACGATCCGGCCGCGACCGCGAGCGAGCCCGGTACAACCGCGAAGAAAAAGAAAAAGTCCGCGACCGCGGATGCCAAGGACCCGCAGGATCTGCTCACCGGAACGATCCGCACCCGGTCCGTGACGGAAGACGATGAGGAGCGCAACACCCGGGTTCTGCCGGAAAATGTCCGCACTCCGACGGTCGACCAGATCGACGCGGCGAGCGAGCAGGATCCCTACGCGCCGCTTGGCCTGCGCATCGGAACGTTTACCGTCACCCCGACCCTGGAAACCGGCCTGACCGCCACCGACAACGCGCTCAGTTCCACCAACAAGCAATCCGGCATCTTTTCCGACACCACCTTGCGCCTGAAGGCGGTATCGGACTGGTCCGTCCACCAGGCCGAGATCAATGCATTCGCCGCCTGGCGCCAGGCCGTCTCCGGCCCCGGTGAAAGCGAGCCCAACCTCGGCATCGACGGCAAGCTGCGCTACGACGTGGGCCGTGATCACGCCATCAATGCCGCGGCCGGCTACGAACTGCGCCGCGAGGCCGCCGAGAGCCCGGTCGCGATTCCCGCCGGCGCGACGCGCCCGTTGCTCAACCGGTTCGATGCCAGCCTCGGCCTCGAAAGAACCGCCGGGCAACTGCGCTACGCGATCACCGGGGAAATCTCGCGCGATGCCTATGGCGATGCCAGCCTGGCCGGCGGCGGCACGCTCTCGCAGACCGACCGCAACTTCACGCTCGCCGATGCCAGGCTGCGCGTCGGCTATGCCGTTTCTCCGGCGCTGACCCCCTTCGTGGAAGTCGAATACGGCCGCCGCGTCTATGACAACCGGATCGACGCCTCCGGCTACGCCCGGTCCGCCGACCGTTACGCGCTTCGCGGCGGCGTCGCGCTGGACCTCGGTGAAAAGCTGAATGGCGACCTCGCCGTCGGCTATGTCCGCGAATCGCTCGACGACGCCCGCCTGGCCGACATCGGCGGCCTGTCGCTGCTGGCCAACCTGAACTGGTCTCCGCAGCGCGGCACCAAGGTCTCGCTCACCGCCGGCACGACGGTGGAAGGCACGACGACGGCGGGCGAATCGGGTTCGCTGCTCCAGTCCGCCACGCTCGGCTTCGAGCGCCAGATCCGCGCCAACTTCACGGCCAACGCGGAGCTCTCGGCGTCCTTGCGTGATTATTCGGGAACCGGCGACCGTGACATGACGCTCGCCGGCCAGCTTGGCTTCACCTGGTGGCTGAACCGCAATGTCGGCCTGTCGGCCCGGGTCCGCCACGAACGCCTGACCAGCAACCTGCCCGGACGCGACTACACAACCAACTCCGCCTTCCTCGGCCTGAAGTTGCAGCGCTGATCCGCCGGCGGTCCCGGGCGCGGCTGCTCAGCCCGCGATCGCCCTCGCCAGGTCGGTAACATGGTCGCGCATGTCGTCGCGCGCGTGCGCCATCGCCAGGTTGGCCTCGATGAAGCCTTCCGGGTTGCCGCAGTCAAATGTCCGGCCCTTGAAGTGAAAGCCGTAGAAGGCCTGGGAATTCTTCAGCGTCAGCATGGCGTCGGTGAGCTGGATCTCGTTGCCGGCGCCGCGCTCCTGCGTTTCCAGGATGTCGAAGATCTCCGGCTGCAGGATGTAGCGCCCGTTGATGAACAGGTTGGACGGCGCGGTGCCCGGCGCCGGCTTCTCCACCATCTCGGTCAGTTCGAAGCCGTTGTGCACGTCCTTGCCGCGCCCGACGATGCCATACTTGTAGGCGTCTTCTGGCCGGCATTCCTGCAAAGACACCACGTTGCCGCCCGACTTCTCGTAGAGCGCCGCCATCTCGCTCATGCAATTGTTCTCCGATTGCAGGATCATGTCCGGCAGCAGCAGCGCGAAGGGTTCGTTGCCCACCAGGTCGCGCGCGCACCAGACGGCATGGCCAAGGCCCAGCGGCTCCTGCTGGCGCGTGAAGCTCGTCGTTCCGGGCGCCGGCTGCATCGCCTTCAACTGCTTGAGCGGCTCGTCCTTGCCGCGCGCTTCGAGCGTCGAATACAGTTCGTACTGGATGTCGAAATAATCCTCGATAACCCCCTTGTTGCGCCCGGTGATAAAGATCAGGTGCTCGATTCCCGCCTTCAGCGCCTCGTCGACCACGTACTGGATAACCGGCCGGTCCACCACCGTCAGCATTTCCTTGGGGATGGCCTTCGTGGCCGGAAGGAAACGGGTGCCGAAACCGGCAACGGGAAAGACAGCCTTGCGAAGTTTTTTCATGGGGAGTCGGTTCCTGGGCTTTGACCGTGGTTTGGCGCAGTCTTGCCACGGTTGATGTTTAAGAAATCGGTCAGATGGCGGTGAATTTCACGCTTTGGCGGACGATTCGGAGGGGCAGGCGCTCTTATGGTAAACCAATTCCTAACCCGTCTGTGAACAGAATGGCCGATATCCGAACCAGGGAGACTGTCATGACGTTCCGCATCGCTGGAAGAAATGTCTTTCGCGCAGCTGCAGCCTCGTTCCTCTGTGCTTTCCTCGCGTCCGCGCCCGCCCAGGCGGATGCCGGCTTCAAGCGCTGGATCGCCGGCTTCAAGTCCGTTGCCGCGAGCAACGGCATCTCGTCGTCCACTTACGACCGCGCCTTTCGCGGCGTCTCCGAGCCCGACCCCGAGGTGCTGGAGAAGGCCCGCTACCAGCCCGAGTTCAAGGCGCCCCTGTGGCAGTATTTCGACAATCGCGTTCATGATGAATCGATTGCCACGGGCCGTGCAATGGCACGCAAGTACAAGGGCTGGCTCGACCGCATCGAGCGGCGCTTCGGTGTTGACCGGCATATCCTGATCGCCATCTGGGGCATCGAATCCAACTACGGGCGCATTCTCACAAATGATCGGGTCATGCGAAATGTTCCCCGGTCGCTCGCCACGCTGGCCTATGCCGACAAGCGCCGCGCCAAGTTCGCGCGCCGCCAGCTGATCGCGGCATTGAAGATCCTGCAGACCGGCGACATCGACGAGAGCCACCTGACCGGCTCCTGGGCAGGCGCCATGGGCCATACCCAGTTCATTCCCACCAGTTACCAGGCCTATGCGGTCGACATGGACGGCAACGGCCGCCGCGACATCTGGAACTCCGTACCCGATGCGCTGGCGACGGCTGCCAACCTGCTGGCACGCAATGGCTGGCAGTCGGGCAAGACCTGGGGCTACGAGGTAAAGCTGCCGCGTGGCCGCAAGTTCCCGGCCGGCTCCATGAGCCTGTCGAGATGGGAAGGCATCGGCGTGCGCCGCACCAACGGCAAGCCCTTCCCGCGCGGCTCCGACAGCGCCGAACTGAAAGCGCTCGATGGCCGCGACGGCCCGGCGTTCCTGATGCTGAAGAACTTCTTCGTCATCAAGCGCTACAACAATGCCGACACCTACGCGCTGGCCGTCAGCCTCCTCGCCGACGAGATCGCCGGTTTCGGCGGCCTCGAACACGACTGGGAGCGCCCCTTCACCCCGCTCTCCTTCGCCGAGAAGGAGGAGTTGCAGAAGCACCTCGCCCGCAAGGGGCTCTACGAAGGCGAGATCGACGGCAAGATCGGCAGCGGCTCGGAATCCGCCATCAAGGCGTTCCAGGCCCAGGCCGGCTTGACGCAGGACGGCTATCCCAGCAAAGAAGTCCTCAACGTCTTGCGCAGGCAATAGGAGAAACGGATGGGCTGGACCGGCAGCAGGCTGTTGCGCATGGTTTTGGCAGCCCTCGTCTGCCTGTCCATGGCCGGTGCCGTGTCGGTCGAGCCGGTCTGGGCCGCGCCCGCCGGTTCGCTCGACAACGGCCAGTCGGGCCTTCGCGGCTTCTTCCGCAAGCTCTTCCGGCCGGAACCGCGCAAGAGGCCCAAGGCCCGGCCGTCGCCCAAGCGCACCATCCGGTCCACCCGGCCCCGGTCGCAGAATGCTGCCCCGGCCGCGCAACCCGCGGCCGAGCCGGCGGTTGAGAAGCTGGAGAACGCGCGCAAGGTTCTCGTCGTCGGTGACTTCATGGCCGGCGGCCTCGCCGACGGCCTGAAGGATGCATTCGCCGACCTGCCCGGCGTGATCGTCGTCGACCGATCCAACGGATCGTCCGGCTTTGTCCGCAACGATTTCTATGACTGGCCCGGCCAGATCAAGGCGATCCTCGAGGAAGAAAAGCCGGCTGTCGTCGCGATGATGATCGGATCAAACGACCGCCAGCAGATGCAGACGGACGGCGGGCGGCTGGCGCTGCGCTCGGAGGAATGGGACGCGGAATACAAGAAGCGCGTCGAGACATTCGCGACGGAACTGAAGAATGCCTCCGTGCCCTACGTGTGGGTCGGCGCTCCGTCCTTCCGGTCGAGCTCGATGACGGCCGACATGCTGGCCTTCAACGATTTCTACAAGTCGATCGCGACCGCCAACGGCGGCGAATTCGTCGATATCTGGAACGGCTTCGTCGACGAGAACGGGAATTTTATCGCGACCGGCCCCGACGTCAACGGCCAGGTCGTCCGCCTGCGGTCCTCCGACGGCATCAACATCACCGGCGCCGGACGACGCAAGATCGCCTTCTACGCCGAGAAACCGCTGAAGAAGATCCTGGGCGCCGCCGTCGACCCGAACATCGGCAAGCTGACGCCCGAAATGCTGCCCAACCTGACGCTCAACCCGGTGACGACGCAGCAGAAGATCGACCGTACGGTCCCTGTCTCGCTGACCGATCCGGCATTGGACGGTGGCGACGAGCTTCTGGGTCGCGTGCCGGAACCGGCAGCAGCAACGGCGCCGGTCGGGGAACCGACCGTGCTGCAGCGATTGACGATCGAAGGTGTCGCGCCAGCGCCGGAACCGGGACGGGCGGACGATTTCTCGCGCCCTGCGCCGGCTTCCACACCTTCTGCGCCTGCCGGCGGATGACCGGGCGGCTACCCGGCCTTCCGTGGCCGGAACTGCTTATGCCCCCTTGGTCAATGCCAGGATGTGCTTCGAAACGAACCACGCAACCGGCAGGGCAATGACAGCGCCGGCGGCGGCCGCCAGGGCAATCTTGCTGCTTTCGAACATGTTCATCGTCAGAAGGGCAACGATCAGGATGCCCATGATGGTCGGTGCGACAAGGATATAGATGGCACCAAGGATTTTCAGCATAACCCACCTCCAGGTAAGCCGGCCGACCCTCTGGCCACGCCGGACAGCGCGAAGGTTTGCGCCGGTTTGGGCCGGCTGCCTTGATCCATCTCAATTTCCGAATATGAAAAAAGACGGCGCCCGCGGGCGCCGTCTTCACAGACCGTCCGTGACGCGCGATCAGCGCGGCAGGACCGTGTGACCCATCAGGTCCTTGTCGATGGCGTGGGCGGCCTGGCGGCCTTCCCGGATCGCCCAGACCACCAGCGACTGGCCGCGGCGCACATCGCCGGCAGCGTAGAACTTGTCGACCGAGGTCTTGTAGCTCGTCTCGTCGGCGGCGACGTTTTTCGAGCCGCGGCGGTCGACATTGATGGTCAGCTTGCCGTCCATCTCCGTCATCAGCCCGCCGTCGATCGGTCCGGCAAAGCCGATGGCGATGAAGGCCAGATCGGCGCGGATGATGAACTCGGTGCCCGCGATCGGCTTGCGGGTCTCGTCCACCCGGCAGCATTTCACGCCGGTCAGGACGCCGTCCTCGTCGCCGACGAATTCCAGCGTCGCCACCTGGAACTCGCGCTCCGCGCCTTCCGCCTGGCTCGACGATGTCCGCATCTTGGTCGCCCAGTACGGCCACACCGTCATCTTGTCTTCGACAGCCGGGGGCTGCGGACGGATGTCGAGCTGCGTCACGCGAACCGCTCCCTGGCGGAATGACGTGCCGACGCAGTCCGATGCCGTATCGCCGCCGCCGACGACCACGACGTGCTTGCCACCGGCCACGACCGGTTCGGACGGCCAGGCAACCGACTGGATGTTCTCGCCGCCAACGCGCTTGTTGGCCTGGACGAGGAAGGGCATCGCATCGTGCACGCCCTTGAGATCGGCACCCGGGATGCCCGCCTCGCGCGGCGTTTCCGAGCCGCCGCAATAGAGCACGGCATCATAGCCGGCCAGCAACTCGTCGACGGTCTTGTCGACGCCGACATCGACATTGCAGAAGAAGGTGACGCCCTCGCCTTCCATCTGCTTCACGCGGCGGTCGATGAAGTGCTTCTCCATCTTGAAATCGGGAATGCCGAAGCGCATCAGCCCGCCCGGCTTGCTTTCGCGTTCGTAGACGTGAACCTCGTGGCCGGCGCGGCCAAGCTGCTGGGCAGCCGCCATGCCGGCAGGGCCGGAACCGATGACCGCCACCCGCTTGCCGGTCTTCGTCTCGGCCGGCTGCGGCTTGATGAAGCCGGTCTCGTAGGCCTTGTCGGCGATTGCCTGTTCCACCGTCTTGATCGCGACGGGAATGTCTTCCAGGTTCAGCGTGCAGGCTTCCTCGCACGGCGCCGGGCAGATGCGTCCGGTGAACTCAGGGAAGTTGTTGGTCGAATGCAGGTTGCGGATCGCCGCGTCCCAGTCGCCGTTGTAGACGAGATCGTTCCAGTCCGGGATCTGGTTGTGCACCGGGCAGCCCGTCGGCCCGTGGCAGTAGGGAATGCCGCAGTCCATGCAGCGTGCGGCCTGCTTCTGAACGGCCTCGTCCGACATCGGCAGGGTGAATTCCTTGAAGTGCCGGATGCGGTCGGAGGCCGGCTGGTACTTGTGCACCTGCCGGTCGATTTCGAGAAAACCAGTTACCTTGCCCATTGCTTACACCCTCTTCACCGGATCACCACGGCGGTGCCCGAGGCCGAAACCATCAGCATGGAGCCGCTCGAACCGGTGGAAATGTTCTCATAATCGAGGTCGATGCCGATCACGGCATTCGCGCCCAGGCGCTGAGCCTCGTCCTCAAGCTCGCGGATCGCCGTTTCGCGGGCATCGCGCAGCACCTTTTCGTAGGAGCCGGAGCGGCCGCCGACGAGGTCGCGGATGCCGGCAAACAGGTCCCGGAAAATGTTGGTTCCCAGGATAGCCTCGCCGGTGACGATGCCGCGATACTCGACGATCTGGTGACCCTCGATCGTGTTGGTTGTCGTGGTGATCATCCTGCTCACTCCGCTGCCACGCCCATCTTCATGCGCTCCATGTCCTCCAGGGCGCGACGGTATTCGACCGGCATCACCTTGCGGAACTTCGGCCGGTAATTGGGCCAGTCGTTGAGGATTTCCGCCGCCCGGGTCGAGCCCGTGTGGTGATGATGCGCCGCGATCAGGGCGTAGAGCCGTTCCTCGTCGTGGCTGGTCATGTTGTCCATCACGTCGACGCGGCCCTTGTGGGCGATGTCGCCGCCATGGTGGTGCAGCTTCTCCAGGAGATCGTCCTCCTCCGGCACCGGCTCCAGTTCGACCATCGCCATGTTGCAGCGCTCGGCGAAATCGCCGGCTTCGTCCAGCACGTAGGCGACGCCGCCCGACATGCCGGCCGCGAAATTGCGCCCGGTCTGGCCGAGCACGACGACGATACCGCCGGTCATGTACTCGCAGCCGTGGTCGCCAACACCTTCGACCACCGCGATGGCGCCCGAGTTGCGCACGCCGAAGCGTTCGCCCGCGACGCCGCGGAAGAAGCATTCACCCTCGATGGCACCGTAAAGGACGGTGTTGCCCGCGATGATGGATTCCTCCGGCACGATCCGGGCGTTCTCCGGCGGACGGATGATGATCCGGCCACCCGAAAGCCCCTTGCCGACGTAGTCGTTGCCGTCGCCCACGAGATCGAAGGTCACACCGCGGGCCAGGAAGGCGCCGAACGACTGCCCGGCCGTGCCGTGCAGGGTCACCTTGATCGTGCTGTCCTTCAGGCCCTTGTGGCCGTAACGCTTGGCCACCTCGCCCGACAGCATGGCGCCGGCGGAACGGTCGGTGTTCTTGATCTGCGCCTCGATAACGACCGGCTCCTTCTTCTCCAGCGCCGGCATCGCTTCCGCGATCAGCTTGCGGTCGAGAACCTCGTCGATCGGATGCTTCTGCCGCTCGGTCCAGCGGATCGCCTCCGCCGGTGCGTCCGGCTTGAAGAAGACGCGGCTGAAATCCAGCCCCTTCGCCTTCCAGTGGTCGATCATGGCTTCCTTGGCGAGAAGGTCGGACTGGCCGATGATCTCGTCGAGCCTCGTGTAGCCCATCTGGGCCAGCACAGCCCGCACCTCTTCCGCGATATAGAAGAAGTAGTTGATGACGTGCTCCGGCGCACCCTTGAAGCGCTTGCGCAACACCGGGTCCTGTGTCGCCACGCCCACGGGGCAGGTGTTGAGATGGCACTTGCGCATCATCACGCAGCCCGCCGCGATCAGCGGCGCGGTCGAGAAGCCGAACTCGTCGGCACCCAGCAGCGCGCCGATCACCACGTCGCGGCCGGTGCGCAAGCCGCCATCGACCTGCAGCGCCACGCGCGAGCGCAGGCCGTTGAGCACCAGCGTCTGATGCGTCTCGGCAAGGCCCATTTCCCACGGCGACCCGGCATGCTTGAGCGAGGTCAGCGGCGAAGCACCGGTACCGCCGTCATAGCCCGAGATGGTGATGTGGTCGGCACGCGCCTTGGCGACGCCCGCGGCCACCGTGCCCACGCCCACTTCCGAGACCAGCTTGACCGAAACGTCGCCCGACGGGTTGACGTTCTTCAGGTCGTAGATGAGCTGTGCCAGGTCCTCGATGGAATAGATGTCGTGGTGCGGCGGCGGCGAGATCAGGCCGACACCCGGCGTCGAGTGACGCGTCTTGGCGATCGTCGCGTCCACCTTGTGACCGGGCAGCTGGCCGCCTTCGCCGGGCTTGGCGCCCTGCGCGACCTTGATCTGCATCATGTCGGAGTTGACCAGGTATTCCGTCGTCACGCCGAACCGGCCCGAGGCCACCTGCTTGATGGCCGAGCGCTCCGGGTTCTGCGACCCGTCCGGCAGCGGGTAGAAGCGGTCCGGTTCCTCGCCGCCCTCGCCCGTGTTGGACTTGCCGCCGATGCGGTTCATGGCGATCGCCAGCGTGGTATGCGCCTCGCGGCTGATCGAGCCGAAGCTCATCGCGCCGGTCGAGAACCGCTTGACGATCTCCGACGCCGGCTCGACGTCGTCGATGGAGACCGGCGCGCGGCCGCCCTCTTCCGCCGTGCGGATGTGGAACAGGCCGCGGATCGCCTTCGCCTGCGCCGTCTGCGAGTTCACCTGGGCGGCGAAATCCTTGTAGGTCTCGAAGGAATTCTTGCGCACCGCGTGCTGCAGCGTGGCGATGTTGTCCGGCGTCCACATGTGCGCCTCGCCGCGCATGCGGAACATGTATTCGCCGCCGACGTCGAGCGCACTGCGCAGCACCGGGTCGTCGGAGAAGGCGTCCGTGTGGCGCATCACCGTTTCCCGGGCGATCTCGTCCATGCCCACGCCTTCGATCGTCGTCGCCGTGCCGGTGAAGTACTTCTCCACGAAGGCAGACGACAGGCCGACGGCATCGAAGATCTGCGCGCCGCAATAGGACTGGTAGGTCGAGATGCCCATCTTGGACATGACCTTCAGGATGCCCTTGCCGATGGACTTGATGTAGCGCGTCACTACTTCCTGCGGATCGACCTCCGGCGGGAACTCGCCGCGGCCATGCATGTCCAGCAGCGTGTCGAACGCCAGGTACGGGTTGATCGCCTCGGCGCCGTAGCCGGCCAGGCAGCAGAAGTGATGCACTTCGCGCGGCTCTCCCGACTCCACGACCAGGCCGACGGAGGTCCGCAGGCCCTGGCGGATCAGGTGATGATGCACCGCCGCCGTCGCCAGCAGCGCCGGGATCGCGGTCCGGTCCGGTCCGATCTGCCGGTCCGACAGGATGATGATGTTGTAGCCGCCATGCACGGCCGCCTCGGCACGCTCGCAGAGCCGCTGTACGGCCGCCGCCATGCCCGCCGCCCCTTCCATGGAGGCATAGGTCATGTCCAGCGTCTTGGTGTCGAACCGGTCCTCGGTGTGCCCGATGGAGCGGATCTTCTCCAGGTCGCCGTTGGTCAGGATCGGCTGGCGCACTTCCAGCCGCTTGCGCCGGGAGGCACCCTCGTGGTCGAGGATGTTCGGGCGCGGGCCGATGAACGACACCAGGCTCATCACCAGTTCCTCGCGGATCGGGTCGATCGGCGGGTTGGTCACCTGGGCGAAGTTCTGCTTGAAATAGGTGTAAAGCAGCTTGGCCTTGTCCGACATGGCCGAGATCGGCGTGTCGGTACCCATGGAACCGATCGCCTCCTGGCCCGTCGTCGCCATCGGCGCCATCAGGATCTTGGTGTCTTCCTGCGTGTACCCGAACGCCTGCTGGCGGTCGAGCAGCGACACGTCGCGGCGCAGCGCCCGCGGCTCCACCGGCTTGAGGTCTTCCAGGATCAACTGCGTGTTGTTCAGCCACTCCCGGTAGGGGTTCATGCCGGCGATCTCGGCCTTGATCTCCTCGTCGGAAACGATCCGGCCCTTCTCCATGTCGATCAGCAGCATGCGGCCGGGCTGCAGCCGCCACTTCTTGACGATCTTCTCTTCCGGCACGCTCAGCACGCCGGCTTCCGACGCCATGATGACGCGGTCGTCATCCGTGACGATGTAACGCGCCGGGCGCAAGCCGTTGCGGTCCAGCGTCGCACCGATCTGGCGCCCGTCGGTGAAGGCCACGGCGGCCGGGCCGTCCCACGGTTCCATCAGCGCGGCGTGATATTCGTAGAACGCCTTGCGCTTGGCATCCATCTGCTTGTTGCCGGCCCAGGCCTCCGGGATCAGCAGCATCATGGCATGCGGCAGCGAGTAGCCGCCCTGGTAGAGGAACTCCAGCGCGTTGTCGAAGCAGGCCGTGTCCGACTGGCCTTCGTAGGAGATCGGCCACAGCTTCTCGATATCGTTGCCGAACAGCTCCGAATCGACCGAGGCCTGGCGCGCCGCCATCCAGTTGACGTTGCCGCGCACCGTGTTGATCTCGCCGTTGTGCGCGACCATGCGGTAGGGATGCGACAGCTTCCACGACGGGAATGTGTTGGTCGAGAACCGCTGGTGCACCAGCGCCAGCGCGCTTTCGAAACGCTCGTCGGTCAGGTCCTTGTAATAGGTCGGCACCTGCCAGGCTTCGAACATGCCCTTGTAAACGATGGTCCGCGCCGACATCGACACGATGTAGAAGCCGTTGTCGCGGCCTTCCGTCTCGGCATGGACGCGGCCGGAGATGACCTTGCGGACGATATAGAGCTTGCGTTCGTAGTCTTCGTCGTCGAGTCCCGCCGGCCGACCGAAGAAGGCCTGGCGATGAAACGGCTCGGAAGCAGCCACGTCCGGCGCCTTCGACAGGCGCGCGTTGTCGACGGGCACGTCGCGGAAACCGATCAGTTCGACGCCCTCGGCCTTGCAGACATCGGCGATGATGTCCTCGCAATGGGCCCGCAGGTCGTCTTCCTGCGGCATGAACAGATGTGCCACGCCATAGTGACCGGCCTTCGGCAGCGTCACGCCGGCAGCGGCCATTTCCTCGCGGAAGAAGCGGTCGGGAACCTGCACCAGCATGCCCGCGCCGTCGCCCATCAGCGGGTCAGCGCCCACCGCGCCGCGGTGGGTCAGGTTGACCAGCATCTTGAGGCCGTCAGCCACGGTCTGGTGCGACTTCACGCCCTTCATGTGCGCGATGAAACCGACACCGCAGGCGTCGTGTTCGTTGCGCGGATCGTACAGGCCGCGCGCCGATGGCAGACCGGGACGCGTTTTGGCGGCGGCAGCTTTCGTCTGAGCGGCCGCGTCAAACCCGGTCGTTGCAGAAGGCGTCTTGTCCGTCATCGCCATTGTCCTCCAAAGGGCTCCCGGCCTGCAGTCGGGAGCGGTCACCAACGCTTGGGATGATCCGTCCTGGATTCTCCCGGTTCTCTGTTTCGGCATATCTTTCGAAAAGCCGTCGGGGCTGTCGATCATGGGCACGTGGCGCCAGCGCCCCGCTGGCAGCCTGCCCAGGCCCGAACCCGGCATGTCGTCGCCGACCCTGGCCAAACGCTCTATACAGCGCATTCCGCATCACGAAAACCGAAGCGGGTGCAAATCCCGTTTCGGACCTTCGTACCGAAAATAAGACAGCATTGCTGTCCTATCCGCAGCGTATGCCATAAAGCGTCATCTTAGACAAGATGGAAACGGAAAAAATCGGGGCGGGAAATGCAACTATATTACAGGAAATCCAACGCATACGAATGATTATTGCGCAAGCCCGGTCCGCATCCCGGGCACGCGGGGCATTCGCAAGGGGCCGCCCGGGCAGGCCGGATTACGACCGCACTTGAAGCCTCCGCCGATGCAAGCCAATGTCGCGCCTCCCGTTCGCAACCTGCCTCGACGTGAAGGAATACGGTCCATGCACTTCGCTTCCGACAACTGGTCCGGCTGCCACCCGGCCATCTCCGCCAACCTGCAGCGCCACGCGGCCGGTTTCGCCCGGGCCTATGGCGCCAGCGATCTCGACCGCTCCATCGAGGCGCGGTTCAACGAGTTGTTCGAACGCGAGGTGGCGGTCCTCTTCGTCGGCACCGGGACGGCAGCCAACTCGCTCGCGCTCGCGGCGGTCAACCGTCCTGGCGGCGTTTCCTTCTGTCATCGCGAGGCTCACATGATCGAGGACGAGTGCGGCGCGCCGGAATATTTCACCGGCGGTGCCCGGCTTCACCCGGTCGATGGCGCGGGCGGCAAGATCGAGCCGGCCAACCTGTCGCGCGAGTTGAAACGTTTCCCGCCCGATTTCGTCCATGCCGGCCAGCCCATGGCCGTCTCGCTGACTCAGGCCACCGAGGTCGGAACGGTCTACGAACTGGCCGAGATCGCCGCCGTCGCGGACGTCGCGCACGGCCATGGCCTTCCCCTCCACATGGACGGCGCCCGTTTTGCCAACGCGCTGTCGACGCTCGACTGCACGCCCGCCGAGATGACATGGAAGGCCGGGGTCGACGTTCTCTCGTTCGGCGGTACCAAGAACGGCTGCTGGTGCGCCGAAGCGCTGGTCTTCTTCGATCCCGGCCGCGCGCGCGACCTGCCCTTCATCCGCAAGCGCGCCGCGCAGCTCTTTTCGAAGTCGCGCTTCATCGCCGCCCAGTTCGAGGCCTACCTCGCCGACGGGCTCTGGCTCGACCTGGCCGCCCATTCCAATGCGATGGCGCAGGATCTCGCCCATGTCATCAATGCGTCCGGATCCATGCGCCTGGCCTGGAAGCCGCAGGCCAACGAGATCTTCGCCATTCTCGCTCGCAGCGAGATGGAACGCCTCCAGGCCGCGGGCGCAGTCTTCTATCCCTGGAATCCGCCCCATGGCATGGAGGACGAGATCGCCGAGGGCGAGACGCTGGCCCGCCTCGTCACCTCATTTGCCACGCAGAAGGCCGACATCGACGCCTTCGCTCGCCTGCTTGGCCAGAGCTGACACGGTCCGATGACAAAACCGTGAGCTGTGGGCGAGGCCGGATTCACGCGCAAGTGATACCGGATAACGCCTGCTTTATTTCCAAGTGAGCGGCCCCTCCGCGATGGTTTTTCCACCGGCACCAAGCCGGCGAGAAATCATCGCGAGAGGAAAACCGATGTCGAAATCCAAGCTGAATGCCGCCTTTTTCGCAGGTGCCGTTGCCACCGCCATCTCCGGCGCCGCCGTGATGGGCACCACCGGTGCGGCCCAGGCCGAGAACGTCAAGTGCTTCGGCGTGGCCATGGCAGGCCAGAACGATTGTGCGGCCGGCCCGGGCACCACCTGCGCCGGCACGTCCAAGGTCGACTACCAGGGCAACGCCTGGACGCTGGTCGAGAAGGATAGCTGCGAAACCGCGGCACCGGTACTCGCCAAGTCGGGCGACAAGGTGATGCTGCCCGATGGCCGCATGGGCTCGCTCGAGGCCCTCGACCGCGACCTGCCGCAGTCCTGATCCGTCAATCCGGTCCGATCCGGAAACAGGAGGCGCGTTCCCATGCCCCGTTCCCCTCAAGACATGGCCGCAAGGCCTTCGTTTCCGGATCATCCGGTTGCCGGACTGGCCGGCGCCTCCTTCAAGCCGCAGCATCTGCCGGCAATCCTGGCGGATGCCCCGGCCGGCCTCTTCTTCGAGGTCCACGCCGAGAACTACATGGGGGCCGGCGGCATGCCCCACGCCGCCCTCGCTGCCATCCGTGAACGCTACCCGGTCTCCCTGCATGGCGTCGCCATGTCGATCGGCGGCGACGGCCCGCTCGACGGGGATCACCTTGCCCGTTTTGCTGCCCTGGTCGATCACTACCAGCCCGCGCTCGTTTCCGAGCACCTTGCGTGGTCCACCCACGGCGGCACCTTTTTCAACGATCTGCTCCCCCTGCCCTATACGAACGGAACGCTTGAACGGGTCTGCGAGCATGTCGACCGGATGCAGCAGGCCATCGCCCGGCCGATCCTGCTTGAAAACCCGGCCACCTATGTTCTCTTCGCCGAATCGGACTGGGAGGAGACCGCCTTCCTGGCCGAGGTGGTTCGCCGCACCGGCTGCGGCCTCCTGCTCGATATCAACAACGTCTTCGTATCTGCCACCAATCACGGCTTCGCACCCATGACCTACCTGGGGCGTTTCCCGCTGGAGCATGTCGGCGAAATCCACCTTGCCGGCCATGACCGCCAGGTGGACGATGACGGTACGCCGTTGCTGATCGACACCCATGACCGCCCCGTCGACGACGCCGTCTGGGATCTCTACCGGACCATCATCGGACAGACCGGCCCGCTGCCGACGCTGGTGGAATGGGACGCCGAAGTGCCCGAATGGCCCGTCCTCAAGGCAGAAGCCGGGCAGGCCCAGGCCATGCTTGACGATGCCGCCATGACCTTCCTGATGGGCAAGCGCCATGCAAGCGCCTGACCCCGCCTGGAACAGCGCCGCCTTCGCCGCCGCGCTCCTCGATCCGCAAGCCCCCGTCCCCGCCGGCGTGGGTCGGACCGACGGCAGCGCCATGGAGCGCCGCTTCGCGGTCTACCGCAACAACGTGGCGCATTCCCTTGTCACCGCAATGGCCGACATCTTCCCCGGCGTGGCGGGCCTTGCCGGGCGGGACCGCTTCACCGATGCCGTCCGCCTCTACCTTGCCGGCAGCCCGCCAGGGTCGCCGATCCTGGCGGAACTCGGTCGCGACTTCCCGGATTTCCTGGACCGCTTCCCGCCGGCCCGGCAGCAGATGCCCTGGCTCGCCGGTGTCGCGCGTCTTGAACGCGCCTGGCTTGATGCCTGGCATGCCGCCGACGCGCCCCTGCTCGATCCCGCGCAACTGGCCACGATCTCGCCGGAGCAACTGGCGCAGACGCGCTTCCTCGCCCACCCGGCGGCCATGATCGTCCGGTCCGACTTCGCCATCGTCCGCCTGCTGGAAGCCGGCCGGAACGGCCAGGCTGCCGACCCGGCCGGGCCTGGCTGCGCACTCGTGTCGCGGCCGCACCTGGCCGTCATGATCGAACCGCTGGATGCCGCGGCGGCCGGACTCGCCCGTTGTCTCCTTGCTGGCGGCACACTTGGCACGGCAGCCGAAGACGCCGACGGCCATCCCGATTTCGAACTGGGCCGAAGCCTCGGCCTGCTGTTGGCGGCCGGCGCATTCGCCGGCATTGCCCCGCCACCTGAACCGGAAGGGAGATAGGACATGAAAACCTTGGTGAACCCGGTCGTCGGCATCCATGCCGCTGTCTTCAGCCGCATCGAGGCAATCGGCGACCGCTGGCTGCTCGGCCTGCTGGCAAGAGGCGCCTTTGCCTCTGTGCTGCTGTTCTACTACTGGTCTTCCGCGGCCACGAAGATCGGCCCGGGCCTGACCGGCTTCCTGTCCATCGCTGACGGCGCGTATTACCAGATCCTGCCACCCGTCATCGAGTCCGCCGGCTACGACACCGCCAACGTCGCGCTCTTTCCCTGGAAGATCATCGTCGTGCTCGGCACCTATGCCGAGTTCGTCCTGCCGCTGCTCGTCGTGCTCGGTCTTTTCACGCGGATCGCCGCGCTGGGCATGATCGGCTTCGTCGCCGTCCAGAGCTTCGTCGACGTGGTCTTTCACGGCATCGGCGCTGAAGCCACCGGCGCTGTCTTCGACCGGTTCCCCGATGCGGTGATCGCCGACCAGCGCCTGCTCTGGGTGTTCCCGCTGCTCTACCTGGTGTTCAAGGGCGCCGGCCGCGTTTCTCTCGATGCGCTCCTTGGCCGGCGGACTGCTCCGGCGTTGCCGGCCCGGGCGACAGCCGCCGCATGAAAAAGGCGGTGCCCGGGGGCACCGCCTTCAGTCTGACCGGAGATGGAAACGCAGGGAAACGTTACTCGGCCTTGGCTTCGATCTGCTTGGCGTTGCCGGCACCGGCAATCGCGATCTTGCGCGGCTTCATCTCTTCGGGAATCTCGCGCTTGAGATCGATGTGGAGAAGACCGTTCACCAGTTCCGCACCCGTGACCTCGACGTGGTCGGCGAGCTGGAAGCGGCGTTCGAAGGCGCGCGCGGCAATGCCGCGGTGCAGGAAGTCACGGCCCTCGCCGTTTTCGTCCTCGCTCTTCTCGCCCTTCACGGTCAGCGCATTGCGCTTGGCCTCGATGGAGAGGTCAGCCTCGGAGAAGCCGGCCACCGCCATGGTGATGCGGTAGGCGTCATCGCCGGTGCGCTCGATGTTGTAGGGCGGATAGCTCTGGCCGTTGTCGGGCTGGCCAAGGCTGTCGAGCATGGTGAAGAGTCGGTCGAAGCCGACGGTCGAACGGTAGAGGGGCGAAAAATCAACGTGACGCATGAGAAAGTCCTCCATGGGAAGCGACGTGGTTTTGCGTTTGGCCTTGCGCGTGGAACCCTTCAGAGGCGTTCCGTTGCGGGCCAACAGCCCCGGGTCCGGCGGCTGCCACCCTGATTTGGGAATCCCTGTCCTGACTTTCAAGAGCCGCCGCCGCGGGCATCAGCGCCCACCTGAATGCAGGATGAACAGCGCCTTCCGTTGGCGTTCAGGCGCACCATGCCATTCTCCCTTCAACGCTCAGACGGCACTCAACGCCGGATGGCGGGGTGAGCCCGGGTGTACCGTCCCTTCCTCCCGGGTTCGCTTGGACCGGGGAGTGGCCACATGCCGCTTCCCGGTTCATCCATTCCGCCGGCCTCCGCCGGGACCATTTTCCACCATTCAACAATTTCTTTGCATTTGCGGTCGAGCCTGACTATTCGGGGCTGCGGGCACAAGCAAATGCACGGTCGATCACATGGATGTCGCCGCACGACAGGAAGACCACCTGCTGGTCGAGATACCCGGCAACCCCGTCCCGGCGGGCGCCGTCGCGGGTCACGTGGTCACTGCCGACGAGCTGAAGCTGCGCTATGCACGGTTTCCGGCGACCGGCCGCCCGCTGCGCGGCACGATCATCCTTCTCCATGGCCGCAACGAATGTATCGAGAAATACTTCGAGACGATCGTCGAACTGTCGGCCGCCGGCTTTGAATGCGCTACCTTCGACTGGCGCGGACAGGGCGGGTCCAGCCGTATGCTGCGCGACCCGTCCAAGGGCTACGTCGACAGTTTCGAGGCCTATGTCTCCGATTACGAGCAGGTCTTCGCCGACGTGATCCTGCCCGATTGCCGCGCACCGTTTCACGTGCTGGCCCACTCCACGGGCGCGCTGGTCGCCCTGCTTGCCAGCGACCTCATGGTCAATCGCGTGCGCCGCATGGTCCTGGCCTCGCCTTTGCTGGAACTCAGCCATCCGCCCTTTTCGCAGGCGATGGTTGGCGGACTGGCCAGGTTCCTGACCATGATCGGCCTTGGGACCATGTACATCGCCGGCGGCCGCCGGCCGCGAGAGATTGCGCCCTTCACCGGCAACAAGCTGACCAGCGACTACGCGCGATACATGCGTAATGGCATCCTGTACGAGAAACACCGCGAACTGGCGCTCGGCGGGCCAACTGCCGCCTGGGTGAATGCGGCCGTCCAGGCCATCCGCGAGGTGTCCGATCCGGAATATATTGCCGGCTTGCGCATTCCCACACTCATGGCCGCGGCCGGCGCCGACCAGATCGTGCCCTTGCGTGCCGTGGAGGAATATGGCCAGCGCATGCGCTCGGGGTCCTGCATCACCATCGACGGTGCGCGCCATGAAATCATGCAGGAAGCCGATATCTACCGCGCCCCCTTCCTTGCCGCGGCCCTGGCCTTCTTCACCGGCCAGCCGACCGCCTGAGCGCCGCCGTCAGGCGCCGTTGAGAAGCGCCAGCGCCTGTTCGTGCAGCGCCGGATTCCCCGACGCAAGGATGTCGCCGCCGGTTTCCGCCGGCCCGCCGTCCCATCGCGTCACGATGCCGCCGGCCTGCTCGATGATCGGGATGAGCCCGACGATGTCATAAGGCTTCAGGCCGCACTCGCAGGCAAAGTCGGCGTGTCCTGCCGCCACCATGGCGAAGGCATAGCAGTCGGTGCCGTAGCGCGGCAAACGGATCGCCGCCTCAAGCCGGTCGTAACCCCGCCGCTTGTCGCCCGCGTAGAGCGCCGGCGACGTCGTGAACAGGGTCGCCTCGCCGAGAGACCCTGTCGGCCGCGTCTTCAACTGCCGGGCGCCGCCGGGCCCTTCGTAATGGGCGCCGGTGGCGTCGCCGTAGTAGAGTTCGCCGGTGAACGGCTGCGCCATCATCCCGGCCACCGCATCGCCATCCCGGGTCAAGCCGAGCAGGGTGCCCCATACCGGCAGGCCGGAGATGAAGGCGCGTGTCCCGTCGATCGGGTCGAGAACCCAGACGTGTTCGCGGTCGAGCCCCTCCGCCCCCTCTTCCTCGCCCAGGATGCCATGGCCCGGGTAGGCCTTGCCGATCAGGTCGCGAATGGCGCGCTCGATGGCCCGGTCTGCTTCGGTCACCGGGTCGAAACCGGCATCCAGCTTGTTGTCGACGCTGACGCCGGTGCGAAAGCGCGGCAGGCCCTCGCGGGCCGCGACCGCGGCGGCTTCTCGAAAGAATTCGGCATATCCGGGCAGCGCCATGTCGGTGTCCTGTGAGCCGCGCCGTGACGCAGCGGTATGTGTACCAAGGGAGAAGATGAAAAGATTGTTAACGCGGGTTGACTTTTTTGCGGTGCAGCATAACCTGTAATCGGACAGGTTGATCCTGTCTATGCCCTCCTTGGGCGTTTCCTCCCTAGACTTGGACCGCGTCGCCCTGCGCCGCGGTCTTTTTTTACGACCGTCGGCCTACTCGGCGGCCATGACCGAGGGTGAAAGCCAGTCGGCGGGCATGCCTGTCAGGGCCTGGGTGAAACGCTCCAGGTCGTCGCGCAACGACGCGAAGCCGGCAGACGGCTCGTAGCTGGACTCGTCCAGGTAGAGGCCGCGGTTGATCTCGATCTGGATGGCGTGCAGCCCGCGCGGCGGCCGCCCGTAGTGCTCGGTGATGAACCCGCCCGCATAGGGCTTGTTGTAGGCAACGGCATAGCCCATCCCCTTGAGAAGCGAGATGGCATGTTCGCTCACCACGGCGCTGGCCGAGGTGCCGAACCGGTCGCCGACGATGAAGTCGGCCGAGCCGGACTTGTCGCCGGTCCGGACCGATGCCGGCATGGAATGGCAGTCGACGAGCACGGCATGGCCGAACCGGGCATGGGTGGACAGGAGCATCCGCCGCAGCCGGGCATGGTAAGGCTTGTAGACATGCTCCACCCGCAGCAGCGCTTCCGCCGCGCGCAGCTTGCCATCATAGATGTGCACGCCTTCCGACACGATGCGCGGAACGGTGCCGAGGCCGCCCGCCACCCGCACCGAGCGCATGTTGGCGAAGGACGGCAGACTGTCGCTGAACATCTTCGGGTCCAGTTCGAAGGCCTCGCGGTTCACGTCGAGATAGGCGCGCGGGAAATTGGCCGCCAGCAGGGGCGCGCCCTGGCGCGCGACATGGCGGAACAGCAGGTCGACATGGCAGTCCTCGGAACGGCGGATCCCGTGTGCGTCGAGGCGCACCATGTCGAGGAAGCGCCTGGGATAGTGGCGCCCGCTGTGCGGCGAATTGAAAACGAAGCAGACGGTCTGGCTGTCGGGTTCCACGACGTAATGGGCCGGGACACTCCGGAAATCGTCCGCCACGCCGGTATTCGCCTCGTTCATGCTGTCTCCGTCCCTCGATGAAAAGACAATGGCAGGCACCGCCGGGCCTGTCCAGCCGTTGCATGGCCGTGTTTCACGGCCTCGGAGGCGAAACTGCGGAACCTTTCGTTCACTTGATGTTTACTCCCCCAAAGGCATAGAATACCGATGGTTAACGCATGCGGGCGGGGCCCCGCGCATATGGAAATGGGATCATGACGCGCATCCTACTGGCAGAAGACGACAACGACATGCGCCGCTTTCTCGTGAAGGCGCTCGAGAAGGCCGGCTACGACGTCTGCGATTTCGACAACGGCGCCTCGGCGTTCGAGCGGCTGCGCGAGGAACCCTTCAACCTCCTGCTGACGGATATCGTGATGCCGGAGATGGACGGCATCGAGCTGGCGCGCCGCGCCACCGAGATCGACCCCGACCTGAAGGTGATGTTCATCACCGGCTTTGCCGCGGTTGCGCTTAACCCCGATTCCAAGGCACCCAAGGATGCGCGCATCCTGTCCAAGCCGTTCCACCTGCGCGACCTCGTGGCCGAGGTCTCCAAGATGCTGGAAGCGGCCTGAGCGGCCAGCCGCGACAGGTGTTTCACGCCGGCCGGGCCCGCGCCTTGCGCGGGCTTTTTTCATGCCTTCCCGGCGAAGCGTTTTTTGCCGCGCAACCCTATTGACGCCCGCCCCCGGTTTGTGGTCTATGCCGCTCCACGGATGGGCGTGTAGCTCAGCGGGAGAGCACTACGTTGACATCGTAGGGGTCACTGGTTCAATCCCAGTCACGCCCACCATCCTCAATTCCCTGACAGTATTGGACGTCGCGCGGCGAGACCCGCTCAACCTGCGGCCGGATCGCCATGTCGTCGAGTGCGCAGCCGCTGGCCGGTCATGCAGGACCCGGATAGGCGAGGCGCAGGCGTGCGGCCATGCTTCCCTGGTGTTCGATGCCTTGCATTTGCTGTAAAAGCGCGGCGCCGTCGTCACGGTGCCGGTCAAGCAGAACACTTCTCCCCACCGCTTCCGGTTGAGCCCGTCAGCGCCAATGACCGCGGAACCGTCCGCGTGATCGTCCACGATCCGGGAGAGGCGCATCCATCAATCCGTTGCCGATGGCGCCGGGCCACGACGAGAGGCGGTGTCCGGAGCCGTCCGGTTGATGAACCTGCGCGTTCCCGTCAAAAGAGCGCCCTTGCCGGTCAGATCCGCTCTTCCGGTCGCTTGCCAGCAATTGTATGATCGATCGGCAATCCGAAAGTTGGGAGGCTTTGGGTGCTGGAATACAGCCATGACTGGCGCCTCGTCGCGGTTGCTTTCGCCATCGCGCTGATGGCGGGTTTTACCGGCCTGTCGCTGACGCGCGGCGCGTCACGTCTCGACACGGGGCGGCGCAAGGCCGTCGTCTCCATGGCCTCGGTGGCGCTGGGTGGCGGCATCTGGTCGATGCATTTCGTGGCGATGCTGGGCCTGCAACTGCCCATCCTTTATTTCTACGACGTGCTGACCACGCTGATCTCGGCGCTTGTGGCCATCCTGATGACGGGCGTGGCCCTGCTGATCCTGCATTTCCGCAAGCGCACCAACGGCAACCTGGCGCTGGCCGGCGCCGTCATCGGGCTTGGCATCGTGGCAATGCACTACATCGGCATGTCCGGCATGGAATTGTGCCTGCCGGTCTACACCCCTTTCGGCCTCGGCGGCGCCTTCGCCGCCTCCATCGCCCTGTCGACGCTGGCGGTTCGCGTCGCCTATTCCGAACGCGGTCGGCGCAACATCGTGCTGGGAACCGGGTGCTTTGGCACTGCCGTCGTGCTCGTGCATTTCATTGCCATGGCCGGCACGGGCTTCCTGCCCGCCGGCGTGCCGGGCGCGATCGGCCCGGCGATCAGCAATGAGACGCTGGCCATCCTCGTCACCCTGTCGACCTTCCTGATTTCCGCGGCCTTCCTGCTGACCGGGATCACGTTCACCCCTCCCGCCGGACAGCCCGACAGCGGCGAAACGGCGCCGGCCGCGGCGGCCACATCCACCCAGGCCGGCCCCGTTCACGGGCAGGCCTGGCCGCAGAGCCTCGGCGCCGGCACCAGCCTGCGCGTCCCGCACGAGAAGGGCGGCAAGACCTTCTTTCTCGACCCGGCCGTGATATCCGCGGTACGCGCCGAGGGGCATTACACGCGGCTTCATGTCGGCGCGGAAACGCTGTTCTCGCCCTGGTCGATCTCGGAAGCGCAGGACCGCCTCACCCCCGCGGGCTTCCTGCGGGTGCATCGCAGCTACCTGATCAATCCCGCCCATGTGGTGAAGTTCGAGCGCCTGAAGGATTCCGGCCAGTGCTCGGTGCAGGGCGCCGAACATCTCTGGATTCCTGTCAGCCGAACCCGCCTGTCGCAATTCCGTGAGGAACTGGGACTCTAGGCTCCCGCTCGCGGCCCTTTTCGCAGTTCGTGCAGCAATGTCGCAGTTCGTGCACCAGCCGGCTGCACTCGTTGAATGGCACTGCGCCTGCAGCCACGCGCCGCCCTAGCCTGCCTGCAAATGCGTCCATTCGACGCATGAGTGGAGGAGCACATGATACCATCATCGTTCGAATACCACCGGCCGTCGGACCTGGCCGCGGCCATCGGACTTCTGGCCGAACATGGCGACGAGGCACGGGTGATCGCCGGCGGACACAGCCTGATCCCGCTGATGAAGATGCGCATGGCGGGCGCCACGCACCTGGTCGACCTGCAGGGGCTGGGCGACCTCAAGCGGATCACCGTGTCGGCCGACGGCATTTCCATCGGCGCCATGGTGACCCAGGCCGAACTCATCGCGCATGAGGGCCTGGCCGCGGCGGTGCCGCTTCTGCGCGAGGCCGCGTTGCAGATCGCCGATCCGCAGGTGCGCAACCTCGGCACGGTAGGCGGCAACGTGGCCAATGGCGATCCGGGCAACGACATGCCCGGCCTCATGCAGTGCCTCGGCGCGACCTTCACCCTGGAGGGCCCCGACGGCAGCCGTGACGTGGCGGCGCGCGAGTTTTACCACGGCGCCTATGTTACCGCGCGCGCCGATGACGAGATCCTCACCCATATCCGCTTTGCCCCGCCGGCCGGCGGCTACGCCTACGAAAAGCAGAAGCGCAAGATCGGCGACTATGCGACGGCGGCGGCGGCCGTCCTGCTCACCCGCAACGGCGGCACGGTCGCCTCGGCCTCCGTCGCCATGACCAACCTGTCTGACGTGCCGGTCTGGTCGCAGGCCGCCGGGGAGGCACTTGCCGGCAGCGATTGCGGCGACGAAGCGGTCAGGTCGGCCGTCACGGCCATGCTCGCCGACATCGACCCGCAGCAGGACAACCGCGGTCCCGTCGAGTTCAAGCGGCACGTGGCCGGCGTCATGCTCGCCCGCGCCATCAGCCGCGCCTGGTCGCGGGCCTGAGGGAGGAGAGCCAGATGGCAAAGAAGATGCAAGTCACCCTGACGGTGAACGGCGAGACGCGCGACGTGCTGGCCGAACCGCGCGAACTGCTGATCCACACCCTGCGCGAGCAGCTTGGAATCACCGGGCCGCATATCGGCTGCGAGACGACCCATTGCGGCGCCTGCACGGTGGACATGAACGGCAAGTCGGTAAAGGCCTGCACGGTATTCGTCGCGCAGGCCGATGGCGCCGATATCACAACGATCGAGGGCCTGGGCAATCCCGACGGGCTGCACGTGCTGCAGGAAATGTTCCGCGAGCATCACGGGCTTCAGTGCGGCTTCTGCACGCCGGGCATGATCACCCGCGCCCACCGGCTGCTCATCGAGAACCCGAACCCGACCGAGGAGGAGGTGCGTTTCGGCATGGCTGGAAACCTGTGCCGCTGCACCGGCTACCAGAACATCGTCAAGGCCATTCTCGCGGCCGCCAGCCAGATGAACCAGAAGGAGGCCGCGGAATGAACGACATGACGCCGAGCCGCGAACAGCGCATTGCAAACCTCAAGGGCATGGGCGCCAGCCGCAAGCGGGTGGAAGATGTCCGCTTCACCCAGGGCAAGGGCAATTACGTCGACGACATCAAGCTGCCCGGCATGCTGTTCGGCGATTTCGTCCGCTCGCCCTATGCCCATGCGCGCGTGAAATCCATCAACACCGAGGCCGCCATGGCATTGCCTGGCGTGATCGCGGTTCTGACCGCCGCCGACCTGGCGCCGCTCAACCTGCACTGGATGCCGACGCTGGCCGGCGACAAGCAGATGGTGCTGGCCGATGGCAAGGTGCTGTTCCAGGGCCAGGAAGTCGCGTTCGTCGTTGCAACCGACCGCTACATCGCGGCCGACGCCACGGAACTGGTGGACGTGGAATACGAGGAACTCCCGGTCGTCGTCGATCCGTTCAAGGCGCTGGAACCGGAAGCCCCGGTCCTGCGCGAGGATCTGGAGGGCAGCGCCGAGGGCGCCCATGGCCCGCGCCGCCACCACAACCACATCTTCCTGTGGGAAGCCGGCGAGAAGGAAGCGACCGAACAGGCCATCGATGCATCCGAGGTCGTCGCCGAGGAGATGGTCTATTACCACCGCACCCACCCCTGCCCGCTGGAAACCTGCGGCACGGTGGCGAGCATGGACAAGGTCAATGGCAAGCTGACCGTCTACGGCACGTTCCAGGCGCCGCACGTGGTGCGCACGGTCGCTTCGCTGCTGTCCGGCATCGAGGAACACAACATCCGCGTCGTCAGCCCCGATATCGGCGGCGGCTTCGGCAACAAGGTCGGCGTCTATCCCGGCTATGTCTGTGCCATCGTCGCCTCCATCGTCACCGGAAAGCCGGTGAAGTGGATCGAGGACCGCATGGAAAACCTCTCGGCCACGGCCTTTGCCCGCGACTACTGGATGAAGGGGCGCATCTCGGCCACGAAGGAGGGCAGGATCACCGGTCTGCACTGCCATGTCACGGCCGACCATGGCGCCTTCGATGCCTGCGCCGATCCGACCAAGTTCCCCGCCGGTTTCTTCCACATCTGCACGGGGTCCTATGACATTCCCGTCGCTTATGTCGGCGTGGATGGGGTCTACACCAACAAGGCGCCTGGTGGCGTGGCCTATCGCTGCTCGTTCCGCGTGACGGAAGCCGCCTATTTCATCGAGCGCATGATCGAGGTTCTGGCCATCGAACTGGGCATGGACGCCGCTGAATTGCGCCGCATCAACTTCATCTGCAAGGACCAGTTCCCGTACCAGTCGGCGCTGGGCTGGGAATATGATTCCGGCGATTATCACACCGCCTGGGACAAGGCGCTGGAAGCCGTCGGGTACAAGGAGCTGCGCGCCGAACAGGCGCAGCGGATCGAGGACTTCAAGGCCGGCCGTACGCGCAAGCTGCTCGGCATCGGGCTCACCCATTTCACCGAGATCGTCGGGGCCGGACCGGTCAAGAACTGCGACATTCTCGGCATGGGCATGTTCGACAGCTGCGAGATCCGCATCCATCCGACCGGCAGCGCCATCGCCCGCCTCGGGACGATCAGCCAGGGCCAGGGCCATGCCACGACCTTCGCCCAGATCATTGCCAGCGAAACCGGCCTGCCCGCCGACAGCATCACCATCGAGGAAGGCGACACCGATACCGCGCCCTACGGCCTCGGCACCTATGGCAGCCGTTCCACGCCGGTTGCCGGTGCGGCCACGGCGCTGTGCGGCCGCAAGATCCGCGCCAAGGCGCAGATGATTGCCGCCTACCTGCTGGAGGTGCATGACGGCGACCTGGAATGGGATGTCGACCGGTTCGTGGTCAAGGGCGCGCCCGAACGCTTCAAGACCATGAAGGAGATCGCCTACGCCGCCTACAACCAGGCCATCCCGGGTCTGGAACCGGGCCTGGAAGCGGTCAGCTACTACGATCCGCCGAACATGACCTATCCCTTCGGCGCCTACATCGCCGTCATGGAGATCGATGTCGATACGGGCGAGCACGAAGTCCGGCAGTTCTACGCGCTGGACGATTGCGGAACCCGCATCAACCCGATGGTGATCGAGGGGCAGGTCCATGGCGGCGCGACCGAGGGCTATGCCATCGCCATGGGCCAGGAGATTGCCTATGACGAGATTGGCAACGTCAAGACCGGCACGCTGATGGACTTCTTCCTGCCCACGGCCTGGGAGACGCCCCATTACACGACCGACCATACCGAGACGCCCTCGCCGCATCATCCGATCGGCGCCAAGGGTGTGGGCGAAAGCCCGAACGTCGGCTCGGTCCCGGCCTTCTCGAACGCGGTGCACGATGCCTTCCGCGCCTTCGGCCTGCGCCATTCGCACATGCCGCACGATCACTGGCGCATCTGGAAGATCGCCCGCGATCTCGGGCTCCACGGATGAAAAGGGAGGGGGCGGCGCAGGCCTTGCCTGGCGTCGTCCCGCCACCACCCATGACAGGACCCGCTGACATCCAGTCCGGCCTGGCCGGCCAGGGCTACGTTGCCACCCCCGATCTCGCCATGGCGCTCCACCTGGCGCTCCAGCTTGGCCGACCGCTTTTGCTGGAAGGCGCCGCCGGCGTGGGCAAGACCGAGGTCGCGCGTGCGTTGGCGCAGTGGAAGTCCTGCGCGCTGATCCGCCTGCAATGCTACGAGGGGCTGGATGCAGCCCAGGCCATCTACGAATGGAATTACCAGCGCCAGCTGCTGGCCATCCGCGCCCACGCCGAGGCCGGCGAGACCGGCGATGCGGTCGAGGCGCGGCTTTTCTCCGAGGACTACCTGCTGGAGCGCCCGCTGCTGCGCGCCCTGCGCCAGCCCGTCGCCCCGGTCCTGCTGATCGACGAGATCGACCGCGCCGACGAGGAGTTCGAGGCCTATCTCCTGGAGGTCCTTTCCGACTTCCAGATCACCATTCCCGAACTCGGCACCATCGCCGCCACCACCCGGCCCATGGTGATCCTGACCGCCAACGGAACGCGCGACCTGTCCGATGCGCTGCGCCGGCGCTGCCTCTACGCCCATGTCGACTATCCCGACCGCGCCACCGAACTCGCCATCCTGCAAGCGCGCTGCCCGCAGGTGGAAGACGCTCTGGCCGGGCAGATCGTCGCCTTTGTGCAGTCGCTGCGCCGCGAGGAACTGGAGAAGAAGCCCGGCATCGCGGAGATGCTGGATTTCGCTGCCGCGCTGGCCGGTCTCGGCCTCGCCGACCTCTCCGACGACCCGGCCATCCTGCAGGCGGCGCTGGCTACTCTGCTCAAGACCCAGGCCGACCGCGCCGCCATCACCACCGAAGTTGCCCAACGCCTGGCGGGGAAAGCGGCATGAGGGGCGCCGTCACCCGCTTTGCCGCGCGCGATCCCGGCCCGGCCGCCCGGATCGTCGGTTTCATGGCGCACCTGCGCGACAACGGCTTCCGACTTGGCATCGCCGAAACCGAAACAGCGCTGGCCGCGCTGGCCGCGACGCCGGCCGACGAGGCGTCGGTGCGCGGCGCACTGAAAACGGTCGCCTGCGGCTCTGTGGAGGACTGGGCGCGTTTCGACGCGATCTTCGACAGCTACTGGCGCAATGGCGGGCGGGTGCGCACGAGGGCGGTCCCCTCGGCCAGCCCTGCCCATACCCGGAACAGCCGAACCGCCGAAGGACGGACCGGCGCGTCCGGCAGCAAGGCGGACGCGCCCGACAGCGATGGCACGGGGGAAAGCGAAAACGGCGGCGAAGGCCGCCTTGTGGCCACCACCATCACCAACCGGATGAAGAAGGACCTGCGCGAGCTGGTCGCGCCCGAAGACATCCGCGCCGCGGAACAGCTGGCGCATCGCCTCGGGCTGGCCCTGCGCGACCGCCGTTCGCGACGGTCCCGGGCGGACCGGCGCGGCGCGCGCGTCGACCTGCGCCGCACAATCCGCGCATCTCTGGCCACCGGCGGCGAACCCATGCGCCTTGCCTTCCGCCAGAAGCCGGATCGCCCGGTGCGCATCACGGCGCTGGTCGATGTGTCAGGCTCGATGACACCCTATGCCCGCCCCTTTCTCGCCTTCCTGGCCGGACTGATGCGCGCCGATGCATCCGCCGATGCATACCTGTTCCACACCCGCCTGGTGCGCGTGACGGAGGCGTTGCGCGACGACGATCCCTTGCGCGCGCTCAACCGGATGACACTGCTGGCCGACGGCTTTGGCGGCGGCAGCCGGATCGGCGCCGGCCTCCATCATTTCGCCACCACCCATGCCCGCCGCCTCGTCAACGGGCGCAGCGTCGTCATCATCCTCTCCGACGGGTATGACAGCGCGCCATCGGACGAACTCGCCGCCGCCCTCGAGCGCCTTTCCCGGCGTGGCTGCCGCATCCTTTGGCTCAACCCGCTTAAGGGCTGGCGCGACTATGCCCCCGTGGCCGCCGGCATGGCCGCCGCCCTGCCCTACCTCGATCTCTTCGCCCCCGCCGCGACGCTCGAAGACCTTGCAGCCCTTGAGAAGGAGCTTGCCCGCCTATGACCGCTTCACGCCTCGATAACCGTTTTCAGACAACGCTGGAGAGCCTGCGCAATGCCGGCGAACCCTTCGCCATCGCCACCGTGGTGCGCACCGTCGATGCCACCAGCGCCAAGCCGGGCGCCAAGGCCATCGTGCTCGCCGACGGCACCATCGCCGAAGGCTGGGTGGGCGGTGGCTGCGCCCGCTCCGCGGTCGGCAAGGCCGGCGCCGCCGCAATCCGCGATTGCCGGGCGCAATTCGTATCGCTCCGCCCGGAAGAATTGCTGACCGCCGACGGCGTATCGCCGGGCGAGGAGCGCCACGGCATTCGCTTTGCCCGCAACGGTTGCCCGTCGAAAGGCTCGATGGACATCTTTATCGAACCGGTGCTGCCCATGCCCCGACTCGTTGTCTTCGGCGCAAGTCCCGTGGCGCTGGCACTGTCGGCCCTGGCAGCCCATTTCGACCTCCACCGCACGCTGGCCGCACCGGACCTGCGCGAAGGCCCGGCAGACCAGGTGCAGGACGGCTTTGCCCTCGATGCCCGGCCCGGCGGTCAGCGCTTCATCGTTGTTGCCACGCAGGGCAAGGGCGATGAAGCGGCATTGCGCGCCGCCCTGTCATCGTCGGCTGATCACATTGCCTTCGTCGGCTCGCGGCGCAAGTTCGCAACCCTGGCCGAACGCCTGCGCGCCGACGGCATCGACGACGCGTCGCTGGCCCGCGTCAAGGCCCCCGCAGGGCTCGACATTCATGCCATCACGCCCGAGGAGATCGCCCTGTCGATCCTGGCTGAAATCACGGTGCTGCGCCGCTCTGGCGGACGGGGAGACGCACATGGCTGAAACCCCGGCGCCGTCAAAAGAGAAACCGCCACCGAAACCGGGATTGCTCGCCCGCATCCTTCTGCCGTCCACGCCTGAGGACCTGGCCCTCTTGACCGGGTTCAAACTTCCCTGCTGTTGAGGAAAACGATGAACCTTTCCGACGAACTGACCATTCCCGCCCCTCGCTCCCGCGTCTACGAGGCCCTGCAGGACCCGGAAATCCTGCGCCGCTGCATCCCCGGCTGCGAGGAACTCACCAAGGTGTCCGACAGCGAACTGGAAGCAAAGGTCGCGCTGAAGATCGGCCCGATCAAGGCGCGTTTTTCCGGCAACGTCACGCTCAATCCGGAAAACCCGCCGCAGACATTCTCACTGTCGGGCGAAGGCAATGGCGGCATTGCCGGCTTCGCCCGCGGCGGTGCCACCGTCAAGCTGGAAGACCGGGGCGACGAAACCCTGCTGCGATACGAGGCCACGGCCGATATCGGCGGAAAGCTGGCGCAACTGGGCTCGCGCCTCATCCAGGGCACGGCGAAGAAGCTGGCCGCCCAGTTCTTCGAATCGTTGAGGACGGAATTGACCCACGCGCGGGAGACCGCGTGATTGCCGCCCTGCAGGTCCTTGCCGCCCCCCCTGCCGGCCGGACCTGCATGGACTTGCATTCGGCGGCGCGATAGCGGTCCGGCTGGCGCCGGATCGGCTCCGTCCGGGCAAACCGGTCCGAGGCAGCCGGGCCCTGTCACAGCTTCCGATCAGGCGGCCGCAGCCTGCCCTTCGTTCCGCCGGTGCATGCCTCTCTGGTCGGCAGCCCCGTAGCCGGCCGCGCCGACCTGGAACTGCGCCACGAGCCGGCTGAGCGTTCCGGCCTCCTTTTCCAGCCCGTGCGTAGCAGCCGTGGTCTGCTCCACCATCGCGGCATTGGTCTGAGTCGAATGATCGATGCTGGAGACCGCGATGCTGACCTCGGCGAGGCTGGTGGACTGCTGCGCGGCCGCCGCGGCGATAGCCGACACATGCGCATTGACCTGCTGCACTTCCTCGATGATGCCGGACAGTGCCTCACCGGTGCGGTTCACCAGGTCGACGCCGTCCTTCACTTCGCTGGCCGATGACTGGATGAGTGCCTGGATTTCCTTCGCCGACCGGGCGGAGCGCTGCGCCAGTTCGCGCACCTCCCCGGCCACGACGCCGAATCCGCTTCCCGCTTCGCCGGCGCGCGCAGCCTCCACGCCGGCATTGAGTGCCAGCAGGTTGGTCTGGAAGGCAATGTCGTCGATGACAGCGATGATCTGTTCGATTTCCTTGGATGACGCGGCAATCCGGCCGATCGACTCGACCGCCTGGCGCACGACATCGCCCGATTTCTCGGCCGCCTGCGTCGCCTTCCCGACAATGCGGCCGACTTCCGCGGCACGTGCGGCCGAATCCTTGACCGCCGTGGTGATTTCCTCGATCGCGGCGGCCGTTTCCTCCACCGAGGCCGCCTGCTGCTCCGTGCGTCCGGCCAGGTCGTCGGAAGCCACCCGGATTTCCCTGACGCCGGCATCGATGTTGCGCACGCCGTCCTGCACGCTGGCCAGCGTTTCCTGCAGCCGGTCCATCGAGACATTGTAGTTTTCGCGCAACGCGTCGAGCGTATCGACGAAATGGTGTTCGATGCGGTAGGTCACGTCGCCATCGGCCAGCCGGTTGAGGCCGCCGCCGAGTTCACCCACGGCGAAGCGCGTGCTTTCCGCCTGCCGCTTGATGCGCTCTGCCTCTTCTTCCGAACGCCGCGCATCGTCTTCGGCACGCCGCGCCTGAACCGCCGCCTCCTCCTCCACACGCCGGCGGATCGCCTCCTTGAGGTCCAGCACCGACCGGGCCATGTCGCCCAGTTCGTTCGACTGGCTGGCATAGGTGATGTCCGCGTCCAGGTTTCCGGCCGCCATGCCCTTGAGAATCGAAGACAGCCCTTTGAGGGGACCGTTGATGCTGCGCACCAGGAAGACGAGGAACACGGCCATGCCAAGCGTGGCAAGAACGAGGGCCGCGGCGGTGAACCGGAGACTGGAGGACGCCCGTTCCTCGCCCAGGGCCGCCCTGGACTTGATGTCTTCGGAGGCGACCAGCGCGACCTTGTTGAGCCGCTCGATCCACGCCGTGGCCGTATCGAACCAATGCTTGCCGTCGAGCCCGAAGACCATGCCGTTGACACCGCCCATGATCAGGCTCTGGCGCATCGAGGCGAGTTCCCGCGGAAGGCCTTCGCCGTAGATTTCCCGCACCTGGGCACCGGTATCGCCCTCGACCGCCGAGAGGAAGCGTTCCATCAGGAACGACTGCCCGCCCATCAGGTCGACGAAGCGGCCGAAGCCGCCATCCTGGAACCGGTTGGCTCCGATGGCCGCGGCACCGAGGCCACGCTCCTGGCCGGCCAGTTCCTTGGCCGTCACCGCGTCCAGGTAGGCGTCGAATTCGCGCGACAGCTCGGGATCGCCCAGGAGGCCCGTCATTTCGCGGCTCGTGTTCAGGATGGCGGCGATGGTCGCGGTGTAATAGCCGCCCGCCTCTCCGGCCGTCAGGTCCAGCGCATCGATCCTGTCCCTCATGCCGGCAAGCTTCTGCAATTGAGCGGACATGGTCTCGACCGCTCCGGCGAAACTCGCCGCATCGAAGCCGTTCAGCGTCGCCCCGGTCTCCGCGATGCCGGCAAGGGCGAGGTCCGTGTCCTTGCGGGCGGCGATCAGTTCGCTCCCCATGTCCCGCCCCTGAGACCCGACATGGGCGAACGAGTAGCCGCGCTCCTTCTGCAGCATGTGGATCGCCGTCGACAGCACGCGCTCCTGCCGGATCAGCGATTGCGTGGCGCCGTAGTGGTCGGCGTCCGCCTTGAGGGACAGGATCTGCATCACCGCGAAAATGGTGAAGGCGGCCATGGGAACGAGGGAAGCGCAGAGAATGCGCGTGGAAATTCGGAACCGTTGGAGGAGCATGGGATAAACTCGTGTTCTGACCGCAACGCCACGAACCGAACGGTGCCGCGACGCACGATCCAACTGGATGAAACGACAATCGGGGGTCGCCATCATGGCGGAGGCTTTTCGGAGAACCGTCCCTCTACAGCTTCCGACACGGCCGGAAATTCGGCGGGAAAAGTGAACGGAGGGTTTAGCCCGCAGGGCGAGACCATACGTGACCGAAAGACGCATGCCGCACATTTTCGCTGCGGCAACGGCTTCGCCAATTGGTTCAGGTCGAGGCGCGGCCGGGGCTAGTGCCTGATTCCGGCCAGGCAGAAGCTTGCGATGGCCGCGGCATTTTCCTTCTGCCGGCTAGGCTCGCTTTCGGCGTCCGGCGCCAGGGAACCGATCAGCCCTTCCATGAAGGCACCGACGATGCAGGTGGCGGCGATCCTCGGATCCTGGTCGCGGAATTCTCCGCGCCGGATCCCGTCCCGCACGATTTCCTCGAAAACGCCGGCAATGGCACGCCGGTATTGCAGGCGGGTCGTCTCGACGGCGGGATCCAGCGGTTCGAAGATCAGCCCGTAGGCGAGCCGCCGGCCCTGCATCGCGCGCCGGGCAAATGTTCGCACCCCATCGCGGATCCTGTCGGAGGCCGATGCATCGGTTTCGGCGATGGCCTGCATGACATCGACTTCCCGTTGCGACGTCGTGCTGACGATGGCGGCGCACAGGTCTGCACGCGACGGGAAATAGCGGTAGATCGTGCCGACCGCGATGCCGGCCGCAATCCCGCCGCCGGATCAGGCCCGGGGAATCGCCCGCAGCGATCGCGGCAGACCGTCCGTGGGGTCCGCCCGGGCAAGTGCCCGCATGTCGGCGGCCCCGCGATGGGCCGCTTCCGCCACGTCTTCGAAGAGGTGTGCGATTTCATCGAAGACGGAGCCGTCGGCTTCCTGGAACCCGATGCTGTCCAGTTCGCCCAGCAGGTTCAGCAGGGAAAGGATGCCGGCCACCTGGCTTCGCGCGTCGTCGAGGCGCGCGCGCCGGTGCCGCAGCCTCTCCATCGCGCCAAACGCATTGAGCGCTTCGCTCAGCCGCTCCCGGCAGGCACAATCCAGGTCAACCCCCGAAAGGATGGCGTCCAGCCGTCTGACCAGGTCATCGCCATCGCCCGCGGTATCACCCGGTCCGGTCACTGAAGCACCCTGTCGCCGGCATGGACCGGAACGTAGTGCCGGCCCGGAACCTTGTGAAAAAAGCCATTGGAGAACCGGATGCCGCTGCAAAGCCCCTCGAGCCGGCCGGTCGCGGCGTCCACGTCCAGCCCGCCATCGAGCAATGCCGGGAAGACCTGCGCCACGCCCACCATATCGACGTCCTGCGGCATCAGGCGCAGCGCGGAAACGCCCATGGAGACGATGTCCGCCAGTTCCGCGGCCAGGCAAACATAACTTTCCGACTGGGTCTGGATACCGTTGACCCGGAGGAAGGCCTCCCCGGCAACGGTGACCAGCGGCATGCCGTCGGTGTCATCCTCGCAGACGAACTGGCAATTGTCCTTGTGCCGGCCATGCGCCCGGGCATGGTAGCAGCGCGCCGAAACGGCCAGCGGCGCCCGCCCGAACACCTGCAGTTCGGTGGTGATGCCCAGCTCGCGCGCGGCTCCGGCCGCGACGGCCAACGATGGTGCCGGCAATTCATGCGGCAGGCAGACATGGCTTGCCCCTTGCCCCGCCATCCAGGAGATCGTCGCCTCGTTGGTGGCGTTGAGGAAGGGGCCGATGCGATGGGGCCGGTTGCCGCGCGCAGCAAGCCCGCTGACGTTGTTGATCTCGACCTCGAAGTCATCCTGGCTGCAGAGCTGCAGGGTGGCGTGGCGCTCGCGCGGCAGGACCACCTCGGCAAGCGTCGACAGCACCACCCGTTTTCCACCCCGTTGCAACCGTTCGATGACGCCGGGCAAGTCCGCGTCGAAGAACGGCGAGCGCTTGGAACAGATCACTTCGCCAAGGTAGACCGTGGCCACCGGGGCCTCGTCAGCGATGCGCGCATAGAAGTCCCGCTTCCTTGCCGTGGGCCAGTGGTAGGCGATCGGCCCGATCGTCAGTTCCACGCTCATGGCCTCACCTCCACTTCTTGGATTCGAATGCGCCCTGGGTCTGCTTCTGCCCCTCGGTGAGGCTGACGAGGTCGGCGATGTTCGGTGGCCGTCCCGCCATCACCTCGTCGATGGCCGTGCGAAAGGCGGACACCACCGACCGCACGTAGCTCTTGGACCGCTGCCGCCCCTCGATCTTGAACGCGTGAACGCCGGCGTGGATGAGATCGGGAAGCATGCGGGCCAGGTTCAGGCTGACCGGTTCCTCGAAGGCATAGTAGCCGTCCGGCCGGTGCGGCGCGGTATACCGGCCCTTGCAGATCGTCGGATAGCCGGCCATCTCGTCGGCGCCGAAACGGTCGATGACGCTGCCCGAAAGACAACTGGCGACGGCTCCGCCCGGCTCCTTGCGATAGTCCACATCGCTGGCCGGCGAACAGACACCGTCGAGATTGGTCGACTGGCCGGTCACGTAATTGGTCAGGCTGCAGCGTCCCTCCACCATCAGCCCGTGATTGCCGAAGATGAAGGTCTCGATCTCGCAGGGGATCGCCTCGGCAATGGGCTTGATCTCGGCCACGGTCAGGATGCGGGGCAGCACGACGCGCTTCACGCCGAAATGGTCGCAGTAGTAGCGGATCGACTCCGGGTTCGAGGCCGCGGCCTGGACCGAGAGATGCAGGCGCACGTCGGGGTGCCGCGCCGCCACGTAATGGGCCACGCCCATGTCGGCGACGATCAGCGCATCGATGCCGAGCGCGACGGCCGTGTCGGCCGCTTCCTGCCAGAGGTCGACCTTGCCGGCTGGCGGATAGGTGTTGAGCGTGAGGAGAACCTTGGCACCGCGCTCGTGCGCATAGGCAATGGAAATGCCCAGTTCCTCCCTGGTGAAGTTCAGGCCGGGAAAGTTGCGCGCATTGGTCGCGTTGCGGAAACCGCAATAGACGGCGTCGGCGCCCGCATCGACCGCCGTGCGCAGGGCGGCAGGCGTCCCGGCAGGACAGATGAGATCGGGACGGATCATCGCGCGGCCTTCCCGGCGCCGGCCAGCCCGCGACGCCGCACCATGGCAAGCGCCATGCGCCCTGGCGGACCGAACAGGTCGGCGGTATCCGCCGCGATCGAACCGTCGATGTCGTCGAGCGCATTGCGCAGCGTCACCACGGCGTCGGTGTTGCCGAGGATTTCCAGGTCGCGCGAGAAGAAGGAGGCATCGCCGTCCGCACCCGCGTCGACCAGGTCGAACAGGGTGCGGAACCGTCCACGGATCAGCGCGTCATGCAGCGGCAGGGCGTCGCGCGGCACGGTCCGGAATGTCAGCGCCTCGGGGTTTGCGACGAGGTGCAGCACAAAGGGAAATTCCACCGGGTCGATGATGAAGCTGGACCGGACATGCGGGCCGAGCCGGTCGAAGATCGACCGGTGCTTGTCTGCCAGGCGCCGGATGGTGCGCATCAGCAGGGGATCGAGCACCCGGCCGGCGACCGCCTGCGCCAGGATGGAAAACGGTCGGGCTTGTTGGGCGGTGTCGCCATGGGCAGGCATGAGCATTCCGGGTCTCCAATTCCTGGGTGTCTAGAAGGGCACGTCCTGCTCCGTGACAGGCCGGACGTCGATCTCGCTCCGCCGGCATGCGATCGCGGCATGGAGCGACCGGGCGATCCGCTCGGCCTGCGCCACGACATGGGCCGCGCCCTGGGGCGGACAGGTTTCCGCCGCTGTTTCGCGGAAAAGCATGAGCCATCGTTCGAAGGCCGGCCAGTCCACCGGCAGGTCCTGGTGTGCCGCCATCGGTGCACCGCTGTAACGTCCCGTCATCAAGGCGACCGACGACCAGAAGGCGATCATCCGGTCGAGATGCGGGCCCCAGTCCGCAATCCGGTCCGCGAACACGGGAGCGAGCACAGCGTCGTTCCTGACCTTGGCGTAGAAGCAGTGAACCAGGCGCTCGAGCTTGGCCTCGTCCAGCCCGGTCCGCTCCATCAGGTCCGCCGTCACCTCGGGGCGCACGGAAACAATTGCTGGATTGACGGTTGGCATGAGGCTTCCCCTTTGACAAGGATCTGGTCTGGGCCTACTCCCCTTAATGGGTAATGTAAATACCTATTCGTTGACCTCAAGGAGCTTTCATGCGGCTGACGTCTTTCACCGACTATGGTCTTCGCATGCTGATGCGCATGGCGAGCGAGCCGGACCGGGCCTTCTCGACGGCCGAAATGGCGGATTTCTTCGGCCTCTCGCGCAATCATCTTTCCAAGATCATCCAGCAACTCGCCCGCGGCGGCATCGTCGAGACACGGCGTGGCGGCGGCGGCGGGGCCAGTCTGCGCGTCCCCGCGGAAACCTTGCGCCTCGGGGATATCGTTCGCCTCCTGGAACAGGACCAGGCTCTGGTCGAGTGCTTCGGCCCGGCGGGAAATGCCTGCACCATCCTCGGCTGCTGCAGGCTCAAGTCGAAGCTGTCGCGCGCCGAATCCCGCTTCATCGAGGAACTGAACGAAACCACGCTTGCCGAGATCGCATTGCCGAAAGGCGTGGTTCCGGAACCCGGCTGAATGGCGCCCTGCCGGTGGGGCAAGGCCGCGACTGTCACCGCGCCTGCGCACCCTGCGCCAAGGCACCCTTCACGAGGCATTTCAAGAGCCAGGCGTTCCAGGTCCGGCCATGGCGAAGGCCGAGCCGGTCGAGGCAGTCTTCCTGCCCCTCCCCCGAAAATAATCCCCGGGCGGCGATCTGCAACAGCGCCGGCCAGGAGCCGCCGGCCCGCTTGAGCAGGGCGAGCGCTGGCAGCAGCCGCTGTTCGGTCGGTGTGAAATCGGTGCCGAACGGAAACGGCGGCAGCAATCCGCGGGCCCGCTGGGGTGCAAGCCACTGCGCCACGCGCTCGGGCGTGTTCCGGCGGCGGGAGACGTCGATCGCGTGATCGCGCCGGATCTTGCCGGCTTCTTTCGCCTGCTCGAGCAGGTCCGCCTGGAAACGGCTGTCGGCAATGTCCAGCATGGCGGCAATGCACCGCGCGTCGGTCTTGCCGCGCAGGTCGGCGACGCCATACTCGGTGACGACGATATCGCGAAAATGCCTCGGCACGGTCTCGTGGGGGTAGCTCCAGCGGATGTTGGACACCGTCTTGCCCTTGCTTTCGCGCGTCGCGTTCAACGTGATGATCGACCGTCCCCCTTCGAGCGCCAGCGCCTGTTCGACGAAATTGAACTGCCCGCCGACACCGCTGACAACCTGGCCGTCCCCCGTTCCGTCGGACACGACGGCGCCGAGGCAGGTCACCATCATCGCGTTGTTGACGAAGCGGGCATCGCGCCTTGCCGCCCGCTTGGCCGCCTCGTCGCCGTAAAGTGAATTGGTGAAGGAGACCGGTACCATCGCGATCTTCGCCAGCTTTTCCGGCGGCATGTCCCGAAGTTGCCGGTAGAACTCCCGGCATTCCAGGAAAAAGCCCGCATGGATGGCGACACCATCGACCTCGCGACGGATCACGCCGCCCTCGAACAGCTCGAGAATGCCGCCCACCAGCATTTCGGTGGCGGCATACAACCCGTCGCGGAAACGGCCGTCATGGGCTTCAGCTTCGCCGGAGGGGAAGGGATTGCGGCCGATAACGGACCGGTAGTCTCCGTTGTTGCCCTGGCGAAGCAGCAGTGCCTGGGCGATGGCGTCGCCGATCGAGCCGATCCCGATCTGGAGCGTTCCGCCGTCGCGAACGAGTTGCGATACGTGCAGGCCGATGGCCAGGTCCGGCAGGCTGACCGGCCGGCGGACAACCGAGAACAGCTCGAACGCCCGGTCCGGGGCCAGCATCAGGTCTGCCTCGCCGCCATCGATCACCGCGGGTCCGGGCATGAAGGGCAGGTTTTCGTTGATCTCGACGGCGAAGTGGAAGGCAGCACGTCCATTCCGCCGGGCCTTGAGGAGATCGGCGGTGATATCGGTATTGCAGCTCAGGCTGATCTCTCCCTGCGCATTCTCCGCGACGAGCTGGGCGACGACGTTCGGGGCAAAGTCGAGCACGTAGGAAAGCGCGTGGGTGTAATTGGCCGAGATGTGATGGCTCTGGGCATAGGCGTTGCCAAGCCAGCGCCCTGCCTGGAGGAAGAACTCCCGCACCTCGATGTTCGGTGGCAAGGTGCCATCGTCCACGAGTTTTGCGTAGATCAGGGGTTCGTAGGCGCCGAACAGGCGATCGGCCGCCGGCTCGATGAAACGGCGCTCCAGGTCGGACCCGATGGCCGGTCTCTGCAAGGTCAGCGCCGTCAGGATGGACAGGCTGATCGACGGATCGTCGCAGGCCGCTGTCGTCAGGGCATTGACGATGCCGTTTGCCTTGCCGAGTCCCAGCGGCAGCGCAAGGCGGATCGTGCCGCCCGTCCGCTCGATGATCTGCCGGGCGACGGTCTCCGCAGACCTTTCCCTTGCCAGGACCTTCTCAGTCAAGGCTGTTCCAGCCCTTGTCAGGCGCAAAGCGAGGGCCGTACCGCGATGCGAGCACGGTCAGCCGTTCGGCGATCTCCTTCGCGCCGCGCTGCCGGGCATGGTGGATCGGCCCGCCCCGGAACGGTGCGAACCCGGTTGCGAAGATCATCGCCGCATCGAGCGTGTCGGCATCCGCCACGACGCCCTGGCACAGGCATTCGACGATTCCCGGCGCCTTGGCCTTTTTCGTATGCGCGGACTTACCTGTCAGCATCATCGTCATGGCCTCGATCGGATCGATCAGTTGAGGCAGGCGGAAAGTGCCGCCAAGACCGGGATGAAGGCCAAGCCGCACTTCCGGAAACCCGAACCAGGCACCGTCCACCGCGATGCGGTGGTCGCAAGCAAGCGCCATTGATCAGGTATACCGGCCGTTCTGTCATTCGGCGGCCTCCCGCCGCTCGTGTGCGTCGTAGCCTCGGCCGATTTCCGACGGTTCGAAATCGTCGACGGCAACAACCCGCGCGACCAGTTCGTTGGCCTTGTGCAGCCGCTGCGCTTCCTCCTCGGTCAGCACCCCCTTGCCGACCGCCGCGTCGAGCGGCACCTTCGCGCGCCGCAGCTTGCTGCGAGTCGGATCGGTATCCACGACCATGGCGAAGGCATCTTCCAGCATCTTCAGGGCGCCCTCTCCCCGGACGGCCCGCACCCCGGCGGTGAGACGGTCGCGGGTCGGCGATGGTGCGAGCAGCAGTTCGGCACAGCGACGCGTCAGGTCGTCCGATGGTCCGCGGTGGGAACCTCCCGGCAGCGTCACGAACCGCAGGAAACCGGCCGCTGCCCGGTTCGGCAGGTTGGCGAGAACCGCGTCCAGGCTGGATGAAATCCGTGCGAACGAATCCTCCGCAGCCCAGTGGACAAGGGGAAAATCCTCCTCGATGCGCCCGTCGTCGTCCCACCGCTTCACGACCGCGGACAAGAGGTAGAGCTCGGAGAGAACGTCGCCGAGGCGGGCGGAGAGGATTTCCCTGCGCTTCAGCGAACCGCCCAGCGTCAGCAGGGCGAAATCGGAGATGAGGGCGAAAGCCGCGGCATGACGTGACATCCGCTGGTAGATGCTCTTTGCCTTGCCGGTCCCCGGCGGTGCGGGGGCGAAAGCCGCACCGGTCCAGGCCCGGCCCGCAGCGCGGAACACGGTCTTCACCGAGTGCCCGACATGCGCCCAGAAGGCCTTGTCGAAGGCATCAAGCGCAGCATCCTTGTTCCGCTCGTCAAGCGCGAGGATCTCGTCGAGCAGGTAAGGATGGCAGCGGATCGCGCCCTGGCCGAAGATGATCATGTTGCGGGTGAGAATGTTGGCGCCTTCCACCGTGATGCCGACCGGCACCGCCTTGTGGAAGTTGCCGAGATAATTGTTCGGACCGTCGATCACGGCCTTGCCGGCATGCACGTCCATGGCGTCGTCGACGGCCTCGCGCATCCGGTAGGTGGCGTTCGATTTCATGATGCCGGAAATGACGGCGAGCTTCCGGCCTTCGTCGAGCCCGGCGCAGGTCAGCCGTCGTGCCGAATCGAGCGTATAGGCGTTCGCCGCCATGCGTCCGAGCCGTGCCTGTACGCCCTCGAACTTGCCGACTGGAATTCCGAATTGCTCCCGAATGCGGGCATAGGCCCCGGTCGCATGGGCCGACATGGACGCGGCGGCAGAGGACAGCGACGGAAGTGAAATGCCTCGCCCGGCGGCAAGCGCGCTCATCAGCATCATCCAGCCCTTGCCGGCATGGTCCGGCCCGCCGATGATGTGATCGAGCGGCACGAACACATCGGTCCCCGCGTTCGGGCCGTTCTGGAAGACCTGGCCGCAGGGGATGTGTCGCCGGCCGATCGAAACGCCCGGCAGGTCGGTCGGAATCAGGGCGCAGGTAATGCCTTCCCCGTCGGGGTTCTCAAGCAAGCCCTCGGGATCTTCCAGTTTGAAGGCCAGTCCGAGTACCGTGGCGACGGGCCCGAGCGTGATGTAGCGCTTCGACCAGTTGAGACGGAGACCCAGCGTTTCCCTGCCGTTCCATTGCCCCCTGCACACGACTCCTGTGTCCTGCATGGCCGAGGCATCGGAGCCCGCATGCTCGCTTGTGAGCGCGAAGGCCGGAACCTCCTGCCCGCTGGCAAGCCGCGGCAGCCAGTATTGCCGTTGCTCCGGCGTTCCGAACTGCATGAGCAACTCGCCCGGTCCAAGCGAATTGGGAACCATCACCGTCACACCGGCCGTGACCGAGCAGGTGGAAATCCGCCGGACGACCTCCGAATGGGCAAAATTGGAAAAGCCGAGCCCGCCATAGTCCTCCGGAATGATCATGCCGAAGAACCGGTTCTCCTTCATGAAGCGCCAGACATTGGCAGGAAGATCGCCCGCCCGTGTGATCTCCCAGTCATGAAGCATGGCGCAGAGGTCTTCGCAGGGACCGTCGAGAAAGTCCTGTTCCTTGGGCGAAAGGCTGGCTGGCGCGATCCGCAACAGCTTGTCCCAGTCGGGATTTCCGCTGAACAGGTCGGCGTCCCACCAGACCTCGCCGGCGTCGATCGCGTCGCGTTCGGTTTCGGAAAGCGTTGGAAGCTGATCCTGGGCCCAGTCGAATATCGGCCGGGTCAGCTTGTTGCGTCGGAATGTGCGCAGGGACATCGGTTCGATCCTATCGCTGTTAACCCGGTCAATGTCCCCGGGTTCCCGATTGTTCCTTCGCGGGATGACATCGGTGGTGGTTTCGTCCTGCCGATACCGCCCGGCGGGATCCGGAACACCGCGGGCCCGCCGTACGTTTTCCGGGACAGGCCGAAACTCATTTCCGGCCCGGAACACCGGAAGCACCCATGACCGAGGAAACTGAGAAAGAGCAGACGTTCGACGCACGGAATGCCCGTCAGGGCCGGATCGTGCTGGAAAGCCGGAAGGAACGGTTCCTTTTCGTCGCCGGGCTCGCTGCAATCATCGTGGTTGCGCTGCTGCTCCTGTTCTGAAGCCGGCGCGGCGGGCCACGGAAAGACGAGTTCGGCATGATCCGCGAGAGATTGGACGGAACCCGGAGGATCATCCGCGCATTTGCCTCGCTGAACCGATCCGGCATCCGGCATCGCCATGCCGCCCTCGCCGCACCGCGCTGCGACCCAACAACACAAGGCAGGTTCCCGTGACGAAAATCCAGACCGGCTTGAGGATCAATGGCGCCGACCATCGGCTCGAGGCCGATCCCCGGACGACGCTCCTCGATGCGCTTCGGCATCATCTTCATCTGACCGGAAGCAAGAAAGGCTGTGATCATGGCCAGTGCGGCGCCTGCACGGTTCTCGTCAACGGGCGGCGGATCAACGCCTGCCTGGCGCTCGCCTGCATGCACGACGGCGACGAGATCACCACCATCGAAGGGATCGGCAGTGACGAGAGCCGCTCCGCTCTGCAGGAGGCATTCCTGGCCTGCGACGGCTTCCAGTGCGGCTATTGCACGCCGGGCCAGATCTGCTCCGCGACGGCAATGCTCCGGGAAGCGGCCGATGGCTGGCCGTCCCACGTTTCACCTGATCTCAACGGACCGGTGACCCTGAACGCCAGGGAAATCGCGGAACGCATGAGCGGGAACATCTGCCGCTGTTCCGCCTATTCCGGCATCGTCGATGCCATCGGGCAAGTGGCGAAAGGCGGTGTGAAATGAAGCCGTTCGACTACGAACGCGCCGTTTCGTCGAACGCGGCGGCACGGGCGGCCTTGGCCAGTGGAGCGCATTTCATTGCCGGGGGCACGAACCTGCTCGACCTGATGAAACTGGAGGTCCTGCGGCCGGACAAGCTGATCGACATCAGCCGTCTTCCCCTCCGGCAGGTCGAACGGACCGGCGATGGAGGCCTGCGCATCGGCGCCATGGTCACTAACAGCGACCTGGCGGCCGACCCGAGAGTGCGCCGGCATTACCCGGTGCTCTCACGCGCGCTGCTGGCAGGCGCTTCAGGCCAGTTGCGCAACAAGGCAACGACGGCGGGCAACCTGCTGCAACGCACGCGATGCCCCTATTTCCAGGATACGGCCATGCCCTGCAACAAGCGCGAGCCCGGCTCCGGCTGCCATGCGCTGGACGGGTTCAACCGCAACCATGCAATCCTTGGCACCAGCGAAAGCTGTATCGCCACGCACCCCTCCGACATGGCCGTCGCGATGATGGCGCTCGATGCCAGCGTGGAAATCCAGTCGGCGGCGGGCAAGACGCGCACCGTTGCGCTTGACGAGTTTTACGCGCTCCCGGGCGACACGCCGCATGTGGAGACGACACTGGACAGCGGCGACCTGGTCACGGCCGTGCTGCTGCCGCCCCCGCTGGCGGCGCGACAGGTCTATCGCAAGGTCCGCGATCGCGCATCCTATGCCTTTGCGCTGGTCTCGGTCGCCGCCGTCATCTCCATGAATGAGGGCGTTCTCGACCACGTTGCCGTTTCCTTTGGCGGGCTTGCGCCCAAGCCATGGCGCGACAGGAAGGTGGAGGCCTTGCTCTCAGGGAAGCCCCCGTCCGGGGCTCTTTTCCAGGAGGCCGCAGACCGCCTTCTCGCTGAAGCCCGCGGGTATGGAGGCAACGATTTCAAGATCGCCCTGGCGCACCGCACGCTCAGGGCCGTCCTGCGGCAGGCCACGGGATTGACCCAATGAACAAGCATTTGAAGATGGACGAACGCCAGTCCGACGTCCTTGCCGACATGGCACAGGGCACCGTTGGCCGGGAGCTTGCCAGAAGCGAGGGACCGCTGAAAGTCAGCGGCCGGGCCGTATATGCTGCCGAGAGCGGCGACGGTACGGAGGCCGTCGGCGTGCTGGTGCGCGCAACCATCGCCAATGGCCGGGTTGCCTCGATCGATGCCGGTGATGCCCTGGCGCTGGAAGGCGTTCTGCGCGTGATCACCGACAGCCGCATGGTTCGCAGGCCCGCCCAGGGCACCGCCAACGGGGCGCCGGCACAGGACACGAGCCAGGTCGATCATTTCGGCCAGCCCGTCGCCCTCGTCGTCGCGGATACATTCGAGCAGGCACGCCACGCGGCCCACCTCCTGGACATCCGCTACGGGGTGGAGACTGCGGACATCGATCCGGAAACGGCCCGCGAGGTCGAGACGCCGGAGGGGAAACGCCTCGAGCAGGGAGCCTTCGACACGGCGATGGACGATGCGGCGGCCAGCATCGACGCCATCTACACGACACCGTCGCAAAGCGCCGCCCCGATGGAACCGCATGCCGCGCTGGCCCGCTGGGACGGCGACAGGCTGACGCTCCACGGCGCCTACCAGATGCTGAAATACAATCGCAACGAACTGGCCGACGCACTCGGCATCCACCCGGACAACGTGCGGATCGTCTCGCGCTACGTCGGCGGCGGCTTCGGCTCGAAGCTGGGCATCGGCCCGGAGGCGGTCGCCGCCGCCATTGCCGCCCGGGCGATCGGCCGGCCCGTGCGCGTGGTGATGTCCCGCGCGCAGGTCTTCGAGATGACCTCGCGGCGCTCCGAGACGTGGCAGCGCGTGCGCCTTGCCGCGGACAGGGATGGCAGGCTGACAGCCATCGGCCACGATGCGCGGGTCTCCAACCTGCCGGGCGAGGCTTTCAGCGAACCGGTGCAGATCGCCACGCATTTCCTTTACGGCGGCGCCAGCCGGCACTACGAGACTAGGATTGCGCGTCTCAACCGGACCTGCGCCGGCTCGATGCGCGCGCCCGGCGAAGCCGTCGGCATGCTTGCGCTTGAAAACGCGATGGACGAACTGGCCCATCACCTGGGACTGGACCCGGTCGAACTGCGCCTGCGCAACATTCCGGAACGGCATCCGGAAAACGGCAAGCCCTTTTCGTCGCGCGGGCTTGCGGATTGCCTGACAACCGGCGCCGACCTTTTCGGCTGGAACCGGCGCAACACAAGGCCCGGTGCGAAGCGCGAGGGAGAATGGCTGGTCGGCCTCGGCATGGCGTCTGCGGCCCGTAGCAATATCCTCAGCGAAGCCCAGGCGCGGGTCCGGCTGAACACGGACGGCACCGCCACCGTTGAGACCGACATGACCGACATCGGGACCGGCACCTATTCCATTCTCGGACAGGTGGCTGGCGAGATGCTGGGCCTGGCGCCGGAGGACGTCACGGTGGAACTTGGCGACACGGCGTTTCCGCCGGGATCCGGTTCAGGCGGCTCCTGGGGCGCCGGTTCGGTCGGCTCGGCAGTCTTCCTCGCCTGCCAGGACCTTCGCGCCGCCCTGGCCGCAAGGCTCGGCTGCGATCCCGGCGAGATGACGCTGAAGGATGGCGTGGCCACCGTCAGCAACCGGCAGACCCGCCTTTCCGACCTGGTCGACGAGGCCATGGAAGCGACCGGTCACATCGAGCCCGGCGACACGAAACAGGAGATGCAGCAGGCCGCTTTCGGCGCCCACTTCGCCGAGGTCGCCGTCAATTCCGTGACGGGTGAAACGCGGGTGCGCCGGATGCTTGGCGTCTTCGCAGCCGGCCGGATCCTCAACCTGAAAACGGCACGCTCTCAATGTTTCGGCGGCATGATCTTCGGCATCGGTGCCGCTCTCACCGAAAACCTGGTTCACGATCCGCGCGACGGCCATGTCGTCAACCGTGACCTGGCCGAGTACCATATCCCGGTCAACCTCGATGTGCCCCGTCTCGACGTCGCGTTCCTGGAAGAACGCGATCCCTGGGCCAACCCGATCCAGACCAAGGGCATCGGCGAGCTTGGCATCTCGGGCGCCGGGGCCGCCGTCACCAACGCCATTTTCAACGCGACCGGCATTCGCGTGCGCGACTACCCGGTCACGCTCGACAAGCTGCTGCCGGGCCTGCCCGGCTAGGGGGAGGATGAACAGTCATGGTCTCTCGTGCGATCTGGAAGGGCCACTTGCGGCTGTCGCTGGTCTCCATCCCGGTGGAAGTCCATAGCGCACGCAAATCCGGCGGGCGGGTTTCCTTTCGCCAGATCCACGAGGATACCGGCAAGCCCGTGTACTACCAGAAGGTCGTTTCCGGTGTCGGCCCCGTGAAGCAGGAAGACATCGTCAAGGGCTATGAATACGAGAAGGATCACTACATCCTCCTCGATCCCGACGAGGTCGACGCGATCCGCCTGGAAACGAAAAAGACAATGGACATCGTGCAATTCGTCGGTGCCTGCGAAATCCCGCCGCTCTACTACGACAAGCCCTATTACCTCGTCCCGGCCGACGAACTGGCCGAAGACGCCTACCGCGTTCTTCGCGATGCGCTGCGTCAAACGGAACGGGTGGGCCTGTCGCAGATCACGATGCGCGGCCGGGAACACCTTGTCGCCATTCGCCCCTGCGGCGACGGGCTGCTGATGGAGACGTTGCATTACGCCGATGAAATCCGCAATGCCGACCCCCTGTTCTCGTCGATCGAAGACGAGAAGTCCGACGAAGACCTGCTCGATGTGGCGGTTGCGCTGATCGACAGGAAGACCGCGCCGTTCGACGCCGGCGCCTTCCACGACAACTACGCAGAGGCGCTGCGCGATCTCGTCGAGAGCAAGCGCAAGTCCCGCAAGAGGAAGAGGGTCTCCACCGAGGACGAGCCGGGTGACGGCCGCGGCAGCGACAATGTCGTCGACCTGATGTCGGCCCTGAAGCAAAGCCTTGAGAAATCCGGTCGCAGGAAAAATTCCGGTTCAGGACGCAAGAGCGAGACCGGGTCGCGTTCCGGCAAATCGTCAGGCAGGCGGAAATCGGGATAACCCATGGGTGCTGCAAGGGACAGGCTCGAGGAATACCGGCGCCGGCGGGACTTTCGGAAGTCGCCGGAACCGGGCGGAGCATCGGGGAAGAAGCGCAGCGGCAAGCCGGTCTTCGTGGTGCAGAAACACGACGCGACACGGCTTCACTACGATTTCCGGCTGGAATGGGACGGCGTGCTGCTGTCCTGGGCAGTGACGAGGGGGCCGAGCCTCGATCCGGCGGAAAAGCGGCTTGCGGTGAGAACGGAAGACCACCCGCTCGGCTACGCGGATTTCGAAGGCGTGATCCCGAAGGACGAGTATGGCGGCGGCGCGGTGATGATCTGGGACCAGGGCGTCTGGGACCCGCTCTCCGACCCCGCGGAAGGCCTCGCCGGCGGGCACCTGAAGTTCACCCTCCATGGCAATCGCATGAAGGGCAACTGGGTCCTGGTGCGAATGAAGCCGAAGACGGGCGAAAGCCGCGAGAACTGGCTGCTGATCAAGGAGAAGGACGACTTCGCCTCGCGCGGCGACAGCCTGACGGAAGCTCACGAGACAAGCGTCGTCAGCGACCGGACACTTTCTGACATCGCTTCCGGAAAACGCGGCAAACCGGTCACACCCGGCCGCCGCGGCAAGCGCAAGGGGCGACTGGCAAATCCGGCCTTTGTCGAACCGCAACTGGCCACGCTTGTCGATGAAGTCCCGGAGGGTGACGACTGGCTGTTCGAGGTCAAATTCGATGGCTACCGGACCCTTGCCTCGATCGGCAGCGGCGGCGTCATCCTGTACACCCGCTCCGGCCAGGACTGGACCGACCGCTATGCCGGGTTGCCCGAAACCCTTGGCGCCCTCGATTGCCGCAGCGCCCTGATCGACGGCGAGGTCATCACCGGGCGGGATTCGGGGTCCGGATCCGGCTTCTCCCGGCTTCAGGATGACCTGAAGCAGGGCCGGCCGGTTCGACTTATGGCATTCGACCTCCTGGAACTCGACGGCAGGGACCTGACCGGCGATCCGATCGAATCGCGCAAGGCGAAGCTGGAGGATCTCCTGTCCCCGGTCCGGGGCAAGGCGGTGCGGTACAGTGAACACGTCACCGGACATGGAGCGCATGTCTTCCGCCGGATTGCCGATGCCGGCGGAGAAGGCGTGATCGCCAAGCGCGCCGGCAGCACCTATGACAGCACCCGAAGCCGCGCCTGGCTCAAGGTCAAGGCGACCCGTCGCCAGGAGTTCGTGATCGGCGGATATTCGCCCTCCTCGGCCAGGGGCCGTCCGTTCGCGTCGCTGCTGCTGGGCACCATGGAGGGAGAGGATCTCGTCTATCGCGGACGGGTCGGCACGGGTTTCGACGGCGAGACCCTTGCCACGCTCGAGGCAAGGCTTGGTCGTCGCGGGCGAAAGACATCACCCTTTTCCCGGCAGACCGAAGAACTGCCCTCCGCCGCACGGTGGGTCCGGCCCGATCTCGTTGCCGAGATTGAATTCAGCGAATTTACCGGACAGGGCATTCTCCGCCATGCTGTCTTCCAGGGGCTGCGCGACGACAAGGAGGCCAGCGAGGTGACACGCGAGGACAAGCCGGACAGGCAAGACGATGCCGAAACCGCCTTCCGGGGCATCACGATCAGCCATGCGGATCGCGTGATTTTCAGCGAGGCCGGCATCACCAAGGGCGACCTCGCGGCCTATTGCGACGCGGCGGGGGAACGCCTGTTCGAACTTGCCGGGCACCGGCCCGTCTCGCTGTTGCGCTGTCCCTCGGGAGCCGGCACCGGCTGCTTCTTCCAGAAGCACGCCGGGAAGGGATTTCCGCGGGAAATCGATGCGATCGCCATCGAGGAAGCGGGCGGCGGCGGCGAAGACTACATGGTGATCCGGCAACAGGCGGGTTTCGTCGCCGCCGTGCAGATGGGCACCATCGAGTTCCATGTCTGGGGGGCGAAGGAAGACCGTCTCGAACAGCCGGATCGCCTCGTCTTCGACCTCGATCCCGATGAAGGCCTCGGCTTCAGCGCCGTGACCGACGCCGCCATCGGGTTGCGCGACCTGCTCGGGCAGCTTGATCTTCCCGCCATTCCCATGGTCACGGGCGGAAAGGGGGTTCACGTGATCGCTCCATTGCGACGGGGAGCGGACTGGGAGACCGTCCGCATCTTCGCGAAAACCATCGCATCGCATTGCGCGGACCGCTATCCTGACCGCTTCACGGCCAGCATGTCGAAACAGAAGCGCAAGGGACGGATCTTCATCGACTGGCTGCGCAACGAACGTGGCGCCACGGCCGTTGCTCCTTATTCCGTCCGCAATCGCGCCGGTGCACCGGTGGCAATGCCACTGACCTGGGATGAACTTGGCGGACAGACCGCGGCAGACGGGTTTTCGATCGCCGATGCCCTGAAACGCCTTTCCGGTCCCTGCCCGTTGATTGAGACAAGGGCGAGCCATTCCATTTCGAAATCGGTTGTCGCCAGGCTCGACGAGATGATCGAACGCGGCAGCGATTGAGCGACCACAGGACGTCTGCCGGCAGCCGGGCGGGCGCGAAACAGGCCCGGGCCTGCAGGAAAGGGAAGGCGCCATGGCCGGCCCTTACATGGCAAGATTGCGGGCCGCGCCTTCGCCCGACATAATGCCGCGTCAACCGGCGGGAGGGAGGACTGCTCATGGACGTGTTGCGAACGCCGGACGACCGGTTCTCGAACCTGCCCGGTTATGCCTTCGCCCCGAACTATGTCGATACGCTCAAGGGCTACGAAGGCCTTCGGGTGCATTTTCTCGACGAAGGCCGCAAGGACGCCGCAAGGACCTTCCTGTGCCTGCCCGGCGAGCCGACATGGGCCTATCTTTACCGGCGGATGATCCCGGTGTTCGCCGCTTCGGACGCCCGCGTTGTCGTGCCCGACTGGCTTGGGTTCGGGCGGTCCGACAAGCCGGTCGATGACGGGGTCTACGGCTTTCATTTTCATCGCGACATGATGCTGGCCCTGGTTGAACGGCTTGATCTTCAGAACGTGACACTCGTCGTGCAGGACTGGGGCGGCATCCTGGGGCTGACGCTGCCGATGGACATGCCGGAGCGCTTCTCCCGGCTGATCGTCATGAACACGGCGATACCGGTCGGCGAAGGCGTCGGCGACGGGTTCCGGCACTGGCGGAACTACGTGGCCAGCCGGCCCGACCTGGATTGTGCTGCGCTGATGAAGCGGGCCTGTCCCCACCTGAGCGACGCCGAGGCGCTGGCCTACGAGGCCCCCTTCCCGGACGCGCGGTACAAGGCCGGCGTGCGCCGTTTTCCGCAACTCGTGATGATCGAGCCCGGGATGGAGGGAGTCGAGACGGCCAGGCGCGCGCGGCAGTTCTGGCAAACGGAATGGCAGGGCCAAAGCTTCATGGCCGTGGGCGCGAAGGACCCGGTCCTGGGCGTGCCGGTGATGAGCACGTTGCGTGACACCATACGTGGCTGTCCGGAACCGATGATCGTCGACGAGGCCGGGCACTTCGTCCAGGAATGGGGCGAGCCGATCGCCCGTGCCGCTCTTCGCCATTTCGGAGACACCGGCTGAGCGAACCGGCCGCAACGTACGGAGGCTGAAGACTTGGCTTTCCAGCCGCCCATGCGGGCAACGCGGATTTTCACGGCCATCGCGGTCATCGCTGCTGTCGCGCTGCCCTTCCCGGCGTCGGCGCAGGACGAAGGCCTGCACAACAGTTCGAAGGCTTTCTCGGCCCCGGCCGATCTCTCGTGGAAGGACTGGGACGATCCGGCGGAACTGGATCGCACCTGGAAGGCAGCCATCGTCCGCATTCCGGTCGCGCCGGGACGGTCCAGGCAGGGAACGACCGATGACCTGCTGCGGCAAGGCGGAAAGAAATACCCGACCGTCATCTACCTGCATGGCTGCAGCGGCATCTGGCCCGGCACGCACAGGCGGATGAAATTCCTGTCGGACAACGGATTTCTTGTCATTGCGCCGGCCAGCCTGGCGCGAAAGACCTACCCGCGATCCTGCAACGTCGAGACCCGGGAAGGCGGGCTCTTCCGCGGCACCCTCGTCCTGCGCCGCAACGATGCCGGCCATGCCATCGAGATGGCCAGGCAACTTTCCGTCGTCGATGGCGGAAAAATGGTTCTCATGGGCTTCAGCGAAGGCGCCGTCGCCGCCGTCACGTTCCGGGCGGCGAACGAACGCCAACGCGTTCGCGCCCGGGTCGCGGAAGGCTGGACATGCCAGGCGCCATGGCCGGAGTATCGCGGGATCAAGGCGCCGGCAAGCGAACCCGTGCTGACCCTCGTCGGCGAGGCAGACCCCTGGTACCAGGATCGCTGGACAAGGGGCAACTGCGCCGGCTTCCAGGATCCCGGCAACGGCAGCAGGTCGATCGTCTACCGGGACGGGGAGATGGCCTCCAGCCATGGCCTGCTGGAGTTCGACACCGCGCAAAAGGACGTTCTCGACTTCCTGAGGGCCCGGCTGGATTTCTGAGGAGGCAGCGGCGTCCTGCAAACGGAGCGGCCGCCCCCGGCGTCAGTTGTTGCCGCCATTCATCGGGAAATTGCGGCCGGATTCGAAATCGATGAAAACGTCGCTGATGCAGGTATCGGCGTAATGCGACCCGCGGTAGATATCCTCGATGGTCAGCACGACCTCCGAGCGAACCGCCATCCGGTTCAGCCCGAGCACGACTTCGCCAAGCTTGTCCGGCAGTTGGAAGGTGATGTTTTCGCCAAGATCGGTCTCGACCCTGAGCGCGCTCGGACGACCGTTCCGGGTGAAGGCGGTTCGGCTCTTCTGGTAGCCGTTCCACAGCATGATCCGGTCGAACGGCGCGCCGCCCCGGATCGAGATGACGATCCGCTGGCCGAGCCCCGGACCGTTCACGCCCTCGCACCACGCGGTGTCACCGGCCCCGTCGATCAGGTTGTCGGCGCCGTACCAGTTGCCCGACTGCGGTTCGAGCACGCTGTCGACGCAATAGCGCACGGAATCGACCAGTTCCGTGGTGCCGATCGTCGCGCAGTCGCGGGCATGCGCAGGGGAAAGCGAAGCTGCCAGGGCAAGCAGCACTCCGGCAGGCCACCACGCCTTCGTCATGTTTCGAAAACCCATCACCTTGTCTCCATCCGCTGCGGGCACAGGCCACGCGTTGCATGAGGAAATGCTTTCACAAGGCCGCTTGCCTGGAATTGACATGCGTCAACGTTGGCGGGCGCCGGTTGGAATTCAGCCAGCCGCGCCGCCCGCCCGTCAGAGGGAAAACACCACGTTCGTCTGGCCGGTGCCGGAGGACGGGAAATACTCGGTCACCACCTCGCCCCGTCCCTTGTAGGCGTCCCAGCCAAGCGCACCGAACAGCATCACCGTGTCGTGCATGTCGCCCTCGCCGTCACAATGCCGGGCGTAATCCGGCAGCATTTCGAGGAACAGCTCGATATCGCCCTCCTGCCACATCTCCAGCACGCGGCGGTCGACGACCTCGTTGAACTTCGACGAGATCGTGAAGGTCCCGTTGTTGGCCTCGTAGTCCTCGTTGGCCCAGATGTGGTGGCTGAGCGAACCCGACGCGATGAGCGCCACGTTGCTGTCGGACGCCTCGATGCCGGCGCGGATCGCTTCTCCCAGCCGGCGCGAGCTTTCCAGGCTGTGCACGGTGCACATCGCCGCCACGGAAACCACTTTCAGGTCGGCTTGCGGGTTCATGTAGCGCATCGGGACCAGCGTGCCGTATTCGAGGTCGAGGCTGTCGACCTGGTGGCTCAGCGTGTAGACGCCCATGTCCCGCGCCGTCTGCGCGATCAGGTCGCCGAGCGCGGCATTGCCCTCGTATTCATAGGGCAGGTCGCGGATGAACTGCGGAAACTCGTGCGACGTGAACATGCCCTTGAAGCGGTGATTGGCATTGATGTGATAGCCCGCGTTCACCAGCCAGTGCGTGTCCAGAACCACGAAGGTATCCGCGCCCGCGGCCCGCGCCATGTCGCCGATTGTCCGGTGACCGTCGATTGCCGGCTGGCGGCAGCCTTTCAGCCGCCCCTCCTGTTCCGACATGAGCATCGTGGGAACATGCGTGCACTTCGCCGCCAGAACGATCTTGCCCATCGGGCCTCCTCCCAATATTTAACATGTGCATCATTGAGCCGCGCCGCGATCCCGGCATTGACCTGGATCAAGCCGGAGCGCCCATGCCGCGCGTCCGCGCCGTCGCCTCACGCAAAAGAGATCGAGACAGTGCCGAAGGTGCCGAAATCGGCGTCGATCACCGTACCGGCGGGGCATTCCAGCGGCGCGATGAAACTGCCCGACAGGATCACCTGGCCGGCCTCGATCCGTTTGCCGTATTGCCCCATCCGCCGGGCCAGCCAGACGATCCCCATGACCGGATCGTCGAGGACCGCGGCGCCCAGACCGGTCGACACCACCTCGCTGTTCTTGCGCACGATGGCGCCGGTCCAGCGCAGGTCCCGTGCCTCCGGCGCATGGCGTTCGGCACCCAGCACGATCCCCGCATTGGCCGCGTTGTCGGAGACCGTGTCGACGATCGTCCGCGCCTGCCCGGTCTCCGGATCGACGCGGAGAATGCGCGTGTCGAGGATCTCCAGCGACGGCACCACGGCTTCGGTTGCTGCAAGCACGTCCCCGCGCGTCGCATCGGCGCCCAGCGACGCCTTCATGACGAAGGCGATCTCGGCTTCCACGCGCGGCTGGATGAACCGCCCGGCCGGCACGGTGCCGCCGGTCGCAAACAGCATGTCGTCGTAGAGAACGCCGGAGTCCGGCGTATCGATGCCGAGCGCCTCCTGCATGACCTTCGACGTCAGGCCGATCTTCCAGCCGAGGATGGAACGGCCCTGCGCCAGCTTCTGCTCCATCTGGGCAGCCTGGATGGCATAGGCGTCGTCGAGCGTCATCCCGGGATGCCGCAGCGACAGCAGGCCGGTCTGCCGGCGCGTCTCCTCCGCCGTCAGCAGGTCGGCGGCCGCCTGGCGGATTTCGGCCGCACTCAACATGCCTCGTCCTCGACGCCGTTGCGCAGGATGCCGATGCCCTCCGCCTCGACCTCGATCACGTCGCCGGGCTTCAGCCAGATCGGCGGATCGAAGCGCGCGCCGGCGCCCGTGGGCGTGCCGCAGACGATGACGTCGCCTGGAACCAGCGTCGTGAACGTCGAGACATAGGCCACGATGTAGCGGAAATCATACATCATCCGGCCGGTCCGGTCGGACTGCCGCACCTCCCCGTTGACCCGCGTTTCAAGCGTGATGTCGTCGAGCTGCGCCGCATCGGTGAAGGGAACGAGCCAGGGGCCGATGGCGCCCGAACGGTCCCAGTTCTTGCCCTGCGTCACGTTGAACTTGGCATGGCGCACCCAGTCGCGGATCGTGCCCTCGTTACACAGCGTGATTGCCGCGATGTGGTCATAGGCCTCTTCCCGCGCAATGCGGCGGCCGCCCTTGCCGATCACGATCGCGATCTCGCCCTCGTAATCCAGTTGCGGGCTTTCCGGCGGCCGTACCAGGTTCTGGCCGTGGCCGGTAAACGACCGCGGGAAACGGATGAAGAGCGAGGGATATGACTTGGCGTCCTGGCCGTCCTTGTACTCCGCGTTGCGGTCGGGAAAGTTGACGCCCACGCAGATCAGCTTTTCCGGGTTGGCGACGGGAATGAGATAGGTCACGTCCCGGTCCCGGAACGCCGGCGCGCGGCCTTGCGCCGCCTGCACCAGGTCGCCCAGCGCGCCGGCCTCGATCACCTCTTTCAGGCCCTTGAAACGCGCACCGAATTCTGGCGTCAGGTCGATGATCCCGTCGTCCGTGACGGCGCCGTAGCGGTCGGCGCCATTGGCGTGAAACGCGGCGATCCGAGGAGCTTTCTCTGTCATGCTGTCCTCACGGTGCGATGATGGGAGAGGCGCCGAGTGTCGAGGCCACCGGTTCCAGCCCCTCGAAGAGCGAGCCTTCCTCGAACCAGGAACGCGGTGCCGGTGCGCCCCAGAGCGTTTGGCGTTGCGGGTCCTTCAGGTCCCACTTGATGGCTTCCAGGTCCGGGTCGACCGTCTGGTAGTCGGAGCAGTAGATCTCGATCCGGTGCCCGTCGGGATCGCGGACATAGAGGAAGAAGGCATTGGAAATGCCGTGCCGCCCCGGGCCGCGCTCGATGTTGGCGAGATAGCCCGTCGTCGACATCAGGTCGCACAGGTCGATGATGTTGAGCGGCGTTGGAACCCAGAAGGCCGTGTGATGCAGGCGCGGGCCGGTGCCGTTGGTGAAGGCGATGTCGTGCACCCCTCCCTTGCGGTGCGTCCAGGCCGCCCACAGCCGCTTGCTCTCCTCGTCCTCGGTATATTCCGTTACCCGGAAGCCGATCTCGTTGTAGAAGCCGACCGCCTTGTCGACATCCGGCGCAAAGCAGTTGAAATGGTCGATGCGCAGCGGCTTCACGCCCTTGTAGAGCGCGTATTTCTGGTGGATCGGCGCCAGCCGGTCCATCCTGAAGAAGAACTCGATCGGCATGCCGAAGCAATCGGTCGTCGCCAGCGTCCGGCCCTGGAACGACCGCTCCACCCAGGTCACCGCGTGACCCTGCGCCATGAACCAGTCATGCGCCTTGTCGAGCTGGTCCTCGTCGAAGACCTTGAACGACAGCGCCTTGACGTGCGGCGCATCCGACTTGTGCAGGACGACGCAGTGGTGGCCCCGCTCTTCCATGGCACGCAGGTAGACCGCCGTGTCATCCTCGTCGGTGATCTGCAGGCCGAGCGTATCGACGTAGAAGGCCTTGCTGGCGGCAAGGTCCCTCACGCCGTAATCGACATGGCTGAGGCGGATGATGTTGAACGGCGGATAGAGGTTCGGGGCCGGTATCGGCATTCTGGTCTCTCCCTCGAATTGTTCCGGGTGCGGTGGATCAGCCGCCGAGCTTCGGGATCTTGTGCAGCGAGCGCGGGAAACTGACGTTCACCGTCTCCATGTAGAAGTCGAACGACCAGTCGCCGCCGTCGCGCCCGATGCCGGACGCCTTGACGCCGCCGAACGGGGTCGGCAGGTGGCGGATGTTTTCCGAGTTCACCCACATCATCCCGGCTTCCAGGTTGTCGGTCATCCGCATCGCCCGGTTCAGGTCGTTGGTCCAGAGGTAGGCGGCAAGGCCGTACTGGACGTCGTTGGCCAGGGCCAGCGCCTCGTCCTCGTCCTTGAACGGGATCGCCGTCAGCACCGGTCCGAAAATCTCCTCCTGGGCGATCGCCATCCCGTTGGTCGCGCCGGTGAACAGCGTCGGCGCAACGTAGCAGCCGACCTCGCCCACCTTCTCGCCGCCCGCCGCGATGGTCGCTCCCTCCTGGCGCGCCTGGTCGAAATAGGACAGCACCTTCGCCTCGTGCTCCGGGTGGATGAGCGGGCCGACGACCGTCTCGGGGTCGAGCGGGTGGCCGACCTTGATCCGTTTGGCCACCTCGGCCACGCGGGCCGTTAAGTCGTCGTAGATCGTGTCCTGCACCAGCAGGCGCGACGACGAGGTGCAGCGTTCGCCGTTGAGCGAGTAGATCATGAAGGTCGCCGCATCGACGGCGCGCTCGAGGTCGGCGTCGTCGAAGACGATGACCGGGTTCTTGCCGCCGAGCTCGAAATGCACGCGCTTCAGCGTCGCCGCCCCCTGCGCCATGATCATCGATCCCGTCCGGCTTTCGCCGACGAAGGCGATCGCCTTGATGTCCGGATGTTCCGTCAGCCGCTTGCCGGCATCCTCGCCGAAGCCGTTGACGACATTCAGCACGCCCTTGGGAAGCCCCGCCTCCTCCGCGATCTCGACCAGCAGCTTGGCCGTCATCGGCGAGAATTCCGCCGGCTTGTGCACCACCGTGCAGCCCGATGCCAGCGCCGGCGCGATCTTCCAGGTCGACAGCATGAACGGCGTGTTCCACGGCGTGATGACGCCGACCGGGCCGATCGGGCGGCGCGATGTCGTGTTCATCTGCGTCGGCGTGCGCGTGACCGCGCCATCCTCGGCCGAGGGCGCCTGGTCGGCGAAAAAACGGAAGTTGGCCGCGCCGCGAATGGCCGCCTTGGACATGAAGCGCAGCGCCTGGCCCGTGTCCATGCACTCGGTGAAGGCGATTTCCTCGGCGCGCGCCTCGATCGCTTCCGCGACCCGGATCAGGATCTTGCGGCGTTCCGCACCCGGCGTGCGCGACCAGGACGGGAACGCGGCCTTGGCCGCGGCGACCGCCCGGTCGATGTCCTCCGCGCCGCCGCGGGCCACCGATGCCAGGACAGACAGGTCGACCGGGGAAACCGTTTCGAATGTCCGGCCGGACACCGCCGGCACGGAAGCGCCGTCGATGTGGTTCTGCACGCCTCCCCGGCGAAACCGCAGCAGGTAGGCCTCTGCCTTTGCGAGATTGGCTTCAACGACGCTCATGGTCAGTCCTCACGTCTTGCCCGACAGCCGGGCGTGGATGGGCGTGTCTTTCCAGCTCAGTTCCGGATCGATGATCCGGATCTCAAGGGAAAGCGCGAAATGGGGTTCGGACAGGGGCGATGCCAGCATTTCCTGGGCCGCCCTGAAGATCGCCGCACCGGCGTCCTGCAGGACTGCTGTCGGTCGTCCGGCGCCGACGCTGAGCGTCATCGCGACGAACCGGTTCTGCTCCAGGCCGTCCGCAACGATGGCGTGGTCGGCCCTGTGGGCGCGAACGCGGATGCCGGCGACGGGAAAGACGCCGCAGCCGACCATGGCCGCATGCGTCGCCCGGCAGAGCGGCGCGATCAGTCCGTCCTCGTCGAGCGCGGCCGAATATTCGATCATCAGGTGGGCCATGGATCCTCCTCCATAAAACTTAACATGTTAAATTTATCGGCGGTTGTCAAGCCCGGAAATGGCGAGGGGCCGTCCGCCATGGAGCGAAGCGGTGGCGAGGCAAAACGATGGTCGAAACGGGTCCGGCGGCCGACGCCATGAGCGCCGGCATCCATCAGCCGGTCCGGTATCCAGGACTGCGGGAAAAGCTAGCCGGCGTCCGGCAGTGTCCCGTCCGCGATCCAGGCGTCGACCTGGGCCAGCGCGGCCTCCGCGAAGGCGGGATCGTTGATATGGGCGCCGATCTCGATCAGCGAGACATTGGCCGGGCAGCACCGGCGGATTTCCTCGATGAAGGCGGCAAGCCCGTCCGGATCCGACAGCGGCCCGCCGGGCCGGTCCCATTCGTTGCCGCCCTCGAGCGGCAGGAGCAGCGTGACGGGGCCGGTCGCCGTGGCGAGTTGGGCGCACATCGCGCGCGCCATCTCGCGGCGCTGGTCGGCGGTCATCATCACCGAGGACAGCAGGCGGTTGTGCGCGTGCACGTCCTGCCCCCCAAGCCGGGGCGGCACCGCCTGCCAGCCGACGAAATCGACGAGATCGTAGCAGCCGGTCGAAACGAGTTGCGGCGTGCCCGCCCGCCCGGCACCCGTCATGCGGTCGGGCCCGGCGCTGATGGAAGAGCCCATGATGTGATTGCCGAGTTCCTGCGGCGCGAAATCCATCACCGCCGCGAAGGCGCCGTCCGCGGCAAGGCTCTCGAAGGCCCGCCCGCCCATGCCCGTGGCGTGGAACACCGCCACCTCGAAGCCGCGCGCTTCCAGCGCCGGTTTCAGCGCCACCATGTAGCGCAGCACCGTCTTGCCGAAGCTGGTCATGCCGATCAGCGGCCGGTCGCGTTTGGGCGGCTCCACCGCCCGCGCCGCGCCAAGCACCGCGCCGGCGGCCTGCGACAGCGACGCCCTGCACACCGAGTTGAGCCCGTAGAGACCGCCGGCCCACAGGATCATCTGGATGTCGGCCGGCAGGCGTTCCGGCGGGATCAGCGGCGAGAAGGAGACCGTCGAGACGATGTATTTCGGGACACCCAGCGGCAGCGCGGAACAGACGTCGAGCGCCAGGTCGGTGCCCATCGTGCCGCCCAGCACCAGCACGCCGTCGAAACGGCCGGCCGCATGCATCCCGCTGGCCAGCGCCGCGGCGCCGCGCGCCATGATCTGCATCGCCCGGTTTTCGTCCTCGCCCGCGATCGCCGCCTCGATGGAACTGCCGCCTGCCCGCGCGACCTCGTGCTTGGAGATGTCCGCCGGTTCGGACGGATCGCCGAGCACGCTGACATCCATCGTCAGCACCTGCCCGCCCTGCCCTTCGATCACCTGCGCGATGTAGGACAGTTCGTCGTCCTTGGTGTCATAGGTCCCGACGACGAGAATGGTCCGCTCCGTGTTCATGGCCTACCCCTGCTGGCTGTCATGAATGTCGTGGTCATGCGCCGACTCCGGCTCGCTGAGCCGGCGTTCCCGGACAATGCCCCAGAAATGGATGACGATCATGGCGACGATGGCGAACGCCAGGAAGGCGGCGATCGGCCGGTCGACGAAATCGAGCGGCGTCTTCACCCGCGCCATGGCGGAGCGCAGTTTCACCTCCATGATGCCACCCAGCACGATGCCGAGGATGATCGGCACGATCGGCAGGTTCTGGCGCTTCAGAACCAGGCCGAGCAGCCCGAAGCCGGCCGCCAGCATGGCATCCGTCACCGAGTTGCGCAGGCTGTAGACGCCGACGAAGGCCAGCGTGAGGATCGTCATGCCGAGGAAGCGGGTCGGGATCTGGATGATCTTCATCAGCAGGTTGGAGCTCAGCCCGACGAAGATGACCACCAGCACGTTGAGCAGGATCATCGCGATGTAGAGCGCGTAGATGAAATCGAGATGGTCGCGGAAGAGTCCCGGTCCCGGAACCACGTTATGCACGTAGAAGACCGAGAGCATCATCGCCGTCAGCGCTTCGCCGGGAATGCCGAGCGCCAGGAGCGGGATCATCGCCGCGGCCGGCACGGCATTGTTCGCACTTTCCGACGCGACGAGGCCCTCGGGGCTGCCCTTGCCGAAGGCATCCGGGTCCTTCGAGGTCTTCTGCGCATAGGTATAGGTCAGGAACTGCGCCGTGAACTCGCCCACGCCCGGGATCATCCCCATCAGCACGCCGAAGGATGAGCCGACCGAGGCAATCCGCTTGTGCCGGAACACGCCGAGCATGGCCTTGAACATGTTGCCGGAGACATGCTGCGACTTTGGCGCATGATCGGGATCGACCAGCAGGACAAAGGCCTGGCTCACCGCGAAGAGGCCGAGGACGACCACGATGAGATCGACGCCCGAGGCCAGGAAATCGAAGCCGAAGGTGTACCGCTGGGTATACTTGACCGGCTCCAGCCCGATCGTGCCGAGGAAGACGCCGAAGGCCGCCAGCGATCCGGCCGCGAACGTCTGGCCGCGATGCGCGACGACCACCAGCACGATGCCGAGCAGCGCCGCCAGGAAGATCTCGCGCGATCCGAACATCGGCGCGACTTTCGCCAGCACCGGCGACAGCACGATCAGCGCCACGATCGACAGGATACCGCCGACGAAGGATGCACCGTAGGCCAGGCCCAGCGCGCGCAGCGCCTCGCCGCGCTTGGTCATCGGGTGACCGTCATAGGTCGTCAGCGCGTTGACCGGCGTTCCGGGCGTGTTGATGAGGATGGCGGGCAGCGAACCGCCGTACATCGACGAGCCGTAAATGCCGAGCAGCATGGTCAGCCCGACGATCGGTTCGAAGCTGAAAGTGGCCGGCAGAAGGATGGCGATGGCGACGGCCGCCCCGACACCCGGGATGGCGCCGATGATGACCCCGCCGAGCGAACCGACCAGCAGCGCGAGCGCCACCTCGGGAACGAGGATCATGTGGAGGCCGGAAAGGAAGGCGTCCATGCGGGTCCCCTAGAGATAGGTAAGGAAGAAGCTGCGCAAGGCCCCGGGCGGCATCAGTTCGTAGGCCGCGCCGGACGGGATCTTCACATGCAGGAACGTCTTGAACAGGATGACGACCGCCGCGCCGAAAACGACGGCGGCAAGCATCCAGCGCCAGCCGCGATAGCCCAGGCGCAAGGTCAGCGTCACCGTGAAGACGAGGGTCGCCGGCAGGTATCCGAGGATCGGCACCAGCAGCACGTAGGCCATGAACCAGAGCGCATATTCGATGGCCCTGATCCACTGCATCACCTCGGCCAGCCGTCCCGGGATCCGCTCCGAAACCAGCGCGCCGATCATGTGCAGCGTGCTGAACAGGACCATGAAGGCGATCGCCACGGTGGGCCAGAACGCCGGTTGGGCAAACAGCTTCGTCCGCGCGACCCAGGTGGTCTGGAAAGGCAGGTTCGCCGCCAGGAAAAGGGCGAACGCAAAGGACAGGAAGGCGATGACGAAATCACCCGGCCGCCGGTAACGCCGGAAGAGATCCTGCAGGGTCTTGATGCGGCTCATGTCGCCCTCCGGACGGGATGGCCCCGGGAAGCGAAGCCCGGGGCCGTGGCCGATCTCATTTTCCGATCAGCTGCATGACGGTGGCAAGCGACGCCTTGTCGCGTTCGATCTGCGCCTTGGAGGCCTCGGCATCCTGCCAGTAGATCAGGGCGCCGGTCTGCTCGGAAAGTTCCTTGGCCTTGTCCGAGGTGACCACTTTCTGCGCCACCGCGGCGATCTTCTCGCGCACGTCGGCCGGCGTGTCCTTGCGCACGAACAGGCCGTTCCACAGGTGCAGGTCGAGGCTCGGGACGATCTCGCCGACCGTGCGCGTGTCCGGCGTCAGCGGAATGCGCTTTTCGCCGATCGAAGCCAGCACGTTGACCTTGTCGAGGCACGGCAGGATGAGCTGCAGCGTGGTGTTGATCACGTCGGCATCGCCGGAGGCCAGCGTGTTGCAGTCGAGCGCGTCGAAGGCCGCTTCCGAACCCCAGTCGAAGCCCATCTTCTTGGCCAGCGCGAAGGTCATCTGGGTCGGGATGAGGAAAGAACCGAAATGGCCGAGGGCCACGTCGTTGTCCTTGGCATAGGTCGCCAGCTCTTCCATCGTCTTGTAGGGCGCATCAGCCGACGTGGCGATCACGAAGGGATAGGTCAGGAAGATGCCGACCGGGTCGAACGGGTCCGGGTTCAGCGCCGGGATGCCCACCTCGGGGCCGACCAGCGGCACGCCGACAACGAACGAGCCGATGGTGTAGCCGTCCGCCGGCGCCTGGGCGACTTCCGCCGCGCCCGGGAACGGACCGCCGCCGCCGCCGGGCTTGTTCACCACCGCGGCGGGCACGTTGTAGGTCGCCTGGACCTCGTCCGCGATCATGCGCGTCAGCACGTCCTCCAGGTCACCGGGCGGGAACGGCACCACGAACTCCACCGGCTTTTCCGGATATTCCGCGAAGGCCGGCATCGGCATGGCCGCGACGAGCGTCACGGCGGCTGCAGCCAGAAATCTTTTCATGTCAGTTCTCCCCTGTGAGGTTCATTATTCAAACCATTGGTATCAAATATTCTTGCAAGAGAATCGTTTTTCTGTCAACAAATGCTTCGTCGGAAACCTTCAGATCACGGCAGACAAATTCGGGACGGCATGGGAACGATCACCAAGGCACTGGAACTGTTGAACCTTTTCTCAAGCGCGACGCCCGCCTTGGGATTGGGAGAGTTCGTGCGCCTGACCGGCCGCGACAAGGCGACCGTGCATCGCCATCTCGTTGAACTGACCGAGAACGGCTTCCTGGAACAGCATCCGGCCACCCGCGCCTACCGCCTGGGCCCGGCGATCCTGCGCCTCACGGCGGTGCGCGAAGCCACCATGCCGATGCGCTCCGTCGTCGCGCCGATCGTCGAAGCCCTGGCACAGGACCTGGGCGAACTCGTCCATTTCTCGCTGCTGCAGGGCGCCAGGCTTTCGCCGGTCTATCATTTCGACCCGCGCCTGCATGGCACCCAGGTGCATTTCGATGACGCCGAGGTGCTGCCCCTGCATGCCACCTCCTCCGGGCTCGCGGTCCTGGCCTTCGGGCCGGGCTCCCTTCGCGAAAACGTGCTGAAGGGTCCGCTCCCCGCGCATGCGTCCGGAACGATCACCGACGGACCGCAACTTCGCGCCGCGCTGGACGCCGTACGTGCCTGCGGCTTCGGGATCAACGAAAAGGGCTTCGACGACGAAGTCTCCTCGGTGGCCGCGCCCGTCACCGGACCGGAAGGAAACGTCATCGGTGCCCTGGCCGTCGCGGTGCCCGTTCCGCGGATGACCGGCACCACGCGGAGCGAAATCCTGCGCCGGCTGCCAGCGGGGGTTTCGAGGATCACCGGCGCCCTTGGCGGAACGGTCCCGGCGACCATCCTCAACGCCTGGAATTCCGGCGGCAACAACGAAATCTGACTGGAGAGGCCGACATGAAAGACGCCAATTTCCTCAAGGAACACAACGCCCGCCACCTGTGGCACCCCATGGCCCATCCCGGCGACATGCAGGCCAATCCGCCCGACATCATCGTCGGCGGCGAGGGCGCGGAGATCATCGACGTGGACGGCCGGCGCCTCGTCGACGGCGTCGGCGGCCTGTGGAACGTCAACCTCGGCTATTCCTGTGCTCCCGTGAAGGAGGCGATCGCCCGCCAGCTCGACCGGCTACCCTACTACTCCATCTTTCGCGGCACCACCAACGACCAGGTCATCGAACTGGCCGAGGTGCTCAAGGACTTCTTCGCGCCCGATGGCCTGACACGCGCCTTCTACACGTCGGGTGGCTCGGACAGCGTCGAGGTCGCCCTGCGTCTCGCTCGCCAGTATCACAAGCTGCGCGGCCAGGCCGGGCGGGTGAAATTCCTGTCCCTCAAGAAGGGCTACCACGGCACCCATACCCTTGGCGCCAGCGTGAACGGAAACGCCAATTTCCGCACCCAGTACGAGCCGCTGATGCCGGGCTGCTACCACGTGCCGGCGCCCTACACTTATCGCAACCCCTTCAACGAGACCGATCCGGCGAAGCTGGCAGGCCTCGTGCTGGCGGCCATCGAGGACGAGATCCGCTTCCAGGATGCCTCGACTATCGCCGCCTTCATCATGGAGCCCGTGCTTGGCGCCGGCGGCGTCATCCCGCCCCATGAGAGCTTCATGCCCGGCGTGCGCGAACTCTGCAGCCGCTACGGCATCCTGCTCATCGCCGACGAGGTCATCACCGGCTTCGGTCGGACCGGAAGCTGGTCCGGCAGCCGTCACTGGGGCGTCAGGCCCGACCTGATGACCACCGCAAAGGCCATCACCAACGGCTATTTCCCCTTCGGCGCGGTAATGATCAGCGAGGCTGTCGCGGAGGTCTTCGAGAAGGACGCCACCGGCGCCGGGTCCATTGGCTCGGGCTACACCTATTCGGGCCATCCGGTGGGTGCGGCGGCAGCCGTCGCCTGCCTGAAGGAAACCGTGCGCCTGAACGTGAAGGACAATGCCGCGGCCCGCGGTGCCCAGCTCTTCGCCGGCCTCAACGACCTGAAGGACCGTTACGACATCATCGGTGACGTGCGCGGCGGTCACGGCCTGATGTGCGCGCTGGAACTGGTCTCCGACCGCGCGTCGAAGACGCCCATCGACAAGACCGCCATCGCCCGCATTCACCGCGGCGCCTATGACGCCGGGGCCATGGTCCGGATTTCCGGCAACAACATCATCCTCTCGCCGCCGCTGATCCTGACCGAAGCCGATGTCGCGACCATCCTTTCGGCACTCGATGCCGGCCTGGCCGCCGCCTGAAACCCGGCGCCAGCGCGCGCCTTCCCGGCACCGGCGGCAGGCCTCGCGTCTGCCGCCCGTCCTTCCCTCGGGCCGCCGTCGTCATTGACTTCGCGGCCGTCTGACCGTTCTTCTGTGGAAGCGATTCAGGATCGCACTTCGACTGCCCACCAGAAGGCCGACGCGTGACCCGCATACTCCATACCGCCGACGTCCATCTCGATTCGCCGCTGAAGTCGCTCGCCCTCAAGGACGAAAGCCTGCGCGCCGTCGTCCAGGCGGCAACCCGCGATGCCTTCCGGACCATCGTGGACATCGCCATTGCCGAGAACGTTGCCGCCCTGTTGATCGCCGGCGACCTTTTCGATGGCGCCGAGCGCAGCGCCAGCACGGCGGCGTTTCTGACCGGACAGTTTGACAGGCTCCGCCAGGCAGGCATCCGGGTCTTCACCATCAAGGGCAACCACGACGCCGAGAACCCGATCACCGGCGACCTGTCGCTGCCCGACAACGTCCATGTCTTCGACGGACGGGGCGGCAAGGTGGAACTGGCCGAGGGTATCTGGATCCATGGCGTCAGCTTCGCCGGCCGGCACGCGCCGGAGAGCCTGCTCGGAAAATTCGCCCCGCCGGTTCCCCATGCCGTCAACATCGCCATGCTGCACACGTCGCTCGCCGGTGCCGAGGGCCATGACGTTTATGCGCCCTGCTCGGTTGCCGAACTCACCGGCATGGGCTTCGACTACTGGGCGCTCGGCCACGTGCACAAGCGCCAGGTCCACGCGCAGTCGCCCTGGGTGGTCATGCCGGGCATCCCGCAGGGACGCGATATCGGGGAGGCCGGGCCGAAATCCGCGACCCTGCTGACCCTCGGCGAGGCTGGCATCGATGTTCGTGAAATCCCCACCGCGCGCATCGAGTTCACGCCCCACGCCATCGACATCACGGATATCGAGGACGACGATGCCCTTCGCGCCCGGTTGCGCGAGGCCCTCGCGGACATCGCGGCGCGTCTCGTCGCCGGGGATGGCATCCTCCGCCTGACGCTGACCGGCCGGCCGCAACGCCATTGGCAGATCCTGCGCGACCGTGACGTCTGGATGCAGACCGTTGCGGACCTCGCCCGCGAGACAGGTCGCCTCTGGCTGGAAAAGCTCGTTCTCGACCTGCATGAGCCACGGGAGACCGGCGAGCGCACGGCAGCCACCGACGAACTCGCCCGCCTGATGGAGACGATTGCCCGCGAGCCCGGTTTTTCCGAGACGCTGCGCGGCGAGCTTGACGCCGCGCTGGCCGAACTGCCCCCGCACCGCCGCGCTGCCCTCATCCCCGACGAGGCCGCGGCATCGGCGCTCGGCCGCCAGCTTGCCGAGACCGGCACCGCCCGCCTGGTCGCCCGGATGAAGGGGGCGGGCAAGTGATGCGGATCAGGCGGCTCGACCTCGACTTCTTCGGCCACTTTGCCGGCAAGGGCTTCGATTTCGGCCCGGCCGGAGGCGCCACCGACTTCCATGTCATCCATGGACCGAACGAGGCCGGCAAGACGACGACCAAGGAAGCTTTCCTTCGCCTGCTCTACGGTTTTCCCCACCGCGAGCCCTACGATTTCCAGCACCAGCGCAAGAACCTGCGCGTGTCGGCTACGCTGGAGATCGACGGTGCGCCCCACGCCTTCACACGCATGCCGACCAAGGCGCCCTCCCTCGTCGATGCGTCAGGGACAGCGGTACCGGAGAATGCGCTTTCCGCCCATCTTGGCGGCCTGTCGCTGGACGACTACCGCAATCTCCTGTGTCTCGACGATGAGACCATCGAGCGTGGCGGCGAGGATATCGCCAATGCGAAGGGCGACATCGGCCGCCTGCTGTTTTCCGCCGCCGCCGGCGTGGCCGACCTGAATGCCGTGCTCGACCAGGTGCGCGACGAGGCGGCCGCGCTCTACCGCCCGCGCGCAAGCAAGACCCGCATGGCCGAACTGAAGCGCGAGCTTGCGGAGATCGACCGGCAGATCCGCGAGGATGATGTCTCTGCCAGCGCGTGGAAGAAGCTCAAGCAGGCGCTGGCCCAGGCAAGCGACGAGGAAAAGGCCGCCCGCGCCGAGCGCGATGGCCTGCGCCGTGAAGCGGAGAGCGTCGCAGCCATGCGCCAGGCGCTGCCCTGGCTTGCCGCCATCGATGAACTGGAGTCGGCCATCGCGCCGCTCGCCGGCTACCCAGCGGGCATCGAGGGCCGGGACGCGGAGCTGTTCGCGTTGTCCGATGAACAGGCCAGGGTCTCCGAGACCGCCAGCCGCCTAGAAACCGCCCTCGCCGCCCTTGACGAAACGCTGGCCTCCATTGACGTCGACACGCCGAGCCTCCACCTCGCCGGCGACCTGGCGGAACTCGACACGCTGCGCAGCCGCTACACGGCCGCGGCCGAGGATCTCGATCGCCGCCGGTCCATCCTGCGGGATATCCTGCACGACATGCGCCATGCGGCCCGCGACCTGGGTGCGGATGAGGCTGTCGATCCGCTCGGGCTGGTCCGCTCGCCCGCCGAGATCGTGGAACTGGAACAGGCCCGTGAGGCTGTCCGCCAGGCAGAACGCGATCGCGACGGCGAAACGCGCGAGGTGGAAGACCTGGAAACCCGGCTTCGCAAGGCGCTGGCCGATGCAGCGGACGTGAAGGCCGCCCCTCCGCCCGGCCAGGGAGTCGCCGCGCTTCTGGCCCGCTTCGACGCCGAGCGCCTGGCGCCGGCCGAGGCCACCGCCCGCCAAGCCATCCGCGCCGCGGAAGAACAGGCCCGTGACAGCCTCGACGCCATGGCGCTCGGTGGCCGGACCTTTGCCACGCTCCCTCCCTGCACCATGCCTCGCGAGGACGCCAGGTCCCTGGCTGACCGCTACTTCGAACTGGAAGGTGCCATCGCGGCGCAGGCCGAGCGGATCGCCGAACATCGCGAGGCCGCGGACCTGCGCGCCAGCGAGATCGCCCGTCTGACCGCCGCCGGTGCCCTGATTGGCGACAGCGAGGCCAACGCGCTGCTGAAGGATCGTGACGCACGCTGGTCTGCACACCGCGAAGCCTTGTCTCCCGAGACCGCCGACAGGTTCGAGGCCGCCATGCTGCGTGTCGACGACATGGCCGCCCGGCGTCTTGCCCGCACCCGCGACCTCGCCGAACTTCGTCTCGCCGAGGGGGCCGCATCGGACGCGCGCATCCAGGCGGAAAAGGGCGAGGCCCGGCTGGAGGCGCTGCAGGCGGAACTGGCCGCCATCAGGGAACAGGTCGCAGCGGTCGCCGAAGCCGCCGGCCTGGACCCCGCCACGTCGCCGGCGGCCTTCTTTCCCTGGGTCGATCGCCATGGCGTGGCAGTGGAGGCCCATCGACGTCTGGAGCGGACCCGCGAGCAGAACGGTCCGATGCTGGAAAAGGCAGAAGCGCTCGCCGCCGCCCTTCGGCCCCTCCTCGATCTCGCCGACCCGACCTTCGGTGCCTGCCTGGAGACGGCCCGGCAACTGGCCCGCGCCGAACGCGAACATGCCGAAGCTGTCAAGGCGGCCGACGAGCGCGCCCGGACGCTCCAGAGTGACCTTGCCGAGCGCAAGATGACGCGCGAACGCCGCGCAGCCGAGGCCGAGGCCTCCCGCCATGCCTGGACCGGCCTTGTTGAACGCCTTTTTGGCGGCGCCGTCGCATCGGCAACGCTGGAGCGGTCGCTGGAACCGCTGCGCAACCTGCGTGAGCACGAGACGAGACGTCTGGCCACCGGCCGCCAGGTCTCGTCCATGGAAGAGGACCAGCGCCAGTTCATCGACCGCGTCGAAGCGCTTGCCGGCCGGTTTGGCATGCCGGCAGACGAAAACCCGCTCGAAACCTTTGACCGGCTGCGCGAGCGGGCGGAAGCCGCGCAGCGCGATGCCGCCCGCCGCGCCGATGCGCTGCGCAGGCAGGCGGAAGACAGCGCCGCCCTGGAGGAAGCCAGGCAGCGGCTGGCCGGCATCGGCAGGCAGGCGAGCGAACTTGCCGCGCTGTTTCCCAAAGAGGTTGCCACCGCAACGCTCGCCAACCTGCGCGAAGCCATGGCCACAGCGCGCAAGGCGGATGACTTGCGCCAGCGCCGCGAAAGCCTCACCCGCCAGCTTCTCGATGCGCTCTCCGCGGCCGATCTCGATGCCGCGCGTCGGGCGCTGTCCGGCACCAGCATGCCCGAACTCACGGCCCGGGCCGCGATCCTCCAGTCCGACATGGAGGATATCGAGCGCCGCCTGACCGCGGCGATCGAGACGCGCACGTCCGCCGGGCGCGACCTTGCTGCTGTGACGGGGGATGACGGTATCGCGCGCCTGGTGGAGAAAAAGACCACGCTGGAACTCGAGATCGAGGAAACGGCGCTGCAATACCTGGAGTTGACGCTGGGACTGCGCCTTGCCGACCAGGCCATCCGCCGCTACCGCGATGCGCATCGCAGCCAGATGATGGCCACCACCGAGACCGCCTTCACGACGCTGACCAACGGCGCCTACACCCAGTTGCGCAGCCAGCCCGACGGCTCATCGGAAATCCTGCTGGTGATCGATGCGGGCGGAACCGCGAAACGCGTCGAAGACCTGTCCAAGGGCACCCGCTTCCAGCTCTACCTCGCGCTGCGCGCCGCCGCCTACGAGCAATTGGCCGCGCAGGGCACGTCCCTGCCCTTCTTCTGTGACGACATCTTCGAGACCTTTGACGAGGAGCGCACGCGTTCCGCCTGCCGCATCATGGAGCGCATCGGGCAAACCGGCCAGGCGATCTATCTCACCCACCACCGCCACGTCGTCGAGATCGCTCGCGAGGTGTGCGAGGGATCCGTTCGCATCCACGAAATCGGCTGACGGGAAGCGGGGCTCAGTCTCTGGCCCGCCGGTTTGACAGCCCCCCGGCGCAGAACCGGATCAGGTGGTCGATCTGTGCCGCCTCGTCGGCCGCCTCCCCGCCCCCCAGCGCACCGATGCGCTGCTGCGAGGTGGCCAGCGCCAGCATCGCCGAAACGCTGAAGACGAACCCCTCGGCCGCCTCGTTCCGCGTGATTCCCGGCAGGAGCGCGGCGATCTCTTCCAGGAAGATCGCCGCGGTGGGATCGAAACAGTCCCGCGCGATGGCGCGCCAGCGATCGTCCGCCGAGACATAGGCGACGAGCCGGGCATAGTGGCGCCATCGCGGCTCGTCCTTTGCCAGGTCGAACAGCGGCCGCAAGAAGGCCGAAAGCAGGGTTTCCAGGCCGGGGTGTCCGTCGCGGCGAAGCGTCTTGAGCGCGTCGAGACGGGCCCTGGCGAGCGGTTCCGCCCGGCGTTTGACGACCTGGTGGAACAGCATTTCCTTGCCGCCGCCATGGTGATGCACGGACCCGATGGGTTCCCCGGCCGTCTCCGCGATGTCCCGGATGGTCGCACCGTCGAAACCCTTGTCGGCGAACACGCGCTCGGCGGCATCCAGCACCCGGTCACGGGTGGCGAGCGAACGCTTTGACGGCGCCCTTTTTCGCGTGGTTTCAGCAGCTTGCGGAGCAGTCATGGAAACAGCTTGTCTTATTTAGAACATTTGTTCAAGATAAGAAAAACGAGCTCGGGAGGAGCCATTGAACGAGGGACAAGGCCGGCTGGCCCTGATCGGGGCCGGGCCGATGGGTTTGGCGACGGCAAAGCTGCTCGCCGAACGCGGGATCGATTTCCAGGGCTTCGAACTGCACGACGACGTCGGCGGATTGTGGGACATCGACGGTCCGCGCTCCACGATGTACGAATCGGCGCACCTGATCTCGTCGAAGCGGATGACGGAATTCGCGGATTTCCCCATGCGCGAGGAGGTCGCAGAATATCCGTCGCACCGCGAACTGAAGACCTACTTCCGCGATTTCGCCCGCCATTTCGATCTCTACCGCCACTACCGGTTCAACGCGGAGGTTCTGCGCTGCGTCCCCCTGGGCGGCGACGGCGAGGGCTGGAACGTCACCTGGCGGGAGCGTGACGGAACCGAGCACACGGAAACCTTTTCGGGACTGCTGATCGCCAACGGCACGCTCAGCACGCCCAACATGCCGGATTTCAAGGGCCACTTCGACGGCGAACTCATCCACTCCTCCGCCTACAAGAGCGCCAGCCAGTTCGATGGCAAGCGCGTCCTGGTGATCGGGGCCGGGAATTCGGGCTGCGATATCGCGGTCGATGCGATCCATCATGCCACGCTGTGCGATCTCTCGATGCGGCGCGGCTACTATTTCGTCCCGAAATACATATTCGGCAGGCCGGCCGACACGCTGGGTGGCGCTATCCGCCTGCCCATGGCCCTGAAGCGCAAGGTCGACCAGGCGATCCTCAAGTGGTTCGTCGGCGATCCGCAGAAATACGGCTTCCCCAAGCCGGACTACAAGCTCTACGAAAGCCATCCGGTGGTCAATTCGCTGGTACTCTACCATGCAGGTCACGGCGATATCCGGGTCCGGCCCGACATCGACCGCTTCGAAGGCGGGACGGTGCACTTCCGCGATGGCACCAGCACCGACTACGACATGGTCCTTGCCGCCACCGGCTACAAGCTCGACTACCCCTTCATCGAAAGCGCCCTGCTCAACTGGCAGGGCGACGCACCGCATCTCTTTCTCAACTGCATGCACCCCGGGCGCGACGATCTTTTCGTGCTGGGCATGGTCGAGGCATCGGGCCTCGGCTGGCAGGGCCGCCACGAGCAGGCCGAAATGGTGGTGCGCTACATCGAGGGGCTGCGAAAGGGAACGGATGCCGCCCGGGCCCTGAAGGAAACGAAGGCAAGGGGTTTCTCGCGCGCGACCGGCGGGATGAACTACATCGACCTTCCCCGCATGGCCTACTACGTCGACAAGGCGACCTACAGGACAGCCGTCGGCAAGTGGATCGTCCGGCTCGGAGGCAGATGACATGATCGACGACGCCGTCCTCAATTTCGCGCCCGGCTCGCTGATGCTGCTGAACGCCATCCTCGCCGTGGTGATGTTTTCCGTGGCCATCGATCTGAAACCGGGCGATTTCCAGCTTCTCCTGCGGGCACCCAGGCCGCTGGTCGTCGGCCTGTTCTCCCAGTTCGTGGTCCTTCCGCTGCTCACCTTCCTGATGGTGCTCGTGGTGCAGCCGCAGGCCTCCATCGCGCTGGGCCTGATCCTTGTCGCCGCCTGCCCGGGCGGCAACATCTCCAACTTCATCACCCACAGGGCCGGTGGCAACGCCGCGCTGTCGGTCTCGATGACCGCGCTGGCGACGGTGGCGGCCATCGTCCTGACCCCGCTCAACATCGCCTTCTGGGGCAGCCTCTACGAACCGACCGCGCAGATCCTGCGCGCCACCCGGATCGACCCCGTGCAGATCGCCGTCACGGTCGGCCTCATGCTGATCCTGCCGCTCGTCCTCGGCGTCACGCTGAATGCCCGGCGCCCGGACATGACATTACGGATCCGCCGGCCGCTGCAATGGCTGTCGATGGGCATCTTCGTGGCCTTCGTCGTCATCGCGCTTGCCGCCAACTGGACCCAGTTCCTGGCCTATGCCGGCGGGATTGCCGGTCTCGTCATCCTGCACAATGCGCTTGCCTTCGGCGGCGGCTATGCCACCGCCACGCTGGCCCGCCTGTCACCCTACGACCGGCGCGCGGTGACCATCGAGACCGGCATCCAGAATTCCGGCCTGGGGCTGGTCCTGATCTTCGGCTTTTTCGGCGGCCTGGGCGGCATGGCTGTCGTCGCTGCCTTCTGGGGCATCTGGCATGCCATTTCCGGCATCGCGCTCGCCTCCGTCATGGGCCGCACGGAGGCGCCGCGGTGAGCCGCCTGCTGATCACGGGAGCCGCCGGCATGGTCGGCCGGGCACTGGTCGCGGAACTGGCGGGCGCGGATGTCGTCGCCACCGATCTCGATCGTGGCGCCTTGCCGGATGACATGCGCTTCCGCGCGATGGATGTCACCGGCCAGGACCCGGCCCTGGTCATCGGCGAGGAAAGGCCGGAGGTGGTGGTGCATCTTGCCTCCATCGTCACGCCGCCGCCCGGCATGAGCCGCGAGGCCGCCCATGCCGTCGATGTCACCGGAACCCGCAACGTGCTCGAGGCCTGCCTCCGCCATGGCGTGAAGCGGCTGGTCGTGACCAGTTCCGGCGCGGCCTACGGCTACCATGCCGGCAACCCCGTTCCGATGGACGAGGACACGCCGTGCCGCGGCAATCCCGAATTCGCCTACTCCGATCACAAGCGCCAGGTCGAGGAGATGCTGGCCGCGGCGCGCGAAACCCATCCTGACCTCGAACAGGTGGTCCTGCGGGTCGGCACGGTGCTCGGCGCCGGGGTCGAGAACCAGATCACCGCGCTCTTTCACCGCAAGCGCCTGCTGGCGGTCCGGGGCAGCGAAAGCCCCTTCGTCTTCATCTGGACCCGGGATCTGGCCCGCATTCTCAAGCGCGCCGCCACCGATGGCCCACCCGGCATCTTCAACGTCGCCGGCGACGGCTGGCTCGGGGTCGACGCCCTGGCCCGCGTGCTGGGCAAGCCGGTGCTCCGCCTGCCGGCCTGGCTCATCCGGGCAGCGCTCGGGATCGCCCGTCCCCTGGGCCTGTCGCGCTACGGCCCCGAACAGGTGCGTTTCCTGCAATTCCGGCCTGTGCTGGACAACACCCGGCTCAAGTCGGTGTTCGGCTACCGGCCCGAACTGACCTCGGCCGAGGTCTTCGATCTGTGGAAGCGGGAGGCCGGCCTGTGAAGACCGCTGTCATCTCGGGAGGCAACGGCGGTCTCGGGCGCGCGCTGGCGGCGCGGCTCGAAGCCGGCGGATGGCACTGCGTGCTGATGGATGTCAACATCGCCGGGCTGGAAGCTTCGCCGGACCGCACGCCGGTCAAAGTCGACCTGACCGACGCGGATGCGCTGGAGCGTGCAGCCGCCGGGGTGATCGCGGCACGGCCCTCCATCGATCTCGTCATCTACAATGCCGGCGTGTCGCAGATCGCTCCGTTCGGCGAAACCGGCGACGCGTCCCACCGCCGCGTGTTCGAGATCAACTATTTTGCCGCCGTGGCCATGGCGCGGGCCTTTCTGCAGCCGCTTCGGGACAGCGCCGGCACCCACCTGGCGATCTCGTCGGTCGCCGGCTTCGCCCCGCTGGTCAACCGCACCGCCTATGCCGCGTCGAAGCATGCCATGGAAGGCTTTTTCGGCTCGCTCCGCGCCGAGGAAGCCCCCTACGGCGTCCGCACGCTGATCGCCGCGCCGAGTTTCATCGCCACCAACCTTGGCAATCCGGAACGCGCCGAGGGCGGCATCGTGCGGCCGGGTGCAGCCGCTGACGGGGTCGACTACATGATGCCCGACGATGCCGCGCGGGTGATCCTGCGCGGCCTGGAAAAGGGCCGGGAGTTCATCCCCGTCGGCCGTGTCGCCAGGCTGGCGTCCTGGATGGTGCGGGCATCGCCGCGCCTGTACCAGTGGGCCATGCGCCGCAAGATCAGCGGGCAGCCCTGAAACCGGCATAGGCGCCGCCGGGCCGGTCTCCGACTACGGATGGTTACTAGGTAGTTAACACGACCCTTGGGCGTAGTCAGCGCAGGTGTCCGGATGCCGGCCCTGGGGCGATGGTTGTTCCCGTGTATCAACCCCATGAATGCGGATTTGAACAATGACTCATATTAACAACACAACCGGCGCCGGGCAGGCGCACCATCGTCCGGAGCATACCGGCCAGCAGGCCGACAAGGCCGGCGCAAAGCGGTTCGAAGCCAGGCATCGCGACATCAGGAAGCAGGGTGACGCCAGGCCTGACAACCAGCCGAAGGCGGAGGGCCGCAAGGAACATCACAGGGCCGATGGCGCGAACAATCGCCATCACGGCACCAGCAACAACGCCCCGCTCCCGCCACGCGAGCGCCCGATCGATCGCCATCCGGGCGCCCAGGGCGGGAACCACAACCACGGCGCAGGCCGTCCGGGTCAAGGCGGTCGCCCCGAGATTGCCCGGGATCCGTCCTGGGCCTTTGACCGGCCCGGCAATGGCTCCAACCGTCCGGAGCACGGTCACAACCAGCAGCAGGCCGGCTGGGGCAACAACGGCACCAACCGTCCGGACCACGGCCACAACCAACAGCAGAACAACTGGGGCAACAACGGCACCAACCGTCCGGCCCACGGCCATAACCAGCAGCAGGCCGGCTGGGGCAACAACGGCACCAACCGTCCGGGCCAGGGCCACAACCAGCATCACGCCGGCTGGGGCAACAACGGCACCAACCGTCCGGGCCAGGGCCACAACCAGCATCACGCCGGCTGGGGCAACAACGGCACCAACCGTCCGGCCCACGGCCATAACCAGCAGCAGGCCGG
>NZ_PDVP01000049.1 GCF_002727065.1 Zhengella mangrovi | reverse complement strand
TCTCGACAACGAGCGCCGTTTTTCGCTTCGCAGTCCAACGTTTGATGCTGTCGTCCATCGTCACACTCATCGCTACTCTCTCCTTTGTAGCATGAGCAGATTTTCACTGGGTCGATACAGGAATGCCCTCGCGTTCATCTTCGTCTGTCTTTCGATTGATGAGGCGGCAAGCTTTCACGAGATCCTCGCCGAACCGCTCCGGAACATGCTCGGCACGAGCGGTATTCTGTATTTTGCTTGGGTCATTCCTGGCGCTGCATTCGCTCTTGCTGTCGCAATCGTATTCATCCCATTCTTGTGCTCTCTTCCGCTTGCGACGGCGTTGCGATTTGTCGCGTCCGGGGCGATCTATGTAGGAGGGGCGTTAGGGATGGAACTTGTTGGCGGATACCTGGCCGATAATGGTTTGCTCGGGTCGCCACTGTATATGATTGTCTCAACGATCGAAGAAAGCATGGAGATGGTCGGTATGGCTCTCTTCTTCTCTGCAGCGCTCGATCATCTGGTTCAAACCCAACCTAATTGGCGACTGGGCAATTCGGGATAGTTGCCTCTAAGACCTCGTGGTAGCTATGGCCATACCGGTATAAATCTAACGGTTGATTGAAGATATCCACATTCAAAGATCGTATCGTGCAGCTTGGCAATACCGACACAGCACCCAATTGTCACTCATCACTTCTAGCCAAATTTTCTTGGCTTCTGACCTGAATGGGAGGGAAGGACATTTGCGATGGTTGTGCGCATTTAAAGCTGTTCGGTAGCGGTGAACAACATTGTGAGTATAACCAAGAGTGAGATTATTTTTCGATCGGAAACAAAAAAGAGCCGGTCTGATATCCCCCATCAGGATGTGCCACATCAGACCGGCTATTGCGGCCCCCTCGTTGACCGCGTGTAAGACTAGTTTCGACAAGATTTATAAATAATTCGTTGCCAGAACCTGGCTGCTAGAAAAATGATGCTGCCGACAAGGCGCCCTGACACTGGTCAAGGTACCAGATGCTGTATAATAGCCGAATTTGGCCATTGACCCTGCGAAGCGAGGCATTGTAGCTTTTAGAAGCGCAAGTCGCAGCACTCTTGTTTTGAGATTGCACCAGCCCGCCACAGAGCCAGACCCCCCACGCTGTGGCGGGCATTTTTTTGTCTGTGTTAGAGTGACCTTGGCCGCAGATGGCTGGGCGATCCAATCTCACCTTTAGGGTCGCGAAACAGATATTTGTGCGACGGAGGAAATACGGCTCTACGGAGCCTTATTCCCTGCCTCTCTCTGCGGACAGTTGCAGATTTCTCAGCAATCGTTCGCTGGCTCTTGCCGATAGCAGATACGGGCACGGGATCGATGCCTGTTCAGGAAGTGTCCTATTTGGATCGTGTCGGCCTCAATCCCGGTTTCTTCCATCCGTTCGGCATAAACGATTTCTGCGTCGCGACATTTCTTGAACACAGCCAGGCGTGCTTCCAACGCGTTCTCGATACCAACGCGATAGGGTTGCGTGCCCTTGTCGTTCCGAAGAACGAAGAACCAACCTTTCGCCATGATTCCTATCCCTTACGACGCCAGGCGGACGGTCACCAGCTTGTCCTTGATCTCCTTGAAGATCGATTCCAGCTGGTCGTGGTTCGGGCTGTCGAAGAAATGGTCGGTGCCGCTGGCGCAGCTCTGCAGCAGCGTCCCGGTCGCCATGTTCGGCTCTTCCAGCCGGATCGTGAAGATCTCGACGCCGTCATTCTTCGCATTCGTGCAGGCTGTCAGCGTCTGCGCG
>NZ_PDVP01000048.1 GCF_002727065.1 Zhengella mangrovi | reverse complement strand
GACGTCAGGCCGCCGTCCGTGGAGATCGACGAGGCGAAGCCCGGACCCCGCGAGCCGGCCACCTCCGCCTCCAGCCAGGTCTTCTCCGACCTGCGCAGCAGGATGTCGGCCCCGGCCGCCTGCTGGTCGGCCGCGTCCGTCTTCTCGCTCATCCCCGTCGCGCCGAGCCGCACGTGCTCGCCCAGCCATTGCTCGGCCCGCCCGCCATAGGCATAGCCGTCCACGTTGGCCGCCGCCGGCGTGTACTCGTAATGCACCACCAGCCAGACGTCGTCGCCGCCATTGGCCGACGAGCGCACCGGCCCCGCCGATCCCGTGATCGACGGCAGCGCCCGGCGCAGGATCAGCACGCCCTGCAGTTCGTCGATGTCGTAGTCCTCGCCGTCCGTCAGCACCACGCGCTTGCGCACCACGCCCGTCACCGGGTCGCGCACCTCCGCCGTCACCGTCTCCGAGCCGATCGTGATGTCCTGGTGCTTGAGGAAGAAGGACGACCCGCCCGTCGCGCGCAGTTCCTCGCGCTGCGGCAGCGTGCCCGGCTGCGCCGCGTAGAGCGTCACGTCCGTTCGCCGTTCGCCGAAGGAGGTCGTCTCCGGCGAGCGGTAGCGCGCCTTCGCGCCGTACAGCGCCCGGGCATTGGCCAGGTAGGTCGTGTGCCCGATCGCCGTCTTGTAATTGCCCCACATCACGTGGCTGTCGCCGCGCTCCAGCCGGACGTAGAACTTGCCCTGTGTCGGCGCGTCCTCGGTGAAGGTCGAGCCGTCGCCGTAGACCGGGTAGTAGTCGTCCGGGTCCAGCCGCTTCAGCACCGAGCGGGCGTCCTTCTCGTCCAGGCCCCGGAACAGCGTCGACAGCTTGCCCTCGCCCGTGTCGGCCGCCGCCGTCAGCAGGTACTCGCCCTTGATCTTGCCCTTCAGGTAGAAGGCCAGCCGGCCCCTGGTGTAGACCTTGTCGAACTCGCCGGAGCGCACCGTCTCGATGCCCGCGTCGCCCGTGCGCCGCCCCACCGTCAGGTCGGCCAGGCCGACGTAGAACCACTCGCTGTCCGGGATCGACACGTCGCGCTCGATGAACACCGACTTGCCGCCCGGGCGCGGCACCTCCACGCTGACCACGTGGGCGCCCGCCGGCACGATGCGCTGCACCACGAAGTTGCCGTCGCCGTCCACAGGCACCCGCTGGCCCATCACCGCCACCGCGCTGCCCGCCGGCGCATGCGCCCCCGACACCGTGATCGCCCCGCCGTGAACCGGGATGTTGCGCACCGCCGTGCGGTCCTCGCCCATCCCCGGAGCCACCGCATCGCGCGCCTCGCCCGCCGTGTCGCGGTCCGTCCGGTGGAGCGTCAGCGCCTGCGTCTCGTCGAAATGCCCGTTCCCGTCATGCACCCGCAGCACGTAGTCGTACTCCCCGGGCCCGGTCGCCGGCATCGTCCAGGAGGCCTCGCCGTTCAGCGCAACGGGAACCGCCGCCACCGGCGCGCGCCGCCCGTCCTCGCCGACCGCCGTCACCAGGATCTCCGAACGGGACACGAAATCCGCGTAGTTCGACGTCGCCAGGAAACGCACCGTCTCGCCGGGCCGGAACGACGTGCGCACCGGCGCCGTCGACACGTTGAGCCGAGGCTCGACATCCAGTCCGTCGAACGTCACCTTCACGTCCACCGCCCGCAGGGCCGCGTCCGCAGACCCGCCCGATAGACGGTCCCCCTTCGCAGCAGACCCTTCGCCGCCAACCGTGATCACGAAGGCATCGTCATCCCCCGCCGACGCCGGCAGAGCAACCGCCAACGCAAGTAGGCTCGCTGCCCACATCGCAACCGGCCGCAGACGCAGCCG
>NZ_PDVP01000047.1 GCF_002727065.1 Zhengella mangrovi | reverse complement strand
CTGGATCGGCGAGAGATTGACCGCGACCTTGATGTGTTCCGGCCACTTGCACGCTTCCTTGCATGCTTCGCGAAGCACCCAGGCGCCGAGCTGGTTGATCAGGCCGGTTTCCTCGGCCAACGGGATGAAGATTTCCGGCGACATGAGTCCGCGCTTGGGATGCGGCCAGCGGATCAGGGCCTCGAAGCCGGTGATCTCGCGCGTGTCGATGTTGATCAGCGGCTGGTAGAAGAGCTCGAACTGCGAGTGCTGAACCGCGATCCTGAGGTCGCTTTCCAGTTGCCGCTTTTCTTCCTGCTCCTGGAGCATGCGCGCCTCGAACAGGACCGCGCCGCCGCGGCCGTTGCTCTTGGCGTGGTACATGGCCAGGTCGGCGGCCTTCACGAGGCCGTCGAGGTCGGAGGAGAAATGCGAGGCGCGCGCCACGCCGCAGCTCGCGCCGATGTTGAGCTGCGTGCCGTCGACGGTAAAGGGCTTGCCGATTTCGGCGACGATCTGTTCCGCCAGTTGCATGGATGCATCGGGTTGGACGCCGTAGCGCGTGATGACCGCAAACTCGTCGCCGCCGAGGCGGGCGATGTCGAAGCTCGCGGGGACCACGGACTGGATGCGTTCGCCGGCCGCGCGCAGGAGCTTGTCGCCGATGGCGTGGCCGAAGAGGTCGTTGACGGCCTTGAACCCGTCGAGATCGATGAACAGGAGGGCAGGCTCCATGTCATTGACCGGCATTTCGTCGATGGCGTGGTGGAGCGCGTCGCGGAAGCCCTGGCGATTGAGCAGTTCGGTCAGCGAGTCATGGTAGGCGAGGAAGTGAAGCTTCTCCTCGGAGACCTTGCGGCGGCCGCTCTCGTTCGCGAGCTCGACTTCCTTGGCCGACAGGCTGGTGTTGAGTTGCTCGGTCGTCGCTTCCAGCGTCTGCTTGGACCGAAGGGTGCGGTCGCTTGCCTTCTTGGCCTCGATCTGGCCGTTGATGCGGGCAATGGCTACGGCGAAGTCGACCGGCTTGGTGACGTAGTCGTTGGCGCCGATGCTCAGGCTCTCGACAACGTCTTCGCTCTGGCTCTTGGCGGTGACCATGATCACCGGCAGTTCGGTGTTGCTGAACCGCTCGCGGATCCTGCGCAGGACCTCGTTGCCGCTGAGATCCGGCATCATGATGTCCAGGAGGACGAGGTCGAAGGTGCCGGTTTCGATCTGGTTCAGGGCGTCGTGCCCGCCGGATGCCTCGGTGACCTGGAAGCCGCGGCGCACGAGCCGGCGAGTCAGGATATCCCGGTTATCGGCAACGTCGTCGACGACGAGGATCCGCGGCGCCAGGTCTTCTTCTCCCTCGGGCGAGGAGACATTCGGTTCGCGGATCGCGTGAGATGTGGCAGTGTTCATTTTTTTATCCGCCGGCTACCGCGCGTAGTGGATAGATCAACAATTCGTGCCATCTCGATGTTGGTGCGGCCGCGTATCCCCTGCGGCACGAACCAGTTCACCAGCTTGTTGTCCATCATCATCGGATCGATCCCCTGCCTTGTCGCCGTATGCCCCCGGGTGCGGAGTGCCGCCTCGCGGCGGCACCCCCTTGTCTGTCTCAGCCGGCGACGCGGAACTCGCTCGCGTCGTAGCCCGCATCGAGTTGTGCCTGGCCGATGCGCATGGCCGCGCCCATCTTGTCGGCGGCGGCCGTCACTTCGTCTTCGGTGTGCGTCGCCATCACCTGCATGCGGAAGCGGGCGAGGCCCTTTCCGACCGCCGGGAACTCGACGAGGTTGGCGATCAGGCCGACGTCGGGAAGCGCGCGGGCCGTCATGCGGGCCAGCGCCTCGTCACCGGTCTTCACCGCGACGATGGCAGATGGGTCGCCGTAGTAGTCCATACCGTGATCCTTGAGCTGCATGCGCAGCGACAGGATGTTGTCCATCAGGTCGCGGCGCAGCCGGGCGCCTTCGGCGGAGCGGACGATACCGAGCGCCTTGCTGACGATGGCGACCTGCACCGGCGAGAGCGCGTTGGTGAAGGTGCAGCTCGGGCTGTAGAAGCGCAGGTATTCCTTGACGGCGCGGCTGTTGGTGGCAACGAAGCC
>NZ_PDVP01000046.1 GCF_002727065.1 Zhengella mangrovi | reverse complement strand
TCGAAGGGCAGCGGTTCCAAGGGCTCGAAGGGCTCCAAGGGTTCCGGCTCGAAGGGCAGCGGTTCCAAGGGCTCCAAGGGCTCCGGCTCGAAGGGCAGCGGCTCGAAGGGCTCCAAGGGTTCCGGCTCGAAGGGCAGCGGCTCCAAGGGTTCCAAGGGCTCCGGCTCGAAGGGCAGCGGCTCCAAGGGCTCCAAGGGTTCCGGCTCGAAGGGTTCGGGTCATGGATCTTACCGTGGCGAGCACGAAGGCGAGCATCACGCCTCCTATGAAGAAGGGTGTGAAGAAGGCTTCGAGGAACACGAGGAACATGAATGGGCCTAGCCCTCGGCTAGCCTGACATGGCCTGACAATTTGGCCCCCGCTTTCAACAGCGGGGGCTAATTTTTTTACCCATATTTAAGCATAACAAGTTGATAATTGCGGAAATGTGAGGTTTCCGCCGTGTTCCAGAGTATCCGTATCCCTGCTGGTATTCGCAGCCATCTTCGCTGGCTGATCTTCTTTTCGGTGGCAACCAACTTCCTTGCCCTGGCTGTTCCGCTGCACATTCTGCAGGTCTACGGGCGGGTCCTCAAGTCAGGCAGCCTGCCGACCCTTTTCTATCTATCGGCAATCGTGATCACCATGCTGCTTGTCGCTGCCGTCGCCGACTATTCCCGGCGGCGGGTCGCGCGGCGGCTCGCCAACAAGTATCTCATGGAAATCCATCCCGACATCGTCCGCGGTCTGGCCTATGAAACGGACAAGTCGGTCAGGAGCAGCCGCGTCATTTCGGATGCGCGCAGCGTTGCGGGTTTTCTGGCCAGCCGGAATTTCATCGGCCTGTTCGACATGCCCTTCTCGATGCTGTTCCTCCTGGCGCTCTATGCCTTGAGCTTCTGGCTCGGCCTGGTGGCGACGCTCGGCCTTGGCGCCATGCTCGCGCTCGCCATGTTCAACAATCGCTCCACATCGAACCTGCAGAACCGGACCGAGAAAATGGAATCCGACGCCTTCGGTTTCGCAACCGCCACCTTGCGCGACACCGACGAGATCCGCGCCATGGGCCTTGCCGAGCCCATTCGCGAGCGCTGGAAACTCAAGCTCCTTGCCGCCTTCGAGGCAAATGACGAGAGCTCTGGCAAGGCGGCCGGCTTTTCGGTTGCGGGCTCTTTCATCCGGCAGGCAACGCAGGTGCTGATGGTCTCCGTCGGCGCCATGCTCGTCCTCTCGGGCGAGATGCACGGAGGCATTGTCTTCGCCGCCACCTTCATCACCAACCGTCTCCTGACCCCGGTTTCCCGGACCATCGGAAGCTGGACATCGATCACGCGCAGCTTTCGGACGCATCTGAAGCTGACCGACCTGACCGCCGTCATCGCCAGCGACAACGGCAGGACGGCCATCGACAGGCCGGCCGGCCGGGTCGAGGTGGACCAGGTTTTCCTTGCTCCGGATGCGAAGCAGCCGACCCGCTTCCTGTTGACCGGATTGTCGCTTGACCTCGAGCCGGGCCGGATCACCGTCATCACCGGCGGCACGGGAAGCGGCAAGAGCAGCCTTGCGCGGATCGTGGCCGGCGCCGCGAGCCCGGATTCCGGCCACGTCAAGCTGGACGGGACGACCCGCGACGACTGGCGGGCGGAGGATTGGGGCCGTGCCGTCGGCTATGTCGCGCAGACGATCAAGCTGTCTCCCGTCAGCGTGTCGGAGAATATCACCCGTCTTAACTATGACTTTGATTCCGAGCGTCTTCTGAAAGCCTCCAGGGCTGCGCGCGCGCACGGGATGATTTCCAATCTCCCGAAAGGCTACGCGACCGTCCTGGAGCGCGGCGAGGTTTTCCTGACCGACAGGCAGACCATGAAGATCGCCCTGGCCCGGGCGCTTTACGGCGATCCGAGCGTGCTCGTCCTGGACGAGCCGGACACCGATCTCGACCGGTCGGACCAGAAGGAACTGATCGAGATCCTGACATCGCTTCGCGATCAGGGCGTCGCGATCCTTGTCATTTCCCGCCGCTCGCAAATGCGTGCGGTTGCCGATGATGTTTATGAGCTGAAAACCGGGACCCTCAGCCGGGTCGGTGGCCGCAGGAAGCGGGACAAAGAGGACAGGACGGAGGCTGACGCACCGGCGGCGGAAAGCGCCCCTGTGCGCGAACGGCGCCATGCGGTGTCCGGCTCCGCGAACGAAAGCGGCGGGACCACCGGTTTCAGGCCATCGGCACGGTCGGGTGATCTCGACGACATCCGGGCCTCGATCGACCGGATCTTCGCTCGTCACCGGCAGGTGGTCTGATGCTGGCGCGCAACCCCGAATTCAAGGCCGGTATTGCCGCCGACGCGGAACGCACCGAAGTCGCCGCGATCATCGGTGGCGGCAAGCGCATCGTCTAC
>NZ_PDVP01000045.1 GCF_002727065.1 Zhengella mangrovi | reverse complement strand
CCGCCTTCGCCCGCTTCACCCCGAAGTACCGGGTTCCCATGTCCAGCAGGGTGACCGACGCATCCAGCGACATCGTCTCGCTCGTCTGGCGCCCGGACAGCGTGGTATCCTTGAAATAGGTCCGCGCGACCGTTCCGTTGATGGTCGGTACATAAGCCGCCATGGCGCTCCAGACACCGGCACGGGCGGCCTGGCTGTCGGCGATGGACTTGCGAAGGCCGAGGTCGGTGCCCAGGGCGCGCCGAAGGGTCAGCACGATGCCCGGATCGGCCTGGCTGGCCATAGCGCCCAGGCCGGTTCGCAGGCGCATGCCCGCCAGCACCGGGCGATCCAGCACCATGACGTCGGGATGGTCGAAGCTTCCGCGCAACACGCCTTCCATGGCCGACGCGCCGGCGGTGCCCTGCAGCGTCATCAATGCCATCGCGAGCGTCGAGACGCACAATCCGCGCGATGGCGACCGCACCTGCAACGAAGCCTTCCGCTCACGGTTCATTGAAGGCCCTCTCGAAGCTCGTGATGAACGGGCTCAGCAGGTAGACAAGGAAGGGCCGGCTTCCGGCGTGAACGTAGAGATTGACGTCCATGCCCGGCTTGAGCAGCCCTCCGCCTTCCGACCTGGAAATCGTCTTTTCCGGCTTCGCATAGACGAGATAATGGGATTCGGCCGTCGCCGGATTGCGGATGGCATCGGCGGAGACATAGGTCAGGACGGTGTCGATCGGATCATAGCGGCGGCGGTCAAGCGCGGTCACCTCGGCCCGGGCGACCTGGCCTTCCTTGACCTCGGCGATGTCCTGCGGGCGGACCTTCGCCTGGATGATCAAGGGGGCATTGTCGGGAACGATCTCGCCGATCGTATCGCCGCCGCGCAGAACGCCGCCAACCGTGTTGGCGGAAAAGGCGATCAGGGTTCCGCTGGCAGGCGCCCGGATTTCCGTGTTTGACAGCGCCTGTTCAGCCGAAACGAGGCGATCGCGGATCTGCGCGAGTTCGCCGAGCACGGCCGTCATTTCCTTCGCGGCAGCCTGCTGCTGGCCGGAAACATAGGCGTCGATGCGGTTCTGAACCTCGAGGGTCTGCTCGTCTAGCCGCCGCAGCCGGCTGTCCAGGTCGGCGAGTTCTCCCACCTTCTGGCTTTCCTCGCGGGTCCGGTCCCACAGTTCCTTGCGCGCGAGATAGCCGGCCTCGACGAGCGGCCGCATGTTGGCGATTTCGTCCCTGAGGTAGCGCAGGCTTGCCTGCGCGCTGTCGCGCATGCCCAGAAGCCCGGACCGCTCGCGCTTCAGGCTCTCAGCCTGGTGACGCAGCGCGCCGACCTCGGCTTCGATGGAATGGCCTTCGAAGTACCGTTCGAGGTTCTGGCTTTCATAGATGGCCTGGTGCATGTCGTGGCCGGTCTGGTCGGCACCTGTCGAGGCCGTCCGCAGGAACCGGTCGACGCCGGTCCGGATGCCCCAGGAGCCGGGCCCTTCGGCGAGCGAAGCGGTCTGGTCATCGATGGATGACAGCCGGCGCTTCTTGGCCAGCAGGACCGCCTGGCGCGCCTGCAATTCCGACAGCTCGGCGCGGTTGACCTCCGGATCGAGCACCATGATCAGGTCGCCCTTTTCAACGTGGGCGCCCTCGCCCAGGAGAATCGAGCGTATCCGGCCGCCATTGACATGCTGCAGCAGCTTGTTGTTGCCGGCCGTGGTGATGACGCCCTTGGCATCGATCGCCGAGTCGAGCGGGACCAGCAGACCCCAGAGCACGAAGACGGCGATGAAACCGTAGACGATGCGCTTGCCGCCACCGATGATCGCGGCGACTTCGGTGCGTTCCGCGTCGGCGGCAATACCGGCCTTGAATTCGGGGTTGCGCGCCAGCATCAGACCACCTGCCGGTGACGGGCGAAGATCCGGTCGATCGAGGCCCGAATACCGGCAGGGATACGGATACTCTGGAACACGGCGGAAACCTCACATTTCCGCGATTATCAACTTGTTATGCTTAAATATGGGTAAAAAATTAGCCCCCGCGGTTGAAAGCGGGGGCCAAATTGTCAGGCCATGTCAGGCTAGCCGAGGGCTAGGCCCATTCATGTTCCTCGTGTTCCTCGAAGCCTTCTTCACACCCTTCTTCATAGGAGGCGTGATGCTCGCCTTCGTGCTCGCCACGGTAAGATCCATGACCCGAACCCTTCGAGCCGGAACCCTTGGAGCCCTTGGAGCCGCTGCCCTTCGAGCCGGAACCCTTGGAGCCCTTCGAGCCGCTGCCCTTCGAGCCGGAACCCTTGGAGCCCTTCGAGCCCTTGGAGCCGCTGCCCTTCGAGCCGGAACCCTTGGAACCCTTGGAGCCGCTGCCCTTCGAGCCGGAACCCTTGGAGCCCTTCGAGCCGCTGCCCTTCGAGCCGGAGCCCTTGGAGCCCTTGGAACCGCTGCC
>NZ_PDVP01000044.1 GCF_002727065.1 Zhengella mangrovi | reverse complement strand
ATGTCCGTATTCTCGTCGAAATTCGTGTAATCGCAGCTGCCTGTCGCCGGCTTCAACAAGGACTTGAAAGGATCGTTGACCGGATCGCACGATGGCTCGGGTGGCGGGGTCATATCGGAAAGCCCCTGCTTGACACCTCCCACGAAGCAATTGCTTTTGCTGCTCAGTGTCGCCCCACCGGAGAATACCACTGCATCCGTGCTCGATGAGTTGACATGGACTGAGCAGCCATTGGCGACAATGTTTGATCCGCCACTCGCCAGCAATGCTTTGCTCGCGCTAGGATTGAGCGCCAATATGCACATTGGATCGCCCCGCAAAACTTTGGCAGCGGCATCAACATTGATCTTTGTAAATCCTGGATTGACAATTTGATTGAACAGCGTGACGTGCTGGCAGTAGAGGCTGCCAGTAACAACATCATTGGCGATTTGGAATGATGTCTTGGAATCAGTGCAATCGTTCAGGGAATTTGAACCGACCATATTTTCGGCAATGGCGATCCGCGCTTTCAAATCCAGATCAGGACGTGCGGCAGCGGCCAGAACTGCACTATCAATAGCTTGCTGAAATGCTGACCGACGGTTCTCGATATCAACAAGGTTGAGAGCGACACCTGCGCCCAATGCCAGGATGAAAAAGAGCATGCCGCCGAGGGTTGTGAAATTGCCGCGTCGATCACGCCAAAAATGGTTGATCATGGTCTGCTTTCCGTAACAAGGACCTCTCAGCCTTCAGGGAATATCGCAATAAATCTAAAGCTCTTCTAATAATTTAGGTTGGATTTTCCCTATCAGGTCGCGCGCTAGAAATTTATCAAGACTTATGCATCACATCGTTCCATCAGCGGGCGCGCCTATAGTGTAGGGCGACCGCGCCGTTACGCAGCGATCTCGCCGAAGAAAGTTCGAGCCGTCTTGAGCTGACAAGACCTGTTTCGCAGAGAGTCGGGCTGTGGCCTGCAATCCTCGGATGGCCGAGAAACTTGTACTCGTCGATCTGTCCGCCGTCGGCGCAATCCCGACCGAGGAAGCGTTGCGTCTCAAGCCAAGGCTGACAACAGGATTCTCGGTAATTGCCGAGGTGCTTTCGGAACTCAACGAAGATCACACCGTCAACCGGGTTGCGGTGACGCTGCCGGAATCCTTTGCCGAAAACTGGTTCACCAAGCGGATTTCCGATTTCTATCGGCAGAACTCCGCAGTGGACCTGCGTCTCAACGCCTCGAACCGGCGAATTGATCTTGTCGCGGACGGATTCGATTTCGCCATTCGCTACAGCCCGCCGCCGGAGGCCGGTCTCGATGCGATCGACCTTTTCGGCGACGAGGTCCTCCCTGTCTGCACGCCGGGCTTCCGTGACCGATATGAGCTGTCCGGGACCGTGAAGTCGCTGCGCGGGATACCAATCGTTCACCTGGACAACCGCACGCCCGATCCGCAATGGTCCGGATGGCAGGATTGGTGCCAAAAATTCAATGTCGATGGGGATCCGAATTCCGGTGGCGTCCGCTATTCGGAAATAAGTTCCGGCCTGCAGGCTGCGCTTGCGGGAAACGGTCTTGTCCTATGTGGCATTACCGAGGCCTACGATTCCATCGTTGGCGGATCGCTTGTCCTGCCTTTCGGCACTGAAAAGAGAATGCCAACGGGGTATCGTTACCGGCTGCTCTCGGTCAGCGGACGTCGATTCAGCCCGATACAGAAGCGATTTCGTGATTGGGTGATCGAACTGGCAATCGACTTCCGGCAATCCGTTTCAGAACTGCTTGAAGGTTGATCTCAGAGCTGGATTTCTTAGGTGTCCGGGACGCGTTCGCGATGTCCGGCATGCAGTTCGGCTCAGACCTTGAAATTCCCGCCAATTCGAGCTGTCGCTGGGGTCATTTTGCTTACTGACCATACCGGTGATAATCTACTCGTAGAGGTTCGGTTCATATTTTTCTGCAAAGAAAATAGGTGAGAAAATGACCTCACGGGCGGCACACGGAACCGGGATTTCCAAACTGGACTTGCCGAAGGGAAAGGTAAGCCTTTGGCGGCCTTCTTTCGACGATGCCCGCGCCGTCACGGCCATGGCAGAGTGCTTGTCTTTGGCGTTCTCTTCCGGACTGTGGCAGGAGACGCCATTGCCGCTCGGAGATAGGACAGACCATGAAAGTGCGACCGGAATAATCAACGGGCTCAATCATCGGCCAGTGTCGGTTGCCGCCAGCACAACGCCAGGGGCTAGCATGATCGGCTGTGTCATTGGTTGCGTTATGGATGACCGCGTGATCACGGCGTACGGCCTCAGACGCTATGCAGCGGCACCTGGCGATGGGCTTCTTGCCTTTATTGGAATTGTGCCAGATGCGCAGGGCCGCCGGTTCAGTGCGGCTGACGGAAGCACCTTGGAACCGGCTTGCGAGGGCGTGAGCCTTGCCAGGCATCTTTT
>NZ_PDVP01000043.1 GCF_002727065.1 Zhengella mangrovi | reverse complement strand
TGGCTGTTCCGCGAGCAACTCGTCCAGGCCCGTGCAATCAACAATCTGTTCGCCCGTTTCGACAAGCATCTCTCCAGGTCCGGGTATCTCGCCAAGGGTGGGCAGATCGTGGATGCCACTCTGATCGCAGCCCCGAAACAGCGCAACAATGATGGCGAAAGGGCTGCGATCAAGGCTGGCAAGACAGCCGACGAGATCTGGCCTGACCAGCCCGCCAAGGCGGCGCAGAAGGATACGGATGCAAGGTGGACAGTGAAGTTCTCCAAGGCCAGGCCTGATGCTGACGGCATGGTGCGCCAGCGCGACATCGCAATTCCGGCATTCGGCTACAAGAATCATGCCTCGATTGATCGACATGGTGGCTTCATTCGCGGCTGGACGGTGACGAGCGCATCGGCCCATGACGGCGCGCAACTCCGCAACGTCCTGAACCGTGAGAACACCGGTTCGATAGTCTGGGCCGATACCGCCTACCGGTCGAAGGCGAACGAAGCCTGGCTGGAAAAGAATGGCTATGTCAGCGACATCCATCAGAAGAAACCGAAGGGCAAACCGATGAGCGAGGCTACCTCAAGGGCGAATGGCCGGCGCTCGAAGGTCCGCACCTTTGTCGAGCATGTCTTTGCCCGCCAGAAGGCACAAATGCGGCTCTTCATCAGAACCATCGGCATCGAACGGGCGCGAGTGAAGATCGGCGTGGCCAACATCGCCTACAATCTCACCCGCTATGTCTGGCATGAGGGGAGAAGTGCGCCTGCATGACGGAAAACCGATCTCAGGCGAGCCGGAAACATCGGAAATAGCAGGCAAGAAGAAGGCCCGCTGGCGCCAGACTTCTGGTCACGCCGCGCCGAAATATCCCCGATCCACTCGTTCAGCCGAAACTACCCGGTAAATCGAAGTATCCAGGTGCCGCGCGACCGGGAGGGGACGTTCGATCCCAAGCTGATCGCGCGATACCAGCGCCGGTTTCCCGGCTTCGACGGCAAAATCATCTCGATGTATGCCCGCGGCATGAGCGTGCGCGAGATCCAGGGGCATCTTCAGGAGATCTATGGCCTCGATGTCTCGCCTGACCTGATCTCGACGATTATGGATGCGGTGCTGGAGACGGTAACGGAATGGCAGAACCGGCCGCTCGAACGCTGCTATCCTCTGATCTTTTTCGACGCCATGCGCGTGAAGATCAGGGATGAAGGATTGGTGCGCAACAAGGCCGTCTATCTGGCGCTCGGCATCCAGTCTGACGGCACCAAGGACATCCTCGGCATCTGGATCGAGACGTCGGAGGGCGCGAAGTTCTGGCTGCGTGTCATGAACGAACTGAAGAACCGTGGCGTCGAAGACATTCTCATCGCGATCGTCGACGGCCTGAAGGGCTTTTCCGAGGCGATCAACGCGGCGTTTCCGGCGACGATCGTGCAAACATGCGTCGTTCACCTCATCCGGCACAGTCTGGACTTCGTATCCTGGAAAGACCGCAAGCCGGTCGTTCCCGCGCTCCGCGAGATTTACCGCGCGGCCGATGTCGAGGCGGGCATGCGTGCGCTTCTGGCCTTCGAGGCCGGGCCATGGGGGCACAAATATCCGGCCATCGCCCAGAGCTGGCATCGCAACTGGACGCCTCGATTTACCGGGTAGTTTTGGCTGAACGAGTGGATCGGGGGTATTTCGGCGCGGCGTGACCAGAAGTCTGGCGCCAGCGGGCCTTCTTCTTGCCTGCTATTTCCGATGTTTCCGGCTCGCCTGAGATCGGTTTTCCGTCATGCAGGCGCACTTCTCCCCTCATGCCAGACATAGCGGGTGAGATTGTAAGCGATGTTGGCCACGCCGATCTTCACTCGCGCCCGTTCGATGCCGATGGTTCTGATGAAGAGCCGCATTTGTGCCTTCTGGCGGGCGAAGACATGCTCGACAAAGGTGCGGACCTTCGAGCGCCGGCCATTCGCCCTTGAGGTAGCCTCGCTCATCGGACGGCCCTTCGGCTTGCTGTGGTGGATATCGCTGACATAGCCATTCTTTTCCAGCCAGGCTTCGTTCGCCTTCGACCGGTAGGCGGTATCGGCCCAGACTGTCGAACCGGTGTTCTCACGGTTCAGAACATTGCGGAGTTGCGCGCCGTCATGGGCCGATGCGCTCGTCACCGTCCAGCCGCGAATGAAGTCACCATGTCGATCAATCGAGGCATGGTTCTTGTAGCCGAATGCCGGAATTGCGATGTCGCGCTGACGCACCATGCCGTCAGCATCAGGCCTGGCCTTGGAGAACTTCACTGTCCACCTTGCATCCGTATCCTTCTGCGCCGCCTTGGCGGGCTGGTCAGGCCAGATCTCGTCGGCTGTCTTGCCAGCCTTGATCGCAGCCTTTTAGCCATCATTGTTGCGCTGTTTCGGGGCTGCGATCAGCGTGGCATCCACGATCTGCCCACCCTTGGCGAGATACCCGGACCTGGAGAGATGCTTGTCGAAACGGGCGAACAGATTGTTGATTGCACGGGCCTGGACGAGTTGCTCGCGGAACAGCCA
>NZ_PDVP01000042.1 GCF_002727065.1 Zhengella mangrovi | reverse complement strand
ATCCAGAACCATGCGAACGGCGCGCTCGCGGACTTCCGGAGAATACTTGTTTGTCGTCTTGCTCATGATGCTCCATCCTACTCAGGAGTTGGAGCCTCCGGCAAACCCGGTGCGGTTCAGAGTTTCCGGTCCATTTCACGATTGCGGGCAGGTGGCGAGTGGTCTTGCCCCCGTTTCAGCGGACACTCAGGCCGTTGCGATTTGAGCTGAGATAAATTCGCGCGGCGAACGCATCTTCAACCCTGAGTGCGGGTGGTTGTCGTTGTAGTCCTCGAACCACCCGGTGATCAATCCGAGGACTGTGGCGGCATTCGGTAGCGGCGTCACATGGACGTAGTCCCGCTTCAGCGTCTTCACGAATGCTTCGGAGATCCCATTGCTCTGCGGGCTCTTCACGGGCGTATAGCAAGGCTTCAGGCCGATCTGGCGAGCGAAGATGCGCGTCTCTCTGGCGATGTAACACGAGCCGTTATCGCTCAGCATCTCGATGGGATGCGGCGTTTTGCAGGCCCCAAACCGTTGCTCGACCGCCTCCAGCATCATGTCGCGGATATCAGAGCCACTGATGCCGGCGTTCACGACGACCCGCCAGGAGATGATCTCGCGATCGTGCGCGTCGATGAGGAATGCGCCGCGGACGACATCGTCGTTCCAGCAGGTGAACTCGAACCCGTCTGAACACCAGCGAATGTTGGAGCGCATCGTGACCACTTTGCCCTCATGGGTCAGTTCCGGCCGCTCGGTGTATCTGCGAGCCAGCAGGAGACTGTGCGCCTGCATGATGCGGTAGACGCGCTTGTGGTTCACGGGCGCAGCACCTTCGGTCTTGAGTTGCCGGTTCAGGAGCGCGGTGATCCGCCGGTATCCGTAGGTCGGCCGCGCTGCCACGAGCGCGGCGATCAGCGGCACCACCGCCGCGTCTTGCGCTTTGTGATAGCGCCGCCGCGGCTTCGCGCCTCCCTTCAGGCGATCATGAAGATTTGAGCGGGAGATACCGAGGGTCTTGGCCACCACGCTCATCGGGAACCGTCCTTTGGCTGCGACTGCGCAAGCCACGTCAGTTTTTTTGAGCGCGACTTGTCGAGCGCCTCCTTTAGAATTTCGACCTCGAGCGTCTTGCGCCCGAGCTGGCGCTCCAACTCGCGGATGCGCTCTTCCAGCTGTCGGACGGCGCGATTGCTTGTGACGTCATCGTCTCCAGACACGGCCACGGCCCCTCCCTCCAGCATCAGACGCCGCCAACGATACAGCAGGTTCGGTGCCACGCCATTGCGGCGCGCCACGACCGAGATGCTGGCGTTCTCCTCCAGCGTCTCCTCGACAATCCGTAACTTCTCAGATGAAGTCCAGCGGCGCCGGCGACCGCCATCGGTGATGATCTCATAGTCAGACATAAGCACGTGCTTAGGGATATCCCTAAGCCTCCATGGTCATGCCCGAGGGTCCGGTCGAAAAGGGGGCCAGTTCAGCGAGCGAGCTAGGTTCCGCCGCTACCTCTTTCATTTGCCGAGTATGCCTGGTAACACGATCACAAACTGATTGTGGGAAGCAGTCAAACGAATTGGAAGAGCAATTCGGTGGCCGAGAATGACACAGATCTTGAACTGAAATTCGACGGGGCATCTGTGCAGAAATTGCAGGGTGCTCCGGCGGAGGCAGTTATTGCGTCGCTCAACGCGATCCAACGTATGATCTATATCATCGGTATGCGAGCCGAGGGTAGAGTCCTGAGCGAACGGTTGAAGCCCACCAATAAGGTAAAGCGCGAGTACGCTGTTGTGTGCCGCGCGCCTCGCAAGGGCAGCCATATTCAGCCTTTTGCTGTCGCATCTCGGACGGGTGAGATGAGCCGTTCCTCCGTTGCCGCGCGTGAGAAACTGATAGCGACCTTACGCGCTTTCGATAGCGGCGAGGAAGCGCGGCTTGAGGCTGTAGTTCCAAACGCTCGGGAACGTTGGTTCTTAGCCAAGGCAGCGGCCGGTTTGCTTCCGCCGGACGGTAGCGGGCTCGAAGTGATGATCCGTGCCGGTTCGCGCGGCCCGTTCGCGTTCAAGGCTGATCGTGCGCGAAATCTCCTGAGCGCGTATGATACTCCCAGACCACCAGCTGTCGATGAGGAGTCGGTCGCTGGGAAGCTCCGTGCCATAGACTATCAACAGACAATTATGACGATCAAGCCAGGGTCAGACCCCGCGCTTCGTATGGACTACCCACTACCCCTGGAAAGCTGGCTTCAAACCAACGTTCGCAAGCGGCTCAAAATCAGCGGTCGTCCGAAGGTAAATGCACGCGGCGACATAAGTTCGTTTGAAGAAATCTATAATGTCGTGGAACTTGAGCCGCACCTAGAACCTATCGATCGCTTCACGTCAGGCGGCAAGCGCTTCTGGACCAATCGTCCCATTAGCTTGCCTGTAACCGTCCATTGGGCGGATCGACTTTTCAGTTTCGCGGATCATCGTCTAGGCATCGATGTTGTCGCGGATAACGTGTCCGAGCTTCGCGATAGTGTTTTATCGGAACTTGATCTGGTATGGCGGCAATACGCCCAAGCCGACGACGACGAACTGGATGACGAGGCACTTGAGGTTAAGCGGCACCTACTCTCTCGCTTTGGGCCGCTCGACTGATGGCAAGAGATCGGAAAGATATCGACGCCTCGTTGCAGCGCAAAGGCTTCAAGCGTGATGACGGCGATCATCACTATTACATCTACCACAATCTTGCTGGTCGAAAGACGATCAAGAAGACGAAGATGAGCATGGGGACCTCTCACAAGACGATCGGTGATCCATTGCTCGGGCAGATGGCGCGACAGATCGGCGTAACTAAGTCGAGCTTCCTAGAGCTAGTCGACTGCACACTCGATCAGGCTGGCTACGAGGCTCTGGCCTTTCCGCCGAAGGGAAAATGAGCTCAATGCCGCCGGCTCCTAAACGGGGTGCGACTCGCGTGAGCCGAATGAGCACTCAACAATTCCAACTGCATTGGGAAGGAATATGACGGACTCAGACTTCGTCACGTCCCCCACCGCGTTTGCTGTAGAGGATTTTGACTGCGTTTCGCGGCGTGTTAGAGTGCGCCGGAACTCGAGATTCCTCGATATTTTGGCGCTACTGCTTCCCAAGTACAATGGACCAGAACGTCCGGTTTCAGGACTGCAAAACGTCTAGTCGATAGGCGTACCTGGAGGCGCAAAGCTGTACTTCATGTGGGACTGGCGAACATTGGCTACGAGCGGCATTTTCAAGCGTTCGTACGCGCGCCGGAGCATTCAAGAATCGAAAAACGGGGGAGCACTGGGGGACAGCTCCAGCAAGCAGTTGAAGCCAAACTCTTTTCCTTGCCTTCACACGGGAGGGGTCACAGGTTCAATCCCTGTCGCGCCCACCATT
>NZ_PDVP01000041.1 GCF_002727065.1 Zhengella mangrovi | reverse complement strand
CAACGTGCCATCGCTGGCCACGGAGACGCCCGTAAGGCCGCCATCGGAAACGAGCGTGGTGACAATCACGGCCGGGTCGACGGCTACGCCATTGACGGTGTCGTTCAAATGAACCGATGCCGTGGTGCCGCCGGTTCCGCTGACGATGGGCGCGGCCGAGAAATCGTCATTGACCGCCGAGATCGAAAAACCCGCCTGCGCTGCCTGCAGCGATATCCCGTCGACGGCGATATAGCCGAATCTTCCGCCGCTGACCAACTGAACCTGGAAACGGAGGATTTGCGTCGCACTGGTCGCAGTGAAGGTCATGCTCTGCTGCACCCAAGGCAAAGCGGTTCCCTTCGCCGGACAGGTGACGTCAGCCCCGAACTGGCTCTGGGCGCCAAAAGTGACCTCCCATTTGACGTTCACGCCGGCAAGACAGTAGGTCGGCACAAAAGATGCTGATTGATAGAACGAAACAACGTAATCATTGCCAGGCACGAGCCCGGTCACGGTCTGCTCCAATCCTTCCCTGTTGGTTGAACCGGTGGTGCCAGAATGAACGAAATCGCCGCCATCCGGCGACGCCACCCACGTCAGATTGGCACCCGCAATGTTGGGGTTACGGGTATCCGAGGTTCCCTGGACCTGTGTCCAGCCAGGCGGCAGGGTGGCATTGTAAACGGACCTGTCGACCGCGGGGTCCAGTCCTTCCAGGCTGCCGTTGGTAGCCAGTTCCGCGGCCACGGCAGGTGACGGAGCCCAGACCAGGGCGGAAACCGCAAGCAGGGCGCCAGCCAGGCAGATGCGGACAAGCCTGGAGTCAAGGCAGCGTTCAACCTTGCCATGGACGCTGCGGTTCAAGCGCCCCGACGGACCCGCATCCTGCCGTCCCCGGCGGACGGCTTGCCGTTTCAAGATGTTCATGATTGCCCCCGGTCCCTTTCCCGTCGTTTCCGGCCGGTCCGGCGCGCACATTCGCCGGCACTGCCCCTTCCATCCCGACATGAACCCGGGCAGAATACAACCCGAAGTTTTATTCGATCAACTCTCGCTCACAACCGAAGCAGCAGACAAGGCAACAAGGATGCCTGTGCCGGCAAGTGTTGGGCGCCCCCCGCGTTTGGTGTACCCGTTCTGAACGTGAGCATGATCCCTCTACTGCAGCGCATCGACGTCGGCCTGCACGACGGAATAGTCGGCGGTGAAGGTGACGGTGTCGCCCGGCGCCAGCGTGTCCCAGACCGGGCCGGCGTTGTCGGCGTCTGTGGAGTCTCCCACTGTGCCGGCGTCGGTCGTCAGCGAGACGGCGACGGGCTGGCCCGGGCTGGCGCCGCCGAGAAAGGCCGGATCATTGCCGTTGGTCGTGTCGGAGACCGAGACGTTCGCGACATTGACGTTGCCGGTGTTGGTGACCGCGTAGGCATAGCGGACCACGTCGCCCGTCCCGGCCTTGCCGTCGCCGTTGGCATCCGTGACGAAACTCCATGTCTTGGCAAGGACAAGGGCCGGTTGCGGGTTGAACACCGTGACGCTTTCCATCAGGTCGTCGCCCAGCATCGACGGATCGGGCTGATCGCCCGTTGCCGGCGTCGCCGTGTTGGTGATCAGGTTCCCCTGCTGGCCGGCATCGACGGTCGCAGTGATGTCCAGGGTTGCCGGCGTGCCGTTCACGACGCTGCCGATGGTCCATGCGCCGGTCGCCGGGTCATAGGTCCCGGCGCTGGCCACGTGGGACGCATAGGTCAGCCCGACGGGCATCTGGTCGTTCAGCGACACGCCGGTCGCCGTGACGCCTGCCGTCGCATTGGTCACCATCAGACGAAAGGTGACGCTGTCACCGACAGCGGGCGTGGCATTCGCCGAAAGCAGGCTCTTGACCGTCACGAGGTCCGGCTGTGCGAGCACCATGATGCTCTCCGTGAGGTCATCGCCAGCGGTTGACGGGTCGCCCTGGTCGCCAGCCGCCGGTGTCGTCGTGTTGGTGATGCCCTGCCCACCCTGATCAGCGTTTACGGTGGCGGTCAGGACGAGGCTTGCGGATGCGCCGTTTGCCAGTGTGCCAATCGTCCAGATTCCTGTCGCCGCGTCGTAACCGCCAGCGCCGGGGGTCGCGGAAACGAAGGTCAGGCCCGCGGGAACCTGGTCGGTGAGCGCCACGTTGGTTGCCGCGTCGGGGCCGTTGTTGACGACATTGATGCGAAAACCGACCGTATCGCCCACGGATGGAGTCGCGTTGCCGGATTCCAGCGTCTTGACGGTGACGAGATCGGTATCGCGGCACAGCAGGGTATCGAAGGCGATCCATTCGCGGAAACTCGTGCCCGACCCGCTGCTGCCGTAGCCGAGCGCGGGATACTGGAAGTCGATCCCCGTCGTGGCGCTGGTTCCGCCGTGCAGGACGACCTTGCTGACAGTCACCGAGGTCGCGCCGCGTGGCAGGTCGACATACCACTCCGTAACGGCATTGGAGACATCATAGACGCGGATCGTGCCTCCGTTGGCCAGTGTTCCACTGGTGCCGAGGCCTTCGATCTGGCGTTCATTGATATCGAAACCGGCCGGCGGGGCCCAGCGGTACATGGTCACATCCGGCGTGGCCGGATCGTACCAGGTTGCGCTTCCCGTACCGCCGGTCCAGCTGATCGTATAGTCGGACGCGGCATTGTCCCCGTTCACCGTGTTGAAACTGCCGCCAACCAGGCGAATGACATGGCCGGGCGAGGTGACGCCGGAGACATTGTAGCGCACCGTGATGCTGTCGGGATTGGCAGCTCCATTGGCAACATCGAGAACCAGGCCATCGGCTCCCGCCGGCGTAGCCGCACCGTAGCCCGCAGACTGGAGGATCGAATACGAATAGCTGGCAGAGTATGTCCCGTCGGTCACCCGGCCGGTGGCCGTATTGAACGTCGTCGGAGCCGATGTGCAGGTATCCGCCGCCACCGCCGACGACTCCGCCTGAAAGACGCCCAGTGCCGTCACCACACACAGTATTGCTTTCCGCCACGCCTTGCATGGTATTCGCATGGGAAACGCCCCCGTTCCTGCTTCAGCCTGATGGACGCACGGGGATCATGAAACTGACCCTCTTCATGGCAACCATCCTGGCAAACCCTTCATCAACAAATGCTTCGAAGCACTGGCCTGTTTCACCACGCACTCATTGGAGCGCATCGACGTCGGCCTGCACGACCGAATAATCCGCCGTGAAGGTGATGGTGTCGCCCGGCGCCAGCATGTCCCAGGTGGGGCCGGCGTTGTCGGCGTCGGTGGAGTCTCCCACTGTGCCGGCGTCGGTCGTCAGCGAGACGGCGACCGGCTGGCCCGGGCTGGCGCCGCCGAGAAAGGCGGGATCGTTGCCGTTGGTCACGTCGGAGACGGAAACGTTCGCCATCGCGACATTGCCGGTGTTGGTGACCGCGTAGGCATAGCGGATCACGTCGCCCGTCCCGGCCTTGCCGTCGCC
>NZ_PDVP01000040.1:2500-6164 GCF_002727065.1 Zhengella mangrovi | reverse complement strand
GACCTCGCCAGCGGAAGCGAAGCTTTCGCGTTGGCGACGGTGTGGATGTCGGAAGTTGGTTGGTTGCGGGGGCAGGATTTGAACCTGCGACCTTCAGGTTATGAGCCTGACGAGCTACCGGGCTGCTCCACCCCGCGTCACCAACGAAGACGGCCGCGCTGAGGCGCGGCCGGAGAAGATAGCGCCCTTTGGTGTCCGGGCAGATGTGGCGAGAAGATTTGGTTTCATGCGTTTTGCAGACCTGGCGGCGACCTACTCTCCCGCGTCTTGAGACGAAGTACCATCGGCGCTGGGGCGTTTCACGGCCGAGTTCGGAATGGGATCGGGTGCTTGCCACCCCGCCATGACCACCAGGTCGGCGAAGCGCATGAAGTCGAGAAGCTGTGTCTGGTTGTGCCATGGAGACAAGCGCCACGAAGGCGGCAGCCTTCGAGCGGGCAAGGCCCGCCGCGCCACGTTTGGCGCGCGCCGTGCGCAGGACAGCAGGCCGGAAGGCCTGCATGCGTCCGAGAGCACATGTCTTTTTTCTTCAGCGACCCTCCAGGCCGCTGAAGCGATGGTCATTGGCACACCATCGCGCCCTGTTTTTTTGTTCAGCGACTTGTCCAAAAAGTCTGCAACTTTTTGGGTCGCTGAAGCGATGGTCATTGGCAAATGAGAACGATCAAGTCGATCGGGCTATTAGTACCGGTAAGCTTCACACATTGCTGCGCTTCCACACCCGGCCTATCAACGTGGTCGTCTTCCACGGCCCTGATAGGGACCACTCGTTTTCAGGTGGGTTTCCCGCTTAGATGCCTTCAGCGGTTATCCCGTCCGCATATAGCTACCCTGCTATGCCGCTGGCGCGACAACAGGTCCACCAGAGATGCGTCCATCCCGGTCCTCTCGTACTAGGGACAGATCCTGTCAATAGTCCTACACCCACGGCAGATAGGGACCGAACTGTCTCACGACGTTCTGAACCCAACTCACGTACCGCTTTAAATGGCGAACAGCCATACCCTTGGGACCTGCTCCAGCCCCAGGATGCGATGAGTCGACATCGAGGTGCCAAACAACCCCGTCGATATGGACTCTTGGGGGTCATCAGCCTGTTATCCCCGGCGTACCTTTTATCCGTTGAGCGATGGCCCTTCCACGCGGGACCACCGGATCACTATGACCGACTTTCGTCTCTGCTCGACTTGTCAGTCTCGCAGTCAGGCAGGCTTATGCCATTGCACTCGACGAGCGATTTCCGACCGCTCTGAGCCCACCATCGCGCGCCTCCGTTACGCTTTAGGAGGCGACCGCCCCAGTCAAACTACCCACCATACACTGTCCCGGACCCGGATGACGGGCCGCGGTTAGACATTCATGACGATAAGGGTGGTATTTCAAGGATGGCTCCACGCCAGCTGGCGCCGACGCTTCAAAGCCTACCACCTATCCTACACATGCCGACACGAATGCCAGTGTAAAGCTATAGTAAAGGTGCACGGGGTCTTTCCGTCTAACCGCAGGAACCCCGCATCTTCACGGGGAATTCAATTTCACTGAGTCTGCGTTGGAGACAGCGGGGAAGTCGTTACGCCATTCGTGCAGGTCGGAACTTACCCGACAAGGAATTTCGCTACCTTAGGACCGTTATAGTTACGGCCGCCGTTTACCGGGGCTTCGATTCAGAGCTTGCACCCCTCCTCTTAACCTTCCGGCACCGGGCAGGCGTCAGACCCTATACGTCGTCTTGCGACTTCGCAGAGCCCTGTGTTTTTGATAAACAGTCGCTACCCCCTGGTCTGTGCCACCCTCCAGCGGTTGCCCGCAGAAGGGTCACGCTTATTCCGAAGTTACGCGTGCAATTTGCCGAGTTCCTTCAACGCAGTTCTCTCAAGCGCCTTGGTATTCTCTACCAGTCCACCAGTGTCGGTTTCGGGTACGGTCTATAAGGAGGTGCTGTTTCCCGGGACCGCTTCACCGCACACCCAATCCAGTAAGGGCATACGATACACGCGATCCGTCACAATCCTCCAGGCCCACGAATATTGACGTGGTTCCCATCGACTACGCCTTTCGGCCTCGCCTTAGGGGCCGGCTAACCCTGCTCAGATTAACTTTAAGCAGGAACCCTTGGACTTTCGGCGAGGGAGTCTCTCACTCCCTTTATCGTTACTCATGTCAGCATTCGCACTTCCGATACCTCCACGGGTCCTCACGGATCCCGCTTCATCAGCCTACGGAACGCTCCGCTACCGCTTGTCAAAGACAAGCCCAAAGCTTCGGTGCATGGCTTGAGCCCCGGTACATTTTCGGCGCAAGGACCCTTGATTAGACCAGTGAGCTGTTACGCTTTCTTTAAATGATGGCTGCTTCTAAGCCAACATCCTGGTTGTTTTGGGATCCTCACATCCTTTCCCACTTAGCCATGACTTGGGGACCTTAGCTGTTGGTCAGGGTTGTTTCCCTCTCCACGACGGACGTTAGCACCCGCCGTGTGTCTGCCGGACAGTACTTCCAGGTATTCGGAGTTTGGTTAGGTTTGGTAATCCGGTGAGGACCCCTAGCCCATCCAGTGCTCTACCCCCTGGAGTATTCATCCGACGCTCTACCTAAATAGATTTCGCGGAGAACCAGCTATTTCCGAGTTTGATTGGCCTTTCACCCCTAGCCACAAGTCATCCCGATCTATTGCAACAGATATGGGTTCGGCCCTCCAGTTGGTGTTACCCAACCTTCAGCCTGCTCATGGCTAGATCACTCGGTTTCGGGTCTAATGCGACGAACTGAACGCCCTGTTCAGACTCGCTTTCGCTGCGCCTACACCTACCGGCTTAAGCTTGCTCGTCACACTAAGTCGCTGACCCATTATACAAAAGGTACGTGGTCACCATTTCAGGCTCCCACTGTTTGTAGGCATTCGGTTTCAGGTACTCTTTCACTCCCCTCGTCGGGGTGCTTTTCACCTTTCCCTCACGGTACTGGTTCGCTATCGGTCATGCACGAGTACTTAGGCTTGGAGGGTGGTCCCCCCATGTTCAGACAGGATTTCACGTGTCCCGCCCTACTCGAGGACTGACAAGAAAGTTACGCGTACGGGGCTGTCACCCACTATGGCCCGACTTTCCAGACGGTTCCGCTTTTCTCTCATCAGCCACTGGCCTGGTCCGCGTTCGCTCGCCACTACTAGCGGAGTCTCGGTTGATGTCCTTTCCTGCAGGTACTTAGATGTTTCAGTTCCCTGCGTTCGCCTCTTATCCCTATGTATTCAGGATAAGATACCTTTTTAACGATCCTTGGAAACCTGTGCTGTCCTTCCGAAGGCGCAAGCCTTCGAGCGGCCAAGCGGCCGCCGCGCAACGTTTTGCGCGCCCCGTCCGGAGGATGGCGGCAAAGCCGCGATCATCCGCGAGGACAAAAAACAGAACAGATTTCCCAAGGATCAAAGGTGGGTTGCCCCATTCGGAGATCTCCGGATCAAGGGGTATTCGCACCTCCCCGGAGCTTATCGCAGCGTATCACGTCCTTCATCGCCTGTGCATGCCAAGGCATCCACCAAATGCCCTTAAGACACTTGATCGTTCTCATTGCCAATGACCATCAGACGCAAGGATCGAACCCCGCGCAAATGGCACTGGCACAAAAAGACCAGCTTCTCGAGATTTCTCCGGTGGCCGCGGCTAAG
>NZ_PDVP01000003.1 GCF_002727065.1 Zhengella mangrovi | reverse complement strand
CGGCAAACCACCGGCCGTGGTCTATTGGCTGAGAAATGACGAAACCCAAACCGATCAGCAGGAGCAGAGAGTAGCTTAAATCACGCTAGAACCTGTCCAAGAGATGGGGAGTAGCTCACGGCGCCTAATCGGGGTAGCGGGATAATCTCTGTTCAAGTCCGTCGACGCCGATCTCAAGAAGAGCGGAGATGATCCAGTAAACGATCCCGACTGCAACGAGCATGTGAAGGTAGGATAGGTCCCGCGCTCCATAAATGCGGGCGATCATCATCATGTCCCAGACGCCGATAACCGAGACAAGTGACGTGTCCTTGACCAACGCAATAACCAGATTTCCCATCGGAACGGCAGCATAACGGATAGCCAGGGGAAAATGCACCGTCTGAAATCTCTTGAATTTGGAAAGCCCGAGTGCGCGTGCTGCGTCGAGCGTGTTCCTCGGAACGGCCTGCATGCTCGAGCGTATGATCTCGGACCCGTATGCGCTGTAGCAGTAGGCGAGTGCTGCGATACCCGCCTGAAGCGGGCTCAGGACAAGCCCGAGTTCGGGCAGTGCAAAATAAAATATGAAAAGCTGAAGAAGCAGCGGCGTCCCTCGTCCAAATGAGACAATCGAAGCAACAAGTACTATTGGAACCATGTGACCGGTGGACCGCAGCCATGCCAGTATTGATGCACCCACAAGCGCAAGAATGCCTGCCGATGCGGTCACGAACAGGGTCAATGCCGCTCCCTGAAGAAAGCCATTGCGAGGCACGATACCGAGGATGATCAGTGCATGGCTCGAAACGGCCGTCCCAATCATCGAAAATCCCGCGTAGGCGGCCAAGGCCAAGCCAGCGAGCAAAAGAGAGAGAGCAGTTGAACGCCGCCAGAGGCCCTTCACCGGGCGCCTTTGCTCGGATTCGTCAGGTCCGCCCCATGCCATTTCCGCGACAGGTCAGCCAGTTCGCCCGACGAACGCAGACGCGCGAGTATCTCGTTGGTCTTGGCAACAAGGTTGGGCGAGCCCTTTTCGAATGCAAGAGCCAGCGGTTCATAAAAAAGCGGGTCTTCGATCACCTTGATCGGGTACCCGTATTGCTGCGCCAATTTCAGAAACGGCAATGCAGATACGGCGGCGTCCAGACGCACTCCATCTCCCAGTTTCAAGTCGTCCAGAACAAGTTGTTCCCCGGCATAGGGCCGGATATCGGCATCTGCTATCCGGTATTCGAATGGAACTGCACCGGCCGCATCGATGACAAGCGCCTGGTTCAGGTAGCTTTCATATGTCGTCTGCCCGGCAACTCCGATCCGCTTCCCTGACGCATCTCCAACATGATTGATCGTCTTGTTCGCTTGATGGACAGCCAGCATGGCGGGAGAAAAATAGTAGGGGTCGCTGAAATCCAACTTTGTTGCGCGTTCCCGCGTCGGAGTGAGGGAGCCAGCAAGCAAGTCCCATTGTCCACGCCATTGACCGGTGAAAATAACCTCCCAGTTGACCTCCCGGACAACCGCGCGGACGCCTAGTTCTCTCGAGATTGCCTTCCCGACGTCCACATCGAAACCGGCGAATTTGCCTTCGTCGTCAAGAAAAGACTGAGGCGGATAGGCTGCATCGACGCCAATCACCAATTCTCCCTTGGCGATAACGCTGCCCAGCAAATCGCCCGCCTTTGCGGGCAACATGCCAAGCCCCACGATGCCGAAAAACAGGACCAGGATGCACTGATGGAGACAAACCGGATTCTGTTTCCAATTCATGACCCAAGCTCCCATCATATATATCATATACAAGATATAATTGTTTCACGAATTTTCGAAATATGGCAAGCTGAGATGTCGTTAAATGTTCAGTATGAGGGCTTGCTTGCAGCTATCGCCCGTAGATGCAGCAATTTGCCTGGTTCGAATCTATGGAAAAGTGAAAGTCAACGCGTGAAATCGTTAGATGACGAAAACCAAATCCTAGATCTGATCGATATGTGCTATCAATCGGTCGATAGAAAAGATGTTTGGAAGGATCTCATCTACAAGACGGCCAATTTTGTTGGGGCGGACGCTGGTGATCTGACTATCGAAAATCATGTCGATGAATTGATTGATGTTTATGGCAGTTTTGGATTTGATCCGTATTATCGCGAAAATTATGATGAGGCCTTTTTCGGCAAGAATCCTTGGATATTGCAGTGCAGCAAGCTCCCAACTTGCCGGGCTTTCAACAGTGAATTCGAACCCAGGGATTTTGAGAAAACCGCTTTTTTCGCCGAATGGCTAAAGCCGCAGGGACTACGGCACGGTCTGGGATCTACTTTAGAGCATAGCCCTCTCAAAACAGTGCATCTAGGCTTTATTCGAAATGCGAGGCGAGCGCAGTTCGGCGAGAGCGAGGCTGCGAAACTTGATCGCCTTCTGCCGCATTTTGGTCGCGCCGTTCAGCTCGCTGATCGCCTTGGAAAGGCCGGCCTTGAGAAAGACAACCTGAAAACGGTCCTCAACCGTTTTGTTGCCCCGATACTGCTGACAGACGAACTCGGAGGCCTCGTGCTGCCCAATTCAGCAGCAGAGCGTCTCCTTAGCGACGGTGAGTTCGTCCGGTTGGTCCGCCGCAATCGAGTTTCTTTCACCGACCAAAGCGCAGACGAAACCTTTCGGCATCATCTGTCGATCGATCTCAAGCAGAGAGCGACCGATGGAGGCGAAAGCAGTCATCAATTTCCGCTTCGTGGAGCCGAGGAGAATATTCTTATTGTCACGATGGCGCCGGTGAGAATGCAAATACCTGCTAGCAGCGCAATTGCGCACTTCATCGTGGTCATCAACGATCCCACAGGCGCGCCTACCGCCGATAGCTCTTTGCTTAGAAAGGTTTACTCGCTTACAGATGCGGAATCTTCGCTAGCATCAGCGCTTGCAGGTGGCGCCGATTTGGCGGCTTATTCAATTGCTAATGGGATAAGAATCGGAACTGTCCGTTGGCACCTCAAGAATATCCAATCAAAGACAGGAATACACCGACTCGATCGGCTGATGGCTCTTTTCAAGTCAATTCTTTGTAGGCCGCTTATTTAGTAGAAATATATTACTATCACGGTTTCATATTATTTCGTGACTGATGGTTAGGTTTTCCATCGTCAGCGCCTATGGCACCGAATTGAGGTTGTGATTTAGGGAGTGTTGGGTTCTCGTCATTGACGAAGGAACGAGCATGAAATCTAAATCCAACAATTCAAAATTGCGCACCAATGCTCCTGCCGAAGCGGTGATCAAGGACATCCTGCGGCATGGCAGGGGCCACGGCAGGTGGAGTCGACATTGCCGCCCTTGCTGGGCAGCTCGTTGGCGGCGGTGTCGCAACTGCGATCGTCCAGACCATTGTCGGTATCGTGATCAACAAGGTCATCAAGAAAGCCTGATCACCCTCTTCTCGCCAGGGTTCCTTCAGCGTCAGTGCCAAGGCTGGTGGTCTCGGGCGGAGATTGACTATTATGATTTGCGCTCATTGCTGAATGGCCATCCAGCGGAACCGGCGCAAGATGAATCCAGCGAAGACGGGTCAAAACCATGAGTATCATCGTCGTTAACGGCAAGGATGTCGATGTCAGATTGAGCGACGAGACGATGCTCATCGATGTTATTCGCCACCAGTTCCAGTTGTCCGGCACGAAATTCGTTTGTGGTGCCGGCGTTTGTGGCGCTTGCACTGTATTGGTCGATGGCGCGCCTGTGGCGAGTTGCCTTATGCCGGCGAAGGCAGCGACAGGAAAGAGCGTTACAACGGTCGAAGGTATAGGTGCTGACGACCTCCATCCGGTTCAAAGAGCATTCATGGCACTGGATGCATTGCAATGCGGTTTTTGCACGCCAGGCTTCATTGTTGGCGCCGTCGCGTTCCATGATCTCTGGCGCAAAGAACACGGGACAGAGCGTCCTTTACGTAGCGTTGTCGCGGAAGCCCTGAGTGGCCATCTGTGTCGCTGTGGCGCTTACGACAACATCCTGCGCGCCGTTATGGAGGCATGCGCGGGCCGCTTCGACGGAACGGGAAACCGATCGCCTCGGGTCGAGGCGCACGAGAAGGTGACTGGGGCTGCCAAGTATACGGTCGACATCCACCACGACGGACAACTACAGGGCCTTATCTTACGATCGAAACTCGCCCATGCCCGTATCTCAAGCATTGATCTCAGCGCTGCAAGGGCGCTGCCTGGGGTCGGGGCTGTTGTGAGCCTTTTGAACGGTGATGGCACAGTGCGATATGTCGGACAGGCGATCGCAGCGGTAGCCGCGACAAATTGGAAAACGGCCCAGGACGCCCTTGATGCAATCACTTTCGAGTATGCCTCCCTTCCGAGCGTCATAGGGCCTGAATCTGCGCTGATGCCAGGAGCTCCCATTGTTTTTTCCGGCCGAAAGAACGATGTCGCCAACGCTTCTGAAGGGACGATAGCGCCTGCCCCTTGGAAAGGTAATCTACGAGGCCCCACCACTGCTTTCTCCCATAATAAGCGAAAAGCAAAACGCTGGATCACGAAGGCCAGGGAAGCAGCCGATCCGCTGCTTTTCGAGGGCACCTTCAAAACCGGCATCCAGCAGCATACTTGTCTGGAGCCGCACGCTGCGGTCGCTCGCTTCGATGGCGAGCGTTTGATCGTCCAAGTTTCCACTCAAACTGTGGAGGAACTTCGCAAGAAGATCAGCAAGCGGTTCAAGCTCGATCCAGCCAACGTTCAGGTGATCGCCGAACATATCGGCGGTGGATTTGGCTCGAAGGGCGGGCTCACTGATGAACTCGATGCTGCCATCCGTTTGTCCCGGGAAGCAAGCGCGCCAGTCCAGATCGTCTTTACCCGGCACGAAGAACTGTCTGTCACCGGATACCGTCCAGGAGCCTCGATCGACATTTCCCTCCTTCCCGCCGACGATGGCGGCCTCAAAGCTATATCCCTTACCGCTCGAGCCGATACGGGAGTTGCCGTGAACTCCACCATCGCCGGGTTGGCGCGGCTCATCTATCCCGCGCAGGCCAAGAACCTTGCCGACTTTGACATCGTCAGCAATCTGCCACCTGGTTCACCCTTTCGCGGTCCCGGTGCCCCGCCCATGGCGTTCGCGCTGGAGCAGGCTGTGGACGAGGTGGCGCTACGGATGAAGACCGATCCGATTGCTCTACGTCTTCGCTGGGATACCAATCCAATGCGTCACCGCCTCTATGAATGGGCGTCAAACCTTGAATGTTGGCGCTCGCGTATAAATTTGGCAAAGTCCGGCCGATATCGTCGTGGCGTAGGTGTCGCGGCGGGTTACTGGCTCTATTTTTGGCAGCCGGGATCAACAGTCGAACTGGCCGTCAAGAACAGACGCCTTGTCGTGAAATGTGCGGTCCAGGACATCGGAACGGGCACTCGAAGCGTGCTCGCCAATACCGTCGCACAGGCCTTCGATCTCGATCCCGGCGAAGTCGAGATCCAAATCGGCAACAGTGATTTTCCCCCCGGTCCAGATTCGAGCGGAAGCAGGGTGACCGCATCAGTAGTCCCGCCGACGCTTCTTGCGATTGAAGAGGTGAAGGCGAGGCTCCTTGAGGAAAGCCGTGGCACGCATGCCGGCTCCAACGCCCCTTGGCGTGAACGAATTGCGGCAGCACCAGATTTTCTAGTTACAGCGAAGCGACCTGAGGACGCGCGAGATAATATTTACGGGCGCAATTCGCTGCTCAAGGAAGCGGGGATTGTCGGAACTATCTTTAGCTGGATGTTACGACGATCCTCCCATCTCGTGGCAGGCGCCGGCGCTCCAAGCTCGGTCCAGGTTATCGAGGCCGAGGTTGATACACTTCTTGGCCATGTCACGGTTTTGTCGGCACATACAGGAATATCGGTGGGCAAGCTTGCCGCACCTGATCTGGCACGCAGTCAGGCGACCGGTGCGATCATCCAAGGACTCGGATTCGCGCTTTACGAAGACCGCGCAGTGGATCCGACCACAGGCGAAGTCCTTACTGCCGGTCTCGACGACTATCGCATACCCGGCATCGCCGACACCCCTTCAATGGACGTTCATTTCGAAGAAGGTGGCTTCGATCATGTGCTTGGCGGTGGTGTCGGGATAGGTGAGGTTGCAACTGTGCCTACTGCAGCGGCAATCGCTAACGCAGTGCGCGATGCGATCGGTATACGACCGATGGAGGCACCAATGAAGCCCGATCGCATTCTTGCGTTGCTCGAGAAGGTGAAACCAGCATGACATCTCGATCCAACATAATGGATGCAGTCGAATGGCGCGCGGGCAGCACCGACCTGTCCGAACGGAGGCGCACTGGCATATCTCGCGGTCCGATCACCGATCTGATCCCCACGCCGGAGATGCGGGAGATTTTGGTTGTGGCTGGCGAGGGTGCCCGGATCGGTTCATCCGTTACACTTGAGGCCATCGGAGCTGACAAGCGTCTTGCGAAAACTTATCCCGGAATAGCGGCAACCGTAAAGCTCCTGGCGACGCCGCAGATCAGGCACGTTGCAACGCTGGGAGGCAATCTCGCCCAGCGCTCACGATGTTGGTATTTTCGCAATCCTAACATCTCCTGCCTTAAGAAAGGGGGGAGTGATTGCCCGGCACGTGCAGGAAATCACTACTATGGCGTAGCCTTTGACTTGGGTCCCTGCATCGCACCGCATCCATCTTCGATGGCAACGGCCCTCTTAGCCTATGACGCGACCATCAGAACGGATCGACGCGACGGTCTGACTTTAGACGCGCTCTACGGTGACGGGTCGAACGGTTCTTTGGACCATAGGCTCGAGCCCGGTGAAGTGATTATCAGTATTGATCTGCCGCCAGCCGCTACCAGCGAATTCGCCACATACGAGCGCGCCATAAGCAGGGCACAAGCCGAATGGCCACTGGTTGAAATCGCAGCGCGCATAATCGTGAAAGACGCGAGGTTTCAGCTTGTCCGCTTGGTCGCTGGAGGAATCGCTCCCGTGCCGCTTCGCCTCGTCGGTGCGGAGAAGGCTGCAAAAGATGCTCTGGCGGAAACCGATATCTTCACGATCGCGGCAAAGGCGGCGATCGAAGGTGCCAAGCCAATGCCTATGTCGGCATACAAGCTGAAACTGCTGGAGGGCCTCGTATATGATGTTCTCGAGCAGTGTGCCGAAGCATCGGCCGGTGTATGGATAGACAAATCGATTCCATCTTAAGACAGCCGCCCGGAACGAAGACCGCATGAAGCCGGCGGGTCCGGTAGATCAAGCTGTGAAACAGCCTAACAGATCAGGAGAAGGACAGCCTTCTTTGTCGCGACTGCTATGGCCCAACGGTGCCAAGAAGTTCGAAATGTTCGACGCTGTTCGACTGGATAAGATGAGCCTCTGATGGCTCGATCCGCGCTTGCTCCCAGCCTTCGCCTGCAAATCCCTTGATGGCCTCCAGATCGCGCCAGAGCATCGTCATACAGAAAACGTTAGGTTCTCCCCTCCATGGTTTGCCGGCTGCAACCCAGATCAAGCCATCGTGGTTTTTCACCATTGGAAGAATCTCGTTGCGAAATATCGTCTCGAACTCGTTCTCCCGACCATCGTGGATAGTGACCCTAAACTGTCTGAGTATCATCTCCAGGATCCTCCGATGAGTGACACGCCACAGTCTACAGTAAATGGGCGAAGCTGATAATGCAGCCGACAAAAGAGATGGTTTGAACCTTTCGATAGCGATAGAAAGGAACGGGTAGACAGCCCGAGACCAAATGCATTCGGCAATCAGTTTCACCCAAGGGGCCGGTTTGATTTTAGTACAAGACCGTCTTACATCAGCACATGCCCATCAGCTGCTGGTAGGATTTAGCTCCATGCGCTGGACCGTTTCCTTGTATTGCAATGCATCTTTGCTCATCAGGTGAGGGATTGGGCTTCAGGCAGTAGCAAAATACCTTGTCGGTGAGCGCCTTGTCGCGGGTGCGCGCATCGAAGTTATCCCACCAAAAATCCCCCGGGTGAGCCCGCCACGACGCACGCCGCCAAGTTTGATGCAGATACAATCGCAGCACTGACGGCATCAACATTTCAAATCAATTGGCCGAGATGAATGTTTCTGCGCTAGTATGATCTAGATGAGCAGGAGGCTTGGTATGGAATTCCAGTCAACGCTCGATAGACGCGGCATTTTTGGCTTGGTCCTGATGGGCATATTAGCCGCCCTGTTGAATGTCCCCGCAAGTTCGAACGCTCAGGATGCTTTTGGCACGATTAGCCCCGAATTGGGTGCCCTCGATGGCATGGAATTCAGAACCGGTATTGTTCGCGTTGGAAAAGGCAGCGAAGCACAACCGCTTGAAGACAAACTCATTTTCCAAAATGGCAACTTCATCTCGGAGATTTGTCGGCAGTTCAATTTTCAACCGGCTCCCTACTGGATACGAAAAGATGGTGACGAGGTTCATTTCCTGGCTGAATTGGTGAGTCCGACAGACGGCAAGATGAGATGGGAAGGAGCGCTAAGTCAGGGCGAACTGCACGGCACCATGCATTGGACAAAGCACCGATGGTATTGGACGATTGACGTCGAGCATACGATCGTCGGGGTCTTGGACAAGCCTGTGTCCGCAAAGCCCGGTAGACCAGAATAGCCGGGAGCTCGACGGATATGCAGGTGTCGGAGAAATTGCAGTTCTATATCGGGATCGGCTCGAAAATCGCATTGTTCATAGTGGTGCTGATAGCCGCCAAATTAAGCGGCGACTGGGTGATGGCAAAAATATCCGGTGAACTGACTCCCAGAACGGAACCTATGCTGCACCGCTTCATAATGGCTGCGATCGGCATCTACATTTGTCTGATGACCCTGCCATTCGTGCCTGGCGCCGAAATCGGTCTTGGGCTTATCGCCATGCTTGGTCCGAGGATCGCTCCCTTGGTGTACGGTTGTACGGTCATCGCTTTGGTGCTGGCTTTCATGATCGGCAGGCTAATACCGCAAGATGCGATCATTCGCGGTTTCGAGCAGCTTCATCTGAAGCGAGCGGCAAGCCTTCTTCGAGATGTAAAAGATCTTGATTTCGAGGAACGAACCCAGTTTCTCGTTGCCAACTCGACGTCCAGAATTCTGCCTGTTATTTTGCGATATCGTTTCGTCGCCTTGATGATCGCCCTGAATATTCCGGGCAACTCTGCGATCGGCGGCGGGGGCGGCATTGGCATCATGGCCGGATATAGCCGTATGTTCAAATTTCCCACGTTCTTGGCCGCCGTCGCAATCGCAGTCGCACCTGTCCCACTTTTCCTTTTTCTGACGGGTTGAACGCGTGTCGGTCATTCACCGATGAGACTTCGTTGATTGTTGACTACAGGCAGCGAATGGCGATCATCCAATTCAGATTGAACGTCTCAAACGGGTACGGTGTAACTTGTCGCCGCACTTTCTCTTCAGCACTCACTCCCAGCGGCACTATCTGAAAATAGCAGCGTAACGGGGAGCAAAAAACTTGGTGAACTCTCTCACTTCGGGACGCCGATAGGCTTCGGGGGAAACCAGCATCAGGTGCTGCAATGACAAGTCCTCCGGCGGTTCAAAACATCGCAGTAATGTTCCCGCAGTTTCATCCGGTTCTGCCAGCTTCAAATTCATGATGCCGAGACCGTGGCCGGCCCTTATTGCGGCTTCCATCAACCCCATTTCACTGAAAGACATGACAATCCGCTCGGGAGTTACATGTCGCAGCAACCACTCGTGATATCTGGAAATCGCGTCGTCTCGTTCGAATGTCACGAAGCGGTGGCTCCCCATGTCATGTGGGGATTCGGGAAGTCCCCATTTCTCGGCATAGCCTGGCGCGCCATATAGCGTGAAACGGGCGGTGCTGATTTTCCGGCAGACAAGGTCTTGATCCGGCTCGCTTGCCGTAATGCGCAAGGCGATGTCCGCTTCACCGGCGGAGAGATCCAATGTTTTGACGCTAGGCAGGAATTCGAACCGGATACCCGGATGCAGCGCAGTGAATTCGCTGAAAACCTGTGTCACGCGCGGAGAAAAATTAGCGGCATAGGCCGTTACCCGAATAGGGCGCGGAAGCGATAGTTCTTGAGCTTTCGCCGAGAGAACCCGGGCGGCCGTTTCAAGTTCTTCGGCCAACGGCAACAGCGAAAGGGCCGCTTCGGTTGGCCGAAACCCGCGATTGCCGCGTTCAAACAGGGTCAACCCGGTCTCATGCTCCAAAACGTCAATGCGGCGGGCAACGGTCGGCTGAGAAACGCCCAATATGCGCGACGCAGCAAGCGTCGAACCGCTCCGTAGCACGGCGAGAAAGACCCTGATATCTGACCAGTTTTGAATCCGGCTCTTCATTTTTAAAGAACAGCACAATGTTTGGATACGTTCCAGCCGAAAACGCGGCCAGATACTTTGCATGTCAGAAAGTCTTCACTGAAGGAGATCGCAAAATGACATCGCTGGCACGATTTCCCGGTATTCGGGATTATGTTCATTGGTTTCTGGGGCGCAGGAACAATGTCAAGGATGCGCGATCTGTCTCGCGGAAGATTGCTGAATGCCAGAAAGAACGGCATCAGAGAATTGAAGAGATGCTTCTGACCAATCCGCAAGCGTGTACTAGCGAGCTAGGGATTTGCTGGATGTATACAAAGTTTGGCAGATTTTGATGGGACCAACGCATGCTCGCAACCCGTTCTGTCGCGAGGAAGAAGTGATGAAGTTCCTTCTTCGCATTCCCAATTTGCAGTTCCGTGAAACACTCAATCTCTGTGTCCACGAAAATGACAGCAGGTCCAGCGTCGAATTCTGCCGCGAGCTTGCCAATCACCGGGCATCCGACGAAGTGCGCGCCCACTTGGCGTGGACCTTCGGAAGCCAGGACGAGATCATATCGAGGTATGCCAGCAAGTGCAGACACCACAGAACCACCTGCCGGATGAGGACCTGACCGTCGTCAGAGATATCGGCAGTTCGGCGGCCTGATTTAATGGAGCCTCCCGCAAACCCGGGGCAATCCTAAAGGCTACGCAAGCCCAAGTCAGGCGCCGCTCAGAATATTTCTCAATCGTTGTTCCATGTTCTCAATAAGTTTCATGTCTGGGGAAGCTTTGTTTTGTCCGAGTCTAGAAACTCTTCTGATGAGTGCCTTGGCCGTTTGGAGCTGTTTTCGATGAAATCGACCTGCTTCAACCTCTTGCATGCAGATTTCGGCCATTTCTAGCATTTGTTCGGCCGTTGGTTTCTCATTTGCGACGAGCTCAGCGTATCGCTTGTTATTTTTCTTGGTATTGCGGTGGATTTTTCGGCATTCAAAGCACCTTTTACCAGCAGCATTGATGTTGATGCCCAATTCCTCATGCCAACGTTTTTGCTCTTGGGCAAAGAAAATGAAGGGACGGTTGCAATCGCAGCAAATCCGCTCTTCATCAAAAAAGTATTTTATTAAATAGGAGCCAGATTGTTTTTGTCTGATCATATTGGCAGGAATTGCTGTTCCTTTGATAGATTTTCCGGAGGTGCATTTGCGTATTATAACAAACTCCTCCTCGGCCAATAATATTGGTCTAACATTAGATAATATTGGATATCGACCATAATACGGGTGCTCTACATAGGTTGAATATTTTCTGCTTTCCATGTTCTTCTCGACCTCCGAATTTCAACCCTGCGTCCAATATGGATCGGCGGAAAAACCATTTGCGGAATGGCCGGACTATTATTTTCGATCCCGCATATCGGATTTTTGAAAGTATAACTCTTTATGCGTATTGTATACGTGTTCAATTTAGCAACCATCCGCCTGGCGTTCATTTTCGCGTGAAGTTTGTCGCCGCGTTTGGTGGCAGATACTTTTTGCGAGACCGACAACTCATCATCTAGCTATTCTGCTAGCGCTGCGGATTTTACAAGGAATGAATAGCCCCTTGATTTGTAGGCGCCTTCTTCCCTAGTTTTGAGGCAAGGAGGCCATGATGGGCAGAGCCAATTTTGGCGACGATTTCAAACGAGACGCGGTGGCGCACATCACCGAAAGGGGCTATTCAAACAAACTAACTGGACCGACCATGTGGGTCTGATCAGTTGAGGCTTCTATGTATCTGCCCATTGGGGAAACATGGTGCCGCGATTGCACGACAGGAGTAACCGCTGTCGATTTTGTCGTGAATGCAAGATACTCTTCTTGTTTTACTTCTCCCCCAGTTTGCATAAGATCGACCATACTTCGCAGTAACTTTTTCTGCCCAATATTTTATGGCCTTTTCAGTCGCTGACTGCCGGGTAGTCGCCCAACCCTTTTCTACAACCCGCCCTTTGCAAATTCTGCTATTCATCTGCGGTCTTTCAAACGCCATATCCTGCTTGGCATCAACATGGGAAATCTGCAGTGAGCAACAGGCAGAGATGATGGCTGCTTTGGTCACGATAGAGAAAGTCATGCTTTGTCTCCTTAATTAGTTCGCTATTATTAGCCGATGCTGATAGCATATTGGACTTCAGCATTCGCTTCGGACAAGATAAAGATTTAATATTTTCTCCGTTAATACCGCCTGAGTCAGTCATTCATCATCTGTTCATAAACCATCTTGCCCGAAAACTCTTTGTTTGATCTTGGGCATGTTCAGAGCTGCGTTGAAGAACTGGGGGAGGAGCGCGAATACCTTGACCTGATGCTGCAGACTGCCGCTTCAATCGCGGAGTGTGCAATGCTTTGGCCGGCGAACCAGGTCTATTCAGGGTACCTAAAGCATCACGGTATTGCCGTTATCGGCCTCGATTTCGTGAAACGAGTATTTCAGTTTCCCGCTGTGAACTCGGACGGGAATGTAGTGATCCGCCGAAGGTCGCGTCGCAGCGAGATGCTCGATTTCCTTTCGGCTTTGCCGCGGCGCCTCGTGGCAATGAAGGCCCGTGCTTCGACTCATCACCGAGCGCGCGAATCGCAAGGTGGACATCTCTGGAAACCGTCATTTACCGCTGCTTGTGGGGTAATAGCGCGCAATGAGGGGGCTGTTCGGGCGAGTGCGTTCGGACTTGGCGGTTCGGCTGCGTGATTTGGGGCGGTTTTGGGCTCACGCAGGCACACTTCGCCTGTCGAGCCAGCACTATCGCTTCATGTTGTAGGCCATGTTGGCGATCGTTATTGCTGCTTCAGTCCGCGCAATCCCGATGGTCCGGATGAAGAGCCCCATCCGGTCCTTCTGTTCGGCAAAGACATGCTCGATCCGGGCTCGAACCTTCGACTTTGTTGCGTTGCCCCCGGCGACCGTCTTCGACATCGGCTTTCCCTTGGGCTACTTGGAGTGAATGCGGCTGACATTGCCAGCATTTGCGAGGAATTCCTCGTTGGCTGCCGATCGGTAGGCCATGTTTACCCACGCATCAGAGGCTGTATTGGCCGGATCGATCAGTCCTTCGCGCAGCCGTGCACCGTCATGAGCAGCCGCGCCAGTGGTCTTTTCGCGCCGGATGATACCGTGGCGCCGGTCAATCGAGATGTGGTTCTTGTAGCCAAACGTCGGTATCGCGATATCGATCTACGGCGTGCCATCCTTTTTCAGCCTGGCCTTGGCGAACTTCACCGTCCAGCGTGCCGAGGTATCCTTCTGCGCCGCCCTGGCCGGGTTGTCAGGCCAGATCTCAAGGGCGCTCTTGCCGTCCTTGATCGCGGCCTTCTCGCCATCGGTGTTTCGCTGCTTCGGGGCGGCGACCAGGTTGCATCGATGTTTTGGCCGCCCATCGGCAGATAGCCGGCCTGGCTGATCGCGCGATCAAGCCGTTCGAAGACCGTGTCCAGCACCTTGCCCCTGATCAGCGTTTCGCAGAAATCCCAGAGCGTATTCTCATCCGGGACCCGATCACCGGGCCCAATCGAGCAATACCGCATCCAGGACAGGCGTCACGCACCATGTAGGACGTCTGCGCCAGGGAAAGGCCGTGCAGCGATTGCAGCACCGGCATCTTGATACCATTGCCCGGTAGGCTTTTGCGAAGCAAATGCTGAGAGGCATCAGCACCGAGTCAAACGGCGGGCGTCCGCCCTTCGAAGCCGCGCTGCGACGCTATGCCTACGTCAAAACCGCGCGAAACATGTCAAAATCGACCGTTGCGGCAAGCTTCTCAAGCCGATCGCCTTCCGCTGACAGTTCCTTCAACCGGTCATCAAAATCCCAGAACCCGCGCTGTCCCTGCATCGACATCCCTCCGGCAAATCAATGCCGAAAATGAATCACAACAGTTCCAATCAGGCCAGTTTCCGGAGGTGTCCAGATTAGGGCCGCGGAAATTGGTGATGTCGTCGGCCTAAATCAAACCCTATGTGAAGCGTGGCAAGACCGATGCAGCGGACGCAGAGGCAATCTGCGAGGCTGTTAGGCGCCCGAAAATGCGGTTCGTCGCAGTCAAGCGCCGAGATCAGAAGAGCACAACCTTGATCAACGCGCTCCGCGCCCATCTTTCCGAATACGGGACCGTCACTGCCATTGCACAGTTTGGCGTGAAGATCTCGATTAAGTTACAGCACGAACAGCAGGATGAACTGCAGCACAATGCTAGATCGACATCGTTCTCGATCGTCAGCTATCTCGGCGCCATCTGGCAGACGATTGACCACCTAGGTCGAGGAGATCTTGGCTTTGCACCTTGCCAATGAAACGAACTGTCGCCTCGCAACAATGCCGGGAACCGGGCCGATTGCCGCCTCCGCGATCGAAGCTGCTGTTCACGATCCAAGCCAATTTCGATCCGGATGTCAGTTCGCTGCCAGGCTTGGCTTGACGGCGCGTCCGCACAGTTCGGGGGGGCAGAAACGATTGGGCGGAATCAGTAAGCGAGGAGATGGCTATCTCCGCCGGTTTCTAATCGTCGGGGTTGCCGCCGTCGTGCGAATGATCCGAAGAGACACGAACCGGCAACTGTGGTTGGCAGCCTTGATGGAGAGGAAGACCGTCAGGGTTGCGACCGTTGGCCCCGCTGACATATGCCTGCACGGATCGCGGGGGCAATCATGATCCGAAAGGAGAGCTGTGCAGGCTGACACTTCTTCTGCGGCCAACGGCCAGCACAGGTATGGTGAAAGGGGCTGAGTGGTGATGACAAACCGGTCAGACCGGGGGGGGGGCGGACAAACCCAAGGGAGCAGAGCGTTTCGAATGCGTTGACCTGATCAGGAATCCGATCCGCAGACTTCATCCGAGCCAGCGGCCATGTTGCGCTGCGCGGGTGCTGGGAACGCCCGCAGCATCAGGTCACGGGAGGAAAATACCATTTTTCGGTGCTGGAGAACTTGACGGGATTGAAGCCAGTAGTGCCAATTTCGCTCTGACCGATGGTTTTGATGTCGGATTCTGAAATCACTTGTTCATGCCCCGGACAATCTAGGCAGCCATATTCCGTAAAGCGCTTCTGTTTCCGACCATGAAATAGTGTCAATACTATCTAGCATCAATTGATAAACAAATCCTCAAAGAAAAAGAGGCGCCGAAGCGCCCCTCGTAATGGTTTAAGGCATCATACACTTCCAAGAATACGGGTCATTCCAGTTTAGTGCCTTGGCATCGTAGACCTTTTTGCCATACTGCAAACGGCATGCGGACTTCACGAGGATTGGACGGCGGTTGCCGGCGCTTTGTTCGCATGTCCAGTCGCCCGCAGTCTTGCCAATCAGCTTTGCCTTGAATTCCTCGCCGTAGGTTTTCTTACACCAAGGTGTCAAGTCGACGCCCTTCATAGTCGGAACGCGTTCGCGCGCGAAGCAACGCCACGAATATGGATCAGACCATCTGATTGCCTTCGCCTTATAGGCTCGCTTGCCATACTGCATCTTACAAGCGTTCTTTACGCTGATCGGGCGCCGATTGCCTGCACTTTGCTCACAAGTCCAGCCGCCGGCGTTTTTCTCGATCAATTTGGCCTTGAATTCTTTACCGAATTGCTTCTGGCACCACGCGGTCAGGTTGACGCCGCCGAGCGTGATATCGCGGTAAGTCGCAGCCGATGAATCAGGCAGTGATACCATCAGAATGCCAACCGATCCGACGACGACATTTACAAATTTCAACATGATATTTCCCTCTCTTTTCTTTCCGACTTCATGCAAATTTCATTTCATATTGATTGGTTTGCTGAAATCTACGGATTGATTTGATGCTTTTATTCTTTTTTATCGCTGAATGCTCTCTAGCCATGCCGCAAGATCAAGTTGTGCGATCGTAAGGCTATCGGATTGCTTATGTTCATCGGCCTTCGCCGAATGAGAAAGAACGACCGTGCCTGCGAGCAGCGTTGCGATTGCGATGGTCTTCAACATTTCTACTTCCTCCATCTTTGAATTGGTGAGGAAGCTTAACAAGGCGTAGCTTAGCCTAGTCCGAACGAGTGGTTAATATTCAGTTCATAAACTGACAACTTGCAACATCAGCATTTATCACCCTGATCAGTCCCGGGACTGTAGATCGGCTGGATAATTGTATGACCGGCAAATGGTCCATGAAGGCAACTATTCACGCTGGCGGGCGTACATATGCCGTTTGCACGTTATTCTGGCCCTTCTGTGCAGCAAGGCTTTCTGCTGCGGCGATCCCTCCCGCCAGGCCATGGGCGGCGGCCTCGGCGCCGAAAGCCAGTCCCTCGGCGCGAAGGATCGCGACGTCGGTCAGTCCGATAATCGAAATGATGTCCCGCAAATAGTTCCCGCATTGCTCGAATGCGCTTAACGCGCCTTTTGAATAGATGCCGCCGCTCGAAACGATGACGACGACCTTCTTGTCGGACAACAGGCCGACAGGGCCGCCTTCAGAGTACTGGAAGGTTTTGCCTGCACGCAGGATGTGGTCGACCCAGGACTTCATCGTCGACGGGGTGCTGAAATTCTGCATCGGCGTGCCAAGCACGACGACATCGGCCTCGACCAGTTGCGACACGTACATGTCCGAGGCGGCCAGTTCCTCCGGCAATCCCCTCCCGATTTCATGGGGCAGGGCATTGCATCGCGACTAATGCATGTCGCCGAAGATCTTGGTCGGCTGGCCGGCAAGTCCCGGATCAGCCTACTGGTGATCAACACAAATCCCACCGCCATTCGGTTCTACGAAAGGCGAGGCTACGACACGACCGCAACCGAGGCCGTCGTCAGGAATGGGTGGGAAACGATGGCGAGAGAGTGGTTGCTGAAGGAAAAGGCATTAGTCTAAGCAGGCGGTCAAGATTGCCTTCTATAGCTGCCTTGTCCGCGTTGCTGACCTGCGCGGTCGATTGATTTTTTTCAGAGGTTCTGCCGAAAGTGGTCATCGGCATTCGTCCATTTATGAGTACGCGCCCTAGTAGATACCCCGGTTCTGAATTCTTAGGGCGGGAAGTCAATCATTGCCGGAATACAGAAGAATTTTGGTGTGCTGGTAGATTGGTGATATCTCTGTAAGAGACCAGATTCAGCCGTGCAGTTCGCTGGCGGAATTCCGCCAGCGCACTATGATTATTGTTTTGCTTTCCCAGGCGTTGGGGCACTCATGTTGCCGGGCCGGTGTATACGCTTCTTAACACAAATGTTGAAACGCTCATTGCAGTGCCCGATGTTGCTTGGTGTACCATTGCTGTCGGAGATGCATTGGTCAGCCTTGCGTTTGCAGCAGGACCAACGGCCCGAACCCGCACACTGGGCTTTCCAGATGTTCCCCAAGGTAGTGTCGAGGTTTGGTGCAGCGTATGCGTAAGGCTGAAAACTCGCCCCAGATATTGCGAGAGCAGCCAAGACAGACTTGATTGATTGAGTAGACATATGATTACCCTCCTGTCCTCAATTAGCGCTTTCATCGTTTTGGAAGCGGTGTGTAGCCCCAAATTACCTTGCTTGGGCCCAGCGCCTTCAAGTCTACCACACTATTGTTCACTATCTTGTTGGTCGACGGCATCCCTTTTTCCACTGTCTCCTTTGAAAAAGGCCGGATATACAGACAATATTGCAACGAGTGGCATGGCGGAGATTACTAAAATGACGCTTATACGTGAATTGGTCTTTTCGTTTCCTTTCATCGAATAGCGTCTATTTTGCCCCAACAAGCAACCTATGATTCCTTACCGTTGAAGCTATTCTGAATAGCTCATTCAGGTTCTGTTAAGCTTGTAGCGACCAAAAGAGCAAAAATGTCATTGCTTCACAAGAAGAATCTGCAAATTCACTTCGAATCGTAGCGAACTCAAGACTCAAATGACTTAAGCAGCAGACAAAATTGGCCGAAATTTTGGTCAGGAGTATGTTACGTGATTTACCTTGTGGCGACCTATTTATTTGGTGAAAAATGGATAACATTATACAGGAGAATTCAATGTTGCCTGAGCTGACTACCCAAAACCTAATTCTTCGCGAAGTTCAGCTCACCGATGCTGAACAATTGCAGAAAATACAGAATAGGCCGGAACAATGGGAGCGTCAGGCAGTCGAGCCAGAGGACTTCGCCGACAGTACCTTCCGGATACAGCAATATTTCAACCATCGAGGTGAAGGAGACCAGCTACGCCTTTTCGTATTCGTGGCAGAATTGAAGGCGACCCGCGACTTGGTTGGACATGGCAGTCTTTCTCGGAGTCATCCAGCCATAGCCAGCCTTGGTTTTGGTGTTGGCCGCGATCATGCCGGCAAAGGATATGCGACTGAGATCTCAGAAAGGCTTTTGCGTTTCGGTTTTGAGGAAATCGGACTTCACAGAGTTGAAGCAAATGTGGCGGTCGAGAACCCGGCCAGTAAGCGCGTGTTGACAAAAATTGGGATGAAGTATGAAGGTACGATCCGGGAGTCTATTTGGGCGCAAGGGCGCTGGTGGACTGAAGAGTTGTATTCGAAGCTGGCACATGATGATTGACCGAGACCCTCAGCAACCTCAGTGTGCGTGTCCGTCCGCTCGTTAAATCCAGATGCATCGCTTCACGCCGGAATTCCGGCGAGAATAGATGCAGCTAGATCGCATCCGGTTCATGTTGGATCATATCCGCAGGCTGCGAAGTAGTTTGCACATTCGGCTGGAGTGAAGAGGTCAATGATCTCGCCGACGGCTGTCCATAGTGCGTCGATTGTCCGTTCCGCTCTGGCCCTCAGAAGCGCCTAGATTTTTGAGAATGCGTTCTCGATCGGGTTGACGTCTGGAGAGTATGGCGGCAGGTAGCGCAGGGTTGCGCCGGTAGCCTCGATCGCCTCCCGTATACCGCTGGCCTTGTGGGCTGGCAGATTGTCCATATTCACCACATCTCCGGGTGATAGCGTCGGTGCCAGAATCTGCTCGACATATGCCAGGAATGCTACGCCGTTCATGGCGCAGTCAAGAACCATGGGCGCCGTCATGCCGGTCAGGCGCAAGGCGCCAGTGAATGTCGTTGTTTTCCAGTGACCATGAAGTATGCCAGCCCGACAGCGTTCGCCCTTCAGGGCGCGGCCGCGAATGCGCGCCATCTTCGTGTTGAGCCCAGTCTCATCAATGAAGACGAGCCTTTCCGGATCGAGATCAAGCTGGTCATCAAACCATTCCTGGCGCTGCTTCAGCAGGCCCGGACGCTCCTGCTCCAATGCATGTGCGGTCTTTTTTTGTATGTCCAGCCGCGCAAGCGCAGCTAGGCGCTGATCGCGGATCGTCCGATCTACACGTCGCGTGCTTCAGCAAGACGCACGACCATCTCGTCGAGCGTGATGTCCTTGCGGTTCTCGATCATGGCGTCGATGACGGCTTCGTGTGCATCGAGGCGCGAGGTGCGTCTTGCTGGTTTGCGCGGTTCCGTCTCGCCTTTTGCGGCGCGGTCGATCCAGCGAATCTCCATCGAAGCGGCGACGCCAAACCGGTCGGCACATCTACGGGCCGAAATCCCGCCCTTCGAGGCTTGAAGAACGCGTTCACGTAAATCGTGGCTCAATGCTCGGCCCATCCAAATCACCCTCCATGGTTGGAGGATTTGAATCAGAACCGCCAGATCATGTCACCCCGTCAGCGATTCAACCGAAGACGGACGTGCTCTAGCGTGACGAGGCCGATCATTCGAGGCCTGGCGAATGCCGATGATTGGCTAGATTCCATTTTCCGCGGCGGTTGAATCGAACCCCGACTGTCTTTCACAAGTAATTTCTCTTTGGTCGGGGACGGCTGCGTGCACTTGAGAAATATGCGACTATAGTAAGGCGCGATATGATCTTCAGTTCTTGACTTATCTTACATTTGCGACAAGAATTCCTGTATTGTCGGATGGCCGGGACGGACAGCTCATCTTTAAATTTTGTTGCTGGGGAGGGGGCTGTGCCTTGGAAGCATCGACTCTATCCAGCGGCGGGAACTTGCCGTGCTGCGTTCGCCGATTGGGTGGCGGACGGACCACAGACCCTGCGGAATGCACCGGGATTTCGTTTGCTGGCGGCGGGGATGGCATTCCTGTTCTTGCTCAATCCGGCTTAGGCCATCCATGATCAGTCCGCCATCCAGTTTGCCTTGAGGAACAACCCGGCAGCGGAACTATACGCAGAACGATCACGTCATATGGGACCGGAAGACATGACAAATGACGCAACCCGCGGGCGATTTGCTGCCGACGACACCGGTTCGCAGTCAGGCCTTTCAACGTCCCGTTCGGTGCATGTCAACGGGGTCGCGATCGATCCGCAGCTGGTTGCATTATACCGGATTGCACCCGCCCGTTACTGGTACGACCCGATGTCAGGGTTTTGGGGCTTCGAGGGGAAGCACCTGTCAGGGCAAATCGCACCGGGCCTGTTGTTGGGCGGACCGCTACAACCCGACGCGTCCAACGGAATCTCCGGTGTCTTCGTCAACGGCAGGGAACTCACAGATACGGAAGTCACCTACCTTGCTCTCCGCTTCGGGTATGTCGTTCCTGGGCGTTACTGGCTGAATGCTGCCTTGATTGGCGGAATTGAAGGTGGGCCGCCAAGCTTTTCTCTGGCAGTGCAACCGGGGGTGGCACCCGGCGGACAGCCTGGCCACAATGTTCGCGGCGTGTTTGGTGATCTGATCAGCGACGGGAATTGCTCATTCGTCATGTTGCCGGATGGTTCCAACGCCGGCGGCTGTTGATACGGCCCTGCCGGACGGATCTAATTTCTCGCCGCCAAAAGTCGTTTGCGTTCCTGGATCGAGGTCGGACGTCTTAGACGACCTCACTGCCCGTGCCATGATGCCGCTTGTTGCGGGAGCTTTGGTTCGCAAGTTTGAATTGGAGGTTTTGGGTTTCGTGTTCGTTCCTTCGTCAATGATAAGAACCGAGCACTCCTTAGATCACAACCTCAATTCTGTGCCATAGGCGCTGACGGTGGACACCAGTAATCTTCCACTCTAACCTTCTACTAATACGAATTGCAGGGTGCGCATCGGATACAGATCATAGTCGGTTGGGTTGGGAATGTAGTTCCGTAGCAAATGGAGAAGTCAAAATGACCTACATCAAGAAAACAGGAATTGGAATTGCAATTGTTGCCATGGGCATGACTGGATTTTCTGCGACTCCTTCCTTTGCCACCCACAAGGATTTTTGCATCCACCACAAACACGCTGGCACCGGCCGTGCTCCGACCAAGAGTGGGGCAGGCATAGCCGCACGGGCCAAATGGCGGGCCGTTGTGCTTGCGCACGGTCATCCTGCCAAGATGCTCTGGTCGCAGTCCAAGGAGCGCAGCAAATCTTGCTCACGCAAATGGTACGGCTGGAAATGCAAAGTGCGCGCGCGCCCATGCGATCCGCACAGCACAATCAAGGGGAAAGGGTCATGACCAGATCTGATTTTCTCCGGGCCAGCGCTGGATTCGCCCTTGCTGGTCTGTTTTCAGTGCTGCTTGTTTCTGCCGCCGGTGCTGTTCCTGTCCGGTCCGATGGGGGCGGCAAGTGCGATTCTACCGGCACCGAACGCCGGACAGGCAAGGATCAGGACGGCAATAAATTGGATTGCAAATGGGATACCTGTACCTATACAAAATGTTCCACCGATCAGAACCAGATTTCGCAATGCGTCAAGAAGACGGAGTACTCAAATCCGCGAGACTGCAAATCGGTTTCAGGCAAGGTGCTGAACAAGGACAGGTTTCAGACGGAGGCGCCTCAGTCTCATGCTCCCAAGGTCAAAAGTCCGAAGCAGAGGCTAAGACCGCGTCCGCGCCGCTTAAACAATGGTCAGGTGTTCAACTGACTACCTTACATTCGGTTGCTGCCTGAACGGGCGGCTTTCGGATCGTGCATCCAGGTCATACTCATCATGGAGCCGTCCATGATGTCAGATGCGCAATCATAAGTGTGGGTTCTGTGGAATTTGGATGTGATTGTGGTCGGCCTCCGCTTTGCGTTTTCAGGATTTCTCAAAAATAACTATTTGATAGATCCTTGTTGCCGACCACAATTACTGTTGCGCCAACCCGCCTAACTGCTCTGATCCCTGAAAACTGGACCGTTTTGAGCTGGAACTTTCCTGTAGTGACGCTCCCGGCCGTGATCCGATCCCTGACGGCATTGTCCGGGTTCAGCGCCAATGAGACAATTTCGGCTTAACGCATAGAGGAGAATTTCTGGCTCATCGTAGCCCTTGGAGGAGCGAAGATGAGACGGAAATCTTGGACACAGAAGGAGCCGGCGGAAAAGGTCATCAAGGACATCCGCCGTGCAACCCGCAAACAGTATTCGGCGGAGGAGAAGATCCGCATCGTACTGGAAGGCCTGCGTGGTGATGAGAGCATTGCCGCGCTGTGCCGGCGTGAAGGCATTGCCGAGAGCCTCTATTACAATTGGTCGAAGGAGTTCCTCGAAGCCGGCAAGAAGCGGCTGGCCGGAGACACCGCGCGTGCAGCCACCGGCGACGAGGTCAAGCATCTGCGCCGCGAGGCCCGCAATCTGAAAGAGGTCGTAGCCGAACAGGCGCTGGAATTGCGATTGCTCAATAAAGCATGATCGCGGATGGGGGCGACGACGAATGAGATACCCCGCCTCCGAAAAGCTGGAGATCATCCGGCTCGTTGAGCAGTCGCATCTGCCGGCCTGGCGCACGCTGGACAAGTTCGGCATTCCCCGCTCGACCTTCAATCGCTGGTATGACCGCTTTCTCACCGGCGGCGTCGATGCGCTGGAAGACCGCAAGCCTCAGCCCGGGCGGGTCTGGAACCGCATTCCCGACGACATCCGAGAAAATATCATCGACCTTGCGCTTGATGAGCCGGAGCTGTCACCGCGCGAACTGGCGGTGACGTTCACCGACACGCGAGGCTACTTCGTCTCGGAATCCTCGGTCTGCCGCCTGCTGAAGGCGCAGGACCTGATCACAAGTCCAGCCTTCATCGTCACCAAGGCTGCCGATGAGTTCCATGACAAGACGATGGCACCGAACCAGCTGTGGCAGACCGACTTCACCTATCTGAAGGTCATCGGCTGGGGCTGGTTCTATCTCTCGACCATCCTCGATGATTACTCGCGCTACATCATCGCCTGGAAGCTGTGCACCACGATGAAGGCCGGAGACGTCACCGACACGCTGGAACTGGCGCTGCAGGCATCAGGTTACGATAACGCCAGGGTCATGCAGCGTCCGCGGCTCCGGTCAGACAATGGCCCATGCTATGTCGCCGGCGAACTGGCAGCATGGCTCACCAGCAGGGGGATGGAGCACACCCGTGGTTCGCCTTGCCATCCGCAGACCCAGGGAAAGATCGAGCGATGGCACCAGACGCCGAAGAACCGCATCCTGCTGGAGAACCACTTCCTTCCGGCTGCTCTCGAAGCGCAAATCGGCGCCTTCGTCGATCACTACAATCACCGGCGCTACCATGAGAGCCTCGGCAATCTCACACCGGCCGACGTCTACTTCGACGCAGCCAGACCATCCTGCAGACAAGAGAAAGGATCAAACACTACACCATCAACCAACGGCGCTTGCTGCATCGCAAGGCAGCCGCCTGGAATGAAAAACCTGATAGGCCAGAGCCTCCACTAGATCAGGCCGCCGAACTGCTCAAAACCTCTGACAACGGACAGTGTATAGATTGATAAAATTATGCGATTCCGCAGTGTAAATTCTTATTCAGCAATTCATATTTAGATAATTTATGATTATAATTTTCATAATACTAATTCGAAAATGTTATTCAAATAAAAATATATCTATAATAATAAAAGCTTTCAAAGTTAGGAATTTATATGGTCGGCGACTCCGAGCGCCTTTGCGGCCCTACTTCAACCCACCCGAAAGGTTGCATGACGCCCGGACCAGAAACAGGGTTAGGTCCCAGATGTCCGGGAGGATTTTCCCTTTTTGCCGCAGGGTCCATCTCCGGAGGGGGCAAAAGCAACATCCCATGGGTCTCACGGAAAGATCCATCCCCGGTGGGGCGGCCGAGACTGATCGTTGGTCAATATCAAGCCTGCCAATCTCGAACGGAATGGCCACCGGCCGATGGACTGTTCGCGCTCGCCGCTCAACCCGTTTCTTCCCTGTGAAGGCGAGATCAGGTGGGCGGATCGTGCCAATGGTTCCCAGCGGCCTCCACCACGACACATGGCGTGTCACGTCAATCGACTACGTCCACCAGCGGTCCATGAAGCCTGCGTCGCGAACCGTGCCGGAAAACCGCGGCGCGCGTCTTTCCTTGAAGCTCAGCACCCCCTCGGCGGCATCCGGTCCCGCGACGGTCGCGGCCACGGCACGGCTTTCCAGTTCATGCGCCACGCGCGGATGATCTGCGCCCATCATGCGCAGGAGCATTTGCCGGTTGATGGCGACCGAGGCCGGGGCGCAATTCTCGGCGATATCCCGTGCCATCGCCCGGGCCCGTGGCATGAGGGCCTCGGCGGGCAGGCATTCATGGGCCAGTCCGCGCTGCAGCGCTTCCGTCGCCGGGAAAGTCCGTCCCGTCAGCATCCAGTCCATGGCCGTCTGCAGGCCGACCAGGCGCGGCAGGAACCAGCTCGAACAGGATTCCACGCAAATGCCGCGCCGGGCGAACGGAAAGGCGAACTTGGCATTCTCGGAAACAAGCCGGATATCCATGGCGAGGGTGACGGTTGCGCCGAACCCCGCCGCGGCGCCGTTGATGGCCCCGATCACCGGCTTTCGCATGTCGAACATGCGGAGCACGCTGGTGCCGCCGACATCCTCGGGGATGCCTTCACCGGTTTCCGGATTGCCGCCCACGGGCAGCTGGAAGCCCGATGAAATATCCGTGCCGGCGCAGAAGGCCCGGCCTTCCCCGGTCACGATGACGCATCGGACCTCGTCGTCCCCGTCGGCGGCATCAAGGGCGGCGATGAATTCATCATTCGTCTGCACGCGGGCCGCGTTCATGACCTCCGGCCTGTTGAACGTGATCGTCGCGATCCCGTCGGCCTTCGTATACCTGATGTCGGTGAAATCCATCGGTTTCCCGTCTCCTCCCGGTGCTTGTGTTCCGTCGCCTTATTGTCCGACAATCGGATTGACAGATTTATAATACGGACCCTAGAGTGTGTCCATGGCGCGCGGCCAGCGCACGACCGGCGGACGCGTGCCGGGATGCCCCAGTCGGACCGGAGCGCCAGGTTCACGAAAAGGGCAGGCATCATCATGACAGGACCCATCGATCTGGCAATTGCTGACGGCGTTGCGCACCTGCGCTTCGATTGTCCCGACCGGCTGAATGTTCTCGACATCGAGATGGCGGAGGCGTTTCTTGCCGCGACCAGAACTCTTCTCGCGAACCCGTCAGTCCGCGTGCTGCTGCTGTCCGGCGCCGGGCGCAGCCTGATGGCCGGGGGCGATGTCCGCGGCTTTCATGGCGAAGCGGACAAGCCGGCCTTCATCCAGGCGACCATCGATCCGCTGCACAGCGCGCTGAAAGCGCTGGCAGCCTCCGATATCATCACGATCGTGGCTGCTCATGGCCGCGTGGCCGGTGCCGGCGTATCCCTGGTTTCTGGCGCCGACCTGTCGATTTGCGCAGCTGATGCAAGTTTCACCCTTGCCTACTGCCGGATCGCGGGTGTTCCCGACTGCGGCGGGAGTTGGGCGCTTCCACGTGCCATCGGGCTCAAGCAGGCACTCGCAATGGCCTTGCTCAACGAGCCGCTGGGCGCTGACGATGCCTTGCGGATGGGCCTCGTCAACAAGGTCGTTCCTCCGGACGAGCTGGACGGGGAAGCCAGGACAATGGCCAGCCGGATCGCGGCCGGTTCGCGGCAATCGCAAGGGCGCACAAAGAAGCTGATGCGCAATGCCTTCGAGACACCCCTCGACCAACAACTGGATGCGGAAAAGGCCGCATTCATGGAATGCGCCGCGCATCCCGATTTCGCCGAAGGCGTCAGTGCCTTCCTCGAGCGCAGGACCCCGGTCTTCGAAACGTAAGCGGCGCCAGCGGGCGCGCATGAGTGCACGCGCCCGACACAGAGGCGGGCCAACGACCGCGTGCTTCATGCAAGTCAGCGCTTGACAACCGGCGTCTCCATCATGAAATGTTGGTTTGTCCGACAATGCGACAAATGAGATGACCATGGACACCGCCCGGACCGACATAGACAGGCAGGCCTTGCTGGACCACCTGGCCCATGCCGTCGAAGGAATGGGCGACGACCTGGAATTGCGACGCATCGCAGGCGGACAGTCCAATCCGACGTATTTCCTCGACAGCGGGTCGCGAAGTCTGGTGTTGCGCAAGCGGCCGGGAGGCGACCTGCTGCCTTCGGCGCACATGGTCGACCGGGAGTTCCGGGTTCAGTCGGCTCTCAGGAATACCGACGTATCCGTGCCGTCCATGGTCCATTTCTGCGACGATCCGGCGGTCATCGGGACCCAGTTCTACGTGATGGAACGGGTCGAGGGGCGCGTGCTGCACGACAACTGCCTGCCGGGCATCGCGAAGCCGGAACGGCGCGCCTATTTCAGGGCGCTCGCGGGTATGCTCGCCAGGATCCACAAGGTGGATCCGGATGCCGTAGGGCTTTCGGATTTCGGCAAGGCGGGCGGGTTCGCTGCACGCCAGATCGCCCGCTGGACACGCCAGTGGGAGTTGTCGCGAACGTCCGCCAATGCCGATATCGAAGCGCTGGTCCGCTGGTTGCCGCGCAATCTGCCGGAGGCGGATCGCACAACGCTTGTGCATGGCGATTTCCGCCTCGGGAATGTCATGTTCCATCCCACCGAACCACGCATCGTCGCCGTCCTGGACTGGGAGCTTTCGACGCTGGGTCATCCGCTCGTCGATCTCGCCCACACATGCATCTACACGTGGTTCATGAGCCGCGCGGAGTATGGTCGTGGCCTTCTTGACGTGGACCTGGAAGCCGAAGCCCTGCCGGACATGGACGAATTCACGAGCCTGTATTTCGGTGCGGCCGGGGGAGATGGCAGGCTGACTCGCTTCTACCTGGCGCTGGCGCTGTTCCGCAACGCGATCATCTTCGAGGGGATCGCGAGCCGGGCCCGCCAGGGCAATGCAGTGTCCACGGATGCCGCCGAGGTCGGCCGGCTTGCACCTGTGCTGGCCGCCCGCGGCGCGGCATTGATCAACGAATAGATCGAGGACGATACGGAAGGACGCCACGATGGACTTTGGTTACACCCCCCGCATGAAAGACCTGCAGGCAAAGGTCCGGGCCTTCATGGACGACCATGTCTGGCCGGCCGACGCGGAGTATCAACGCATCGTTGCCACGCATGCCTACCCGGAGAACCTGATCGACGGCCTGAAAAAGAAGGCGAAAGCGGCCGGTCTCTGGAACCTTTTCCTGCCGGGGCTGAAACCCGACGAGCCGGGAACGGCGCTGAGCAACATGGAATACGCGCCGCTCGCCGAGATCATCGGCCGCCTGCCATGGGCGTCGGAAGTCTTCAACTGCAACGCGCCCGATACGGGCAACATGGAAATCCTGCACCTTTTCGCCACGCCGGAGCAGCGCGAACGCTGGCTGATGCCACTGCTTGAAGGGACGATACGCTCCGGCGTGTCGATCACGGAACCGGACGTCGCTTCGGCGGATCCGACGAACCTGGAAACCCGGATCGAGCGCGATGGCGATCACTATGTGATCAACGGGCGGAAGTGGTTCACCACGGGCGCAGCGCATCCCAAGTTCGCGTTCACCCTGGTGATGGGCGTTTCCAACGCGGCGCCGGATGCGCCGCGCCATGCGCGCCACAGCTTCGTGATCGTTCCTGTCGGAACCCCCGGCTTCCGCGTTGTGCGTGATGTGCCGATCATGCATCACCATGCGCCCGAGGGTCATTGCGAGGTCGAGTTCAAGGATGTCCGGGTGCCGGTGAGCAACCTCCTGGGCGAGGAGGGGGCCGGCTTCGCCATTGCGCAGGCGCGCCTTGGACCCGGCCGGATTCATCATTGCATGCGCACCATCGGACAGTGCGAACTGGCGCTCGAACTGATGTGCGAACGTGCGCTCACCCGGCGGACCTTCGGCAAGGACCTGGCCGAATACGCCAACATCGGCGACTGGATCGCCGAGTCGCGAATCGAGATCGACCAGGCGCGCCTGCTGAACCTTTATACAAGCTGGCTTATGGATACGCAGGGCAACAAGGCCGCCCACGTACTCGTTTCGGAGATCAAGGTGGCTGCCGCGCGCCTGCAGACGCGGGTTCTCGACCGGGCTATCCAGGTCTACGGTGCCTGCGGCCTCACGCCGGACACGCCGCTCTCGTTCCTGTGGACATGGGGGCGGGCGTTGCGGTTCATCGACGGGCCGGACGAAGTGCATCTGCGTGGCATCGCCCGCAACGAATTGAAGCGGGCGCGGGGCCGTCTCGACTGCGTTGCGGGGTGACCGTGCCGCTGCCAGCCGTCGGCGCGCGATGACAGGGCGCCGGCCTCGCGGTTGACCAGGTTGCTGCTCACAGGGAGGAGCGCAGGGATGAGTTGGGACAGAAGCCTGTTTCCGGCGATGCGCGCGGAAGCTCACTACGGCACCCGTGTCATCGATTGCTTCACGGACCGGCCGGACAATCTCTACCGGCTGCTCGCGGACTCGCTTGAACGGCATCCGGAGGTGGAAGCGATCGTCGATGGCGACCGCCGCCTGACATGGCGCGAGCTGTCCGCGGATGTCGAAGCCGCGGCGAGGGCGCTTTCGGCCAGGGGCATCGCGAGAGGCGACCGCGTCACCATGGTGATGGGGAACAGCGCCGACTTCGTCATCGCCCTGTTCGCTCTCTTCCGCCTCGGCGCTGTCGCCGTTCCTGTCTCGATCCGGTCCAGCCGGCCGGAAGTGGCTTATGCGATCGCCAATTGCACGGCGCGGCTGCTGCTCCACGATGCCGCGCTCGCCGCACTCGTGCCGGACGGAGACGACCGCCAGGGGTGTGCGTCCGTCGCGTTCGATGCGCTGTCGGGCGACGGCGCCCTGCCGGTTCCCGACGACCTGCCGGGGGAGGACGAGGTCGCCCTCGTCCTGCACACCTCCGGCACCACGGGCAAGCCAAAGGGGGCGATGCTGACCCACCTCGCGCTGGTCCATGCGGCGATGTACTACGAAGCGGCCATGCGGCTGACACCCGCCGACCGGGTGGTCGCCTGTGTGCCCCTGAACCACGTCACGGGCATTGCTGCACTGATTTGCGCGCCCATGCGCGCCGGTGCCACGCTGATCATCATGAATGGCTTCAAGGCGAGCGCCTTCCTCGATCTTGCCGAGGCCGAGCGCATGACCTACACGCTGATGGTCCCAGCGATGTACAACCTGTGCCTCCTGCAACCGGACTTTGGCCAAAGGAACCTGAAAGCCTGGCGCCTGGCCGCCTATGGCGGGGCTCCGATGCCGGAACCGACAATCCGCCGCCTGGCCGCAACGGTGCCGGGTCTGGGTTTCGCCAATTGCTATGGCTCCACGGAAAGCATCGTCGCCCAGCTGATCACGCCGCCCGAATACGCCTATGAAAAGCGGGAGTATGTCGGCTGCCCGCTGCCGGGAACCCGGGCGCTCATCATGGATGATAACGGTGTCGAGGTGCCGGCGGGCACGGAAGGCGAGATCTGGCTCAAGGGGCCGAATGTGGTCCGGGGCTACTGGAACAATCCCGAAGCCACAGAAAAGGCGTTCGTCGGCGGTTTCTGGCGGTCCGGCGACATCGGCCGTGCTGATGAAGACGGTTTCATCCGCGTTCTGGACCGTGCCAAGGACATGATCAATCGCGGCGGACACAAGATCTACTCGGCTGAACTTGAAAACGTCCTCACCGACCACCCGGCCGTGATCGAGGCCGCCGCCCTTGCCAAGCCCTGCCCGGTGCTGGGGGAACGTGTCCATGCCACCGTCGTGGTTCGGGAAGAGGTCGGCGCCGCCGAACTGCAAGCCTGGTGCCGGGACCGGCTGTCCGACTACAAGGTCCCGGAAACACTCGATGTTTCTACCGAGCCGCTTCCCCGCAACCCGAACGGCAAGGTGGACAAGAAAGCCCTGCGCGAGCCGCTGATGAAACGCTGGGAAGCGGAGCGATGAGGTGCCCGTCATCGGGCCTGGCGGCCGCGAACTCAGGCCGTTTCAGCGACGCTTTCCGCGGTTCCCCGTTCGCCTGGTTGGCAGGCGGTGTTCCGTCGCCTGCCGTCCGGGCGAACGCAGGCGGCCGGGTTGCTGTCATCCGTTGAGAGCCTCAGGGGTGTCTCCAAGCTGCCTTTCAACCTTCCATCAGTTCGGTTAAGACCGAATCCGAGGCGAGGGGTTCTGATTCAAGATGGTCGAGATTGCCAAACTCAAGATTGCGCCGGCGTACCAGGTCGTTTCCGAGGAGTTGCAGAAGCTCATCGTCGGCGGACAACTCAAGCCCGGCGAGCAATTGCCGAGCGAAACAGAACTGGCGACACAGTTCGGCGTGAACCGGTCCACGGTGCGCGAAGGCATCAGGCAGCTCGAATCCGAAGGGCTGCTCCGCCGTGAAGGCCGCAAGCGGCTGCTGATCACGGTTCCCACCGGCCAGGACATTTCCCCGCGGCTGGAACGGGCTCTGCTTCTCAACGATGTCCGCTTCAGTGATCTTTGGGAGGTGGCGAGGGTCCTCGAACCGCTCAGCGTTTCACTGCTGGCCGGGAAGATCACCGGCGAGCAGCTCGATGCGCTCGACGCGAACATCGAGGCCATGGCCAAGGCGGTCGCGGCGAAGAAGCCGGCCGACAAGCTGGACACCGAATTCCACACGATGCTGGCCAGCTTCACCGGAAACCGGGCCCTCGTGCTGGCGCGGGAGCCGATCGGGCAATTGCTGTTCCGGCCCTATGTCGAGATCGGCCGGCAGTTGAAGCAGGCGCCGCTGCGCAACCTCGAAGCCCATCGGGCGATTGTCAAAGCCCTTCGGGGCGGTGATGGCGACGAAGCGGTTGCATGGATGGAGCGCCATCTCGAAGACCTGCACCGCGGATGGCTCATGGCCGGGCGCGCCTTCGAGGATTCCATCGGCCAGCACCAGTAGTCGCGGTCGGACCCCACCCCCTCTTTCGCGTCTTTCCCGCCTTGGCCGGCGATGTCTTTCGCGACCGTGGCGCAACGCTGTCGCGACGGTAATGGCCCGCAGGTTCCTGTACGGTCATTTCCTTTTATTTGTCCGACAATCGGATTGACAGATCGATCTTTCGATGGAGAATGACTGCTGGGGAACGGGCCTTCGCGGCCCGTCCCGGCAGGACAGGAAGCGCGCCGGTATTCGCGTGCCCTGACACCGGTCGGGTAGCGTTTCACTCTGTGCGTTCGACAGGAGAAAGACATGTCCGGCATGATGAAAGCGGTCCAGAGCGTGGTGCCGGGTGGCACGGAGCTTCTGGAATTGCGAGAGGTACCGGTTCCCGAACCGAAGGCCGGGGAGGTCCGGATCCGCGTCTGTGCCGTCGGTGTCAACTATCCGGATGTCCTGATCATTTCGGACCGGTACCAGTTCAAGCCCGACCGGCCGTTTTCACCAGGAGCAGAGATTGCCGGGTTGGTGGATGCCACGGGTCCCGGGGTGACGGCACTTGAACGGGGAGCGCGGATCATGGCCATGACCGGATGGGGCGGAATGGCCGAATACGTGATCGTGCCGGCAGGCAAGTGTTTTCCAATTCCCGATGCCATGCCAATGGACGAGGCGGCCGCCTTCCTGATGGTCTACGGCACGTCGTGGCATGCGCTGCGCGACCGCGCGGAACTGGTCGCTGGCGAGAGGCTGCTCGTGCTGGGTGCCGGCGGCGGCGTCGGACTGGCCGCGGTGGAACTCGGCAAGGCTCTCGGCGCCACGGTCGTGGCAGCCGCATCGTCGCAGGACAAGCTCGAACCCGCACTGGAAAAGGGGGCCGACACCGGCATCGTCTATCCCGGCGGCCCTCTCGACAGGGAAGCGCAACGCGTTTTCACAGCGCAGATCCGGGCGTCTTTCGATGGCGCCGGGCCGGATGTCATCTACGATCCCGTTGGCGGGACCTATGCCGAGCCGGCGCTGCGCAGCATCATACGCGGCGGGCGCTATCTTGTGGTCGGCTTCCCCGCCGGGATCCCGGCAGTCCCGTTCAACCTGCCACTCCTGAAGGAATGCGACATCCGCGGCGTGTTCTGGGGGTCCCATATCGAGAACGAGCCCGTGGCCCACGCGCGGGCCGTTTCGGAACTGCTGGACCTGTACGGGCAGGGCCGGATCCGGCCTCGGATCCATGGCCGCTACCCGCTCGAGGCAGCGCCGGAGGCCATTGACCAGCTGTCGACACGGTCGGTTTCAGGCAAGGTGGTTGTAACCATCGCCGGTTCCCCTTGAGGGCAGAGGGATGAGCCAGGCAAACGTGACTACTTCCGGCAGGATCGGGTGGCGGACAGGATTCCTAGTGACCGGTCCCGATCTTGCTGACGACCTTGGCGTAGGCGCCGACATGGGCAGCCATGCGGCGGCTCGCCAGTTCCGGATCCCTGGCGGCGATGGCCTTGATGATCGCTGTATGAGCCCGCTTGGCTTCCTGCCGGGCCTTGTCCGTGGTCACCTGCTGATAGCCATCGGTGTCCAGAATGGGCTGCGAGATGGCCTCCATCAGTGCCGTGAGGATCTCGTTGCCGCTCGCCCGGGCGACCGCGAGGTGCCACTCGAGATTGAGCCGCTTGTAGGTGGCGATGTTGTCAGTCGTCGCCACGAACTCGTCGTTGATGCGGCGGATTTCCTCGAGTTCTTCTTCGGTATGGTTTTCCGCCGCCTTGGCCGCCAGGAACGGCTCGATGGCGATGCGGCAATCGAGCAGGGAATTGAGCTGGATCGCGTTGCTCATGACGAAGAGTTGCATGGACCGCGCGATGGACTCGCGGCCGGGAAGCTGGACGACGGAGCCTCCGGCGCGGCCGGGCTTGGTGATGATCAGGCCTTCGACTTCCAGAACGCGCAAGGCATCGCGGACAGACGAGCGGCTCAGGCCCGAACTCTTGACCAGTTCACGCTCCGGCGGCAGGGATTCACCCGGCTCGATTTCGCCCGACAGGATGATCTGCCGCAGGCGGTCGGCGAGAATGTCAGAAGCTTTTGGCACAGAGATGGGAGCGATCTGGCCGTTTTCCCTGTCGCCGATGCCGAGTTTCCTGTTTGCGGTCACACGAGCCTCCTTGCCGTGATTTCACGCCGATGTTCGCCGGCCGGAATGCCTTGCCGTTCAGCGGCCCGATCACCGCGCAGCCTGCTTTCTACGGGCCGGTCGGCACGCCGGATGGCTTGACTGGCGGAATCGTGCCAATGTCGATTGAATATAATATTATAAGACCAAACTTCCATGTAAAGTACGATCGGGAGGGTCAGAGAGAAAATGTCGTCCAATCAACCATTTCGGCAATCTCCCCTGTATATGGCAAGACCGCCGGAAGCGCCATTAGCCCTTCAGGGGGTACGTGTCGTCGATTTCACGCGCTATCTTGCCGGTCCCGCATCGACCCAGGTGCTGGCCGATCTCGGCGCCGAGGTCATCAAGATCGAGGCCGTCGGAACCGGCGACGAAACGCGTAGCTACCAGCCGCCGGACGTCGATGGCGAAAGCCCCTACTTCATCGGCCTCAATCGAGGAAAGAAAAGCATCTGCCTCAACCTGGCTTCGGAAGGCGGAACTGCCATCGTGAACGACCTGGTCCGCCGGGCAGATATCGTCGTGGAGAATTTCGCGCCCGGTGTCATGTCCCGGCTGGGCATCGACTACGGCGCGCTGAAACAGATCAACCCGCGCCTCATCTATTGCGCGATCACTGCGTATGGTTCGGGCAACAGCCATTCCGACCAGCCCGGATTCGATTCCGTGTTCCAGGCCGAAAGCGGATTTGCGTCGTTGACGGGCGACCCTGACCGGCTGCCGATGCGAACCGGAAGCCCGGTCATCGATATCGGGGCCGCGATGAACGGGACCATGGCCGTGCTTGCGGCTCTTTTTGCGCGCGAGCGAACAGGCGCCGGCCAGTATGTCGAGGTTTCTATGTTCGATACGGCATTGAACATGCTGGCCTATTTTCCGATGAACTACCTGGCGGGCGGACGTGATCCGGTGCGCCAGGGCAATACTGCGCCGGTCGCCACGCCGATCGGCATGTTCGAAACGGCCGATGGCGGACCGATCTATGTCAGTTGCGGTTCGCAGAAATCCTGGGAGGCGCTTGCGACCCACGTGCTCGACCGGCCGGACCTGTTGCAAGACCCTCACTACGCCACCAATCGCGACCGAAATGCCAATCGCGACAGGCTTTTCGGTGTCATGACCGGGATTTTCCTTGGCAGACCGCGGGACCACTGGATCGAAAAGGCGCGGGCAGGGCGCGTTCCGGTTGGCGCCGTTCGCACGATCGGCGAAGCATTGCGTTCGCCGCTTGCCGTCGAAACGAACGTCGTGACCCGTGTTGTGCGTGCCGACGGAGGCGAGGTACCGAACATCGCCTCTCCCCTGCGATTGTCGGCAACGCCGGTCGCGGACCCCGTGGCCGCACCGCGCCTCGATGCCGACAGGGATCACATCCTGCGGGACCTGCTCGGCTACGACGCGGCGAGAATCTCGGAAGCGCGGGACCAGGGCGCCTTTTCGCAGCGGACATCGACAAAGCGCCAGAATGGAGGACAGAAATGATGCAAAACCCGCCGGATCACGAGGGAAGGCACCAGATTGCCGAAGAACAACCGCCCTATGGGCGTCTTCTCGGCATCAGGATCGTTTCCGCCGACCCTGACCGGGTGGAGGCCGAACTGACGGTGGCCCCGGAACTGGGCAACCGCAACGGTGTCATGCACGGCGGTGCGATCATCGGCTTTGCCGACAACATGGGTGGAACCGCCACCTTCATCAATCTTGCCGAAGGCAAGTCGACCACCACGATCGAAAGCAAGACCAACTTCTTTCGTGCGATCGAGGTCGGGAGCACGATCAAGGCCGTCTGCGAACCCTTGCACAAGGGCCGCAAGACCATGGTCTGGCAAACCCGGATCCTGCGCGAGGACGGAAAACTGGCCGCCATCGTGACGCAAACGCAGATGATCCTGTAAGCATGGCTCCCCGCCCGCGTAAGCGGTGACGCTCCTGACCGCGCTGGCGGACCGGAGCGTCTCGCGGCCGGGGGCTCCCGCCCCGTCCAGGGGAGGATTCTGTTTCAGCGCCGGTCAGGCCACCTTGCCGCGCCGACGCTCCTCGCTCGCCGCGATGTCAACGATCAGCCGCTCCGCGCCATTCGGTGATGTTTCACTACGGACCACGGCGCGGTACACCTCTTCGGCCGTCTGCCGCGAGATATAGCCCAGGTCCAGGTCTTCCTGGACCAGGTCCAGGGTGCGGTCGAGGGGATTCCCAAATCCCCCCCCGCCAGGCGATGCCGCGAACAGCCAGTCGCCCGGCCTGAGTTTCTGCTTCTCGGCCTTGGATCGCATGGGAGGCCGCATGTCCTTGCCGTCGATGCCGAAGCGCACGATGCTCGGGGCAGCCGGTTCGCCGCCGGCAATCCCGAAGGGCAGGTGGTCCTGGCGGTCGCCGAGAACCGAAACGACGAATTCCGACATCGCGCGGAACTTGTACTGTGTGCCGCAGCCGCCCCGGAACTTGCCGGCGCCACCGGAATCGGGCCGCAATGCATATTCATCGAATTGCAGCGGGTAGCGATGCTCGGATGCCTCGATGGACATGAAGTTGGCCATGGAGACCGGCGGCGTTCCGTTGACGAGGCCATCGCCATGCGAATGCCCGCCATAGCCACCGGGGTAGGGGAAGACAGCGACGAAGTAGTTTCCGGTATCGGGATGTCTGCCACCGGCCGTCACGACTCCGACCGTGCCGAAGGCCGGCGCCGGCGTCCGCTCCGGGATGGCCTGCGCCAACGCGCCGAGAACGACGTCGAATACCCGGCCGATCGGTTCCAGATAGCCGCTCACTGGAGACGGATAGGCCGCCGATACGACGGAGCCTTCGCGAATGTCGAAACTGGTGGGGCGGAATGCGCCGCCGTTGACGGGCACTTCCGAGAAGATGTGCTTCAAGGCGATGAAACAGGTCGACTGGGTGGTGGAGCGCGCCAGGTTCAGGGGGCCGCGAGCGGCGGGATCGGATTGCGAGAAATCGAAATGCAGCGAGCTGCCCTTGACGGTGAGGGACAGCGCGATGCGGATCGGCTCGTCTACGATGCCGTCGTTGTCCATGAAGTCTTCGTGGAAATAGGTCCCATCCGGGATTTCCTCGATATAGGACCGCATCTGCTGTTCGGACCGGTCGTTCATCTCGGTGATGCACGCCGCGAGCGTTTCGCTTCCGTATCTCTCCACGAGGGCATCCAGTCCGCGGCGGCCGACGTGGAAGACGTTGGCCATGGCGAACATGTCGCCCTCAATCTCGGTTGGAAGCCGGACATTGCCGGTGAACATAGATACCAGTGCGCGGTTCAGCGTCCCGCTTTCGTAGAGCTTGACCGGCGGAATGACGAGACCCTCGGTATGGATGTCCTGCGCCGATGGTGCCCACCCCCCCGGAACGCTGCCTCCGATGTCCATCCAGTGGCCTGTGCTGGCCAGGAGGGCAAAGAGCTTGCCGTCGACGAAATGCGGTGCCACCAGCACCACGTCCTGGAGGTGGGTGCCGCTGCGGTAGGGATCGTTCATGATCCAGACGTCGCCAGGCTGGAAGCCGCCCTCCGTCGCGACATGCCCGATCAGGTTCTGCACCGTGAACTGCATGTTGGCGAGGAAGACCGGCAGTCCGAAGCGCCCCTGGGCAACCGTCTCGCCGGTGTCGGGGAGGAAGATGCCGTGGGCACAGTCGTTTGTTTCGGAAATGATCGGCGAGATCGCCGCATGGATGAGATGCAGGTCCATCTCGTCGGCGATCTGTTCGAGTGCGCCACGGACGACGGCAAGAGTGACGGGATCCATCAGGCGACCTCCACCAGGATGTTTTCAAATGCGTCGATGCGGCCGGTCATGCCCGGTTCGATGATGATCGTGGTATCGGACTGCTCGACGATGCAGGGGCCTTCGATGACGGCGCCGGGCCGAAGTGTCTGGCGCTGGTAGACCGGCGTGTCCCACCACCGGGAGAAGTGCACCGGACGGCGGGCCGCTGGCTCTGGTGCCGGGAGGGGGGCAGGGGGCTCGCTCTGGCGCTTCTCATGCTCCCGCTGGCCTTCGACAACTGTCCGGAGGCTGACGATGGTGGTCGCGATGTCGCCCAGCGTGTTGCCGTATTCCGTGCGATAGGCTTCCGCGAAGGCATCGTTGATCCGTGCCGTGTCCCAGCCCTCCTCGACCGGGACGCGAAGCGTATGGATTTGTCCCGAATAGGCCATCTCGGCGAAGTGGCGGACGAGGACCGACTTTACAGTGACGCCGCTCGTTTCGAGTTTAGCGCGGCCCTCGGCTTCCTGTTCGCGCATCGCGGCGTCAAGTTCGCCGGGCTCGAGGCTCGAGGTTGCCCGGGCGAGCGTCCGAGACACGTCGTAGCGTACGTCGGCGACAACGCACCCCATTGCACAGAGCACTCCGGGCGCAGGCGGTACGATCATGGTCTTGATGCCGACTTCGCGAATGATGGCGGCGCCGTGAAGCGGACCGGCCCCGCCGAAGATGACGAGGGCGAAATCGCGTGGATCGTATCCGCGTTCGATCGACAGCAGGCGCGTCCGCCCGGCCATGTTCTGATTGACGATGGCCAGAATGGCCTCGGCGGTCTCCTCGACCCCGAGGCCGATCTGTTCGCCGAGCCTGCCGATGGCGGCCCTCGCGCCTTCGACATCGAGACGGGTCAGGTTGGTGAGGCCGATCGGATCGTCGGCGTTGATCCGGGACAGGACGACGTTGGCATCTGTCACGGTCGGCTCGGTACCGCCGTGGCCGAAACAGACCGGGCCCGGACGCGCGCGGGCACTGCGGGGGCCAACCTTGAGGATGCCGGCCCTGTCGACATAGGCAATCGAGCCGCCGCCCGCACCGATCGTGTGAACGTTGATCATCGACACGCGCAAGGGCAGCCGGAAATCGAGATTGGTCTTCGGCGCGATTTCCGGTTCCCCGTCGATCACCACGGCGACATCGTAGCTCGTGCCTCCCATGTCGCCCGTGATCACCCGGTCGAACCCGGCTTCCGATGCGATCCGCGCAGCCGCCGTGACGCCTGCGGCAGGCCCGGAACGCACGATATGGGCGGCGTGGTGGCCGAGCTGGGACGCCGGCACCAGGCCGCCATTGGACTGCATGACGAGGGTCTGGCGCCGGAAGCCCCACTCGCCCAGCCGTTCCAGCAGCTTGCGCGAATAGTTCTTGATCAGCGGCTGGAGGAAGGCCTGGATCGCGGCCGTGCTGGTCCGTTCGAACTCATAATATTCACGGTTGATCTCTGCCGAGGTGACGATCTCCCAGTCGGGGTTGATCCCGGCGAGGATTGAAGCCACTTCCGCCTCGTGGGCCGGATTCACATAGGAATGGAGAAACGAGACAACGATGGCCTCGACATTTTCCCCTTTCAGGCGCTGGCCGAGTTCCTCGACGGCACGGCTGTCGACCGGGCGGATCACGTCGCCCCGGAAGTCCATGCGCTCGTCCAGTTCGAAGCGCAGGTTGCGCGGGATCAGCGGGTTCTGCTTGCCGGTCAGACCATAGAAATCCGGCCGGTCCCGGCGCCCGAGTTCCAGTACGTCGCGAAAACCGGCCGTGGTCACCAGGGCGCACCTGGCGCCGACGCGCTCGATCAGCGCGTTCGTGGCGATTGTCGTGCCGTGCAGGATCAGGGACAGGTCGTCACAGGGTATATCGGCGGTCTTCAAGGCATCGAGCAGGCCGATGGATGGGTCATGGGGCGTCGAAGGCACCTTGCATATGCGGTCGGCGTGGATGCCGTCGCGCGAATAGAACAGGTCGGTGAAGGTTCCTCCGACATCGATCCCGACAACGTCTGACACGGCCACTTCCTCCTTTGGAAAAACCAGCGGCCAGCTGGTTTGCCTGAATTTGACCAGCCTGACTGCCGGCCTCGATGGCCGCGCGGTTGGGCGTCATGGGCCGAACCATAATCGCGATGCGTGAAGAGGTCAATTATTTTGGTCCGATAATTTAATATACGTTTGGTCTGATAATATCTTGACACTCGGATGTCGATCAGCAAGTCTGTTGGACAAGTGGACCGTCGCACCCAATGCGGCGGCAAGCAAGGACGAGGTCATGATGGATCGGAGGATGGAGGCTATGGGGGCCGGAAGTCTGGGTGCCTGGGAAATGCCCGAGGAACTCGAAATGCTGCGCAGCACGGCGCGGCGTTTCATGAAGGAGCGGGTCATCCCTGAGGAGGACCGGGTCGAGCACGATGCCTACACCCTGCCGGAGCCCGTTCTCAGGAAGTTGCAGAAGGAAGCGCGCGATCTCGGTCTCTGGTATGTCCAGACGCCAGCCGAGCATGGCGGCGCCGGTCTGAACCTGCTGGCCCAGTGCGTGATCGCCGAGGAGGCCGCGCAATGCCGGATGGGCGCCTACATTCCCGCCTGCGGCGCCTTCGGCTTCGATCCCCCCAACATCATCTACAAGGGCACGCCCGAACAGATCTCGAAATACGCCGACCCGGTCGTCGCGAATGGCGACAAGACCTTCGTTGCCATCTCCGAGCCGTCCGGCGGTTCCGATCCGGCCAGGGCCATCCAGACACGCGCGGTCCGTGACGGCGATCACTACGTCCTCAACGGGACCAAGGTGTGGATTTCCGGTGCCAGCCAGGCGAACTGGGGGGTCGTGTTTGCCAGGACCGGCTCGGAAAAGCAGCGCGGCAACATTTCCGCGTTCATCGTCGAGAAGGATTCGCCTGGCCTGACCCTGACGCGCATACCCGTCATCCGGTCCTATTCGCCGTATGAACTTTCCTTCGAGAATGTCCGGGTTCCGGTCGAAAACAGGATCGGCGAAGAGGGGCAGGGTTTCCAACTGGCCGAAACCTGGCTTGTCCATGGCCGCGTTCCCTATGCCGCAGCAACCCTCGGGATCGCTGATGCTGCACTGCGCCTTGCCATCGACTGGGCAAGGGAACGACACACCTTCAAGACTCCGCTGGCCGACAAGCAGGCCATCCAGTGGATGATCGCGGATTCGGAAATCGAACTGCGTGCCGCGAAGCTGCTCGTCTACCAGGCGGCCTGGCGCGCAGATCTCGGCTACGACATCAAGATCGATGCGTCGGCCTGCAAGGTCTACGCCACGGAAACGGCCGGGCGTATCGTCGACCGCTGCATGCAGATCTTCGGTGGCCTGGGTGTCGCCTGCGAGATGCCGCTGGAGCGCTGGTACCGGGAAATGCGGATCAAGCGGATCGGCGAAGGGCCGTCGGAGGTCCATCGCATGGTCGTGGCGCGCGACCTCCTGAGCGGCAATGCGAAACGCTCGGCGGGAGCGTGAGCGATGTCCATCGACTTCGAGCTCAATGACGGAATTGCGCTGATCACGATCAACCGTCCCGAGCGGCTGAACGCGATGGATGACGAGCACTACAAGGGCCTGTCACAGGCCTGGCAGCGCGTGCGCGACGATAGCGAGATCCGGGTCGCGATCGTCACCGGCGCCGGCGAGAAGTCCTTCTCGACGGGTGCCGACATCAAGAGCTTCGTGGCCGCTCCGCCGGGCCTGGAGGAAATGTGGCTGACGCAGAAGGACCAATTGCTCAACAGGGGGCTGGAAGTCTGGAAACCGGTGATCGCGGCCGTCAACGGCTATTGCGTCGGCGGCGGGATGACCCTCCTGCTTGGCACCGACATCCGCATCGCGGCACCGCATGCGACATTCTCGCTTGCCGAGGTGAAGCGCGGGGTCATTGCGGGCAATGGCGGGACGCAGCGCGTGCTGTCGCAACTGCCCTATGCCATCGGCATGGAAATGGTGCTGACAGGCAGTTCCATGGATGCCGACACAGCAGCGCGCTGGGGCCTGATCAACCGCGTGGTGCCGGCTGACCGCCTGATCGACGAGGCCATGGCGGTGGCGCGCAGGATTGCTGCCAATGCGCCGCTGGCGACCCAGGCCGCGAAGGAATTGGCGGTGAGGGCGCGCGACATGCCGCTGGCGACGGGATTGCGCTTCGAACAGGTGGTCAATCGCCTGCTGATGTTCTCCGAGGATGCCGCCGAGGGCCCGAAGGCCTTCGCCGAAAAGCGTCAGCCGCAGTTCAGGGGCCGATGACATGAGCCAATCGAACCTGCCCATGAATGGCGTCACGGTCATCGACTTCGGCCAGATCTACAACGGACCCTACGCGACGTTCCTGATGGCCATGGCCGGCGCGCGGGTGATCAAGATCGAGCCGAAGGGCGGCGAGAACATGCGCCGGCGGGGTGCCGTCGGTGGCGCCATGGTGCCGTTCGCCATGCTCAATTCGAACAAGGAATTCGTCACGCTGAACCTGAAGAGCGAGGCGGGTCGCGGGCTTGCGGAAACGATGATCAAGCGCGCCGACGTGGTGCTTGAAAATTTCGCGCCGGGCGTGATGGACCGGCTGGGACTGGGCCCCGACCGTCTCCTGAGACTCAATCCGCGCCTGATCTATGCAGCCGGCTCCGGTTTCGGCTGGTCCGGTCCGTACCGCGACTACCCGGCGATGGACCTCACGGTCCAGGCCATGTCGGGGATCATGTCGATCACGGGCTATCCCGACCGCCCGCCCGTCAAGGCCGGGCCCGCCGTGGCCGATTTCTTCGGCGGCGTGCACCTCTACGGCGCGGTCGCCACGGCGCTCTTCGACCGTGAGCGGACCGGCAAGGGGCGCTTTGTCGAGGTTTCCATGTTCGATTCGGTCTATGCCTCGCTGTCCTCGGCCCTTGGCCTCTATTTTGGCAGCGGCGGCGCAGCAACGCAGCGGACCGGCAATCGCCACAGCGGCATGGCCGAGGCGCCCTACAATGTCTACCGGGCGGCTGACGGCTACCTGGCCCTGATCTGCGTAAGCGAAACCCACTGGAAATCGCTGCTCAAGGCGATGGAGCGGGAGGACCTTGACGACGATCCGCGCCTTGGCAGCCTGAAGGCCCGCGTGGATAACATCGAATTCGTCGACGAGACGATCGGCGCCTGGACTCAGCAGTTCACCCGCGCCGAGCTCGATGAACGGCTGAAGCGGTTCCGGGTGCCCTGTGCGCAGGTTCGCGATCTCGGTGAAGTGGTTCACGACCCGCACCTGCATGCGCGCGGCATGCTGCGCGAGGTCGACCATCCTGCGCTGGGGGAGCTCGTCTTGCCTGCCAGCCCGATGCGATACGACGGACAGGCGATCGATACGCTCCACCCGAGCAAGGACCTCGGAGCCGACAACCGGACGGTCTACGGCGACTGGCTGGGCCTGGGACCGGAAGAACTCGCCGACCTCGAGAAGAAGGGGGCGATCTGATGGGTGCGAAGGCTGTCATTGCAGGCATCGGACAGACCGCGTTCGGCAAGTTGCCCGGCCGCTCCACCATCTCGCTGAACATGGAGGCGTGCCGGAAGGCGGTCGCCGACGCCGGGATCGAGAAGGATGTCATCGACGGGCTGCTGGTCAAGGTTCCCACGTCCCGCGTGGAAATGATGTACGGCCAGACGCTGGCCGAGGCGATGGGACTCGAGCCGCGGTTCGGTGGCGTTTTCGACCAGGGGGGCGCCTCGAACATCTCGATGATCGCCATCGCCGCCATGGCCATCGAGGCCGGGCAGTGCGAGGTGGTCCTCGTGACGCTCGCCGACAACCCGAAGACCGGGACCCGCCAGGCCTACGAGAAACCCTGGGGCGATGCCGCCGACTTCGGCTGGTCGAGTGTCGTGGCAGGCTATGCGATGATCGCGCAGCGCTATTTCCACGAGTTCGCCGGCGCCGAAGACCTGTTTCGCGAGATCGCGATCGCGTGCCGCACCCACGGTGCCGCCAATCCGAATGCACAGCTTCGCATGCCGCTGGATGCGGGAACCTATGCCAACGCGCCCTGGGTGGTCGAACCGCTTCGCCGCGACGATTGCTGCCTGATCTCCGACGGTGCCGCGGCCGTGGTGGTGATGTCGGAACGGAAAGCCCGCGAACTGGGTGTCGAGGCCCCCGTGCCGGTGCTGGGTTTCGGGCAGGGCAACAGCTCTTCCGATGTCACGCTGAGGTCCGACCTCACGCAAACGCGGGCCGATGTCTCCGCTCAGACGGCGTTCCGCATGGCCGGGCTTGGGCCGGGCGACATGGATTGTGCGCAGATCTACGACTGTTTCACCGTGACCGTCGCGATGACGCTGGAATCCTATGGCTTCGGCAGCCGCGAAGCTCTCACGGACCTGGCCCGAAACGGCGGCTTCCGCAACGATGGCGCCTTGCCGCTCAACACGTCCGGAGGGCTGTTGTCCGAAACCGGCATGCCTGGCCTGCAACTCGTTCTCGAAGGCGTGCGCCAGATGCGCGGACAATCGACCAGCCAGGTCAAGGATGCCGCCAGGTGCATCGTCAGCAACCAGGGAGGGATCATGCATACGCACTCGACGCTGATCCTGGGGCAATGAGCCAGGCCGGCGCCGCAGCGCCGGGCGAAACGCCCCAGGAAACATACCGCCAGGCGCTTGACGCCCACCGGCTGACTTTCCAGCACTGCCGCCATTGCGGCAACAACTGGCTGCCGGCCCGTGCGGAATGCCCCCGTTGCTGGTCGGACGACTTCGACTGGCATGCAGCATCGGGGAACGCGACGGTTCACAGCTGGGTGGTGTTCCACGTGGCCTTCGATCCGCGATACCGCGATCGGGTGCCGTACAACGTGGCGCTGGTGGATCTCGACGAGGGGCCGCGGCTGATCACCAACATTATCGACATGCCTGACGATACGGATGTCATCGGCAGACGCGTTGCGCTGGTCTTCGAGGAGGACATGGACCGGCAACTGCCAAGGTTTCGACTGACCGGTGACGCGACCGGCAGCGGGAAATCGTAGCACCTGCCCCAAGCGGGCTTACAAAGGGAGGAAATGCGATGATGAAACTGACGAGACGTGCAGCACTTGCCGGCGCCGCCATGGCGCTTTGCCTGGCCGTCCCCGGCGGAGCTTCCGCCGAGGAAACCTTCAAGGTCGGAACGATCAACCCCTATTCCGGCCCGCTGGCGCTTTATGGCGGCGAGGTCAACCGCGGCTATGAACTGGCTGCCGATGCGGTCAACAAGGCCGGCGGCATCCTTGGTCGGCAGATCGAGATCCTGAAGGGAGACGCGACCAATCCGCAGGAAGGCATCGCAGCCGTCGAACGGCTGGCAACGCGCGACAACGCGGACGCCTTCATCGGTACCTATCTCAGCGCCGTGGCCGGCGCGGCGAGCGAGACGGCGCTGAACTACAACAAGCTGTACTGGGACACCAATGCGCTGGCGACCAACCTGACCGAGCGCGGTCTGCCGAACTACATCCGCTCCGGTCCCTATTCGGTTTCCTTTGCCGATGTTTCCATTGACCTGATCCTCAATTCCCTGGCGGCCAAGCTCGGCAAGCAGCCAGGCGAACTGACCGTGTGGCTGGAGCACGAGGAATCGGTATACGGCACATCCATCGCGGAGCACCAGAAGGAGAGGCTCGAAGCCGCCGGCGTGAAGGTGCTGGGCATCGGAGCCCACAGCTACAAGTCGATCGACCTGACCGACTCGGTCCTGCGCGCCCGCGACGCCAACCCGGACATCTGGGTGCAGACGGGCTACGTGCCGGATGGCAACCTGCTGCTTCGCACGGCGCGCGATCAGGGCTTCAAGCCCAAGGCAACGGTCTTCGTCGGAACCGGCGACACCAAGGAGACGCTGGAAGCCATGGGTGCCGACGGTCTCGAAGGCCTGCTGGTGGTGTCCTATCCGCGTCCGGACATTTCCGAAGCCTATGGACCGGGATCGAAGGCTTACCTGGAAGCCTACCGCGCCAAGTACGGGGAAGACCCGATTGCTCCGCAAAGCATGGCAGCCTTCGTCGGCTTCAAGATCATGGCGTCGGCGATCAACAAGGCCGGCAGCGCCGAGCCCGAAGCCGTTGCCGGAGTCCTTGGCAGCTTTGACGAGCCGCTTCGCACCTACGAAACCGGTTTCGGTGCGAAGTTCGACGACAACAAGCAGAACCTGCGGGCTTTCCCGACTGTCATCCAGTGGCAGGGCGGCAAGCAGATCACCGTTTTCCCGGATGATGCGGCCGGCGACAACAAGATGGTGAACATCGGCAACTGAGCCGGGTCCCGGCTGTCGCGGCGGTCCCTCACAGGACCGCCGCGTTTCCTGCAAGGAGAGGCTTTGCCATGGCGGCATTCCTGAACATCGTCATCGTCGGACTGCTGCTGGGCGGTATCTACGGCCTCGTCAGCATGGGCCTGAACCTGATTTTCGGCGTCGTCCGGATCGTCAATTTTGCCCAGGGCGAACTGGTCATGCTCGGCATGTACGGCGCCTATCTCAGCTGGTTCCTGCTGGGCCTCGATCCCTATGTTTCGGCGCTGGTCGTCGTGCCCTGCCTGTTCGTGCTCGGTGTGATCATCCAGCGGTTCGTCCTTCAGCCGCTCCAGAACGAACCATTCATGCAAATTTTCGCGACCTTCGGGCTGCTGATCCTGTTCCAGAACGCCGTCCTCGCCATCACGCGGGGAACCGGCTACTCGGTCCACAGCGAACTGTCCCGGATTGTCATCTCGGTCGGCGACATCAACGTCAACCTGTCCCGCCTGATCGTGCTCGCGACCGTCATTGTCGTTGCCATCGGAGCCAACTGGTTTTTGCACAGCACGATGTATGGAAAGGCCGTGCGCGCTGTGACACAGGACCGCCGGTCGGCGCGCCTGATGGGCATCAATGTCGAACTGGCATTCATGCTGACCTTCGGCGTCGGCGCCGCCCTGGCCGGGCTCGCCGGCGTCCTGCTGGCACCGATCTACACGCTTTCGCCCCAGATCGGCGGCAACTTCATCCTTGCCGCATTTGCTGTTGTAGTGCTTGGCGGCCTGGGCAGCGTCTGGGGCGCCTTCTTCGGCGGCTTCATCATCGGCCTCATCGAGGCCTTCGCGGGCTATTACCTCAGCCCCGAACTCAAGCACGCCATCTGGTTCCTGGTTTTCATCGCGGTACTGATCGTGCGCCCGGGCGGCCTGTTCGGAATCGCAGGTGCAGAGGAGGTCGGGCTTCGTGAACAAGACTGATATTCAGGCAATGCCCGCCGGCCTGGCCGGCGCCGGCGCCGGCGGGACCGCCCGCCCGAAGGTTACCACCTTCGCAACAGAACTCGGGCGCATCGCGGCCATCGGCCTGTTCTTTGCGGTGTGCCTCTTCCTGTTTCGTAGCGACCCGTTCATCCTCAACATGATGGCCTACACGTTCCTGTTTGCTGCCCTTTCGACGAGCTGGAACATCATCGGCGGTTTCGGTGGCCAGTTCTCGCTCGGCCATGGCGTCTTCTTCGCCATTGGCGCCTACACCACGGCAAACCTTTATTTTCACTGGCAGGTTTCGCCCTGGCTGTCGCTGATTCCGGGCATGATCCTCGCATCGATCGTCGCGGTCGCGGTGTCCTGGCCGACCTTCCGGCTCAAGGGGCCATTCTTCGCCATCGCGACGCTCGCGCTCAACGAGGTTGCCTTCGTGCTGGCGACCTACTTCGACAGCGTGACCGGCGGGCCGCGCGGGATGCTGCTGCCGTTCAAGGCCGGCCTCGTGAACATGGTCTTCACGAGCCGGTTGCCCTACGCCATCATCATGGTCGGCTTCCTCCTCATCAGCCTTGTCGTGGCTGCCTATGTCCTGCGAGGCCGCCTCGGCTATTATCTCCAGGCCGTGCACCTCGACGAGGATGCCGCGCGGGCGGCGGGGATCGACGTGCTGAAAGTCAAGCTCACCGGGATGGCGATCAGTGCCGCACTCACCGGCATCGGTGGCGCGCTCTTCGCCATGTATCTCCGGTTCGTGGATCCGCCGACGGTGCTCAACATCCAGGACATCGGCGTCAAGTTCCTGCTGATCGCGCTGATTGGCGGCGTCGGAACACTGTACGGTCCGCTGCTGGGAGCCCTGCTGATCATCCCGCTGGAGTCCTACCTGCGCGCAACGCTCGGGGGTACCATTCCCGGCATCAACCTTCTCATCCTCGGCGGACTTCTCGTCCTGTTCGCGCTCTTCATGCGGCGGGGGATCTTCGGCGCGCTCCAGGGGGCCTGGGAACGCTACAGGGGGGCGCGATCATGAGCGGTTTCGTCCTCTCGGTCGAGAACCTTACCCGCCGTTTCGGTGGCCTTGTGGCCGTCAACGACGTGTCCTTCAACCTGCGCAAGGGCGATCTGCTATCGATCATCGGCCCGAACGGAGCCGGCAAGACGACCATGTTCAACCTCGTCACAGGCCAGTATCCGCCGAGCGCCGGCCGGGTGATCTTCAACGGAGCGGACATCTCGGGATTGCGCCCGCACGCAAGAGCCAAGCTCGGCCTCGGGCGGACGTTCCAGATTTCCAAGACGCTGACGACGCTGACGACGCTGGAAAACGCCATGGTCGGCGCCTTCCTGAAGCGGAACAACCTGTCCGAAGCAGCCGACTATGCCATGCACGTGCTCGACATGGTCGGCCTCGGGGCGCGCGCCGGGATCAAGGCCGGCACACTGACCCTCAGCGAGCGCCGGAGGCTTGAGATCGCGCGTGCCCTGGCGCTGGACTGCTCGGTCCTGCTTCTCGACGAGGTCATGGCCGGGTTGAACCAGAAGGAAGTGGAAAGCGTCATCGACCTGGTGCGCAAACTCAATGGCGAAGGGCTCACCATCATGGTGATCGAGCACAATCTGAAGGTCGTCCGGGCCTTCCAGAGCCGTGTCATCGTCCTCGATTTCGGACGCTTGATCGCCGACGGTTCGCCCGACCATGTGCTTTCCGACCCGCATGTCGTGGAAGCCTATCTCGGGAGGCAGCACGCATGAGCATCTCCTTGACAGTGCGCAACCTGCACGCCGGTTATGGCCAGGCATCGGTGATCGAGGGGATCGACTTCGATGCTGCAGCCGGGGAGATCGTCGCCGTGGTCGGCGCCAACGGGGCCGGCAAGACGACGCTCCTCAATACGATCGCTGGCGTGAACCCGGCCCGCGAAGGCACCATCCGGCTCGGTGATCTGGACATCACACGCATGGCGGCGCACGAGTTGCCGGCCAGGGGGCTCGCGCTCGTGCCGGAGGGCGGCCGCCTCTTTCCCTTCATGACGGTTCGAGAGAACCTGGAAATGGGCGGCTTCAGCCAGCGCGGTTCTGCGCGCTTCTCCGAGATGCTCGACGAGGTGATGGAACTGTTCCCGATCCTGCGACAGCGCCAGAAACAATGGGCAGGCTCGTTGTCCGGCGGCGAGCGGCAGATGTGTGCCATTGCGCGGGCCGTCATGGGCCAGCCGCAATTGATCATGCTTGACGAGCCGTCGGTCGGTCTCTCGCCCAAGCTGGTGCACCAGGTGTTCGAACTGGTCCGCGAACTGGCGCGCAAGAAGGGCCTGACCATCGTCCTGGTGGAACAGAACGTCTCCGAGGCGCTCGGCGTCTCCGACCGTGCCTATGTTCTCGACCACGGCGCCATCGTGCGATCCGCACCGTCTTCCGAACTGTCCGGCGATCCGGCGATCCAGTCGGCTTACATGGGGCTGTGACAATGACGGTCGATCCGGGTACCGAAACCAAAAAGGTGGCGTTCGTCTCGGGCGGAGGAACCGGCGTTGGCGCGGCGACCGCGCGCCATCTCGCGCGCCGCGGATGCCGCGTGGCGATCAACTACCGGCGCAGCGGCGAGGCGGCGGAAGAAGTTGTCGCGGCCTGCCGTGCGGAGGGTGGCGAGGTCATGGCCTTGCAGGGCGACGTGGCCAGCGACGCCGACTGCCGGTCGATGGTCGCCAGGGTGGTCGAGACCTGGGGTGGCCTGGACATCCTTGTCTGCAGTGCCGGCACCACCCAGTTCACGACCATGACAGACCTGGACGCCCAGAATGCGGAGGATTTCCAGCGGGTCTACGCGACCAATGTCATTGGCGTGCACCAGCTTGCGCGGGCCGCGGCCCCGCACCTGGAACGGTCCGGGGCAGGCGCCATCGTCACGATCTCGTCCATTGCCGGCGTGAACGGAAACGGCAGTTCGCTGGCCTACGTCGCCTCCAAGGGTGCACTCAATTCCTTGACCCTGGCGCTGGCCCGGTTGCTGGCGCCGAAAGTCCGGGTCAACGCCGTGCTGCCGGGCCTGATCGAGAGCGGTTGGTTTCTCAATGGAATGGACGCCGACAAATACGAGGCGATCCGTGACAACTTCGCCGCGGCATCGGCGCTCGGCAGCGTCTGTTCGCCCGATGACATCGCCGACGCTGCGGTCTTCCTTGCTCTCGACGGCCGCAAGATGACCGGGCAATTCGTGACCGTCGATGCCGGCTACCTTCTCGGGCGGGCGGTCAGGGTCTCGCGTTGATGACGGCCTACGACGACCTGATGTCGTTCGAGTTCCCGGAATTCGAACAGACCTACACGCAGCGCGACACGATGCTCTACGCGCTTGGTGTGGGAGCGGGGTGCGATCCGCTCGATCCCCTCGACCTTCGGCTTGCTTTCGAGAAGGACCTGGTTGCCATCCCGGCCATGGCGGTGACGCTGGCCTATCCCGGTTTCTGGTATCGCGACCTCGATCCGGGTCTCGATTTCCTGCGCACGGTGCATGGATCGGAGCGGTTCGTCATCCATGACACCCTGCCGCTCGCGGCAACCGTCACGGCAAGACCCCGCATCGTTGCCATCCATGACAAGGGGCCGGGCCGTGGAAGCCTTGTGGTCAGTGAGCGCGACATCGCCGACAAAGCAACGGGCAAACTGCTTGCCACGGTCACCCAGACGGCCTTTTGCCGTGGAGACGGCGGGCTGGGAGGGCCGATCCTGCCGGCGCCCGCACCACTGGCCGTGCCCGACCGGGGACCCGACAGCACAACACGGTTGCCGATTTCACCGCAAGCTGCCCTGATCTACCGCCTGTCCGGCGACTACAATCCGTTGCACGTCGATCCCGATTTTGCCCGCGCGGCCGGCTTCGACCGGCCGATCCTGCACGGACTGTCGACCTATGGGCACATCTGCCGCGCGCTCATGCGGTTGGCCGACCCGGATGAGAACAGGATCGTCACGATGGATTGCCGGTTCACCGGCCCCGTCTTTCCCGGCGAGACGCTTTCGCTTTCGATCTGGCAGGAAGGCCCGACAGTGCATTTCCGGGCGGATGTCGGCGATCGCAGGGTCATTGACAATGGCCTATGCCTGTTCGAACGGGAAATGTCCGGATGAAGCCCGGTGCCGGTCGAACGGATCCCGGGCGACAAGGTGTATACGCGTGAAGGAAACGGGGACCATCTTCCCGGGCAGGACAAGAAGCGAGAGACGATGATGCAGGATGTCCATATTCTGGCTGGCGCGCGAACGGCGATCGGCACGTTCGGCGGAAACCTTTCAGGGGAAGAGCCGTCCCGGCTTGGCGCGGTGGTGGCAGGGGAGGCGATGCGCCGTGCATCGATCGCGCCTGATGAGGTCGGTCACGTCGTCTTTGGCAATGTCATTCCGACCGGTCCGCATGACGCGTATCTCGGGCGGGTCGCGGCCATCGAGGCGGGAATTCCGAAGGAAGCGCCGGCGATGACGCTGAACCGTCTTTGCGGCAGCGGTGCTCAGGCCATCGTCTCGGCTGCGCAGACCATCATGCTCGGCGACACCGATGTCGCCCTGGCTGGCGGTGCCGAGGTGATGAGCCGCGCGCCGCATTACCTGCAGGCGGGGCGGTTCGGTCAGAAAATGGGCGATGTGCGCATGATCGACGGCCTGACCGGAATTCTCACCGATCCGTTCGGCAACGGCATCATGGGCGTCACTGCCGAGAACGTCGCTACGAAATACGGCATCTCCCGTGGCGACCAGGACGCGTTTGCCCTGGAAAGCCAGACGCGCGCCGCCCGTGCGGTGGCCGCCGGTCATTTCGTTTCGCAGATCGTTCCGGTCGAGGTTCGCTCCGGCCGGACCATGGTGGAATTCAGGACCGACGAACATCCGAAAGCGGACACGACCCTCGACATGCTCGCAGGCCTCAAGCCGGTCTTCAGGAAAGAAGGCGTTGTCACGGCCGGCAATTCCTCCGGTATCAACGACGGTGCCGCAGCGGTCGTCCTTGCATCCGGCGACTACGTCCGGCGTACGGGAAAGACGGCACTCGGCAGGATCGTCGGCTATGCCCATTCCGGCGTCGAACCGGGCATCATGGGGATCGGGCCTGTCCCCGCCGTGCGAACGCTGCTCGCGCGGACGGGACTGTCATTGGCGGATTTCGATGTCATCGAGTCCAACGAGGCATTTGCGTCCCAGGCCCTGGCGGTCAACCGGGAACTCGGCCTGGATCCGGAAAAGGTGAACCCGGACGGCGGCGCCATCGCACTGGGCCATCCCGTCGGTGCCACGGGCGCCATTCTGGCGGTCAAGGCGCTCTATTTCCTGGCGCGAACCGGCGGACGCCTTGGCCTCGTGACCATGTGCATTGGTGGCGGACAGGGAATCGCACTCGCCTTGGAGAGGCACTGAACCGCCGCGACCTGTTGCGTGACAAGGCGAAGTCCTCGGCCGCAAACCGCCTGCCGTGAATTATTGGCAGGCAATATATCAAAACCAACCCGGCCAGCAGGCGCAGAGAGTAGCTCAAATTACGCCGAAATCTGTCCAACCATCGGGGAGCAACTCACAGATCACCCGCCGAAAGGCTCCGTTGTTTCGAAACCCAACCTCATAACCGGTAGGATCCGGGCGTCCGGTTGGTCCATTTGCGAAAGGCGCGGTGGAAGTTCGCCGGGGCAGAAAAGCCGGTGTCGAAAGCGATTTGCTCGATGCTCTCCGTGCCTTGCTGAAGCGCGCGGATGGCGATGTCACGGCGCAATGCGTCCTTTATGTCCTGAAAGGATGTGCCTTCCTCTTTCAGGCGACGGTTCAGCGTCCGGGGCGTCATTTTCAGGGCGCTGGCAGCATCCGGAAGCTGGCTGGTCCGCCATGCCGCCCCGTAAAGAAAGGCGCGGACGCGCAGGCTGTTTGTATGTGCGCGCGAACCGGTGAAGATCCAGTCGAGCGGCGCGCGTTCAAGGAACACGGATGCCTCAGCGGGGCTGCGGGTGATCGGACGGTTGAACTGGCGCGGATCGAAATGGATGCTGGTTCGCGGTGCGTCGAACTCGACAGGGCAGGGAAAGACAACCGCGTAGTCTGCGGCAAAATCCGGACGAGCGAAGGCAAAGCGAACCGCTTTCACGCTCGTTTCCGACCCGCCAAGCCAGGACAGGAGCCCATGCGCCAGTTTCAGAATCAGCATGTGACCAAATCGCTGCGGGTGGTTTTCACTTGAGCAGGGGACCAACGCCAGTTCCGTCTCCGCCGGCCCGTTCCGCAGATCCAGACGGAAATCATCCAACAGCAGGTTCCAGAACGTCGAGAACCGATACAGCGCAGAGATCAGGCTGCTGGCCTCGCGCTGCACGGTCACGAGATGTTGCAGGGCGCGGGGCCGGATCGGGCGGCTCCACAGTCCCATCATCTCATCGCCGGTCTCTGGCGCGGCAAGCTGATAAAGCCGGGCGATCTCTTCCAGCGTGACGCGTTGATTGGACGCCATGGGGCCGGTTTGCAGACCTGAGCGCTCCAGCAGGGACGTCATCGTTTCCGGCGTGCATCGAGACTTCAGCGCATCAAGCCAGTCCTGGATGAAACCCGCCGATACGGTCGTCAGATAAGTGGGGTCGTGACTGGTCATGGAAGACATTGTCTGGCGTGATCAGATAGGAAATTGGCAAGAAATGAGCTTATTGGCAAGTTTCGCAGCGGCTAAATGACGTGAAACCATAGTTCTTGCCGGGACACCAGGTATGCCCTCTCAAGCGTCCGTACAGGGTTTCATGTTCTTTGCGGAACACCTGTCCCACGGGGGAAAACCTGTCCGCGCCGGAGAGCGATCTCCCGTCCTGCAGCAGGCAGATCGCGCCATGGTCCCCGGCCGGGGACGCGCCGGCCTGGATGCAGGAGAACGGCCGCAGGGAAACCGGCGCGGCATTCCTGAGCCCTGTCGATTTCCTGATAGCGGGGGACCTTGGCGGCGGGGGAGGGCATCGCCAAAGCACAGTTTTTTCGTGGCACCTCCTGCCCGGATGCGCCACCGGGAAAACACGCATCCTGCACGGCTCCGGAAGCATGCCGGACGCGGCGTTCCCCGAACAACCCTTCAAAAGGACCCGACCCATGAATGACGTCGTGAACCCCGACACCTATGAAAGACTTTCGATTTCAGCGCGCGAGAACGGCCTGTATGTCGTCACGCTGAACCGCCCCTCCAAACGCAACGCTCTGGACGTGGCGACGATCGAGGAACTGATACGCTTTTTCAGCGGCGCACGGATGGCGGGCGTCAAGGCCGTGCTGCTGGCAGGGGAAGGCGATCACTTCTGCGCGGGTCTTGATCTGGTTGAGCACTGGAAAGCCGACCGGAGCCCCGAAGACTTCATGCATGTCTGCCTGCGCTGGCACGAGGCATTCAACAAGATGGAATATGGCGGCGTGCCGATCATTGCCGCGCTGAAAGGCGCGGTTGTCGGCGGAGGCCTGGAACTGGCCAGCGCGGCCCATGTGCGCGTGATCGACCCCGGCACCTATTTCGCCTTGCCGGAAGGCCAACGCGGGATATTCACAGGTGGTGGTGCGACGATCCGGGTATCGGACATGATCGGCAAGTACCGCATGATCGACATGATCCTCACCGGGCGCGTCTACCAGGGCCAGGAGGCTGTCGATCTGGGGCTGGCGCAATATATCACCGGCGACGGCGGCAGCTTCGCCAAGGCACTGGAACTGGCGGAAAAGGTCGCGCAGAACCTGCCGCTGACGAACTTCGCGATCTGTTCCGCGGTGAGCCACATGAACAACATGTCGGGTATGGATGCCGCCTATGCCGAAGCCTTCGTGGGCGGCATCGTCAACACCCAGCCGGCCGCCCGCGCGCGCCTCGAAGCCTTCGCCAACAAGACCGCTGCCCGCGTGCGGCCCAACAGCTAGGTCAGGCGGAACCGGGATGCGTCATCACTTCGCGGCCCATCAAGAGACCCGGGCCAAGCGATCGTGGCCTCTGCAGGCGAACGCATCGCCTTCTGCCAAGCCCGCCTGGGCAGCTTCAAAGCCCCCAAGACTTCCATCCTCGAAACCCTTCCCAAAACATCCACCGGCAAGATCCGGAAGTTGCGGCTTCGCGATCGCGCCAAAGAACTGGAGTAAACTGCTGTGGCACTGCTCTCACCCTCGCGCAGGCTTCGCCGAACCGCCTTTTCTGACGGTGTGGAAGCCGCTGGCGTCAAGGCCTACACGGTCTACAATCATATGCTCCTGCCAACGGTGTTCCGGTCGGTGGAGGAAGATTATCACCATCTGAAAAAGGCGGTGCAGGTCTGGGACGTCGCCTGCGAACGTCAGGTCGAGCTGCGTGGCCCCGATGCCGGACGCCTTGCGCAACTGCTGACACCCCGCGACTTGCGGGGGATGTTGCCCGGCCAGTGCTACTACGTGCCCATCGTCGATGAGACCGGCGGCATGCTGAATGACCCCGTTGCGGTCAAGCTGGCGGAGGACCGCTGGTGGATATCCATCGCGGACAGCGACCTGCTCTACTGGATCAAGGGGCTGGCCTATGGCTACCGGCTCGACGTGCTGGTGGACGAACCCGACGTGTCGCCCCTCGCCGTGCAGGGGCCGCGTGCCGATGATCTGATGGCCGCGGTCTTCGGCGACGCCGTGCGCAAGATCCGCTTTTTCAAGTTCACGCATCTCGATTTCCAGGGGCACCAGATGGTGGTTGCGCGCTCCGGCTACTCCAAGCAGGGCGGATTCGAGATCTATGTCGAAGGCGAAGAGCTCGGCATGCCGCTCTGGAACGCTCTGATGGAGGCTGGCAGGCAGATAGACGTACATGCCGGCTGCCCCAACCTGATCGAGCGGATCGAGAGCGGCCTGCTTTCATACGGCAACGACATGACCGACGACAATACGCCGCATGAATGCGGGCTCGGCCGGTTCTGCAACACGCAGACGGCGATCGGTTGCATCGGGCGCGACGCCTTGCTGCGTGTCGCAAAGGAAGGTCCGGTCAAGCAGATCCGCGCCATCTCGATCGACGGCCCGGCCGTTCCCGGTTGCGACCGCTGGTGGCCGCTCAAACACGGAACAAGCATTGTCGGGCGGGTATCGTCGGCAGCCTGGTCACCGGATTTCGGCACCAATGTCGCCATCGGCATGGTGCGGATGACCCATTGGGACAACGGCACCGAACTGACAGTGGAAACGCCGGCCGGGCCGCGGCAGGCAACCGTGCACGAAAACTTCTGGGCCTAGCCGCACTTTCGCGACGGCGCGGGAGCCAGCAAACGAGGTCATGACGGAGCCACGGGGATCGCTCGCGCAGTCCATCGGGCAAAACCGACAACGGACCAATGCACACCGGATTCGCGTGGTCTCCAACGGTCCCCTCGGGGGCAGTGGCTGACCTGCGGTGAACCGCGCGCCGCGCCAGTGAGCTTTTCAGAATGGGTGCAGTTTGCCGTCGATGAGGATACCTCGATGATCTCGCGGCATGCGGAAATTCCCGATGTCTTCGCCCGAAGCATTCCCCGCCAATCTCAACTTGCCGCTTTCTGTGAACCGTGCCACTCTTCTTGTGCTTGTTCTACTTGTTCATGACCGCGTCGGTTTCCTTTTTTCCTGAACACGGTCGCGGACCAACTGTGGGGAGGAAGACCGGTCGTCCAGACAGGCGACGACACCTGAAAACTGCATTGAGCCTGGACGCCACCCGGCCGGCATTGGCACGGAGGTACTCCGATGCGAACGCCATCGGACCTGGCGGGAGGTGCGACCCATATCGACCTGTTTGCCTCTAGCTGCAACTCGAGTTGCGAGGGAAGGAAACGAAAATGCAGGGGATTTTCAAGACCGCTCTCATTGTATCGATGCTGGCGCCAGCCGGCCTGTTCTCATCGGCGACTGGCGCGCTGGCGCAGGACTGCGGCACGTACATCATTGCCGGCTGCTACAAGGACTGGAACTCCGCCGAACGCCAGAGACGCCGGATCGGGGCGCCGCTCGTGGTCGATACGAACGATTATCCGAACTTCAGGAACGGCTGGTTCTGTGCCGCCGACGGCCCGTACGATAGCGGCTGGGAAGAGGAACTGAACTATTACAAGTATCGCACCGACGGCAGAGCGGTGCGCGATGCCTATGCAAAGGAAGCCTGCGACTAGAGCACTTCCGCATTGCGTTGAAACGCCAATGCTCCATGCCGTTGTCTTTGCAAAATTCCGGCGAAACCGGTTTCCGCTTTCGCCGGGATGGCTCTGCCGGATTCGAACAGGACGACACGGGGCCGCGATCAGCGGCATAATTCCCCCTGTCTCGCGGCAGGCGGGAATGGCGTGCTGACGCACCGGTATCGCGCGCAAGCGCCGGCCGGCATGACGGCCGTTGGCGGTTGCGCCTGGCTCCATCGCTTCGCACGGCCTGGAACGCGATACGGCTGACATTTCCGCCGCATGTCGCTGCATGGCGGGACGGCAATTCGATCCGGCCGGCGCCCGCTTCAAAAATGGTAGCGGATTCACTTCATTTGCAGAACTGGATTGCCGCGCATGCGCGATGCGAGCCTTGGCGTGTCAGATGGCCAACAGCGAGGGCACATCGGGCCGCTGCCGGGGGCAAAGGGAAGGGGAGCGGGAAAGCGATCACTGCAAGGCCGGGATCCGGTCTCCGGGCCGGGCAACCGGGGTGCCAGCAGCGGCAGGTGAAGTACCATGTCAGTATAGCAGGAAATCTGGTATGCTTTTTACTGGGTCGTTTCCGCTGTCCGATGAAGCCCTGCAATGCTTCATGGTGTTGTCTTGGCGCAGTTGCGGACGCGAAGCCGGTGTTCACTTTCGCTGCAATTGCCCCTGGGAAATTGCTTCCGGTCAAGTCTTCATGGCGCAGGGTGCTTCGAAAGAAGAAACAGAAACACAAATCACGGGATGGGAACCATGGACAAGCAGGTTGAACTGCCAGCGTATCGCTGGACGATCATATCGATCTCTGCGCTGATCCTTGCGGTTTCGATGGGATCCATCGTGAACGGCATGTCGGCCTATGTCGTGCCGATGCAGAATGCATACGGCTGGGATCGCGGGGAAATCGCACTGATCAATGTCGCGGGCATCATCGGGCTGGCGGCCGGAGGATTGTTCATGGGCCGGCAGGCCGACCGCCGCGGTACGCGTCCGGTGGTCATGTTCGGCATTCTCGTGATGGGTTGCGTGTACATCGCCGCGTCTTTCGCCACGGCGCTCTGGCAGTTCTATGCCCTGATGTTCCTGGCCGGCTTCTTTGGTGCTGCCGCGATATTTCCGCCGATCATGGCGGCTGTCGGAAACTGGTTCCCCGTCGGCGCGGGGCTGGCGATCGGGATCGCTTCCGGAGGCCAGGCCCTGGGGCAGGGCGGTGTGCCTTTCGCCTCCTCGTTTCTCATCGAGGGCCTGGGCCTGAGCGGCGCCTTCGCCGTGACGGGTATCGTGATGCTGGTGTTCCTGTTGCCGCTGGCCGCACTGTTCAGGCAGCCTCCATCGGCAGGCAAGGGAAGTGCGGCAGCGCAACGCGCCGCCGATGAGGGGTATCCGCCCGCCAGGCTGGTCATACCAGCCATGTGCGCCGCCATCCTGCTTTGCTGCACCTGCATGTCGGTGCCGCTCATGCACCTGGTGCCCTTGATCCAGGATCGCGGGTTCGGCCTCGATGAAGCCAGCAGCGTCATCTTCGTCATGCTGATGGTGGCGATTGCCGGGCGCGTTTCCTTCGGCAAGCTTGCCGATATCATCGGGGCGCTGCCGGCATACATGACCGCGACAGCCTGGATGGGTCTGATGGTCTATGGCTTCACCGTTCTGGACAACCTGTCGGACTTCTATCTCTATGCCATCGTCTACGGTTTCGGCTATGCCGGCGTCATGACGGGCGTCCTGGTGTCCGTGGCTGCCCTGACGCCGCCGTCGCGACGCGCCTCGGCGATGGGGATCGTCACGCTCTTCGGATGGCTCGGTCACGCGAATGGCGGCTACCTGGGGGGCTTCCTTTACGATCAGACAGGCGGCTATTCCCTCGCCTACGCCATTGCCGCGACCGCTGCTGCAATCAACCTCGCCATTGTCGGCACGCTTCACATGAAGACGCGCGGCCCCGATCTGAAGGCCGTCGGCGCCTGATGCACACAGACGGTCAATTCCAGGAGCGACCGGCCGCACCAGGGGGTGCCGTGTTCGAGGGCGACCGACGCGGGATCGACTGCCTGCATCAACCGGAACCGGTTTCCGTCGATCGATGACGCCCGGCGAGAGTGCAAGACTTTCCGCCGCGCCGGATCGCTCAAACGGGGCGGCCGGGCTGGTCAAAGGCAGTCGTCGGGGAAACGGGACTTCATTGCCGCGGTCATTGAACTTCAATGTGAAATACAAACCGTCTGCGCTGCGTTCCTGATGTGACTGAAAGCAGCATTCCTGCCATTTCAGGGTTTTTTAAACCCGCGCGATTACTTTGTGGCGAAGGTCGCAGAATGGATAGGCGCGGATGGAAGTCAGAACGATTCAGGACCGGGACGGACTTCTGGAGATCCGGGAATCGTGGGAGCGACTGCATGCGCTCGATGCTGACAGCGGGTATTTCCTTTCCTGGCCGTGGCTCAACGCGGTTTTTGCCTCATACCCGCCCGGCCGGTGGAAGGTCCTGACGGTCCATTCCCAGGCTGCTGACGGCGGCATCATCGGCATTCTCCCGCTCGAACGCCGCACCAGATGGAGCGAAAGCAGCCAGAGCTTCAAGACCGAACTCGGGCCTGCCGGCAAGCTGGGCTGGGCGCAATATACCGGCTTCATTTGCGATCCGAAGCACGAGGACGCGGCGATCGATGCCATTGCGGCAAATCTGCTGGAAACGCCCTGGGCGCGGATCGAGTTCAAGCACGATGGCTGCAAAAGGCGCATCGACCGGCTGCTCGAGCGCTTTCCGGCGGACCATTACCGCATCGCGGACCGTCCGCAGATGATCAACGATGGCACGGTGGACAATCTCGTTTGCCCCCGGATCGAGCTGCCCGGCGGGTTCGACGCGTTTCTGCAGAATTGTACCAGTTCCAACACGCGGCAGAAAATCCGGCGCATCTGGCGCCAGTTCGATGCCGACGATGCCCTTGTCATCAACGACAGTACCGCAGAGACCTTCGAGGCCGACCTGGACAGTCTCCTCGGCCTCTGGCAGGCAAGCTGGGAACCGGTTCGCGGAAGCGGTTCGGTCCAGCGCGCGACCGCAAGCTACCGCAAGGTCCTGGCCCATAGCCATGCCATCGGAGCGGTGGAGATCTGCACATTGCGGCGCGGCAAGACCCCTCTTGGCGCACTTTGCAGTATCGTCGACCGGACGCTTGGCCACGTCTACTTCATCGTTGCCGGGCGCGACGAGACTGTTCAGGACATCAATGTCGGCCTGTTGCTGCACACCCACAACATCAAACGGGCCATATCGCGCGGCCTGACGACCTACGATTTCTGCCACGGCAACGAAGCCTACAAGTTCAGCTACGGTGCGCAGGAATACAGATTGTCGAACGTCGAGATCACGCGCCGGTCAGGCTGCGAAATCAGCCAGCTCGACCCGGCCCACCTGGGCGAAGCCATGCGAAAGACGATCGCCATGCTCGAAGGCCGGCAGACCGAGGCCGCGAAACGGGCCTGCCTGCAAATCCTGCCGCTGATCGCCTGATCGCTACCGCCGCACGACTTCACCCAAGGCCGTGTCGATCGCTTTCATCGTTTCGGCGCCAAGCTCGGTCTTTGCAGCAACCGCGTTCTCGCTGACCTGTCGGGGGCTGCTGGCGCCAATGATGGCGGAGCTGACGCTCTCGTTCTGCAGGACCCAGGCCAGCGCCAGCTGAGGAAGCGTCAGCGACAGGCCGGCCGCGATCGGACGCAGACGCTCGACGGCCTCCAGCACTTCGGGCCTGGAAAACCGCCCTGACCTGGACTGCCGGATGTCGCCCCGCGAGCCGTCCGGCGGCGGCTTCCCGGCCTTGTATTTCCCGGTCAGAACGCCCTGGGCCAGCGGCGACCAGACAATCTGGCCGATGCCGAGTTGGTCGCAGAGCGGGAACACCTCGCGCTCGGGCTTGCGATAGAGCATCGAATATTGCGGCTGGCTCGAGGTGAAGCGGATATCCCCCTCGAATTCATCGGCATTGCGGATACGGCGCGGCGACCATTCACTGAAGCCGATATGACGGGCCTTGCCTTCGCGCACCGTTTCGCGCATCGCCTCCATCGTCTCTTCCAGAGGCGTGTCATGGTCGTAGCGGTGGCACTGGTAGAGATCGACGTAGTCCATTTTCAGGCGGCTCAGCGAGGCATCGATCTGCTTCCGGATCTGCTGGCGCGACAGGCCGCGATCCGTTTTCGACATCGGATAGTAGACCTTGGTACCAATCAGGAAGGAATGACGCGGATAGTCCGCGAGGACGTCGCCGAGGACCGTCTCTGCGGCACCGCGGCCGTACATGTTGGCGGTGTCGAAGAAATTGATCCCGCAGTCAAACGCCGTCGCGATGCATGCGCGGCACGTCTCGCGATCGACCGACACCCCGTAGGTGAGCCAGGATCCCAAACTGAGAACCGAGACTTCGAGGTCGCTGTTTCCCAGCCGCCGTCTATTCATGAGCCGGTCCGTTCCCCTGGATGGCGCGGAACCCGCGCCGGATCACGCGGGGACCGCGATTGGCGGCATCGCCTTCTCTTCAAAGGCCCGCCGCAGAGACGGATAAATGCTGCCGTCGTAATCATTGCAGATCGGCGCGAGCGGCCGGCGGTGCCAGTAGTTGACCAGAAGCGTCAGGCGGCGCTCCGGTTCATCGTCCCGTCCGCGGGGATCGAGATGCAGCTTGCCTTCGTCCGATGTGACGCCATGGCGCAGGTTTCCGGGAAACACCATGTAGCGGTTCGCAACCGCATCGATTGCCTTGCTGCAGGTCGGCTCCTCGGGAAATTTCGACTTGCCGTCCTGTCCCGGTATCTGGCCGATGATCACCGTTGGCGCGGATGGATAATCGTTGAGGTAGAAGACGCTGCCGAGCAATGGGCAGATTGTTTCGCCGGTCTTCCTGTGGAGCGCGAGATCCCGGTCGAAGTGAAAGCCCAGGCCTTTCCCGTTCCTCAAGCGGCCCAGCCACCACTCCACGCCGACACAGGTTTCCCCGGGATCGACCATGGAATGCAGGCTCTGGATCGCCACCTCCGCCAGATTGGTGGGCTCGGCCCCGCGTTCGAACCAGAACGTCGTGGAGTAGCTGATGTTCTTCTCCGCCGCGTCCCGCCCGATCATCTTCACCGCGTCGAGCAGATCGCGAAACAACGGGACGGGAAGGGCGTTCTCGTGCACTGTGACGTTGGTGTCTATCGCGTTGTCCTGTCTCACATCCGGCTCCCTGATGATCTTGAGAAGATGTTCAAAACTTCCGCTTCCGGCTCGCAGGTCTCTGGTCCGCCGTGCTCGACGATCCGGGTTGCATGCGCTCGGACGACGGGCACGTCTCCCGGTGGAGACGGATGGTCCCTGAAACGCCCTGTCTTCCTGAACAGCCGCTTCCAATTTGTCGTATTCCGTCTATTTCCCCGTATTATTCAAAAATATTCAATGAAATTTGCAAATTAGGGTAAATATCAAATCAGTACTTTGGCGGCGACCCATGCTTTGTTTAAAACTTGATAGAAAATCCAATCAAGGCGAACCCGATCACCCCCGTTGCAACGGTCAAATTTCTTCCGGGAAGAAGTCCGGGTGGGATTTCCTGATCGACGGCAATGACGCCAGCGTGCCGGACAGATGTTCGCGGATGGCCGCTTCCACCTTTGCCAGATCGCCTTCGGTTATCGCGTTGACGATGCGCTCGTGCAGGTCGAGGACCGCTGCCATTTTCCCGGGGTCCGGCAGGTTGAGCCGGCGCAGGCGGTCGATATGTCCGGAGCGCCCGGCAATGATGTGCCAGAGCGACGCCACGCCGGCGGCATTGAAAAGCGAAAGGTGGAACAGCCGGTCAAGGCCGGTGAACTCCGAGATATCGTGATCCTCGCCCGCCATTTTCTGCATCCGCAGGATGCGCCGAGTCGGCAGCAGCAATTCCGGATCGTTCTTTCGGGCCAGCGTCTTGGCGACCTCGATTTCGACGCTCAGCCGCAGGAACTGGGTTTCCCGGGCGTGCTCGACATCGATCTTGGTAACGAGCGTCTTCGACTGCGGAAAGGAGACGACGAGGCCTTCCTGCTCCAGCATCTGGATCGCCTCGCGCACCGGCGACTGGCTGACCTCGTTTTCCCTGGCGATCTCGGCGCGTGACAGAACCGCGCCCGGCAGGAGTTCGAGCGAAACGATCCGGTTCCTCAGACGCGTATAGACGCGCCCGGCCGCCGAGCCGTGCTGAACGGGACCCAGCAGATCGTCGGACATTCTGACCAGTGCCTCCGAAAGGGAACTGACATTCATGAAGGGGAATCCTCGCAACAGAACATGACGGCCTACATCAGTTGGCCCGGGATAAACAGGGAAAGCGCCGGAAAGGCAATCAACAGGAGCAGGAAAGCCAGCAGCGCGATGAAGTATGGAATGGAAGCCTTCGCGAACTGACCGGTCTTGACATCGAGAATTCCGCAGACGGTGAACATGATGACCCCCACAGGCGGCGTGAGGCCGCCGATGTTGATCAGCGTTACGATGAGAATGCCCATGTGGATCGGATCATAGCCCACCTTGACCAGCACCGGCAGCACGATCGGCGTGACAAGCAGGATGTTGGCGGCACCTTCCAGGAACATACCGCTGACGAGCAGCAGCAGGAGCACGAGCACCAGGATCATGGTCGGATTCCCGGTGAGCGACGTGACCAGTTCCGCGATCTGCTGCGGGCCGCGCTCGATCGTCACCGCATAGCCCAGCACCGCGGCCATCATGATGAGCAGCATCACCATGCCGAGATCGGTGACCGATCCCTTGATCGCGGCGTAGAGGCTCTGGATGGTCAGTTCGCGATAGATGAAGAATCCGACGAAGAGTGCATAGAAGACCAGGAACGCGCCCGCCTCGGTCGCCGTGAAGAAGCCGAAGCGGAAGCCGACGATCAGGATGACCGGAAAGGCGAGCGCCCAGAGGCTTTCCCGGAAACTGCTCCAGAGTTCAGAAAGGCTTGGCGGAGCGGCGAGGTCCGGTGCGTATCCGTTGCGCCTGGCCACGATCCAGGCGGTGATCATGAGGGTGACGGTCAGCAGGATGCCCGGCACGACGCCCGCCAGGAACAGCCTGCCGATCGACACCTCGTTGATGAAGCCGAACAGGATCAGGCCGATGCTCGGCGGGATCGTCGCGGTGATGATGGAGCCGAAGGCCAGGACGGCCGCGGTGGCCGCTTTCGAATAGCCGCCCTTGGAGATCATGCTCGGCCCGAGCAGCCGTGCTTCCATCGAGGCGTCGGCAACCGCCGAACCGGAGATGCCGCCCATCATCAGGCTCAGGACAATGGACACCTGGCCGAGACCTCCAGCGAGCCAGCCGGTCAGCAGCCGCGCAAACCGGATCAGGCGCTCCGTGATGCCGGTGAAATTCATCAGGTTGCCGGCGAAAATGAAGAACGGAACCGCCAGCAATGGAAAGCTCTGCGTGGCGGTCACCATTTTCTGGATGGCGACCGTCGGCGGCATGGTGCCGGTGAGCACGAAGACCGGGATCGACGCCAGGGCGAGCGCAAAGGCGACGGGCATTCCGCTGACGAGAAAGAGGGCGAAAAGGCAGGCGATGAGTAGCAGCATCAGGCGGCGCGCCCCTTGCGGAAATCACGGATCAGTCTGGCGCAGAGCGTCCGGATCATCAGCACGAAACCGAAGACCATGCTGGCATGGAAGTAGGAGCCCGGTATCTGCAGTGCGCCGTCGAGGCGGGGATGCATCAGGATCATGTTCTTCCAGGCATAGCGGATGAGATAGAGCAGGAGCGCGATCAGCACCACGAGGTTGACCATCTCGATGATGTTGCGGGCTGCCGGCGGGACATTGTCGAGCAACAGGCCGATGCCAAAGTGCCGCTGGTCCTGGAGGGCGAGGTCGATGGAGAAGACGCACAGCCACAGGAACAGGAGCTGGGCGATTTCCACCGACCAGATGATCGGCGAGCCGATTGCCCGGGCCACGGAAGCCACCCCGACAAGGATGACGACCGCGGCCAGGAGCAATGCGGCGCAGGCAAATTCAACGCGTCTCAACATGGGGCTTCGCCTCTTCTTGTCTGCGCCGCCTGGGGGATCAGGAATTCATCGTCCGAGGACACGGTTGACGATGGCTGCTTCGGCTTCGAGGTTCAGCATGCCATAAACCCCGGACACCGCCTTCTTGAACGGCGCGAGGTCGACGTCGGACACGGTAACGCCGCTTGCCGCCACGTCCGCGAGGGCCTTTTCACCCAGCTCGATGGTCAATCTGGAGGCGTAGCGCCCGTCCTTGACGGCGAGGTCACGGACGATCTTCTGGTTCTCCGGTGATATCTGGTCCCAGGCCTCGGCGGACACGACCAGCGCGGTGACAAGCTGGATGTGACCGGTCCTGGTGACGTTCTTGACGACTTCGTAGAGCTTGGCGCCCTTGATCGCCGTCGGCTGTGCTTCGGCACCGTCGATGGCGCCCAGTTGCAGCGCCGAATAGACTTCGCCCCAGGCAAGTGGTGTCGGCTCGGCTCCCATGGCGCGGATCGTCTCGATCCAGACCGGTGCCCCGATCGTGCGCATGCGAATGCCAGAGAGATCTCCGGGCGTGGCAATCGGCTTCTGAGTCAGAAGGTGGCGCGGACCCTGGTACCAGTTGGACGCCAGCATGACGAGGCCTGACTTGTCCTTCAGCTCTTCACCCCAGGCGAGATACTCGTCGGACAGGGCGAACGTGTCAGCCTGCTCGTAGGTGTCGAACAGAAACGGCGCCGACATGATGGCAAGCGAGGGGACGAAACTCGAAAGCCGCGCCACGTCGGTGACCGTGCCGACATTGGCCCCCGCGCGAGCCTGGTCGATCATCTCCGTCGTGTCGCCGAGCTGGGAATTGTGGAAGACCTCGATCACCACCTCTCCACCCGTTGCGGCCTCGACGTCCGTCTTAAACTTCTCGATCCCCTGGCCCATCGGATCGTCAGGCGCAAGGACGGTGCCGATCCTCAGCGTCGTGGCGGCATATGAAGGCAGGCTCATGCCGAACCCGGCCGCCACGGCGACGCAGAGGCCAAGCGCCTTGATGAATCGTTTCATGGTTTCCTCCCGATGAAATCTGCTTGGTAACCCAAACTGATATTTTAGTTGCATTGAAATCATAATTACGCCAATGATCCCGTGTCAACCGGTTTTGGAGCCACCACAGAAACACGCTTCCCGGGGAGGTGCGATCATTGCGGGAAATGAGGCTTGCACTTGAAATCATCCGCCAGGCCGGCGCGCGGACCCTCCTCGGCGAAAGCCCGTGCTGGGACCCCGTGACCCATGACGTCTGGTGGGTCGACATCGAGGGCAAGCGCCTTCTCTTCCTGGATCGCTCGTCGGGCAGGATCGACAGCTGGGACCTGCCCGAACATCCCGGCTTCGTGGTGCTTCTGGCGTCAGGCCGGCCGGCCCTCGGCCTGGAACGCGGCATCTTCGCATTCGACCCGGAGACAGGCGGCCTGGCGCGCCTTGTTTCCTTCGACCGGCCCGGACAGCGTTTCAACGATGCCGCCGTGGACGGATCGGGGCGGCTCTGGGCATCGACCATGGCACTCGATGCCGAAGCCGATACCGGTGCCATCCATCTGGTCACGCCCGACCTGATGCTGCAGATGATTGTCAAAAACCTGCGCATTCCCAACGGGTTGGCGGCAGACTTGAAACGAGACCGGCTTTTCTACTCCGACTCCCATCCCGGCGTTCGCCGTGTCTGGATCCGGCGGATCGCGGGCAAGCCGGCGTCCGGTGGCGACGCCGCAGCGTATGTGGACGGCGACCAGCTTGGCGGGCGCCCGGACGGCGCGGCCCTCGACACACACGGCAACTACTGGATCGCGGCCGCCGATGGCGCACGGCTCGGTGTCTTCGACCCGGACGGGCGGCTCGCCACCGTTTTGCCGATGCCGTTTGCGTCGCCGTCCAAACCTGCTTTCGGCGGCGCGGACGGCCGCAGCATCGCGATCACCTCCAAGGCGATCGGAGAGGAAGGCGGGTACCTCGCTCTTGCCGACCTGCCGGCCGACATGCCGGCCGGCATCGTCCAGCCTTTTTGGGTGCCCCATGCATAGGCTTCCGGCCCCTGGCTCCCGGTACCGCAGCCCTTCGAGCCATGGACATCCAGGGCGGTGGGCCAGGCCGGAACGCGCTTGCACGAGAAGTAAAATATTAGTACATCAATCGGGCGGGCAGGGCACGTGGATGCCAGGGAAAGATGGCAGATTGGATGTCCGGCAACCGGCCGGACGCGGGATTGCGGCCTCGCCTGTTGCCGGTCACCATGAGAAAACCGTACGCGGAATGGCGTCAACCGAGTTCACTGGATAGAGACATGAAGAAGAAACCCGCCCAACTGAGATCGTCACGCTGGTTCGATCCCGATGACCTTCGCTCCTTCGGTCACCGCAGCCGCGTGCTTCAGATGGGCTACGACTACGAGGACTTCCGGGGCAAGCCCGTCGTCGGCATCCTCAACACCTGGTCCGACCTGAACCAGTGCCACAGCCATTTCAAGCAGCGTGTCGAGGACATCAAGCGCGGTGTCCTGCAGGCAGGGGGATTCCCCGTCGAGCTGCCGTGCCTTTCGCTCAGCGAAAGCGCCGTCAAGCCGACGACCATGCTCTACCGCAACCTGCTCGCCATCGAGGCCGAAGAGCAGATCCGCTCGCATCCGCTCGATGGCGTCGTTCTGATGGGAGGCTGCGACAAGACCACGCCGGGCCTGGTGATGGGCGCGATCTCGGCCGGCCTGCCGATGATCTACATGCCGGCCGGGCCGATGCTTCGGGGCAACTGGCGCGGCCAGACCCTGGGGTCGGGGTCCGACGCCTGGAAATACTGGGATGAGCGGCGTGCCGGCAATGTCACCGAACAGCAATGGCAGGAAATGGAAAAGGGCATTGCCCGCTCGTATGGCCATTGCATGACCATGGGAACGGCCTCGACGATGACCGCGATCGCGGAAGCCCTCGGCCTTTGCCTTCCCGGCGCCTCGTCGATTCCTGCCGCCGACGCCAACCACATCCGCATGGCCGCCGAGTGCGGACGGCGGATCGTCACCATGATCGGGGAGGAGCTGACGCCCGACCGTATCCTGACCGCGGGCGCCTTCGACAACGCCAACACGGTGGCCATGGCAACAGGCTGTTCGACCAACGCCGTGATCCACCTGATCGCGATGGCGCGGCGCGCCGGCGTGGAGCTTGGCCTCGACGACCTCGACCGCAAGAGCCGGACGACGCCGGTGATCGCGAACGTGCGGCCGGTCGGCAATGCCTACCTGATGGAGGATTTCTTCTACGCCGGGGGGCTGACGGCGCTGATGGGACAACTCGGCGACAGGCTCAACCTGGATTGCCTCACGGTCAACGGGAAGACGGTCGGCGAGAACATCGCCGGCGCTGAGGTCTTCAACGACGATGTCATCCGCCCGCTCGACAACCCGGTCTATTTCGAGGGATCGCTGGCAGTGCTCAGAGGCAATCTTGCGCCCGATGGCGCGGTCATCAAGCCGGCGGCCTGCGACGAGGCCTTTTTCGTCTGCGAAGGGCCGGCCGTGGTCTTCGACAGCTATCCGGAACTGAAGGCCAGGATCGACGACGAGACATGGGACATCGCGCCCGACTCGGTTCTTGTCCTGCGCAATGCCGGGCCCCAGGGCGGCCCGGGCATGCCCGAGTGGGGCATGATCCCGATGCCGAAGGCATTGCTGAAGAAGGGCTACCGCGACATGGTCCGGCTGTCGGATGCGCGCATGTCCGGAACCTCCTATGGCGCCTGTGTGCTTCATGTCAGCCCGGAAGCCTATGTCGGCGGACCGCTTGCGCTGCTTCGCGATGGCGACATCGTTCGCCTCGACGTTCCGAACCGGCGGCTCGACATGCTCGTCGACGACGAGGAACTGGCCGCCCGCAGGGCAGGCTGGTCGCCGCCCGAGCCACGCTACGAGCGCGGATACGGCTGGATGTTCAGCCGGCACATCCAGCAGGCGGACAAGGGCTGCGATTTCGATTTCCTCGAGACGGGCTTCGGCGCCCCGGTCCGTGAACCGGATATCTTCTAGGGTGGATGCAATGACCGATCATGTCCTGAACGACAGCACCAGGTCGAAACTCATGCGGATTTCGACTGCATCCCTTGCCACGGCGCTGTTCAAGCGCGGCCTGCGCAACCAGGTGATCCAGGGCGTGGTCCCCGTGGCGCGCAAGCCTGGCAACATGGTGGGACAGGCCTTCACCCTGCGCTACATCCCCGCCAGGGAGGACCGCAACGACATCTCGGTCTTCCGCAACGAGGCACATCCCCAGCGCCAGGCGATCGAACAGTGTCCGCCGGGCCACGTGCTGGTCATGGACAGCCGGAAGGATGCCCGCGCGGCATCCGCCGGCTCCATCCTGGTCACCCGCATGCAGGTCCGCGGCTGCGCGGGCGTGGTGACCGATGGCGGCTTTCGCGATGCCGAGGGGATCGGGGCGCTCGACATGCCGGCCTATCATGCCCGCCCCTCCGCCCCGACGAACCTCACCCTTCACGAGGCTATGGATATCAACATCCCGATCGGCTGCGGTGATGCGCCGGTGTTTCCGGGGGACGTGATCGTCGGCGACGGCGACGGCGTGGTGGTGCTTCCGGCCCATCTGGCCGACGAGATCGCCGACGAATGCGCCGGCATGGAGGACTTCGAGGCTTTCGTCCTGGAAAGCGTCCAGTCCGGCCACTCGATCATCGGCCTCTACCCGCCGACGCGCGAGGAGACGCAGCAACGGTTTTCCAGGTGGTTGAAAGACCGGGATGGCACCGCCTGACCGATACGTCGCCGACGGGGCGACAACGGCGCGAACCGGCATGGCCAAGTGAACCGGCCCAAAAGGGGAGGATCGCGTCGCGTCGGCCAGCAGTGCCGCGTTGACAATCCGTTTTCGCGCCGCGGCGGGGTGCCGTTCACCCGACTTGCCGCTATGATCGCCGCGACGAAACGGACAGGACGGCGCGATGGTCCTTCAATGCGCATTGTTCCGGCGGCCCGGCGCGACCCGGCGCCTGGCCGGTCTTGCGGTTGCCGCGTTCATGCTGGCAGCCGCACCCAAGCCGGTGCTGGCGGCCACCCGCGCGCTGCTCATCGGCATCACCGACTACCAGTCCGAGGGCATACCGGACCTCAGAGGCCCCGGCAACGACGTCGCGCTGATGGCCTCCGCGCTGGAAGCCCGCGGGATCGGGGACATCACCACGCTGACCTCGACCTCGTCCCGCCCGCCGACCCATGCGGCGATCCTGTCGGCGTTCAACGACCTCGCGGCGGCATCGAAGCCGGGCGACCTGGCCGTCGTCTTCATGTCGGGCCACGGGACGCAGCAGCCGGACGCCAGCGGCGACGAGTATGACGGCCTCGACGAGGTGTTCCTTCCCGCCGATGCGGAAGCGCGGTTCGGCGAGGACGGCACCATCCCGAATGCGCTGAGCGACGACGAGATCGGCGCCGCGGTGGACCGGATCCGCGCGACGGGCGCCGACGTATGGCTGATCGTCGACAGCTGCAGTTCCGGCACGGCGCTGCGGGGCGGGGCAGACGGATCGGTCCGGGCACGCTGGGTGCCGCCCAGCGCCTTCGGGCTCGCCGCAGCCACCGCCTGGCCGCAACGGACCGAGCCCTTCGAGGTGTCGCACCCGGCGCCGGGATGGGGCGCGGTGGAAGCCTTCTACGCGGCGCAGCCCGGCGAAACGGCGCAGGAACTGAACTACGTGGCCAAGTCGGGCGGCGCATCCGACCAGACCGGCTGGTACGGGCTGATGACCGCGAAGCTCGCCAGCCGCCTCGCCGATGGCGGCGACTACGATTTCGACACGCTGTTCCTGTCGGTCTTCTCGGACATGAACCGAGAGCGCATTCCCGGCCTGTTCCGCCGCCAGACGCCGCTGAAGGAAGGCACGATGGGCAGGAAGCCGGTGCCGGGAACGACGGCCGGGTCCTCCGATGGTGCAGGCCTGACCTTCACCATTTCGGCCGGCCGCATCGATGGCGGGCTGGTGCAGGGGCTGCGTGCGGGCGATATCCTGGCGCTCTACCGCGAGGCCAGCCTCGACGCCGATCCGGTCGGCCATGCGCGGGTGACGCGGGCCGATCCGCTGAGCAGTCTCGCCGAAGGCATCGACCCTTCGTGCGGCGCCGGGCCTGACCCCGCGGCCTGCGAGGGCATTGGCGCGATCGATCCACAAGCGCTGTTCGCGCGCCTTGCACGCCCGGGGCAGGACAATGCCGTGTCGTTTGCCTTCGACGGACCTGAAGACACGGCCGCGCTGGTTCGCGCGGCGGCCGTCCTGGCCGGCTCGCGGGTGCGCCTGGCGGGCAGCGACGCCGATGTCGCGATCACCGCGCAAAGCGGCACGCTTCTCCTTGCGCGCGCGGACGCAACTGACATTGCCCTGGACTGGCCCATTCCGGCCGGCGACGACGCGGAACGCGCGCGCGCCCTGTCGGCGGTCCTGAGGCGTGCCGCACGCGCGGTTTCCGTTGCCCGGCTCGGGATGACCATCGCAGGGGCAAAACGGCGCCTCAGCTTCCGCAAGGATCCCGATCTCACGCTGACCATGCAGCGTGCGCGGGCGCCCGATCCGGATACCGATCCGGCTGCGCCCGGCTACGATCCCGCGGCCGAATGCCAGGCGCTGCAACGCGACCTCGACGGCGAAACGGCGATCGGCGACGGCGCATGGCTCAAGCAATGCGACCGGGTGGCGCTTCGCGTCACCAACGGCTCGTCGGATGCCTATGACATCAACATCATCCGCCTTGCCTCCGATTTCTCGATCACGGTCTTTCACGACCGGCTGGAGGGCCGCGACAAACAGGGCCAGCCGTCGCTGATGGAACGGTCGTGGACCGTCTGCTCGGATTGCCCGGAGCGTTCGAGCGGACCGGAGACGCTGATCGCGGTCATGGCGCCGGCGCGTACAGGCCACCCGCCGCTCGACCTCTCGCCGCTGGCCGACGACGTGCGCCGCCCGCTGCGCTCCGCCTCGGACCTGCCGGTCGAAGCTGCCTTCTTCGAAGCGGCGGACACGGCCGATCCGACGCTGCGCGGCCTGGCGCCGGCGACAGCGCGCAATGTCTCGGTTGAAACCTATTCCTGGCGCGTGGTGGCAAGGTCCGCCCTGCCGCCGTCGTGACAGACCTGTGGTTGCGAAGGGCAATGCCTGTCATGGACTTGGCATCGTGTTCTGATAAGCTTTTGAACAGTCGCCAACCGGAGCCTTTCCCATGAAAGCGTCGGCACTGCCCCGCCTCCTGCGCTGCCTGGTCCTGGCCGGGGCGGTCCTGCTGGGGCCAGCCGTGCTGCCCGGCGGTGCCTCGGCCGCGGAAGCCCTTTCGATCGGCGAAGTGGAACTGGCCATTCGCGACCGGCTGGAAGCCGGCGATGCGGCGGGCGCCGCGGATCTCGTCCGCGACCAGCTGGACGCCACAGATGATCCACGCCTGCAGGAAGCGCTGCTGGACCTGCTGGCGGACCTGGCCCGAAAGAGCGGCGACTGGCGCCTTGCCGCCGACGCACTGGTCGCGCTTGCCGATGCGCTGGGCGAGCATCAGCCGCCGCCCGGCGACCGGGCCTGGCTTTATGCCCGGGCAGGTGCCGCGCTTGTTTCCGCCGGTGCGCCGGGCGAAGCCATCGACCAGTACCGCCAGGGATTGCTGATCGCGGTCGAAGCCGGGCTCGAACAGGTGCGCGACAGGATCCTCACCGCGCTTGCCGCTCTGTCCGCCGATGCTCCCGACGACGAAACCCGAGCGGGGGCGAAGGCTCTCGCCGACGAGTTCGCCGTTGCGAGCAGCAAGATCGCGGTCGAGACCCAGGGCCGCGACATCACCACGCTGCAGGACAAGGGGTATGCGCAGGTCGATATCTACTACGCCACCGACCGGGCGCATGACGACACGTCCCTGCCGGGCAGTTTCTATGGCGGCGGCCGCGGCGACCTGGAATACGGCACCGCCCGGGTTTCCATTCCGCTCAACCACAAGGCGGGGCAGATCGAGCAGGCCTCCATCTTCAGCTTCACCTTCCGCGAAGACCCGAAGCATCACATCGTCCTGCAATCGGTGACGCCGGCGGAGTCGCCGAAGGTGTTCGAAGCCATGCGGGGCCAGCTCAAGCGGACCGGCAGCAAGGAAGCCTTCGTCTTCGTGCACGGGTTCAACGTCACCTTTGCCGATGCGGCCAAGCGGACAGCCCAGATCGCCTACGACATGGAGTTCGACGGCATTCCCTTCCTGTTCTCCTGGCCCTCGCGCGGCAACGCCTATTCCTACATCACCGACACGGCCTCGGTGCGCCAGAGCGGGCGCAAGCTCGTTACCGTGCTGAAGCGGATCGTCGCGGAATCGGGTGCCACGCGGATCCACCTCATCGCCCATTCCATGGGAAACCGGGCCATGACCGACGCGCTGGAACTGCTCGCGGTGGAAAATCGCGGCAAGCCGCCGCTGTTCGAGCAGGTCCTGTTCACCGCGCCCGATCTCGATGCCGGGCTCTTCCAGGAAATGCTGAAGACCATCAGGCCCATTGCCGCGCGGACCACGCTCTATGCCTCCAACAACGACTGGGCGCTCGCGATCTCTCGGCAGTTGCACGGCGATTCCCCGCGAGCCGGCCAGGGCGGCAAGGAAATCATCGCCATGTCGGATGTCGACAGCGTGGAAATGTCGGCGCTCGGGGCCGACATGCTCGCCCACTCCTATTTCGCCAACGATCCGTCGGCGCTGACCGATATCCTGTCGCTGTTCTGGCGCGATGCGCCGCCGGAACACCGCTGCGGCATGGAAGCGGAAAAGGGCGATCATGGCCGCTACTGGCAATTCGACCCGGCCAAGTGCGACGGAAACGCCATGCTGATGGCGCTCAGGCTGGTCCGCCATGCCGGGGCACGAACACTGGCGGAGGCGCGCGATCTCATTGAATCCAGGCTCGATCCCGAAACGCTGAAATCGATCGACACCAAGCGGCTGGAGCTTGCCCTGGCCAAGCTTTACGCCAACTGATCCCGTGGGCCTGCGCACGCTCCTGCTGGCCCTTGCCTTGGTGCTGGGGCTCGGGCTGGAAGCCAACAGCGCGCCTGACGAGACGCTGGGCTCGCTGCTGGACCAGACGGTCGAGAGACTGGCCGCCAACGACCTCGCCGGCGCCCGGACGTTTTCGGAGCAGGCCGAGAGCCTGGCCCGCGGCTTGGCCGCGCCCGATCCGCAACAGTTCGCCAATGCGCTGAACAACCTTGCCTACGTGCTGTTCCGGCTCGGGACCGAACCCGACCGCTCCCGCGCGCTGTGGCAGGAAGCGCTGGTGTTTCTCGAACAGGGGGGCCAGCGCCACAGTGACGCCTGGTTCCGGGCAGTGGCCAATCTCGTCGCGGCGCGGCGCACCTGGGGCGAAATGGATGCGGCGCGAAGGCTGGTCGGCGAGACACTGGCCGGCGCGCGCGGCACGCCAGGCGAAGCGCAGGCCATGTCCCTGGCAGCGGATTTCGATTTCCAGGCCGGCGACTACGTGGCGTCGGCCCGGCTCTTCGACGAACTGCTCGATGCCCATCCCGGCCAATTGCGACCGGTCTTCGGCGCGCTTTACGTGGCCCTGGCCAAACCTCCGACGCGCGCTTCGATGCCGGGGACATGGACGCGGCGCTGGCGCTGGCGCAGGCGGCGGCGCACGTGACGGAGACCTACCTGCCTGCGGACCGGGCGACGATCAGCGCCAGCCGGTTCCGGGTACACACGCAGGCCATGCGAGCCAGACACTACCGCGTGGCGGCGACCGCGCTGGAGCGGATTTCCGAACTGGACGCGATGACGGACGCCCAGCGCGCCTATGTCGAGAACATGGCGGGGATGCTCGCCGATGCCGTGCCGCTCAATGCCTATCGCGAGCGTCCCGACGTGCAACTCGATTACGCCTTTCTCGGTCTGACCTTCGCGAAGGCGGCCGGCACGGGCAGCGACGCGCGCACCGGGCTCGCCTATCGCAACCTTGCCGCGGCCAAACAGGCGCTGGGACGAAGCGACGAAGCCATCGATCTGCTGCAACGCGCAGCCGCGGCACTCGACGCGACGGAGGAGGGCCGGAAGCAGCTTTTCCTCGTTCTGGAAGACCTCGCATCGGCGCAGTGGAAGAAAGGGGAGCTCGATCTTGCCAAGGCGCTCTACGCGCGGGCGGACAGTGCCTATGCCACCGCCCTGGCGCTGGGCGTGACGCCGGACGGGCCGAGCGACCGGGCCATCCTGCTGTCCAACAGGGCGCAGTTGAACCGCGACATGGGCGAGCCGGCAGAGGCCCTCGACCTGATCGACCGGGCGCTGGCCCTGCATGGAGGCGAGCGGGCGCGGCGCGCCTTCAAGTGGAATGACGAGACCCTGCTGGCACAGTTCCACGAAATCCGGGCGACCATCCTGGCCGACACGGACCATCGGCGGGAGGCGCTGGCGGAAAGCCGGCAAGCCGTCGCGATCGCGCGGGCGTTCTTTCCGAAGGACAGTCCGGACCTGGCGATGCGCCTCGGCAATGCGGCCGACCTGCACGGAGCGCTGGGGGAAACCGCGCAGGCGCGGGACCTGGCGGGAGACGCGGTGGCCATCTTCGAACGGGTGCTGCCCTGGGATGCCCCGGACCTCGCCGAGGCGCGGATGAAGATCGTCGTCGCCGATCTCCAGGACGGAGACTACGAGGACGCCGACCAGGTGCTGGAAACCATCGTCCGTGCCCGGGTTTCCCCGGTCAACCGCGAGCACCTGGCGGAGTCGGCGTGGAGTTTCGAGGTCTTCGCCTGGAACCGGCTGCTGCTCGGCAAGCCGGGCGCGCTGGATGCGGCGCTCGACGCCATCCGATGGACGCAGCTCAATGCCTCGGCCAAGGCCCTGTCGGGCGCTGCGCAACGGCTTTCCGAGACCGATCCGGCCCTGGCCGCGCTGTTGCGCGAGCGCCAGGACCTGCGCGACGAGGCCGACATGTCGCGTGCGGCGCTGACCGGCCTGCTGTCGCGCCCGGAAGCGGAACGGAGCGGGCTTGGCGTGCTGCGCCAGCGGCTGGACGACATCCGCGCCCGGCTGGCGGCCATCGATGACCAGATGGCAGCCCGGACCGGTGGCGACCTCGGCCTTGGCACCGCGACACCGGTCACGGTCCGGACAATCCAGGCGCAGCTCCGGCCTGGCGAGGCCATCGTGACGCATTTTCTCGCCTCCATCGACCCGGCCAGGATCGCGAAGCGGGACGGCTCGGCCAATTTCGTCATCGCGATCACGCCCGAGAGGGCCGGCTGGGCGCCGATGCGCGAGGTCAGCCGGTCGGCGCTGGTGCGGCGCGCCGGCGTCTACCGGTGCCAGATGGCGCTCTCGGACCCCGGATGCGCCGGACAGGCAACGCCGGGGCTCCGTGGCGTTCTTGGCGGGAGCGACAGCGGCAGCAGGACCGGAAACGACCAGCCCGGCTTCGACCTGGCCGCCGGCCACGCCCTTTACGCCGATGTCATCGCGCCGGTGGCCGATCTCATCGACGGTGCCGACACGCTGATCATCGTCCCGCCGGCCGACCTGCTGCCGCTGCCCTTCGAGGCGCTCGTCACCGCGCCTGTCGCCAGGGACAGCACCATCGCCGACGTGCCATGGCTCATCCGCCGCCACGCCATTTCCGTCGTGCCGTCGCTGGCATCCTTCCTGCTGGCACGCCGCACGGCACCATCGACCGCGGCACCGGATCCCTTCCTCGGTGTCGGCGATCCGAGGATCGGCCATGGCGGTCCGGCCCGTTGCGGGGAAGGCGAACATGCCGCCCTGCGCGCCGCGCCTTCGTCCGCGGTGCCCTTTCTTGCATCCGCAGGCGGTGACGATGCCGTTGCGGACACGGCCGCTGTGCGCGCCCTGCCTCGCCTGCCGGACACGGCCTGCGAACTGCGGGCGTTGTCGCGGCAACTGGGCGGACAACCGGGGGCGCTGCTCACCGGCCGGGATGCCACGGAAACGGCGATCAAAGCGATGAATGCGGACGGCCGGCTGAATCGCTACCGCGTGCTTTCCTTCGCGACGCATGGCATCGTGGCCGGCGAGATCGGCTCGCGCGAACCCGGGCTGATCCTGACGCCACCGCCAAACGGCAGCCGGCTGGACGATGGCGTGCTGACCGCAAGCGAGATCGCGGCGCTGTCGCTGAATGCCGACCTCGTGGTGCTGTCGGCCTGCAACACGGCCGCCGGAGCCGAGCCGGGCGGCGAGGGCCTGTCCGGCCTCGCGCGTGCCTTCTTCCATGCCGGCAGCCGCGCGTTGCTGGTCACGCACTGGTCGGTCTATTCGCAGGCGGCCAGCCGGCTGGTCCCGGCCATGGTCGCCGACCGTGCCCGGCACCCCGGGGACGGGTATGCACAGGCGCTGCGCCGGGCGGTGCTGGCGGTGATCGACGACCCCGGCCTGCCGGAGTGGCAGCGCCACCCGTCCTACTGGGCGCCCTTCGCACTCATAGGAGCGCCATGACGGCCACTTGCGCCCCGTTCACTTTGCCGGGCGAGGAAATCGCCCTGTCCGGGGCCGCCTGCGCCGGTTCCCGTTTCAGAAGCAAAGCCTGAGAATTGCGCCACCCGGCAGCGGTTCGAGGTTGATCGATCCACCGATGGAAGCAGCCCTTCGGCGCATGTTGGCCAGCCCCATGCCGCAGCCTGCCGTTTCCGGGTCATAGGCAGTGCCACCGCGGTTCTCGACGCGGATCTCGGTCCATCCCTCCGGATGTCGCCGCGCGACGACACGCAGGGTTTCCGGATTTCCGTGCCTTACGGCGTTGTTGGTGGCTTCCTGGAGAATGCGCAGGACGTTCAGGATCGCCTCGCGCGACAAGGGCGGCTGTGCGGCAAGATCCATCATCGACCACTTGACCTCGATCCCCAGCCGGTCGAGCGGCTGGAGGCAGCGCTCACGGAACGATCCGAGCGCATATCCCAGATCGCTCTCCGGCAGGCTCAGCGCATCGAGGACGAGGCGCAGATCAACCAGCGCATCCCTGGCGCTCCGCTGGATGTCGGACGTCACATCATCCGAACTCTCGGAAAGGGCCACGATCGTCGCCAGGTTCGCGGCGACGCCATCGTGGAGGTCGGCCATGATACGGCGCCGCTCGGTCTCGATGGCTTGCTGCTGCATCGATGCCTGCTGTTCGTTGTAGAACCTGGTGAGCTCGGCCTCCTTTTCCGCCAGGCGCAGGCGCAGGGTCTGTGCGGACATGTCGAGCGAGTTGGCCGTGACGGCCTGACGGCGCATGAGAAAGACGACGGTTCCGATCAGGACAAGCGAATGGGTCGTCTGCGAAATGAGGAAGCCGTCACCGACCAGCCCCAGACGTTGCGCGATGTTATGCCCCATCCCGTAGAGAAGAAGCGCCTGGGCGAAGGCGAACAGGCCAATGCCGGCGTTCCGTTCGCGCAGGGCGTGCTCCACCACCAGGATCATCGAGGCGGCAATGAAAAGGACCGTCGTCGGCAGTGCCATGCCATAGCCAAGACCGGGCACGAAGGCTGGTTGCATCATCAGGACGAGAAGCGAGGTCAGGATGACGGTTCCGGTGACCAGGGAAAGGAGTAAAGGCATCCGCCGGCCGATCAAGGCGAGGGAAAAACCCAGGAAAAAGTAGCCGGTCAATGGCGCGAACGTGACGAAGAGGTAGCCGAAGACATTCGCGATTGCCGGCACATAGCTCATCAGGATACCGCTCGCCAGGACACAGGCGCAGAGCATGGTCGCCCCCAGCCAGCCAAAGACGTGATCCTTGCGGCGATAATAGAAGAGACCGAGACTGATGAAGGCAAGGAAGGCCTGTATGCCGAAAAAGATGGGCTTGAGGCGTTCTTCCATCAGGGAGCGCAAGCGGTAACCCACTTCGAAACTGCCAGCCTGCCCGATGTAAATCGGAGAGAGCGTTCCGCTTGGCATGGGGCCGGTCGACACCTTGATGTCAATCCGGTTCGAACCCTCGCGCAGGTCTTTGGCGGGAAGCCGGACGAGAGCCGAGAGATAGCTCATCGGGCCGGCCCAGAGGCGGTTCCTCGTGCTGTCGTGGACAACCTGGCCGCCGATGAAGACCTGAAGCTTCTGTTCAAAATAGGGGACATAGAGGAAAAGGTCTTGGCCGGGCCTGGTCTCAAGATGCTTCGTGACGTGGAAATGGCGTTCAGTGACGCTGCCGTATGGCGATACCCACTGCTGTGGCAGAGACACCAGGGCATCCGTGCCGTCGGCCTGCACGAGGAATGCCTGGCTCACCTTCCTGTCTGCCGGTCCGTCCAGGGACGGCACGGGTATCGGCAGCATGGACAACGCGAGAACAAGGACGATGCCGGCCATGGCCAGGGCCACCCGGCCCGTCCTGCTCAGTCCGCCAAGGGTCACGGCTGGATCAGTCCTTGGCGCTGTGCCTCAAAGACAGCCTCGGAGCGATTGGTCGCATCCAGCTTGCGGTAGATGTTGCGAATGTGGACCGGCACCGTCTGAACCGACAAGCCGAGCATCTCGCTGACCTCGCGGCAGGAAAATCCTCGCGCGATTGCTGTCAGGACGTCCCGTTCGCGCGGCGTCAGGTGGATCTTCACCTGGTCTGCCGACTCCCGTGCCGCCGGGTCGGGGGCTCCGCGTATGCTCTCGATGATCTGGCGCGCGATGGTCGGGGACATCGGTGACTTGCCATCCAGCGTCATTTCCAGCGCATGGATGAAGTCGAACGAGGTGTCGTCCTTCAGGATGTAGCCCGAAGCGCCGGCCTTGATGGCCTCCAGAACTGTCGGCCCTTCACTGAGCACGGACACGACGACCGCATGGGCCTCCGGATGGCAGGACCTCAGCGCATGGATGGCATCGATCCCGCTTCCATCCGGCAGGTTCAGATCGGCAACGAGAATGTCCACCTTCGTCGTCCCGATCGCTGCAATCGCCTGCTCGACCGAGGAGAACGCACCGATAACCCGTCCGTGCGGCCAGGTCTCGATAATCCGGGCAAATCGCCGCAACAGAGGAAGACTGTCTTCCAGAAGTATTATGTCGGCCGTTTCGCGTGAGGGTCCAGGCATCGAGCAATATCCGTCATCTTGCCGGCTGACCTTCTCCAGCATGGATCGCATTGTCCATTATCTCCGCGTCATCCCGGAAATGGACATACCATGTTCATGGTATGGCGCGACAAGATAATATCATGAAGAACTAAAGTGCTTTCACGATCCCGCTTTGATGTTCCGGGGGCGGCGACCGGGTGAGTTCGTGAAACGTGGACGTTGCGCCTGCCCAGGCGAACGGGGGTCATCACGGCGTTGAGGAGCGCCGTGATGACCGAATGCGGTATCGCATCGAAGGAAGTCTTCCGCCGGCCCGTTTCGGCGCCAGTCCAGACAGGAGAACTCTCATGGCAAAACTGACCGCATCGACATTCATCCGCAGTGCCGCGGCTCTATCTTTTGTTGCATTGGCAGCGCCGGCCCTGGCGGCCGGCCAGGTCAATCAATCGAGCTACGAGGTGGACGTCACCATCGACGTTCAGCCCATCGTCAAGGTGTCGACGATCACCAACCGATTCACATTGACGCTCGACGGCGAACCATTCGACAACGTCGACACGGCGACGCGGTCCGCGTCCCTGTTTCATTCGGAGAACGTCGCGGCCGATCTGAGTGTCTCTGTGACGGCTGCGGGCGGCAACCTGCCGGACGGCGTTGTCTTCTGGCTGTTCCGGGATCCTGCGAATGCGTCAATCGTCGACAGCGCCATGACCAGCGACAATGACAGTGACCCGGCGGCCTTCCGTTTCACGGCCAGTGACATAAACGGAGGCAGTGCTTCGGCGACATTCGCCCAGTTCACCACGCCCCAGGTCACCAAGACGTTCCTGCCGGTCGTCTACGGCGTTGCCACGCCCAGCAACCTGGCCCTTCCGGGCACCTCGACCGCAAGAGTGACCTGGACCATTGCCCCGCAGGTTCCGGCAATGTGATTGCGACACCGGATGGAGCGGCCGCCCTCCGGGCGCCGCTTCATGGAGTCTTGCGGCTGGTTCGCGGGTCCAGGACCGCTGACGGACGGCCGCAGGCGCCGGATATCCCGATACCCGGCGCCTCCTGGGTCGGGTCGGAATTGGCGGGGCATATGACGATGGCGCGTCGTTTCATCCATTCCTGGCGGCATTGCGTACGCCTCGCTGCCTTTGCCATCCTTGCCGCGATGGCATCGACCGCTTTCGCCGCGGATTTTTCGGTGCGCCCCATGACGCTGCGCGCCAATCCTGCCCCGAACGAAAGCCTTGTTCTTCCGCTGCAGGTCCTGAATACGGCCATCGACCAGGCCCAGCAGGTCTCGCTGCAACTCGTTCCCCTGACGGAGAGCCCGCAGGGAAGCTGGACCATTGCAGTCGGCAGGACGGATACACCCTCAAGCCTGCCCTGGACCACGCTTTCAGCGACCAGCGTGGACGTCGGTCCGCAGCAGGCAGCCGATGTTTCCGTCACGATCAGGCCGCCTGCCTCGGCGCGGGGATACTATTTCGCCGGCATCGTCGCGGAGTCCATCACGCCGGACAATCCCGGTGGCGTCGCTGTCCAGATCCGATACCTCGTGCCGGTTGTCGTGCGCGTTCGCGGCCGGCCGATCATCAGCCGCACCGGCCTCAGCGACGTGACGATGACCTATCGGGACGGTGATCCCGATTCAGCGACGACCACCGCCGAAATGGAGATCACCAACAGCGGACAGGCCATTTCACGCGTGCGGGGTGAACTGACCATCGAACGCCAGACCGCGAACCAGTGGCGAACCGTGACGCGCGTTCCGGTCGCCGAGCGGAGCATCATTCCGGGCGTAACCCTGACGCTGGGCAGCGATCTCAAGCGACGCCTGCCGTCCGGCCCCTACCGCCTTCAGGGAAAGCTGTTCGTTGACGGTCGCCGCGTTCCGCCGTTGAGCAAGGAGATCGATTTTCAGGGTGATCCCGGGGCGCAGGTCGCCTATGACGCGACGCTCCGGTTGAAGCCCGGCACCATCGACGTCGACATCGTTCCGCGTGCCACGCGGACGACGATCCTCAGCATCGAGAACACGAACCCGGACCCGGTTCGGATCTCCATGGCTGCGCGGACACCCGGGAGCCTGGCCGGCGTGAAACGGGACGAGTTGAGCGGGGATGCACTGTCAGCGGAGCCCTGGACGCGGATCCAGCCTCACGCTTTCACGCTTTCCGGGGGAGGCCGGCAGAATGTTCGCGTCGTCACCAGCGTGCCGAAATCCGGTGTCGAGCATGCAAACTACTATGCCGACCTCGTGCTCCAGGGAACCTATCCCGACGGACAGAGCGCCGGCGAGACCATTTCCACCATTCGCCTGCGCAATGCGACGATGAAGCCCGACCCGGACGCGGTCATAGACGGGGTATCGATTGTCGAGGGCGACCATGCAGACACGTTTCTGCGGATGAAGATCATCAACACGGGGGATACCGATTTCTTGCCCGCTGCAAGTGCGTCCGTGGTGTCGGCGGATGGGCAAGTCCTTGCAAACGCCGATCTGTCCGGCGAACCCGAACCGCTTCTGCCGCTCGGCGAGCGGAATTTGAGTGGCAAACTGGATATTTCCCGTCTGGAAGCCGGAACCTACGGACTGGCAGCCAATGTTCGCGTTGGCACGGGGAAATCCGTGACCCGGACCTTCGTGCTTTCGGTGACCTCGGAGGACGTCACCGGTGCCGATGGCAGAACCCACACCATTTCCAGCGCAACGCTGCGCGAAAACGATACGAACGACATCCGCGACAATGCTGGCGACAGGAGCGAAGCCGCGACCAGCCTTGCCGGACCGGCCAGCGCCGAATGACGGAGGGGTTGGTCGAGATGGAAAGACGGGACGATGCGCATCGCCGGAAAGTGAAAGCCTCAAGGGAGTGCCCGGCAAGCGTATGGCGCGCCCGGCACACGGCGGCCGGCTTTCCCATGTCCGTTGCCATGGCCATGCTTGCCTTTTTCCTCCTGGCATTTTCCGGGGAAGCAACCGCCGGGCCGGACAGCACGTCCGTGGACGTTGAAGTGGTTGTCGATCCGATTGCCCAGATTGATTTTCCCGAAGGGCCCGGTTTTGTCCTTCACGTCCCGGATCGGGTCCGTTGCGGCCGGCGAAACGAGCGGCGCCAGTCCGGACAGCGTCTGTCGCGGGAAGAGGACGACAAGTGCCGTCGCGGAAAAGAGGCATGGTGGTGGCCGGCGATCCCGCCGGTCCGGCTGCCGTTTACCGTCAAGGGCAATGCGCTCGCCACGGTGTCCGTGAGCCCGGACCGGTTCCAGCGGCTGCGCAGCGGCCGCTACCTCGGGCGAGCCATTGACGGGCGCGGGCGCAAGCTTGGGTACAACATCATCGTCGAGTTTCCGGCGACCGGCAGTGACCGGCACTGGCAGGCAGGCCGGGACGACCGCGAATCGCGTCATGGACGACATGTGGACGGGCCGTGGTCATGGCGTTCCCGAACCGCGACGCTGCCCGGACGCGACGGTGCCGGAACGCGGGAACTGACAGCCGACATGGTTCGCCGCCGGGGGCAGACGACGGGTGTCATCTACCTTGTGGCCGAACGGACATGGACGCCGAGTGGCCGTCCGGCCGAGCCCGGGGACTACAGGGGCACTGTCCGGATCACCTTGACGGCTGAGAATCGCTGACGGGGACAAACAGGGCCCTGCGGCTGCAGCGGCCAGGGATAATGCGCGAGGGTAGGGGTCATGAGTTGGCGGAATCTGGCAAGAGCGGTTGTCTGCATTGTCCTGGTCGCGATGGCAGCACAGGCGGCGGTCGCGAGGGACCGGGAAAAGGTCGTCAACAACGTCTTCCTGGAAACGGACCTGCGCCAGGCGCTTCAGGATGTCGCCGCGCAAGCGGAGGTGAACATCATCGCCGAGCCCGGCGTTCAGGGCGTCGTCTCGGTCCAGCTGACAAATGCCAGCGTGGAGTCGGCGCTTCGGCTTCTGCTTGCCGGCACCGGCTATCACTTTGTCCGGAAACAGGGATATTACCTCGTCTTCAGCGCTGACGAATCCTCCGGCGATTTCTACTCGGTTGCGCAGACACGTCTCGTCCGGCTCAAGCACCTGGAAGCGGAGACGGTCATGAGCCTCCTCCCGCCGACATTGCAGCGCTTCGTCCGCGTCGACGAAAAAAACGATGCCCTGGCCGTCACGGCGCCAATCGTGCTGATGGACCGGATCGTCGCCGATGTCGCGAAACTCGACGTGCCTTCCGGCAAGAGGACGGTCTTCGTGACGCTCGACAATGTGCGTGCGGCCACGGCGCGGAGCCTTCTCCCCGAGGGTCTGCAGCGCTTCGTGCGGCCCGATACGGACCGGAACACGCTTGCGATCACGGCGCCACAAGATACGGTCAGCCGGATCCTGGAGCAGATCGCCGCGCTTGACCGGCCACGCAGCCCCGGTGCCTTCGATGTTCCGGCCATCTACCCGACACGACTGGTGAAGCTGAACAACATCACGGCAAAGTCCGCGATGGCCCTTCTTCCGAAATCCGTGCAGGCCTACATCCAGGCGGATGAAGCGACCAACACCCTTTCGGTCAGTGCGCCCGGAACCGTCGTCGGCGATGTGCTCGCTTCCGTTTCCGCGGTCGACGTGGCGCAACGGGAAGTCACGCTGACCGCCCGCGTCGTTGCCCTCGACCGCGCCAACCTGCTCAATCTCGGTGGCGCCTGGACCTTTCCCAAGGTGACGGCGGGGACGGTGATCGGCAGTGCCGTCAAGTGGCCCTGGCAGGTCAGCATCGGCTATACGCCGGACAGCACGTTCACCGACGCGCTGTCGCTGACGCTGAACCTGCTGACGCAGAACAACGAGGCGACCATCATCTCCAGCCCGCAGGTCATGGCCCAGGATGGCAAGGAGGCCGAGATCCGCGTCACGACCTCCGAGTATTTCCCGATCACGACGCCGCAGGGGATCTACGTCCAGTCGGATCTCAAGGAAATCGAGACCGGGACGATCCTTGGCATCACGCCGAGGATCGGCCGGAACGGCTTTCTGACCCTCGACATGAACATCGAGGTCAGCGACGTGATTGCGCGCGGCGACAAGAATTACCCGGTGGTCAGCCGGCGCAGGGCGCACAGCACGGTGCGGATCAAGGACGGAGGCACGGCCGCCATCGCCGGGCTTGTCGATACGCGCATGCAACTGGGCAAATCCGGTGTGCCCGCGATGGGAGAACTGCCCTTGCTTGGCCGGGCCTTCCGCACCGACAAGCTGGATCACCAGGCGCGCCAGGTCGCGATCTTCGTGACCGCAACGATCGTCGATCCGCAGAGCAGCATCGCGAAAGCCGGCCATGGCCGCCTGGCGCCGCCGGCCGGCATCGACAAGGCGAGCTACCGCGACCAGCTTGCGACCGCGCTCGATCGCCTCAAGACCGTCGAGGGCATCGAATGATGCGGCCTGCCGCCAGGACGAAGCTGGCTTCCTGCATTGTCACGCTTGTTCCGGTCCTGGCGGTCACCGGCTGCACGACCACAGCGACGCTGGCTCCCAATGTCGCGCGGAGCAAGCAGACCGTGATGCCCGTGGTCAACGGGGAAGCCACCTTCGTGGAGCCGGGGCTTCTGGCCCACGTGATGCTGCGGGCCGGGTTCACCTCGGAGGAGATCCTCGAGCACGGGCCTGGCGTGGCCGAAGCCCTGGCAACCTCGGGCGCTGCCCAGGTGCGACAGGGCAAGGCGGTCAGCGCGCTCATGGCTATTCAGTCCGGCCAGCTCATCGTCACCAGCCTGGAGCGCGGGACCTTTGTTGTCCCGCTGAGAGCGCCCGGCAGTTCGGGTTAGGGAGCCCGGTCACCGGCTCGCCATGCGCTCCTGCTCCAGGAATTCCAGCATCCGGGGCAGGCCCTGCGCATCTCGGCGGCGAACTCGGCATAGGGCAGGTCCGCGCACTCGCCGATGAACTCGACGTAGTCCATGTGGTGCCCGCCCTGGCGATCGAACGGACGGAAGATGGAATCCTGTCGCCCGTCGAATTCGAGCATCCGGATACCGCGACGTTCGCACGATGCGTTGTCGAAAACCAACGGGTCCACGGATGCGTTTCTTCCCGGCCCCGGATCGCATTTTCCGGTTGCAACTTTACTGGCGATGCAGAATCCGGGACTGTGAGCCCGGGCGCCGAGCCTCGTCGGGAGATTGGAACGAGACCGAATGCATGAAATGAGCCTGGCCGAGAGCGTTCTTCAGATCTGCGAAGACCATGCGCGCCGTGCGGGTGCGCAAAAGGTCATCCGGGTCACGGTGGAGATTGGCGACCTCAGCCATGTCGAACCGGAGGCGCTCGCCTTCTGTTTTGCCGCCGTCGTCGTCAACACGCCGTTGAGCGGAGCCCCGCTCGAGATCGTGCGCGTGCCGGGCCAAGCCTGGTGCGACGATTGCGAAAAGGACGTCCGGGCAACGTCGCTGCTGGATGCCTGCCCGCTTTGCGGCGGGTTCCCGCTTCGGGTGACGGCAGGCCAGGAGATACGGGTCAGGGAAATCGAGGTCTGCTAGTGGACACCACCGGGCATGGTTCCGCGATCCCGGAGCCGGAGACGCGGGGCAGCGAAACAATCCTGGACCTGCCGCGCGAACTGCCGTGTGCGATCGGCATGGGAGCCTACCTGAAGGCAAGCCTCTGCCACATAGAGGGAACCGTTGCCCGGATCAGCCCGGCCGCCGGCGATCTCGGAACGCTGGAAGCCGTCGACCGCTACGAGGCCTTTTGCGCGGACCTGCTTCGGGGCCGGCCGCAACCGGTTATCGCCGCGCATGACCTGCACCCGGATTTCCATTCCACGCGCGCGGCCACGGCACTCGGTGTGCCCCTGCTCGGCGTGCAGCATCATCACGCCCATGTTCTTGCCACCCAATGGGAACACGGGCACGAAGGGCCGGTGCTCGGCCTGGTGCTCGACGGCTTCGGCCTCGGTCCCGGCGGCGAAAACTGGGGGGGCGAACTGCTGCTTGCCGACGGTCCGGACTTCCGGCGCATCGGACACCTTTCGCTCCTGCCGCAGCCGGGCGGTGACAGGGCGGCGCGGGAACCGTGGCGAATGGGCGCGGCTGCGCTGTGGACGCTCGGGCGCGGGTCCGAGATCGCGCAGCGCTATGCCGATCAGCCCCATGCTGCCTTGCTCGCCCGGATACTCGACAAGGGTGTCAACGCCCCGATGACCAGTTCGTGCGGCCGGCTCTTCGATGCCGCCTGCGGCTTGTTGAACCTGCGCCTGGCCGCGGATTTCGAAGGCCAGGCGCCGATGGAGCTCGAGGCGCTCGCGACCGCGCCGGAGGTCATGACCGATGGCTGGACCCTGGCCGGCGGCGTGCTCGATTTCTCGGCGCTTCTCGCACGTCTCGCCGACATGGAAACCATTCCAGGGGCCAACCTCTTTCATGGAACGCTTGCGGCGGGGTTTGCAGACCAGATCCTTGCCGCGCGCACGGAAACAGGGCTTGCCACGGTGGCCCTCGGCGGAGGATGCTTCCTCAACCAGGTGCTGAAGCGGGATCTGTCTGCCCGGCTCGAAGCCGCCGGTCTGACGGTTCTCAGCCCGATGCACCTTTCGCCCGGTGACGCGGGCCTGAGTTTTGGCCAGGCCGTCGCCGGGGCACTTCATGCCGAGCGAGCAACAGGGAGATAGTGCTCATGTGCCTCGCCATTCCCGCACGGATCCTCCGCATCCGCGAGGACGGGCTTGCCGACGCAGAACTGGAAGGCGTCACCAAGGAGATCTGCCTCGACCTCGTGCCGGAGGCGAAGCCGGGGGACTACGTGATCGTCCATGTCGGCTACGCGCTGTCACTGCTGGACCCCGAGGAGGCCGAGCGCACGCTTGCGCTTTTCGCCGAGGCGGCGTCATGAAATATGTCGAGGAATTCCGCGATCCGAAGCTGGCGCGAACGCTCTCGGCGGCCATCGCGGCCGAGGCCGGGTCCGGACGCAGCTATCGCTTCATGGAGTTCTGCGGCGGCCACACCCATGCCATCGCCCGCTACGGGATCGAAGACCTGTTGCCGGCCAACATCCGGATGATCCACGGCCCCGGCTGTCCGGTCTGCGTCCTGCCCGCGGGCCTCGTCGATGCCGCCATCGCGCTTTCGACCCAGCACGACGTGATCCTTTGCACCTATGCCGACCTGATGCGGGTGCCGGGCTCGAAGTTCGATTCGCTGATGAAGGCCAAGGCACGGGGAGCGGACATCCGGATGATCTATGCCGTGACCGACGCGCTGCGGATCGCCACGGAAAACCCGGACCGCGCGGTCGTGTTCTTCGCGATCGGTTTCGAGACCACCACGCCCCCCACGGCTGTCGCCGTGAAGCGGGCGCGCGACCTTGGCCTGACGAACTTCTTCGTCCACTGCAACCACGTCCTGACCCCTGCCGCGATGCGCGCAATCCTGGACGGGCGCGGTGAGGGGAGCGTCCTCCTCGACGGTTTCGTCGGCCCCTCGCATGTCAGCACGATCATCGGCACGGACCCCTACGAGGAGTTCGTTCGCGATTACGCCAAGCCGGTGGTCATCACCGGGTTCGAACCGCTCGACGTGATGCAGGGGGTCCTGCAACTCGTCCGGCAGGTGAATGACGGCCGCGTGGCGGTCGAGAACGAGTATTCCCGCTGCGTCAGCCGCGACGGCAACCGGGTTGCCCAGGCGATGATGGCCGAGGTGTTCGACCTGCGCGACAGCTTCGAATGGCGCGGCCTGGGCGAAGTGCCGCACTCGGCGCTGAAGATCAGGGACGGATACGCCGCGTTCGATGCCGAGCGGCATTTCGGGCTGGACCTGCCGGAGGCGCGCGAGAACAAGGCCTGCGCCTGCGGCGAGGTTCTGCGCGGCGAGAAGACGCCCAGCGAATGCGGCATCTTCGGCAATCCGTGTACGCCCGACAACCCACTGGGCGCCTGCATGGTCTCCAGCGAAGGGGCCTGCGCGGCGCACTGGACCTATGGCCGCTTCCGGCAGGGTGAAAAGCCGGCGGTGCGCGCATGACGCGGACCGGGCAGCCGCTGGACATCGCGCGCGGCCAGGTGGACCTGGGCCACGGGGCCGGCGGGCGGGCGATGGCACAACTGATCGAGCAGCTGTTCCAGGCCCATTTCGACAGCCCCGCGCTGAAGCGCGGGCATGATGCCGCGCTGCTGGCGCCGCCGGGCGGACGGCTGGTGATGTGTACCGACAGCTTCGTGGTGTCGCCGGTCTTCTTTCCCGGCGGCGATATCGGCGCGCTGGCGGTGAACGGAACGGTCAACGATCTCGCCATGGGCGGTGGCGTGCCGCTGTACCTGACGGCGGCCTTCATCCTCGAGGAAGGCTTCCCGCTTGCCGATCTGAAGCGGATCGCGACCAGCATGGCAAGGGCGGCGCGGGAGGCCGGCGTGGACATCGTCTCCGGCGACACCAAGGTGGTCGAGCGGGGCCATGGCGACGGGATCTACATCACGACTGCCGGCGTCGGCGTCGTGCCGGAGGGCATCGATATCGGCGGCGACCGGGCGCGCCCGGGTGACGTGGTGCTGATCAACGGGCCGATCGGGGACCACGGCATCGCCATCATGTCGAAGCGGGAGAACCTCTCGTTCGGGTCGGATATCGAGAGCGACTGCCAGCCGCTCGGCGACCTCGTCGGGGCGATGCTCGCCGCGGTGCCTTCGACCCGTGTCCTGCGCGATCCCACGCGGGGCGGGCTCGGCAGCACGCTGAACGAGATCGCCCAGCAATCCGGCATCGGCATCGAACTCGACGAGGCGGCGATCCCGGTGCGGCGCGAGGTGCAGAGCGCCTGCGAACTCCTGGGTCTCGATCCGCTCTACGTCGCCAACGAGGGCAAGCTGATCGCCGTCTGCCCGCCGGACGATGCCGAACGGCTTCTTGCGGCCATGAAGGCGCACCCCCGCGGGCGCCAAAGCGCCATCATCGGGCGGATCGTTGAGGACGAGCGGCGTTTCGTGCGGATGGTCACCGGGTTCGGCGGGACGCGGATGGTCGACTGGATCGCGGGCGAACAGTTGCCGCGGATCTGCTGAAGCCGGAGCATTTCCGCACTTCGCCCGATCGCTTCAATGCTCCATTTTGTTTTTAGGCAATTCCGGACGCGAAACCGGTGTCCACTTCCGCCGGGATTGCTCTATACCGCCAGCGCCGTGGCCTCGGCACGCCGCGCCTCGATCCAGCCGTACCAGTCTTCCAAACCCGCGCCGGTCATGGCCGACACCGTCAGCACCTCGATCCGGGGGTTCACCCGCCGGGCGTAGTCGATGCAGCGCGCGGTATCGAAGGGCACGTAGGGCAGAAGGTCGGCCTTGTTCAGCACCATCAGCCGCGCCGCGCGGAACATGTCAGGATATTTCAAGGGCTTGTCCTCGCCCTCGGTCACCGAGAGGATCACCACCTTTGCCGCCTCGCCGAGGTCGAAGCCCGCGGGGCAGACGAGGTTGCCGACATTCTCGATGAAGAGCACACCGTCGCGCGCGGGCTTCAGGCTCCGCACGGCCCGGCGCACCATGTCGGCGTCGAGATGACAGCCCCGCCCGGTGTTCACCTGCACGGCGTCGAGGCCCGTCTCGCGGATCCGCTCGGCGTCGAGATCGGTCTGCTGGTCGCCCTCGATCACCGAGAGCGGCATCCGCCCGGCAAGGTCCTGCGCCGTGCGCACCAGCAGCGTCGTCTTGCCCGACCCCGGGGAGGAAACAAGGTTCAGCGCCAGGATGCCATCGCGCAGGAAATCCTCGCGATTGTGCGCCGCCAGGTGGTCATTGCGGGCGAGGATGTTTTCCTCGATCTCGATGATCCGCGACGCGGAGAACCCGGGTGCATGGGCAGCGTGGAGTGGCCCGTGATGGTGGTCGTGGTCGTGGTCGTGTTGGTGATCGTGGGCATGGGCGTGAGCGTGCCGGTCCTCGCCGGACACTTTCGCCTCGTCATGGCCGCAGCCGCATGTCGTGCACATTGCAACGCCTCCTTCCACCCGCTCCGCGAGCGCGTCGTGCCATCCCGTTTCAAGCCGTCACCGGCAGGCCGGAGCCGTCGCGCTACCGCGAGGCCCAGTCGGTGAAAAAGGCGACGGCGCGGTCGAGGTTGTCCGCCGCCCGCGGGCTCAGCCCCTCTTTCACCTCGCCGAATTCCACGCCGGCGATCCCCATCACGTGCGCCTCCGGCGCCGCGCCATAAAGCGTCGCCACCAGCCCCATCAGCGTTTCCGGCGACAGGCTGTGGCTGGAAAAATCGCCCTGTTCGGCCGGTTTGACAACCTTGAAATCGAACGGTCCGCCCGACCCGATCAATGCGTCGGCAAAGACCACCCGATCGGTGGCGACGAGCGCCAGCGCATGTTCGACCGTGAGCTGGTAGTCCTGCTGCACCTCGACACCGGGTAGTCCGGCGGCCGCGATCCGTTCGGCGAAGGCGGGGCCGAGGCCGTCGTCCATCCGCCCGGGGTTGCCGTATCCGATGACCAGCATCATGCCTCCCGTGTGCGGCTGTCGACAAGCGCGCCGTCGGCGTCGAAGAGCTCGACCTGCAACGGCATCTGTCCGAGCGCATGCGTCGCGCAGCTCAGGCACGGATCATAGGCGCGGATCGCGACCTCGACGTGGTTCAGCATTCCCTCCGTTATCTGCTCATGGCCCGAGAGGTGCTTGACCGCGACATCCTTGACGGCCTTGTTCATCCCCTCGTTGTTGTGCGTGGTCGAAACGATGAGGTTGCAGTAGGTGACCTGGTCGTGCTCGTCGACGCGGTAGTGGTGGATCAGGTTGCCGCGTGGCGCCTCGATCACGCCAACGCCCTCTTCGCGGCGTTCGCCGCTGGCCTGCAGGTCCGAGCCCTGCAGGTCGGGGTCGTGCAGCAGCTCGCGGATCTTCTCGAGGCAGTGCAGCACCTCGATCATCCGTGCCCAGTGGTTGACGAGGATGGAGTTGTTGGGTGAGCCCTGGGTCACCGCCATCAGTTCATCGCGCGCGGCATCGGCCTCGGGCGTGTCGATGAAATCGACCGTGTTCATCCGGGCGAGGGGGCCGACACGGTACCAGCCGGCCTCGGGGCCGAGTTCCTTGATGAAGGGGAACTTCATGTAGGACCAGGAGCGCACGTCCTCGACCAGCTTCTCGTGGTAGCCGGAATAGGCAAGCCGGTCGAAGATCGGCTCTCCGTCGGCGCCTACGGCCCGCAGCGACCCGTGGTAGAGGTCGAGCGCGCCGTCCGCCTCGCGGACCAGGGACATGTAGTTCGACGGGAATGAAGCGAAGCCGCGGACGAGGAGCGCATGCTCCAGCGTGTAGTCGCGGGCCAGCGCGAGCGCATCCATCGCCCAGTCCTGCATCTCGTCGATCCGCGCCAGGAAGGCGTCGCGGGTCTCGACGGGGAGGTTGCGGTTGATCCCGCCGGGAATCGCGCCGGTGCCATGGATCTTCTTGCCCGCGGTCGCCTCGATGATGTCCTGGCCGAACTTGCGCAGGAAGATCGCGCGGCGGCCGAGTTCGGGCCGTTGCCGGAGGACCTCGAAAATGTTGCGTTTCTCGGCCGGCGCGTCGAAACCGAACAGGATATCCGGGGCCGCGAGGTGGAAGAAGTGCAGGACGTGGCTCTGCATCACCTGGCCGTAGTGCATCAACCGGCGCATCTTCTCCGCCGTTGGCGGCAGTTCGTCGACACCGACGATCTGGTCCATCGCCTTGGCCGCCGCCAGGTGGTGGCTGACCGGGCAGATGCCGCAGAGCCGCTGGACGATGACCGGGACCTCCCAGAGCAGCCGCCCGCGGATGAAGCGCTCGAAGCCGCGGAACTCGACGATGTGCAGCCGCGCCTCGTCGACCTCATTGTCGCGGTTCAGGTGGATGGTGACCTTGCCGTGACCTTCGACCCGGGTCAGCGGCGAGATTTCGATCAGTCTCGGTTCGCTCATGGCGCGCCTTTCCGGCTCAGTCGAACTTGATGTGTTCCCGCTCGAACCCCGGGAGCCGGCCGGCCAGAAGCCGGGTGAGGGTCTCGAAGATCACGTCGCCCGTGGGGGCGCAGCCGGGAATCTGGTAGTCGACCTCGACCACTTCCGAGACCGGGTAGACCTTGTCGAGCAGCAGGGGCAGGGCCGGGTCGTTCGGGATGTCGTGGGTCGTGTTCCGGATGTAGCGGCCGGAGATGTATGCCTCCTCCAGGCATTCGCGCAACGGCTCGTCGGAATGCATGATCGCATTGCGCATGGCCGGCAGGCCGCCCATGATCGCGCATTGGCCGATCGCGACCAGCACGTCGCAATGGCGGCGGAAGTCGCGCAGGACCTCGACGTTTTCCTCGTTGCAGCAGCCGCCCTCGATGATGCCGATGTCGCAGCGGCCGTGAAACCGCTTGATATCGGTCAGCGGCGAGCGGTCGATCTCGACCAGCTTCATCAGTTCGATCAGGCGCTCGTCGATGTCGAGGATCGCCATGTGGCAGCCGAAGCAGCCGGCCAGCGAAGCGGTGGCGATACGGACCTTGCGCGGTTCCTCAGTCATCGCCCCTCTCTTCGATCTCGTGGCCGATCAGGCCCTGGTCGAACTTGCGCTCGCCGATGGGGGTGGCAAAGCCGACCCGCTTGCGGATGATGCAGCCCACCGGGCAGACATCGTCCGAGATCGCGTGGTCGGTCACCTGCGCGTCTGTATGCGCCAGGTCCGCACCGTCGACGGCAACGCGGCGCCGGATGCCGCGGCCGACGTAGCCGAAGATGCCCTTGCGGTCGATGTCCTGGCTGGCGCGGATGCAGCGCCCGCAGGAAATGCACCGGTTGGTGTCGAGCGCGATGTCGGGGTGGGAGGCGTCAAGCGCGCGCGACGGCTCGAGGTAGGGGAACTTGGTGGGCGCGGTCATGTCGAGCCGGTAGGCCATGGCCTGGAGCTCGCAGTTGCCGCTTGCCTCGCAGATCGGGCACAGGTGGTTGCCTTCGTGGAACAGCATCTCGACGAGGTCGCGGCGCAGCTTGTTGATGTGCGGGGTTTCGTTTTCGACCTGCAGCCCGGGCGTGGCGGGCTGGGTGCAAGCCGAAAAGCTTCGCCCGGCAGCCTTGACCGTGCAGACCCGGCAGCCGCCCTGGTGACGCAGGCCCTGGTGGTCGCAAAGGCGCGGGATGTAGACGCCGGCGGCGTCGGCGGCCTCCATGATCGTCTGGCCGTCCTGGGCGGGGACGTCGACCCCGTCGATGGTGAAGGTGAACCCGCTCACTGGCCGTAATCCTTGTCGAAGATGTAGGACCGGCGCTTGGCGAGCTTGCGGGCGCCGTCGATGGCGGACTGGATGTCGAAGGTATCGCGGATCCGGTCGCGGGTCGGCTTGACCATCGCCGAATAGACCAGCGGGAAATTCTCCAGCGTGGTCAGGATCGGGTGCGGGGAGGTCATGCCCAGACCGCAGCGGCTGGTCTCGATGATCGTCGCGGAGAGATCCTTGAGGTAGTCGATGTCACCGGGGTTGGCGAGACCGGCGCGGAACTTGGCGATGGCCTTCTGGAGGAAGACGTTGCCGACCCGGCAGGGCGTGCAGTAGCCGCAGCTCTCGTGGACGAAGAACGACATGTAGTACTCGACGATCTCGAGGATGTTGCGTTTTCCGTTGAAGATCACGACGGCGCCGCCGGTGGCGAGGTCGTCGAAGGTCAGGCGCCGGTCGAAGGTGTCGCGGGCGATCATCGTTCCGCTCGGGCCGCCGACGAGGACGGCTTCGGCGTCGTCGCCACCGGCCATCGCGAGCAGTTCCTGGACGGTCGCGCCGTAGGGCAGTTCGTAGATGCCGGGGTTGATGCAGTCGCCCGACACGCTGAAGAGCTTGGTGCCATGGCTGCCCTCGGTGCCCATGGCGTAGAACCAGCCGGCGCCACGGTCGAGGATGCGTGCCACGTGGCTGAAGGTCTCGACATTGTTCACCACGGTCGGAAAGCCGAGATACCCGCGGTTGACCGGGTAGGGCGGTCGGGTCTTCGGCTCGCCGGGCAGGCCCTCGCAGGACGAGATCAACGCGCCTTCCTCGCCGCAGATGTAGGCGCCGGCGCCCATCTGCAGGCGGATGTCGAAATCGAAGCCCTCGACGCCCATGATCCGCTTGCCCAGCAAGCCCTTTTCGCGGCGCTCGGCCAGCGTTTCCTCGATCAGGTCGCGCAGGTAGACGTATTCTCCGCGCAGGTAGAGAATGCCCTCGGACGCCCCGATCGCCCGGGCCGCGATGGTCATGCCCTCGAACACCAGGTGCGGACGTTCGGTCAGCAGGACCCGGTCCTTGAACGTTCCCGGTTCGCCCTCGTCGGCATTGCCGATCACGACCCGCCGTTCGGCCCCGGTCGCCGCCGCGGCGCGCCACTTGCGGGCGGTCGGAAACCCGGCGCCGCCGCACCCGCGCAGCCCGCTTGCCTCGACGGCATCGATGATCTGCGACGGAGACAGGCCGAGCGCCTTTGCCAGGCCGGCGTCTTGTGGCACCGGCCCCAGCAATACCGCGCCGGCGTGGCGGACATTGTTCTGCACCATCCTGGCGGCACGCTCGTAGGGCCGGATCTCGTCGAAACGGTGCGAGACCAGATCTTCCGGCCGCTGGCCGTCCTTCATCTGCCGGACGATCTCATGCACGCGTTCCGGCGTCAGAGCGGTCACGACGATGTCGTTCACCATTGCCGCCGGTGCCTGGTCGCAGAGCCCGATACACGGCGTGTATTCGAGGGAAAAGGCGCCATCGGGTGTCGTCTGGCCGATGCCGATGCCGAGTGCCTTCTCGAAAGCCGCGGTCACCTCGGGAAGGCCGGCAAAGCGGTCGACGATATCGTCGCAAAGCCGGATCGTCACACGTCCGGCGGGTTGCTGCGTGAAGAACGCGTAGAAACTGGCCACGCCTTCAACGGCAATCCGAGTCAGGCCGGTGCGGGTGGCGATCTCGACCATGGCTTCGGGCGAAATCCAGCGGAAACGGTCCTGGACGTCCCGGAGGATGTCCATCATGCGGTGCCGGTCGTTGGCATATCGGTCGCAGATCTGCCGGATCGCGTCAGCATCAGCGTCCGGGTTGCGGTTTTCTTCGGAGACTGACTCACCTGGCCTTTGTGGCATCCGACCGCGCACTCTTCTAAAATCACCGGGCTGCCTGCGCGCGCCCCACCGGGGCCGGGCAAGCGGAAGCCGTTGCCGTTCCCGTTCAGCGTCGGCGGTACGCAGGATCGCCTTCACCCGGCAGGAAAGCACAGTTTCCGGATCGAAGGAACCCGGAGGGTGACGACCTGGAAATCCGGCATCCATACAGGACTTGCGCCGAAGCCGCCGGAAAGGATTGCCGGGGCCGGCCGCTGTCCGCCAGGCTTCGCCGGGATGCGTCCGCCACCGTTCAATGTCCGGGCCCAGATCCCTTGCCCTGTGGCGCAAATGCCGGTCATGCAATAACACTTCAGCAGGCCCAACCGGACAAGGCCGCATCACGGGTAAGAAATGACGCCCGCAAGCAAATGGAGTGAGGTCGGCACCATGAATTCCACGTCTCCCGCATCCAGCAATCCGCAGACCCTGTTTGCCGCGCCGCAAACGCATGTCGAGCGCAGAGGCGACGGTTCGCTGATCGTGTCCAATCCCGTGCCACTTCCGGAGCCTGCACGATGTATCGGTGACTGGCTCGTCCAATGGGCAAAGAAGACGCCCGGGCATGTTTTCCTGGCGGAGCGGGCATCATCCGCGGATGCATGGAGGCGGGTCTCCTATGCCGATGCACTGGCCAGCGTGCGCTCGATCGCCAGCGCACTTCTGGCCAGGGGGCTGTCGGCCGATCGTCCGGTCGCCATTCTTTCCGACAACGGGATCGATCATGCCCTGCTGGCGCTGGCCGCCATGCATGCCGGGGTTCCGGTCGCAACCATCTCGCCGGCCTATTCCCTCATGTCCAAGGATCACGAGAAGCTGCGCAGCATGATCGAGCTTCTCGCTCCGGGTCTCGTCTATGTCGCGGATGAAACGGCGTTTGCCCCGGCCCTGGCGGCGATCGTCGATCTCGGCGATTTCACCGTTGTCGCCAGCCGGCCGTCGGGCACCGGCATGGCCATGCCATTTCCGGACCTGGCGGCATCGCCCGTTTCCGCCTCGGCAGATGCTGCGTTCGCGGGGATCACGCCCGATACGGTGGCCCGCTACCTGTTCACCTCGGGCTCGACAGGTCTTCCGAAGGCGGTCATCAACACGCACCGGATGCTGACATCGAACCAGGAGGCCAAGGCGCTGGTCTGGCCTTTCCTGGAGGAACAGCCGCCCGTCGTCCTGGACTGGCTGCCCTGGAGCCACACGTTCGGTGCCAACCACAACTTCAACATGGTGCTGCGGAACGGCGGCACGCTTTACATCGACTGCGGAAAACCGGCCCCCCATCTCTTCCATCACACGATCGCGAACCTGAAGGATGTCGGGCCGGACATCTGTTTCAACGTGCCGCGGGGCTATGACATGCTGGTCGAGGCGTTGCGCGAGGACGAGGACCTCCGCCGCAGCTTCTTTTCCAAAACGAAGCTCATCTTCTATGCCGGTGCTGCCCTGCCGCAGAATCTCTGGGGTGCGCTCGAGACCATGAGCCGGGAAACGGTCGGCCACGTGGTCCCGATGGTCAGCGCCTGGGGGTCGACCGAAACGGCCCCCCTGGCGACGGACTGCCATTTCCAGGCGGACCGAAGCGGCAACATCGGGGTGCCCGTTCCCGGCACGGAACTGAAACTGGTCCCGAGCAGCGACAAGCTGGAAATCCGGGTGCGTGGTCCGAACGTGACGCCCGGATACCTGAAGAACCCGGAGATGACAGCCAAGGCCTTCGATGACGAGGGGTTCTACTGCATCGGCGATGCCGTGCGGTTCGCCGATCCCGACCATCCGGAGGCCGGCCTCTTCTTCGACGGCCGCGTCGCGGAAGATTTCAAGCTGATGTCCGGAACCTGGGTGAGCGTCGGCGATCTGCGGGTCCAGGGCATCGCGGCCCTTGATCCCGTCGCGCAGGACATTGTCGTGACGGGTCACGACACCGAGGAAGTCGGGTTCCTGGTCTTTCCGAACCTGCCCGCCTGCAAACGGCTTGCCGGCCTCGGTGACGACGCCCCGGTGCGCGATGTTCTCGACCACCCGGCGGTGCGCGACCACGTGCGCGGCGGCCTTCAGCGGCTGAAAGCGAGGGGCGGCGGTTCTTCCCGCTACGCGACCCGCGCCCGGCTGCTGGAGACCATGCCCGCCGTCGATGCCGGGGAGATCACCGACAAGGGCTACGTGAACCAGCGGGCGGTCCTGCAACGGCGGGCCGGCGAGGTCGTCTTGCTCCAGGGCGACGATCCCTCGGCCTATGTGGCGATCGACTGACGGCCGGCCGAAGGCCATCAAGCGAAGACGCCCGGGGCAGGCGTGCCGTCCGCCTGCCCGGTTCACATGCCGCCGCGCCAGTCCTCCACCAGCCGGGAGGGCTCCGCGAGGCCGATTGCCTGCATGGCCTGGTGCCAGCCTTCCGCCGCCGCGATGACCGGTTCGGTGAACCGGCTTTCCGGAAGATCATAGCTCCATGAGACAAGGGCGGACGAATTCAGCATGGCGAGACCGACTTCGATGGCGGCGACGATCAAGAGCGCCCTGAAGTCGAAGGAGGTGGGATGTCGGGTCATCGTTTCCTCGCCTAGAACTGGAAGTAGATGAAAGGCGCGGTGCCGGACGGACCGGCCCAGACAATCGCCTGGACCGCCAGGCCGAAGACAAGCGTGAGCAGCCAGGCAGGAAGCTGTTCGACCCGGGATGACAACGGCCGCGGATCCGCATGGGGGCGGACCTGGCTCACCAGGACGATCGCGATCAGCGCGACGCTGAGCCAGCTTGCTCCCGCAAACGACCAGTCCATCGCGGCAAAGCCCTGGAACCAGGCGAGCGCGGCCGGGAGATCCGAGGCACGGAAGAAGACCCATGTCGCGCAGACAAAATGAAACGTGGCCAGCCAGGCGATGACCGGCGGCAGCCGGAAACCTGAACCGGACGCGGCGCGGACAGCGAGCCGTTCGGCAATCAGGGCCGTGCCGTGCAGCGTTCCCCAGATCAGGAAGGTCCAGGCCGCCCCGTGCCAGATGCCACCGAGGAACATGGTCAGGAAGAGGTTGCGATAGGTTTTCCATGGTCCGACGCGGCTGCCGCCCAGCGGGATGTAGAGGTAGTCGCGCAGCCAGGTCGACAGGGAAATATGCCAGCGGCGCCAGAATTCCGAGAGGGACAGCGCGCGATAGGGGTTGTCGAAGTTTCGGGGAAACCGGTAGCCGAGCAGGGCGGCGAAACCGATCGCCATGTCGCTGTAGCCGGAGAAATCGCAGTAGATCTGTACGGCGTAGCCATAGACCGCCAGCAGCAGCATGCCGCTCGAATGGCTGGCCGGGTCGAGAAAGACATCGTCGACCAGAAGGGTTGCCAGGTAGTGGGCCACGATCATCTTCTTGGCGAGGCCGATGACGATCAGGACCCCGCCGAAGCAGAAATCGGCTTTCGAGATGCGTGGCGTGCGGGATAGCTGCGGGATGAAATCGCTTGCACGCACGATTGGTCCCGCCACCAGCTGCGGGAAGAAGGAGACGTAGAGCAGCACGTCGGAAAGCGATGTCTTCTCATCGAATTCACGGCGGTAGCAATCGACCAGGTAGGAAATCGACTGGAAGATGAAAAAGGAAATGCCCACCGGCAGGATGATCTCGACCAGCGGGAGGTCCCGCTCGATTCCGAGCCTGAAAAACAGCGTACGCAGGCTTTCGAGAAAGAACTCGAAGTACTTGAAGAAGCCGAGGAGCGCCAGAAGAGCGCCGGCCAGAACTGCAACGACCCACTTGCGATAGGTCTCGCCGCGGTCGGCGTGCAGCAGGTGCCCGCCCAGCCAGGCGAGGAAAGACGATGTGAACAGCAGGGCGCAGAAGCGCCAGTCCCACCAGCCATAGAAAACATAACTGGCGGCGAGCAGCATGCCCTTGCGGGCGCCGTTGGACCCCGAGAGAGCCACCGCGAGGGTCAGCACGACCAGGAAAAAGATGGCGAATGTGGCTGTGGGAAAAAGCACGACGCGCTCGCGATACCGGTTGGTCCCCTGGCACACCGGCACCCGGCCGGAACAGATCTGCCTCTCGATCCGGCCGACCGGGTCTGTCCTGCCGGAAGCAAACCGGTGCCGGTGAGGCCATGTGTGCTTCGGTTACTTGACTAAGCTCTGTTTGGTTGAGCGTAAAGTTGCCGTGTTTCAATAGTTGCTGTTAGGCTTAATAGTGCAGGGCAGGGCGCGATCCCGGGGCCGGATCGCCGGCTCTATTGGCTGAGGGCCACGACAGCCTGTTCCGGCGTGTCGAGGCTGAGCCATTCGGCAAATGCTTCCGCGCTGCGCCGGTAGCCGGAGCGGGTGAAGTGAACGCGGTCACGGGCCATCAGATCCCGTTTTGCCCACCGGTTGGCACTGCAGGCCCCACCCATGAATTCCGCCCAGTCCCAGTAGGCCGCGTCGTTGTCCCGGGCAAACTGCGCCATCGCCTTGCGGTGTGCCGCGAGCTTGGGCGGGGTGCGCCAGCCGCCGCCACAGGCGCTCGACCCCTTGCCGCGCTGGCGAAGGCCATCGGCAGCCCCAAGGAAAACCCAGTCGGCTTTCGGGGCCTGCGCCTTCATGCGCTGATACAGGTCCCTGACCATGGCGAGGTAGGAACCGGTGTCGAAATTGTCGTCGAAGCCGTCGTTGGTCGCATATCCGAAGACGATCACGTCCGGGTTGATGGCCTTGAGGTTCTCCGCGATCAGCTTCCGGTCCATCCGTTTGGTGATGGCCGCCGTCGCGCCGATCAGCCCGAAGTTCACGTAACGCACGCCGGGCTCTTCCTTGCCGCTGGCCCAGTCAAGCACCTGGACGTTTCCGCCGCCGAGCACGGTCAGCGTTGCGCTGTCGCCCCGCGCCGCCATGCGGAATGTCTGCGCGCTGCCTGCCTCGCCCCTGGCAGAGAACTGCTCGGTCCTGTCGCCGACGGTGAGGGCGAAGCGGCCCTGGTCAGGACCGGTCGCGACGGTGACGGCGACCCAGTCGAAATCACCGGATTTCGTGTCCATGGTCAGGCGCGCGTTGCGGGCGCTGCTTGCCAGGTTGACACCGGACAGGCCGAAGGGGCCGTGCTTGTATTTCAGTGCTGTCTTGGAGCGCCAGCGCCCGGCCGCCTTCTGGCTGATCTGGTCGACATAGGCGTATTTGAAGGCATCCGGCGGGATCATCTGGCCGCGGCCGGCATCGCCGTACCTGGCCTGCAGGATGTCGCGAATGCCGCTGGTGAAGGAATCGGACGCAACGTGGCTGTCGCCGATGTGGAGGACCGTCAGCGGGCGCTTCCTGTCAGCGGATGCCAGCGTCCGGAAGCGCGCGCGAATGCGCTCGATGGCGGGAAGGTGCGGCTCAACCTCCGGCAGCGGGCGCTCCGGCTTCGGTTCGATCCGATCGCGCTTCAGGCTACCATGCGGAAGGATCGCGTCCGGAGAGATCAGCCTCGCGAGGCGGGCGCCGGCCCGCGCCTCGCGCAGTTCTCGTTCGCGCCGAAGCGCGGCTTCGCGGCGGTCCTGGCTGGCGATGATCCTGGCGCGCAGGCTTTCGGCCTGCGAGACGCGGATGCGCCGCGCCTCAGGGCCTGCCATGTCCCTGCCGGCCTCGCGGACCCGTGTCGTCCAGGCCGCACTGAGCGTCTCGGCCTGTCGCCTGGCGAGGGCCGTGGCGCGCAAATCTGGCAGGCGCGTTTTCATCGCCTCGGCGAGCACGTCGTGCCGGCAGGGTTTGCCGGATCGCGCTGCCGTGCAGTCGTCCTGGACCGTCGCCATCCGTGCGGTGAGCGTGGAAGACATGTTCCCGCGCGGCGCGATCACGACGGTCAACGCGACCGCTGCCAACAGGACGGAAACAGTTTTCAACCCGCTTTTCATTCTCGCACTCTTCCGGTCGAACGCTTACGCAGGGAGTGCCTTTCTCTGCCATGCAACATCGGCGCTTTGGCGGCACACTACAGTGTATGTGGATTAAGGTTAATGAATATTTATCCTCGGCCTTGCCCAAGTCTCCCTGTTCAAGATGGCCAAATCGAGACAAGATTGGCGCTGCTCCGATCCGGTTTTGATTTGTGGAATGGAAAAATCCTGTAACAAAAGGCAAGATAGCGTGAAACTCAGATGCGCGGTGTCTTGGTCATGCAGTTTTCCGCGCCAGAATATCTGGCCGTTCCATGGTAGATGCAAGTCGTTGCGCCGGTGGTCGTCTTGATTGGAGCAAAGCTCGGGAGGGCGTAAGAAAGTAAAGACGGTTCATCGTTCGAGAGGGGTAGCGAGATGAGTGTTCGCGGGCGTTTGTTTGCCGCAGTCCTGTCATTGGCCGCGCTGGTTGCGGGAACGGCCTGGAGCCCTGACGGCCATGCCGAGGCGCGCGGCGCCGAAGACAGCGTGCAGGCAACGGAACCGGCGGGCGCAGCGGGGAGCGAAACCCATGCGGCGCTCGATGCCGACCCCGGCGCGCCGGCGGGAACGGCCCCGGACCAGGCGGCGGAGGGGCAGCCGGCCGTGCAGACCTACCTGCATCCAGGCAGCACGAGCGGCCCGTTTCGCATGGTCGTGATCGGGGACTCGCTCGCGGCCGGTCTCTACCAGGGCCTCTACATGAATGACCGGTCGGCGAACCTGTTCGACATCCAGAACAAGGCGCGGGTCAACACGGGCATCGTGCGCACCGACCGCTACAACTGGATGGACGGCGTCAAGGGGTACTCCACGGGCGATTTCGACATCGCGGTCGTCCTGCTCGGCCTGAACGACCTTCAGTCGATCCGCGGGTCCGGGCGCGCGCGCCATTTCCCGACCAAGGAATGGCAGGTGGCCTACGAGGAGCGCGTGAAGGAAATCCTCGCCGCGCTCAGGGACCGGAACATCGCCATCTACTGGGCCGGGATCCCGATCACCGCACCGCAACGTTACCAGGAGCAATACCGCTTTCTGAACGACATATACGAACGGCTGATGAAGGAAGACGGGGTCAAGTTCGTCAACCTCTGGGCCCCGCTGGCGAGCGAGGACGGGACCTATTCCCCCTATTTCGAGACGAGCGACGGCAACCTGGAAAAAATCCGCCTCGATGACGGCATTCATTTCACGCCGGCGGGCTACGAGATCATGGCACGCTACGTCTACAACGTCATTGTCTCGGACGTGAAACAGGCCACGGCAAAGGCGACGCAGTCGCAGTGACCGGAGCGACGTTGCCGCCGGAAGGTGAAACCGGCTGGGAGCCGTCATCCAACTGAACTCCGGCGTGTCCGCATCGGTGAGCGCTCCGCGTCGCGACGGGTAAGAGTGAGTAGGTGTTGGCGTTATGGATCATCGTGTTGTGATGCGATGGAAGCGCGGCTTGCGCTTCCTCTGTGCGGTCGCCCTGGCCGGGGCGGCGTCCGCTGTTCCAAGTGCCGCGAGTGCCGATCCCGTGGTCGCCCGAACCGGCGAATTGTTGGCATTCCGGGTTCCGGCCAGGCCGCTGCTTTCCGCCCCCGAAGCCGAGAGCGAGCCGGTGCGCCACCTCACGGTCCTGATGGCCGGCGATACCGGCTGCGCGCCGAACCGCACCGCGCCGAAGCCCGACGGCGTGTTCAAGCATGGCGCATGGCAGTCCTTCGGCGAGACAACAAACCGGATCCGCACACTGATCGATGGTGACGTCAACTTCGCCAATATCGAAACGGTCATTTCGGATTCCGACGCGCTGCGGCCGATGCCCAAGGCGTTCAATTTCGCCAGCCATCCCAATTGCATCCGCAATCTCGTCAAGGTCGGGTTCAACCTGTTCTCGATGGCGAACAACCACGCCTTCGACTACGGCGCGGAGGGCATTCGCCAGTCATTGCGCCATGCCGACGCGTTGCTGGGCCATGGCCTGCTGGCCCATGCCGGGATCGGCCTCGACCGCACGCAAGCCGCGCGGGTGCCTGTTTTCGAGCGCAAGGGCTTCCGGGTTGCCTTCGGTTCGATCGGCATCGGCGCCAGCGGCAACGGCATCCAGCGCGCAACGGAGAACCGGCCGGGCCAACTCAGCCTGACCAACCGGGATGACCTTGCCCTGCTTGCCGGTAATCTCAGGCATGCGGCGGCCGACCTTCGCCTGCTGTCCATCCACCGCGGTCCCGAGCGCTACAGCCGGCCGAGCGGGCACGAGGTCGACGCGGTGCGCAGGCTGGTGGACCAGAGCGATGCCGACATCATGATCGGCCATCATGCCCATGTCGCGCGCGGCCTCGAGGTGAGGAACGGGCGTCTCGTCGTCTACGGGCTTGGGAATTTCCTGCATCACGGCACGGCGAACATGAACGGAAAGGGCGGATGCCAGGATTTCAGCCTCGTCGTGCGCGCGCATTTCGTCGGGCGGAAGGCGGCGCGGCCCGAACTGGCGGCCGTGGAAGTGGTGCCGGTCCAGGATACGCATTTTCAAACCGTGGCGCTGAACGGGAAACAGGCTGCCAGGCGCATCGCGGTCCTGAACGGGTTCGCCGGCCAGTTCGACGATCCGGCAAGCGGGGCGAAAGGCGTTCGTTTCGTTGCCCAGGATGACGGCACGGGCATTTTCTGCACGAAGGCGGCCGCCCTGCATCCGGCCACGAAAACCCTGTGCCGGACCTACCGTCCCGACCACCTGGAAGCCGAACGGTTCTATGCCGTCGCCGCGGCGAGCTGCGGCAGGCAGGTTCCGATGATGATCGCGCGCAACGACACGCAGGAGACGGAGGTTGCTGTAGCGAAGCCGGACCCGATGCCGGACTTGCCGGACCCCGCTCCCCTGGCCGTCAAGCCGGCGGTCCTGGCAATCGTGACGACGGATCCCGATCCCGCGGGTCCGGCGGTGGCGAGGCAAGCACGCGAACTGGAGCAGAACCCCGCGTACTGGCCTGCCGGAATGCCGCTCGCCTGGGATGTCCCGGCCGACGAGACGCCCAGGGAGCGTCATGCCCGGTGGCGTCAGAAGCATTATTCGGTGGCCGAGGTCGAAGCCCTGCTGATCAAGCGCGGCTTCCTGAAACCCGGCGCCATCCGACGCCTGAATTGATCGGCCATCTTGTCCATCCCGCGAGCCATGCCTGATACCGGTCTCTGCAAGCGATGGCGGCGTGTGTGATCGTTAAAGCGGCTGGCGGATGAACGGCCGCGATCGGGGCGTTGCACAGGCCGGCAAGCAGGCCAAGGACTACCGATCCGCCGGGCCCGTTTCGGAGCGGGTCGCAGGAAGCGGCGGGTTCGCCGGATCGAAGGTCTTGATTTCGCTCTTTCGCAGCCGATGCCATATGACGGGTCCGGAGACGAGGAGCACCGCGACCGTCATCGCAAACTTCCAGGTTGCAGCCAATCCGTCAACGAAGGCGAACGCCAGCGAGACCAGGCCGAGGCCGAACAGCAGAAGAACAACCAGCCAGGCGACAAGGAGGCCGACGTTTCCGGTCACGAATTCGGCCTGCGGAGCTGCGGCGGCAACCCGCCGGACCAGCTCGCGCAGGAACGGCGCATAGGTGTCCGTCCGATCCTCGAAATTGCCAAGGCTCACGTAGCTGTGGGAACGAATCCTGATCCTGCCATGCATGCCGGTCGAAAGCGCACATTGATATTGCTCTCCGCCGGTGTTGCCATAGCTGATCAGCTGCACCCTGCGAACGTCGGCATAGGGAATTCGGCCCTGCCTGGCGTTTTCCTCCCAGACAAGGGCGTCCGGGCCAAGCCTGAACATGCGCGACCTGTCGATGATGCTGTTGCGAACGGTGTGGCCATGATCGATCATGATGCCACTTGAGACCGGTTTTGCCGGCCATGGCAAGCGGCACGCCGGCTGGGACGCATGTCCAGGCTGCAGATGACAAACACCGCCGGGCAAGGACGGGCGGTTTTGCAAGGGAGCCTGCCGCCGGGATCGGGCATGGCTGCGGACCGGAAACCGCCGACCGGATGTCCTCCGGGCCGGCATAGCGGATCATGACTGCGGCGAGGTTGAGCTCGATGTGGACGCCGCGCGACGGGTCGGTCAGCAAGACCGTCGTCTCGCCCCGCGCGGTGTCGAAGAAATTGAAGGTCGCGCCATTGTCGCCGCGTTCACGCCGGTTCGAGGACGTGAGTGCTCTCCCTGCTCGGCGCCGTCCCGAACTTGCGCTGGTAGTCGCGGCTGAAATGCGTCGGGCTTTCATAGCCCACCTCGAAGCCCGCAGCGGCCACGCTGTGGCGGCCGCCACGAAGCAGGTCGCGCGCGGCAATCATGCGCAGATCCTTCTGGTACTGCAGGGGCGTGGTGCCGGTCACCTGTTTGAAGTGACCGTGAAACGACGACTGGCTCATACCCGCAGCCTGGGCCAGTTGCGGGACCGACAGGGTCTGGCGGTAATCCCTCCTGATCTGCACGATGGCCCTGGCCACCCGGCTGGCGTGACTGTCGATCGACAACAGGCTTCGGAGCATTCCTCCGAGCGGTGACATCAGCAGCCGAAAATGAATTTCCCGCAGGACGGACGGGCCAAGCACGTCCGCTTCGACGGCATTGTTTGCCAGTGCCAGATACCGGGCCATCGGCTCCATGACAGCGGGTTCCGCAGGGCCTGCGGAGAGCGAACGGGCCGACGTCTTGCCGCCTGATACAGGTCCGATCTGCTCATAGAGGCTGCGCACCAGCGCCAGTTCCAGGGCGACGATCAGCGCGAGATACGGTTCTTCCCCGGAAGCGGAAATGATCCGCGACCGGACCGGGAGATCATGGCTGACTATGAGCGCATCGCCGGCGTGCAGGGTGACCGACTGATCGCCGATGGTCGTCTCCTTGGCGCCCTGGAGGACCAGGCAGACGACCGGCCTGTAGACGACCGACTCGAACGCGCTGACCTGCGTGGTCCGAAGAACGGTCAGGTCCGGCAAGGCCATGCTGTCTGGCTGCTCCTGGCGGTCCGCATAGGCGCGTGCTGATGCAACAAGGCTGGTGAATGGCATGGCATCGTCCCTTCTGGAGTTTTTGTAGCACCAGCCAGTGGATGTTGCATCCACATCTCTCCGGGATTGGAGGAATTGGCAGATCTTTCGAAGGATGTGGCAGGCGCGGCGGGGGCCTGTCCGCTAGCCTCACATGACCGATTTCCAGCAACCGGAGAAGATCATGGCCCTCACGACACGCAGATTCCCGCTCAATGCCGGCGTCACCATCCCCGCCGTCGGGTTCGGTACCTACCTCGTTTCAACCGATGATGCTCCGACGGCCGTGCAGACCGCCATCGAATGCGGCTACCGCCACATCGACACGGCCTCCGGCTACCGGAACGAGGCGGCGGTCGGCGAGGGAATCCGGGCGGGGCTGGCATCGACCGGCCTGTCGCGGGACGACATTTTCGTCACCACCAAGCTTTGGCCCGGCAATCCGGCATGGGGCGACGCGCCGAAGACCCACGACCAGACAATCGCGGAGTGCGAGGCCAGCCTCGACCGGCTGGGTCTCGACCACGTGGACCTTTACCTGATCCATGCACCCTACGGCGGGCCGGAGCGACTGTCGCAGTGGCGGGCGCTGGTCGACCTGCAGACAGCGGGCAAGGCCCGCTCCATCGGCGTGAGCAACTACAACCGGTCCCACCTGGAGGAAATCCGGCAGGCCGGACTGCAGACGCCGGATGCCAACCAGATCGAACTGCATCCCTGGTCGCAGAAACCGGACCTGCTTGCCTACATGGCGGCGAACGGGATCGCTCCGATCGCCTACAGCAGCCTCGTGCCGCTTTCCACGTGGCGCAGGGAAGAGGGTCAGGCCAGCGCCAAGACCGATCAGATGAAGGCCGACAGCGGTGCGTTCGCGGACATGGCGAAACAATACGGCGTCACCGAAGCGCAGTTCCTGCTGCGCTGGGGACTCCAGAACGGCTATGCCGTCCTGCCGAGGAGCTTGAATCCTGACCGCATGAAGCAGAACATCGACCTCGACGGCTTCGAGATCGGGGAAGCCGACATGGCGGCCATACGGACGATGGACCGGGGCGAGGGCGTGGCCTGGGCGACCGGCGATCCAAGCGCCGCAGCGTGATCAACAGCCGATGCGGCGCTTTCCGCCCGGATCCGGGACAGGCGGCGCCGCTGACAACGACAGCAAGAGGACGCCATGACCGCCGAGTTCATGTTCATCACATTCACGCTCTTCCTGGCCGGGATGATCGCCGTTCCGCTTGCCTCGCGGTTCGGGCTTGGCTCGGTGCTGGGCTACCTGATCGCCGGAATCGCGATCGGGCCGGTGCTGCACCGGGCGGGCGTCGATGTGGCCGCCCTGCAGCATTTCACCGAGTTCGGCGTGGTGATGATGCTTTTCCTGATCGGCCTGGAAATGCAGCCGAGGGTGCTGTGGGCGATGCGGGCGCAGATCTTCGTGATGGGCGGCCTGCAGCTCGGCCTGACCGCCCTGGGGGTCATGGCTGCTGCCATGCTGTTCGGGCTGTCATGGACGGTGGCGCTCGCCATCGGCCTGGTCTTCGCCCTGTCCTCGACGGCGATCGTCACGCAGACGCTCAATGAAAAGGGGCTGATGCGCAGCGACGGCGGACAGGCGAGCTTCGCGGTGCTGCTGTTCCAGGACATTGCGGTCATTCCCATGCTTGCCCTGATCCCGTTGCTGGCGCTGCCGGAACTGACCAGCGCGCTCGGCCACGGGGAGGATCACGGCAGCGGGCATGGCGGCTCGGCACTGAACCTCAACCTGGTCGAGGGATTGCCCGGCTGGCAGACGGCGCTGATCACGCTGGCGGCCATCGGCCTCGTCGTCCTGGCCGGCCGCTACCTGACCGGACCGGTCTTCCGCTATATCGCCCGCGCCCGGCTTCGCGAGCTGTTCGTCAGCACGGCGCTGATGATGGTCGTCGGAATCGCACTGCTGATGACGATGGTGGGGCTGTCGCCGGCGCTCGGTACGTTCCTGGCCGGGGTCGTGATGGCCAACAGCGAATACCGGCATGAACTGGAAAGCGACATCGCGCCCTTCAAGGGCATATTCCTAGGCGTGTTCTTCATCACCGTCGGCGCCAGCATCGATTTCGCCCTCCTCGGCGATAACCTGGCATTGATCGTCGGCCTGACCCTCGGGCTGATCGTGCTGAAATGCCTTGTCATGCTGGTCGTTGGCCGGGTTTTCAGGCTTGCCGGGGGCGACAAGTGGCTGTTTGCTCTCGGGCTGGCCCAGGCTGGCGAGTTCGGTTTCGTTCTCGTCTCCTTCACCGTCGCCAATGCCGTCGTTCCTGCGCCCGTCGCCGACCTTCTCCTCCTGGTGATCGCGATGTCGATGCTGCTGACACCGGGCCTGTTCATTCTCTACGACCGGCTGATCGCGCCGCGGTACTCGCGCCAGCAGGAGCGCGAAGCCGATGCCATCGACCATGGCTCGGGTATCATCATCGCGGGTCACGGCCGGTTTGGCGGCATCGTCAACCGTGCCCTGCAGGCGGCCGACTATGAAACGACGGTGGTCGACTACAGCAACGACCAGCTCAAGATGCTGCGCCGGTTCGGCCTGTCGGCCTATTACGGCGACGCGACCCGGCCGGACCTGCTGCATGCCGCGGGCATCGAGACCGCCAGGGTTCTCGTCATCGCCATCGACAACAAGGACGCGGCGACCGAACTGGCGCGCTACATGCACGAAGCCCACCCGCACGTTCATGTCATTGCCCGCGCCATCGACCGGTGGCACGTCTACGACCTCTGGTCCGTGGGGTGCCGCGATATCATCCGGGAGACCTATGACAGCTCGATCCGGGCCGCCCGTTCCGCCTTCGAGGCCCTCGGTCACTCGCGCGCCAAGGCGGAGCGACTGGTTGGCGTATTCGAGGCGTTCGACCGCAGGACGATGCTGGAGACAGCCCAGGCCTTCATCGAGAGCGACGACCCGCATGCCGATGACAGCACGTATTCCCGCCTGATCCGCGACCACCTGGAAAGCTGGGAAGCCGAGTTGAAGGCCAGCATGAAAGGCGCGCTCTCGGAACGCGACGCCTGATACCGTTCAGGCAGGCGGGGCGCTGCATGACCATGATGTCACCAGCGCCCCGAAGAGGACCGCTCTCCTCACTGGGTGCGGACGGCCACGCTGGTCGCTCCGACCACCTGCGAGCTCGCATTGCGGAAGTAGATATGCGCTCGGTTGGTGGCCGGGTTGTCGGCCACCGTGCCCGACCCCTGGGCGAGGACCACGAAGAAGTAGGTCTGCCCGGCCGTCGCCGTGAACGACGTGCTGGCCGCAAACGTGGTCAGGCAGACGCCGCTCGAATTGGCCCGGCAGATTGTCAGCGTGGCCGGCATGTTCGGGTCGGTTCCGCCGATGGCCTGCTCGGTCACGCTGGCCGTGACGGTCTGCGTGGCGCCGATGTTGATCGCGGCGACGGAAGCGGCCGACTGGCCGGTCGTGCCGGGGATCGAGATGTAGCCGGTGTTGCCGATCGTCGCGGCGATGGCCACCAGGTCCGCGATCGGCGTGGTCGAGGCGGTGTACTGGAAGGTGTTCACCCCGAAGATCGTGCCGGCGGGCGAGGTGTTGGTGCAGTCGAAGACGAGCGGGATGTTGCTCGACGCGGCCGCGGTCGGCGACAGGGCGAAGTAGAAGCCCTGCGATCCGCCGGCGGCGATGTTGACCGGCGTGTTCGCGGTGCCGATGGGCACGTTGGACGCGTTGGTCGTCTGGTAGAGGAAGGTGGTTCCGGCGATGGCGGACGGCAGGGCGATGCTGCAGCCGGTCGCCGTGGCGGCGTTCGGGTTGATGATGGTGGCAAAGGCCGTCACCGCCGTTCCGGTCTGCGTCGCCCGGGCCGTCGGCAGGACGGACGCGACAACGGCGCCAAGGGTCGTGCCGCCGGACGTCGAGACGTTCAGGCTGAACGTGCCGGTGTTGCCGCTGAAGCCGTCCACGGCGATGTAGTAGGTCCCGGCATTCACGGCCATCTCGATCAGGGACGCCAGGTTGGTGCCGCCGTCATCGTTGGTCGCAAGCGTGGTCAGGGAACTGACCGACGATCCCGAGAACAGGCCGATGTAGGTGTCGAGAGCCGAGCCGTTGGTATCGACATGCAGGGTGGTCGAGCTCGGGATCGTGACCTTGTACCACACCGAGTTGTTCGGTGCGCTGAGTGCCGGCTCGCCGGTCTCGCTGGTCGCGCCGACATTGGTCTGGCCGGTCACCGCGTAGGGCAGGGTGCCGATGTTCGTTGCATTGGCGAAATTGTCGTTGGCCGGACCGGTACTGCCGCCGGTCACGGTCAGCGCCACGGCCCGCGACGTGTTGCCGGTGCCGTTGGTGGTGTTGGTGAAATTCACCGTTGAATTGTAGGTGTTCGGTGCCAGCGTGTTGGCCGTGGTGTTGATGGACACGATGACAGCGGTAGACGCGCCCTGCACGATTGTTCCCGATGCGGGCGATATGGTCGTCCAGGCCGCCGAGTCGCTAGCGGTCCAGTTGACCGACCCCGTGCCGTTGTTGGTGACGGTATAGGTCTGGGAGTTGGGCAGGAACGGTCCTCCCTGGGCGCCCGTGGAATTGAACGCCGTGGTCGGGGTGACTGTCATGCTCGGGCTGCCGGACGATGAGGCAGCCTTCCAGGCCCCGCGGCCATGGGTGGCCGCATAGAGATCGCCGGTGCTTTCCTGGAACACCAGGTCGAACACCGCCAGCAGGGGCAGGTTGGTGTTGAACGGCGTCCAGGTGGTGCCGCCGTCGGTGGTGCGGTAGACGCCCAGGTCGGTGCCGATCCAGAAGTGGGTGGTCGGTTCGCCAGGGTCGATGACAACCGTGTTGACCGGAACGTCGATTAGGTTGCCCGAGATGTTGGTCCAGGTCGCGCCGGCGTTGGTCGTGCGATAGACGTGACCGGTGCCGAAGCCCTGGGCCGTGACGATCGCGTTGTCGGCGTTGGTCGGATCGACCGCGACATAGGACATGGCGCGTGTCGGCAGGCCGGAACTGCGGTCCGTCCATGTGGGCGAGCCGCTCTGGGCATTGCTCGAATACCAGGCCTTGCCGTCATTGGTCACGACATACATGGCGTTGGAATTGGTCTTCGCCTCCGCCATCATCGAGATTGCGCTGCGGCTGCCGCCACTGGTCAGGTCGTTGGAAACGGCTGTCCACGCGTCGCCCTGGTTGGTCGACCGGTAGAGCCGGTAGGTGCCGAAATAGACCCGGGTGGGGGTCGTCGGGCTCATCCGCAGCGGCGGGATGAACTGGCCGCGATCACCGGCGTTGATGCCGGTCTTCTTGAGGAAGTAGGTGCCGCCGTTCCCTGTGTCGTTGCGCCTCGGCCCAGAGTAGGAGGCATTCTGCTGCCATTGGCACATGCCGTAGCGGATGTTGGTGTTGGACGGATTGATCAGCGTGAAGGCGCCATCGCAGCCGCCAACGCCGCTGAAGTTCACGTCCGTCCACACGGTCGATCCGGTATACAGCACCGTGTGGTTGTCCTGGGTGCCGCCCGATATCGGCTGGCTGCCCGTCGGGGCCACCGAAAGGCCGCCGTAGAACTGCGAGATGTTCAGGCCGCTGTTGCGCTGCGTCCAGGTTGCTCCGCCATCCAGCGACCGGAACAGTCCGCCGTCGTTCGCCGCGTAGACCGTATCGGCGACCACCGGGTGGAAGGCAAGGTCGTGCTGGTCGACGTGGATCCCGTTGGTGATATTGGAGAATGAACTGGCGCCGTCAGTGGATTTGTAGAGGGAAACGCCGCCCATGTAGACGGTTTCAAGGCTGTTCGGCGCGATCTTGATGTGCATGTCGTACCAGCACTGGCTGCCGCACGATGCGCCTGTCGCGGTGCGCTGGGTCCAGTTGGCGCCGTCGTCCGTCGTCCGCCAGATTCCGAGCATCTGGAACGTGGACGAGTTCTGCATGACAGCGTAGGCGTACTGGCCGCGCATGTCGATGTTGATGCGGCCGATGCTGGATGTCGGCAGGCCGCTGGTGACCTGAGCCCAGGTGGCTCCCCCGTCGGTCGAGCGGTAGATTCCGTTCGTCGAACCGCCGAATGCGCTGCCGATGGCCGCAATCACGATATTCTGGTTGTTGTCGCTGATCGCGACGTCGGAAACGACGCCAGTGAGGACGCGTGTCCAGTTCTGGCCGCTGTCGGTCGAGCGGTAGAGGCCGAAGTCGGATGCAGCGAAGACGGTCGTGGCCGTCGTCGAACCGGCCGTGCTCGGGCGCACCTTGATCCGCGCAATGCGCGCACCGCCGCTGGTGGTATCGAAAACACTGGCTCCCATCTGCTGCCAGGATGTGCCGCCGTTGGTCGAGCGCAGGACACCGCAGCCGTAGTAGCTGTCGGCCGAATTGTGCAGTTCACCCGTGCCGGCGTAGACGATGTTCGGATTGACCGGGTCGATCTCGATATCGCCCATGGCCAGCGAACATGCCTGGTCGGACGTCGCTATCCACGTGCTGCCGCCATCGGAGGATTTCCAGATGCCGCCCTGGGCGCCGCCGATATAGACGATGTTGCCGTTGGTGGGGTGCACGGCGACCGAACTGATCCGGCCTGAAAACTGGTTCGACCCGCTCTGGATGGGCGTGGGGCCGATCGCAGACCAGTTGCCGACATTGATGGATGGAACGGTGCCGGTGGGGGAAGCCGGCTGCTCATAGCCGGAATCGGGGCCGAACCGCTGTTCGTATTCCCTCCTTGCCGCCTGGAAGCTTCCCGGCGGAACCCGGTCGAACGGGAAGGCGCGGGGCAGGTAGAACCACAGGAGCCGTTCTGCCGGCGTGCCTTCCGGTTCTTGTGTCAGCTCGTCAACTTCGTGCCCGGCTTCCTGGGCGATCGCCGTCAGGTGAAGACCAAGGGCTCCGGCCAGCGTCAGAACCGCAACGACTAGAAAATGGCGGATTGCTTCCGCAATCCGTGCCCGCAAATGCTGTTCCATGCTGCACTCCCTGCCTTATATACCCGCCCCAGAAGTTCAATGCTTTCAGTCCGTCAACATGAAGTCGACGCTATTGCTTCGCCCGTTCCTGTTGACGACGGATACCGGGTACACGCCCCGCGGCATCACCATCGGCGGGACCTCGCCGCCCGAAGAGCGTTCCTTTGGTGCCACGAAGACGATCTTTCCTGCCTCCGACGGCAGGTCAGGTAACTCGATGCCGCCGAACAGCACCGTATTGCCGCTGGCGGTAAAGCCGGTTCCGGTCAGCGTCACTTTCGTCGGATAGGCAACGCCGGCGGGGCCGGACGACGGATTGATCGACCGGATGACCGGGGCTGCGCCTCCCGCAACCTGTTGACCTGCCGACGTCACCGGGGCGCTGCCAAGCATACAGGCCGTCGCCATGCCCAGTGCTGAAAGCAAGGAAACAATATTTTCTATGACCGGCATTGGCTCGCCTTTAAGATTTGCTCAATTTGGCAATTTCCAATACTCTTTATAACTTAACCATAAACTATGTCCCAATGAAGCACAATGCGGAAGTCAGCATGCGCAAGCCTCCAGCGTAGAGGTCAACGGGCTCACCCAACGCAAGCCGCTGCCGACGCAAGATGCCTGTCCTGGAGTAGCCGCGATGCGTATCGTCAACGGGTTTGCCGGAGTCCTGCTTGGACTGGCCGCCGGTTCTTTCACGACTGCCAGCGATGCGACGGCGGCCGATGCAATCCGCATCGGCACACTTGCGCCGCTCGATGGCGAATTCGCCAGTTTCGGGCTTGAATCCATGCGCGGCGTGGAACTCGCGTTCCGCAAATGGACGTGGAAGGCCGGCGGACATGACATCGAGTGGATCAAGGCATCCTCGGGGGAGAGCCCCGAAACGGCTGTCGCTGCCGCGCGCAAGCTCGTCGAAGAAGACAAGGTCGATTTCATCGTCGGACCGATGACGGCGATGGCGGGCCTTGCCCTGCGGGACTACGCCCGGACCGTGCCGAACATCACGTTTCTCAACGGGTCCTCGGCACATCCGGACCAGACCCTGCGCGATCCCGCCGTCAACTACTACCGGTTCAACATGGATTCCGCGCAGTGGATGGGCGGACTGGGCAAATACGCGTTCGAGGAAAAGGGATACAAGACCATCGCCACGGTCGCCGAGGACTATCAGTTCGGCTGGGCGCAGGTTCGCGGTTTCCTGTTCGACTACTGCCGTGCCGGCGGAAAGCTCGTCGCCAGCTACTGGGCGCCACCGGGGACGGAAAACGCGGGGTTCGCCGAGATCGCCCGCCAGATCCCGAAGGATGTCGATGCCGTCTTCGTGCCGATGGGAGGCTGGGCGGCGCGGGTTTTCCTGACGGAATACGAGACGGCCGGCAGCCCGGCCCCGATGGTGGCAGGCACGATTACCATGCAGCCGCTGCTGTACAAGACCCGGGGCGACCGCGAGAAATACCTGGTCGGCACGCCGAGTTCGGGGCCGGTGGCAATGGAATTCGACAAGCCGGAATGGGTTGCCTTCGAAAAACAGTACCTGGACGTGTTTCCAAACGGTTATCTTTCACCGACCCTGTTTGCCTATGACTACTACGTCAACACGGCCGCGCTTCTCACCGCGCTGGACAAGACGGGCGGGGACCTGTCCGACGGACACAATGCGATCCGGGCCGCGCTCGACACGCTGGTCCTCGAAACACCCACCGGCACCGTGCGCCTCGACGGCAACCGCCAGGCGATCGGCAACGTGCTCATATCGGAGCTCTACAAGGGGGACAGCCGGAAGCCGTACCGGAAGTACTTCAAGACGGTCTCCGGCGTCGACCAGGCCCTCAATGCGGACCGGGACGCCTACCTGAAGCTGGGGCCGCTGAACAAGGACGTCTCCTTCTGTGACAGCGTGAAACAGCCCTGACCGACCCGCGATCGCGCCATCCGGTCAGGGCCTGCATCCGGGGGCGGGGGGCGGGAGGCCCTCCAGTCCATCTTCTGGCGGACCCTTTCGTGGCAGGGCGAGCAGGTCTTCCCGATCATCATGAAGACGCCGTCGGCGGGCATGGCGGCCAGCATGGCCGGATCGAGGGTGGCGCCATGGTTCATGGCATGGCCGCCCATGTCCTTCATTCTGCCGCCAAGTGCCCTGGCCGCATCGCGCGGGAGCACCATGGATTCCCTGCGCTCCTTCACGATGCCCCGGCCAGCGGGACGAGCGCGTGCTGGCCGATTTCGCGTGCCCTCGGATAGCCCGTCAGGGCCAGCGTCGTATCGATTTCGGACGCGATCATGTCGATGACGTCGTTGACGCCTGCTTCGCCCGCCGCGGCGAGGCCATAGAGCGTGGCACGGCCGAGGAGGCACATGCTGGCGCCGGCCGCCAGGCCCTTGACCACATCGGCGCCCGACCGGATGCCGCTATCGAGCAGAAGCGGGATGTCCGCGGCGGGCGCCACGGCGCGCAGGGTATCCAGTGGCGCCGCGACATCCTCGAGCTGCCGGGCGCCGTGGTTTGAAAGGATGACGGCATCCGCCCCGGCCTTCTTGGCCCGCGCGACCTCGGCAGCCGAGTTCAGCCCCTTCAGGATTAGCGCATGGGGCCAGGAATCGCGCAATTCCGCGAATGCCTCCCAATCGAAACCGGCGTCCATCTGGCGGTTCATCAACGCCGCCTGGGCTGACACGTCCGCAGCAAGGTCGGTCTCGAAATTCGCCAGCCTGGGCAGGCCGTTGCGAAGCTGCGACAGGGTCCAGGCGGGGTGCGCCGCGGCATCCAGCACGACCCGCGGCGTGAGCTTGAACGGAACCTTGAAACCGGAGCGCAGGTCGCGCTCGCGGCGGCCGTTCACCGCGACGTCCACCGTCAGGATCAGCGTGGAGAAACCGGCGTTCAGCGCTCGCTGGACGAACAGTTTCGCCTGCGCCCGGTGCAGGACGTAAAGCTGGAACCACTTCTCGCCGTCGGTCGCGCGGGCAACGTCCTCGATTGTCGAGGTCGAGGCGGTCGACAGGCAGAAGGGCAGGCCATGGCGGGCCGCCGCCCGCGCCAGGATCAGGTCTCCGCCTGCATGGATCACGCCGTTCAACCCGGTCGGCGCGATGGCGAGCGGCAGCGGATAGTCTCGGCAGAGCAGGGTCACCGACGGATCCCGCTGGCTGACATCGGTCAGGCGGCGGGCTTCGAAGAGGTGGCGGCCGAAGGCTTCGCGATTGCGGGCGAGGCCCCGTTCGCCGGCCGCGCCGCCTTCCAGGTAGTCGAAAACCATGCGAGGGAGCCTGGCCCGGGCGCGGCGGCGGAAATCGTCAAGTGTTACACAACGGGCCATGCGGCCTCCCGTCTGATGGCGTGGTTTCCGGTCCGTCGCGCCGAACGAAAGCCGTGCCTGCCTGGCATGCGATCAAGAGCGACCGCGGCAATTGTCGGACAATTTCCGGCACGGAGCCAGCCATTGTCTGGCGGTCCGGTGCACTTGGCGGACCTGCCCGCACGCGCATTCGACGACCGTCTCGTTTTCTGGAGACCTGACGCCCCCGGATTGCCGGGGGCGCCAGCGGTTCTCGTTCCCTGAAGCGGCAGGGCCGGGATCAGGCGGCTTGCGTCACCTCGATCCGCAGGCTTTTCAAGGCCGCGGGATCGACGGCGAAACGATCCCCGTAGAGATCCGCGAGTTCCCTCGCGCGGGCGGCGAAGCGATCGATGCCGGTCCTGCGGATGAACTCGATCGCGCCGCCCGTGTGGGCGGGAAAGCCGATCGCGAATATGCCGCCCAGATTGGCCTCGACCTCGGTGTTCAGGACGCCCTCGTGCAGGCAGCGCAGGGTCTCGATCGCCTGGCGGTAGAGGATCCGGTCGATGGCATCCTTCACCGGAACGACGCCGTTGCCCCTGGCGAACTGCGCCAGGCCGGGCCAGAGCGTCTTGCTGCCGTCCGAGGCGTAGTCGTAAAAGCCGCCGCCATAGTGACGGCCGCCACGGCCCTGTTCGATCATCGCTTCCGTGACCGCGACCGAGGCGGTGTTGTGGGCGCCGAAGCCGCTGTCGACGCCGAGGCGGGCATCCAGCGCCGCGTGTGTCTTGCGGACCTTCTGCGACAGGACGAGCGAGACCTCGTCATGGACCGCCAGCGGACCGACCGGCATGCCGGCAAGCCACGCCGCCCGCTCGATGGCGGCCGGCTTCATGCCGTCGAGCAGGAGCGCCATGCCCTCGTCCATGAAGGTGCCGAAGACGCGCGAGGTGAAGAAGCCGCGGCTGTCGTTGACGACGATGGGCATGTAGCCGATCTGCTGGACGTAGTCGTAGGCCTTGCGAAGGGTCTCCCGGCTCGTCTTCTCGCCCATGATGATCTCGACGACCTTCATCTTGTCGACCGGGCTGAAGAAGTGGAGGCCGATGAATCGGGACGGGTCGGGGCAGGCCTCGGCAAGGATGGAGATCGGCAGCGTCGAGGTGTTGGAGCCGTAGATGCCGGTTTCCGACAGCATCGCGAAGGTTTCGGGGATCACCTTTTCCTTCAGGTCGATGTCCTCGAAGACGGCCTCGATGATGATGTCGGCGCCGGCGATGGCCGCGTTCTCCGCCACGGGGTCGATCAGGGAGAGCAGCCGTTCCTTGCCGTCCTGGTCCATCCGGCCACGGCGGATGGCCTTGTCAGCGAGCGTATCGGAATATGCCTTGCCCTTGTCGGCCCTTGCCTGGTCGGTGTCCTTCAGCGCGGTCGGCAGGCCGGCCCTGGCATGCGCCCAGGCGATGCCGCTGCCCATCATACCGGCGCCCAGCACGGCCGCCTTTCCAGCCTTCCAGTGCTCGCCCTGCGGCCGGACCTTGCCGGCCTTGATGGCCTGCATTCCGAAGAAGAAGGTACTGATGGCCGCCTTGCACTGCGGCGTCACCATCAGGGAGACGATGCCGCGGCTTTCCTGGCGAAGTGCGGCATCGAAGCTGGTGCGCATGGAGTTGACGGCGATGTCGAGGATCTTTTCCGGGGCGGGCAGCAGGCCGCGCGTCTTCGAGAAAAGCATGGCGGAGGAGGCCACGATGACCTGGCGGACGCGCGGATCCGTCACGTGGCCGCCGGGATGGCGGAAGCCCTTGCGGTCCCATGGCTGGACGCTTGCCGACGGGTTCTCCAGGATCCACGCCCGGGCGGCCGGCAACAGGTCTTCCCGCCTGGCCACGACGGCATCGACCATGCCGGCGGCAAGGGCCGCCTGCGGCTTGACGGGCTTGCCTTCCAGCAAGTGGGGCAGGGCCTTTTCCAGTCCGAGCAGGGCGGTCAGGCGAACGACGCCGCCGGCGCCGGGCAGCAGGCCGAGGGTGACTTCCGGCAGGCCGACAACGGCCTTCGGGTCATCGACCGCAACGCGGTGATTGCAGGCAAGGCAAAGCTCGTAGCCGCCGCCGAGCGCGGCGCCGTTGATGGCGGCGACGACCGGCACAGCCAGCTTTTCCAGGCGCCTGTAGACAGCCTTGTTGTCCTCGATGAAGTCGAATGTCTCCTGGCCGGCCGTTTCGGTGGCCAGGATGTCGTTGAGGTCGCCGCCGGCGAAGAAGGTCTTCTTGGCCGAGGCGAAGACGACCCCCGTCAGCTTTTCCTCGGCTTCCAGCCGGGACAGGATTTCCCGCATGCCGGGTTCAAAACGCTTGTTCATGGTGTTTGCGGACTGGCCCTGCATGTCCATCGTCACGGTGACGATGCCGCCGGCGTCCATCTCGTAGATGAAATCGGTCATGGTGCGTCCTCCTCACACGCGCTCGATGATGGAGGCGATGCCCATGCCGCCACCGACGCACATGCAGATCAGCGCCCGCTTCAGCCTGCGCCGTTCCAGTTCATCCAGCATGGTCGACACCAGGCAGCCCCCGGTCGCGCCCAGCGGATGGCCCATGGCGATGGCGCCGCCGACCACGTTGAGCTTCTCGTCCGGCACGTCGAGATCGCGCTGGAGGCGCAAGGCCACGCTGGCAAAGGCCTCGTTGATCTCCACGAGGTCGATGTCGTCGATCGTCAGGCCGGCCTTGGCCAGCGCCTTCCTCGACGCGGGTCCGGGACCGAGCAGCATGATCGTCGGGTCGGTCGCTGTGAGGGCGATGGAGACGACGCGGCCGCGCGGTTCCAGCCCGAGGTCCTTGCCGGCCTGTTCGTTGCCGAGCAGGATCAGCGATGCGCCATCGACAATTCCGGACGAATTGCCCGGCGTGTGAACATGGTCGATGCGTTCCACTTCCGGGTAACGGGCCAGTGCCACCGCGTCGAAACCCATGGCGCCGTGCGCAGCGAAGGAAGCCTTGAGGGCGCCCAGCTTCTGCATGTCGGTGTCGGGCTTGATGAAGTCGTCCCGCTCGAGGATCGCCAGGCCGTTGTCGTCGCGCACGGGGACGACCGAGCGGTCGAACCAGCCGGAATCGCGTGCGTGCGCCGCTTTCTTCTGGCTCGACACCGCGAAGGCATCGACGTCGTCGCGGCTCCAGCCTTCCATGGTGGCGATCAGGTCGGCGCCAATGCCCTGGGGCACGAAACCCGTCTTGAGCGCGGTTTCCGGGTCTTCCGCCATCGGGCCGCCATCGGCGCCCATGGGAATGCGCGACATGCTCTCGTAGCCGCCGGCACAGACGACGTCCTCCCAGCCGGAGGCCACCTTGGCGGCGGCGGTGTTGAACGTGTCGAGCCCAGAGGCGCAGAACCGGTTGACCTGGGCGCCGGGCACCGAGACATCCCAGCCAGCCATCTGCAGCGCGATCTTCGGCAGGACCGAGCCCTGCTCCATCACGGGCGCCACGCAGCCGAGCATGACGTCGTCGACGCGGCTGGTATCGAGGTCGTGGCGGGCCTGCATCTCGTTCAGCAGGGTGGTGACAAGCCGGATCGGCTTGACTTCGTGCAGGCTTCCGTCCGCCTTGCCCTTCGAGCGCGGCGTGCGGATGGCATCGTAGATATAGGCAGTCTCGGTCATCTATTCCTTCCTCCCTGGAACGCCTTGCGGCGCATCGATAGTGTCATGCCACATCGAAAACCGCCATGCGGGGCAGGGCATCTATCCCGGCGGTCGCGATGTCAATGGCTTCGTTCCGGTCGTTCAGCCTCGTCGATGCCCTGCCGCTGTCGCAGGCCGGCAAGGTGCTCAAGCATGAACTGCGGGCGCAGTTGATGACGATGCCGATGGGGGGATCGCTTTCGCGGTCAGTCCCGCGGTCCGGGCGGCCGGCCGCCACGGCCGGAAAAGAGGGTGGTGCAGACATTTCTGATCCATCGGTTGGCCGGGTCGTCGTGAAAGCGGGCATGCCAGTGCTGGCGGACCATGAAGCCCTCGATTTCAAACGGGCATTCGTGCACCCGCAGTCCGGAGGCCTCCGCCAGCGTTTCGCCGATATGGCGCGGCAGCGTGGCAATCAGCCCGGTGCTGTTGAGGATCGCCGAAAGCCCGAGGAAACCGGGCAGCCGGAGTTTCACCGCCCGGCGAATCCCGCCCGAAGCGATGGTCCTGTCGAGGAGGCCCTGACCCGTGCCTCCCTTGATCGCGACATGCTCGCCGGCCTGGTAATCGTCGAGCGTCATCGGCTGGGACCCGAGGTGATGCGTATCCCCGGTCAGGCAGATCCAGTCCTGCGCATAGAGCGCCTGCTGGTAGAAGCCTGTCTCGAGGCCCTGGACCAGGCCGATCGCCAGGTCCGCCTCGCCCGACTGCAAGCGGCCGGCGAGGGTCTGGTCAATGCCGGTCGCCTCCAGGCGAATGCCGGGCGCGACCTGGTGAACCTGGCCATAGATTTTCGGCATGAGGGCGATATGGCTCGCATCCGTCATGGCGATCCTGAAGGTCCGCTGCGCCGTTGCCGGATCAAAGGTGGACCGCAGCCCGGACACGTCCTCGATGGCGCGCAGGGCATCCCGGACCGGCCAGATCACCTGTTCGGCCAGGGGCGTCGCGACCACGCCTCCCGCTGCGCGCACGAAGAGCTCGTCGCCGAAATGCTCCCGCAGCCTTGCAAGGCCGATGGAAACCGTCGGCTGGCTGAGGCCAAGCTTTCCGGCCGCCCGGGAAACCGATCCTTCAGCGAATATGGCCTCGAACAGCAGCAGGGAGCGCACGTCGAGCATGCGGGACAGGTCGGACATTATTGAGAAAGCCAATAGTAATTATTGATAGCATTGGATAGACATATTTCGGTGCCGTCAATAGCGTCTCATCCGAAGACAGGCCGTTGGCTTCGGGAGGATGAGGACGTGCGGATTTGTGTGCTCGGCGCCGGCTCGCTGGGGTCGGCGATCGGAGGATATCTCGCCCAGGCCGGCAATGACGTCGTGCTGATCAACCGCAATGCCGGGTTCTGCGACGTGATCAACACGGAAGGCCTGCTGCTTGTGCGCGATGGCGTCGAGGTGCGCGTACCGGTTGCCGCTGCCCCGACCCCGAGGGGGATCGAACCGGTCGACCTGGTGATCGTGCTGGTCAAATCGAAGGATACCGAGGCGGCCATCCGTTCGGCCCGGAACCTGCTTGGCCCCCGGACTGCCGTCCTGACGCTTCAGAACGGGCTTGGCCAGGAAGACATCCTTTCGTCGGTCGCCGGGCCGGACCGGGTCATCATCGGCAAGACCTATGTCGGCGGCCAGATGGCAGGCAAGGGGCGGGTGATCGCCGGAGCCGCCGGCAAGGAAACGGTCATCGGCGAAGTCAGCGGCCCGGCAACGGAGCGCATTCACGCCATCGTGCGCTGTTTCGAGGCCGCGGGTCTCCAGGCCATCGCCAGCGACGACATCATGGCCACCGTCTGGGACAAGCTTCTCGTCAACGTTGCGACAGGGGCGGCATCCGCGATCACCGGCCTCGACTACGGCAATCTCTACGACGTGCCGGAAGTCGAGGCGACCGCCCTGGCCGCCGTCCGCGAGGCCATCGAGGTTGCCCGCGCACTCGGCATCACGCTGTCGTCGGACGATCCCCGGCGCGCCTGGGAAAAGGCCTCCGCAGGGCTGCCGTTCGGGTTCAAGGCGTCCATGCTGCAAAGCCTCGAGAAAGGGTCGGTCACCGAAGTGGACTTCATCAACGGCTCGGTCGTCCGGGCCGGGGCGAGGGCTGGTGTGCCCACACCGGTGAACGAAACGCTGGTGGCGATGGTCAAGGGCATCGAACGTGGCCTCGATCCGAAGCGGCCGCAAGACGCGCAGGACCCGGCGCAGGGCGGGGCTTCGCGGGCCTACTTGGAGCATGCCGCGCTGAACGTGTCGGATGTTTCCTGGCACCTGCGCTTCTTCCGCGAGGTGCTGGGGATGACCGTCACGATGGTCCATGGCGATGAAGCCTCGCCGGACCAGGCATGGACGCTCGGCGGCGTCCAGCTGGTCTCCAGGCCCGGTCACGCCGCGCCGGCGGGCACGCTCAACCACCTGGGCATGGCGGTGATCGATCCGGGGGCGGCGATCCGGGCCGCGCGTGCCTTCGGCGTGGACAGCGATCCGCGGGGGGAGCACTGGCTCGTCCTGCCGGACGGCATCGTGCTGGAACTGCTCCCCGCCGACGCCAGGCGCGTGGAAAGCGCGCTGCGTCTCGACCCGCGAAAATGACGCCGCAGGAGGATTTGCCGATGACCACCCAAGAGCTCTACTTCGATGACGTCACGATCGGTGTGGAGGGCACGACGCCCGAAGTGACCGTCACCAAGGAGATGATCCGCGCCTATGCCGACCTGGCCGGCGACCATACGCCGGTGCATGTCGACGAGGATTTCGCCAGACGCTCGCATTTCGGCGGGATCGTCGCGCACGGCCTGTTCGGCCTGTCGATTGCGGACGGCCTGAAGACACAGGGGACGCTGCGGTTTCCGCCCGGCGCCTCGCTCGGCTGGACCTGGGATTTCGTCAAGCCCATCCGGGCGGGCGATCGCCTGCACGTCCGGTACCGGGTCGGGTCGATGCGCCGGGTGCGCAAACCCGGTTGGGGCATCGTCGTCCTGCCATCGGAACTCATCAACCAGGACGGCGAGGTCGTTCAGAAGGGCGAGCACAAGCTGATGATCCTGCGGCGCCCGGAATTCCAGACGGGAGACGTGCTGTGACATCCACCCCGAACGGCCAGCCGCTGCCGCTGTCCGGCATCCGCGTGATCGACTATTCGCATTTCCTGGCCGGTCCGCACATGTCGCGCTGCCTGGCGGCGATGGGGGCCGACGTCATCAAGGTGGAACGCCCGGAAACCGGCGATGCCGGGCGGCAGCACCCCTATTTCAAGGACGGGCAATCCGCCTATTTCCTGCAGCAGAACATGGGCAAGCGCGGGCTCTGCATCAACATCAAGGATCCGCGGGGGCTGGACCTGATGAAGCGGCTCGTGCGCTCGGCCGACGTGTTCGTGGAGAACTACCGGCCAGGGGCGCTGACCAAGCTGGGTCTCGGCTATGACGACCTGGCGCAGGAAAACGGCAGGCTGGTCTACTGCTCGGTCTCGGCCTATGGCCACACCGGGCCGGACAGCGCGCGGCCGGGTTTCGGCCTGATCGCGGAGGCCAAGTCCGGCGCCATGGCCCAACTCGGCTTTCCCGGCGAAGCGCCGCCGCTTCTGCGCATGCCGCTGGCCGACATGTATACCGGTATGCACGGTGTTGCCGCGATCTGCGCGGCCCTGCTGGGGCGGGCGAACACGGGCAAGGGCCAGCATATCGATCTGGCGCTCTACGATTGCGTGGTCTCGATGCACGACTACGCCGTCCAGCAATACCTGTTCTCGGACGGCGCGGTGCTGCCGCGGCAGACCGGCAGCGACCAGCCGGAATCGACCGTCTACGGCGTCTTCACGGCGAAGGACGGCCGGCACCTCGTCATTGCCGCACAGGTCGACGATGCCTGGACAAGGCTGGCGCGCCTTATCGGCGGCGAGGCGCTTGCCGCCGATACCCGTTTCCATGGCCAGCAGAACCGGAACGACAACCGGGAGGCCGCGCTGGCGCTGGTGAAGGCCTGGACGGCGTCACGCTCGTCGGGGGACTGCCTCGCTGCGCTCGACGATGCCGGCGTCCCGGGCGCGCTGGTCCAGAATATCGGCGAGGTCGTCCACGATCCGCAGATCATCGCGCGCAACATGATCATCGAGCAGGACCACCCGATCCTCGGCCGCGTGAAACTTCCCAATCTGCCATTCCGGTTTTCCGATAGCGACACCACGCCGCGCATGGCGGCGCCGCTGCTCGGCCAGCACAACGCGGCCATCGCGGGCGAACTGGGCTTTTCGGACCGGGAGATCGAGCAAATGACGGCCGACGGCGTGCTGTTCTCGGAGACCGGGCCGGATGCGGGTGACGATGCGCGAAAGGCGCCGGTGTGATGGAGACGGACGGCGAGATCACGTTCGATACCGGCGACGGGATCATGGAAGTGACGATCAATCGCCCGGCGGTGCGCAACGCGCTCGATCCATCGGCCCATCGCAGGCTGGCCGGGATTTTCGACGCCTTCGCGGCTGACGACCGGCTGCGGGTGGCGATCATCACGGGCTCCGGCGATCGCGCCTTCTGCGTGGGGTCGGACCTGAAGGCGCGGCTGGCCTCGGGCGGCGACCGGATGCCGGCGACCGGCTTTGCCGGCCTGTGCGAACGGTTCGACCTGGAAAAGCCGGTCATCGCGGCGATCAACGGCGATTGTATCGGCGGCGGGCTGGAGATCGTCCTGGCCTGCGATCTCGCGCTGACGGTGCCGCATGCCCGTTTCGGTCTTCCCGAACCCCGGGTCGGCCTCGTCGCGGCCGGCGGGCTTCATCGACTGGCGCGCAGCCTGCCGGCCAAACTGGCAATGGAGATTGCCTTGACCGGCCAGCTTTTCGATGCCGCGAAGGCGCAAGGCCACGGCCTGGTGAACGCGGTCGTGCCGGCGGGAGCCGATGTTCTGCAGGACGCACGCAAGCTGGCCGCACAGATCGTCGAATGTGCGCCGCTCGCCACAAAGGCGACGAAGCAGATGATCGCGCGCGGACTGGAGGCGCCTTCGCTGGCGGCTGCGTTTGCCGGTGATTATCCGGCCTATCGGGAGATGCTGCAAAGCAACGATGCGGTCGAGGGGTCGCGGGCCTTCCTGGAGAAACGGCGGCCGAACTGGACCGGCCGCTGAGGGCGGGCCGGTCAGGCGCGGCGCGACAGGAGCGCCTTTCCGTAAATCGCGGCGAAGCCCAGGAATGCCAGGCTCCAGAACAGGCCCGATGCGGCGATGGCCCAGCCAAACCCGGCGAGGCCCAGCGCGGCAAGGATGCGGAGCCCGACGCCGGCCACCAGCAAGGCGAAGACCAGGCGTGAGGCCGGGCTCATTGCCAGGGCCTGCCCGGTGTGCCCGAGCGTGGCGCGCATCATGACCGCCAGGACCATGGCGCCCACCGCCCCGGCGCCGAACGCGTGCATGCCGGCGGCAGGCCCGACGAGACCGGGCGCGAGCGCCGCAGCGCCGCACAGTACGAAACCGAGCGGGATGAAGAGATAGGCGAGGTGCAGCACGAGGACGAGCGGTTCGCGCGCCGTCCGTTCGCCTGTCCAGCGCGCCTGCCGGACGAAATTGGCCATGCCGGCTGCGACCAGCAGGACACCGGACGCGGTGCTGTCTGGCAGGGCGATCCATCCGCCCAGCGCCGCCACGCTGACGGCCAGGACCAGCTTGTCGGCCGTTCCGAAGGCGGCCGGCAGGCGCCCCGGGTTCTCGCGCACCAGCCAGTTTCGGGTGAAGCTCGGAATGATCCGGCCGCCGATGATCATGATCAGCAGGATGGCGGCCGCCATGCCGATGCGGCGCGACATGTCACTCGTGCCCGTCAGGTAGACCTCGGCGTGAAAGGCGGCATTGCCGGCAAAAAGCAGCGCCAGCGGCAGCAGGACTTTCAGGTTGCGCCAGTTCCGCCCGGAGACGATCTCGATGGCGATCACGCCCATCACCGCGGCGAGAAACGAGAGATCGACGGCGCCGGCCAGCAGCGGACCCGTCCAGCCCGACATGGCGATGGCGCCGCGCCCGGCCAGCCAGAGAGCGGCAAGGAGGCCCAGTCCCGTTCCCTGGACGGGCAGGCGGCCGGTCCAGTTCGGCACCGCGGTCAGGAGGAAGCCGGTCACGACGGCGGGCAGGAAGCCGTAGAGCATTTCGTGGATGTGCCAGTCGACCGGGCTGAAGGCCGTTCCGAGGTCTGCCCACCCCTCAAGGACGATCACCCAGTACAGGACCGCCGATCCGCCGAAAATCGAACCGAACAGGAAAAACGGCCGGAAACCGTATGACAGCAGCGCCGGTCCGTTGTATTGCCTGAGCCTGGGAATGGACATGGTTCGCCTCCTGCCATCTACGGTGGGCGGTCGCGGCGATGATCCGCCGCAACTGCTGGCAATCCTTGTAAGGCCATTCCCGATCGCAACGTTGCGCAAACGCAATTTCGGAACCGACATGGCAAAGCTGAACCGCTCGCTGATCGCGGATGTCGAGATTTTCAACGGACTTCAGGACGAGGATCTCGACACGGTTCTCGAACCGGCAAGCGCGCTGCGCGTGGCGAAGGATGCGGCCGTCTTCGAGCAGGGGGGCGCGGCGGAACGGTTCTTTCTCCTGCTCGACGGCGCCCTGCGTGTGGTCCAGACGACGCGGGAGGGACAGCAGGTCATCGCCCGCTACATCGCTGCCGGCTCGCTGGTCGGCATCGCGCCGGCAATCGGGCGCGACACCTACCCGGCCTCGGCCGTCGCCGCCGTCGATTGCGTCCTGCTGTCCTGGCCGATGAGCGCCTGGCCGGATCTGACGGCGCGCTTCCCGGTCTTCGCCGCCAACGCCTACCGCACCGTAGGCCAGCGCCTGCAGGAAACCCAGGACAGGGTGATCGAACTGTCCCTGGCGCAGGTGGAGCAGCGCGTTGCCAATGCGGTGCTCCGGCTGGTGCGCCAGACCGGGCGCAAGACGGAAGACGGCATCGAGATCGACTTCCCCGTGTCCCGGCAGGATATCGCCGACATGACAGGCACGACGCTGCACACGGTCAGCCGCCTTCTCAGTGCCTGGGAAAGCCAGGGCATGGTGCGCAGCGGGCGCAAGCGGATCAGCGTCACAGATCCGCATCGCCTGATGCTAGTCAGCCAGGGGGCGAAAGACGCCTAGGGCATGTTCGCGTTTCGCTGAATCGCCGCAATGCCTTGTCCGGTTGTTTTCATCCAGTTCCGCAGGCCGGGCCGGTTTCAGCTGTCCCTCGACCTGGCCTAGCCAGGCTCCTCGCTGGCGGCAATGGCGCGCGCCAGATCGCTGGTGAAGGTCTCCAGGTCGACGGCATGCTCGAAGGCGGCGTCGGCGACGGTATGGAACCCGGAGATCGGACAGCCGACGCAAAACATGCCGTGAGCCATCACCACCTGCACGGTAACCGGCCACGTGGTCATGACGTCCTCGATCGTCATGTCGATGGAAATGGTGCTGGTCTTGGCCATGCGGTCTTCTGTCCGGTTCCGCCCGCGTCCGGGCGCAATGCTTCATTTTCCACCCATGGATAGGACGGCCGTAGGGGCGTTTCGTTGCGCCTGCGCAAACAAAGCCGCGGTATTTCGCCGTTCCCGGCCGATGGCCGTCAGTTTGCCGAAACGCAAAGTCCGGGCGGCCCGTCGCGCCTAGGACGGGGGCGCGGCCAAGGCTGCATCAAGAAACGACAAGAAGGATGAAAACCATGAAAACGACCAACCGCATTGCCGTTGCCCTCGGGGCTGTCGCCGTGGCCGGCTTCCTGGCCACCGGGGCGCAAGCCGGCGAACACGAAGTGCACATGCTCAACAAGGGCGCGGACGGCGCCATGGTGTTCGAGCCGGCGCTGGTGCGGGCCGAGCCGGGCGACACGATCCGCTTCGTTCCGACCGACAAGGGCCACAATGCCGAATCCATCAAGGGCATGATCCCGGATGGTGCTGACGCCTTCAAGGGCAAGATCGGCAAGGAGATTTCCGTCACGCTCGACAAGGAGGGCGTTTACGGCGTCCGCTGCAAGCCGCATTTCGGGCTCGGCATGGTCATGCTGGTGGAAGTCGGCAAACCCGTCAATGAAGATGCCGCCAAGGCGGCGAAGCTGCCAAAGAAGGCCAAGGCACGGTTCGATGCCATCTTCGCCGAGATCGACGGCCAGTGATCCGGCCAACGGATCAAGCCCAAAAAGCCGGGCTGCTGCCCGGCTTTTTTCATGCCTGCTTGCAGTTTCCCGGTCAGGCCGTGAAGGGAGACGCGATGACGTCGCAACCCTGGCGGCGCAGGGTCTCGATCGCGGCGTCATCCATCAGGACCGCGGCCGTCGACAGGGCATCGGCCCGCGTTGCGCTCGCGTCCATGACCGTGACCTGTTCGCGGTAGGCCGGCGCCGTGCCCTTGAGAGGATGCAGGATGTGGCCGGCCGTGCCCTTGGCGTCCACGGTGGTTCCGTGCATGGCCGAGGTGGCCACCGCACGGTCCGTGACAGCGATCGGCTGCGGCATGGCGGTTGCCCCGTGGCCGGCGAGCCCTACCAGCCAGCCTCCGCCATGCCGCCCGGGCCCGAGCGCCCGGATCTCTCCCAGATCGACCAGGATGTTGGAATAACCGCGCCCCCGCAGAAGCTCGCTCACCCGGTCGGTGAGGTAGCCTTGGGCGATGCCGTTGAAGGTGAGCGCCATGCCGGGGCGTGCGAGGCGCACCGCGCGGGTGTCGAAGGACACCTTGTCGAAGCCGACGAGGGCCAGTGCATCGGGCAGGCGGTCCTCGATGCGAAGGCCGGGCGTCGCGCCACCGGCGGCATGTTCGGCCAGCGCCCGGAACAGCGGCTGGACGGTCGGATCGAACAATCCGCCGGTCGCGTGCCAGACGCTCCGCGCCGTGGCGAGCAGTTCGAGCAGTTCCGGCGGCGGGTTGTCCAGCATACCCGTTGCGTTCAGCCGCGAGACGGCGCTGCCGGACCGGTAGAGGCTGAAGACCGATTCCAGCCGCGCGATTTCCTGTTCGACCGCCGCGAAAACCGGTCGGGCTTCGGCGTCTGACACGCCGGCGAGGTGCAATTGAGCATCCGCGCCCAGCGCCACGCCGCGCCAGCGGGCAACGGGAAGGGCGGATCCTGCCATGGCAGGGGGCACGAGCGCCGCACCGGCCAGCGCGGCACCGATGAACAGCACCCTGCGGCGGTTGACGGTCTTTCCTGCGTTCGTGTTCATGACCTTCTCCCTACTCGGCGGAGCCGGATTGGCCGGCATTGCCGACGCTGGCCGTCAGGTCCGCCGCGGGGTGAACGTATCCATCGGGAATGGCATCCAGCCGAACGGCGATCCCGCCTTTCGCGGCGATGTAGCCATCGGCGGCTTCCTTGGAGGAAAAGGGAACGGCTTCGGGCTGGCCCATGCCGCCGGTCCGCGCGCTGTTGATGACGTAGAGGGCGTTTTCCCCGTCGATCCAGTTGTCGGCACCGGGTTCGGCCCAGGACACGGCCTTGCCCATGTCGCTGACGTAAACGGCGGACACGCTGCCGTCGCGCTCCTGGTCCTTCAGGTAGGCCACCGCGTCGGAGACCTGGGCGAACCACAGCGGCTTGTCGAAGCCGGCCAGGTGGATCTGTGCCTTCGGACCTTCGTGGTCGAGCACGTACATCTGGCAGAAGTGGCCGACGGCCTCCTCGTTCATCGTGACGGGCAGGGGGCGGGTGGTGGCCTCGTTGCCGGTGCATCCGGCGAGGGCAGCGGCCATGGCGAGGCCCGCCACGGCGGCAAGAAGACGCTTGGTCATGGTGTCAGTCTCCGAAGAAGGATCTGTCCGCAGCCGATGAGGATGGCGAACCAGGCGGCGAGGACCGCCAGGGCGGCTGCCGGATCGAAGGGAAGGGTGTGCGCCACGCTGTCGATGCCGGCCATCTGGACGCCATCGCCGAGAGCGGCGAGATTGTAGATGCGGAAGGCGTCGCCCGGATTGGCGATGACCAGCCAGGGGAAGACCGAGCGGGCGAAGAACCCGTCGGCATCCGCCACGACGCCGGCCAGCAGCGCGAGATCCCAGAGCACGACCGCGAGGAGCCACAGGCCAAAGACGGTTGCCGCCGCGGTGCCGGTACGCCGCGCCGCGACCGAAACGGCGATGCCTGCCGCCAGGAAGACCGCCCCCAGCATCAGGGCTGTCAGCGTGAGCCGCGCCATGGCGGCGAGCCCTGCCGGGGCGAAGCCGTAAACGGCGCCGGCTGCCAGCGTGGACACGGCCAGGCCGGTGACGAGGGCAATCGCGAGGACGCCGAACAGGCCGAGGAACTTGCCGGCGACCAGTTCGCCGCGCCGCACCGGGGTGGCGAGGATCAGCGCCAGCGTGCCCCGCTCGACCTCGCCGGCGAAGCTGTCATAGGCGAGCAGCAGGGCGATCAGCGGAACCAGGTAGACCGCGAGCGTCGCCAGCGCGGCGCTGGCCAGGGTCAGGACGTCGGCCTTCATCGCCGCCGCGCCGACGCCCGGAAATGACAGCGCCAGCGAAAACAGCAGGAAGACGAGGGTGGACAGGAAGACCCAGCGGTTGCGGGCCGCCATGCGGAATTCCGTGGCAGCGACGGCCAGGACGCGTGAAATGCGGATCATGATGCGCCCTCCGTGCGGGCAAGGCTGCTGTAGTGGGTGTAGATGTCGTCGAGTGTCGGCATGGAGACATCGATATCGGCGATGTCCTCCGACAGGCCGCCGATCCGGCCGAAGAGCGCGATCTTGCCGGAGGGGTCGCACTCGATGATCACGGACTTGCCGTTCACCCGGCGTCCGCCAAGATGCGCCTGGACCGCGTCGGCCCGGCCGGCCCGCGCCTCGATGCGTACCGACATGGACAGCTGCGCCTGGCTGGCGAGCCTGGCGAGCGTGCCGTCGGCCACCAGCCTGCCCTTCGACAGGATCGCCACCCGGTCGGTGCGCGCTTCCACCTCGGTCAGCGCATGGGAGGACAGGAGGACACCGGCGCCCTCGCCGGCGATGCGGGCGATGATGTCGTAGAATTCCAGCCGCGACACCGGATCGAGGCCGCTCGTCGGTTCATCGAGCAGCAGCAGGCGGGGCTTGCCGATCAGCGCCTGGGCAAGGCCGAGACGCTGGCGCATGCCCTTGGAATAGCTGCCGACGGCGCGCGAAGCCGCTTCGCCGAGCCCGACCAGATCGAGCAGGCGGGCGATATCGGCGCGACCGGCGCCCTTGAGCCGCGAGAAATAGTCCATCACCTCCCGGCCGGTCAGGGCCTTGGGGAAGGCGACCTGTTCGGGCAGGTAACTGACGCTGCGCCGCGCCGCGTCTGAACCGGGCGCCGCGCCATCCACCGAAACGGATCCCTCGGCCGGGGAAAGGAAGCCGAGCACGGTCTTGAAAAGCGTGGACTTGCCCGCGCCATTGTGACCGAGCAGGGCGACGCGCTCGCCGGGGGAAACGGTGAGCGATACACGGTCGAGCGCGCGCAGGGCACTGAAGTCGATGGTCAGGCCCTCGATGGAGAGCAGGGGCGGGACGCTGGAAAGGGTGGTCATGACGGTCCGCCTTCACGGGGTTCGGCGGCGGGCGTCAGGCCCGCGCCATCGGGAGACATGAGGGGGTGGCTGTCGATCACGCCGCCGGGCAGCAGGCCTGGAAAACGCGACTGCGACCAGCGGATGAGCTGGACCGCGGGCGAGCCGAGCAGCAGCCTCGCCATCGGCTGGCTCCAGGTGATGCGGTCGACAAGGTCGTTCGGGCGGTAGTGACTGTCGGCCAGCCCGTCGCCGTTGACGTCGAAGCCGCCGTGGTCGGACCAGTAGTTGCCGTGCCCGTCCACGCTCCATTCCAGCCAGCGGGTCCCGACGTATTTCACCTGGATGCGATTGTTGACGAAGGCATTGCCTGTCATGGCGTTGCCTTCCGATCCGGCGGTGAAATGCACGCCGATGCCACAGCCCTCGAAACGGTTGGCCTCGAAGCGGTTGCCATTGGAATTGTAGATGAACAGGCACTTGTCGCCGCCGTTGCGCACGTCGTTGTGGCGGATCGTCGCCTTGTTGGCGAAGTTCATGAAGATGCCGTGCGTCCGGTCGCCATCCGACAGGTTGTCCGTCACGGTCAGCCCGCGCGAGAACATGAAGGCATAGCCCATGTCGTTGCCGCGGGAGACGTTGCCGGTGACCTCGATGTCGTTGGCGTACATCGAGTGGAAGGCGAAGCGGAGGTCGGATATGCGATTGTTGCGGTAGACGGCGTGGTGCGACGTGGTGATGAACACGCCATCGCGTCCACGGGCGATGTCGTTGTCCTCGACCAGCAGGCCGGGCGCGTTCCAGACATAGATGCCGGGTCCGCGCTCGTTCTTGCGCAGGTCCTCGCGGCCGATGATCCGGTTCGATCGTACCACCACGTCCTGTCCGCCGTGGATGTTCACGCCGATCAGGTTGCCGATCACCGTGTTGTCCTCGATGACGGCGTGGCCGGCGGTCTTGTCGATGGTGATGCCGGCATCGAGCGCATCGAGCCTGATGCCGGATCCCTGGACCGTGAGGCCCGACAGGGTGACGCCGGGGGCCTCGATCGTGATGACCGAACCCTCTCCGGTGCCCCTGACCATGGTCAGGCCGGTACCCCTCAGGGTCAGCGGCCTGTCGATGGTGACCGGCCCCGCGTAGGGGCCGGGGCCGAGCCGGAGGACATCCCCCGGCGCGGCGCTGGCGATGGCCTGGCGAAGCGCCCCCGGTCCGGCGGGCACGTCGATCTCGGCTGCCGCCGCCGGAAGGGCGGTGGCGGCAAGACCCGCGGCCAGGAGGAGGCGGACAGCGCTTCGCATGGCGTGTTCCCCCGCCTCAGGCCGACTTCGGATGGACGAGCATGCGGCCGCGCATTTCCATGTGCAGCGCGTGGCAGAACCACTGGCAGTAGTACCAGTGGACGCCGGGCCGGTCGGCCGTGAAGGTGACCGACGCGGTGGCCTGCGGGGCGATTTCCATGGCAATGCCGTGATTGCCCAGGGTGAAGCCGTGGGTCAGGTCATCCACCTCGTCCATGTTGGTGATCGTGATGGTCACCTCGTCGCCCTCGTTGACCTCGAACTTGTCGAGCGAGAAAGCCGGGGCAACGGAGTGCATGTAGACGCGCACCTTGTTGCCGTCGCGGATGACGTCGGCGGCATAGTCGAGATCGACGCCATCCTTCTCCGCCATGGCGCGGGCATCTTCCCAGGTGTTGTCGGCGCGATCCCAGACAGAGACCGGGTTGACCACGTCGGCCCGGACGATGATGCAGTCATGCGGCTCGGCGAAGGTCGGGCCATCGTGCACGAGCTTCATGTCGCCGCCCGAGATGTCGATGAGCTGGTCGTTCTCCGGCTTCAGCGGGCCGACGTTGAGGAAGCGGTCCTTGGAGAACTTGTTGAGCGAGATCAGGAACTGGCCGTCGGCCTCCAGCGTCTCGCCCATCGACGTGTGGTTGTGCCCGGGCTGGTAGTGAACGTCGATCTTCTGGAGGATCGGGTCCACCTCTTCACCGGCAAAGGCGCGGATGGCCTTGTCGATGTTCCACATTGCCACCTGGCTGTCGAGGAAGAGCGTGGTGAAGGCATTGCCCTTGCCATCGAAGGCGGTGTGCAACGGTCCGAGGCCCAGCTGCGGCTCGGCAACGACGGCCGAACGCGGTTCGGCGCCGTTGAAGACCTTGTCGAGCAGGTCCACATCGATGACCGTGACGGTCGGCGACAGCTTGCCGTTGATGCACAGGTGCTTCTTGTCCGGCGCCATGTTGCAGCCGTGCGGGCTGTTGGATACCGGCACGTAGGCCGTGTAACGGGAGCCGTGGCGCCCGTCGATGACCGGCACACCGTTGTATTCCTTGAAGTCGCCGGTCTTCACCGCTTCCTCGATGCGGGCGATGTTGAAGATGACCACCCAATCCTGCTCGTTGGCCGTCATCTCGGCCAGGGTCACGCCGTTCTCGGAATTGTAGCAGGTGGAGAAGGCGTACTTGCCCTTGTAGTCGGCGTCGCAATTGTCGAGGTTGCCGTCAACGATCACCTGCCACTTGATTTCCATCGTGTCGCCGTCGATGGCCGTGAACAGCGAGACGTACTTCTCCGGATCGTCGAGAATGATGCCGTCGTTCGGCAGCGGGATGCGGTGCTCGCCATTGGCGAAGACATAGCCGGTGCGCGGATATTTCTGCGGCCGCAGACCGTGAATGTCCGACGTGTTGGGGATCTCGATGATCTTGTCGGTCTTCATCACGTCGCAGCGGATGCGGGCAACGCGGGTGTTGGCCTTGTCGTTGGCGAAGAGGTAGCGCCCGTCATAGGTGCCTTCGGTGAAGGACATGTGCGGATGGTGCAGGTCGCCATTGTGATAGGTCTGCATGCCGCGCTTGGCGAGAAACTCCTTCGATTCCGGACGCAGGCCGTCGGTGAGGATCTTCAGGCTCTCGTTGGTGATGCCCCAGCCCGTCGCGCTGCAGCGGTTGAAGACGGGAATGCGCATCAGCTCGCGCATCGAGGGCATGCCGATAATGCGCACTTCGCCGGACTGGCCGGATGACCAGAAGCCGTAATAGCTGTCCAGTTCGCCGGGGTGGACTTCGCGATAGGCGCCTTCGGCGGCAGCGGCCTGGCGCGAGGCGGCGAAGAGTGCGCCGCTTCCGGTGGCCATCATCGTGCCGGCGAGGGCGGCGCCGCTGGCGGTGTTGCCGAGCAGGCTTCTGCGGGTCAGGTTCGAACTCATGACAGGGTCTCCTTCTGTTGTGTGGGTTCGGAAGTTCCGGTTTGTGTCTTCGGCGTATAGGTGAGGCCCGGCTGGCCATTGCCCTTGCTCCCGGCCTTGTCGGCGGCAGGGGTGATGCCGATGGAGCGTTCGAGGCGCTCGCGCTTCTTCACGCGGGCCACGACGACCGGGCACCTGGTCTTGTGCTGGTAGAGGACCTGGCAGTTCAGGCAGGAAATGCACTCGTTCGGGTTGATCTCGCCGGTCGGGTGGATGGCCTGCACCGGGCAGTCCTTGGCGCACAACTGGCAGGGGTTGCCGCATTCCTTGTAGCGCTTGAGCCAGCGGAACATGTGCATGCGCGCGGGGATGGCGAGACCGCCACCGAGCGGGCAGACATAGCGGCAGTAGAAGCGCTCGATGAAGAGTCCCGGAGCCAGCATGGCCAGGGCGAAGAGGACGTAGGGCCACGGCCGGTCGAACTTCAGGATGATGGCCGTCTTGAAGGGTTCCACCTCGGCATAGTGTTCGGCCATGTCCAGCGAGTAGAGCGACATGCCGAAGAGGCCGAGGAAAAGGATGTACTTCAGGGGCCACAGCCGCTCGTGCAGGCCCCACGGCAGCGTGACCTGGGGGAAGCGCAGCAGGCGGGCGATCTTGTTGGACAGCTCCTGCAGCGCGCCGAAGGGGCACAGCCAGCCGCAATAGGCGCCGCGGGCCCAGAAGATCAGGGCGGCGGCCACGGCGAACCACAGCACGAAGATCAGCGGGTCCATCAGGAAGGTTTCCCAGCGGAAGTCGCTGACGAGCGCCGAGAAGACGGCGAGCACATTGACCACCGAGAGCTGGGCATTGGCATACCAGCCGATAAAGACCAGCGTGAACACCAGGAAGGAATTGCGGACGATGGCGAACACGCGATCGTTGCGGGTGGCGAAATTCTGGAAGAAGAAGATACCCGTCAGGACCGCCAGTCCGAGCGCCAGAATGACCAGCTGCGACCGTTTCGCCTGCCAGATCTTGGCCCAGAGCGCGTCGCGGATCGCAGCGGCCTCGTGCCCGGTCTCGGCCTGCGTCGCGGCGGTGCCCGGCGCGGGAACGGTCTTCACGAAGCGCGCGGGCAGCGAATAGCCAAGCTCGTAGTTCAGGAACAGTTTCTCGATAGCGCCGACCGGGCGCTGCACGAGCATCTGAAGCCGCCACGGCTCGGCCGGGTTGAACCCGGCGCCGGCAGGGATCACGAAGATGTCGGTTTCGGTCATCTCGGGCGCGCCGCCGGCGGCGATCCGGCCCAGACGCTTGTGCTGGCGATCACGGAAGCGCACGGAATTCTCGCCCTGGATGACCTGGATGCGGTCGAAGATGCCGCCACGCACGTAGCCGGATCCCTTGAAGGACCAGCGCCCGTTGCCGGCGACCAGGATGGCTTCCTCGCCATCCTTCAGGAGCTTCTCCAGGTTTGCATACTCGCTGTCGCCCAGCAGGCTGCGCCCGATCGAGGGCTGGCTGACCAGTGCCGTCCAGACGTTGATATAGGGATCGGCTTCCGTCCCCTTTTCCGCGTGGCTGTCGGAACGCTTGTCGCCCAGTGCTGCGAAATCGGCATTGATCCCGGCGACGTCCAGGGTGAAATGGCGCACCGATCCGTCGCCGGTCAGCGTCTGCCAGTCTTCCACCGCGTCGATGGACCGGTCGAGCTCACGGGTTGCCCTGGCGCCGTCGTCGTCGGGCTTGAGACCGCCGAGCGACAGGGCCTTGGCCACCTTGAGACTGGCGCGCAGGATCGAATCGTCGATGATCATGATGGTGACGGTTGCGCCCGACACGATGTCGAGGTCATGGTCGGTTTCGCCCGCTGCTGCCTTCTTCAGGTCCAGCCCGGCATAGTTTTCGGTGACGGCCTTGATGCGCTTTTCGGGAATCCCGACCAGCACGATCGGCTCGGAGTGCTTGACCAGCCGGACGCCGGTGATGACGGCATCCGTCGATAGACCGCCCAGGATGTGGATCGGCTTGCCGGAATAGCCGGCCGTCGGCACGAAGTCTGACGTCAGGAACACCCAGCCGATCGTCTTGCCGGCCTTGAGGGCGGGGGCGACCGGAATGTCGCTGCGCACCGGCCCGTAGGCATCGGCACCGGGGACGAGTTCGCCCGGTTGCGCGTGGTCGAGGAACTTGCCGAGCAGGGGCGCGGCCTGAACGTGCTGGGCCGACAGGAAGAGGCTGACCAGCCCGGCGCCGATCACGGCGAGGAGGGCGGCCAGGACTGTCCGGCAGGGAAAGAGGTGCGAAAGGCTTGGACGGGACATACCCGGCTCCGGTTCGGTGTTTCGAGGTCGAACCAGACCCTAGTGATCCCCCTGCGGCGGACTTTGCAGTTTCGCAAACAAAATGCTGATGAAGAAATTTCGGATATCCGAAGGCAATGCCGGGCGTTGCCAGATGGACGGACCGGACCGCAATACGATGCGTTGCCGGCGCGCCGGACAGGCCGTCCGATGCCCGGCGCGAAGCCGGTTGCCGCGTCTTTTCAGATTGCCCTGACGATCAGGTGGCCAGTTCGTCGATCAGCGCGTCCGGCTTTGCCAGCCTGGCCAGGCTGTCCACGTCGGACAGGTGAACGGTGGCGCCGTCCACCTCGACGCCGTAGGGCTTCAGCGTGTTGAACGCCCGGGACAGGTTCTCCGGCGTCATGCCGAGGAGCGATGCCAGGGTCCGCTTGTCATAGGGCAGATCCAGGCTGCCGCTTGCGCCCTGGTCCTGGTGAAACCGCAGCAGCCGGTTGGCGAGGCGTTCGACCGAAGAGCGCAGCTTGAGGTTCTTCTGGTCCTTGACGACGCCGCGATAACAGCCCGCCAGTTCCTCGACGATGGCGCGGGCGAAGGCTTCGTCCCTTTCGAAGGCCGCGCGCACGTTGGCCGAGGGGATCAGCAGGAGTTTCGATTTCTGCACGGTGCGGGCCGACATCAGGTTGACGGCATCCTTCAGGACGGCGGCAAGAATGAAGGTGCCGACCGGGTGCACCATTCCCATGGTCGTTTCGCGCTGGTTCGTGCGCGCGAACATCTCGACGCAGCCATCGGTGAGAACATAGAGGAAATCCGCCGGGTCCCCTTCGCGGATCAGTTCCAGTTGCGCCGGGAAGGTCTGCAGGTAGGCCGCCTGCATCAGCGAATCGAACGCGGACTCCGACATGCTCTCGAACAGGCGGAGAGACCTGATTTCGGGGATGTCCGATGTCCGCAACGGCTTGCTCCTTGATAATTATCAAGCCTTGACTTGATTAGCTGAGGTTTGCCGGCTGGGCAAGGCGACCTCGATCCTTGATCGTTTTCCGCGTGAGGCACGACGCCTTCCGGCACAGTCCTTGTTTCGCTATCGAGAGCATCTGTGGTTGACCTAGGTCAAGCCCAACGCCCCTTCTGATCGATCATTCCATTGAAGCGACAAGAGGCACCGCCGCGCCGGCGTGGCCGCAATCAACTGAAGTCGGGGACTTTCGATGGAACTCCAGAACAAGGCCACCAGCCTTTGGGGAAACTTCTTCAAGGTGACGATGGTGCAGATCCGCACGTTCCACATGACGTGGTTCGCTTTCTTTCTTTGCTTCTTTGCTTGGTTCGGCATCGCGCCGCTGATGAAAGTCGTTCGCGACGAACTGGCACTGACGAAGGAGCAGGTCGGCTGGACGATCATCGCATCGGTCGCGGCCACGGTGTTCGCCCGGCTGCTCATCGGATGGCTGTGCGACCGGATCGGTCCGCGGCTGACCTATACCGGCCTGCTGACACTGGGGGCTTTGCCGGTGATGGGCATCGGCCTGGCGCATGACTTCCAGACGTTCCTGATCTTCCGCCTGATGATCGGCGCCATCGGCGCTTCCTTCGTCATCACGCAGTATCACACCTCGGTCATGTTCGCTCCCAACGTGGTCGGCCAGGCCAATGCCACCTCGGCGGGCTGGGGCAACCTCGGCGGCGGCGTGACCCAGTTCGTCATGCCCCTGATCTTCTCCGTCTTCGTCGTCGGCTTCGGATTCTCGGAGGCGATCGGCTGGCGCCTGTCGATGGTCGTCGTGGGGGCGGCGATCTTCTGCACCGGTATCGCCTATTACTTCTGGACGCAGGACGCGCCCGACGGAAATTATGCGGATTTGAGGGCGCGCGGAATGATGCCCGAAAAGAAGACGGTGAATGCCAATTACCTCAAGGCGCTGGGCGACAGCCGCGTGTGGATGCTCTTCATCATCTACGGCGCCTGCTTCGGCATCGAGCTGACAGTCAACAACACGGCGGCGCTGTATTTCGCCGACTATTTCAAGCTGGGTCTCGTCGAGGCCGGCCTCGTGGCCGCGTCCTTCGGCCTCATGAACATCTTCGCCCGCACGCTCGGCGGCATCTTCGGCGACAATTACGGGGCCCTGTGGGGCCTGCGCGGTCGCGCCTTTTGGCTCTTCATCTGCCTGTTCTGCGAAGGCCTGGCGCTGATGCTGTTCTCGCGGATGAACGTCCTCTACCTGGCGCTGCCCTCGCTGATCGTCTTCTCGCTCTTCACGCAGATGGCCGAAGGCGCGACCTATTCCGTCGTCCCGTTCATCAACAAGAAGGCGCTTGGCGCCGTGGCCGGCGTGGTCGGCGCGGGTGGCAATGCCGGTGCCGTCGCGGCAGGCTTCCTCTTCAAGGGCGCGATCACCTGGCCCGATGCCTTCCTGATCATGGGCATGGTGGTGACCGCCGCTTCCTTCCTCGCCTTCTTCGTCCGCTTCAGCCCGGAACAGGAAGCCGAGGAAAAGGCGAACTTCATGGTCGCCAACATCGAGACACTGCGTGCCCGCGCCGACAAGGCCATGAAGGATTTCGAGACCGGACTGGCGATCATCGAGCACCAGAAAACGAACAAGGCCCCCGCGGCCGAATGAACCCGATCCGGCAGGCCAGGCAGTCCGGCCTGCCCCCCATCTCAGCCATCAAGGGAGGTTCCCATGGCAAATTCCGCAACCACCGCCAACAGCGGCCACGTGCTGCAGGACTGGCGTCCCGAAGACAGCGCGTTCTGGGACAATTCCGGCCGCGCGATCGCAACCCGCAACCTGTGGATCTCGATCCCGGCGCTGCTGCTGGCCTTCTCCGTGTGGATGGTCTGGTCGGTCGTCGTCGCCCGCATGCCGGCCATCGGCTTCGCTTTCTCCGTTGACGAGCGCTTCTGGCTCGCGGCCCTGCCGGGCCTGTCCGGCGCCACGCTGCGCATCTTCTATTCCTTCATGATCCCGATCTTCGGCGGGCGCCGCTGGACGGCCATCTCCACGGCGTCGCTGCTGCTGCCGGCCATCGGCATCGGTTTCGCCATCCAGAACCCCAACACGTCCTACATGACGTTCCTGGTGCTGGCGCTGCTCTGCGGCTTCGGCGGCGGCAACTTCGCCTCCTCGATGGCCAACATCGCCTACTTCTATCCCAAGAAGACCAAGGGCAATGCGCTGGCGCTGAATGCCGGTCTCGGCAACCTCGGCGTTTCGGTCATGCAGTTCACCGTTCCGCTGGTCATCACCATGGGCGTGTTCGGCTCGATCGGCGGCGAGGCGCAGGTGCTCGAGGACGGCTCGAAGCTGTGGCTGCAGAACGCCGGATTCATCTGGGTGCCGTTCATCGCCGTCGCGGCGATCGCCTCCTGGTTCGGCATGAACGACATCGCCGATGCCAAGGCCTCGCTCGCCGACCAGCTGTCGATCCTCAAGCGCTTCCACAACTGGGTGATGTGCATTCTCTATACCGGCACGTTCGGTTCCTTCATCGGCTATTCGGCGGGTTTCCCGCTGCTCATGAAGACGCAGTTTCCTGAAGTCAACGCGCTGTCCTATGCCTTCCTCGGCCCGCTCGTGGGTGCGCTGTCGCGCGCTGCCACCGGCTGGATCTCCGACAGGTTCGGCGGCGGCCGCGTCACCTTCTGGGTCTTCCTCGGCATGATCGCCGCGGTGTGGGGCGTGATCCAGTTCCTGCCCGTCGACGGCCAGGGCGGCAATTTCTGGGGCTTCTTCGCCTGCTTCATGGCGCTGTTCTTCCTGACCGGTGTCGGCAATGCCTCCACCTTCCAGATGATCCCCTCGATCATGCGCCAGGAAATCCCGCGCATCTTGGGCGCCAACAACCCCGAGACGCTGAAGGTCGCGGAACGCGAAAGCGCGGCCATCATCGCCTTCACCTCTGCCATCGCCGCCTACGGCGCCTTCTTCATCCCGAAGGCCTACGGCACGTCGATCTCCATGACCGGTGCTCCCAACGGCGCGCTCTGGGCCTTCCTCGTCTTCTACGTGGTCTGCCTGGCGATCACCTGGCTGTTCTACTCCCGCAAGGGCGCCTCGGTGCCCTGCTGAAACCCGGCGAAAGGTTTCCTGAAATGTCCCATCTTCTCAACCGCCTGAACTTCCTGGCGAAAAAGAACACCGGCACGTTCTCCGACGGTCACGGCGTCACCACGACGGAAAACCGCGACTGGGAAGACGCCTACCGCAAGCGCTGGCAGCACGACAAGATCGTGCGGTCGACCCACGGCGTGAACTGCACCGGCTCCTGCTCGTGGAAGATCTACGTCAAGGGTGGCATCGTCACCTGGGAGACGCAGCAGACGGACTATCCGCGCACCCGGCCGGACCTGCCGAACCATGAACCGCGCGGCTGTGCGCGCGGTGCCAGCTACTCCTGGTACATGTACTCGGCCAACCGGGTGAAGCACCCGCTGATCCGGTCCCGCCTGCTCAAGCTGTGGCGCAAGGAGCGGGCGGTGAAGACGCCGATCGGGGCCTGGGAAGCGATCCAGACCGATCCGGCCAAGCGGGCGGCCTACACCTCGATCCGCGGCCACGGCGGTTTCGTGCGGGCCTCCTGGGACGAGGTCAACGAGATCATCGCCGCCGCCAACGCCTGGACGGCGAAGACCTATGGCCCGGACCGGGTGATCGGCTTCTCGCCGATCCCGGCCATGTCCATGGTCTCCTACGCGGCGGGCTCGCGCTACCTGTCGCTGCTCGGCGGCACCTGCATGTCGTTCTACGACTGGTACTGCGACCTGCCGCCGGCCTCGCCCATGACCTGGGGCGAGCAGACCGACGTGCCGGAATCGGCCGACTGGTACAATGCCGGCTTCCTCATCCTGTGGGGATCGAACGTGCCGCAGACCCGCACGCCCGATGCCCATTTCTACACCGAAGCCCGCTACAAGGGCGCCAAGTCGGTCGTGGTCTCGCCGGACTATTCGGAAGCGGCGAAGTTCTCCGACATCTGGCTGCACCCCAAGCAGGGCACCGACGCGGCGCTCGCCATGGCGATGGGCCACGTGGTGCTGCGCGAGTTCCATCTCGACCGGCAGGCCGAGTATTTCGAGGACTACTGCCGCCGCTACACCGACATGCCGATGCTGGTGAAACTCGTCAAGAAGAACGGGCATTTCGTGCCGGACCGGCTGCTGCGCGCATCCGACTTCAAGGGCGCGCTGGGCGAGAAGAACAACCCGGAATGGAAGACCGTCGCCATCGACGGGAAGACGAAGAAGCCGGTGACACCGGCCGGCTCCGTCGGCTTCCGCTGGGGTGAACAGGGCAAGTGGAACCTGGAGTCCAAGGACGGCAAGGGCCGCGATGTCGAACTCGACATGAGCTTCGTGCTTGACGGCGAGCACGACGAGGTGGCGAGCGTCGCCTTCCCCTATTTCGGCAACCGGGAACACGATCATTTCCAGGGCACCGACCACCAGAGCGTGCTGTTGCGCTCGGTGCCGGCGCGCAAGCTGAAGCTGGCCGAGGGCGACACGCTGGTCGCCACCGTGTTCGACCTCTTCGTCGCCAATTACGGGCTGGATCGCGGCTTCAATGACGCGACCTGCGCCACGTCCTACGACGACAACGTGCCCTATACCCCGGCCTGGGCGGAAAAGATCACCGGGGTTCCGCGCGACCACATCATCACCGTGGCACGCGAGTTTGCCCGCAACGCGGAGAAGACCAACGGCCGCTCGATGGTCATTCTCGGCGCCGGCCTGAACCACTGGTATCACATGGACATGAACTACCGGGGGATCATCAACCTCCTGGTCATGTGCGGGTGCGTCGGCCAGTCGGGCGGCGGCTGGAGCCACTATGTCGGCCAGGAGAAGCTGCGTCCGCAGACCGGCTGGCTGCCGCTGGCATTCGGGCTGGACTGGAGCCGCCCGCCGCGGCAGATGAACTCGACCTCGTTCTTCTATGCCCACACCGACCAGTGGCGCTACGAGACGCTCACGGTGGACGAGATCCTGTCGCCGACGGCACCGGAAGGGCCGTGGGACGGCACGCTGATCGATTACAACATCCGCGCCGAGCGGATGGGCTGGCTGCCGTCCGCGCCGCAGCTCAAGACCAACCCTCTGGCCGTCGCGAAGGCCGCGGCAGAGGCGGGGCAGGAGGCTAAGGACTACGTCGCCGCCCGGCTCAAGGCCGGTGACCTGGAAATGTCCTGCGAGGATCCGGACGACCCGGCCAACTGGCCGCGCAACATGTTCGTCTGGCGCTCCAACCTGCTCGGCTCGTCCGGCAAGGGGCACGAGTATTTCCTCAAGCACCTGCTGGGAACGCAGAACGGCCTGATGGGCAAGGATCTCGGCGAGGAAGGCCGGCAGCGCGCCCGCGAGGCGAAGTGGCACGACGAGGCGCCGGAAGGAAAGCTGGACCTGCTGGTCACGCTCGACTTCCGCATGTCGACCACCTGCGTCTATTCCGACATCGTTCTGCCGACGGCCACCTGGTACGAGAAGAACGACCTCAACACGTCGGACATGCATCCCTTCATCCACCCGCTTTCCAGCGCGGCGGATCCGGCCTGGGAAGCGCGCAGCGACTGGGAGATCTTCAAGGGCATCGCGCGGAAATTCTCCGATGTCGCCCCGGAAATCCTGGGCGTCGAGAAGGATGTCGTCCTCGTGCCGATCCAGCACGACACGCCGGCCGAAATGGCCCAGCCCTTCGACGTGAAGGACTGGAAGACCGGTGCGGTCGAGCCGATGCCGGGCAAGACGATGCCGGCGGTCGCCGTGGTGGAACGGGATTATCCCAACCTCTACAAGCGCTTCACCGCGCTCGGGCCGCTGATGGACAAGCTCGGCAACGGCGGCAAGGGCATTTCCTGGAACACGGAGCACGAGGTCGAGGCTCTGGGCAAGCTGAACGGCGTGGTCACCGAGGACGGTCCGACGAAGGGCCGGCCGCGGATCGAGAGCGACATCGATGCGACGGAAGTGATCCTGATGCTGGCGCCGGAGACCAACGGCGAGGTGGCGGTGAAGGCATGGGAGGCGCTGTCGAAGAACACCGGCCGCGACCACACCCACCTGGCGGTGCCGAAGGAAGACGAGAAGATCCGCTTCCGCGACGTCGTTGCCCAGCCGCGCAAGATCATCTCGTCGCCGACCTGGTCGGGCCTGGAATCGGAGAAGGTCTGCTACAACGCCTGCTACACCAACGTCCACGAACTGATCCCGTGGCGCACCATCACCGGGCGCCAGCAGCTCTACCAGGATCACCTGTGGATGCGGGCCTTCGGCGAGGCGTTCTGCGTCTACCGGCCGCCCATCGACACCAAGACGGTGAACCCGATGATCGAGGAGAAGTCGGCGGGCAAGAAGTCCGTGGTGCTCAACTTCATCACGCCGCACCAGAAATGGGGCATTCATTCCACCTATTCCGACAACCTGCTCATGCTCACGCTCAACCGTGGCGGACCGGTGGTCTGGATCTCGGAAGAGGATGCCAGGACGGCGGGCCTGGTCGACAACGACTGGGTCGAGGTCTTCAACACCAACGGTGCCATCGTGGCACGCGCGGTCGTCTCCCAGCGCATGAAGCAGGGAACGATCTACATGTACCATGCCCAGGAGAAGATCGTGAACACGCCGGGATCGCAGCTCACGCAGCAGCGCGGCGGCATCCACAACTCGGTCACCCGGGCGATCACCAAGCCCACCCACATGATCGGCGGCTACGTCCAGCAATCCTACGGCTTCAACTACTACGGCACCGTCGGGGCCAACCGCGACGAGTTCGTCGTGGTGCACAAGCTGGAGAAGGTCGACTGGATGGAAGACCCGCTCGACGAAACCGTCACACCCAAGGAGGCGGCAGAATGAAGATCCGCGCTCAAATCGGCATGGTGCTCAATCTCGACAAATGCATCGGCTGTCACACCTGTTCGGTGACGTGCAAGAACGTCTGGACGAACCGCGAGGGCGTTGAATACGCCTGGTTCAACAACGTCGAGACCAAGCCCGGTATCGGCTACCCGAAGGACTGGGAGAACCAGAAGCGCTGGAACGGCGGCTGGACCCGCAAGGCGAACGGCAAGATCGAGCCGAAGGGCGGCGCCAAGTGGCGCATCCTGGCCAAGCTCTTCGCCAACCCGGACCTGCCGGAGATCGACGACTACTACGAGCCGTTCGACTTCGACTACGACCACCTGCAGACGGCCCGCGAAAGCAAGACCTTCCCGACGGCACGGCCGCGGTCGCAGATTTCCGGCGAGCGGATGGAGAAGATCGAGTGGGGCCCGAACTGGGAGGAAATCCTCGGCGGGGAGTTCTCCAAGCGGTCGCAGGACACCAATTTCGAGGGCGTCGAGAAACAGATCTACGGCGAGTTCGAAAACACCTTCATGATGTACCTGCCGCGGCTTTGCGAGCACTGCCTGAACCCGGCCTGCGTCGCATCCTGCCCGTCCGGCGCCATCTACAAGCGCGAGGACGACGGCATCGTGCTGATCGACCAGGACAAGTGCCGCGGCTGGCGCATGTGCGTGTCCGGCTGCCCCTACAAGAAGATCTATTACAACTGGTCTTCGGGCAAATCGGAGAAATGCGTGTTCTGCTACCCGCGCATCGAGGCCGGCCAGCCGACCGTCTGCTCGGAAACCTGCGTGGGGCGCATCCGCTATCTCGGCGTCGTGCTCTATGACGCCGACCGCATCGGCGAGGCGGCCTCGGCGGCCGACGAGACCGAGCTCTACGAGGAGCAGCTGAAGATCTTCCTGGATCCCAACGATCCGGCCGTCATCGAGCAGGCGCGCAAGGACGGCATTCCCGAAGCCTGGCTGGAGGCCGCGCGCCATTCGCCGGTCTGGAAGATGGCCATGGAATGGAAGGTCGCGTTCCCGCTTCACCCGGAATACCGGACCCTTCCCATGGTCTGGTACATTCCGCCGCTGTCACCCCTCACTTCAGCGGCGGAAGCCGGAAAGATCGGACTGGACGGCGACATGCCGGACGTCCGGTCTCTCCGGATCCCGGTGCGCTACCTCGCCAACCTGCTGACGGGCGGCAAGGAGGCGCCGGTGGTCTCGGCACTGGAGCGCATGCTGGCCATGCGCGCCTACATGCGGGCCAAGTCCATCGACGGCGTCACCGACGAGGCAATTGCAGAGAAGGTCGGGCTGACGGGCGGCATGATCGAGGACATGTACCGGATCATGGCGATCGCCAATTACGAGGACCGCTTCGTGATCCCGACCTCGCATCGCGAGATCACCGAGGACGCCTACGACGTGCGCGGCTCCTGCGGTTTCACTTTCGGCAACGGCTGCTCGGGTGGCGGCGAGACCGATCTTTTCGGCGCCAAGCGCACCCGGACGGTGCAGACGCCGGTTCACCGTCATCCGGAGGGCGTGTGATGAACGAGACGCTGAAAATCCTCTCCATCCTGCTGTCCTACCCCGACGAGGCGATGGCCGGGGCCATGCGGGAGATCCGGCAGGCGGTGGCCGGCCTCGGCGGGATCAGCCAGGCGCAGAAGGGCCTCATCGAGATGCTGGCGAGCGATATCGCCGGCCTCGACCTCTTCGACGCCCAGGAGCGCTATGTCTACCTGTTCGACCGGACGCGCACGCTGTCGCTGCACCTGTTCGAGCACGTTCACGGCGAGAGCCGCGACCGGGGGCAGGCCATGGTCGACCTGCTGGCCATGTACGAGGCCGACGGGCTCGAGATCGACGCCCGGGAAATGCCGGACTACCTGCCGGTCTTCCTGGAATACCTGTCGGTGAAGCCGCAGGCGGAGGCGGCGGAGCTGCTGGGGCAGGTGGCGCATATCGTCGTTGCCCTGGGCGAGCGGCTGAAGAAGCGCGGCTCGGTCTATGCCAATGCCTTCGCGGTGCTGGAGGAACTGGCCGCGGGCAAGCCCGATGCCGCCCTGGTCGGCGAACTGGTCGGTGCGCCGGAACACGACCCGGCGGACCTGGAGGCGCTCGACCGCGTCTGGGAAGAGGAAGCGGTGACCTTCGGCGGCAATGCCGGCGAGGGAAGCTGCGGCCCGGACCGCCTGCAGCGCCAGATGCGCGCCCATACCCGCAAGCCGGACGCTGCCGCGCCGGCCAACCCCCTTTGAGCGGAGGCCAGTCATGTCCGGCTTTGTGAACACGCTTCTCTTCGGGATCTATCCCTACGTCGCGCTGGTCGTGCTGATCCTCGGCACGGTGCTGCGCTATGACCGCGACCAGTATTCCTGGCGCTCCGGCTCCTCCCAGCTTCTGCGCCGGAAACAGCTCGTCTGGGGCTCGGTGCTCTTTCATGTCGGCGTGCTGGTGATCTTCGCCGGCCATTTCGTCGGCCTGCTCACCCCCATCGCCGTTTTCGAGGCGCTCGGCGTCAGCCACGAGGCGAAACAGCTGCTCGCCGTGATCGCCGGCGGCATTGCCGGTGTCATGGGCATCGCCGGCGCGAGCCTGCTCGTCCACCGCCGCCTGTTCGATGCGCGGGTGCGGTCCAACTCCAGCACCAGCGACACGCTCATCATCATCCTGCTGTGGATCCAGCTGGCGCTCGGCCTGTCCACCATCCCGGTCTCGCTGCAGCATCTGGACGGCGAGGAAATGGTGCGCTTCATGTCCTGGGCGCAGGGGATCTTCACCTTCCATGGCGATGCCGCCTCGCACGTGGCGCACGTGTCGCCGATCTTCAAGGCCCACCTGTTGCTGGGCATGACGATCCTGCTGCTGTTCCCGTTCACCCGCCTGGTGCACATGCTGTCGGCCCCGGTGCGCTACCTGTGGCGCCCGGGCTACCAGGTGGTTCGTGAGCGCAACCATCGCGCCGCCCCCGTGCGGCTGCCGGCCGGGGAGTGAGGGCCATGGCGACGATCTATCGCAACCCGAGCCTCGCCGCCGGTGCGCCTGTCGGGCCTTCGGCGGACGGCGTCGGCTACACGACCTACAAGGAACCCGACACCCGGGTGCCGCCAAGGCCGCTCCCGGTGATGCGGGAAATCACGGTCGATGGCGTGGCCGTGCCGGAAGACGCCATCCTGCGCGAGACCCAGAACCATCCGGCAGCCAACCCGGGCGAGGCGCTGCGCGCGGCGGCCGAGGCGCTGGTCGTGCGCCAGCTCCTGCTGAATGAGGCGCGGCGCCAGGACCTTCTGTGCGAGATGCGCTCGGAGAACGGCCAGACGGAAACCTTCGAGGATGCCGCGATCCGCGCGCTCACGGAACGGGAGATCGCCGTTCCCAGCGCCCGTGACGAGGAATGCCAGCGGTTCTACGAGGCCAACCGGGACCGCTTCACCAGCGCGCCCCTCTACGAGGCGCGGCATATTCTCATCGCCGCGCCGGAGGGTGACACGGTGCGGCGCGAAGCGGCCCGGACCGAGGCCCAGGCCATCTGCAATGGCCTGCAGGCCGATCCCGGCGGCTTCTCGAGGGTGGCGCAAGCCGTCTCGGCCTGTTCATCGGCTGCGCAGGGCGGCAATCTCGGGCAGCTTTCGCCAGGATCGACCGTGCCCGAATTCGAAACCGCGCTGGCGCGGATGGAGCCGGGCGAGATCAGCCGGGCACCGGTGGCCACCCGCTTCGGGTTCCACGTCATTGCCCTCGACCGGGCGGTGGAGGCGCGTCAACTGCCCTTCGAGGCGGTGCGGGAGCGCATCGCCGACTGGCTGGAGGCGCAGGCCTTTTCCCGTGCCGTGGCGCAATATGTCGCCATCCTGGCAGGCCGGGCCCGCATTACCGGCATCGACATGGGCGGGGCGGAATCGCCGCTGGTGCAATAAAAGCCGGACGGAGCAGGGCGGACCCCATGATCAGTGACCTTCTCAGGCACAACCGGCAATGGGCCGAGGGCCGCGAGCGCGACGACCCGGGCTATTTCGACCGGCTGTCGAAGCTGCAGAAGCCGGATTACCTGTGGATCGGCTGTTCCGACAGCCGGGTGCCGGCCAACGTGATCACCGGGCTTGAACCCGGCGAGGTCTTCGTTCATCGCAACGTGGCGAACCTCGTCCACCGCGGCGACCTGAACCTGCTCTCCGTGCTGGAATTCGCGGTCGAAAGCCTCGAGGTGAAGCACATCATCGTCTGCGGCCACCATGGCTGCGGCGGTGTCCGCGCGGCGATGGACGGTCGCCGCCACGGCATCATCGACCACTGGCTGCAGCCGATCCGCGACGTGGCGGACCTCCATGACGGCGCGCTTGCCGGGACAGAAGATCCCGAGGCACGGCTCAACCGGCTGTGCGAACTTTCCATCCGGTCACAGGTGGACAGCCTGGCGCGCACGCCGATCATCCAGTCGGCCTGGGCGCAGGGGCGGACGCTTGCCATTCACGGCTGGGTCTACGGCCTTCACGACGGGTTGCTGCGCGACCTGTCTTGCGACCGCGCCGCGGCCGGACCCGGTACACGCTGCACCCATGCCGACTGTCATGGGACCCATGCCCATGACGCCTGACAGGAGCATCCCGTTGACCACGCCTGCCCGTAGCCAGCCGACACTCACCGACACGTTCGGCCGCGCCATCACCTACCTGCGTCTGTCGGTGACCGACCGCTGCGACCTGCGCTGCACCTATTGCATGTCGGAGCACATGACCTTCCTGCCGCGCAAGGACGTGCTGAGCCTGGAGGAAACCTACCGCCTGGCCGAGACCTTCATGCGCCTGGGTGTCCGCAAGCTGCGCCTGACCGGCGGCGAACCGCTGGTGCGCAAGAACATCATGACGCTGTTGGCCCAGTTGAAGCCGCACTTGGAGGCAAGGGACCTCGACGAGGTGACGCTGACCACCAACGGAACGCTGCTGGCCCGCTACGCGGCGGCGCTGAAGCAGAACGGCGTCACACGCGTCAATGTCTCGCTCGACACGCTGGACCCGGACCGCTACCGCGCCGTCACGCGCTGGGGCGACCTCGCCAGGGCGCTTTCCGGCGTCGATGCCGCGCTGGCCGAAGGGCTTTCGGTCAAGCTCAATGCCGTGGTCCAGAAGGGCCTGTTCGAGCGCGACGCGGCAGACCTGATCGCCTTTGCCCACGGTCGCGGGATGGACCTGACCTTCATCGAGGCCATGCCGCTGGGCGGCGCACTGGACGACTACGGCGCCAACCACCTGCCGCTGACGGAGGCCGAGGCCTGGCTCAGGGCGCGCTACACGCTGACCCCGGTGACGAAGAAGACCGGCGGACCGGCACGCTACATGCGCGTTGGCGAAACCGGCGGGCTGATCGGCTTCATCGCGCCGCTGTCGTGCAACTTCTGCGCCTCCTGCAACCGCATGCGTGTCAGCTGTACCGGGCAGCTGTTTCCGTGCATGGGCGACGACGGGGCAGTCGACCTGCGGGCCGCGCTGCGGGGCGGGGAGGGGCCCGAGCAACTGGAGCAGGCCATTCTCGGCGCGGTGGCGGCCAAGCCCCGGGGGCATGGCTTTGGCTTTGACGGGACGGTTTCTGGCGGGCTATCCCGGCCCATGTCGCACCTGGGAGGATAGGACATGCAAATCGTTGCGCTCGTGATTTCCGACCGCGCCAGCCGTGGCGAGTACGAGGACAGGGGCGGGCCGGCGATCGCGGCCTGGCTGGAGGCGGCGATCACCTCGCCTTACGGGTTCGAAACCAGGATCATCCCGGACGGACGCGATTCCGTCGCTTCGGCGCTGCTGGCGCTCTGCAGCACCGAGCGCGCCGATCTCGTGCTGACCACCGGTGGCACCGGCCCGTCGCCGCGCGACGAGACGCCGGAAGCCATGGCGGACGTGATCGAAAAAGAACTGCCGGGCTTTGGCGAGCTGATGCGCAAGAAGAGCCTGGAGGAGGTGCCGACCGCCATCCTGTCGCGGCAGACCGCCGGCGTGCGCGGGACGACGCTGATCGTGAACCTTCCCGGAAAGCCGGCCTCCATCCGCACCTGCCTCGATGCGGTCTTCCCGGCCATTCCCTATTGCCTCGACCTGATCGGCGCCGGGCGAATCGATACCGATCCCGCCGTGGTGGAGGCATTCCGGCCCGGCCAGTGACCCCGTCACTTCAGCACACGCTTTCCGGACCTCGCCTGCGCCCTTGAAACAGGGGAAAAAACCTTCCGAACGGCGCCAGCCGACAAGCTGGCCCGGCAAAACCGCCGGTGCAACTTGTGGAGGCTTGACTGTTGGCTGCCGCGGTGCGGACTATACAGTATCTTCGGGGACGGATGGGGATCGGGACTTGCATATCCGGGCATCGCTTCTTGGCATTTCAATCGTGTTTCTTGCCACGTTGGCCAGGGCAGGGGGATTCGACCGGGGAGGAACGGCCGATCTCTCGGTGCTCTACGACGATGCGCCGTTTTCGGTGAGCAGCCAGTTGCTGTTCGTCGCGCCACAACGCCAGTTCGCCACCATTACCCCGTTTCCCGGGCCGGGACCGCTGGTGCCGGCCGCACCTGCATTCTCCGGCGTCTTTTCCAGGGATTACGTCGTGCCGTCCGTTGCCGCCGCCGTGCGCCTTGGCGATCACACGGCCTGTGCCGCCACCTATACGCAGCCGTTCGGCGCCGCATCGGACTATTCGGGGTTCCTGGCCGGATCGGCGCCCGACGGTTCGGTTTCGCAGGGTTTCCGGACCCATGAATACGGGCTGACCTGTGCCCTGCGCATGGCGGCGGGACCCGGCCGGCTGCACTTCCTCGGCGGCGTTTTCATCGAGCAGTTCAGCTTTTCCCAGGACCAGCTGATCGCGCCGGGCGTCGTCGCGATGACGTCCGCGACCGACAATTCGGCGCTTGGCTACCGCCTCGGCCTGGCCTACGACATCCCGCAATACGGCATGCGCGCCGAACTGCTCTACCGGTCAGCGGTGACCCACAATGCGATCGGCATGGTGACCGGTCCCGGCCTGGCCATTCCGATCACCGTCGGCAACACGCTGCCGCAGTCGATCGAACTGAAGGTGCAAAGCGGCATCGCGCCGGGATGGTTTGCCTTCGGTTCGGTCAAGTGGGCCGACTGGAGCGTTCTGCGGTCCATCACGGTCAACAGCGGGCTGGGACCGTTGCGCACCTTCACGCTCAACTACCGGGACGGGTGGACGGTGAGCGCCGGGATCGGTCACCTGTTTTCCGAAAGGCTGATCGGAACGGCCGTGGTAAGCTGGGATCGCGGCGTGGGAACCGGGGCCGACATCCAGACCGATACATGGACGGCCGGACTTGGCGGCAGCCTTCGTTTCGACAATGGCGGCGAGATCACCGCGGGGGCCAGCATCAGCCTGCTGACGGCGGGAAGCCAGTCCGTGTTCCGAGGGGCCGGGTACAACGCCACGGTCGGCACGGACCTGACCTACAGCGTCTATCTGTCGGGGCGTGTTCCGTTCTAGAGATCGTCCGCTTTTCGCTGAATCGCTTCAATGCTCTATCCTGTTGTTTTGACGCAATTCCTGACGCAAGGCCGGTGACCATTTTCGCTGGAATTGCTCCGGCCGCTTCACCCCTGTTGCCGGCACGCCAACATGGCGGGCGCGGCGATTGACGATGGTCAATGACCCGGGACTGCCCTGCGCACCATTGTTTCCGTGCGAGGTTCAGTTTTTCGGTGACACATGGAAAGCCTGACGTTTTCCTGCTTTCGGATCGTCCGTCTGCTGGCGTGTCTTTGCCTTTTCTCCCTTTCCACGCCCGTGGCCAGCGTCGCGGGCGGTGATGCCGGTTCATCCGGTCCTGCATCCGCCAGGCCGATGGAATACGGCGTCGACGTGGCCCAGGCCCTGCTTCCCGAGCCAGAAGACCAACCGGATGACCGGTCCGGTGCCAGGATCGATATCGAGGGCATGGCACGCGTTCTGAGAATGACGGACGCAGAGGTCCGCATCGCTCGCATGCTCCACGAGGTGCGGACCGGACAGCGGTCACCGGAGCAGTTCTTCAGGGGACTGGCGTCAGATGGCATGAAAGCGACCGTGGGCGATGTGAAGACCATGTTCGACGTGATGAAGGTCCGGTCGAAACTGGTCGATCATCCGGAAAGCTGGTTCAAGGACCAGATCCTGGGTCCAACGTACGATGCCGGCGGCACCCCGGTGGAGAGACAGTTGCTGCTCTGGCGCAGGACCGAGACCAAGGCTGCCATCACGGACGTGATCAACCGGTTCCGGAAGGCCGGCCGGATGCCGGCCAACGACTTCAAGCTGATCATTTCCCACATCGGCAAGTGGGCGAGCCAGTCGGATGTTTCACTGACATTCACCGGCGATATCGATTTCAGCTTCGTGTGCAACGATATCGATCTTGCCAAGGACATGAAGGCGGCTTTCGGGGAAATCATCTTCGAAAGGACCGGGCTGACGCCGACGGCGCTGGATTCCGTTGCCACGGCGCACGGCGCTGCGGGCCTGGAAGTCTACATCGGCGAACACGGCATGAAGTTCGCGGAAGACCAGATGAAGATCAACGAGGTGGTCGATCTTGCGACCGGTGCGCGCCGGAAGGTCGAAGGCGACAATGCCGTGATGGAAATCGCCGGCATCCTGACGCCGGAACGCGAATTCGCGAAGGCGGCGGGTATCGAGTTACCGACGCCCAAGATCAACAACGAGCCGGGACTGTCGATGGAGATGGCCCGGCATTTCCAGCACGACATCGTCAAGCCGAAGCTTTTCGACGCGACCAATGCCGTCGTGAAGGCCGCCAAGTACCTCGACCGGAGCTACAAGGCGCTCGAGGCGGCGGGCGGGACGACCGGGGATCCGAAACTGGCGGAGTTCGCCAGCGAGATCACCAGGCTCGCCAATGCAAAGCCGCAGTCCGGGGCGACGCGGGACAGCACGGTTCGTGCCATCTCCGACTTTTTCGGCAGCCCGCCGCGAACGGTCTGGGATGCGAAGTCGAAAAAGCTGGTGCTGACGATCGACGCGAAGGCGATCGAGGCTTTTCATGCCAAGGCAACAAAAGCGTTGTGGGCCACGGTCGTCCAGGGGTCCGACACGCAGACGAAAATGATGGACCAGCGCCTCCGCGACCTGCTCGAGCGGGATGCGAAGGGCGGCGAGGAGGACGCGGTCAAGGAAGAGATCGCCAAGCTGCGCCAGGACATGGTCGGCCTCGTCGACATGGTGGAAGCCGAGATCCTCGCGATGAAGGGCGAGACGGTGCCGATCGAGATCTACGACAACAACGCCAAGGTCCGGTCGATGATCGAGTTGCTGGCCAGGCGTTTCGGCACGCGGATCCTCAGCGTCGAGGAGCTCAAGGACAAGCGGTTCGTCGAGGAACTGATGAAGGGCCAGGAGGGCAAGCCGAAGGGTCTCGTGCATGAAATGCTCAAGAGCTACATCATGGAGCGAACGATCAACGCCGCGGCGCGGGGCGCGATGGAGGGCGTGGAAAAGGCGAACGAGCTGCTGGACTTCGTGGACGACCGGCTGCTGGGGTCGTTGCGGGGCGAGGGCGATTTCGCCGCGTTCGAAGCGGAAATGAAAAAGATCCACCTGGCCGAGATGGATCCGAAAACGCATACGGAGGCCCTGGGCATGCTGACCGCGCTCAAGGGCAGGGTCACAGCCAAGATCAGGGAAACCAACGTCCGCCTGAACGAACAGCTGCAGGCGACCGCGGCCCGGCGGCAAGGCATGAAGCTGATGATGGTCTACGGCCTGATCGACGAGATGCTGGCCTACCGGGATGCCTGGGACGCCGAGGGATGGAAGGGATTTGCGACGGAGTGGGTCCGCCGCCGCGTGCCGCTCGGTTCGGCCGTCGAAAGCTACGTGATGGGCAATACGCTGCGCGCGGGATGGGATGTCATCACGACCATCGTGCCGCCGCTCGGGCTGCCCGAAGCCGCCTACGGCATGGCCGCGGCCACCTATGACCGGGTGCAATCGACCTACTGGAGCGAGCAACTCGAACTGTTCACCGACAGCCTGTACGAGAACGCCGTCTTCAAGCCGGAGTTCGACGCCACTGGCGACGAGCGCCGGATCGTCCGGTTCCGCCTCATCTCGACGACGTACGAAGGCAAGGAACTGGACCTGCGGGAGTTCGCGGAAAAACGCGAGGAAGAGGTTGCGGCCCTCCGGGAAAAAGTGGCCAGGCACCGTATCGATCCCCGGGACTACCAGGACAGCCTGCACGGTTTCTCGGCGTGGCTCGAAGCGGACAAGGTGCTGAAAGCCAATCTCGAATCGACCGACCCGGTGCTGATGATGCTGGAAGACATGGCCGGTCACGAGGCGACGGGGCCGAAACTGCTGGAACGGATCGCGGAACAGCGGTTTGCCCGCTGGGAGGAGGTCAAGCTCGGCTATCTCGTCAATCTCATCAAGCGCCTGGAAGACCGGCGGCTGGCCGACCAGATCCTCCTGGACGGCACCGAGATCGCCCTGTTCGAGGAATTGCGCCGGATCGCGATCGAACTCAAGATCGAACAGGCGGTCCGCGACGGCCTTCAGAACGAAGCGCAATCCAGCCATGCGAAGACCTTCTACACCTGGCTTTGGGACACCAAGCGGTCCACGCTCCTGCAGGCGCCCGTGCAAAGCGAGATGTCGAAGGCCGTGCAGATCGGCAGGAAATTCCTGGAGGCCTACAAGAAGGTGCTCGTCCTGGCACGGCGTGCAACGGCGGCCCCCGCCGAGGGCGAGGAGAGAAAGCTGCCGGCGGGGGCGGCGAGCGATATCGAGGGACCCTACCTGACCTCGACACTTTTTCTTTCGGGAAATGGCGAACCCGACCTGGCGCGGGCAAGGATGTGGTTCGATGCCATCGACCGGTCGCGGGAGCGCACCCGGGCGGCCCTGGTCGAAATCAAGCGCAGTTTCCTGCCCAACGCCAATCTCGACGAGAAGGATGACGACTACGTCAGCCGGGCATTTGCCCATGAGGTCTGGATCGGACCCTACCAGAACGCGCGGCTGCGCGATCCGCGCTGGACCGCGCGTGGTGCCTGGCACCGCGACGAGCGCGACAAGGTTTACGAGGAATACCGGCGCTGGCTGGAGCAGAAGGGGCCGGTCGAACTGACGGTGACGGCCGTCGATGCCGAGGACGCGAAGAAGCGGCTCCACGCGCTGACGATCTCGCTGCAACCCACCGACGGACTGGGCGACCCCGTCAGCGCGTTCGCGCTCGGCAATTCCGTGCGGGCCGGTGTTTCGATGGGACGCTACAGTCTCACGGTGTCCTCGCCGGGTTATCTCGATGCAAAGAAGTCTGTGCTTCTGGGACGCGGCCTGACGCCGAAGCCGCAGGAACATTTCGAGTTGAAACCCGATCCGACGATCAAGGCGGACGAGGGGAAGCAGGACGACGGGACGGAGGAGGCCGAAACGCCGCCCGACGGAAAGGACAAGGGCAAGGTGGAAACCGGCGAAAAGAGCAAGAAGACGGACGGCAAGGAAATCACCGACCAGGGCGAGCAGGACGATGGCGGCGATGGCAAGACGCAGGAGGTTGTCACCGGCCCCGAGGACGGGGGTGTCACCGACGAGGAAGAGCCAAAACGCGACGAGTCCGAGACGCCGGTTGAAACGCCTGTCTTCACCGGCACTTGCGGCGACGGGTCCGCTTCCGCGCCGAAGGCGCCAAAGGTTACCCAGCCGAAAACCGACTTCCCGCCCGTGACCAAGGCGCTCAGCCCGAGGCAGCAATGCCTGGCCGGGAAGCCCAGGGGGTCGGAAATCCCATGCCTCGATGGTGACGACCAGCACTGGTACGAAGGCAAGTGGACCTGCTGCGAAATGCTCGACGACCGCGTCACCGGCGTCGAGGTGATCGAAAGCCGCAAGATCGAGGGCGAGCTTCCGCCGCCACCGCAGGACGAGGCCTTCTCCGCCTCGATCGAAGCGCCGACCCTGGACCTCGAACCCGGGCAGAGCATCCGGATCTCGGCGAAAGTCATCGGCGGTACCGATCCCTGCACGATGCAATGGAAAGGCCCGGTCTCCGGCGGCAGCAAGACAGCAGACCTGACAGCCCCGGACACCCCGGGCGATGTTCCCGTCGAGTTCCATGTGTCCGATGCCGACGGCCGGACAGCCGTGGCCCGGAAGGTCTTCAAGGTGAGCGAACTCACGCTCGTGCTCTCGACGACGGCCGGCGCACGGGGTCCGGTTGCCGTAGGCGACTGGGTCGACCTGTCGGTCGCTCTGGAAAAGGCCGGGAAGACGGTTGCGCCCGGGGACTATACGCTGCGGTGGGAACCGTCGACCGAGGTCGAGTTCGCCAACGCCGAGCGACCGGGCGTTACCGGCAACAGGGTCCAGTTCAAGAAAACCGGGCGTCACCTCGTGTGGGTGGTTGCGTTGGCGAAGCGCGACGGCGCCCTGTCGACGGTCGCGGAGTCCAACCAGCTTGCGATCGATGTCGTCGAGCCGTCGGTCGCTCTGAGAGTGCAGCCGCAGGCGCCCTACATCGGCGAGGCGGTTCGCATCACGGCGCAGGAACGGCCGGCGCTGGGCGACAAGGACGCTTCCTACTGGTGGGAATTTTCCGGGGATGCCTATGCCGCCGGCGCCACCGCAAACCAGCGGATCTTCAGCTTCAAGGCCCGGAGCACCGCGCCGGTGGTGGTGACGGCGCACCTGAAAGGCAGGGCGGACGGAAACGAACTCGCGTCGGCATCGGTGACGGTCACGGCGCAACCTTACAGTGTTTCGGTGGTCAACCTTGGCCCTGCCTGGGGCGGGGACACGACGCGGCCGAAGGTCTGGAAACCCGGCGAAGGCACCGTGTCCCTGGAACAGGGCATCTCCACCTTCGAAGACGTGCGCCTGCGTGCCGACATCACGCCCGTCCCGAAGGATACGGTTCTTCGCTATGTCTGGTCGGTCGACGAGGGGTCGACCCTTTCGGGCAACGGGGCGACCCGCGAGACCCGCGTCCAAAGGTCGTCTGCCGGGTCGATCGAGGCGAGGGTGGAGATCCGCAACGCCGACAACGTGGTGCTCGGCACTGGAGCCGTTGTGGTACCGGTGACGGCCCCGCCGGATGATTCCGAGGCCGACAAGACCAGGGCGGACGCACTCAGATCGCTGCTCAGCCAGGCGCACCAGCAATGGGCGGCCGGCGAGGTGGACCGCGCCTGCGACACCGCCCGGAAAGCGGCCGCCACGGACGGGACATCCCGGGAAGCCGCGTCGCTCGTCTCGTCCTATTGCGAGGGCGCGCGCACCATCTCCGAGGCGGTGGCCGCTGCAGACCGGGCGCTTTCCAGCCAGGATATCGCGTCGGCAAGAACATGGCTTGCTGCCGGCGAGACCGTGAACCGGAAGGCGAAGGTGCTCGGGGACCTGGCGGAGCGGATCGCGGAGGCCGAGACGCGGCAGGATGCCATCCGGGCGCTCAACGAAAAGTCCAGGCAATCGCTGGCAAACGGCGACATCGACGGGGCAAGAAAAGCCGTCGAGCAGGCGCTCGCCATCAACCCGAATGATCCCGGGACAAATGCCCTGAAACAGCAGGTCGAAAGCGAGGCCGCGACGCTTGCCGCGCGGAATGCGGCCTGCGAACAGCGGCTGGCGGTTATCGCGCTGGGTGCGCGGCAGGTCAGTGCAAGGGACTGGGCATCGGCGGTCGAGACGCTCGACCGGGGGCTTGCCGATTTCCGGACGGTGTGCCCGGACGACCGCTACAACCCGGTCTTCGACAAGGCCATGGCGCTCAAGCAGAAGGCGGCCGGGGAAGTGTCGCGCAAGGCGGCCTGCGACCGTCGCCTGGCGCTCATCGTCACGGGCACGCAGCAGTGCCAGCAAAAGAACTGGAGCGAGTGCCAGTCGGTGCTGGAGACGGCGCTGCAAGGCATCGAAACGGCATGCCCGCCGGATGCCGGGTCTGTCATCGACCGCGCAAGATCACTGCTTGCGGCCGCCCAGGACAGGCAGAAGCGTTGCAAGGCGCGTCTCGACCTCGTTGAAAGCGGCATGGATGACTGTCGCCGTGGCGAACTGGCAAGTTGCCGGGCATCGATCGAAAAGGCCGCCGACGGCGCCGAAGAGGATTGCGACCAGCAAGCCATGATCGCCATCGGCCGGGCCAAGGATGATCTCGCTCAACTCGACCCGGTTCCCGATGAAAACAGGCAACCCGATGACATACCCGACGTCATCGGTCGGGAAACGATTGGCAACTACGAGATCGTGTACACCGGGGGCGGCCTGACCTGGGCCCAGGCCGAAAGCGCTGCCCGGGCAGCCGGTGGCCACCTGCTGGTGATCAACTCGGCTGAAGAAAACGAACATTTTCTCGGTCTGGTCAGAGATAAAACCGAACTCTGGTTCATCGATGGGGCGGGCAATACCCAGGGACCGTGGCTCGGCGGATATCAGCCGGAAGGTTCCAGTGAGCCGGGCGGAGGCTGGCGCTGGGTTACCGGTGAACCTTTCGATTACACGAACTGGACACCCGGAGAACCCAACAACTACGGGGGCGCGGAGAATTGCGCCCAGTTCTTCGGGCGCGGTCGCGACAACCGCAACGTGACCTGGAACGATGTCGGCTGCGAGTCGACGTCGGTCCGCGCCTATATCGTCGAGTTCCCGGGCAGCGTCCCGATCGAAACGAAGGCGGCCTGCGACCGGCGCCTGACACTGATCGCCACCGGCGCGCAGCAATGCCAGCGACAGAACTGGAGCGAATGCCGGTCGGCGCTCGAGACGGCACTGCAGGGCATCGAAGCGGATTGCCCGCCGCACGCCGGCTCGGTCATCGACCGGGCACGATCACTGCTTGCCACTGCGAAAGAGAGGCAGAAGACGGAAGCGGATCATGTGCCGGAACAGTCGGCAACGTCCGATCAGCCGAAAGTACCCGATCAGCCGGCTACTCCGGTGACGCAGGATTCGTGGCGTCTCGTCGAGGCAAAGGCATTCAAGCAGCCGACGACCAGCAAGACGAACATCAACATCGAGATGCCGCTGGCCGCCAACCGGGCCATGCTGGCCACCCGGGACATCTGGGGGGACAAGAACAACGATTACGTCGGAGAATGCCGCTGGACCTCGCCGGGCTCGCGCCTGGTCCCGGGGCAGGCCTATCGCTTTTCCGCCGACGTGGTGGCGCGTGGCGTCGCCCGCGACCTGTACAAGCACCTGGACTACGAGAATGTCCAGCTCGGACACGGGTTCAATGTCGTGAACAAGGACGGCAAGTGGACCGGCGGCTACTCGATCGGGAACTGCATCGCTTCCATTGGCGCGCAGACATACGACGCCAAGAACCATTGCCAGACCAATGACTGGAGCCCGCCTGAAGGGCGACCGGGAGACCGGCTTGTCTTCGACGTCATGTGTTCCGCACGCGCCGGGACCTCCGGCTACCATTTCACCTACGAATGGCAGGCGGCGGGCACAGCGACGGGCGAGGCCGCCAGCGATGCCGTGGCCGGTTGCGAGGGACTGCCGGGCGAGTGGAACTGGTTCATCAACGGCGTCGTGACGATCAGGCCCGACCATACCCACCAGCAGGGCAATATCGGCGGGACCTGGTCCTGCAAGGGATCGACGGTGCGCATGGAGTGGAACCACGGCTACGTGGACGAACTGGAACTGTCCGCCGACGGGATGCACCTTGGTGGCAAGGGCTGGCCGAAGTCGAACCCGAACGGCGCCTATCCGGTGAGCGGTGACCGCCGCCATGATGAAACCAGGGCCAAGCCAGGCGGGGGATGAAACCATGCCGAGCCAGAAAACCGTATTCGCGCTTGTCTTCCTGCTGGCGGCAATGCCCCGGCTCGCGCATGCCGGGGACCCGTTGCAGGATGCGCTCGATGCCCTGAACAAGGCGGAAGAGACGGTATCCGGGGCGACTGCCGGCCAGCCGCCCAAGCCGGTAGAGCCACCTGCTGACGTGAAATCGCAACCCGCCGAAAGCGGGGAAGCCGGACAACCGGCGGATGCGGCGCCGAAGCCGTACGGATCCCAGGCGGAGATCGTGTTCTGGCAAACGATCGCGGCGTCCCGGAACGCGGCCGATTTCGAGGCCTATCTCGCCCGCTGGCCGGATGGCACGTTTGCCGTGCTGGCCCGCAACCGGCTGGACGCACTGGCGGCGGACCAGGCCCCGGCGTCAGAGGAGCAGCCACCGGCGGACGAGCCGCCGCCGGTTGCCGAACAGGAGCCGGCCAAACCGGACAAGGACGCCGAACTCAACCGGCTGGTGGAAGAGATGGAGAGCCATTTCTTCGGCCGCGGCCGGCCGGTCGACTATGCGCGTTCCTACGAGATTGCCCTGCAATGCGCGCCGATGGGCCATCCCAAGTGCATGTTCCGGCTGGGGCGATTGCTGGAGACCGGGCGCGGCGTCCGTGCGGACCCCGTTGCCGCAACCGACTGGTACGAGAAGGCCGCCGAGGCTGGCGAGCCTTACGCGATGTTCAACCTCGGCAACCAGTACTTCACCGGAACCATCGTGCCGAAGGATCTCAGCCGCGCCTATTCGCTCTACGAGCGGGCGTATCAACTGAACCTGACCGAAGCGGGCTATGGCCTGGCGATGGTGCTGGTCGAAAAGGCCTATGCCGGGCGGCGCGATCCGGACCTGGCGGCGGATTTCATGCTCGTGGCCATCGAGCACGGCTTCGACCACGCGCGCCGCGTCATGATCGACAAGGGGCAGTCGTGGCCGCGCGAATTCCGCATGGCGCTGCAACGGAGCCTGCGACGGGACGGGTTCTACCAGGGCGCGATCGACGGGGATTTCGGGCCGGGAACGAAGGGAGCCATCGAGCGCGCGTTCAAGACGCAGTGAGGCGCCGGGCCTCGACGCGATGGCGGGGGGAGGTCAGCCCGGCGCGGCCACGACCACTTCCGTCGTCCAGTCCGCGCACTGACGCGACAGGGCAGGCCCGAGCGGCTTGTCGGTGAAGAAGACGTCGATGGCGGCGAGCGAGGCGATGCGGGCCGGGGCAGTGCGCTGGAACTTCGAATGATCGGCCACCAGGAAGGTCTTGCGCGCCTGGCGGATGATCGACTTCGACACGTTGACCTCCTGGATGTCGAAGTCGAGCATGTCGCCGTCCTGATCGATGGCCGAGCAGCCGACGACCGCCAGGTCGAACTTGAACTGCATGATCGTCTGCGTGGCGAGGTCGCCGACCAGTCCGCCGTCGGAACGGCGCAGCGTGCCGCCGGTGACGACGACCTGGCAGTCGGGGTTCACCGCGAGGATGTTGGCCACGTTGATGTTGTTGGTGACCACCAGCAGGTTGCGGTGGTGGACGAGCTGGCGGGCGACGGCCTCCGTGCTGGTGCCGATGTTCAGGAAGACGGAGATGTCCTCCGGGATGCGCGACGCGCAGGCCTTGGCGATGGCCGCCTTTTCGTCCTCGTTGAGACTGCGCCTGTCCTCGTAGCCGATGTTGGTCGTGCCCGAGGGCAGCATGGCGCCGCCGTGGACCCGTTCCAGCCGCCCGGCGTCGGCCAGTTCCGACAGGTCGCGGCGGATCGTCTGCTGCGTGACGTGGAAATGATCGGCCAGTCCCTCGACGGTCACCCGGCCATCGCGGCGCGCGATGTCGAGGATCTCGGTCTGGCGAAAACTCTGGGACATGCCTCCTCCTTCCTGCCCCACGAGGCGAGGTCAATCCGTCCAATGTGATCGCAAATGTTCGATAATGCGCGGAATTTGTCAAATGAAACCACCAAGCGGCGTTAACGGCCCATTGAACCGATTCAATTTCGGCCTTCGCAGGTGCGAAAAAGCTCTGTTTTTCGATCTAACTGCCTCATTTTGCCCAAGAAATTGCGGTTTTCCCCGATCCGAATAATTTAGAAAGCATCTTGTTTTCATTTTTGTTTGTTTATGTTAGTTTCCGCTTGTGTGGATATCACGGGAGGAAACGGTGTCCGACATGCCGGAAGGTCATCCGACTTTCGATCTGTTCATCATCGGTGGCGGAATCAATGGTTGCGGCATCGCGCGGGATGCGGCCGGGCGGGGCCTGTCGGTCGGCCTGGCAGAGATGAACGACCTGGCGTCGGCGACGTCCTCGGCTTCCACAAAACTGTTTCACGGCGGGCTGCGCTACCTGGAGTATTTCGAGGTCCGGCTGGTGCGCGAGGCGCTGATCGAGCGCGAGGTGCTGCTTCGGGCCATGCCGCACATTTCCTGGCCGATGCGCTTCGTGCTGCCCTACCATGCGGGCATGCGCTTCGATACGGAGACGCCGGCCTCACGCGTGCTCAACACGCTGATGCCCTGGATGAAGGGGCGCCGCCCGGCCTGGATGATCCGGCTCGGCCTGTTTCTCTACGACCATCTCGGCGGGCGGAAAATCCTGCCCGGCACCGCGACGCTGGACCTTCCCGGCACGCCGGAAGGCGCGCCGCTGAAGGCGGACTTCCGGAAAGCCTTCGAATATTCGGACTGCTGGGTTGAGGATTCGCGCCTCGTGGTTCTCAACGCCCGGGACGCGCAGGCGCGGGGCGCCCAGGTTTTCGTGCGCACAAAGGTGGTGTCGGCGGAGCGCGATCCGGACGGCTGGACGGTCAGCCTCGAGGACGTGGCAAGCGGCAAGCGGCGGACCGTCCGCGCGCGGATGCTGGTCAATGCCGGCGGGCCATGGGTCGGCGACATCATCGCCAGCAAGGTGCGGCTGAATTCGACTGAAGGCGTGCGGCTCGTGCGCGGCAGCCACATCGTGACCCGCAAGCTCTATGATCACGACAAGTGCTACTTCTTCCAGGGCCGCGACGGGCGGATCATCTTCGCGATTCCCTACGAGGGCGACTTCACGCTGATCGGCACGACCGACAAGGAGCATTCCGATCCCGCCGTGAAGCCGGAATGCACGCCTGAGGAGCGCGACTACCTGTGCGCCTTCGCTTCGGAGTATTTCAAGACGCCTGTGACGGCGGATGACATCGTCTGGACCTATTCCGGCGTCCGCCCGCTCTACGACGACGGTGCGTCTTCCGCGACCGCGGCGACGCGCGACTACACGCTGAAGGTCGATGATGCCGGCGGAGCGCCGGTGCTCAACATCTTCGGTGGCAAGATCACGACCTACCGGCGGCTGGCCGAGAGCGCGATGGAAAAGATCGCGCCCTATTTTCCGGGGCTGCCGCCGGCCTGGACCGCCGGCGTGGCGCTGCCGGGCGGAGATTTTCCCGTCGATGGCGTCAAGGCGCTGGAAGACAAGCTCGCCGGTGCCTACCCGTTTCTCGATGGCCGCCAGGTGCGGCGGTTCGTGCGCGCCTACGGTACGGAGGCCTTCGCTGTCCTGGGCGACGCGTCGGCGGCAAGCGACCTTGGCCGCGCTTTCGGCGCCGGGATGAGCGAACGCGAGGTGGCCTGGCTGATGGACCGCGAATTTGCCCGCAGCGCCGAGGATATCGCCTGGCGGAGAAGCAAGCTCGGCCTGCGGATGACGGCCAGCGAAATGCAGGCACTGGATGACTGGATGCGGGACCGACGCGCGGCCGGTGAAAGCGCGGCGGCGGAATAGGCCCGGGAGGAGAATGCAGGAATGACACTCGTACTCGACAAGGTCTCGAAAGTGGTGGGGCGGCAGACGCACATCCACCCGACGAGCCTCGAGCTCCAGAACGGGACGATGAACGTCCTGCTCGGGCCGACGCTCTCGGGCAAGACCTCGCTGATGCGGCTGATGGCCGGACTCGACAAGCCTTCGGCCGGGCGGATCCTCTGGAACGGCGCGGACGTCACCGGGCAGCGGGTGCAGGACCGCGCCGTGGCCATGGTCTACCAGCAGTTCATCAACTACCCGTCGATGAGCGTCTATGACAATATCGCCAGCCCGCTGCGCCTGATGGGCAAGGGCGCGGCCGAGATCGATGCGGCCGTGAAGAAGACCGCCGACCTGATGAAGCTGACGCCGATGCTCGGCCGCAGGCCGCTGGAGCTTTCCGGTGGCCAGCAGCAGCGCTGCGCGCTGGCCCGCGCGCTGGTGAAGAATGCCGGCCTGGTGCTGCTCGACGAGCCGCTGGCCAATCTCGACTACAAGCTGCGCGAGGAGCTGCGCGTCGAGATCCCGAAGATCTTCGAAGAGGCAGGCTCCATCTTCGTCTACGCGACGACGGAGCCGGAAGAGGCGCTGCTGCTGGGCGGCAACACGGCCACGCTCTGGGAGGGGCGCGTGACCCAGTTCGACCGGACGCCGGACGTCTACCGCAAGCCGGTGGATGCGACGACGGCGCGGGTCTTCTCCGACCCGCCGATGAATTTCCTGCCGATTTCGAAGACGGGCAACCGTCTGCTCTTCGGCGACGGCCAGTCGGTGGCCGCGGCCGGGGCGCTGAACGAGCTTTCCGACGGCCGCTACCTGGCCGGGTTCCGGCCAAACCACGTGGAAGTGAAACAGCACACGCCGGAGGCCATGAAATTCGTGGCGACGCTGAATGTCACCGAGATCACGGGGTCGGAGACCTTCATCCATCTCGACCATCACGGCGAGACCTGGGTCGGTCTCATCCATGGCGTCCACGACCTTGCGCTCGGCGCGCCGCTGGAGGTCTGGCTCGACCCGTCGCATGTCTACATCTTCGCCGAGGACGGCAGCCTCGTCGTGCCCGCGGCCTATGCGATGGCGGCGTGAGGGGAGGGACCGATGGCACAGATCACGCTTGAGAACCTGGCGCATTCCTACCTGCCGAACCCGAGAGGCGAGGACGATTACGCGCTGAAGGAACTGAACCACGTCTGGACCGATGGCGAGGCCTACGCGCTGCTCGGATCGTCGGGGTGCGGCAAGACCACGCTGCTCAACATCATCTCCGGGCTGCTGACCCCCAGCCAGGGCCGCATCCTGTTCGATGGCAACGACGTCACCCATGCGCCGACGGCAGCGCGCAACATCGCCCAGGTGTTCCAGTTCCCCGTCGTCTACGACACGATGACGGTGCGCCAGAACCTGGCCTTCCCGCTGAAGAACCGGGGCGAGGACGCGGCGACGATCGCCCGGCGGGTGCAGGAAATCGCGCAGATGATCGGCATGGAGGGCGAGCTCGACCGCAAGGCGCAGGGCCTGACCGCCGATGCCAAGCAGAAGATCAGCCTCGGACGCGGCATGGTGCGCGAGGACGTCAACGCGCTGCTGTTCGACGAGCCGCTGACCGTGATCGACCCGCACATGAAGTGGGAGTTGCGCACGCAGCTCAAGAGCCTGCACCGGCAGTTCGGCCACACGATGATCTACGTGACGCACGACCAGACCGAGGCGCTGACCTTCGCCGACAAGGTGGTGGTCATGTACGACGGGCGGGTGGTGCAGATCGGCACGCCGGAAGAGCTGTTCGAGACACCCGAACACACGTTCGTCGGCTATTTCATCGGATCGCCGGGCATGAACATCATCCCTGCGCAGGTCGAGGGAACACAGGCCCATGTCAACGGATCGGCCATCGACCTGGGGCGCGGCTATGGCCCGCTCAACGGCAAGGTGGTGATTGGAGTGCGGCCGGAACACGCCCGCCTGTCAGCCAGCGAAGGCCTGCCGGTGCGCATCCGCAGGGTCGAGGACGTCGGCCGCCACAAGATCGTGCGTGCGGAGTTTTTCGGCAACGATATCAATATTATCGCCCGGGAGGATGAAGCGATAGGCGCGGACATGACGCGCGTCGTCTTCCAGCCCGGCAAGGTCAATGTCTATGCCGACGACTGGCGCGTGAAGGGGGAGGCTGCCTGATGGAAAAGACCGTCAACCAGAAAGCCTGGTTCCTCGTCCTGCCCGTGCTGGTGCTGGTCGCCTTTTCCGCGGTCATCCCGCTGATGACCGTGGTGAACTATTCAGTCCAGGACACGTTCGGCAACAACCAGTTCTTCTGGGCGGGCCTGGAGTGGTTCTCGGAGATGCTGCACTCGGAGCGCATGTGGAACGCGCTGACCCGGCAGCTGATGTTCTCGGCGATCATCCTGGCCATCGAGGTACCGCTCGGCATCTTCGTGGCGCTGAACATGCCCAAGCGCGGCTTCTGGGCGTCGGTCTGCCTGGTGCTGATGGCGCTGCCCCTGCTCATCCCCTGGAACGTCGTCGGGACGATCTGGCAGATCTTCGGACGCGTCGACATCGGCCTGCTCGGCTACACGCTGGAGCAACTGGGCATTCCCTACAACTACACGCAGGATATCTTCGCCGCCTGGGCAACGGTGGTGGTGATGGACGTCTGGCACTGGACGTCGCTGGTGGCCCTGCTGGCCTATGCCGGGCTGCAGTCGATCCCGGATGCCTATTACCAGGCCGCCAAGATCGACCAGGCCAGCCGCTGGAGCGTGTTCCGCTACATCGAGCTGCCGAAGATGCAGGGGGTCTTGATGATCGCCATCCTGCTGCGCTTCATGGACAGCTTCATGATCTACACCGAACCGTTCGTGGTGACCGGCGGCGGACCCGGCAATGCGACGACCTTCCTGTCGATCGACCTCGTCAAGATGGCGCTTGGCCAGTTCGACCTGGGACCCGCGGCCGCCTTCTCGATCATGTACTTCCTGGTGATCCTGCTGATCTGCTGGGTGTTCTACACGGTGATGACCAATCTGGACAAACGGGGGGTCGTGCAATGAGCGATGCCGTGATGACGCGCGCGCCGGCGCGCAGCCTGCCGCGCATCAAGGGTTCGGCGGTGGTGATGACGGCCTACATCGTCTTCCTGCTGCTGCCGATCTACTGGCTCCTGAACATGAGCCTGAAGACCAACCAGGAGATCCTGTCGACCTTTTCGCTGTGGCCGCAGGAATTCACGCTGGCCAACTACCTGACGATCCTGACGGATTCGTCGTGGTACATGGGCTATGTGAACTCGCTGATCTACGTGGTCATCAACACGGTCATCTCCATCACCGTGGCGCTGCCGGCGGCCTATGCCTTCTCGCGCTATTCCTTCATGGGCGACAAGCACCTGTTCTTCTGGCTGCTGACCAACCGCATGGCGCCGCCGGCGGTCTTCGCGCTGCCCTTCTTCCAGCTCTACTCGTCGGTCGGCCTGTTCGACACGCATATCGCGGTGGCGCTGGCGCACTGCCTGTTCAACGTGCCGCTGGCCGTGTGGATCCTGGAAGGCTTCATGCGCGGCGTGCCGAAGGAGATCGACGAGACGGCCTACATCGACGGTTACTCGTTCGGCCGCTTCTTCACCCGGATCTTCATGCCGCTGATCGCGTCGGGCATCGGCGTGACCGCCTTCTTCTGCTTCATGTTCTCGTGGGTGGAACTGCTGCTCAGCCGCACGCTGACCTCGGTCAACGCCAAGCCGATCGCGGCAACCATGACCCGCACCGTGTCGGCCTCGGGCATGGACTGGGGCGTGCTGGCGGCGGCCGGCATCCTCACCATCGTTCCCGGCGCGCTCGTCATCTATTTCGTCCGCAACTACATCGCCAAGGGCTTCGCCCTGGGGCGCGTGTAGGCGGAAAGGGAGGACCTCACAATGGCATGGATGGCCTGGACCGTTCCCACCGCGATCTTCTTCGCCGTCATCGCGGCGCTGCTCGTCACCTTCTCGATCCTGGCGATCCGCTACCCGGAAACGCCACGCACCGGCGTGCTGCGGATCGAGACGACGCGCGGCGACCGCCTCTTCATCACCCTTCTGGGCTCGGCCTTCATCAACCTGGCTTGGCTCGGTCTGCTCAGCCAGCCCCAATGGGGCGCGCTGATCGTCTGCCTGGTCTTCGCCGCAGCAGTTTTCCGCTGGGTCTGACCAGACTTCGACATGCCGCCCGGCGCGGGAAGAACGCCGGGCGGGCCACCTTCACAACGCTTCACAAACCTCGGGAGGATCACATGAAGCTGAACCTGAAAACCACAACGGCGCTGGCCCTGCTGGCCGCCCTGGCGTCCGGACCGGCCTTTGCCGGCATGGACGAAGCCAAGGCCTTCCTCGACAAGGAGGTCGGCGACCTGTCGACGCTGTCGCGCGCTGACCAGGAAAAGGAAATGCAGTGGTTCGTCGATGCCGCGCAGCCTTTCCAGGGCATGGAGATCAAGGTGGTTTCGGAAACCATCACGACGCACGAATATGAATCCAAGGTGCTTGCCCCGGCCTTTACCGCGATCACCGGCATCAAGGTCACGCATGACCTGATCGGCGAAGGCGACGTGGTGGAGAAGCTGCAGACGCAGATGCAGTCGGGCGAGAACATCTACGACGGCTACATCAACGACTCCGACCTAATCGGCACGCACTGGCGCTACCAGCAGGCCCGCAACCTGACCGACTGGATGGCCGGTGAGGGCAAGGACGTCACCAACCCTGGTCTCGACATCGCCGACTTCATCGGCACCAGCTTCACCACCGGACCGGACGGCAAGCTCTACCAGCTGCCCGACCAGCAGTTCGCCAACCTCTACTGGTTCCGCTACGACTGGTTCAACGACGAGAAGACCAAGGCCGATTTCAAGGCCAAGTACGGCTATGACCTCGGCGTGCCGGTGAACTGGTCCGCCTACGAGGACATCGCCGAGTTCTTCACGGGGCGCGACATGTCCTATGCCGGCGGTCCGTCGAAGGTCTACGGCAACATGGACTACGGCAAGAAGGACCCGTCGCTCGGATGGCGCTACACCGATGCCTGGATGTCGATGGCCGGCATGGGCGACAAGGGTGAGCCGAACGGCCTGCCGGTCGACGAGTGGGGCATCCGCGTCAACGAGAAGTCGCAGCCGGTCGGCTCGTGCGTGGCCCGTGGCGGCGCGACCAATTCGCCGGCGGCCGTCTACGCGGTCAAGAAGGCGATCGAGTGGCTGGACAAGTACTCGCCGCCCGCCGCTGCCGGCATGACCTTCTCCGAGGCCGGTCCGGTTCCTGCCCAGGGCGAGATCGCCCAGCAGATGTTCTGGTACACGGCGTTCACCGCCGACATGGTCAAGAAGGGCCTGCCGGTGATGAACGAAGACGGCACGCCGAAGTGGCGCATGGCTCCCAGCCCGCACGGCGTCTACTGGTCGGAAGGCACCAAGATCGGCTACCAGGATGCCGGTTCGTGGACGCTGATGAAGTCGACCCCGGTGGACCGCGCCAAGGCGGCCTGGCTTTACGCCCAGTTCGTGACCTCGAAGACGGTGGACGTGAAGAAGAGCCATGTCGGCCTGACCTTCATCCGCGAATCCACCATCCAGGACAAGTCGTTCACCGACCGGGCGCCGGAGCTTGGCGGCCTCGTTGAGTTCTACCGGTCGCCGGCCCGCGTGCAGTGGTCGCCGACGGGCACCAACGTGCCGGACTATCCGAAGCTGGCGCAGCTGTGGTGGCAGAACATCGGCGACGCCATGTCGGGTGCCAAGAGCCCGCAGGAAGCACTGGATTCGCTCTGCGAAGCCCAGGAAAAGGTGCTTTCCCGCCTCGAGCGCGCCGGCGTCCAGGGTGACCTCGGTCCGAAGCTGAACGAGGAGAAGGATCCGGAGTACTGGCTGAGCCAGCCGGGTGCGCCGAAGGCCAAGGTGGAGAACGAGAAGCCGCAGGGCGTCACGGTCTCCTACGACGAGCTGATCAAGTCCTGGCAGAAGTAAGACACTGCCGACCGGCCGGGGCGGTTTGCGCCCCGGCCATCACCTTGCCCATCATCACTGTCTTCGCCACACTCACGGTTCCGATTCCACCGGGGCAGGGCCGCTCCTCGTTGAATCGCCGCGATGCGCCACCGCATCGTTTCACATGCCATTCCGGGCGCGAAACCCGTGTCCGCATTCGCTGAATTGCTTCGGGGGCTTCGATCCATGACCCATATCCTCGCCATCGACCAGGGAACGACCTCGAGCCGGGCCATCCTCTTCGATGCCGGCCTGAAGCCGGTTGCCGTGGCCCAGGAGGAGTTTCCGCAGATCTTCCCGCGCTCCGGCTGGGTGGAGCATGACCCCGGCGACATCTGGACGACCACGGCGGCGACCTGCCGCGGCGCCATCGAGCGGGCCGGGATCACGGCGCAGGAAATCGCCGCCATCGGAATCACGAACCAGCGCGAGACGACGCTGGTGTGGGACCGGCACACCGGCGAGCCCATTCACAATGCGATCGTCTGGCAGGACCGGCGAACCGCCGAGACCTGCCAGGCCATGAAGGCGGCGGGCCACGAGGACACCGTGACACGGCTGACCGGCCTTCTTCTCGACCCCTATTTTTCCGCGACCAAGCTGAAGTGGCTGCTCGACACCGTCGACGGAGCGCGCGCGAAGGCAAAGGCCGGCGACCTGCTGTTCGGCACGGTCGATACCTGGCTGATCTGGAAGCTGACCGGTGGCGCGGTGCATGCCACCGATGCCACCAATGCGGCGCGGACTATGCTCTACGACATCGGCGAGGGCGCCTGGAGCCAGGCGCTCTGCGACCTGTTCGACGTGCCGATGGCCATGCTTCCGGAGGTGAAGGACTGCGCCGCCGATTTCGGCATGACGCGGGCCGACCTGTTCGGCCGCGAAATCCCCATTCTGGGCGTGGCCGGCGACCAGCAGGCGGCCACCATCGGGCAGGCCTGTTTCGCGCCGGGCATGATGAAGTCCACCTATGGCACGGGTTGTTTCGCGCTGCTCAACACCGGCGATGCGCCGGTGCGCTCCAACAACCGGCTGCTGACCACGATTGCCTACCAGCTCGACGGCAGGCCGACCTATGCGCTGGAAGGCTCGATCTTCATCGCCGGAGCGGTGGTGCAGTGGCTGCGCGACGGGTTGAAGATCATCCGCCATGCCGCCGAGACGCATCCGCTGGCCGAGAAGGCGGACGAGACGCAAAGCGTGGTCATGGTGCCGGCCTTCACGGGTCTTGGCGCCCCCTACTGGAACGCGGAATGCCGCGGCGCGGTCTTCGGCATCACGCGCAACACCGGGCCGGAAGAGTTTGCCCGCGCCGCGCTGGAAAGCGTCGGTTTCCAGACCCGGGACCTGCTGGAAGCGATGCGGGCGGACTGGGTCTCGGCGTCGGGAGAGGCTGTGCTGAGGGTCGATGGGGGAATGAGCGCCTCGGACTGGGCAATGCAGTTTCTCGCCGACATTCTCGGAGCCCCGGTCGACCGGCCGGCCGTGCTGGAAACGACGGCGCTTGGCGCGGCATGGCTCGCCGGCCAGAGGGCCGGCGTCTACCCGGCACAGGAGGAATTCTCCGCGACCTGGGCGTTGGAACGCCGCTTCGAACCGGTGATGGACGTCCAGGCCCGGGAGCAGAAATACGCGGCCTGGAAGCGGGCGGTGGCCGCGGCACAGACATTCTGAGATGACCTGCCCGCGGACATCGCGGCCGTCAGGGCTTGCCCCCGGGCAGTTCCAGCCCGGCCGCGACGTCGGCGGAAAGCGCTGCCAGGGTATCGAAATGGTGCTGGCGCAGGGTGCCGCGCCGCCAGAACAGGCCGACCGTGCGGGTCAGGCGCCGGCCGGCGAGGCGGCGCAGGACCACGTCGTCGTGCCTGGCGAACTCCGACGCGGCATAGAGCGCCGGGAAGAGGGTCACGCCCATGCCGATCGAGACCATCTGGCGCAGGGCATCCAGGCTCGTGCCCTCGTAATCCTCGCGCAGCGGCGTGCCTGCCTGGCCGGCGAGCGCGCGTACCGATTCGTTGAGGCGATGACCGCGCCCCAGCGTCATCATGCGTTCCGCCACCAGGGCGGCAACGGGAACGCTGGCTTCCTTCGCAAGCGGATGGCTCGCCGGAAGGCCGAGAAACAGGTCCTCGTCCATCAGGCGTGAAAAGGTGAAGCGGTCGCCGCGCCGTGGTTCCGGACCGATGGCGCAGTCGATTTCGCCATCGACGATCGCCTCCTCCAGCAGGTGCGGCCGTTCCTCGCGGATGAAAATCTCCAGCGCCGGATAGCGCGCATGCAGGACCGGCAGAAGGTGCGGCAGGAAATAGGGCCCGAACGTGGGCGCAGCGCCGAGTCGCAGGCGCCCGCCAAGGGCCGCTTCCCCGCCGGAGGCGATGGCCGCCATTTCGTCCAGGGCGGCCAGGGCCTGGCGGGCCAATGCAACCGCCTTTTCACCGGCGGGCGTCAATGCCACGGCGCCGGGTGTGCGTTCGATCAGGCGCGTGCCAAGGCGATCCTCCATCTGCTGGAGCTGGACGGACAAGGTGGGCTGGGACACGGAACAGCGTCGCGCGGCGCGGCCGAAATGGCGCAGCTCCGCCAAGGCGACGAGATATTCAAGCTGGCGGGATGAGGGGCGAAAGCGCATGGCCATCCGATAACAAGAAGCTATCGGTAGGATATAGACAATGAATTGGTTCTATCAAGCAAGCATTCCCACCTTCGTCCTGCTGCAAACTGGAAACGGAGGTCCTGTCCATGCTGAATCACCTGAGTGCCCTGTGGTCCCGCCACTCGATCCTGGAAGCCAAGATCCAGCACGAGGAAAAGCGCCCGCTGCCAGACAGCCTGCGCATCCAGGCCCTGAAGAAACTGAGGCTGAAGGTGCGGGAACGCATTGCGGCCGTCGAGGCGCGCCTCAGCGGCAGTGCAACCGCCTGACCGACAGGGAGTGCAAGATCATGGCTTTGCTCGAACTCATCGTCGTCGGCATCGGGTCCTGTTTCGTGGCAGTGCTTCTCTACGGCGCCTACAAGTTCAACTTCGATGATCCGGGCGGCGATCGCTGACGTCCGCCCATGGTCCGGGGCGGTGCCCGCTCCGCCCGCCCCGGATGTCGCCTGCTCCGGGACCGGTCAGGCGTCCAGCCTGCCGACCCAGCCGTCAAGCCCGTCAATCGTCAGCGTGTTTGCGTGCAGCGTGCCGCCAAAGCCGTGCCCGTCCAGGCTCCGGGCCGTCATGCTTCCCGGAAGGTCGACGGCCGTGCGTGCGGTGGCGAAATTGAAGACGCAGAGCAGGCTTTCGGCGTCGAGATCGCGCCGGAAGGCGAGCAGTTCCGGCCCGAGATCCAGGACCGTGAAGCCGCCTTTCGCCAGGGCCGGGTGATCGCGCCTGAAGGCGAGCAGGTGACGATAGAATTCCAGCAGGCTGTCCGGCCTTCCGGCCTGTTCGGAGACGGCGAGCGGAAGATGGTCCGCAGGGACCGGCAACCATGGCCGCGCGGCTGTGGAAAAACCGCCGTTCGCCCCTTGGGCGGTCCATACCATCGGCGTGCGGCAACCGTCGCGGCCCTTGAACTTGGGCCAGAAGCGGATGCCGTAGGGATCCTGCAGGTCCTCGAACGACAGGTCCGCCTCGGGCAGTCCCAGTTCCTCTCCCTGGTAAAGGCAGGCTGAGCCGCGCAGCGTGAGCAGCACGCCGGCGAGCAGTTTCTGCCGCGCCAGGCGCATCGGTTCCGGCAGGTCCGAGGTCCAGCGGCTGGCATGGCGTTCCACGTCGTGGTTGGAGAAGGCCCAGCAGGGCCAGCCATCCGGGGCCGCGTCGAAGAAATCCGTCACCACCGCGCCGATATGGGCCGGCGAGGGCAGGGTGCTCGACAGGAATTCGAAGGAATAGCACATGTGCACCCGGCGCTCGCCCGCAGTGTAGGCGGCCATGAGTTCCTGGCCGCGCTGGGCGTCGCCCACTTCGCCGACGGCAGTGGCGGCCGGATATTCATCGAGCAGGGCACGGAAGCGCTCCAGGAACGCGATGTTTTCCGGCTGGCTCTTGTCGTGGACGTGGTTCTGGAAATTGTACGGATTGACCGAGGGGGCCGTGGAATCGTCGCGTTCCTCGGGCGGGAGCGCCGGGTTGTCCTCAAGCCCCTGCGAATGGAAATAGAAATTGATGGTGTCGAGGCGGAAACCGTCGACGCCGAGATCGAGCCAGAACCGGACCGTGTCCAGCAGCGCGTCCTGGACGTCGCGATTGTGGAAGTTGAGGTCGGGCTGGCTGTCGAGGAAATTGTGCAGGTAATACTGGCACCTGGTCGTATCCCATTGCCAGGCGCTGCCGCCGAAAATGGCGAGCCAGTTGTTGGGCGGCGTGCCGTCCGGCTTGGGGTCGGCCCAGACATACCAGTCGGACCTGGCATTGTGGCGGCTGGAACGGCTTTCGATGAACCAGGGATGACGGTCGGAGGTGTGCGACAGGACCTGGTCGATCATGACCTTCAGGCCGAGTGCATGGGCGTCCTCCACCAGCGCCTGGAAATCCTCGATGCTGCCGAACATCGGATCGACGGCGGTGTAATCGGAGACGTCGTAGCCGAAATCCTTCATCGGCGAGGCGAAGAAGGGGGAAATCCAGATGGCGTCGGCGCCGAGTTCGGCAATGTGGCCCAGACGCTGGCGAATGCCGGTCAGGTCGCCGATTCCGTCGCCATTGCTGTCCTGGTAAGAGCGCGGGTAGATCTGGTAGATCACCGCACCGCGCCACCAGTCCTTGTCCGGAACGGCATCCCGCGCGGGCGCGCCCTTGCGGATGGCGGGGTTCATGGTGTCTGCGAAACCGAACGATTGGGACATCAGCGTCTCACTCCACCGGCTCCGGGCCGGTCACGATCCTGAACTGGAACACGAGGGCGGGAACGACCAGCAGGAACGTGGCCGTTGCGGCCGCCGAACGAGTCGCCGGCCGCCTTCCCATCAGGTTTCGACCCTAGAGCAAATCCTGCGGACCTGGGAACCGGTTTCGCTTCGGGACTTGCACAAGATCACGAAGACAGGGCGCTGGCGCAATGCAACGTCGCGCGGACATGCTTCGGTCGGCGCGACGGGATGCATGTATCGCCGTTTGCGGCGAATCAGGCTGCCAGTGGCGCCGGCAGGGGAATGGCGAGGTCGGCGGCGCTGGCCGATACGCGGGTCCAGACCTCATCCGGCACGCGCACGCCGCTGCGGGCGGTGGCCGCCAGGCTTGCGGCCGCACGGTCGCCCGGAATGCGAACGCCGGAAAACCCTTGCGCCGGACGGCTGGCGCGGCAGGCGTCGTTGAGCGTCTCGACCTGGGAAACGAAGGCGTCTGCGCCCGCGAAGGCCGCCGGGTCGATGACCTGCAGGAAGACGTTGGCGCCCCATTGCGTCGGGTGTTCGGCGCGGCCATGCCCGGCCAGCGCCTGGGTGAACATCTCGACCATCAGCGCCATGGCGAAGCCCTTGTGGCCGTGGTCCATGCCGCCCACGGGCAGGATGGTGCCTTTCGGGACCTTGTTGACGACCGCCGGATCGGTGGTCGCGTGCCCCTGGCCGTCGAGCATCCAGGGATGCTCGAACCGGGTGCCGGAATTGATGTGTTCGCGCACCTTGGACACGGTGGTGATGGAGGCGCAGGTGTCGATCAGCACCGGATGATCGCCGCCGGGATAGCCGATGGCCCAGGGGTTGGGCGTCAGTACGGGATCGGTCCCGCCATAGGGCGCGACCCAGCGGCCGGAGGGATCTGACGTCATGATCATGCAGACCAGGCCCTCGTCGGCGGCCATGCGGGTCAGCGTCGACAGGCAGCCGATGTGATGGCTGCGGCGAATGGCGATGGAGGCCATGCCATGGTCGCGGGCACGCGGCATGGCGGCTTCGATCGCCTGGTTCATCAGCCAGTGACCCGGCAGGTAGGCTCCGTCCCAGACCATGGTGACGCCGGTGTCGCGGACGATTTCATGGGTGCCGTCGGTGCGCATGGCGCCGCTTTTCAGTTCCGGCAGGTAGTATGGCACCATGGAAATGCCATGGGTGGTGACGCCGATCTCGTCGGTTCGCACCAGCAATTCGGCCACGATACCGGCCTTTTCGGCGGCCATGCCGCCTGCCGACAGCAGGTTACGGGCGAGGCTAAGAAGGTCGGCGCGGTTGAAACGGCGATCGGTCATGGATCCGGTTCCTTGCGAACAGCTGGTCAGGAAAGCGTGCCGGCCTCTCGGTCGATGGCGGCCGCCATGCCGACGCGCAGCATGGTTGCCAGCGCATCGGTCACCGCGGCCCGCCAGGACGGGTCGGTGGAGAGGGGCTGCGGGAACAGGCCGGGAAGCGCGTGCAGCGCCGCGCTGATCCCCTCCGCCGTGGCCTTGCCGTCGACAGCGGATGCTATCCCGGCCTCGCGGGGATCGCGCAGGGCATAGGACGTGCCGTCTTCTCCGCGTCCCAAGCAATAGCGCATCCACGCGGCCACGGCGAAGGCGAAGGGGCGAAGATTGCCGCCGGTCGCCAGCGTTTCGGCGGCCGGGCCGAGAATGCGCTGCGGCAGCTTCTCCGTGCCGTCCATGGCGATCTGGAACGTCTGGTGAGCAATCGCCGGATTTCCGAAGCGGGCGAGCAGGTCGGCGCGATAGGTCTCGAGGTCGATGCCTTGCAGCGGCGGCAGCGTGGCAGCCGCCGCGCGCATGTGGCGTTCGATGAGCTTGACAAGAGCCGCGTTGCCCATGACGTCGCGGACATGGACGTGGCCCGACAGGAAGCCGGCATAGGCGAGCATGGAATGAGCGCCGTTCAGCATGCGCAGTTTCATCTGCTCGTAGGGCTTCACGTCGGCAACGAAGAGTGCGCCGCCGGCTTCCCAGTCGGGACGGCCTGCGGGAAAACGGTCCTCGATCACCCACTGGGTGAAAGCTTCCGTCTCGATGGCGCCGTGATCGTCGCAGCCGGTCTGTCGGCCGGCCTCGGCGCGGGTTTCGTCTGTCGCGGCCGGGGTGATGCGGTCGACCATGGACGAGGGAAAGGCGACGTTGCCGGCGATCCATTCGGCAAGGTCCGGGTCGATCCGCCGCGCAAAGCCGACCACACCGGCTGCGAGCAGGGCGCCGTTGTCGGGCAGGTTGTCACAGCATAGCACGGTGAACGGCGGGGTGCCGGCGATGCGACGCAGCCGCAGGCCTTCGACGATCAGGCCCAGCACGCCCTGCGGTGCGTGCGGATGCAGCAGGTCCGCCGCGACGGCCGGATGCCCGGCGTCGGCATCCATGGCGGTCCGGTCGATGCCATAGGCCTTCTCGGTGACGGTGAGCGAGACGATGCGGGTTCGCGGATCGGTCATGGCGGCGAGCAGCGCGGTGCGGTCGCGCGAGGCGGCCACCACGCGGTCGATGCTGGCGAGGACGCGTGCGCGGGTGCCCTCGGCGCCGCGCTCGATCAGCGTGTAGAGGCCGTTCTGCGGGTTCAGGGCATCGGCGACCCCGGTGCCGCGAAGGCTGACCCCGACGATGCGCCAGTCGCCGCCGGAGCGTGCCAGCGCGTCGTCGGTGCAGACGGCCTGGTGGGCGCGGTGAAAGGCGCCGGCACCGAGATGCACGATGCCGCAACCGTGGGCCGCCGGGTCGTAGCCCGGCAGGGCGGCCGGACCGGTGACGTCGGCCAGCGTCGTCAGGCGCCTGGCGCTCATGCCGGCCGCCCGAGCGCGGGATGGGAGAGGGCGGCCATGATGCCGCGCAGTTCCGCCAGCCCCTTCAGGCGCCCGATGGCCGGGTAGCCCGGCTGGGCCTTGCGCTTCAGGTCGTCGAGGATGTCCTGGCCGTGGTCCGGGCGCATGGGAATGGACCAGTCGGCACGGCCTTGCGCCTTGCGGCGTTGTTCCTCGGCGAGCGCGGCGGCCAGCACGGCCACCATGTCGGTGTCGCCGCCAAGGTGTTCGGCCTCGTAGAACGACCCGCGCAGCGCCGCGGTATCGCGCTTGACGTTGCGCAGATGCAGGAAATGGACCCGGTGGCCAAGCCGCTGCATCATGCCGGGCAGATCGTTGTCGGGACGGGCGCCGAGCGAGCCGGTGCAAAGCGTGATGCCGTTGGCCGGCGTATCCACAGCGTCCATGATCGCGGCGTAGTCGGCCTCGGTGGACATGACCCGGGGCAGGCCGAGCAGGTCGAAGGGCGGATCGTCCGGGTGGCAGCACAGCCGCAGCCCCAGGTCTTCGGCCACCGGTGCGACCTCGGAGAGGAAATCGATGAAATGGCTGCGCAGGCGGTCCGGCGATATGTCGGCATATTCGCCGATATGGCGGCGGACGTCGTCGAGCGTGAAGTGCTCGGCCGCGCCGGGCAGGCCGAAGACGACGTTGCGGGCGAGGGCCTGGCGATCGTCCTCGTTCATGGCCGCATGGCGGCGGGCGGCCTCTTCCACGACGTCTTCCGGAAAGTCGAACGTTGCGTTTTCGCGCCTGAGGACATGAATGTCGAAGGCGGCGAAATCGATGTAGTCGAAGCGCATGCAGGTGGCGCCCGAGGGCAGGCGCCAGTTGAGGTCCGTGCGTGTCCAGTCGAGCACCGGCATGAAATTGTAGCAGATCGTCTCGACACCGGCAGCGGCGAGATTGTGCAGGCTTTCCTTGTAGTTCGCGATGTGCTCGCGCCAGTCGCCCTGCTGCTTCTTGATGTCCTCGGACACCGGCAGGCTTTCGGCGACCTCCCAGGTCAGGCCGGAACCTGCACCGTCGGACATCCGGGCGATCTCCTCCTGCCGGCGGGCGATCTCTTCCGGTGACCAGACCGCGCCGGTGGGGACGTGATGAAGCGCCGTGACGACCCCTTCGACCCCGGCCTGCATCATGTCGTCCACCGACACGAGATCCCTGGGTCCAAACCAACGCCACGTCTGCTTCATCACGCTCTCCTCGCTTGCACCAGTCGATGCGGTCCGCCGCATGCCCGGTCCGTTCTGCATACCAGTCTCCGTTCGTGTTGACTAGTATGGAAGTATGGTGTAGCCGGTATTGCAGGAGGAATTCAGCGCAATGACCATCCAGCAACCGCTGCACAGACAGTTGGACACGGGCGCGGCCGTCGGCCCGCAGGTCTACCGCCTGTTGCGCGAGCGGATCATCCGCTCCGAGCTGGAGCCGGGCACGCGCATTTCAGAGACCGAAATCGCCGGCGACTATGCCGTCAGCCGCCAGCCCGTGCGGGAAGCCTTCATCAAGCTCGCCGAAGAGGGCCTGCTGGAAATCCGGCCGCAGCGGGGCACGTTCGTCCGCAAGATCGCGGTTCCCTCGGTGATGGATGCGCGCTTCGTGCGCGAGGCCATCGAGGCCGACATCGTGCGCCAGCTGGCGCAGGCCCCGGTTTCGGGCCTGGAAGAGGAATTGCGCGGGTTGCTGGCGGCGCAGGCAAAGGCCGCGGGCGCCGGCGACTGGCTGCGCTTCATCGAACTGGACGAACGGTTCCACCGCGCGCTCGCCGATGGCGCAGGCAAGGCCTATGCCTGGAACGTGGTGGAGGGTGTCAAGGCGCAGATGGACCGCGTGCGCCATCTCTCCGCCCAGCGCTTTCCCATGGACAAGCTCGTCGAGCAGCACACCGCCATCGTTGACGGCATTTCCGGTCAGAACCCGGATGCCGCGGAACGGGCCATGCGCGCCCACCTGCGCGAAATCCTGAACGATCTGCCGGCCATCGCCGGCAGCCGGCCCGAGTACTTCGAAGAAGCGGTTCAATCCTGAACCGCCATCTGAACCCCTGCAACCCATCCTGTCAGCAAAGGAGGAGACCATGCTGAAAACCCTCGGAAAAACCGTCCTCGCGGCCATTGCCGCGGGCATGCTGGCCGGCACGGCCATGGCGGCCGACATGACGCTCAAGCTCGGCCACCTGGCCAATGAGCAGAACCCCTGGCACCTTGCCTCGCTCAAGTTCGGCGAGGAACTGAAGCGCCTGACCGATGGGCGCATCGAGGTCGAGGTCTATCCCAACGAGTCGCTCGGCAAGGAAATCGATCTCATCAACGGCATGCAGCTTGGCACCGTCGACATGACGATCACCGGCGAGAGCCTGCAGAACTGGGCGCCGATGGCGGCGCTTCTGGCTGTCCCGTATGCCTACAAGTCCATCGAGCACATGGACGAGGTGGCTTCCGGCGAGATCGGCGACAAGATCAAGCAGCAGATCATCGAGAAGGTGCAGATCCGCCCGATCGCCTATTTCGCCCGTGGCCCGCGCGACCTGACCTCCAACCGCCCGATCAAGTCGCCCGACGACCTGAACGGCCTGAAGATGCGCGTGCCGAACGTGCCGCTGTTCGTCGACGTCTGGAAGGCACTGGGCGCCAACCCCGGCCCGATGGCTTTCTCGGAGGTCTTCACCTCGCTGCAGAACGGCACGATCGAATCGCAGGAGAACCCGCTGGCGCTGATCCGCTCGGCCAACTTCTACGAGGTGCAGAAATACGTGAACATGACCGAGCACGTGCGTTCCTGGATCTACCTGACGATTGCCGAAAGCACCTGGAACAAGCTGTCCAAGGAAGACCAGGACGCGGTGATGGAGGCGGCGAAGATCGCCCAGGCCTACGAGCGTGACCTGTTCAACAAGTCACTGGCCGAAGACCGCGCCTTCCTCGAGGGCAAGGGCATGACCTTCGTCGAGGTGGACGGCGCGGCCTTCCAGGCGAAAGCCAAGGAAGCGGTGCTGAAGAACGTCAACGACGAGATCAAGCCGATCGTGGAAGGCCTGTTCTCGAACTGACAGCCTGCCGGGGCGGCGCCGTGCTCGATGTCCGGCGCCGCCCTTTTTCCGTTCCTGCCTGACCGGGGTCTGCCATGCAGCGCATCGTCTCGCTTCTTGTCTGGTTCAGCCGTCTTGCCACGGGCATTGCCTTTGCCGTGCTGATGGTCGCGGTCCTGATCCAGATTGCCGGCCGGCTGATCGGCGATTCGCCGGTCTGGACGGAGGAACTGACGCGTTTCGCGCTGCTCTACCTCGCTGCCTTCGGGGTCGGGCTTTCGTTCCGCAACGGCGATCTCGTCAATGTCGACCTCGTCTGTGAATCGCTGCCCGGCGCCTGGCCGAAACGGCTGCGGTTCGTTGCTGCCGCCGCGACCGCCGCGCTCAGCCTGGCGCTGATCGGACCGGCGCTGAAATACACGTCCATCGGGGTGATGCAGACCTCGCCGGCGCTTGGCTGGCGGATGGATTTCCTGCACGTCACGATGCTCGTCCTGCTCGTCTCGCTCGCCGTCTTCTCGCTGGCGCGGGCCATCGAAATGCTGCTTGGCCGCTCGGACGGGCGTCCGGCCCACATGACCGGTGACCAAGCATGAGCCTCGCCATCCTCATCGGCGTCTTCATCGCCGGCCTGCTGATCGGCATTCCGGTCGCCGTGACCCTGGGTCTCGCTTCGGCGGCCTACCTGCTGACCGCCGGCATTCCGCTCGTCGTCATGCCGCAGAAAATGTACGCGGGCATGGACGTTTTCGTGCTGCTGTGCATTCCCGGCTTCATCCTGGCCGGCAACCTGATGAATTCCGGCGGCATCACGGAGCGGATCATCCGTTTCGCCAATGCACTGGTCGGCTGGGCGCGCGGTGGCCTCGGCCTGACCAACGTTGCCGGCTCGATGCTGTTCGGCGGCATTTCCGGCACGGCGGTGGCCGATGCCGCATCGATCGGCGGCATGATGATCCCGGGCATGAAGAAGGCGGGTTATCCTGCTGATTTCTCGGCCGCTGTGACGGCTGCCTCGTCCACTGTCGGGCCGATCATTCCGCCGTCGGTGCCGATGATCATCGTCGGCGCGCTGTCGGGGATATCGGTGGGCAAGATGTTCCTGGCGGGCGCCGTTCCCGGCGTGTTGATGGGGTTGGCGATGATGGTGACGACCTATATCATCGCCGTGCGCAAGGGCTTCCCGCGCCAGCCCTGGCAGGGTGTTGGCGAACTCGGCCGCTCCTTCATGGGCGCCTTCTGGGCGATCTTCATGACGGCGCTGATCATCGGCGGCCTGATGAGCGGTCTTGCGACGCCGACCGAAACGGCGGTGGTGGCCAGCGTCTATGCCTTCGTGGTCGGATGCTTCGTCTATCGCGAGCTGCCGCTGAAAATGGTTCCGAAGATCATCATCGACAGCGCGGTCTCATCTGCGGCCATCCTCGCGCTGGTCGGATTTGCCAATGTCTTCGGCTGGATCCTGGTGTCCGAACGCATTCCCCAGGCCGTGGCATCGGGAGTCCTGGCGGTAACGGACAACAAGTATGTCGTGATCCTGCTGATCAACCTGCTGCTGCTGTTCGTCGGCATGTTCATGGAAACCATCGCGGCGCTCATCATCCTGTTCGTGCCGCTGCTGACGCTGGCGCAGGGCGTGGGCATCGACCCGCTGCACTTCGCCACTTTCGCGGTGCTGAACCTGATGATCGGCCTGACCACGCCGCCGGTCGGCGTGTGCCTGTTCATCTGCGCCAACATCGCGCGGCTGCCGCTCACGCCGGTGGTCAAGGCCATTGCGCCATTCCTTCTGACGAATATCCTCGTGCTGTTGCTGGTCTCCTACGTGCCGGCCATCGCCACCTGGCTTCCCTCCGTCCTTCTGGATTAGGATCTGAAAATGGAAACTCGCGTCTGCCGCCTCTACGACAAGCATGACATCCGGATCGAGACGGACACCGTCGGCGCACCCGGACCGGGCCAGGTGCTGGTCGCCATCGGTGCCGGGGGCATCTGCGGCTCGGACCTGCACTATTACCACGACGGGGGCTTCGGCCCGATCCGGGTGAAAGAGCCGATCATCCTTGGCCACGAGGTCGCCGGCACCATCGTCGATGTCGGATCCGGTGTGACCAACGTGAAGGCTGGAGACCGCGTCGCGCTCAATCCCAGCCGCCCCTGCGGCCATTGCAAGTATTGCGAGATCAGCCAGTTCAACCATTGCCTGAACATGCGCTTCTACGGGTCGGCGATGCGTTTCCCGCATGAGCAGGGCGGGTTCCGCGATCGCATCATCGCCGAAGCCGTCCAGTGCGAGGCGGTCGGCGAAGGCAGGACGATTGCCGAGGCCGCCTGTTCGGAGCCGCTTGCCGTCTGCGTTCATGCCGCCAACCAGGCCGGCGACCTGCAGGGCGCCCGCGTGCTGGTGACCGGCGCGGGCCCGATCGGTTCGCTGTGCGCGGCGGTGGCGCGCCAGCGCGGCGCGGTGGAAGTCGTGGTGACCGACCTGCAGGATGCCACGCTGGACGTGGCGCGCCAGATGGGCGCGACGCGGACGGTCAACGTGGGAAGCGATGCCGCCACGATGGAGGCCTTCACCGCCGACAAGGGCCATTTCGACGTGGCCTTCGAATGTTCGGCCGCACCGGCTGCGCTGCGGACGGCCATCACCACGGTGCGACCCAAGGGCACGATCGTCCAGGTGGGCGTGACGGGCGATGTCGTCATCCCGCTCAACCTCATCGTCTCGAAGGAAATCTCGCTCAAGGGCACGCACCGGTTCCACCCCGAATTCGCCGAAGCGGTGCGGCTGATCGACAGCGGCGCCATCAACGTCAAACCGATCATTACCGGCAGCTACCCGCTGGACCGTGCGCTGGAAGCCTTCGAGGCGGCCGGAGACCGGACCCGCTCGGTCAAGGTGCACCTGACCTTCGCGTGATGGCGCAACGCCGAGAGGCGGAACCGGGGCTTGCGGCGCGGCGCCGGGCCTGATCCATTGCGCCGATGAGCGATCCTTGCGATTTCTGCGGGCATAGACCCGTGCCCGTGAATGCCCCGCTGCTTCTGCTTGCCGCCCATGGCGAGCGGGGCGGGCAGGGCGACAACGCGCGGCTGCGGGAGATCTGCCGGCTGGTCGCCGCGGCCGCCGGCTCGACCGGGGCCGTGCGATGCGGCGTCCTTTCCGGCCTGCCATCGCTGGAACAGGCTGTCCGCGGCGAGGCGGACCGGCAGGTGGTTGTCTACCCGGTGTTCATGAGCGAGGGCTATTTCGTTCGAGAAGCGCTGCCGGCCCGGCTTCAGGCCGCCGGCGTCAAAGCGGCCTTTCTTCCGGCACTCGGTACCGACCCGGCCTTTGCCGCCGCCTGCGCCGACCATCTCCGCGTCCTCGACGACGGGCGGCCCGACCGGGTCCTGGTGGCCGCGCACGGCTCGACCAAGGACGACCGGTCGCGACGGGCAACGGAGGCTTTTGCAGCCGATCTCGCCGGCCATCTCGGGGTGCCGGTCTCCTGCGCCTACCTGGAAGAGGCACCGTTCGTTGCCGAGGCCCTCACGCAACTCGAGCCAAGCGATGCACTGGTCAGCCTGTTTGCCGGCCATGGCCTGCATGGTGCCGACGACATGAGCCGGATCGTTGCGGCGCGCGGCTTCCCGCCCGGTCGCGTCATCACGCCGGCCGCGGATATGGCGATGATCGCGCGGCTTGCCGCATCCGCCTTCGCCGGCTGGCTTGCCCGCAACGAGGCGCCTTAACCATTCGCCGTGTCGGAGGGGGTTAAATCTCTTGCCAAGTGCCCGAATGCGGCCCACATATTCCGGCAAACTGCGCGAAGGTGGTCTGGCTGGTGCCCGGCCCGCGGGCCGATCGGAAAACTGAATGGCATTCTGGAAACAGGTTCTCCTCACGCTCATCCTGTTGGCCGCGGTCGGTCTGGGATATTCCCGGCTGGTGCCGGGCGCCGGCGAGCAGTTGGCCAAGTTGGGGCTGAAACCCTCGACCGTGGCACTGCTGACGGGTCAGGATGCGCAGGCACCGGGAACGGCAGACGCCGGCAAGGGCAAAGGCAAAGGCAAGGGCGACGGGCGGCAGCGCGGCGGCTTCGGCGCGCGCGAGGCCTCCGTGGTCGTGCAGCCGGTCACCACGGCGCAGATCAACGACCGGGTGACGGCCATCGGCGACGGCGAGGCGCTGCGCTCGGTGACCGTGGTGCCGCTGGCCTCCGGCATGCTGACCGAGGTCAACCTGCAGCCTGGGCAGAAGGTGGAGGCCGGGACCGTGATTGCCCGGCTCGACTCCGGCAGCGAAGCCATCGCCCGCGACCGGGCCATGCTGGCGCTGAAAACCGCCAACGAGGCGCTGGAGCGGGTCGAGAAGCTGTTCCAGAGCCGGACCGCATCCCAGACCCAGGTGGATACCGCCCGCAATGCCCGGGATACGGCCGAACTCGCCCTGCGCGAGGCCAAGGTGGACCTGGAAAAGCGCAGCATCGTTGCGCCGATCGCTGGCCGGGCGGGGATCGTTCCCGTCGAGGCGGGCGACTACGTGACAACGCAGACCGAGATCGCGACGCTGGACGACCGCTCGTCGATCCTCGTCGACTTCTGGCTGCCGGAAAAGTTTGCGCCGATCATCTCGGTCGGCCAGCCGCTGGTGGCCCATGCCGTGTCGCTGCCCGGCGAGACCTTCGAGGGCAAGGTGCAGGCGACGGGCAGCCGCATCGACCGCGCCAGCCGTACCATCCAGGTGCGCGCGCTGATCGAGAACCCGGATGACCGGCTGCGGCCGGGCATGTCGTTCCGCGTCGAAATGCGTTTCCCAGGCCAGAGCTGGCCGGCCGTCGATCCGCTCGCCATCCAGTGGAGCTCGGCCGGAGCCCATGTCTGGCGGGCCTCGGACGGGAAGGCGGAGCAGGTTCCGGTCACGATCATCCAGCGCAACAGCGACAGCGTGCTGGTGGACGGGGCGGTGAAGGAAGGCGACCTCATCATCACCGAGGGACTGCAATCGCTGCGGCCCGGCGCCGCCATCCGCGTCATCGGCGCCGACGGCAAGGAAGGCGGCGCAAGACCGCAGGTCTCCGATGCAAGCTGACGGTCATCACAAGGGCAGGACCAACGACATTGCCGCGCTTTTCGTGCGGCGGCCGGTGCTGGCCATCGTCGTCAACCTGTTGATCGTGGTCGCCGGGCTGGCGGCCCTTTTCGGCGCGGAAATCCGCGAACTGCCGGAAACCGACAACCCGGTGATCACGGTGCGGACCGATTTCACCGGGGCGGCGCCCGAAACCATCGACCGCGAGCTGACGGCGCGCATCGAGGGGGCTGCCGGACGGGTGCCGGGCGTGCGGTCGATCTCGTCCTCGTCCACCTTCGGGCGATCCAACGTGACGGTGGAATTCACCGAGGCGACGGACCTCGACACGGCGGCCTCCGACCTGCGCGACGCCATCAACCGGATATCCCGGGACCTGCCAAGCGATGCGGACAACCCGATCATCGTGAAGGCGGACAGCAACGCCCAGGCGGTGATGCGCATCGCGGTCACCTCGGACCGGCTGACTGTCCAGCAACTCACGCTGCTGGTGGAAAACGACATCGTGGAACGGCTTACGGCTGTTCCGGGCGTGGCGGATGTCCAGGTCTACGGCGACCGCGACGAGATCTTCCGGATCGACGTGGACCAGATCAAGCTGGCGAGCCGCGGCCTGACGGTGGCCGACCTGGCGCGGGCGCTGTCCACGGCGGCCTTCGACGCGCCGGCAGGATCGCTGACATCGTCGAGCCAGGATCTCGTGGTGCGCGCGACCGCGACCGTGGCCACGAAGGAGGAATTCGAATCCATCCTGATCAAGGACCGGGTGCGCATCGGCGATGTCGCCAGCGTCTCGCTCGGCCCGAACCCGGGTGACAGTTCGCTGCGCGCCAACGGCGCCAATGGTGTCGGCCTCGGCATCATCCGGCAGGCCGGCTCGAACACGCTGGACATTTCCAAGGGCGTGCGCGCGGCGGTCGAGGAGATCCGGACCATCGTGCCGGCCGGCGTGACGGTCCGTGTCACATCCGACGACGCAACGTTCATTTCGGGCGCGATCAACGAGGTGGTGCGCTCGCTGGCCCTGGCCATTGGCATCGTCATTGCCGTCATCTTCCTGTTCCTGCTGAACATCCGGGCGACGCTGGTGCCGGCGCTGACGATCCCGGTCGCGCTGGTCGGCGCCGTGGCCGGCATCTGGATGGCCGGTTTCTCGATCAACATCCTGACGTTGCTGGCGCTGGTGCTGGCGACGGGCATGGTGGTGGATGACGCCATTGTCGTCCTGGAAAACATCGTCACGCGGCGCAATGAAGGCATGACGGCGCGTGCGGCTGCCGTGATCGGAACGCGGGAGGTGTTTTTCGCGGTCGTCACGACTACGGCCACGCTGGCGGCCGTGTTCATCCCGATCTCGTTCCTGCCGGGCAAGGCGGGCGGCCTGTTCCGCGAGTTCGGCTTCACGCTCGCGCTTTCAGTGATGCTCTCGTCGGTGGTCGCGCTTTCACTTTGCCCGATGCTGGCCTCGCGCTTCCTGACCGGCCAGCCGCGGGCAACGGATGCCGATGCGCGGCCGAGCCTGATCGGCCGCCTCGGCTGCCTGATGACAACGCTTTACGCCGGCATGCTGGAGGTCTGCCTGAAGGTGCCGCTGCTGGTGATCGTGGCAGCGGTCCTGATCGCGGGCGCTTCCGTGGTGACCTTCACCACGCTGCGCCAGGAACTGACGCCGCCGGAAGACCGGTCCATCGTCATCTTCTCCGTTTCGGCGCCGCAAGGCGTCAGCCTGGACTACACGGCGAGCCAGATCCGGAAGCTGGAAGCCCTGGCCGAGCCGTACAAGGCCTCGGGCGAGGTGACCAACATCTTTTCCATCGCCGGACGGCGGGGCCAGGCCAACAGCGGCTTCATGGTGCTGACGCTGGCGCCGTGGGAAGAGCGGACCCGCTCGCAGCAGGAGATCGTGTCGGAGATGAACCGGCTGGCCAGCCAGGTGGTCGGGGTGCGGGCGTTCGCGATCCAGCCCAATTCGCTCGGTATCCGGGGCGCCGGCAACGGGCTGCAGATGGCGATCGCAGGCGAGAAGTACGAGGACCTGGCGACGGCCGCCGACAAGGTGATGCAGGAACTCGAGAAGGATCCCCGTTTCGGGCGGGTGCGCCTGTCCTATGAAACCACGCAGCCGCAGCTGTCCATCCAGGTCAACCGCGAGCGGGCGTCCGACCTCGGCGTCGACATTTCCGGCCTGGCGGCGGTCATCCAGTCGATGCTCGACGGACGGGCGATCGGGTCGGTCTTCCTCAACGACCGGGCCGTGGACATCAAGCTCCTGTCGACCTCCAACCCGGTCAACGATCCGACCGACCTGGAGAACATCTTCGTGCAGACGTCGGACGGACGCACCGTGCCGATCTCGACCGTGTCGACGCTGGAAGAGCGCCCGGTGGCGCCGTCGCTCGACCGCGAGCAAAAGCTGCGCGCCGTCTCGATCACGGCCAGCCTGGCGCCCGATTTCGCGCTGGCCGACGCCATGGGCCGCTTCACCGAGATCGCCACGCCGCTGCTGCCGCCCGGCGCCCGGCTGGTTCCGCTCGCCGAGGCAGCCACGCTGAAGGAGACGACGAGTTCCATCGGCCTGGTCTTCGCCTTCGCCATCATCGTCGTGCTGCTGGTGCTGGCCGCCCAGTTCGAGAGCTTCGTCTCCGCCTTCATCATCATCCTGACGGTGCCGCTGGGACTGGCCTGCGCCATCTTCGCCATGGCACTGACCGGGACGAGCCTGAATGTCTATTCGCAGGTCGGGCTGGTGCTGCTGGTCGGCATCATGGCCAAGAACGGCATCCTGATCGTCGAGTTCGCCAACCAGCTTCGCGACCGCGGGCTCGGCGTCGCGGAGGCGGCGCGCCAGGCCGCGGTGCGCCGGTTGCGTCCGGTGATGATGACGATGATCTCGACCGTGCTCGGCGGCGTGCCGCTCGTTCTGGCCTCCGGGGCAGGGGCCGAGGCGCGCATTGCGCTCGGCTGGGTCATCGTCGGCGGTCTGGGGCTGGCGACGCTGGCGACGCTCTTCGTCACCCCGGTGGCCTACCTGCTTTTGGCGCGGTTCTCATCGCCCAAGGCGGCGGAGCAGGCGCGGCTGGAGCGGGAACTGGCGGAAGCGGAGGCCGAAGCCGGCAGCGCGGAGCGGGCAGGGGCCTGAGCCGGAGCCATTCCGGCCCGCAGATGCAGCACCGGTACCCGCTGCCATTGGAGGGCTGGTTCTTGCCGTGCGCAATTCCGGACGCGAAACCGGTGTCCACTTTCGCTGGAAACGCTTTAACCCGCCACCTTTTCCAGCATCTCGATAAAGCGGCGGCTTTCGCCTTCGCCGCCGAGGCGCTCGATCATGCGGTTTTCATGGTCGCGCCAGACGGAGGCCATGGAAAGCACGAATTTCTCGCCCTTCGCTGTCAGGTAGAGCGAGTAGGAGCGGCGGTCCGTATCGGTCTTGCGCCGTTCGGCCAGGCCGCGTTTTTCCAGCCCGTCCATCAGGGCGACGAGGTTGGCCGGCTTGACACCGAGGGCCTCGGCGATCTCCGACTGCTTGCTGCCGGGCTGGCGCGCGATCAGGGCGAGGGCGGAGAATTCCGCAGGGCGGAGCTTCATCCGGGCGAAGCTCTCGGCGAAATCCTGGAACACGGCCAACTGGGCACGCCGGAGCTTGTATCCGATGATCGTATCCAGCGGCGGAACCACATCTTCCGCCCGCGCCGCATCCCGTTTTTCCCGAATCGCTTCCTGGCTCATCCTGTCACCTTTCCTGCGGCGGCGACCATAAATCATCACCCATTATAATAACATAGGCAAACCATCCGATCGGCCGGCAGGGATGGCGGTTGTCCAGCGAAAAAGACGCTGGCAGATTTGTTCATGCCTGGAAACAATGCATTATACTGCACCACGAGATTGGGCTCATTGGCAGTTTAACGATCTGATTTTGCGTATGAAATTATGAAAAATCGAGATTTCGCAAATGGAGGCTGGATTTATGCAGTAAAGTGCATTATGTTGACGATCAATCAGAACAGCGGAGGGATGCCGCGATGGCAAAGATCATCGATTTCCAGACGAACCCGGAAACCTACAAGCACTGGCGCATCGAGATCGACGGCGACGTCGCGCGCCTGATCATGGACGTCAACGAGGATGCAACCCTCTTCGAGGGTTACCAGCTCAAGCTGAATTCCTACGACCTCGGTGTCGACATCGAACTGGCCGACGCGGTGCAGAGGCTGCGCTTCGAGCATCCCGAGGTCAAGGTCGTGGTGATGCAGTCCGGCAAGGACCGTGTCTTCTGCGCCGGCGCCAACATCCGCATGCTCGGCGGTGCGGCCCATGCGCACAAGGTCAATTTCTGCAAGTTCACCAACGAGACGCGCAACACCTTCGAGGCGGCGGGCGCGGAAAGCGGCCAGTACTACATCGCCGCGGTCAAGGGCGCCTGCGCCGGCGGCGGCTACGAACTGGCGCTGGCCTGCGACTACATCATGCTGACCGATGACGGATCGTCGTCGGTGGCGCTGCCGGAAGTGCCGTTGCTGGCGGTGTTGCCCGGCACCGGCGGCCTGACCCGCGTGACCGACAAGCGCAAGGTCCGCCGCGATCTCGCCGACGTATTCTGCTCCATCGAGGAGGGCGTGCGCGGCAAGAAGGCCAAGGACTGGCGTCTCGTCGACGAGGTCGTCGCCAATTCGAAGTTCGACGACGCCGTGGCCGAACGGGCCCGCGCGTTTGCGGCCAAGTCCGACCGTCCGTCCGACGCCAAGGGTGTCAGGCTGACGCCGCTCAAGCGCACGATCCACGACGACGGTTCGCTGTCCTACACTACGGTCGAGGTGTCGATCGATCGCGACAAGCGGGTGGCGACGATGACCATTTCAGGGCCCGACCAGGATGCGCCGGCCGATGCGGCCGCACTGCATGCCGCGGGCGCCGAAGGCTGGATGCTGCGCTGTGCGCGCGAACTGGATGACGCCATCCTGCACCTGCGCATCAACGAACTGGAGACCGGCGTGCTGGTCATCCGCACCCAGGGCGACGCGGACCGCGTGATGGCGCACGAGAAGGTCGTGCTCGACAACGCCGGCTCTGACTGGTTCGCCCGCGAGATCGCGCTCTACTGGAAGCGCGTGCTGAAGCGGCTGGACCTGACGTCGCGGTCGCTGGTGGCGCTGGTCGAGCCCGGTTCCTGCTTCGCCGGCACGCTGGCCGAAATCCTGTTCGCCGTGGACCGTTCCTACATGGCCGATGGCGAATTCGAGGGGGACAACCGCCCGGTGGCGACGATCCGCCTGAGCGACGCCAACTTCGGACGTTACCCGATGTCGAACGACCTGACGCGGCTGCAGACCCGCTTCCTGGGCGAGCCGGAGAAGGTGGACGAGGCGAAGGACCATATCGGCGAGGCAATGGAAGCCGAACAGGCCTCCGATCTGGGCCTGGTGACCTTCGCCTTCGACGATATCGACTGGGAAGACGAAGTCCGCATCTTCCTGGAAGAGCGGGCCTCCTTCTCGCCCGACGCGATGACGGCCATGGAAGCCAACCTGCGCTTCGCCGGGCCGGAGACGATGGAAACGCGTATCTTCGGCCGGCTGACCGCCTGGCAGAACTGGGTGTTCCAGCGTCCCAACGCCGTGGGTCCGGAAGGCGCACTGCAGCGCTACGGCACCGGCCAGCGCGGCAATTACGACATGCGCCGCGTCTGACGCGGAGTTCCAGCTTTGCCGGGCGCGGGAGCGCGCCCGGACTTCCCGCATACCGGGAACCGAAACGTCATGAACGAACGGGAGTGAACAATGGCAGATACGATGAATGTGTCCTACGACACGCTGATCCCGAACAACGTCGGCCTCTCCAGCGACAGGCGCGTGCTCAAAGCGCTGGAGAAGTGGCATCCGGGCTATATCAACTGGTGGAACGACCTGATCCCGGAAAATTTCCAGAAGAGCCTCGTCTACCTGCGCACCGCGGTCTCGGTCGACCCGCAGGGCTGGGCCAAGTTCGACTACGTGAAGATGCCGGAATACCGCTGGGGCGTGCTGCTGGCGCCGCAGGTCGAGAACCGCATCATCCCCTGCGGCGAGCACTACGGCGAGCCGGCCTGGCAGGAAGTGCCGGGCGAGTATCGCGCGCTGCTGCGCCGCCTGATCGTCATCCAGGGCGACACCGAGCCGGCCTCCGTCGAGCAGCAGCGCTTCCTCGGCAAGACCGCGCCGTCGCTCTACGACATGCGCAACCTGTTCCAGGTCAACGTCGAGGAAGGCCGGCACCTGTGGGCGATGGTCTACCTGCTGCACAAGTATTTCGGTGCCGACGGCCGCGAGGAAGCCGACGACCTGCTGCGCCGCCAGTCGGGCTCGGAAGAGGCCCCGCGCATGCTGGGCGCCTTCAACGAGGAAACGCCGGACTGGCTGTCGTTCTTCATGTTCACCTACTTCACCGACCGTGACGGCAAGATGCAGCTTGAGAGCCTGGCGCAGTCCGGTTTCGATCCGCTGAGCCGAACCTGCCGCTTCATGCTGACGGAAGAAGCGCACCACATGTTCGTCGGCGAGACGGGCGTGGGGCGCACGATCCAGAAGACCTGCGAGATGATGAACGAGGCCGGCATTGTCGATCCCTACGACATCGACAAGATCCGTGCGCTCGGCGTCATCGACCTGCCGACCATCCAGAAGAAGCTGAACCTTCACTACACGCTGTCGCTCGATCTGTTCGGCTCGGAAGTGTCGACCAACGCGGCCAATTCCTTCAACTGGGGTCTGAAGGGCCGCTACCGCGAGAACAAGCTGGAAGACGATCACCGGCTGAAGGACGCGACCTACCCGGTGGCGGAATTCGACGGCAAGCAGATCACGGTCCGCGACGTCAACGCGATCTCGGCGATCAACATGCGCCTTCGCGACGACTACACCGAGGATGCGCGCGGTGGCGTGCGCCGCTGGAACCAGATCATCCGCAAGCACAACATCGATTTCGAGCTGGCGCTGCCGCACGAAGCCTTCCATCGCCACATCGGCACGTTCTCGGGCGCGCCGGTCTCGCCGGAAGGCCTGGTGATCAGCCGCGAGGAATGGGACAGCCGCCGCGACGAGTGGCTGCCGTCCAAGGCCGATGGCGACTACATCCAGTCGCTGATGAAGCCGGTGACCGAGCCTGGCAAGTTCGCCAGCTGGATCGCGGCGCCGAAGGTTGGCATCGACAACAAGCCGGGCGACTTCGAGTACGTCAAGCTGCACATGGCCTGATGCAAGCGTGCCGGGCCGCATTGCCGGCCCGGTGCCTTTTCAGGGCCCGAACCTGGCTCCCCCGGCTTTTCGCGCGGGGGAGAACCATATACGACAAGCGCGAACACGCGCGAGGACTTCGAGGGATCCGTCATGACCAAGCCGCTGAAGCAGCATCTCATCGATCCGGAAATCTGCATCCGTTGCTATACATGCGAAATGACCTGCCCGATCGAGGCCATCACGCATGACGACGAGAACGTGGTGGTGGATTTCGAGAAATGCAATTTCTGCATGGATTGCATCCCGGTCTGCCCGACCGGCTCGATCGATGAATGGCGGGTCGTGACCAAGCCCTATAGCCTGGAAGAGCAGTTTTCCTGGGAGGAACTGCCGGCGCAGGAAGACATTCCGGCCGGTGGCGGCGAGAGCGGGTCCGACACGTCCATCGAAGCGCTGGACGACGAGATGGCCAAGCTGCTGGCCGAAGCCCATGCCGGGGCTGGCGGACGATCCAGGGCGCCGGCCACGGCGTCCAAGCCCTCGGTCAACCTCTACACGATCTCCAAGCCGGCAAAGGCCCGCGTGGCCGGCAATTTCCGCCTGACGGCCGAGGGGTCGGACAGCGATGTGCGCCATATCATCCTCGACTTCGGCAACCAGTCGATGCCGGTTCTCGAAGGCCAGTCGATCGGCATCATCGCGCCCGGCACCGATGCCAGCGGCAAGCCGCACCTGCCGCGGCTCTATTCCGTCTCCAGCCCGCGGGACGGCGAGCGGCCGAACTACAACAACCTGTCGCTGACGGTGAAGCGCGAGGACAAGGGCGTGTGTTCCAACTACGTCTGCGACCTGAAGATCGGCGACGAGGTCGACGTGACCGGTCCCTTCGGCTCCACCTTCCTGCTGCCGGACGATCCGCAGGCACGCCTGCTGATGATCTGCACCGGCACCGGGTCGGCGCCATTCCGTGCCTTCACCATGCGCCGCCAGCGCACCGTCGGGACGCACGGCGGATCGATGACGCTGTTCTTCGGCGCCCGGTCGCCCGACAGCCTTCCGTATTTCGGCCCGCTCAACAAGGTGCCGAACCGGGTGCTCAGCAAGCACCTCGTGTTCAGCCGCATTCCCGGCGCGCCGAAGGAATACGTGCAGGACCGGCTCAAGGTCGAGGAAGAGGAAATCGCCGAACTCCTGGGCGATGAAAATACCCACGTCTACATCTGCGGCCTGCGCGGCATGGAAGAGGGTGTGGAAAAGGCGCTCACCAATATTGCGGAAAGCACCGGCGTGGAGTGGATTTCCCTGCGCGACGCCATGCGGGAACAGGGACGCTACCATGTCGAAACCTACTGAGGACGAGAAGGTCTTCACCCACGAGATCCGGGTCGGCTGGGCAGACTGCGATCCCGCGCAGATCGCCTATACCGGGCGCATCCCGTATTTCGCGCTGGAAGCCATCGACGCCTGGTGGGACGCCAAGGTGGGCGACGACTGGTTCCGGATGAACATCGACAAAGGCTACGGCACGCCGTTCGTCCATCTCTCCGTCGACTTCCGGTCCCCGGTCACGCCACGCCACCGGCTGCAATGCCAGGTGCGGCTCATGCGCCTTGGCGACAGCTCGATCCGCTTTTCCGTCGAGGGTTACCAGGACGGGACGCTGTGCTTCGAGGGCCAGTTCGTGGAAGTCTTCGTGGATGCCAAGACGCATCTCACCAAGATCAAGGCCCCGGACTTCGTGCGCGAGAAGGTTGCGCACCTGGCACTCGACGCCTGATTTCCCGACGCGGTCTGACAGCTTCGGCATTATAACGCAGCTTGCCGTCCGCGAAGCGATGCATTATCGTGCATCGAGGGGAAGAAATTCCGGGGAAGCCGATGCTGAAACAGGCCAGCGCAGCCACTGGTCCGGACGACGAGGACAGCGAGACCGGCGAGTTCATCGCGATGGTCGGCGAGCGCGTGCGCATGGCACGCAACCGGAAGGGCATTTCCCGGCGCCAGCTGTCGGAACTCTCCGGCGTATCGCAGCGCTACCTGGCCCAGCTCGAAGGGGGCGACGGCAACGTTTCCATTGCGCTGCTGCGCAAGATCGCGCGTTCGCTGGATTTCGAGATCGAATGGCTGGTCGGACGCGACGATCCGTGGACCTCGGACGCCATCACGCTGATGCGCCTGTTCCGCCAGGCGACCCGTGACCAGCGCGCGCGGGTCATGGAAATCCTCGATCCCAACGACACCGGCACGCGGCGGTCGGGACGGGTTGCGCTGATCGGGCTGCGCGGCGCCGGCAAGTCGACGCTCGGTCGCCTGGCGGCGCGTGATCTCGGCGTGGCTTTCGTCGAACTGAACCAGGTGATCGAGGAAGTGGCCGGCATGCCGGTCGACGAGGTGATCGCGCTGTACGGCCAGGAGGGATACCGGCGGCTGGAGAAGCAGGCGCTGGTCAACCTCGTAGCGACCCACGAACAACTCGTGCTCGCGGTTGCCGGCGGGATCGTCTCGGAGCCCGACACCTATAACTATCTCCTTCGCCATTGCCACACGATCTGGCTCAAGGCCCAGCCCGAGGAACACATGAACCGGGTGCGCGGGCAGGGCGACGAGCGCCCGATGGCCGGCAACCCGGCGGCCATGGACGAACTGAAATCGATCCTGACCAGCCGCGAAGCGCTCTATGCCAAGGCCGAGGCGATGGTGGACACGTCGCGCAAGGACGTCGACGAGAGCCGGCTGGCGGTGATCGAGGCCATCCGCGACAACGCTTTTCTGCCGCTTTGATGCTCCCGGGCCGGTGTTGGCCGTTGACTTCGCCTGCCACTGGGTGAGAGACTTGCCGTCGACAGGGGCGTCAATCACAGCGGGAGGATCCCATGCTGTCTTCTCTTCGCCCGTTTTCCTTGGCAATGGCTGTTTTCGTCCTCGCGCTGGCCGGCGTTTCGCTGGCATCGGCTGCGGAGGTTCGCCATATAGAGACCATTGAAAACGCGGACTATTTCGGCTTCGACCTGAGAACCGAAAAGGATGTGAGCCTGCAGCAGTGCGAGGCGATCTGCCTCAACGACCGGGAATGCCGGGCCTTCACCTACAACACCAGGGCTGGCTGGTGTTTCCTGAAATCCGATCACGGAACGGTCAATCCCTTCGACGGTGCGGTGGCCGGCCGGGTGGTGGTCGAGCGCCAGGAAGACCTTGGAGCGCCGCCACCACTCGCCTTCATTCCCGATTCCATGCCTGTCGAGGCGCGTACCTACCGCGAGCAGCTCGACGCGACTGCCAAGCGGCTGGCCGGGCGCAATCCGGCTTTCATGGCGCAGGACGGTTTCGCGGCGCTTTCCGGTGGCGATGCGCGCAAGGCGGTAACGCTGCTCTCGGGAGCCGTGGCGCTGACCATGGACGATTCGCGCCTGTGGAGCGCGCTGGCGCGCGGCATCCGCGCGATGACACCGGATCGCGGTTCGGAACGCTACAAGTTGCAGCAGTTTGCGACTTCGGCGGCCTACAATGCCTACGAGACATCGCGGACCACGCCGGACCGGGCCGAGGCGCTGAATGAACTGGCGAAGGCGCTGGAGCTGCGCAGCCAGTTCCGTCCCGCGCTCGAAGCCTACAAGGCCTCGCTGGCGCTTGCCGAGGACGAGCAGGTGCGGGCCGACTATGCCGATCTGCGTGCGCGCAAGGGCTTCAGGGTCGTCGACAACACGGTCGACGCGGACACGGCGACGCCGCGCGCCTGCCTGCAGCTTTCGGAAAACCTGGTCAAAGGCGTCGACTACGCGCCTTACATCCGCCTCAACGGCGGGGAGGCGCCGGCCTTCGATGCGCAGGGACGCGAGATCTGCATCAACGGGCTCAAGCATGGCGAGCGCTATGCCGTGACGCTGCGCGACGGCCTGCCGTCGGCTGTCGGCGAGGTGCTGGAAGCGCCGGTGGACATTTCCGTCTACGTGCGTGACCGCGCGCCGTTTGCCCGGTTCACCGGCGAGGCCTTCGTGCTGCCCGCCAAGGGCCGCCAGGCCATCCCGGTCGTCACCGTGAATGCGCCGGAAGTGGAGTTGCAGCTTTACCGGATCGGCGAGCGGGCGCTGGCGCAACTCACCGAGGACGGCAAGTTCCTGCAGAACCTGTCCGGCTACCAGGCCGACGAGATCATGGATCGCCAGGGCAATCTCGTGTGGTCCGGAGCGATGGAGACGCCGGGCGACCTGAACCAGGAAGTGACGACGGCCCTGCCGCTGGACACCGTGCTGCCGGATCGCAAACCCGGGGTCTACGCGCTGGTGGCCAGGGCCAAGGGCGACACGTCGGAAGACTGGAACAGCCGGGCGACGCAGTGGTTCACCGTGTCCGACATCGGCCTGTCGGCACAATCCGGGCTCGACGGCCTGACCGTGTTCGCCCGCTCGCTGGATTCCGCCACGCCGCTGGCCGGCGCGAAGGTCCGGCTGATCGCGCGCAACAACGAGGTGCTCGGCGAGGGCGTGAGCGACGCTGACGGCGTGGCACGCTTCGATGCCGGCCTGATCCGCGGCACGGGTGGCCTGTCGCCATCGGTGCTGGTTGCGGAGGCGGCCGGGGCCGGCTTCGTCTTCCTCGACCTGACCAAGGCCGGGTTCGACCTTTCCGACCGCGGCGTGGAGGGGCGTCCGGCGCCGGGCGCCATCGACGTCTATGCCTTCACCGAGCGCGGCATCTATCGGGCCGGCGACACGGTGCACGTCACGGCACTGGCGCGCGACGGGTCGGCCAACGCCGTGGAGAGCCTGCCGCTGACCTTCATCTTCCAGCGTCCCGACGGGGTGGAGGACCGGCGCATGGTCTCGGCCTCGCCGAAGGCCGGTGGCCACGTGATCGACCTGCCGCTGCCGGACAACGCCATGCGCGGTGCCTGGACGGTGCGCATCCATGCCGACCCGAAGGAAACGGCGCTGGCCGAGCAGACCTTCCTGGTGGAGGACTTCGTGCCCGACCGGATCGAGTTCGACCTCGCGTCGGCTTCCGGGCCCGTACTGGATCCGAACGAAGGCGGCGCGGTCTCGGTGACCGGGCGGTTCCTCTACGGCGCACCTGCCGCCGGGCTTTCCATGGAAGGCGAGGTGCAGGTGAGCCCGGTCAGCAACCGGCCGGGCCACGACGGCTACATCTTCGGCATGGCCGAGGACGATGACAGCGGCCGGACGACGGTTCCGCTGCAGGGGCTTCCCGTGCTCGACGATGCCGGGCAGGCGGAGATCGGGCTGGACCTCGGCACACTGCCGTCGACCACGCGGCCGCTGGAGGCGACCGTGACGATCCGCATGCGCGAAGGCGCGGGGCGGGCGGTCGAGCGCAGCCTGTCGCTGCCGATCAAGCCGATGGCGACGATGATCGGCGTCAAGCCGGGCTTCGCGGACGGCCAGGCGCCGGAAGGCGCTACGGTCAGTTTCAACGTGATCGCCGTCGATCGGGACGGGGCGCAGGTGGCTGCGCAAGGATTGTCCTGGCGGCTGCTCAGAGTGACGCGGAACTACCAGTGGTATCGCGACGGCAGCAGCTGGCGCTACGAGGCAGCGGACTTCACCTCCGTCCAGTCCAGCGGGACCGTGGATGCCAGTGCCGCGACCCCGGCCACGATCGACATGCCGGTCGAATGGGGACGGTATCGCCTGGAAGTGGAAGGCGCCGATGCCATCACGTCCTACGATTTCCACGCCGGCTGGTATGTCGAGACCTCATCACTGGATACGCCTGACGGGCTTGAGATCGCGCTCGACAAGGACGGCTACAAGCCGGGCGAGACGGCGCGGCTGAAGGTTTCGCCACGCTTTGCCGGTGAGCTGCTGGTGACGGTCGGTTCCGACCGGGTGCTGGCGACAAAGCGGGCCAGCGTGCCAGCGGACGGAGCCGAGATCGAAATCCCGGTCGGTGATGACTGGGGGGCGGGGGCCTATGTCACCGCGACGCTCTACCGGCCCGGGTCCGCGGGCGAAAGCCGCATGCCGGCGCGGGCCATCGGCGTGAAGTGGCTTGGCGTGGATGTGAGTGCCCGCACGCTCGATGTCGCGCTCGACCTGGCGGCGCAGACGGTACCGAACCAGGCGTTCGAGGTGCCGCTCACGGTGACCGGGGCCAAGGAGGGCGAGACGGTTTTCGCCACCGTGGCGGCGGTTGACGTCGGCATCCTGAACCTGACCGGCTACCAGCCGCCGAAACCGGAGGAGTGGTACTACGGCCAGCGCCGGATGGGCCTGGAGATCCGGGACGTCTACGGGCGCCTGATCGACGGCTCGCAGGGGGCGCTCGGTCACCTGCGGACCGGCGGCGACGGACCCGGCATGCAGTCGAAGGGCAGCCCGCCCAAGGGCAAGCTGGTGGCCTTCTTCTCCGGTCCCGTGCGCGTCGGTGCCGACGGCAAGGCGGTGGTGCGCTTTGACATGCCGCAGTTCAACGGCACGGTGCGCGTGATGGCGACGGCCTGGAGTGCCACGGCCACCGGGTCGGCGACCCGGGACGTGATCGTGCGCGAACCGGTCGTCGTGATCGCCGGAACACCGCGCTTCATGGCGACGGGCGACCGCTCCGAACTTCGCTTCGACATTGCCAATACCGACGGGCCGACCGGCGACTATGCCGTGACGGTCGAGACGAGCGGGCCGCTGACGCTGGCTGGCGACCTGCCGGGCAAGGTGGTGCTGGGCAAGGGTGCGCGGACGGTGCTTCGCCTGCCGGTGTCGGCCGGTGCGCCGGGGGCGGCGGGCCTGACGCTGACGCTGGCGCACGCTAACGACGTTCGCGTCGTCCACGACGTGTCCTTCCCGGTGCGCCCGGGGGCGCTGCCGGTCACGGTGCGGCGCGAGATCGAACTGCTGGCCAATGGCGGCTCGCTGACGGTCGACCGGCAGTTGCTGGCCGACAGCGTGATCCGCGATGCCTCCGTCTCGGTCGCGGTGACGCGGCTTGCGGCCTTCGACATCCCCGGACTGCTGATGAGCCTCGACCGCTATCCCTACGGCTGCGCCGAACAGACGACGAGCCGCGCGCTGCCGCTGCTCTACCTGTCGGACCTGGAAGGAGAGGCGGCCGATCCCGAAATCGACAAGCGCATCGACAAGGCGATCGCCCGCGTGCTCGCCTACCAGTCGTCGAGCGGTTCCTTCGGCCTCTGGTCGCCGGGATCGGGCGACCTGTGGCTGGACGCCTACGTGTCGGATTTCCTTACCCGGGCACAGGAGAAGGGTTTCAAGGTTCCGCAGACCGCCATGCAACTGGCGCTTGGCAACCTGGAGAACAACCTGGCCTACGTGAACGATGTCAGCGAACGCGGGCGCGAAATCGCCTATGCGCTCTACGTGCTGGCGCGCAATCGAAAGGCCTCGGCCGGTGACCTGCGTTACTATGCCGATACCAAGCTCGATGCCTTCGACAGCCCGATGGCCCGGGCGCAGCTCGCGGCCAGTCTCTCGCTCTACGGCGACGGCGACCGTTCGGCCCGCCTGTTCAGGGCCTCGCTCGACCTGGCGGAACAACAGGCCGACCAGGCCGTGCAGGCACGCGACGACTACGGTTCGAAACTGCGTGACGGGGCGGCCATCCTGGCGCTGGCGGCGGAAAGCAAGCCCGAACCTGCCGGCATCCGCGAGATGACCCGCTTCGTGGCAAACCAGAAGCGGCACCGGCCCTACACCTCCACGCAGGAGGAAGCCTGGATGCTGTTGGCCGCGCGGGCGCTGGCGACGCAGAACGCTGCCATGGACCTGACCGTCAACGGGACGGACCATGCCGGGGCCTTCACGGTACGGCGGACGGGGATCGACCTCGTCGACGCGCCGATCACCGTGAAGAACAACGGGGCGGAGCCGGTGACTGCGGTCGTGACCTCCGTGGCGGCGCCGGTGGATCCGCTGCCGGCGGGCGGCAATGGCTTCACCATCGCGCGCAGCTACTTCACGCTCGACGGCAAGCCGGCCAGCCTGCAGCAGGTGGCGCAGAACCAGCGCCTGGTCGTGGTGCTGCAGATTGCGGAACTCAACACCTGGCCGTCGCGGATCGTCGTGACCGACCTGCTGCCGGCCGGCTTCGAGATCGACAACCCGGCGCTGACGGGCAGCGCGCAACTGTCGAATTTCGAGTGGCTCGGCAACGTCAACCCGGCCCACCTGGAGTTCCTCGATGACCGCTTCGTCGCGGCTTTCAACCGCTCCGCCGGTGACAGCCGGACGCTGCAACTGGCCTACGTGGTCCGGGCCGTGACGCCCGGCGCCTACGTGCACCCGGCGGCCCAGGTGGAGGACATGTACCGGCCGCAGTTCTCGGCGCACACGTCGACGGGCTACGTGGAGGTCGTGGAGGCGCGTTGATGCGGGCGCTCGCCGTTCTGCAATGGGTGTGCGGCGGGCTGGCGGGGCTGTGCCTCGCCGCCGCATCGATCAACGCGCTGGACGAGGCCTATCCGCCGACGCTGGACCGGCCGAAGGTGGCGGCCGAGGTGCTCGACCGGAACGGCGCCCTGCTGTTTGCGCAGGCGACGGATGAAGGGCGCTGGCGTTTCCCGGTGTCGCTGGATGCCGTCGACCCACAGTTCGTCGCCATGCTGCTGGCCTACGAGGACAAGCGGTTTTACCATCACATCGGCGTCGATCCGCTGGCCGTGTTGCGGGCGGCATGGCAATTCGCCACCCACGGCAACATCGTGTCGGGCGGCTCGACGATCACGATGCAGCTCGCCCGTCTCATCGAACCGCGCAACGAACGCTCGGTGGCGGCGAAGCTGCGCCAGATGCTGCGGGCCCTGCAGATCGAGCGCAGGCTGTCCAAGACCGAAATCCTGGAGCGCTACCTGACGCTGGCGCCCTACGGCGGCAACCTGGAGGGCATTCGCGCAGCGTCGCTGGCCTGGTTCGGCAAGGAGCCGGCGAAACTCAGGCTTTCGGAGGCCGCCCTCCTGGTAGCGCTGCCGCAATCGCCTGAAACGCGGCGGCCGGACCGCAACGCGGGGGCTGCACGTGACGCGCGGGACCGGGTTCTCTGGCGCATGGCCGAAGCCGGGGTGATCCCGGAGGCGGAGATCGGGCGCGCCTCGCGTTTTGATGTGCCGCACGTGCGCGCGGCGATGCCGGCACTCAGCCCGCACCTGGCGTTGCGCCTGCTGGGCGAGAGGGCCGGCGGCCGCGCACCGGACCGGCTGACGCTGGATGCTGCCAGGCAGGCAGCCCTGGAAACAGTAGCCCGCCTGGGTGCCGCGCGCCTTCCCGCCGGGGTGTCGGTGGCGATGGTCCTGGCCGACGCGCAGACCGGGGAGATCCTGGCGCGGGTCGGATCGGCGGACTATCTCGACGACCGGCGCTTCGGCTGGGTGGACATGGCCGAGGCGCCGCGTTCGCCCGGTTCCGCCCTCAAGCCGTTCATCTACGGGCTCGCCTTCGAGCAGGGGATCGCGGCGCCGGAGACGATCATCTCCGACCGGCCGGCGGATTTCGCGGGCTACCGGCCGGCCAATTTCGACATGGGATACAAGGGCGATGTTTCCGTGCGCGAGGCCTTGCAATGGTCGCTCAACGTTCCGGCGGTGCGGCTTCTCGATGCCGTCGGGCCGCAACGGCTGGCGGCACGGCTGCGCCAGGCCGGTGCCACCCTGGTCCTGCCGGACAGGAGCGCACCGGGGCTCGCGATCGGTCTTGGCGGCGCGGGCGTGACGCTGACGGGACTGGTGCAGGCCTATACCGCGCTGGCCAACCAGGGCCGGGCCACGAAGGAGCGGCTGGTCTACGACCGGAGCGAGCGGCCACAGCGCAACAATGTGATGGACCCGGCAGCGGCATGGCAGGTCTCCGACATTCTTTCCGGCATGGCGCCACCGGTTGGTGCCGCGCCCCTGGGGATCGCCTACAAGACGGGTACGTCCTACGGCTACCGCGATGCCTGGTCGGTCGGTTACGATGGCCGCTACGTCCTGGGCGTCTGGACCGGCCGGCCGGACAATGCCGCCGTGCCGGGCCTGACCGGGGCGAGCGCGGCAGCGCCGCTGCTCTTCAAGGCCTGGGCGCAGGCGGACCTCGGCCATCACGCGCTTCCGGGCGCGCCGCGCGGCGCCGTCCTCCTGGCGCATGGCGATCTGCCCCAGGCACTGCAGCGCTTCGCCGCCCGCTCACCGGTTGAAACGACCGTTGCGCCGGAACCGGCACCGGTCATCGTGTACCCGCCCGCCGGCGCCCGGGTCGATCTGGCGGGAAGCGGGCCGGCACAGCCGCTTGTCATCAAGCTGCAGGGCGGGCGGGCACCTTTCCGCTGGCTGGCCAACGGCGCGCCGATGGATGGCGCGACGCGGCGGCGGGTGCGCCAGTGGCAGCCGGACGGGCGCGGTCAGCAGCGGCTGACCGTCATCGATGCGGCCGGACGCGCGGCGAGCGTCGATCTTTTCATCCAGTAGCCGGGGAGCCGGTCAGCGGATCGAGGCGTGCCGTTCCCAGAAATCCACGGCGCGGGCATAGGCATCGCGATCGATCGGCACGCCGGAGCCGCCCTCGGCACGGCCGAGGCTGTTGCGCATCTGGGTGATCGGCGGCATGGGCGGTTCGACCGGCACCAGCGTGCCGATGATCGAGACGATCCCCCAATCGCAGGCCGGCGAATCGCCGCTGTCCGGGCCTTCCGCCGCCTCGGCATCGAGCTGGGCCTTGCTGTAGAGAATCACGTCCAGCCAGCGGGCCACCGGCGCCTCCACGCCTTCGAACCAGCGTTCCAGGACTGCCAGTTCCCCTTCGCGCCGCGCCATGTAGCCGGATTTCAGAAATGACCGGTTGGCTTCGGTGACGGGCGCGAAAGAGCAGCGCGTCGGGGAGGGGTTTTCGAGAAAGAGGTGCTTGCAGAACGGCGCGTAGCCCTCGACGAGCGGCGCGGCGCGGTTCACGGCTTCATTGCACATGGCCACGAGGTCATCGGGCTCGAGGCCCATGATGCGCTTGGCACCGGCAGTATCCTGCCACTGGCGAAGCGCGAAGCCGGTCATGGCGATGATCATGGATGTCCCGTACCGGGTTGCCGCCTCCGCCAGGCCAACACCCGGCGATCAGCTCGTTTTAGGACGCAGCCGGACCACGACGTCGACATGGGCAATTTCCATGCCTTCCGGCGGTTCGGGCAGGTTTTCCACCTTCAGAGCGCCGAGCGGTCCCCGCTCGGGAATGTCAAGCACCTGGCCACGGCCTTCGACGAAGAAATGGTGATGGTCGGACGTGTTGGTGTCGAAATAGGTCTTGTTGGTCTCAATGGCGAGAACACGCAGGAGGCCGGCCTCGGTGAACTGGTGCAGCGTGTTGTAAACCGTGGCGAGGGACACGGCGATACTCTCCTGCTGCGCCTCGGCGTGAATTTCCTCCGCCGTCACGTGGCGGTCGCCGCGGGTAAACAACAGCGTGGCAAGGTGCATGCGCTGGCGGGTCGGGCGAAGTCCCGAGGACCTCATGCGGTCGCGCAGACGAGAGGCCCAGCAAAGCGGACCATGACCCGCGAGGCTGCCGGATGCGGTCTTTTTCTTCTGTCTCTGGTCAATTGGCTGCATTATCTTGCATATCCTGTTCAAGCGGAGCCTATCGCGCGAACGGCTTTTTTTCAAGCCCGCGCTCGCGGACCGACGCAGCGGCGGTGCCGGGTTTGTCTCTCCTTACATAAGGCGCGCTGCTGCAAATACAAATTTGACCATGGCCGCACATTGTTGGCCATCGATGCCGGGATTCCGTCGACGGGGCGCGTCGAAAGCGCGGGCAGGCGGCCGCCAGTTTCACGGATGAAACGCCCTGCGGCGTGGCCGTGGGCATGTTGGCAAAAAAATGCCGGAGGCTGGCGGGAATTGCTTGCCCTGCGGGCATGAATTATGCATAATAATGCACAAAGCCGCTGCGGGCAGAGGCGCAAGCGGGCAAACAGAAAGAGGAGTGGCATCCGGCCGGATGCGCTCCGGGATCGGGAGGGACTGATGAGCGAAGGCAACGCCAACGCCGCGCGGTATTTCGTGGACAGGCATCTGGACGAGGGGCGGGGCGACAAGCCGGCCTTCATCGAATCGCAGCCGGACGGCCGGACGCTGACCTATGGCGGTCTCGCCGAGACGAGCGACCGCATGGCTTCGCTCTACGAGCGCCATGGCATTCGACGGGAAGACCGGGCGGCGATGATCGTGCTCGACATGATCGAGTTCCCGACCATCTTCTGGGGATCGCTGAAGTGCGGCGTCGTCCCGATCGCCATCAACACGCTGCTGGGCGGCGATGTGTACGATGCCATCCTGCGCGACAGCCGCGCGCGCATCCTTTTCGTCTCGGAAGCGCTGTGGCCGGTGGTCGAGCCGGTGGTGAAGGACCAGCCCTTTCTCGAGAAGGTCGTGTTCATCGGCGAGAGCGCGCCAGAGGGCACTTTGCATTTCGCCAGCGAGCTGTCCGCCAGCGAGGCGCGGCCGATGATCGAGGTCAGCGCCGACGAGAGCGCATTCTGGCTCTATTCGTCGGGTTCGACCGGCCGTCCGAAGGGCGTGCGCCACATTCACGGCAGCCTGCAGGCGACCGCCGACACCTATGGCGCGCAGGTGCTTGGCATCCGCGAAAGCGATGTCGTCTTCTCGGCGGCGAAATTCTTCTTCGCCTATGGTCTCGGCAATGCGATGACCTTTCCCATGTCAGTCGGTGCCACCACGATCATCCTGGCCGGGCGGCCGACGCCGGACAGCGTGCTCGACATCTTTGCCCGTCACCGGCCGACGATCTTCTGCGGCGTGCCGACACTCTATGCCGCCATGGTGGCCGCGATGAAGGGCAACAAGCCTGACGGTTTCGACCGGTTGCGCCACTCCATCTCGGCGGGTGAAGCCCTGCCGGAAGAGGTGGGAAAGCGCTGGGAAGCGGTGACCGGATCGCCGATCCTCGACGGGGTCGGATCGACCGAGATGCTGCACATTTTCCTGTCCAACCGGCTTGGCGACGTGGTCTACGGCACGTCCGGTACGGCGGTTCCGGGCTATGAACTGCGCCTGGTCGACGAGGCGGGCGCGGATGTCGGGCCGGGCGGCGTCGGCGAGTTGCTGGTCAACGGGCCGTCGGCGGCGGACGGCTACTGGAACCAGCGCGACAAGAGCCGGTCGACCTTCGAGGGCAACTGGACGCGGACCGGCGACAAGTACGAGATGCGCGAGGACGGCCGCTTGGTCTACTGCGGGCGCACCGACGACATGTTCAAGGTTTCCGGCATCTGGCTTTCGCCTTTCGAGGTCGAGCAGGCGCTGGTGACGCACCCGGCGGTGCTGGAAGCCGCCGTGGTGGCGGAGCGCGACGATGACGGGCTGGAAAAGCCGAAGGCCTATGTCGTGCTCAAGGAGGGCAGCCAGGATGATGCAAGCCTGCGCGAGCAGCTCAAGGAACACGTGAAGGCCAAGATCGGCAAGTGGAAATACCCGCGCTGGGTCGACGTGGTGGATGACCTGCCGAAGACGGCGACCGGCAAGATCCAGCGCTTCAAACTGCGCGCCTGAGCCATGATGGCGCTCGAAGCAGCGCTCGAGCGGGCCTTCAACGAGATCGAGCCGGCGCTTGTGGCCCGGCTCGATGCTGTTCTGGCCGAAGGCCTGCCGGACCAGCCCTATTGGCCGGGAATGACGCCACGGCCCGGGGCCGGTCCGGTGTTCGAGATTTCGCGCCGTGCAGCAAGCGACGTGACGCCGGCCAACTGGCGCGAAAGCGAGGCCTGGGCGGCCGGTTTCGTGCTGATGCGGCGCGGCTATTTCTGGGAAGCGCATGAAGTTCTGGAACCGGTCTGGCAGGGCCTGCCGCCAAACGGACCGGACAGGCCTTTCGTGCAGGCCGCGATCCAGTATGCCAATGGCCGCCTGAAAGCGGCGATGGGCCGGGACAAGGCTGCGGCCCGGCTGTTCGCGATCGCCTCGGCCCACCTTGAGGACGCCCGGTCGCGCGGATTTCGCCCCGGAGGCGACGGGCCATAGCCACAGGCGCCGCCGACGGGTCGCGCTGCGCATTCTTGCAGATTGTCGATGTCGGCGCGAACCGCGGCACAGGTTGCCGTGACGCGGATGCTGTCACCCGGTTTCAAGCTGTTTCGGCGTCCATCCGCGGTCACCTGGACAGGCTGCTCGTTGCCCGTGTTGGCGACGGGACAGGTATAGGTCACCACGTCGCCGAAGCCGGCGGCACCCGGTGAGCCCACAGCCGGTGTTCATCGTGCCGCCCTGTGGAGCGGAGCGGCACTTCGCCGTTGCTTTCCGGCCGGTTCTTTCTGGTGGGCAGCGAGCAAATTTGACCGATTGATAAAAAATATTTCTGTGCTAGCCTTTTTCAAAAGAACCACAATGGGGAACTGAGAATGGCTGGAAACTCCTTGAAGGAGGGCATTGCCGCCGGCCGGCTGGAGCCGGACGACTATGCCCGCAACTTTTCCGACCTGCATCCGCCGCTGGATGCGCACGAGGCCCGTGTCGAGGCCGACCGATGCTATTTCTGTCACGACGCGCCGTGCATGAACGCGTGCCCGACGTCGATCGACATTCCCCTGTTCATTCGCCAGATCCAGACGGGCAACCCGCTGGGGTCGGCCAAGACGATCTTCGACCAGAACATCCTGGGCGGGATGTGCGCGCGCGTCTGCCCGACCGAGACACTGTGCGAAGAGGTCTGCGTCCGCGAGGTCGCCGAGGGCAAGCCGGTCCGGATCGGTGAACTGCAGCGCTATGCCACCGACACGGCGATGGCCCAGAACAAGCAGTGCTACAGGCGTGCACCGGCCACCGGCAAGACGATTGCCGTGGTCGGGGCGGGGCCTGCCGGTCTCGCCTGCGCCCACCGCCTGGCCATGAAGGGGCACGACGTCGAGGTGTTCGAGGCGCGCGCCAAGTCCGGCGGTCTGAACGAATATGGCATCGCGGCCTACAAGGCGACGGACCGCTTCGCGCAGGCCGAGGTGGACTACGTGACGGCCATCGGCGGCATTGCGATTCACAACGGCAAGACGCTGGGCGAGGATATCCACCTAGGTGACCTGCTCGGACAGTTCGACGCCGTGTTCCTAGGCATGGGCCTGGCCGGCGTGAACGCGCTCGGCGCCGGCGATGCCGATGCGGAAGGATCCGACGATGCGGTGGACTGGATTGCGGGCCTTCGCCAGGCCGGCGACCTTTCGACCGTCCCTGTCGGGCGGCGGGTTGTCGTCATCGGCGGCGGCATGACGGCCATCGATGCTGCCGTACAGGCTCGGGCGCTGGGTGCCGACGAGGTCACCGTGGCCTATCGCGGGCCACAGTCGCGCATGAAGGCTTCCCCGTTCGAGCAGGAACTGGCGCAGACGAAGGGCGTCGCGCTGCAGTTCGAGATGCAGCCGAAGCGCGTCATCGCGGAAGGCGGCAAGGTGGTCGCCGTCGAGTTCGAGCGGCGCGGCGAGAGCGTGACGGTTGCCTGCGACCAGGTGTTCAAGGCGATCGGGCAGAGCTTCGCGCCTGGGAGCCTGAACGGTTCCTCGCCGTCGATCACGCTCGATGGCGGACGCATCGCGGTGGACGGGGAGGGGCGGACCTCGCTTGCCTCCGTCTGGGCCGGGGGCGACTGCACCAACAGCGGCGACGACCTGACCGTGACAGCCGTCGCGCAGGGGCGCGATGCCGCCGAATCCATCCACCGCGCGCTGACCGCCTGATCCGGAGGAGTGAAAGACCATGGCCAACCTTGCTTCCAATTTCCTCGGCATCAAGTCGCCCAACCCGTTCTGGCTGGCGTCCGCCCCGCCGACCGACAAGGAATACAACGTCCGCCGGGCCTTCGAGGCCGGATGGGGCGGTGTCGTCTGGAAGACGCTGGGCGAAGCCGGGCCGCCGGTGGTAAACGTCAACGGACCGCGCTACGGCGCCATCTGGGGCGCTGACCGGCGCCTGCTCGGGCTCAACAACATCGAGCTGATCACCGACCGCCCGCTGGAGGTCAACCTGCGCGAGATCAAGGCGGTCAAGCGCGATTATCCGGACCGGGCGCTGATCGTCTCGATCATGGTGCCGTGCGACGAGGCCTCGTGGAAGGCGATCCTGCCGCTGGTCGAGGAGACCGGGGCTGACGGGATCGAACTGAATTTCGGCTGTCCGCATGGCATGAGCGAGCGCGGCATGGGCTCGGCCGTCGGCCAGGTGCCGGAGTACATCGAGATGGTGGCGCGCTGGTGCAAGCAGGCGACGCGCATGCCGGTGATCGTGAAGCTGACGCCGAACATCACCGACATCCGCTATCCGGCGCGTGCCGCCAAGAAGGGCGGAGCCGATGCCGTCAGCCTGATCAACACGGTGTCATCGATCACGTCGGTCAACCTGGACACGTTCTCGCCGGAGCCGTCGATCGACGGCAAGGGCTCGCACGGCGGCTATTGCGGTCCGGCCGTAAAGCCTATCGCGCTCAACATGGTGGCCGAGATCGCGCGTGATCCGGAAACCCACGGCCTTCCGATCTCCGGCATCGGCGGCGTTACCACCTGGCGCGATGCGGCGGAATTCCTTGCCCTGGGGTGCGGCACGGTCCAGGTCTGCACCGCGGCCATGACCTACGGCTTCAAGGTGGTACAGGAGATGATCGCCGGGCTTGAAAACTGGATGGACGAGAAAGGTCATGCCGATCTCGACAGCGTCATCGGCCGGGCAGTCGGCAATGTCACCGACTGGCAGTACCTCAACCTCAACTACATCGCCAAGGCGCGGATCGACCAGGATGCCTGCATCCAGTGCGGCCGCTGCCATATCGCCTGCGAGGATACCTCGCACCAGGCGATCACCCACATGGTGGACGGCAGGCGGCATTTCGAGGTGATCGAAGAGGAATGCGTGGGCTGCAACCTGTGCGTCGACGTCTGTCCGGTGGAAAACTGCATTTCCATGGTGCCGTTGAAGCCGGGCGAGGTGGACAAGCGGACGGGCAAGGTGGTCGAAAGCGACTATGCAAACTGGACCACGCATCCCAACAACCCGATGGCCCGCCAGGCCGCGGAATAGCACGACGGGCTCCTCCCCCGGGCGGGCCGGGCCGGCCGGATGCCGATGTTCAGACGGCGGCCGGTCCCGGCGCGCAAGGCGGGAGAGACAGCCGTGAACGCCCACTCCCACGCGACAGGACTGCAGAAGTGGCTCGGCCACCTGGCAATGATGCTGTTCGCGGCGCTGATTGCCGGATCGTTCACGCTGGGTGCCCTGACGGCGCCGCACATCGGCGCGGCGCCCATCACGGCGGCGCGCTTCCTGCTTGGCACGGCCGTCATGGTGCTGGTGGTTGCCATGACGGTGCGCGACGGGTTGCGCTGGCCGCGCCAGGCCTGGCGCTTCCTCGTGCTCGGCGGCCTGATGGGCGTCTATTTCGTCGCCATGTTCATCGCGCTCGGCATGGCAAGCCCGGTGTCGCTCGGCGCGATCTTCACGCTCAATCCCTTTTTCTCGGCGATCTTCGGCTTCCTGCTGCTGCGCCAGGTTCCGCGCCCGGTCGTGCTCGGCAGCCTGGCGATCGCGGCCAGCGGGGCGCTCTGGATCATCTTTCGCGGCGACCTTGATGCCATGCTGCGGTTCGAGATCGGCCGCGGCGAGCTGATCTACCTGGCCGGCGTCATCTGCCACGCGGCCTATGCGCCGCTGGTGCGCAGGTTCTCAAAAGGCGAACCGGTGACCGTCTCGACGCTCTGGTCGGTCACCGCCACGGCGCTGCTGGTCTCGCTCTACGGCTGGAACGGCATCCGGGAGACGGACTGGAGCGGGCTCCCGGCCATCGTCTGGTTCGCGATCGCCTATCTCGGCATCGTGACCACCGCCTTCACGCTGTTCCTGCTGCAGTTCGCGTCGCTGCGGCTGCCGGCCGCGAAGGTCTTCGCCTACGGCTACCTGACGCCGGCCTTCATCATTGCCCTGGAAGGGATTGCCGGCCACGGCTGGGCGCCCCCGGTGGTGATGACCGGTGCGCTGTTCATCGTGCTGGGGCTCGTGGTCCTGGCGCTGACGCCGGACGGATGAGCGGCGCCGTCAGAGCTGGCGCGACTCGTACATCAGCAGTTCGACGCCGCCGTCGGCGAAGTTGGCCAGATCGGCTGCCGCTGCCTGTCCTTCCGGCGAGGCCAGCCCTGCCTTCAGGTCGGCCAGCGATCCGAAGTAGAGCGTCGCGACCAGATGGACGTTCGTGGCGCCTTCCGGGCCAGTGACCGGACCGGTGGACAGGTCATAGCGCTTCACGCCAGGGATCTTCTGCGCCAGCGGAATGTGGACGGCGGCATAGTGGGCATCGAAGGCGGCAGCGTTCTTCGGGGTGCGGTAGATGACGACGAGCTTGGCCATGGTTTCCTCCCTGGTTCCTGGCGTCCGGTTTCCCGAAGCCTGAACCTTTTGGCCGGCGTTGGCCAGACGTGCCTTTGGAGGAGGCCGGCTATGGTGTCGGGCGCAGGCCTTCGAGGAAAAGCTGTTCGAGGAAGCGCGCGGCATCCTCGAAGCGGCCGTCGCCACCGCGGTCCGGACCAAGCACCGTGCGGACCTGGATGTCGAAATCGGCATAGTGCTGAGTGGTCGCCCAGATCGAGAAGATCAGGTGGTAGGGATCGGCCGGCTTCAGCTTGCCGGCCCGCATCCAGCTCTTGAGCACCTTGGCCTTCTCATCGACCAGCGGCTTCAGTTCGCTTTCGAGCATCGGCATGATTCGCGGAGCGCCCTGCAGCATCTCGTTGGCGAACAGCCGGCTTGCGCGGGGGAAATCGCGCGCCATCTCGATCTTGCGGCGGATGTAGGAGCGCAGTTCGACGATGGCATCGCCGCTTTCGTCCATCGCCTTGAGCGGATCAAGCCACATGTCGAGAAGGCCGTGGATCAGGGTTTCGAAAATCGCTTCCTTGGTCTTGAAGTAATAGAGCAGGTTTGGTTTGGACATGCCGGCGGCTTCGGCGATCTGGTCTATTGTCGCTCCGCGAAAACCGTGCGAGGAAAAGACGTCGAGCGCGGCCTCGAGGATGATCTCGCGTTTCTCCCGCTGGATGCGGGTCTGGGGGCGGTTTTCGGTCATGGCCATGACGGCAGGTCCGGCCGGGCAGGGCAGTCTCTGGCTGCCGATGAAGAGTTGCTGTTCACGCTCGCTCCGCTCCCGCAATTTCCCTTGACCCCGGCATTGGCGATGCTAGGCTTTGTCCAACCGGTCAAAAATGAGTACCACAGCTTGTGCCGTGGTCAAACAGCACCGGAACAACAACCGGGGAGTCATCCGCATGTCCAACCGCCTTACCGTGGCGCCGAACGACCTGAGCGCGTTCTGGATGCCCTTCACGGCCAATCGCCAGTTCAAGAAAGCCCCGCGCATGCTGGTCGGCGCGCAGGACATGCACTACACCGCCTCCGACGGCCGCAAGATCCTCGACGGCACGGCCGGGCTCTGGTGCGTCAACGCCGGCCATTGCCGGCCCAGGATCACCGAGGCGATTCGCGAGCAGGCGGGTGAACTCGACTATGCGCCGGCCTTCCAGATGGGCCATCCCAAGGCGTTCGAACTGGCCAACCGGCTGATCGACATTGCGCCGGACAACATGGCGCACGTGCTGTTCACCAATTCCGGGTCGGAATCGGTGGATACCGCACTGAAGGTGGCGATTGCCTATCACCGCGCCCGGGGCGAAGGATCGCGCTTCCGGCTGATCGGCCGCGAGCGCGGCTATCACGGTGTCAATTTTGGCGGGATTTCGGTCGGCGGCATCGTGGCCAACCGCAAGATGTTCGGCACGCTGCTGACCGGCGTGGACCACCTGCCGCACACGCACCAGCCCGGCAAGAACACGTTCACGCGGGGCGTGCCGGAGCACGGCGCCGACCTGGCGGACGAACTGGAACGGATCGTGACGCTTCACGATGCCTCGACCGTCGCCGCGGTGATCGTGGAACCCGTTGCCGGCTCGACGGGCGTGCTGATCCCGCCGAAGGGCTATCTGCAGCGCCTGCGCGACATCTGCACCAAGCACGGCATCCTGCTGATCTTCGACGAGGTCATCACCGGCTACGGGCGGCTCGGAACGCCGTTTGCCGCCGACTATTTCGGCGTGAAGCCCGATATCATGGTGACCGCCAAGGGCCTGACCAACGGTGTCATCCCGATGGGGGCGGTGTTCGTCACCAAGGAAATCCACGACACGTTCATGACCGGGCCGGAACATCTCATCGAGTTCTTCCACGGCTATACCTATTCGGGCAACCCGATCGCCTCGGCGGCAGCCATCGCGACGCTGGAGACCTACAAGGAAGAGGGCCTCCTGGAACGCGGTGCGGAACTGGCAGGGCACTGGGAAGATGCGCTGCATTCGCTGAAGGATGCGCCGCATGTCATCGACGTGCGCAACATCGGTCTCGTCGGCGCCATCGAGCTGGAGCCGATTGCCGGCCATCCGACGCAACGCGCCTTCTCCGCCTTCGTCAAGGCGTTCGAGAAGGGCGCGCTGATCCGTACGACGGGCGACATCATCGCCCTGTCTCCGCCGCTGATCATCACCAAGGGGCAGATCAACGAACTCATCGATCACGTGCGCGAGGTCCTGAACGAAGTGGACTGAGCGAGGCGCCAGTCCGACAAGGGCAGACCCGCCGCGCCGCTCCGAACAAGAACCAGAAGGGGAACAGGAATGGCAGCACCGGGCGAAAACATGCGGATCAATGCCGACCGGCTTTGGGATTCGCTGATGGAGATGGCGAAGATCGGCCCCGGCATCGCCGGGGGCAACAATCGCCAGACGCTGACCGACGAGGACGGCGAAGGACGGCGGCTGTTCCAGGCATGGTGCGAGGCGGCCGGCTGCTCCATGGGCGTGGACGAGATGGGCAACATGTTCGCCATGCGCCCGGGTGAAGACCCGGAGGCGCTGCCGGTCTACGTCGGCTCCCACCTCGACACGCAGCCGACCGGCGGCAAGTACGACGGCGTGCTTGGCGTGCTCGGGGCGCTGGAAATCATCCGCTCGCTCAACGACCTCGGCATCAAGACGAAGCATCCCATCGTCGTGACCAACTGGACGAACGAGGAGGGGACCCGCTTCGCTCCTGCCATGCTCGCTTCCGGCGTGTTCGCCGGCGTGCACGAGCAGGACTGGGCCTATGAACGCGCCGATGCGGACGGCAAGACGTTCGGTGACGAACTGGTGCGGATCGGCTGGAAGGGCGAGGAGAAGGTCGGCGCGCGCAAGATGCATGCCTTCTTCGAACTGCATATCGAGCAGGGCCCCATCCTCGAGGCCGAGGGCAAGGACATCGGCGTCGTCACGCACGGGCAGGGGCTATCCTGGACGCAGGTCACGGTGACGGGCAAGGAAGCGCATACCGGTTCGACGCCGATGCCGATGCGCCGCAATGCCGGCCTCGGGATGGCCCGGATCCTCGACCTCGTCGACGAGATCGCGCTGTCGCATGCGCCCCACGCCGTGGGCGCTGCCGGCCAGATCAACGTCTATCCCAACAGCCGCAACGTGATCCCCGGCAAGGCTGTGTTCACGGTGGATTTCCGGTCGCCCGATCTCGCGGTCATCCAGGACATGGAGCAGCGGCTGAAAATCGGTGCGCAGAAGATCTGCGACGAGATGGGCCTCGGCGTCGCGTTCGAGAAGGTCGGCGGGTTCGATCCGGTGACGTTCGACGACGGCTGCGTCAAGGCGATCCGCGACGCAGCCGAGCGTCTCGGCTACTCGCATCGCAACATCATCTCCGGCGCCGGGCACGATGCGTGCTGGATCAACCGGGTCGCGCCGACGGCCATGGTGATGTGCCCCTGCGTCGACGGGCTTTCCCACAACGAGGCCGAGGAAATCTCCAAGGACTGGGCACGGGCCGGCGCCGACGTGCTTTTCCACGCGGTTGTCGAGACGGCGGAGATCGTGGAGTGAGCACTGGCCAGGCAGCCATGGCGCCGCAGGGCGGCCCGCAGGCGGGCGCGGTGACCGACGAACGCCAGTTGCGCATCGACCTGGCCGCGGCGCTGCGCCTGGCGGCGCGCAACGACTGGCACGAGGGCGTGGCGAACCATTTCTCAGCCGCGGTCTCCGCCGACGGGAAGCAATTCCTGGTCAATCCGCGCTGGCGGCATTTCTCGCGCGCCAGGGCCAGCGACCTGTTGCTGGTGGATGCCGACGACCCGGACACGATGAACCGTCCGGACGCGCCCGATCCCTCCGCCTGGTCGATCCATTCGGCCATTCACCGGCAATTGCCGCATGCCCGCGTGGCGCTGCACCTGCATCCGCCCTATGCCACGACGCTCGCCTGTCTGAAGGACCCGACGATCCATCCGATCGACCAGGTGACGGCGCGGTTCTTCCGGCGCATCGCCTATGACATGAATTTCGGCGGCATCGCCACCGAGGGCGCCGAGGGCGACCGGATCGCCGGGACCATCGGCAACCATCGCCAGGTGATGATGGGCAATCACGGCGTCACCACCGTCGCGCCGACGGTGGCCGAGGCGTTCGATGCCATGTACCACCTGGAACGGGCCGCGCGGCAGCTCGTGCTGGCCTACCAGACGGGCCAGCCGCTCGCCATCATGAGCGACGACCTCGCGGAGACGACCGCGGCGGAATGGGAGGTCTACAAGGACGCCGAGTTCGCGCATTTCGAGGAGATGAAGCGTATCCTGGACGAGGAGGACCCGTCCTACGCCGACTGACCCGGACCACGAAAACCATAAAGGGGAACGGACCATGAGCAAGGTCATCAAGAACGGAACCATCGTCACAGCCGACCGGACCTGGAAGGCGGACGTGCTCATCAAGCATGACAAGATCGTCGGCATCGGCCATGACCTGCATGGCGATCACGAGATTGACGCGACCGGCTGCTACGTGATGCCCGGCGGCATCGATCCGCACACGCACCTCGAAATGCCGTTCATGGGCACCTATTCGTCGGACGATTTCGAGAGCGGCACGCGCGCGGCCGTGTCTGGCGGCACGACGATGGTGGTGGACTTCTGCCTTCCGAACCCGGGCGAATCCCTGCTCACGGCCATCGACCGCTGGTCCAACAAGTCGACGCGGGCGTGCTGCGACTATTCCTACCACATGGCGATCACCTGGTGGGGCGAGCAGGTGTTCAACGAGATGCCGCAAGTGGTGGAGAAGGGCATCACCTCGTTCAAGCATTTCATGGCCTACAAGGGCGCGCTGATGGTCAACGACGACGAGATGTATGCCTCGTTCCAGCGTTGCGCGGAACTGGGCGCGCTGCCGCTCGTCCATGCCGAGAACGGCGACGTCGTGGCCTCGCTGCAGCAGCGGCTGATGGCAGAGGGCAACGACGGACCGGAGGCGCATGCCTATTCGCGGCCGCCGGAGGTGGAAGGCGAGGCGACAAACCGCGCCATCATGATCGCCGACATGGCCGGTGTGCCCCTCTACGTGGTGCATACGTCCTGCGAGCAGTCGCACGAGGCGATCCGGCGGGCGCGCCAGAAGGGGATGCGCGTCTTCGGCGAACCGCTCATCCAGCATCTCGTGCTCGATGAGAGCGAGTATTTCGACAAGGACTGGGACCATGCCGCACGGCGCGTCATGAGCCCGCCGTTCCGCAACAAGCAGCACCAGGATTCGCTCTGGGCCGGTCTTGCCGCCGGGTCGTTGCAGGTGGTGGCGACGGACCACTGCGCGTTCACGACCGAGCAGAAGCGCTATGGCGTTGGCGATTTCACCAAGATCCCGAACGGGACGGGCGGCCTGGAAGACCGGCTGCCGGTTCTGTGGACGCGGGGCGTCAACACCGGCCGGCTGACGATGAACGAGTTCGTGGCGGTGACCTCGACCAACATCGCCAAGATCCTCAACATGTATCCGCGCAAGGGGGCGATCGTGGAAGGCGCGGATGCCGACATCGTGGTCTGGGACCCGGAAGCCGAGAAGACGATCACCGCCGGGGCGCAGCAATCGGCCATCGACTACAACGTGTTCGAAGGCATCCACGTGAAGGGCCTGCCAAAATACGTGCTGACGCGCGGCGAGATCGCCGTGGACAACGGTGAACTGCAGGCCAAGCCGGGACATGGCGAATTCGTCGGCCGCGAGCCGAACATGGCCGTCAACAAGGCGCTGTCGACGTGGAAGGAACTGGTGGCTCCACGGAAGGTGGAGCGCACCGGAATTCCGGCAAGCGGGGTGTAACTTGCAGCATCAGTCCATCACGACGGGCGGGGTCATCGCCGCCCGCGATCTGTCGCTGACGTTCCAGACCAACGACGGCCCGGTTCACGCGCTGTCGGATGTCAACCTGGACATCGGCAAGGGCGAGTTCGTGTCCTTCATCGGGCCGTCGGGCTGTGGCAAGACCACGTTCCTCCGGGTCATCGCCGACCTGGAGCAGCCGACCGGGGGGCAGATCCTGGTGAACGGCATGACGCCCGAAGAGGCGCGTCGTGCCCGCGCCTACGGCTATGTGTTCCAGGCGGCCTCGCTGTACCCGTGGAGAACCATCGAGAAGAACATCGCACTTCCGCTTGAAATCATGGGTGTTTCCCGCTCCGAGCAGCGCGAGCGCATCGCGCGCGTGCTGGACCTGGTGGATCTCGCCGGCTTCGGCAAGAAATATCCCTGGCAGCTTTCCGGCGGCATGCAGCAGCGCGCCTCCATCGCCCGGGCGCTTGCCTTCGATGCCGACCTGCTGCTGATGGACGAACCCTTCGGCGCGCTGGACGAGATCGTGCGCGACCACCTGAACGAGCAGCTCCTGAAGCTGTGGGACCGGACGAACAAGACGATCTGCTTCGTCACCCATTCCATTCCAGAGGCGGTCTATCTTTCCACCAAGATCGTGGTGATGAGCCCGCGGCCGGGCCGGGTGACCGACGTGATCGACTCGACGCTTCCCAAGGAACGGCCGCTCGACATCCGCGAGACGCCGGAGTTCCTCGAAATCGCCCATCGCGTTCGCGAGGGCCTGCGTGCGGGACACAGCTATGACTGACGCCGGTTCCGCCGACAGGAGGCGCCCATGAGTGCCGTGGCGCCGATCGCCGGACGCCGGCCCTCGCTCGTCGCCCGGGCCTGGAACGGCACGGCCTTGCCCGTCACCATCGTGGTGCTGATCATCGTGGCGGTCTGGTACGTGGCGGCGGTGTTCATGAATGCGCCGCAGGAATACGACAAGGCCGGGCGGGCAGGGCAGACGCTGACCGTGTCCGACCTCGTGACCCGGACCATGGCGCAGGAGCGCCCGGTCCTGCCGGCGCCGCACCAGGTGGTCGTGGAACTCTGGGATACCACGATCAACAAGAATATCACCTCGAAACGCAGCCTCGTCTACCACGCCTGGGTGACGCTGTCGGCGACGCTTGCAGGCTTTGCCATCGGCACGGTACTCGGCGTGGGGCTGGCGGTCTTCATCGTCCACAACACGGCGGCGGACCGGTCGCTGATGCCGTGGATCATTGCCTCGCAGACGATCCCGATCCTCGCCATCGCGCCGATGATCATCGTCGTGCTCTACAACATCGGCCTGTCCGGGCTTCTGCCCAAGGCGCTGATCTCGACCTACCTGTCGTTCTTCCCCGTTGTCGTGGGCATGGTGAAGGGCCTGCGCTCGCCGGATTCGATGCAGCTTGACCTGATGCGGACCTGGAACGCGTCCGCGGCGCAGACCTTCTGGAAGCTGCGCTGGCCGTCGTCCATGCCCTACCTGTTCACCTCGATGAAGGTCGCCGTGGCGATCAGCCTCGTCGGTGCGATCGTCGGCGAACTGCCGACCGGGGCGGTGGCCGGGCTCGGCGCGCGGCTGCTGGCCGGCTCCTACTACGGCCAGACGATCCAGATCTGGTCGGCGCTGTTCATGGCGGCGGGACTGGCGGCCACTCTCGTGGCACTGGTCGGCGTGGCGCACAGCATGGTTCTCCGGCGGATGGGGCAGGCGGAATGAGACCGGGCTGGATCCTCTTCGCGATCGTCTTCTGGCTTGCCGCGTGGGCGCTGAACGAATGGCTGGTGCGCCGCAGGCCGGAGGCCAAGGCGGCACGGCGCGGCATCGGGCTTGTCGTACCGCTGCTGTTCGGCGTGACCATCCTCGTACTGTGGGAAGGGATCGTGCGCGGGTTCAACGTGCCGCCGGTGCTGTTGCCGCCGCCCTCGGCAATCTGGGATCGGATCACCGGGTCGGTGCCGCTGCTGCTGGCCGATTTCCGGCAGACCGTGATCAAGTCGGTCATTCCCGGCTACATCATGGGCTGCGGCTCCGGTTTCATCGCGGCCATCCTGATCGACCGCTCGCCCTTCCTCAAGCGCGGCCTGCTGCCGATCGGCAATTTCGTCTCCGCGCTGCCGGTCATCGGCATTGCACCGATCATGGTCATGTGGTTCGGTTTCGACTGGCAGTCCAAGGCGGCGGTCGTCGTGGTGATGACCTTCTTCCCGATGCTGGTCAACACGGTGCAGGGCCTGGCGGCCGCCTCGTCGATGGAGAAGGACCTGATGCGGACATATGCCGCCGGCTACTGGCAGACACTGGCAAAACTCCGGTTGCCCGCCGCCGGGCCGTTCATCTTCAATGCGCTGAAGATCAATTCCACCCTGGCGCTGATCGGCGCCATCGTCGCGGAATTCTTCGGCACGCCGATTGTCGGCATGGGGTTCCGGATCTCCGCGGAGATCGGCCGCATGAATGTCGACATGGTCTGGGCAGAGATTGCCGTGGCCGCCTTGGCCGGCTCTGCCTTCTATGGTGTGGTGGCGCTCACGGAGCGCGCCGTCACGTTCTGGCATCCGTCCGTCCGTGGTGGACGGACGTAACAACCCAGGGGAACAAAAATGAAAAAAGCACTTGCGACTGCATTCATGGCATCAGCCCTGGCGCTGACGTCCTTCTCGGCCCTCGCGGCCGACAAGCTTACGCTGCAACTCAAGTGGGTCACCCAGGCCCAGTTCGCCGGCTACTACGTGGCCAAGGACAAGGGGTTCTACGAGGAAGAGAACCTCGACGTCGAGATCAAGCCGGGCGGTCCGGACGTCGCCCCGCCGCAGGTGATCGCCGGTGGCGGTGCCGACGTGGTGCTCGACTGGATGCCGTCCGCGCTGGCGACCCGCGAGAAGGGCATTCCGCTGGTCAATATCGCCCAGCCGTTCAAGAGCTCGGGCATGATGCTGACCTGCCGCAAGGATTCCGGCATTTCCTCGCCCAAGGATTTCAAGGGCAAGACGCTGGGCGTCTGGTTCGGCGGCAACGAGTACCCGTTCCTCAATTGGATGAACAAGCTCGGCTACAAGACCGATGGCAGCCCGGATGGCGTGACCGTGCTCAAGCAGGGCTTCAACGTCGACCCGCTGCTGCAGAAGCAGGCCGACTGCATCTCGACCATGACCTACAACGAGTACTGGCAGGTCATCGACGCCGGTCTCACGCCGGACGATCTCGTCGTCTTCAAGTACGAGGACGAGGGCGTCTCGACGCTTGAAGACGGTATCTACGTGCTGGAGGACAGCCTCAAGGACCCTGCCATGGTGGACAAGCTCGTCCGCTTCGTGCGCGCGTCCATGAAGGGCTGGAAGTGGGCCGAGCAGAACCCGGACGAGGCTGCCGAGATCGTGCTGGAAAACGACGCCACCGGCGCCCAGACCGAAAAGCACCAGAAGCGCATGATGGGCGAAATCGCCAAGCTGACGGCCGGCTCGAATGGCGCGCTGGACCCGGCGGACTACAAGCGCACGGTCGAGGCGCTGATGAGCGGCGGTTCCGACCCGGTGATCACCAAGGAGCCGGAAGGCGCCTGGACGCACGAGATCACCGACAAGGCGCTGAACTGAGGTCAGTCACCTGACGGAAAAGAGAAGGGGCGGCCCGCAGGCCGCCCCTTTTTTGATGCCGGTTGCCCGCTGCAGGATCAGTAGGGCAGGCCGACGTAGTTTTCCGCGACAACGGTCTGGGCCGCGTCGGAGGAGAAGAGGTACTCCAGTTCCGTGCGCTGCAGGATGCGGTCATAGTCGGACGTATCCGGGAAACGATGGAGGAGCGAGGTCAGCCACCAGGAGAAGCGCTGGGTTTTCCAGACACGGGCCAATGCCTTGGCTGAATATTCCTCCAGGCCGGTGCTGTCGTCCTTCAGGTAGTGGTCGACCAGACCGTGGTAGAGGTACTGGATGTCGGAAGCCGCCGTGTTGAGGCCGCGAGCGCCGGTCGGCGGCACGATATGCGCGGAGTCGCCGGCCAGGAACAGGTTGCCGTAGCGCATCGGTTCGGCCACGAAGGAGCGCAACGGCGCGATCGATTTCTCGATCGACGGCCCGGTCTGCAGCCGCCCGGCGACCTCTGCCGGCAGGCGGTTGCGCAATTCGTCCCAGAACGCCTCGTCAGACCAGTCCTCGACACTGTCGGTCAGGGGCACCTGGAGGTAATAGCGCGACAGGACCTGGGACCGCAGCGAGCAGAGCGCGAAGCCGCGTTCGTGGTTGGCATAGATCAGTTCGTCGTTGACGGGCTTGGTCCGCGACAGGACGCCGAGCCAGCCGAAGGGGTAGATCTTCTCGTATTCGCGCAGCACATCCTTGGGAATGGACTTGCGCGACACGCCGTGGAAGCCATCGGCGCCGACGATGAAATCGCAATCGACGCGATGGACATCATCGCCCTTGCGCCAGGTCACGTAGGGCGCGTCCGTGGCGATATCGCGCGGCTGGACGTCGGCTGCCTCGTGAATGACGATGCCGTTCATGGCGTCGCGGGCATCGTAAAGATCGCGCGTCACCTCGGTCTGGCCGTAGACCATGACGGACTGGCCGGAATATTTCTTCAGGTCGACGCGGTCCATCTCGCCATCGTGAGCGATGTAGAAGCCGTGATGGATCTCGCCCTCGCTGTCCATGCGTTCGCCGACACCAGCCTCGCGCATCAGTTCTGCGAAGCCGTGCTCGAGCACACCGGCACGGATGCGCGACAGGACGTGATCGCGGCTGTGCTTTTCCAGCACGATATTGTCGATGCCGCGCTTGTGCAGAAGCTGGGCGAGCAGCAGGCCGGACGGGCCGCCGCCGATGATGCAGACCTTGGTGCGTGCAGGGATTTCCATGCGATCTTCCTCCATTCGATTTCGGGAAGGGTAGCGCGCGGCGCGGAATCTTGAATGGACCGTCTGGCCTATCGCTTGTACAAATCGAACATGAGCTCTACCCGTGATCACCACCGGATCCTGAACTTCAACCTGTTCGGGGAGGCCGGCGACCTGCCCGACGTCGTGCATTGCGAGACCATTGCCTCGCGCTCGCGGCTGAACGACTGGGAGTTTGCGCCGCACCGCCATGCCCGCTTGCACCAGGTCCTGCTGGTGGCGGATGGGGGCGGGACGGCACGGATCGAGGGACGGACCATCCCGCTTTCGCCGATGACGCTGATCAATGTCGCGGTCGGCGACGTGCACGGATTTTCCTTCATGCCCGGCACGGAGGGATGGGTGGTGACCTTCGCAGCCGAAATGCTGGACCAGTCGCTGATCCCGTCGGAAGGGGTGAGTGCCGCGCTGACGCAGAGTTTCACGGGCCGTGCCGGTGCTGGCGAATGCGCGGTGATGGAGGCCATTTTCGCCGAGCACGGGAGCCGGGCCTACGGACGGGCGCAGATGCTTCGCGCCCTTGGCCTGCAATTGCTGACGCTGGCAGCGCGCGCCATGGTCGGGGGCGCCGACCTGAGCCTGCCCGCCCTCGGGGAGGGGGAGGGAAACCGGGCCGCCCAACTGCTGCGCCGCTTCGATGCGTTGCTGGAAGCGCATTTCTTCGATCACTGGACGGTGGCGGACTATGCCTCGGCACTCTCGGTCACGCCGCAGCACCTCAGCCGCGTGCTGCGCGAAGCGACGGGGGAGCCGGCGTCCAAGGCCATCGAGGCGCGCATCATCCGCGAGGCACGGCGCAACCTCGTGTTCACGAACCTGCCGGTCACCACCATCGCCTATGAACTGGGATATTCCGACCCGGCCTATTTCAGCCGCGTCTTCACCCGGGCGACGGGGCATTCGCCGGTGGCCTTTCGCCAGAAGGCAAACGACTAGCGCGCAACGACAATGGCTCGGGCAAGGCCGCGCGGGTTGCCGGCAAGATTGCCGGCCATCCCGTTATGACCTATAAGCAATTCCGTTCTTTCCCGCCTGCCGCCCAACCGGACCTTCAGCCCCATGAGCCAAGCCCTCGGCCGCTACGTCGCCCTCTATTGCGGTCTGCTGATGTCTATCGGTGCGTTCTCGATCGACATTTCGCTGCCGGCGATCCCGGTCATGGTGCAGGAACTCGATGAACCCTATGCGCTGGTCCAGTGGACGGTCACCATCTACATGTTCACCAGCGCCTTCGGGCAATTGCTGTGGGGGCCGGCCTCGGACCGGTTCGGGCGCAAGGCCATGCTCGGCGGCGGCCTGTTCCTCTATTTCGCCGGCAGCGTGATCTGCGTCTTCGCTCCGGATATCGCCACGCTCCTGGCCGGGCGCGGCCTGCAGGGCTTCGGCGCATCCGCGGCGATCGTCATGTCGCGGGCGATCATCCGCGATCTCTATTCCGGCGAGGAACTGGCCCGGAACCTGGCGCTGGCGACGATGTTCTTTGCGCTGGGGCCGATCATCGCGCCCTTCGTCGGGGCCGGTCTTGCCGCCGCACTGGGCTGGCGGGCCATTTTCGGCGCGCTGGTCGCCTGGTCGCTCGTGCTGATCGCCATGATGGTGGGCGTGCCGGAGACCCTGAAGGGGAGGCGGCCGGAAGCCCTGTCGCCGCTCAGCTACTGGCGCAATGGCCTGCGCCTGATGCGCCATCCGCAATCGCGGCGGTTCACCTGGGTATCCATCGTGTCTATGACGTCGATGCTGCTGATCATCGCGTCCGCGCCGCGCATCTATGAAACGACGTTCGGCCTGACAGGTCTCGCCTTTGCCTCCTTCTTCGCTTTCCACGGAATCGGCATCGTGATCGGGCAATGGGGCAACCGCCATGTCATCCGGCAGTTCGGCGTGGCACGCGCGGCGGTGACCGGGAACATCGTGCTGGTGGTCGCCTCCAGCCTCATCCTGACCGCATCGCTGACCGGACTGATCAATCCATGGCTCATCACCGCGCTGCTGATCCTCTACGCGACGAGCTACCTGGTGGTCTATTCCAACGCCGCTGCCATGGTGCTCGACCCGCACGGCGAGATCGCGGGCTTCGCCACCGCTTTCTATGGCTTTGCCAGCCAGATCGGGTCTTCGACCATCGTCTCCGCGCTGGTCGTATTCAATGGCGGGAGCATCGTTTCCTGGGCTGCTTCGCTGGTGGGGATCTGCCTCGTCTGCCTGGCCCTGACGGCCAGCTGGCGGGCGCCACGCACCTGACGACGGACCGGCACTTTACAAAACGAACGATCGTGCTATTTTAACGTCATGTCAAAAGGTGAAAACACACGCGCGGCAATCCTTGGCCAGGCACTGGAACTAACGGCGGAAACAGGGCTGGAAACCCTGACCATCGGCACGCTCTCGTCGCGGGCAGGACTTTCCAAGAGCGGGCTCTATGCGCATTTCCGGTCAAAGGAAGCGTTGCAGATCGCCGTGCTGGACCATGCCGCAGACCTCTTGCGGGAATCGGTGATCCTGCCCGCCATGAGCAAGCCGCGTGGCCTCGAACGCCTCCGGACCCTGTTTGCCAACTGGCTGACTTGGAAGGGGAAGGCCGGGCTGGCGGGATGTCCGTTCACCGCGGCTTCGGCCGATTTCAAGTACCGGCCCGGACCCGTTCATGACCATCTTGCCGGCCAGCTTTCCGACATGCTCGCCTTCTATGAAAAAGCGGTCGGGATGGCGATGGCAACCGGGGAACTGTCGAGCGATACCGATGCCGGCCAGATGGCCTTCGACCTCTGGTCCATTATCCAGGGCTACGAGCACTATGCCCACATGATGAAACGTCCGGACGCCGGCCCGAAAGCCATGACTGCCTTTGAAAACCTGATTGACCGCAACCGCGCACGATAGGCATCCCGCCTGCGCGCGTCCTGTTGCGACTGGAGCCCGCGATGAAAAATAGCATGAACGTTCGTAATATTATCCCGCTGGCGATGGGCCTGTATTCGCGTCTGCTGCCGAAGCGGGCGGGTGTCACGCTCGAACGCGTCTTCCTGACGCCAGGGCGTCTCAAGCTGCGGCCGGAAGAACTGTCGGTCATGCGCCGGGCAGCCGCCTTGCCATTGCGCTTCGACTGCACACGCATGATGCCCGTCTTTCAGTGGGGTGAGGAGGGAGCGCCGGTGGTGGCGCTGGTTCACGGCTGGGCCGGGAGGGCGGGGCAACTGGCTGCCTTTGTGGACCCGCTGCTGGCACGGGGGTTTCGCGTGGTGGCCATGGAGGCACCGGGGCACGGTGCGGCGGACGGACAGCGCTCGAGCATCGTGGAGTTCATCCATGCGCTCCGGCTGATCGAGCGCCAGTTTGGCCCGTTGCATGGGGTGGTTGCGCATTCGATGGGCGGTGCGGCCAGCCTCATGGCATCGGCGAGAGGGCTCGATGCGTCGCGCCTCGCGATCATCGGGACGCCGGACCGGCCGGCCGGATACCTGCCCTACATCGGCCAGATGCTTGGCTTCTCGCCTGACGCGATCGCCGAGGCGAAGGCACGGATCGAACAGAAGTTCGGCATGCCAATGGCCGATCTCGATCCGGTTGAGGATGGCCGCGGCCTCACGGCCGACGTGCTCGTCATCCATGACCGGCACGACCGCCAGGTCCGTTTTTCGTCTGCCCGCCGCCTCGCGGATGCAATCCCGGGATCGCGGCTGATGGAGACGGAACGGCTGGGCCACGTCCGGATCCTGAAGGACTCGCGGGTGATCGACGCGGTGACGATTTTTCTCGGATCAACCGGGCGGAGGCGGGCCGCCCTGCCGGAGCAGGTGGAGAAGGCCGTCATCTGACAGCCTTTCCCGGCCGCTGATGCCTCACATGGCGTTCATGGTCAGCAGTTCGTAGGTGGCAACGGTATCGCCGTCCTGGTTGGTGACTTCGACGTCCCAGCGTACTTCGCCGTATTCGTCGTTGCGGCGTGTCTTGGCCTTGGCCGTCAGGGTGACGGACAGGCTGTCGCCGGGCGACACGGGCTTCATGAAGCGCAGGTTGTCGAGGCCGTAGTTCGCCAGGACCGGGCCTGGCGCGGGATCGACGAAGAGGCCGGCGGCAAAGGACAGGATCAGGTAGCCGTGGGCGACACGGCCCGGGAAGAACGGGTTGGCGGCCGCGGCTTCCTCGTCCATGTGGGCATAGAAGGTGTCGCCGGTGAATTCGGCGAAATGCTCGATATCCTCCAGTGTTACCGTTCGCGACGCGGTCCTGATCTGCTGACCGATGTCGAGTTCGCCAAAGGTCATGCGGAAGGGATGGACGCCAGAGGTCCTGGGCGTCGCGCCCTTGATGAAGGTGCGGGTGATGCCGGCGAGGAGATCCGGGCTGCCCTGCACGGCAGTGCGCTGCATGTAGTGCATGACGCCGCGAATGCCGCCCATTTCCTCGCCACCGCCGGCCCGTCCGGGGCCGCCGTGCACGAGGTGCGGCATGGGCGCGCCGTGGCCGGTCGCCTCCTTGCCCGTGTCGCGGTCGGCGAAATAGAGCCGGCCATGATAGGCGCCGGAGGACAGCACGGCATGCCTTGCTACGGCCGGGTCATGGGTGAAGACCGAGGCGACGAGCGATCCCTCGCCGCGGTTGGCGATCGACAGCGCGTGGTCGAGATCGCGGTAGGGCATGACGGTCGATACCGGGCCGAAGGCCTCGGTGCAGTGGATCGCGGAGGCGCCGTCGGGATCGTCGCAGGCAAACAGCATGGGCGGCAGGAAGGCGCCCTGGCCGGCGTCGGCCTCATGCGGGGAGAAGCTGTCCGGGTCGCCGAAGACCCGGCGGGCTTCTGAACCGATGACCGCGGCCTTTTCCAGCACGTCCTGGCGCTGGGCCAGGCTGGCGAGCGCGCCCATGCGCACGCCCTCGGCCCGCGGGTTGCCGACAAGGGTCTTTTCCAGCCTGGCGGTGATGGCGCCGATGGCCGGTTCCATCATGGCCTGCGGCACAATGATGCGGCGCATGGCCGTGCATTTCTGGCCGGCCTTGGCGGTCATTTCGCGGATGACTTCGCGTACAAAGGTGTCGAATTCCGGCGTGTCGGGTCCGGCGTCCGGACCGAGGATGGTGGCGTTGAGCGAATCCTGCTCGGCGATGAAACGGACGGAATTCTGCGCGATTAGCGGGTTGGAGCGCAGCATCTGGGCGGTTGCCGCGGACCCGGTGAACGAAACGACATCCTGGCAGGTGAGCCGGTCGAGCAGGTCGCCCGTGGAGCCGGCGATGAACTGGACGGCGCCATCCGGCAGGATGCCGCTCTCCACCATCATGCGGAATGCGGCCTCGGCCAGCCATGCGGTGGCGGAGGCCGGCTTGACGATGGCCGGAACGCCGGCCAGCAGCGTCGGCGACAGCTTTTCCAGCATGCCCCAGACCGGGAAGTTGAAGGCATTGATGTGAACCGCCACGCCCTGGAGCGAGGTGCAGACATGGGTGCCGAGGAAGCTTCCGGTCCGACCGAACTGCTCGATGCCGCCATCGACCAGCAGCACGTCGTCCGGCAGTTCGCGCCGGCCCTTGGAGGAATAGACGAAGAGCGTGCCGATGCCGCCGTCGATGTCGATCATGGCATCGAGCTTGGTCGTGCCGGTGTCGTAAGACAGTTCGTAAAGCTCTTCCTTGCGGCCGCCGAGGTATTGCGCCAGGCGCTTCAGCATGGCGGCGCGCTCGTGGAAGGTCATCGCCCGCAGTGCCGGGCCACCGACCTCGCGGGCGTAGTTGGTCATGGCGGCCATGGAGACATCGCCGGCGCCCAGTTCCGCGACCACCTCGCCGGTCACCGCGCTCTTCAACTGGCTGATCCGTCCGGCCGGGGCGATCCATTGTCCGGCGGCGTAGGATTGGAGCTTCATGATGGTCATGGGGCGTTTTCCTCGGGCTTCACTTGCTTTGAACGCGGATGAAGAACGGGGGAACAGCCGGCGACGAAGCCAAGGCACGCTGGCGATGGGGCAGCCTGACTGGCCCCTCTGCAGCCCGATGGCGGTCGACGGACAAAATCTCCTCCCGCCGGAACTGTCCATTCCGGTTTCAAGTATTATTGACCGTCCGGTCGGTTTATGCAAGTCTTGATATTGACGGTGCGGGAGGCGCCGTTTCTTCAGGGAGGAGAGGGCGATGACGCTGTCGCCGGACGAGATCGCGCGCAAGAGCGCGCAGGCCATGTGGGCCAATGACGATGCCTCGAAATGGCTCGGCATGAGCCTTGACGAGGTGGGGGCCGGAACGGCCGTGCTTTCCATGACGGTCGAGAAGCACCATACCAACGGGCATGACATCTGCCACGGCGGCTACATCTTCACGCTGGCCGACAGCGCGTTTGCCTTTGCCTGCAATTCCTACAACCAGATCGTCGTGGCGCAGTCGAACACGATCACCTTCGTTGCGCCGGGCATGCTGGGTGACCGCCTGACCGCGCGATGCCGCGAGGTCGCGCGCTTTGGCCGGTCCGGCATCTACGATGTCTCCGTGACCAACCAGGACGGGCGGATCATCGCGGAATTCCGCGGCAACAGCCGCGTGATCAAGGGACAGCATTTCGAGGAATGAGGCCGGTGCCGGCCAACCGGAGGACAGCATGAAAGACCTGACGCCCCGCAAGGAGGATCTGGATCCGATCGAGATCGCATCGCGCGATGAAATCCAGGCGCTGCAGCTGGAACGGCTGAAGTGGTCGTTGAGGCATGCCTATGAAAACGTGCCGTTCTACCGTGCGAAGTTCGACGCGGCCGGTGTTCATCCCGACGATCTGAAGCAACTGTCGGACCTTTCGAAGTTTCCCTTCACGGTGAAAACCGACCTGCGTGACAATTACCCGTTCGGCATGTTCGCCGTGCCGCGGGAGCAGGTGGTCCGCATCCACGCTTCCTCGGGGACAACCGGCAAGCCGACGGTGGTCGGATACACGAAAAGGGACATCGAGACGTGGGCGGACATGGTGGCCCGCTCGCTGCGCGCATCAGGCACACGGCCCGGTGACATCGTCCACGTCGCCTACGGCTACGGGCTGTTCACCGGCGGCCTCGGCGCTCACTACGGGGCAGAGCGGCTGGGCTGCACGGTCGTGCCCGTTTCCGGCGGCATGACCGAGCGACAGGTGACGCTGATCGAGGATTTCGGCGCCTCCACGATCATGGTGACGCCGTCCTACATGCTGTCGATCCTCGACCAGTACAGGGCCGCCGGGCTCGATCCGCGCAAGAGCCCGCTGCAGGTCGGCATCTTCGGCGCCGAGCCGTGGACCAATGCCATGCGCGAGGAAATCGAGCAGGCGTTCGACATGCACGCGGTCGATATTTACGGCCTTTCGGAGGTGATGGGCCCGGGCGTGGCCAACGAATGCGTCGAGACCAAGGACGGGCTGCACATCTGGGAGGACCATTTCTATCCCGAGATCATCGATCCGGCGACGGGCGAGGTGCTGCCGGACGGCGAAAAGGGCGAGCTCGTCTTCACGTCGCTGTCCAAGGAGGCCTTCCCGATCATCCGCTACCGGACCCGCGACCTGACGCGCCTGCTTCCCGGCACGGCGCGCAGCATGCGGCGCATGGAAAAGATCACCGGCCGGTCCGACGACATGATCATCCTGCGCGGCGTCAACGTTTTCCCGACGCAGATCGAGGAGCAGATCCTGAAAGTCGCCGGGCTGGCGCCGCATTTCCAGATCGAACTGACCCGCGAGGGCCGGATGGACGTGATGACGGTTCACGTCGAAGCGACGCCCGGCGAAGCGGCGAGCGAGGCCCGCGCGGCATCGGCGAAGGAACTGGCGCATCACATCAAGAGCGTGGTCGGCGTCTCGACGCGGATCGATGTCACCGAACCGGACGGCGTGGCCCGCAGCCAGGGCAAGGCGGTCCGCGTGGTCGACAACCGTCCCAAGGGTGACTGAGGCATGGCCCGGACCCGCGCCAAGGATCACGACGACAAGCGCGAGGCGATCTCGCGCACGGCGGCGCAGGTCTTTGCCGAGGATGGCTATGACCGCACGTCCATGGCGGAGGTGGCACGGCGCTGCGGCGTGTCCAAGGCGCTGCTCTACCATTACTATTCGTCCAAGGAGGCGATGCTCTACGACATCATCGCCAATCACCTGAGCGAGTTGATCGAAGCAGTGGAAGAAGCCGACCGGCCGGACCTCGATCCCGAAAGCCGCCTCGAGGTGCTCGTCGGCGCACTCCTGGAATGCTATCGGGACGCCGATTCCAAGCACAAGGTACAGCTCGGAACGATGCGTTTCCTGCCAGAGGAGCAGCAGGCGGAACTAAAGGCCATGGAGCGGCATCTCGTGCGGCTGTTTTCCGATGCGATCCGGGCGGTCAATCCCGTTGCGTTCGAGGGCGGTGACCTGCTGAAGCCGGTGACCATGGCGCTGTTCGGCATGCTGAACTGGGCCTACATGTGGTTCCGGGACGGCCGCGCCTTCACGCGCGAGGACTATGCACGGCTTGCCACGCGGATTCTCGTTGCCGGTGTGCACGACCTGGGCTGAGGCTTTGCAAGCGCGGCGTGTCGTGGCACATAGCCGTCATGGATGCGAGATCTCTTCTCACCGATGAATTCAACCAGCGCATCGCCGCGCTCCATGCCGAGCCGCGTTTGCGTGTCTGGTCGCTTGTCATCACCTTTCTGGGTGACGCCGTCGTGCCGCGGGGCGAGCGCGCCGCGCTTGCCGATATCCAGGCGGTCATGGAGCGGCTGGGCGTGGAGGCCGGAGCCGTGCGCACCGCCATGTCGCGGCTTGCCGCCGACGGGTGGGTGAAGCGCGAGAGGGAAGGGCGGCTCAGCTTTTACCATCTCGCCACCGCCGGCCGTCATGCCTTCGACGAAGCGACACGCCGGATCTACGCAGAGGGTCCGCCATCCTGGGACGGATCCTGGACCGTGCTCATCGCCCCGGCCGCGCTACCCGCTGCCCAGGCGGCGAAACTGGTGGAGGACGGCTTTGTCCGCCTTGGCGGGCAGGTGCTGATGAAGCCGGGACGGCTGGCCGACACACAGGCCGGTGCCGGCATGCTGGTCATCAACGGGCCGGGAAGCGACATGCCCGCGGGACTGACCGCCCTGTGGAACCTTGACGACCTGGGCGGAGGATATGAGCGGTTCATCTCCAACTGGTCGACGATGGCCCAGCGGCTCGGCGGCGGAGAGCGACTTGCGCCGCTCGACGCCATGGCTGCGCGCACGCTGCTGATCCATGACTGGCGCCGCCTCGTGCTGCGCGATCCGGGTTTGCCGGCCTCGCTGCTGCCGGCCAACTGGCCGGGCGAGCGGGCACGCGTGGTCGTCCGGCGGGTCTATGCGCCACTCGTTCCGGGCAGCGAGACCTGGCTCGACGAGCAGGGACTGGTCGCCCAGCGCGATCCGCTCGTCTTTGCGCAGCGGTTCGGTATCCAGCCGGCGATTTCCCGTTCGTAATCCGATTCAAGTCCCGGAGGCAGTGCCTTCAGTCCTGCGGGCAAGTCACTGATGTGTAGTCGTTTTCCTGCGTCCGGCCATCATCAGTCGAGATACATGAAGGCGCCCGTCGCCGTGGCAGACAGCTTGTCCGACCCGACCGGGGCGATCTCGGCGCGCAGGTAGGCCATGCGCTTTCCATTCGATTCGATGACGATGCGGACATGCGCATCAACCGGCTTGAGCGGCCGGATGAAGTGAGTCGTCAGGTCGACCGTCGTCACCATGCGGAACCGGCCGTTGGCGGCGGCGAGGGCGAGAATGGCGCAGGTGTCGGCGGCCGACGCGATGGCCTGGCCGCAGATGACGCCGCCGCCATGCACGAAGTCCATGTCGCCGGGCAGGAGAAAGGTCGTTTCCCTTTCGCCGACGGACACGGTTTTCAGGCCCATGCGGCGGATGAAGGGGGCAAACATCTTTTCGAGGACCGCGTCGGTTTCGGTGGTCGTCAGCAGGCTCATTCTTCCTCCCTTGCCGATTTTATGTTACGGCGAATTGAAATCCATTCGAATTTTTGTTACATGTTATGTGACGAGACGCAACGGACGTCCAAGTCTGGAGGAAATCACATGTACAGCCAAGGGCTTATCGGCGCGAACACCGCAACGGAAGAGGACGAGGCCTTCCTGGCCGCCTTCCAGGCCCGTATCGATGCCGAGGAAAAGATCGAGCCGAACGACGCCATGCCCGAAGGGTACCGGCGCACGCTGATCCGCCAGATCGGCCAGCACGCACATTCGGAGATCGTCGGCATGCTGCCGGAGGGCAACTGGATCACCCGCGCGCCGAGCCTCAAGCGCAAGGCCGCGCTGCTGGCCAAGGTACAGGACGAGGGTGGCCACGGCCTCTACCTCTATTCGGCGGCAGAGACGCTGGGCGTCAGCCGCGACCAGATGACCGAGGAACTGCTGTCGGGCAAGGCGAAGTACTCGTCGATCTTCAATTACCCGACCTTGACCTGGGCGGATATCGGTGCCATCGGCTGGTTGGTCGACGGGGCGGCGATCATGAACCAGATCCCGCTGTGCCGCTGTTCGTTCGGGCCCTATGCCCGCGCCATGATCCGCGTCTGCAAGGAGGAAAGCTTCCACCAGCGCCAGGGCTACGAGATCATGATGACGCTGATGCGCGGCACGGACGAACAGAAGGAGATGGCGCAGGATGCCTTGAACCGCTGGTGGTGGCCGTCGCTGATGATGTTCGGCCCGCATGACAGCGACAGCCAGCATGGCGACCAGTCGATGAAGTGGAAGATCAAGCGATTCTCCAACGACGAGCTGCGCCAGAAATTCGTCGATGCCACGGTGCCGCAGGGCGAGTTCATCGGGCTGACCTTTCCCGACCCGGACCTGAAGTGGAACCCGGACAAGAATGACGGCAAGGGTGGCTACGATTTCGGCAAGATCGACTGGGACGAGTTCTGGCACGTGGTCAAGGGCAACGGCCCGATGAACCGCGACCGTATCGCGGCCCGGCGCAAGGCTTGGGAAGACGGTGCCTGGGTGCGCGATGCCGCGCTTGCCCATGCCGAGAAGCGCAAGGCGCGCGCCGAAGCCGCCAAGATTGCCGCAGAATAAGGTTGAAGGAACCAGCCATGAGCAAGGAAACGCCCCTTTGGGAAGTCTTCATCCGGCCGCGCAACGGCCTGTCCCACAAGCATTGCGGATCGCTGCACGCCGCTGATGCCGAACTGGCGCTGCAGGCCGCGCGGGACGTCTACACCCGGCGCGGAGAGGGAACGTCGATCTGGGTCGTGCCGTCGAGCGCGATCACAGCGTCGGACCCGTCGCAGAAGGACGAGAATTTCGAACCGACGGCCTCCAAGATCTACCGTCACCCGACGTTCTACGACATCCCCGAGGACGTGGGCCACATGTAAGCGGGCGTTCACGCCCCGCCGACATCGCCCAATCCGCCAAGGAACGAAGACATGACAGACATGAACGAAGCCCGGCTGGCGCTGGTGCTGCGCCTTGCCGACGACCACCTGATCCTGGGGCACCGGGTCTCCGAATGGTGTGGCCATGCGCCGATGCTCGAGGAAGACCTGGCCATGCCCAACATGGCACTCGATCTCATTGGTCAGGCCCGCTCGCTCTACCAGTACGCGGCCGAACTGGAAGGGAAGGGGCGAAGCGAGGACGACCTGGCTTACATGCGCCGGGAACGCGAGTACAGGAATTGCCTGCTGGTCGAGCGTCCGAACGGTGATTTCGCCCATACCATGTTGCGCCAGCTCTATTTCGCGGCCTTCATGGAAGCGTACTGGACCGAGTGCCTGACCTCGAGCGACGAAACCATCCGGGCCATTGCCGCCAAGGCCATCAAGGAAGTGGCCTATCACATCCGCCATGCCAGCGAATGGGTTGTCCGGCTTGGCGACGGAACCGAGGAGAGCGCGTCGCGCATGGCTGCAGCCGTCGAGGCCCTGCATCGCTACACGGGCGAACTGTTCCAGAGCGACGCGGTGACCGATGCCATGGCGCAGGCCGGCGTCGCCCCGGACCCGGCCTCGCTGAAGCCGGCTTTCGAGCAGACCATCGGGCCGATCTTCGCGGCCGCCGGTCTCGCCGTTCCGGAAAGCGACGTGGGGCCGCGCGGCGGACGTTCCGGCATTCACGGCGAGGAGATGGGACACCTGCTGGCCGAACTGCAATACATGCAACGCACCTATCCGGGCGCGACATGGTGACGACGGCACAAGGCACGGATGCCGCCAGGGCGTGGGAGGCGGCGGCCTCTGTGCCGGACCCGGAAGTGCCCTGCGTGACGGTCGCCGATCTTGGCATCCTCCGGTCCGTCGATCTCGACGACGATGGAACGGCCGTGGCGAAGGTCACGCCGACCTATTCCGGTTGCCCGGCCACGCTGGCCATCGAGATGGCGGTCGAAGCGGCGCTTCGCGATGCCGGGTTCGAGGTGCGTGTCGAGCGGGTCCTGCACCCGGCCTGGACGACCGACTGGATCACGGAGGAAGGGCGGGAAAAACTGCGTGAATACGGTATCGCCCCGCCGAAGAAAGCGTCCAATTCCATCCGCGCCCTGTTCGGCGAGGAGGAAGTTGCCTGCCCCAAGTGCGGCTCGACGGAAACCGAGCGGGTGTCCGAGTTCGGTTCCACGCCGTGCAAGGCGCATTGGCGCTGCCTCTCCTGCCGCGAGCCTTTCGACTATTTCAAATGCCTGTGAGGGAATGATCATGGCCCGATTTCACGATTTGACGGTTGCCCGCATCGACCGGGAAACGCCCGATGCCGTTTCCATCGCCTTCGACATTCCGGACGACCTGAAGACGCGCTTTGCGTTCAAGCCGGGGCAATACCTGACGCTCGCCGCGGATATCGGCGGCGAAGAGATCCGCCGCTCCTACTCGATCTGCTCCGGCCCGGGCGAACCGCTGCTGCGGGTCGGCATCCGGCGGGTCGAGGACGGCCGGTTCACCGGCTTCGTGACGGAAAAGCTGTCGGCCGGCGACATCATCCGCGTCATGGAACCGGAAGGGCGCTTCACGCCGGAAATCGGCGGCGATCACGATTACCTGCTGGTCGCGGCAGGCTCGGGGATCACGCCGATGCTTGCGATTGCCAAGGCGGTGCTCAGCCACGAGCCGGGAAGCCGGGTCACGCTGGTCTACGGAAACCGGGAGACGGGATCGATCATGTTCCTGGAAGAGGTCGAGGACCTGAAGGACCGCTATCTTGGCCGGTTCTCGCTGATCCACGTGCTTTCGCGGGAAAGCCAGGATGTGGATGCGCTGAACGGGCGAATCGACGGCGAGCGTATCCGCCTGTTTGCCTCGCGCGGCCTGATCGATCCGGAGAACCACGACCTCGCTTTCCTGTGCGGACCGGGTGCGATGATCGACGCCGTCGCCGGGACGCTGAAGGACCTCGGCATGCCGGAGGGCAGGATCCGGTACGAGCGGTTCACCCTGGACGGCGAGGCGCCGAAGGCGCGTCCGGCGTCCTCGGCGGCTCGCGAGGCCGCGGAGAAGGGCGCTGCCGTGGAGGTCATCCATGACGGTGTTCGCAAGCGGTTCCATGTCACCGAGCCGGACCAGACCGTTCTCGACGCGGCCCACAAGGCGGGTCACGAGCTGCCGTGGTCCTGCTCCAACGGCATGTGCTGCACCTGCCGCTGCAAGGTCGTCGACGGGACCAGCGAGATGGCGCTCAATTTCTCGCTGGAGCCGTGGGAAGTGGAAGCGGGCTATACGCTGGCCTGCCAGACGAGGCCGACATCGGAGAAACTCGTTCTCGATTTCGATGCGGTCTGACCGGCACCGGAAGCCGGATGATTGCTGCGCCCGCCATTGAAACGATGGCGGGCGTATTGCTTTTGTGAATCGGAGGCCGCATCGGCTTTGGCCGCGATGGTTTGCGTGCTAACCGTTTCGTCCAACTCGTCCTGCCCAGCACCGCACCGGTCCGTTTTGCATGCTCTCCATCCTGTCCATCACCGGGCCGATCTACCTGGCGATCCTCGCCGGCTTCGTCTCCGTCAAGGCCGGTCTGTTCAAGGCCTCCGACATGCGACTCCTGGGCGGGTTCGTACTCTACATAGCCCTGCCGGCGCTGCTTTTCACGGCGCTGTCGACCAAGCCGTTCGGCCAGATCATCCGGCCAGGCTACCTGGCAGCCTATTGCCTCGGCTCGCTCATCATGGTGACGCTCGGCTACACGTTCTCGCGTCTTGCCCGCGGGCAGGAGCCGGCACAGGCCGGGATGAGCGCGATGGGGATGAGCTGTCCGAATTCCGGCTTTGTCGGCTATCCGCTGGGCATGCTGATCTATCCGGATTTCGCCGGGGTTGTGCTGGCGCTCAACATGCTGGTTGAAAATGCCCTGATCATTCCCCTGCTTCTCGCCCTTGCAAGCCAGCAGAAGGGCGCAAGCCCGGTGACGGCCTTTGCCGTGGCGGCGGGACGCCTGGTCCGCAATCCGCTGGTCATCGCGCTCATGCTCGGCCTGGTCGCATCGCTGCTGCCCTTCGAGCTTCCCGGCGTTCTCACGCGAACGGTCGGGCTGTTTGCCAGCGCGGCGGCACCGGTCTCGCTCTTCGTTATCGGGGGGACCCTGGCCGGCCTTGCTGTTGGCGGGGTGTGGAAGGATGCGGTGCCTGTGATCCTCGGCAAGCTGCTCATCCATCCGCTCGCCATCCTGGCCGCTATCCCGGTCGTGCTGTCGACAGGGGTGCTCGGCCTCGACGACCTCGACATCAAGGCACTGATCGTCACTGGTGCGCTGCCGATCTTCGGCATCTACACCATCCTGGCGCAGGCTCACCGGCAGGAAGAAATGTCGGCTGTCGCGCTCACCGGAACGACAGCCTTTTCCTTTCTTACCCTGTCGGGCCTGCTCTGGCTCCTCGGCTTCTGAACCTACCGCCCCGCGCGGATGTCGCTCAGGGTGCGGCTGACCGTCAGCGCCTCCGGATCGAGGCGGATCTCGATGATGGATGGCTTGCCCGCGTTGCGGGCACGTTCGAAAGCGGGTGCGAAATCCGCGGTCGTTTCGACCGTCTCGCCATGGGCGCCATAGGCCCGCGCAAGGGCGGCAAAGTCCGGGTTGACCATGTCGGTCCCGGATACGCGGCCCGGGTATTCACGCTCCTGGTGCATGCGGATCGTGCCATAAATGCCGTTGTTGACAACGAGAACGATGATGTTGGCGCCATGCTGCATGGCCGTGCCGAACTCCTGACCGGTCATCTGGAAGCAGCCGTCGCCGGCGAAGGCGATGACATCGCGGTCCGGGAAGAGGAGTTTCGCGGCCACCGCGCCGGGAACGCCATAGCCCATGGAGCCCGATGTCGGTGCGCCCTGGGTGGCGAAGCGGCGGAAGCGGTGAAAGCGGTGGAGCCACGTGGCATAGTTGCCGGCGCCGTTGGTGAGGATCGCGTCTTCCGGCAGCACCTCCTCCAGGTGCGTCATGATCGGACCCATGGCCACCGGACCCGGGCCGGTTTCCGGCGGCGTGGACCAGGTGCGATAGGCGGCATGGGCCTTCGGCCTTTCGTCGGCCCAGACCGGCGGTGCGGAGGGTGCGGGCAGGGCCGCAAAGGCTTCCGCGAATGCCGCCGGCTTCGCATGGATGGCGAGCGCCGGGCGATAGACGCGGCCCAGTTCCTCGGCGCTGGCATGGACATGCACCAGCGTCTGGTCCGGGTAGGGGCTTTTCAGGATCGTGTAGTCCTGGCTCGGCATTTCCGACATGCGGCCACCGATAAGCAGCAGGAGATCGGCCTCCTTCACCCGCCTGGCCAGTGCAGGATTGATGGAAATGCCGACATCGCCGGCGTAGCAGGGATGCAGGTGGTCAAACAGCATCTGGCGGCGGAAGGACACGCCGACCGGCAGGGCCCAAGCCTCGGCGGCTGCCTGGAAATGGCGCACGGCATCGGGAGTCCAGCCGGAGCCGCCCAGGATCACGAAGGGCCGCTCGGCCTTCTCGAGCAATCCTTGCAAGGCATCCATGGCAGCGGGCGACGGGGCCGTCTCGACCGGGGTGAAGGCCAGCGGTGCAGGTGCTTCGACCGTATCGGTGAGCATGTCTTCGGGAAGCACGAGGACGACCGGCCCCGGGCGCCCGGACGTGGCCGTGGCATAGGCGCGGGTGATGAACTCGGGAATGCGGGCGGCATCGTCGATCTCGGCCACCCACTTGGCCATGTCTCCGAAGAAGCGCTTGTAATCGACCTCCTGGAATGCCTCGCGCTCGCGGATGCCGCGGGCGATCTGGCCGATGAACAGGATCATGGGTGTGGAATCCTGCGCGGCGATGTGCACGCCTGCCGACGCGTTGGATGCGCCCGGCCCCCGGGTCACGAAACAGATGCCCGGCTGGCCGGTGAGCCGGCCCTGGCAATCGGCCATCATGGCCGCGCCGCCTTCCTGGCGGCAGACCACCGGCCTGATGCTGGAATCGTGCAGGGCATCCAGCACGGCGAGAAAGCTCTCGCCCGGCACCAGGTAGGCGTGGCTGGCGCCATTGGCCTCGAGGCAGTCCACGATCAGCTGTCCGCCGGTCTTCATGTCTTCTTGTCCTTCAGTTCGGCGAGCACTTCCTCGGTGTGTTCGCCGAGGCGGGGCGAGGGGCGCTCGTAGGTCAGCGGGGAGGCCGGCAGCAGGATGGGCGCGCGGACCTGCGGGATTTCGGTTCCGGCCGCGTCGGGCAGATCGAAGCGCATGTGGCGGGCCTTGATCTGCGGGTCGTCGAACATTTCCGCTATGTTGTTGATCGGGCCTGCCGGCACGGCATTGGCCTCGCAGGCCGCCAGGATATCGGCCTTGGTCCAGGCCGCCATGTAGCCGATGATGGCCTGGCGGAGCCGGTCGCGGTCGGCGACCCTGTCCGGGTTCTTCAGGAACTGCGGGTCGGAGGCGAGGTCATCGGCGCCCAGCACCTTGCAGAAGCGCTGGAACTGGCCGTCATTGCCCACCGCGATGATCACGTGACCGTCGGAAACGGGGAAAACCTCGTAAGGGGCGATGTTCATGTGGGCATTGCCCATCTGCTTCGGCGCCACGCCCGAGACCAGGTAGTTCAGGTTCTGGTTGCCGAGGATACCGGCCTGGGTGTCGAACAGCGCCATGTCGATCCACTGGCCTTCGCCGGTCTTCTCGGCGTGGCGCAGGGCGGCCTGGATGGCGATGACGGAATAGAGGCCGGTGAAAATGTCGGAAATGGCGACGCCAGCCTTTTGCGGCTCGCGGCCGGGTTCGCCGGTGATCGACATCATCCCGGCCATGGCCTGGATGATGAAGTCATAGCCGGCGCGGGGGGCATAGGGGCCGGTCTGCCCGAACCCGGTGATCGAGCAATAGACGAGGCGCGGGTTCAATGCCTTCACGCTGTCATGGTCGAGACCGTATTTCTTCAGTCCGCCGACCTTGAAGTTCTCGATGAGCACGTCGGCGGAGGCGATCAGTTCGCGCACGGTTTCAGCGCCGTCCGGCGTGGCGATGTCGATGGCCACCGACCGCTTGCCGCGGTTGGCGGAGTGGTAGTAGGCGGCCGACAGGTTCTGGCCGTCGGCGCCGGTCACGAACGGCGGGCCCCAGTAGCGGGTGTCGTCGCCGTCGCCCGGTTTCTCGATCTTGATCACGTCAGCCCCGAGATCGGCCAGCAACTGGCCGGCCCAGGGACCGGCAAGGATGCGCGCCAGTTCGATGACGCGAATGCCTTTCAACGGTGCGTCAGCCATGGACGTTCGCCATCTTCTGCTCTTCGCGCAATCGCGCCTTTTCGGCCATCAGCTTGCGCTGGTAGCGGCCCTGGACGATTTCGACGAGCACCATGGTGACCAGCACGAAATAGAAGGTGGCCTTCGACATGGCATTGATCTCGTAGCCGAAGAACTGCAGGTGGGCGATATGGCCGCCTTCGCTCATCAGCATGATACCGACGAGAAGCAGGACGAACAGGCCCAGCACCTCGTACATGCGATTACGCTTGAGGAAGTTGGCGACGGCGTCGGCCATCAGCACCATCAGCGCGCCCGAGACGATGATGGCGGCGGTCATGACGATAAAATTGTGAGTCAAGGCAACGGCGGAAAGCACCGTATCGAAAGAGAAAACGACGTTCATCGCGACGATCCAGAACAGTGCGGTCGCAACAGACTTGCCGCCTCGCTTTTCGTGCTCCTCCTCGTGCTCCTCCATGCTCATCATGTGCAGGATTTCCTTCATGGCCGTGTACATGAGGAAGACGCCGCCGGCGAGGACGATCAGGGCATGACCGGAGACCGCGCCATCGACGAAGGGCGGGAAGCTCAGATGGAACAGCGGATCCTGGAAGGCCTCGATCAGTTTCAGGACCACGAAGAGCAGGACGATGCGCAAGCCGATGGCGAGGATGATGCCCCAGCGGCGGACGAAAGCCTGGCGCTCCGGCGCCACCCGCTTGGCCTCGATGGAAATGTAGAGAAGGTTGTCGAAACCAAGCACGGTTTCCAGAGCGGTCAGGACGAGAAATGTCGTCAGGTGCTCGATGGTAAAGATTTCAGCGAACATGGGCCTGGTCCCGGGCGATGAATCGGAAAACGAATGCGGATGACAGGTAGCAGATGATCTCGACGGCCTCCACAGGCTTTCAGCCGGCCCGGGCCGCGATCTTCCTCGCCCAGTCGATGAAACGCCGTGTCACTTCTTCGCGGTTGATCTCGTTGAGGCTTTCGTGACGCGTTTCCGGGAGGACGATGCTTTCGACCGTGCTGAAGCCAAGACGGCCAAGGCGGCCTGTCAGGTCATTCACCGCCTTTCCGCCGTCGGTGGCAGGATCCTTTTCGCCGCCGAGCAGGTGGATCGGCAAGGTGCGGGGAATGGCCTGCAGCTTCGTGTCGTCTGCGCCGGCAAAGATGAACCGGAACAGGTCCTGCCACATGGAGATCGACGCGTCCCAGCCGCACTGTGGATCCGTCACGTACTTGTCGACTTCCGGCTCGTCGCGCGACAGCCAGTCGAACTCGGTCCGCGCCGGGTCGAACTGGCGGTTCCAGGCCTGGAAGGTCAGCTTCGGCAGGATACGTGACGCTGCGTCGGAGCCGAGGCGGAAGCGTTCCCAGGCGAGGATGGCGCGCGCCAGCCGCCCGAGCATGCCCGCAGAAAAATTGGCATTCCAGATCGCCGCTCCGGCGAGGCGTCCGGCGTGGCGCATGGTGTAGTTCAGCGCGATCAGTCCCCCCATCGAGTGGCCGAAGGCTATGACGGGAAGCCCTTCGTGCTGGGCTTCGATCAGGTCGTGGACCATGTCGACGTCGGCAATGACCTTGTCGGCGCCGTCCTTCCAGGCAAACATGCGGGCCGGGGTGTTGGCGACCGCCGTGCCGCCATGGCCGCGGTGGTCCTGCGCATAAACGTGGAAGCCGGCATTGGCGAGCGCCCCGGCAAAGCGGGCATAGCGAGCGGCGTGTTCGGCCAGGCCATGGTTGATCTGCACGACGCCGACGGCCTTTCCCTCCGCCTCGCGGTGGTAAAGGTTGAGCGTCGCGCCGGTGGGCGAGGCCAGTGTACGGGAAGGGAAAGCAGCGCTGGTCATGGCGTGAGAGTGTCCGGCGTCGACGAAAGCGTCAAGCGGGCAGGCTCAGAAACGCTCGACCCAGGGCCGGACCTCGATTTCCCAGGACCATACGCTGCGGTCCTGGTGGAGGAGTTGCAGGTAGGTCTCGGCAACGGCATCGGGATCGAGCATGGAATCCGGCTGGTCGGCAGGCTCGGTCCGGCCCGGATTGCGGATCATGCCATCGATGACGACATGCCCGACGTGGATACCTTTGGGGTGGAGTTCACGGGCCATGGACTGGGCAAGGCCCCGCAGCGCGAACTTGCCCATGGCGAAGGCCGCCGATTGCGGATAGCCCTTCACGCCGGCCGAGGCGCCGGTGAACAGGATGGTGCCGGTGCCCTCGGCCAGCATCCGGCGGGCGGCCTGCCGGGCAAAGAGAAACGCGCCGAAGGCCGTGACCTGCAAGGCCTTCTGGACCTCGTCCGGGTCCACCTCGGCAACAGGGCCGCGCACGCGGTAGGACGGGTTGTAGATGGCCACGGTGATCGGCTCGCTCAGCCTGTCGACGCCCTCGAACAGGTCGCTGACTGCCTGGCTGTCGGCCATGTCGGCCCGGAGCGTGACGGCATCGGTTTCTGCGGCAAGGCCGGCGAGCTTTCCGGTGTCACGGGCGGCGAGAACCACCCGGTAGCCCTGCGATGACAGTTTGCGTGCCAGCGAGGCCGACAGGCCAGACCCGGCACCGGCAATCAGGGCGATGGGCATGGGCGGGTCTCCTTCTTGCATTTGTGGCGCCCTGAACGGGACATCGCTCCCGGGCGCATTGCCCGGTCCCTCCAAATCGCCTACATGGGCCACACGTTTTCAATTTCCATCCGTGACGGAGCAATGACGCCATGGCGCGCCAGTTCATTTACCACATGGCCGGCCTGAACAAGGCCTACGGCAACAAGAAAGTGCTCGAGAACATTCACCTGTCGTTCTATCCGGATGCCAAGATCGGCATCCTGGGTCCGAACGGCGCGGGCAAATCCACGGTGCTGCGCATCATGGCCGGGCTGGACAAGGAGTTCACCGGCGAGGCGTGGCTTGCCGATGGCGCGACCTGCGGGTACCTGCCGCAGGAGCCGGAACTGGACCCGGCGCTCAACGTCATGGGCAACGTGATGGAAGGCGTCGCCGACAAGAAGGCCATCCTCGACCGCTACAACGAACTGATGATGAACTATTCCGACGAAACGGCGGAAGAGGGCGCCAAGCTGCAGGACATTATCGACGCCCAGAACCTTTGGGATCTCGATTCGCAGGTGGAGATGGCGATGGAAGCCCTGCGCTGTCCGCCGGCCGAAGCGACGATCGACAACCTGTCGGGCGGTGAGAAGCGCCGCGTCGCGCTGTGCAAGCTGCTGCTGTCCCAGCCCGACCTCCTGCTGCTGGACGAGCCGACCAACCACCTCGACGCGGAGACCATCGCGTGGCTGGAAAAGCACCTGCGGGAATATCCCGGCGCCGTTCTGATGATCACCCACGACCGCTACTTCCTCGACAACGTGACCGGCTGGATCCTCGAACTCGACCGCGGACGGGGCATTCCCTACGAGGGCAACTACACCGCCTACCTTGAAGCCAAGCGCAAGCGCATGGAGCAGGAAGGCCGCGAGGAGGCGGCCCGCCAAAAGGCGCTGTCGCGCGAGAGCGAGTGGATGGCTTCCAGCCCGAAGGCCCGCCAGGCGAAGTCCAAGGCGCGTATCAAGGCCTATGACGAACTGGTCCGGGCGGCGAGCGACCGCCGTCCCGGCGACGCGCAGATCATCATCCCGGCCGGCGAACGGCTGGGGCAGGTGGTCATCGAAGCCGAGGGGATCACCAAGGGCTACGGCGACCGTGTCCTGATCGAGGACCTCACCTTCAAGCTGCCGCCCGGCGGCATCGTCGGCGTCATCGGCCCGAACGGCGCCGGCAAGACGACCCTGTTTCGCATGATCACCGGGCAGGAACAGCCCGACAGCGGCACGATCCGCGTCGGCGAGACCGTCAAGCTCGGCTACGTCGACCAGAGCCGCGATGCGCTGGACGGCAAGAAGACCGTCTGGGAGGAAATCTCCGGCGGCAACGACGTCATCAAGCTGGGCAAGCACGAGGTGAATTCCCGCGCCTATTGCTCGTCGTTCAATTTCAAGGGTGGCGACCAGCAGCAGAAGGTCGGGACGCTGTCCGGCGGCCAGCGCAACCGCGTTCACATGGCCAAGCTGCTCAAGGAAGGCGGCAACGTCATCCTGCTCGACGAACCGACCAACGACCTCGACACAGAGACGCTGGCCGCGCTCGAGGACGCGCTCGAGAACTTCGCCGGCTGCGCCGTCATCATCAGCCACGACCGAATGTTCCTCGACCGGCTCGCCACGCATATCCTGGCATTCGAGGGCGACAGCCACGTGGAGTGGTTCGAGGGCAATTTCGAGGAATACGAGGCGGACAAGGTGCGCCGTCTCGGTCCCGATTCGATCAATCCGAAACGGGTAACCTACAAGCGCCTGACGCGCTGATCCGTCCGGATGAAAAACGACCCTTCGCCGCCCGGTGGCGAGGGGTCAGCCGAGGCGCAAGGTCTCGCCGATATCCAGAAGCACCGGCCTGACGCCCGGCGCACTGGCGCCGAGGAAGCGCCGGCGGGTCTCTGCCGGACTCTCGCGGCCGAAATTGAACGTTCCCCAGTGGTGGCCGATGGCCAGGCGTGCGCCAAGGGTAGAGGCCGCCTGAAGGGCATCGTCCGGGTTCATATGGATGCCGGCAAAGACGCGTTCGGGCTTCCAGGAGCCGATGGTCACGAGCGCGATATCGAACCGGCCCTGCCGCTGCCGGATCTGCCTGAAGATGCTGGAATATCCGGTGTCGCCGGAGAAATAGATGTTGTGCGTGCCGCCCCTGATCGCCCATCCGATCGCCTTGGTGCGGGCGAGCCCGACAACGTCTCGACGACCGAAATGGGCGGCGGGCAGCGCCGTCAATTTCAGTCCGCCAAGCCGCCTGGTGTCCCACACCGGAACAGTTTTGACCTTCCGGAATCCGGTCTTGCGCGCGAAGGTTTCCGTGCCCTGCGGCATGAGGAGGAGCGCATCGGGAAAGCGTGCGGCCAGTTGCTGCAAGGTGGGCATGTCGAAATGATCATGGTCGAGGTGACTGATCAGGATCACATCCACCCGGCGCAGACGGTTCGCATTCGGCGGCGGGTCAGCCAGCCGCTGCGGCTTCAGCGGCAAGTGCAACTCCAGCGTCTCGGAGAACATGGGATCGGTCAGGATGACCTTCCCGGCAAGCCGGATGAGGAAAGACGACTGCCCGAGCCAGGTAACCGAGGGGTTGGCGGCCTCATGGTCGATGGGGATGGTGCGCGGGGCGCCCTCGGTCGGGTGAAGGTGCAGCAGCGATCCGAGGCCGACCGTGGCGAGCCCGGCTGCCTCGAAAGGCTGTGGCAAGGTCGCCCGTCTTTCTCGACCGGATGTTGCGGCGCATCCGGCAAGCAAAGCAACGAAGATGATGGCCCGAAGGAAGGCCCAACCGACGCGCTTGCACATCGCGCCCCAACCTCACTAATCTATTAAATAGTAATAAAGCTTGGCTTTCGGGTCGCGACAAGATGAAAGTGGTGGCAGGCAGGCGGATGAATGTGTTCGCATCGATTTATACCGTGCGCGCGATACAGGGCGGGGGAATCGGGCATGGGTGACGGCTTCACAACGGTGATCGATCGCCTGACGGCAGTGGTGATGCTGCTTTCCATCGGCAGCGCCGTCTGGGCCAGTTCGTCGGACATTTCGCTGGCGAGCCGCCTGGCCGGGATCGGCGTGGCCTCGCTTTTTCTTTGTCTTCCCTATGGCCTGTTGTGGTTTGTCGCCCGACGGTTCCGCAGTCCTGTTCCAAGGTGGCTGGCGATCGGCGCCATGGTGCTGATCTTTGCCTTCTGGGCCTGGATTTTCCTGGAGACCTACATTTTTCCATCACAGCCGGATGCGCAGGACGCACTGATTTTCGTTGCCGCGCCGATGTACATGATCGCTGCCGCCGTGCTCGCAGCCATCGTCCTTCGGATCGCCGACGGGCGCAGCACAACCCCGCCACCCGCTCCATGAAGAGGAGGGCATGGCCTTGAGCCTGCCGCCATGTTAGAGCCCCAATATATTGCCTATCAGGGCGAAACACTGGTGTTTGCAAGTGGTCAACAGTTTAAGGCTATCCTGCAAGCCAGTCATGACGAATACACCAGGAAGGACGTCCACCAATGCCTCGTGTCGCAATAACCGGAACCGGTGCGGAGATTCCGGAAGGAAGTGTTTCCAACGAGGAACTCGTGGCCAGCTTCAACGCCTGGGTGGATCGCGAAAATCCGAAACGGATCGCCGCGGGCAAGCCCCCGCTGGACTATTCTTCTTCCGAGTTCATCGAATATGCGTCCGGCGTGAAGGCGCGACGCATGCTTGATCCGGAAGGCGTGCTCGATCCGGACCGCATGGCGCCGCGCTTCCCCGAACGGGCGAACGACGAACTGTCGCTGATGGCGGAATTCGGTTGCAAGTCTGCCCGCAAGGCACTGGATGAAGCAGGGCTGTCGGGCGAGGACATCGATTTCGTCATCTGCTCGGCTTCGCACCAGCAGCGGCCCTATCCCGCCGTTGCCATCGAAATCCAGCAGGAACTCGGCTGCAAGGGCGCGGGTTTCGACATGAACCTTGCCTGTTCCTCTGCCGGTGCGGCCATTCACCTGGCTGCAAGCCTGGTTCGCTCCGGTGCCCAGAAGCGGGTCTTGGTCATCACGCCGGAGATCATCTCCGGCCACCTGAATTTCCGCGACCGGCAAACGCATTTCATCTTTGGAGATGCGTCGGTCGCCCTCGTGATCGAGGGGCTGGAGGAGGGCGAGATCCGGCCCGGCGCCTTCGAGATCCTCGACACGCGGGTGTGGACGCAGATGTCCTCCAACATCCGCTCCAATTTCGGTTTCCTCAACCGGGCATCGCAAGAGCGGCTCGACGTCGTGGACATGGAAGGCCGGCTGATCACGCAGGTCGGCAACAAGGTGTTCAAGGAAGTCACGGTTGCCGCCCATCACTTCATCCGGGAATTCCTTGCCGACAACGGCAACACGCCAGAGGACATTCGCCGCTATTGGCTGCACCAGGCCAACGGCCGCATGAACGCGATGATCCTGAAGCTCGTTCTCGGGCACGAGGCGGACGAAGATCGTGCGCCGATGGTCCTGTCCTGGCTCGGCAATACCGCCGGGGCCGGCGCCGTGGTTTCCTTCGACGCTTCCAAGCAGGGATTGAAAGCCGGCGAGCGCGGGCTTTTCTGCGCCTTCGGGGCGGGCTATTCGATCGGCGCCGCGCTGCTGGAAAAGATGTGAGCCGGCAATGAGCGAGCCCGACTTTCCCGCGGTCCACGGCATGGATATCCAGCCCGGCCGGCGGATCAAGGCCGTTGCGACGCAGGTTCTCGTGGCACGCGGCGATGATTTCGAATCGCATCCCGCCGACCTACTCACCCTCGACTGGGGCGGCGTCGAGGGCGATCATCACCACGGCATGACCCGCAGGTCGGGCGGGCGCGAACCTTGGTATCCGCGTGGCACCGAGATGCGCAACGAGCGGCAGATCACCATCGTCTCGTCCGCGGAACTCGCCCTGGCGGCCGAGCGGATGGGTCTTGCGGCGATCGAACCGGGCTGGATCGGAGCGACGCTGGTTCTCGACGGGGTCAGCCACCTGTCGATGCTGCCGCGTGGCACGCTGATCTTCTTTGCCGGGGGGGCGACGCTCAAGGTCGACGACCAGAACGGCCCCTGCCGGATCGCCGGCAAGCGGGTTGCGGAACGGGCCGGCGCAGACGACATCACCGCTGCCTCTCTTCTTTTCCCCAAGGCGGCCAAGCGGTTGCGTGGCCTGACTGCCTGGGTTGAAAAGCCGGGCGTGATCGAGACGGGTGAAGCCGCGACGCTGATGATCCCGGAGCAGTGGATCTGGCGGAACTGACATACCGCCATCCGGGCCGCGGTTTTCATTCATCATTTTCAACATTCGCGACCATGTGCCTGTCGCAAATGACCTCTGGACTGTGCGCCCAGCTCTCAGCAAAGTGCAGCAAGCAGGAGAGGGGCCATGGGAAAAGATCAAGCCACGCCGACCATCAACATTCCGGCGGCGCTGACCGGCCTGCTGGCCTGTCAACTGGCCGGCGAGGTCGTGGTGGGCACGCTGCGCCTGTATTTCCCCGGGCTGGGTTTCCCGGGGCCGGTCGCCGGAATGGCCCTGCTGTTTGCCTGGCTTGCCTGGCGGGGCGGACCGGGGGCAAGCATGGACGCCACGACGGATGCGATCCTGCGCAATCTCTCGCTGCTGTTCGTGCCGGCGGCCGTCGGCGTGATGCAATACGGCGATATCCTGTCGCGCTACGGTTTCCCGCTCTTGCTTGCGCTGGTGGTCTCCACCCTTCTGACCCTGCTGGTCACCGTGGGCGTGTTTCTCCTGTTTTCACGCGGTGACGGGGAGAGCGGATCGTGAACGAGCCCGTTTCCACCCTCTGGGTCTATCTTTCCGCATCGCCGCTGACGTGGCTTACGGTCACGCTGCTGGCGTACGGAGCCGCCGACCGGCTGGCCGCCCGGCTTGGCCGGCCTCCCGTCGCAAACACCGTCCTGGTCTCCGCGATGCTGATCATGGCACTTCTCCTGGCGACGGGGACGGATTACGGCACCTACTTCGCCGGGGCGCAGTTCGTGCACTTCCTGCTCGGTCCGGCCACGGTCGCGCTGGCCGTCCCGCTCTGGCGGAACCTCGCGGCCGTCCGGCGTAACCTGCTCGCCATGGCCGCCGCGCTGGTCGCCGGATCGCTGACCGCGGCGATTTCTGCCGTCGCCATCGCCTGGGCCTTCGGTGCGCCGGCAGACGTGCTGGCATCGCTGGCCCCGAAGTCCGTCACTGCGCCGATCGCCATGGAACTGGCCAAGTCGCTCGGCGGCCTGCCGGCGCTCGCCGCCGGCCTCGTCATCCTTACAGGCATCACAGGCGCGATCGTCGTCACGCCGCTGATGAACCTCCTGGGCATCCGCAACTATGCGGCTCGGGGCTTCGCGGCCGGTGTCGCCTCACACGGGATCGGCACGGCCCGGGCGTTCCAGGTGTCCGACACCGCCGGCGCCTTCGCCGGCATTGCCATGGGGCTCAACGGGGCCCTGACCAGTCTCCTGGTGCTGCTCTGGCTCGTGTTCGCCGGCTGAGCCGGCCATGGCCTGTGCCTTCTCCTGGCGGCGCTGGTCGCGCTTCGTCCGGCGCTTGGCCCTGGCCATGCGCAGGGCGCGGCGGCGGACCCGGAGCCACCAGAGGCCTTCCTCGGCGGTTTCGATCTCGTTGTGATAGGCCTCGGCGAGGGCTTCGCGGTATGAGGAATACCCTTCTGACGCGAGATCCTCGATCCGGTGCATGACCGACATCCATGCCGGCGACAGCAGCAGGGTGATGGCGATGACCGCGATGGCGAGACGGTAGTTGCCGTAACCCAGCACGCCGCTGGCCACGCCGGCCGAGGCCAGGACGAAGGAGAATTCACCGATCTGCGCCATGGAGAGGCCGCCGATCAGGGCCGTGTCCCGGTCATGGGCGGTCAGGCGAAGGAGGAAGATGTTGAGGACGGTCTTGGCGAAGATGACGATGAGGGCGACGCTGATGACGTCGACCCAGTTCGCAGCGATGAAGTGCAGATCGATGAGCAGTCCGATCGACAGGAAGAAGACCACGAGCAGGACGCTCTGGATCGGCTCGATGACGGGAATGACGCGGGAGCGCAGGTTCGAATTGCCGATGACGAGCCCGGCAACGAAGGCACCATAGGCGGGCGAGAGGCCGACGAGGCCGGAAAGCGCGGCCGCGCCGAAACAGGCGGCCAGCGCGCCCAGCGCCAGAAGTTCGACCTTGTCTTCCAACTGGGCGGCGAAGGGCAGGATGAGCTTGCCGCGCCGGCCGAGCCACCAGAGCAGGGCGCCGAGAAAGACGACCGCGAAAGCGATCTTGGCCGTGATTTCCACGACGTTGGCGGTTTCGCCGCCGAGCGCATTGGTGAGGATCAGCATGGGGACGACGGCGATGTCCTGGGCAATCAGCACGCCGACCGTGATCTTGCCTGCATTGCCACGCAGTTCGCCCATGTCATCGAGCATCTTCATGGCGACCACCGTCGATGACAGCGCCATGATGAAGCCCAGCACGACGCCCTCGGCAATCGAGGCATGGGTCAGGAGAGAGATTCCATAGCCGATGACGAGCGAGACAAGGAGCTGACCGCCGGCGACGATGACGGCCGGCTTCAGGGAAAGCACGAAGGCACGCAGCGAAATCTCCGTGCCAATGAAGAAAAGCAGGACAAGAACGCCCATTTCCGCCAGCGCGGTGACGTTGTCCGACGTGGCAATGAAACCGAACCCGGTGGGCCCCATGATGACGCCGGCCAGGATGAAGCCGACCAGTGGTGGCTGGCGAATCCGCATCAGGCCAAGCCCCAGCAGTACCGCGGCGGTAACCACCAGCGCGATGTCGATCAGCGGGAATGCGGTGTGCCCGTGCTCCAATTGCTTCTCCGTCTTCCGATTCTGGCGCCTCCGGATTCATAGCGCAATACGGGCGGAAGCGGGGCGGGAATTCGCGCAGTGCGTGAATATGAGCGTCCGCTGGTCAGATGCGGTCGAAATCGTCCTTGTCGGTCGGTAGCAGAAGAACAGCGGTGGTGAGAAATCCGAATCCGAACGTGATACCGAAGGACAAGGCCATGATCAGGACGATGATGACCTTGTCATGGGATTGATAGAAGCGATCTCCGAAGCCGCCGATGTTGAACCAGACGACGGCGAAAGCCACGGCCCATCCGATCAGGATGCCGATGGCGGAATTGAGAATGACAAACCGCACGAGCTTGGGCATTCTGCGCCTCCTTCGCTCTTCGGCCTGCCGTCGTCACGACGGACAGCCTTGTCATGAAGATACCGCCTGCCGGTCGTTCGGCAAGGCGTCCGATTGACGCTGCGGGGACCGGATCAATCCGCCATGGTCTCGAGACTGGCGAACCCTTCCGGCGCGACACCGGAATCAAAGGGTTCCTGAACCTCGACGAAGGTATCCGGATAGAAGCCGTTGAAACGGGTGCGCAAGGACAGGGAATAGGCGCCGATATGGCCGATCTCGATCCAGTCGCCAGTATCCACCGTTTCCGGCAGCCAGAAGGGGCGGGACAGGATGTCAACGCTGTCGCAGGTCGCGCCGCAGACCTTGAAAGGCACGATGCTGGCCGCATCGCCGTTGCGGTGACGGATGGCCGGATCCGGGATGAAGCGCGCCGGCAGCGTGATCTTGCCCGTCCAGCTGTCGGACAGGGATGCCCAGATGCCGTCGTTGATGTAGAGGCGGCGGCCCTTTCGCATGAGCACGCGCACGATCAGCGAAAAGGCACGCGCGACGATGACGCGGCCCGGCTCTGCCACCAGCGGAAGTTCATTGAACTCCCATTCGCGGATGTCGTCGTTGAGCCGTGCCATCAGTTCCTGCAGCGAGGGCATGTCTGGGGCCTTGCGGCGCGGGTCGTGGCCATATTCGGCGGGAAAGCCGCCGCCAACGTCCAGGCCGGCGAGGGGAACGCCAGCGCGATTGCGCACCCAGTCGGCGGAGCGCAACGCACGCTCGTAGGTGTCTGGATCCTCGATCTGGCTGCCGACGTGAAAGCAGAGGCCAACCTTGTAGCCCATGCGGTTCAGGCGCTGGAGCAGTTCCACGGCATGGGCGGGCGCCGCGCCGAACTTTTTCGACAGCTCGTAGGCGGCGTGGCCCTTTGTCTGGAGGCGAACGAAGATCGTGATATCGCCGGGGGCGATGTCGAGGGCGCGAACGATCCGCGTCACCTTGGCGATCTCGTCTTCATGGTCGACAGACAGGACCCGAATCCGGAAATCCTCGAGCGCCAGGCGAATGTCCGACTGTGCCTTGACGGGGTGCATGTAAAGCATTTCCGCGTCGTGCGAGACCGCGCGCACGGCCCTGATCTCTGCCGGTGACGCGACATCGAAGCAATCGATGCCGGCCTCGACCAAGGTCTTCAGGACCATGTCCTCGCCATTCGTCTTGACCGCATAGGCGGTTCGGCCCGGAAAAAGGCGCATGAAATTCGCGGCGTCGGCCTTCAACACGTCGGGCCGGAAGCAATAGACCGGGACATCCGGCCGCAATTCCAAGGCTGCTTCACGGGCTGTGCTGAACGTCTGCATGGGCCATGTTCCTTTCTGCGCGTGGTGGGGAGCCTACCAATCCTCGGGGCCGGTACAAGAGCCAAGCAGCAAGTTCCGGGTGGCAGGCGAGGCACAAGACTGCCATCAACGCGGGTGAGAAGAGAACGGAGCCGGACATGACGTCAGCCGCAATACCATTGCATTCCCCGCGGATGAACGGGCGCACCTGGGGCGAACTCATCCTGCTCGGCGCGATCTGGGGCGGCGCATTCTTCTTCGGCCGGATCGCCGTGGCGGAATTCCATCCGCTTGACCTGGTTTTCTTCCGTGTCCTGCTGGCTGCGCTGGCCCTGCATGTCTTCCTTGCCGCGACCGGCAATCCACTGCGCCTGAACCGCCGCATGGCCATCAACCTGGTGATCCTCTCGGTTCTCAACAACGTGATTCCCTTTTCGCTGATCTTCACCGGCCAGACGGTGCTTGGCGCGGGGCTGGCCTCGATCATCAACGCCACGACGCCCTTCTGGACGGCGATCGCCGCGCAACTGCTGACCGCGGACGAAAAGCTGACCGTCAACAAACTCGTCGGGATCGGTCTGGGCATTGGCGGGGCAGCGGTTATCGTCGGGCCTTCCGTGGCCGGACACCTGGACGGACCGGCTTGGCCGAAGTTCGCCATCCTGGGGGCGACCGTCTCCTATGCGCTGGCCGCGCTGTTCGCACGGCGCCTGCGGGGCATGGCGCCGGCTCATTTGGCCGCGGGACAACTGACGTCATCGGCGGCGATCATGCTGGTCATCGTGCTGCTGACCTCCTCCAGTGCGATTCACTGGACGAGCTTCTTCGACTGGACGGGCGGACGCCCCGCCGCGGCTATCCACCTGACCGCGATCAGCATGCGCGCCTGGGCCGCGGTGGCGGCGCTCGCGTTTGTATCGACCGCCTTTGCCTATATCCTCTATTTCCGGATCATCGCGGCGGCGGGCGCCACGAATGCATCGCTCGTCACGCTCATCGTTCCGGCTTCCGCGCTTGTTCTCGGCATCGCCTTCCTGGGGGAGCAACCGGATATCCTGGAACTGGCAGGCCTCGGGCTCATTGCAGCAGGTCTCGTGACCATTGACGGGAGGCTCGTTTCACGGCGATAGGTTACCGGTTTCCGGAAGGGGGAGGGTATAAGCCATGCTATCGGTTCGCGAGATCGTCAATGCGGTGACATCGGGCAGGAAAACGGCGCAGGGGGCGATCGGCGAAAGCCTCGATGCCATCGCGGCGCGGGACGGTGCGATCCACGCCTTTGCCTGCCTTGCCGACCGCGACACCCTCCTGGCAGAATCCGCCGGATCGAAAGGGCCGCTCGCCGGCATCGCACTCGGCGTGAAAGATATCTTCGACACGGCCGACCTGCCGACGGAATACGGTTCGCCGATCTATGCCGGCTGGCAGCCCCGTTCCGATGCGGCCATTGTCGCCATGGCGCGCAAGGCGGGTGCAACGGTCGTCGGCAAGACCGTCACCACCGAATTTGCCTTTTTCCAGCCCGGCCCGACGGTAAACCCGCATGACCCGGCTCACACGCCCGGCGGATCGTCCTCCGGGTCCGCGGCAGCGGTCGCCGCGGGCATGGTCCCGGCGGCGCTCGGCACGCAGACCGGGGGGTCCGTCATCCGGCCGGCAGCCTTCTGCGGTGTCGCAGGCTACAAGCCAAGCTTCCGGCTGGCTCCCGCGACGGGCATGAAAACCTTTTCATGGACGCTGGACACGACCGGTTTCTTCGCGGCATCGGCAGACGACGTCGCCTTTCTGGCCGGTGCCATCCTGGAGCGCGACCTGTCCGCGGCACCGGTGCAGCCGGACCAGTTGCGAATCGGTCTCTACCGGACCTCGATCTGGAACGAGGCAGATCCGCTGATGCGCGAAGCGGTGGAAGAGGCGGCCGTCCGGCTGGAACATGCCGGCGCGGCGGTGATCGAAATGGCGGAGCCGGACATCCTTGCCGAGGCACGTCAGGCTCATTCGGTCATACAGGATCACGAGGCTGCCCGGGCCATGGCTTGGGAACATGCCCATGTCCGCGACCGGCTTTCGCCGAAGCTTCTGGCCTGCCTGGACAGGGGAGCGGCCACCCCCGCGGCCGACTATGATCGCGCGCGGTCCACGGCAAGGCGGGCGCGCAAGGCCGCGACCGAACTGTTCGAGCATGTCGATGTGCTCCTGACCCCTTCGGCGCCGGGAGCGGCGCCACGCGGCCTCGAGGCGACCGGCGATCCGAAGTTCAACAAACTGTGGACGCTGACCGGCAATCCCTGTCTGAACATCCCGGGATTCACCACGGCCGAGGGCCTGCCCCTGGGGGTGCAGATGGTCGCGCGGTTCGGCCGTGACAAGCAGTTGCTGTCGGCCGGAAAACGGGCCGAGAGCCTTTTTTGAGTGCGGCCATTCGGCGGTTGTCAATCGATTTATTTTCGGTCCAGGCGCGTTTCGCGATCCCCGCGTATTTACAGCAACTTGACCGTGCGGTCAGTGATGTTTTTCCCCATTGTTGCCGCGATGCAGCAACGAATTTTCTTGTCCGGAGTTGTCAAGCAGCTAGATTCAGACTGGTCAAACAAACAGGAGGACATCGCAATGGGACTGACACGTTCTCTCAATGCGCTCGTGTTTTTTGCTGCGTTCGCCTTTATCGGCCTGCTTGTGATCGGGGTTGTTCCCTGAGTGAATACAAGGCCTTGAGGCTGGCTTCCTGATAAATGGGATTGAATGACAAGGCGATGGCCGGAGGCAAACTCCGGCCATCGCCGCTTTTCATTGCCTGCGTCAGGCGGCCTTCGCTCCGGGTTCATCCGGCTTGTTCGCGCGGATGCCGATGAGGTGGCAGACGGCGAAGACCAGGTCCGGCTTGTTCATGGTGTAGAAGTGAAAGTCATCGACGCCACGCTCCATCAGGTCGAGAACCTGCTCGGCGGCAACGGCGGCGGCGACCAACTGGTGGGTCTGGGGATCGTCTTCAAGTCCTTCGAACCGGTCGGCGAGCCATTGCGGGATGCTGGCACCGCAGCGGCCGGCAAAGCTGGCGACCTGCGTGAACGCATGCACGGGCAGGATGCCAGGCACGATCGGGATGTAGATGCCGGCCCGCCTGGCGCGTTCGACGTAGCGTTCATAGTTGTCGTTGTCGAAGAAGAACTGGGTAATCGCCTTCGTCGCGCCGTTTTCAACCTTGCGCTTCAGCATCTCGATGTCGGTGGCGAAATCCGGGCTTTCAGGATGTTTCTCCGGGTAGGCCGAGACATAGACCTCGAAATCGCCCTTGGCATGCAAGCCGCCGACGAGATCAGCCCCGTTGACGTATCCGCCGGGAAAGGGCTTGAACTGCGCGCCGACGCCGTCTGCCGGGTCACCGCGTAGCGCCACGAAGCGACGCACGCCGGAGGCAACGAATTCGTCGATCACCGTATCGACCTCTTCGCGGGTGGCATCCACGCAGGTCAGGTGGGCGGCCACATCCAGGTCGGTTTCTGCAATGATCCGCCGGACCGCGTCGAGTGAGCGTTCCCGCGTCGACCCCCCTGCACCATAGGTGACGGACACGAAATCCGGTGCCAGCGGCGCCAGGCGCTGGACGGTCTCCCAAAGGCGTTCGGCCATCTTCTCGTTCTTCGGCGGGAAGAACTCGAAAGAAACACTGAGCGGCTGGCCGGAGCCAGGGGTGCGGGTGAAGCGGGGGGAAGCCATGTCAGGCGAGCTCCGATGAGGTCGGTGTTGCAATTTCGTCGGCAATCTGGGTCCGGCGGTCATGGCCGATCCACAGCTTGACGGTGAGTTTGTCCGGCTTGCCGTCGGGCGCGGCGACTTCGGTCGCCGAGGTCATGTCGAGGCCCGCGGCATCGAACCAGTCGCCGATCTGTTCGTCGGAGAAGCCCATGCGGATGTGGTGGTGATCGTCCCGCAGGAAATCGAGCGTGTGGGGCGCGAAGTCGACGATGACGATCCGGCCTCCCGGACGCAGCGCGCGAGCAGCCTCGGCAATCGCCAGACCCGGATCGTCGAGATAGTGCAGAACCTGATGAATGGTGATCAGGTCGAAATTTTCCCGTTCGACGGGGAGGGCCAGGATGTCCCCGAGGCGCACCTGGGCATGCATGACGCCGGCATTGTCGAGATTGGCGCGGGCGACCGACAGCATTTCCCGGGACGCGTCGATCCCGGTGGCGCGAAGGTAGATGGGCGCAAACAACTCCAGCATTCGCCCGGTACCCGTACCGATATCGAGCATGGTCTGCACCGGCGTGGACCCGACGCGTTCGACGAGCGCTTCTTCCACGGCCCGGTCGGGCGCATGGAGCCTGCGCAATTCGTCCCATTCGCCGGCGTTGCGGGCGAAATAATCCGCGGCCCGGTCTCGCAGGCGTGCCTTGACGGTCGACCGGCGTTCGTTGTCGCGTTCGATCTGCGGGTCGGAGGGATCGAGCCGCGCAACAAGCAGTTCAACAAGGTCATTGGCCCTTCCCGTGTCGGCCAGCCGGAACCAGGCCCAGGACCCTTCCTGGTAGCGTTCGACAAGTCCCGCTTCCATGAGCAGCTTGAGGTGGCGTGACACCCGCGGCTGCGACTGGTTCAGGATTTCCGTCATGTCCGAAACGGTCAGGTTGCCGCGCGACAAAAGCGCCAGAATCCGCAGGCGGCTGGATTCGGCGGCGGCCTTGAGTGTATCAACCAGACTGGGCAGGGACAGGTTCGTGCGGTTGAGCATTGGGCACTCCGGAGAAAGATATAAAGATATGTTTATGTCATTTTTGTCGACGATACAAGCGGAATAGCTTCGAAGCGTCATTTTTTCGCCCGCCTGCGTCGTTTCCGTCGTCAGCAAAAAGGGATGAGCATGTTTGAACAGCGAGAAGGCGAGAAGAGCCTTCCCTTTGATCCGGCCGCCGCTGCCGGGCAGGGGCACGTGGTCTTCATCGGCCACCTGGAGACGCCGTGGACGGATCGCGATACCTGTCCGCGCAACATGACCCGGGCGCGGGAAGCCGGAAAGCCGGCACGCCTGATCATTGAACCTTCCTATCGCGATGGTCTTGCCGGCCTGGAAACGACGAGCCATCTCGTCATCCTGTCGTGGCTCAATCATTCGCCGCGCAACCTGATCGTCCAACATCCGCGGCACGCGGCATCGGCAAAGGGCGTGTTTGCCCTGCGATCCCCGGCGCGACCGAACCCGATCGGATTGCATGTCGTCCGCGTCACCGGTTTCGACGCTGCAATGGGCGTGATCGATCTCGAGGCAATCGACGTGCTCGATGGAACGCCGGTGGTCGACATCAAGCCTTACATCCCTGCCATCGACGCCATTCCCGATGCCGACACCGGGCGGGCGGGATCGTCCGCCTGATGGCTGCACGCACGGGCCGTCAGCGCGCCATTGCCAAGTCGTTGACCGCACTTCTTCCGATGGCGCCCTATGCCGATATCGAAGCGATTCGCGCGGCCGCATCGGCGCGCCACATGCGCGACCTGCCGCCGGCGATTGCCGTCTGGCTGGCGACTGTCGCCCACGTGCGGCATCGCTATACCGATTATGACGACCTGCGCGACGCCGGATATGACAAGGAAAGCGCCCGTCACTTCACGGCCGATGCCATCAATGACCAATTGACCCAATGGCGCGCCACGCGTCTCGTGGACCCGGACAGCCCGGACGAGGACGACACGCCGGCGCCGGCCTGACGTCCGCCGGCCGTGCATTGGTGAAATCCGAACTGCGCATCTTTTCATCGGCGGGTAATTTCGCTTAAGTTTTGAGCAGAACGCAATCACCGAGGGATCCAGCCGCATGCCTTTTCCCGATCGCCTGCGCTCACGGCTCGAAGCGCATCTCGAATTCATCTACCCGCAGGCCGATCATGCCGCCTTGACCGAAGCGGTACTCGATGCCTTCTGGCCCGGCGATCGGGACGATCTTTGCCGCCCGATGCGCCGGCGGCTCAACGCGCCGGTCTGGTCGGAAAGCGATGCCGTGCTGATAACCTACGGCAATACGCTGGTGGACGGTGAGAACACGCCTCTGACGCTGCTCGACGATTTCCTGACCCATCACCTAGGGTCAGCCATCAACTCGGTCCACGTGCTGCCCTTCTTTCCCTGGACGTCCGACGACGGATTTGCCGTGGTCGACTACACGAAAGTGAATGGCGACGTCGGCGACTGGCATCATCTCACGGGCATCTCGGGGCATCACAAGCTGATGGCCGACCTCGTGCTCAACCATGTCTCCAGCCTGCATCCGTGGTTCATCCAGTACCGTCAGGACCAGGAACCGGGGCGGGCCTATTTCATCGAGGTCGATCCCGCGACCGATCTCAGCCAGGTGGTGCGGCCGCGGCCGCAAAGCCTTTTGCGGGAGGTCGAAACAGCCCATGGCGTGAAGAATGTCTGGTGCACCTTCAGCCATGACCAGGTGGACCTCGATTTCTCCAATCCCGACCTCCTCCTGGAGTTCATCCGCATTCTGCGGTTGTTTCTCGACAAGGGCATCACCACGATCCGCCTGGACGCCGTCGCCTTCATCTGGAAGGAGATCGGGACGACCTGCATCCACCTGCCGCAGACACACGAGATCATCCGGCTGATGCGCACGCTTGCTGACTATTCCCGCGAACCGATGGTTCTGATCACCGAGACCAATGTCCCCAACCGCGAGAACCTGTCCTATTTCGGCAACCGGAACGAAGCGCACGGGATCTACAATTTTCCGCTGCCGCCGCTTGCCCTGCATGCGCTGCTGACGGGGGATGCCTCGGTGCTGACCCGCTGGCAACGGCGGATGCCGCCGTCGCCGGCCGGCTCCTTCTATTTCAACTTCACGGCCAGCCACGACGGCATCGGTGTGCGGGCCGCGGAGGGGTTCCTGACGGACGATCAACTTAACAGGATGATCGAGGCGATCCGCGGCATCGGCGGGCTCGTGTCCATGCGGGCGATGCCGGACGGGTCCGTCCGGCCTTACGAGATCAACGTATCGCTATGGGATGCGATGCTGGCGGGTCCGGGTGGGGCGGAGATGCGGTTCGAGCGCTTCATGGCATCCCAGACGATCATGATGGCCCTGGAGGGCATCCCGGGCATCTACATCCATTCCCTGCTCGCGACGCCCAATGACCTGGACCGGGTGGAACGGACCGGACACAACCGGTCCATCAACCGCCACCAGTGGAACTATCCCGAACTGGAAGAACGTCTCTCGGATCCGCAATCCGATACGGCGCGGGTCTATGGCGAGATGCTCCGTCGCCTTGCGGTGCGGACGCGCCAGCGGGCGTTTCACCCCAACGCGACCCAGATGACGATGGATTTCGGGCCTGGCATCTTCGCAATCTGGCGCCAGAGTGGAGACCGCACCCAGTCGATCTTTGCCATCCACAACGTCACGGCGCGCGAACAGGTGGTTCCGCTGGACCGCATCAACCTGATCGAGAACGAGCCCTGGGTCGATCTGCTCAGCGGCGAACCAGTGGAGGAGCCGCACGGGGAAATCGTGCTGGCGCCCTACCAGTGCCGGTGGATTTCCAACGTGCTCCCAGAGCTCTGACCTTGTCCCTCAGCTTGCCTCGTTGTCGGCCTCCACAGCGGCCGCCATTTCACGGAACACGTCGGGCCAGGCGTCGTAAACCCGCCGCCAGTTGGGGATGAACGGCGTGGCAGACGGATTGTCGAAATAGACCTCGGCGGCATTCATGATGTTGGCGGCGAACAGTTCGACGGCCTGTTCCTCCTTGTGCCGGTCCAGCGTCAGCCCGTTGAAGACCGCATCCGCGTGGTAGCTTTCGATCAGGTCCAGCGCATTGCGATAGTAGGCGGCCTTCACGGCCCGCAAGGTTGCCCTCGACATGACCATGCCTTCGGTCGCCAGCTTGCGCAGGATCGCCTTGACGATGTCGGTCGACATGCGCGAAAGGCCCCTGCTGGCATCCTCGGCGGACAAGTCCTGGTGCTTGTGGTCGTAGATGTCGGCGATATCGACCTGGCAGATCTGGCGCTGCGACGAGTTGCGCCGAAGCTCTGACAGGAAGCCGATTTCAAGGCCCCAGTCGGAGGGAATGCGGATGTCCGGAACGACCTCCGTGCGCATGGCGAATTCACCGGAGAGCGGATAGCGGAAGGACGACAGGTAGCGGGTGTAGTTGTGCATCCCGCAGGTCATTTCGAGGGCTTCGAGGAAGGGCGTGACCAGCAGGCGGCAGACGCGGCCGTTCAGCGTGTTGTTGGCGACCCGCGAATAGTACCCCTTGGCAAAGAGGTAGGGGAAATCCGGATTGACGACAGGGTAGATCAACCGGGCGAGCAGCCCGCGGTCATAGGTGACGATGTCACAGTCGTGCAGGGCCAGAACCTTGCCGCGCTGCGCCGCAAGCGCATAGCCCATCATGTACCAGACATTGCGCCCCTTGCCGAGTTCGGTCGGTGCCAGGCCAAGCGTATCCAGCTTTTCATGGATGGCCGTCATGCGCGGCCCGTCATTCCAGATCACGCGGTGATGATGCGGCAGCTTGTCGAAAAACGCCTTGGCATGATGAAACTGGTCGCGGTCGGCGCGATCCAATCCGATATAGATTTCAGAGATGTAGGGAATATCCTTGAGAACGTCGATGATGCGGGGCAGGGCATCGCCTTCCAGTTCCGAAAACAGGGACGGCAGCGTCAGCGTGACGGGCCGGATCCTGGCGAAACGGGCGACCTCCGCCTCCAAGTCCTCCAGCGGACGTCGGGTCAGGTTGTGCAAGGTGGTGATGGCGCCTGTCTGGTGAAAATCACTCATCGGATCGCTTGTTTCCCTGTTTCGGCGTGTTTCTCAATGATGGACAGAACGGCCTGGTTCCAGCCCTCCGGCCCTGCCAGCGTGGTGCGGACAATTTTTCCCGCTGTCTCGCCGGCCAGGGCGGGCAAAGGCGAATGGGCCGGATTGGCTACAACAATGCCGATATCGGCCTCTTGCAACATGGCGACGTCATTCGGGGCGTCGCCCAGCGCAACGACCGGACCGCTGGCCCCCAGGTGCGTACAGACCTCGTGCATTCGCGAAGCCTTGGAGAGGCCGTGCGAGAGGGTGAGGAACCGGCCGCCTCTTATGCCTTCGATGCCGGACGCGGCGAGTGCGCCCACGAAGGCAGCCTCATCCTGCGCGTCGCCCGTGAAGATGCCCGGTTCAGAAAAATTCCGCTGTTTGGCGAGGCGGGCTGCCTCTTCCGGCAAGCCGGTCCGGACGGACACTTCTTCAACCGTCCAGTCGCCGAACCCCTCGAAGAGGCGCCTCAGTCGACCAGGAAGTTGTTCGAGGGCATCGCGGATCGCTTGCCACTGCGACCGGTCACCGGCCTCGCTTCCGGGCCAGGCGATGCCCGCGCCGTTTTCGACAATGGCAGGTCCCGCCAGTCCTGCTTCCTGCATGATGGGGGCTACTTCGGCGGCCGTCTTCGATGTCGCGGGAACAACGGGAATGCCCCTCCTTGCACATTCTCCCAGCGCCGGTCGCGCAGCCTTCAGGGAATAGGTCTCATGATCCAGCAAGGTGCCGTCGAGATCGGTAAAGATGATCATAAGACAACTATAGGCCGGCCCCGGCGCCGTTCAACTTGATGTGGCGCAAGACAAAGCTGTTTCCGCAGGATTTCAAAAGGTTTATTTCGTATTCGCCGATACCCAGCGCTGCCAGTCGGCCTGGGAGCCGCGATAGACATTGATATCGGTGTCGCCGCGAATGCCGGGCACGACGCCGGTCCCTGTGTACTGCCAGAAGGTCCAGTTCTGGTCGCCGTATTTTTCCGAGGGGTGGCCGGCAACGGAGCGCAGCCAGAAGGGATAGCCGCGGATCTTCCAGAGCTGGTTGTGCTCGAAAAAGTCGACGGTGGTGTAGATGATCGGAGTCTTTCCATAGTGGCGTGCAACCTGCCGCAGGAAGACGTCCATTTCCTTGCGTACGGCGTCGGGCTCCGGCCGGAAGGTGCAGGTTGGCGACTTGTGGTTCCACTCCATGTCGAGCACCGGGGGCAGGGCCTTCCGGTCCACCGGCACGTTCTTCTTGTACCACAGCGCCTGTTCGAAGGCGGGACGGCAGAAATAGAAGAAATGGTAGGCACCGCGTGGCAGCCCCGCCTTTCCGGCCGCCTGCCAGTTGGCAAGGAACAGGTCATCGACGCGGTCGCCTCCTTCGGTCGCCTTGATGAAGGCAAAGGCGACGCCGGCGCGCTTGGCGGCCCGCCAGTCGATCTGGCCCTGGTACTTGGCGACGTCGATGCCATGGACGGGATAATGCCACGGTGTCCGCCCCGTCCACTCATGCGGATCATTGTCTCCAAAGCGGGGGCTGCTCACCGCGACACGCAAATCCAGCGCCTGGTCGACATTGGAGGCGGTGCAGGCTGTCAGTGAAAGGGCCATCGCGATGGCGGAAGCGGTTCGGCGCATGAGGTCGAATCAATCCTGAAAGGCTTGCCATCAACGTATTGCAAGGTTCGCCTTGCGTCACCCCTCGCGCTCTTGATCAGCATCTGCTTTCGGGCCACGCTCGCAACAGGCCGAGAAGGGGAGAGCAGGCATGGGGCGCATTGCGAAGTGGCTTGGCGGACTGATTGGCGTCGCGTTGATTGTCGGGGCCGGGTGGCTTGCCATCGCACCGCCGGCAGTGATCCGCGTGGCAACGAACTATGCAGCCAAGATCGTCTGCTCGAGCGTCTTCGTGTCCGGCCGTGGCGCCGACGACGTCATCGAGACGGACATGCAAGCGCCCGGCATCCTGATCTTCAAGCTCATCTCCGTGGATGTGGACAGGGACGCGACGCCACCGCGGGTCAAGGCACGCCTGTTCGGCCTGTTCGGGAACGGGCAAGCCATCTGGCGTGGAGAGCGGCTTGGCTGTTCCATCGTTCCAGATGGCGCACCTGTACCGAAGGTCGAGGATGCCATTCCGGCGGTCCCTGCCGTTGATGCCGATGCGCTCTGGCCGGAGGGCGAACGTGTCGAGCCATCGCAAGATGCGGCGATCGCGGAAATCCTCGACAACGACCAGCTCACCGGTCCCGGCATGCGTGGCGTGGTGGTCGTTCACAACGGCCGGATCATCGGCGAGCGCTACGGGACCGGTTTCGATGCCGACGTGCCCCTGCTCGGGTGGTCGATGACGAAAAGCGTCACCGCTGCGATTATCGGCACGGTGGTCGGAAGCGGAAAACTGAGCCTCGACCAGGCCGGTCTGTTCGAGGGCTGGAAACAGGACGAGCGCGCAAAGGTCACACTGGCATCGATGATGGGCATGGCGTCGGGACTGGCCTGGAACGAAGGTTACGGCGCCGTATCCGACGTGACACGGATGCTCTATCTCGAAGGCGACATGGCGGCCTTTGCCGCTTCCAAGCCCTATGATCCGGTTCACGGCAATCCGGACGGCGACCGGTTGTTCAACTATTCATCCGGAACCACGGTGATGCTTTCGGATGTCTGGATGCGGGCGGTGAGCCAGCCCATTTCCTATCCGTGGGAGGCGCTGTTCAAACCCGTCGGCATGGCCAGTGCGACCTTCGAGACCGATTCATCCGGCACGTTCGTCGGTTCTTCCTATCTCTATGCCACGCCGCGGGACTGGGCCCGCTTCGGGCAGTTCCTGCTCCAGGGCGGGACATGGAAGGGGGAGGCGCTCCTGCCACCCGACTACGTGACCTGGATGACCAGTCCGGAAGAGGCCTCAAAGACGGCGTGGGGCGGATACGAATACGGCCACCAGGTCTGGCTGGTCGGGCCGGAAGGCGGCACGCCGAAGGACGAAAACCCCGACGCCGGTTTCGATCTGCCGGAGGATGCATTCTGGATGCTGGGCCATGACGGCCAGTCCGTTGCCGTTGTTCCTTCCCGCAATCTCGTCGTGGTACGCATGGGCCTGACGCCTTCCAGCCTGGGCTACAAGCCGCAGGCGCTGGTCGCGGCGCTCGCAAAGGCCGTCATGCAATAGCCGGATCGGCTCTTGTCAGGCCTGCCCGGTCCGCGCAAGGATATCCTGGAACCAGCCGGCTTCCGGGTCGAACGGTTTACCGCCGGCGATGCGGTCGAATTCAATCGTCCGAAGGCGGCCGCCATGACCCTCGTCATGGCCGACGACGCCGGCAATGCCATCCAGCGCGCTGGTTACCGCATGGTCGGCCATGCCCTTGATGAGGTGAAGATCCTGCGCATTGGCCGGGGCAGAGCGGGCATAGTAGCCGGATTTCTGGACCAGCGTCTTGTCGGCACCGATCGCCTTTGCGAATTGCCTTGCAAACCAGTCACCTACCTTGACATCATCAAGCCGGACATGACCGAAAGCATCGCGCGGCAAGGTCTCGCCGGCCGCTTCGCGCTCCGCGACGATTTCATCGACACAGGCGCCTTCCGACACGAAGATGGTCGCGTAGCCGGTATCCTTCATCGCCTTTCTCAGGCGTTCTATCTCTCCTTCGGCGTAGAAGGGCATTTCCGGGATGTAGACCGCATCAACGTCCTTGAGAGCGTGGTTCATCATCAGGCCCTCGCAATAGGCCCGTCCTTCGATGCGCTCGTTGTAGGATCGCAGCGTCGCGGCAGTCAGCCAGCCAGAATGGCGTCCCATGACCTCATGCACGACGAAGGTGTTCGGCGTTGCACTCTGCTCGTTGGAGACGTGATCGAAGAAGCGGGCGCCCACTTCGGCGGCCGTCAAGGCGCCCAGCGACTGCCGGATCGGAATGATATCGTTGTCAACCGTCTTGGGCAGGCCAACGACCGTCATGTCGAATCCGTCGGCCTTGAGGTGTGCCGCGAGATCGGCCGCCGTCGTGTTGGTATCGTCGCCGCCGATCGTGTGGAGAATGGTAATCCCGTCTGCTTCCAGCCTGCGTGCGGCTGCATCGAGCGGGTTTTCTCCCGGCCTGACGAGGCCCCGCTTTTCGCAGTCCTGCGCGTTGGTCAGTTTCACGCGGGAATTGCCGATCGGTGAGCCGCCGTGGTGCAGCAGCGCCCGGGCGTTGGCGCGGACCTGGGGCGTCACCGGCAGGATATCGCCCTTCAGCAGACCGGAGTAGCCGGACCGGTAGGCGACGATCTCGATCTCGGGAGCGATCTCGCTGTAGCGCTCTATGAGGCAGCCGACGGCGGCCGAAAGGCACGGGGCGAGGCCGCCAGCCGTGAGCAGGGCGATTTTGCGCTTGGCAGGCATGGCTTTTCCACAGAATCCGAAGATAATTAAATCGATTTAACTATATCCGGACATGGAAGCGATGTCCATCCACCCGTCGTCAATGCGGCCGTCAGGCAAGCCCCTGCAGAAGGACGCCGACCACGTAGGCCAGCGACGATGCGGCGGATCCGATCAACAGGGTTTCCAGTGCCGAACGCCACCAGGGTGCCAGCGACCACAGCGACTTCGCCGCGCCAATGGAAAGGAATACGGCACCTGTCATGACAATGGACACCGTGAACGGGGACGGAAGGGAAAACGCGAAGGGGATCAGCGGGACAATCCCGCACAGCAGGAACGCGAGGAAGGTGACACCGGCGGCCGACAGCGGCGAGGGATCCACGGACGAAAGGCCGTATTCGTCGGTCAGCATCAGGCGGATCCAGGTTTCCCGGTCCGACGTCACGGCCTCGACCGCGTCTTCCAGCGTGGTGCCGGACAGGCCCTTGGCCGCAAGGATCTGGCGGACTTCCTCCCGCTCGCCATCGGGTTCAAGCCGGATATGCTTCTGTTCGATTTCGCGTATCCGGTCCCGGTCATCCAGTTCCGTCTTGGTGCCGGAATAATTGCTGGCGGCCATGGAAAAGCCGTCGGCCACGAGGTTCGCGAGGCCCAGAATGAGCACGACACCGGAGGAGAGGCCGGCGCCTTCCACGCCGGCGACAACGGCGAAGGTCGTCACCGACCCGTCGATCCCGCCATAGACGAAATCGCGCAGGTAGGACCGGTGACCGCCATCGGCGAGGCGCGTCGCGATGGCATCAGCGTCGTGACTGTGTTCGAGCGGCATGGCGGTTCCCTGTCCGGAGAGCAAGCGAAGGCTACCATGACAGACGGCGAGCTTGCCCGCCTTGATCGAGATCGCCCCAGGTCAGCGTTTGCCGAAAGCGCCGGCCGTCGGAGTCGTCACGATAACGGCTTCGCCGGCTTCCAGGATGGTCTGATCGCAGGCTTTCAGGGTTTCCACGGAGCCGTCGCGGCGCCGGACCTGGGTCAGGCCGACCTGGCCTTCACCGCCGCCGGCGATGCCTTGCGGCGGCCGGTTGCGGTGAGAGGACAGGATGGCGCAATCCATCTTCTCGCGGAAACGGACGGTTCGCCGGGTTCCGTCGCCGGCATTCCAGCGACCCTTGCCGCCGGAGCCCTCGCGAATGTGGAAGTCTTCCAGCACCACGGGAAAACGCAGTTCGAGGATTTCCGGATCGGTCAGGCGGGAATTGGTCATGTGGGTGTGAACGCCCGACGTACCGGCAAATCCGCGGCCGTCATTCATCGTGCCAGCGGGGGAGCCTGAACAGATCGTCTCGTAATACTGGTGCCTGTCGTTGCCGTAAGTGAGATTGTTCATCGTCCCCTGCGCATTGGCGAGTGCGCCCATGGCGGCAAAGAGCGCGTTGGTGACATGCTGTGACGTTTCGACGTTGCCGGCCACCACCGCGGCAGGGTAGGCGGGACGCAGCATGCAGCCATCCGGGATGATGATGTTGATGGGACGCAGGCAGCCCGCGTTCATGGGAATGTTGCCCTCGACCATGACGCGGAAGGCATAGAGGACCGCCGCGCGGGTGACCGGTTCGGGTGCATTGAAATTGTTCTTCATGACAGACGAGGTGCCGGTAAAGTCCACCGTTGCCTCGCGCTTTTCCCGGTCCACGGTGATCCGGACCCTGATGGTCTGACCCGTGTCAGTCGGGTAGTCATAGGCGCTCTCGTCGGGAAGGCGCGACAGGACCTCGCGTACCGCCTCGGCGGCATTGTCCTGGACATGGCCCATGTAGGCTTCGACCACGTCGAGGCCGAAGTTCGCCACCATGCGGCGCAGTTCGGCCACGCCCTTCTCGTTGGCGGCAATCTGCGCCTTCAGGTCGGCGACGTTCTGATGCACGTTGCGTACGGGGAAGGGGTGGTCTGTCAGCAGATCGACGAGTTCCGCCTCCCGGAACCGGCCCTTTTCAACGAGCCGGAAATTGTCGATGAGCACGCCTTCCTCGTCGACCGTCGTGGCCAAAGGCGTCATGGAGCCCGGCGCCGAGCCGCCGACATCCGCATGGTGACCGCGCGAGGCCGTCCAGAACAGGATCTCGCTGCCGTCGTCATCGAAAACCGGCGTGACGACCGTGATGTCGGGAAGGTGGGTTCCGCCGTTGTAGGGCGCGTTCAGCGCGAAGACGTCGCCAGGCTGGATCCTGCCCTCGTTGAGCTTGATGATGGTTTCCACGGAGCGGTCCATCGAGCCGAGATGCACCGGCATGTGCGGTGCATTGGCGACCAGGGCACCGGTCCGGTCGAAGACGGCGCAAGAGAAGTCCAGGCGCTCCTTGATGTTGACCGAGTAGGCCGTGTTCTGCAGCGTCACGCCCATCTGTTCGGCGATCGACATGAAGAGATTGTTGAAGACTTCCAGCAGGATGGGGTCGGCACCCTTGCCGTCCTCGCCGGTCGTGCCGAGGGCCGCCATGCGCTCCATCCGTTCGATCCGGCGCAGGAGCACGTGGTCGCGGGCCGTGATCTCGGCCTGCCAGCCCGGCTCGACAACGATCGTCTGGTTGGCCTCGATGACGAGGGCAGGGCCTTTCAGCCGTGCGCCCGGTGTCATGTTTTCCCGGCGCACCAGCCTGGCGTCGTGCCAGCGCCCGCCCGAAAAGACCTTGCGGGTCTCGCCGGTCTCGAAATCCCGGCCGTCGACCTCGAGTTCGGGTTCGATGCCGCCGGGATCCCGGATATCCGACGCCTCCACCGACAGGCTTTCGATGACCAGCGGCTTGTCGTCGTAGATGAAGCCGAACTGGGCCTTGTGGGCGGATTCGAAGGCCGCCTTGGCCGCCTCGGGAGAATACCCGGCAAAATCCACCGGCAGGGTCGTGTCCGTCCCGTCGTACCGGATCTGCAGGAGGGGGCGCCAGCCAATCGCATCCTCGGGGATGCCTTGCCCCGCGAGTTCATCGAAAACCTGGTCCCGCAGCTGTTCGGCGATGTCGCGGATCTCGGAGACGGCGGCCTCGCCAAGCGGCTTCAGGAGTGCCTGCTGGCGCGAGGCGAACACCGCGGCAAGCCCGATGCCATAGGCCGACAGAAGACCGGACAGCGGGTGGATCAGGACTGATTCCATGCCAAGGGCGTCCGCCACCATGCAGGCATGCTGGCCACCGGCGCCGCCAAAGCAGTTCAGGAGATACCTGGTCACATCGTAGCCGCGTTGCACGGAGATCTTCTTGATGGCGTTCGCCATGTTCTCCACGGCGATCGTGACGAATCCCTCGGCGACTTCCTCGGGCGATTTTCCGTCCCGGGCCTGGGCGGCCAGTTCGGCGAACCGGCTTGCCACGACATCGCGATCGAGCGGCTGGTTCTGGTCAGGGCCGAAGATGGCCGGGAACTGGTCCGGCTGGAGCTTGCCCAGCATGACATTGGCGTCGGTGACGGCCAGCGGGCCGCCGCGCCGGTAACAGGCGGGGCCGGGATTGGCACCGGCGGAATCGGGACCGGCCTGGAAACGGCCCTGGTCGAAATGAAGGATCGAGCCGCCACCGGCTGCCACCGTGTGGATGCGCATCATGGGAGCGCGAATCCGCACACCTGCCACTTCCGTGTCGAAGGCCCGTTCGTAGTCGCCGTCATAATGGGCGACGTCGGTCGAGGTGCCGCCCATGTCGAAACCGATCACCTTGTCGAAACCGGCCAGGCGGGCCGTCTCCACCATGCCGACAACACCGCCGGCCGGGCCGGAAAGGATCGCATCCTTGCCCTGGAACAGGTCGGCAGCCGTCAGGCCGCCCGACGACATCATGAACATCAGCCGGGGCCGGTCGGACGCGTCCTGCTGGTCGCCGCCGATGTCAGCGCCCAGTTCGTCGGCCACCTGGCGGACGTAGCGCCCGAGGATCGGCGTCAGGTAGGCATCGACCACGGTCGTGTCGCCGCGGCCGACGAACTTGATCAGCGGCGAAACCTGGTGACTGACGGATACCTGGCCGAAGCCGATCCTGCGCGCGCAACCCGCGGCGAGTTCCTCGTGCTGGGGGTAGTTCCAGGCATGCATGAAGCAGATGGCCACGGAATCGATCCCGTCGGCCTTGATCTGTTTCAGCGCCGCCTCGATCGTCTCGGGATCCGGCGTCGCTTCGGTCGTTCCGTCGGCCAGGATGCGTTCGTCGATCTCGATCACGCGCTCGTAAAGCTGCTCGGGCAGGACGATCTCCTTGGCGAAGATGTCCGGCCGCGCCTGGTAGGCAATGCGGAGCGCATCGCGAAACCCCTTCGTGACGAGGAGGGCAACCCGGTCGCCCTTGCGTTCCAGGAGCGCGTTCGTGGCCACTGTCGTGCCCATTTTGACATCGCCGATCCGGCCCGGCGGAACCGGTTCACCCGACTTGAGGCCGAGCAGGTCGCGAATGCCCTGGATGGCGGCATCGCGGTAGGCTTCCGGGTTTTCGGACAGCAGCTTGCGCGGATGCAGCGAGCCGTCCGGTGCACGGCCAATGACATCGGTGAACGTGCCGCCGCGGTCGATCCAGAAATCCCACTTGCCTTCGGTCATGTCCGTTTCCCTGATCTTGCCTGGCCATGAACGCGCATTGCGTCCTGGCGCAGGATAGGCCATGATGATTGCATAATGTCAACAAAATATCGATAAAATGTTGGTATGAGTATGGCTGAAAAAACCAGACGACAGCATGGACAAGAGGCCGCGATCCCGGTCGTTTCTGCGGCGCACCTGGCGGACGGAGCGATGCCGGCCCTGTCCGAAATGGAATTCGCACTCGTCATCCAGACCAATGCCTATCACCGCTGGATCGCCCGTTGCATGGCGGCTGCCGGCGGCGAGGGGCTATCCGCCATGGAAGTGCAGATCCTCCATGCCGTCAACCACCGTGCCCGCGACAAGAGCCTCAGCGAACTGACCATGATGTTCAACATCGAGGATACCCACGTGGTCACCTATGCGCTGAAAAAGCTCGAAGGCCAGAAGCTGGTCGAGGCGGGACGGCGCGGCAAGGAGAAGACCGTGCGCATCACGGCAGCGGGTGAAGCGCTGTGCCTGAAATACCGCGAGGTTCGCGAGGCTCTCCTGGTCTCGGGCATGAAGCAGCTCGGGCTTGACGAGAAGCGGCTCTCGGAGCTTGCTGCCCTGATGCGGGTGCTCTCCGGACAGTATGACCAGGCTGCCCGGGCTGCGGCGAGCATCTGACCGGTTCCTGACCTGAAGCCTGGAAGGCAAAGATGACACTGCATACGACCGATCTCAGCGACGCCTACGAAAACCGTTGCCGTTCGCTGGCACTCGCCTGGAATGACTACGGCGGCCGAAGCGGGGCCGCAGGGCGTGCGGCAACGTTGCTGGTGTTCGAAGACAACGCCCAGGTCCGCGCGATGCTGGAAACCGAGGGGGAGGGGCGTATCCTTGTCGTCGCGGGCGGCGGTTCGTTGCGCTCTGCGCTGCTTGGCGGCAACCTGGCAAAGCTGGCCGCCGGAAACGGGTGGGCGGGGGTCGTGATCGACGGCGCCGTTCGGGATGCGCATGAGTGCCTTGCCGAAGCCGTCTGCATCAAGGCGCTCGGAACCGCGCCGCGCAAGAGCGCGAAGGCTGGTGAAGGAGCCGAACATGTCCCGGTCCTGATCGGCGGCGCCATCGTCCGCCCTGGCGACATCCTCGTCATGGATGGTGACGGAGTGGTGTGCCTGCGGCCGGATCCCGATATCGTGGCCGCGGTCTTGCCATAGGTGGCGAAACCTTTCAGGATCAAATCCTGAACAGCCTCCCTTTTCCTCGCGAGACGGATCGCCTAGACAGGGTCATGTCTATCTGGACGAAACTCGGAACTTTCGTGTCGCGCATCTCAACCGGTGCGCTGACCGGAGTCGTGGATGCCGTGCGCACCGTGTTCGAGGGCGATCCCGAGACGCGGCGCAACGTTGCCTTTTCCATCGCGATGATCGCGCTTTCGGCCAAAATGGCGAAGGCGGACGGCGTTGTCACGCAGGACGAGGTCCGTGCCTTTCAGCAGATCTTCCATGTGCCTGACTCCGAACGGCGTAACGTCTCCCGTCTCTACGATCTCGCCAAGCAGGATATCTCCGGCTACGAATCCTACGCGCGCCAGATGTCGTCGCTGTGCGGCGCCGGCGAGCCGGGATGCCCGGTGATGGAAGACATCCTCGACGGGCTCTTCCATATCGCCAAGGCGGACGGCGTGGTGCACGAGGACGAGATGGCTTTCCTGAAGCGCGTCTCGGACATTTTCGGCTTCGACGATCACGGGTTCAGGCGGATCTCGGCCCGGCATGTCGATCTCGGCGAGAGCGATCCCTACACGGTTCTCGGACTCGAGCGGGGCGTGGACTTCACACTCGTTCGCCAGCGCTACCGCGAACTGGTTCGGGAAAACCATCCGGACCGGCTGATCGCCCGCGGGATGCCGGAGGAGTTCATCGTGATCGCCCATGATCGCATGGCTGCCATCAATGCAGCCTACGCCGCGATCGAAAAGGAACTGGCCACCGCATGACCGGATTCAGGCCCGATCATGCGGGTGCCGACGTGCGTACCTCGCCCAACTTCGGACCACGCCGCGACAACAAGGCGCCAACCATTCTCCTGCTCCATTACACCGGCATGGAGACCGGCGAGGCCGCCGAGAGCTGGCTTTGCGACCCTGCCAGCAACGTATCCTGCCACTACATCGTCCACGAAGACGGCCGGATCGTGCAAATGGTGCGTGAGGCAGACCGCGCCTGGCACGCCGGCGCGGCTTACTGGGCCGGCGAAACCGATATCAATTCGGCCTCGATCGGTATCGAGATCGTGAACCCCGGCCATGCGGGCGAACTGCCCGAATTCCCGCAAGCCCAGATCGATGCCGTCATCGATCTTTCAAGGGGCATCGTGCAGCGTCACGGCATTCATCCGGAAAACGTTCTCGCCCATTCGGACGTGGCACCGGGCCGGAAATGCGATCCGGGCGAGAAATTCCCATGGTCACGGCTCGCCGATGCGGGCCTGTGCATCTACGTCGAACCGGCCGCCATTGATAAGGGTGACCTGTTGCAGGCCGGAGCCAAGGGCGAAGCTGTGGAAAAGCTGCAATCGATGCTTGCGCTCGTGGGCTACGGCGTGGATATCAGCGGGAACTTCGATGAGCGCACACGCGATTGCGTCACGGCGTTCCAGCGCCGGTACCGGGCCCGGAAGGTCGATGGCATCGCCGACCCGTCGACCGTGAAGACACTCGAAGCGCTTCTGGATCGTCTTCCTGACGCCTTTTCATAATTCAGTTTATTATGCTGCAGTGCGAAATGTTCTGTCGTGAAACGTGATCGCGCGTGGCTTGCCCTTGCCGTCCGGTTTCGTCCATAACCCTCGCCGAAAGGTTGAGCGGAGTGTGCGCCGCACCTTTTGATCAAAGGAGAGTGTCGCCGGCTTGAGCGCGATAGCCGGCATACGAGTACCAAGACCGGGGCAACATGAAGATTTTCAATTACCGGGCGATGGCGATTGCCGTCGCGGCAGGCGTGTCGTTTTCCGCAGCGCAGGCGTATGCGGAACCCGGCTCTGTTTCATCCATCGAACGGGGATATGTGGTCGTCAACCAATCCGGCGAGCATCACTCCGAAGAACTGAACCACAATGTTTCTGCCGGATATGCCTTGCCGGTCGCCGGTCGCAAGTACTCGGCGCTGATCGAACACTATGCCGCTGAATACGGCGTTCCGCCGAAGCTTGCCCATGCGATCGTTCGCATCGAGAGCAACTATCGCGCCAACGCGCGCGGATCGGCCGGCGAGATCGGACTGATGCAAGTGAAGCCCTCGACCGCACGGCTGATGGGATACCACGGATCGGCCAGGGGACTGTTTCACCCGGAGACCAACATCAAGTTCGGGATGAAATACCTGGGCAAGGCCCACAAACTGGGTGGCGGAACGATCTGCGGCACGATCCTCAAGTACAATGCAGGGCATGCCGCCAAGCGGATGAACCCGGTTTCGAGGCGTTACTGCGCAAAGGTCAAGCGCTACATGTGACGGCCATGCTGGCCGGACGATCCCGCGCAGCCTCGACGGGCGGTGGTTCTCTCCTTCAGGCAAGGCGGTGAAACCGGTGTCCGGGCGGCAACCCGGCGGGCTTCTGCGTGTCCAATTCGCGTGATCGGCCCTGTGGCGGCTGCCCTGATTGCCCTGAAAGTGGCGGTTCAGTCGCCGGGGTCCGTCGAGCGGCTTGCCCTTGGTGGTGTGGAAAAACAATATAAAACAATATCTTGCTGCAGTGCGAAACAATTCGTCGTGAAACGTGATTGGACTCGCCATACTCGCGCCGTCCGCCGCCGCGAGAAGCGCTCCATGAAAGGTTGAGCGGTGCGGCCGCGCCTTTCCCACCACTGTTGTTTTCAGGGCAGCCGGCAACGTCTTGCCGGCACACAAACCAAATCGGGGTACTATGAAAAACAGGTTTCTTGCCGCTGCGGCCACGGTCGCGGGGATGGTTCTTTTTGCCGCCATTTCTCCGGCGAACGCGGAGTCGGACAGGGCGGGTGCGTCCTACTATCGCCACAAGGTCGCCGTCGACCGGAGCATCAAGACCGGCTCGGTCAAGCATGTCACGAAGGAAAGCACCCATACGGTTTCGGCGGGCTATGCAAAGCCCGTGACCGGCCGGAAGTATTCCTCGCTGATCAACCAGTACGCGGCCAAGTACGGGGTTCCGTCCCAACTGGCCCATGCCGTGATCCGGGTCGAGAGCAACTACCGGGCCAATGCGCGCGGTTCGGCCGGCGAGATCGGGCTGATGCAGGTGAAGCCGTCGACGGCCCGGATGATGGGCTACAGCGGTTCCGCGAAGGGCCTCTATCATCCCGAAACGAACATCAAGTTCGGCATGAAGTACCTGGCCATGGCACACAAGCTGGGCGGCGGGTCCGTTTGCGGCACGATCCTCAAGTACAATGCAGGGCATGGCGCCAAGCGGATGAACCCGGTCTCGGCCCGCTACTGCGCCAAGGTGAAGCGCTACATGTAACCGGCCGCGAGGACGCTGGAAAAACCCGCCGGCCCGGTGCCGGCGGGTTTTTTCTTGGAACGCTGCCGACAAGCGGCTAAGGAGGCGATGTCAGCCGGCCGGGCGGCCGCGACTGCAGGTGCCGAAAGGCCGCAGTCGAGGAAAGTCCGGGCTCCATGGAAACACGGTGCCGGGTAACGCCCGGCGGGGGAAACCCCAGGGAAAGCGCCACAGAAAGCAAACCGCCCCGCCACCCTTCCGGCCTGCCAGAGTGCAGGCGATGAAGGCCTGAACGGCGGCGGGGCAAGGGTGAAAGGGTGGGGTAAGAGCCCACCGCGCGGGCAGCAATGTCGGCGGCATGGCAAGCCCCACCGGGAGCAAGACCGAATAGGGATGACGCGGCGAAAGCCGGGGCTGTTTCCGGCTCCAGTCATCCGGGTAGGTTGCTCGAGGTGTCCGGCAACGGACATCCCAGAGGAATGGTCGCCACGTTCATGCCCCTCGGGACATGGGCCATACAGAACCCGGCTTACAGGCCGGCTGACACCTTTTTCTGATCATCCGGCTGTGTTCAGGGCTTCATCGAGCGCATGCCAGAGTTCTTCCGCCGGCTCGCAGCCGATGGACAGGCGCACGAATCCCGGGTCAACGGCGTCGCCCCAGCGGGCCCGCCGCTCGGCCGACGTGTGGACGCCACCGAAGGACGTCGCCGGCTGGATCATCGGGCAATGGCTGATAAACCGTTCCGCTGCCTGTTCGCTGGCCAGGGTCAGCCCGATCAGGAAGCCGTGGCGGCTCATCTGACTGGCTGCAAGAGCGTGCCCTGGATCTGACGGCAGGCCCGGGTAGCGGATGGTCCGGACGGCGGCGTGGCCGGCCAGCCGCTCGGCGATCACGCCGGCAGTCCGGCACATCCGGTCAAACCGGACTTCGAGTGTTTCCATCCCGCGATGGACCAGCCATGCCTCGAAGGGGCCGGGAATGGCGCCCGAAAGCTTGCGCCAGTCCTTCAGCGCTGTCAGCAGGGCTTCGTTGCGCGTGGCGACATGACCGAAGAGGGCATCGGAATGGCCATTCATGGCCTTCGTGTCGGATGCAAGCACCAGGTCGCAACCGAGATCGAGCGGCTGCTGGCCAAGCGGCGTCATCGTGGTGTTGTCGGCCACCGTCAGCGCGCCTGCCTCTCTTGCCTGCCTGGCGGCGGCGGCAATATCGCAGATGTCGAGGCCCGGGTTCGAAGGGCTTTCGATGAAGACCATGCGGTAGCCGGAAAACCCGCCGTCGAGAAAGCTCGCGGTCGGGCGCGTATCAAAGGCGATGCCGAGCGGGGTGAGGAAGCGATCCGCCAGCACCCGCGTGGTGTAGTAGCCGTCCGATGGCAACAGCACACGGTCGCCCTGGCGCAGCGTGCTGTAGAAGACGGCGGCGATGGCTCCCATGCCGGAAGGAAAAATCACGGACGGTGCGTTCTCCAGCAGTTCCAGCGCGCCCTCGACATGCTCCCAGGTGGCGTTGGAGAAGCGTCCGTACTGGGCGAAACCGGCCGGATCTCCCGGCAGGTGATACATCGATGCCATGGTGAGCGGCAGGGCAACAGGATCGCCCTTGGACATGGTTTGCGCCCTGAGATGAAGAAGCCGCGCGGCGCGGCTTTCTGCAGAATCCGTCATTTCGTCTCCCTGCCGGAAGGCCGGCTTGCACTGTCCGTCAACTCCTAGGGCCGACGGCCGTGCGGAGCAAGATGCGGCCGTGAAGGGAATGCCTAACGGTTCCTTAATCTTAAGCCGTCATAAACCATGACAGACGAGTTCCAATGCCGGCCGTGCAATCGTCTCCGGGACGGGGCAGGGGCGGTAAATCCCATTGACGCCCAAGATGTCCCATGGTACCCAAAAACTCACATCGCCAGTCTGTTTCAGTTTTCAGTTCGCGGAATGATCCTCCGCCCGGGTGCGGCACCCGGCGGTTGACTTTTTGCATTGGAAACACAGGCGTTTACGGCGACCAAGACGAGCAGGGGGACATACCTGCCGAACGCGGATTGACAGAGGACCGGCCGGGCTATCCGGGCCGGGAGGGGAATGGACCGTTTTCTATCGAACGCGGTAAACCGGATCGATGCGAAAGGGCGCGTTTCCGTGCCCGCGCATTTTCGGGCCGTTGTCCAGAAGCGGGGTTTCCAGGAACTCTACGCGCTGCGTGCCCTCGACGTGCCGGCCATCGACATGGGTGGTCTCGATCTGCTGGACCGCTACGAAGCCAGGCTCGCCAACGAGGACCCGTTCCTGCAGACGGCGGACGACATGTCCTTCTTCTGCCATGGGGATGGTGCTTTCGTGAAAGTGGATGCCGAGGGGCGGATCACGGTGCCGGATTTCATCCGCGACCATACCGGGATCACGACGGACGTCGCCTTTGTCGGGCGCGGGCAATTCTTCCAGCTCTGGGAACCTCAGCAATTCGCAACCCATCGCGAACAGGTCCGGACCCGGCTTCTGAAGCTGCGGCAGGACATGACGGCCCGGGCCCGCGGTCCGGTTGCGGAGGACATGGCCTGATGCCCGTCAGCAAACACCAGCCAGGCAGTCCCGGTGACGGTGCGCCGCACGTCCCCGTCATGCTCGACGAGGTCCTCGACGCGTTGCAGCCGGGACCCGGTTCGATCATCTGCGACGGGACCTTCGGTGCGGGCGGTTATTCCCGCGCGATCCTTGCTACCGGCGCCGATGTTATCGCGATCGACCGCGACCCTGCTGCGCTGGCGGTGGCAGTCACGTTCAGCCGGGAATTCGGCGACCGCTTCCGATTCGAAGCCGGCGCCTTTTCGGGGCTCGATGTTCTTTCAGGGGTGCCGCTGGACGGCGTCGTGCTGGATATCGGGGTGTCGTCCATGCAACTGGATCAGGCTGAGCGCGGGTTTTCCTTCCGGCAGGACGGTCCGCTCGACATGCGCATGGCCCAGTCCGGCGTCACGGCCGCCGACGTTGTGAACCGGTTCAAGGCCGGGGACCTGGCGCGTATCTTTTCCTTTCTCGGCGAGGAACGCCATGCCGGGCGGATCGCGCGCGCCATCGAGCGCCGCAGGGCTGACCGGCCCTTCGAGCGGACGCTCGATCTTGCCGACGCGGTCGTCTCGGTCGTCGGAAGGAACCCGCGGGACAAGATCCATCCGGCGACGCGCGTGTTCCAGGCCCTGCGGATCTTCGTCAACGACGAGCTTGGCGAACTGGCCCGCGCCCTTCTTGCCGCGGAACGAGCGCTGAAGCCGGGCGGGCGGCTCGTTGTCGTCTCCTTCCATTCGCTGGAAGACAGGATCGTGAAGAAGTTTCTCCAGGCGCGGTCCGGGTCGGGAGGCGGTTCGCGCCACCTGCCGGAGACGCCTGTTTCCACGGCGACCTTTGCCAAGGCCGGCAGCGTCGTGGCCGCTTCGGCCGCGGAGGCGGAAAGCAATCCGCGCGCCCGTTCGGCCAAGCTTCGGGCGGCCGTCCGCACGGAAGCGCCAGCCGGCACGAATGACTTTTCAATCTTCGGACTTCCCAGACTGCCTTTGGCAGACGGGACCATGGAGCGATAGGACCGCCGATGTTCAGAACCTTCGACATGTTGCTGATAGCGGCGATGGTGGCAGCAGCCGCCTTCACCTACGAGACGAAGCACGAAACAGAATCCGTCAAGCGGAGCATTCGTTCGATCGCCGAGCAGATCCGGCACGAGGAAGACACGATCGACGTGTTGAACGCGGACTGGGCGCTGCTGACGCAGCCTTCCCGCATCCAGATCATGGCTGACAAGTTCGAGCAGCAGCTGGGTCTCGAGCAGATCGAACCGACCCAGGTGGGCGATATCGCATCGCTGCCCCCGCGCCCGGCCGGGGTGCCGGGCGATGACACCGACATGAGGGAGGCTGCGGTGCCCGCCGGGGCCGACGGCATCAAGACGGGTGCGGTGAAGCCATGATCAGACCCCTCCTTTCGCGCAAACCGGCGGCCAGCCAGGACACGGAAACGGGCATTGTCGTGCAGGGCGCGAGAAAGTTTTCCGGCGGACGCGCCCGCCAGCGCGTGCTGATGACGATGTCGGTGTTCCTGGGCATTTACGCGGTGATCGGCGGCCGCCTGGCCATGCTGGCCATGGAACAGCCCAGGGAAGGCGGGCCATCGATCGCCCATCAGCAGGCGTCCCGTCCCGATATCGTGGACCGCAACGGGCAGGTCATGGCAACCGATATCACGACGGCGTCGCTCTACGCGGAGCCGCGCAATATTGTCGATGCGGACGAGGCTATCGAGCAACTGGCCACGGTGCTGCCGGATCTCGACTACGAACAGACCTATCGCCGCCTGAAAAGCGATGCCGGTTTCGTCTGGCTGAAGCGCGAACTGACGCCGGCGCAGAAGGCCAGGATCCACCAACTTGGCATCCCCGGCATCGGCTTCAGGGCCGAGAAGCGGCGTTTCTATCCCGGCGGTCCGACCGCGGCCCACATCCTGGGGCTGGTCAACATCGACAACCAGGGCATCGCCGGGATGGAGAAGTACATCGACAGCCAGGGGCTGGCCGACCTGCGCAATGCCGGCCTGGCGACCGCCGACGACCTGGCGCCGTTCAAACTGTCGATCGACGAACGGGTGCAGCATATCGTCCGCGACGAACTGGAAGATGCGATGGCCCGCTTCAAGGCCATCGCGGCCGGTGCGGTGGTTCTCGACGTGCATACGGGCGAGATCGTGGCCATGGCTTCGCTGCCCGACTTCAACCCGAACAACCCGTTCAACGCCAATGACAAGGACCGCCTGAACCGCATGTCGGCAGGCGTCTACGAGATGGGGTCGACCTTCAAGGCGTTCACGACCGCGATGGCGCTGGATTCCGGCCAGGTCTCGATCCACGATCACTTCGATGCATCACGTCCGATCCGGATCGCGCGCTTCACCATCCACGACTTCCACGGCAAGCACCGGGCGCTTTCGGTGCCGGAAATCTTCATCTATTCCTCCAACATCGGAACGGCCAAGATGGCCGAAAAGATCGGCGTCGACGGTCACCGCGAATTTCTGAAACGCATCGGCCTCCTCGACCGTGTCCAGCTTGAACTGCCCGAGGTGGCGACGCCCACGGAGCCGAAGGTCTGGAAGCAGCTCAATTCCATCACGATCTCGTTCGGCCATGGCATGGCGACGACGCCGCTGCAGACGGCGGTGGCCGCGGCCGCGCTTCTGAACGGGGGCAAGCTGATCGAACCGACCCTGCTGCCGCGTACCCGCGAGGAGGCGGATGCGATCGCCAAGACGGTCGTTTCGGAGCGTACGAGCCGGGAAATGCGGTACCTGTTCCGCCTCAATGTCGAGAAGGGCTCCGGCAAGCGGGCGGCCGTTCCCGGCTATTTCGTGGGCGGGAAGACCGGAACCGCGGAAAAGGTCGTCAACGGCCGCTATTCGTCCAGCAAGCGGTTCAATGCCTTCCTGTCCGGATTCCCGATCTATGATCCGCAATACGTCGTGCTGGTGATCATCGATGAACCGAAGCCTGAGCACCCCGGCGTGGGCGCCACGGCGGGCATGAATGCGGCGCCCACGGTCGGCAACATCATCCGGCGATCGGCCGCACTTCTTGGCGTGAAGCCCGAATTCGGTCATGAAAGTGGGGCTTTGCTCGCCTCCTACCGCTGATTCTGCGCTGGCGGGCCCTGTTCCGCGGTGCATAAGAGATTGAATGGCAATGTTATTGAAGGACCTCGTCGACCTGTTGCCCGGTGTTCCGGCCGAAACCGGCAGGACCGAAGTGAAGGGGATCCGTGCCGATTCCCGCCAGGTGACGCAGGGAGATCTGTTTGCCGCGCTCGCCGGCAGCAAGGCCGACGGCGCGAAATTTGCCCGTGATGCGGCCACCCGCGGCGCGGTTGCGGTGATTGCCGATGACCATGCCGCCCTCGACGGTCTCGATATCCCTGTGATCCGCGTGGCCGATGCCAGGCACAGTCTCGCCATGGCGGCTGCCCGCTTCTACGGCGCGCAACCGGAAACGATGGTGGCCGTTACCGGAACCGCCGGCAAGACCTCGGTGGCGGCTTTCACCCGACAGATCTGGGATCATGCGGGCTACGCGGCCGCATCGATCGGCACCACCGGCGTGGTAGCGCCCGGTCGCGACGAGTACGGGTCGCTGACGACCCCGGATCCGGTTGCGCTTCACAAGCTGCTTGCCGAACTTGCGCAGGCCGGCGTCACGCACGGTGCGATGGAGGCCTCCAGTCACGGCCTCGACCAGCGGCGCCTCGACGGCGTCCGGCTATCCGCCGGAGGCTTCACCAATCTCGGCCGCGACCACATGGACTACCACCCGACAGTCGAGGCTTATCACGCCGCCAAGATGCGGCTGTTCGATACGCTTTTGCCAACAGGTGCGCCGGCGGTGATCTTTGCCGACGACGCCTGGTCGGACCGTACGATCACGGCGGCGCGGAGCGCGGGGCTGGATGTTCTGACGGTGGGGCGCAAGGGCGATTACCTGTGCCTCAAGCGTGCCGAGCACGAGCGGTTCCGTCAGCACGCGGAAATCGTTCATGCCGGGGAGACCCATGAAATCGCGCTGCCGCTGGCGGGTGACTTCCAGATCGCCAACGCGCTTGTCTCCGCGGGGTTGGCGATTGCCACCGGCACACCTGCTGCGACGGCCATGAAGGCGCTTGAAAGCCTGAAGGGTGCGCCGGGGCGGCTGGATCTCGTCGGGCATTCGCGGGCCGGCGCCCAGGCTTACGTGGACTACGCGCACAAGCCGGAAGCGCTGGAAAACGTCCTGGAGGCGGTCCGGCCTTTCACGACCGGCCGTGTGGTCGTGGTCTTCGGCTGCGGCGGCGACAGGGACACCGGAAAACGCCCGATCATGGGCGCCATCGCGACCCGTCTCGCCGATGTCGTGATCGTGACCGATGACAACCCGCGCTCGGAAGAGGCGTCCACCATCCGGGCGCAGATCCTTGCCGCCGCGCCCGGCGCCATCGAGATCGGTGACCGGCGCAAGGCCATCCGGGAGGCGGTGTCCATGCTCGGCAAGGGCGACACGCTGATCGTGGCCGGCAAGGGGCATGAAGTCGGGCAGACCGTCGGTTCCGAGACACACCATTTTTCCGACCACGAGGAAGTGGCCAACGCATTGCAGGAGGAGGCATCTTGACCTGGTTGTGGACAGCCGAAGCCATGGTCGAGGCAATGGAGGGGCGCCCTTTCGGCGACCTTCCCGCAGGCGTCAAGGGCCTTTCCATCGACACGAGGACATTGTCGGCGGGCGAAGCGTTTTTCGCGATCAAGGGCGAGAAGTTCGACGGTCATAATTTCGCGACCGCCGCCATGGCTGCGGGCGCCGGCCTGATGGTGGTGTCGGAAGCGAAACTCCCGGCGCTCGGACGGCTCAAAATCGGGATGATCGTTGTCGATGACGTGCTAGAGGCGCTCGGGCGCCTGGCGGCCGCGTCCCGGGCGCGATGCAAGGGCCAGATCCTCGCGGTGACCGGTTCGGCGGGCAAGACGACCACGAAGGAAATGCTTCGGGCCGCCCTTGCGCCCTCCGGCAGCGTCCACGCATCGTCGAAATCGTTCAACAACCACTGGGGCGTGCCTCTTTCGCTGGCAAGGATGCCGGAAGACACCGCATTCGGGGTCTTCGAGATCGGCATGAACCACCCCGGCGAAATCACGCCGCTGGTCGGCCTGGTTCAGCCCCATGTGGCGATCGTGACGATGATCGGCGCGGCACACCTTGGGCATTTCAAGAACCTCGACGAGATCGCCCATGCCAAGGCGGAGATCTTTTCCGGGATCGTGCCGGGGGGGTATGCCCTCATCAATCGCGACGACGGCAAGTACAAGCTGCTCGACAAGCTGGCGCATGACGCGGGGGTCGAGCACGTGCTGTCCTTCGGAGAACATGCGAAGGCCGACTACCGGCTGACCGACTGCCACCTCGATGCGCTCGGATCGGACATCAAGGCCCGTGTCGGGGCGGAAATGGTGAAGCTGCGCACCGGTGCTCCGGGCCGTCATATCGTGCAGAATGCGCTCGCCGTTCTCGGCGCTGCGCACCTGACCGGAGCCGATATCGGCAAGGCGGCCAGGGCACTGTCGACCGTTGCATCGGAAGCCGGACGCGGGCGGCGCCATGTGCTGCGCCATCCTGCCGGCGGCACGTTCACGGTGATCGACGAGAGCTACAATGCCAATCCGGCCTCGGTACGCGCGGCGCTGGCCGTGCTGGCGGCCACGCCTGCCGGCAGTGAAGGACGCCGTATCGCCGTTCTGGGCGACATGCTGGAACTGGGGAAACACGCGGCGAAGCTGCACGCAGAGCTCGCCGGACCCCTCGCGACGGCGGCGCCCGACAGCATCCTCCTTGCCGGACCGGAGATGAAGGCTCTGAAGGAAGCGCTTCCGGAGGATCAGCCGGCCGACTGGTTCGAGACCGCCGAAGCACTGCGCGATGCGCTCGGCGAACGGATCGGACCCGGCGACGTCATCATGATCAAATCTTCCAACGGCATCGGCTTCTCGAAGATCGTCGACGCCATCCTGAAATCCCATGCCCCGGCGAACGACGGGGTGCCGGACGCTGCGGCGGGTGGAGGCTGAACGATGCTCTTCCAACTGGTGGATCTGACCGACCAGGTCTCTGCCTTCAACATCTTCCGCTACATCACGTTCAGAACCGGCGGAGCGCTGATCACGTCGGCGGTGCTGGTCTTCCTGTTCGGGCCGCGGATCATCAATTCGCTGCGCGTCCGCCAGGGCAAGGGTCAGCCGATTCGTGCCGACGGTCCCCAGACGCACTTCAAGAAGGCCGGCACCCCGACCATGGGCGGGCTGATGATCCTGTTCGGCATCATCATTTCCACCATGCTCTGGGCAAACCTTTCGTCGGTCTATGTCTGGGTGGTCCTGCTGGTGATGCTCGCCTTCGGGATCATCGGGTTTTACGACGATTACCTGAAGGTGACCAAGCAGTCGCACCTCGGCTTTTCCGGCAAGGCCCGGCTCGGCGCCGAATTCCTGATCGCCGGCATCGCCTGCTGGGTGATCATGCAGGCCGGGCAGCAGCCATTCTCGTCGTCGCTGGCCTTTCCGGTGTTCAAGGACTGGCTGCTTGATCTCGGTCTCTTCTTCATCCCGTTCGGCGCGATCATCATCGTCGGCGCCGGCAACGCGGTGAACCTCACCGATGGCCTCGACGGACTTGCCATCATGCCGGTCATGATCGCGGCGGCATCCTTCGGCGTGATTGCCTACGTTTCGGGCAACGCGATCTTCGCGGATTACCTGCAGATCCATTTCGTGCCGGGCACGGGCGAACTCGCCGTGGTGCTCGGCGCGGTCATCGGTGCGGGTCTCGGGTTCCTGTGGTTCAATGCGCCGCCGGCCGCCATCTTCATGGGGGACACGGGCTCGCTGGCGCTGGGAGGGCTGATCGGAACGATCGCGGTGGCCACGAAACACGAAATCGTACTCGGCATCATCGGCGGCCTCTTCGTCGTCGAGGCCCTGTCCGTGATCATCCAGGTTGCCTCCTTCAAGCTGACCGGCAAGCGGGTCTTCCTCATGGCGCCGATCCACCATCATTTCGAGAAGATGGGCTGGACGGAGAGCCAGGTCGTGGTCCGGTTCTGGATCATCGCGTTCATTCTCGCCCTCGTCGGCCTGTCGACCCTGAAGCTGAGGTAGGCAAATGATCGCGGCCACGTCGTTTTCCGGCAGCAAGATCGCTCTGTTCGGACTGGGCGGCTCTGGCCTTGCCACGGCCCGGGCGCTGGCGAGCGGCGGTGCGTCGGTCGTGTGCTGGGACGACAACCCGGACAGTGTTGCGAAGGCCGATGCCGAGGGTATCGTGACGGCAGACCTGCGCAGTGCGGACTGGTCGGGTTTCGAAGCTCTGGTGCTTTCCCCGGGCGTTCCGCTGACGCATCCGAAACCCCACTGGACCGTCGATCTCGCGGCCACTGCGGGCGTGCCTGTCATCGGCGACATCGAACTTTTCGTCCGGGAACGAAAGCGCCGCGCTCCGACGGCGCCGTTCATCGCGATCACCGGGACAAACGGGAAATCCACAACCACGGCGCTGATTGCCCATCTCATTGCCGCCTCCGGCCGCGATGCGCAGATGGGCGGCAATATCGGCCGCGCCATCATGACGCTGGATCCGCCGGAGCCGCAGCGTCACTACGTCGTGGAGTGTTCCTCCTACCAGATCGACCTGGCGCCATCGCTCGATCCGAGCGCCGGGATCCTGCTCAACCTGACGCCGGACCATCTGGACCGGCACGGATCGATGGAACACTACGCCAGCATCAAGGAACGGCTCGTCGCCGGAAGCGAAACCGCCATCATCGGCGTGGACGATGACTGGTGCAACGCAATCGCCGGCCGCCTGGAAGCGGCAGGCAGGCGGGTGGTTCCCATTTCCGTGACGAAGCATCTGGGGCACGGCCTGTTCTGTGACGGGCCCGATGTCCTGCTGGCCCAGAACGGCCAGCAACGCCGGATCGCCTCGCTGGAGGGGATCGGATCGCTGCGCGGGCGGCACAATGCCCAGAATGCGCTTGCAGCCGTTGCGGCCTGCCTGACGATCGGCCTGGGTGAAGATGACATTCGTGCCGGATTGCAGAGCTTTCCCGGACTTGCGCACCGGATGGAGCAAGTCGGAACCCGCGAAGGCGTTCTGTTCATCAACGATTCCAAGGCAACCAATGCCGAGGCCGCCGCGCCGGCGCTGTCGTCGTTCGAGCGGGTTCACTGGATTGCCGGGGGACTGCCCAAGAGCGGCGGGATCGAGGCGCTTCGCCCCTTCTTTCCCCGGGTGGCCAAGGCCTACCTGATCGGGGAAGCGGCCCCGGCATTCGCCGCGACGCTTGGCGATGCGGTGCCCTTCGAGATATCCGGCACCCTTGCGGTTGCCGTCGCGCATGCGGCGGCCGATGCGGCTGCCGGCGGCGGCGTTGTCCTGCTGTCGCCCGCCTGTGCCAGTTTCGACCAGTTCCGAAATTTCGAGACGCGTGGAGACGCCTTTCGCGAGGCCGTTCTTTCGCTAGGGAATGCCACCAGCATCGGGGAGCAAAGCCATGGTTAGCCGCGCAGAACGAGGACAGGTTTCCGATTGGTGGTGGACCGTCGACCGCTGGCTCCTGTCGGCGTTCATCGTTCTCATGGTGCTGGGCGTCGTGCTATCGTTTGCCGCAAGCCCTGCGGTCGCGGAGCGTATCGGCCTGGAAAGCAACCATTTCGTCACGCGGCAGATCGTGTTCATGGTTCCCGCGCTCCTGGCCATGATCGGGGTCTCCTTCCTCAGTCCCAGGAACATCCGCCGCATCGCTCTCCTGATGCTCATCGGTTCGTTGCTGATGATGGTCGCCGCGCTCTTCTTCGGGATCGAAGTCAAGGGCTCGCGTCGCTGGATCTACCTGTTCGGGGTTTCCATCCAGCCTTCGGAATACCTGAAACCGGCCTTTGTGATCATATGCGCCTGGATGTTCTCCGAGCACGCCAAGAACCCGGAAATTCCGGGCAACCTCTTCGCCATCATCCTGCTGGGGCTGGTCGTCGCGCTCCTGGTCGCCCAGCCTGACCTCGGCCAGACGATGCTCGTGACGGCGACCTGGGGCATCATGTTCTTCCTCGCCGGACTTCCCTGGATCTGGATCCTGTTCCTCGGCGGGATCGGCGTGGCGGGCGCCTTCGGTGCCTATGTGACGTTTCCGCATGTCGCCGGGCGCGTCGACCGCTTCCTGACCGGGGAAGGCGACACCTACCAGGTCGACCGCGCGCTCGACGCCATCGTGCGTGGCGGATGGCTCGGGCAGGGACCGGGCGAGGGCACCGTCAAGCGGGTGCTTCCCGACAGCCACACGGATTTCGTTTTCGCTGTCGCGGCGGAGGAATTCGGGATCGTGCTCTGCCTTGCGATCATGGCGTTGTTCGCCTTCATCGTCATGCGCGCGATGATGATCGCGCTGCGCGAGCGTGACGATTTCACCCGGCTCGCCATTTCGGGCCTGGTGACGCTGTTCGGGTTCCAGTCGGTCATCAACATGGGAGTCAACCTGCAATTGCTCCCGGCGAAGGGCATGACGCTGCCGTTCATCTCCTATGGCGGTTCATCGCTCGTCGCGATGGCGATTTCCATGGGAATGGTGCTGGCGCTGACCCGTGTCCGGCCGGAAAAACGCACCCAGATCGGCTGGCCGGTCCGCTCGCACCACGACGACCTTCGGCCCGAGCCGGCGGAGTAGGCCATGGCGGGCAAGGGAGTCATCATCCTTTCTGCCGGGGGCACGGGCGGGCACCTGTTTCCCGCCGAAGCGCTGGCGCACGAACTGACGGCGCGGGGCTGGTCGGTTCATCTTGCTACCGACGAACGCGCCAACCGCTATGCGCGCGCCTTTCCCGCCGAGGAAATCCACATCGTTCCTTCGGCGACGCTCGGATCGAAGAACCCGATCGCGCTGCTGAAAACGCTCTGGACCCTGTGGCGGGGCGTTCGCATCGCGCGCAGCCTCTATGACCGCCTCAAGCCGAAGGCCGTCATCGGTTTTGGCGGCTACCCGACCCTGCCGCCGCTGTTCGCAGCCACCCGGGCCGGCCTGCCGACCATGATCCATGAACAGAACGCGGTGATGGGACGGGCCAACAAGGCGCTGGCGAGCCGCGTCAGCGTCATTGCCGGCGGCTTCCTGGCTCCGGAGGGCGAAGGGCCGGCCAACACCATCCGGGTCACCGGGAACCCGGTTCGTCCGGAAGTCCTGGCAGCCAAGGACGTCCCCTATGCCCCGCCCGGGGACGGCAAGGTCAAGCTGCTCGTCTTCGGCGGCAGCCAGGGCGCGCAGTTTTTTTCCGAAGCTTTGCCGGCGGCGGTGCGCCTGCTGCCTGACAGCCTGCGCCAGCGTCTCGACATCACGCAGCAGGCGCGTCCGGAGGACGAGGCCGGGGTCAAGGCCGCCTACCATGATCTCGGTGTTCCGGCGGACGTGGCTCCCTTCTTCAACGACATGGCGACGCGCATTGCCGGCGCCCACCTTGTGATCTGCCGGTCCGGCGCGTCGACCGTCTCCGAACTGGCCGCGATCGGCCGTCCGTCCATCCTGGTTCCCTACCCTTATGCGCTCGACCATGACCAGGCGGCCAATGCCGCGGCGCTCAAGGAGCAGGGCGGTGCCATAGTCGTGGAGCAAAAGGATCTCCAGCCCGAAGACCTGGCGAAGCGGATCGAAAGCCTGGTCGCCGATCCGGACAAGCTGTCGGCCATGGCCGAGGCGGCCAGGCGCACCGGCAAACCGGAGGCCACGCAGTTGCTTGCCGACCTCGCAGAGGCTATTGCCTCCGGCAAGACGTTTGGATCTTGAGCTACCAGGGAGCGCGCGCATGAAGATGCCGCAGAACATTGGGCCGGTGCATTTCATCGGCATCGGGGGCATCGGCATGAGCGGCATCGCCGAGGTGCTTCACAACCTCGGCTACGAGGTCCAGGGGTCCGATCAGGCCGACAATGCCAACGTCCAGCGCCTTCGCGAGAAGGGGATCACGGTGCATGTCGGTCACAAGGCCGAAAACCTGGGCGAGGCCGAAGTCGTGGTTGTCTCGACCGCCATCAAGAAATCGAACCCGGAACTGCAGGCGGCAAGGGCCCGCGTTCTGCCCATCGTGCGGCGTGCCGAGATGCTGGCCGAGCTGATGCGTTTCCGACAGGCGGTCGCGGTGGGCGGCACACACGGAAAGACGACCACGACGTCGATGATCGCGACACTGCTTGATGCCGGCGGGCTTGACCCGACCGTCATCAACGGCGGGATCATCAACGCCTATGGCACCAATGCGCGCATGGGCGAAGGCGAGTGGATGGTCGTTGAAGCCGACGAGAGCGACGGGACCTTCCTGAAGCTGCCGGCGGACGTGGCGGTGGTCACCAATATCGACCCGGAGCACCTGGATCACTACGGCTCGTTCGACCGGGTTCGCGATGCGTTCAAGCAGTTCGTCGAGAACGTGCCGTTCTACGGGTTCGGTGTCATGTGCATCGATCACCCGGAAGTCCAGGCGCTTGTCGGCCGGATCGAGGATCGCCGCATCATCACCTACGGCGAAAACCCGCAGGCCGATGTGCGGTTCTCCAACCACCGGATGGATGGACCGGTTTCCGTGTTCGACGTGATGATCCGCGACCGCAAGACCGGCGCGGAAACACGGCTTGACGGCTTGAGGTTGCCCATGCCTGGCCGGCACAATGTCTCCAACGCGGTCGCGGCGATCGCGGTGGCCCATGAACTCGGCCTCGAGCCCGATTCCATTCGCAGCGGCCTCAATGCCTTTGGCGGCGTGAAGCGCCGTTTCACCCATACCGGAACGTGGAACGGCGTCGAGATCTTCGACGATTACGGCCACCATCCGGTCGAGATCCGCGCGGTGCTGCGCGCCGCCCGCGACGCCTGCGGCGGCCGGGTCATCGCCGTTGCGCAGCCGCACCGCTTCAGCCGCCTGCACGATCTCTTCGATGATTTTGCGGCCTGCTTCAACGATGCCGACGTGGTCGGCGTGGTGCCGGTCTACCCGGCGGGTGAAGACCCCATCGAAGGCGTCAGCTCGGACACGCTGGTGGAAAAGATCCGGGCCGGCGGCCATCGCGACGTCCGCTTGCTCGACGGCCAGCCGGCCATCGCGCCGTTCGTCCGCGAATTTGCCAAGCCCGGCGACTACGTCGTCCTGCTCGGTGCAGGCAACATTTCCGCATGGGCCTATCAGTTGCCCAAGGATCTCAACGGCGGGGAGAACTGATGGCGGCCGTTGACGGCGAGACCCTGCTGAAGTCCCTTGGCAGCCGGCTTGACGGGCTGCGCGGCTCGCTGACGCCGAATGCGCCGATGAACGCGGTGACCTGGTTCCGTACCGGCGGGCCGGCCGAGGTCCTGTTTCAGCCGGCAGACGAAGACGACCTCGCGGCTTTCATGCGTGCGATCCCGGATGACATTCCCGTCCTGCCGGTCGGCGTCGGGTCCAACCTGCTTGTGCGGGACGGCGGTATCAAGGGGTTCGTCGTGCGCCCGTCCGTCAAGGGGTTCGGCAAGATCGACCAGGTGGATGACCTGACGCTTCGGGCCGGCGTCCGTGTGCCGGACAAGGCACTGGCCGCGGCTGCCCGCGACGCCGGCATTGCCGGCTTTCACTTCTACCATGGCATCCCGGGAGCCATCGGCGGTGCCTTGCGCATGAACGCGGGTGCCAACGGGGTGGAGACCCGCGAGCGCGTCGTCGAGGTTCGCGCAATTGACCGGCAGGGAAACCTGCACGTGCTGTCGAACGCCGACATGGGCTATTCCTACCGCCATTCCAACGCTCCGGACGCCTACTTTTTCACCTCGGCGCTGCTGCGCGGCGAACCCGGGGAAAAAGCTGCAATCCAGGCGGCCATGGACGAGGTCCAGCTTCACCGGGAGACCGTTCAGCCGGTGAAGGAAAAGACCGGGGGTTCGACCTTCAAGAACCCTGACGGCACATCGGCCTGGAAGGAAATCGACCGGGCCGGATGCCGTGGACTGATGATCGGGGCGGCGCAGATGTCGCCGCTTCACTGCAATTTCATGATCAATACGGGGGAAGCCTCCAGCCACGATCTCGAACTGCTGGGAGAGACGGTGCGCGCGCGTGTTCTCGCCCAAAGCGGCATCGCGTTGCACTGGGAGATCAAGCGCCTGGGTGAATTCCGTGCCGGCGGGGAGGTCATGCCCTTCCTGGGACAGGCGGACTGACGATCCCCATGGCGCGTTCGGAACAGACGGAACATGTTGCTTTCACAGGCTACATGCCGTTCGTGGATGGCCTGCGCGCCATTGCCGTCCTCGCGGTCGTCCTCAACCACAGCAAGTTGCCCGGTTTCTCCGGCGGATACGCCGGCGTCGACATGTTCTTCGTGATTTCCGGCTTCCTCATCATCGGCCACATCCGCTCCGAAGTCGTGCGGGATGAATTCTCTCTCGTGCGGTTCTATGCCCGGCGGACCCTGCGCATCCTCCCGCTGTTCCTGCTCGTGCTTGCCTGCACTGTACTGGCAGCGCCGCTTTTCCTGTTCGTGCCCGACGCCTACGAGAGTTTTGCCAAGTCGGCCGTCGCTGCCCCCCTGATGATCAGCAATATCCTGTTTTTCCTGGAGCAGGGCTATTTCGATACAGCGGCCCAGTTCAAGCCGCTGTTGCATACCTGGACGCTGTCGGTCGAAGAACAGTTCTACCTGGTCGTCCCCGTGCTGATCCTGTTCCTCGCCTGGCTTGGCCGGCGCGGTGTTCGCCATGCCGGACCCGGTGCCGCGCTCGGAATCGGCGTGGTCTCGCTCGTCGCCTGCATCCTGTGGACCAGCACTGCCGATCGGAACGCAGCCTTCTACCTGACACCTTTCCGGGCCTGGGAGTTCGTTGCCGGCGGCATGATCGTGCCATCCGCCGTGGCCGCACTATCCCGGTTTCCCCGGTTCGCGCTCGAGGTGCTCGGATATGCCGGCGCCGTGCTCGTCGCCCTGACGGTCACCCTGCTGTCGGAAACCAGCCTCTGGCCCGGCTGGCTGGCCATCCTCCCGGTCGCCGGCACCGTCCTGATGATCGCGGTATCCCTGGCGGATCCGACAACAGGCGTCGCGCGCCTGCTGTCGCTTCGGCCCGCGGTCGCCATCGGCCTGGTCTCGTATGGCTGGTACCTCTGGCACTGGCCCTTGCTCGCCTTCGGGCGGATGACGCGCGTTGCCCCCGATCTTTTCGCGGACCTCATGCTCGGCGGCGTGCTTGGCCTGGTCCTGGCAAGCGCCACCTATATTCTCGTCGAGCGCCCGGTCCGCCGCTGGCGCCAGACGGGCGTGCTCAGCCGCAAATCGGGCCGGATTTTCGCCGCCGGGTTTGCCAGCGTCTTCCTGATGGCCGGAGCCGGCGGCGGCGTCACCTATCTCGGTCTGTTGGCCAATGACCACGAGATCCGCCAAACCTACTCGGTGGACGGCGAAGGCGTGCTGGATACGGGTTGCCGCATCCGGACCGATGCCAGTATTCCGGGGCACTGCCTGCAGGAAGACTACGTGCTTATCCTGGGGGATTCCCATGCCGATGCGCTCTACCCGGCCATGGCGGCAATCGCCCGCAGGAACGGGCTGAACACGGTCTCTCTCGCGCGCGGAGGCTGTCAACTCCGCTGGTTTGCCCCGGAGAACCGGGAGGCCGGGCTGAAGAACCGATGCGCCAATCTCATCGGACCGCTCGAAACCATTGTTTCCGCGGAGAAAAAGCCTGTCGCTGTCATCCTGACGTCACTGTTTGCCCCTGGATCGGTGCCGGACCGGTCAGTCCTGGCTTCGCTGGTTCGCCGGTTCACCGGGATCGGCGCCCGCGTGCTGCTGCTCGGCCCGGTCCCGCGCTTCGAGCGGAATGCCCTGGAATGCGTCCATACGGCGACCCTGCAGGGAAGGGGCAAAGACGGCTGCGCGATTTCAACGCCAGAGATGACAGCGCTCTATGGTGGCGTCATCGACGAACTTGCCGCTGTTGCCCGGGACGAAGCCGATGTGAAGGCGCTAGATGTCCTGCCAGCCTTCTGCCAAGCCGATGCCTGCCGTCCAGACACGGAGGGTGTCCTGTTCTTTCGTGACCGGGATCACCTGTTCCCTTCCGGCGTGTATCATATCGTCGAGCGCTATCCGTCTTATTTCCAATGGCTTTTTGATCGCTCGGCTTCCTCCGGCTGATATCGGCAGCGTTCTGCAGGGCGATGGCGCCGGACCATGATCCGGCGCAAAGCGAACTGGAACGCGGTCCCGAGCGGGGCCGTCACCGGCAAAACTTTTTATCCGGTTAGTGAACAAGGTAAACGCGCTGTTAACTTTCTCGGGCGCACCGTCGGTCCGTTACCAGTGCGCGTCCGAATCAGGATTTTGGCCTCCGCTCTTGCCAGAGAATCAACTCTCTGATTCCTTGGTGTCAGGGGTTTCATCATTGAGTCGCGTAGGCGCGCGTGGTGCGCGGCCGGGCAATCGGTCCGGTCGAGGAATTTTGTATTGCGCATTTCCCATCGGGATGCGGGAGAGGGATCGGCAAATGGCTAGGAAGCATGTGGCGGTGCTAATGGGCGGTTTTTCGTCCGAGCGTCCCGTCAGCCTGGCTTCGGGAACGGCCTGCGCGGATGCGCTCGAGTCGGAAGGCTACGAGGTCACCCGCGTCGATGTCGATCGTGATGTTGCCAGCGTGCTCGCCGACCTGAAGCCGGACGTTGCCTTCAATGCGCTGCACGGCCCCTTCGGCGAGGATGGCACGATCCAGGGCGTGCTGGAGTATCTGCAGATACCCTACACGCATTCCGGCGTTCTCGCGTCAGCGCTGGCCATGGACAAGGAGAAGTCCAAGAAACTCGCCAAGGCGTCTGGCATGCCCGTGGCCGAGTCGAAGGTGATGAACCGTTTCGATTTCACCTCCGCCCACCCGATGAAGCCGCCCTACGTGGTGAAGCCGGTGGCCGAAGGCTCGAGTTTCGGTGTCGTGATCGTCAAGGAGGACCAGCCGCATCCGCCCCAGGTCATCACGTCTGCCGACTGGAAATACGGTGACCGTGTCATGGTCGAGCGCTTCATTCACGGCCGCGAACTGACATGCGCGGTGATGGGCGATGTTGCGCTTGGTGTCACCGAGATCGTCCCGGTCGGCCACCAGTTCTACGATTATGATTCAAAGTACGTGACAGGCGGGTCACGGCATGAATGTCCCGCAAATCTTTCACCAAATATTTACCAAAAAATACAGACACTGGCGCTGAAGGCTCATCAGGTCCTCGGATGCCGCGGGGTGACCCGTTCCGATTTCCGTTACGACGATCGCCACTCCGAACAGGGCGAACTCATCTGGCTGGAGGTCAACACGCAACCGGGAATGACGCCCACATCGCTGGCGCCGGAACTGGCACAGCATGCAGGCCATAGCTTCGGTGAGTTCGTGAGCTGGATGGTGGAGGACGCATCATGCATGCGTTGAGACAGGGACAGGCAGGATACCGGACGGAAGGACGCGCAGGCGCGGCCATCGCCTCGTCGCGGATTGTCCTGCCGCGCCTCCTGCGCCGCCCGATGCGCCATGCCGCCCGGCTCGTATCCGGCGACATCGAGGTTCCGTCTCATGCCTTCGGCGTGCTGACGGCCGGCTTTCTCGGCGCCACCGTGCTTTACGGATCGGTTCTCGGCGGGCACATGCCGGCCATCGTCACGGCGCTGGCATCCAATACCGGTTTCGCGATTTCGCAGATCGATATCGCCGGCAATTCCGAAACGTCCGAGATCGACGTTATGGGGGCCATTCATCTCGACGGATGGACGGCGCTGCCCGGCTTCTCGCCGGAAGCTGCGCGCGAGCGCATCGCCGAACTGCCCTGGGTCCAGGAAGCCTCTGTCCAGAAGGTCTATCCCGGTACGCTGCAGGTGAAACTGGCGGAAAGAACACCGTTCGCGCTCTGGCAGCAGGGCGACGCGATCTCGGTCATCGAGCAGGACGGCAAGGTGATCGCGCCCTACAGGAATGGCAAGTTTGCTGCCCTGCCGCTGGTCGTGGGTGACGGCGCGGCTGAGAAGGCGAGCATGTTCATCGCGGGCATGAAGCGGTTTCCGAGCATTGCCGGCCGCGTGAAGGGGTATGTCCGCGTGGCGGACCGCCGGTGGGACCTGATCCTCGACAACGGCGTGACGGTGAAGCTGCCGGAACGCGGCGAGCTTGCCGCTGTCCAGAAGCTGGTAGCGCTGCAGGCCGACCAGGGCCTGCTCGACAAGGATATCGTGGCCATCGACATGCGGCTCGACGAGCGGATCGCGGTGCGTCTGAGCGAGGCGGCCGCCAAGGAACGCAGCGAGAAAATGGACAAGATCGTCCATGACGAAAAGCGGCGGGGGCGGACATGAACCTTCTTTCCGGATCTTCCAATTCCCCCGCGCGGCGCACAGGCGTGGTGACGGTCCTCGACGTGGGGTCCTCCAAGGTCAGCTGCATCATCGCCAAGCTGATGCCCCGCGACGAAGGCGCGATGCTGCGCGGACGCACGCATGACATCCGCGTGATCGGGATCGGCCACCATCGTTCCGAAGGGGTCAAGTCCGGTGTCATCACCGATCTGGACGGGGCCGAGAAAGCGATCCGCCATGCCGTGGACGCGGCCGAGCGCATGGCCGGCATCATGGTCGATTCCCTGATCGTGAACGTGTCGGCCGGGCGGATCAAAAGCGAGACCTATTCCGCGACCGTGAACCTGGGTGGCGAAGAGGCCGATGCGCACGACATCAAGAGGGTGCTCGAGGCCGGTGCCCGCCAGGCGCAGGCGGCCGAGCGCCAGGTCATCCACTCGCTTCCGACCGGCTATGTGCTGGACGGCGAGCGCGGCATCCGCGATCCGCTCGGCATGATCGGCGACACGCTGGGTGTCGACATGCACGTTCTGACCGGCGATGCGGCGCCGCTGCGCAACCTGGAACTGGCAGTGAACCGCTGTCACCTGTCCGTCGAACGCATGGTGGCGACGCCTTATGCCAGCGGTCTTGCGGCCCTTGTCGACGATGAGACGGAAATGGGCGCGGCCTGCATCGATATCGGTGGCGGGACGATGACCATGGCGGTTTTCGTCAATGGCCGCTTCGTTCACGGGGATTCGATCCCGGTGGGCGGGCGGCACATCACGATGGACCTCGCGAGGGGCCTGTCGACGCGCGTCGAAGCGGCCGAGCGGCTGAAGGCCATGTACGGCTCGGCCCTGCCGAGCGCGGCAGACGACCGGGATATCGTGTCCATTCCCGCCATCGACGGCGAGGACAGTGATGCCACGGACGGCCAGCAGGTGCCGCGTGCGGTCGTGACGCGCATCATCCGCGCCAGGACCGAGGAAATGCTGGAGCAGGTGCGCGATCGCCTCAATGCCTCCGGGTATGGCGCCGTGGTCGGACGCCGCGTGGTGCTGACCGGCGGTGCGGCGCAGCTCAACGGATTGCCCGAAGTGGCGCGGCGGATCCTGGGGCGCAACGTGCGCGTCGGCCGCCCGCTTGGTGTGGCCGGATTGCCGGCAGCAGCGAAGGGGCCGGCGTTTTCGACGACGGTAGGCCTGATGATCTACCCGCAAGTGGCAGGACTGGAGACCAGCGCGATGAAACATTCGATTTGGAACCGCAAGCTGACGGGAACCGGTGGCCGGCTCAGCCGGGTCGGCCAGTGGCTGCGAGACAATCTTTGAGAACATCGGGAGCATGCAGCTCCGAACGGAAACAGGCCGCGGCGGCATGTAGCGGCGAGACGAAAAGGCGGACAAGGACAGGACCATGAGCATCAACCTTCAGAAACCCGACATCACGGAACTCAAGCCACGCATCACCGTCTTCGGTGTCGGCGGCGGCGGCGGCAATGCCGTCAACAACATGATCACCGCCGGTCTGCGCGGCGTTGATTTCGTTGTCGCGAATACCGATGCCCAGGCGCTGGCCATGTCCAAGGCCGAACGCATCATCCAGCTCGGCGCCCATGTCACCGAGGGGCTCGGCGCGGGATCGCAGCCGGAAGTGGGACGCGCCGCGGCGGAAGAATGCATCGACGAGATCATCGATCATCTTTCCAATACCCACATGTGCTTCGTGACCGCGGGCATGGGCGGTGGCACCGGCACCGGCGCCGCTCCCGTCGTGGCGCGCGCCGCCCGTGAGAAGGGCATCCTGACCGTCGGCGTCGTCACCAAGCCGTTCCATTTCGAGGGACAGCGGCGGATGCGCCTGGCCGATACCGGCATCGAGGACCTGCAGAAGAGCGTCGATACGCTGATCGTCATCCCGAACCAGAACCTGTTCCGGATCGCCAACGAGAAGACCACGTTCGCCGATGCCTTCGCCATGGCCGACCAGGTGCTCTACTCGGGCGTGGCCTGCATCACCGATCTCATGGTCAAGGAAGGTCTGATCAACCTCGACTTCGCCGACGTCCGCTCCGTCATGCGCGAAATGGGCAAGGCGATGATGGGCACCGGCGAGGCCTCCGGCGAAGGCCGTGCCATGGCAGCGGCCGAGGCGGCGATCGCCAACCCGCTGCTCGACGAATCCTCGATGAAGGGCGCCCAGGGCCTGCTGATCTCCATTACCGGCGGTCGCGACCTGACCCTCTACGAAGTGGACGAGGCGGCAACGCGCATTCGCGAAGAGGTCGACCAGGATGCCAACATCATTCTCGGCGCGACCTTCGATGAAGACCTCGAGGGGGTGATCCGCGTGTCGGTCGTCGCGACCGGCATTGAGAACACGGCCGGTGCGGCGAAGGCCCCGCCGCTGGAAGTGCGCAGCATGGCCAAGCCGGCCGCACAGCAGCCGGCTGCGGCGAGCGCACCCGCGCAGGCACCGGTGCAGCCGCAGGCCCGCCCGCAGATGGCGCCGGCCGCAACCGCCCAGCAGGCCGCACCGCGTCCTGCCGACCCGGTTGCCTCTGCGATCGCCCGCGCCGAAGCGGAATTTTCCGCCCAGCCGCAGGCCGAGGATTTCCGTCCGGCCAGCCGCCTTTTCCAGGGCCAGCCGGAACAGGCTGCCGCTCAGGCGAGGCCGCAACCGGCCCCTGCGCCGGTCCAGCCGGCAGCCCAGGCCGCGCCTGTCCAGGCACCGGTCGCCGCCCAGCCGCGGCCGGTTCCGCAGCAGCCGGCGGCCGAGGCTCCCCGGATGCCGCGCGTGGAAGACTTCCCGCCGGTCGTGAAGGCGGAAATGGAAGCCCGCACGGCGTCTGCCGCACCGGCAGGCGACCATGAGGAGCGTGGTCCCATGGGGCTGCTCAAGCGCCTGACGAACGGCCTGTCGCGGCGCGAGGACGAACCCTCCGCCTCGCTCAAGCCTGCGACCGCGGCGAGCGCTCCGCGCGAACCGCAGCTGCGTCAGCCGGCGCCCGAGATGCGGCGCGCCGCGCCCCAGGACGCACAGCTTTATGCGCCGCGCCGCGGCCAGCTCGACGATACTGGACGAATCACGCCGTCGGCTCCGTCCGGCCACGATGACGATCAACTGGAGATTCCGGCGTTCCTTCGCCGGCAAGCCAACTAGGTCAACGTAACTGCGTGTAACAGATCGGGTGAGGGGGGTGATCGGGAAACCGTCATCTCCCTCGCTTATGTTAATGAAATCAATATCTTGATCTGCCTTCTGGCTGTCTATCCCGTGGTTACAAAAGGTAAGAAACCGTGATTTGGTTTCAGGGGGGTGCCACAGTATGGTCTGTCCCGATCAGGCGGGGGCGCAGACGATGTTGGGGATCGTTGCGAGCCAGTCAACCAAAGCGGCGCCGGGCCTTCGTGCACCGGCTGCTTCGTACAGGGGTCAAGGGGCGCAATTTTGTCGGATTTTCAGAAAACGCTGAACTCTCGCGTGTCATTGAGTGGCATTGGCGTTCACAGCGGAAAACCTGTCACCATCCACTGCCAGCCGGCGGATCCCGACACGGGGATCGTCTTTCACCGGGCCGGCAAGGACGGTGACTTCACCGAGATTCGTGCTCTGGCTTCCGAGGTCGGCGCGACCGACCTGGCAACTGTCCTTGGCAATCCGGCCGGCGTGTTCGTCGCGACCGTCGAGCACCTGATGGCATCGCTCTATGGCCTGGGCATCGACAATCTCGTGATCGAGATCGATGGCCCGGAAGTTCCCATCCTTGACGGCAGCTCGGCCTGTTTCGTCGATGCCTTCGAACAGGCGGGGATCGTCAGCCAGGCGGCCAAGCGCCGTTTCATCCGGGTCAAGAAGCCGGTTCGCGTCGAAAACGGTCCGTCCTGGGCCGAGTTCCGCCCGCATGACCGGACCCGTTTCGAGGTGGAGATCGATTTCGACAGTCCCGCGATCGGGCGCCAGGCCTTCGGTGCAGACCTTTCGCCGGACGTTTTCCGGCGCGACATCGCGCGGGCACGCACGTTCGGTTTCATGAAGGACGTCGAACGGCTTTGGGCCGCCGGCTACGCGCTTGGTTCATCCCTGGAAAACTCGGTCGTCATCGGCGATGATCACAAGGTCATCAACATGGAAGGCCTGCGCTACACTGACGAATTCGTGCGCCACAAGACGCTCGATGCCTTGGGCGATCTCGCCCTTGCCGGCGCGCGAATCCTTGGCTGTTTCCGTTCGTTCCGCGGCGGGCACAAGCTGAATGCGCGGGCGCTGCGGGCCCTGCTGAGCGATCCGTCGGCGTTCGAGATCGTGGAGACGAACCGTCGTTCCACGGGTCGCGGTGCTGACCTGGTTGCGGTCAGCACGCCGGTTTACGCGCCATGGGCGCTTTGACGGCATACCGTCATCAACCGTTTCCTGGTGCCGGCATCGCAAGTGCCGGCATTTCCTTTTTGCGCCACAATGTTGCGCGATTGGCAGGCGATGGCATTGCCGGTTTGGCGGCGATATGTTTTATGGCGATGGACGATATTTCGCCCTTAGTGGCAGGACGGATGCATGAACCTTCGTTTTCGAGACAATAACGCCTTCAGGCGGGTCCTGCAGCGTGCGCTTTTCGCGCTTGCGTTCGGCCCTCTCGTTCTTGCCGGCTGCGCATCGAACGACGATATCGACCTGTCGACCTATGTCGAGCAAACCGATCCGGCCGATCAGCTCTACAACCAGGGCCTTGCCAATCTCGAGGCCGGCCGTCTCAAGGAGGCGTCGGCCAAGTTCAAGGCGGTCGACCGCGAGCATCCCTATTCGGAATTCGCGCGCAAGTCGCTGGTGATGAACGCCTTCACCGAATACCGGCAGGGCAATTACGAAGATTCCATCAACAGCTCCCGGCGCTACCTGACGCTTTACCCGAATACCGACGATGCGGCCTACGCCCAGTACATCATCGGGTTGAACCATTTCCGCCAGGTTCGCGACGTGACGCAGGACCAGCGTGAAGCCAAGCTCATGATCCAGGCCATGAACGAGGTGGTCGAGCGCTGGCCCGATTCCGAATATGCGCCGGACGCCGAGTCCAAGATCCGTTTCGGCCGTGACCAGCTGGCCGGCAAGGAAATGCAGGTCGGCCGCTATTACCTGGAGCGCCGCGAGTATATTGCCGCGATCAAGCGCTTCCGTACCGTGATCGAGACCTATTCCAATACCCGTCATATCGAGGAGGCGCTCGCCCGCCTGACCGAGGCGTACCTGGCGATGGGAATCGTTCACGAAGCGCAGACGGCCGCCGCAGTCCTCGGGCACAATTACCCGGACTCGAAGTGGTACAAGGACGCCTACTCCCTGTTGCAGAAGGGCGGCTACTCTCCTGAAGAAAATCAGGGGTCGTGGATTTCCCGCGCCGCGCGCAGGCTGACATCAAGCGCGAGCTGACACGGCAGGCCAGATGCTCTGCCATCTAGCGATCCGCGATATCGTCCTGATAGAAAGGCTCGACATCGAGTTTGCGAAGGGGCTTTCCGTTCTGACGGGTGAAACCGGAGCGGGAAAGTCCATCCTCCTCGATTCGCTGTCGCTTGCGCTCGGCGCGCGCGGCGATGCCTCGCTGGTTCGCCATGGTGCGAAACAGGGCCAGGTGACGGCCGTCTTCGACGTGCCTGCGAACCATCCCGCCCGGTTGATCCTGAAAGAGAACGATATCCCGGATGACGGCGATATCCTGCTTCGCCGGGTGCAGAACGCCGACGGGCGCACCCGCGTCTTTGTCAACGATCAGCCGGCCAGTGTCGCGCTGATGCGGCAGGTCGGGCTCGCGCTGGTCGAAATCCACGGCCAGCATGACGACCGGGCGCTGGTCGACCCGGCAGCCCACCGTGAACTGCTCGATGCCTTTGGCGGGCACGTTGGCGAGGCCATGGCCGTCGCGCAGGCGCATGGAGCGTGGCGCGAGGCAGAGACGGCCTTGAGAAAGCACCGCCAGAGGGTGGAGGACGCGGCGCGGGAAGCGGATTTCCTGCGGGCGTCGGTCGTGGAACTGGAGCAACTCGATCCGCAACCGGGCGAGGAGACCCTGCTTGCCGACGAGCGGGCCTCCATGATGCGGGCCGAGAAGATCGCGTCGGAGATCTCGGATGCACAAACAGTTCTTTCCGGCGATGGGTCGCCGATCCCGCAATTGTCATCGCTCTTGCGCCGGCTGGAACGGAAGTCGGCGGAGGTTCCGGGCATGCTGGACGAGGTGATCAAGTCGCTGGACGAGGCATTGATCTCGCTGGATGCGGCGGCCCAGGGAGTGGACGAAGCGCTGCGCGCCGCCGAGTACGATCCGCAGCGGCTAGAGGCGACCGAGGAGCGGCTGTTTGCGCTCCGTGCGGCCGGGCGCAAGTTCAATGTGCCGGTGGATGATCTCGCCGAATTGCGCGACAGCATGGCGGCGGATCTTGCCGATCTTGATGCCGGGGCCGAGCGACTGCCGCAACTGGAACAGGCTGCCCGCGACGCACTGGCTGGCTATGACACGCTCTCGGCCAGTCTTTCGGCCAAGCGGCACGGGGCGGCGGAAACGCTGGCCCGCGCGGTTATGGCCGAGCTTCCGTCGCTGAAGCTGGAGCGGGCTCAGTTCATCGTGCAGGTCGAGAGCGACCCGGAGAGCCGTGCCTCTGAGGGATGCGACACGGTGGAATTCTGGGTCCAGACCAACCCGGGAACCCGGCCCGGGCCAATGATGAAAGTGGCGTCGGGCGGTGAATTGTCACGTTTTCTCCTGGCCCTGAAAGTGGCGCTTGCGGACCGCGGCTCGGCCCCGACACTCGTCTTCGACGAGATCGACACGGGCGTTGGTGGAGCCGTGGCCGACGCCATCGGCCAGCGGCTGGCCCGGCTGGCGGACAAGGTGCAGGTCCTTTCCGTGACCCATGCGCCGCAAGTGGCCGCACGGGCATCGACCCACTACCTCATTGCCAAGGGCGGCGACAGCGATCGCGTGGCGACACGTATCTCGGTCATGGACAGCGATGAGCGCGCGGAGGAACTGGCGCGCATGCTGGCCGGTGCAACCATTACCGACGAAGCGCGGGCGGCTGCCGGGCGCCTGTTGGCGGAGAATGCGTCCGCCCGCTCTTGAGCGGCCGGAAAGATGGTCTACTGTTGCCGCCGATTCCACATGCGCGGCGGTTTCCATGTCCGACAAGTCCATCTCCATCGAGACGCTGAACGAAGCGCAAGCGAAGGCCGAACTGGAACGGCTGGCAGAAGAGATCGCGCATCATGACCGCCTCTATCACGCAGAGGACGCGCCGGAAATTTCCGACGCGGACTATGACGCGCTGCGCCGGCGCAATGCTGCCATCGAGGCCCGCTTTCCTCACCTCGTGCTCGCCGATTCGCCGTCGCTTCTGGTCGGGGCCGCCGTTTCGGAGAAATTCGACAAGGTCACGCACGCCGTGCCGATGCTGTCGCTCGACAACGCCTTCTCCGACGAGGACGTGCGCGATTTCGCCGCCCGCGTGCGCCGGTTCCTTCGGATGGAAGACGACGCCGAGCTGGCGTTGACGGCAGAGCCGAAGATCGACGGGCTGTCGCTGAACCTGCGCTACGAAGAAGGCCGGCTCGTCAGTGCTGCGACGCGGGGGGACGGGCAGACCGGCGAGAACGTCACCGTCAACGCGCGCACCATCGACGACATCCCGCAGCACCTTTCCGGTGACGTGCCGGCCGTTCTGGAGGTGCGTGGCGAAGTCTATATGGGACACAAGGATTTCCAGGCGCTCAATGCGCGCCAGGCCGAAAGCGGCGGCAAGACCTTTGCCAATCCGCGCAACGCGGCGGCCGGCTCGCTGCGCCAGCTCGACAGTTCGGTAACGGCGGCCCGGCCGTTGAAATTCTTCGCCTATGCCTGGGGCGAGATCAGTGCCATGCCGTTCGAGACCCAGATGGACATGGTCGGCTGGTTCGGGGATCTCGGTTTCTCCATCAACCCGCTGATGCAGCGCTTCATCTCGGTGGAGGCACTGATCGCCCACTATCACGCGATCGAGGAAGAGCGCGGTGAACTGGGCTATGACATCGACGGTGTCGTCTACAAGGTCGACCGGCTGGACCTGCAGAAGCGGCTCGGCTTCGTGTCGCGCAGTCCGCGCTGGGCAATCGCCCACAAGTTTCCCGCGGAAAAGGCGATGACGCCGCTCAAGGGGATCGATATCCAGGTGGGCCGTACGGGCGCCCTGACGCCGGTCGCCCGGCTTGAGCCGGTCACGGTCGGCGGCGTGGTGGTGACCAACGCGACGCTGCACAACGCGGAGGAGATCGAGCGCCTCGGCATCATGATCGGCGATACGGTCATCGTCCAGCGTGCCGGCGACGTCATCCCCCAGGTGCTGGGCTACGTGGCCGACAAGCGGCCCGAGGATGCCGAGGCTTTCGAATTCCCGACCGTCTGTCCGTGCGATCTGAAGACCCCCGTGATCCGGGAGGCCAACGCCAGTGGTGAAGAGGGGGTGGTGCGCCGGTGTTCCGGGGAATTTGCCTGCCCCTTCCAACGCAAGGAACACCTCAAGCTGTTCGTATCCCGCAAGGCCTTCGACATCGAGGGGCTGGGCGACAAGCAGATCGAGTATTTCTACGACGATCCCGACCTGCCGATCCGCACACCGGCCGATATTTTCACCCTTGCGAAAAGGGACATCGCCAACAGCCTGAAAAAGCTGAAGAACCGCGAGGGATATGGTGAGACATCGGCGCAGAAGCTGTTTGACGCGATCGAGGAACGGCGGACGATTGCGCTGGAACGCCTGATCTTCGCGCTCGGAATTCGCCATGTCGGGGAGACGACGGCGAAGACGCTTGCGCGCGCCTATGGCCAGTGGGGCGTCTTTGAAAAGGCGGCCCTGGCGATTGCCGGCGGGGATACACAGGCGGCCGAGGAGATGGATGCGCTGGACGATATCGGGCCGGCTGTCGTCGAGGCCGTCGCGCGCTATTTCTCCGAGGCGCACAACCGGGCCATGGTGGACGAGCTGGTCGCGGAACTGACCGTGCTCGAAGCCGAGAAGCCGAAGGGCGACAGCCCTGTTTCGGGCAAGACCATCGTGTTCACCGGATCGCTGGAACGCATGAGCCGGGACGAAGCCAAGGCCATGGCGGAAAACCTCGGGGCCAAGGTTGCCGGCTCCGTTTCCAAGAAGACCGATCTCGTGGTGGCCGGCCCCGGTGCCGGATCGAAACTCAAGAAGGCCACGGACCTCGGCGTGGAGGTCATCACGGAAGACGAATGGTTCGAGAGGGTCGGCGCATGAGTGTCTTCAACGGCTTCGGTGACAAGGCACTACCGTTTCTCAAGGCCCTGGACTTTCACCAGGACCGGGACTGGTTCAAGGAGAACCGGGACCTCTACGAAAGCGAGTTGAACGGGCCGCGCGGCGACCTGATCGAGGAACTGACATCCCGGTTTGCGAAAGCCGGACTGCCGTTTCGCGGCGACCGGAAGAAATCGGTGTTCCGTATCTATCGCGATATCCGTTTTTCCAAGGACAAGAGGCCGTTCAACCGGCATGTTTTCGATCATTCTCACGCCGGACGGCACGAAGCGCTCGGACGGCTGTTTCTACCTGCATGTCGGGCTCGAAGGCTGTTTCATGGGCGTGGCCTTCTATTCGCCTGCGCCGGACGCCCTGAAGCGCATGCGCCATTCCATCGTCGAGTGGCCCGAGCGCTACCGGTCGATGATCGGGGACCTGGCCGCCAACGGGCTGGCGCTCGACACCAGCGATGCCCTGAAACGGCTGCCGCGCGGCTTCGAATCCGTGACGGAGGAGGACCTGTCGCTCGGCGTGCGCAACCGGCATTTCATCACGCGCCAGACGATTGACCCGGAGCGGATCACGTCGCCGAACCTTGCCGACGATTGCGTGGATTTCGCCACAAGGGCCCGGCCGCTGTTCGACTGGGGCATCGGCGCCATCTGAACCGGCTCATCAGTGCTGCTTGCGGCTCGCATCAGAACTATTGTCGTGACAGGTCAGCAGGACTGACATATCGTCCGCCGGCCATGCACAAACCGCCCGACATTCGCCCGCCCCGCTCGGAAATCATCGAGGGGCTCAAAGCCAGCATTCCCGTGGTGCTGTCGTCGATGCCGTTCGGCCTGCTGTTCGGTGCGATCGCGGTCAAGCACGGGTTCACGACCTTTGAAGCGGTGTTCATGAGCGCCACCATCTTCGCCGGTGCCAGCCAGATGGTGGGGCTGGAACTGTTCGGAACGACGGTTGCGCCTTGGTTGATCGTGCTGTCGATCTTCGCGGTGAATTTCCGCCACGTTCTCTATTCCGCCGCGGTGGGCCGGATCTTCCGGCCCTGGGGCACCGCCCGGATGGCGCTCGCCTTTTTCCTTCTGGTCGATCCCCAGTTTGCCGAGACCGAGCGGCGGCGCGAGCACGGTCTGCGCGTGACATGGCGCTGGTATGCAGCCATGGCGCTGCCAATTTACGCCTTCTGGATTGCCGACACGTGGGTCGGGGCCAGTTTCGGCAACCTGATCAGCGACCCGCATGCGCTGGGGCTCGACTTCGTTCTGCCGATCTATTTTCTCATCATGGTCATGGGCTTCCGTCAGCGTAAAAGCTTCATTCCGGTCGTCGTCTCGAGCGGACTCGCTTCCGTCATTGCCGAGCACGTCGTGGGGTCGCCCTGGCATGTCTCTCTCGGCGCCGCAGTTGGAATCGCCGTGGCCATGGCTATGCCGATTCCCAAGGAGGACGCCAGTCCCGCCGGAGGCATCGAATGACGTCCATCTTCTGGATCACGATTGCCGGTGCCCTGGCGACCTATGCGACGCGCGCCGGCGGGTACCTGATCCTGTCACGGTTCGAGCGGATTCCGCGGCGTGTCGACCGTGCACTGAACGCGGTTCCGGCTGCCGTGCTGACCACTCTCGTTGCGCCGTCCTTCCTGAAGGGCGACTGGCGCGAGGCGCTGACGCTTGTGCTGGTTGGCGCCGCGGTGACCCGTCTGCCCGGGGTGGCGGTCTTCGCTGGCGGCTGGGCGCTGATCGTGGGTCTCAGGCAGTTGGGCGGCTAGCCGGCCGGTCCAGCGGCGCGCAGGCGGTTTTCAGCCAGGCCTGATCCGGGCCCTCCAGGGCCGGTCCGAGATCCTGCTCCACCCGCGCATGGTAGGCATCAAGCCAGTCGACCTCCTCGCGGGTCAGCATGGATGAAACGATCAGGCGGCGGTCGAAAGGGCACAGTGTCAGCGTTTCGAAACCATGCATCGGGATATCGCCACCCGGAACATGCTGCAGGGGCGTGACTGCGATCAGGTTCTCAAGCCGTATGCCGTAGTGACCCGGCTTGTAGTAGCCGGGCTCGTTGGACAGGATCATTCCCTCCTTGAGGGGCTGGATGCCTGACTTGGCAATGCGCTGCGGCCCTTCGTGCACGGCCAGGTAGGATCCGACGCCGTGCCCGGTCCCATGGGCAAAGTCGATCCCCGCCTTCCAGTGGGCCGCCCGTGCAAGCGGGTCGATGTCGCAGCCGCGGGTGCCGGCGGGGAAGCGGATCGTCGAGACCGAGATGAGGCCCTTCAGCACGATGGTGTAGCGTTCGCGCATTTCCCCGGTCGGCTCGCCAACAGGAACCGTGCGGGTGATGTCCGTGGTTCCGTCCTCATACTGGCCGCCGGAATCGACGAGGTAGAGCTCTCCCTGGACGAGGGTACGGCTGGTCTGATTGGTAACCCGGTAATGCATGATCGAGCCGTTGGGACCGGCGCCGGAAATGGTATCGAAGGAAATGTCCTTCAGCGGCATCTGGGCTTCGGTTCCCGCCTGTGCGCGGGCACTCTCCAGAGCCGTCACCGCGCTGGTCTCTGTAACGGTTCCCGGTTCCTGCCGGTCCAGCCAGGCCAGGAAACGGGCCATGGCGACACCGTCCCGGTGATGCGCGGCACGGCTTCCCTGGAGTTCCGTTGCATTCTTGCAGGCGCGCGGAAGGCGGGCCGGGTCCGGCATGGCGACACACTGGCCGCCATTGCCGGTGACGAGCAGCCGCAGCTTTTCAGCGGCCAGTTGCGGGTCGAGGCCGATTGCCTTGCCTTCTTTCGCCAGGGCGACAACGGCGTCATCCAGTTCGGACGGCGGGCGGATGTCGCAAAGCTGCGTGAGATAGGCCTCGACGGTCCGGCTCATCTTGCGCTTGTCCATGAAGAGCTGGTGGTTGCCCCGGGCCGATACGATGCCAAAGCCGAGCGCCAGCGGCGTGTGCGGCACATCCGATCCGCGAATGTTGAACATCCATGCCAACGAGGACGGATCGGTAATGACGCATTCGTCGGCTCGTGCCGCCGCCACCTCGGCCGCAAGTCCGGCCAGCTTGTCACGGGCGAGAACGCCCGCTCTTTCCAGCGGATGGATGACGACCGGTTCAAGAGGCGGGGCAGGCCGGTCCGTCCGGACGGCATCGACGGGGTTGCGATCCAGCATGACCAGTTCGCCGCCGGCCTTCTCGATGGCCTGTCGCAGGCGATCGGCTTCGCCGATGGTATGCAGCCAGGGGTCGATACCGAGGCGGGCACCTTTCGGCCAGTTGGCTTCGATCCATGATGCCGGAGGATTGGCCACCAGGTCCTCGTAGCCAAAGATCGCTGCATCGGTCTGCAGGCGTACCTGTTCGGTATATCGCCCGTCGACAAAGATGAGCGCCTTCTCCGCCATGGCCAGCGCCACGCCGGCAGAACCGGTGAACCCCGTCAGCCATGAAAGCCGTTCCGCGTAAGGCGCGACGTATTCGCCCTGGTGTTCGTCGGAGCGGGGCACGAGGACGCCATCGATCTTCCATTCGGTGAGAATTGCGCGGAGACGCTGCATCCTCGGCGCGGACTGGCCGGCATCGGAAGCTGATTCGAATGACTGGAAATGCGGTCCGTGCATGTTGGAAGGTCCCCTCGGCTTTGCCTTGGCGCTACGAATGGTGAAGCCGGCGGGACGGTAGCCAAGCCCATGCACGCTGTCCATGGGCGCCTGTCCGATCCTTCGGATGGTGCGTTGCGAAATGGTTATTTCGCACATGCACAATACGCAAGGGTGCCATGCAGCATTGTCTCTGGTTGCATGGCCTGGACGTGCCTATCTTCAACTCAACAAGAGTTCAGCAGTCCAAGACAAAGAGGACAGACAAATGCCGACCAAGTCTCGCGGTTTTCTTCGCAATGCCTACGACGCCATGGTGGAAGCCCGCCAGCGCCAGGCCAACCAGTATGTCAACGGCGCCCTCCTGATGCTCGATGACGAGACGCTGAAGGCTCGCGGCTATTCCCGCTCGGACCTGCGCCGCAAGGGCTACTCCGCCTCCTATCTCTGATCGGGCTTCCCCGATCGAGTGAAAAAAAGCGGCCTTCAACGGCCGCTTTTTTCATGTCAGGCATGGGGTCTGGTGCACGCGCCGGGCATTGACCGACGCCAGGGCGGAGAATCGGCTTTCGGTCCCGTCTCCCTGACCCCGCTTGTGACTTTCCCTACCGCTTGAGATGGATCGTCACCCATCCTTCGCGCCAGATCGTGCGCGCGTGGGCAAAGCCCTGGCCGCGGTAGGCTGCGATAACGGCCCGGCGCTGCCCGGCGAGGATGCCCGACAGGATCACGGACCCGCCTGGCGCAAGATGATTGGCCATCTCCGGCGCCAGTTTCATCAGGGGCCGGGCGAGGATGTTGGCGACGATCAGGTCGAACGGCTTCGACTCGATGAGTGCGCGATTTCGAAAACCGGTCGCGGTGACGCAGGTGACGAGGCGCTCGGCGCCATTGAGCCGAACATTGCTCCTCGCGACATCGACGGCCACGGGATCGATATCCGTGGCGAGGACCGGGATGCGGCCCCGCTTGGCCAGGGCAATGGCCAGGACGGCCGACCCGGTGCCCAGATCCAGCGCGTTGAGCGGGCGTTCCCGCTGCACGATCCGGTCGATCATTTCAAGGCAGCCGGCCGTCGTGCCGTGATGGCCGGTGCCGAAGGCCTGGCCGGCCTCGATCTCGATGGCGATGTCGCCGGTGCGCACCTTGTCGCGATCGTGGCCGCCATGGACGAGAAAGCGCCCCGCACGCACCGGCGCCAGACCTTCGAGCGACTTGCTGACCCAGTCAATGTCGGGGACGGTTTCGGCCTGCAACTGGCCGCCGATGCCCAGATCCCGCATCACCGCCGCTATCGCCTCGTCGATGCCGGCGAAGCTGTCCTCGGCGTAGACCGAGACCTCGAAGAGTTCCGCCGCTTCGTTCACCTCGAGGACCGCGATGGGAAAGGCTTCGTCCTCGAACTGGAACTCGAGGCGATCACTGGCTGCGTAAGCCGGTTTCTTTTGGGCTGTGAAGTGGTAGCGGATCTGGCTCACGTTCGGATATCCGGTTGCGGTTCCTTCTCGTCCTGCCTGGATCGGGTGGACCTTGCCTGGCCATCGGCCTTGGGCGGAGCGAAGGAAAGAATGACGGTTTCGGCCTGCGGCACGACATCCTTGCCGGTGGTCGATGCGAAGACCAACTGGCCCGATGGCTTGCGCCACAGGATCATGCGCGTGCCTTCTGCCCGGGTTTCCAGATATTTGTCAAAGGTAAACTCCTCCGACAGGCGCGTGGCCTGGATTCCCCAGCCGCGAGCGATGTTGACCTGGAAATCGAACCAGCCCAGGGCCGGCTCGCGGGTGAGGGGGCGTCCGCCCAGCGTGAAATTGAGCGCAAGCCGCTCCGAGCGTTCCTTCGCGCTGCCAATCTGGAAGACATGGCTGCGCCCGACTTCCGGCCCCAGGTCGGTGCAGACCAAGGTGTTGTAGGCGTCGTTGGGTGTTGCGGCAATCACGTTCTGGTAGCGGTTCAGGGCGAGCGAGTGATGCGCATCCTCCGACAGCACCTCTCCGAAATAGACCGGAATATCGGACAGGCGGGCTTCACGGATGCGTTCCCACTCCGTGTCGGCGATGAGCACCGGTACATTCAGTTCCTTCAGCTTGCGGGCGAGGCTCGTTGCAAAGCCCGAGCCGCCGACGATGAGTACACCGGGGCTTTCGGCAGAGCGAAGGCCCAAGGTGCTGGCCAGCGGCGAGAGGGTGAAGCCGTGCGCAACGATCGTCGTGACGACGACTGCGAAGGCGAAGGCCACCATGAGCGACGCGTCTTCCACGCCGTTGTCCGCCAGCGCGGCGCCGAACAGTCCGGAGACCGCGACGGCAACGATGCCGCGCGGGGCAATCCAGGCAACAAGCAATCTCTCCCGCCAGGTGAGCTTCGTGCCAAAGGTGGCAAGGAAAACGGCAGCCGGGCGAATCACGAACATGACGAGGCCGACGAAGGCAGCGGCGCGCCAGTCCAGTGCCCGGATCGCGTCGACGTCGAGCGCGGCGGTCAGAAGCACGAAGAGGGCCGATACGAGGAGAACCGTCACGGTTTCCTTGAACCGGCGCATTTCCGTCAGGCTGGCGATGCGGGTGTTGGCCAGGGTGATGCCCATCACCGTGACGGTAAGCAGCCCTGCTTCCTCGAGGATCAGGTTGGTAGCCACGAATGCAATCAGGACAGCGGCGAAGAGAATGGGCGCCTTCAGGTATTCCGGCACCAGACCGCGAATGAAGGTCCAGGCGATGAACCGGCCGACGATGATGCCGCCGGCAACTGCGGCGACAAAAGCCGTGATGACTGACACGATGAGCGTGTTGGCCTGGTGCGAGCCATGCAGTACGAGGAAGATTTCGAAGGCCACGACGGCGAACAGGGCGCCGATCGCGTCGTTGACGATGGCCTCCCAGCGAAGCAGCGAGGCCGGTCGTTGCGTCAGGCGCGCCTGGCGCAGCAGCGGCATGATCACCGTGGGACCGGTGACGACGAGGATGGCGCCGAGCACGGTCGCAGTCGGCCATGACAGTCCGCCGACATAGTGGGCCGCCAGAGCGGTCATCGTCCAGATCAGGGGACCACCGAGCAGGATCAGGCGGCGGACGGCTGTCGACGTCTCGGAGATTTCCTTGAAATTGAGCGTCAGTCCGCCTTCGAACAGGATGATGGCAACGGCGAGGGAAACCGCGGGACGGTAGATGTCACCGAAATCGCGGGCAGGATCGATGAAACCGGTCACCGGGCCCACCAGCGCGCCAGCCACCAGCAGGAGGACGATCGCGGGTATCTTCATGCGCCAGGCCAGCCACTGGGCACCGATCCCTGCCGCCGCCAGGCTCGCCATCTTCAGGCCGACCACATCCATTGTCGTTCCCCATCATGAACACGGCCGGGAGGACCAGCGTCCTGCCGTCACTCTACCGGGCTTGCGCGCGCGGTCAACGCGACAGCCGCCGCAGGGTTCAGCCCGCCGCCAGCCGGCGAAGCTTGGCCATGGCGGTGTCGGGATTCTCGCCATAGGCGATCGTGCCCTCGAAGCCGCCGTTGGCGTTCAGCAGCAGGACAGAGGCGGTGTGGTCCATTGTGTAGTCCTTGCCGTCGTCCGTCGGCACCTTCTTGGCGTAGATCTTGTAGTCCTTGATCACCTTGGCGATTTCCGCCGGATCGCCGGAAATGCCGACAACGCGGTCGGTGACATTGGTGATGTAGTCCTTGAGCATTTCCGGCGAATCGCGTTCGGGATCGACGGTGAAGAAGAATGCCTTGATGTTCCGGCCTTCCGGGCCCAGCTTGGATAGCCAGCCGTTGAGCTCGTAAAGGGTCGTCGGGCAGACCTCCGGGCAGTGGGTAAAGCCGAAATAGATCGCCACGGGCTGACCCCGCAGCGCCTTCTCCGTGATCTCGTTGCCGTACATGTCGGTGAGGGTGAAGGGGCCGCCGAACGTGCCACCGTTCTGGTTCACCGTTCGATAGGCCGTGTAGCCGAGTACACCTGTCGCAAGCACCACGGCCGCAAGGATCGCGTAGAGAACGCCGCGCATCATGTTGTTTTCTTTCCGCTTTCGAGAAGTCTACATGCAGAGTGAGAGGCCTGCTTCCGCCAGCGCCAGGAACAAGGCTGCGCCATGGTCCAGCCAGCCGGCGAAGGCCAGCCCGATTACCCCTGCGACGAGTGCGAGACCGGCCGTTGCAAGGATATAGACCGACAGCTTGTGATGTCCGACCTCGTTCATGCCGCTCTTATAGCGCTCCGGAGCTGGCGCGGCAAAGGGCGAAGCGCCGCATGTGGAACTCGGCGGGCAGGTTACCCATATTGGCTTTCGGAACGGGCAGCCTACCCGCCTGGCCTGCCACTCTGCCGAAAGGAAACGACCCATGATCAAACTCGCCAAAGTCCTTGCAGCAGGCTGCCTGGTGGCCGCCGCATCGGCTCTGCCCTTGCGCGCCGAACAGGTTGGCGAAGTCGGCGTGGACTGGCTTGGCAATGACATCATCATCGAAGCGATCACCGACCCGCAGGTGCAAGGGGTGACCTGTCACGTGGCCTATTTCGACCGCGGCATCATCGACCGCCTGCAGAAGGGCAACTGGTTCGAAGATCCATCCAATTCCTCCATCGCCTGCCGCCAGACCGGGCCGATCTCGATCGGCAAGATCGACCTCGGCGAGGATGGCGAGGAGGTGTTCAAGCAGCGCCAGTCGCTGATCTGGAAACAGCTCGTGGTGAAGCGGATCTACGACAAGGCGCACGACACGCTGATCTACCTTGCGCATTCCCGGCAGGTGCAGGACGGGTCGGCAAAAATGTCGATCTCGACGGTGCCGCTGTACGGCCAGGACGTTGCCTGGAGCGAGGGCAAGCCCTGACCGGAACCGGCAAGGCGGCTTGCCGCGCCTGTGTCGTCAACGTAAATCTGGCACCATGACACGCGACGACGATGGACCGCTCCGGTTTCGCGACAGCGAACCCAGGATACACCCGACCGCCAACATGAAAGGCTGCCGGCTGGCGCGTCATTGCGTGATCGGGGAACGGGTTGTCCTGCGCGATGTCACGCTCGGCGCCTATTCCTACTTCGAACGGCATGGCGAAGCCGCCTATGCGACAATCGGCGCCTTCTGCTCGATCGCCGCCAATACGCGGATCAACGCGCTGGAACACCCGACGGAGCGCGTGACGAGCCACAAGGTCAGCTATCGTCCCAACGAGTACTTCCGTTTCCTTCCCGTCGACCAGGCCTTCCGCCAGCGGCGCATGGATCGGCCGGTGGCGATCGGGCACGATGTCTGGATCGGCCATGGCGCGGTGATCATGCCCGGTTTGACCGTGGGGACGGGCGCCGTGATCGGGGCCAACAGCGTCGTGACACGGGATGTCGATCCCTACACGATTGTCGCGGGTGTGCCGGCACGAATCATCCGGCGGCGTTTCGAGCAACCTGTCTGCGATGCCCTGATGGCCCTTGCTTGGTGGGACTGGCCCGATGAGAAGCTGTTCCAGGCCATTCCGGACATGCAGTCGATGCAACCGATGGAATTCGTGGAAAAATGGTCCTAAACCACTGATTTAGTCCTGCCAGCTGCGGCCCGGGGCGCTCTGCCTTGCTGCACTGCGGAATTGATTCTTTCAGATACATCTTGCAACCATGCCCGGGAGTGCCTTCAATTCCACGGAGTTAACGCGCGGAGGGACCCTTTCAGTGAAGGGGGCGCGGACAATGGGAGGCATGTCATGGCCATGGCGCAACCGGATCACAACAAAGCCACTTCACCTGCCGTACCGGCGATGCCGGAGGTGAACGTCATCACGGTTGCCGATCTGAAGGCCGTGCTTCGACAGGGGGCGGCCGATTTTGCCCGCGCGCCGCTTTACGGGCTCTTCTTCGGCGGCGTGTTCGCGCTGGCCGGGGTGGTGATCGTGCTGGCCATCACGCGCTGGTCGATGCCCTGGCTGATCTATCCCTTTGCCATCGGCTTTCCCCTGATCGGACCGTTCGCAGCCGTCGGGCTCTACGAGGTCAGCCGGCGGCTGGAAAAAGGTGAGCCCTTGTCCTGGAGCGCGGTCCTCGGGTTCGTTTGGCAGCAAAGGTTTCGCGAACTGTCCTGGATGGCATTTGTCATGCTGTTCATCTTCTGGATCTGGATGTACCAGGTGCGGCTGCTGATTGCCCTGGTGCTCGGCCGCATGTCCTTCTCGACACTGGACCGCTTCCTGGAGATCGTCTTCACCACGCCGACGGGATGGCTCTTCCTCGCCATCGGGCATGTCATCGGCGCGGTTCTGGCGCTGATCCTGTTCAGCATCACGGTGATCTCGGTCCCGCTGCTGATGGAGCGCGAACTGGATATCGTCACGGCGATGATCACCTCCTTCAAGGCGGTGCTCGCCAATCCTCCGGTCATGCTCGGCTGGGGCGTTGTGGTGACGCTGGCCGTGATTCTCGGCTCGCTGCCGGTGTTTCTCGGCCTGCTGGTCGTTCTGCCTGTGCTTGGCCATGCCACCTGGCATCTCTACAAGCGGGCGGTCAAACCGATCGCTGCATGAGTGTTCTCGCCACCGCCTGCGCCGGGCGGTGGAATTCCGGAAATATCCGTTTGTATGCATTCCAATTTTCCCGATAAACTTGCATGACAATGTCAAGGCAGGGAGAGTCCTCATGGCACTTTTGCAGCGGTCCGGTTATTCGCTCACGCAGATCGCGCTTCACTGGGTGGTCGCGCTCATCATTATCGTGCAGATCATCTTTCACGAGGGGATGGTGGCGGCCTGGCGGGCATTCCGTCGCAATGAAACCGTCGATTCCACGACAGCGCTGATGGCCCAGGCGCATGTCTGGTTCGGTGTCGCTGTCGGGGTCTTCGCGCTCTGGCGCCTGTGGCTGCGGTTCACGCGCGGTGCCCCGCAGGCGCCCGCGAATGAGCCGGCGGCGCTGCGCTTCACCGCGGGCGCTACCCACGTCCTTCTCTACCTGCTGATGCTGGCCATGCCGCTTACCGGCGTTGTCGCCTGGTTCGGAGGTATCAACGATGCCGGCGAGGTGCATGAAATCCTGCGGATCCCGCTGATCGCGCTCGTCCTGCTGCATGTTGGGGGCGCCCTGGCGCACCGGTTCTATTTCAAATCCGGCGTGATGGAGCGTATGGTCCGGCCCGAACGGGCCTGATCAGGCGGCCAGGCAGCGCCCGATCCATTTTTCCAGAGCGACCGCCACCGTTTCCGGTTGCTCGGCGATAGTGAAATGCCCGGCCTCTTCAAAGGTGATGCACTCGGCGTCCTTCATTTGTGCGGCCATGGCCTCGTGGTCTGCGGGCGGGCTCCACCGGTCGTGGCTGCCGGTTGCCGCCAGTGCCGGACAGGTGATGGTCGGCAGAACGGGCCCGGCATCCGGACGCGATAGCAACGCCTTGATCTGGCGCTCGTGGATTTCGGGCGTCATGCGTTCGACCATGGCTGTCAGCGTACCCATCAAGGCCAGGTCGGCATGGCGCGCCGGGTGGACGAACGGCGGCAGCCAGTCCTTGGCCAGCGCATGCATTCCTTCTTCATGCGCCAGCGCGACGCGGCGGGCGCGCAATTTCTCCTCGCCCTCCTTGTAGGCCGTTGTTCCCGTATCCAGGGCCGCGAGGCCCGCGATGCGGCCCGGCGCCTGGCGCCACATCTCGAAAGCGACCCGGCCTCCCAGGGAATGACCGGCGACGAGGACAGGACCGGCAACACGGGCAAGAATGCTCGCGGCCATGTCCGGAATGCTTTCCTGCGTGGTGATGTCGGCCATGACCACGGGAAGCCGCCGCGCAAGGCGCCCGGGAATTGTCGACCAGCTGGCATGGTCGCACAGCAGGCCGGGAACCAGAACCAGTGTTGTCATCACGCTGTCCTCCTTGTCGCCAGGGCATTGGCTGCGGCAACCGCGGATGCCCAGGCCCATTGGAAATTGTAGCCGCCAAGCCATCCCGTGACATCGACGCCCTCGCCGATGAAGTACAGCCCGGGCAGATGTTTCGTTGCCATGGACTTCGACGACAGGAAGTCCGTGGACACGCCGCCGGACGTCACCTCGGCCTTGGCGAAGCCCTCGGTGCCGTTGGGGTGAAAGGCCCAGGATGCGAGCCGCGATTCGATCTGCGAAAGGCGTTTGTCCGGCATGTCTGCCAGGTTGCCGGGCTGATCGATCTTTTCCGACAGTGCCGCGGCAAGGCGATCGGGGAGGCGGGCGGCCAGGGCGGTCTTGACCTGCGCCCTGGGGTGTTCCCTTTTTGCCTGTCGCAGCCAGTCGGGCGGCGCGCCAGGCAGGAAGTCGACGGCAATGGCCTCGCCAGGCTTCCAGTAGGACGAGACCTGGAGGATGGCCGGGCCGGAGAGGCCCTTGTGGGTGAAAAGGGCCGCTTCGCGGAAGCGGGCTTTGCCCGCGGTGGCGATGACCTCGGTGGCGATGCCGGACAGTTCGCGGAACAGGAGGTCGGCCGGCGGGAGCGTGAGTGGAACGAGGGCCGGACGCGGCACAACCACCTTGCAGCCGAACTGACGGGCGATATCGTAGGCAAGACCGGTCGCGCCCAGTTTCGGAATCGAGGGGCCTCCGGTCGCAATCACCAGCGCGGGCGCCGACAGCATGGCGCTATCGCGGGCGAGGTGAAACAGGGCACCATCGTGGCGGATATCCGAAACGGCATGTCCAAGCAGCAGCTCGACCTTTTCGGCAGGGCATTCGCTCAGGAGCATGTCGACGACCTGGCGTGCCGAGCCGTCGCAAAAGAGCTGTCCGAGAGTCTTTTCGTGCCACGCAATCCCGTGGCGCTCGATCAGCGCAATGAAATCTGCCGGGCGATAGCGGCCAAGGGCCGACTTGGCAAAGTGGGGGTTCGCCGAATGGAAGTTGGCCGCGGAAACGCTGCGATTGGTGAAGTTGCAGCGACCGCCGCCGGAAATCAGGATCTTTTTCCCGGGGGCCTCCGCATGGTCGATGAGTGCGACCTGCAGGCCGGCCTGTCCGGCCCGGCCGGCGCACATCAGCCCGGCGGCGCCCGCACCGAGGACGATCACATCGTGGCTGGGGCGCGGGGCGTGCATGCGAAGGCTCAGGCCTTCTTCACGAATTCCGTACGCAGCATCAGGCCCTTGACCTGCTTGGAGCGGACCTCGATCAGTTCCGGATCATCGGAAAGATGAATGCCCTTGAAGACGGTTCCGCGCTTGACGACCGAAGACGAGCCCTTGACCTTCAGGTCCTTGATAACGGAAACGCTGTCGCCTTCCGCCAGAAGCGCGCCGTTGGAATCATTCACGTCCATGTCTGCCGGTCTCCTGTTGTATCCGCACGCTGCTCTAGCCGCATTCCGTCCAAAAGGCGAGGGGGCACGACGTGCGCATCGTGACCGGGGCCATGGTGGCACGACGGCAAACCCGGCGGCCGCGCGCCAACGGCCATGCAGAAAGGGCGGGCTCCTGCGAGCCCGCCCTTCTTGCTCCTCCCGGAACCGGTCGGCGATGGAGCGGCCAACCGGTTCCCGACGCCACCGTCAGGCGGCGAACTGGTTCATCGTGTTTTCCTTGCCGCCGGCCTTGAGGGCCGCGTCACCAGCGAAGTATTCCTTGTGGTCGTCGCCGATGTCGGAACCAGCCATGTTCTGGTGCTTGACGCAGGCGATGCCCTGGCGGATTTCCTCGCGCTGGACGTTGAGGACGTAACCCAGCATGCCCTCGTCGCCGAAGTAGCGCTTGGCAAGGTTGTCCGTCGACAGCGCCGCCGTGTGGTAGGTCGGCAGGGTGATGAGGTGATGGAAGATGCCGGCTTCGCGGGCCGCGTCGGCCTGGAAGGTGCGGATCTTCTCGTCGGCTTCGGCCGCCAGATCGGTGGCATCGTAGTCGATGCTCATCAGCCTTGCGCGATCGTAGGCCGAGACGTCCTTGCCGGCTTCCTTCCAGGCATCAAACACCTGCTGGCGGAAGTTCAGCGTCCAGTTGAAGGACGGAGAATTGTTGTAGACCAGCTTGGCATTCGGAACGACCTCGCGGATGCGGTTCATCATGCCGCCGATCTGGCCGATGTGCGGCTTCTCGGTCTCGATCCAGATCAGGTCGGCGCCGTTCTGGAGCGAAGTGATGCTGTCGAGCACGCAACGGTCCTCGCCGGTTCCGGGGCGGAACTGGAACAGGTTGGAGGGCAGGCGCTTGGGACGCATCAGCTTGCCGTCACGCTTGATGACGACGTCCGACGGCTTCAGGTCATCGACGGCGACTTCCTCGCAATCCAGGAAGGCATTGTACTGGTCGCCCAGGTCGCCCGGCTCGTTGGAATAGGCGATCTGCTTGGTCAGGCCGGCACCGAGCGAGTCGGTCCGGGTAACTATGACGCCGTCCTCGACGCCCAGTTCCAGGAAGGCGTAGCGGCAGGCGCGCACCTTCTGCAGGAAATCCTCGTGCGGAACCGTGACCTTGCCGTCCTGGTGGCCGCACTGCTTCTCGTCGGAGACCTGGTTCTCGATCTGCAGGGCGCAGGCGCCGGCCTCGATCATCTTCTTGGCCAGGAGGTAGGTCGCCTCGGCATTGCCGAAACCGGCGTCGATGTCGGCGATGATCGGAACGATATGCGTTTCGTGGTTGTCGATCTTGTGCTGGATTTCGGCGGCCTTGTTGGTGTCGCCGGCTTCGCGGGCGGCATCGAGATCACGGAACAGCATGTTCAGTTCGCGGGCGTCGGCCTGGCGAAGGAAGGTGTAGAGCTCCTCGATCAGGGCCGGCACGGACGTCTTCTCGTGCATGGACTGGTCGGGCAGCGGGCCGAATTCCGAGCGAAGCGCGGCGACCATCCAGCCGGACAGGTAGAGGTAGCGGCTCTTGGTGGTGCCGAAATGCTTCTTGATGGAGATCATCTTCTGCTGGCCGATAAAGCCGTGCCAGCAGCCCAGCGACTGGGTGTAGTTGGCCGGGTCGGCATCGTAGGCGGCCATGTCCTGGCGCATGATCTTTGCCGTGTAGCGGGCAATGTCGAGGCCGGTCTTGAAGCGGTTCATCGCCTGCATGCGGGCCACGGATTCCGGATCGATCGCGTTCCAGGTGCCATTCTTTGCGCCGATGAGCGCGCGGGCCTTATCGATGTCCTGCGAGTACGACATTGCAGATGTCCTTTTTTCTCTCTGCCAATCTGGTCAAGTTGTAAAACCCTGTCACGATCATGTTGCGATGCCGGGATGGCAAACAACCGATGTAGCCGTGCGGGCCTTTCACGGATTGAAATGCCTCAGGACACGGGATTTGTCACGGAAACTCAGGGTGCAATGCACCAAATTCGTGTCAGCCTGTGTTAATATCTGTCAAATTTCGCTGTCAATCTGTCATGAAATTTACATGGACGGATGACCTGCAACGGCGTGCCGATTTGCAATCGGCAGCGTCTTGCCGCATAGGGCAGGCGTGTGCATCCGAGGCTTGCGTTCTTCCATGAAACGTTTTCTCATCATCCAGTTGCGTCCCGAGGCAGAAGCCTCCGACAACGAATTCGAGGCCTTCGTCGAGAAAGGCGGACTTGCCGCGGACCGGGTTCACCGCGTGCGCCTGGAGCGCGAGGACCTGCCATCCGGCCTCGACCTTTCCGGCTATGCCGGCGTGATCGTGGGCGGCGGCCCGGGATGCGTTTCCGATCCGCGTGCCGGCAAGCCGGAAATGGAATGCCGGATCGAGGACGAGGTCATGAGCCTGATGCCCGAGATCACCGCGCGTGACATCCCGTTTCTCGGTTGCTGCTATGGCATCGGCATCCTGGCGCATCACCTCGGCGGCACTGTTTCCAAGGAGCGTTTCGGGGAACCGGTGGGGGTGACACGTGCACGGCTGACGGAGGAGGGGCGCAGCGACCCGCTGCTGGCCGGCGTGCCCGGGGAGTTCGATGCCTACGTGGGCCACAAGGAAGCTGTTCAGGCGCTACCGCCTGACTGCGCGCACCTGCTCTCCGGCCCCGATTGCCCGTTTCAGATGATCCGCCATGGCCGCAACGTCTACGCGACCCAGTTCCATCCTGAAGCCGATGGCGACGTCTTCGCGCTCAGGATCCGCATCTATCGCGACAAGGGCTATTTCGACCCGGCCGATGCCGAGGCGCTGACGGTCAATGCCCGAAAGGGCGACGGGCGGGCCAGTGCGCGCATCCTGAGGAATTTCGTCGAACGCTACGGGTGACCGTCGCGGCTGTCATTTTCCCAGGCAGTCGATCATGGTGATGATCCGGTCGGTGACAAAGGGATCGGTCGCGATCGTGAAATGCCCCCTGGCCGGCTTCCGGACCGTTTTTACGCCATCCGTACCCTGTTCTTCTTTCCTGAAATTGTACTGGGTCAGCCTGGTCTTCTGCGGATTTCGGGCGACAAGGACGGGGCTGCGGGGGCTCTGGAACTGGTAGAAATTGTCGACCACGCGCACCGATGGTGCAACAATACCCGGATGGGGCGCATCGACCACCGCTGCATAGTCGATCCAGACGCCCTTGTTTGCCAGTTTCTGTGCCACGGTGGTGACCGCGTTTCCGCCGAGCGAATGGCCGACCACCGCGACCTTCAGATTCGGATTTTTTCTCTTCTTTTCAAGTATTTCCTGAGCGATGCGATCCGCCGCCTGGTAGGAGGTCATCTCGACGTGGTGGCCTCTCTGGCGGATGGCTGTCGCCAGCGGATACATGACGTCGGGAAACAGGAAACCCATGAGACCCCGCATCACGTAGACGTCCGCTGCGAGCGCGCCGGAGACCGTCTGCAGGAGAGACAAAAACCCAATTGCGAACAAAATGCCGATCCGACGCAAATCTTCCTCCTGTGGCGCGTGTCGACCAACGACGTTTCGCGCCCAGAGATAGCAGCAAAATCCGGATCGCTCACACCCTTTCGACGAAACTGTCCAGTACGCGTTTCTGGCCGGCCTTGTCGAAATCCACGGTCAGCTTGTTGCCGTCCACGGCGGCAACGTTCCCATTGCCGAATTTCAGGTGAAAGACGCGGTCGCCGACCGAGAAGGCAGAGGGCGCATCGCTGACGGATTTGGCGACGAGTTCGCCCTCGATGGTGCGGATGCGGGGCGATCCGCGTCCGGCACCCCGGCCGGAATCCGATTCGCCATAGCCGATGCGTTCGACCGCATGCCCGGAGCGATTGCCCCAGTTGCGCGACGTCGCTTCCGTCCGGTTGGCCTGGGCGCGCTGCCACCCGGGCGTGGAATAGGTGCTGGAAAAGGCTTCGCTGCCCATGCGGTCGAAACGGCTTTCGCCATAGGGATTTCGCCTCGCGCCATACTGGCCCATGGCGCCGGCACCGTAGCCTCCGTAGGACGACCCGGTTTCGGCCACCTCGACATGGGCTTCGGGCAATTCATCGAGGAAACGCGACGGGATCGTCGATTGCCAGAGCCCATGGATGCGCCGGTTCGAGACGAACCAGATATGAAGGTTGCGCTTGGCGCGGGTGACGCCGACATAGGCGAGGCGGCGTTCTTCCTCGAGCCCCGAGCGGCCGCCCTCGTCGAGGGCGCGCTGATGGGGGAACAGGCCCTCTTCCCAGCCGGGCAGGAAGACGGTGTCGAACTCCAGTCCCTTGGCAGAATGCAGCGTCATGATGGACACGGCGTCCATTTCCTCGGCCCGTTCGGCATCCATGACTAGCGCAATGTGCTCCAGGAAGGAGCGCATGGACTCGTAGTCCTCCATCGAACGGATCAGTTCCTTGAGGTTTTCCAGCCGGCCCGGCGCTTCGGCCGAGCGGTCGTTCTGCCACATGCCGGTGTAGCCGCTCTCGTCGAGGATCTGCTCGGCCAGTTCGGTATGCGGGGTGTTGTCCAGGAGGCTCTGCCAGCGGCGGAAATTCTCCACCACGTCACGAAGCGCGGCGCGCGGCTTGGGTTTCAGTTCCTCGGTGCCGACAAGGTCGGCGGCCGCCTGCAGCATCGGGCACGAACGGGCCCGGGCGGTATCGTGGACGAGGCGGACGGTGGCCTCGCCGAGGCCGCGCTTGGGCGTGTTGACGATGCGCTCGAAGGCGAGGTCGTCGGCCGGCTGGCAAACGACGCGGAAGTAGGCCAGCGCATCGCGGATTTCCATGCGCTCGTAGAAGCGCGGGCCGCCGATGACCCGGTAGTTCAGCCCGAGCGTGACGAAACGGTCCTCGAACTCCCGCATCTGGAAGGATGCGCGAACGAGAATCGCCATGTCGTTGAGCTGATGTCCCTTGCTTTGGAGCGCCTCGATCTCCTCGCCGATGGCACGGGCTTCCTCCTCGGAATCCCAGGCGGCATGAACCTGCACCCGGGCGTCGTCCGGGTCTGCCATTTCGGTGAACAGGGTCTTTCCGAGCCGGCCCTCGTTGTGCGCGATCAGATGCGAAGCCGCGCCGAGAATATGTGCAGTGGAGCGATAGTTGCGCTCCAGCCGGATCACCTTGGCGCCGGGAAAATCCTTCTCGAACCGCAGGATGTTGTCGACTTCTGCGCCACGCCAGCCATAGATCGACTGATCGTCATCGCCGACGCAGCAGATATTCGGCTGGGCCGGCGCGACGGCGTCGTCGATATCACGGGCTGGCGCATCCTTGCGGACCTGGCGGCGCTGCGCGATCAGGCGCAGCCACATGTATTGCGCCGTGTTGGTGTCCTGGTACTCGTCGACCAGGATGTATCGAAACTTGCGATGATACTCCGCCAGCACGTCCGGGTTCTCGCGGAACAGGCGGATCGGCAGGCACAGCAGGTCGCCGAAATCGACCGCGTTCAGCGTTTTCAGGCGCTCCTGGTAGGCTGCATAGAGTTCACGGCCCTTGCCATTGGCAAAGGCACGGGCATCGCCCTCGGCGATCTGTTCGGGGTAGAGACCCTTGTTCTTCCAGCCATCGATCATCTGGGCAAACTGGCGGGCCGGCCAGCGCTTGTCGTCGATGCCTTCCGCCTGGATCAGCTGCTTCAGCAGGCGGATCTGGTCATCGGTATCGAGAATCGTGAAGCTGGATTTCAGGCCGGCCAGTTCGGCGTGGCGGCGCAGGATCTTCACCCCGATCGAATGAAAGGTCCCGAGCCATGGCATGCCTTCCACCGCCTCGCCGACCAGCATGGCGATGCGTTCCTTCATCTCGCGCGCGGCCTTGTTGGTGAAGGTCACGGCGAGGATCTGCGAGGGAAAGGCGAGGCCGAGGTTGAGAATATGGGCGATGCGCGTTGTCAGGACCCGTGTCTTGCCCGTGCCGGCGCCGGCCAGCACGAGAACGGCGCCCTCGGTCGTCTCGACGGCCTCGCGCTGCTCCGGGTTCATCGTATCCAGATAGGGCACCGCACGGCGTTCCCGCTCGCGGGCGGCCATGGCGCGTGCGGCCAGTCCGCCGCCAGGGCGGGCCGGGGGCATGCCTTTCGGTCCGTCAAAAAACGGAATGTCGTCGTCATCCGGAAAATCTGTCATTGCCTTGCAATGTAGCGATTCGGAGCCAAAAGGCCAGAACATAGCGCAAACAGCGCGGCCGGGCGCCTGCAGGTTCAGCTCCGGCTGCGCTCCAACCGGGAAAGGCGGCGGTCGGTGAAATTCAGGCGCGCAGATGCGATTTCACGGGCGATGGCAGCAAGGTCCGGGTCACCCTTCACAGCGTCATCCAACTCTGTCATCTGGTTCATCGCGATCAGACGAAGGATATCGTCGCGCGGGGTCCCATCGGCAAAGCGGGGCAGCCGCGCGACCGGCTGGATGAGGTCGGCGCCGCCGCTGGGCATGCGCAGCCGTTGCAGCTTTTCCAGTTCGGCCGCATCGACGCCCTCGGGCGCTTCGACGAAGGCATAGAGGCCGACGCCCTTGCGGGGCAGGGGGCAAACGGCGAGCGCCACGTCGGTCACCGCGGGATGCTGCATGAAGGCGGAATTGATGCCGGGGCTTTCCAGGTCGATCCGGTCCTGCGTGCCTTCGCCATCAGACCAGCGGAAGAGGCCGCGGGTGACAATGTTGTAAACCGGCTTGGCCGTGGCCCGCCAGATACGAGAGGGCAGCGAACGCCGCGCCAGGATCCGCTTTTCCGTCGCCGTCAGCAATTGCGGGGCAAACGCACGCTTCTGCTTGATGAGATGGCGGCGGTCCTCGTAGGCCATGATGCGGAACAGGCGGCCACGCCGCTTGTGGACCGAGGCGAGCTGGAAGTCTATGACGCCGGCCGACCCGTCCGGCAGGACAAGCCAGTTCTGTGGCTTGGCGATATCGTTGTGCGTCACGCCAGCATGCCGCATGTCCAGCAGCAACCGCCGCGCATCGCGATACCATGCTGCGTCGGTCGGCCTGGCCAGATGCAGCGGCGTGCCTTCCGACCAGCGGCGAAACAGTCCGTCCTTGTCCACGGACAGCAATTCCGGGGTGCCCCGGATGCCCTTCACTTTTCCGAGGGCACGGATTTCGCGGCGCGCCAGCCACCATGCGACCGGACTGCTCCACCAGGGAGCTGCCGAAACGATGCGCCGGATCACCGGTTCGTCGTGCGCACCGGCAAGATATCCCTTGTGCGTCTCGGAGAAGACATCACGCTTGAGGATTGCTGTTGAAATGAAATCGGCCATGGAACCCGGTTGTTCGCTTGCCGGCTTCCTCTAGTCGCTCTTTGCGCGAAATGAAAGGCCCGGACCGGTGCAAAAAGGCAAGCAGGCCCACGGACAGGCGGAGGGCGTTTGTTCGCCGGAATGATCCTGCCGGCCCTCATTCTGGCGGAAAAAACGCGAAATCAGCGACTTTACGGCAATCCCCCCTTGCCTTGACCCTGCGGGTTGCTCTAACCGAAGGCCACCAGCCCGGTCCGTCCTTTCAACGGAAACGAAGCACCCATGACCACGACAGCCAAGACCGACGCCCTTTCCGAGGCCCCCAAGCCCGGAGAGCGCGAAGCGACACTTCCCATTCTCACCTTTTATGCGTTTCTCGTCGGTCTCGTCGCCGCGCTCGGCGCAATCGGGTTCAAGTTTCTCATCGCGCTGATCTACAACTTTTCCTTCTACGGGATCATCTCGCCCGAACTGGAGCCGAACAAGTACGGCGATCCCAGCGTGTGGGGCGCGGGCATCATCCTGGTGCCGGTCATCGGCGGGCTCATCGTTGTCTGGATCGTGCAGACCTTCGCGCCGGAGGCCAAGGGGCATGGCGTGCCGGAGGTGATGTACGCCATATACCACCAGGGCGGAAACGTGCGCGGCATCGTCGCCGTGGCGAAATCGCTGGCGTCGGCCATCTCGATCGGGACAGGTGCTTCCGTTGGCCGCGAGGGACCGATCATCCAGATCGGTTCGTCCTTCGGATCCACCTTCGGCCGGCGGCTGGGGCTGATACGGTCCCAGAAGATCATCCTGCTGGCCGCGGGCGCCGGCGCGGGCATCGCGGCAACCTTCAACACGCCACTCGGCGGCGTGCTGTTCGCGGTCGAAGTCCTGTTGCCGGAAATCTCGCCGCGCTCCTTCCTGCCGGTGGTCGCGGCAACCGCGACGTCGACCTATGCCTACCGCCTCGTCATGGGCGCCGAGGCCACCTTCTACATCCCGCTCTGGAAGCAGTTGCCCCAGCCGTCGGCCGTCAATTTTACCGAAATCGGGCTGGCGGCCTTCACCGGCATCGCCGTCGGCATCGCGGCCTGGCTTTTCGTGATCGTGCTGGAATTCATGGAAGACAATTTCGAGAAGATTCCCGGCGGTCCCTACCTGCAGAACGTCATCGGCATGACGTTTGTCGGTCTACTCGGCTACGGCTACATGATGTTCATGGGGCATTACCACGTGCTCAGCGTCGGCTATGCCACGATCCAGGAAATCCTCTCCAGCACCACGCTGACGGCCGTTCTTCTCCTGCTGCTCTTTGCCGGCAAGCTGCTGGCCACGACCGTCAGTCTCGGGGCCGGGGCATCGGGCGGAATCTTCTCGCCCAGCCTGTTCATGGGCGCGACGCTCGGTGGGGCTATCGGCGTGATCGGCATCGCGCTGTTCCCGAACGCCAACCTGTCGGTCGAGGTCTTCGCCATGATCGGCATGGGGGCCATGGTCGGTGCCGGGACCAGCGCCGCGATGACCGCGATCGTCATGATCTTCGAGATGACGCGGGACTACAACATCATCCTGCCGCTCGTGCTGGCGGTTGCCATCGCGCTCGGCATCCGCCGCGCGCTGGTCGTCAACGACATTTACACGATCAAGCTGCGCAAGCGCGGACGCGCCATTCCCACCGACCGCACGACGAACATGCTGCTCGTGCAGCAGGCGCGCGAAATCATGAACAAGGATTTCCACATCCTTTCTGCCGACCTGCCGGTGCGTGCCGCCCTGGAGCAACTGGGCCATGACCCGGTCAAGGAAGTGATCGTCGCGAATGGTCCGAGGATCGGTGGCTATGTCCGCTTTGGGACCATTCCCTACCAGGCCGACCGGTTCACGAACCAGACGCTCGGCGACATCATGCGCACCGATTTCGTCATCGCGACGAGCCGGAACACGCTGAACGATGTCGTGACGCGCATGAGCCGGCGCGACCGGACCTGCGCCATCGTCATCGACGGTTCCCACGCCGGCGTTCCCCGGCCGGAGGACGTGCTCGGCGTGATCGACCGGGAAGAACTGGCCACGGCGCTGGTGAAGAACCACTACAGCTGACGGGCGGCCCGGGCCCGGGCCGCTTCCGCTGTCATTCGGACGCGGCTGTTTCCGGCTTTCGCTTGATCGCGATCGAGCGACCGGCCCGTTCCGGCATCGGGAGCGTTGCGTGGCGGGCCTGCATGGCTTGCACCTTTTCCTTCACGTCGTCCGGGAAGGGCGTGACCTTCGGGCCGCTCATGTCAACATGCAGCGACAGGGCCTCGCCAGTCGCTGCCAGCCAGCCGTCCTCGTGGCGGATTTCCTGGTAGACGCGAATCCGCTTGTCGTCATGATCGAGCATCTGGAAGCTGACGGTGACCTTGTCGCCTTCGTGCAGTTCGCGGACGTAGCAGACGTGTATCTCCGCGGTGAAGACGCTCATGCCGCGGTCCCGGACATAGTCCGCGCTGACGCCGAACTCTGCAAAGGCCTCGTCCGCACAGCGATCGAACAGGACGTTGTAATAGGCCATGTTCATGTGGCCATTGTAGTCGATCCAGGCGGGCTCCACGGCAAGGACAGATGAAATGAACGGTTTTGCTTCGGTCATGCTTCCTCCTTGCAGGGCACCGGCGCCGGCGTTAGGACGGTCACGGCTTTTCTCTGTCGTCTCGTCATGCCAGATTGCGGCCGCTGCAATCAAGCGAGCGGTGCCCGGTTGTCAGCCGGAAATGCTCGTGAACGGGGAGAAAACACAATGGCACTGGCGGATTTGCACGCGGCCGAACGCAATGACGACGGAATCGCCGCAGCGGTGGGAATTCTGAAGCAGCGGTTCGGAGAGCGGTTCCAGACAGGTCACGCGATTCGCGAACAGCACGCACATACGATGACCTACCTGCCGGCCCAATTGCCCGATGGCGTCGTTTTCGCCGAGAACTCGACCGATGTTCAGGACATCGTGCAGGTCTGCATGGAATACCGGGTGCCGATCATCCCCTTCGGAACGGGCACGTCGCTGGAAGGGCATGTGAACGCACCGGCCGGCGGCATATCCGTCGATGTGTCCCGCATGAACCGAATCCTCAAGGTGAGCCAGGATGACCTTGACGTCGTTGTCGAACCCGGTGTCACCCGGGAGCAACTGAACGATCATCTCCGCGACACCGGCCTGTTCTTTCCCATCGACCCCGGCGCCAACGCCTCGCTTGGCGGCATGGCCTCGACCCGGGCGTCGGGCACGAACGCGGTGCGGTATGGCACCATGCGCGAAAACGTTCTGGCGATGACCGCCGTCATGGCCAATGGGCGCGAAATCACCACGGCGAAGCGGGCGCGCAAGACGTCTGCCGGCTATGACCTGACGCGCCTTCTGGTCGGATCTGAAGGCACGCTCGGCATCATCACCTCGCTGACGCTGAAGCTCTATGGCATCCCGCAGGCGATCTCGGGCGGCGTGTGTCCGTTCCCCAGCCTTGAAGCCGCCTGCCAGGCGGTTATCATGACGATCCAGATGGGCATCCCGGTCGCCAGGATCGAACTGCTGAACGCGCTTTCCGTGAAGTCGCTGAACGCCTATTCGAACCTCGACTACCCGGAAAGCCCCTGCCTGTTCCTCGAGTTCCACGGGTCGGACACCGGGGTGGAGGAGCAGGCCGAATCCTTCGGCGAAATCGCCGAAGAACTGGGTGGTGGCCCCTTCATCTGGACGACGGTTGCCGAAGAGCGGAACAAGCTCTGGAAGGCGCGCCACAATGCCTATTTCGCCGGGCTTGCCCTGCGGCCCGGCTGCCGCGGGATCTCGACGGACGTCTGCGTTCCGATCTCGCGCCTGGCCGAGTGCGTGTCGGAAACCGAGGCCGACATCGCCGAGCATGGGCTCGTCGCGCCCATCGTCGGTCATGCCGGTGACGGCAATTTCCACGTGCTCCTGCTGCTCGACATGGACAACAAGGCCGAGATCGAGGCTGCCGAGGCCTTCGTGGAACGCCTGAACCTGCGGGCCATCGCCATGGAAGGGACATGCACCGGGGAGCATGGCATAGGGCAGGGCAAGCAGCGCTTCCTGCAACTGGAACTTGGCGCGGCGGTCGACACGATGCGGGCCATCAAGGGTGCCCTCGATCCGCTCAACATCATGAACCCCGGAAAGGTCCTGCCGCCGGCCTGATGCCTCTTTCCCGACACCTTGCGCGCGATAATCTGCTAGAAACAAGTCCCATTTCCGGAGTGTCGTCCTGAACCGGCTCTTTGTCCTTATCGGTGGTCTGCTCGTTCTCGTCCTCGCGGCGGCGCTGGTGCTGCCGCCGTTCATCAACTGGACCAGCTATCGCGCCGATTTCGAACGCGAGGCGAGCCGCATTCTCGGTCGCAAGGTGACGGTCGGCGGGCAGGCATCGGCCCGCCTCCTGCCGTTCCCATCGGTGAGCTTTTCCGATGTGAGCGTGGCTGGCGTCGATGGCGGTCCGCCCGCGATGACGGCGAAAAGCTTCTCGATGGACGCGGAACTGTCGCCGTTCCTGCGCGGCGAGATCCTGATTTTCGACATGCGTCTCAACGAACCGCACCTGACGATCGCGGTGGACGACACGGGCGTGCTCGACTGGGCGATCCGTCCGCAGGCGCCGGCCGGCGTGTCCGATATCACGCTTGAAAACGTGCAAATCATCAACGGCATGGTGGTCGTGCGGCATGCTGCCAGCGGGACCGACCAGACCATTGCCGATATCAACGCCACGCTGTCGGCGGACAGCCTGGCAGGCCCCTGGCGCATGGCCGGCAGAGCCTTGGCCGGCGGGCGCCCGGGAGCATTCTCGATCTCGACAGGGACGGTCACCGAGGAAGGGCGGATGCGGTTGCGTGTTCAGGCGGAACCCGACGATCTCCCCGTCGTGCTCGAGACCGACGGCAATGCCTATTTCGAGGATGGCGCGCCGCGCTACGCCGGGACGTTCCAGGTGGGGCCGCGCGCCGAGGAAACGGCGGACGAGGCCGCGACACAGCCCTTCGCCATCTCCATTGACAAGGAAGCGGCCTGGACAGACCTGCGCTTTTCCGGCGGGTTCACGCTCAATCACGAAAGCCTCGCCCTCGATACGGTCCGGCTCGAAAGCGGACCAGTCGACGATCCCTATACCGCCGAGGGGACCGGATTCATCGACCTTGGCCGGGAACCCCGTTTCGTGCTGAAACTGGAAGGCCGGCAGGTGCAACTGCCCGCGAAGGATACGGCCGGTGCACCCATATCTTTCGCCGCGCGCCTGGCGGCCTTTCGCACGTTCCTGGACTGGCTGCCGCGGTTTTCCATGGCCGGGTCCATCGACATGTCCCTGCCGGCAGTTGTCGCGGGCGACACGACGGTGCGTGATCTCTCCTTCACCGCCCAACCCCGTCCGGATGGCTGGACCCTGTCGCACTTCACCGCGCGGCTCCCGGGACGGACAACGCTGGAAGCGTCAGGCATCCTGCGCAATGCCGGCGAGGTTTCCTTCGATGGCAAGCTTCTCCTTGCCATTGCCCAGCCGTCGGGGTTTGCGTCCTGGCTGACCGACGATGTCGATGAAACGATCCGCAGGCTTGGCTCCGCCGGCTTCTCGGCAGATGTCAACCTGTCGACGGAAAGGCAGAGCGCGCGTAACCTCGAGATCGTCCTCGGCGGGGTGAAATTCACCGGCCTCTTCGACCGGCTGTCACCGGAGGGCGAACAGCCGGCATCGATCGTCGAACTGGATGGGGGCGGGCTTGATCTCGATGGACTGCGCGCGCTGGCGGTTCTGTTTCTCGGAGAGCGTGGAGATTTCCGGCTCGCCCAGGATGATCTCGACCTGAAGCTGAAAGCCGGACCTGTCGCATTTTCGGGCCTCACCGCCGCGAAGCTCGATACCGCGATCCGGCTCAAGGGCGGTCGCCTGGACATCGACCGTCTCGCAATCCAAGGGCTGGAAGGGGCGAACCTGTCGGCCACCGGCCAGTTCGACGGCTTCCCGGCGATCCGCTCGGGGGCGGCAGATGTCACCGTTCTGTCCGACGACATGGCCGGGCTTGCCTTGGTCCTCTCGCGGCGATTCCCGGAGAACGCGATTCTTTCCGGCATTGCCGCCCGCACGTCGCTCTATTCCGGCCTTCTCGGCGATGCCCGGCTCGACCTGAACACAAGGCTGGAAGACGACGCCGTAACCGTGTCGGGGCAGGGCACCGCCGGCGGGACGCAGATGGACCTGCGCGTCGTCGGCACGAGGGCGATCCTGCACGGCGACGGTGACCTGCAGGTCTCGCTGTCGGGGCGAAACGAGGACGGTGATGCCATCCTGGCTGCGTGGGGCGCGCCGGTGCTCCCGATCGGTCTTGCCGGCCGGGTGGAGACGGGGCTGCAGATCCGGGGGTCGCGTGATGACGGGTATACGGTTTCCGGCACGATCTCCGGGCCATCCTCGCTCATGCGGTTCAGCGGCTCGGCCCGGCAGACCGATGCCGGCCTGCAACTGACCGGCAAGGGCGAGGCCAAGGGCGAGGATTTCTCGCCCTGGCTGATGGCCACGGGTTATGGATTGCCAGGACTGGAGATCGGCCTCCCGGCTGTGCTGGAAACCCCGGTCACCTGGAGCGACGGGATTCTCGGCCTTGCCGGACTGAAAGGGCAGGTGGCGGGAACGGATGTCTCCGGGGCCCTGGAAGTGAAGGGCGAGGGAGGGCGAATGTCTGTGACCGGCGACCTGACCGCGGGATCCCTCGCTCTGGATCCGCTGGTCGGCACGCTGCTTGGCCCGGACAGCGTGAGCATGGTTGGAAGCGATGCCTGGCTGCAGCATCCCTTCGTTCCGGCGGGCGCCATTCCCCTGGACGCGAAGATCGGCATCACCGCAGGTGAACTGACGTTGAGCGGGTTGCCGAAAGCGGAAAATGCGACGCTTCGGATCGGCGTTGAAGCAGACCGGATCCGGCTGTCTTCGCTGGCGGCCGATTTCGGTGGCGGGAAGATCAGCGGTCTTGCCGAACTGACAAACACAGGCGGCAACGCGATCCTGTCGACGCAGGTCAGGATCGACGGCGCCGACCTGGCGCGGATTGCCGGCGGCGATGCCCTGAGCGGCGCCGCAGATATCTCGGCCAGCATTTCCGGTAGCGGGAAGACGCCGGAGGGACTGATCGCTTCGCTTAGCGGGTCGGGAACGGCGAACGTCAAGGCGGTCGAGATCAGCGGTCTCAATGCGTCTGCCTATGCTTCGATCGTCACCGGTGCCGATGCCGCCGGACCGCAGATCGACCAGGCGAAGGTCGAGGAGATTGCGCTGCCAGTGCTGCGTGCGGGCAGCCTCAGCGTGCCGGAGGCCGATTTTGCGTTCACGGTTGCCGGCGGCGTCATCCGGACGCCACCGTTGAGGATTGACGCGGGAACAGCAAGCCTGAGTGCGGACCTGTCGGCGAACCTGTCCACCGGACAGATGGAAGCCGGCGGTACGCTTTCCTTCAATCCCGGCGACGATGAACTGGCAGGTTCGGAGCCCAGCGTCGGCTATCGCTGGACCAGCGAGCAGGGGCTTGTCTTCGACACGGGGCCACTGTCGCAATTCCTGACGCAGCGCGCGCTGGAAAAGGAACAGGCTCGCGTGGAAGCGATGCAGGCGCTTTTGTTGGAAAAACAGCGGCTTCGGCGTGAATCTGCCTATTTTTCGGACCTTGCCAGGAAGCGTGAAGCGGCGCTGCGGGCGGAGCTGGAGCGGCAGGCTGCCGAGGAGGAGGCGCGCCAGAAGGCGGAAGATGCCGCGCAGCAGCGGCTGAACGAGCAAGCCCCGGAGGACGGCGCGGCACCGGTAGATCCGGCTGCCGACCCGGACAGGCCCGGAGCGGCGCGGGAGACCGGCCCAGGGCAGGACGTGCAGCGGGCACCGCTTGCCCCGCCGGAGCAGCAGAGCGCGTCATCCCCGTCGACGCCGGCGCCGCCGGCGCTCGAAACCGAGGGGCTGACCATCGAAGACCTGCTGCAGAACCCGAAGCAGTTCTGACCAATCACGGCGCGCCGGTCTTCGCTCGGAGATCGTTCAAGACCGCCAGCCGCAGGGCCGATGACAGGTTGGTCTGCCGGTCCCTCTGCTCGTCGACCTGCGCGATGAGTGCGGCGAACGGCAGGGCCTGTTCGCTGGCCATGCGCAGAAGTTCTGCGTAAAACGCGTCCTCGACAGAAAAAGACGTGCGATGGCCGCGAATCGTGACGGAGCGCTTTCGAACGCCGCTCATTCCCGCGACGGGTCAGGCGTCAGCCGATGACCATCGAGATGCCGGTCGAGCGTCTGCCGCTCCTGCCGCGTCCTGGTCTTTTCTGCCTTCGTGCGGCCGTGCTTGACCCGGTTGGCGTCAGCTTCACGCTCCGCGGACTGCCGGTCCTTTCGCTTGCGGAACTGGCGCAGATTGACAACCTCACCCATGGCACCGCTGCTCGCTTCCTTGCCCTTCCGGGCCGGTTTCATTTCTTCTTGCGAAAAGCATCCAGTGACACGACGTCCGCTGCCGGCTTGTCGGCTTCATCGTCCTGCGGCGGCGTCTTGTCTTCAGCGTCGTCGTCCTTTTTCGCCTTCGGCTTTGCAGCCTTGCGCGGCCTCGACGGCTTGCCGGCGTCATCGTTCTGCTTTTCCGCCTTCTCCGGTGCCGGCAGCTCGGTGATCTCCGCTTCCGGCTGTTCTTCCAGGCGGACATCGAACTCCAGCTCGAAGTTCACGGACGGGTCATAGAAGCCGCGAACGGCTGAAAAGGGGATCTCCAGCTTTTCCGGAATGTCCGAGAAGGACAGGCCGACCTCGAAGCCGGTTTCTGTAACCTTGAGGTCCCAGTACTGGTACTGCAGGACGATCGTCATCTGCTCGGGATATTTCTCCATCAGGCGAGATGAAATGCGGACGCCCGGTGCGCGCGTCAGGAACGTGATGAAGAAGTGATGATTTCCCGGCAGGCCCGTGCGGGCAACCTCGGTCAGCACCTTGCGCATCACGCCGCGAAGCGCGTCCTGCGCCAGGATGTCGTAGCGGATGTGGTCTTGCGCCATTGGTGCCGGTTCCCGATTCCTCGTCCGCGAAGATTTAGAACATGTGACGCCCGCAAGCAAAGGCTTCGTTGCAATGAACGAGGTATTTTGAAGCTGCATTGATGTTGGGGGAAAGGTGGAGGCTTCTGTTGCCAGGCGCCTCCGGGCCCCGCCTGACGGGGCTAACCGTCAGGACTTAATTCGAAGCAGTCGCACCGCCATTAGGCAGCGAGACGAGCCTCAGCATAGTTGTCGTTGGCAACTATAATTGTGACCCGATAACGGTGGTATCATGCCGAGCGAAAGTCCGATCTTTACACCCTCGTCGATCCTGTTTCGCCCCCATCACAAAAAGCCGCGACCGGCTTCTTGTGGTGGAGGCGCCGGGTACCGCCCCCGGGTCCGAATGGCTTATTCCATCGGCCGTTTATCGCCATAGTCAGACAAGCTGACAAAGCAAATATAGTGTGTGGGCACCACAATTGGAAGGGTCCGGTGCGTCAATCAACGGAAAGTGCGGGAAAGCAGGCAGGGTCGGACGTCACCGTTACACGCTGCCCGTTTGTCGTCTGCGGGATTGACTTGCTGATAACGGGTTGTAGCCTCCTTTGCGCGTGAACTGCCGGTTCCGGCAGAATCATCGAGCCAACGGGGACAGCCGCTGCCGGCGCGTCATGCGGCTAAGAGGAGAACGACCATGGCAGACTATATCGAGGACGTGAAGAAATACGATTCCGGGGCAGACGAGGCCATCGTGGGGAAAATCGTCAAGCATCTCGGGATCGCGCTGCGTTCGCGGGACGCATCGCTGGTGTCCTGTTCGGATCCGTCCGAGCTGGATCGCGTCATCGAGAAGTGGTGCGGCAAGAAACTGGGCGTCACGGGAGATGCAGCCGGCTCGGCCGTGCAGAAGGTCTGCGAGACGATGAGCGGCGACCGTTCGAAATCCCGCGTGACATTCTATTATCTGGTTGCCAAGGAACTCGGCAAGCTCGGCGATCTCTGATTACCGTCATTGCCAGAGCGTAGAGGGGGCTGCACGGTTGGCGTTGCGGCCCCTTGCCATGTCCGTGGGCCGCCGGTTCCTGTTGGTATCGCGGGGATTTCGCGTCTCCGGCCTTCGGTTGGCGGGCCGATGCGCTAATATGCAATCCGGAATCATCTAGGGCCGGACAGGATGCGCCAATATCTCGATCTTCTTTCTTACGTTCTTGAGACCGGTGTCGACAGGGGCGACCGCACCGGCACGGGGACGCGCTCGGTGTTCGGCTACCAGATGCGTTTCGACCTCGAGGACGGTTTTCCGGTTCTGACCACCAAGAAGCTCCACCTTCGGTCGATCATCCACGAATTGTTGTGGTTTCTGGCCGGCGACACGAACACAGGCTATCTCAATGAGCATGGCGTCACCATCTGGGACGAGTGGGCCGACGAGAACGGCGATCTCGGCCCGGTCTACGGCGCACAATGGCGGTCGTGGCCGGACGGGCGCGGTGGGACGATCGACCAGATCGCCAACCTGCTGGAACAGATCCGCCGCAACCCGGAGTCGCGCCGGCTGATCGTCTCCGCCTGGAACCCGGCCGAGGTCGACAGCATGGCGCTGCCGCCGTGTCACTGCCTTTTCCAGTTCTATGTCGCGCAAGGACGCCTGTCCTGCCAGCTTTACCAGCGGTCGGCGGACATTTTCCTGGGGGTGCCCTTCAATATCGCCTCCTATGCGCTCCTGACCATGATGGTGGCGCAGGTCACCGGCCTGAAACCCGGCGAATTCGTGCACACGCTCGGGGATGCGCATCTCTACCACAATCACTTCGAGCAGGCGCGCCTGCAACTGACCCGTGTGCCGAGGGCACTGCCGGTGATGAAGCTCAATCCGGCCGTGGATGACCTCTTTGCCTTCCGCTACGAGGATTTCGAACTGGTCGGCTACCAGGCCGACCCTTCGATCAAGGCACCGATTGCGGTCTGACACCGGCTTGACGGGCATCATGGCGGCGGTGCCGTTCCGGGCTATCATGCAACAGGTTGAAAAAGGGAGACGTGGTCCATGCTCAAGCGGCTTATCCTGATTGCGGCAATCCTGGTCGAAGGGTTCGGCGTTTCCGTTCAAGCCAATGATTCCGTGGCTGAAATCGGCGCTGGCGGGGTGATGCTCGGGCGGAACGACCTGATCCGCCTGGAGCGCGAGGATCTCGCCATCTCGGCGGACCTAGTCACCGTCGACTACGTCTTCGTCAACGAAAGCGATACCGACATCGAAACGATCGTCGCCTTTCCCATGCCGGCGATCCAGGCCGAATACGACAGCGCCATTTCGGTGCCGGAGCAGCAGAACGACAACTTTCTCGGCTTCTCGGTGGAGCTCGATGGTCGCGCCATCGTGCCGAAGCTCGACCAGCGGGCCGTCGCCGCGGGGGTGGACGTGACGGGCGACCTGGCGGAACGTGGCATCCCGCTGCTGCCGGTCGCCGACGAGACACGGTCTGCGCTCGGTCGCCTGCCCGCGGACGTGCTTGCGGACTGGACCGCGCGCGGGATCGTGCAATCGCAGACCTATGATGCCGGAAAAGGGCCGGTAACCGAGGTCATCGCGCGGTGGGAACTCCGGTCGGCTTATTGGTGGACGGCGCGTTTCCCGGCCGGAAAGGCCGTTTCGGTTTCGCACCGCTACCGGCCGGCCGTCGGCGCCTCGGCAGGTCTCAATTTCATCTGGGATGACCAGCGCAGCGACTTCTACGACGAGTATGCGAGAAAATACTGCATGGACGACGCGTTCGAACGGGCCGTGCGGCGCAAGCTGGCCGCCGGCGGCGCATGGGAGCAGCGCATCGATTACATCCTGACGTCGGGCGGAAACTGGGCCAATGGCGTGATTGGCACCTTTCATCTGACCGTGGACAAGGGCGCGACCAACACCCTCGTTTCGTTCTGCGGAACAGGGGTCGAGAAAACCGGCCCGACCCGGTTCGAGATGACCGCGAAGGACTTTTATCCCGAGAAGGACATTCACATCCTTCTCGTCCAGCCGGCCGCGCAGTAGCCGGCCTTTCAAGACCGGAGAAGGGCAGCCATGGAACTCGCCATCGTCGTCGCCGCGGCACTCAATAACGTGATCGGGCGCGAGGGGACAATGCCCTGGCATCTCTCGACCGATCTGAAGCGTTTCAAGGCGCTGACCATGGGATGCCCGGTCATCATGGGGCGCAAGACCTTCGAAAGCATCGGCAAGCCCTTGCCGGGCCGGCTGAACATCGTCGTGACGCGTGACTTCGACTGGGAAGCCGAGGGCGTTATCCGGGTGAGTTCGCTGGAAGCCGCGCTGGAATTGGCGACTGCCAACATCAAGGCGGCGGAGCGGGATGCCGCCGACACTGACGAGGAGCCGCCGGAACTGGACATCTGCGTTATCGGTGGCGGCCAGATCTATGGTCAGGCACTGGCACTGGCCGACGTGGTGCACATGACGCGCGTGCTGGCGGAGATCGAGGGCGACACGGTGTTCCCACCCCTTGATTCGGACACCTGGGAGCTGGTTTCCAGCGAGGATGTCCATGCCGGGCCCAGGGACAGCCATCAGACACGATACGAGGTCTGGGCGCGTCGCAAGCCCTGACACGCTGCGACAAATGCGCATCGGGGTGCCCTGCCGTTCATTTTAATGTCCGGAATTGTTTGCCTTTCGGGCCGGTGTCGTTGAAAGCGGATCGGCGGCTTCCTATAACGGGTGGACATTCGGGTTTGAGCGACCTGCGGGCAATGCAGGACAAAGGAGAATAGATGCCCTGGAGCAATCAAGGAGGAGGCGGCGGCCCATGGGGGGGCGGCGGCAACAATGGCGGCGGCAACGGTGGCCCATGGGGGCAGGGGCCGCAGGGTCCTCGTGGACCGCAGGGATCCCCGCCCGATCTTGAGGACATCATCCGCAAGGGACAGGACCGTTTGAAGCAGGCGATCCCGGGCGGATCGGGCGGCCCGGCCCTGTTCGGACTGATCGGTGCCGGCCTCGTGGCGTTGTGGCTGGTTCAGTGCGTGTACACGATCCAGCCGGACCAGCTCGGCGTCGAGTTGCGGCTTGGCAAACCCAAGAACGAGATTTCCGAACCGGGGCTGCATTTTCATTTCTGGCCGGTTGAAACGGTCGAGAAGGCAACGACGGCCGAGAAACTCACCACAATCGGATCCGGTTCGGGCAGCCGTGCGAATTCCGGGCTGATGCTTTCCGGCGACCAGAACATCGTCGATGTGACCTTCTCCGTGGCCTACCAGGTATCGAGTCCAAAGGAATATCTCTTCGACGTCGCCGATCCGGACGAAATGCTCCGGTCGGTCGCCGAGAGCGCGATGCGTGAAGTGGTCGGACGCCGCCAGGCGCAGGACGTCTTCCGCGACGATCGCCAGGGCATCGAGGACGATGTGCGGCAGACCGTTCAGGCGACGATGGACCAGTATGGTGCCGGCCTGAACGTCAACGCGATCTCCATCGAGGACGCTTCGCCGCCGCGCGAGGTGGCCGATGCCTTCGACGAGGTTCAGCGCGCCGAGCAGGATGAAGACCGCTTCCGCGAAGAGGCGAACCAGTATGCCAACCAGAAGCTGGGCCAGGCCCGCGGTGAAGCGGCACAGGTCCGCGAAGACGCGGCCGCCTATGCCAACAGGATCGTGCAGGAAGCGACGGGTGAAGCCCAGCGTTTCGTCTCGGTCTTCGACGAGTACAAGAAGGCGCCCGAGGTGACGCGAAAGCGAATGTTCCTGGAGACGATGGAAAAGGTGCTGGGTGACTCCAACAAGGTGATCATCGAACAGAAGAGCAGCGGATCGGGGGTCGTTCCCTACCTGCCGCTCAACGAACTGACGCCGCGGGGAGGGAACCAGCAATGAACAGGCTTCCCGTCATCGGCGGCGTGATCGCCGTCATCGCCGTCCTGATCTATTCCTCGATCTTCGTCGTGAACGCCCGCCAGCAGGCCATCGTCCTGCGGTTCGGCGAGATCGTCGATGTCAAGTCCGATCCGGGCCTCTACTTCAAGCTGCCCTTCGGTTTCGCCGGGGCCGACAACGTCCAGATCATCGAGAAGCGCATCATGCGGTTCAACCTCGATGACATCCGCGTGCAGGTGTCGGGCGGCAAGTTCTACCTTGTCGATGCCTTCATGGCCTACCGCATCGAGAACCCGCGGGTGTTCCGCCAGGCCGTTTCAGGCCAGATCGTGCTGGCCGAGCAGCGGTTGCGCACGCGCATGGATGCCGCGTTGCGCCGTGTCTACGGTCTTCGCGGGTTCGAGGCGGCTCTCTCGGCCGAGCGGACCGAGATGATGCGTGAAGTGGCGCAGCAACTTTCGACCGACGCAGCTTCTCTGGGGCTGAAGATCGAGGACGTGCGTATCCGCCGTACCGACCTGACCCAGGAAGTCTCGGAACAGACCTACAACCGCATGAAGGCTGAGCGCCTCGCCGAGGCGGAACGTCTTCGGGCGCGCGGGCGTGAAGCGGCGCAGACGATCCGGGCGCGGGCTGACCGCCAGGTCGTCGAGATCGTCGCCGCGGCACGCAAGGAGTCCGAGATCGTTCGCGGCAAGGGCGAAGGCGAACGCAACCGCATTTTCGCCGACGCCTTCACGAAGGATCCGGAGTTCTTCGAGTTCTATCGTTCGATGAGCGCATACCGGAATGCCCTGAACAAGGAAGGGACCACCATGGTGCTGTCCCCGGATACGGAGTTCTTCCGGTATTTCGGGAACGCCGATGGACCCTCCGGTGCCGCTCCCGGCCAGCCGGCTGCCGGCACGGCCCCGGCGACCGGCAACGCAAGCCAGGCTCCGGCAGCGGCGGCTGGCGATGCAAGCCAGGCCACGGCGCCGGCATCGTCCGAGTGACGGGCCAGGCTTCGTGAACGACTTCCTGACCGCCCTCGGACTCCTTCTGGTGTTCGAGGGCGTTCTTTATGGCGGGTTCCCGACGCTCGTGCGGCGCATGGCCGAACACCTTCGCATCATGCCTGACAGTGCTCTCAGGATATCGGGGCTGGTCGCCGCGGCGGCCGGCGTTGCTCTCGTCTGGCTCGTGCGTGGATAACACGATTGTCAGCCCGGAGCTTCGAAACGGGTCTGTGAAAAAAGATCTTTCCGCCCTAATCTCTCTCCAACGCCAGAGCAATGTTGGCTGCTTCGTTCCAGACCGGAGAACTTTCCATGGTGTCGAGAACCGTTCGCGCGTCGCTGCGCCTTACCCTTTTCGCGATCGCTGCCGCGGTTGCCGTGACAGCGACCCCCGTTGCCTTGCTGGTGTCGGCGCCGGTGGCCGCGCAGCAGCAGGGTCCGGCCTCGGTCGCGGACCTGGCCGGGCACCTTCTCGACGCCGTCGTGAATGTCGCGACAACCCAGAGCACCGGCGGTGACGAGGAGGATGTTCCGGTCCCGGACATCCCGGAGGGGTCGCCGTTCAAGGACTATTTCGACGAGTTTTTCCGTGACCGGGGCAAGCGCGGCGGACCGCGCAAGCAGAACTCCCTTGGCTCGGGCTTCATCATCGACGCCAGGGAAGGCATCGTGGTGACAAACAATCACGTCATCGACGGCGCGGATGGCATCGAGGTCGTCTTCAACGACGGGGAAAAGGTGTCGGCCAAGCTGCTCGGTACCGACACGAAGACCGACATCGCCGTTCTGAAGATCGACCCGGCGAAACACCCGCTGAAGGAAGTACCGTTCGGCGATTCCACGAAGATGCGCATCGGCGACTGGGTCATGGCGATCGGCAACCCTTTCGGCCTTGGCGGAACCGTGACCGTGGGCATCATCTCTGCCATCAATCGCGACATCAATTCAGGGCCCTACGACGATTTCATCCAGACCGATGCGGCGATCAACCGGGGCAATTCCGGCGGGCCGCTGTTCAACATGGATGGCGAGGTCATCGGCATCAACACGGCCATCATCTCCCCGTCCGGCGGCTCGATCGGCATCGGATTCTCGATCCCGTCGAAGCTTGCCACGACGGTCATCAACCAGTTGCGCGAATTCGGTGAAACGCGGCGCGGCTGGCTTGGCGTGCGTATCCAGCCGGTGACCGACGAGATCGCCGAAAGCCTCGGTATGAAAAAGGCGCGCGGCGCGCTGGTCGCCGGTATCGTCAAGGGCGGCCCGGTCGACAATGGATCGATCCTGGCCGGCGACGTGATCGTCGAGTTCGACGGACGGCCGGTCGATCACATGCGCGACCTGCCGCGCATCGTCGCCGAAAGCCCTGTCGGCAAGGCGGTCGACGTGACCGTCGTTCGCAAGGGCGAGGAAGTGACCGTTCCGGTTACCCTCGGCCGCCTGGAAGATGGCGAAAAGCTGGCTTCGGCCGACGATGCCAGCAAGAGCGGGGATGCCGACCAGGCGCCGGTTACGACGGCAAAGGCGCTCGGCATGACGCTCGGCGAACTCGACAGCGACGCGCGTCAGGACTTCGGCATCAGCGACGATGTTTCCGGCGTCCTGATCACCGCCGTGGACGCGAATTCAATGGCAGCGGAACGCGGTGTCGTCGCAGGTGATGTCATCACCGAAATCGCGCAGGAGTCGGTCAGTCAGCCGCAGGACGTGCTGGACAAGATCGAGGACCTGAAAAGCCAGGGACGCAAGAACGCCCTGCTGATGCTGTCCTCCAAGACCGGCGAATTGCGCTTCGTCACCATCCGCATGGACTGATCAGCGCGGGCGCAGGCCTTCAGGTCACGAAGTCGGTTCTGCGGTAGCCCTGGATGTAGAGGAGCGCGGTCAGGTCGCCATGGTCGATGCGCATGGCGGCCTGCGCGGCAACCGAGCGCTTGGCATGCAGGGCAACGCCGCTTCCGGCATTCAGGATCATCGCAAGGTCATTGGCCCCGTCGCCCACGACAATGGCGTCCCGCGGCGTGAGGTTCAGCCGGCGGGCCGTCTCTTCCAGTGCATCCAGCTTTGCCTGCTTGCCGAGAATGGGTTCGGCAACGGCGCCGGACAGGCGGCCGTCTTCCTCCAGCAGCAGATTGGCGCGGTGCTCATCGAAGCCGACCATCCTTGCGACCCTCGAGGTGAAGGCGGTGAAGCCGCCTGAAACAAGGACCGTGTAGGCGCCGTTCGCCTTCATGGTCGCGATCAGTTCCTTGCCGCCCGGAGTCAGGGTTATCCGCGTGTTGACGACATGTTCGATGATGGTATGGGGAAGCCCTTTCAACAGGGAAACCCGTTCCCGCAAGGCCGGTTCGAACTCGATCTCGCCATTCATCGCACGTTCGGTGATGTCGGCGATGTGCTTCTTGATGCCGGCTTCCTCGGCCAGTTCATCGATGCATTCCTGCTGGATCATGGTGGAGTCCATGTCCGCCAGGAGGATCTTCTTGCGCCTTGCCTCGGCCTCCTGCACGACGATATCCACCGGCTCGCCCTGAATGGCCTCGCGCAGCGCGGCTTCTGCCTGTTCTGTTTCAGTACCGGTTTTCAGGGCGATGTCGCAGGCAATGCCGTCGGCCAGCCAGTAGAGGCCGCTTGCATCGACGGCGGCAAACGCCTTATCCCCAAGCGACGGTGTCAGGGCGCGTTCGCGCGGGTTGGCGATCAGGGTTGCGACGAGGCTCATGGACAGGATCCCGATGATGCGGACAGCGGTGGAGAATGCGATCCTGATAGCGGGGCCAACGGCCAGCGGCAAGACGGCTCTTGCAGTGGACCTGGCTCGAAAGCACGGTGGCCTGATCATCAATGCCGATTCCATGCAGGTCTACGACGTGCTGAACGTCCTGACGGCACGACCCACGGCTGACGAACTGGCCGCGGCGCCGCACGTGCTGTTCGGCCATGTCAGTCCGCTGGAAACCTATTCGACCGGCGCCTGGCTGAGAGATGCGGCGGACGTCCTGACAGACCGTCTGCAGGGCCGCCGGCCGATTTTTGTCGGGGGAACAGGCCTCTATTTCCGCGCGCTGTTCGGCGGCCTGTCCGAAATGCCGGATATCCCGGCCGATCTTCGGGTCCGGCTGAGAGAGCAGATGGTTGCCGAAGGGCCCGAAGCCATGCACCGGCTGCTCTCGTCCCTCGATCCGGCGGGCGCCGAAACTTTCAACCCGCGGGACGGGCAGCGTATCCTTCGGGCGCTGGAAGTCGTCGAAGCGAGCGGGAAGCCGATCGCCTACTGGCAGGAGCAGCGGGGTGCCGCGCTCGTCGATGATGCGACATCGCGAAAGATCGTACTCGAACCGGACCGCCGCTGGCTGAGAAACCGCATCACGAGACGGTTCGAACTGATGATGGACCAGGGCGCGACTGACGAGGTCGAGCGGCTCCTGGCCTTGTCTCCGTCGCCGGATCTCCCCGCGATGAAGGCCATCGGGGTTCGCCAAATCGCAGCCATGCTGTCCGGCGACTTGGATGCCGGTTCCGCCATCGCCGATGCCATCACGGCCAGCCATCAGTATGCGAAACGGCAATCAACGTGGTTTCGCAACCAGCTCGGACCGGATTGGGAGCGCATCCAACCGGACCAGCTTCCGAAATGACGCATTAACCAAATGGTCAACAACCGTTGGATGGAGGCGCCGCCGATCCTCTTTTCCGACCCCATTCGCCGGATGTTTAACTCGTGTTTAGAGGTGAATCCTCTATACCACCACCAGTCGATCCGTGGCAGGAGTTGCGCACGTTATGCGTTTTCACAAGGCGGAACTTGCCTTCTTCATCTTGTTGGCACTGCTCCTGGGCAGTGCCGGCTTGCTGGCGGCATGGCTGTTCCGCTCCGGTCTGCTGCATCCTGGAAACCTGCCGACGATTGCCCTGACGATCGAGGGCGTCGCGGTCGTATTCGGCGGACTATATTTCTACCCGGTGCTTCGCCGTCAGGTCCGCGAGGAAAGCCATCTCAGGGCGATGACGCAGTCGCTGTCGCGGCGGTCTGAGGACCTGCAGCATGCGGCCCTGACCGACGGTCTGACCGGCATGCAGAACCGGCGCTATTTCGATGACGCCCTGGCGCAATACCTGGAGGAGTTCAGCCGGATCAATCGTCCGGTCGGACTGATGATCCTCGACCTCGACCATTTCAAGCTGGTCAATGATACCCACGGACACGATGTCGGCGACGAGGTGCTGAAGGCCGTTGCCGCGTGCCTGCGCGAATTCACGCGCTATCATGACGTCGTGGCCAGGCTTGGCGGCGAGGAATTCGCCATCGTCGCGCCCAACATGGATTCCGATGCGCTCACCAAGTTCGCCGACCGGATTCGCATGGCCATCGGCCAGCTCACGATCTCGGCCGGGAATGTCCGCATCCGGATCACCACCAGTGTCGGGGTGGCCATCTGGAATGGGCGGGAGAATTCGGATGCGCTTTACCGGCGTGCCGATGCCGTTCTCTACAAGGCCAAGCGGGAAGGCCGGAACCGGGTTTGCACCGCGGCCTGACCGCTCTCGCGTGGTATCAACGGCTGCGGGTTTTACGCTGGCGGAGCGAGACAGGCGAACGCCGTCCCGACCGAGGTTCGCCATTTTTCACAAAATCGAGGCGCTTCGTACGCTGGCCCGCCTGATCCGGCCGCGGCTGCATTTTCCCCCGCGTGATTTGCGTCGGGCTTTGCCGATTCATTGTCGGGCTGCGCCCGGTCTCATGCCGGTAAGGGGATGGTCCCGCCTGCCGTCAGCGGCGCGAGCGGAAGTCGCGGATCAGGCTGTTTCCTTCGCGGCCTTCTCCCGATGACGGTTCGCGGGCCGGCGGGGGAGGCGGGCTTTTTGCCCTGAACATCCGGCTGCCCTCGCTTCCATAGGGAGCCGGTCTTTGGGCGGTCGTCTCAGACTGGTAGGAAAATTCGGGACCGGCCCGGCGTTCCTCGAGCGGCGGCGGAGAAGCGAACTGGGACCGCAGGCTGCCGGCCCCGGTGGCATCACGGGCCGTGGCTGCGCTCCGGAGACCTTCGCGTGGCGCCGATTGCAGCTTTTCCAGAACGCCTGCCGGAGCAGCCACCGCCGCTGCGAGTGTATCGGCATCGAACTCGGCGCCAAAGGACTGGGAGTCCTCGAGCCAGGAATCCGGGCCGTCGTCGTCCTCGACCGTGTCGTCGTTGCGGATCCGGCGAAGGATGTTGTGCAGGGAAATGTCCGCGCTGCCGGATTTCAGGCGGGCCTGCTGCTCGTAGATATGGGCACCCGGAAGGTCCTTCTCGGCGATGGTCTCGAAGACCATGCGCATCGGCGACTGGAAAGCCTCGCCGAAGGCAATGCATTCCCTGTTGGCGATCGACGAGAGGAAATTGGTGAGCGAGCGCGCCGCGCCGGTGATGGCCAGCTTGATGATCTCCTGGTCGTGCTCGTTGCCGAGCCGCATGGCAAAGATCGTGTTGCACTGCGACAGGATCGTCTGGTCCAGTTCTCCGGGCCGCTGCGTCACGACGCCGAGATAGACGCCATACTTGCGGCCTTCCTTGGCGATCCGGGCGATGGCCTGACGGGTCGGCCAGAAACCGGCGTCCTGCGACGCGGGGATGTAACGGTGGGCTTCCTCGCAGACGACCAGCGTCTGCAAGGCACCATCGGAATTCAGCGCGAGGTCGAAGGACATCCGGCAGAAGACCGACACGACCGAGTTGACCACTTCCGACGGAAGATTCGACATGTCGAACACGCAGATCGGTTTGCCGTTCTGCGGAATCCGGAAAACGTGGCTCAGGATGGCGGGCATGGTGTCGCTCACCGTCTTCGAGCCGAACATGAAGCGGAAGCGGGGATCGTTGAGCAGGGCTTCCAGGCGGTTGTGCAGCGCGCGGAGATGTGGACGATCTGCCTTGCCGTCAAGCTTTCCGGCGCGGGCGTCGATCAGGGAAAGCAGATCGACCATCCGGTAGGGTACCGGCGTGTCGGCCGTCAGTGCCGTCGTGTCGCGTTCCTTCTTGAGGACCGATGCCGCGCCGCCGCCGCCCTCGCTGCGGCGATACCGCTCCTTGGCGACCGGAATCAGGTCGCGCAGGGCATCGAGTTCGTTGGGAACGGGCGTACGGCCGCGGAACACGACCTCGGCGAACTCCTCCAACCGGAACATCCAGAAGGGAAGATCCAGCCGGTTCGCATCGACCGTGATCGCCTGATCCGCGAATGCGGTCGTGAATTCATTATGCGGATCCAGCAGCAGGACGCGGATATCGGGCCGCTTCTCGACGACCTTTCTGAGAACGAGCGTGACCGCCGTCGACTTGCCGACACCTGTCGTCCCGACGATGGCAAAGTGGCGCGCGAGGAGCCTGTCGACGTCGAGCAGAGCGGGGATGCTCCGCTCCTGCGTGAGTTCACCGATCTGGACCGCGTTGGGCGAGACATTGGCGTAGATTGCCTGGAGGTCGGCGGACCTGATCCGGTGCGCGATCGCGCCCATGAAGGGATAATTGGCGATACCGGAGGAGAAGGTCGTCTTGCCCCGCGCGTCGGTCGCTACCTGTCCGACCATCTCGACGTGAACATGGATCATGTTCTTCGCGGCATTGTCCCAGGTTTCCACGGGGACATCGACCTTGAAGATCAGGCCGACAAGGCGGGCGTCATCGACGCGGATCGAAATCATCTGGCCAACGGCCCAGTAATCGTCCGATCCCGCTGCCTGCTTGCCTGCCTCGGCCGCGATGATCGCGCGCTCGCCATCGCAGGCGATGACATGGCCTTCGGTCCGGTTCCGGACAAGTGGCGCACCGCCTGGAGAGGTTGTCTTGTCCTGGCCGCCCTGCACTTCGGTCATGCCTTCTCCCTGAACTTGAGACGTCATATTAGTCTCAACTGGTTAAAGTCTGGTGCACCGCCGTGCCCGACTTGTTCCAGAACAAGCGCAATTGGCGCATTTGCGCTGTTGACGTTTCGGCATCGTGGGGAATAAATAGCGCCCATGAACATGACCGACATCATCCTCGTAGTACGTGAGCGCATGGGCAGAAGGGCTTAACCCTTCGGCGACAGCCACCCATGCGCGAAAACAGGCCCTCCCAAGGGCCTTTTTTATTGCCCGGAATAGAGCTAAACGACCAACCGCTGCTGGAAAACGTGAAGAGACGGGACTGACCATGGCACAGGAAAATGAAACGGGCGCCGGACGTGAAATGACGGGCGCCGAAATGGTTTTGCAGGCAATGGCCGACAACGGCGTGGAGCACGTTTTCGGATATCCCGGCGGCGCCGTTCTCCCGATCTATGACGAGATCTTCCAGCAGGAAAAGATCCAGCACATCCTCGTTCGTCACGAGCAGGGGGCCGGTCACGCTGCCGAGGGCTATGCCCGCTCGACCGGCAAGCCGGGCGTTGCACTGGTCACCTCCGGCCCGGGGGCTACCAACATGGTCACCCCGCTGCAGGACGCGCTGATGGATTCCATCCCGCTCGTCTGCATCACGGGCCAGGTGCCGACGTCGCTCATCGGTTCGGACGGTTTTCAGGAATGCGATACGGTGGGTATCACGCGCCCCTGCACGAAGCACAACTGGTTGGTCAAGGATGTCAACGAGTTGCCGCGTATTCTGCATGAAGCGTTCAAGGTCGCCACAACCGGGCGTCCCGGGCCGGTCGTCGTCGACATTCCCAAGGATGTCCAGTTCGCCACGGGCCGCTACATGCCGCCTCAGCAGGTGTCCCGGCCGAGTTACCAGCCGCGTGTCCAGGGCGACCGCGAACAGATCAAGAAGGCCGTCGAACTGATGGCCGCGGCCAAGCGTCCGGTGATCTATTCGGGCGGCGGCGTCGTCAACGCCGGCACTGAAGCCTGCCACCTGCTTCGCGAACTCGTCGACCTGACCGGCTTCCCGATCACGTCGACCCTGATGGGACTGGGCGCCTACCCGGCCTCGGGCGATCACTGGCTCGGCATGCTCGGCATGCACGGGACCTACGAAGCCAACATGGCGATGCACGATTGTGACGTCATGGTGTGCATCGGGGCCCGGTTCGATGACCGGATCACCGGGCGGCTGGACGCGTTCTCGCCCAATTCGAAGAAGATCCATATCGATATCGACGCATCGCAGATCAACAAGAACGTTCACGTCGACATACCGATCATCGGCGACGCCGGGCGTATCCTGGAGGACATGGTCAGGCTGTGGCGTGCCACCGCCAATGCCGATCGCGCGGCCCTGAAAACCTGGGATGAGCAGATCGCGCGCTGGAAAGCGCGAAACAGCCTGGCCTATACGCCGAACGATTCCGTCATCATGCCGCAATATGCCGTCGAGCGGCTGTATGAACTGACGAAGGATCGCGACACCTACATCACGACCGAAGTCGGCCAGCACCAGATGTGGGCGGCGCAGTTCTACGGATTCGAGAAGCCCAATCGCTGGATGACATCGGGCGGACTGGGGACGATGGGTTACGGCCTGCCGGCGGCGCTCGGCGTTCAGATCGCCCATCCGGATGCACTCGTCATCGATATCGGAGGCGACGCGTCCGTCCAGATGACGATGCAGGAGATCTCGACAGCGGTGCAGTACGGGGCGCCGATCAAGATCTTCATCATGAACAACCACTACATGGGCATGGTTCGCCAATGGCAGCAGTTGCTGCACGGAAACCGCCTGTCCCATTCCTATTCCGAGGCGCTGCCGGATTTCGTCAGGCTTGCGGAGGCTTACGGCGCGCACGGCATCCGTTGCTCCAGGCCGGGCGATCTCGATGACGCGATCCAGGAGATGATCGACGTCAAGAAGCCGGTCATCTTCGATTGCGAAGTGGCGAACCTTGCCAATTGCTTCCCGATGATCCCGTCCGGCAAGGCACACAACGAAATGCTCCTGCCCGACGAGGCCACCGACGAAGCGGTTGCCAATGCCATCGGCGCGGAAGGCAAGGCGCTGGTGTAACGTGAACAGGCGCGGCTGGCTCCTTCCCCTGTTGCTGCTTATGCTGACCGCCTGCCAGACGGCCGGCGGCAACGGGGCATCGACAACGCTGGAGTCCGCCCGTCTCGAAGCAAAGGCGAAACCAGACGCCGAAGCTGTCCGGGGTCCGGTGCCCGCCGACGAGAAGAAGGCTGGAGTGCCGGGAGAAACGCGGGCCGATGCGCCGGTGCGCCCGCGTTCTGCCGCGCCGAGTGGCGGTGATCCGATCGTGGATGCCGTGGAGCGGGTCGGCCGTCTCCAGAAGGCGCAGGGAACGCTTGCGGCGATGGATACCGTCTTCCAGTGCTACGAAAAGGCGAGGGACCCCAGGGCGCCTATTCTCCTGGCCAAGACCTGCGCCGCGCAGGACTTCGCCGTTTCGAAAAGCGTCGAGGAAGGGCGTGCCAGGCGGGTCGGAGGCCAGGCCGATGTGAGGGCTTCGATCATTGCCCGCCGTGTTGCCCAGCGCATCGGCGCGCTCATGCAGCTCAAGGGAATGGGGCAGGCCGAATTCAACCGCTTCGGCCTCTATCTGCACCAGGTGGTCAAGCCGGCCCACATGCGAGCCATGTCATGAAGGCGAGGGACCTGCCTGGCTGGGCCGACTATGGCCTGCTGCTTCTGCTGGCAGCCTTCTGGGGCGGTTCGTTTTCGCTCGTCAAGCAGACCGTCGGCGACTATCCGCCCGCCTTCATGAGCATGGTTCGCCTGGCTATCGCCGGCGCGCTCATGGTCGGGGTCGCGGTGGCACTCGGGGAGCGCATCCGCTGGACACCGCGGGTGGCGTTCATGCTGATACTTATTGGCATCTTCGGAAACTCGCTGCCATTCAGCCTCATCGCCTGGGGCCAGCAGGTGGTGGATGCCGGGCTTGCCTCGATCCTGATGGGCGTCATGCCGATCGCGACGCTTCTCCTGGCGCATTTCCTTACCAGGGACGAACCGTTGACGACAGGCAAGATCGCCGGTGCCATCGTCGGGCTGATCGGGCTTGTCATCCTTGTCGGTCCGTCCGTCCTCTACCGGCTCGGGGATGATGGCGTGCGCCAGCTCGCGATCCTCGGCGCGGCTGTGTCCTACGGGATCAACGCCGTGCTGACGAAAACCATGCTCGGCCAGCCCCGACGCGCCGCAGCCGCGGCGCTGCTCGTCGCGGGGGCGGCCACCCTGCTGCCATTCTCGCTGGCGACGGAAGACTGGAACGCCATCAACCCCGGTGCGACGAGCACCGTGGCGATCATCCTTCTGGCCCTGTTCCCGACGGCGCTGGCATCTCTGATCGTGTTCACCGTCCTTGAACGCCAGGGGGCGGGTTTTTTCAGCCAGATCAATCTGCTGGTTCCACTGTTCGGCGTTTTCTGGGCCGTTGCCCTGCTTGGAGAACATCTTGATCCGCGCGCCCTGATCGCGCTCGGGGTCATCCTCGCCGGACTGGTCATCGCGCGCCAGTCGGCGCATAAGACATCACGTGTTGCCTGAAGGGAAGACGATCATGAACGCGCAATTGCAGCCCACCGGTTCCGCCTATTTCATCGAAAAGAGCCATGAAAAGCCGGAAAGCCACACGCTCTCGGTTCTCGTCGACAACGAGCCGGGCGTCCTGGCCCGCGTGATCGGTCTGTTTTCCGGCCGCGGCTACAACATCGAGAGCCTGACGGTTTCGGAAACGGAACAGGAGCGCCATCGCTCGCGCATCACCATCGTCACCAAGGGAACGCCCCACGTCCTGGAACAGATCAAGGCGCAACTGGAGCGTATCGTCCCCGTTCACCGGGTCGTCGACCTGACCGTGCGGGCAAGGGAACTCGGCAATGACAAGCCGGTCGAGCGCGAGCTTGCGCTCATCAAGGTCGCCGGGGCAGGTGACAAGCGCGTGGAAGCGCTGCGGCTGGCCGATGCCTTCCGCGCTTCGGTCATCGACGCCAATGTCAGCCATTTCATCTTCGAGATCACCGGCAAGCCTTCAAAGATCGATCAGTTCATCGCCATCATGGCGCCGCTCGGTCTGATCGAGGTCTGCCGGACGGGTATTGCCGCCCTGAACCGGGGCGACCAGGGCATGTGATCGGCCGGGCAGGAGTCATGGCGGCTGCAATTGCCCAAAGGCAGCCGTTGCCGGTCATCGCTACTTGACGACCGTCAGACGCTCAGCGGCGCGGGTGATCGCGGTGTAGAGCCAGCGTTCTCTCGTGTCGCGAAACGCGTAGCTCTCGTCGAACAGGACGACGTTGTTCCACTGCGAGCCCTGTGCCTTGTGCACGGTCAGCGCGTAACCGTAGTCGAAATCGTCGTAGCGCTTCTTCGTCTGCCAGGGGATTTCGGTTTCGGGATCCTCGAACGCGGCCTTGAGCAGCTTGATCTTGGCGATTCCCCGATCCGGATCGTCCTCCTCGGGCGAGACGAGCAGGTTGATGCCCGGTTTCACGGTTTCCTTGCTGGCCGTCATCACTTTCCACAGCGAGCCGTTCAGCAATCCCTTGGCCGGATCGTTACGCAGGCAGACCATCTTGTCGCCGGCCTGGGGCAGGGGCCCCTCGAATCCCTTGAGTTCTCGCAGGCGCGCGTTATAGCGGCGGCGGGTCCGGTTGGTGCCGACCAGCACCTGGTCCGCATCGAGAACAAGGTCCTGCGTGACCTCTGCCTTCGAAATGACACGGGCCTCTCCGAAGTCGCCATACTGGAGCGATCGACCCTCGCGGACGTCCAGAGCCAGGCTGATGATCGGATTGTCCCTTGCCTGGCGGTGGATCTCGGTGAGCAGGTAATCGGGTTCGTGCTCGGTGAAAAAGCCGCCGCCCGAGATGGGTGGCAACTGCCCGGGATCGCCGAGGACCAGGATGGGCGTGCCGAAACTCATGAGGTCGCGCCCCAGGGCCTCGTCGACCATGGAGCATTCGTCGACGATGATCAGCTTGGCTCGCGCGACGGGACTCTGCCTGTTGAGCGAGAAGGTCGGGGAAATCGACGTCTTTCCCGTCGTCTCGTCCTCGACGGCCTCTTCGCCCCGCGGCCGGTAGATGAGGGAATGGATTGTCCGGGCGTTGGTCGCGCCCTTGGACCTCAGGACCTGCGCCGCCTTTCCGGTGAATGCCGCGAACTGGACGTCTCCGTCGACGTTCTCGGCAAAATGGCGCGCAAGCGTCGTCTTGCCGGTTCCCGCGTATCCGAAGAGGCGAAACAGCGGCGAAGAGCCTTGCCGCAACCACTTGTCAACGCGCGTGAGCGCCTCGTCCTGTTCGGGAGAAAACCGCATGACTTTCCCTGCCCGATTCGCCTCCCGATGGCGAGCGGTGTTTCGAAAATGTGATTGATTTTTGCATCGCGTTACGTACTAGGGTTGTGTAGAGTTGAAACTACAAAACTAAAATCATTTTCTGGAATCCGTTTGAAACAGCCATGTCACTTGAATCCTTTTCCGGGCGTCCTCCGCGAATTCCCGAAGCCCGTTTCGCATCGATAACGCCTGAGCAGATCTCCGCGCTCGTGGATCAATTCTACGGTGTGATCCGTGAAGACCGCAGGCTTGCGCCCATTTTCGAAGCCCGGGTGGAGGGGCGCTGGCCCGACCACCTGGACCGCATGAAGGCGTTCTGGCGCTCCGTTCTTCTCAAGACATCGGAGTATGTCGGGCAGCCGGTCGCCGCGCACATGACCATCGACGACCTGAGGGAGGACGACTTCCGGATCTGGCTGGCACTGTTCGAGCAGACGGCGGCGGAGGTTTTCCATCCCGAAGCGGCGCCGCATGTCGTCTCGGCCGCCAGGCGGATTGCCCGCAGCCTTTGGCTTTCACGCTTTGGCGGACCCTTCAAGCGTCCACCCGCCTGGCTGGATTGAAGTGACCGGTCGCGCGACCGTGCGGGTGCCGCCGCGAAACTAGCCGGCCGCTTCGCTGTCGTTTTCGCTGCGCCGCTTCTTCAGAGCCGATTTTTCGCCGAGCGCTGTCACGGTGTACTGGAGGTCGTCGTCGGGCACGATGTTCAAGTTCGGCAGTTGGAGCAGCCATCGTCCGGCGAGGCCGGCAACGGGCTCGTCGGCTTCCGCCTGGCGCAGATCTGCCTCGATCGTCGACAAGGCATCGTGATCCGCGGCCGCTTCCGGGCTTTCTTCGAGCGCCTCTGCCAGCGCAGCGTCTCGCGCCATCAGGTCGTTGAGGGCCTCCAGTGCATAAAGATGCGCCTGCGCGCCGCACTTTTCCAGGCCTTCGGAGCAAGCGGACCAGATTTCCGGCTGTCCCCAGGCGTTGTAGACGAAGGAGCCAAGACCGCCTTCATCGAGATTCTTCAACAGGAAGTTCATGCACCAGGCGTTCACCGACTCGCGGGGCAATTCCTCCGGGAAATATCCCGCTTCAAACATGAGGTAGTCCGAAATCTGGACCGCGAGTTCGAAGACGGCAGGATACTCGTCCGAAAGGGCAAGCGATTGCGGCAGGATGACATCGCGAACAGGCAAGACCTTGCTTGCCGGGGCGGGCGCTGATGCCGCGACCGGGCTGCTGGTCTCCGGTTGTTCGCCAGCCACGGGTGACATGGTTTCGGCCGGCGATTGAACCTCCTCCGGACCATCCAAATCATGGACCTCTGCACGGGGCTGTTCCTCGTGCGATGTCTCCGGATGCTCCTGGACCGGGAGGAGGAGTTCGTCCGCCTCCGGCGCGATGGACGGTGCCTCGATGGACCGGGATTCTTCCTGGTCTTCCCGGATCCCGTTCGCGGGAACCTGTGGCTGCTGCGAAGACGCTTCCTCCGACACCCATGCGCCGGCGTCCATGATGACTTCCTCGTCCGCGGTGCTTTCCTCCGTCATGGCAATTGGCACCGGATCGGCGTGCAATCCATCATCGTCGGGAGCAGAGACCTCGTCGGTGGCAGTTGCCGTTATCGGCAGAGCCGCGTCCGGCATGGCCGTGCCTTCCTGATCGGCCCGGTTCTGCCCGGCGTCCTCGCGCAGCGCGGCGAGCCGTTCCGTCAGCTTTTCGCGCAGGGTCTCCAACTCATCGTCCGCGGTGGCAACTGCCTCCGGGCCTTCCGCCTGGTCAACCGGTTCCCAGTCCTGCTCCGCCGATTCAGGCACATCGTCGGTGTGGTCAGTTTCGCCGGACTCGATGACTGGCGGGACGTCGATGGCTTCCGGCGCCGATGCGGACGACGGCTCCCGGGCGATGGCTTGGCCTTCATCCCTTGCGGCGTCGTCTTTCCATGCCATCTCATCGCTGGCCGTCTCCGGCATTTGCGGATCACCCTGGCCCGCCAAGAAGTAATCGTCGTGCGACAGAGTCGGTGGCTTCAGATCATGACGGGTCGGCCGGGAAAGGACGGAATTCACGCGACGCCGAAGCTGGGCATCATCGACGACCGGAGCGGACGGCGCCACGACCTTCGCTTTCCTGATCCTTAGCAGATCCGCCAGTTTCGGCATGACTGGTCCCTCATCCTCAACGATCCCGATTTCGTAATTCTCGCGGCCGAAAGACAAGCCCGCGCGAAAGTCCGGCACAAATCATCGCCCTTTTTGGTCAACAAGACATTAAACGGCGGAAATTCAGAGATCGGGGCGGATGACGCGGCCGCCCAGGAAGACGGCAGCAAAGAGAATTGCTCCTGCGGCGGCCAGGACGGAAGCGAACTGGAACAGGCCATCGGCCCCGCCCAGGTCCTGCACCAGGCGGCCGGCAAAGAGGAGGGCGGTGCCGGCGAGCCACGTCCACAGTTGCGGCTTGGCCAACCGGGACGCCTTCATGCCGGGGAAGAGCCGGTAGGTCAGCCCCATGATCGCCGTTGCGCAAAAGCCGACCATGAAGACATAGGCGTGGACAAGTCCGGGCGTGCCGGCCGCCATGCCGGTGTAGACCGCCATGACAACTGCCACGGTCAGCCAGCCGACCGCGGCCAGAAGCAGATGCTCGTCCACTTTGCGGATCGATGTGTTCGGTTGATACATCGGACTAACACCTGAAAAATGGTTGCCTGCGCGACCAACGCTACAATACGGTTGCCGCGCCTTTGCGCCAAGACCACCTTGTGCCGCACCCAGACAGGACATACCAGCCATGGCCGCCAAACTCTCCGTCAACCTGAACGCGATCGCGATGCTCCGCAACCGCCGCGACCTGCCATGGCCGAGCGTGACCGGCCTCGGGCGTATTGCCCTGGGCGCGGGCGCTCACGGCCTGACGGTTCACCCGCGGCCCGACCAGCGCCATATCCGCTTTTCCGACGTGCCGGCCATCCGCGCGCTCATCGATGACGAGTTTCCGCAGGCGGAGTTCAATATCGAGGGCTATCCGACCGAAGACTTCCTGGCACTCGTGGAACAAGCCGAGCCTGAACAGGTTACGCTGGTACCGGACGATCCTTCCCAGCCGACGTCCGATCACGGTTGGGATTTCAAGGCAAACAGGGACATGCTGGCAAACACTGTTTCGCAACTGAAGCGCAAGGGCATGCGGGTTTCGCTTTTCTGCGATCCGGATGCCACACGGGAGCAGGTGGAAGCGGCAGCCGCGACGGGGACCGATCGCGTCGAACTCTACACGGGCCCCTACGGCGCCTGCCACGACGATCCCGACCGGGCAGTCGTCGAGATCCGCAAGCTGGAAGAAACCGCGCGCATGGCAGGCGAATTCGGGCTGGACGTCAATGCCGGGCACGATCTGACCGTCGCCAACCTCCCGTCGCTGGTCAAGGCCATGCCGAACCTCAAGGAGGTCTCGATCGGACACGGACTGACGGCCGATGCGCTGGAATTCGGCATGGCGGAATCGGTTCGCCGGTTCCTCGGCGCGCTTGGACGATAGCCGGATTTGGTGGTTGCACTGCAGCGAACATCGGTCTAGTTGGCCTAGCCGTTCGGGAGACGGTCGACATGACAAACGCGAATGCGACATCCAATCCGTCCGAGACGGGCGGAGAGACGAACGCCGGCGAAGCCGGTCATCATTCGGGTTCCACGGTCGCGCTGGCACTCGGTGCCATCGGGGTCGTCTACGGCGATATCGGAACAAGCCCGATCTATGCGCTGCGGGAAACGGTGCGCGCGGCTGCCGGCGATGCGCTGCCGACCCGCACGGAAATCATCGGCGCGCTCTCGATCATCATCTGGGCGCTGACGATCGTCGTCACGATCAAGTATGCACTTCTCGTGCTGCGCGCCGACAACAAGGGCGAGGGCGGCACGCTCTCCATCATGGCGCTCGCCAGCCGCGTCATGCGCAAGCGCCGGTGGGTCATCCTGCTTCTCGGAACGGCTGGCGCATCGCTCTTCTTCGGTGATGCGGTCATCACCCCGGCCATCTCGGTGCTGTCGGCCGTCGAAGGCCTCGAGGTGGCGGCGCCGGCCATTTCGCATGTCGTCATACCGGTTACCGCCGCAATCCTGGTCACGCTGTTCATGATCCAGCGGTTCGGCACGGGAAAGGTCTCCACCGTGTTCGGACCATTGACGCTCGTGTGGTTCCTGGTGCTCGGCATTTCAGGTGCCGTGCACGTGGTCGATGATCTTTCGGTTTTCCGTGCCCTCAGTCCGGTTGCGGCGATCCATTTCGTGATCAATCACTCGAATGTCGCGTTTGCTGTCATCGGTGCTGCGTTCCTGGCCGTGACCGGCGCGGAAGCACTCTACGTCGACCTCGGCCATTTCGGCCGCAAGCCGATCCTCCTGGCCTGGTTCCTGGTGATCTTTCCCTGCCTCCTGCTGAATTATTTCGGCCAGGCGGCATGGCTGTTGCATTCCGGCGCCGCCGTCGATCAGCCGCTGTTCCAGATGATGCCGGAGATGTTCCTCATACCGATGGTGATCCTGGCGACCATGGCGACCGTCATCGCCAGCCAGGCGGTGATATCCGGGGCGTTCTCGCTGACCCGCCAGGCTGTCCAGCTCAACATCCTGCCGCGCTTCGAAATCGTTCACACGTCCGCGGAACAATCCGGGCAGATCTACCTGCCGCAGCTCAACTGGATGCTGCTGGCCGGAGTCCTGCTTCTCGTGTTCGGCTTCGGGTCTTCCGAGCGTTTGGCATCCGCCTACGGCATTTCCGTCACCGGCGAAATGCTGGTCACGACGCTTCTCCTGGCCATCGTGATGCTGGCCGGCTGGAAGTGGAAGAAGCTGGTCGTGGCGGCCGTCATCGCGCCGTTCTTCCTCGTCGACGTGACCTTCCTCAGCGCCAACCTGATGAAAATCCCCGAGGGGGGCTGGGTTTCCGTCGCCATTGCGCTGGTGGTCTTCCTGCTGATCAGGACGTGGATGGACGGGCGCGCGGTCCTCTTCCGGCTGACGCGCAAGTCCGAGATGTCGCTGCCCAAGCTCGTCGAATCGCTGGTGCGAAGCGACAAGCAGTTCGTGCCGGGTACGGCCGTCTTCCTGACAAGCGATTCCGAGACCGCGCCGACGTCGCTGCTGCACAGCCTCAAGCACTACAAGGTCCTGCATGAACTCAACATCGTGCTGACCGTGGAGACAGAGTCCCAACCGGTCGTTCCCGACGATGAACGGGTTGCGATCAAGCGCTACAATGACTGGCTCTTCCTCGTCACAGTCCGTTACGGGTTCATGGAAGACCCCAACATTCCCAAGGCGCTGGCCACGTGCCGTGACAAGGGGCTCGTCTACAATCCGATGGAGACCTCCTATTTCCTGTCGCGGCGCTCGCTGATCGCTTCCCGCAAGGTCGGCATGGCCGTGTGGCGCGACCGCCTGTTCATCGCCATGGCGCGCAACGCCGCCGACGCCTCCAGCTTCTTCCGGCTGCCGACGGGACGCGTGGTCGAGATCGGCACGCAAATCGAGGTCTGACGGCCTTTGTTTCAGGGCGCTTTTTCGTGCCGTGGAGTACTGCGTCTGACGCCGTCATTTCCTGAAACCCGGTCGGGTTCGGATTTGAGTTGACGCTGTACCGTACCGTACGGTACAGCACTGCGCATGAACGCACGAGCCCAGTCCGAAGCCGAATTCACGCCGCGCCAGCGCGAGGTCCTGGATGCCGTCCTGGCCCTGATGGTCAAGGAGGGCGGCAGCCTTTCGACGGCGCGCGTGGCGCGAGAGGCGCGGTGCTCCAAGGAGACGCTCTACAAGTGGTTCGGGGATCGTGACGGCCTGCTGACGGCCACGGTGCGCTGGCAGGCCTCGAAGGTGAAGAGCCCGGCGCTTCCGCAATCCAGGCTGACCGGTTCGGAACTTCGCGATGCGCTGCGCGACTTCGCTGCGAGCTGGCTGACGGTTGTTTCGGGGGAACCTTCCATCGCGCTCAACCGCGCGGCGATCGGCCATGCCGGTACGGACAAGAGCAGGCTGGGTGACATCGTGCTTCGCAACGGGCCGTATGCGATGGCGAGACGCCTGGAGCCGCTGTTCCGGCTTGGCAGGGACGAGGGGCTTTTGCAATTCGAGGCGGTCGAGGATGCCTTTTCGGCCTTTTTCGGACTGGCCGTTGGCGATATCCAGATCCGGATGCTGCTGGGGGAGGAGAAAAACCTCGGCAAAGACGACATCGAACGCCGCGCGGAGCGCGCGGCCGACAGGTTTCTCGCGCTGTTCGGAACGACAGCGCGGGATTGAGCACCGGCCGGCGGGCATTGCGTCCGCGCGGCGGAGGAAACGACGCGAGAAGCAACAGGAGTTTACGATGCGCGTTTATTATGATCGCGATGCAGATCTCAATCTCATCAAGGGCAAGAAGGTTCTCGTCATCGGCTACGGTTCGCAGGGTCGCGCCCACGCGCTGAACCTGAAGGACTCGGGCTGTGAAAACGTGCGTGTCGCGCTTCGCGCGGGCTCAGCCACGGCCAAGAAGGCGGAAGCCGACGGCTTCACGGTCATGAGCGTCGCCGATGGCGCTGCCTGGGCGGACCTGATGATGATGGCGACCCCGGACGAACTGCAGGCCGGCATCTACAAGAACGAGATTGCCGGAAACATCCGCGACGGCGCAGCCATCGCCTTTGCCCACGGCCTGAACGTTCACTTCGGCCTGATCGAGCCGAAGGCCTCCGTGGACGTGCTGATGATCGCGCCGAAGGGCCCGGGCCACACGGTGCGCGGCGAATACGTGAAGGGCGGCGGCGTGCCGTGCCTCGTGGCCGTCCACCAGGATGCCTCCGGCAACGCGCTCGATCTCGGCCTTTCCTATGCCTGCGGCGTAGGCGGCGGCCGCTCCGGCATCATCGAGACCAATTTCCGCGAGGAGTGCGAGACCGATCTCTTCGGTGAGCAGGTCGTGCTGTGTGGCGGTCTCGTCGAACTGATCCGCGCCGGTTTCGAAGTGCTCGTGGAAGCCGGCTACGCTCCCGAGATGGCCTATTTCGAGTGCCTGCACGAAGTGAAGCTGATCGTCGACCTCATCTACGAGGGCGGCATCGCCAACATGAACTACTCGATCTCCAACACCGCCGAATGGGGCGAATACGTCTCCGGTCCGCGCATCATCACGCCCGAGACGAAGGAAGAGATGAAGCGGGTGCTCAAGGACATCCAGACCGGCAAGTTCACCTCGGAGTGGATGCAGGAGTGGCATTCGGGTGCCGCCCGCTTCAAGGGCATCCGCCGCGTCAACGACAGCCACCAGATCGAGGAAGTCGGCGAGAAGCTGCGCGGCATGATGCCGTGGATTTCTGCCAACAAGCTCGTCGACAAGGCGAAGAACTGATCGCATCAAGCGACTGCTCGAAGCGCCGAAAATCAGGGCCGCGGTTCTCAGCCGCGGCCCTTTTTCGTGCATCCCGCCTTCAAACTAGGTCAGTACTATTGACATAAAATTCCCGGAGGCGCATATCCCGCGACACTTTCTTTCAGGAGCGGCTGATCATGGCGCACGAAAACCACTTTGCCTCCCGCGAGGCCCGGATGAAGGCATCCGAAATCCGCGAACTGCTCAAACTCCTCGATCAGCCGGACATCATCTCCTTTGCCGGTGGCATTCCCGATGCCAACCTGTTCCCGGCGGACGCCTTCAAGGCCGCCTACGGCAAGGTGCTCGACGGGCAAATGCAGGCGGCTTCACTGCAGTATTCGCCTTCCGAAGGTCATCGGGGACTGCGGGAATGGCTCGTCGGCGAAATGGCTGCCATCGGGATCGAGTGCTCGACCGACAATATCGTGATCACGTCGGGATCGCAGCAGGCGCTCGATTACCTCGGCAAGCTCTATCTGTCGCCTGCCGACACGGCACTTGTCACGTGGCCGACCTATCTCGGCGCCTTGCAGGCGTTCAATGCCTACGAACCTTCGTACGATCGCCTCGACCCGATGGGCAATCGCTCGGCGGATGATTACCGCAAGACGGCATCGGAGCGGGGCGGGGCCGTGAAGTTTGCCTACATGTCCGCCAATTTCTCCAATCCGACGGGGCAGACCATGACTGCCGCGGAACGCAACCGCATCCTGGACCTGGCGGATGAACTGGACATCGCCGTGATCGAGGATGGTGCCTACCAGTCGTTGCGCTACGACGGCGAAGCGATTGCACCGATCCTGGCAATGGAAATCGAGCGCAAGGGTCACATCGATCAGTGCCGTACGGTCTACTGCGGCTCCTTTTCCAAGACCCTGGCGCCGGGGCTGCGGATCGGGTGGGTCTGTGCCGCAAAGGATATCGTCGCGCGTATGGTCATCCTCAAGCAGGCCGGTGACCTGCATACCTCGACGATCAACCAGATGGTGATGAACGAGGTCGCACGCGACGGGTTCGCAGGGCAGGTGGCGCGTGTCCGGGAGACCTATTCCAAGCGCCGCGATCACATGCTGGCAGCCTTGCAGCGTTACATGCCGAAGAGCGTGTCGTGGACCCGGCCGGAAGGGGGAATGTTCGTCTGGGTGACGCTGCCGGAGGGCATGGACGGCGCCCGCCTGCTTGAAGCGGCGATTTCGAAGGCAAGGGTCGCCTTTGTTCCCGGCCAGGCGTTTTTCGCGGATGGTTCGGGAGCCAACACGCTGCGCCTGTCGTTCTCCTGCGCCTCTGAAGCGATGATCGACGAGGGGATCAAGCGGCTTTCCGGGCTGATTGCATCGCGATAATCACCTCGCTCGACAATCCCTGAAAATGCCGCTTTCGGGGGACGGGGCAGCGCTCAAGGGGTGCTGCGCCAGGCTGCGAGACCGTTGTCCCGATTCGGGGCAGATGCTGTCCTGAAACGGGACGGTGTTCCATTTCGATACGTCGGGCTTTCCGGCGGCGGCCGGGAAGGCACCGTATGCGCCGCGATTCCCGGGACCCAGGTCTCATATTCAATTGGCCTGAAACCTGCATTTGTCACTTCCAGCCAACATGCGTGTGCAAACGGAAAGATGGGGCAATGACAATGCAGCAGACTTTTGGAACGGCGAACCGGGCTTTTGAAGCCCCCAAGGTGGAAGCCACCGACACGGTCGAGCGACGCGACATCTCACGGACCCGGTCGTTCAAGGGGGCCGTCCTGCGTTTCAACAACGGATATTCGGTGCTGGACGCCGTGGTACGCAACATGTCGGATCGCGGCGCGCTGCTGAGCATGGGGGACACGGCAGGCATTCCGTCCGAATTCGAGATCCAGATCACCGGTCATCAGCCGCGCATCGCGACCGTCAGATGGCGTACGCCGACGCGGGCCGGGATTTCCTTCAAGTCCTGACATGCAAAGAAAAAGCTCTGTGCGACGGGCGCACAGAGCCGGTTGTGAAATCCTCCCAATCCTGTCAGGTGGGGCCTTGTCATGCGGGCTTGGGAGGACTCGAACCCAATGCGTGGGACTTGTCTCGTCCTCACATCTCCCATGTTATTCACCTGTGACGTTTTGTACTTACCCCAAATGGGGTAGGTGGTTTGATAAGCCGCGACCCCGGCGCGTCCACAGGTAGATGATGGCAGATCCTGACGACCGACTCATCGACAGTCTTTACGAAGCGGCGGCAGATCCGGAGCGGTATGACGCGCTGATGGATGCCTGGGGCACCCTGCTCGAGCAGGAACTGGCCCAGGACGATGACCGGCCGCCCGTCCTGCCGGAGCGGCTTGAGCGCCATTTCCAGTTTGCCGAAGCGATCATGGCGCGAATGGGCAAGGACACCGGTGCTCCGGACGATCCGATGGAAGAGCTGGAGCGGGATCCGGGACCGGCCATGCTTGTCTCGGCAAGTGGCATTCTCATTGCCCTCAACCGCGCTGCCAGGAGCGCCTTCGGCAATCTGGCCGGCCAGGACATTTCGCATCTCTGCATGGAGCCAAGGTCGCTGGGCGCTCTTCGCCAGGCGCTCAAGATGCCGTCACTGAACGAGCCGGTCAGCCGGCTGGCGGGGATGGCGTGGGACCGGGACGGGGACCGGCAGTATCTTCTCTTTTATTGCACACTTGGCGACGGGAACACCTCTTCTGCCGCGGGAAAGCTGGTCGCGGCGGGCCTCAACTGGGACGAGAGCACCGCCAGCCAGCTGGGTGCGCTGTTCGAACTGACGCCGGCGGAAATGGCGATCGCAAGGGGGTGGATCGAAGGGCAGACGCTGGCCGAGATGGCGGAGGAAAAGCACCGCTCCCTGCAGACGCTGCGAACACAGGCGAAATCGCTTTTGCGGAAAACCGGGCAGAGATCGCAGCTCGACCTCGTGCGGCTGATCGCGGGCATGGCCCTGGCGACCGGCAACCGGGCTGTGCCTGAACGGCCGGATCACGGCGACGATTCGATGTTGTTCGACCTGCCGGACGGCCGATGCATGCATGTCGCTTTTGCCGGCCCGCTCACCGGCGCGCCGATGGTGCTGATGCATGGCATGCTGAGCGGAAACGAGCTTTCCCTTGCTGCGTCCTCGGCCCTCGAGGCGCTCAATCTCCGGCTGATCATGCCGTGGCGTCCGTCCTACGCGGAATCCTCGCCGCACACCGGCAAGGCGGCCATGGCACCGTACCGACACGCCCGCGACGTTGCCGTGCTTCTCGATTACCTCGGCCACGACGGGGCAATCATCGCCGGTCAGGCGTCGGGGTTCATGTACGCGGCCTGCTTTGCCGGGCTCTATCCGCACAAGGTCCGCAAGCTGGTCGGCATCGCGTCAGGCGTTCCCATCGCGACGAAAGCGCAGATCCGTGACATGCCGCCACGGCAGCGGTTCGTCGCCTACACGGCGCGGCACTTGCCGAAGATCCTGCCGGTGCTGCTGAAGGCGGGAATCGCCCAGATCGCCTCGAACGGGATCGATTCGTTCATCGATGCGCTTTACCCGGAAGGCACCATCGATGGAGCCGTGTCGCGCCGCGCCGACATCCGTGACATCATGCGCCGCGCGTACCGGGCGACGACGCGGCAGGGGCATGCCGGTTTCGAGATCGAGATGTGGCATGCGGTGCGCGACTGGAGCGATCTTCTCGTGGGCTGCAAGGTACCCTTCACGCTCATTCACGGGCAACGGGACGGCGTGGTTCGAATCGATCACGTCCGCGACCTGTGCGAGAGGACCGAAGGTGCAAACCTGATCGAGATCCCGGCAAGCGGCCAACTGGTGCTGCATGACGATCCGGTTCGCGTGCTGTCGCTGATCATGGCGGACGGGACCGAGGCCATCACCATGGAGGGCCCAGCCGCCTCGCAGGTCCACGCCGTAACGCAGAAGCCTGTCTCCTGACCGGCGGACCTGCTGCGGCAGGAAGGACCGGAAAGGGCGGCGGCGGGAGAGGGGCCGCGTCGTAACGGTCCTATCCCCGCAAGACGCTCTTGCGGCCACTGGCTTTGCAGGCCAAACTCGCATGCATGTCTCTTCGCGTTGCAACCTTCAATATTGAAAACCTGATGAACCGGTTCGATTTTTCGGGATACCGAAACAATCTGAACCAGGACCGGACCCTGGCGCTCTACAAGATCGAGAACGAGGAGCAGTACCAGCGCCTCGAGGCGGCGCGGACCATTGCCCATACCGACGATACCCGCCAGCTTTCGGCCCTGGCGATCGCCGAAACCCATGCGGACATCGTGGTCCTGCAGGAGGTCGACAATCTCGATGCCCTGCACGCTTTCGAATACGGCTATCTCTTCAAGATGGTCGGGTCCGGATACCGGCACAAATACCTGGCGCCGGGCAATGACGGGCGGGGCATCGACGTCGCGGTGATGATGCGCGACGAAACCCACGACGGCCAGCCGATCGAGTTCCAGGCGATGCAGAGCCATGCCCATGTCACTTTCGGCGAACTGGGCCTGCATACCGAAGTCCTGAAGGACATGGGGATCGATGCGCATGAGCGGATTTTCCGCCGGGACTGCCTTGAGATCGACCTCACGGTCGGTGGCCGGCCGCTGACGATCTTCGCCATCCATTTCAAATCGATGGGGACCAGCCGCGACGGCATTCCCGGGCGCGAGTACACGATGCCGGTCCGCATGGCCGAGGCCAAGGCGGTTCGACGGATCATTTCCGACAAGTTTGACGGCCGGACCGATGGAAAGCGCTGGCTCATTGCCGGAGATTTCAACGATTACAGGGAGCGGATCATCATCGGGGGCGACCGTCGCAAAGGCTATGACTTCACGCCGGTCGGCGAGACGACGAGTTGTCTCGATGTCTTCCTGGAGGACGGTTTCGCCATCGACTCCGGCCAGAGACTGCCTGCGATGGAACGGTGGACGCTGTACCATACCCGCGGCCCCGAAGAGCGGCACCTGTGCCAGCTGGACTATCTGCTGCTTTCGCCCCGGCTCTCGGAGCGCAACGGCAAGCAGGTGCCCGAAATCATCCGGGCCGGCCAGCCGTGGCGGACCGTCTTTCCTCCGGCGCAGGAAATCGAGCGTTTCCCGCGGACCGGGTGGGACAGGCCCAAGGCGTCGGATCACTGCCCGTTCGTCATGACCCTCGACATGGCCTGAAGATGATCGATGCCATTCCCATGCGGCAGATGATCCCGCTCTCCGACGTGGTCATCGAACTGGATGACGGACCGCATCCGTTCGAAGTCCTGCGAGGCGCGGAGATCGAGGAGAACTGGTTGTTCGAGAAGGCGGCCAATCCGCATCTCTTCGATGGCCGGGTGACCCTCGTTTCCTCCGCCGGGCTTTCCGCGCCGGGCATCCTTGCCGCCCGCTGTCACCTGGTGCGCTACGCCACGCTGTTGCACTGGATCCGCCACCCGGAGGAAGGCCTGGCCGATCACGTCTTCGCCCATGCGATCCTGGAATCGGCGGACCGGAAATTCATCGCCATCCGCATGGGACCGCGAACCGTCAATGCCGGGAAATGCTATTTCGCGGCGGGGTCGGTGGATGCGGCGGACATCGTCGACGGGCGCGTGGATATAGACGGGAACATGCGCCGGGAAGTGGCCGAGGAAGTGGGCCTGGACCTGTCGGAAGCCGATGCCGCGGCTGGCTATCGCCTCTGGCGCGACGATGGCTATTCCGTCCTGATGCGGCGGTACCGGTTTGACCGGACCGCCGAGAACCTGTGCCGCGCAATCAACGATCACGTCCGTCAGGACCCCGACCCGGAGATCGTCGGGCCGGTGATCCTCGAACCCGGCGGCACGCTGCCGGACGGTCTGGCCCGCCAGATGATCCCGATCCTGGATTGGCTGGGCCGGGAACCGTCATTCACGCAAGCATGAAACCCGATGCCAAGGCGCGCGCCGCGTGGCATGATGCCCGAACCAGTCCAACATCCGGAGTACCGATCGTGACGTCCAGGCCGTATGCAATCTATGACGTGTTCACCTCTGAAGCACTGGCCGGCAATCCCCTTGCCGTGGTGTTCGACAGCGAGGGGCTGGACACATCGCGCATGCAGGCCATCGCGCGCGAATTCAACCTTTCGGAGACGGTTTTCCTGTTTCCTCCCGAGGGCAAGATGCACAATGCCGCGCTGCGCATCTTCATGCCCACGGGTGAACTGCCGTTCGCCGGGCATCCGACCGTCGGAGCAGCCGTCGCCCTGGCCCAGCAGGACGGGCGCCTCGACCACGGACCGGCACTGCTGGTGCTCGAAGAGAAGGTCGGAGCGGTGCGGACCGCGGTCAAGCGGGACGGGACGGGGACCTTCGCTGAGTTCGACCTGCCACGGCTTCCCGAGCGCCAGCCGTGCCCGGTCACCAAGGCGGACGCTGCCGCGGCGCTCGGACTTGATCCGCAGGAAATCGGTTTTGAAAATCACATGGTCAGCGCGTGGTCGGCAGGCGTTCCCTATGTGTGCATTCCCGTGCGCAACCTGGGCGTGGCGCAACGCGCGCGCCTGAACGACACGGTGTGGCTGGCGGCGCTGGGCAATCCGGAACCGCTCGACGCGCCGAATCCCTATGTCTATTGCCGTGATACGGTCAACCACGACAGCCATTTCCATGTGCGCATGTTTGCCGGTCCGCACGGCATTCCCGAAGATCCGGCGACCGGATCCGCGGCCGCGGCCTTCATCGGTGCCATCGTGCATTTCGACGAACCGTCCATCGGCCGCCACCGGATGATCCTGGAGCAGGGGATCGAGATGGGGCGGCCGTCCTTCATTCACCTGGAGATCGAAGTCGAGCATGCGACGCTGCTTGCGGGGCGGATCGGCGGCTATGCGGTCAAGGTGGCCGAAGGGACGCTTTTCGCCTGACAAGGACCCGTTTCAAAAAACATTCATCGAAGCCGAATTGGGGCTGGACAGCATTGAATCCGCGGGCTATATCGCCCGGCATCGGTCGGGTGATTAGCTCAGTTGGTAGAGCAGCTGACTCTTAATCAGCGGGTCGTAGGTTCGATCCCTACATCACCCACCAATTCCCTTTTCAGATGAATGTGACAAATCCGACAGGCCAGCATGACCGGTGTTTCGTCGCTTGGCTCACCGCCAGCGGACGGCAATTCCTGCACGGCAGGCGCCCTGACAGGTTCCTGTCGCATGGCGCAGCCAGGCAAGCGCGCAACGCCGCCCGCCGCTTCAAGGTGCCGGGCCGCCCGTTCGATTGCGATATGCGTATAATCGTGTGAAAAGACTAGCCTGAGCCCGTCCTGATCGTTCCGGACAGCAGCCGTTGGGGAGCCATGGTAATGAACGCACCGCACCGCCAGAACCTGACGGTTGACGAGACATCGATCGTCGACGAGGCCATTTCGTCGCGGCGTTCCGTGCGCGCCTACTTGCCCGACGCAGTTCCGACCCAGACCATCCGGGACATCCTGGAGATCTCGGCCCGCGCGCCGTCCGGCACCAACATGCAGCCGTGGAAGGTCTATGTGGCGACCGGGAAGACCAAGCAGGCGATTGCCGATGCGATCCTGACCTCGGGTATTCGCGCCGAAAAGGCGGAATGGGACGAGTACAAATACTATCCTGACCAGTTCTTCGAGCCCTACCTATCCCGCCGGCGCGCCGTTGGGTTTGCGCTCTACGGCCTTCTTGGAATCGGCCGGCGCGACGTGGACAAGATGCGTGCGCAGCACGACCGGAATTTCACGTTTTTCGATGCGCCGGTCGGGCTGATCGTGACGATCGACCGCCGCCTGGAACGGGGCTCCTGGATCGATCTCGGCATGTTCCTCGAGAACATCCTGATCGCAGCGCGGGGAAGGGGGCTTCATACCTGCCCGCAGGCGGCCTTTGCCCCGTATCACAAGCAGCTCCGTCCCCTGCTCGACATCCCGGACAACGAAGTGGTCGTTTGCGGCATCGCGCTGGGCTACGAGGATGAAAGCAAGCCGGAAAACCGCCTGCGGTCCGAACGGGCGCCGCTGGACGAATGGACCGTGTTCCGTGACTGACGTGTAGACCGAGACGACCATGCCGCAGCGCCCATTCGTATTTCCGGCCGGCCGTTTTCTGCTCGCGGCGCTCGTCGCGGGTCTGGTGCTCGTCTTCGGGCATCACGGCGCCCTGGCCCAATCGGATGCGAATTCGTTCATTTCCGAGAAGCGGCCCGCGATCGACAAGCTGATCAAGGAGATCGACGGCCTGACAAGCCGGGTCGACAGTGTGCGGGAGAACGACAGCGCCCTGGTCGAACTGCAGCTCAAGGCGGAAGCGGCCGCCCGCGATCTCCTGAACGAATCGGTCGCCTTCCGGCCGCGGCTGACCGAGATCAACACGCGGCTCGAGCAGATCGGCAAGCCACCGGCGGAGGGGCAGCCCGAAGAGCCTGCCGCGGTGACCGAGGAGCGCAACCGGCTGATCGCGGAAAAGGCCAAGATCAACGAACTGCTCGGGCAGGCGGAGAACAGTTCACTGGCTGCCAACCGGCTTGCCGACCAGATCAACACGATCCGCCGTGACCTGTTCACGCAAGCGCTGACGCGTCGCTACGAGATCGATTACAGCCTGTTCGGCGCCACCGTGAAGGACTTCCGGATTGAGCTGGAGCAGCTCTGGCGATCGATCTCGAACTGGATGCGCTTCGTCACGACCTACAAGGCCCCATCGGTCGTCGGAGCAACCTTCTTCGCGCTGCTGTGTGCCGCTGTTCTGCTGATCGGCGGACGGCGCGTGTTTGCGAGCGCCATCTACCCGGACCCGACCGTCGCGGAACCGGGCTACCTGCAGCGTCTCTCAACGGCGTTCTGGTCCACGCTCCTGCCGTCGCTCGCATTCGCCGTCTTTCTTGGTGCGACCTACCTGCTGCTGGATGTTTTCCAGGTTCTGCGGTCCGGCATCGACCGTATCCTGTTCTCCATTTTCGAGATGGCGGGCGTAGTCGTCTTCGTGAACCGGCTGGCGCGTGCCGTGCTCAAGCCTGCCATGCCGGCCTGGCGGCTGGTCACCGTGGAGACCCGCCCGGCACGCGTGCTTTACTGGCTGGCCACCGCGATGGCCTTCATCACCGGCCTCGACTACGTCCTCAACACCATCAACGATGTCATGATGTCGCCGTTGAGCCTGACGGTTGCCAAGGGGATGTTCACGACCGTCCTGCTTGGTCTTCTGATCGTGGCGACCGGTTTCCTCAAGCCGATCGTCGACAGCGAGGGCGTTCCGAAACCATGGCCGAACGCCGTTCGCGTCCTGCTTTTCGGGATAGGCGGGATCACCGTCATCGCGCCATTGCTGGGCTATGTCGGCTTCGCGCAGTTTCTCGGCCAGCAGGTGGTCTTCACCGGCGCGATCCTGGCGACCATGTATCTGGGGTTCAAGGCGGCGCAGGCCATCGCCGAAGAGGGCAGCTTCGCCCATACCATGATCGGGAAGTTCATTGCCGGCGCGGGGCGCGGCGACCCGACCACGCTCGACCAGCTCGGGCTGGTCGCGAGCCTGACGATCAATTTCATGGTCCTCCTGATCGGCATTCCGCTGATCCTGCTGCAATGGGGATTCCAGTACGCCGACATCCGGGCGTGGACCCTGCGCCTGGCAACCGAGGTGACGATCGGCAACGTCTCCTTCTCGCTGGTCGGCATCCTTTCCGGCATCGTCGTCTTCATCTTCGCCTATTTCGCCACGCGCTGGTTCCAGGGCTGGCTAGACGGCAATGTTCTCAGCCGGGGCCGGTTCGATGCCGGCGTCCGCAATTCCATCCGCACCGCGATCGGCTATCTCGGCATCGCGATTGCCGTGCTGATCGGCATCTCGGTGGCGGGGATCGACCTTTCCAACCTGGCGCTCGTCGCCGGTGCGCTGTCGCTGGGTATCGGTTTCGGCCTGCAGAACATCGTGTCGAACTTCGTTTCAGGCCTAATCCTTCTGGCCGAAAGGCCGTTCAAGGTGGGCGACTGGATCGAGGCCGGGTCCTACATGGGGCTCGTCAAGAAGATCTCCGTCCGGGCGACGGAAATCGAAACCTTCCAGCGCCAGACGATCATCCTGCCCAATTCCGACCTGATCAACCAAGCTGTCGGCAACCGCACGCACCGCAATCACCTTGGGCGCGTGGAGATCGCCGTCGGCGTATCCTACAACAGCGATCCCAAGCAGGTCAGCGACATTCTCTTGCGGCTGGCCAACGAGCATCGCCTCGTGCTCCGCCATCCCGAACCGATGGTCTATTTCGCTGCGTTCGGGGCGTCATCGCTCGATTTCGAGCTTCGGGTCTACCTGGCCGACGTGTTCGACTGCCTGATCGTCGAAACGGATCTGCGCATGGCGATCCATGCCGCGTTCAAGGAGGCGGGTATTGAAATTCCGTTCCCGCAACAAGATATCCATATCCGAAGCGGATTGCCGGGCGACAAGGCCAATGTTGCCGAAATCCTGACGCGGAAGGGCACGCAGGACGGAGAGCAAGATGCGGCCGGGGACGATGCCGCCGCGACGCCTGGCGATGCCGAAACAAAGGGAAAGACGCGCTGAAGGCATTTCGATGCGCCCGTTCAGACGCCATTCAGATTGTCACTGTATCCTTTCTCACATGTCATGCGGACAAGCTCCGCGCAGAAATCAGGGACGGTGCAAGCACCGCGCAAATATGAAGAAGATCATCATAGCAACTCTTGCCCTTGTTTCCTTCTCGGGAACAGTCTTCGCGGCAAGTCTTACGAACAAGGACGCTGATCCTAGGACGATTATTGTCACGGAAGGCGGGAGCAAGGGTGAAATATCGGTCAATGCCGGTGAATCGGTGTCGATCTGCCCGAACGGCTGCTTTCTCACCATGCCGAATGGCGACCGTGAAGCCCTGAAGGGCGACGAGACGATCGACATTTCGAATGGCAAGGCGGTGTTCCGCTAAAAGCCCGGATCGCGGCTGCGCTGCGGCGCGGCCGCCGTTCTCCGCGAACGAACGTGGCCGGCACGGCTTAACCGGTCATTGACCACGGGCGGGAAAACCGGTCCCACGAATATTCCTTTGCGGCTTCCATTAGCCGTTTCGCAGCTTATTCCCGCTAAATTTCCTAAAAAAGGAATGTATGCGGGGAAGCGGCATGGACGCGCGGAGCGACGCGAAGACGATTGCCCTGGCCGTCGATCTCGACGGCACACTGATCGCGACGGATCTCCTCTGGGAAGGTCTGTTCCAGCTTGCGCGCCACAATCCGCTGTTCCTCTTCCTGCTGCCCTACTGGCTGTTCAAGGGCGGCAAGGCGTCACTGAAGTGGGAAATCGCCCGGCGAATCTCCCTCGATCCGACCCTCTTGCCCTATCGCGCCGGCATCGTCGACGAGATCAGGGCGGCGAAGGCCGCCGGGCGCCCGGTCATACTGGCAACGGGATCGCCACGCCGGTTTGCCGAGGCCATCTCAGCGCATCTCGGCCTTTTCGACCAGGTTCTGGCCTCTTCGGAGGCGGTCAATCTCACGTCGGCGCGCAAGCGGAATCTCCTCGTCGAGACCTTCGGCGACGGCGGATTCGACTACATGGGAAATTCCCGGGCGGATATCGCGATCTTCGATGCCGCGCGCCAGGCGGTTGTCGTGGCACCCGACCGGGCCGCCGCGCGATGGGCAGGGGAAAACGACGCGCGTCGCGTCAGTGGCGAGACCGTGATGGTGCGCACGGTCGCGAGGATGATGCGCGTTCATCAGTGGGCCAAGAACCTGCTGATCGCCGTTCCCATGATCCTCAGCCACGAGTATTTCAATCCCGCGATGATCCTGGAGTGCGTTCTCGCTTTCGTGGCCTTCTCGGCCACGGCCTCCGCCATCTACATCGCAAACGACTGTTTCGACCTGCCCCTGGACCGCCGCCATGCGACGAAGCGGTTCCGGCCGCTGGCGTCCGGCCAGATCTCCATCGCCTACGGAATGCGGACCATCGCAGTCCTGCTTTCGGTCGCCGTGGTGGCCGCGGCCCCGCTCGACGTGGAGTTCTGGGGCATCCTGGGTGCCTACCTGGTCGCCACGTCGGCCTATTCGGTCTTCCTGAAGCGCATGCTGCTGATCGACGTCCTGACCCTGGCAGGACTCTACACGGTCCGCCTGCTCGCCGGCGCGGCTGCGACCGGCACCACCGTCTCTTTCTGGCTGCTGGCCTTCTCGGTCTTCTTTTTCCTCTCCCTGGCCCTGGTCAAGCGGTTTGTCGAACTGCAGGACGCGGTGCAGGCGGAGGGCGAGACGGTCGCGGGCAGGGGGTACCGGCGGGAGGACTTCGAGGTCATTTCGCAAGCCGGCCTGGGGTCCGCCTTTGCCGCGACGCTGGTTCTCGCGCTCTACATCGACTCCAGCGCCGTGCGTGAACTGTACCGCGCGCCCTGGCTGATCTGGCCGCTGGCCCCGATCGTCCTCTACATCATCCTGCGAATCTGGGTTCTCGCCCGCCGGGGCGAAATGCACGACGACCCGGTGGTTTTCATCATGAACGACTGGCGGAGCCAGCTCATGGCCGCGGCCGGCGTGGCGCTCATCTTCCTGGCGGCACGGTAGGTTCCATGGCGCGGCAGGATTACCAGAGTTTCGGCAATCTGCGGCATGTCCGGCGGCCGGGCATCTCCGCGGATGAAGGGCAGGCTGCCCTTTTGGCCGGTCCCGCAGCCGGGGGGCGGTTCCTGGGCTTCGGCAACGGCCGCTCCTACGGCGACAGCTGTCACAATGATACAGGCACGCTGATTGCCATGCGGGATCACAGTGCCATCCTTTCGTTCGATCCGCAGACCGGCCTTCTTGAGGCTGAAGCGGGAACGACGCTGGCCGAGATCATCGCCCAATGCGCTCCGCACGGCTGGTTTCTACCGGTCACACCGGGCACCCAGCACGTGACGCTGGGCGGTGCCATCGCCAATGATGTCCATGGCAAGAACCATCACAGGCGGGGCAGCTTCGGCGCGCACGTGGTGTCGCTCCGGATCCTGCGCTCGGACCGCGGGATCGTGACCTGTTCGCGTGATGCGCCCGACGGCCTGTTCGCTGCGACGGTCGGCGGCATGGGCCTGACCGGTCTCGTGCTGTCGGCGCAAATCCGGCTGATGAAGGTGGCGTCGCTCGATATCGATGAGACGGTCATCCCGTTTTCCTGCCTTTCCGACTATTTCGACCGGGCCGAAGCGATCGACCGCACCAACGAATATGCGGTGGCCTGGATCGACCAGTTGGCGGCCGGTGCGGCCATGGGGCGCGGGGTCCTGCTCGCCGGCAATCACGCTTCGAATGGGAACCTGGACGGAGCAGTCCGCAAACCGCGTCTTTCGGTTCCGTTCCAGCCTCCGGTGCCGGTCATCGGCAGGCCGTTTCTCTCCGTTTTCAACCACCTTTACCGCGCAGGCCAGGTGCGCAAGGCCGGGCGCGTCCATCTCTCGGGCTGGCGCTCCTTTTTCTACCCGCTGGATGCGGTCGGACACTGGAACCGCGCCTATGGCCCGAAGGGCCTCTACCAGCACCAGAGCGTCATTCCCGAAGAGGCGGCCCGGACTGCCGTGCCCGCCCTGCTGGCCGCGGCGCGCGCGGCGGGGCAGGGGTCGTTCCTGACCGTGCTCAAGCGGTTTGGCACCATGCCGCAGACCGGTCTGCTGTCGTTTGCGCGTCCGGGCTACACGTTGACGCTCGACTTCGCGAACCGGGGGGAAAAGACAAAAGCGCTTCTCGACCTGCTCGACCGGATCACGCTCGACGCCGGAGGTGCCGTCAATCCGTACAAGGATGCCCGGATGAGCCCGGCAACCTTCGCGGCGTCATTCCCGGCATGGGTCGAACTGGAGCGGTGGCGTGATCCGGCGTTCCTGTCGGATTTCTGGCGCCGCACCGCCGGCAGGCTGATGCAGGCGGAGTTCTCCAGGGAGGCCGCCGAATGATCGGCCTGCGCTCACAAAGTGAATCCTTAATTACGCTTAAGTATATGACTTCACGGAAATTTATTCCGTCCCGTGCCAATGTTCCGGCAGCAGGAGACAGGCGATGAAATTCATACCGTTCATTCTGTTCACGGTGATGACGAATGCTGCGGCACAGTTGATGCTGAAGTATGGGATGATGCAGATCGGCGAGATCAGCCTCGCCGGCGTCAATCCGTTGCTGCGCATTCTCCAGATCGTTTTCAGCCCGTGGGTCTTCTTCGGGCTATGCATGTTCGTCGTCTCGATGGCGTCGCACCTGTTCGTGCTGTCCAAGGTCGAGCTGTCATTCGCCTATCCGTTTCTCAGCCTCGCCTATGTCGCGGTCGCCGTCTTTGCCTACTACGTTTTCCGCGAGGACCTGAACGCACTGCGCGTTGCCGGGATCGGTTTCATCTGCATCGGCACGGTGCTGATCGCTCAAAGCGGGCGCGCACCGCACCCGGGCGAGGCGGTGAAACTGCCGCCTTCCCATGTCCAGTCAAACGAGGTGAGCTGATGCGACACATCCTGATCGGTGGCGACGGTTTCGTCGGCCGCCATCTTGCTCCGAAGCTCGTTGCCGAGGGCCACGAGGTCGTCGTTGCAGACATCGTGAAGTCGCCGCTGGCGCATTATGCGCAGGCGCGATACGTCGCCTGCGACGTGACACGGCCGGACGATCTCGCCGCGCTTGGCCTGCGGAGCGACGACATGGTCTACAACCTGTCGGCCAAGATGCTGTCGCCGATCCAGGTGCGTGCAAAGCGCCACGATTTCTTCTTCCCGGTCAACTACCACGGCACGGTCAACCTCATCGAGGCAATGGACCGGGCGGGTGCTTCAAACCTGGTGCATTTCACGACCGACATGATCTACGGGCATACGCTGGCGACGCCGATGACCGAGGACCATCCGGTTGCCCCCCTGGGCGAATACGGCCGGTCGAAATGGGAAACGGAACTGCTGGCGCACGCGTGGCGCGAGCGGGGCATGAACATCACGCTGTTCCGGCCGCGCCTGATCATCGGACCCGGGCGGCTTGGCATCCTGGCGAAGCTGTTCAAGCTGATCGACCTGAACCTGCCGGTGCCGATGATCGGTTCCGGCCGCAACCCGTACCAGTTCATCTCGGTGTTCGACTGTGCCGAGGCGGCGCGGCTTGCGTGGAAGGCAGGGGTGCCGAACGAGGCCTACAATCTCGGTTCGCTCAACCCGCCGCCGGTGCGGGATCTGCTCGGCGACCTGATCCGGCATGCCGGTTCGCGTTCCATCCTGCTGCCGACGCCGGGATGGGCAGTGAAGCGGACGCTCGACCTGCTTGACCTTCTCAACATGCCGCTGATGGATCCGGAGCAATACCTGATCGCGGACGAGGAATGCCTGCTCGATGTCTCGAAGGGCGAACGCGAGCTGGGCTGGGTGCCGCGGTACCGGGACGCCGACATGCTGAATGCAGCCTACAGCGAATACCGGGCCGGACGTTCGGCCGGTGCCGCCGACGCCCGTACCCATGCCCCGGCAGAATGAGGAGCAGGACCGTGACCGTGATGACCCAGCAAGCAGGCTCGAACTCGAAAATGACCGTGGCTGCTCCTGACCTGGCTCCCGTTTCGCTCTCCCGTCCCAGGCTGATGACGGTCGCGGACGCGAAGGCCATGGATGCGCCGGGGATGGCCGAGGCGTTCATGGCGCATATCAACCCGGGACAGATGCATTTCATGAAGCTGCTCGGCTTTCACAAGGTGAAGATCGAGAGTGCCGAGGGGATGTACTACACGGACCAGAACGGCCGGAAAATCCTCGATTTCTTTGGCGGTTTCGGATCGCTCGCGCTGGGGCACAACCATCCACGCATCCTCGCGGCCCGCAAACAGTTCCAGGACGAGAAGCGCCATGAGATCGCGATTGCCTTCATGTCGCAATATGCTGCCGCCCTGGCGAAGAACCTGGCCGAAGTTTCGCCCGGGGATCTCGACATGGTTTTCCTGGGGTCGTCGGGTTCGGAGGCCATGGAGGCGGCGATCAAGCTCGCGGAACGGGCCGCCGGTCCGAAGCGCCCGAAAGTCGTCTACGCGGAAAATTCCTTCCACGGCAAGACGAAGGGTGTGCTCGGCATTACCGACGGCGCGCTTTACCGCGGTGAATTCAGGCTCGTCGGCAACACGGTGCGTGTGCCGTTCGGCGACATCGAGGCGATGGAAAACGCGTTTCGATCCGATCCCGAAATCGGTTCTGTGGTCCTGGAGACCATCCAGGGCGGGGGCGGCATCATCGAGGCGCCGGACGGTTTCTGGCCGAAGCTCCGGGCGCTGTGCGACCGCTACGGCGTCCTCTGGGTGGCGGATGAAGTGCAATGCGGCTATGGCCGGACGGGGCGCTTCTATGCCTTCGATCACTACGGCGTCGTGCCGGACATCACGGCGCTGGCAAAGTCGCTCGGCGGCGGCAAGACCGCCATGGCGGCGATGATCGCCCGGCGCGACCTCTACATGAAGGCCTACGGGTCCCCGAAGACCGCCATGATCCATGCGCAGGCGACCTTTGGCGGCATCGGCGAGGCCTGTGTGACCGCGATCGAGGCGCTGAACGTGCTCTACGATGACGATCTCATCGACAATGCAGCCGTGACGGGCGGCTACCTGATCGACGAGTTGAAACGGCTGCAGGAAAAATACCCGCGCCTTGTCAAGGATGTTCGCGGCAAGGGTTTCATGGTGGGGCTGGAGTTCCATGATTTCAGCCAGACACTTCCGGCCATGCTGCGCCCGGTGGTGTCGGTCCTCGACGAGAAACTCAAGGGATCGCTTTCCGGTTTCATCGGGGCATTGCTGTTGCGCGATCACGATACGCTCGTTGCCTTCACCGAGTACAATCGCAACGTGATCCGGCTCGAACCGCCGCTGATCGCGACGAAAGCCCACGTCGGCGATTTCATCGCGGCACTTGACGAGTTGCTGGGCCGAGGGGTCACCGGCATCGTCAAGGATTTCATCAAGAGCCAGGTGAGCTGACGCGATGGCGATGGAGACCGAACGGCCGATCAGCGGGCAGGGCGGCTTCGACGTGCGGGGCGTGCTCCTGGACCTGATTGCCGGCATCCTGCAAAGGTCGGGGCGTATCTGGGTTTGCCACGGGGCGGCTCTCGGACTGGCCCTGCTGGCCGGCTTCTTCCTCTCCGTCATGGTGATCGGCTGGCTTCGGCCCGTGCATGCCTGGGACATGATCGCCTATCTTGGCGCCGCCTGGGAGGATCGCTATCCCATGCCCGGCGACCTGCACCACGCGGTCTGGGAAGCCGTCAGGCTGGGAACGTCCCCGGAGCGGTTCGCCGTTCTGGCGGAGGGCGATGCATACCGGGTGCGGCAGTTCACCGATCCTCTGGCCTTCCAGTCGCAGCTCGGCATGTACGAGATCAAGTGGCTCTACGTGCAGCTTGTCGCCTGGCTGGTTCCGGTCACAGGCGCCATGCACGCCGGTTACGTGATCAACCTGGCCGCTGCCGCCGGTCTCTTCGCCGTGCTCGCCTGGTGGCTTGCGGCGGTCCGGATGCTCAATCTTGCGCCGCTCGTCGTCGCCTTGCTCATGGTCGCCCGCTTTCCCTCGCTGGCTACCGCGGAAACGCCCGATCTCCTGAACGTGACACTGGTCTGCGCGGCGCTGCTGCTGCTCGACCGCCGCCACGCGGTGGCCGGTGCGCTGGCTGCCGTCCTGGCAGTGGCGGTCCGGCCGGATTCCATCGTGCTGGTGGCGGGCCTGACAGGGGCGTTCTGGCTATGGCGGCAGGCTGGCGCCGGCGCGATGGCACTGGCTCTCCTAGCCTCGCTCGCGGCCTATCTCGGGATCCAGCACGTATCCCATCATCCCGGCTGGTGGCCGCACCTGTGGTTCTCGACCTACCAGATCCAGGAAGACATGCAGGGGTTCCAGCCCGGGTTCTCCATGGCAGTCTACGGGATTGCCTTCGCATGGAACCTCGTCCGGTCGGCCTTCGAGGATTCCTGGCTGGGTCTCTACCTCGGCGGGCTTGCCATGTGGGCGCTGCTGACGTCGGGCGGTCTCGGTTTCAGCCGGATGCGCACGGCTCTGATCGGCGCAGCGCTTGGCGCCATCGCCCTGAAGTTCATCATCTTCCCGCTTCATGACGGGCGGACCTATTTCCCGATGCTGGTGCCGGCCCTTCTGCTCATGCTCGCCGAAACCCGCGACCGCGCGCGCGACCTGATCGCGCAGCGCCGCGCAGGCTGAACGCCCGGACCGTCAAACGCCTGCAGTGGCCTGAGGGCGCCCGATGACACGTCCGAACCACGAGCGCGGCGCCTCGTCCTCAATGGTGAACAGGTTCAGCGGCATCAGGTGGCGGTGCGCCGCGGGAGCAGCGCCCTCTGCCGGAGCTTTCATGAAGCATTCGTCGTCGAACCAGGACCAGTCGTCGGCCCAGGTCCAGCAACCGTGCTTGCGGTAGAGGTCGGCAACCTGGTCCGCATAGGCCTTGTCGGCCGGAAGGCGGATGTAGCCGTCCGGCGCAGACCGGAAATAGCGCGTGGCGAGCGGCAAAGACCGCTCGGTGCAGTAGTTCGACATCCAAAGCTGAAAGCCGATCTCCCGCTGCAGATGCTGCAGGACGCGGAAGACCTGGACGTGGTCCTCGTGGCCATATTCGCCCCAGGGATTGTGGGTGAACAAGTTCATGCCAGGCCGGAGGAGAGGGCGCAGCCGGTCGCGGATCAGGGTGTAATTGGTCTCGTACATCGTGCGAATGCGGCCCGGCGCGACGGGAATGCCTCTCGGCACGAGGCGGTTGACCGCCCGTTTGACCTGCCGCTTGACATCGCGCAGCGCCGCGCGCTGGCGAAATGCCAGGCCGAACCTGTCCGGCGTGGGGCGGACCCAGTCGGCGCAGCCGTAGCTGCCCGGCTCATCGATGCCGAGACAATGCACATCGGGATGGGGAAATTCCGCCAGCACGCGCTTGCGCGCGGCGCCCAGTCCGGGATGGGCCCAGAAATCGCAGAAGACGATCACGACCTTATCCGCCTGCCTGAGGATCGAGTTGAACCACAACAGTTCATCGTCGGGATGGGCGCCGATGATGATGGAGTTCTCAAGAAAATCCGGACGGGTCGTCACGCATGGCCCCCCTGCATGGCAGCAGCCAGGCGCCGGCGCGCCTGCTGGTGCAGCGGCTGCAGAAGGAGCGCCAGCCGCCCCTGGACGGTGCGTGCCGCTTCCATCGCGTGGATCGGGATGGCACGTGTGCCGAAATCGGCCTTGAACGGCTCGTCGCCAATCGTGAAATCGAACACATGGCCTCCCGACCGTCCCTGTTGCTCGATGATGCCGTCGTAGATCAGGAGGCCCGGCGAGTGCCGGCCGTGCTTCTCGTAGTCGCATCCGATCAGCAGGTACAGGAACCGTCCGCCGTGGTTCACGCCAAAGACAAGCCCGATGGTTTCGCTCCCGACCTCGAGCCGGTAGACCGACGCAAAGCCGTTTTCCACGCCGGCCTCGGCGATCTCCGCGTAGAACCTGCGGACGGCGGGTATGGCGATCATGTCGCCCTCGAAACGGCCCTGCCGCAGTTCCGCCAGGCGCCCGATCGCCTCGCATGCCTCCGCCGCGTTCCCGATGGTGACCAGGCGGGCGCCAGGCTGGCGGAAGAACCGGTTCTTCCGCCGTTTCAGGTATTTCGCGAAGCTTTCGGTGTAAGCCCGCCCGGACCAGATCTCATGGTCGCTGCCGAGGCCGGTCTCGTGGGACGAGAAGTCCAGGCGCCTCGCCGGGGCGGAAAAGAACAGCCGCCAATCCGGGCAATGGTCCTCCCGGATGTTGCGGATGCGCAGGATGTCATGATGGCCCGAGGCCTGTGCCACGCGTGCCGCCAGATCGCCGGTCTCCCCGAGGGTGCCGCGATCGGATTCGCGAATGACGGGCGCGCAGTAGTCGCAGACGCCGAGGTCGGCGGCTTCCAGCAAGGTGGTGCCCCACATCCGGCGGCGGATCATCGGCAGGTAGAAACTCGGGCGTCCGTCCAGCATGCCGGCGACGAGTACCGGCGTGGCTTCCCGTGCCGGCGCGAGCGTGCCGTAGAAATGCGAAAGCCAGAGCGGGTGCTGGAACGCTGTCGCCCGGGATTCACCGAACACGTCGGCATAGCCCGCGCCCGCAACGTCGGTTGCCGGAGCGATCGCGATTTCGAGCCGGCCGGCCCGGATCGCAGGTGCTGGACTGCCATGTGCGAGTGTCGAGAGCATGCATTCAAACTAACATTTTAGCGGTATCAAAAAAGTTTCGACTGGGAAGGCGGTTAACCGGAATGGTTTACGGCGTGCGCAAAGTCGCCAGAGGTTTTTTGCGTGTCGCAAACAGGATTTGGGACGGGCCGGTCGATCTCTATGCTCTGCCGAAACCATCATTGCGAATGCGGAGCAGCGGGCATGGCCAAGTTTCCAGAAAAAGCGCAAGTCGTCATCATCGGCCTGGGCGGGATCGTGGGGGCATCCGTCGCTCACCACCTGATCGAGCGGGGCTGGACGGACATCGTCGGCATCGACATGTCTTCCGTGCCCACCGATGTCGGCTCGACGAGCCATGCGTCGGATTTCTGCTACACGACCTCGCACGACCTGTTCTCCACCTGGACGACGCTCTACTCCATCGATTTCTACGAGAAGATGGGGCACTACGCCCGCGTCGGCGGGCTCGAGGTGGCGCGGGTCGGCGATGACGAGCGCATGGCCGAACTCAAGCGCAAGGTTGCGTCGGGCAAGGCCTTCGGCACACGGGTGTCGATGATCAGCGCCGCCGAGACCAAGGAAAAGTTTCCCCTGATCGAGGAAAGCATGGTCCAGGGGTCGATGTGGGATCCCGATGCCGGGCTTGTCATTCCGCGTTCGCAGACCGTGGTCGGCAAGCTCGTCGATGCGGCCGAAGCGAGCGGCAAGCTCAATGTTCTTGCCAACACGCCCTGCACCGGGCTCGTTATCGAGGACGGGCGGATCAAGGGCGTGCAGACGGCACGCGGCACGATCATGGCCGATCACGTTGTCGTCTGCGCCGGCCTCTGGGGCCGCCTGATTGCCGCCATGGCCGGTGAAGACCTGCCGGTGATGCCGATCGACCACCCGCTGACCTTCTTCGGCCCGTACAACGAGTTTGCCGGGACCGGCAAGGACATTGGCTGGCCGCTTCTTCGCGACCAGGGCAACTCGGCCTACATGCGCGATACCGGCGATCCGAAGACGCCGGAGGGCGGCCAGATCGAATGGGGCTACTATGAAGAGAAGGAGCCGCGTCTCGTTCATCCGCGCGACATCCTTCAGAAACACGAGGCGCGGCTTTCGCCGTCGCAGCGCGACCTCGACATGGAACAGATCCTCGAGCCGCTGGAGCGAGCGATCGAGCTGACCCCGATCCTCGGCGAGCTGGGCTACAACGAAGGCCATTCGTTCAACGGCCTGCTGCAGGTCACCACGGATGGCGGCGCCTCGTTCGGCGAAAGCCAGACGGTGCGCGGCCTGTGGTACGCCGTGGCGGTGTGGGTGAAGGACGGACCGGCCTACGGCAAGCTGATCGCCGACATGATGACGGATGGCCACACCGACATCGACATCCACGGTGCGGACTTCGCCCGCTTCTATCCGCACCAGATGGAGGAGCAGTTCATCCATGACCGCTGCTCCGAAACGGCGATGAAGGTCTACAATCCGGCGGTTCACCCGCGGGAGCCGTTCAGCAAAGGCCGCAACATCCGCCGGTCGCCGTTCTGGGAACGGGAAAAGGAGCTTGGCGCGCATTTCATGGAACTGGGCGGCTGGGAGCGTGCGCACGGTTACGCGGCCAACAACCATCTGCTTGAAAAGTACGCGGACCGGGTTCCCGTGCGCGAAAACGAGTGGGACAACCGCCATTTCTGGCGCGTCTCCAATGCCGAGCACCTGGCGATGAGCGACGATTGCGGCATGGTCAACCTGTCGCATTTCGCAGTCTACGACGTGTCCGGGCCCGATCACGAAGCCTTCATGGAATATGTCTGCGTGGCCAAGGTCGGCGGCAATACGCCGGTCGGGCGCGGCATCTACACGCACTTCCTCGACGAGCGCGGCGGCGTGCGGGCAGACCTGACCGTCATCCGCATGGAAGACCGCTATCGCGTCATCGACGGCGCGGACGCCGGTCCGCGCGACTTTGCCTATCTGAAACGCCTGGCGCAGGACAAGGGCTTCGACGTGACCGTCGAGGATCGGACCACGGATTACGGGTGCATCGGCGTCTGGGGGCCGAACGCGCGCGTCAACCTGCAGAAAGTCGTCGATGACCCCGACGCGCTGGAGGTTGCCAACTTTCCCTTTGCGACGATCAAGCAGATCAGGATCGGCGGTGTGCCCGTGACGGCCTTCCGGATTTCCTATGTCGGTGAGCAGGGATGGGAACTGCACTTCCGGTTCGAGGACGGGCTGGCTGTCTGGGATGCGCTCCGGTCCATCGATATCATGCCCTTCGGCGTGGAGACCTATGCCAACTCGCGGCGCATGGAGAAGAGCCTCCGTCTGCAGAACGCGGACCTTTTGACCGACTACAACCTGATCGAGGGTGGACTGGCCCGACCGAAGGTGAAACCGGCCGACTTCGTTGGCAAGGAGGCTTACCTGAAGATCCGGGAGCGGGAGCATCAGCCGGCGACCCTGTGCACGCTTGTCATGGACGAGAATGTGGATTCCCACGGTGTCGCCCGCTACCCGGTCGGGACCTGCCCGATCATGGACCCCGATACGAAAGACGTGCTGGTCGACAGTGCCGGCCGGCGCTCCTACACGACCTCGATCGCGTTCGGACCCTCGATCGGCAAGAATATCGCCCTCGGTTATCTTCCGCATGCCTATGCAGAGAAGGGGCGGCAACTGCTGATCGAGTATTTCGGCGAGACCTACCCCGTGACCGTGCAGGGCGTTGGCTACGAGCCGCTCTACGATCCGGAGAATGCCAAGCCCAAGACCTGACGTATCCGCACCATGCGCAGGCCGGCCGCCGGCCGGCTTGCCTTCGCCGCAGACTTGACGCCCGAAACCGATGCGTTAACTTTTTCGATACGGTGAGCAGGAAGCATGGTGCGGCACCGGAACATTTCTGCTTGCCAGCGTTATTGTGAAGAGGGGGCCTCAACGTCCGACCCTGTTTCGGAGGTGGGCATGGAACATCTGATCACAGGCGCGCTGTCGCGCTACATCCGTAAAGGCAATCTCCGGGTCACTTTCCCATCCGGCAAGACACGTGTGTTCGGAGACGGCTCCGGACTTCCGGTCGCGGTGATCGTTCGCAAGCGCTCGGTCCTGCGCCGGATGATGTCGGAGCCCTCGCTCGGCTTTGCCGAGGGTTTCATGGACGGCGATGCGGACATGCTGGAGGGCGACCTGCTCGACCTGCTCCAGATGGCCTTCTCGAACGGCGACTATGTCCACATGTCAGGATCGACATCGCGCCTGCGGGCCGGTCTCGATTACGTCATGCGGCGCCTTTTCCAGATCAACACCGCCAAGCAGTCGGTCAAGAACGTTCATCATCACTACGACCTGTCGGGTGAACTGTACCGCCTGTTCCTCGATCCGGACCTGCAGTATTCCTGCGCCTATTTCGAGCATCCGGGGCAGGGGCTTGCGGATGCCCAGCTTGCCAAGAAGCGTCACATCGCCGCCAAGCTCTGCATTGAACCGGGACAATCCGTGCTGGAAGTCGGCAGCGGCTGGGGCGGCCTGGCCCTCTACCTGGCGAAGCACCTCAACTGCGACGTCCTCGGTGTCACGCTTTCGACCGAGCAATTGAGCGTTTCACGTCAGCGGGCGGAGGACGAGGGCATGGACGACCATGTCCGCTTCGAGATGCAGGACTACCGCGACGTGGCACGCCAGTTCGACCGGATCGTCTCGGTCGGCATGTTCGAGCATGTCGGGGTGAACCACTACCGGACCTATTTCGAAAAGATTGCCCAGTTGCTGAAGAATGACGGCGTTGCGCTCGTTCACACGATCGGGCGCTCCGGGCCGCCGACCGTCACCGACAGTTTCATCCGCAAGTACATCTTCCCCGGGGGGTACATCCCGGCCTTGTCGGAAGTCGCGCCGATCCTCGAAAAAACCGGTCTCGTGCTGACTGACCTGGAGGTGCTGCGCCTGCACTATGCGGAAACGCTGAAGGCCTGGCGCGCCAATTTCCTGGCGTCACGGGACAGGATCAAGGACATGTACGACGAGCGGTTCTGCCGGATGTGGGATTTTTACCTGGCTGCGTCGGAGGCTGCCTTCCGCTGGGGCGACCTGTGTGTCTTCCAATTCCAGCTGGCGCTCGACAAGACAGCTGTTCCCCTGACCCGCGATTACATTCCCGGCGCCGAGGACGCCTTGCGCGCCCGCGACAGCCAGAGCCGCAGACGGCTCTCACGGCAGAAGGGCATCGTGACCGCTGACCGGTGATCACGGGAAAAGGCGCGGCGCCGCTGTCAATGCAATTTCCCATGGTCAATATCGCGAATCCGGCGCATCATTCCTGAATGAAGACGCTGTTGCGGTTCGCCTTCCTTCTCTTCGGTGCTGCTGCCACTCAGGGCAGCAGTCCGGCGGCTGCCAGCGAGCAGGTGGTCGACGTGGAACTCGTCCTGGCCGTCGATGTGTCTCTTTCGATGATGCCGTTCGAACTTGAGATCCAGCGCAAGGGTTATGCAGCGGCCATTACGGACCCGTCCGTCGTCGGTGCCATTCGCCAGGGGCTGCATGGGCGCATCGCCGTCACTTACATCGAGTGGGCCGGGGATTACACCCAGCGCCAGGTCGTGCCGTGGACCATGATCGAGACGGCAGAGGATGCGCGCGCGTTCGCTTCGACCCTGACTGCCAATGCCGGCGGTGGAATGCGGAGAACCTCGATTTCCGGCGCCATCGCCTATTCCGCCGGGCTTTTCGACGACAACGGATTTCGCGGCCTCAAACGTGTCATCGACATTTCCGGCGACGGGCCCAACAACCAGGGCCGGCCGGTGACCGAAGCACGTGACGACGCGGTCGACCGCGGTATCATCATCAACGGCCTTCCGCTGATGACACTCGATTCCTCTCCCTACGGTTCGTTCGATATTCCCGACCTGGACCGTTACTACACGCGGTGCGTCATCGGCGGACCGGGGGCTTTCATGGTGCCCGTCGATGGCTGGGAGCAGTTTCCCGAGGCGATCCGACGCAAGCTGGTGCTCGAACTGGCCGGCGTGCAGCGCAGCCCGGTGATCCGGGTTGCCGGCCCTGCGCTGGAGGATACAGAACCCTATGATTGCCTGATCGGCGAGAGGATCTGGCAGAGGCGGTTCCAGCTCTACCAGGAAAATTGAGGTTCATGCCAAGAGCGGCATGAGCGGCACAGGCCGGTGATGCCTCCGGGGCCGTTACGGCGGTTTGCATGCAGGACCGGTCAGGAGGCGGACTTGGTCGTCTGGCGGCTCTTGCGTTCGGCACGTTCCTGCTGGGGCGACCGGCCGTGGACCTCGCGGTAGCACTTGGAGAAGTGGGATGCCGATACGAAGCCGCAGGCGACCGCCACCTCGACGACCGGCATGTTGGATTGCAGGAGGAGATGGCGCGCCCTGTCGAGGCGGATTTCCAGATAGTAGCGGGCCGGTGAGCGGCCCATCTCAAGCCGGAAAAGGCGCTCGATCTGGCGGCGCGAAAGCCCTGCGTGGTCCGCGATCTCGACGAGGGACAGCGGCTCGGAAAGATGCGCTTCCATCAGTTCGATGATCGACAGGACCTTCGCATTCTGGACGCCAAGGCGCGCCCGCAGCGGCAGGCGCTGGCGATCCGTCGATGCGCGGACACGGTCGGTGAGCAGCTGTTCGCAGACCGAATTGACGAGACCCTCGGAGAAATCCTGCCGGATGAGATCGAGCATCATGTCGAGGGATGCGGTTCCGCCCGCGCAGGTGCAGATGTTGCCGTCGACCTCGAAGAGATCGGCGTGCACGTCCACCTTCGGGAAGGCTTCGGAAAAGCCGGGCAGGTTCTCCCAGTGGATGGCGGCGCGACGGCCGGACAGAAGGCCGGCGGAGGCGAGGATATGAGCGCCGGTGCACATGCCGCCGATGGTCACGTTTCGGTTGAATTCCTCGCGAAGCCAGGCGTTGACCGGTTTCGTGACATGGGTTTCCACGTTCAGGCCGGAGCAGACGAAGATCATCGACGGCCGTCCTTCGCCGGTCATCAGGCGGCGTTCCTGCTCGAGGCTGGTCTGCACGGCACATTCGACGCGGTTGGAGGCGGCAACGGGATGTCCGTCGATCGATGACAGGCGCCAGGTGTAGGCTTCCTCGCCGAGGATCCGGTTTGCCAGCCGCAGCGGTTCGATCGCTGTCGTGAAGGCGATCATGGAGAATTCCGGAACGAGAAAAAAGACGATTGTCCGTTTGGTCGTTTTGCCCACTCGGCCTGCTCCCCCGTGAGTCGACGTTCCTGCTGCCGCAACCTGGCGAAGCAGGCGAAAGTTGGAGTCCACCTGATCTTTCGGGCATGGTCAAGGCTGGTTTGGCGGTGCGATTGTCCTGAGTCAAGCGGCGATCCGGAACAATCTGCAAAACTGCGGAACTCGATATTGTTCATTAGCCGGAGGGGGTTGCGATGGCGGATGCAGGCGGGGATTTCACCATAGGAATCGAGGAGGAATACCTCCTCGTCGACGGCGAGACGCTGGACCTGGCAGCGGCGCCCGATGCCCTGATGCTGGACTGTGCGAGAGAACTGGATACGCAGGTCTCGCCGGAATTCCTGCAATGCCAGATCGAGGTGGGGACGCGCGTCTGCGGGACCGTCGCGGAGGCACGGGCCGACCTGGCCCACCTGCGACGCACCATTGCCGATGTGGCCGCCCGCTACGGTCTCAGGCCGCTGGCCGTCTCCTGCCATCCCTTTGCCGACTGGCACAAGCAGCACTTCACGGACAAGGAGCGCTACCGCGGGCTGGAGCGGGACCTGGCGGGCGTAGTGCGGCGCATGCTCATCTGCGGCATGCATGTCCATGTCGGCATCGACGACGACGAGGCGCGCATCGACCTGATGGGACAGTTCAGCTATTTCCTGCCGCACCTGCTGGCGCTGTCCTGTTCCTCGCCGTTCTGGAAGGGAGACGATACGGGGCTGTCGTCCTACAGGCTGTCGGTCTTCGACAACCTGCCAAGAACGGGCATGCCGCCCGATTTCGCCTCGTACTCGGAATTCCAGCGGTCGGTCGGCATCCTCACCGGGTGCGGCATCATCGAGGACGCGACGAAGATCTGGTGGGATGTCCGCCCGTCGTCGCGGTTTCCGACGCTGGAGTCGCGCATCTGCGATGTCAGCCCGCGCCTGGACGATGCCATTGCCATCGCGGCCATGGCGCGTTGCCTGATCCGCAAACTCACCCGGCTTCGGCGCCGCAACCAGCGCTGGCGGATCTACGACCGGTTCCTTGTCGGCGAAAACCGGTGGCGGGCCCAGCGCTACGGCACATCCGAAGGGCTGATCGACTTCGGCCGGCGCGAGATCGTGCCGTTCGCGGACCTGCTGGAGGAGATGATCGAACTGACGGCCGAGGACGCGGCGCATTTCGGCTGCGAGGCGGAAGTCGCCCACTTGAGGACGATGCTCGATTCCGGTTCCTCGTCCGATCGCCAGCGTGCCGTTTTCGCGCAGGCCATCGACGCCGGGGCTGACCGGCAGGAGGCATTGTGCCAGGTCGTGGCATCTCTCGCCGACGAGTTCGGGCAGGGGCTCTGAGGGTCCTTCCCAATGACTGCCGGATCCGAAAACGCCGCCCGGAAAGGGCGGCGTTTCAATATCCCGGCGTGCCTTTCAACATCAACGGATGTTCCGCAGGCGATGCGGGTAGCCGACATCGTTCTGCAGGTGGGCGGGCAGCCTTTCCAGGATTTCGCGGGTCCGCTTGTGGGCGCGGTAGGATTCGTAGCGCTTCAGCGCCGTGCGAAAGTCAAACATCGTTCATCTCCGTCATCTTGTGCCGGACCATTACCTGGCGCTCGTTTTGCCGCAGGTCCGGATTATTGGCGTTGCCAGTAGGCCGATTTCGCGGCCCGGGGAGCATTTGCCGCGACGCCGGAGCGTCCCGTTGCGACGTCGCGCTGGTGGTGCCTGCGGCAGGGCGTCACAGGCCCGTGGCGTGACGGCTTCTTTCCGGCAGATAGCCGAAATCCTTCCTGATCTCGGCAGGCAGGCCTTCGAGAAGGCGGCTTTCGCGGTACTGGCGATAACGCCGGACAAGCTGCGACAGGGTGCTGGTGCGGGGCATCCGAATTCTCCATCGGTTCGTTTTCGATGATCCAAGAATGGTGCTTGACTTCGATTCAATCAAACGAAAAGATATCGTCACTTCATTCAGAAAAATTGAAAGATAGACCCATGAGACCGCATGCCCTTCTTCTCGACACGGATATCCTGCGGACCTTCGTTGCCATCTCCGAGACGGGGAGCTTCTCGCAGGCCGCGGACCAGGTCCTTCGTACGCCCTCGGCCGTTTCCATGCAGATCCGGAAGCTGGAGGATCTGCTTGGCAAGCCGCTGTTCGTGCGCGACAGCCGTTCGGTCTACCTGACCGCCGACGGCGAGATGCTGCTCGCCTATGCGCGGCGGATCCTTGCGCTCAATTCCGAAGCGGTGGCCAAGTTCGTCGCGCCGGAAGTGGCAGGCGAGGTGCGCCTGGGCGCACCGGACGATGTGTCGGAACGCTATCTGCCCGACATGCTGCGCCGGTTCGCGCAAAGCCATCCCGGCGTGACGGTCAACGTGATGGTGGAAAACACGAACCACCTGATCGAGCGGATGGGCAAGGGGGAACTGGATCTCGCCATGGTCACCTGCGGGGTCTACACCGCGGACAAGCGTGTTGAACTCCTGATGGAGGAACCGCTGGTCTGGGCCTGCCTCAAGGGCGGCTGCGCGGCATCGAGGGAACCTGTCCCGGTTTCGGTGTGGGAAGACGGCTGTTCCTGGCGCGGTGCAGCGCTGAGCGGGCTGGAGAAGATGGGCCGCGACTACCGGATTGCCTTCCAGACGGCCTATATTTCGGGCCAGCGTGCGGCCATCCTGGCCGATCTGGCGGTGGCGCCGATGCCGGCGTCATCGATCTCCGACCCGATCGTGGCAGCGCGCCCGGGCGACAACCTGCCGCCGCTGGGAACCTACCAGCTTGGCCTCATGGTGCGCGACGATGCCAATTCCGCCGTCGCGGCTGCCGCGGATCACCTGCGCGCCTGTTTCGCGATGAAGGCGGCGGCATGACGGCGCCCGCCTGACCGTCAGCGGGCGCGCCTTCCGCCACGGCGGCGGCTGCCGCCGTCGGAGACCTCCGAAAGGACCTTGCGTTCGGGCAGCTTGACCGCCGCGGCGAGGCGGGGGAACGCATCGACCTTGTTGGGCAGCGCCATGGCGTTGACGAAGAGCTGCTGGAAATCGGGCTCCAGCGCGGTTTCGATCTTCTCGATGCGCGAGACGGCCGTCTCGATTTCGCGGCGGTGCCCGCGATTGAGCAGCGCCATCAGGGCACCATCCCCAGCAGCGTTGCCGACGGCCTTGACCTGGTCGAGGTCGCAATCAGGGATCAGGCCCAGCACCATGGCGTATTTCGGATCGATGTAGGATCCGAACGCGCCGGCGAAGCGGATCATGTCGACGCTGTCGATGCCCTTCTTCTGCATCAGCAGGCGAATACCGGCATAGAGCGCCGCCTTGGCGAGCTGGATGGCGCGGACATCGTTCTGCGTGACAACGATGCGCGGATTGGCCTCCTGCAACACGTAGCCGAAGGTGCGTCCCTGCTCGACGATGCGCGGCGACCGGGAGGCCAGCGATCCGTCGACCACGCCGTCTTCCGAGATGACGCCGGCGAGGAACATCTCGGCAATGACCTCGATGATGCCCGAGCCGCAGATGCCCGTGACGCCGGTGCCGTTCAGCGACGCGGCAAAGCCGTCTTCGTCGGACCAGAGGTCCGAGCCGATCACGCGGTACCGTGGCTCCAGCGTTTCGGGGTCGATACGCACGCGCTCGATGGCGCCGGGCGCCGCGCGCTGCCCGCCGGAAATCTCAGCGCCTTCGAAGGCGGGGCCGGTGGGCGATGAGCAGGCGACAGTATGGCGATCATTTCCAAGCACGATCTCGGCATTGGTGCCGACATCGACCAGAAGCATTTCCCGATCCTGCCGGTAGGGGCCCTCGGAAAGGGTGGCCGCGGCGGCATCGGCGCCGACATGGCCGGCGATACAGGGCAGGATGTAGGTGCGGGCACCTGCATTGACGCCGATCCCGATCTCGGCCGCCTTCAGGGCAAGGGCGCCGGACGCGGCAAGCGCGAACGGCGCGCCGCCAAGCTCCGTCGGGTCGATGCCGAGGAAAAGGTGGTGCATGACCGGGTTGCCGACGAAGACGGTGTCAAGAATGTCGGCGCGGTCCGCTCCGGCCTCCTCGCAGACCTTGGAGATCAGGTCGTTGATCGCGTCGCGGACGGCGACGGTCATCGCTTCCCGGCCTTCCGGATTCATCATGACGTAGGAGACGCGGCTCATCAGATCCTCGCCGAAGCGGATCTGCGGATTCGAAGCGCCCGAGGACGCCGCGATCCGGCCAGACAGCAGCGAAACCAGGTGCATGGCGATGGTGGTTGATCCGATATCGCAGGCAATGCCCCAGGCCTCGTTCTTGAGGCCTGGCCAGAGCGCGATCAGCACCGGACGGTCGGTGTCGGCATCGTGATGAATGGCCGCGGTGACCGCCCATTTGCCCTGTCGCAGGATTGCCTGCACCTGGGGAACGAGACGGAAGTCGACGACGAGGTCGTCATAGCCCCAATCGCGGCCGAGGGCCGCCTTGAGACGGTCGAGGTCGCCGAGCGGCTTGTGCATGTCGGGTTCATCGACCTCGACGTAGCAGAGGCTGATGGCGGGATTGCGCTCGATGATCCGGTCGGTCGCCTTCTTGCGAACGACCTGCGCGTTGACGACGGCATCCTGCGGCACGTCGATGACGAGATCGCCCTCGATCGTCGCCGAGCACGAGAGGCGGCGGCCTTCCTTGAGGGCACCGCGCTTTTCCGTGTAGCGCGCTTCCTTGGCCGACCAGGCGGAGATGTTGCCGGCCTCCGACGTGATGCCGTGCTTGGCAAACTGGCCGGTCTGCACTTCCACCTGGCAGCGCCCGCAGATGCCGCGTCCGCCACAGACGCTTTCGACGTAGACGCCGAGTTCGCGGGCGGCATCAAGAACCGGGGTTCCCTTCGGGAAACGGCCGCGCTTGCCCGACGGCATGAAGAGAACGAGAGGGTCGGACATGGTGCTCACATCATCATCTGGGTGGAGGTGCGTGCGAAATAGACGAGGGAAACAAGCAGACAAAGAGCCACCAGTGGCGCGACGACGTCTACCCAGATGTCGCGGCGGCGGGCGGCGTGGAAATCGATGCCGCGCAAATCATAGAATACCGAGACAATGAAGACGAGGGCAAGGTAGGCCGTGCAAACGCCGATGACCACCGCTGCCACTTCGTTTTGCAGCCGCGTATCTCCTCCATGGCCGGCCAGTTCCCACAGGCCGAACGCCGCGCCCGCGCCTATGCCGACCCGCAACGCCATCGCGAAATAGTCGGAAATCTTCTTGGCGTATTCGAAAGCGCTGTTCTTCTGGTTCGTCATATCTGTCCCCCGTGCGCGGTGCGGGGCAGGAACGCGCCCTTGGCAAGGCGGCCGCGATTGCCCGACGGCATGAAGAGAACGAATGGGGCCTGTCCGGTCATGCCGTCACTGCGTGCGAACAGGTCATCGAGACAATCCCGACGGTCCGGTTAAGCGATCCGCAGCGTTTTTCCGGCATTCTGCCGTCCTTTCCGGAGGAGGCACCGCCATGCCATTCACCATGCTGTCCGCCATTTTCTCGGCGTTCTTTCTCGTGCGGGTCATCAAGGGCCACTGGGCCCGCCATCCCCACTACCTGGGGCTGGCGATGATCGGATCGCTGGTGGCGACCGTCGCCCTGGCCCGGTTCGCGCCGGGCATGGAAGACGACATGATCGTCGGAAATCTGGCGACCTTCGTGGGCGGCGCGGCAACCATCACGCTGTTCGATCTCGTCATGGGGGCCTGACGGGCGGAGGGTTCCGCCGTCCAGGCCATCACCGGGATCAAACGCAGGGGCTGCCACCCGTCCGGCCTCAGCCCTGAACCGCGCGGCGCGCTGCACGACCACCGCGGCGTCCGCTACCGCCGGCCGATGCCGCGGGCGCGGCAGGGGCGGGCGCCGGCGCGCCGCCGGCATGGGGCTTGTAGTCCTTGTAGGTGCGGATCCAGTGCATGCAATCCGGGTCCGTGCCGTTGAGCACGTTTGCCGCGCGCACCATTTCCATCTCCTGCGGGCGGCAGGGGTTCATGATGGCCGACGTCATGCCGGCGCCGATCACCATCGGAATGAAGCCGGCATTGATGCCGTGCCGGTGGGGCAGGCCGAAGGAAATGTTCGACAGGCCGCAGGTGGTGTTGACCTTGAGTTCCTCGCGCAGGCGGCGGAGCAGGGCGAAAACCTGCTTGCCTGCGGTGCCCATGGCGCCAATGGGCATGACGAGCGGATCGACGACGATGTCGTGGGCCGGGATTCCATAGTCGGCGGCACGCTCGACGATCTTCTTCGCGACGGCAAAGCGGACATCCGGGTCCTGCGAAATGCCCGTTTCGTCATTCGAGATGGCGACGACGGGCACGTCGTACTTCTTGCAAAGCGGCAGGATTGCTTCGAGTTTCTCCTCCTCGCCGGTCACGGAATTGACCAGCGGGCGGCCTTTCGCGACCTTCAGCGCTGCCTCGATGGCGGCCGATACCGACGAATCGATCGACAGCGGCACGTCGACGAGGCTCTGCACGATCTCGAGCGTCTGGACGAGCAGCGCAGGCTCGGTGGCGTTCGGATCCACCGCCGTGACGCCGGCGTTGACGTCCAGCATCGTCGCGCCGTTGGCGACCTGTTCGAGCGCATCCTTCTTCACCGTCTCGAAGTTTCCCTCCACCATCTCGGCGGCCAGTTTCTTTCGTCCGGTCGGATTGATCCGTTCCCCGATGACGCAGAAGGGCTGGTCGAATCCGATGACGACTTCGCGGGTCGCGGATGCAACGATCGTGCGGGTCATGCGTGTCTCCTTTGATATAAAGACTTCTTTATATCGTTATCTCTTGAGCTTCAAGCCCCTTGCGGGACGGGTTGTCAATTGCTGTCGACCACGTCGGCGACGATGGCAGCGGGCCGTTCGGTTTCCTCCGCCATAATTTCCTCAAGGCGCTCGGCAATGACCGCGTCGTCCGGCCGGCTTTCGCGGTGCCAGGGCTTGCGGCCTTTCAGGACGCCGGATTCATGCACGATCTCGGCAACGAATTCCTCCTGCCGGTAGGCCATGACGTGAACGCCGGAGACGCCTTCGATTTCCTTGACCTCGTTCATGATGTCGATGCAGAGGCGCTTGCCTTCGCGTTTCTGCTTCTCCGCGCCCTCAAGGCGCTTGATGACGGCGTCCGGAATGTGCACGCCGGGAACGTTCGACCGCATCCACTTGGCCGTCTTTGCCGACGCGAGCGGACCGACACCGACCAGGATGAAGCACTTCTCGTGCAGGCCCATGTCGACGACGCGCTTCATGTATTCGCGCAGCATGGGCACGTCATAGCAGTACTGGCTTTGCACGAACTGGGCGCCGGCGGCGATCTTCTTGGCCAGGCGATGCGGGCGGAAGTCGTAGGGCGGCGCGAAGGGATTGATCGCGGCGCCGAGGAAGACATGCGGCGGCGAAGTGATGGGGCGGCCCGACAGGAACCGCTGTTCATCCCGCATGGTGCGAACGGTTTCGAGCAGGGACATGCAGTCGAGATCGAACACGGGTTTGGCGCCGGGCTGGTCGCCCGCCTGCACGCCGTCGCCTGTCAGGCAGAGCATGTTGGCCACGCCCATGGCGGCCGCGCCCAGCACATCGCCCTGGATGGCGATGCGGTTCTTGTCGCGGCAGGCGATCTGCATGATCGGCGCGTAGCCCATCCGTGTCAGCAGGGCGCAAATGCCGACCGACGACATGTGGCAGTTGGCGCCGGATGCATCGACCGCGTTGATGCCGTCGACCCAGCCGTCGAAAATGGCGGCGCGGTCATAGACCTCCTGCGGGTCTGCGCTGTCGGGCGGGTTGAGTTCGGCCGTCACGGCGAATTCGCCACGGCGCAGCACGCGCTCCAGTCGGCCGCGGGAGACGTGGCCGGGCAGGGGATCGAGCGGGGCGGAGGGGTCCAGCGGGTTGGTGTCGGGCGAGTCGATCATTGCGCGGGATTCCTTGCGGCTTCCTTGCCGGCAGCGGCGTTGGCGGTCACGCGCAGCCAGGCGGAGGTTTCGCGCAGGCTCTGGTCCACCGGCTTCTGCACGTTCATGATGTTGGTCCGGCCCTCGCGCATCGGCTCCGTGCCCTTCCAGGCCTGTACCCAGACGCAGGGCATGTCGGGCTCGACCTCGCAGTGGCCGTTGGCGCGAACACCGCCGCACGGCCCATTACGCAACTGCTTGGGGCAGTTCATCGGGCAGGACATGCCGGTGGAGGACAGGATGCACTGGCCGCACATGCGGCAGTCGAAGAGAAGACCCTTTACCCGTTTCTCGACGAACTTCACCGGCGCTTCGGCGCGCTGGTAGCCGACGGCATTCCAGAGCGGGTGGAGGGTGAGAAACATGCCCGAGAACCTGGCATATACCCATTCGAGGAAACGGGCATGGCGCACGGACCACAGGCGGATGGTATAGGCCTTGCGCGCCCGTGAAACCGGTGAAACGCCGGCCGGAACGTAGGCGGTCGCGGGCTTCTTGCCCGCTTTCGGCTTGGCGGTTGCGGCCCCTGCCGCCGGTTCAGCTGCCATTTCGGCCTCCCGATTGAACCAGTGAAACGAGACGGTCCTTCGGCCATGCGGCTTCCAGGTCGGCTGCGGCCTTTTCTGCCTCGGCTTCGAGGTCGTCTCCAACGGCGACGGGGTCTGCCCGCCGCCACTCTTCGAGGTAGGCATCCGTATCGGATGCGCCGGCGCGCATGGCGGCCATGTCGATGGCCTCCGCAAAGCGCGGCGACAGCTCCCGCCGCGCGGTCTTGCGACCCTGCTTCACGATCACCTGGGCGGGAATGTCGCGCCAATATACGATAACGAGGTCGGCCATGGTCCGGATCCATTTCTTTCGAGGTTGACAATTGCGGAGGCAGAGCGCCGTCGCTGGTTGCGGCGCGACGCGTGAAATTTCAAAAGCGACAGGATGAAGAAAGCGCCGTCAGCCGACCATGCCGGCAATGAAGCCGGCCGCTGCACCAGCCGCCCCGATGACCGCGACGATGATGGCAATGGAAGCCACGCCGATGGCGGCGCCTATGCCGAGCAGGATCCCGTCTCTCTCGGAGAGCGCCAGCGACAGAAGGGTGGCGGCAAAGGCGGGGAGCCAGTTGCCCAGGGGAACCGGGAGGATGACCGCGACCGCGAGAACGAAGATGGCGAGGCCCAGCATCCGGTCTGCCTGGCCCCGCGACATCGGCCAGTAACGAGGACGGATGATCCGCTCGAGGCGCTCCAGTCCCGGGATGAGCTTTGCCACTGCGTAGTCAACCTTGTCGCGGGTCAGGCTCTTGGAGAGGACAAAAGTTGGTAGCCAGACGGTCTGGCGGGCGAAGATCATCTGGGCGGACACGATGGCGAGGGGGATTCCCAGCACGACCGACGTTCCCGGCGGGAGGGGCAGGAGATTGACCGCGCCGCAGACGATGAGCATGGCGGCAAAGGACCGGTCGCCCAGGGCATCGCGGATGGCCGCGACCGAAACTGGGCCCTCGGTCGATGCCGCCAGGTCGCGCAGAACCGTGGAGAGGCGGCGTGGCGCATCCTGGCGCGGCTGCTCGGCTGGCAAGTGGTGGTCCATCTCTTCCCGGCTCTTCCCAATCCGGACGCTCAAGAGCGTTTCCGCTCCCCGTTGAATCGCCCCAATGCTCTATCGCCTCGCATTTTCCGCAATCCCGGTTGCGAAACCGGTTCCCGCTTGCGCCGGAATTGCTGCAGGGCGACGAGAATTGTCACATAGGCCCGGTTTGTGAAAACCACAAGTCAGGTTGATGCCGCGTTGAGGAGCGCCCCGGTGAGGTCGCCGAAGCCGGTGAGGCGGCGCTCGTAATCCAGTCCCAGGAAATCAGCAGCCCACCGGGCCTTGGCATCCAGCGCGGGATCGTCGGTCTGGGCGAGATAGACCAGCTTCGTGTAATTGCCAAACATCATGGCGATCAGTTCGGGATGGCGGTCCAGCTTGAGAGGTTCAACGATGAAGGCCTCGAACTGGCGGGCTATCAGGTCGGTCAGGTAGAAGACCGTGACATCCTGTTCGCTGTCGCGCAGGAATTTCTCGGTGCCGCTATAGAAGGCATAGCAATGGGGGCCGGCAATCCTTTCCAGCCCTTCCTCCTCGCAAATTCGGTCCAGTTCGCCCTGTGTCCCGCATTCTGCATAGCCGATGTAGATCCGCTCGAAGCCCTCGGCTCGCGCCTCGGCGATCTTCTGGCGCATGGCGGGGCCGATTTTGCGCGGGGTGTTGTGCCAGATGGCGGGCAGACAGGTCAGGTCGATGTGGTCGAGGCCGTTGGCTTCGCAGATCGCCACGATTTCCCGTGCGATGGCGCCGCAGGCGATCACGCGAATGCCGTCACGGCCGGGGCCGGTCGGCTGGTCCGTCACCGTTTCAGTTCCAGGATGTCGAACTTGGATTCCAGGTGCGGGGCGGGAAACTCCATGCGGAGCCGGCCGTCATCCAGGAGATAGGCATAGGCGACCTCGTCGCGCTCGTTGTTCTGGGGGTAGGCAAGCGGCTGCTCGTAGGAATAATGGCCGGAACCCAGGTAAACCAGGCGCGTATCGCTCTCGGTGAAGAAACGGCCTGTCGTTCTCTGCGACCCGGTCAGCTTCTCCAGCCGCCAGCCTGAACCGTCATCGGTGATGCGGCAGCGAAACCAAGAATAGACGACGAGGGAGACCGGGCCATCGAGCTTGGTGACCCGGCATTGCCAGTTGCCCGTCAGATCCGCCGTGGAAAAGGGTTGCGGCTTGCCTTCCAGGATCTGGTTGAGGGTCTTGATGTCCTGCGGCGCACCCTCGGATCTGGCCACGGCGATGGCCCGGGCGCGCGTGGTATCGAAGTTTTCCAGCCTCTGGCTGTCCGACTTCGTCATCAGCGACATGATTTCGCCGGTCGCCATGGCAGCCGTGGCGGCGAGCGCCACGGCGAATGTGACAAGCACTCGGGGCATTCTGGTCATCGCATCATTCTCCCGTCGGTTGGCGCAAGCGGCGCACCGGCACGGCTCAAGGCGATGAGACAGTCCGCCTTTCAGCCGGCCGCGGCCTGGTTGTGCTTGCGCTTCATGAAGTCCTTGGCCGTTTCCACGGCAACGGCAGCGTCGCGGCAATAGGCATCGGCGCCAACGGCCTTGCCGAACTCCTCGTTGAGCGGCGCACCGCCCACCAGGACCACGTAGTCGTCGCGGATGCCCTTTTCCTTCAGCGTGTCGATGACGACCTTCATGTAGGGCATGGTGGTCGTCAGGAGGGCCGACATGCCGAGAATGTCCGGGTTGTGCTTCTCGATGGCGTCCAGATAGTTCTCGACGGGATTGTTGATGCCAATGTCGATGACGTCGAAGCCTGCGCCTTCCATCATCATGCCGACGAGGTTCTTGCCGATGTCGTGGATGTCGCCCTTCACGGTTCCGATCACCATGGTGCCGAGCTTGGGCGCGCCGGTCTCTGCGAGCAGCGGGCGCAGGATCGTCATTCCGGCCTTCATGGCATTGGCCGACAGAAGCACCTCGGGCACGAACAGGATGCCGTCGCGGAAGTCCTCGCCGACGATGCGCATGCCTTCGACCAGCGCCTTGGTCAGGACATCGTAAGGCACCCAGCCGCGATCCAGCAGGATCTGCGTGGCTTCCTCGATTTCCTCCTTCAGGCCATCGTAGAGGTCGTCCATCATCTGCTGGACGAGTTCCTCGTCATCGAGTTCCGACAGGATGATGTCGTCGTCACCGGCCATTGTCACATTCCCTCAAAAAATTCCTGCGCAGACCCAGCGCCCGCGCATTTTCGCAACTATCCGGCGAAGCGGCTGTCCGCGATGCACAAAATGCGACGCAGGCGAATGCGAATTGCGACCGCCATGCACTTCTTTCGGATATCGCGCGGCGTGGAATGTTGCAAGAGAGCATGTGATCCGGGCCGTGTCGCCTGTCAGCCAGTCCTTGACGCGGTTGGGGCAGGCAATGACCCGCCCGCCTTCATAAAATCAGGTCAGAAGGCCCCGGTGCAAACGGGCGCGGAATCTTACGGAGCGGACGCCCCATGACAGAGAATTCGGCAGACGACATCACGACGGAAGCAGCCGTCGAGCGGCGCGGACGAGGCGGACGCGCAGAGCGTGGCGGCGGCGCGGCTGCAAGGCGCGCGGCGCGTGCCGGCGGCGGGCCGGGCCTGTCATTGACCTACGTGACCCGCAAGATCCCGGTCTACGAGGTTCTCGGCGAGGAGGGCCTCTCGTTGATCGAGGCCAACGCCGACACGATCCTGGAGGAAATCGGCATCGAGTTCCGTGACGATGCGGAGGCGCTGCAGATGTGGCGCGATGCCGGCGCCGACGTGAAGGGCGAGCGGGTGCGGTTTCCCAAGGGGTTGTGCCGCGAGCTCCTGAAGACGGCGCCATCCAAGTTCACTCAGCACGCGCGCAACCCCGCCAGGTCGGTGCAGATCGGCGGTGACGCGACCGTGTTCGCGCCGGTCTACGGTCCGCCCTTCGTGCGCGACCTGGACGGCAACCGCCGTTATGCGACCATCGAGGACTTTCGCAATTTCGTGAAGCTGGCTTACATGGCACCGTCCATGCACCATTCCGGCGGCACGGTCTGCGAGCCGGTCGACGTGCCGGTCAACAAGCGCCATCTCGACATGGTGCTGGCGCACATGACGCTGTCGGACAAGCCATTCATGGGGTCGGTGACGGCTCCCGAACGGGCGCAGGACACCGTCGACATGTGCAAGATCCTGTTCGGCGAGGACTTTGTCGACAACAACACCGTCGTCATCAACCTGATCAACGCCAATTCGCCGATGGTCTTCGACGAGACCATGCTCGGCGCGGCCAAGGTCTATGCCCGCAACAACCAGGCCTGCATCGTCACGCCCTTCATCCTGGCCGGTGCGATGAGCCCGGTGACAGTCGCCGGAACGCTGACGCAGGTGCTTGCCGAAGTGCTGGCCGGCGCGGCTTTCACGCAGCTTGTCCGTCCCGGCGCACCGGTCCTGTTCGGCACATTCGCCTCTTCGATCTCGATGCAGTCGGGCGCACCGACCTTCGGCACGCCGGAGCCGTCGCTGGTTTCCTTCGGCGCCGGGCAGCTTGCGCGCCGGCTGGGCCTGCCGTTCCGTACCGGCGGATCGCTGACCGCCTCGAAGGTCGCCGATGCGCAGGCAGCCTACGAAAGCGCCAACACCCTCAATTCCACCGTGCTCGCCGGAACGAACTTCGCGCTGCATTCGGCCGGCTGGCTGGAGGGCGGTCTCGTGTCGTCCTTCGAGAAATTCATGATGGACATCGACCAGCTCGGCATGATGCAGCGGCTGGCCGAGGGGGTCGACCTGTCGGAGAACGGCCAGGCCATGGACGCCATCCGCGAGGTCGGCCCGGGCCAGCATTACCTCGGTTGCGCCCACACCCAGGCCAATTTCCAGCAGGCCTTCTACCGCTCCTCGATTGCCGACAACAATTCCTACGAGCAATGGCAGGCCGAAGGGCAGAAGCCGGCGCATCAGCGCGCCAACGAACTGGCCGCGAAGTGGCTGGACTCCTACGAGGCACCGTTCATCGATCCCGGCCTCTTGGAAGGGCTGAACGACTTCGTTGCCAGGAAGAAGGAATCGATGCCCGACGCCTTCACCTGAAAGGGTGAGGCCGACGGCCGCGCCAGGATCGCTTCGATCATCCACGATGAAGTCTGGCGCCGGCCCGTCCGGGACTAGGGCCTGAAACCGGTTTCCACTTTCGCTGGAATTGCTCTAGTCTCCGCGTCACCCTGGCCCGCCCTATGAACGCGGGCCGGGCGAAACGGAGATGACCGATGCATGTGAAGACACTTTCCATCGAGACCGCGGCCGGCCATTGCCAGGCCAAGCTGTTCCTGCCGGACACCCCTTCGCCGGCGAGTGTGCTGTTCTTCATGGATGCATTCGGACCCCGGCCGTCGCTCGATGCCATGGCCGGGCGGCTCGTCGGAGAGGGCTACGCGGTTCTACTGCCGGACCTGTTGTACCGCTGCGAGGACCGCTCCCCGTTCGACGCCAAGACCACGTTTTCGGACCCGGAACGCGGGCCGCTCCTGAAGTCCATGCTGGCGGCGACGCCGCAGGCGGTGACCATCGAGGACACGGCCTATTTCCTGCGTGCGCTCGACGCCGAAGGGCTGACCGGTCCCGTCGGTGTGACCGGGTATTGCATGGGCGGGGCGCGGGCGCTCAATGCCGCCTCGCATTACCCGGACAGGATCGCGGCCGCTGCGAGCTGGCATGGCGGCAACCTGGCCGGCGACATTCCGGACAGCCCGCACCTTACGGCAGACCGGGTCAAGGGGCGCATTCATGTTGGCGTCGCGGGCGATGACGGCAGTTTTCCGCCGGACCAGTCGGCCCTGTTCGCGAAGGTCTACCGTGAGGCCGGCGTCGATTACCTGCTGGAGAATTACCCGACGTGCCGGCACGGCTGGTGCATTCCCGACCACGGCGTCTACGACGAGCCGGGTGCCGAGCGGCACTGGAAACGCCTGCTGACCCTTTTCGAGGAAACCCTGAAGGGGTGAACCGGATACCTACCGCATCTTCGGCGGCCGCGTCCCTCCTGCAGACAATTGGCGCTGCCCTGTCGCCGCACGGCCTGATCCTGCGCGGCGGGTTCAATTTCGGCGCACATGATATCCCGCCGGACGGTCCCGATGGCGGGCCGGCAGGAAGCGTCCTGCTTGTCGGACATGGCGGCGGAACGATCTGGGAGCCGTTCGAGCGATGGCGGGACCTGCAGCCGGAGGGGATGGCCCATCCGCTGGATGGCTGGTCCAAACAGGTTCTCGAGAGCGTGGCGCGCGACTGCGATGCCCGCGCGGTGTTTCCCTCCGATCCGCCCTACCTGCCGTTCCAGCGATGGGCGATGCGGGCGGAGGGCTTGCGGCCGTCACCGCTCGGCGTGCTCATGCACCCGGTATTCGGACCCTGGCATGGCTATCGCGGTGCACTGCTGTTTTCGCAGGCGCTTGCTATCAGTCCCGCCGGGACCGTGAGCCACGCCTGCGATTCCTGCGCCGCCAAGCCCTGTCTCGCGACATGCCCGGTCGCCGCCTATTCGCCGCAGGGGTTCGAGGTGGACACCTGCCGCTCGCATGTCCGCGGAGCTTCGGGCGGCCTCTGCCGGAACAGCGGCTGCCTGGCGCGCAACGCCTGTCCTGTGGGGCGTGACCATCGCTATTCCGGCGTGCAGCAGCGGTTCCACCAGGCAGCCTTTCTCGGCTGAGGGAGATTTTTCACCCTGAACCCAAGGATCGCTTTGCCCGTGGCGTCCAATGTTCGATGATGCAGGTGATGACGGAAGAAACCGCGCAAGGTCCGGATGCACAGGGAACGGCGCTGGCGGCTGCCAGGGGCGATCGTGCCGCCTTTGCGCGCCTCGTCAACGATCACTACGACATCATCCACCGGGTGGCCTTGCGCTGGACGGGCAATCGCGACGACGCCGAGGATATCGCCCAGTCCGTCTGCATGAAGCTCGGCCAGGCGATCCGCGGCTTTCGCGGCGAATCGCGTTTCTCGACCTGGCTCTACCGCCTGACGATCAACGCGGCGCGGGATCATCACCGGATGGTAGCCCGCGAGGCACGGCGGGCTGATGCGCTGGCGGTGCAGGCGCTCGTCGACCATCAGCCGGGCAAGCCCGACTGGCCGCCGGAGGACGAGACGGGCGCGCTCTGGGCTGCCGTTCATGACTTGCCCGACAAGACGCGGGATGCCGTCCTCCTCGTCTATGCCGAGGAGATGACCCACGCGGAGGCCGCCCGCGTGCTCGAATGCAAGGAGGCCACGGTCTCCTGGCACATTCACGAAGCCAAGAAGCGTCTGGCCGCCCTGCTGCGGCCCGACGGGGAGACCCAGCCATGACAGGCGACGACAAGCTCAAGCGACTGGCCGGACACGGCCTCGAAGCGCCGCGCGCGGAAGCCCGCGAGCGCGCCGTCCTGGCCGCCATGGAAGCGTTCGATGCCGCGGCCGACGACGAGGCGGGCGAAAAAAATCAGGCCGTGCCCCAAGGATCAGGAAAGCCGGGACGTCTCATCTCCATCGCAACCCAAGCATGGAGAAAAGTCATGACCCCCAAGACCCTCGCCGGCCCGATCGCCGCGGCCATCCTCGTCCTGCCGTTCGGCGGCTATTTCGCCTGGCAGATGATGGACACGTCGCCGCTGACCCAGACGCAGCAGCAGTCGGGCGGCATTGGCGGACTGATGAACCTCAACTCCGGCCAGCCGGCCGCCACGCCGCAAGCGCCCGAAATCGCGGCGGAACCGGCGCCGTCGCCGGCGCCAGGCGTCTCCACGTTCGGCCCGGGGCGGGTGATGCTGCGCCAGGCCCCCGGGGCAACCGGTGCTGCCCGCGATTCGTTCCTGCAGCAGGGCGTCGGGCATAGCGCTGCCAAGAGTTCTCGCCAGGGCGGGGAAGCCGCGAAGCAAATGGTTCAGGGCCTGCCGGTCAGTCCGGATACGGCCACGCCGATGGAAGATCGCGACCGGCTGGAATCCTTTGACAACAATCCCGTACGCGCGGTTCTTGAAAGCCCCGTTTCCACCTTCTCCATCGACGTGGACACGGCGTCCTATGCCTTCGTCCGTTCGCAACTGAATGCCGGGCGCCTGCCGGCGCCGGACACGGTGCGGGTCGAGGAACTGGTCAACTACTTCCCCTATGACTGGCCTGCCGCCGACAGCGCGGAGCAGCCGTTCAAGCCGACGGTAACGGTGGCGCCGTCGCCCTGGAACGAGCATCGCAAGCTGATGCATATCGCCATCAAGGGGTATGACGTGCAGCCGGCAACGCGGCCGCAGGCCAATCTCGTGTTCCTCATCGATACGTCCGGCTCGATGAACGCGCCGGACAAGCTGCCGCTGCTCAAGACCTCGTTCCGGCTGCTGCTCGACAAGCTTGATGCGAAGGACAAGGTCTCCATCGTCACCTATGCCGGATCGGCCGGCGTCGCGCTGGAGCCGACGTCAGTCTCCGAGAAGGCGAAGATCCTGGCTGCCATCGACGCGCTCGGGGCAGGCGGCTCCACGGCCGGCGCGGCCGGGATCGAGACGGCCTACCGGCTGGCGCAGGAGAACTTCGTCAAGGACGGCGTGAACCGCGTCATGCTCGCCACCGACGGCGATTTCAACGTCGGTCCCTCGTCCGACAAGGATCTGAAGACCATGATCGAGGCCGAGCGGGAGAAGGGCATCTTCCTTTCCGTGTTCGGTTTCGGGCGCGGCAACTACAATGACCAGCTTATGCAGGTCCTGGCTCAGAACGGAAACGGCACCGCGGCCTATATCGATACGCTCGGCGAAGCGCAGAAAACGCTGGTCGAGGAGGCGACCTCGACGCTGTTCCCGATCGCCAAGGACGTGAAGATCCAGGTCGAGTTCAACCCGGCCACCGTCGCCGAATACCGGCTCGTCGGTTACGAAACGCGGGCTCTGAACCGCGAGGATTTCAATGACGACCGCAAGGATGCCGGCGACATCGGGTCCGGCCATTCGGTGACGGCGATCTACGAGATCACGCCCAAGGGCAGCCCGGCGCAACAGATCGACGACCTTCGCTACCAGAGCGATGCAGCGGAGGCAGGCGCAGGCAATTCCAGCGACGAGTACGGCTTCGTCAAGATCCGCTACAAGAAGCCGGATAGCGACACGTCGCAACTGATCACCCAGCCCGTGACCTCGGCCAACGAGATCGCCTCGCTGGACCAGGGGTCGAACGACCTGCGGTTCTCTGTGGCCGTGGCGGGTTTCGGCCAGAAGCTGAGGAAGACCAGCCAGGTCGCGGATACCGGCTGGGACGCCATTGCCACCCTGGCGGCCGGTGCCCGCGGCGACGATCCCTATGGCTACCGGTCGGAGTTCCTGCGCCTGGTCCAGATCGCCAAGACGCTCGACAGCGCGAAGTGACAGGGATGAGGGGCGGCGACACGACATGCGGTTGCCGCCTCTCCATTGCTGACTGTTGCGCCGAATATGAAACAGGTCTCCGGCCGACACCGGAAAAGAGATAACGACCATGCCGATCAAGAGACAAATCGTCCTCGCTGCTGCTGCGCTGGCCATTCTTTCAGGTTCGGCGGGAAGCCTGCCAGCCCGGGCCGCCAATGACATCTGCCCGGTGGTTTCCTCGCAGGGCTGGGAGGCCTGGCTTGCCGAGACGCCATACTCCAACGGCCGCCTGATGCTGTACGTCCGTGGTTCCCTGTCCTTGCCAACTCCTGGCTACATGGTCTCGCTGCGTGCGGGCCCCACGACCAGGTCCATGCCACCGACGCAGATCGTGGTGCTGGAAACGCGCGAACCGGAAAACCGGATCGTTTCCCAGGTCGTCGTGCAGGGGGGCGTCAGCGTGATCCTGCCGGGGCAGGAAGCCTACGAGTCCGTCCGCGTCGTTTGCGGAAACACGCTATTGCATGAATTCACGGATGTACCGGTGTTCGGCCGGGACGCCCGGGAGAAGTGACGCAGCGCCAGACGACGTATCCGCCGACGATCAGCCCGGCCGCGCGAACCAGCAGCGTGGCCGGACTCACGTCGGCGACGGGGACGGGCCACAGCGCGGCCAGACCTCCCATTGTCAGCGCCAGTCGCTCCCAGCCGGCCATGGGCCGGTTGATCCAGCCGGCGAAGGCGATCGTCAGGGCTGAAAGGCCGGCAACCGCCAGGACGATGGACGCGGTGATCTCGACCGTCCCGCCGATCATCAGAAGACCGGGCATGGTGACAAACAGGAAGGGGGCCAGCAGCTTGACGAAGCCCAGGCGGATCGCTTCCACGGCGGTCTCGTTGGCACCCGCGCCCGATATGGATGCTGCCGCGTAGGCCGCCAGCGCCACCGGCGGCGTGATGGCCGAAACGAGGCCGTAGTAGAAAATGAACATGTGGCCGACGATCGGCTCGACGCCGAGCCGGGTCAGGGCCGGTGCCACGAGGACAGCCAGGAGCAGGTAGGCCGCGGACGTCGGCAGGCCCATGCCCAGAATGAAGGATGCCACGGCTGTCAGCACGAGGATCAGCCAGATGTTGCCTTCACCAGCCTCCAGGATCATGCCGGACATCATCAGGGCCAGCCCGGTCAGGTTGAGCACACCGATGATGACGCCGGCGGCGGCGACCGCGACGATGATCGGGAGGGTCGCCGTCAGCGTGTCGCGGCAGATCAGGAGCAGGTCGGTGATCCCGATCCGGGTCTCCTTTCGCCACGGCGACAGCGCCAGCGCGATGACAATGCAGATGACGGCGGCCCGCGTCGGCGTGAAGCCAATGACGAGCAGGGCGATGAGGCCGACCAGCGGCGCGAGCAGGTAGCCACGCTTGGTCAATGTCCCGACGAGGAGCGCCAGTCCGGCACCGGGGTCGCGCTGGAGATCGAGCCGGCCGGCTTCCAGGCGCACGGCGATCATCAGGGCGAGCACGTAGAGGAGGCCTGGAACGAGCGCTGCGAGCGCGATCTGGCCGTAGGGAACGCCGAGGATCTCGGCCATCAGGAAGGCCGCGGCGCCCATGACAGGGGGCAGGATCTGGCCGGCCGAGGAGGCGGCGGCCTCGATAGCGCCTGCCAGGCGCGGCGTGTAACCGGCCCGTTTCATCAGCGGGATCGTGAAGGTGCCGGTTGTGACGACATTGGCGACCGCCGAGCCGTTGATCGTGCCAAGCAGGGCACTCGACAGCGCCGCCGAGAGGCCAGGACCACCCTGTACGCGCCCGGTCAGGCCGCGGGCGATATCGACGAAGACCTCGCCGGCGCCGATGCGCATGAGGACGCCACCGAACAGGGCGAACAGGAAGATGTATTCCACCGCCACGCCCATGGGCAGGCCGTAAATGCCTTCCGTGGAGAGCATGAGGGTGGACGTCAGACGGCGCAAGTCATAACCGCCATGGCCGTATTTGCCGGGGATGAGGTCACCGAACCAGGCATAGGCGAGGGCGGCCAGCACGAGGAATACCAGCGCCCATCCGAGCGTCAGGCGCGTGAGGATCAGGATGGCAGCCATCAGGATGACGAACAGCCAGAGATCCGGCGGCGTGGCCATGGCGCCGCGCATGATGATGTCGAGGTAGGACTGCTGGAGATGGTAGCCCGGCAGGAGCACGAGGATCGCCAGCACGTACAGCATGATGGCAAGGGGGAGCGGGCGTGTCTTGAGCCCGCACCAGAGAAGGCCGGCGCAAGCCGCCAGCGAGAAGAAGGCCGAGCGCAGGATCAGCGCGGTGATCAGGCCGAAGTAGGCGCCGTAGATGACGAGCGCCGTGATGGCGACGGCGAGAACGACAAAAAGGGCGGAAACGGTGATCGTCTCCGCCCGGTTGCCGCGAATCGCGCCGTCCAGCGCGATCCGCCCGATCCATTGCTTCAGCATGGTCCCGTCCGATCAGGGATTGGCGTCGTACCAGGCCTTGGCACCGGCATGCAGGGCGACCGGGACATTGGTCGCCGTTTCTCTCAGGATCCGCTTGGCTGCCGGATGCACTGCGTGCAGTTCATCCAGGTTGGAGAAGATCGTTCCGGTGATCCGTTCGATGAGGCCCGTGTCGGCATCGGTCTTGGTGAAAAGCGTGGCGGGGTCGTTGACGACAGCGACGGCTTCCTTCTGGTCGGAATAGGTGCCGGCCTTGATCTCGTAGGGCTGGTAGAACGGGTATTTCCCGACCAGTCCCTTCATGGTCGCGTCATCCACCGGCACCATGACCATGTCGGCCTTGGCATCCAGATCGATTAGGGCGGCGACCGGTGCGCCAGCCAGGACGCAGGCGGCGTCGATGTTGCCGTCGACGAGTGCCTTGGTGCTCTCGTTATATGAGAGGAACTGGGCGTTGGCCTGGTCGAACACGCCCTTTTCCTGGAGGATGCGCATGCACAGGACCGACGAGTTGGATCCGGGCGGGCCGAGGCTGATGCGCTTGCCGGCCATGTCGTCCAGCGTCTTGATGCCGTTTCCTTCCAGCGTGGCGATCTGCATGACGGCCGGATAGAGATAGGCGATGGCGGACATGGGCAGCGCGCCGTCGGAGAAGGGGCCGGTTCCCTTGGTCGATTCGTAAAGGGTTGATGCCGAGGAGAAGCCGAAGGTGAGCTGGTCAGCGGCAACCCGGCGGATGTTTTCCACCGACGCACCGGTGACTTCGGCCCGGGCCGTCGCGCCGTCCATATGCTTGTTGATGATCTCCGCCATGCCGGCGCCGATCACGTAGAACAGGCCGCCGGTGCCACCGGTGCCGATGGAAATACGGTCTTCGGCCAGGGCGGGCGAAACGGCGAGCATGGCCGCAGCGGCAAGTCCGAGGACGGATTTCTTCAGGATCATTGTCATACCTCCCATGGTCGACTGGTTTCGACCTGACCGGAAGGTTAGTCATTCGAGCGGCCCTGTCCAGCCGGTTCGTCATGCCATTCGGCATTTTGCAGCGCTGAAATCCGCATATGAAAAAGGCCGGCGTCCTGCCGGCCTTTCCCAAGATTTTTCAATCGTCAGCCGCGGCGGCGGCCACGCCGTTCGCGCCCGCCGCTGTCGCCGGTGCCGGCACCGCTTTCATCCGCCTGCTTGTTGCGCATCGGTCCGACTTTCTCGACGATCTCATCGATGGTCGGGCGGTGGTCCGTCCGATGGCTGTCGATAGCCTGGCGCATGGCAGACAGATGCTCGCAACGCGTGCCGCAGCAGCCGCCGATGATCCGGGCGCCGGCATCCATGGCAAGGCGGGCATATTCCGCCATCAGGTCCGGCGTGCCGGAGTAGACGATTTCGGTGCCCTTGAATTCCGGAATGCCGCAGTTTGCCTTGACGACGATGGCGGCCTCGGGGTCGGAGGCGGACATGTCGAGAAGGGTGGAGAGCATGTCGGAGGCGCCGACGCCACAATTGGCGCCAACAGCCACCGGTGCCTGGCCAAGCCCGTCGGCGACATGGTGGATATCCTTCGGGTGCAGGCCCATCATGGTCCGGCCGGCGGTGTCGAAGGAGCCGGTGTAGACGTAGGGCAGGCCGACGCGGTTGGCCGCTTCCACGGCGGCGCGGATCTCCTCGGGCGCGCTCATCGTCTCGATCCAGGCGACATCGATGCCACCGTCCTTGAGGCCCTGCATCTGCTCTGCGAACGCATCCACCGCGTCGTCGTGGGTCAGGGCGCCGAGCGGCTGCAGCAATTCACCGGTCGGACCGACAGACCCGGCCACGATCACCTTGCGCGGGGCCTTGTCTGCGACGGCGCGGGCGATCAGCGCGGCCTTCATGTTCAGTTCGTGGACGCGGTCCTGGCCGTTGTGGAGCTTGAGCCGCTGGCGGGTTCCCCCGAACGAGTTGGTCAGGATGATGTCGGAGCCGGCATCGACGAAATCCTGATGCAACTTGGTAATGCGATCGGGATGGTCGGCGTTCCAGAACTCCGGAGCATCACCGGATTCCAGCCCCATGGCGAAGAGATTGGTGCCGGTGGCGCCATCGGCGAGCAGAACGCCCTTTTCGGCCAGCAGGTCGGCAAGCGGATTGGTCATCGCGGTAATCCTGAAATCTGGAGAATGTCATAACCACATAAACAAGTCTTTATATCATTGCAAGGAGGCGATGGCGTCCTGCCTGTCAGGTTCCCGCGTAACGGCGGGCTTCGGCCTCGCGCGCTTCCGTTTCGAGACCCAGGCCCCGGTAGGTTCCCGCCAGCGCCCGATTCAGCGGGATGCCGGCGGGGTCGCAGATGCGGCGCATTTCCATCATCTGCTGGGCCTCCACCAGGTTGCCGGCCTTGATGTGCGCATCGAGAAGGATCTGTTCGAACAGGTCGCGCTGGGCGTGGCTGCCCCCCGCGCTCGCCATGCGGGGCAGGGCGACAAGCATGTCGTTCACCGCTTCCTGGTGCCGGCCTTCCAGGTGCGCGAGGATGGCGCGCGCGGCGGGGCGGGCGACATCGTGCCAGACATTGGAGCGATCCGGCTGACTGCCCATCGCGCGCTCCTCGATGGCACGGGCCAGGTCCGTTGCCTCGGCCAGCCCGGCCCGCTTCAGGCCATAGAGATACTGCAGGGTCAGGAAGACATTGACCGTGTCGGCATGGCGCGGCTTCAGCCAGGCGGCGAGGTCGGCCCAGCGGTCCCCGACATCCATCCCGGCCATTTCCATGCGGGCGAGCAGCGAGACGGCGCCGATCTGGTCCTGGCTATAGGCCTTTTCCATCGTCCAGCAGTGGTCATCATACATGGCGAAGACGGCATCCTCATCGCCCAGCGACAGGGCGAAGAGGGCGCGGTGCCACCAGTTGTGGGTATACATGAAGGAGTTTAGGCCATTCCATGAGGACGAGACCCGGTCCAGGAAACGGGCTCCTTCCGGCACGCGGCCCTGGGTCAGCATGACGTGGGCGAGGGCATGATGGGCCCATGGCTCGGCCGGATCGATTTCCAGCGCACGGCTGGCGGCTTCCTCCGCCCTGTCGAGCAGGTGGCACTGCTCGAAGGCGAATGCCGCCATGGCGTGAAAATTCGCGTTGGCGCCGTTCTCGCGCTCGACGGATCGCGCCAGGCGCAGCATGGCGGGTGCATCGCCGCGGTTGAAGGCGAGATACTGGCCGAGCTTCATGGCCACCAGGTCGCGCGGCCAGTGGCCAAGATGGGCGGCGATGCGGGCCTCGGCTTCCAGTAGCTCGCCGGCTGCCCATGCGGTCAGGACGGCATGCATCGAAATCTCGCGCGCGTTGGCCTTGGTCTCGAGCGCCTTTCCGGCCGCGATGAAGGGCGCGGCGCTGGCCGCCGCCTCCGGGCTTTCCAGGAACATCCACAGCAGGCCGGCATAGGTCTGCGCGAGCGGACTTTCCGGTTCCTCGTTCGCGGCGGCGAGGATGTTGGCGGCGCGCGGATGATAGCCGAGGAAGCCGGTCACGAAGTCGTCGATTCCCGACCGGGCGGCGGGTCCTGCGGCACTGACGGGATTTCCGAGGGGGTCGTGCATGCTCATGCTCCTTGAAGGTCCGACGATGGCAAAGCCCTAAAAAACAGTAAAGAGACGATTCTGCCGTCTCGCTGCCCGATTGAGTCCGTTGTGCCGCCATATTCCTGTGCGACCGAACACGAACGGGTGCGGGAAGCTGTCGAGAAGAATGACGCCCTCAGGGTGCAAGGGAGTTGCGTTATGACCGATTTCGCCAATCACTGGCCGAACCATTTCCATGCCAAGGCCGAACCGTCCGAAGCGCCGGGGTTCGGTTTTGCCGGATATCTTGCCACGGGCGCGGTGCTCGCCGTTCTCGCGGGTTTCGGGGCGATCGCCTTCGTCAACGGTGGCAGTCCGAAGGGAAGCGGCAACGTGATGATGGCCAAGCAGTCGGTCACCGTGGCCGCAACGGCCGTCGAGCCCGCTTCTGCCGAACCGGTGCCTGCCCCAGTTCCGGCTTCTCCGCCGGCCGCCGAACGGAACGCGGAAGCCGCGGCGCAAGTTCCGGCCAAGGCTGCGCGGACCGAGGCACCGGCGATGACCTCCGGAACGCTTACCCCGAAGGCGGTGAAGACGGTGGCGGTGTCGCCGGATGGCACGATCGCCAACCCGGCCGGCGGGCTGTCGGCCGATGATCCGCGATGGGCCCAGAACATGACAGCACCGAAACCGAACGGCCGGCGGGCACTGGAGAAGGTTCTCGCGTCACAGGACGCCGGCCCCGGCGTCGACAAGGCCTCGCTTACTTCGGCCCTGGCACCGGTCGACCAGGAACCGGCGGCCGCGCAGGACGCCGCCGTTCCCGCGCCGACCGAACGGCCCGCGGTGAAGAAGCCCGCCACGAACGGCACGATCCGCGAATATGTCAACATGCGTGCCGAGCCGGACAATGACGCCGATGTGCTCGAAGTGATCCCGGCGAAAGCGCGGATCACCATTCACCGCTGCCGCGGGTGGTGCGAAATCACGCACAATGGACGCCGTGGCTTCGTCTACAAGTCGTTCATCCGGCGCGGCTGAACCGGCGCTCATTTTCCAATCGCATTTCGATTCGCGAAGCCTTTTGCAAATTGCAAAGGATCGGTGCGCGGAAAGGCGGTGTCACGCCCGGATTCCCGGGATTCCTTTCTGGCATGAACCTTGATTAGCATTTAGCGAAGGGCTGGATCTCTCCGATCCGGAAGTCCAGCCGACAGGACGGGCGTGCGGGCCCGTGCGGGGGCGCGCCGGCGGGCGTATGGGGCAAGTCAGCCCGCCGGCGATCTCCGCGATACGAGCCTGGGCAAGGCATGTTCGGGCGGATGTGTGCAAGGGTTGCGGGGCCGGCAGGCCGGAATGGGGGCATTTCACCTGCCGGTACCGCGATCATTCCTTTGAACTGGCGGATCGATCCGAAAACGCCGGCGACGGTCGGGTCCCTTGCCCCGCACCGGGTTTTGACCGTAAAACTTCAAGCATGACATCGAAACCCTCGTCGCGGACGCTTCATGCCGAACTGCTGCGCCTTTGCGCCCGCATCGGCTATTCCCCGCCCGGAAGCCCTGCCTGACATCCTGATCCACCTTCTGTCGACTTGATTCAAGCAGCGGGGATATCCCCATGACATATCGGAATTTTTCCCTGGAGCAGCTTCAGGCCATGGATGCTGCCCACCATCTCCATCCGTTCACCGATCACAAGGACCTGCGCGCCGCGGGGAGCCGCATGATCGTCAGCGCCGATGGTCCCTATATCCACGATAGCGAGGGCCACGCGATTCTCGACGGCATGGCGGGCCTGTGGTGCGTCAATGTCGGCTACGGCCGCGACGAGCTGGCCCAGGCTGCCTTCGAGCAGATGAAGGAACTGCCCTATTACAATTCCTTCTTCCGCTGCACGACGCCGACACCTGTCCTGCTGGCGGAAAAGCTGGCCGAACTGGCGCCGAAAAACGTCAACCAGGTCTTCTACGGATCGTCCGGGTCGGAATCCAACGACACGGCCTTGCGCCTCGTGCGGCATTTCTGGGCGCTGGAAGGAAAGCCGGAGAAGCAGATCATCATCTCGCGGCAATGGGCCTATCACGGCTCCACCGTGGCGGGTGCATCGCTTGGCGGCATGAGCGCGATGCACGGCCAGCTCGGCGCGCCGGTGCCGGGCATCGTCCACGTGATGCCGCCCTATGGCTTCGAACTCAGGCAGGCCGGCGAAAGCGAACACGACTTCGGCCTGCGCGCGGCGCGGGCGGTGGAGGAAGCCATCCTGGAGCACGGCGCCGACAAGGTGGCCGCCTTCATCGGCGAACCGGTCATGGGGGCGGGCGGCGTGAAGATCGCGCCGGACAGCTACTGGCCGGAAATCCAGCGGATCTGCCGCAAGCACGACATCCTGCTGATGCTCGACGAGGTCATCACCGGCTATGGCCGGACGGGAAACTGGTTCGCTGCGCAGACTTACGGACTGGAACCGGACACGATCACCACCGCCAAGGCCCTGACCTCGGGCTACCAGCCCCTGTCGGCGCTGCTCGTTGGCGACAGGATCGCCAAGAGCCTGGTCGACAAGGGCGGTGAATTCTTCCACGGCTACACCTATTCGGGACATCCGGTGGCCTGCGCGGTGGCGCTGAAGAACCTGGAAATCATCGAGCGCGAAGGCCTGATCGAGCGGGTGCGCGACGACACCGGGCCTTATTTCGCCGAGCAACTGGCACAGCGGGTCGCCCCGCACGCGATCGTCGGCGAAACGCGGTCGGCCGGTCTCATGGGCGCGATCGAGATCGTCCGTGACAAACAGACACGGGAACGCTTTCCAGGCGGGGGAGTTGCTGCCGTGTGCATTCGTGACCATGCCATCGCCAACGGCCTCATGCTGCGCGCTGTCGGTGACACGATGATCCTGTCGCCGCCGCTGATCTGGACGCGGGAAACGATCGACCTGGCGATCGACAGGATCCTCAAGGCACTGGACCTGGCGGCCGCGGATCTCGCAGGCCAGGCCGCCTGACGGAAACGCGGCACATGACGCTTGCGAAGAAGAAGGAAACACGCGCGTGAGACCATCGTCCGGAAAGGTCAACCTGCCAGGTGGCGCACCCGCCGACCTGCTTCTAGCACCCCTGGTCATCTCCCTGCGGCTGCCGGTGCTGTTTGCCGAGGCGGCCGGGGGGAGCCTCTGCCAGGGGGAGGCGCGCAAGGCGGTCGCCGAAAAGGTGCGCGCCGGCATCGAAGGGCTCTGGGAGGCACAATTCTCGCTGTGGCGGTCGACCATGGAGTTCTGGCCGCACGTCCTGGCCGGGCGCCACCCGGCCGACCTCGTCGCCAATTCGGTGACGCGGGCATCCAAGGCGGCGGTCCGGCCTGCGTCCAAGACGGTGCGCCGTAACTATGACCGTTTGCGCAAGCGCTGAGCGGCCCGGTTCCGGGCGATAGCCTTCGGCTGCACATGGCCTGGCCGGCGATGGCGGGGGCGTTGCGAGATGGCAAAAACCGCGCCCGTGCCAATGGCGACGATGCGCGGCTTTGCCATTCTCTACGCATGGCTCCCGCCCGAAAAACACGCTGGGCCAGGGAACGCTTTGCTCCGGTACGCAGTACCTGATCCGGAGCGGCAAGGCGTTGTTCATCCGCCTTGACGTCCCTTTTAAACGGGTATTGTTACCGGCAGGTTAGCGAGGGCTTAAGCAAATCTAAATCGCGCGTTTTTTTAGGATTTTCCCGTTTACCACGGTTAACGGCCGTCAACCTTCGCGGCCCCGCAGGAAGTTGATGATCCCGGAGAAATCGGTGTCGCCGTTGCCCTGCGCATTGAACAGCGAATAGAGCTGTGCAGCCTCGGCGCCGAGCGGCGTGGAGGCACCGGCGCCCTGCGCGGCTTCCTGGGCAAGGCGCAGATCCTTCAGCATCAGGGCGGCGGCAAAGCCAGGCTTGTAGCCGTTGTTGGCGGGTGAAGAGGGGACCGGTCCCGGAACAGGGCAATAGGTGGTCAGCGACCAGCACTGGCCGGAGGAGGTGGAGGCGACGTCGAACAGCGCCTGGTGGGAAAGGCCGAGCTTTTCGGCCAGCGCGAACGCCTCGCCGACGCCGATCATGGAGATGCCGAGGATCATGTTGTTGCAAATCTTCGCGGCCTGGCCGTTGCCGGCATCGCCGCAATGAACCACCTTCTTGCCCATCACGGAGAGATAGGCCTCGGCACGCTTGAAAGCCTCGGCGCTGCCGCCGCACATGAAGGTGAGCGTTCCGGCCTCTGCACCGCCGACACCGCCGGAAACCGGGGCGTCCAGCGACTGCATGCCGGCCGCATCGGCGATGGCATGCGCCTTGCGGGCGGAGTCGACGTCAATCGTGGAGGAATCGATGAAAAGGGCCGCGCGGTCGGCTGCAGCGACGATATCGTTGTACACGGCGAGCACGTGCTTGCCGGCCGGCAGCATGGTGATGATGACGTCCGCCTCGCGCACGGCGGCGGCGGCGTTGGCCATGACGGTCACGCCGTTCTCGCCGGCGATGCGCAGGTTCTCGGGTACAAGGTCGAAGCCCTGGACCTGGTGGCCGGCCTTGACGAGGTTGGCGGCCATGGGGTTGCCCATGTTGCCGAGGCCGATGAATGCGATCGTGGTCATGTTCGTCTCCTCCTGTCGCGCCTGGATTCGCTTACCGGCCGATCATGTGCCGGGCGACGATCATGCGCATGATCTCGTTGGTGCCTTCGAGGATCTGGTGAACGCGCAGGTCGCGCACCAGCTTCTCCATGCCGTAGTCGTGAAGATAGCCGTAGCCGCCGTGGACCTGGAGCGCGTCATTGGCGATCTGGAACCCGGCGTCGGTAACGAACCGCTTGGCCATGGCGGACCATTTCGACGCGTCAGGCGTCTTGCGGTCGAGCTTTGAGGCGGCGGTGTAAAGCAACTGGCGGGCCGCTGCGAGGTCGATCTCCATGTCGGCCAGCTTGAACTGCAGCGACTGGAACTGGTTGATCGCCTTGCCGAAGGCCTTGCGCTCGGAGGCATATTGAACGGCCTTCTCGATGGCGCTCGTCGCGCCGCCCAGCGAACAGGCGGCGATGTTCAGCCGGCCGCCGTCGAGGCCGGCCATGGCGATCTTGAAGCCCATTCCCTCGTCTGACAGCAGGTTTTCCGCGGGGACGCGGCAATCGTCGAATATCACCTGGGCGGTAGGCTGCATGTGCCAGCCCATCTTGTTCTCGGGCGCACCGAAGGAGAGACCCGGCGTTCCCTTCTCGACGACGATGGTGGAAATGCCGGACGGGCCTTCACCGCCGGTGCGGACCATGGCGACGTAGATGTCATTGGCGCCGGCGCCGGAAATGAACTGCTTGGCACCGTTGATCACGTAATGGTCGCCATCACGGATGGCCTTCGTCTTCAGCGCGGCTGCATCCGACCCGGCACCCGGCTCGGTCAGGCAGTAGCCGGCAAGCAGTTCCATCGACGTCAGTTTCGGCAGGAAGCGCTGCCGCTGTTCCTCGTTGCCGAAGGTGTCAATCATCCAGGCGGCCATATTGTGGATCGAGATGAAGGACGAAAAGGCCGGGCAGGCCGTCGACAGGGCCTCGAAGACGAGCACGGCGTCCAGGCGCGAAAGGGCGGAGCCGCCGACATCGTCGCGCACGTAGATGCCGCCAAAGCCAAGGGGCCCGGTCTCGCGGATGACATCATCGGGGAAGTGACGGGCCTTGTCCCATTCCAGCGCATTGGGGGCAACGCGGTCGTCGGCGAAGGCGCGGGCCATTTCCTGGATGGCGCGCTGGTCCTCGTTCAGTTCGAACTGGCCGGCATTCATATCGACACTTGCGTCCATGGCATCCTCCCGAACGTCGAATTCCTCTTGTTGCCAAGTCTAGACCAAGGCGGGCGGCAAGCAACATGGGTTGCCCGTACACAATTGCCGCACAACCGATGTGCGCCCGCTCAGGAGAAGATGAGGCGCAACGGGTTTTCCGGATCCATGACAAGGCGGGCGGCGAGCACCGTGCAGGTTATGACCAGAAGCGGCTTGATGATGCGGGCGCCGTTCCGCATGGCGAAATGGGCGCCAAGGCGGGCGCCGGCAAACTGCATGGCGCCCATGACGAGACCGGCTTTCCACGCGACCACGCCAACAGCGGTGAAGGCAGCGAAGCCGCCGATGTTCGAGGCGAAATTCATCACCTTGGTATGGGCGGTCGCCTTCAAGACGCCGTAGCCGGCCAGTCCGACGTAGGCGAGCATGAAGAAGGACCCGGTGCCCGGGCCGAACACGCCGTCATAGAACCCGATCAGCGGGACCGCGGTGAAGGAAAACAGGAAGGGGGCGATGCGCTGGGCGCGGTCGATGTCGGACAGGGCCGGCTTGAAGGCGAAATAGAGCGCGATGGCGACCAGCAGGACTGGAAGGACGGCCTTGAGCACCGACCCGGGCAGCACGGTGGCCAGCAGCGCGCCGCCGATGGCGCCGAGGCAGGACGCCACCGCTGCCGGCAGTTGCCGCTTCAGGTCGACGTGGCCCTTCGAGGCATAGGCGAGCGTCGCCGATCCGGACCCGAACAGGCTCTGCAGCTTGTTCGTGCCGAGTGCTACGACGGGATCGAAGCCGGCCAGCAGAAGCGAGGGAACCGTGATCAGGCCGCCGCCGCCGGCAATGGCATCGATGAAGCCGGCCACGAAGGCGGCAGCGGCAAGCAGGGCTGCGGTTTCAAGGGTCAGGTCGATCATGATGCATCCGTGGCCGCGACGAAACGCGCGGAACGGCGGTTTGCAGCACGACCGGCCATCTTGCGCAAGGGAAAACAGCGGTTAGCATGGTTCGGGGGGAATCGTGTTCGCGCGGGAAGAGGGGGACATGTCCATGACGTCCGGAATCCTGGAAAAGCTGGTGGCCTTTTTCGAAGGCGATCCGGCAGTGAAGAAAGTCGCGAGGGATCCCTCGATCACGGCCGAACTCCTGCTGCTGTTCCGCGTCGCGCTGGCCGACGGAAAGGTGGAACAGTCGGAAATGGAGATGCTCAAGCGCATCGCCAAGGAAGCGTTCGGGATCGAGCCGGACAGCTTCGCCGAAGTGGTCCGGTACCTGCACGAATTCGGCTACGAGACATCCGGCAAGCAGGCGGCGGAGATCTTCAGGGCCATGCCCTACGAGCGCAAGAAGGCGCTGGTCGAGCACATGGAAGCGATCGCGCGCTCCGACCACAATCTCGACGAACGCGAAGCGGCACTGATCCGCCGGACCATCGAGAAGCTCAACGAGGACTCCGGCGCGGCCTGACCTGTCAGGCGCGGGACAGGCGCCGGGCTATCGCGCGCTCGAGATCCGGTGCCGCGTCCACCAGCGCCCTTGTCGCCTCATGGCGCGGCGCCGACAGCACGTCCGCCGTGCTGCCGCGTTCCACGATCCGGCCTTCATGCATGACCATGACCTCGTCGGTGATTGCACGCGCGACTGTCAGGTCGTGGGTGATGAAGAGGTAGGCAAGGCGCAGCTTGCCGTTCAACTCGGCAAAGAGGTCCAGGATCTGGGCGCGGATGGAAACGTCCAGTGCCGACACAGGCTCGTCGGCGACAATCAGGTCTGGCCGGGTGATGACGGCGCGGGCAATCGAGATGCGCTGACGCTGCCCGCCGGAGAATTCGTGCGGGTAGCGATCCATGCTGTCGGGCGGCATGTGGACTTCGGCAAGCGCTTCGGCCACGCGTTCGCGGCGTTCGCTGCGTGACGGCTGGCTGTCGAGCAGGTGAAGCGGTTCGGCGACGAGGCGTTCCACCTTGTGTCGCGGGTTGAAGGATCCGTAGGGATCCTGGAACACCACCTGCATGCGGCGGCGGAATGGGCGCAGCGCCTCGCCCTCAAGATGGGAGAGGTCCTGTCCGGCAAGGCGGATGGCGCCGCCGGTTGGCTGGTCCAGCGCCAGGATCATCCGGGCCAGCGTCGATTTTCCGCAGCCCGAGCGGCCAACCAGCGCCACGGAATGGCCGGGCTCCATGGAAAATGAGACATCATCGACGGCGCGGAAAGGCGCCGGCCGGGAGAAAAGGGACGTACGGCGGCCGGCGTAGTCGCGCACGACCTTGTCGACGGCGAGGAGCGGGGGAGTTTCCGGCGATGCATTGCCACCGGCATCGTCCGTTCGCGGACGGGCCGGGGCAGCCTGGCGCGCCGCCGGCACGTGCATCGATGCCTCGGCGAGCTGGCGGGTGTAGGGATGTTCCTGGCGCTTGAGCGTCGAGGCCGTCTCGCCCTGTTCCATGACCTTGCCATGGCGCATCACGACGAGCCGGTCCGCCATGTCGGCGACCACGGCCAGATCGTGGCTGATCAGCAGCAGGCCCATGCGGTTTTCCTCGACAAGGTCGCGCAGCAGGTCGAGGATCTGCGCCTGCAGGACGACATCGAGCGCCGTGGTCGGCTCGTCAGCGATGAGCAGCCGCGGCTTCAGGGCACAGGCGATGGCGATGACAACGCGCTGGCGCTGGCCGCCGGAGAGTTCGTGGGGAAAGCGCGAGAGCGGGAATCTTGACTGCGGCAGGCCGACCCGGTCGAGGATGGCACGGGTGCGCTCCTCAGCCTCGGCGCGCGAGCAGCGGGTATGCCAGCGGATGCCTTCGGCCACCTGTTCGCCGATCGTCTTGACCGGGTTCAGCGCCGTCATCGGTTCCTGGAAGACCATGCCGATGTCATCGCCACGCAGGGCGCACATCTGGTCTTCGGTGCGCGTCAGCAGATCGGCGCCATCGAAAAGGATGCGCCCGGACGCGTGCGCGGCATGAGGCAGGAGTTGCATGATGGCGAGCGCGGTCATGGATTTGCCAGAACCGGATTCGCCGACCAGTCCCAGCACTTCGCCACGGTCGATGCGCATGTCGACATGGGAAAGGATGTCTGCCTTTCCGATGGCAAGCGAGAGGTTCTCGATATGCAGCAGGGTTTGCGCCATCGCTCAGCGCTCCCGCCTGGTCTTCGGGTCGAGCAGGTCGCGCAGACCGTCGCCAAGCAGGTTGAGGCCCAGCACCGTGACGACAATGGCGAGGCCGGGGAAGATCGCCATGTGAGGGGCGATGATCATCCGTGTCTGCGCCTCGAACAGCATGCGCCCCCAACTTGGCATCGGCGGCTGTGCGCCAAAGCCGACATAGGACAAGCCGGCCTCGGCGAGGATGCCGAGGGCGAACTGGATGGTGCCCTGGACCAGCAGGATGGAGGCGATGTTCGGCAGGATGTGCTCGACGGTGATCTGGGTCGCGTTCTTGCCTGATGCGCGGGCGGCAAGTATGTATTCACGCGGCCAGATGGACAGCGCACCCGCCCGGGCGACACGGGCGAAGACCGGTACGTTGAAGATGCCGATGGCGATGATGGCATTGATCGCGCCGGGGCCGAAAATGGCCGTGATCATGACCGCCGAGAGCAGGGCGGGGAAGGCGAAGATGACATCGTTGAAGCGCATCAGCGCCTCGTCGACCCATCCGCGCCGGGCGGCGGCCCAGCAGCCGAGCGGCACGCCGAGTCCCATGCCGATGGCGACGGCGACGAAGGCGACGGCGATGGAATTGCGGGCGCCGACCATGATCATGGAGAAGATGTCGCGGCCGAAATGGTCCGTTCCGAACCAGTGCTCGGCGGTCGGCGGCTGCATGCGGTTGGTCACCGGCAGGTCGGTGACGTCGAAGGGCGTCCAGAAAAAGGAGACCAAGGCCATCAGCGCGACCAGAAGAGTGATGACCAGCCCGAGCAGGAAGGAACGGTTCTTCAGCGCCTTGACGGCCAGCGCCTGCCAGTTCTCGGCTTCGTCGGGCGTCGTCGTGGTCATCGGCGGGTCCTCAGGCGCGGGTCGACGGCGGCATAGGAGAGATCAACGAGGACATTGACGACGATGACGGCGGCGACCAGCAGCATGATGACGCTTTCCACCACGATCAGGTCGCGCTGGGTGATGGCCTGGAAGAGCAGGCGGCCGAGGCCCGGCAGGTAGAAGACGTTCTCGATGATGATCGTGCCGGCGAGCAGGAAGGCAAACTGCAGGCCCATGATGGTGAGGACCGGGATGAGTGCGTTGCGCAGGGCATGGCGCCAGAGCACCCGCCTGCGTGGCAGGCCCTTGGCGCGGGCGGTGCGGATGTAATCCTCGCCCAGCACCTCGATGAGCGCGGATCGGGTGACGCGGGCCAGGATGGCTGCCTGGGGCAGGGCAAGTGCGACAGCGGGCATCAGCAGTGCCTTGATGCCGGCCCAGAAGCCGTTGCCCCAGCCCGGGAAGCCGCCGGCCGGCACGAGGCGCAGCCAGACGGCAAAGACATAGACGAGAAGCAGCGCCAGCCAGAAATTGGGAATGGCGACTCCCACCTGCGCCAGTCCCATGGTGGCCGTGTCGGCAAAGCGGCCCCGCCGGGCAGCGGCGAACAGTCCGGCGGGAATGGCGATCACGGTGGAAAGGGCCAGGGCCAGAAGGGCGAGTGGCAGGGAGACAACGAGGCGTTCGGCGACGAGGTCGATGACGGGAACCGAATAGGTGAGCGAGCGGCCGAAATCGCCGGTCGCGAAGGCCGCAAGCCAGGTGACGTAGCGCGTTACGAGCGGGAGGTTGAGGCCCATCTGTTCGCGCAGGGCCTGGACCGCATCCTCGGTCGCGTTCATGCCCAGCATCAGGCGCGCAGGATCGCCGGGCACGACTTCAAGCACCGCGAAAACAACCACGGAGGCGAACAGCAGCGTGAGAATGCCGATGGCAAGGCGCTTGAGCAGATAGGCGGTCATCGCGGGCGGGAAGGAGCGTTGCAAGCGGCCGCCGCTGGATGCGCGGCGGCCGGTCTCATGGCCGGATCTCAGTCGACCCAGTGGACCTTGGTCAGGTCATTGGCCTGGATCGGGGAGTTTTCCCAGAGGCCTTCGACCTTGGCATCCCAGACGCCGACCTTCGGCAGTTCGAACAGGAAGCCGTTCACGGCATCCTTGGCCAGGATGGTCTGGGCGGTCTTGAGCAGTTCGGACCGCTTGGCCGGATCGGCCGTCACGTCGAGGTCGGCGATGACCTTGTCGAACTCCGGATTGTCATAGTTGAAGTAGTAGTCCTTGCGGGCGTAGATGCCGATGTCGTTCGGCTCGGTATGGGAAACGATGGTCAGGTCGTAGTCCTTGCCCTTGAAGACCTGCTCCAGCCACTGCGCCCATTCCACCGGGATGATTTCCAGGTCGATGCCGATTTCCTTGAGCTCGGAGGCGATGATCTGGCCGCCATCGCGGGCATAGGCCGGAGGCGGCAGCTTGATCGTGGCCTTGAAGCCGTTCTCGAGCCCGGCTTCCTTCATCAGTTCCTTGGCCTTGGCAATGTCGTGCGGGTAGGTGCCTGTCAGGTCGATGTAATCCTTGTTGGCCGGCGAGAAATGCGAGCCGATCGGCACACCGTTGCCGCCAGCCGAAGCGCCGGCGATGATCGCCTTGCGGTCGAGCGTGTGGGCAATGGCCTGACGCACCTTGATGTTATCGAATGGCGGCTTCTTGTTGTTGGTGGCGAGGATGGTCTCGCCCTCGGTGGCGCCGATCACGACCTTGAAGCGGGGGTCGGCCTGGACCTGCGGCAGGGCATCGCCCGCAGGGAACTGCGGGAAGGCCTGCACATCGCCCGAAAGCAGGGCCGGCACGGCGGCCGCGGCATCCGGCACGATGCGGAATTCCGCCTTGTCGAGTGCGACCGCATCACCCCAGTAGTCGGGGTTCTTGACGATGGTGATGGACGAGCCCTTCGCCCAGTTCTCGAACTTGAACGGACCGGTGCCGACCGGCTTTTCCTTGTTGGTTCCGGCGGATTCCGGCGCCACCATGACCGCGTCGCCCCAGCCCATGTTGTAGAGGAAGGCGCCCTGCGGCTGCTTGAGCATGACCTTCACCGTCGCAGGGTCGACCACCTCGACGCTGTCAATGGCAGCGAAGAGACCCTTCTGGGCGTTGGTGGAATCATCGGCACGGGCGCGATCGAGAGAAAATTTCACGTCTTCCGCATCGAAGCCCGTGCCATCGTGGAACTTCACCCCGGTGTGAAGATGGAAGGTGTAGGTCTTGCCGTCCTCGGAGATGTCCCATTTCTCGGCGAGGGCGGGTTCCACCTGGCCGTTCGGCCCGATGCGCGTGAGGCCTTCGAACACGTTGGCGTAGACCACTTCGTCCACCGCGGCAGCGGCCGATGCAGTCGGGTCGAGATGCGGCGGCTCCAGGACGATGCCCAGAACGAGATCGCTGCGTGCGGCAAAGGCGGACACGCCGGTTGCCAGCACGAAAAGGCTTGCTGCCAGAATGGATTTCATCGGTTTCATCGAAGACCTCACCTGTTTCCCCTGTTTTTCCGCGGCCGTCAGGCGGCCCTGGCGCGAAGTTAATCAGCAATGGGCGTGATTGTCAGCAGGATTTCAATCCGCACGGGTCATTCATCCCGGCCGCTCGGACTGGCCGGCGAACAGCAGTCGAGCCAGGCCAAGCGCCATGACGGTCGCCGATTCGACCATGTCGTCGATGCCGACCCACTCGTCGGGCTTGTGGGCCAGGTCGAGAATGCCCGGACCATAGGCGATGGCATCGTGGAGATGGCCGATGCGGGCCATGTGCTTCTGGTCGTAGGTGCCAGGTGAAATGACGTAGTCGGGATCGCGGCCGAACACCTCGCGCACGGCTTCCGTCACCGCCTGCACCACCGGGGCGTCCTTTTCCGTCATCAGCGGCAGGACCTCCATGATGTCGCGGATCGAGAAGTCGAATTTCGGGCGTTCCCGCTTCAGCCTTTCCAGGATGGCGACAACCTCGCGCTTGACCTCGGCGATGTCCTCTTCCAGCAGGAACCGGCGATCGATGGTCAGGCGGCAACTGTCGGGGACATTTGGCGAGGGGAGGCCGCTGTAGTCGTCGGTCTGGCCGCCATGGATGGAATTGATGTTCAGGGTCGACCGTCGGGCGCCTTCCGGCACGACGGGCATGCGCGTCTGCTTGCGGTCGAGGGCGGGAAAGAGATCCTCCTCAAAGGCCGACAGCACGGCGCCCATGTGCCGGACCGCGCAATCGCCGAGGAACGGCATGGAACCGTGGGCGATCTCGCCCTTGGTCTCGATCTCCGCCCACCAGACGCCGCGATGGCCAAGGCAGATGCGATCCTTGTTGAGCGGTTCGGGAATGATGACGTGATCGACCCTCGGGCGGGAGAAGTAGCCCTTGCGGGCCAGATAGGCCACGCCGCCGAAGCCGCCGGACTCCTCGTCGACGGTGCCCGAGATCTCGATGGCGCCGGGAAATTCGGGGTAGAGGGCCAGGAAGGCATCGACCGCGACGATCGACGCGGCCAGTCCGCCCTTCATGTCGCAGGCGCCCCGGCCATAGACCCGGCCATCCTTGACCACGCCCTCGAACGGATCGACCGACCAGCCGTGGCCGGCTTCGACGACGTCGATGTGCGAGTTGAAATGGACGGTCGGCCCCGGCCGGCCGCCCTCGCGCCTGGCGACAACGTTCACCCGCGGATAGGCGTCGGTATCCCCGGGTTCCCCTTCGGCCCGGATATATTCGACGGCAAAGCCGCGGCGTTCCATTTCACGCCCGACAAACTCGGCGCAGGGCCGATAGGCCTCGCCAGGCGGGTTGACCGTGGGAAAGCGGATGAGGTCGCGCGTCAGATCGACCAGCACATCGCGCCGCTCGGCAACCAGATCGGCGATTCTTTTCTTGAACGGTTCTGTCATGGCGGGATTTGACGGCGGCGCCGGATTTTTTTCAAGCCCCGTCGTTCATCAACCTTCAATGGTAACCATGACGGCAAAATTGTAGCGCAAATGCGATACGTCACCCAATTGTGTAATGATCATCACAGCAATTTTGCGTATCGTTAGATAGGGTGAGAAAAGAAGATGATAGGTAAGAGGGTGTATGTCCATGCGTAAATTCGGTGCAGTCCTGGTCGCCACCGCCATGTTGATCATGGGGGGTGTGGCAACGTCTCTCGCTGCGAGCCTTGTTGCACATATCGACATCTCTTCGCAGACGATGACGGTCAAGAAGTACGGCACGGTTGTTGGCCGGTGGAAGGTTTCGACCGCGCGCTCCGGTTATTATACGCCGCGAGGAACCTACCGTCCCACGCGCATGCACAAGATGTGGTATTCGCGCAAATATCATAACTCGCCGATGCCGCACTCGATCTTCTTCCGCGGCGGCTATGCCATTCATGGAACCGGTGCCGTCAAGCGGTTGGGGCGTCCGGCGTCGCATGGTTGCGTACGCCTCGCGCCCGGGAATGCAGCCAAGCTGTTTTCCATGGCCAAGGAAGTGGGCCCGCGCAACGTGCGGATCGTGATCACCAACTGACCCGGAAAGAACTGCCGCCTCCTCTGCATGGAGGCGGTATAGTCCCGCGACGGGCGATGACGTCTCATACCTCTGCCATCCGGGAGAGGGACGTTGTGCGAATGCGGTCATCGTCCTCGAGGTATGCGCCGATCCGGCACTCGTAGAGCACGAGCGGTTCCGACCCGACATTGCGCAGGGTGTGAATGGCGCCCTGTGGGATGGTCAGATGGTCGCCGGCCACCATGCTCTCGACCCGGTTGTCGACAGTGGCGATCGCGTTGCCGGAACTGATCGACCAGGTTTCGCGCCGCCTGAAATGGCATTCCGGCGGCAGCACCATTCCCGGCGAGACCTCGAGCCTGAGAATGCGGATGCCATATTCCTCTTCCACGAGTTGTTCGGTCCCCCAGTTTCGCAGGTGCGAGCCTGGCGAACGGGCAAAGTCGCTCGATCCGGGCGACGGGTAGAAGCGGCTGGCTTCGGATTCCTGGCCCTTCGCGCAAATGAATATCCCCGCCGACCCTTGGATGATCCGGTGTTGCGGCAGGCCGGCGACGCCGATCCGAATGGGGGCGGCGCCGCTTTCCTCAGCGGGATCGATGTCTGCCCAGCCGCGAAGTGTCCGCATATGCTCTCCAAGCGTGTTCAGCACGACGCCGGAACGCTGCGACGCCATGATGTCGCCGACGCCGAAACCGGCGACGAGGGAAAGAAACCCGGGGTGCGGCCGGATGATCATGCCGGTCCGGTCGGCATGCTGAAGCGCGCTGATGGCCGACTTGAACAGCATGGGCGCGACGTGCTGGACCATTTCGATCAGGGTGTCGAGGCGGCAGACCACCGGTCCGGTGGGGATGTGCAGGTCGTTGGCGGCCATGGCCAGTTCGCGCGATTCGGCCGCGCTGGGAGGCAGGACGGATCGGGCTTCGTGAAGGCTCCCGCCAAGGAAGCTGCCTGTCACGTAGCCGATTCCGCGATCGCCCGGTCGCGCATGGCGGGTGTAGATCATGGCCATCCTGTTCCGGGGCAGCATGGCCGTTCCCCGCGCCAAGGCATCGACGGGCGAAAGGCCATCGTCCATCTCAAGGCTCGCCGGAAGGTAGGCGACGAGGGCGCGCCGCTTGCGCGCCGCGATCTCGAGGGCTGCCAGCACGGCCGCTGTGCCGTTGCGCGTGTCGGCAGGGACGGCGAGCACGTGGACGCCGCGTTCACGCCAGCTTGCCGTCTGTTCTGTAGCGGCGCGGACCGAGAGTTCGCCCACGACGAGGACCGGCGGGGAGAACCTCGGATCTTCGAGGAATTGTTCCAGGAGCCTCTCGACCGGTGACTGGGCCTTGCCGGAACGGCGGAAGCACCATGGCCGTTCCGGTGTCGACCGTGGCCAGAAGCCGGCGAGAGGGTGGGAGGCAATGATAACGGGAACGGGCCGCGGCGCGCCGACTTCGGTTGATCCGGACATTTGGAAAAACTCCAGGTTGTATATATGGATAAATACAACCAAAAGCAGTTTACATCCTGTTAATGCGGCCAGGGGTTGCTCACGGGAACGCGGCGCGGATTGCTATTGTAGCGGGTTGCCGGGCTGTTGCCTGCGGACCTGACAGCAAGGAATTTGCCCTAGCGCCGTGCCCGGGGGGAATTCTTCCAGCGCTTGTGAAACCACATCCACTGGCCGGGATCCTGCCTGATCCAGTCTTCCACGATGGAGGTCACCTGTTGCGTCACGCCATGGACGTCAACCCGGCCGGATGCGTCGCGTACCGGATCGATGGCGTCAAACAGGGTGAGGTGAAAGCGCCCGCCCGGGAGACGGACACAACGGGCGGGATGGATCGGACAATCGAACTGGCGCGCCAGCTTGCCCAGAAGGGGACTGGTCGATGCTTCGCGGCCGAAGAATTCGACGATCCTGCCACGGATGAAGAACTGGTCGACCAGCATGCCCGCCTTGCCACCGTTTTCCAGGACACGGGCAAGGGCGAAGGAAGCGCCGGCCCGCGAGGGAACGAGGGCTCCCATGGCCGTATGGCGGGCGGCCAGGAGCCGCTCGGCAAGGTAGGGGTTGTTGGGCGGACGAAACAGCGCGGTGACTTCGAGGCCATAGGTCATGGCCGCCACCGGGAGAAGCTCGAAATTGCCCATGTGCGCGGTGAAGAAAATCGCCGGTCTGTCCTTGTCCCGCAGCAGTTTCTCGAAGACCTCGGCGCCGTCGACGGTGACGCGGCCGCTCTCCGGGTGTGCGGGATCGTAGTCAAAGATATCGTCGAGGAAGACGTATTCGCCCATCAGACGGCCCATGTTGCCCCACATGTCGAGGGCAATCGCCTGGAGGTCTGCTTCGGTCTTTTCCGGGAAGGCGTGGCGCAGATTGTCGAGTGCCACCCTGTGGCGTCCGGACAGGGGGCCGAACCGGCGGGCGAGCCATTCCAGCGCGGCAAGCGAGCCTTCGGCCGGCAAGAGCTTGATGATCCAGAGCAGGCCAAGCGTCAGCCGGGCGACGATCCAGTATTCGACGAACTTCAGGCGGCGCAGGACGCGGTAGACGAACATCTTCATGGCGCGCGTCCGGCTCCGGTCACGCCACGCGCAGGATGATCTTGCCGAAGACGTCGCGCGTTTCCATGCGCTTGAGCGCCCGGTCGATGTCCTCGAAGCCGCATTCGGTGTCGATGACGGGGGCAACGAGGCCGCGGGCCATCTTCTCCATGGCATCGGCCATGTTCTCCATGCGGCAGCCGAAGGACCCGAATATCTTCAGTTGCTGCTGGAAGAGCTGCATCAGGTTCATCTGCGTGGAGACGCCTGACGTGGAGCCGCAGGTGACCAGCCGGCCACCGCGTTTCATGCACAGCATGGACCCGGCCCAGGTGTCGGCGCCGACATGCTCGAAAACCACATCCACACCCTTTTTCCTGGTCAGCTTGCGCACGACGCCCTCGAACCGGTCCTCACGGTAGTTGATCACGTGGTCGGCTCCCAGTGCCCGGGCCGGCTCGATCTTGGCGTCGGAACCGACGGTGGTGATGACCGTGCAGCCCATGCGCCGGGCCAGCTGGATGGCGGCCGTACCGATGCCTGACCCGCCGGCATGGACGAGGATCGTCTCGCCCGGCCGCAGTTTCGCATTGTCGAACAGCATGTGCTCGACCGTGCCGAAGGTGACGGGAGCGAGTGCTGCGCCGACATCGCTGACCCCGGGCGGGGCGGGAACGAGCAGGCGGGCGGGAATGTTCATCCGTTCCTGGGCAAAGCCGTCGAGATGGAAGCCATGCACGCCGCCGACGTGTTCGCAAAGGTTGTCGCGGCCCTCACGGCAATGGTGGCAATGGCCGCAGGTCCGGGCGCCGTAGACGGAGACCAACTGGCCTGGCAGGACGTTGGCGACACCGGGGCCGATGGCCTCGACTTCACCGGAGGCCTCGGCGCCGATCACAAGCGGCATCTTGCGCTTCGCAAAGGCCATGCCGCGCCATCCCCAGACGTCGATGTGGTTGAGCGCGACGACCTTGACGCGGATCGTGGCTTCACCGGGACCGGGCGGCGGCGGCGCGGGCAGGTCGACGATCTCCAGCTTGCGGTCTTCGACGAGTTGCAATGCGCGCATGGGTGACGTTCCTGCATGGCGCAGCCGGCGCGGCTGCGAGTTCCGTTTGCTGCCCGGCCATGGCGTGGCCCGCGGCCTCCTGCAAAGGGCAGCCGTGTCCAAACAGCGATGAGAGGGGCGTCTAGACCGGTTCGCGCGCCATGACAAGGCAGGTGTTCTGACCGCCGAAGCCAAAGGAGTTGGACAGGACGGATGCCACATCGCCCTTGCGCCCGGCATTCGGAACGCAATCGACTGGTATGGCCGGGTCCGGATTGTCGTAGTTGATCGTCGGCGGGAGGAAGCCTTGCTGCATGGTCAGGATGGAGAAGGCGGCCTCGATGGCGCCGGCGGCCGACAGCGTGTGGCCGATCATCGACTTGTTCGACGAGACCGGGATCGACTCCATGCGATCGGCAAACACCGTGGACAGGGCCAGGAATTCCATCTTGTCGTTTTCGGGCGTCGACGTGCCGTGCGCGTTGATGTAATCCACCGGCCGCTCGCCCATGCCCGCGTCGGCGAGGGCCGCGCGGACCGCGCCAATGGCCGGCGAAGCGTCGGGCTTGGAGCGGGTGCGATGGAAATCATCGGCCTTCTCGCCGCAGCCGCTGACAATACCCAGCACCCTCGCGCCGCGCGCCAACGCGCTTTCCAGCGATTCCAGCACCAGCGTCGCCGAACCTTCGGCCAGAACGAAACCGTCGCGATCCCTGGAGAACGGTTTGGAAGCCTTTTCCGGCTCGTCGTTCTGGATCGACAGGGCGGAGAGGAGCGAGAAACGGATCAGGGCTTCGGCGGTGGCCGATCCGTCGGAGCCGATAGCCAGCGCCCGGTCGGCCTCGCCACGGCGGATTGCCTCGACGCCGCACTGGATCGCGGTGGCACCGGATGCGCAGGCGGTGGAGAGCGTGACGGGCAGGCCGCGGGTGCCGAAACGGTCGGCCAGTCTTTCGGCGACCGTGCCGAACATGGCGCGCGAAAACAGGTCGGGGCGCTTGCCGGCGCGGGCGGCGGCCAGCATGCGCTGGTACGGGGTTCCCCCAGTGCCGCCGGCTGCGGCCAGTTCGAAGCGATGGCGCCACTCGGTTTCGACGGGCGGCGCGGCCAGGAACAGCGGTCCGCCGAAATCGTCTTCGGCCAGTCCGGCCTGGGCGATGGCTTCCCGGGCCGTGGTCTCGGCCATCTCGTGGGTCAGCGGGCCAGGGCCGTCACTGGACGAGGCGAGGAAATCTACCATGCCCGAAATGCGGGTCTTGAGATCGTTGGTCGGAAACCGCGTGATGGCCTTGATGCCGGAGCGGCCCGATGCCAGCGCCCGCCAGTTCTCGTCACGACCGACGCCGAGCGACGTGATGATGCCGATGCCGATCACGGCAACGACCGGACGACCGAGATGATCCGTGAATTTCGTCATTGCACGTTCCCCTCAGGCTTTCCGGACCGAAACCATGCCTTCGCCCGATATGAAGCCAATGGCTGTCGCGAGAATTTCCTCGACCGGGCCGTCGACAGCGGCTTCGTCATCACTGAACGGCAGGACCGCGATACCCGCTTCGATTGCCAGGGCCGCCAGGGCGATGGCGAAGGGAAACTGGGCTTCCTTGAAGTGGCCGGTCAGGCTGGAAAAGGCGCGAAGCGCCACGCCGGAAAGGGCCGATGCTTCCGCGGCCGTCACGTCCGGTACCCCGGATGCCGAGGATATGGCCAGACGCGCACCTGGCGCGGCGTCACGGGCCATGGCTGCGATGGCGGAAGCGAGGTCGTCTCGGTCGCGGCGTGTGCGGTCGGCCTTCACGTCGCCCAGAACGGCATAGATGCGGGCGCCGCGCTGTTCCGCATGCTCGCGGGATTCAAGCACCAGGAATGCGCCGCCAGATCCGGGGATGATCCCGCCGCCGTCGGTGCCGCCCCGGTTCCAGACCGGCGCCCAGGAGCCGTGATGGAGATAACCGCCCAGTTCGTAGGCGAGCAGCATGTCGGGATGTTCGCAATTGTAAGACCCGCCGACCAGCGCATGGGTGGACTGGCCGGCGCGAATGCGCGCCACCGCCGTGTCCACGGCCGATACGCCGGAGCCTTCCTCGCCCATAAAGGTGCGCGACGAACCGGTCACCTTGTGAACAATCGAGATGTTGCCGGCAAGCAGGTTGGACAATTGCGCCAGGAACAGGGTCGGCCGAAGTTCGGTCGTCAGCTTCTCGTTGAGAAGGACGTCGCGATCGTTCCGTTCCGCGGCCGCCTCGATGATCAGCGAATCGGCCGCCTCGTCGCGTTCACCGCCGCCGGCGGCGACAATCATGTCCATGGTCGCGCAGAGCTGCTCATCACCCTTCATGCCGGCATCGTCCAGCGCCAGCCCTGCGGCATAGGTACCGATGCGCTGCCAGGTTTCCATCTGGCGCTGGTCGCCCCGCTTCGGGATCTGCTGGCTCCAGTCGATCTCGGGCAGCGGATGCACCGTGTAGGGCGCGAAGGCTTCGGTCTCGAGCACTGCCGCCTGCGGGCCTGCCGAGAGGGCAGCGCGATGGGCGTCAACGCCCTCGCCGAGGCAGGAGACGATGCCGATTCCGGTGATGACGGCGTCGCGCGGGCTCATCGTCAGGCCGACTTGGCGGCCACCAGGGAATCGATCTTGGCGCAGAGGTTCTTCATGACGAAATACTCGTCGGTCGAGACCTTGCCGTCGTTGACTTCCTGGGTCCAGGTTTCGAGCGGAATCTTGATGCCGAATTCCTTGTCGATGGCAAAGACGATGTCGAGGAAGTCGAGGCTGTCGATGCCCAGATCATCGATCGTGTGGCTTTCCGGCGTGATCGTGTCGCGCTCGATCTCGCTCGTTTCGGCGATGATGTCGGCAACCTTGTCGAAAGTGGATGACACGGAAAAAGTCCTCTTGATGGATTCTCATTTCTTCGAGGCGTGGCATTAAACGGTTTTTTGCGCCGGGAAAAGGGCAAAGGCTGAAAACGCGGCCCGGAGACCGTTACACGCCGGGCATCGGTGCTTGCCAGCGCCCCCGTCGAGGGATACTCGCGGGGCATGACCGACTCCGCTGCGACCATCATCTTTGTCTTCGGCCTCGTGGGCCTGGGCTACCTCACGGCGCGTTTCGCCATCCTGAAAAAGGGAACGGGCGATGGCCTGGCGGATTTCGCGGTGACGATTGCGGCCCCCGTGCTGCTGTTCAGGACCATGGCGCGCGCCGATTTCTGCGGATCGGCGCCGTGGCTGCTCTGGGCGGTCTATTTCGGGGCCATTGCGCTGACGTGGACGGCCGGGCACGGCGCCATTCGCGGCCTGTTCGGACGCGACAGGCGGGCCGGCGTGGTCGCCGGCGTTTCGTCCGCCTTTTCCAATCTCGTGCTGCTCGGCATCCCGCTGACCCTCAGCCTGCTGGGTCAGACCGGGTTCGAGACGCTGTCGCTGATCATCGCCGTCCACCTGCCGATCATGATGTCGGCCTCGATCATCCTGTTCGAATGGGCGGACCGGGACGGGGCGGGCGTGGATTTTGCAAAGGTGGTCCGCGACTTCCTGCGCCGGCTGTTCTCCAACCCGCTGATTCTCGGCATCGTCGCCGGGCTTGCATGGCGGCTTACCGGGCTTGACCTGCCGGCGCCCCTGCCGCGCATGGTCGATGCGCTGGCCGGCGTGGCCGGCCCGGTCGCGCTTTTCGCCATGGGCATGTCGCTCAACGATTACGGCCTGGCCGGCAACCTGAGGGCTGCGGCCGTGCTGGCCGGGCTGAAGCTTTTCCTGATGCCGTCCGTCGCGCTGGGGCTCGCGCTCGCGGCCGGCCTTCCGGGCCCGGTCGCGGAAGTGGCGGTGATGGCGGCGGCGCTGCCCGCCGGCGTCAATTCCTACCTGATCGCCACGCGATTCGGCACCGGCCAGGCGCTGGCGGCGAGCGCCATGACGATCGGAACGGCGGTCGCGCTGGTTTCGGCGACTTTCTGGCACGCCGTGGTGCTGGGGATCTTCGGCTAGTGGCCGGCGGTATGCGTGCTTGCTTGATAGGCGCCCGGTTTCGCCGCAAGGTCGGGCACAAAAGGATCGATCGGGCCGGCGGATGCGTTGGCCGCCATACGAATTCGTTCTCATACGGCCTCCAGGCCGCCTTCAGTACCAGGGAGACCAGATCATGCTTCAGAAATCCAACTCGTTCCTGCGGGAAGCCAATTTCATCGGCGGCGCATGGGTTCAGGCCGACAGCGGCGCGATGATCGACGTGACCAATCCGGCGACCGGGCAGCGCATCGGCGGTGTTCCGAAAGCCGGTCAGGCGGAGACGCGCCGGGCCATCGAGGCGGCGGAAGAAGCCTTCAAGTCGTGGAAGAAGACCTCCGCGCTACATCGCTCGCAACTGCTGCGCAAGCTGCATGACGCGATCATGGACAACCAGGACGAACTGGCCGAACTGCTGACGATGGAGCAGGGCAAGCCGTTTGCCGAGGCCAAGGGCGAGGTAGGCATGTCGGCCGCCTACGTGCTCTGGTACGCGGAAGAAGGACGCCGCGTCTACGGTGACGTGGTGCCGTCGCCATGGGCCGACCGGCGCATCCTGGTAACCAAGGAGGCGACGGGCGTCATCGGTGCCATTACGCCTTGGAATTTCCCGTCGTCCATGCTGGCGCGCAAGATCGGCCCGGCACTCGCCGCGGGTTGCACGGCGGTGGTGAAGCCCGCCTCGCAGACGCCCTATTCGGGGATCGCCTGGGGTGTCCTGGCGAAGCAGGTCGGTTTTCCGAAGGGCGTCGTGAACGTCGTTACCGGTTCTGCGAGCGAGATCGGCCAGGAAATCTGCGAGAACCCGCTGATCAAGAAGATCACGTTTACCGGTTCGACAGACGTCGGCAAGATCCTGCTCAAGCAGGCTGCCTCGACCGTCAAGAAGGTGTCGATGGAACTGGGCGGCAATGCCCCGTTCCTGATCTTCGACGATGCCGACGTCGATCGCGCGGTGGAAGGCGCCATTGCCGCCAAGTACCGCAATTCCGGCCAGACCTGCGTGTGCACCAACCGGTTCTTCGTTCAGGACGGCATCTACGACCAGTTCGTGGAAAAGCTGACGGCGGCGACCGAGAAGCTCAAGGTCGGTCCGGGCCAGGACGAGGGCGTCAACCAGGGGCCGCTGATCGACATGGGCGCGGTCGAGAAGGTCGAGGAATTCATCGCCGATGCCGAGGCGAAGGGCGGCAAGGTGACGACCGGCGGCAAGCGCCACGCGCTCGGCGGCACGTTCTTCTGCCCGACGGTGATCGCCAATGCGACCACCGAGATGAAGTTCATGAAGGAGGAAATCTTCGGCCCCGTCGCTCCCGTCTACCGCTTCACGTCCGAGGATGAGGCCGTCGCCATGGCCAACGACACGGATTTCGGCCTGGCCTGTTATTTCTACACGCGTGACATGGGCCGCGCCTTCCGCGTGATGGAAGGGCTGAAATACGGGCTCGTCGGTGTCAACGAAGGCATCATCACCACGGTCGAAGCACCGTTTGGCGGGCTGAAGGAAAGCGGGCTCGGCAAGGAAGGCGGGCATCAGGGCATCGAGGATTACCTCGACACCAAGTACGTCTGCATCGGCGGCCTGGGCCTCTAGGCGGTCAGCCGGCAGCCAAGAGGGACAGCGTCGCGGCCAGCATGGCGAACGTGGCCGCGATGCGCCTGAACGTGGCGGCCATGGGTTCGCCCGGCTCGCCGGCGCGCATGCCCAGTGCGAGGAACAGCGGGAAGCCGCTGGCCAGGACGCCATAGAGCACGACGCCGGTGAAGTTGTCGAAATGCGCGGCGCTCAGCATGGTGTCGGGCACGACGGCGATGGCGGTCCGCCAGGAGCCGCCGAAACTGCCGGCCAGGCGGGCGTAGGCGGCGTAAATGCCGGCTGAAATGGCGGCAAACAGCAATGCCTTGACCGCCATGTCGATCAGGACGAAGGCGAAAAGCCTTGCCGGACCCGCCATGGCAATGCGTGCTGCAGCGAGGCCGAGCGCGGTATAGGACAGGTAGGTCACCACGAAGGCGATGATGGCCTGGCTGAGCACGAAACGGCTCAGGAACGCCCAGAGGCCTCCGCTGGCGCCCAGCGCGGTCAGGAAGAAGGGCAGGCTGGCGATGAAGGCAATGGCCGCGATGGCCGTCGACAGGACCGTGCCCACCGCCGCGGACTTGAGAAACTGCCGGAAGGATGTCCTGGGGCCGATCAGGCCGTTGATCAGTGCGAAGAGAACGGTTTCTGTCCGGCCGGCTGGACCGCCTCCGGTTCCTGGCAGGAGCTTCACCACCGGCGGCGTCAGTCGAAGAACGCCGAGGGCACCGTTGACCAGCCCGTAGACGGCAATTCCGCCGGCAGCAGCGGCCGCGAGGTTTGCTGGTGTCATGGATTCGCCTTGCCCGAGTTCATCGGCCGCAGGCTATCATCGCTCCTTCACCGCTTCCATGGCCACGAACGTCGAGGTCTTGGCCACATGCGGCAGGGCGGAAATCCTTTCGCCCAGGACGAGGCGATAGGCCGCGATATCGGTGGTGCGGACCTTGAGGAGATAGTCGAAGCTGCCGGCGATCATGTGGCATTGCTCGATTTCCGCGACGTTCTGGACCGCGCGGTTGAACGCGTCCAGCGCATGGCTGCGCGTGTCGGTGAGGGAGACCTGGACGAAAGCGATATGGCCCTGGCCCATGCGTTCGGCATCGACAAGCGCGACGTAGCCGCGGATGTAGCCGTCGTTTTCCAGCCGCTTCACGCGGGCCTGCACCGGCGTCTTTGAAAGGCCTGCGTGCTCGGCGAGCGCCGCCATGGAAATGCGGCCGTCGCGGGCCAGGATTTTCAGGATGGTCCGGTCGATACGGTCCAGTTGGTCCACGGTCATGGCTAACCCAGTTCAATTGAATTGAGAGTTGTTATTATTTTGGTCGTATCGACTATCATGCGCATCTTGGCAAGCCGAAAGGTCTGTGCCCTCATGATAAGCTGCGAGAAACCGATTGTGGAGCCCTGCCATGACCACGCCTGATCTCGACACCATTCGCGCCGCCATGCGGGCGCACATGCTGACCGACGAAACCGCCGCCGTGATGCGGCTGATCGAAACGGCCGACCTGCCGGACGGCGAACGTGCCGCGATTTCCGCCAGCGCGGCCGGCCTCGTGAAGACGGTTCGCGGGTCCTCTGCCCCGACGATGATGGAAAGCTTCCTCGGCGAATACGGGCTGTCGACGGGCGAGGGCGTGGCGCTGATGTGCCTGGCAGAGGCGCTGCTGCGGGTGCCGGACGCCGAGACCGTCGATGACCTCATCCGCGACAAGATCACGCCGCACGACTGGTCCGCGCACCAGGGCCATTCCTCCTCGGTCATGGTCAATGCCTCGACGTGGGCGCTGATGCTGACCGGCCGGGTGCTGGACGACGAGGAGGAGCGCGGAATCGAGGGCACGCTGCTGTCGCTGGTCCGCCGCCTTGGCGAACCCGTGATCCGCCGCGCGGTGGGGGCGGCCATGCGCGAGATGGGCGACCAGTTCGTACTCGGCCGCACGATCTCGGAAGCGGTGAAGCGCGGACGCGACCTGTCCGCCAAGGGCTACCTCTATTCCTATGACATGCTGGGCGAGGCCGCGCGCACCGCCGAAGATGCCGAGCGCTATTTCCAGGCCTATGCCCGGGCGATCGCCGACCTGGCGCGCTCGTCCAACAAGCCTGATATCCGCCAGAACCCCGGCATTTCGGTGAAGCTGTCGGCGTTGCACCCGCGCTACGAGGCCATCAAGAGCGAGACCATGCTGCCCGACATGGCCGCTCGCCTGCTGACGCTGGCGCAGGCGGCCCGGGATGCGCGCATGGGCCTCAACATCGATGCCGAGGAGGTCGACCGGCTGGATATCTCGCTGGACGTGATCGAGCGCGTTCTGGCCGATCCTTCACTGGAGGGCTGGGACGGGTTCGGCGTGGTGGTGCAGGCCTACGGGCCGCGTGCGCCCTTCGTGCTCGACTGGCTGCACGGGCTGGCAGAAAAGCATGACCGCAGGATCATGGTCCGTCTCGTCAAGGGCGCCTACTGGGACAGCGAGATCAAGCGGGCGCAGGTGATGGGCCTGGCCGGCTACCCGGTGTTCACCCGAAAGACACATACGGACGTTTCCTACCTCGCCTGCGCGCGCAAGCTGCTGGCCATGACGGACCGCATCTACCCGCAATTCGCCACGCACAATGCGCATACGGCCGCTGCGATCCTTGCCATGGCACCCGACCGGGACTGCTTCGAGTTCCAGCGCCTGCATGGCATGGGAGAAACGCTGCACGAGGCCATCCGCAAGGGCGAGGGCACCCGCTGCCGGATCTATGCGCCGGTCGGCCAGCATTCCGACCTGCTCGCCTACCTCGTGCGCCGGCTGCTGGAAAACGGCGCCAATTCGTCCTTCGTGCACCAGATCGTCGACGAGGATGTGCCGCCGGAGGAAATCGCGCGCGACCCGATCGCCGCGGTGCTGGCCGACGGCGCGCAGCCCAACCCTGCCATCCGCCGGCCCGCCGACGTGTTCAAGCCCGACCGGGCCAATTCGCGCGGGCGCGACTTCACCGATCCGCTTGACCTGTCCAAGCTGGAAGCGGCACGCGCACCTTTCATGGCGCCGTACCAGTGGCAGGCGCATCCCACTGTTCCGGGCCGTCCGCAGTCCGGGGAGACCCACGCGGTGGTGAATCCCGCTGTACCTTCCGACGTGGTGGGCCATTGCCGCGATGCGACCTCGGTGGACGTCGCGGCCGCCTTCGACCAGGCCCGCGCCGCTCAGGGGGAGTGGGACGGGCTAGGCGCGCGCCAGCGCGCCGTCGTCCTGTCGAATGCCGCGGCGCTCTACGAGAAGCACGCGGAAGAATTCTACGCGCTGTGCGCCCGGGAGGCCGGCAAGACGCTGGCCGATGCGATCGCCGAGGTGCGCGAGGCCATCGACTTCCTGCACTATTACGCCGCGGAAGCGGTGAAGACGGAGAGTGCCACGAAAGCGCGGGGCGTCATCGCCTGCATCTCGCCGTGGAACTTCCCGCTGGCGATCTTCACCGGCCAGGTGGCCGCTGGCCTGGTGACCGGCAATGCCGTGCTGGCCAAGCCGGCCGAGCAGACGCCCCTGATCGCGGCAAGGGCAGTGGCGCTTCTCCACCAGGCCGGCGTGCCGGACCGCGTGCTGCACCTGTTGCCGGGGAACGGCGAGACGGTCGGTGCGGCGCTGACCTCGCTTGCCGGTCTCAACGGGGTCTGCTTCACCGGGTCGACCGAGGTGGCGCGAATCATCGAGCGCCAACTGGCCAAGACCGGCGCGGCCGACGCGATGCTGATCGCCGAGACGGGCGGCCTGAATGCCATGATCGTCGATTCAACGGCACTGCCGGAGCAGGCGGTGCGCGATGCCGTGGCATCGGCCTTCCAGAGCGCCGGCCAGCGCTGTTCCGCGTTGCGGGTGCTCTATGTCCAGGAGGACGTGGCCGACAAGGTGACCACCATGCTGACGGGCGCCATGGAAGCGCTCTCCGTCGGCGATCCATCGGATATCGCCACGGACGTGGGGCCGGTCATCGACGAGGAGGCGCGCGCCTCGATAACAGCCTATTGCGAGGAGAAGGCCGGCGAGGGACGCCTCGTCGCGCGCCTCGACGCGCCGGCGGACGGCCTGTTCGTGGGGCCGCACATCCTCCGGGTTCGCGGGATCGAGGAGATGGAGCGGGAAATTTTCGGCCCGGTCCTGCACCTGGCGACCTTCAGGGCAGAAGACCTCGACAAGGTGATCGCGGCGGTGAACGGCCGCGGCTATGGCCTGACCTTCGGCCTGCACACGCGCATCGATGACAGGGTGCAGCATGTGGTCGACCGGATTCACGCCGGCAATGTTTACGTCAATCGCAACCAGATCGGCGCCATCGTCGGCTCGCAACCGTTTGGCGGCGAAGGGCTGTCGGGCACCGGACCGAAGGCAGGCGGGCCGCTGTATCTGCGTCGTTTCCGCAAGGTGCTCGCCGATGGCGAGACCGGTTCGCTGGGCGGCGCGGCCGTATCAGACCTGCCTGTGCCCGACGCGGAGGCCGCACTGCAATGGGCCGGCCGCCATGACCGGATCAACCATCTGCGCAAGGTGTTGCGCGGACGGGCCGGTTCTGCAGTGGCCGCGGCCGCAGGCGTCGATCAGGGGCCTGTCGACCTGCCGGGACCGACAGGCGAGGGCAACAGCCTGACGCTCGCCGCGCGCGGACTTGTCCTGTGTCTCGGACCGGCGCCCGAGGTGCTGCTGGACCAGGTGGTGCAGGCCCTGGCCTTCGGCAACGCCGTTGCCGCCATTGCGCCTGGCGCCGAAGAGGCACTGAAGCCGCTCACCGGGCAGGGGCTGCCGCTGGCGATTGCCGAGGGTACCGCGACCGATGCCCTTCTTGGAAAGGCGCCGGTGGACGCCGTGGCGCTGCATGCCGGCGACGACGACCTGCGCCGGGTTCGCCGCGACCTGGCGGCGCGCGCCGGGCCGATCGTGCGGCTGATCGACGAGCGCCTGGCCCCATCGGCCTACGTGCATGAACGTGCGCTCTGCGTCGACACCACGGCGGCTGGCGGCAACGCGTCGCTTCTCGCGGCAGCCGGGTAAAGACCACAAGGTTTCAGGCGGTTGGAGCGGCCGCCTGAAAACCGGATTCACCGGAAAGCCATCTTGCATTCCTTGTCCGCGTGGACGATAGGCAGGGCATGACCGGCGTCATTCTTGCCATCATCGGACTGGCCCTTGGCGGGCTGCTCAAGGGAGCGACGGGCGCCGGCGCGCCCATTCTCGCCGTGCCGATCATGGCGATCTATTTCAACGTACCGCTGGCGGTCGCCATTTTCGCGGTGCCGAACCTGCTGGCAAATGTCTGGCAGGCCTGGACCTACCGCCGGCAGCAATTGCCGCCGCGGTTCATGATTTCCTTTGCTGGCGGCGGGGCGCTCGGCACCTTCATCGGCACGGTGCTGCTGGCCAACCTTCCGGGTCACGCGCTGACCATCACGGTGGCGCTTGCGGTCTTCATCTATGTCGGCTTCCGGCTGGCGCGTCCGGGCTGGGTCCTCGTCTATCCGCTGGCCGAGAAGCTGTCGCCATTCATCGGCACGCTGGCCGGTGTGCTGTTCGGTGCCTCGGGGCTTTCGGCCCCGGTATCGCTCAGCTTCCTCAATACCATGAAGCTGGAGCGGCGCACCTTCGTTGCGACCGTCACCGTGTTCTTCGTGATGATGGGCGTGGTGCAGATCCCGATGCTGTTTGCCTATGGCATCATGACCGGGCAGCGCTTCCTGCTGAGCGCGGCGGCGATCCTGCCGATCTTCGCCGGCATGCCGCTGGGCGCCTGGCTGGCGCGGCATATCTCCCGCGAGGCGTTCGACAGGATCATCCTGGCGGTTCTCACCCTGATCGCCATCCGCCTGCTGATGCAGGGGCTTTCCTGACAGTCACGCCGCCAGGAAGTCGAGGATCGCGCTTGCGGTCTGGTCGGGCGCGGTATCAGGGAAGAAGTGGCCGCCCGGCATGCCATGACCTGTCACATGGTCGCAGCAGCGCCGCCATTCGGCCGGAACGTCGAACTGGCGGGCCATCAGTCCTTCGGAACCGTAGAGCACCTGAACCGGGCAGGTGACGCGCCGGTCGCGTTCCGCCTCGTCCATCGGCCAGTCAACCAGCCAGGCGGCGCGGTAGTCGGCGCACATGGCGCGGATCGCCTCCGGATCGCGCCAGCAGCGGCGGTACTCGGCCAACTGGCCGGTATCGAAGGCGGCGATGCCGTCCGGCCCCCACCCCGACAGGCAGTTCTCGAAGAAGAGATCGGGATCGTGACCGATCAGCGTTTCGGGAAAGGGATGCGGCTGGGAGAGAAAAAACCAGTGGTAGTAGGCATGGGCGGTCTTCGGCCCACCCTCGGCGAAGACGGTTCGGGTGGGAATGATGTCCATGACGGTCAGGGTCCGCACCGCGTCGGGGTGGTCGAGCGTCAGGCGATGGGCGGTGCGCCCGCCGCGATCGTGTCCGACGAGATGAAACGTTTCATGGCCGAGCGAGCGCATCAGGGAGACCATGTCGTCGGCCATGGCGCGAAAGCAGTAGTTGCCGCTGTCCGGGCCATTGCCCGGCTTGGAGGAGTCGCCATAGCCACGCAGGTCGGCCGCGACGACAGTGAAGCGTTCGGCAAGCCGCGGCGCGATTTTCGCCCACATCGCCTTGGTTTGCGGGAAACCGTGCAAAAGCAGGAGGGGCGGACCTTCGCCACCGGTCACATAGGCGATGTTGGCCATGCCGGTTTGATGGCGGCCGTGCCGGAAGCCTTCATACATGAAAATGGTCCCTCCTTCTCCTCAGGGCAGCGAAACTAGTCCGCGCCATGTTGACGGGCAAGGTCGGGCAGTCTTTCCTTCATCGACCTGAACGCGGGAGGACGGGAATGCTGGCAGGCGTGCGAATCATCGAAGTGGAGGGGCTCGGGCCCGGGCCGTTCTGCGGCATGCTGATGGCCGATCTCGGCGCCGACGTGATCGTCGTGCACCGTCCTGACGGATCGACTGCGCCGGGAGCACCCAAACAGAGCCTGCTCGACCGGGGCAAGAGATCCATCGCCCTGGATCTCAAGAAGGACGATGACCGGGCGATCTTTTTCGACCTGGTGAAGACCGCCGACGGGCTGATCGAGGGTTTCCGGCCAGGCGTCATGGAACGTCTCGGCGTCGGGCCGGCGGAATGTCATGCCGTGCGCCCGGCGCTCGTCTATGGCCGCATGACCGGCTGGGGGCAGGCGGGACCCCGGGCCATGCAGGCCGGCCATGACCTCAACTATGCCTCGCTGTCGGGGGCGGCCTGGTACGCTTCGCCGGCCGGCGCGTGCCCGTTCACGCCGCCAACCGTCGTCGGCGACATCGGGGGCGGCGCGCTCTACCTCGCCATCGGGCTGCTGTCCGGCATTCTGCAGGCGAGGGCCAGCGGGCAGGGTACCGTCGTCGATGCGGCGATCGTCGACGGATCGGCGCACATGATGAACCTGCTGATGTCGCTGAAGCAGGCCGGCGGCCTTGCGATGGAGCGCGGGCGCAGCCTGCTCGACGGTCCGCATTGGAGCCGGACCTATCGAACGAGCGACGGCGGCTATTTCTCGGTGCAGAGCCTGGAGCCGAAATTCTACGCCATCCTGCTGGAAAAGCTCGATCTTGCCGAGGACCCCGAGTTTCGCCACCAGTTCGACAAAAGGCTCTGGCCCAAACTGACGCAAAGGCTGGAGACCCTGTTTGCCAGCCGGACGAAGGCGCAATGGACGGAGGTCTTCGCCGGTTCGGACGCCTGCGCGGCGCCGGTGCATGCGCCAAACGAGGCGATGGACGACCCGCACATGGCTGCCCGCGGCGTGTGGCAGGCGCCTGGCGGCGTGCTGCAGGCTGCCGCGGCGCCGCGGTTCGACGGCCGGCCGGCCACCGACATGCGGCCTTCGCCGGTGCGCGACGGCGACCGTGCCGCCATCCTGGCGGAGACCGGGCGCGGCTAGGCCGCCAGGAAGGGCTTGCCATCGTCGCGCCGGCGCTTCAAAACCATGGAACGATTTCATCGGCTTTTCATCGTGAAGGAGAGGGCAGCGTGACGGATCGGATCATCATCGTCGGCGCAGGTCATGGCGGCGTGCAGGCGGCGGCCAGCCTCAAGCAGGAGGGGTGGGAAGGCGATATCGTCATGATCTCGGAAGACGCCGATCTGCCCTATCACAAGCCGCCGCTGTCAAAGGCCTTTCTGAAGGCGCCGGATGCGGGCCTGCAACTGCTGAAAGGCGAGGGCTTCTACAACGACGGCGGGATCGACCTGAAGCTCGGGCTCACGGCCATGTCCATCGACCGGAGCGCGCGCACGGTGACGCTGGAAGATGGCAGCGTGCTCTCCTATTCCAAGCTGTTGCTGGCCACCGGTGCCGGTCCGCGGCGGCTGACCTGTCCCGGCCATGACGCGCGCGGAGTGTTCTACCTGCGCAATGCCAATGATGCACGGGCGCTGCGTGAGGCCAAGGCGAAGGCGAAGAACGTCGCCGTGATCGGCGGCGGCTTCATCGGGCTGGAAGCCGCGGCGACTTTCGCGCAAGCCGGCGCAGCGGTGACCGTGGTGGAAATGGCGGACCGGCTGCTCGGCCGCGCGGTGTCGCCGGAAGTGTCGGCCCACATGAAGGCCTACCACGAGAGCCTTGGCATAAGTGTGCTGACCGGAACGGGCCTGGAAGCCGTCGAGTGGTCCGGGAGCGACGTGACCGGCGTGCGGGTCGCCGATGGCAGAACCGTTCCGGCGGACATGGTCATCGTCGGCATCGGCGCGATGCCTGAAACCGGGCTGGCGGTCGCGGCCGGTCTGGAAACCGAAAATGGCATCGTCGTGGACGGGCGCCTGGCGACGGCCGACCCGGACATTTTCGCCATCGGCGATTGCGTGTCCTTCCCGCATGTGGCCAGCGGGCAGAGGCTGCGCCTGGAATCGGTCCAGAACGCCACCGACCAGGCCCGCCACGTGGCCAAGACCATGCTGGGCGCCGCAGAGGCTTACGACGCGGTGGCGTGGTTCTGGTCCGACCAGGGCGAGCGCAAGCTGCAGATGGCCGGGATCTCGATCGGCGCGGATCGGCGCATCGTTTCCGGCGAGCCGGATAATGGCGCCTTTTCGGTCTACCACTTCGCCGGGGAGCGGCTGCTTGCCGTCGACAGCGTCAACAAGCCGGGCGACCACATGCTGGCGCGGCGCATCCTCGCCGCCGGCTACAATCCGGGCGAGGCGGAGATCGCGGAAGGGGCCGCGGCGCTGAAAGCCGGCCTGCAGGCGCACCAGGCTGCTTGAGGTCCGGCGGTTATCTATTAGAAATATCTTCCATAAATTGTCTTGGAGGGTTGCTTTCGTCCCATTGGCAAGGCGGCGGGATTGACCTATGTCCATGGCACTGAAACGAGCGATGGGGAAGTTCCGTGTCCGATCTCAAAGCGCAAGTCGTCGAGCAGCTCAAGCGGGTCGCCGGACCTGACGGGACCGGCAACATCGTTGATCTCGGCATGACGTCGCAGGTCGTCATCATCGACGGCAAGGCGTTCTTCTCGATTTCCGTTCCGGCCGAGAAGGCGGAACAACTGGAGCCGTTGCGTGCAGCAGCCGAGACGGCGGCGCTGCAGGTCGACGGCATTACATCCGCCATGGCGGTACTGACGGCTGAACGGAAGCCTGGCGCCGCCCCGTCGCAGCCGCCGAAAATGCCGCCGGAGCCGCAGGCGCCGCGCCAGCCGGCCAAGGCCGCCCCGGCACCGAAGCCGGCCGGCGTGCCGGGCATCAAGACCATCATCGCGGTGGCCTCGGGCAAGGGGGGCGTCGGCAAGTCGACCACCACGGTCAACCTCGCGCTCGGCCTGAAGGAGCTCGGCCTGGCGGTCGGCATCCTGGACGCGGACATCTACGGACCCTCCATGCCGCGCCTGCTCGGGCTGTCGGGCAACCCGGAAATGGCCTCGGCCAAGAAGCTCAAACCGATGGAGCGCTACGGCCTCAAGGTCATGTCGATGGGCTTTATGGTAGAGGAAGACACGCCCGTGATCTGGCGCGGACCGATGGTCATGTCGGCGCTGAAGCAGATGCTCAACGAGGTGGAATGGGGCGAACTCGACGTTCTGGTGGTGGACATGCCGCCCGGCACGGGCGACGCGCAGCTGACCATGGCGCAGTCGGTGCCACTGGCCGGCGCCGTGATCGTGTCGACACCGCAGGACCTCGCGCTGATCGATGCCCGCAAGGGCCTGAACATGTTCAACCGCGTGGAAGTGCCCGTTCTCGGCCTGATCGAGAACATGAGCTACTTCATCTGCTCCAACTGCGGCGAGCGGCACGACATTTTCGGCCACGGCGGAGCGCATGAGGAGGCGGACCGGATCGGCGTTCCGTTCCTCGGCGAGGTGCCGCTGGAAATGGCGATCCGCGAGACCTCGGATTCCGGTGCGCCGGTCGTCGTCTCCGCGCCGGACGGGCCGCACGCGAAGATCTACCGTGAGATCGCGGCACGGGTCTGGGAGGAGCTTCAAGCCCGCCAGGGCGCATCGAAGGCGCCCAACATCGTGTTCGAGTGAGCGCGTGCGGGCCCGGGCGCTTCAGCCCGAGCCCTTGACGAGCGCCTGGCGATCCAGCTTGCCGGTGCCGGTTTTCGGCAATTCGTCGACGAATTCCACGATCCGGGGGTATTTGAAGGGCAGCAGCGCCTTCTTGACGTGATCCTGCAGCGCGCGCACCTCGGCCTCGTCACCGGCATGGCCGGGACGCAGGCAGACGACGGCCCGCAGGGTCATGCGCTTGTCCGGCAACTGATGCGCCAGCACCGCGCATTCATGGACGTGCGGATGCTCGTTGAGACAGCGCTCCACTTCCATTGGCCAGACCCATTGGCCGGACACCTTGATCAGGTCGTCGGCACGGCCCTGGAAGAAATAGTAGCCGTCCTGCTCGGTGAAGCGGTCACCGGTGTAGATCCAGTCGCCGCGCATGGTCTCGGCTGTCTTGTCCGGCCGGTTCCAGTAACAGGGCGCCGTTGACGTCCCGCGCACCCACATGACGCCTTCCTCGCCGGGACCGGACAGGTTGCCGTCCCGGTCCCGCAGTTCCACCTCGTAGCCCGGAACCCGCTTGCCGGCGGAGCCAAGGCGCTGTTCTTCCACCGTGTTCGAAAGGTAGACATGCAGGACCTCGGTGGAGCCGAGCCCTTCCACCGGCTTCAGGCCGGTCAGGTCCTCCCATGCGCGGAAAACATCCTCCGACAGGATCTCGGCCGCCGACATGCATTGGCGCAGCGAAGAGAAGTCGCGCCTCGCGGCGCCATCCATGCGGCAGATCGCCGTGTAGAGCGTCGGCAGGCCGTACAGCACGGTGGGATGGAAGCGCTCGATGGTGGACACGACGCTCTCCGGGTCGGGACGGCCGGACATCAGCAGGGTCGTTGCACCGATCGAGAACGGGAAGGTGAAGGCATTGCCGAAGCCGTAGGCGAAGAAGATCTTCGGGACCGAGAAGCAGATATCATCGGTCCTGAGTTTCAGGACATGGGCGGCGAAACTCTGCTGCGTATAGGCCATGTCATGGTGCAGGTGGACGATGCCCTTCGGACGCCCGGTGGAACCGGACGAATACATCCAGAAGGCCATGTCGTCCGGCCCGGTATCGGCGCAGGGCAGGGTGTCCGGCTGGCCAACCAGGAAAGCGGCAGAGGGCTGGAACGTGGCGTCAGCCGGAGCGTTGCCGTTGACGATAACGACACGTTCCAGCGCCGTATCCTTCATGCTCTGCGCATCGAAGGCGGCGGCAAAGCCTGCTTCGCAGACGGCGATCCGGGCGCCGGTATCGGCGAGAAAATAGTTCAGCAGATCGGGCGTTGTCAGCGTGTTGAGCAGAACCGGCACGAACCCGGCCCGGACTGCGCCGAAAAAGGCGGCGGGATAGGCCGGCGTATCGTCGAGGAAGAAGGCAATACGGGCGCCGCGCTCCAGGCCGAAGGCAGCAAGCGCATGGCCCCAGCGGGCAGCCTCGGCACAAAGCTCGCGGTAGGTCATCGAACCGAGCGGCCCGGTGATGGCGGTCTTCTCCGGGTTGCGTTGCAGGTTGTCGAAGAGGATGACCGAACAATTGGCGTGGGCCGACTTGTCGAAGCCGATCTCGCGAGCCCCGGCGGTGTCGCTCACCGGGTCAACGATCAACGTATCCTGGTTCATGCCGCACCTCCCCTGGCAGCTTCGTAGCGCGCGACGAATTCCGGCGACAGCCTGCGCAGGCGTTCCAGGTCGACGCGGCCGGACCGCTGGATGTAGTCGAAGGCGAAGTCGAGCGGATCGAGTTTCATCTTCTCCGGGAAGCTCTCATACCACGTGGCCGAAGTGTTGGCGGCATCGACGATCTTGCGGGCGATCGGCGGGCGTACCGCCTGGTAGGTCTCCAGGGCAGCAGCAACCGAGGGGGCCTCGCGCAATGCCCGAACGAGCGCGATGGCGTCTTCCATCGCGATGCGTGTGCCCGAGCCGATGGAAAAATGCGCGGTATGCACTGCGTCGCCCATCAGGGCGCGATTGCCGGCGGTCCAGCGATCGCACCAGAGGCGGGGGAACTGGCGCCAGATCGAACGGTTGGCGATGAGGGGTTGCCCTTCCAGCGTTTCCGCGAAGATATCCTCGCAGACACGCGCGGTCGCCGTTTCGTCCATCGAGTCAAAGCCATAGGCGCCAAAGGTTGCATCATCACATTCAACGATGAAGGTGCTCATGTCGGGGGTATAGCGGTAATGGTGGGCATTCAGCGTGCCCCGGTCCGTCTGTACGAAGGTCTGGGTCAGCGTGTCGAAGGGTTTGCGGACACCGAACCAGGCGAAATGATTTGTGAAATGCTCCACCGTCACGCCGAAGGCGGCTTCGTCCGAGCGGCGCATCAACGAGTTCAGGCCATCGGCACCGACAATGACATCGGCCTTGATCCCGTCCAGCGAGGGCAGGGGCGTATTGAAGCGGACGTCGACCCCGAGCGCCAGGGCGCGGGCCTTGAGGATCTTGAGCAGGTCAAGGCGGCCGATGGCGGCAAAACCGATCCCGTCGAGAATGACGCGTTCGCCCTTGATGTTCAGCGTCATGTTGCGCCAGCGTTCCATGCGCGGCGTGATCAGTTCATGGGTTTCCGGGTCGTCGGCCTTGAGAAAGTCCAACGCCTGGTCGGAGAAGACGACGCCGAAACCGAACGTGTCGTCGGGACCGTTCTGCTCGTGAACAATCACCTGTGCCTCTGGCCAGTGCTGCCTGACCAGGATGGATGTGTAAAGGCCGGCGGGGCCACCGCCAACGATTTCCACGCGGTCGAGATGGGCCATGATGCTGTTCCTCCCTTGATGAGAAGCATGCTACGCATTTTTCCATTATGCGTAAAGCATTTTGTAGTATGGAAAAGAATACCGAACCCGGAGCGACCCATGACCAGTGACGAAGAGCGTGACGGCATCGAGCGCGGCGGCGGCCTCCAGTCGCTGGATGCGGCCCTTCGCGTGCTGATAACGATGGTGCGCCATGACGGGCCCATCGGCGTTTCGGACCTGGCGCGCGAATGCGCCATGCCCGCTTCAAAGGCGCACCGCTATCTTGCGTCCTTCCTGCATGCCGGCCTGGTGCGGCAGGCCGGCCGCTCTGGCAAATATGACCTTGGTCCGGGCGCCATACGGCTCGGGCTTGCCGCGCTCAACCGGCATGATTTCGTCAATGCGGCAGCCGATGACCTGGCAGGTCTGACCCGGGAAACCGGGATGACCGCCATGCTTTCGGTCTGGGGTGATCACGGCCCGACCGTCGTGCGGTGGGAGCGGGCGGCCACGCTGGTCGCGGCGTCTCTGGGGCTCGGCACGACGCTTCCGTTGCTGACGTCGGCCACCGGGCGGGTCTTCCTGGCCTGGCTTCCGCGCGCGGTGACGGCAACGCTGCTTGCCCGTGAAATGGACGCGGTGGACGCGGCGGGGGGGCGGCCGCTCGATTTCCCCATGACCGGCGAGGGGATCAGCGGCCTCGTTGGGCGAGTGCGTGCGGCGGGCGGGGCCACCGTCGACAGCCGCTACATTCCCGGCCTGGTGGCGGCGGCAGCGCCAATCCTCGACTGGCAGGGCGAGGCGCAGGCGGTGATCACGCTGATCGGAACGGCGCCGGCAGCCATCCGGCCCGGTTCGCCCGTACTGGCGCGTCTTCATGGCGTCTGCAGGGACCTGTCGCTCGACCGGTGAGCACGAAGCTCAGTGCTCCATGCGCTTGATCAGCACGAGAATGATCAGCGCCAGGACCGTGGCCGCGACGGCGAGAATGTAGAGACCTGCACCGACAGCCAGGCCGACAGCCCCGGCCAGCCACATGGCCGCGCCGGTGGTCAGACCGTGGACGGCGCCGCGGGAATGGAGAATTGATCCGGCGGCGAGAAAGGCCACTCCGGCGGTGACGGCCTCGATGACACGGATCGGATCGGCACGGCCGCCCTCGACGTTGAAGCGCTCGAACATCTCCATGGCGATCAGGGTGAAGAGGCAGGCGGCCAGCGACACGAGGATGTGGGTGCGCAGCCCTGCGCTGTGGGACCCGGCTTCGCGGTCATAGCCGATGACGGCACCGAGCAAAACGGCCACCACAAGGCGTACCAGCGCCGTGTCCAGCGGCAGGGTCATGGTGTCGCGAAGGGCTTCGGGCAGAGTGTCCAATCCGGCTCCTTTCGCATTGGTCGGCGCGGGGCGGTCAGGATTGTCCCGACAGGCAATCGGCAAATGACCGGGCCATGTTCTCGATTAACCCGAAATAGAGGTCAGGGCCAGCGGCGAGCCCGGCTCCGAGCGGATCGAGGATGCCGACGCGGGTCGCGCTGGCCTCGGTGACCGTGGCGATCAGCCTGGATTCGAACTGCGGCTCGGAAAAGACGCAGGTTGCGCCCAGGTCGCTGATCTTGTGGCGGATGGCGGCAATGCGCTCCGCTCCGGGCACATGATCCGGCGAGATCGTGACCGACCCGGCGGCATGTAGGCCAAACCGGTTCTCGAAATACTGGTAGGCGTCGTGAAAGACGATGAAAGGCCTGTCCTTGACCGGTTCGATCATTGCCTGGACGTCGCGCGTCAGGGCATCCAGACGTTCCAGCTCCTTTTTCGCGTTCGCCTCGTAGGTGGCCGCGTTGTCGGGGTCAGCCTGGACCAGGCGCTGGCTGATCTCGTAGACTAGGGCCTTGGCATTGACCGGGTCGAGCCAGACATGCGGGTCAAAGCCTTCATCGCCGTGCCCGTGATCCGTCCCGGCCGCGTGATCGTCGTTGCCGGGTTCGTCGTGACCGTCATGCGTCTCCATCTCGAATGTCGCGCCTTCCCTGAACGCAAGGCGGACCACGCCGCCGGCGGCAAAGAGGCTCACGGACGCATCCTCCCTGGCGATCGTCTTGAGCGGCTTTTCCAGGAAGGTTTCAAGCTGCGGGCCGACCCAGAACACCAGGTCTGCTCCCTCGAGCATGCGGGCCTGCGACGGCTTGAGGGCATAGGTGTGCGGCGATCCCGCACCCTCGATGAGGAGTTCGGGCTTGCCAACTCCCTGCATGACGGCAGCCACGAGGGAGTGCACCGGCTTGATGGAAGCCGCAACCTCGATGCCGGCCAGGGCCGATGCCGCCGTGGACAGGAGGAACCCGCATGCAAGCAGGGCAGGAGCAAGGCGGCGCATGATCGTCTCCGGAAAATCGTGGGGTGTGTAATGTTATTAGATTACATTATTGTGTAATTGTATAACGTGTGCGATATGGTCTGACAAGTCGTCCTTTCCAATCCCGGGAACCGGAGCCGCCGTCGGACCATGGCATCACAAACCGCTCCGCTCGTCTCGCTGAACCAGGCCGGTGTCTCGCGCGCCGGACGCTGGCTGGTGCGTGGCGTCAGTCTCTCGGTCGGACGTGGTGAAATCGTGACACTGATCGGACCGAACGGGTCGGGAAAATCGACCACCGCGAAGATGGCCCTAGGCATCGTGCGGCCGGACGAGGGCGAAGCGATCCGGCACAAGGGGCTCGTGGTCTCCTACGTCCCCCAAAAGGTTTCCGTCGACTGGACCTTGCCGCTCAGTGTCGACCGCTTCATGCATCTGACCGGCCGGGTCAGCAGCGGCGATGCCCTGCGGGCGATGGAAGCCACGGGCGTGACCCATCTTCGCGACGCCGAGGTGCGCAACCTGTCCGGCGGCGAGTTCCAGCGCGTGATGCTGGCCCGCGCGGTTGCGCGAAAGCCGGATCTGCTGGTGCTGGACGAACCCGTCCAGGGCGTGGATTTCAGCGGCGAGATCGCGCTCTACGAGCTGATCGGGCGCATACGCGGCGAACTCGACTGCGGGGTGCTGCTGATTTCGCATGATCTGCACATCGTCATGGCTGCCACCGACCGCGTGATCTGCCTCAACGGCCATGTCTGCTGTTCGGGCACGCCGACGGCGGTGGCTTCCAGTCCCGAATACCGGCGCATGTTCGGTGCGCCGGCTGCCCAGGCGCTGGCCGTCTACGAGCACCACCACGATCACACGCACCTGCCGGACGGCCGGGTGCGCCATGCCGACGGCAGCGTGACCGACCATTGCCATGCCGAAGACGGGCATCACCATCATCACGGCGATGCGCATGGGCATGGCTCCAGCCGGGAGGGCCGCGATGCTTGACGATTTCTTCGTGCGCGCGCTCGTCGCCGGTTGCGGTGTCGCCCTGATCGCCGGGCCGCTGGGCTGCTTCATCGTCTGGCGGCGGCTGGCCTATTTCGGCGACACGCTCTCCCATGGCGCGCTTCTCGGCGTGGCGCTCGGCCTGCTGTTCGAGATCGACCTGACGATCGCGGTTTTCGTCGTGTCGGCGCTCGTCTCGCTGGCACTCCTCACGCTGCAACGCCGCGCAAGCCTCTCCTCCGACGCGTTGCTCGGGCTGCTGTCGCATTCGGCACTGGCGCTGGGACTCGTGGTTCTCGCCTTCATGACCTGGGTGCGGATCGACCTGATGGGCCTGCTCTTCGGGGATATCCTGGCGGTTTCGAAAACCGATATCGCGCTGATCTGGGGCGGCGGCGCCGTGGTGCTCGGTGTCCTCGCGGCGATCTGGCGGCCGCTGTTCGCCGCCACGGTCAATCCCGAAATCGCCGAGGCGGAGGGTATGCAGCCGGATCGCGCCAACCTCGTCTTCATGCTGCTCATGGCAGGCGTGATCGCGATCGCCATGAAGATCATCGGTGTTCTGCTCATCACCGCGATGCTGATCATCCCGGCTGCCACGGCGCGCCGGTTTGCCGGCGGCCCGGAACTGATGGCCATTCTGGCGGCCGCGATCGGGGCGGCTGCCGTTTCCGGCGGGCTGTCCGCGTCGCTCAACTGGGATACGCCGTCCGGGCCCTCGATCGTCGTCGCGGCCCTTTGTCTCTTCGTGCTCTCGCTGACACCGCTTGCCGGGCTTGCGGACATTGTCCGGGCGCGCCGGGCAGGGAGGGGCTGAGCCGATGACCCGTCAAGGACCGGACAACGGGGATCTGACGCGCAACCAGAGCCTCGTCATGGGCGCGCTCAACGACGCCGAGGGGCCGCTGAGCGCTTACGCGATCCTGGACCAGCTCCGGGCCGAGGGAGTCCGTGCCCCGTTGCAGGTCTACCGGGCGCTGGAGAAGCTGCTCGAACTTGGCATGGTCCATCGCCTCGAAAGCCTGAACGCCTTCGTCGCCTGCCGGCACCCGGCCTGCGACAACCACGAAACGGTTGCCTTCGCCATCTGCGAGCGTTGCGGCCACGTTTCGGAAATCGCCGACGAGACCCTGGCTGCGCGGCTGAAGCACGTCGCCGGCCAGGCCGGTTTCAGGGCATCGAAATCGATCGTCGAACTGCGGGGCCTGTGCCAGGCCTGCCAGGCCATCGAAGCGTCCTGAGAGGCCGGCGTCAGACGGACAGCGCAGTCCCTGGGCTGCGAGGGAAGCTGCAAGTGGCCAAATTCGCTGTCCGGGCGCCGCAGGGACCCGCCATCACTGCCCCGCGCAGAAAAGATAAAATCCATTTTGTCGAATCAATCCGATTGTTAGGAATTGTTGGTATGCCGTAACGTGTGCAGCGGTTACGAGGGGGCATTCACATGAAACGGATCTTGCTGATCCTGCTTGCCATGCTGGCGTCTACGATGGCGGCGGCAGCGCAGTCACTTCCACTGACGGTTGAGGCCAAGGGCGTCGAAACCGTCTATTCCGTCGAAGAGCTGGAAAAACTCGGTCTGAGCACGGTTCGGACCTCGACGACCTGGACGGACGGTACACCCGTCTTCGAGGGCGTGCTGATGTCGGACATCGCCAAGGCTCACGGGATTGCCGGCGGAACCGTGATGGTTACCGCCATCAACGACTACCAAGCGGAAATTCCAGTCTCGGAAATCCTTGCATTCCCGGTTCTCCTGGCAACCAGGATGAACGGCGAGCGGATGTCGGTGCGCGACAAGGGGCCTTTCTGGATCATCTACCCGCGCGATGAATTTCCGGAATTCGCGGACGAGCGCCACAATTTCAAGTGGGTGTGGCAGGTCAAGGAACTGCGGTTCCAATGATGGCCGGATCGCGACGCATCCATGCGGCGGTCCGTGCCCTTCTCCTGCTCTTTCTCGTCATCCTCGTCGGTTCGGCGGCCCACGCCTATGTCGAACTGCAGAAGATCGAGGACCAGTCGCGCTACCGGATTCCGGAAAACACGATCTGGGCAGCGGCACAGGGTGAAATCGAACTCAACCGGACCCTGACGCAACTGGCCGAAATCGCCAACGGGAGCGAGGTGGACAGCGCCATGCCCCTTTCGCTCCAGTTCGACCTGCTGTGGAGCCGGGCCCGGTTGTTCCAGGTCGGCGACCTGGCCGCGACGGTTCGCGATGACCCGGACCTTGCCGCGATCTTCGACCGGTATTTCAAGGACCTGGAGGCGGCGGACCGCGACGTGAACGCCGCGGGAAACGGCGATGGCGCTGCCGCCGGGCGCATGCTGGGACTGCTGGCTCCCTACAGGGACTCCATCCGCAAGCTGACCATGGCAAGCCTGAAAAGCGATCGGCTGGAACGCGAAACCCTGTCCCGAAACCATGACCTGATCGAGCAGCAGGTCTCGCGCTTCGGCACGGCGGCGGCGATCCTGCTTGTCCTGATGCTGGCCTATCTCATCCTTGGCGAGAGGAGGGCCCGGCTGCTGCTTATCGACTCGACCAAGGTACGTGAAAACCTTGAGGAAATCCGTTTGCGGGCGGAAAAGCAGGCCGAACAGATGCGCATCCTGGCGCGCAAGGCGACCACGGCCTCACAGGCAAAATCCGAATTTCTCGCCATGATGAGCCATGACATCCGCACGCCGCTCAATGCCATCATCGGACTGTCGGAGATCATGGAGCGGGAAGAACGCGACCCGGAGAAGAGCCAGCGGCTCGCCACCGTGCTGCGCGCCTCGGAAGGGCTGCTCTCGCTCATCAACGACATTCTCGACCTGACGCGTCTGGAAGTGGGCAAGCTGCGGCTGGAGCCGAGGGAGTTTTCCCCTGCCGACCTGCTGCGCGAAATCGTGGATGTGACGGCCGTCCTGGCCAGCAGGAACAGGAACCGCATTTCCGTTCGGATCGACGACCATCTGCCCGATACGCTCATCGGCGACCGCGACCGGATACGCCAGGTGCTGATGAACCTGGTCGGAAACGCCAACAAGTTCACCAAGAACGGTGACGTTCTTGTGCGGATCGATTGTGCGCCTCAGTCCAATGGCAACACACGGGTGCGCTTCTCGGTTTCCGACAATGGCCAGGGGATCTCGGAATCGTTGCGCAAGCGGCTTTTCCAGCCTTTCGAGCAGGGAGAGAACTCACGGGCGGTACAGGGTGGATCAAGCGGCCTCGGCCTGGCGATCTCGCAACGTCTTGTCCGCCTCATGGGCGGCACCATCGACCTGGAGAGCGCGCCGGGAGAAGGGTCGGAGTTCTCGTTCCAACTGGAACTGGCGGTGGGCGACCACGGCGCGCTCAAGTCCGGGGGTACCGCGGTTTCAGGGGCGTTTGATCTTGCGGGCAAGACCGTTCTTGTCGTCGACGATACCTCGACGAGCCTGCTGGTTGCCGAAACGATGTTCCGCAAGTTCGGCGCCGACGTGGAAACGGCCAGTTGCGGCGAGGAGGCCATCGAGATCGGCCGCGACCGGGCTTTCGACCTGGTGGTCCTTGATGTCCAGATGCCCGGAATGGACGGTCCGTCCACCATGAAGGCGATGAAGGCGGCCGGGGCCTGCGGCGGCGCGATCTATGTCGCCCTGACCGCCCAGAGTTTCCCGCGGGACAAGGCACGCCTGATGAAGGCGGGCTTCGATGCCTATATCAGCAAACCGGTTCGCATGCGGGATATCGAGGCCGCGCTGGTGCCGTTCCTGGGAAGCATCCCTGTGCAGGCGAAGCGATCCGCCGATCCCGCGGCCGTGCCGGAGAAAGACGATCTGCTGGACGCGGAATTTCTCACCGTCATGACCGAGGATGTGGGGGAGGCGACCATGCGGATCCTTCTCAACCAGGTGGAAGCGGAAGTCGAGGCCAGCATCAACCGGCTGGAAGAAGCGGCCGCGAACGGCGACCGGGTGCAGGCCGTCAAGGCGGCGCACCGGATGGCGGGTCTGCTCGGGCAATTCGCCATCGAACGGGCCGCGAACCTGGCGCGGCAGATCGAGAACGCGCCGGACGAAGCGCTGCGGACCGAGCAGGTGCAGGCCGCGGCGGACATGGCCCGCCGGGGTTTGCGCGCGCTGCGCATGTATCTGCACTGCGAACGGCTCAATGAAACTGAACGGGTGGCATGAGGGAAGGGCTGCGCCGGAGACCCATTAGCACGAGGTTAACGGCTCGATGTTAAACCTGACGTTGCGGTGACCTATCGGGGGATAGAGAAATGAATGAACCGGCAATCCTGGTGGTCGAGGACAGCGCTGCCCTCGCGGAGACCTACCGCGGCTTCCTGCGCCGTACGTCGTCGCAATGCGATCTTGCCGGAACCGGCAAGGAAGCGCTCTCGAAATGCGAAGCGCGCGCCTACGACTGTATTGTCCTGGACGTGAACCTTCCCGACATGAGCGGGCTCGACATCATGCAGAGCCTGCGCGACCGCGGCAACGACACGCCGGTGGTGATCATCACGGCCAACGCCTCGATCAAGACGGCGGTCGACGTTATGCGACTCGGCGCCTTCGACTTCATCGTCAAGCCTTTCAATGCGGAGCGCCTGACAACCACGGTCTGCAATGCGATCGATGCCGCGGCACCGGCGCCGGCACCCGTCCCGGCGACGCCGGGCGACGCCGGCAGCCAAGCGGAACCGAGCGGTTTCATCGGCAGTTCTCTGGCGATGCAGCCGGTCTATCGCATCCTGCACCGGGCCGCGCCTTCCAATGCGACCGTCTTCGTGACCGGCGAGAGCGGCACCGGCAAGGAGGTCTGTGCCGAAGCGCTGCACAAGCTATCCAAGCGGGCCTCGGGGCCGTTCGTGACCATCAACGCCGCCGCCATACCCAAGGACCTCCTCGAAAGCGAGATGTTCGGCCACATCAAGGGCGCGTTCTCCGGCGCGACAGCGGACCGGCTCGGCGCCTGCCTGACTGCCGATGGCGGCACGCTCTTCCTCGACGAGATCTGTGAAATGGACCTCGCGCTGCAGGCCAAGCTGCTGCGGTTCCTGCAGAGCCGCCAGGTGCAGCGGCTGGGAGAGGACAAGGTCAGGGTCAGCGACGTGCGCGTCGTCTGCGCGACGAACCGCAACCCGGTCGAGGAGGTGCGCGCAGGGCGATTCCGCGAGGACCTGTTCTACCGCCTTCACGTGATCCCGGTCGAACTGCCGCCGCTTCGCCAGCGCGGAGAGGATGTCGTCGAGATTGCCCGCTCGTTCCTGCGCCGTTTCTCGCAGGAAGACGGAAAGGCCTTCAGGGACTTCTCGCCCGACGCGGCGGCCATTCTCATGGCCCATGGCTGGCCGGGCAACGTGCGCCAGCTCCAGAACGTGATCCGGTCGGTTGTCGTGCTCAACGACGGTGACACGGTGAACGCCGACATGCTGCCGCTGGACATGCTCGGCAGTAGCGCGGAGGCGCCGGCGGCGACCGCAACGGCCGTGCCGTCCCTGTCCGAGCCGCTGAGCGGCATCCTGGCGAAGGCGCGCCTGATGGAACCGGAGAAAAAGGCCGCGGGGCCGATCCGTCCGCTGGAAGAGGTGATCCGCACCGCCATCGAAACGGCCATCGAGGCATGCAACGGCTCGATCCCGCGCGCGGCGGCGGCCCTGGAAGTCAGCCCTTCGACCATCTACCGGCGAATGGAAACCTGGAAGACAGACGAGGAAAAGGACCGGGCCGGGATCGACCGCCCGTCCTCGCCGGTGCGCGCAGACGGTTCTCCGCGTCAGTTGCAATAGCGTGCGACCACCGGCGCATCGCACACGGCCTCGAATTCAGGCTGCCGGCGCAGGCGTGTGTCCAGCAGTTCGGCGGAAAGGGCCAGGCCGGCGCCCGCCAGCAGCCCCGCAACGATCCCGGCCAGAAGGAACAGGATTCGACCCGGTGTCACGGGGACGACCGGGTCCATCGGCGCATCGATGACCTTGATGCGTTCGGGCGCCTCGAACTTGCCGAGAGCGCCGGTGATCTGCGCGTTGTCGAAACGCTTGGAAATCGCGTCGTGGCTTTCCTGCGCGAGGCGGATTTCCTCTTCCAGGCGTTTCTGTTCCTGGAGCACGGGACCGGTTTCGGCGATCGCCGTGTGAATGGTGTCGATCTCCTTCTCTATGGCAGCGGTTTCCTCCTTCAGGCGGAGGTATTGCGAGTTGCTTTCCTGCAGCCGCGTCATCTGGGAAATCAGCAGCGGCGGGATCTTGCCGTCGTCCTGGCTGAGCGAGCCCGCGGCCAGGTTCCACAGGCGGTCTATGTCGGCGCCCTGGATGGCGTCGGCGCTGTTCATCAGGGCCTCGCGCTCTTCCTTCAGGCGGCGCAGGTTGCGCAGTTCGGCCTGAACCGCTGAATGCTCCTTGGTGTAACGGACTTCCAGTTCGCCGAGCCGGCGGGTGGACTTCATGATGTCGTCCTCGATACGGCCGATCACGGGGTTGGTGCCGATCAGCCGCTCGCGGACATCGGACAACTGGGCCTCCGCCGCCTTCATCGCCATCCGGTTTTCCGACAGCTTTTCCTCCAGCGCCGACAGGCGCGTCACCAGGGTGCTTTCCAGCGTGGGAAGTCGGTCACGGTTGCGGTGCTTGAACTGGGCATAGGCTTCTTCGGCGTCCTTCAGCCGCATGGCGCGGGACTTCAGTTCCTGCTGGAGGAAGACCTGGCTGTCGATGATCGAACTGCGCTCCGGCGCAAGCAGCTTGTCAACGAAGTGATGGGTGAGGGCCCTGAGCGTGTCGGCCATGCCCGCAGGCGAACTGCCACGGATGGAAAATGCGACCAGATCGTTGCCGGCAAGATCCACGGAGATGGCGGAAGAGAGGCTGCGCACGGCTGTCGCCCGTTCGGCCTGCGAGGCGTCTGGCGCGATGACGCCGGTGTCCTCGAGCACGGCTTCGAGGATGTGGGCGGAATGAACCAGCGTCCTGAGGGCCGGCATGCGCTCCTTCAGGTTGGGACCGACGGCGAGATCGTTCAGGAACGGGTTGAGCTTGGCTGTTTCCTGCACGAGGATGGTTGACCGCGCGACGTAGGCCTTGGGCGCGAAGCCGCCGGCAACGAAGGCCACCGGCGGCAATGCCAGCATCGGGACGACGATCAGGTAGCGCCGGCGCCAGGCGATGTCGGCGACCTGGAGCAGCAGGCTCGGGATATCGCGTGCCAAGATTACCGGCTCCCGCTGGCAAAGGGCTCGTACTCGACGCGCACCGCGCCGGCGCTCATGGCCGGGTCATAGCCCATGCCCGGTTGGCCTCCTGTGACCTCGGCGACATGCCGGGCGATGTCCTGGGCCCGCGAGAGGATTTCGAACCCCTTTCCATCCAGGCGACCGACCACGATGCGCCGCGCCTTCCGGCCGCCGAGCGCCCTGAGACGCAATTGCATCCGGTCTTCCTCCGTGATCGTCAGGGCGTCACCGGAAAGGACGAATTCCAGGATGTCGCCGGGGGCTGGCCCGTCCTTGACGGCAGCGGTCACGGCTTCCCGGTCCGGTTCCTGCGGTGGCATTGTCGATGGCGTGCCGGACCGTGACCGGGCCTGGTTCATGGCGAGCGCTGCCTGCCAGGTATCCTGCGGCGTTGGACCGTTTGCCCGGTCCTCCGCGGCGGGTGCCTGGCCAGGCATTTCGGCAGCCGTTGGCAGGGGGGAAGCTGCCGGTGCGCTCGCCATGACATTGAGGGCCTGCATTTCGCGGGCCCGATTGAACAGCGCCACCGGATCGGGGCGCCCGTCGGCCGGCTGTGCCGCGGCCAGTGTCTGGCCTGCGGCCTGGCGCCGCCGGTATTCCATTTCGACCGGAGACAGGCCGGCCTGTTGCGCCGCGGCCGGCCTTCCGGCTGGCGCCATCCCCGTGTCGGACGGGGCTACGGAGGCGCGCGCGGCATCGGCGGCGACAGCAAGCTTCACCTCGTCGGGCAGCATGGTCATCGCGTTTTGCGAAGCACAGCCGGCAAGCGTGTTTGCAGATAGCAAAACAGCGACCGGAAAAAGCGATTTCAACCTCATGGTCGGCAACTCCTGACTCGATACGCCCTGTGCGTTTCAAGTTCCGTGCCATGGCGGACCGCCGGTGCGGCAAGATGCATGACGGCGCGATCACAGGGCGTCGATCAGGCTTGCAACATGGGCAGCGCGCGCATCCCAGCCCTGGTTTGCCAGGCGGGATACGAAGGCGCGGGCCTCGCCGGTTCTTGTCTCGGCCTCGAGGATGGCGTCGGCCAGGGTCTTGCCGGTTCCGGGTGTCGAGACCGGCGCCTGAAGGTCCCGGATTGCCGGAAAGGCATAGGTTGCGGCGACGGGGCGGCCCGCCGCCAGGTATTCGCGCAGTTTCAGCGGATTCGACGCGTCGATCTGGCGATTTCGCACGAAGGGCAGGAGGGACACGGTCCAGTGCTGCGACCAGGACGGCAGGCTGTCATGGGATACCGGCGGTGCCAGGCGGATGTTTGCCAGGCCTTCGATCGGGGCGAGGTCCGCCTCGATGCGGCCGATCAGCACGAAGGTCCAGCCCGGCAGGCGGCGAGCGGCATCGGCGATCGCCGGCAGATCGATCCAGCCGTTGAGCGAGCCGTAGAAACCGGCGGTCTTGCCCTCCGGCAAGGCGGCGTTCCGTGACGCGGGACCGGAGAAGAGCCCGAAGTCGACGCCGTGGGGCAGGTGAACAGTCCGGGCGGGATCGAACCGTTCGGCGATTTCCGGACTTGCCGCCAGGATGAGATCGGCCCTGTCGGCGAGCGCCCGTTCCATGGCTGCGACCGGACCATGATCGACCCCGTGGAGGGCCGCGAAATCATCGCCGGCATAGTAGACGACGGCGCGTTCGCCCAGGGTGCCGACGAGCGGCAGCGCGGTCGGCAGGGACGTCCAAAGGACGGGCGCCTTCATGCCGTTTCGTTCGAGCGCCGCGTTGACCTGTGTCCCGACGAGCCGGCGATTGATCGCGGCGGCCACGCGGGAGCCGGGCCAGGACACGGCGCGCGGCTCGATGATGGCGCGAAACGGATGATCGCTGCGATCCGTCCTGCCAGCCGGGACCGGTGGCGTGCGTAGCAGGCTGACGGCCTTCGTTGCGAGCCGGGTGGCATCGCGCCGGGTCAGCCGCGGCCGGCGCAGGCCCAGCGAATTGATCCAGAGCGTGTTCCGGTCGCCGGCGAGGCGGCGGACCAGGTGCTGGGTCGAGGAGGGGTGACGGCCCCAGTCCTCGCCAAAGACGACGAGATCATGCGGCATCGCGGTTCCCGGCGGGGCCCAGATGCCTGATGACACGGGCCGGCGAGCCGGCCGCGAGCACGAAGGGCGGCAGGTCCCTGGTCACGACGCTGCCGGCGCCGACCACCGTTCCCCGCCCGATGGTGACGCCGGCCAGAACCGTCACGCCGGTGGCAAGCCAGACATCGCGTTCGAGCACGATGTCGCCGCACTGGTCCGGCGTGTCCGGCAGGCCCGCCGCCCGGTCCTCCGCATCCAGCGGATGGCCCGGATAGCCTGCCAGGAAAGCGCGTCCGGCAATGCGGACATTGTCGCCGATGACGACCTTTCCCGAGACAGCGATGGTCGTCTGCCAGCCGATGTCGACATTGGAGCCGACGAGGAGTTCAGGCGGATATGCCGATCCGGTCCGCCCGGTAATGGTGGTCTGGCCGGACATGCGCACGTCCCGGGCACAGCGGATGCGCACCGGCCCCATGATCAGCGGTATGCCGCCATAGACGAAAAGCCCTGGCGCATCGCCATCGAAGCGTGCCTTGAGCAGCGGTGTGGTCCAGGCGGCGCGCCAGGCTGCTTGCCAGCCAGCAAGGACCAGGCGCCGCACTTCGTAGAGACGCCTGTGAATGGCCGGAACAACCGGCATGGAGCATGTGCGTGCCCGTTGTGCCAGTGACCGGGCGGCGCGCGCCAACGGCGAACGACCCTGTTTGGCCCATTGGCGCAGGCCGTTCATTCGACCGTCACCGACTTGGCCAGGTTGCGCGGCCGGTCGACGTCGAGACCGCGCACGCAGGCGGCATGGTATGCCAGGAGCTGCAAGGGGACGGCAGCGACCATCGGCCGGATGAATTCCGGTGCGCGCGGCACGGTCATCATGCCGCTGGCGACATCGGCCATGGACAGCATGGATTCGCGGTCCCCGATCACGTGGACCTGGCCGCCACGGGCGGTGACCTCGCGCAGGTTCGACGCGAGCTTCGGCCGCAGGTCGTCGCTGCCAGCCAGGGCAAAGACCGGCATGGCGTCGTCGACGAGGGCGAGCGGCCCATGCTTGAGTTCGCCGGCGGGGAAGGCCTCGGCGTGGATGTAGCTGGTCTCCTTCAGCTTCAGCGCGCCTTCGGCGGCGAGGGCCTGGAAAGGGCCACGCCCGAGGAAGAGGGCGCTCGATACTCCGGCCAGGCCGCTGGCGGCCTCGATGACGGCCGGCTCGTTGTGCAGCGCGGCGTCGATGAGCGCCGGCAGGCGCAGGAGATGGTCGCGCAGACGGCCCGTGATCGTCGGAGAGGCCTGGCGGAGCGCGAGGTGAAGCGACAGGTGCGCCATGACCACGAGCTGAGCCATGAATGCCTTTGTGGACGCGACGCCGATCTCGGGCCCGGCGGCGAGCGGAAGCGTGATGTCGGCCAGCCTGGCCATGGTCGACCCGGATTCATTGACGATGGCGATGACCGGCATTCCGAGGCGGCGAAGCCGTTCGAGGGCGGCGAGCGTGTCGGCGGTTTCGCCGGACTGCGAGACAAGGATCGCCACTTCGCCAGGGTATATCCGCGGCAGGGCCTCGTAGCGGTATTCCGATGCGACATGGACGGTACACTCGATGCCGGACATGGACTGGATCCAGTGCCGGGCGACCGAGGCGGCATGAAAGGAAGAGCCGCAGGCGACGAAATTGATGCGGCGGATCCGAGCGGCGTCGAGCGAGAAGAGCTGGTCGAGCAGCGACCGGTCCCTGTAGAGGCGGTTGATCTGGTCGATGACCGCGGGCTGCTCGTAGATTTCCTTGGCCATGAAGTGGCTGTGGCCGCCGGTGTCGAACGCATGGCTGGCGCGTGGCACTTCGAGCAGGGGGCGGTTGACCGGCCGCCCGGCCCTGTCGCGGATATCGATTTCATTCGCGGAGATGCGGGCGGAGTCGCCGTCTTCCAGGGCCACGGCCCGATCGGCGAGCCCGGCCATGGCATTGAGATCGGAGGACAGGCAGGTACAGCCGTCCCCGAGGCCGGCGACGAGGGGGCTGCCGTTGCGCGTCGCATAGATCTCGCCCGGCGTTTCGCGCGCCATCATCGCGATGGCATAGGATCCTTCCAGCCGCGCAACGGCCTGGTTCAGTGCCTTGAAGGGGTGAGCGCCTTTGTCCATGGCCATGCGGACGAGCCAGGGAATGACCTCGGTGTCGGTCTGGCTGACGAAACGGGCGCCGCGGGCCGCCAGCTCGGCGCGCAGCGCGGCATGGTTCTCGACGATGCCGTTGTGCACGATCGCGATGCCGTCGGCAACGTGGGGATGGGAATTGACCGTCGCTGGCGCGCCGTGCGTGGCCCAGCGCGTGTGGGCAATGCCGGTGACGCCCGATACCGGGTCGCTGGCAAGCAGGCCCTGCAGCGACGACACCTTGCCGGCTTCCTTGCGCACCACGATTTCGCTTCCCTGCTGGACGGCAAGGCCGGCGGAATCATAGCCGCGATACTCGAGACGCGTCAGCCCTTCCATCAGGAGGGGGGCCGCGTCGGCGGTCCCGGCGACGGCGAAAATTCCACACATGGTCAGGATCCTTTCCCGGGTTCGGTCGCTCTGTCTTCCGGGTGACGAGCAGGAAGCGTGCCAGCCGAAACGGGCTCCGGAAGCCGGTTGACGATGCGGATTTGCGGCTTGGGGGCCGGTTGCTCTTCGCCATCTGCAAAGGTTTTCGCAAAGTGGGAAGCGGCCGAGGCGATCGCCAGCAGGATGTAGACCGGCCAGGTGAAGCCCTGGGTCAGGAAGGTGCCCGACACGCAGAAGCCTGCAATCCCGGAGGTGACGGAGAAGGCCGCGACCTGTACCGGCATGGGCGCATTCTCGCGCCGAAGGATGCGGGAGGCGCGGAATGCGACGCGGGCCGTGGCGATGATCATGGCGACGAAGGTGAAGAAGCCAGGCCAGCCGGTTTCGGCGAGAACACCGAACCATGTGGAGTGGACGGCCTTGTTGAACCCGGTCCAGTGGGGCGTATAGAGCCAGAAATTGGGAATGAAATTGTCGAGGCCGACGCCGTTCAGCGGCCGTGCCATGGACATGTTGAAGGCTGCCGTCCAGGCCCAGATGCGCCCCATGGCGCTTTCATCGATGCCGTCCTCGGCCGCGCCGCCCGACGACCGGTCGGATATGCCGGCGGCTGCGAACAGCACCAGCAGGCCGAGGCCGCCAATTCCGCCGAGGACGACCTTGGAGCGGATGATGCGCAGGCCGGTAACCCCGAAGACGGCGACGATGCCGAGAAGACCGCCCCGGCTCTGGGTGCAGATTACCGCCCAGATGATCAGGGCGCTGCCAAGGCCGCCGAGGATCCTGTTCACCCAGCCGCCACGGGCCGTTGCCATGGAAACGGCGAAGGAAAGCGGAAAGGTGAGAACCAGGGACAGGTCGTTCGGGTCGCCCAGCACGGAGCCGATCTCGCGTCCGATGGTGACGCGGGAGCCTTCGACAAGACCGATGCCGGCCAGCTTGTTGGAGATGGCGACGATGGAAACGGCCACTCCGGAAACGACGATGACGCGGGCAGCAAGCTGGAAATCGGACGGGTTGCGCAACAACCAGGCGATGGAAATCGTCATGATGGCGATCTTCACATAGGCGCCGCTCCAGTAGGCGATGGCGATGCCAGGGTTCGAGGCGAAGGGCAGGCCGATGGTGACGAGGGCGAAGAAGATGGCGAAGGCGGTCAGTTGTCCGCCCCAGAAGGGCCGGATCTTCTTCATGACGCCGATATGCCAGACGAGCACCAGCAGCGTCGGCAGCGCCAGAAGTTGCGGGATACGGAACGGAAGCAGGAAGGGAAAAGCCTCGTGAAGCCGGAAGAAGGTGAAGGCGACAAAGCCCAGGACCAGCCAGACCGGAATGCGCATCATGATGATGAGGCCGAGCGGCGCGGCGGCCAGCGGAAGCACCAGCGCGGGGTGCGATATCGCCAGGGTCGGCAGCACGGAAACGAACGCCAGGCCCAGGCCGACCGCCAGGCCCCTGGCGCTCAGGCCGTCCGGCAGGTGCACCCGCGGGCGCAGGTCATGCACGGAGCGCATGGACATGCACCCGGCGAAGCAGGCCGGGCCTCGAGACGGCAAGGGCCAGGAAAGCCAGTGTCGGTGCAGCGAGGACGGCGGTCGCGGTCAATGCCAGTCCGGCGTCGGCGGGAAGCAGGATGGCCGGCCATGCCGCGGCGGACACGATCATGACGGCGGATTTCGAGACCAGCGGGACCGGCGCTTCGCGGCGCGACAGGACGATGAAGGCCGCCAGCCGGAAAGCCTGCGCGATCCAGGTCGCGGCGATCGCGCCGGCGAGACCCCAGGCCGGGATGAGCAGGGCATAGGCGGCAATGGCCAGCGCCGCCGCCGCCCCGTTGACGGCAAGCACGGCCAGCGTGTTCGCGCGCATGTAGGCGCCGGCGTTGGACAGGCTGACCAGTTCGTTCAAGGCGATCACGCCGATCAGCCAGGGGAGCCAATGGAGGGAGGCGGCGTAGGAGTGCGGCAAGGCCATCCGCACGAAGGCGGGCATGGCGAGGTGAACCGCGACCGCGCCACCCGACAGTATGGCCAGGCCGGCCAGCCAGGCGTTGGCATTGGCCTCCTGCCCACCCGGGCGGGCAAGCATGGCAAGCCGGCGCGGGTACCACCACAGGCCGAAGGGCTGGACGACGAGGGCCGTGGCGAGGGCGAGCTTGGCGGCGATGGCGTATTGCGCCATGTCAGCGCGGGTCACGGCACCGGCGATGAACCAGCGGTCTGCCGCGCCAAGGGCAAACATGCACAGGCCGGACAGGACGATGGGCAGGCCATAAGCGGCAATGCGGCGCAGCATCACCGGGGACATTGCCATGCCGTTTTCGCGGAGGAAAGCGGTGACCAGAACCATGGCCACCAGGAGGTCGATCGACGCGTTGGCGGCAAGAACCCCGGAGGCCCCCATTCCAAGCCCGAGAACCGTCCAGACGAGCGCGATCTGCGCCACGGCGCGCAGCAGGATGAAGCCGAGGAAGGCCAGCGGCCGGTCACGCAGGCGCAGCCAGGCAAGCGGTGTCTCGATGAGAGCGGTGATGCCGGCGCCGGCGAGCGCCAGGCGAAACGCCACGGGCGAAACGGACAGGGACGACCATTGGCGCAGCGGGTCCGCCAGCGCCTGCACCAGCAGCAACAGGATTGCGATGGCAATCGCGCCTGTCCCCGCCAGTTCCGACAGGGAGCGGCGCTCTTCCGGCGTTTCGCCGGCGCAGAAGCGGTAGACAAGTTCGGTCATGCCGAGCGCGGAGAAAAGAGCGACGAACTCGACAATGCTTGCTGACAGGTCGAGTTCGCCGAAGTCAGCTGGCGGGAGCTTCCAGGCGAGAAGCGGTATGGTGATCAGCGAGAAGCCCTTCATCAGGACGATGGCAATCCCGTAGACGAAAAAGCTGGCGAGCGGACCGGTGAGGCGCATGGCTCAGGCGGCCTCGACCATACCCGACAGGGCGCGGGCCTGCGCGGCCAGCGTGAAGTGTTCGCAAACGCGCTTCCGGCCGGCCTGGCCCATCTGGCGACGGTGTTCGTCCGGCATGGTCGCCAGTTGCGCCATGGCGCAGGCGAGGGCGTCCGGGCTGGCCGGCGGCACGAGGAATCCCGTTTCTTCCGTAACCGTTTCCTTGACCCCCATGAAGGCCGTGGAGACCACCGGCAGGCCCAGGGCCATGGCCTCCTTGACCACCAGCGGGCCGGTGTCCCGGCTGCCGTCGGCAGCGGTCTTGAAGGGAAGGACGACACCGCGATAGCGCGGTCCCTCGGCCTGAAGCCAGTCCGCGTTGCGTTGTCCCAGCAGCCGGATTTCGTGAAATCCGCGCTGGTTGATGAACTCCGTCTCGCGCGATACCGTCTCGTGCAGGGGGCCTTCACCGACGATGTCGAGGCGGATGGGAACCGTGCGTTCCAGCAGCCGGAGCGCGCGCAACAGGTCGTCGATGCCCTTCTGGCCGACGAGGCGGCCGATGAAGAGAAACCGCCCGTTGTCGTGCTCGGTCTCGGGGCGCGGTTCGAAACGGGTGGTATCGGTTCCGCAGGGAATCCCGCTGATAGCGGCGTTCGGAGCGATCTGTTTCAGGTCGTCTTCCATGTCCCGGCACACGGCGACCACCCGGTCGGCCTCGGCGAGCTTGATTTCCAGGTCTTCCGGCTCGGCATAAATGTCGTGGCCATGGCAGGTGAAGCTGACGGGCAGGTCCGTGATCCGCCCGGCAACGAGTGCATGGGCCGCGGCGCCGCCGGCGAAATGAGCGTGGATATGATCGCATTTCGCGTCGCGGATCGCGCCGGCCAGTTTCATGCCGGTCCAAAGAAGGGACCGGCGGGGCAGGCGTTTCTGCCGGCAGACGAGCGACAGGCTGCGCCAGGCCAGAGGGGCCACGCGGAAGGCGGCCGAAACGGCAATGCGCCCTATCGTGTGAGCCCTGGCCGCGATCTCCCGGTCCGCCGGCTGGGCCGGCCCATCCCGCAAGTGGAAGACGAAGGGGACGACGCGATGGCCGTGGGCCTGCATGGCGCGGATTTCGTTTCCGACAAAGGTTTCGGACAGGACCGGAAAATCGGTCAGGACGTAGGCGATCGTCTTCATGGGGTTCCCCGGTTTGCACTCGGCACCCGCTTTGCAAGGGCGATGCCAAATGCCGCCTGCGGCATTGCCAATTTCAAACCGTGGAGATATCGAAAATGTCCAAGCCGCTCTGCTCGGTCGTCATTCCCGCCTACAACGCGGCGGCCTTCCTGCCGGCTGCCATCGCTTCGGTGGAGGCGCAGGCGGTCGAGCCGGTCGAGGTGCTGCTCCTGGACGACGGATCGACCGACGGAACGGCTGAGTGGCTCGCGACCGCGCAGCGGACCCGCCCCTGGCTTCGGGTTTTCCAAGGGGGAGGCCTTGGGCCAGCGCGTGCACGCAACCTCCTGATTGAAAAGGCACAATCGGACCTGATCGGTTTTCTCGATGCCGACGATCAATGGCTCGACGGCAAGCTCGATCGGGATATCGCTTTCCATCGTGCTCATCCGGAGGTCGCGTTCACCTTTACCGATTACCGCCATCTCGATGTGACCGGGCGGTCGCTCGGAACGGCCTTCGAATACTGGAAGCCGGCGTTCATGGCCCGGTCCGATACAGCGTTCCACTTGCTGGAAGATCCGCTCCCGCGCCTGCTCGGCTGCAACCTGGCGGGGACGTCCACCGTCGTTGCGAAACGCGAAATCTTGCGAAATGCAAACGGATTTGCGGAAGATCTGCCGTCGGCGGAGGATTGGGACCTGTGGTTGCGCCTGGCGGAACGCGGAGCGGTCGGCGTCTCGACGCGCATCGGCGCGAACTACCTGGTCCGGTCCGGAAGCGAGACCTCGAACCGGCGTGCGCGTATCGACGCGATGGAGCGTATCCTTCGCCGCTACGATCATCCCGGCATGACGCATGGCGCCCGGCGCCAGGCGCGTGCCCGGCTGGCTGCCGTAAAGGCGGAACAGGCGCAGATATGCGGTCGCCGTGGTAAGGCCCTGTCCTGGCGCCTTGGCGCGCTGCTGCAGGACCCGACGCGCCGAAACATGCACGAAATGCTCGCCGCCGCGCTGAGGGCCGGCGGATACCCGGGGAGGGCGTGAGCATGCTGATCGCGCGGATGGAAGGGCAGGGAACGCTGGAAACGGTCGCACGCATGCGCCAGGTGTTCAATTGCGAGGCGTTCCGGCAGACCGAGGCCCGCCAGGCGCTGGAGGAGCTGGAGCTGGCATTTGCCGAGATCGCGACCAACGCGGTTCGCCATGCATCGCGCAAGCCGACAGAAATGGACGTCCAGCTTCACCTGGAGGGCGGACGCTTCAGGGTCGAGTTCCGTGACGACGGATCGCCGTTCAGCGGTTTCGAGCGGGCCTGGACGACCTGCGGCATCGGGCCGATGGACCCGATGGCCGAAGGCGGGCGTGGCCTCTGGCTGGTGCGCCAGTCCACCGACGACCTGGCCTATGACTGCCGCCATGGCAATCTCTGGACATTCACGCGGTCGCTCGGCGCTCACGGGCGGCCGGCCATTCTCGTCATCGAGGACGATGATGCGACGCGCGGGCTCTACATCGCGCTGCTGTCCAAGATCGCCGAAGTGAGCGCGGCGGGATCGCTGGCCGAAGCCCGGGCGATCATCGCAGACAGCCAGTTCGACCTGATCGTCGCCGACTACAACCTTGGCGACGGTGACGTCGCGACGTTGCTGGATACCGTGCCGGACCTCAACACGCCGGTGATCTTCATCACGGCAGATGACAGCGGCGCGGCGCGCGAGACCGGCCTGAGGCACGGCATACACTCGGTGATGCAGAAACCGGTGCGCCCGCTGGAACTGCGGGCGCGGGCATCGGAAGCCATCGCCGCGCATCGCGGCCATACGGTCAGGGCCGTGCGCCAGTTGACCGGGGAGGTGGAGCCGATGATCGCGGCGCTGGAGCCGTTGAGCCTGACCGGCTGCCGCGTCGTTGCCCGCGGCGCCAGCGCCAGCGCCGGCGGCGGCGACACGTTTCTCGACCTTGGCCGACAGACCCTCGCATGCGGATCGCGCCAGCGCCTTGTCCTGGCCGATTGCGCCGGGCATGGCATGCCCGCGCGGCTCCAGTCCGCCATGCTGGGCGGTCTTCTCTCGGGCCAGAAGCGCGAGCAATGGCGCGGTCCCGACCAGTGCCTGGACGATCTGTCCGAAGCGATGCTGAGCCATCCGGCTGTCGGCAAGGTCGTGGCGACCGTGATCGTCATTGATGTCGTCGGCAGGGGCGTGCTGGAACTGGCCTCGGGCGGGCATCCGTCGCCGCTTCTGCTTGCCAGCGATGGCGCCGCACCGTTCATGCTGGAGGGCAACCTTCCCGGATTGACGCCGGAATGCAATGCCCGTCCGCGCGTGCTTCGGCTGAAGCCGGGCGAGCGTCTGTTCGTGGCGACCGACGGCCTCGCGCCGGCCAGCAGCGCCACGCTCGAAGGCATGCCGGATGCGGTTGCGACCGCCCTGTTGCGGTCGTGTGCCATGCCCCTCGATGCCGCAGCGAACACCATCGAGGCGGCCGCAAGGCTGGCTTTCGGATCCCGGCCCGCGGACGACTGGACCTTCGCGCTCTTCGAGGCGGACTGATGCCGGCCGAGGCAAGACAAGGCGAGACAGCGCGCCGCTGAGCCGGAAACCCGTCAGGCGGCCTTGTCGCGCGGACGATAGCCCGCGTCGAGATAAGCCTGCATGATGGCGGGCAGGGCGGTTTTCGGGGAGTAGTGCGCGCGAATTGTCGCGATGGCGTCTTCGCTCATGGCCTGGCGCCGGTCCCGCGGCAAGGCCGTCAGCCGATCCAGGCATCGTGCCGCGGCATCCATGTCGCCGGCCGGGTAAAGAAAGCCGTTCACACCGTCGCGGATCAGGCCCGGCAGTGCTCCGATGGCGGGCGCGATGACGGGGACGCCGAGCCCCATGGCTTCAAGGGCAGCCATGGGCAGGCCTTCCTTCCGGCTTGTCATGACCAGGGCGGTCGTCTTTTCCAGCCAAGGGGTGATGTTCATGGCGAAACCCTCCATCACCGCCGGGCTGGAGAGCGACAGGACCAGTTCCTCGCGCATCGGGCCGTCCCCCAGAAGGCGCCAGTCGCCGGCCTCGCTGCGCATCTGCGCGAGTTTCAGGAACAGGTCCGGCCCCTTTTCGGGCGACAGGCGGCCAGCGAACAGGAAGACCGGTTCCAGCGGTTCCGGCCTGGGGCTTTCTGCCGGGGTGACGAAATTGCGGATCAGGGTGGAGGGCCCCGGCAGATTGAGTGCGATGTCGCGGGATACCGCCAGCCGGGTTCCCAGGAACGACGTCTGCTCGTCGATCGCCTGGTAGAGGCCGACCATGCCCGGTGCCCGCTCGCCGGCATGAAAGGTCGACACGACCGGGACACCGGAGACGCGGGCGCCGAGGCGGCCGAGGATGCCGGCCTTGTAGCCATGGGTGTGGAGCAGGCCGGGGGCCATGACGCGCAGCCACCGGCACAGGCCGGCGAATCCGCCGGCAACGATCACGGGCAGTCCGGAGGCGAGAAAGCGCTCGTGGGCAGGACTGGCCTCGTAGACGTCGTGCAGGAGAACGCGGGCATCGTGACCCGTCCGGCGCTGCTCGCGGACAATCGTTTCGACATGGGTTTCGATGCCGCCGACATAACGGGCGTCGAGGTAGTGCAGGATCATCGCGAACCTCAATGGTGCATGTTCAGGGCCGGCCAGCCCTCGACCTTGCGGGTCATCCAGGCGACAAGATGGGGCAGGAACCGCTGGAACCGCCGGACCTCGCGTATCATCTCCTGGGCGAGCGTCGGGTTGAGCCTGTCATTGAGAACCAGCGCGGAAACGACCGCGCCGGATTCCGTCAGCCATTTCAGAACTTCCTCCATGCCGGCACGGGGCACGGTGCCGGGCAGCGTGACCAGCACGACCGCCTCGGCGGCCGAGGCCGTCAGGGGCGTGTAGATCGCCGGCTGCGCGGTTTCGAAGGGCGGGCAATCGAAGACAACGGCATCAAACCGTTCCAGCCAGTCCGCGACAGCCAGCGCCAGCCGCTGTCCGTCGTTCAGCAGTGCGTGCAGTTCGGTGCCGGCCGGGACATCGATGGTCCAGAGCATGTTGCCGGCTGTACGGCAGGTCTTCCATATGGCTTCGGTGCTCGTGGCGATATCCTCGCCCATCGGTTCGCCGGAGTGGCGGAGCCGCGCGCGAACGAGGAGGACGCGCTTGCCGAAGGCAGCGCCGGCGGCGGCAATATCCTCGGCCAGGCCGCAGGACCCTGCATCGGGCTGCGAACCGGTCACGGCGAGGCTTCGGGCGCCACGGCCGAGCGTGGCGGAATAGGCGCGCTGGGCGGCAAGGTCCCGGCTCTTGGAAATCATGGGCCTGTCTCCTCAAAGTGCGGCGACGGCGGCCACGAGGCCGACGATCTGGGCCGCGTCCTTGACCGTGGTCATCACTCTCGCCCACTGGCTCTGGGTCTTGTCGGGCACGTAGACGGTGTCGCCGGGACGGACGACCGGGAGCTTGCGGGCGTCGCCGGTCCGCGTGAAGGCCAGAAGGTCGAAGTGAAAGGCGCGGACCTCGCGACCCATGTTGACCACGACGATCCGGTCCTGCAACGCGCTGTCGGACGGGCCGCCCGCCTGGGCCAGCAGGTCGAGAATGTTCATCCGGCTGGAAAAGGTATAGCGGCCGGGCTTGGCCACGGCGCCGAGGACGCGGACGGTCTCGGCGGTATCGACATCGATCCAGTCGCGATCCTGCGCCGGAACATAAATCATGTCGCCCGGCTGAAGACGGGGGAGCAGGCGCTCGTCGCCGGTTTCCATGTAGCGGGAGAGATCGACGTGAACGGGTTCCGCGTCGGTCTCTCCGCGCAGGGAGACACGGATATGGCGAAGGTCGGCATTGCCGGCCGGTCCGTTGGCGGCAGCCAGAATGTCCAGAAAGCCAAGCGATGCGTTGAACGCGTAGCGGCCCGGCGCGCCGACTGCCCCCATGATGTAAATGGACCGGTCGGCGCCCTGGCGGACCCATAGCGACTTGTTGTCGGATGGATCGACCGGCAGTTCGGGCACCTCGATGATGTAGCCAGCGTGGATGGCGGGCACGGTGTCCTCGCGGCCGCCGTTCTCAAGGTAGGCCCTCATGTCGAACAGGACCGGTCTAGCCGTATCGCCGGCGCGCTGGAGAATGCGGATGGCGGAGAGATCACCCTGGCCGGTCGGTCCGCCAGCATTGGAGATGAGATCGAAGAGGCTCATATCGTCGGACCATTCGTAGCGGCCGGGCTTGTTGACCGCGCCGATCAGCTGCACGGCCCGGGTGGTGGGGATCCTGAGCCAGGAGGGTTCCTGCGTTTCCGTCTTTTCCGGAACGAGGATCGCATCGCCGGGCCTGACCAGCGGAATGTCGGTCACCTTGCCCTCGGTGAAGGCGACAAGGTCGAACATTTCCACCTTTCCGCCGGCACGGATGATCCGGAGCTGGCGTGTCTCCGCAAAGCGGGTCGGGCCGCCCGAATTGGCGAGGATATCGATGAAGGTTGCGCCGTCCTGGGCTTCGAACGCCCCGGGCTTGGCCACTTCGCCCATGACATAGACCGTGTGCTTGCCGCGCCTGATCTGTTCGGCAACGATGGGAACGAAGACCGTCGCCCCCTTCTTCAACTCCGGCAGAAGCTTGGAATCGCCACTGTCCAGGTAGGCCTGGAGGTTGAACAGCACCGGTCCCTTGTCGGTGATCACCCGGATCTGTTCCACCGATGCATAGCGGGTGACGCCGCCGGCCCGCATGATCAGGTCGACGATCGACATTTCCGGCTTGTAGGCGAACTGCGCCGGATGCTGCACCTCTCCGAAAATTCGCACCGAGCCGCCGTTTTCGGCTCCGTCGCCGGCGCGCGACAGGGTCTCGGCGTCAAAATCCATGAAGACGTTGCCGGTGAGGGGCGAGATGGGGACGAAGACGATATCGAGCGGCTGGAGCTTCGGCAGGATCGAGCGGTCGCCCGTATCCATGTATTTCTTGTAGTCGAAGACGATTTCCTTCCTGCCGCGAACGACTTTCATCCGGTCGAGTTGGGCCCCGGCGGAAATGCCGCCAGCCTCGGCAATGGCAACCTCGACCGTGGCGTCGCCGGGCAGTTCCAGCGTGCCGGGCTTCCTGACCTGTCCGGCGACAGCGACGAAGAGCTTGCGCTCCCCGATGCGCACGGACAATCGCTCGATGTCGCGGAAGACCGCCGCGAGCCGGCTCCTTATCAGCGCTCCTGCCTTGTCCAGTTCCAGGCCGGCGACCTTCAGCGGCCCGATCTCGGGCAGCGTGATCTCGCCTTGCCGGTCGACCGGGAAATCACCGGTCAGCGTCTCTTCGCCGGGCAATTGAAGGGCGAGCGTATCACCGATGCGCAGTGTCACCGGTTCGCCGGCCGTTGCCGGCATGACCGCGAACAGGGCCAGGAACAGCAGCAGGGTGCGGATGGTCGACAGGATGGACATGGCGGGTCTTCCGTTCAGTTGCAGGGTGCCTTCAGGCATGTCTGGTGTCCGCTGGCGGACGGGATGTCGGCGCCGCCGAGCGAGATCGAGACCGCCAGCACATCGGCATCCGCGTCGGCGGCGAGGCCGGCGGCCTGTTCGCGGATCGCCAGCGACAGGCGCTCGCGGGCTAAGGCGGCCCTGGCCGGCGCGATGGTTCCGGTCCGGACTGCCCGGTCGAGGGTCTGCCGCGTCTGCTCGTAGTCGCGCGGCGCCGTGCCGAGACGATCGGCAGCGCCACCGCGGGCCTCCGGCGGCCAGGGTGACGCGCATCCTGCGACAGCCGCCATGAGGGCCAGAAGAGCGGTCGGGCGGATGATGCGCATCGCGGTCACGCTGCCGTGCGTGCATCGCCGGAGAGAAGGCCGGCTATGCCAAGGTGGCGCAGGAGCTTGAGCGGCTGACCCTGCAGGCCTTCGAGACGGATGCGGTAACCGCGGGCGCGCATGCGCTTGTGCAGGTAGACGATGGCACCGACGCCCGACGAGTCGATGAAGCGGCAGCGGGTCATGTCGAACAGGACGTCGGCGTCGCTGCCGGCAATGAAATCCATTTCCGGACGCATGGTGGCGATACGGGCGGCGTCGAGGTCGCCTTCAATGGTGATTGTCGTCGGCATGGCAGATCTCCGTTTTTGTCTGGCTGCCGATCAGCAAGCCCCATGCCAGTGCGTTTCCCGTCAAAAGGGGCGCCCAGGCTGCGCAAAAATGGAAGCGCTTTGCAATCTGCAATCGCAATCGGCCGCCGGTTATCGCAATTTGCGGGCAGGACGCGGCATTTCCGGGCACCGGCAACTGGCACGCTCCTTGCCAACCGGAGGGCGAAGCAGTTGCGCAAGGGAGCGTTGAGTGACGCAGGTCCACATCATCCAGAATTTCGCGCCAGGGGGAATCGAGCACCTCGTCCTCGCGCTGGCGGAAGCGCCCGATATCCATGTCTTCAGCCTCGAGGGCACGATCGGCACGCTCGCCGATGCCTGGCCGAAGATCGGGGCGGTGGCGACCCGTCTCGATGCGTTCGGCAAGTGCCCCGGCGTCGATGTCAGGCTTCCGTTCCGGCTTGCCAGGCGGCTTCGCCAGATCAAGGCCAGCAGCGTCGTGACCCATCACGCCGGCCCGCTGGTCTATGGCGGTGCCGCAACACGCCTTGCCGGCATCAACACCTATGCGCACGTGGAGCACGATGCCTGGCACCTTGACCAGTGGCGCCGGCGCCTCCTCGTGCGCGGCGCCCTTGCGCTCTACCGGCCCCACAGGGTGGCCGTGTCGCGTGTCGTTGCGAATGCGGCGCGCAAGCGAACCGGCTTTTCGTTCCGCGTCATTCCCAACGGCGTCGATTGCGACGCGTTTCGCCCGGTCCGCAAGGACGAGGCACGCATGCGGCTCGGACTGCCGACAGACAAGCGGCTCATCGGCTGTCTCGGCCGCCTTGAACACGTCAAGGGCTTCGATCGCATGGTCGAGGCAGCACGCTACCTTCCCGAAGACGTGATGGTGGTCATCTGGGGCGAGGGGAGCGAACGATGGCGGCTGACCGAGCGGATCTGCGAGCTCGGACTGTCGGAGCGGGTGATCATGCCCGGGCGGACCGACCGTTCGAACGCGATCTACCCGGCGCTGGACCTCTTCTGCCTGCCATCCCGCTCCGAGGGATTGCCGCTGTCGATGCTGGAGGCGCAGGCCTGCGGTGTTCCCGTCGTCGCCAGCGATGTCGGTGGCGTGCGCGACGGATTGTGCCCGGATACCGGACTGGCGCTGACACTCAGCGACCGCGAACCGTGGCGGCTGGCCGATGCCCTTCTGCGCCACCTCGAAGGCCTGCCTGCCGGCGATCCGCGGCCTTTCATCCAGGCCAACCTCTCGTTCTCGGAAACCCGCGACGCCTACCGGGCGCTGGAGGTGAGCCATGCTTGAGGCCCTCTTCTGGACGTCCTCGCTGGCGGTCGTTCACCATCACCTGCTCTATCCGCTCAGCCTGCTGTCCATGCCCGGACCGGCCGGCGGGCGAGACCCGGATCCGGCCGAATGGCCGGCGGTCACGCTAATCGTGGCCGCCTACCAGGAGGCGCGCATGATGGCGGAGAAGATCGCCAACATCGCCGCGCTCGACTATCCGGCCGACCGGCTGCGCGTGCGGGTGCACTGCGACGGCTCGACCGACGGGACGGACGCGGTTGCCCGGCAGGCGCTGAGCCTTCTGACGGATCGCGGCATCGATGCCCGCGTGATCGTTCATCCGGCCAACCGGGGAAAGATAGCGGTGCTGAACGAGGCCATCGCGGAAGCGGAGACGCCACTGGTGGCCTTGTCGGACGCCTCGGCGGACCTGTCGGCCAACGCGCTGCAAGCGGCCGCGAGGGCGATGGCGGATGGCGGCGTGGGTGTCGTCGGCGGTCTCTACGATTGCGCGGAGAACGGTACGCCGGGCGAACGGCGCTACTGGATGACGCAGAACCGGTTGCGGGCAGCCGAGGCGGCGCTGGGATCGCCCGTCGGATTTTCGGGCGCTTTCCACGTCTTTCGCCGCAGTGCCTTCCGGCCGTTGCCGGCGGACACCATCAACGACGATTTCGTGCTGCCGATGGCGATCATCGCGCAAGGATATCGCGGGGTGCTTCACCCGGCCATTTCCGTGCGGGAGCGGGAACGGACACGGCCCGGGCAGGAAATGGCAAGGCGCTTGCGCATCGGTGCGGGCAACCTGCAGCAGGCGGTCCGGCTCTTCCGGCTGGCCGATCCGCGGCGGCCCGGGCTGGCCTTTGCTTTCCTCTCAGGCAAGGGCCTGCGGGCGATCATGCCGCTGCTGCTATGCATCGCGTTCGTTTCGGCAACCTTGCTGGGCCTGACACGACCGGCCTACATCGCGCCCGCGGCCCTCGCATGGGCTGGCATGCTGTTCGCGCTGAGCAGCCTCTCGGTGGCGGAAGACCGCCGGTCGCGGTTCCAGACCGTGGCGGCAACGGTCCTCGCCGGGTATGCCGCCAGCGGTTTGGGGGCGCTGTTGTGGCTCTGCGGGCGGTTCAACGTTCGCGGACGATGGAGCCGTCGCTCCGAGGACCTCGCGGGCCATGCGCTGCCGGTTTCCGTTCGCATCGCCAAGCGGATCTTCGATGTCGCCGGTTCCCTGGTGTTGCTGGCGGTGCTCGCCATCGTGTTCGTTCCGGTGGCTCTCGCCATCGCGCTCGAAGGCCGCGGCCCGATCTTCTACCGGCAACTGCGCGTCGGCCGGGCACTGTCAGACCGGACGGAACTGTTCGACCTGATCAAGTTCCGGACCATGCGACAGGATGCCGAACGCCACGGCGCCGCCTGGGCTTCCAAGGGCGATCCCCGCATCACGCGGGTCGGCCGCTTCCTGCGACGCACGCGCCTGGACGAACTGCCGCAGGCCGTCAACGTGCTGCGTGGCGACATGTCCCTGATCGGGCCGCGGCCGGAACGCCCGGTCTTTTTCGGCAAGCTCGAAACGAGCATCCCGCTCTATGTCGAGCGAACCTATGGCATCCTTCCAGGCGTCACGGGCCTGGCGCAGGTGCGCCAAGGCTACGATGAAAGCATCGAGGATGTCCGTTCCAAGGTCGGCTGGGACCATGCCTACGCGCTCAGGATCGATTCCCTGTGGAGCTGGTTGAAGACCGATTTTTCCATTGCCCTGGAAACGCTCGGCGTGATGGCCGGCCGCAAGGGTCAATAGTTGCCCCCGGCACCGGGCCGCCTTCCACATGCGGAGACCATGTCTCCCGGAAGGCGGCCCGGTTGTCTTTCAAGTCCGCGAGCGGTCAGCGGGCCTTTTCCGCGGCCGCGACCTGCTCCTTGACCCGAATGAAGCTGTCGGGCGTCACCGATATGGAGTCGATACCGCATTCGACCAGGAAGCGGGCAAACGCCGGGTGATCGCTCGGTGCCTGGCCGCACAGGCCGACCTTGGCGCCCGCCGCGTGGGCCTCGCGGATGACGTTGGCGATCATCCACTTGACGGCCTCGTCCTGCTCGTCGAACAGGTCCGAGAGGACCTCCGAATCGCGATCGACGCCAAGGGTAAGCTGGGTCAGGTCGTTGGAGCCGATGGAAAACCCGTCGAAGCGCTGCGCAAAGGCGCCCGCGAGCACGACATTGGCCGGGATCTCGCACATGACGTAGACCTGAAGCCCGTTCTCGCCGCGCCGCAGGCCGTTCTCCGCCATGACTTCGAGCACGCGGTCTGCCTCGGCCGTCGAGCGGCAGAAGGGGATCATCATGATCACGTTGGTGAAGCCCATCTCGTCGCGCAGGCGGCGGATGGCCCGGCATTCCAGCGCGAAGCCGTCACGGTACTGCGGCGAGTAATAGCGCGAGGCGCCACGGAACCCGATCATCGGGTTCTCCTCGACCGGCTCGAACTGGCGGCCGCCGAGAAGGCCGGCGTATTCATTGGTCTTGAAATCGCTCATGCGGACGATGACCGGTTTCGGATAGACCGTCGCGGCGATGCGCGACAGGCCGCGGGACAGGCGATCGACGAAATATTCCGCCTTGTCGTCGTAGCCGGCCGTCAGGGAAGCGACCTCGGCCCTGTCATCCGGGTTCTCCAGCGAGTCGAACTTCAGCAGGGCCATCGGGTGGACGCGGATGTGGTTGGAGATGACGAATTCCATCCGCGCCAGGCCGACACCATCGGCCGGCAACTGGTTCCAGCGGAAGGCGGCCGAGGGATTGGCCATGTTGAGCATGACCTTCGTCCTGGTCGCCGGGATATCCTCCAGCCGCAACGTCGTCTCGGAATAGTCGGCCGTGCCTTCGTAGACGAAGCCCTGATCACCCTCGGCGCAGGAAATCGTCACGTCCTGGCCGGTGTGAAGGATGGCGGTCGCGTTGCCGGTGCCGACAATGGCCGGCAGCCCGAGTTCGCGGCTGACGATGGCGGCATGGGACGTGCGCCCGCCATGGTCGGTGATGATGCCGGCCGCCCGTTTCATCACCGGCACCCAATCCGGATCGGTCGTGCCGGTGACGAGGATGGAGCCGTCGATGAAATCGGCAATGTCGGCGGCGCTCTCGATCAGGCAGACCTGTCCGGCGACGACCGAATCCCCGATGCTCAGGCCCTTGGTCAGCACCGCGCCATGGCTGGCGATGGCATGGGCCTTGATCGACCCGTGATCGCGGGCCGACTGCACCGTCTCGGGCCGCGCCTGGACAATGAAGAGTTCGCCGGTCTCGCCGTCCAGTGCCCATTCCATGTCCATCGGGCAGCCATAGTGGTCCTCGATGGTGACGGCCCAGCGTCCAAGGGCGAGGATCTGCTCCTGCGACAGCACGAAGGCCGCGCGCTCGACCTTCGAGGTCGGCACGTTGCGGGTCGGCTGGTCGCCCTTGCCGTAGATCATCTTGATGGTCTTGGCGCCGCGCGTCTTCTCGACGATGGGCACGAGCTTCGGATCGGCCAGGAAGGGCTTGAAGACGACATATTCGTCCGGATCGACGGCGCCCTGCACGACATTTTCGCCGAGGCCCCAGGCCGCGTTGATGACCACCACCTTGTCAAAACCGGTCTCGGTGTCGATGGAGAACATGACACCGGAGCCGCCGATATCGGAGCGCACCATGAGCTGGACACCGATGGAGAGCGCGACGGCGAGTTGGTCAAAGCCCTTGGCCTGACGGTAGCTGATGGCGCGGTCGGTAAACAGCGAGGCATAGCAGCGCTTGCACGCATCGAGCAGTGCGTCGCGGCCGGAAATGTTGAGGAAGGTTTCCTGCTGGCCGGCGAAGCTGGCATCCGGCAGGTCTTCGGCGGTGGCGCTGGATCTCACGGCGACGGAGACCGGTTCGCCACCGCGCGCGGCACAGAGGCGATCATAGGCGGCCAGGATGGCAGCAGCGAGGTCGTCGGGCCAGCCGCCCGACAGGATGGCAGTGCGTACCGTCGCACCCGTCTCTGCCAGGCTGACCGCGCCGGCCTCGTAGGCCTGACAGGCCGAGGCAATCGCTTCGTTCAGGCCGTTGGCGGTGATGAAATGGCGAAACGCATCGGCGGTCGTTGCAAAGCCGGACGGAACGGCAATCCCCTTTTCAGCGAGCGTGCCGATCATCTCGCCAAGCGAGGCGTTCTTTCCCCCGACACGGGCGACGTCTGTACGGCGAACGTCTTCCAGCGGAAGGACGAGTTCAGTTTCCTGGTTGAGCATGGCAATCGGTCTCCTGCGGACGGTGTTGCAATATCATATCCGCAGATCCCGCCACGTGGCGCCATGACTCGTATCAATCGTGCCGGGGCAAATGCCAGAAACCCGGGCGACCGGCAGGACGGAAAAAGGGCGCGCCGTTCGAGGCGCGCCCTTGCGACTGGAAGCCAGCGATTTTTCCCGGTCAGGCGAAATCGATGCCGTCGTCGATCATGGGCAGGTGCATGACCCGCTTGCCCGTGGCGGCAAAGATCGCATTGGCGACAGCCGGACCGGCCGGCGGCAGGCCCGGTTCGCCGATGCCCGTCGGCGCCTCGGTCGACTCGACGATATGCACCTCGATCTTCGGCATATCGGACATGCGCAGCGGCATGTAGTCGGGGAAATTCGACTGGTCGACCATACCGTCGGTGAAGGTGATCTTGTCCCGCATGACATGGCCGAGGCCATAACCGATGGCGCCTTCGACCTGCGCGCGGATGACATCCGGGTTGACGGCAATGCCGACATCCACGGCTGCGACCACCCGTTCCAGCTTCACCTTGCCATCCTTGACCGAGACCTCGGCCACCTCGGCGACACAGGTGTCGAACGACTTGTGGACGGCAATGCCGCGGCCCCAGCCCTCGGGCAGGGTACTGCCCCAACGGGCCTTGTCGGCGGCCAGGCGCAACACGCCGAGGCGGCGCAGATCGCCCGCGAGCAGCTCCTCGCGCAGTTCGACCGGGTCCCGGCCTGCGGCTTCGGCCAGCATGTCCATCGCCACCTCCATGGCGTAGCCGGAGTGGCTGTGGCCTACCGAGCGCCACCACAGGACCGGCACCTCGGTCTGCATGTTGCGGACATCGACCCTGAGGTTGGGAATGGCATAGGCCGTATCGACTGCCCCCTCGACGGAGAAATGGTCGACCCCATCGTGCACGGCGACTTTCTCCATCGGCGTGCCGGTGAAGATCGACTTGTTGGCCAGGCTCGAGTGCCAGGCCACGACCTTGCCGTCCTTGTCGACGCCCGCGCGGATGCGGTGCCTGGTCATCGGGCGATAGTAGCCGCCGCGAATGTCATCCTCGCGGGTCCAGACCAGCTTGACCGGACTGTCGCTGCCAAGCGCCTTGGCGACCATGGTTGCCTCGGCCTGGTAGTCGGCATTGGCGTTGGCCCGGCGGCCGAAGGAGCCACCTGCGTAAAGGGTGTGGATGGCCGTGTTCTCGGCGCCGACGCCGGAAATGGCGCCAACCACCGCCTGGGTCACCGTCTGGAACTGGTTTCCGTCCCAAAGCGTCGTTTTGCCGTCCTTGATCTGGACGACGCAGTTCTGCGGCTCCATCGGTGCATGGGCGAGGAAGGGGAAGTGGAATTCCGCCTCGATGGTCTTGTCGGCCGACGCCAGGGCAGAGGCGACGTCACCGTCATTCCTCGCCACCAGGCCATCCTCGTCCAGCGACCTGGCATATTCGGCTTCCATGGCGTCGGAGGACCGCGTTTCGGCCTTGGAGAAATCCCACTCGACCTTCAGCGCATCCCGGCCCTGCATCGCGGCCCAGGTATGTTCGGCATACACGGCGACACCCGTGGGCACCTGGCGCACATCGAGGACGCCGCGGACCTTGCGGGCTTCCGCATCGTCGACGGACTTGACCGTCCCGCCGAATTTCGGCGCATGCAGCACGACGGCGTACACCGTGCCTTCGGGCGCCGTGTCCATCGCGAATTGGGCCGTGCCATTGATCTTGGCCGGCGTGTCCTTGCGTGGCAGGCGGTCCTTTCCGATCAGACTGAACTGGTCCGGCGTCTTGAGCTTGACGTCGGGCGTCGCGTCGGCCGGCACCTTGCCGACCAGGTCGCCGAACCTGGCGGTGTTGGTGCCATGGCTGAGGCTGCCGCCCGAGACCACGATCTCGTCCGGCGGCACATTCCACTCCTTCGCCGCGGCCTGGACGAGCAGCGACTTCGCCGCCGCGCCGGCCTCGCGATACTGCTGGAAGGAATTGGCGATGGCGGTGGAGCCGCCCGTTCCCTGAACGCCCAGGGCCTTGTTCACGTACTTGCTCGTATCGGCCGGTGCGAATTCGGTTACGACGGTCGCCCAGTCGGCATCAAGCTCCTCGACAACGAGGGTCGCCAGGCCGGTGGTCGTGCCCTGGCCCATCTCGAAATGCTTGAGGATGACGGTGACGGTCCCGTCGGGCGCAATCCGCACGAAGGGATTGGGCATGAAACCGGTTTCCGCGGCAGCCGCCCACTGGCCACGGGTATCCAGTCCGATCACGAGGGCCGCCGACAGCGTGGCGGCGCCCTTGAGGAAAGAGCGGCGATTGGCGCTGATGGTCATGGTTCAGCCCTCCATCCGGTTCGCGGCTTCGTGGATGGCGGCGCGGATGCGGACATAGGTCGCGCAGCGGCAGACGTTGCCGCTCATGTGTTCGTCGATGTCATCGTCTGTCGGCTTGCTGTTGCCGCTCAGCAGGCCTACCGCCTGCATGATCTGGCCGGACTGGCAATAGCCGCACTGGACCACGTCGAGATCGTGCCAGGCGCCTTGCACCGCCTCCGCCACGGGGCCAGACAGCCCTTCGATGGTGGTGACCTTGGCGTCGCCGACATCGCCGACGAAGGTCTGGCAGGAGCGAACCGGCTTGCCGTCCACGTGGACGGTACAGGCACCGCAGGATGCCACGCCGCAGCCGAACTTCGTGCCCTTCATGCCGGCGAGGTCCCGTATGACCCAGAGCAGCGGCATGTCATCCGGCGCGTCGACGCTGACCGTCGCGCCGTTGATGTTGAGATCGATTGTCATCAGATTACCTCCCTCGTAGCGGCGGCTTCTCCCATCTTCCGGCCCGCGAACCGATGGTTCGGGGCCGAATTTCATACCGCCCGTCAACCAAGCTAGGGTCGCCCGGCCATCCGGCAACCGCCGGGGAGACAGGTGCCGGTTTGCAGCCCGCCGCGTTTCGTGGCATGGCGGGCGCCATGACCGACCCACGCGCCTATTTCGCCAATCGCTTTGCCGTCGCGCCGATGATGGATTGGCTATACTGTTGATTTTATTCAATTAAATGGAAGGACGCGTGTGCAATTTATGCACACGGAAGCTGAAAAAACATGCGTGAACTGGACGGAATTTGGCAAGTCCTGACGGGGTGTTTTGCCATATGTATCGACAGACTTTAGCAAGGCGGGCTCGCTCGCCACATGGATTTTCGACTAACTATTGCACATGGGCAGCCTTCGCTTCGATGAAGCTACGAATGCGGCACAAGCCCACAGATATACGGCTGGTTTGCGCCCCCGCGACAGTCGTTGGCCTGGTGATGTGAGAATCCTGAAAGCCGCCATTTGCCGCGATTGGTTCGAATGCCCCAAAGGGCGGGAAGCTGTCCTTCGCTGCACTTCACACGAACGGCGGAAAGGGCGCCGCAAGTGGAATAATGCTAGCGCCGGTGCCTGCCGGTCTTGACCACCTTGCATGGCCCGGCGGCTCCTGGCGCGCAGACAAGGCAAGCCTGCATCTGGACCGAACAGCACATCCATCGGCCGTTTCGTTCCGTGATCCGGGCATCCTTCTTGAGCATACAGGATTGCATGACGGCCTTGGCTCCGTTGGTCAGTGTTGGCCGCGGGTCTCTGGGCCGGGCGTCCGCAACACCCGCAAGCGCAAAGGCTGCACAAATCGTAATAATACTGAGAGTTTTCATGACATTATTTCCTGTCAAATCACAAAATTCATTTTAGAAAACCAAAGAATGTCTGATCGCGCAGATGGCGTCATTCCAGGATTACGCGACCGGAATGCATGGGGCGCACCAGAATGCCCGGAGCAAAACTGCGCGGCTCAATGACACCGATATTGCCGGGTGCCTTGCTCTGAAACGCGTCACGGCCCGGACGGAACAGCTTGACGCATTGCTTGTAGCGCTGTCCGCAATTGGAATCGCTGATGCCATCGTTGATGCACTGCTTTTCCTTTCGCTTGCAGCACGTGTATCGGCCTTGGCCTGTGCACTGCTGTTTCCACTGATCTCCGATCGTTTGATTGAAAGTGGCCGAGTGCGCCGTGGCGGCGAATAATGCGAGTGCTGCGGATATTGTGGAAACCATTGTTGCTGATAGAATTTTCATTACCGTTTTCCTTTTGTTTTAATATTTCCATGATGGAAATCATCTGTTTTGATTTGCCAAATTCACTTGGCAAGATCGGAAGCCGGCAGTTGTTTTGTATTCCCCGCCAACCGTGACACGAAAATGGGCTTTCTGCTGTTAACCGGATCTGAGGCTCATGTTCAGCCGGTATTCATGAAGCGCCGTGCGGCCGCGGCTCCCAGAAGCCGTGATACGTACTGGATATCAAGTGCACTTTCCGCTCTGCTTCGGATCTGTATTATTCGCGCGGCTCAGCGCCGTCTCCATGCGCGAATCGGCTGACTCCGGTGTCCGCCGTCTTCGACCACATCGACGACATGGGGTCGTCCGTTCCATGTGCGGACGAGCCGGGTGCCGGAAGCCAGCGTCGGCATTAGTGCCGACGGTGCAGGGCGTGCGACTGGATCCGAGGCAGCCGGTTCCGGGTTCCCCGACACGCCACTGTCCGTGTGCTTCAACACCGCGGCGTCAGTCGTCGCAAGGGAGGCGATGCCCTGTCTCAGAAACCGGCGCACGGCTTTCGAATGGCCACCGAGGCGACGGGACTGCAGGTGCCAGGCGGCGGAGCGTTCCAGCAAGCCCCGCTTCACCCCCTTGGGTGGTGGATGGCCATGAGCGGTGATCCAGAGCATGACCAGCTCGTCGCGCTGGAGGCGGCTGATCCCGGCCACCTCCGTCTCGATCCTGTCTGACCTGGCCATCGGATCACACCGGCTCGGCTGCAATCGAGTAGCGGGCAACCCCAGCCTTGTCCGTCCGCTTCACCAGGTCCAGACCATGTTTCTTCCTGACGGTCCCGGACAGGAACCCGCGCACGGAATGGGCCTGCCATCCGGTCAGCTTCATGACATCTTCGACCGATGCGCCCTTGCGGCTGCGCAGGGCTTGAAGCACCTGGTCGGCCTTGGTCGCCAGACGTTCGCGTTTTGGTGACGGCGCATTCGAGGATGGCTTCGCCGATCCTGTGGATCGGCCTCCAATCCGCCTTTGCCGCGGCGCCGAGACACGGCGGGGGGCCTTTAGAGCCGACACAGGGCGTTCGGACGTTCCTTCAGCGACGGTGTCGCCGGCGATCTGGTTTTTCCTTGCATTCCTTGCCATGGGCTTTCTCCTTCGGTTCGGACACCGGACCATCCGGTGCACGTACCGACGAAAGCCCGTGACCGGGCAGGGCAGGAGCCGCCACGGTCACTCTGCCGCGTCACGCCGCACCGACAGCAATGCTCTCATGTGCGAAGAAGTCCAGTCGCGAAGACGGGGAAGTGAAAGAAGCTGGCCCTTGGCAGGGAGAGAATGAAGCGCCTGAAAGCCGTTCGGGGAAGGTCATTCGGATTTGCGGCCTGCGAGTTGCTGAAAGCCAGAAACCGCCGCTTGGCGGGGTGACACCGAATGTCCGCTTCGCGCTCCAAAGCGGTCATACGCGATCAGTCTTGAGCCGACCCAAAGCTGCCGTTCCTCTGATGGATCACCTGCTGGTCGTACACGTTAAGAATTACAGGCACGCTCAGCTGAAGCCAATCAGATGTGATCGCCGGAAATCCCATGGCTAGGCGGCTAAAGCAACCGTCCTCAAAGCGTCCATGAGTCCAGCCGGACCCGACCACAGAAAACCATGCCCACCGTACATTGGAGGTGCGTCGCGTCCGAAATCGGCTGCACCGAATATCAGTGTCGGCTCGATGATGTAGCGTCCGTCGGCACGCAACCGATCAATGTTTCGCTGAACGCCGGCGTTGTTCCACATCGTTCCGTTCATGACAGGAGCCAGCACAACCGGAGCCTTGCTTGCGGTGATCGTAAGAGAGAGCAAATCGTTGCAGGCACTTCGCGCGATGCGGTCAAGGGCGTCGGCCGTGGCAGGGATTACGCATATCAGATCGGCTGACGAGGCCAGCGCTACATGGGGCACCCGCAGATTGTCCTGTTGCTCAAAGCCATCACGCCAGACCCGGATGCCGTAGGCTTCTATGAATTCGCGTGTGACGAAACGTGTCGCTGTGTCCGTCAAAATCACGTCAAGCTGCTCCTGGAAGCCGCTGAAACGCAGGCTGAGAATCGTCTGCGCCATTAATCCTGTAACGACACTTCCGGTGCATCCGACCACGAGATTTCCGCACTGCGGCTGGCCCGGACGCAAGTGAAACGAGGGAGCCGAAGACCGTGCAACTTCTGCCAGTCCAAGAAGAGATGCCGCATCATCGGCTACCAGCAAATGGTCTGCCGCGATCAACTCATCGAGCCCCTCGTGATCGCCTTCATGGTGCAGAATCTGGCTATCAAGGATTTCATCGATCTGCTGTGGCATGACGAGGCGCTGCAGTAGACCTGACCATGCTCGTGGTCGTTTCGTAGGACGCGCAATGGTCCTTTCGC
>NZ_PDVP01000039.1 GCF_002727065.1 Zhengella mangrovi | reverse complement strand
TCTCGACAACGAGCGCCGTTTTTCGCTTCGCAGTCCAACGTTTGATGCTGTCGTCCATCGTCACACTCATCGCTACTCTCTCCTTTGTAGCATGAGCAGATTTTCACTGGGTCGATACACTGGCCCGGATCGGGAACGGCTGCGGCGATGGCAGAGGCGGTAATTGGACCGATGCCGGGTATCGTCGCGAGACGACGGCTCGTCTCATCGGCCCTGTGCCAAGCGAGGATTTCCTCCTCCAGGTGATCGATCTGTCGTTGGAGTGCGTCCAACTGGGTGACAACCGAGAACAGAGCGGATCGGGCGTGTTCAGGCAGGTTGTCCTGCTCTTCATGCAGCAGTTTTGTGAGGGCATTCACGCCACCGGGGACCTGTGGCCGTGACCATCCCGTACTCTGCCAAATGGGCGCGAAGTGCATTGATCAGGGCGGTCCGCTGACGCACCAGAAGGTCCCGCGTCTTGTGCAGCATGAGAACGCCCTGCTGCTCCCGGCTCTTCACCGCGACGAAACGCATGGTCGGCCGCGTGACCGCCTCGCAGATCGCCTCGGCGTCGGCTGCATCAGTCTTCCCTCGCTTCACATAGGGTTTGACGTAGGCCGGTGGCATCAATCGAACTTCGTGGCCTAACTCCTGAAGCTCGCGCGCCCAGTGATGGGCTGATGCGCAGGCTTCCATCCCAACAAGGCTTGGCGGCAAGGCTGAGAAGAACGCGAGAACCTCCCCACGCCGCAGTCTTCGGCGAATCTCGACTGCTCCATCCGCGCTCACTGCATGCACCTGAAAAACTCTCTTTGCGAGATCGAGACCAACGACGGCAATATCCTCAATCATATGATGTGGCTCCTTAGACCTGGCTCAACGGCCAAATCATTGCACACTACGCCGGTGCAGGGGCCGTCCACAGCATCAGGTCACCCACAATCTGGAACACTCGATGAGCCGGCGGGGAAACTGCCACGACCACGCTGTCGCCGAGAGCTTCTTCAACCTGCTCAAGCGGGAGCGGATACGGCGCCGGACCTACAAAACACGCACCGAAACACGTCAGGATGTGTTCGACTACATCGAGATGTTCTACAATCCAAAGCGCAAGCATGTCAGGAACGGGATGCTTTCACCCGTCGACTTCGAACGGCAGCAGAAAATGAGAACCGAGGGCGTCTAGAAAACTCGGGGCTATTCAATCCCCTTTATGGGTACGTCACCTAGCGGTTTCTTTCTCCGTATACTTTAATGGCATCCTCCACCGAACCGTCGAATACCAGCTTACCTTCCTCGAGTATAATTGCTCGATTGCACACTTCTCGAATGATCGCATTGTTATGACTTGCAAGCACAACAATTTGAGCGCCTTCAATATGGCTTCTCAAGCGTTCCTTAGCCTTGTTCAGGAAATACTGATCCCCCGCACCGATCCATTCGTCCATTATGACAATATCAGCTGGATAACATGTGGATATTGCAAATGCCAGACGCATCCTCTGGCCAGCAGACAGCGTATCTAATGGTGCTCCAATTTTGTCATTTAGGTCAGCAAATTCAAGGATCCCCTTTACCGCTTTGGTCAGTTGTATCTGCGTCAACCCAAAGGCGGTTCCCCTCAAGTATATATTCTCTAGCACACTCGCTTGAAAATTCATGCCGAGAGATATATTCATCAAAGAAACAGATCTACCTATTTTTTCGATGATTCCCGTAGTCGGTGCATATGCTCCGGTGAGCATTCGTAACAACGTCGTTTTTCCGGCTCCATTGCGGCCGATAAAAGCTATACGGTCTCCAGAATAGATTGTTAGGTTTATATCAGACAATATCTCATTGAACTGTCTTCTATATCGCTGAAAAATAGACCTTCTAAGAATTTGGCGCCAGCCTGCATCAGGCGGAGATGTGTTAGCAATACTCACGGGAACCTTAAGGCTCACGTTTACCAATTGAATCGATGCTGAACTATCAGTCTTTTGCATTGTTTCTCGCTGAACACTCATATCCATAATGCTACATAACGTGCATACCGCCGATATATGAAGTCGGTTATGAGTAAGCCGAATAACGAAAAGATAGCAATATAGATTAGCGAAAATTGAGAAACGTTTCCATCTAGAACTGGCGCCCGTACTATCTCAATCATGTGGAAGGCAGGATTCATCCTAACAATCTTTCCCAAGGTTGAAGTAATAGGAATACGATCTGCTTCCCACATAACAGGAGTCATAAGGAATCCAAACAAAAGCAGAGTGTTTATCAAATCTGCCGTTTCTGGTAATCGCGCAGAAACTATAGCGACAAATGTTCCAATCCAAATAAGATTGATGATTATTATCGGCAGGGTTATAATTAAAGTGAGTGTTGCGATCAAATGTTGAGAATACAACAAGGCTATCGCGACCAAAGCCACCAGCAGTCCAAATATATAATTAAAAAGCGCCTTAGAAATAACGCGTAAGATGTATTGCATTAAATTAATCTGCCCTTCCATTACGAACGGCTTGCTAGCACGTATACATTGCGCTGATTCTGTTGCGACGTGAATAAATAAGCGCCAAAGCGGATAACCTAAGGCCAGGTGCGGAATAAAGCGGTCCACTGGCGCACCCATGAAGCCTGAATATACGTAGCCAAGACCAAATACGAATACAAATGGATTGATCAGTAGCCAAAGAATCCCAAGTTTGGCTCTTCTGTATCGAGTAACAATATCGAGCCACGCAGCGTAGGTCCAAAAGTCGCGATGCTGCTGGGCGAGCATGAAATCACGAAACATATTATGCCCCGCCTAACAACCAGAGAATGCAGAAGATCGACAGGATCGGAGAATACGACAAATCCAAACCTCCCACCATAGGTGTAAAATATATTCTATGCACAGGCTCTGTATCTACTTCACCCATCTACCTATTTCACTAGTTGCAAGCCACCAATAGTGTCGCGCTTAAATACCGAGCCGACTTACGATACATAAGCATTTAATCTAATACTCAGTCATTGTTTATACGACCGACAACCGCACGATGTTAGTTTGCAGCTCCGGATCTAGGAAGACAAGACAGCTTGCCTCAAATTCGCAAGGCCCATGCTCGCATCCTGACGCAACTGTTCAGGAAATTCGAACTTCTCTGCATCCAAGACGCTATTCAAAGCAGATTCGAAATGCGGTGACTTAAAGGGTGATATCCATTCGCTTCGGTTACACATCCCATAAAATGATTTGAACTTGTCAGCCGCCGAAAGAGAAAGTGTTGGCCGATTGCAGCTCATCGCAACAACACATCCATGAAATTTCATAGATGCAACCTTTTCGCATGAGAGCAATGCTTCAGTTAATTTCTCCGGCGAATTCCTAATGAGTATATCTGTATTCCCTAGCTCAAGCCCTACCATATGAAGAAAATCATCGCGCATTGTATTATCTGTACCCAATATAATGAATACGGGATTGAGCCCCCTTTCCTCGGCTTTCGTAATAAGCATTTGCAAATGCTCCGGGTGAGGTGGATTCGGTTGGTGCCGTAGCACAATTCCAAATCGTCCAGGAACCGGAGTTTGCTCTTCAAACAGCTGCGAACAAACGATGTCTGGCTCAGCTACAACCGGCACTCTTGGCTGCAGATGCTTTTCTATCCAATCTCGGCTTTCTATGTCTCGTGCAGAGACACGCTTGACATTCGGATGTTGAAAAAATTTACGCATTTTCAGCACAACGTGTTCATCATAACCGCCCCAGCGCGGCACTCCAACTCCATGAATGTAGACCGGCCTGCGAAGATACTCATCCCGCCAGTATGCCTCGGAAAAAAAGTAAGGGATTACAAGATCTCCGCCGCCGATTATAATACACTCCTTATCGTCTACCATTTCCCGGGATTCTTTAGGAGTATATTTGCTAGGATAACCAGTAACATCGGTCACTTCTGAATCTGAAAATACCTGATCTCGCATGATAATTCGGAAATACTCATCCCCATAATTACCCCAACCATAGTAACCGACAAGGCCAATTTTTTTCTTAGACACAACCATGTCTCCAGTTCTCATGCTCGATTTGTTTTACTGCCCAACAGAAAAGTGCGACAAGCTTCAGCTATGCGTTGCGCGGCCTTTCCGTCGCCATATGGAGATGCGCCAGTGCTCATAGAAGCATAATAGCTAGAGTCAGTTATAAGCCGTTCCACCTCCGCGATTATGCGATCACTGTTTGCTCCCACCAATGAAGCCACCCCTTCCTCGACAGCCTCTGGCCGCTCAGTTTCCTCTCGGAGGACCACAACTGGCTTCGCCAAGCCAGGCGCCTCCTCCTGTATGCCTCCGCTGTCTGTGATCACGATGAAGGAATTTTTTATGAGCCCAACTAGGTCCGTGTAGTCAGCCGGAGGGATCAAATGAAACCTATCGAGGTTACCTAGTTTCGCATGTACTACATCGTGAATATTTGGATTAGGGTGAACCGGATAAACGAACTCAAATCCATCAAACTTATCATGAAGGCTCTTTAACGCCTTACAAATTTCGAGTATTGGCTCACCAAAATTCTCTCGTCGATGAGCAGTAACCAGTATTAGTTTTCTTTTTTTATCTATTGGATAATTTACTGGCAGGTCGCGACTAGCAACATCGTGCAAAGCATCAATAACCGTGTTGCCTGTTAGATATACATTATCTTTTGGCTTTTTCTCAGACAGCAAATTTTCTACAGCACGTTGCGTCGGAGAAAAATGTAGATCGCTTACAACGCCAGCTACAACACGGTTCAGCTCTTCTGGGAATGGGCGCTTAATATTATTCGTCCTAAGCCCTGCTTCAACGTGCCCAACAGCGATATTTCTATAGAAAGCTGCCAAAGAGGATATCATTACTGATGTTGTGTCGCCTTGAATTATTATCATATCAGGCTTCTCAGCTAGCAAAAGAGCATCCAGCCGTTCAAAAATTCGAGCACTAAGGCTGGCGAGCGACTGATTTGGCGTCATGACATCTAGATCATGGTCAATAATAATCTCAAATAGATCCATTATCTGACGAACAAGATCCCTGTGTTGCCCAGTCGAGACAACGATAGGATCTGCCCAACCGCTGTTTTTCAGTTCACGGATGACAGGAGCCATTTTCACACATTCCGGCCTCGTGCCCACAAGACACATAATCCGCGATTTTTTCATTGGAGAAGCTATCCTGATTTGGGAATTTTGAGCTGCCCGACATAGCTGCTAGGTATTTCAATTGCAAAGTTTTGTCATTGGCTCATGATGCAGTGTTAGCAGCGCATTTAGAACACATACCAATCGTACGCAAGGATCGATAAGGATTTTCGTTGTGGCTCCATATTTTTGGCTCCCTCCCCTCCCTTGAGCTTATCCGTATGAATTGGAAGACCTAGAGCATTCTCGGTCATTCCGGGTGACCTGATGTGGTGCACGGCCTCCGCTCTCTGCATCGCAGTATGCCAAAGTGTGGCTGTCAAAGTCACACAAGAAAGAACCGTCAATAGTAACGGTTACCACAGTCGGTCTGGATATCGCAAAGCACGTCTTTCAGGTGCACTGTGTTGATGCGGGAGGCGCGGTCATCATCCCTCGCAAGCTGCGTCGCGACGAGGTCGCCACGTTCTTTGCATCACTTTCGCCATGCCTCATCGGCATCGAGGTGGCATGCCCCACCGGGTGGTCCGGTTTGATTGTTAGTGCATTGTGGGCTGCTCCGATACCATTCTCTGGACCGCCGGAGGGTAGAGTTTCCGGCCTATTTGACGAGGGACCCGTTTTGGGACCAACCGGCTGGGGAATTTCCCGGGTCTGACACTCACGGCGGACCGGATGCGCCGGAGGCATTCATGAGCGATATCGGCGGTTTGTTTCCGATGGCGCTGTGAGGGCGAACCTCATTGTAGTCTCTACGCCATTCCTCCATCTTCTGGCGGGCGTCGTCAAGCGTCAGGAACCGGTGGGCATTCAGATGGCGTAATCGGGTTTTCGCGCCCGGTTCTGCTGGTGTTCTTCTTTCCGTCAGCGAACATAGCCAAGGAGGACGGACGATGGCTGCGCTTTATGCTGGGTTGGACGTGTCGCTGGAACTGACCAGCGTTTGTGTTGTCGACGAAGAGGGGCGGATGGTCCTAGAGGCCAAGGTGGCCTCTGAACCAGATGCGATCATTCGTGAGCTACGCGAGGCACCTGGCGACTACGTTCGGGTTGGCCTCGAAGCTGGGCCGCTTTCGCAATGACTGTGGTTCGGCCTCAAGGATGCCGGACTGCCGGTGGTGTGCATCGAGGCCCGGCACGCAAAGGCGGCGATTGTGGCGATGAACCGGAACAATGGCCTGCTGCCGGTTTCGTGGACACGAAGATAAGATCGTGACCAAGGAACTGGAGAGTGGATATGACGAGACGGAAGTTCAGCCGCGAGTTCAAGATCGAGGCGGTGAAGCTGGTAA
>NZ_PDVP01000038.1 GCF_002727065.1 Zhengella mangrovi | reverse complement strand
GCCTTGAATTCCGGCGAATGCTGCTTCCGTTTCGACATCTCTGATCTCCTTCTCGTCGAAGATCAGCAGACAGCAATTCATAGCCTACGTCAGCGTCCGAAATTCGGGGGGCAGCTCAGATCCCGCCGCCATCAGGCGCTTTTACGGCTATCTCATCAACAAGGTGAAGATAATTCGTATCGAAACGCCAACAATCGCAAAAGCCTTAAAAATATTTGAAACCATCAATGATCGGGGCGTTGGCCTAGATGCGATGGATTTGTTGAAAAATCTTCTCTTTATGCACGCCAAGGATCATGAGTTTGGGAAGCTGAAGGATCTTTGGAAATCCTTGACGGACGAAATCTACTTGTCTGGAGAGAAGCCATTGCGCTTCTTGCGCTACTATCTTCTGGCAACTTTTGATGTAGACAGCAAGCTGCGCGAAGACGCAATCTACGATTGGTTTCAGAGGAACGAGGCAGCCACCAACCACGCTACCAATCCTGTAGGGTTTGCCCAAAAACTGCTCGCAGCGGCAAAGGCCTATGCCCAGTTTGCGAGGGGAAACAACCCAAAGGGTGTTCGCGAACCCGGAATCGCGAATACACGGCTTCTCGGCGGTAAATCTATCAAACAACACTTCATTGTGCTCCTTGCCGGGCGGCACCTGGGACCCGATGAATTCTCCCGACTGGCTGAAGAGGTTGAAAAGACGTTGTTTGTCTGGCTCATCACGGGGACGGCCGGAAAGGAATATGAAAGGCGAATTGTCGAAGCTGCCCACCGACTCCGTGAGTTGCCTCAGGGCAAGCTCGATGATTTTCTAGCTGAGACCTTTGTGGCCGAGCGAAGGGGCCTGCACAAGGATTTTGAACAGGTCATGCAGACGCTCCGGTCCTACGATACTCGACAGTTTCGTCTGCGCTATCTCATTGCCAAAATCACTCAACACGTGGATCTGTTGGCGTATGGGCCGAGCGAAGCCCGATGTAATTTGGCCGAGTATACAGCCGGCGGAAACGACATCGAACATATCTTGCCAGACAGGGGCGACGCTGAAGCAGTTGAAGAATTCGGCGACGGTGGAACCGATCAGGAAATAATACAGAGTCTTGGAAATCTTCTTCTGATCGAGAAGTCGATAAACCGTGCTATTTCAAACAAATCTTACTCGAAAAAGGTCGCTGCCTACTCGCAGTCTAAATTTCTTTTAACAAAGTGCCAATATTCAAGGCTAGGCACCGAAATTGGCTTGGCCGACAAGATTACGAAGACGGTTCAGAGCTTAGAGAATTACGCTGAATGGAATGCAGAGAACGTCAAGGCTCGGCAAGATTTTCTCGCGACGCTGAGCACACGGGTGTGGTGCACGTCTCCTGCTGAATGAGCTCGTGGTCTGCACATTGGATGACGAGAAAGACTAGGTCGTGCCAGCGGACTGAGCCATGCAACTTTGGCCGCGACTGAGCAGGGATATTGGGGGACAGATGAATGGCGGACGCGAAAGAGACCGAGGAGCAAATCAGGCCAATTGCGGAGGAGAGCCTTGAGACGTTCGATAAGGTCGCGAAAGCGGCGCAAGAGAATCTGCGGCGGGGCGCCTCAAGCAGCAACCCGACGTCAATTGTCAGAAATACGTTCACAGAGCAAGAAGCCATCAAGGCACATAACCGGATCACTCAGGAGAACCTCGAAGGAAACCGGACTCTCTCCCGCGAACCTGCAATCGCACGCGTGGTCGTTGTCGATGAAGATGGTCAGAAGACGACCTATTACTTCTCCCGCGCGGCTGCGCCGTCCCTTCCTGACAAACGGGTCAAGTTTGCCAGCTATCGTTCTCCGGTCGGGCGGCTTGCGGAACTAGGCGTCGGCGATGATTACGAGTTGCCGCGCGATGGCGAGACCGTTGACGTAGAAATCGTCGAGCATGCCCGGTTCCAACCATTCCAATCGAACCAAGGATGGGACGCGCGCAATGCCGTACTCGAAGGAGAAGACTATGGTCCTCTGACCGTCGAGTCTCTGCGTGCGCTCCTCGAAGCTGTCGAAGAGATTGACGAGACGGCCCTTGACGAGCTGCTGAAGGAGGAAAGCACCGAAGCCAATGTTCGCGAAGGCGTGCGGCGTGCAGTGATCTCCAGAATGGACCTGCGCGACCAGCCCATCCTGGATCGCTACCAAGGCGAAATCTTCCGAATGCCGCTGGGCAGTCGACTTTTGATCCTCGGTGCGCCGGGAACTGGCAAGACAACCACGCTCATCCGTCGCCTCGGACAAAAGCTGGATGTGGCATTTCTCGACGAGGAAGAGCGTCAGGCTATTCGCAGCGGCTCTGATGCCGATCACGCGCAAAGCTGGATCATGTTCACGCCGACCGAGTTGCTGAGGCTGTATGTAAAAGAAGCGTTCAATCGGGAAGGCATTCCCGCACCGGATGACCGAATCCGCACTTGGGCCGAGCTTCGAGAGGACCTGGCCCGTGGCGACTTTCGGGTTCTGCGTTCGGCTGCAAGCAGCAGTTCGCTTGTAATGAAGGAGACCGCGCGAACGCTTTTTCCCGGGGTAGAGGAGGAGCAGATCGCGTGGTTCTCCGATTTTGATCAATGGCAGCGGACTACATTCTGGGACGAGATGCGCGTCGCGGCCAAGAGCCTAAGTGAAACCCCGTCACCGGAGGTGGCGAAACTCGGTCGGCGGCTTCTGACAATCATCGAAGGCGGCGGGCCCACGCCCCAAGCGGCAATTTTCGTGTCCCTCATGGACGTGGCGGCCGAAATCGGAAAGCAGGTCAGCGCAATGAAGGAGGACACGGATGGAAGGATCCGCCGGGCGCTCAACCTCCAGGTAAATCGGGACAAGACATTCCTCGACAATATGGCAGCGTTCATTGCAACTCTCGACGAGGTGCTGGATGACGAAGACGAGCAGGAGGCCGATGACGAAGAGGAAGCGAACCAGCCCCGCGTGGGTCGTGCAGCAGCTGTCGCAGCTTACATGCGTACCCTTCGGTCCTTGGCACGGTCGCGTGCCCGCAAGAGAAGCGCGCCCAAGGCCGGGCCGACAGGCCGTCTTCTTGATTGGCTTGGCGATAGGACGCTCGGCAAAGAGGAATTGCTCGAGGTCGGCGAAAGTCTGGTCGTCCAATCCGCGTTGAGAGCGTTCGTCAATCCCGTGCGTCGGTATGTCGACGGAACGCCGGCGCGCTATCGTCGATTCAGACGTACCCGGCAGAGCGAAAACCGGTGGTACCGCACAGACGGTTTCAGCGCGACGGATGTGCACCCCCTCGAAGTCGATGTCATACTCCTTGCCATGTTGCGCGGGACTGACGAGCTGATGACCGGCGCACGCGCGTTGATCGACATGGAGACGCCGGGCCGCAGGCCCCTGGAGAGAGTGGCGCAGCTCTACCGAACTCAGGTTCTTGTCGATGAGGCGACAGACTTTTCACCGCTCCAACTGGCGTGTATGGCAACGCTCGCCAGACCGGCTACCCGTTCTTTCTTCGCGTGCGGGGACTTCAATCAACGTGTGACCAATTGGGGAACTCGCTCCCAAGATGAAATGAAGTGGGTACTCCCGGACATCGCGACGAAGACAGTCACGGTCGCCTATCGCCAAAGCAGGCAGCTTCACAACCTGGCGCGGCAGCTCGTTGTTCTCTCGGGAGGGAAGAAAGAGGACGCCGTTCTCCCCAACTTTGCAGAGAATGAAGGTGTCCCGCCCGTGCTGGCAAAAGGCAGGGCTAGCTTGGACGACACCACGTCATGGCTTGCGGAGCGGATCGTGGAGATCGAGGGATTTGTCGGTGAATTGCCGTCAATCGCCGTTCTGGTGAACAGCGAGGACGAGGTTGGCCCGGTGGCGAAATCACTGGGCGAAGCGCTAATTAATTACAACATTAGCGTCGAGGGGTGCCCGGACGGCAGAGTTCGTGGCAGAGATGGAGCAGTCCGCGTTTTCAATGTGCAGCACATCAAAGGTTTAGAGTTCGAAGCTGTCTTTTTCTTGGGCGTCGATCAACTCGCAGCAACGTATCCCGAGTTATTCGACAAGTATCTCTATGTTGGTGCAACTCGCGCGGCCACGTACCTCGGCATAACGTGCACCGAAGACATACCGTCGGGCATTGCCTCTCTTGAAGGACTATTCAAGAACGATTGGTCATAGGGCGTCAACATCAAGACTCAACCGCAACCAAGTGGCTGCAATCTGCAGCATCCCAGCGCACGCCGCTGACACCCAAAACGACACCCAGCGTGAATTTGCGCACCCAAGCGCAAATGCGCTTAGGGATTAACCACCTGATTTCATTGAATAATAATGGTGCCCAGGGGCGGCATGGATCCGAGTTCTCATCAAATAACATAAATGAACAAATTATCTATTTTAAAACAATAATATAGTGATCTGCGTGTTCATGGCAGAACACTGATTCTTATGGCTTCACATATCAAAAGGTGGGCTATAGGGTGGGCTGAATAAGGTGGGCCAGAAGGTGGACTAAAGCCAGATGATCTACAATGCGCTGAATCCGATGAAGGCAAAGAACCTGGCCGCCGGCAAGTATGCCGACGGTCAGGGGCTTTGGCTGGTCAAGCGTTCGAAAGGCGCAGGGAAGTGGATTCTGAGGATTGTCGTTGGCGGAAAGCGCCGAGAAATGGGTTTGGGCCCCTGGCCCGATGTCGCTGTGGCCGAAGCACGGGAGAGAGCTTCCGAATCTCGACGCAAATTGCGGGATGGAATTGACCCGATTGGCGAACGGGAGGCCGCCAACCGAAAGACCAAACGCTTGACTGTCGCCGAAGCAATTTCTTCCTGCTTCAAAGCAAGACAAGCGGAACTGAAGGGGGATGGCAAAGCCGGTCGGTGGATGTCGCCGTTGTCCACCCACGTCATCCCGAACATTGGGAAAATGGCTGTTGAAGATATCGACCAGCATGTTCTGAAGCAGGTCCTGGAACCGGTTTGGCATGACAAGCCGGATAGCGCTCGCAAGGCAATGAACCGGATCAACCTGACCCTCAAACATGCTGCGGCACTCGGGCTGGATGTCGACCTGCAATCCACAATGAAAGCGCGAGCACTTCTCGGAAAACAGAGACACGAGGCCCAGCACATCCCCTCGATGCCTTGGAAGGAAGCACCGAGCTTTTATGGAAAGCTATCCGATGCCCCCTACCAGATGACCTGTCTGGCACTGCGTTTCCTGATGCTTACCGCTTTGCGCACAAGTGAACTCCGGTTCGCGACCCATTCTGAAATTGAAAACGACATCCTCGTTATCCCGGCGGGCCGAACAAAGACGGGTGCAGAACACCGCGTTCCTCTCAACAAGGAAATGCGCACAATCATCGAAACGGCGCGACATTCCGAAGAACAGAAACTTCTCTTCCCGTCATCGACGGGGAAAGCGATGTCCGATGCGACGATGGCGCGCCACATGGAAAGGGAAGGCCTGGACTTCCGGCCCCATGGCTTCCGAGCCACGTTCCGCACCTGGGCCGAAGAACAGACCGATGCAGAGTATGAGGTCAAGGAAACCGTGCTTGGCCACAAGGTCGGAACAAGCGTTGAGCGCGCATACCAACGCTCCGATCTCCTGGAAAAGCGGAAAGCGCTTCTGGAAAGCTGGGCGGAGTTTCTTGTCGGAAAACAGTCTGCAAACTGAACCATCAATCAGATACTAGCGATTTATTCAGCCAAAGCGCATCTTCCAAGTGGATGAGCGCTTTGCGCCCCCAAACAGAACCCGCTTTGCGGGAGGGGCTTCAAGTTCTGCAATGGCACATACTTCGATGATCTTGAGCGGATAGAGATCGCAACCTGACTATGGAGTTCGTTTCAAACGGAGGAATTTTTCTTGACCAGTTCTACAAACGTCGCCCCAAACACGCCGCCTAGCCAGCGCATGCAGGAAGACATGTTGATGCCGTGATTGGGGTCCCATACCCAACGGGACTACATTCACCAGGTCCAACATTTCGCCGCTTTCCTCGGGCTCTCGCCGGTCACGTCCGTCAAGGTGGTGTAATTTCCCGAATGGCCTGAGGGCATGATCAGGCGGCCTTTGTGGTTATGCTGAGAATGGGGTCGATCTCCTCCTTGTCGATCTGGGCGAAGGCTTCGACCATCAACAGTGCGGTGTCGGCGTATCCGCCGTCAAACAACGGACGTGGACCTGCAAGCATTTCAGATGGTGGTATGAAGGCCGCAGCAAAATATGAGCATCGATTGCGCCTATAATACTCAAGGATATTCAACGTGTTGCCCCCGAGATTATGCAACGTGATCGGCCATTTTGTCCGATCGACGAGTGAGGCCGAACCTCTTTGTAGTCTCTACGCCAATCCGCTATCCAATCGCAGGCAAGTTTTCGATCCAATTTTCGAAAACAGAGTGGTCAGAGCAAACTCTTAACCAGACGCTAAGTTAACAAATAACTTTTTGTACGTATTTACCTCAAATTGAGGACACCCCCGCTAGAGTGAACCATCAATAAGAAACGGGGATGGCACCATGTCCAACTACAATACGATCGACGGCGTTCCGGAAGCAGCCCTCCAGGGCAGCATGCGTGATTTCAGGGTCATGGAGGGCGCCGATCTTCTGCGCCGCTGTGACGCTTTCTTCAACTGGCAGGACACGCGCCGCCAGTCCGGCACCTGGCCGTTTGGCCGCGCCACCGAGACGGGTCCGGCTTCGTCCTGCGCCGTGCGCGATGACGCCGGCCATCTCACAGAAGGCGTGAACTTCGCTTCGCAGGACTATCTCGGCCTCTCCGCCCATCCGGCGGTGCACCAGGCAGCCCATGACGCCATCGGCGTCTTTGGCGTCCACTCCGCGGGCTCGTCCGCGCTGGTGGGCAATATCTCGAGTTCCGTGCAGCTGGAGCGCGACATCGCCGAGTTCCTCCACATGGACCACGCCCTTCTGTT
>NZ_PDVP01000037.1 GCF_002727065.1 Zhengella mangrovi | reverse complement strand
AAAAGATGCCTGGCAAGGCTCACGCCCTCGCAAGCCGGTTCCAAGGTGCTTCCGTCAGCCGCACTGAACCGGCGGCCCTGCGCATCTGGCACAATTCCAATAAAGGCAAGAAGCCCATCACCAGGTGCCGCTTCATAGCGTCTGAGGCCGTACGCCGTGATCACGCGGTCATCCATAACGCAACCAATGACACAGCCGATCATGCCAGCCCCTGGCGTTGTGCTGGCGGCAACCGACACTGGCCGATGATTGAGCCCGTTGATTATTCCGGTCGCACTTTCATGGTCTGTCCTATCTCCGAGCGGCAACGGCGTCTCCTGCCACAGTCCGGAAGAGAACGCCAAAGACAAGCACTCTGCCATGGCCGTGACGGCGCGGGCATCGTCGAAAGAAGGCCGCCAAAGGCTTACCTTTCCCTCTGGCAAGTCCAGTGTGGAAATCCCGGTTACGTGTGCCGCCCGTGAGGTCATTTTCTCACCTATTTTCTTTGCAGAAAAATATGAACCGAACCTCTACGAATAGATTATCACCGGTATGGTCAGTAAGCAAAATGACCCCAGCGACAGCTCGAATTGACGGGAATTTCAGGGTCTGAGCCGAACTGCATGCCGGACATCGCGAACGCGTCTCGGACACCTAAGAAATCCAGCTCTGAGATCAACCTTCAAGCAGTTCTGAAACGGATTGCCGGAAGTCGATTGCCAGTTCGATCACCCAATCACGAAATCGCTTCTGTATCGGGCTGAATCGACGTCCGCTGACCGAGAGCAGCCGGTAACGATACCCCGTTGGCATTCTCTTTTCCGTGCCGAAAGGCAGGACAAGCGATCCGCCAACGATGAAATCGTAGGCTTCGGTAATGCCACATAGGACAAGACCGTTTCCCGCAAGCGCAGCCTGCAGGCCGGAACTTATTTCCGAATAGCGGACACCTCCGGAATCCAAGTCACTATCGATATCGAATGCATTACACCAGTCCTGCCATCCGGACCAATTCGGATCCGGGGTACGATTGTCCAGATGAACGATCGGTATCCTGCGCAGCGATTTCACGGTGCCGGACAAGTCATATCTGTCACGGAAGCCCGGCGTGCAGACGGGGAGCACCACGTCGCCGAAAAGATCGATCGCATTCAGGCCGGGCTCCGGTGGCGGGCTGTAACGAATCGCGAAATCAAAACCGTCTGCGACGAGATCGATACGCCGGTTCGAGGCATTGAGACGCAGGTCCACTGCGGAATTCTGCCTGTAGAAACCAGAAATCCGCTTGGTGAACCAGTTTTCGGCAAAGGATTCCGGCAGCGTCACCGCAACCCGGTTGACGGTGTGATCTTCGTTGAGTTCCGAAAGCACCTCGGCAATTACCGAGAATCCTGTTGTCAGCCTTGGCTTGAGACGCAACGCTTCCTCGGTCGGGATTGCGCCGACGGATGTCCTGACAAAAAGGTTGCGGCCTATTGTGGCTTCAAGCCCCCGGATCTGTTGCCCGACCGCGGCTGTGGTCACGCCAAGTTCTTCGGCTGCCAACCGGATGGTGCCCGTGCGCAAGACGGCTTCGAAGGCCCGTAGTGCGTTCAGATGCGCCAGTCTCATGATGTCAGACTAAAGAATTTCTTTTATCGAGGCGATAATAAATGACATGAAATGCGGAAACAAAGCGGCAATGATGCCTTTGGTGTAAAGATCGCGCCGCGATACCAAAGAAATGATTTCACTGCACAACGCAGGAAGGAAAGCCGATCGCGCCATCGGCACGGCAGCCTGCGCCCATGCTAATCCGGAGGCAAACCATCATGTACAAGCTTTACTGGGAGCGACTGTCTGGAGCCATCGCGCCGCAGGTCCTGCTGGAGGAAATCGACGCGGACTATCGCAAGGTTCATGTGAACATGGCCGCGAACGAACACCGCGAACCTGCCTTTCGCCGGGTCAATCCGGTGATGCGTGTTCCGGCTCTGGAATTGCCTGATGGTACCGTAATCGGCGAAACGTCGGCAATCACGCTGGTGCTCGGCGAACAAAACCCGCAAACGCGCCTCGTCCCGATGCCGGAGGAAGCGGACAGACCGGCCTTCCTGTTCTGGCTCGCTGCGATGGCAGCAAACGGCTACCCGATATTCTCGAGGGTCTGGCATCCCGAGCAATTCACGATCGACGGGGTGCCCAGCGAAAGTGTGCGATTGTGCGCCGAACAGCATCTGGAGGAGTTTTTTTCCGTGATGGAACAATCAATTGCGGGTGCACCCTTCTTCCTGCCACGCGGCTTCACGGCGCTCGACATCTACCTGACAATGCTGACGGAATGGTCGGCAGACCGAGCGGCACTGTTCAAATCAAATCCAAGAATCGAGGCGCTTTGCGCCGCGGTGATGGAACGCCCCTCCTACAGGACAGTCATCTCCGAACATATGAACGGGCCGCTGAAAGCGGCCGACTGAACCATGCCTTATTGAATGTCGGTTTCGTCACGCACAGCCAGATAGCTGAGATTAAACCATCGCGGAAACGCGCGAACATTCTGCCGCTCGCCTTCCAGCAGCAGTTCGCGCTTTCGGATTGCGAGTTCCAGTGGGAGATGCCCCAGCCATATCTGGATCAGGGTTCGGATATGTGCGGTCACGGCGAGGCCAACTGCATATCCGGGATCGCGCACGCAAACTTCGATGTCCCCGTCCCGGAACAGAAGCCAGAAGCGGCTTCGCGGAACCGGAACTCCCAGGAAATGAAAAGCCACGACATAGTGCTGATCGCCGGGTATGCCGTCGCTGGTTACCCGGCGCCGAATGTTCCACATCAGCAGGTCAGGATCGAGATTTTCGTCCCTCGTCATGTCGTCGCGACTGTGCGCCTGTGCCCACCGTCCCATGCTCTCCAGAACCGGGAACAACTCGCGACCGGCATCGGTCAGCCCATACACGTTCCCGGTTCCGCTTTCGGCCTTTTGACATGTGACGATGCCGGCATACTCAAGTTCTTTTAACCGTTGCGACAACAGGGCACTCGAGATGCGGGGCAGGCCGCGCCGCAGTTCGGCGTACCGCGTGCTTCCGAAATAGAGCTCACGCACGATCAAGGGCGTCCACCGGGTCGTCAAGAGCTCGGATGCACGCGAAATGGGACAGAACTGACCGTATCCGTGACGTTTTGCCATGGACGAAAACCTACTGCGGCAGGCCTATCGATACAACTTCAGTTTCTGAACTTGAATGCGGCCTGGAGCGATTGAATCATGATTGCCGGGTGACGGCCTGTAAAGCGGCGCGCCGGAGAATCTCCAACCTTCGAAACTGTCGGAAAGGAGACTGCGATGACTTCGAATGCAAAATACGACGCATGGAGCGCCGGTCAGAACTACGAGCACTACATGGGCCGATGGAGCCGCGTGATCGCAACCCAGTTCGTGGACTGGCTGTCTCCCGAGCCTCAACTCGACTGGTTGGAACTCGGGTGTGGAACCGGGGCACTGACATCGGCCATCCTGTCCCGATGTTCCCCGAAGACGATCACGATAACGGATTTCTCTCGGGATTTCGTGGAACACACCAGCGGACTGATTTCGGACTCTCGCGCGGTCTTCGAGATCGCGGACGCCCAATCGTTGCGTTTCCCGGATGCGACCTTCGACGCCGTCGCATCGGCCCTTACGCTGAACTTCATTGCCGACATGGCGCTGGGCCTTTCGCAAATGCGGCGGGTGGCAAAGCCCGGTGGCGTGATCGCGTTCTATGTTTGGGATTACCCGGGTGGCGGCATGGGCTTTATCGATGCCTTCTGGAAAGCCGCGGTTTCAATTGTTCCGGCTGCCTCGTCCCTGGACGAAGCCCGCCGTTTCCCCTTCTGTTCGGAAGACGGCATTAAAGACCTTTGCGACACGGCAGGGCTTGGCGACTTTGCGATCTCGGCGATCGAAACGGAGACCGAATTTGCGGACTTCGAGGCATTCTGGCGTCCGTTTACATTGGGTGCCGGCCCTGCGCCTGGCTTTTGCCGAAGCCTGACCGACCGAAAACTGGCAGAGCTTAAGGATACTCTTGGAACCATGGTTGGGAACGAAGGGCCAATTCGGATGCCCGCGCGTGCTTGGGCGGTCCAGTGTCGAGTGTAATAGCACGCAGACTTTTGCCGATGGCAACACCGAGGATGGTTTAGTCCACAGTAATGCACGAAAAAGCTTCAAAGATACGGCTGCAACGCGCCGCCATCTCGGACGCTTGCGATCAAAGAGCCAATTCCTGAAACCGGTCAAGCGACCTGCTGCGGATGAAGGTCTTGAATGAGCGGCCTGCGGACATTGACAGAAACTGCCACGTCATGAGTTTGCAAGTTTCGTTGAGTTCGTAAAGCGCGCGAAGAGGGAAACCGTCAGAGTCGGGAGCCTTTCATTCCAGAAACTTCGATATTGCAACAAGCGCCTGCCGATACCCAGTCGTTCTCGGAAGGAAAATATGATTGTCGTCATCTAAAAACGAGATGGCTGAGTTCGGCATGACCGCGGCCAGACGTCTCCCCTCATCGCACGAAACCGAGCGGTCTCCTCTCGAATGCAGAAGGAGTGTCGGTGCGGTCACCTCTCGCGCCATATCCTCGACATCTATATTAACCATCAACTCCAGATTCGCGAGGATTGCCGCGGCGTCGCATGCCCGGCGCTGCATGTCGTCGAACTCCCTGGCGACATGCGGGTCGGCGTCCGGTATCAGGCGGCCGGTAAAGAAACGCCGGTATTCCGGATTCGGGTCGTTCCATCCTGAAACGATAATTGCCTTGCTTGCTTCGTACTTCCGCCGCTCCTCTTCATGGCCGGTCGTGAGCCAACCGCGTCCGAAGCCTCCTCGGCCAATAATGCCGAGCACTCGCTCCGGATATCGGTGCGCAAAAGCAATCGCGAAAGCGACCCCCTGCGATGGACCAAAGAGATAAAAGCGATCGATGTCAGCGGCATCCGCAACCGCGCGCATATCCTCGACCATCTGATTGATCGTCAGATTGCCTTCGACGCGATCCGAAAGGCTGGTTCCGCGTTGGTCAAACCGTATTAATCGGACGCGCTCACCCAGCCAACGATAGAACTCCGTGAAGATCAGGCTCTCAGCTTCCGCCTCAATGTTGGAAATCCAACTCGGCGCTTTCAGCATCGGAGGTCCGGCACCGCTTTCCGTCCAGGCAAGGCGCGTTCCGTCCGACGAAGTAGCAAAACGTATCGGAGCGTCGTCAAGGGGGAGCAATGGAGATACGGGCGAATGTGCGTTCGACCGAGGCAAAGCCAATCGATAGCCGAAGCGCGGGAGGGTCTGAACGATCCGCCGTCCGTCCTTGCCGAGAGCGCGGCGGATGTCTGCAATGCATTGTGTCAGGCTGTCTTCCGTGACGGCGAGGCTGCCCCAGATCGCGTCGAGCAGTTCCCCCTTGGATCGTGCGACGCCCGGAGTTCGTGCGAGTTCCGCTAAGAGCCTTGCGGACTGCCGTCGCAATACCTGCTCTTCGCCATTGCCATTGATTAGGAGACCGCTGTTCCGGTCGAACGAGGCAATGCCGAGATCGATGCGGCTCACCGTTCCTCGGTAGTGTCCAGAATCTTTCGCACTTTTTGTCAGGCGACGGCTCCTTGGGTTGAGATTTGCTCCGCGTAGAGCGGCTCCATGTTCATGTATTTGCTCATCGACCAATGGCTGCCGGCGATATGCCTCAGGCGGGCTGCGGCATGATTTTTCTATTACAGTTTAGCGATGGAACCTATGAAAACCAAGTAGATACGAAGCGAAGACCGAGGCAGCGTTCACATACGGCGTGAACTCCCATGCCCTTTCGCAAACGCATTTCTATCGCTTTTAGGAAAGGTGCAAAAATGATCATCGAATTGACCTTCATAGCATGCATGAAACTGGATGAGGGCGGCTGCAGGTAGGAACGCCTTCGGTCCTTCGAAGGCACCCTGCTTGGATGTATCGTTGGCGCGCAAGCCGAGCTTGCCAGATGGCACTCTACCCATCGCGAGTGGCACATTGAAAAGTATTCTTGCCAGTATGTGAACGAAACAGCTGAAGACGCTTGATCGCGAAGCTAGGTGAACCTGGTGTGAATGTCCGCTCCTTCCGCATAGCGGCCATCCGGTGCATGATTCCCAACAAAATTGTTGAAAGTCCGCTCTGGAGATTCTTGCTGGAAGTGGTCGAAGGTCTGGTTTGGGCCGGAAACGCCAGTGTGCCCACTGGGGACGAATGTCGGCTTGGCCCGATCGCCACCAATAACCAGACCGTCTCCTCACGGCCCCGAAGCTGCCAGTCAGCGATGCGCCGCCATTTCGGCTGTTCCAGTACACTTTCCAAGTACCCAAGAGCGGAAATATCGCTATCTCGAGTAGATGATGTGCCCTGCTGGATTTTGCCTGCATCGGCGACGATGCTCATTGCCAAGATCCGTGTATTCTTCTCGAGATCCAAGGATTGCCGAACGGACGGCATGTGCTTGCCCCGATTTCACGGAAAGGCCGTGGTTCACTTTTGTCACGCTTCGCAGTTCTCATGCGAACTTGCAGCCTTTTTGCGTTCGCGCAGGCTTGCCGCCGATCGGACGTCCTGCCGGCTCGCTTGGAAGGGAGTGCGCCTTGATGAGACATCAAATGCTGAGCGTCAGTGAGGCAAGGCGGTTCTACGACCGCTTCGGCGCGCGTCAGGACAACCAGGGGTTCTACGAGGACAAGGCGCTCGATGCCCTGGTCCTAGAAAGCGGTTTCGACGCGGCAGAGCATATCCTGGAAATCGGATGCGGCACCGGCAAGTTCGCCGCCCGGTTGTTCGAAGAAACCCTCGCCGGGACGGCGCACTATCTGGGAACCGACATCAGCGAAACTATGCTCGGTCTGGCACGCGCCCGGCTGAAGCCTTGGGGCAATCGTGCTACGGTGCAGCCAAGCGATGGCGGTACTGATCTTTCATCGCTTGGAGCCGGTTTTGACCGCGCTGTCCTGACCTATGTTTTTGACCTGATGCCGGAGGAGAGTATCGCAAGGCTACTCTCCGCGATCCATGGCGCGCTTCGCCCGGGCGGCCAGATCTGCATTGCCGGCCTGACCTGGGGGACCGGACCCGCATCCATGGTGACGAGCAGCATCTGGAACCGGGTTCACGCGTTGAAGCCATCACTGGTCGGCGGTTGCCGACCGCTGGACATGTCCGGGTTTGTCACTGCGCCGCGTTGGCGCATCATGCACCGAGAGGTCGTGGTAGCGATGACCGTGCCATCGGAAGTGCTGGTGGCCGAGGCACTCTAGAGGACCGCGAGCGCCGTCATCAGCAGGCCGGCCATGCCGGCAAGCCAGACCAGCGAGCGCAACACCGGGAGGCCGCTTGTATAGGCTGGAACATAGAACACGCGCGCTGTCGCGAAGACGATTGCGCCGCTTGTCGCCTCATCGGCCTTTCCGGCAGCAAATGCCAGCATCGCAAGGCCCAGGAAAAGCGGCAGCGCTTCCCGCATGTTGTCCTTCGCGCGCTCCAGTCGACCGGCAATGATGCCGGGTTCAGGCTGATGGTCGCGATTGCCCATGATGGCTCAGAGGTCAAACCGGAACTGCGCCGTTTCCTGAAGGAAAAGCTGAACCACGTAGAGCGCCAGCACAAAAAGAACGAGACTTATCAGGGACATTGGCGCGCTTCCTGGTTTCGGGGTTATCGTCGGAATGAGGACCAGTGACCTGCTCCCCTGAATGTACTCATTCATAGGCTAGCCCTGTTCACGTTGTGGTCCCTTGCGGACCGGGTTGCGAATTCGTTCGGTGTGAGCCCATTGAGGCTCGTGTGTGGGCGGT
>NZ_PDVP01000036.1 GCF_002727065.1 Zhengella mangrovi | reverse complement strand
CATCACCGGATCGAACGGCGGCCTGCCGCCCTTGGCCCCGTCCGAGCGCTTCAGCGCCTTGGCCAATGGCTTGCGGAAGACGTCCCAAGGAACGACCTCGTTGAGCTTCACGAGCGGATTACCCGCCTCGCTCAACAATGCATATCGCTCATCGACATCCCAGAAACCGGCCTGACCCCGCATTCAAAAGCCTCCCGCAAATCACCGCGGAAGTGAATCACGAAACAGCCCAATTGGGGAGGTTTTTCGAGGCGCCCACCTTCAGTTCGATCCGCGATGTCTCCGAGATGACGGTCTTGGCGGAATAGCCGTTGCGGCGATTGCTCTTTCCGGCCGCAGCCTCGCCGGCAAGGTGATCGTCCAGTTCCGCGTTCAAAACCCGGTTCGCCAGTGCTTTCTTCAGCTCGTCGACGAGGCCGCCGTCGGCGAAAACCTTCGCAGGATCACGTCCTGCCAGAAGCTGGTCCAATACGTCCTTCTTGATAGCCATAGTCGCACTCCTTCTGTGCTCTCACTATGGCCCCTGACACAGGATTCCTGACAGTCCCTTGCGCCCGCCGCCTCGATCTTCTCCCGGATCGCTGCGCGCTTGTGGCTGGACAGGTTGTCCATGACGACGATGTCGCCGGGTTTGAGTTCCGGCACGAGCACCGAAGTGACATAGGCCTCGAACCAGTCGCCGTTGATCGGCCCGTCGAGCACCATCGGCGCCATCATCCCGGACAGTCGAAGGCCTGCGACCAGCGTCGTGGTCTTGCGATGGCCATGGGGAAAGCCCGTGCGCAGGCGCTGGCCCTTGCGGCAGCGGCCATGGGTCCGGGCCATGTTGGTGGCTGTCCAGGTCTCATCAATGAACACCAGCCTTGCCGGATCGAGATCAAGTTGGCCGCCAAACCAATGGCGGCGCTGCCTCAGGATGTCCGGGCGGTCCTGTTCGATTGCGTGGCCGGTCTTTTTTTTCGCGTCATGCCGTGGCGTTTGAAGAAGCGGTGCAGGCCCGCAATCGAGACCGGCAGGCCGATCTTCGAGAGTTCGGTGCGCAGTTCCTCAAGGGTGATGTCCTGCCTGGCTTCCCACAGCGCGAGAATGTCCGATGCGCGCTTCTCGACACGATGCGAGCGCATGTCGCCGCCCTGGGCTTTCGGTTCGAAGTGGCCAACATCGCGACGCTGTGCATGCCACCGGATCGCCGTCGATGGCGCAACACCAAAGCGGGCAGCCGCCGCTCGGCAACTCATACCGTCATCAATCGCGGCTATCAAACGCGCACGCAAATCCATTGAAAGAGGTTGTCCCATCCATGCCGACCTCCTGCACTCGGCAGGAAGCATGAATCAGAAAACCGCAGCCGTGGGAATCCCTATCGATTCAGAGCGCTCGAAAACCGCTCTAATGGCCAAATCATTGCACACTACGCCGGTGCAGGGGCCGTCCACAGCACCAGGTCACCACGGACAACGCGTATATCGAGTCGTTCAACGGGAAGTTCCGGTCAGAATGTCTGAACCAGCACTGGTTCCTGACGCTTGACGACGCCCGCCGGAAGATGGAGGAATGGCGTAGTGACTACAACGAGGTTCGCCCTCACAGCGCCATCGGAAACAAACCGCCGATATCGCTCATGAATGCCTCCGGCCCATCCGGTCCGCCGTGAGTGTCAGACCCGGGAAATTCCCTAGCCGGGTGGTCCAAAAACGGGTCCCACGTCAAATCAACCCTCGGATTCCGCGCTGAAGTGGAAGAAAGTCGGGTCTCAGGTCAACAGGCCCTAGTACTCCACGGTAACAATAACTGTATCGGTATAGGTTCCAGCTGGCGGTGTGCTTTGTGCAGGAACTCGCCCGTACACAGTAAATTCCTGAAATGAACCATTGCCGGTTCCGCTTACTGCACTGCCTATCGTATTGCCCCAGAGAGTAGATCTGGAAGAGTCTTGGTAAAGTCCGTACGTGACCACGTCGGCGCCGTTTGTCATCTTTCGATCGGCTGGACTTGTTCCAGTTAAGCCATTGTCGAGAAATATTGCAAAAGGCGTACCATTAGAGCATTGGGTATTTATGCTTGAGGTTGTGTCGATGTTTCCGTTTATGATAGCGGTTGTTCCAAAGTCGATATTAGTGGCAGATACAGAGCAACTTGCAAGGACAGTAAAATCTACAGAAAATACGGAAGAAGAGCTGTTTTTATTGACAGGACACAAATCAGAGGTGTTGTAATCCTTATTTGTAAGGTAGGGGCTGGTATTAAAAAATGATGTAAAGTTTCCCGGTGAAGCTGTTTGAGATCCAAAAATCCGACCATAAACGGGTATATTGTATGTAACACCTCGCTTTAGAATGGCCTGATATCCTGTTCCGGCATACCCAGACTGCCAAGAACCCCATTTCTGCGTTCGTGACGCATCTTTATAGAGTTCAAACCTAATAATATCTCCGGCATTCTGCATTATTCGACTCGCTGCGTCGCCTGCAGAACCGGATTCTATACTGATGCAAACGAATTGATCTGGCCCACCGCCCGCTTCGCATGTAACAGAAATATTACCTACAGTATCAATAGACGACGCAGATAATTCTGAGCTGCCAAATGACATGTTGGTCATCGTTATCGGGCATGGAGGATTTGCCCCCGCCTCTGCACATATTGTTCCTATAAGATATAGGATCAATAAAAATGCGATGCGTGTCTTCAATTTCGTGATACGATGTAATATCAACACAAATATAATTCTCATTATTTTCTATATTATAATAATATATTTTAAGCTATTTGCATACGACATTATCAATTCTATTTTGAGTGCCTGGATTGGGCGTAAATTTGAAAGCTGCACGACAATCGCCTCCCTTGGTTTGAACGTCTATGATGTTTAACTGCGAAAGATTCTCAATAAAAGCCTGACCGTCATAGCCAACGATAAAGGATCCTCCGCCGTTGGAAAGTGTACCGGTGGATCCCGCTGGGATGTGGGCGCCGTCAATCGACTTCAAAACGACTAAAGCTGAGTTTGTCGTTGTTGAAACATTGAAGTCGACATCGACACCGCTCTTGTATCGAGGCTGTATAATGACTTCGCTAAATTTCAAATCCGCGTCAACCGGTAGGCTGGTTGGATCCAATGATATTCGATTTGGTTGGTAGGAGCGCAGGCCTGTAATAAGTTTCTTGCCTCGAGCATTCGTCTTACCAACCGGTCTGTTTTCATAAAGAATTTCAACCCCGGGAAGGCTTGTGTCGACGATTGCAAACGCATCGTCGACCTGTGGTGCAAGAAAAATATCGCCACCATTGGCCACGACTGCACCATCCAGTTGCAGTTCGCCGTTTAGCATCTTGCCGGAACTGTAGATACCAGCTCGAGCGGTTGCATTCTCGCCATAATAAGTGCCGGCCGCTTGATGTATGACAGTATTGGATGCCGCAGTGGCAACTTGCCAACTTGTTGACCCTGGCAGACCGGTCCCAGCTTTGCTATATTGAGCCGCTACTTGAAGGCGGTCATTGTCTGATGATGCAGTGATTGAACTGCTCCGATTTCCATCAAATGCCATCGTAAGGCCAGCAAAGACACCAAAGCGCTTTTCGTAACCAAAGTCATAGAAGCTACTCAAATTGAGTGACATGCCAGAGCGAAGCGAATGACTATAGGAAGCATTTAGTAAGTGACCGTCTTTTCTGTCTCTGTATTCGGAATGTATATATCCAAAAGATATGGAGCCACTTTCTAGTATTGTGGGGGAGTACACGGATATAGTGTCGATTGCCAAGGGGGTATCGTCCCAAATATAAGGACTTGGTGCGGCAGAAATAGTGTCATCGCTGGCCGTTACCGAAGCTAGGTCGTTGAAGTCACCTGCAGTACGATGCGTGCTTGCACGCAGTTTCCATCCAGCATAGTCGAGATCTAATGCTGCATAGAGCTGTGCGCCAAGTTTGCCATTAAAGCTGCTAGCACTTCCAGCGACCGAGAGAGTGCCGCGTTGGCCGGCTTTCATGACCGCGCCCAGTCCGGCGTTGACGAGGTGGGGGGATGCTTCGAAATGTGATTCGACCGTCAGACTATCCCGCAGACCATATCGCAATGTACCAGACGCGATTGGCTGATCGTCATAGTCGTTCGATTTCGTCCCGTAGTTCCTTCGGGCAACGCCAGCCTCAATTGAAAAATCGAGAAGACCACGTCGCAGCATGTTTGCCGGGGCGTTGAAAGGGAGGTCCGTCTCGGTGGTCCGCCCACTCGAATCTCGCAGGACCATACGGGCTGTCCCAATGCCGTTAATGATCGGAATGTTGCTAATTTCAAATGGGCCAGGATTTATCTGCTGGCTGAACGTCTTGGAGTTGTTGATATAAACATCAATCGTTGATGGGACAGCAGCCGATCCACTGAACGATGGTAGCGGAATTGTCACTAGGTCCGGGCGCATCTGGAATTCGCGTTGAACTTGGAAGCCAGCCATGCGGACTGATCTATTCCAAGGTAGACTCCCAGACACAAGATCGCCAACCTTGTATCTTGTTGCTGTTGCTGGCCGGTCAAATATCCAGTTCGTATTCAGTCGTAGAAAACGCGCATGTACAGAATCGTCAGAAGATCCAATGGCTGATAGTTCCGCGATTCCATATGGGGTGAATAGCCGACTGTTGAGAGTGGCAGAAATCCCGTTGAACCCGGGATCCCAGTTGGTCACCTTTGTCTGGCCGGCTGCCGTCAAAGCGTAATTAACAACTACTCCGGTCGAAGATTGCGCATCGCTTTGTTTGGTACTGCTTGGCCGAGCATCAATCTTTTGCGGAGTACGATTTTCTACACTTGTTTGGATTGATATCGTTTGGTTGGCTTCATCGTAGCGGTAACTAAGATTCTCAATCTGGTCGAGATATACGGTCTTAGCGCCCTGTGGAATCTTCATTGACAGTTCGTGCCATTCATCTGTCTCGATTGAGATTCTTTTGTCGGGATGCACTGCGAATTCAGCTATCAGACCAGTTGGCTGATCATTGACGTACACTTCTAGGAACAAGGCTTGGCTGCCCGACGGGGCCGATGTTGCCTCCAAAGGACAAAAGACAGCTATGGTGAGGCAAACAAGGAGTAGATGAGCCCTGTTATTTCGCAGTTTTGAGCGATGCCTTACTTTGGATTGTAGATCCATAACCGTTTGCTTTGATCTTTATTGGCCACCCATCCTTTGTGCCCTTTGCTGCGCTCCGTTTTGTCCAGACAACTGATGACCTACCAAGCACATAGCCGACAAGCCCGTCACCAAAGGTGACTGACTGCCCATTTGGTAGGGTTAGTTCTATTTTTGAAATGCGAGCTCGTTCATCACCGGAATTTTGGGCAACAACAATAAGATCGGTCTTCTTCTTGTAAATGGCCCAGGAAAGCTGGCTCGGTTTCTGTTTCTGTGCGCTGAAAAAAACCGGGATCGATTGCCTGAAGACAAAGTCTACCGCACGGGCATTGCGATCGGCCATCGTTGGAAGCTGATCGATTAGCACGCGATAGCTCTCTTCCTTCGAGACCGGCCCCTTTCCGACTCTTACAACTCGAACGACATGGTTTTTATCTGGCGGTATCGATGCAAAAGGCGGGCTGACCACGACGTCCCGTGTTTCAACTAGACGATCTCGGCCTTTTTCCTGTACCCAGCGAAATATGCGTATTTGGGCCTTCAATACATCAGTCCCGCCGTTTCGGAGAGTGATCGTTTCGGACCTATTCCCATGCGCTACATCAATTGACACCGGTTCGACTTGGAGCGTCGAACCTACGGCTGGTGCGGTCGATGCCATCGATAGTCCCGCGAAGACGACCGCAGCAAGAATGAACCTCATGGCTTAAGCCCCACTCTTCTAATAGGTTATTGTGATCGTTACGGAATCTGTATAAGTACCTTGACCTGGTGTTGTTTGTGGCGGCACACGTCCAAAGATAGTTTTGGTCTCGGTCGATCCTGTTCCAGTACCTGTAACAACTTCCCCGGCAGTATTTCCCCAATTGGTAGTTCTGCCGGGGTCGCTGAACATCTCGTAGTCGATCGTATCCGATCCATTTGTCATCTTACGGGTTGTCGTTGATCCGCCCGTCGTGGTGCCAGCATTCAGACCGATACTATAGGCCGTTCCAGCTGTGCACTGAATGTCGAAATTCGCTGTAACATCGACATTTGAAGTCAGCAGACCCTGTGACCCAAAGTCGAGCGTATTTGTCGTCTGAACGGCGCAGGTCGATGTAATGACAATTTGGCTTGTGAACGAACCAGTTGCGGTCGCTGATAGCGATGGACTAACAAGTTGACTTGAAATTCCTATACAAGCCAATCCCATCATCAACATGCGCATGAGTGACTCCATTCGTCATCGGCACGCAGAAACGCTGTCCACGCACATTTGGAAACTTCAGCTATGGATTTTAACGGTGAATTGTTAATAGCCTATTAACCATACCTACGTGTGTGGTTTCAGCGTCCGTTCACGGCATAACTATATAAAAAAGCTCCAGATTTTTCTTTCCCTGGAATTTTTACACTGTAATTCTCGACCGTTCTGGGTGCTGATGATTGGTAGAGGTATTAGTGATTCGAGGGCACTCTAGAATGCTGCTGACCGATCAAGAACGGCAGTGCATCAGCTTCATTGCTGAGGGAAAAAGCGACCTACAAATCGCCCAGGCGTTGGGAATTTCTGAGCATACGGTCGACCGCTATATAGCGATCGCCTTGATGAAGCTGGAAGCAACTCATCGCTCGCATGCTGTCGCAAAAGCCATCCGGCTGGCTCTGATATAATCGAAATGGGGGATAAACATCTAACAACAGATTTAATTACAAAAATAAGACTGCCATATGCAGATGGGTTTCAAACAACAAAATGGTTTCGACAATTATTATTATAAAATAAAATCGTTTACCATTTATAAAATATATTCAATCCCTGCATTTTGGCATTTACCTCAAATTGAGCACACCCCGCTAGGTTGGACGATTAATAAGAAACGGGGATGGCACCATGTCCAACTACAATACGATCGACGGCGTTCCGGAAGCAGCCCTCCAGGGCAGCATGCGTGATTTCAGGGTCATGGAGGGCGCCGATCTTCTGCGCCGCTGTGACGCCTTCTTCAACTGGCAGGACACGCGCCGCCAGTCCGGCACCTGGCCGTTTGGCCGCGCCACCGAGACCGGTCCGGCTTCGTCCTGCGCCGTGCGCGATGACGCCGGCCATCTCACAGAAGGCGTGAACTTCGCTTCGCAGGACTATCTCAGCCTCTCCGCCCATCCGGCGGTGCACCAGGCAGCACATGACGCTATCGGCGTCTTTGGCGTCCACTCCGCGGGCTCGTCCGCGCTGGTGGGCAATATCTCGAGTTCCGTGCAGCTGGAGCGCGACATCGCCGAGTTCCTCCACATGGACCACGCCCTTCTGTTCGCCACCGGCTGGTCGGCCGGCTTCGGCGTGATCAAGGGCCTCGTCCGCTCGCATGATTACATCGTCATGGACGCGCTGGCCCATGCCTGCCTCCAGACCGGTGCCCAGGCGGCCACCCGCAACGTCTCGCTTTTCCGTCACAACGACGTCGAGCATTGCCGCGAGCGCCTTGCCGCCATTCGCCAGCGCGACCGCGAAGGCGCCATCATGGTGGTCACCGAGAGCCTGTTCTCCATGGACAGCGACACGCCCGACATCGGCGCGCTGCAGGAACTCGCCCACGAATACGGCGCTGTCCTGATGGTCGACGTCGCACACGACCTGGGCTGCCTCGGCGACGACGGCACCGGCCACATCGGCATCCAGAACATGCTCGGCAAGGTCGATCTCGTGATGGGCAGCTTCTCCAAGACCTTCGCGTCCAATGGCGGCTT
>NZ_PDVP01000035.1 GCF_002727065.1 Zhengella mangrovi | reverse complement strand
TTGCGAGGGACCCGGATTTTTCAATTCCAGCGAAAGTGGACACCGGTTTCGCGTCCGGAATTGCGAGGGACCCGGATTTTTCAATTCCAGCGAAAGTGGACACCGGTTTCGCGTCCGCAATGGCGTAAAAAACAGCGGCATGGAGCACTGGAGCGATCTGACGAAAAGCGGACATGCTCCGGCATTTCGAATGCAAGTGCAACGCCGTACCGGATGTCTTTCCTTGGTCGTCGTGCGCTTCTACCCGGTCGGTCCTTCGTGCGGCGCTTCGCCGTAGATCATCCGGCGGCAGGAACTGTCGAATCCGGCGAGCGAGGGAAAAAGGCGACCGAGATCCGCGCCGAGCCTCTCCTCGATCTGGACGGCGGCCTGCTCGCCCATCGCTTCGGCACAGAGCAGGAAGTCGAAATCCCCTTCGCTGCCCTTGCGCATCGTCTTTTCCTCGCTGTGGCGGTCGGTCGTATCCCGGCTGACGCGGTAAAGGCGGATGCTGACGACGCCGTCCCTGCCACAGGACAGGGCGAGGTCTCGGGCCAGCGTCTCCGGGTCGGGGCCGCTGCCGGTCACCTTGATCCGCCAGATCGCGACATGCGAACCGAAACCGTTGCCGATCTTCAGCACCTGGCGTCCGAGGGCCCGGTCGAATGGCCCGAACCGCGGCATGATCCTGCGGGTCCACGGGGAAGGATTGTCGAGGATGGCCTTGTACGCCGGGCCATTAAGCACGTCGGGACCGTCGGTGGCGTAGAGGATGAAATGCGAGCGCGTATCGTTAAGTGCCTCGAACAGCCTGACGCCGAGAAAGCCCGGCGAGAACGTGCGGTCGGCGATGTGTTCCTGTGTCAGCCAGTTCCGGTAGTCGTCCAGGTCTTCGGCCGCGATCTCGCACCAGATCGCGAGGAAACCGTAGTCCGTCATGATGAGGCCTCCCCGAAGAGCACGCGCCGCGCGACAGCGATATCCATCGACTGACCGGTCCACAGTTCGAATGCCGGCACGGCCTGGTAGAGCTGCATGCCGATCCCCGAGACCGTCCTGCAGCCCCGTCGCGCCGCCTCCTTCAGGAGCAGGGTTTCCCTCGGCACGTAGATCAGGTCGCAAACCACCAGGTCCGGCCGCAGCGCATCGGCGTCCGGAAGAGCGATCCGGTCGATCGTGTCTTCCATCCCGATCGGCGTTGCATTGATCAGGATATCCGCCCGGGAGAGATGGTCTGCCAGGTCATCGCGGTCATCAAGATCGAGGACGCTGATCTCGCTGTCAAAACGGTCCTGCAGGTCGCGGCCAAATCGCGTGGCCTCTGCAAAGAAGGAATCCCGCCGGTTGAACAGCGAAACGGCGCCCGCCCCCTCCATCGCCGCCTGGATCGCGACGGCAATGGCCGCCCCGCCTGCGCCGAGAAGGACGATGCGTGCGCCGCGGCAGGCAATCCCCTTCTCCGAAAGCGACAGCATGAAGCCCGTTCCATCGGTGATATGCCCGGTGAGAACGCCTGCATCGTTGACGATCACGTTGACGGCCCCGGCCAGTTGCGCCGCCGGGCTCAACCGGTCGAGATGGGGAACGACGGCCCGCTTGAGCGGCATCGTCACATTGGCGCCGCGCATGTTCAGCAGGCGCAACGCGTCGATGGCCCGCGCCTCGTCGCCAGCCCGCACGTCGAACGCCAGGTAGGCATAGTCGAGCCCCATCGCCTCGAAGACCGAGTTCTGCATGACCGGTGAATGACTATGCGACACGGGCGATCCGAAGAGGCCGATCAATCGGGTCTTTCCGGTAAGACGGGAGCGGGCGGCCTTTTCGGCGCCATGGCCCGGGAGAAGGGTCGTCATCGTTTCGCTGCCTTTGCTTGACGCCACGATACAGTCTTTGGGCAGATGGTCATCTGTTATCGGCGGATAGCGATGCTTTTTCAAACGGCTTCGCGGCGGCCGGAAAATCGCGGCCTGACCCGGCGCCAGCCTGATGGTCTTGAAACGGCGAAAGCGGCGCGCTGGCGTCTGGGGGTCTCTGGCGGGCATGAACCGGGCCAGGGCAAAGCGCCTTGGATGGTGCGCGGCGGCATGGCGCGGTAAACATGGGCCGCCGTCGCCAGGCCCTCCTCCGCCATCCGCAGGGGCATTGGCACCCTCCGGCCGTCGGGTCGCGGACTGGACGCCGTCGCCATGGAAACCTCGAAAAGCCGCGGCCGTGCCAGCCACGGCTTTCGGCGGCATCAACAAACCCCTTGCAAACGGACGATTGCCGGGCACACTTGATCCGGGCGGTTCGCCATGAATGCGGACCGTCCTTGAATCGGGGACGGGGATGCCGGCGAAGACGGGCAGTGAGACGGCAGTTCAGGCAGTGTCGCCGGGCCACTGGATTCGGTTGGCCGTGGTGTATGTCCTGGTCCCGCTGATCCTGTTGGCCTGCAGTGGCGACCCCGGTTGGTGGCAGGGCTGGGCATACGCGCTGCTGATCGTCGTGTCGGGCATCGGCGGGCGCATGTGGGCGGAACATCGCCATCCCGGGCTCACGGCCGAGCGGCAGAAACTGGAAAACGTCAGGAATGCAAAACCCTGGGACAAGGTGCTCGCCCCGCTCATGGCGGTCAGCCTCGTTTTCCCCGTCGTCATCGTTGCAGGGCTGGACCACCGGTTCGACTGGTCGCCGGTATTTCCGCTGTGGCTGAATCTTGCCGGCTTCGTGCTGGTTCTGCTCGGATATGCCTACGCGGTTTGGGCCGTGGCGGAAAACCGCTTCTTCTACAGCGTGGTGATCATCCGCACAGATCAGGGGCACAGGGTCTGCGATACCGGTCCGTACCGGTACGTCCGGCATCCGGCCTATGCCGGCAATATCTGTGCGCTGTTCGGCATTGTCCTTGCCCTGGGCTCGGTATGGACCCTGCTTCCCGTTGCGGCTGCACTGGTCGTGGCAATCGTCAGAACGGTGCTGGAAGACCGCACGCTGCTGGACGAACTGCCCGGCTACCGCGACTATGCAGGTCGCGTGCGCTACCGGCTGGTTCCAGGGATCTACTGAGGGGCGCCGCGGATCAGGCGGTGACACCCAGCCTGCCGTCTTCCATGCCGCTCCAGCGGTGCTGCACCGGTTCCCGCCCGGCGTGCCGGGAGCGGGAACCGTCATCCCGCAGGCAGACGGGGCAGGGCGCCCCGTCCTGGACGTCGGCTTGGATCAGTCGTCGGGATCCTGCTTGCAGACCATGACCTCGCAACTGCGCGTATCGGCGGTCGGAATGCCGACGATCTTGCCGACCAGCGGATCGTCGCACTGGTCGTCGTCGACCACGAAGCGGTCATACAGGGTCATGCCCGAACCCGACCGCGACTTGTAACGCAGGATCACTTCGCCTTCCGACTCGATGATGTCCTGCACCCTGTCACAGGTCATGTTGTTGATATTGTAACGTGAAATCGCATGCGCCGGTCCAAGTGCGAACAAGCCGGCGGTCAAAGCGCAAACAAGTCTTTTCATCGTCTGCCTCGCCTGTTTCATCCATTCATCACGGGATCATCATGCGCCTCGCGAGGCAGGTGGGGCAAGAACACAATGATATATTGGAATAGACCTGTAATCGCCGTCACAAAGACAGCGCTGATCTTGTCGGCAGCCAGGGGCGGCGACGGCGCCCGGCCCGCTGGAAACGGGCAGGGCGATGGCCCTAGAGCGCCAGGGTCAGCTTCCGCCCGTTCGCCGCGCGCGAGCAGCAGGCCATCATGCGGTGATTGTCCGCCCGTTCCGCCTTGCTCAGCACCCGGTCGCGGTGGTCGATCTCGCCGTCGAGAACGCGCACCTCGCAGGAGCCGCACAGCCCTTCGCAGCAATCCGACGCCAGGTCGATGCCGGCCGCGCGCAGCGTGTCGAGCAGCGTGGTGTCGGCGGGGACGGTCAGGGTCAGGCCGGAGTCCTTGAGGTCCACGTCGAAGGCCGTTTCCTGCGTGGGGTCGAGGCTGCCGAGCGACGTCGAGAAATGCTCGAAATGCAGCGTGCCCTCGGGAAGACCGGACGTCAGCTCTTCCAGCGCGGTGATCATGCGGTCGGGCCCGCAGGCGTAGACCTGGCCTCCGGGCGGCAGGTCCGCCACCAGTCCGGCGAGGTCGGCGCGCCGGCCCTCGTCCTTCGCATGCACCGTCAGCGCCGGGCCGTGATCCGCTTCGAGCCGGTCGAGAAAGGCCATCGCGGCCCGCGAGCGGCCGCAGTAATGCACCGCGTAAGGTTTGCCGAGCGCCTTCAGCCGGTCCGCCATGGTCAGGATCGGCGTGATGCCGATACCGCCGGCGACGAGCAGGTGATGCGGCGCCGCTTCATCCAGCCGGAACAGGTTGTGCGGCCCGCGCAGCTTCAGTTCCATGCCCTCGCGGACGGTGTCGTGGATATGGCGCGATCCGCCGCGTCCCTGCTCTTCCCGCAGGATGGCGAGGTCGAACCGGTCGCGGTCAGGGCGTCCGCACAGCGAATATTTCCGGTCATAGCCGTCCACGACCAGTTCCACGTGCGCGCCGGCGCTCCAGTTGGGCAGCCGCCGCCCGCGTGCATCGGCCACGGTCAGGCCGACCACGCCATCGGCTTCGCGCCGGACGGCCGTGACGACCACGCGCCGGGCGATGGCCTTGCGGTCCGGTGCGCCGACCGGGAAATGCTGCTGCGCATTCGCGCCGGCCGGGCGGGTGCGTTCGGGATTGAGCGCCGGATCCCATTCCACCCATAGATGGTCCGGTCCGCGGAACGAGGTGTTGGGCAGGTAGGTGAAGTCCTGCTCGGCGAGCCGAAGGTGGGGCAGGCGGCGGGTCATCTCCTCCAGGAAGATGCGCATTTCCATCCGGCCGATGTTCTTGCCCATGCACTGGTGGCTGCCATAGCCGAAGCTGAGATGCTCGACCGCGTTGTCACGGTAGATGTCGAACCGATCGCCATCCTCGAAATGCCGCTCGTCCTGGTTTCCCGACGCCATCACGATCAGCAGCTTGGCGCCTTCCGGCAGGTCGATGCCGCCGAGCGTCGAGGGCGCCGTCGCTTCGCGCCGCCAGGCGACGATGGAGCCGCAATAGCGAAGGCATTCTTCCACCGCATTGGGGATCAGCGACGGGTCGGCGCAGATGTCGTCCCACGCGTCGCGATGGGTCAGCAGCGTCTTGAACATGTTCGCCGAGGCCAGCGCGGTCGTCTCGTGCGCGGCCACGATGATCGCCATCATCATGGAATGCACGTAGCTGTCGGTCACGATGTCCGGCATCAGGGCGTTTTTGCGGATGGTGTCGTGCATCCACCCCGTGCCCTCCGGCTCGGCCCGCATCCGTTCGATGACGTCGCCGGCATATTGCCAGAACTTTCCGACCGAATGGGCCACGGCCACCTGCTGCTCGGGCGTCGGGCGGCCCCAGGTGTTCACCGCGTGGGCGACCGAGAAGGTGCGCAGCGTGTCGATATCGTCTTCCGGCACGCCGAGAAAGTTCAGCGCCACCGTCAGGGGCACCTCGTAGAGCATGGCCTCGACGAGGTCGACGCGGCCGGAATCGATGAAGGCATCCATCTTTTCCCGCGTCAGGCGCCGGATCATCGCCTGCTTCGTCTCCAGGTTTTCCGGCAGGAAATGGTCCATGAGCACCCGCCGCCGCGCCATGTGGGCCGGTTCGTCCTCGTTCACCATCGTCCGGTTCATGGCGTAGCCGTAGGACGCCAGGGCATCCATCGCCTCCTGGCTGACCGGCGTGATCTTTTCCAGCGCGTTGCGCGGCGAGTAGAGGATGTTGTCGCGGAACACCGCCTTGATGTCGTCGTACCGGCTGACGACCCAGTAACCGAGCTTCGGGCTGAAGAAGACCGGCATCTGGTCGCGCGACCAGCGCAGAGCCTCGGCCGGGTCAACCTGGTAGGGGCCCTCGAAGGCATCGAAAGCGTCCGCCATGGCGTGAGCCGGGCACGTCCCGCCGGTGCCGTGGGAAACCGGGCAGGCGCCGGCCCGGTCCTGCGTCGTCTGGCTCATCGTCTCATCCCTTGATCTTTGTGCGATAATCGAACAGTTTGTTCTATATAAGAGATTAGAAGATGGACGCATCGAGCGTCAAGATGAGCCGGCGGGGGTGGGCATGGTCGCGGAAAAGACAAGGCTGCAGACGCTGGATCGCGGCCTGGAAGCGCTCCGCCTTCTGGGCAATTCCGCCGGCGGCATGAAGGTTTCCGAACTCGCGCAGGCGCTGGGAATCCACCGCGCCATCGCCTACCGCATCGTGGCGACGCTGCAGGACCACGGCATGGCGTACCGCCTCGAGGATGGCCGCATCGCGCTCGGCAATGGCGTCATCCCGCTGGGTGTGAAGGCGGAAGGCAACCTGCGCCTGGTCGCCCGGCCGCTGGTCGAGGCGCTCGCCCGCCAGGTCGATACCGCGGCCTTCCTGTCCATCGCCGACGGCAATGAAGGGGTCGCCATCCTGACCGCCGCTCCGCCGGACAGCTTCCTCGATATCAGCTACCGCGTCGGCAGCCGTCACCGTCTGGACCGCGGCGCGGCCGGGATTGCCATATTGGCGGGCCGCCCGGAAATGCCCGCAGACAGCGACGCCGTTCGCCAGGCGCGCAGGGACGGCTATTGCCTGACGCGCGGCCAGTTGCAGAAGGGCGCCGTCGGCATTGCCAGCCCCGTCCGGGTTCCCCGCGGCAGCTACCCGGGCCTCGATTGCGCCGTCGGCGTCGTCGGGCTCGAGGGGCTGGATACGGGCCTGGCACAGCGCGCTGTCATGGAATGCGCAAGCGCCCTTTCCCTGGCGATCGCACGGTAGAAAGCCCGCGCGAACGGGAGCTGCGGGGGGCTTCCAGCGCTGTCCGGCGGTGCCCGCTGCTGTGGTTCTGTCAGGCCAGCGGTCCTGGTCTGCCAAAATGGCATGAGCCAAGCCACTGTTTTTGAAGCGCAATAGGGTGACGCCGGAAATCGGCTGACAATTTGTCACGGAAAATCGGGGTGCTTTTCCCGCCTCCGCCGGTCACTGGTTAAAAAACCATTCATTAACAGGCGCTTGCCAATCCGGGCGGGAATGGCCTGCTTCTTGCTGCCCTTTCAGGTGCCGGCGCCGGGGTCTCCGGGGCCGGTGGAGAAAGGGGGCTTTCACATGTCGTTCAACGGAAAAATCCCGCTGCTTGCTGGTGCCGTCGTGCTGGCTCTTGTGCGCAGTGCGGTCGCGCAAGACGTCTTCATCGCCGGCATTCATCCGGACCGTCGGCCTGAAAATGCGCCGAGGATCACGGAATTCAGCAAGTCCGCGGATTGGACCGAACGGGCCATGCACGGCATTTCCGAACCTTACCCGTCCAGCCTGGGCTTCCTGGCGGATCAGGGTGCCTGGTTCACGCCGTTCAATCACCCCGGAATGACGGATCGTTACGATATCCGCAATTGGCATCACGATGACTGATGCGAACCGCGGAGGGGCACCCTCTGCATCCAGCCGGGATCCCCGGCTGACTCACACAGAGCCAGGCGGACATGCCGGCCGTGTCTTCAATCATAGAGGAGAGTAAAATGAAGTCGAGCAACATCAGGAAGGCCGTGTTCGCGGCAATGTGCAGCGCTTCATTGCTGGCGGTCGCTCCGGCCATGGGTGCCGGCATGAGCGGTATGTCCGGCATGGATGGCATGTCCGGTATGGGCGGCATGTCCGGTATGGGCGGCATGAGCGGTATGTCCGGTATGGGCGGCATGTCCGGTATGAGCGGAATGTCCGGCATGGGTGGCTTCAACCCGGGTTGGGTGTGCACGCAGTGGACCTACGGTGGCATGGGTGGCATGTCCGGTATGAGCGGAATGTCCGGCATGGGTGGCTTCAACCCGGGTTGGGTGTGCACGCAGTGGACCTACGGTGGCATGGGTGGCATGTCCGGCATGGGTGGCATGTCCGGTATGGGTGGCATGTCCGGCATGGGTGGCATGTCCGGTATGGGCGGCATGTCCGGCATGGGTGGCATGTCCGGTATGGGCGGCATGTCCGGTATGGGCGGCATGTCCGGCATGGGTGGCATGTCCGGTATGGGTGGAATGTCCGGTATGGGTGGCATGTCCGGTATGGGCGGCATGTCCGGTATGGGTGGCATGTCCGGTATGGGTGGCATGTCCGGTATGGGTGGCATGTCCGGTATGGGTGGCATGTCCGGTATGGG
>NZ_PDVP01000034.1 GCF_002727065.1 Zhengella mangrovi | reverse complement strand
ACCGGTACGTCAACCGGGATGACGATCCGGTACGGGCCATGGCAAACGATGTCTCGAACCGGATCGCAAGCGAACTGGCGAGTGGCGGGAGGGACACGCAGCATCTTCGCTCAACGGGCAAAGAATGACGGTGACCGCGACGCCCTGATCGGCAATAGCTCAGTCATGTCAAGCAAATGAGCGGGACTGGCTCCACAGCGAACGAAGCGAGCCAGAGACCGTACGCCGAATATCGCCGGAGGTTTCGGGTCCTTCCGGACGCCTTTCAGCCCACGGGTTTGTTCGCGCCGCAGCCAACACGGCTAAGTCGTGTTCGCCGTCGCTATGTGTTTGCCTTTTTGTTTTTGTTGTTGGGCAAGACCAGCGCTGCAACCTTGGCGGAGACGGGTGGACCTTGAAGTTGTTTTCCACCCATATTGGTACGAGCGCCGGGTCGGTTTGCGGAGGTCTTTTGTTGCTGACTACCCAGTATGGTCACCGCGAAAGACCTGTGCTGAAGTGGCGGCGCCAGTGCTGGCGTCTTCCCATCATCCGCTCCGCGCTTCAAAATTTGGTTCGTGTGTCCTCAAGCGGTTCTCATTGAAATGGCGCAAGCAAAAAGTGCGCTGGATAGGTCTTTGATTTGGAGTTGCCGGATTCCGGCTAGTTGTTCGCAACCTAGACTGCACTAGCAAGCTTCGAACTGTCCGCTGGCTTCGGGCGAGTCCATGCCGAGAGAAGCCGCCGTGGTTCCAAAAATTACTGTAAGCGAGCCATCAGTTTGTCGAAACCATCGACTGGCGTTAGTCTGCGCGTCCCGTACCGCTCGCTCAACTCCGTGCATCGCTGCCGGAACGGCTCGACTCCAATACGGCGAATGTAGCTGATCGGGCCACCGGTCCACGGCGCAAATCCCCATCCGAGAATGGCACCGACGTCGGCCTCGAGCGCATCGCTGATGACGCCTTCATCGAAGCAGCGAACGGTTTCCATAATCTGTGCGCCAAGGAGACGGTCTCTAAGGTCGATGAGAGGATCATCGCTACATGGTGCCTTTCCGACAACCTGTGCGAGTCCATCCCAGATTCCCTCTGGCCGACCCTTGTCATCATAGTCGAAAAAGCCCTGCCCGGCCTTGCGTCCAATGCGCCCGTGATCAGCAACGATACGGCCGACGAGGGCATAACCATCGGTCTCGACATAGCGATCGCCCAGGTCTGATGCCGTCTGCCTGTTGATCTGACAGATGAGATCGATACCGACAGCGTCGCTCAACGCCAGCGGTGCCACCGGCATGCCGGCAAGCCTTCCGGCCTGTTCGATCAGGTGCGGGCCAATCCCCTCGGCCAGCATTTCGAAGGCTTCAGCCTGGTAGGCCATCACAACACGAGTGGTGTAGAAACCGCGGGAATCGTTGACAAGGATCGGTGTCTTTCCGATCGCCTGAGCAAAGTCCATGGCGGCCGCCAGGGTCGTTTCCGAAGTTGCGGCGCCACTGATGATCTCCAGAAGCGGCATATGCGGAACGGGTGAGAAGAAATGCGTCCCGATGAAGTTCTCCGGTCGTACTGAGGCCTGTGCCAGGCCATGGATCGGCAGGGTCGACGTGTTGGTGGCAAAGATCGCATCCGGACGCATGTGGGCTTCCGCAAGACGGGTGGCCTCCGCCTTGACCTGCCGGTCCTCGAAAACGGCTTCCACCACGATATCGGCATCCGAAAGCAGCGCGTGGTCTCCGGCCGGCATGATCAAGCTTAACGATTTCTCGACAGCGTCCGGGTCGGCCCGTCCTGCGGCGGCCTGCGCGCGTTCCTGGCTGCTGATCCTGTCCAGGCCCTGTCGGGCACGATCCCTGTCGATGTCAAGCAAGACCACCTCCATCCCGGCGCGGGCGGCAACCAAGGCGATGCCCGCGCCCATCAATCCGGCACCAAGGACGCCTACCTTCCTGTACCGACGCTTCCCGACCGCGGTCGGGCGCCGAAGGAGGCTATTTACCTGGTCAACGCCAAGACCGAGCGTCGCCACCAGGCTCATGGACACATCGGTGAAAGCGGCTGCGACAAATTCATCAACCGCAATGGCGAGGCGGTCGCTCAAGTCCGGTGCCAAGGTCCGCCTGTTGGCTTTCCAGGCCGGCTTCTGGACCAACCGGGCAGCCTCGGCAAGAGCCCAGTCCCGCGCAGCGTTCACCGCGCTTTCGCCGGCGGCAGTGACGAGGCCGGCATCGATGGCAGCCTGCCTTGCCAGCGGCTTTCCCTCCAACACCGGTCCGGACCAGCCAGCCGCGCCGGACAAAGCGGAAATGCGCACTTGCCCTCCACCAATCGGTGGGAGCCCGAAGCGGGCCTCGGCAAACCCCAGCCGGATGGTTGCATGCAAAGCAACGAATCGGGCGTGGCAGGCAAGTGCGATATCAAAGCCTCCATCCAGTGCATCGCCATCAATGACGGCAGCCACCGGTTTCCTGCACGCCTCGATTTGCGAAAGCAGCCGATGGAAGCTCTCGATCGTGTCAAGAAGACCTTGCCGGTCTCCGGAAGCAGTAATCGAGCCAAGCCACTTCAGGTCGACGCCTCCGAAGAAGCGTTCGTCGTCCGCAGTGAGGACAATGCCACAGATCTGCTGATCCGCTTCCAGGTGAGATAGGGTCCGGGCCATCGCGGCGATCGTTTCCGGATGGACAAAGGCTGTTGCCGCTGACGCCTTCCAGCGAACGACGGCGATACCGTCGCGATCGACGTCGATCCCGAATTCATGCGATGATGACATGGACTAAATCCCAAGGTAGGCGCTACGGACCCGATCGTTGCTGCGCAATTCGTCCGGTGTTCCCTCCAGGACGCACTGCCCGTTTTCCAGGACGTAGGCGTGGCTGGCCAATCGGAACACGAATGCCGTGTTCTGCTCAACGAGCAGGATCGAGATACCATCCTCATTGATCTGGCGGATCAGTTCGCCAAGCCGGTCCACCATCTTGGGGGCAAGGCCGAGGCATGGCTCGTCGATGAGAAGCAGTTTCGGACGGGCCATGAGTCCTCGGGCCACTGCCAGCATTTGCTGCTCGCCGCCACTAAGGGTGCCCGCGGCCTGGTTGCGGCGTTCCTGAAGAACCGGGAATTTCTCGTACATCCGCTCGACCTGCTGGCGCATCTCTGCTGCACGCCAGAGGAAGCCGCCCATTTCGAGGTTTTCGAGTACCGTCATCTCGGGGAATAGCTGGCGGCCCTGGGCGACCTGTACCAGACCCAGTCGCACAAGATCGGCGGTCGACCTGCCAGATACGTTCTGGCCCTCGAAGATCACGGTGGCGCCATGTCCGACAAAGCCTGTCAGGGCATTGAGCGTCGATGTCTTTCCAGCCCCGTTGGCGCCAACGAGCCCGACGACTGACCCGGGCGCCACGCGCAGCGAAAGATCGGAAACCGCCCTGACGTTGCCGTAGGAAACGGACAGGTTTTCAACCGAAAGCATGAGCATCATCCCCCAGGTAGGCCTCGATGACGCGCGGATCGCCGGTGATGGCCCGAGGTTCGCCATCGGCAATGACGGCACCTGCATCCAGGACGATGCACCGTTCGACGAGACCCATCAGGAAGTTCAGGTTGTGCTCGATGACCCAGACAGTCACGCCGGCGGCATGGACATGGCGGATGACGCGCTGGAGGTTTGTCACTTCCTCGGCACTTAGCCCGGCAGCCGGCTCATCCAGCAGCAGCATTCTCGCACCCGTCGAGATCGCCATGGCAATACCGAGTTCGCGCATCACGCCGGACGGCAGTGACCCTGCTGGTTCATCGGCGTATTTGGCGAAACCGAACTCGGCCATCACGTCATCGATGACCGGCCTGCGCGTGGCGTTGCCGTCTGACAGGTGCCTGGCGATCTGCAGACCTTCCCGGATCGTGAGGCGGGGAAAGACCCGTGCGCCCTGAAAGGTCCTCACGAGACCCAGTTCTGCCCGGCGGTGCGGTTCAAGAGCGGTGATGTCACGATCCTCGAACAGGATGCGGCCGCCACTGGGCCTCTGGAACCCGCTGACAATATTGAACAGCGTGGTCTTGCCGGCCCCGTTCGGGCCAATCAGGCCACAAAGGCCGCCCTTCGGAATGGCGACCGAAACATCCCGAACCGCCGTCAGCCCGCCGAAGCGCATGGAGACATCCTCGATGCGAAGCAGGCTCATGACAGCTTCCTCCATGAGAACAGCGGATAGCCGCGCCGGTACATCTCGAGCCTTTGTCGGATGACCCCCGCTATGCCTTTCGGCACCAGCAGCACCACGAGGATGATCAGGACACCCAGGATCACCAGGCGATAGAAGCTCGCGATCCGCAGGAACTCAGGCAATCCGTAAAAGATGAGGGTTCCGATCAAAGGACCAGAAAAGGTTCCGATCCCGCCAAGGATAAGCACGCCGATCAGCGAGATCGTTTCGTGGACATTCAGAAGTTCGGGTGAAATGAAGGTCATGATCGGCGCATAGACCGTCCCAATCATAGCAGCCATCGCGGAACTGAGGACATAGGCCGCGAGCTTGTAGCGCAAGACGTTGATGCCGAGGAACGATGCAAGCACCTCGTCTTCACGAATCGCAACGAGGCCCCTTCCGAAACGCGATCGCTTTACCAGCAGGACGATCGCCATTGTCACGAGAAGCATCGCGGCGGCGAGCGCATACAGTCCCGAAGCTTTGGAAAAAGCGAAGCCCAGCACCGGTTCCGGGAAATAGAGCACGCGCAGGCCCATCGGTCCGCCAGTCAGGCCATCCCAGTTGGCCGCGATCAAACGTGCAAGCTCCCCGAATGCAAACGTCAGCAAGGCGAGGTGAACGCCGCCCGTGTAGCGCAGGGCCGGATAGCCGATGATTGCAGCGACGATCGCGGCGATCAGCATGGCTAACGGCATGGCCAGCCAGAATGGCAGGCCGGCACTGGTGACAAGCAGCGCGGACGCATAGGCGCCCAGACCGTAGAAGGCGCCGTGCGAAATCGCGAACTGGCCGGCATAGCCAAGTAGAAGGTTCAAAGAGACCGCGAGAGCGCCGTGCAGCGCGATCATCGTGCCGACATGGAGAAGATAGCGGGAATCCGCAAGGATCGGGGTTGCCAGCAAGACCGCGAATGCCAGCCAGCCAAGAGCAAAAACGAGCTGGACGATCCGGTTGCGGTTCTCCCCGGGCGCCGTTTCACTGGCTGCTTCGTTGATCATGACTGCAGTCTCGGACTTCACGCTCATACCTTTTCCTTTCCGGAAAAGCCGAACAGACCGCGAGGAAACAGGAGCAAGGCTGCGATCAGGAGAATGAAGCCGTAGCCGTCACGGAAGGATGCAGACAGGTATCGGGAGCCAAAGCTTTCCGCGATACCGAGCAGGAAGCCGGCGATGACTGCGCCCGGTACACTGCCGAGTCCTCCAAGCACGGTCAGAATGAACCCCTTCATCAGCGGTCCGCTCGCCATGTACGGCGTGATTGCGAACAGGCTGCCATAGAGCGCCCCCGCGGCCCCAGCCATCGCGCTGCCGAGCGCGAAGACGATGGCCGTTACCTGGCCGACCTGAACGCCGACGAGTGCGGCACCGGTGCGGTTCTGCCCCATGGCGCGAATGGCCTTACCGAGGCGGGTCTTCTGGAGAAAGAGATAGAAGGCGGTGACAAGCACCAAGACCAAGGCCAGCACCAGCAGGCGCTGGGCGGAAAATTGCATGCCGAGCAGTTCCACCCCACCTTTCAGGGGCGGGTCGAAGTTGCGGTGATCCGGCGTGAAATAGGCCGCAGCAAGGTTCTCGATGATCAGGATGATCCCCAGCGAGACTGTCAGGCCACCCATGTGGTCGGTGAGGATGAAGCGGAAGACAGCCCGCTCCATCACCAGCCCGAGCAGTGCCATGGCCAGCATGGCAAAGGCCAGGCCCAGCCAGAATCCGTAGCCGGCCGTGACAAAGAAGAAGGCCACGTAAGCACCGAGCATCACCATCTGGCCATGGGCGAAATTCAGTATTCCCATGATGCCGAAGACGAGTGTGATCCCGACGGCGACCGTTGCGTACAGCCCGCCGATCATCAATCCGTCTGTCATCGTCTGGATGACGTCGATGAACATCAGCCTTCCTCCCGTTTCGCTGGCTATGGACCTGGCACGTCTGCCGGCTTATTCGGCGCTAGCGCGAACCGAACTGATCTTGCCGTTCAGCAGAGTGCCGATGTCGATGTCGGAGCGGGCGCGTCCTTCCTCACTGAACCGCATTGTGCGCACGCCTTCGTAGGTCATCGACTTCATCGCCTTGGCGATGGCTTCGACATCATCGGTCGAGCCGACCTGCTCCATCGCCTTCGCCATCATGAACACCGTGTCGTAGTAGACGAGACCCCAGTAGGTGTTCGGAGAGATCTCCTTGCCGGTGAAGGCGGTGTAGGCCTTCTTCCATTCCTGCACTTTCGGATCATCGCCAAACTCAAGGTCGCGAGTCAGGATTTGCCAGACAAAGCCTTCGATCTGGTCCTTGTACTTGAGACCCGGGGCGCCGGAACCGCCGCGATACATGAACTTTTTCGGTAGACCGCCGAGTTCGGTCGTCTGACGCACGATCGCTTCCACGACCGCGTCATTGGTGCCGACGAAGAGTCCGTCGAGGCCCTGGTTCTGGAACTTGCGCAGGACCGGCGCGAAATCCGTCGTCGAAGGCTGGAAGTATTCGACGATGGGTACTTCGACTCCGGCTTTTTCCAGCAGCGGTTTGTAGGTTTCGACAATGCTGCGGCTGACATCCTCGTTCGGCAAGATGATGCCGATTTTCTTGACGCCGAGAACCTTCACGCTCTGGGGCACGAAGGATTGCGCAACCGCGGCATCCGAGTTGAGCGTGCGGATCATCAGTTCGCCGCCCGGCTTGCCGAGGAGCGTATCCAGCAGGGTGAAGCCGCCGATGTAGAGGACTTCGCTGCGGCTGAAGAGCGTCGCCGCGGCCATTCCGGGACCGCTGGTCATGATTCCATAGACGATCCGGATGTCATCATTCTGCAGAATCTTCTGTGCCGCGTTTACGGCGACATCCGGCTTCGACTGCGCATCCTCCGAAACTATTTCGAAGGTAACCTTCTCGCCGTTGACCGTGATTCCACCCTTCTTGTTGATCTCGTGGAAGGCCATCAGCGTGCCTTCGCTCGCGGGCAGGTCAAACCCTGAATGGGGTCCGGTAAGACTGTTGACCATGCCGATCCGGACCGTCTGGTCGGCAATCGCCATTGTCGTTGTTGCGGCTGCATAGGTCAGCGTCGCTGCCGCGATTGCCGCGGCCTTGTTCGTCCAGGCTCCAGTCTTCATGTCTTTTCCTTTCCTTCCTCCCAAAATTGTTCGCGCAAGGTCCGTCGCAGGACCTTCCCCATGCTGTTACGCGGCAGCATTTCCAGCGTGTGGATCGACTTGGGGAACTTGTATTTCGCCAGACGCCCCGCGCAGAACGCGGTGATCGAATCGACGGAAATCGATGCCCCGTCCCGCGGGACGATGCAGGCCCGGGGGTGCTCGCCCCATTTGGGGTCCGGCACGCCGACAACGGCGACTTCGAGGACTTCCGGATGTTCCGCCAGGACCCGCTCGATCTCGGCGGGATAAATGTTTTCGCCACCGCTGATGATCAGGTCCCGCTTGCGGTCAAGCAGATGGAGAAAGCCCTCCTCGTCAATGTAGCCGACATCGCCGCCCGTCTCCCACGGCCCCTGGCGCATCGCCGCCGTGGCGTCCGGCTTTCCGTGGTAACCAAGGAAGGGAACCGGGTTACAGGCATAGACCTGGCCGGCCTCTCCCGCCGACATTTCTTCTCCGGCATCATTGCGGATCGACAGGCGGCATCCGAAGGAGGCCTGACCCAGAGACCGGCCGGTCCGCATCATGTCCTCGTGCCGGCAGTAGGTGATCCAGCCACTTTCCGTCCATCCGTAGGCATCGCTGAGCGACGCGCGTGGAAAGGCAGCCTCAAAACCGTCGATCAAGGGGGTGGGTAGGCGTGAGCCGGAACTCATGATGCCGCGCAACGTCTCGAAGCCAGCGAGCACACCGCCACCTGGGTTTTGCTCCAGGAGGGTCGAGATCATGTTGGGAACCAGGAAAGACCAGGTGACGCGGTACTTTCTGAAATCCTCGATTGCCTGATCGCCCCGGAATTCGGACCGGAGAACAACTCGCGCGCCAACGCAGAGGGAAACGAGCGCGATCGAACCGAACGACTGGTGAAAGATCGGTCCCGGAACGAACGTCGTATCTTCCTCGGTCAACCCGAAACGCCAACCCCAGGAAGAGAAGCGCGTGAGGATCGCCAGATGGCTGAGAACCGCGCCCTTTGGAAAGCCTGTCGTGCCGGACGTGTAGAAGATTGCCGCGGGAGACAAAGGCGTGCTTCGGAGCGCGACCGGGCTATCGCTGGCATGGTCGATAAACCGGTTGTATGCGTTGGGGCTGTCGGTTTCCCCCAGCACCACGATCCGGTCGTCCGCGATGTCAATCGCCGAACGCCTTTCATTCAGCAGTGGAACGAGAGTGCCATCGATGAACAGCGCTTTCGCCCCGGAATCGTCCAGCACAAACCGCAGTTCTTCGGAGGACAGTCGGTAGTTCACTGGCACGACGACCAGGCCGGAAAGTTGCAGCGCGAGGTAAAGCTGAAGGTATTCCGGCGAGTTGTAGGCGAAGATCGCAACCCGCGCACCTCGCGGAAGATCGAGCCCGATCAATGCGTTCGCGCATTTCTGAACCCGTTGCCAGAATGCGCCGTAGCTGATCGTGCCCCGGTCGTGCTCTATGGCGACCGTGTTTGGTGCCCTGCGGACAGCGGTCGCGACAAGGTCCGCCAAACAGTTGACATTCGGGGCGGCGCCAGCCGCCGCCATGACATGATTGACGAGTGAATGAACCGCACCGGGTTTGCCGGAGGCTCCAACTCCTGAGTAGGATGGAGCATCATGAGCAAGACGACAAACAAGTATTCTCCGGAAGTCCGCGAGCGCGCCGTTCGCATGGTTCTGGAT
>NZ_PDVP01000033.1 GCF_002727065.1 Zhengella mangrovi | reverse complement strand
CGGACCGCCCGCAAGGTTTACCGCACCCGAGATGCCGCCCGCGCCGACGTATTCGACTACATAGAGCGCTTCTACAATCCGCGGCGGCGACATTCCAAATTCGGCTATCTAAGCCCCATGGCATTCGAGGCCCGAACTATGCAAACCTAAACCAACTGTCCACGAAACCGGCAGCAGGCCATGAACCCGTTTGGCGTTGACGACAGGCTGATGGGCTGCTCGCCTTACGCGATTGAGGAGCGCGGTGATTCGCCGATAGCCATAGGTGGGCCTTTGATCCACAAGCCTGCGGATGATGGGCAAAGCTCCGCATCCTCGGCCTTGTAATAGGAGCCGTGCGGCTTCGATCTGCCTTTCAGCTGCTCAGTCGGATTGGAACGGGATATGTCCAGAGTGTCGGCGAAGGTCTTCATCGGGAACCGTCCTTCGGCGACAAGATTGGCCGATATCCGTTTTTTTTTGAGTCTGCTCTGGAATGGGCGTCGCGGAGGATTTCGACCTCCATCGTCTTGCGGCCAAACATGCGCTCCAACTCGCGGACGCGATCTTCCAGTTTCTTCACTTCCGAATTGCCGACAACCGGCTCGTCAGAATCGATGGCTGCAGCACTTCACTCGCTCAAGAGCAGGCGCCACCGGTAAAGCAGATTGGGCGCAACGCCATTGCGGCGAGCGGTGGAAGACACCGTCTTGCTTGGTTCAAAACTCTGCTCGATGATTGTCAGCTTCTGCTCGGTTGTCCACCTCCTACGGCGGACATCACCCGTCAGCAATTTTACGTGTCGATACTCGTTAGAAATAAGCCTGTCCTCTAGCCTGTGCATGAGCCTTTCTGCTTATGCCGACAGTCCGGTCGAAAGTGGCGGCACTTCAGCTTACAACAGCAAGCTTACTTGCGGACGAGCGCGTCGCGGATTTCCGTCAGCAGCCGGATGTCTGCCGGCGGCGGCGCGTCGGGGGCCGGCGCCTGCGGCTCCTCGAAGGACCGGCGGACCTTGTTGACCGCCCGGACCATCATGAAAATGATGAAGGCGAGGATCACGAAATTGATGATCACCGTCACGAAGTGACCGTAGGCCAGCACCGCGCCCTGCTCTCTGGCCGCGTCGAGCGTGCTCGCCGTGACGCCGGAGGCCAGCGGGAGGAAGTAGTTGGAGAAATCGAAGCCGCCGAAAATGGCGCCGACGATCGGCATGATGATGTCGTCGGTCAGCGACTTGACGATCAGGGCGAACGCGCCGCCGATGATCACGCCGACGGCCAGATCCATGACATTGCCCTTGGCAATGAATTCCTGGAATTCTTTCAGCATCAGTTTGTCCTCATGTCCACTAAGTCTCTGACAGCGGCAGAATGCTTGCGAAAAAAAAATACGTTATTTTGTGAGGCCCAATCAACATGTGTTTTAGTACAAATTATTTTTCTGGAGGTGGAAAAGCCGAACAACGCCAAACGTGACAATCGAAGTTTTTGTGGTATTCCGTGAACTCATAAATGGGATTCCCAATCCGGCATTGGCGTGATTCAACCTCCTGCATGGAGGTGCCCGATAGGCCGCTACGATCTGACCGAGTTCAAATGGCACGTGATCGCGCCGCTTCTGTCCAACAAGCCGCGAGGCGTGCCGCGCGTCGATGACCGCCGCGTGTTGAACGGCATCTTCTGGGGCCTGCGCTCGGGCTCGCCCTGGCGCGACCTGCCGGAGCGCTACGGCCCGCACACGACCTGCTACAACCGCTTCGGGTGTTGGGCCAAGGAGAACGTGTGGGACCGGATCATGGACGCGATTACAGAGGCTTACGGCGGCGATGTGCGGATGATCGACGGCACGGGCGTGCGCGTCCACCATTCCGCTGAGACCTTAAGAAAAGCCACCCGGATCGATGTCTTGGACCAAGCCGGGGTGGTCTTACTACGAAAATCCATGCTCGGACCGACGGCGACGGACTGCCGGTCAGGCTCACCATTTCGCCGGGGCAAGCGCACGACATCCTGGCAGCCGCCGAACTGCTGGACGAGATTGGCGAAGGACCGATGGTGCTCGCCGACCGCGCCTACGATGCCGACTGGTTGCGCTCGATGGTCACACGGCAGGGCAGTTGGGCGAACATCCGGCCGAAGCGAAACTGGAAAGCCCCGATCTGCTTCTCGCCATGGCTCTACAAACAGCGCAACCTGATCGAGCGCTTCTTCAACAAGCTCAAATAGTTCAGACGCATAGCCACACGTTACGACAAGCTCGGATCGACCTTCCTCGCCATGGCAAAGCTCGCTTGCATCAGGTTACGCATGCGCCGTCATGAGTCCACGGCCTAGGCCTCGCCATCTGAAAATTCCTATGAAAGAGCGAGTGTAATCTACTGCTACAGCTTCTATGGCACCATCAGCGGCGCAATCCCGCAGCTCAGGTATCGATGAGATTCAAAGTTAAATTCGGATTTCCGATAAGCTAAAGCCCGAATTGGCATAAGCACTGCCGCCTACAATAGGCTGTAAAAAATAGGTCTGGTCAAAATACAAACAATTCGTCAACTTAAGTGACTGATTCGCACAATACTGGTTCTGTCAAGGTAAGCGTGATTGCGTCCACAGAAAAAATATATCCGGTAGGGGGACACTATCATGTCAATCGAGGCAGGCTATGCGATGCCGCATGCCGGAAAGTTCCAACTTTCCGCTTCTAACAGCTCAGTTTGGACTACCGCGGCCTTCACATTTTTAGCATTCGGCTGTGCCGCCTATCTCTCTATCGAGTTCACCCAGCAAGCGGGACGAATCGCGGCATTCTGGCCAGCGAACGGGGTCTTGTTTGCCATTCTTTGGCGCCGTTGCGGTGGCCTTTGCCCACATGTTCTCCTTGCAGCCTTCGCGGGTAATCTCATTGCAGATATGGCTCAAGGTGACGCTATCCGTACAGCGGTTGCTCTTTCTGCAACCAACATCGTTGAAGTATCGATAGCCTTTGCGCTTGCATCGTATGGGCGTCTTATTCTCTCGCCGGAAGCATCGACAAGGGACATGATCGGCTACTTCCTTTTGTGTTGCATCGCGGCATCCGGCGTTTCCGCGATTTTAGCTGCAAGCTATTTGCATTACGAATACGGAAAGGCGTTCTTGGCCACCTTTGGGAAATGGTGGGGCGCCGATGCGCTTGGCATGATGATCGTCGGGCCGATTTTTCTGTTCACTTCCCGGAGCCACTTCCAGGCAAAGCTAAAGAGCGCCGACCGCCTCTTGCTGTTGGGCGCATGGGTATTCTTGGCTGCGTCGCTTGTCGCGACATTCAGCCAGGTACATTTCCCACTGCTTTTCCTGGTCTACCCAGCCTTGGCGCTGATCGCATTTTGGGGGGGATTTTCGTTCGTTGCATTTGCTATTGCTGTCGTTGCTGCAGTATCGATGGCCGCGACGTACGTGGGATATGGACCTCTCGCACTGATGGACGAGAGCATTGCCGAGAAGGTTTACGTCCTGCAGCTCTTCCTGGTTATGTCGGTTATAACCATGCTACCGCTAGGAGCTCTGGTTTCTGACGAAAAACGAGCAAAGCAGCAGGTTATTGATGAGAAGAAGCGCGCGGATCGGCTTCGGTTGATTGCCGAGAATGCCAACGCGGCGAAGTCGGAGTTCCTCACCTCCATGAGCCATGAGCTCAGAACGCCGCTCAATGCCATCAGTGGATTTGCGCAACTCATCGAGATGCGCGGAAATCCGGCGAATCCAAAGCAGGAGGAATATATTCGAAGCATCTTGCTGGCGTCGGATCACCTCGGGCGAATGATCAATGACATTCTCGATCTCGCCAAGATCGAGAATGGAGACCTTCAGATCGTGCTCGAAAAGGTGGAAGTGAAGAAGACCCTTGATGAGATGGAAGCTATGGCCAGGGCCCTAGCTATTTCCAGAGGATGCACGCTCATCGTCGAACCTTGCGAGTTGGATTTGTCTGTTTGGGCGGATCCATCGCGTGTTTCCCAGATCCTCTTCAACCTTGTTTCCAATGCTGTGAAGTATGGGGGGGCTGGTGCTACAATTCGTCTTAGCTGTGAGTTCCGAGAGGCTGTTGTTCGGTTCGCAGTGTCCGACAACGGCCCAGGCGTGCCCCCTGACCGTATCGAAGGGTTGTTCAAGCCGTTCGACCGCTGTGGAGCAGAGTTTGGCGTTGTCGAAGGTGCAGGAGTCGGACTCGCGATCTCGAGGCGACTTGTCGACAATATGGATGGAAGACTTGAATATGAAGTCCCAGCCGAAGGGGGCGCTTTGTTCTGGTTTGAGCTTCCTGCTTGCGAAGCGCCGGACCTATCCAATGATGGACAGGAAATCAGTGCTCCTACTTCCGAAGCTTTAGATCCTTTGTCTGCAACCAATATCCTCTACATCGAAGACAACAAGGTGAATGCCCAGATCGTCCCGGATGCTCTTGGTCCATTGGATAACATAAATGTTGTCGTCGCGAACGACGGTGAAACCGGCATAGAAACCGCGCTGAGGATTAAGCCATCCCTGATCTTTCTGGATATCCACCTACCCGACATCAATGGATATGAGGTTCTGAAGCGCCTGCGTTCCATTCGAGCGCTGGATGGGGTTCCCGTTTACGCTTTGACCGCTGATGCAATGAAAGGCGCTCGCGAAAGGGCCGAAGCCGCCGGTTTCGATCGATTTGTAACGAAACCCTTCTTAATCAGGGATCTGCAAAATATGGTTACGGCAGTCTTGCAAAAGCCGACGGCTGTCACAAAGACCTAGAACAGTGACCTGATGCTGTGGACGGCCCCTGCACCGGCGTAGTGTGCAATGATTTGGCCGTTGAGCCATGTGTGGACGGCCCCTGCGGTGCAAGAGGTTTCTGGCGGCAATGCGCACCGGTCGGGTGCATCCATGTGTCCGGCCTGTTCGCGCAGCACGACATGGCTGCTGGCCCTGATGAAGTCCGCGGATCGGGTCCCTGATCAGGTCAACGCGCTCGAAGCGCTCTGCTCCCCTGAGTTTGGCCGATTCCCGGTCTGACCGGTTTGTCATCACCACTCAGCCCTCTTTCACCATCCTGTCGCCACTTCCTGGCGGTCCGGAATAAGGTCTATGCGGCGTAAACTTCCTTTCGTGTCATGACGGCCCACGCGATCCGGGCGGTCTTGTTGGCCAAACCGACAGTTGCAACACGAACCGTCTTGCGCTCGAGCAGCGCCGCCAGCCAGGGCTCCCGGCTCGGGTCCTTGCGGACCATTCGAACGACGGCAGTCGCCCCGACGACTAGCAATCTTCGGAGGTAGCCATCGCCTTGTTTGCTGATGCCTCCCAATCGATCCTTGCCGCCCGAGCTGTTCGGTCGCGGCGTCAGGCCGAGCCAAGCTGCAAACTGTCGCCCAGATCGGAACTGGCCCGGATCGGGAACGGCTGCGGCGATGGCAGAGGCGGTAATTGGTCCGATGCAGGGTATCGTTGCGAGACGACGGCTCGTCTCATCGGCCCTGTGTCAAGCGAGGATTTCCTCCTCCAGGTGATCGATCTGTCGTTGGAGTGCGTCCAACTGGGTGACAACCGAGAACAGAGCGGATCGGGCGTGTTCAGGCAGGTTGTCCTGCTCTTCATGCAGCAGTTTTGTGAGGGCATTCACGCCACCGGGACCTGTGGCCGTGACCATCCCGTACTCTGCCAAATGGGCGCGAAGTGCATTGATCAGGGCGGTCCGCTGACGCACCAGAAGGTCGCGCGTCTTGTGCAGCATGAGAACGCCCTGCTGCTCCCGGCTCTTCACCGCGACGAAACGCATGGTCGGCCGCGTGACCGCCTCGCAGATCGCCTCGGCGTCGGCTGCATCAGTCTTCCCTCGCTTCACATAGGGTTTGACGTAGGCCGGTGGCATCAATCGAACTTCGTGGCCTAACTCCTGAAGCTCGCGCGCTCAGTGATGGGCTGATGCGCAGGCTTCCATCCCAACAAGGCTTGGCGGCAAGGCTGAGAAGAACGCGAGGACCTCCCCACGCTGCAGTCTTCGGCGAATCTCGACTGCTCCATCCGCGCTCACTGCATGCACCTGAAAAACTCTCTTTGCGAGATTGAGACCAACGACGGCAATATCCTCAATCATATGATGTGGCTCCTTAGACCTGGCTCAACGGCCAAATCATTGCACACTACGCCGGTGCAGGGGCCGTCCACAGCATCAGGTTATTCCTTCAACCGGTCCTCAAAATCCCAGAACCCGCGCTGTCCCTGCATCGAAATCTCTCCGGGAAATCACTGCCGAGAATGAATCACATCCATCCCCAATCAGGCCAGTTTCCGGAGGCGTCCGGCTCTTCTCGTTCTTCCGCTTTTTGGCCTGCCGAAAAAGTTCGGTGACAAAATTCAATTCATATCAATATTGTTGATTTCAAATAATCCAAAATGGAATAATAGTGAAAAACGTTCACATGCGAACAAAGTCAATATATGAAATAATTCATTTACGTTTATATATCGTCCATCTAGCATTGATTCGCAGATATTGAGCTATGGAGGCGCACATTTCTGCTTCACTGGACAAAGTCGGTACCAGCGACATCGAATCCTATTGCACAGAGATATCAAGTGCGGCGGATCACCGTGCCTTGTTCGGCGCCCTCGAGACAATCACTCGCGATCATAAGTTTCGCTACTTCTCGGTATTCAAGCTTCCAAATGGTAGCGATCAATCGCTCGATGACATAATGCTGATATCGAACTGGTCTATGGAATATTCCGATTCCACTTCCGCCGATAAATCGGCTTCCGAGTTCCCGGTCATCCAACAACTACGGCGCACGGTTTTGCCTGTTTCGTGGATGTTCCGCGACGCCAATCCAGCGCTGCATGTTGATCATGGAATATCCCAGGCTGGATCTAAGAACAGGGTCTTGGCGGGAACCTACTTTCCGCTTTTTCACGCCCAGGCCGGGCGTGGGGCCGTGGGCTTTAGCGGATTTCGGCCTCCTTGCTGCCTTAGTGAGCAAGTATCGCTTTCCTGGATCTGCAGACGAATATTTGACAAGGCGCTTAAGTTCGGAACGGGAAGCCAAATCCCCCCTCCACCACTCACCAAACGAGAAATCGAATGCCTGTCATGGATCGCCGCTGGGAAAACCAGCTATGAAACTGCCCAGATCCTGAACCTTTCCGAGCATACCATCAACCACTACCTGTTAGCCATATGCAACAAGCTTGGCGCCGCCAATCGCATTCATGCGGTAACCAAGGCCTTCAGGCTGGGGATTATCGACTGAGGCGAAACCTGCCTGGAACAATTCCTTCTGGCTAGATTAAAGACCGCGGTGTTGGATGGCCGCCGGATAGAACGCTTATGCAGCCATCGCAGTGACTACCCGGTTTCGTCCGGCTGCCTTGGCCGCATATAGCGCTTCATCCGCCTCCTGCAGAGCTGCAGGGAAGGCGCCCTCAATTTGCCGGACGGTCGAATATCCAATGCTCACCGTCACCTTTAGCGAGATCCCTTGGATCTGCATGGTGGCATCTTCCACAGCCTTGCGGATCCGATCCGCAACACTCCGGGCCGCGGCCGCGTCCTGATCCGGCAAGACTAGAGCGATTTCCTCGCCCCCGTAGCGCGCTACAAGATCGCCCTTTCGCGCATTCGTCGCAATAATGGAGGCGACGCGGCGAAGAATCTCATCTCCGGCAGGATGACCAAACGTGTCGTTGACACTCTTGAAGCGATCTATGTCTATAAGCATGACGCTGCAGGGCTTCTCGAGAAGCCTTATGGTTTCTGCAAGCGCTGGCCCTTGCTCGTCGAAAACCCGCCTATTTGCCAACTGCGTCAATGCATCGAATTTCGCTTGCGTGAGTAGCTCCTTCTCTCGCGCTATCTGGGAGAAGCGACTGTTGATGATCTGGGCTGCAACAATAATCCCGACGAAATTGGCCAGGGCTAGAGGTAGTCCCACCTTGCTGAGAACAGCGAGGGCGACCGGATACGGCAAAATAAAAACACTGAGAAGCGCTGCGTTCCCAGCAATTCCAATTATGGCTCTCGACAATAATGTTTGTCGCTTCACGATGCCGAAATAGGCGAGCAGCGAACCAACACTTGCAGAAATGATTATGCCCGCGACCCCTGCAGAAGCCCCTGCGCCACCTTCCAAGAGACGATAGATGACAGCCGAACCTGTACTCACAAGCGTAACCGGCCACCCGCCACAGGTCGCTGCTAGGACCAGGAACACATGGCGAAGGTCAAATAGCAATCCCGGCTGGAGCTCAATTGGTACAGTCATTGAGCCCGCAACCCCCGCAGTGAAAACCAAGACTGTTGCCAATGTTTGGCATCGTGGGGAGGGGCAGTTGCGTAGTGTGATTTCATGAAGAATCGCAGCTACAGCGATGATCCCCACGCCTTGCAGAAAAGCCGCCGCAATATCAGTCATTTCCATAGTTTTACCCGTATTCTTGATTGAAACTCGTTCTAGACTGTAGTCACGGCGATTTGCTTAACTGCCCGTAATGATTTCGATTCAAGGTTAAATGTTCATTCTCATTGACGTATTTCGCGAAAGATATGAACTGACGGTGTTAATCCCTCGCTCAACGGTACATGCCGCTCATCAACATCCCAGAAACCGGCCTGTCCCCGCATTCCAAATGCCTCCCAAAAATCATCGCGGAAGCGAAACACGAAGCAGCCAAAATTCAGAGGTTTTTCGATGCTTGCAATTTCTGTCCGTCTCGCCATTCGCGGCCTCCCCCTTTACTCCCCTAGTTCTCGATGATCGAAATTAGGCCTTCGGCATCTGCGCTTCCGCGGATACTATGTGATTCGTTGGTATATAGTGTGCATAGTGCAATTTGGGATCTTGCTGTATTGGTCCATCTTGCAAGCTGCCCGTGGGTTGCGTGTCATTTTTTACGCGTAGCGAAGTAGTCTGATTTTCTCAAAAGCACCCCTGCAAATATATTGCAGCGGATATTCAGGATTCGTAGATGATCCCAAGCCTGACAGACGAGAAGAAATTGCGATGGCTAGTTTCGGCCTTACTGAATAAAGGATTTGATGGCGAGCAGATTTACGGTGCCATCCTCAAGGAATTTGCCGTCGATCTAGATATGATGCATCATATCATGATGGAACTTGATCCTCGCAACGATCAAAAATCGCAAACAAGCTCACAGTCTTCTCATTTATATTAAATATGGTAGATTGAATTGAGCGTCGTCTATAGCTTTATTCTATATCCCTCAATAAACTTTTCTGCATCGCCAGAGGTCAAGGGGCGACTAAAGAGATAACCTTGTCCTTCGCAGCAGCCTTTCGCGGCTACGATTTGGAACTGGCTTTCGGTCTCGATGCCTTCGGCCGTGGTGCCGACACCAATCCCTTTGCTCAGACTGATGATCGCCTCAATAATTGCAGCATCAGATGCGTTTGATTCCATACCCTGCACAAAACAACGGTCGATCTTGATCTTGTCGAACTGGAAATTCTTCAGATAGGCGAGCGACGAGTAGCCGGTGCCGAAATCGTCCATGGATACCCGGACGCCGAGTTCGCGGATCGCCTGGAGCATCTG
>NZ_PDVP01000032.1 GCF_002727065.1 Zhengella mangrovi | reverse complement strand
TCGGTGCAGCCGATTTCGGACGCGACGCACCTCCAATGTACGGTGGGCATGGTTTTCTGTGGTCGGGTCCGGCTGGACTCATGGACGCTTTGAGGACGGTTGCTTTAGCCGCCTAGCCAAGGGATTTCCGGCGATCACATCTGATTGGCTTCAGCTGAGCGTGCCTGTAATTCTTAACGGGTACGACCAGCAGGTGATCCATCAGATGAACGGCAGCTTTGGGCTCGAAGCGGACCTTTGCCGCGCTCACCACGAACGTCTGGTTTGGGCCGGGAGCGTCGCAGGGATCTCGCTTGGGCGACCGCGCCGACCGCCGCAGTGCCGCAAGTCTGCGCCGAGCCCATACCTGCCAAATCACGGCACCGCAGCGAGCGTCAGCTCGGTTTGAAACCCACCGAAAGCGATGCGGGCACCGGAATAACGAATTCGTCGCCTTTCTTGAGTTCGCGAACTTCGCTGCGTATGACATCCCGGATACGCGCGCGGACTTCTTCAGGTTGCGCCCTCAGCATCGCTGTCGCACGCACCGCCCCTTCGTTGAAAGCATCGAACACCTGATCCGGTGACGAATGTCGCCAGAATTGGGGCGTTACTGTCGTTGAAATCTCTTTGAAACCCGCCGGAATGAGAATTGCCTTTACTTCGTCCGGGTCGGCGAAACGAAAGTAAGGCGGCGCCGCAGGGAGTTTTGCGTTCGGGATACCAAGTCTTTCGATCGCAGAGAGCACAATTCCAAATCCTTCACCCGGCACCGGGTCAGCCCATACGGAGAATGCGAACGCTCCGCCCGGCTTCAACACACGCCATGCTTCTCGGGCGGCCTTCTCGGGCTCCGCAAGGTGGTTCATTCCGAAACCAATAACCACTGCATCGAAGGTTAGATCATTGAAGGGCAGGTCCTGCGCATTACCTTCCGTAAACTCAATATCTGGGTAGACCTGGCGCGCCAATTCGACTTGAGCGCGTGAGAAATCCAGTCCGACAGGAATGGCCCCCATGCTTTTCGCCGCTGCAGCAACATAGCCAGCGCCTGTTGCCACATCTAGAACACGAGCGCCCTTTCTCACTTTTGCACCACGCAGCATAGGGACCGCTGATTGCGCTGAAAGTGGCCCCCAGTGATCGTGGTATGCTTCTGCTGCCTTCTCCCAGCCGTTCTTTTCGAAGTCATTGAAAGGTTCGATGTCGTCGGTTGAAAATGGCATTGGCGGCCGTCCAGAGATTCTTTTCTAGCAGACTAGATGGGGACCTTTGTTCTCGTCAAACGAACGGCAGCTCCGTCCCGCAGTGCGGACCTTAGCCTGTCGCGCAGCAAATGGCGGCTTCCCCCCCTCTATGGGCCTTCGATTACACACCACGAATGGCCGCTTTCAGAATTTCTAATTTTGATCGGGGATGACCGATTTGGCGGCGCATTTCCAACGGGCCGCTTCGGGGCCGTCAGCGGAACGGCGGCTAAAAGGATCATTTATCGGATAGCCGCCGTTCGGCAAGCAGCTCCATCTCGGACGTCAACACGGTCTGCACTCTCACCCCACCGTAGTATCGCCGACCACGTTGGTCACTTAGCGTTTGCTACTCCGAAGCGTGAGCAGCCGAACGCTTTCGCCGGAGGGCTAAGTAGTCACATCTCGTAGGGAGCTGGAGATTCGCAAAAGCCGGTTGGTTTGAAGCGATGATCGGCTTTTTGGGGCCGGTCAGCTTAACGGCGGGGCTCCTTCGGTTGCGGCCACCATTTGGTGCGGCCTGAAGGTCGGTTTGGGCGCAAAAAGGGCCGTGTAGACGCCGCTGGCGAAGGACCGCATCGAGCCCAAATAGACCATTCGAGATCAAACATGGAATTCTCAAAAAAGGGGTCGTCCCAGGCGACGCGCCCGTTGCCCTTAAATAGGTAAAGGGCATAAACTAAGCTGTGGATTCACAATGGCGCAGGCGTAGCCTGATGCAAGTGCGCTTAGCCATGGTGAGGAGGGTCGATCCCGTCCAGCAGTTCGGCGGCTGTCAGGATGTTGTGCGCTTGCCCCGGCGAAATGGTGAGCCTGGCCGGCAGTCCGCCGCCGTCGGTCAAAGCATGGATTTTCGCAGTAAGACCACCCCGGCTTCGTCCAAGACATCGATCCGGGTGGCTTTTTTAAGGTCGCGGCGGAATGGTGGGCGCGCACGCTCGTGCCGTCGATCATCCGCGCATCGCCGCCGTAAGCCTCTGTAATCGCGTCCATGATCCGGTCCCACACGTCCGCCTTGGTCCAACGCCGGAAGCGGTTGTAGCAGGTCGTGTGCGGGCCATAGCGCTCCGGCAGGTCGCGCCAGGGCGAGCCCGAGCGCAGGCCCCAGAAGATGCCCTTCAACACGCAGCGTTCATCGACGCGTGGCACGCCTTGCGGCTTGTTGGGTAGAAGCGGCGCGATCACGCGCCATTCGAACTCCGTCAGATCGTAGCGGCTCATCGGACACCTCCATGCAAGAGGTTGAATCATTCCAATGCCGGATTGGGAATCCTGTTTATGAGTTCACGGCCTAGTAATGGTTTGGCCTCATTCGCCTCCACCCGCGCGAAAACGGACACCAAGATTGCCATCAAGAAACCTGCGGCCCGGTCAGCGTCATAAGAATGTCGGCATACCACGTGCAGTTCAGTCCGAGGGCTTCGTCTATGTGATGATCGCGGGTGCCCACATCCAATCTGGCCGAGTGAATGCCGAGCAAGCGATAGGGTAACTGCCCGGGAATTTCCTCCTCTTTGGAAAGGCGCATGACCACTGGCGCGCCGCTGGTGCCCCTATGCGTCCGCCCGTCCGCCAGGAAATAACCATGCCCCTGGAAGCGAAGACCGAACGAAGACGCAATCACTGCATGCCGGACCACCGGCAAGTGGTGGAGAGTATCATGAAAGCCAAGCGGAAATCCGACAACCAGCAAGCTGGATCCAACCTCCGGCTGCAAGCCCGGTCCCAGGATATTGTCCGTTGTGAAGGCGACGATCAGTGAACTTTCTGGCAGCGCATCCATGTCCATCTCGATAACCGCAACATCGATGGAACCCGACCTGTCGGTTCCCTGGCGCCAAATGCTCGTACCGTTCCGGTAAAGTAGAATTGAGAAGCCGATTGACTGCGCGAGGTTCTCCGGATCGGTATGGAGCTCAACCTCGATGCGATCGGGATGATGATTGGTTGCACTATCCTTCAATACATGAAGGCTCGTCGTCAGATATAAATGATCTTCACGTATAAAAAAGAAGCCGGTTGCATTTGTCAGCTGCTGATTGCCGATGAATGTTTTGATTCTTGTTGTCGTCAATAATATTTTTTCCAAACTCGCTTCCTTATTTGTTTTTGTTGAGTTTTTCCAAGTTTCCGCGATTGAGTTCCGATTTAGTTGTGTTTTATTAAGATAAATATGCATATTAAATCAATATATATTTGCCATTAAAAGCATTTATCACTTTCCTTTTTTTAGAATTCTTTATAGTGATTTTTTTGTTTTCGTGAATAAACCTTGTTTTTCAAAGCTGCAAATCCTATAATTCACTATCGTCTTTTTGGCCGTTCGGCAAAATTTGCGCATTGCGCACCACGCATCTGTCGATTTCCAGATTTTCGAGTCTACTGTTCTTGGCGCATGGCTGCCCAGGAGATAGCGAGGTATTCAATGTGCAAAGGTACTGTAAAGCATTATGACGGACGGAAAGGCGTGGGCATCGTCATTCCGGACAATGGCGGCAAAGATCTCATCATCGACATCAAGGCGCTTGATCGCGCTGGTCTCGGCAGCCCGGCTATCGGGCAGACCTTGGAATTCGACGTTGAAACCGATCGCCACGGGCGCGAATTCGCCGTGAGTCTCCGGCTGACCTGATCAAAAGTCAGTATCGTCGATTTAGGAAAGATCCAAAAGGAAAACCATGCAGGTCATTGTTCGAGACAACAATATCGACCAGGCACTTCGAGTGCTGAAAAAGAAAATGCAGCGTGAAGGCGTGTTTCGCGAGATGAAGGCGCGGCGCGCATATGAAAAACCGTCGGAAAAGCGTGCCAGGGAGAAGGGCGAAGCGATCCGCCGCAGCCGCAAGGCCGCTCGCAAACTGGCCCAGCGCGAGGGATTGCTGCCCGGCCCGAAGCGCAAACCCAGAATTGGCGCCCACTGACAGGACAGCCCGGTCGACGTGCCAACTTCGCCCGAAGCGGCGATCGCACGTGGCCCCAAGTCTCCGGACAACAATAAATTGCGGCCCGGTCTTGTTTCGACCACCTTTAACGCCTATGTTTCAGCCATCGGTCTTGCTTGTCGAACTTTGTTCATGGCGTCAAACGCCCTCGGCGATATTCCTCTCTCAAAATCGATCTTAACGGTTGCCCTACTCTGTAGTCGGCAAGCCATTTTCTATGACCGATGAGAAGGAAATCGTCATGACCACTGGAACAGTCAAGTTTTTCAATACGACCAAGGGCTTCGGCTTCATTTCGCCCGACGATGGCGGCAAGGACGTGTTTGTCCATATTTCGGCTATCGAACGGTCGGGAATGACCACGATTTCCGAAGGTCAGAAGGTCAGCTTCGAAGTCAAGAACGACCCGAAGTCGGGCAAAAGCGCAGCTGAAAATCTTCAAGCTGCATAAAAATTGTCTCTGGTCGGCGACCACGGATGTACTGGCGCCGTCTGTCGAGATGAGCAAAGCCGGGCTGTTGCCCGGCTTTTTTATATTACCCGAATGAGAGGCATCAAATGACCAGTCGGACAGACCAGGACAACAACTCTCGAATTTCCAAGACGAAGGCTGAAACCAAAGCCGAAATCACCGATCATGCTGCTTGGGCCATTATTGAGGACGAGGCGCGGAGTCGGGAAAGCAAGACGGAGAAACTCCGCAGCGCGCGCCTGGCATTTGAGGCGAAAACCTCCACAAGCCGGAACGTGGCCGATCAGCGAGCAAATCCGCAGGACGACGCTCGGTCTGTGAAAGTTGGCTATGGCGACGGGGCCTTTACAACATGAAGTATCTTGCTCGGCTAAGCGCCAACTCGACGCTGTTTTTTCTAGCTCTTTTCGTCCTAACCATTGTGGGCAGCTTCGTGTTCGTCGTCATGACCAGCATCAAGTTCTAAGTTTTTTTTAACAAGAGAAAGCAGCCACAGGCTTGCTGCTGCGAAGTAAAGGAAGCCAAGCCTGCTCTCAAATCGACGTCCAATGGCGGTAAAACGCAGGTTGACATCCGGGGGGCGTATCTCTATCTAAGGTTTACCGATATTTGCTTGCTGAGCTTTGGTTATCGCGCGTCTCGCACTGCGCCCTGTACGAACCTCCCTTTCAAAAATCGTTATCACTATCTGCCTCGCTCCAGCGAGGCGGTCATTCAATTGCTATGAAAGGGTTCATCATGACCACTGGCACAGTTAAATGGTTCAATTTCACCAAGGGCTACGGTTTCATTCAGCCTGACAACGGCGGTCCGGACGCATTCGTCCACATTTCCGCTGTAGAGCGCGCCGGAATGCGAGAGATCGTTGAAGGCCAGAAGATTGGCTACGACGTGGAGCGCGACGCGAAGTCGGGCAAGATGTCGGCGTGCAACCTGCAGGCTGCGTAACAGGTTCCTGCTCTCCCTTGACCATGGATGTACCGGCACTGTCGAGAACTTGAGACCATGGAAGGTCAGGCATTTTGCCTGGCCTTTTTGCTGTTCGCCTCCAAAGGGAACGGGAAGGACTACGATGACTGAACACAGCAAAGCCCGCCAACAGGCCGAGAATGCCTTCACAAAGGTTCAATCGCAGTTCCTGGCGCGACATCGCGCCGTCCAGGAACTCGACACGATGGTTGAGGCCCGCGCGGAAAAGACATCTCGGCTAAAGAAGGCCCGCTTGGCCAAGGAGGCGGATGAACGCGCGGCAAAAACAGCCGTCCTCATAGCCAAGCGCGGTACCAAGACCTAACCTCAAGGTGCCGTTACAGCTAATATTCAACTTGCTTCCAGTTGATTGGAGAGTCCGGGATGAACTGATGGGGTGGATGCCCCTTCAGTTCAGGGCAGCGCTTGTTCCCAACGTGCTATGGTGGCGGACCCGTCTCACTTCACCCAGGTCTGTTGATCAACTCATACGACATCGCACGCGACTATCGCGGGCCGGCAAACCGACAGAAAATGGCTTCATCAAATCGTTCACCAGCAGATAAAAAGCGGAATATCCAAACGGCCGCTGATTGCTGCATATCTTGGGCGCCTAATTCATCGAGCTTTTTATAAATGATATCACTATTTTATATCCAAATGCCTGATTGGGGTGTAGGTAAGGATGAATATTATTTTTAAAGAAAAATTAGTCGAAGTTCTACCGCGTGAAAACACGCCGACTAACGCTGTGGAAAGGTCGGCAAATGTCTATCAACGATCCTTCTCTCATCAGTAGTGTTTTGAACATAGAAATTAAGGCGCCACGCCTGAACAACCAATCCATGAGAGAAGTTGGTTTGGAAGGTGTTGATCTGTTGAATCTAATGGCACGTTTCGAGGAATTTGGCGTCTGGCGCTTTGACCTCGATGAAGGACTAGCCTACTTTTCACAAGACGCTTGTATCCTGCAAGGGATGCTGCCAGCGTCTGGCGCAATGAATCTGGTTCACCTTTCTCATAACTATCACGCGGACGACCGACCCCTTTTGTTGCACTGCATTGAAGACGCGATATCCAGAAAGTCTTGTTTTCAGTTTGTGCTGAGAACACTGAATGCTGATGGTCAAAATAAAACAAGGGTTGTGGAAGTCGCCGGGCAGTTTCGAAACAATGGCAAAGGAAAGCCGGAACTTTTCGGTACCATCAGGCAAGTTCGAACTCGTGTCAGATCTGTCATTCTGCAAGACTGAGGGTCCGATTGAAAGAACGGCTATGCCCACAACGATAGCAGCGGGTTGGTGGGAAGGCCGTTCATCCCTCTAGGTCGCGACCCATTAGGTAACACGGCGGCTTGTCGCGACACGATACGGGGCGACGATCGAGTTTAAGGATAATCGTTTCATTACGAATCTTGGATATCCGCTATCATCCTGTCAGCGCGTTCGAATGGAAAAGGCAAATCTGTCCCAAGACGTCCGCAGGGAGAGTTTGCGTTCCAAGCATATTTCTCCGCAATTCTGGCCAGTGTTGAAGACCGAAAATCGATCCCATCCCATCCGTTTCGTTTCGCCTGCACGCCCACATAGGCAACAAGGCCGAGTACCAGACTCTCAAGCTCATGAATTCTCTGCTCAAGTTCGCTTATCTTGCTATTTTCCATAATTATTACCTATGTTGAAATAAAAACGGCGCACAGATGCCTGTTGCATAAGAATCGTACCAAGCGAGACCTATAGTTCGTACGTCCACACTCGGAAGGACTTGAGGACGTGCTGTCCGAAAGAGTTGATGAGTGGGACGTCGGTTGCGTCCCGGCCACGGGCAATTACAATCCTCCCGATACGCGGAGTGTTGTTGCGTGGATCGAAAGTGCACCAACCGTTATCGAGAAAGACCTCGATCCAGGCGCTGAAATCCATGGGATCGACGACTGGAACGCCAATGTCACCCAGATGGCCATTGACATATCGAGCCGGAATGTTGAGGCATCGGCACAGGGTCACCGCGAGGTGAGCAAAGTCACGGCAGACCCCCACCCGTTCGAAATAAGCCTCGTAGGCGGTCCGGGTAGCGCGGGCTTGCATATAATCGAAGTGGATGTGCTGGTGGACGAAGTCACAAATCGCCTGCACCCGCGACCATCCAGGCTCAATGGATCCGAAGAGGTCCCAGGCGATTTGGCTGAGAAGGTCGGTTTCGCAGTACCGACTGCCTGCGAGGAAAATAAGAGTGTCGTCAGGCAGCGCTGAGACGGGGACCTCCCTGGCTTCAGGCGCGGTCCTGTCTGGTTGGCCGTTATCCTCGACCGTGGCATCGCCCCACATCATGAAGTCGCCTGCAGGCGCGACAAGTCGTTGGCAACGGTTCCCAAACAAATCGTGGTAGATCGACACCGGAACTGCAGGATTGGTGAACGCTGTTTGCGGTACTCTGATGTCGTTGGCGCGATCGTCGTGGACTGACAACAAGCAGACCAAGGCAGTTGCCTGCATGAAAGTGAGTTCTATTTCGTAGCCAAAACGGATCAACATTCAGACAATGCGTTATCTAAAATCTTTGGGCGTCAAGGTGTAGGTTGTTTGGCGCCTGTTGGAATAGGCTTCCCGTGCGACATCATGGATCGAACTGCATGCAGCATCGAATGCCTGAATGCTGGCAGCTTCGGAGACGCCGATTGCACCAAGCCCGACCAATGCTGCGGCCTCGACGAAGAAAGGTACCTCTAACATGCCGTCATGACCGACGAAGCGAACAGCATTGCGTGCTTCGTCAAAGCTGCGGCTGCGGTTTGGAAACTCAAGAGGCACGTCCGTCAGCCTTTCCTTGGCGCCGAGGCAGTTCCAAACTGAACCGCATGGCCGCGCCGTTTCCCTTGTACCGCAGTTCTACCGAGGTTAAGAGCTATCATGCCAGACGTCGCAGTCGAACGGTTCAGTCCCGTCATGATCTGGCCGTCTGCGATTGCCGGGATGCCGGAGAAGACATGGTAGATTGTCCAAGACCGATCCGCTTCTATGCGGCGGCCATATAGTTCCGCGTGAGAACTGCGGCCCAGCGCCCCTCCTTCATTTTCCCAGACGGCGATCGAAGGGATATCAAGGAACTTCTTGAATCTTTTGAAAAAATTCATGGTTCTGACTATCCTTTGTTCATGATTTCGACGTTTAGATCACCTGAATAGAGAACCTCGCCGGATGCGTCGGCGATCGTCACCGCGTCCGGTCGCTGAGGCATTTCCAGTGTTCGTAGGAGATGCCGGGCAGCCTCGATTGCGCCATCGACACCTTCGACGATCACGGTCTCGCGACCGACAATGGCATGTGCGTCATCGGCAGCGCGGGTTCGATAGAAATCGATGAGGACCTTCATCGAGAACCTCTCGGGTTTTCTTCGCGGTCAGGGCGGGTCAGGGCTTCTTCCTGGCGTTCGTTACTGCGGCAATTGCTGCAAGCTTATTCCGGCTATTGAACCCGGTTTCGGGGGCCTGAGCCGTCTTCTGCTGTTTCGGTTTCCTGATTTCACGATTGCTTCGCTTCTGTCCCTTAGCCATGTCCGAACGTCCTTTCGAGCAGTGCAGCGCTTGACCGCGATGTGGTTGCAGCTTCGATCTCGTCCTGCGTTGTTACCCGCTCATAGAGTTCTTCGTCGTTCCGGACACGGTATTGCAGAGAGTTGCCCACGGGAGGCAGCGTTCCGGTGACCTGGAAAACGCCGCGTACTGACCGAGAGCCAGAGAAACGGCTTTTGAGCTGAACGGATTGTCCGATGGAGAAAATATGGGTTGGCGCCTCATGGCGCGATCGGCGGGCATGCTGCAGCCCGAGTTTCATTTTGGTCATGACCGGGTCAGATCCTTATAGGTCGCCGTATCGAGGTCGGCAGATGAATAGAGATGTGGAAGTATCGCTTTAAAAGGCTGGAAAGGCTTTCCATACAGTATTACTTGTAACCAGATTGATGTAATCCTGCGGTTTGCTGTGCATCGAACCGTACCCAGGCAACAGAAAGCGTGATGAGAACCGGACGAGGGGCCGGGTGGTGCGTGCCGTGGTGGTCAGACATCTTCAGGCGGAGGCGCGCTTATGCGCTCCGGCTTTAGAGATTTGAGCTTTGCTATGAATCAATGCTGAACCCTAGTGAGTACGGCACCGGATCAATTAACAAGAAACAATGATCTTCGCGCGGCTACTGGCATCAGATCATCACAAAAGACAATTATCTATTTAGGTCAACAAACAGAGAATTCCTATTCGGCGGATCTCTGTATGAATCTTATCTATATGAGAATAGCGGTTTAAACAAGGCAGGTTGCAATAGTGCAAAAATTGGGCTTGTATGCTCCATAGGCTCGCATGAATGCTGGCATCTTTGCGGCCCAAATTGCGGTCGAGCAGGCTGGCGATGTTCCAAACAATGACCGTGAAAAAAGTGTCCGGAATATCCGTTCCATTCCAAGCCGAACCTGGTCTTCTCTGTCCGAACGTATGTTGTGCGCCGGTTCCAAGTGGCCAATCGAGCCGCAGGAAATGGCCGCTTTCGGGAAGCTAAGTTCTGCCACTGAGTGGCTGATATGAGGGCGCAAAGCAGTCATTTGTTTGCGCGCTGTCTCGTAGGAAATTGTGGACCGGGAAGCGAGAAGGCAGCAACTAGAGACCTCTGCGACCCCACCCGGCACGCGTAGCAGGATGCTTAGAGCCCTACATCGAGGCTCACCCGTCTCCGCCAAGGTTGCAGCGCTGGTCTTGCTCAACAACAAAAACAAAAAGGCAAAGACATAGTGACGGCGAACACGACTTAGCCGTGTTGGCTGCGGCGCGAACAAACCCGTGGGCTGAAAGGCGTCCGGAAGGACCCGAAACCTCCGGCGATATTCGGCGTACGGTCTCTGGCTCGCTTCGTTCGCTGTGGAGCCAGTCCTGCTCTTTGTGGCCTGACCGGGTGGGTGGTGATCATGCCGCCGTCATCATTTTTCGCCCGTTGAGCGAAGATGCTGCGTGTCCCTCCCGCCACTCGCCAGTTCGCTTGCGATCCGGTTCGAGACATCGTTTGCCATGGCCCGTACCGGATCGTCATCCCGGTTGACGTACCGGT
>NZ_PDVP01000031.1 GCF_002727065.1 Zhengella mangrovi | reverse complement strand
GACCCTTCGCCGCCAACCGTGATCACGAAGGCATCGTCATCCCCCGCCGACGCCGGCAGAGCAACCGCCAACGCAAGTAGGCTCGCTGCCCACATCGCAACCGGCCGCAGACGCAGCCGTCGTTCCTGTCCATGCTCAATCATCGCTCGACCCGCACACTGGTCATTGCATTCAATTCCCCAGCCGCAAATCACATGCGCGGCTGAGGAGGCCCCGTAGTCGGCTCTACAGCCGTATCATCGGCGTTCCCGCTGGATGTCGATCATCAGGTCGTATGGCGAGCCCGCCGCGCGCCACCGTTTCTCGACTTCCTTCCGGAATGCCTTCATCCGTGCACCTGCAACTTCCCCCGTTTGCGACGTGCGATAGACGACACTCAGATAAGAATATTCACTCTTGAGGATGCCGATCAGTCGATCCAGACCGGCCTCCCATTCCTTCGCGAGCTGATCGGTTCCAGGGATGAACGCGCCATCCTTGAGATCCAGCCGGACCTGGCGGCCAGCCGCGGCACCGAAGTTCATCTCGACCATCTTGCCGGCGGTCAGACGCATGACGCGCGGGTTTTCCGTCGTCAGGCGATAGCCGGTCGGCAAGGTCCGCTCATCCAGCTTGAGGATGAAATTGGACCCGATCTCCTGATCCGGCAGATCGGCGCAGGGCACGTGGAACCGGCCATGGCGGTCTGTCTTGATCAAGCCACCCTTGATCGTTGCCAGGCGCACGCCGGCCAGGCCCTTCTCGCCCTGGTCCTGGTACCCGTTGCCATTGGCGTCGTCGAAGACCTTGCCGATGACATCCGAGCAATCGAAGACCGGTTCGGCCGTCAGTTCCACCGTCGCCTTGGCAGTCGGTGCCAGTGCCCTTCCGGACGGATCGGTCACGTCGGCTCGGTTGACATATTCGCCGGGACCTGCAGAGGCCAGCGACTGCAGGCTCAGCGTGATCTCGATGGTCGCATTGGGACCCAGCGGCTGAAGGCCGAAGTCGATCCGCGCTGCCGAAACGGTCGGCGTCACCGCGGTTCCGTTCACCCTTGCCGTGCCATCGACATAGGCAAAACCGGGCGGGGTCCGGTCGACGATCCGCACCTGTCCGGCATCGTCGGCGGACTTGTTGGTCACGCGGATCGTGTAACCCATCCGTTCACCGCGGCGCAGCGTCGGCGACGCGGCGACCTTGGTGATCGACACGTTGCCGGTCGATGCGAAGGGATCGAGCGGAATGTGATTGTGGATCACGTTCGGATCACCCGACTGCATAAGCAGCGCCAGCAGATAGGGCAGCGTGGCCGGACCGGACGGAGGCGTGGCCTCTGCCGCCGGCTGGCATGCGCCGCCGGGCACCGCATCGAAGACGCAGGCGGTGATATCCAGCGGACCCGACAGCGGTGGATGGTTGGCGGACGGCGTCGATGCGTAGCCCGCAGGCGCCTGGACCGTGATGCGATATTCCGTCTCCGTTGTCGGGCAGGCCGCGTTCGCGCCGGGGAAGATATCGAAGCGATATCCACCATCGGCCGTCGTGACCTGGTTCTGCTGTGCCGGATCGACAAAGCAGGCGGAAGGAAGCGCATTGCCGCCGGCGTCCGTCATCGTCACCCGCGCTCCGGAGACCGGCGAACCGGTCACCGAGTCGTAGACCACGCCCGACGGGTCGATCGGCATGTCCTGGTCGGCACGGTTCTCACCGGGCGCCATTTCCATGTTGGGAATGCCACCGACAGCCGTTCCGGCCTTGTCACGGAAGACAATCGAGTAGTTGCGGCCCGGTATGACGCCAGTGAACACGTAGGCACCATCGGAACCGGTCGTGACCGACTTGACGACATTTCCGTCCGCATCGACCAGTTCCACAGTGTAGTCGGCATGGACCGGATCCGCACCGGCGTCATAGATGCCGTTGCCATTCGCGTCGGTGAACACATAACCGGTGATCGTGGCCATCCTGACGTCGATGATCGCGGTATCGCCAACCGGACCGAACGATCCACCACCCGGCAAACCAGCGAACACATCCACCGCGTCAGACACCTTGCCGTCCGCCATGTCCGCATCGCTCACAGTATGGGTCGCAATACAGATCTCCTGGCCGCCGGGCTGCAGAGCCGGAACCGGAGAGCCGGACGGACAGGTGACCGCATCGGCGGTCATGTCGACCGGGTTCACGTTCAACAGCGTCACGTTGCCCGTGTTGGAAATCGTGATCGTGAACTCGACCTGATCGCCAGCCCTGGTGAAATCGACCGACCTTCCGGCCTTGACGACCGTCATGCCCGGCGCACCGGTGATCGGCGTGTCGGTCGGGCCGGTGCCGTTGGTGGCGTCGTTGTCGTTGTCCGACATCGCCGTCTGATCATCGGTGTTGCCCGGCGAGGACCCCTTCGCCGTCGCCTGGTTCGACACCGTGCCGGCGTCCACGTCGGCCTGGGTGATCGTGTAGGTGCCGGTGATCGACGTGTCCGTGGCCCCCGGAGCCAGGCTGGCCAGCGGGCTGCCGCTGATCGTCAGGCCCGGCATCGGGTCGCTGACGGAGATGTTCGTCAGCGTCACGTTGCCCGTGTTGCGGATCGTGAACCGGTACGAGATCGTGTCGCCCGCATCCGTGCGGCCGTTGCTGTTGTCGTCGTTGACCGTCGCGGTCTTCCCGAGCGTCATCGACGGCGCACCGGTGATCGGCGTGTCGGTCGGGCCGGTGCCGTTGGTGGCGTCGTTGTCGTTGTCCGACATCGCCGTCTGGTCGTCGGTGTTGCCCGGCGAGGACCCCTTCGCCGTCGCCTGGTTCGATACCGTGCCGGCGTCGACGTCGGCCTGGGTGATCGTGTAGGTGCCGGTGATCGACGTGTCCGTCGCCCCCGGGGCCAGGCTCGCCAGCGGGCTGCCGCTGATCGTCAGGCCCGGCATCGGGTCGCTGACCGAGATGTTCGTCAGCGTCACGTTGCCCGTGTTGCGGATCGTGAACTGGTACGAGATCGTGTCGCCCGCATCCGTGCGGCCGTTGCTGTTGTCGTCGTTGACCGTCGCCGTCTTCTCGAGCGTCATCGAGGGGGCACCGGTGATCGACGCTTTCGTCGGATCGTTCGACGGGTCGCCGTCACCGCTGCTGTCGGTTGCGCCGTTGTCATCGTCCGACACCGCCGTCTGGTCATCGGTGTTGCCCGGCGAGGACCCCGTCGCCGTCGCCTGGTTCGACACCGTGCCGGCGTCGACGTCGGCCTGGGTGATCGTGTAGGTGCCGGTGATCGACGTGTCCGTCGCCCCCGGGGCCAGGCTCGCCAGCGGGCTGCCGCTGATCGTCAGGCCCGGCATCGGGTCGCTGACCGAGATGTTCGTCAGCGTCACGTTGCCCGTGTTGCGGATCGTGAACTGGTACGAGATCGTGTCGCCCGCATCCGTGCGGCCGTTGCCGTTGTCGTCGTTGACCGTCGCCGTCTTTTCGAGCGTCATCGACGGCGCACCGGTGATCGGCGTGTCGGTCGGGCTGGTGCCGTTGGTGGCGTCGTTGTCGTTGTCCGACACCGCCGTCTGGTCATCGGTGTTGCCCGGCGAGGACCCCTTCGCCGTCGCCTGGTTCGACACCGTGCCGGCGTCCACGTCGGCCTGGGTGATCGTGTAGGTGCCGGTGATCGACGTGTCCGTCGCCCCCGGGGCCAGGCCCGCCAGCGGGCTGCCGCTGATCGTCAGGCCCGGCATCGGGTCGCTGACCGAGATGTTCGTCAGCGTCACGTTGCCCGTGTTGCGGATCGTGAACTGGTAGTCAATCGTGTCGCCCGCATCCGTGCGGCCGTTGCTGTTGTCATCGTTGACCGTCGCGGTCTTTTCGAGCGTCATCGACGGCGCACCGGTGATCGACGCTTTCGTCGGATCGTTCGACGGGTCGCCGTCACCGCTGCTGTCGGTTGCGCCGTTGTCATCGTCCGACACCGCCGTCTGGTCGTCGGTGTTGCCCGGCGAGGACCCCGTCGCCGTCGCCTGGTTCGACACCGTGCCGGCGTCCACGTCGGCCTGGGTGATCGTGTAGCTGCCGGTGATCGACGTGTCCGTCGCCCCCGGGGCCAGGCTCGCCAGCGGGCTGCCGCTGATCGTCAGGCCCGGCATCGGGTCGCTGACGGAGATGTTCGTCAGCGTCACGTTGCCCGCGTTGCGGATCGTGAACTGGTAGTCAATCGTGTCGCCCGCATCCGTGCGGCCGTTGCCGTTGTCGTCGTTGACCGTCGCCGTCTTCTCGAGCGTCATCGAGGGGGCCGCAACCTCAACCGCGACATTCACCGTATCGGATGGCGGTGTCGCCAGCGTGCCGCGGACGGGTGTGCCTGTCGCGGTCGCCGTGTTGTCAATCGTCGCGTAGGCCGGCCCGGCGGCTCCAGCGGCAAATGCCAGCAGGAGCGACAAGGCAGCCCTTTTCATCCAGTTTCCCACACGCTTCGATTTGGCGGCTTCGATCACGTTCGGCACAGCTTCACCCGGTCCATTTGCCTGGCCACAGGTCCGCACGACCCTGGCCGATCCCCCAAGAGGCGCTGGCCCTGAACCGGCCAGCGCCGCGTTTCCTTACTGCAGGTTGTCGACGTCGTCCTGCGTGACCGTGTAGGTCGCCGTGAACTTGATCGAGTCGCCCGGATAGAGCGTAGACCAGATGCCGTCGTTCGCGGTCGCATCAACGTTGGAGTCGCCGCGCGGATCCGTGTTGTCGACGATCACCTCGCTGGCCGGCAACAGGGCCCCGGCCACACCCTTGTGGGTGTCGGCGACGGAAACGTTGTCGATCCGGACGTTGCCCGTGTTCGTCACGAGATAGGTGTAGGTGATGACGTCACCGGCCTTCGCGCCGGTGGTGATGTCGGCCGTCTTGTTGATCGTCAGCTGCGGATCGGCGGCCGCCACCGTGACCGTCTCGGTAATCGTATCAGTGTGATCAAAGACATCGACCGGCCCCGCGGGGGCGTCGTATGTCGCGTCATAATTGACTGTGTTGACGATGTCGGCACCAGAATCGATATCCGCCTGGGTCACGACATAGCTGGAGGTGAACGTGATCGAATCGCCCGGATAAAGCGTATCCCAGATCCCATCAACGGCAGCGTCCGTTGACGCCCCGCGCGGATCGGCATCACTGAGAATGGCTTCATTCGAAACCGGCAGCGCACCGGTCTGCCCCTTGTGCGTATCCGTCAACTTGATGCCCTTGATGGTGACATTGCCCGAGTTGACCACGGTGTAGGTGTAGACGATGGTGTCGCCCGCATTGCGCAGGGTGTTATCATCGGCCGCTTTTGTCACCGTGAGCGCGGGATTTGCCACCTCGACCGCGACGCTCTGCGTATCGGTGAGCGTGCCGCCGAGCGTACCGCCAGCCGGCGTGCCAGACACCGTCGCCGTGTTGTCGATGGTCGCAAATGCCGGCACAACGCCCGTCATCGCCATGACCGTCGCAATTGCCGTGCTCGTCAACCGCCTGCGCAGGAAGGACGAAGCCGGTCCTGTAGTTTTCTGAATCATCGCCATGTTTTCCCAAACGCCCCCTTCATGCCGCGCCATGCGTGCACGATTAATGTGAGATCCCAGATTGTCCCGAAGCCGGGCGTACGGCAACAGCCGCGACACCACGAGCCAAACGGACGGAACGCGCAACTCGGACACCGGCAGCGCCTGAAGCGCCGCCATCAAGCCGGAAAAAGAAAGGGTGCCGAAGATCAAACCGGGCCGAAAACCAAGCCACGACCAACCGGCCGGCGCACAGCGCGACGACCAATCCCGGCGAACAGGATCCTGCGATCCCGCATCAGGTTGACGACAAACATGGCCGTGCGATGCACGACAGATTCGGGTCTTCACGGCCCAGCCCCCTCGCCTTCGCGCCACAGCGGCGCCTGGCTTTTCCGGAACACACTTCCCTGACCACCACGGGCCAAGGCAATCTGCTCCGCACACATCCGGCAAATGTCGTCCGCACAACGAATCACTTGCCACAGCCATTAGAGAATCATCAAACTAATAAAATGTGAATACGCACATCCGAATTAACGATCATTATTCACATTTTCACCCAAAAGATTCCCTATTCACAGTAATATTATACATTTCTAAATTAGGTGTACTTGCTACTCTGCGATTTTGCCGCGAACTTGTACGGAACCACATTTACGCCGTGCGAATTCCAGCAATCGAATCGGTCTCGCTTCTTATAAGTTGCATGGAAATCGTTATCAACCGTTTAAGTTGTATATCCGATCAGCACAACCCATTCGCCGCCACCGGGAACGCGGACGGGCTATTGCAACGTGTCCACGTCCGCCTGGTGAACCAGGTAATCCGCGGTGAAGGTGATGGTATCGCCCGGCGCAAGGGTATCCCAGGTCGGCCCTGCGTTGTCCGCGTCCGTGGAATCGCCCGTTGAGGCACCTGCGTCGCCGGTCAATGATACGGAGACAGGGTGGCCCGGATTTGCGCCCGACAGGAAGGCTGGATCATTGCCGTTCGTCGTGTCGGAGACCGAAACAGCCTGCATCGTGATATTGCCGGTGTTCGTGACCGCATAGGAATAGCGGATCACGTCTCCCACACCGGCCTTGCCGTCACCATTGGCGTCGGTCACGAACACATAGGTCTTGGCTATGGACAAGGCCGGTGACGCGGTGAGGGACACCGTCACGCTGCCCTCGCCGGACTGAATAGTGCTGGCGCCGCTTGCGCCTTCCGCATGGGCCGTGTTGGTCACGCTTCCGGAATCAAGATCGGCCTGGACGAGGGTGTAGGCCGCGGTCGCGATCCAGGTCTCGCCCGGATCGAGCTGGCCATTGCCGTTGGTATCGCCGCTGTCGGGCGCCGATACCGTCACTGTGCCGATCCGGTCGTCGATCACCTTCACGGCCGTCAGGGCCGCGGCGTTGGAGGATGGCGCGGCGATCGTGAACACGTAGGCCACCGTATCGCCGGCACTGTCCCCGCCAGAGGAGTCGACATCGGTGTGGATGCCCTCGGCCTTGGCAAAGGTGATCGCGGAACTCGCGGTCGCCGTGAGGGCGGCGGACGCGGCAGGCGCGACGCCGCCCGACGTCGACAAGGTCGATGTCGTGTTGGTGTAGGCGCCAGCGGCCGGCACCGTGACATCGAAGGCGATGGTGCAGGATCCGCTGGCCGGCACCGAACCGATCCGCACGTAGACCCCGACGTCACCGGCAGCCAGATTGGCACTGTTGGCGGGATTTCGCACCGCCGAGCCACAGGTATTGGTCAGGTTGACCGGCGAGGCGACGACCATCTGGCCCGGCGCCGCCGGGAACGTGTCGGTAAAGGCGGTGCTCGGGATCGACACGGTGACGGCATTCGGATTGGTCAGCGTGAAGGTCATGCGGACCGGCGTGTCGGTCAGCGTGGTGGATGACGCGAACGCCTTGGTCATGGTCACCGGCGCGAGAACGGTGAGATTGGCGGTATTGGAAGGACTGCCCGCCGCGATCGTCTGGTCCGACGATACACCGGACGCCTGGTTCGGATGCGTGCCCAGCACGTTGGAGGTGACCTGCAGGTCGATGTAACAGGATGAGGAAGGCAGCAGGCTGATATCCGAGAACGTGACGCTCGCTCCCCCGACGGCAGCGTCATGGCGATAGCCGGTGCAGGTTCCGGTGACCGAGAGCGGCGCACTCACCGTCATGTCCGTCAGCGTATCGCTGAACGCCAGGCCGGTCATGCCGCCGGGCAACAGCGAGGCCGCGTTCGGATTGGTCAGAGTGAAGCGGATCGTGGTCCGGCCATCCTGCGCGATCGACGTCGTCGTGAACACCTTGGCGATGCGCGCGGGTTCGACGACATTGAGCGTCGCGATGGCAGCGTCCGGATTGGTTGCGCCGGAAAGCGTGGTCAATGCACCGATGGGCAGGGTGTTGGTGTAGGTGCCGGTGACCGAGGCGGTTACCTGGGCGGTCACCTTGCAGCCCCCTTCGGCCGGGATCGTTCCCCCGCTCAGCTGCAATGTTGCGCTTCCGCCGGACGTGCCGGTGGTGACAATGCCGCCGGCGCAGGTGGTCGAGGGCGTGCCGGTGATGGTCAGTCCTGCCGGCAGCGTATCGATGAAGGCCGGCGACGCCCCTGTCTCGTCATTCGGTGCGACGTTGGTGTTGAACAGGTCGACCGTCAGTGTCGAGGTCTCGCCAGCGGCAATCGTCGAGGGGCTGAACCCCTTGCCGAGGTTGATCTGGCGACCAACCGTGAGCGTCGCGGCGACTTCCGACGGGTTGGTCACCCCTTCTGCCGAGACGACATCGCCCACCAGAATCCTGTTGATGTGATTGCCGCCCTTGTAGCCGGTGACGTTGAACTCGAAATAGCAGGTCGCGGCCTTGTCGATCTGGGCATTTGCAAGGGTGATGGCGGTATCGCCCGGGTTGCCCGTGAAGGTCCCGCCACGGCAACCATTGCTGTTGGGAACGCCGGCGGTATCGGTGAAGGTGGGATTGACGTTGGAATAGAGCCGCAAATCCGTTCCGGTGAAGGCATCCGTCAGGCCCACGCCCGTCAGGTTTATGGCCGTCGCATCGAGGTTGGAGAAAGTGATGCGCACGCGCGACGGTCCGCCGCCATTGACGGTGGTCGGCGTGAACTGCTTGTTGACGGTGAGCTGGGTCTGGATCCGGGTCAGCGTCGCGTTTGCAGCCGTGTAGTTTTCCAGCTGGTTGTAGGGCGAAGGCTGCACCGTATCGAGGGCGGAGAAGTTCACCGGCGAGCCGTGCGCGTCGCCCGGGATTGTGTTCGTGGCCGACTGGGACGAAGACCCGTTGGTGATGGCCGGCGCCTTGACGTTGACGTAGATCTGGCAGCGCGACGTGTATCCGGTGTAGGGCAAGATGCCGCCGGAAAGAACAATCGACGTGGCGCCGGGCGCGGCCGCAAGCGTGCCGCCGCAACCGTTGACGACATTCGGATCGGCGGCAATCACATGACCGGCCGGGAGGGTGTCGGTCAGCGCCATGTCGGTGCTGGAGCGGCTTCCGTATGCGAGGCGGGCAATATCGATCTTCAGCCGCGAGACGCCGTTCGCGCCGACCGTGGAGGGCGTAAAACTCTTCGTGATGGTGATGGCCGGCGTCATCTTGGTGACCGCCGAGACGACCTGCGGATAGGTCTGGCCCGGATTTGTCGGCGTGTCGAAGGTGATCCCCCCGACCGGGATGCTGATGGTCCGGTTGCCGATCGGGTAAATATCGGCCTGCGAGATGAGGTAGACGGAGAACGTGCAGCTTGCGCCGGCGGCCAGCGTGACGTTCGCCAGATTGAAACTCGTGGCATCCGCGGTGACATCATTCGTTCCGCCGCAGGTGTTGGTCCCGATCCCGGTTCCAGCGATCCGGACGCCGGAACCGATGGTCGCGACATTCTCGGCGAGATCGATGTTGCTGATCGTCAGGCCGGTCGGGTTGTTCAAGGAGATGGTCAGGAGGTTCTCGTTGCCCTGGATCCAGTTTCCGCTGTTGCTGATTGCCTGCGAAACCTCCAGCAGCCTGTCCGAAACGGAGAGCGTCGCCGACGTGCCATAGTGGATGAATCCGTTGATCGTGCCGGCAGGAATGCTGTTGGTATAGGTGCCGGCAGCATTGATCCGGACGGTCGCGGTGATCGCGCAGAAACCGAACTGGGGTCCCGGCGCGTTCAGGGCGCCGCCAGTCAGGGTGCCTCCGGAAAGCAGGATCTGCGTTCCGTCCGTGGTCGCCGTGCCGCCGCAGTTGTTGGAATCGATGCTGTCGACGGTCATGGCCCCGCCGGTGATGACCGGCATGACATCGGTCAGATCGATATTCGACACAGCCAGTGCATTCGTATTGGTGATCCGGATTTCCAACGTGACGGTCGGGCTCTCGTTCAGGTTGATCGCCGTCGTCGGACCGCCATTGAACGTCTTTCTCAGGCCGATCCCGGTGTAGGTGACGATCCCATGAGTGGCCGTGGCGATGTTCGAGGCCCCCTGGCTCGTCGTGACAGCGCCGACCGGAATGGTCATCGTCTTGTTGTCGTTGCTTGGCTGAGCCGGGTAGGTGGTCGGCTCGATGTCAAAGGTGATTTCGCAGGTGCTGCTCGCCGGCAGCGTTCCGCCGGTCAACTGCACCCGTGTCGATGGGTAGCTCGTCGCCGACCCGGTGCCAACCACGGTTTCGGAAACGGTTCCGCTGCCACAGGTGGTCGTCGCGGTGCCCGGGACGGCGCGGATGTTGCCGGCATAGGTCGCCAGGTCGACCAGGAGCGACGCGCTATCCAGCGGCACGGGGTTGGGATTGCTGATCGTCACGTGCATCGGGGCCCGGTCACCGCCCTGAACCGTGGATGACGTCCCGCCGCCGTCCAGATCGGTCGATATGGCGACGGTCACGTCCTGCAGGATGACGGCAAGCGTGCCCTTGGCCGCCTGGGTGTTCGAAACCGACAAACCGCCGTCCAGACCGGACACGCCGCCAATGTCGATCTGGTTGACATAGGTGCCCTTGAGATCGGACAGAACATCGACAGACACGGTGCAAGTGCCCGGATTGGTGCCGTCACCAGCCGGGATGGTGCCGCCGGTCAGTGTGAGTTCGCCACGGGCCGCCGTGTTGTTCGTCGATACCGTGCCGCCGCAGGTGGTGGTTGCATTGGGCGCGGCCGCGGCGAAGACGTGGTCGGGAAAGACATCGGACAGCTGCGCGGCCGTCACCGGCGAAAGCGAGGAGTTCTGGAACGACACCGTCAGGCGCGAGATCTCTGTCGGATAGACCGTTCCTGGCGAGAAGCTCTTGTTGACGTCGATGGCGGCATCGGCACCGCCAACGGCTCCAAAGCCAAACATCGCCAGCGCGAGGCCTCGTGCCAACGCCAGCCGCAAACATCCCATTGTCACCGTCACTGCCCCCACGCCTGAAAGGCGACAGTCTGCGCCAGATCGTGGCGGCAGGACTGCCCATCACCTCGCCATTGCCTTTCATCCGGCCCTGCCGCAGCCAAGAGCACACTTCATGGCAACAGTCGTTGTCACGGGCGAATCAAAAGCTTTTTCACTGTATCAAACTCTCAATCCCCGGAATATTCCTTAATCTCCAATCCGCACGGCAATGAAATTGACTGTAAATCAAATGGAAATCCATCAATTCTTTGAAACATGAAATTTATTAAGTACGTATATTCAAATATACGCACATCCACCAGGCCGAACCCGCCCCGCCTGCCGATTTGCATGACCATCGCAAACCAGACTGCATCGTCAGCCGGCGGCCGCGCTATTGAAGCGCGTCGACGTCGGCCTGCACGACCGAATAATCCGCCGTGAAGGTGACGGTGTCGCCCGGCGCCAGCGTGTCCCAGACCGGGCCGGCGTCGTCGGCGTCGGTGGAATCGCCCGTCGTGCCGGCGTCGGTCGTCAGCGAGGCGGTGACGGGCTGGCCCGGACTGGCGCCGCCAAGAAAAGCGGGATCGTTGCCGTTGGTCACGTCGGAGACGGAGACGTTCGCGACATTGACGTTGCCGGTGTTGGTGACCGCGTAGGCGTAGCGGATCACGTCGCCCGCGCCGGCCTTCCCGTCGCCATTGGAATCCGTGACGAAACTCCAGGTCTTGGCGACGACGAGGGCCGGTTGCGGGTTGAACACCGTGACGGCCTCGACCAGGTCGTCGCCGGAGGTGGTCGGATCCGGCTGGCCGCCCGCGGCGGCGGTCGCCGTGTTGATGATCGTCTGGCCGGCCTGGCCTGTATCGACGGTGGCCGTGAGGTCCAGCGTCACCGGTGTGCCATTCACCACGTCGCCGATGGTCCAGACACCGGTCGCGCTGTCGTAGGTGCCGGCGCTGGGCGTGGCAGAGACGAAGGTCAGGCCCGCCGGAAGCGGGTCGGTGAGCGAGACGCCGGTGGCGGTGCCGCCCGCCGTGGCCGTGGTGACCGTGATGCGGTAGGTGACGGTTTCGGCCTCCCAGGGTGACGCATTGGTGGAGGACAGCGTCTTGGCGGTGACCAGGTCGACCGGTTCGCTGTTGTCGCGGAAGCTCAGGTCGGTTGCCAGCGGCGCGGCATTGGAGCCGTTGGCGAGGGTGTCGCCGTCCAGGTCGGGCAGCAGGAAGGCGGTCCCGTCATGGGCCAGCCCGTTGGGATCGCCATAGGTATCGGCCGCCTCGGCGGCGCTGTCGAGGCCGTTCGCCCCCACCGCACCCGACAGTGTGAACCCGCTTTCGGCGGCATCGCTCCTGCCATCGTTGTCGCTGTCGGAATCCTTCATGTCCCAGGTGCCATCGCCATCGGTATCCACCGGCGCACGGCTCAGGTTGATGATCTGGCTGACTTCGGCGGCGCTCAGCGCCTTGTTGTAGAGACCGATGGCGTCGTAGGCACCGCGCAACTGGTAGTCCGCGCTCCAGTTGGACGCGCCGAGATAGAGCTTCGACCATGTCGCGTAGTCCGGTCCCGAGGGCATGGCGGCGCTCGCCGCCAAGCTGCCGTTGATGTACAGCCGCGCGGCCGTGGGAGAGACGGTCACGGCATAGTGGACCCATGTGCCGGTGCCGACAATGCCGACGAGGTGGTTGGTCGCGCGCAGGACGGTGTGATTGTTGCTGCCCGTGTAGACGTGGACGATCAGGTTGTTGGTGTTGCCCTCGCGGGCAAGGACCACGTTGTTGTTGGCCGCCCCGCCGCCAAAATCGAAGACGCGATCCCAGTAGCCGCCGAGCGCATCCCAGCGCACCCAGCCGGTGAATGAGAACTGGTTTGTCGACGTCAGGCCCGGGATGCTGGCGATGCGCGCCTGGGGCGACGCACTTTGGGTGTTCGCCGTCAGTTGCAGGCCTCGCGTGAGGCCGGACCTGCCCTGCCCCAGGGTGACAAGAGCAGAACCGGACAGGGTGATGGTGGACCCGCCGGCGATGTCGGATGTCGCACCGGGTTCGAAATCGTAACCGGCGACCGCACCGAAGGCGGCAAGCGAGCGCGCCGTCAGGTCGGGCCGGAAAACGTGGTAGCTGTCATCGAGCCCGTCGCCGTCCGTGTCCGTTCCGGATGGCGCCAGGTAGCCGGCCGTCGACTGCCACTCGATGTTGTCGGGAATGCCATCGTTGTCGGCGTCGAGATCGAGCGTATCGGCAATACCGTCGGCATCGGTGCTTCCAGTTCCCTCGACGAGATCCGGCAGGCCGTCGTTGTCGTCATCGATGTCGAGGGTGTTGTCGATACCGTCGCCATCGGTATCGATGGCGAATGCGTGATCGAGCGAAACGAGACCGGCTGCCAGGAACAGGACGAGAACCGCGAGGGCCCTGCAAGGGCGCGCCATTCCGACGCCCCGTTTCACAACAGCCCTAACCATGGAAACGCCCCCGTTTCACTTCGAATCAAGAATGCACACGGCCACAAGCATAGGGACAGATGCCCGAAGCACCAAGGCGCGCGTTTTGCGCATGGCCAAACAAGCCTGAACGCACATCGCTACTGCAGCGCATCGACGTCGGCCTGCACGACCGAATAATCCGCCGTGAAGGTGATGGTGTCGCCCGGCGCCAGCATGTCCCAGGTGGGGCCGGCGTTGTCGGCGTCGGTGGAGTCTCCCACTGTGCCGGCGTCGGTCGTCAGCGAGACGGCGACCGGCTGGCCCGGGCTGGCGCCGCCGAGAAAAGCGGGATCGTTGCCGTTGGTCACGTCGGAGACGGAAACGTTCGCCATCGCGACATTGCCGGTGTTGGTGACCGCGTAGGCATAGCGGATCACGTCGCCCGTCCCGGCCTTGCCGTCGCC
>NZ_PDVP01000030.1 GCF_002727065.1 Zhengella mangrovi | reverse complement strand
CGCCTTGAATTCCGGCGAATGCTGCTTCCGTTTCGACATCTCTGATCTCCTTCTCGTCGAAGATCAGCAGACAGCAATTCATAGCCTACGTCAGCGTCCGAAATTCGGGGGGCAGCTCACCGCATCTTTTCAACTTCATGCCGCTTGCCTACCACGTGGTAGGGGCGCGCCTCGCGTCTTGCAGTAAAACATACGTGTCTGCAAACGTCGTCTCGTAAACGATCTTTCCAGATTTTTCGACTGATGCATTTTCGGTCAACGGGATGTCCTGCAACCGATGAATTAAAGAGGACAACCGTGGAGTGAGGCATGAAAGCTATCCTTGTGTCCCTCGTCATGACCTCTGTCCCGGCATGGTCAGCTTTTGGTGATGAATTAAGCTCCGCATCGGAAAGCTCCACCGTAGAGGAGCAGCATCGAAACGACCGGGAGGCCTACAGACGTGCCGACGATGTGGGCGACAAGCTGAATGACCAGCCATCCTGGAACTGGGATGACTATGAATGCGGATCATTTCCGGAAGACGTGCTGTCGTAGGTAAAACTGCTGCTCTGCGACGAATGACGGCTGCGCCGCAGGAAAGGAAGCTCAACTAGACCAGTGTGCGCAGCATCACATTCTGCATCGACCAAGTTTGGTATTTTGTTCTAGCAAGCCGTGAAAAATTCAACGGGAATAGAAAATAATCCTTACGAAGGAGGGATTTCTCATGCCCAGACTGTATCTTTCACTTCTGTCGTCTGCCGTTTTCTTGGGGTCTGTATTCTCGGTGCAGGCCCAAGACATACCGAAGGGTAAGGCCACAAAGCTTGGTCTCTACGTTACCGCAGCCGAAGCCGCCAAATTACTGCAAAACAAGCATACCCTTTTCGTTGATATCCGAAGCCGTGCCGAAGTCGCATTCCTCGGACTGCCGAAACGGGCTGATGTCCACATCCCCTACATGGTGATGCCCATGATGGCGTCGTTCAATGCGGAAAGAGGGACGTACGACCTGGAAATGAACCCTGAATTTCCGAATGACTTCAAATCTTATGCTGCGGCGCATGGTGTTTCGGCTGATACCCCGATCATCCTGATGTGCCGTTCAGGGTCCCGCAGCGCGCGGGCGGCAAACCTGCTTGCCGACCTTGGCTTCACGCAGGTCTATTCGCTTGTGGACGGCTACGAGGGAGACACGGCGAAGGATGGGCCAAGGAAAGGCGAACGCGTTGTCAACGGATGGCGAAACGCTGGCCTGGAATGGTCGTACAAACTCGCCGCGACGCAGGTTTACCCCGCTGATCGGTAAAGGGCCGATGTTGGGACACAACGCGTGTTTCTGCTCGCGCATTGAAAAGCCTGTGCACAGAGGCACTGCCCGCCAGCCATGATGCTGGTGGGCATCGAGCTTGGCGATCCGCCATAGAGGGCAAGGTCATACGATGTCTGAGATGATCCCGAGCGCAGTCCGCCCAAATATCAAATATGGCGTCACAAGTGCAGGCCTCCCTTGTCCGCTTTGCGGATTTGATAGCCTTGACAGTTCTGTTCCCGCTATCGGTAGCCGGTCGAAAATCGAGAATGACCGAAAGGCAGGCGCAAAGCTGCGCGGCAGCAATGTGACCATGCGCATATTTCATGCCTGCCCTGCACAACCCGCGGGCAGGGACTGCTTTCTAGGAAACAAAAGTGTAATCGCAAATAACCGACATGAGGGCGTATTTCCGCCCGTACGGTTTGTGCCGCAACCGGTCATCCGCTCACGATCGCTAGAGACTGCGAATATAGGGGCAGATGATTGCTTCCCTCCGCGCGCGCTATTCTTCTCCAAAGCAATTGGTTTCCCGGCTGTTGTTCAATCCACCTCCATAATGGGACCGATGAAGGACACAAGATGCCGCGGCTTTGAACGCGCTACGGAAACGAGTGCGCTGGTACAGCCACCTTCCCGGCTCTTCTCAATCCAGCCGGCGGAAATAGTATCGCGCGAAAAACGGCTCGCTCAACGAGGAACCGTCGCCCCCACCGACAGTCAGGACAAAGGTCCCGCCCACGGCCAGCGGGGTCCAGCTGGCCGGCTGCACGAAGGTTGCAATCCGTCCGGCATAGGCCGTCGCCTCCCCGCTCGGATCGCCCACCATGGAAATGCGAACCGCGTTGGGTTTGCGCATGTGCACGACGCTGCCATACATCCGGATTTCGCGCGTGTTCGTGTCAAAATACGGCCGCGACCAGCTCAGGATGGAAAAATACTCCCCTTCTCCCGCCTGGTACGAGACGACGCCGTCGGCCTTGGCGAAACCGCCGATGTCGAGGGAGCCGTTGAAGTCGGCGATATGCGTGTTGTAGGCCCAATCGAAACCACCGTAGCTGACACTGGCGAGTACCGACTGGTTGAACTCGCTTCGAACATATTCGTAGGTCTGCGATAGCGCGACACCGGGAGACAGGCAGGAAGCGAGCAGCGCCAGGAGCACAAACCGGATGGCGTGAACGGGAAGACGTGAAAAAGGACCGTGCAGGATCATCTTGCGATCTCCTCGTGAATGTGGTGGCGGCCATGGTGCAAATGCGGGAACCGCGCGCCGCGGCTTCCACCGACAAATTCCGGATGACCAGGTTGCCACCCCCTGGATGACGCTTGATCCTAACCTTGTTTTCGCTGACCGCGATTGACGATCATCAACGTGTCCGGGTCTGTCGCTGTTAGGCTTTCAAACAAGGAGCAGCTGGCAGGGAGGGCTGGCTTCATCGTTTCCGGAAGGTCCGTCTGGGACCCTCCGGAAGGAGTTCAACCTTCATGCATCCTGATCAGGGAACACGACACCGGCGCAACTGGGGACAGTCAAGGTGACACATCATCGCTTGAAACAGCTTCGTGACCTGGCCGGCGCCTTGCGGCTGCACCTGCATTTTCGAGGAATCGAACACGGGACGCGAGAAGAACTCGAGGCATATCAGCAACAGCAGCTCAGAAAGGTAGCCCGCCATGCGCTGCAGCATTCGAAAGGCTATGCACGGCACTGTGAAGGCACAAATCTCGATGGCGAATTTTCCCTTCAGGATCTGCCGATAACGAACAAGCGCATGATGATGGAAAATTTCGATGAGTGGGTCACTGATCCCAGGCTCAAACTGGCCGACATCGAGCAGCAGATCATCAACGATCCGGAAGACCAGTACTACCTGGGAGAATACAGGATTGTCGCGACCAGCGGATCCAGCGGACTTCGCGGAATCTTCGTCTACGATCGGCCCGAATGGCAGGTGGTGATTGCCGGCGCGCTGCGTTGGGCCGAGATGTTCGGGGTTTCGCCGATCGGCCTCAGCACGAAGAAGCTGGCATCGGTGAAGGCTGACAAGGCGACGCACGCGACCTCGCGCCTTGGACAGAGCATGGAACTGGGGATGCCCAACCTGCTGATGCTTGACGCCACGAAACCGCTTGATGAACTCGTGAACGAACTGAACGAGTTCCAGCCCAAGCTTTTCATGGGCTACGCGTCATTGATCGGCCTGCTGGCCATCGAGCAGCTCGAAGGGCGCCTGGACATCAGGCCAGAAATGGTTGCCAGCTTCAGCGAGATGCTCGGCCCGGATCGTGTCGCCCGGGCACAGCAGGCATGGGGCATCACACCGTTCAACCACTACGGCGCCGCCGAACAGGTCATGATTGCGGCCGACTGCGACGCGCACATGGGCCTGCATCATTTTGCCGACATGTCCTTGGTCGAAATCATTGACGAGGACGGCCGCCCCGTTCCGCCGGGCACGCCCGGGCACAAGATCCTGCTGACCAACCTGCACCGTTTCGTGCAACCGGTCATTCGATACGAGATCACCGATCTGGTGACCGAGAGACCGGGCGCCTGCGATTGCGGCAGACCATTCCCTCTCTTCTCCGAAATCGGCGGGCGAACCGAGGATATCATCAGTCTTCCGGCCGCAGGCGGTGGCCGGGTATCGATATCTCCGATGCTGATCTTCGACTGCATGATCGGTGATGCGGATGTGGCGGAATATCAGTATCGCGTTGATGGAAGTTGCCTGGCCATACAGATCGTGGCGCGTCGCGGAGCGAACGGGGAGCAGATGAAAGATGCTCTGGTCCAATCATTGGAAGCCGCCCTGAGAACGCAGGGCGCCCGGGATTTCACGATCGCGATCACCTTTCAGGATCGTTTCGTCAGAACCGGGGCGACGATGGGAAAGCTCAAACTGACCACTGTGAGCAAGCCTGGGCAGTGATTAAGCCGGATTGGCACCGAAAGGTACCCGGTCGGTTGGCCGAAGCGCAGATCGGGGAGACTGCTTGGCAGGAACCCTTCACAAGTGACTGATACGGTCCGTATCCGGCCCTGTGCAGCAGCAAGGACAAGACAAGTCCCCCTCCCAGGCCCGGAAAAGGCGTTCAGCCCGCGTCTGCACGCGTCATCGATCGTGCAAAGTCCGCTGCATCCCTCGTCCATCGAGCGGAAAAATGGCGCCGACCGCGGTCGCGACAAGGGCCGGTTCAGCCCGCAATTGGACAAAGCAGACTTGTAACTTGAGACTACCCGTCAAGAACGAGGAAAAACGCTTGGGGGAAAGCCATTGCCGAAATCCATGAGCTTGCTCAACTTCGCGGTGTCACTCGCATTGGGTTTCCTACCGGATCATGTTGCCCGTGCGAACCCGGAGGGGGTATGCACCACCGGCATACGGGTCATGGCAAACGAGCCCGGACTGAAAGAGCGGGTCTGTCGCGCCGCGGCCCATGCATTCGAAACCATGGCGGACTGTCGCATCCTTCAGCCGCCGGAGATTGAAATCAGCGTTGTTTCCGGCATCAAGGAAAATTGCGTCGGCGTGTATCACTGCGGCGAGAACCGCATCGAGGTTCTGCCACCATCAGCAATGGTCGGCCTGATGGAAAAGACGGATTTTTTCGCCGCGCTCGAACCCGGCATCTATTTTGACAGCGTCGTCACGCACGAACTGTCACACGCTGCGTTTGCCTCAACACCATGCCCATACCCGAGCTGTCACGTTACCAGCGAGTATTTTGCCTACGCGATGCAGATTCGATCGTTATCGAAGGCCGATCGCGCGCGGATCGAATTGGGGCTGGATTTGACCGTCAAGGTCCCGGACAAGGATATTCATGACTTGCTGCTGGTTCTCGCACCCGCCGATTTTGCAAGGCGGGTGTGGCAGCACATCTCGAACCAGCAGAATGCGTGCGCCTTCCTCCGCAAACTCATCATGGGGGAGAAAAGATTTGATCGCGAACTCAATTGATCAGGTTGTTTCGGGAGACCCTTGGTTTCGACTGGAACGGAAGGGCGGCGCCCGCCCCATTTGCCAGACGAGGAACGTCGATCAGGTTCAACATTCCGATCGCGCCCCATCGTCTTGATGATATCCCCAACCTGCCACCGGCATGAGAGACGGAAACGCCACAACCCCGCAGTCTAACGCCAAGGGTAGGAGCAAGAAATGAAAAATCTCAGCCTACCACGGCCCAAAAACAGGCCACCCTCCTGGAAGATGCTTCCATGCTTTGATTCCCGGGAAGCTGAATCGCGGCTTGATCTCGATCATTGACGCATGATCGCCTGTAACGCTGCATTACATGGTCGGGTTTGTTCGGCGGTAATGAGCTTGCGCGCTGCGATGAAAAAGGAGGATGCAATGAAATATTTAGCTTGTTTGGCGGCTGCCCTTTCCTTCACGGCATCTCCCGCCACGGCGGATATCGTGGCCATCGGGACGGTGCAAGTTTACGACGCAGGGAATTTCACTGTCGATCCAGCATCCCTTCAGGGCTTCGAAAAGGCGTTGGGTAACGAGCTATGCAAGCGTGCCGGCTTTACTTGTGAGTGGAAGGTCCTGCCTCCGGATCAGTTGTGGTCCGCGCTTGCTGCAGGAGACGTCGATGCCGTGATGGCTGGAGTATCGATGGGCGACGATGTTGGCGACGGTGTAGACCGGACACTGCCCTATCTGATGCTCGATCCCTTCCTTCACATTGGATTGCCTGGTACGCAATGGCAGGTTGAAGGGGCAAAGGTGGCGTATTTGCCGGACCCCGCGGTCACGGCCTATGCTGGAACATCGGGAGCGACCTTTACGGAATACCAGAAAATGGAAGACGCACTCGCTGCGGTGCGCAGCCGGCAGGTCCTTTCGCTTTTTGGTGAAAGGGAGGCACTTGCTCCGGTCGTTGAAGCGTCGGGCGGTGAGTTGGCCATCATCGGCAATCGAGCCGAAATAAAGATCAAGCCGGGCGTAGCAATGGCGCTGCGTGTCGACAATGTCGACCTGCGCTTTGGTTTCGAAGATCAGATCTTCGAAATGTCGCAAGATGGCAGTCTGAACGCTTTGACCAAGACGTGGTTCGGCGTCGATGCCGCCAGTTGGTGACGCCCCTGCGAGGCGATACTACCTGGGTTCGTGTGGATCGCCTTTGGTTTGGCGGTTCGGGTTATGCTCGGATTTCCAGACAGTGTCCTACCACCCGCCGCGGCCTTTTCGAGCGCTTATGACCGGATGACGCCAAGTTGACTGAGGCTGATTGCCCCACTCTAGTGGTCCAGTTAGTTGTTGTTGCGTGACCGGCCGATGGTCCATCTGGACAACCGTTTCAGAGGCCGAAGAGCCGACCCACCGATATGCAAAGTGAGATAAACGACCGTTCCCGTCTTCAGAGGTTTTGAGCAGTTCGGCGGCCTGATCTAGTGGAGGCTCTGGCCCATCAGGGTTTTCATTCTAGGCGGCCGCCTTGCGATGCAGCAAGCGCCGTTGATTGATGGTGTCGCGTTTGATCCTTTCTCTTGCCTGCAGGATGGTCTGGCCGCGTCCGAAGTAGACGTCGGCCGGTGTTGAACCCGCGCCGGATCACGCCCCCATCACACTTCAGCGTCCATTTACGCTGCGCCGTCGCGGTGTCGAAACCCGCCTGGTGCTGACCGATGGCTCGGCGTCCAATTCCGAACCCGATCCGGCACTGATCAATCTGATCCTTCGCGCCCAGGCATACCTCTCCGCACTCACCGATGGCGCCAGCCGATCCATGGCTGACATCGCCAGGGCCCATGGCACGACACCATCAGAGATCAGCCGCATACTTCCCCTCGCCTTTCTGTCGCCAGGCATCACCGCGCAGATCGTCTCTGGCAAGCATCCAGCCGGCCTCACCGCCCAGCGCCTGTCCCGTCTACCCGACCTGCCGCTTTCCTGGTCAGCCCAGGACGAGTTGCTCACCCGGTTCGGCTGAGAAAAATCCTCTTCCCTCACACGTCCCGAACCGTTCTGATCGAATCGTCGATCGCGCCCGCAAACACTTGGGCACGAAACAGGCCCGACAGAGACTTCGGGAGAAGTACCGCCGGAAACCGACTTCGTCGTCATCTCTCCGCCAGGTGTTTGCCGACACCACCCACCAACCCGCGGAAAAGACGGCACAATTCCGAGACCGACCGAAAGAGCGCGAAAACGGAAGACTGGGTGGTGGTGTGCACAGGCTCAAGCGAACGTGTCTCTGGACTGAAATTCCCTGCTAACCGGGAATTTGCAGGGAATTTTCGCGTTTTATCGCCAAATGAGCCATTTGGCCCGGTCAATTACCGCCTCTTTCCAATGGGTTAGCACATAAATTCCCTGCACATCGGAGCAGGGAATTTTTTCCGTTTGCAGGGAACGGTTTCCGCCTTTGCAGCGAACTGGTTTCACCGTCGGGATTTAGGCGCTCGAGTTAACAGAATTTATTTAATTTCGGTTTTGGGATTTTATTTTCCTTGTAGGAATCCACGGAATCGCTTTGAGTTTTCGCAAGTTGCCTCTGTAGACGTTCACAGGAGTAATCCACGATGAACCAGCCAAAGCGACAAAAGGCCGAAAAACGGCCGCGCGGACGGCCCAAGGGAACCGCGCCCTATGCCGAACAGGATCATGCTGTCCTAACCAAATTCGCGGACCAGAAACTCGATGTCCCGAGCGCAAAACTGACACCGTTCCTCAAATCCAAGGGTTACGAGGAGGAAAAGGATATTCGGCGCGCACAGCTTCGATGGCGAAAGGAGGAAAAGCAATTCCTTCGAGATGCACAGCATCGCAAAGACCTGGAACCGCCAGACACATTGCTAGACCTCGTTAGCCATTTCATTGCGGCGGCCGGTGTGCTGAAGGAAGCCGCCTTGCCTGGCGTGCGCATGATGATCGCCAGCCATGAACGAGCCAAACGACGCCTGCGCGCCCTGGAGGCGGATGGCAAAGACAAGATGCTTCCGATTGACTTCGAAAAAACCTCCACGGTTGAAGCCGCAATTGAGCGCTATGAACCGAAACTGTTCCGCACCAGAGCGGATCAGCTTTCGGAGTTCGATGCTCCAACGGTGGCAGATTTGACCATATCTCAACGGCTCTATGCGGCAGCTATGATGCTGCATGAAATGAGCATCGTCGCTTCTGAGAATGAGGATAGCGAACACAAAAAGATGCCGAACGATCAGGAGGACCAGCTATGACCAGGCGGGCTCCAAAGCGTGATGTTCGGGTCGATGCGTCTATCCAGTCCTATGGCGACCGCATTGCCATGATGGCGCTGGATGACCTGCAGCCCTATCCGCGCAATGCGCGGACCCATTCACGCAAGCAGATCTGGCAGATTGCCAACAGCATTGCGCGGTTCGGCTTTACCAACCCGGTCCTGATTGATGACAACAACCTGATCCTGGCCGGGCACGGCCGGGTCGAAGCGGCACGGGAACTGGGTCTTGCGCAGGTTCCCTGTCTTCGTCTGGCATCAATGAGTGAAGCGGAAAAGCGCGCCTATATCCTGGCGGACAACAAGATCGCCCAGAACGCCGGTTGGGACGAGGATCTTTTGGCCGGTGAACTGAGCTTCCTCCTGGAAGAGCCCGAGGAAATCGATATTGGGCTGACCGGCTTCTCCGTCGCCGAGATCGACATCGTCATAGAAACCGGTGAGACCGGTCCGACGCCGCAGGATGACAGCGACGATGTGCTTCCGGATATTCCCAACACCGCAGCCATCACGCGGCCCGGAGACATCTGGCAGCTTGGTGAGCATCGCCTGGTTTGCGGCGATGCGCGGGACGAGGACGTCTATGCAGCCTTGATGGCGAGCGGTGATCGCGGACCCGAACGTGCCCAGATGGTTTTTACCGATCCGCCCTACAACGTGCGCATCCGCGGCAATGTCAGCAGTTCCGACCGGATCGGACACCGTGAATTCGTCATGGGGTCGGGCGAGATGGAGCGGGATGCCTTTGTGGCCTTCCTGACAACCGCCTGTGACCGCATGGCGAGCTGGAGCGTGGACGGATCGATCCACTTCATCTGCATGGACTGGCGCCATATCGACGAGATCAGCCTGGCTGGTCGTCAGGTCTATTCGGAACTGAAAAACCTGATTGTCTGGGCGAAGGACAATGCTGGCATGGGGAGCTTCTATCGGTCCCGTCACGAACTGGTCTTTGCGTTCAAGAACGGAACGGCGCCACACATCAATGCCTTCGAGCTTGGCCAGAACGGCCGCTACCGGACGAATGTCTGGAACTACCGTGGCATCACCTCGCCAACCAAAGATGCCCGCGAAGCCCTCGCCCTTCATCCGACCGTCAAGCCGGTCGCCATGGTCGCCGACGCCATGAAAGACTGTTCGATGCGCGGCGGCATCGTTCTCGATCCGTTTTGCGGGTCAGGAACGGTGCTGATTGCAGCACACAAAACCGGGCGGCGGGCCCGGGCCATCGAGCTGGATCCCCTTTACTGCGACACCTAGATCCAGCGCTGGCAGTTGTTTGCCAGGGATGACGCCACCCTTGTTCAGACCGGCGAGACATTCGGAGAGGTCAAGGCGCGGCGCGCCCGCTACCCGGTGTCTGCAATTGATGCCAAACAGGCAGAGGAGAACGTCCGATGACCCAGGGAAACCAACCAGACCAGGACAAGCCGATCTCCTACGAAGTTGGCTATGGCAAGCCGCCAGCCCATAGCCGCTTCAAGCCAGGCCAATCCGGCAATCCAAAGGGTAAGAAGAAGGGGACCAAGGGTCTGCGCTCGGTTGTCAGCCGTGTCCTGAACGAGAAAGTCCACATCAGAACGCCGCGTGGCAGCAAGAAAATCACCAAGCAGGAAGCTCTGGTTCAGTCCATGATGGCCAGGGCACTGAAAGGGGATGCGAAAGCTGCTGAAGCGGTGCTGCGTCTTGCGCGCGATGCTGGCCTGATTAACGAGGTTGCAGATGCGCTCAACGCTCAAACGATGAAGGCGCTGTCGGAGGAAGATCGGGCGATCCTGCAACGCTTCAAAATCGACAATCGAAACGCCACTTCGGGGGATCCGAAATGAAACCGGGCATGGGGTCGTCCATGGATTTTCCCGATTTCGAGATATCGGAAGAGCGCGTTCTCCAAGCGATCCTGCGGCAAGACCTGAGTGCCTTCATCCAGCGATCCTTCTACGAAATCAACGGCAGTGGCCAGTATCTTCACAACTGGCATATCGATGCGCTCGCCTATTATCTGAGCCTGGTTGCTGAGGGGCGCTGCAAGCGACTGATCATCACGATGCCGCCGCGAAGCCTCAAATCCTTGGCCTCTTCGATCGCCTTTCCTGCCTGGCTTCTTGGCCATCAGCCGAACCGGCGCATCATCACTGCCTCCTATGGGCGTAGCCTGACGACGACCAATACCAACAGCTTCCGTCGGCTTCTCAACAGTGGCTGGTATCAGGAACTGTTTCCGCACGTCCGCATCGATCCGCGCAAGGATAACGAAGACGAGGTTCGGACCGTGCAAGGTGGATTCCGTCTGAACGCGACGATAGGCGGCGCCTTGACCGGGCGTGGCGGGTCGATTGTTATCATCGATGATCCGATCAAGGCCTCTGAAGCCCAATCGGAAACGAAACGGAATGGCGTCAACACCTGGTTCGATGAGACCCTGCTGTCGCGTCTCGACGACAAGCGCAACGATGCAATCATCATTGTCATGCAGCGCCTCCATGTCGACGACCTGGCCGGCCATGTCCTGAAGAAGGGGGACTGGACGCATCTGGATCTCGCAGCAATCGCAGCCGAAGATATCGATGTTCCGATCGGCGACGATCGCGTCCATCGCCGCCGCAAGGGTGATCTGCTGCATCCTGAACGTGAGCCGCAAGGTGTGCTGGACGAATTGCGTGCCGCCATGGGCTCGGCTGCTTTCTCGGCGCAATATCTGCAACGACCGGTTCCTGCCGGCGGGAACATGGTCCAATGGAGCTGGTTCCAGCCCTGGACCAGCTTGCCGGAACCGCGGCCGTACGATGCAAGGATCGTGCAGAGCTGGGACACGGCTTCCAAGGCGACAGAGCTCAACGATTATTCCGTCGGCATCACCGCTATAGTGCACAAAGACCACATCTACATTATCGACATTGTTCGTGAGCGCCTCGAATACCCGGCCCTGAAACGACGTATCCTTGCCGAAAAGAAGCGCTGGAACGCCGACACGATCCTGATCGAGGACAAGGGATCAGGCACAAGCCTCATCCAGGACCTGCGCATGGAGTCCGTCTCAACAATCGCGATCCAGCCGGAAGGCGACAAAGTCGTTCGCATGTCCGCGAGCTCGGCTCGGATAGAAGCCGGAAGCGTCCTGGTTCCTATAACAGCCCCATGGCTCGACGAGTTTCGAAGCGAGCTTTTAGCCTTTCCCAATGGCACTCATGACGACCAGGTCGACGCCCTCTCCCAGCTCATCAACTGGACCAGAACCAAATCGTCCTACACGCTCGAGGGCGTGTTGGATTAGCACAAAACGAGAGTCCTCGATCCCGCCGCCGGATGCCCGCATCATGCTTCCTGCGGCTCGGGGTTGCCTATTCTCCTCGTTCTTGGAGACCGAGAGACGTCAGATCGCAGATTACGTCACTATCCGAATTTCGAGAGGGAGTTCAGGGTACACAAGCTCGCAATAGATCAATGCCTGGTTCGATGAGCAGATTCGGCTCGCGCGGCAGCGGTGATTCTTCATCGCGCTGACATACTACAAGATGAATGCGAAAAGGCGTAGATGGCCCACACCCATAGGTTTCTGTTGCCAGCGATAACCGTCCTTAATGAATCTTACGCCAAGGGCAACCGACCCAAAGCACATGCAGCATGCCCCTGATAAAACAACGGTTTTCTTAGCGGGGCTGCGCCCATCGTTCGCGCTCTGACGGAAGAAGCAGTTGGATAATGGCCTATTCCCGGTTTGTCAGACCGCGGCGCCCAAAGAATGCATCCTGAAATGTATCATGGGATTAGAACCCACCGGATTTTGGAATTCCGTTAGTCAACATGGCCCACGAGGCGGCACAGTTGGAAACAAAAAAGAGCCGGTCTGATATCCCCCATCAGGATGTGCAACATCAGACCGGCTATTGCGGCCCCCTCGTTGACCGCGTGTAAGACTAGTTTCGACAAGATTTATAAATAATTCGTTGCCAGAACCTGGGTGCTAGAAAAATGGTGTTGCCGACAAGGCGCCCTGACACTGTTCAAGGATCAGATGCTGTATAACAGCCGAATTTGGTCATTGACCCTGCGAAGCGAGGCATTGTAGCTTTTTGGAAGCGCAAGTCGCAGCACTCTTGTCTTGAGATTGCACCAGCCCGCCACAGAGCCAGACCCCCACGCTGTGGCGGGCATTTTTTTGTCTCTGTTAGAGTGACCTTGGCCGCAGATAGCTGGGCGATCCAATCTCACCTCTAGGGTCGCGTAAATATATAGCGCGACGTTGGAAATACGGTTCTACGGAGCCCTATTCCCTGCCTCTCTCCGCGGGCAATTACAGATTTCTCAGCAATCGTTCGCTGGCTCTTGCCGATAGCAGATACGAGCATGGGATAGATGCCGGTTCAGGAAGTGTCCTATTTGAATCGTGTCGGCCTCAATCCCGGTTTCTTCCATCCGTTCTGCATAAACGATTTCTGCGTCGCGACATTTTTTAAATACAGCCAGGCGTGCTTCCAATGCGTCTTTAATAGCCACGCGATAGGGTTGCGTGCCCAAACCGTTCTTCAGGACGAAGAACCAACCTTTCGCCATTGTTCATATCTCCTATGACGCCAGGCGAACGGTCACCAGCTTGTCCTTGATCTCCTTGAAGATCGATTCCAGCTGGTCGTGGTTCGGGCTGTCGAAGAAATGGTCGTTGCCGCTGGCGCAGCTCTGCAGCAGCGTCCCGGTCGCCATGTTCGGCTCTTCCAGCCGGATCGTGAAGATCTCGACGCCGTCATTCTTCGCATTCGTGCAGGCTGTCAGCGTCTGCGCGTTCATTGCCAGCGTGGTGGCGTCGACCGTTCCCGACACCTTGGGGCCGAGCCGGTTGTCGTCCAGGTAGCCGGTGCTGGTGTAACCGGACTTGAGGTCGTTGTTCAGCACGCCGTAGGAGTTGGTGCCGTCCGTCAGGACGATCATGATCTTGCGGGACCCGTGGTTGGAGGCAGACCCCTCGCTGAACGGCTCCCGGTCGGACAGGGTCCGCCAGCCCCACAGGACGCCCTCGGTGATGTTGGTCGAGCCGTTTGCCTTCAGCACGCTGACCTTGCTCTTCACCTTGTTGAGATCGCTTGTCAGCGGCAGCAGCGGCTCGGTCTCGCAACCGTATCCCGGCCCCTTCGGATCGGACTCGTTGGAGTAGAAGATCGACGGCGAGGTATCTAGGTTCACCGCGAGCAGCGGATCCTTGACCCATTGGCCGCCCACCTTGACAACGCCGTAACGCGCCATCCTCGTCGTGACCGAGTCCAGCAACGTCACCGGCGACTTGATGTAGTTGTTGGGATACTTCGGGAACCCGTTAGGCCAGGTATCGTCCGGCTCGTCGATGGCGAACGTCGGGACGAACAGCGAATCCTTGTCGCTCGAAATGGCTTCGGCGTCGGTCAGCGCATAGTCGTTGCTCTTGGTGTCCAGCCGCGTCTCCACGCAACCGGGCCATTTGAAGCCAAGCGCCTCATAGAGTTCGAAACGGCTCAACCCGGACGGGAGGTCCACCTGCGGATAGTCGAGCTTGCCCTTGGTATCGAGCCAGTCGGCACCCGTTCCGTTGACGACCTTGCCGTTCTTGTCGAACTGGGGCCCGTACTGCGGCCCGACGTTGACAAAGGTGGCATAGGGCACCACGCCGACCTTGAGCGCGCTCTTGTTGGTCACCTGGACCGACAGCGCATCGATCAGCGTGTTGACCGCGGCCTTCATGGCGGCGAGCTTGGCGCCCTCCATGGAGCCGGTCGTGTCGAGCACGAGCGAAAGCTCGTATTGCGCCGGGGCATACTCGGCAACCGACTGGCCGACGATCTTCCAGGTCTCGTTGCCCATGATCGTGCCGAAGGCCAGCTTCTTTTCCGTGGTCGCCGAAACCGCCACCGAGTAGCCGGTCCGGTTGACCGCGACGCTCTTGATGTCTCCGGTGAAATTCGACCGGACATATTCGTCCGCGATCTTGTAGGCCATGTCGTTGGAGAGCTTGATGCCCTCGCGCGCCACGGCCAGTGAGGCGGAGTCGAGCGCGCTCTGCAATTTGGCCTTTTCAGCCGAGATGTCGCTGTACTCGACGCCCAGCCCGACCGCGAAAACGAGAGGGACCGCTGCAACGGCTGCAACGAGAGAAAAGTTGCCCGAACGATTCTGGAGAAATTTCTTCATGCTTGCCCGCTCCTCGCAATTCGCATTGCTTACAAGAGCCTTACAGGTAAAAACCTGATATCTAATAAAATTAGCATTCCTATTTTTAGGCACCCAAGAAACCCGGCACTAAGAATCCGCACAGATGACGATCGCGCTGCCAAGCTACGCAACTTCTTGGGATTTAATCGGCACGGTTGAAATAACGATTTAAGAAAACCTTATCCAGATCGATGGCATTTTACAGTTGATAAGTACGCAGGATCTCCCCCAGAGATTACCAACATGATGCAAAGGCTTTGACCCATGATCCAATTGGGCCAGACATTCGATCCAGGCGAAGAGCGCGGTGGCTACCGCGTCACTCTCCACGAGAACACGTCCGCCTGTCTTTACAGGTCCCTGTGGGACAGCTTCCCGGGAGGCCCGCTCGCCACGCCGTTCCAGTCCCCGGAATTCGTCTCAGCCTTCTGCAAAGCGATCGCCGCCCCGAACCAGGCGACGTTCAACATCTGCGAGATCCGGCACGCCCGCTCGGGCTTGCCGATCCTGCTCCTTCCCTACACGGTCCACAACCGGGGCCCCATACGAGTCGCGTCGCTGCCCGACTTCGGGCTGGCGGACCAGAATGCGCCCGCGCTGTCGAAAATCCTGCCGGTTTCCAGCGCAGACTTCGCCGCCGTCTGGGGCCAGTTCACCGCCCGGCTCGTCTCGGCCGACCTGATCGACATCCCGAAAGT
>NZ_PDVP01000002.1 GCF_002727065.1 Zhengella mangrovi | reverse complement strand
TTCGCGTTCGCGATTGCGGCAGAGAAGAGCAATTGCAGCGAAAGTGGAAACCGGTTTCGCGTTCGCGATTGCGGCAGAGAAGAGCAATTGCAGCGAAAGTGGAAACCGGTTTCGCGTTCCATCCGAGGCGTGGAAAGGCGTTTCAAGGAAATGTGGGATCGCTGCCCGGATGGAACAGGTCCGGCACGATCAGGCCGAAGAAAAGGCGTCGCGGGACAGAAAGGGCGAAGCGTCCTGCGGCGCAGCCGGGATCGGTCCCGGCAAGGGAAAGCACGGGAGCCCTCGCAACGCGGCAAAGGCTGGTTGCGACTACTTTTCGATCCCGCCGGTCTGGATGTCCCGGTCGGGTACCGTACCGCGGTCCTCCATCGCGTCATAGGCGGCCCGGGCGACCGTCCGCGCCCGTTCGCCGAGGGTCACGGCAATGGTCCTGCCGCGGTCGCACATATCCGGGTTCCGGTCGCAGATCTGGCTGAGATCCGTCACCACGTCACGCACCGTCGAGGCTGCCTCGACGGGGCTGATCAGGTCGACGGCCTTCAGGGAACCGTCGCTGTTGATGGGAACCACCAGCAACAGGAGGCTGCCCCAGAAGGCGAGGCGAAGCAAAGTGAACATCAAGAAGCCCTTTCCTGCATGGCCGCGCTTCTCGTTGGCTTTTCCGGGCGCGGCTTCGAAAACCGACCGTCTGCGTACCCGCGCCGCTGCCAAGACCGGTTTGCGCCGCTGGTCCGCATTTGCAGCAAATCTGCTTCAAATTCGACTGGTCGGCATTCGAGATGAAATTGATGCAAATCCCCGGACCATCGTGAACGAACCGGTAACCATTCAACCCGTTGAAAAACGGGAAGGAAACGAACCGGACCCATGCCGGCGAGACTCTGCACGGCCGTTCCGCGAGGGGCTTACCGCTGGTTAACCATGATTTCGATTGGCCCGGATTTCGTCCGGCCTGCCACGCCACTGCCAATTCCTGCCGCTTGGCTTATCCATTCCTTAAAGCATCGGTGGCAAGTTTCGCCTGTGCCCGTTCGGGCAGCGTATTCAAGAGTATCGGGTATCCGCGCAGTGAATGAATCGCATAACTTTCTTCCGGACTGGATGACGAGCCTGAGGAGCCTCGGCGACCGGTTGCTGCATCCCCGGGTCAAGGACCCGGAGGCACGGCAGGCTCAGCTTCGCCTGTTCGCCCTGGCCCTTGGCGCGCAGCCTGTTTTTGCCTTTGCCTTTTTCGCCACTGCCGCGGCCATCCTGCCTTTCGCCTATGTCCTCGCCGTCGCCGGCATCGTCGCGGTTTGCGCGCTTGCGATGGTTGCCACGGTGTCGCTGACCGGCCGTGACGGATTTGCCGGTCTCGCCGGCCTGGTCGTCCTCTCCACGGTCTGCGCCGCCATCCTCGCCATGACCGGGGGGCTGTCCGGTCCCATCGCCCTCCTGGCCGCGGTTCCGGCTGCAGAAGCCTGGTGGGTGCGCCGCTCGAAACCGGCCCTACTGACCGGCCTCGCGTTTTCGGTCGCCATCGTGCTGTCGCAGGGCCTGCTTGGCCCGATCGCGCAACAGGCCGCCCCGGCCTGGCTGGTACTGGCGCCGCTGGCATGGGTGGCCAGCCTCGTTCTCCGCCTCTATGCCAGCGAGGCGGGCCGCACGGCCGCGACCCGGGAAGCCGAAGAGGCCGGCGCCGCGTCCGATCTTCAGCCCGTCGTGGTCCTGTCGCTGGACGAGGACGGGCAGGTCCTGTCTGCCTCGCACAAGGCCCGCAGCGTCATGGGCCTGCACCCCGGCCTGCTGATTGGCGGCGGACTTTTCGAGCGCATGCTCGTGACCGACCGTGTCGAATGGCTGACCGCGGTGGCCGACATGCGCGAGGGCGCGGCGACGCGCGAAACGGTGGTGCGTATCCGCCTGCCGGAAACCGGGAAGGGCGCATCGGGCCAGATGCACGCCTTCCATGCCCATTTTGCCCGCAACTGGAACGGGACCCTGACGGTGTTCCTGGCCGACGATGCCCGGACCGAGAGGCTGCGCGAGGAACTGCGCGCGGTTCAGGACAATGCCGAGAGCGCGTCGATCGCCAAGAACCGGTTCCTGGCATCGGTCAGCCATGAACTGCGAACCCCGCTCAACGCCATCATCGGTTTCGCCGACATCCTGGACCAGGAATTGTTCGGTGGCTTCGAAGACCCGCGTCAGAAGGAATATGTCGGCCTGATTTCCAAGTCGGGCGCGCATCTTCTGTCCGTGGTCAATGCCATCCTCGACGTGTCGAAGATCGAGTCCGGCGCCTATGCAATCCATGCCGAGGCCTTCGACTTTACCGAGGCTGCCGCCATGCCGCGGTCGATCGCGTTGCAACAGGCTTCTTCGAAGAACATCCGGCTGGAAACGGTTTTCGGCACCGACCTGGGCGATCTTGTCGCGGATCGCCGCGCCATCCAGCAGATCCTGATCAATCTCCTGTCCAATGCCGTCAAGTTCACGCCGGACGGGGGAGACGTCACGCTCGGCGCCCGCAGGACCGGCGACCAGTTCACCTTCTGGGTCAATGACAGCGGTATCGGCATCGCCGAAAGCGACCTGAAGCGCCTGGGCCAGCCCTTCATGCAGGTCCAGAACGACTACACGCGGAATTTCGAGGGCACCGGCCTGGGCCTCTCCCTGGTCAAGGGGCTGGTGCAGCTTCACGGAGGAACGATCGCCATCGACAGCGCGCCGGGAGAGGGCACCTGCGTGTCTGTCACCCTGGCCGCCAGCGGTGCCAAGTGCCGGATGCACCGTTTGCCCAACGCAGAGCAGGAGGACATGACCAGCCATGGCCCGTACCGCAAGACAGCCTGATCTCGACCCGGGAATCGCCGACGTTTTCCAGGTGGCGGCCGGTTCGCTGGGTGCTTTCGTGCTGCGCAACCCGGTTGTTGTCGGTGGTGTCGCGGCCTTCGCCGTGACCCTTTTCTACGTGTCGGCCAACGCGGTCTGGTACCAGCCGCAGGCCCATAGCGCGCCGCTATTCGCCACCCGCGATTTCTCTGCCTACAAGGCGCCCAGGGCCGTGGATCCGGTCTTCCATGAAAGCCGGACTCGCATCGTCATCGAGGACGAGCCCAAGGTCGCGAAGGCGCGGCCGGTGGAAGGCGATCCCGGACTGGCGCATGTGCAGCAGGTTCTTGCTGGCCTCAAGCTCTATGATGGCGCCGTCGACGGACTGAACGGGCCGCAGACCCGCGAAGCGGTAAAAACATACCAGCGCATCGTCGGCCTTCCGGTGACAGGAGAGATCTCCGCGGACCTGATGCGCCAGCTCGACGGCCGGCGCGTGGCATCGGTGGAAAACCCCGTGCCGCAGAACGTGTCGCTCGAACCGACCGGTGCCGTACCGGCGCCCACCCCGCGTCCGGTTGCCGTCTCGCGGCCCGAGGAAACGGATGGCGGGCCCGCCCCGGCCGACCAGGGCAACGAGCAGGTGAAACGCGTCCAGGCCGGCTTGCGCAGCTTCGGCAATGACCAGATCATCATTGACGGCCTGCCGGGTGCGCGCACGCGCAGCGCCATCGTCGAGTTCCAGTCACTTTTCGGGCTGCCTCAGACCGGCGAGGCCGACGACGCGGTCGTCGCCAAGATGAAGGAAATCGGCCTGATCAACTGATCGGGCCGGAATGCTCATGCGCCTGACTTCCGATCTCTGGGTTTCTGCCCTGGTCCGCCGTGTTTTCGCAGACGGCGGCTTTGCCGCCATTGAGCGGCGGGGCGCAACGGAAGCCGGCGCGATCTTCATCAAGTGGCGGGGGAGGGACGGCTTGGTCCGGCTCTTCGCGCCCGCGCCGCAATCCGGCTACGGGGAGGAGCGCCCGGCCGATCGCCTCTTCGTCGAGGTCAATCTGGGGGACGATCCCTTCGCCGCTGACGACAGGCTCCAGCGCGAGATCCGTTTTGATCCGGACGTCTGGATCGTCGAGATCGAGCCGACCGGCGGGGAGGCCGGTACGTTTTTCGAGGTCACGACGCCCTGAGGCGGACCTGGAAGCCGTCGTCGTTACGGGCGGGCTCTTTCACATGCCCGGTGAAGCGGTCTTCCTGGGCGTCCTCGGCGAGGTCTTCGCGCCAGCGCGCCACCCGGTCACGCGCCGCGTCGATGGCCGTGAGCTTGTAGCGCTGGAGGAAACGCGCGATCGCCTGGGGTGACGCAAAGCGCTGCGGCCACAGTGCGGCGGCAATCACGAATGCCTTTTCGGCCGGCAGGGGAATGGACCGGAGCGCCATGATCAGGTTCGCTTGGCGGTCCTGCGAAAGGATGTCACCGATTTTCTGAAACGGAAGCTCGAGTGCATCGGCGAGCGCGGTCTGAAAGAAGACCGGGTTGCCGCTGAGCGCGGTCGGCTGAAGTCGCGCTTCGGGTGCCAGCGCAGGTCGCGCCGTCGTGACCGGGAGTTCGGGCCGGCCGGAGTTGGCGGCCATTGCCCCGCGAAGGGCGGACCGGACATCCTCTGCCAAAGCGTTCGAAAGGGGAGCCGGCGCGCGATCCGGTGTTTTGACGACTTTGGCAACAGGCGCGGCAGCCGGCCTCATGGCGTCGTCCGTATCGGCCTCGTCGCCATTGTTTCGCACGAAGACTGCCAGCAAGGCGCGCAGGGCTGGCTCCAGGTCGCTGCGCTGCGCGAGGATCCGTGCATGCATGACGCCGTGGCGGGCGATCAGCGGCGGAATGTCCCGAGCCAGCAGGATCGGCGAGTTGGCCAGAAGAGGGGCGCTCACGGCCGCCGGCTCGTTCGCCAGTTTCAGCACGAGGGCCCGCGGTGCAAAGCCGTTGGTCGCGATCATGACCGCCGCGTGGCGGCGGGCGCCTTCCGGAACCTTTTCGTACAGCGCCAGCGACAGTTCCTCGAACTGCTGGATCTCGGCTTTCGTCGGGCGCGACAGCGAGCCGAAGGCACTTGCCGATGCCCGGAAGAGCTGGCAGGCGCGGCTGCCGTCCTTGGGTCTTTCCAGATTGCGGAAGTCATTGCTCATGGAACTGGACTCGGACATCACACCACGCCAAACGAAACGATCAGGCCGCCATGGAACTCGGCGGCTGCCAAGGTTGGGAAGAAAATTGCACGAAATGCGTTAGCAAGTTGTTAACCGCACTCTGGCCAGATGGAGCCACTGAGTGTGCCCCCGCGTATTGGTCCCGAGACCCGAACGGAGATGGGCAATGGCAACGATACTGAAGTTTTCGGCACGTAAGGCGGCTCATGCCGCGCGCAAGCGCCAGGCACCGGCAAAGGTGATCATTTTCCCGGGCGTCCGCTACGAGCGCATGGCGGCCGTGATGGCGGCAGCAACGGCGAAATCGCCGCGCAATGCGCCGCTGCGCTGAAGCGCGAACCATGGGTCAAAGCGCGAACGGCTCGCAATCAGCCTTTTCCAGCATCCGCTGCACCGTGGTAGCGCTGGCGGCATCCGGCTGGAAAACGCGCAGCACCGCCATGCCGCGATCGATGTCCGCTTCCACGAACACGGCGTCGGCAAAGCTGTCCGGAAGGTTCTTGCGCAGTTCGATCATTTGCACCGGGGTGGCGATGGCAAGGTCGAGCGCGCCCGACGCGGCGTTCCGGTCGTTGAAGGAATAGGTGTTCTGGCCACGGCTGTTGAAGACCGAGACCGACCAGAAATCGGCGCCACCCGGCGCAGTGATGTGAACCGGCCCGTCGGCGAGGTCGAAACGGCACGCGGCAATCGCGAACTCGGGATCGTGGACTTCGATGATGCCTGAGGCTTCCGCGCCCGCCGGCTCCACGATCCGGAAAGCGTAGTCGGGTTCCAGCGCCGAGATCCGGTTCCAGGCATCGTTGGTCGCATAGTGCGGCACGAGAAGCAGCGCGGCGATGTGGATGATGCCGGCACCGGCGAGGCCGAGCGCAATCGCGTAGAAGAGCCTAGCCATCGCATCCCTCGTTCAGGATCTGCGGCATGGTGACCTCCCGCGCCGAGGTGCTGCCGGAAATCTCGCTGTCGTAGAGGGTCAGCACCAGGTGAAAATCGCCCGTGGCGCCAAGGGCGAGCCAGTTGCCGGGCGCAGCGGCCGGGGAAACCCGGATGCTGATCGTGCCGTCATCGTCATAAATCACCTTGCGCGCGTGCAGGGCCGAGGGCAGGGGAGGACGGGCAAGGATCGGCCTCATGTGCTCGTCGGCAACATAGAGCGTCCACAGGCGCGAGGGTGGCAGGGCACCCTCGATGCGATAGGCGCAACCGGGGCGCAGGGCCGCGCCGGCACTGTCCCTGCGGGCTGAAAAGGCGATCCCTTCGCCGGCGCCCAGCGGCAGTTCGGCGCCGCGTGCGATCCGGGCCTTGGTATAGGGGTCGGCATCCGGTGTGCCCGCCAGCGCATAGGCGATCCACGGTCCGATCTGCAATGCGCCGGGCCGCCATTCGGCCTCCATCAGCCGCCAGAGGGTCCATCCGCCGCCGCCGAAAGCGATCGCGAGGGCAAGCGCGGCCAGGACGATGGTTCTGATCATGAGTGGCCGACTCGCTGACGGTCAGGGAGGTGGAGCATGGGTCCGGGTTTATCCGAGCAGGATCGCCGATGGCAAGCGCCTCGTCTCAGGGCCTTGTGCCGGAGGTGTCGGTCGGGTCGATGGCGGTCAGGCGGGCGGACGGGGCGGGGCCGGGAAGGGGGGCTGCCTGGTGGAACGCGTCGGCGAGGTTGCGCAGCACGCGAACGGTTTCGGCCGAAAGCACCAGGGGGCGGTCCGGTGCCGGCTCGCCATTGGCGCCCGCTGCCGTCTCGCTGCCGTCTTCCTTTTTCTCCGGCGCTTCGGGGACTGGCCGGCCTGCACCCGGGATCGGCTTCAGCTCTATACCTTGGTGGGCGTACTCCATGACACGTTTCCAGGTCATGGCCGGAAGTGAACCGCCGGTAAGACGATGTGTTGGAGAGTAATCGTCGTTGCCCATCCATACCGCCGCCGTGTAGTTGCCCGTAAAACCGACGAACCAGGCATCGCGGTACGACTGCGTTGTTCCGGTCTTGCCTGCCGCCGGGGTTATCTCCAGAGCTGCGCGCCGGGCCGTTCCCCACTCCGGGATCTGCACCAGGATGGAGTTCATCTCGTCCACGGTCTTCTCGCTCAGAACCCGCTTCGGCGCCGGTGCATCGCGCGAATAGTCGTAGAGCACGTCGCCGGAATAGGTGGTCAGCTGCGTGATGCCGTGGCGCTTGCCCGACAAGCCGCCATCGGCGAAGGTCAGGTAGCCGGTCGCCTGGTCCATGACCGTCATGCCGGAAATGCCCAGCGCCATGGTCTTGTGGGTCGATATCTCCGACTCCACGCCCATCGCTTCGCACAGCGCCTTCACCGTCGTCGATCCGCCGGGGATCTTGTCGCGCAGCATCCGCACCGGCACCGTGTTGATCGACTTCACCAGCGCCGTCGTCAGGTTGATGTTGCCACGATAGCCGCGCGAGTAGTTCTTCGGCGACCAGCGTCCCCACGAAATCGGCGCATCCGGGATCACGGTTTCGGGCGTCAGCCCCGCTTCCATGCCCGCCGCGTAGACATAGGGCTTGAACGAGGAACCGGCCTGCCGCAGCGCCTTGGTGGCGCGGTTGAACTGGCTTTGCCCGTAGTCGCGCCCGCCGACGATGGCGCGCACCGCGCCGTTGTTCTCCAGCACGACCATGGCGCATTCCTCCACGCCGTAGCTCTTGCCGAACTGGCGCAGGTGGAATTCGCAGGATTCCTCGGCCGCCTTCTGCAGGTTCATGTCGATCGTCGTGCGTGCCACCAGCGCGTGGTTGGGCATCCGCGCCGCCACGTCCTTGACCTGCTCGAAGGCCCAGTCGAGGAAGTAGTCGGGCGTCTCGCCGCTGTCGCGGTCCACCGGTGTCGCCGGGTGGCGCCGGGCCGCGATCACCTGGCCCTCGGTGAAGAACCCGCTCTGCACCAGGTTGGTCAGCACCTCGTTGGCCCGCGCACGGGCGGCCGGCAGGTTGACGTGCGGCGCATAGCGCGCCGGCGCCTTGAACAGGCCCGCCAGCATGGCCCCTTCGGCCATGGAGAGGTCCTTGACGTCCTTGTTGAAATAGAATTCCGCCGCCGCCGCGATGCCGAACGTCCCGCCACCCATGTAGGCGCGGTCGAGATAAAGCTGCAGGATTTCCTTCTTCGTCAGGTTGGCCTCGAGCCAGAGCGCCAGGAAGGCTTCCTTGATCTTGCGCTCCAGCGTGCGTTCGTTGGAGAGGAACAGGTTCTTGGCCAGCTGCTGCGTCAGCGTGGAGCCGCCCTGAACCACGGCATTCGCGCGCGCATTTTCGAACATCGCGCGGGCGAGGCCCACGAAATCGATCCCGAAATGCTCGAAGAAACGCCGGTCCTCGGTCGCCAGCACCGACTTGATGACATAGTCCGGCATCTCGTCCACCGGCACCGAATCGCGTTGCAGGATGCCGCGCTTGCCGATCTCGTTGCCGTAACGGTCGAGGAAGGTGACGGCGTAGTCGTCCTGTGCCCGCCAGTCCTTGGTGGTCTCCTCGAAGGCCGGCATGGCCAGCGCCAGCATGACGATGCAACCGGCGGTTCCCATCGTGAAGCCTTCCGACAGAAGTTCGAAGACGATCCGCCGCCACCCGGTGGCGCGGAACCGGCGGAAGAAGATCGTGATGTTCTCCCAGGTTTCCGCTGCGGCGAATTGCGATTCGTACAGCGTCGAATCGATCCAGGCGTCGATTTCGAGGAGCCTGGATGCCTTGGGGCCTTTGGATTTTCGCTTTTCGAACGGGTTCTTCATGGCTCGCTTTGTCCGGGCACGCCAAGGCGTGGCGCGCGTCGCGCAAGGCCCCTTCTGGAGCGCTGCACTTTTCCGCATTTGGGCGCCAACGGCAAGTGAAAAGCCTCACGTTCCGGGTGTGAGAGGCCCAATTTCTTGTGACATGGTTTCCGTCGCGACGGGGGGCATTGGTTCCTGTTCTCCTTCGGGCGAGGGGTCGTCAAAACAGCCTCGCACACATCCACTACTTGCTGGCGCGGCTGGCTGCGGGATGCGGATCGCTTCTTTCCCTGACCGTCCGCAGCATTTTTTCCGCCCTGCGTTTTCCACACCGTGACGCTGCCATGGTAGTCTCTGGCTACGGTCGGAGAGTTGCGCCAGGGGGCAGCGCTCCGCGACGAAAGCCGAGTTTCACTGACATTTCCGAGGTGTTCATGAGCGATGACCCGCAGGGGCCGGCGTCGGCCGGCGCTGTGCCGCCGGTGCCGCAGCCGCAGAAGAAGAGGGGCGGTCGCCCGCCGCTGTTGCGCCCCACGCCGGACGTGCTGGAGCGCGTCCATGCTTACGCGTTGCAGATGCCCAGCAAGACCGACGCGGCCGAAGCCTTCGGCGTCGTGGCCGTCACGTTCGACAAGTTCCTGAGGCGCGAGCCGGAAGCGATGCGTCGCTGGACCGAGGGCCAGGCCGAGCGTCAGCGCATCCGCCGCCTGCGGGTCGAAGAGGAATTCAGGGCCACCGCGGCAGTCGCGCCGCAGCCCGTCGCGCCGGGGCCCGGCGAAAACTGTCCCACCTGCGGCCAGCTCGTGTCCGGGCCGGAAGCCGTCACGCTCACCCAGTCGGAGATCACGAATGCCGCGAAGGAGTTCGACAGGCTCATCGATCGACACCTGGCCGCCCGCAAGGCTCCGCGCGGCGCGCGCCGTCGATAATCCGCTTGCAAAGGCCTTCGCCTGCCACGACTGGCCGCTCGTCGGCCGCCGGGCCCAGCGCCCGCCGGACGGCGACTGGTCCGTCTGGCTCATCCTCGCCGGACGGGGGTTCGGCAAGACGCGCGCCGGCGCCGAGTGGGTGCGGGCCCAGGTGCGGGCCGGCGCGCGGCGCATCGGCCTCATCGCGCCGACGGCAGCCGATGCCCGCGACGTGATGGTCAGCGGCGAGAGCGGCATCCTGAAGGTCTGCTGGCCGGGCGATTGCGACCGTGACGGCCGGCCCACGGGTCGGCCGGTCTACGAGGTGTCGCGCCGCCGGCTGGTGTGGAAGAACGGGGCGGTGGCCATGCTGTTTTCCGCCGAGGAACCGGAACGCCTGCGCGGCCCCCAGCACGACGCGCTGTGGTGCGACGAACTGGCGGCCTGGCGAAATCTCGACGCCACGTGGGACATGGCCAGCTTCGGCCTGCGGCTTGGCCACCACCCGCGCACGCTGGTCACCACCACGCCGAAGCCGCTGGCGCTTCTGCGCCGGCTGGTCGCGGATCCGAACACCGCGGTGACGCGCGGCTCCACCCGCGACAATGCCCGTCACCTGGCCGCCGGCTTCATCGAGGCCGTGCAGGCGCGCTACGGCGGCACGCGGCTCGGCCGGCAGGAACTGGATGGCGAGATCATCGGCGACCGGGAAGGCGCCCTGTGGAACCGAGACGCGATCGAGGCGGCCTGCGCCCGGCGCTTCGGTGCGCCCGCCCGCATCGTCGTGGCCGTCGATCCGCCGGCAGCCTCGACCAGGGGATCGGATGCCTGCGGCATTGTCGCCGCCGGCGCCGACGTCGATGGACACGCCACCGTCCTGGCCGATGCCAGTGTCCAGGGCGTGCGGCCGCATGAATGGGCGGCCGCGGCGATCCGCCTTTTCCACGCTCTGGAGGCAGACTGCCTGCTGGCCGAGGTCAACCAGGGCGGCGAGATGGTCGCCAGCGTCATCGCTTCGGTGGACCCGGGCGTTCCCGTCAAGGCGGTACGCGCGACCCGAGGGAAATTTTCCCGCGCCGAACCGGTCTCCGCGCTCTACCAGCAGGGCAAGGTGGCCCACGCGGCCCGCTTCGCGGCGCTGGAGGACGAGATGTGTGACTTCACCGCTGCCGGCCTGTCTTCCGGGCGGTCGCCGGACCGGCTGGATGCGCTGGTCTGGGCACTGAGCGAACTTCTCCTGTCGGGACCGGGGCGCGTCCCCCGCATCCGGCACGTTTGAACCAGCAGGAAGCAAACACGATGATGGCTTTTCACTGGCCCCGGACCTCCCGCCGGGGCAGGGCGGCGATGCGTGCCCCCGAGACGATCAAGGCCGGTGCGCCGGATCAGGCCAAGGCGGCAACGGGGTTCGTCGCCCTGCAGATGACCGGCGGGGCGGTCTGGACAGGCCGCGACTATGCCGTCCTGGCCCGACACGGCTACATGACCAACCCGGTCGTCCATGCCTGCGTGCGCCTGATCGCCCAGACTGCGGCCGCCATTCCCTGGCTGCTCTACGAGGGTGTGACCGAACATGACGAGCATCCCGTGCTCGTCATGCTGGACCGGCCGAATCCGCGCCAGTCCGGCATGGCGTTCATGGAGACGCTCTACCTGCACCTGCTGATGGCGGGAAATGCCTATGTCGAGCGCGTCGATTCCGGCCGGATGGCGCACCTGCACCTGCTGCGCCCCGACCAGGTCGAGGTTTCCAGCGATGCCGATGGCTGGCCCGATGCGCTGGTGTACAGGACCGGCGCCGCCAGCCGTCGGGTGGCGCTCGGCACGGAAGGCGCGCCCGGTCTGCACGTGCGCCTTGCCAATCCGCTCGATGACATCGCCGGTTTCGCCCCGCTGGAAGCGGCGCTGACGGCCCTTGATGTCCACAATGCCGCCAGTGCCTGGAACAAGGCGCTTCTGGACAATTCCGCCCGCCCGTCCGGTGCCCTGGTCTACGCCCCGAAGGACGGCGGCAACCTGACGCCCGAGCAGTTCGACCGGCTCCGTCAGGAACTGGAAACCGGCTATTCCGGCGCCGCACGGGCCGGCAGGCCTTTGTTGCTGGAAGGCGGTCTCGACTGGAAGGCCATGGCGCTGACGCCGAAGGACATGGACTTCATCGAGGCCCGCAATGGCGCGGCGCGCGATATCGCGCTCACCTTCGGCGTGCCGCCCATGCTGCTCGGCATTCCCGGCGACAACACCTATGCCAATTACCGCGAGGCCAACCGGGCCTTCTACCGCCTGACCGTCGTGCCGCTGGTGACCCGTCTGGCCAGCGAGTTCTCGCACTGGCTGGCGCCGCTGCACGGCGGGCGGATCCGGCTCGCCTTCGATGCCGACCGGGTGGATGGCCTGTCGGGCGATCGCGACGCCCTGTGGGAGCGGCTGGACGCGGCCACCTTCCTGACGGTCGACGAGAAACGTGAAGCCGCCGGATACCAGCCGATGGGCGGCACCGGGAGGACGGGCGATGTCTGACACTCATGTGATGTGGGCGGCGAAGGGTGCCGGTGCCGTCGCCGGCTCGGCCATTTCGCTGGCCTACCTGCTGCCGTCCGGCCGTCGCGAGGCGGCGCTGCGCTTCTTCGTCGGCCTGGTGTCCGGCCTCGTCTTCGGCGGCATGGCGGGCCTCATGCTCGTCGAGCGGCTGGACCTGAAGGCGCTCCTTTCGCCGGTCGAGGTCATGCTGGCCGGATCCGCCTTTGCCAGCCTGTCGGCCTGGTGGGCGCTCGGTCTGCTGATGCGGCTGATGGCCCACCACGAGCTGCGGCAGACGCCTGAATCACCGTCCCAAGGCCCGGAATCGGAAAGTGAATCCTCCCATGCAAGCCATTGATCTGGAGAAGAAATACGCGCCCGTTTCGCTCGATGGCGTGGATGCGGACGGGACGTTCAGCGGCTATGCCAGCCTGTTCGGCGAGATCGACCTCGGCAACGACATGGTCGAGCGTGGTGCCTTCGCCCGCTCGCTCCGCAGCCGTGGCGCCGGGGGCGTGCGCATGCTGTTCCAGCATGATCCGGCGCTGCCCATCGGCTGCTGGAGCGACCTGCGCGAGGACGACCGCGGCCTGTTCGTGCGCGGTCGCCTGTCGGCGGCGTCCGCCCGTGCCCGCGAGGTGCTCGGCCTGATGCGCGACGGGGCCGTGGACGGCCTCTCCATCGGCTTTCGCACGGTGCGCGCCCGCAAGGGCGAGGGTGGGGTCCGCCGTATTCTGGAGGCCGACCTCTGGGAGATCTCGGTCGTCACCTTCCCGATGCAGCCGGGCGCGCGCATCGGCGAGGTCAAGCATGCCGGCGCCCTGCCGACCACCCGTCAATTCGAACGCTGGCTCACGCGGGATGCGGGCCTGACGCGCAGCCAGGCCCGGACGGTCATCGTCAAGGGCTTCGGCGAACTGGTGCGCGAGCGCGATGCCGCGCGCAACACCCCGGAAGGCCTTGCCGGCGCGATCCGCCGGGCGGCCGAAACTTTTTCTCTGAGGACATGACCATGACCCGACCCAACCCGAAACCGGCGCCCGAGATCAAGGCCGCCAGCGGTTCCGCCCAGGATGTCGCCGAGGCCTTCGACGATTTCATGGGTGCCTTCGAGGCCTTCAAGGCCGCCAACGACGAGCGCCTGAAGGAGATCGAGGCGCGCGTCAGCGCCGACGTCGTGACCACGGACAAGGTCGACCGCATCGCCGCCGTGCTCGACGAGCAGAAGGCGGCCATGGACCGCCTGGTCCTGCAGCGCGGAAGGCCGGCGCTCGGCCGGGCCGACCCGGTAGCCGACCTGGCCCGCAAGGACGCCTTTTCTGCCTACATGCGTTCCGGCGACGACCGCGCGCTCCGTTCGCTCGACACCAAGGCCATGTCCTACGGCTCCGGCCAGGACGGCGGCTACCTCGTGCCCGACGAGACCGAGGCGGCCATTGGCAAGCGCCTGGCCGCGCTGTCGCCGGTGCGCTCGGTCGCCTCGGTGCGCCAGGTCTCCGGCGCCGTGCTGAAAAAGCCGTTCTCCGTCAGCGGACCGGCGGTCGGCTGGGCCGGCGAGACCGACGCGCGACCCGAGACGGCCTCGTCCACCCTGGCCGAGCTCCAGTTTCCGACCATGGAGCTCTACGCCATGCCGGCGGCCACCGCGTCGCTGCTCGACGATGCCGCCGTCAACCTCGACCAGTGGATCGCCGCGGAAGTGGAGACCGCCTTCGCCGAGCAGGAAGGCGCGGCCTTTGTCGCTGGCGATGGCGTCAACAAGCCGCGCGGCTTCCTCGATTACGGCTCGGTCGCCGAGGACAGCTGGGCCTGGGGCCAGCTGGGCCACGTCGCCACCGGCGTTTCCGGCGCGCTGGCCACGGAGAACGCCTCCGACGTCCTGATCGACACGATCTATGCGCTGAAGGCCGGTTACCGCCAGAATGCCAGCTGGATGATGAACCGCAAGACGCAGGCCGCCATCCGCAAGCTGAAGGATGCCGACGGCAACTACCTCTGGCAGCCGCCGGCCACGCCCGGCGGGCAGGCCATGCTGATGGGCTTCGCCGTCGTCGAGGCGGAGGACATGCCCGACGCCGCCGCCGACGCCACGCCGATCGCCTTCGGCGATTTCGCCCGTGGCTACCTCGTCGTCGACCGGGTCGGCGTGCGCGTGTTGCGCGATCCCTATTCCGCCAAGCCCTACGTGCTCTTCTACACCACCAAGCGTGTCGGTGGCGGCGTGCAGGACTTCGATGCCATCAAGCTGGTGAAATTCGGCGCGGCCTGATTTTCGGGCGGCCGGCGCGCCTTCTCCTCCGCGCCGGCCCTGCGCCGCCCGCGGCCCCGGCCTTCTTCCGCCGGGGCCGCCTTTTCCCTTCAGGATCAACACGGAAAGACCCGGACATGATTCAGTTCCAGAGCCTCGCGCCGGCCGCCGAACCGGTTTCGCTGGCCGAGGTGAAACGCCACCTCCGCCTCGACGGCGACGCCGAGGATGCTCTCCTTGCGACGCTGCTTGCCGCGGCCCGCGACGACGTCGAACGCCAGACCGGCCTTGCCCTGATCCGCCAGACCTGGCGCGTGGTCCTTGACCGCCTGCCGCCGGGCCGGCGGGTCGATCTTGGCCGGACCCCGGTCATGGCTGTCACATCCGTCAGCCGGTTCGACCGCGACGGCGAAGTTCACGCGATTGCCGCGGGCCAGTGGCGCCTCGACCGTCATGACCGGCCGGCGGCGGTCGACCTGTCGGGCCTGGCGCCGGGCACCGACATCGCCAACGGCATCGAGATCGACTACGAGGCTGGCCACGGCGACACCGGCGCCGACGTGCCCGACCTCCTCAAGCGGGCCATCCTCCTCCTGGCCGCCCATCTCTTCGAACACCGGTCCGGTTCGCTGGTCGATGACCGGGTCACCGCCTGGCCGTCCGGCTACGACCGCCTTCTGGCGCCCTTCCGCAGGGTGCGGCTCTGACATGCCGGTGCTGTTCGTCGATCCGGGCCGGTTTCGCACCTATCTCGTGCTGGAAGCGCCGGACCTTGAGCCGGACGGCGAGGGCGGGCTCACCGGCGGCTGGAGCGAGACGGCCGGCATCTACGCGCTCGTCGAGCCTGTCTCGGCCGCGCGGCGCTTCGCCGGCGACCGGTTCGTCGAGGAAACGACCCATCGCGTCACCCTCCGCCATCGCGCCGGCGTGTTGCCCGGAATGCGGTTTCGCTGCCGCGAGCGCCTGTTCGCCATCCGGACCGTTCATGATCCCGATGAAACCGGGCGCTACCTTGTCTGTCTCGCCGTCGAGGAGCAACGATGAAGCTCGGCTTTCGCCTGACCGCGGCCGACCTGGTGCGAACCCTGTCCATGCAGGCGCACCGGCTGGCCGATCACCGCGAATTGAATGCGGGCTTGCAGCAAAAGCCGGCCCGCGAAACCATATCTGGTGGAACGCCACGCAAGAAAGGGAGGCCCGATCATGACCAGCGCAGCCGCTGAACTGCAACGGGCAATCCATGCCACGCTGACGGGGGCAGAAGATGTCGTGCGTCTTCTCGGCGGTCCTCACGTCCATGACATGGCGCCGGAGCGCGCCCGTTACCCCTATGTCACCATCGGGCGCACGAGCGTCTATGACTGGTCGACGTCGGACGATGCCGGGACGGAACATCTCGTCACCCTCCATGCCTGGTCCCAGGCGCGCGGCAAGGCGGAATGCCAGGCCGTGCTGGAAGCCGCGGGCAAGGCGCTGGAAGGCTTTTCGCCGGACCTGGAAGGCCATCGCGTGGTCGGTTTCTTTCGTGAGTTCGCCGAGGTCAACTACGACCCGGAAATGCAGCTTCAGCACGGCCTGATGCGCTTCCGGGCCCTGGTCGAGGAACAGGCCGAAACGGTCTGACCGGCCTTCAGGTACTCGTATCAAAATTCTGAAATTCAAGGGGGTTTTCCGATGGGTGCTCAGAAGGGCAAGGACCTGCTCGTCAAGCTGGACGGCGCGGGGCGGGGCGACTACGTCACCGTGGCGGGGCTGCGCGCCCGCCGCATCGCGTTCAACGCGACCACCGTCGATGTGACGGATTCCGAATCCGCCGGCCGCTGGCGTGAATTGCTGGCCGCCAGCGGCGTCCGCCGCGCCTCGGTCACCGGAAGCGGCATCTTCAAGGACGCGGCATCGGACGCACTGGTGCGCCTGGCATTCTTCGATGGCGCCGTCAACGCGTGGCAATTGGCCATCCCCGATTTCGGAACCGTGTCCGGGCCTTTCCAGGTCACGGCGCTGGAGTATTCCGGCAACCACGATGCCGAGATCACCTTCGAGATCGCGCTGGAATCGGCCGGCGCGCTGGCCTTCGAGGCGGCCTGATGGATTCGCTCCTCACCCCCGCCAACCGCCGCCGCGGCGAAGTGGCGGCCCGCCTCGACGGGCGCGATTACCGCCTTCGCCTCACGCTGGGAGCGCTGGCCGAACTGGAAGACGCCTTCGGCGTCGAGGATCTCCAGGCCCTGGTCGCGCGCCTGTCGTCGGGGCGCTTTGCCGCCCGCGATCTCGTTCGCATCATTGGAGCCGGCCTGCGCGGTGCCGGCCATGACATCGCCGATTCCGACGTGGCCGCCATGTCGGCGGAAGACGGCGTCGCAGGCCAGGCCCGCCTCGCAATGGCACTCCTGGCCGCGGCCTTCGGCACGCCGGAGACCGCCGGAAACCCCGCACGGCCGTAGCAGGGCAGGGAGCCAGGCCCTTCCCGTGGGACGAGGCGATGCGCCTCGGCCTCGCCCTGCTGCGGCTGCCGCCGGATGCCTTCTGGGCCATGACCCCGCGTGAACTGGCCGCCTGTGTCGCTCTTCCCGAGGCGCGGCGAGCCGTGTCGCGTGCGGATCTGGAGGCATTGATGAAACGCTTTCCCGACCTGTGAAAGGAAACCGACCGTCATGACGGACAGTCTCACCGTTCGCCTCGAGGCCGATACCCGGCCGTTCGAAACGGCCATGAAGGACATGGAGACCGTCGCCCAGCGCTTCGGCTCGCAGATGACTGGCGCGCTGAAGAGTGCTGTCACCTCCGGCAAGGACCTGGAAGATGTTCTGCGCCAGTTGGCGCTCAATATGGCTTCCATGGCGCTCGACCAGGGCCTGAAGCCGTTGCAGGGCCTGCTGTCATCGGCGCTGGGCGGCCTGACCGGTGCCGTCTCGCCCTTTGCGAAGGGGGGCGTGCCCGGCGTCACGGCCTTTGCCGCCGGGGGCGTGGTTGCGGAACCGACCTTTTTTCCCATGGGCGGAAACCTCGGCCTGATGGGCGAGGCCGGAACCGAGGCCATCCTGCCGCTGAAACGTGGCGCCGATGGTGCGCTTGGCGTCTCCGCGCCATCGGGCGCCGGCAACCCGGTCAACGTGACGTTCAACGTCCAGGCAAACGATGCCGCGTCCTTCCGCAAGTCCGAGGCGCAGGTGACGGCCATGCTGGCCCGCGCGGTCCGCCGCGGCGCCCGCCACGTTTGAGGCAGAAGCCATGTCCGCATTCCATGATGTCCGTTTCCCGGTCGCCATCGGGTTTGGCGCCACCGGCGGCCCGGAACGGGTCAACGAGATCATCCGCCTGACGAGCGGGCGCGAGAAACGCAACCAGCGCCGCGCCCATGGCCGCCGCCGCTATGACGCGGGCACGGGGCTGCGCGCGCTGTCCGACCTGGAAGCGCTGAGTACCTTTTTCGAGGCAAGGCGCGGCTCGCTTTTCGCGTTCCGCTTCCGCGATCCGTTCGACTGGAAGTCCTGCGCCCTGGCGAATGTCCCGGCGGTGACGGACCAGCGGATCGCCGTCGGCGATGACCGGACGGCAGCCTTTGCCCTGGTCAAGCGCTACGGCGACGGGGAGGACGCCTATGAACGTCCGGTCACCAAGCCGGTCGCCGGAACGGTCCGCATTGCGCTCGATGGCGTCGAACAGGCGGAGGCAACGGCCTTCTCCGTCGACTGCCTCACCGGCATCGTCACCTTTGTCGAACCGCCAACCGCGGGCGCCGTGATCTCCGCCGGCTACGAGTTCGACGTTCCGGTCCGTTTCGACACGGATCAGCTCCTTCTCTCGCTGGCTGCCTTCGAGGCCGGCCAATCGCCTTCCGTTCCCCTGGTCGAGGTCCTGCCATGACACGGCTTCCCGAACTGTTGCGTCAGCACGCCGCGCGCGAGGTGACGACGCTCTGCCAGTGCTGGCAGGTCCGCCGTGCCGACGGCAGGGTCCTGGGGTTCACGGACCATGACGCGGTGATCCGCTTCGACGGACTGGACCATCGCCCGCAAACCGGTTTTTCCGCCTCCGAAGCCACCCGAAGCCTGGGCCTCGCCGCCGATGCAACCGACATCGAGGGTGCCCTGTCGGATGACGGGATCTGCGAAGCGGATATCGAGGCTGGCGCCTATGACGGCGCCACGGTGCTGACCTGGCTGGTCGACTGGCAGGACGCGGCGCAGCGCGCGCTTCTCCGCACGGCCGTGATCGGCCGGATTGCCCGGCGGGACGGCGCGCTGGTTGCCGAGCTTCAAAGCCTGTCGGCGAGCCTGGACAAGCCGCACAGCCGGATCGTGCGTCGCCGTTGCGCCGCCGAACTGGGCGATGCGGCCTGCGGGATCGACCTCGGTGCAGCCGGAGCGAGCGAGCACGTCGTCATCCTTGCAGTCGAAGCGCCGGTGACGGTGCGGATCGAGCGAACGGCCGGTGAGGACGGCTGGCTGGAAAACGGCTGGCTGGAGCCGGACCCGGCCGCTGAATCGTCCCGCCGCTTGCGGATCTTGGCCCACCAGCGCGGCGCCGGCCATGAAACCCTGGTACTCGCCGAATTGCCCGGTCCGCCCTTGCAGGCGGGCGGTACGGTGCGCGTCGTCGCCGGTTGCGACAGGCGCTTTGCCACCTGCCGCGACCGTTTCTCCAACGCCGTCAACTTTCGCGGCTTTCCGCACCTGCCGGGCAACGATGCGGCCTATGGTTATGTCACCGAGGACCTGCCGCTGGACGGCAAGCCGATGGTGCCATGATGGACGCCGCGGCCGGCACGCGAAGCCGCGTCATCGCTGCCGCCCGGCGGTGGATCGGAACGCCCTATCGCCACCAGGGAACCCGCAGGGGTGTCGGCTGTGACTGCCTCGGTCTCGTGCGCGGCGTCTGGCACGAGGTGTATGGCTCCAGCTTGCCCGATCCCGGGCCCTATGGCGCCGACTGGGCAGCAGGCGATGCCGGCGATCCTCTCATGAACGCGGCAAGGGAGGCGTTTGGAGTTCCGTTTCCGCTGGCCTCGGCGCAACCCGGCGACCTCCTCGTCTTTCGCTGGCGCGCGCAATTGCCGGCCCGCCATCTCGGCATCCTGACCGGCCAGGGCCGTTTCGTTCATGCCTATTCCGGTGCCGGTGCGCTGGAATCGGCCCTCGTGCCGGCCTGGCGTCGCCGCGTCGCGGCCGTCTTCGCCTTTCCCGTTTCCTGAAGGACACAGACCCATGGCCACCATCCTGTTGCAGGCGGCCGGCGCCTTTGTCGGCGGCTTCCTCGGTCCTGTCGGCGCGGCAGTCGGTTCGGCCGCCGGCGCCATGGCCGGCTATGCCGTCGACAATGCCCTCATCCAGTCGACGCGGCGCTACGAGGGCGCCCGGCTTCCCGGCATGCAGCCCTTCCAGGCCGAGGAGGGTGCCGTTCTGCCGCAGGTCTTCGGCGCGGCGCGCGTATCGGGCACGATGATCTGGGCCACCCGCTTCGAGGAGAGGAGCACCACCCGCCGCCAGGGCCTGAAGGGCGGGCCAAGGGTGACCGAGTACAGCTATTTCGCCAACGTGGCCTTCGCCCTGTGCGAGGGGCCGGTTGCCGGCATTCGCCGTGTCTGGGCCGATGGCCGCGAACTCGACCTGTCGGGCATCGACATGCGCGTCTACACCGGTTCGCAGGACCAGCTTCCCGATCCGCTGATCGAAGCGAAACAGGGCTATGGCAATGCGCCGGCCTATCGCGGGACGGCCTATGTGGTCTTCGAGCGCCTGCCGCTGGACGGTTTCGGCAACCGGGTGCCGCAACTGCAGTTCGAGGTATTGGCACCCGCGGGCGATTTCCATCGCCAGGTCAGGGCTGTCGCGCTCATTCCGGGATCCACCGAATACGGCCTGTCGCCGACCGCGGTCCGGCGCCAGGTCAGGCCCGGGCAGCGCGAAACGCTCAATCGCCATGTCCTGCATGGCGAGAGCGACTTCTCCGCCTCCATCGATGAATTGCAGGCCCTGTGCCCGAATCTCGAAACCGTTGCCCTGGTGGTGGCCTGGTTCGGCACCGACCTGCGTGCCGGTCATTGCCGGATCGTTCCCGGTGTCACCGAGGCTGTCTTGCCGGATGTCGACACGCCCTGGCAGGTGGCCGGCCTGACCCGCGACGAGGCGCACGTCGTGAGCCGCCAGGACGGCGGCCCGGCCTATGGTGGTACGCCGTCCGATGCCAGCGTGATCGCCGCGATCCGCGACCTGACGGATCGCGGCATCAGGGTCGCCTTCTATCCCTTCCTCATGATGGATATCCCGCCGGCCAACGGATTGCCGGACCCGTGGGGCGGCGGCGAGCAGGCAGCCTACCCCTGGCGCGGCCGGATCACGGCGTCGCTGGCACCGGGCAGGGACGGATCGCCGGATAGCACGGCCGCCGTGCGGGCCGAGATCGCCGGTTTCCTGGGGCGGGGCGAGGGACCGGCCGGAACCCGTGTCGACGGCGCGCCCGCCTGGGCCGCCTCCGCCAATACCGAGGGCTACCGGCGCATGATCCTGCACTACGCGATGCTGTGCGCCGGGGCCGGCGGTGTCGATGCTTTCCTCGTTGGCTCGGAACTGCGCGGCCTGACCGCCTTGCGCGACGACGGCGGCGTCTTCCCATTCGTCCACGGTCTGCGCGAACTGGCGCGGGAGGTGAAAGCCATCCTCGGTGCCGGGACGGGCATCACCTATGGCGCAGACTGGTCGGAATATTTCGGCCTGCGGCCCGCCGACGGGTCCGGCGATGTGTTCTACAACCTTGACGACCTGTGGATGGACGGCGCCATCGACGCGGTCGGCATCGACAACTACATGCCCCTGTCCGATTGGCGCGACGCCGACTGGGCCGGCGGCAATCCCGACGGCGCCCGCTCGCCCCATGACGCCGAGGCCCTGGCTGCTGCGATCTCTGGCGGCGAGGGCTTTGACTGGTACTATGCAGACGATGAAGCGCGCGCGGCTCGGAGCCGTACGCCCATCACCGACGGCGCCCATGGCAAGGACTGGGTGTACCGCTACAAGGATATCGCCGGCTGGTGGTCGAACGTCCACGTCGAGCGCCGCGGCGGCCAGGAAACCGGCCGGCAGAGCCCATGGGTCCCGGGTGCGAAACCGGTCTGGTTCACCGAACTCGGCTGCCCGGCGATCGACAAGGGCGCCAACCAGCCGAACGTCTTCGTCGATGCCAAGTCGTCGGAAAACGCGGTGCCCCACTTCTCCTCGGGAGGGCGCGACAGCCTTGCCCAGCGCCGCTTCCTCCAGGCCCATTACTGCCACTGGCAGGCCGGAGAGGCAGCCAATCCGCTTTCGCCCCTGACCGGCCGGCCCATGGTCGATTCCGCGCGGATCTATTGCTGGGCCTGGGATGCGCGTCCGTTTCCGGCCTTTCCGCGGCAGGCGGCGACCTGGGCGGATGGCGGCAACTGGGCACGGGGCCACTGGCTCAACGGGCGCGTCGAGGACGTCGAGATCGGTGACGTCATCAATGCCGTCCTGTCGCGCCACGGCGTGCCTCCGGCCGATGTCGGCGGCGTCGATGCCCTGGCCGGCGGCATCGTCCTCGACAGCGCTTCCAGCGCCCGCGATGCCCTGGAACCCCTCGTCGCCGCGCACGGCCTGACGGTGGACGAGGCCGGTGGCAGCCTGGCCTTCCGCTCCGAGTCGCGTGCCGCCGAACCCGTCATCGTCGACGACTGCGTGGAGACCGAGGGTGATGCCGTGCGCGTGATCGAACACGCTGCCGCCGGCGACCGCCCGCGCGAGGCGGTGATCGCCTTCCGCGACCCCTTCAGGGGGTATGAAACGGCAGTGGCCCGCGTGGAGGCGGAGACCCGTGGCACGGGGGAGGTGAACCTCGCCTATCCGGGCATCCTCCACCAGGGAACAGCCCGCGCGCTGGCATCCGGCTGGCTGTCGCGGCTGGACTCGGCAACGCAGGAACTCACCGTCACCCTGCCGCCGGCGAGCGGCATCGAGGTCGGTGCCCCGCTGCAACTGGCGGCCGTCCCTGGCCGGACATGGCTGGTGACGTCGCTGGAAGAGGGACTGACCTGCCGGCTGAAGGCCCGACGGATCAATCCCGCCCCGCCGCAACCCGACATCCCGGTCACGGACACGCCCGCGGCCGTGCCGTTTCCCGAGCCCGGCGCGCCCCAGGCCATCTTCCTCGACCTGCCCATGGGCGATGCCATGGCGGCGGAGGAAGAGGCTTTCAGGGTCGCCGTCTGGTCCGATCCCTGGCGCACCCATGCCGTCGAGGCGTCTCCGGAGACGACCGGCTACGACCGCCGTACGCTGGTCACCGGCCCCGCCGCCATCGGCACGCTTCTGCGCGATCTTGCACCTGGACGGGGCGCCCGGCGCGAGCGGCGCTCAAGCCTCGACGTCGCCTTCGTTGACGCCGAGCCGGAATCGGTCACCGCTCTCGCGCTGTTCGGTGGCGCCAATGCCATGGCTGTCGGCTCGCCTGACACCGGCTGGGAAATCCTTCAGTTCCAGCACGCCGAGGAGATCCGCGCCCAGGTCTGGCGGCTGTCCTGTCTTCTGAGGGGCCAGCTCGGCACCGAGGACCGGATGGCGCTGGGCGCCCCGGCGGGGAGCCACGCCGTCCTGCTCGACGAGACCGTCCGGCCCGCCGGCCTGCGGGCGGGGGAAGTGGACCTGCCGTTGCAATGGCGTGTCCGTCCGCTGGTCCCCTTCGCCGCGCCCGACACGGTCACCGGCCTTGCCGCCCGCGGCGGAACCCGGGCCCTGACCCCGCTCAGCCCGGTGCATGTCCGTTGCGCCCCCGCGGCCGATGGCGGACGCCGGTTCCGCTGGACCCGGCGGTCGCGCATCCGAGCCGATACCTGGGATGCCGTTCCGCTGGGCGAGGACCGCGAGGACTATCGCGTTCTGGTCCGGACGCCGGACGGGAAAGGCCTATGGGAAACGGAGGTTGCCGGGCCGGCATGTATCTGGCCGGGCGCATCGATCGCCGGCGTCATCGCGGCCGGGCATGCCCGCGTGATCGTCGAGGTCCGCCAGGCAGGAGGCCCGCGGGCCTGGGGCTTGCCGGCCACGCGGGCATTCGATTTGCCGCACTTCACCTCAACAGCAAACGAAAGGAACTGAGCATGACGGATTCCAAACCCTGGTACCTGTCCAAAACCATCTGGGCATCGCTGATCACGATTGGCAGCGCGGTTGCCGGCATGGCCGGTCTGCCGGTTGCCGGACTGGACAATTCCGCGCTTGCCGAGACCATCCTCCAGGCGACGACGGCGCTGTCCGGCCTGGCGGCCATCGTCGGCCGTCTGTCGGCGCGCTCGGTCATCGACTGACGCCAGCGGGGCCGTGGCCGCGTCTTGCCGGAAATCGATTGCGGCAGGGCACGGCCATGGCCTATCCATTCATGTCGCGTTCAGGCGAAAACGGTTATAGCCTTGGCCATGATGAAAAGAACTGTCCTCCCTGTTTTCCTCGCCGCCGCCGTGCTTGCGGTCAATGCCGTGTCGCCCGCCGCTGCCTGGAACCTGCAACGTCCCGGTCTCGCACCGGTGACCGATGCCACTCCGGTGGCCGGTGGCTGCTATGCCGTCGGCCAGCGTGTTGCCTCCCAGCGTGGCGGCCAGTTGGCCAAGGCGTCCGAGGAGAGGCGCGGCGGCAAGTCCGTCTGCGTGATCGTCGTCCTCGTGCCGCAGGGCTACGGCCAGCGTCCGAGCCGGCAGGAAATTGTCGTTCCTTATAAATAGGCCGGGCGAAAGGATTGATCCGGCTGAAAAATACGCCAATATCGAACTGCAACGGGAGAAGGACGTCAGCCGATGCGAATACTGGTCATCGAGGATGACGCGGACCTGAACCGGCAGCTGTGCGAGGCACTGGCCGAGGCCGGCTATGTCACCGATTGCGCCTTCGATGGCGAGGAAGGTCACTTCCTCGGCGATACCGAACCCTACGACGCGGTCGTTCTCGACCTCGGCCTGCCCCAGCTCGATGGCCTGTCGGTCCTGGAGCGGTGGCGCCGCGAGGGGCGGACCATGCCCGTGCTGATCCTGACCGCCCGCGACCGCTGGAGCGACAAGGTCGCCGGAATCGACGCCGGGGCCGACGACTACGTCGCCAAGCCGTTTCACATCGAGGAAGTGCTGGCCAGGGTCCGCGCCCTGATCCGCCGGGCAGCAGGGCATGCGTCGTCGGAACTGACTTGCGGCCCGCTGCGTCTCGACACCAAGAGTTCCAAGGCGGACGTCAACGGCCAGACGCTCAAGCTGACGTCGCACGAATTCCGCCTGTTGTCCTATCTCATGCATCATCCCGACAAGGTGGTCTCGAGAACGGAACTCGTCGAACACCTTTATGACCAGGATTTCGACCGGGATTCCAACACGATCGAGGTCTTTGTCGGCCGCTTGCGCAAGAAGATGGGTGTCGATCTCATCGAGACCGTGCGCGGCATGGGATACCGCCTGCGGGCAGATGCCGGCTGACGCCGGCGACAGGTGCGGATGACGCTTCTTCCGAAATCACTCGCTCTCCGCGTGACGCTGCTGTCCACGTTTCTCGTGGTCATTGCCCTTTTCGTCATCGCGACCGTGATCGCCACGCTCTACGGCCGCTCGAGCGAGCGCAATTTCGACCAGCTCCTCTCCGCCCATCTCTTCAACCTGATCGGCTCCGTCGGCCTCGATTCGAACGGCCAGCTCGACGGGTCGCCGGATTTCGGCGACATCCGCTACTCGCAGCCGGAATCGGGCTGGTACTGGTCCGTCGAGCCCGTGACCGGCGGTATCAAGGCGCCTCTCTCGTCGCCGTCGCTCACCGGGCCTATCCCGTCCCCGGCGCCGGACAAGGTTCCCTTCGACAGCTTCTTCCGGCGCCATTACATTGCCGAAGGGCTCGCCGGCGAGAAGGTCCGCATCTTCGAAAGCGAGTTCGAACTGGGGGGAACCGGCGCCGCGGCCCGGTTCCGGATCATGGGCAACGAAAGCGAGTTGCGCGACGAGATCGGCGCCTTCCGGCGCCAGGTCTGGACCTATTTTGCCATTCTCGGCCTGGCGCTCGTCGCCATCAATGCCGCCGCGATGCGCTATGGCCTGCAGCCGCTGGTGCGAGTCCGCAAGGCCCTCGGCGACATTCGCGCGGGCAGGGCGCAAAGCCTGTCCGGTCCGTTCCCGTTCGAAATCGAGCCCCTGGCAGAGGAGATGAACGCGCTGATCGAGAACAACCGCCGGATCGTCGAACGCTCGCGCATCCAGGTCGGCAACCTGGCCCATTCGCTCAAGACGCCACTGGCGGTCATCGTCAACGAGGGCAGGGCCGTCGGTGGTGACAAGGGCCGAATTATCGGCGAACAGGCCGAGGCCATGCGAAACCAGGTCGAGCACTACCTTCAGCGGGCCCGCATCGCCGCGCAGCGCGAGAGCGTGATCTTCCGCACCGACGCCACCGCTGCCGTGGCCCGGCTGGTGCGTGTCGTCGCCAAGCTCAACCCGGGCAAGGATCTCGACGATGACCTGCCGCAGGCCCCGCTGCTTTTCGCCGGCGAGGAACAGGACCTCGAGGAGATCGTCGGCAACCTCCTCGAAAACGCGATGAAGTGGTCGCGCCAGTCGGTTCTGGTCCGGCTGGAGCCCGGCGAGGCGGGCCGGCTGGTCATATCCGTGGCCGACGACGGTCCGGGCATTCCGGCCGACAAGGCTTCCGAGGCACTCAAGCGCGGCCGCCGGCTGGATGAAAAGACACCGGGAACCGGGCTCGGTCTTTCCATCGTCGCCGAACTGGTCAATGAATACGGGGGCCGGCTTCAACTGGGTGAGTCCTCGCTCGGCGGGCTCGAGGCCAGGGTGGAACTGCCCCGTGTGAAAATGTGAAATGGTCCTAATTCGGCCAAATCCTGTCACTAACGGGTTGGCCGTCCGAGTTTCGAGGAAACGATTGATGCGACTTCTGCCCTTCCTGATCCTGCTGCCGGCCATCGCGCTTGCCGGATGCGCGACCAGCGGGAACACGCGGACTGCCTTTGCGCCGCTGGCACTCCAGTCTCGTGGTGCCGCCGCGGTGGAGAAGAACCTGCTGGCGCCGCTGGGTGGCGGCCTGGTCGCCCAGAGCGATGCGCTCAAGCCCGGAACCGACAACGAGCGTCGCGCGGTCGAGGCGGAATACAGGGCGCTGGAATATTCCAGGGGAGGCGAGACGGTGGAATGGAAGGGGTCGTCCGGCGTTTCAGGCGCTGTCACCCCGGCGCAGCCCTACCAGGTCGGCTCGCAGAACTGCCGTCAATATGCCCACGCGCTGACCGTGTCGGGGCAGGTAAGCGAATACAGGGGCGCGGCCTGCCGCAATCCGGATGGCAGCTGGACTCTCCTCAATTGAACCCGGCCTGTGGCGAAATGCGCCACCGGCTCTTCCCAGGTGCCGGTTGGCATCGGCTGTCGCAATGTCTAAATGGGCACCATGACGATCTGGATCATTGCCGTTTTCCTGACCCTTGGCGCCTCTGTGGCGCTGCTTCGCCCGCTCCTGCGAAAGCAGGAGACGTCGGTCGACGCAGCCGCGTTCGACCGCGAGGTCTACAAGGATCAGCTCGAGGAGCTCGAGCGTGACGAGGCCCGCGGACTGATTTCCGGCAAGGAGGCGACGGAAGCGCGGGCCGAGATCGGCCGGCGCCTGCTGAAGGCCGATGCACAGCTCAGGGCGCAGACCGTCAAGGCGTCGTCGACATCGCCGCGTGTCATCGCAGGTGCTGCAGTGCTGGCCGTACCGCTGGTCAGCTGGGGCCTCTACGCCGACCTGGGCTCGCCGTCGGCGCCGGACCAGCCGCTGGCCATGCGGATGCAGAAGAACCCGACCGAGAACACCATCGATGAACTGGTGGCGCGCGCCGAGGAGCATCTGCGCAAGAACCCGTCGGACGCCACCGGCTGGGAGGTTCTGGGTCCGATTTACATGCGCCTCGGGCGTTTCGACGAATCCGCTGATGCATGGCGCAACCTGATCCGCCTGAAGGGTGAAAATGCCAATCGCCTGAATGGCTTGGGCGAAGCGCTTGGCGCGGGTGCGCAAGGCATTGTGGCCGGTCCGTCCCTGGCCGCCTTCGAGAAGGCTCTTGAACTGGATCCTGCCAACGAGAAGTCGCGGTTCTTCGTCGCCGTGGGTGCCGCCCAGGCGGGCCGCCTCGACGAGGCTCGTACCGCGTGGACCAGGCTGAGCGAGGACGCTGCGCCCGATTCGCCGTGGCGCCAGGCCGCGCTGCGGGCCATCGAGGAATCGCGCAATGCGCCGGCGGTCGCCGCCGCCGAAGCACCCGGTCCGACGGCTGAGGACATGGCCAATGCGTCGCAGATGAGCGCGGCCGACCGCCAGTCGATGATCGCGGGCATGGTCGACCGGCTCGCCGGCAAGCTGAAGGACAACCCGGACGACGAGCAGGGCTGGCAGCGCCTGATCCGCGCTTATGCCGTCATGGGCCGCAAGGAAGACGCGGCTGCCGCGCTGGCGAGCGCGCGTGAAGCCTTCGCTGGCAAGCCCGATGCGCTCGCCCGCCTGGACGGCTTCGCCGCGTCGGTCGGCATCGCGGATGGAGCGCAGGCGTCACCTGCCGCGCCAGGTCCGACGGCCGAGGACGTCGCCAACGCCTCGCAGATGAGCGCGACCGACCGCCAGTCGATGATCGAGGGCATGGTCGACCGGCTCGCCGGCAAGCTGAAGGACAACCCGGACGACGAGCAGGGCTGGCAGCGCCTGATCCGCGCCTATGCCGTCATGGGGCGCAAGGACGATGCCACGGCAGCATTGACCGAGGCGCTCGCCGCTTTCGACGGAAAGCCGGACGAGTCCGGTCGTATCACCGCCTTCGCGGCGTCGCTCGGCATCGAGCCTGCGGCGAAAACAGACTGAGGTGGAAGCGCTATGGCCATGACTCGCAAGCAGAAACGGTTGGCGGTGATTTTCGGCGGACTCGCATTCCTGGGCATCGCCACCGGGCTGGTGCTCGTCGCGCTGAACCAGAAGATTGTCTTCTTCGTCACGCCGTCCGACCTGACCTCCATGCACGCCGAGGCGGGCCAGCGAATGCGCCTTGGCGGCATCGTCAAGGATGGCAGCGTCGTGCGCGGCGATGGCACCAGGGTCCGCTTCGCGGTGACCGATACCATCAAGGACGTGCCCGTCACCTATGACGGCATCCTGCCCGACCTGTTCCGCGAAGGGCAGGGCGTGGTCACGGAAGGCCTGTTCAACCGCGACGGCGTCTTCGTCGCCGATACCGTTCTGGCCAAGCATGACGAGAATTACATGCCCAAGGAAGTGGTGGAAAGCCTGAAGGAAAAGGGCGTCTGGCAGGAAGGCCAGGCCACCAACTGACGACCGGGAGAGGGAGAGAGGACCATGGTTGAAATCGGACACTTTGCCCTGGTGCTGGCGCTGGCCGTCGGGCTGGTCCAGTCGGTCCTGCCGATCTACGGCGCGCGCACCGGCGACGAGCGGCTGATGGGGATGGCGGCGCCGGCCGCCGTGACCGTCTTTGCCCTGGTGACGATCTCCTTTGTCGCCCTCATCCAGGCTTATGTGACGTCGGACTTCTCGGTGCTCAACGTCGTCGAGAACTCGCATTCTGCCAAGCCGCTGATCTACAAGATCTCCGGCACCTGGGGCAATCACGAGGGCTCCATGCTGCTCTGGGTGTTCATCCTGTCGCTCTTCGGCGCGCTGGTGGCCCTGTTCGGCGGCAACCTGCCGTCGAGCCTGAGGGCCACGGTGATCGCCGTCCAGGGCTGGATCGGCACGGCCTTCTTCCTCTTCATCCTGTTTACCTCCAATCCTTTCATCCGCGTGGCCAGCCCCCCGGTCGAAGGCCAGGACCTCAACCCGATCCTTCAGGACATCGGCCTCGCCATTCACCCGCCGCTTCTCTACCTCGGCTACGTCGGCTTTTCGGTCAGCTTCGCCTTCGCCGTGGCGGCGCTGATCGACGGCCGCGTCGACGCCGCCTGGGCGCGCTGGGTTCGCCCGTGGACTCTGGCTGCCTGGATTTTCCTGACCGCCGGCATCGCCATGGGCTCCTACTGGGCCTACTACGAGCTCGGCTGGGGCGGCTTCTGGTTCTGGGATCCGGTCGAGAACGCGTCCTTCATGCCGTGGCTCGCCGGCACGGCGCTGCTGCACTCGGCCATCGTCATGGAGAAGCGATCGGCGTTGAAGATCTGGACGATCCTCCTGTCGATCATCACCTTTTCCTTCTCTCTGCTGGGCACTTTCCTCGTCCGCTCCGGCGTGCTCACCTCGGTTCATGCCTTTGCCACCGACCCCTCGCGCGGCGTCTTCATCCTGATGATCCTGATGGTCTTCATCGGCGGCTCGCTGGCCCTGTTCGCCTGGCGCGCGGGTACGCTGACCGCAGGCGGCCTGTTCCAGCCGATCTCGCGGGAAGGCGCGCTGGTCCTCAACAACCTGTTCCTGACGACCGCGGCGGCGACCGTGCTGATCGGCACGCTCTATCCGCTGCTGCTGGAATCGGTAACGGGCGAGAAGATTTCCGTCGGCGCGCCCTTCTTCAACCTGACCTTCGGGCCGCTCATGCTGCCGCTGCTGCTGGCCGTCCCGTTCGGCCCGCTGCTCGCCTGGAAGCGCGGCGATCTCTTCGCCGCCGGCCAGCGCCTGGTCGCCGCGTTCGCGGTGGCGCTCGCCGCCGTCGCCGTCGTCCTGCTCTTCGTCGATCGCACCGCGCTGCTCGCCGCACTGGGCGCCGGCCTCGCGTTCTGGCTCCTTGCCGGCAGCCTCACCGATCTCGCCCTGAAGGCCGGCATCGGCAAGGTGTCGGCTCCGGTGATGCTGCGCCGCCTGCGCGGCCTTCCGGGGTCCGCCTTCGGCACTGCCATCGCCCATTTCGGCCTCGGCGTGACCCTGCTCGGTATCGTGTCTGTCACGGCCTTCCAGACCGAGAACATCCTGACCATGGCCAAGGGCGATACACTGCCGGTCGCCGGCTACACCCTTCGCTTCGACGAGACCGTTCCGGTCCAGGGCCCGAACTACACCGCCGACGAGGCCCGCTTCTCCCTCGTCAACGCGGCGGGGAAAAAGATCGCCGGAATCTCGTCCGCCAAGCGGATGTACACCGCGCGCCGCATGCCCACGACAGAAGCGGGCATTCACACTTTCATCTTCTCTCAGCTCTACGTGTCGCTCGGCGACCCGGCCTCCAACGGCGGCATGGTCGTGCGCATCTGGTACAAGCCGCTGGTCACCCTCATCTGGATCGGCGGACTGGTCATGATGTTCGGCGGTATCGTTTCGCTGGCCGACCGTCGCCTGCGCATCGGCGCCCCCGCGCGCTCGGCAAAGGGTACCGAAGCCGCCGCAACAGGGGGCCGGGCATGACCTCGCGGATTCGCCGCCTTCTGCCGGCGTTCGCCGCGGCTGCGATGCTGCTGCTCCAGGCGGCGCCGGCTTTCGCCGTCCGGCCGGACGAGATGTTGAGCGATCCGAAGCTGGAGCACCGCGCCCGCGAAATCTCGGCCGGATTGCGCTGTCTGGTCTGTCAGAACCAGTCCATCGACGACAGCGATGCCGATCTGGCCCGCGACCTGCGTGTCCTGGTTCGCGAGCGGCTGGAAAAGGGCGACACGAACGAGGAAGTCGTGCGCTTTGTTGTTTCACGCTACGGCGAATTCGTTCTGCTGAAGCCCCGCTTCGAACTCAAGACGCTGCTGCTCTGGGGAACGCCTGTGCTCGTTCTGTTGTTTGGCGGGGCTCTTGTTGCCGTCAGCGTGCGGAACCGCCGCCGCGCGGCTCCAACCGGTCTCAGCGAGGCGGAAAACGCTGAATTGAAGAAGATTTTGGCCGAAGGCGATTAGTGCCGTGTGCATGCATTGATCGCTACCGTGAACTTGGGGGAAAAAGACCATGGTTGCCACGTTGAGACGCATCGAGTTTGCCGGGCATTCCGGCGCCAGCCTGGCCGCCAGGCTCGACTTGCCCGACGGCCCCGTGCGCGCCTACGCTCTGTTCGCCCACTGCTTTACCTGCTCCAAGGATATCCTGGCCGCACGACGGATCGCGGCCGACCTGGCGCGTGCCGGCATTGCCGTTCTCCGTTTCGATTTCACGGGCCTCGGTTCCTCGGAAGGCGAATTCGCTTCCACGGATTTCTCCTCCAATTGCGGTGACCTGATCGCCGCCGCCGACTGGCTGCGCGCGAATTACGAGGCGCCAACCATCCTGGTCGGGCATTCGCTGGGCGGCGCCGCCGTTCTGTCCGTGGCATTGAAAATCCCCGAGGCGAAGGCCGTGGTGACCATTGGCGCGCCCGCCGATGCCGACCATGTGCTGCGCGGCTTCCATGCCTCGCTCGCTGAAATCCGCGAACAGGGACAGGCAAAGGTGAACCTGGCTGGCCGGGAGTTCACGATATCGCGCGATTTCGTCGAGGACGTGGAAACCGCCAATGTCCGCAAGGCCGTGCATGGGATGCGAAAGGCTCTGCTCATCCTGCACTCGCCCTATGACGAAACGGTCGGCATCGATAATGCCGCGGCCATCTTCGAAGCGGCCAGGCACCCCAAGAGCTTCATCTCGCTCGATCATGCCGACCACCTGCTCACCAGGCCAGAAGATGCCCAGTTCGCGGCCTCGGTGATCGCCGGCTGGGTTTCGCGCTACCTGCCGTCCGACCGCGCCCAGGGCGAAACGGCGCGCGAACATGTGCGTGTTTCAGAGACGGGGCAGGGCACGTTCCAGAATTCGGTCCTCGCTGGCCGCCATCGCCTGTTTGCCGACGAGCCGGAAAGCGTCGGTGGGCTGGATACGGGGCCGTCGCCCTATGATTTCCTGTCCGCCGCGCTGGGCGCCTGTACGTCGATGACCCTGCGCATGTATGCCGACCGCAAGAAGCTGGACCTTGGCCGCGTCACGGTCGATGTCAGTCATGCCAAGATCCATGCCGCCGATTGCGCCGAGTGCAGCGACGAGGAAAAGGCCATGGGCGGCCGTGTCGATCGCTTCGAGCGGGTCATTTCCGTGGAGGGCGGGATTCCCGAAGCGCTGCGCGACAAGATGGTGGAAATCGCCGGCAAGTGCCCGGTTCATCGCACGCTGGAGCATGGCTCGAAGGTGGCGACCCGCCTGAACGGCGACGGCTGAACGCGGTTTTCCGTGACATTACAAAAGTTTCATTCACCGGAAAGAGCCGCGTAATGTGACCTGTCCTAGATATCCTTTCGAAGGTGCCCGAAGGCGCCGAACGAGGAAAGGATATCGAAGACATGACCGCAACAACATCCAAGCTGCGTATGCGCTACATGGCCGCGGCCGCCGCCGTCGCGATTGCGTCCGCATCCGGAATGGCCGCCCTGTCTCCCTCCGCTCACGCCGAGGCGGTGAAGGTCGAGGCGACCCAGATGAATCCCGGCTTTGCCGATGTCGTCGAGAAGGTTTCTCCGGCGGTCGTCTCCGTCCGCGTCAAGAGCGACGTCCAGCCGGCCAGCAACGACGGCTTCTCCTTCAACTTCCCCGGCATGCCGGGCATGGACAACCTGCCGCCGGATCATCCGCTTCGCCGCTTCTTCCGCGAATTCCGTGGCCCCGGTGACCAGCAGGGGCGCCAGGCACCGAACGGCAACCGCCGCCCGCATCTGCGCCCGACCTCGCAGGGCTCCGGCTTCTTCATTTCCGACGATGGCTACCTCGTCACCAACAACCACGTCGTCGAAGGCGGTGCAGCCTATTCGGTCGTCATGGATGACGGCACGGAACTCGATGCCAAGCTGGTGGGCACAGACCCGCGCACGGACCTTGCAGTCCTCAAGGTCGAGAATGCACGCAAGTTCACCTATGTCGGCTTTGCCGATGACAGCAAGGTGCGCGTCGGCGATTGGGTCGTCGCGGTCGGCAACCCCTTCGGCCTGGGCGGTTCCGTGACCGCTGGCATCGTCTCGGCACGCGGCCGTGACATCGGCGCCGGCCCCTACGACGATTTCATCCAGATCGATGCGGCGGTGAACCGCGGCAATTCCGGCGGCCCCGCCTTCAACCTGAAGGGTGAGGTGATCGGCATCAACACCGCCATCTTCTCGCCGTCCGGCGGCAACGTCGGCATCGCCTTCGCCATCCCGGCGTCGATTGCCAAGAACGTGGTGCAGGACCTGATCCAGCACGGCTCGATCCAGCGCGGCTGGCTTGGCGTGCAGATCCAGCCGGTGACCAAGGATATCGCCGAATCCGTCGGCCTGGCCGATGCCAAGGGCGCCATCGTCGCCGAACCGCAGCCGGGCAGCCCGGCGCTGGCCGCTGGCCTCAAGGCCGGCGACATCATCACCGCGGTCGACAGCGACACGGTCGACAGCCCGCGCGACCTGGCCCGCAAGATCGGTGGCATCAATCCCGGCACCGACGTGAATGTCTCGGTCTGGCGCGACGGCAAGTCCCAGGACATCACCGTCAAGCTTGGCACCATGCCGAAGATGAACGACATGGCCAGCAACGACAACGGCCAGCAGTCCACGCCGGCCCAGCCGGGTACGATGGAGGAGTTCGGACTCACGGTCACGCCGTCCGATGACGGCAAGGGCGTCGTCGTGACCGATGTCGCCTCCGGGTCCGACGCCGAGGATCGCGGCATCCAGGCCGGCGACATCATCGTGTCGGTCAATTCCAGCCCGGTGGCGAGCCTCGCGGACGTCCAGGCAGCCGTCGATGCCGCCAACAAGGCGGGCCGCAAGGCCGTCCTTCTCCAGGTGGAGCGCAACGGGTCCAACCGCTTCGTCGCCCTGCCGGTCATGAACGGCTGATCGCCGTTTGCCGAGCTTGCCTTCGCCGTCCGGTCCCACTCACCCTCAAGGGCCATGGCGGCGGAGGCATGGCAGCCCCGAATGCCTCGTGCGCGAGGCTGCGCGGCAGCGGGTTCCCCATCACCCGCTGCCGCATTCCGTTTGCGAGGCTGAAAAAGAGGGAGTGAGGCGTTGAATATGCAGTCCCAAATCGGCCGTGAATCCGTTAAGACCGACACCATGAAGATACTGGTGATCGAAGACGACCGCGAGGCGGCCGACTACCTGGCGAAAGCCTTCGAGGAAAGCGGCCACGTCGCCCACGTCGCCGGAGACGGCGAAACCGGCTTCGCCCTGGGCGAGACGGGCAGTTACGATATCCTCGTCGTCGACCGCATGCTGCCGCGCCGTGACGGCCTGTCGGTGATCGCGGGCCTGCGCGCCCGTGGCATCGAGACCCCGGTGCTCATCCTCTCCGCGCTGGGCGAGGTGGATGACCGCGTGACCGGCCTGCGCGCCGGTGGCGACGATTACCTGACCAAGCCCTATGCCTTTTCCGAGCTGCTGGCGCGCGTCGAGGTGCTCAACCGGCGCTCCGGCGCCAAGGACAGCGAAACCGTCTATCGCGTCGGCGACCTGGAACTCGACCGCCTGTCCCATTCCGTCCGGCGCGCCGGGCAGGACATCACGCTCCAGCCGCGCGAATTCCGCCTGCTGGAATATCTCATGCGCCATGCCGGACAGGTGGTGACCCGCACCATGCTGCTGGAAAACGTCTGGGATTACCACTTCGATCCGCAGACCAACGTGATCGACGTCCACGTTTCGCGGCTGCGCTCGAAGATCGAGAAGGGCTTCGAGACGCCCATCCTGCACACGGTGCGTGGCGCCGGATACATGCTCAAGGCAGGATGAGCCTATGCGCCTGCCGGCGATCCTGAACACGACCGCCGCCCGCCTGTCGGCGCTCTTCATCCTGCTCTTCATGGTCTGTGCCATCGCGCTGGTGACCTACATGACGTCGCTGTCGGTGCGCATGCTGACCGGGCAGACGCGGGAATCGATCGACCAGGAGATCGCCCAGCTTTCCCAGGTCTACGAGGTTGCCGGCCTGCCGGGCATCGTCCGGTCCATTGACCGCCGCGCCCGCCAGCCCGGCGCCAATCTCTTCCTGATCGCCGATCCCGCCGGCCGCATCCTCGCCGGCAACGTCCAGAGCCTTGCGCCCGGCATCCTCGACAACAAGGGCTGGACGGAACGGCCCTTCACCTATGTCCGCTACGGCGAGGGCGCCGCCGCCCGCGACAGCGACGATCCGCACAAGGCGATTGCCCGCATCTTCGAACTGCCCAACGGGCTGCTGGCCATGGTCGGCAAGGACCTGGGCGAGCCCGAACGCCTGCGCGTCGTTGTTCGCAAGGCGCTTATCCTGGCGCTCGGCATGATGGCCTTCGGCGGTTTCCTGATCTGGTTCTTCGTCGGCCGCCGCGCCTTGAAGCGCATCGATGCCGTCTCCGCGGCCAGCCGCCGCATCATGGGCGGCGACCTCGGCGGACGTCTGCCGGTCTCCGGCTCCGGCGACGAGTTCGACCGCCTGTCGATCAACCTGAATGCCATGCTGGCGCGCATCGCCGAGCTCAACGATGGCCTGAAGCAGGTCGCCGACAATATCGCCCATGACCTGAAAACGCCGCTCACCCGGCTGCGCAACCGCGCCGAGGTGGCGCTGGCGTCGTCCAGCAACGAGGCGGAACTGCGCGCGGGCCTCGAGCAGGCGGTGGCCGAATCCGACCACCTGATCCGAACCTTCAATGCCATCCTGATGATTTCCCGCCTCGAAGCGGGCAACGGCGTCACCGAGCGCGGGCCGGTCGACCTCGCCACCGTCGCCCGGGATGTCTGCGAACTCTACGAGCCGCTGGCCGAGGAAGCCGGGGTCACGCTCGCCTGCGGTCCGCTGGCCGACGCGCAGGTGGCCGGGAACCGCGAACTGATCGGCCAGATGGTCTCCAACGTGGTCGACAATGCCATCAAGTATGCCGGCGGTGACGGCAAGGACGCCCGCGTCACGGTTTCCCTTGCCAGCCGGCCGGAGGGGCCGGTCCTGTCCGTCATCGACAACGGCCCGGGCATTTCGCCGGATGATCGCGAACGCGCGACCGAACGCTTCGTGCGGCTGGAGGAAAGCCGGAGCCAGCCCGGCTCCGGTCTCGGCCTCGCGCTTGCAAAGGCGGTGATGAAGTTCCACGGTGGGCGCCTGGATCTCGGCGACGCCGGCCCCGGACTCGCCGTGTCGATGATCTTTTCCAGGGGGGAGGAAAAACCATGACGTCGCAAGCCGGGCAAGCCTCAAGACCGTGGTTCGGCGATGACCAGGCCGTTCTGGTCCCGCTGGATCCGGACCATGCCCGCGACGAGTGCCGCGATCTAGCCGGACGGGCTGGCGATGCCGGCCTGGACGGTCTTGCCCGCATCCTGGAACGCCCGGACGACGTCAATGCGGCCTTTGTCGCTGCCGCGCTCGACCTGTCGCCCTTCCTGCGCGATACCGTCCGCCGCGACCCTGCCATCCTTTCCCGCCTGGCCGAAGATGGCCAGGAGAAGTGCCTCGATGCCATTTTCGCCGGGATCCGCGCGGCCGGACTGAAGGAGGAGCAGACCGAGACCGGCCTGATGCGCGACCTGCGCCTCCTCAAGGCCGAGGCCCATGCGCTGATCGCGCTGGACGACCTCGCCCATGGTGGCCATGCCCGCGTCACGGTCGGGCGCCTGTCCGCGCTGGCCGATGCCGCCATCGGTGCGGCCATCCGTTTCCTGCTGGCCGATGCCGCGCGCCAGGGCAAGCTGACCCTGCCGGATGCCGCCGATCCCGAAACCGGGTCGGGCTGGATCGTCCTCGGCATGGGCAAGCTCGGCGCCTGCGAGCTGAACTTCTCCTCCGACATCGACCTCGTCGTCTTCTTCGATCCCTCCGCGCCCGCGGTAGGAGATCCGTGGGATGCTGCCGACACATTCGTCCGGTTGACCCGCCGCCTTGTCCGCATTCTCCAGGACCGCACCGAATACGGCTACGTCTTCCGCACCGACCTGCGCCTGCGGCCCGATCCCGGTTCCACGGCGCTCGCCATCCCCGTGGAGGCAGCGCTGATCTACTACGAGGGCAGGGGGCAGAACTGGGAGCGCGCGGCGATGATCAAGGCCCGCCCGGTGGCCGGCGACATTCGCGCCGGGGACGCCTTCCTGAAGGAGTTGCAGCCCTATGTCTGGCGCAAGTACATGGACTATGCGGCCATCGCCGACGTCCATTCCATCAAGCGTCAGATCCACGCCCACCGCGGGCACGATGCCATCGCCGTGCACGGCCACAACGTCAAGCTCGGGCGGGGCGGCATTCGCGAAATCGAGTTCTTCGTCCAGACCCAGCAGTTGATCGCCGGTGGCCGCTTCCCCGAACTGCGCGGTCGCCAGACCATTCCCATGCTCTACAAGCTGGCCGAACGCCGCTGGATCGAGCCGGAGACGGCGGCCGAGATGGAGGAGCAATACTGGTTCCTGCGCAACGTCGAGCATGCCATCCAGATCGTCGCCGACGAGCAGACGCACATCCTGCCCGAGGACGACGAGGGTATCCGGCGCATTGCCCTCATGCTCGGCTTTTCCGGCATCGACGATTTCTCCGAGCGGTTCCGCGCGGCGTTGAAGACCGTCGAATCCCACTATGCCGCGCTCTTCGAGACCGCGCCGCAACTGTCCGGCGACATGGGCAACCTCGTCTTCACCGGCGAGGACGACGATCCCGGCACGCTGGAAACCCTGTCGCAACTGGGCTTCGAACGTCCGAGCGACATGGCCCGCGTCATCCGCACCTGGCATTTCGGCCGCTACCGCGCCACCCAGTCGGCCGAGGCCCGCGAACGCCTGACCGAGCTGACGCCGGCCCTGCTGAAGACCTTCGGCGCCACCCGCCGCGCCGACGAGGCCCTGCTGCGCTTCGACGAGTTCCTGGCCGGCTTGCCGTCCGGCATCCAGTTGTTCTCGCTCCTGCAGACGAACCCGGCGCTCCTCGACCTGCTGGCGACCATCATGGGCGCCGCGCCGCGCCTGGCCGGCATCATCACCCGGCGCGCCCATGTCTTCGACGGCCTCCTGGACCCGGCGCTGATCTCCGACCTGCCGACGCGGGCCTACCTCGCCGAGCGGCTGGAGAGCTTCCTGGCCGGTGCGACACTGCACGAGGAAGTGCTCGACCGCCTGCGCATTTTCGCTGCTGAACAGAAATTCCTGATCGGCGTGCGCCTGCTGACCGGCTCCATCGATGCCCGGCGCGCCGGCAAGGCCTTCTCGGACCTCGCAGACCTGACCATCGGCGCCGCGCTGGATGCGGTCGAGGAGGAATTCGCGGTTCGCCATGGCCGCGTTGCCGGCGGCCGTGTCGCGATCCTCGGCATGGGCAAGCTGGGCAGCCGGGAACTGACCGCCGGCTCCGATGTCGACCTGATCCTGCTCTATGACCACGATCCCGAAGCGATGGAGAGCGATGGCCAGAAGGCGCTCGCACCGTCGCAATATTACATCCGCCTGACCCAGCGCCTGATCGCCGCGGTCTCCGCGCCCACCGCGGAGGGCGTGCTCTACGAACTGGACCTGCGCCTGCGGCCCTCGGGCAACAAGGGGCCGGTCGCCACCCACGTGGAAAGCTTCTGCAAGTACCAGCGCAGCGAGGCCTGGGTCTGGGAGCACATGGCACTGACGCGTGGCCGCATGGTCGCCGGCAACGAGCACCTGAGCCGCGAGATGACCGACAGGATCGCCGGGATCCTCGCCGATGCGGGCCACGATGCCGCGCGGATCCGCAAGGAAGCACGCGACATGCGCAAGCTCATCGGTGAGGAGAAGCCGCCGCGCGACCACTGGGACCTGAAACTGGTGCCCGGCGGCCTGATCGACCTGGAATTCATCGCCCAGGTGGCGCGTCTGACCGGCCAGGTCGACTTGCCGGAGGACGGCGGCGTCCTGACCTCCACGAGCGATGTCCTGGGTGCGCTTTCGGCGGATTTCGCAGACCCCGCGCTGCGCGACGACCTTGTCGCGGCATGGACCCTCTACATGGCGCTGACGCAGATGCTTCGCCTCTGCCTCACGGGTCCGTTCGAGCGCGACGACGCGCCGCCTGGCCTGGTCGATCTCCTTTTGCGCTCGACCGACCTGCCGGATTTTTCGGTTCTGGAAGCCCATGTCAAAGAAATGTCCCTTCTTGTGCGTAAACACTTCCAGACGCTGCTTCGCGCAAAAGCCGAGGCGGCATCGGGTGAGTAAGACGTGCCTGCATGACGATGGTTGAAACAGGAACATGAGGAAGCCGAGATGAAGAAAACGACGAAACTTGCACTGGCTTTTGCGACCTTGGCAGGCTTTGCCTCCGCCGCCGCACAGGCGGATGATTTCGGGCCCGGCCGGGATGGCGGTGGCTGGCGTGGCCATCATATGGGCATGGGACCGACGGGCGATTGTGGCGGCATGGACCGAGACGAAATGGGCATGGGCCCAGGAATGGGACCGGGCATGGGGCCCGGATATGGTCGTGGTCCCGGAATGGGTCGTGGCCCCGGCATGCGTGGCCAGGCCATGTTCGACCGGGCCGACGCCGACAAGTCCGGCGATGTCACCTACGAGGAGTTCTCCGCCGCCATGGGTGGCCGCATCCTCGGTGCCGATGCCGATAAGAACGGCGAACTGACCGTGGGCGAGGTGGCCGACGTCATCGAGCGCATGCGGGCCGAGCGCCGGGCCGAGCAGCTGATACGCCGCTTCGACCTCAATGGCGACGGCAAGCTGACCACCGACGAGATCGAGAACCGCCAGAAGAAGATCTTTGCGCTCATGGACCGCAACGATGACGGCAAGGTCGAAAAGGACGAGGTCGGCCGGCCTGGCGCCTGGGGCCCGCGTGGCAACTGGGGTCATCGCGATGGCTGGGGTCCGCGCGGCAACTGGGGCAACATGCCCGGCTACGGTATGGGCCGTCAGGGAATGGGCCCCGGCATGCGCGGCAATCGCCCGATGATGGACGACGACGACTAGAGCAATTCCAGCGAAAGTGGGTACCGGTTTCGCGTCCGGAATTGCGGCACGGGAAGTTGAATTCCAGCGAAAGTGGGTACCGGTTTCGCGTCCGGAATTGCGGCACGGGAAGGTGAATTCCAGCGAAAGCGGGTACCGGTTTCGCGTCCGGAATTGCGGCACGGGAAGGTGAATTCCAGCGAAAGCGGGTACCGGTTTCGCGTCCGGAATTGCGGCACGGGAAGGTGAATTCCAGCGAAAGTGGGTACCGGTTTCGCGTCCGGAGTTGCGGCGGAACAACCCGGCAAGGCATTGCGGCCGAACAACTTGTGGCGACATTGCCCGAAGACGCCGGCAAGACCGGGCCGATGGCAGCGGTTGAAGCATTGGATGGCCCCGGCTTTTGGCCGGGGTCATTTTTATGGAACGCAGCTCAGGCGGCCAGTTGTTCCGTCTGCGCATGCGGAATGCGCACGGAGACGATGGTTCCGCGGCCCTCGTGCGACCGGATTTTAAGAGCGCCGCCATGCAGTTCGGCCAGCGAGCGGGAAATGGCGAGGCCGAGACCGGAGCCGGTATGGTTCTTGGAGAACTGGTTCTGCACCTGTTCGAACGGCTTGCCGAGCTTGCGCAGGGCTTCGCTCGGAATGCCGCAGCCGTTGTCCTCGATGGTCAGTGTCAGCGCGCCGGACGTGTTGCGCGCCCGCACCTTGATGTGCCCGCCTTCGCCGGTGAATTTCACTGCGTTCGACAGCAGGTTGAGCGTGATCTGCTTCATGGCCCGGCGGTCGGCGGTCAGCGTAAGCCGGTCGGAAATCCGCGTTTCCATCGTGATCGCCTTGGCCTTGGCCTGCAGGGCCACCATGGCAACGGTTTCCTTGATCAGCGGGCAGAGATCGAAGTTTTCCTGCTCCAGCGTGAACCGTCCGGCCTCGATCTTGGACATGTCGAGTATGTCGTTGATGACGTTGAGCAGGTAATTGCCGCTCTGGTGGATGTCGCGCGCATATTCCTCGTAGCGGTCGGAACCGAGCGGCCCGAAAAGGCCGGCCTGCATCACTTCCGAGAATCCGATGACAGCGTTGAGCGGTGTGCGCAACTCGTGGCTCATGTTGGCCAGGAATTCCGACTTGGCCCGGTTGGCTGCTTCGGCCCGGTCCTTTTCCGCCTGGTATTTCCGGTTCAGGTCTTCCAGTTCGCGGGTGCGTTCTTCTTCCGATTTGCGCATCAGCGACAGGTCGTGGATGGTCGCCATCAGCCGGCGCTCGCTTTCCTGCAGCCGCTCGTGATGCAGCTTGAGCGCGGTGATGTCTGTTCCGATCGACACGACGCCGCCGTCGCGGGTGCGGAACTCGTTGACCTGCAGCCAGCGCCCGTCGGCCAGCTGCCGTTCCCAGGTTGCGCCGCCGTCGCCGTTGGCCATGCGCTTCTGCATGGCGAACGGGGCCATCTGTGCTTCCACGTCGTCGCGGTGGGTGCCCGGCTGCACGTCGGAGGCCGTCAGGCCCATCTGCTCCAGGTACTTGGAATTGCAAAGGACCAGCTTGCCGCGCGAATCCCAGAGGACAAAGGATTCCGGGACGTTCTCGATGGCCGTCCGCAGCCGCATGTCGGCTTCCTCGGAGGCCAGCGCGAGGCGGTGCTGCTCGGTGACATCGACCGCGATGCCGATCAGGTGGGCTTCCGGCGCCTCAGGGTCGACGACCTTCGCACGGGCGCGCATCCACACCCAGTGGCCGTCGGCGTGGCGCATCCGGAACACCTGGTCGATATGGCTGATCTCGCGGCCGGCGATCCGGGTCGCGATCTCGAAGAGGTCGCCGTCGTCGGGATGGATGATGTTCGACACCTCGCCGAAGGAGAGCATGCCCTCGCTCGGCGCGTAGCCGAGCATGTCGTACATAGACCGCGACCAGTACATGCAGCCGCGCGACATGTCCCAATCCCACAGGCCGCAGCGCCCGCGCATCAGCGCCATGTCGACGTGGTCGTGGGCCTTGGAATACATGGCATCGGCCGCACGTGCCCGCGCCGCCTGGCCGAAATAGGCGTACAGGATGACGATCAGCACCATCGACGTGGTCACAAACAGCGTGACGTTGAGCGAGATTGACTGTTTCCAGGCGGCGAAGACCAGCGACTCCGGCACCACGGCCAGCGCTCCGAAGCGCCGGTTCGGGCTGAACGACATGGCGGCCAGCTGGCTGCGGCCGTCCATTCCGACGGTCATGACGTCGGCTTTGTCGCCGAACAGGAACAGCGGCTGCCCGCCGGTCAGGATCGTGTCGAGGCTGCGACCGACGAGCGGCTGCGCGGTGCCGACGGCCGCGATCACGGTCAGCGAATTGTCGGTGACGATCAGCGCGCTGCGCCCGCCCATGGCGCCAACCGCATTGACATCCTCGATGGCCGACAGGACGTCGGCGACCGGTGCGTCGTCGTCGAGCCGCGCCAGTTCGCTGGCCAGCTTGCCGGCGCTCATCTGCAGCATCACGCGGGCCGTCTGGGCCGTGTCGTCATGCTGGTTGAGCATGTTGATCAGGCGGATGCCCGCCACCATGACGAGGAAAATGACGATCAGGATCGGGACCGACCGCCGAAGCACGGGCTCCGAGGCGATCAGGCGGCGATAGGCCGGCTTGGCCAGAAGTTGCGCTGCTCCGCGCAGCCGCCCGGCATGGTCCTGCTTGGCGTTGCCGCGGATAAAACTGTCCCGATCGGGCGCGCCGAACGCGTCCGTCTTGGCCATGTGTGGCCTCCCCGTTGGATGTCTGCCGCTTGATGATTCGGAACGCCGCACAACCGAATCGTCAGTAAGGAATCATCCGCGATTCGGCTTGTCCAGTCCCCGCCGATCAAAAAGTTGACAAGTCGGTAACGGGCGCCCGGAACGTCACGCCAGGGTCCGGTCCACGATGTCCTTCAGGTCGGTCGAAAGGTCCGGTGCATTCGCCATGGAAACCAGCGCCTTGCGCGCCTTTTCCCGACGTTTCGGTTCAAGCGAGCGCCACGAGCGCAGCGCCGTGGCAAGCCGCGCGGCGACCTGCGGGTTCATCTTTCCGATGGCCAGCACGGTCTCGGCGAAGAAGGCATAGCCTTCGCCGTCCGGACGATGAAAGCCGGTCTGGTTCGCACTCGCCCAGATGCCGATGAGCGAGCGCACCCGGTTCGGATTGGCAATCTGGAAACCCGGATGGTCCATCAGGCCCTTGACCCGCGCCAGCGCCGCGTCGCCGGGCATCATCGCCTGCATGGAGAACCACTTGTCCAGCACCAGCGGATCGTCGCGGAAGCGCGCCTCGAAGGCCTCCAGCGCCGCCTCGGCCGCAGCCGAACCGCCGGCCTTCTGCGTCAGCACGGCCAGCGCCCCGGCGAGGTCGGTCATGTTGCCGGCCGTGTCGAAATGCGCCTTGGCAAGCGCGGTCTCCGCCTCGCCGGTCAGGTAACCGAGCAGCGTCAGCCGCAGCGCCCGCCGGCCGGCCTGCGCCGCATCGGGGCGGAAACGCCCGGTTTCCTCCAGCCCGTCGTAAAGCTGGCGGAAGCCGTCACCGTTGCCGTCGGCGATCGCCGTCGAGAGCACGTTGCGTGCAGCGAAGATCGCGTCCGGATCGACATCCTCCCCGATTTCCCGCGCGATGTCCGCTTCGCCGGGCAGGGTCAGCGCCAGCGACCGGTAGGCCGGCTCCAGGGCGCCGTCGGCGGCGATCTCGCCTGCCAGCGCGACCAATTGCCGGTCGACCGCCATTGCCTTGCCGCCGCGCGCCAGCCGAGTCAGACGGATCAGTTCGTCGCTGAACAGCCGGTCCAGCGCCTGCCAGCGCGAGAACGCGTCGTTGTCGTGGCGCGCCAGGAACATGCGGTCGGCCTCGCTCTGCTCGAAGGCCAGCGTCACCGGGGCCGAGAAACCGCGCAACAGCGACGGCACGGGCCGCTCGTGGATGCCGGAGAAGCGGATCGTGTGCTTGCGCTTCGTCAGGTGGATCACGCCGTCGCGCACCTCCGCGCCCTCGATGCCGGTCGGCGCCATGTCCTCGCCGTCCGGACCGACGAGGCCGAAGGCGAGGGGGATGTGCATCAGCTTCTTGCGGCTTTCACCGGGCGTCGCCGGCACCGACTGCTCGACATCGAGCACGAACTGCCCGGTCCGGGCGTCGTGGCTGGCCTTGATCGACAGGTGCGGGGTTCCGGCCTGGTGGTACCACAGCGCGAACTGCGACAGGTTGCGCCCCGATGCGTCCTCGAAACAGGCGAGGAAGTCCTCGATCGTGGCCGCATCGCCGTCATGGCGCTCGAAGTAGAGGTCCATGCCGGCCCGGAATGTCTCGGCACCGAGCACGGTGCGGATCATCCGCACCACTTCCGATCCCTTCTCGTAGACCGTCGCCGTGTAGAAGTTGTTGATCTCGCGGTAGGCCCGCGGGCGCACCGGGTGCGCCAGCGGCCCGGCATCCTCAGGGAACTGGTGCGACTTGAGCAGCCGCACTTCGGCGATGCGCTTGACCCCGCGCGAGCGCATGTCGGCGGAAAATTCATGGTCGCGGAAGACCGTCAGGCCTTCCTTGAGGCAAAGCTGGAACCAGTCGCGGCAAGTGATTCTGTTGCCGGTCCAATTATGGAAATACTCGTGCGCGATGATCGCCTCGATATTGGCGAAATCCGCGTCGGTGGCCGTCGCCTCGTCCGCCAGCACGTACTTGTCGTTGAAGACGTTGAGACCCTTGTTCTCCATCGCCCCCATGTTGAAGTCCGACACTGCGACGATGTTGAAGACGTCGAGGTCATACGCGCGCCCGAACACCTCCTCGTCCCAGCGCATCGAGCGCTTGAGCGCATCCATCGCGTAGGCCGCGCGGTCTTCCTTGCCATGCTCGACATAGATGCCTAGGTCGACCGGCCGGCCCTCCATGGTCGTGAAACGGTCGGACACGCGTGCCAGGTCGCCCGCCACCAGCGCAAACAGGTAGGACGGCTTGGGGTGGGGATCATGCCACTCGGCGAAGTGCCAGCCCTCGCGGAGATCGCCGGTCTCGCCGGGATTGCCGTTCGACAGCATCACCGGGTGCCCGTCCTTCGGCGCCTCGATGCGCACGCTGTAGACCGAAAGCACGTCGGGGCGGTCGAGGAAATAGGTGATGCGCCGGAAGCCCTCGGCCTCGCACTGTGTGCAGTAGTTGCCGGACGAGCGGTAGAGGCCGGACAGTGCCTTGTTGGCATCCGGGTCGAGCCGCGTGACGATCTCCAGGTCGAAACGGGCAGGGGGATTGGCAAGCGTCAGCCGGTCCGGCGTCGCCTCGTAGCCCTCGTTCAGCAGCTTGCCGTCGAGCTTCAGCGAGGCCAGGTCGAGGCCGTCGCCGTCGAGCACCAGCGGCGCGCCCTCCGCCACACCGTCGCGCCGCTCCACGCTCAGCACCGCCTTGCAGGTCGCCTTGCCCTCCTCCAGCCGGAACGTCATGTGCGTGCTGGCAATGAGGTAATCCGTCGGTTGGTAGTCGGAGAGCTTGAAGACCTGTCCTGTGTCGGTACGCATTGATGACCTTTCGCCGGCGGCTTGCCGGTGTTATCGCTTGCTGCACGTGAGCGGGCGCCGGCTTGACTGCCGACAGGGCCTGTTTATCCAATCGGGACCAATCGACAAAGCCTTTTACTGACCCATCTAGGTCACTGGCTGAGAGAGCAAGGGAGAGCGATTGCCATGGGCATGGCCAATGTGAAGTTCGGCTTCGGTGCATCCGCGCGCCGGGTGGAAGACCAGACCTTCGTGACCGGCAGGGGCCGCTACACCGACGACATCGCGCCGGAAGGATGCCTGCACGGCTACGTCCTGCGTTCGCCGGTGGCCGCCGCGACCTTTTCCATCGACGCCGGTTCGCTGGACGCGGCCCGCGGCGCCGAGGGGGTCCATCTCGTTCTGACCGGACCGGACATCGACAACCTTGGCGACCTTGTTTCGCCGCTCTTCCAGGCCCTGCCGGAGCTGAAGGGCGCGACGCCGCGCAACATCCCCGTCCTGTGCCGCAATGCGGTACGCCATGTTGGAGATGCCGTTGCCTTCATCGTGGCCGACACCCGCGAACTGGCCGCCGACGCCGCCGAACTGATCGAGGTGGACTACGACACGACGGATCCGGTGATCGAAACGGCCCGCGCGCTCGATGCCGATGCGCCGCTGGTCTGGCCCGACGCAGGCAGCAACAAGGCCTTCACCTACCATCGCGGCTCGAAGGAAGAGACCGACGCTGCCTTCGCAAAGGCAGCGCACGTCACCCGGGTTGCCTTCGTCAACAACCGCCTCGTCAGCAATTACATGGAGCCGCGCGCGGCCATTGGCGACTGGCGCGACGACGGCATCACGCTGACCACGGGCTCCCAGGGCGTGTTCAGCCTGCGCCGCCTGCTGTGCCAGAACGTGTTTGGCATCGACCCGGAGCAGATGCGCGTCATCACCCCGGACGTCGGTGGCGGGTTCGGCACGAAGACCTTCGTCTACCGGGAATATCCGCTGGTTCTGGAGGCCTCCCGCCGTCTTGGCCGCCCGGTGAAGTGGACAGGCGACCGCACCGAGCACTTCCTCGAGGATGCCCACGGCCGCGACAACGTGGTGGAAGCCGAAATGGCGATGGACGCCGAAGGCCGGTTCCTCGCGCTCCGCATTTCGGTGATCGCCGCCATGGGGGCCTATGCCAACCAGTTCGGCCCCTACATCCCGTGGGTGGGAACATCGATGACCACCGGCGTCTACGACATTCCCGTCATCGACGTGACGGTGGACGGGGTCTACACCCACACCGTGCCGGTGGATGCCTATCGCGGCGCCGGCCGGCCGGAAGCGGCCCTGCTGATCGAGAAACTCGCCGACCAGTGCGCCCGCGAACTGAACCTCGCGCCGGAAGAACTGCGGGCCCGCAATTTCATCCGCCCCGAGCAGTTCCCCTACACCACGCCCACGGGCCGCAAGTACGATGTCGGCGAGTTCGATGCCCACATGCGCCAGGCCATGCAAAAGGCCGACTGGGCCGGCTTCGAGGCCCGCGTCGCCGAGGCCCGCTCGCGCGGCAAGATCCGCGGCATCGGCATGGCGACCTATATCGAGGCCTGCGCCTTCGCCGGGTCCGAGCCGGCGCATCTCAAGCTGGAAGACAGCGGTGACGTGACGCTGTTCATCGGCACCCAGTCCAACGGCCAGGGTCACGCCACGGCCTATGCCCAGTTCGTGGCCGACAAGCTGGACCTGCCGCTGGAACGCATCCATGTGCGCCAGGGCGATACCAGCGAATTGACCAACGGCGGCGGGACCGGCGGATCGCGCTCCATCCCGCTGGGGGGCGTATCGGCCTCGCGGGCCGGCGATGACCTGGCCCAGAAGATGCGCCGGATCGCCGCCTCCGAACTGGAGGCCGACGCCGCCGACATCGAGCTGACCGAGGGCGAGGCCCGCATTGTCGGCACCGACCGCTCGATGTCCTTCGCCGCCATCGCGAAAGCCGCCAAGGATCCGGAAGACCTGAAGGGTTTCGGCGAGTTCAAGCAGGACGAGGCCACCTATCCGAACGGCACCCATGTCTGCGAAGTCGAGATCGACCCGCAGACCGGTGCAACGGAGATCGTGCGCTACACCATCGTCGATGATTTCGGCGCGTCGGTGAACCCGCTCCTGCTCGCCGGCCAGGTGCACGGCGGCGCGGTGCAGGGCATCAGCCAGGCGTTGATGGAAAATACTGTTTACGACGAAAGCGGCCAGCTCATCACGGCGACCTTCATGGACTATGCCATGCCGCGCGCCGCGGATATGCCGAGCTTCGATTTCGAAACCCGCAACGTGCCGTCCACCACCAATGCCATGGGCATCAAGGGGGCCGGCGAGGCGGGCACGATCGGTGCCACGCCGGCGGCGCTGAACGCCGTCACGGATGCGCTCTGGCGCGCTTGCGGCGTTTCCCACATCGAGATGCCGACGACGCCGGAACGGGTCTGGAGGGCCATCGACGAGGCCGGCGGCGTCAAGTAGGCGGCAGGCGACGGCGATGGGGCAGGTGGCGGCAAAGGAAGTGGCAGGCGAGGAGCGCCCGTTGTTGGGCATCCTGCTGAAGATGGCGTCCGTCACCGCCTTCGTGTCCATGCAGGCGATGATCAAGGCGGCCGGGCAGCTTCCGCCCGGCCAGATCGTCTTCTTCCGCTCTGCCTTCGCCATTGTCCCGATCCTGCTCTGGCTGATCCTTCGCGGCCAGATGAAGGGGGTCCTGCACACGGCCAGGCTCCGCTCGCATATCCTGCGTGGCCTGTTCGGCGTCACCTCCATGGGGCTCGGGTTCTTCGGCCTTACCCGCCTGCCGCTGCCCGATGCCGTGACGCTGAACTATGCCAGCCCGCTGGTCGTCGTCATCTTTTCCGCCATCTTCATCGGCGAGACCGTGCGGCTCTATCGCTGGACGGCGGTCATCGTCGGCCTCATCGGTGTCATCATCATTTCCTGGCCGAAGCTGACATTGCTCACCGCGCCGGGCGGCATGGCCAATGACGAGGCACTGGGCGTCATCGCCATTCTCTGCGCCGCCGTCATGACCGCCGGCGCCATGATCCAGGTCCGTGGCCTGGTCAAGACCGAGCGTACACCAACGATCGTGCTCTATTTCTCGCTGACCGCCAGCGTCGTGGGTCTGGCGACATGGGTATTCGGCTGGGCCGACCTGTCCCGCTTCCAGGTGATCGCCCTTGTGTCGGCGGGCTTTTGTGGCGGCATCGGCCAGATCCTGATGACCCAGAGCTATCGCCACGCGGAGATGTCGACCATCGCGCCGTTCGAATACACATCGCTGATCCTCGCCGGCGTGATCGGCTATGTCGCCTTTGCCGACGTCCCCACCGCCTGGACCCTGGTCGGCGGCGCCATCGTCGTCGGGTCCGGCCTGTTCATCATCTGGCGCGAGCACCGGCTGGGCTTGGAGCGGCGGGCCGCACGCCGTTTCCAGCCGCCGCAATAGCCGTCCCGTCGTTTTTCCGCGTCAGGCGTTGAGGCGTTCTTCCTCCGGCACGTCCTCGATGCGCGGGTCCAGTTGCAGGCTTTCGGGCGTTTGCTGCACTGCCGGCGTGATGACCTGGTAATCCGTGCGCTCGTCCGCCGGGACCGCTTCGCGCCGCATCGACCGCCAGAACGCGTAGCCACCGTAGACCGCGAAGGCCACGCCGAGCGTCATGAACACGCCGCCCTTGCCGACCGCGTCGATGATCGGGCCGCCGACGAGCGGGCCGGCGGTCGTGCCGAAGCCGTAGAAGATCAGGATGCCGCCGGAAATTTTCACGAAGTCTTCCGGCTGCGCGATGTCGTTGGCATGGGCGCTGGCCAGTGCGTAGATGGGGAACAGCACCATGCCCAGCGCGAAGGTGAACCCGAACAGCACCCAGGGCGTCGCCGGCGCCAGGATGGCGGCCGGCACGCAGAGTGCGGCGCCGAACAGGCCCGCGCCCGCCATCACGTAGCGGCGGTCCATCTGGTCGGACAGCCGGCCAATGGGAAACTGCGCGATGATGCCGCCGAGCATGGCGAAGGCCAGCATGGTGGCAATGGTGAAATCGGAAAGATGAGCCATCTTGCCGTAAACCGGCACGAAATAGGACCAGATCGAGAAGACCACGCCGGCCATGAAGGCGCCGACCATGGCCGCCGGCGAGGCCTTGAAAAGGCCCTTGATGTCGATCGAGACCTGCGTGATCGGCCGCGGCGACTGGGCGCTGGTGAGCGTCACCGGCAGCACGGCGGCGGCGAACAGCAGGGCGCAGATGACGAACAGCGTCTCCTTTGTCGGATCGCCTGCCGGCGCCAGGTACTGGCCGGAGGCAACGGCGGCCATGGAAACGATCATGTAGGCCGACATCACCATGCCGCGCGTCTCGTTGGTCACGCGTTCGTTGAGCCAGCTTTCCAGCACCATGTAGCCGCCGGCGACCGAGGCGCCCGCCATCAGCCGGAACAGCGCCCAGGCAATCGGATCCACGACGAGCGAATGGAACAGCATCGACGCCACCAGCAGCGTCTGCATGGCCGCGAAGACCCGGATATGGCCGACGCGCAGCACCAGCCGCGGCACGACCACGCAGCCCGCCGTGAAGGCGGCCGCGTAGGATGCCCCGATCCAGCCGAGCGTCACCGTCGACCAGGCTTCCGCCGTGGCCCGCAGCGGAATCAGGATGCCGGCAAGGCCGACGCCGGCCACCATGAAGAATGCGCTGAGCATCAATGCGGTAATCGGGCGGAGCTGTTGGATCATGAAGCACCGGGATGGGTTTGCAGTTTCGATCGGTGTTGGTGGCGCGGTCCCGCAGTCCAGCGGTCTCACGATTTGCCCCGCGCGTGATGACCGGATTGCGACGGCCGGTTTCGCATTTCCGTGCATGCAGGAGAAAGGGCATTCGCCGCGTCCGTCAACCCCGCGTTCTTTCGCGAGCCGCCGGACGCGGGTCTCTCAGCCGCTCTCGATCTCCCGGAGCCGCAGTTTCAGCGCCAGGAAATCCTTCCAGGCAAAGGCCTTGTGGGCCGGGTTGCGCAGCAAGTAGGCCGGGTGCAGCGTGGCCAGCACCGGGATCTCCGTGCCGGCCGGCGTGCGGTGGACGAGCCAGTTGCCGCGCGTGCGCATGATGCTGTCATTGCGCCCGGTCAGGACCGCCATGGAAGGCCGCCCGAGCGCGAGGATGACATGCGGCGCCGCCAGTTCGATGTGGCGCTCGAGGAAAGGCCGGCAGATCTCGGTCTCGTGCGGTGTCGGCGTGCGATTGCCGGGCGGCCGCCAGGGAATGACATTGGTGATGTAGGCGCTGGTGCGGTCGCGTCCGATGGCCCCGAGCATGCGGTCGAGCAATTGCCCCGACCGGCCGACGAAGGGCAGGCCCTGCAGGTCCTCGTCGCGCCCCGGCGCCTCCCCGATCACCATCAGGCCGGAGTGCGGATCGCCATCGCCGAAGACGAAGCTCTTGGCCGTGAATTTCAGGTTGCAGCCGTCGAAGCCCGAGAACAGCGTTTTCAATTCGTCGAGGCTGGCGGCGGACCGGGCCATGTCACGTGCCCGTGCCACCTGCGCCTCGTCCGGTACGGCGGCCGGCTGACCGGGCTGGGCCGGCACTGGCGGGGCAGGGCGGCTGGCGCCTTGAGCGGCCGCCGGGGATGCAGGCCTTGCCCGGCCAGGGTCCTGTCCCTCGCGGGCCTCCCGTGCCCTGGCCTGAGCCTGTTTCAGCGCCGCCGCCTCGGCAAAGCGGTCGGCCGGGGTGTCGTTCAACACCCAGTCCGCGCCAGCGTCGCGGTAGAAATGCATCAGGTCGGCCAGATCGGTCATGCCTGAGCAGTGCCATGCCGGCCGGTCCGGCGCAAGGCATGGCCGCTCCCTGTGAACAATCGCCGGGCAGGCAACTTGGTGGAACCGGGGCAGCGCGACGGGGTTGATCATCAGGACCGGGAAGCCGGGCCACGCGCTTTCATGGCTGAAACGCCCGGGCGGCGACAGGTGCGACGGTGGCCGGGTGCCGGGGCAAGGCTGCGCAGACTGCCGTTCCACGCCCTGTCCGCCCGCGCGCGACACCCGGGGACGGCGTGAACGAAGAAATGGGATTGACGCTAACGTAAACGTCAATAATATTTGGAAACCTGTAGGCCTGCGAGGTGGATGCGGGGTGTGGCCGTGGTTTTCTCGGGCTCCACCTTGCGCTAAGGGCAGGGGATGATATGGCAAGAGCCGGATGATCAGGCGCGCCGGCGGAGGAACCGATGAGCGAAGTTGAACGCGAAAGCATGGAATTCGATGTCGTGATCGTGGGCGCTGGCCCCGCTGGCCTGTCGGCCGCGATCCGGCTCAAGCAGCTTGATCCCGACATCTCCGTCGTGGTGCTGGAAAAGGGCGGCGAGGTCGGCGCCCACATTCTCTCCGGCGCCGTGGTCGACCCCATCGCGATCAACCGGCTTCTGCCGGACTGGAAGGATGACGCTGATCATCCGTTCCGAACCCCGGTCACCGACGACCATTTTCTCTGGCTTGGCCCCGCCGGATCGGTGCGCCTGCCGAATTTCGCCATGCCGCCGCTGATGAACAACCACGGCAATTACATTGTCTCGCTGGGCAATGTCTGCCGCTGGCTGGCAGCCAAGGCCGAGGAACTGGGCGTCGAGATCTATCCGGGCTTTGCCGCCTCGGAAGTGCTTTACGACGACAACGGCGCCGTCATCGGCGTGGCCACCGGCGACATGGGCATCGGCCGCGACGGCGAGCCGGGTCCGAACTATGCGCCCGGCATGGCGCTGCTCGGCAAGTACACGCTGATCGGCGAGGGTGTGCGCGGGTCGCTCGCCAAGCAGCTCATCGCGAAGTTCGACCTGGCGAAGGACAGTGATCCCGGCAAGTTCGGCATCGGGCTGAAGGAACTCTGGGAGGTCAAGCCCGAGAACCACCGCCAGGGCCTGGTGCAGCATTCCTTCGGCTGGCCGCTCGACGGACGCACCGGTGGCGGCTCGTTCCTCTATCACCTGGAAGACAATCTCGTCGCCGTCGGCTTCGTGCTGCACCTCAACTACGAGAACCCCTATCTCTCGCCCTTCGAGGAATTCCAGCGCTTCAAGACCCATCCGGCCATCGCCCCGGTCTTCGAGGGCGCCAAGCGGCTCTCCTACGGCGCCCGTGCCATCACCGAGGGCGGCTGGCAGTCCGTGCCGAAGCTCACCTTCCCGGGCGGCGCGCTGATCGGCTGTTCGGCCGGTTTCGTCAACGTGCCGCGCATCAAGGGCTCGCACAACGCCATGCTGTCGGGCATGCTGGCAGCCGAGAAGACGGTCGAGGCGCTGGCCGCCGGCCGCGCGCAGGACGAACTCGCCGCCTACGAAAGCGAATGGCGCTCGTCCGACATCGGCAAGGACCTCAAGCGCGTGCGCAACGTCAAGCCGCTGTGGTCGCGCTTCGGCACCATGATCGGAGTCGGTCTCGGCGGGCTGGACATGTGGACCAACCAGCTTCTGGGCTTTTCCTTCTTCGGCACGCTGCACCACGGCAAGACCGATGCGGCCTCCCTCAAGAAGGCGAAGAACTTCAAGCCGATCGCCTATCCCAAGCCGGATGGCGTGCTGACCTTCGACCGCCTGTCCTCGGTCTTCCTCTCCAACACCAACCACGAGGAAGACCAGCCGGTTCACCTGCAGCTCAAGGATGCGGCACTCCAGTATTCCTCCGAACTCAAGGAATATGCCGGACCGTCGACGCGCTATTGCCCGGCCGGGGTCTATGAATGGGTGGACGCCGAGGGCAATGCCATTCCCGCGGGACAGATGACGTCGGCCGGCCAGGAGGCCCGCTTCGTGATCAACGCGCAGAACTGCGTCCACTGCAAGACCTGCGACATCAAGGACCCCAACCAGAACATCAACTGGGTGCCGCCGCAGGGTGGCGAGGGCCCGGTTTACCCGAACATGTGATTGCGCGGGAAAGATCGCGACAGGGCCCGGCACCAGCCCGGGCCCTTTTCGTTTCAGAAGCGCAGGTCGGCGACCACCGGCAGGTGGTCGCTCCCGATCGCCGGCCCGGTGTGAATGGCCTGTACGCGGAAATCGGCCGAGGTGAGAACCTGGTCGATGGGCAGGCCGGCGAGCGGCCGCACCCAGTCCGATGCCCTGAAGGTCAGCCAGCTCGGGCGGTAGCCCGGTGCGACCGTCGTTCCGGTCAGGCCGGCCGTGCGCGTGAGCGTCCGGCTCCATGGCGTGGCGTTGAAATCTCCCGTGATGACAAGCGGATGGGGCAGGGCGGAGAGCATCGGCGCCAGAGAATCGAGATGGGCCTCCTGCTTCATCGGCCACGGCCATTGCAGGTGAATGCTGGCAAAGCTGACCGCCTTTCCGTCCAGCAGCAACTGCGTTGCGACCAGGCTGGAATCCCGGCTGCAGCGCACCGCGTCTGCCCGGGCAAATGGCAGGCGGCTGAGGATGACGGAGCCACCCTTCCAGCCGCGTGCCGGGCACACGGCCCGGACGGGGTAGTCCTCCGCCAGCAGCGACTTCAGCGAATGGATGCCTCCCGTCGCCTCCTGCAGCAGCACCACGTCGGGATCTTGTGAGCGGATATAGGCGGCAGCGCGCCTGGTCTCGTGATTGTCGAAGCGCATGTTGAACTGGAGCACGCGCAGGCTGTGGGGTGCGGCGGCCTGGCCCCGCGTCGCCAGGCCGGGCAGGTAGGGCGCGGTCCACACCGCGGCAAAGCCGGCGATGGCAAGCGAACACAGCGCCAGGGCGCGTGGCCCCCATGCCAGCGCCACGAGCGAAGCGACGGCGAGCGCAGCGGCCAGGTGAAGCCGGAAATGCGCGATGGAATCCAGTGCAGGGTGCAACGGCGCGGCAAGCGAAGCCAGCACGGCCCCGCTCGCGGCAAGCATGAAAAGGTGCAGCACGGCCCTGGCCGCGCGGGTCAACAGCGTCATGATCCTCTGCCCGTCATGGTTCGCAGGGTGGCATAGGCCAGAAACCGGTAGGATTTCTTGGCGCCTTTGTGCGGATTTTATGCAATCCGGTCCGGACCTGGCCGCCGCCTGCCATGCGTGTTGCGGCAGGGTGCGCCTTGTGGTTTCATTTCATCATCGCGGAAAAGCTGGAGCGCGCGGATGAAGTCGGTCGGGTTTGCCTTACGTCTTGCCATGGCTCTCGCCGTGCTCGGGCTTGTCGCCGGTCCGGTCCTGGCCAAGGCGCGCATCACCAGCAAGACCCGGTATTACAGCGTCAGCGGCACCACGGGATACGAGCTGTTCAAGTCGATGAACCGCCGCGGCCCGCGGCACGCCTTCATGCAGAAGGCGATGGCCCAGACCCAGTACAAGACCAGCCCCCGTGGCAAGATGGTCTGGAAAAAAGGCGTGTGCCGCGTCGAGAACGGCGGATACGACGCCGTCATCACCTATGTCTTTCCGCGGCCTGCCGCGCGTCTGTCGCCGGCCATGAAGCGGCGCTGGGCCACCTTCATGAAGCACACCACCGGCCATGAACGGGTTCACGGCCGCATCGCGGTCGAGATGGCCAATGCGCTGGACAGCCGGATCCGCAGGTTCGCCATGGAGGACAGCCGGGGCTGCCGCCGGGCGGTCAACCGCCTCCGGCTGGACGTCAAGGCGATCTACAAGCGCTACGACGACAAGCAGAATGCCTATGACAAGCGTGAGCACCGGGATGGCGGCCCGGTGGAAAAGAGCGTCATGCAACTGGTGAAGTAGCGCGCGCCCCGGACCCGCTTGTCATGGGTCCAGACCGGAACCGGGCTTGGCATCCACCGCCATGCAAGCCCGGCTGACCCGCAGGACCCTTACTGGAACGCCGTCTCCGTGAAGCTTCTCAGCTTGCGCGAATGCAGCCGTTCCGGCGGCATGGCCGCCAGCTTTTCCATGGCCCGGATGCCGATGTCGAGATGCTGGGCCACCTGGCGCTTGTAGAAATCAGTCGCCATGCCGGGCAGCTTCAACTCGCCGTGCAACGGCTTGTCGGAGATGCACAGCAGCGTGCCATAGGGCACCCGGAAGCGGAACCCGTTGGCCGCGATCGTCGCCGATTCCATGTCCAGCGCGATGGCGCGGCTGACCGAGAGGCGCTGCACGGGGCCGCGCTGTTCGCGCAGTTCCCAGTTTCGGTTGTCGATGGTGGCGACCGTGCCGGTCCGCATGATCTTCTTGAGCTCGTAGCCCGAAAGCCCGGTCACCTCGGCGACGGCTTCCTGCAGTGCCACCTGCACCTCCGCCAGCGCCGGGATCGGCACCCAGACCGGCAGGTCATCGTCCAGCACGTGGTCCTCGCGCACGTAGGCATGGGCCAGCACGTAGTCGCCGAGCGCCTGGCTGTTGCGCAGCCCCGCGCAATGGCCGAGCATGAGCCAGGCATGCGGCCGCAGCACGGCGATATGGTCGGTGATGGTCTTGGCGTTGGAAGGGCCGACGCCGATGTTGACCATGGTGATGCCGCTGTGGTCGCCCTTTTTCAGGTGGTAGGCCGGCATCTGCGGCATGCGCGCCAGGGCGGCGCCGGAGGACGGTTCGCGCTCGCCGGCCAGGGTCACGGCGTTGCCGGGCTCGACGAAGGCATCGTAGCCGCCACCGCCCTGTGCCATCAGCTGGCGCGCGAACATGGCGAATTCGTCGATGTAGAACTGGTAGTTGGTGAACAGCACGAAGTTCTGGAAATGACTCGGGCTGGTGGCGGTGTAATGCGCCAGCCGGTGCAGCGAATAGTCGATGCGCTGGGCCGTGAAGGGCGCCAGAGGCATGGGGTCGCCGTCCCCGGGCTCGTAGGTGCCGTTGACGATGTGGTCGTCCGTCGCGTTCAGGTCCGGCACGTCGAACAGGTCGCGCAGCGGCCGCGACACGCGGTCGGCCACGTTCGCTTCCACGTGGGCGCCTTCGGCAAAGGCGAAATGCAGCGGGATCGGCGTGTTCGATTCGCCCACGCTAACCGCCACGCCGTGGTTTTTCATGATCAGGCCGAGCTGATCCTCCAGGTAGTCGTGGAACAGGTCGGGCCTTGTAATCGTGGTCGAATAGTCGCCCGGCATGGCCATGTGGCCATAGGCAAGGCGCGAATCGACCTGCGCGTAGGATGAGGTCGTGACCCGCAGGTCCGGGTAGCAGGCCCGCCAGCGGCGGTCGTTGCGTCCGGTCGTCGCCACCGTTTCGAAGGCGTCTCGGAGAAAATCGGTGTTGCGCGTGTAGATCTCCGCCAGCGCCTCGACGGCGGCGGCGGGATCGGTGAAATCGCGCCGCTCCATGCGTTCCGGCATGGCGACGTCCGCGATCGGGGAAGGGTAGATTCGTTTTTCCATGGCTCAGTTTAATCGGCCAATATGACAAGGGAAGAGGCACGGCGCGGAAATCCGCGCCGTCCTGCGCCAGGCGCTGCTGTCGTCAACGCGGTTCCGGCCCGTACTGGTTCGGGCCCTCGGTGCCGCGCGAGACGAAGAAGACCAGCAGCACGATGAAGCCGATCAGCGGCACGAGGATCAGTAAGTACCACCAGCCGGCCCGGTCCGTGTCATGCAGCCGGCGCACGCCCACGGCCAGCGAGGGAATGAGCATCGCAAGGCTGAAGATCGGGCTCAGGATGCCCGATTCGGACTGCGTGCCGAAGATCGAGACATCGATGAAACCCGTGATCATCGAACCGATGAAGGTGAAGAGGGCGAACCACCAGAATTCGGGCCGCCGGGCCCGCCCGCTGAAGGTGGCGTATTTCGCGAAGCAGGTCTTGACCGCCCCCATGAACGTGTCCGGGTCGGGTGCGCCGGGGTCCCGCGCCGCGCTTTCGGCGCCGGCCTGGCGCGTGTCCTGCCAGGGGCCGCCGGCGCCGGTGTCCGCGGCGCTGGCGCCCTCCGGCTGTTCCCGCCGCGCGGGGCGGCTCACCGGGGGCGGGGCCTCGCCGCCCCAGTGGGCGGGGCGGATGCCCGCCGGCAGCGTGGCGGAGGCCTTCTGCCAGTTTTCCATGCCCGCGGTCCAGACCAGCGTATCGGGCCGGATGAGCCCGCTTTCGGCCATCGACCGGACTTCGTTCTCGCCCACGGGGCCGCGCCGTTCCTGTCCCTCGGCGTAATACCACTGTGCTTCGCTCATGCCAGTTCACCCTCCTGACCTTAAGTGAAAGTCAGTGTGGCAGAACAGGCAGCCAGGCCGCAAGTGGTTGCGTCAATGACAGAAACCCGAGCGCGAAAACACGCAGGATGGCGTCGCTGCCGCGCTCCAGGAGCGGTCGTGGCGGGCCGTTTCGGCGACGAGGGTGGAGAGGCCGATGCCGAGAATGGCGGCAAGCAGGCAAAGAAGGGTAACTCGGCGGGCAAGCATGTCAGACGTCCTACGCAATACAATGGCGCCATTCTGCATGCCGCGCCCTGAATTGCCGCTGAGAGGGTTGTTCATGCGCGGTTCAAAATGGTTGACGCGAGGGCTGCGAACCCTCGTCTTGAGAACACCACGCCTCTGTGGTCTTTTTGTGCCCGAAACGCCGGAGGAGCCTTTTTATGACCGTCACCCAGACCGAACCCGTCGCGCTTTACTACTGGCCCACGCCGAACGGTTGGAAGGTCACCATCATGCTCGAGGAACTGGGCATCCCCTATGACCTGCACTTCGTCGACATCCTCCGGGGCGAGCAGTTCGAGCCGGAATTCCTGGCCATCTCGCCCAACAACCGCATGCCGGCCATCATCGACCCCGAGGGCCCGGGCGGCGGACCGATCTCCGTCTTCGAAAGCGGCGCCATCCTGCAATATCTCGGCCGCAAGTTCGGCCGGTTCTACCCGGCCGACGAGCGCCAGCGCGTCGAGGTGGAGCAATGGCTGTTCTGGCAGGTCGGCGGCCTCGGGCCGATGTGCGGCCAGGCGCATCACTTCCGCGGCTATGCGCCGGAAGAGGTGCCCTATGCCATCGAGCGCTACACCAACGAGGTCAATCGGCTCTACGGCGTCATGAACCGGCGTCTTGCCGACCGAGATTTCCTGGCCGGCGACTATTCCATTGCCGACATGGCCTGCATCGGCTGGGTCAAGCCGCACAAGCGCCAGGGCCAGGACCTCAACGATTTTCCCAATGTGAAGCGCTGGTTCGAGACCATGATGGCGCGCCCTGCCGTGGAAAGAGGCATCAGGGCAGGCGAGGAGAAGCGGCTTTCGATCAACGAGATGACCAAGGACCGCGAGGCCTGGAAGCTGTTGTTCACCCAGAAGGCGAGGTGACGGGGCGCGGACGCCCCGCCGCGCGCTGGTGCCGTCAGCGCTTCGTCCAGGTCTGCGTCTTGCAGAAGATCTTCAGCGCGCAGCCTTTCAGCTTCATCGATGCACCCGTGACCTTCGCGGATCCCGAGTAGGTCTTGTCGTCGGCCGGGTCCGTGATGGTGCCGGAATAGCTGCCACCGGAGCCGGAGAGCTGCCCGATACGCTTGCCCTTGTAGTCGCCCGTCTTCAGCGTGATGCAATAGGCGCCGCCGCAGGACGCGATGGATGCGGTCTCGCCGCTCTGGGTTTTCCAGTTGCCCTCGATCGGTTCGGCCGCCGCGGCAACGGCGGTCAGGGCGAATGTGGCAGCAGCAAGTGAAAGCAAGCGGATCATGTCAGTCCTCCCGATGATCGCCTTGTTTGGCGTGGCGTTATAATTACTCTAACGTAAACGTAAAAGCAATTGGCCCCCGCATGACCCCGCGGAAACCTGCGTCAGCCGTGTCCGGCGGCCTGGAGCGGCCAGCGCAGGGTTTTCCGGGGCAGTCGCGCCGCGCCGCTCACCGGTGGCAACCCGCCGGTTTCAGCATTTCCGGAACGATCTTTTTCGGTCCCTGCTGTTGGCGTGGTCAACAGATCCTTGACGTCCATCGGCGGCATTTTAGCGGAATTTTCGCCGGAATCCCGGAACCGGCCGGACTCCGATGCTTAATGAAAACTGAGGTTTACCCCTTGTTTTCACTTTGTTTGTTTCAAATTAAGCACAAGTTTTTACGGCGGATTCAAGGCTCTACGGCATCCTCGGGACCATGAAGCGCGGCCAACGAACGAGGCAAGGCAACGGGCCGCAGCAAGGGATACAGGGGATTTCGAAATGGCACGTTTTGACATGCATGAAGCCGGCGCCGGCGCGATGGACGCGACCACCCAGGCCGACATCCTGTTCGAGATGGGCATGATGTACGCCACCGGCCGTGATTGTGACCTGGACCTGGTCGCCGCGCACAAGTGGTTCAACATTGCAGCGATCAAGGGCTCGGCCCGCGCCGCGGCCCTGCGCTCCGAGATGGCATCGCAGATGTCCAAGCCGGAACTCGCCCGCGCCCTGCGCGAAGCCCGCGAATGGATGACGATGCACTAGTCGACAGACACGGAAAACCAAGCCCCGCACCTCAAGAACGGGGTACGCCTGCCAAAGGCAGGCCCGGCCGGAATGGCACAAGAACAACAAGAAGCGGTTCCTTCTGGGATAGGAACCGGCCATGAACCGGCAGGACGGACGTAGATTCCGACGTGGGGACGCACAGGGGGACGCGACCGTCAGAAAGAGTGAGCCGCGACCGGCAGGGGACAAGGCCGGCGCGGCTCTTTTCTTTTCACCCGGCCATCACCGTCCCGCCCGGGTCAATCCGCTTCGTTGAACCGCACCAGCACCGTTCCGTCGGTCACCTGCGCGCCTTGCGCGGCCACCTCGGCGATCACGCCGTCATGCGGCGCGGCAATGGTGTGCTCCATCTTCATCGCTTCCAGTACCAGCAGCGGCTGGCCCTTTGTCACGGTCGCGCCGGCTTCCACGTTGACGACCTTGACGAGGCCGGGCATCGGCGCGGTCAGCTTGTCGGCCCCGCCGGCGTCGTCGGCATCGCCGAACGGATCGCGCAGCACGAAATCGAGGGCGTGACCGGCGGAAAACACGGTGACATGGCCCGGCCACTGCACCGCCGAGGTGTCTCCGAGCGCAAGCGTGACGGCCGGATGCGACCCGACCGAGACCCTGGCGGCCCGCGTGCCGGAAGGCAGGATGCGCGCCGCGATGGTCTCGTCGCCGCGTTTCAGTTCCACCGAAATGGCCAGCGGATGGAAATGGCTGAAGCCGGCCAGCGAATCCCACGGATCGCTGCCGCTCGCCGGCGTGAGGCCGGAGGCGGCCAGCGCCGCTTCGGCCACCATGCGCGCGTCGGGCTGCGGCGCGGCCACCAGCACCGCCTGATCGCGGTCGATCAGGCCCGTATCGACATCGCCGGCAGCGAAACCGGAATGCCTGGCAAGCGCGGCGAGAAAGCCGGTATTGGCCGTCGAACCGGCCACGCGGGTGGCTTCCAGCGCGTCGGCGAGTCCGGCCAGCGCGGAGGCCCGGTCCGCTCCCTGCACGACCAGCTTGGCGATCATGGGATCGTAGAACGGGCTGATTGCATCGCCTTCCTCCACGCCGCTGTCGACGCGCACCAGCGCGCCGGTTCCGGCCGAGGCGGGGAAGGAGAGGTGGTGCAGCGTGCCGATGGCCGGCAGGAATCCTTTTGCCGGGTCCTCGGCATAGACGCGGGCTTCGAAGGCGTGCCCGCAGGCCTGGATGTCGTCCTGGCGCCGCGGCAGCGGTTCGCCCGCTGCCACCCGCAACTGCCATTCCACCAGGTCGATGCCGGTGATGCATTCGGTGACCGGGTGCTCCACCTGCAACCGGGTGTTCATCTCCATGAACCAGAAGCCGTCCGGCCGCAGGCCCTGCGATCCGTCGACGATGAACTCGATGGTCCCGGCGCCGCGGTAGTCGATGGCCTTGGCCGCCTTCACGGCCGCGTCGGTCATCGCCGCGCGCATCTCCGCGGTCATGCCGGGGGCGGGCGCTTCCTCGATCACCTTCTGGTGGCGCCGTTGCAGCGAACAGTCGCGCTCGTAGAGGTGCACCACGTTGCCATGGCTGTCGCCGAACACCTGCACCTCGATGTGGCGCGGCTTCTCGACGAATTTTTCCACCAGCACGCGGTCATCGCCGAAAGCTGCCTTGGATTCCCGTTTCGCGGCCGAGAGCGCGTCCTTGAAATCCTCCGGGCGGTCCACCTTCCGCATGCCCTTGCCGCCGCCGCCGGCCGACGCCTTGATGAGCACCGGGTAGCCGATCTCGTTGGCCTTGGTGGCCAGCACGACCAGTTCCTGCGCGTCGCCGTGATAGCCCGGCACGACGGGCACTCCGGCCTTCTCCATCAGCCGCTTGGCCGCGTCCTTCAGGCCCATGGCGCGTATGGAGGCAGCCGAGGGCCCGATGAAGACGAGCCCGGCGGCTTCCACCTTTTCCACGAAGCCCGGGTTTTCCGACAGGAAACCGTAGCCCGGGTGGATGGCCTGCGCACCCGTGGCCAGGGCCGCCTCGATGATCCGCTCGGCGACCAGATAGCTTTCCGCCGCCGCGGCCGGGCCGATGGGTACCGCCTCGTCGGCCATGCGCACATGCAGCGCATTGCGGTCGGCATCGGAATGAACCGCCACCGTGGCGATGCCCATGCGCCGCGCGGTGCGGATGATGCGGCAGGCGATCTCGCCGCGATTGGCGATGAGGATCTTCTCGAACATGGTCAGGTCTCCTCCAGGGCCGCGCGATGCAGTGCGGCGCTTTGATTGTCGAAGCAGCAGAAGGTCACGTGGTGCGGCAGCGCATGTCGCTCCAGCCAGCTGGTGACCGTGCGTGTGGCGATGCGGGCGGCGTCCGCTTTCGGATAGCCGTAGACGCCGGTGGAAATGGCGGGAAAGGCAATGGTCTCAAGCCCGGCGTCGCGGGCAAGCGCCAGGCTGTTGCGATAACAGGCCGCCAGCAGGTCTGCCTCGCCGGCATTGCCGCCATGCCAGACCGGCCCGACCGTGTGGATGACATGGCGCGCCGCGAGCCGGTAGCCTGCGGTGATTTTCGCCTCGCCGGTCTCGCAGCCATCGAGCGTCCGGCATTCTTCCAGCAGGCCCGGCCCGGCGGCCCGGTGAATGGCGCCATCGACGCCGCCACCGCCCAGCAGCGTCTGGTTGGCCGCGTTGACGATGGCATCGACGTCGAGCGTCGTGATGTCGGCGGTGACGACGGAAATGCGCGATGCCGCATTCATGATGCCGCCCCCGCCGCATGGGAGGGGACAGCATCGCGCGCCAGTGTTATTCCGTGGCGATCGGCGTGAAGCCGCAGCGACGCTCCATGGACTGGATGGCATGGATGATATCGTCCATGCGCGGCTCGATCGTCCGCAAGCGGCGCCCGTTGCGCAAGACCAGGGAGACCTCGCGCCGATGCGACTGGAAGGCCGTTTCCACCTTGCAATGGCGCACCAGTTTCATCGCCCGATGCCAGGAGATCGGCTGTTCGCCCTGTTCGGCGAAAGCCGGAAGCGCTGATGCCGCCACCATGCCGGCCGCGATCGCCAATGTTACCCGTCTTTTCATGAAACCACCCCGATGAAGGAAACTCACCGGTACCGGCCACCATGGCGCGGCACCCCCGATCCGCCCGGACACCGCACGTCCGGACGATCGTGGATTCTCCTGAAACGGGAATGAGGCAGAGTTGAGACAAGGAATGCGCGAACGCCGGAGCGGCCCGTCCGTTCGGGGCAGAACGCAGCCTTGTTCCTGGTCGGGCGCGCATCGGCATGGATCAGGCTCCCAGCCGCGCCGTGAGGATCTTGAGGCTCGCGGCGCCGAACAGCAGGCCGAAGGCGGCATCGAACCAGCGCCGCAGCCGCCGGTAACCCGTGGCGATGGCGGGCGTTGCAAACAGCATCGCATAGCCGAAGAAAACCAGCAGCGTGCCGCCGAACAGGACGGCGAACTGCTGCAGCAGGGCGGTCGGCCCGGCATCCGCCGGCAGGGCGATGGCATAGATCGAGCCCCAGGCGATCACTGCCTTCGGGTTGGTCAGGTGCAGCAGGTAGCCCTTGGCGAACAGCTTGGTCCGGCGAACCGGGACCGCTGCCATCGAAGAAGGCCGCAAGGCGTTGCGCAGCGACTTCGCTGCAAGGAACAGCAGGTAACCGGCGCCAAGATAGCGCACGACCTCGAATAGCCACGGCTTGGTCATGAGCACCGCCCCGACGCCAAGTGCCGAGGCAAGGCCCCAGGTCGCCGATCCGGCCGCGATGCCCGCGGCGATGAGCAGCCCGGCCCGGCGCCCGTGCGCCATCGCCGTCGAGGAGATCGCCAGGGTCGCCGGCCCCGGAGAACCGGCGGCGACCATCCAGGCCAGCAGGATCAGGAGACCGTGGGTCATGCCGCCCTCACATCCGGAACACGCCGAATTTGGTTTCCTCCACCGGCGCGTTGAGCGCGGCGGAAAGCGAAAGGCCGATCACGTCGCGCGTCTTGGCCGGGTCGATGATGCCGTCGTCCCACAGCCGGGCGGAGGAATACAGCGGATGGCCCTCGCGTTCGTACTTCTCCAGGATCGGCTTGCGGAAGTCGGCCTCTTCCTCGGCCGCCCACGTGCCGCCCTTGCGCTCGATGCCCTCGCGCTTGACCAGCGCCAGGACGGTCGCCGCCTGTTCGCCGCCCATCACCGAGATCCGGGCGTTGGGCCACATCCAAAGGAAGCGGGGCGAGTAGGCCCGCCCGCACATGCCGTAGTTGCCGGCACCGAACGACCCGCCGAAGATCACCGTCACCTTCGGCACTTTCGCCGTGGCGACGGCGGTCACCAGCTTCGCGCCATCCTTTGCGATGCCGCCGGCCTCGTACTTGCGGCCGACCATGAAGCCGGTGATGTTCTGCAGGAAGACCAGCGGGATCCTGCGCTGGCAGCACAGCTCGATGAAATGCGCGCCTTTCTGCGCGCTCTCGGAAAACAGAACGCCGTTGTTGGCGATGATGCCGACCGGTATGCCGTGGACATGGGCAAACCCGGTCACCAGCGTGGTGCCGTAATTCGCCTTGAACTCGTCGAACTCCGATCCGTCGACGGTGCGCGCGATCAGTTCCCGGACGTCGAAAGGCTTGGACAGGCTTTGCGGCACGATGCCGTAAAGCTCCTCCGGCGCGTACTGCGGCGGGCGCGGGTCGCGCAGCACCAGGTTCGGCTGCTTGCGCCGGTTGAGGTTCTTCACGATCCGCCGGACCATCGCCAGCGCGTGGTGATCGTCCTGCGCATAATGGTCGGCCACGCCGGACTCGCGGGTGTGCAGGTCAGCGCCGCCGAGATCCTCCGCCGACACTTCCTCGCCGGTCGCCGCCTTCACCAGCGGCGGGCCGCCGAGAAAGATGGTGGCCTGCTTGCGCACCATGATCGTCTCGTCGCTCATGGCCGGCACATAGGCGCCGCCGGCCGTGCAGCTTCCCATCACGCAGGCGATCTGCGGAATGCCCCTGGAGCTCATGTTGGCCTGGTTGAAGAAGATGCGGCCGAAATGCTCGCGGTCGGGAAAAACCTCGTCCTGGTTGGGCAGGTTGGCGCCGCCCGAATCCACCAGGTAGATGCAGGGCAGGTTGTTCTGCTCGGCGATCTCCTGGGCGCGCAGGTGCTTCTTCACCGTCAGCGGGTAATAGGTGCCGCCCTTTACCGTGGCGTCGTTGACCACGATCATGCACTCGGTGCCTTCCACCCGGCCGACGCCGCAGATCAGTCCGGCCGACGCGATGTCTCCGCCATACATGTCGTAGGCGGCGAACTGGCCCACTTCCAGGAAGGGCGAGCCGGGGTCGATCAGGTGGGCCAGGCGCTCGCGAGGCAGCAGCTTGCCGCGCTCCACGTGGCGTTCGCGGGCGTGTTCCGGCCCGCCAAGCTCGATGGTCGCGGCCTTGGCGGCCAGCTCGTCCACCAGCGCGCGCATGGCTTTCGTGTTGGCGTGGAAATCGTCCGTGGACGTCGAAACGGAGGAGGTAAGGGCGGGCATGGATTGTTCCCTGTCAATGAGTCCTGCGGTGCATCCGGATCGTCCGGGCGGTGGCCGGCGACGGGCGTCTCCGGCTGAAGATTTGTCGTTTCGGCGGTTCGCGCAAGGGGCGTCCGCAATGATAGGCAAAGCAGGCCGCGCTGCCTACCGTGGCCGGACCGTGCCGGAGATCCTGCGCGGTTGAGACCCCGCGGACAGGCCGCGCTGCGGCGGATTCGCCGGCATGGCGCGCCGTTGCCCTGGCGCAACACCCGGGAGCGCAAGTGCCCTGAGCGCTCCGATGGTCCTTGAAGTTTCCGTAACGGAAGCGTATGTCCCGCGCCCTTCTGACCAAGAGGAGACAGGGCCATGAAAACGCAATCGGGAACGACACGATCCGTGCCGGCGCCCGCAGTGCGTCCGGCGTTCTGTACTCCAACGAGGTTGGAAAACCATGGCACGTTCCATGATCAAGCGCCGGCAGGAGGCCGCGCGCGAGCGTATCGAGGCCTATGAAGCCACGCTTCGGCGCGTATCGCCGAAGGCACGGCCGGCCCCCGATTTCGAAAAGGCCATCACCGAGGCCCGTCGCGGTTTCATCAACGAGACCGTGCGTGCCGGCGATGGCTGGTCGCCCCGGCTGAAGACCCGCAATCCCGCGCGTCTGCGGCTCGCGGCGGCCCGTCACCTTTTTGCCGTGTATCCCGTGCCCGAGCCGCTGGAGCGGATCTGGCTGGACGATGCGGGGCTGGAGGAGGCCGAAGTCAGGCTGCGCAAGCGCTGGTATGTCATCGTCGCCCGCGGCGGCTCGCTTTACAAGGAAGCGGCGCGAAGCCTGCTGACGAAGAAGCAGGTTCATCGCTTCCTCAATCCGCCCGGCAGGCTGTCCTTCACGGAGGCGTTCTGGCACGCGATTGCCGGGTCCTTCACCGGGGACGGCGGCATTGCCCTGCGCATCGCCCGTTCGAAGATCGGGCGTACGCCGCGCGCGGAGCTGGCGTTCTGGCGCGATGTCGCCCGCTTCTTCGCGGTCAACCCCGTGTCGCTCGAGGAAATCGACGACCTGTGCGATTTCCTGGCCGCAAGGCACCGTCGCGACCGGGGCTGGAGCCTGGACGGACGCACGCTGGCTTCGGTCCGCCGCCTGGCGGCCGAATGGCACCGCGACGTGGCGGCCGTCGCCCGCATCGAGGCCGCGCGGCGCCGCTTCGTCGAGGCCGAACGCCACCGTGGCGGTGCGGACCGGGGCGAGGGCGGTCGCTGGAAAGGGGCTGCCATTGCCGACTGGTCCTGGCAGCCGTCCGGAAAGGATGCGCGCTACCGCAAGGAAGCCTACGCATTCGTTCAACTGCGCAGTGCCGAGGATCTCGTGCACGAAAGCCGGATCATGCACCATTGCGTCTGGACCTACGCGGCGAAGTGCATCTCCGGCCAGGCCTCGATCTGGTCGATGCGCCACGTGGCGGCGGGACAGTCCACCCGCCTGCTGACGATCGAGCTCGATCGCGGCAACCGCGCGGTGCAGGTGCGCGGCTTTGCCAACCGCACGGCCAAGCCGGACGAGCGCAAGGTGCTCGAGCGCTGGGCCAGGGCGCGCGGCATTCACCTGCCGGCATGAGACCCCGTGCGTCGCCATCGGGCGGCGCACGGGGATCATGTCATGGAAGGCGGGCGTCACACGTCCTCCGCCATCATTTCCCGGCCGATCAGCATCCGGCGGATCTCGGACGTTCCCGCGCCGATCTCGTAAAGCTTGGCATCGCGCAGCAGCCGGCCCGTCGGGTATTCGTTGGTATAGCCGTTGCCGCCCAGAAGCTGGATCGCATCCAGCGCGCACTGGGTCGCCCGCTCGGCCGAGTAGAGCACGCAACCGGCCGCGTCCTTGCGGCTCGTTTCGCCGCGGTCACAGGCCGAGGCGACGGCGTAGACATAGGCGCGCGATGCATTCATCGTCGAATACATGTCGGCCAGCTTGCCCTGGACAAGCTGGAAATTGCCGATCGGCTCGCCGAACTGCTTGCGCTCGTGCACGTAGGGAACCACCACGTCGAGGCAGGCTGCCATCAGGCCGACCGGCCCGCCGGAAAGCACCACCCGCTCGTAGTCCAGTCCGCTCATCAGCACGGCCACGCCCTTGCCTTCCTCGCCGAGCACGTTCTCGAACGGCACTTCGACGTCCTCGAACACCAGTTCGCCGGTGTTGGAGCCGCGCATGCCCAGCTTGTCGAGCTTCTGTGCCACCTTGAAGCCCTTCATGTCCTTCTCGACGACGAAGGCCGTGATGCCGCGCGAATGGGCGGCCATGTCGGTCTTGGCGTAGACCACCAGCGTGTCGGCATCCGGGCCGTTGGTGATCCACATCTTCGAGCCGTTCAGCACGTAGCGGTCGTTCTTCTTGTCGGCCCTGAGCTTCATGCCGACGACATCGGAGCCAGCGCCCGGCTCACTCATCGCCAGGGCGCCGACATGCTCGCCCGAGCACAGTTTCGGCAGGTATCTTTCCTTCTGCTCGGGCGTGCCCCACCGGTTGATCTGGTTGACGCACAGGTTGGAATGGGCGCCGTAGGACAGGCCCACGGAGGCCGAGGCCCGGCTGATCTCCTCGACGGCGATCGTATGCGCCAGGTAGGTCATGCCCGACCCGCCGAATTCCGGGTCCGCGGTCACGCCGAGCAGGCCCAGGTCCCCGAATTCCTTCCACAGGTGGGCCGGGAAATTGTCCTCGCGGTCGATCTGCGCCGCGAGCGGGGCGATTTTCTCCTGGGCGAAACGGTGCACCATCTCGCGCAGGGCGTCGATTTCTTCACCAAGGCCGAATTTCATGCTGTGGTGGTACATGCGTGTTGTCCTCCGCGGGCCATGCGCCGAGCAGGCGCAGGGTCATTGTCTGGTAGGTGGTGGTCACGTCGTCGATGGAAAGCCGGTCGTCGGGCCGGAACCAGACGATGACACCGGTGATCATCTGGATGATCGCCATGGATGTCAGCGCCACGTCTTCGACCGTGAACGCGCCGGTCTCATGGCCATCCCGCAGGATGGCGCGCAATTCCTTCTCGTAGGCCGAGCGCAGCTTCAGGATCTCGCTCAGGTGCTCCCGCGAAAGGCTTCTCAGTTCCATGTTGGAGACGTGGGTCTCGTGCCGCCGCTCCACGTGGAAGCGAACGTGGTTGGCGATGAAGGCCATCAGCCGGGCGCGCGGGTCCCGGCCGGCAGGCAGGGCCTCCTGCAGGGCCGCCGCAAGACCTGTCATGTGTCCGTGCATCAGTATGAACAGCAGGTCTTCCTTGGCCGGGAAGTAGCGGTAGAGCGCGGCGGCCTGCACGCCCACTTCCGCCGCGAGCTGGCGCATGGTGACCGCGTCGAAGCCGTGCCGCGCGATCAGCTGCGCGGCCGCCTCGCGGATCGCCGCTTCCGTCTTCTCGCCGTCTGATCCTGCGGTTCTGGCCATTGCGTTCCCTTTCGAGGCAATTATTAAAACAAACGTTCAATTCATTCAAGGGTCAGAAAACGGGATGCCTGCCGATTTCGCATCCCGGTTTGCGCTTGGTCATTGCGCCGTCATGCCGGCAGGGTTCAAGATACTATTTGAGATTCCAGCCAGTATAGCAGCCATGACCCCGATCCTCGCCATCGCCCTCAATCCCACCCTCGACATGTCGTCGGACGCCGCGCGCGTTCAGCCGACATTGAAGATACGCACCCGCAACCAGCAGGTTTTCCCCGGCGGCGGCGGAACCAACGTTGCCCGCGTCATCGCGGAACTGGGCGGCAAGGTGGACCTGGCCTATCTGGCCGGTGGCGCGACCGGGCCGGTGTTCGAAAGCCTGCTGGCCGGCACCGGCATCACGCTGCACGGGTTTCCCATGCGGGGGTCCGTCCGCATTTCCGTGACCATCTTCGAGGAAGAGACCGGGTTCGAATATCGCGCGGTGCCGGAAGGTCCGGAGGTGACGGAGGACGAACTGGCGCCGGTCTTCGACCTGCTGCGGGATTTCCGCGAAGGCTATGTGGTGGCGTCGGGCAGCCTGCCGCGGGGATGCGGGGCGGATGTCTACGCCCGCATGGCCGACATCGCGCGGGCCAACGGCGCCCGTTTCGTGCTCGACACGTCCGGCCCGGCACTTACCGAAGCTCTTGAAAAATCGAGCGTATTCCTGCTCAAGCCGAGCATTGGAGAACTGTCGGCCCATGCCGGGCGCAAGCTCGACGATGACAGCGCCGCCGAGGTTGCGCTGGAAATCGTGCAGTCGGGTGCCGCCGAGAACATCGCCGTCACCATGGGCCGCGACGGTGCGTTTCTTGCCAACAGGGACGGCATTTCCCGCCTGCCGCCGATCTATGTCCGGACCCGCTCGGCCGTCGGCGCCGGAGACAGTTTCGTTGCCGCCATGGTGCTCAAGCTGGCAGATGGCTGGACCGTGCGCGACGCGTTCGAATACGGCCTTGCCGCCGGGGCGGCCGCAGCCATGACATCGGGCACGGTGCTGTGCCTGCGCAGGGACGTCGAACAGCTCTATGCGACGCTCAAGGAGCAGCGCTGAGGCCGTTCAGCGGGGTTTCTGCTGGTCGGCGAAATGCTGGTCGATATAGCCCAGCCAGTGCCCGACATCCTTTTCCGGCGCGAACAGGTCGCGCTCCGCTTCCTCGCGAAGCCCGTTCAAGTGGCCGGCGTCGTCGTCGGCAGCTACCGCTTTGCGGCCATGACGGCCGCAACCGCGTCGATGGAGGACTTGCCGGCCGCTTCGGCTGCCGTGGCCAGTGTCTGGTCCGCCGTGGCGACAATTCCCTTTTCCTTCAGTGCCGAAACCAGCGTATCCGGTGTATGGCCCACCAGCGGCGCCACCTGGGCCACCGTGCCGTTGCCGATCAGGCCGATGACCGCCCGCGGATTGACCCCGCCGCGATCGCCGCCTGTCAGGGTCGGAACGGCGAAGGCCACGGCCGCGGCCAGCGATGCGCCCAGCGCCAGTCCCATGGGCGGACGCTTGAAATAGGTCAGGAACGCGCGCCAGTTGCGCCAGATGTGCAGCAGGAACGGCGCGATCAGCACCATCGACAGCCATTCGTGCATGCCGTGAAAAGTGGCTCCGCCCCAGTGGAAGAACAAGGCAATGCCCGAGACCAGGGAAACGAGGAACAGGCCGGTTGTCAGCGGTGTTGCGTAGCGGTTCAGGAAGGCTTGCATGTTGGTCCTCGCAGAGTTGATTCCGGAGGCAGGTTAGCGCAATTTTCGCGTGAAAATACCCGCTTTCGTTGCAAGGCAGTTGCGACGAAATCGCAAGGCTTTGCGCCGGTGGCCCCTATCCCGCTGCCCCGCGCCGCAGTATCGTCGCATCGAGGAAGCGGAGGAGAGATACATGCCCGAACTCAACGAGGATCAGCGCGCGGCATATGCGCGTGACGGCTTTCTGGCCGGTGTGCCGGTCTTCACGGCTGCAGAGGCGCGTGCGATTCGCGACGAGATCGAAACCATCGAGCGCGACCACCCTGACGGGGTCGCCGGACGCCCCGTGGGCCGGTTCATGCGGACCAATGGGCACGTGGTCATTCCCTTGCTGGCCCGCATGGCCCGCACGCCGGCCATCCTGGACGCGGTGGAGACGATCCTCGGCCCGAACCTGCTGGCCTGGTCGGTCGAACTGTTCATCAAGGAGCCCGGTACCCGCAAGATCGTCACCTGGCACCAGGACCTGACCTATTGGGGAATGGGCGAGACCGATGACGAGGTGACGGCCTGGCTGGCGCTGACCGACGTCACGGTGGAGGCCGGGTGCATGCGTTTCCTGCCGGGCAGCCACCAGGGCGGCATCGTCGCCCACAATGACACCTTCTCGGAGGACAACCTGCTGTCGCGCGGCCAGGAAATCGCCGGCGTGGACGAGACGAAGGCGGTTTTCGGCCCGCTCCGGCCCGGCGAGATGTCGCTGCATCACGGCCGCTGCTTCCATGCCTCCGGGCCGAACCTCTCCGATGACCGGCGCATCGGCCTCGTGATCCGCTACGTCACGCCGGGCGTGCGTGAACAGGCGGGCGGGCGCGACTACGCCATGCTGGTGCGAGGCGTCGATGATTGCGGCGGCTGGACCAACATCGCCGGTGCCCGGTCACTGCTGCACCCGGTTGACATTGCCCTCTACGACCGGATCCTGACGGATCAGGCCGCAACCATGGCCAAGGGCGCGGAAGACCGGGTGGCGAGTTTCCGCGCCGCGCCACCGCCCGCCGGCTGATACCGTCAGGCGGGGACCGTTGCGAGCGTCTCGGCCAGGGCCTCGGCAAAGAGCGACAGCTCCTTTTCGGGACCGCAGGAGATCCGGATACAACGGTCGAGGCCGGGCGCCATCGGCTTGCGTGCGAACACGCCGCGTTCGACGAGCCCGTTCATGACCGAGAGGGCGAAGGCGCCGTCGCGGCCGCAATCGATGGTCACGAAATTCGTGGCCGAGGGCAGGGCGGTCAACCCGCTGTCCGCCGCGATGGCGCCGATGCGGTGGCGCGCGGCGTCCACGTTGGTGATGGTCTTCGCCAGGTGGTCGCCATCCTGCAGCGCGGCCAGGCAGGCGGCCTGCGCCATGCGCGTGACGCCGAAATGGTTGCGCACCTTGTCGAACGACGTGATCGCCTCGGCCTCGCCTATGCAATAGCCGCAGCGCAGGCCAGCAAGGCCGTAAGCTTTTGAAAACGTACGCATGCGCAGCACGTTCGGGCGCGACGTGTCGATCGCCGGCAGCGTGCCGTCAGGCGCGAACTCGCCATAGGCCTCGTCGAGGACCAGCATGGTCGTCGCCGGCAGCGCCTCGATGAAGCCCTGCACGGCGCCGGCGTCGTGCCAGCTCGCCATGGGATTGTCCGGGTTGGCGAAATAGACCAGGCCAGCACCCTCGCGCGCCACCGCGTCGAGCAGCGCCTGGGGGTCTTCCCGGTCCTCCGCGTAAGGAACGGTGACGAGCCGGCCGCCGAACCCGGCCACGTGGTAGTTGAAGGTCGGATAGGCGCCAAGGGATGTGACGACCGGCTGTCCCGCCTCCACGTACTGGCGGACCACCAGGCCCAGCAGGCCGTCGATACCTTCTCCGACCATGATGTTGGCCGGGGCCACGCCCGCGTGGGCCGCCAGCGCGTGGCGAAGGTCGTGATTCTCCGGGTCGCAGTATTTCCACATCTCCGGCGCCGCAGCCGCCATCGCGGCCACGGCCTTCGGCGACGGGCCGAATCCGTTCTCGTTGGCGCCGAGTCGCGCGGCGAAGGGCTTTCCGCGCGCGCGCTCCTGCGTTTCCGGCCCGACGAAGGGCACGGTGGCGGGCAGTGAGCCGACCAGCGGCGTTGTCTGCGGGCGAAGCGGCATGGCGATCCTCCTCCGGTTCAGGACGGTTTACCAAGACCGCCGCCCCGCTGGAAGCAGGAATGCGGTTTGCCGTGCCGGTCATGGCCGGAAGGCTCCGGCGGGAAAGGGGGGAGGGCGATGACAGGGCTGCATGGCGCAACCGTGCGGAAGCAAACGGGAGTTCAGATGCACAAAAGAAAAGCGGGGCACCGAAGCGCCCCGCTCAACTCGTCCAACCGTACTTCTATTAGAAGTAACGGGTGAAGCGGATGAAGCCCGACATCGTGCCGTCGGCATCGCCCGTGGCGAGCGAACCGGCAGTGGCGTCGGTGTAGTTCAGCTCGGTGCGAACTTCGAAGTTCTGGACCGGGGTCCAGACGATCGACAGCTCACCAGCCCAGGCGTCGTTCGTGTACTTGGTGCCGGTGACGGCGCCGTAGACGTTGGCGAAGTACTGGACGGCAACCGAAGCGCTCAAGGTCGGCGAGAACACGTGGTTGTACGAAGCCAGGATGGAGTGCTCGTAAGCAACACCCGGGACGGCCAGACCGCCGACCGGACCGCCAACAGCGTAGGCGTTCGGGCTGTCAGCATAGTAGTAGATCAGGCGCAGGCTGTCGCCAGCCATGTTCGGGATGTTGTACTGCATGCCGACCGAAGCGCCCCAGCCACGACCGGAAGCGGTCACAGCACCGGCGTTGTCCCAGCCGATCTTGGCCCACACAGCGCCCCAACCGGCGTTGTAGGCAACCTTGCCGACCACGTCCGGGGTCCAGTCGGTAGCAGCCGGACCTTCGTCATGCTCGAGCGAGAGGGTGGCGGCGAAGCCGTTGCCGGAGAACGTGTAGGCGATCAGGTGACGCTGCTGGTAGCCGTAGTACATGCCACCCCAGGAGTGCGAACCCCAGTTGGAAGCGCCGCCGTTCTGCGTCTGGGCCCAAGCGGACTCGGTGTAACCCATGCGCAGGCCGCCGAGCTCGAGGAAGGCCTGGTCGAAGGTGGTGTTGCCGTCGGCGTTGGAGCCCCAGGTGCCCTGCAGACGGATGTACGAACGCAGCGTGCCCCACTCGGTGTCCGAACGGGCATCGATGTTCAGGCGGGCGCGGGTGTTGAGATCGTAACCGGCGTTGCCGACCTGGCCACCGTAGTACGGGGTCGTGTCGAGAGCGTTGCGGTAGGAGTCGCCACCAACCTGCAGCCAGACGTAGCCGGAGATGGAGAGGCAGGTCTCGGTGCCCGGGATGTAGAAGAAGCCAGCGCCGTAAGCATCGCAGACGCGGACATATTCAACCGGCTCGGGCTCGTACACGACAGCGTCGGCAGCCTGAGCGGCGGAAGCGGCGACCATGGCAGCCGCGGAGCCGAGAAGAAGGCTCTTGATGTTCATTGTTGACCTCCAGTCAAAGTTAATAACGGGTCTGGGTACTTTAGCTGAAGGACAGCGTTTCCCTGCCCCATCCCCAATTCCGAAAAAGACGCGCTGTCCGCGCCCCTTCTTCGAGGCTGACAATACGCATGCGGTTGCGGCGTTCAACAAAGATCGTCACCCGAAAACCTCCCCCCGGTGCCGATGCATGGGGCTTGTTGCACAAATGACACGATTTCGGTGGGGTCGGTAACGTCCTGTTAACGAACTCGGCCATTTTCCCGCTTTTCGTGATGCCATGCCGGGCCGGTTCAAGCGAAAAAGCGCGGAATCACGGGAGAATCGCGGGAATCGGCCCTGGTGTCCCGCGGGCGCGCCTTCCGTTGCCATACCACACGGGCGCGTGAGCCGGTGCGCGGCAGGGCGGGATTCGCCGTCCCCGGCCGGGCCGGCGTTGCGGAAGCGCCACAGTGCGCTGGCGTGCCAGGCCTCGCGCGCGAGCGACAGAAGAAAATGCAGTCCGGCTCGATTGCCTTGTTGATTCCGCGGGGGCTTTTCTTTATCCACCGCGCAACGGAGAGGTGGCCGAGTGGTCGAAGGCGCTCCCCTGCTAAGGGAGTAGACGGGAAACCGTCTCGAGGGTTCGAATCCCTTCCTCTCCGCCATTTCCCTTGTCTCACGCGAGTTCGCTTCGCTCACGGCTCCGACGGGGCGGGCGAAAGCCCGGGCCGCCGTCGCGGCCTCCGGCTTCGGGTTCGAACGGATCCTGAACGCGCCGCCATTTGTCTTGTCTCACGCCGGTACGCTTCGCTCACGGCTCCGACGGGGCGGGCGGAAGCCCGGGCCGCCGTCGCGGCCTGCGCCTTCGAGTTCGAACGGATCCTGAACGCGCCGCCATTTCCCTTGTCTCACGCCGGTACGCTTCGCTCACCGCTCCGACGGCGCGGGCGCGCTGTCATGGCCCGGTAGACAGGCCTCCATGACCCCTCCATCGCGCCACTTGCTGCCGCGATCGCCTGGCAAGGGGGAGCTCGAACGATAAAAAGAAAAAACAGATCAAAAGGATAGGGCCTTTCGCCGGCCGGATTCGGCCTCATTCCGGTTCATCGTTGACTGGAGGTCAACAATGAACATCAAGAGCCTTCTTCTCGGCTCCGCGGCTGCCATGGTCGCCGCTTCCGCCGCCCAGGCCGCCGACGCGATCGTTTACGAGCCGGAGCCGGTTGAGTATGTCCGCGTCTGCGATGCTTACGGCGCTGGCTTCTTCTACATCCCGGGCACCGAGACCTGCCTGTCGATCAACGGCTATGTCCGCATGCAGGTCGGTGGTCACACCCGCAACAACACCAATGACGTCAACTCGTCCATTTACGGCGACGCGATGAATGACGGCTACGTTCTCCACACCCGCGCCCGCCTGAACGTCGATGCGCGTTCGGATACCGAGTGGGGCACGCTGCGCTCCCTCATTCGTGTCCAGGGTCAGTGGGGCACCAATGGTGACGGTGCGGCCAAGCTTGACCAGGCTCTCATCGAGCTCGGCGGCCTGCGCATGGGCTACACGGAATCGGCCTGGAGCCAGACGCAGAACGGCGGCGCGTCCAACTGGGGTTCGCATTCCGACACCGGTCTTTACTACGGCTACCAGCAGCGTCACCTGATCGCCTACACCTTTGGCCTCAACGGCATGACCGGCACGATCTCGCTGGAGCATGACGATGCCAGCGCCAATGCCTCCAACTGGACGCCGGATGTGGTCGGCAAGCTGGCTTACAATGCCGGATGGGGTGCCGTTTGGGCCAAGGTGGCCTACGATGAGTCGATGAGCGGTGTCGCCGCTTCGGTTGGCACGCAGTTCAACGTGCCGAACATGGGTGGCGATAACCTCCGCCTGATCGGCTACTACGCCGATCGTGACAACGCCTATGGCGTGGCGAGCGGTGCGACCAATGCGGCCTATGGCGCTGCCAAGTACTCGATCCTGGCATCCTATAGCCATGTGTTCTCGAATACCTTCTCGGCGTCGGTAGGCTTCCAGTACAACATGGACCACTACATGGCCGGCACGAAAACCAAGTCGGGCGTCGACTCCTACGTCGGCGAGCTCTCCATGATCTGGACCCCGGTTCAGAACTTCGAAGTGCGCTCGGAAATCGCCTACCAGGACGACAACGCGCTCAACTCGAAGGGCACCGTGTCCGGCTACGTGCGCTTCACCCGCTACTTCTGATCGGAAGATCGGTTGATGTGATCCTGGAGGGGCGCCGGCCGGCCAAGGCCGGCGCCCTTCTGCCTTATCCAGATAAAATCATGCGAAAGGAGACCGGGGGCTTTCGGCGAAAAGCACGTGGCAATCCAAGTTCTTGAAGCAATGCCTGTTGAACCGGGGGCGGCTGGGAGCCGAAATCCCGTCTCGACGCGGGGCATTCCTTCGATTACGGGAGGCTGTGTGCGGTCCTGGAAGAATGATGTCTCGGGCATGGTTGTGCGGCCATCCCGGCGTTCGGAAAGGGCGGATATCTCAGCGTTGGGGTGGAACGCCGTGAGTGAAAGACGAATCGGATTGCGGCGGCGGGTGCTTGCACCGGCCGGACACCGGGCATCGGGCCCGGGCCCGCGAATCAAGGTTGTGCAGAGCGTGACCGTTGGCGACCTGGCCGGCCTCTACCTGGATGTTCTCTGGGAAGAGGGTCAGCACAAGCGCCACGTGGCCGCTTTCCTCGATGAGATCGACTTGCTGCTCAGGCGGCAGGCCTTCAGTATCTTTTCCGAGGACATGCTTGATGACGTCACCGGTAGCCTTCGTGCGAAGGGCAATTCCAACGCCACCATCAACCGCAAGATGGCGGCGCTCGGCAAGCTGCTCCGCAAGGCGCGCAAGATGGGCGATATTGTCGGCCTGCCGGAGTTCCGGCGGCAAAAGGAACGGCAGGGTCGGATCCGCTTCCTCGAAACCGAGGAGGAGGAGCGTCTCTTTTCATCCCTATGCGCCCATAGCCGCGATGCCTGGCGGCTGGCCGTGTTCCTGGTCGATACCGGCGCACGCCTCGGCGAGGCGCTTGCGCTCACCTGGAACGACATCCACGATGGCCGCGCCACGTTCTGGGTCACCAAGTCGAATCGCAGCCGCACCGTGCCCCTGACGCGACGGGCGCTCGATGTGCTCGACGAGCGCCGGGGCAGGGGACTGCGCGGCCCCTTCGTGATGCTCAACCAGCAGGGGTTCCGGTTCGTCTGGAACAAGGCCAAGAAGGAATGCGGCCTCGGCGCCGACGCCGACGTCGTTCCGCACGTCCTGCGCCACACCTGCGCATCGCGTCTCGTCAAGGGCGGGGTCGATATCCGGCGCGTGCAGATGTGGCTCGGCCACCAGACCCTCCACGTGACCATGCGCTACGCCCACCTGGCCGCCAACGACCTCGACGCCTGCGTCAACGTGCTGGAGGCATTCCGGGTCGTCGAGAGACGCCGGCCGTCCGTTCCCGTGCCGCCCCTGGAACAGAACCGGGGAAACACGTTGGCTGGCCAGGCCGGCTGACACCGCAAGCACCCCGCTGCCAATCGCCGGGGCTTTGCCGCTGCGCGCCACCCTGGCGCAACCTGCGCGCAATCCCGGCCAGGGATGAAGCCGGAGCCGCGGCGAACCCTTTCGAACGCCCCTTGCCTGGCGGGTCGTGAGCCGTGGCCGCGATCTTCCTCTGGGGAAGGCGAGGCTACCGGGCTCAGCCTAGAAAAAAGGCAATTGCCAATGACTTGGCTTGGTTTTTTGCCGGCTATGTTGCGTCGCAGCAACAGTGGCTGATCCTTGTGATTCTCCGGCTAAAAAAGCGATTGCCGAAATTCAAATCCCGCAGCAACGCTTGGCGGCCAGTGAGGTGCTGGTCAGCGCCTCCCGGCTCCAGAAGGCGGCGGCGCCACAGGCAACAAACAATCGACCCCGGCCGGCATGGCGGGGCATCTTGAACGGAGAGACTGACGATGACATTCAAGGGCCTTCTTCTTGGCTCCGCGGCGGCGCTGGCTGCCGTTTCCGGCGCCCGTGCTGCCGACGCGGTTGTCTACGAACCCGAACCGGTCGAATATGTGAAGGTCTGCGATGCCTACGGCGCGGGCTTCTTCTACATCCCCGGGACGGAGACCTGCCTGTCGATCAACGGCTATGTCTACTTCCAGGTCGGTGGCACCAGCGACCGCGACGGTGGCCTCGCCATCACCGACACGCCCGGCTACCACGGCTTCGGCTACGGCGGGTACAACGTGGCGACCCGCGGCCGCCTCAACATCGACGCCCGCTCGGACACTGAGTGGGGCACGCTGCGCTCCTACATCCGCCTCCAGGGCACCTGGGGCACCAACATCGACGGCAACGTCGCCTTCAACCAGGCCTACCTCGAACTCGGCGGCCTGCGCATGGGCTACACCGAGTCGGCCTGGGTCGATTCGATGAACGCCGGCGTGGCGGTCTATGGCTCCCATTCCGATGGCGGCCTCTACTACGCCTACCAGCTTCGCCACCAGGTCAACTACACCTTTTCGGCCAACGGTTTTGCCGCCACGCTCTCGCTCGAGCATGACGAAGGCCCGGCCGCGACGGACTGGGTTCCCGATGTTGTCGGCGTCCTGTCCTACAACGCCGGCTGGGGCGGTGCCTGGGCCAAGGTCGCCTACGACAACGACTACCTCATCCTGCCCGGCCGCCAGGGCGGCTGGTCCGCGCAACTCGGCATGCAGTACAACATCCCCAACATGAACGGCTCGTCGCTGCGCCTGCTCGGCTTCTACGCCGACACGCCGAACGCCTATGCCGTGGGGTCCGAGTGGTCGGTCCTGGCCTCCTACAACCACGTCTTCACCGACACGTTCTCGGCCTCCGTCGGCTTCCAGTACTTCAACGACACCAACTATGCCCTGGCCGGCTCGCCGGATGCCTGGGCAGCCGAACTGTCGACGGTCTGGACCCCGGTCCAGAACTTCGAGGTCCGCACCGAGTCGGTCTACACCAAGGCGGACGGCCTTTCCGGCTCGCTGTCGAGCTTCGTGCGCTTCACCCGCTACTTCTGATCCTCGACGGTTCAGCACGATCCGGGCCCGGCAGCGATGCCGGGCCCTTTTCGTTTTGCACGCCGGTTCTCCCCCTGGTACTTGCGCTCACCGCCGCCTGTCTTAAAGTTGCGCCATGGGTGAAACGCTGGCTTGCGGCGGGTTCCGTCATCGGGGGTGACGATGTTTGACTGGAAACGATGGGTTTGGCCGGCGATCCTCTCCACGGTTCTTTTGACCGTCTTGGCGGTTTGGGTCCGGGTTTCCCCGGTCGAAAGCGACCTCGCGGCCAAGGTCGCCCACGCACTCGGCAAGGACCATTGGGCCACGGTCCGCTACAACGCCCGCGATGTCGTTCTTTCCGGCGTCGCGCCGGACGAAGAGGCTCGTGCCGAAACGCTGCGCCAGGTCGCCTCCGCCTATGGCGTGCGAACCGTCGTCGATGAGACCACCCTGGCAGACCTGGCCGATCCGTACCGGTTTTCCGCCACCAAGAACGCCGATGGCATCACCTTGTCCGGGCATTTCCCGCAGCGCGCGGCCCACCTGGCTGTCGTGGATGCCGCGGCGGCGCAGTTTCCCGGCCTGAAGATCACCGATGCGATGACCCTCGCGCGCGGCGCGCCGGAGAGCTACACCGCGCAGGCCGAATTCGCCATGGAGAAACTGGCAGAACTGGCCCACGGCGAGGCCGTGGCGCAAGCCGGCAGCTTTTCGCTGAAGGGGACTGCGGCCGACATCGACGCCTACGAGGCGCTCGTCGGCCTTGGCGCGACGGTGCTGCCCGCCGGCCTGACCGCGGGCGTGATCGCCGTCGAGCCGGCGCCGGTCGAGGGCGATTACGTGCTGTCCGCCATGAAGGATGGCGATGCCGTCTTGCTGGAAGGCTTCGCCCCGACGCCAGCGGCGCGCGATGCCATGGTCGCGACGATGTCCGGGCAGGCGCCGGGCGCGCAGGTCGACAACCGCCTGCGGATTGGCGCCGGGGCGCCGCAGGCCTTTCCGGCCTTTGCCGGACAGGCGCTTCAGGCGCTGGCCCAGCTTCGCCGCGGGCGGATGGTGCTTACCGGCTCAAGCCTGCAGTTCAGCGGCCTCGCAGCCGATGAAGCGACGAAAGCCCGCGCCGAGGCGGCGCTGAAGGCCGCGCCCGACGGCCTCGAGATCGCCTCGTCGGAGATCGTCTTGCCGGAGCCGCCCTGGTCCTGGCAGGCAACGACGGACGGAAACGGTCTCGCGCTCTCCGGCGCCGTGCCGGACGAGGCAGCCGGACAGCGGCTTGCGGCGCGCGCGGCGCGCATGGTCGGGCCGGGCAATGTCCGCGACGCCCAGAAGCCGGGCAAGGGCGCGCCGGACGGCTTCGAAGCTGCGGCCGTCGCGGCCATGCAGGCGCTGGTCCGCATGGCTGCGGGCGAGGTTGCCTTTTCCAGCGGCGCCGTCACGCTGAAAGGGGAAGCCCGGTCCATGACGGAACCGGATGCACTCGCCGCCAGCCTGCGCGCTGCCCTGCCGGAAGGGCTGTCCCTGGCATCGTCCGTCGAGCCGGCTCCCGCGGCGGCGGCCGGACCGCTGCAGGCCGAAGCCTGCCAGCAGGGCTTCGACGCCATCCTCGGCGGCAACCGCATCTATTTCGATACCGGCAGCGCGTCGCTTGACGCCGATTCGCTGGGCATGATCGACCGGCTGGCCGGCGTCGCCATCCGCTGTACCACGTCGGCGATCGAGGTGGCCGGCCATACCGATTCCGACGGGGACGACCAGCAGAACATGGCCTTGTCGGAGGCGCGTGCCGGCGCCGTGGTCGAGGCCCTGGTGCGCGCCGGTGTTCCGGCCTCCCGGATGACGGCGGTCGGATACGGCGAAACGGCGCCCGTCGCGCCCGACGACACGCCGGAAAACAAGGCGCGCAACCGCCGGATCGAGTTCCGGGTCACCGGGCAGCAGGAGGAATGAACCGATGTGGTACCTTGTGTCCGACCTCTGGTTTTTCCTGTTCATCGCCTTGTTTGCAGGCGTGATTACCGGATGGATGACCTGCCGAAAACGCGTGTGAAGGCGAAGAAGGGGAGAAACTGACGGCCATGACGGCATTCATCATCCAGACCGGGCTCCTGCTGCTGATCGCCTTCATCGTCGGCTGCATTCTTGGCAGCCTGCTCAAGCGTGCCTTCGGCACGGCCAACGAAGAGGTGCGGCCGTCGGAGCCCCTCGCCATGGCCACGGCATCCCGCCAGCCGGTCCGCACCGCGCCAGCCGAACCCGTTTCTGCGCCGCCGGCACCTGTTAACACGCTCGCCACGGCTGAAGCAGTGCCGCCTGAAAAGACAGCCGCAGAGCCGGTCATGGCGCCGGCTGCGGCCATCGCTCCTGTCGCGCCGGAAGCGCCTGAGCCGAAACCGGACCGCAAGCGGACAACGGCATCGGCGCCGGCCGCGGCTTCCGCCGGAACCCGGGATGACCTGAAGCGGATCCGCGGCATCGGACGCCAGAACGAGGCGCGGCTGAACGCCGAGGGCATCACGTCCTTCTCCCAGGTCGCCGCCTGGTCTGCTGCAGACCAGCAGGCCTGGGGCGAGCGGCTGGCCTTTCCGGGCCGCATCGAGCGCGAGGACTGGGTCAGCCAGGCCGCCATCCTGGCAAAGGGCGGGGAAACCGGCTTTTCCCGCCGGGTCGACAGGGGCGAGGTGGAAACATCGGGTGGCGGCCAGCCGTCGGCCATCCCGGAAGTAGGAAAGAAGCCGCCGGTCCTCAAGCGCCCGCGCCGCGGCAAGGCCGACGATCTGACGGCCATCTCCGGCATTGGCAAGGCCATCGAGACGAAACTGTTCGATCTCGGCATCTTCCATGTTGACCAGATCGCCGCGTGGAGCGCGGATGAAGCGGCCTGGGTGTCGCAGGCCTTGGGCTTTCCGGGCCGTGCCGCCCGCGAGGACTGGGTCGGGAAGGCCGGCACCCTCGCGGCGGCCGCGTCCGCACGGAAGCCGCGCAAGCGCCCGGCCGTCACCGGGAAGGCGAGGGCACGGAAGAAGGGCGCGTGAGGCAACCGGTCAGCGAGGCGGCCTGTCTCTGGCCGCCCGCGCCTTGCCGCGGTCCACCTGCGCCAGGAACGTGCCGATAATGGCGGGGAGGTCGCCCGTTTCCAGGAATGGCGCATGCCCCTGGCCGGCCACGGTCACCCGTTCCAGGGAGGGCGCATAGCCCGCCATCTCGTCGATCGTGCGCTCCGAAAGCAGCCGTGACAGCTCACCGCGGATCACCATCAGCGGCATTGCCGTCAGCCCGATGAACTGCGGCCAGAGCACGGGCAGCGGCTTGGAGAGATCCAGCCCGGTCAGGGTCTTGAGCAGGTTGGGGTCGTAGTCCGGCACCGGGCGCCCGTTGTCGTCGCGGTAGATGGCCCGCGTGGCGCGTTCGTGGTCGTCGGGTCCGAGCGCGGGAAAGCCGATCTCCATCGTCTGCGCGACGATCGCCTTCGCCTCGTCCCAGCTCGAGGGCTTGGGCGCGCGCTCGAGATAGGTTCGGATCTGCGTCAGGCCTTCGCCCTCGATCACCGGCCCGACATCGTTGAGGATCCCGGCCTTCATGACGCCCGGCCGCATCCCGGCCAGCACATGCATCACCAGTCCGCCACGCGACGTGCCGATGAAGGCGCCATGCTCCACCCCCATGGCGGCCAGGCCGGCGAGCACGTCATCGGCCTCGACCAGGGCGTCATAATGCGTCCAGTCCGGATCGTAGGCCGACTCGCCGCGGCCGCGGAAATCGAACGCGACGACCTGGCGCGGGGTCTTGGGATCGCGCGAAAGCAGCAATGCCAGTGCATGGAAGTCGCGCGCATTGCGCGTCAGTCCCGGCAGGCAGATGGCGGGAAGAGCGCCGGGCATCGCCTCGCCATAGATGCGGGCATGCAGGCGCAACCCGTCTTTCGCGCTGTAGGAGAAGTCGGAAAAGCCGTCTGTGTCAGTCATGCGGGCAAACTTGGACAAAAGGTTCGAATGGTGAGGCCATGAAACCGGCCGGGCGGGTCGCGCTTTTGCTTAGCGCAACAGGCTGGCAAGGTCGACCCGGCTTTGCTGGCGATGGCCGGGTATCATCCGGCCGTCAGGTCCTTCACAACGTCGGCATGGCCGGTCAGGCGCTGCTTGTAGACCTGCAGGTTCTCCATCACGCGCTGCACGTAATTGCGTGTCTCGCCGTAGGGAATGCGCTCGATCCAGTCGACCACGGCGTCGATCGGCTGACCGCGCGGGTCGCCGTAACGTCCGATCCACTCCTGCGCGCGGCGTGGTCCGGCGTTGTAACCGATGAAGGTCAGGACGTAGGAGCCGGAAAACCGGTCCATCTGGCGGGCGAGATAGGCCGAACCCAGCGTCGCGTTGTAGGCCGGATCGCTGGTCAGCCGGTCGCCGGAATAGGCAAGGCCGACCTCGCTTGCCATTTCGCGTGCCGTGCCGGGCATCAGTTGCAGAAGTCCGCGTGCACCCGCATGGGACACGGCACCGGTGTTGAATTCGCTTTCCTGGCGAGCGATGGCGTAGGCGAGCGCCTTGTCGGGCGCCGCAATGGCTGCGTCGGCGGGAATGGCCCCGGTGGGATGCGCGAGACCGCCGACGTCGATGCCCCGGTTCGCCGCGATCTTGCCGACGCGCAGGGCGGTGTAATGATCGCTGCGCGCCTCGGCCATGCCAGCAAGGAGCGCGATTTCCCCGGGGCTGGTCAGGTCGCCGGCCAGGTCCCGGTAGAGCAGGCCGGCGCGCCAGCCGTGGCCGACCTGTTCAAGCCGCCCGATGGCCTGCACGGCAGGCCGGGCGTCGAACCGGGCCCGGTCTTCGTCGCTGGCGGTCGGCGGTTCGATGGGCAACTGGTCCATCCCCAGGCGCGCCGCAGCGAGCTGCCCATAGAAAGTGGTGCCGAAATGCGCGGCCAGCCGATAGTGCGGTTCCGCTTCGCCGGACGCGCCGGCTTCGATCGCTCGGCCAAGCCAGTATTGCGCCCGTGCATTCGAGATCGGCCCGTCGGCAATCTCTGCTATGGTCGCGAAGTGAACGGCCGCCGCCTTGGCATCCTTGAGGAAGGTGAGCGCGATCCAGCCGGCATGGAATTCCGCGTCGGCCACCGTGCCCGGCTTGCCGCCGCGTTGTCCGGCAGCGATCCGGTAGGCCGCGCGATATTTCTTCAGGTCGATGAGTTCACGCGCCAGCGCGCGCCGCTCGACCCACCACTGGTCGAGATCGATCAGTTTGGCGGCATCGGCCGGTGCCTTGGCCATCACCTCGGCCGCTTGCGCAAACTGGCCGGATTTGCGCAGGAAACGTGCCAGTGCATAGCTGTAGCCCGCGCTGCGTTCCGCCTCCGGCACGGCGGCCAGCAGCCGTGCAGCGTCCCGCTGGCCGCGGATGACCGCTGCCCAGGCCTCCTGAAGGGCAGGGCGCCCGCATCGCTCGGCCACGCGTCCGGCCGAGCGAACCCGGTCCTCGTAGAGCATGAATTCCTGGCGGTAGCAGTCGTCGGCCTTGTCGATCAGCGCTCCGAACTCGTTGAGGATCGCCAGTTCATCGGTCGCGTCGAGCTTCGTGTCGCGCCAGAAATCTCCCAGCAGGGCGGTCGCCTTCGCGGTTTCACCGCTGGCCAGCAGTGCGCGCACAAGCAGTGTCACGCCGTCTGTCGTCTCGGGAGCTTGGGCGGAAAACGCGGCAAGGACGGTTGCCGGAGCCGGCGCTTCGCGTGCCAGTGCCCGCTCGTAATGACGGCGAACGGCACCAAGGCCCGGCCATCCCTGCAGGTCCTGCATGGCGGTCTTCAGTTGGATGCTTGACAGGGTCGCGCCGCCGTAAAGGGCCGTCGCCCAGGTGAGAATGCGGCGGTCCAGCGTATCCGCCGGCAGGCTGTCACGGGCCGCGAGCGCGGCATCGACATCGCTCGATGACAGGGCATCGAGGCCGGCACGCAGCGGCGAGACCTCTTCCGGCTGCGCCAGGGTGGCCGGAGGCGTCTCGGGCGTGGCCTTGTCGCGCACCTGCATCGCCGTCGTGACCGCCGCCGACAGCGCCAGCATGCCGGCCAGGGCCGGCAGGAGCACGCGGGTGCTGATCATCTCGGGTCCGCTCCTTCGCGTCAGTCGGGACACCATCGCCGCTCACCGGTCCGGACCGGCTGCCGACGAGGAAAACGCCAGTTTGCCTGCGGCGTGTGAAAACATGGTTAACCATTGGTTGCCCGGGTTTCCGGAAAGGTCACACAACGCCACGAAACCGCTCTTGCCGCACGCGCATGGCAAGACTATGGTGCCGCGCCTGCCGACCCGGCCGGAATTGTCCGGCGGGGGGAGGTTCAACCAAGACTGATTTCCTGGAGTCACCCACCATGTTCAAAGGCTCGTTCCCGGCCCTCGTCACGCCCTTCACTGCCAGTGGCGCCGTGGACGAGAAAGCCTTCGTCGACCTGGTGGAATGGCAGATCGCGGAAGGCTCCAACGGATTGGTGCCCGTCGGCACCACCGGTGAAAGCCCGACGCTGAGCCATGACGAGCACCGCCGCGTGGTCGAGCTCTGTGTCCAGACCGCCGCCGGCCGCGTGCCGGTGATTGCCGGGGCCGGCTCCAACAACACGCGTGAGGCGATCGGCCTCGTCGAGCATGCCGAGGAAGTCGGCGCGTCCGCTGTGCTGGTCGTCACGCCCTATTACAACAAGCCCGGCCAGCAGGGGCTCTACGAGCACTTCGCCGCCGTTGCCCGTGCCACGTCGCTGCCGATCATCATCTACAACATCCCGCCGCGCTCGGTCATCGACATGACGCCGGAAACGATGGGCCGCCTGGCGCATGACTTCAAGAACATCGCCGGCGTGAAGGATGCCACGGGCAAGATCGAACGGGTCACCGAGCAGCGCCTCGCCTGCGGCAAGGACTTCGTCCAGTTGTCCGGCGAGGATGGCACGGCGCTCGGCTTCAATGCCCATGGCGGTGTCGGCTGCATCTCGGTTTCGGCCAATGTCGCACCGCGGCTCTGCGCCGAGTTCCAGGCAGCAACGCTGGCCGGCGAATGGGACAAGGCGCTGGACATGCAGGACCGGCTTATGGCCTTGCACAAGGCCATCTTCACGGAAGCCGGTGTGGCCGGCGCCAAGTACGGCCTCTCGCGGCTTGGCCGCATGGAGAACACCCTGCGCCTGCCCATGATGCCGGTCTCGCAAGCCGGCGCGACGGCCATGGACAAGGCCATGCGCGACCTCGGCCTGTTGAACTGACGGGCTGGCGAACGCATTTAACCGGAATGGCAAAGGTCAAGGCAACAAACGGCAAGGTGATTGCCGAGAACCGCAAGGCACGGTTTTCCTACGCGATCGAGGACACCATCGAGGCCGGTCTCGTGCTGACCGGCACCGAAGTCAAGTCGTTGCGCCTGGGAACCGCCAATATCCAGGAGAGTTATGCCTCCATGGAAAACGGCGAGTTCTGGCTCATCAACTCCTACATCCCGGAATACACCCAGGCCAACCGCTTCAATCATGAGCCGCGGCGCTTGCGCAAGCTGCTCCTGTCGAAGCGGGAGATGGCGCGGCTGGCCAAGGAAACCGACCGCGAAGGCATGACCCTCGTCCCGTTGAAGCTCTATTTCAACGAGCGCGGCCTGGCCAAGCTTCTGCTTGGCATTGCCAAGGGCAAGAAGACCCACGACAAGCGCGAGACCGAGAAGAAACGCGACTGGAATCGCGAAAAGGCGCGTCTGCTCAAGAGCCACGGCTGATCTCTTCACGAGGTGAGGGAACCCGGCGCGCGACGCCGGACCTTCGACCTATGGCGAAGCCGTGTCAAAAGCACTTCCATATCATCATTTATTCATGTATAGAGGTTTCGAGATTTTTCGGAGACCCTGAACATGCTGTCCGGTTTGATGAAGCGCCTCACGTCCGGCGCGTCCGACAACGCCATCGCCCACGATGATTTCCTTGCTGCGTTGAAGGCAAAGACCCACACGCTGGTCGACGTTCGCGAAGTGCGCGAATTCCATTCGGGTGCCATTCCGGGCGCCATCAACGTGCCTCTTTCGGCTTTCGACCCGGCGCGCATCCCTGCCGGCAAGCCGGTCATTCTCTACTGCGCCACCGGCGCCCGCTCCGGCATGGCCTTGCGGGCCCTGCATCAGGCCGGGCGCGAGGACGCCGTGCACTATCGCCCCGGCGTCACGGGATGGCGCCTGCAGGGCGGCAGGCTGGTCTGAACCGATTGACGCGCATCAAGGCGGAACGGGCCTCGGTGCGCATGAATAAGCTGCGGCTGAAGCACGGCGTCGCGGCATCACGGAAGACGTGCAAGCTTTGACGAAGGAGGAAGCGATGGCGCATGTGGTCGTACTCGGAGCCGGCCTTGGCGGCACCATCATGGCCTACGAGATGAAGGATCAGCTCGGGCCGAATGACAAGCTGACGGTGGTCAACAGGGGAGACAAGTACTCCTTCGTGCCTTCCAATCCGTGGGTGGCGGTCGGCTGGCGCAAGCCCGAGGAGATCGAGGTCGATCTCGTCAAGGCCTTTGGCCGGCGTGGCATCGCGCTCGAACCCGGTGGCGCCAAGCGGGTTCATCCGGCCGAGAACCGCATCGAGCTGGAAGATGGCCGCTCGCTGGACTACGACTACCTGATCATTGCCACCGGCCCGGAACTGGCCTTCGACGAGATCGAGGGTTTCGGTCCGCAGAACTTCACCCAGTCGGTCTGCCACGTCGACCATGCCGCTCAGGCGGCCGAGGCCGTGGAGCGGCTGAAGAAGAACCCGCAGCCCGTCGTCGTCGGCGCGGTGCAGGGGGCATCCTGTTTCGGCCCGGCCTACGAGTTCCTGTTCATCCTGGAAACGGCGCTGCGCCGTGCCAAGATCCGTGACAAGGTTCCCATGACCTTCGTCACCTCCGAGCCCTACATCGGCCACCTCGGCCTGGATGGCGTCGGCGACACCAAGGGCCTGCTGGAATCGGCGATGCGCGAAAAGCACATCAAGTGGATCACCAACGCCAAGGTGAAGAAGGTCGAGGACGGCACGATCCACATCGAGGAAGTGGGCGAGGACGGCCAGGTGAAGAAGGAGCAGGCCATGCCCTTCGGCTTCACCATGATGCTGCCGGCCTTCCGCGGCGTCGATGCGGTCAAGGGCATCGAGGGGTTGACCAATCCGCGCGGCTTCATCCTCGTGGACGAACATCAGCAGAACCCGACCTTCAAGAATGTCTTCTCCATCGGCGTCTGCGTCGCCATTCCGCCCATGGGGCCGACCCCGGTTCCCGTCGGCGTACCGAAGACCGGTTTCATGATCGAATCCATGGTCACGGCCACTGCGCACAACATCGGCAACCTCATCAAGGGCGGCAAGCCGGATGCCCGCGGCACGTGGAACGCGGTCTGCCTCGCCGACTTCGGCGACAGTGGCATCGCCTTCGTTGCCCAGCCGCAGCTGCCGCCGCGCAATGTCAACTGGTCGTCGCAGGGCAAGTGGGTCCACGCCGCCAAGATCGGTTTCGAGAAATATTTCCTGCACAAGATCCGGTCCGGGACGTCCGAGCCGTTCTACGAGAAGCTGGCGCTGAAGGCGCTGGGCATCGACAAGCTCAAGGAAGTGCGGATGGACGACTGACGCCGGCAGGGACGTCACCGTCGACCGCAGCAAAGCCGGGCACCATCGTGCCCGGCTTTGTCATGCACGGACGGCCGGATGGTGTGGAGTGAAAAGCGTTTCCGCGGGTTCAGCCGACGAAATCGGCGACATCGCTGAAAACCGCGCGGAACATGCCTTCGGTCAGGCGGCCGGTGTTCGTGTTGTAACGCGAGCAGTGATAGCTGGAGAAGATGGCCGTGCTGCCGATCTGCGTCCGCGCGCCATGGCCGAAGGGATGCGCCGCCACGCGCCCGCCGAGCGCCCTGACGGTGGAATCGTGGGCGATCTTGCCGAGCGTGACGATGGCCTGCAGCTGCTCGAAGCGCCCGATCGTCGCGGTCAGGAACTGTCGGCAGGTGTTGATCTCCGCGCCCACCGGCTTGTTCTCCGGCGGCACGCAGCGCACCGCGTTGGTGATCGCCGCTCCGGTCAGCGTCAGGCTGTCGTCCGGGCGAGCCTCGAAGGTCCCGCGGGCGAAACCGAAATCCTTGAGCGTCGCGTAGAGCAGGTCGCCGGCATAGTCGCCGGTGAACGGCCGCCCGGTCCTGTTGGCGCCGCGCAGGCCCGGCGCCAGGCCGACGATCAGCAGGCGCACATGGGCATCGCCGCGCGGATCGGCAAACGTCCGGACCGGCGCATTGTACCAGCCGGGCTCGCGCTCCCGCCAGCCGGCAATGAAATCGTGCAGGCGCGGGCACAATGCGCAATCCCGCGACGGGTCGGCGCCGCACGCCGGAAGCTGGGTCATGTCAGTAGTCGTCGTCTTCGTAGTCGTCGTCATCCTGGGCGACGGCACGTCGCGGGGCAGGGCGTTCCGAGGGATCGCGCCCGACGTCCGCCTTGAGCGACACCAGGTCCACGAAATGGTCCGCCTGGCGGCGCAGGTCGTCGGAAATCATCGGGGGCTGCGAGGCCATGGTCGAGATGACCGACACCTTGCGGCCCTTGCGCTGCAGCGCATCGACGAGGACGCGGAAATCGCCGTCGCCGGAAAAGATCACGTAGTGGTCGACCGTGTCGGACAGTTCAAGGGCATCGATCGTCAGTTCGATGTCCATGTTGCCCTTGATCTTGCGGCGTCCCGACGAGTCCGTGAATTCCTTGGCCGGCTTTGTGACGACCTTGTAGCCGTTGTAGTCGAGCCAGTCGATCAGCGGGCGGATCGATGAATATTCCTGGTCCTCGACCAGCGCGGTGTAATAATACGCGCGAAGCAGATAGCCTTTTGACTGGAAGTGTGATAACAACTTGCGGTAGTCGATATCGAACCCGAGCGACTTTGACGTCGCGTAGAGATTCGCACCATCGATGAAGAGCGCGATTTTTTCACGGGGATCGAACATATCTGTCACCTCGTTGTGGGAACGCCTGCTCCCGGTGTTCGATCGACCGGGGGCATGCATCGCATTTTCTGTGCACGGGGGGCTTGCGTGCCTTTTGGACCTAGCCGGAGTTCCCGGCCATGCCAAGGAAAATCGCTTTTTTGCCTTATTCTTTCCCGATTTTCCCCCGAAATAGTGTAGTTCAGCGCCCTTGCGTTGCGACCGGCTTTTTTGTAAGGAGCCGCTTTGTCCTTCCCGCATAGACCCGGATTGAAGAGAGAGGCAGTTTATGGCCCGCGTTACCGTTGAAGATTGCATCGACAAGGTTTCCAACCGGTTCGACCTCGTGCTGCTCGCCAGCCATCGCGCCCGCCAGATCTCGCAGGGCGCCGGGATCACCGTCGATCGCGACAACGACAAGAACCCGGTCGTCGCGCTGCGCGAAATTGCCGACGAGATGCTGTCGCCGGGTGACCTGCGCGAGGACCTGATCCATTCGCTGCAGAAGCATGTCGAGGTCGACGAGCCGGAGGCAGAGGCCCCTGCGACGCTCGAAAAGGCCGCCGATTCGCCGGTCGAGACAGAGATGGCCGATACCCCGGACGAACCGGTGACCTTCGACCGCATGTCGGAAGAAGATCTTCTCGCCGGCATTGAAGGCCTCGTCGCCCCGGAGAAAAGCGACGATTTCTGATCGGGCCGGCCGCGCGGCCTTCCGCGCGCCCGCCAATCGGTCTATTGAAGTCATGCGCTGTGCCGAAACCGGTGCGGCGCATGTTTTGTCTGTGAAGTGACGGGGATCCGGTAAGCCCATGATGCGCCAGTACGAGCTTGTGGAACGCGTCCAGCGCTACAAGCCCGAGGTCAATGAAGCCCTGCTCAACAAGGCCTACGTCTACGCCATGCAGAAGCATGGCCACCAGAAGCGTGCATCCGGCGATCCCTATTTTTCCCATCCGCTCGAAGTCGCCGCCATCCTGACGGAGATGAACCTCGATGAATCGACCATCGCGGTGGCGCTGCTGCATGACACGATCGAGGACACGGATGCGACCCGCAAGGAGATCGATGAGCTCTTCGGCGAGAATATCGGCAAGCTGGTCGAAGGGCTGACCAAGCTCAAGAAGCTCGACATGGTGTCGAAGAAGGCAGAGCAGGCGGAAAACCTGCGCAAGCTTCTTCTGGCCATTTCCGACGACGTGCGCGTGCTGCTCGTCAAGCTGGCCGACCGCCTCCACAACATGCGCACGCTCGATCACATGCGCGAGGACAAGCGCCGCCGCATCTCCGAGGAAACGATGGATATCTATGCGCCGCTGGCCGGGCGCATGGGCATGCAGGACATGCGCGAGGAACTGGAGGAACTGTCGTTCCGCCACATCAATCCCGAAGCCTGGCGCATGGTCACCGAGCGGCTCGAAGGCCTGATGAGCCGCAATGCCGGCGTCATCGGAGAGATCGAGCAGCAACTGTCGTCCCTGTTCGAGACCGCGGGCGTCAAGGCCACCGTGAAAAGCCGCCAGAAGAAGCCGTGGTCCATCTTCCGCAAGATGGAATCCAAGGCGCTCTCCTTCGAGCAGCTCTCCGACATCTTCGGCTTCCGCGTCGTCGTCGAGTCGGTGGACGATTGCTACCGTGCGCTCGGCGCCATCCACACCACCTGGTCCATGGTGCCGGGACGGTTCAAGGACTACATCTCGACGCCGAAGAGCAACGACTACCGGTCGATCCACACCACGATCGTCGGTCCGTCGCGCCAGCGCGTGGAACTGCAGATCCGCACCCGCGGCATGAATGCCATCGCCGAATACGGCGTCGCGGCCCACGCCATCTACAAGGACAAGGGCACCGTGGCGCTGACCGATGGCCACGCGATCTCGAAGGATACCAACGCCTATGCATGGCTGAGGCGCACGATCGAGCAGTTGTCGGAAGGCGACAACCCGGAGGAATTCCTCGAGAACACCAAGCTGGAACTCTTCCATGACCAGGTGTTCTGCTTCACGCCGAAGGGGGCGCTGATCGCCCTGCCGCGCGGCGCCACTCCGATCGATTTCGCCTATGCGGTTCATACCGAGGTCGGCGACACCTGCGTCGGTGCCAAGATCAACGGCCGCATCATGCCGCTGATCACCGAGCTCAAGAACGGCGACGAGGTCGAGATCGTCCGGTCCAAGGCGCAGGTGCCGCCCGCTGCCTGGGAATCGGTCGTCGTCACGGGAAAGGCGCGCGCCGCCATCCGCCGCGCCACGCGCGCGGCCATCCGCAAGCAGTATTCCGGCCTTGGCGTGCGCATCCTGGAACGCGCCTTCGAACGTGCCGGCAAGACCTTCTCGCGCGAGGCGCTGAAACCGGTCCTCCACCGTCTCGGCCACAAGGAGATCGACGACGCGCTTGCGGCTGTCGGCCGCGGCGAGACGCCGTCCGGCGATGTCATGCGCGCCGTGTTTCCCGACTACAAGGACGAGCGGGTCACGCCGACCAAGCCGGAAAAGGGATCCGGCTGGTTCAACCTGCGCAACGCGTCGGGCATGGTCTTCCGGATTCCCGGCCAGAAGGATGCCGATGCCAATCCGCGCAACGCCCTGCCGATCCGCGGCGTGCGCGGCGATCTGCCGGTCAACTTCGCGCCCGAAGGCGCAGTGCCGGGCGACCGCATCGTCGGCATCATGACGCCCGGGTCCGGCATCACCATCTATCCCATCCAGTCGCCCGCGCTGACCGCCTTTGACGACCAGCCCGACCGCTGGATCGACATTCGCTGGGACATCGACGAGGCGTCCGGTGAACGCTTTCCCGCCCGCATTTCGGTCAATGCAATCAACGCGCCGGGGTCGCTGGCCGAGATTGCCACGGTCATCGCCGAAGCGGATGCCAACATCCACAAGCTGACCATGGTGGAAACGGCGCCGGACTTCACGGAGATGGTCATCGATCTGGAGGTGTGGGATCTCAAGCACCTGACGCGCCTGATCGCGCGCTTGAACGAGACCGCCAGCGTCGGCCAGGCGAGACGGGTACACGGGTGAGGCGAGCCGCACGGCGGTCGCGGGAAACAGTCTGAAGGAACAGCAGCCATGACCATGACGACCGAAGACGTGCTTGCCATCTTCCGCGAGGCCGGCGCAGTGCTGGAAGGCCATTTCATTCTCACCTCCGGCCTTCGCAGCCCCGTCTTCCTCCAGAAGGCCCGCGTCTTCATGCATGCCGACAAGACCGAGACGCTGTGCAAGGCGCTGGCCGAACGCATTCGCGCCGAGGTCCCCGGCCGCATCGACTACGTCGTCGGCCCGGCGATCGGCGGGCTCATCCCCGCCTACGAGACGTCGCGCCATCTCGGTGTGCCGGCGGTCTGGGTCGAGCGCGAGAACGGCGAATTCCGCCTGCGCCGCTTCGAGATGGAGCAGGGCGCGCGGGTGGTCATCGTCGAGGATATCGTCACGACCGGTCTTTCCATCCGCGAGACCATCGACGCGTTGCGCAAGATCGGCGCCGAGGTGGTGGCAGCGGCCTGCATCATCGACCGCTCCGCGGGCAAGTGCGATGTCGGCGTTCCGCTCGTTGCGCTGGCCGAATATGAAGTGCCGGCCTATCCGGCCGACAGGCTTCCCCCCGAGCTTGCCGCAATTCCGCCCGTAAAGCCGGGTAGCCGGACCCTGTAGTGCTTCCACCGGCCGCCAGCGGCGAAAAGGGGTCGCAGGGCGGCTTTTTCCTTGCCGCTCTTGTTCCTGCCCGCTTATAGACAAGGGGCAGGGGCTGAGCGGGCGGTCAATGCGACAGGCGGGAAGAAAGGCTTAACGGTCGGCACCCTAAGGTCCGGTCGGGATCGGCGAGGATTCGCCAGGGAATGGGATGGAATGCTGTTCAGGCGACGAAAGAAGGCGGATTTTTCCGAACGTCTGCGGACGTTCTTCTGGCCGCGCCGTTCGTTCCTGAGGTCGGCGCAGTATTTCGCCAAGCGCGTGCTGCGCCTGTCGGCGACGCCCCATGCCATTGCCGCCGGCGTGGCCGCAGGCGTCTTCGCCTCCTTCACCCCCTTCATCGGCTTCCATTTCGTCATCGCCGCCGCGCTGGCCTGGCTGATCGCCGGCAACCTCCTGGCATCCGCCCTCGGCACGGCCGTCGGCAACCCGCTGACCTTTCCCTTCATCTGGGCCGCCACCTACAAGCTCGGCCAGGCCATCAGCGATGGCGGGTTCGATAACGTCCACAAGCACATCAACCTGGTGAAGCTGTTCGGCGACCTGGAGTTCTCCCAGCTCTGGCAGCCGGTTCTCAAGCCCATGGTCGTCGGTGCCGTTCCGCTCGGGCTTGCCTTTGCCGCCGGCTTCTACTTCCTGACCCGCTGGGCGGTCGCCACCTTTCGCGAACAGCGCCGCAAGCGCCTGGCCGAGCGTGCCCGCAAGCGCGCCGCGAAGCTGGCCGCGCGCCATGCCAAGGAAAAATCCCCCACGCCGAACAACGCGGCGCTCGGCTGATGATCATCGGCCTGGGATCCGACCTGATCGACATCCGGCGCGTCGAGCGGTCGCTGGAGCGCTTCGGCAGCCGCTTCACCGATCGCATCTTCACCGATGTCGAAAAGGCCAAGTCGGACCGGCGCAAGGAACGCGCTGCCTCCTATGCCAAGCGCTTCGCGGCCAAGGAGGCCTGTTCCAAGGCCCTCGGAACGGGCCTGTCGAACGGCGTGTTCTGGCGCGACATGGGGGTCGTCAACCTGCCTGGCGGCAAGCCGACCATGCACCTCACCAACGGCGCCCTGGCGCGCCTTGAGGCCATGACGCCACCGGGCCACCGGCCGGTCATCCACCTGACGATCACGGACGATTTTCCGCTCGCCCAGGCATTCGTCATCATCGAGGCGCTACCCGAAACCGGGGAGACCTGACCGGGCGCAAGTGACGCAGCCGGCGCGGGGCATTCCCGCCGTTGCGGCCCGAAGCACGAGCGGTTATGAGAGACGCCGAAGCCAAACAGGGAAGTATGAGCGTGGCCGAAAGAACCCAGAAGAAGTCAGGCGGTCTTCTTGAGATCGTCAGCGTAATCGTCCAGGCGCTGATCCTGGCGGTGATCATCCGCTCGCTGCTGTTCCAGCCGTTCTCCATTCCCTCGGGCTCGATGCGTCCGACGTTGCTGGAGGGCGACTACCTCTTCGTCAACAAGTGGTCCTACGGCTATTCGCGTCACTCCTTCCCGTTCTCGCCCGACCTTTTCGAAGGGCGCATCTGGGGCGGACAGCCGGAGCGCGGCGACGTCGTGGTCTTCAAGTTCCCGCCCAATCCGTCGCTGGACTACATCAAGCGGCTGATCGGCCTGCCGGGCGATCACGTGCAGATGAAGGACGGCGTGCTCTACATCAACGGCGAAGCGGTCAAGCGGGAGAAGGTCGGCCAGATCGACAATCCCGACATCACCGAACTCGACCGCCCGGTCGACGTCTACCGCGAGACCCTGCCCAACGGCGTCAGCTACGACACACTCGACATCACGCCCAACGGCGTTTCGGACACGACCCGCGAGTTCATCGTGCCGCCCGGCCATTACTTCATGATGGGCGACAACCGCGACAATTCCAACGACAGCCGTCTCAGCGTCGGCTTCGTACCTTACGAGAACCTCGTCGGCAAGGCGACGGTGATCTTCTTCTCCATGGCTGGCGGTGCCAGCCCGCTGGAGTTCTGGCGTTGGCCGGCGGATCTGCGCACCGGTCGCCTGTTCACCACGATCCATTGATCGCGGGGAGCCTGACTTGAGCCGCGCAAGACGGACCGGTGCGACGCTGGCGGCCGAGATCGGCCGGCTGACGGGGCACGACTTCTCCGATCCGGCGCGGCTGGAACGGGCGGTCACCCATGCCAGTGCGCGCAAGTCCGGCGGTGCCGACTATGAACGCCTCGAGTTCCTCGGCGATCGCGTGCTCGGCCTCGTGGTGGCGGAATTGCTGTTCGGCGAGTTCCCCCATGCCAACGAGGGCGAACTCTCGGTCCGGCTGAACCAGCTTGTCAGCGCTGAAACCTGCGCCGACATCGCCGAGGAAATCGGTCTGCATGATTTCATCATCACCGGCGCCGAGATCAAGTCGCTGGCCGGCCGCAAGCGGCTGAACCTCCGGGCCGACGTGATGGAATCGGTCATCGCGACCATCTACCTCGACGGCGGCCTCGATGCCGCGCGCCCGTTCATCCTGAAACACTGGGCCGGCCGCGCCAGGGCCGCCGGCGCCGGGCGGCGCGATCCCAAGACGGCGCTGCAGGAATGGGCCCACCGCCAGGGCGGCCTCGTTCCGGTCTACGTGGTGGACAGCCGCGAGGGACCGGATCATGATCCCTTGTTTGCCGTATCCGTGACCGTCGGCAAGCGGCCGCCGGAGCAGGGCACGGGACGGTCGAAGCGGGCCGCCGAGCAGGAAGCCGCCACGCGGCTGCTGGTTCGCGAAGGCGAATGGAAGGAGGGCGAATGAGCCCCGAGACGCAACAGCCTGAAGCCGCGGCACCGGACACCCGCTCGGCCTTCGTCGCGCTGATCGGCGCGCCCAATGCCGGCAAGTCCACCTTGCTGAACCGCCTCGTCGGCGCCAAGGTCTCCATCGTCACCCACAAGGTGCAGACCACGCGCGCCCTGATCCGCGGCGTCGCCATCAAGGACCGCAGCCAGCTGGTCTTCGTCGATACGCCCGGCATCTTCAAGCCGCGCCGCCGCCTCGACCGCGCCATGGTGACGACCGCCTGGTCGGGCGCCCGCGATGCTGACATCGTCTGCTTTCTCGTCGATGCCGAACGCGGCCTGAAGGGCGACGCCGCCGTCATCCTTGAAAGCCTGAAGCAGGTGCGCCAGCCCAAGGCGCTGGTTCTCAACAAGATCGACACGGTCAAGCGCGACAGCCTGCTGGCCCTGGCCGCCGCCGCCAACGAATCGGTGGACTTCGACGCCACCTTCATGATCTCCGCGCTCAACGGCTCGGGCTGCGACGACCTGATGGCCTGGCTCGCCGGCAGGGCCGCGCCCGGTCCCTGGTACTACCCGGAAGACCAGATCTCCGACCTGCCCATGCGCCAGCTCGCCGCCGAGATCACGCGCGAGAAGCTTTACCTGCGCCTGCATCAGGAGCTGCCCTATTCGTCCCACGTGGAGACAGAGCGCTGGCAGGAACAGAAGAACGGCTCGGTACGGATCGACCAGGTCATCTACGTCGAGCGCGACAGCCAGAAGAAGATCATCCTTGGCCGCAAGGGCGAGACGATCAAGGCCATCGGCCAGGCGGCCCGCGAGGAACTGGCCGAGATCCTCGAGCAGCCGGTCCACCTGTTCCTGTTCGTCAAGGTGCGCGAGAACTGGGGTGACGACCCGGAACGCTATCGCGAAATGGGCCTCGATTTCCCCGGCTGACACGCGGGCGGGCCGGCAGGGCGCCTTGATCGATGAAAATTAGCACTTTGGTTATGGACTTTGCGGCCTGACCGGAGGATCGTCGCCCGATGGAATGGCGGGACGAAGGCATCATCCTTGGAACGCGCAGGCATGGCGAAACGAGCGTCATCCTGGAGGCGATGACGCTTGGCCACGGCCGCCATCTCGGCCTGGTGCGCGGCGGCCGGTCGCGGACCATGCAGCCGGTTCTCCAGCCCGGCAACCGGGTGGACCTGACCTGGCGCGCGCGCCTCGACGAGCATATGGGCACGTTCCAGGCCGAACCGATGGAGCATCATGCCGCCCGCCTGTTCGGCAGCGCCACCGGTGTCTTCGGCCTGCAGGCCTGTGCCGCACACCTGCGGCTGTTGCCCGAGCGCGACCCGCATCCCCGCCTCTACGAGACGCTCGGCATCCTGCTGGAGCACCTCGACGAGCCGCAGGGGGCGGGCGAACTGTTCATCCGCTTCGAACTGATGGTCCTCGACGAGCTCGGCTTCGGCCTCGATCTCGGCCGCTGCGCGGCCACGGGAGCCACGGAAGGGCTGGCGTGGGTATCGCCGAAGTCGGGCCGGGCGGTCAGCCGCGAGGCGGGCGAACCCTGGGCTGACAAGCTGCTGGCGCTGCCCGGCTTCCTGCTGCGCGGTTCCGGCCAGCGTGCCGATGGCGAGGGGGTCCGAAGGGCGCTCGCCCTGACGGCCTATTTCTTCAACCGCCATGTCTGGGAGCCGCGCGGCATGCGCGAGCCACAGGAACGCGCCGGCCTGGCCCAGGCGCTGCGGCGCCATTTCGAATCCGGGGAGGGGAACGCGGCATGAGCGAGTGGCGTGAACGGCTGGAACAGGCCCGCCGGAGCGGAGAGTTCGGCACCATCCCGATGGCCGACGTCTCGCGGTTTACCGGGCTCGACCTGATGCGACGCATCATCGACGGCACCTATCCGCCGCCCTCCATCGGCGGCGCGCTGAACTTCGCGCTGACCGAAGCAGAAGAGGGGCGGGTCGTTTTCACCGGCTGGCCGACCGAAGCGCATCTGAACCCGATGGGAACGGTGCATGGCGGCTGGGCTGCCACGATCATGGATTCGGCGCTCGCCTGCGCCGTACACACCACCTGTGCGGCCGGCGAGGCATCCACGACGGTCGAGTTCAAGGTCAATCTCGTTCGCCCGGTCCTGCCGGGCATGGGCGAACTGGCCTGCGAGGGAAGGGTGGTCCATCGCGGCCGCAACCTGGCCGTTTCCGAAGCCACGCTGAAAGGACCTGACGGAAGGACGCTCGCCTTCGGCACTGAAACCTGCTCCATCCTGCGCATGCCGGGCTGAGCCTGGTTTCCGATCGAAAGACCACGGGCTTGTATCTCTATCTCGACTTTTCCAACCTGATCGCCGGTCTCGCCGTCATCGGCTTTCTGGCCTGGCTCTTGCGCCGCCACCTGAACGCATTGAAGCAGCGCCTGGCCGATCAGGAAGCGCGGCTCGAGACGGCCGAAAACATCCTCTCCGTGGCGAACCTGCGTCTCAAGGCGCTGGAAGGGCAGACCGGGGCAGCGCAAAAGCCACCCGCGGACGGGGCCGCAACCGCTGCGGCCGAGGCAGCGCCATCATCGACCGAAGCGACGGTGACACCGCCGGCCGACAAGGCTTCCGAGGCGTCTCCGCCCTTGCTTGCGCCCGCAGCTGCCAACAGTCCGGATGACACCGTCGCAGCGGATGCCGGAGACCGCCCTGCCGGCCCGGACCTGCCGCCGCCATTGCCTCCCCGGGCGCCGGTCGACGAACCCGTGCCGGCGGCTGCGCGGGCCGGACCGCAAGCCGAACTGCCCGCACGCTCGCTGGAGGAGACCATTGGCAGCCGCTGGGCCATCTGGGTCGGCGGCCTGGCTTTCGCACTCGGCGGCCTGTTCCTGGTGCGCTATTCGATCGAGGCCGGCCTGTTCGGCCCGCGCATCCGCATGGCGGTCGCGGCGCTGGCCGGCCTGCTTGCCATGGCCGGCGGCGAGATCGTGCGCCGCCGCCAGGACCGTCTTGGCCCGGAAGCGGATCGTCTCGCCCAGACCCCCGCCATTCTCACGGCCGCCGGGGTGCTCATCCTTTTCGGCGTCGCCTACGCGGCGCATGCCGTCTACGGCTGGGTTCCGTCATCCGTCGGCTTCGTCACCATGGGGCTTGTCTCGCTGGTCGCCATCGCGCTGGCCATTCCGCATGGCACCGCCCTGGCCGGTCTCGGTCTCGTCGGCTCGTTCGCCACGCCCTTGCTGGTCGTCGCCACCGAGCCGCGTCCCTATCCCCTGTTCGGCTTTTTCGCGGTCGTTCTCGTCGCCGCAGCCGCCCTGTCCCGGTTGAAGGAGGCCGGTTGGGTTCTGGTTCTCGGCCTCGCCGGCACGGCGTTCTGGCTGGTGCTCGATGCCCGGTTTTCCGCTGCCCCGGTCCCATGGGCCAGCCTGATCGCCCTTGCGGCCATGGTGGGCGCCGTGGCCGCCGTCTGGCTCGCCGCCCGGGATGAACCCGAAAGCCTGGCCGTCGCGATTGCCGGCCGCGTCGGCGTCCCGGTCTTCGCCGCCGCGCTGCTCACCCTTCTGGCCGCGCTCTACGCGCTCGGAAGCATGGGCCTCACCGATGCATCCGTGCGCCATGCAGCCGGGATCACGGCCTTGCTGCTGCTTTTCATGGCGCTCTGGCGTCCTGGCGGCATTCATGGCGCGCCGGCCGGCGCCCTGCTGGTTTCGGGCGTCCTGGCAGGCTGGATGCTCGACCAGGTCGATGCCGTCGGTGTCGTGACCAATGCCCTGGGCGAGGGCGGGGACCGGCTGCTGGCAAGCGGGCCCGCACCGGACGAAACGGCTTACCTCGTCTATGCGTTCGCCCTTGCGGTACCCTTCCTTGCCGCGTGCGTGCTGATGGCCTGGCGCCTGGCGCAGGCGCGCATGACCGCCATGCTCTGGGCATTCTCCGGCGTCCTGCCGTCCCTGGTTGCGCTGGTCCTGGCCGTGGCCAGTTACGCGCGCTGGGACGAGGACTACGCCTACGGACCGGCCGCGCTGGCAATCGCGGCGCTCATCGCGGCCGGGGCCTGGGTTGTCTGGGGCCGGGAAGAGGCCGACCGGCCACTCTATTCCGCCTCCGCCGTTCTTTTTGTCGCGGCATCCCTGCCGCTTGGCCTGGCCGTTCATCTGCTCGCCACGGCGGCCTGGACCGGCATCCTTCTCGCCGCGATCGCCCTGGCTCTGGTGCTCGCATCGGCACGCGACGGCCATCCCGTCTTCGGCTGGATCGCGGCGCTCGGCGCCGCCGTGGTGCTGGTCCGGTTCGCCGTCGATCCGACCGTCGCCGACCCGCAGGCGCTTTCCACGACGCCCGTGCTCAACTGGCTGACGCCCGGCTATTTCCTCCCGGCGATCGCCTTCGCCCTGTCCGCCCGCAGCCTCCGGCGCATGGGCGCGACCACGCCCAGGAACCTCATGGAAGCCTTCGCCCTGACCGCCGCCATGGCCGGGGCCGCCATGCTCATCCGCCACGGCATGAACGATGGTGTCGTCACCTTTGGCGGTCCGGTCACGCTTGGCGAGCAGTCGCTCTATACCCTGCTGGCCTTCGGCGCATCCTTCGCCGTCGTGCGGCTGGACGCCAATGCGCCGAGCCCCGTGCTGCGCTATGGCTCCATGCTGCTCGGTGGCGCCGGGGTGGTGCTCGCCGCGCTGCGCCATCTCGTCTGGCTCAACCCGGTCTGGACCGGCGAGACCGTCGGCACCTGGCCGCTGGTGAACCTGCTGATGCCGGCCTACCTGCTGCCGGGCCTCATGGCGGCAATCGTCGCCTGGCAGGCCATCGGCCGCCGCCCGCTGCCCTATGTGCAACTGATCGCCGGCGTGGCCGGCCTGCTTCTGTTCGCCTGGCTCAATCTCGAGATCCGTCATGTCTGGCAAGGCCCGTCCCTTGCATGGGAGAACCCCACGCGGATCGGCGAGCTTTACACCTACCCGGTTGCCTGGCTGCTCCTGTCCCTGGCCTTCGGCCTGGCGCCGCGGGAGGTCAGGCCTTCGCGAGGACTGGAGTGGGCCTCGCTGGCGCTCGGCGCGGCCGCTGCCGCCTTCGCCTTCACGATCAATCTCTTCGTCGCCAATCCCTATTTCGGCAATGACTGGGTCGGCACCTGGCCGCTGGTCAACTGGCTGGCCTATGGCTTCCTGCTGCCCGGCATCCTGGCCGCGTCAGTCGCGCGCCAGTCGGCCGATCGTCGCCCGGCGCCCTTCGTACAGTCCATGGGCGCCATTTCGGCACTTCTCCTCTTCGCCTGGCTCAACCTGGAAATCCGCCATCTCTGGCAGGGGCCTTACCTCGGCGACTGGAAGGCGACCAGCGACGGCGAGACCTACACCTATTCGGCTGCCTGGCTGGTCGTCGGTCTCGGCCTGCTCGTTGCCGGCCTGCGCCTTGACCGCCAGGTGCTGCGCGCGGCCTCCGGCGTCCTGGTGGTGCTGACCGTCCTGAAGGTCTTCCTCTTCGACATGGCCGAACTGGAGGGCGTGCTGCGCGCGGCGTCCTTCATGGGTCTGGGCGCCTCCCTCATCGGCATCGGCCTGTTCTACCAGCGCGTCCTCGGCCGGATGAAGGCCGTCACTCCGCCGGCTGAAGGGCAGGGCGGCTGACGGGCGCCTCGCTGATCGGCCAGTGCACGACGGCGGCGAAAATGCCGAGCGCCACGCCGAGCCACCAGACGATGTCGTAGGAGCCAGTGGCATCGCGCAGGTAGCCGCCGAGCCAGACGCCCAGGAACGAACCGACCTGGTGCGACAGGAACACGATGCCGCCCAGCATGCCGAGGTGCCGGGTGCCGAAGAAAATCGCGACCAGCGCATTGGTGGGCGGCACGGTGGACAGCCACAAGAGCCCCATCAGGATGGCGAAGACGACGACCATCGTCGGGCTGTGCGGCAGGATCAGGAAGGCGGTCACCAGCGCCGAACGCATCAGGTAGAGGCCGGACAGGAAATGCGGCTTGGAGTGCCGCTGCACGATCATGCCCGAGGCCAGCGACCCGACGATGTTGAACAGGCCGATCAGCGCCATGGCGATCACGGCATAGCGGGCCTCGATGCCGATGTCATTGAGATAGGCCGGAAAATGCGCGGTGATGAACGCCACCTGGAAACCGCAGACGAAGAACCCGGCCACCAGCAGCAGGTAGCTCTTGTGAGCGAAGGCTTCCGCCAGCGCTTCGCGCACCGTCTGCTCGGCTTCCGCCTGGCCGATCGGCGATGTCCGCGCATTGCCCGTCAGCGGAATGGCGAGCACCGGCACCACGAGCATCAGCGCACCCATCCAGATCAGCGCGTCAGACCAGCCGAGCGCCTGGATCATGCCCTGTGACAGCGGCGCGAAGACGAACATGCCGGCCGAACCGGCCGCCGTGCCCATGCCGAACACCAGGCTGCGATGCTCCGCCGGCACGTTGCGGGCGAAGGCTGCCAGCACGATGCCGAAGGACCCCGACGCGATGCCGAGGCCGATCAGCACGCCGCCGCTCAGGTGCAGCAGGGCCGGCGTCGTGGCCACCGACATCAGCACCAGCCCGGCGGCATAGATGATCCCGGACAGGGCCAGGACGCGCCAGGTTCCGAACTTGTCGGCAATCGCACCGAACACCGGCGTCCCCAGGCCCCAGAAGATGTTCTGGATCGCCATCGCGAGACCGAAGGTCGTCCGGTCGAAACCGCGATCCTCCAGCATCGGCAGCAGGAAGAACCCCATGGCCGACCGCGGTCCGAAGGTCAGCAGCGCGATCAAGCAGCCGCTGGCCACCAGCACGTAGGGAAAGGAGCGGGTTGCACCTGTCGGCGCGCTGCGAACGGTCATCGGTCATGGTCTCCGGCTTTGAGCGCCGGAGAATTCCCGATGACGTGGGCAAGGTCAATTGAAAAGCTGTCAGTGTTCGGATCAGCGAAATTGATCCGTCGCACTGGGCTTTATTCCGCCGCGGCCGCCTGCGGTTCGGTCTGGTACAGGTGGACATCGCGTTGCGGGAAGGGAATGGAGAGGCCCGCGGCATCGAACCGTTCCTTCGCCTTGCGCGTCATGTCGCGGCTGGTGGTCCACCAGTCGGCGGTCGCGGTCCAGTAGCGGCAGGTCACCTCCACCGCGCTGTCGCCGAGGTTCGACACGTAGATATAGGGTTCGGGATCCTTCAGCACGCGGGTGTCCCCGGCCATCAGGTCGCGATAGATCTCCATCGCCTTGCCGATGTCGTCGTCGTAGGCAATGCCGATCACCAGGTCGTTACGCCGGGTCGGATTGCGTGAGTAATTCTTCACCGCCTGGCTCCAGAGCTCCGAGTTCGGGGCCAGCAGGAACAGCCCGTCCAGCGTCTTGAACTCGGTGGCAAACAGGCCGATTTCCTGCACCGTTCCGCTCGTGCCTCCGGCTTCGATGAACTCGCCCACCTTGAACGGCCGCAGCACCAGAAGCATGATTCCGGCCGCGACGTTCTGCAGCGTTCCCTGCAGGGCCAGGCCGATGGCGAGGCCGGCAGCGCCAAGCGCGGCGATGATCGAGGCGGTCTGCACGCCGAATTGCGAAAGCACGGTCACGAAGACCAGCGCCAGCACGCCGTAGCGCACGATCTTGGACAGGAATTTCCGCAGCGTTTCGTCGAAGCCGTTCCAGGAGCCCAGCCCGCGATAGGACCAGCGTTCCAGCATGCCGGCAATGACGAAACCGATAATGAGGATCAGCACCGCGCCGATCACCGAGAATGCATACTGCACGACCAGGGCGGAAAGACTGGTCATGGCGCCTTGCACGGCTGCCACCGTGCTGTCGGCTGAAAACTGCATGAATCGCTCCTTGTAGATGCCCGAACATAGTAAATCGGTACGATAACGCGCCGCGTGCCGGACAGTTCCGCGGCTGTCACAATTCAGCCGCAATGCAGGCGCTATCGCGTTTTTGCTGCTTGCGCGGATGAAGGCCGCACGCAGGCGTCCGGCCGCAGCATGCCGGTCCAACAGGCCTTGTACCCCCCAAAGCGTTGTACCCCTTGTGGCATCCATGACAACAGCCCTGCGCCGGGCGACCCTCGCCGATATCGACCAGCTGGTCGCGCTCGAGACCCGTGTGTTCGACGCCGATCGCATATCGAGGCGCTCCTTTCGCCAGTTGATCGAGCGCGACACCGCCGAAACCATCGTTGCCGAAACCGGTGGCCGGATTGACGGCTACGCCATGGTCCTGTTCCGCAAGGGAACGGCGGTCGCGCGGCTCTATTCCATCGCCGTGCTGCCGGAGGCGTCCGGCAGGGGGCTGGGCGCCGAACTGCTCCAGGCCGCCGAGGACGCCGCCTACGAACACGGCCGCATGGTACTGCGCCTGGAGGTGCGTGAGGATAACGCCCACGCCATCGGCCTCTACGAGCGCCGCGGCTACCGCCGCATCGGCCGCTACCTGGATTACTACGCCGACCACACCAATGCGCTGCGCTATGAAAAGCTGCTGCGCGGCGCCAGGGCACATCCGACGCCGGTTCCCTACTACGAGCAGACGGCCGATTTCACCTGCGGCCCCTGCTGCCTGATGATGGCCAAGGCGCATTACCACCAGGGCTTTCAGCCCTCGCCGTTGATGGAGATCCGCCTCTGGCGGGAGGCGACGACCGTCTTCATGCTCTCCGGCCCCGGCGGCTGCGAACCCCACGGCATGGCGGTCACCGCGGCGCTGCACGGGCTGGACCCGGCGGTGATCGTGTCGGAGGAGGGACCGCTCTTCCTGCAGTCGGTCCGGTCGGAAGAAAAGCGCCGGGTGATGGATCTCGCCCAGGCCGATTTCCGCCAGCGCGCGGTGGAGTTGGGCATTCCCGTGTCGGTGCGCGCCTTCACGCTGGATGATATTCGCGCCGCGCTGGCGCAGGGAAAGCTCGTCGCCGTGCTCGTGTCCGGCTTCATGATGTTCGGCAAGAAGGTTCCGCACTGGGTGCTGGCCATCGGCGATGACGGCAGCCATATTTTCGTCCACGACCCATGGGTGGAGGACGAGGCCGGCGAAACGGTTGCCGATGCGGCCAACATCCCCATTCCGCACGCCGTCTTCATGGCCATGGCACAATTCGGCCGGCCGCCGCTGCGCGCCGCCATCATACTGGGAGGAAAACGGGCATGACTTGGGTCATCCTGACCGGCAGGTCGAATGACATCGACCAGGCGCAGACGCCACACAAGGTCATCACCATCCGCGACTACCTCACGCACCCGAACCTGTTTCGCGGTCAGCGCCCGAAGGTGATCAACCTGTCGTCGTCCTACGCCTACCAGAGCCGCGGCTACTATGCCTCGCTGCTGGCATCGTCGCGCGGCCACCGGGTCATCCCGTCGGTTGAGACGATGATCGACCTGTCCGAACCCAAGCTCTACGAGAACGCGCTGCCGGATCTCGAGCAGGCGCTGAACGCATCGCGCAAGGCGTTCGAACCGCTCGAGACGACGAAGATCCGGTTTTTCTTCGGCATCGGTCCGGCCAAGGGCTGGGAACGCTTCGGCCGCCTGCTGTTCGACTGGTTCCGCGCACCCTCCCTGGAAGTCGTGGTCGAGCCGGGTGAGTGGATCCGCATCCGGCGCATCGGCTTCTTCCCGGTCTCGCGTCTCGATACCGGGGAAAAGGCGCGCTTCCTCGCCGCTCTGGAGGCCTACACCGCGCGTGAATGGCGCGACCGGAAATCCCGCACGCCGGCGCGCTATTCCTTCGCCACGCTGATCGATCCGAAGGAGGAACTGCCGCCGTCCTCGGTCTCGACCCTGAAGCACTGGGCGCGCATCGCCGCGCGCATGGGCGTCGAAGTGGAGCCGATCACGAAGAAGGATCTCGCCACGCTCGCCAACTACGACGCGCTTTTCATCCGCGAGACCACGTCCATCTCCAACCATACCTACCGGTTCGCCCGCCGCGCCCAGCAGGAGAACATGCCGGTCATCGACGACCCGCTGTCGATGATCCGCTGCACCAACAAGGTCTACCTGCACGAACTGATGGGCGTGAACGGGGTGCCCGTGCCGCCAACGGTCATCATCGCCGGCACCGGCGATCTTGAAACGGCGGCGGCCGAGCTGGAATTCCCGATGGTGCTGAAGATTCCCGACAGCGCCTTCTCGCGTGGCGTCAAGAAGGTGGCCAACAGCGAGGAACTGAAGACGCTGGCGACCAGGTGGCTGGAGGATTCCGACCTCATCATCGCGCAGAAGTATCTGCCGACGGACTTCGACTGGCGGGTCGGGGTCCTGGGTGGCCAGCCGCTGTTCGTCGTCCAGTACCTGATGGCCAAGAAGCACTGGCAGATCGTCAACCACGAGACCGGCGGGCGCCCGCAGGAAGGCGGCTTCCGGTCCTTCTCCCTGGCGGAAGCCCCGCCCGAGGTCATCGACATCGCCGTGCGCGCGGCCCGTTGCATCGGCGACGGCCTCTACGGTGTCGACCTGAAGGAAACGCCCGACGGCGTCGTCGTCATCGAGGTCAACGACAACCCGAACCTGGAACACGGCGTGGAGGATTCGGCGGAAAAGGAATCCGTCTGGATCAAGCTGACGCAGTGGTTCATCGACCGTCTCGAGCGTCAGGGCCGCTGAGGGGTTCAAGCAATTCCAGCGAAAGTGGGCACCGGTTTCGCGTCCGGGATTGCGTCAGGGAGATTCGATTCCAGCGAAAGTGGGCACCGGTTTCGCGTCCGGGATTGCGTCCGGGAGATTCGATTCCAGCGAAAGTGGGCACCGGTTTCGCGTCCGGGATTGCGTCAGGGAGATTCGATTCCAGCGAAAGTGGGCACCGGTTTCGCGTCCGGGATTGCGTCCGGGAGATTCGATTCCAGCGAAAGTGGGCACCGGTTTCGCGTCCGGGATTGCGTCAGGGAGATTCGATTCCAGCGAAAGTGGGCACCGGTTTCGCGTCCGGAATAGCGGCAGGAAAAACAATTCCAGCGAAAGTGGGCACCGGTTTCGCGTCCGGGATTGCGTCAGGGAAATTCGATTCCAGCGAAAGTGGGCAACGGATTGGCAGCCTTCAGTAGCGGAGAACCAGGATAGGGCAATTCCAGCGGGAGTGGACACCCTTTTCGCCTCCGCGAGTTCCGCGAGTACGGAGGGGCAAGACAGGGCGTCGCAGCGGTTCAATGCCTGGCGGACATGATCCGGCGCATCAGCCTTCTGCCAGGGCGTCCATGTCGAGGGGCAGGACGAACGTCTGGCCCTGGTAGGCCATGTCGCCCAGGCCAATGGCCTCGATGGCGGCAGTCATCCGTCCGTTGCGCTGCAGCAGGCGGTCGGCTGTGCGTACGAGCAGGCGGTTCGGCGTCGCCGTGGTCGAGTTCGCGCGGATGTGGCGGGCGATCGCCATCTCGTCGAGGTCCGGGTTCAGCGCGCAGGCGGTGATGAAGGCGCCGGCCGTGGACCGCGAGATCCCGGCAAAGCAGTGGACGACCAGCGGCCGGGAGCGGTCCCACGTGCGCACGAAGGCAAGCAGGTCCTGCACGTGCTGCTCACCGGGCGGCGTCATGCCATCCATCATCATGTCGATGTCATGCATGGCCAGGAAGAGATGGCGCTCCGCCGGCACCGAGTCGGGCCGCGTGACCGGCGTGCCCTCGTTGATCAGCGTGACGATATGGCTGGCATCGTGCTCGGCGACCGTGTCCTGCAGCCGCGCCAGCGACGTGACGACGATATGCGGCATGGCTGTCCTCCCCTGGATGTCACCGTCTCTCGTTGCGCGCTGCCTCGATCGTCTCGAAACGCGCGATGAATTCCCCTTGTACGACATGGGCGGGCTTCGGGTCGAGTTCGAACTGTGCGGCAAAAAATCCGCGCGGCCGCCCGAAATACTTCACCGCTTCCGTCTCGGAAAAGCCCGCAAGTGCCGTCGCCTCGAAATAGGCCGAAACGATATCGGCGCGCTTGATGGCGGCCTTGAGGGCCTTCGGGATATGCGCAGGCAGGCCGAAGCGAAGGTGGATGGCCGCCTGGAGCCGCTCCTCCACCACCTTGTAGCCGCCGCCCATCACCGCCTTGAACGGCGAGATCATGTCGCCGATCACGTATTCCGGTGCGTCGTGCAGGAGGGCGGCCTGCCTCTGGTCCGGAGTGGCGCCCGGTTTCATGGCGGTGAAGATCTCTTCCACGATGAGGGAATGCTGGGCGACCGAAAAGGCGTGGTCGCCGGCCGTCTGGCCGTTCCAGCGCGCCACGCGCGCCAGGCCGTGCGCGATGTCGGCGATTTCCACGTCCATGGGCGACGGGTCGAGCAGGTCCAGCCTGCGCCCCGACAACATGCGCTGCCACGCCCGTGGCGGCGCGTCCGTCCTGTCAGCCATCCGCTTGCGTATCCTCGTTCGTCGCGGGGAAGCGGTAGGCGACATGGGGCGGCAGTGCAAGCGTGAGCATGGCATCGCCAGCCGTGATCGGCGTTCCGGCGTCCATGGCGGCCTTCACCCGGTCGATCCGTGCCATGGCAAGGCCGGAGCTGCCGTCGACCGAACCGAGCGTGCCCACCGGCTTGCCGCCGGCTTCGATCTCCGTGCCGGAAGCGGGCAGGGGGGCGTCGGCGGAAACGACGAGCAGACGCCGCCGTGCCGTGCCGCGATGCTGCATCCGCGACACCACCTCCTGGCCGACGAAGCAGCCCTTGCGGAAGGATACGCCGCCGTTCTGGTCGAAGCCCGCGTCGTGCGGAAAGGCGTCACCCTCGGCGTAGTCGATGCCGGCTTCCGCGACGCCCTCGGCAATCCGCAGCGCCGTCCATGCGCTCAACGGGTCCTGGCCTTCGGGGCCGCCATAGCGCCGCCAGACCGGGATGCCGGGAAACCGGCTGTCGCGCAGGCCGCCTTCGGGAGATGAATCGTCGTCCCAGGAAACCGTCGCAGCGGCCTCGTCCTGCACGGAAATCTCCACCTTGGCCCGCAGCTTGTAGAGCGTCAGGCGCCGGGCGAGATCGCCCGCCGATGCCGCCAGGCAATCGAGCCGGAACCCGCCGGCGCCATCCCGGGAAATCAGGAAATCGAACAGGATCTTTCCCTGGGGGGTCAGCAGTGCGCCGGGCTTGAGCGTGCCGGCATCCAGCGCCGCGAGCTCCGTCGTGACGAGATTGTTCAGGAAGTGCTCCGCTTCCGCCCCGCCAACCGAGACGAGCGAACGATGGGGAAGGGACACGGCGGGCATGGTCAAACTCCGGCAAGGGACGGACGGCAGGGCAATCGGCAGGCGGGGCGGTGCGCTGCCGTGTCACCATGTATGGAACGCCTGCCGGGCCGGCAAGGCCGCGGGCTCAGTCGCCGGCGACGAAGAACGTCCAGCGGCCCTCCGGCGTGATGCCGACCCGGTAGAAGATGTAGGCGCCGAAATTCTGCATGTCCTCGAAGTCGCCGGCCGTGATCAGCTTGAACAGTTCCACCTTCTGCGGCGGCGTCAGCTTGTCCAGCGGCATGGCGTAGAAATAGGGCCAGACATACATTTCCTGCGCCGTGCCGGCATCGCTGCGCACGAACCCGGCCTCGAGCACTTCTTCCAGGATCGCGAGGATTTCCTCGCCCTGTCCGTCGCCCGAAGCCCCGCGCAGGAACTCGATCGGATCGCCGTCGACGCCACCGAACGACAGCGTCGTCATGCCGTCGCCGGTGCCCAGCAGCGGCCGCAGCTTCTCGACGTCGCCGGTCTTGGCCGCCTCGATGATGAGTTCGCGCATCCGCCGGACCGGCTCGGGCAGGGCGCTGACATCGCGCAGGATTTCCGGCAACGGGATGTCGTTGGCCTGTCCGCCGTCCTTGTCGGGCGTGCCTTCGGCAGGCTGTCCGTCCGGTTGCGGCTCGTTGGAAAGCGTCGGCAGTTCGCTGGGCAGCGGAACCGGCTCGATGACCACCGGCGGCGGCACGGCCTGTTCGCTCTTGCCGCTACCCTCCTGGCTCTGCTCTTCCTTCTTGATTTCGCTCAGGCTCCACGCGGGCGTGGCTGCCCATGCCAGAACGGCGGCGGACAGGACGAGTGACAGGAATCGTGCAGGTCTCGATATCGGCAGCATTCACAGGATCTCCCGCTACCGGGGGAGGTAACGATACAAAACCGCTGGCGTCAATGGCGGCTGAGATTGGGATCGAAAGACCCGTTGAGCGCCTGCTCGCGCATCCGCTCCAGCAGGGCGAGGACCGCCTCTTCGCCGGAGTCGCGGTGCAGTTCTTCCAGCGCGATCACGACGGCGGTTTCGGCGATGATCTCCGGCTCGATCCCGGCCAGGAGACCGGCCGCCCATGCCTCGTCATGGCATTCGGTCGCCGAGATACGCTTCTCCTCGAGGATCATGGCATCGATGTCGTTGGCGGAATGCTGCATGGTGGTGTCCCGGAATGAACCTGGCCGTTTAAGCCTCGGTTAACACTTGTAGCAGGGCCGGCCGCCTTGAAAACCCCGTCCGTGGCGAAAAAGTTAACGGCGCGTGAAAAAACAGGGTTTGGAAAAGGTTTATCCGCCGAATCGCACCACGATTTCGCGGCTGAGCGATTCGCCTTCCTTCATGTAGCGGTCGATGGCCTGCATCGAGGCGTCGGTGCAGGTGGTATGGATCGCCGCGTAGCTGCGGTAGCCGCGGTTGAAGGAGGCGATGTAGCGCTTGCGCCGGTCGCCGTCCGGCGTTTCCACCGCCAGGATGTCTTCCATGCGGTTGCGCCAGGCATTGCCCTTCTCGCCGCACAGGTTGCGCAGGTAATGGAGCGATCCCAGCACCTCCGCCAGCCGGATCATCCTGTCGTCATAGGGGGCGGTCTGCGCGCCGGCCGGCTGGGCGGCGGCGAGAAAAAGCAGGACCAGGAGGGCAGGGCGGGCGCGGTTCATGGCCGGTGTCTTGCACCGGTTTCGTGGCGCTTGCAAGGCGCCGTCGTCATGGCTTGCCCGCGATGGCGCGCGCGACCGCCAGCGTCGAATCGGTCACCGGCAGTTCGTCCATGTCCTTGAGCGACAGCCACTCGGCCGTTTCCGCGTCGTCCCCGGCGACAGGCGCGCCGGCGCCATAGGGGCCGGTGTGCACGTGCAGCCGGTAGGTCACGCCCGCGCCTTCGCTGTCCAGGTCGACGATGCTGTGCACGGTGAGCGGTCCGGCGGTCAGCCCGGTCTCTTCCATCAGTTCGCGCCGCGCCGCGGTCTCCAGCGTTTCCCCGTCCTCCACGCGCCCGCCGGGAAAAGCATAGAAGCCCTTGGCTGGCGCCTGTCCGCGCCGCACCAGCAGGAACCGGCCCTCGTGGTAGAGGGCAACGGAGACGGCCAGGCGGATGGGCAGGTCGGTCATGCCTGTCCTTTAGCCCATGCCGGCCGGGATCGCCACCGCCGCTTGACCCATTGCCCGGCCTGACGCAGGGTCGGTCCATGTGTGGACGATTTGCATTGACGGCCTCGCCGGACGAGGTGGAAGCGGTCTTCGGCCTGGCAGGGCTCGAGGCGTTCCCGCCGCGCTACAACATCGCGCCGACCCAGCCGCTGCTCATCGTCACAGCCGGGCCGGTGCCCGAACCCGGCTCCAACCAGCCGGACCGCGTCGCCATGCTGGCGCGGTGGGGCTTCACCCCGTCCTGGGTGAAGGACCCGCGCGATTTCCCGCTGCTCATCAACGCCCGCTCCGAGACGGCCGCGGAGAAGAATTCCTTCCGCACCGCCATGCGCCACCGCCGCATGCTGGTCCCGGCTTCCGGCTTCTACGAGTGGAAGCGCGACGGCAAGGCCAGGGCCCAGCCTTACTGGGTACGCCCGAAAGGCGGCGGCATCGTCGGTTTCGCCGGCCTCTGGGAAACCTGGGAAGGACAGGAGGGCTCGGCCGTCGATACCGCCTGCATCCTGACCACGCGTGCCAATGCCGCGATCGCGCCGATTCACGACCGGATGCCCGTGGTTATCCGGCCGGAGGATTTTTCCCGCTGGCTCGACTGCCGCAGGCAGGAACCGCGCGACGTCGCCGATCTGTTGCAGCCGGCCGGGCCGGATTTCTTCGAGGCCATCCCCGTCTCCACGAAGGTCAACAAGGTGGCCAACAGCGGACCCGACGTGCAGGAGCCCGTTGACGTGGCGCCCGAACCGGCCGAAAAGCCCGCCGAAGCCGCGAAGCCGGAAAAGAAGGACGGCGGCCAGATGTCCCTGTTCTGACCACCGGAAGCCTTGTCCTTGCCAGTCCTGTTTTCTGCTGCCCTGTCGGGCTTCCTGCTTGCTGCTTCGCTCATCATCGCCATCGGTGCACAGAATGCGTTCATTCTACGCCAGGGCCTGTTGCGTGAGCATGTCTTTTTGCTCTGCCTGCTTTGTTCCATGATCGACGCGCTTCTGATCACCGCCGGCGTTGCGGGGCTGGGCACGTTGATCGCCGGCGCCCCGGCGCTGATCTGGTGGGTCACGCTCGGTGGCGCGGTCTTCCTCTCGGCCTACGCGCTGATCGCCTTTGGCCGCGCGTTTCACCCCGGCGCCCTGCGTGCGGCCCGGGAGTCCGGCGGCAGCCTGAAGCAGGCCGTGCTGACCTGCCTTGCGCTCACGCTCCTCAATCCGCACGTCTACCTCGACACGGTCGTGCTGCTCGGCGCGCTCTCGGCGCGTTATCACGGCACCGCGCGGCTGGCCTACGGGCTGGGCGCGGCCGCCGCGTCCTTCGCCTGGTTCTTCGCCGTCGGCTATGGCGCCAGGCTGCTGCAGCCGGTCTTCGCCCGCCCGTCCGCCTGGCGGGTGCTGGACGTGCTGATCGGTGGCGTCATGGCCATGCTCGCCTTCAATCTCTGCCTCAGGCTCTGACGATAGGCCTACGGGCAGTCGCTGTCGCGAACGAAGCGGGCCTTGACCCAACCGCTCGTCACCCGGTCGCCATCGTAATGGGTGACCGGGCACCAGCGGCTGCCCCAGGGGCGCGACAGCGGGACACAGGTGTCGTCCAGGTGGATGATGCCGTGGGCGCCCGGGCGGAGGCGATCGACGATGCGCGACGAGGCCGACGGCCGCGAGCGCATGTTGAGCGTATCCCAGGAGGCGACATTGACCACGTAGAGGCATCCCGGCCCCGACGTCGCATGGGCGGTCAAGGGCAGGGAAGACAGGGCAAGGGCAAGCAGCAAGCGCTTCATCAGGCACCTCCGATCACGTCGCCCCGCCCGGAAAGGTACCACATGCGGGACGCGGAACAAGCCGGATGGCCCGCCAGGACGTCCCTGCCGGCCTGTCGCGGCCGCTCAGAAGGAGGACTTGCGCGTCCTCGTGCCGGAAATGCGGCCGGCGTAGAGCAGGGCGGCACAGACCGCCCCGGAACCGACCTTGCCATAGCGCGCCGAGAGGCCGGAATCGCCCCAGCGGGCTTTCGAGGCCGGTGCCTTCTTCGCGGTCTTGCGGGTTCTCGTGTGTTTCATGGCGTCACCTTTTTTCGCCTTTCACGATGACCAGTCTATGAACCGGAATGAAACAGCCCGTTAACGGGACGGTTAAGCGAAATTAACGCTTGTCCTGGCCGGCGGGCTTGGACGGGGCGGCCTGGAGCGCGGCGCGAATGGCGGCCGGGCCGATGGCGCCGTAGAAGGCGGTCAGCTGGTCGGCGGGTCGCGGTCGCGGCGCGGGTTCGGTGCTGGTCATGACGTGTCTCCTGCGATGTCATTGGCGATAGCTTCGAACATCTGGTCTTCGATCTGGGCAAATCGGCGGCAAAAGGGCGGCGTTTCGGGGGAGTTTCCGCGCCCGCGTTGCCGCAGGTCTTGCGCTGTTGCCGAAAGGCCACGAGGCCGTCCATTTTCCCGCTTGACCCGGATGGCCGCCTTGGCGATAACCCTCGGCCATGAAAACGGATCTGCGCGCGCGCGCCACTTGCATTTGCGGGATCATTATCAGCTAGCACTGCGCTGGCCGGCCGTTTTCGTCCTCACGACACCCCCTTGAGACAAACGCCCCGGCCATCAGGCGGGACGGCGCATGGCCGTCCGCGAACGGGGAACAGGATCATGGCGGACACCGGCTTTCGCGGCCTTCGCATCACCAACACGCTGACGCGCCTCAAGGAGGACTTCGTCCCGGCCGACCCGGCGAACGTGCGCATGTATGTCTGCGGCCCCACCGTCTACGACTACGCCCACATCGGCAACGCGCGTCCGGCCATCGTCTTCGACGTGCTGTTCCGCCTGCTGCGCCACCTCTATGGTAGCGAACACGTCACCTACGTGCGCAACATCACCGACGTGGACGACAAGATCAACGCCCGCGCCCTGCGCGATTTCGGAACGGAGATCGAGGCGGGCCGGATGACGCTGAACGAGGCGATCCGCCAGGTCACCGAGCGCACCTACCAGCAGTACCACAAGGACGTCGCCGCGCTCGGCTGCCTGCCGCCCACCCGGGAGCCGCGCGCCACCGAGCACATCGCCGGCATGGTCGCCATGATCCAGGACCTGATCGACCGCGGCCACGCCTATGTCGCGGCAGGCCCGGAGGGCCGGGAGGTGCTGTTCGAGACCGGCTCCATGGCCGAATACGGGGAATTGTCGAAGCGCCGGCTGGAAGACCAGCAGGCCGGTGCGCGCATCGACGTGAAGGACCACAAGCGCGCCCCGTCCGATTTCGTGCTGTGGAAGGAATCCTCTGCCACCGAGCCCGGCTGGGAGGGCGCCTTCACCTTCGAGGGCAAGCCGGTTGCCATCCATGGACGCCCGGGCTGGCACATCGAGTGCTCCGTCATGTCGAAGGCCTTCCTCGGCGAAACTTTCGACATCCACGGCGGCGGGCTGGATCTCATCTTCCCGCATCATGAAAACGAGATCGCCCAGTCGCGCTGCGCCCACGGCACGGCCACGATGGCGAAATACTGGATGCACAATGGCTTCCTCCAGGTCGAGGGCCGCAAGATGTCCAAGTCGGAGGGCAATTTCGTCACCATCCACGACCTGCTGGAAACGGAGACCTTCGGCGGCCGCGCGTGGCCGGGCGAAGTGCTGCGCCTTGCCATGCTCATGACCCATTACCGCGAGCCGATCGACTTTTCCGTCCGCCGGCTGGAGGAAGCGGGCAACGTGCTGGCCAAGCTCCAGCGGCGCGTTGGCGAGGCGGACGCCGGCGCCGTGGACGACGTGCTCGACGCCTTGCAGGACGATCTCAACGTGACCGCTGCCCTTGCTGCCATGAATGCCATGGGCGGCAAGCCGCTGGCCGATTCACTGGCCCTTCTCGGCCTGCCCGCCGCGGCGCAGGCCGGCGTCGACGAGGCGGACATCGCCGCCGCTGTGGAAAAGCGCCTCGCCTTCATCCGCGAGAAAAACTGGGCCGAGGCCGACCGCATCCGCGACGACCTGCTGGGGCAGGGCATCCAGCTGAAGGACGGCAAGGACCCGGCCACCGGCGACCGGATCACCACCTGGGAAGTGAAGCGGTGATGGCCGCGCGCCCGAAGTCCCTCTCCGGCGGCTGCCAGTGCGGCGCGGTGCGCTTTCGCGTCACCGGCGATCCCGGCACCGCGTCGGTCTGCCATTGCCGCATGTGCCAGAAGGCCTCCGCCGCGCCCTTCCTCGCGCTGGTCGGCCCCGGCGAGAACCCGGTCGAGTGGACCCGCGGCGCGCCGGCCTGGTTCCGGTCCTCCAGCGCGGCCCGGCGCGGCTTCTGCGCCGCCTGCGGCACTCCGCTCGCCTATGACGCGCCCGACGGGCTGGCCCTGGCCGTGGTCGCCTTCGACGATCCGGACGCCGTGGCGCCGGTCATCGCCTATGGCATCGAGGGCAAGCGGCCTTGGTGTGACGGCGTGCCGGCCCTGCCGCAACGCGACACCATGGACGACATCGGCGCCGCTCCCTTCCTGGAAACGCTTGTCAGCTACCAGCACCCCGATCATGACACGGCTCGCTGGCCCGTGGAGAACGACTGATGGTGACGGAACAACAGAAACAGGCATCGCAGATGCCGAAATGGCTTTTCTACGGACTCATCGCCAAAGGCGTCCTGGTAGTGGTGATCACCGCCGCCGTTCTGTGGTATGCGGGCGTGTTCGGATAAGGGGGCAGGGCACATGACCAGGGAACGCATCCATCTCTTCGACACCACGCTGAGGGACGGCCAGCAGACGCCGGGCGTGGATTTCTCGGTGGAGGACAAGATCGCCATCGCGAAGCTGCTCGACGAGTTCGGCATCGACTACGTGGAAGGCGGCTATCCGGGCGCCAACCCCACCGACACCGCCTTTTTCTCCAGGAAGCGCACCGCCCGTGCGGCGTTCGTCGCCTTCGGCATGACCAAGCGCGCCGGCGTCTCCGCGTCCAACGATCCCGGCCTGACGGCGCTCGTGCAGGCGCAGTCCGATGCCGTCTGCTTCGTGGCCAAGAGCTGGGACTATCACGTGCGCGTGGCGCTGGGCTGCACCAACGAGGAAAACCTCGAGTGCATCGCCGCCTCCGTGGAAGCGACCATTGCCGCCGGCAAGGAGGCCATGGTCGATTGCGAGCACTTCTTCGACGGCTACAAGGCCAACCCCGACTACGCGCTGGCCTGCGCGAAGACCGCCTTCGAGGCCGGCGCACGCTGGATCGTGCTGTGCGACACCAATGGCGGCACCATGCCCGGCGAGGTGCGGTCGATCGTGGAAACGGTGATCGCCGCCGGCGTGCCGGGCGCCCGCCTCGGCATCCATGCCCATGACGACACCGGCCAGGCGGTGGCCAATTCGCTGGCGGCCATCGAGGCCGGCTGCCGCCAGGTGCAGGGCACGCTGAACGGCATCGGCGAGCGCTGCGGCAATGCCAACCTGGTCGCGATCATCCCCACGCTGATGCTGAAGCCCGCCTACGCGGACCGCTTCGAGACCGGCGTCACCGAAGAGGCCCTGACCGGCATCACCCGCCTGTCGCGCAGCTTCGACGAGTTGCTGAACCGCGCGCCGGACCCGCAGCTTCCCTATGTCGGCGCTTCAGCGTTCGCCACCAAGGCGGGCATCCACGCCTCCGCGCTGCTCAAGGAGCCGGAGACCTACGAGCATGTGCCGCCGGACAGCGTCGGCAACACGCGCCGTGTCATGGTGTCCGACCAGGGCGGAAAGTCCAACTTCATCAACGAGTTGAAGCGCCGCGGCATTGCCGTCGCCAAGGACGATCCGCGCCTCGACACGCTGATTTCCATCGTCAAGGAGCGCGAGGCCCAGGGCTATTCCTACGAGGGCGCCGATGCCTCGTTCGAAATGCTGGCGCGGCGCACGCTGGGCGAGGTGCCGCATTTCTTCAAGGTCGACAGCTTCCGCTGCATGGTGGAGCGCCGCTTCGACGCCAACGGCCAGCTCAAGACGGTGTCGGAGGCCATCGTCCGAGTCGAGGTCGATGGCGAGGAAAAGATGTCGGTGGCCGAAGGCCATGGCCCCGTCAACGCGCTGGACATCGCGCTGCGCAAGGATCTCGGCCGCTTCCAGGACGAGATCGGCGATCTCGAACTGGCCGACTACAAGGTGCGCATCCTCAACGGCGGCACCGAGGCGATCACCCGCGTGCTGATCGAATCGACCGATTCGACCGATGCGCGCTGGTGGACGGTCGGCGTCTCGGACAACATCATCGATGCCTCGTTCCAGGCGCTGATGGATTCCATCGTCTACAAGCTGATGAAGAACCGCGAACTTGCCGGCCTGATGGCGGCGGAATAGGCGCGCTCCATCGCCGCCCGGCCCGGAAAAGCCGGCGTGACAGGATGCCAGACATGGGTCGGCAGGCCGCTCAGGGCGGCGCATGCGCCACCGCCAGCGCCAGCCCGTGGCATTCGGCGAGGATGTGATCGACCGGGTGCGCGGCCCGGCCGCGATGGCCCGGAGGACGTCCGGGCCGTAGCGGGCCAGGCGGCAGCGGTCTGACGGTCTTGCCCGGCGCATGTGCCGCCGCGGCCTTCTCCCGCAGTGTCATCGCCCGTTTGAGCCGCCGCGCCTGCGCCGGAAGCGTGTTGAGCGCATGGTGAAGGGCGGCGAGCCGACGCAGAAGCGAACGTCCGTCGGGTTCGTCACCGGCCTGCGCGCCGGCAGCGGCTGCGGGCAGACCCAACACCCCGTTCCAGTCCATGAACAGCACGCGCGGGATGCCGCCCGCCCGCCGTCCTGCGGGGCGTGGCACGAGCTGCCATGGCGGGTCGAACAGGGCAAAGGCCGGGGGCCGGTCGCCGGACCGTGCAGCGAACCGGGAAAAATCCGGCGTCGGCCGCTGCGCTTTTGCTTTCGGTCGCGCCCTCATCCGGGCCGCGACGATGACGATCAGCCGCCGGACGGCGGATTCGGCCGGGCGAAGGATGCGGCGAAAGGCCAGCATGACGGCGCGGCTGGGGAAGGCCGCACCCTCTCCCTTGCGAAGGCCTGTCATGGCCCGCGCGGCGGCGGCGCCGGTCATCGCCCACAGGGCGGCGACGATGGCCAGCAGGGCCGTTCGATTGCGTCGTGTTGCCAATGTCCAGTCCATCCGCCTTCCCGCGAAAGCCATCCGGCATGCTAGGGCAGGGGGATAAGGGCGTGGACAAATGGCGGTCCGGGCGGCACGGGGGTCCGCATCAAGGTCCCTCATGCCAGCCATCAGCTTTTCTCGCTGGTGGCACGGCGCCGGCTGTGCCATGGAGCGGGACGGAGGGCTGAACCATGGCCGAGAATTCAGCGCCGCAGGCGCCGGCGGAAAACCGCGACACGCTGGAAGGCTTCCTGTTCGCGCTGGCCGCCTACCTCATGTGGGGCTTTCTGCCGCTCTACATGAAGGCGCTGGCCCACGTGCCCGCCGCCGAGGTCGTCGCCCATCGTGCGCTCTGGTCGGTGCCGGTCGCCGGCGTGGTCCTGGTGGCGCTGCGGCGCACGGCCGACCTGAAGGCGGCGCTGAAATCCTGGGCCATGATCCGCATGGCCATGCTCACCGCCGGGCTGATCTCCATCAACTGGGGTGTCTATGTCTGGGCCGTGGGCAACGGTCGGACGGTCGAAACGGCGCTCGGCTACTATATCAACCCGCTGTTTTCCGTTCTGCTGGCCGCCACCCTGCTCAAGGAAAGGCTGAGCCGCGCCCAGTGGGTCGCCATCGCCTTTGCCGTCACGGCCGTCGCCATCCTGACCATCGAGAGCGGCGGTCTGCCCTGGGTATCGCTGGCGCTTTGCGTGTCCTGGGGCTTCTACGCGTTTTTCCGCAAGACGCTGCCCATCGGACCCAACCAGGGCTTTCTGCTGGAAGTGCTGATCCTGTCGCCCTTTGCGCTGGCCTATGTCGTCTGGCTGTCGCTGACCGGGGAAAGCCATTTTGGCGGCGACTGGCATGACATGGCGCTGCTGGCCGGCGCCGGCCTCGTCACCGCCGTGCCGCTGATCTCCTATGCCAACGGCGCCAAGCGCCTGCGCCTGTCGACCATCGGCATCATGCAATACATCGCGCCGTCGATGATCTTCATCATCGCGGTCTTCTATTTCCGCGAGCCGTTCGACATGACCCGCCTCGTCGCCTTCGGCTTCATCTGGGCCGCGCTGGTGATCTACAGCTGGTCCATGGCGTCGGATGCGCGCCGCGCGCGCGCGCGCCTGCCGAACGTGGAGCCGGGCCAGAAAACCTGAGCAGAAGCGGGCTTTGCCCGCCGAGGACCCGGCGGCTTCAGCCGCCGTCGGCCCAGCGGGTGCGGTAAAGATCGAAGCGACGGTCGCGCAGGTTGCGCACCGAGCCTTGCGCGCGCGCCCACTGCACGGTCGCCAGGTTGAGATCGGCCACCGTGATCATTTCCACGTTCTCGCTGGCTTCCGCCGCGATGCCGTCGCGCGCGAAGGGAAAGTCGCAGGGCGTGAACACGGCCGACTGGGCATACTGGATGTCGAGGTTGGAGACATTGTCCAGGTTGCCGACCATGCCCGACGTTACCACGTAGCTCTGGTTCTCGATGGCGCGCGCCTGGCAGCAGTAGCGCACCCGCAGGTAGCCGTGCCGCGTGTCGGTGTTGAAGGGCACGAACAGGATGCGCGCGCCCTGGTCGGTCAGCCGCCGCGCGATCTCGGGAAATTCCGAATCGTAGCAGATCATCACCCCGACCGGGCCGCAGTCCGTCTCGATCACGTCCACGCCGTCGCCGCCCTGCACGTTCCATGATTCGCGCTCGTCCGGCGTCGGGTGGATCTTCTCGCGCACGTGCACCGAGCCGTCGCGCAGGAAGACATGGCAGACGTTGCGGATCTCGCCGTCATCGTCGAGCACCGGGTGCGAACCGCCGATGATGTTGATCGCCCGCTGGATGGCCATCCGGCGCATCCGCTCCACCAGCGCCTCCGTGTGCTCCGCCGCCCGGCGGATCGCGGGTTCCGGCGCCAGTTCCTCGGCCTCGACCGAAAGCAGTTGCAGCGAGAAATATTCGGGGAAGACGACGAAATCGGCGCCGTAGTCGGAGGCGACGGTCACGAAATAGTCGACCGCCTTGTAGAACTCCTCCGTGTCCGACAGCGTGCGCGCCAGCATCTGCACCGTGGCCACGCGCACGATTTCGGGGTTGGTACGCGTCACCGGCTGGTTCTCGATGCTCTCGTGCAGGTAGGGATTGCGCCAGACCATGAGCACCGCATGGCCGCCGGACGGCGTGTCGTCGGGATTGTAGTTCCTGAGCGCCATCACCGGCTCGAAGCCGGCGCGCATCTGGAAGCTCATCACCTGGTCGCGGATGTCGCCGGCAATCACCGCGTCGACATAGGCCTGCGGATCGGGGAACTGCCGCCGGCGCCGTGCGAAGCCGGGCAGGCGGCCGCCGAAGGCGATGCCCTTCAGGCCGAGTTCCGTGCACAGCCGCTCGCGTGCCTGGTAGAGGCGCTTGCCGATGCGCAGCCGCCGGTAGTCCGGGTGGACCATCACCTCCATGCCGTAGAGCCAGTCGCCGCCGGCGAAATGCTGGCTGGCATAACCCCCGCCGGTGACCTCCGACCAGCTGTGCTGGCGAAGGATGCGCGATTCGCGCAGGATCAGCGACGCCGCGTAGCCGACGACGACACCCTCGTAGAGTGCGACAAATTGACCATCGGGAAACGCGTTGATGTGGCCGCGGATCATGCCGGGCGTGTAGGAGGTCTCATGCGGGTAGACGCGGCCGCACAGGGCGATGATTCCCTCGATGTCCGCCTTGGTCGCATTGCGGACTTCAAGCGCCGGCCTGCTCGTATCGGTCATGGAAAAAACCCCTCGCCACTTGTGAAAAACCCCGCAGGCCGGAGAATGTTCCCGGCCCCGGTCGCACGGCCCGGCAGAGGGGCGCCTGTCCTACATCCGTTCGATGACGGCCGGTTCGCCCGCGGGCTTCGGCGCCGTCGAAGCCGCCGCCAGGATGGCCGGCACGATCTCCGCCACCTCCGCGATCACCATCGGCTGCACGCGGTTCGCCGTGTGGATGAAGCCCTCGGCCTTCATGTGATCCATCATCTCGATCATCGGGCCCCAGTAACCGCCGATATTGCCGAAAACCATGGGTTTGGTGTGATGTCCGAGCTGCGCCCAGGTCATCATCTCGACGATTTCCTCCACCGTGCCAATGCCGCCGGGCATGGCCACGAAGGCGTCGGAACGCTGGAAAAGCGCATGTTTGCGCTCGTGCATCGTCTCGGTGACGATGAGTTCGTCGAGGTTGTTGCCGGCCGCTTCCGGCGCTTCCTTGCGCATCAGGAACCGCGGGATGATCCCGCTCACCTTGCCGCCGCCGGCGATCGCGCCCTCGGCGACCGCGCCCATGATGCCGCGCGTGCCGCCGCCGTAGACCAGCCGCAGGCCGGCGGCCGCGATGGCCTGGCCAAGCTGAAATCCGGCCTCGCGATAGATTTCCCTGGCTCCGTCGGAGGAACCGCAATAAACGCAAATCGAAGAGATCTTGGTCATGGCCTGTTTTTGTCTGTCACCGCGCGGGTGGTCAAGAGCGGGAGGTGTGCAGCGCACCGTGTTTCTTGAGACATGGCGCGATTGGGTCTAAAAGAACGCGATTGACAAGCTTAAAGGTGATTGGGGCATGATTCCGGTCAAGGTCGCACAGTGGGCAGGTGTGGCGGTGGTGGTCATAGGGACCGCGGCCGTCGCATATGTGTCCGGATACAGCCCGTTCAGCGGGCCAGGGAAGACCGGCGGCGAGGCCGGCGCTCCGGCCGTGCCGTCGGCGGACAGGACGCAACCGGCCGGGAAAGCCGCCACGGATACCGCCACGGATACCGCCCCGGCGACCGGCAGCGACACGGCCGCGCCGGCCGTTGCGTCGAAGACCGGAGAGCCGGCCACGGCGGACGTGGTCGCACCCTCCTTCGGCATTCTGAGGGTCGAGCCGGACGGATCGCTCGTGGTGGCCGGATCGGCCGGCTCGGAAGCCGGCGTGGAACTGATTTCCGGAACGCGCAAGCTGGGCGAGACGAAGGCCGGCCGGGAAGGCGATTTCGCCATTGTTCTCGACCAGCCGCTGAAGCCCGGCGATTACCAGCTCGTGCTGCGCTCCACCGAGCGTGACGGCCGTGCCGCGACGTCGGTCGAAACCGCCGTTGTCGCCGTGCCGGAAACGAAGGACGGCCAGGTACTGGCCCTCGTCGAGCAGCCCGGCAAGCCAAGCCGCCTGATCACCACCCCGTCCGCGCCCGCCGAAGACGGCAAGCCCGCCGAGAAGGCCGCTGGAGACGCGACGCCCGCCGCCGCGGACACGCCGGCGCCCGCCACCGATGAGACCAGGGCGCCTGCCGAGATCGCGACGGCGGACGGGACTGCACCTGCCGCGTCGGCGACGGACGGCAAGGACCAGGCCGCCCCGGCTGCAGGAACCGCCGTGGACGCCAGCGCGGCCGTGGAGCCCGCGACGAAGGCGGCAGAGGCCGATGGCGCCACCATGGCCGCCGCGGACAAGCAGGAACAGGCACCGGCCGCCGGCACGGACGAACCCGCCGCCGCCGAAGGGAAACCGGAGGACAAGCCGGTCGAGACCGCCATGGTCGACCCGAAGGACGCTGCCGCTCCGGCCGCGGCCGGGCCGCAAAAGGCGCCCGCCGAAACCGCTGCCAAGGCGGTCGAAAAGCTCCTTGTGGTCGTCGAGGCGGTCGAGATCGAGGGCCGCAACGTCTTCGTCGCCGGTTTGGCCACGGGCGGCAAGCGCGTGCGGGTCTACGCCAACGACATCCTGCTCGGCGATGCCATCGTCTCCGACGGCGGCCGTTTCCTCGTCGAGGCGACGCGGGACCTGCCCGTCGGCGATTACATCATCCGCGCCGATCTTCTCGACGTGAATAACGCCGATGTCGTTGCGCGCGCCGCGGTGCCGTTCCAGCGCCAGGCGGGCGAATCGGTTGCCGCCGTGGCTCCCGCAGCCGGGCAGGGCGACGTGCCGGCGCAGACGCCCGTCGCGCAATCCGCGCCCGGAACACCCGCGCCCGCGCAGTCCGGCGAGGGCCAGGACCAGGCGCCCGGAACGGCAATGGTTGAGGGCGACAAGCCGGCGTTCGCCGGCGAAGCCCCGGCAACGGCCGTGGACACAGGGACCGCCATGGCCTCCGACGGCGGCGACGCCACCATGCCGCCCGCCGTGTCGGAGGCCGTCGCCACCACTGCGCCCGCCCTGGAGGCGACGCAGGGGTCGGTCATCATCCGCCGCGGCGATACGCTCTGGCAGATCTCGCGGCGCGTCTACGGCCGTGGCGTCCGCTTCTCCACCATCTACCTTGCCAACCAGGAACAGATTTCCGATCCGAACCGCATCTGGCCCGGTCAGGTCTTCCGCGTCCCCGGCGAGACGCCGGAAGGCGAGGCGGCCGACATGAGCACGGTGGAATCGCCGCCCGCGGCCGAGGCGGCGTCCGAACCGGCGCGCCAGATCGACTGACAGCTCCTCTCCTCACGAAGGGAATTTCCGCGACCCCCTTGCGCAAGCCATGATCATCGTTTATCGCCGATGAACGATGAAGAAAGCTGATCGCGCCGCCGTCCTGGATGTTCCCGCCCTCTCGACCGAGGGCGATGACGCCATGGCCCGCCGCCTCGCGGCGCTTGCGCATCCCGCCCGCCTGCGCATCCTGAGGCGTCTGGCCTGCGCCGATGCCTGCTGCTGCAAGGATGTGGTCGCCACCACCGGCCTCGCCCAGTCCACCGTTTCTCAGCATCTCAAGGTGCTGGTGGAGGCGGGCTTCGTGGCCTATGAGCCGGATGCCCAGCGCTCGCGCTATTCGCTCGACCGCCGCGCGCTGGCCATGGTCCGGCAGGATGTCGATCTGCTTCTGGCCGGCTGCAGTGCCGGTTCCACCTGTTCCTGAAAAGGATTGTTTCGTCTTGGCAAAGACCGTTTCCGCCGACTCCGGCTCCACCGTCGATACCATCCGCAACCTGTGGCCCTACATGTGGCCCTCGGGCCGGCCGGACCTGAAGATGCGCGTCGTCTGGGCGGCGCTCTTCCTCGTGGTCGCCAAGCTGGTCCTCATCCTTGTGCCCTATTTCTTCAAGTGGGCGACCGATGCGCTGAACGGCCAGGGCAATGATCTCCCGGCCGCCATGCCGGCCTTCCTGCTGGCGCCGGTGGCGCTGGTGCTCGCCTACAACATCGCCCGTGTCGGCCAGCAGGGCTTCAACCAGTTGCGCGACGCGCTGTTTGCCCGCGTCAGCCAGTATGCCGTGCGCCAGCTCGCCCACCGCACCTTCGTGCACATGCACAAGCTGTCGCTGCGTTTCCATCTGGAGCGGCGCACAGGCGGCCTGTCGCGCATCATCGAGCGCGGCACCAAGGGCATCGAGACGATCGTCCGCTTCACCATCCTGAACACCGCGCCCACCATCATCGAGTTCGGCCTGACAGCGGTCATCTTCGCGGTCACCTACGGCTGGCAGTATGTCGCCATCGTCGCCCTCACGGTGGCGGTCTACACCTGGTTCACGGTCAAGGCCTCCGACTGGCGCATCCAGATCCGCCGCGAGATGAACGATTCCGACACCGACGCCAACACCAAGGCGATCGACTCGCTCCTGAACTACGAGACCGTCAAGTATTTCAACAACGAGGCCATGGAGGCCGAGCGTTTCGACCGCTCCATGGCCCGCTACGAGAAGGCGGCGACGCAGACCTGGACCTCGCTCGGCTGGCTCAACTTCGGCCAGGGCGTTATCTTCGGCATCGGCATGGCCGTGGCCATGGTTCTCTCCGCGATGGAGGTGCAGGCCGGCACCCAGACGCTGGGCGATTTCGTCTTCATCAACGCCATGCTGATCCAGCTCGCCATCCCGCTGAACTTCATCGGCTTCATCTACCGGGAAATCCGCCAGGGCCTGACCGACATCGAGCAGATGTTCGACCTGCTCGACGTCCGGGCCGAGGTAACCGACAAGCCGGGCGCCGTGCCGCTGGCCGTCGATGCGGGGACCATCCGCTTCGACGATGTCCATTTTTCCTATGACAAGGAACGCGACATCCTGAAGGGCATTTCCTTCGAGGTGCCGGCCGGCGAGACCGTGGCCATCGTCGGCCCGTCGGGCGCCGGCAAGTCCACCATTTCGCGCCTCCTGTTCCGCTTCTACGACGTCAAGTCGGGCGCCATCATGATCGATGGCCAGGACGTGCGCGAGGTCACGCAGGAAAGCCTGCGCGCCTCCATCGGCATGGTGCCGCAGGACACGGTGCTCTTCAACGACACCATTGCCTACAACATCCGCTACGGCTGCCCGGACGCCGGCGAGGAAGAGGTGCGCCGGGCCGCCGAACTCGCGCAGATATCGGGCTTCATCGAGAAGCTGCCGGAGGGCTACAAGGCCATGGTCGGCGAACGCGGGCTGAAGCTGTCCGGCGGCGAGAAGCAGCGCGTCGCCATCGCCCGCACCATCCTCAAGGCGCCGCCCATCCTCATCCTCGACGAGGCGACCTCGGCGCTCGATACCCATACCGAGCAGGAAATCCAGTCGGCGCTCGACCTCGTTTCGCGCGGCCGCACCACGCTGGTCATCGCCCACCGCCTGTCGACCGTCATCGGCGCCGATTCCATCATCGTGCTGCGTGACGGCCTGATCGCGGAACAGGGCACCCACCGCGAACTGCTGGCCAGAAAGGGCCTCTACGCCGACATGTGGGACCGCCAGCGCGAGGCGACCGAGGCCGAGGAACGCCTGCGCCGCGCCCGCGAGGAAGACGACATGGGCGTCGTCGTCCGCGTCCGCCCGGCCGAGGTGTGAGGGCAGGGCGGCGTCATTGCCCGCAATGACGACCATGTGCGGCCAGGATGCGGCGCCTTCCTTCTCCCCTCGTGGGAGATGGTGGATCGCAGCGCAGCGCCGAGACGGATGAGGGGCCTTGAGGACGACCGCATATCGTCTCCCTGCTCGGGCGCCTGCGGTCGTCGGATAGCCGCCGCGGCTTGTGATCGCCAAAGGTCACACCCACATTGCCGTTTGCCCCCGCGCGGCCGCATCGTGTATGGGTTGCGGGCAAAGACAAGCTGAAAGACCGAAAGCCCCCATGAGCCTCGCCGACACCATTTCCAGGACCTTCGTTCCCATCCGCCGGGAGGGCTGGCCCTTCATCGCCGGCTTCTTCGTGGTCGCGCTGGTCCTCGGCGCCTTGTGGGAGCCGCTGTTCTGGATCGGCCTGGCGCTGACCTGCTGGTGCGCCTATTTCTTCCGCGACCCCGACCGCGTGGTGCCGCAGGACGACGACCTGGTGATCTCGCCGGCCGACGGCGTGGTCTCGGCGGTCGGCCAGGCGGTGCCGCCGCCGGAACTCGGCCTTGGCGACGCGCCGCGCCTGCGCGTGTCGGTGTTCATGAACGTCTTTTCCGTCCACGTGAACCGCGCGCCGGTGCGCGGCCGCATCACCACCGTGCGCCACAGGCACGGCCAGTTCCTCAATGCCGAACTGGACAAGGCCAGCGAGCTGAACGAGCGCAACGGCCTGGTGATCGACGGCCCCCATGGCGCCATCGCCGCCGTCCAGGTGGCCGGCCTCGTGGCGCGGCGCATTCTCTGCTGGGCAGGCGAGGGTGAGGACATCCGCGCCGGCGAGCGCTTCGGCCTGATCCGCTTCGGCAGCCGCGTCGACGTCTACCTGCCGGAGGGCTATACCCTGCGCGTGGCGCTGGGCCAGACGGCCATTGCCGGCGAATCCGTGCTGGCCGAGTTCAACGCCGCCCGGCCGGCCGCCATGACGCGGACCGATTGACGTGCCCATGGACGCCTTCCCGCCTTTCGACCCCAATGGCGCCCCCGAGGAAGACAACGGCGCCGATGCCCGCGGTCCGCGCCTGCGCGAGATCCCGCTGCGCATGGTCTGGCCGAACCTCATCACCACGCTGGCCATCTGCGCCGGGCTGACCGGCGTCCGCTTCGCCATCGAGGGCGAGTTCCAGAAATCGGTCATGCTGGTTCTGCTGGCCGCCTTCCTCGACGGCATCGACGGGCGCATCGCGCGCATGCTCAAGGCGTCGTCGAAATTCGGCATGCAGATGGATTCGCTGGCCGACATCGTCAATTTCGGCGTCGTGCCGGCCCTCGTCATCTGGCTCTATTTCCTTGGCCTCGCGCCGCAGGTCGGCTGGATCGCCGCGCTGATCTACGCGATCGCCTGCGCATTGCGCCTGGCCCGCTTCAACGTCATGTCGGAAAATCCCGGCCGCGCCAAATGGCAGGGCGAGTATTTCGTCGGCGTGCCCGCCCCGGCGGGCGCGCTTCTCGTGCTGCTGCCGGTCTACCTCGGCCTTGCCGGCTTCGAGCCCGGCAAGGCGTCGGCCTATTTCTTCTCCGCCTACACGGTCTGCATCGCCTTCCTGCTCGTTTCGCGCCTGCCCGTCTGGTCCGGCAAGGCGCTGGGCCTGAAGGTGCCGCGCACCGCCGTCATCCCGATCATCCTTCTCGTGGCGCTGGCCATCATGCTGCTGGCGGCTTTCACCTTCGAGATGCTGATCCTTGTCGCCATCGCCTACCTGGTGGCCCTGCCGGTCTCCGCCATGGCCTATCGCCGGCGCGAGAAGCGCGAACTGGCGGCAGCGCACGACAGGAATGCCACACCGTCCGCGCCCTGATCCGCGGGGCCGGGGCCTCCATCAGGCGCCGTCCTTCGGCTTCTCGTCAAGACCGAGTTTCTCGAGCGCGATGGCGCGCGCGCCGGCATAGTCGGTCTTGCCCGACCCCAGCACGGGTATGTCGCCCACCTTGACGATGTCGTTGGGCACCATCAGGTCGGCGGCCCCGGCATGGCGGCCAAACTCGCGCAGTTTCTCCGCGTCGGCCTGGGTCGCCGTCGTCACCAGCACGATACGCTCGCCCTTGCGCTTGTCCGGCACGGAAACGGCGGCATGGCGCTCCTCCGGCCAGAGCGATTGAACCAGCATTTCCACCGCGCCGAGCGACACCATCTCGCCGGCGATCTTGGCAAACCGCTTGGCGCGCCCCTTCACGGCGACGAAGCCGTCGCGGTCGATGGCCACGATATCGCCGCTGTCGTGCCAGCCGTCGGCGAGCGGCTGCAATTCCCCCGGCCGCTTCGCGGTCAGGTAGCCCTGCATCAGGTTCGGCCCCTTCAGCCACAGCCGTCCGCCGACGGGAATGCCGTCCACCGGTTCCAGCCGCGCCTCGATGCCGGGCAGCAGGCGCCCCACGGTGGAAAGCCGGCCGTGCGTGTGCGAATTGACCGCCACCACGGGCGCGGCTTCGGTCATGCCGAACCCTTCCAGCACCTGCGCGCCGAAGCGCTCGCGCCAGACCCGCTCGGTTTCCGGCTTCACCGCTTCGGCGCCGGCCACGACCATGCGCAGCGAGGCGAAATCGCTGTCGCGGGCCGTGCGTGCATAGCCGTTCAGGAAGGTGTCTGTGCCGAACATGATGGTCGGCTTCACCTTGGCCACGGCCTGCGGGATGAGCTTGTAATGCAGCGGCGAGGGATAGAGGAAGAGATCGACGCCGCCCAGCATGGGCAGGATCGTACCGCCGGTCAGGCCGAAGGAATGGAAGACGGGCAGCACGTTGAACAGCCGGTCGGCGGGCGAGAAGTCGATCCGCGCGGCGATCTGGGCGACGTTGGCGAGGATGTTGCGATGGGACAGCACCACGCCCTTCGGCGTGCCCTCCGAGCCCGAGGTGAACAGGATGACGGCCGGGTCATCGGCCTGCGCCCGGACCGGCGGACGCGCCCAGCACACCGCGCCGAGAAGCTTCTCCGGCCAGGTGATGCTGTCGCGGATGTCTTCGAGCCAGGCGATCTGCGCGCCGGCCGCATGGATCGCCTCGACCACCGCGCCAAGGTCGGCCTTCTCGACGAAGGCTTTCGAACTGATCACCGTGCCGATGCCGGCCGCGCGGATGGCCGAGGCCACGTTGGCCGGACCGGCGGTGTAATTGATCATCGCCGCCGGGCGCCCCGTGCCCTGGATGGCGAAGAAGGCGACGGCCACGCCATTGGCGTTCGGCAGCATGAGGCCGACCGGCTTGCCCGGTTTCGCAAGCCGGATAAAGCGGCGCGCCAGCACGCGCGCGCCGACCATGACGCGCTTGCGGGTGAGCGACCCTGTCAGCGGATCGGAGAGCGCCTGGCCGTTCGGCCCGAACCGCCGCACGGCCGCGACCATGCTGTCATAAAGCGTGGAACTGGTGGCGGCATTGGCCACGAAGCGGGCATCGGCAATGCGGTCGAAAAAGGCATTGGTCGCCGTCGTCGTGCCGAGCGGCCCGCGTGCCATGAGCTGCTCCATGGTCATCGGCGGCAGCGCGTGGATTGCCAGCGGCTGCAGGCGATGGCGGGGCGCCTGCTCCGCGGCGATGAGGGACGAGGGCAGGTGGCGCGCCCCGTCGATAACGACCGGCACCACCGAGGCGCCGGAGCGAAGCGCGATCCGGGCCACCGCCCGGTACAGCCGCAGCGTCTTGCGGTCGGGCTCGATGGCCGGCGGCAGGTAGACCGCCAGGCGTCCATTGCCCTTCAGGTGCCGCACCAGCCGCCGCGACACGAAGACATGCTCGGCCTTGAAGACGATGGTGCGGGCCAGCGCCCGGTAGGGCTCCATCCAGCCGGCCTGCGCGGTATCCTGGTCGAGAATGTGCAGCGTGTCGTCCGGCAGCGTGGCCAGCATGATGGCCGGATCGATGCGTGACTGGTGCAGGACGGCATAGACCACCGGGGCCGGTGCACCCGTCGCCACCGCGAGCCGGCTGTCGTCGAGACGCCAGATCAGCTTGAACGGCATGACCCAGAACGCCTGCGCCAGCGAGCCGGTCCCGCCAAGCCATTGGACGAGAACGGCGATTGCATAGGCAACCACGGCAATGGCTAGGACCATCCCGGCAAGGGCCATGCGCTTCTCCTCCGCTCGCATCGGACAGGGTCATCGGTCCGACCGGTCCTGAACCGGGAGCGTAACGCAGGATCAGCCAAGGTCAATTGGCACGATGGGCTGGCAGCGGTCCGGTCAGTCCGGACGATGGTAGTCCAGGAAGCGGCCCTGCGGTACGTCGAACAGCTTGCCGGTGACCGTCAGGGCCGGGTCGCCGAGAGGAACGATGGCCCGCGCCACGCCGTCGGGCGAGGGCAGCGTATCGGGATCCTCGCCCGGCATTGCCTGCGCGCGCATCGCGGTGCGCGTGGCGCCGGGGTTCACGCTGTTGACCCTGAGCGCCATGTTTTCGGTCTCGTGCGCCCAGGACCGCGCCAGCGCCTCCACGGCCGCCTTGGAGGCGGCATAGGGGCCCCAGAAGGCCCGGCAGCTGTGCGCCGCGCCGGACGACAGGATGATTGCGCGGCCGGCGTCGGAAAGGCGCAGCAGCGGGTCCGTGGAGCGAATCAGCCGCCATGTCGCCGTCACGTTGATTGCCATTACCTTGTCGAACACCCTGGTCTCGACGTGGCCGATGGGCGAAATGCTGCCGAGCACGCCGGCATTGGCCGCCAGGATATCCAGCTTGCCCCAGCGCTCGAAGATCGTGCCGCCGAGCCGGTCGATCGCCGGGTAGTCGGTCACGTCGAGCGGCACCAGCGTTGCCGAGCCGCCGCCCGCCCGGATCTCGTCGTCCAGTTCCTCCAGCCCGCCCTGGGTCCGGGCGACCGCGATGACATGCGCGCCGGCAGCAGCGAAGTGCTTTGCCAGGAAATAGCCGATGCCGCGGGAAGCACCGGTGACGAGGGCCAGCCGGCCGGAAAGGTCGGGAAGATCGGTCATGGAAACGCTTGTCAGTTGTTGGCGGCCAGGACGGAGAGCTGGCGCACGTTGTCGGAGCCTTCGTGGTCGGTCAGGCGCGTGGGATAGTCGGTGGTGAAGCAGGCATCGCAGAACTGCGGCGCCTCGCCGTTGCGTGCTGCTTCCCCGACCGCGCGGTACAGGCCGTCGATGGTCAGGAAGCCGAGCGAATCGACGCGGATGAAGTTGGCCATCTCGGCAATCGACATGCGCGACGCCAGCAGCTTGGCCGTTTCCGGCGTGTCGACGCCGTAGAAACAGGAGGCCCGGGTGGGCGGCGAGGCGATGCGCATGTGCACCTCCTTGGCGCCCGCATCGCGGACCATCTGCACGATCTTCTGGCTCGTGGTGCCGCGCACGATGGAATCGTCGACGAGCACGACGCGCTTGCCCTCGATCATGCTGCGGTTGGGATTGTGCTTCAGCTTGACGCCCATGTGGCGGATCGAATCGGTCGGCTGGATGAAGGTCCGCCCGACGTAGTGGTTGCGGATGATGCCGAGTTCGAACGGCAGGCCCGCTTCCTGGGCATAGCCGATGGCCGCCGGGACGCCGGAATCGGGCACCGGCACCACCAGGTCGGCCTCCACCGGGTTCTCGCGCGCCAGTTCCACGCCGATATGCTTGCGCACGCCATAGACGTTGCGGCCCTCGACCGAGGAATCCGGCCGCGCGAAATAGACATATTCGAAGATGCAGAAGCGCGACGAGGCGGTCTCGAACGGGAAATGGCTCTCGATGCCCTTGTCGGTGACGACGACCATCTCGCCGGGCTTGACGTCGCGCACGTAGCGCGCGCCGATGATATCCAGCGCGCAGGTCTCCGAGGCCAGGATATAGGCGCCGTCGAGGTCGCCGAGCACCAGCGGGCGGATGCCGAGCGGATCCCGGCAGCCGACCATCTTCTTGTTGGAGATGGCCACCAGCGCGAACGCGCCTTCGAGCCGCCGCACGGCATCGATGAACTTGTTGTTGAAACCCTTCTCCTGGCTCATGGCGACGAGGTGGAGAATGGTCTCGGTATCCGAGGTCGAGGTGAAGATGGCACCCTGTTTCTGGAGCTGCCGCTGCACCGTCATGGCATTGGTGATGTTGCCGTTGTGCGCCACGGCGAACCCGCCCTCGGCGAGTTCCGCGAAAAGCGGCTGCACGTTGCGCAGGCCGGCCCCGCCCGTCGTCGAGTAGCGGACATGGCCGATCGCGCGGTGGCCGCGCAGCCGGTCGATGACCGCCTGCTTGGTGAACGTGTCGCCGACCAGGCCGATATGCCGCTCGACATGGAACTGCGAGCCGTCGAAGGAGACGATGCCGGCCGCTTCCTGGCCGCGATGCTGCAGGGCATGCAGGCCGAGCGTCACGATCGCGGCGGCATCCTGCCGGCCGTAGATGCCGAAGACGCCGCATTCGTCGCGAAAGGCATCGGCTTCGTTGTCGAACGGGGCGTCGGAAACCGGGTTGTGATCCGCGTCTGCCATGATCTGCGGCCTTTCTGCCAGTGAAAATACGTCGGAGCCCGCCGGGTCATGCCGCTGGCAGGGCTCTGTCGTGGCTGTGCAACGCCGGCCGGTCAGGTGTTGTCCTGTCCGTCCGCGGGTGCTTCGTCAGTGCCCGATCCGGGCGACAGCCGCTTGAGGATCGAGTTCTCCGGATCGTCCGGCAGCAGCGACTGGATCTTGCCGCCAACGGCTTCCAGCATCGGCCTGGACTTGGCGTTGGCCACCCAGGCCGGCGGGTTGTTGGCGACCAGCCAGTTGAAGAACATCAGGCCGACGGCCACCACGAGAACGCCGCGCGCCGCACCGTAGACGAAGCCCAGCGTCCGGTCGAGCGGACCGACGCGGCTGTCGATGATGAAATCGGCGATCTTCATGGTGATGACCGTGACGATGATCAGCGCGATGAAGAAGACGATCGCTGCCGCGCCGGCCATGGCGATCTTTTCATTGCTGATATAGGGCCGCAGGAAGGGCGTGACGAGCGGAAAGAAGAAATAGGCCGCTGCGCCGGCCGCCACCCACGAGGCGATGGACAGCACCTCGCGGGAAAAACCGCGGACCATCGCCAGGATCGCCGAAACCAGAGTGAACGCGATCAGCACGCCGTCGAGAATGGTGATGGGCATGTGCTTTCAGACCCTTGTGCCAGCGCGACCGCGCCTCAATCCCTTTCACGTCCGTCCGTTGGCCTGCGCATCTCCGGCGATCCGCGCCACCAGTTCGACCAGCGTCTTCGGCTGGAACGCGCTCATCGAGGACGGCATCCCAGCGTCTTCGCCACCGGACGGCATGACGGACTGGCCGAACCCCAGCTTCTCGGCTTCCTTGAGCCTTTGTGCTGCATGGCCAACCGGTCTGACTGCCCCGGACAGACTGATTTCGCCGAAATAGACGCTATTGGCGGGAAGGGCAAGACCGACAAGCGACGAAACCAGTGCCGCGGCCACGGCAAGATCGGCCGCGGGCTCGGAAATCCGGTAGCCGCCGGCAACATTCAGGTAGACGTCGTGCTGCGAGAAGCGCACCCCGCAATGGGCCTCGAGGACGGCGAGCACCATCGACAGGCGCGAGGAGTCCCAGCCGACGACGGCGCGCCGCGGCGTGCCGAGCGGGGAGGGCGCCACCAGGGCCTGAATCTCGACGAGCACCGGGCGCGTGCCCTCGATCCCGGCGAACACCGCCGCCCCGGGGGAACTGGCGGAGCGTTCGCCGAGGAACAGCTCCGACGGGTTGGCCACTTCCGACAGGCCGCGGTCGCCCATGGAGAAGACGCCGATCTCGTCGGTCGCGCCGAACCGGTTCTTCACCGTGCGCAGGATGCGGTGCTGGTGCCCGCCTTCGCCCTCGAAATAGAGCACGCCGTCGACCATGTGCTCGACGACACGCGGGCCCGCGATCTGGCCTTCCTTGGTGACGTGACCGACGAGCACGACCGCCGCGCCGGTGGACTTGGCATAGCGGATCATCGCCTGTGCCGAGGCCCGCACCTGGGTGACGGTGCCGGGCGCCGATTCGGCCAGGTCCGTCCACAGCGTCTGCACCGAATCGAGGATCACGAAATCCGGCCGGGGGCCCTGTTCGAGCGTTGCCAGGATGTCCTCGACATTGGTTTCGGCCGCCAGTTCCACCGCCGAATCCGCCGCGCCGAGGCGCTGCGCCCTCAGGCGCACCTGCGCCACCGCTTCCTCGCCGGAGACATAGATGACGCGGTTGTTCCGCCGTGCCAGCGCGGCTGCCGCCTGCATCAGCAGCGTGGACTTGCCGATCCCCGGGTCGCCGCCGACCAGCAGGGCCGACCCGCGCACGAAGCCGCCGCCGGTCACCCGGTCGAGCTCCGCGATGCCGGTGGCAATGCGCGGCGCATCCTCGATTTCGCCGGAAAGCGTCGTCAGCGCCACCGGCTTGCCCTTGCGCACCGAGCGCAGGGCCTGCGGCCCGCCGCCCACGCCGCCGCCCTGGCTGCCTTCCTCGATCAGCGTGTTCCACTCGCCGCAGCCGTCGCATTTCCCGCCCCAGCGGGGATGCACCGTGCCGCAGGCCGTGCAGACGAACTGTGTCTTGACCCGTGCCATGCGCCGTCCAGATGTTCCACTTATGTTCCATCTGCCAGATCGGCCGTCAGGCGTCAACCGCGACGCGGCGGTCTTCACGGGAAAACGCAGGCCCGGCCCGGCCGTGAAGCCGGACCGGACCTGCCGGCACCGGTCGGGAGGCTAGTTGGAAATGCGGATCACCTCGGGCGCGACGCGCTTGATCTCCTCGGCGATGATTTTCGCCGCCTGCGTGTTGCCTTCGGCAAGGCTGCCGCCATAGGCGTAGTGGTCCCACCTGGTCACGGTGTCCCAGCCGGTGCCGGTGTTCCGGCCGAAGCTGATCAGGATCTTGCGCTTCTGGTTGATGACCGCCGGGTCCATCCACAGGGCCTCGAAGTCAGACCAGGTCCGCGGGGTGGTCGCGGAAACGTCGTTCGAGGCGGAGGTGAGCGGCTGCATGGTCGCATCGGTCCAGAACGCGATGACCGGCACGACGCTGACATAGGCCACGTCGCCGCTGGCTGGCGGTTCCTCGCCAAGCTGCCGGATGGCGGTGCTGGCGGGGATGTTGAAGAACTCCCGGGATTCCGCGGAATCGACCTTGTACCAGTCGGCCCGGATGCCTTCGTTGAGGCATGGCTCGGCAAGTTCAGGCCCGTCGCCGCCGCCTGCCGCCCGCTGCGAACCGAGATAATGGGCCAGCTCGGTGTTCTGGGTGACGCTGTTCAGTCTCGTGCTCGGGTTCGGATTGAGGTCGATGAAATCGGGCCGTGCGAGGAAGGCGGGATAGAACTTGGGGTCGCGCGTGGTCGGCACGAGGTAGTTGGTGTAGTAGTTGTAGTAGAGGCTGGGTCTGTACCACCAGTACTGCACCCGTTGCGTGTCCCATGTATCGCGGTAGAAGATCGGGCGTACGCGGACCTTCACCGTTTCGTCCCCGGGCGGCAGGCCGATGGCATCGCGCAGGTCCGTGTTGAACGTGCCCGCGCTTTTTGTGACGCCGTCCAGGGTGTTCTGCATGGATCCCGTCGCGTCGATGCACATGACGATGTCGATGACGAAGTACCGCTTGTCGGTATCCAGCTTCGTCTTCCCCTCGACCTTGAAGTCGAAACTCGTCTTGTTGAGGATGAGCGCAAAGGTCGCCGGGTTCGAAAAGGAGACCTGGGCCGATGCTGTCTTGGTGGCCGCATCATACGTCAGCGTCAGGTCTTCCTCGTTCAGCGTGAAGTCGGAATTGCCGTACATCACCTGCGAGAAGTTCGCGGAATAGTCCTGAATGAAGGCCGCCTTCAGGAAGGGCATCATGAAGAACACCGGCGTGCGGCCACTCATGGCCTTCGCCTTGGCGGACACGGCCAGCAGCGCGCCATCGAGCGACGCCTGCATCATCCCCTTGATCCGCGACTGGTCGGCGGTTTCAAGCGTGATGGCCACGGACAGCGCCAGGACCGGCATGATCACCGCCGCGGCCGGACCGATGCTTCCCTTCCGGCTTTCACGGAAACGGCGCCACATGCCAACTAAATCAAAAGTACCTAATATAGACACCGATACCCCCATAGATTGCACACGTGGCAATCGATAGCAGCGGCGGTCTAAGAAATGGTCGCGCGGGTTGCTAAAGCTTGTTTCAAACTCTCAGCGTGTGCCGCCGCGGAGGTGACACATCGCCCGAATTCCGTGATCAGCCGCCGACATGCCGGCGGTGGTAGCGCGCGCCGAGACTGGTGAGCAGCTCGTAGCCGATGGTGCCCGCCGCCCGCGCCGCGTCATCCAGCGGGATCGTTCCGCCGAACAGCTCGATCCATTCGGCGCCCGCGATCCCGGCATCGGGAACATCGGTGATGTCGAACAGCGTCAGGTCCATGGTCACCCGCCCGACCACGGGAACGCGGTGACCGGCGAGCGCGCCGTGAAAACCGCCCGCGACGCTGCCGCGCAGCGGCACGCCGGCACCCGATCCGGCGCGGTGATAGCCGTCGGCATAGCCGGCGCCGCAGACCGCCACCAGGCTGTCGCGCTCCAGCGCCTGCGCCGCGCCGTAGGAGACGGGCTCGCCCGCGCGCACGCGGCGCACCTGCAGGATGCGCGCCTCCGCCCTGACGACCGCGCGCATCGGGTTTGCCATGCCGCTGGCCGCTTCGCCGCCATAAAGGGCGATACCCGGCCGGGTCAGCTCGAAATGGTAATCGGAGCCGAGAAAAACGCCGGCCGAGTTGGCCAGGCTTGATTCGATGTCTCCGAAAGCGCTGCGAACCCGTTGAAAGGTGTCCAGTTGCTGCCGGTTGAGCGGATGGTCGCGCTGGTCGGCGCAGGCCAGGTGGCTCATCAGCAGGATGGGCGTGACGAGATGATCGCGCGCATTGCGGTCGGCGAAGGCCAGCGCTTCGGCTTCCGACAGGCCAAGCCGGTTCATGCCCGTGTCGACATGGATGGCGCAGGGCCGGCGGGATCCGCGCGCCTTCCAGTAGCCCGCCCAGAGATCAATCTGGTCCAGCGAATTGAGGATCGGCACCGCGCCGGCCTCGGCCACCACGGCCGCGCTCTCCTCGTCGAAGATCCCCGACAGCACGAACACCTGGGCGCCCGGCAGCACGCGCTTCAGGCGCACCGCCTCTTCGGGCACGGCCACGAAGAAGGTCTCGCATCCGGCCCCGGCCAGCGCTGTGCCGGCCTGCTCCAGCCCCGTGCCATAGGCATCCGCCTTGACGACGGCGGCGGCATTGGCCTGGCCGGACCACTCGGCGAGCAGCCGGTAGTTCCATGCCAGCGCGTCGAGATCGACGGTCAGGCGGGCCGTGGCGATGCGCGGATCGGCGGACGGCAGGCTCACTCGAAGCGCTCCGGCAGCCGGTCCTCCTCGGCCAGGTCGGAGAAGCGCGTGAACTGGCCCTCGAAGGCGAGTTCGACGGTGCCCGTCGGGCCGTGGCGCTGCTTGGCGATGATCATTTCCGCCTTGCCCTTCACGCGCTCGAATTTCTCCAGCCAGGTGGCATGTTCCGCCGTGCCTTCCTCCGGCTCGCGGTTCTGCATGTAGTATTCGTCGCGGTAGACGAAGAGCACCACGTCGGCGTCCTGCTCGATGGAGCCCGATTCGCGCAGGTCCGCCAGCTGCGGGCGCTTGTCGTCGCGCGCTTCCACCTGGCGCGACAGCTGCGACAGCGCAATGATCGGAACGTTGAGTTCCTTGGCCAGCGCCTTCAGCCCCGTGGTGATCTCGGTGATCTCCTGCACGCGGTTCTGACTCGATTTCGACGAGCCCTGCATCAGCTGGACGTAGTCGATCACGATGACGTCGAGCCCCCGCTGGCGCTTCAGCCGCCGCGCCCGCGCCGTCAGCTGGGCGATCGAGATGCCGCCCGTCTGGTCGATGTAGAGCGGCACCCGCTGCAGCATTTCCGAGCAGGCCACCAGCTTCTCGAAATCCGTCTCGGTGATCTCGCCGCGGCGGATCTTGGACGACGAGATTTCCGTCTGTTCGGAGATGATACGCGTGGCGAGCTGCTCGGCCGACATTTCCAGGCTGAAGAAGCCGACCACGCCGCCGCGCTCCGCCTTGACCGACCCGTCGGCCTGTTCGGCCGGTTCGTAGGCCGCCGCCACGTTGAAGGCGATGTTGGTGGCCAGCGACGTCTTGCCCATGGCAGGACGCCCGGCCAGGATGATGAGGTCGGAGGGCTGCAGGCCGCCGAGCCGCCGGTCGATGTCGCGGAAGCCGGTCGAGATGCCCGACAGGTGGCCCTCGCGCTGGTAGGCCGCCCCGGCCATGTCGACGGCCGTCTTGACCGCGTCGGTGAAGCTCTGGAAACCGCCATCGTAGCGCCCGGTCTCGGCCAGTTCGAACAGCCGCCGCTCGGCATCCTCGATCTGCTCCTGCGGCGCCATGTCCACCGGCGCGTCGAAGGCGATGTTGACCATGTCCTCGCCGATGGTGATCAGCGCGCGCCGGGTCGCCAGGTCGTAGATTGCCCGGCCGTAGTCCTCGGCGTTGATGATCGTCACGGCCTCGGCCGCCAGCCGCGCCAGGTAGTGGGCGACGGTCATGTCGCCGACGCGCTCCTCCGCCGGCAGGAAGGTCTTGAGCGTCACCGGGTTGGCGGACTTGCCCATGCGGATCAGTTCGCCGGCGGTCTCGAAGATCTTGCGGTGCAGCGCCTCGTAGAAATGCACCGGCTTGAGGAAGTCGGAGACCCGGTAGAACGCGTCGTTGTTGACCAGGATGGCGCCGAGCAGCGCCTGTTCGGCCTCGATGTTGTTGGGAGCCTCGCGGTAGAGCGCGTTGTCCTTGCTGTCGAGTTTGCGTGCCGCCTCGGCCATTGGTCCTGCCTCGTCTTTCCACCCTGCCAGGGTCCCGGTTTAGACGTCCTGTCAGCCCGCGCAAGCCGCATCCGGCGGCTTTCGCTTCCCGGGCGGCTTACCCACGTTACTCACAGGCTGGGGATAACTATTCGCCCCCCGGCCGCCCCGCCGCCTTGACAGGTCGCGGGGCCGAATCGGGCCGTTCATTATCGGCCATGGCAGGCGAAAGAAAAGCGCCCGGCCGCGGGGACCGGGCGCTTTCGCGGTCTGTCTGCCAGGGGCAGGATCAGGCGTTGTCTTCGCCTTCCTCGGCCGAAGCCTCGCCTTCCTCGTAGCCTTCTTCCTCGTCGCCGGTGAAGAACTCGTCCGGACGGGCGGCGTCGTTGATGTCCTCGCCGTAGATGGCCTCGGCGGAGGTGAGGTCCTCACCGCGGGCCTGGCGCTCGGCCTCGTCGGTCGAACGGGCGACGTTGAGCGTCACCGTGACCTCGACTTCCGGGTGCAGGGCGATGACGACGTCGCTGAGGCCGATCGCCTTGATCGGCTGGTTCAGGTTGACCATGTTGCGGCCGACCGCGAAGCCTTCGCCGGCCAGGATCTCGGCGACGTCGCGCGCGGCGACCGAACCGTAGAGCTGGCCCGTCTCACCGGCGGCGCGAACCACGATGAACGACTTGCCGTCGAGGCCTTCGGCGATCGTGGAGGCTTCCGCCTTGCGTTCGTTGTTGCGGGCTTCCAGCTGGGCGCGCTCGGCCTCGAAACGGGCCTTGTTGGCGGCGTTGGCGCGCAGCGCCTTGCCCTGCGGCAGCAGGAAGTTGCGGGCAAAGCCGTCCTTGACCTTCACGGTGTCGCCCATGTGGCCGAGCTTCGCGATGCGTTCGAGCAGGATGACGTCCATTGGTGTTTCCTTTCGTTGGATCCGGAGTGTTCAGGGAAGGGGTGGTGGACCGCCGGCATCCGAAATGCCTGCCGGGCGGCGCGTGTCGGTCAGCCCTGCCATCGCGAAGATCAGCAGGACGGGAATGAAGAACAGGGCGGCGAGATAGGCCGCGCCCAGCGCGGCGGGCCGCCACGGCTTGCCCATCGAGCGCTCGTGCAGCATGGCGAACCCGGCCATCATGAAGCCGGCCGCCATGGCGCCCGAGACCGCCGAGCCGATATGGCCGAGGCCGCCGCTCGCCAGCGTCAGCAGCATCGCCACCGCGAAGACGGGCAGTGCGGCGCGCGGCATGCGCAGCGCCATCGGCCAGGCGTCATGGGGGCGTTTCAGCTGTCCCGCACGGTTGGCAAGCGCCAGCGCGGTGTAGAGGTTGGCGACCAGCACGCACATCCACACGAAGGGCAGTTGCGCCGGCAGAAGCGCGGTCATCATCGCCGCAAGCTCGCTCATCTGGTCGCTGGTCAGCTGCATCTGCGGATCGGCCTGCTGCATCGCTTCCATCAGGCGGGCAGTCAGCTCGGTTCCGAAAGCATCGCCGTAGCCGTGGATGATGCCGGTGACGATGAACCCGGCGGCAATCGCCAGGCCGGTGTAGAAAAGGATGTCGGCGAGCGGAAACCACACCAGCTTGCCGGCCGGTCCGCCGACTTCCTCGGCCGGGCGGGCGAGGTTGGCCAGTTGCGCCGCCAGAACGGAGGGAACGACGATGATCGCGGCGACGACCGCCGCGCCGATCAGACCGGCCATGGCGCCAACGACGACGACCGTCGTCAGCGCGGCGGCAAGGCCGGAAATGGCGCCGAAGCCGAGCGCGGCCAGCATCAGCGGCAGGGGAGAGAGCATGAACAGGAACGCCATGCCGCCGCTCATCGCTGCCGAGAGCGCCGCGGTTGCAAGGCCGGCCAGGATGCCGGCGCCAATGGCGATGGTCTGTCTGTTCATTCGCTTGCTGTCCTGCTTGTTCAAGCAGTTAGGGGACGCGGTCCCCAACCCGGGTTTGTCGTGGCGTCCGCGTGCCGTTCACGCGGGGCCTTCTGGTCTGGTGCTGCGGGGCCGGCAACCGGGGTCGCCGGCCCTGCGAATGCGGTCTGCTTACTTCACCACGTAGGGCAGCAGGCCCAAGAAGCGGGCGCGCTTGATCGCACGGGCGAGTTCGCGCTGCTTCTTCTGGCTGACGGCCGTGATGCGGGACGGCACGATCTTGCCGCGCTCGGAAATGTAGCGCTGCAGGAGCTTGATGTCCTTGTAGTCGATCTTCGGCGCATTGGCACCGGAGAACGGGCAGGTCTTGCGGCGACGGTGGAACGGACGCCGGGTCGGGATCTGGTTGATGTCGACCATGATCGGTTCTCCTTAGTTGTCGCGGCGCGGGCCGCGGTCGCCACGGTCACCGCGATCGCCACGGTCACCACGATCGCCACGGTCACCACGATCGCCGCGCGGACCGCGATCGCCACGGTCACCACGCGGACCGCGCTCGTCGCGGCGGGTCATCATGGCCGACGGGCCGTCTTCGTGTTCTTCGACGCGCACGGTCATGTAACGCAGCACGTCTTCCGACAGGCGCTGCATGCGCTCGATCTCGTTGATCGCCTCGGCCGGGGCCTCGATGTTGATCAGCGTGTAGTAGGCCTTGCGGTTCTTGTTGATCCGGTAGGCCAGGGACTTCAGTCCCCAGTTCTCGATCCTGCCGAAGGACCCGCCAGCCTGCTCGACGATACCCTTGTACTGTTCGACAAGGGCGTCGACCTGCTGCTGCGAGAGGTCCTGACGGGCAAGGAACACATGTTCGTAAAGAGCCATTTGTCTCTGCCTTTCTTCCGTTTCCGTCTGCCGTCCATGGCGGCTAAGCCTCTGCGACTTTCCGGGAAATCCGCATGTGGCGGAGAAGAAAGGCGCGTGCGTGCGGTCGAGAGCGGAGACGGGAAGGGAGGCCGAAGACCGTTTGGCTTCTGCTTTGCCCCGTCAAAAGGACAAAACCCTCCGTTCAACCCCCGGCCATGACCGGCAGAACGGGGCGCTTATACAGCATTTCGCCCGATGCGCAAGCCCGGCCGCGGACAGCGCCGCGTCAATTGTTTTCCGGATCGGTTTCCGCGTGCCAGGCAAGCCGTGCCGAGGCCACCGTCGCGGCCGTGGCGCCGATGGCGAACAGGCCGCCGATGACGAGCGTCGTGGTCTGCCCGAGATGAAGCAGCCCGCCGACCGCCCAGGCTGAAAGCGCTGCCGCCGCGTAGGCCTCCGTGGCGATGAACAGCGTCATGCCGACCACGCCCATGATGACTGCCGCGTTGACGACGCGGCGTTGCGGGAGAATGCCGGAAAGCGGGAATGCAGCCGTTTCGGGCATGGCTGCCGGCCCTGTGTCACGCATGCGCATGCGTTCATGTCCCCTGCCGCTGCCGGGAATGGAGCGGAGCGGGGCAAGCTCAGCGCCCCGATCGTGGCGGATTTGCGGCTGCCGGAACGCACCGCGGAACGGCCGTCCCGGAGCGCCGTGAACCGGCGCAATCGCAACCCGCCGCTTGACTTTCGCCGCACTCCTGCGCAACGAGGGCACTTGATCGAGCCGCGCAATCAAGAGATCAGGGAGCGACAACATCATGGCGATCGCCTTCATGTTTCCGGGCCAGGGCAGCCAGTCGGTGGGCATGGGCAAGGACCTGGCCGACGCTTTTCCGGAGGCGCGTGCCGTCTTCGACGAGGTCGACGAGGCGCTCGGCGAGAAGCTCTCGTCTGTCATGTGGGACGGGCCGGAAGAGACGCTGACGCTGACGGCCAATGCCCAGCCGGCGCTGATGGCGGTTTCCATGGCCGTCATGCGGGTCATGGAAGCCCGCGGTTTCTCGCTGAAGGACAAGGCGGCCTGCGTCGCCGGCCATTCGTTGGGCGAATATTCCGCGCTCTGTGCCGCCGGCATGTTTACCCTGGCCGATACCGCGCGGCTGCTGCGCATTCGCGGCAATGCCATGCAGGCGGCCGTTCCGGCCGGCGAGGGCGCCATGGCCGCCATCATCGGCCTGGAAGAGCCGGATGTCGCCGCCGTGTGTGACGAGGCGTCCGCCGCCGGCCCGTGCCAGATCGCCAATGACAATGGCGGCGGCCAGATCGTGATCTCCGGCGCCAAGGCCGCGGTCGAGAAGGCCGCCGGACTGGCCTCGGAGAAGGGGGCCAAGCGCGCCATCATGCTGCCGGTCTCCGCGCCGTTCCATTCCGCCATGATGACGCCTGCCGCCGACGCCATGCGCGAGGCGCTGGCCACGGTCGCCAAGGCGGCGCCGGTCGTTCCGGTCATCGCCAATGTCACCGTGTCGCCGCTGACCGATCCCGACGAGATCGCCGCCCGCCTCGTCGAACAGGTCACCGGCCGCGTGCGCTGGCGCGAGACCGTCCAGTGGTTCGCCGCCAACGGCATCGACACCGCCTACGAGATCGGCTCCGGCAAGGTCCTGACCGGCCTGGCGCGCCGCATCGACAAGTCCGTGTCCGGCATCGCCGTCAACACGCCCGCCGACATCGACACCGCGCTCGCCGCGCTGGCGTGATCGCCGCCCGCGACGCCCGCAACCCGAAAGGAAGACATCATGATCGACCTGACCGGCCGCAAGGCCCTCGTGACCGGCGCCACCGGTGGCATCGGCGAATCGATCGCCCGCCAGCTTCATGCCCTCGGCGCCACCGTCGGCCTTCATGGCACGCGTGTGGAGAAGCTGGACAGCCTCGCCGCCGATCTCGGCGACCGGGTCGTCGTGCTGCCGGCCAACCTGTCCGACCGTGATGCCGTCAAGGCGCTGGGCCAGAAGGCCGAGGCCGAGCTGGAAGGCGTCGACATCCTTGTCAACAACGCCGGCATCACCCGCGACGGGCTGTTCGTGCGCATGTCCGATGCCGACTGGGACGCGGTGCTGGAGGTCAACCTGACGGCGGTCTTCCGGCTGACCCGCGAGCTGACGCACCCGATGATGCGCCGCCGCTTCGGCCGCATCGTCAACATCACCTCCGTCGTCGGCGTGACCGGCAATCCCGGCCAGGCCAATTACTGCGCCTCCAAGGCCGGCATGATCGGCTTTTCCAAGTCGCTGGCCCAGGAGATTGCCAGCCGCAACGTCACCGTCAACTGCGTTGCGCCGGGGTTCATCGAATCCGACATGACCGAAAAGCTGAACGACAAGCAGAAGGACGCCATCATGGGCGCCATCCCGATGAAGCGCATGGGCAAGGGCGACGAGATCGCCTCGGCGGTCGCCTGGCTGGCCTCCGACGGCGCCGGCTACGTCACCGGCCAGACGATTCACGTCAATGGCGGCATGGCGATGATCTGAAACCGGCAAATTTGGCGGCAAGGGGGCAGGGCAAGCCCCGAAGAATTGGGTATTTCCCTCTGGTCCGCCATCTTTCAGCTTGATTACCGGCAGGCCTGCCGTTAACGAAGGCGCACCTTTTTTTAAACCAAGTCGAGGGTTCCGACATGAGCGATATCGCAGACCGCGTCAAGAAAATCGTCGTTGAGCATCTGGGCGTTGACGCCGACAAGGTCAACGAAGGCGCGTCCTTCATTGATGACCTGGGCGCTGACAGCCTGGACACCGTTGAGCTGGTCATGGCCTTCGAGGAAGAGTTCGGCGTGGAAATCCCGGACGATGCCGCCGAGACGATCCTGACCGTCGGCGACGCAGTCAAGTACATCGAGAAGGCCTCGGCCTGATCGCCAGTCGGGCGGCCCTTTCCGGCCGCCCCCGTGGCGCCTGTTTCCAGTCCCAGCGCTGAACCATTGGAGGGTCTCGCATGCGGCGAGTCGTTGTCACCGGTATCGGCCTGCTTTCGCCTTTCGGCGTCGGCGCGGAGCATACGTGGAAGCAGGTTCTTGCCGGGAAATCCGCGTGCCGCAAGGTCGATACGTTCCAGACCGACGACCTGGCATGCAAGATCGCCCACGTGATTCCGCGCGGCGATGGCTCCGGCAACACCTTCAATCCCGATGCGGTGCTCGAACCGAAAGAGCAGCGCAAGGTCGGGACCTTCATTCTCTATGGTATCGCGGCGGCGGAAGAGGCGATTGCCGACTCCGGCTGGAAGGCCGCGAGCTATGACGACCAGTGCGCCACCGGCGTCCTGATCGGCTCGGGCATCGGCGGTGTCGATGGCATTTCCGAAAGCACGCTGATCCTCGATGACCGGGGTCCGCGGCGCATTTCGCCCTTCTTCATTCCCGGCAACATCATCAACATGATCTCGGGACAGGTCTCGATCCGCCACGGCTTCAAGGGGCCGAATCACGCGGTCGTCACGGCCTGCTCCACGGGGGCCCACGCCATCGGCGATGCGGCCCGCCTGATCATGCTCGGCGATGCCGACGTCATGGTGGCCGGCGGAGCGGAAGCGCCCGTCACGCGCCTGTCGCTGGCTGGCTTTGCCGCCTGCAAGGCGCTGTCGACCAAGCGCAACGACGATCCCGAACACGCGTCGCGGCCCTATGATGCCGATCGCGATGGCTTCGTCATGGGCGAGGGGGCCGGCGTCGTGGTGCTCGAGGAACTCGAACACGCCAGGGCCCGTGGCGCCAAGATCTACGGCGAAGTGGTTGGCTATGGCCTGACCGGCGACGCCTATCACATCACCGCGCCCTCCGAGGACGGCGACGGCGCCTTCCGTTGCATGCAGGCGGCGCTGAAGCGGGCCGGCATCGCGCCCGCCGACATCGACTACATCAATGCCCACGGCACCTCGACCATGGCCGACGTGATCGAGCTGGCGGCGGTCGAGCGGGTGCTCGGCAATGCCGCGTCGAAGGTTTCGATGTCCTCCACCAAGTCCTCGATCGGCCACCTGCTCGGTGCCGCCGGTGCGGCCGAGGCGATCTTCTCGCTGCTCGCCATCCGCGACAACGTGGCCCCGCCGACGATCAACCTCGACACGCCTTCCGTCGAAACGGCGATCGACCTGGTGCCCAACAAGGCCCGCGAACGCCAGATCGACGTGGCGCTCTCCAATTCCTTCGGCTTTGGCGGCACCAACGCGTCGCTCGTCTTCCGCCGCTATGACGGCTGAGGCGAAATCCGCCATTTTGCCATATTGGCTGCCGAAGACTCCGCATTGCGCGAAACAGACACAGGCATGATGGCTGGAAACCGATGAACGACACGCCACAAAACCGCTTTGGCCGCAATGGCAGTGGCTCCGGCGGGCCGATTGTGCCCAAGTCGCCGAGCCAGGCCTTCCGTCCCGAACAGGGCACGCCGCCGCCGCGCCGGTCGCGCGCGGCACGCAACCAGTTCGTGGTCTTTCTCAACTTTGCCCTGTCCACCGTCATCCTGGTGGTGATCGCCGTGGGCATCGCCCTCTGGTTCGGCCGCCAGGAATTCTTCGCGCCGGGACCGTCGGCTACCGCGACCACTTTCTCGGTCCCCAAGGCCGCCGGGACCAGCCAGATCGCGGCGCTGCTGGCGCGGCGCAACCTGATTTCCGACGAGCGCATCTTCTCGCTCGGCGTCCGCGCCTTCGGCAATGACGGCAAGCTGAAGACCGGCGAATACGAGATCAAGGCCGGCGCCTCCATGAAGGACATCATGGAACTGCTGAAAAGCGGCCGCTCGATCCTCTATTCGCTGACCGTCCCGGAAGGCTGGACCGTCGACCAGGTCATGAAACGCATCGCGGGCAACGAGGTCCTCTCGGGCGACATGCCGGCGGAGATGCCGCCGGAAGGCAGCCTGATCGCCGATACGCAGAAGTTCGAGCGCGGCACGTCGCGCACCGAACTGGTCGATCGCATGCGCAAGGCCCAGGAACAGCTCGTCGAGCGCATCTGGAATCGCCGCGAACCCGACCTTCCGGTCAAGGACATCAACGAATTCGTCACCCTCGCGTCGATCGTCGAGAAGGAAACCGGCGTCGCCGACGAGCGTCCCCGGGTGGCCGCGGTTTTCATCAACCGCCTGCGCAAGGGCATGCGCCTCCAGTCCGACCCGACGATCATCTACGGCCTGTTCGGCGGTGAGGGCAAGCCGGCCGACCGCCCGATCTACCGGTCCGACATCGACAAGCCGACGCCCTACAACACCTATGTCATCGATGGCCTTCCGCCCGGTCCGATCGCCATTCCCGGCCGCGCCGCGCTGGAAGCGGTGGCCAACCCGTCGCAGACCAGCGACCTCTATTTCGTCGCCGACGGAACCGGGGGGCACGTGTTCTCCGAAACGCTGGACGAGCACAACGACAACGTCCGGCGCTGGCGTGAACTGAAGAAGAAAGAGGAAGCCGAGGCGGACAAGGCCGCAACGGAGGCCGTTCAGGGCGGGCAGGAACAGCCGGCCCAGTAAGGCAATGCGGCACGGCAGGCCGCGGGGGCCGGAGCGCAGCGCGGATACCGTGCCGGCGCTGGCGCCCGGGCCGCGAGAGGAAGGCGGGAGGGCCATATGGCATTGCAGAGCATGACGGGGTTCGCCCGGGCCGACGGGGAGACGCCGGCGGCGTCTTTCGCCTGGGAGCTGAAGTCGGTCAACGGCAAGGGTCTCGAAACGAGGCTGCGCCTGCCCGGCGGCATGGAGCGGCTGGAACAGCCGGTCCGCGCGGCCATCCAGCGCCGGTTCACCCGTGGCAACGTCAACGCCAACCTGTCCCTGGCGCGCAGCGGCGGCACGGTCACCCCGGTCGTCAACGAGGTCTTCCTGCACGAGGTCGCCCGCCTGGCGAAGGAGTTGAGCGAGCAGCAGGGCTTCCGCCCCGCCTCCGCCGATGGCCTGCTTGCGCTGCGCGGCGTGCTCGAACCGGCCGAGGTGGCCGAAACGCCGGAAGACCGCCAGGCGCTCGATGATGCCGTGCTGGCCGGCCTCGAGGCTGCGCTCGACGACCTGGCCGCCATGCGCCTGCAGGAGGGCAGGGCGCTGTCCACCTTCCTGCTGCTCCAGATCGACGAGATCGAGGTCCTGACCCTGCGCGCCGAGGCCGATCCCTCGCGCGAGCCGGGCGAGATCGCCCGGCGGCTCGCCCAGCAGGTCGACCTGCTGATGTCGTCCGGCAAGGGCTTCGATGCCGAAAGGCTTCATGCCGAGGCCGCGCTCCTGGCCGCCAAGGCGGATATCCGCGAGGAACTCGACCGGCTGAAGACGCATGTCGAATCGGCCCGGCAACTGGTCCTGTCCGGCGGCCGCGTCGGCCGGAAGCTCGACTTCCTGGCGCAGGAATTCAATCGCGAAGCCAACACGCTGTGTTCGAAGTCGAACGCCGCCACGGTCACGGCCATCGGCCTGCAGATGAAGGTGGCGGTCGATCAGCTGCGCGAGCAGGTCCAGAACATCGAGTAAGGAGATGGCCATGACCCAGTCATTCAATCCCTCTGCCCGTCTCCCGTCCGCCGCCATCAGGCGCCGCGGTCTCATGCTGGTCCTCTCCTCGCCGTCGGGCGCGGGCAAGTCGACGATCGCCCGCAACCTGCTGGAGAACGACAAGCTGCTGGAACTGTCGGTCTCGGTCACGACGCGCTCGCGCCGCCCCTCCGAGATCGATGGCGTTCACTATCACTTTGCCACGCAGCGCGATTTCGAGCGCATGCGGGACACCGATGCGCTGCTCGAATGGGCCGAGGTGCATGGCAATTTCTACGGCACGCCGCGCGAGGCCGCCGAAGGCGCCCTGGCCGACGGCCGCGACATGCTGTTCGACATCGACTGGCAGGGTGCCCAGCAGATGAAGGAAAAGATGCACGCCGATATTGTGTCCATCTTCATCCTGCCGCCGTCGATGGCCGAACTGAAGGCCCGCCTGAAGCGGCGCGCCGAGGACAGCGAGGATGTGATCGCGCGGCGGCTCGCCAATGCCCGCGCGGAGATCGAGCACTGGCGCGAATACGACTACGTCGTGGTCAACGACGATCTCGACCGGGCCTTTGCGGCCGTGCGGTCGATCGTTGCCGCGGAACGGCTGCGCCGCGACCGCCGACCCGGGCTGTTCGACTTCGTCAGCAATCTCCTGGAAGAGCAGCCGGTCTGAGGCCGCTGCCGACCGGCCGCCTTGCGGCTCAGATCAGGTTCGCCAGCCGGACGAAATCGGACACGTCGAGCGTTTCCGCCCGGCGGGTCGCGTCGATGCCCGCCCGTTCCAGCAGGGCTTCCCCGCCCAGCGATTTCAGGCTCTGGCGCAGCATCTTGCGGCGCTGCCCGAAGGCCGCCTGCGTGACCCGCTCCAGCTTGCCGAGCGCGCAGGGTTCCGGTGCCGGACGCGGCACCAGGTGAACGACGGCCGAACTGACCTTCGGCGGCGGCGAGAAGGCCTGCGGCGGAAGCTCGAAGGCGATCTGCGCTTCGGCCCGCCAGCCCGCCAGCACCGCCAGCCGCCCGAATGCGGGCGTTCCGGGGCGGGCCACGATGCGTTGCGCCACTTCCTTCTGGAACATCAGGGTGAGCGACCGGTAGAAGGGCGGCCAAGGCTCGGCTGTCAGCCAACCGGTCAGCAGTTCCGTGCCGATGTTGTAGGGCAGGTTGGCGACGATGCGCACGTCGTCGTGCCCGGCCGCCAGGGCGGCGAAATCGGTTTCCAGCGCATCGCCTGAAACGACGGTCAGCCGGCCGGGATAATGCGCCTCGATCTCGGCCAGCGCCGGCAGGCAGCGCTCGTCGCGTTCGACGGCGATCACGCGGGCCGCGCCGGCATGCAGCAGCGCCCGCGTCAGGCCGCCCGGGCCCGGGCCGACCTCGATCACGGTTGCCCTTTCCAGCGGTCCGGCAATCCGCGCGATCTTGCCGGTGATGTTCAGGTCGAGCAGGAAGTTCTGGCCAAGCGACTTCTTGGCCGCAAGGCCGTGAGCGGCGATGACAGCCCTGAGCGGCGGCAATCCGTCCATGCTGAGGCGCTCGCCGCCGCTGGTCACGCCGACGGTCCCTGCTGCGCTGCCATCTCCGCGGCCATCCGCAGCGCGGCGATGAAACTGTCGGGCCGGGCAAGGCCCTTGCCGGCAATGTCGAAGGCCGTGCCGTGGTCGGGAGAGGTGCGGATGAAGGGCAGGCCGAGCGTCACGTTCACCGCGTCGTCGAAGCCGAGCGCCTTGGCCGGGATCAGTGCCTGGTCATGGTACATGCACACGGCCACATCGTAGTTGGCGCGCGCGCGCTCGTGGAACATCGTGTCGGCGGGCAGGGGTCCGGCGATGTCGAGCCCTTCGGCGCGCAGGCGGTCGAGAACAGGACCGATGACCTCGATTTCCTCGCGCCCCATGCTGCCGCCTTCGCCCGCATGCGGGTTGAGCCCGGCGACGGCGAGGCGCGGACGCGCCAGCCCGAAACGCGACTGCAGGTCCCGCGCGGTGATCCGCAGGGTGTCTTCCAGCAGGTCCGGCGTCAGGGCGGCGGGCACGTCCGACAGCGCAATGTGGATTGTCACCGGCACGCTGCGCAGCTTCGGCCCCGCGAGCATCATCACCGGCCGCACCGGCTGGCCGGTCGCCTGCTCGGCGAGGCTTGCCAGGTATTCCGTGTGGCCGGGAAAGGAAAATCCCGCCTCGTAGAGCGGTTTCTTGGCGATCGGCAGCGTCACCACGCCCGCCGCCTTGCCGGCCGTCGTGTCCTGCACGGCCCGGTCGATCGCACCGACGATCATGGAGGCATGCGCCGGGTCGGGGCAGCCGGCCTGCACCGGTGCCGCGGATCGGATCTCGATGACCGGCAGGGCCGAGGAGAAAGTGGCGGGTGCCTCTTCGGGGCCGCCGATGACCTTGACCGGCAGCGTGAACCCGCACTGGCGCGCCCGCGAACCGAGCGCCGCGCTGTCGCCGATCAGGTAGAAGGCCGGAAGCGCATGGTCCTGCCGGCCGAGCCAGGCCCGCGCCGCGATCTCGAGGCCGATACCCGCCGGGTCGCCACCGGAAACAGCAAGCGGTTTCAAGGTGTTATCGCTTGACGATCCGGGACCTGCCACGCAGTTCCTTCATGTACTTGTCGTTGAGCGCCTTGGCCTGTTCGCCCATGTCGCCCTCGTTGGTGAAGACCATCTGCGCCACGCGGTCATCCGAAACGAGCTTCGCCTTGCAGATGGCGATGAACTCCGCGCCGCGGTCCGTCGTGCGCACTTTCGTCGCCTGGCCTTCCTTGATCGGCTTGATCAGCGGCGCCCAGTCCGGCGGCAGTTCCGGCTCCAGCACGCGGCCGAGATCGCGGATGGTCACATCCAGCAGGCCCTTGGCCTGGTCGTGGGTCTTGTCGCATCCGCTGAAACGGGCGCGCATGTTTTCCGCTTCGCGGACGCGGGAGTTGAGCTTGGCCTTGCGCTCCGCCGAGGGCACTACGAAGATCACCTGCTGGAGGATGTATTCGGTCGCCGTCGGCTTGTCGCCGCCCTGCTTGAGCATGCGCTGCACGACATCCTGTTCGCTCATCTTGGCGTCGTGCTGGAACCGGGCGCGCAGCAGCGACTGCCAGCCCATCTGCACGCGGATGAATTCCTTGAAGTGGGCGGTGGTCACGCCGGAGCGGTTCAGGATGCTGGAGAGCTGCTTCACGCTCAGCTTGTTGCGCTGCGCGAAACTCGCGAAATTCTCGTCGATGGCCGATTTCGGGATGTTGACGTTGAGACGCTGCATTTCCACCGTGCGCAGCGCCTGTTCCACCATCTCGTTCTCGGCCTGCTCCCTGAGGTTGCCCTTGCGCCGCTGCAGCTTCAGGAAGGCCGTACGCCGGGCGATGTCATAACTGGTGACCGGCAGGTTGTTGACCACGTAGCGGATTTCGGACGCCTGCGCCTGCGAGACGACCGGCAGGCCGGCGCCGGGAGTGAAGGCGAGGGCTGTTGCGATCGCGCTGGCCGCCAGGAGGGTCTTCATGCGGAAGGTCATTCTGGCTCCGTTCAATTCGCGTTTGATCATGATCGGCTTCGGGTGCCTATATTATGCGGCAAAAGCATGACGTCAAACGGCCGTCAGTTGCCGTTCAGCGCCTGCGAGGACCCGAAATCCCCGAGCGTCCGGAAGGCGATCCGGAACCCGAACGAGCGGGTCGGCTCGGCCGTCGCAACCGCCGGGTTCTTCGATTCGGTGAAATTCAGGCCGAAGGTGAAGCACTCGTCGTCGTACAGGAAACCGATGCGTTTGCCGGAAACAACATCGTATTGAAGATTGTACGTCAGGCCGCCATAGACCCGCCAGAACTCGGCCAGTTTGACGCTCACGTCGCCCGCCACTTCCTCGCGCCGTCCCGGGAAGGAATAGGTCGGCTGCGGCGCGATGTTCGAGTAGCGAAGCGAGATCGAGCCATAGTTCTTGATGAGCGCGGCACGGGCCTCGAACCGCCGCAGGGCGAAGCTGTCCTTGTCGAAACGGCCCGAGACCGAGGCCGCGAACCCGTCCGGGCTGGCCACGCCGAACGAGCCGACATAGTCCGAGCGCGCCGACTGCAGGCCCGAATCCGCGCCGACGGCGACGAAGTCCGGCTGCGCGTATGGGTTCTCGCCGGCCAGGTGGAAGGACTGACCGAACAGGCCGTTCGCCGTCCAGCCGTTGGCGAAGCTGCCCGAATAGCGCATGCCGAGGTTGGCGCGCGTTCCGCCCTCGATCCGGTCCCAGCCGGCGAACTTGTCGCGCTCGAACAGGTTGGCGGCGTCGAAGACGAGCGCCTGCGAATCCTCGTTGGGAAGGCCGAGCGCCGTCTGGTAGGGCGCGTTCGGCCGCACGAAGATCTGTGCCATTGGCTCGAAGACATGCGTCGCCGAGGTGGTGGAGAACAGGATCGGCCAGCGCAGTTCCATGCCGGCGGTCGCCATGTAGCGGAACCAGGCATTGCGCGTGTTGACCGCGATGCCGTTGTTCACGCCCATGTCGCCGATCGCGTCGCGCGTCGCCTGGTTGTAGTTGGTGAAGATGCCGTCGCCGCGCAGGCCGAGCAGCGGCGTGATGACCAGGCCGTTGTCGGTGATGATGTTGCGCTTCCACTCCAGGTCGGCCGACAGCCGCTGGCTGGTCCCGGCCAGGCCCGGGATGGTGGTGATGCCGCCGACCCCGATATTGCTGATGATCTGGTCTTCGCGCAGGTTGTTGCCGGTATGGGTGACGTCGCGGTAGATGCTCTGGGCATTCATGTCGAGCGACAGCTGCCCGCCGGCCACCGGCTCGTCGAACGTCTTGGAATAGTCGAAGGAGGGCAGGGCCCAGGCCTGGCGCTCGTCGCGCGCGCGGGCGTCACCCTTCAGCGTGTTCTCCTGCACCTGGAAGCGCATGAACCGCAGGTCGAGATAGTTCCGGTCGTTGAGCCCGGTCAGGTAGACTTCCGAACGGTGGACGCCGCCATCGAAACCGCCGATCCCGTAGATGCGCGAGAAGTTCTTGTCGGATTGGTAGAGCAGGTCCCAGCCGAAGATCCAGCGTGAATTGAGCTCGAACTTGCCCTTGGTGCCCACCATGTAGCGGGTCTTGGCGGCCTGGCTGACGAAGTCGCTCTTGAACGCCGTCGGGTTTCTCTGGCTGATCCCGGCCGCCTTGAGGGTGAACTGGCCCGTGTTGAAGCGCTTGCGGAACTCCACTTCCCCCAGGAAGCCCTGGCGGGTGTAGTAGGTCGGCGTCAGCAGCAGGTCGTAGGTCGGGTCGAGCGCGATGTTGAAGGGTGTGCCGACACCCCAGCCGAGCGCCGTGGAATTGCTGATGCGCGGGAACAGGAAGCCGGTCTTCTGCTTCACCGTAGGATCGGCCATGGAATAGGTCGGCAGGTAGGCGATCGGCAGTCCGAGGAACTCGAACCGGGCATCGGTGAAGCGGACGACCTTTTCCTGGCCGTCCCAGACGATCCGCCGTGCCTTGATCTGCCAGACGGGAGCCCGGCCCGGATCCTCCTTGCAGGGCTCGCAGGCCGTGTAGACGCCGTTGTTGAAGGTCGTGACGTTGCCGCCCTCGCGGGTGGCGCTCTCGGCGGCAAACCGCGTGTTGTCGGTCGTCTCGACGCGCAGCGCGTTGACGAAACCGTTGCCGAGGTCGTCGGTGATGTCGATTTCGTCGGCATAGATGCGGTTGCCGTCGCGCTCGATGATCTCGACATTGCCCGACGCCATGACGCGCCGCGTGGCCTGGTTGTAGGTGACCTTCTCGGCGACCACCTTGTAGCCGTCGTAGTCGATCTGGACATTGCCCCTGGCGGTCACCGTGCCATTGTCGTTGTCGTAGATGAGCGTGTCGGCTTCCATCAGCATCTGCGCGTCCGGATTGCTGGACACGGCGCCGAACTGGTCAAGGGTCTGGGCGAATGCAGCCGGTGCGCCACCGGGCAGAAGCGGGGCGGAAAGCGCGAGAAGACTGACTCCGGCAAGCCGGGCAGCAAGCAGCGAGGTCCGACCTATCCCCCGACGTGGCACCACGTTATCCGTCCTCCCGGTGAAGAAGAAAGCTGATCCCGATGAAAGCGGCAATCACGACCGGCGTCCATGCTGCAATGACGGGTGGCACGAATCCGGAGCTTCCAAACGCCTTGACCAAAACCGAAGCGACATAAAGCAGAAAACCGGCCGCTATGCCACCCACGACCATTGCGCCGGATTGTCCGAAGCGGACAAAGCGCAACGACACCGTCGCCGCGATGAGCGTCATCGCCACGAGCAGTGCAGGAAGAGCAATAAGGGAATGGAATTGCATGCGCAACGGGTAGGCCGGATATCCGAAGGCCCTTGAAACTTCAATTTTTTCAGGAAGTGAGAAAAAGGGCACAGAATCCGGTTCGGCAAGTTTTTGCTGCACCAGTTCCGGGCGCAGGTTGGTCGCCACGCGAGCATCCTTGACGGCCTTGGGCTCGACCCCGAGACGGGTTTCCCGGACATTCTGGAGCTCCCAGTAGCCCTCGTGAAGCGTGGCCTTTTCGGCATCCTGGCGGCTGACGATCTCGCCGGCCGTGTCGAGATGGATGAAGACCGGGCTGGAGAGCACCAGTCCGCCCTGCAGCACCGCCTTCGCGCCGATGATGGTTTCGCCCTCGTCGGTCTTCTGGCGCAGCCAGGGCACCTGCGAGGCGATCGACGCGTTGGAACTGTTGGCCCGCCAGTCGGCCTCCATTGCCTGTGCCTTCTCGAAACCGATGGCCGAGAGCGGGTTGAGCACCGCCACCGCCAGCGCGCCGAACAGGAGCGCGCCGAGGCAGGCCGGCGCCAGGAACTGCCAGGCCGAGACGCCGGACGCGCGCGCCACCACCAGCTCGTAGCGGCGGTTCAGCGAGATCAGCGTCGCCATGCCCGAGAACAGGGCGATGAAGGGCACGATCTGCTGCATCAGGAAGGGAATGCGCATGGCCGAGATGAACAGCGCGCCCTGCATGGAATATTTCGGCAGGTTGGACGTCCTCGACGAGAATTCCGTGAAGTCGATCAGGAAGGCCAGCGCGAAGATGCCGACGAAGAACCACGCGGTGATCACCGCGTAGCGGCGCAGGAAATAGCGTCCGAGGGTCCAGCCGGGATGGGGGATCACGTCGTCGCCTCCTGCAGGCCTAGCCAGGCGCGCAGGCGCAGCGGCAGCAGGCCGATCGTCCGGCGGCGCACGGTCTCGGCCAGGGTCTGCAGCTTTTCCTCCTGGTGGGCGGGCAGGCCAAGGGTCCGCGACGTGGCGAAGAGCCAGCCGGACAGGGCGATCGTCGCCAGCGGAACCACGTAGAGCATGTAGCCGAACAGCGGGATCTGGTCGGCCTTGCCGAAGCTGAAATAGCCCATCCAGCGGACGAACAGGACCGTCGCGATGGTCGAGACCATCGGGTGCAGCCGCGCCTCGCGGTGCGACCGGGCATTGCCCGCGATCGCAAGCGCGATGAGCGCAAAGGCCAGCGGATTGAGCCAGGTGGTCAGCCGTGCCTGGATTTCCGCGAAGAACATGCCCGGGACCGACTTGAGATACGGGTCGTCGGGATCCGGGTCGAGGAGGTAGGTCAGCGACCGGTCCTTCGGCCACAGCCGGACCTCGCCCGCCGCCGGCGCGAATTCCGCCAGGTCGAAGACGTAGGAATTGTAGCGGATGATCGAGACCGGCTCGCCGGGCCGGTTGCGATGCACTTCGCCGTCCTTCATCGACAGGAAGTTGGCGCCGTCCTTTTCGCCGAGCACCGCCGTCTTGGCATAGTAGATCAGGTCGACGTCCTTGGTCCGCGAGTCGGCCACGATGACCGAGCCGAGCGTTCCGTCCGGCCGCCGCTCGCCGATCTGCATGAACAGGCCGTCGTCGATGCGGCGGAAGGCGCCTTCCTGCAGCAGCGTGCTGATCAGACCGGCGCGGGCCTCCGAGATCAGTTCGCGCACCGTCTGCCGGGTCACCGGCGCCAGCACGTTGTGGACGAGGAACGTCGCGACGCAGGCCGTCGCCGCCAGCACGATCACCGGTTTGGCGAGCGTCATGCGCGACGCGCCGGCCGCGTTGATCACCACCAGTTCCGAATCGGTGTTCATCGTCGTCAGCGTGTGCGCGACCCCGATCGCCACCGCGATCGGCAGCACTTCCGGCACCACGTTCGGCAGGATCAGCGTCGCCAGTTGCAGGAACGCGAAGGCGGACTGTCCCGAATCGGTCACGAGGTTGATGCGGTTGAGAACCTGGACCGTCCAGGCGATCGCGAGCGTCGACAGCGTTGCCGCGAGGAAAACGACCGTCATCCGGCGCAACAGGTATCGTTCTAGGATCGTCAACGTCATCCTGCGTTCCAAGTTTGACGGCGCATCTGGCCTTCCACGGCCAAAACCTGTCCCCTGCAGCCCCTTCGCCTGACAGCCTTAATGCGCCAAGCTTGGCTAAAAAAGGGCCAACAAACGCGGTTAACGAATTGTTGCACGCGGTTCCAGCCTTGCCAATCGCGCCAAAACGCACAACATCAGGCCCTTGTTTTCCAGATTCCCGAAAAAACCGGAGTAGTCATGTCCGCTCGCCCATCCATCAAGTTCGAAAAAATGTCGGTTCCGGACAAGGGAGCCGTGATCCTGCTCGCCGGCGATGACATGGAGATGTCGGACCCGGCGCTCGCCTGCGATCCTGACGGTGTAGCGGCGCGCGCCGCCGGTGACGCCGAGTTCAAGGGCAAGCTGGCCGCGACGCTGGAGATTCTGGCGCCGTCCGGCCCGGGCTTCTCCCGCCTCGCGCTGGTCGGCATCGGCAAGGCCGACGACCGCAAGGCCGATGCCTGGTCGCGCATCGGCGGGGCCGCCATGGGCGCGGCCGGCAAGGCGAAGGACATCGCGGTGATCGCCGATGCCGCCGACGGCCCGCTCAACGGCGAATCCATCGCTGAACTGGCCATGGGCATGGTCCTGCGCGCCTATGTCTTCGACAAGTACAAGACCAGGGGCGACAAGAAGGACAAGGCGGCCAAGGTCACCATTCACTGCGCCGACCCCGCCGCGGCGAAGAAGGCCTGGAAAGAGGCCGAGGCGCTGGCCGATGGCATGATGCTTGCCCGCGATCTCGTCAACGAACCGGCCAACATTCTCGGGCCGGAGGAATTCGCCGCCAGGGCGAAGGAACTCGAGGCGCTGGGCGTCGAGGTGGAAATCCACACCGAGAAGGAAATGCAGAAGCTCGGCATGGGCGCGCTGCTCGGCGTCGCCCAGGGGTCCGTGCGCCCGCCGCGCCTGGCCGTCATGCAGTGGAAAGGCGGCAAGGCCAAGGACAAGCCGGTCGCCTTCATCGGCAAGGGCGTCGTGTTCGACACCGGCGGCATTTCCATCAAGCCCGCCGCCGGCATGGAAGACATGAAGGGCGACATGGGCGGCGCGGCCGCCGTCACCGGCCTGATGCATGCGCTGGCCGCCCGCAAGGCGAAGGTCAACGCCATCGGCGTCATCGGCCTGGTCGAGAACATGCCCGACGGCAACGCCCAGCGCCCGGGCGACATCGTCACTTCCATGTCGGGCCAGACCATCGAGGTGCTGAACACCGACGCGGAAGGCCGCCTGGTGCTCTGCGACGCGCTGCACTACGTCAATGACCGCTTCAAGCCGGTCTTCATGATCAACCTGGCCACGCTGACCGGCGCCATCATCGTTGCGCTCGGCCACCACCATGCCGGCCTGTTCTCCAACAACGACGAACTGGCCGGACGGCTCCACGGGGCAGGGCAGGACACGGCGGAAAAGGTCTGGCGCATGCCGCTGGCCCCCGAATACGACAAGCTGATCGATTCCAAGAACGCCGACATGAAGAACATTGGCGGCCGCTGGGCCGGTTCCATCACCGCCGCGCAGTTCCTGCAGCGCTTCGTCGGCGAAACGCCCTGGGCGCATCTCGATGTCGCGGGCACGGCGATGGGCTCGCCGTCGAGCGAGATCTCCAAGGGCTGGGCGTCGGGCTTCGGCGTGCGGCTTCTCGACCGGCTGGTCCGCGACCACTACGAGAAGTGACCGGCCTCAGGGATCTTTCGGGACGTCGGGAAAGGCCGCCTGCGGCTTCGACCTGACGTCCCGGATATCCTTCGACAGGTCGTCCACCTGTTCGCTGAGCGTGCGTTCCACCGTCACGGGCTTCTTCGGCTCGAAGCGGGGGACCCGCGTCTTCAGCATGGCATCGGGATCCGGCGCGATGGGCCGGATGGTCGTGCAGGTCACCCCCTGGCTTCCCTGCTGCACGCATTGCGCAAGGGCAGGGGCTGCGGGCAGCATCAGCAGGAGGGTCAGGGCGGCAAACGTTTTCATGCATCCAGATATCGTGTGAAAAAACGGCGCCTGCAAGGCGGCGGCCCGCCGCAGGCCGTTGCAAGCGGGCGCCTGCCGGCCCCATATAGCACCCATGGCCGAGGTTCTCTTCTACCACCTGACCGAATCGACCCTGGAGGAAGCGCTGCCGGCGCTGCTCGAGCGCTCGATCCAGCGCGGCTGGAAGGTCGTCGTCCAGACCGGCACAGAGGAGCGCCGCGACGGCCTCGACCAGCACCTGTGGACCTTCACGGACGAGAGCTTCCTGGCGCACGCCACGGACAGGGCGGAGCACGCGGCGGAAAACCCCGTCGTCCTGACCACGGAAACCGCCAATCCGAACGGCGCGACGATCCGCTTCATCGTCGATGGCGCCACGCCGCCGGACCTGTCGGCCTACGAGCGCGGCGTCTTCATGTTCGACGGTCACGACACCGGCCAGCTCGACCACGCGCGCGCCCAGTGGAAGGCACAGAAGGCAGCCGGCCACGACCTGACCTACTGGCAGCAGACGCCCGAACGGCGCTGGGTGAAAAAGGCATGACCGACGAGACCCCCGACGATTTCCGCGCCCGCCGCGAGGCGATGAAGGCGCGCATCGACCCGCTGGACCGCGATGCTGGCGGCACCGTGTCCGACCGCAAGGCGTTTTTCGACCAGGTCTACGCCATGGCCGACGGCGACGAGGCGGCCGTGCCATGGGCCGACCTGAAGCCGAAGGACAAGCTGACGGAATGGCTGGCTGCCCATCCGGGCGAGGGCCGCAGCGCCATCGACATCGCCTGCGGGCTTGGCGACAATGCCGAGGCGCTGGCTGCCGCCGGCTATGCCACCACGGCCTTCGACCTGTCGCAGAAGGCGGTGGACTGGGCCCGCCGCCGCTTTCCCGCCTCGCCGGTCACCTATTTGACCGCCAATCTCATCGAACCGCCGCAGGGCTGGGCCGGCGCCTTCGATGTGGTCCACGAGTGCTACACCATCCAGTCCGTGCCGCCTGCCATGCACGGCGAATTTTCGCGGGCGGTCGCCGGCCTGGTGAAGCCGGGCGGATGCCTGCTGGTCTACAGCCGCCTGCGCCCGGAAGGCTCGCAGCACCAGGGCCCGCCATGGCCGCTGATGCCCTCCGAGACGGATGTCTTTGCCGCCTTCGGGCTTGAGCCGGAAAGCCGCGAGCGGTTCGAGATCGAACGTCCGGACCGGTCGATCGCGCATGAATTTGCCGTCTGGCGCAAGCCGGCCTGACCGGCGAGGAAAGGCACCGGCCATGATCCGCATCCTGTCCCTGCTTCTGCTGCTTGCCGGCCTCGCCGCCGCCGTCGGCTATCCCTGGGCAGTGGAAAACTTCTCCGGCAACGAACTCGGCACCATCCGCGTCTACGATCGCGACAACGGTTTCAAGGCAGCCCGCGTCATCATCTCGCCGGTCGATGCGCCGGTACGCGTGCTGGTCGACCTGACCGCCATGCCGCAGCGCGTCCTGCCGTCGGATCGCGCCATCCTCGACCTGACCATTGCCGGCGTCGACGGATCGAAGCGCACCGAGCGGCTGGAATTCGCTCCCACCCAGGCCAATCGCGAGGATGCGAGCCTGTCGTCCGACCAGGTCTACCGCGCCTCCGCCGGCATGATCGAGCCGCGCATCACCGGCGAATACACCTTCACCTTCGCGCCGGTGGGCGACCCGACGGTCGAGATGAAGGCGCTCGACCTCGTGCTCCGGGGCAATGCGCTGGCCTGGGACCGCCGCATCCAGCCGGCCGGCTTCATCGCCATGGCGCTCGGCTTCATCGGCTTCGTGCTGACCTTCCGGTCGCGAACGCCGGCGCCCAGGGAGCCCCAGCGCCGCCGCTGGGGGAGGGACTAGCATTTTGCAGGCAGGCGGGAGCCTGCCGCGGCACAAATGCGGAGGAGAAGTCATCTTGCAGGCAGGCGGGAGCCCGCCGCGGCACAAATGAGGAAGAGAAGTCATTTTGCAGGCAGGCGGGAGCCTGCCGCGGCACAAATGCGGAAGAGAAGTCGTTTTGCAGGCAGGCGGGAGCCTGCCGCAGCACAAATGCGGAAGAGAAGTCGTTTTGCAGGCAGGCGGGAGCCTGCCGCGGCACAAATGCGGACGAGAAGTCGTTTTGCAGGCAGGCGGGAGCCTGCCGCGGCACAAATGCGGAGGAGAAGTCATTTTGCAGGCAGGCGGGAGCCTGCCGCGAAGGAACCTGCGGCCGGCCAATCCTGTCGATGCCCGGTCGCGGCCGCCGTCAGAACGGCATCGGGTAGCGCCGGTGGATCGCCGCGATGGCTTCCAGCACGTCCGCGCCGAGGGTCACGTCCTTCGCGCCGATGTTGGTCTTCAACTGCTCCATCGAGGTGGCGCCGATGATGACCGACGTCATGAACGGACGGGTCAGGCACCAGGCGAGCGCCATCTGCGCCGGGTCGAGGCCGCTGTCGCGGGCAAGCCTGACATAGGCTTCCATGGCCGGAACCGCGTGCTCCTGCCAGCGCCCGCCGAGGTTTTCCGTGATCGAGCGGCGTGAGCCGGCCGGCACCGCCCCGTCCAGGTATTTTCCGCTCAGGATGCCGGCCGCCAGCGGCGAATAGGCCAGCAGGCCGACGTCCTCGTGGTGCGAAAGCTCCGCCCAGTCGGTGTCGAACAGCCGGCACATCAGGTTGTATTCGTTCTGCACCGAGGCCACGCGGGCGCCGCCGCTGCGCTCCGCGATCTCCAGCATCTTCGCCACGCCCCAGACCGAATCGTTCGACACGCCGAGTGCCCTGAGCTTGCCTTCCTTCACCATGTCGCCCGCCGTCGCGACGGTTTCCTCCAGGTCGGCCAGCGCCTGCGCCCGGTCCTGCTGCCACGGACTGAAGGTCCAGTTCTGGCGGAAATGGTAGGAGCCGCGATTGGGCCAGTGGATCTGGTAGAGGTCGATGTGGTCGGTGCCGAGGCGTTTCAGGCTCTTCTCGACCGCCTCGCGCAGGGTCTTCGCATTGGCCGGCTCGCCGTCGCGCACCGTCCTGTTGCCCTTGCCGACGATCTTTGTGGCGAGGACGATGTCGTCGCGCCTGCCGCGCGCCTTCAGCCACGAGCCGATGATCTCCTCCGTCCGCCCTGCCGTCTCGGCCCGCAAGGGATTGGTCGGGTACATCTCGGCGGTATCGAAGAAATTGATGCCCTGCTCGACGGCATGGTCCATTTGCGCATGGGCCTCGGCCTCGGTGTTCTGCTCGCCCCAGGTCATGGTGCCGAGACAGATTTCGGAGACGGCGATGCCGGTCCGGCCAAGCGAATTCATTTTCATGGGAAAAGTCCTGGATGGGATTCTGGAGTGGGATCGCAGCCAGACATAATCCATGACGGCGCCATGTCCAGCCTTGAACGGCTCAACCGGCCGGCGGCGTCCCGCGCCATTCGGCGATCGAGCGGGCGATCTCCTCGCGCAGGAACGTGGTGAACGCCCGCAGCTTGGCCGGCGCCGTCCGTCCCTTCGGCGTGATCAGCCAGTAGCCGGCCCCGGTTTCCACCCGTTCCGGGAAGGGCTGAACGATCTGCCCGCGGACGATGGCGTCGCTCGCCAGCGTCTCCCATGCCATGTAGACGCCCTGGCCGGTCATCGCCATGTCGAGGCACAGCGATCCGTCCGAAAGGGCAGGGCCGTCCGGCAGCGTCACGTCGTCCATGCCGTGACAGGCCAGCCACTCCGCCCAGCCGAGCAGGTTGTCGTCCTCGCGGATGACCGGGAACCGCAACAGGTCGGCGCGCGAGCGGACCTGGTCTGCGATGCGCGCGCTGCACACCGGGAAGACCCGTTGCTCCAGCAGTTTCTCCGCATTCACGCCTGGCCACGGGCCGCGCCCGACGCGGATGCACAGGTCGATGTCGGAATGCCCCGGGTCGACCAGGCCGACCTCGGGCTGGATGCGCACCTTGATGCCCGGATGGCGCCGGTAGAAGCGCTTCAGCCGCCACACCAGCCAGCGGCTGGCGAAGATGGGCGCCACCGAAACGACCAGCGTCTGGTCGCGGCCCGGATCGGCCAGCCGCACGGCGGTCGCCAGGTCGTTCATGCCGCGCGTCAGCCATTCCGCCACCTCTTCGCCCACCGGTGTCAGGCTGAGGCCCCGCGCGGACCGCTGGAACAGCGGCCGGCCCAGCATGTCCTCGGTGCGCTGGATCTGCTGGCTTACGGCCCCGGGCGTGACGCCGAGTTCGTCGGCCGCCGCCTTCAGCGAGCCGAGGCGGGCCGTGGCCTCGACCGCCCTGAGGCCGGTCAGGTGAACGCGGTTGAGTTCCCGCACTTTAGAAAACCTGAATCATGGGCAGCACTTGTGGATCGCGTTGGACACGGTCCCAGTCTATGCAACATCCATGAAAAAGGAAATCATCATGATCTGGATCAGGAAACTGCTGGCCGCCGGGCCGGACCCCGTCGATCAAGAAAATCTGTACCGCCGCGACCCGCTGGCCCATCCGGCCTTCCTGCACATGGATGCGCGGGGCCGCGCCGACCTGCCGATCGACCGGCGCCGCATCGCGCCGGAATAGCGGGGTCAGAGATCGTCGAAGCGGCCGCCACGGCCCTTGCCGGCGGAGAACCGCGCCGCCCCGCCCACGCCGTCGCGCGTGAACGTCTCGAGGCTCTTCCATTCATTGGCGAGCGCCGCCGCCGGGTCCTTGCCCCATTGCGTCAGCGCGCTCATTCGGTCGGCCCGCATGGTCGATTGCGGAAAGCGGGCCAGCGTTCCGGCCAGTTCCAGCGCCGCCTGCAGCGCGGCGCCGTCGGGCGCCACGGCGGTGGCGAGGCCCATCGCGAGGCACTCGTCCGCCTTGACCTCGCGACCGGTCAGGATCAGGTCCATCGCGCGGCCCTGGCCGACGATGCGCGGCAGGCGCACCGTACCGCCGTCGATCAGCGGCACGCCCCAGCGCCGGCAGTAGACGCCCATGTAGGCCGAGGCCTCCATCACCCGCAGGTCGCACCAGAGCGCCAGTTCCATGCCGCCGGCCACGGCCGCGCCGGAAATGGCGGCGATGACCGGCTTGGAGAGCAGCAGCCGGGTCGGCCCCATCGGGCCGGGGCGCGGGGAGCTTGCGGGGTTGTCCCAGTCGTCGCCGATGGCATGGCGCGCGAACCAGCCGTCGTCCATGCCGGCCGCGGCGGCTTTCAGGTCGAACCCGGCGCAGAAGGCGCCGGGAACGCCGGTGAGGATCGCCACGCGCTGGCTGCCATCGGCCTCGAAAGCGAGAAAGGCCTCGTAGAGCGCCGTGGCCATGGCCGGGTTGACCGCGTTGCGGGCGTCCGGCCGGTCGATGGTGACGATCGTCACGGCATCGCGTGTTTCGCTGCGGATCGTCATCCCGCCATCGCGTCCTCGTATTCGGCCGACATCTCCAGCCAGCTTTCCTCGGCCTGCGCCAGCCGGGCAGTGAGGTCCGCCCGTTCCTTGCCGAGGTCGCCGGCCTTCTTCGGGTTCTTGTCGTAGAGCGCGGGATCCGCCAGCTCCGTTTCGATGGCCTGGATGCGCTTGCCGAGCTTGTCCATCAGGCTCTCGGCGTCCTTGATCTTTTTCGACAGGGGCTTCAGCAACTCGCGCTTCTGCGCCGCCTCGCGCCGCTGGTCGGCCTTGGAGACCGGGGCAGGGCCGTCATCCTTCGGCTTCTTCGCGTCGGCCGCCGCCCTGGCCGCGCCGGTGATGAACTGGCGGTAGTCGTCGAGGTCGCCGTCGTAGGGGCTGACCCCGCCGTCGTGCACGAGCCACAGCCGGTCGGCGGTGGCCTCGACCAGGTGCCGGTCGTGCGAGATCACGATGACCGCGCCGGGGAAGTCGTTCAGCGCCTCGATCAGCGCCTGGCGGCTGTCGATGTCCAGGTGGTTGGTCGGTTCGTCGAGGATCAGCAGGTTCGGCCCGTCGAACGCGGCAAGCCCCATCAGCAGGCGCGCCTTTTCGCCGCCGGAGAGGTTCCTGGCCGGCGTGTCCATCTTCTCCGTCGCCAGCCCCATCTGCGCCACGCGGGCGCGCACCCGCGCCTCCGGCTCCTTTGGCATCAGCGCGCGCACGTGGTCCACCGCGCTTTCCTCCGGCCGCAGGTCGTCCATCTGGTGCTGGGCGAAGAAGGCCACCTTGAGATTGGGCGACAGCGTCAGCATGCCCGTCTCCGGCTTGAGCCGCCCGGCGATCAGCTTGGCGAAGGTCGACTTGCCGTTGCCGTTGGCGCCGAGCAGGGCGATGCGGTCGTCGGCATCGATGCGCAGCGAAAGCCGCTTCAGCACGGGCTGGCCGGGCACGTAGCCGACCGAGCCGCCCTCCAGCGCGATCGCCGGCGACGCGGCCCGCTTTTCCGGCTCCGGGAACCGGATCGGCGCGACGTGGTCGTTGATGGCGGCGGCGATGGGCGCCATGCGCTCCAGCGCCTTCAGCCGGCTTTGCGCCTGGCGCGCCTTGGAGGCCTTGGCGCGGAAACGCTCGACGAAGCTTTCCATGTGCTTGCGCTTGGCTTCCTGCTTCTCGCGCATCTTTTCCGCCAGCACCGCCTTTTCGGCGCGCTGCCGCTCGAACTGGTCGTAGCCGCCGCGCCAGAAGGTCAGCTTCTGCTGGTCCAGGTGCACGATGGAATTGACCGCCCGGTTGAGCAGGTCGCGGTCGTGGGAAATCAGCAGCACCGTGTGCGGATAGCGCGACAGGTAGCTTTCCAGCCACAGCGTGCCTTCCAGGTCGAGGTAGTTCGTCGGTTCGTCGAGCAGCAGCAGGTCCGGTTCGGCAAACAGCACGGCTGCCAGCGCCACGCGCATCCGCCAGCCGCCCGAAAAGCTCTTCGCCGGGCGCTTCTGCGCTTCCGCGTCGAAGCCCAGGCCCGACAGGATGGAGGCCGCGCGGGCCTCCGCCGAGTGGGCCTGGATGTCCGCCAGCCGCATCTGGATCTCCGCGATGCGGTGCGGATCCGTCGCCGTCTCCGCTTCCGCAAGCAGGGCCATGCGCTCGGTGTCGGCCTTCAGCACGATCTCGATCAGCGGCTCGTCCGTGCCCGGCGCCTCCTGTGCCACCTGGCCGATCTTCATGTTCTTCGGCAGGTGGATCGACCCGGTTTCGGGGGAAAGGTCGCCCGTGATGGCGCGGAACAGCGTCGTCTTGCCCGTGCCGTTGCGCCCGACGAGCCCGGCCTTCGCGCCCTCGGGCAGCGACAGCGTGGCATGGTCGATCAGCAGGCGGCCTGCAATGCGAAGCGAAAGGTCTGAAATCGTCAGCATGGCCCGCTTTTGGCTGAAGCTGCAAGCGGGCGCAAGGGGTCAGGCGAAGCGCCGGCCCTCCGGGGCGCGGTGAAAATAGATCAGGTCCAGTTCCGGCGGCGCCTTGCCGAGAACCGACAGGATCATGTGCGCCTGGCCGCGATGATGCGTCTGGTGATTGAAGAAATGGCTGAGCGCCGGGGCAAGCCGCTGGCTGACCGTGCGCAGGTCCGTCATCGTCGTGTAGGTGAACCGCCCGGCGACGGCCGCATCGTCCAGCCCCTCGGCGAAGGCGAGGATGCGCCGGTCCTCCGCCTCGCGCGCCGCCCGCAGGCTGGCATAGTCCTCGTGCAGGATGGCGTCGAGCGACGGCGGGTTCGTGCCTTCGCCGGTAAACCGCTTCATCCAGACCCGGTCGCCGACCAGGATATGGTTCAGCGTGCCCATCATCGACTTGAAGAAGGCGCCGCAATCGTGGCGCCAGGCCCTGTCGTCCAGTTCGCCCGCCGCATCGTAGAGGCGCCCGTTCGCCCACGCGTTGTAATGGGCGAACATCTGGAAATTTTGCCTGGCATCCACTTTATTTCTCCCCGCGGCCCCGCGATAGTCGCGGCACAATAACACCTCGTGAGGGATAGCAAAGTGACCATTCAGCTTTACGATCTTGTCGGCGCCGACGCCGCCCGCCCGTTCAGCCCCCATTGCTGGAAGACCGCCATGTCGCTGGCCCACAAGGGCCTTGATTTCACCCGCGTGCCGACGCGCTTTCCCGAGGTCCGGCAGATCGAAGGCGGCGCCTCGAAGACCGTCCCCGTGATCAACGACGGCGGCAGGATCGTTTCCGACAGCTTCGCCATCGCCGAGTATCTCGAGGACACCTACCCGGACCGCCCGTCGCTGTTCGGCGGGGAGGGCGGCCGCGCCACGACGCGCTTCGTGGAAAGCTGGACGCAATGGGTCGTCCACCCGCAACTCGTCCGCGTCGCCATCATGGATATCCACGACTGTCTGTCGCCGGAAGACCAGGCCTGGTTCCGCGCCGACCGTGAGGGCAAGTTCGGCAAGCCGCTGGAAGACATCCGCATGACCGGCGAGGAAGCCCAGGCCGCCTTTTCCAAGTCGCTCGATCCGCTGCGCGCCACGCTGAAGAAACAGCCGTTCCTCGGCGGGGAAGGACCGCTCTTCGCCGATTACATCGTATTCGGCGCCTTCCAGTGGGCCCGCGTCGTCTCGGCGCACGAATTCCTGCCGGCCGGCGATCCGGTGGCCGACTGGTTCGCCCGCTGCCTCGACCTTCATGGCGGGCTCGGCGCGAAGGTTCCCGCCTGCGGCTGAATGCGGCGGCGCGCGGCGTCTTTCGTTTTTCATCCAGACGCGCTATAGCGCCCGCGAACCGGCGCTGCGGGCCGTGCCCCGCGGCGCCGCGCCATTTCACGAGAACCAAGGGATCCGAGGACCATCATGGCCATTGAACGCACTTTTTCGATGATCAAGCCCGACGCCACCAAGCGCAACCTGACCGGTGCCATCACCAAGATGCTGGAAGACGCGGGCCTTCGCGTCGTTGCCTCCAAGCGCGTGTGGATGAGCCGCCGCCAGGCCGAGCAGTTCTACGCCGTTCACAAGGAGCGTCCCTTCTTCGGTGAACTGACCGAGTTCATGTCCTCCGGCCCGACCATCGTCCAGGTGCTGGAAGGCGAGAACGCCATCGCGAAGAACCGCGAAGTCATGGGCGCCACCAACCCGGCCGATGCCGCCGAGGGGACCATCCGCAAGGCCTTCGCCCAGTCCATCGGCGAGAACTCCGTGCATGGCTCCGACGCCCCGGAAACGGCGGCCGAGGAAATCGCCTTCTGGTTCGGCGGCAACGAGATCGTCGGCTGAATCAACGGCTGAGCCTGCCACTGCAGGCCATTGAAAGGAATCGGGAAAAAGCCGGGCCGCAAGCCCGGCTTTTTTTCGTCTCGGCTGCGGCCTTCCGCCGCGTTACCAAGTTTTCACTGATTTATGACATGATTGTTTTCAATAACGACCGGCAACAACAGCAACCGGCAGGCAGGCGTGTTCGATTACAGGGATTATACGGCCCGCGAGATCCTCGCTGACGGCATCATCCACGGGGTGGCGATTGCAGCCAGCCTTGCCGCGGGTGGCGCGGTCCTGGCCCTGGCCGCTGTCTATCTCGAGCCCGGCATCCGTCTGGCGCTCAGCGTCTACGCGGTCACGCTGGTGGCCATGTTCTCCTTCTCCATGGCCTACAACATCATTCCGCATCCGTCCCTCAAGCCCTTGCTGCGCCGCTTCGACCAGGCGGCCATCTTCCTCAAGATCGCCGGAACCTACACCCCGCTGACGATTCTCATCGGCTCGGTCTTCTCGCATGCCATGCTGGCCGTCATCTGGAGCGGGGCGCTGGTCGGCGTCGGGCTGAAGATCTTCGGCCGCATGCACCGCGACCGCTACACCATCCCGCTTTACCTGGCCCTCGGCTGGGCCAGCGTGGCGCTGGTCTGGCCGATGATGGAAACCCTGCCGACGGTCGACGCCGTGCTGATCATCACCGGCGGCCTGCTCTACACGGTGGGCCTCGGCTTCCATGTCTGGCATTCGCTGGCCTACCAGAACGTCATCTGGCACAGCTTCGTCCTGGCCGCGGCGGCCTGCCACTTCACGGCGGTCTCGCACGCTTCCTTCACGCTCGGCCTGGCTGCCTGAGTTTTCAAGCACTTCCAGCGAAAGCGGACGCCGGCTACGCGTCCGGAAGTGCCAATGATCACGAGCCTTCCCAGCGCTTCAGCGCCGCGTCGTCCGCGTCCTTGGCCTCCACCCAGTGCCCGGTCGTGCCGTCGGCCAGGTGTTCCTTCTTCCAGAACGGCGCCCGCGTCTTCAGGTAGTCCATCAGGAAGGACGCGGCCTCGAAGGCGGCCTGCCGGTGCGAGGACGCCGCGACGACGAGCACGATCTGCCCGCCGGGCGCGATCGTGCCGAAACGGTGAATGGCGGTCAGCCCCGTCAGCGGCCAGCGCTCGATGGCCTGGCCCGCGATGCGTGTGATCTCGGCTTCCGCCATGCCTGGATAATGTTCCAGTTCCAGCGCGGACAGGCGGCCGGCCTCGTCGCGGCACAGGCCGGTGAAGGTGACGACCGCGCCGACATCGCCGCGGCCCTCCGTCAGCCGGGCGATTTCCGCCTGGACATCGAAATCCTCGCGCTGGATGCGCACCAGCGGCGTCACCGGCGCGGCCATGTCAGCCACCGGTCATCGGCGGGAAGAGGGCGATCTCGAACGGCGTGCCGATCTTCTCCGAGTGATGGACGTGTTCCATGTCGAGAGCCACGCGGATGGCATCGGAATGCTCCAGCGCCGCCTCGTATTCCGGGCCGCGCGTCTTCAGCCAGGCCAGCAGGTCGCGGACCGTCAGCACGCCGTCCGGCAGGCTGACCTCTTCGCTTTCCTTGCCGATGCGCTCGCGAACCCAGGCGAAATAGACAAGTCTCATGGTCGGCTCTCCTCCGCTCGCGCCAGGCTCACTCGCCCATGACGTGCTTCAGCCCGGCGCGGAAATAGTCATAGCCGGTATAAAGCGTCACGAGGGCGGAAATCCACAGCAGCACGAGGCCGGTTTCGGTGGTGTAGGGCAGCACCTTGTCGCCGGCCGGGCCCGCCAGCAGGAAGCCGATGGCGAGCAGCTGGATCGTCGTCTTCCACTTGGCCAGCGTCGTCACCGGCACCGAGACCTTCAGGTCGGCCAGGTATTCGCGCAGGCCGGAAACGAGGATCTCGCGGCACAGGATGATGATCGCCGCCCAAAGCGACCAGCCGGCGATGGTCCGCTCCGTGTCGGCGGCCAGCAGCAGCAGGCAGGTGGCGACGAGCAGCTTGTCGGCGATCGGGTCCAGCATGCGCCCGATGTTGGACGTCTGCTGCCAGGCCCGCGCCAGGTAGCCGTCAAAGAAATCGGTGATCGAGGCGGCCGCGAAAATGCCGAGCGCCACCCAGCGCGCGACGTCGCTCGATTGCAGCCGGCCCTCGGCGAAAAAGCACAGGCCGATCGCCGGAACGGCGAGGATGCGGCCGTAGGTCAGGATATTGGGAAGATTGAACGCGCGCGAGGCCATGCAGAGCAGAATCCAGTCATGAACTGTCACTGTCAAACCAGATGGAGGGCACGCCGGTCAACCGCGTTTGCGACAGCGGGGGCAACCCTCGGCGTCAAATCAGCCTTTTTCGTGAAAATGGTCGTAGATGACCTGCGCCGTCTGCTCTGAAATGCCCTCGACGGTCATCAGGTCTTCCAGTCCGGCGCGCGATACCGCCTTCGCCGTGCCGAAGTGGTGCAGCAGGGCCCTTTTGCGCGCCGGCCCGATCCCGGCGATCTCGTCGAGCGGGTTCTTCACCATCTCCTTCTTGCGCCGTGCCCGGTGCGAGCCGATGGCGAAGCGGTGCGCCTCGTCGCGCAGCCGCTGCACGAAGTAGAGCACCGGGTCGCGCGGCGGCAGCGAGAAGTCGGGCTTGCCCTCCACGTGGAAGCGCTCCCGCCCCGCGTCGCGGTCGGCACCCTTGGCGACGCCGATCGCCGTGACGGCCTGGGCGACGCCCAGCTCGTCGAGAATGGCGCGTACGGCGCTCATCTGGCCCTTGCCGCCGTCGATCAGGATGAGGTCCGGCCAGGCGGGGAAGGGCGTGTCCTCGTCCTCGCTGCCGGCGGTTATCTCCGCCTCGGCGGCGCGGTCGGGAATCCCGTGTTCCTTGACGAGCCGGGAGAACCGCCGGCGCATCACCTCGCGCATCATGCCGAAGTCGTCGCCCGGCGTCAGTTCCTCGTCCTTGATGTTGAACTTGCGGTACTGGTTCTTCACGAAGCCTTCCGGCCCCGCCACGATCATGCCGCCGACGGCGTTCGTGCCCATGATGTGCGAATTGTCGTAGACCTCGATGCGCCGCGGTACGCGCGGCAGGGCAAAGGTCTCGGCCAGTCCCTTGAGCAGGCGCGCCTGCGACGAGGTTTCGGCCAGTCGCCGGCCCAGCGCCTCGCGCGCGTTCTGAGCCGCGTGGTCGACCAGGTCCTTCTTCTCGCCCCGCTGCGGCACGCTCACCTGCACCCGGTGCTCCGCCTTGGCGCTCAGCGCGGCGGCCAGCAGCTCCTGTTCCTCGATGTCGTGCGACAGCAGGACCAGCCGCGGCACCGGCTTGTCGTCGTAGAACTGCGCCAGGAAGGCCCCCAGCACTTCGCCCGCCTCGAGCGCCACGTCGGCCTTCGGGAAATAGGCGCGGTTGCCCCAGTTCTGGCCGGTGCGGAAGAAGAACACCTCCACGCAGGTCTGGCCGCCTTCCTGGTGCACGGCGAAGATGTCGGCCTCCTCGGTGGACTGGGTGTTGATGCCCTGGTGGCTTTGCACGTGCGACAGCGCCGACAGCCGGTCGCGGTAGATGGCGGCGCGCTCGAAATCGAGATCCGCCGATGCGTGCTGCATCGCCTCGGCCAGTTGCGCCTTCACCGCCTGCGACTTGCCCGACAGGAACGCCTTGGCCTCGGCCACCAGCATGGCGTAGTCCGCCTCGCCGATCTCGCCCGTGCACGGTCCCGCGCAACGCTTGATCTGGTACAGCAGGCAGGGCCGCGTGCGGCTGTCGAAAACCGAGTCGGAGCATGTCCGCAGCAGGAAGGCCCGCTGCAGCGCGTTGATCGTCCGCCCCACGGCGCCGGCCGAGGCGAAGGGGCCGAAATAGTCCGCCTCGCGCGAGCGCGCGCCGCGGTGCTTGAAGATTCCGGGCGAGGGGTGGTTGCGCGTCAGCACGATGTAGGGAAACGACTTGTCGTCGCGCATCAGGACGTTGAAGCGAGGCCGCAACCGCTTGATGAGGTTGGCCTCCAGCAGCAGCGCTTCGGTTTCCGTGCGGGTGACGATGAATTCCATCGTCGCGGTCTCGCGGATCATCCGCGTGATGCGGTTGGAATGGCCGCGCCCCTGGGCGTAGTTGGTGACGCGCTTCTTCAGGCTGCGCGCCTTGCCGACGTAGAGCACGTCGCCGCCGGCGTTCATCATGCGATAGACGCCGGGCCGGTTGGGCAGGTGCCTGACGTAGAGCTGGATCGCCTCCGCGCCGGTCGCGCCGGCGAGATCGATCCCCGTATCCGCCCACTCGATCGCCGTCGGCAGCGCCGCGGCCCCGGCCGTCTCGTCGCCGGGCTCGTCGGTGTCGTCGTCGAGGTCGGGATCGAAGCCGGCCATGTCCGGCCCGGCGGGCGATCCGTTGCGTCCGCCCGTCATTCCTCGATTCCCGCCACGTCGGGCGTCTCCCAGGCCAGGTGCTGTCCGCCGTCGAGCGCCACGATCTGGCCGGTGAACGAGGGCGTCTGCCACATCCAGCGCACCGTGGCGCCGAATTCCTCCAGCCCTGGTCCCCGCTGCAGAATCAGCCCTTCCACCTGCCGGTCGAAATCGGCCTGGGTCTGCCGCTCGTTGGGCAGGGTCGGCCCCGGGCCGATGGCATTGACGCGGATGCGCGGCGCCAGCGCCTGCGCCATGGTGCGCGTCGCCGTCCACAGCGCCGATTTCGACAGCGTGTAGGAATAGAAGCGCGGCGTCAGCGAAAGAACCCGCTGGTCGATCATGTTGACGATCAGCCCGCTGGCAGTCGCGGGAAGCTGGCCGGCCATGGCGCGGGCGAGCAGCGACGGCGCCTTCAGGTGAACCGCGAAATGCCGCTCGAACTGCTCCAGGTCGAAATCGGTGACGCAGTCGTCCTCGAAGACCGAGGCGTTGTTGACCAGCAGCGTGACCGGGCCGAGCGCCGCGGCGGCCGCATCGATCAGCCCGGTCGTGGCCGCCGCATCCGCGAGATCGGCGCCCACGGCCTGCGCGGTGCCGCCATCGGCACGGATGGAGGCGACCAGCGCCTCGGCGGCGTCGGGAGACCTGTTGTAGTGAACCGCCACGGCGAAGCCATGCGCCGCCAGGTCGCGCGCGATCGCCGCGCCGATGCGTTTCGCACCGCCCGTGACCAGGGCCGTTCCGTTTTCCTGCCTGTCCTGCGTCATTTCATTTCACGAAGATGGACCATGTATAGGCAGCATAGGCCAGGACCATCGCCGCGCCTATGGCCTTGCCGGCGTGCAGGCGGGCGAAGGCAAGCGTCGCCAGGATGACCGTCGTGCCCGCCATCACCCAGCCGTCGACGGCGATGATTCGCTGCGGCACGTCCACCGGCACGATCATGGCGGTGATGCCCATGATGCAGAGGATGTTGAACAGGTTGGAGCCGACGACATTGCCGATGGCGACCGCCGAGGAGCGGCGCAGCGTCGCCGTCAGCGTGGTCGCCAGCTCCGGCAGCGACGTGCCGACGGCCACGACCGTCAGGCCGATCGCCTCGTCGGAAACGCCGAAGGCGCTGGCGATGTCGCTCGCGCCCATGACCGTGAGCTGCGCGCCGATCGGAAGGCCGATCAGGCCGCCGAGGATCGACAGGCCGATGCGGTACTTGTCATGCGGCGCCTCGCCGATCTCCTCGTGGTAATCTTCCGGTGCCTCGTGGCGCGCGCGTGCCATGTGGATCTGCCAGCCGATGTACGCGATCAGGAAGGCGAACAGGATCGCGCCCTCCAGCCGTCCGACCACGCCGTTCGCCAGCATGAAGAGGAAGACAGCGGTCGCGGCCAGCATCGCCGTCATGTTGCGCCGCAGGCCGGGTTCGGTGGCGGCCAGCGGCGCGATCAGGGCGGGAATGCCCACGACGAGCAGCACGTTGGCGATGTTCGAACCGACGACATTGCCGATGGCAATGCCGGGCGAGCCGCCGAGCGCCGCCTGCGTGGAGATGAACAGTTCCGGCGCCGAGGTGCCGAAGGCGACGACGGTCAGCCCGATGACAAGCGGGGAAATGCCGAGATTCTCAGCCAAGCCGACGGCACCCCGCACGAGATAGTCACCGGCGAACACCAGCAGGATGAGGCCTGCTGCAAGAATGAAAAAGCTGAGAATCATGAAGCATCCGTCGGAAGGGCGTCTTGCCCGGCCTATATAGGCGTCGGGGCTGGGGGCTCCAACCCCGGCCCTCGATTTGTCTGCCTGTGGCCCCGGGGACACATCCTTTTTTTGCCGCATTGCAGACGGGAAATCTCCTTTTTCCCGATGTTGTTCCGTCAAATTCCGGGCCGAGATTGCGGCTGTTCGCGCCGCGGAATTCGAGCGCTTCTTTCCTTGCGTGCAGGAAATTCCGTGGTGGGTGCTGGAACACGGCCGCCAGCGTTGCGTTGTCACGGCGGCAAAGGAGAAAATGAAAATGACCTACACGAATTCCACCGCACGCATTGCCATCCTGGCCGCTGGCCTGTTTATCGGTGCTGCGGCGACTCCCGCGCTCGCGGCCGATGTCATCACCGAAGCCCCGCCCGCGCCGCCGGCCGCTCCCATGGAAGAGCCCCCGGTTGGTTGGGATGGTGCCTACGCCGGTATCACCGGCTCCTTCACCAGTGGCCTTGCCCATCATTCGCAGCCCTTCGCCAACCGTCACGTGATCGACGGTTTCAACGGCGGCGCCTTTGCCGGATACAACTTCCAGCAGGGCAACATGGTCTACGGTCTTGAAGCCGATATCAGCGGCGGCGGCATCGACGGCAACAATGCCGGTCGTGGCCTCGAGACCAGCGTCGATGGCTCGCTGCGTGCCCGCGCCGGTGTTGCGCTCGGCGACCGCACGCTGCTCTACGGCACCGGCGGTCTCGTCGTCGGCAAGCTGCGCGCGGCCGAAGGCGGCGTGCTCGATACCAAGACGGGCATCGGCTGGACGGCCGGCGCCGGCGTCGACGTGAAGCTGACGGACAACATGTTCGCCCGCACCGAGTATCGCTACATCGACTACGGCAGCAAGAACTTCACGACCGGTTCGGGCACCAACAGCGTTGATGTCAACGAGAACCGCTTCATCGTCGGTATCGGCATGAAGTTCTGATCCGGTCGAGAGACACGGATTGAAACAGGCCGGGACGCATGGCGCGTCCCGGCCTTTTTCGTGTCTGGAGAGCCGGGTCCGCTCAGCCCTTCGGCAGCAGGGCGGCGATGTCCGGGTGCTTCTCGTCGAATTTCTTCGCCCAGCGCACCAGCTTGCTGCGGCCCCGTTCCCATTTCCCCTCGAAACGCAGGCTCGCGTAGCCGAGCGCGGCGCGCAGCGCCAGGTGTCCGCCGTTCAGCTTGCCCGTCAGCCGGGGCAGGTTGTCGTTGAAATGGTCCAGCGCCCGCGTCGCCTTGCTCCACTGCTTGTCGAGCCACGGCTGGTGCACCAGGTCCTCCGGCCGGAAGCGGCGCTCGTAGACATGGGCGAGCAGCGCGTCCATCAGCCCGTCGGCCAGTGCTTCGGTCACTTCCGCGTCCGTCCGCTTGGCGGCATTGGTCGGGAAGACGCTGTTGCGCCGCTCGCGGTTGATGAACTGCAGGATGACCGCGCTGTCGTAGACCGCCCGTCCGTCATCGGTCAGCAGCACCGGGATCTTGCCGAGCGGGTTGTTGCCGATCAGCACCTCGGGCTCGGCATTCGTGTCGACGCTGACCGCCTCGAGGTCGTAGCCGGCAAGCGCGGCCGCCATGCGGACCTTGGCGGAATAGGGCGATGCCCCGGAATAGAGCAGTTTCGGCATGCTTGGTCCCTCGTATGGATTGGGTGGCGTTGTTGTCAGTTTCGGCCGCTTTGCTTTTGCGGCATCAGCCGCCGGGGCGCACGGCAGCCGGATCGGTCCACCTGCGGGCAGGCGACGAAATCGAGCGACGTCGAGAGGCAGATCCGCACTTCGCGGATGAACTGGCCGTCGCAATCCACCGCGATCTCGTCGGCATCCAGGCCGCGATTGCTGCGGATGAAGGCGTTCTCCACTTCCTTCGGGCTGGTGCTGCCGCCGCCGAGCCCCGGCGGAACGCGCACCCGCTCGCGGGCCTTGCGGGTGAGGTCGAAATAGCCGCGCTGCGTCAGCCCGCTGCAGGTGCCGTGCTTGCGCCATTCATGGGCGGCCAGGCCGTCGGTCGGGAACAGGTCGCGGACCGAGGAGAGCACGTCGCGCGGCACCCAGTCGGGTTCCGACGAACGGCAATCGGCCGGATATCCCCGCTCTTTCTGCGGCCAGAGGCCGTGCACCACGAAGCCGGCCGGCCCGTTGCGGCCGCATTGGCGCCGGTCGGCCCTGTCTCCCTGCGCCTTGCAGTAGGACGGCGACCAGGACAGCGCCAGGACGTAGAAATCGAAGTCGCCGGCCGCGGCGCCGTCCGCTGACCGGTCGCGGGTCGAGCGAAGGTTCGCGTCCGTTTGCACCGGGTCGACCGACGACGATCCGCTGTCCTCGCAGCCGGCAGCGAGGCCGGCCGCCAGCAGCAGGGCAAGGGTGGAGAGAAGCGGGCGCATGGCCGGTATCAGCGGACCACCCGGCACCAGGCGTTGTAGACCTTCCAGCGGTCGAACCCGGCCACGCAGAACTGGACGCCGTCACCGAAGGCGCCTGCGAACCCCATGCCATCCTCGATCATGTACCAGACCGAGCGGTGCCGCCCGTCCGACAGGTGGGCGCGGGCCTTGCAGTACCGCCGCGAGATCACCGTCGCGTTGCGTTTCGAGGCCTGCACGTGGCGCCGCTGGTGCACCCGGTCGAACGACACGATGTCGACGTCGGGCAGGTGCGGCACGTGGCGCACCTGGTAGGCGAACTTGGCCGAGATCACGTCCAGCACCCGGGCATCGTCGCAGCGGGCATCGTGGCCGACCTGGTCGAAGGCCGCGGCCGGAGCGGCGAATGCGGCGGCAAGCAGTGCCGCGCTGAGGAGCTTCTTGGCCGTCCGGAGCATGAGGTGCCTCTTGAAATGAAGAATCCGCTGGAGTCGCCAATAGTTTGGAATCCTGCGCCGGGCGGGTCAAGCTGCAGTTGCGCAGGACGGCCTTTCCCGTTGCCGCACGCAAGCCGCTCAGGCGGTCTCGCCGGCAAGCACCTCGATCCCGGTCCGCGCGACGCCGTCTTCCGCCATCCGGGCACCGATCACCGGCAGCAGGACCGCCATCTCGCGCTCCAGCGTATAGGGCGGGTTGACGACGATCATGCCGGTGCCGTCCAGCCGCTGGTCGGGCGAGGGCGGGCGGATGGCCAGCGTGATATCGAGGATTTTCGGGATGCCGGTGGCTTTCAGGGCGGCCCGGAAGGCGGCCACCGCCTTGCGGTCCTTGACCGGGTACCACAGCGCAAACGTGCCGCCCGGCCATCGCCGGTGTCCCGTGACCAGCGCGTCGGCAAGCCGGGAAAACTCGCCTTCCTTCTCGAAGGGCGGGTCGATGAGCACCAGGCCGCGCTTTTCTTTGGGCGGCAACTGGGCGCCCGGTGCCAGCCAGCCGTCGAGTTCGATCACCCGCACCTGGTAGTCGCCGGCGAAGCGGGCCCGCAACGCCTCGGCATCGCGCGGGTGCAGTTCGATGGCCGTCAGCCGGTCCTGCTTGCGCAGCAGCGAGCGGACAAGGAGCGGCGAGCCGGGGTAGCGGCGGATCCCGCCGTCCGGGTTCACCGCGCGGACCGCCGCGAGCAGCGGCTCCAGCAGGTCTTTTGCGTCGGCCGGCAGGTCGGCGTCGAGGATGCGCCCGATCCCGCCCTGCCATTCGCCGGTCTTCTGCGCCTCCTCGCTGGCAAGGTCGTAGAGCCCGGTGCCCGCGTGCGTGTCGATGACCCGGAACGCCTTGTCCTTGCCCTTCAGGTATTCGACGATCCGCGCCAGCACCGCGTGCTTGAGCACGTCGGCGAAATTGCCCGCGTGGTAGATGTGACGGTAGTTCATGGCCGCTTCGAACCCGTTCTGGTGATGCATCCATCACCGCTTTTCATGCATCCTCGCCTACACTGCCAGGCCGCTTTCGGCTAGGGTGGCGGCATGAACAAGCACGCCCCCATCCGCATCGGCCATTCGGCCTGCCCGCACGATTGTCCCTCGACCTGCGCCCTCGACGTCGAGATCGGCGCCGACGGCCGCATCGGCCGCGTCCATGGCGCCAAAGATAACAGCTATACCGCCGGCGTCATCTGCGCCAAGGTTGCCCGCTACGCCGAGCGCATTCACCACCCCGACCGCCTGCTGACACCGCTGGTGCGCACCGGTGCCAAGGGCGGCGGCGGCTGGAAGGAGGCAAGCTGGGAGGCCGCGCTCGACCTCGTCGCGGAACGGCTGGCCGAGGTGACGCGGCGCGACGGCTCCGAGGCGGTCTGGCCCTATTTCTATGCCGGGACCATGGGCCTGGTGCAGCGCGACGGCATCCATCGCCTGCGCCACGCGATGAAATGGTCCGGCCAGTTCGATTCCATCTGCACCAATCCCGCCTGGACCGGTTTCGTCGCCGGCACCGGCGCCCTGCGCGGCCCCGACCCGCGGGAAATGGCCAGGTCCGATTGCGTCGTCATCTGGGGCACCAATGCCGTGTCCACCCAGGTCAACGTGATGACCCACGCCGTGAAGGCCCGCAAGGAGCGCGGCGCCAAGATCGTCGTCATCGACGTCTACGACACGCCGACGATGAAGCAGGCCGACATGGGGCTCGTGCTGAAGCCGGGAAGCGATGCGGCGCTCGCCTGCGCCGCCATGCACGTGGCTTTCCGCGATGGCTACGCCGATCGCGATTTCCTCAACGAATTCAGCGACGATCCGGCCGGCCTTGAATCACATCTTGAAAGCCGGACGCCCCAATGGGCTGCCGCCATCACCGGGCTTTCGGTGGACGAGATCGAGGCTTTCGCCCGGCTGGTCGGCACCACGAAACGCAGCTTCTTCCGCCTCGGCTACGGCTTTACCCGTTCACGCAACGGCGCCGTGTCGATGCATGCCGCCGCCTCGCTGGCCACTGTGCTGGGAAGCTGGCGGCACGAGGGCGGCGGCGCCTTCCACTCCAACTCGGATATTTTCCGCCTCGACACCGGAGAGATCCGTGGCACGAAACTGATGGATCCGAAGATCCGCCACCTCGACCAGTCGAAGATCGGCCGTGTGCTGACCGGCGAGGCCGACAGCCTGAACGGCGGACCGCCGGTCACGGCCCTGTTCGTCCAGAACACCAACCCGGCCAACGTGGCGCCCGAGCAGCGCAAGGTGATCGCCGGGTTGAAGCGGGACGATCTTTTCGTCTGCGTGCATGAGCAGTTCATGACAGACACGGCGAAACTCGCCGACGTCGTGCTGCCGGCCACCATGTTCATGGAACATGACGACATCTATCGCGGCGGCGGCAACCAGCACATCGTGCCGGGGCCGAAACTCGTCGACCCGCCGGACGGCCCGCGCTCCAACCATTTCGTCATCAACGAACTGGCCAGGCGCCTGGGCGTCGCCGACCGGCCGGGCTTTGGCCGCACCGAGCGCGAACTGATGACGGCCATGCTGGAAAAGCGCGGCCTCGGCACCTACGAGGACCTGTGTGAGCGGCGCTGGGCGGACATGCAGCCCTCCTTCGAGGAGAGCCACTTCCTGCAGGGCTTTGCCTTTCCCGGCGGCAAGTTCCGCTTCCGGCCGGACTGGACCGGGACCGTCGCTCCGAACAAGCCGCCGAAGTCCGTCGGTCTGCTCGGCCCCCACGACCGCTTGCCGTCGCTGCCGGACTATCTCCCGGTCGTCGAACAGGCCGACGCGGATCATCCCTTCCGCCTGGCCACGTCGCCGGCGCGCCAGTTCCTCAACTCCAGCTTCACCGAGACGCCGGGCTCCAGCCAGCGCGAGGGGCGGCCGGGGCTGATGATCCATCCCGACGACGCGGCCGACCTGGGCGTGGGCGAGGGCGCCCGCGTCGAGATCGGCAATGCGCGCGGCGAGGTGGTGCTCCACGCCGTTCTCTCCGATGGGGTCAGGCGCGGCGTGGTGATCGCCGAGGGCATCTGGCCGAATTCCGCCCATGAGCGCGGCGAGGGCATCAACGTGCTCACCGGTGCGGACTCCGTCGCCCCCTACGGCGGTGCCGCCTTCCACGACACCAAGGTCTGGGTGCGCGGACTCGACACGCAAGCCGGGCCGGAACCCCGGCAATGACGCGGATACTCGTTCCGTCGCGGGGCCTGGAAAGCTGGCAGGCCCTGCTGGCGGATCCCCAACGGCACTGGCGTGAAGGCTATTCCGCGATGGCCGTCGCCCGCTCATGGGAGGCCGCGCGCGGACTGCCCCCGGAAATCGCCGGCCTGTTCGAACCCGGTGTGGAACTGCTGCTGGCCATTCCGGAACACACCGTTCGCCTGCCCGGAGCCGGGCGGGCGAGCCAGTGCGATGTATTTGCCCTGCTGCGCAACGGGAATGAAAGCGTCGCCATGGCGGTCGAGGCCAAGGTCAGCGAACCCTTTGGCCCGACCGTCGGGGAATGGCTGGCGGAAGGCGGATCGAACCGCGCGGAACGCCTGGCCGGTCTCCGAGCCCTGCTGGGAGCGGACGCCGAACCCGATCCATCCCTGCGCTACCAGTTGTTCCACCGTACGGCTGCGGCGGTCATCGAAGCCCGGCGCTTCGCTGCTCCCCATGCCTGCATAGTCGTCCAGTCGTTCTCCGCGAACAACGCGTGGCTGGCGGATTTCCAGGCCTTCGCCCGGTTCCTGGGCCTGTCCCTCGCGCCCGGCGAGGCCGGGACCGTCGTCCTGCCGGACGGCATGAAACTGTCGCTCGCCTGGGTCCGGGGTGCCCCGGCCTATCCCTGAACCGGTTCGGAAACGAACGAGTTTGCGCCTGGCCCCGGGGATGGCCGTCTGTCACGCAGCTACGCGCGCGCCTGGATGACGTTGGAGGCGTGCGGAAACGTCATGGCTCCGCCGTTGAGGCAATCGCCAAGCCCGGCGAGAAACGCCTCGATGGCGCGTTCGACGCGGTCATCCGCCAGGCCGGAAAGCTTGTCGCCGGTATGCATTCCTCCCATCGCGCCGGCAGCGAATGCTCGCGCATCCGGATGGTGGAGGGTCAGCGTGACAGGCTCGATGTCGATGTCCTCAAATCCGGCCTCCTCGAAGAGCGCGCGGATCATCTCGCCGTCCGGCAGGCCGCAAATGGCACGCACGGCCGCACCTGCGCTTGCGCCGACGTGGTTTTCAAGCGCGTTGGCTTGCGCCCGCAGCATGGGATTGTCGTCGAGTCCCCGCTGCACGCAGCAGGCGACACGGCCACCCGGCCTGAGAACCCGATGCAGCTCGCGCAGGGCCATGGGGCGGTCCGGAAAAAACTGTAGCGCCTGCTGGCAGAAGGCCAGGTCGAAGCAATCGCTATCGAAAGGCAGGCTTGCCGCATCCGCCTGGACCCACTCGGCATCAAGGCCGGATTCGCGCGCGAGGCCCCGCGCCACATCCAGCATCTCTGCGCTGTGATCGGCCCCGGTGAGCCGACCGGGAGACGCGACGGACCGGGCAACGAGCCGCGTCACGACACCGGTTCCGCAGGCAAGATCGAGGATATGCTCGCCGGGCAAGGGCCGGGCCCTGCGGATCATTTCATTGGCCCAGGGTTCGAAAATGACGGGAACGAGGACAGACTGGTAGCGATCGGCAAAGGTCGCTGTGTTTCCGCTGGGTGTTTGCATGACTTGCCTCCCCTCAAAGCGAAAATACGGGAGTGGTTGCCCCGGTATGCGACGTCCGATCAGATCATAGCATGTTTGTCCGAAAACCGCCTCGGACGATGTGGAATTCGCCCGTCATGGCCGTAGCTGTCATGGGCTGACGCCCGGCTCCGCCGGCCGCCGGCCGGGCCCTCAGCCCGCCGCGTTTGCCTGGCCACGGAAAATGGCGCGGCCGTTGCCCGCCATGCGCACGTCGCCGCGCGCCACCATCGCCAGCGCTTCCGGGTAGGTGGCATGTTCGGCTTCCAGCACGCGGGCCGCCAGCGTGTCTTCCGTGTCGCCGGTCTTCACCGGCACGGCGGCCTGGGCGATGATCGGCCCCTCGTCCATGTCGGGGGTGACGAAATGCACGGTGCAGCCGTGCACCCGGACACCGGCGTCCAGAGCGCGGTTGTGCGTGTCCAGCCCCTTGAACAGCGGCAGCAGGGCGGGGTGGATATTGATCATCCGTCCCTGCCAGGACCGCACGAACCCCGGCGTCAGCAGCCGCATGTAGCCGGCCAGCGCCACGATCTCGATGCCGGCCTCGCGCAGGGCCGCGTCGATGGCCGCGTCATGGGCCTCGCGGCTGCCATGGTCGCGGTAGGAGATGACCCTGGTCGCGATACCGGCCTTGCGCGCCGTTTCCAGCCCCTTGGCATCGGCCTTGTTGGAGATGACGAGCGCGATCTCCGCGGGGAAGGAAGGATCCATCGCCGCCTGGATCAGCGCCGTCATGTTGGACCCGCGCCCGGAAATGAGCACGGCGGTGCGTTTGCGCGGCTGGGACGTCACAGGTCGAGCGTTCCCGAATAGGTCACCCCGTGTTCGCGCCGCGGCACGATCCGTCCGATGATTTCCACGTGTTCGCCCTCGCGCTGGAGCACGGCGATTGCCTGCGCGGCCTGGTCCGCTTCGACCACGGCCACCATGCCGATGCCGCAGTTGAAGGTGCGCAGCATCTCCCGTTCCGCGACGCCGCCCTGTTCCGCCAGCCAGGAGAAGACGGCCGGAACCTCGAAGGCTTCCAGGTCGATCTCGGCCGCGTAGTGGTCCGGCAGCACGCGCGGGATGTTCTCGGTGAAGCCGCCGCCGGTGATATGCGCCAGCGCCTTGATGGCGCCGACCTCGCGGATCGTCGCCAGCAGCGGCTTGACGTAGATGCGCGTCGGTTCCAGCAGCGCCTCGCCGAGCGTCCTGCCGTCCTCGAAGGGCGCCGGGTCGGACCAGGAAAGGCCGCTCTTCTCGACGATCTTGCGCACCAGCGAATAGCCGTTGGAGTGAACGCCGGAGGAGGCGAGACCGAGGATGACGTCGCCTTCCATGATGTGGCCGGAGGGCAGCAGCGACCCGCGCTCGGCCGCGCCCACGGCGAAACCGGCGAGGTCGTAGTCGCCGCCGGCATACATGCCCGGCATTTCCGCCGTCTCGCCGCCGATCAGCGCGCAGCCCGCCTGCCGGCAGCCCTCGGCAATGCCCGCCACGATGGCCGCGCCCTGGTCGGGGTCGAGCTTGCCGGTGGCGAAATAGTCGAGGAAGAACAGCGGCTCGGCGCCCTGGACAACGAGGTCGTTGACGCACATGGCGACGAGGTCGATGCCCACCGTATCGTGCTTGTCCGCGTCGATGGCGATCTTCAGCTTGGTGCCCACGCCGTCGTTGGCGGCCACCAGGACCGGGTCGGAAAAGCCCGCCGCCTTCAGGTCGAACAGGCCGCCGAACCCGCCGATCTCGCCATCGGCCCCCGGGCGCCGGGTCGACCGCACCATCGGCTTGATCTTGTCCACAAGGCTGTTGCCGGCGTCGATGTCGACACCTGCGTCGGCATAGGAAAGGCCGTTCTTCGTCTCGCTCATGGCGTCTTCCAGGGTTTGTCGGGCATATCGGGTGCTCATGACACGAACAGCGCCCGCCCGCAAGAACGCCGCGATGCCGCCGCACAGCTTTGGCCGCTCCGGCGCGCCGCGCGATTGGGCTTGCCAGCACGGTTGCGCACGCCCAAATAGGAGGTCTGAACGTTCCGCAGGTGCCGATTGACGATACCCAACATCATAACGCTGGTGCGTTTCCTGATGGTGCCGGTCATCATCAACGCCATGCTGGACGGGCAAATGGTCCTTGCCCTGGTCGGCTTCGTCCTGGCCGGCATATCCGATGGCGTCGACGGCTTCATCGCCCGCCAGTTCAACCAGCGCTCGGAGCTTGGCGCCTACCTTGATCCGCTTGCCGACAAGCTGCTGCTCGTCAGCGTCTTCGTCGTCCTCGGCTACCTCGCCGAACTGCCCAACTGGCTCGTCATCGCCATCGTCAGCCGCGACGCCATGATCGTCGGCGCGGTCATGCTGTCGGCGGTCATGGGCAACCCGGTCAAGATGCATCCGCTCTTCGTCTCCAAGGCCAACACCGTTGCCCAGATCGTGCTGGCCGCGGCCGTGCTCGGCGAACTGGCCATCGCCCCGGGGCCGGCGTGGATCCGCGCCGGCCTGATAACGCTGACCGCGGTCTTGACCGGCGCTTCCGCCGCGGCCTATCTGTTCACCTGGCTCAAACACATGGGCGGTTATGGCGCGCGCGAAGACGAAACCTGACATGGACGCCGAGGATGCGGCCGCTGCCCGGGCGGGAGCGGCCCTGCGCCGGCAGGTCGTCTTCTGGCTGGTCTTCGCCGTCGTGTTCCTGGGCTTTCTCTACGTGTTCCGCTCCATCCTGCTGCCTTTCGTGGCGGGCATGGCGCTGGCCTATTTCCTCGATCCGGTGGCCGACCGGCTGGAGCGCATGGGCCTGTCGCGGCTCGCGTCCACCATCGTCATCCTGATCGGCTTCGTCGTCGCCTTCCTGCTGGCGCTGATGATCGTCGTGCCGGTGCTCGCCACACAGCTCGCCGGCTTCATCGAGCGCCTGCCGCAACTGGTTTCCAGCCTGCAGAACCTGCTTGGCAGTTTCGACGCGCAATGGCTCAAACGCGTTCTCGGCACCGACCCGCAGGGCATCCGCGACGGGGTCAACACGCTGCTCACGCAGGGCGCCGGTTTCCTCTCCACCCTGGCCCAGTCGATCTGGAGTTCCGGCAAGGCGCTGGTCGACATCGCCGGCCTGTTCGTCGTCACCCCGGTCGTCGCCTTCTACATGCTGCTCGACTGGGACCACATGGTGGCCCGCGTCGACAGCTGGGTGCCGCGCGACCACGTCGAGGCGGTGCGCGAGATCGCGCGCGACATCAACAATGCCATCGCCGGCTTCATCCGCGGGCAGGGCACGGTCTGCCTGGTGCTCGGCGTCTTCTACGCGATCGGCCTCACCCTGGTAGGCCTCAACTTCGGCCTGCTGATCGGCCTCGTCGCCGGCCTGATCTCCTTCATTCCCTACATTGGCTCTCTGGTCGGCCTGGCCGTCTCGCTCGGCGTGGCCACGGTGCAGTTCTGGCCGGACTGGCTGTGGATTGCCGCCGTGGCGGTCGTCTTCTTTTCCGGCCAGTTCCTCGAAGGCAACATCCTGCAGCCCAAGCTGGTCGGCAACCGGGTCGGCCTGCACCCGGTCTGGCTGATGTTTGCCCTGTTCGCCTTCGGCATGCTGTTCGGCTTCGTCGGCCTGCTGATCGCGGTTCCCGCGGCCGCAGCCGTCGGCGTGCTGGCCCGCTTCGGCCTGAAGTCCTATCTCTCCAGCCCGGTCTACCGCGGCCACGGGCATGCGCCCGCCGATGACGGCGAAGGCCCGGCCACGTGATGTCGCCCCCCGGGACGGAAACGCCGCGGCAATTGCCGCTCGACCTGGCGCAGGAACCCGGCCGCTCGCGCGATGAACTGGTGGTGACGCCGGCCAATGCCCAGGCCGTGGCCCTGGTCGACAACTGGCCGGACTGGCCGTCGCCCGTCGTGGTGCTGGCCGGGCCCGCAGGCGCCGGCAAGAGCCATCTCGCCGCCATCTGGACCGAACTGTCCGGCGCCGCCGCCCTCGATGCCTCTGACCTGGATGCGCCGGCCCGCCGGGCGGCCATCGCGGCCGGCGCCGCGCTGGTCGATGACGCCGACCGGCCCGGGCTGGACGAAACCGGCCTGTTCCATCTCATCAACGAGGTGCGCGCATCCGGCGCCAGGCTTCTGCTGACGGCGCGGCGTTTTCCCGGCGCCTGGTCGGTGACCCTGCCGGACCTGGCCTCGCGCTTGCGCGCGGCGACCACCGTCGAGATCGCCGAGCCGGACGAAATGCTGCTCGCCGGCGTCATCACCAAGCTGTTCGCCGACCGCCAGCTGATGGTCGAGCCGGGCGTCGTCAGCTATCTCGTCCGCCGGATCGAACGCTCGCTCGACGCGGCGGCCACGGTCGTCGAGGCCATCGACCAGGCATCGCTGGAACGCGGCAGCCGCATCACCCGGCGCCTTGCCGGCCAGGTCGTCGAGCAGATGGACCGGCGCCAGGGAAGCCTGGATCTGTAAAGCCCGGTCAGCACGCCGCGGGCATCCGCCAACCTCATGCCGCGATTTGACCTCGCGGTCCGTTTCGGGAAACCTTGGGCAGGAAAAGGCTGGGGAGGGCACGCCATGACAGGCCGGGCAGGGCGACTGGTGCAAAGGGTTTTCGTTGCAGGTCTCCTGGCGTTGGCGCCGGTGGCCTCGGCCTTCGGCAGTGAACGGCTTTGTGCGCGGCCGGAGCTGGAATGGTCTGTCTGGCTGCGGGATGTCGAACAGCGAAACCCGGGCCTGCGCCATCGCGATCTGGCGGGACCGGAGCGCGACGAGGTCCTGCGCGCCTATTCCTGCCTCGAGGCCGGCGGCACGTGCCCGCCGGACACCGTCTGGGTTCTCCATTGCGCCGGAAACGGCAAGGTGCTTCTGGCCTTCGTGAAGGACGGCTGCGTCACCATGGCGGAAGACATGGCCGTCGAGGACTACATGACCCTGATCCAGGGCGGAGATCCCTGTTGAAGTGGTCGCGACCGCGGCTTTCCGGCGGGAATCACCGCCATGGCAGCGGCTCGCGCCACGGTTCCGTGCGCTCGGCCGGTTCGCGGGCGCCAACAATGCGTCATCACCGCCGGGAAAGCGGTTGCGTCCGCGCTGAAGGGCGTGTATCGGCTACCCGCATGTCCGGAGCGTAGCGCAGCCTGGTAGCGCATCTGGTTTGGGATCGCCCTCGCTCATCTCCGTTTTCCTTTCTCTGTCAATACCTTGTCACCTGCCACGCGCGCCGCGGTGGCACTTTCCGTGGCATTCATTGCAGCGAGCAGATCATCGCCGGTCACGTGGGCATAGCGGCCGGTCGTGGCGATGTCCTGGTGGCCGAGCAGATGCTGGACGGCCTTCAGGTTGCCGACTTGGCGCGCCAGTCGGGTGGCCGCCGTGTGCCGGAAGTCGTGGAAGCGGAAGTCCTCGATCCCGGCTTTGACGCAGGTCCGCTTGTGGGTGATCTTCAGACCCTCGCGACTGATCCGCACGCGGGCGCCACGCGGCGCTTTGTCAGCGCGCTTGCTCTCGTAGCTGAACACGGGCCCGGTGAAGTCGCGCAGCGGCCGCAACAGGTCGAGGATGCCATCCGACATCGGGATCCGGCGTGTCCGGTCGCCCTTGCCGGTGACCGTGATCCGTCGACCGGTCCAGTCGACGTCCTGCCAGCGCATGTCCAGGATCTCCTGCATGCGGCAACCGCTGAGCAACGCGAAGCGCATCACCGGGTGATAATCGGGTCTGAGCGCCGCGAAGTAGCGGGCCTCTTCCTCGGTCGTCAGTTCGCGGATCCGCTCCTGCGCTTCCCGGAGCGCGTGCCGGCGCCAGTCGATCGTCTGCGTGCTGGCTCCCCACACATCTCTGGCGCGGCGCACGATGGCGCGCAGCGGCTCGATCACCGACCGGTTGACGGTCGCGTTCGACACGCCGTCGGCGCGGCGCAGCGCCACCAGACGGGCGACGGTGGCATTGTCGATCGCGGTGACCAGCGTCCGTTCGCCGAGCTGACGCTGCAGCCAGCCGAGCCAGCGCCAGGCGTCGTCGTCGTTCTTCAGGAACTGGCCGACCTCCGACCAGTAGAGGGTCGCGGCCGCGGCGAATGTCAGCGGCCGGCCGGCGTCGAACGTCCCGGCCTTGACCCGCTCGCGGATCGCCCGCTCGGCGGCTTGCGCTTCGCGCTTGCCGGTTTCTCCCGTCGGGCCGTGAAATCGATGGCCACGATGGCGGAAGTCGTAACTGTAGACGATTTGCCCTTTGCGGCGGTAGACAGACATCGTTTCTCCTCCACGAAAGCCTGCAGGTCGGCAGGGTCATACCGGCGTATCGTGCGGCCTCCGGCGCCAATGTCAACGAAAGCGATCGGAAGCATGCGCAGGTGCTTGACCGAAACTGCAAGCTCGCGGGCCGCCTGCTCAGGGGTCAGGAGTGGCATGACATTGCCTCCATCGTTCGGACTTCGTATGCGTCGCGTGCCTGCTGTCCCCACTGGTCAGCGGCGGCGTTCATCATTCCGGGGAAGCTCCGGCTGCGAAGGCGGGCACGCTCGGGGCCGGGTGGCATGCGGTGCACCCGGTTCCAGCGCTTCCACTCGTCGGACCCGCGTTCGGGTTCCGGCAGGACGTTCGTCGGTACCAGCGGCGCGAGATCGCGCAGATACCAGCCAGTGGCCTTGTAGGCCGGCTCGCCAAACCAGAACGGTTGCACCATGGCAGGGGCGGGTAGGTCAGCCGGCATCTGGTCGCGGGCAAGGTCGTTCATCTCGGGGTTCTCGATCGCAATGCAATCAATCGGCGCCTGCCAGCACGCGGTGAAAATCGACACGCCAAGCTCGAACTCCTGACGCATGTCGTCCCAGCTGCGACCGGCCGGAAGCTGTTTCGGCGGCGTCCACTTGCCGGGTCCGCTCATCCAGCGGCGGCCGGAACGGCAAAGGCGGGTGCAGGGCGGGTGCATGACCGCCAACAGATTCCAGCCATCCTCCAGGATGCCGTCGCGGATGTCGCAGATGATGTGCTGGTTCGAACGGTCCTCGGCTGGGAGGATATCGCAGGACCACACATCATGACCGCGCGCGGCAAAGGCGCGTCGGGCAATGCCGGACGTCTCGCAGCCGATCAGGATGCGGGCCATGCCGTCATCCTCCGCACGCCATGGCAACAGCCATGAAAATCAGGCCGCAGACAAAAATGGTCGCCACCAGGTTGCCGAAGGTCGGCTGACGAGGGGCGCTGAGCAGGTTGCGGAGCGCGGTCATGCGTTGCCTCCCGCCAACGCGTGAACCAGCAACAGCAGGGCGGCGGACCAGGCAATGACAGCGATCGCCAGCAAGACCGGCCGCGACGTGCCTGCTGTTGCCCTTGCAAGCGCAGCCCGGCGGGTGGCGTTAACGCCTTCGAAGGTGCCAAGCCGCGTCATACCCTGTGCTCCCTCACCGCATAGAGGATGCGCTCGACATCGGCTTCAGACAGTGAAAGGGCAGCGGCGATTTCGGTAGTGTCGAATCGGCGTGTTTGCCAAAGCGCAACCGCTGCGACTGCTTTCACGGTGGGAACCTGTCTTGTCGGCAGCGTTTGGACGGACGCGCTCATGGCCGCAGCTCGCCGACCCGCCGGATCGATGCGCGCCGCGCCATCTCGACAGCACGAGGGCCGAGGCGAGTGACGGCAGCTTCCGGCCAGCCGCGCTGGGCCAGTGTCTCCGCGTTCACGTTTTCACCGGCAAAAGCCATCTCCCGCATGTCGTCAGCGAGACGGCGAACGAGCGCATCACGGCAAGGCGCGCGGACGATGCCTGCGGGTTTCGGTCTTTCCTGGAACTGGATCATTTGCTTCTCCCGGGTTTGGCAGGAGAAGGTAGCGATATACGCTACTTTCTGCAATTAGAAATGTAGCGAAATAAGAAACATATATATGAAGCAGACTCGGATGCTCTTGCGGTCAACTATCGTGGCTTGCTCCAATCGATTGGAGCGGCCCACTCTATCACGGTATCTTCTATGGTGGAAAACAGTGGGTTCAGGCTCTCAAGATTGTGAAACCCAGCCGTCGAGCCCGGGCGAATCCGTTTCACTAATATCTCTCCAGTCGCTAATTTCACGACGGCTCGCCGATTTAGCATCTCATCGGCTGGTAGGTGTCGCGAGTAGAAAATGAGGTCTCCTGGTTCATATGCCGGGAACATTGAGTCGCCAACGACCTCAACCGCTACAGTTGATGGAACTGATTGAGCTGGTGCTTCTACCTGCTCACCGTTGTTGCCATCTTCTGTGGCCTCGACTACCGCCCCAGCTCCAACTCTTCCGACGATTGGGACGACTCGCTCCCTTGGAGCGTCAAATCCTGTAATCGTGGAAATGGCGATCAACTCGTCTCCGGATATTGCACGAGTGCCTTTCAACATCTTGTTCACTGCGGCGCGATCAATAGATCGACCAAGCATTACAGTGAGCAGGCGAGAGAGCTCTGCCTGTTTCACCCCGGACGTTTCCATCACCTGTCGTAGCCATTCTGACAACATGATTGATCGATAGCGGGTCTTTCTAGCTGCGTCTTTTTCTCATTTCGCTACAAATGAGCTTGCCGATGTTTCGAAAATCGCTACATTGTGATGCATGGAACCAGCACGAACCATTATTGAGATGCTCGGAGGGCCGACAAAAGTGGCGCGCATAGCGCGCGTTCACAGAACGCGAGTGTCGAATTGGTGTCGACCGAAGCAGTCCGGGGGCACCGGCGGCTCGATACCGATGAAGCACATCCCAACCCTTTTGATGGCCGCAAAAGAGATGGGCGTAGCTCTTTCGGCTGATGACTTCCTTCCAAATGTTGAGGCAGCCGAATGAAGCCCTTCGACGATAGCGCTGATCGGTTGATACTGGCGGCGCTCGGCAGCGGTGTTTTCCTTGGTGAACCCTCTGGTCGAGTCTTTCGTGTTGTCGACAAGGCTATTCTTGATGGGGGCCGCCGGGTCTCGATTGAACTCGTCGAGGTGGCGCTATGCGAAATTTCCCGCAGTTTCGACATTGTTGTTCCGAATCCCGCATCTGAAGGGGCAAGAGACGCGGTTCCAGCAGCAGTTGCAGCGGACCTGAAAAGGGACCGGGCCGCTGCTGTCGTCGGGGCGGGCGGGGACGGGCCTCATCCAACGTCTCTCGCCCGTCCCGTTCTTTCTGTCGAATATGCATGTGCTCGGCTGCCGCAACCCTTTGTGGTCTTGGCGCGATGGGTCGCTTTGTATGACGGCATAGCCGGGTCTGACGACCTGTCTTTGCACCTTTTGCACGAGCGGGCTGTGAACATTGGCTTACGCCAGCTGGCGCGAGCCTGTGCGGATTTTGCCAAGAGCAAAGGGTGACGCTATGCGGCTGTTCATCGTCTTCGATGCTTTGTTTTCGCTCGGCGGTGCCGCTGCAGCATGTCTCATGATCTGGATGATCATCTCCTCGGTCCGTGCGGCGGGATGGCGTGCGCCACGCGTGATCCTGGAGGCTGGGTTGCTCGTCGTTCTGTTAGCTTATGCGGCAGCGGCCTGTCTGGCGCGGGCCGCCACCTTCCTTGATGCAGCGGTGTCGCTGTGATGTTTCCCTACGTTTCATTCATGACGGCCGGGGCCATGCTGGAGCGCATGGCGGCCGATCGTATTGCGGCGGATGCTGTAGAGGGGCGAGTTCCGTTCCGTCGCAGGTGTGCAAATAGATTCAAGATTCCCTTTCTTTCATCACGAACCGGATCACCGGTAGCCGCCGGTGAATTCCTGGATGCGCTCTCTGACAAGAGCGATGAAAGCACGGGGGAATTCGTAGATGTCCGAAAAGTCTTCGGAGAACTCAGAAATGTCTGATGCGGCCTACGCGGCGGAACGCATCCGCCAGGTGACACCACGCGAACACCGGTCCGTTCAGGACTGGATACGGGTCACGGCGCGACGGCTCGGCTGGGGTGTCACACGAACGAAATCCATTTGGTACGGCGAAGCGCGCAGGATCGATGCGCGCGAGATGCGGGAGCTGGAGCATGCAATCGAGAAATCCGCGCTGCGAGAGGCGAGGAGAGCACGGGACGACCTCGCAGAGCGCGTCGAACGGCTGGAGGCGATTATTGCCGCTTACATGGCGGCTGGCCGTGGCGAAGACAATCGCCGATCGGGCCGGGAGGCTGGCCGACTGGATCGCTCCTGAGATGTACGGGGGTGAGTGATGCGCGGCGAACCGTTCTCCGAAGCCGAGATCGACAGGCTGGCAAGGCTCTGGGCCAGCGGTGAAGGCATTGCCAAGCTGTGCGCGGCCAGTGGCCGGAAGCACGGCACGATTTCCAGGATGATTTCGCGGCGCCGGGACAAGTTCCCAAAGCGCTCTAACTCCGTCACGCCTCGCAAGGAAAAGCCGGCGCATCCAAAGTGGCACGAGCAGGCGACGATCCGCCGTGCTGCCGATCTGTGGGGTGGCGGCGCGACCGCTGCCGAGATCGCCAAGACGCTTGGCCTGTCCCGTCAGGCCGTGACGGCCATCGCCGTTCGCAATCGCGACAAGTTCCCTGCCAGACAGTCGAACGCTGCCGTGATCGCCAAGCGGCGCCGGGATGTCGAGGTGGCAGAGTTCGGTGGCACAGAGGCTGCATCGCACGTTCCGCAAATGCCGGACAACGCGGAGCCGACAGGGTTCCTGGATGCTGTCGATCGGGATCGGTGCCTGTTTTCCTGCGATCCTGTCGGGACCGCGTCCGGCTCGTCGATGCGGGTCTGTGGCGCGCCACGGGCGGGTGACGAGCAGTTCACTCGCTATTGCCGGTTCCATGTGCGGCTGTCGCGAGGCATCGGGACGCTCTCGGAGCGCCGGGCCGACCAGGTGCTGAAGCGCGAGGCCGGCCGGTTCGCGGAGGCGGCTGAATGACTGGGCAACCGCTATCCGCCATGGCCCTTGCATTGGGGCCGCAAACGGCAGCATCCATTCGCGCGGCGGCAAAGAGGCGAGGCGACGATCCGCGCGCACTTGCGGCGGCGCTGCTGACCGTCATCGCCAGCGAACCTGTGCTTCTGGACAATCTCCTCGACGGTGAAGCCGTGGCCGACCTGGCCGAACCGGCTGTCGCCTGGATGGGCTTGTCGCTGACGCCGATGCAGGCGGCCGGGCTTTACGTGATCGCGACGACGAACGACGGCCATCCTGTGCGTATCTCAGGCGCGGCGATTGCGCGACAGGTCGGCGCCGACGTCCATCACGCCAGCGGCGTGTTCACGGCATTGATCCGCGAAGGGCTGATCGAATGCGTCGAGGTTGGCTGCAAGCGCGGCGCGGCTGGGCTTTACCGGCTGACTGATTTTGGCAAGTGGGCGGCGTCTGCGCTGACGGGTGACATCGTGGCGGCCATGGTCGCGGGGAGGGCTGCATGAACGCTGTCACCGGACCGGGGCAGGTCGATGCGTCCGACCTCGTTGCGACGATCGAGCGGGCCCGTGCGCTCTTCGACGACGGCGACCTGATAGCGGCGAAGCTGATCGCCGGGGTCGCATATGACCAGGCGAAGACGGCGGCGCAATATGCCGAGCGGTTTGGAGCTGCTGAAATGCTGGTCCGCAAGGCGCACCAGCTGCAGGGCGATGCACTGCTGATCGAGACCCGCGCGAAGATCCGGCTTGCCGATGAATATGACGCGGCGCAAGCCGATGGGAAGGCATCGAAGGGCCGGCCGAAAAATCTTCCCGAAGGGAAGACTTTTACGGTCGAAGAGGCGGGCCTGACACACAAGGAAATCCACGAGGCGCGCAAGCTTCGGGATGCCGAGCGCAAGACGCCGGGTATCGCCGAACGTGCGATCGCGGCGCGGCTTGCCCAGGGTCTGGAGCCGACGAAGGCGAACCTGCGCGCGGCTGTCGGGACGTCGACGGCGACAGCGCAGGAACGCGGGCATAACCTCTATGAGACGCCACGCGAGGCCGTCCTGACGCTGCTGGCGCTGGAGCGGTTCGACCGGGCTGTTCTTGAACCGGCCTGTGGCCGTGGCGCGATCTCCGGCATCCTGGAGGCGGCAGGCCACGAGGTCGATCTGTGGGATCTGGTCGACCGGTCAACGGCGACAAGGGATGGCGAAGTGCAGCGGGTCTGCGACTTCCTGACCGCTTACCCGCTCGACGGCACGCCGGACCAGATCATCACCAATCCGCCATACGGCGCCGACATGAACGCGTTCATCGCGCGGGCGCTGCGCGTCCACAAGCCGCGCAAGATGGCCCTGCTGTTGAACCTGAACGTGCTGGCCGGGTTCGAGGATCCGGCCCGCAATTTCTACATGGATGAATGGAAGCCGCGGCGGGTCATCGTCTTCCCGCGGCGCCTGCCAATGATGCACCGCGACGGCTGGGACGGTCCGATCGCCAACAGCCGCATGAACACGGCCTGGTTCGTCTGGGAGGCGACGGGCGACGACGAGAAGCCATACGGCGACACGACGACCGTCGATCGCGTCGACTGGAAGGATTTCGAGGACTGGGAGCCGGCCGGAGGATGGCGATGACGCGCGATTACTCTCCGGCCATGCTTCGGTTCTTCCTGCAGGCACGGGCGTTTCTGCGCGCGGACCTTGCCGGTGTTCCGATCCGAAAAGCACGCGGACAGATCGCGGGAGAAACGGCCCGCGTTGCCAGGGTCAAGCGCCGTCAGGTCGAGGCGGCCATGTCGGGCCGGTCTGTGCCTGCAGGCGAACACGCGCGGATCTGGCGCGCGCTCGGCCACGACGTCGCGGAGGACGGAGGGCCGAGCAATGGCTGACTTGGTCGCCGAGGTCGATTTCGTCAAGTTCTCGCGGATGGTGCTGGCGGCGCTTGGCGACACGTCGCTGCGCGATGCCGCGGCCCGCTCCTCCGGTCTGAACGCCGGGATGCTGAGCCGGGCGACCAACGGCAAGCGGCTGTCGGTCTCCTCTTACCTGGCGATCTGCAAGGCGCTCGGAATCGGGCCGTTCGAAGCCTTCTACATGCGGCCAGGCCAACCGGAAAAGCCAGCCGGGAAGGTCGGCGACATTGTCGAGAGATTGAAGCGGAATCAGGCTGTTACAGCGTGTGTTGCCCGTGAAACGGCGGGGGATGCGGGATGAATGAGATGAACGAATGGGTGCGCCTTTTCCTCGAAGCGGAGACGCATCCGGAACGGGCAGGGGTGCTTGTTGCTGCTCCGGTTGCGGTGCTGATGAAATACTGCAGCGCCTTCGGGCATGCCTGCGAGAAAACAGGGTTTTCGCCAGGCGTCGAGTACCTGAACGCCATCCGGACCATGCTGGGACGGCGGCGTCATCGCGGGATGGTGCCTTGCACGGAATACGAGGCAGCGAACACGACCCTCCTGGGGTTTGTCGAGCAGGGGGTGCGTGACGATGGCTGAACTTGCTCTTCGATCGGCGATCGTTCCGATCCGCGATTCCGAGAAGGGACTGGTGCGGATCCGTGGCCATGTCTGCCGGGGGATCGGCGTCACGGAGCACCAGTTGGACGACGAGGTCGCAACGGCCGAGGCGGAACGTCGCTGGCGGCTGGAGGAGTGGGAACAGCGCGGCCCGCGACCGGACCAGGTGATCCGGAGCGGCTTTCGCTTGTCGCATGAAAATTCCGGCCTGCTGATCACGCCGGGCAAGTTGCTCCTGCCGGACATGGCTGCCGTCAAGGCTTGCCTGCGCGCGATCTTCGACCGGGTGCCTGCGGACCTGTTCGAGGGGCCGGCAGAGCACGTGCGGCGTCTTGGTCCGCTTGTCCTGCAGGCGCATCGCTCGGCAGGCGTCTGGCGCGGTAACGCGGCGGCGCTGGATCGCCTTGACGCTTCGATCGACGAGGCGGCATGGCGGGCCGGTCTGGCAAAGCTGAAGGCGGCCAAACCGTGCGAGGCGTGGCGCGAGTATGGCGTGACGGGATGGGGCGACAGCCGCGCGGACCAGGCCGCCACAGATGACCACCTGGAGGCGGCAGAATGAGCCATGCAGCGACCGACTGGGCGATCCAGCAACGCGGCCTGAAGCCGGCCACGAAGCTCGTCCTGTGGCACCTCTGCGACCGATACCATCCGGACCATGGCTGCTTTCCCAGCCAGGACACTCTGGCGCACGATTGCGAGATGTCGCGGTCCTCTTTGAACGAGCAACTGTTGAAGCTGGAAGAGGTGGGACTGATCCGGCGCGAGCAGCGCCGTGACGAACGGACGAACCGCGCCAAGTCGACGATTTACCGCTTCAAGTTCGAGAGCGGTTTTGCTGATGACCCGTGTCCAGAATCCGGACACGGCTCCGTGTCCGGAAATGACCCGGAGCCGTGTCCGGAAAATGCCGAAAGCCGAGTCCAGAATCTGGACACTAACCCTGTAAGGGAACCAGTAATAGAACCAGTAACAGAGAGAGAGGCGCGCGAAAGCGCTGACGAGGACGGGGAAACCGAAAACAGGCGGAAGCTTGAGGCACGGGTCAAGCGCTTGGAGCAGGGCAAGGACGGCAAAGTCTGGCCCGGATCGGTCGGATCCTCGACCGAATGGGCTGTCCGCCAGTTCGCTGCTCTGAGCGAAACCGACAGGCTTGTCGCCGAAGAACGCCGGGACGCCTACCTGGCTGAGTGCAAGCGCCAGAAGTGCCGACCAGTGGCTGTCGGTGTCTACCTCCGGGATCGCAAGTTCGAAGCCGTCGAGGTCGAGGCTAAGCCGGTGACAGGCATGCCGGAGGACTACGCTCCAGCCTTCGGCCCTGTCTGGTCGGCATGGCGGACGGCAGCGCTCGTCGAAGGTGGCAAGGAAAGCTGGATAGCAGCGCTCGATCGCAAGGCACGTGTCCGCAGCGGGCACAAGTTCGGAGATATCTGGTTTGCTCTCAAGCCGACGATGGAACCGGTCACCGAGGGGTCGCCGAAGTGGCAGGCGTGGCAGCGCTTGTTCGAGGCGCGTGGCTGGACGTGGATCCCGCCGCTCGGGAACCAGTCGGTGGCGTATTTCCCGAAGATGGACGGGGCCGATCCTCCGGCCGCTGAGCGGGCACTGGTGGCATTTGTGGCGGAAGTCGAGAAGGCAAAGGCGGAACATGGAGGCGGCGGCGATGGCGAAGAACGGGCGGTGCAGGAGCGTGGACATGCAGGCTCTGACTGAGGAGCAGGAGGCACGACTTGCCGCGACCAGGATCCGCCAGCAGATGGGGATGCTGGCCGAGGTTCGCATGAAACAGGCGGCACGCAAGGATCGTCCTGGGTTCGAGGAGCTGGCGCGCTGGTTCATCGGGCGCGTTCCTTCTGGCAGGGAAGTCGAATCGCGTGACAGCATGAAGGCGGCGAAGATCGAGGCGTGGCTTCCCGTCGAATGCAGACGGACGCCACCGAAGCGGGGTCAGGGGGTCAAGCTTGTGGAAAAGGCATTCTGGCCAGGATACGTTTTCGTTAGGCTGGTTCCTGGTGCTGAGGCGTGGGCAGGTGCCATTCTCGCAGGCGAACTCGTCGGATGGATCAGCCAGGGCGTCGTTCCCACTGCCATCCCGACTGATGAGATCGCGGTTCTGCAACGCTGTGAAAAGTCAGGCGATTTCGAACGCGAGGCAAAGCTTATCGGAATCCCGATGCCAGGTGATACCGTCGAGATCAGTGCTGGATGGCTGGCTGGCTCGCATGGCGTGGTGAAGCGGTTCAACGACGCCAAACAGCAGGTTTCGCTGCTGGTGGACATGCTAGGCGGCAAGGTGTCGGCGACCATCAGCCTTGACGACATCATCGTTAGCAGGTAGCGATTCTGGCCGGGACGACTCAGGCGCGCTGATGCCACGACGTGGAAGTTCACCCTTGAGCCCCGGCCGACACTGGCAAGCCAGCAAGTCGGCCTCTTTGATCCTCCTATGCCATGACGACGAGAGCGATGAAGCTGAAGGCAATGCCTCCTGCACAGCGCATCCTGCCTGCGTCACGCCTTGACCATGTGCCTGGCGATGACAGGGCACGAGAGGCGCGGCGCCGCATCATGTCGCCATGGCGTGCCTGGTATTCGACCGAGCGGTGGCAGCGGCTCAGGGACCTGGTGTTCGCTCGTGATGGCTACGTCTGCCAGCAGACCGGAACGCTGTGCTCTGGAACCGGGAACGACTGGAACGCTCCGGTGGCTGACCACAAGATCCGCCACGATGGTGATCCGGACCTGTTCTGGGATCTCGACAACCTCCAGACCGTGACGAAGCGCTGGCACGACACGACAAAGCAGCGCATCGAGCGCGCGGAGCGCGACGGCAGGGGGGGGTGAAATCTCTGGGGCTGCCTTGCTCCCTGACCCGTTCCCCCCCCATTCAGGGATTTTTTTTCATGATGGCCGGAAAATCGGACGACAACGCATCCGTTCGGGATGGCGTCGACCTGTTCGGCGCACCGATCAGCCAGATCCGGGAGCGGTGGGGTCGACCCTCGTTCCGAAAGGACAAGGAAAACCAGCGCCTTGTGGCGTTGCTTCGTGCGAAGGGCTGGAGCCACAAGCGGATCGCCGGATATATCGGCTGCTCTGAACCGACGCTTCGGAAAAATTTCTTTCGCGAGCTGCAGGCCGGCGCCGACATGATCGAGGCCGACCTGCTCCAGGTGCTCTACACGAAGGCGCGGGCCGGCAACGTCGGCGCGGTCAACAAGCTGCTCGATCACCTCGAGCTGAACCCGGCCTTCGGCGGCGACGATCGCAAGAAGCTGGACGAGGAAGACAAGCCTGAGCGGCTGGGCAAGAAGGCGCTGCTCGAGCGCGAAGCGCAGGAACCGCCGTCTGGCTGGTCCGACACGCTGAACTGACGCGATGGACCTGTCCTGTCCCGACTGGTTCGAAATGCTCAAGCGCGGCGAAGCGCCGATCCCGGCGCTCGACCTGGACGAGGCCGAGGCCGCCAGGGCAATCCGGGTGTTCAACAAGCTGCACCTGCCTGACGTGCCAGGCCAGCCGACGATGGCCGAGGCGGCCGGGGATTGGAACCGCGACTTCGTCGCTGCGATCTTCGGGTCCGTCATCGTTGCTGACAACAAGATCACCGGCCGCACGATCCGGAAGTTCTTCGAGCTGGTGCCGAAGAAAAACGCCAAGACCACGAAGGGCGCGGCCATCATGCTGACCGCGCTCTTGCTCAACAGGCGGCCTCGGGCGGAATTCCTGCTGGTCGGACCGACGCAGGAAACGGCAGACATCTCATTTTCCCAGATCGTCGGCATGATCGAGGCTGACGAAGAGGGCTACCTGCAGAAGCGGTTCGCGGTGAAGGATCACCAGAAAACGATCGTCGATCGGGTCAACAAGGCAAGGCTGAAGATCAAGTCGTTCGACAACAAAGTGATGACCGGATCGAAGCCGGTCGGCGTGCTGATCGACGAGCTGCACGAGCTGGGGAAATTCTCTTACGCCTCGAAAGTCATGGCGCAGATCCGCGGCGGCATCATCGCCAACCCGGAAGGGTTCATCGTCATGATCACGACGCAGTCTGACGAGCCACCGGCCGGCGTGTTCAAGTCCGAGCTCGACTATGCGCGGCAGATTCGCGACGGGGAGGCAGGCGGCGACCTCCTGCCGATCCTCTACGAGTTCCCGATCGAGATGCAGGCCGACGAGGCAAAGCCGTGGCGCGATCCGGAGAACTGGCCGATCGTGCTGCCGAACCTCGGTCGGTCGATCACGATTGACATCCTGAAGAGCGAATTTGCCGAGGCCGACAAGAAGGGCATCGAGGAACTGTCGATCTGGGCCTCGCAGCATCTGAACATCCAGATCGGTGTCGCGCTGAACCGCGGCGGATGGGCTGGCGCCAGGTACTGGCAGGGCGCGGTCGACCCGGAACCGGCGACACTCGAAAGCCTGCTGGAGCGCTGCGAGGTGATCACGGCCGGCATTGACGGCGGCGGCCTCGATGACCTGCTCGGGCTTTGCCTGTGCGGCCGCGACCGGACCACGAAGGACTGGCTGTTCTGGTTCAAGGCATGGGCCCAGCCGATCGTTCTCGACCGGCGCAAGGATATTGCCGACCGGCTGTCGTCGCTGTCCGAGGCTGGCGAACTGACGATCTGCGATTACCCGACGCAGGACGTCGAGGAGATAGCGGATATCATCAACACGGTGCACGAGGCCGGGCTGTTTCCGGAAAAGTATGGCATCGGCCTCGACGCGGTGGGTGTCGCGGCGATCACCGACGCGATCGCGGCGCTGGGCGTCGACCCGGACCTGATGGTGGCGGTTAGCCAGGGCTACAAGCTGAACGGCGCGATCAAGGGGTTCGAGCGCAAGCTTATGGACGGAACCGCCTGGCACGGCGGCCAGCAACTGATGGCCTGGTGTGTCGGCAACGCCAAGACGGAACTGCGCGGCTCCGCGACCCTGATCACCAAACAGGTCAGCGGATCCGCCAAGATCGACCCGCTAATGGCGGGATTTAACGCCTTCCAGCTGATGGCGCGCAACCCGACGTCGACGTCGATCACGATCCCGGAGGATTATTCGATATGCGCCTGATGTCTTTGCCATTCGGCCGGCCGTCCGGAAATCTCGACGCCGGTTCGTCGCGCAACCCGAACGACGACTTCTGGTATTCCCGCCTGTCGTCCGCGACCGCGGCCGGCGTTGCGGTCACCTCTGAAACGACGCTGAAACTGCCGGTCGCCTGGGACTGCCTGAACGTCCTGTCCGATACTGCCGCGGCGCTGCCGTTCCATGCGTTCGAACGCTCGTCCGGTGCCGTTCGCAAGAGGCTTGACGATCATCCTATCCAGGTGCTTTTCCGCGACGATTTCGAGACGCGCAAACAGCAGCTCTGGGATCTTGCGGCAGACGGAAACTGGTTTGCGATCCCGACCGACCTTGAACGCGGCTGGCCGACCCGCCTGGAGTGGATCCCGCCCTCCGAGGTCACCGTCGAGCGCGTCCCGAACGGCATCACGCGCTACAAGATCCACGATCCGGGCGGATCCCAGCGGGTGCTCCTGGAAGGCGAGATATGGCACATCAAGCGGCCGCCTCTGCAATCGCGCGGCCTGATCGGGACGTCGCCAATCTCGGCCGGCGCTGAGGCGATTGCCGCGGCCCTGGCAGTCCAGGATTACGGCGCGCGGTTCTTCGCTAACGACTGCACGCCTCCCTTCGTCATCGAGCATCCGACCCATTTTTCCGATAAGTCGAGCCGTGAAAACTTCCTGTCGGCGCTCAAGCGCTGGTGGGGAGGATCCAAGCGCCATTCTCCCGGCATCCTCGAATATGGAATGAAGCTGTCAAAGGTCGGCGCCTCGAACGAGGAGGCGCAATTCCTGGAGACCAGGAAGGAACTGGCGCTGGAGATCGCGCGGATCTGGCGGATGCCTCCGCACAAGGTCGGCCTGATGGACAAAGCGACGTTCTCCAACATCGAGCAGCAGGCGCTGGAATTCGTGATCGACACGATGCTGCCGTGGCTGACGATGATCGAGCGCTGGTACAAGCGCAACCTGCTCAACGACCGGCTGAACCGGAACGTCCAGGTCGAACACAACGTCGGCGGGCTCCTGCGCGGCGACATCAAGGCGCGTTACGAGGCATATGCCCAGGCGCGGCAGTGGGGCTGGCTGTCGGCAAACGATGTCCGCAGCCTCGAAAACATGAACCCGATTGACGGCGGGGATCTCTACCTGACGCCGATGAACATGCTGCCGGCCGGGACGACGCAGTCACCGGCCTCGGCCGAGATCCTGGGCTCTGACGGTTCCGTCCTGTCCCGTCTCTACGGGTCGCACTGGGCCCGTGCCGAGGCGCGGCCTTCGTTTCAGAACGTCATCAACATCGAGGATTATCGCGATGCCGCATAAGTCACCTCGCGTTGCCGCTGCGCTGATGGCCAGCGCCTGGGCGATTGATCCGGTCAAGGTTCGTCCGTTGCGGGCGCTGGCCATGCGTGCGCTTGCCGGTGAAGAGATCAGCGACCAGGACCGCGTGGCAAACCGCGTCGGCCAGGGCCGGTCGGCATCGCCTGCCAAGCCGCAAGGCTCCGTCGCCATCGTTCCGATCGTCGGGACGATTGTCCACCGCGTCGAGCAGGCCGATGATATTTCCGGGCCAGGTGGCGTGTCTGCGGCGCGGCTGCGCTCGCAGATCCGCCAGCTTGCCAATGACGACAGCGTCGGGTCGATCCTGCTCGACATCGAGAGCCCGGGCGGCTCTGTCGACGGCATCGCAGAACTCGGTCAGGAGATCCGGGCGGCCTCGATGATCAAGCCGGTCGTCGCCTCTGCCAATGCCTATGCAGCCTCGGCCGCCTACTGGATCGCCAGCCAGGCAGGCGAGGTCGTCATCACGCCATCCGGTGAACTGGGATCCATCGGTGTCTATTCGCTGCACGAAGATGACAGCCAGCTCCTGGAAACCATGGGCGTCAAGATCTCCGTGATCCGTGCCGGCGCTCACAAGATCGAGGCGAACCCGTTCGAGCCGCTGAGCAAAGAGGCGCGCAGCGACATGCAGGCGACCGTCGATCGCTACTACGAGGAATTCACCGCGGCCGTCGCCCGTGGCCGTGGCCTGTCCGCATCTACCGTTCGCAAGGAACCATGGGGGCAGGGGCGCATGGTCGGCGCAAAGCGCGCGGTCGAGGTCGGCCTTGCCGACCGGGTCGAGACGATCGAGGAGACGGTTGCCAGGCTTGCCAACGGCAAGGGCGTCATCCGCCAGTCGCGCAACAAGGCCGACATGACCCGGCTGAAACTCGGTTTCGCCTGACATCAACAAACAGGCAATCAATGCACCGACGCGGCCCACTGGGACCGGGCAGCGCCGAAACGTGCCATCGATGCGGTCCCGCAACATGGAGACGAGAGCATATGGATAAGCTCGAACAGCTCCGCCAGAAGCTCGCGGACCTCAAAACCGATGGCCGTAAGCTGGTGAAACTGGCGGAAGACGAAAACCGTGACCTGACGGACGCCGAGGTCGCCAAGGCAGAGGACATCAGCGCCAGGATCGCGGAGACCGACACCGCAATCAAGGCGGAAGAGAAGCGCCGGGAACTGGCCCGCAGCTTCTCTGGCGATATCCAGGGCCAGTCGGCCCGTCCGGCTGCCCAGCCGGTCAACCGTGCCGAGGAAGACATGGGCGGGTTCCGCAACGCGGCAGAGTTTGCCCGTTCGGTGCAGGTTGCCTGCCGTCCCGGTGGTTCGGTCGACAATCGCCTGTCCCAGCTTTATCGGCCCGGTGCAGCGCCGTCCAACTTCCACCAGGAAAGCGGCGGCACGTCCGGCGAGGGATACCTGGTGCCACCGGCCATGCGTCAGTCGATCTGGTCGATCGTCATGGGCCAGGCCGACCTGCTGGCGCTGACCAATCCGGAACCGACCGCAAGCCGGCAGGTCTCACGGGTGATGGACGAGACCACGCCGTGGGGCTCCTCCGGCATCCAGGCAAACTGGCGCGCCGAGGGTTCCCAGATGTCGCCTTCGAAGCTGGCCCTGAAGGGCGGCAACGTCGAACTGCACGAGCTTTATGCGTTCGTGACGGCGACGGAGGAACTGCTCGAAGATGCTCCGCTCCTGCAGAGCCGCATCGAGCAGGGTGCGGCCCGTGCCATCAGCTGGACGGCGTCCGACGCGGTCATGTGGGGTAATGGTGTCGGCAAGCCGCTCGGCTTCATGGAAGCGGCCAGCCTGGTCACGGTCGCCAAGGAAAGCGGCCAGTCGGCCGATACGATCGTGGCGGCCAACGTCCTGAAGATGCTGGCGCGTCTCCTGATGACGCCAGGCGCTCGCCCGATGTGGATCATCAACAGCCAGGCAATCCCGCAGCTCGCGACGATGACCATCGGGAACCAGCCGATGTTCATTCCGCAGGGCGGAATCACCGACCAGCTGCGCGCCACGCTGCTCGGCTATCCGATCCTGTTCACCGAGCACGCCAAGGCGCTCGGCGACCTGGGCGACATCGCGCTGGCCGACATGCAGGGATACGGGGCCTATACCCGCTCGGCGGATCCGGCCTTCGCATCCTCGATGCACCTGTTCTTCGACTACGGCGTCCAGGCGTTCCGCTGGATGTTCCGGGTCGGCGGCGCGCCGTATCTCTCGGCGGCCGTTTCCGGTGCCAAGAGCGGGTCGGATACGAAGTCGCACTTCGTCTCGCTTGCCGCTCGCGCGTAAGCGCCGGCCGCTGACGGGGCCTTGATCCTCCTGCCGGGCGCCAGCGCCCGGCAACCCTTCCTTTCACCTCGGAGACAAACCGATGAATGCAAACCTCATCCCGTCCGATCGCGCGGCAATCGTCGGCGCGATCGATCCCGACGTTACCGCGGCCGGCACGGTCACCACCGGCTGGATCGCTGCCAAGGACTTCCTGACCTTCATGGCCATCATCATGGCAGGAACGCTCGGGACGTCTGCCACGCTCGACGCCAAGATCGAGCAGGCAACCGACAGCTCCGGAACCGGCGCCAAGGATGTGTCCGGCAAGGCGATCACCCAGCTCACCCAGGCCGGGACCGATTCCGACAAACAGGCCATCATCAACCTGCGCGCGGACGAGCTCGACGTCGCCAACGACTTCACCCACTTCCGCCTCTCCCTGACGGTCGCCACCGCGTCGTCGGATGCCGGCGCCATCGTGCTCGGGCTCGACCCGGCCTATGGAACCGCATCGGACAACGACGCGGCTACCGTCGACGAGATCGTGGCCTGATGAACCCGGTCGGGTTCATCGTCAAGGTCCAGCCTTCGCAAGCGGCTCTGTCGCTTGCGGAGGTGAAGGGCTTCCTGCATCACGACTTTGTCGATGATGACGACCAGCTGACCGCCGAGATCGGTTCGGCCCAGGCGAAGATCGAGGCTTACCTGAAGCGGAAGCTGATCACGCAAACCCTGACCCTCGTTTCCGATTGCTTCGGTGCCGTGGCCCTGTTGCCGGCCGGTCCGGTCCAGTCCGTCTCGGAGGTCCGATACAAGGATTCCACCGGCAGTCTTGTCACGCTCTCGTCGAGCCTGTGGCAGGCGTCGACGCAGATCGAGCCGGCGCGGCTGATGCCGGCCTATGGCCAGACGTGGCCGACGCTCGGATCCTACCCGGAGGCCGTCGAGGTCGACGTGGTCGTCGGTTATGGCGACGAGCCTTCCGATGTTCCCGCTGATATTCGCTATGCACTGCGCCTGGCCGTTGCGACGGCCTTCGAGAAGGCGCTGGAAAACGACGAGTCCACTGGCGCCCAGCTTGAAAAGCGGCTGCGCGACATGCTGGCCCACCGGATTCTGCACATCTGATGCCTGGTAAATCCCTGATCGAGCGGATCCGCTTCGAACGTCCTGTCTCGGCCAGCGATGGCCAGGGCGGACGCAAGGATGGCTGGGAGACCGTGATCACCTGCCGCGCGCAATACACCCGACTGCGCGGCAGCGAAATGGTTCTGGCCGATCGCCTCGAAGGGATCCAGGCAACCGTCATCCGGGTTCGCAGCGCTGCGCAAACCCGTGCAGTCACCACGGACTGGCGCATCGTCGACGACCGGACCGGGGAGACGTTCAACATCCGGTCGTCGATCGAGACGGACGACCGGATCTATATCGACTTTGCCGCGGAGAGCGGCGTTGCCACCTAGGAGTTTGAACAATGCCACTATCCGCAGAAATCCTCGTCCGCCTGAAGGCGACACAGACCGGCGCGAACGACTTCGGCGCCGACAGCTTTTCGCCGACCATGGAAAAGCTCTTGCAGTTGACCGATGGAACGACCGCGAATAAGGCGGACATCCTGTGGATAGACCAGCGCACGGTCAGCGCCTCCAGCAATGACGACATCGACCTGGCAGGCGCCCTGTCGGACGCCTTCGGAGCGACCGTGGCCGGTGCGGAGCTGGTGGCGCTGTTTATCATCAACGGCCCGCGGACGGGGGCTGCCAACACCACCGACCTGACGATCGGCGGCGGCTCGGCACCGCTGACCGGGTTCCTGGGCGGCACGTCACCGACCATCGGCCCTCTGAAGCCCGGCGCCTTCCTGATGCTGGCTGCCGGTGACGCGGCGGGCCTCGGTGCGATCACGGCCACCACGGCCGACACGCTCCGGGTCGCCAACGGCTCCGGCGCTTCGGCGACCTACCAGATCGCCGTGGTGGCGCGCACTGCCTGATGGTCCAGGGCCTGAAATCGCTTGAGCGGAAGCTGACGCGCACGATTCCGCATCGCGTCCGCCAGGCGACCAGGGATGCCATGGAAAAGGGGGCGGGCGAGATCGTCGCCATGGCGCGGTCTCTCGTTCCCGTCCTGAAGGAACCGGACAGACGTCGTGTGGCCGGTGCGCTTCGCGACAGCATCGGCTGGACCTGGGGCGATGCGCCGAAGGGTTCGATCACGATCGCGTCGAGCCGACCGATCGGCAACGGGGAACGGATCACGATCTTCGCCGGAACCCGCGACAAGTCCCTCGGGGTGGCTGATGCCTTCTATGCAAGGTGGGTCGAGTTCGGGACGCAGGACATGGCCGCGCATCCGTTCTTCTTTCCATCCTACCGCTTCCTGAAGCGGCGGGTGAAGGGTCGGATAACCCGCGCGATAAAAAAAGCGATCCGCGAGGGTGCGAAATGACAAGCCCGGCAAACGAGGTGCAGGCGCTGATCTTCGAGCGGCTGACGGCTTACCCGGCCGTGACGGCGATCGTCGGCGACCGGGTCTATGACCGCGTGCCGAACGAGCGCAAGTTTCCTTACATCTCGTTTTCGGCCTCTGTCGGAACGCCGGACGATGCGGAGTGCATCGACGGCCTGTCGCATGTCCTGCAGATCGACTGCTGGTCGCGCTACGGCGGCGGCTTCCGCGAGGTGAACCAGATGAATGATGCCGTCTACAGGGCGCTGCACGATTACGAAGGCGTGATCGACGTCAACGCGCTGGTGCAGATGCGGGTTACGCTGGTCCGCTCGGTGCGGGATCCGGACGGCCTGACGTCGCATGGCATCGTCCAGGTGGAAAGCATCGTCGAGGTGAACTGATGGCGTGGGTGATCTTCACCAAACCGTTCGACTACGACTTCCGGCCAGAGCGTGCTGCCTGCCAGCATTTCGACCCGGCCGAGGAACCTGTTGCCGTCCCGGCGCGCGTGGCAACGGCCGCCGTCGAGGATGGGTCGGCGCGGCGGGCGAAGGCTCCGACCGCTTCGGAAAAACGTGCCCTGAAGGGACGTCCGCGGGCCTGACCCGCTTCAACCTGGCCAGTCATGGCCTCCTGGACATGGAGAATGGATAAATGGCGCGCGCAACGACAATGAAATACGAGGAGCTTGTCGTCGAGGTCGAGTTCGACCCGAGCGGCGCTTCGGGAACCTACACCGCCATCTGCGGCATCATGGATGCAACGGTCACGCGGACCTCGAACCTCGATTCGGCCGAGGTTCCGGACTGCGACGACGAGAGCCTGCCGCTGTCCATCGAGAAGGAAGTCCGCAGCCAGGAGGTATCGATTTCCGGCAATGGCCTGTGGGCGCTGCAGAGCCACGAGAACATGATGGATTGGTGGTATGGCGGTTCGACGCTTTCGGTGCGCGTGCGCAATGCCAAGGCGAACACGGACGGCTCGAGCGGTGACACCACGATCGAGACCGGTGACGCGCTCCTTGCCCAGCTGAACAGCGCCAGGACGAAGGGCCAGCGGGTGACGGCCGAGATCGACATCCAGTTCTCCGGCACGCCGACGCGGACGGTCAAGTCCTGATGCCGATGATCTGGGCAGGCGGGGAGCACGAATTCACGCTTCGGCTTGGCGAACTGCGGGCCTTGCAGGCCAGCTGCGATGCCGGGCCTTATTTCGTGCTCCAGCGCCTGTCGTCCGGCCGCTGGCTCGTCGAGGACGTGATCGAACCGATCCGGCTCGGCCTGCTCGGCGCCGGCATGGATCGGGCCGAGGTCAATCGCCTGGTCGAACGCCACGTCGAAGGCAAGCCGCTCTTGCAGTCGGCAATGACGGCGCAGGCCATCCTGACAGCCGCCCTGATCGGCGAAGAGGACGATCCGGTCGGAGACGAGCCGGGGGAGCCCGAAGCGGGGGAGCCGACCAACTTCCCCGCGGAAAATGGAAATGGTCCGGATTCTACGGATCCGGCGCCCTGATGGGCTTCACGCCTCGGCAGGTCGACGAGATGCCTGTCTGGGAGTTCATGGCCTGCCGCGACGGTTACGCTGAAATGCACGGTTTGAAGAACAAGGCGGCTCCAGAGCCGTCCGGCGCGCTGCTTTCGCAGTTGGGGATTGACGATGGCAACTGACATCGAGCGCCTGGTCGTCCGACTCGAGGCGACACAGACGAAGTTCGAAAAACAGATGTCGGCGGCTGCCAGAACAGCAGACCGGCGTGCGCGCCAGATCGAGACGCGGTTCTCGCGGATGAACCGGGAGCTCTCGGCCGGAGCGTCAATGGCCGCTGTAAAACTAGCTGGCGCATTCGGCGGCGCTCTGACACTTCGCGCTGCCCAAGGTCTTATTGATGCTTCGACGCGGGTCAATAATGCGCTGAAGGTGGCGGGCCTCAGCGGCGATCAGCTGACGAAAGTTTATGATAGCCTTTTCGCCAGCGCGCAGAAGAATGCCGCGCCGATCGAGGCTCTGGTGGAGCTCTATTCGCGCGCGTCTCTCGTCCAGAAGGAACTCAACGTCTCCACCGAGGAGCTGCTCGGGTTCACGGACAAGGTGGCCGTGGCGCTGCGCGTGTCCGGTAAGTCGGCTGCAGAATCCAGTGGCGCTCTTTTGCAGCTGTCGCAGGCGCTCGGCAGTGGCATCGTCAGGGCCGAAGAGTTCAATTCGATCCTGGAAGGCGCGCTTCCGATTGCCCAGGCTGCCGCGGCGGGGATCAAGGAAGCCGGTGGATCGGTCGCCAAGCTCCGGTCGCTTGTCGTCGACGGCAAGGTGTCGTCGGAGGCGTTTTTCAAGGCGTTCGAAGCTGGTTCGGTCATCCTCGACCAGAAGGTCGCCAACGCCGAACAGACGATCTCCCAGCGGTTCGTCCGCCTAGCGAATGTGCTGATCGCGACGGCTGGCAAGTTCAACGAGCTGACCAATGCTTCGGCGAACTTTGGTGCTGCGCTGGACTGGCTCACGAACAAGATCGGAGAGTTCCGCCTCCCAGGCTGGATCAGTGATCTTATCGATGCCCTCAGAATAATGGAAAAACTGCTCGGAGATCTCGGAAACGCGTCCTTTTTTGAAAACCTCAACAAGGCGCTTGGCTATACCGACGCGAACGGCAACCTGCTCAGCGGCCAGCTGCAGGATTCGCAGAACGAGGCAGCGCGGCTGGAGCGGGAGGTCCAGACGCTGCAGGCCGCGATCGAGAAGAACACCAAGCTCGGGTTCGACAACTCCGGCGCGATCGCGCGCCTCGACGAGGTATCGCAGCGCCTGGCCCAGGTGCGCGCCGAGATGGAAGGGCTGACCGGGGCCGAGACGGCGAACATCTCGATCATCAGCGATGGCGGCAGCCAGATGGGCGGACCGCCGCGGCGAGGTGGCAAGCGCCATGCGGCGCCTGTCAAACAGATATCGATCAACGATTTCCCGGTCACGTCCTCAAAGAAGGGGCGGGGATCGAAGAGCAAGCGCGAAAACCCTTACCAGCGCGAGGTGATGCAGATCCAGCAGCGGACCGCGGCCATCCAGGCCGAGATGGCTGCCCAGGCTGCGCTGAACCCGCTGGTGGAAGATTACGGCTTCGCGATCGACAAGGCGCGTGCTGCCTTCGACCTGGAAGCGGCAGCCAAGAAGGCCGGGATCCCGCTCACCGACGAGATGAAGGCGAAGATCGAAACGCTGGCGACCGCTTACGCCACGGCGACATCGGAAGCCGAGCGCATGGCCGAGGGTCAGGACAAGCTGCGCAAGTCCGTCGAGGACATGAAGGCGCTTGGCAAGGACATCCTCGGCGGGTTCATCACCGATCTACGCCAGGGCAAGAGTGCGACCGAGGCGCTGAACAATGCGCTCGACAAGCTGGCGAACAAGCTGCTGAACGACGTTCTCGATGCCATCTTCCAGGTCAAGGGGGCCAGTGGCGGGTTCGGCGGAATCCTGGCTGGCCTGCTGGGCGGCGGGTTTTCGCCGACGACCACGGCCGGCTCGTTCTTCTCCAATCCATCCGGCTGGGCCGGTGGCGGCTTCACGGGACCGGGCGGGAAAAACGAACCGGCCGGCGTCGTCCACAAGGGGGAGTTTGTTTTCGACCAGCGGGCGACCCGCAAGGCCGGCGTGAAAAACCTCGAACGCATGCAGGCGTCCCTGCAGCGCGGCTTTGCCTCGGGCGGGTTTACCGGTGGCGCGCGCTCTGGCGGGTCGGCGATGGGCGGAACCGTCGTCAACCTGATCGACCAGCGCCGCAATGCGCCTGCGGTCGAGCAGAAGCGCAGCCAGGGGCCGAACGGAACCGAGATCATCATGCTGACCGTCAAGGACGGGATGGGGTCCGGAAGCTTCGATCCTGAACTGAAGGGGCGATATGGCGCCAAGCCGGTGAAGGTGCGCCGATGACCTCGATCCTGTGGCCATCCTCCCTGCCGTGCGGGTTCGTCAACGGCGGCGGCACGGAAACCAGGCTGGCGCCGAAGCATTCCTTTGAACCGGAGGTCGGGAGCCCGATCACCAGGCGGAAGGGAACGCTCCGGCAGTTCAGCCAGGACGTCGAGATGGTGATGACCAGGCTGCAGCTGGAGACGTTCGAGGCGTTCTACATGAACACGCTGAAAGACGGGACGCTGCCGTTCTACATGACGCATCCGCGGCTCCGGACGCAGGTCAAGTGCCTGATCGTCGGTGATGAGGGCTACGCCATCAACCGGTTCGGCTCAAAGGTTCGCGTGGCCTTCAGCTTGCGGATCACCCGATGACCCGTTCCGTCCCGGCATCGACCAGGCTTGAACTGGAGCGCGAGGCATCCGGCGAAGCGCTCTTGCTGTTCGTCGACATCACGCATCCGGAGCTTGGCAACGAGACCATTCGCCTCGTCTCCGATGGCGTCGATTATGAACTCGACGGCAATCTCTACACGCGCGGCGGGTTCGACCTGCAGCTCCTGACCGACAGCGACCAGCCGCCGTCTGCCAAGTTCACGTTCTCGAACGTGGACCGCTCGGCGACGAACATGCTGGCCGACGTGGATGGCCCGGCCGAGGTCAGGATGCGGGCGATCTCGACGGAATATTTCAACACGCGCGAGGATCCGCGGGTCGTGCTTGACGGCGTGACAGTCGTCGCTGCCTATGACGCGCAGCGCCTCTACCTGACCGACATCACGATGGACGACGTCGCGTGCGCCGGCACGCTGCGCGGTTATGACTATCGACAGGAAAGCTGGCCGTCGAAGATCGCAACGGAAGCGCTATGTCCCGGCCTCTTCGTGATCTGAGCGGCTACGTCGGGCTGCCGTTCAAGGCGGATGGCCTCGACCGGCGCGGCCTGCACTGCTGGGGGCTGGTCCGCCTCGTGCTTAAAGAGCAATGCGGAATCGACCTACCGGCCTATGGCGACGTGTCGGCGGCCGATCTCCTGGCCGTCTCCAGGCGCATGGAAGCCGGGCAGGTGGCAGAGGACTGGCGCCAGGTCTACCAGCCGCGCGCCTTCGACGTGGTGCTGATGCGCGCCCACGGCCGGCCGGCGACAGTTCATTGCGGCATCATGGCCGACCATTCGACCCTCCTGCATGTCGAGGAGGCGACCGACAGCGTCCTGGTGCCGCTGCAGCATCCGATGATCCGGCATCGCCTGGCCGGGTTCTTTCGTCACGGGTCTTTTTCATGAACGCGCAACCGGTTCTCGCAGCATGGCGTCCGCCGTTCGCTTCCGGATCTGTCGAGCAGTTCCGGTTCGACGCATCCGACACGATCGGCGCCATGGTCGATGGCTGCACGGCGTTGAAGCCGTGGGCCTTCCGGCAGAACGGCCGGGTGATGCTTCACGGCCGCGACGGCCGCGCGCACGAGATCGCGCGGGAGCACTGGGACCGCGTCCGCCTGCGCGAAGGGCAGACGATCACGCTGCACGTCAACCTGCAGGGCGGCGGCGGGCAGAACAGTGATAAGTCGGGCCTCGGGACCGCTGTCGCCATCATCGCGTTCGTCGCGGCGACGATTGTCACCGGTGGCGCTGCAGCGCCGCTGCTGGGCTCGTTTTTCGCAGCGGGCCAGCTTGGCGCGCAGCTCCTGGCAACCGGCATCCTGCTCGCAGGCTCGCTTGCGGCGGCAGCGCTGACCGGTCCGCCTGTCCAGTCCGACAAGAACAAGGCCGAGCCGGAAGCCAGCGCCGCATCGGTCGACGGCAACGTCCTGTCCCGCGGTGCCTTCATTCCGCGCGTGATCGGCACGCGGTTGATCTATCCGCCGTTCATGTGCCAGCCGCTCGTCTACCGCGATGGCGACGACGAATGGGTCGAGGCGATCGTGGGGCTGGCCGGTCCGCACCAGCTCGACGACATCCGCTTTGGCGACACGCCGATCGATGGGGCGTCAAATATCCAGTATGAAATCCGCGAGGGCTGGGATGACGACCTGCCGGTCTCTCTGATCACGCGATATGCAAAGGTCGAGACGCCACAGGCCGAGATGCGGGCCCATGATCTCGACGAGAATTCCGAGAGCGGCAAGAAGCTGGCCGACCAGGTCGATCCGTCTGCAAGCCTGCCGCAATGGATCCGCTTCCGCGCGATCGAGTGCGACGAGGTCCGGTTCGAGATGTCGCTGCCGTCCGGCCTGTGGAACCAGGCAAACGCAAACCAGGTGCAGGGCGTGGCGTTGCGCGTCCGGATCCGCGCGCAGGGCGACACGGACTGGATCAACCTGCCGGAACTTCACCTGGCGAACAACAAGCCGAAAGAGGTCCGCCAGACGCTCGTTCTGAAATGGGCCGACGAGGCGTTGCCGCGGCGCAACCCTGCGAAAAAGGCGGGATGGGTCGCGGCCTACAACAGCGTGCCGGCGCCGGATAACGGCCTGACAGACGGCTGGGACGCCGACGCGATGTTCTCCGGCTCGACGGCCGGATCGAGCTCCTACCGCTACGGGTTCGCGGGTGATGGCCTGACCGACGTGCGCCGGGTCAGCCTGTCCCAGTCCGAGGCGATCATCTACCTCGACAGCGGCACGATTGCGCCGGGCCCGGTCGAGATCGAGGTCAAGCGGTCAATGACCTACTCGTTCACGAACGCCGAGATGGCGGATTATCAGTTGGCCGGTGGCGCAACGGTCTATGACCCGTTCGGTTACGTCATCACGTCCGGAGAGGCCGAGGTATTCCGCGCCATCTCAGGTGTCTCAGACCAGCTTTACATCCTGCGCCAGTCGGCCATCCGCAACGATCATCCGATCAACGGCGGGCAACAGGGATCGCGGCTGGCGCTGATCGCGATCCGCGCGAAGAACAGGGCGCTCGGCAAGATCTCGGTGCAGGCGTCCGGCTACGTGCGGGACTGGACCGGGACGGCCTGGAGCAACTGGACGACGACCAGTAACCCGGCGCCGCATTATCGCGACGTGCTGACCGGGCGCGAGAGCGGTGACGCCATGCCGGAGAGCCTGATCGATGACGACAAGCTGGTCGCCTGGCGCACGCAATGCGTTTCCGGTGGCTATACGTGCGACATGGTCTGCGAAGGGGCCGGCGTCTCGGAGGTCATAAACTTCCTTGCCTCATGCGGCTATGCGCGGCCGTGGGCATCTGAAAAGTATGGCGTCATTCGTGACTATGACCGATCGGCCGAGAGCCCGGTCCAGATTTTCGGGCCGCGCAACGCGAACAGCTTGTCGATGTCGAAGGCATTCGCGCGGCTTCCGGATGCCTTCCGGGTCAAGTATCGCAACGCCGATGACGACGATCGCGAGGCCGAGATCATCGTCTACAGGCCGGACAAGGGCCAAGTGGCCGATCCGCGGTTCGAAGAGGTCAATTACGTCGGGATCACGGCTGAGGCTCCTGCGATCGCACGGGCCGAATTTGACCTGAACCAAGCAAAATACCGCTCGGCCTTCTGGTCCTGGAACTCACCGGCGGAGGCATTGGTCTGCCAGCGTGGCGACCTGGTCGGCCTGAACCATTGGGTGATTCAGCGTCAGCAGGCGAGCGCGCGCATTGCCGGGCTGGAGTTCGATGGAACGGATCTTGTCGCCGTCATCCTTGATGCGCCTGTGCAGTGCTGGAACGAGCCCGACTTTACCGAAGTTGCCGACGTGACGCTGGTCGCGGACGTGATCGATGTCGGCCGGCAGACCGGCATCGCCATCCGCCAGTCGGACGGATCGCTAGTGACGAAAGCGCTTGCCGGCTCGTCCGGATCCCGGTCCGTGCTGGAGTTCACGACGGCCTTCACGCCGGACAACGACAGCGACGGGTTCCCGAAGATCCGCGATGGCAACCTCGTGACGATCGGCGACCTCGGCAGCGAATACCGGCGCCTGATCGTCATCGGCATCCAGCCAAAGGACGGCATGGCGTTCTCGATAACGGCGGCAGCCGAAGCGCCGCAGCTCTGGGCAGCATAACCAACAGGTGACATCAGATGACGGCAGACGGGCGCATCAGCTCGTCCGGTTCTGGCAGCAATGGCGGCCCGACTGGGAGCGAACTTTTGACAGACGCGGACGAGGAGGTCGTTTCCCTCAACGACCGATCGGCGACCGCGTTGACGTCTGTCGCCGGCACGGCGAACGCGATCACCGCGAGCTTCACGCCGACCGCGGTAAGCATCGCCACCGGCCGGATGTTCAAGTTCATTGCCGCGGCGACCAATACCGGCGCCGTCACGCTGGCGCTCAACGGCGGGTCTGCTGTCGCGGTGGTCGCCGATGACGGGGATCCGCTCGTCGCTGGGCAGATCGTCTCCGGCCGGCTTTACACCGTGATGTTCGACGGCACGAGCTTTCGCCTTGAAAACACCGGGACCGTCGCGTTCGCACCGAACTACCAGGCGTTCACGGCATCGGGAACCTGGACAAAGCCGACCAATGCGCCGGACGACGCGCTGGTGATGATCGAGATCTGGGGCGGCGGCGGTGGCGGCGGCACGCGGGGCAGCACGAGTTCGCCTGGTGGTGGCGGCGGCGGCGGTTATCTCCGGCTGATGATGCGCGCGGCGTCCCTGTCGGCCACCGAGACGGTCACGGTTGGCGCAGGCGGTGCTGCCGGCAGTTCCGGCTCAGCCTCGTCCTTCGGTAGTCACGGGACGGCCTGGGGCGGCGCGGCTGGTCAGAACACGACTGGCGTCGAGCCAGGTGGTGGTGGCGCCGGCGGATCTCCGATTGGTCTGGGCGAAGCGGGTGGGGCAACGACAACTGGGGTCGGCGGCATTGCGGCCGGCCGGGACGGCGGCGACGGCGGCGATGCCGGATCCTCCTCGGCAGGCAGCCCAGGTTCGACAGGCATTGCGGACGGTGGCGCAGGCGGTGGCGGTGGTGGGCCAAGCGGGTACGCAGGCGGAAACGGTGGCGCGGCGGTTAACGGCGGTGGCGGCGGCGGTGGTTACGGTCCGGCTTCTGGCGGATCGGGCGGTGCCTCGACGCATGGCGGTGCAGGTGGCGATTCCGGAGCGGACGGCACCGCTCCTGCAGGTGGCGGCGGGGCCACTGCTGCAGGCGCGCGTGGCGAGGTTCGGATCATGGTGATCGGGTGACGGGATGATTGAAGCAGATATCACAATCACAAACAATGCGGACTGGTCGATACCGCTGATCTTCACGGACGAAGCGACTGGTGCTTCCTACGATTTCACTGGTGACACTTTTAAGATGCACGTGAGGGCGTCGGCATCCTCCCCGGTGACATCTCTTGCATTGACAACTGCAAATGGTGGTGTGGCTTCGACCGACCTTTCCGCGGGCAAGATCACGCTTGAGATCGGGAAGGGAGACCTCGATCCGGGGAGCTACGTTTATGACCTGATCCGCGTGACGGGTTCGGCCGAGGAATATCTTGTTGGCGGCGCTTTAACGGTCAGCGATGGAGTAACGACATGACATCGCCGTATGAGATCAAGCTGCGAGCCTCGGAAATCTTCCATGTCAAACGGCAACCTGGAACCATTCGTGTTGCAACTGGCGGGTTCGGTTTACGCGGCCTTGCTGGTGCAGACGGCGCCGACTCCGGAATGCTCAAGACGACGGAAACGACTGCGTGGATAGAAGCGCATGGAGTTCCGAAATCCGTGACGCTCGACAACGATGATCGCGTCGAAAAGTTTATCTCGACCGATGGAAAGACATACAGTTACGCACGAAATAGACCGGCATTGATCGGTCTTGGCGATCGTGATTTCGATGTCATCATCTATGGCGGCACTCAATCCGCCATGATGGCGGCGAGAAAGGTCAAGGCTGCGGGTGGCCGGGTTGCCATGATCGATCCGTGGCCGCGCCTCGGTGGCGCGGTTATCTCCGGTGGTCTGATCGTAACGGACTTTCCTTCGCCATCAAGCACTTGGTACATCATGCAGGGCCAGACCCGTCAATTCTATCAGAATATCATCTCTCGCTACGATGACCCTGATGGAACGCGCACTGGCATTGATGCAAGCAGCCAGATGCTCAGAATTTTTGATCCAAGGGCCTACCAGGAGGAATTCAACGACTGGATTGCCGACATTGATCTGGTCGTTTCAAGCAGTCCGATCTTCGCGCCTTCTGATTTGCGGAAAAGCAAAGATGGTAGGATCCAGTCAATAAGGACGGTGGCGGGTTGGCTGAACGCAACGGCATTTCTTGACGCCAGTTACGAGGGCGACTTGATCCGGGCTGCTGAGGCGCCGTTTAGCATCGGTCGGGAGAGCCAGGGCACTTATGGTGAACCATTTGCTGGCTACAAGCCATATGGTGACGGTGCCTATCTTCTGGCCGGTTTCGAGACAACGCCGGATGGCTCGCTTGTCCAGAATGAGGCCCAGATGGTGGCGCTGGGCCTTGACCCTTCGTCAGATGCCGGAGTGGCTGACACGCGCGTCCAGACGCTGTCGGTCCGGCTTGTGATCACCGACGACGCTGGATCCACGCCATTTACGGCACCTGATGGATACGACAAGGCAAATTACTTTGTTGTCGGGGAGGGGCTGGCCCTGGCTGAAGCTGCCAGCGCAGGAGCAGCTGATACCTTGCTTGAGGCGGTAGCAAACCAAGGCACGGTCTACTTGCTTGACGGGGCGGACGCGCGGCAGACCAACAATGGTTCGTCGTTCATAGTTTCGTTTGAACGAGCGCAGGCCGGGACCGATTACGCAAATGGGAACTGGACAGTTCGGCGCAGGATCGTCGAAGAACAAATCGCATGGCAGCGAGGCCTGCTCTACTATCTTGCCAATGACATCACTGATCACTTCCCAAGTATGTCGGCACTCAAAACCAACGCAGCAGCCTTCGGCTATGCGCCGAACCTCTATCTCGACAGTGCCAATGGGCCATCATTCCCAGACTGGGCATATATCAGGGAATGTTTGAGGCTGGATGGCGCCTATGTGTGCCACCAGGCGGACATGTACGAAAGCAGCTCGAGCAACATCCCGACCGGTTTTGAGACTTGGCACTCATCGTCTGGCCGAACAACCACGAAATCAAGCCGCATCGCCAGATGGTCCTATTTCCTCGATGCTCATGCCTGTCGGATTTTTGGTGTAAGTGCAGGCGGCTCACCGGAGACGTTCAACTATTTTTTTGAGGGGCCAACACCTGTTCCGCATGACACAGACGTTTATGACATCCCCTATAGCTCACTTCGAACTGGTCGCGGATCAGGTTTTTCCGAAGGCGGCGAACTGGCTACCCATGTCCCAAATCTCCTCGCCAGCGTCTGTATTTCGTGCAGCCATGTCTTCTGGATGAGCGTCCGGATGGAACCAGCCTGGTCGATGATCGGCGAGGCGGCAGGTTATGCACTGGTGCAGATGATGGATGGTACTTCGTCCGAGGACGTTGACGTCTCTATTCTCCAGGCAGCTCTGAACAAGGAGGGCTTCCGCCTATGAGTGTCGATCTCATCACCGTTGATCAGAATTCAAATGACCTCGCGCGTCCTGGAATTTTACGCGGCGACATTGCTGCCATCGCGGCTGACCCAAACGTATGGGCTTACTGGCCGGCGCGTAGCCAGTTCATCAATAATGGACTGGATTTTGCTTGGAGAGATGCGAAACAGGGTAGCCGCGCCTTTCATCTTCGTCCTTCCGTCTATGGGTATCAGCCATCTGTGCAGACAGATGGAGTGACTGGGATGCCATACTTGCGCTTTGGTCAGGGTAGCAATCCGGGCGCAGCCGGGGGCTCGCTCAGCGACAGCTACAATGGTGCGCTCCAGACCAGAAATGATGCGCTTGTGTTTCCGATGCAGGATCCGACGACGACAGTCGGTATCTTCAGGCCATACGCCATTGTATGCCGCGTTCGCATACCCGCAACGGCCGACGACGGAGGGGATTATCCAGGTGCTGTTGCTGGTTGTGCATGCCGTCATGACGATACGCCTGGTGTGAACCAGAATGACTGGGCAGGAATTCGCGTAGGTTTTGGCGGCTCGTCGCAAAGCTATGTTTCCTATGCTTGGCGCGGAGATGTCGGCTACTGCACACTTGCTGACAACCGGGTCAATGGTGAGTGGCAGACGGTAACTGGGATTTTTGACCCTGATGCCGGTGTTGCGAAGTTGCGGATCACAAGCGGTTCCGGAATAGCAACGGAAGTCGACAGCGACACGATCGTCCAGAAACATGCAACACGGACTGGCCATACCCAGCTAAGGGTCGGTGCCGCAGGTGATCTAGGCGAGGCCATCCACCGCACATTGATCGGCGACATTGGATCGCTGGCAATCATCCATGCGGCATGCGCTTCCGGTTCCGGCCTGACGACGCTTCAGAACATTGAAGACCTGTTCGGCGACGACCTTCTGAACTGATCAATTCATTCGAAAGGACATTCCATGACCGACCGCAATTCTGCGCGGGCGAATGCTGCCGCGCGTGCTGATCCGTTCTTCGTCTACCGTCCACTGCTAGATCTCATCGGCAAATCCGAAGGGACGGACAGGGGCGACGGCTACAACGAAACGCTTGCCTACGGCGCCTTTACCGGCGGGAACGTGAACCTGGTCGGAATGACGCTTTCGCAGGTCGACGCGCTTCAGACGAAGATGCTCAGCCATCCGGACAATAAGTGGAAGTCGTCGGCTGTCGGCCGCTACCAGATCGTCAGGACGACGCTCCGCGCGATCCGCAAGACGCTGGGGCTGGGTGGGAACCTGTTGTTCGATCGAAAGATGCAGGACCGCATGGCCTGCTATCTCCTCGGCGTCCGCGGCGTCGACAAGTGGCTGGCTGGCCGGCTGAGCACTGAAACGCTGCTGGACAACCTGGCGTCGGAGTGGGCCAGCCTGCCGATGCCGAACGGCAAAGGGAAATACGGCGGCCAGCATGCTGCTGTTTCCGTGGCCGAGGTCGCCGCTGCACTTGACCAAGTTCGCAAGCGCCATCTTGGCCAAGCGCCAGCGCGGGAAGTAGTGCCGCCGGAAGTCGAGAAGGAGGTCAAGAAGAAAACCGGGTTCATGGGATGGCTGACGGGCGTCTTTGGCTTCGGCGGAACTGGCGCGGCGGTGATCGGTGGAATGGACTGGCAGACCGTGGCCGTGATCGCCGGAGCCGCTGTCGCGCTTTTGGTGATCATCGTGATTCTACGCAAGCAGATTGCAGGCGCGGTGCGCGAGATCGGCGATGCCGTGGAGGGCGGATAATGAAAAAGGTCAACGTCAATCGCGGCCTCTTGAGCTTTCATTGTCCGGGATGCGGATGGGATCACGATTTGAATATCAGTCCTGAACGCCCTCGTCCGCGTTGGGAATTCAATGGAGACCTTGAGAAGCCAACACTTAAGCCATCGATCAACGCAACGGTGGAATACCCAGCTCATCGCGGCGGACTCCAGCGGTGTCATTCCTTCGTAACGGACGGACGGATCCAGTTCCTGGCTGACTGCACGCACGATCTGGCCGGTTTCACGGTCGATCTTCCCCGCTGGACAAGTGGTTCGGAATGAGCGTCATCGATCTCATCCCGGGCGTCTCGACGCTCAAGCTCGTCGGCGTTGGCATCGGTGCGGCGGCCATTGGCGGCGCGGCCGTCATGGCTTGGGCCGTCTTCAGCTACGGGCCAGACCAATACACTGCCGGCGGACGTGAGAAGGCGGCCGAGCTCGACGCAGCAACCATCAACGCAGCAAAGGATCTCGCCAATGCAGCCGAAGCAAATCGCCTTGCTCGTCGCGTGTGCCTGGACACTGGCGGCGTGTTCGACTTCGCAGCAGGTCAGTGCCAGCGCTGACCGGCAGCGCGACACCGCTCGCCGCATTGTCGGCACTTCGCTGATCGGTGCACGCGGCGCAACCGCGGGCGACCAGGAGAAGATCGACGATACTGCCGCTGGCCTTTGTGGGGCAGGGGTCTGGACGCCCTCCGAGTGCAAGAGGCACGGGAGGCAGTGATGCACAACACGTTGGTCGCCGCGGCCGGGACGGTTGGCGTCTGGCTGATCGATCACCTTCAGCGTATGGGGCATTTGCCGTTCTGGCTGGCCCTGCTGGTTGCCGCGTTCCTGGCCTACAAGTCCGGCCGCGCCGTTCATCGGATCGTTATTCGCGGTGACCCCTGATGAAGCATGAAAATATCTGGCGCTGGACGCGCTTCGTTGTCGGGGTGCTCATGTTCGCGGCGCTCATGGCGATCCACGTCCTCGTGAAGGAGCTCCACATTGTCATCCTTTCCGCGCCATTCGGCCTGATGGGTTTCGACGCGCCGGACCTGCTGCGGCAGTTCACCGGGCAGGGGGGCAAGAAATGAGGCGGCGCTTGACCTACGGCTTCCTGACCTACCTCGCAGCAGCTGCAGCGATGACGGCGGTCGATGCTTGGCATGATTTCGCCGAAAAGCGGGAGCGCGCCCGCCAGGCTACGGCCATGATTTACGCGCCGGTGTCGCAGGTCCGTTGGCAGATTGAAACCGGACGATTGCTGATCGTGGTGGCCGTCTCTCGCAAGCTCGAGCCATGCTCGGTTCCGAGAGGTGCGCCTGTGACGCTCGTCGGCCGATGGTCCGAGGATCGCTCGACGCGGTTCAAGAGCTACCCGGCATTCACGCCGGACGGAGACATGGTGGAGGGAGCACCGCTTGTGTTGCGGGGCGAGGAGTTCTTGGTCGGTCCGTTCGTCATCGAGGACAAGCCGGAAACGCTGCGGAAGATCGAGTCTGTATCAGTGCGCTTCCCTTGCGAGTTTGCCAGCGGAATCACCCGGACGGCGACGATCGGACCGCTTTTGAAGCCTTGAGCCGAATCTGCCGGCGAGTTAGAAAACAAGCATCACGGCATCCATCGCCCCGGAGGCCGTGAAGGGCAGAGAATACCCCATATTCATTCCTCTTGTCCGCGAGCCCGCTGCCGAAAGGTAGCGGGCTTTTGCTGTTGATTTTGCTCTCACGACGCTGGTCATATTTGCGATTCGTACCGCCTTGTGCAAATACACGCTCCTCCACATCGAAAGGGACTGACGGCACAGGAGGGGGAAGCATGAATGATGATTATGCGAAACAGGATCAGGCAATTCTGGAGCGCAAGCCGCTCCCTGCAGAATTGGTCTTTGATCCCTTCAGAGAGCATTTTGTCTCTCAGAACCGTCGGAACGATTTTCTCAAAAGCCTCGAACAGCGCACCGCGGACGACTGGGAATAACTGCTGCGCAGCATCGCTGGCTTGATGGGAATCGATCCAACGGCTATCGAATTTGGCAATCACAGCCGCACCGCCCCCGGTAGGCTGTGACGGACCGGAGCAGCGCACACACAACGCTCCGGACCACCCGAGCCCGCTGCCGTAAGGCGGCGGGCTTTTTTCGTTCTCAGGCTGATTTACGCGAAAAAGCCGCCTACAGCGATGTAGGCGGCCAGCCAATCTCAAATAGAACGGGTTACTTCTCAGGCAAACCGCTTAGGCCTACCGGCCAGCGACTCTCTTGCCTCCCGATGCGTCTGCCTCGTGACGCGCTCGCAGTATGTTCTCTCTGAGGGAGTCATATCCCTTACAAGCGAGGAGTCGCAGTCCTTCGTCTCGCGTGAAACATTCGTGCGGGAAGCCGAAAAGCTCGCAACAATTGCTTGAAAAATCTGAACCATAATGTTCCTCCAAACGCGCGAGTGTGTCGTTTCCAAGGCGAATCTGCTTGTCTGTACCTTCGCGAGAGGCAATCGCGCTCATACCAATAACAGACCCACCTTTACGGTGGATGAACGACCTCAGATCAGCCATGGTTCCGCCCATGGTGATCACGTCATCCACTATGACATATGGGGTAGCACTGTCAATTTGCCCGTAAAAAGATGCTCTATGGGCCAGGCGAAACCAACCACCTTGGCGGTCACGGGAGACCGTTTTATCCTGGAAAACCCGCTCTTCAACAGGCCAGTCGAGTTCATGTCCGATCCAGTTGGCATAAGAAATGGCAAGCGCATTGTTGGTTTCGGCAATGTCAGCCGACGGGGCGATGACGATGGGTGTCTTTCCGCATCTTATTGCTAGGCCTCGAAGCGAATCCACCACCTCTTCTTTGGCGAGATCATCAATGATCCTCATGGCGGAATCCACGTCGCGTTCGCCTTTTGCCGCTTGGTACAGGGGATGATCCCAAAGGCCAGAATAATCTGACCCATCCGGCGATCTCCAAATTCCGTTCACAAATACATCCGGAAAATCTTCCGGCCACGGCATACGTGTCATATAGCGAATCTTCACAACAGCAATCACGCTTCGATATTAGATTCTTACCAATTTGTCATCTTTCGGCTATTTGAGGTTGAATATCGTCCCCGTGGCGACAGCAGCACCCCACAGTCCCTGGCACCGCACTTCGCGCATTTGAGCCGCAGGGCCAGCCGGCGCACCGTCAAGCCCGGCCCGTAGACGCCGGCGAGATCTCCAGCATCAAACCTTCTATTCCCCCGGCACGCGTTGCACCAAGCTATGACATCGATGCGCATGTCGGCCAGCTCGGCCAGCGTGTTCGTCTGTTCCATCCCGGCAGGATAGAGCCGGCCAGGGAGGGGTGGATAAGGATGCATTGCCCCGGTACATTTTCATGCAGTTTGTGGTGAACCTAGATTGGACCTGGCATGGATAATCTGTCTGACGATGGCTTTAAGAATATGATTTCGAAAGATGAATTCGGCCGCCGCGTCTATCGTGCCATGATCGCAAAGGGATGGCGCCAGTCGGAATTGGCTCGACAATCTAGGCTTACAAGAGACTCGATTTCTCAATACGTCCGTGGAAAATCTTTCCCGACGCGTTACAGCCTGGATTGCTTGGCTCGTGCACTTGAAGTCCCAGCACACGAACTGATTCCAGATCCGCAGCTGCCCGCCTCTGCTCAGGCTGATGGCACATTCGAGTATCGGTTGCTGCCGGACACAAACACGGCTTTTGTGAAATTGTCTATGAAACTGCCGGCGGCGTCCGCTTTAAAGATCGCGCAGATTGTCGCTGATGCGAACTGTAGAGAGAAACCGTGATTGTCCACTCCAACAGATCGATATTCAGGTGAGGGGAGCGTCGTCAGGACGCCAATGAAATCAATGGGCCATCCAAGGTCGGTGAGGGCTGTCATCTGTTTGAAATGATTGCCATCTGCCACGCCGGCAGGGGGCATCATGAGCCATCTGAAATGCACACTGCGGTGTTTTGAGTAGTCGATCGCGCTGCGGGATTGAGCTGGGCACACGCAAAAACCTCCGCGCCGAATAGTGATCAGTCTCGGAAACGTGAACAAACGAGAAGCGGTCAGAGAACAAACAGGAATTAATCAGCGCTGACCGGACAGGCTCGGATCTACAGAAGGGGTTTTTGCGGGTGTCCAGCTTGTGCTTTTTTTTTCTCCAGGAAACTTATACCGCCCCGTGTTGCATCCTTGGATAGTCGCTGCTCCGGCACCGTTGTCCGGCGCTGGAGCATATTTTGTCACTGGGTTCGAATCGCCACGCTAGTGGCTCCGACCACCTGCGAGCTAGTGTTGCGAAAATAGATATGCGCACGGTTGGATGCCGGGTTATCGTACACGCTACCGTTGCCTTGGGCCAGGACCACGAAATAGTATGTCTCACCAGCGATTGCTGTGAACGATGTACTTGCCTCGAATGCGGTTTGACAGACGCCGCTGGAGTTCGCGCGACAGATTGAAAGAGTAGCCGGCATGCCGGGATCAGTTCCCCCAATGGCCTGTCCTGTCACGCTGGCCGTTATTGTTTGCGTGGCACCTATGTTGACCGCGGCCACCGAGGCGGCTGCTTGGCCGGATGCGCCGGGGATCGAGATGTAGCCGGTGTTCCCGACCGTTGCTGCGATAGCCACCATGTCTGCAATTGGCGTCGAAGAAGCCGTGTATTGGAAAGTATTCACTCCGTAAATCGTAGAGGCTGGCAATGCGTTCGCACAGTCAAAGACAAGCGGAATGTTGCTCGACGCGGCCGCCGTGGGTGAAAGGGCGAAATAGAAGCCTTGGGATCCACCGGCCGCAATTCCCACAGGTGTATTGGCCTTACCGATAGGAGCATTCGCTGAATCCGTCGTCTGATAGAAAAAACTCGTCCCAGATATGGGCGTAGGCAACCCGATGCTGCAGCTACTAGCCGCGTTTTCAGAGCTGTTGACGATTGTGGCAAATGCGGTAACAGGCGTTCCGCTCTGCGTCGCGCGGGCAGTTGGCAGAACCGCCGCCAAAATAGATGCAGAGCGAAGTGCGCCACTATACCATGTGACGTTAAGGTTAAAGGTCCCAGTGGTGCTGCCATAGCCATCAACTGCAATATAATATGTTCCGGCAGTTAGCGGTCTTTCGATCAAAGACGCAAAATCAGTGCCGCCATCATCATTTATTCCAAGCGCAGCCAAGAAGCCAACAGATGGCCCGGAGAACAAACCTATATAAGTATCAAGTGAAGACCCATTCGTATCGATATGAACAATGCTGGTTTCTTGCAGGGTGAACGAATACCAAACAGTATTATTTGGCGCGCTAAGGCGCGGTTCGTTTGTTTCGCTGGTTGCAGCAACATTCGTCTGGCCAGTCACCGAAAATGGAAAATCGACTATAGGCATCGCACTGAAAAAATTGTCGTTCGATGGCGCAGGAATACAATTTCCGCCGCCAAGTGCATTGCAAGCAGCGAGCACGTCGATCCGCGGTTTGGTTGTACCGGCGGATGTGATTGGTACCCCCGTTGATTTTATTGCATCTTCAATTTCCCATATGGCCTTTGACGGGAAAATCGAGCGCAAGGCTGCGAACGCCCCGGCCACGTGCGGCGCGGCCATAGATGTGCCATTGTATTCTAAATAGCGCGAAGTATCGGTTTCTGATGAGCCATACGCAGAAGACCGTATATTGGATCCTGGAGCGACGACGTCAATCAAATCACCCCAGTTGGAAAAGCTGGACCGGGTGTTTGCTGTGTCGAGCGACGAGGCCACGGAGACGGCAGTCGAAATACATGCCGGTGAGTTGACCGCGTTGTCGAGGCCTTCGTTCCCCGCTGCGACCACTACAGCGGTACCTTCGGAAGCCAGGGTGGTAATAATGGGTTCAAGTAGATCCGTTTGGTCGCATGGCGCCGAATATGCGCCGCTACCTAGATTCAGAGTAATCGCGTCGATATTGTACGTCGAGCGTATAGAAAAGATATGGTCAATGCCCCGGACGATATCGGACCAAAAGGCCAAGACACAGGGATTGGCGGCGGGATCACAAGCGGGTGACGTGGCACCTGTATTGTCGAACTTGCTGAAAACGTTGATAGCAACGATGTTGGCCTCGTAGGCGACTCCATGCAGCGGTTCGCCTGTTTGGCGGTTGGTATTATTTCCGGCAGCTATGCCGGCAACATGGGTACCGTGGCCGCAGCCGGAAGCAAAACTTTCCGAACAGTCACTACCGGAATCCGTGGCTGTGGAAATTTCTACCCCACCAGGACAGCGAGAAGTCGCATTGCTTTCCGCAACGTTTGAATTATAGCACGCCTCGGAAACAACACGCGACGGGGTGATGAACTCATGGCTCTTCTTTACGCCCGTATCGATAATGGCCACTGCGCGCCCAGCGCCTGTGCCGCCGGCGATCCAGACCGTAGGCATGTTGATCTGTGTCGTGCTTTCGTCGAGCGTTGGCTGGAAAGTGATATCCGGGTAAATCCGTGTGACGCGTACATTTGCCGCGACACGGTCGATTTCGTCTGCCGTTAGGTTGATTACAAACAATTGACTGAAATCCATTCGCCTTACGCCATAGGCAATGGAAAGCGGTCCGCTGACTACCGCTTGCGATGATCCAAATGTCTCTAAGAGGACGAGATCCTGTAGGGCATGGTTGCGGGCGATATATTGCCTATCATCTTCCGGCGAGCCGGCACCGGCCGGGGCGCCGATAGAGGAGTTGTCATACTGGATGATGACTCGAAAACGACCACCTGGATTGTTTGTCATCATCCGGGCAAGCTCTGTCGGCTTGGCGATTTTGTCAAAGGTTTGTGCAGCCAGCGGCATGCTGACGCTTTGTTCAGCGATCACAGCGACTTCACTTAGGCAGATAATTGAAACCGCACACGCAAGTGATACAGCTCCATTCAACACAAAATATCTCATGAACAGCCGAACCCATCCCATGCAAAAGCCCTCCGTTATTGCGGAAAGTTGCTGAAGACTGCAGCGATTTGTCAACATTCATTTCTAGTGCGGCTGCCCTGTCATGACCTCTGAATGGCCTCGAGAGCTTCAAATTCCACTTGTAGAATGAACATTGTCTGGCGTCCAATTGCTTGGATACCGCCGCAACCGAATAGCTCCGCGCTACGATTTGAGACACCGCGTCCCTTGTGAGATCGTCGACTCGATACGCTTTGCTCACCGCGGTCTCCTTGCCTAAAAAGTAGAAAGAAGGTGTCTAAGTTGTCTAGGGGCTATGCAAATCGCCAATTTTTATGACAATGGGAAGCATGACATCGCTGCGAGTTGAAGTCGCTTCTAAATCGGTGAGCTGTGGGGATTATATGCATCTGAAATGTTATCAAGATTCGCGCCAGGTCATCTCGGCAAATGAACATTTAGAGTTATGTGATGCTCCGTGCCTTTTGTCGCTCTGCCTTCGTTCCCAGATCGCGTAGGCTTCAATTAGATCGAAGTATTCGCCGTTCAACCGCGGCTTCCCAAATTCAGCGGAACTTCCGTTCATGTCCACAATAGTTGCCATATGCAGAAATTTTGATACTAATATCTCGAAATGAAGAAGCCCTAAAAAAATAGAGAAATATAGGAATAAACCCAATGTCGATAAAGTATCGTGATGATATCGATGGTTTGCGCGCGCTAGCCGTGTCAAGTGTTATTATTTTTCATGTGGATCCATCTTGGTTGCCGGGCGGATTTATTGGTGTTGATATATTTTTTGTGATTTCAGGGTTTCTCATTACAAGAATTATGCTTTCGGAAATGGAGGCGGGGAGGTTTTCTTTTTCTGATTTCTATGCACGTCGCATCCGCCGAATCATCCCTATTTTAAGCGTCGTGATTCTTTTTACTTTGATATTGTTTCAGTTTATTTTCACGCCTAAAGATCTGTATGATCTTGGCTGGAGCGCACTCGCATCACAATTCTTTGTAGCAAATTTTTACTTTGCATTTTTTTCGGATACTTCATATTTTGCTGATAATGCTCATTCAGAGGCGCTAATTCATTTATGGTCGCTTGGTGTCGAAGAGCAATTTTACCTTCTTTGGCCGGTCTGTCTGTTTTTTCTGTATAAGCGCGTTAGTACTACGACCTTAATCGCCTTTGTATTTATGGCAACGGTGGCTTCTTTTGTTGGCGGAGATATGCTCTATGCTGTCGATCCAGACATTGCTTACTACATGCTGCCATCGAGAGTATGTCAATTCGGTTCTGGGATATTAGTAGCAATTGTTGTTTCAAAGGGGCTGTTGAATAAATTAATGAGTTCGCGCGCGGCTGGAAATGGACTGGTTCTATTGGGTATAGCTTTGATCCTCTGGTCATTCTGGTGGCTAACCTCAGCAACTCCGTACCCGGGCTGGAGAGCTGCTCCGCCGACAATCGGCGCGGCATTTATCATTCTTGGTGGCATCAGCAGACCTTTGGCGTCCCGCATTTTCACACTGGTGCCGGTGGTCTATCTGGGCCGTATTTCATATTCTGCATACCTATGGCACTGGCCGATAATTGTGCTATTCCTTTATCTAGAAGGCGCGATGTCACTTTTGGCAAAAACATTGGCCATTGTCATGACGCTCTGCTTGTCGGCAATCAGTTACTCGCTGATCGAGCAGCCATTTAGGCGCCGTCCGTATGGCTATTGGAAATCGCTAACTCGAATGTTCGGTGTCCCTTCAATTGCCGTAATGCTGCTTTGCGCTCCACTATTAATTACAAATGGATTGGGCGTATATGCATTGTCCGCCTCTTTCAAAGAGGCCGTTGACGGACTGTCAATTGGTATGAAGCCCAATTACCAGGCAAATTATGTTTGTCAAAAACCGCTTCTGACAGCCGCTGACCTTGATGATCCGCGTTGTATTACGGGCGACCAAAACGTTGAACCAACTGCAATGCTATGGGGTGACTCAAAAGCCGCGCAGTATGCGGGGCTCATCGGCGAAATTGGAAAGGCAATAGGGATTTCGATCCGAAACTTGGAGCACTCGGCCTGTCCGCCCGTCTTTTCAAACCCTGAACGATTTACCTCGGGACGCTATGCCCGAACATGCAAAGCGTCCGGTACAATAGCTATGCATAAAGTGCTGGAAGCTGAGCGCGTAGTTATCTCAGCATCCTGGCGCTCGTATTTATCTACAGGCGGCGATGCATTTGAAATAGCGCTGCGAGAGACATTAGATACACTTAAGCGGAGCGATATTAAGGTCGCTGTCCTGGGAGATGTGCCCCCGTTATTGAAATATGATCGAGAATGTTATGTCATTAGACTTAAGACGCCCCTCGCAAATTGTTCCGAGAGAGCGCGCGTAGCGGGGCGGCCGGACCGAGTTTACAATGATCGCATTAAAGCAATTGCAGAAAAGGCAGGAGCACTATACATAGATTTCAACGATTTGCTGTGTGATAATCAATATTGCCACGGAGAGCGCGGCGGGCGGCCGCTGTATTATGATGCTGGTCATTTGAGTATCAATGGTTCGGTTCTGGTAGGAAAAGAAGTGGTCGCTAATAAGGATAAGTATGCGAGTTTCCTACAGTGGCTTAAAGATTGACTTGGAGAAGAAATCATCGTCTTTTTTCTTGTCGTCGGCCTCAAACGAGAGCGTTTCCGGTGAATGCTCGGAGCCTCAACCTCGGATTGGTGAAGTTTCGAGTTTCTCGGCGGTCATCACTGTAACGGCTTAGGTGTGTCACTGGGATTATGCAGCGCAACCGGTACTTTGTCTCCGTTCGCCGAAATGGAGCGCTCCCAGATGCAGTCTCGGTGGGACGAGAGGTTCTAGACCATGATCAGCTTGACGGTTTGGTGTAGATACTGATTTCATGAGTGCTTCCGGGACGTTGTTGCCGATCGCGACATCTGACTATTGTTCATTGTGTTCTCTGTGTCACGCCTCCAAATTTTCCGCTGCAATCGCAAGGTTCGTGGATCATTGCATGGTCAAGCATTTTGTGTGCGGCAGTCCGTTGAACAAATTGTTGAAGGTGTTGTCTACGAATCCAAGCTGAGACAATCTTAGCGTGACGTCGCGCCTGGTAGGGCCACGGGTCCATGTCGCGGGAGATGAAGTTTGTGATCCGGTCGACGAGAAATATTTTCGGATTACCGATCTCGCTGCAGATCTGTTCCAGCTTCGCTGACTACACAATAACATCGGTGGGACTTTTGGTGGGACTTTTGTTCTTTGCGGTGGAACTCAGGTACGTTTGTTCCCTTGCGGTTCTCTTTTGGCTCTGGTAAAGACCGCCGCAAGTGATTGATTTTCAAGGCTCGGAGCGTAGCGCAGCCTGGTAGCGCATCTGGTTTGGGACCAGAGGGTCGCAGGTTCGAATCCTGCCGCTCCGACCATCCTTTCCCTGAAATCGGTCGAAAACCCGCCGCGCCGGGCCATGTTGCGGCACAAAGGGTATTTACCGGGCGAACACCTCCCGTATATAGCGTAGGCGGACATGGAAGCGCCGCCGCCCCGGTTGCAGAAGGGCCCGGACTTCCGGCAACGCCAAGATCGAAGAGTGCGGGGACACGACATGAGCGCGCGAATTTACAGCCCGGCCAAGACCGCCATGCAGTCGGGCAAGGGCAAGACCGGCCGCTGGCTGCTGGAATTCGAGCCGGAGGAACCGCGCAAGATCGACCCGCTGATGGGCTACACCACTTCGTCGGACATGAAGAGCCAGATCCGGCTTTTCTTTGACACGAAGGAAGAGGCGGTGGCCTATGCCGAGCGCAATGGCCTGGCCTATTCCGTGCAGGATCCGAAGCAGGCCAAGCGCCGCCAGATTTCCTATTCCGACAACTTCCGCTACGACCGGAAGACGCCCTGGACGCACTGAGCTTGACGCCAAGGCGTCAGCCGGCCCCTTAGCTCAGCTGGATAGAGCACCGGCCTTCTAAGCCGATGGTCGCAGGTTCGAATCCTGCAGGGGTCGCCATTTTTGATATTAATTCAATAAAATCAATGGCTTGAAAGGGTTTTTCCCGATTTGGGTTCAGTTGGAGGATTTTTGCCTCGATCCCTTCCTCTGCCTTGGCCGCCTGCGTAAGCTGGACCTGATCGATTTGATAGCTTGCGCCAGAAACAAGGGGCGATCGTGAGTTTTGGTTTCCTGAATGCCGACGAACCCAGGTTGTTCGAAGCGGATCTCTATATCGCGGCCATGGGCCGGTCCGGCAGCACCTGGCTTGCGAACCTTTTCACGGTTCCGCCGACCCATTGGCTGATGATCGAGCCCTGGTTCGCCAACGGTGTCTTTGCCAGGTTCATCCACGAGAAGGCAGCCGATTTCGGAATATCGGTGGACAAGGAATTCTGGATGATCCCGCGTCCGCAGTTGAACCACGACTCGGTTGTCGAGCGATACCGGAATTTCCTGGCACCCGAACTGGCAAAGCTGAGCAGGTGGGGTGCCAAGGAAGTGCGCGGCGATTTCCATCAGCCGACGATCGATACCATCAATCCGAAGCATATCATCATTCTTGTCCGCAACATGCGGGATGTGGTCCTGAGCTTGCTGGAGAAGTGGCACATGCAGGGACGCCCGGAGGAACGGGGCAAGGACTGGATCGAGGGTTATTGCATTGCCTCGGCCAACAGTCTCCTGGATGTGCACGCGAAATACGCCGTCGCTGGTTCGGACAAGTGCCGTGTCGTGAAATACGAGACCCTGCGTGACAGCTCATCCGGAGAACTCCGGTCTCTGGAAGAGTGGCTCGATTGGCCCATGTCCGGCGACCCGTTTTCCTACCTCGACAAGTTCGGACGCGGGTATGAGATCGAGCGCCATTCCGGCAACGGGGAATACGAGCGGGAAATCGATGAAGGTGAGTACCAGGCATTCGTCGCGCAGGTGGTAGAGAAGACATCCGCTTACCAGCGGACATTCGGATACTAGATCCGGGCGAAGCCTTGCGATGAAGCCTGTCGTTTTGATGCCGGACCGGATACCCCCGAGGCTCAGGTCCCGCATCATCGCCTGGCTGCGTTTCGTCGCGATCTTCTGCCTGGTCTTTGTCCCCGTCTATGTCGGCGGCGGCTGGCTGGCCGCGGCGTCGGGACGCGCGTTCGACCTCGTCCTGCCCGGCGAAACCGCCATCCCGCTCGTTCCCTGGATGGTCTGGCCTTACCTGTCGCTTTACCCGCTGTTCCTGCTGCCGCTCTTCCATCTCGGCCCGCGCGACATGGCGGTGCTGACCCGCCAGTCCGTGGCGGTGCTCGCGGTGGCGGCACTGGCTTTCGTGCTCCTGCCCGGCCGGCTGGCATATGCCGACAATCCTGTCGAAGGCCTGTCCGGCACGGTCATCGCGCTGATCCGCGCCGCCGACACGCCGCACAACACCGTGCCCTCGCTGCACGTGGCCTTTGCCTGGCTGATCCTTCTGGCCTGCCTGTCCCGCGCCGGGCCGCACCTTGCCTGGCTCTACCGCGCCTGGATGGCGCTGATGGCGGTCTCCGCGCTGCTGGTCCACCAGCACCACATTCTCGATATCGTCGCCGGGGGAGGGCTTGCGCTGGCCGCGCGCGGGCTCATGCCGATGCCGGCCGCCGCCGCCGCCGCCCGATGACCCAGCCGCCGGCAAGACCGATCAGCAGGCCGCCGGCCGCTCCGCCCGCACCGGTCCACATCACGCTCTTCTCGATGGCATTGAGCACCGGGTTGTCAAGGAAGTTTGTTCCCATGTGGATGGCCGCGATCTTCCAATCGTTGCCGTCCTTGATCGAGACCGCCGTCCAGCGTCCCTTCATGTCGAAACTGCGCCCGTCCGCCAGCTCGTAGCGCTCCAGCGTTGATCCCTTCGTCAGCGCGAACGTGCCGGTGTAGACGGTCGAATAGTCATCGGCCTCCGCGGAAAAACGGATTTCCTTCATGCGCAGGAAGTCGCGCGTGTAGAGGCCCTCGAAAAAGGATTTCACGTCGTTGAAATCGGTGAACGCATCCTGCGTGATGACGGTCGCCATGAAGGGGTCGTGCAGGATCGCCCGCGCGGTCGCGTAGTCGCGGTTGTTGACCACCGCCACCGCCTTCTCCTTGAGCGCCCGCAAGGCATCGTGGTCGTCGGGCGTACCGGTCGTCTGGGCCATGGCGAATGCCGGCCAGAGGGCCATGAAGGCTGTGATGGTGGCGCGGCGCAGCATTGGCGTAACTCCTCTCAAGGGATATCGGGCGAGGGGGCGGGATGTTCGGGCAGGGGGCGCGGACCGGGACCGGGCGGGGCCTTGCGCGCGCCCCGGAACAGGCCGAGGTAGATCGGCCAGAACGAGGGCGCCGGATCGCCGGCCCGCACCAGGCGCGGCAGGTGGATCCATGGCACGCCGGGCTGGCGGTGATGCGCCAGGTGCAGGTTGTAGTTCAGGAACAGCGCCTGCGTGACCGGCCAGAAGCGCAGGTTCCAGGCGCCCTCGAGCACGTCGCGCGGACTGCCGGCATGGTCGGTATACTGCACCGAGGACCAGTTGATGCCGAAAGCCCAGTAGCAGGCGAGCCAGGAAACAGGGGACAGGTCCAGCAGCCAGAACAGCCCGGCCTGGACGGCCAGCGTGAACACGCCTTCCAGCCAGACGCGGCCGATCGGTGCCCGGCCGATATCGGCAACGAAGGGCTCGAACCCCCACCATCGCGCGGGCCCCTGCCGGAAGGCTTTCGACCGGAACGCCCGGGGCCAGGCGAGGTAGACCAGACCCGCCAGCGGGATGATGACCCAGTAGAATCCGGTCAGCAGGCAATAGATCCAGTAGGTCTTCAGCAGCCAGGACTGGCCGGGAAGGTAGCAGTCGTAGAGTTCCTCGTCGGTGCGATTGCGCCGGTGATGACCCAGATGGCTGATCCGCTGGATCGAGAAGATGGTCGGAAAGAAGGCGGCGAACAGCGGGCCGGCGGCCTCGTTGATGCGGCGATCCGGGTGGAAGCCCCCGTGCACCGCCTCGTGATGCAGCGCGAAGACGGTGTTGTTGGTGAAGGAAAAGCCGATCGCGCATGCGGCCGTGATCCACCACGCCGGCGCATGCGCTGCCAGCCACAACAGCGCCAGGTTGGCCAGGATCGCGGCCGCGGCAATGGCGAGGTTGGCCCGCGCCGGGATCGGGTAGGCCGCGACGCTCATGCCGTCTCCCCGGAAGACCGCGGCCAGACGGCAAAGGGCGCGACACGGCGCCCGGCCGGCAGGAGGGCGCCGCCGCGCAGGCGCGCGCCTGGCCCCAGGCCCGATTCGCCCCCCATGATGGCGTCCGCTTCCACCACGGGCGCGGCCACGACCACCTGCCATCGCCCGGCGTCGTCGCGCAGGGCCATGTGACCGGCGATCCTGGCCTGCGCGCCGAGCAGGGCGCCGCGGCCGACCCGGACGAGGTGGCGGTCGGTGATGACGACGCCGGGGCCGACCAGCGCGAAGGGGCTCACCGATCCGCCCCAGAGCCGGATCCACAGCGGGTAAAGCCCGGGGACCAGCCGCAATGCTTCATCGAGCACCGGCAGGCGGTTGAAGATCATCTGCAATTGCGTCATCGCCCACCAGGCACGGTAACCGCGCTCGCCCATGCCGAACGTGCCCTCCGGCCGGCCGAGCGCGGCGATGACCAGCCGCCCGGCCAGCGGCGGCGAGAGGTAGAGCCAGGCGATGAAACAGCCGGTCCGGCCCACCCGGCTTTCCGCCAGGAGGCCGGCCACGGCCAGCCCGGCCAGGATCAGACCCAGCGGCAGGAAGTTCAGCGCCAGCGAAAAGCCGTCCGGCTTTTCCGGCCTGGCCTCAGCCCGCCCGGCGGTCATAGCCCACCATGGTCTTCGAAAGCCCGTCCAGTTCCGCCGTCGCGTCGAAGACGCCGAAGGTCACCGGCATGATCTGGCGGTTGAACAGGCTCTCCTGGAACGCTCGGTCATGCCTGAGCGCCAGCACGGCGCGGATCATCTCCTCTTCGCGATCCTGCAGTTCCGGCATGTCGCGCACCAGTTGCCGGATCACCTTGATGCCGGACCCGCCGCGCGTCGGCGTCACCACGCCGGTCAGCATGCGGGTGAAGATGGCCGCGTTCAGCCGCCGCCGCGCCGCCGATTGCGATCCGATGCACAGGTCCACCAGCATGCCGTCGATCTGCACGTGGCGGGCCTCGTCCTTCATGTGCTGGATATGCACCTCGCAAAAGCCGGGATCGAGGTCGCCCAGCGTCTCCGTCTGCCGGCTTTTCATCATGTCCTTCGCCAGCGCCATGGAGGATTCCTCGATCGCCATCACGTACCACAGCGAGAAGGCGAGGCGGCTGGCCAGCAGGCCGGCCACGCCGAACAGCGTCCGCGTTGCCAGCGGCAGGACGGAGAACAGGCGGTCCCGGCCTTCCGGGTAGAGATCCGGCCGGCAGGCGCGGTTGAGCGCCGCGAAATTGCGGTAGTGCAGGCCTTCCTCTGCGATCATGGTGCGGATGGCCGTCACCAGGTCGCCGTCCCCCCGCACCGCCGGGTGCCGGGTCAGCGGTTCCAGCAGCCGGTCGACGAGGTCCGCCTCCAGCATCATGATGTATTCGTTGAGCCGGCAGGCGAACAACTGGTTGTAACGCAGCCGGTGTTCGAAATGCAGCGAGGCGTAGACCGGGGTGAAATAGAGCTGCGTGTAGTGCTCCGGCACGAACGGCCGCCGCACGTCCACCGCCGGCGACAGGCTTTCGGGCGTGCGGCGTTCCGGGTCGGCGGCCAGCCGGTTGATCGTTTCGGGTGGAAGCCAGCGTTTCATGGCGCCTTGGCCTCCCTTGAAACGGGAGTCAGTCCGCTGTGGCCGTGGCGCAGGAAGGACGCGGCGACATAGCAGGCCGAGGGCAGGATCGCGGTCGCTGCGACCATGGCCGCTCCGGCCAGAAAGGCCGTGCCCCAGCCGCCGCCGGCCAGCAGCATCGGTTCGGCGAGCTTGAGGCCGGCGCCGTAGATCAGGCCGAACAGGCCGAAGAACCAGATCACGTAGTCGCCGGCGATCGCCCAGGCCGACGCACTTTCGGCCGCCGGCTGGTTGTAGACTTCCAGCACGCCGTGGCGGATGGCGAGCGCGTCGTAGATCCAGTTGACGGCCAGCAGTACCGCGCCGGCTGCAAGCCCCGTCTGCCATGCGGCCGCCGGGTCGGCACCGGCAAGGGGCGAACCGGCCAGCGGCAGCACGATCAGCGCCGTCGCAGAGCCGAAGACGAAACCGTGCTGCGGCCGGAACCGTCCGAGCTTCAGCCGCGCGTTGAAGGCCCACATGCCGAGCACGTTGGTGCCGATGCCCGGCACGAGATAGGCATGGATGACGGGCACGCCCACTGCCAGCGCCGCCAGCGGCGCGTTGCCGCCGTAGTGGCGCCACCACAGCCAGGCCGCCAGCGGGGTGAGCAGGGCCGGACCGAGATACTGGTAGAGCGAGAAGAACCGTCTCATGGTGCCCGATGCCCGAAATGGCCGAACACCATGCCGTGTTTCTTGAACACCTCGCGCCGGAAGACCGGCGTGAACTGCCAGAAGGCCTTCATGCGCCGTAGCGTGCGCATGTTGGTCTTCATGTCGGAAAAGCGCCACAGCATGGAGGGAATGCGGTTGAATTCCTTGCGCGCCTCGTAGCAGGCCTCGGTCAGCGCGTCGGGGCTCATCTGGCGCGGCACGAAGGCCGCGGCATTGAACCGGTATTGCGGGTGCAGCCACCAGTGCCCGTCGTAGAGCAGCCGCCCCTCCCGCTTCAGCCGGTCGTAGAGCGGGGTGTTGGGATAGGGCATCAGGATGTTGAAGGCGGCGAAGGTGAAGCGGTTCTCCAGCGCGAAATCCATCGTCGCGCGCACGCTGTCCAGCGTGTCGTGGTCATAGCCCAGCGTGAAGGCCGCCCAGGTCTGGAAGCCATGGTCCCGCAGCACCCGGATCTGCGTCTCGTAGGTGTCGAACTTGCCGATGTTCGGCGCCTTGCGCGCTTCGCGGATGCTGGCCCGCGTGATCGATTCGAACCCCATGATGTGGCCGAGGCAGCCCGACCGCGCCATCAGGTCCATCAGTTCCCGGTCGCCGGTCACGTCGAGCGAGGCCTGGCTGACCCAGTTGATCCGCATCGGGATCAGCGCGTGGCACAATTCCTTGAGCGCATTTCGGTCCGAGGCGATGTTGTCGTCGACAAAGAAGACCAGCTTGCGCTTCTGACTCTCGATCTCCTGCAGCGTCTCGTCGATGCGGCGGATGAAGTGCTGGCGGTCGAAATAGCGTGTCACCGCGCAGAAATCGCAGACGAAGCGGCAGCCGCGCGTGAACTGCATCAGGCTCACCGGCAGGTAGCCCTTGCCCTCGTAGATGTCGCGCCTGGTCATCACGCCGGTCTGCGGCAGGCCGGGCGGCCCCTGGTAGCGCGGCTTGAGCGCGCCGCGCCGCGCATCCTCGATGACCGTGGCCCAGACCTGCTCGGCGTCGCCGATGAAGATCGAATCGGCATGGGCGGCGCATTCGTCCGGCACGAAGGTCGGCTGGAAGCCGCCAAGGATCACCGGCACGCCGCGCCGGCGGTATTCCGCCGCGATCTCGTAGGAGCGCCGCGCCGTGTAGGTTTCCACCGTGATGGCCACCAGGTCGGTGGCCTCGTGATAGGGGATCGGCTCGCAGCGGTCGTCGTACATCACCACGTCGACGTCGCCCGGCGTCAGTGCCGCCAGGACCCCGAGGTTGAGCGGCTCCATGCGCGCCTCGTCCACGTAGAGGCTGTGTTCGGGCCGCCCGATGGTCGGCTTGATGAGCGTCAGCCTCATGCGGTCGCCTCCTTGCCGCGCGGCCGGGCCGGGCTTGCCGGCGCCTCGGCCAGTCCGCGGGCCTGCTTGCGGGCGATTTCGCGCCGCGAGATGAGATTGGCCAGCAGCATCAGGCCGATGCGCCGGGGATGACGCCAGGACCGCGCCCCGCGCGCCGCCCGCGACAGGACCGAGCGCCAGGCATAGAAGCGCCGCCGCGCCGTCATCGGCCCGTCGCGCAGTTCCGCTGTCGTCATGTTCTTCGGCAGGAAGATCGCATCGCCGTAGGCATAGGCCGGGTCGATCCACCAGTCCGGGCGCAGCAGGCCGCCCTCGGCTTTCAACCGGTCGTACAGCCCGGTCCCGGGCATGGGCGTCAGCGGGTTGAAGTTGGCGATCGCCATGCCGGTGCGCCGGGCGAAATCGGCCGCCTCGCCAAAGGCCTCCGGCCGGTCGTGGTCGTAGCCGAAGACGAAGGTGCCGTAGATCATGATGCCGCGCCGGGTCAGCCGCGCGATCACGTCCTCGTAGGAGCCGGCGACCCTGTTCCAGTTCTTGCGCATCTGCTTCAGGTTGGCCGGGTCGAGCGATTCGAAACCGATCAGCACCAGCGCGCAGCCGGCCGCCGCCATCCGGTCCATCAGGTCGTCGTCGCGTGCCATGTCGATGGTGATCTGGCACGACCACATCCGCTTCAGCGGCGACAGCGCGTCCATCAGTTCCAGGAACCGGTCGCGCCGCCAGTAGAGATTGTCGTCGACGAAGAAGATCATCCGGTGCGCGGGCAGGGCGGCGATCTCGGCGGCGATCTCGCCGGCCGGGCGCATCATCCGTGCCGTGCCGTAGAAGGCATGGATGGAACAGAAATCGCAGGCGAACCGGCAGCCGCGCCCGGCCTGCACCAGTTCGACCGGGGCATAGCGGCGCTGGCCGAAGATCGAGCGGTCGAGCGCGAAGGCGCGATCCGGCGACAGCCCCATGCCGCCATCGTAGCGCGGTTTCAGCCGGCCCGCGGCGGCATCCTGCAGAACCGTCTCCCACACGCCTTCCGCGTCGCCGGTGACCACAGCGTCGGCATGGGCCAGCGCCTCGTCCGGCACCATGGACGGGTGGTGCCCGCCGACCACCACCGGCACGCCGCGCGCCCGGTAATGATCGGCGATCTGCCAGGCCCGCCGGGCCGTGAAGGTTTCCACGGTGATCGCCACGAGGTCGGTCTCCACCGGCACGAAGTCCTCCACCCGCTCGTCGATCATCGTCGTCGCGATTTCCGCCGGCGTGAGAGCCCGCAGGATGGCGAACACCAGCGGCGTCATGGCGTCGCCGGACCGGCCCTGTCCCATGCGCGGACGCACGAAGGTGATGTGGCGGATCGTCATAGCAGCGCCGCCTCCGGCTGCGCCGGCCGTCCGTCGAGGGCGGGGGCGGGCTGGTCCGGCCAGTGAACGGTATGCAGCACCGTGCGATAGGCGATCGCGCGGCGCCTGCGCTTCAGCGCGTCGGCCATCGGGTTGGCCGCAGCCAGCCCGATGAAGCCGCTGTCGAAGCCACGATCCCCGGCCTGGCCGAGCGCCGCGTCCACCAGCGCCAGGAACAGGTCACAATGCCCCTCGGCGACCGCGCAATGGCTGAGCGCCACCTGGTTGAGGCGCGATCCCGCGGGCGGCAGGCCCGGCAGGCCGGTGACCGGGGCCGCCAGGTTCCACAGCGGCCGGAGCATGGAAAGCCCTCGCGGATAGCCGCGAAGCACGGTCTGGCGCCGCGATGACTGGTCCCAGGCGGCGATGCAGCCGGTCAGCCGGGCGCCATCTCCGGCGACCAGGAAATGCTCCGCTTTCAGCCCGTGGTCTGAAAGCGAGGCGAGCGCCGAGGCGCTCCATGCGGGGGCGAACTGGAACCGGGCGTTTTCGCGGTTCAGCAGCGCCGCGATGGCCGGCAGGTCGGCGGCGCTGGCCTGGCGGATGGCCGCGAGCGGGCGTTGCCGCCGGGCGCGCAGGACGAAGGTCACGTAGTCGCCCGCCGGCCTGTAGGCGGGAAGTCCGGCAAGCCCGCGGGTCAGAAGCCGCAGCGCTGCCGTGTTGTCCGCCGCGATCGAGGTCAGCGCGAAGGGCAGGTCACCGGGCTGCTCGCCAAGCCGGCGCACCGCCTCGAAACCGTCGCGGAGGATGCGGACGCGGTGGCGGAAGCCGGGCGCCACCCGCAGCGCGCCGAGATAGGGCAGGGCGGCAGGCGCACCGTTGACGAAGGCGGTCCGGACGCTGCGCTCGCAAAGGCCGACCAGCCGGCCGCTGGCAACCTCCTCGCCGAGCACCATCACGTGATGCGAGGACAGGCCGAAATCGCCGGCCAGCGGGTCCGGCGCCCGTTCCAGCGTCAGTGCGAAACCGCCGCCCATCGGCGTGGCCCCAAGCAGCGCGTTGATCGCCCCGGCGTCGGCCTCGCCGGCCGCCCGCGACCGGTAGCGCGGCGAGGGTGCCGCGCTCAGGCCGCCTGAAGGAACTGGCCCTGCCATGCCGGGTCTCCCAGTGGAAAACGGTCGCGCTTGTCGAGTTCGCTCCTGTGCATGGCGTTGATCGGCAGGAAGGCCCGCAGCATCATCGAATCCGCCCGGTTCACCGGGTCGACGAGGCGCCGGGCGATCGAGGGCCAGGAATAGAAATGCCGCCGCGCGTCCAGGCAGCCGCGCCGGATGTCGTCGGGCGCCGCGCCGTCCGGACGGAACGGCAGGTCGTTGTAGCGATAGGCGGGGTCCAGCCACCAGGCCTCGTGCAGCAGCCGGCCTTCCGTTTCCAGCCGCTTGTAGAGCGGCGTGCCGGGAAACGGCGTCAGGTGGTTGAAGGCGGCGATGTAGAAACGGTGCTCGATGGCGAACTCGGCGGCTTCCAGGAACATCTCCGGCCGGTAGGCGCCGTAGCCGAAGACGAAGGTGCCGTAGACGCGGATGCCATGCCGGCGAAGGTTGGCCAGCGCCACGGAAAATCCGCCCTTCATCGTGTTGAAGGTCTTGCGCATCGAGCGCAGCACGCCGGCGTCCAGGCTCTCGAAGCCGATCAGCACGCCCACGCAGCCGGCCTTCTTAAGCCGCGCCAGGAAGGCCTCGTCATGGGCGGCATTGATGCTCATCTGCGTCACCCAGCGCAGGTTCAGCGGCGCGATGGCGTCGGCCAGTTGCCCGGCGAAGTCCATGTCGGCGGCGAAATTGTCGTCGACGAAGAAGTGGAACCGCGCCGACCGGTCGCTTGGATCGAGGTCGGCGAGAATGTCGCCGATCGGACGGTGGCGGGCCGTGCGCTCGAAAAAGGTCTGGATGGCGCAGAATTCGCAGGGGAAGCGGCAGCCGCGCGACGTTTCCACCAGCCGCACCGGCAGGTAGCGCTTGCCGGTAAACAGCCGCCGGTCATAGCGGATCAGGCCCATGTCGGGCTGGGCGTCGGACCGGTAGAACTTCTGCAGCCGGCCGTGGCGTGCATCGTCGATCACCTGCGGCCAGGTCAGCTCCGCCTCGCCGGTCACCACCGCCTCGGCGTGACAGGCCACCTCGTCGGGTGCCAGCGTGGCATGGAACCCGCCCATGACCACCGCCACCCCGCGGCGGCGGAACTCGCTGGCGATCTGGTAGGCGCGGCGCGCGGTGTAGGTTTCCACCGGGATGGCGACAAGATCGGTCGGCCGGTCGTAATCGATGGCTTCCATCCGGTCGTCGTAGAAGGCGGTCTCCACGTCGCCGGGCGTCACCCCGGCCAGCAGCGCGATCGGCAGGGGCTCCATCTGCCAGGAGCGCATGTAGTTGGTGCCCGGTTTGCGCCCGATGGAGGGATGGACGAAGGTGATCCGCATCATGCCGCCTCCGCCAGGTGCGGCCAGTCGCAGGTGTAATGCGTGTGCAGGTGGTGCGCGTAGAACCGGTAGCCGAGGTTGGCGATCAGCGCGAGCGGCATCTGCGAGCGGGCGCGAAGCACCCGCCGGCCGACCGCTGTCCAGGAATAGACCTGCCGCCACGCCGCCTCGTGGCCGGTCTCCAGTTCCCGCACGCTCATGCCTTTCGGCTGGAACACGGCGTGCTGCCCGTCGTAGAGTTCCCAGTTGCGCGTCAGGATGCGCCCCTCCTGCTCGAAGCGCCGGTAGAGCGGCGTGCCGGGGAAGGGTGTCAGCATGGAGAAACGCGGCAGGTCGATGCCCGTGTCGAGCACGAAATCCGCCGTCTCGCGGAAGGTGGCGGTCGTGTCGTTGTCATTGCCGAAGACGAAACAGCCCTGGATGGAAATCCCGAGCCGGTGAAGGTCGTCGATCAGCGCGGCATAGAGGTCCGGCGTGTTGAACCCCTTGCGAACGGATTTCAGTCCGTCCGGGGAAATGGATTCGAAGCCGATCAGCAGGCCGGTGCAGCCGCTGCGCGCCATCAGGTCCATCAGGTCCGGGTCGCGGCCGATGAGCGAGGTGGCCAGCCCGAACCAGCGCACGTTGAGCGGGATCAGCGCGGTGAAGAGTTCCCGCGCATAGGTCTTGTCGGACACCAGGTTGAGGTCGATGAAGAGGATGCGGCGGCTGCCGACGCGGCGGATGTCCTCCACCACGTGATCCACCGGCTTCTGGAACTGCCTGCGGCCCCAGGCCGCCGGCGAGACGCAGAAGTCGCACCCGTGCGCGCAGGCCCGCGTCGCCTCGAACACTGCCTGCGTCAGGAACTTGCGCCGGTCGAACAGGTCGCGGCGGGCGAAGGGCAGGTTGGCAAGCCGGAAATCGGGCGCCTGGTCGTAGCGCGGTTTCATCCGCCCGGCCGCGAAGTCCCGCAGCAGTTGCGGCCAGGTTTCCTCGGCATAGCCCGTCACGATCGCGTCGGCATGGCCCTGCGCTTCCTCCGGCATCAGCGTGACATGCGGCCCGCCGAGGACCACGGTCAGGCCACGGGCGCGAAGGCGGGCGGAAAGCGCGTAGGCGCGCGGCGCCGACCCGGTGATCACCGTCATGCCAACGATATCGGCATCGAGGTCCTCGGGCACGTCGCCGATGCCCTCGTCGATCATCACGAAGTCGGGATCCAGCTCCGGCGGCACGAGCGCCGCCAGCGTCGTCAGCGTCAGCGGCTGATAGCGCAGCGACTTGCCGAATATCCCGCCCCGGTGCCGGTAGAGCGGACCTTTGGGCGAGACCAGGGCGATTTTCATCGGGCCACCATGCGTGAGGTCATGCGGGATGGTACGGGCACCGGCCGGACCCGGCAAGCGCGCATCCGGCCTCGCGGGCCGCTCGGGCCAAAACAGGTGTGGATTGTCAGGTCGCGGCAGGCCGCAGCAGCGCCGGCTTGATGTCGCCGAGACGCTGGCCCGCGGCGATCCGGTCCGCGGTCTCGCGAGCCCGCGCGCCGCGATCGCTGACGAGCGCGAGCGGGCCGAGCTGGCCCAGCCGGCGGGCATGGGCATATTGCGGATTGGCCAGCAGCCCGGCCTCCACCGATGCCGCAAGCCGGGCATCGGCCGGACCGTCGATGCGCAGGGCATAGTGCGGACGAGGCATGGTCCGGGCAATCAGGACCGCGCCGACCGGCAGCGTGTCCAGCACCTGCGCGACGAAAGCCTCGTCCAGCTTCTCGCCGACCATGTCGCTGACCATGCCGGCACGGCCGATGAAGGCCAGACGTTCCCGCATTCCGGCCTTGGCGACGCAGCGGACCCGGTCGCCGATGTCGTAGCGGTAGAGCCCGCCGGCTGTCGTCAGGAGGACGTCGTAGGCGTCGCCCTCGCGCAATCCCCCGGCAAGGTGCAGGTCGCCTGCGGAATCGCGGAATTCCAGAACCGTGCTGGTGAGCGCCGGCACCGCGCCCGGACCGTCGCCGAAGGGCAGCGTGATGGCGGCTTCCGTCGCCATCAGGCCCTTGGGCTGGATCGTGGCCTGCGGGCACAGGGCGGCAAGCCGGCGCGCGAAGGCCGATGACGCCCCGTCGGCCCAGCACGAGATCACGGCAAGCTTCGGCCACAGCGCCACCGGATCGGCCGTGCTGCCGGAAAGCGCGGCCTCCAGCCGCCGCCGCGCCGGCGGCGAAAGCGCCGCCGCCAGGGGTTCCGCATGGGCCGGGATCGCCTCGATCAGGTCGAGAAGGAAGGTCGGGCTCCATACCGAAACGAAGGAAAGATAAGCAGTTTCTAATAGTTGGCGGAGCGTCTTCAGCCGCCACGTCTCCACGTCCGGGATCAGCCCGGTCTCCGGCGAAACGGCGAGCAGGCTGGCGAACGCCGGGGCGAGATCGGCGCCGAGATAGGCCGCGTCGCTCTCCAGCCCGACCGGGATGCCGCCCGGCGTGCGTTCGGGCACCCGCGTCGCCGGGCTGATCGCGGCATAGATCCGGCCGCCCGTCGCTGCAGGGTGGCGGGCCGCAAGGTCATGCAGCCAGGGCAGGACCGCGGCGCGAAAGCCGGCCAGCGCCGGTTCGGTGTAGGGAACCAGCTTGCCGCCGGAGGCCGTGCCGCCGGTCCGCTCGAAGGCGATGACGGGATCGGACACGAGGCGGTTATCCGCGCCGCCGGCCATGGCGTCGATGTCGGCGCGCAGGTCCTCGTACCCGCAGACCGGCACGGCCTTGCGATAGGCGTCGATGCGGTCGATGCCGGCAAACCCGTGCCGGCGCCCGAACATGCTGCCGGCATTGCGGGCCAGGATTTCCGCAAGCAGCGCCTGCTGGGCTTCTGCCGGAGCGTCGAGCGCTGCGTCAAGGCGCCGGGCAGGGGCCGCGGCGGCGGCGGTCAGGATGGCCCAGCCGCGCATGGCCTCATGCCTTTCAGGAACTGGCGCTGCGTCAGCGGTTTCATGTTGGAGGCGTCCAGCGCGCACAGGCAGACCAGTTCGTCGCCCCGCGCATAGCCCGGATTGCGCGCGATGAAGAAGCGCACATCCGGCCGCGCCAGTTCGCGGGCCGACAGGTGCGCCCATTCCGGCGCCAGGCGGCCGCGCGATTGCGGGTAGGACAGCACCCCGCGCCCGGCGTCATAGGCATCCCCGAACAGGCGCCTTGCCGCCATGTCGCGAATGGCGTCGAGGTCGGGGCAGGCCCGCCCGCGCCAGTCCGGCGTGAAGGCCAGACCGAAGGCATCGAGGTAGCGATAGGTGCGATAGCCCTTGGAAATCAGCAGCCAGTAGAGCGGAACGTCCGGTGCTTCCGCCCGGATCCGTCCCGTTTCGCGCAGCCAGGCGAAGGCGAAGGTCTGCGATCCCCAGTGCGGCCGGTCGATGATCGTGTCGCCTGAAAAGACGATGCGCACCGGCTGCCCCTTCCAGTCCATGGCGTGAACGGCGATCGTCGAGAACCCGGCCAGCCCGCCGGCACCGTCCTCCACCAGGATCACCCGGTCCTTGGCGGCCAGGTCGGCGCAGAACCGCTCGAATGGCGCGTCGTCGTAGTAACGGGCGAACAGCGCGTGCATGGCCCGCCGTTTCTCCTCGTCCAGCGCCCGCACGGGGCATGTCTCGGCCTTCAGCTGCAATCGGGGTCCCTGCCGGTTTGAACGAGTCATGGCACGCCATCGACCTTAGCAGATCGCGGCCGCCGTGCGGGTGTCCAAAAACATCGCCGGCAATGGCTGGACCGGCGCGTCGAGGCCTGTCTTTTCTGTTGCTTTCCGGGTCCCTGCCGTGACATCGGCGGCGGACCGCGCTAGAGGGAGGCCGCTGCTGGCGGACCGGTGCCAGGGCCACGCACGAGAGGCATTTCATGAAAGCCATCGCCGACCGCCTGCACAGGATCACGCTCGGATTGTGCCTGGCGCTGTTCGCGGTCATGTTCGTCGGCCAGATCGTCATCGTTCTTCTGCGCTACGTTATGGGCATCGGCTTCCTGGAGTTGCAGGATGCCGTCATCTATGCCTTTGCCTGCCTTGTCGTGCTGACGATCCCGCTTGCCATGCGCCTCGACCGCCATGTCCGGGTCGATGTGCTGCGCGAATACCAGTCGCCGCGCGCACGCTGGCTCACCGACAAGGCCGGGCATCTCCTGTTCACCCTGCCGGTCTTCGGGCTGATCGCCGTCGATGCCTGGCCGCTGGTCGCCTCGTCCTGGGCCATCCGCGAGGGATCGCTGGAAACCGGCGGCCTGCCGGGGCTCTTCCTGGTCAAGTCGGCCGTGCTGGTCATGTGCGGCCTGGTGCTGATCGTCGCCCTGGCCGACCTGGCCGCGGGGAGGGACGATGACGCAGGTTGAGATCGAGACCGTCTGGGTCGTCATTCTCGGGATTTCGCTGCTCGCCGGCATTCTCTCCGGTCTGCCGGTGATCTTCGTCATCGCCGGCGTGCCGACGGTCATCGGCTTCATCGCCCACGCCTTCGGTCATTTCGACCTGTCCTATTTCCAGGCCGTGCCGCAACGCATCTTCGGCGTCATGGAAAACCGGCTGCTGATCGCCGTGCCGCTCTTCGTCATGATGGGCGTGCTGCTCGAACGTTCGCGCCAGGCCGAGCGCATGCTCGACAACATCAACCGGCTTTTCGGCGGCAGCCGCACGGCGCTGGCGCTCTCCGTGCTCTTCGTCTCCACGCTGATCGCCGCCTCCACCGGCATCATCGGCGCCACCATCGTGGCGCTGGGCACGATCAGCCTGCCGAGCCTGCTGCGCTCGGGCGTCGACGACCGCACCGCCAGCGGCCTCATCTGCGCCAGCGGGACGCTTGGCCAGATCATTCCGCCGTCCATCGTGCTGATCCTGCTCGGCGACCAGGTCTCCAACGCCTATATCGAGGCCCAGCAGATCGTCGGCAACTTCGCCCCCGATTCGGTCACCATCGGCGACCTCTTTGCCGGCGCCCTGCTGCCGGGCCTGCTTCTCGTCGGTCTCTATGCCGCCTATGCCGTGTTCCGCCTGCGCGGGTCGGCGCCGGTCGAGGGCGTCGAGCGGCCGGTGGACCGGGCGGAAATGATGGAAGCGCTGCGCGGCATCCTGCCGAGCCTGCTGCTGATCTTCGCCGTGCTGGGGTCCATCCTGTTCGGCATCGCCACGCCGACCGAGGCCGCCGGCGTTGGCGTCGCCGGCACGATCCTGATTGCCGCCGCCCAGGTCTCGCCGGCCATGGGCCGCACGGCCGCAGCCACCGGCGTGCTCGCCATCGCGCTCGTCGCGGCCAGCATCGCCGGCCTGCTGAAGGTCGATTTCTCCACCGGGCACCTGGCGCTGACCGCCCGCACGATGACCACCGTGAGCCTGCTCGCCATTCTCGGGGCGGCCCTGTTGTGGCACGCGGGAGCGCTGGTTCGCACCCGGGTTCTCGTCCCTGCCGTCACCGAGACCCTGCTGGTCTCGGGCATGATCTTCGGCATCATCATCGCCGCCAGCATCCTGTCGCTGGTCTTCCGCGGCTTCCGTGGCGACGAACTGGTGGCCGACCTGCTCAACAGCGTTCCGGGCGGCCCTTACGGCATGCTGGCGGCCACCATGCTGGTCATCTTCCTGCTCGGTTTCATCCTGGAGTTCGTCGAGATCATCTTCATCGTCGTGCCGATCGTCGGGCCGGTGATCCTGCAGGCCGACATCAGCCCGGTCTGGTTCGCCATCCTGATCGCCCTGAACCTGCAGACGTCCTTCCTCACGCCGCCCTTCGGTTTCGCGCTCTTCTACTTCCGTTCGGTCGCCCCGCCGCATATCCGCACCGTGACGATCTACCGCGCCATAATTCCGTTTGTCATCATACAGTTGATCGCCATACTGTGTCTCGCGCTGGTCCCGGCGCTGGCAACCTGGCTGCCGGATCTGCTTTTCTGATTCATCCCGCCTCGAAGCGGGTCCCTGTTCCAAGAAGGAGGAACCGATGAAACGCCGCGAATTTCTGAAGACCGCCGCGATCGCCGCGCCGGTCGCAACGCTGGCCGCCCCGGCCATCGCCCAGGGCAAGATCGAGTGGAAGATGCCGACCTCGTTCCCGGCCAAGGCGCCGGGCGTCGGCACCAATGCCACGACCTTTGCCAGGCGCGTCGCCGACATGTCGGACGGCCAGCTGACGCTGAAGGTCTTTTCCGGCGGCGAACTGGTGCCGCCCTTCGGCGTCGAGGACGCCGTGCAGCAGGGGACGGCCGAGATCGGCCATTCGACGCCCTATTATGCCGCCTCGAAGAACACCGCGCTGCATTTCTTCTCCGCCGTGCCCTTCGGACTGACGGCGGTGGAGACCACCGCTTGGCTGCGCCACGGCGGCGGCCAGGACCTGTGGAACGAGATCTACGCCGAGCGCGGCCTCGTTCCGCTCTACTGCGGCAATTCCGGTATCCAGGCGGCCGGCTGGTTCAAGAACCCGGTTACAAAGGTCGAGGACCTCTCCGGTCTCAACATGCGCATCGCCGGTCTCGGCGGCGAAGCCATGCGCAAGGTCGGCGTCAATGCCGTGCTCCTGCCGCCGCCGGAAATCTTCTCCGCCTTCCAGTCCGGCGCCATCGACGCGGCTGAATGGGTCGGCCCCATGCTCGACCAGGCCTTCGGTCTCCAGAAGGTGGCCAAGTACTGCTACGTGCCCGCCTTCCACGAGCCGTCCGCCGGCCTCGAGATCGTCGTCAACAAGGAGGCCTGGGACGGTCTGCCCAGGCATCTCCAGGCCATCATCACCAACGCCGCCGATGCTGCCAACACCGAGACGCTCGCCCAGTTCGACTACTTCAACGCGCTGGCCATGAAGCAGCTCGAAGACGGCGGCGTGGAATTCGCCTCCTTCCCGGATGATGTCGTGGCCGCGCTGCGCAAGGCCTCCGACGAGGTCATGACCGAGAATGCCGACGCCAACCCGGCCTTCAAAAAGGTCATGGACAGCTACAACGCCTTCCTCGACCTGGCCCGTCCCTATGGCATGAAGGTCAAGGCGCCGGTCTTCTCCCAGCGCATGTGACCCGTCGGGGCAGGGCACTCACGCACTGACTCGAAATCTTGGAAACCCCGCGCAGGCCCTTGTCCGCGCGGGGTTTTTCATGGGCGCCAAAGCTTCGCGTGCCGGAAGGATGTAAAACGCTCTCCGCGCCCGTGCCGGCATGGCCGGCAAGGCCTTTGCGCGGCTCATCGCCGTCCGTCTGACAAGGACGGGCCGCAGGGCAGCCGGGAAAAGCCCGAGGTCGGAAACGGGACGATCGTGCCGAACGGATCGGGGTCCCGCACATGGACTCCATGCGATGACGCGCAGGCCCCGTCCGGCCCCGTGCCGGCCGCACGAGAAGCCGGCCATGGGTCGCGATCGCGCGAAGCGGGCGAATTGTGGTTCGGCGACAATCTTTTCCGGGTTTATAACCATTGTTGCTCTTGCGTCCGGCACACCGCTGGGCTAACCCTCGCCGCGTTGCAACAACCGTCGCGGCAACACCCGGTCTGCCTCCAGGCGCTCCATCGCGCCCGTGCTTCACGAGAGGCATGATCCACGGATCGCCGCCGGCAAGAAAGCAAGGTCATGAACGATCTCCTGAGCTCATACCTGCCGATCATCATCTTCCTGGGACTCTGTCTTGTCATTGGTCTGGCGCTGATGCTGGCGCCTTTCATCCTGGCCTACAAGAATCCGGATCCGGCGAAGCTTTCGGCCTATGAATGCGGCTTCGATGCCTTTGACGATGCGCGCATGAAGTTCGATGTGCGTTTCTACCTGGTCTCCATCCTTTTCATCATCTTCGATCTCGAGGTGGCCTTTCTCTTCCCCTGGGCCGTATCCTTCGGTGCCATCGGCTGGTTCGGCTTCTGGTCGATGATGGTGTTCCTGGGCATCCTGACCATCGGCTTTGTCTATGAATGGAAAAAGGGAGCGCTGGAATGGGACTGACCGATAGCAAGACCACGCTCATCGCGCCCCAGCCGAAGGGAATCATCGACCCCAATACCGGCAAGCCGATCGGGGCGGACGACGCCTTTTTTGGCGGCATCAACGAGGAACTGTCCGACAAGGGCTTCATCGTCACCTCGACCGATGCCCTGGTGACCTGGGCGCGCACCGGCTCGCTGATGTGGATGACCTTCGGCCTCGCCTGCTGCGCGGTGGAGCTGATGCAGGTCTCCATGCCGCGCTATGACGTCGAGCGCTTCGGTACGGCGCCGCGCGCCAGCCCTCGCCAGTCCGACGTGATGATCGTCGCCGGCACGCTGACCAACAAGATGGCGCCGGCCATGCGCAAGGTCTATGACCAGATGCCCGAGCCGCGCTACGTCATCTCCATGGGCTCCTGCGCCAATGGCGGCGGCTACTACCACTATTCCTATTCGGTGGTTCGCGGGTGCGACCGGGTCGTGCCGGTCGATATCTACGTGCCGGGCTGTCCGCCCACCGCCGAGGCGCTTCTCTACGGCATCCTGTTGCTGCAGAAGAAGATCCGCCGCACAGGTACCATCGAACGCTGAGAGGACGGATCCGGCCATGAACGAAGAGGCTCTGAAGGATCTAGCGGCCTATATCACCGAGAAGCTGGACGGCCAGATCACCGATGCGACCGTCGCCTATGGCGAGCTGACGCTCGAGGCGGAGGCCGGCGACATCGTCAACGTGCTGACCTTCCTGCGCGACGACGTGCAGTGCCAGTTCGTCTCCTTCATCGATGTCTGCGGCGCCGACTATCCGTCGCGTGCCCGCCGCTTCGACGTCGTCTACCACCTCCTGTCGCCGCGCCAGAACATGCGCGTGCGCATCAAGGTGCAGGCCGACGAGGACATGACGGTTCCTTCCATCGCCGGCATCTTCCCGGGCGCGGAGTGGTTCGAGCGCGAGACCTACGACATGTACGGCGTGCTCTTCGCCGGCCATCCGGACCTGCGCCGCATCCTGACCGATTACGGCTTCGAGGGGCATCCGCTGCGCAAGGACTTCCCGCTGACCGGCTATTGGGAAGTGCGCTACGATGACGAGGTCAAGCGCGTGGTCTACGAGCCTGTGGAACTGAAGCAGGAATTCCGCAATTTCGATTTCCTGTCGCCCTGGGAAGGCACCGACTACGTGCTGCCCGGCGACGAGAAGGCGAAGGGGTGAGGGCGGTCAGATGACGGAACACAACGTCCGCAATTTCAACATCAACTTCGGCCCGCAGCATCCGGCGGCCCACGGCGTGCTGCGCCTCGTCCTGGAACTGGACGGCGAGGTGGTTGAGCGCGCCGATCCGCATATCGGCCTGCTGCACCGCGGCACCGAGAAGCTGATGGAGTACAAGACCTATCTCCAGGCCGTGCCCTATCTCGACCGCCTCGACTACGTGGCGCCGATGAACCAGGAGCATGCCTTCGCGCTGGCCGTGGAGCGGCTGGTGGGGGTCGAGATCCCGAAGCGCGGCCAGCTGATCCGCGTGCTCTACGCCGAGATCGGCCGCATCCTCAACCACCTCATGAACGTGACGACGCAGGCGCTCGACGTCGGCGCGCTCACGCCGCCGCTCTGGGGCTTCGAGGAACGCGAGAAGCTGATGGTCTTCTACGAGCGCGCCTCCGGCTCGCGCATGCACGCGGCCTATTTCCGGCCGGGCGGCGTCCACCAGGACATCCCCGACCAGCTTGTCGAGGATATCGGCAAATGGTGCGACCCGTTCATGCAGACGCTGCAGGACCTGCATGGCCTGCTGACCGAGAACCGCATCTTCAAGCAGCGCAACGTCGATATCGGCGTGGTCACGCTTGAGCAGGCCTGGGAGCGCGGCTTCTCCGGCGTCATGGTGCGCGGTTCGGGCGCGGCCTGGGACCTGCGCCGCTCGCAGCCCTACGAGTGCTACGATGAACTCGATTTCGAGATTCCCGTCGGCAAGCACGGCGACTGCTACGACCGCTACCTGATCCGCATGGAGGAAATGGCGCAGTCGGTGAAGATCATGCGCCAGTGCGTCGACCGCCTGCTGGGCGCCGAGCGCAAAGGGCCCGTGTCGGCCACCGACGGCAAGATCGTGCCGCCCAAGCGCGGCGAGATGAAGCGGTCGATGGAAGCGCTCATTCACCACTTCAAGCTCTACACCGAGGGCTACAAGGTTCCCGAGGGCGAGGTCTACGCCGCCGTCGAGGCGCCGAAGGGCGAGTTCGGCGTCTATCTCGTCTCCGATGGCACCAACCGGCCCTATCGCGTGCACCTGCGCGCGCCCGGCTTCGCCCATCTGGCGGCCATGGATTTCATCGGCACCAAGCACCTGCTGAGCGACATCCCCGCCCTGATCGGTTCCTTTGACATCGTGTTTGGAGAGGTGGATCGCTGATGTCTGTCCGTCGTCTCGCCGAGGATCACGTCCAGCCCGATAGCTTCGCCTTCAACAAGGCGATGGCGGTCGAGGTGAAGAAGTGGCTCAAGAAATATCCCAAGGGCCGCGAGCAGTCGGCGGTCATTCCGCTGCTCATGCTGGCGCAGGAGCAGGAAGGCTGGGTTTCCAAGGCCGCCATCGAGCATGTCTCCGGCATGCTCGACATGCCCAAGATCCGCGTTCTGGAAGTGGCGACCTTCTACACCCAGTTCCAGCTCAACCCGGTCGGCACAAGGGCCCACATCCAGGTCTGCGGCACCACGCCCTGCATGTTGCGCGGTTCCGAGGAACTCATCAGCGTCTGCAAGAGCAAGATCCATCCCGAGCCCCTCCACACCAATGCCGACGGCTCGCTGTCGTGGGAAGAGGTGGAATGCCAGGGGGCCTGCGTGAACGCGCCGATGGTCGTGATCTTCAAGGATACCTATGAGGACCTGACGCCGGAACGCCTGGAAGAGATCATCGATGCCTTCGAGGCCGGCAAGGGCGACACGATCGAGCCCGGGCCGCAAAACGGCCGCGTCTATTCCGCCGCCATCACCGGCGCCACGACGCTGACCGACGAGGACGCCATCGTCCGCAAGAAGCGCGTCTCGATCTCCAAGGCCAGGCCAAATGGTGGCGACCCGGAAATCGCGCCCTCCAAGGCGGCGAAGCCGAAGACCGATGCGCCGGAGACCGGCGACGCCGTGAACAGCCCGTCGCCGGCGAAGGCGTCGGCGAAATCCGAAGGCGCCACGTCGGCCGAACCGGCGCCGAAGGCCGCGGCCAGCGGCGCGGCGACGCGCGGTGTGACGGAAGCCAGGGATGCCGCGGGCGGTGGCAAGCGCAAGGCCGGCAAGGCCCGCGCAGCATCGACCGCGGGCGACGCGGAGTCGGACGGCACGGATGTCAATGCCACGGTGAAGCTTGCCCGCTCGGCCAAGTCGGTGACGCCGAAGGCAAAGCCGAAGTCCACGGTCGATGAGGGCAACCCGACGATGGCGCTCGCGGCCACGGCGTCCGGCCGTGCCAGGGGCAAGGCCGCGAAGGCAGACGACGAAAAGCCGTCGCTCGATGACAAGAACCGCCCGGCGGCGATCGCGAAGCCGGCTGCGCCGGACGATCTGAAGATGATCTCGGGCGTCGGTCCGAAGATCGAGGGCATCCTCAACGAACTCGGCATCTTCACCTTCGCCCAGGTCGCCTCCTGGAAGAAGGCCGAACGCGAGTGGGTCGACGGCTACCTGCGCTTCAAGGGACGCATCGACCGCGACGACTGGGTCAGGCAGGCCAAGGCGCTGGCCAAGGGTGGCCGCGACGAATACGTCCGCGTCTTCGGCAAAGAGCCGCGGTAAGGGAGAGATGACATGCTGACCGACAAGGATCGCATCTTTACCAACATCTACGGCCAGTTCGACCGGTCGCTGAAGGGCGCCATGATGCGCGGCCACTGGGATGGTACCGCCGACATCGTCGCCAAGGGCCGCGACTGGATCGTCAACGAGATGAAGGCCTCGGGCCTGCGCGGCCGCGGCGGCGCCGGCTTCCCGACCGGCCTGAAGTGGTCCTTCATGCCCAAGGAAGAAGGCCCGCGCCCGCACTATCTCGTCGTCAATGCCGACGAATCGGAGCCGGGCACCTGCAAGGACCGCGAGATCCTGCGCCATGACCCGCACACGCTGGTCGAGGGCTGCCTGATCGCCGGCTTCGCCATGGGCGCGCATACCGCCTACATCTATGTCCGCGGCGAGTTCATGCGCGAGCGCGAGGCGCTGCAGCGCGCCATCGACGAATGCTACGAAGCCGGCCTTCTCGGCAAGAACAACAAATGCGGATGGGACATGGACGTCTTCGTCCACCACGGCGCCGGCGCCTACATCTGCGGCGAGGAAACCGCGCTGCTGGAAAGCCTGGAAGGCAAGAAGGGCCAGCCGCGCCTGAAGCCGCCGTTCCCGGCCAACGTTGGCCTCTATGGCTGCCCGACCACCGTCAACAACGTGGAATCGATCGCCGTCGCGCCGACCATCCTGCGCCGTGGCGCCGGCTGGTTCTCCTCCTTCGGCCGCGAGAACAACAAGGGCACCAAGCTGTTCTGCGTCTCCGGCCACGTCAACACGCCGGCGACCTTCGAGGAAGCCATGTCGGTTCCCTTCAAGGACCTGATCGACAAGCATTGCGGCGGCATTCGCGGCGGCTGGGACAACCTGCTGGCCGTCATCCCGGGCGGATCGTCGGTCCCGCTGGTTCCGGCCGAGCAGATCATCGATGCGCCGATGGATTTCGACGGCCTGCGCGAACTGCGCTCCGGCCTCGGCACGGCGGCGGTGATCGTCATGGACAAGTCCACCGACATCGTGAAAGCGATCGCGCGCCTGTCCTACTTCTACAAGCACGAGAGCTGCGGCCAGTGCACGCCGTGCCGCGAGGGCACCGGCTGGATGTGGCGCGTCATGGAGCGCCTGGTGCGCGGCGAGGCGCACAAGCGCGAGATCGACATGCTGCTCGACGTCACCAAGCAGGTGGAAGGCCACACGATCTGCGCGCTCGGCGATGCCGCGGCCTGGCCGATCCAGGGCCTGGTGCGCCATTTCCGTCCGGAGATCGAGCGGCGCATCGACGAGTTCTCGCGTAACAGCCACCGTGCCGAGCCGGTGATGGTGGCTGCGGAGTAAAAAAGACGTCGCGCCGGAAAATGGCGCGAAGAGGAAACGTGAGGCGAGGGCCAACAGGGAAAGGATCCGATCCATGACATGTTACCCGATGCCGAGTGAAAACCACGCCGGATGGAATCCGGCCGAGACGATGATGAAGACGATGACCGAAGCCATGCGGACCGGACAGTCCATGTCGCCGATGTCGCCCGCCATGCTCATGGCCGGGCCGGCCTTCGGCCTTGGCCTGGCTGCGCAGGGCTGGGGCACCATGCTCGGTCTGATGCAGGGCGTTGCCGCGTCTGCGGGCCGTCTGCCCTCTGTCGATGCCCCGTTCAAGGCGCCCATGCTGTTCTGGAACGAGGACGACGAGGATTCGCAGGCGTTCGGCATGGCGATGGCCACGCCGATGACCTTCCTTGCTGCGGCGACCAAGACGGTCTATGCCGACATGGAACACACCGCCCGCGATGTCCTCGAGGTTGGCGAGCACGTTGCGTCCGATGTGGCCGGTGAGGCCGGTTCGGTTGCCCGGGCGATGGAGACGGTCGGCGGCGGCGCCTCCGCGGCCCTCTCGGCGGCCGGCGGCGAAGCGCAGTCCTCCGTGGACGAACTGATGCCCGAGGACTTCGCCCAGCCCGACGCCATGGAGAAGCCCGCTCAGCCCGACGATCTCAAGATGATCGCCGGCGTCGGGCCGAAGCTCGAGGAAAAGCTCAACGGCCTGGGGGTCTGGACGTTCGCGCAGATCGCCGCCTGGACGCCCGAGGAAGTGGCCTGGGTCGACGACTACCTGGCGTTCAAGGGCCGCATCGCCCGCGACGGCTGGATCGGTCAGGCCGCGGCGCTGGCGCGTGGCGGCCGCGACGAGTACGTGGAAGTGTTCGGCAAGGAGCCGAAATAGGAACAGGGTCGGCCGGGCGGTTCCGCCGCCCGGTTCACCCGGATCAGGGCGGCCGTCTGGTCGCGAAAACGTGGAATTGAAGATGGCTAAGATCAAGGTTGACGGCAAGGAGATCGAGGTTCCGGACCACTTCACGCTGTTGCAGGCGTGCGAGGAGGCCGGTGCCGAGGTTCCGCGGTTCTGCTTCCATGAGCGACTGTCGATCGCCGGCAATTGCCGCATGTGCCTGGTCGAGGTGAAGGGCGGACCGCCCAAGCCGGCGGCCTCCTGCGCCATGGGCGTGCGCGACCTGCGCCCCGGTCCCAACGGCGAACCGCCGGAAGTCTTCACCACCACGCCGATGGTCAAGAAGGCCCGCGAAGGCGTGATGGAATTCCTGCTGATCAACCATCCGCTGGACTGCCCGATCTGCGACCAGGGCGGCGAATGCGACCTGCAGGACCAGGCCATGGCCTTCGGTGTCGACGCGTCGCGCTACACCGAGAACAAGCGCGCCGTCGAGGACAAGTACATCGGCCCGCTGGTCAAGACGATCATGACGCGCTGCATCCACTGCACGCGCTGCGTCCGCTTCACCACCGAAGTGGCCGGCATTTCCGAGCTCGGCCTGATCGGCCGCGGCGAGGATGCCGAGATCACCACCTACCTCGAGCAGGCCATGACGTCGGAGCTGCAGGGCAACGTCATCGACCTGTGCCCGGTCGGCGCGCTGACCTCGCGCCCCTATGCCTTCCAGGCCCGTCCCTGGGAGCTCACGAAGACGGAATCCATCGACGTGATGGATGCCGTCGGGTCCGCCATCCGCGTGGATACGCGCGGCCGCGAGGTGATGCGCATCATGCCGCGCGTCAACGAGCAGGTGAACGAGGAATGGATTTCCGACAAGTCGCGCTTCGTCTGGGACGGGTTGCGTACCCAGCGCCTCGACCGCCCCTATGTGAAGCGTGACGGCCGCCTCCAGGCCGCGACCTGGGGCGAGGCCTTCGCCGCCATCCGCGACGCCGTTTCCGGGACCACCGGCGACAAGATCGGTGCCGTGGCCGGCGATCTCGCCGCCGTTGAGGAAATGTTCGCGCTCAAGCAGCTCCTGGAATCGCTCGGCTCCACCAGCATCGACTGCCGCCAGGACGGCGCGCCGCACGATCCGTTGCTGGGCCGCGAGACCTACCTCTTCAACCCGACCATCGAGGGCATCGAGGATGCCGATGCCCTGCTGATCGTCGGCGCCAATCCGCGCTTCGAGGCATCGGTGCTCAATGCCCGTATCCGCAAGCGCTGGCGCATGGACAATTTCCCCGTCGCCGTGATCGGCGACATGGGCGACCTGCGCTACGACTACGAGATGCTCGGTGCGGGTACCGACACCCTGAAGGAACTGGCTGACGGCGAGGGCAGGTTCTTCAACGTCCTGAAGAAGGCCAAGCGCCCGATGATCCTCGTCGGGCAGGGTGCGCTTGCCCGTGCCGATGGTGCGGCCGTGCTGGCCCACGCGGCGAAGCTGGCCGTGGCCTGCGGCGCGGTCACCGGCGAGTGGAACGGCTTCGCCATGCTCCACACGGCCGCGTCCCGCGTTGGCGGTCTCGACATCGGTTTCGTGCCGGGCGAGGGCGGCAAGGATCTTGCCGGCATGCTCGGCGGCGCGATGGACGTGCTGTTCCTGCTCGGCGCCGACGAGTTCGACCTGACGCAGGCCGGCGGCGCGTTCACCGTCTACATCGGCACCCATGGCGATGCCGGGGCGCATGCCGCCGACGTCATCCTGCCGGGAGCTGCCTACACGGAAAAGTCCGGCACCTACGTCAACACCGAGGGCCGCGTGCAGATGACGGCCCGCGCCGGCTTCGCGCCGGGCGATGCCAAGGAAGACTGGGCGATCATGCGTGCCCTTTCCGACGTGCTCGGCAAGAAGCTGCCCTACGATTCGCTCAGCCAGTTGCGCAAGGCGCTCTACGAGGCGCACCCGCACCTGGCCGCGCTCGACACCATCGCCGAGACCGGCACCGCCGGAATCGAGGCGCTGGCGAAGAAGGGCGGACGCCTCAACAAGGCGCCGTTCCAGTCGGCGGTTTCCGATTTCTACCTGACCAACCCGGTCGCGCGCGCCTCCGCCGTCATGGCGGAATGTTCCGCGCTTGCCCGCAACGGTTACCAGCAGGCCGCAGAGTAAGGGGACGGCAAGACGATGGAGCTTTTCTTCGACACCTATGTCTGGCCGGCGCTTTTGATCGTCATCCAGTCGCTGGCCCTGCTGGTCATCCTGCTGATCTACGTGGCCTACATCATCTATGCCGACCGCAAGATCTGGGCCGCGGTCCAGGCGCGGCGCGGTCCCAACGTGGTCGGCCCCTGGGGTCTTCTGCAGTCTTTCGCGGACATGCTGAAGTTCATCGTCAAGGAACCGGTGATCCCGTCGGGTGCCAACAAGAGCGTTTTCCTGCTCGCCCCGCTCGTGTCCGCCGTGCTGGCGCTGGCCGCCTGGGCGGTCATCCCCGTCGCCGACGGCTGGGTCGTCGCTTCCATCAACGTGGGCATCCTTTACGTGTTCGCCATTTCCTCGCTCGAGGTCTACGGCGTCATCATGGGTGGCTGGGCGTCGAACTCGAAATATCCCTTCCTCGGCGCGCTGCGCTCGGCGGCGCAGATGGTGTCCTACGAGGTGTCCATCGGCTTCGTGATCGTCACCGTGCTGCTCTGCGTCGGCTCGCTGAACCTGTCCGACATCGTCCTGTCGCAGGGCGACGGCCTCGGCACGCGCCTCGGCCTGCCGAATTCCTTCCTCGACTGGCACTGGCTCGGCCTGTTCCCGATGTTCGTCATCTTCTTCATCTCGGCGCTGGCCGAGACGAACCGTCCGCCCTTCGACCTGGTCGAGGCGGAGTCGGAACTGGTGGCCGGCCACATGGTGGAATATTCCTCCGGCCCGTACATGCTCTTCATGCTGAGCGAATACGTCGCCATCTGCCTCATGTCGGCCCTGGCCACGGTGCTCTTCCTCGGCGGCTGGTTGCCGCCCATCGCGGTCGCACCCTTCACCTGGGTGCCGGGCGTGGTCTGGTTCGTGCTCAAGGCCAGCGCGGTGTTCTTCATGATCTCGCTCGTCAAGGCCTTCGTGCCGCGTTACCGCTACGACCAGCTGATGCGCCTGGGCTGGAAGGTGTTCCTGCCGATCTCGATCTTCATGGTCGTCGCCACGGCCTTCGTGCTCAAGCTGACCGGCTGGAGCGCCTGAGATGATGACCCCGGCCGCCATCGGAGCGCTGATCGGACTGCTGCTCGCCGCCGTTGACTGGCTGCTGCTGCGCAGTCTCGCCGGCCGGGTTGACCTGGACGAAACCAAGACGGCGCTGAAGACGGTCGGGCTGGTGCAATTCGTGGCCCTGCCGCTGATCGGCTGGTTCGTCGCACCCTATGTGATTGGAGAATGACAATGACTGGTCTGGCACAGGCGGCCAAGTCGCTGCTGCTCAAGGAGTTCATCGACGCGACGATCCTGTCGATGCGCTACTTCTTCAAGCCGAAGTTCACCGTCAACTATCCCAACGAGAAGGGGCCGGTGAGCCCGCGCTTCCGGGGCGAGCATGCGCTGCGCCGCTATCCCAACGGCGAGGAGCGCTGCATCGCCTGCAAGCTGTGCGAGGCGATCTGCCCGGCCCAGGCGATCACCATCGAGGCCGGCCCGCGCCGCAATGATGGCACCCGCCGCACCGTGCGCTACGACATCGACATGGTGAAGTGCATCTACTGCGGCTTCTGCCAGGAGGCCTGCCCGGTGGACGCCATCGTCGAGGGGCCGAATTTCGAGTTCGCCACCGAGACGCGCGAGGAACTGTACTACAACAAGGACAAGCTGCTGGCCAACGGCGACCGCTGGGAACGCGAGATCGCCCGCAACATGGCCATCGACGCGCCGTATCGCTGAGGCGGCCGGCGGGGGGAAGCGGGGCACGGCCCCGGAAAAAGTTTTGAACCGGAGCGCCAAGGCGGTTTTGCAACTGCGAAAAACGCTCTAAAGGACAGCGGACGCATGGCCCGGCGGGGACTCGCTACGGGCCTGTCCATCGAAGCGGAACCGTCAGGGAACCGCGACACAGGCAAGGATCGGGGGCAGTCATGCTCACAGGATTGGCGGCGGCGTTTTTCTACCTTTTCGCCCTCATCGCGGTCGCGTCGGCGGTGATGGTCATCGCGGCGCGCAACCCGGTGCATTCCGTTCTCTTTCTCATTCTGACCTTCTTCAACGCGGCCGCGCTCTTCCTGCTGACCGGCGCCGAGTTCCTCGCCATGATCCTCCTCGTGGTCTACGTCGGCGCGGTGGCGGTGCTCTTCCTCTTCGTCGTGATGATGCTCGACGTCGATTTCGCCGAATTGAAGGCAGGCGCGCTGCAGTATGCGCCGATCGGCGCCCTGGTCGGCATCATCCTCGTCGCCGAGCTGGCGGTCGTCCTCGGCGGTTACGCGCTGTCGCCGAACGTGGCGGCCTCGGTCGCCGAACCGATGCGCGATCTCGCCGAACGGCACAACACCGCCCAGCTGGGCGACATTCTTTACACCGACTACGTCTACGCCTTCCAGATCGCCGGCCTCGTCCTGCTGGTCGCCATGATCGGCGCCATCGTCCTGACGCTGCGCCACAAGGAAGGCGTCAAGCGCCAGGTCATTGCCGATCAGGTGGCCCGCGATCATCGCACGGCCATCGAGGTCCGCAAGGTCGAGTCGGGCAAGGGCATCTGAGAGAGGTCACAATCATGGAAATCGGTATCGGCCACTATCTGACCCTGTCAGCCATCCTTTTCACCATCGGCGTGTTCGGCATCTTCCTGAACCGCAAGAACATCATCGTCATCCTGATGTCGGTGGAACTGATCCTTCTCTCGGTGAACCTGAACTTCGTGGCCTTCTCGGCCGCGCTCAACGACCTGGTCGGCCAGGTGTTTGCCCTGTTCGTGCTCACCGTCGCCGCCGCAGAAGCCGCTATCGGCCTTGCAATTCTCGTCGTCTTCTTCCGCAACCGCGGTTCGATCTCGGTCGAAGACGTCAACATGATGAAGGGTTAAGGGAAACGCCGCCATGTATCACGCGATTGTCTTCCTCCCGCTCATCGGCTTCCTGATCGCCGGCCTGTTCGGCCGTTCGATCGGCGCAAAGGCGTCGGAGTACATCACCTCCGGCCTGCTGGTCGTGTCCGCCGTCCTGTCCTGGGTCGCCTTCTTCACCGTGGCGCTCGCCCATGGCGGCGAAGGCCACGGCACGCAGGCGATGATCATCCCGGTCCTCACCTTCATCCAGTCCGGCGACCTGGCCGTCGACTGGGCCCTGCGGATCGACACGCTGACCGCCGTCATGCTGGTCGTCGTCAACACCGTCTCGGCGCTGGTGCACATCTACTCGATCGGCTACATGCACCACGATCCGGACCGGCCGCGCTTCTTCGCCTACCTGTCGCTGTTCACCTTCGCCATGCTGATGCTGGTGACGTCCGACAACCTGGTCCAGATGTTCTTCGGCTGGGAAGGCGTGGGCCTGGCGTCCTACCTGCTCATCGGCTTCTGGTACAAGAAGCCGTCGGCCAATGCCGCCGCCATGAAGGCCTTCATCGTCAACCGCGTCGGCGACTTCGGCTTCGCGCTCGGCATCTTCGGCGTCTTCGTCCTGTTCGGCTCGGTCACCTTCGAGACCATCTTCGCCAATGCCGCCACCTATCTGCCGGCCGAGGGCGGGGAGGGCGGCGGTGCCGTTCTGTCCTTCCTGGGTCACGCGCTGGACCGGCAGGGCGCCATCACGATCGTCTGCCTGCTGCTCTTCATGGGCGCCATGGGCAAGTCGGCGCAGTTCCTGCTGCACACCTGGCTGCCGGACGCCATGGAGGGCCCGACGCCGGTCTCCGCGCTCATCCACGCCGCCACCATGGTCACCGCCGGCGTCTTCATGGTCGCGCGCCTGTCGCCGCTGTTCGAACTGTCGCACACCGCGCTCGTCGTCGTCACGGTGATCGGCTCGATCACCGCCTTTTTCGCCGCCACGGTGGGCCTCGTCCAGAACGACATCAAGCGCGTCATCGCCTATTCGACCTGCTCGCAGCTCGGCTACATGTTCGCCGCGCTCGGCGTCGGCGCCTACGGCGCGGCGATCTTCCACCTCTTCACGCACGCCTTCTTCAAGGCGCTGCTCTTCCTGGGCGCCGGCTCGGTTATCCACGCCGTGTCCGACGAGCAGGACATGCGCCGCATGGGCGGTCTGCGCAAGCTGATCCCGACCACCTACTGGATGATGATCGTCGGCACGATCGCCCTGACCGGTCTCGGCATCCCCGGCACCTTCATCGGCACCGCCGGCTTCTTCTCCAAGGATATCATCATCGAGAGCGTCTTCGCCTCGGGCAGCCCGGTGTCGGCTTTCTCCTTCACCATGCTGGCCGTCGCAGCGCTGTTCACCAGCTTCTATTCCTGGCGCCTGATCTTCATGACCTTCCACGGCAAGCCGCGCGCCACCGCGGATGTCATGCACCACGTGCATGAAAGCCCGCCGGTCATGCTGGTGCCGCTCTTCGTGCTGGCCGCGGGAGCCCTTTTCGCCGGCGTTCTCTTCGAGGGCTACTTCTACGGCCACGAATATCTCGCCTTCTGGAAGGGCGCGCTGTTCACCGGGCCGGAGAACGAACTGCTCAACGAGTTCCACCACGTGCCGCTGCTGGTCAAGCTGTCACCCTTCGTCGCCATGGTGGCGGGCTTCCTGATCGCCTGGTGGTTCTACATCTCCAACCCGGAAATGCCCCGTCAGGTGGCGCAGCGTCATCACGGCCTGTACCAGTTCCTGCTCAACAAGTGGTATTTCGACGAACTCTACGACTTCATCTTCGTCCGCCCGGCCATGTGGCTCGGCCGCTTCCTGTGGAAGAAGGGCGATGGTGCGGTCATTGACGGGCTCGGCCCGGATGGCGTCGCCGCGCGCGTCGTCGATGTCACCAACCGCGTCGTCAAGTTGCAGAGCGGTTACCTTTATCACTATGCCTTCGCGATGCTCATCGGTGTCGCCGCGCTGGTTACCTGGATGATGCTCGGGAGCGCCTTCTGATGTCTGATTGGCCCATCCTTTCGCTGGTCACCTTTCTGCCGCTCGTCGGCGCGTTCCTGATCCTCCTCATCAAGGACGAGGGATACGGCCGCCGCAACATCCGCAATGTGGCGCTGCTGACGACCGTCTTCACCTTCATCTTCTCGCTCTTCATCTGGGCCGGCTTCGACAATTCCTATCGCGGCTTCCAGATGGTCGAGGAAGTGGCCTGGCTGGGCGGCGGCATCTCCTACCGCATGGGCGTCGACGGCATTTCCATGCTCTTCGTCATCCTGACGACCTTCCTGATGCCGCTGTGCATTCTGGCGTCCTGGGAAGCCGTGGAAAAGCGCGTCAAGGAATACATGATCGCCTTCCTGGTGCTCGAGACGCTGATGATCGGCGTCTTCTGCGCCCTCGACCTGGTGCTTTTCTACGTCTTCTTCGAGGCGGGCCTCATCCCGATGTTCATCATCATCGGCGTGTGGGGCGGCAAGCGCCGCGTCTATGCCTCGTTCAAGTTCTTCCTCTACACGCTGCTCGGCTCCGTGCTGATGCTGCTGGCCATCATGGCCATGTACTGGGAAGCCGGCACCACCTCCATTCCCGAACTGCTGGCCTATGATTTCCCGCCGCAGATGCAGACATGGCTGTGGCTGGCCTTCTTCGCCTCCTTCGCGGTGAAGATGCCGATGTGGCCGGTCCACACCTGGCTGCCGGATGCGCACGTCGAGGCGCCGACGGCCGGTTCGGTCATCCTGGCGGGCATCCTGCTGAAGATGGGCGGCTACGGTTTCCTGCGGTTCTCGCTGCCCATGTTCCCGGCCGCTTCCGAGCAGTTCCAGGCGCTGGTCTTCACCCTGTCGGTGGTCGCGATCATCTACACCTCGCTGGTCGCCCTGCGCCAGGAAGACATCAAGAAGCTGATTGCCTATTCCTCCGTCGCCCACATGGGCTATGTGACCATGGGCATCTTCGCGATGAACACCCAGGGCATCCAGGGCTCGATCTTCCAGATGATCAGCCACGGCTTCGTGTCGGGCGCGCTCTTCCTCTGCGTCGGCGTCGTTTATGACCGCATGCACACCCGCGAGATTGCGGCCTATGGCGGCCTCGTCAACAACATGCCGAAATATGCCGTGGTCTTCATGATCTTCACCATGGCCAACGTCGGCCTGCCCGGCACCTCGGGCTTCATCGGCGAGTTCCTCACCCTGCTCGGTGTCTTCCAGGTCAACACCTGGGTCGCGTTCTTCGCCACCTTCGGTGTCATCCTGTCGGCGGCCTACGCGCTCTGGCTCTACCGCCGGGTGATCTTCGGCAAGCTCGACAAGGAAGCGCTGAAGGGGATGCTGGATCTTTCCGTGCGCGAGAAGGTGATCATCTACCCGCTGGTCGCCCTCACCATATTCTTCGGCGTCTATCCGGCCCCGATCTTCGACGTGACCAACGTGTCGGTCAACGCGCTCATCAACGACGTCACCGCTTCGCTCGACCCGGTGGTGACCACGGCCGCGATCGGCCGGTAATCAAGGCGGGAACAGGGACATGATGACGGCAGATCTCGCAACCAGCCTATCGCTCGCCGCACCGGAGCTCATCGTCGCGGTCGGCGCCATCGTCCTGCTGATGCTGGGCGTGTTTTCCGGACCGAAGGCCAGTTCCACCATCACTGGCCTGGCCGTGGCGATCCTGATCGGCGCCCTGGCCTGGATGGTCTTCTTCGTCGACGACGGCAAGGCGTTCAACGGCGCCTTTACCTCCGATCCGTTTGCCCGCCTGATGAAGCTGCTGGCGCTGATCGGTTCCGTTGTCACGCTGGTCATGTCGGTCGGTTTTGCGAAGGCGGAGAAGTTCGACAAGTTCGAATTCCCGGTCCTCGTCATGCTGTCGACGCTCGGCATGATGCTGATGATCTCGGCCGACGACACCCTGTCCCTCTACCTCGGCCTGGAACTGCAATCGCTCGCGCTCTACGTCGTTGCCGCCTTCAACCGCGATTCCGTCCGGTCGACCGAAGCCGGCCTGAAGTATTTCGTCCTCGGCGCGCTGTCGTCCGGCATGCTGCTCTATGGCATCTCGCTGGTCTACGGCTTCACCGGCCATACCGGCTTCGTCGCCATTGCCGACACCATCGCTAACGGCGACCGCAATCTCGGCCTGATCTTCGGCCTCGTCTTCATCCTCGCCGGCCTGGCGTTCAAGATCTCGGCCGTGCCGTTCCACATGTGGACGCCGGACGTCTACGAAGGCGCGCCGACCCCGGTGACGGCCTTCTTTGCGGCCGCGCCCAAGATGGCGGCCATGGCGCTTGTCGTGCGCGTCGTGTCCGAAGCCTTCGCCCCGATGCACAGCGACTGGCAGCAGGTCATCGTCTTCATCTCGATTGCCTCCATGGTGCTGGGTGCCTTCGGCGCCATCGGCCAGCGCAACATCAAGCGCCTGATGGCCTATTCCTCCATCGGCCACATGGGCTATGCGCTCGTCGGCCTGGCGGCCGGCACGCTGGCCGGCGTCCAGGGCGTGGTGATCTACATGATCATCTATCTCGCCATGACGCTCGGCACCTTTGCATTCATCCTCGCCATGCGGCGCAAGGAAGGCAATGTCGAGCAGATCGACGACCTGGCCGGCCTGTCCTCCACCAACCCGGTGATGGCCACCATCCTGACCATCCTGATGTTCTCGCTGGCCGGCATTCCGCCGCTGGCAGGCTTCTGGGCCAAGTGGTCGGTCTTCCTGGCGGCCATGGAAGCCAACCTCTTCGCGCTCGCCGTGATCGGCGTCCTGGCCTCCGTCGTCGGCGCCTATTACTATCTGCGCATCATCAAGATCATGTGGTTCGACGAACCGGCCGGCGGCCTGCAGCCGGTTGCCGGCGAACTCGGCCTGGTGCTCGGCCTCTCCGGCCTCTTCACGCTGCTCTACATCGTCGTCGCCGGGCCCATCGGCGCCGTGGCGCAGACCGCCGCGCGGACCTTCTTCTAGCCGGTGCCGTGTCGGCGTGACGCAGATCCCCAGGTCTGACCTGCCGTCTGGCACCCGCCACCTGGCGCTGGGGGATGTCGGCTCGACCAATGCCGAGGCGCTCGCGCTGGCCCGCACTGGCGAGCGGGGGCCGCTCTGGGTCACAGCGCAGCGTCAGCTTCAGGGCAGGGGGCGCCGCGGACGTGCCTGGATCTCCGAGCCGGGCAACCTCTACGCCTCGCTGCTGCTGTGCGACCCGGCGCCGCTTGACCGCCTTGCCACGCTGCCGCTCGTGGCGGCTCTCGCCGTGTACAAGGCGCTCAGGCCGCTTTTCTCCCGCACGCCCCAGGCGCTCGCCATCAAGTGGCCGAACGACATCCTCGTCGACGGCGCGAAGGTCAACGGCATCCTGCTGGAAAGCGAGACGGTGCCGAACGGCCCCCTGTCCGTCGTCATCGGCTGCGGGATAAACTGCGCCCATCATCCCGTAGGCACGCCCTATCCGGCCACCAGCCTGAAGGCATGCGGCCTGGAGGTCCGGCCCGCGGATCTCTTTCCCGCGCTCGCCAACGCCATGGCCGGGGAACTGGCGCGCTGGGACCGCGGACGCGGGTTTGCCGCCATCCGCGAGGACTGGCTTCTGGCCGCTCGCGGCCGGGGCGAACCGGTGCGGGTCAACCTGGCTGACGGCGTTCTGGAAGGGCGGTTTGCCGATCTTGACGCGGACGGCTATCTTCTGATCGAAACGGCTGACAGGCGGATCGTTCCGGTGTCTGCCGGTGATCTCTTCTTCACATCCTAGCGGGAAGTTCCATTTCAGGACGAAAGCGTAGCATGGCAAAAAACCAGGACAATGAACTCGTGTTCGCGCCTCTCGGCGGTGTTGGCGAGATCGGCATGAACTTCGCGCTCTACGGCTTCGGTCCGGCCGCGAAGCGCGAGTGGATCATCGTTGATTGCGGCGTGACCTTCCCGGGACCGGACCTGCCTGGCGTCGATCTCGTCCTGCCGGACACGACGTTCATCGAGAGCGAGGTCAGGAACCTGCGCGGCATGATCATCACCCATGCCCACGAGGATCACTACGGCGCCATCCTCGACATCTGGCCGAAGCTCGGCTGCCCGGTCTGGATGTCGCCCTTTACCGCCGGCCTGCTGGAGGCCAAGCGCCAGAGCGAGTACCAGCGCATCGACGTTCCGGTGAACATCTTCAGGGCCGGCGACGTTTTCGATGTCGGCCCCTTCCGCATCGAGCCGGTTCCGGTCACCCATTCCATTCCCGAGCCCTATTCGCTGGCCATCACCTCGCCGGCCGGCACGGTGATCCACACCGGCGACTGGAAGTTCGATGCCGAACCGGCCATCGGGCCGCTGACCGACGAGGACCGGCTCGGGCAACTGGGCGATGCCGGCGTGCTCGCCATGATCTGCGATTCCACCAATGCCATGCGCGAAGGCGAAAGCCCGACGGAACGCGAGGTCTGCGAGAGCCTGGAAAAGCTGATCGAGAAGCAGCCGGGCCGCGTTGTCATCACCACCTTTTCCTCCAACGTCGGGCGGATCCGCTCCATTGCGGAAGCTGCGCGTGATGCCGGCCGCCAGGTTCTGGTCATGGGCCGCTCGATGAAACGCGTCATCGACGTGGCGACCGACCTCGGCTACCTCGACGGCCTGCCGGATTTCCTCGCCGAGGAGGATTTCCAGCACATTCCGCGCGACAACGTGGTTATCCTTTGCACCGGCAGCCAGGGGGAACCGCGTGCCGCGCTGTCAAAGCTCGCCCGCGAGGAAATGCGCAACGTGCATCTCGCGGCCGGCGACACGGTCATCTATTCCTCGCGCACGATTCCGGGCAACGAGAAGGCCATTCTGGAAACCAAGAACCGGCTGGTCGAACTGGGCGTGAAGCTGATCGAGGACGACGATGCGCTCGTTCACGTTTCCGGCCACCCGCGGCGCGGCGAACTGCGCAAGATGTACGGGCTGGTGCGCCCGCAGATCGCGGTTCCGGTTCATGGCGAGGCGCAGCACCTGGTGGCCCACGCGTCGCTGGCATCCACGCAGGGCGTGCCGGAAGTGGCCTCCGTGCGCAACGGCGATCTGCTGCGCCTCTGGCCGGGCAATGCCACGATCATCGGCGAGGTTCACCACGGCCGCACCTTCAAGGATGGCCATCTCTACGGCGACGACGAGGCCGTCGGCGTCCGCGACCGGCGCAAGCTTTCCTACGCCGGCCACGTCTGCCTGAACGTCATCCTCGACAACAAGTACGACCTGCTTGCCGATCCCGACATCGAGGCCGTCGGCCTGCCGGAGACCGACGGGCGCGGCGAATACCTGGAGGACATCCTGCTCGAAGCCGCGGCGGGTGCGATCGAGAGCATACCGCGCGGCAAGCGCAAGGATCTCGACCTCGTCGCCGAAAGCGCGCGCAAGGCGATCCGCTCCGAGGCCAATTCGGTCTGGGGCAAGAAGCCGATTGTCACGGTTTTCGTGACACGCGTCTGACGCCCGGCCATCGGTGCCGCTGCGCCGTCAGGCCCACTTTACAGCCGGCGCGGGCGCGCCTATGTCCGTGCCGTGCTTGAGCCTTTCAGCAGGAGATCCCCATGCTCGGACGCCTGAACCATGTCGCCATCGCCGTTCCGGACCTGGCCGCCGCCACCGCGACCTATCGCGATACGCTGGGAGGCCGGGTGAGCGAGGCGCAGGCCTTGCCGGAGCACGGCGTCACGGTCGTCTTCGTCGACCTCGGCAACACCAAGGTCGAGCTTCTGGAACCGCTCGGCGAGGCGTCGCCGATCGCCGCTTTCCTGGCCAAGAACCCGTCCGGCGGCATGCACCATGTCTGCTATGAGGTCGACGACATCCGCGCGGCCCGCGACCACCTGAAAGGGCAGGGCGCCCGCGTGCTGGGTGACGGCGAACCGAAGACCGGCGCCCATGGCAAGCCGGTGCTGTTCCTGCATCCGAAGGACTTTCACGGGACGCTGGTGGAACTCGAACAGGTCTGATTGCCGCGGCAGGTTCGGCCCGCGCCGATTTGCCCCTTTGCCTTTTTCGCGGCTGTGGACCATATGGCAGCCAGCAGGTGCAGTTCGGGCGGGAACGGATACGGGTTTCCCGTCCGGAATTGTGCTTGAAGCGATCGGGCAGTGCGGCGTTTCGCCGAAGGCGGCAAGGCCCTGTGGCAATGGAAGACAACGGTCCCGCGCGGACGAGGCCCATCATACGGAGACGCGCATGCTCACCACCATCATCTCTTATGCCGCGTTGTACTTCGTGCTGTGGTGGCTTTGCCTGTTCATCGTCCTTCCGTTCAGCCTGCGGACACAGGAAGAGGAAGGCGAGGTCACGCTCGGCACGGTCTCCAGTGCGCCGACGGGCCGCCATATGCGGAGAGCGTTCCTGCGCGCCACCCTCCTGACCGCCATCCTGTTCGCGATCTACCTCGGCATCACCAAGGGCCTCGGCTACACGATCGACGACGTTCCACGCATCGTCCCGAACTACGTCTACGGCAACGGCTGAGGAGAGGCCGCCGGACGATGGGTCGCCGGCGGTTGGCGGCCTTGTCCGACGCGTTTGCTTTATGCGGAAGCAGGCTGCGGCGGCGAAGCGCTGCGGGGCCGCCAGGGAGTGATAAATCGCTTGGGACGCCGATGGCGCAAAAAAAAAGCAAGGCCCGAAGCCTTGCTGACGAGTTGCGCGTTGATCCATTATCCGACTGAACGGCGGCTGCGATTACCGCGCCAGGATCACATCCTCCCAAGACTTTGACCGCGAAGTGAGATCCGGCTTGTGGTTTCCGGTCCCTGTTTGTGGAGCAGACCATAGACGCATGCGTGGCGGTTTGTCACGCCCTTTTTGCTGCATTTTCAATCAAATGCATGCTGCGGTGCAACAATATTCGGCGGGTTGCCCTTGGCCATCGGTCGGCTTTCCAATCTGCCATGAAATGGCTATGAAGCGCTGACAGATTCCGCCGGGTCGGTGCAACGCCGATTCCTGCTGTTCGGACCGCAGCCATTCAGGACCTTTCCATGCGTCTCTCCCGTTTCTTCCTGCCAATCCTGAAAGAAAATCCGCGTGAAGCGGAAATCGTGTCGCACCGGCTCATGCTGCGTGCGGGCATGATCCGCCAGCAGTCGGCCGGCATCTTTTCGCTGCTGCCTCTCGGGCTGAAGGTGTTGGGCAAGGTCAACACCATCATTCGCGAGGAGCAGAACCGGGCAGGGGCGGTCGAGATCCTGATGCCGACCATCCAGTCGGCCGACCTGTGGCGCGAAAGCGGCCGCTACGACGACTATGGCAAGGAAATGCTGCGCATCAAGGACCGCCACGAGCGCGACATGCTCTATGGTCCGACGAACGAGGAGATGGTCACCGACATCTTCCGCTCCTACGTCCGCTCCTACAAGGACCTGCCGCTCAATCTCTACCATATCCAGTGGAAGTTCCGTGACGAGGTCCGTCCGCGCTTTGGCGTCATGCGCGGCCGCGAGTTCCTGATGAAGGACGCCTATTCCTTCGACCTGGACTACGAGGGCGCACGGGCGGCCTACAACCGCATGTTCGTGGCCTACCTGCGCACCTTCGAGCGCATGGGCATGAAGGCCATCCCGATGCGCGCCGACACCGGCCCCATCGGCGGCGACCTGAGCCACGAGTTCATCATTCTGGCAGAGACCGGCGAGTCGGAGGTGTTCTGCCATGCCGACTTCATGTCCATGTCGGCGCCCGGCGCCGATGTTGATTTCACCAACGATGCCGAGATCGCCGGCATCGTCGATCAGTGGACCACGCCCTACGCGGCCACCGACGAGATGCACGACGAGGCTGCGTGGGATGCGCTGCCGGAAAGCGCCCGGATGAACGCGCGCGGCATCGAGGTCGGCCACATCTTCCACTTCGGCACGAAATACTCCGAGCCGATGGGCGCGAAGGTCACCGGCCCGGACGGCAAGGAACATCCCGTCTCCATGGGCTCCTACGGCATCGGTCCGACGCGCGTCGTCGCGGCGATCATCGAGGCCAGCCACGACGAGAACGGCATCATCTGGCCGGACGCGGTTGCGCCGTTCAATCTCTCCGTCATCAACATGAAGCCCGGCAACGAGGCCTGCGACGCGGCGAGCGAGAAGCTCTACGGCGAGTTGACCGCTGCCGGGCTCGACGTCCTCTACGACGACACCGATCGCAGCGCGGGCCAGAAATTCGCCACCCACGACCTGATCGGCATTCCCGTCCAGCTGATCGCCGGCCCGCGGGGCGTGGCCGCGGGCGAGGTGGAGGTGAAGAACCGCCGCACCGGTGAACGCGAAATGATGACGATCGACGCGGCCATCGCCCGCTTCGGCGGCGCCGCATGACCACGGACGCGGCCTCCGCAAACGTGACGGCGCCGTCGGGCGCCGGTCCGTTCTCGGCCTTCGAACGCATGGTGGCCCTGCGTTACCTGCGGTCGCGGCGCAAGGAGACAATCGTCTCCGTCATCGCGCTGATCTCCTTCATCGGGATCATGCTGGGCGTCGCCACGCTCATCATCGTCATGGCCGTGATGAACGGGTTTCGAGTCGAGCTCCTCGACCGGATCCTGGGCGTCAACGGCCACGTCATCGTGCAGCCGATCGACAGCCCGATGACCGATTACGAGGCCGTGGCGAAGCGGATCTCGGCAGTTCAGGGCGTTCGCGCCGCGCTGCCGCTGGTCGAGGGCCAGGCCCTGGCGTCCGGCCGCATCGGTGCCGGCACCGGCGCCCTGGTCCGCGGTGTCAGCGATGCCGACATTCCGAAGATCCAGATGCTGTCCGGCAACGTCAAGCAGGGCTCTCTCGACGGGTTCGAGGCCAGCGGCGGTGTCGCGATCGGCGCGCGCATGGCCGACAATCTCGGGCTTGCCCTCGGCGACATGCTGACGCTGGTCTCGCCGGACGGCGACGTCACGCCGATGGGCACCACGCCCCGCGTGAAGGCCTACCCGGTCACGGCGATTTTCGAGATCGGCATGTCGGACTACGATTCCTCCATCGTCTACATGCCGCTGTCCGAGGCCCAGCTCTATTTCAACATGGATGGCCGCGTGCAGTCGGTCGAGGTGTTTCTCGACAACCCGGATGATGTCGATGCCCTCCGGCCCGCGATTGAGACGGCCGCCGCCCGTCCCGTTTTCCTGTCCGACTGGCGCCAGCGCAACCAGGCCTTCTTCTCGGCCCTCCAGGTCGAGCGCAACGTCATGTTCATGATCCTGACGCTGATCGTGCTCGTGGCCGCGCTGAACATCATTTCCGGCCTCATCATGCTGGTGAAGGACAAGGGCCACGACATCGCCATCCTGCGCACCATGGGCGCGACGTCGGGGTCGATCCTGCGCATCTTCCTGATGACCGGCTCGGCCATCGGCCTGACCGGCACCCTGGGCGGCCTGCTGCTGGGCCTCCTGGTCTGCTGGAACATCGAATCCATCCGCGAATTCTTCTCCTGGCTGTCGGGCACCACGATCTTCGACCCGAACCTCTATTTCCTCAGCCAGCTGCCCGCCAAGATCGATGCCGGCGAAACCGTTTCGGTTCTGGTGATGGCCATGGTCCTGTCCTTCATCGCCACCATCATCCCGGCCTGGCGCGCGGCGCGCATCGATCCGGTCGATGCCCTGAGGTACGAGTGATGACGGCGGTCCTTGAACTGAAATCGGTCAGCCGCCACTACGAGCAGGGCGGCAAGCGGCTGGACATCCTGGCCGATTGCGATTTCCAGCTCCGCTCTGGCGAGATGGTGGCGCTGGTCGCCCCGTCCGGCGCAGGCAAATCCACCCTCCTGCACACCGCCGGCCTTCTGGAGCGCCCCGATGGCGGCGATGTCCATGTCAACGGCCGTGCCTGCGGGCGTCTGGGTGATGACCAGCGCACCGCCATCCGCCGCAACGACATTGGCTTCGTCTACCAGTTCCATCACCTTCTGCCGGAGTTCACGGCGCTCGAGAACGTCATGATGCCGCAGATGGTTCATGGTCTTGCGCGCGCCGATGCCGCCGAGCGCAGCCGCCAGCTGCTCGACTACATGAAGGTCGGCCATCGCGTCGATCACCGGCCGTCCGAGCTCTCCGGCGGCGAGCAGCAGCGCGTCGCCATCGCCCGCGCCGTGGCCAATGCACCGCTGGTCCTTCTGGCCGACGAGCCGACCGGCAATCTCGACCCGGTGACGTCCGCCTACGTTTTCGACGCCCTGGAAGCACTGGTGCGCAACTCCGGCCTGGCGACGATGATCGCCACCCACAACCATGACCTCGCCGCGCGCATGGACCGCCGCGTCACGCTGAAGGGCGGCAAGGTCGTACCGCTCTGAGGCCGGCGCCGGCCCGCGCCGCGGCAGGCCCGCATCGGGCGGCCGCTGCCCGATAGCGGCCGGTTCCGGGCTTTCCTAACCCTTCCTTAACCATCCGCTGTGGGAAACGGGAATAAACGTTCCCGTTCCGTTTCGCGTCTTGACGGGAGAACAAAACAGGAATAAAAGAACAAACAACGAACAAGAGGGAGTAAATGCCATGTCTGACCTGATTTATGACGTTGCCTCGCTGGTTTCCGTTTCCATGTTCATCGTCGCGTCCGCCATGTGGATTGGCGCCCTGTAAGGCGTTTGTATCGCGTACCCCGCCCGGCGCGATTCCAGCGAAAGCGGACAACGGTTTGGTGTCCGGAAACGCGGAGAACGCCGAAGGTGGGGAAACTTTTTCCTGCTGACCCGAAACCCGGCTTGTGGCGCTGGACAGGACGGGTCCGGATGCCGACACTGGAGACATTCAGATCGGGATTCGAAAGCAGGGAGAGCTGTCATGGCAGGGCCGGGCGACAGCGGTCGGATGTTCATTCACTTGCGCGTCCATTCGCAATATTCCCTGCTCGAAGGGGCCTTGCCCCTCGGCAAGGTGATCGGCCACGCACTCAAGGACGAGGCGCCGGCCATCGCCATTGCCGACACCAACAATCTCTTCGGCGCCCTGGAGTTTTCCCAGAAGGCGTCGAAGGACGGCATCCAGCCGATCATCGGTTGCCAGCTGGCGGTGGATTTTGCCGACAAGGCCGACGAGACGGGTCGCGGGCAGGGGCGCAAGCCGGAGAACCTGCCGTCGCTTGTCTTCATCGCGGCCAGCGTCGACGGCTATGCCAATCTGGTGCGCCTGGTGTCGCGTGCCTACCTGGCCACCGGCGATGGCGAGCCGGTCCATGTCACGCCGGCCTGGATCGAGGAATTGTCCGAGGGCGTCATCTGCCTGACCGGGGGGCCCGACGGCCCGGTTGGCCGCGAACTGAAGGCCGGTCATGCCGGCCTGGCCGAGGCCAGGCTTCTGGCGCTCAGGCAGTGGTTCGGCGACCGGCTCTACGTCGAATTGCAGCGTTGCGGCCAGTGGGACCGCGCGCTGGAGGCGGCCACGGTTCGCCTTGCCTATGACCACGGGCTGCCGCTGGTGGCCACCAACGAGGCCTTCTTTCCCGCCCGCGAGGATTACGACGCGCACGACGCCCTGATCGCCATCGCCGAGAGCACGGTGATCGCGGTGGACGAGCGCCGCAAGCTGACGCCGGACAACTACCTGCGCAGCCAGGCCGAGATGATCGCGCTGTTCGAGGATCTGCCCGAGGCCATCGACAACACCGTCGAGATTGCCAGGCGCTGCCATGCCTTCGCCCAGACCCGGGCGCCGATCCTGCCGCGCTTCACCGGCGGCGACCTGGCCGATGCCGATGCCGTCGTGGCGGCCGAGGCGGCCGAACTGCGCCGACAGGCGGTCGAAGGCCTGGCCGGGCGCCTGGAAGCGCAGGGCCTGTCCGCCGGCTATACCCGCGAGGACTACGAGAAGCGCCTCGACTACGAACTGGGCATCATCGAGCGGATGAAGTTCCCCGGCTACTTCCTCATCGTGTCTGACTTCATCAAGTGGGCCAAGGCGCACGACATCCCGGTCGGACCGGGCCGCGGTTCCGGCGCCGGCTCGCTGGTCGCCTGGGCGCTGACCATCACCGACATCGACCCGCTGCGCTTCTCCCTGCTCTTCGAGCGCTTCCTCAACCCGGAACGCGTGTCGATGCCCGACTTCGACATCGATTTCTGCCAGGAACGTCGCGACGAGGTCATCCACTACGTCCAGGACAAGTACGGCCGCGACCAGGTTGCCCAGATCATCACCTTCGGGTCGCTTCAGGCCCGCGCCGTGCTGCGCGACGTCGGGCGCGTGCTTCAGATGCCCTATGGCCAGGTGGACCGGCTGACCAAGCTGGTGCCCTCAAACCCGGCCAATCCGGTTCCGCTGGCAAAGGCGGTGGCGGACGAACCGCGCTTCGCCGAGGAGATCGAGAAAGAGCCGATCGTCGGCACGCTGATTGATATCGCCAAGAAGCTGGAAGGTCTCTACCGGCACGCCTCCACCCATGCCGCCGGCATCGTCATCGGCGACCGGCCGCTGTCGGAACTGGTGCCCATGTACCGCGATCCGCGTTCCGACATGCCGGTCACCCAGTTCAACATGAAATGGGTGGAGCAGGCCGGCCTGGTGAAGTTCGACTTCCTCGGCCTGAAGACGCTCACCGTCATCGAGACGGCGGTGAAATTCGTCCGCCGGCGCGGCGTCGATCTCGACATGTCGAAGATCCCGCTCGACGACGCGCCCACCTACGAGATGCTGGCACGCGGCGAGACGGTCGGCATCTTCCAGGTGGAATCGGCGGGCATGCGCAAGGCGCTGATCGGCATGAAGCCCGACTGCATCGAGGACATCATCGCGCTCGTGGCGCTCTATCGCCCGGGTCCGATGGAGAACATCCCCACCTACAACGCGCGCAAGCACGGGCAGGAGGAGATCGCCTCCATCCACCCCAAGATCGACCACCTGGTGAAGGAGACGCAGGGCGTCATCGTCTACCAGGAGCAGGTGATGCAGATCGCGCAGGAGCTCTCCGGCTACTCGCTCGGCGAAGCCGACCTGCTGCGCCGCGCCATGGGCAAGAAGATTCGCGCCGAGATGGACAAGCAGCGCGTCCGTTTCGTCGAGGGCGCCGTCGAGGGCGGCGTGTCGAAGAACCAGGCCGATTTCATCTTTGATCTCCTGGCCAAGTTCGCCGACTACGGCTTCAACAAGTCCCATGCCGCGGCCTATGCGGTCGTGTCCTACCAGACCGCCTGGCTCAAGGCGCATTACCCGGTCGAGTTCCTCGCCGCCTCCATGTCGCTCGACATGAACAACACCGACAAGCTCAACGATTTCCGCCAGGATGCCCTGCGCCTCGGCATCGAGGTCGTGCCGCCGTCGGTGATGACGTCGCACCATCTCTTCGAAGTGGGCGACAACCGAATCTATTATTCGCTGTCCGCCATCAAGGGGGTCGGCGAGGCGGCGGTGCGGCACATCGAGGCGAAGCGCGCCGAAAAGCCCTTTGCCTCGCTGGAGGATTTCTGCGAGCGGATCGATCCGCGCATCGTCGGCAAGCGGGTGCTGGAAAGCCTCATCTCGGCCGGCGCGCTCGATTGCTTCTCCCACCCGCGCGAGAACATGATGGCCGGCCTCGACCGGATGATGGGGCTGGGCGCGCGCGCGGCGGAAAACGCGGCATCCGGCCAGCACGACATGTTCTCCGGCGGCGGTGGCGCCGTGGCCGAAACCCTGCGGCTTCCGGCCGGCGAGCCGTGGAGTTCGGCGGAAAAGCTGCACCGCGAGTTTCAGGCCGTCGGCTTCTATCTGTCGGCCCACCCGCTTGACGAACACGCCGAGACCCTCAAGCGCATGCGCGTGCAGAACTGGGCCGATTTCTCCGCCGCCGTGAAGCGCGGCGCCAGCGCCGGGCGCCTGGCCGGAACCATCGTCTCGAAGCAGGAACGGCGCATCCAGAACGGCGCCTCGCGCATGGGCATCGTCATGCTTACCGACGCGACCGGACAGTACGAGGCGGTGCTCTATTCCGAGGATCTGCTGAAATATCGCGACCTGCTCGAGCCGGGCAATTCCGTGGTCATCACGGTGGCCGCCCGCGACAACCCGGAGGGTGTGCGCGTCCGCATCCAGACGGTGCAACTGCTCGACAACGAGAAGACGGAAGCCTCGCTGAAGGCCCTGCGGATCTTCGTCCGCGACGCGTCGCCCCTGCAGTCGATCGCCTCGCAGCTCGTGTCCGGGCAGGGCGAAGGGCAGGTCAGCCTGATCGTCATCAAGCCCGATGGCGGTGGCGAAGTCGAGGTCGGCCTCCCGGGATCCTTCGATCTGAAGGAACGCCTGCCCAACGCGCTGCGCGCCATTCCGGGTGTCATCGAGGTGGAAATGGTCTGACGAGGGCGGGCGGCGCATGCGCCCGTTTGCCGCGTTGATCCGTTCCGGCCGCACCCCACATCGCGTCGGATCAACGGGAGCCTGTCCATGCGAATTCTGACTGCCCTTCTGGCACTGCTTTTCTCTGCCGTTGCAACCTTCGCCGCCGAGAAGATCACCCCGCGCCAGGCCTATGAGGCCATCGGCAAGGGCAGCCTCGTCCTTGTCGATATCCGCACGCCGGGGGAGTGGGCCGAGACAGGCATCCCCGAACAGGCGACGCCCATCGACATGACGGCCGGCGATTTCGTGCCAAGGCTGAAGGCCCTGCTGGCGGGCAATCCCGGCAAGGCGGTCGGCTTCATCTGTCGCACCGGCAACCGCTCGAACTACCTCGCCGGCGTCCTGGAAAAGGCGGGGCTGACCGGCGTGGTCGACGTGACGGGAGGCGTCGCGGGCAATGCCCGGGTGAGGGGCTGGATGGCCGAGGGCCTGCCGATGAAGACCTGGTGCGAGAACTGCTGACCTTGTGTCAGGCCAAGCGGCAGCGGGTCGCGATACGCTCAGCCACCGCAGCGCCCAGGCCCGTGGACCGGTGTCCACGGTCACCGGAATTCCCCTAATCCTGGTCCCGCTGCGGCTTGCCTCGGCTGCCCTTGCCGAAGGTGTAGCCGGTTTCCACCGCCTTGCCGCCGAATTTTGCCCGCAGGACATCCATGGCGCCCTCCGCCTTGGCCCGCTTCGCGGCACCCGTGTCGACGAGATCGGCGGGATCGGCCCGGTCCGGTGAGCCGAGGTCCGCCACGCCGATGCCGATGAGCCGGAAGCGGGTGCCGTCCACTTCCTTTTTCAGAAGATCGAGACCGGTGGCGAAGATGCGGTCGGCAAGGCGGGTCGGATCCGCCAGCTGCCGGTTGCGCGTCCGCGCCCGGAAATCCGCCGTCTTGAGCTTCAGCACGACGGTACGCCCGGCAAGCGAGCCGGCCTTGAGGCGCGCGGAGACCTTCTCCGAAAGGGCGCGCAACACGGGCGCGAGATCGTCAAGCCGCGACAGGTCCTCGTTGAAGGTCGTCTCGGCGGAAATGCTCTTCATGTCGTGGTGCGGGTCCACCTTGCGGCTGTCGACGCCGCGGGCAAGCGACCACAGCCGCTCGCCCATGGCATGATAGCGTGCCATGAGATCGCCCTTGTCCATGGTCTGCAACTGGCCGATGCGGGTGATCCCGTCGGCCCGCAGCCTTTCCTCCAGCGCCTTGCCGACACCCCAGATCATCCCCACCGGCTTGTCGGCCAGGAACGTCGTGGCCTCTTCCTCGCCGATGACGGAAAAGCCGCGCGGCTTCTGCAGGTCCGAGGCCAGCTTGGCCAGGTACTTGCAGTAGGAGAGGCCGACCGAGACGGTGAGGTTCATCTCGGTTTCGATGGAACGGACGAACCGGCCGAGCACGATGGCCGGCGGGGCTCCGTGCAGCCGTTCCGTTCCGGTCAGGTCGAGAAAGGCCTCGTCGATCGAGACCGGTTCGACGAGCGGCGTCAGAGCGCGCATGCGCTCGCGGATCTCCTTGCCGACACGGGCGTATTTCTCCATGTCGGGCTTGATCACCACCGCGTCCGGGCAGGCCTCCAGCGCCTTGAACATCGGCATGGCCGACTTCACGCCGCGGATGCGCGCGATGTAGCAGGCGGTTGAAACGACTCCTCTTTTGCCGCCGCCGATGATGACAGGGCGGTCGCGGACCTCGGGCCTGTCGCGCTTCTCCACCGAGGCATAGAATGCATCGCAGTCGATATGCGCGATGGCCAGCCGGTAGAGTTCCTTGTGGCGCAGCAGGCGCGGGCTGCCGCAGGCCTCGCAACGCCGTCCCGGACCGCGCTGGAGGCGCAGGCAATCGCGGCAGAAACCGGCTTCCGGATCGTTGACAACCATCATGGCTCATGAGAACGTAAACAGAACAAAGGCAATCATATATCGTTGCCCTGTATCCGGGCAAGCATGGGGAGGGCTTCTCGATGACACTCGATATCCATCCTCTTTGTCCCGATCGCTGGGATGATCTTGCGACACTTTTCGGGCCGCAGGGGGCCTGCTTCGGCTGCTGGTGCACCTATTTCCGGCTTCCGCCGAAAGAGCGAAACGCCATGAATCACGAGCAGAGGCGTGATCACATGTTTCAGCGTGTGAAAAAGGGGCCGGCTCCGGGTCTCCTCGGCTATCTGGACGGCGAACCGGTAGCCTGGATGCAGGTGGGGCCGCGCGCCGACGTCCCGCAGTGGAACAATGCGAATCGTGTCTGCGCGCCGTTGCCCGATGCCCCGGCAGAGGACAGGACAGTCTGGGCCGTCTCCTGCTTCTTCTTCAAGTCGTCAGTCCGCGGACAGGGCTTCTCGCATGCCATGGTTCGTGCGGCGATCGCGCATGCCCGCGCGGGCGGCGCGCGATGTCTTGAGGCCTGTCCGATGGACCGGGCAAAACAGGCGCGGTCGCCCGGGTTGTTCGTCGGGTCCACGGGCGTCTTCCTCAAGGCCGGTTTTATCGAGGTCGCACGCCGAAAGCCGGGCCGTCCACTCCTCCGCCTGGCCCTGTGAAACCGGTTTGCCCCGGCTCAAACTGCCAGTGCCGCCGCCAGCTTCGCCGATGCATCTGCCCAGTCGCGCGTTTCCACGACGCCTGGCGGAAGCGGCGGCAGCAACCGCCGCATGCCTTCGTGCGCCATGAGATGGAACAGGCCGGCGCGCGGAAAATGCTTCTGCACCGATGCGTGGTTGTGGGGAATGTCATCGACGAAGGCGACCGGTGCGGTCCGCTCGCCGGCGAGCAGGGCCACGGCCGGTCCTTTCGCCTTTTCCGTCGTCACCAGCGGAAACGGGATGCCGAGACGGTCGAGCAGGGTCCGCCGGCGTTCGCGGTGTGCGTGCGGCATGGCCGTCAGCATCACGATTTCGGCCAGCCCGGAAAGCCGGTCCAGCGCAGCGCTCACGCCCGCGGCCGGCGTCTGCCAGTCTTCCTGCGCAGCGAAGAAGTCATCCAGCAGGCCGGAGACCGTGTCAGCCGCGGCGGCGGTCCCCGTGGCCGTCTCCACGACATTGCCGTGCAGGCGGAAGCTTTCCGACTGGAAGCCGTAGCCGCGGTGGTCGAGGTAGCGGGTGAAGGGCGCGAGGAACTCCAGCACGACTTCGTCCACGTCAAGCACCAGCAACGGCCGTGTGTCCATCGAGAGCGCCGCGATCTGGCGCACCGTCTCCGGATCGTCGCTCATGTCGATGCCTCGTAGCGGCTGTCGCCGCCCGGCAGCGCCTGCTGCGCCGCGCCGACGGTTTCCGGCCGGATGCCCCGGGCCTCGCAGAATGCCATCAGCGTGGGCTCGTGCGCCAGGATGAAGCCGAGCACGCCGGCCAGGAAACCGGGCTCGGCGGCCGCGGCCCGGATCTGCGACGCCTCGATGCCGGAAATGGCGAGGAAGCGCGGAAGCAGGCGGTCGTCGCCGGCAACGAAACCGAGCGCCGCGATCGCCATGTCCTGGGCTTCTTCCGGTGAAAGCGTTCGTGCCATGATGGTCTGGTTCCCGTTCGTTCCGCTTGGCCAGCCCGCGCGTGTTTCACCGTGCCGGTTTGCCTTTCGTAAATCAAATTGGATTAGGATGAGATGAAGTCACGGACTGAAACCGCTGTTCATCCACAGCGAAAACACGGTCCGAACGGCTGCGGAGCAGGGGAGTGGCATGGCGAAAAAGGTCATGATCGTCGAAGACAACGAGCTGAACATGAAGCTCTTCCGTGACCTCATCGAGGCCAGCGGCTACGAAACGATCCAGACCCGCAACGGTCTGGAAGCGCTGGACCTTGCCCGCGCGGGCCGCCCCGATCTCATCCTCATGGACATCCAGTTGCCCGAGGTCTCGGGCCTCGAAGTCACGAAATGGCTCAAGCAGGACGACGATCTGCACGTCATTCCCGTCATCGCCGTCACCGCATTCGCCATGAAGGGAGACGAGGAACGCATCCGCCAGGGCGGGTGCGAAGCCTACATTTCAAAGCCGATCTCGGTTCCGAAGTTCATCGAGACGATCAAGTCCTATCTCGGGGACGCCTGATGGCGTTCGTCCGTGACCTGCTGGCAACCGGAAAGTCTTCATGACCGCGCGCATCCTCGTCGTTGATGACATTCCCGCCAACGTGCGGCTGCTGGAAGCGCGTCTCCTGGCCGAATATTTCGAGGTCTTCACCGCCGCCAATGGCGAGGAGGCTCTGGCCCTCGTGGAGGCCGAACGGATCGACGTCATCCTGCTCGACATCATGATGCCCGGGATCGACGGCTTCGAGGTCTGCCGCCGTCTCAAGGCCGATCCGCAGACGGCGCAGATTCCGGTCGTCATGGTCACCGCGCTGGACCAGCCGGCCGACCGGGTGAAGGGGCTGCAATGCGGCGCCGACGATTTCCTGACCAAGCCGGTCAACGACCTGCAGCTCATCACCCGCGTCAAGAGCCTCGTCCGGCTGAAGTCGCTGTCAGACGAACTGCGTCTGCGGGCAGCGACCACGCGCGACATCGGCATCGATGAACTGCTCAACAGTCGCATCGCCGCCGAAGACGCGCGCCGGCCCGAGTTCCTGCTCATCGACGAGCGCGCCTCGTCGGCAGCCCGCCTCCAGGCCGTCCTGGGCGACATGGGCAACGTCACCCACGCCAGCGACCCGCAGTCCGGCTTTTTCGACGCGGTCAACAAGCCTTTTGACGTGATCGTCATCTCCACCCTGTTTTCGGATTTCGATCCGCTGCGGCTGTGTTCGCACCTGCGTTCCGTCGATCACACGCGTTTCACGCCGATCATCCTCGTGGCCGAGGCCGACCAGGACGAAATGGTCACGCGGGGCCTCGAGATCGGCATCAACGACTATGTGACGCGGCCCGTCGAGCCGCAGGAATTCAAGGCCCGGCTGAAGACCCAGATCCGCCGCAAGCGCTACAACGACGGTCTTCGCGCGTCGATCACGCAGACGATCGAGATGGCGGTGACCGATCCGCTGACCGGCATGCACAACCGCCGCTACCTGGACACGCACCTGGAGCGCCTGTTCGAACGTGCCCGCAATCGCGGCCGCCCGCTGTCGATCATGATGACGGACCTCGACCGCTTCAAGCTGGTCAACGACACCTATGGCCATGATGCAGGCGATGCCGTGATCCGCGAGTTCGCGCGCCGCATCCGGCGGCATGTGCGCGGCGCCGATCTCGCCTGCCGCTACGGCGGCGAGGAGTTCGCCATCATCATGCCCGATACGCCCGCCGACATCGCCCACAAGGTCGCCGAGCGCCTCCGGTCGCAGATCGAGGCCACCGCCTTCGAGATCGGCAACGGGCGCGAAATCGACGTCACCGTGTCGATCGGCGTCGCCTCGCTCCGGGGCAGCGACGAAGACCCCGCCCAGATCATGAAAAGGGCGGATGAGGCGCTGTACGAGGCCAAGAATACCGGCCGCAACCGCGTGGTTGCCCACGCTTCCTCGGAAGCCGCTTAAACAGTTGAAAAGATGAAGAAACGGCTTGTTCGGGCGGGATCAAGGTCTCCGGCCGGACGATGGCTGGCCTTTTACCTTTAACCATCCTGTGAGTCAGCATTGCCGCAACGTTAAGAAATGGTTGATTTTTCCATAGGATTGCAACATCCTGCCCTCGATTAATCGCGTTACGAGTTGTGGGTAGGTCTGATCCAAAACCGTGGGGCGATATGTTTACCCCATGAAGCTCAGGTCCGCCGCATCTCCTGGGTCCGTGGGGTGGGCCGACCGGGCTGGCGATCAGTGGCCTCCTCGTACCGCTGCCAGATTCCGGTCGGCCCCCATTCTCCTTGAAAATCAAGATGTTGAATGAAGGACTTCGCGTCCTCCGGCGCGAGTTTGCCGGTGCCGCGAGCGCAAACAAAAACGCCGCCTGGCGAGGGCGGCGTTTTTAGGAATGTCTGGCTGGAAACCGGATTACTTGATCTTGGTTTCCTTGAAGTCGACGTGCTTCTTCGCAATCGGGTCGTATTTGCGCTTCGTCATCTTGTCCGTCATCGTGCGGCTGTTCTTCTTCGTGACGTAGAAGAAGCCCGTGTCGGCGGTCGACAGAAGCTTGATCTTGATCGTGGTAGCCTTGGCCATGGTCTTTTCCGTTCTTGCTTGTTCGGGAACACCGCATGCCCAGGGGCACGGGGACCCGGCGCGGCAATCGTTCGTGCGCGACACATACGGATCGGCGCGGGAAAGTCAAGCCCGCAGGCGTGAACTCCGCACGATCAGGCCGGTTTTCGTGGCCGGAAAAGCTGGCGCGCCAGCACCAGCACCACGTAGGCGGCAAAGAAAATGGCCAGCACGTGGGCGAACCCGTCCGGCCCTGCGACTTCCATGCCGGCGCCGATCGCCGCCGGTCCCAGCAGCATGCCCAGCGCGTAGCAGAAGACGAAGGCCGCGTTGGCCGCGACCAGCTGGCGGCCCGTCAGCATGGAGCCCAGATGCGCCAGGCCGACGGTGTAAAGGCCTGCGACCACGCCGCCCCAGACGAACAGCATGCCGGCGGTCAGATACCAGTCGTGGGCAACATGCGGCAGCGCGATCATGCCGGCGAGCCCGATGACCGCGCAGACAAGCAGGATGACCCGGCGGTCGCGGACGCGGTCGCTGAGAAGGCCGAGGGGGATCTGCAGGACCACGTTCCCGAGCCCGATCATGGTCAGCAGAAGGGCGGCACTCGATTCGCCGTAGCCGATGCGCAGCCCGTAGACGGGGAAGAGGGCAAAGCCGCCCGTCTCGACGGCGCCGAACACGAAGACGGCGAAGGTTGCCGTTGGCACCAGCACGATGTAGCGCCAGAAATCGGCCCCCGTGGACAGTCCGCCTTCCTCGGCGAGGTCCGGGGCGTCGCGCGTGGCAAAGAGCACGGGCACGGCGGCCAGCGCGATCAGGCACAGCGTGAAGCCGAATGGCAGGAACCCGCCGGATCCCAGTTGCGCGAAAATCCACGGCCCGGCGGCAAAGCCGAGCGACAGCACCGTGGCATAGAGCCCGAGCACGAAACCGCGCCGCGCCGGTGGTGCGCAATGGTTGATCCAGGATTCCGACAGGATGAACAGCACCGTGATCGCGAAATGCAGGAGCGCGCGCAGGACGAACCAGCCGGAGAACGATTCGACGAAGTAGAAGCCGCTGAACGACAACCCGCCGACCGCGAGCATGGCGAGCACGACCGGGACCATGCCGAAGCGGATGGCGAGAGGTGTCGCGAAGGGCGCGGCCGCCAGCGAGGCGACGCCGGCGACGGCCGTGTTCAGGCCGATCATGCCGGCCGAAAAGCCGCGTGCCTCCAGAACGAAGGAGAGCAGCGGCATGCCAAGACCGATGGCGATGCCGACGACGGAGATCGAGGCCACGGCCGCGATCAGCCCTCGCCACTGCACATCGTCCGGCCCAAGATCATGCGTGAAGTCGGGCTGCATGTGGGTCGTTTCCGCCGTTTCAGGGGCAGGGCCCGGGTCTAGAGAACATCCCGCCGGAACTGGCCGTGGATCATGCGGTAGAAGGGCACCGGTCCACCGGGAGCAAGCTCCGGGTCCGCGTTCAGCCGCTTGCCGAGTTCCTCGAGCACGGTGCGGGTGATGATCGGGATGTCGGCCTTCACGGCGTCGGCGAAATCGAGCCACATCAGCTCTTCCAGTTCCTGCGTCGGGCCGCCTTCCGGCAGTTCCAGCGCGGCACTGTCCCGCCAGACGGCGAAGAAGCGCGTATCGAAGCGGCGCACGCGCCCGGGCGGGGTGATGGCGCGGGCGACGAGACGGAGCCCTTCCAGCGACGGGGCCACGCCATGGGCGCAGAACCCCTGCCAGTCGGCGGCCTTCGTCGTATAATTCTGCCTGTGGCCGATCAGGATCCCGGCTTCCTCGTAGGTTTCGCGCACGGCCGACATGGCGATGGCCCGGGCGCGCGTCGGGGTGAACCGGGCGCGCGTGCTGGCGAAGAGCTTGTCGGCTTCCGGGCTCGGCAGATCGCCGGCAACAGGCACGCGGGCATCGGCCGGGTCGGTCCGGCCGCCCGGGAAGACGAACTTGCCGGGCATGAAGGCGTGCTTGTGATGCCGCTTGCCGAGCAGCACTTTCGGCTTGCTTCCCGAGCGGTCGAGCAGCAGCAGCGTGGCCGCGTCACGCGGACGCAGCGGACCTTTTCCAAGCGCGAAGTCCTTGTTTTCCGCCTTGTCGATCTGCGCGCGTGTCAGTCCGTCCATGTCTGTTCAGTCCTGTTCGGGATGGATGTCGAGCTTGTCGTCTTCGCCACCGAAACCATGCATGTAGAGCGCCCATTGCAGGCCGATGACGGCCCCCTTGACGGGCTGCAGGATGGCGATCGACATCAGCACGGTCAGGGGCACCCAGATCGCCAGGTGCTGCCAGTTGGTCAGCGAATAGATCCGCTCCACGCCCATGAAGGCGCCGACGACGATATGGCCGACGATGAAGATGACGAGGTAGGCGGGCAGGTCGTCGGCCCGGTGGTGGTGGATTTCCTCGCCGCAATGGGCGCACGCATCCACCGTCTTCGTGAAGCCCTTGAAAAGCTTGCCTTCGCCGCAGTTCGGGCAGCGGCAGCGCCAGCCGCGCCACATCGCCTGTCCCAGGTCCCGGGCCGGCCGCCCGGTGTGCGCTTCGCCGCCGAAATGCCGGATGTCATGCGTCATCGTCTTCTTCCCTTGCCACCGGAGCGGCCCTTGGCGACTCCCGGCCGCTTGCGCGACCCTGCCTTGGCCTTGTGAAAGGAACGTGTCATTCCCGGCAGCGGCCGCGCGTCACTGGCCATTTCCATCAGGATGGAGCCAGCCATCGGCGCGATTTCCACCAGTTCGACCTCGACCTTGTCTCCCAGCCGCCAGCCTTCGCCGCTCGAACCGCCGATCACGGCATGCGCAGCCTCGTCGTAATGATAGTACTCTTGCCCCAAAGTCGAGATGGGAATGAAGCCATCGGCGCCGAATTGCGGCAGTTGCACGAAAAGCCCGGCCTTGGTCACGCCGGTGATGCGCCCGTCGAACACCTGGCCGACCTGGTCGGCGAGATGCGAGGCGATCAGCCGGTCGACCGTCTCCCGTTCGGCCGCCATGGCGCGCCGCTCCGTTCCCGAGATCAGTGCCGAGGTGTCATCGAGGCGCGCTTCCTCGTCGGGCGTCAGCCCGTCAGCCCCGAGTTTCAGCGCCCGGATCAGCGCGCGATGCACGATCAGGTCGGCATAGCGGCGGATCGGCGAGGTAAAATGCGCATAGCGCTGCAGGTTGAGGCCGAAATGGCCGATGTTGGCCGGCGAATACACCGCCTGGCTCTGGCTGCGCAGCACCACCTCGTTGACCAGCGCCTCGTTTTCCGTGTCGTCCACGGCCGAGAGGATGGTGTTGAACTGGGCCGGCCGCAACTGCGCGCCGCGCGCCAGCGACAGGCCGACGGTGCGCAGGAATTCGCGCAGCGCTTCCTGTTTGGCCAGCGACGGCATGTCGTGCACGCGGTAAACCAGCGCCTGGCTTTTGGTCTCCAGCGTCTCGGCGGCCGAGACATTGGCCTGGATCATGAATTCCTCGACCAGCTTGTGCGCGTCGAGGCGGTCGGGAACCGTGACGCGGTCCACCGTTCCGTCGTCCTTGAGCAGGATCTTGCGCTCCGGCAGGTCCAGTTCCAGCGGCTCGCGGTTGGCCCGGCCCTTGGAAAGCACGCGGTAGGCGTCCCACAACGGCTTCAGCACCGTGTCCAGGATCGGACCGGTCTTCTCGTCCGGCGCGCCGTCGATGGCGGCCTGGGCCTGGGTGTAGGCGAGCCGGGCCGACGAGCGCATCATGATGCGGTGAAACGAATGGCGCAGCTTCCGGCCCTTTGCCGAAAAGACCATGCGAACCGCCAGTGCCGGCCGGTCCACGTTCTCCTTCAGCGAGCACAGGTCGTTGGAGATGCGTTCCGGCAGCATCGGCACGACCCGGTCGGGGAAGTAGACGGAATTGCCGCGCTTCAGCGCCTCCCGGTCCAGCGCCGATCCGGAGCGCACGTAGGCCGCGACATCGGCGATGGCGACGGTGACGATCTGGCCGCCGGCGTTCTCCGGGTCCGGGTCGGCCTCGGCATGGATGGCGTCGTCGTGATCCTTGGCGTCGGCCGGGTCGATGGTCACCAGGTCGAGATCGCGCCAGTCCTCGCGTCCCGCCATCGTGGCCGGCTCCGCCGCCTCCGCTTCCGCCAGAACTTCGGGCGGGAACACGTGGGGAATTTCATGGGCATGGATGGCGATCATCGAGATCGCCTTTTCGGAGGTCACCGAGCCGATGACGGCCGTCACCTTGCCGCGCCCGAGGCCGTGGCGCGGGCTTCGCCCGGGCTGAACCTCGACGAGGTCGCCGGGCTTCGCGTCGCCGCGGTCTTCGGTCTCGATCACCAGTTCGGCCTGCTTGCGGTCAACCGGTTCGATCCGCAGGCCGCCGTCGGCCGTCTCGCGCAGCACGCCCAGCACCGCGTCGCGCCGCTTGTCGAGCACTTTCATGACGCGCGCCGAATAGGCCGGCCCGTCGTCGCGGTCGGAAGCAAATGTCTTGGCCAGCACCCGGTCGCCGACGCCCGGCTGGCGCCCCGGCGCATTGCGGCTGGTCCGGACCGAAACCACGGGGGCAGGGCTGTCGGCCTCGTCCCATTCCATGGGACGGGCCAGCAGGCCGCCGTCGCTGTCGCGTCCGAAGATGTCCAGAACGGTCACGTGGGGCAGGGAGCCCGGCCGCGACAGCCGCTTGCGCCGTTTCTCGATCAGCCCTTCGTCCTGCAGGTCGCGCAACATCTGCTTCAGTTCGACGCGCGCATCGCCCTTCAGGTTGAACGCCTTGGCGAGTTCCCGCTTGCCGGCCGCATCCGGGTTCTCCGCGATGTAGCGAAGGATCTCTTCGCGGGAGGGCATGTGGTCGTTGCGCGCCGGACGGTCGCCCCGCGATTTGCCGGTGCCGGGAAGCCGGCGCGCCATCAGGCGGACGTCTTCGCGGCGGGCTTGGACCTGGACGCCGTCTTCTTCGTGGTCGTTTTCTTTGCAGCGGTCTTGCGCCCGCCGGCCGCCTTTTTGGCGCCGCTCGACTTGCCCGCCTTTTCGGCGATCAGCGCCAGCGCCTCGTCCATCGTCACCGACTGCGGATCCTTGTCCTTCGGCAGGGTTGCGTTCACCTTGCCCCAGTTCACATAGGGTCCGTAGCGTCCGTCGCGAACGGTCACGGGTCCGCCGTCGGGATGGTCGCCCAGTTCCTTGAGCGCCGCCGGCTTGCCGCGGCCGCGCCCGCCCTTGGCGGCCTTCTCCGCCAGCACGGAGACCGCCCGGTTCAGCCCGATGGAAAACACGTCCTCGATGCTCTCCAGGTTGGCATAGGTGCCGTCGTGCAGAACGAACGGACCGTAGCGGCCGAGACCGGCGGAAATCATCTTGCCGGATTCCGGATGTGCGCCGACGTCGCGCGGCAGGTTGATCAGCGCCAGCGCTTTCTCATGGTCCATGTCGGCCGGCTGCCAGCCCTTCGGCAGGCTGGACCGCTTGGCGTCCTTGCCGTCGCCGCGCTGGACATAGGGGCCGAAGCGGCCCGAGCGCAGGGTGATTTCCTCTCCGGTGTAGGGGTCGTTGCCGAGCACCTTGTTGCCGTCTTCCAGTCCTGCCCCGTCGCCGCCGCCTTCGCCCGTCTCGCCGAGCTGCCGCGTGAAGCCGCACTCCGGATAGTTCGAGCAGCCGACGAAGGCACCGTACTTGCCGAGCTTCAGCGAAAGCTGGCCGGTGCCGCACTTCGGACAGATGCGCGGGTCCGAGCCGTCCTCGCGGGCCGGGAAGGCCAGCGGGGCCAGTTCCTCGTTGAGCGCTTCCAGCACGTCGGAAACGCGCAATTCCTTGGTCTCGTCCACGGCGGCAGTGAAATCGCGCCAGAAATCGCGCAGCACATCGCGCCAGGCGAGCTTGCCGTCGGAGATCTCGTCGAGCTTTTCCTCCAGATCCGCCGTGAAATCGTATTCCACGTAGCGGCGGAAGAAGTTTTCGAGGAAGGCGGTGACAACCCGTCCCTTGGAACCGGGGATGAGCCGGCGCTTGTCGATCGTCACGTAGTCGCGGTCCTGCAGGGTCTGCAGCGTCGCGGCATAGGTGGAAGGGCGGCCGATGCCGAGCTCTTCCATCTTCTTGATCAGCGAGGCTTCCGAATAGCGCGGCGGCGGCTCCGTCGAATGTTCGGTCACGTCAATGGACTCGCGGTTGACCGTCTCGCCGGACCTGATCTCCGGCAGGCGGCCTTCCTCCTCGTCCTGCGAATCCTCGTCGCGGCTTTCGGTGTAGGCCGCCAGGAAGCCGTCGAAGCGGACCACCTGGCCGTTGGCGCGCAGCTCGGCCGTCTTGCCACCGCCCGAAGCGATGATCTCCACGGTCGTGCGCTCCAGTTCGGCGGCATTCATCTGGCTGGCGATCGCCCGCTTCCAGATCATCTCGTAGAGCCGGAACTGGTCATTGTCGAGGAACGAGCGCACCGAGGCCGGCGTCCGCGAGAAGTCCGTCGGCCGGATGGCCTCGTGGGCCTCCTGCGCGTTCTTTGCCTTGGTGGAATAATGGCGCGGCTTCTCCGGCAGGTACTTGGCGCCGAATTCCTTGCCGATGGTCTCGCGTGCCGCCGCGATCGCCTCAGGCGCCATCTGCACGCCGTCGGTACGCATGTAGGTGATGAGACCGGCCGTTTCGCCGCCGATGTCGATGCCCTCGTAGAGCCGCTGTGCGACCTGCATGGTGCGGGTCGCGCCGAAGCCGATGCGCGACGAGGCCGCCTGCTGCAGGGTCGACGTCGTGAAGGGCGGCGCAGGGTTGCGCTTGGCGGGCTTCGCCTCGACCGAGGCCACCTTGAAGGACGAGCCGTCCAGGACCTTGCGGATCGCCTCGGCCTGCTCGGCGCTGGTGATGTCGAGCTTCTGCGCCTTCTGGCCGTCGAAGGTCATCAGGCGTGCGGCAAACGAATCGCCACGCGGCGTCAGGAAGGTGCCGGCAACCAGCCAGTAGGCCTCGCGGACGAAGCGCTCGATTTCCGCCTCGCGGTCGCAGACCAGGCGCAGCGCCACCGATTGCACGCGTCCGGCCGAGCGGGCGCCGGGCAGCTTGCGCCAGAGAACCGGCGACAGCGTGAAACCGACCAGGTAGTCGAGCGCGCGCCGGGCCAGGTAGGCTTCGACCAGCGGCGCGTCGATCTCGCGCGGATTGGCCATCGCTTCCAGCACGGCGTTCTTGGTGATCGCGTTGAACACCACGCGGCGAACCGGCTTGTCCTTGATCGCCTTCTTCTGCTTCAGGACTTCCAGCACGTGCCACGAGATCGCTTCGCCCTCGCGATCCGGGTCGGTTGCCAGGAACAGCGAATCTGCTTCCTTGACCGCCTTGGAGATCTCGGTGAGCCGCTTGGAGGACGCGCCGTCCACCTGCCAGGACATGGAGAAGTCCTCGTCCGGGCGCACCGAACCGTCCTTGGGCGGAAGGTCCCGCACATGGCCGAAGGAAGCCAGAACCTTGTAGTTCTTGCCCAGATACTTGTTGATCGTTTTCGCCTTGGCCGGCGATTCGACAATCACGACGTCCATGAAAATCCCGGAAAACTGCTGTTGGCCGCGTTCGAAGTCCTGCCTTGTGGCAGGTTGGAACTGCGTCGTCAAATGGCTGCGCATTTCGTCGAGGTCAAGCCCGATGGCCGAACAAAGCGTTTGGCACCTGCCTGTCGATGCAACTTTTAGATTAATTCAATCGGGGTTGAAAATATCAAAGGTTGCATTATCATTTCTCTCGCGCCAGGCAGGTGGCGCGGGCGGAAAACAACGCAGCACGGCGGCCTCACGGTCGATCCCGGAAGGATAATGAATGCATGTCTCAGCACCTTCACGACCGGTCCGACACGCTCGACTACGTCCAGGCCATGCTCGGCCAGATGCGGCTGATGGCACAGGCGGAGCGTTGCGACATGCTCGGCTACCTCATCGAGATGGCCTACATCGAATGTTCCGACATCATCCGGGGCAAGCGGCCGCGGCGTCTCGAGGTCGGCGACGACCGGGAGCGGCCGGCCGCCCGGTCTGCATAAAGCAAGTCCAGCGAAAGTGGACACCGGTTTCGCGTCCGGACTTGTGGGAGGGAAAAGCAAGTCCAGCGAAAGTGGACACCGGTTTCGCGTCCGGACTTGTGGGAGGGAAAAGCAAGTCCAGCGAAAGTGGACACCGGTTTCGCGTCCGGACTTGCGGGAGGAAAGAGCAAGTCCAGCGAAAGTGGACACCGGTTTCGCGTCCGGACTTGCGGGAGGAAAGAGCAAGTCCAGCGAAAGTGGACACCGGTTTCGCGTCCGGACTTGCGGGAGGAAAGAGCAAGTCCAGCGAAAGTGGACACTGGTTTCGCACCGGAACAAGGAGAGAGCATCGCGGCGCCTCGACGAGGTTCGGTATGGCTCCGGACGGGGACAGGGTGAGGGTCCGGCGGCGTGTCTTGCGGCCAGCCGGACCATCAAAGGATGATCGAAACCTGGTTGCCGGCATGGCGTTCCAGCCGGCCCGCCAGGTCGAGTTCGAGAAGCACAAGCTGCACCTCGGCGGGTTTCAGCCCGGTGTGGCGGATGACCTCGTCCACGTGGACGGGTGTGGGGCCCAAAGCCTGGATGACGCGGGTTCGCCCGTCGTCTCCAGGTGGCGGCGCCGGCATCAGGTCTTCCTGTTCTTCCAGCGTGTCGGGAGGGGCGAAGAGGTCGCGCTGGCCGCCGGCCATGGGCGCCAGGTGGGCCAGGATGTCCTCGGCGTCGGTCACCAGCACGGCGCCATCCTTGAGCAGCCCGTTCGATCCGCCTGCGCGCGGGTCGAGCGGCGAACCAGGGACGGCGAAGACCACGCGCCCCATCTCGCCGGCCAGTCGGGCGGAGATCAGCGAACCGGAGCGCTTGGCCGCTTCCACGACGACAAGGCCCATGGCAAGGCCGGCGATCAGCCGGTTGCGGCGCGGGAAGTCCTGCGCCCGGGGCTGCCAGTCGAAGGGCATTTCCGACACGACCGCGCCGCCGCTGGCCGCGATGGCCTCCATCAGCGGGATGTTTTCCGGCGGGTAGGGATGCGCGAGGCCCCCGGCGAGAACGGCTACCGTCCCGCCGTCGAGCGCGCCTTCGTGGGCCGCCGTGTCGATCCCGCGCGCCAGGCCCGAGATCACGGCCTGGCCCTTCATCGACAGGTCGCGGGCCAGGACGCGCGCCATCTTGACGCCGGAAAGCGAGGCATTGCGCGCACCGACGATGGCGATGGCGGGAAGCCGGAAGACCGCCGGATCGCCGCGCAGGCTGATCAGCGGCGGTGGCGCTGGCATGGTCTTCATCATGGCCGGGTAGGAGGCTTCGCCAATGGCCGCGAAGGTCACGCCCGCCTTCTGCGCCGCCTCGATCTCCCGTTCGATTTCCGTTTCATGCGGGATGCGCGGCAGCCGCTTGGCGCCGCCTTGCGCGGCCAGGCCGGGCAGGGCCTCCAGCGCGGCGCTGGCCGATCCGTAGCGGTTGATCAGGTCGCGGAACGTGGCCGGCCCGACATTCTCCGTGCGGATCAGCCGCAGCCATTGCAGGCGTTGGCGGTCGCTCAGGCGCAATGGCGAGGCCCGGCTGTCCATCAGCCCTTCGAACCGATTTTCGATTCCGTGCCAGCGAGAAGCCGGGAGATGTTCTGGCGATGCTTGAAGTAGACGATCGCGCTCATGATCGCGAACAGCACGGCCGGCCCGGTCTGGCCGAGCAGCCACAGCGCGACCGGCACGACGACGGCGGCCGTCAGCGCGGCAAGCGAGGAATAGCGGAACAGGAAGGCCATGCCGAGCCAGGTGGCCGCGAAGACCAGCAGGCCCTGCCAGCTTGCCCCGAGCAGGACGCCGAGATAGGTGGCCACGCCCTTGCCGCCCTTGAATTTCAGCCAGACGGGGTAGAGATGGCCGAGGAAGGCGCCGAAGCCGGCCAACAGCCCGAATTCCTGCCCGAACCGCGAGGCCACCAGGACCGGCACCGTGCCCTTGAGCGCGTCGGCCAGCAGCGTCAGCGCGGCGAGCTTCTTGTTGCCGGTGCGCAGCACGTTCGTCGCGCCGATATTGCCCGACCCGATGGAGCGGACGTCGCCAAGGCCGGCCATGCGCGTCAGGATCAGTCCGAACGGGATCGACCCGCTCAGGTAGCCGAGCGCCAGCGCAAGCAGCAGCCCTGCGCCATTTGCCTGGATGTCGAATGGCCCGATCATGTCCGTCCCTTCCGGTGCGGCTTCAGGGGCCGCAGCCTATTCTTGTTTGAAAACCGTCTTTCCTGCAACCATTGTTTGCAGGACCCGTCCCTGCATGCGCGCCCCCTCGAAGCAGGTGTTCTTCGATTTGGAGCGCAGATCCGCCTCGCGCACAAGCCATGGCTCGTCAAGATCGACGATGGCGAGGTCGGCCGCCGCGCCGGGCCGGAGGCTGCCCGCTTCCAGCTTGAAAAGCTTCGCCGGGGCGGTCGACAGCACCTCGATGATTCGCAGCAGCGGCAGGTCGCCGTTGTGGTGGTGACGCAGCATGGCCGCCAGCATCGTTTCCAGGCCGACGGCGCCGATTTCGGCGTCCGCGAAGGGCAGGCGCTTGGTGTCCACGTCCTGCGGGTCGTGGGATGAGACGACCACGTCGATCGTGCCGTCCCGCACCGCCTCGATCATCGACCGCCGGTCGTCTTCGTCGCGCAGTGGCGGCGAGAGCCGGAAGAACGTCCGGTACTCGCCGATGTCGTTCTCGTTGAGCGACAGGTGGTTGACCGAGACCCCGGCCGTGACGTTCACGCCCTCGGTCTTGGCCAGGCGCACGGCGTCGGCCGACAGGCTGGTCGATATCTTGGCCGCATGGTAGGCTCCGCCGGTCAGGCGGGCCAGCATCAGGTCGCGTGCCAGCGGGATCAGCTCGGCCTCGCGCGGAATGCCCGGCAGCCCGAGCCAGGAAGCGAACAGGCCCTCGTTCATGACGCCGGCCGAGGCGAGATCCTTGTCCTGCGTCTCGTGCAGGATGACGGCGCCGAAATCGCGCGCGTAGGTCAGCGCCCGGCGCATCACCAGCGACGAGGCCAGCGTGTGGCGCCCCTCCGTGAAGGCCACCGCGCCGGCTTCGCTGAGCAGGCCGATCTCGGTCATTTCCTTGCCGGCCAGGCCCTTGGTCACGGCCGCGGCGGGATGGACATGGACGCTGGCCGTGTCGCGCGCCGTCCGCAGCACGAATTCCACCAGCGCGACGTCGTCGATCACCGGGTCGGTGTCCGGCATGGTGACGATGGAGGTGATGCCGCCGGCCGCCGCGGCCTGGCTGGCCGAGGCGATCGTCTCGCGGTGTTCGCCGCCCGGTTCGCCGACGAAGACCCGGCCATCGACGAGGCCCGGGATCACCGTCTTGCCAGCGCAATCGATCACGGACGCGCCCTCGGGCACGCCCTGGTTCAGCGCCTCGGGTCCGGCCGCAGCGATACGCCCGTCGCGGATGATGACGGTTCCGGTGGCATCCATCCCGCGTGACGGGTCCACGATCCGGGCGCCGGAAAGAACGGTTGCGCTGGTCATCGGCCCGCCTCCGGGTTCTTGCGCGGATCGAGCAGCGCTTCCAGCACGCCCATGCGCACCGCCACGCCCATTTCCACCTGTTCCTGGATCATGCTCTGCGGCCCGTCGGCGACTTCCGAGGCGATTTCCACGCCCCGGTTCATCGGGCCCGGGTGCATGACGAGCGCGTCGGGCTTCGCCAGTTTCAGCTTGGCCGCGTCAAGGCCGAAATAGCGGAAGTACTCGCGCACCGACGGCACCGAGGCGCCGGCCATGCGCTCGCGCTGCAGCCGCAGCATCATCACGACATCGGCGTCCTTCAGCCCGTCCGCCATCGAGTGGAACGGCGTCACCCCCATCTTTCCGATCCCGGACGGCAGAAGCGTCGAGGGCGCCACGACCCGCACGTGCGCGCCCATGGCGTTGAGCAGGATGATGTTGGAGCGGGCCACGCGGGAATGCAGCACGTCGCCGCAGATCGCCACGGTCAGCCCGCCGATGGTGCCCTTGGCACGGCGGATCGTCAGCGCGTCGAGCAAGGCCTGGGTGGGATGCTCATGCGCGCCGTCGCCGGCATTGACCACCGCGCAGCCGACCTTCTGGGCCAGAAGCGCGACGGCGCCGGCAGATGCGTGCCGCACCACCAGCGCGTCCGGCCGCATGGCGTTCAGCGTCATCGCCGTGTCGATCAGCGTCTCGCCCTTCTTCACCGACGAGGACGCGACCGACATGTTCATCACGTCGGCGCCGAGCCGCTTGCCGGCCAGTTCGAAGGACGATTGCGTCCGGGTCGAAGCCTCGAAGAAGAGGTTGATCTGCGTGCGCCCGCGCAGCACCGACGATTTCTTGTCGGTCTGGCGCGACAGCGCCACCGCCCGCTCGGCGCGGTTCAGCAGCAGGTCGATGTCGAACGGCGTCAGCCCGGCAATGCCGAGCAGGTGCCGGTGCGGATAAACGGGGAAGTCAGGATCGTGGGTCATCTTGAAAGGGTGCTATAGGGCCGCCATCGCCCGGTCGCAAGCGCCGCGTGCCGGTCCGGACCGGTTACCAACGCCTTTTTGCCGGTCCGCGCCCGGCAGCGGGTCGCAATGCTTCCACTTCCTGTCTCAAACAGGTGATTGACCGGGCGCCGCCTTGGCCATGGTGTGGGCAACAGGCTGCAGCAACGGGAAGAGACGACGCGAATGACCATACTCGACTGGCATGCCGGGCGCAGCGACCTTTCCGATATCGCGTTGCTCGACCGGGCGCCGGAAAGCGAAGGCATCGACCTGAAGGCCGTGCGCCTCTACCGGCAGGGCCGGGTGCGCGCCGAGATGGCGCGCCGCGGCATCGATGCCGTCATCCTGTCCGACCCGGTCAACATCCGCTACGCCACCGGCACGCGCAACATGCAGATTTTCAGCCAGCGCAACGGGCCGGCCCGCTACCTGCTGCTGACGGCGGACCGTTCGATCCTGTTTGAGTTCACCGGCTGCGAACACCTCGCTGACGGCTACGAGACCGTGGACGAGGTGCGCCCCGCGCGCACGGCCAGCTTCGTTGCCGCCGGACCGGATATCGCCGCCCGCGAACGCGCCTGGGCCCATGAAATGGCCGGCCTGGTCACGCAGCTCTGCGGACGCGGCGCGACGCTCGGCATGGAGCGCATGAACGCCGGGACGGCCATCGCGCTTGGCGACAGCGGGCTGCGCATCGTCGATGCCCAGGAGCCGGTCGAAATGGCCCGCGCCATCAAGTCCGCCGAGGAGATGAAATGCGTCAACGCCTCGCTGCGCGCCACGGAGATCGCCGTCGGCAAGCTCCGCGAGGCCATCCGCCCCGGTCTTACCGAGACGCAATTGTGGTCCGTGCTGCACAAGTCGGTCATCGAGCAGAACGGCGATTACTGCGAGACCCGGCTTCTCAACGCCGGCCAGCGGACCAACCCGTGGTTTCAGGAAACGGCGCACCATGTCATCGGCGAGAACGAGCTGATCGCGCTCGACACCGACGTCGTCGGCTGCCATGGCTACTATTCCGACTTCTCGCGCACCTTCCATTCCGGCCCGGGCCGGCCCACCGCCGAGCAGCGCGAGCTTTACCGCGTGGCCTACGAGCAGGTGCATCACAACATGGCCATCCTCAAGCCGGGCCTGACCTTTCGCGACTACGCCTACCGTGCCTGGGACATTCCGGAGAAATATCACGCCAACCGCTACTACCTCTCAGCCCACGGCTGTGGCATGACCGGCGAATACCCCTATCTCTATCACCGCGGCGACTTCCCCGATGCCGGCTATGACGGCGTCATCGAGCCCGGCATGACGCTGTGCGTGGAAAGCTATGTCGGCGCGGCCGGCGGAACCCAGGGCGTGAAGCTGGAGCAGCAGGTTCTGGTCACGCAGACCGGCATCGAACTGCTGTCGCGCTTTCCCTTCGAGGAAGACCTGCTGGCCGGCTGACCGTCGGGGCCGCGATCCGGCCCGCGAATTTCTCCCCGCCGCGGCCCGCCACCTGTCGCCCGGCGCGCCCAGTCTGTTTATAAGACGGGGGAAGGATTCGCGCAGTCCGCGGTCCAGCAGGGCAGAAACAGGGAGGCCGGTCGTGGCCACGCATGAGGTGCTGAACCAGACGCCGCCGTTCACGGGGGGCAATGCCTGGCGGTCCGATCCGCTCCTGGTCCAGATCACCGAGTCCTTCCCGGACGAGGTCCGCCGCGACCTCGACCAGCTTGGCCGTTTCGTGCTCACCGGCGAGGCGCAGGAGACCGCGCGCCTGGCCAACGATTACCCGCCGGTGTTGAAGACCCATGACCGCCAGGGCCATCGCGTCGACCAGGTCGACTATCACCCGGCCTACCATGCGCTGATGCGCCGTTCGGTCGGCGCCGGCCTGCACTCGTCGATCTGGGAGAACACGCCGTCTGAAAAGGGCATCCGCCACCAGGCGCGTGCCGCGCGCTTCTACCTCATCGGCCAGCTCGAATCGGGGCACCTGTGCCCGCTGACGATGACGAGCGCCTCGCTGGCGCCGCTGATGGCGAGCCCCAACCTGTTTCGCGAATGGGCGCCGCGCATCACATCGCGCAAGTATGACCACACCGCCAGGCCGCCGGCGGCCAAGGCCGGGCTCACGCTTGGCATGGGCATGACCGAGAAGCAGGGCGGCACCGACGTTCGCGCCAATACCACCCGCGCCGAACCTGCCGGCAAGGATCTCTACCGGCTGACGGGCCACAAGTGGTTCATGTCCGCGCCCATGTCTGATGCCTTCCTGGTGCTGGCCCAGGCGCCGGAGGGGCTGACCTGTTTCCTCGCTCCGCGCGTGCTTGCCGACGGCTCGATGAACGGCTTCCGCTTCCAGCGACTGAAGGACAAGCTCGGCAACCGTTCCAACGGCTCGGCCGAGGTGGAGTTCGAGGGTGCCGTCGCCCAGGCCGTCGGCGCGCCGGGCGAGGGGCTTCGCACCATCATGGACATGGTCACGCTCACCCGTCTCGACTGTGCGCTGGGGTCGTCCGCGCTCATGCGCGCCGCGCTCGCCGAAGCCGTGCACCACGCGCGCCATCGCAAGGTCTTTGGCACCGCGCTGGCCGATCAGCCGCTGATGGCCCGTGTCCTGGCCGACCTGGCGCTGGACGTGGCGGCGGCCGTCGCCCTGTCCATGCGGCTGGCCCGCGCCTTCGACCTTGCGGCGCAGGACGAGCGCGAGGCCGCCTTTGCCCGCGCCATGACCCCCGTCGTCAAGTACTGGGTCTGCAAGATCGCCCCGCCGGTCATCTACGAGGCCATGGAGTGCCTTGGCGGCAACGGCTACGTCGAGGACTGGAACCTGGCCCGCTACTATCGCGAGGCCCCGGTCAATGCGATCTGGGAAGGCTCCGGCAACGTCATGGCGCTGGACGTGCTGCGCGTGCTGAAGCGCGGCCCGGCACTCTTCGAACGGGTGATTTCCGGGCTGGAGGCCGACCTCGGCGCCGCCGGGCGGGGAACGATCGACGTCCTGCGCGCTGCCATGCAGGTGGCGGCCACGGACGAGGGATCGGCCCGCATCCTCACCGAGCAGCTCGCGCTGGCCGCCGCCGCCGCGGAACTGCGGCGCATCGGGGCCGGACGGGTCGCAGATGCCTTCATCGATACCCGCCTCGGCGGCCAGTGGCGCGCCACCTACGGCATGCTCGATGCCCGCCACGACGCGTCCGTCGTCATCGATTCGCTCTATCCCGGCTCCGATTGATCATCCCGCCAGGGATCCGGCGACGGCCAGCACCGCCGGGATCGAAAAGAACGAGACCGCCGTCTGCATGGTCACGGTCGCCGCATAGAGCGGCGCGTCGCCGCCGAGCTGCTTGGCCAGCAGGTAGCCGTTCATCGCCGTCGGCACGCTGCCGCAAAGCGCCAGCCACATCAGGCTTTGTCCCTCGACACCGATCAGCACGCCGGTGCCGACCAGCAGGGCCGGGTAGGCGACCAGCTTGATGGCGACCGGGATCCATAGCGCCGGCCGCGCGCTGAACATGTCGCTCGGCCTGAGACCGGCGCCGATGGCGATGAGGCCCATGCCGAGCGCTGCCCGGGCGACGAGGTCGAGTGTGACGTCCAGCGGCCCGTACAGGCCGCCCGGGATGAAGCGGGCGAGCAGCCCCGCGGTCGCCGACAGGACCAGCGGATTGGTGGCCATGCGCCGGCCGATCGTGCCCCAGTCCGCCGACGAATCGCCGAACCGCGTGACCACCAGCACGCTGACGAGATTGATCGGAATGACGATGGCGGCCATCGACAGGGCCACGACGGCAACACCTTCCGGCGGAAAGAGCTTCTGCGCGATGGCGAGCGCCATGAACCCGTTCCAGCGCAGCGCCGTCTGGTAGACGGTCGAGAATTCGCCGCGATCGATCAGGCCGGACGAGCGGAAGACCGGCCACAGCGCCAGCACGGCGACCATGGCGATGGTCAGCGCGGCGACGAGGGAGAAGATCAGCGGTCCGAGCGCCAGCCGCGAGAAATCGGCCTTCAGGATCGAGGCAAACAGCAGGGCAGGGTAGAGAAACCAGAAGCCGATCTGCTCCAGCCCGGTCCAAGCCTCCTGGTCGATCAACGGAGACCGGCGCAGCAGGTTTCCGGCAATGATGAGCAGGAAGATGGGCAAAAGGCTTTCGAATGTGGCGATCATGATGCCGTTATGTCTGCCTTTGGAAGGGGCGGCAATCGTCTTTTTCCACCGGCTGCCGCCGCGCCGTTAACCTTAACGAATGGTTTCCATTGCGCGTTAACCTTCAGGCGTTCACTGTCGAGGCGATCAAGGGAGCCCCCATGCCGCGCCTGTTCGCCATCGCCACCTGTTTCTTCTGGATGACGTTCTACGTCCTCTCCGCCATGTCGATCCTCGGCGTGGGGCAGGGCGCGATGATGGTGCCTTTCGTTCCGGCGGACGCGGGCCTGGCGCTTGGCCGGTTCGGAACCTTCGGTTTCGCGGTCGCCACCGGCGCCGTCGCGGCCGGCTTCCTCTGGGCCTTTGCCGCGCTGCTTCTGGAAGACGATGCCGAGCGCGACGAATCGGGGACCGTTCTCCAGGTCGCCTATGCCGGCGCCATCCTGCTGGCCGCCAGCAGCCTGCTGGTCTTTGCCGGCATCAGTGCCGGAGCGCTGGTCCAGGCCGCCGTGCTGCAGATCGCGGCCCTGTCGGCCTGCCTCTTTGCCGCCGAAGCCGAGAAGGCGCGCCTCGCGGCGCGGCAGGCCAGGACGGAAAACCAGGTGATCCAGCGTATGGCGCTCGACGCCGCCCACTATTCGGTCCTGCCCCATCTTGGCGGGCGGGGACAGCCAGGGGAGCGGCCATCCTGATGCGCTATATCCTCATCCTCTGGGCCGCCCCGATCGGTCTTTTCGGCGTCTGGTACTTCCTGTCGCTCAACGACATGAACTTCGGCACGATCTTCCTCTCGCGTGCGCTGCATGACGCCGTGTTCGAGCTTTACGGCGAGATGCTCGGCGTTGCGCCGGACAAGATCCCGCTGCTGATTCTGGAGGCCCTGGCCTTCGATTCGCTGTTTATCGCGGCGCTCTATGCCTATCGTCGCCGCAAGCTGATCCGTGCCTGGTGGGTTGACCGCAAGGCCCGCGCCATGCTCGCCGCTGCCGCCGCGTCCATGGCCGAGACGCAGGCCGCCGGGGAACGCCCTGCGGCGACGCTTCACCCGGCCGAGTGATCGCCTGACAAGGCGTGGAGGCGGTCCAGCGCGCCTTGCAGGATGAAGGCCGCCGCCGCCGAATCGATGCGCGTTTCCCGCTTCTTCCGCGACACGTCCATTTCCAGCAATGCCCGTTCCGCCGCCACGGTCGACAGCCGCTCGTCCCAGTAGACGAAAGGCATCTCGGTCAGCTGTTCCATGTTGCGCACGAAGGCCCGCGTCGCCTGGACGCGCGGACCGTTGCTGCCGTCCATGTTGACCGGCAGGCCGATGACGAAGGCCTGCACGGCGTCGCGTTGCGCCGCGGCGAGCAGCTTTTCCGCGTCGATCTTGAATTTCTTGCGCTCGATGACCGGACGCGGGTTGGCGAAGGCGAGCGACCGGTCGGAAACGGCAAGGCCGATGGTCTTGGTACCGAGGTCGAGGCCGGCGACGGTGGCGCCCTGCGGCAGGCTTTCGGCGAGTTCCTCGATGGTCATGACCGTCATCGCACCGGCTCCGCATTGATTTCACATGACGTGGTTCTATTCTCCCGTGAAATCAAAAGCGAGGAGGTTCCCTATGAAACTCACCTGGTACGGCCATTCTGCCTTCCGCGTCGAATTTGGCGACGCGAGGATTCTCCTGGACCCGTTCCTGTCCGGCAACCCGTCCTGGGGCAAGGGATGGGAAGGTCCGGCCGAGGGCGTCACTCATGTTCTGCTGACCCATGGCCATGACGACCACCTGCTCGACGCGGTGGAGATCTGCAAGGCAACGGGCGCGCAGCTTGTCGCCAATTTCGAGATCGCCATGTACCTGGCCGCCAAGGGCGTTGCCCAGGAGAAGCTCAACCCCGGCAACCAGGGCGGCACGGTCGATTGCGGCGGCTTCACCACCACCTTCGTCCATGCCCAGCATTCCTCGTCCACCCAGACCGGCGGCGGCGATAATGTCTATCTCGGCAATCCGCTCGGCCTCGTGCTGCACGCGCCGGGCGAGAAGACGCTCTATCACATGGGCGACACCGACATCTTCTCCGACATGGCGCTGATCAACGAGTTGCATCAGCCCGATATCGGCCTCGTGCCGGTGGGCGACCGCTTCACCATGGGCGGCGCGGTGGCGGCACTGGCCTGCCAGCGCTATTTCAAGTTCTCCACCGTCATTCCCTGCCACTACGGCACCTTCCCGATCATCGAGCCCGATGCCTCGAAGTTCACCGCCGGGATGGACGGCTCGGGCGTGGACGTCCTCATCCCGGCGATCGGCGAGGCCGTCGACCTCTGAGCCGGCGGCTTTGCCGCGCAGCGGCCATTGATTGTTGCGCCGGACCGGCCGTGGCTTTATAGCCGGGGGTGAGACGCCCGGGCGATGTCGTCGCCCGGGCATTATCCTGTTGTTACTCACGCGCCGGAGCATTCGCATGTCCGTCGATCTCGACACCGTCAAGCGCGTCGCGCGCCTGGCCCGTATTGCCGTCACCGAGGAAGACGTCTCGGCCCTGACCGGCAAGCTCAATTCCATTCTCGGCTTCGTGGAACACCTCGACGAGGTCGATGTCTCCGGCGTCGAGCCGATGACGTCGGTAATCCCGATGGAGATGAAGAAGCGCATCGACGAGGTGACCGATGGCGGCAAGGCTGCCGACATCGTCGCCAACGCCCCGGCAACCGAGGACAATTTCTTCCTCGTGCCGAAAGTCGTCGAATAATCCAACTGCTGCGCGGAACCCTCCGATCATGACCGAACTGACCGCACTGACCATTGCCGAAGCCCGCGAGCAGTTGAAGGCAAAGGCCTTCACCGCCGTGGAACTGACCGAAGCATACCTGGCCGCCATCGACCAGGCCAACCCGGTCATCAATGCCTATGTCGCCGTGACCCATGACCGGGCGCGCCAGATGGCCACCGCCTCCGACGCACGCCTGGCGAAGAACGAGGGCGGCGCGCTGGAGGGTATCCCGCTTGGGATCAAGGACCTCTACGCCACCGAGGGCGTGCATACGCAGGCCTGCAGCCACATCCTCGACGGCTTCCGCCCGCGCTACGAATCGACGGTCACCGCGAACCTCTGGGCCGATGGCGCCGTCATGCTCGGCAAGCTGAACATGGACGAATTCGCCATGGGCTCGTCCAACGAGACCAGCTTCTACGGCCCGGTGAAGAATCCCTGGCGGGCAACCGGTTCCAACGCCGATCTGGTGCCGGGCGGCTCGTCGGGCGGTTCGGCGGCTGCCGTCGCTGCCTGGCTTTGCGCCGGTGCGACCGCCTCCGACACCGGCGGCTCCATCCGCCAGCCGGCTGCCTTCACCGGCACCGTTGGCATCAAGCCCACCTATGGCCGCTGCTCGCGCTGGGGCATGGTCGCCTTCGCCTCGTCGCTCGACCAGGCCGGCCCGATCGCCCGCGACGTGCGCGACGCTGCCATCCTGCTCAAGTCGATGGCCTCGGTCGACGCGAAGGACACCACCTCCGTCGACCTGCCGGTGCCGGATTACGAGGCCGCGCTCGGCCGTTCGGTCAGGGGCATGAAGATCGGCATTCCGAAGGAATACCGCGTCGAGGGCATGCCGGAGGAAATCGAAAAGCTCTGGCAGCAGGGCATCGACTGGCTGCGCGAGGCCGGCGCCGAGATCGTCGAGATCACGCTGCCGCATACCAAATACGCCCTGCCGGCCTATTACATCGTGGCGCCGGCCGAGGCCTCCTCGAACCTCGCCCGTTACGACGGCGTCCGCTACGGCCTGCGCGAACAGGGCAAGGATATCGTCGACATGTACGAGAGGACCCGCGCCGCGGGCTTCGGCGACGAGGTCAAGCGCCGCATCATGGTCGGCACCTACGTGCTTTCGGCCGGGTATTACGACGCCTACTATCTCAAGGCGCAGAAGGTCCGCACGCTGATCAAGAAGGATTTCGAGGACGTCTTCGCGGCCGGCGTCGACGCCATCCTGACGCCGGCGACGCCGTCGGCGGCCTTCGGCATCGCGGACCAGGAACTGGCCTCCGACCCGGTCAAGATGTACCTGAACGACGTCTTCACCGTTACCGTCAACATGGCCGGCCTGCCGGGCATCGCCGTGCCGGCCGGTCTCGACGCCAAGGGCCTGCCGCTCGGCCTTCAGCTCATCGGCAAGCCCTTCGACGAGGAAACCCTGTTCGCCACTGCCCACGTGATCGAGCAGGCCGCCGGCCGTTTCTCGCCTGCGAAATGGTGGTGAAAGCCGCGTCCGGCGACGATCTGCGCCGGGCGCTCGACGCGCTGGCGGACGCCGGCCACGGGATGGGGCCGCAATGGCATGCGGCCCACGACATCGCCCAGGCGCACGAGGGCGAAGCCGCTTTCGACTGGCTGCACGCGCTTTGTCACCGCATCGAGGGCGATGCCTGGAATGCCGGCTACTGGTACCGCCGCGCGGACCGTGCGGCCTGGGATGGCCCGTTCGAGGACGAGGCGGACGCACTGCGCGCCTCGGCGCTGTGACCGCCGTCGCTTGCGCCTTTTCTGGCGCCGGCGTTTCCTGCCGGGTGCAAACAGCTGGGGGAAGGCGCATGCACGGGAAAACACTTGCAACGGGCCTGGTGGCCGTGGCGGCCGGCATCCTGCCGGCGCGCGCGGACGGACCGGACTGGCGCGCGATCATGGCCGGCATCGACGGCATCATCGTCTATTGCGATTCCAGCACCAAACAGGCCTATGCCCAGCACATATGCGACGGCATGGCAGCGGTGGTCGAGGCCGGTTTCAAGGAAACCGGCCTGCCGGTCGTCCGCAACGGCCTCGTCCATACCGGCGTAGCGCATGATGGCAAGGTACCGGCGGAAATCGTGACTGCGCCGCTGAAGTCGGCCGAGGGCATCAGCCGGCCGATGCTCATGGCCGTGGTGATCAAGGGCACCGACGACCGCACGCCGGCCATCTACACCCGGGTCCATGTCGCGATCCCGTTTCGCGCGGCCGTCGAGGCAGGGGCTTCCGGCCCTGGCAAGGCCGGCGACCTGATGGTCGCTGAACGGGCGATCGCCGGCAACGGTCCGAAAAAGCAACTGCCGCCCGCCATCGTTGCCGCGCTCGGCAAGCAGCTCGACGCGCTGATGGCAGACATGCGCGAAGGCATTGCGAAGCCCTGAAACGCCGCCCGGGCCGCAAGCGGCCTAGCGCTGCGGCTTCTTCCGTTCGCCCGTCAGCATGTCGCGCTTGGTGCCGAACCCGTCGATGGTCTGGACCCGGAACCCGGCCGCCTGGAGATTGCGCCGCACGAAGCCGGCCGCAGTATAGGTGGCGAACGTGCCGCCGGGCACGGTCTTGTCGTGCACCGCCTGCATCAGCGCCTCGTTCCACATCTCCGGGTTCTTGGCGGGCGAAAATCCGTCGAGATACCAGGCGTTTGCCCGCCCGGGCCAGCCGGCCACCGTTTCGCGCGCATCCCCGATCACGATCATCAGCTGCGTTTGACGGTCGAGCCGGATCGGCCGTTCCTCGCCATGCGGCGGCCAGTCCGACGGCAGCACCGACAGCATGCGTTCCGAAAGCTCCGACAGGTGCGGCCAGCGCTTAAGGGCCCGGGTGATCTGGTCCGGCGACAGCGGATAGGCCTCGAACGAGGTGAACGACAGTTGCGCGGCGAAAGGGCGGGTCGCGCGCCAGCGGCTCCAGGTTTCCAGGAAGTTCAGGCCGGTCCCGAATCCGAGCTCCGCGATCGAGAAATAGGGCGCCGTCGCCCAGGCTTCCGGCAGGCGGTTGCCTTTCAGGAACACGTGCCGCGTTTCGCCCGGGCCATCGGACCGCGAGCAGAACGGGTCATCGAACAGCACGGAAATCGGCTGTCCGTCCGCGTCCCAGGTCAGTGGATGGATTTCATGGCTCTTGCGCCCGAAAGGCGGTTCCGCCAATTGCAATTCCCCGCACAAGCGTTCAAACAACCCGAACCATGCCGGATTCCTTGTCAAAAAGCGATATCCCATCTCGTGCGCCGCTCGTGATCGTCGGCGCCGGGATCGTCGGCCTCTGGTGTGCGCTCAAGGCCGCGCGCAGGGGCCTGCACCCGCTGGTTCTCGATGCCGGCGAGCCGGGGCGCGGCGGCTCGAACGGCCATCTCGGGGCGCTGATGCCGCACCAGCCGGTCAACTGGTCACCGAAGAAACAGGCGCAACTCGATGGCCTGCTGTCGCTGGAACGCGAAATCGCAGAACTGGAAGCGAAAACCGGCCTGTCCTGCGGCTACCGGCGCACCGGCCGGATCGTCCCCTTGACGAGCGCGGCCCAGCGCGACCGCAATGCCCTGTGGGCGGCCGAGGCTGGCCGGGTCTGGCCGCGCGCCGGGGCAGGCGGTCCGGACTGGTCCTGGCGCGTCGTGGACAGGAACCCGGCGCCGGGCTGGATCGGCGATGACGCCGGTCCGTTCGGCTTTTCCGTCGAAACCTTCACCGCCCGTCTTGCGCCGCGCCGCCTTGTCCATGCCGTGCAGAGCGCGCTGGCCGGCAGGGCGGATCTCGCCGCCCGCTGCCCGGCGTCCGGCGTGGAGCAGGACGGGACCGTCTTGCTCGCCAACGGCGGACGCGTGCGGGCCGGCACGGTCATCGTGGCCGCCGGCTGGCAGAGCTTCGGCCTCGTTGCTGGCTTGCCGGATGCGCCCAGTGGGGCGGGCGTGAAGGGCCAGTCGGCTCTCCTGCGCCCGGTCCTGCCCGTCGATCCCGCCCTGCCGGTGCTCTACGACGAGGGCGTCTATGCCATTGCCCATGATGACGGGCTGGTCGCGGTCGGGTCGACGTCGGAGAAGCAATGGAGCGATGCCAGGGAAACCGACGGGCGGCTGGAACAGGTCATCGCCAGGGCACGGAACCTCTCGCCCGCCCTCGTGCACGCCCCGGTCGTGGAACGCTGGGCCGGCATCCGCCCGAAGGGGCCGTCGGCAAGCCCCGTCGTTCAGCGGCTGGGAGCGGGTCCGGTGATCCTGGCGACCGGCGGGTTCAAGATTACCTTTGCCGTTGCCCACGCCATGGCGGACGCTGCATTGGGGCTGGCATGGCCCGGTCCCGCGACGGCCGCAAGGCCCGGTTGACGCCGTGTTACCAGCTTCCGGTGTTTTTCATGCTCTTCCAGGGTTCCTTCGGCTCCAGGGGGCCGTTTTCCTGGATGAGTTCGATGGAAATGCCGTCTGGCGACTTGATGAAGGCCATGTATCCGTCGCGCGGCGGCCGGTTGATGGTCACGCCCTTGTCCATCAGGTCCTGGCAGGTGGCATAGATGTCATCGACCGAGTAGGCGAGATGGCCGAAGTTGCGTCCGCCGGTATAGGTCTCGGTCGAACCCTCTTCGCCCGGCCAGTTGTAGGTCAGCTCGATTTCCGGGGCGCGCGTCTCGCGCGCCGACGTCTCGTCCTTCGGCGCGGCGAGGAAGATCAGGGTGAAACGGCCGGCGTCATTGTCGACCCGGCGGGTCTCGACGAGGCCGAACTTGTTGCAGAAGAAATCGAGCGATTCCTCCACGTTGGTGACGCGGATCATCGTGTGCCGGAAGCGCATGGGCAGGTCTCCTTGCAGTGGGGAAGGTGAGCCCGGGCGGGCTCTTCGGATCGGTGCCCAGCATATGGCGCGATGCCCGCCTTCCTCAAGGGCCATGGGCCGCGCGCAGCTTGCCGGTGGGTAATCCCGGTTATTTGCCGGACGGGGTCTTGCCTTGTCTCCGAGACCCGATGTTATGATTCCACTTAGAATCAGTTTGTATTATTTGTTGAAAGGTGCGGCCAGATGGGGGAAAAGACCTCCGAGACTGACCGGAGTTTGGATGTTGAGACGGGCTCCGTCGGCGATGCGGGGCTGGAAGAAATCGCCGGCACGATCAAGTGGTTCGACGTTGCGAAGGGGTACGGTTTCATCGTGCCCGACCGCGCCATTCTGGGTGATGTTCTCCTTCACGTGACATGCCTTCGCCGGGACGGTTTCCAGACCGCGCTGGAGGGCGCGCGCGTGCTGGTCCTGGTCAAGCCGGGCGAGCGCGGCCTGCAGGCGTTCAAGGTGCTGTCGATGGACAATTCCACGGCGGTCCATCCGCTCGAAGCACCGGCACCGCGCACGCATGTCTCCGTCATCCCGGAAAGCGGGCTGGAACGTGCGCTCGTCAAATGGTTCAACCGCACCAAGGGCTTCGGTTTCCTCACCCGCGGGGAAGGAACGGAAGACATCTTCGTGCACATGGAAACCCTGCGCCGGTTCGGCATTGCCGAACTCAGGCCCGGACAGGTCGTCCTGGTCCGGTTCGGTCGTGGCGACAAGGGGCTCATGGCGGCAGAGATTCATCCCGATCTTGGCACACCCATCATTCCCAACTGATCCCCGCAAACGGGCGAGATCCGGCTGGCTGGCGGTTCTGCTGGCCGCCTTGGCGCTATGCATGCTGGCGCCGTCGGCGCCAGCGCGGGCGGATTCGCCGACCGGTACCGCCGAAGGGCAGGGCCAGGTCCTCGAGGTTCATCCCGTCCCCCTGACGGTCACGACCGAAAAGGGCAGCTTCTCCTTTCACATCGAAGTGGCCGACGAGCCGGGCGAGCGCAGCACCGGCCTGATGTTCCGCACCGCCATGCCGGACGACCACGGCATGCTCTTCGTCTTCCAGGACAACATCCGCGCCGCGTTCTGGATGATGAACACCATCCTTCCGCTCGACATCATCTACATCCGCGAGGATGGCACGGTCGATTCGATCCGCCGCGGCGTGCCGTTCTCGCTCGACGCCCTCCGCTCGAACGGGCTCGTCCGCTACGTGCTTGAACTCAACGCCGGAATGGCCCAAAAGGCCGGTATCCGGCCGGGCGTGAAGGTGGTTCATCCGCTCATCCCGGCCGACTGACACGCCGGATCGGGGTCTGCATGCAGCATTTCAGCCATGACGGGTATGATTTCGCCTTCATCGACGAGGGCGAGGGCGATCCGGTCCTGCTCATTCACGGGTTCGGGTCGTCGCATTCGGTCAACTGGGTCACCCCCGGCTGGGTCCAGACCCTCAACCAGGCCGGCTACCGGGCCATCGCCATCGACAATCGCGGCCACGGCCGGTCGGAAAAGATCTACGATCCCGAAGCCTACACGCCGCAGGCCATGGCCGGGGATGCCGCAGCACTTCTCGATCACCTCGGCATCCCGCGGGCCCATGTCATGGGGTATTCGATGGGCGCACGTATCACCGCCTTCATGGCGCTGCTCTTCCCGGACAAGGTCGCGTCGGTCATCCTCGGCGGTCTCGGATACGGCATGGTCGAGGGAGTCGGCGACTGGGATCCCATCGCCGAGGCGCTGCTTGCAGACGACCCGGACGCCATCACCCATCCGCGCGGCAAGCTGTTCCGCACTTTCGCCGACCAGACGAAGAGCGACCGCAAGGCGCTGGCGGCCTGCATTTCCCGTTCGCGCGACCTGCTGAGCGAGGACGACGTCGCCCGCATCGCCGTTCCGGCACTGGTCGCCGTCGGCACGGTCGATGACATCGCCGGTTCGCCGCAGAAGCTTGCCGCCCTGATGCCGAAGGGCGAGGCCTTTGACATCGAGCGGCGCGATCACATGCTCTCGGTCGGCGACCGCACCTTCAAGAAGCGGGCGCTGCAATTCCTGTCGGAGCATCCGCTTTGAAGCATGCGCGAAAGACGGTTTTCACCGGCGCCGAGGGCAATCGCCTGACCGGCGAGATCTGGGGCAGCGGCGGCCATCCGGTCCTTCTGCTGCACGGTGGCGGGCAGACCCGCCATGCCTGGTCGCGAACGGCCGCCCGCCTTGTCGAGAACGGGATGCACGCCGTCGCCGTCGACTTGCGCGGCCATGGCGACAGCGAGTGGGTTGCCTCCGGCCACTACCGCTTCGCCGACTATGGCCGCGACGCAGAGGCGCTGGTCGAGCAGTTGACCGACATGTTCGGGGAAGCGCCCTCTGGCGTGGGCGCCTCGCTCGGCGGGCTTTCGTTCCTCGCCTCCGAGATCAACATCCGGCCCCGCCTGACCTCCCTGGTGCTGGTCGATATCGTGCCGCGCATGAACCGCTCGGGCGTCTCGCACATCCTTGGCTTCATGCAGGCCCGCCTGGCCGACGGGTTCGGGTCGCTGGAAGAAGCCGCCGACGCCATTGCCTCCTACCTGCCGCACCGCAAGCGGCCGCGTTCGCTGGATGGCCTGCGCAAGAACCTGCGCCTTTGCGACGACGGCCGCTACCGCTGGCACTGGGATCCCGCGTTCTCAACCGGGGAATACAACATCGACCGCGGTGCGGAAGCCCACATGATCGCGCTCGAATCCAACCTCGACCGGCTCGATCTGCCGGTCCTGCTGGTCCGCGGCATGCAGTCGGAGCTCGTCGACGAGGAGACCGCGCGGGCCACCGTCGCCGCCATGCCTCGGGGCGAATATGCCGATGTCGGCGGGGCCGGGCACATGGTCGCCGGCGACCGCAACGATGTCTTCTGCGACGCGATCGTCGATTTCCTCCGCCGCGTCGAGGCCGTCTGACGTTGCCCGCTACCGGCCCTTGAAAACGGGCCTGCGCTTTTCGCGGAAGGCCGCGCGTCCCTCCGCGTAATCCGCACTGTCGAACGTGATCGCCCCGAGTTTCTGTGCCAGCGCGGCGTCGGAATCGGCCTTGCTGGCCGCCGCGTGGATTGCCGCCTTGGACGCGCGAACCGACAGCGGCGCGTTGTCCGCGATCGTTTCGGCCATGGCGGTCGTGCGCGCCTGCAATGCCGGCCGGTCTGCCTCGATCTCCAGCAGGAAGCCGGCCGCCAGCGCCTGCGCGGCGGTGATGCGGGCCGCCGAGAACGTCAGCCATTTCGCCATCTGCGTTCCGGCCGCCGTCACGATGTCGATCATGGCGTCCTGCGGATAGGCCAGGCCAAGCCGCGCTGCCGGAACGGCGAACACCGCGTCCGGCGTGGCTACCCGCAGGTCGCAGGCCGCAGCCAGCCCGAAGCCGCCGCCGAAGCAGATGCCCGAAATCGCCGAGATCACCGGGAAGGGGGCATGGCGAAGCGACGCGAAGGCATCGGAGTTGGCCATCTCGTAGGCACGCGCGGTTTCGGCGTCCCGTCGGACCGCTTCGAACTCGCCGATATCGGCGCCTGCGGAAAAATCGGCGCCGTCGCCGGAAAGGATCATCACGCGCACGCCGTCATCGCCGGCGCAACGGTTGACGTGATCGGCGAGCGCACGCCACATGGCATGCGTGACGGCGTTCTTCCGTTCAGGCCGCCGGATGGTGATCCGGGCGATGCCGTCATGGAATTCCGCGTCCAGTCCATCGGTGATTTCGGCCATGCCATTCCCCGGTTAAATGCTGTTTCACCGGCTTGTGTAAAGAATGCGGTTTGAATGCAAGCCGTTCTGACCTATTTTCCGTGTCTCGAACAACGACGAGGGTACCGTCATGGCCGTCCAGTCCGCCAAGAGCGCCGGCAATCTGAAGCCGGTCGATCCGATCTGGTCTGAAGTGCGTCGCGAAGCCCGGGAGGCTGTCGCCAACGACCCACTGCTGGCAGCCTTCCTGTATTCGACGGTCCTCAACCACGAATCCCTCGAGGATGCCGTCGTTCACCGGGTCGCCGAACGGCTCGACCACCCCGACCTTGGCGCCGATCTCATCCGCCAGACCTTCGGCGTGATGATGCGCGAGGACCAGGCCTTCTCCGAAAGCCTGCGGGTCGATCTCCAGGCGGTCTACGATCGCGATCCGGCCTGCACGCGCTACATCCAGCCGGTGCTCTACTTCAAGGGCTTCCACGCTATCCAGACCCACCGGCTCGCCCACTGGCTCTGGAAGAACGGCCGCGAGGATTTCGCGCTTTACCTGCAGAGCCGCTCGTCGGCCGTCTTCCAGACCGACATCAACCCGGCGACGCGAATCGGCAAGGGCATCTTTCTCGACCACGCGACCGGCCTTGTCGTCGGGGCGACTGCGGTCATCGAAGACGATGTCTCCATCCTGCAGGGCGTGACGCTCGGCGGGACCGGCAAGGAAGACGGCGACCGCCATCCCAAGATCCGCCACGGCGTCCTGATCGGCGCCGGCGCCAAGATTCTCGGCAATATCGAGATCGGTGCGGGGGCCAAGGTCGCGTCCGGCTCCGTGGTGCTCAACCCCGTTCCGCCGTGCAAGACCGTGGCCGGCGTTCCGGCCCGGATCGTCGGCGAAAGCGGTTGCGCGGAACCCTCGCGTGACATGGACCAGCGGATCGCCTTCGAGGATCGCTGATCCGCGGGGAAAGGCGAAGGGCAGGGTTTACACCCGGCCCGCAGCCATGCCAGAAGCCGGGGGCCGGCGAGGGGTGTCCCCGCAAGGCCAAAATCAGTCAATTGCCAGATGGAGCAGGATACCTTGAAACCCGACGAGTTGCGCAAGCTGGATGCCTATTTCAAGAAAACCTTCATGAACCAGGCCCTGCAGATCAAGGCGCGTCCTCGCAAGAGCGATTCCTGCGAGCTTTACCTGGGTGAGGAATTCCTCGGCATCATCGACCGGATCGAGGAAGAGGGCGAAGTCTCCTACAACCTCGCCATGGCCATCCTGGATATCGACCTGGAGTGATGCCCGGGCTCATTTCTCGGTGACGAGCAGCTTGTTGGCAAGCGACACCACGCCCGCGTCCAGCCGGCGCCAGTCGGCCAGCAGGTCGCGGGAGAAGCGGTAGGTCAGCGACAGGTGGTCGCCGACGTGGATGTCGCGCTCGCATGCGGCCATGGATTGCCTGGCCGCTTCCCCAGCCAGGCAGCGCGCCGCGAACGGGGGCTCCCCCTTGCGCGATCCCAGCACCAGCAGTTCATCCAGATAGCCGGTCTTTTCCTTGAAACCGTGCATCGTCAGCCCCCCCGGGCCGGCGATGCCGGGTTCGATGATCAGGTCGCGGTAGATCGGCTCCACGCGCCCGGACATGTCGCGCGACATGATCTGTTCCTGGAAGGTCAGGAAGACGATGTTGTGCCGGCCGCTGGCATTGTTGAAATCGTCGGCATGGACGCGCTTGTAGCCCGTCATGTCCGGCCAGCGGACGTAGAGTTCCAGCTTGTCCTGCGCGCCATCGGCACGCTGCCGCTCGTAGCGGATCATGTTCGACGGAACGTGGAAGACGTTGTTGCCGGTCACGATTTCCCGGATCGTCGTGTCCTCGGTGTTCCCGGCCATGGCGATCATGCCGCTGAAATGACGGCCGGCCAGCAGGATCAGGCCAGCGACCACCGCGAGTCCGGCAAACACCATGAAAACCCGCGTCATGAACCGTGCGTCCAGTTGCTTGACGATGAGATCCTGGTCGGCGGTGACGGACATGGACAAAACTCTGTGCCGGCATGAAACACGGTCCGCTGGCACGCATCTTGCGGCACGCGGAGAATGTCTTAGTCTTCGTGCAACATGGTAAACGGTCCGTAAAGATGAGTAGCGTCCAGTTGATTTTGTTCGCCTATTTGACCGGCCTGACGGTTACGGGCTGTGTCGCGGCCACAGCCGAGGCGCTCGTTTCGCGGCCGGTGACCTTCCTGCCGCCCTTCGTTTCCACCGCGCGCCTCCTGCGTTCCATGGTCTTCACGGCCTTTGCCGGCCCGGCCATGATGCTCAACGACGCCATGGACGCCCGCCGCGACGCGGCGATTTCCCGTTCGGCGCTTGCAGGTGTCTTCGTTGTCGTGAATGTATGGGTCGTCGCCCTGGGCGTGGTCTCGCTGGCACTGCTGTCGGCGGTTTTCGACGGGGCGGCGTGAGGAAGGCGCCCGAATCGGGACCCGGATTGAAACAAGGAGAAAAGCATGCCTGTCTATGCGCTCGACGAGCGGCGCCCGGTGTTCGAGGACGAGGCCAGCGTCTGGATCGCCCCCGATGCCCACGTCATTGCCGATATCCGTCTCGGGCGCGATGTCGGGATCTGGTTCGGCGCGGTCCTGCGCGGCGACAACGAGCCGATCACGCTGGGTGACGGCACCAATGTCCAGGAACACACGGTGATGCACACCGATATCGGCTATCCGCTGACGGTCGGAAAGGGCTGCACGATCGGCCACCGCGCCATGCTGCACGGCTGCACCATCGGCGACAATTCATTGATCGGCATGGGGGCCATCGTCCTCAACGGCGCCCGGATCGGCAACAACTGCCTCGTCGGCGCCGGCGCGCTCGTGACCGAAGGCAAGGAGTTCCCGGACAACAGCCTGATCGTCGGATCGCCGGCCAAGGTCGTGCGCGCGCTCGATGAACAGGCGATCGGCATGCTCCGGATGTCGGCCATGCACTATGTGGAAAAGCAGCGAAAATACGCCGCCGGCCTGAAGGCGCTCTAGGGGCTGCGCCAATCCGCCGCCCAAAAAGGGAGGAGCCGGCCTCGGGGATCGAAGGCCGGCTCCGTTAACCCGGTCAGGGGGACGGGGAGTTGGGGACTTGACCGGGTATCTTTGTCAGCGCCGGATCGAGCCGACGGTGCGCGTCCTGCTGTCGTTGATCGACACCCAGACGCCGGAGTTGCGTGCCGATTGACGCTTGATGAAGCGGTAGTCGGTGTCTTCCCAGGACAGGACGCGCGGTTCCAGGTTGTCGAGGATGAAGTCGCCGAGGTCCGTCGCCAGCGTCAGCACGGCGTGGCCGTCGCCATTGGGCTGGAGCACCACGGTGACCAGCAGCGCCGAGGCGGGAACGCCGGCCTTCATCAGCAGCAACCGCTTTTCCAGCGCGTAGTCCTCGCAATCGCCTTCGCGGGTCGGATAGGACCAGTATTCCTCGCGGCCCCACATCTCCATGTCGGTTCGCGGCTTCACCATGACGTTCACGGTGTCGTTGATGCTGACGACTTCCTTCCACATGGCGCGCGTCAGTTTCAGCCTGTCGCCATCCGAGATCTGGTGGCACTCCGACGGATAGGTCTGGCAGAACTCGTAATGTCCGATTGGCTGCGATGTGACCGGCCCGATGCGCATGGCCGAGTTGGCCTCGGCAACACCGGCGCTCCCGGCGATCAATGTAGTTGCCACAAGAAATCCAGTGATATTCTTTTTCATTGTTTGTCTCCCCGTGTGGAGAGAACATTGGCACAAGCAAATTTATTTGAAGCAAAGTCTGATGTATCGAATTGAGTAAAACAATTTGATCATTGTAGTATAGTTTTACATTAGTTTTATTTGTATTTGATTTGAAATGGATTTGAATTAGAAGAAAATTCGCTGAAACTTCGCTTCAAAAGATGGTCTTATGAGAAAGGCGGCGTTAACCACGCCAGGGGCTCGCCCGCGAGGGCGGCCCGGTTCGAATACAATGCGGGGAGGCCGGTGGCAGCAGGCAGCACCCGCCCGTCAGCCCTCGGTCAAGTCTGCCGCCGCAGCATCGCACATGGAGAAGGGGAACAAACGAAAAGCGCGCCCGGAGGGGCGCGCCTGGTTCGGTCGGATCGGTGATGTCCTGGTCCCGGGCCCGTGGCCTGGAAAGCAGATGGAACCGCCCGCGTGGATCAGAAGGTGTCGGCCAGCGTCCCTTCACGCTGGACGACCGCGAACTCGATGGCGACGCCTTCGTCGAAGTGGCGCACGACCTGTCCGCGCATGGTGCCAAGCGTCACCTGCGTGCCGAGCGCGGGTTTGACCTCCAGCTCGATGGCCGCGCCGGACAGCGACAGGTCGATGATCCGGCATTGGTACTGGCGCCCGTCATCCAGCTTGAGAACGGAAATGGGATTGCGCGGCGCCACGCGTTCGTGGCGGCGGTCTTCCGGCAGGTCCAGTTCGTGCTTGTTGGCAAGCCAGGTGAGCTGGGCCGCAAGCTTGTCCTTCTTGCGCTCCGAAGCAATGATGGTAACCGCAAACCCGTCCTGCAGCGTTCGCGTGATAACGCCTTCGACACGGCCGATGTGGTCGAGGTAGGCGATACATTTCTCGCCCGGTTCGCCGTGGACATCCGTCCGGAACGCAACGCTGCCCGGCGACATGTCGACGACCTGGCAGGGATGTTCCTCGCGGTCCTCCAGCATGAACCGGCCGTAGACCTTGACCTTGACACGCTGAAAGGTTCGCCTCTCGGGCCTGTCCGGCATTGGCTGGGGGGCAGGCATGCTCATGTGCGTCGTGTGCCTCGTCTGCTCGTGACCAGAGTCGATCTGGCCTTAACCATACGGGCAAAGGTGTTAACAAGGCGTAAGCTGGCGTCCGTAACAAATCCTTTTACGCGAAAATTGCATCCGGTACGTCCTTTGCACGAATCCGCACCGGAAGCGGTGCCGGATCCGGTGCCGGTTCGGCGCGTTCAGGTCTCCGTCTGGCCGGACAGCCCGCCTTCCAGAACCATGAGATGGCGCACGCGACGCCCTTTGGGCGCCTCGTCCTGGTACAGCACGTCGACATTTTCGGGCATGAGCGAGGGAACCGCCACTTCGGGGCGGTTTTTCAGGAAGACGGGCTCACGGTCGGGATCGACCACGCGAAGCGCATTCAGCCGGCATTCGGTGATCGGGTCGACGCTGAGCCAGAAGGGCTTGTCGAGTGCCACCGCGGCGCCGAGAGCACGCGCACCGTCGTGTTTGCCTGACAGCGGCAGCAGGACCAGTTCCATCGCGACCAGGCGGCCGCCGCGGCTGCGGGCCTCGAGGCTGAGCACCACGACGCACTGGTCGCGGAAAGCATTGCCGGAAAGCCGGTTGACGATGCGCCGGTCGCGCTCGTGCCAGAGCGAGGCGAAGTCGAATCCCTTCAGTTCGCGGCCGAACAGGGCGCACAACCGCGTCCCGGCCAGGCGGAACACGGCCCGGCCGTTCCCGTCTTCTTCCAGGATGAAGGTGTCGCCGAGCAGCGAGCGGATGTCCGACGGCTCGATTTCGTTGCGCATCGGGGCAGGGCGGCCGTCCCTGAGCCTGTTCCAATATTGGAAAAGATCGATTGTCTTCTGGTCTTTCATGGCTCTTGTCCCGCGATCTGTCAGCACTTGTGTCATCGACGAACAGAATCGGTGTTCCCCGACAGGATTCATGGCTGACGGGGCATGACGCGTGCCAGTGTGGAGATGTTCCCGCAGGCAGTTATCAACGGGGCCGTCGCGTTAAGGTTAACAAAGCCTTTCCGTTGCGCCGATGGCCGGTCTGTGGCATAGCAAGACCAACGACGAAGCAATTGGTATTGCAGCTCTTTCGTTGTTGACAGCCAGTTTCTTACGGGGAGAGCAGGGGCTCGACCAGGCCGTTCGGAGAAATTCCGGGCGGCCTCTTTTTTTAACGAATTGGCCTCTGTAGGGTGGCGCGCCGTACGCGCGGCAAGGCCCTGCCGAACCCGTTTGACGTGCCCGCTCGCGCGGCGATAAAACCACCGGCGTACAGGTGCGGCCGCGCCTCCGTTTCACCACGTTCCCCCGCGAAAGTGTGCCTTCCATGCAGCAGCCGGTGCCAGAAGAAGACAGCCCCGAAACGGAGCCCGACCGCCGTGAGCCGGTCTTCAATATCGCCGGGCCTGCGCTGGCGATGATCCTGGCCTGCATCCTGGTCCAGGTCGTCCGTGACTTCGTGCTGACGCCGGAGCAGGACTACGAACTGGTGTTGCGCACCGCGTTCATTCCCCTGCGCTACACCGGCGGCTACACGCTCGATGCCTTTGCCTTCCTCTCGCCGCTGACCTATTCGCTCCTGCACGGCAGCTGGCTGCATCTCGGCGTCAACATGGTCTGGCTGGCCGCCTTCGGCTCCCCGCTGGCAGCGCGGGTCGGCTGGCTCCGCTTCCTCCTGTTCTGGGCGATCACCGCGCTCGGCGCCGTCGGCCTGCATTTCGCGCTCTACCCCGGCGAGGCCATTCCCCTGGTCGGCGCGTCCGGCGCCATTTCCGGCATGATGGCCGCCGCCGCGCGCTACGGCTTCGCCGTCGGGCACCGCAGCGGCATCCGCGCCTTCGAGGGCCCGATTCTGTCGCTGGGCCAGATGGTGGCGTCGCGCCTCGTCCTGTCCTTCCTCGGCATCTGGTTCATTGCCAACCTGGTCACGGGCATCGCCTCCGAAACCACCAATCCGATCGCCTGGCAGGCGCATATCGGCGGTTTTCTGGCCGGTTTTCTCGTTCTGCCCTGGATCGATCCGCGCCGCCGCCGCTGATCCTTCATTCGCGGCCCTTGCCAAATTGTCGCTGGCATAACACCATGTTGGCATGATGGGTGGGTCATGAAGCATGACTGCAGCGCGAGAGGAGAAGAACCATGACCGTCAAGGCGATTCTCGATGAAAAGGGCAGGGACGTGGAAACGATCTCGGCCACTGAGACCCTCGGCAACGCCGCCAATCTGCTGGCAGACAGGAAGATCGGCGCCGTAGTGGTCGTGTCGGAAGCCGGCAAGATCCAGGGGATCCTGTCGGAGCGGGACATCGTGCGGGCGGTGGCCCGTCGCAAGGGCGACTGCCTCGGTGACGCTGTGTCCACGGTCATGACGGCCAAGGTGAAGACATGCACCGAGGCAAACACGGTCAATGACGTCATGGAGATCATGACCGCCGGCCGCTTTCGACATCTGCCCGTTGCCGAGAACGGCAAGCTGATCGGCATCATTTCCATCGGCGACGTCGTCAAGAAGCGGATCGAGGATGTGGTGCGCGAGGCCGACGAGATCCGCAATTACATCGCCGCGGGGTAAAGCAATTTCAGGGAAAGTTGCAGACTTTCCCGCCCGCGAAATTGCGGCAGGACAATCCCGGTTTCAGGGAAAGTTGCAGACTTTCCCGCCCGCGAAATTGCCGTTGGCCAAGACCAGGTTGGGCGAAAGTGACGCCTGGTTTCGTGTTCGGAATTGTCGGGGGAGTAATGCCAGAAATCGCCGGATCGCCAACGGCATAAAAAAAGTTCCCGGCGCAAGCGCCGGGACAGTGGGAGGGATCCAAAAATTCCGTTGGCGATCAGGCCGTCGCGTCCTCCAGCTTCTTCAGCCGCATCAGCATGTCGTGATTGCGGCAGTAGCCAGGCGCTTCGTCCGGTGTTCCGCTGCCCTTGAGCCACTCTTCGCACGCATCGCCTTCACTGCACGAGAGGCAGCGGTTGGCGGCGCGCCGGTGGACTTCGGCAGCGTGCGGGAGACCGGCCATGCGGTCGTCAAGACCAAGCTTGCAGACCATGCCTTCGAAAAGATCACCATGACGCAGGATCCTGGTAAATATCCCCTTCAGGCTCATGTGACGGTCTCCCATCGCCGTTGACACGATCAATCTGCCAGAATCGCGGGCACCCGCCTTGACCTGGATCAACAGTTGCAAAACCGCGCGGGAGAGCAAAAACCTTGCATGGCCGGACGCTTTGCTCTACCCGGAAGGCAACCTCCGGCGGGTCCATTTCGCCCGCTTCCATCCTCGCTGGACAGCCTGAAACGCCATGACACTCATCGACACCCGTACGCCCGAACCCAAACGTTTGATCCCCGGCGCCACCGGCGACTGGGAAGTGATCATCGGCATGGAGGTGCATGCCCAGGTGGTCAGCCAGTCGAAGCTGTTTTCGGGTGCGTCCACGGCCTTCGGCGGGGCGCCCAATGACCATGTTTCGCTGGTCGACGCCGCCATGCCCGGCATGCTTCCTGTCATCAACGCCGAGTGCGTCCGCCAGGCGGTGCGCACCGGGCTCGGCCTCAAGGCGCAGATCAACCTGAAGTCGGTCTTCGACCGGAAGAACTATTTCTACCCGGACCTGCCGCAGGGCTACCAGATCTCCCAGTTCAAGCAGCCGATCGTGGGCGAGGGGATCGTCACCGTCGCCGTCGGCCCGGACAAGCAGGGCAATTTCGAATCCATCGAGGTCGGCGTCGAGCGCCTGCACCTTGAGCAGGACGCCGGCAAGTCGATGCACGACCAGCATCCGACCATGTCCTACGTTGATCTGAACCGCTCCGGCGTGGCGCTGATGGAAATCGTCTCCAAGCCGGACATGCGCTCCTCCGACGAGGCCAAGGCCTACCTGACGAAGCTGCGCTCCATCCTGCGCTACCTCGGCACCTGCGACGGCAACATGGACGAGGGCTCCATGCGCGCCGATGTCAACGTCTCGGTGCGCCGCCCGGGAGAGCCGTTCGGCACGCGCTGCGAGATCAAGAACGTCAACTCCATCCGCTTCGTCGGCCAGGCCATCGAATACGAGGCCCGTCGCCAGATCGCGATCCTGGAAGACGGCGGCTCGATCGACCAGGAGACACGCCTGTTCGATCCGGGCAAGGGCGAAACCCGCTCCATGCGCTCGAAGGAAGAGGCGCATGACTACCGCTACTTCCCCGATCCGGACCTCCTGCCGCTGGAGTTCACCCAGGCTTTCGTGGATGAACTCGCCGCGGACCTCCCGGAACTCCCCGATGAGAAAAAGGCCCGGTTCATGGCCATGGGCCTGTCGGAATACGACGCGTCCATTCTGGTCTCGGAACGCGCGATCGCCGACTATTTCGAGAAAGTGGCCGATGGCCGCGACGGAAAGGCGGCGGCCAACTGGGTGATCAACGATCTCCTCGGCGCGCTCAACAAGGCCGGCAAGGGCATTGACGAGACCCCGGTCTCGCCGGCCCAGCTCGGCGCCGTGATCGACCTGATCAAGGACGGCACGATTTCCGGCAAGATCGCCAAGGACCTGTTCGAGATCGTCTGGAACGAGGGCGGCGACCCGAAGGCCATCGTCGAGGACCGCGGCATGAAGCAGGTCACCGACACTGGCGCCATCGAGACCGCCGTCGACGAGGTGATCGCTGCCAATCCGGACAAGGTCGAGCAGGTCAAGGCCAAGCCGACCATGGCCGGCTGGTTCGTCGGCCAGGTGATGAAGGCCACCGGCGGCAAGGCCAATCCCCAGGCCGTCCAGGCGCTCGTCAAGGCCAAGCTCGGGATCGAGGAGTGAGCCGCGCCTTCACGGTCCGTCCGACGGAAGCCGGCGACATCGACGCCCTGATGACGCTGGTCAAGGCCAGTTGGGCGCGCACCTACGACCCGATCATCGGCGAGGCGGAGCGCAACCGGATTTCCGGCGCCAAGCACGTGCGCTCGCTGTTCGAATCCGAATATGCGAGCCCGGACGCCTTCGGGTTCGTCGCCAGCGATGCCGAAGGCCGGATCGTCGCCCAGGCTGCGGGCGAATGGCGGCAGGGCGGCGCTGCCTTCATCGACCGCATCCACGTCGAACCGGACTGGAAGGGCTCGGGCGTTGCAATGGCGCTCGTCGAGGCGGTCGCCGCTCTGGCCGACAAGCGCCGCGCGCCGGTGGAACTGACCGTCCTGCGCGGCAATGACCGCGCCATCGCCTTCTATCGCAAGGCGGGCTTCGAGCAGATCGAGGAAGCGCCCGGCCTGGGCACGACACCGGCTGATCTGATGCGAAGGCCGGCAGGCCTTGCCTGATCGTACTTGACGTCTGGCGTGCAAAAGAGCCATCGTGCCCCTGTGTGCGATGCACGCACAGCAGGAAGCAGGTAGCTTGAGGCATTAGCATCCATGTGGATCAGGACCGTCGACCGCGACGATTTGGAGAATATCCGCGATCTCCTCGTAAGAACCTGGCACGCCACCTACGACAGCATCTACGGTGAGGATCGCGTCAACGCGATCAACGAGGACTGGCATTCGCTCAAGGCGCTCCAGAAACGCATGACGAAACCCTATTCGGAATTCGTCATCGCCGATGACGGAACCGAAATCCTTGGTGTTGCCTATGCATCCATGGGCGACGAGCGGGTCGCCTACCTCCATCAGCTCTACGTCAATCCGCACGCGCAGGGACGGGGGGCCGGCAAGGCCCTGCTGATCGAGATGGAAAGCGCTTTTCCGATGGCCGCCAGGATGCGCCTGGAAGTGGAAGAGGCCAATGAAAAGGCCATTTCCTTCTACGAGAACAATGGCTATCGTCAGGTCGACCGGACAGAGAATTGCGGCAGCCGCGATTCCGGCATTCCGGCGCTTATTCTTGAAAAGCAGATAGGCTGATTGTGTGCTCGGCCTTCCTGGTTTTCAGGCGGTAATCCAACGCATGCAGCTATGGGGGTCATGCCATGCGACAGTTCCTCAAGATCGCTATTCCCGTCTTCATTCTCGGCTTCGTGGCGGGAAATGCCTTCTGGTATCTCTTCTCGCCTCTCTGGATCGACCGTGTCGTCTCCGAGGGCTTGCCGCCTGAACTGATGACTTCCCGGGTGGCAAGCGGGCAGTTTCACGATGCTGACGCCGCGCACCGCGGAAAGGGGATGGCGCAGATCCTGCGTACGGCCGGCGGCGCCCACTTGTTGCGCCTGTCGGATTTCGAGGTGACCAACGGCCCGGACCTGGAAATGTGGCTGGTCAAGGAAGCCGATCCGAAAAGCTCGGCGGACGTCAAGGCGAGCCAGTGGGTTTCGCTGGGCGCTCTCAAGGGCAATATCGGGGACCAGAACTATGTCATCCCGGACGATGTGGACGTGTCGGCCTATGGCTCGGCCGTCGTCTGGTGCCGGCAGTTCGGGGTGCTGTTCTCGTCCGCGCCCCTGAGCCCGGCGCAGTGACGGTCGCCGGTCTCGTCATCCGTCCCGCCGTCCGCGCCGACGTACCGGCCATTGTGGCCCTGTTCGCCGGCGACACGCTCGGCGGCCATGGCGATACGACCGATTCGCAAGCGCTGCCAGGCTACCTTGCCGCCTTCGACCGGATCGAGGCCAGTCCGTGCGACAAGCTCTACGTGGCGGAACTCGGCGGCCGGGTCGTGGGAACCTTCCAGACGACGCTGACGACCACGATGACGGGCCGTGGCCGCCCCTTGCTGACCGTCGAGGCGGTGCAGACGGACGCCGCCATGCGGGGCAGGGGGATCGGCGCGGCGATGATGCGCCATGCGGTGGGCGACGGCCGCCGGGCCGGAGCCCGGCTGGTCCAGCTGATGAGCAACAAGGCGCGAGGTGACGCCCACCGGTTCTACGAACGGCTGGGCTTTGCCCGCAGCCACGAGGGCTTCAAGCTGAAACTGTGACCGCGCGGGCGTTTTTGCTGTCTGAACCTGCATTGGCCCCTTGTCTTCCCGCTGCAGGGGCTTCATAACGCGGTGCAATACCGGATGCGCCGGTTGCCGCGCATCCCTCCCGCTCGACGAGGTCCGGCATGCTGAAGTTTCTCACCAACATCTTTACCTGGTGGAATGGCGCCACGCTGAACACCAGGTTCTTCACCTGGCGCAACGGCACCAAGGTGGGCGAGGACCAGTTCGGCAACGTCTACTACGAGGGGACGAAGGATTCCGAGGGCCGCACCCGTCGCTGGGTGATCTACAACGGCTACGCCGAGGCGTCCGCGATCCCGCCCGGCTGGCACGGCTGGATGCATCATCGCGTCGATACCCCGCCGACGAAGGAAAACTATGTCCGTCGCGACTGGGAAAAGGAACATCACGCCAACCTGACGGGAACTCCGGGCGCCTACCGGCCGGATGGCTCCATCCTGACGGCGGCCAGCCGTCCCAAGGTCACCGGCGACTACGACGCCTGGACGCCGGGATCCTGATTTTTCCCGCCAGGCCTGTTCGCGCCACATTTCTTGGTTAACGGCTTCTTGACGGTCGCATGACTACAATGGCGCGCCGTCGAAAACGCTACGTCACAGTCAGGAACCGGTTGCCGGCCATGAAGTTCAGGGTTTCTTCCATTTTCTTCCTGTCGGCCCTGGCCGCCGCCACCTCCGGTGCGACCCTTCCGGCCGGCGCGGCCGGCGAACGCGTGACCAATCCGGTGGCCGAGTTCACCGGTCTCGACAAGATCACCGGCCGCATCATCAATTTCGACGTCTACATTGACGAGACAGTGCAATTCGGGGCCCTGCTGGTCACGCCGCGGGTCTGCTACTCGCGCCCGAATAGCGACGAACCGAAGACCGACAGCTTCGTCGAGGTTGACGAGATGACGCTGGATCGCAAGGTCCGCCGCATCTTCACCGGCTGGATGTTCGCCGAAAGTCCCGGTCTCAACGCTGTGGAGCACGCCGTCTACGACGTCTGGCTGAAGGGCTGCAAGGAACAGTCCGACGTTCCGCCGCCCAAGGACAGCTGAAACGCGGGGCTCCAGGCCCGAAGCCAATGTTTGCGCTGGTAGCGACGGCGCTTTCCACCGCTTGAACCGATCATCTGGCCTGGCGCCAGGGCGACGCGAGCCGGTTCACCTGCCATGCACGTTGTGACGATACGCTCGCCGTGTGACGTGAGGCCGGGGATTTTCGGTGGGTCCTCTATGGTTTGATTGCTGGCCGCGCCCGGCCGGTCCGGTCATGTCCCGATCGGCGCTGGTCATCCCGGTGCCGATGGATCATCATGAATGATCAGATCTGAGGATTGGGAACGTGCCGTCTGTTGCTGTGCGCCTCGCTGAAACCGAACAAGACGTCGAAGCTGTTCGTGCGCTTTGCCGGGCTTTTGTGGATTGGCAACTGAAAGAATTCCCCGGCATGAGGGAAAAAATACTGGCCTATTTCGAGCCGGTCAGCTTTGCGCGCACGCTTGCTGACTTGCCGGAGATTCATGCCCGGCCCAAAGGGGCGATATTGCTTGCAAGCCTTGATGGACGCCCTGTTGGATGCGTGATGTACCTTGAAATGCAGCCGGGCGTTGCCGAGGTAAAACGCCTTTTCGTCGAGGAGAGCGGCCGGGGCCATGGCATCGGGCGAATACTCCTTGCCGGGATGCTCGAGCAGATGCGAACGGATGGCTACAACGAGGCCTGCCTCGACTCTGCCGAGTTCCTCACTCATGCCAAGCAGCTTTACGATCGCATGGGCTTTGTCGACATCGCCCGCGCGCCGGACGATCCAGGACACGCGTATTTCATGAGGTATGCCCTCTAGGCGGATCATGGTGCAATCGTCGGCCTTGCCGCCGCCGCTGTGGGGATGATCCTGAACTGTCATGCAAGATGACGCCGGCGAGGGATAGCCCTGGCCGAGCCGTTGGACGACGGGCATGGGCAATGGGCGCGGCCTGCGGGCAGCGCAAGGCACGCCGTGCCAGCGATGATAGGGTCAGCGTGTGTCGTTCGGGCCTTGATCGGTGGTGCGCTCGCCGGGCACGTTGAAGTCCGCGTCCGCCGAGATCGCTTCCGACAGCATCCTCTCGTAGGCCCGCCGCGGCACGTCGATAGCGCCGAACCGCTTCAGGTGCTCGGTGGTGAACTGCGTGTCCAGCAGCAGGAAACCCTGCTGCTTCAGCCGCTCGACGAGGTGCCAGAGACAGACCTTGGACGCGTCGCGCTCGCGCGCGAACATGCTCTCGCCGAAGAAGGCCGCGCCCAGCGATACGCCGTAGAGCCCGCCGACGAGACGGCCGTCTCGCCAGGCTTCCACGGTGTGGCAGTAGCCACGGCGAAACAGCGTGCCGTAGGCCTCGCGGATCGTCCGGTTGATCCAGGTTGAGGGCCTGTCGCCGGTCGCTTCCGCGCAGCCGTCGATGACGCCTTCGAAATCACTGTCATAGGCGATCTCGAACCGGTGCTGCCGGATGACTTTTTTCAGGCTCTTGGGCACGTGGAACGCGTCGAGAGGGATGACGCCACGCACCTCCGGCCGGACCCAGAACACTTCCTCGTCCTCGGCGTCCTCCGCCATCGGGAAGACACCGGTGGCGTAGGCCCGCAGCAGCAGGTCGGCCGGAATTGCCTGGCCGGGCGCGATCGGCCGGGTCATGCCGTCACGGGCGCACCGGCCGCGCTGTCAGGCCTCGGCTGTCTTGGTCGCCAGATATTTCTCGAGCCAGTGAATGTCATAATCACCATTGGCGATGTCGCGGTTCGACACCAGGTCCTGGAACAGCGGCAGCGTGCTGTTGATCCCGTCCACCACGAACTCGTCGAGCGCGCGGCGCAGGCGCATCATGCATTCCACGCGGTTGCGGCCATGGACGATCAGCTTGCCGATCAGGCTGTCGTAGTAGGGCGGGATCTTGTAGCCCGAGTAGACGCCTGAATCGACGCGCACGCCGAGACCGCCCGGGGTGTGGAAATGGGTGATCACGCCGGGCGAGGGGGTGAAGGTGAGCGGGTCTTCCGCGTTGATGCGGCACTCGATGGCATGGCCGGAGAAGCGGATCTCGTCCTGCGTCACGGAAAGCCCGCCGCCCGAGGCCACGCGGATCTGCTCGTGCACCAGGTCGATGCCGGTGATCGCTTCCGTCACCGGGTGCTCCACCTGCAGGCGGGTGTTCATCTCGATGAAGTAGAATTCGCCGTTCTCGTAGAGGAACTCGATCGTGCCGGCACCGGAATAGCCCAGTTCCGCGATCGCGTTGGCGCAGATCGAGCCGATCCGTTCGCGCGCTTCCTCGTTCAGGGCCGGCGAGTTCGCCTCTTCCCAGACCTTCTGGTGGCGTCGCTGCAGCGAACAGTCACGCTCGCCCAGGTGAACGCCCTTGCCCATCCCGTCGCCGACGACCTGGACCTCGATGTGCCGGGGCTTCTCGAGGTATTTCTCGATGTAGACGGCGTCATCGCCGAACGCCGCACCCGCTTCCGACTGGGCGGTCTGCAGTGCGACCAGCAGGTCCTCTTCCGAGCGCGCCACCTTCATGCCGCGGCCGCCGCCGCCGGCGGATGCCTTGATGATGACCGGATAGCCGATCTCTCCCGCAATGCGCTTGGCGTCGGCTTCCTCGGTCACCGCGCCGTCGGATCCGGGGACCACCGGGATGCCGAGCCGCTTGGCGGTCCTCTTGGCCTCGATCTTGTCGCCCATCACCCGGATGTGCTCGGCCTTCGGTCCGATGAAGGTGATGTTGTGCGCTTCCAGGATGTCGGCGAACTTCGCGTTCTCCGACAGGAACCCGTAGCCCGGGTGGATCGCGTCGGCACCGGTGATCTCGCAGGCCGCGACGATCTGGTGGATGTTGAGATAGGAATCGCGCGATGGCGGCGGGCCGATGCACACGCTTTCGTCGGCGAGGCGCACGTGCATCGCGTCGGCATCCGCCGTGGAATGGACGGCAACGGTCGAAATGCCCAGTTCCTTGGCGGCGCGCAGGACGCGCAGGGCGATTTCGCCGCGATTGGCAATGAGGATCTTGTTGAACATGGCCGCTTACTCGATGACGACGAGCGGCTCGCCGTATTCCACCGGCTGGGAATCCTCCACCAGGATGGCGGTGATCGTGCCGGCGCGCGGCGAGGGAATCTGGTTCATTGTCTTCATGGCTTCCACGATCAGCAGGGTCTGGCCCTGCTTGACCTGCTGGCCGACCTCGATGAAGGCCTTGGCGCCTGGCGCCGGGGCCATGTAGACGGTGCCGACCATGGGGGAGGGCACGGCATTCTTGTTGTCCGCCGCCGGCTTTTCGGCCGCCGCCGGCGCTGCGGCCGGTTGCGCCGCCGGAGCGGCTGCCTGCATCGGCATCGGCGCGTAGGCCTGGGCCGGAGCCGACATGAGCTGGCGCGACACGCGGACCCGCAATTCACCCTGCTCGACCTCGATCTCCGACAGGTTGGTGTCGTTCAGGATCTCTGCGAGATCGCGGATGAGCTTCTGGTCGATGCCGGGATTTTTCGAAGACATGCACATTTGTCCTTGTTGAAACTGTCAGCGGGCGATACCGCGCCGGTGTCCGTCGATCCGCTATCGGTCCGGGACGCCAGGCTGCGCGGACGCCTTTTTGACAAACCGCGCGTCTCTATAAAGCGGATAGGCGCTCGCGAAAAGACCGCAAGCGCCAAGTTTCGTTCTCCACAGGGGATTGGCCGCCGGTCCTGCCCGGAAATGTCAGCACTGGGTGCTGTTGCAGGTCCGCAGGTTTTGCACCTTGGCTTCCAGAACCTCCTGGCCAAGCGCGCCGAAAACGACCTCGTCGCCCACGACATAGGTCGGCGTGCCGGTGATCGAAAGCTTGTTGGCGAGTTCGTAGGTCTTGCGGAACGTCTTGGCGATCTCCGGATCCTTCATCGCCTCGCGCAGCTTGCCCTCGTCGACACCAAGGCCCGTGGCGATCTCGATCGCCTTGGCCTCGTTGGCACGGCCGGACGAGCCGAGCAGCTTCTGGTGGAACTCGGCGTACTTCTCGGGCGCGATCGCGATCAGCGCCTGCGACACGATATGCGCCTTGTGCGAATCCTCGCCGAGGATGGGGAATTCCTTCATCACGAAGCGGATGTCCTTGTCGGCTTCCACCATCGACTGCATGTCCGAGAGCGCCCGCTTGCAGTAGCCGCAGTTGTAGTCGAAGAACTCGACGATGGTGACCGAACCCTTTGGATTGCCGACGAGCCCGTCATGCTTGGAATCGAACAGGTCGGCGCTGGCCGCGCCGATCACGGCGCGCTGCTGGTCGCGCTGTTCGGCCGCCTGCTTCGTCTCCAGCGCCTGCTGCGCTTCCACCAGCACCTCCGGGTTCTTGAGCAGGTACTCGCGCACGATGGTTTCGATCTGCGCCCGGTTGGCGTCGGAAATCGTCATCTCCTCGGCCGTCGCGCTCACCGGCAGGAGCGCCGAAAGCCCGAGGCTGGCAGCGGCGGCCAGGGTGATCATCTTGCGGGAAAGCTTGGTCGCGAACATTCTGTGGTCCTTGTCTGGTGTGGCCGGTCATCCCGGCAAGGGGTGTTATTTCTTCTTGTTGGGATGCGTGTCGATGATGTCCTGCGCCCGTTGCCAGGCCGGCGATCCGCGTTTCAGCTTCTGCTGTGCCCGGGCGGCGAACACGCGGGCGTCCTGCAGGTTGCCGGCGTGGTAATTGCCTTCCGCCGAGGCCAGTTCCGCCTCGCCGATGTCGCCGAGAACGCCGTAAGCCTGCGCCAGGAAACGATAGGCGCCGGCATTGTCCGGATCGGCGGTCAGCCCCTTGCGGATCTGGTCGATCGCCTGGCGCATCGCGTCCTTGCGGCCGGTGGCGATCAGGGCCTGCCCCTGCGCGATCATGAGCAGCGAGGAGCCGCCCGCCAGGCGCGCCGCACGTCCGTAGGCATTGGCGGCTTCCGCCGGCCGGTTGGCCTTCATGAAGGAATCGCCGAGCAGTTCCTGGAAGAAGGCATAGTGCGGCCGCTTCTTCACAAGCGCCTCGGCGCGCTTCACTGCCTCGCGCGGGTTGCCGTTCAGATAGGTGTTGAGCGCCGCGCCGTAATCGCCCGCAATGGCGGTATGCAGCGAGCGGCCGATGCGGGCCACCGCGCCCGGTCCCTCGGTGTAGGCGGCGATCTTCACGCGCGCCAGGTCGTGACGCTCCTGCAGGTCCGCCGGGTCTTCCCGGTTCCAGAACTTGCTCTTTTTCGCCAGGTCTTCCAGCAGCGCGATGCGGTCGCGTGGCATCGGGTGGCTGACCAGGTAGGGGTCCATCCGCGATCCTGTCAGCGCGAGAGCGCTGGCGAACCGTTCGAAGGTCTTGATCATGCCCTTCGCCGACTGCCCGGTCGCATTGAGATATTGCAGGGCGGAGCGGTCGGCGGTGATCTCTTCGCCGCGCTGGTAGGCCAGCAGGCCGCGCTTGGCCGCTTCCCCGGATCCGAGCGCGATGCCGGAACCGGCGCCGGCAAGGCCGCGGCTGTTGGTGGCGGCACCGGCCGCCATGGCGCCGATGCCGAGCAGCGATCCGACGACGGCCAGCGTCTGCGCCCGTTCGAGCTGCTGGCGCAGCCGCTCCTGGTGCCCGCCGGCGATATGGCCCGCCTCGTGGGCGATGACGCCGATGATCTCGTTCGGCGTCTCGGCTGTCATCAGCGCGCCGGTGTTGATGAACAGGCGCCTGCCGGCGACGAAGGCGTTGAAGCTGCGGTCGTTGACGAGAACGATCTCGACGCCCTTCTTCGACAGGCCGGCGGCCTTCAGGATGGGCCGCGCATAGTCACGCACCAGGGACTCGATCTCGGCATCCCGGACGACGGGCACGTTGCCGCGCGCCAGTACGGGTACGACGGCCTGCAGGGACGCTATGGCACCGGCCGCCAGGACGGCCACGCCCTTGCTCATCAGTCTGCGCAGCGGTGCTCTGTTGAAAAGTGCTTTGGTCATGACATCGCCATTGCTACAGGACCGGCCCTCCGCTGAAAACCCGCAAGCAGTTACAATCATGAACTTGTGAACGCCACATCAATCGGGCATTTGTGCGGCCGAACAGGATGGCGCGATGTCGCGCGGCCCCGGATGCGGGCAAGAGGCCAGGTGGGAGTACCGGAGCATGACCCTTCACGTTTCGCGGCGAAGCGCGGTGGAACCCTTTCACGCCATGGATGTCCTGGCCGAGGCCAACCGCATGAAGGCGGCCGGCCAGCCGGTCATCTCCATGGCGGTCGGCCAGCCCGGTGATCCGGCGCCACGGGCCGTGCGCGAGGCGGCGATCCGTGCCCTGGCCGACGGCCGCATCGGCTACACCGACGCCCTCGGGCTGAAGAGCCTGCGCGAGGCGATCGCCGGCCACTACGCGGACCACTACGGTGTAGACGTTTCGCCCTCGCGGATCGCCGTGACGACCGGATCGTCGGCGGCTTTCAACCTGGCCTTCCTGGCCATGTTCGACCCCGGCGACCGCGTTGCGATCACCGCGCCGGGCTATCCCGCCTATCGCAATATCCTCAAGGCGCTCGGGCTGGAGGTCGTCGAGATCCCGCTTGATGCCGACGGCTACCTGAAGGCCGGGCAGGTCGCGGCGGCCCATGCCGCGGCGCCGCTTGCCGGTGTGCTCTTCGCCAGCCCGGCCAATCCCACCGGTGCGGTCATCCCCGACGCGGAACTCGCGGCCATCGCCGACCTGGCCCGCGAACGCTCGATCACGCTGATTTCCGACGAGATCTATCACCGGCTGAACTTCAGCGGTCACGACACCACGGCGCTGGCGCTCGACAACGACATCACGATCATCAATTCCTTCTCGAAATACTACTGCATGACCGGCTGGCGGATCGGCTGGATGGTCCTGCCCGAAGCCCTGGTCCGGCCCATCGAGCGGATCGGGCAGAGCCTCTACATTTCGGCTCCCGAACTGTCGCAGATCGCGGCCGTGGAAGCCTTCAACGCCACGGCGGACCTCGAGCAGGTCAAGGCGCGCTACGGTGAAAGCCGGACCCTGCTGATGGACGCCTTGCCGCGCCTTGGCCTTCCGCTCGCAGCGCCGATGGACGGCGCCTTCTACGCCTATTGCGACGTCAGCCGTTACACCAACGATTCCATGGCCTTTGCCCGCTCGATGCTGTCGGAAGCCCTGGTCGCGGCCACGCCGGGCCTGGACTTCGATCCCGTCGAGGGCAGCCACACGATGCGTTTTTCCTACGCTGGAACCCCGGACGACATGGCCGAGGCGCTCCGAAGGCTGGAGCGCTGGCTGCCCGGCCGGTAGCGCCTGGGCATTCCGGCAACGTGAAAGCAGAACATGAAAAAGCCCGGCCAACGCCGGGCTTTTTCAATAATTTAGTCCATTCAACAAGGCTCAGAAAAAGCCCTTGCGCTGCCACCAGCCACCCTTGCGCGGCTTGGCTTCGCTGCTGTCCGGGGTTGCCGAGGTGACCACCGGTTCCGAGGCAACGGGCGCCGTCCGGGCTGACCGGTCGTTGCCGGCGTCCTCCTCGGAGGCATCCTCGGCCACCGAAGCGTCCGCGGTTTCGGCTTCGGCCGCGCCATCGGCCGGCACCTCGGCTGTCGCCGCCGCGGGAGCTTCCTGCGGTTCGGCTTCGGCAGCCGCAGCCGCCTCTTGCGGTGTGTCGCTCACCGCTTCGGCGGCATCGGCGCTGGCCTCGGTTTCCGGCTCCGGCTTGGCTTCCGGCTCCGGCTTGGCTTCCGGCTCGGCCTTCTTGCGTGTGCGGCGCTTCGGCTTCGGCTTTTCTTCCGCCACCGCCTCGGCTGCTTCGGCACCGTCTGCCACGGCCTCCTCGGTCTTGGCCTTCTTGGCGCGGCTGCGGCGCTTGGGCTTGGCCGGCGCTTCCTCGGCCTTGGCTTCTTCGTCCGCCAGGTCCTTGGCTGCCTGTTCGGCCGCGACCGGCTCGTCGGCTGTCACCGCCGCACCTTCGATCGCCTCGGCTGCCGCGGTATCGGCATCCGAACCGCTTTCCGCAGCCGCTTCGCCAGCAACGGCATCCGGCTCCGGCTCGGAGGTCGCGGCGACCGCGTCGCCTTCGGCTGTCTCGTCGGACGATGCCTGGCCCTCGTCGCCGGTCTTGCGATTGCGGCGGCCGCCACGCTTGCCGCGGCGGCGCTTCTTGCGCTCGCCACCATCGTCCTGCAGTTCGGCGCCTTCGTCCTCGTCGCCTTCGGCTTCCGATTCCGCGTCGCCGGCGTCATCGTCGTCCTCGGCCGATGCATCCGCGGCCTGGCCTTCGCCGTCACGGTCGCGGCCACCCCTGCGCCGCCGGCGCCGGCGCTTCTTCTTCCGGTTGCCGTCGTCGTCGCTCTGGCGTGATTCCTGCGTCTCAGGTGTTTCGGCGGTTTCGTCACCTTCGCTCTCGGCCAGCGCCTCGTCGATGGCGTTTTCCTCGGCAAGATCCGGCGCCATCGTCGGCGTCGTTGCCGTCGGCACGCCCTCGGCGGCCGAGCCGCGGTCGATTTCCACCAGCTTGGTGCCGACCGTGTCGTCGCCTTCGACGGTGATCGTCAGGCCGAAACGGGATTCCAGGTCGAGCAGGTTGGCCCGCTTCTGGTTCAGCACGTAGAGCGCTGTCGAGATCGGCGTGCGAACGGTGATGTTGTTGCGCGAATCCTTGGTCAGGTATTCCTCGATGGCGCGCAGCACGTAGAGCGCGACGGAGGATTCGGAGCGCACGTGGCCGGTACCGCCGCAATGCGGGCAGACCTGCATCGTGCTCTCCAGCACGGACGCACGAATGCGCTGGCGCGACATTTCCAGCAGGCCGAAGGGCGAAATGCGTCCGACCTGGATGCGTGCGCGATCGTTGCGCAGGCAGTCCTTCAGCCGCTTTTCAACCGAACGGTTGTTGCGCTTCTCCTCCATGTCGATGAAGTCGATGACGATCAGCCCGGCCATGTCGCGCAGGCGCAACTGGCGGGCCACTTCCTCGGCCGCTTCCAGGTTGGTCTGCAGCGCCGTGTCCTCGATCGAATGCTCCTTGGTCGACCGGCCGGAGTTGACGTCGATCGCGACCAGGGCCTCGGTCTGGTTGATGATCAGGTAGCCCCCGGACTTGAGCGTCACCTGCGGCTGCAGCATCCGGTCGAGCTGCGCCTCGACGCCGTAGCGCACGTACATCGGCGTGTGGTCGCGGTAGGGCTGGACCACCTTGGCATGGCTCGGCATGAGCATGCGCATGAAGTCCTTGGCCTCGCGGTAGCCCGAATCGCCGGCGACGAGAATCTCGTCGATGTCCTTGTTGTAGAGGTCGCGAACCGATCGCTTGATCAGGCTGCCTTCCTCGTAGACGAGGGCAGGGGCCGTCGACTGGAGCGTCAGGCTGCGCACCTGCTCCCACATCCGCATCAGGTATTCGTAGTCGCGCTTGATCTCGGGCTTGGTCCGGTTGGCACCCGCAGTGCGCAGGATGACGCCCATGCCTTCCGGCACCTCGAGATCCTTGACGATGTCCTTGAGCCGCTTGCGGTCGGTCAGGTTGGTGATCTTGCGCGAAATGCCGCCGCCGCGCGCCGTGTTCGGCATCAGCACCGAGTAGCGGCCGGCCAGCGAGAGATAGGTGGTCAGCGCGGCGCCCTTGTTGCCGCGCTCTTCCTTGACGACCTGCACGAGCAGGATCTGCCGGCGCTTGATGACTTCCTGGATCTTGTAATTGCGCCGCGAGGTGCGCCGCCGCGAGGCGGCCTCGTCGATCGCGTCCTCGGCGCCGACCATCTCGACGCCGGCATCCTCGCCGTCTCCATTGGCATCGTCGTCGCCATCGGCGTCATCGTCCTGGTCCGCGTCGTCGGCCTGCACGTCTTCGGCCCGCGCCTCGTCGCCAGCGCTCTCGTCGTTCGCCGCGTCATCGGGAACGGCAACCTCGTCGCCGAACTGCGGCGCGGAAAGCTCGACGTCTTCCGACACCACGTTGGCATCGGCATTGGCCGCGAGTGCCGCCACCTGGGCCGGATCGTCCTCGGCCGTCTCGCCTTCGTCCTTGTGCACGTCGGAGGCGCGCGCCTTGGCCACCTTGTCGGAGCCGCGTCCGCGCCGGCGCCGGTTCCGGCCGCCGCGGTTGTTGCGTGAGGCCTGCTCCTCGTCGTCGTCCTCGTCCTCGCGCCGGGCCGCCTCTGCCTCGTCGCGCAGCAGCGCCTGGCGGTCGGCGACCGGGATCTGGTAGTAGTCGGGATGGATTTCGGAGAAGGCCAGGAAGCCGTGACGGTTGCCGCCGTATTCGACGAAGGCCGCCTGCAGGGAGGGCTCGACCCGCGTCACGCGCGCCAGGTAGATATTCCCCTTGAGCTGTTTCTTGTCCTGTGATTCGAAATCGAATTCTTCGATACGATTACCGCGGGTGACAACCACCCGCGTTTCCTCCGGGTGGGAGGAGTCGATAAGCATCTTGTTGGCCATGGAAAGTCCCTGGGACAGACGATGTCCAGGCCGGCGATCGCTGCGGATCCGCCGTGCTGGAAGGAGGTCTGCCTGATTTGTTGATTGCCGTCATGTCCAGGGCGGGCGACGCGAGCGATCCCCTCTCCGCGGCTTGATAAGCGCGGAAACGCAGGGGGCTTTGAAATCGTGCGTCTGTTGCCATCACCTTGTCATTTCGGTCCATTACTGTTTGGGCAGCGACGAAAGCCGTGCCCGTCCTTGCTCTTGAAACATCGGCACGGGTTGAGCCGCCCCGGCCGTTTTCCTCACACGAAAGGATGCCCGCCAATCGGGACCCTTGAAGAAATTCTTTGCGGAGCATGACCAGGGGCCTTTGTGCCATGGCGGTCTCGCCAGACAGACCCGGACCGGTTGTCTTGATCTCGGGGCGCTGCCTTTGCGTCGCCATCTTCCCGGACTACTCCAACCCCGCTTTTATGTGTTGATGCGGTCTGTGGCAACCCTTCACATTTCACAGGGTCTTGCCATTGCCGGGGCAAGGCTTGATTAACCATATCGCGTTAGCTTTCCTTAACGAATTCGGACGGCAAGGGACGTCGGGCAGGGCAGGGGTTCATGGAATGGCAATGGCGGACATGATTCGGCGCCTCGCGATGCTGGCGGTCACCGGTGTCCTGCTGCTGGTCTCGGCCGGTGGCATGGCCCTGGCATCCGGCCAGCCGCTCCTCGCCTACGGCTATTCCATGGTCGGCGACAAGGCGCATGTCCGGGTGATGATGAAATTCGACCAGGCCGTGGAGCCACGCTGGTCGCTGATGCGCCAGCCGCACCGCCTGGTGATGGACCTGCCCGAAACGCGGTTCCGTTTCGCCGATGGCGCGACGACCCCGGCGGGCTTCGTCAGCGCGGTGCGCTACGGCGACCTCGGCGAAGGCCGCGCGCGCGTCATCCTGGCCTTCGAAGGGCCGTTCAAGGTCGAGCGTTTCGAGACCACGAACAACGCCGACGATGGAAGCTGGCAGCTGATTGCCGATATTGCCGCCGCCACCCCGGCCGAATTCGATGCCGCGCTTGCCGCGCAGCCTGCGCTGAGCCTGCCCGCACGCTCGACGGCGAAGGAGGACCGGCTGGCGGCGAACCAGGACCATCGCGACCGCAAGTTTACCGTCGTCATCGATCCCGGGCATGGCGGCATCGACGGCGGCGCCCAGGGACTGCATGGAACCCAGGAAAAGACGATCACGCTCGCCTTCGGCCTCGAACTGCGCAAGAAACTGCAGGAAACCGGGCGTTTCAACGTCGTCATGACCCGTGACAGCGACCAGTTCCTGCGTCTCGACGAGCGGGTTCAGATCGGCCGCCAGAGCGAGGCCGACCTCTTCATTTCCATCCACGCCGACACGATACGCTACCACTACATCCGCGGCGCGACCGTCTACACCCTGTCGGAAAAGGCCTCCGACGACATCGCCGCCGATGTCGCCGAGAGCGAGAACCTCTCTGATTCCATCGCCGGCATCGAGTTGCCGGAGGAAAGCACGGAAGTGGCCGACATCCTGATGGACCTGGTGCGCCGGGAGACCCAGACCTTTTCCGTCCGCTTTGCCCGCACGCTGGTCGGCGAACTGTCCGAGCAGGTCGAACTGATCAAGAACCCCCATCGCTACGCCGGCTTCCGCGTGCTGACCGCGCAGGACATGCCCTCGGTGCTGGTCGAGATCGGCTATCTCTCCAACAGCAAGGACGAAAAGCTGATGCGCGACCCGGCCTGGCGCGAGAAGGCCGCGCAGAGCATCGTTTCGGCGGTGACGCTGTTCGCCAAGGCGCGCGGCGGGGAGGGCGGCTGATGGCCCCTTGTCCCGCGATTCGCGCCAGCCGCGCTGTTGCCTTTCTGACGCCCCCGCTGGGAAAAGGTCTTGATTTCCGGTATGCTGCGCTGCAAATGCCGGGCCGCCGTATTTTGCCCACATCCGCAAGGCAAGGGGAACGGACAGGCGACTGGCCGGCTGTTTCGGTCACGAAGCCCGGCCTCTCAGGCCATGAAGCCCGGCCGTTACGGCCATGACGCAAGGATCCCGGAACAAGACATGCTCAGGCTGATTGGATATTTCTTCGGCATTGGTATCGCGATGGCGCTCCTCGTGGCCGCCGGCGTCGCGGTCTATGTCGGAAACCTCGTGAAGGACCTTCCCGATTACGAGGTGCTCGCCAAGTACGAGCCGCCGGTCACCACCCGTGTCCATGCCTCGAACGGCGTGCTGATGGCCGAGTATGCCCGCGAGCGCCGCCTGTTCCTGCCCATCAAGGCCGTTCCCGACCGCGTCAAGGCGGCCTTCCTGTCGGCCGAGGACAAGAACTTCTATTCCCATCCGGGCATCGACATCTACGGTCTCGGCCGCGCGGTGATCACCAACCTGCGCAACATCGGCTCGGGCGCCCGCCCGGTCGGCGCCTCGACGATCACCCAGCAGGTCGCCAAGAACTTCCTGCTTTCGTCCAAGCAGACCTATGACCGCAAGGTCCGCGAGGCGATTCTCGCGCTGCGAATCGAGCAGGCGTTCTCCAAGGACCGCATCCTCGAGCTGTACCTCAACGAGATCTTCTTCGGCTTCGGCGCCTATGGTGTTGCCGGCGCGGCGCTGACCTATTTCGACAAGTCGGTCAACGAGCTGGAGATCCAGGAGGCCGCCTATCTGGCCGCGCTGCCCAAGGGCCCCAACAACTACCATCCGTTCCGTCATACCGAGCGCGCGCTGGAGCGCCGCAACTGGGTGATCGGCCAGATGCGCGAGAACGGCTACATCAGCGCCGAGGAAGCCGCCGAGGCCATCGCCAAGCCGCTTGGCGTCAAGCCGCGCCGCTCCGGCACCTACATGTTCGCCGGCGAGTATTTCACCGAGGAAGTGCGCCGCGAGATCATCGACCGCTACGGCGTCGATGCGCTCTACGAAGGTGGCCTGTCGGTGCGCACGACCATCGACCCGGCGATGCAGGTCATCGCCCGCAAGGCACTTCAGAACGGCCTTGAGAAATACGACATGCTGCGCGGCTATCGTGGTCCGGCCAGCAAGATCGACATTTCCGGTGACTGGGGCGTCGCGCTCTCCAAGGTGGAGGGCCTCTATGACGTGCCCGAATGGCATGTCGCGGTTGTCCTGGCCGCCGGTGACGACGGCCTCGACATCGGCCTGCAGCCCGAGAAGGAAGTGTCGGGCGAGATCGCGCCGGACCGGACCCGCGGCTTCGTTCCGCTCGCCGACATGAAATGGGCCATGCGCCACAAGAAGGACGGCAAGACGCTCAAGGCCAACACGCCGGCCGACGTGCTCCAGCCCGGCGACGTGGTCTTCGTGGAGAAGGACACGGAAAAGGAAGGGGCCTACAAGCTGCGCCAGCCGCCGGAGATCGAGGGCGGCATGGTGGCGATGGATCCCCATACCGGCCGCGTCCTCGCCATGGTCGGCGGCTTCTCCTTTGCCGAATCACAGTTCAACCGAGCCACCCAGGCGATGCGTCAGCCCGGTTCCTCCTTCAAGCCGATCGTCTACGCCGCCGCGCTGGACAACGGCTACACCCCGGCCTCCGTGGTGATGGACGGCCCGATATCGATCAAGTCCGGCAACGACGTGTGGGAGCCGAAAAACTACGGCGGCGGCTTTGCCGGCCCGTCGACCCTGCGCCTCGGCATCGAAAAGTCGCGCAACCTGATGACCGTGCGCCTGGCAAAGGACATGGGCATGAACCTGGTCGCAGAATATGCCGAACGTTTCGGTGTCTACGACCACATGTTGAAATATCTTCCCATGGCTCTGGGATCGGGCGAGACGAGTGTCATGCGCATGGTTTCCGCCTACGCGATCATGGCCAACGGCGGCAAGCAGATCAAGCCGTCGCTCATCGACCGCATCCAGGACCGTTACGGAAAGACCGTCTACAAGCACGATGAGCGCCTGTGCGAGGGCTGCACGGCATCGAGCTGGGTCAACCAGCCGGAGCCGGACCTGATCGACAACCGCGAACAGGTCCTCGACCCGATGACGGCCTACCAGATCACCTCCATGATGGAAGGCGTGGTCCAGCGCGGCACCGCCGTCACCGTGTCCAAGCTCGGCCGCCCGGTGGCCGGCAAGACCGGCACCACCAACGACGAGAAGGATGCCTGGTTCATCGGCTTCACGCCCGACCTGGTCGTCGGGCTCTACATGGGCTTCGACACGCCGCGGCCGATGGGCCATGGCTCGACCGGTGGCGGCCTCGCCGCGCCTGTGTTCCTCGATTTCATGCAGCAGGTGCTCAAGGACAAGCCGGTGGTCGATTTCCCCGTACCGGAAGGCATGAACCTCATCGCCATCGACCGCAAGACCGGCATGCGTGCCAGCGGCGAGGGCCCGGGCGTCATCATGGAAGCCTTCAAGCCCGGCACCGGTCCGGCCGACAGCTATTCGGTCATCGGCATGGAGAACATCGGTATCCAGGAACGTGCGAAGACGATTTCGCCGCAGGCGAGCCGTGCCATTTCCGGCGGTGCCGGCGGCCTCTACTGACGCACCGCGGGACGATCGCGGGAAAGGCGGCCGGCCGGCCGCCTTTTTCCTTTACAGGCGCGATGGTCATTCCTATGGTCCGCGCCGATTTCAACCCGAAAGATCATGGAACGGATAAGACATGCGTGCGGAAACGCAGAACCTCGTCGATGAACTCAAGCAGGCCATAAGCCTGCTGAGGAGGCATCTTTGACTGGGATCAGGCTGTAAAACGTCTGGGATATCTCAATTCCCTCTCCGAGGATCCCGACCTGTGGAACGATCCGCAGGAAGCCCAGAAGCTGATGCGTGAGCGCCAGGGTCTCGAGGACAACATCGAGGCCATCAAGCGGCTGCAGCAATCGCTGGAAGACAATGTCGAACTCATCGCCATGGGCGAGGAGGAGGGCGATACCGACGTCGTGCGCGATGCCGAGGCCTCCCTGCGCGCCATGGAGGAAGAAGTGGCCCAGCGCCGCGTCGAGACGCTGCTCTCCGGCGAGATGGACAGCGCGGATACCTATCTCGAAGTCCACGCCGGGGCAGGCGGCACCGAGAGCCAGGACTGGGCGCAGATGCTCATGCGCATGTACACCCGCTGGGCCGAGCGCAAGGGCTTCAAGGTCGAGGTGCAGGATATCGCCTACGGTGAAGAGGCCGGCATCAAGGGCGCCACGCTGCTCGTCAAGGGACACAACGCCCATGGCTGGCTGAAGACCGAATCGGGTGTTCATCGCCTGGTCCGTATCTCGCCCTACGACAGCAACGCGCGCCGCCACACCTCTTTTTCGTCCATCGGCGTCTATCCGGTCATCGACGACAACATCGAGATCGACATCCAGGACAAGGACATCCGGATCGACACCTACCGCTCGTCCGGCGCCGGCGGCCAGCACGTCAACACGACCGACTCGGCCGTCCGCATCACTCACCTGCCTACCGGCATCGTGGTGACCTCGTCGGAGAAGTCGCAGCACCAGAACCGGGCCAATGCCATGAAGGCCCTGCGCGCGCGGCTCTATGACCTGGAAATGAAGAAGCGCGAGGAAGCGGCCCAGTCGGCCTTCGATTCCAAGACCGATATCGGCTGGGGCCACCAGATCCGCTCCTACGTCCTGCAGCCGTATCAGCTCGTCAAGGACCTGCGCACGGGCGTGGAGAGCACCAGCCCGGACGACGTGCTGAACGGCGATCTCGACGACTTCATGGAAGCGGCCCTGGCCTCCAGGATCGAGGGCAGTGACGGACAGGCGGTCGAGGACATCGCCTGACGGGCCCGCACGGATCCACGGTAAAGCGAAAGGGCGGCCCCGGGCCGCCCTTTTTGCATCTGTCCGCGGAAATCCATCCAGCTCGGCCGGGGACTTGTCAGAGTGCCCCGGAGATCGTCTTCCCGGCGGCCAGGTAGCGCACCGGGTTGAGCGGATGGCCGTCCTTGCGCACCTCGTAGTGCAGGTGAGGGCCGGTGGAACGGCCGGAACTGCCCGATTTGCCGAGGATCGTGCCGCGGCGCACCTTGTCGCCCTTGGACACCAGGATCTTCTTCATGTGGCCGTAGCGGGTGATGTAACCGCCGGAGTGGCGCACCTCGACCATGCGGCCATAGCCTCCGGCCCAGCCGGCCCGGACCACCACGCCATCGCCGGTGCAGCGGATTGGCGTTCCGAGCGGCGCGCGGAAATCGAGGCCGGCATGCAGCGCCTTGGTCCCGAGGATCGGATCGCGGCGGTAGCCGAAACGCGACGACACCTTCTTGCCGGGAACCGGGTTGGCCAGCGGGTAGACCCGCACCTTGGCCTTAAGCTTGTCCAGCCGGTCGAGTGCTCCGTCCAGTTCGTCCACGTGGGCTTCGAAGGCCGTGGCCTTGCTGACGGGCAGCAGCGGACCGCCGACGCCCTCGCGGCCGTAGCCTTCGTCGACGCCTTTCAGCCCGGCCTTGTCCAGCGCGTCGGCGATCGTGTCGCCGGCCTGGTTCGCCTTCGCCGTCAGGTTGCTGACACGCGAGATCTGTTCGCTTTCGATGGCCCTGAGCGACCGGTTGATGTCCACGAACAGCCGGTCGGCCCGGTCCGCGGCGCTCTCGCTGCTCGCGACCGTGGCGGGCTCGAGGATCGATGCCGCCGCCCAGCGGGCCTTGACCCCGTCCGACAGGCTGAGCCGGCCGGTCTTGCCATCCGTCGTTGTCGCCGCCTCGGCCTGTTTCTCACCCGGGCGCTGGGCCGGAGCGGGGACCGAACCGGTCGACAGTCCATCGAGCTTCGCGCGATCGAGCAGGGGGCCGAGCCGGCCGTGGCGCGACGCCAGCGATTCCTGCCGCTGGATCAGTTCCGCCACCTTGTTTTCCATCAGCTGCTGGTCGAGCAATTGCCGGCTGGTGATCCGGTCCACCTGCGTGCGCAACTGGGAAATCCGGTCTTCGTAGCTCTGCTGCAGGCGTGCCTGTTGGGCAATGGCGCCGTTCAGCAGGTCATCGCGGAAGACCAGGTAGGCCGTCGCCACCAGGTAGCCCAGCGAGACGGCGGCGACCAGCGAACCCAGCGTCGCGGCAAGCCAGGGGCGTATGGTGAAATGGCGGACCTCGTTTCCTCGCGCGATGATGACCGTGTGCGGCTCCTTGCGTTTGCCGAAAACGGGATTCTGGCGATTGTCTGTGGTCACGGCTGTCCATCCGTTCTTCACTGCATCCGAAGCGGAGGCATTAAAGCGCCATTAGGGTTAACAAAGCGTTGGCGACTAGCCGGAAGTGGAAGCAAGCGCTTGATAAAACAGGGGTGTCAGCCCCGCTTCGGCGCGTGCCAGGACATTGAAGGGCGGCTTGACGTCGCCGCGGAAATTGGCGCGCACCAGGGCCTGGAACCGGCGTGCCGGATCGTGTCCGTCGCGGGCGCAGAAAAAGCGGAACCATTTGGCCCCGATGCCGACGTGACCTTTCTCGTCGGTGTAGATCACCTGCAGGATGTCGGCGGTTTCCGTGTCGCCGGCCTCGCGCAGTTTCTCCTGCAGGGAAGGCGTGACGTCGAGGCCGCGTGCCTCCAGAACGAGGGGAACGATCGCCAGCCGGGCATGCAGGTCGTTGCGGGTCTGGTGCGCCGCCTGCCAGAGGCCGTCATGGGCAGGCAGGTCGCCGTAGGCTGCACCGAGCGAGGCGAGGCGTGCCCGCAACAGGTCGAAATGCTTGGCTTCCTCGAACGCGACGCGCATCCAGCCGTCGAAAAAGGACCGCGGCACCGGTTCGCTGGTGAACCGTGCCACGATGTCGAGCGCCAGGTCGATGGCATTGAGCTCGATATGCGCGAGCGCGTGCATCAGCGCGATCCGTCCGCGCTGGCTGGTCAGGGACCGCTTCTTCACCAGTTTCGGGGCCACGAGGTCCGGCTTGTCCGGCCGCCCCGGGCGGTCGGGGATGGCCGGGTCCCGCGGGCTGCGCAGGGAAAGGCCGCGCTGCATCCAGCGCTGGTGCACGGCCCGCGTCACCGCCACCTTCTCGTCGAGATCGCTGGCCGCGAGCGCGGCGATGCAGCCGCCGCGCAGGCTTTCCCAAGCTGCCGGCATGGCCGTCAGGCCGACTTCGCAGCCTCGAGCACCTCGTCGGCGTGCCCCGGCACTTTCACCTTGCGCCAGATGCGCAGGATCTTGCCGTCCGGACCGATCAGGAAGGTGGACCGTTCGACGCCCATGTACTTCCGGCCGTACATGCTCTTTTCGACCCAGACGCCATAGGCTTCCAGCGCCGTCTTGTCCTCGTCGGACACCAGGTCGACGGTCAGTTCGTGCTTCACCTTGAACTTGTCGTGTTTCTTCACGCTGTCCGGCGACATGCCGATGACCAGCGTGCCGGCCGCCTCGAAGGCGTCCTTGAGCCGGGTGAAATCGATCGCCTCTGCCGTGCAGCCGCTGGTGTCGTCCTTGGGGTAGAAGAACAGCACCACCTTCTTGCCGCGCAGGTCGGAGAGGGTCATCGTCTTGCCGCCATCCGCCGGCAACTCGAAATCCGGTGCTGCCTGCCCGATGTCGATTTCAGCCATATCCTTGCCCTTCTTGTGTCTTACCAAGCGACAGAACGGTTATAGTATCCTTCAGGGATTCGTCTACGGGGCAATAGGGCATGAACGAGGAAGCGGGGGGTAACCCCGGTCAGCACGCACGTGTTCACTTCCGGCGAAGTGACATGCCACGGCTGGATTCGCTGCCATCGTCCCATGCGCCGTCCGGCCGCGGGCGCCTGCGATTCGTCCGCTGGGCCGTCTCCGGCGTTGCCATCGCCTTCAGCCTTTGCCTGGTGCTCTTCGCTGCAGCCTGGGTTGCCATCAATGCCGGCGTCGGGTCGCAGCGCATATCCAGCGAGGCCGAGGCGGCCATCCGGCAGCTTTACGGCGACCCTGTCACCGTGTCGCTGGGCCGGACGCGTCTGTCCATGGCCAGCGGGCTCAACCTTGCCTTCGAGGTCGGCGACGTCGATATCCGCCGCGTGGCGGACGGCTCGCCGGTATCCTCCGCCCGGTCCATCAAGATCGGCATCGGCACGCTTGCCCTGCTGCATGGCGAGTTCCACGTCACCAGCCTGCGGATCAACGGTGCAAAGGCGCAAGGCGAGGCGATCCAGGCCGATGACCAGCCTGACGAGGATCCTTTCGCGGCGGTCCGTGGAGCGAACGGGCTGATCGATCCCGATCGCGTCCTGGCCTTCGTCTTCGATTCGGCCCGCGATGCCTTCGCCCGCCTTGATACGACCGGGACGCGCCGCATCGCGCTCGTCGACACCTCCATCAGCCTCAACGGCATGCGGATTGCCATCGACAAGGCCGAACTGCATCGCAGGGCAGGGGCCGATTTCACCGCCGACGGTGCCATCACCGTGGCCGGTACCCCCGTCACGTTCACGGCCGAGGGCAGCGAGAGCAGCGACGGCGCGATCAGCCGGCTGAGCGGGAAGCTGGAAACCGGAGCCATCGATCTCGTGCCGGACGGCGGAGGCCCCTCGCTGAGCCTGCCGCGGCTCTCGCTCGACATCGACGGCTCCGAGGAAGCGCGTGGCAAGGGGCAGAAGATGCGCCTGCACCTCGCGGCGCCGGATCTGGTCGCGGCCATCGAGCAGCCGGGCGATCTGAAGGGGAGGTTCGAGGTGACGGCCGACCTGGCCGCCGGCAGCGGCAAGATCGACCTGCCGACGGGCTTCCTGCTGGTCAACCGCACGCGCATTCCGTTTTCCGGCGCCCTGGGGCCGAAACCGGTGGAAACGCCGGGCGAAGAGGCGGCGTGGCGTTACGAGCTGGTCGCCAACGATGTCTTCCTCGCGCCGCTGGACAGCCCCGAACCGGGTTTGCGTGTCGGCGCCCGGATCGCCGGCACGGTGCGGCCCTCGAGCCGCGCCATCGAGGCGCAGTCGCTGGACATCCGTACCGCCGGCGGCGAGGTGCTCGGGTCCGCCACGGTGGTCTTCGACGATGACAAGGCGCCGGCGGTCTTCCTCGCCATCCGCTCCGAGCGCATTCCCGTCTCCCATGCCAAGCAGCTGTGGCCCTGGCTGTCCGCGCCCAACCCGCGCCGCTGGGTCATGGACAATCTCTTCGACGGCATGCTGGAGAACACCGAGCTTGAACTGTCCGCAGGTCCGGGCCGCCTCACCGATGGCATCCCCTTCGACCAGGACGAGATCCATGGCCATTTCGAGGTGTCCGGCACGCGGTTCGACGTGGCCGGCGAGATTCCCCCTGTGCGCGACGCAACCGGTTCGATCGACTTCGCCGGCAACGATGTGACCATCCGGCTCGCCGAAGGCACCGGCTTCATGGACAACGGCCGCATGGTGAAGGGCAGCAATGCCGTCCTCACCTTCAAGGATACCCACATCAATCCGGTGATCGGCCGGCTGAAGATCGACATCGAGGGCAATGCGCCGTCGATCATCGAGCTGGCCTCGCGCGAGCCCATCGAGGCCGGCAAGCGCCTCGGCTTCTCCCCTGACAAGCTGTCGGGCCAGGTGAAGGGCACGGTCGAGGCCGATATTCCGGTCGACAAGGAAACCGACGTCGCGACGCTGGACTGGAAAGTTGATCTCGGCTTCGAGGACCTGTCGATCGACCATGAGTTCGACGGTCAGAAGCTGACCGGGGCGACCGGTACTGCCGTCATCGATCCCAAGGAGGCGCGCATCGAGGCCAGGGGCAAGCTGAACGGGATCGATTCGACGCTGACGCTGGTGGAGCCGCTGGCCGCCGGCGGCGAAACCAGTGTCGATGTGGCGATGGTACTGGACGACAAGGCACGCGCCGGTCTCGCTCCCGGTCTGTCGGGGATGGTCTCCGGTCCCGTCGCGGTCAAGGTGTCCGGTCCGAACGAGCGCCGCGTCATCGAGGCCAGTCTCGACAAGGCGGTCCTGTCCATCCCGTGGATGGGCTGGTCCAAGGGCAAGGGCGTGCCGGCGACGGCCCGGTTCGTGGTGGAGACGAAGGGCAGCCAGACCCGCGTCCGCGACCTCCAGATCGAGGGCAAGACCTTTGCGGTGAAAGGCGACGTGGACCTGTCGGGCGGCGACCTGGTGACGGCCCGCCTCAGCCGCGTGAAACTGAACCGCGACGACGATTTCAGCGTCCGGATCAGCCGCAAGAACAAGGCCCTGCAGATCGCCGTCGAAGGCAGCTCGATGGACGCCCGCGCGCTCGTGGAATCGCTGCGGGAGGATGCCGGCTCGTCGCCGGATGGCGGCGGCGGAACGCCGATCTCCGTCTCCGCGCGGCTGGACCGCGTGATCGGTTTTTCCGACGAGGTCTACAGCAACCTGCGCCTGACCTATTCCGGCAAGGGGGCCGACTCCGCCTCCGCGTCGCTGACGGCCGTGGCAAGGTCCGGGTCGGCCCTCGAGATCCGCCACGACGGCGGGCCGAGCCGGTCGCTGGACATCCGGACCGGCGACGCCGGCGCGATCCTCCGCTTCCTCGATATCTACGACAAGATGGAGGGCGGCCGGCTGGGAGTGACCCTGGAAGGAACCGGCAACGGCCCGCTGTCGGGCCGGGTCGATGCGCGCGATTTCTGGCTCGTCAACGAACCGCGCCTGGCCTCGCTGGTGTCTACGCCGGCGCCGGGCAGCAACGGGCGCAGCCTGTCGGACGCCGTGCGGCGCGACATCGACACGTCCCGCGTCAAGTTCGACCGCGGCTTCGCGGTGATCACCAAGGGCAAGGACGCGCTTTCGATGAAGGGCGGCATCCTGCGCGGTCCGCTCATCGGCACCACGTTCCAGGGCACGCTCTACGATGCCAGGGGGCGCATGTCCGTCACCGGCACGTTCATGCCGGCCTACGGGCTCAACAAGATTTTCGGGGAAATCCCGGTGCTGGGCTATGTCCTGGGCAACGGCCGCGACCGCGGCCTGATCGGGATCACCTACAAGCTGTCCGGCAATGCAAAATCGCCGAAGCTTCAGGTCAACCCGATCTCGGCCATCGCGCCGGGCATCTTCCGCTCGATCTTCGAGTTCAAGTAGGCGCCTCCGCCGTCAGACCGGCCGGATCAGCGCGTGCTTCTTCTTGCCCAGCGAAAGCTTGATGACGCCGTCGGCGTTGACGTCGTCCATCGACAGCGCCGCACGATCGTCCGAAACCGGCCGGTCGTTGACCTTGACCGCACCGCCCTTCACGTGGCGGCGCATTTCGCCGTTCGAAGCCGCCAGTCCCGCTGCCACGAAGGCGGCCAGTACGCCCATGCCGCCGGAAATCTCGCCGGCGGCGATCTCCACCGTCGGCAGGTCGGCGCCCAGTGCACCTTCCTCGAAGGTCTTGCGCGCGGTTTCGGCGGCGTCGTCGGCGGCCTGCCGGCCGTGCAGCAAGGCGGTCACCTCGGTGGCAAGGATCTTCTTCGCCTCGTTGATCTCGGATCCGCCAAGCGCGGCAAGGCGCGCAACCTCGGCAAGCGGCATCGTCGTGTAGAGCTTGAGGAAGCGTTCCACGTCCGCATCCTCGGTGTTGCGCCAGTACTGCCAGAACTCGTAGGGGCTCAGCATGTCGCCGTTGAGCCAGACCGCGCCATTGGCCGTCTTGCCCATCTTGGCGCCCGATGATGTCGTCAGCAGCGGCGAGGTGAGGGCGTAGAGCTGCGGCGTGCCCATCCGGTGGCCGAGGTCGATGCCGTTGACGATATTGCCCCACTGGTCCGAACCGCCCATCTGCAGGCGGCAGCCCTCGCGCTTGTTCAGTTCGACGAAGTCGTAGGCCTGGAGGATCATGTAGTTGAATTCCAGGAAGGACAGCGACTGCTCGCGGTCGAGGCGCAGCTTGACGGAATCGAAGGAAAGCATGCGGTTGACCGAGAAATGCCGGCCGACGTCGCGCAGGAACTCGACGTAGTTGATGCCCATCAGCCAGTCGGCATTGTTGACCATCAGCGCCTTGCCGCTATCGAAATCGAGATATTGCGCGAAGGACTGCTTGATGCCTTCCAGGTTGGCGTCGATGTCCTCGGGCGTCAGCAGCTTGCGCGCCTCGTCCTTGAACGAGGGATCGCCGATCATCGAGGTGCCGCCGCCCATCAGCGCGATCGGCCGGTGGCCGGTCTGCTGCATCCAGTGCAGCATCATGATCTGGATCAGCGAGCCCGCATGGAGGCTCTTCGCCGTCGCGTCGAAGCCGATATAGGCCGTCACCGTTTCCTTGGAAAACAGGTCGTCGAGACCCTGGTCGTCGGAGGTCTGGTGAATGAACCCGCGCTCGCTCAGGGTGCGCAGGAAATCGGACTTGAAGGCGGACATCGGCTTGTTTCCGGATTTAGCTGTGGTGATGGGCCGCGCCGGGTGGCGCGCCGACCCGCGCGGCTTTAACACTATCCCGGCGGGATTCACAAGAACGGGCGGCTTCCATGGCGCTGACGCGTGCAATCGGACTGATGAGCGGCACCTCGATGGACGGCATCGACCTCGCCTGTGTCGAGACGGACGGCGAGGCCGCCGTCGAGATCGGTCCCTCCGCCTTCGTGCCTTATGAAGCTGCCTTCCGCCGCCGTATCGAGGCATCGCTGGGCACCGCGAAGGCGATCCGGCAGCGCGGCGAACGCCCGGGCGACCTCGCCGGCCTGGAGGCGGAGATCACCCGGCGCCACGGCGAGGCGGTGAACGGCTTTCTCGCCGCCCATGGATGGTGTGCTGCGGACATCGGCTGCATCGGCTTTCATGGCCAGACCGTGCTGCATCGCCCGCAGGAGGGACTGACCGTGCAACTGGGCGATGGTGCCGCGCTGGCGAGGGCGACCGGCATCGCGACGGTCTTCGACATGCGCGCCAACGACATGGCCAATGGCGGGCAGGGCGCGCCGCTGGTGCCGGCCTATCACGCGGCGCTGGCGCGTGCCCTGGCGCCGGGCCGGGCCGGCTTCCCGGTCATGGTGGTCAATGTCGGCGGCATTTCGAACGTTACCTGGGTGCCCAGGAAGGGCGCGCCCGTGGCCTTCGATTCCGGGCCCGGCAACACGCTGATCGACCAGTGGGTGCAGGCCGCCGCCGGGATACCCTATGACGACGGTGGCGCCATCGCCTCGGAAGGCGCGGTAATCCGGGCCGCGCTGGCCCGCTACATGGAGGCGCCGTTCTTCGAGCGGGCGGGCGCGAAGTCCCTCGACCGCAACGATTTCACGCTGGACCCTCTCGGCGCGGCGGAACTTGCCGATGGCGCCCGCACGCTGGCGGCCGTCACGGCAGCGGCCATTGCCCATGCGGCACGCAACGTGCCCGAAAGGCCGCGGACCTGGGTGCTGTGCGGCGGTGGACGGAAGAATGCGGTCATCCGCGCGGAACTGGAGGCGCTTGTCGTGCCGGATGGCGAAACCGTGCTGCTGGCCGAGGACCTCGGCTGGAACGGCGATTCCATGGAGGCCGAGGCCTGGGCCTATCTCGCCGTCCGGGCCATGAAGGACCTGCCGCTTACCTGGCCGACGACCACCGGCTGCCGCGAGCCGGTCAGCGGGGGGATCCTGGTCCGCCCGGTTGCCACGTGAAAGAGGCCTGGATGTCGCGCACCTTCCGTGAATAGGCGAACAGGAAGGAAGCGGCCTTTCCATCAGCACCCCGGCCATCGCGCTCACCGACGGATCCTTCCGGCGTGAAGCCGGCTCTTTCGAGCATGGCTTCCAGGCGTGGAACGGTCATCGCCGCGTAAAGCCGTCCGAGATCGTCGACGAGATCCGCCTCGAGAGCCTTGAAACTGCAGAAAAGAACTCCGCCGGGCACCAGCGCCCTGTTGATCCGCTTCATGATGTTGCCCAGCGCATCGCCGGGCACGTGAAGCAGCGAGGCGGATGCCCAGATGCCGTCGTAGGCGGCGGCATCGGCAAGGTCTTCGAACCGCATCACGCGCACCGGGCGTCCCGTACGCTTCTCCGCTTCCCGTGCGAGTCCGGCCGAGCCGTCGATGAGGCTCACGTCGAAGCCGCGCCGGATCATGTCCAGTGCGAGGTGACCTGCGCCACAGCCGAGGTCCAGCACGCGCGCGCCGGGCGCAAGCAGGGCGCAGAACCGGTCAAGGTCCCGCAGCCACGCCGGCCCCGGCCGCGAGAATTCCGCGTATTCGGCGGCATGCGCATCGTAGTAGGCGAGCGTGTCCGGCTTTCGCCCGGGGCTCATCGGCGCGTCAGCGCAGGCGCTTCGGCTTCGGCGCCGACAGTTCGCCGCGCAGGCGCGCTTCCAGGTAGTCCGAGCAGTGCTCGATCAGCTCGTCTTCCCGGTTGGTGAAGAAGTGGTTGGCGCCTTCCATCGTGTTCTGCGTGATGGTGATGCCCTTTTGCTGGTGCAGTTTTTCCACCAGCCCCTGGACATCCTTGGGCGGAGCCACCTTGTCGGCGTCGCCATGGATGATGAGGCCTGAAGACGGGCACGGAGCCAGGAAGGAGAAGTCGTAGATGTTGGGCTGCGGCGCGATCGAGATGAAACCCTCGATTTCCGGCCGGCGCATGAGAAGCTGCATGCCGATCCAGGCGCCGAAGGAATAGCCGGCGATCCAGCAGGATTTGGAATCGGGATGCAGCGACTGCACCCAGTCCAGCGCGGCTGCCGCGTCCGACAGTTCGCCGGCGCCATGGTCGAATTCACCCTGGCTGCGCCCGATGCCGCGGAAATTGAACCGGAGCGTGGTGAAACCGCGCTTCTGGAACATGTAGAACAGGTCGTAGACGATCTTGTTGTTCATCGTGCCGCCGAACTGCGGATGCGGATGCAGCACCATGGCGATCGGGGCGTTCTTTTCCTTGGACGGCTGGTAACGGCCTTCAAGGCGTCCGGCGGGACCTGCGAAAATGACCTCGGGCATGAACGGTCCTTCTTGTCTGGAGGCGGTCCGGGTCGGCGCGAAAGGCGAAGGCATCCGCGGCTTGACGGGGACTGGCGCTCTCCCTAGAAACGCGTTTAGAATGGTTCTAAGAGGTGGCGCGTGCCGCCCCTGGCGGACGGCTTGATAGGACAGTCGGGCCTTCTGTTTCAAGAAAATAACGACGCGGCCGGTGTTTGACGCGTCCTGGGATCGATCCGCGACATGGCCAAGGCGACTGCCTATCTCGACTACAATGCCAGTGCGCCGCTCTTGATGAGCGCGCGCCGGGCGATGGAGTCGGCCATGGATTGCGATGCCAATCCGTCCTCCGTTCATCGCGCCGGCAAGGCGGCCCGCCGCCTGGTCGAGGACGCGCGCCGGCAGGTCGCGGACCTGGTCGGGGCGTCGGCCGAACACGTCGTTTTCACTTCCGGCGCCACCGAGGCCGCGACCACGCTGCTGACGCCGCATTGGCACATGGGCCGGGCGCCGATGACCTGTTCCCACCTCTACGTGCTGGCCAGCGATCATCCCTGCCTCCTGTCCGGCGGCCGCTTCCCCGAAGGCAAGGTCACGCGCCTGCCCGTCACCACCGATGGTCTCGCCGACCTGGACGCCATGCGCCGCGCGCTGGAGGAGCACGACACCGAGACCGGCCTGCCGCTGGTGGCCCTCCATGCCGCCAACAACGAGACCGGCGTGCTGCAGCCGCTGGATGCCATCCGCGCGCTCGTCGTTGACGCGGGCGGGCTTCTCGTGGTCGATGCCGTCCAGGCTGCAGGGCGCGTTTCCATCGATATTGCAAACGGTTACGCCGATTTCGTGATTCTTTCTGCGCACAAGCTCGGCGGCCCGCGCGGCGTCGGGGCCTGTGTCGCCCGTGCCGGCCTCGTCATGCCCGAACCGCTCGTTCGCGGCGGCGGCCAGGAACGCGGCCATCGCGCCGGCACGGAAAACGTCGCCGGCATTGCCGGTTTCGGCGCCGCGGCTGAAGACGCCCGCGCCGGCCTTTCCTCCATGGCGGACGTGGCGGCCCTGCGCGACGGCTTCGAGGCGCAGATCGCTGCCATTCTGCCCGCCGTGGTGATCCACGGGCAGGGCGCGCCGCGTATCGCCAACACGAGCTTCGTGTCGCTGCCCGGGCTGAAGGCCGAGACCGCGCAGATTGCGCTTGACCTGGAAGGGCTGCAGGTGTCGGCCGGCTCCGCCTGTTCGTCGGGCAAGGTCGGACCGAGCCATGTCCTGGAGGCGATGGGCGCGGATGCCGGTCTGGGCGCGTTGCGCGTGTCGATCGGCCGGGCGACCACGCGCGACGAACTGGAGCGCCTGGTCGAAACGCTGAAGGTTCTGCTCGCACGGCGAAAGGCCGCGTGAGCAAAAAAACACGGTCCGAGGGCTGTGAAATGCCGCCTGGCAGGTGGAAAAGCAGGTTTTTACCGCTTTCATTTCTGCACCGGGCGACTAGATAAGGGGGACTGATCCGCTCGCCGGATCAGGCCATATGACGTCGACAACTGCCGGACCTTGAATCCGGCAAGGATGGAGAACGCCAATGCCTGCTGTGCAGGAGACGATTGAGCAGGTCCGCAAGATCGATGTGGACCAGTACAAGTACGGTTTCGAGACGCTGATCGAGATGGACAAGGCCCCGCCCGGGCTGTCCGAGGACATCATCCGTCTCATTTCCCACAAGAAGGACGAGCCGGACTGGATGCTGCAGTGGCGCCTCGATGCGTTCCGCCGCTGGCAGACCATGACCGAGCCCACCTGGGCGCGCGTCCACTATCCCGAGATCGATTTCCAGGCGCTCAGCTACTATGCCGCGCCCAAGGCCCAGTCCGGGCCGAAATCCCTCGACGAGGTCGATCCGGAACTCCTCGCGACCTACGAGAAGCTCGGCATCCCGCTCAAGGAGCAGGAAATCCTGGCCGGCGTGCGCAAGCCCGGCGAGAAGAGCGAACTCGACGAGATCGGCGACAACGTCTATTCCTCCGGCCGCGTCGCCGTGGACGCCGTCTTCGACAGCGTTTCGGTCGTCACCACCTTCAAGAAGGAACTGGCCAAGGCCGGCGTCATCTTCTGCTCGATTTCGGAGGCCATCCGCGAGCATCCGGAACTGGTACAGAAGTACCTCGGCTCTGTCGTCCCGCAGTCCGACAACTTCTACGCCACGCTGAATTCCGCCGTCTTCACCGACGGATCCTTCGTCTACGTGCCGAAGGGCGTGCGCTGCCCGATGGAACTGTCCACCTATTTCCGCATCAACGAGAAGAACACCGGCCAGTTCGAGCGCACGCTGATCATCGCCGACGAGGGCGCCTACGTCTCCTACCTGGAAGGCTGCACGGCGCCGCAGCGCGACGAGAACCAGCTGCACGCCGCCGTGGTCGAACTGGTGGCCCTCGAGGATGCCGAGATCAAGTATTCCACCGTCCAGAACTGGTATCCCGGCGACAAGGACGGCAAGGGTGGCATCTACAACTTCGTCACCAAGCGCGGTGACTGCCGCGGCGCCAATTCCAAGATCTCCTGGACCCAGGTGGAAACCGGCTCCGCGATCACCTGGAAATACCCGTCCTGCATCCTGCGCGGCGACAATTCGCGCGGCGAGTTCTATTCCATCGCCGTGTCGAACGGGCACCAGCAGATCGACAGCGGCACCAAGATGCTGCACCTGGGCAAGAACACGACCAGCCGCATCATCTCCAAGGGCATCTCGGCCGGCAATTCCAACAACACCTACCGTGGCCAGGTGTCGGTGCATCGCAAGGCGGAGAACGCCCGCAACTTCACCCAGTGCGACAGCCTGCTGATCGGCAACGACTGCGGTGCGCACACCGTGCCCTACATCGAGGCCAAGAACGCTTCGGCCAAGCTGGAGCACGAGGCCACCACGTCCAAGATTTCCGAGGATCAGCTCTTCTACGTCATGCAGCGCGGCATTCCGGAAGAGGAAGCCATCGCGCTCATCGTCAACGGCTTCGTCAAGGAAGTCATCCAGGAACTGCCGATGGAATTCGCGGTCGAGGCGCAAAAGCTCATCGGCATCAGCCTCGAAGGGAGCGTGGGATGAGCCGGAAGCTCAGGAAAACGGCCCTTGCCCTTCTGGCGGCCGCGGTCCTTCTGCCGGCGCCTGCGCTGGCCGGCGGCACCGAGTGGCTCGATGGCTACGCCGAGGTGCCGCAGGCCATGTGGCCTGAAGGCCCGTCGGATGACCCGGTGATGCGCCTGGGAAGCCTGCTGCGCGCCGGCTGGGACGAGGAAGGCCGTCCCGCGGTGTCGATGGCGGCAGAGCGCGATGGCAACCGCGTCCTGGTGGAGATCACCAAGACCGGCTACGCCGACGATTCCGTCGATGGCGAGCGCCATCGCGCGATCGAGCAGAACGACGGAAACGGCTGGGATATCACGGCTCTTGGCGTCCAGTACCGCTGCCATCGTGGCGCCCATGCCGGCCAGTGGTCGTCCAGCCTGTGCCCGTGATGGCGCGTGGAGCCGGGGAGAAACGCGATGGCAGATGGAACAGCAATCGCCTGGTATGCCGCGGTTTGCGGCCTGCTTTCGGCCCTTTCGCCGAGTTTCGGCAGCTTCGCGGTGCGCCTTGGACTGGGAGCCGTGGTCGGCGTCATCGCGGCATCGGTCCTGCCGCTCCTCAAGGCGATGATGGGATACTGACGTGATCGCCGCGGCACGAATGCCCGCGACGGGACAAGCCATGATGCGATCGGCCGCCTGAAGGCCCGCACACAGAACAAACGGCGCGGCATCGCCGCGAACCTGAAACAGACAGGCCGCAGGACGGCCGCACGAATTGACGGAACGACGAAATGCTTGAGATCAAGAACCTGCATGCGCGCATCGCCGAGGACGGCACGGAAATCATCAGGGGCCTCGACCTGACGGTAAAGGACGGCGAGGTTGCCGCCATCATGGGGCCGAACGGCTCCGGCAAGTCCACGCTGTCCTATGTCATCGCTGGCCGCGAGGACTACGAGGTGACCGAGGGCGATATTCTCTGGAACGGCGAGAGCGTGCTGGAGATGGACCCGGCCGAACGCGCCGCCGCCGGCGTTTTCCTGGCCTTCCAGTACCCGATGGAAATACCGGGCGTCGCCACCATGGAATTCCTCAAGACCGCGCTCAACGCCCAGCGCAAGGCCCGCGGCGAGGAACCGCTGAAGATCCCGGACCTGATGAAGCGGGTCAAGGAAGCCGCCGGCTCGCTGGAAATGGACATGGCCATGCTCAAGCGCCCGCTCAATGTCGGCTTTTCCGGCGGCGAGAAGAAGCGCGCCGAAATCCTGCAGATGAAGCTGCTGGAACCGAAGCTCTGCGTACTCGACGAGACCGATTCCGGCCTCGACATCGACGCGCTGAAGATCGTCGCCGATGGCGTCAACGCGCTGCGGTCGCCCGAACGCGCCTTCCTGGTCATCACCCACTACCAGCGCCTGCTCGACCACATCGTGCCGGACACCGTTCACGTGCTCTACAAGGGCCGCATCATCAAGTCTGGCGGTCCGGACCTGGCGCTGCACCTGGAAGAGAACGGCTACGCCGACGTGATCGGCGAAGCGGCGTGAGGCGCGGATCATGAACATCCAGACCCCTCCCAAGCCGACGCCGGCTGAACAAGCGCTCATCGACGGCTACGGCGAACGGTTCTCGCGCCTGGCCGGCAACCCGGACGTCGTCCAGGCCCGTGACCTCGCCTTCGACCGGTTCCGCCAGTCCGGCCTGCCGACCCGGCGGGTCGAAGCCTGGCACTACACTGACCTGCGCCGCCTTCTGTCCGACGTTCCGGCCTATAACCAGGAAGCCATGGCCGAGCCGGTTGGCGAACTGCTGGAGCATTCCGCCATCGCCATCGCGGCCAATGGCCAGGCGCTTCAGGCCGATGACAACATCGACGGCGTCACCTGGCGCCCGCTGACGGAACTGCTGGCCGACGGGTCGCTGGCCTCGTCGCTGGCCCCGCGTGATGCAGACGACATGATCGGCGCGCTCAACGCGTCCTTCGTCTCGGGCGGTTGGGCGCTCGACATCGAGGCCGGTGCCGAGATCGACGTGCCGCTGGAAATCCAGAACGTGCATGGCGGCGGCCAGGTCCACACGCGCTTTCCCGTCACCGTTGGCGCGGGCGCGAAGGCCGTGATCGTGGAACGCCAGACGGGGCAGGGCGCTGCATTCGTGACCTCGCTCGCCGACGTCACACTGGACGAGGACGCGACCGTCGACTGGATCGTTCTGCAGGAACAGCCCGACACGGTTTCCTACCTCTCCAGCTTCTCCGCCACGCTCGGCCGGAACGCCCGGCTGCGTCTGTTCGTCATGAATGCCGGCGGCAGGCTGGTGCGCGAGGAAGTGGTGGTCGCGGTCCAGGGCGAAGGTGCCGACTTCCAGTTGCGCACCGTCAACCTGCTGGCCGGCGAGGGCCACACGGACCTGACCATGGTTCTCGACCACACGGTCCCCTCGACCACCTCGACCGAGGTGGTTCGCAACGTCGTGACCGGGAAGGCCAAGGGCGTGTTCCAGGGCCGCATCAACGTGCACCAGGTGGCCCAGAAGACAGACGCCCGCATGGCCTGCAACACGCTGCTCATGTCGGACGACGCGGATTTCTCGGCCAAGCCGGAACTGGAGATCTTCGCCGACGACGTCGCCTGCGGCCACGGCGCCACGGTCGCCGAGATCAACCACGATCACCTGTTCTACCTGATGGCCCGCGGCATTTCCGAGAAGGAAGCCCGGCGCCTGCTGGTCAAGGCGTTCGTCGCAGAAGTGATCGAGGAACTGGACGACGAGGCGCTGGTAGAGGCGCTGGAGGCGAGGCTCGATGGCTGGTTCGCCGACAATGGCTAGGGTCCGCACCCGGATGGCCGTCCTTCGGGAACGTTGCGAAACGGCAACGATGGCCGTTCGCCCGGTCCGCTATGGTCCGGGCCGCGCGGCCGCCGGCCGTGCAATCGCAAACGCAAGACATGCCGGAGCAAGCAATGGCTGAAACGCTGATACGCGGCGCCTATGACGTCGACGCGATACGCCGCGATTTCCCGATCCTGTCGCGCGAGGTTCACGGCAAGCCGCTCGTCTACCTCGACAACGGCGCATCGGCGCAGAAGCCGCAGGCGGTGATCGACGCGGTGACCCATGCCTATTCGCACGAATACGCCAACGTCCACCGTGGCCTGCATTTCCTGTCCAATGCCGCGACGGATGCCTACGAGGCAGCGCGCGAGAAGGCCCGTGCCTTCCTGAATGCCGGGTCGGTGGACGAGATCGTCTTCACCAAGTCGGCCACGGAGTCGATCAACACCGTGGCCTATGGCCATGCGCTCGCCAACCTGGGCGAGGGCGACGAGATCGTGATCTCCATCATGGAGCATCACTCCAACATCGTGCCCTGGCATTTCGTGCGCGAACGCAACGGCGCGAAACTCGTCTGGGCGCCGGTGGACGAGGAAGGCGCCTTCGATATGGAAGGCTTCAAGGCCTGCCTCACCGAGCGCACGAAACTGGTCGCCATCACCCACATGTCGAACGTGCTCGGCACCGTCACGCCGGTCAAGGAGATCTGCCGCATCGCGCACGAACGGGGCATCCCCGTGCTCGTCGATGGCAGCCAGGGGGCGGTGCACCTGCCGGTCGACGTGCAGGACATCGGCTGCGACTGGTATGTCTTCACCGGCCACAAGGTCTACGGGCCTTCGGGCATCGGCGTGCTGTACGGCCGCAAGGACCGGCTGGAAGCCATGCGTCCCTTCATGGGCGGCGGCGAGATGATCGAGGAAGTGACCGAGGACAAGGTCACCTACAACCATCCGCCGCACCGGTTCGAGGCCGGTACGCCGCCGATCGTCCAGGCCATCGGCCTTGGCGCCGCGCTCGACTACATGCAGGCGCTTGGCCGCGAGAACATTGCAGCCCATGAAGCTGCCCTGCGGGACTATGCTCACGAGCGCCTGTCGCGCATCAATTCGCTGCGCATTTTCGGCGAGGCGCCGGACAAGGGGGCGATCGTCTCCTTCGAGATGGAGGGCATCCATGCCCACGACGTCTCGATGGTCATCGACCGGTCCGGCGTGGCGGTGCGTGCGGGCACCCATTGTGCCCAGCCGCTGCTCAAGCGCTTCGGCGTGACCTCCACCTGCCGCGCCTCCTTTGGTCTCTACAACACCTTTGCCGAGGTTGACGCCCTGGCCGAGGCGTTGGAAAAGGCCCGCAACTTCTTTGGATGATTGCCATGACCGATGAAGCCAACAACATCGACACCACCGCCGCCGACGACGGCCTGCATGCCTCCTCGGCCATTCCTGCCGATGAGCTTGCCCGGTTGAGCGACGACATCGTTTCCGCGCTGAAGACGGTCTACGACCCGGAGATCCCGGCCGATATCTACGAGCTTGGCCTGATCTACCGCATCGACATCGAGGACGACCGCTCGGTCATGATCCTGATGACGCTGACGGCGCCGGGATGCCCGGTAGCCGGGGAGATGCCGGGCTGGGTGCAGAACGCGGTCAGCGCCGTGGAAGGCGTGTCCCATGTCGACGTGACCATGACCTTCGACCCGCCCTGGACACCCGACCGGATGTCGGAAGAAGCCCAGGTGGCGGTCGGCTGGTACTGACCCGGTGGCCGGGGCAGCCCTTGCACCGCGCTGCCCCTTGCCCCATCTTCTTCACAGGAATCACCGCCGAAAACCCGTTGCACGGACCTTGAACCCGTGTCGAATGGAGGAAAAATGGCCCGATTTGAAGTCATGTCCCTGACCGATGCCGCCGCCGCGCGCGTTCGCGAGATCGTGGAAGCGCACGAAGGCGTCGAGGGAATCCGCGTAGGCATCAAGAAAGGCGGCTGTGCCGGGATGGAATACACCATCGACCCGGTGAAGGAGCCGAACCCGAAGGACGATCTCGTCGAGAATGCGGGTGCCCGCGTCTGGGTCGATCCCGCCGCCACGCTCTATCTCATCGGAACCGAGATGGATTTCGAGGTCACGACGCTGCGTTCCGGCTTTGTCTTCAACAATCCGAACCAGTCCTCGGCCTGCGGCTGCGGCGAATCGGTGGAACTGAAGCCCGCCGACCTGAAGGCGCTGGCCGAGGCGCGCGGCACCGCCTGACGCTGCGGGAAACCGGCCTTGCATCTGAAAAGCAAAAGGGCCCGCGAGGGCCCTTTTTCGTGATTGCCGCAGTGCCTGCCGTCCGGTGTCAGCGCACCGCGATCTTCATGAAGGCCGGCATGTCGTCGCCGAAGCCGACCGGCGTCGGCTCGTTGTCCTGGTCGTTGTTGCGGCGCCGGCGCGACCGGTCTTCGCCCCGCTTCTCGGCGGCCGGCTTGCGGGTCTCGCGTTTTTCAGGCGCCGCGGGTGCCGGCTGTGCCTCGGCTTCCTCGGCCGCCGTGCTCTCGGCAGACCGCGGGCGCCGCTCGCCGCGTTCGCGTTTCTCGCCGCCCTTGTCCGGGCGGCGGCCGCTGCGGCCGCGTCCACGTGACGTGTCCGGCGCGCTGTCGTCCTCGGTCAGCGTCGAGAGATCGCCGTCCAGCCATTCCAGTTCGCGGCCGATCATCTTCTCGATCGCATCGAGATATTTCCGGTCCGGCTTCGCGACGAGCGAGAACGCCTTGCCGGACCGCCCGGCGCGACCCGTCCGGCCGATGCGGTGGACGTAGTCTTCCGAGTGGATCGGCAGGTTGAAGTTGAAGACATGGCTGACATCGGGGATATCGAGGCCGCGGGCCGCCACGTCGGAGGCCACCAGAAGCTTCAGCTTGCCGTCGCGGAAGCCCTGCAGCATGGCCATGCGGGCGCGCTGGTCCATGTCGCCGTGCAGGGCGCCGGCATCGAAGTCGTGCTTGACCAGCGAGCGGAACAGTTCAGATACGTCGCGCTTGCGGTTGCAGAAGATGATGGCGTTCTTCAGTTCGCCGGTCGCTTCCTCGGCCAGGATGATCTCGCGCAGGCGTGCCCGGCGATCCCAGTCCTTCGAACCGCACTTGACCAGCCGCTGCGTGACCGTCTCGGCCGTCGACGAGGCCTTGGCCACCTCGACGCGAACCGGCGTGTGCAGGAACTGCTCGGTCAGGCGCGTGATCTCCGGCGGCATGGTCGCCGAGAAGAACAGCGTCTGCCGCGTGAACGGGATCAGCTTGCAGATGCGCTCGATGTCGGGAATGAAGCCCATGTCGAGCATGCGGTCCGCCTCGTCGATGACGAGAATCTCGACGCCGTTGAGCAGCAGCTTGCCGCGCTCGAAATGGTCGAGCATGCGTCCGGGCGTGGCGATCAGCACGTCGGCGCCGCGTTCCAGCTTGCGGTCCTGCTCGTCGAAGGACACGCCGCCGATCAGCAGCGCGACGTTCAGGCGGTGGTTCTTGCCGTACTTGACGAAATTCTCTTCCACCTGCGCGGCCAGTTCGCGGGTCGGCTCCAGGATCAGCGTCCGCGGCATGCGGGCCCGGGCGCGTCCCTTTTCCAGCCGCGTCAGCATCGGCAGCACGAAGGAGGCGGTCTTGCCGGTGCCTGTCTGGGCGATGCCGAGAACGTCCTTGCCGGCCAGCGCGTGGGGGATGGCGCCGGCCTGGATCGGTGTCGGCACCGTGTAGCCGGCATCGGTGACAGCGGAAAGGACCTTCGGCGACAGGCCGAGGTCGGCAAATGTCACGTCAGGGGCTTGGTTGTTTTCGTCAGATGACACGTGGTTTGGATCTCTGCTTCAGAGTAGGGCGCGACCGTGCGCCAAGGTTCGCGGATGTCTTATCCGTCGACTCCGCTTCGCCCTACGGGCCATGCACGCGAAAGTCAACCTTTTCCCGCCATTTCGGCCGCTCTATGCGGCAATATGGTCAATATCGGAACTGTTCGGCGAGGATGCGCTCGTCCCACCCGTGCTCCGGGTCGAACAGCAGCGTGGCGCTGACCGAGCGTGACTCCCGGATCGTCACCTTGACCACCGACTTGACTTCCGAGTGGTCCGCCACCGCGTTGACCGGCCGTTTCTTCGGTTCCAGGATGTCGAAGACGACGGTGACGTGGTTGGGCAGCAGCGCGCCGCGCCAACGCCGCGGACGGAACGGGCTGACCGGCGTCAGGGCCAGCAGCGGCGCGTCCAGCGGAATGATCGGGCCGTGGGCCGAGAGGTTGTAGGCAGTCGAACCGGCGGGCGTCGCCACCATCACGCCGTCGCAGATCAGTTCCTCCAGCCGCACCTTGTCGTCTACCGTGATGCGGATCTTCGCGGCCTGGTAGGACTGGCGCAGCAGCGAGACCTCGTTGAGCGCATTGGCATTGTGGACTTCGCCGTCGCTGTCCTCGGCCACCATGCGAAGCGGCCGGATGGTCTCGCCGATGGCCGCCGCGATGCGTTCGCGCAGTCCGGTCTCCCGGTAGTCGTTCATCAGGAAGCCGATCGTACCCCGGTTCATGCCGTAGATGCGCCGGCCGCTGTCCATGGTCGCATGCAGGGTCTGCAGCATGAAGCCGTCGCCCCCGAGCGCCACGATCACGTCGGCCCGTTCCGGGTCTTCCTGCCCGTACAGGGCGGCAAGCCGCTGCGCGGCTTCCTGTGCCTCGGGCGTATCCGCCGCGACGAAGGCAAGGGAGAGCTGGTCGGCCGGCGTGTCGAGCAAGGCGGCATTCCTCAAGGATCATTCGGGAGAAGTGGCCTATCACGGTCGAACGGCAAGGCCAAGGCGCTCCTGCAGGTCATCGTGGTCGGGCCGCCGGCGCAGTGCGCGTGCCCAGGCGCCCGAACAGGAGCCAGAGGCAGAAGGCGCTCTCCATGACAAGGGGAACCACATAGGCCGCCTCGAAGGCTGGAAGGGCAGCCGGTGCGAAGAAGCGCAGCAGGCTTCCCGCCAGGTAGACGGCGCCGGCGGCGGCGATGCCGAGACCCAGCCAGCGCGGGAGAAAGCCGCAACGGACGATGAGCGCGCCGGTCAGGAAACAGTTGATCGCGAAGAACACCAGGCCAAGGTCATAGCCATGCCGGTGCAGGTCGAGAAGCAGCAACGCCCGGGGTGCCGCAGCCTCGTCCGCGCCGGTGCCGCTCGCCAGCAGCCAGGCGCCCTGCAGGAACAGAAGGCCCGCGGCAATGATTGCCGTCTGGATCAGCCGGAACACCAGCGCCGCCAGCGCCAGGCCCGCGGAAACGGGGCGGAAGAGGAGGAAGAGCAGGATCGCCAGCGCCGCGTCCGAGACCGCCATCAGCAGGTCCGCCGCGATGGACAGGCGAAACGATGGCCCGGCGCCGCGGATCGCCGCCACGGTCCCGGACGGATCGTCGAAATCGATCAGCGGTCCGCGGAACACCGCCTCCGCGCTGACACCGGCAAGGATGATCGCCAGGTAGAAAAGGCCGGCCGGGCGCGCGAGCACGGACCGGGAAAGGGCGGATGGGACGTCCGTCATTGTCTGCGCCTCCGGGCACCGGAAAGGAAGGCCGGAAGCCCGGCACGGGTCGTCGATCTTGGCGGCGCCGGCACGCAATGGCAAGGTGAGGGGCGGAATTGAACCTGCCGGAAGGAGAGGGCGGCACCATGACGTCTCGCGATCACGTGCTGGAAATGATCCCCATCGGCCATGTCGTCGGCGGCCGCCTGGAGCCGGAGAAGGATCACTGGGGTGACGTCGAGGCCCGGATCGTGGTGCGCGACGACCTGTTCGGACCGGACGCGCTGGCCGGACTGGATCAGCTTTCGCATGTCGAAATCGTCTTCCACTTCCATCGCCACGCCGATGAACCGGTCGAGCGTGGCGCCCGCCATCCGCGCAATCGCGCCGACTGGCCCGAGGTCGGCATCTTCGCCCAACGTGGCCGCATGCGGGTCAACCGGATCGGCGTCAGCATCTGCGAACTGATCGGCGTGGATGGCATGGCGCTGCGCGTGCGCGGCCTCGATGCCGTCGATGGCACCCCGGTGCTCGACATCAAGCCCTGGTGGACGGGCTACGCGCCGCGGGGCGAGGTCCGCGAGCCGGACTGGGCCCGCGAGATCATGCGGAACTACTGGTAGACCCGGCCCGCGCGTCAGCGCGTCAGGTTCTGCTGAGCGGCAGGGAGACCACGGCCCGCAGCCCCTTTGGCTCGCGGTTCTCGAGCTTCAGCGTGCCGCCGTGGGCCAGCACGATCGACCGCGCGATGGAGAGGCCGAGCCCGGCGCCGCCGGTTTCGCTGCTGCGGCTGTCTTCGCCGCGTACGAAGGGTTCGAACATGCTTTCGAGCCGCTCGGGCGGAATCCCCGGTCCGTCGTCGGCGATGGCGATGATGGCCTGTCCACCGTCGCGTCGTACCGTTATGGCGGCGCTCTTGCCGTACCGGATGGCATTGTCGATCAGGTTCGAAAAGGCGCGACCCAGTGCCACGGGCTTGCCGTTGACGACAGCGCCATCTTCGCCGTTGAAGGATGCGCCGCGGTCTTCTGACAACCGGCGCAGCAGGGCGGCCAGGTCCAGCGGCTGCATGCTTTCCACGTCCTGCGTGCCCTTGGCGTAGGCGATCAGTCCCTCGGCCATCACCGTCATCTCGTCCAGCGTCCGGATGATCGGCGTCGCCTCGTCCTCGTCGAGCATTTCGGCGCGGATCCGCAGGCTGGTGATCGGCGTGCGCAGGTCGTGGCCGACGGCAGCCAGCATGCGCATCCGTTCGGCGTCGAAGCCGGCGATGCGCGCCTGCATGTCGTTGAAGGCGGACGCCGCGGCGCGCATTTCGCGCACGCCCGTTTCCGGCACCCGCACGGAGCGGTCGCCGCGCCCGGCGGCCCGGGCGGCATCGGCCAGGGCGCCCAGCGGCCGCGTGAGGTGGCGCACGAAAAGCAGGCCCACCCCCAGCACCGACACCAGCGACACGAGCAGGATGAGCAGCAGGGCGCCAGGCCGCGCCTCGTCGCGCAGGTGCCGGGGTGCGAACGACATCAGGTTCAGCCAGGCTTGCGCCCCCTGTCTTTCCGAAGCTGTCTTGAGCGCCACCGACACGGCGATCGTGTCGGCGTTGTCGGCGCGCGGTCCGTGCCGCTCCTGCTCGCGGAACCGGAACCAGGAAGACCGGTCGACGACGGCCACCGCGACGGTCCGCCCGGGCAGGGCCTCGGAAATGCGCTGCGCCAGGTCGCGCGAGCGGCTGTTGGAGGCCGTCGTCTCGACCATGGGCCGCTCGGTGATGCGAATGCGCGAGAACCGGTTCGAGGCATCGCGCTCGATGGCGTGCCAGGCGGAGGGATTGACGGCCTCCAGCGCCGGAATGAGCGAGGTGATGCGTTCGATCTCGCGGGCCTCGCGCGCCTGCTCGTCGAGCCGCTGGCGTTGCGACGACAACAGGAACCCCGCCACCATGTTGGCCGCGATGAGCGCGGCGGCCAGCAGGATGGCGAACCGCCAGGTCAGGCTGTCGGGCAGCAGGCGGGCCATGGTGTCAGACCTCCTCGACGTCGGCGGCCAGCATGTAGCCGCCGCCCCATTCCGTCACCAGCAGGCGAGGGGCCTTCGCATCCACCTCGAGCTTGCGCCGCAGCCGGCTGATGGTGTTGTCAACGGCCCGGTCGTAGGCCTTCGCTCCCCGTCCCGCCGTCAGGTCCAGCAGCCGGGCACGGCTCAGCACGGTGCGGGGATGGTCGAGAAAGACGCCGAGCAGCCGGCTTTCGCCCGATGTCAGCTCCACCGCGCGGCCGTCGTCGTGGCGCAGGCCGTGTCCGGCCGGATAATGCACCCACGGTCCGAAACGCCGTTCGCCCGATGCCACCGAGGGCTCCGGGGGCGGCACGCGGCGCAGTACCGCGCGGATGCGCGCCAGCAGTTCGCGCGGGTTGAACGGCTTGACGATATAGTCGTCGGCGCCGAGTTCCAGGCCGACAATCCGGTCCGCCTCGTCGGCCATGGCGGTCAGCAGGATGACCGGCGGTCCGCCGCGCCCCGACAGCCAGCGGCACAGGCTCAGCCCGTCTTCGCCCGGCATCATGATGTCGAGCACGACGAGGCTGATCGCTGCTTCCTCCACCGCCTGGCGTGCCTCGGCGGCGTTCGCGGCCAGCCGTGTCCGCAGGCCCTGCTTGCGCAGGTACTGGCCCAGCGGCTCGCGGATGTCGCGGGCATCGTCAACGATCAGGATCTGCGGCTCGGCAATGGTCGTCACGGGTCTGGCTCCGGTGGTGTCCTGTCCGCCATGTGGTGGGCCGGACGGGCGATGTCCTGCTTTTAGAGCCTATCGGCGGACCGGTCGCACGAAAAGATTGTCGCAATTTGTATCAGGCCTCTTTCCCGCGACAGACGGCGACAAACTCGCCCCTCCGCTGACAAACCTTTTCACCGGCAAGTCCCTAGCTTGGTCTCAAGGGACAACGCACCGGCCATTCGGCCAGACCCTTCTGACACGAGGAAAGGAAATACCATGAACCGTTCCACTCTTCTCTCCGCCGCCCTGATCGCAGCCACCATCACCGGCGTCGGCACCATCGCCACCTATGCCCAGAGCAACGCCCCGCAGGCGGGCCAGGAAGAAATGCAGAAGCCTGGCATGATGCGCACCGGATGGTTCGGTGGCGGCCGTGACAGGGATGGCGAAGACGGCGAACGTGGCTGGGGCCGCCACGGCGGCGAAGGCCGTCACTGGGGCAAGCGCCATGGCGGCCGTCACGGCATGATGGGCGGACCGCGCGGCGAAATGTTCCGCACGATCCTCACCGAGGTCGACGCCGACAAGGACGGCGCGATCACCCAGGCCGAGGTCGATGCCTTCCGCCAGGCCAAGGTGGCCGGCGCGGATGCCAACAGTGACGGCGGCCTGAGCATCGACGAGTTCGACACGGTCTATCGCGAGCTCACCCGGTCCAACATGGTCCGTGCCTTCCAGCGCCTCGACACCGACGGCGACGGCACGATCACCAAGGCGGAAATGGACAACCGCTTCGGCAACATCGTCAAGTTCATGGACCGAAACGACGATGGCAAGCTGAGCAAGGAGGATCGTGGCGGTCGCCGCTGATCCTTGACGGCCGGTCGGACGGGCAGGCGCCGGGGCCTGTCCGTCCGGCCACTTTCCCAAACACGCACCCGCCTCGCGCGGGCCCAGGAGCATCCCATGCAATCCCGTCTATCGCCCTACTGGCTCTGGGCCGTCCTGTCCGTTCTGCCGGCCTCTTGGATCTGGCAGTCCATGACCTCCACCAATCCGAAAATCCTTCACATCCTCGTCCACCCGACCGGCGAGTTTGCCGCGCGTCTTCTGATCGTCACGCTGATGATCACGCCGCTGACCATGCTGTTCAAGGGCACCGGTTTCGCCCGCTGGCTGCGAAAGAACCGACGCTACTTCGGCGTTGCCGCCTTCGGCTATGCCGCGCTCCATGCCGTCTACTACCTTGCCGACAAGGCCGCGCTGGATACCGTCATCGCCGAACTGCCGCGCCTCTACATCTGGACCGGCTGGATCGCTTTCGCCATTTTCATTCCGCTGGCCGTCACCTCGTCGGACTACTTCGTCCGCCTGATGGGGACGCGCTGGAAATCCCTGCAACGCTGGACCTATGCCGCCGCCATCCTCACGCTCGTCCACTGGGCGAGCCTGCACGACTGGGGCAGCCCTGCCGCGGCCATCGTTCACTTCGCGCCGCTCGCCGCGCTGGAAGGCTATCGCGTCTGGTACTGGATGCGCCGCCGGGCCGGGCGGCACGCCCTGGCCTGACCGGGCCGGCTCAGCCGGTGAACACCGCCTTGTACTGGTCGCGCAACAGGTTCTTCTGCACCTTGCCCATCGTGTTGCGCGGCAGTTCATCGGCCAGGAAGATGCGCTTGGGCTGCTTGAAACGGGCAAGCCCGGGCGCAATCGCTTCCATCAGTGCGGCCTCGTCCGGTGCCGCGCCCGCCTTTGGCACGACCACCGCGATCACCCCTTCGCCGAAATCGGGGTGCGGCACGCCGATGACCGCGCTTTCGTTGACGCCGGGTGCCTCGTCCAGCGCCAGCTCGATTTCCTTGGGGTAGATGTTGTAGCCGCCGGAGATGATCAGGTCCTTGGCCCGCCCGACGATCGAGACATAGCCGTCCGCGTCGATTACGCCGAGGTCGCCGGTGATGAAGTACCCGTCGGCGCGGAACTCTTCCGCCGTCTTTTCCGGCATGTTCCAGTAGCCCTTGAAGACGTTGCGGCCCTTGACCTCCAGCACGCCGATCTCGCCCGTCTCCAGCACCTTGCCCGTCTCCGCATCCGCGACGCGCAGGTCCACGCCGGGAAGCGGAAAGCCGACCGTGCCGGCGCGCCGCTCCCCGTCGTAGGGATTGGACGTGTTCATGTTGGTTTCCGTCATCCCGTAGCGTTCCAGGATGCGATGACCGGTGCGGGATTCGAAATCCGCGTGCGTCTCGGCCAGGAGCGGGGCGGACCCGGAGATGAACAGGCGCATGTGCGCCACCGCCTCGCGCGTCAGCCGGGCGTCGCCGAGGAGGCGCGTGTAGAAGGTCGGTACGCCCATCATGCTTGTGGCCCGTGGCATGGCGGCGAACATCAGGTCGAGATCCGGGCCTGGCAGGAAGATCATCGAGCCGCCGGCCAGCAGGATCACGTTCGTCGCCACGAACAGGCCGTGCGTGTGGAAGATCGGCAACGCGTGCAGCAGCACGTCGCTTTCCGTGAAGCGCCAGTAGTCGACGAGCGATTCCGCGTTGGACAGCAGGTTGTCCTGCGTCAGCATCGCGCCCTTGGACCGGCCCGTCGTCCCCGATGTGTAGAGGAAGGCGGCCAGGTCGCCGGCGCTGCGATCCGCAGGCTCGAAACGGTCTGCCTGGTCTGCCGCCAGGTCCGCGAAACTGCCCGTGCCGGCGGCGTCGAGCGTCATCAACCGGGCGCCAGCGTCCCGCGCGACCGGGTCGAGGCTGTCGGACGACGCGGGGTCGCAGACGAGGAGACGGGCCTGCGCGTCGCCGACGAAATAGGCCACCTCGCTCGCCGTGTAGGCCGTGTTGAGCGGCAGGAAGATGGCGCCCGCCATCACGCAGGCCGCGTAGACCGCCAGCGCTTCGGGCGACTTCTTCACCTGCACCGCCACGCGGTCGCCCACGCCGACACCGCAGGCCCTGAGCGCATGGGCGAAGCGCGCGGTTGTCGCCAAGAAGTCGCGATAGGCGATCTCGCGGCCGTCCGGCAGGATCAGGAAGGGCTTGGCGCTGGTTTCGTGAGGCGCGAAGAGGCGGTCATAGAGCAGGTTCGGCATGGATGTTCCGGTTGGCTGAAAGGTCAGGTGTGGCGGATGATCGGGTCGATCGGTGTGCGGGGAAAGGCGACGGCCTCCTCCACCGCGCGGGCGACCTGCAGCAGGCGGGCCTCGCCGCGCGGCGGTCCGATGAGCTGGATGCCGACGGGCATGCCCGAAGCCGTGAACCCGGCCGGCAGCACGATTGCCGGCAGGCCGGTCGTAGTCGCGAGGAAGGAGAAGCGCAGCCAGTCGACATAGTCGGCCACCGGCTCGCCGTCGACCGACGGCGGAAATTCCTCTTCCACCATGCCGGGCTCCAGTCCAGTCACCGGGATGGCAAGCACGTCGTGGCCCTGCAGGAAGATCCGCATGGCCTGGTAGAGCACCGACCGCTGGCGCATTGCGGCATAGATCCGGTCCGTGGTGAGCGACCGCCCGAAATCGGTGTTTTCACGCAGCGTCTGCTTGAAATGCGCCTGTACGTCGGCCGGCAGGAAGGCATTGACCGAACCGTAGTGGATGCCGCGCAGCGTCACGTAGGTCTCGTGGAGGCCGGGCAGATCGGGACAGGCATCCTCGACCACGTGGCCGGCCGCCGCCACCTGGTCCATCGCGCCGCACAGCACCGCGCGGATTTCCCGCTCCACCGGCGCGAAACCGCCCTGGTCGTCGGAGAAGGCGATGCGCACCGTGCCGCCGGCGCGTGCGACCGCCGCCTGGAACGGCTCGCGCGGAGCTTCCAGTGTGGTCGGCATCTCCGGGATGAACCCGGCCATGGCGTCGAGGAAAAGGGCGAGATCACGGACGTCGCGCGCCATCGGCCCGGAAATGCCCTCGATGGCAAAGGCTGTTGCCGCGGGGCCGCCACCGCAGCGCCCGGGCGATGGCCGCAGGCCCACCACGCCGCAATAGCCTGCCGGTGTGCGCAGCGACCCGGCCAGGTCCGAGCCCTGCGCCAGCCAGCATTCGCCCGTCGCCAGCGAAACCGCTGCGCCACCCGACGAGCCGCCGGCATTCTTGCGCGTATCCCACGGATTGCGGGTGAAGCCGAAGACGTCGTTGAACGTGTTGGCCCCGGCGCCGAATTCCGGCGTGTTGGTCTTGCCGATGACCAGTCCGCCGCGCCGCTCGACCATCTCCACCAGCGGATCGTTCTGGTCCGGCACGGAATCCTTCAACGCGACATTGCCATAGGTGGTCCGCACACCGGAAACCATGGTGAGGTCCTTGATGGTGATCGGCAGGCCGGCCAGCCATCCCGGTTCGTCGCCGTTTCTCGCCTCGTCCTCGGCAAGGCGGCCGATGGCGCGGCGCGCGCGCTCCTCGCAGACGGTCACGGTCGCGTTGACTGCCGGCTCCACCTGCGCGATCCGGTCGAGCGCGGCGTCGAGCAGGTCGCCCGGCGCCAGTTCCCGGGTCTTCAGCAGCTTCACGGCTTCCCGCGCGGGCAGTGCGCAGAGGTCTGGGCCGGTATAGTCCGGTTGCGGACGGGTCATCGATGGACCTCCCTGGTTTCAGGCGGGGTCACCACGATCGACGCGCAACGGAACGGGGCCGGAACAGCCGCTGGACCATGATCGGACGCCTCCTCCCTGCGCGCGAACGGGAACCGGCGGTCATCTTGCCCGCCGAGGGTCCTGCAGTGCAAGCAGGCTTTTCCCGGTTGCAGCGCTTGGCGTCCGCCGCAGGTCGGTTCAGGGCCGGCCGGAGGGAACCAGCAGCAGGTCGCCGGACCGGCGCACCGTGGTCCCGGCGGTGCCGGCCAGCGTGTCGGCGACGTCGGTCATCACCGTCCGCGCCATTGCATCGTCAAGCGATTCGCCATCGGGCAGCGTCAGCCCGAAGGGAAGCTGACGGCTGGACTGGCGCGTCAGCGAGGCAGCAAGAAGCGGCTTGGGATCGGCCGTCGCGTCCGCGATGGCGACGTCGGTGTGCCAGAACCGCAGCACCAGGACCATGCCGTCAGCCATGGCGCGGGTGAAGACCGCCACCGGCGGATTGCCGCGGTGGGTGAGGGGCAGGGGCGTGATTGCCGCCGCCGACGCCTTGGCCGGCAGAACGGAATCGACGAGGTTGCCGGCCGGACCGCCGGTTGCCGCGCCCCATCCGCTGGCCGACAGCGCCTTCGCGATCGCGGCCGGCGCGAGATCGGTCTGCAGCGAAAGCGCTTCGCCGTAGTCGCCATCGAGGAGGATGCGCCTCGCCGCCGCCTGGGCCGCGGGATCGGCCAGCCAGGCCGGCTCGGGAACCGGCCGGACGGTCTCGGTGCGGGCGTAGGCGGCGATGGCCGCGGTGAAATCCTTGCGCAGATGCAGGGGATAGGCGATCGCCACGGCGGCGAGGACGGCAAGACCGGCCGTGCGCGACACGCCGGCAAGCGAGCGCCCGTGCAGCAGCAGGCCCATGAGGAACACCATCGATCCGCCGAACAGCAGGCCGGCGGCGACGTCGCTCGGCCAGTGCGCGCGGAGATAGAGCCTGGAAAAGCCGATCAGCCCGATGGTCAGCGCCGCGGCGAGGTAGATGCGGAAACGGGTTCGCAGCGCGAAGCCGTGGGCCAGGATGAGCACCGTGATGCCGATGATCGTGGCCGACAGCGTTGCGTGACCGCTCGGAAAGCTCCAGCTCTCCGCGCCGTCGTAAAGCGCAATGGGACGGCTGCGCTGGATGATCGTCTTGATGGTCGGCACGAAGACCAGGGCGCTGACGAAGGCGACCGTCACGGCACCGGCCAGCCGCCAGCGCCGCTTCCAGGCGATTGCCGCCACCATGGCCACCGCAACCGGGGTCAGCACGCTGGCATCGCCAAGCATCGTCACCGAGATCATCACGCGATCGAAAAGCGGGGTCCGCAGCGTCTGCAGGTAGCCGCTGATGGCCGCATCCGAGCGCACGAAGGCCGGGTCGAACAGCATCTGGGCCGCGACCAGGGCGAAGCCGACGAGGCCGGCCGCGGCCACGGTGCCGAGCAGGAAGGGGACGAGGACGCCGTCGTCGTTGGACACCAGCCGGCGCAGCAGGACGGCACCCGGCACCCGGCTCGTTTCCAGCCGTTTCAGGATGGCGAGCCGCAGCCGGTCGAGGTGCGGCAGCAGCCAGAAGAAGGCGAATTTCGTCGCGTACCAGACAAGCCCGGTAGCGAGCAGCAGGATCAGCAGCAGTTCGAGCAGGCGCGGATTTGCCGTCGCGGTCACGTCGACGGCACGGCCAAGACCCATGCCCGGCAGCAGGTGTGCGGCCGACCAGACAAGCGCGGAGATGACATTGATGGCGGTGAAGCGGACCGGGCTCATGCCCACGATCCCGGCGATGCCGGGGACGACCGCCTTCACGCCCGGAATGAACCGCCCGATGAACACGCTCTTGCCGCCGTGGCGGTGAAAGAACGATTCGCCGCGATCGAGCAGCACGGTGTAGCGGCTGAAGGGCCAGACCTGGCGTACGTGCTCCTTGTAGACATGGCCGATCCAGTAGGAGGCGGCATCGCCGACGACGGCGCCCAGGGTGGCCGCTGCATAGAGGGGCCAGAACGAAAGCTTGCCGAGACCGACGAGCGTTCCGGCCCCGACAAGCACGACCGTCGACGGCACGAAGAGGCCGACGATGAAGAGCGCTTCACCCGCCGAGATCAGGAAGATGATCGCGATGGCGGCCGTGGGATGATCGCCGATGTAGCTGACGATGAGATGGAAGTAATGTGTCAGCACGTGACGTCTCCGGGCACCCGGCGGCTGGCGCCGCCGGATCTGGGTTGGTTTCCGGGCCGGCCGGTTCCCGCGAAGGTGGTGCAGGGTGCGGCCGCCTCCCGCAGGCTGCCAATAGACGGATCGGCCGGGCCGTTGCAAGAAAAAGCCGACCGGACCCGGTCAATACGGAACGTGACGATCAGGCGCTTGCCGGTCTGGTACTGCCTTTCAGGTGCAGCATTGCAAGCCCGGTCAGGAGGAGGGTGGCCCCGCTGGCCACCGTGCGCAGCACGTTCCAGGATTGCCAGCGCGCGGAATAGGCCTGCCACAGGGCGGCGGCTTCCTGCCCGTCCTGCGGAACGGGCATTGCCCCGAGCGTCTCGTTCATCGGCACGTTGATGGTTGCCGTTGGCAAGAAGGCACCGAGCACGTACACCGCCGCGCCCGCCGCGAGGAACAGCGAGGACCGTCTGCGGTCCAGCACGAAGGCCATGAGCGCCGTGACGAGCATGATGACCGGCGTCAGGAAGAAGGCCGGGAAGAACACGGCATTGCGCACCGAGGCGTTCATGGCCTGCATGGCCGCGATCGCGACCTTCGGATCGGCGGCATCGAGCCCCCACATGGTCGAGCAGACCCACGCGTAGAAGAATCCGAAGATGGCGCCGCTGGCGAGCAGCGATCCGAAGGCCGAAAGGGAAAGAAGGCGCCGCATCATGCCGCTCCCCGGACCCGGGACGAAACGCCGTCCCGCTTCCTGCCTTCCAGCCAGGACCGGCCGGCCTGCACGAGGATGGTCACGACCGCAGCCTGCGCGCAGAGGACCGCCGGCCAGATGAGGTGGAACTGGCCATCGAGATATTTCTGGGGGCCAAACGAAACCAGCGCGAGCAGGGTGGCCAGCAGGCTGAGGCGCCGCCCGGCTGTCGATTCGAGGGAGCCAAGCACGATGGCAGCGCCGGCCACGGCGATGACGGCGCCGACGAAGGGCGCGATTCCGAACAGCGGAGTCGCGAACGGCGGGTGAGGGGGCACGGCGGCGAACAGGGCGCCGAGCATGGTGACATGCAGCACGATGAGAACGAGCAACGCGGCGGTAACGGTCCGTTCGTGGTTTGCCATGGTCATCTCCTTTGGCGTAATTGTGATTACGGTTGCTATTTTCCGTAACCATGATTACGGTTTCTGTCAACACGGAACGGGGAAGCCATGCGCGACAAAACCAGGTCACGGCGGCAGGAAGAAATCGAGAAGGCGGCCTACGAGGTGCTGGAGGAAAAGGGCTATTCCGGCACGTCCATGCTGGGCGTGGCGCGCCGTGCCCGGGCATCGAACGAGACGCTCTACAACTGGTATGGCGACAAGCAGGGCCTGTTCAAGGCGCTGGTGATGCGCAATGCCGACGAGGTCCGCTCGCTGCTGGAACTGGAACTGGCCTCCGGGCAGGCGCCTTTGAAGACCCTGGAACGCCTGGGCCCGAAGCTGCTGTCCCTGCTGCTTGGCAACCGGGCCGTTGCGCTCAACCGCGCTGCTGCGGCCGATCCGAGCGGGGAACTGGGCGAAACGATCTCGACGGCCGGTCGCGAGACCGTGATGCCGCTGATCCAACGCGTGCTCGAGGATGCACGCGAGCGCGGTCAGCTTGCCTTCGGGGACCCCGGTGAAACGGCCGCGCTCTTTCTCGACCTGCTGGTCGGCGACCTCCAGATCCGCCGGGTGATTGGTCGCCTTCCCGAACCGTCCGCGGAATACTGCCAGCAGAGGGCCGGGCAGGCGCTGGCGCGCTTTGCCCGGCTCCTGGCCTGATCGGGTTTCCGGGGTCCGGAAGGCCGCAGGCTCAGGCCGCTGGGCGGATCGGCACCGCGAACAGGCCCCAGCGCAGCGAATGGATGCGTGCGCCACGAACCAGCACGATGGCCGCGAGGCCCAGCAGCAGCAGTTCGGCCGCAGGCCCCGTCCACCAGATCCCCCGTTCGCCGGCCATGGCGGCCAGAACGAAGGTCATCGGCACCGCGAACAGGTAGGGCTTGGCCAGTTGCAGGATCGCCGCGCGGCCGGCATCGCCGGTGGCCTGGAAATGCGCCGCGATCATCATCTGCGGACCGACCAGCAGGAACAGCGCGACCATCGCCGGCATGATGCTGGCGACCTTGGCGACGACCTGCGGGTCTGCGACGAAGGCGCGGCCGACGGCGGGCGCGAAGGCGATGAGGACGGCCTCGACACATGCGCAGAACGCCAGCGCCGTCACGACGGCGAAGCCGAGGCTCTTCTCCACCCGCGGCGCCAGGCCGGCACCGTGGTTGTTGCCGGTGATCGCCTGCATCGCCTGCGACAGTCCGAGCAGCGGCAGGAAGGCGAGCGTCATGATGCGCGTGACGATGCCGTAGGCGGCGGCCGAGACGGCATAGTCCGCGCTGGCGGTCATCTGAAGGGCCGCGAGCATGGCCGAGGAGCCCAGCGAAATGCCGATGAAGCCGAGGCTCTGCGGCGCCCCGAGCGCCAGCATGCGCGACCAGTGGCGCCGCGTGACCTGGCGCGCGATCATGCCCGGCGTGAGCGGTGCGCGCCCGCTCGCCCGGTAGGCCATCACGATGACGAGCGCGAGCGCCTGCGCCGCGACCGTGCCATACGCCGATCCCGCGACCCCGAGCTGCAGGACGGCGATCATCAGCCAGTTGAAGCCGATGTTGGCGACCGAGACCAGCAGGCTCATGGCGGCCATGGTTCCGGCCCTGCCTTCGTTGCGCAGTGCATCGGAATTGACCGACAGCACGAACATCAGCGGCGACGACAGCACCAGGATGCGGATGTAGACCGTCGCGTCGGCGGCAAGACCGGCATTGCCGCCGGCCGCCATCAGAACCGCGGCAGGGCCGCAAAGCAGGTAGAGCGCGATGAGCACGCCGCTGACCGCCAGGGCCAGCCAGTGGGCACTGGCATAGACGGTTTGCGCATCCTCCAAGTTCCCCGCGCCGAGCATGCGGGCGAGCAGGCTCGACATGCCGCTGGCCACGACCGTGGCGAAGGCCACGATCATCATGAACAGCGGAAACATCAGCGTGACGGCGGCAAGCGCGCTCTCGCCGACGTAATGGCCGAGGAACAGGGCATCGGTGACGGTCAGGAGCCCGTTCACCGTCATCATGAAGACGATGGGCAGGGCGGTTCGGGCATAGATGGCGGGCATCGGGCCGCCAAGGTAGATGTTTCGGGATGGAACGGACATGGTTCTGCATTCCTCATGTGCGTTCTCGGCTTGTGGGATGGGCCCGCGTTGCCATCCGCGCGAGACGCGGAGTGAATGACAGAGAAACGATCTCGGCAGAACTTGACCATGACGCGAGGCGTCTGCGGGGGCGGGCGTCTGCAGCCGGGACTGCGCATACGGGCCTTGGCGGCCAAAGTCAATGGACACGGGTTGCCCGCCGGCGCCGTGTTTTGAACCGCAAGGCCTGCGCCCTGTACCCCGCCGCGGCGCGAAGGCGGCACGTCAGCGCGGCGTTGCAGTCGAACGAAGCCGCCGCCGCAACACCGCCAGCCCGGCCATCGCGATGGCGGCGAAGCCCGCACCGGCAAGGAAGGTCGCCTCCGGTCCGGCCACGTCCCACAGCCCGCCCGCGACGAGGCTGGCGACCAGGGCGGCAAGCCCGAGCCCGAGGTTGAAGACGCCGAAGGCCGTACCGCGCAATTCCCGCGGTGCGACGTCGGCGACGAAGGCCGACAGGATCCCCTGCGTCAGCCCCATGTGCAGCCCCCAGAGTGTCACGCCGATGCCGACGCCCACCAGATCGCGCGACAGCGCCAGCACGAGATCGGCAACGATGAGAAGCACCAGCCCCCATCCGAGCAGGGCGAAGCGGCCGGCGCGATCCGACAGGATGCCCGCCGGATAGGCCGACAGGGCGTAGGCGATGTTCATCACCACCATGACAACCGGCACGAGCGCGATCGCCAGTCCGGCCGCCTGCGCGCGCAGGATGAGGAAGGCCTCGCTGAAGCGGGCCAGAGAGAACACCAGCGCGATGGCGACGAGCCACCAGTAGGTGGACCCCAGCGACCGCATCTCGTCGCGCCGGAACGGCCAGCGCGACGGGCGCGGCGGTGCGCTCCGCGCCGGCTCGCGGACCGCGATGATCAGCACCGTCACGGCGAGCAGCGCCGGGATCACCGCCACCCAGAAAACGGCGCGGAAATTGTCCGCCGTCCACCACATCAGCACCATGGCCAGCAGCGGCCCCAGGAAGGCGCCCACCGTGTCGAGCGATTGCCGCAGCCCGTAGGCGGCACCGCGCATGTCCGGTGGCGCGATGTCGGCAACGAGCGCGTCGCGCGGGGCGCCGCGAATTCCCTTGCCGACCCGGTCGATGAAGCGCGCTGCGACCAGCCAGTCCAGCGTCATGGCCAGCGGGAACACCGGCTTGGTCAGCGCCGCCAGTCCGTAGCCCAGAACCGCAAGCGGCTTGCGCCGGGCGAACCAGTCGCTGATCGCGCCGGAAAAGACCTTGGTGATGGACGCGGTCGCTTCTGCCACGCCCTCGATCATGCCGACCGCCAGCGTTGACGTGCCGAGCACCGAGACCATGAAGACCGGCAGCAGGGCGTGGATCATCTCCGACGAGACGTCCATCAGCAGCGAGACGAAGCCGAGCGCCCAGATCCCGGCGGGAAGAGCCCGGCTCCTCGGCGGGCGATGATCGGATGCGCTCACGGGCAGGGTCTCCGGCCGGGCAGAAGGACGTCGCACGACCGGTAGGCCAGCGCGCCCGCCATGTCAAAGCCCGATAAAGCGCGCGGCCCGTTCCGGGTGACCGAACGCCCGGCGATTACGCCTGGCGATCGCCTTCCGGCGTTTCCCGCACCACGTGGATGGTCCGCGTCGGATAGGCGAACTGCACGCCGGTATCGCGCGCGAGATCGACGATGTCGCCGGTCAGGGCCGAGCGGGCGGCCACGAGATCCTCGTAGGCGGGCACCCGGAAGAAACAGCGGCACTCGACCTCGATCGCCGACGCCGAGAAATCCTTGAGCCCAACGTAGCAGTCCACGGGATCGATCTGCGGCTGGCGCAGGACGAGGTCGCGCAGCGCCTGGACGAACGTGTCGAGCCGCTCGCGCGGCGTGTCGTAGGTCAGGCTGATCGACAGGTCCACCCGCCGCCGCCGCCGCAGGCCCCAGTTGACGATGATCTGGTCGGAGAGCTGCGAGTTGGGGATGATCATGATCGTGTCGTCCAGCCGCTTCAGCCGTGTCGAGCGCAGGCCGACGGCTTCCACCGTGGCCAGATGGCCATGGGCCTCGATCAGGTCGCCGCGCTTGAAGGGATGGTCGGTCATCAGCAGGATGCCGCCGATCATGTTCGAGACCGTGTCCCGCGACGCGAAGGCCACGGCGATGCCGCCCACGCCCAGTCCGGCCAGGACGCCTTCGTAAGGCAGGTCCGCGGTGTCGGCCAGCAGCATCAGGCCGATCGCCAGGATGATCAGTTTCATGATCCCCACCGCCAGCGAGGTCACGATCTCGTCGGCGTAGCTCGTCGTCGCGAGCGCCCTGCGTTCGAAGATGGCCCCGACGGCGCCCGTGATCAGGTAGGCCATCCACGTCCCGCCGATGATCGCCCCGGCCGACGCGACCTGGTAGAGGAAGCGGAGATCGGTCTCGAGGATGCCGATACGGTCGATCCCGGCCGCCAGTGCCAGGCTGGCGACCGTCAGGCCGACGGCATGGACCAGGCTCGACTGTCCCGCCGTGAGCTGGGTTTCGCCGTTCTGGCGGCCGTGCAACTGCCAGTCGGTGAACCGGCTCGCCACGATGCCGGCGCCAGTGGCGATCAGCGCCAGCAGCACCAGCGCGATCCACTGCCAGTTTTCGAGCAGCAGGGCGCGGTGCAGCAGGGCCGGAGATGCCTCGCGCACGCGCTCGCGCAACACGAAGAAATGCGTCAGCGGCGGCTGTGGCGCCAGCCCCGGCGCGGGCGGCAGGTTCTGCATTGCCACGTAGAGGGATGGCAGGCGGCGCAGCGTCTCCGCGCTGAAGGCCCAGCGGTCGGGCTGGTCATCTGTCGATGGCTGCCGGGCGATGACGATGTTGCCCAGCGGATGCGTGTAGTGGACATAGGGCGTCGTCTGCCGGGGATTGTTGGGGATCTCCTGGTAGAAGACATAGCCGGCACGGTCGATGACCTGCTTCAGGTAGTCGGCAAGCACCGGTCCCTCGGCCGCGTGCAGACGCTTGGGAAGAAACGACAGGTCGAGGGTGGACAGGGCCTCGGCACGGCCGGGGCCGTCCCAGTCGTGAACGCCCGAGATGAAGCGTTGCATGACACCGCGGGGCGAATGCCGCGCCGCTTCCTTGGCGGCCGCGAAGCTTGGCCGCCCGAGCGCGGCCAGGAACCGGTCCCTGACCGCCGTCAGCCGCGTTTCGTCCTCTACCAGGAGCCGCCAGATTCCGTTTTCCTGGCGCACGAAGCGCAGGGTGTAGGACACGTCGGTGCCCTCCGGCGAGATCTGGAACCCGGCCTGGTCGCCGGCGGGCCGCGGCGGCGCATCGTAGAGCCGGAAGGTCGACAGTTCGATGATCTCCAGCAGAAGCGTGCGCCGGCGGTTATGGCCCCGGGTGTCGTCATTCTCGCCTTCGAAGGCCAGGAAGGATTGCGCGAACCGCAGCGCCTCGATCTTGCCGCCCACGAGATACTCGTTGAAGGCCGCGATCAGCGTCTTGAGCGTTTCGCGCGGGTTGTCCGCAGCATCCAGGTGGCGCGGCCTCGCCTGGCCGCCAGCCCTGCGCCCGTTCCAGTATTCCCCGGAATCGAAGCGGCCGGTAAACGTCTGCCCGTCGCCGGACAGGGCAAAGACGAACTGCCCGCTCGCGTCGTCGACGATCCATCTGCCCCGGAGCAGGTCGCCTTCCACCCGTCCTTCGATACGGCCGCCGCCCGGTTCGTAGGTGCCGGTCACCGTGTCGCCGTCCTGTTTCAGCATGACGACGGCGGCGCCTTCGCGCCAGAACGTCTCCCAGGTGCCGGCCCAGTTGCCCGCGTCGGCTGCCCGGGCACTGAATGCCAGGAGAAGCGGGAGAAGGAAACACAGGACGCCACCGGCCACGCGCCCGACGTCAGGGGCAGCAGGGCGTCGCCGCCGACCGTAATTCCCCCGGATGCTCCCTGCCGTGTTCGACGCCATCGCCAAACGCAACCCCCTGACTCCAACAACGATTTCGAAAAAAGCAAAATTCGATGCGAATGGACAGGAAAATCGGCATGGTTTCACCGGTTTCCGGAGGCCTGGCGCGTGTCACGCACCCGGGGCGCAAGGCCAGCGACACCCCGCGGTTAGCCCTGGAAGTGAACCGGCGCGGTTCAAAAAGGTGCCCGGCCTATACTTGTTTTGGCCGCCCATGAATCCGAGTAAAAAGTGTCGAAATAAAAGCAGAATGATGACCGCTGAAATTGTGAGAAATGAATACTTGGCGATTGGTTGCAAGTGTCATATAATAAACTTATTAGTGCATAATCGAAGCGTGCAACCAACGGATTGGAAGTCGGCCATGATCAGAGATATCTTGTTGAAATTGCTTGGTTCACGGGGTCCCGCAGAAGAGATGAATGTCCGTTTGTCTCGCCGTGGTTTCGTGCTTGGCGGGATGGCGGTGGCGGGTGCCGTTTGCGTCCCGTCCGCGTTCGACCGTGCTTATGCGGCCGTGGGTGGCCAGGACGGTGCGGCGAAGAAGCCCGCCGCTGGCGATGACGACGTTCTGCTGGCCCAGCGCCGTGATGGAAGGCGCCGCCGCGATGACGATGAGTTCGAAGGTGACGGCCGTGGCCGGGGCCGCCGCGATTTCGATCTGCAGGACGACGGGGACGACGAGGATTTCGATTTCCGCCGTGATCGTCGCTTCAGGCGTGAGCGTCTGGCGCGCCGCTGCCGCCGGGATCGCCGCTTCCGCCGCGAGAACAGGCGTCTCTGCCGCCGCGTCACGGAGCGCTTCGGCCGTGGTGAATGCGTCCAGATCGGTCCGCTGACCATTTGCGAATAAGGCTCTTCGGAGATGCGCGGCAGATGGTGCCGCGCGGACTCCGGTGGCTGCGGGATCGGAAACCGCCAGGGCCGGCGTCCTGGCGGTTTTCCTGTCAGAGGGCCACGATACCGGCTCGCTTGATCTCCTTGAGAACCACGTTCGTCTGGGCGCTGCGCACCGCCGGCAGCCGGAACAGGAAATCGTCGAGGAACCGGTTGTAGGCATCGATATCCGCACAGGCGACCCGCAGGTGATAGTCGGCCTCGCCCGTGGTCGCGTGGCATTCCTGGATTTCACGCCGCGCGGAAACCGCCTGGATGAAGGCACCGATCTCGTCTGGGTCGTGGCGCGACAGTTGCACATGCACGATCGCGTGGAACGAGAGGCCGACGCGTCTCGGCTGGATAACCGCGCCGTACCGTTCAATGACGCCGGCCTCTTCCAGCGCGCGCACCCGGCGCCAGCAGGCAGACGACGACATGCCGACCTTTTCGGCGAGTTCTGCATTGGTGAGACGGCTATCCTGCTGCAGGAGCATCAGTAGCCGCTTGTCCCGGTTGTCCAGTTCCATGCGGAAGACTGGACCATAGTTTTGGAAAAAATGAAATCCTGTTTCATGACGCGTTGCTTGCAGGCACTTTCTGGCACCGATTTCCGCTCTACTTGTGAGACGGTCTGTCGGAAAACCGAAAGGACCGGCAATCATGCTCCAGCATCGCGACCGGATCGGCGATTATCGCCTTGAAGACCGCTACGAGAAGACGGAGGGCCGCGTCTTTCTGACCGGCACGCAGGCACTCGCAAGGATCATGTTCGACCAGGCGCGCCGGGACCGCGCGGCCGGCCTCGATACGGCCGGCTTCATTTCCGGCTATCGCGGCTCGCCGCTGGGCGGGCTGGACCTGGAACTGTGGCGCAGCCGCAAGCGCCTCGAGCAGGACCGCATCCGGTTCATGCCCGCGGTCAACGAGGACCTCGGCGCCACCGCGGTGCTGGGCGCGCAGCAGGCGTCGCTCGATCCGGCCTGCGAGGTCGAGGGCGTCTTCTCCATGTGGTATGGCAAGGGCCCCGGGGTGGACCGCTCCGGTGATGCCCTGCGCCACGGCAATGCCTACGGGTCGGCGCCGAAGGGCGGCGTTCTCGTCGTCGCCGGCGATGATCATGGTTGTGTCTCGTCCTCTATGCCGCATCAGTCCGACGTCGCCTTCATGACCTGGTTCATGCCCACCCTGAACCCGGCCTCGGTGGCGGAATATCTCGCCTTCGGCGAATACGGCTTCGCCCTGTCGCGCTTTTCCGGCACGTGGGTTGGCTTCAAGGCCATCTCCGAAACCGTGGAGTCGGGCCGCTCGGTCGACCTTCCGGCAGACCGCCGCTTCGTGCTCCCGCCATTCGATTTGCCACCCGGCGGCCTCCACGTGCGCAATGGCGACCTCCCCAGCGTCGAGATCGAGACGCGGATCGGCCACAAGCTGCGGGCCGTCGAGGCCTTCGTCGAGGCCAATCCGATCGATCGTCACGTCTACGAGGTCGCCGACGCGCAGTTCGGCATCGTCACCACGGGCAAGGGTCATCTGGACCTGATGGAGGCTTTGCGCCTTCTCGGGCTTGGCGAGGCGAAGTGCCGACAACTCGGGATCGATATCTACAAGGTCGGCATGGTCTGGCCGTTGGCCCGGCGCGATGCACTCGATTTCGTGCGCGGCAAGCGCGAGGTCCTCGTCGTGGAGGAAAAGCGCGGGATCATCGAGAGCCAGTTCAAGGAGTATTTCTATGACTGGCCGGGCGACAAGCCGGAGAAAATGGTTGGCAAGCACGATGCGGCGGTCACCCGCGACCTCGTGCCCTGGACAGGGGAACTGACCCCGCTGTCCCTGGTGCCCATCGTTGCCGGGCGGCTCGACCGGTTTTTCCCCGGCGAGAACCTGCCTGAGAAGGCGCGCCGGCTTGCCGATCCGTCGCCAATCGTGGTCAACACGCCGGGGGCGACACGGACGCCCTATTTCTGTTCCGGTTGCCCGCACAACACCTCCACCCGCCTGCCGGAAGGCAGCCGCGCGGCGTCGGGCATCGGCTGCCACGTCATGGCGAGCTGGATGGACCGCAGCACCGACGGCTTTGCCCAGATGGGTGGCGAGGGCGTGCCGCTGGCCGTTCGCGGCCTGTTCAACGGCGGCAGGCACATGTTCCAGAACCTGGGCGAGGGGACCTGGTACCACTCCGGCTCGCTGGCCATCCGCCAGGCCGTCGCGGCAAGCGCCAACATCACCTACAAGATCCTCTACAACGACGCCGTCGCCATGACGGGCGGCCAGCCGGTGGACGGCCCGGTCAGCGTCGCCGGCATTGCCCAGACCTGCCGGGCGGAGGGCGTCGAGCGCATCGCCGTCGTCTCCGATGCCATAGGGAAGTTCCGGCACGCGGATTTTCCCGCCGGCACCACGTTTCACGATCGCGCCGATCTCGACCCGCTGCAGCGCGACCTGCGCCAGGTGAAGGGCGTCAGCGTGCTGATCTACGAACAGACCTGCGCCACCGAGAAGCGCCGCCGGCGCAAGCGCGGCACGCTGGAGGATCCGAAACGCTTCGCCTGGATCAATCCGCTCGTCTGCGAGGGTTGCGGCGACTGTTCGGTGGAAAGCAACTGCCTGTCGGTCGAGCCGCGCCAGACCGCCTTCGGGCGCAAGCGGAAGATCAACCTGTCCACCTGCAACAAGGATTTCTCCTGCCTGAACGGTTTCTGCCCGAGTTTCGTGACCGTGGAAGGCGCCGAACGCGCCGTCCGCGAAGACGGCAGGTTAGATGCCCTTGCGATGGCCGCCGGCCTTGCCATGCCCGACAGCGATCCGCTCGCCGATCCCTACGACCTGCTGGTGGCGGGCGTCGGCGGCACCGGGGTCGTCACTGTCGGCCAGCTCATCACCATGGCCGCGCATCTGGAGGGGCTGGGCGCCTCCGTGCTCGATTTCACCGGCTTTGCCCAGAAGTTCGGGACCGTTCTCAGCTATATCCGCCTTTCCGCCGATCCGACCGACCTTCACCAGGTGCGGACCGGGCAGGGGGCCGCGGACGCGGTGATCGCCTGCGACATCGTCGTCGCCTCCGCGCCCAAGGCGTCGCTGCACTACCGGGAAGGCAGCCGGGTCGCGCTCAACACCGCCGAGATGCCGACCGGCGACATCGTCCTGCGCCGCGACGCGGACCTTCGCGTCGGAGCGCGCGAAGCCGCCATTCGCGATGCCGTCGGTGCGGCCAACGTCGCCACGCTGGATGCCAATCGCATCGCCGAGACGCTGCTCGGCGACCAGGTCTTCGCCAACATCATCATGCTGGGCCATGCCTGGCAGGGCGGCCTGGTGCCGGTCGGACTCGCGGCGCTGGACCGGGCCATCGAGCTCAACGGCGTGCAGGTCGACAAGAACCGCCGGGCTTTCTCCATCGGACGGCTGATGGCCGCTGCGCCGGACAGGCTGGCGCCTTTCCTCGGCGAGGAGGAAGATGACACGCCGGACCTGGAGGCGCTGATCCGGGAGCGGTCCGGATTTCTCCGGGGCTACCAGGATGAGGCCTATGCTGCGCGCTATCGCGGCCGCATCGAGGCTTTCCGCGACGCCTTGCCGCCGTCCTTGCGCGAGGAACTGGCCGGAACGGCCGCCCGTGCCCTGTTCAAGCTCATGGCCTACAAGGACGAATACGAGGTCGCGCGGCTCCATACCGGGATGGGCTTCGACGACGAACTGGCCCGGACCTTCACCGGCGACTTCAAGGTCCGCTACCATCTCGCGCCGCCGCTTCTGCCACTCGGCAAGGATGCCCGCGGGCGGCCGCGCAAGCGCGCCTTCGGGCCCTGGATCCGTCCGGCTTTCAGGCTGCTCGCGCGCCTCAGGGGCCTGCGCGGAACCTGGGCCGATCCCTTCGGCTATACCGCCGAGCGCCGCCTCAACAGGAGCCTCGTCGGCTGGTACGGAACCGTGATGGACCGCGTGGCAGAACAGGCGGGCAGGGCCGGGCCTGCCGACCTTCAGGCCATCCTGGCCGCACCGCTCGACATGCGCGGCTTCGGCCCCGTCTGGGAAGCCGCCGTCCGCCGCGAGAAGGCACGCGCGGAGGACCTGCTAGGCAGCATCGCCGGGCATTGATGGCGTCGGGACATGACCGCTCTCCGCCGTCTGCGCCTGCCGGTGCACGAGGCCGAGGTCGGCCAGGATGGCGAACACGGCCGGCGAGACGAACAGCGCCAGCAGCGTCGCGCCGGTCAGGCCGAAGGCGAGACTGGCCACGATCGGGCGGAGCAGTTGCGCCTGCGTTGATTGCTCGAACAGCAGCGGCATCAGCCCGGCAATGGTCGTCAGCGACGTCAGGAAAATGGCGCGGAAGCGGTCGCGAACCGCCCGTGCGCCGGCTTCCCGGATGTCCTCGCCATCCTCGGCATGCGCCTTGATGAACTCGATCAGCAGGATGGAATCGTTGACGACGACGCCGACCAGCGTCGCCAGCCCGACGAGGCTCGGCATCGAAAGCTGCATGCCCAGCGCCATGTGCCCCCAGACGACGCCGATCACCGCCAGCGGGATGGCGGCCAGCACCGCCACCGGCTGCACGAAGCTGCGGAACTGGAAAGCCAGGATCAGGTAGACGCCGACGAGGCCGACGAGCAGGTTGCGGGCGAGCGACGCGCCGGTCTGTGCCGTGTCGCGTTCCTCGCCGACCACCACGACGCGCACGTCCGGCCGCGTTTCGGCGAGGCCGGGCAGGAAATCGGCCTTCATCGCGGCCATCAGCTCGCGCGCATTGGCGACGGCCGGGTTGATCGATCCGGTCACCGAGACCGTTCGCTCGCCGTTGACGCGGTTGATGCCGGCGAACCCGCGCCGCTCGGCGATGTCGGCGACGGCGGACAGGGGAACCAGCGTCCCGTTGGTTCCCGCCACCCGGATGCGCCCGATATCGGTCGCGTCCGAGCGGTCGGGCGCGTTGAGCCGCGCCACGATGTTGACCTTGCCGAGGCTGTCCTGGATCGACAGGCCGGTGTCGCCATGGAAAGCCGCGCGCAACTGCGTCGCCACGCCCTGCGCCGTCACGCCCAGCGCCGTGGCGGCCGCCGGCAGCAGCGTGATGACATACTCGCGCTTGCCGGGCCTCAGGTCGGCCGTGACGTCGCGCACGCCGGCAAAGCCGCGGAAGAACTGCCGCAGCTCCTGCGCCGTCTGTTCGAGATCCTGGAGATCCGGCCCCTGGAGGCGGATGTCGATCGGCTTGCCGCCGACGCCGCGTTCGCGGTCGGTGAAGCGCAGTGCCGCCATGTCGGGCATCGGCCCGGTCAGCTGTTTCCACCGGTCGAGGATGGCGGTCACTTCCGTCGTGCGCGTGCCGGCCGGCAGCAGCGCTGCCGAGACGGTCGCCACGTGCGCGCCGGTTTCGGGAACGTCGGTGTTGGAACCGTAGGAAACCGTGAGCGTACGCACCAGCGCCTGCCCCTCCGGCTGCTTCGGGGTTTCCTCCGCATCGAGCGTTTTCAGCGCATCGACGATCCGCTCGACGCGCGCCTGCGTCAGCGCGAGCGGCGCGCCCGGCGCCAGCAGCAGCCGCGCCTCGACCGTGTCGCTCTCCAGCGTCGGAAAGCTCTGGAACTTGAGGAAGCCGCCGGAAAGGGGCGCGACCGAGAGCAGGATCAGGAACAGGGCGAGACCGAGCGTCAGGTAGCGAAAGCGCAGCGCCAGCCGGGCGAGCGGCACGATTGCCCGGTCGCGCACGGCCTCGAACCCTGCCGTCACCGCCCGGCTGATCCGCCCGGGCGTGGTGTCGCCGCGCAGCGAATGGTGCAGGTGGTGCGGGAGCACGAGGAAGGCCTCGAAAAGGCTGATGATCAGCGTGATGACGAGGACAATGGGCAGGAACTTCAGCACCGCGCCGATGTTGCCCGCCAGGAACCCCAGCGGCCCCACCACCATGGCGGTGGTCAGGAACGAGGCGAAAACCCCCGGCGCCACCTGCTTCGCGCCGTTCACCGCGGCTTCCATCGCGCCTTCGCCGGCCTGGCGCCGCCGGACGATGTTTTCCGAAATCACGATGGAATCGTCCATCAGCAGGCCGATGGCGACCAGCAGCGCGACCATGGTGATCATGTTGATCGTCAGCCCCATCAGCTGCATCACGAAAATGGTCCCGAGGAAGGAGACCGGCAGCCCGAGCGCGACCCAGAAGGAAAAGCGGAATCCAAAGAAGAGCCACATGACCAGCAGCACGAGCAGCAGGCCCTGGACACCATTGGTGCCGATGATCCGCAGCCGTTCGCGGATATTCGAGGTGCTGTCCTGGGCGATCGTCAGGTCGACGCCCCGCGGCAGGCCCGCCTCGGCCTTTGCGAGTTCCGTCTTCAGCGCCGCCATGACGCGCAGCGCATCCTCGCTGGCCGTTTTGGTGACGTTGATGAGTGCAGCTCGCTTGCCGTTGACCAGCGTTGCGATCGACGGATCGGAGAACCGTTCGCGAATGGTCGCGACCTCGCCCAGCAGAACCTCTCCGCCGAGCGCCGAACCGGTCACGGGAACGGTTGCGAACTCGGCCGGCGTCCGCCGTTCGCCGGAAAAGCGGATCAGGGCGTCGCCCCGCTCGCCCTCGATCGTGCCGGCGGGAAGGTCGAGGCTGCTGCGGCCGAGCGCCTTGCCGACGTCGTCGATGGTCAGGCCGTGGCGTTCGAGGTTGCCCGCGTCGATCCCGATGGCGATTTCGCGGTCCGAGAACCCGGCGACCGTGGCCTGGGAGATGCCGCGATTGCGCTTGAAGCCCTCCGCCAGGCGGTCGGCCAGCGCCAGCAGGACCGCCGGATCCTCTGGTCCCGATACGGCGATCGTGGCCACCGCCGATACGCGCTCGACGATCCGGGTCACCGGCGCCTCGGCCTTTTCCGGCAATCCCGTCACCGTTTCGACGGCCGCCTTCACGTCATCGGCGAACCGGCCCATGTCCGCGCCTTCGGTGATCTCGGCGGTCACGACCGCCAGGTTGTCACGGGCAAGGCACTGCAGCTCGTCCAGGTTTTCGACCGCCCGCAGCGGATCTTCCACCACCATGCAGATGCCCCGCTCCACGTCCGCCGTCGACGCGCCGGGATAGGCGATGCGCACCTCCACGACGGAAGCGGGAATGACCGGGAAGGTGTCGCGCTGAAGCAGGGGCAGGGCGACCAGGCCCAGCCCCATCAGCGCGAGCATGAGGATGTTGGCGGCCGTCGGGTGCCGCGCGAAAAGCGCGATCATGGACGCCCCTCCGAACCGCCGGCAATGGCCGCGACATGGGCCTTCACTGCGTCGTCCTCGACCGGCCGGACCGCCATGCCGGGCACGACGATGGCCGGATCGGTGACGACGATGCGGTCACCCGCCGAAAGACCGTCGGAAACGATGGCGATGTCCTCGATGGTAAAGGCCGGTTCGATGTCCTTCGCGGCAAGCGTGTTCTGGGCGGTCACGACAAGGACCTTGCCGTCCTGGATAGCCTGCGCCGGAATGACGAAACTTGTCATTGCCGGCGCCGACAGCTCGACCTCGACGAACATGTTGCGGCGCAGCGGCGGCCGGATCCCCGGTTGCGCCTTGCCCTGGGGATCGTCGATGCGCACGACGATCTGCGCGCTCTGCGTCCGGGCATCCATGGATTCGGCAACCCGTGCCACCTCGGCCTTCCATTCCGCCACGTGGCCCGGCACCGGCAGGCGGACCAACGCGTTGAGCTGCATGGCCGAGCCGCCTTCGCTCATCGACCGGATGATCGGTCCCATCCGGCCGATCGGGAACTGCGCCGCGATTTCGGCGGCCTCCGTTCCGTCGCCGGCCAGCAGCGTGGCGCCGCGCGTGACGACCTGGCCGATCTCTGCGCTCACCGTACCGATACGGAGGTCGTAGGGCGCCTTGATGGTCGTGAAGTCCAGGTTGCGCTCGGCAATGGCGCGCTGCGCGGTCAGGACGCTGCGTTCCGCCTTGTTGAGCGCCAGCTGGTTCTCGATTTCGGTGGTCTTGGCCCGCGCGGAAAGGACGGCGCGCCGGGCCTGGTCCAGCGCCGCCTTGGTCGCCACGCCCTGGTCGCGCAACGCCGTCTGCCGGTCCAGGTCGGCCTGGCTCAGGTCCAGGTCGGAGCGGCTGATGCCGAGGCTGGCATTCAGCGTCTCGTCCTTCACGTCGAGCGCGGCCAGTTGCGCGTCGGTCTGGGCCAGCGACAGCCGCAGGTCCGTGTCATCGATCTTCAGCAGGAGCGTGCCGGCGGGCGCCATGTTGCCATTGGCCAGAAGCGGAGATGTTTCCGTCACTTCGCCGTCGATCCGGGCGATGGCGCGCCATTCGCGGGCCGGCATCACCGTGCCGTAGCCGGTCACGCGCGGAAGCACGGTCTGCGGTTCCAGCGTGATCACCCGGACCGGCGTTGCCGGCTGTTCCTTTTCCTTGCCGGCCGGTGCCTGGGCAAGCGCGCCGGAAAAGACGATGGCCAGGATCCCGAGCCCCGCCGGAACGAGAACCGCGAGAAGGCGCAGAAGGACGGTCGAAAGCTGTTTCATTCGGGCGGTTCCGGTTGGTTTCAGCGCAGAGTACGGGCACCGGGATTTTTTGAGAACGGGGCGCGGCCAGAAAATTCAAGAAAGCGAATATTTCCAACGAAATCAGGCGTGGCGGAAGGCAGGATTTGGGGGTCTTGGGCACACCCGGGGATTGAAGTCAGCTCATGATTCGGCTCGCGAAACGGAAAAAAATCTTTGCATGGAGCAATCTGCGCGAAAGCGCTTCGTCTTTTTGCATTGCAAGTTGAACCGTTGCAAGAACTTGCAATGCGGCGGTGCAAGCCCGTTTGCGACACGCTCACCGGCAATGTATTGCGGGCATGACTATATTATGCGGAATAAAAAAATAAATAACGATCTGATGTTTGGAAATCAAAATTCGTATTGATTGGCCTTCCTTGTATCGATTGAAGCTTTGCAAAGTATAATATAATTTCGCCTGTCGGCCTATTTTGCAATGCAAAATCGATGCCATGGCGGATTCCGGTGCCGTCTTATAGTGCTGGACTGGACGTTTGTTCTCTCGCATGCTTCGATCAGGCCAGCACAAATTCAGGCCATGGAACAGGATATGTCGTGGTTTGGATAGTTTGAGCGTGCGTCATGTGGCTGCATGTGTGGCTGCCAATGGGAACAAAAGGAGGAACCATGTCAAAAGGATCCGATCAGCAACTTATTGACCGTATCGCGCAGGAAGCGCGCCTGGGCCGTGTGTCCCGGCGTGAGTTCATGTCCTGGACGATGGCTGCCGGCTTGACCGCGTCGACGGCGAGCGGGCTCTGGACAACGAAGGCGCATGCCGAGACGCCGAAGCGCGGCGGGACGTTCCGCTGGGGCGTTCACGACGGCAACACGTCCGATACCCACGATCCTGGCACCTATGTTACGCGCCAGATGATTTTCCTTGCGCATCAGTATCGTAGCTATCTGACGATGATCAATCCGGACAACTCGCTCGGACCGGATCTCGCCACCGAGTGGAGCGCCAGCCCGGACGCCACCGAGTGGACCTTCAAGCTGCACGAGAAGGCGACCTTCGGGAAGAGCGGCAACAATGTGAAGGCCAAGGACGTGGTTGCCTCGCTCAACCATCACCGCGGCGAGAAGACGACCTCGGCCGCCAAGGCGCTGCTGACCGACGTGACCGACGTCAAGGCCGACGGCGACTACACCGTCGTCATCTCGCTGGCGCGCGGCATCGCAGATCTGCCCTGGCTGATGACCGACTACCACCTGGCCATCTGCCCGGCCAATGACGACGGCACGATCGACTGGAAGTCCGGCGACGGCTGCGGCCCCTACAAGATCGACAGCGGCCAGTTCGGTGTCAGCTGGGCACTGAGCCGCAACGACGGCTGGCACGGCGAGGGCGCCTATTTCGACAAGGTCGAGATGATCGTCCTCAACGACCCGAACGCCCGCCAGACCGCGCTCGTCACCGGCGACGTCGACTGTATCTCGCTGGTCGAGCTGAAGACGCTCAGCCTGCTGGAGCGCAACCCGAACATCAAGGTCGACAACGTGCCGTCCGGCGCGGCCATCACCATGCCGATGTTCTGCGACACCGCGCCCTTCGACAACGTCGACGTGCGCACCGCGCTCAAGCTGGCCATGGACCGCGACGAGATCGTCGAGAAGATCGCCTTCGGTGCGGCCACCAAGGGCAACGACTTCCACCTGTCGCCGGTCCAGCCGTACTGGCCCGATGACATCCCGCAGCACGAGTACGACCCGGACAAGGCCAAGTCGCTCCTCAAGAAGGCGGGCGCGGAAAACCTCTCCGTCAGCCTTTCGACCGCCGACAGCGTCTTCTCCGGCGCGGTGGACATGTGCGTCCTCTATGCCGAGCAGGCCAAGAAGGCTGGCATCAACATCAAGGTCGTGCGCGAGCCGAACGACGGGTACTACTCCGATGTCTGGCTGAAGAAGCCCTTCACGGCCGTCTCCTGGGGCGCCCGTCCGACGCCGGACGTCATGTTCACGCTGGCCTACAGCAAGGACGCCGCCTGGAACGAGAGCCACTGGAAGAACCCGAAGTTCAACGAGTTGCTTCTCCAGGCCAAGTCCGAGCTCGACGACGCCAAGCGTGCCGAGATGTACCGCGAGATGTGCCTGCTGATGCACGACGATGGCGGGACGATCATCCCGTTCTTCAACAACTTCGTCTATGCACGCCGCTCCAACGTCATGCACGGCGAGAGTGTCGCCGCCAGCTGGGCCTGCGACGGCGCCCGTGCGCCGAGCCGCTGGTGGTTCAATTCCTGATGCTGATCGCGGGGGCCGACAGGCCCCCGCGGATTTGCCGAACAGCCCTGGCCGTGCACCCGGCCGGGGCCTCCCGCAGGTGCCGGCTGGTCTTCATGCCGCCAGCGCTGAAAAATGGGCAGCGTCCAAGCCGCCCGAACAACAAAGGGACACTCGGTCATGGGGGACATCGTTTCATTGGTAACCAAGCGTCTGGCACTTGGCCTGCTGACGCTCTTCGTGGTTTCCATCCTCATATTCTTTGCCGTCGAACTGCTGCCGGGCGATATCGCCGAAGCCGTGCTCGGTCAGAGCGCGACCCCGGAAACGGTCGCGGCGCTGCGCGAGCAGATGGGGCTCAACCAGCCCGCCGTCATTCGCTACCTGCACTGGCTCGCCGGCGCCGTGACGGGTGACTTCGGCACCTCGCTGGTTTCCGGCGAACGGGTCAGCGCGGCCATTGGCCCGCGTTTCCTGAACACGCTCTTCCTGGCCACCTACGCGGCGGTCATCGCGGTTCCCTTCGCCATCATCCTCGGTGTCATCGTCGCCCTGTGGCGCAACACGGCCTTCGACCGTGTCGCCAACGTGCTGACGCTGACCTCCATCTCGTCGCCGGAATTCTTCCTCGGCTACGTCCTCATCCTCTACCTCGCCGTGCGCACGAACGCCTTTCCGGCCATCGCCAGCCTGCAGCCAGGGATGAGTTTCATCGAGATCCTGCACCGGACGTTCCTGCCGGCGCTGACACTGGTTCTCGTGGTCACGGCGCACATGATGCGCATGACACGGGCCGCGATCATCAACCTCCTGTCCTCGCCATACATCGAAATGGCACGCCTCAAGGGGGCGCCGGCCTGGAAGGTCATCACGCACCATGCGCTGCCGAACGCCTGGGCACCGATCATCAACGTCGTGGCGCTGAACCTGGCCTACCTCATAACCGGCGTCGTGCTGGTCGAGGTCGTCTTCGTCTACCCCGGCGTCGGGCAGCTGCTCGTCGATGCGGTCTCCAAGCGTGACTTCCCGGTCGTCCAGGCCTGCTGCCTGATCTTCGCTGCGACCTTCATCCTGTTGAACCTTCTGGCCGATGTCGGGGCGATCCTGACCAATCCGCGCCTCAGGCATCCGAAGTAAGGGGGCAGCCATGAGTGTCTTTGTCGTCGGCTATTACAGCCTCCTCATCGCCGCCTCGTGCCTGGCGGCCTACTACAAGCGCCGCGAGCCGTTCCTGATCATTTTCGGACTGACGCTGATTTCCATCATCGTTGGCATCATTGGCGGGATCGGGGCGCTCAAGGCCATCACCACGGTCGTGGCGCTGCTCGCGCTGGCAGCCGGGATGTCCTACGCGTTCAAGGAATTCCTGGTCACCATCACCCCGGAACGCTGGGCCAAGGAGTTGCGCACCGCGCCGCTGACCGCCAGCTTCGGCATGTTTGTCATCTTCATCTATGCGATCGCCGGCATCTTCGCGCCGGTCATCGCGCCGCACGGCGAAGCCGAGGTCATTGCCTCGTCCTTCGCGCCGCCGGACCAGAACATGCTGCTCGGGGCCGACCAGCTCGGTCGCGACATGTTCAGCCGCATCATCTACGGTGCGCGCAACTCCGTCGGTCTCGCGCTCGTCGCCACAGCCCTGGCCTTCTTCATGGGCGCGCTCGCCGGCCTCCTGGCGGCCACCCGTGGCGGCTGGTTCGACCAGGTGATGGGCCGTGCCGCCGACATTGTCATGTCGGTTCCCTCGCTGATTTTCGCGCTGCTGATGCTGTCGATCTTCGGCACCAACCTGATCGTCATCGTCATCGTCGTCGGCGTGATCTACTCGCCGCGCGTCTTCCGCCTCACCCGGGCGGTTGCCGGCAACGTCGTCGTCATGGACTATATCGAGGCGGCAAAGCTTCGCGGCGAGGGCAACTGGTACCTGATCCGCAAGGAGATCCTGCCGAATTCCACCGCACCGCTGATTGCCGAGTTCGGCCTGGAGTTCTGCTTCGTCTTCCTGCTGATCGCCGGCCTGTCCTTCCTCGGTCTCGGCATCCAGCCACCGACCGCCGACTGGGGCTCCATGGTGCGCGAGAATGCCACCCTGATCTCGTTCGGCGAGATCACGCCGCTCATCCCGGCCGCGGCCATCGCGCTTCTCACCGTCGCGGTGAACTTCGTGGTCGACTGGATGCTCTACCGCTCCTCCGGCTTGAAGGAATGATCCCATGGCAACCAACAAGAAAAAAGACGTCCTTCTCAAGATCCAGGATCTTCGCATCGAGGCCTATGCGGACGAGAAATGGTTCGAGATCGTCCACGGCGTGGACCTCACGCTCCATCGCGGCGAGGTTCTCGGCCTGATCGGCGAGTCCGGCGCCGGCAAGTCCACCATCGGGCTTGCCGCCATGGGCTTTGCCCGCGATGGCTGCCGGATTTCCGGCGGCTCCATCGAGTTCGACGGCATGGAACTGACGACGACGCCGCAATCGGCGCTCCGCGCGCTGCGCGGGTCGCGCATTGCCTACGTTGCACAGTCGGCCGCGGCGTCGTTCAACCCGGCGCACAAGATCATCGACCAGCACACCGAGGCGCCGCTGCACTATCGCATCCAGAAGCGCGTGGAAGCGCAGGAGGATGCGATGGAGCTCTACGAGCGCCTTCGCCTGCCGAACCCGCAGGAGATCGGTTTCCGCTACCCGCACCAGGTGTCGGGCGGCCAGCTCCAGCGTGCCATGACCGCCATGGCCATGGCCTGCCGACCGGACCTGATCATTTTCGACGAGCCGACGACGGCGCTCGACGTCACCACCCAGATCGAGGTGCTGGCGGCGATCCGCGATATCGTCGACCAGTTCAACACGGCCGCCATCTACATCACCCACGACCTGGCGGTCGTCGCCCAGATGGCCGACACGATCAAGGTGCTGCTGAAGGGCGAGGAAGTCGAGGAAGCGCCGACCGCGCAGATGCTGGAAAACCCGAAGGAGGACTACACCAAGAGCCTCTGGGCGGTTCGCAGCTTCCAGCGTGACCAGAAACCGCGCCCGACCGACCCGAATGTCAAGCCGGTCGTCTCGGTCAAGAACGTCGACGCCGCCTATGGCGACACCAAGGTGCTCGACGACGTGTCCTTCGATATTTACGAGGGCATGACGGTCGCGGTCGTGGGCGAATCCGGGTCCGGCAAGTCCACGACGGCACGCTGCATCACCGGCCTTCTGCCACCCCTGAAGGGCGAGATCCTGTTCAAGGGCGAGAAGCTTCCGCCGAGCTACAAGGACCGCTCCAAGGACCAGTTGCGCCAGTGCCAGATGATCTACCAGATGGCGGATACGGCGTTGAACCCCAAGGTGCGGATCAGCGAGATCATCGGCCGGCCGGCCCAGTTCTACATGGGCTTGCAGGGCGGCGAGCTGAAAAGCCGGGTCGACGAGCTTCTCGACCTGATCGAGCTGGAGCCGTCGAAATACTACAACCGCTACCCGACCGAACTGTCGGGCGGCCAGAAGCAGCGCATCGGCATAGCCCGGGCCCTGGCGGCCGAGCCGTCCTTCATCATCTGCGACGAGGTGACCAGCGCGCTCGACCAGCTCGTGGCCGAGGGCATCCTGAAGCTGCTCGACAAGCTCCAGCGGGAACTGAACCTGTCCTACATGTTCATCACGCACGACCTGGCGACCGTCCGTTCGATTGCCGATGAGGTCGTCGTCATGCAGCACGGCAAGGTCGTGGAGCAGGGGCCCAAGGACGTCATGTTCACACCGCCGCACCATCCCTACACCGACCTCCTGTTGTCTTCAGTGCCGGAAATGGATCCGAACTGGCTTTCCACGCTGCTGGAAGAGCGCGGCGTCGACAACATCGGCGAAGCAGCCGAAATCTGACGGCGGGATTGGCAAAAGAGACGGGGGGCGGCGCGCACAGGCGGGCCGCCCTTTTTGCATGGCCGGGCCCCGCAATTCGCTTCTTGCTGGCCGCGAAAACAAGGGCAGGCGCAGCAGCCCGCACCCGTTGGACAACGGCAGATCCGGTGCCACATCCGGAACTGCGTGAAGATTGGGTGCCAGCGCCTTGGGGCGACTCGCGAATCCGCGGATGCGCCAAATCACGTCGGGTCGGGGGAGTGGTCAGCCGAAAGGCTGCCGATATCCGCAGGACGCGGCCGGCGCGGCGACGAATCGCGCGCCAAAATCGTCGTGTCATGACCATGCCATGGCAGGGGAAAGAACCTGTCGGGGAAGGCCATGCCGATCGATTGGCTTTCGTGGACCACGAAAACGCGAACGAACGTCGCTACCCTTTCCCGCAAATGGCGGAAAGTGCCGGGAAGGTCGGATGTGTCTGTTGAATGAACGGCCGATGCCAGCTGGAGCTGCGCCGCGCGGCTACGCAGCGCGCCCCGCTGAACGCATCACGTCATGGACATGCCGGTCAGAACCATCGTGGCGATGATCGCCACGTAAATACCGGCCAGGGCATGCCATGTCGCTGCGCGTGTGCTGATTTCACGGATCCACTGGTCCCGGTTCATGACTGCACCTGTTCGGCTCAAGGAGTTTCGCGCCCGGGTGCTGTTGCATCCGGACGCCGCTTGTTGTCCTCATATGGCATGTCCGATTGTGCATTGCGATACCAAATGCGTCATCGCATGTTCAATTTGTGCCGCCGATAAGACAGAATTGGTGATGATCCTGTTTTCCCGGGCTCAAGGCGATGCTGCGGGGGCCATTTTCGCCACGCGCCGGTGCAGGAATTGCGACCTTAGGCCATCCGGGGTCTTGTTAGTTACAAAAATGACTGTCACATACGCAACCAATGAGACGGCGGCCTGAGCCGCTGCGGACAGCAACGTAGATGAGGGATGAAACGATGGCAAAAGCCTTCGCGTCGCAAGGCGACATGACCGAAAAGAAGATCAGCTTCACCGAGGTGGGCAAGGGGCTCTGGGCCTTCACCGCCGAGGGTGATCCCAATTCCGGCGTCATCATCGGCGACGACAGCGTCATGATCGTCGAGGCGCAGGCCACGCCGCGCCTGGCCAACAAGGTGATCGAGAAGGTGCGGGAAGTCACCGACAAGCCGATCACCCATGTCGTCCTGACCCATTACCACGCCGTGCGCGTGCTCGGCGCCTCCGCCTTCGGGGCGCAGCAGGTCATCATGTCCGACACCGCCCGCGCCATGGTCGTCGAACGCGGCCAGGAGGACTGGGACAGCGAGTTCCAGCGTTTTCCGCGTCTTTTCGAGGGCCACGAGTCGATCCCCGGCCTGACCTGGCCGACCACGACCTTCTCCGATTCCATGACCGTCTACCTCGGCAATCGCCGCGTCGACATCATGCACCTGGGCCGTGCCCACACCGCCGGAGATGCCGTGATCCACGTGCCGGACGAGAACGTCATGTTCACCGGCGACATCGTCGAATATCACTCGGCCTGCTATTGCGGCGACGGTCATTTCGGCGACTGGGGTGACACGCTCGACGCCATCAAGTGGTTCGACGTCGATGCGATCGCGCCGGGGCGCGGCGATGCGCTGGTTGGCAGCGACATGGTCAACGCCGCGATCGAGAAGACCCGCGATTTCGTTGAAAGCACCTACCGTCCGGCGGCCCGCGTGGCTGCGCGCGGCGGGTCGCTGAAGGACGCCTGGGACGCGGTCCGTGCCGAGTGCGATCCGAAGTTCGCCGATTACGCGATCTACGAACACTGCCTGCCGTTCAATGTCGCCCGTGCCTACGACGAGGCGCGCGGCATCGATACGCCGCGCATCTGGACGGCAGAACGCGACATGGAGATGTGGGAGCAGTTGCAGGGGTGATGCCCCTGTTTCCCGTCATCTCGGGCATCGTCGGCCTGGCGGCCATCATCGTTTTCATGTCCGCCATCCGCCATTCCTACGCCGTCGAGGCGCGGTCCGATCCGCGAAAGGCCGGGCGGCGTTTCGGCTACACCAACATCTGGGCCGTGGCCCTGAATATCGGTGTCGCCGGCGATGAGGAAACCCAATCGCTGCGCCGGGCCGTCCTGGTCCGGCTGGGCGCTGTGGCCGCGCTGTTCGCGGTCCTGATCCTTGGCTTGGTTGTGATGCCGGACGCGGCCTGATCCGCCGCCGGCGCGGGAGGAAGAAATGAGCAGGATTTTCGAGACACCGCTTTACCCCTACAAGCGCTCCGCCGACCAGGATGCGCCGGCGCCCGTGCGCCATCCGGTCGTGGTCGTCGGGGCTGGGCCGATCGGGCTCGCCGCCGCCATCGACCTGGCCCAGCACAACGTGCCGGTCGTCGTCCTCGACGAGAACGACAAGGTGTCCTGGGGATCGCGCGCCATCTGCTTCGCCAAGCGCCCGCTGGAAATCCTCGATCGCCTTGGCTGCGGCCAGCCCATGGTGGAGAAGGGCGTGACCTGGAACACCGGCAAGGTGTTTTTCGACGAACGCCAGGTCTACGCCTTCGATCTTCTGCCGGAGGACGGCCACAAGCGTCCCGCCTTCATCAATCTTCAGCAGTACCACTTCGAGAAATACCTCGTTGACCGCGTCTTCGAACTTCAGGCCGAGGGAAAGGCGATCGAGATTCGTGGCGGCTCGAAGGTCGCCGGCGTCGAGACCCGCGACGACGGTGTGCGCCTCACGGTCGAGACGCCGGACGGTCCCTATACCGTGGACGCCGACTGGCTGATCGCCTGCGATGGCGCCGGATCCCCGATCCGCGCCATGATGGGCCTGGATTTCGTCGGCCGCGTCTTCGAGGACAATTTCCTCATCGCCGACGTCATCATGGAGGCGGAATTTCCCACCGAGCGCTGGTTCTGGTTCGACCCGCCGTTCAATCGCGGCCAGTCCGCTCTTCTCCACAAGCAGCCCGACGGTGTCTGGCGCATTGATCTCCAGCTTGGCTGGGACATCGACAAGGAAAAGGAAAAGAAGCCGGAAAACGTCATCCCGCGCCTCAAGGCCATGCTGGGCGAGGACGCGAAGTTCGAACTGGAATGGGTGTCGATCTACACCTTCCAGTGCCGCCGCATGGAGAAGTTCCGCCACGGCCACGTGATCTTCGCCGGTGACGCCGCCCACCAGGTGTCGCCCTTCGGCGCGCGTGGCGCCAATTCCGGCCTGCAGGACACCGACAACCTGGTCTGGAAGCTGAAACTGGTCATGGACGGCATGGCGCCCGAAAGCCTGCTTGACAGCTACGACGTCGAGCGCATTCACGGTGCCGACGAGAACATCCTCAATTCGTCGCGTTCGACCGATTTCATCACGCCGAAATCCGAGATCAGCACCATCTTCCGCAATGCCGTCCTGGACCTCTCCGAGCGGTATGACTTCGCCAGGCCGCTGGTCAATTCCGGCCGCCTGTCGGTGCCCTGCACCTACGACGGGTCGCCGCTGAACGGGCCCGATTGCGACACGATGCCGAAGCGCACCCGGCCCGGAGCGCCGGCGGTGGATGCCCCGCTTGGCGATGGCACCTGGCTGATTGACCGGCTTGGCGATGAGTTCCAGGTCGTGACGATCGACGCCGATGCCCCGGATTCGCTCTGCGAGGCCGGTATTTGCGCCACCCGTCTGCCGCTCTCGGCCAGCGACAGCCCGGCGCTGCGCGATCGCTATCTCGGCGATGCGCCGTCCGCGGTGTATCTCATGCGCCCGGACCAGCATGTCGCTGCCCGCTGGGAAAACTTCGACGAGGCGGCCGTGCGCGCCGCGATCAACACCGCCACCGGCCGCGCCTGAGGGAGACAGCGAGATGAGCGAACTGGTCACCACCGCCAACATTGCCCGCCCGGACGATTTCTATGCCCGGCTGCTGGCAGCGCACGAGGGCCTCACGAAGGCCGAAAGCGACGCGTTCAATGCGCGCCTGATCCTGATCCTGGCCAACCAGGTCGGCGACATGGCCGTGCTCGAGCAGGCGCTCCAGGCCGCAGCGGATTCCGACGGGCCCGCCTGACGCAGACATTGTCCGGACATCGCCGATTGACAGGGAGTTGACCCCATGAACATCCAGACATCACGCAAGTACATCCAGCAGGACCATGCCGGTGCCATCACGCCGGGCTACATGCCGGGTTTTGGCAACGATTTCGAGACCGAGGCGCTGCCGGGCGCCCTTCCGCAGGGCATGAACAGCCCGCAGAAATGCTCCTACGGCCTTTACGCTGAACAGCTTTCCGGCACGGCCTTCACCGCGCCGAGCCACCAGAACGAGCGCACCTGGTGCTACCGCATCCGCCCGTCGGTCAAGCATTCGGCGCGCTACCGCAAGATCGACGTGCCCTACTGGAAGACCGCGCCGCACGTGGCCGATGACGTGATCTCGCTTGGCCAGTATCGCTGGAGCCCGGTGCCGCACGCCGACGAGCCGCTCACCTGGATCACCGGCATGCGCACCATGACCACAGCCGGCGACGTGAACACGCAGGTCGGCATGGCCAGCCACGTCTACCTCGTCACCGAATCGATGGAAGACGACTACTTCTATTCCGCCGATAGCGAACTGCTGGTCGTGCCGCAGGCCGGCCGCCTGCGTTTCTTCACCGAACTGGGCATCATCGACCTGCAACCGCAGGAAATCGCGGTCATTCCGCGCGGTCTTGTCTATCGCGTCGAGGTGCTGGAAGGCCCGGCGCGCGGCTTCGTCTGCGAGAACTACGGCCAGAAATTCGAACTGCCGGGCAGGGGGCCGATCGGTGCCAACTGCTTGGCCAACCCGCGCGACTTCAAGGCGCCGGTTGCAGCCTTCGAGGACCGCGAGGTGCCCTCCACGCTGACGATCAAGTGGTGCGGCCAGTTCCACGTCACCGAGATCGCCCAGTCGCCGCTCGATGTCGTTGCCTGGCACGGCAATTACGCGCCGGTGAAATACGACCTGACGGCCTATTGCCCGGTTGGCGCCATCCTGTTCGATCACCCGGACCCGTCGATCTTCACGGTGCTGACGGCGCCTTCCGGCCAGCCGGGCACGGCCAACATCGATTTCGTGCTCTTCCGCGAGCGCTGGATGGTGGCCGAGAACACGTTCCGCCCGCCCTGGTACCACAAGAACGTGATGTCCGAGATGATGGGCAACATCTACGGCATCTACGACGCCAAGCCCGAGGGCTTCGTTCCGGGCGGCATGAGCCTGCACAACATGATGCTGCCGCACGGGCCGGACAAGCAGGCGTTCGAAGGCGCATCGAACGCCGATCTGAAAGCCGAGAAGCTGGACAACACTATGTCCTTCATGTTCGAAACCCGGTTCCCGCAGCACCTGACGGAGTTCGCCGCCAGGGAGGCGCCGCTGCAGGACAACTACATCGACTGCTGGGCGGACCTCGTGAAGCACTATGACGGAACGCCGCAAGGCAAGTGAACGCACTGGAGACGCAACCATGACCGGACTGAAGCGATCCTGGGTGGAGAGCGCAAACGCGCCCGAGACCGGATTCCCGCTCAACAACCTGCCGTACGGCGTCTTTTCCACGGACGGCGGAAAGCCGCGCTGTGGGGTCGCCATCGGCGACTGCATCCTCGACGTTGCCGCACTGGAAGCGGCCGGCAAGCTGAACTACGAGGGCGCGCTCGAAACCGGCGCCTGGAACGGCATCATGGCCATGGGGCCGGTGACCTGGGAAAAGCTGCGCGCCGACCTGACCGCCATGCTGGCGGAAGGCTCGCGGGCCCGCGCCGACGTGGAGCCGCACCTGGTGCCCATGGCGGATGCCACGATGCACATGCCGTTCACGGTCAGCGAGTACACCGATTTCTATGCTGGCCGGAACCATGCCTTCAACGTCGGCGTCATGTTCCGCGGGCCGGAGAACGCCCTGCCGCCGAACTGGCTGCACATCCCGATCGGCTACAACGGCCGCGCCTCGTCGGTCGTCGTGTCCGGTACGCCGGTCACGCGCCCGAACGGCCAGTTGAAGGCGCCGAACGAGGAGGTGCCGCGCTTCGGCCCGTCCCGCCGCTTCGACCTCGAACTGGAAATGGGCGCCATTGTCGGCCAGCCCTCCAACGGGCCGATTTCCGTGTCGCAGGCCTTCGAGAACATCTTCGGCTATGTCCTTTTGAACGACTGGTCGGCCCGCGATATCCAGGCGTGGGAATACCAGCCGCTGGGCCCGTTCCAGGCCAAGGCGACGGCCACCTCGATCAGCCCATGGATCGTCACCTCCGCCGCGCTGGCACCCTTCCGTGTCTCGACGCCGGAGCGGGAAAAGCCGCTTCTGCCCTATCTCGCGGAGCCGGGTCCGATGCTTTACGACATTGACCTCGAATTCGCGCTGACGCCCGAGGGCGGCGAGGAAACGGTGCTTTCGCGGACCAATTACCGCGAGATGTATTATTCCTCCGCGCAGCAGCTGGCGCATCACACCACGTCCGGCTGCCCGATGCGCGTCGGCGACCTGCTCGGTTCCGGCACGATCTCCGGGCCGGACAAGGAAACGCGCGGATCGCTCCTGGAACTGTCCTGGGGTGGCAAGGAACCGGTCGGGATCAAGGGCGGGACACGCAGTTTCATCGAGGACGGCGACACCGTGACCCTGCGCGGCCATGCCCAGGGCGACGGTTACCGCATCGGCTTCGGCGAATGCGCCGGCACGATCCTGCCCGCGCGCCCCGTCGCCTGACCGGCCGCCGGGCGGCCAGCATGACCCTGGACGGCGGTTCTTCGGAACCGCCGTTTTTTGTTGCGCATGCCGGGATCCGCCTTGATGGTTACAAAAACAACAGTTACGAACGCAACTATAAACCGGAAGGCGCCGGACGCCGCGCTTCCGTTGTTAAACCAGGGAGATTGCCGATGACTGCCGCACCGAAGCTCGACCGCATCCATCACGTGGCCTACCGCTGCAAGGATGCCAAGGAGACAGTGAACTGGTACGTGAACAACCTGAACATGGATTTCGTGCTCGCCATCGCCGAGGACCATGTGCCGTCCACCCATGAGCCCGATCCCTACATGCACGTGTTTCTGGATGCCGGCGGCGGCAACGTGCTGGCCTTCTTCGAACTGCCGACCAAGCCGGACATGGGCCGCGATGAGAACACGCCGGCCTGGGTGCAGCACATCGCCTTCAAGGTGAAGGACCGCGACGCCCTGATCGCCTTCAAGGAACAGCTCGAGAAGAACGGCATCGACGTGCTCGGCGTCACCGACCACTCGATCTTCCATTCCATCTATTTCTTCGACCCGAACGGTCACCGCGTCGAACTGGCCTGCGACGACCCGGAAGAGGAAGCGATGAAGACGAAGCTGGACCAGGTGAAATGGGACATGCTGGAGGAATGGGCGAAGACGAAAAAGGCGCCCAAGCATGCCGACTGGCTGCACGCAAAGGAACTCAGCAACGTCTGAGCGACCGGCGGCTTGCCCGGATAAAGAAAGGGCGCGCCGCGATGGCGCGCCATTTCATTTGCGAGGCTACTGGGGCAGGGCGGTCTGGAACACCGCCTGCGGGGTCGTGATGATGACCCGCGCCGTCGATTCCAGCACGCTGCCGACGCCGACGCCGAGTGACAGCAGGCTGTCGCCGAGCCGGTTGCGGTCAGGCTGGAACTTCTCGCCGCCGCGCAACCGCGCGCCCAGCATGGTGACGAGCTGCGGGTTCTGGGCGAACTTGGTGTGGTTGATGCCGCTGCTGCCGGCCTCGGTCAGGTCGACGACCACCACGCCCAGTTCCGCGATCTCCTTGTCATTGGCATAGGCGCCGAGCCGCGGCTTGTTGCCGGCCAGCACCTGGCTGACCTGCAGCGCCCGGTCGTCGCGCGACAGCAGCACGAAGAACGGCGTCTTCGGCTTGCCGTAGCGCTGCATCTGCGCCTTGAACACGTCGGCGGAAATGTCCGGCGATGCCAGGATCACGTCGCCGAGCCGGCCGCCCAGCGTCGGGTCATTGGCGATTTTCAACTGGCGCAGCGCTTCCATCGTCACCCAGGTTCCCATCGAATGGGCGATGATGTCGATGCGCCGCGGCCGGGCCTTCTCGGCCAGGCGCAGGGTTTCCTCCAGAGCGTCGCGCGCCGCCGTGGCGCTGTCGCGGTCGTAGATGTAGTCCAGCGCACGCCCGCGCGACGCCCAGCTGAACAGGATCGCGGTCCCCTGGAAACCGGTATCGTGAACGATCTGCGTGATCCGGAACAGCGCGTCGGCAAACGTGTTGCGATAGCCGTGCACGAAGACCAGCACGTCGTCCTTGCCGCCGGCGGCGGCCGCCTTTTCGAAGGCATCGGCGCTGCTGACCGGGCGAATCGCCGTCGCCACGAAGTGCTTCGCCGGGTCCGGCAGGCCGCGGCTGACACGTTCGGTTTCGCCGGTCTGGTGATCCGGTGGCACTGAGACCGTGATTTCCGCGAAATTGAGGCCTGGGTGGCGCTCGCCCGAGAAGAGGATGTCTGGGTCGGGGTCCGCTGCCCGGGTGGTCGCGACGAGAATGCGGTGCTGCGTGGCCCCCTGCGGAATGCCCGCCGCCATGGCTTGCGGCGACGTGATTCGCCGCACGGCAACATCGCTCGCGCATCCGGCAAGCGGGATGAGCAAGGCAACGAGGGCCAGCAGGGTCAGGCGCACACGGGCGCTATGGGGCATCATGTCCGGGGTTCTCGCAACGTTGTCGCAACCTATCGCCATCGCCGCTGCAATGCAAAGTGGCAGTCATCACAACTGCGTCAGACGTGGTGCGTGCAGGCGATGGCGTTGCATTCCGGAGACAGCGGCAGCCTGTCAGCGCCGCCAGAAGGCCGGTGTGAACAGGATCAGCACCGCCAGGATCTCCAGCCGGCCGAGCAGCATGCCGATGGCCATGATGTACTTGGCGACGTCTGACAGAGGCGCGAAATTGCCGGTCGGGCCGATCACGCTGCCAAGCCCTGGGCCGACATTGGTGATCGCCGACAGGGCACCGGTCACCGCCGTCTCGAAGTCGAGGCCGGTCGCCGAGAGGAGAACGATCAGGACTCCCCAGATGACGAAGAAGGCGGCGACGAACAGCACGACCGCCCGTTGCGTCTGCTCGTCCACCGGCCGCTGGCCGTATTTGACCGGCAGGATGATCGAGGGATAGACCAGCCGCTTCAGGCCGTTCGAGAACACCTGGAAGAGGATGTAGAAGCGGTAGGCCTTGATGCCGCCGGTGGTCGATCCGGAACAGCCGCCCAGGAACATGGCCACGAAGATGGTCGCCACCGTGTACGGCCCCCAGGCGCCGTAGTCGGTCGAGGCATAGCCCGTCGTCGTGATGATCGACACGAAGTTGAAGGTCGAATGCGTCAGGGCGAAGAAGAAGGGAATGCGGTCGGTGACCGTGATCCAGATGGCATTCGTCACCGAGAACAGGACGATCAGCCCGAGGTAGACGCGGATCTGTGGATCGAGGAAGACATCCCGCCGTCCACGCAGCGCAAACAGGATCAGCACGGCGAAGGGCAGGCCGCCGATGGTCATGAAGATCGTGCCCGTCCAGATCACCCCCGGCGAGGTGTAGAACCCCATGGAGGCATCGTGCGTGGAGAATCCGCCGGTCGCCATGGTCGTCATGGCATGGTTGACCGCATCGAAGAGTTCCATGCCGGCCAACGCGTAGGCGACCGCGCAGACGAGCGTGAGCAGCGCATAGATCGAGATGATCGAGACCGCGTAGGTGGAAAACCGCGCGAACGGCTTGTCGTCGGTATCCGACGATTCGATGCGGAAGAAGGACACGCCGCCGATCTTCAGGAAGGGCAGCAGGAAGACACCGAGCGCGATCACGCCGAGTCCGCCGATCCACTGCAGGATGGACCGCCACAAAAGCAGGCCGGGCGGCATGTCGTCGAGCCCCTTCAGCACCGTCGCTCCCGTCGCGGTGATGGCCGAGACCGTCTCGAACACCGTGTCGGCAAGCCGCAGGTCCAGCGATGACGCAAAGAACGGGAACGCGCCGGCCACCGCCATGGAGAGCCACAGCAGGTTGACGAGCAGGAAGCCGAAGCGCGTGTTGATCGTCGGCGTCGGCGCACGGGTCGCCATCGCGGCGGCGGCCGAGAGGCCGGCCAGGAAGAAGGACGACAGCGCGAACACCTTCCAGTCGGAATTGTTGAAATAGAGATCCACAGCCGCAGGGATCAGCATGGCGACCGACATGTACAGCGCAAAGATGGACGCGACGAAAACTGCCGCTCGGACCGTACCTGCGTTCAAACCGTCTTCCTGCCACTGGGCGGCGCCTTGCTTCGCCGCCGTCCTCGCTCCATAAGGGCGGTCAATGGAAATGCCCGCGACCGCTGGCTGCCTGCATAGCGCAACTGCGGCCTCCGGTCACCGGGCATCGCCGATTCTCAAGCGGTTTTGCCGGTTTTCCGGCCGCCGTCTCCCGAAAGGCGGATTGATATGAGCGGTTTCGTGCAGGAGGTGAGGGCTGCGGCCAAGGCGCTCAGGGCGATGTTCGAGCCGACCCCGCTGCAGCGAAACGACTACCTGTCGCAGAAGTACCATGCCGGGATCTGGCTGAAGCGCGAGGACCTGACGCCCGTGCGCTCCTACAAGCTGCGCGGTGCCTACAACTTCATGCGCAAGTCCGTCGCCCGCGGCGGCGAGCGGATTTTCGTCTGCGCATCCGCCGGCAACCACGCCCAGGGCTTCGCCTACACCTGCCGTCACTTCGGGCGCAAGGGCGTGGTCTTCATGCCGGTCACGACCCCGCAGCAGAAGATCGACAAGACCCGCGCCTTTGGCGGCAGGCATGTCGAGATCCGGCTCGTCGGCGATATCTTCGATGCCTGCTACAAGGCGGCGATCGCCTATGCGGAGGCCGAGGGGGGCGAACTGGTCCCGCCCTTCGACCATCCCGACATCATCGAGGGCCAGGCGACCGTGGCGCTGGAGATCCTCGACCAGTTGCCGGAAGGTGTGGCCGCCGACCTGTGCATCCTGCCTGTCGGTGGCGGCGGGCTGGCTTCCGGCGTCATGCGTTACTGGGGCGAGGGCGGCCATCCGCCGCGTTTCCGCCTGTGCGAACCGGCAGGCGCGCCGAGCCTGAAGAAGAGCCTGGAAACCGGTCGCCGCGTGAAGCTCGATCACGTGGATAATTTCGTCGATGGCGCCGCCGTCGCCGAGATCGGACGCGAGCCGTTCCGCCACCTCAAGGCCTTCCCGGCCGACGACGTCCGCCTGATCCCGGAAAACCGCCTGTGCTCGACCATCCTCGACATGCTGAATGTCGAGGGCATCGTGCTGGAGCCGGCCGGCGCGCTGTCGGTCGATGCGCTGAAAGACATCCCGCCTGCCGATCTGCGCGGAAAGACGGTGATCTGCGTCACCTCGGGCGGCAACTTCGACTTCGAGCGTCTGCCGGACGTCAAGGAGCGCTCGCTGCGCTTCGAGGGACTGAAGAAATACTTCATCTTCCGCTTTCCGCAGCGGCCCGGCGCCCTGCGTGATTTCCTCGAACTGCTCGGACCCGAGGACGATATCGTCCGCTTCGAGTATCTGAAGAAATCGGCGCGGAATTTCGGCACGGTGGTGATCGGCATCGAGACGAAGAACCCGCGCAATTTTCCCCGCCTGACGAAGCGTTTCGACAAGGAGGGGTGGGGCTACCAGGACATCACCGAAAACGAGATTCTCTCGAACCTGATTATCTGACCGGGACGCACGCCATGTTTCAGAAGATCGCCATCGCGATCGGCATTTCCATTGCCGTCTATTTTTCCATTGCCGTTGCGCTGGTGCTCAGCGAGGCTCCGCCGCCCGGTGGCAGCGACACCGAGGAGGGCGGGTCGCTGGATTTCGCGAGCGCGATGACCGCCGACTATTCGGACATGCCGGACGTCACCCTGTTCAAGGCCCGCGACGGGACCGACCTGGCCTACAGGCGCTATGACTCCGTCAATCCGGACGCGCCCTACCTCATTCTCGTCCATGGCTCCGGCTGGAACTCCATGCAATGGCACCCGCTCGCGAAATGGCTGGCCGGCGAGGGGCTGGCGACCGTCATTGCGCCCGACATGCGCGGCCATGGCGTCAACCCGCCGCCGCGTGGCGATGTCGGCTACATCGGTCAGCTTGAAGACGACATGGCGGACCTGATCACCTTGATCAAGCAGCCCGGCGACGCCCACAAGGTGATCCTCGGCGGTCATTCGTCCGGCGGCGGCTTCGTCGTCCGCTTCGCCGGCGGCAAGCATGGCGACCGGGTCGACGGCTACGTGCTGATGGCACCCTTCCTGAAATACGACGCGCCGACCATGCGTCCCAATTCCGGCGGCTGGGCGCGCCCGGCCACGCGCCGCATCATCGGCCTCGTCATGCTCAACAGGATCAACTTTCCGGCCCTCAACCATCTGCCGGTGGTCTCGTTCGACATGCCGAAGGCAGTCCTGGACGGACCCTACGGCAAGCTGGCGACCACCGAGTACACCTACCGCATGAATGTCAGCTTCGCTCCGCGCGACGATTACCAGGCGGACCTCGCGGCCATGACGAAGCCGTTGCTCGTCGTCGCCGGCGACAGGGACGAGGCATTCAAGGCGGACCAGTTCGAACCGGTCATCTCGGCCCGGACGAAATCGGGCACCTATGCCGTGCTGCCCGGCATCACCCACCTCGGCGTCGTCACGGGGGAAGAGGTGCGCCCCGTGCTGAAGGACTGGCTGGCGGCGAATTTCCCGGCGTCAAAGGCGGATTGATCCGGATCGTGGCGGAACAGCGCGGACCATGACAGATTGACCCGATGATTGACGATGTCCTGATCGCCCTTGGCGGCGTCGGCCTTTTCCTGCTCGGAATCCGCATGCTGACCGGCGGATTGCGCGGCCTCGCCGGCGGCATGCTCCGCCGCCTGCTGGCGCGGTTCACGACCAACGCCACCACGGGCGCGGCCACCGGTGCTGTGCTGACCGCCATCATCCAGTCGTCCAGCGCGACGACGGTGACCGCAGTCGGCCTGGTTGGCGCCGGGTTCCTGACGTTTCCGCAGGCGCTCGGCATCGTGCTCGGGGCAAACATCGGGACGACTGCCACGGGCTGGATCATCGCCGCCATCGGTTTCAAGCTCGAGCTTGGCCTCATCGCCATGCCGCTGCTGGTCATCGGCGTGGTCGCTACCATGTTTGCGCCTGGCCGCTGGCGTCAGGCCGGCGAGGCGCTGGCCGGCTTCTCGCTGCTCTTCATCGGCGTCGACACCATGCAGCGCGGCATGGCCGGCTTCGAAGGGCTCTTCACGCTGGACAGCCTGTCCTCCGGCACGATTGCCGGCCGTCTCGAACTGGTGGCGCTTGGCGTGGCCATCACGCTCGTCACGCATTCCTCCTCGGCCGGGGTCGCCACGGCGCTGACGGCCCTCGCGGTCGGCACCATTTCCCTGCCGCAGGCGGCGGCCATGGTGATCGGCATGAATGTCGGCACGACGTTCGATGCCGTGCTGGCAACGCTGGGCGGCTCGGCGGCCGTCCGCCGGACCGGCGTCGCCCACATGGTCTTCAATCTCGGCACGGGGATCCTGGCATTCTTCCTGCTCGACCTCTTCTCGGCGGTCGCTGCCCCCCGTATCCACGGGCCCGGCGACGAGCAGTTCGCACTCGTCGCCTTCCATACCGTTTTCAACGTCCTGGGTGTTCTGCTGGTGCTTCCGTTTGCCGGCGCCTTCGCGCGCTTCATGGAGGCGCTCGTGCCGGATCGCGCGCCCAGCCTGACCGGCATGCTGGACAAGCGCCTCCTGACCGATGCGCCCGCAGCCTGCGACGCGGCCACGGCCTGTGCCCGCGCGGTCTCGGCCGAACTGGAGCACCATGTTCGTGCCGCGTTGACGGGACTGGCGCGGCATCGCGTTCCTGACCAGGACCTGGAGCGCATCCGGCAGGCGCTCGAGACACTGACCGATTTCGTCGCCGGCATTCCGCCGACCCCGTCGCCCTCGCGTGTTCGCGACCGGATTTCCGCCCTGCTGCACGTGCTCGACCACCTGCACCGGCTGCTGCGCCGCTGCGAAAACGACGAGCGCCTGTCCATCCTGCCGCACGACCGCCGGCTGAGGCGGCTGGGCAGGGTGCTCGCGGCCCTGATTTCCGGGACAGGGGACCTCGACGATACGGCGCGCGCCGCCCGCTACGCCCGCATGGAAGCCCTCATCCGCCGCCAGGAGGAAGCCTTCCGCATGGATGTCATCAGCCATGCCTCCCCGGTCCCCGCCACCATGCACGAGATCGCGATGCGGCTGGATGCGATGCGCTGGCTGCACCGCACGGCTGCCCACCTCTCGCGCATCCATTTTCACATGGTCGTGGCGGCGGATGTTCCCGCCCGGCAGGGGGAAGGCGAACCGGCGCCGGCCGCCGTCGCGGGGTAGAACGCCCCTGTTCGGGTATCCGTTCGCCGGTCACTTGCCTTGGCTCCTGTTTTGGTGCCAAAGCTGAGGCGCCTGTGCGGGCGGAGGAGAGACCCCGCGCAGCAGGAGGAGGGGATCACCATGGCCGGCATCGCCGCGCTTGCACTGGCCTATGTGCTGTCGCAATTCTACCGCTCGTTCCTGGCGGTTCTGACACCGGCGCTCGCCGCCGATCTGGGTGCGACCAAGGCCGATCTTTCGGAAGCCTCGGGCGCCTGGTTCATTGCCTTTGCGCTCATGCAGTTCTTCGTCGGCGTTTCGCTCGACCGGTTCGGACCGCGGCTGACGGCCGCGCTCATGCTCGGGCTGGCCGGTGCCGGCGGTGCTTTCCTGTTTGCCCTGGCGACGGCGCCATGGATGGTCACCATCGCCATGATCCTGATCGGCATCGGCTGCGCGCCGGTTCTCATGGCCTCCTACTTCATCTTCGCCCGGGTCTACCCGCCGGCCCGTTTTGCCATGTATGCCTCCTGGATGGTGGCTTTCGGATCGGCGGGCAATGTCATCGGCGCCACGCCGCTGGCTGCCGCGGCCGAAGCCTTCGGATGGCGCCCGGTCATGACCGGACTGGCCGTTGTGACCCTTCTGGTCGCCGGCCTGCTGCTGGTCGTGCTTCGCGATCCGCCGAAGCTCGACCATGGCGCAGGGTCGTCCGGCTTTGGCGGATTCGTTGAACTGCTCCGCCTGCCGGTTCTCTGGCCCATCATCCCGCTGGTGACGATCAACTATGCCGCGACGGCGGGCATTCGTGGCCTGTGGGCCGGGCCCTACCTGGCGGAAGTGCATGGCGCCGACGCGATCGCCATCGGCAATGTCACGCTTGCCATGGCCCTGGCCATGGTTGCCGGCAGTTTCCTCTACGGTCCGCTGGACCGGATCTTCGGGACGCGAAAATGGGTCGCGGTCGGCGGCAACGCGATCACGCTGGCGGCCGTCGCCTGGATGGCGCTTGCCCCCGCGGCCGGGCTCTCCGTTGTCACCGTCGCGCTCATCGTGATCGGCGTCGCCGGCATGGGCTACGGCCTGCTCATGGCCCATACCCGCGCCTTCTTCCCGAATCACCTGACTGGGCGCGGCGTGACGCTGATGAACTTCTTCTCCATCGGCGGTGTCGGGCTGATGCAGTTCCTGACCGGCTGGGTGGTGACCGCAGCCGCCGTGCCGGGCGAGCCGGCAGCCGCCTACGGCGCACTCTGGCAGTTCTACGCGCTCATGCTCGGCGCGGGTCTGGTGATCTACCTGTTCTCACGCGATGCGCGGCCGGAAAAGGGCTGACGGTCAGAGGTCCAGGCTCCGGATCCAGGCAACTGTCTTTTCCGCCAGGCCCTCGGTTCGCTCCGGTGACAGGATATCGCCCGCGATCACGTGCTGGGATGCATTCGGGCTGTCCGCCACCTCCACGACCGCGTGCGGCCCGCCCCATTTCGCCGCCTTTTGCGCCGTCACGGCCTCGTCGACGACCGGGTCGCCTGGCGCATAGAGAAACAGCGCGGGCGTCTTCACCGTTTCCGGGAACACGCCGTCTGCCAGCCGCACCGCCGCTGCCATCGGCATAAGGGCGCGGGTGGGATAGCGCGTCGTCCAGTATTTCGCATGCTCGGCATTCGCCGGCTCGAAACTGCGCTCGGGGCCGACGATCAGGTCGGCAAGCTGCTGCCCCCACGGCTGGTCGAGGAGGAAGGACCCCGCCGCCTTGAGCCGGTAGTTTGGCGAGATCAGCACGAGGGCGTTCATCTCCCGGGCCAGGTCGGGTTGTCCGGCGGCCCAGGTCGCAAGCGAGCCGCCCGTCGACGTCGCGATCACCACGACCTTCTCGCCGATCGCCTTGCCGACGGCCAGCGCCTCGGCCATGTCGTTCAGCCAGTCGTTGACCGTGGCCCGGGCCAGTGCCTCGCCGTTCTGGCCATGTCCGGTCAGCCGGGTGAAGAACAGGTTCGCGCCAAGCTCGCGGGCAACGATGTCGGGCAGCGGACGGGTTTCCTGCAGCGTGGCGGAATAGCCGTGCACGTAGACGATGGCGAGCGGCGTCTTGGCCTTGGAGCGCGGGAAGGCCCAGATGATCTGCTTCTGCGTGCCCTCGGTGATCCCCGTGACATTGGCCTCTTCCCGGGCGACATAGCCCTCGGGGTCGGCGGCAATCGCCGCGCGGTCGATGGTGATCGTCGTGTCGACGGGCGTCCTGGGCCCGACGATGTAAAGGACGGCGGCCACGACCACCAGGAAAACCAGTGTCCACATGATCTTGCGCACCATTGCCTGCCTCCCCTTCGGTGCTGATGCTTAGCGCGACATCCCGGCGTGCACAATCTGCCGCAGCGTCATCCGGCAAATCCGTTTCCGTGCCGATAGCGTATTTCGGGAGTGTCAGAACCTAAACCGCCCATGCCCCAGGCCCGGCTCCCGCTTTCGACCGTGCTCGCCTACGGCCTGCCGGCCATGCCCGCCGCCGCGCTGACATTGCCGCTCTATGTGGTCGTGCCGACCTTCTACAGCGAGACGCTGGGTCTGCCGCTGGCGGCCGTCGGCGCGGTGCTGATCGCCGTGCGCCTGTTCGATGCCCTGAACGACCCGGCTTTCGGCTGGATCGGCGACCGCCTGCAGAGCGGGTTCGGCCGCCGCCGGCTCATGGTCGCCCTGTCGCTCCCGGTCACGGCCTTCGCAGCCTGGAAACTCTTTGCCCCGCCACCCGATGCAGGGCTTGGATATCTTGCCCTCTGGATGGCATTGCTGACCGGGGCATTTTCAGCGCTGCTGCTGGCCTGGTCCGCCTGGGGCGCGGAACTGGCCGGCGACTACCGCGAGCGAAGCCGCATCACCGGCTGGCGCGAATCCTTCACGGTGCTCGGCACGCTGGCGGCCATCGCCATCCCCTTCGTGGTCGCCGGCGCCCAGGATCGCGCCGGTCTCGCTGTCCTGGGCGCCGCCGTTGCCGCGGGCCTGCTGGCATTCGGTGGCGTGGCAGTGCTGGCGGTCCCCGAACCGCGAAACCACTCCGTCACCCGCCTGACGTTGAAGGCAAGCCTGCGGGCCATGGCCGGGAACCGGCCGTTCCTGCGCCTCATCGCGGCCTATTTCGCCAACGGGCTGGCCAATGGCATCCCCGCGACGCTCTTTCTCTATTTCGTCTCGGCGCGACTCGGCGAGCCGGATTTGCGCGGCCCACTGCTGTTTCTCTATTTTCTTTGCGGCCTGGGCGGTGTGCCGGCGGCAACGGCGCTGGCCGCCCGCATCGGCAAGCACCGGGCCTGGTCCCTGGCCATGCTGCTGGCCTGCGTCGTCTTCTCCGCCGTGCCGCTGATCGGGGCGGGGGATGTCGCGGCCTTCGCGGCGGTCTGCGTCCTGACGGGCTTCGTGCTCGGTTTCGACCTCTCGCTGCCGCCGTCCATCCAGGCCGACGTGATCGACGCCGATACGGCGGTTTCCGGCGAGCAGAGGTCCGGGATCTATTTCGCGGCATGGAGCCTTGCCACCAAGCTGTCGCTGGCCGCCGGTGTCGGCATCGCCTTTCCGCTTCTCGCGCTTGCCGGGTTCGATCCGCAGGCTGGCGCCGGCAATGCGCCCGGTGCGATGCTCGCCCTGGCCGTGCTCTATGCCTGGGTGCCGGTCGCCCTGAAACTGGTCGCCATCGCGCTGATGTGGTCATTTCCCTTTGACGAGACGGCGCAACGCGCGGCCCGCACGGCCATCGAGACGCGGCAGGCCTGAGCCCGCTCAGTCGCGCAGCGGCCGCTTGTTCCAGCCCATGGCGCGGCTCATCACCGGGAAATAGAGGCTCCAGGGCAGCAGGTTCACCGCCTTCAGCAACAGCGCGAAGCGGCGCGGGAAGGCGACCTCGAACCCGCCGCTGTCGAGCCCGGAGACGACCCGCTGCGCGGCGTCGTCCGCCGTCATCAGGAACGGCATGGGAAAGCGGTTCTGCTCGGTCAGCGGCGTGTCGACGAAGCCCGGGTTGAAGACCTGCAGCCGGATGTTCATCTTGTCGAAGTCGAATTTCAGCGACTGCGCCAGGTAGTTCACGGCAGCCTTGGACCCCCCGTAGGCCGACGCGAGTGGCAGGCCGCCATAGGACGAAACCGAGCCGACGATGCCGATGTGACCGCCGCCATGCGCGCGCATGGCCCGAGCCGCCGGCAGGAGGCCGTTGAGCACACCGAACAGGTTGATCTCGTAGGTCTTGCGGAAATTGTCCGGATCGGGATTTTCGCCGCGCACCGGCCAGTAATTGCCGGCGACGAAGAGCGCCAGGGCGATCCGCCCATGTGCGTCCTCGAGCGCGGCGGCGAGCGCCTGCATCGACGCTTCATCCGTCACGTCGCATGCCGCTGGCGTGATGGTGCCGGGCAGGGCGGTCGCCTCGGCCTCGAGCGTTGCCAGCTTGTCGGTGCTGCGCGCGGTCGCCACGACGTGCCAGCCCCTGGCCGCCAGTTTCAGGGCCACGTCGCGGCCGATGCCGGTCGAAGCGCCCGTGATCCACGCGATGCCGTCTTCCGGCCGGGCTCGATACAGGGGCATGGCGGGCTCCAGTTGTCATTCGCTCTGCCGGATACTACGCGAAAAGACGCCCGCCGGTTTCCCGGCGGGCGTGCGATGCGTGATGCGATGGACGTTTAGGCCCAGAGTATGTCGGAGAGGCGCTGGCCCAGCGATCCGGTCAGCCGCAGCGGTCCGTCGGTGACCGCCATCCCGATGCAGGGGGTGAACTTTTCGGCCACCGGACGATGATCCACGGTCTCGTCGTTGACCGAGATGTCGCCGCGCCCGTAGTGCCCGGTGTCATCGTTGAACGCGCCATCCAGCACCAGCGACAGTTCCATGCCCTCGTGCGTGTGCTTCGGGATCGCGCGGCCCGGCTTGATCCAGAAGAGTTCGACCTCGCATCCGTCGATCTCGCCAAGTTCGAAATCGCGGAACCCGGGCATCCTGGTCTTCCACGGGATCTCGTCCTCGCTCATGCCGATGAAATCGGCGATGGCGCGGGGGAGGAGCCCCTTGGCCGGGGTGCGGTCCGGCAGCCGGATCTGCGGCGCTGGCGCCTCGAAAATCCGCTCCAGGCAGGCATCCGCCCCGACCAGCATCTTCGGCTCGATCCGGTCCAGCGCATCGCCGGCCAGGGTTTCGAGACTGGCCACCATGCCGCGGTTGGCGGTCGAGAGCTCGAGATGGGCATCCACGAGCACGCGCGCCGGCTCGGGCAGAAGCCCGGCCACGTACCGCGCCAGCAGCGCGTCGATCCGTTCCTGTGTTTCCGTGTTCTTCAATCGTCTGTCCTCTGGCCGCAACGGCACCAGTGCTGCAGCATACATGGTATTTGCATGAGTTACGCCGTCCTGTGCAATCCGGATCACCGGCAAAACACGACCGTGTTTTTCGCCTCCTGCAGTCAAAAACTGCGGGAGACGGCCGGCGGGCGGAAAAACCGCGCTTGCATGCTGCGTCCCGGGTCCATACCCTCGCCACAACATCGAACATACGGGAATATCATGACTGCGTCTGTCCTTGAGTGCATTGGCAACACGCCGCTCATTCGCCTGAAAAAGGCATCGGAAGAAACCGGCTGCGAGATCTATGGCAAGGCCGAGTTCATGAACCCCGGCCAGTCGGTCAAGGACCGGGCCGGGCTGTTCATCATTCGCGACGCCGAGCGCCGCGGCCTGCTGGAACCGGGCGGGATCGTTGTCGAGGGCACGGCAGGAAACACCGGCATCGGCCTGACCGTGGTGGCCAAGGCGCTTGGCTACCGCACCGTCATCGTGATTCCCGAAACCCAGAGCCAGGAAAAGAAGGACGCTCTGCGCGTTCTGGGCGCGGAACTGATCGAGGTTCCGGCGGTACCCTACCGCAATCCGAACAACTACGTGAAGGTTTCCGGCCGCCTGGCCGAACAGCTTGCCGCGTCCAGCCCGCATGGCGCCGTCTGGGCCAACCAGTTCGACAACGTTGCCAACCGCGAGGGGCATGTCGCCACCACCGCCGAGGAGATCTGGGCGCAGACGGGCGGCAAGGTCGACGGCTTCGTTGCCGCCGTGGGAACGGGCGGGACGCTCGCCGGAACGGCCATCGGCCTGAAGGCGAAGAACGCGGACATCAAGATCGCGCTTGCCGATCCGCTCGGCGCCGCGCTCTACAGCTACTACACGACCGGCGAGATGAAGTCGGAAGGCTCCTCGATCACCGAGGGCATCGGCCAGGGCCGGATCACCGCCAACCTCGACGGTTTCACGCCGGATTTCGCCTACCAGGTGCCCGACGCCGAGGCCCTGCCGATCGTCTTCGACCTGGTCCAGCAGGAGGGCCTCTGCCTCGGCGGCTCGTCCGGCATCAACATCGCCGGCGCCATCCGCCTTGCCCGCGAACTCGGCCCCGGCCACACCATCGTGACGGTCCTCTGCGACTATGGCACCCGCTACCAGTCCAAGCTGTTCAACCCGGAATTCCTGCGCTCCAAGGACTTGCCATTCCCGGCCTGGATGGAAGGCACGAGCACCATCGCGGTGCCCTACGAGGACGTCGAGGCATGAGCGCCACAGAATGCCTGTTCCGCGACGACGCCTACCTGTCGACCGCCGAGGGCCGGGTCGTGGCGATCAATGATCGCGGCGGCATCATCCTCGACCGCACCGTCTTCTACGCGACCTCCGGCGGCCAGCCGGGCGACACCGGCCGGTTCGAGCGGGCCGACGGCAGCATGATCGCGGTCGCGGCCACCGTGACCGGCGAGACCAAGGAAGAGATCATCCACGTCCCGGCCAACGACCAGCCGGTGCCGGAGATCGGCGAGACGCTGGTGCTCCATGTGGACTGGGAACGGCGCTACAGGCTGATGCGCATGCACACTGCCTGCCACCTGCTCACCGTCGTCTGTCCCTATCCGATCACCGGCGCATCGGTCGGCGAGGAAGAGAGCCGGGTCGATTTCGACATTCCCGACGCCTCCTTTTCCAAGGAAGAGGTGAGCGAGCGCCTGATGGACCTCGTGAACGGGAAGCATCCCGTCTTCACGCGCCTCATCACCGAGGACGACCTTGCTGCCAATCCGGGCCTTGTGAAGTCGAAGAATGTCCGCCCGCCGTCCGGTTCGGGCACCATTCGCCTGGTCTGCATCGGCGAGGATGGCCAGGTGGACAGCCAGCCCTGCGGCGGCACTCATGTTTCGACCACCGAGGAAGTGGGCGCCATCCACATCGGCAAGATCGAGAAGAAGGGGCGGGAGAACCGCCGCTTCCGGATCCGCTTCGGTGACCTGCCGGGGGCATAGCCATGAAGCTGAACGGCTCCTGTCACTGCGGCGCGGTACGCTATTCCTGCGACAGCACGACGCCGGTTCCCTATCAGCGCTGCTACTGCTCCATATGCCGCAAGACCCAGGGCGGTGGCGGCTATGCCATCAACCTGAAGGGCGATGCCGCGACGCTGGAGGTGACCGGCCGCGACGCCATATCGATCTACCACGCGCGCATAGACAGCGGGGAAAGCCCGGCCGAGCGGCACTTCTGCAGCCGCTGCGGCTCCGGCCTCTGGCTCTACGACCCGCGCTGGCCCGACCTGGTCCATCCCTTTGCGTCCGCCGTCGACACGCCTCTGCCCGCACCTGCCGAAACGACGCACATCATGCTGGAATTCAAGCCGGATTGGGTGGAAGATCCGGGACCGGATGCAACCCGTTGCCATGATGGATACCCCGACGAATCCATCGAGCAATGGCACGTGCGAACAGGAAACAGGACGGATTGAGCGAGATGAGCAGCGACGAGACCCCCGTGATCGTGACCGCCGACTGGCTGGAGGAGCGCCTGGGCAAGCCGGGCCTGTCCATCATCGACGGCTCCTGGTACCTGCCCACGCAGGACCGCGATGCGAAGGCCGAATATGCCGCCGGCCACATCCCGGGTGCCGTCTTCTTCGACCATGACCTCGTGGTCGATCCCGGCAATGCGCTGCCGCACGCCTTGCCGTCGCCGCTGGAATTCGAGCGTCACGCCAGTTCCATGGGAATCACGTCCCATGACACGATCGTCGTCTATGACGGTCCGGGCTTCTTTTCCGCGCCGCGCGTCTGGTGGCTCTTCCGGACCTTCGGCGCGAAAGACGTACACGTGCTGGAAGGCGGACTGGACGGCTGGAAGCGGGAAGGCCGCCCGCTGACGGCGGATCCCACCCATTGCGCCGGCGCCTATTTCAAGCCGGATTTCGACAGGGCGGCGGTCGTCACCCTCGACGAGATGCGCCGGATCGTCGACACGGGCGGCGCCCAGGTCGCCGATGCGCGGCCGAGCGGACGCTTTGCCGGTAGCGAACCCGAGCCGAGGCCGGGCGTCCGCTCCGGCCACATGCCAGGGGCCTTCAACGTGCCGGCGCTGGAACTGTCCCGGGAAGGCAGGCTGCTGCCGCCGGAAGACCTCCAGGCCCGGTTCGAGGCGTCGGGCATCGACCTGGCGAAACCCGTCGTCACCTCTTGTGGTTCCGGCGTGACCGCGGCGGTGCTGATCCTCGCGCTGGAGCAGATCGGCCACCGCGACCATCGTCTCTATGATGGCTCGTGGACCGAATGGGGCGGCCACGACCAGACTCCGGTGGAAACCGGACCCTGAAAGCCATGGCGACGCTGGAGACCCGCGTCACCCATCTGGAAATGAGCGGCCGGCCGCCGCGCGTGCCGATGCCACTGGGGTGTCGTCTTACCCTGATGCGGGCGCCGGACATCCCGCTGGCCTACTATCGCTGGCTCTACGAACAGGTCGGTCGTCCGCATCACTGGAAGATGCGGCGCAACCTGCACGACGCCGACCTTGCCGCGCAGATCCATGCCGAAACCACCGATATTTCGGTGCTCTACTGCGAAGGGGCGCCGGCCGGCTTCTTCGAACTGGACCGGGCACGCCTGCCAGATGCGGTCGAAATCGTCTATTTCGGCCTGCTGCCGGATTTCCAGGGCAGGGGCCTTGCCCGCTTCTTCCTCTCCGAAGCGATCCAGGCCGCCTTCGCCCATGATCCGCGCAGGATCACGCTCCAGACCAACACGCTGGACAGCCCCCGTGCCCTGGTCCTTTACCAGAAGGCCGGCTTTCGCCCCGTGTCCTGGTCGATGGATCGCGTCGAGGCCTGGGAAGCGCCGGACGAGTGAACGGAAATCGGTCCTGCTGAACGGCGCATTCATCGCCAATTCAGCAAGGATTTGTCATTCTCGCGGTAACGGAACTATTGGAAGGAACATCGTCACCATGAACCGTCGCGCGCTTTTCACCATGGCGTCCGGTGCGCTGGCCGCTGCAATGCTGCCGGCCGCCGCCCTTGCACAGCCCCAGTTGTCCGCGCCGACAGCGGACACGATCGAGCGCAAGCTGGAAGCCGCGCCCCAACGCCACATGCGGCCCGAACGGCGCATCACGGTCGAGGAACTGAAGCGCCGGCCCGAGATCCGCCGCGACTATGCGCCCTCGATTGACATCCAGGCGATCAACTTCGCCTTCGGGTCCGCCGAGATCCCGTACCGCGAGTTCGACAAGGTCGAGCAGATCGCCATCGCCATGCGCAACATCCTGCGCCGCCGGGACGAGATCTTCCTGATCGAGGGCCACACCGACGCCGTCGGATCGCGCGCCTCCAACCAGGTTCTCTCGGAACGCCGCGCTCTCTCGCTTGCCCGGGTGCTCAACCGCGAGTTCGGCATTCCGTGGGATGCCATGGAAACGGTCGGCTATGGCGAGGACTATCTGCTGGTGCCGGTGCCCTACGAGGAATGGCGCAACCGCCGGGTGACGCTGCGCCGGATCACCGACGTCATTCGCCGCTGAGACCGGCGGCCGCGAAACGACGAAGGCCCGCCGGAATCCGGCGGGCCTTCTTTCTGTCCGGCCCGGAGCCGATGCAACCGTGTCGATCGGCGCCGACCTGTCGGGGCGGGCGGCCGGACGGGAGGAGCCGTCAGGCGACCTTCAGGGCCTGTGCCGGTTCGGCCATCTCGTAGCCCAGGGCGTCCGCGACGGCCGCGTTGGTGATCCGTCCACGATGCACGTTGAGCCCGTTGCGCAGGTGCGGATTGTCGGTCAGCGCCTTCAACCCCTTGTCGGCCAGTTGCAGGCCATAGTGCAGGGTGGCGTTGTTGAGCGCATGGGCCGACGTGACCGGGACGGCGCCCGGCATGTTGGCGACGCAATAGTGGATGATGCCGTCAACCGCGTAGGTCGGCTCGGCATGGGTCGTGGCCTTGCTCGTCTCGAAGCAGCCGCCCTGGTCGATGGCGACATCCACGAGCACCGCGCCCTGCTTCATGCCGGACAGCATTTCGCGCGACACCAGCTTGGGCGCCGCCGCGCCGGGAATGAGCACCGCGCCGATCACGCAATCGGCGGAGAAGCATTCCTCTTCCAGCGCCTCGACGGTCGAGTAGCGGGTGTGAATGCGCCCGTTGAAGATATCGTCGAGCTGGCGCAGGCGCGGGATCGACCGGTCGATGATGGTCACGTCGGCGCCGAGGCCGACCGCCATCTTCGCGGCATTCAGGCCGACCACGCCGCCACCGATCACGGCGACCTTGCCCGGCAGAACGCCGGGAACGCCGCCGAGCAGCACGCCGCGGCCGCCATCGGCCTTCTGCAGTGCCGTCGCGCCGGCCTGGATGGCCAGACGGCCGGCCACTTCCGACATCGGTGCGAGCAGCGGCAGCCCGCCGCGATCGTCCGTCACCGTTTCATAGGCGACGGCGGTCACGCCGCTTTCGACCAGGCCACGGGTCTGGTCCGGGTCCGGCGCGAGGTGAAGGTAGGTATAGAGGATCTGGCCTTCGCGAAGCTGCACCCATTCCGATGGCTGCGGCTCCTTGACCTTGACGATCATGTCGGCCTTGGCGAACACCTCTTCGGCGGTCTTCACGATGGTCGCGCCAGCCGCGCGATAGGCATGGTCGTCGGCACCGATCCCGGCGCCGGCGCCTGTTTCGACGATCACATCGTGACCGTGGGCGACGTATTCACGAACGGACCCGGGCGTCAGGCCGACGCGGTATTCGTGGTTCTTGATTTCCTTGGGGCAACCGACACGCATGGCGTTCTCCTCGACGGCGAATTCACATGCAACTCATTGTGTTGGAAAAAACGCGGAATGGGCTTGCGTTGTTCCATGGCTCCGCTTGAAAGTTTGGCGGAAATTTGCGCAAATCAGGGAAGTTAAGGCAAGAGGTTTGCGTCCATGAATCTGGACAAGATCGATATCGCCATTTTGACGGCCTTGCAGGCGGAGGGGCGCATCTCCAATGCCGCGCTCGCCGAGCGGGTCGGCCTGTCCCAGTCGGCCTGTTCGCGCCGGCTGGACGCGCTCGAAAAATCCGGCGCCATCCGCGGCTATCACGCCCGCCTGCACAACAAGGTCTTGGGCTTCGGCCTGACGGCCATCGTTCATATTTCCCTGTCGGGACAGTTCGAGAAGACGCTCAACGACTTCGAGGCGGCCATTCGCCGCGTGCCCAACGTGATGGCCTGCTTTCTCGTTGCCGGCGAATATGACTACATCCTGCGGATCGCCGCCCGCGATCTCCAGGATTACGAGCGCATCCATCGCGACTGGCTGACCGCCTTGCCCCATGTCACCAAGATCAACTCCACCTTCGCGCTGCGCGAAGTGGTGGACCGGACCGGCAGCGGCATCGATCCGCACCTGCTCTGAACGGGCCTTGCCGGTGCCTCAGGCGCGGTAGACCACCTGGCGCACGTCGATGTATTCACTGCGGAAACCCGCTTCGCAGTAATACAGGTAGAATTCCCAGAGCCGGCGGAACCGCGTGTCGAAACCGAGCGGCGCAATCCGGTCCCAGGCGCCGTGAAACCGCCGCCGCCACTCCGCCAGAGTGCGGGCATAGTCCTGCGGAAAGATGCGCTCGCGCAGGTAGCTGAGGCCCGCAGCCTTGCCCTGCCGCATCAGTTCTGAGGGAGAGGGCAGCATGCCGCCAGGAAAGACGTACCGCTGGATGAAATCCGGCCGCTTCCGGTAGAGCGGAAAGGCGTCGTCGTTGATGGTGATGATCTGCAAGCCGGCCGTTCCGCCGGGCCGCAGCACCTCCCGGACCTTGTTGAAGAACACCGGCCAGTATTCCTCGCCCACGGCCTCGAACATCTCGATGGAGGCGACCCGGTCGTAACGGCCGGCCTCGTCCCGGTAATCCTGGAAGCGGATCTCCACCTGCTCGGCAAGGCCCGCCTCGTGAATCCGCCGCGCGGCGAAATCGTGCTGCTCCCGGCTGATCGTCAGGGCCGTCACGCGGGCGCCCGCCTTGCCGGCTTGCTCGGCGAACCCGCCCCAGCCGCAGCCGATTTCCAGCACGTGGTCGCCCGGCCTGATGCCGGTGTCCTCGATCAGCGCGTGGTACTTGGCACGCTGGGCGGAGGCGAGGTCATTGGCCCCGGTCGCATAGAGCGCCGAGGAATAGGTCATCGTCTCGTCGAGCCATTCCCGGTAGAAGGCGTTGCCGAGATCGTAATGGGCCGCGATGTTGCGCCGCGAACCGGTGCGGGAATTGCGATTGAACCAGTGTCGCAGGCGCTGCAGCGCCGTCACGATCGCCGAGCCGCCCGCCAGCTTCTCGCTTTCTTCCGTATTGACGATGAAGAGTTCCAGGAAGGTGGTGACGTCCGGGCTGTCCCAGTCGCCGGCCATGTAGCTCTCGGCCACGCCGATGGTTCCGCCGGTGATGGCGCGCATCGGCAGATTCCAGTTGTGCAGCACCACCTGCGCGTCCGGTCCGGCACCATTGCCGCCGACAAGGACGGCACGGCCGTCGGGCATGCGGATCGCCAGCGTGCCGCTGGGCAGGTTGACCAGCGTCTTGAGCACCGCCCTGATCCGCCCTGGCAGGCCACGGGCCGCCGCTGCCACGTCCGCCGGACTGGTCAGCGGGACCGCCCCGTCAAACACATCCTCGACCGTATGCTCGTGACCCATCTGTCTCTCCCTGCCCGTGAAGTCCCCACCCGAACAAAGCTCATGAATTCTAACGCGTCATTCGCCGGCTTCAAGCCCGGGGCGGTCCCGCCACGGGGCGGCCGCGTCGGGTGGCGGCGGGCTGCGATGGAAACGGGCGCCCTTGAGCCACAGCTTCAGCGCCTCCCAATGGATGCCGCCGATGACCTTCAGCGTCATGAAGGGCTGCCGCAACAGGAGCCGGGCGAGCGCCGGCGTCGTCAGCGCCTGCGCTGCGCCGCTGAAGGTCGCCGCGAGTACCGGGCTGCCGTTTTCCGTCTCGTGGATACGGAGCCGGACCGCGCGGCCCGGTGGCAGCACGCGGAAATGGTAGCGCGCGTCCATCGAGATGAAGGGCGAGACGTGAAACAGCTTGTCCCGGCTCTGGCGCAGGCCGGCCGGCGACAGCTCGCCCGGCGCCACCGGGGCGACATAGGTGTGCTGTTCGCCGAACGTGTTGCTGACCGCGTAGATGACGGCCAGCAGTCGGCCGTCGGCCGCGTGGCAGTACCAGGTCGAGATCGGGTTGAACACGTAGCCGAACAGCCGCGGATAGGTCAGCAGGATGATGCGGTCCGCCCGTTCGGTGAGACCGGCCTGCAACAGCAGCGTATCCGCCTGGCTGCGCAGCGTCGGGAAGCCATCGGCGAGATGGTCGCGGGCGTGGAAGGAGATCGGCGCGGCGCGGTCCACGCCGAACAGCGGCGACAGTCGGCCCGCCTCGTCGAGCCGATCGATGTCGAGCGCGACGCAGAAGACCGAGTAGGTGAAGCGGTGGCCGAACGGCTTGAGCCGGTGATGCATGACCTGTCCGGGATAGAGCGTCGCCGCCGCCGCGGGCGGCGGGCCGTTGTCCCCGAGATTGTTGACGCGCGCGCTGGCCATGGCCGGATCCGTCCTCATTCCGCCGCGATGAGCTCTTCGCCCGCCGGCAGTGCCGGTTCGCGCCAGGGGATCACCCCGCCGAGCATTTCGGCAGCCGCCAGGCCGGATTTCAGCCCGTCCTCGTGGAAGCCGTAGCCCGTCCAGGCGCCGGCGAACCAGGTGTCGCGCGCGCCCTGCAGGCCGGTCAGCGCCTTCTGCGCCGCCAGGGCCCCGGCATCGAACTGCGGATGCGCATAGTTGAATTCCCCGAACACCGTGCCGGGCCGCGGCTCGCGCGGCGGGTTGAGCGAGACGAACAGCGGCTTCGACGGATCGATCGCCTGCAGCTTGTTCATCCAGTAGGTGACGGCCACGTCGGCGCTGCCGTCGTCACGGCTGTCGCGCAGGTAGTTCCATGCAGCCCATGCCTGCCGCCGGCGCGGCATCAGGCTCTCGTCCCGGTGCAGCACGACGCGGTTGTCGCGGTAGCGGATGGCCGACAGGATGCCGTCTTCGGCAGGCGAGGGGTCGCCCAGCATGGCCAGCGCCTGGTCGCTGTGGGCGGCGATGACGACGGCGTCGTGCCGCGTGGTGCCCGACCGGGTGGTCACCGACACGCCGTCACGGTCGCGCAGGATGTCGACCACCGCCTCGTTCAGGCGGACGCGGCCGGCCAGCGGCGCCAGCAGCTTGTCGAGGTAGGTGCGCGCGCCGCCCTTGACGGTCCGCCACACCGGGCGTTCGAAATCGATCAGCCGGTGGTTCTCGAAGAAGGTGACGAATGTCTCGGCCGGGAAGTCGAGCATCTGGACGCGCGGCGTCGACCAGATCGCCGCCGCCATGGGGACGAGGTAGTCGTCGATGAAGCGTTGCGAGAAATCGCGCAGCCGCAGGTAATTGCCGATGCTGATGCCGGCCAGCAGCCCGGCGGCCCGGTCTTCGCGGCACTGCCGGTTGAACCGCAGGATCTCGCGCAGCATCCACAGGAAGGGCACCGACACGACGTTGCGCCGCTGGGCGAAGACCTGGGTCAGCGACGAGCCGCACCATTCCAGCCGGCCATTGTCCAGCGAAAGGGCAAAACCCATGTCGCTTTCCACGGTCGCCACGTCGAGGTGGCGGAAAAGGGCGGTCAGATCGGGGTAGTTCAGCTCGTTGTAGACGATGAAGCCCGTGTCCACGCTGATCGGCGTGCCGTCGTAGTCGATGTCGACGGTCGCAGTATGCCCGCCCGCCCTGGCCTCTGACTCGTAGAGCGTCACGTCGGCCGTGTCGCGCAGCGCCCAGGCCGCCGATGCCCCGGAAATCCCGGAACCGATGACCGCGATGCGCTTCCTGCGCGCCGGAACGAAGTCTTTTTCGTGGATGGTCATGCTTCTCCCCGCATGGTCTTGTAGGCTTCTAGCGCGCTGTCCCGTGCCTGCTGGTGGTCGACCAGTGGCTCCGGATAAGTCTTGCCGAGCGTCACCCCGGCCTTGTCGAGAACGGATTTGCTGGCCTGCCATGGCTTGTGGATCCGGTCGGCGGGCATGTCTTTCAGCGCCGGCACGAAGCGGCGCACGTAATTGCCCTCGGTATCGAATTTCTCGCCCTGCAGGATCGGGTTGAAGATGCGGAAATAGGGGGCGGCATCGGCGCCGGACCCCGCCACCCACTGCCAGCTCGCCGCGTTGTTTGCCGGGTCGGCGTCCACCAGCGTATCCCAGAACCATGCCTCGCCATGGTGCCAGTGCACGCGCAGGTGCTTGATGAGGAAGGACGCGGCGGCCATGCGGACCCGGTTGTGCATCCAGCCGGTTTCCCAGAGCTGGCGCATGCCGGCATCGACGATCGGGTAGCCGGTTTCGCCCTTCTGCCATTTTTCCAGCCGGTCGCCGATCGGCCCCCAGGGAAAGGCGTCGAAATCGCTGTTGAAGTTCTTCGTCGCCAGGTCGGGATTGTGGAACAGCAGGTGGTAGCTGAATTCGCGCCAGCCCACTTCCTTCCTGAAATGCTCGATGTCCTTCTCGCGGGCGTCGATGGTTTCGCGGTCGGCAATGGCCTGGAAAATCTGCGCCGGCGAGATCTCGCCATGCGCCAGGTAAGGCGACAGCCGCGACGTGCTCTCGATGTCCGGCCGGTCGCGTTCGTCGCGGTAGCCATCGATGGCGCCGTCGAGGAAGGCCTCGAGCAGCCGGTGCGCCTCGGCTTCGCCCGGTGTCCAGGCCTCGCGCAGACCGCCGGCCCAGTCCGGCCGGGTCGGCAGCAGGCGCCAGTCATCCAGCGCCTCGCTCGTCACCGGCCCGTCGTAGGCGCGCAGGGAACGCGGTGCCGGGGGCGGGGCCTGCAGCGTGAAATCGGCGGAAAAGGCCCGCCAGAACGGCGAATAGACTTTGTAGTAGCCGCCCGACCCGGTCTTGAGCTGCCAAGGCTCGTGCAGCAGCGCACCGGAAAAGCTCTCCGCGTGCAGGTCGCGATCCTTCAGCGCGGCCTTGATGTCCGTATCGGCCTCCATGCCGGCCGGGTCGTAGCGGCGGTTCCAGAGCACCATGTCGGCGCCCGTCTCCTCGATCAGCGATTCCATGATGTCGCGCTGCCGGCCGGACCGCAGAACCAGGTTTGCGCCAAGGCTTTCGAGGGATTTCGACAATGCCGCGATCGAATGATGCAGCCACCAGAGCCAGGCTGCGCCCGGTGCGCGGAACCTCGGGCCGCCCGTTTCGCGCACGAAGACGGGAATGACGGGTTTGCCGCTGCCGGCGGCGGCGGTCAGCGCGGCGTTCCCGGCCACGCGCAGGTCGTGGCGGAAAAGAACGAGGACGGGCTTGGCAGGGTCGGTATCGTGCTTGAACGTCATGAAGTCCGGTTGTGTTGATGAACCGGACGAGGGCCCGGCCGGCATTGACTGTCAGAACCTCGGTACGTGGCGAATCGCATTGTGGTTTCATCGATTTGGAAAAAATTCCGCCCATTCGTGAATTTGCGGCGGCCGGGCGGCTGCGATGGTCGCTGCGGCACCGTGACAACCCGCTCTCGCCTGTCCGGCATGGCGCTGAAACCTTTGCCGCCCAGGCGCATTGGTTTGGCAGCAGAGGAGACATGACATGCTTGCCGAGACGTTTTTCCTGGTCGCCATTTCCTGCACGCCTGACGGGCTGCTTTGCCGCGAGATCAAGCCGTCGGAAGCCGTCTTCGCATCGATGAAGGCCTGCGAGGCAGCGACGGTCGAACTGAAGAAGGCGTCAGGAGCGGAGCATCCCAGCCTCAGGACCGGTTGCGTCTCCGCCAGCGATGCGCGCCAGCGCGGACAGAAATGGGCGGTCACCCGGACCGGCCATCTCGTCGAGGACTTTCGCCGCGCCCCGGCCGCAACCCCCGTTTCCACCTCTGCGGAAGCGGCTGGCCCTGCGGCCATCGACCGGTCCGTGACGGCGTCGATCAGCGAGGCAGCGCAGCCGTCCCCCGCGGCCAGCACGTCACCCGATGAAGACTTGGCAAGACCCGTTCGGGTATCCGGCAACTTCGAGACCGCGGGCGACGGCCGCCGGATCGAGCGTTGGGACACCGTCGAGAACGGTCGCGTCGTGGTGCATATTCGAACCGCCGATTGAAGCCGGCGCCTGACCGGCAGGCGGTTACTTGATGAGTGCGACCGTCGGCCGGAAGTGCGGATGCTCTGCCGTCTGCAGCCATTCGAAAACGATCATTTCCGTTGTCACCGTATCGGCGCCATGGCGTTCCATGCGCCGCAACGCGGCATCCCTGTTGGTCGGGTCACGCGAGCCGGTCGCGTCTCCGGCGACCGCTACCGTCCGCCCGGCGCCGAGCAGGCCAAGTACGGTCTGCTGCACGCAGACATGGGCCTCGCAGCCGGTCACGATGATCGTCGCGTCGGCAGGAAGACGGTCCAGGAAACCCGGCTCGCGGCAGACGTCGAACGACTGTTTGTCCACGACCGGGTCGCCATCGACCGGCACCGCGCTGACGGTGTGACCCAGCCCCTTGGCATTCTGCTCCGTGAACAGGCGCGGGATGCCCAGGATGCGCGCCGCATCGACCAGTCGGCGCGCGTTGCGCAGGACGCCGTCGCTGTCGTGGATGGCCGGCATGAGGCGGGCCTGGAAATCGATGACGAGAAGGAGCGAACGGTTCGGATCAATGGTCGGCATGGACGGATCCCTTCGAAAGCTGGTCGATGCGGTCGTTGACATAGGCTTCCATCCGCGCGGCGGCCGAAGCGCCGAACATGCGGATGCGCCCGGTGTGAAGCAGCAGGAGCAGGCCGGCGGCATGGGCAAAGCAATCGACCATCAGCAGGTTGGCCTGGTCCCCCGTCGCGCCCATCTCGATGGCGGCATCGCCGATTGGCCGCAACGCAGCCGCCAGCGACGCATTCAGCTTGACGTCGCGGTCATGGCCGAGCCCCGCCGGTTTCATGCCGCCCCGCAGCAGGTAGAACCCGAGGTCCAGGTCGCGCGGGTGCTCGGCGTAAAACCGGAAGAAGGCCAGCGCCGAGGCCTTCAGCTTCTGCCGGGGAGCACTGGTTTCGGCGACCGCGGCCTCGACCGCGGCGCCCAGTGAGGCAAGCGAGGCGTGCAGGACCTCCGCGTAGAGATCCTCCTTCGATTCGAAATGGAAGTAGAGGGCTGCCGGCGTGTAGCCCGACCGGACCGCGATCGCCCGGAGGCTGGCGCCGTCCAGCCCCTCTTCGGCAAACACGTCGCGCGCGGCCTCCAGGATCATCGCGCGCTTGCCCTCGCTGACCGCTTCACGCTTCGATTGCCGCCGTGCCGTCATGCTGCCCGGCCCCTCCTTGACAGGAATTGAACACTGTTAAAAAATCTTACACTGTTCGAATGATCTGGCGCAAGGAGCCGATGCCATGATGATGTCCGCAGCCGACTACCGTGAATCGCTCAGGGCCTATTCCCCGCGTGTCTTCGTCAACGGGCAGGCCGTGGAAAGCGTTGCCGACGAGCCGCTGCTGGCCCCGGGCATCGCGGCCGTGGGCGTCACCTACGACTTTGCGCTGGAGGAAAGGCATCGCCCTTTGATGACCGCCCGGCAGGGCTCGTCGGGCAAGACCGTCAATCGCATGCTTCATATCAACGAGACCTCGCAGGACCTGTTGACGAAGCTCGAAGCCGTCCGGCTTGTCTGCAAGGCGTCCGGCTGTGCCCAGCGCTACCTGACCCATGACGCGCTGAACGGCATTTTCCAGGCCACCGCGCGCACCGATGCCAGCCACGGCACCGATTATGCCCAGCGCTTTCTCGCCTACCTGCACGACGTCCAGGACCGCGACCTGACCCTCGGGGTGGCGATGACCGACGCCAAGGGCGACCGTTCGAAACGGCCCGGCATGCAGGCCAATCCGGATGTCTACGTGCACATCAAGGAACGCCGGAAGGACGGCATCGTCATTCGCGGGACCAAGGCGATCGTGACCGGCGCACCCTACATGCACGAGTTCCTCGTCATGCCATGCCGCACGCACACGCCGGAGGACAGCGATTTCGCGGTCTGCTGCGCGGTTCCCTGCGACGCCCCGGGCGTGACCATCATTTCACGCCAGGCAGGCCAGCCGGGGCAGGCGTCGGCGAAGTTTTCCCGCAAGTATGGCCAGGCCGTCGCCATGGTCGTCTTCGATGACGTCTTCGTGCCGCACGACCGGGTCTTCCTGGCTGGCGAAGCCGGGGAGGGCGGGTTCCTGACCACGTCCTACGCGACCCACCATCGCCATTCCTGCATCGGCGCGCGCGCCGGGTTCGGTGATCTGCTGATCGGCGCCGGCGCCCTGATGATCGAGGCCAACGGCCTGGACGCCGACCGGCATGGCCACATCCGCGACGCCATGGTCGAACTCATCACCATCACCGAGAGCTTCTATGCCTGCGGCGTGGCCGCGTCCGTCTACGCGGCGAAGGATCCGGCAGGTTCGGTCATGCCCGACGCGGTCTTTTCCAACATCGGCAAGTTGCTGCTGGCCACCAAGATCTACGACATGCAGCGTGTTGCGCATTATGTCTCCGGCGGCCTGATCGTCGCCTTGCCCGGGCCGGACGAGGATCACAACCCGGAGACGAGGGCCTCGATCGCAGCCGTCATGGGCGGCCGGCCCGACATTCCGGCCGACCAGCGGGCCGAGGTGGCCCGTTTCATCGAGGACCTGACGATCTCCCACGAGGCGGGCTGGTACTCGGTGATTTCACTGCACGGCGGCGGGTCGCCGGAGGCAATGAAGCGCGAGATCTGGCGCAATTATCCCGTCATGGAAAAGGCCGAACTGGTGGAGAACCTGTTGGACCGGGGCCTCCTTGCCGATGGCAGCCGGACCACCAGCCAGCCCGAGCGATGCTGCACGACCGGCTGCACGGTCCCTGAACCGGTCGCGTCCGAACCGGTGGCCGTGAAATAGGCACGGTTGTCGATAGGTCCCGCCGCCAAACGGCCCATGCAAATCGCAGTAGATCGGGAAAGATGTCGATGTGTCGATCCGTGCATAGATATCGCAATGGATGCATATGTCTTGCTTTTACAAGAATTCATGGGCAGATTCTGATGGGCGAATCGCCCGTGTGATCGGATTCCGGCATGCAGAAGAATGAACACAGCCCATCCCATTCGGCTCCGGACCGGCGCAAGGCCCTTTGGAATGCCCTGGCGGAGATCGATGGCGCCGAAGATCTTGGCGGGGCATGCCAGGCGCTGGCCCGGTTCTCGAAGAGCGCGGGTGCGCAGCTTCTTCTCGTCAAGATCGCCGATCTCGTCCGTCCCGACAAATCCGTCCGCCCGTGGTCCGATTTCACCGACGACGTGCGCGTCCAGGGGCAGCTCCTGCAAACGGTTGGCGGCTGCGTTTTCCACCGTGAATCGCTGGCCCGGATGCGCCCCTACCTGTTCAGCGAGATCTTGCGGAAGGATTATGCCTCGCTGACCGAGCGCCGGTTCTTCGTCGAGGTCGAGAAGCTGGGCTACGCCGATATCTTCGCGATTCCGGTCGTCGTCGGCCGCGGCATGGCACTTGTTCTCATCGGCTTGGAGAACAGGATGAGCGCCGGCGAAGGGCAGGGGATGGTCGACGCCTTCACCCACCTGATCGCGTCCGTCCTGTCGAAGTTCCCCGAAGTCGGCAAACTGTTCCGCGAGCGCCGCCTGACCGAAATGGAAGCCAACATCGTCCTCCTGCGTGCCCGCGGTCAATCGCCCGCGTCGATCAAGGACGAGACCGGCCTGTCCGAACTCGGCCAGGGCATGCTGATCGAGCGCGCCTGCGGCAAGCTCGGTGCCAGGAACCATTTCGAACTGGTGCGCCTGGCCACGCTGGCCGGCGAACTCGATGCGAAGCGGTTCGAGACCGAAGGTTCCGAAGCATCATCATGACGAGCAGGATGTGTGAGGCCATATGGCGCTACCAGAAGATCAGTCTGGCGCTAAGGCAGGAGTTTGCCGGCGAGCAGAATGAATCCGTCATTCGCACGCTCGACCGAGAGCTCAGCAGCGCGCATGAGCGCATCGAGACGCTGCAGCCCGCCGATGACGCCGAGAGCTATGTCCAGATCCGATTTTTCCTGGAAACCGCGGGGCAGTTGCTGGGGCCGTCAGCCGAGCTGGACATCGCGGCGCGCCTGATCAACGAGCGCCTGATGGCGACCTCCCTCGAGCGGTTGAGCGAGCGGGTATCGCTGATCGACAGCGAATTCCGCTACGTGAAGACCTCTTTCGGAAACCGGGAATTCTACCAGGTGACCGACGAGGGGATCATCGGCCGTCACGTCGCCGAGGTCATCGGCCAGCAGCGCTTCGAAGGCCGCGCCCGGCATTTCTTCGAACGGGCCTTTTCGGGCCAGTCGAGCGAGTATTTTCACCTGCTCGAACAGCCGGAGGGAACCCGGATCATGCGCTGCGCCATGGAACCGCTGCGTAGCGAGGGGGCCGGAGCCGTGGTTACCATGCAGGACGTGACCGACGCGGCCTTCGATATCGCGCGCATGCCTATGGTCGGCCTCGCGACGCCGGCCCGGTCTTGACGGTTTCTCGCCGGAACCGGATTTGTCGACCCGTTCCTGTCGTTCCTGAGGCCGAGCCTCGCGCTTTCCGTGCGCCTATCCGGTCTTGATTTGCAGGGAAATAAGGAAACAATCGTTCGTGGGCCGTGCTTCCGGCAGTGCAGGGGATTTGCAACCGATGACTGATGCGTTCAATCCAGGTGACTATTGGGAGGCGCGCCATGCCGAATTGCAGGGCGACCATCGCAACGTGGGCAATCGCGGACTGACGTCGGAGCAGAACCTGAACCTGATCGCGTCCAAGGCCGCGCTCGTTTGCCATCGATTGGGCGCCCTGGGACTGAAGGCGGGGGCAAGCGTTCTGGATGCAGGATGCGGTTCCGGCACATTCACGTCAATGCTCGCCCCGATTGGATTCCAGCTTTTCGGCTGCGATATCTCGCCGACCGCAATCGACGCGGCAAGAGAGCTTGGCATTGGAGAATTCAACGTTTCCAGCCTCGCGAAGGTCGGCTTCGACAGAACATTCGACGCGGTGCTATGTCTCGATGTACTTTTCCACGTGGTCGACGACGCCCAATGGCACGCATCCGTCACCGGGCTTTATCACGCGACACGGCCTGGCGGATATTTCTTCGTGGTTGAGCATTTTCCGAAGCCGGGCTCGAAGCAGGCGACCCATTGCCGTTGGCGTTCGCTCGATGACTACGAGGGAGCCCTGAAAGGCGCCAACTGGATCGAGGTGTTGGGGTACCAGTACCCGCAACAACGGGTGCCGAAGACGCTGATGATCGTGCAGCGTCCGGAAGGGGCGTAAAGCGACACCCACCTGAAAGAGGCGGCAAGGGTGCTACCCGCCCGTTCCGGGAAAGGGAACTCACGTACTCCCGCCGAGATAGCGCTCCATGTGCTGCAGCCCGCGGCGCATGTGCTCGTCGATTTCCTGCAGCATCCGGTCGAGGTTGTCTCCGAGCGCCAGCGCCAGGTAGCGTTCATGGGCATCGTGGATGGGCGCCGTCCGGCCGTGTGCCCTCTGGTGGATGGCGAGATAGAACTGCATCCGGCCGGCGATCCGCTTCCAGCTTTCCAGCAGCAGGTGATGCCCGCACGCTTCGTAGACCAGCGAATGGAAGCGGATTTCCGCTTCGCTCGAAGCGACATGGTCCTTGAGGCCGAGCGTGTCGAGAAGGCGCTTGTGGCGCGCCTCGAGGTCACGTGAGAAGGCCTCGTCGCGCCGGTCCCAGATCTCCCGGAATGCCAGCGTTTCCAGCGCGGTCCGCAGCGAGTAGATTTCCCGGACGTCCTTGGACGTCAGCTTGAGGACGTGGCTCCCCTTGTAGGGAACGGTCACGATCAGGCCTTCCGAGGCAAGCTGCCCCATGGCTTCGCGCAGCGGTCCGCGGCTGATCCCGAACCGCGCCGCCAGGTCCATTTCCGTGATCTGGCTGCCGGCCTCGATATCGCCGCAGATGATGCTGTGGCGCAGCCGTCCGGCAACCTGGTTGCCGAAGGTCTCGCGCCGGATGGGCGTGTCGGGCGTCCGTGTGCTTTCTGCGGTCTTGCTCATCGGTTCCTGTCGCCGTCCGTCGCGGCCCTATCGCATGACCCATTGCTGGTAGATTTCGCTCACCTCGGCCGTCACCGGTCCTGGCTGGCCCGTCCCGATGGTGCGCCCGTCGATCCGCACCACCGGCGAGGCGCCGCCAAGCGTGCCGGTAACGAAGGACTCGTCCGCCGCATACGCCTCGGCGAGGGTGAAGTCCTTTTCAAGCGCGATGCCGCCGCTCGCTCGCCAGCTGTCGATCACGGCCTTCTGGGTCAGGCCCTTGAAGGAATAGCTGCCGGTCGAGGTCCACAGTTCGCGCCCGCGCACGATGAAGAAATTGGTCGAATTGCAGCTCGCGACGAAGCCGCGCGGATCGAGCATCAACGCCTCGTCCGCGCCCGCGTTGATGGCCTGGATCAGCGCCTGGATCAGGTTGAGGCGGCTGTGCGAATTGAGCCGGAGATCGAAGACGTCCGGCCCGCTGGTGCGGAACGTGGAGGTGAAGAGGGAAAGCCCCTTCGCCTTGGATTCCGGCCTTGGCGTCTTGTACTCCGCCACGATAACCAGCGTCGCCTGGCCGATCACGAACCGCGGGTCCTGGTTGGGCGTGCTTTTCATGCCGCGCGACACCATCAGGCGGATGTGGACGCCGTCCTCCATCCCGTTGGCATCCAGCGTCTGCCGGAGCGCGGCCCTGATCTCGTCGCGGCTGCGCCCGATGGTGAGCGCGATCGATCCCGCGCCCTCGAAAAGCCGGTCGAGGTGGGCCTCGAGCTGGATGAGCCGGCCCTGTTTCAGGCGCAGGCCTTCCCAGACGCCGTCACCCAGGACGAAGCCGCTGTCGAAGATCGAAACGACCGCCTTGTTGCGCGCGACGAGGTCGCCGTTGACGTAGACGAGGACGTTCTCGTTGCGGGGGTCGGTGACGTAGCCTTGGGCGCTCTGGTTATTGTTCATGGGGTATCGTCTTTGTCAGAATTGAAACCGCTTGTGCTCGGCGAGAAACTGCTGCGTCAGCGGTCGTTTCGGGTGTTTGAGAACCTCTTCGGCCGTTCCCGTCTCGTAAATGCCGTTCTCGCCGAGAAACACGACACGCGTCGAGACATGGTAGGCAAAGCCGATTTCATGCGTCACGAGAAGCATGGTGCGGCCTTCGTTGGCCAGTTGCTCGATGACGCCCAGCACTTCGCCCACCAGCGCCGGGTCCAGCGCCGAAGTCGGCTCGTCGAACAGCAGGATGTCGGGGTCCATGGCCAGTGCCCGGGCGATCGCCACCCGCTGCTTCTGGCCGCCGGAGAGGCGCGAGGGATAGGTGTCGGCCTTGTCTTCGAGCCCGACGCGCCTGAGTTCGGTGAGCGCGCGTTGCCGCGCTTCGCCTGCCGGCATGCCGCGCACCGTGGTGAGCCCCTCGGCGACATTGCCCGCCGTCGTCATGTGGGGAAACAGGTTGAAGTGCTGGAAGACCATGCCGACTCGCTGGCGCAGGTCGCGAAGCTGCCGCTCGGGATAGCGCGCGCGTCCGCTGCGCGAAGGCTCGCCGACGGTCGCTCCCTGGATCTCCATCTGCCCCGCGTCGGGGATCTCCAGCAGGTTGATGCAGCGCAGGAGCGTGCTCTTGCCGGACCCCGAGGCGCCGAGGATGGAAATCCGGTCGCCGGGATAGACGTCGAGATCAACGCCGGAGAAGACCGTGTTGCCGTCGAACGACTTGCCGAGGCCGCTGAGCCGCAGGATGGGACCGGCCATGTCAGTCGCTCCGCGCAAGGTGGCGTTCGACCGCGTAGGTCAGGCGCACGATCGGGTAGAGAATGATGAGGAAGATGGCGGCGACCACCGTGTAGACCTCCAGCGGGTTGAAATTGAGGGAGGCGACGAGCTTGCCCTGTTGCAGCAGTTCGACATAGGCGACCACCGAGGCCAGGGTCGACATCTTGAAGATCTCCACGCCCCGGTTGGTCAGCGCCGGGATGATCCTGCGGATCGCCTGCGGCAGGATGATCCGGCGAAGCGCCTGCAGACCGGACATGCCGATCGCCTTGGCTGCCTCCCACTGGCCCGGTTCGATGGACTGGATGCCGCCACGATAGATTTCCGCCGAGTAGGCGGCGGAGTTCAATGAAATGCCGAGGATGGCCGCCATGAAGGGGCTGATCTCGATCGGCGCCAGGATCGGCAGCGCGTAGTAGAACCAGAGGATCTGGACGAGCACCGGCGTGTTGCGGAAGAACTCAACGAAGAGCGTCGACAGCCAGCGCACCGGCCGGTTCTGCGACCGCCGGCCGAGCGCGATGACGAGGCCGAGGCTCATCCCCAGCACCAGGCAGACCACGAACAGCTTCAGGGTGCCGGCGACGCCGATGGCGAGCGCCCACCAGTTCACGAAGACGTCGTGGAAGTTCCAGTTGTAGGTCATGTCGTGAACTCACCCGTCCGCGCGAACCGCCGTTCCAGGCGTGCCGCGAGGAAACTGACGAAGGAGATCGTGACGAAATACATCAGGGCCACGACGGTGAAGACCTCCAGAGGCCGGAATGTCTTCTGTGCCAGTTCGTTGGCCTGGAACAGCAGGTCGGCGTAGGAAACCGTGGCGACCAGCGTCGTGGTCTTCATCAGTTCGATCGAGCGCTCCATCATCGACGGGAACATGCGCTTGACCGCTTGCGGCAGGACGATGCGCCGCATGCATTGGCTGTGGCTCATGCCGATTGCCTTGGCCGCTTCCCACTGGCCCTTCTCGATGGAAACGATCCCGGCGCGGAAGATCTCGGCGAAGAAGGCGCCGCTCTGGATCGTGAAGGTCAGCGCGGCGGCGAGGAAAGGCGTCATCTCCACCGCCAGCACGATGGGCAGGCCGAAATAGAACCAGAACAGCTGGACGAGCGGCGGTGTCGTCCGGAAGACCTCGATGACGACGCCGGCCGGCATGCTCAGCCAGCGCCTGTGGGACAGTCTCGCCAGTGCCAGCAGAAGCCCGACGACCAGGCCGCCCGAAAGCGCCGTTGCCGTCAGGATCAGCGTGTTGCGAAAGCCGGCCAGGAGAAAGCCGCCTTGCGCCAGCACCGGCGAGAAATCCCACTCGTACATCGGATGGCCGGCTCCTCAGAGCAGTTCCTTGATGATCGGCGGCGCCGCCTTGGGGTCGAGGCCGAAACCGGTCAGGAATTCCTCGTACCAGGCCTGGATCTTGCCCGACTGGTAATAGTCCTTGAGCTGCCCGTCGACGAAGGCGACGAACTCGGCGTCGCCCTTGCGGACGGCGGCGCTGGTGGGGTTCGACTTGACGGGCGAGGGGACGACGATCTTGCCGCTGCCGAGCTTCTGGCGCGCGGCGATCAGCGGCGGGTGGAACAGGCAGACCGCATCGACCCGTCCGGACTGGAAGGCCGCGATCGCCTCGGTATTGCCGGGGAAGCGCTGGATGTCGGCCTTGGAGACATTCTCCGTGAGGAACTTGTCCATGCTGGTGGCCTGCGGCACCGAAATCCTGATCTCCGGCTTGTTGAGGTCTTCCCAGGCGGAAACGCTGAGGTCGTCCTTCGCCAGCACGGCGAGCGAATAATAGAGCAGCGGCGACTCCGGGAAGTCGGCGGCCTTCTTGCGCTCCTCGGTCGCGTCGAGCACGAACATGATGTCGATCTTGTTGCTCTGCAGCGCTGCCACGGCCGTGCCCCAGGTCACTTCGACCGGCTCGAACTTGACGCCGAGGGCTTCCGCCATCGCCTTGCCGGCGGAAACGCCGACGCCGGACGTCCATTCGCCGGTCGCCGGATCCTTCGAATACCACGGCGGCGCCTGGGTCACGCCGACGCGCAGCGAGCCGCGTTCCTTCACGGCCTCCAGGGTTCCGGCGGCAAGGGCCGGCATGACGCTCGAGACGAGGGCGCTGGTCAGGGTGATCCCTGCGAGCATTGTAAAGCTTCTGCGGTTGATGGTCATTTCATGCTCCTTTGACGGTTGGAACCGGCCGATGGCGCTGGACATCGAATTAGGAACGCCAAGATTGTCGATTGTCAACAATCAATCTTTCGTCACGGAAAGGGACACGCGCGGACGGCGCCGGGAAGGCGCAGCGAAGGGCAGGCCGGTGCTCGCGGCGTCTCGTCAGGGCGAAGGGCAGGCGCCCCGGGAGACCCGCCATGGCATCCGTCTGACCTGGCGTTGGTCCGAAGCACGCAGGTGCCGGGTCGCGAAGTCCAGCAGGCGCGCGACATTATGCCGAACTGAAAGCCGCCGTTTCGCGCTACAATGCCCGCCGAGGCACCGCAGCGTATCGACGGATCCAGGGCGATCGGATCCGGAGCCAAGTGCCAAGGCCAGTCTTTCCGGGAACATGACCCATGTCGAAGACACGAACGCAGAAACCCGCCGAAACGCGAGCGCTGGTTCCGGTGAAGCCGGCGGCCTTGCCGGCCGCCGTTCCGCCGGCCCGTAAGACACCGCCGCCGGACGACCATCCGCACCAGAATCTGGATCGGGCATTCCGCGCGGCCGTCGCGCTCATGACCGGTGGCATCGCGCCCCATGCCTTTCTTGGAGCCCTGAACGACTGGACCCTGCATCTTGGTGGGTCGCCGGGGCGGCAACTGGAACTCGCCGAGCGGGCGCAGAGGGATTTCTTCAAGCTGATCGCCCAGGCAACGGATGCCGCGGCGGAAGGCGCTCCGGCCTTCAAGCCGAAACCCTATGACCATCGCTTTCACCATCCAGGATGGCAGAAGGCGCCATTCAATATCATGCAGCAGGGTTTCCTCGCCGTCGAGGACTGGTGGGACTTTGCCACTGATCACCTGCGCGGCTTGCGCCCGGAGGACGCGGACCGGACCCGCTTCATGGCGCGCCAGATGCTCGATGTCCTGTCGCCGTCGAACTTTCCCGCGCTCAATCCCGAGATCATCGAGGAGACCGTCAAGACCGGCGGCCGCAACCTGCAATCCGGCGCCGAGCACTTCCTCCACGACATCATGAACATCCTCACCCGTGTTCACGAACCCGTGCCCGAGGGCTATCGCCTTGGCGAGGACCTGGCCTGTACGCCGGGCGAGGTCGTCTTTCGCAACGACCTTTTCGAACTGATCCAGTACCGGCCGCAAACGGAACAGGTGCAGGCCGAGCCCGTCCTGATCGTCCCGGCCTGGATCATGAAGTACTATATCCTCGATCTGTCGCCCCACAATTCGATGGTGAAACACCTCGTCGGGCAAGGCTTCACGGTTTTCATGATCTCCTGGTGCAATCCGCGCGCCGACCAGGCCGATCTCTCGCTCGAAGACTATCGCGAGAAGGGCGTGATGGCGGCCTTGGATGCCGTGAACGCGATCGTTCCCGGCGTGCCGGTGCACGCCGTCGGCTATTGCCTGGGCGGAACCATCCTCGCGATCGCGGCCGCGACCATGGCCCGCGACAAGGACAAACGCCTGGCGTCGATCACGCTGATGGCCGCCCAGGTCGATTTCGCAGAGGCGGGCGAACTGCTGCTGTTCGTCGACGAGAGCCAGGTGTCCTTCCTCGAGGACATGATGTGGGAACGGGGATACCTCGACCGGCCCCAGATGGCCCGCACCTTCTCCACCATCCGTGCCGAGGACCTGATCTATTCCCGGGCCGTCCGGCGCTATTTCCTCGGCCAGGAGGATGTCCCCACCGACATGGGTGTCTGGGTCAAGGACACGACCCGGATGCCGGCCCGGATGCATTCGCAATACCTGCGCGGCCTGTTCCTGGAGAACCGGCTGACGGCGGGCCGGTTCGCGGTCAATGGGCGGGTCATCGCGCTCAAGGACATTTCCGCGCCCATGTTCGTCGTGGCAACGGAGTCCGACCACATCGCGCCGTGGAAGTCCGTCTACAAGGTCCAACTGTTCACCGACAATGATCTCACCTTCGTGCTCACCAGCGGCGGGCACAACAGCGGCATCGTCAACGAACCGGCGAAGGCGCGCGGCCACCACCGCATCGCGCAACGGCCGGCCGGTGGCCACTATGCCGGTCCGGATGCCTGGTTGGCCGCCAACGCGCCACGTCCGGGGTCCTGGTGGCCGGAATGGATGGGATGGCTTGCAGGTGTAAGCAGCGGCATGGCGCCGGCGCCGCGGATCGGCGCGCCGGAAAAGGGCCTGGCGCCCCTGATGGCCGCGCCCGGCAGCTACGTTCACCAGGACTAGCCAGCGCGCGCCCGCGCGAACGTCACGGATCATCCGCGCGTTCCGCCGGCAATCGCGCAGCCACGACGGCGGGTGCCGCAAGGATCGATGCAGAGAGCATTCCGGGCCGGGAAGGCGGATGCCGGGCAACGCGCTTCGATCCGGCATTCCCGCGATACATTCGAATAATTATGTATATACATTCTTGAATATGTTGCTATCCTGCTTGCGAGGAGGACAGCATCATGACCGCAAATCCCAGACCTTTCTGGTCACCCCTGAGTGCAGGCATCGCCTTGGGCCTCGCACTTCTCCTGACATTCGTGATCACCGGCAACGGACTTGGCGCGTCGGGTTTCGTCACCCGCCTCGCGGCCCAGGTGTCGGCATGGATCGCGCCGACGGCCACCGCCCAGAACGCCTATTTCGGACCCTTCATCCAGGCCGGCGCCCCCTTGGCCTCGTGGATCACCTGGGAAGTGATCGGCGTCGTGATCGGCGCTTTCCTGGGAAGCCGAAGCGCCGGGCGCATCAGCGTCAAGGTCGAGCGCGGCCGTGAGGTCACGCGCACCCAGCGGTTCGCCTATGCCTTCGGCGGCGGCCTGCTCGTCGGCTTCGGCAGCCGCCTGGCCCGCGGCTGCACCAGCGGCCTCGGCCTGTCCGGCGGCGCGACGCTGGCGGTTGCCGGTTTCGTGTTCCTGATCGGCTTTTTCGCGGCGGGCTTTCTCGTCTCGATGATGTTCCGGAGGATTTGGCAATGACAATTCCCTTCTATGACTACGGCATTCCCGGCGGCCTGCTGACCGGCCTGCTGTTCGGCTTCGCGCTGGAAGCGGCCGGGTTCGGGAGCCCGCGCAAGCTGACCGGACAGTTCACCCTCAAGGACTTTTCGGTCTTCAAGGTGATGTTCACGGCCGTGCTGGTCGCCGCCATCGGCCTCTATCTCTTGCGCCTTGCCGGCCTGATGACCGCGCAGTCGGTCTTCGTTCCGACCCTCTATTTCTGGGCGATCCTCGCCGGCGGCCTGCTGATCGGCGCCGGTTTCGCCGTGGGTGGCTACTGCCCGGGAACGTCCCTCGTGGGCCTGGCCTCCGGCCGGATCGACGCGCTTGTCTTCGTGGCCGGCATGGTCGCCGGCGTCATCGTCTTTGCCCAGTTGTTCGGCCCCTTGACCGACTTCTATTTCGCCGCGCAGGGCCCTGAAGGCCAGCGGCTGACCGATCTGCTGGGAATGCCGGAATGGCTGATCCTGGCGGTTCTCGTCGTCGTCGCAGCCGGCGGTTTCGCTCTTGGTTCGCGGCTCGAGAAAGCGCGCGGCGGCCCCTTCACGGCGGAGGAGGTCTGCGCACCCGAAGAGCCCGATGGCCGCGCCGGCTACGCGTCGCAACCAGCAGAATGAAATTCCAATGAAGCAGCGAGGAGTAATGCTCATGAAGCAGAAGTCGAAGAAAAGCCTGTTGAAGGCGGTCATGGTCCCGGTAGCGGCGCTCGCGGTGGGCGCGGCGCTCGGCGGCCAGGCCAGCGCGCAGGGCAAGAACCCGTGTGCGCCTGCCGTCGCCCGGCCGGCCAATCCCTGTGCCCCGGCGCAGGCCAAGCCGGCCAACCCCTGCGCGCCCGCGGCGGCGGCAAAGACGGCCGATGCGCCTGCGGCAGCCATGCCGAAGGGGCCCTATGACACGACGACCAAGTACCAGCAGGCGGTTTACGGCAACGAGATGCCGAACATCGTCAAGAACTACCTGCGGGCCACGCCCTACATCGGGACCGGCGGCCTGATTGACCCGTCGAGCCTGGGGCTGTTGAAGACGCTGGGCTTCAAGACCATCGTCAACCTGAACACGGCGGACGAAGGGGCCAACGAGGAGGCCGTGCTCGCCAAGGCGGCCGGCCTGGCCTACATCAACATGGCCGTGCCCACCAAGGCGCCGACCGCCGAGCAGATCGCCCAATTTGCAGCGATCGTGGAGAACCCGGAGAACTACCCCGTTCTCGTCCATTGCGAATCGGCCAATCGCGTCGGCGCCACCTGGGCTCTCTACCGCGCATCCAAGGGCGTGCCGGCGGAAGTCGCCGTCGAGGAAGGCCGCGCCGTCGGCCTGAAGACCAGCCGTGAGGCGGCTGTCCGCGAACAGCTCGGCCTGCAGCCGCTCTAAGGCGCGCACATGCATGAACGTCGGGGAGGCCGGCCTGCCATGGCCGGCCTTCCGTTCTCTTGCTGGGCCGGCGCTCCAGCCGGCGGGAGGAAAAGTCCATGCCCGGAACTGCCGTTCACAAGCGGGACGAAGCTGCCTTGCCGTTTCGCGTCCTGCCTGAACCGGACCTGTCGGACCTGCCGGTCGAGCAGCTCGAACGCATGCACGAGGCCGCAGCGACAGTCCTGCAGTGCAGCAACGACCTGGCGGAGGCGGGAAAGAGCATCGTTGGCGAGGTTCTCCGCGGGCAGGGCGATTTCCTGACGTGGAAACGCTATCCCGACGGCGACGTGTTCGACGAGCCGAACCACAGCCAGTACTTTTACCACGCCCACGAACCGGGCGAGATGATCGACGGCGAGAACGGGCACTTCCACCTGTTCATGCGCCCCTTTGCCATCGCGCCGGAACTGCGGCCGGTCCCCTTGCCGGGCGGGTCGGACGGCAAGGATCCCGCGGATCGCTTCGTCCATATCGGGGCGATCAGCGTTGACGCCTTCAGCCGGCCGCTGCGGTTGTTCACGACCAATGTCTGGGTGACCAGCGAAACCCTGTTTGCCGCGCAGGATATCATCCCGCTTCTCGACCGGTTCGCCATCGAAGTCGCGCATCCCGATCCGCTGGTCAACCGGTGGATCACGGCCATGGTCGCCTTCTACCGGCCGCAGTTCGAAGGCTTGTTGCGCCTCCGCGATGAGGTGTTGGCCGAGTGGGCGGCGCGCCGGCCGCTGGGCGAGGTGATCGAGGACCGTCGCTTGCAGAACGCCAGCGAAATCGGCGTCGACATTGCGCGCCAGATCGGGCGCATCGAATCGCTCCTGGGCATCTGATGCCGGTCTGAATGGGGTGCGCCGGCCGTATTCGTCGGCGAAGATTCGTCGTGCCGTGCAGTCGTCAAGCAACGCCGTGCATGCCGGGCACAGCGAGTCTGCAAGGATGTCGGGCTTTTGAAAAAGTTGGCTCCCCGGGCCGGATTCGAACCAGCGACCAACCGGTTAACAGCCGGTTGCTCTACCACTGAGCTACCGGGGAAGGCCTGCTCGCGTCGAGTGCGGTGCCTATAGCAAACCGAATTCGGTTTTGCCAAGGCGGAAAATCAAAAAAAACATGCGGCCGCGTTTTGCGATGTTCCCATTGGTGCCTAAATCCGGGTGATAGGCTGCAATCGGCCAGGAAAGGACCATGCGGATCGATGGACGGCAAGAACGAACCGAACGGGAGCGACAGCGCGGAGCCGCAGCGAAAGCGTCCGCGAATGGACCTCTTCGGGCGCAGCTATCACCTGCCGCATTCGCCGGCGCTTCGCCGGTCGCTGGGCGTTTCCCTGGTCGGCCTCGGTTTCCTGGGTTTTCTCCCCGTTCTCGGCTTCTGGATGATCCCGCTCGGTCTCCTCGTCCTGAGCCATGATTCGCCGCGTATCCGCCGCATGCGGCGGCAGGCCGCGGTGAAATGGGCGAGGCGCGGCGAACGGAAGCGGCCGACCCCGCCGCGCTGAGATCCGGCGCGCGGCCCCCAGTCCCGACTGTCGGTCATTTGCAACAGGGGCCGGCCAATCGCGTCAAATCCGCCGGTCCCTGTGCATTGGGTCGATTTCCCTCTTGCGAGCGACGGCGCGACGGTCTATTCGAACCGCAGCCGGGCTCATGAAAATGGCCCGTCTAAAGCGCGGTTGCGCCCTGCGGGGCGTTGCTGACGGTGGCCTCGTGGCGGAGTGGTTACGCAGAGGACTGCAAATCCTTGCACCCCGGTTCGATTCCGGGCGAGGCCTCCAACGCGCTTTGCTTTCTCCGGCCGGTTTTCCGGCCGCTGTTTTGAGGCCGGGTTCCGGTCGGGCAGGTCCTGTCGGCGCGGCGCAGCGCTTACCCGCAAATGCGTGGGGACGGTGGATATCGGCCCGGGCGACCCGGTAATCGCAAGCAGACGGGCTGATGACATGACTTCGGATTTCTCGCTCCTTCGGCGCCACATGGTTGACAGCCAGCTGCGCACGACCAGCGTCACGGCACTGGACGTGCTCGAGGCGTTTCTCACGGTGCCGCGCGAGGCCTTCGTTCCCTTGCGCAAGCGCGCGGTCGCCTACATTGACGAGGATATCGCGGTGGCCCAGGGGCGCTTCCTCATGGAGCCGTCGCCCTTTGCGCGGCTCGTCCAGCTGGCCGCCGTGAAGCCGGAAGACGTCGTGCTCGATGTCGGCTGCGCCACCGGCTATTCCGCCGCGATCCTGTCGCGCCTGGCTTCCTCGGTCATCGCGGTCGAGTCGGACGCCGATCTCGCGGCCCAGGCCACCGAGTCGCTCGTCGATCTCGGTTATGACAACGTCGTCGTGCTGAACCAGGCGCTGGAACGCGGCTGCCCGGAAGAGGCGCCCTACGACGTCATCGTCATCGAGGGCGCGGTGGACGAAGTGCCGCAGGCGTTGACGGCGCAATTGCGCGACGGCGGACGCCTTGTTGCCGTCGAAGGCGTCGGAAATGCCGGAATTGCCAAGATTTTCGTCAAGGATGGCGATGTCGTCTCGGCGCGGCGCGCCTTCAATTGCAGCATTCGTCCGCTGCCCGGTTTCGAGGCCGAGGCGCAATTTCAGTTTTGACATTGCGGTGCAAATGCGCTTGCCTTGCGGGGCTTGGGCGCACCGTCACCCGGTGGGGGCCGGGACTGGGGATTCGAAGAAGCACTGTCCATTGACTGAAAGGTGAAGTTGTGACGCGTTTGTCCGGCACATTGAAGGCAGTCCTGACTGTCCTGCCTCTCGTCGCAATGCCTGTGTCATCGGCATTCGCGGAAAGCATCATCGGTGCCTTGCAGAAGGCCTATTCCAACAATTCGCAGCTCAACTCGGATCGCGCCGGCGTGCGCATCCAGGACGAGGGCGTGGCCATCGCCAAGTCGGGCTACCGCCCGGTCGTCAACGCGGTCGGCTCCATCGACTACAGTTCGACCGGACTCAGCACTGGCGGCAGTACGGGAACCCGCCTGTCGACCGGCACGTTCGGGATCACGATCTCGCAGACGCTTTTCGACGGCTTCCAGACACGCAACTCGGTGAACGCCGCCGATGCCCGCGTGCTGGCGGCGCGGGAGAACCTGCGCAATTCCGGCCAGAACGTCTTCTTCGATGCAGCGTCCGCCTACATGGACGTGATCCGCGACCGCCAGATCGCCGTCCTGCGCCAGCGCAACCTCGAATTCCTGCAGGAGCAGGTGCGTGCGGCCCGGTCGCGCTTCGACGTGGGCGAGGGCACCCGCACCGACGTCGCCCAGGCCGAGGCACGGCGCTCCGGCGCCCTGGCGCAGCTCTCTGCGGCCAAGGCGGCGGCCAGCGCCAGCGAGGCGACCTACCGCCAGATCATCGGCGAGGATCCGGGCAAGCTGTCGCCGGCCCAGCCGCTGGACCGGCTGCTCCCCGCCTCGCTCGATTCGGTCCTGGTCCGTGCCGAGACCAACCATCCCGCGATCCAGGCGAACAAGTACCTGGCGGATGCCGCTGCCTACGTCGTCAAGGCCAATGAGGGCGCCTTCCTGCCGCAGGTCTCCGCCGATGCGAGCTACGGCAACAACTATCGGCACAGCATCACTGGCGGCACGCACAGCTACCAGACCTACGATTCCGGCAGCATCGGCCTCACGGTTCGCGTGCCGATCTACCAGGGCGGCCGCGCGTCGGCCAGCGTTCGCCAGTCGAAGGAACAGCTCGGCCAGGCGCAGATCAACATCGACGTGGTCCGCGACCTCATCCGCCGCAATGCCACCGCCGCCTGGCACCAGTACATGGCCGCGAAGACGGCCATGGTCGCCAACCGTGACCTCGTCAACGCCGCTCGTCTCGCCCTCAACGGCGTCATCGAGGAACGCAATGTCGGTCAGCGCACCACGCTGGACGTGCTGAACGCGCAGAACGATGTCATCACCGCGCAGCTCACCCTGCTGCAGGCGGAACGCGATCTCGTCGTCGCCAGCTATGCCATCCTGTCGTCGACCGGCGACCTGAGCGTGCGCAAGCTCAATCTCCGCGTGGCCGAGTACAAGCCCGAGGAGCATTACGAGGCCGTCAAGGACAAGTGGTACGGTCTGCGCACGCCGGATGGCCGCTGAGCCGCCGGCCGGACCCGATACCCGGTAAAAGCCGCCGCGAGGCGGCTTTTTCGTTTGTCCCGCCGGCCTTGCGTCGCCGGATCGAAAACCTGTTGGCAATTCGAACCGTCGCCGCGGCAGGGATTCTCATTCGCCGGTCCGTGGTCTAGGCTTGACCATGATTCGAAGCCGGATCGGCATCCGGCGGGGCAATGTATCCAGGACAAGGCGGCACATGGCCATGGCACAGGCAGGCAGCGCGCAACGGGAACCCTCGATGGAGGAAATTCTCGCATCCATCCGCAAGATCATCGAGGAAACGGAACATCCGCGCGATGAGCCAGCGGCTGCGCCGGCGGCGAAGGCCGAGGCACCGGCACCGGCACCGGCGGCAAAGCCGGAAGCTGCGGCGCCGGAACCGCTGGTCCGGGTCGAGGCTCCGGAGCCGGCGGCCGTGACGGCCAGGCCCGAACCCCAGGCCGCCGCTGAAGACAGGATGGAGACAACCGACGTGCCGCGTGAGCCTGACATCAAGGCGTTTCGCGACGCCATCGCCGATATCGAGACCAGGGCGGATGTGCCCACCGCCGCGCCGGATGCCAAGCCGGAGGCGAAGCCCGCACATCGCGCCGAGGACCTTTCGGTCGGGCTGACGCTCGCCGAGGTTCAGCGCCGCCTGGCCCGCGAGGCGGAAGCCGAGGCCGGCAAGCCCGTCGGCATGGCGGCGGAATTGGAGGCGGAACTGGAGGCGGCGCCGTTCGCGGACGACCAGCCGGAACCGGCGGAGCAGGCGCCCGAGGCGGAGGCGGAAGCTTCGCCTGCCGTGGCGCAGGACGAGGCGGTCGAGCCTGCACCGGACATGGCAGATGCACATACAGCGAACGATGGAATGCACCAGATGCGCCCAGCCCTCATGTCGCCCGAGGTCGGGCGCCAGGTCGCCGGAACCTTCGGCGAACTGAAAGAGGCCTTCCTGGCCTCGCGCCAGAAAAGCTTCGATGAAATGGCGCAGGAAATGCTGCGTCCCATGCTGCAGGACTGGCTCGACAACAACCTCCCTGTCCTGGTCGAGAAACTCGTCCGCGAGGAAATCGAGCGCATCGCGCGCGGCTGACGCTTTTCCTCTGCCGTGATACCGGGTTGGCGCTGCGGCCATGGCTGCGGCGCGCCCCGCTCCGGGCGGCAGGCAGGAGTCCCGTTCCGCACGGGCCGGTCATCCGGATTGAAAGACGTCGACCGTGGGGGCATAGTTCCTGTCCGTGACCAACGGAGGAAAAGCCATGCGCCTGATGTCCGTTCCATTCGTCCTTGCCGCCTTGACCTTTGCCGCACCCGCGTCGGCCATGAGCCTCAGTTTTTCCTGGGGACCGACGGCCAAGTGCTTTGACAGCAAGTCGCCGCCGATGACGCTCTCCGGGGTGCCCAAGGGCACCGTGAAGCTGCGCTTTCGCATGGTCGATCTCAACAAGCCGGATTATCCGCATGGCGGGGGAACGGTCCGCTGGTCCTCCGGCGCGCGCGGATCGCTGCCCTATGGCGCCTTCCGGTACAAGGGACCCTGTCCGCCGAGCCCGCATGTCTACCGCTTCACCGTCGAGGCCCTCGATGGCTCCGGCAAGGCCCTTGCAAAAGCGCAGGCCAAGCGCCGCTTCCCGTGATGGATTCGGCCCATACGGGTCCGTGCGACACCGCTGCGGTTGACTTGGCGCGGGCGTTCGGATTTACCACCCGTCACGTTCCTACAAAGTTCCGGCGGTTTATCCATGCTTGACAAGACCTATGACGCGGCGGCCATCGAGCCCCGGATCGCGACGAAATGGGATGACGCGGACGCTTTCCGCGCCGGTGCGGGGGCCAAGCCCGGCGCCGAGAGTTTCTGCATCGTTATCCCGCCGCCCAACGTCACCGGCTCGCTGCACATGGGCCATGCGCTCAACAACACGCTGCAGGATATCCTGGTGCGCTTCGAACGCATGCGCGGCAAGGACGTGCTCTGGCAGCCGGGCATGGACCATGCCGGCATCGCCACCCAGATGGTGGTCGAGCGCCAGCTCGCCGATCGCCAGGAGCCGCACCGCCGCGACATGGGCCGAGAAGCCTTCGTCGATCGCGTCTGGCAGTGGAAGAACGAATCCGGCGGCATGATCTTCAACCAGCTGAAGCGCCTGGGAGCCTCCTGCGACTGGGGCCGCGAACGCTTCACCATGGACGACGGCCTGTCCCGCGCGGTTCTCGAAGTGTTTGTGACGCTTTACAAGCAAGAGCTGATTTACAAGGACAAGCGCCTTGTGAACTGGGATCCGAAACTTCTGACCGCCATTTCGGACCTGGAAGTCGAGCAGGTTGAAACGCAGGGTCACCTCTGGCACTTCCGCTATCCGCTCGCCGACGGCGCAACCTACGAGCATCCTTACAATCTCGACGACGAGGGGAACCGCACCGCGTGGAAACCGTCGGATGGCGATCCGGCCGGTTACGAGACCCGCGACTACCTCGTCGTGGCGACGACGCGCCCGGAGACCATGCTGGGCGACACCGGCGTCGCGGTCCATCCGGACGACCCGCGCTACAAGGACCTTGTCGGCAAGCACGTGGTGCTGCCGCTGGTTGGCCGGCGCATCCCGATCGTGGCCGACGAGTACCCGGATCCGGAGGCCGGGACCGGCGCGGTGAAGATGACGCCCGCGCACGACTTCAACGACTTCGAGGTCGGCAAGCGCCATCACCTGCCAGCCATCAACATCATGACGGTCGATGGCCGCCTGACGCTGAAGGAGAACGATGATTTCCTTCACGGGCTGAAGCACGAAGGCAAGCTTCTGCAAACGCTGGAGGATCTCGACGGCCTCGACCGCTTCGAGGCGCGCCGGCTGGTCGTCGCCAAGATGGAGGAACTGGGCCTGCTGGACGCGATCGAGCCGCACACGCACATGGTTCCCCATGGCGATCGTGGCGGCGTGCCGATCGAGCCCTACCTGACCGACCAGTGGTACGTGAATGCCGCCGAACTGGCCAAGCCGGCCATCGCCTCGGTGCGCGAGGGCCGTACCAACTTCGTGCCGAAGAACTGGGAAAAGACCTACTTCGAGTGGATGGAAAACATCCAGCCCTGGTGCATTTCGCGCCAGCTCTGGTGGGGCCACCAGATCCCGGCCTGGTACGGGCCGGACGGACAGGTCTTCGTCGAGAAGGACGAGGAAACCGCGCTCGAGGCGGCCATCCAGCACTACATCTCCCACGAAGGGCCCTGGAAGGCCTGGGTCGAGGAAAAGCTGGAGAACTTCAAGCCGGGCGAGATCCTCGAACGCGACGAGGATGTGCTCGACACCTGGTTCTCCTCCGCCCTGTGGCCGTTCTCCACGCTCGGCTGGCCGGACAAGACGCCTGAACTGAAGAAGTACTACCAGACCGACGTGCTGGTGACCGGCTTCGACATCATTTTCTTCTGGGTCGCCCGGATGATGATGATGGGTCTTCACTTCATGCACGAGGAGCCGTTCCACACGGTCTACGTTCACGCGCTCGTCCGCGACAAGAACGGCGCCAAGATGTCCAAGTCCAAGGGCAACGTCATCGACCCGCTCGAACTCATCGACGAGTATGGCGCCGACGCCCTGCGGTTCACCCTCGCCATCATGGCGGCGCAGGGCAGGGACGTGAAGCTGGACCCGGCCCGCATCGCCGGCTACCGCAATTTCGGCACCAAGCTGTGGAACGCCACCCGCTTCGCCGAGATGAACGGTGTCCGTCGCGACCCCGGTTTCGCTCCGGAAACGGCGGCCGACCCGGTCAATCGCTGGATCCTCTCCGAACTCACCCGCACGGCGACTGCCGTGACCGAGGCAATCGGCGCCTACAAGTTCAACGAGGCGGCCGGCGCGGCCTATCGTTTCGTCTGGAACCAGGTCTGCGACTGGTACCTGGAACTGCTGAAGCCGGTCTTCAACGGCGACGACGAGGAGGCCAAGGCCGAGGCCCGCGCCTGCGCGGCCCACGTGCTGGACGAGACCTACAAGCTGCTGCATCCCTTCATGCCCTTCATCACCGAGGAGCTTTGGGATCACACGGCCGACCGCGACACGATGCTGTGCCACGCCGACTGGGCGGCGCCGTCCTTCGAGGACGCCGAGGCGGCCGCCGACATCAACTGGCTGATCGATCTCGTCTCCGGCATCCGCTCCGTGCGTGCCGAGATGAACGTGCCGGCCGGCGCCATGGCGCCGCTGGTGGTCACCGGCGCCAACGAGGTGACCGTGGCGCGCCTGAACCACCACGACGCCGCCATCAGGCGGCTGGCGCGGATTGACAGCATCGCCACGGCGGCCGAGGCGCCGAAGGGATCGGCGCAGATCGTCGTGGGCGAGGCGACCGTCTGCCTGCCGCTCGGCGACCTGATCGACCTGAAAGCGGAAGCGGCCCGCCTGGAAAAGGCGCATGCCAAGGCCGCGGCCGAGGCCGAGAAGATCGGCCGGAAACTGGCCAACGAGAAGTTCGTCGCCAATGCCAAGCCCGAGGTCGTTGAGGCCGAGCGCGAGAAGCTGGCCGAGGCCGAAGATGCTGCCGCGCGCCTGTTGACCGCGCTCCAGCGGGTTCGCGAAGCCGGCTGATCCCGGCGGGGCCGCCGCATGGGCGGTGCCTGGCGAACAATATGAAAAAGGCCGGGCGTTGCGCGCCCGGCCTTTTCTTTCCCCGGCGTTGGCCTGCGTCAGTTCGCTGCCGGTGCCGCGTCGGACGAGGTGTCCGTGCCATTAGCCTTGCGCTGGTCGGGATGCATCGTCTTGCCGAGAATATGGTCGTCGTGCCCGATGACATGGTGCGTGGACCCGACGATCAGCGGATCCGGTGCGTGCACGACATGGCGGTCCTTGTTCGGATAGGGCAGGCTGTAGAGGAAGTGGCGCATGCAGTTCAGCCGCGCCCGCTTCTTGCAGTTCGACTTGATGATCGTCCACGGCGCATCGGCGGTGTCCGTGTAGAAGAACATCGCCTCCTTCGCCTCGGTGTAATCGTCCCACTTGTCGAGTGACGCCTTGTCCACCGGCGAAAGCTTCCACTGCTTCAGCGGGTCGGTCTCGCGGGCCTTGAACCGCCGGTACTGCTCGTCCTGCGTGACGGAGAACCAGTACTTGTAGAGCAGGATGCCCGACCGGGTGAGCATTTTCTCCACCTCCGGCGCCTCGCGCATGAATTCCAGGTATTCCGTCGGCGTGCAAAAGCCCATGACACGCTCGACCCCGGCGCGGTTGTACCAGGAGCGGTCGAACAGCACCATTTCGCCATTGGCCGGCAGATGCTGGATGTAGCGCTGGAAGAACCATTGCGTCTTTTCCCGCTCGGTCGGCTTTGACAGCGCCACCACGGTGGCCGCGCGCGGATTGAGATGCTCCATGAAACGCTTGATCGTGCCGCCCTTGCCGGCCGCGTCGCGCCCCTCGAACAGCATCACCACCTTCTGCCCGGTTTCCTCGATCCAGCGCTGCGCCTTCAGCAGTTCCACCTGCAGCGCGGCCTTTTCCTTTTCGTAGGCCATGCGCTTCATCTTCGACTTGTAGGGATAGACCCCTTGCTCGAAAAGCTTCGCGATGGCCTGCGGATCGTGGCGCATCTGCGTCAGGTGGTGGTCGGATCCGGCCTTGGCTTTTCCGTCCGGAACTGCGCCCGCATCCATCGCGCCCGCCACCTCCGAAATGATCGCACCTTCGACGCCCGTCGTGGTTCCTTCTGCCGTCTCGGCAGAAATCTTGTCTCCGCTCATCCACTGCCCTCCGTAAGTTGCTTGAATACAAGTCATGGTAGTTCAGCCGGCTGTCTTTGTCCTTGATGCGTGTCAAACCGCGGGCCGAAGTTTTTGCCCCAACCTTGTAATCCGGCGGCAGGGCGGCCACATAACGGCCTTGTCCCGCGATGCGCGCGTGGCAGCGATCAGGGAGTGTTGGCGAATGCATGGAGCGGACTGGCTCTGGCCGGGCTTTCTCGGATTCGTGCTCGCCATCCTGATGTTCGACCTGCTCGTGGTTCATCGCCGCGCCGAAGCCCTGACCATTCGCAATGCCCTGGCAACCTGGGCTGTCTACGTGTCGCTGGCGCTGGTGTTCGCGCTCGGATTGTTCGTCTTTGCCGGCGCGGAGGAAGGGGCCGAGTTCATGACCGGCTACCTGGTCGAACAGGCGCTGTCGATGGACAACATCTTCGTCATCGCCATGATCTTCGCCCACTTCAAGGTGCCGCCGGAGGCCCAGCACCGGGTGCTTTTCTACGGAATTCTCGGCGCGATCGTCATGCGCCTCTCGCTCATCGTGCCCGGCGTTCACCTGGTCCAGCAGTTCCACGTCATCGGCTATGCGCTCGGCGGGGTTCTCGTCTGGTCCGGCTGGAAGATGCTGCGCCACGACGATGCCGGGGTCGATCCGGGTGAGACACGGGTGGTCCGCTTCCTCATGCGCTCCGGGCGCTGCGCCGAGGGCTATCGCGGCAACCGGTTCCTCGTCCGCGAGAACAGGCGCTGGTGGATGACGCCGCTGTTCGTCGTGCTCGCGGCGGTCGAGGTGACCGACCTCGTCTTCGCCGTCGATTCCATCCCCGCGGTCCTGGCCATCTCCGACGACCCGTTCATCGTTTTCTCGTCCAACGTCTTCGCCATCATGGGCCTGCGCGTGCTGTACTTCGTGCTTGCCGGCATGATGCGCGAATTCGAATACCTTCAGACCGGGCTTTCGCTCGTTCTCGTCTTCATCGGCCTGAAGATGCTGTTGGCCGGCTTCTTCGAGATCCCGTCCGTTGTCGCCCTCGGCGTGACGGCACTGCTGATCGGCGGGTCGGTGCTGGCCTCGATGGTTGCACGCGCGGAGAATCCGCGCCCGCCGGGCCGGTACTGACCCGGAGATTCCCGTTCATGTTGCCCATTCGCAACAGATCATAAACGCCCCATCGTGTACAAGCTGATAGGGACACTGACTGCCCAAGTCCCGCCACAAAACGGGAGCACCCCCGATGCAGTCAGATGAACGGCCCGCGTGGAACGGGCCATCGAGGCAGGCGACGGCGATGGGCTGGCGCTGCCGGAAACAGCAGGGCCAGAACGTGCAGAGCACAGTACCGTACCGGAGCAGACAGGTGTCGAGCGCATTTCTGGCGCTCGGTTTCATCCTTCTTCTGCCAGTCTCGCAAGCCGCGGCCTTCGACCCGGGCAAGGGCCAGACCAGCGACGACCCCTGGGCAGCGTTCCGCCTCGGCTTCGATGCCTACCGCAGCGGCGACAAGAAGGAGGCCGTCGAGGCCTACCGCTACGCCGCCGACAAGGGCCATGCCGGCGCCCAGTGGAAGCTCGCGCGCATGTATGCCGACGGTGACGGCGTCAACCGCAACGAATACGAGGCCTTCAAGATCTTCCGCAAGATCGTTCGTCTCGGCGCCGAGCCCGGCAGTCCGAACGAGAGCTACGTGTCGGACGCGCTGGTGGCGCTCGCCGGTTATGTCCGGCGCGGCATCCCCAAGTCGCCGGTCCATTCCGATCCGCGTCTGGCGCGGGATCTCTACCTCCAGGCCGCCTCCATGTTCGGCAATCCCGAAGCCCAGTTCGAAATGGGCCAGATGCTGCTGGAGGGCGACGGGGGCCGGGCCAACCGCAAGCAGGCCGCACGCTGGTTCAGCCTGTCGGCCCGCAAGGGTCACTACAAGGCGGAGGCCATGCTCGGCGACCTTCTTGTCCAGGACGGCAAGATGGTTCGCGGCCTTGCCATGCTGACCGCCGCGCTCGAACGCGCCCAGCCTGGCGACCGCGACTGGATCCGCGCCCGCCAGGAAGAAGCCTTCGGCCTTGCCGCCGAAAGCGATCGCAGGACGGCCATGGTCCTCGCGGACCAGTATCTCAGCGAAGGCTACAAATAAGGCGCCGGGAACAGGACCGGTCGGCGGGCCTCTGTCCCGGCATCAGCTGCCCGGGTGAACCGCTGCCTTGCCCGTCCAGCGGGCCGGCTCGCACAGGGCGCCGCGGTCGGACGCCCCGGTCGCTGGCATGGACATGGCCGCCACTTTTCGGGCGGGGAGTTGCCCCGGCAACAGGATCCTGGCCTGCGGGCAGTCGCCGATCCGCTTCCACGAGGTGTTGTTCAGCACGAGAACGCAGCGCGCCTGGAAGCTCTTGCCGTTGGTGTGGATGCAGGCCTCCTGGTTCAGGCTGTATTCCGCGCCATTGGCGCGGCACTTGCACCCGTCACGGGCCAATGCACCGCCAGGCACAATCATTGCCATCGCAAGGGCTGGTACAAGCAATCTCCACATTTTTTCAGGATATCACGAAACAGTGCTGCCTGCGAGGCACGTCAGGAGCCAGCGCCCGCTTGCCCTGAAACACTCGTCAAGGACCGGACTGGCCGGTCCCGCAAGTCGGACTGGCTGTCGCCTCAGACGGCGAGATTGATGACCGCCGGCACGTGATCGGACGGCTTTTCCCAACTGCGGACATGCTTCTCCACGTCGGCTGACTGCAAGCGGCCTGCCGCTTCCGGCGACAGCATGAGGTGGTCGATCCGGATGCCGTTGTTCTTCTGCCATGCGCCGCCCTGGTAGTCCCAGAAGGTATAGACGCCGTCGGCATCGCTGACCGCGCGGATGGCGTCGGTGAAACCGAGGTTCTCCAGTCGCCGGAAGGCCTGGCGGCTTTCCGGGCGGAACAGCGCGTCCCCCTCCCAGGCCTTGGGGTCGTGGCAGTCCCCGGGTTCGGGAATCACGTTGTAGTCGCCGGCGAGCACGTAGGGTTCCTCCAGTGCCAGCCGGGCGAGGGCATGGGCTTCCAGCCGCTCCATCCAGGAAAGCTTGTAGGGGAATTTCTCGCTGTCCACGGGGTTGCCGTTCGGCAGGTAGAGCGACGCGACACGCACCACGCCGCTATCCGTCGACCACACGCCTTCGATGAAACGGGCCTGCTCGTCGCTGTCGTCGCCGGGCAGGCCACGGGTCACCTCGTCGGGCGACGTCCGGGACAGGAGCGCCACGCCGTTGAATCCCTTTTGCCCATGGGTTTCAACATGATAGCCGAGCGATTCGATCTCCAGCCGCGGGAAATTCTCGTCAACGGACTTGATCTCCTGCAGGCAGGCGATGTCCGGCGCGCTGTCCTTCAGCCAGGTGAGCAGGTTGTCGATGCGCGCCTTGACGCCATTGATGTTCCAGGTGGCGATTTTCATGTCGGACTACGCAAAGCAAGTGTTTCAAGAAAAAATGGATGGTTCCTTTTGCCGCTCTGCATGATCCTGCAGTTGGATTGCGGCCGGTGGGGACCGGCTGCACTTAACAACAACGGAGGGGTCAACACAATGAGTGAAGCTGCCGCGTCCGCGGACATGAAGCAATTGCTTCGGGATCCGGATTATACGCCACCCGTCATCCATGCCGTGCCGCTGGGTATTCAGCACGTGCTGGCCATGTTCGCTTCCAACGTCACGCCGGCAATCATCGTCGCGGGTGCCGCCGGCTTCGGTTTCGGGTCCAATTCTCCCGACTTTCCGAACCTGATCTACATGATCCAGATGTCGATGCTCTTCGCAGGCATCGCGACGCTGTTCCAGACCATCGGCATGGGACCGGTCGGGGCCCGCCTTCCGATCGTGCAGGGAACGAGCTTCGCTTTTCTTCCCATCATGATTCCGGCTGTGGCTGGGCAGGGTGTGGCCGGGCTGGGCGGTCTGATGACCGGTGTCCTGATCGGCGGCATGTTCCACTTCTGCCTCGGGTTCATCATCGGCCGCATCCGGTTTGCGTTGCCGCCGCTCGTGACCGGCCTGATCGTGCTGATGATCGGACTGGCTCTTGTGCGGGTCGGGATTCAGTATGCCGCCGGCGGTGTTCCGCTGATCGGCAAGCCGGCCTATGGCACGATGGCCTATTGGGGCCCGGCGCTCGTGGTGGTCGTGGTGACCCTGGCCATCAAGTTCTTTACCAGGGGTTTCCTCTCCATCGCCGCCGTTCTTCTCGGCCTGATCGCCGGTTACGTCGTGGCGCTGCTGATGGGCCAGGTCAGCTTCGAGAATGTCGGCCGCGCCGCCGCCTTCGCGCTGCCTGAACCTTTCAAGTGGGGCTTCGAGTTCAACTCCGCCATCATCATCGGCATGTGCTTCATGGCAATCGTTTCAGCCATCGAGACCGTGGGCGACACGTCCGGCATCTGCAAGGGCGGCGCGAATCGTGAGGCAACGGACAAGGAGATCTCCGGGGCGACCTTCGCTGACGGTCTCGGTACCGCGGTCGCCGGCATTTTCGGTGGGCTGCCGAACACGTCCTTCTCGCAGAACGTCGGCCTGATCTCCATCACCGGCGTGATGAGCCGTCATGTCGTGACCTACGGCGCGATCTTCCTGATCATCTGCGGCCTCGTACCCAAGGTCGGAGCAATCGTGTCCACCGTGCCGATCCATGTGCTCGGCGGCGGCGTCATCGTGATGTTCGGCATGGTCGCGGCGGCCGGCATCAACATGCTGTCCGAAGTGACCTGGAACCGGCGCAACATGGTGATCTTCGCCGTGGCATTGTCCGTCGGTCTTGGCCTTCAGTTGGAACCCGGAGCCCTGCAGCATCTCCCCAAGACTCTTCAGATCCTGCTGACATCGGGTCTTCTGCCTTCGGCCCTCATCGCCGTCGTGCTGAACCTGCTGCTGCCCGAGGAACTGGACTGACAGAAGGCTCCTTTCAGAGCCTGTGATAAAAAAAAAGTCCGCGGCAGGTCACCTGCCGCGGCCTTTTCCATGCAATGGGTATCGTCAGATCGAGAAGCTGGTACCGCAGCCGCAGCTCGCCACCGCGTTCGGATTGTCGATCCGGAAGGCCTGGCCCATCAGTTCATCGACGAAGTCCACGGTCGAGCCGCCCATGTAGACAAGCGACAACTCGTCGATGAGAACCTTCGCGCCGGCCTTCTCGAAGACCACGTCGTCGTCGTTCTGCATGTCGGTCAGGTCGATCAGGTAGGAAAAGCCGGAACATCCGCCGCCTTCCACCGCGATCCGCAACCCGATCTTTCCCGGTTCCTTTTCCAGGACCTTCCGGATACGGCGTGCCGCCGCGTCCGTAACGTCCACGCCCTTCATGGTGCTTGCCGCGTCGTGACCCATCGTGTCGAACCTTGCAATTGCTTTGTCATCATAGGTAAGAAGCCGGTGCGGAGCCGTCAACCGCGGCAGTCAGGCGGCTTCGCTCAACGAGCGGCACAACTGACGGGACAACCATGAGCCTCGGCGACATCGGATACGGCTACCGGCCGCGCGCATCCTATGCCTGCGACCCCGCCCGGACGCGTGGACGGCTGATTCCGGAGCCGGAGAGCCCGACGCGCACGCCCTTCCAGCGCGACCGCGACCGGATCATCCATTCCAATGCCTTCCGCCGGCTGAAGCACAAGACGCAGGTCTTCGTCGCCCACGAGGGCGACCACTTCCGCACGCGCCTGACCCACACGATCGAGGTGTCGCAGATCGCCCGTGCGATCGCCCGGTCGCTGATGGTCGACGAGGATCTCGCGGAGGCCGTGGCCCTTGTCCACGATTTCGGCCACACGCCCTTCGGCCACACGGGCGAGGATGCGCTGGACGAAAAAATGGCAGGCTACGGCGGCTTTGATCACAATGCCCAGTCGCTGCGCATCGTCACGCGGCTGGAACGGCGCTACGCGGCGTTCGACGGGCTGAACCTCACCTGGGAATCGCTGGAAGGTCTGGTCAAGCACAACGGTCCGCTCACCGATGCCGAGGGAAACGGCATCAAGGGCCCGGTCCCGCACGACATCCTGGATTTCGACGCGGACTTCCCGCTGGGCCTGGCGCAACATGCCTCCCTGGAAGCGCAGGCGGCAGCCATCGCCGACGACATCGCCTACAACACCCACGATATCGACGATGGCACCCGGGCCGGCCTTTTCACGCTAGAAGACCTCGAGGCCGAGGTGCCTTTCGTGGCCACTACGCTGGAGACGGTTCGCAAGGCCTGGCCCGGCCTGGACCGGGTTCGCACCGGTCACGAGTTCATGCGACGCCAGATCACCGCCATGGTGGAAGACGTGATCGTGACAGCGCAGGAGCGGCTGCAGCAGGTCTCGCCGGCCGGGCCGGACGACGTGCGCAATGCCGGCATGACGATCGCCGGTTTTTCCGACGCCATGCGCGAGACCGACCGCCAGCTCAAGCGCTTCCTCTTCGCGCGCATGTACCGCCATCCCGACGTCGTCCGTTGGCGCCGGGATGCCGACCGGGTGGTGCGTGAACTGTTCGACGCCTACATGGCCGATCCGGCCGCCATGACCGGGCACTGGGCCGCCGAGACGCCGGCCGACGAGACCGGCCGCGCGCGCCATGTCGCCGACTTCCTGTCCGGGATGACCGATACCTACGCGTTGAAGGAATATGAACGGCTGTTTGACCGCAAGGTGGAGATGGGGTAGGGCGAAGCCCGGTTTCCATGGGCCGCCTGGCCCGGCCTGTCATCCGTACGGACTGTATCCATGAACATCTTCGCCGAGTTCACTGCGCGAATTCTCGCCATTGTCGAAAACCTGGGACTGGAGACGAAGGAGGGCGCACGGCCCGACCTGTCGCGCATCGCGGTGGAGCCGCCGCGCGACGCCTCCCACGGCGACCTGGCGTGCAACGTTGCCATGGTCCTGGCCAAGCAGGTTGGCCGCAACCCGCGCGACCTGGCCCAGGCCATTGCCGATGCGCTGGCCGCCGACGGCGATGTCGCCAGCGCCGAGGTCGCCGGCCCCGGCTTCATCAACCTGCGCCTTTCCGATGCCTTCTGGCAGAACCTGCTGAAGGGAATGCTTGCCGCCGGTCCGGCGTTCGGCCGCTCGTCGGTGGGGCAGGGCCACAAGGTCAACGTCGAGTACGTGTCGGCCAATCCGACGGGCCCCATGCACGTCGGTCACTGCCGCGGCGCAGTGGTCGGCGATGCCCTGGCCAATCTGCTGGCCTTCGCCGGCTTCGACGTCACCAAGGAATATTACATCAACGATGCCGGCGTGCAGATCGACGTGCTCGGCCGGTCGGTGCTGCTGCGCTACCGCGAGGCCCTGGGCGAGGACATCGGCGAGATTCCCGCCGGTCTCTATCCCGGCGACTACCTGAAGCCCGTCGGCGAGGCGCTGAAGGCCGAGCATGGCGATGCCCTGCTGTCGATGTCGGCGGACGACGCGCTGGCCATCGCCAAGGACAAGTCCGTTGCCATGATGATGGACGTCATCCGCGGAGATCTCGCGGCGCTGAACGTCACCCACGAGGTCTTCTTCTCCGAGCGCCAGCTTCACGCCGAAAATGCGCAGCTGATCCGCTCGGCGATCAACGACCTGACCATGAAGGGCCATGTCTATCGCGGCAAGCTGCCGCCCCCCAAGGGGCAGAAGCCCGAGGACTGGGAAGACCGTGAGCAAACGCTGTTCCGCTCCACCGATGTCGGCGATGACATCGACCGCCCGCTGATGAAATCGGACGGCGCCTACACCTATTTCGCCGCCGACGTCGCCTACATGCTCGACAAGTACCGCCGCGGCTTCGAGAAGCTCATCTTTGTGCTCGGTGCCGACCATGGCGGCTACGTCAAGCGCATGGAGGCGCTGGCGCGTGCCATTTCCGGCGGCGAGATCGAGCTGACGATCGTGCTGACGCAACTGGTCAAGCTCTATCGCGACGGCGAGCCCGTGCGCATGTCCAAGCGGGCCGGCGAGTTCGTGACCCTGCGCGACGTGGTCGACGAGGTCGGCCGCGATCCCGTGCGTTTCATGATGCTCTACCGCAAGGCGGATGCGCCGCTCGACTTCGATTTCGCCAAGGTCACCGAGCAGTCCAAGGACAACCCGGTCTTCTACGTGCAATATGCCTCGGCCCGTTGCCATTCGGTCTTCCGCCAGGCCGCCGAGCAGTTCGGCGACACGATTGCCCGCCGGGAAGGGCTGGAGGACGGTGCCGCCCAGCTGACCGACGAAGGCGAGATCGCGCTCATCCGCAAGCTGGCCGAATGGCCGCGCCTGGTGGAAGCGGCCGCTGCCGCGCTGGAACCGCATCGCGTCGCCTTCTACCTCTATGAACTAGCCAGCGCCCTGCATGCCCACTGGAACAGGGGGACGGACAACCCCGGCTTACGCTTTATTAAGGTTAACGATCCAGAATTGACACGCGCCAGGCTAGGGCTGGTGCAGGCAGTGCTGGACGTTCTTCAGGCTGGACTTGGTCTGGTCGGTGCCGATGCACCGGAGGAAATGCGCTAATTTAGGTTTAGACTGCCTGTCACCTTTTGCCCACAATGGGCTGGTAACGCCGATAATTTGGCGCTCGGCGGCGCCCGGTTGGTAAGGTGTACGGGACAAGACATGGCAAACACCAAATCCGCGAAGCTGGATCTCGATCTCGGTCTGTCGCCAGACGATCCGCTATCGAAGCTCGCCAATATCTTCGACGTTTCGGACAATCCATGGCCGGCTGAGCAGGCGGACATGCCGTCAATCGACATGGAGCAGGAACTGCTGCCCATGACGTCTGAAGGGCAGGCGGAGCAGCCCGGACCGGTCGAGCAGGCGGGATCGTCATGGATCGGTTGGTCCCTGCCGGGTTCGCAGACCGAGGCCGAGCCGGCGCCGGTGACCGGCCTGGACGCGGGCCAGGATCAGACTGCCGCGTTCGAACCGGCCGCGGAAGCCGAACAGCCGCAGGCGGCCGCCGACGAACTCCTCACGGATTTCGAATTCGATGTGCCCGCCGAAACCGTCGAGACCGCGCCTGCGGTGCAGCAGCAGGCCGAACCGGCCGTCGGCGCCGATGACGACGAACCGGTCGCTGCGCTCGACGATATTTTTTCCGACCTCGACTGGTCGCGGGAAGCTGCTGCCGTGGAGGCGCCCGCCGAGCCGGTGAGCGCCTGGGACGCCGTTCCGGACCATGACGAGCCCGCCGGAAGCGCCGTCGAGGCCGAGGCTGCCTACGAGCCGGAGCTGCCGCAGCCGGAAACTGTGGCTCCGTTCGAACCGGCGGAGACCGTCGAACCGGAAGCCGTGGCGACAGCCGACGGCGACGCCGGGCCGGTGGAAGACAGCGCGCCTGCGGCCGTGGATATGCCCTTCGTTTTCGAGCCCGCTGGTGAGACGGTCACAGAGCCGGATCCCGCCGAGGCCATGGCGGAAGACCAGCAGTGGAGCGAGTCCACGGTCGCACCCGTGGACGACAGCGCTTCCTGGCCATCCGGTGCCGGCGAATGGAATGATGCCGCCGATGCCGAGCCCGAACAGCCCGGCGAGGCGGCGCCCGCCTTCCAGGAACAGCCCGGGTTCGCTACGTACCAGAAAGCCGGCTGGCAGCCGGAAGAGACAGTCGCCGACCATGAGGCCGAGACGGGTTTCGATGAGGAAGCCGCGGTAGAACATCCGGATATTGTCGAGCCGGTTGCGAGCGCGCCGGAGGCGGCAGATGCTGGAATGTCCTTTGCCGACAACAGCTTCGAGGATGAACTTGAAGCGCTTCTGGCCGGTGGGCCGGCCGAAGTGCAGCCTCAGCCGCCGGTGGACGCGGCAGAGCCGGCATACGACCGGATTGACGACACTCCTGCGCACGAGGAGCACGGTGCCGCGCCGTCGGCCCGCGAAGAAATGCAACCCCGGTTCGCCTACAGCAATTTCCGCGAAATCCGTCCGCAGGCCGTTGAGCCCCAGCCGGAGAGGGCGCCCGTCGAGGACGAGCCTGTCGCCCGTGCATGGAGCCAGGAGCCTTCCCCTGAGGATGCGCCGGCAACGGCGGCGGACCACGCCGGGTCGATCGATCTCGACGACGGCCAGGCACCCGCCGATGGGTACGGCATGCCGGACATCGCGTTCGACGAGGTGGCATTCACGCAACCCGCCGAGGCTCTGCCGGACGCTTTCGCGCAGGCGGATGTGACCGAGGAACCGGCTGCGGAGACCGCCGACACCGGCGATTTCCTCGATCTCGACGTGGAGAGCGCCTTTGAACAGGCGCTGTTTGCGGCTTCCAAGGAAAGCGGCGCGGACCAAGTGCCGGAAATCCCGGCGTCCATCGAGGAAGCCCCGCTGCGGTCCTTCTCCGAAACCGGACCGGAAGAGGAACTGCCGGAATTCGATGAATCCGCCTTTCTGGACCAGAGTTTCGTCGACGAGGACTTCGGCCTTGCCGACCAGTCCATGACGCCGGTTGAAGAGCCGTCGATGGCAAACCAGTCGACCGAGGTCGAGTTCGATCTCGATCCGGCCCTCATCGCGGGCCTGGAAGCTGCCGCCCTTGATGATGGCGGCCATGCGGAAACGGACACCGGGGCGATGGCCCCGGACACTACGCCCGGGCAGCCGTCTCGGGGCGGCGGGGCCATGGCGGCCGCGGCAGCGGCCGGTGCGGTCGGCGGTTTCGTCTCGCGGTTCGGGTTCGGACGCAAGGACAAGGCGCCGGAGCCGGCCGCAGACATGCCGGAAATCAACACTGTGGACGTGCCCGAGGCCGGTATCGTTGTCGCCGACGATCTCGATCTGCCGGAGATGGATTTCGGCGGGGACGATACCATGCAGGCGGCCGACGCCGGCCTGAACGATCTCCTCGGTGATGATTTCCAGACGGAAGTCGCGACCCAGGCCGCGCCGGCCGATCAGAGCATCGACTTCGAGAGCTATTTTGAACGTGAATTGCAGGACGCCGGCATTTCCTTTGACCGTCCGGCCCCCGGCCAGCCATCCGCACAGGGCGCGCCCCAGGCCCCCCGGCAGGTGCCAAGCGATTCCTATGCCATGACCGACGCCTACGCCGAGGAAACAAGCCTTGGCGCCGGAGCCCCGGCCTATGACGAGGAACTCGAGCGCGACCTCGCGTTCGACCAGCTGGGCAACTTCGGCGAAGACGAGCAGGAGGCGCCGCGGTCTAAGCGCGGCCTTCTGATCGCCGGGATCGTCGCCGGGATCGCGCTCATCGGCGGCATCGGCGCCTTCGCGCTCTCGGGTGGTGGCGGCAGCGGGCCGGCCCGCGAGATCGTTCGCGCCGATCCCGAGCCGGTCAAGGTGAAGCCGGAAAACCCCGGCGGGACCAAGGTGCCGAACCAGGAACGCGTGGTCTACGAGGAAGTGGCCGGCAAGCCCGTCGATGGCGCGCCGCAGCAGGAAACGCTCGTCAGCAAGTCCGAGACGCCCATGGACGTGAAGAGCAAGCCGGTGCGCGTCGTTGCGCCCGGACCCGGCCAGGATGCCGCGTCCGTCGAGACCGCCGCTCCCGCGCCGGCCGCCACGGGCAAGGCGGAGGATCGCATCAGCCCGGCCGAGACCGCCGAGGAGCCGGGTCCGTCCAAGGAACTGGCCGCCGTGGCGCCGCGCCGCGTTCGCACATACGTCGTCAAGCCGGACGGAACGCTGGTGGCCAAGGAAGCACCGGAAGCGGCGCCCGCACAGGCCGAGACGCCTGCTGCGGCCGAACCGGCACCGGCGGCTGAAACCGCGCCGCAGACGGGCGAAGCAGGCAGTAACGCCGGCGTGGCGGCTTCCGTCCCGGTTCCCGCACCGCGTCCCGAGATCATCGAGACCGCGGTCGAGGAAGCGCCCCGGGCCAGCGCGCCGGAGCGCACCGCCGCAGCCGCGGACAACGGCTTGACCGCGCGCCAGGTGCGCACGACGACGATCCATCGCGACCAGGCGGCCCCGCCGGTCGTTCCGAACCGTCCGGCCGATCAGCCGGTCAACATCGTCGGTACCACCCGCCGAGATGGCCAGCAGCAGGCCAATGCGGAGCCGGCGGCGCCGGCAGCAACCGCCACGGCCAATCCGGCGGCGTGGGTGCAGATCGCGTCGCAGCCCTCGCGCGAGCAGGCCCAGACGTCCTACCGCAACCTCTCGCAGCGCTACTCGGGCATCATCGGCGGACGCGGGGTCAACATCGTGCCGGCCGACATTCCGGGACGGGGGACCTTCTACCGCGTCAACATTCCCGCGGGCAGCTTCACGGAAGCCGCCAATCTCTGCCGCCAGATCAAGGCCGCCGGCGGCGATTGCCTGGCCAAGCGCTAGGCGGGGAAAACGGGTGAACAATCGGAAGAGGGGCCGCCCGCGCGGCCCCTTTGCTTGTGGGGAACCCTTGCGCCGGAAGGCTTCCGCCGTGTCATTGACATTGATTCGTGCCAGAATCAGGCCATGAGCGAATCAAAGGCGATGATTGTCGGCATGGCCGGCCTGGAACTGACGGCGGAAGAACAGCGCTTCTTTCGCGGCGAGCAGCCATGGGGATATATCCTCTTTGCACGCAATGTGGCCAGCGCGGCGCAGCTCCTCGAGCTGACCGGGGCGCTGCGCGACATTGCCGGTCGTGACGTGCCAGTTTTCATCGACCAGGAGGGCGGCCGGGTCCAGCGCATAAGGCCGCCGCTCGCACCCGATTATCCGCCCGGCGCCGCGCTCGGCGCGCTCTATGCAGCCGACCGGGATGCCGGCCTGCGGGCCGCGTGGGTGATGTCGCGGCTCCACGCCTTTGATCTGAAGCGCTTCGGCATCAATGCCGACTGCCTGCCCGTGCTGGACGTGCCGGTGGAGGGTGCGCATGACGTCATCGGCAACCGGGCCTATGGCAAGGACCCCGTGACGGTGGCCGAGATGGGACGCGCGGCGGCAGACGGGCTTCGCGCCGGCGGCGTCATGCCCGTCATCAAGCACATTCCCGGGCACGGCCGCGCCTTTGCCGACAGCCATTTGGAACTGCCCGTCGTCGATGTCCCGGCAGATGCGCTTCGCGCCCACGATTTCCCGCCCTTCAAGGCGCTGGCTGATATCCCGATGGCGATGACCGCCCATGTTGTCTATTCCGCGCTGGACCCCGCCAATCCGGCAACGACGTCTGCCCGGGTGATCGCCGATATCATTCGCGGGGAGATGGCTTATGACGGCCTGCTGATGAGCGATGACGTGTCGATGAAGGCCCTTGCCGGCTCCTTCGGGGACAAGACCCGCGCCATCTTCGAGGCCGGCTGCGACGTCGTGCTTCACTGCAACGGACTGATGGAGGAAATGCGCGCGGTCGCCGCGGCGACGCCGCTGCTGGCGGGCAGGTCGCTCGCGCGGGCCGGCCTGGCCACGGCGGACCTGGGACGCGATGACGGGGCAGGCGAGGCGGCTTTGCGGGCCGAGTTCGCCACCTGGTTCGCGGCCGTTGCATGAGGACCCGGTCGCGATGAAGGCCAGCACGCGGGAAAAACAGCCGGCAACGCCGATGGACCAGCTCTGGAGCGAACGCGAGGAGCGTCCGGCCGGTCCCGAACTGGTGATCGACGTCGACGGCTTCGAGGGCCCGCTCGATCTGCTGCTGCACCTGGCGCGAAACCAGAAGGTGGACCTGGCGAAGATCTCCGTCCTGGCCCTGGCCGAGCAATATCTCGACTTCATCGCCAAGGCCCGTGCGTTGAAGCTGGAACTGGCCGCCGACTACCTGGTCATGGCGGCCTGGCTGGCGTTCCTGAAATCGAAACTGCTCATTCCCAAGCCGCCGCGCGGCGACGAGCAGTCCGGCGAGGAAATGGCGGCCATGCTTCAGTTCCGCCTCAAGCGCCTAGAGGCCATGCGCGATGCGGCCGCGCGCCTGATCAACCGCAATCGCCTTGGCCGCGACGTCTTTTCGCGCGGCTGTCCGGAAGTGGTCATCGTTGATCGCAAGAGCGAGTTTTCCGCCTCGCTCTACGACCTGCTGACAGCCTACGCGGCCCAGCGCCAGCGTCAGGCCATTTCCCGGGTGCAGATCGCCCGGCGCGCGGTCTGGTCGCTCAAGGACGCCCGTGCCGTGCTGGAGCGCCTGGTCGGCACCGTCGGCGAATGGACGGCGCTGGACGCCTTCCTGATCGATTTCTTGACGACACCGGAGGAACGGACGACCGCCATCGCCAGCACCTTCGTGGCCAGCCTGGAAATGGTGCGCGAGGGGGCCCTGGAGATCCGCCAGGAAAAGGCCTTCGCGCCGATCTACCTGAAACCGCGCACGGCACCGCGCCGGCCCGCAACCGCACCGGCCGCCCATGGCTGACGGGGACCGGGTGCCGATCGCGGACAATGATGCCTTGGCGCATGAGACAGGGGCCGATGCATCGGCGCCGCTCGACGAGCGCGCCATGGCCGAGGTCTCGCGCATGGCCGAGGCGCTCGTCTTTGCCTCCGCCCAGCCCGTGACCGAGAAACTGCTGGCCGAGCGCCTGCCGCAGGGCACGCCGGTTCGCGCCGTGATGGAAAAACTGCGCGCCGATTATGCCGCGCGGGGCGTCAACCTTGTCCGCGTCGAGGATGCCTGGGCGTTCCGCACCGCCGATGACCTGTCCTTCCTGATGAGCCGCGAGGCCGTCGACCAGAAGAAGCTTTCCCGCGCGGCGCTGGAGGTGCTGGCCATCATCGCCTATCACCAGCCGGTCACCCGCGCCGAGATGGAAGAGATCCGCGGCGTCGAAACCTCCAAGGGGACGCTGGATACGCTGATGGAAACCGGCTGGGTACGGCTTCGCGGGCGCCGGCGCACGCCGGGCCGTCCGGTGACCTATGGCACGACCCCCTCCTTCCTCGATCATTTCGGGCTGGAGGAACTGCGCGACCTGCCGGGAATGGACGAGTTGAAGGGGGCCGGCCTTCTGTCCTCGCGCATGCCGTCCAACTTCTCCATGCCGACGCCGCTGTCTTCCCCGGACGAACTGACTGAGGACGAGGATCCCCTGACCGACATCGATCTGGAGGAACTTGGATTGTTGACACCGCGGCCAGAGGATGATTGACCCCATTGGCCGCTGCGGCTGAACAGCGGTTCGAACGGGTGACGGGTTTTCATGGCATCGGTGCAGAAGACGATCGGGCGCGTACCGGCAGGCGTATCCTTCGCCGCCGAACTGGCGTTCGAGTCCATCCACCATGCCTATGGCGGCAAGCCGACCCTTCAGGGCCTCTCGCTGGTGGCCGAGGCCGGCAAGGTCACCTGCCTGCTCGGTCCCTCCGGGTCGGGCAAGACGACGCTGCTGCGGATCGCCGCCGGCATCGAGGCGCAGTCGGCCGGCACCATAAGGCTCAATGGCCGTGAAATTGCCGGTCCCGACGTGTTTCTGCCGCCGGAGGACCGCTCCATCGGCCTCGTCTTCCAGGATTTCGCGCTCTTTCCGCACCTGACGATCTTGCGCAACGTGATGTTCGGGCTGACCGCGCTATCGCTCGCCGAGGCCCGCTCGGAGGCGATGATTGCCCTGTCGCGCGTAGGCCTCCAGCATTATGCCGATGCCTATCCCCATGTCCTCTCGGGCGGTGAGCAGCAGCGGGTGGCCCTGGCCCGCGCCATCGCGCCGCGCCCCGCCGTGCTGCTGATGGACGAACCGTTCTCCGGTCTCGATTCGCGCCTGAAGGATTCCATCCGGTCCGAAACCCTGTCGATCCTGCGGCAAAGCCGCACAACCGCCATTGTTGTGACCCACGATGCGGAAGAGGCGATGCGCATGGGCGACCGGATAGCTCTTCTGAAGGACGGGAAGCTGGTCCAGGCAGGATCCGGTGACGATCTGTATCACAAGCCGGTCAACCTGTTTGCTGCCGGGTTCTTTTCCGAGTTGAACCTCTTCGACGCGACGGTTGCAGGCGCCGGTGTCGAGACGCCACTCGGCCGCTTTTCCGCCGGGAACCTGCCGGAGGGCGCGAAGGCCACGGTCGCCATCCGTCTCGCCGGGATCGAGGTGGACGAGGCCGGGGCGGTCGAGGCGCGGGTTCTGTCGCGGCGATTTCTGGGAATTGCGGAAATGGTTGATTTGGCGGTACCCGGCGCGGAAATGCCTGTTCGCGCGCGCTTCCGGCACGGGTCGCTGGAGCCCGGCCGGCGCGACATTCGCGTCTCCGTGAGAAAAAGCGACATACTTGTATTTGAAACCGGCGGCGAAACCGCTTAAGTCACATCTGAGAACGCACACACGAGGTTTGTTATGGGTAGCTTTTCAATCTGGCACTGGATCATCGTTCTGGTGGTCGTGCTTCTGCTCTTCGGCCGTGGCAAGATCCCCGAGCTGATGGGCGATGTCGCAAAGGGCATCAAGAGCTTCAAGAAGGGAATGGCGGACGACGAGACGTCCGACCAGTCCAAGACCGTCGAGCACCGCAAGGAAGAAGTGGTCTCCGACAGCAAGGAAAAGTCCGCCAACTCCTGATCCCGGGCACCGGGACGGAGGAACGCGCCGCGCCTTCCCGGGTGCGGCGCCGTGGCGTGTCTGACGAGGCTCGACTGTAATGCTTGATGTTGGCTGGCCTGAACTGCTGGTAATCGCGATCGTGCTGATCGTGGTCGTCGGCCCCAAGGATTTGCCGAAAATGCTTCGCACCTTCGGGCGGACGACGTCGAAGCTGCGGGCGATGGCGGGCGATTTCAGACGCCAGTTCGACGACGCCCTGCGCGAAGCCGAACTCGACGATCTCAAGTCGCTGGCCGATACCGCGCGGTCGATGAACCCGACCAACGAGATCCGCAAGTCTCTCAATCCGCTCAACAAGATCGGTGACGAGATCAAGGGCAGCCTTGACGATGCCACCAAGCCGCGTTCGAACGAACCGGTCAAGGGAACGGCCAAGGCCGAGCCGTCCACCCATCCGGCCGAGCCCGCCAAGACCGGCGCGACGGCCGTTCCGGGCGAGGGCACGCTGGAAACCACCCCGTCCGCCAAGACCGAGGGCGACGGCGAGAAGACAGGAAAAGGCGCGTGAGCAAGCAGGACGAAGTGGATATCGAGGCCTCGTCGGCGCCGCTGATCGAGCACCTCATCGAACTCCGTCAGCGCCTGATGTGGGCGGTGGGCGGCTTTTTCATCGCCTTCCTGTTCTGCTTCTTCTGGGCCAAGGACCTGTTCAATTTCCTCGTCCTGCCGTTCAAGTGGGCGGTCATCTGGGCCGGGATGGACCACCGCAAGGTGGCGCTGATCTACACCGCGCCGCAGGAATTCTTCTTCACCCAGATCAAGATCGCCATGTTCGGCGGCCTGATCCTCGCCTTTCCCGTGATCGCCGCGCAGGTCTACAAGTTCATCGCGCCGGGGCTGTACCGCAACGAGCGCAAGGCATTCCTGCCGTTCCTGGTGGCTTCTCCGCTGCTGTTCCTGCTCGGCGCGACGCTGGTCTACACCTTCTTCATGCCGATGGTGATGTGGTTCTTCCTGGCCATGGAACAGACGGGCGGGGAAGGGCAGGTCGACATTTCGCTCCTGCCGAAGGTGTCCGAGTATCTCGGACTGATCATGACGCTGATCTTCGCCTTCGGCCTCGTCTTCCAGCTTCCCGTGGTGACCACGCTGCTGGCGCGGGCTGGCCTGGCGACCTCCGACGGTCTTCGCGAGAAGCGCAAGTACGCCATCGTCTTTGCCTTCATCACGGCCGCCATTCTGACGCCCCCCGATCCGGTCAGCCAGATCGGTCTTGCGCTGCCGACCATCCTTCTCTACGAGATTTCCATCTACACCGCGCGTCTGGTGGAGCGCGAGCGCGCAGAACGCGAGCAGGACGACGAGGACGAGGACGAGACACCCGATCCCGAACCGCAACCGCCGGAAGGCGGATCGTCTTCCGATGAGGCGGATCTCGAGGAGCAGGGTCGCGGCTCCATGCCGTGACCGTCCGGGCGGGCTTGTCCCGCCCCGGTGGTCCTGTCGTGCCCGGTTCTCGCCTCTGTCGCGCGACTCGCGTATGAAGCGCGCTGCAATGACAAGTCCGGAACGTTCCCATGCTCGATATCAAGTGGATCCGCGAAAATCCTGAAGCACTGGATCAGGCGCTGGCGCGTCGCGGCGCCGAGCCGCAGGCCGCGGCCCTGATCGCCCTCGACGAAGACCGTCGCGCCCACATTTCCCGCCTGCAGGCCTTGCAGGAACGACGCAATGCCGCGTCCAGGGAAATCGGCAAGGCCATGGGCCAGAAGGACCTCGAGACCGCGGAGAAGCTCAAGGCCGAGGTCGCCGCCATCAAAGCCGAGCTCCAGTCCGGCGAAACCGTCGAGCGTGAGCTCAACGCCCGTTTCAACGATGCGCTCGCGCGCCTGCCCAACGTCCCGCTCGACGACGTCCCTGATGGCGCCGACGAGAGCGGCAACGTCGAGGTCCGCAAGGTCGGCCGCCGTCCCGAATTCGCCTTCCAGCCGAAGGAGCATTTCGAGCTCGGCGAGGCCTTGGGCCTGATGGATTTCGAGGCCGCCGCCAAGCTCTCCGGCGCCCGCTTCACCGTGCTGAAGGGCGCGCTCGCCCGCCTGGAACGCGCGCTTGGCCAGTTCATGCTCGATGTCCAGACTTCCGAGCACGGCTATATGGAGGTCAATCCGCCGCTGCTGGTCAGGGACGAGACCTTTTTCGGAACCGGGCAATTGCCGAAGTTCGAGGAGGATCTGTTCTTCACCCCGCACGGCAATGCCCGCCTGGGCCTGATCCCGACGGCCGAGGTGCCGCTGACGAATCTCGTTGCCGGCGACATCCTCGAGGCCGAGAGGCTGCCCTTCCGCTTTACCGCGCTGACGCCCTGCTTCCGGTCCGAGGCCGGGTCTGCGGGCCGCGACACCCGCGGCATGTTGCGCCAGCACCAGTTCAACAAGGTCGAGATGGTTTCGATCACCGACGCCGACACGTCGATCGACGAGCATGAACGCATGACCGGTTGCGCCGAGGACATCCTGAAGCGCCTCGACCTGCCGTTCCGCACCGTCGTGCTGTGCACCGGCGACATGGGCTTTGGCGCCCGGAAGACCTATGACATCGAGGTCTGGTTGCCGGGCCAGGACGCTTACCGCGAGATCTCGTCCTGTTCCGTCTGCGGCGATTTCCAGGCACGGCGCATGAATGCGCGCTACCGCGCCGCCGGCGAGAAGCAGACCCGGTTCGTCCACACCCTCAACGGCTCGGGCATCGCGGTCGGCCGCGCCCTGATCGCCGTCATGGAAAACTACCAGAACGAGGACGGCTCGATTACCGTGCCGGACGCGCTGCGTCCCTACATGGGCGGGCTGGAGACCATTACCCGCGGCTGAGCCGGCCGCGGGCCAACACGAAGGAGAAGGCATGCGCATCCTGCTGACCAACGACGATGGCATTCACGACGAGGGGATTGCCGTTCTGGAGCGGATCGCGCGGCAATTGTCCGACGACGTCTGGGTCGTGGCGCCCGAGACCGACCAGTCCGGCCTGGCCCACTCGCTGACGCTGTCGCACCCCTTGCGCCTGCGCAAGCTCGATGACCGCCACTTCGCCGTGCGCGGCACACCGACCGACTGCGTCATCATGGCCGTGCGCCACATCATGCCGGAACCGCCGGATCTCGTGCTGTCGGGCGTCAACTCCGGCACCAACATCGCCGACGACGTCACCTATTCGGGCACGGTCGCCGGCGCCATGGAGGGCACGCTGGTCGGCATCCGCTCCATCGCCCTGAGCCAGGGCTACAATTTTTCCGACGAGGGCCGCGTCGTTCCCTACGAGGTCGCCGAGACCCACGCCGTGGACGTCCTCAAGCGCTGCCTTTCCGCCGAACTGCCCGAGGGCGTGCTGCTCAACGTGAACTTCCCCAATTGCCGGCCGGACGAGGTGGTCGGGGTCAAGGTCACCGGCCAGGGCCGCATCGTGCACGGGGTCGGCATCGAGGAGCGCCGCGACGGGCGCAACTTCCCCTATTTCTGGATCCGCTTCGGCCGCAAGCAGTTCGATGCCGTCGAAGGCACCGACATCGCGGCGCTGCGCGACAATCACATCTCGGTCACGCCGCTCAAGCTCGACCTGACCGCGCGCGAAGCCCAGGAAGCCCTGCGGAGAGCCTTCTGATGCAATCGTCTGCCCGCGGGTCGGAGGCGGAAGCTTTCGCGGCATTCGTTCTGCGGATGCGCGCCGCCGGCATTGATGACAACCGCCTGTTCGCGGCATTCGAGGCGACCCCCCGGCGCATCTTCATCCCCTCCGAGCACCAGCAGGCGGCCTTCGGCGCACGCTCATGCCCGATCGGCTGTGGCGAGAGCGTCGAGGGCCTCGACCTCCAGGGCCGCGTCCTCGCCTCGCTCGATCTCCAGCCCGGCCAGAGGGTGCTGGAGATCGGCACCGGGTCAGGCTTCACCGCCGCGGTGATGAGCCGGATCGCGTCCCGCGTCACCACGGTCGAGCGGTTCCGCACACTGGCCGCCGAGGCCGCCGAGCGCTACCGGACGCTCGGTCTCCTCAACGTGCTGCAGCGGCATGGCGATGCCGAGAAGGCGATCGACGGCGAGGGGCCTTTCGACCGCATCGTCGTGTGGCCGGCCTTCGATGCCATGCCGCGCGGATACGTCGACCTGCTGTCGTCCGGCGGCATCATGATTGCCCCGATCGGACCGGCCGACGACCGCCAGGTTCTTGCCCGCCTGACCAAGGTCGGCAGCCGCTTCGAACGCAGCGATATCGGCATCGTCCGCTTCCAGCCGATCGTCCGCGGTATCGCCGCCACCCTCTGAAACGCTTGCGCTGCCACGAAAACAGGCAGACGTCCGCCCCCGCTTAACCCGACAGTAACATTAACGCGCTTTAATCATGGCGTGCGAGTTATCGAGTTATGGCGGGTTCAGATCATGCAAGGCAGCACAATCAAGGCATATGCACGGGTCCTTTCACGGGGCGCAGCCCTCGTGATCGTCGGCGGGCTTGCGGCTGGCTGCAGTTCGGATGCCTCGCGCTTCGCCGACGGGCTCTACACCTCGGCCGTGCCTGTGGGCGCCCGGCAGCAGCCGGCAGCGTCGCAGCCCTATCCGGGTGACCTCGACAAGACCGCGACAGGGTCCGTCGCGAGCGATCCCGCCCGGCTCATTCCCGGCGGACGGGTGGTGCCGAACGCCACGGTCGGCAATGCGCCGGTTTACCGGCAGTCACCGACGAGCGCCTATCCGGCGCAGCCGCAGGCGGCCTACCGCGCGGCGCAGCCTTACCCGGGCGATGCGCGGGTCGCGTCGGCGCCCTCGGCAGCCCGCCAGGCCGTGCGGCCGCCCGTCGAACAGCCCGCTGTCCAGCGCCAGGCGCTCGCCGCACCCGCGCCGGCCGTCGATCGCCGCGCAACCGGTTCGACGAGCAAGGTTGGCGCCCCGGTCAATGTGACGCCGGTTGAACCCCGCGCGGCAGCGGCACCGCAACCGCTCCCGGTTTCGAAGCCGGCGCCGGCATCTGCCTCCGAGCCGGCCGGCAACGGCTGGACCGCGTCGGGCGGCACCCGCGTCACCCTTCGGGAAGGCGAAACGATCTACAATCTCTCCAAGCGGTTCGGCGTGCCGGCCAAGGAGATCCTGCGGGTCAACGGTATTTCCAACCCGCGCGACGTGGCGTCCGGTCAGTCGATCGTCATTCCGACCTACGTCTATTCGTCGAATGCGCCGACCTCGGCACCCGATGCCAATCCGCAGACGATCGCCGCGAAATCCTCGCGCGGGACGAAGTTCGACGTCCCGTCCGACCGCGTGCCGGTTCCAAGCGACGCCCCGCGCCAGCAGGTCGCCATGGTGCGCGAAGAGCCGAAGCCGCGTCCGCAGCGCCAGCAGGTGGAAGCGGCGACCAGCCCGGCGCCGAGGAAGGTGGCGGCCGAAGCGCCGTCTGCCGACGGGCGCTATACCGTCGTCGCCGGCGATTCGCTCTATGCCATCGCCCGCCGCCACGGTGTCACGGTCGCGGCGCTCAAATCGGCCAACGGGCTGAGCAACGGCAATCTCCGGATCGGCCAGAAACTGGCCATCCCGGCCGGCGGTGAGCCTGTTCAGACGGCCAGCACGGCCAAGCCGAATGTCGATCCCATCATCACCGGCGGGGCAGGGCCGTCGGCAAAGTCCGGCAAGGAACTGCCGACCTACACGCCGCCGAAGCACAAGGACGAGGCGGTGATCCGCCAGGCCGAGAAAGTGGCGGCCGTTGCGCCGGAAACCACCGGCATCGGCAAGCTCCGCTGGCCCGTGCGCGGCCGGGTCATCTCGGCCTTCGGCGCCAACTCAGGCGGCAAGGCCAATGACGGCATCGACATCGCCGTGCCGGCCGGCACCCCGGTCAAGGCGGCCGAGAACGGCGTCGTGATCTACTCCGGCAGCGGCCTGAAGGAATTCGGCAACACCGTCCTCGTGCGTCATGACGATGGCCTGGTGTCGGTCTATGGACACAACAGCGAACTGCTGGTCTCCCGCGGCGACAAGGTCCGCCGTGGCCAGGAGATCGCGCGGGCCGGCAATTCCGGTTCCGCCGGCCAGCCGAAACTGCATTTCGAGATCCGCAAGAATTCCAACCCCGTCAACCCGGTCAAGTACCTGGAGTAACCGGCGCCACGCCACCGGAATGCCCGGTCCGGCGAGGCGGGCCGGCTTTCACATCGCGAAACGGCAACAGAACAGCGAAATGGAGCGCACAGGCGGCCGTCCCGGTCCCGGTCGCTTCAGGCGGACGGGCTGGCCTCCAGCAGCAATCCGCGCATGGCAGTGCCCCGCCGGCCCCCGGCGGGGTATTGTCGTTCATGGGCCCGGATCTACGAAAGCCGCTGGCCGAGGCGCCCCGCCAGGTCCTGGATGAACTGCCAGGCGACGCGGCCCGACCGCCCGCCGCGCGTGACCGCCCATTCGAGCGCTTCGGCGCGCAGCGTGTCGTCGTCCACCGCGAGGCCGAAATGGGCCGCGTAGCCGTTGATCATCTCCAGGTAATCGTCCTGCGAGCACTTGTGGAAACCGAGCCACAGCCCGAAGCGGTCCGACAGCGAGACCTTTTCCTCCACGGCTTCGCCGGGATTGATGGCCGTCGAACGCTCGTTGTCGATCATGTCGCGCGGCAGCAGGTGGCGCCGGTTGGAGGTGGCATAGAAGATGATGTTGTCCGGCCGGCCTTCGACGCCGCCTTCCAGCGCGGCTTTCAGCGACTTGTAGGACGTGTCGTCGTGGTCGAAGGACAGGTCGTCGCAGAACAGGATGAAGCGGGCATCGGCCGCCTTGAGCAGCGACATCAGGCGCGGCAGAGTGTCGATGTCCTCGCGGTGGATTTCCACCAGCTTGAGCGCTGTCCGGTCGCCGGCCCCCGGGGAGAGGGCCGTCGCCGCGTGGGCGGCCTTGACCAGCGACGACTTGCCCATGCCCCTGGCGCCCCACAGCAGCACGTTGTTGGCCGGCAGGCCGTCGGCGAAGCGCTCGGTGTTGGCGACGAGGATGTCGCGCACGCGGTCGACACCCTTGATCAGCGAAATGTCGATCCGGTTGACGCGCGCGACCGGCTGCAGGGTCGCGGTTTCCGCCTCCCAGACGAAGCAGTCCGCGGCGTCGAAATCGGGAGCCGGCACAGGGCGCGGTTTCAGGCTTTCCACGGCGTCGGCAAGCCGGTCGAGGCGGGCGGCGATCTCGTCGAGTGAAATGCGGTTCATGGGTCCTCCTGCGTGCACAAGTGGACTAGCACGCTCCATTGGCATGGAAAAGCGCTTGTCGTCGTGCTCCCACAGTTGCAAAGGTGCCCTGAACCACTATATTCCGCGCCAGTTTGACACGCGGGATTCGACCCGCTTTCCCTCGTTTCTTGCAGGAGTTCGCAGATGTTCGTCACCCCGGCATTCGCCCAGTCCGCCGCGCCCGCCGGTGGCGCTGACATATTCATGAGCATCCTGCCGTTCATACTCATCTTCGTTATCATGTACTTCCTCATCATCCGGCCGCAGCGCCAGCAGATGAAGAAGCGCGACCAGATGCTTGCGGCGGTTCGTCGCGGTGACACGGTCATCACCAGCGGCGGCATCATCGGCAAGGTGACCAAGGCCGACGAGACGGAACTGGATGTCGAGATCGCCCAGGGCGTGAAGGTCCGGATCCTGCGCGCCATGATCGCCGACGTCCGCGTCAAGGGCGAACCGGTCGCCAACCAGAACCAGAAAGCCTGATACGCTTCGCCCCGGCGCACTGTGCCGGGGCGATTGCCGTTGGCCGGAAACGGACTGATCCATGCTCTATTTTTCGCGTTGGAAAACGATTCTCATCTGGCTGTCGGTGATTGCCGGCCTGCTGTTCGCGGCCCCCAACCTGGTCTCCCAGTCCACGCTCGACGCGCTGCCGGACTGGCTGCCCAAGCAGAAGATGACCCTGGGTCTCGATCTGCAGGGCGGATCGCACATCCTGCTGAAGATCGACCGCAACGACATCGTCAAGGACCGCCTGGCGGCAACCCGCGACGAGGTGCGCAAGCTGCTGCGCGACGAGAGCATCGGCTACACCGGGCTGACCGGCTCGGGCAAGACGGTCCAGGTGCGCATCCGTGACGCCAAGCAGGTCACGCTGGCCAAGGAAACCCTGAATTCCCTGCTGCAGCCTGTCTCGACCGGCCTTTTCGGCGGCGGCTCCGTGCAGGAAGTGACCATGGAAGAGCCCGAACCGGGCCTCCTCCGCTTCACCCTGACCGATGCCGGCCTCGACTACCGCACCTCGGCGGCGCTGTCGCAGTCGATCGAGGTCGTCAGCCGCCGCGTCAACGAGCTCGGCACGACCGAGCCGGTGATCCAGCGCCAGGGAAATGACCGCATTCTCGTGCAGGTCCCGGGCCTCGACGATCCCCAGCGCCTGAAGGACATTCTCGGCCAGACCGCCAAGCTGACGTTCCAGATGGTGGACCAGTCCGTGCCCGTACAGGAGGCCATCCAGGGCCGTCCGCCGGCCGGCACGACGGTCATGTATTCCAACGACGATCCGCCGGTGCCTTACCTGATCGAGGACCGGGTCATCGTTTCCGGCGAGAACCTCGTCGATGCGCAGCCGACCTTCGACCAGCGCACCTCCGAGCCGGTCGTTTCCTTCCGTTTCGACACCAAGGGTGCCCAGCGCTTCGGCCAGGCGACGCAGCAGAACGTCGGGCGGCTCTTCGCCATCATCCTCGACGGCCATGTCATCTCCGCGCCGGTGATCCGCGAACCCATCCTCGGCGGTTCGGGACAGATTTCCGGGTCCTTTACCGCGCAGTCGGCCAATGACCTGGCGGTGCTCCTGCGTGCCGGCGCGCTGCCGGCCACGCTGACCATCATCGAGGAAAGGACCGTCGGTCCGGGCCTTGGCGCCGACTCCGTCGCCGCCGGCCAGATCGCGGCCATGATCGGGTCCGTCCTCGTGCTCGTCTTCATGGTGCTCGCCTACGGCCTGCTCGGCGTGATCGCCGACATCGCGCTGATTGCCAACGTCGCCATGATCGTCGCGCTGCTGTCGGTGCTCGGCGCCACGCTGACGCTGCCCGGCATCGCCGGCATCGTGCTGACCGTCGGCATGGCGGTCGACTCCAACGTGCTGATCTACGAGCGCATCCGCGAGGAGCGCCGCAACGGCCGGTCCGTCATCCAGGCCATCGACGCGGGCTTTTCCCGCGCCCTGGCGACGATCGTGGATGCCAACGTGACCACGCTCATCGCGGCCGTCATCCTGTTCTACCTCGGGACCGGCCCGGTCCGTGGCTTCGCCGTCACCCTGGCCATCGGTATCCTGACGACGGTCTTCACCGCCTTCACCTTCACCCGCTGGCTGGTCGCCGAATACGTCCGCCGGCGCCGGCCGAAGGAGCTGCCCGGCGCGATCCTGCACCTCATTCCGGCGCAGACGAAGATCCCCTTCATGTGGCTGCGCCGCATGACCTTCACCCTGTCGGCCCTGGCGGCCATCGGGTCGCTCGCCCTGTTCATGACCGTCAACATGAACTACGGCATCGACTTCAAGGGCGGCTCGCTCATCGAGATCAAGGCCAAGCACGATGTCGCCGATGTGGCCGATATCCGCGGGCGGCTGAGCGAACTCAATCTGGGCGACGTCCAGGTGCAGGAATTCGGCGATCCCTCCGAGGTGCTGATCCGCGTCGAGGCGCAGGGCGGCGGCGAGAACGCCGAGCAGAGTGTCATTTCCAAGGTACGAAGCGAACTGGAGGCGGACTACGATTTCCGCCGCGTCGAGGTCGTCGGGCCGACGGTGTCCGGCGAGCTGGCACGGGCGGGAACCATCGGCGTCCTGGCGTCGCTGGCCGCGATCCTGTTCTACATCTGGATCCGTTTCGAATGGCAGTTTGCCGTCGGCGCCATCCTCGCCACGATGCACGACGTGATCATGACCATCGGTTTCTTCGTCATCACCGGCATCGAGTTCAACCTGTCGTCCATTGCGGCCATCCTGACCATCGTCGGCTATTCGCTGAACGACACGGTGGTCGTCTACGACCGTGTCCGCGAGAACCTCAGGCGATACCGCAAGATGCCCTTGCCGCAATTGCTCGACATGAGCATGAACGACACGCTGTCGCGAACGGTGATGACATCGCTTACCACGCTGCTTGCGCTGCTGGCGCTCTACTACTTCGGTGGCGAGGTCATCCAGTCGTTCACGGCCGCCATGATCTTCGGCGTCGTCGTCGGCACCTATTCCTCCATCTTCATCGCTGCGCCGCTGCTGATCCTGTTCAGCCTGCGCTCCAGCAAGGCGGCGAAGGGCCGGGAAGAGGAAGGCGACAGCACCGACGTGGAACCCGCCAAGGGATAGGCCAATGGGATCCGGCATCCAGATGCGCCAGGCCCATTTCCCGGGCCGTGCCGCCATCGAGGCCTATGGCAACGGCGGCTTCCGCTTTGCCGACATGTCGCATCGCGGTTCGCTGATGTGCCTGCCGTCGGGCATCTATGGCTGGGAGCCGGGCGATCCGCTCGACCCGACGGCCGACGATCTCGCCCGCGTCTTCGATGAGGCCGGCGAGATCGAGATTCTGCTGGCCGGCATGGGCCCCGATCTCAAGCGCATGCGGCCCGACGTCGCCGCGCGGTTGCGCGAGGCAAACATCATCGCCGACGCCATGAGCACCGGCGCGGCGGTCCGCACCTACAATGTGCTGGTCGCCGAGGACCGCGCCGTCGCGGCGTTTTTCATCGCTGTCTGATGCCGGACGCCGCGCCCCCGATGGACGCCGGCGCCATGCTCGCGTCCCTTCGCTCCGGGGATCCGGACCGCTACCTGTCGGTCCTCTACGCGCCGGCCGACCGGCGCGACGCGCTCACCGCCCTTTATGCCTTCAACATGGAGGTCGCGCGCATTCGCGACGCCATCCGCGAGCCGCTGGCCGGCGAAATCCGGCTGCAATGGTGGCGTGACGCGCTGGCAACGCCCGCCGCCGGCGCCGACGCCGGGCACCCGGTGGCCGCCGCCTTTGCCCGCGTGATCGACGACTTCGACCTGCCGCGGGCCTCGCTCGAGGCCTATTTCGAGGCCCGCCTGTTCGATCTCTACGACGATCCGATGCCGTCGCTGAACGATCTCGAGGGCTATTGCGGCGAGACCGCCGGCGCGATCCTCCAGATGGCCGCGACCATTCTGGACCGCCCGGCCGTCGATGGAACCGGAACGCCGGCCGGCCACGCTGCCTGCGCCCAGGCCATGACCGGGCAGATCCGCCTGATGCCGCTGCACCGGGCGCGCGGCCAGTGCTACGTGCCGGCCGAACTGCTGGCCGCCTGCGGCCTCGACCGCGAGGCTTACCTCGGCGACCCGGATCCGAAGCGGGCCGGCGCACTGGTCGCCGCGCTCGCTGCCAAGGTGCGCGAACATCTGCGGATGTGGCAGGAGACATCCGGGCAGGTCGCGCCGTCGTTGCGGCCGGCCTATCTCGTCATGGCGCCGGTGCCGTCCTACCTCGCGGTCATCGAGAGGACGGGAGCCGACTGCCTGGAACGCACGCCGGAGATTTCCGCGATTCGCCGCTACTGGCGCTTCCTTCGCGCTGCAATGGGCTGATCCCGGTCAAAAAGAATGCCGGCCTGCCGCTGCGTCACGAATTGACCCGGTGCTGTCGGCTCGGCACACTCCGCCCGATCCGTGGACCGCGGCAGGGAGGACAACGCCATGAACACGATCGTGCTGGTCGCGATGATCGTGATCGGGCTCAGCCTCGTGCTCCTGGCACTGAAACTGTCCGGGTCCGGCAAGCCGCGCTCTCTTTCGGGGCCGGGGGAAGCCCTGGAATTTCTGCGCGGCGATTACCCCGAGGTCGGCGACGGGCCGGTGGTGATGGCTGCTGACGGATCCTCGGCCGTCCTGCTGCTGCCCGGTGGGCTGGTCGGGATCGTGCGCGTCATGGGGCGCCACGTCGCCACCCGCCTGGTCGATCGCTCAGGGATCGCATCGGTTTCGCGAACCGGCCCGGCGGTGGTAAGTATGGCCTTCGCGGAATTCGGCTGGAGCGCCATGACCGTCCGCTTCGCCGACGAGGAAACCGCGGACCGCCTGGTCGCACACCTGGGCGGAAACGGCAAAGGGAGGAGATGACCATGGAAAACTATGCCTTTCCCAAGGTCACGGAACTGGCAATTCCCTTTTTCATTGCCGCCATCCTCCTGGAACTGTTCCTCGTTTCCACGCGTCGCGCGAAGGGCAGCTTCAATACCGCCGACACCATGACGAGCCTGGCGATGGGCGTCGGCAATGTCGTTGCCGGCCTGCTGCTCGGTTTCATCTCCTTCACGATCCTGATGTGGGTCTGGCAGTATCGCTTCTTCGACCAGGGCCTGGTCTGGTGGGCCTTCGTGGTGGCCTTCATCGTCGATGACCTGCGCTACTACTGGTATCACCGCATCGCGCATCGGGTCCGCTGGGTCTGGGCGGAACACGTCAATCACCACTCCAGCCAGCACTACAACCTCTCCACCGCGCTCCGCCAGAGCTGGACCGGCCAGTTCACCGGCATGGTCATCCTGCAGACGCCGCTCGTCCTGCTCGGCTTTCATCCCGCGCTCATCGCCTTCGTCTACGGTTTCAACCTTCTCTGGCAGTTCTGGATCCACACGGAGACGATCGGCAAGATGTGGCGGCCGATCGAGCTCGTCTTCAACACGCCGTCGCATCATCGGGTGCATCACGCGACGAACCCGCGCTATCTCGATTCGAACTATGCCGGCACCCTGATCATCTGGGATCGCCTGTTCGGCACTTTCGTCGAGGAAGTGCCGGAAGACCCGCCGCGCTACGGCATCGTCAAGAACCTGGCGACCTGGAACCCGGTCAAGGTGGCCTTCCATGAATGGGTCGCCATGGCGCGCGATGCCCTGTTCACGCGCGGCCTCACGCTGCGCCAGCGGCTCGGCTACCTGTTCATGCCGCCCGGCTGGAGCCACGACGGCTCGCGACAGGGGTCCGCCGAGATCAAGGCCGATTACGTCCGCCGCAACCCTGCCGAGGCGGGCAAGCCCGGTCTGCCGGGCCTGGATGGCAGACCGGTTGGGAGCTAGAGCAATTCCAGCGAAAGTGGGAACCGGTTTCGCGTCCGGAATTGCGGCTGGGGAAAACCAATTCCAGCGAAAGTCGGAACCGGTTTCGCGGCCTTCAATTGCGGCTGGGGAAAACCAATTCCAGCGAAAGTGGGAACCGGTTTCGCGGCCTTCAATTGCGGCTGGGGAAAACCAATTCCAGCGAAAGTGGGAACGGGTTTCGCGGCCTTCAATTGCGGCCGGGGAAAACCAATTCCGGCGAAAGTGGGAACCGGTTTCGCGGCCTTCGATTGTATGAAGAAACGGGACAGCGCATTCGGCCGTTCAATGAAACGCGCCCGCATGCCGGCTCGCCGGCGGTGCTTGGCAGCACTCGCTAAGGAATGCTGCTAAATCCCTGTAATCATTGTTTAATTTGTTGAGTTCACGCTTGACCGATGCGCTATTGCATGGCGCAATCGCGCTGTCAACAACAGCCATGGAGAGACCCATGAAGGTCAGCGACGCATTTCGGAAACAGCTGGAAGGTTATGGCCTCACGACGGCCCAGATTGCCTATCGCATGCCGGACCATCGCTCGCTTCTGCAGGAATATATCTGGCAGGACTATGACCTGTTTCCCGATTTCCCGGTGCTGAAGAAATTCCTGGCCTTCTGGGAGGAAAAGATCGAGGGGCCGCTTCACTCGGTCACCGTGGCCCATGCCCGTCTCATCCGGCCCGCCGAACTGCGCGCCGTCGACCACGAGTTCCGGCTGCACTGAACCGGCCGGAGGCGCGCCGCGTCAGGCCGGTTTGCCGAGATCCTTGAACAGGGCCTGGCGCTTTTCTCCGCGCGCCTTGATCGCCTCCATCAGGTCTTCGGCGCGCAACATGCCGCCGTTCCAGGTGGCGATGTAGTCCAGTCCGTCGGCCACGGAATGATCGCGCGCATAGGCGAGGTTGCGCTTGATGCCGGCCATGGCGAGCGGCGACCGGGCCGCCATGGCCTGCGCCATGTCCCGCGCCACGGAAACAACGCTGTCGCGGTCCGCCGCGACCTGCGAGACCAGGCCCATGGCGCGGGCTTCCGCCGCATCGAAGCGGCGCCCGGTCAACGCGAGCTCCGCCGCCAGCGCCGGCGCAATGAGTTTCGGCAGGCGCTGCAGGGTGCCGACGTCGGCCGCCATGCCGATGTTGATTTCCTCGATGGCGAAAAAGGCATCCGCCGATGCGAGCCGGATGTCGCAGGCCGTGATCATGTCGATCGCGCCGCCGATGCAGGCGCCGTGGATGGCGGCAATGACGGGGAAGGGCGCCCGTTCGATGGCGGTGAAACTGTCCTGCAGCTTCAGGATCAGCCCGCGCAACGCATGGGCGGCCCGTCCGGGCTCGCTCTGCAGCAGGGCGGCGATGGAGTTGAACGTCGCGAGATCCATGCCGCCCGAGAAATGCCGGCCTTCGCCGGTGAGGATGGCCGCGCGGACGCTGCCGTCGGCGGCAAGGTCGTCCATGATCCTTGGCAGGTCCTCCCAGAAGTCGGGCGACATGGCATTGGCCACGTCGGGCCGGTTCATGGCGATCTCCGCCACCGGGCCGTCGCGCCTTACGGTGAAGAATGTGCCGACCGATTCGCTCATGATGCTCTCCTTGCCCAAACCGGCTGGAGTTTTGGCCATGGCGTCCGCGCTGTAAAGCGCCCCGTCAGCCTTCCGGATCCGGGATACTCATCCCGTCCGGCGCCGGTTCGATGTCCTGAACGATCGTGTTCTGCGGGCTCACGGTCCGGATCCGCCAGGGAAAGCCGGTCTCGGCGTCAATCCAGTACTCGACGTGGAGCGGTGTCCCGCTCATTTCAAGAACGTAGTCGAGGCTGAACCGGTGCACGGGCTTGCCGTCCAGTTCCGCCTCGTAATCGCAAGCGATGTTCGTCGCCGCTTCCGCCTGCAGCCGCAAGGTCTCCATAGCCTTGTCCTGGTCTTCCTTGGAGGTCTCGCTGAGCAGCTTCCAGGTCTCGCCCTTGTCCGCCGTGGTGTAGAACTTGCCGCCGATCCAGAGCGACATGGGCGTTCCCGCTTCGTCCATCACGAGACCGCGGTTGTCCGGCGTGCTCAGCGTCTTGCTGCGCATGGTGATCTCGCCCATGGTCGTTTCCACGTGCTGCAGCATGGGCACGGGATGGCGGACGTCGAGCATCGCGGAGCGGGCGTCCGAAGCGCAGTCGCGGGCCTCGGATGAGGTTGCGAAGAACGCGGCGGCGCCGGCCAGGGCGATCAGGGGCAGAAACCGGGACATGACGGGATTTCCTCCAAGGTCTGAACAGCATGGACCCGGAGAATGGCACGGCTGCGGGGCGGCGGCATACCCCGGATGGCGTATTACTCTGCCGCCGCGGCCTCGCCGGGAATGCCCAGCCACAGGCGCAGGTCGTCGATGGCCCGCGCCGTCAGCGCCCGCTTCTTGGCCAGCGCCTTTTCCTTGCCGCGCAGGCGCTTGACGCCCTCCGGCTTCCGGATGGCACCGGGCTCGAGCGGCGGGAAGAGGCCGAAGTTGATGTTCATCGGCTGGAACGACCGCCGGCCGGGCTCTTCGTCGGAAACGATGTGGCCGCCGGTGATGTGGCCGAGCAGGGCGCCGAAGGCGGTTGTCGGCGGCGGTGGTGCCAGGGTCGTGCCAAGCCTGGCAGCCGCCGCGAACCGGCCGGCCAGCAGGCCCATTGCCGCCGACTCCACGTAGCCCTCGCAGCCCGTCACCTGGCCGGCGAAGCGCAGCCCGGGGCGCGAGCGCAATTGCAGCGTCCCGTCGAGAAGAACGGGGGAATTGATGTAGGTGTTGCGGTGCAATCCGCCGAGACGGGCGAACTGTGCCTCTTCCAGGCCCGGGATCATGCGGAAGATGCGCACCTGTTCCGCATACTTCAGCTTCGTCTGGAAGCCGACCATGTTGTAGAGCGTGCCAAGCGCGTTGTCCTGGCGCAATTGCACCACGGCATAGGCCTTTTCGTCCGGCTTGTGCTGGTTGGTCAGCCCCATCGGCTTCATCGGGCCGTGCCGGAGCGTTTCGCGGCCGCGCTCCGCCATCACCTCGATGGGCAGGCAGCCGTCGAAATAGGGCACGCCCTCCCATTCCCGGAACTCCGTCTTCTCGCCGGCCAGAAGCGCGTCGACGAAGGCGTTGTACTGCGCCTCGTCCATCGGGCAGTTGATGTAGTCCTTGCCGGTGCCGCCGGGGCCGACCTTGTCATAGCGCGACTGGAACCACGCCACGTCGAGATCGACGGTCTCGAAGTGCACGATGGGCGCAATCGCGTCGAAAAAGGACAGCGAGCTCTCGCCGGTTGCCTCGGCGATGGCCGCTGCCAGGTCCGGCGCCGTCAGCGGTCCCGTGGCGATGATCGTCTGGTCCCAGTCCGCCGGGGGCAGGCCGCCGATCTCCTCGCGCACGATGGTCACCAGCGGATGCGATTCGAGCTTCGCCGTCACCGCCTGCGCGAACCCGTCGCGATCGACGGCAAGTGCCGATCCGGCCGGCACCTGGTTGGCGTCGCCGCAGGCCATGACAAGCGAATCCGCCAGCCGCATCTCGGCGTGCAGCAGGCCCACCGCATTGGCCTGCGCATCGTCGGAGCGGAACGAGTTGGAACAGACGAGTTCTGCCAGATGGTCCGTCTTGTGCGCATCGGTTCCGCGCACGCCGCGCATCTCGTGCAGGATGACCGGCACGCCGGCATTGGCTGCCTGCCAGGCCGCTTCCGAGCCGGCAAGTCCGCCTCCGATGATGTGAATGGGCTTCATGGCCTTCTCCCTCGCTCGAGTGGGGCCGCAGATAGGGCTTTTCGCGCCGCCGATCAATCCGTCGGTTCGCGGATGTGGACGACTTCGAACCATTCGCAGCGCGGGCATTGTCATATTCGCCGTGGTCGCAATAATGGGACCGATGATTCACCTGCGCACGCTCCCCGTCCTTCTCCTGCTGCCGCTTGCCGGCGCCTGCACGTCTGTCTCGTCGCGGTATTCAGCGACGCTCGGCACCGTTTCGGCTTCGCACATGACGGTCTGCCACGGCTACAACTGCCATTTCAGAACACCGCTCGCCCTTTCCCCGGACAACATGAACGCCATCGCGCAGATCATGGCCGAGGGAACAGGCGGTGCAGCGGCGGAGCGCGAGGCGCTGCGCAAGGCGATCGGCTATTTCGAGGACCGCGCCGGCGACGTTATCGGCGTGCGCGACCGGGCGCAATCACTGCTGAACGAAGGCGGCACCATCGGCCAGATGGACTGCATCGATGAATCGACCAACACGCGCAGCTTCATGCTGCTGCTGCAGAAGCAGGGCCTGCTGAAATACCATGCCGTGCAGGGCAACGTCTCGCGCGGCTTCTTCCTCGACGCCCGATATCCCCATTCGACGGCCGTCCTGAAGGAAAAGGGCAGCGGCCGCCTGTGGGCCGTCGACAGCTGGTACGAGCCGATGGGCGGAAAACCCGATGTGCTGCCGCTCTCCAAGTGGCAGGCGCGCGGCGTTGCAGGCAAGCGCTGAACGCGGCGTCCGGTTTCAGGTTGACAGGGAAAGACCGTGGAGGATCGTGCGCGCGGAACGCTGCCGCGACGTCATGTCTGCCGGTGTGCAGGAAATTCTCCCGAACGGGCATGAAAAAACACCCGCCGGGGGAGGAGGTCCGGCGGGTGTCTTTTGGTCAGGTTCGCGATTGGGAGGAGGATATCACGAACCCTGTTTCGACAGGACTGGGAGGAGGATGCCCTGCCGAAATTCCTGTATTCGGTCTTAGCGAGCCTGGCGGGCGATGAACGGAATGTCGGCGCGGGCAATGCCCAGGTCGTTCAGTTCGCGGGTGGAGAGCCGGCTCAGCTCGTTGATCGTCTCGCGCTCACGGCGCCAGTTGCGGTAATTGCGGATCAGGTTCATTTCTCTAACCTTCGTCTTTCGGTGTCTCGTCTGGTCTGTCCGACCGTTGAGTTGAAGATAGGCGCGCCCGGCCGGAATGTGGAGTGCCAAATGTGCAAGGCAGCCATGCATATTGTGCATTGCACACAAGTTAACAGATTGAAAACGCTGCGTAATGATTAGGAAATTCGCAAATGCAGCATGAAAACGCCAGGCAGTCGCACCGAAGTGCCCTAATCGATTGAACTGTTTCGCTGTCGGTGGCCGTCCGGTGGCGCACGGCGTAGCTGTCTTGGGCTCGCCGGGGCTGCCGGAAGGGCTCTCGTCATGCATCTGCGCGGTCTCGCGCCCGGGGAGGCGGCAACGGCGGGCCGCAAGCCTCGAAAAAACCCTGTTTTGACGCCATTTTCCCTTTGAACCCGGTGGGTGCGGTGATATAGAACGCGCGCTTCGGACTGGTGGAGACGCCGGTGGGGGCGGGTGTGGTGAAATTGGTAGACACGCCAGATTTAGGTTCTGGTGCCGCAAGGCGTGGGGGTTCAAGTCCCTCCACCCGCACCAGGCAGGCCACCCGGCTTGAGGACAGATGAGAGGCGCCCCGGGATGCGGAAGGGTTTCCCGGAACGTCGACACAAAGAACAAAAGGTTTTGTGATGCAGGTTACCGAAACGCTCAATGAAGGGCTCAAGCGCGAGATCAAGGTCGTCGTGCCGGCCGCCGACATGGAAGCGCGTCTCGCGGAGCGTCTCGAGGATGCCCGCTCGAAGGTGCGCATCAACGGTTTCCGTCCGGGCAAGGTCCCGACGGCCCATCTGCGCAAGATGTACGGCAAGTCGATCATGGCCGAGATCGTCAACGAGATCCTGTCGGACTCCTCGCGGTCCGTTCTGCAGGAGCGCGGCGAGAAGGCCGCCATGCAGCCGGAAGTCGAGATGACCGAGGACGAGTCCGAGGCCGGTGAGATCCTCGACGGCAAGGCCGATTTCGAGTTCAAGCTCAGCTACGAGATCATCCCGCCGATCGAGGTCCAGGACGCGTCCGGCATCGCGGTGACCCGCCAGGTCGTCGATATTTCCGACGAGGAAGTCGACGAGCAGGTCCGCCAGATCGCCGAGTCGGCACGCGAGTACGAGACCAAGAAGGGCAAGGCCGCCGATGGCGACCGCGTCACCATCGATTACGTCGGCAAGCTCGACGGCGAGCCGTTTGACGGCGGGTCCGACACCGATGCCAACCTGGTGCTCGGCTCGGGCCGCTTCATCCCGGGTTTCGAGGAGCAGCTCGTCGGCGCCAAGGCCGGTGACGAGAAGACCATTACCGTGACCTTCCCCGAGGACTACCAGGCCGCCAACCTGGCCGGCAAGGAGACCACCTTCGACATCACCGTCAAGGAAGTGGCCGCCCCGGGCGAACTGGAAATCAACGACGACCTCGCCCAGAAGCTGGGCCTGGAAAACGCCGACAAGCTGCGCGAGATCGTCCGCCAGCAGATCGAGAGCCAGTACGGCCAGGCCACCCGCCAGAAGGTGAAGCGCCAGCTGCTCGATGCGCTTGACGAGGCCTACAAGTTCGAGGCGCCGTCGCGCCTGGTCGATGCCGAGTTCCGCAACATCTGGGGAACGGTCGAGGCCGACCTCCAGCGCGCCGGCAAGACCTTTGCCGACGAGGACACGACTGAGGAAGAGGCCCGCGAGGAATACCAGCGCCTGGCCGAGCGCCGCGTCCGCCTGGGCCTGGTTCTGTCGCAGATCGGCGAGGAAGCCGGCGTCCAGGTGGCCGAGGAAGAGGTGCAGCGCGCCATCTACGAGCAGGTCCGCCAGTATCCCGGCCAGGAACAGCAGGTCATCGACTACTTCCGCCAGAACCCGGAAGCGGTGAACGCCATTCGCGCCCCGCTGTTCGAGGAAAAGGTCGTCGACCACCTCCTGACGCAGGTCAACGTCACCGACGAGACCGTGTCCAAGGAAGTGCTTCTGGCTGACGACGAGGACGAGGCCGCCGAGGCCAAGCCGGCCAAGAAGAAGGCCCCGGCCAAGAAAAAGGCCGCCGCCAAGAAGAAGGCGGACGAAGCCGACGCCGAGTAAGGCGAACGTCCCGTTCCAGGAAACCGAAAGGCCGCCGGTGTCGCACCGGCGGCCTTTTTCATGCGCCTGTCAGCCGTTTAGTGGCGCCAGCTTGAATCCGTGCGGTCCAGCACGGTCTTCAGGTAGTCGAAATGCGCGTCGGCCATGCCGTCGAACGCCTTCCAGCTTTCTGCCGTCCGGGCGGCGATCTCCTCGCTCATGACATTGAGCGGCTGGCCGCTGGCATAGGCCGTCAGCAGCGTCTCCGCGGCCCGCTCGAAGAAGTAGAGCAGTTCGAAGGCCATGGGCACGCTGTCGGCGGCGACGGTCACACCGTGATTGCCCATCATCATCACCTGGTGATTGCCGAAGGCGCGGGCGAGGCGCATGCCTTCCTCCGCATCGTCGGCCATGCCGCCGAACGCGAGATCGACGGCGGTGATGCCATGGAACCGCGCCGTGTTCTGGTCGACCGGTTTCATCTCCGGGTCCTTCAGGCAGGCAAGGGCGGTCGCGTGCTTCGGGTGGCAATGCAGCAGCACGCGCGCCGAGGGAACGGCCCGGTGGGTCGAGCCATGCACCGTCCAGGCGGTGACGTCCGGCGCATCGTCGCGTGTCATCGTCTCGGTGTCGTCGGCGTTGAGAAGCTGCAGGTCGCTGGCCCGGATCGCGCCGAAGTGGCGCCATTTCGGGTTCATCAGGAAGCTCTTGCCATCGCGCGAGACCGCCGCGCTGAAATGATTGCCGACCGATTCGTGCCAGTTGAAATGCACCGCCAGCCGGAACGCCGCCGCCAGGTCGATCCGGGTCTGGTGCAGGTATTCCTCGTCGATGACGTCAGGACCGCTTCCGCTCATCCGAACCGCCCTTTCGAAACCAGGCTGCGGTAGGTCGAGCGCATTTCCTCGCGGTCGCTGTAGGTGCCGCGCAGGTAGCGCGCGCCGCTTTCGGCGACATAGGCCGCGCGGCCATGGACGATGCGGTGATTGTCGAAGACGATGCATTCGCCGGCATTGAGGCGGAAGCGCATGACGTATTTCTCGCCCTGCAGCCACCGGCCGAAGCGGCAGAAGGCCGGGTAGTAGGCGTCGAGATCGGCTTGCGGCAGGTCGAACACGTCGGCCATGTGCTGGCTGATCGTCAGGCCCGAAACGGCGCCGTGCTTGTCGAGTTCGATGACCCGCTGCCGCGACCGCATGTCGTAATCGTCATGCTCGCAGTAGAACGGGATTTCGGTTTCGCTGAGCAGCCGGAAGTCCTCCGGGTAGGCATCGCGGAAATCGTTGGCCGCGGCCACGCCGTCGAGGAACAGGCTGTCGCCGCCGGCCACGCTGTTGGCCCGGCAATGCAGGAACTGGACGCCGGGAGCCATCTCCTCGGCCGGCGTATCGGTGTGCAGTTCCAGGGCCTTGGCGGTATAAGCCAGGTTGGTCGGCTTGATGTGGGTACGCACGTCGAAATAGTCGCCGAAGAACGTCGGGCGCACCTGTCCGATCAGGCGCACCGTTTCGGTCAGGCCCTCGTCGCTGTCCGGCATGTCGGTCACCAGCGCGACGCCGTCGACGAGCAGAGCCTCGATCCATGCCGCGACGAGGGCCTTGTCCGCCTTCAGGTCCGGCTGCCGGAAACGGGCCATCCTGGCATAGTGGTCGCTGTACCAGGCTTTGCGCGGCAGGTCTGCCGGGTCCGCGCGCCGTTCGCCGCGGCCATAGGGCGCAAGCCAGTCCAGCGCATAGGTGGAGGCGTGGTTTTCGCCGGCCCAGGCAATGTGCAGTGCGCCATCGGCGACATAAGCTTGGGATGGTCGCGGCGGTGCCTGCAGGTGAAAGATGTCGAACACCCGCTCGCGGGTTGCCCGGTCAAACGAGCTCGGGCAGTTGTCGCGTAGCCAATGGTAGTTGAAATAGGCCCGAACGCCGTCCGAAAGCGGGATTTCAAGCCCGTTTTCGAGCAGGCGAAGGTCGTCTGTCACCAATGCATCCATATGGTCCCCCATTCGATTGTCCGCCGGCATCCGGTTGGCCGGCTGTTTCGAAGCGGATCCAATCAAAATTCCTTGCCATGGTGAATTCCGGAAAGAATTATGGAGACATAAGCCGGGGTTATGTCATGTCCGAACGCCTTCCGCCGCTCAAGCTTCTCGCCGCCTTCGACGCCGTGTCGCGCGGGCGCGGCTTTCGCGCGGCCGCCGAGGAACTGAACGTCACCCAGCCCGCGATCAGCCAGTCGATCCGCAAGCTCGAGGACCATCTTGGCGCAGCGCTGTTCGACCGGGCGACGCGGCCCTTGGCGCTGACGGCGGCCGGCATCGCCCTGCAGGCCGCCTGCGACGAGGCCTTCGGACGTCTGCGCGAGGCGGCGGCCGAGATCCGCGAACTCGGCAAGGGCGGCGGCGCGGTCACCGTCGCCTGTTCCGTCGGTGTCGCCACCTACTGGCTGATGCCGCGTCTGGCGGGGTTTTACGAACGGCAGCCGGGCATCGCCGTCAACGTGCTGACGACGCCGCAGGGGGCCCCGCCATTGCGCCGCGGCATGGACATGGCCATTCGCTATGGCCGCGGCGACTGGGGCGGCGGGGAGGGCGAAAAGCTGTTCGACGAGACCGTCCGCCCGGTCTGCCATCCCGACCTGGCCGGCCGCATCGCGGCAGGACGGCAGGCCTTCGAGGCGGTCACGCTGCTGCACGTGGAAGCGGAGGACGACAGCTGGTTGACATGGTCGGGATACCAGAAGCGCGCCGGCCTGCCCGCCCTGCGCAATCCGGGCCGGCATTTCACCAATTACGTCCAGTCGACCCAGGCCGCGCTCCAGGCCCAGGGCGTGATGCTGGGCTGGAAATCGATCACCGGCGACCTGGAAAACGAAGGGCGGCTGGTTGCACTGGCAATGCCGCAGGTCGATCCCGGCAGGGGCTTCTACCTCGTGCAGGCGCCGTCGTCCCGCGACAAGCCTGCCGTCGGCCTGCTTGCCGGCCACCTAGCGGACAACACCGCCTAGGGCGGTCTGCCCGGGCGTGGGCAGGCGCGCCGCAGGCTTCGGGTTGATCGCGATCATCCTGTACCTGGATTTGAATGGCTGGTTCGTCGCCATCAACGGAATCACCAACCCGGAGCAGGGCGGCGCACTGCGCCTGACCCTTTTTGTCCTGGTCGGCTTGAGTTCGGTCCTTGCCCTCTGGCTGCGGGCGAAGGCCGGCCGCGACTGAACGGATGGAACAGGGACGCGGCAAAGGCGGGCGCGGCTTAGAACAGTTGCAGCGCCTTCATGCTGGCATGACCGTCCTTGCCGATGATGATGTGATCGTGCACCGTGATGCCAAGCGGCGCGGCGCTCTGGGCGATCGTGCGGGTCATGTCGATATCGGCCCGCGATGGCGTCGGGTCTCCCGACGGGTGGTTATGGACCAGGATGATGGCCGTGGCCGCCAGTTCCAGCGCCCGGTGGATGACCTCGCGCGTGTAGACCGGCGTGTGATCGACCGTGCCCGTCTGCTGCACCTCGTCGGCGATCAGCACGTTCTTCTTGTCGAGAAACAGGATGCGGAACTGCTCGCGCGTCTCGTGCGCCATGGCCGCGTTGCAATAGTCGATGACCGTGGACCACGACGCCATGACCTGCTTTTTCCGGATTTCGGACTTCAGCGACCGACGCCTGATGGCCGCAACGAGCTTGAGTTCCGTCGCCACGGTCGCGCCCACGCCGCTGACCTCCTGCAATAGCGGAACCGGCGCGCCAAGCACCCCGCCGATCGACCCGAAGCGGGCGATCAGCGCCTTGGCGACGGGCTTGGTGTCGCGGCGCGGAATCAGCCGGTAGAGCAGCAGTTCCAGCAGTTCGTAATCGGCAAGGGCGTCGTCGCCGGCCTCGGCGAATTTCTGGCGCAGCCGGTCGCGGTGGCCGTGCCAGTGCGGCTTGGGGTCCGCGGGTGTGTCCTTGCGGGGAAACGAGGGGGGAATCGCGGCGGATTCGGCAAACATGCCGCGCTCGTCGGGTTCGTCGGCCATCGGTGTCACTGTGCCCGGATGCCGTCACGAGGGAAACGCGAACCGGCCCAAGCCCCACACCTTCAAGGCTAGCGCAAGGCAGGGTCCGGCGAAAGGGAGACGGCAGCCGCCGACGGCGAATTCCCCCGAATTGAGGGCGCGTGCGCCGGCCGATCAGGCGGCAGGCAGGCCGGGCCGGTCGAGCCCGGCGGGCGACAGCGTGAAGATCTCGCAGCCATCGGCGGTCACGCCCACCGTGTGCTCGTACTGCGCCGAAAGCGACCGGTCACGGGTGACCGCGGTCCAGCCGTCGGAGAGAACCTTCACGTGCGGCCGGCCGAGATTGATCATCGGCTCGACGGTGAAGATCATGCCTTCGCGCATTTCCACGCCGTCGGACGGCGTGCCGTAATGGAGGATGTTCGGCGCGTCGTGGAACAGCCGGCCGACACCGTGGCCGCAGAAATCGCGGACCACCGAGCAGCGCTCGGCTTCCGCATAGGCCTGGATGGCGGCGCCGATGATGCCGGTCTTGGCGCCGGGCCGGATGGCCGCGATGCCCCGCATCATCGATTCGTAGGTCACCTCCATCAGCCGTTCGGCCGCGCGTTTCACCTGTCCGACCGGGTACATGCGGCTGGAATCGCCGTGCCAGCCATCGAGGATGTAGGTGACGTCGATGTTGACGATGTCGCCGTCCCGGAGCGGCTTGTCGTTGGGAATGCCGTGGCAGACGACGTGATTGATGGAGGTGCAGCACGACTTGGTGTAGCCGCGGTAATTCAGCGTCGCGGGTATGGCCCCGTGGTCGGCGCCGAATTCGTAGACGAAGCGATCGATTTCCTCGGTCTGGACACCGGGCTTGACCATGTCCGCCAGTTCATCGAGGCAGCGCGCGGTCAGTTGGCAGGCCTTGCGCATGCCTTCGAAATCCTCGGCCCCGTAAAGCCGGATCTGGCCGGTGTTTTTCAGCGGAGCCGTTGCCGCATCGACATAGGTGACCATCGTTCGTTTCCTCGCGCCGGCATCACAGGTCGCGCGTCCGCGCTGCCATTGTTCGTGTGATGCCTGTCAAATGGCATCATTCGCCGGGCCATTCAAGCCATGCGCGGCCGGGCCGCGTCATTCCGCCATTCGCGCGGGCTCGATCGCAAGCAGCCCGGTCGCCGTGATGTCCGTTTCCGTCAGGTCGCAGCCGAGCGCATAGGCCTCGACGCCCGCGGCGCTCGCGGCTTCGAAGGCGGCTGCGTAGGCCGGGTCGAGATCGCCGCAGAGGCGAAAGCGGCTGCAGTCGCCACGCTGGATGAGATAGACCATCACGGCCTTGTGCCCCTCCGCCACCATGGCCGCAAGTTGGCCCAGGTGCTTCGTGCCGCGCGCCGTCACCGTGTCGGGGAACTCGGCGAGGCCGGGTACGCGCATCAGGTGGACGTTCTTCACCTCGACATAGGCGAGGCCGCGGTCCGGATCCTCCAGCAGGATGTCGATGCGCGAATTCGCGCCGTAGCGCTGTTCCCGCTTCAGCGTCTGCCAGCCGGCGAGATCCGGCAGGAGGCCGGAGAGGATCGCCTCCTCGACCAGCCGGTTCGGCAGGCCGGTATTGATGCCGACCATGGCGCCGTCCGCCTCCACCATCTCCAGCGTGTGCGCGTATTTCCGTTTCGGATTGTCGGAGCGCGACAGCCAGACCCGCATGCCGGGATCGCTCAGCCCCATCATTGACCCGGTATTGGGAACCGAGACGGTGGTCACATCACCATTGTCGAGCGTGACGTCGGCGAGAAACCGCTTGTAGCGGCGGATCAGCGTGGCGGGGATCAGGGGGCTTGGAAATCTCATGCCCGCTGCTTGCCTGATCCGCGCGGACCGTTCAAGCAGGGAGAAGGCATGTGCCGGGGGAAATCCCGGTTTTCCTGCCGTTCAACGAATGATCTGGCAGCGGAAGACCTGGAGACGTCCGGAAACTGGCGGGCTTGTTCGCCGCCGGGCTATTCGTCCTCGGTCCGGCTCTCATTGGGATCGGCGCGCGGTTGCTCCTCGGTGATCGGCTTGGACGGATTGGGCTTTTTCGGCTTCCGGGTCTCGTCGTCTTCGCCAGGGGCAGGCTGTTCGGCGGTAATGGGCTTGGATGTATTGGTCATGAGGTCTCCTGTGGGCATCACTCGCAACCTTTCGGCAGAGCGCCGGACCGCCACGATCAGGAAAGCCCTGAACCGGGCCCGGACGCACTGCGCTGCTATGACTGTCTCGTCCAATCATCTCCGTGCTGTTTTGTTCCCGCCCGCTGGCATGGACACGTCAACCGCCATCCATGTGTCGCGGCCTCACGAGAAGCCGCGTCTTCCGGCCATACTGGAATTTCGGTGAGACTTTGGAATACGCCTGCTTCCCGAAGGCTCGTCTTTGATCTTGAATGACGGGGACAGGAGCGCCGGCCTGGATCGAGGACGCTGCCGCATGAGAACCTTGCGACGGACCGCGGCCGAAAGGGACTCGCGCTCCGAGCGAGAACGACACGTGAGCTGTCAGATCGACGGCGGTGAAAGGACAGGGAAAAGGTATGGCCACGATCGCAAGAATTGATCTGCGGATGATCGACCTCACGCCGAAAGTGAAGAGAACCGACGCTATCCAGTCGTTCGTGAGCCAGGAAACGCCGATCGTCACGATCACGGACAGCGATGGGGCTGTTGGAACGGGCTACAGCTACACGATCGGCACGGGCGGGCCGTCCGTCATGGCCCTGCTGGAAAAGACGCTTGCGCCCGCGCTGATCGGCCGGGATCCGGACTGTATTGACGGCATCTGGAAAGATCTTCTCTTTTCGACCCATGCCACCGCGGTAGGGGCCATCACGTCGCTGGCGATCGCGGCAATAGATATCGCGCTGTGGGATCTGCGGTGCCGCAAGCATGGTCTGCCCCTCTGGAAAGCCGCCGGCGGCACACGCAACCGCATTCCCCTCTATTCGACGGAAGGCGGCTGGCTGCACCTGGAAACCCCGGCTCTGGTCGACGATGCGCTTGCCATGAAAGAGGCCGGGTTCAAGGGGTCCAAGATCAAGATTGGCCGCCCTCATCTGAGCGAGGACGCTGCCCGGCTCTCGGCCGTCCGCGCAGCCGCCGGGGATGAATACGAAATCCTGACGGACGGCAATCAGGGCTTTACCCTGTCGGAGGCCATTCGCCGCGCGGGAATGCTCCAAGAGGTGGGCGTCGGCTGGTTCGAGGAACCCTTGCCGGCGGATGACATCGCGGCGCATGTCGAGTTGTCGCGCCGCACGTCGGTACCGATCGCCGTCGGCGAAAGCATGTATTCCCTGAGCCAATTCAAGGATTATCTCCAGGCCGGTGCCGCCAGTATCGTCCAGGTGGATGTCGCGCGGATCGGGGGCATCACCCCCTGGCTCAAGACGGCCCATCTCGCGGAAGCGTTCAACGTCATGGTCTGTCCGCATTTCCTGATGGAATTGCACCTGCCGCTTGTCTGCGCCGTGCCGAATGCGCGCTGGCTGGAATACATACCCCAGTTGGACAGCGTGACATCGCAACAAATGCGCATGGAGGATGGATTCGGGATTCCTTCGGACGACCCGGGACTCGGAATTGCATGGGATTGGGATGCAATCCGGGCGCAGGAACTGTTCAGGTCGACTGTCACATCCCGATGACAGCAACCGGTCAGCCAGTTTCCCTGGCCCGGTGGAACGCTTCGTGGCGGGGCAGGGGGCGCCGTTCATCCCGCAAGCTTCGAACGGCATGAACGCAGCGCGCGAGGCGATGACATCCGGTCACCGTGGGCGGCGCTTGGCGCATGGCGTTGTCTCTCACCTTTCGCCGCGCCGGGAACAAGTGGGCGCAAGAACGGGTTGTGGTTCAAAGCCGACCAACCCGCCAGACAAAAGTGAGGCCCACCATGCCGAAGATCAACGACACCCGTATTCTCATCATGGCAACCGATGGCTTCGAGCAATCCGAACTGCTCGTGCCGCTGGAGCAATTGAAGAAGCTGGGAGCGGATGTCCACGTCGCGACACCCGGTGGAGCCACGATCAAGGGCTGGAACGATCACGACTGGGGACAGTCCGTGGAAGCGGACCTTTCGCTGGAGAATGCACAGGTCGAGGATTACGACGCGCTGGTGATCCCTGGCGGCCAGATGAATCCGGATATCCTTCGCACCGACGAAAAGGCGGTGTCACTGGTCCAGGAGTTCTGCAAGGCAGGCAAGACCATTGGCGCGATCTGTCATGGCCCGTGGCTGCTGGTCGAGGCCGGTATCGTCGACGGCCGCCGTGTGACGTCCTATCATTCCATCGCGACGGACCTGAAGAATGCAGGGGCCAAATGGCAGGACGAGGAGGTTGTCGCCGACAACGCCATCGTGACCAGCCGGTCGCCCGGCGACCTTCCCGCCTTTGTTGACAAGGTTGTCGAGGAGATCGAGGAAGACCGCCACCGGCGCGCTGCCTGACAGAGACCCCATGAAGGTGACCATCCGGCTGAATGCCGGTGGTCGCGCGGCAAGGGTGGCCGACAAGCGCGATGTCGCGCCGGCTCGACAAGTCGGTTTCCAGCTCTGATGGCTCACGGAAGGGAACGAGGTGGCGGCAAAGGGTGGTTCAAGACTGGTCATTTACGCCGCGCTGACCGGCAATGCGCTGATTGCCGCGACGAAATTCGCCGCCGCCCTTTACACCGGCAGTTCGGCGATGCTCAGCGAAGGGGTTCACTCCGTCGTCGATACGGGCAACCAGCTCCTGATGCTCCATGGGCTGCGCAAGGCCGAAAGGCCGCCGGACGAGGCGCATCCGCTCGGCTACGGCAGGGAAGTCTACTTCTGGAGCTTCATTGTTGCACTCCTGGTGTTTGCCGTTGGCGCCGGCGTGTCGCTTTACCAGGGCATCGAGCACATCCGTCACCCGGTTCCGGCGCAGAACATCACGGTCAACTATGTCGTGATCGGTCTTTCGATGATCTTCGAAGGCGTGGCCTGGGTCTTTGCACTGCGGCACTTCCAGCGCGAGAAGGGGCGGCTCGGTTACCTGGCCGCGGTTCGGCGCAGCAAGGACCCGACGGTCTTCACAGTGCTCTTCGAGGATAGCGCAGCACTTCTGGGTCTGCTGGTGGCCTTCGTCGCCATATCGGCAGCGCACTATTTCGACATGCCGGTTCTCGACGGGATCGGGTCGCTCGGCATCGGTCTGATCCTGGCGGTCACGGCCATGTTTCTTGCCATCGAATGCAAGGGCCTCTTGCTGGGTGAACCGGCGCTGCCCGCCGTTCGCGACCGCATCAGGAAAACGGCAGAAGCGGACCGCGACGTGATTGCCGTTGTCGATGTCCTGACGGTTCAACTGGGTCCGCATGATGTGGTGGCGGCCATCGACGTCGCGTTCCGTGACGACATGACCACGCCCGATATCGAAACCTGCGTGAAGCGCATCGAGACTGCCATCCGCGGCAATGCGGAAGAGGTCTCCTCCGTCTTTATCCGGCCGAGATCGCCTTGACGGAATTCCGTTCCGGGTCGCGCTGATTATCAGGGGCGCCGTTCGTTGACGATGCGGCTCCTGGCCTCGCTGCGCCCTCAAGGACGGGTGATCTTCATGATCGATTGTTGGAGCAAATCATGGGAACCCGTGTCCCAGGAGGTGCGGGCGGCTGTTACGGGAAGCCGAAAATGTCGCCCATGTTCTCGATGATTGCCACCAGCAGCACGACGCCCGCGAACAGCAGCGCCAGCCACCAGAAGTACTGGAAGACGATCGCGGCGACCCCGAGGCTGGTTCCGTAGACCGGGTATCGCCAGTTTTCCCGCAGAATGCCGGAGATGACCGAAAGCACGACCGCGACCACGCCGAGGATGGGTGCCGCGATCGCGACATGGTTCCACAAGGAAGGCGCCACTGCTTCGGGCGCCGGGTTGGGCAGTCCGAAGAAGGAACGCCACGCCGAGCGCCTGATCTCGCCCGCGATCTCGCCAATCTGGGAGGCGACGGAGGGCTTCGGTTCAAATGCCGGCCCCGCGATCTGGGCGAACACCAGGACCAGTGCGATCGCGCCGGTCACAACGGCCCAGAAGCCCCATTGCCGGAGAAATCGCGACGAACCGTCTGGAGTATTCCTGCTTTTTGCCGTCATGCGCAAAGAACTCCGATGAAAGTCCCGATTTGAACAGCGATGTCTTTAGCTTTTCATAACGCGATGGGTGATGAGGCCGGCCCCGCGCGCATGAGCATTGCCGGCAATCGCCGGCGTCCGCCGGGCGCGCAACGGGCGCCAGGTCAAACGGGAACAGGCGAGCCGCATCCTGGCAGGTCAGGGTCGCGCCTCGGCGTGCGCCAATCGGTCCCTTGTCGGGCATGCTGCTTGTGCATGAGGTGCCGCCGCATGCAGCATGCGTACGCGATCCCGCCGGGATATCAATGTTTTGGATGATCTGGAGAGTTTGGTCTTGGTACGCCCTACGGGACTCGAACCCGTGTTTCCGCCGTGAAAGGGCGGCGTCCTAGACCGCTAGACGAAGGGCGCGTTCAAGACGAGACGGCGTATAGATAGATTCCCGCTGTCGGGCAACCCCTGCCGGCTCGCTTTGTGAAAAAAAATTGGCAGGGACGCCGCCATCGCGGTCGCGGGCCGCAGACGGGCCTCGGCGATCAGTGCCGAAACGACGGTTTGAAAGCGTTTTTTCAGCCGCTTTGTGCCGTTTGTTCAACCGGTGTGTGAACAAGGACGAAGCCCGGAGAAGGCCGGCGCATCGGTAGACGCGGATCGCCCGCCGGCCGGCCGGACGGCTACTTGCGACGGCGCGAGGACCGGCGGCAGCGCCAGTTCCAGTCGCGCTCGGGGCCGATGTCGATATGCACGGAATTGGTATGGCAATAGGTGCCCACGCCACCCCGTCCGGGCATCGAGCGCAGGTATTTGGCCAGCACCCATTTCGAAATGCCGGGCACCTGGATGTCCGCAGCCGCGCAATACATGTGCAGCGAGTTCTTGGCGCCGCGCGCGCGCCGGTTGCGCTTCGCGCTGCGGTAGCCGGACGTCACGATCAGCTTTTCGCCGTAATGGCTTTCGATGGTCTTGAGGACGCGGACCAGCTGCGGCTTGAGGCAGGCCACGTCGACGTTCTCCGTCTGCAGCTTGAGCCCGTTGGGCGCCAGCCGCGCCAGCCCGGTTACCGAGGCGACGCGAACGGGCGCATCGTCCGCCTCGTTCAGGTCGACGTCGCTGTCGTCGTAGCCGCCCGACTTGCGCTTGATCTCGAACAGCGATTCCGCGCGCACGCCGGGCAGGGCGGTCAGGCTGCCGGTGGCGCCCGGCGGCAGGTTGCTTTCCAGAGAAGCGGTACGGATGGTCTTGCGCGCGGTGGCGCGCACCTGCGGTGCCGCCGCCGGGGTCCGGATCTGGTTCCCGCGCGGCAGGTTTGCCGTCGGACGCGGCGGCTGGGTGGAAAACAACGAGGAGAGGAACCCGCGCTTTTCGATCTGCGGCGCGGCAGAAGCCATCTGCACCGGGGCCGCTTCTGCCTGCGTGTCGCCGCTGCCGGTCGCCTCGGCGGTGCTGTCGGCCGGCAGGCGCGGAGCGGGACTCGGAACCGGACCCGCGGCCTGAGCGACACGCGCGGAGGCAATGGCGCTCTCTGCCGACTGGACGTCGCCGCTGTTTTCCGGCGTCGCCGCAGCCAGCGCCGCGGCCTCTGGCTGCGCTTGAGCCGGCACGCCGGCCTGCCCGTTGTTGCCATCGGCCGCTGCCGCGGCATTGTCCGCTGTCTGGGGGGCGAAGGCGTTGCTGCCGGAGGCGTCGTTTACCGGCTCGTAGGCCGCTGCATCACCCTGGCTGACGCCATCGCCTGTCGTGACGCCCTGCGAGGCCACGTCGGCCAGGGCCAGTTCCATGGGAGGGACGGGGGTCGAGGTACAGCCCGCGAGGCCGACAGAGAGAGCCGCGACGGCTGCATAGGCTGCCAACGCGCTCCATCGGGGCAATCGCGCCTGTTTCAACAAGTATCCCCCTTGGCGGCCGTCCAGGTCCGGCCGGCAGAATGCCGCTCCGGAAAAAGAAAATCACAGCGCCAGCCGAATCGCATCCCCTGGCGCCGAACTGTGACTATAGCACGGCGGTTAATCGTCAATTGAGGCAACAAAATGGACAATCGGTGGCAGGGGCTTTGCGGCATGGCGACGCATGTTGTCACACCCGTGCAAGCACGTATTCGCCGGGCGCAGGGCAGATCGGCTTGAGCTTCTTGCCGCCCACCTTGCGGGCCTTCACGCGCTTGCGCGTGTCGAGCCCCTCGATCCATGCCTGCCAGTGAACCCACCACGATCCGGGCGTTTCCTTCGCGGCCGCCACCCAGTCCTCGAAGTTTCCTTCCGGCTTGCCGCCGCTCCAGAACTGGTACTTCACCTTGTCCGGCGGGTTGATGACGCCGGCGATGTGGCCGGACCCGGCCATCACGTATTGCACGTCGCCGCCGAAATAGCGGCATCCGTGGAACACCGACTTGGCCGGCGCGATGTGGTCTTCCTTGGCGGCCAGGTTGTAGACGGGAATCTTGACGTCCTCGAGATGGACCGGGGCGCCGCCCAGCATCAGCTTGCCCTTGGAGAAATTGTTCTCCAGGTAGCAGTTGCGCAGGTAGTAGGAGTGGTTTGCCGCCGTCATGCGCGTGGAATCGGAATTCCAGTAGAGCAGGTCGAAGGCCATCGGCGTCTTGCCGCGCATGTAGTTGTTGACGGCGTAGTTCCAGATCAGCTCGCGCGACCTGAGCATGTTGAAGGCCGTGGCCATCTTGCCGCCGTCGAGATAGCCCTTGGCCTCCATCTGGCGCTCCACGCCCTTCACCTGGTCCTCGTCGACGAACACGGCGAGGTCGCCCGCATAGGTGAAGTCGACCTGCGTGGTGAAGAAGGTCGCCGAGCGGATGCGCGTTTCGCCGTCCCGCGCGAACATGGCGAGCGCTGCGGCCAGCAGCGTGCCGCCGACGCAGTAGCCGATCGCGTTGACTTCGCGTTCGCCGGTCGCCTGCTCGATGGTGTCGAGGCCGAGCACGATGCCTTCCTGGATGTAGGCTTCCCACGTCTTCTTGCGGTGCCGCTCGTCCGGGTTGACCCAGGAGACGACGAAGACCGTGTGGCCCTGTTCCGTCAGCCAGCGGATGAAGGATTTTTCCTTGTTCAGGTCGAGGATGTAGAACTTGTTGATCCACGGCGGCACGATCAGCAGCGGGCGCTTGAGCACCGTCTCCGTCGCCGGTTCGTACTGGATGATCTCCGCCGTCTCCGACCGCGCGACCACCTGGCCGGGCGTGTTCGCCATGTTCTCGCCGACCTTGAACGGGCTGGCGTCCACCTGGCGGATCTTCAGGTCGCCTTTTCCCGCCTCGATGTCCTCGGCCAGCATCTCCATGCCGCGCACGATGTTTTCGCCGTTGGAGGCGATCATCTCGCGGTAGAGTTCCGGGTTGGTCAGCAGGAAATTCGACGGCGAGATCGCGTTGGAAATCTGGTCGACGTAGAATTCCGCCTTGTGGCGCGTCTTCGGGTCCAGCCCGTCCGCCTCGGTCACGAGATCATGCGCCCAGCGGCTGGTCACAAGGTAGGTCTGCTTCAGGAAGTCGAAAAAGGCGTTATTGTCCCACTCGGGATCGGAGAACCGCTTGTCGCCCCGGTCCGGCTTGACGACGTTTTCCTCGGTGTCCCCGGTCGCGCGGCGAACCGAGTTGGTCCACACCGTCATGTAGTTGGAAAACAGGCGGGTTTGGGCGTCGAGCGCCCGTGCCGGGTCTGCCAGCCAGTATTCGCCGACCTTGGAAAAGGTCTTCACCATGTCGGCCATCGGCTCGGCGACCGGGTCGACCTTGCCTTCCTCGCGCGGCGCGATCCAGTTCGACGCGGCCTTGCCGGCCGCCTCGATGGCGCGGGCCATGTTGCGGGCAAAGGCCTCCGGATCCTTGACGATGTAGGACCCGAGCTGATCGGCGGACGGGCCAGACCCTTTGTTGTCCTTGTCGTCCTTCGACATTGTCTTTATTCCTCCCGGAGTGCGCGATGGCGGCTTTTTGTTGACACAATAGGCTGTAAACAAAACGTCATTCAAGATCGACAATGGTCGGTCGATGATGCGGATGCTTGGCGAGTTCCCTGTCGGCCCGCGATGAACGGGGTGAATCGATGAGGCTTTTCTTGCCGCAAGGTGTCAGGAAGATGACGCTGGGACATGCCGCGCTGGTCACGGCGGGAATGCTGGCCGCCGGCTGCACCACCGCCAGCCTCGAGGATGCTGCACCGCGGTCGCTGATGCCCGCGCCGTCCGTGGCAGGCGCGCCGGCGCCCGTGTCGCGGCCGGCCGGTGCCCAGGCGGATACGCAGGCCGCCGCCGTGCAGGGCGAGCGCCCGCCGCCGGTGCCGCCCGCCATGACCGATGCCCGCAACACCGGCCAGTTTCCCAACATCAACGTCGTCCCGGAGGGCCAGACGTCGCAGATTTCGGCACGCGAACGGGCGGCAACGGTCTGGGAATTGCGGCAGGCACGCAAGGTGCAGGACTGGAACAGGTCCAAGACCGAGGTCCTGTCCGACGAGGAATTGCGCCGCCTCGGCAAGACGCATGCGCAAGAGACATTGAAGCAGATTGAAAACGAGTGACGCTATCGACCCGGCGGGGGCGAGGGTGTATAGCGTGCCGCTGGAGAGAGCCGGCAAATGACGGCTTCGAGCAAGTGATGGTCACGACGATGGAAGAATTTCACAAGGTCCGCAGGCTTCCACCCTATGTGTTCGAGCAGGTCAACCGGCTGAAGGCCAGTGCCCGGGCCGCCGGGGCCGATATCATCGACCTTGGCATGGGCAACCCGGACCTTCCCACGCCGAAGTCCATCGTCGACAAGCTGGTCGATGTCGTGCGCGATCCGCGCACCCATCGCTATTCCTCCTCGCGCGGCATTCCCGGCCTGCGCAAGGCACAGGCGAACTACTATGCCCGCCGCTTCGGTGTGAAGCTCAATCCCGACACCCAGGTCGTCGCCACGCTCGGATCCAAGGAGGGCTTTGCCAACATGGCCCAGGCCATCACGGCGCCCGGCGACGTCATCCTGTGCCCCAACCCGACCTATCCGATCCACGCCTTCGGCTTCATCATGTCCGGCGGCGTCATCCGCGCTCTGCCCGTCGAGCCGAACGACGCCTTCATGGCGGCGCTCGATCGCGGCGTCCGCCACTCGATCCCCAAGCCGCTGGCGCTCATTCTCAACTATCCGTCCAACCCGACGGCCCACGTCGCCTCGCTCGATTTCTATCGCGAGGTCGTCGATTACGCCCGCAAGAACGACATCATCCTGCTGTCGGACCTGGCCTATTCGGAAATCTACTTCGACGACAACCCGCCACCCTCGCTGCTGGAAGTGCCGGGCGCCATGGACATCGCCGTCGAGTTCACCTCCATGTCGAAGACCTTCTCCATGCCCGGCTGGCGCATGGGCTTCGCCGTCGGAAACGAACGCCTGATCGCGGCGCTTGCCCGCGTGAAGTCCTACCTCGACTACGGCGCCTTCACGCCGATCCAGGTCGCGGCCACCGCCGCGCTCAACGGCGACGGTTCCGAGATCGAGGAAGTGCGCCAGATCTACAAGGCGCGCCGCGACGTGATGGTCGATTCCTTTGCCCGCGCCGGCTGGGACGTGCCGCCGCCGCCGGCCACCATGTTCGCCTGGGCGCCGATTCCCGAGCCGTTCAAGGCCATGGGATCGCTGGAATTCTCCAAGCTGCTGGTGGAAAAGGCCCATGTCGCGGTGGCGCCGGGCATCGGTTTCGGCGAACATGGCGACGATCACGTGCGCCTTGCCCTGGTGGAAAACGAGCACCGGATCCGCCAGGCCGCGCGCAACATCAAGAAGTTCCTGTCCACGGCCGCGCCGACGGACAAGGACAACGTCGTGTCCCTGTCGGCACGCCGCTGACGGCACGGCATCCGGGCCGGCGTCCTGCCGGCCCTGCGGAACAGCAATCGAAGAGGGACGGGGGACGTCGCCACCATGACTGAGGCGCTGCGCGTAGGAATTGCCGGTTTGGGAACGGTGGGAGCGTCGGTCGTGCGCATTCTTGCCGAACATGCAGCCGTGCTCACCCGGCAGTGCGGCCGGACCATCGAGGTGGCCGCCGTCAGCGCGCGCGACCGCAGCCGGGACCGTGGCATCGACATCTCCGGAATGTCCTGGTTCGACGACCCGGTGGAACTGGCCCGTTCCAACGGCATCGATGTCTTCGTGGAACTGATCGGCGGCGATGCCGGCGCGCCCTACGAGGCCGTCAAGGCGGCGCTGAATGCCGGCCGCCACGTCGTCACCGCCAACAAGGCGCTTCTGGCCAGGCATGGCGTCGAACTGGCCGCCATCGCCGAGGAGAAGGGCGTTCTGCTCAATTTCGAGGCCGCCGTCGCCGGTGGCATCCCGGTCATCAAGACCATGCGCGAGGCCCTGGCGGGCAACACCATCGAGCGCGTCTTCGGCATTATGAACGGCACCTGCAACTACATCCTGACGCGCATGGAGGAAGAGGAAATCCCCTTCGCCGACGTGCTGGCGGATGCGCAGCGCCTGGGCTATGCCGAGGCCGATCCGACCTTCGACATCGAGGGCAACGACACGGCCCACAAGCTGGCCATCCTGACCTCGATCGCTTTCGGCACGCAGATCGCCGCCGACGACATCTACCTGGAAGGCATCTCCAACATCTCGCTGGCCGACATCCACGCCGCCGGCGAACTCGGCTACCGCATCAAGCTCCTCGGCGTGGCGCAGAAAACCGACAGCGGCATCGAGCAGCGCGTTCATCCGACAATGGTGCCGAAAAGCTCGGTCATCGCCCAGGTGCACGGCGTGACCAACGCGGTGGCCATCGAGACCGACCTTCTGGGCGAACTGCTGCTGTCGGGTCCCGGCGCCGGTGGCAATGCCACGGCCTCGGCGGTCATCGGCGACATCGCCGACATCGCCAAGAGCCAGCCCGGTTTCCAGCACGGCCCGGCACTCGGCTGGCCGGCGAAGGACCTCAAGCCCTACGAGCGGGCGCGGATGCGCAGCCACGAGGGCGGCTATTTCATCCGCCTGACCGTACACGACCGCACCGGCGTCTTCGCCGGCATCGCCCGCCGCATGGCCGACAACGCCATTTCCCTGGAATCGATCGTCCAGCGGTCCGACCCGGCGGAAGACGGCGGAACCGGGGCCAAGACGGTCATTCTCGTCACCCACGAGACCACGGAAGCGGCCGTCCGCAAGGCCGTGGAGGGAATCACCGAGGATGGTCATCTCACCGATCGTCCGCAGGTCATTCGCATCGAACGGGCCGACTGAGCCTGCACGCGGGGTCTTTCGGCAAGTCGTTGACTTTCAATCGGTTTGAATTTTACCGAACCGTGAGAAAGGCCGCGGCGGCCCTTGCGGCCCGCCCGCCGCTCTGACAAAAGATCGCTCGGATGGACCTGCCGCCAGGCAGGTTCGAGGTCTCGATCAGTCTTTCCAGTCAGGATGTGCCATGGCCAAGAACGCGTCTTCCGGTCTCGACCGTATACTTACCCTCGAACTGGTGCGCGTCACCGAGGCGGCGGCCGTTGCGGCGGCGCGCCTGCGTGGTCGCGGCGACGAGAAGGCGGCCGACCAGGTCGCCGTCGACGCCATGCGCAACGAGCTCAACCGCCTGCCGATCGCCGGCACGGTCGTCATCGGCGAGGGCGAGCGCGACGAGGCGCCGATGCTCTACATCGGCGAGGAGGTCGGCATGGGCGGCTCCGAGGTCGACATTGCGCTCGACCCGCTGGAAGGCACCACCATCTGCGCCAAGAACCTGCCCAACTCGCTGGCCGTCATCGCCATCGCCGAAAAGGGCAGCCTGCTCTATGCGCCTGATGTCTACATGGACAAGATCGCCATCGGACCCGGCTACCCGAAGGGCACGGTCAGCCTCGAGGCCAGCGCCCGCGACAACATCCACGCGCTGGCCAAGGCCAAGGGCGTGCCGGTCAACGAGATCACCGCCTGCATCCTCGACCGCCCGCGTCACGCCCGCCTGATCGAGGACGTGCGCGAGACTGGTGCCTCCATCCGCCTGATCGGTGACGGCGACGTGGCCGGCGTCATCCATACGACCGATCCCGACGAGACCGGTATCGACATCTACCTCGGCATCGGCGGTGCGCCGGAAGGCGTGCTGGCCGCAGCGGCCCTGCGCTGCATCGGCGGCCAGATGGAAGGCCGGCTGCAGCTCAACTCGGAGGAAAAGATCGCCCGCGCCAAGACCATGGGCATCGAGGATCCGAACAAGATTTACACCATGGAGGAAATGGCCCGCGGCGATGTCCTCTTCGCGGCCACCGGCGTGACCGACGGCAATATGCTCTCGGGCGTGAAATTCGCCCGCGACTACATCGGCACCCACACCATCGTCATGCGTTCCTCCTCGCAGACCGTGCGCGAGATCAAGGCCAAGCACCAGGACCAGTCCAAGTTCTGAGCCCCGGACGCACCGCATCGATCCGGCGATCCCGGCTGCTCCGCCTGCGGGGCGGCCGTTCTCTTTTGCCTTGTCTTTGCCGGATTGCCGGTCGAGCCTTGCGGCCATGGACGTGCGAATGGGCGGCAAGGTGAAGGACATGACGGACGCGGCGCCGAAGCCACCGGATATCAGGCACCGGATCATGGCCGGCTTCATCGGCAATGTCGTGGAATGGTACGATTTCGCGCTCTACGGATACCTGGCCGGCGTCATCGCGCCGGTATTCTTCCCGGCCGGGAACCCCACCGCAGCCCTGATCGCCACCTATGGCATCTTCGCCGCCGGCTTCATCATGCGCCCGCTTGGAGCGGCCGCATTCGGCTGGTTCGGCGACCGCTACGGCCGGGCGCGCACCATGCAGATCTCCGTCGTCATGATGGCCCTGCCGACGCTGCTGCTCGGCCTGCTGCCGTCCTATCAGACCGCGGGGCTGGCAGCACCGGTCCTGCTTGTCCTCGTCCGCCTCGTCCAGGGTCTGTCGGTCGGCGGCGAGTTCTCGTCCTCGGTCACCTATCTCGTCGAAACCGCGCCCGAGGGAAGGCGCGGCGTCACCGGGAGCTGGGCCAATATCGGCTCGATGTCGGGATCGCTGCTCGGCGTCGGCGCGGCGGCGCTCGTCACCAGCCTGTTCAGCGCCGCGGACCTGCATGACTGGGCCTGGCGGCTGCCGTTCCTCGGCGGCGCCATCCTCGGCACGACGGCCATATGGCTGCGGCGAAACCTTCATGAATCGAAGCGCTTCCGGGAGCATCACGCGTGCCGCGAGGAAACCTCGCCGCTGCTCCAGGCCTTCACGACCAACCGGCGCGAGACGCTGTTGGCGCTGGCCTTCGCCGCCAGCTACGGCACCAGCTATTACATCGCGTTCGTCTATCTGCCGGAATGGCTCTCGGCGCAGCATCTCATGGCGCGTGGCGACGCGTTGACGATCAACACGCTGATGACCTTTCTCGTCATCCCGGCCATGCCGCTGGCCGCCATCGTGGGAGACCGGGTCCTGCCGCGCCGGACCTGGATCGCGATCGCGCTGGCCGCCCTCGGCCTGGCAGCCTGGCCGCTGCAGGCCTGGATGCTCGCGTCGTCAGGCTCGCTTGCCTCGGTGATCGTCGCCCATGCGCTGACCTTCCTGCTGCTCGCGGTCCCGCTCGGGTCGGGCCCGGCGCTGTTTGCCGAGCTCTTTCCCGAATCCGATCGCCTGTCCGGCTATTCGGTCGCCTTCAATATCGGGCTCGGCATCTTCGGCGGCCTGACGCCGATGATCGCCACCAGCCTGATCGCCTTGACAGGCAATCCGCTGGCGCCGGCCTTCTACATGGTGGCTGCGGCGGCGCTGGCCGTGGTGGCTCTGGTCCTGATGCCGGACCGCAGCCGGGAGCCCCTGCGCTGAACGGCGCCCCGCTGGAGCCGCGCTTGCCATCGCGCCGGTGCGGCGGGCATTCTCCGGCGCGAACCGAATCACGAGCGGACACGCGGCCATGGACAAGACCTATTTCCTGAATGTCCGGCAGTCGGCCTCCGGCATGGCCTGGCGGTCCCGCCTGGGGCCGGCGGAGGAGAATGTCGCGCTCGCCATGGCCCAGACCCACGGCATCGACGATCTCGTCGCCCGCGTCATGGCAGGTCGGGGTGTGTTGCTGCAGGATGCTGAACGGTTCCTGCAGCCGACCATCCGCGACCTCATGCCCGATCCGTCCAGCCTGACCGCCATGGACGCCGCCGCCGAGCGCATTGCCGCCGCGATCGTCAACGGCGAACGCGTGGCGATCTTCGGCGACTACGACGTCGACGGCGCCGTTTCCTCGGCGCTGATGAGCCGCTATCTCAACCATTTCGGCGTTCCCCACGAGATCTACATCCCCGACCGGATCTTCGAGGGTTACGGGCCCAATCCCGCCGCCATGCGCGACCTGCGCGGCCGCGGCGCCGGCCTGATCGTCACCGTCGACTGCGGCTCCAACAGCGCCGAGGCCATCGCCGCCGCCGTCGGGGCGGGCGCCGATGTCGTCGTGCTCGATCACCACCAGATGCTGGCTGAGCCGCCAGCCGGCGCGACCGCCGTGGTCAATCCCAACCGCGACGACGATCTGTCCGGACAAGGGCACCTGTGTGCCGCGGGCGTCGTCTTCCTGGCACTGGTGCGCGTGTCGAGCCTGATCCGCGCGCGCAGGGGCAAGCCGCCGCCGGACCTTCTCGGCATGCTCGATCTCGTCGCCATGGCCACGGTTTGCGATGTCGTGCCGCTGAAAGGCGTCAACCGCGCCTTCGTGACCAAGGGTGTCCAGGTGGCCCGCAGCCTTCACACGCCCGGCATGGCGGCGCTGGCCGCCGTTGCGCGCATCGGCGAACCCATCGCCCCCTGGCATTTCGGTTTCGCCCTCGGACCGCGGATCAATGCCGGTGGACGGATTGGCGACGCCGCCCTCGGCAGCCGCCTGCTGGCGAGCGACGATCCAGGCGAAACGCGCGAGATCGCCGGCCGTCTGGATGCGCTGAACCAGGAACGCCAGGCCATGGAGCAGGCCATGCTGGCCGATGCCCGCGCCCAGGCCGAGGCGGAAATGCTGCACGGCGCCGGTCCGGCCGTGCTCGTCACCGAAAGCACCGACTGGCACCCGGGAATCGCCGGGCTGATCGCCTCGCGCCTGAAGGACTTTGCCCGCCGTCCCGCCTTCGCCATCGCCTTCGACGTGAACGGCCGGGGCACGGGGTCGGGCCGGTCGATCCCCGGCTTCGATCTCGGCCGCCTCGTCGGCGAGGCTGTCAGGGAGGGTCTGCTGGTCAAGGGCGGCGGCCATGCCATGGCGGCCGGCATCACGGTCGAGCGGGCGCGCCTTGGCGATCTGCGGGCATTTTTCGAGGAACGTTCACGGGCAGCGGTCGACCAGCTCGTCGCCACCCAGTCGCTCAAGATCGACGCCGCGCTGACGGCTGACGGCGCCACGGTAAAGCTGATGGACCTGCTCGAACAGGCCGGGCCTTACGGTGCTGGCCATGCTCAGCCCGTTTTTGCCATGCCGCGCCACACGGTCACGGCGGTCCAGCCGGTGGGCAATGCCGGCGCGCATTTGCGCGTCTCGCTGCAGTCGCAGACCGGCCGGCGCATCGATGCCATGGCCTTTCGTGCCGCCGACACGGACCTGGGACGCTTCCTGGCGGCGAGCCGCGGCCGGATGATCCACACGGCCGGGACGCTCGGCCTCAATCACTGGAACGGGCAGGTGCGGGTGCAGTACCGGCTGCTGGATGCGGCGGAGATCGGGTGACGATCAGACGCTGACGGACTGGAGCCGCTTGATGTCGGCCATACGGTGCATCGTTTCGGCATAGCCCAGCTCGATGGCTTCGGCGGCGCGGTGAAATTCCGTCAGGCCGACCTGCGAGAGCGCCGGGAAAAGCGACAGGTCCGGCGGATCGCCCGCCAGGCGGGCCCGCGAGATGCGGTCCTGGATGATGTTGAAGGCTTCCACCATGACGCCGGTGATGCCGAGCCGTGCCGGTTTCTCGTTGGCCGGCGGTGTTTCCGCCGCCTCGGCGTCGTCGTTGTCCGCGGCCGTTGCCGCGTGCTTCACCACCGCAGCACGGCCGAACAGGTCGTAGTGCAGGTTCACGGCGATCACCAGCCGCTGCTCGTAGGCCCGGCAGACCGACACCGGCACCGGGTTGACCAGCGCCCCGTCGACCAGCGTGCGTCCATTGCTGACGACGGGTTCGAAGACGCCGGGCAGCGCGTAGGACGCGCGCATGGCGGTGATCAGCGAGCCGCTGTGCAGCCAGATCTCGTGGCCGGTCATGATCTCGGTCGCCACGCAGACAAAGGGGGCCGGCAGATCCTTGAAGGTCAGGCCTTCCATGTGTTCGCGCATCCGTGCGTCCAGCCGCATGCCGCCAAGCAGGCCGTTGCCGCCGAAGTTCAGGTCGAGCAGGCCCAGCAGCCGGCGCCGCGTCAGGCTGCGCGCGAATTCTTCCAGTTCGTCCAGCTTTCCGGCAAGGTAGCAGCCGCCGACCAGTGCGCCGATCGAGGTTCCGGCAATCATGCCCACCGGCACCTCCGCCTCATCGAGCGCGCGCAGAACGCCGATATGGGCCCAGCCGCGGGCAGCGCCGCCGCCGAGGGCAAGCGCGATTCCCTTCTTCCGTGAAGCGGGGGCAGGGGCTGGCGGATCCTGGGTCAGGACCGGGGGCGGCGCCCCTGTGTGCGCGGCAGGCTTTTCCTTGTGGGACATGGCCCAGAGCTGCATGCCAGCCTCCTATCGATATTTCCAGTATCGCTGATTTTATTCAACGACTGGTAAATTCGGAATCAAATCGGCCGGTTTTTCGGCAACTGCCGCGTTACTGGTCTTTTCCGTAGACGGTTTCGGCGTCAAATCGCCGCGGTGTGCCGTCGTCGGCGAGATGCGGCCCGCCGTCCGCGAGCGATGCGATGCGGTAGAAGCAGGACCGCTTGCCTGTGTGGCAGGTCGCATCGTGTCCGCCAACGCGAACCTTCAGCCAGACCGCGTCCTGGTCGCAGTCGGTGCGCATCTCGACCACCTCCTGCATGTTTCCGGAGGTCTCGCCCTTCTTCCACAAGGCCTTGCGCGACCGCGACCAGTAATGCGCCAGCCCGGTTTCGAGTGTCAGCGCCAGGGCTTCGGCGTTCATGAAGGCGACCATCAGCAGTTCGCCGTCGTCCGCATCCGTCACGACGGCGGTGACGAGCCCGTTGGCATCGAAGCGCGGCGTGAAATCCGCGCCGGTCTCGAGGACATGCTTGTCGGAAGAGGGGGCCTTGAAGGCGGTATCGGTCATGGCCGGTCCCGTGTCGCGGCGGCTCGGAACCGGCTGGCGCCTCAGCGGCGGCCCATGTCCCGTGCCAGGGTGAAGAAGCGCACCTGCTCTTCCGGGTTGTCGCGGAAGGCGCCGGTGAAGGTGGAGGTCGTGGTGGTCGACCCCTGCTGGCGGATGCCGCGCATGGCCATGCACATGTGCTCGGCCTCGATCAGCACCGCGACGCCGCGCGGATTTAGCACGTCCTGGATGGTGGCGGCAATCTGCGCCGTCATCGCTTCCTGGGTCTGCAGGCGGCGGGCGAAGATGTGTACCACGCGCGCGATCTTCGACAGGCCGAGCACCTTGCCGTCCGGCAGGTAGCCGACATGGGCGCGGCCGATGATCGGCACCATGTGATGTTCGCAATGGGAATGGAACTGGATGTCGCGCACGATGACCATGTCGTCATAGCCCGCCACTTCCTCGAAGGTGCGGCCCAGTTCCTCGGCGGCGTTGGCGCCGTAGCCGGAGAACATCTCCTCGTACGCCTTGACCACGCGGGCGGGCGTGTCGAGGAGGCCCTCGCGATCCGGGTTGTCGCCGACCCAGCGCAACAGGGTGCGCACGGCGGCTTCCGCTTCTTCGCGGCTCGGCCGGTCTTCCATTGTGTCTGTCTTGATGGTGTCGGTCAGGGAAGAAATGTTGGTAACGATGGCATCCATGACGAGGCGTCTCCCGTAGTTCCTCTCAAGATACGGAGGAACGAGTTGAACGGACCACTGCCTGCAACGGTTTTCCGGAATTTTCCGAAACCTGCCGACCTGCGGCGTTTCCTGCCGGCCTTGGGTGATGCTGTTCCTTCGCACAGCTTGCCGCGCGGCCTGACCAGACCTTATATAGTCTGCGAGTGACGAAATCAAAGATGCGTTCCGCGGCATTTGTCTTGCCGAACGCGTCAAGAAGGACGAAGCGGTCATGATCGACGACGTCTACAATGCCAAGATCCTCGGGTTTGCCGGCAACATCCCGCGCATGCCGCGCCTGGCCGACCCCGACGCCACGGCGACGGCCCATTCCAAGCTCTGCGGATCGACCGTGACGGTCGATCTCAAGGTGAACGACGGTGTGGTGACCGGTTTCGCGCACGACGTGAAGGCCTGTGCGCTTGGCCAGGCCTCGTCGTCCATCATGGCGCAGAACATCGTCGGTGCCACGGCGGACGAACTGCGCCAGGTCCGCGAGACCATGCGCAGGATGCTCAAGGAGAACGGTCCGCCGCCGGAAGGCCGCTTCGCCGACCTGAAATACATGGAGCCCGTGCGCGATTACAAGGCACGTCATGCCTCCACCATGCTGACCTTCGATGCCGTGGTCGACTGCCTCGACCAGATCGACCGGAAGGCGGCTGCCGCCTGACCATGACCACTATCGGCCACCGCGGACGAAACTGGGCCGGCGCGTGGCCGAAGACGCCCGGCCGCCTGTTCGGCACCGGGTTCATCCGGCTCTACCAGCTCACGCTGTCCGGCTTCATCGGCAATTCCTGCCGCCACATGCCGACCTGTTCCGAATACGGATACGAGGCCATTGCCCGCCATGGCCTGTGGAACGGCGGCTGGCTGACGCTGTTCCGCGTCGGGCGCTGCGGTCCCGGCGGCACCTGCGGTATTGACAACGTGCCCGAGGTGCTGGCGCCCGATCAGCACTGGTGGACGCCGTGGCGCTTCTGGCGCAATGGCCGCCACCGCCACGATCACGGCCACTGAGACGGCGCATCACGCGGTGCGGGGTATGCGCAGCACCTGGCCGGGAACGATCAGGTCCGGGTTGGAGATGATGTGCTGGTTGGCCTGGTGGATGACGGTGTATTGCGACGCGTCGCCCTCGAAATAGTCCCTGGCGATCGACGACAGCGTTTCTCCGCTGGCCACGGTGTGCTGCCAGTAGCCGGCATAGCCGTCGAGGATCATCGGGCCGTAGAGCACGGGAACGACGACTGTCGGCGGGGTCCCGCCATCGCCGCCGCCGGAATCGTCCGTCACGGTGACGAACAGGCGGTTGAGCATGAAGGCCGGGCCGGGCGGAATGGTGACCGACCCCTGGAAGGGCCGGATAGATGTCGCGCCGGCGGCTGCGGTGCCGGTGTACTCGGCATGGCCTTCCGACACCCGGATCGTCAGGTGGCCCTCGAAGGCGACGGCATTGCCGGCGATCAGGATGGTGGACCCGACGAGGTCCCATGGCCGGGGCTGCAGGATTTCGATGTTCATGACATGGCTCCTGTTCGCTCCCCGCCGGCAAACCTTAGGCCGGACGAATTGTCGCTGTCAGTGACCGATATCATTGCCCCGCTCTTTACGGGGCGGACCCGGATGGCTAGATAGGCCGCGAATCCGGCCCGCGCATCAGGGCCGAAAACCCACCCGCGACCGTAGGCGGGACTGGACAACAGGAGACAGACCCATGGCCGATGCCGTATCCCTGACATTTCCCGATGGTTCCCGGCGCGACTATCCCGCCGGCGCGACCGGCCGCGATGTCGCCGAGAGCATCTCGAAATCGCTGGCCAAGAAGGCCGTCGCGATTGCGCTCGACGGCGAGTTGCGCGATCTCGCCGATCCCGTGGACGCCGGCGAAATCGAGATCGTGACGCGCGATGATCCGCGCGCGCTGGAGCTCATCCGCCACGATGCCGCCCACGTCATGGCCGAGGCCGTGCAGGAACTGTGGCCGGGAACCCAGGTGACCATCGGCCCGGTGATCGAGAACGGCTTCTACTACGATTTTGCCCGCAACGAGCCCTTCACGCCCGACGATCTGCCGAAGATCGAGAAGAAGATGAAGGAGATCATCGCGCGCAACCGGCCGTTCACCAAGCAGGTCTGGTCGCGCAACAAGGCAAAGGACGTGTTTGCCGGCAAGGGCGAGAACTTCAAGGTGGAACTGGTCGACGCCATTCCGGAAGACCAGGACGTCAAGATCTACCACCAGGGCGACTGGTTCGATCTCTGCCGTGGCCCGCACATGGTCTCCACCGGCCAGGTCGGCACGGCGTTCAAGCTGATGAAGGTCGCCGGCGCCTACTGGCGCGGCGATTCCAACAACCCGATGCTGACCCGCATCTACGGCACCGCCTGGGCCGACCAGCAGCAGCTGGAAGACTACATCCACATGCTGGAGGAGGCAGAGAAGCGCGACCACCGCAAGCTCGGACGCGAGATGGACCTGTTCCATTTCCAGGACGAGGGCCCCGGCGTCGTCTTCTGGCACGCCAAGGGCTGGCGCATGTTCCAGAGCCTCGTCTCCTACATGCGCCGCCGCCTGAACGAGCAGGGCTACGACGAGGTCAACGCGCCGCAGATCCTCGACAAGAGCCTGTGGGAGACCTCCGGCCACTGGGGCTGGTACCAGGAGAACATGTTCGCGGTGAAATCCGCCCATGCCTTCACCAACCCCGATGACGAGGAGGCCGACCACCGCGTCTTCGCCATCAAGCCGATGAACTGCCCCGGCCACGTTCAGATCTTCAAGCACGGCCTGAAGTCCTACAAGGAACTGCCGATCAAGTTGGCGGAATTCGGCAACGTACACCGCTACGAACCGTCCGGCGCGCTGCACGGGCTGATGCGCGTGCGCGGCTTCACACAGGACGATGCCCACATCTTCTGCACCGAGGAGCAGCTCGCCTCCGAATGCATGCGCATCAACGATCTGATCCTGTCGACCTATGCCGACTTCGGCTTCGACGAGATCACGGTGCTGCTGTCCACGCGGCCGGAAAAGCGCGTCGGCTCCGACGAGAACTGGGATCACGCCGAGGAGGTGATGACCGCGGTCCTCAAGCAGATCGAGGACAAGTCCGGCGGCCGCATCAGGACCGGCATCAACCCGGGCGAGGGTGCCTTCTACGGGCCGAAGTTCGAATATGTCCTGAAGGATGCCATCGGCCGCGAATGGCAGTGCGGCACCACCCAGGTCGACTTCAACCTGCCGGAGCGCTTCGGTGCCTTCTACATCGACGACCGGTCGGAGAAGCGCCAGCCGGTCATGATCCACCGCGCCATCTGCGGGTCCATGGAGCGTTTCCTCGGCATCCTGCTGGAAAACTACGCCGGCCACATGCCGCTGTGGTTCGCCCCGACGCAGGTCGTGGTCGCGACGATCACCTCCGACGCCGACGACTACGCGCGCGATGTGGCCGCGCGGCTGAAGGAGGCCGGCCTCGTGGTGGAGGCGGACCTGCGCAACGAGAAGATCAACTACAAGGTCCGCGAGCACAGCCTCGCCAAGGTCCCGGTGATCCTCGTCTGCGGCAAGCGCGAGGCGGAGGAAGGCACGGTCAACCTGCGCCGGCTCGGCTCGCGCGACCAGGAGTCGATGACGGTGGAGCAGGCCATGCACCGCCTGCTGGAAGAGGCGACCCCGCCCGACCAGCGCCGCAGGCAGCAGGCACGGGTCGCCAGCATCAACTGACACCCACCCTTGCAATCGGGAAGAAGCCGGTCCGCTACTTGCGGGCCGGCTTTTTTCTTGTCCGCTGCGCCTGGCCGGTCCAGCGCGATACAGGTGATGCAGCCCGGTGACAGGCGTCACACATCGCCACGCGGGCGGGCAATTTCATGCAAGCATTGCGCGATTCGATCTTGTGGTTCGACCCGGATTCTTCTAGATTCGCACCATGCCTGAAAACCCGACGTGCGTGCCTGCGCCGTCCCCATTGCCGAGTTCGCCATGACGCCGTTCCGTACCATTCTTGCCATTCTGGCCGCGCTGATCCTGCTCGGGATTTCGCCCGCCAGCGCCGAAACCGACCTGCGCGCGTTCAAGCGTGACATCAAGCCGTCCGCCAGCCTGAACAAGACGCCCCAGTCCGCGCTGAGGACCGGCAAGAAGGCGAAATCGCTGAAATCCAGGAAGGCAGCCGCGAAGAAGACCGCGATTTCCCGCAAGATCGCCGCTGTGACGACGAAAAAGGCGAAGGTTTCGCCCGATTCGAAATACGAGGCGAAGTTCGCGCCGCAGACCGTGCTCTTCGCCGGCTACAAGCCGGGCACCATCGTCATCAAGTCGGCCACCAAGGAACTGTTCTACGTCGAGAGCCCGTTCCGTGCCACGCGCTACCGCGTGGCTGTCGGCAAGGAAGGTCTCGGCTTCACCGGGCGTGCCACCGTGGGCGACAAGCAGGAATGGCCCCGCTGGATTCCCACCGCCGACATGATCAAGCGGTCGCCGGAAAAATACGGGAAATACAAGGACGGCATGGATGGCGGGCCGGACAATCCGCTGGGCGCCCGCGCCATCTACCTCTACCAGGGCAAGAACGACACCCATATCCGCATCCACGGCACAACGGCGCCGCAGTCGATCGGTACGGCCTCGTCGAACGGTTGCTTCCGGATGATCAATGCCCATGTCATCGAACTGTTCGAGAAGGTGAAGATGGGTGCCGAAGTCGTCGTGCTCTGACGCGCTTTTAAGCCAATCCTTGAAAGGCCGGCCGCTGCGCCGGCCTTTTTGTTTGCCCGGCAGGCCGACAAGACAGGTGGAAAATTTCAGGATCGGGAATTTTTTGACTGGCGGAATCGGCTCCATCGCGATAACCCTCCAATCCCATGGCGCGATATGTTTTTATCACTGGCGGCGTGGTTTCCTCCCTCGGCAAAGGCATCGCTGCGGCAGCGCTGGGCGCACTGCTTCAGGCGCGTGGCTACCGTGTGCGGATCAGGAAACTCGACCCCTATCTCAACGTTGATCCGGGCACGATGTCGCCCTATCAGCATGGCGAAGTCTTTGTGACCGACGACGGGGCGGAAACCGACCTCGATCTCGGCCACTACGAGCGGTTTACCGGCCGGTCTGCGAACCAGCAGGACAACATCACCACCGGCCGCATCTACAAGAACATCATCGACAAGGAACGGCGCGGCGACTACCTCGGCGCCACCGTCCAGGTCATCCCGCACGTGACGAACGAGATCAAGGATTTCGTCATCGAGGGCAACGACGACTACGATTTCGTCCTGTGCGAGATCGGCGGCACGGTCGGCGACATCGAGGCGATGCCCTTCCTGGAAGCGATCCGCCAGCTCGGCAACGACCTGCCGCGCGGCCAGGCGATCTACATCCACCTGACGCTCATGCCCTATATCCCGGCGGCGGGCGAACTGAAGACCAAGCCGACGCAGCATTCCGTCAAGGAACTGCGCTCCATCGGCATCGCGCCGGACATCCTGCTGGTGCGTGCCGACCGGCCGGTCCCGTCGGAAGAGCGCCGCAAGCTGTCGCTGTTCTGCAACGTGCGGGAAAGCGCCGTCATCCAGGCGCTCGACGTCGCCAACATCTACGATGTACCGATTGCCTATCACGCCGAGGGTCTCGACGGCGAAGTGCTGTCCGCCTTCGGCATCGACCCTGCGCCCAAGCCGCGCATGGAGCGCTGGCAGGAGGTCTCCGACCGGATTCACAACCCGGAAGGCGAGGTGACCATTGCCGTCGTCGGCAAGTACACCGGCCTCAAGGACGCCTACAAGTCGCTCATCGAGGCGCTGGCGCACGGCGGCATGGCCAACCGTGTCCGCGTCAAGCTGGAGTGGATCGAAGCGGAAATCTTCGAGAAGGAAGATCCCGCGCCCTGGCTGGAAAAGGTCCACGGCATCCTCGTTCCCGGCGGCTTCGGCGAGCGCGGTGCGGAAGGCAAGATCCTCGCGGCCAAGTTCGCGCGCGAGCGCAAGGTGCCCTATTTCGGCATCTGTTTCGGCATGCAGATGGCCTGCATCGAGGCCGCCCGGTCGCTCGCGGGCATCGGCAAGGCGTCGTCCACCGAGTTCGGCCCCACCAACGAGCCGGTCGTCGGCCTAATGACCGAATGGCTGAAGGGCAACATGCTGGAAAAGCGCAAGTCCTCCGGCGATCTTGGCGGAACCATGCGTCTCGGCGCCTATCCGGCGAAGCTGAAGGAAGGCACGCGGATCGCCGGCATCTACGGCTCCACCGCCATTTCCGAACGTCACCGCCACCGCTACGAGGTCAACGTCGACTACATGGAGCGGCTGGAATCCTGCGGGCTGGTCTTCTCGGGCCTATCGCCGGACGGCGTTCTGCCGGAAACGGTCGAATATGCCGACCATCCCTGGTTCATCGGCGTGCAGTACCACCCCGAACTCAAGTCACGGCCCTTCGAGCCCCATCCGCTCTTCGCCAGCTTCATCACCGCGGCGGTGGAACAAAGCCGCCTCGTGTAGCAGCCGTCACGCGACACTGTCACGAAGCGGTGTTACCATTCGCCCGGTTTGAACAGGGGGAATCGGTATGGACCTGATCGGCATTGGCATTCTCGTCGTGCTCGCGCTCTATGCGGTCATGACCTACAACGGCCTCGTCAAGGCGCGCCAGATGGTGCGCGAGGCTTGGTCCGGCATTGACGTGCAGCTCAAGCGCCGCGCCGACCTGATCCCCAACATCGTCAACACGGTGAAGGGCTACGCCGCGCATGAGCAGGAAACGCTGCAGCGCGTGACCGAGATGCGCACCAGGGCGCAGTCGGTCCCGGCCGATGACGTCGCGGGAAGGGCGGCCGCCGAAGGCATGCTGTCGCAGGCCCTCGGTCGCCTGATGGCCGTGGCCGAGGCCTATCCCGACCTCAAGGCGAACGAGAATTTCCGCGATCTCCAGGGCACGCTCGACAAGATCGAGGGCGAGTTGCAGATGGCGCGCCGTTACTACAACGGCGCGGCCCGCGACCTGAACGTCCGCGTGGAAAGCTTTCCCTCCAACCTCGTCGCCAGCACGTTCAAGTTCGGCATGGCTGATTATTTCGAGATCGAGAACGCGTCCGATCGCGCCGTGCCGGAGGTCAGCTTCGACAAATGAGAGGGGCATCTCCGATGGCTGGCGCCGTGCGGTCCGTCGCGCTTCTCCTCCTCCTGGCCGCCGCATGGGCCAATGCCGCGCCGGCCAGTGCCGAGGAATTCATCTCCCAGTTCCGCTCGGCCGTGACGATCGGCCAGGATGGAACACTCGCCGTGCGCGAAGATATCCGCGTCCACGCCGAGGGGCGGCAGATCCGCCGCGGCATCTACCGTGATTTTCCCTTGCAGTTCGAGGGGCCCGATGGCCGCCTGCACCAGGTCGGTTTCACCGTCACCTCGGTCAAGCGTGGCGGCCGGCCGGAGCCCTATCATATCGAGCGCAACCGCAAGATCGCGCGCGTCTACATCGGCGATGCCAATGTCTTCCTCGATCCCGGCTTCTATGAATACGAGATCGCCTATACCACGGACCGCCAGATCCGCTTCTTCGACGACCACGACGAACTGCTCTGGAACGTCACCGGCAACGGCTGGGACTTCGACATCCAGGACGTGCGGGCCACCGTCACCCTGCCGCCGGGCGGGAAGATCGACGATACCGTATCCTACACCGGCGCTTATGGCTCGACCGCGAACAATGCCCTGGCCCAGGTGTCCGCCGACCGGAATACGGTCGAGTTCCGGTCCACGCGGCCCCTGCGTCCGCGCGAAGGCATGACGGTCGGGGTCGGGTTCGCCAAGGAGCTGGTGCCGCAACCGACCCAGGTTGACGAACTGGGCTACTGGGTGCGCGAGAACCGGGATCTCGTGGTGCTCGGCAGCGGGCTGATGCTGGTGCTGGCCTATTACCTTTTCGGCTGGTGGCGCGTCGGCCGCGACCTTCCCGCCGGCGTCATCGTGCCGCGCTGGGATGCGCCGGAAGGCATTTCGCCGGCGCTGACCAGCTACATCGACCGCAAGGGGCTGGCCGGGGGTGGATGGGGCGCCATCGCCGCCGGCATCCTCAACCTCGCCGTCAAGGGGCACGTCCGCCTCGAGGATGTCGGCGACAAGACGACCATCGTGCTGGAGGATGGCAAACCGCCGCCGCTTTCCCTCCCGGTGGGCGAGGCGGCACTGCTGAAGAGCGTGCGCGGCGGCGGTGGCCGTCTCAGGCTGGCGAAGGCCGACGGTCCGCGGGTCAAGACCATGCAGAGTTCGTTTTCCGCCGCCATGGAGCGCGAGCACCGCAACGCCTTCTACATCCGCAACCTCGGTTGGGTCGTCGGTGGCATCGCGCTGTCGGTCGTCGTGCTTGGCGTCACCATTTTGCTCGGCAATCTCGCCGAGGAGGAAATCGCGCTCGTGGCGTTCCTCGGCATTGCCTCGGTCATCGCCACGGTTGTCATTGCCAACGTGGCGCGCGATTTCAGTTCCGGCCTGGCAGGCAAGATCAAGGCCGTCTGGACCTCCGGTCTCGTCCTGGTGATGCTGTTCTCCTTTGGCGGTGGCCTGGTCTCCTCCATCGTCGAGGACCGGTTGCCCTTGCTGGCGGGCGGCCTGCTGGCGCTGGCGGTCCTCAACGGGCTCTTCTACGTGCTGATGGGCGCGCCGACACCGCTCGGGCGCCGCATGATGGACGGCATCGAGGGACTGAAGACCTATATCCGGCTTGCCGAATCGGACCGCATGAACCTCAAGGGCGCGCCGGCCATGTCGCCCGAGCACTACGAGACCCTCTTGCCCTATGCCGTGGCCCTGCGGCTCGAAAAACCGTGGACGCAGGCTTTCCAGACCTGGCTGGTGACGGCCGCCGCGGCGGGAACGGCTGCCGCCGTGGGCTACTACGGGCCGCGCTGGTATTCCGGCCATTCGTTCAACGCCGATGATTTCGGCAGGTCGATCGGCCATGTCACCGCGGGGCTCGAATCGAGCCTGGCGGCGTCCATCCCGGCGCCGAAATCCTCCTCGTCGGGATTTTCCGGCGGTAGCGGCGGGTTTTCCGGCGGCGGTGGCGGCGGCGGGGGAGGAGGCGGCTGGTAGCCGTCTTGAAGGCCGCCCGCCGGCAGGATATGACTCCGGCAACGGCCGTTTCCGGGGCAGGGGCGGTGCAATTCCAACGGGGACCGGTGGGGATACCCTTGCAAGCATCATTCAAGTTCGCCCGGCGCCTGCCCGCACTGCTGACATTGCTGGCCATGGTGGTCCTGTCGGCCTGCCAGGGCGTCGATGTCGTCGAGTTCGCGCCGCTTTCAGGCAAGTATTCAGCCCTGGTCGTCAACGCCGATACCGGCAACGAGGTCTTTGCCGAGGCCGCGGACACGCCGCGTTTCCCGGCGTCGCTCACCAAGATGATGACGCTTTACCTCCTGTTCGAGGCGATCGAGAGCGGCAGGGTTTCGCGGGACGGAACGATTCCGGTTTCCGCCCATGCCGCCCGCCAGCCGCCCTCGAAGCTCGGGCTGAAGGCGGGCGACGACCTGCCGGTCGATACCGCCATCCGCGCCCTGGCCATCAAGTCGGCCAATGACGTCGCCGCGGCCGTGGGCGAAGCGCTGGCCGGCTCGGAAAGCGCCTTCGCGACCGTCATGACGGCGAAGGCCCAGGCGCTCGGCATGAGCCGGACGCGGTTTCGCAATGCCTCCGGCCTGCCCGACAACGCGCAGGTCACCACGGCCCGCGACATGGCCCGCCTCGGCATCCTGCTGCGCAAGCGGTTTCCGCAATACTTCGGCTACTTCGACATGACGCAGTTCAGCTACAACGGCCGGACGATCCGTGGCCACAACCGGCTCCTGGGTGATCCCGGCGTCGACGGCATCAAGACCGGCTACATCCGCGCCTCGGGCTTCAACATCGTCACCTCGGTCACCCGTCGCGGCAAGCGTTTCATCGTCGTCGTCATGGGCGGCGACAGCGGCCGCGAGCGGGATACCCGTGTACGCCAGCTGATTGCCGCCTACGCGAAGTGACGGCGCGGGATCGGTGGCCTCGATGGCCGGGGCCGGGCGTGGGTCAAAGCCCCGCATGCCTTGGATTTTGTCGGTTATTGCGGGTTTTTTGTATTGACCCCCCGGCGGCCTCTCAATATGGTCCGGCCACTTTCCGGGGGCCGGTTCGGCCAGCCGTGGGGAGCGCGTAGCTCAGCTGGTAGAGCAACTGACTTTTAATCAGTAGGTCCAGGGTTCGAACCCCTGCGCGCTCACCAAGAAAACCAGACCGTCCAGCGCTTTCGACCTGCTTCCATTGGTGAGGCAGGGCGGTCCGGATTGGTGCCGACTACTGCGGTGCCCTGGCCGTGAATCCCGGATCCCGTCCCTGTTTGGAGAGACAAGGGTCGCCAGCGAAGCAGCACGCAGATGTTTCACCCTGTGAAATTTTTACCCGTCAAGAATTGAACGCCCCATGAGCGCTAACCTAGCCTGTTGTTCGGAGGCGCCACCGCGTTCGACGGATGGCCGAAGGGTATTGGGCGCGGCCTGACCGCGCCACCCGGCACAGAGGAGGAGCCCGGCGATGGCCGAACTTTCGCAAAAGGACATCGACGACATTCTGCGCCTGATCGATGGGTCGAACTTCAACGAGCTGAAGCTCGAGATGGGCGACCTCAAGCTGGAAATCCGTCGTGGCGCGGTACCGGCCCATGGCGCTCCTGCGGAACCGGCCGATGCCCTTGCCGCCGGTGCGCCGGCGGTCGCGCCGGCCCGCAAGGCGCCGGAGGCGGTTGCCGCCCCCGTGACGGCATCCGGTGGCGGATCGGAAATCCCCGCGCCGCTGCTTGGCACCTTCTACCGTGCGCCGAAGCCGGGCGCCGATCCGTTCATCAGGGTCGGCGACCGGGTCACCGCCGATACGGTGATCGGCATCATCGAGGTCATGAAGCTGATGAACTCGGTCACCGCCGGCGTTGCCGGCACGGTCACCGAGATCGTCGCCCAGGATGGCCAGCTCGTCGAACACGGCCAGGCGCTGATCCGCGTTCAGGCGGCCTGATCCGGCGGAGCGCGGCATGGCCACGATCAAGCGTATCTTCATCGCAAACCGGGGCGAGATCGCCGTTCGCGTGATCCGGACCTGCCGCGCCCTCGGTATCGAGACCGTGCTTGGCGTTTCGGAGGCCGACCGGGCCTCGCTGGGTGCGAATCTGGCCGACCGTGCTGTCTGCCTGGGACCCGCACCGTCGGCGCAAAGCTACCTGCGGGTCGGCACCGTGGTCGAGGCGGCGAAGGCCACTGGCTGCGATGCCATCCATCCGGGCTACGGTTTTCTGTCCGAAAACCGGGCGCTGGCCCAGGCCTGCGCCGACCATGATCTGATCTTCATCGGTCCCGATGTCGCCAACCTGGACGCGGTCGGCGACAAGCTGACGGCGCGAACGCATGCCGAGCAGGCCGGGGTGCCCCTGGTGCCGGGCGGATCGGCGGAAACGGTCGAGGAAGCGCTCGTCATCGCCGACCTCGTCGGCTATCCCATGCTGATCAAGGCGGTGGCCGGCGGTGGCGGCAAGGGCATGAAGCGGGTCGACCGCGCCGAAGACCTGCCGGCCATGCTGGACATGGCCATTGCCGAGGCGACATCCGCCTTTGGCGACGGCCGCGTCTACCTGGAGCGATACGTCACGGTCGGCCGCCACGTCGAGGTCCAGATCATATCGGACGGGCAAACCGTGTTGCACGCCGGGGAGCGCGACTGCTCGGTCCAGCGGCGCTACCAGAAGGTTGTCGAGGAAGCGCCGGCGCCGAACCTGCCGGAAAGGCTTCGCAACGACCTTCTGGCCGCCGCCGTCGCCTTCGCCCGCCATATCCGGTACCGCTCGCTCGGCACGGTCGAGTTTCTTGTCGATGTCGAACGCGGGGAGTTCTATTTCCTCGAGATGAATGCCCGCATCCAGGTGGAACACCCGGTCACCGAGGCTGTAACGGGACTCGACCTCGTTGCGCTGCAGATCGCCATTGCCGAGGGCAGGGCGCTCGACCTCGCCCAGGACGATATCGTGATCTCCGGTCACGCCATCGAGTGCCGGCTCAATGCCGAGGACCCGGACAATGGCTTCATGCCGAGTCCCGGCCGTGTGAGCGAGGCGTGGTTCCCCTTCCTGCCCGGCCTTCGGGTGGATACGCATATCGAAACCGGCGCGATGATCCCGCCGTTCTACGATTCCATGGTTGCCAAGCTGATCACGCACGGCAACAGCCGTTCCGGCGCCATCGCCGCCATGCGCACGGCGCTCGCCGTCTGCCGGATCGACGGTATCACCACCAACAGGGATCTGCATGCCGCGATCATGGCGAACACCCAGTTCGTCGACGGCGGCGTCGACACTGCCTTCCTGCCGGCATTCCTGAACCGCTTCCACAAGGAGAAGGCCGCATGAGCCGGGTCTCACTCATCGATACCACCGTGCGTGACGGCAACCAGTCGAACTGGGGAGCAACCGGCCTGGATACCGGGATGATGCTGCAGATCGCCCCGGTGATGGAGCGGATCGGCTTCGAGGCGATCGACTTCACCACGTCGACGCACATGGCGGTCGCCGTCCGGTTCAAGAAGGAGGACCCCTGGGAACGCCTCAGGCTGTTCCGCGAGGCGACGCCGGAGACGCCGCTGAGCTTCCTGACCACCGGCATGCGGTTCATCTCCTGGGAAGTGGCGAGCGAGGAACTGATGGAGTTCGCCTTTCGCCTCCTGGTCAAGAACGGCATTCGCCGGTTCGCGGTCATGGACCCTATGAACAACACGCCCGCCATGCTGAACATGGCCGATATCACGCGCAAGGCCGGCGGCGAGCAGATCGTGGCGGCGCTGACCTTCACCCTGTCGCCGTTGCACGACGATGCCCACTGGGTGCAGAAGACGCGCGAACTTTGCGCGACGGGCAGGTTCGACAAGCTCTACGTCAAGGATCCGGGCGGGCTGATTTCGCCGGACCGGGCGGCAACGTTGTTCCCGGCGCTCTTGACGGCGGCCGGTCCGGTGCCCCTCGAGTTCCACTCGCACACGACAATCGGGCTGGCGTCCTTTTCCTACCTCGCCGCGGCCGATGCCGGCGTGCCCTGCCTCCATACCTCCTCGTCCTCCGCGGCCAATGGAACGGGCCAGCCGGCCATGGCGCCGACCATCGCCAACCTGCGCGACCTCGGCCATACCGTGGATGTCGATGACGAGGCCGTGCGCGAAATGGATGCCTATTTCACGGCGCTGGCCGGCGCGGAGGGGCTGTCGCATCGCGGCCCGGGCGATTACGACCGCGGCTACTTCCGCCACCAGATCCCGGGCGGCGTGATGGGAACCTTGACGCGGCAATTGCGTGAAACCGGACGCGGGCACTTGCTGCCGCAAGTGCTTGAAGAGGTCGTCCGGGTGCGCGCCGAATTCGGCTATCCGATCATGGTCACGCCGTTCAGCCAGCTGGTGGCCACGCAGGCGATGCTCAACGTTACCGGCAAGGAGCGCTACGAGACGGTGCCCGACGAGGTGACGCGATATGTCCTCGGGCGCTTCGGCACCCCTGCCATGCCGATGGACAAGGACGTCGAAGACCGGATCCGCTCGTCCAAGAGGGCGCGGGCACTGGAGAGCGAGGCGAAGATGGCCTCCCTGGACGAGTTGCGCGCCCGGATCGGCAGAGGCTATAGCGACGAGGAATTCCTCCTGCGCGCCGTCATGCCGGCCGACCAGGTCGATGCCATGGTCGCGGCAGGGCCAGCACGTCGCGGGTATCACCCGGGAACACGGCCTGTGATGAATCTCATTCGCGAACTGGCCGCGCGAAAGGACATTTCCTCGGTGAAGATTGCCAAACCCGGTCTCAAACTCGAACTGAACGGCTGATGATGATGCACACGCACCCGATCCGCGCCGCGGTCTTCGATATCGACGGCACGCTGGCCATGATGGACAAGGAAAAGGGCACCTACGAAGCCCTGCCGGGTGCGGTCGCCGCCCTGGATGCCTGCAAGGCCATGGGACGGCCGGCGGTCGCCTACACGAACGGCACGTTTTTCCCGCCGGCGCATTATTACCCGCTGCTGGCCGACGCGGGCCTTGTCCTCGACGCGGGTCATATCCTGACACCGGCCGCTGTCGCCGCCCACGAACTGAAAAGCCGTGGCTTTGGCCGTGTGATGGTGATGGGAGCGGAAGGCACGCGCGTGCCGATCAGCGATGCCGGTATCGAGGTCGTCCTGCCGCAGGAGGATGCGGCCGGTGTGGAGGCGATCATGCTCGGCTGGTGCCGGGAATTCACCAACAAGGATGTCGAGGCGATCTGCTCCCTCATCTGGGACAAGAACGTGCCTGTCTTCGCTGCCTCCGTCGCGCCGTTCTTTGCCTCCTCCAAGGGCCGCATGCTGGGCATTTCCGGTGCTGTCGCGGCCATGATCGAATACACCACCGGCGCCAGGGCGACCGTCTTTGGCAAGCCGTCCACGAATGGTCTCGCGATGATCACCGACCTGACCGGCGTGGCGCCGCAGGAAATGGTGGTCGTCGGTGACGATCCGGGTCTCGAGATCCGGATGGCGCGCGAAGCCGGCGCGCTCGCCGTCGGCGTGACCACGGGCCTGAACGACACCGCGGCCTTCAACGCGGTGGCCGAATCCCATCGTGCCCAGGTGGTGCTGCCGGGCCTGGAAGGATTCGCCGATCAGGAGTGGTTCCGGTGACCGCGCCGCGGGTCGTCAAGGAAGGCGAGATCCTCTGGGAGGCATCGGCGCAACGCCGCGAGGCGGCCGAGATCACCGCCTTCATGACCTGGCTTAAGGGCCGCGGTCACGCCTTCGATACCTACATGGACCTCTGGAAATGGTCTGTCGAGGACATCGCCGGCTTCTGGCAGGCGGTCTGGGACTGGTTCGAGATCATACACGACGGCGGGATCGAATCCGTCGTGACGGACGATCCGATGCCGCGCACCCGATGGTTTACGGGCACGCGGCTGAACTATGCCGAGCACGTGCTGCGCCACGAGGGCGAGGCGGCCGATGGCGAGATCATGATCGACCATTCGAGCGAGCTGCGCGAACCGGCTTCGATGACCTGGGCCGAGGTCGGCGCCGCTGTCCGCAAGCTGGCGACCCGTTTCCGCGCGATGGGCCTGGAACCGGGTGATCGCGTGGTCGCCTACATGCCGAACCTGCCGGAAACCGTGATCGCCATGCTGGCTGCAACCGCCATCGGCGCGACGTGGTCCTCGGCCGCCCCGGAGTTCGGTGCCCAGACGGTTATCGACCGTTTCAGCCAGATCGAGCCGAAGCTGGTGCTGGCGGTCAATGGCTACCGCTACGGCGGCAAGGACTATGACCGGACCGGCGACCTTGAAAAGATCCTTTCCCGCCTGCCAACGGCGGAAACCCTTGTCGTTCTCGACTATCTGCCGGGCGCCGGGCGTCCCGCCTTTGCCAGTACCACGCTTGGATGGGACGACATGATGGACGGCCCGGAGGTTGCGCGCGATGCGTTCGAGTTCACGCGCGTGGCGTCCGATCATCCGCTCTGGGTCCTTTTCTCGTCGGGCACCACGGGCCTGCCGAAGCCGATCGTGCAGGGTCATCACGGCATCGTCGTCGAGCACTGCAAGTCTGCCGCCTTCCATCTCGATGTGCCCCGCGGCGGCGCCTATTTCTGCTATTCCACGACCGGCTGGATGGTCTGGAACACCCTGATGATCGGTCCGCTGATGCGAGGCCGCGCGGTGCTCTACGATGGCCACCCGACCTGGCCCGATGCAGGCGCGCTGTGGCGCATCATGGAACGGTCGCGCGTCACCAGTTTCGGCGTCTCGCCGACCTTCATGCAGATCGTGCGGGCGCAAGGCGTCCGGCCGAGGGAGGATTTCGACATCACGTCGTTGAAATCGATGTTCCTGACCGGCTCGCCGTCCACGCCCGAGATACTGGCCTGGATCCAGGATGCCGTCGGCGCCGATCTCTATGCGACCTCGCAATCCGGCGGCACGGAGGTCTGCTCCGGCCTGCTGGCCGGATCGGTGCTCTTGCCGGCCCGGGCCGGCGAGATCCAGTGCCCGGCGCTGGGCTGCGACGCCGCCGCCTTCGACGAGGACGGCCGGCCGGTCGTCGGCGAAGTCGGCGAACTCGTCGTGCGCAAGCCCATGCCGTCGATGCCGCTGTTCTTCTGGGGCGACGAGGACTTTGCCCGCTACACCGACAGTTATTTCGACGTCTATCCCGGCATTTGGCGCCATGGCGACCGGGTGCGGTTCACCGAAACCGGCGGCTCCTACGTGCTCGGACGGTCGGATGCCACGCTGAACCGGTTCGGCGTGCGGATCGGTTCGGCGGAAATCTACCGCACCATCGAGACCTTCCCGGAGATCGCCGAAAGCCTGATCGTCTGCATCGAGGAGGAAGGCGGCGGCTACTACATGCCGCTCTTCCTCCAGATGGCACCCGGCAAGGCGTTCTCCGGCGACCTGCAGAAGGAGATCGTGCGCCGCTTGCGTAGCGAGCGCAGTCCACGCCACGTTCCGGACGAGATCGTCGTCGCTCCGGAAATCCCGATGACGCTCACGGGCAAGAAGATGGAAGTGCCTGTGCGCAAGCTCTTGCTCGGTGAACGGCTGCACAAGGTCGCGAGCAAGGATGCGACGCGCAATCCTGCCGCCCTCGACTGGTTCGCCGATTTCGCCTCGGCACGCCGCAACAGGGGATGACACCATCCATGCAAGCTGCGAGCATTTTCAGCGTCGAGAACCGGGTGGCTTTCGTTACCGGCGCCGGGGCCGGACTGGGGCGCGAAATGGCGCTCGTCCTTGCGGCCAATGGTGCACGGCTTGCCTGTTTCGACATGGATGCGGCCGCGCTTGCCGAAACGGTGTCGATGATCGGCGCAGAGACCCTAACGTTTGCCGGCGACGTGCGTGACGCCGACGCCCTGGCCGATGCGATTGCCCGGACCGTCGCGAGACATGGCAGGCTGGATATCGCGGTCGCCAATGCCGGCGTGTCGGATCGCCCGGGCGCGGTGCTGCACGAGACCGATCCGGCCGACTGGCAGACGGTCATCGACATCAACCTGAACGGCGTCTTCAACACCTGCCGTCCCGCGCTGGCGCAGATGAGCGCCCAACGGTCCGGCAAGCTGATCACCGTCGCCTCGATGTGGGGGCTCGCCGGACCGGCGGGCCTCTTCCCGCGTCCGGCCTACAGTGCCAGCAAGGGCGCGGTCGTGAACCTGACCCGCGAACTGGCCCTCGAATACGCCGCGCACAACATCCAGGTGAATGCCATCTGCCCGGGGTTCTTCCGAACGGCCGGGCGACCGCGCGACGAGGACACGGCACGGCGGTTCGCCGCCTATACGCCCATGGGCAGGATTGCCGGCGCCGGCGAGATCATGGGGACGACCCTTTACCTCGCCTCGTCGGCTTCGGATTTCGTCACCGGGACGACCCTTGTGATCGATGGCGGCGTGTTGGCCCGCTAGGGCAGTTCCAGCAAAGCCGGACACCGGCTTCGGGTCCGGACCAGCTTGAAAAACGACGAATGAGAGCATTGGGTTGATTCAGCGACGAGCGGAAATGCGCAAGTCGCGAGCACCGCGCCTGCTATTGTCCGGTGGCCACTTCGAACACGGCGCCTTCCAGGTCGGGCGTCACGATGACCTGGCATGGCAGCCGGCTGTTGTCGCGCGGTTCGTTCGCCATGAACTCGATCGTGTCCAGTTCGTCCTGCCGCGGTTCGGCCAGCGCGCCTTCGGCCGCCTCGATCACGTAGCAGTGGCAGGTGGCGCACATGGCGGAACCGCCGCATTCGGCGATGATCCCGGCGACACCGGCATCGCGGGCCGCGTACATGAGGGGCTCGCCGGTCTTCGCTTCGACGTCGTGGCGGTTGCCGTCGGCTTCAATGAAAGTGACCTTGACCATGCGCTGTCCTGTTCGTGCTGTCCCGGGCGGGTAATTCCGGGTAATGATCTGAAAATGCTAGATGAACTGCTTTCCGCCGTCGATGATGAGGGTCTGCCCGGTGACGAAGGCGGACAGGTTCGAGGCGAGGTAGAGAACGCCGCCCGTGATATCCTCCACCTCGGCGTTGCGCTTCAGGGCGGCCCGGTCGACGCCGTATGACTTGGCATCGGCCATGTGCCCGTAGCTCGCCTCCGTGAGGGTGAACCCAGGCGCAATGATGTTGGCGCGGATGTTGTCGCCGCCAAGTTCCTTGGCCATCACGCGCGTCATCGCGATGACGGCGCCTTTCGATGCGACGTAGTGCATCCATTGCGGCGATCCGCTGAAGACGGTGGCCGAGGCGATATTGACGATGGATCCGCCGCCGGCCGCCTTCATCAGCGGCGCGATGGCGCGGGTTGCCTGCCAGACGCCCTTGATGTTGACCGCCATGACCCGGTCCCAGACATCCTCGTCGATGTCCATGAACGGGCGGCGTTCCAGCCCGGCATAGAGTGCGGCGTTGTTGACCAGGACGTCGACGCCGCCCATGTCCGATGCGGCGGCCTCGGCCAGCGCCCGGCAGCTCTGCGCCGATGTGACATCGACCGTGGCGCAATGGCCCTGGCCTCCGGCCTCGCCGACGAGATCGGCGGTTTCCGCGATGCCGTCGGCATTGATGTCGGCGGCCAGAACCCTGGCCCCGGCTTCACCGAAGGCGACGGCAAAGGCGCGTCCGAGGCCGCCCGCGGCGCCTGTGACGATGATGCGTTTTCCCTGCAGTCCGAGACCGGCTACCATGACACGTCTCCCGTGGTCGGCAGGTTGGGGAATTCCGGGCCGTGCCCGAGATAGGTCTCGATCATCAGCTCTGCCTTTACCGCCATCGTGTTGCATTCGGCGAGCGCCCGCCCGGCCGGTGTCAGCATGTTGGGGTTCGAGCGCTCCTGCAGCATCAGGATGATCTCGGACAGGGGCACGCCGTACCACCCGGCGATGGTGCGCATGCCATGCGGCGTCGTGCGCCAGCCCTTGTCGGCATCCTTCATCACCGCGTCGTTGATGTTCTTGGCTTCTTTCACCGTGTCGTGGCCGTCGATGATCTCGAGCACGGCTTCGATGTCGACGCCTTTCGGGCGATGCCGCTCGAGAATCTCGCGGGCGATCTCGACCCCGTGGATCTCGTGGTCCCGCACAAGGTCGAGGCGCGTGGGCCGGCGGCCGATGGCGAGCAGCAGCAGGTCCTGCGGAATGCGCTTCCAGCCCACGTCATGCAGCAGGATCGCCGGCAGCACGATGCTTTCGTCGGCCTCCGGTGTCATGGCAAGCAGGGTGCGGGCCAGTCCGTAGGCAACGATGGTGTGCTCGTCGTTGTTGCGCACGTCGAGATAGGGCCTGGCGTCCTCCCAGAGCGGCAGGTCGCGCGGCAGGATCACGTCGGCTGCAGGGGCGGCTTGGTTCATTCCGGCACCTCGTAGCTGAGATAGATGGTCTTGTATTCCAGGTAGCTCTCGACCCCGTAGCGGCCTTTTTCCCGCCCGAGCCCGCTCTCCTTCATGCCGCCGAAGGGAACATGGTGCGATGACCGCTGTATGTCGTTGAGCCAGACCGATCCGGCTTCCATGCCCTCGCACAGCGACAGGCCGCGGGCGAGATCGCGGGTGAAGACGAAACCGGCGAGTCCGTAGCGGCTCGCATTGGCATGGCGCAGGGCTTCCGCCGGGCTGTCGACAGGGCAGATGCCGATGACCGGGCCGAAGGTCTCCTCGGTCAGGATCAGCATCTCGTGGGTTGCATCGGCGATGATCGTTGGCGGAAAGTAGAATCCCTTGTCGAATCCCGGCCCGGTCTTGCGGTTGCCGCCGGTCAGGATCCGCGCGCCCTTCCGCCGCGCGTCTTCCGTCTGCGCCGCCGAGTTCGCGTAGATCTTCTCGTTGACCAGCGGACCGAGATCGCCGGTGCCCCCGGCGGGCGCCAGCGTCAGCCGGGCGGTCTTTTCAGACAGCATCGCGAGGACGTCCGCGTAGACCGGCCGCTCGACGTAGACGCGGTTGACGCGGTAGCAGAACTGGCCGGAATTGGCGAAGCCGTGGCGGACGATCGCGTCGGTCGCCTTCGCGAGATCGGCATCGGCGCAGATGACCGCCGCGCTCTGGCCGCCCAGTTCCAGTGTCAACCGCTTCAACGTGCCCGTGGCCGCGGCGGCAATCGCCTTGCCGGCCGCCGTTCCCCCGGTGAAGGCGATCTTGCGCGGCACCGGGTGCTCGATCAGCGCGGCACCGATACCGCGGCCGGAGCCGGTGACGACGTTGAAGACGCCGGCTGGCAGCCCGGCCTGGAAGAACAGGTCTGCCAGCTTCAGCGTGGAGAGCGGCGTATCCTCGGCCGGCTTGGCAACCACGGTGCAGCCAGCGATCAGCGCGGCGCCCAGCTTGAACATCAGCAGCGTCACCGGGTAGTTGAAGGGCGTGATCGCTATGACCACGCCGACCGGATCGCGGGTGACGATCGTCTTTTCGCCCGGCGTGCTGCCGAGCGCGAACGTGGCATTGAGCCGCAAACCCTCCTCGGCATAGATGTCGAGCAGGTCGGCCGACCGGGAAATCTCGGCGATACAGGCCGGGAGAGGGCGGCCGAGCTCGCGGTTCAGCAGGGCGCCGACCGCTTCGGCATTGTCGCGCATCGCCTGCGCGCATTTCTTTTGCAGGCGCACGCGCTCGGCCATGGGGACATGGCGCCAGGTCTCGAAGGCACGAGCGGCCGAGGCAACGGCAAGGTCGGCGTCGCCGGCCTCGCCGTCCGGCACGGTTTCGAAGGTCTCGCCGGTTGCGGGGTCGATGACCGGCATGGTCTTCCCGGTAGCGGATGTCCGCCAGTCGCCGTCGATGAACATGTCCATGGCAGGCCCTAGATCAGGTGCAGCATGAGCCGGCCGCGCGTCGCGGCCAGTTCGCTCCTGGCCATGTCCTGCGCGGCTTCGGTCTCAAGCTTCGGGATGAGTGTTTCCAGCCGGTCGACGATGACGTGCGGGGTCACGCCGAACCAGTCGGCCGAGGTGGACACGCCGGCCACCTCGAAGCGCCAGAGCTTGTCGGCGTCGCGCACGACGCGGTCGTCGAGGTGGTGCGGGTGAGGGCGGGTGTCGTGCCCGTCGATGATCTCGCAGACGGCGGCGATCACCGTTTCATTCCAGCCGGTGTTGGCAAGCACGTCATTTGCCAGCCGGACGCCTTCCTGCTCGTGCCGGTAGCGAACGTCCGACTGCAGGAAATTCTCCGAGCGGAATCCCTCGGCGACGATGGTCTCCATGTCGATGGCGTACCAGCCGATGTCATGCAGCAGGATCGCGAGGGAACAGATGTCGCGATCGGCGTCCGGATAGGCTTCAAGCAGGCGCTGGCACCAGGCAAACGACAGCGGAATGTGAATGTCGTTCTTGCGGGCGCGCAGATAGGGCTCGGCTTCGCGCCAGACGTCATCGTAGCGCGCAAGGCCATCTGAAGTGTCGAGCATCACCAATCCCAATGAAAGGGAGCGCGAACCCGGCCGGTCCGCGCTCCGGTTCGCGGTGTCAGTCGAGAATCTCGACCGTCCCCTTGTTGCCATCGACCCTGAGCTTCATGCCGGTCTTGATCTTGGACGAGGCATTGCCCGTACCGGTCACGGCCGGCAGGCCATACTCGCGGCAGACGATGGCCGCGTGGCTCATCATGCCGCCGATATCGGTCACGGCAGCAGCGATCTTGCCGAAGACCGGCGCCCAGCTCGGCGCCGTCACCGGGGTGACGAGAATGTCGCCCTTTTGCAGCTGGCCGAGTTCGTCCGGGCTCGACAGCACGCGCGCCACGCCTTCGACAACGCCCGGCGCGGCTGCCATGCCTTCGAGGCCCGATCCGCCTTCATCCGACTTGACCCAGCGCTTGACGGCATCCGACGTGATGCCCCAGAGCATGATCGTGAAGGGTTCCGTGATGACGTCCGGCGGGTTGTTGAGCGCCGGCAGCGGACGATGCGCCGACAGGGCCTTGTAGATCTTGCGGCGGCGCTCGATCTCTTCCGGCCAGACGCTGGAGCCGCGGTTGGGCACGCCGATGGCCCAGCTGGAGGAGTAGTCCCACAGCACGTCGCGCACCTCGTTGCGGTTCAGGAAGAACATGTCGTCCTCGTTCTTCCAGAAGCCGTGCCTTGCCAGCAGGCTGGAGAGCTGCCGCATCTTGCGCCAGAACACGCCGATCGCCCAGTGCTCGATGTAGAAGTTGTGGTCCTCGACATAGGGGAAGACCACGCGGGCAAGGCCGAGCTTCTGGTCGAAGACGCCCTGTGCTTCCTCGTCCATCATCTCGCGGTATTCGGCAGTGATGCGGTCACGCTCCTTCAGCAGCGCTTCCGTCGGGCGCATGATCTCCTCGCCCTGCTCGACGCGCTCGATGTAGTCGCGCAGGTATCCCATCGGGATGTCGAGATGGTCGATCCAGTACTTGTCCGTCGAGTAGAAGCCGTTGCCGGAGGTGAAGTTGAACCAGGGGTTCTTGGCGTCTTCCCACTGTTTCAGCCACTGTTCGCCACCCGGCGCCTTGGCCACGGCGGCAAGCGCCTCGTCCGCGGAACCGGACTTCAGCGCATCGGCGCAACCGAGTTCGACCGCGCGCTTCGCCAGCTTCTTGATCTCGTCGTCGGGACGGAACAGCTCGCTGTCCACGCCCTGCACCATCTTGGCGATGGCCTGGTCCGGAATGGAGGGGAACTGTTCCTTCACGAAACCGAAGAAGTCGAGATAGGCGGCATAGCCGAGGTTCAGGAACTCGAAGTGGTACTGCCAGATCTTGTAGGCAAGCTCGATGGCCTTGTCATACTGGTCGAACAGCTGGTTGGTCGAATCCAGGCCCTTGCCGCCTGTCACCACCTCGATGTCCTCGACCTCGGGCAGTTCCTCGAAGTGGATGGCCTCGAGTTCCTCGATCTTGGCCATCACCTTCTTCTTCCAGTTGGCGTAGAGATCGCCCCAGTTCATGAAGTAGTGACCGGCGCGTTCCATGAACTGCGGGACGCGGGCTTCGATCTTCTCCGGCGCCACGGCGACCGGCGAGAAATACACGTAGCCGTTCAGGATGCGATAATCGACGCCATTGGCCGGCGGCACCACCAGGTGGCGGGTGTTGTACTGCCCGAGGCCCTTGATGGCGAAGTCGAGCATGATCGTGTCGAACGGGCGGAACGGCGTCGGCCAGTGCTGCGAATTGCAGAACCAGAAGGTCGCATCGTCGACGGCGCGCCGCGCCGGCTGGAAATGCGTGTAATAGGGGTACAGGTCTTTCCAGCCTTCCGCGCCCTCGGGTGTTTCCACCTCGAAGGCACTCGGAAACATGCTTTTGTGCACATTCATTCTCATTCCTCCCTTATGAATGAATTGGTCTGCCCGTCAGCCTTTCGAAGCAAGCGGATTGTTCAGCGTGTTGACGATGCCTATCATCCCCGTCGCGTAGCTTGTCTTCGGCTTCTCGACCTTTTTCTGCGACCAGATGGTTTCCGGCCGGCTCTGCAGTGCCAGCAGGTTCTCCCCCTCGGGCAGGTCGGCGTCGATGGCCCACTCGACGTCCTGCGGGCACTTGTTCTGCCGTTCCAGCCGCTTGGCCAGGCGGGCCACGGCCAGCACCTCGGCATCCGACAGGCTGGGCTGCTTGCGGCGATGCTCATCGACCTCCCGTTCGATGGCCTCTCCGGCTGCCTCGTCGCCGACCAGTTCGACATGCTTGTCGGAAATCTTGCGGTCGATGATCTCCTCGAGCACCTTTTCAACGACGAAATTGTCCGGTGTCACGACGCCGGAAACGACCATTTCGCCGAGGCCCCATGAGGCATCGATCACGATGCGGGTGCGGTCACCGGTGCCGGGATCGAGTGTCATGGCGACGCCGGCGGCCTTCGCGTTGACCATTTTCTGGACGCCAACGCTCATCAGCACGTCGATATGCGGGATCCGGTTCTTCTCGCGGTAGGCGACCGCCCGCGTGGTGAACAGCGATGCCCAGCAGTCGCGCACGCGGTTGACGACGTCGTCGGCGCCGCGAACCCACAGGTAGGTGTCCTGCTGGCCGGCAAAGCTGGCATCCGGCAGGTCTTCGGCCGTTGCCGAGGAGCGCACCGCGACGGGCAGGTCGTCTCCCATCTCCGCATAGGCGGCGCGGATCGCCGCCTCCACGTCCGCAGGCAGGTGATGCGACCGGATGCGCACGCGAATGGCCTGCGCGGCACGGTCGACGGCATCGATGTCCTCGGCGTCGATCGCCGTCAGGTGCCGCTCGATCTCCTTGCGCAGGCCATGGTGGTCGAGCATCGTCTGGTAGGCGTCCGTGGTCACCGCGAAGCCGGGCGGCACCGCCACGCCGGCCTGGGTCATCTCTCCCAGAGACGCGCATTTGCCGCCGACCTTGTCATGCAGGTCCTTGCCGATATCGGCGAAATTCAGCGTGTAGGAAGCTGCGCTCATGCCATTCCATCCCATTCGACCATGACCGACTGCGGCACACGGAACGTGATATTGCGGTGATACCGGGCCTCGAAGCCTTCCTTCAGGCGCAGCGACGGGAACCGTTCGGACAGTTGCCGCAGCAGGATCGTGCCTTCCATCTTTGCCAGCTGGAAGCCGAGGCAATAGTGGATGCCGTAGCCGAAGGAGAGGTGCGAGCGCGCATTCTGGCGGCTGATGTCGAGCGTTTCGCCATGCGGGAACTGCTCTTCGTCCCGGTTTGCCGAACCGGTGATCATCAGGATTTCCGCGCCTTCCGGCACCTCGACACCGCCGATCGTCGCGGCATGCCGCGCCTTGCGCCGCCAGCCGACCACCGACGGCATGTAGCGCAGCATTTCCTCCACCGCGTTCGGGATCTTCGAGGCATCGGTCTTGATCTCGTCCCAGACGTCCCGGTTCTTCATCATGGCCAGCACGTAGTTGCCCATGAAGGTCGACGTCGTCTCATGCCCGGCGAAGAGCGTGGAATAGAGCACGCCGGCGATCTCCTCGTCGGAAATCTCCGCGCCCTCTGCCTGCAGCCGCAGCAGGTCGGACGGAAAGTCGTCGCCTGGCTCCTTGCGGCGCATGTCCAGCAGGTCGTGGATGTATTTCCAGTAAGCGACCATGTCGTGGGCAACGGGGATCTGTTCCTCGTCGGACAGGTCGGACCACGTCATCCGTGCGCGGCTCAGCCCGTACTGCTTGATCTTCGGCACGTCCCGTTCCGGGATGCCCATGAGCGTGAACAGGACGTGGGCGGGGACCGGGTAGGCGACGACCTGCCAGAAATCGACCGGTTCGCCGGCCTTGCCGGCTTCTTCCAGCAGGTCGAGATGGCGGGAGACGATCTCTTCGATCTGCGGTTCGATGGACTTGAAGCGCCGCGGACCGAAGCAGGACTGGGCAACCTTGCGGATGCGGGTATGCTCCGGCGGAACGCGCGCGGTCAGCCCCGAATAGGCAGTGAAACCGCCGTCCGTCAGGATTTTCCGGCCCGCCTCGCACATCGGCCGCATCGGCTTCTGGGCATTCTCGGAGGAAAACGTCTTCCAGTCGTCGAAGATGGCCTTGATGTCGTTATAGCGGCTGACAACCCAGTATCCCGATTTCTCGTGATAGAAGATCGGTTGCTGCTTGCGGAAGAGTTCCCAGACGGCATGCGGCGCGTTGAGATCGAACGGATCGAAATCCTGCGCCTCGCTGATGGGATTCATGACGTTCATATGGATCCTCCCTTCCGGCAGGCCGGCCGCGGCACGGCTCTCCTGCCTTCGCTTCCCGTACCGGATCCTTCTCCACCCTCCAGTGGACTGATGAAGGCCGGCACATCGCTCCTCATGGTCCATTGAAGCGCCGGAATCGCCTGGTACCAAACGCTTTTGGAAACCATTTCACCAAGTGAAATTTGCGTCAGCGCTGCGTGTCCCGCGGTCGCTGCCGGATGCCTCAGGACCCGCTGCCGCTCTCGCCGGAGATCTGCTGTCCGAGTGTGCGCGCAATGGTTTTGACCTCGCCGAGATATTTGGCCACGATGTCGGCCTGGGACGTCACGCGCCGGATCCAGGTGATGTTGATGCAGGCGGCGACACGCCGGCCATTGAACACCGGAACGGCCAGCGAATCCCGGCCGTCGTCGTAGTGGCGCCGGGTGAGATCGAAATTGCCGCCGAAACGCGGATCGCGCACCGCGTATCCGCGCTGGCGTGTCATCGAGATGATCTCGCCGACCCATTTGCTGTCGCGGGCCATCTTGTCGCCGGAGCGCATGCTGTGGCGAAGCCGGTCCAGCGTCGCGTCCCGCTCCTCCGTGGGACAGAAGGCGAGATAGGCTCTCCCGGTCGCCGACAGCAGCATATTGACCTGGAAACCGACCGGGCCAAGCTCGATATGGTGGAAGTAGGAACGCGGTGCGGTGGCCTCGATGACTTCCATGTGGGTCAGGCGCGGTACGGCGAGGATCGATGGCCACCGGATCGTTTGCGTCATCTTTTCGAGCAGCGGCGAGGCAAGCTCGGCCAGGCGGATTTCCTCTTCCGCACGGGTCAGGGACTTCTGCAAAACGTGGCTGGCCAGGTAGGCATTGTCGACGATGCGCTGCCAGATCATGCCTTCCCCTTCGAGCGTCACGAGGATGCGCAGCAATGTCGCCTTGGGCAGGCCGGTGACCCGGTGAAGGTCGTTGAGGCTCATGCCGCCGGAGTTCTGCAGCAGGCGCAGCACCTGGACGCCGCGCGACAGCGCCCGGATCGTCTTCACGCTGGGCCGTTTCTCGGTCGAGAGCTTGCGCGGCTGCGGTGCCTGGCTTGTCTTCTGGAGGTCGATGTCGGACATGCTGCGGTTGTCCCGATTGGCCGGAATTGGTTTTCACCTAGTGAAATCCAGCCTTCGCAAAATTGCAAGCCGATCCGCCCGGCCGGTCAGAACACCGGCCGCCGGACAAGTCGGTGACCGCGCTATGGCTCGACGATTCGCACGTTGAGAAGCGCGCACCGCCGCTCGTCGCGGATGGCCCGGAAGGCCGCATCCAGGGCAGGGCGCAGGTCGGCCGCCTCGTGGACATCGAGCGCAAGGGCACGGCTCGCCCTGGCCACGAGGCAGAAATCCGGCGACGGCGTCAGGCCGGTCAATGGCATGCGATTGGCCTTCGCCGCGGCACCGTCGGGATAAAGCCCGGAGACCGACTGGCGCACGGCTCCCCACTCGCCATTGTTGAGAATGACGACAAGTACGGGCAGTTGCAGGGCTTCCGCGATCTGGTGGCAGGCCACGGGGTTGGAAAACATGTAGCTGCCGTCGCCCATGGTCGCGACGCAAAGCCGGTCCGGCTCCGCCAGCTGGGCGCCGAGCGCGCACGGGAAAGACCAGCCGAGGCCGCCGGAATGCGGTTCCTGGAACCAGGACCGGTGACGGCGCCGGGGCAGGGGGCCAAGCATCGTTCCCAGTTCCGAGAAGACGGAATTTTCGCAATCAAGTTCGTCGAGCGCTTCCCCGAGTATGCGGCTGACGGAAGCCTTGGTAAGATCGCTGCCCTTCGGTTCGGCCGCTTCCCTTTGGCGGTCGCGTAGGGCGCCGGTCGCCTCGGCCAGCCGCGCCCGCCGGGCGTCTCGCCGGGCCCTGTCGACGGGCAGGCGCGCCATGGCCTCGACAAGAGCCGGAATGGTCCGGGCGTTCTCGCCGACAATCGAAAGGTCGGACCGGAAATTGCGCACCGGGAAACGGGAAAAGATCGGGTCCGGACCCATGTTGACGATTTTCGCGTCGGGTGCCGGCCCGTGCGCATCGGGCATCCAGGGCGCCAGGCAGTCGAGGATCAGGACCACGTCGGCATTCTCGAGCCAGGGCGCAGGATTGGCGCCGACATGGCACGGATGGTCGGTCGGGATTGCCAGGTGGGTCGCCCACCAGGAGCAGACGGCGATGCCCCATTCCTCGGCCCAGCGGCCGAAGGCCTCGAAACTCGCCGCGTCGCCGGCCCCGCGCTGGGCGACGATCAGCGGGGCGTCGGCATCCGCCAGCCAGCGCGCGAGCGTTTCGGTCGCCGCCGGGTCGGGCGCGGCGACGGCGGGCCGCATCGAGGGTGCCGCCTCCAGTCCCGCGACAGCGACCTCTTCGCACAGCACCTCGCGCGGCAGCGACAGGTAAACTGGACCCTTCGGGGTCGAGTTCGCGATGGCATGGCCCCGGTCGAGCACGGCGGGCAACTGCTCGGGAAACTTCAGTTCGTAGTCCCACTTGGCGGCCTCGCGCACCAGCGCGGTCTGGTCGCGCATTTCCTGTCCCCAGCCGATCGGCACGGTCCGCGCGCCGAAGCGCCCGCTTTCGGTCACGGGCGTTCGCCCCGACATGAGGATCATCGGGATGTGCTCGCAGGCCGCGTTGATGGCGCCGATGGCGCCGTTGGCGAGGCCGACATTGGTGTGCAGCATGACGGCCTGCGCGCGCCCGGTCATCAGGTAATAGCCGTGCGCCATGCCCAGCGCCGCGTGTTCATGCGGCATGACCAGCGCCTTTGGCAGGTCGATCCCCGCGGATTCGGCCTGGGCCAGTCCTTCGATGATCGGCGGGAAGTCGGTGCCGGAATTGGCGAAGACATAATCCACGCCGAGCGCCTTCAGCCGCGGAAAGATCGCTCCGCCGGCAGTCATCCCCTCATGTGCACCCATGTCGGCCTCCCTGGCCGGCAAGGTCCGGCGCTTCTCCCGTTGCGGTGAAGTGAAAGGCCTGCCGGCGGGCTTGTCCAGTGCGGCAAGGCCCGAAATGATCGGCCACGGCCTAGAGCTTGAACCAGGCCGTCTTCAGGTCGAGATACTTGTCGAAGGCATGCAGCGACTTGTCATGCCCGTTGCCCGACTGCTTCACGCCGCCGAGCGGCACGGTGAGATCGGAGCCGCCATAGGTGTTGACGTGAACCACGCCGGCCCTGATCCGACGCACCATGCGATGGGCGCGCGACAGGTCGGAGGTCCAAACCGCCGACGCCAGGCCGTAGTCCGTGCCATTGGCGATCGCGACGGCTTCGTCCTCGCTGTCGAAGGCGATCACCGCGAGCACGGGCCCGAACACCTCGTCGGTAGCGATACGGTCGTCGGGTTCCACGCCGGTGACGATCGTCGGTTCCATGAAATAGCCGCCGGTCTCCTCCAGGATGCGCTTGCCGCCGATATGCACGGTGCGCCCCTTGGCCCGGGCTTCCTCGACAAAGCCGAGGTTCTGCTCAAGCTGGCGCAGCGAATTGACCGCGCCCGCCGAGATCGACGGATCGAGGGGATCGCCGATCTTCATGCCCCGGGCGTGTTTTGCCAGCTTCTCGACGAAGGCATCGTGGACCGACCGTTCGACGAGCAGGCGGGACCCGGCGATACAGACCTGGCCGGAATTGCGGAAGATGCCGGCCGCCGAGACTTTTGCTGCTTCGTCGAGATCCGGCGCGTCGGCAAAGACGATGTTGGGGGATTTTCCGCCGAGTTCCAGGTAGACGCGCTTCAGGTTCGACCGCGCGGAGGCTTCGAGAAGCCGCCGGCCGGTCGGACCCGAGCCGGTGAAAACCAGCACGTCTACATCCATCGACATCGAGATCGCTTCGCCGACCACGTGGCCTTCGCCGGTGACCACGTTCAGCACGCCAGCCGGCAGGCCCGCTTCAAGGCCGAGTTCCGCCAGCCGCAGCAAGGCCAGGGAAGCCGGCTCGGCGGGCTTCATGACCATGGTGCAGCCGGCCGCAAGCGCCGGGCCGATCTTCCAGGCGCCGATCATCAGCGGAAAGTTCCAGGGGACGATGGCACCGACCACCCCCGCCGGTTCCCGGTGGACGAGGCCGAGCGTGCCGGGAGGCGTCGGCGCGATCTCGCCGGCGATCTTGTCGATGGCTTCGGCGTAGTAGCGGATGGTCGCTGCCGCAGAAAGCGGCTCCGCCTTTAACGCCATGCCGATTTCGGTTCCGTTGTCGCGAACGCCGAGAACGGCCAGTTCCAGCGCGTTGGCCTCGATCAGCGCGGCCCAGTCGAGAAGGATCGCCTTGCGCTGCGCCGGCGCCAGGTCCGACCAGCGGCCGTCATCGAAGGCGCGCCGCGCCGCCGCGATCGCGGCGTCGGCATCCTGCTTCGTGCCGCGCGCGATCGTCGTCAGCACCGTCCCGTCGAGCGGAGAGGTGACATCCATCGTTGCGCCGTCCGACGCTTCGATCCTGCCACCATCGATGACATGGCCCTGCGGTGCGACGGGAGCCTTGCGAAGGACGTCGATACGGTTCTGGTCAAGCATGGTGTTCACTCCTGCTGGATGGCCCCGGCGCGGGATCAACGGTTTGGGCGGGGCGCGGATGGCGGCGAAGGCTTATGCGGGGCGCGGCGGCAGGCCGGTCTCGTCCCGGCGTTTCGGCAGGGCAGGCCGTCATTCAAGCCAGGTTTTCCGGCGCACCGGTCGTGGATGCCCGTTTCGTCCATGAAGTCCTCCCCGGCGCCCGGCGCCGGACGGCGTGGACGCGATCCTGCGCAGCTTACGGCCGAACCGTTTTGCGCAAACGGCACACGCCACTGCGTTTCATCCTGTGAAACCCATTCTGGCGCACTTCGCAAGTTACTTTACATGATAATTTTTTCGATGCAGCCTTTGTAACCGGGAGGAGAGGTGCCGGATTGCCCGGCGCCGGTTGGTTTTGACGGCGGGCATGCTGTGCTGGCCATCCGTCGATGCCATTCTCCCTGCGGATGGCGGGGAAAGGCATGGAAGCATCGCGTCGGTTCGACTACGTTATCGTGGGTGCAGGCTCTGCCGGCGCGGTGCTGGCAAATCGCCTGAGCGCCGACCCGTCTGTGCGCGTCTGCCTTGTCGAAGCCGGCGGCACCGGCCGCAGCCCGTTCGTGTCCATGCCGCTCGGTGTCATCTGGCTGGCCAAGGACCCAAGGCACAACTGGTTGTTGGCATCGTCGCCGCAACCGGACCTGGACAACCGGAAAGTATCGATCCCGCGCGGCAAGGTCCTCGGCGGCTCCTCGGCGATCAACGGCATGATCTATATCCGCGGTCATCGCGAGGATTACGATGCCTGGGCCCGCAACGGTTGCACGGGCTGGGACTACGAGTCCGTCCTGCCGTATTTCCGGCGCTCCGAAGACAATGACAACCGGGCCCTGGAAGAGCGCTTCCACGGCCGCGGCGGTCCGCTCTCGGTCGCCGATCTCCGCGACCCCAACCCCGCCGATCGCGATTTCATGGCCGCTGCCAACGCGCTCCAGATCCGCGATTGCACGGATTTCAACGCGGCCGAGCCGGAAGGCGTCGGGATCTACCAGGTGACCCAGAAGGACGGGCGCCGGCATTCGACCGCGGCTGCCTTCCTGGCGCCGGTCCGGGCCAGGGCGAACCTGCACATCGTCACCGATGTCGAGGTTGAGAGGGTCGTCTTCGACGGCGGCCGCGCCACGGGTGTCACCGGACGCCGTGGCGACGGGTCGGCCTGGGATGTCCGGGCCGGCGAGGTGATCCTGTCGGCGGGCGCCTTCGGTTCGCCCGACATCCTCATGAAGTCCGGCATCGGGCCGGCCGATAGGATCGCCGGGTTCGGGGGGCAGGTGATCGCGGACCTGCCGGGTGTCGGGCAGAATCTCCAGGATCACGTCGATTGCATGGTCATCTGCCGTGCCGCGACGACCATACCCTACGGACTGTCACTCCAGGCGGTGCCGAAACTGGCGTTGCACGGACTGCGCTGGATTTTCGGCAGGCGCGGCATGCTGTCGTCCAACATGGTGGAAGCGGGCGGCTTCGTCCGGTCCTCGCCGGCCGAAGCCCGTCCCGATCTGCAGTTTCACTTCATTCCGGGCCTGAAGAGCCATCGCGGCCGCATGTTCGAATACGGGCACGGCATGTCGCTCCACACCTGCGTCCTTCGCCCGGACAGCCGCGGTTCGGTGACCCGCACGCGCGCCGACGGGCCGCCGGTCATCGATCTCGGCCTGCTGCGCGAGGATAGCGACATGGAACGCCTTTTGAAGGGCGTGAAGCTGGCGCGCGACATTCTCAGCCAGGCGCCGCTCGCACGCCACGGCCTGGGCGAGGTGATTCCCGGGGACGGGGTGACCGATGACGCGGCCCTGCGTGAATATATCCGCAAACACGCGCGAACTGTGTATCATCCCGTCGGGACCTGCGCGATGGGCACCGGTGCGCAGGCCGTGACGGATCCGCGATTGCGGGTCCGGGGAGTGGGAGGTCTGAGGGTCGTCGATGCGTCGATCATGCCGACGATCGTCAGCGGAAATACCAACGCCCCCGCGATCATGATCGCGGAAAAGGCGGCAGACATGATCATGGAGGAGCGCCGGTCGGAAATGATGGCCTCATGAGTGGTAGCGCGGCACCGGTGGAGCCGGTGTCCGTTCGGGTAACCCGGCAGCCGGACCGCGGTCCGGCCAACGGGGAGCAGGAAGCCTAAGGTTGAACCCAGGGGAGGAGACCCACATGAAACTGAAACTTGCACTCGCGGCCTTTGCCGCGGCATGCGCCTTTGCCCTGTCGGGCCCGGCGCAGGCCCAGGACAAACCGTCCTGCGGCGCCAATACCGGGCAGGCCGCATCCGGCGAGCCGATCATCGTCGGCGGCATCCATGGCAATGCGGCCCCGGGCGATTTTTCCGCGGCCACGGACGCCGCGGCCGCCTATTTCAAATGCGTGAACGCCAATGGCGGCATCCATGGCCGTCCGGTCGACTACCGGGTCGAAAACGACCAGTGGAACCCGGAACTCGCCGCGCAGGCCGCTGCCAAGCTGGTGAATGACACCGATTCCGTTGCCCTCGTCGGCAATGGCTCGTTCATCGAGATGGCTGTCAACGCGGCGACCTATGCCAAGGCCGACATCATGGTCATGGCCGCCGGCTGCGCCATCTCGGAGTGCTTCGAGACATCCAACATCGTGTCGACCAACCAGGGACCGTTGCCCTCGAACGTCGGCGCGGCGCAATACGCGCAGGAAGAACTCGGTGCCAAGAACATCGCCTGCATCGGCCTGAACATCCCGAACAACGGCATCTGGTCCTGCCAGGCCGTCATCGATTTCATGGAATCGCGTGGCGGAACCGGGTCCATGGCCCTGCTCAACCCGGGTGCGCCGGATGTCAACTCCGCGCTGCTCGAAGCCGTTTCGAGCGGTGCCGACACCATCCTGATCAACCAGCCGGCCGGTCTCGCGCTGGCGATCCTGAAGGCCGCCGAGGAACAGGACCTGCGCGACCAGTTCAACTGGATCGCGCCGACCCCGCTCTATGACCTCTCGGTCCCCGATGCGGTGGGCGAATACTGGCACGGCCACGTCTACGTGAACGCCGAGCTTGCGCCTTTCCAGGTCAACGGCCCGGATGCGCAGAACTGGATCAAGGTCATGGACGGCTTCGCCAACCCGGAAGATCCCCGCGACACCTTCGCCCAGGCCGGATATCTCTCGGCGAAGTTCTTCACCGAGACCATGCTCGCCATGGATCCCGCCGACGTGGGTGACCGCGCCAAGGTGTCGGAGGCGATCCGCAACATCAAGGGTCTGAAGTCCGACCTGATGTGCGGTCCCTACTACGTGGGCAACGCCGACTTCCACATGCCGAACCACGCCGGCTACATGGTGAAGATCGTCAAGGGCGGCTACGAGATCGTCCGCGAGTGCTACCAGTACGACAGCCCTTACTTCGAGAAGATCATCGCTCTCGAAAAGGAAATGGGGGTCCAGTAACCGCTGGTCCGAAGGGCGGCCGGAGCGTTCCGGCCGCCCCCCGCCTCGAAAGACTTTCCGCCGGATCAATGGAACATGGATAAATCCAGGCTGCTCAACTGGCTGCTCTATGCCGCGCTCATGGCGCTCGTCATCGGCCTTCTCGGCTGGGGCAAACCGATGAAGATCCTCGGCCTGTTCTTTGCCTCCGGCCTCGCGGTCGGTTCGCTTTACGCGCTCGGCGGCATTGGCATGGTCGTCCTTTACCGCGCCTCCGGCGTGCTCAATTTCTCCAGTGGCGCGGCCGGTGCCGCCGGCGCGATGACCACCTGGCAGCTCGCCCAGTGGGGCGTCTGGCCGCCGCTGGCCTGGACGGCCTGTGTCGTCGTCGCCCTGCTGGCCACGCTCGCCTACGGCATGCTGATCGCGCCGCGGCTGGCGTGGCGCGAACCGGTCGTCAAGGCCGTCGCGACGCTCGGCTACGCGCTGATCCTGCTTGGTCTGGTCAGCTTCATATGGATCGACGACCCGCGGTCGATTGCCCTGCCCACCGACAAGATGGCAGTCAATTTCCTCGGCATGCGGATCACGATCACGCGCCTGATCGTCTTCGTTGCATCGATCGGCGTTGTCGTCGGCATTCACCAGTTCCTCGGCCGCACCCGCGTCGGGCTGCACATGCGCTCGCTGGCCAATGACCGCGATCTCTCGGCGCTGATCGGCGTTCCCGTTGTGGCGACGGAGACCATTGCGTGGGGCATTTCCGGCGTGCTTGCCGGCTTTACCGGTCTCATGTTCGCCGACCTCATCCGGCTTGAACCCACCGTCATCACCTTCATGGTCATTCCATCCATCGCGGCCGCGATCTGCGGACGGCTCGAGAGCCTCGGCCTCGTGCTCATTGGCGGCCTGTCGATCGGGGTGATCGAGAGCATGCTGACGCTCTCGCCCACGCTGAAAAACGTGCGGCCGATCGCGCCCTTCGTCATCGCGGCGCTCGTTCTCCTCTGGTACCAGCGCGGCACGCGCCTGACCTTTTCCGGGAGGGACTAGGCCATGCAGCGCAATCTCTTCCATGTCACGCCATCGGGCTGGGCCGGCCTCGCCTTTGCCGCATTTGCCTTTCTCGTCATCCCGGCCGTTGCCGGCCAGCTGTGGCTCAGCGTGTTCACGTCGGCGAGCTGTTTCGCGCTGGCGGCGGCGGGCGTCGCGTTCATGTATGCGCGCCTCGGCATGGTCAGCCTGACCCAGGTCGGCCTGATGGGCGTGGGAGGCTGGGTCATGTTGCGGCTCAACCATGCCTTCCACCTGCCGTTCGAGATCAATCTCGTCATCTCCGGCCTGGTCACCATGATGTGCGGCTGGGTGCTGGCGCTGCCCGCGCTGCGGCTGCGCGGGCTCTACCTGGCACTGGTGACCCTGATGGCCGCCGGCGGCCTCGAGATCATCTTCGCCACGTTCCAGTTTCCCAATGGCGGCGACGGCTTCTGGGGGGTCAAGACCGGCTCCGCCGCGCCTTTCGCGCGGCCCTGGCTGGCCCAGACGCCGGAAGCCTACCTGCGCTATACCGTGCTCGTCGTCATCCTCGGCTTCCTGCTCATCGAGGCGCACCGCCGGCTGGCGCCCGGGCGCGCCTGGGCGCTGATCCGACGGTCCGAGGCCGCCGCCATGGCCGCCGGCGTGAACATCGTCCTCTACAAGACCTGGGCCTTCGGGATTTCCGGCCTGCTCGGCGGCGTGGCCGGCGGTCTGCTGGCCGGCAGCCTCGGGCTTCTCGATGACGCGACCTTCCGCGCCAGCGAAAGCGTGATGCTGTTTGCCCTCGCGGTCGTCGGCGGCGCCCGTTACTGGCTCGGCGTCGTCATCGCCGCCACGCTTTTCCGCGTCCTTCCGGCGCTGCTTAACAATTGGGGCGTCGACGCCGACATTTCCTACGTGATCTTTGGTGCCGGCCTTCTCCACGCGGTGATCACGGCGCCGAACGGCATTGCCGGCCAGATCCACGACCTCTTCGGGAAGCGGCGAAAGGCAGAAGCCGGGGAGAAGGGGGCGGGCGATGATTGAGATCGGCAACGTGACGGTCCGCTTCGGAGGCGTTGTCGCGCTTTCCGGGGTTTCGGCAAGTTTCGCCCAGCCTGTCAGCGGCATCATCGGTCCCAACGGTGCCGGCAAGACCACGTTGATGAACGTGATTTCGGGCTTCGTCACCGCTGAGAGCGGGGAAATCCGCAAGGACGGCCAGAACCTGCTCGGGCTTTCGCCCTACCGGCGCGCGCACTGGGGCCTGCGGCGGTCGTTCCAGAAGGAGGAGATCGCCAACGATCTTTCCGTCTTCGACAACGTGCTGGTCCAGATCGACCATGCCCGCCAGCCGGCGTCGAAGCGCCATGCGGAGGTTGAGCGCATGCTCGAGTATGTCGGCATGGCCGACCGGGCCGGGCGCCTCGGGCGGGATCTCAACAAGTTCGAGCGCCGGCTGACCGATATCGCAAAGTGCATGGTCGGCAATCCGAAGCTGATCATGTTCGACGAGCCCGGCGGCGGCCTCTCCATCGAGGAAACCCAGCGGCTCGGCGACCTGATCCTCGGCATCCATGACCAGACCGGCGCCCAGACGCTGGTGATCGACCACGACGTCGAACTGATCTCCAGGATCTGTTCCGATACGCTCGTGCTCGACTTCGGCCGCCGGATCGCCTTTGGCGAGGTCCATGCCGTGCTGGCGGACCCGAAGGTGAAGGCAGCCTATCTCGGCACGGAGGAGGTCGTCGAATGACGCTCGAAGTCAAGGCATTGGAAGTGCGCGAGGGCAATCGCAGGATCCTGGGCGACGTCGACCTGAAGCTCGATCGCGGCGCCATCACCGCGGTCCTGGGCGCCAATGGCGCGGGCAAGTCGGAACTCGTGCTGGCCATTGCGGGGATCCTCCCTGTCTCCGCGGGCAGCGTTCACATCAACGGCGCCGACTTCACCGGTGCCGGCCCGGGCGCCATCCGCAGGGCAGGGGTGGCTGCCGTTCCCGAAGGGCACCGGGTCCTCACCAGGCTCTCCGTCGATGACAATCTGCGCGCGGCCGGCGCCCTGCTGTCAAAGGCCGAACTGGAGAAGACGCTGGCGGATACCTATGCGCTGTTCCCGGAACTCGCCGAGCGCAAGCCGCAGCTTGCCGGAACCATGTCCGGCGGCCAGCAGCAGATGCTCGCGCTCGGCCACGCGATGATGAGCCGGCCGTCCTACCTCCTGATCGACGAGATGTCGCTCGGCCTCGCACCGTTGATCGTCAAGCGCCTGATGAAATTCGTGACGACGCTGAAGGAGCGCAACGTCGGGGTCCTGCTGATCGAGCAGTTCACCGACATGGCGCTCGCCATCGCCGATCACGCGGTCGTCCTGCGCGGCGGCACGATCCGCTATTCCGGCCGTGCCGCGAAACTTGTGCAACAGCCCGACCTGCTGGACAGTGCCTATTTCGGGATCGACGCCGCCCGGCACGGCGCCCACGTGGGCGTTTGAAAACGCATCGCGACGGCCTCAGACGCTCATCCCGCCATCGACGCAGAGCGTGGTCCCCGTCGTGAAGCTGCTTTGAGCCGACGCGAGATACAGCACCGAGCGGGCGATTTCGGCGGACGTCGCATGGCGGCCCATCGGGATCGCCTCGTTGAAGAATTGCGTCGCGTCGCGGCCGATGATCGCGCCGAGATCGTCCTCGACCGCCTGCTGGAAATCGTTCGAGACCGGCCCCGGGTTGATGGTGTTGACGCGAATGCCCCGCGCCGCCAGTTCCTTCGCCAGGACCCGCATCAGCCCCGTCAGCGCGTGCTTGGCCGTGATGTAGCCATAGACGCCCGGGTCGCCGCGCAATCCGGCCACGCTCGACGTGATGATGATGCTGCCGCCGCGCTGCATGTGCGGCACGCAGTATTTTGCTGCCAGGAAGGCGCCGCGCACATGAACGGCCATCACGCTGTCGAACACCTCGGTAGGATAGCTCTCGACCGGCGCCACGGTACCGAAATTCCCCGCGTTGGAGAACAGGACATCGATCGCGCCAAACCGGTCGACGGCCGCGCGGGCATATCGTCTTGTGTCCTCTTCGCTCGAAACGTCCGCGGCGACGGTCAGCAGGCGGTCCTCCGGCAGCGCCATCTGGCTTGCCGCGTTCGCAAGCGCGTCGCGGTCGCGGTCGACCAGCACGATCCGGGCGCCATGGTCCGCGAGAACCCCGGCGCTCGCCAGGCCGATGCTGCCGGCGCCGCCGGTGATGAGGCAGGTTTTCCCTTCGAGATCGAACACGCTTGCTTCCCTCCCGGCCCCGGTGGTCCCCGGCACCATCCCGGGCGGCGTCACGCTTGGAGCCTATGGCCTTTCTAGCCGTCTCTTGCGGCCATGTCATTCCGTTCCGCGGCAGCCTATTGCCGTGGCAGCCAGGCGCGGATCGCGCCGCCGTAGGTTCCCGCTTCCGGTTCTGCCGGGTGCCTGTCCCTGAGCGCCAGCATGCCCACCCAGGCCGTATGGATCAGCTCGTAGCTGTTGATCGTGGGTTCGGCCTTGTTCAGCTTGATGCGCGCCAGGTCGCTTTCGGTCAGGTCGGGAAAGAGCTTGTAGAGATAGTAGCGCAGCCAGTCGCCGCGTGTCCTGCGATAGACGGCCAGCACGTAGCGCACACCGTCGCGGACCTGACGGTCGTTCTTCGGGCCGCATCCGTACTGTCGAAGCGTGTCCACCACCGAGGCGAAAGTGTCGAAATCGTTCATCTGCATGAGCGTGTAGAAGTTCTCGCGCAGGAATCGGTAGAGCGACGGATTGTCGGCGATATCGATCGGATAGCGGCGCACGCCGGTGGGGATCTGGGTCACGTGGACGGCAAGGTCGGCTGTCTTGAGGAAATCCGTGTTGCGCAGCGCGGGCGTGAACGGCCGGGCCGGCCCGAAATCGTATGAGCTGAAATAGGCCCATGCCGCCTCGGCAAAGCCGTCTGCCTCGTCCGGCACCTCGATGGCGTCGTTGACGCTGGCTTCCGTCAGCCAGATCGACCAGAGCGCGAGGTCGAACAGGTCCTCGATGTCGGCCGGCCCGGAAGCGCCGGTCTGCAGGATGCCCTGGTAGTCGACGGGAATCGCGGTTTCCAGCGTGCCGCAATCGGCCACCGCCGCGTTGGTCCGTTCGGTGATGGTCTCCCGGTTCTTGTCATCGCCCGGAAGAAGCCGGTTGGCGAAAATGGCAAGCGGCAGCAACTCGCGGAACTCGATGCACGCCGCCTCCTCGGGCGGCAGGTCCAGGTAGGGCTCCATCAGTGTCCCGAGGTTTTCCCGCGCGGCTTGTTCGGCTTTCGCATCGATGGCGGGGTGATTGGCCGTCGCATAGGTGACCTGGATGACCGATTCGATGGAATCGTCCCAGATGTCCTGGATCACGTCCGGCCGACTTCGGAACAGGCCGATGAGCTGGTCCAGTGCCGCTTCGACGGCCTTTTTCGCTTCGCTGTCTTCGTCTGCGCTCCACGGCGCGGGATCGAGGTTTTCAAGCAGCGCTGGCGGCTGCCACGCCACCGGCATTTTCGCCGGGTCGTTCACGCAGGCCGGTGGCAGGTCCTGGGCGCCGGCGGCCAGCGATGAAAACATCCAGGCGGCGGCAGCGGCACTTGTCTTGAATGTGGAGGGTTTCATGAAACTCGTCTTCAGGGTTCAAGCAATTCCAGCGAAAGTGGGCACCGGTTTCGTGTCCGGAATTGCGGATGACATGTAGCTGGTGCAATTCCAGCGAAAGTGGGCGCCGGTTTCGCATCCCGTATGGCGGAAGCGTTCCGGCACCAGCAGGTCCAGGCGTCGAAGCCGTGCCGGAACACAAGGCTTGCATGACGCAGCATACGCGGACAAGCGTCGGCTGCAATGGCTCGTTCCGGGCACCCGGGCATGACCGTTCAATCCATCAAGCCGCGCGACGTTCCCTGCCACTGTGCCACCCTGCGCCACGCAGCCGGGCTGCCGTGTCAGGCTTTCCTCCCGCCGTTTCGGGCATCTTTCCGGGCCTGTAGCGGCGAGCAGCCGAATTCGGCCTTGAACGCCCGAGCCATCGCCGTTGCATCGCGATAGCCGCATCGCGTCGCGATTTCGGCGACACTCGCGGTCGTCTGGGTCAGGCGGCGCCGGGCCTCGCCGAGGCGGATACTGCGGTAGATGCGCACCGGGCTCGCGCCGAAACCGTCCTGGAACGCCTTTTCCAGCGCCCGCTGGCCGAGCCCGACCGCGCGCGCAATCGCCTCGATCGGCAATGGTTGCTCGACCGACCGTCGCATCAGCGTCGCGGCCGCCAGAACCGTCTGGCGCGGCGACCGGCCCGATGGCGGCGGCAGATCGGCGTCGCGCGCCCCGATCATGAACAGCGCCGCAACGTCCAGCGCCAGGCGGGCGCCATGGTGGCGTTCGACCAGGTCCAGCATGAGATCGAGTGTCGTCGTCGCACCACCCGAGCTGGCGCGCCTGCCGTCGATCACGAACCGGTCCTCCACGACGGAGACCTCGGGGAAGCGCTCGGCGAAATCGGTGAGGATATCCCAGTGCGATGTGGCCTTGTAGCCGTCGAGAAGCCCGGCAGCGGCCAGCAGCCAGCTCCCGGTGTCGAGCCCGGCCAGCATGGAGAAGCGCCGGTCGGCGGCGCGCAGGGCCGAAAGGCAGGCCGGCGTGGCATGGCTCTCGTGGCCATAGCCCGGCATGACGAGCAGACCTTCGCCGCCGCCATGGCGCGACAGCGGCGCGGGCTGAACCGCAAGTCCGCTCGAAGACACCAGCGGGGCCGCGGTCAGCGCGAGGAAATCCCATTGGTAAAGGTGGTGTCCCGACAGCATGTTGGCGGCACGCAGCGGTTCGATCGCGTTGGCCAGGCACAGGTTGGAAAAGCCGTCGAAGAGCAGGACGGCCATCGTGCGGACAGGCTGGGTCAGGTTCGATATCGGCATGAAACAAGACCAATGCTGCAAGGTGCATGCGCGCAGTTAGGCTTAACTGCGGCTTGAAGGCAAGGCGGCGTGGCGCGCCTGCCGCCGAAACGCGAAACGACTAAAGGGGAATCGACATGCCGCTTGCCATGAACAGGGATGTTTTCATCACCTGCGCCGTCACCGGGTCCGGTGCGACGCAGGACCGCTCGCCGCATGTTCCGCGTTCGCCAGAACAGATCGCGGCCAGTGCCATCGACGCGGCGAAGGCCGGCGCGGCCGTCGTCCATTGCCACGTGAGGGATCCGGAGACGGGCGCTCCCTCGCGCCGCCGCGAGCTTTACCGCGAAGTGACGGAGCGGATTCGCGCGGCCGACGTCGATGTCGTGCTGAACCTGACGGCGGGCATGGGCGGCGACATCGTCTTCGGCTCCACCGAGTCGCCCTTGCCGCTGAACCCGGCGGGAACAGACATGGTGGGCGCGGCCGAACGCGTGGCGCACGTGGCCGAATGCCTGCCGGAGATCTGCACGCTCGACTGCGGCACGATGAACTTCGCCGAAGCCGATTACGTGATGACCAACACGCCGGGCATGCTGCGCGCTATGGGGGCGATGATGACCGCGCTCGGCGTCAAGCCGGAAATCGAGGCCTTTGACACCGGCCACCTCTGGTTCGCCAAGGCATTGGTGGAGGAAGGCACGCTGGCCTCTCCGGCGCTGGTGCAACTGTGCATGGGCGTGCCCTGGGGCGCGCCGAACGATCTCCATACCTTCCTGGCGATGGTCAACGCGGTACCGGCCGACTGGGCCTGGTCGGCCTTCAGCCTTGGCCGCGACCAGATGCCCTTCGTCGCGGCGTCCGTGCTGGCCGGGGGCAATGTCCGCGTCGGCCTGGAAGACAACCTGTGGCTCGAGAAGGGCGTCCTGGCGACCAACGCGCAACTGGTGGAAAAGGCGGTCGGCATCATCGAGGGCATGGGCGCCCGCGTCATGGGACCGGCGCAGGTGCGCGATAAACTCGGCCTCGTGAAGAGGGCGCCGAAATGACCGCCAGGGCAGCGATCATCGGCGGCGGCGTCATCGGGGGCGGTTGGGCCGCGCGCTTCCTCCTCAATGGCTGGGACGTCGCGGTCCACGATCCTGATCCGCAGGCGAAGCGGAAGATCGACGAGGTGCTCGCCAACGCAAGGCGCAGCCTGCCGTCCATCTACGATCGTGCCCTGCCACCCGAGGGGCGCATGACCTTTCACGACGCGGTGACGGATGCCGTCGAGGGCGCCGACTGGATCCAGGAAAGCGTGCCGGAACGTCTCGATCTCAAGCACGCGGTCTTCGAGGCTATCCACGGGGGATTGAAGCCGGGCGCGATCCTCGGTTCCTCGACGTCGGGCTTCAAGCCATCGGAACTGAATGCCGGGGGCGCCGGCGCCATCGTCGCCCACCCCTTCAACCCGGTCTACCTGCTGCCGCTGGTCGAACTGGTCGGCGACGCGCAAACGACCGGCCGGGCCGCCGACATCCTGCGCGGCATCGGCATGTTTCCCTTGGTCGTGCGCAAGGAGATCGACGCCCACATCGCCGACCGCTTGCTGGAAGCCGTCTGGCGGGAAAGCCTCTGGCTGGTTCGCGACGGCATCGCCACGACGGAGGAGATCGACGAGGCGATCCGCATGGGTTTCGGCCTGCGCTGGGGCCAGATGGGTCTCTTCGAGACCTATCGCATTGCCGGCGGCGAGGCCGGCATGCGCCATTTCATGGCGCAGTTCGGTCCGGCCCTGTCATGGCCCTGGACCCGTCTCATGGACGTGCCGGAGTTCACCGAAGACCTCGTCGACCTGATCGCCGGACAGTCGGACGCGCAATCCGGTCACCGCTCGATCCGGGAACTGGAGCGGCTGCGCGACGACAATCTCGTCGCCATGATGCGGGCACTGAAGCGCAACGACAGCGGCGCCGGCGGTGTCATTCGTGGCCATGAGCGGACCATGGCGCATGGCGCGGCGGGAGATGGCGACCAATGCCAGGTGCCCGTGTCATGGACCGGCCGCAACGGGCGGATCACCGACGCCGGCTACCTCGAGGCAGGCAGGCAGGCCATGGACCGCTTCGTCGCATTGGCCGCCGGAACGGACACGGACGCCTCATTCGTGGCAACGGAAAGCCACATGCGGACGCTGGCAAGGATCGGCGCCGGGGACCGGCTGACGACCGTCACGCACCTCCTCGGCACGGACAGGGCAGGGACGGGCGTTCACCTGTTCGTCGAGATGAAGCGCCCCGACGGGACGCTGCTGGCCACCCTCGAAACGGTGCTCGTGCATGAGTCGGAGTCTGGAGAGGGGTCTTCCGGGGAAAGCGCGCTGGCCCGATTGGCCGGAAACAGGGCGTCTGGTCCCTGGCCGGAAGGCGCCGGCCGCCTGTCCCTGGCGGAATGAGGTCAATCCGGAACTTGAAAAGGGGGCGCCGCGGGTCATTCCCCGCGGCGCCCTTGTCGATCAGGCGAAGGACCAGCGCTCCATCCAGCGCTCGCCGTCCATGTCCCAGTTGGAGGCCAGCTTGTCGCCGGTGACGAGATCCGGACCGGTCGCGAAGACCCAGTTGGCGAACATCGGGATGATCGCGCCGCCGTCCTCGTTCAGGATGACCTGCATCTCGTAGTACATCGCCCGGCGCTTGTCCTCGTCGAGCTCCGCACGGGCCTGGATGAGCAACTCGTTAAAGCGCTTGTTGTCCCAGAACGTGTCGTTCCAGGCGGCACCGGCCGCGTAGGCCGTGCTGAACATGGCATCCTCGACCGGGCGCCCGCTCCAGTAGACGGCGGAGAAGGCATCCTTCATCCAGACGTCGGACCAGTAGCCGTCGTTCGGCTTGCGGGCGACCTGGAGGTCGATCCCGGCCGGCTTGGCGGAATTCTGGAACAGGACGGCAGCATCGACGGCCCCGGCAAAGGCGGCATCGGCGGCCGACAGCGAAACCGACAGGCTGTCGAGGCCGGCCTGCTTCAGGTAATGCTTCGCCTTGTCCGGATCGTAGGCCGTCTGCGTCATCTCGCTGTTGAAATAGCGCTGCCCGCGGCCGATCGGGTGGTCGTTGCCCACCGAGCCGTAACCGAACAGGATCTTTTCCACCAGTTCTTCCCGGTTTACCGCATACTTCAGCGCCCGGCGCACGTTCACATCGGTGAACGGCTCCTTGTTGCACGACATCGCGAAGGTGAAATGCTGATTGCCGGCAATGGAATGGATCGAAAGCTTGGGGTTGCGCTCGAGCAGGCCGATCGTCTTCAGGTCCAGCTTGTCGGCAGCGTGGACATCGCCGGAGATCAGCGCCGTGGTGCGTGCGTTCACGTCCACGATGGACAGCAGCTCGATGCGGTCGAAGTGGCCGCGGTCCTGGTTCCAGTCGTCCTTGAAGCGCTCGAAGATGGCCGAAACGCCGGGATCGAACGACATCAGCTTGTAGGGGCCGCAGCCGACGCCGGACTTCCAGTCGATGCCACGGTCGTCACCGGCCGGCAGGATGGCCAGGTGGTAATCGGAGAAGACGAAGGGGAAGTCGGCGCTGCCGGCATCCAGCGTGAAGACGACGACGTCGCCGTCCACCGCGGCATCGGTGATGGAGGAGAGAAGCGGCTTGGCCGCCGAGGTGGACTTCTCGCCGCGATGGTAATTGATCGAGGCGACGACATGATCGGGGGTGACGGACTGCCCGTCATGGAAGGTCACGCCCTTGCGGATCTTGAAGCGCCAGACCTTGGCATCGGGGGAGGGCTCCCAGCTCTCGGCGATCTGCGGCTCGATCGAGCCATCCCGCGCCACGCCGGTCAGGAATCCGTTCTTGCCATACGAGAGCGCGGTCGTGAAACCGTTTTCGAAGGTCGCCGGGTCCAGCTTGTCGGTGGTCTGGCCATGGCCCTTGGCGACCCGCAGCGTTCCTCCCTTGGAGCCCGCGGCGCGCGCGAGGCCTGGCAGCAATCCCGTTCCCGCGGCGGCAAGCCCGGCGATGGCAGCGCCCGTTCCCAGGAAATGCCGGCGATTGGGGTGAAGAAGGCTGGATTGTTTTCTGTTGGTCATGGTCTCTCCTCGGTACGGTTGATCTTGTGTTCTTGGCAAAGTGTGTCGGCAACCGTTTACCGACAATAGGAGATGCGAGCGCCGTTGGCGAATCTTCAGCCGCTGGGCAGATGACAGATGCCGGTCCTTGTCTTTGTCCTTCGGTTCCAGGGGCCATGACTGCCCGGATATTTCATCTCGTCCACGAGAGCCGGCGCTTGGTCTTTTGAAACTCCGGCGCGTGCTGCCAGGAGGCAAGAAGAGGTTCATATCCACCACCTCGCCGGTCGAAATGAACCGGCGCGGTCCGGTCCGGTCGGCTCCGTCCAAGGAAAATCGAGAAAAGACAATGGGCTGGGGAATGGCACTGCTCTTGCTGGTCTGCGAGAGACCACCGGCTGTCGGAATTCCGGCTTGGGGCCCGGGAAAACCGCGCCAGCTGTCTGCCACATCACCTCGCGATCAGCGCTGGCAGGCATGGTTTTCCCGGCGTCAGGGGCTTCCGGCGGTGTGTCATCGAACCGCCGGCCACGTCGCCGGCAGCCGGTGGTCACTCTTCCGCCACACCGTCCCTTGCAACCTGGTGCCCGGCTGCCCTAACTGGCGTCATGACAGGCTTGGCAACCCATTTCGGTATCGTCGTCGTCACGCTGATGGCGATGGCGGCGGCCGTGATGGTCCTTCAACAGCGAAGGACGCCGCAGTCGGCCGTTGCCTGGCTGCTCTTCATCATCCTGGTGCCCTGGCTGGCGCTGCCGATCTTCCTGGCCCTCGGTGTGCGTAAGCGCGGCGCCCGCTACGCCCCGCTGGTGTTCACACCGTTGGCCGGCCCGGCGGAGCGCTCAAACGAGGCCGCGCGCCTGTTCGAGCGCCTCGGGGCACCGGCGGCCCTGCCGGGCAACCGCGTCACCATCGTCGCCGATCCGCAGGCGGCATGGAAGGCGCTGGCAGACATGGCGGAGGGCGCAACCCGGCGCCTTGACGCCATGTTCTATGCGCTTGATGACGATGAAGCGGGGGCGAGGTTCCTGCGGCTGCTCATCGCCAGGCGGGAAGCAGGCGTGCGGGTTCGCCTTGTCCTCGACCGGTTCGGCGCCTGGCGCCACCCGGCCGGGCTGCTGGAACGATTGAGGGCCAGCGGCGGCGAAATCGGCTATTCCTCGCCCTTCCTCCATTCGCCCGCGCGCGGCCATATCAATCTGCGCAATCACCGCAAGCTGTTCATCGCCGACGGGCGGATGGCGCTCACCGGTGGCCGCAATGTCGGCGACACCTATTTCGGCGACGGGACGTCGGCACCGCTCTGGCAGGACCTGTCGGTGCAGGTGGAGGGGCCGGCCGTGGTGCCGTTGGCCGATATCTTCGAATCGGACTGGGCGGTGGTGAAACGCCTTGCCAGGCGGGCTTCGGTCCGCCCGGATCCGGTTCCATCCCCCGATGGAGCTGCGGGCATCGTCCAGATCGTGCCGTCAGGTCCGGATATTCCCGAAGACACGCTCCATGACGGACTGACGGTGGCCATTCACGAGGCGCGGCGGCGGGTCTGGCTCGCCACGCCCTATTTCGTGCCAACCGAGGCGCTGGGAAACGCGCTCAAGCTGGCGGCACGGCGCGGTGTCGACGTGCGCATTCTCGTTCCCGAGCATTCCAACCAGCCGATGACCGATTTTGCCCGTGGCGCCTTCCTGCGCGAACTGGCCGGCGACGGGTGCCGGATCCTGCGCTATCCGCTGGCCATGGTTCACGCCAAGGCCGGTCTCGTCGATACCATGGCGTGGGCGGGATCGGCCAACTTCGATGTCCGCAGCATGCTGTTGAATTTCGAGCTCGCGGTGCTGTTCCATGATCCGGTCAACGTGAAAGCGCTGGAGGACTGGTTCGCCGCCCTCGAGGCCGGATGCGAAACCGGGATGCCGCCCTGCGGTGCGATAAGGCGTATGGCTGAGACCGTCTTTCGGCTCGGTGCGCCCGTCCTCTAGACCAGGGGGCCGGTCCGGTGAAACTGGACAAGGGCATCGGGGGCAGGGCATGCTGGTTCGCGCGCCTGTGGAAAGCCCCGCGCATCATCAGACCCCCCGGCGGTTGGCGCTGGCCCCGTGATCCCCGGGCGGGAAACACGATCGATGACCAGTCGGAACCTGTCCTGCGCAATCGGCGCGGGCCGGCCGAACGCGAACACGGGGAGACCGGACATGACGATGAGCCAGATCGCAATGGTGCTCTATGGCCTGGCGGCCGCCGGTATTGCGGCCCTGGGGCTTCGATACCTGACCACGGCGGTGCCGATCGGTTATCATGCCGCCATCCTTGCAAAGGCAGGCGAAGCGCCGTCCGCGGCTGTGAAGCAGATCTTGAATTCGGCCTACAGGGTGATCGGCGGGGCATTGCTGGGCCTGGCCCTTTGCCTGGGCTTCATCGGCATGGGGCCGGCCGGTTCAGGTTCGCTTCGCGCCATCCTGTTCGCCGCGGCAGCGGGCCTGATCGCTGGCGGCGTTTCCACCGTCGCTGCCTGGCGGCTCCACGCGGAAACGGGCGAGCGCACGCCCTGGCTGCCGGCCGCCGTCCTGACGCTGGTGATCGTCATCGCCAGCCTGGTCGCCTGGGCCGGCAATCCCTGACGCACCGCGACGTCTGTCACCGGTCGGTCTGCGAAGCTTCGAATATTCTGCTTCAAGCATTTCCCTTCGGTCATCCGAAAGGCGATTGCTTTTGTCTGCGGAATGGGTTTCCCTTCGCCCATCGTTGTACGATTTTCGTGCAACCTTGCCCGCATCTCAATGACGGGAAGGCCTGGTGACGGGCCATAAGCAAGAAAAGCAACAGAGGAGCACTCGCACTCATGAAAACGATGAAGACCTTGCTCGCCGCGACGATTCTCGCCGCCGGCTTTGCCACGGCCGCGTCCGCCAAGACCCTTGTCTACTGTTCGGAAGGCTCGCCGGAAGGCTTCGACCCGGCGCTCTATACCGCCGGAACGACCTTCGACGCCTCGTCCAAGCCGGTTTATAACCGCCTGGTCGAGTTCAAGCGCGGCACGACGGAAATCACGCCCGGCCTGGCGGAGAGCTGGGACGTGTCTGACGATGGCATGGAATACACCTTTCACCTGCGTCCCGGCGTGAAGTTCCACACGACGGACTTCTTCAGCCCGTCGCGCGAGATGAACGCCGACGACGTGATCTTCTCCTTCGACCGCCAGCTCAGCAAGGACAATCCGTTCAACGCCTATGTCGAGGGCGCGAGCTGGGAATACTTCAACGGCATGTCCATGCCCGACCTCATCAAGTCCATCGACAAGGTCGATGACATGACTGTGAAGTTCGTGCTGAACCGCGCCGAGGCGCCTTTCCTGGCCAACCTCGCCATGGATTTCGCGTCCGTCGTGTCGAAGGAATATGCCGACAAGCTCAAGGACGGCGGCAACCTGTCGGACCTGAACCAGAAGCCCGTCGGCACCGGACCGTTCCAGTTCGTCGCCTACCAGCCTGACGCCGTGATCCGCTACAAGGCCTTCGCCGACTACTGGAACGGCAAGCAGCCGATCGACGACCTCGTCTTCGCCATCACCACCGATGCCTCCGTGCGCCAGCAGAAGCTGACCGCCGGCGAGTGCCAGGTCATGCCCTATCCGAACCCGGCCGACCTCCAGGCGCTGAAGGACAACGCCGACATCAACGTGATGGAACAGCAGGGCCTGAATGTCGGCTATCTCGCCTACAACACCCAGCAGGCGCCGTTCGACAATCCGAAGGTGCGCAAGGCGCTGAACATGGCCATCAACAAGCAGGCCATTCTCGACGCCGTGTTCCAGGGTGCCGGTCAGGCGGCCAAGAACCCGATCCCGCCGACGATGTGGTCCTACAACGACGACATCAAGGATGATCCCTACGATCCGGAAGCATCGAAGAAGATGCTCGAAGAGGCCGGCGTCAAGGACCTGTCGATGAAGGTCTGGGCCATGCCGGTGCAGCGTCCCTACAATCCGAACGCCCGGCGCATGGCCGAGCTGATCCAGGAGGATTTCTCCAAGGTCGGCGTCAAGGCCGAGATCGTCTCCTACGAGTGGGGCGAGTACCTGCAGCGCTCCAAGGCGACGGATCGTGATGGTGCGGTCCTGCTCGGCTGGACGGGCGACAACGGCGACCCGGACAACTTCCTCGCCGTGCTGCTCGGCTGCGATGCCGTGGGCGGTGCGAACCGCGCGCAGTGGTGCAACGAGGAATTCGACGCGCTGATCAAGAAGGCCAAGTCGGGCACCCAGGAAGAGCGGACGAAGCTTTACAAGGAAGCCCAGGTGGTCTTCAAGCGCGAGGCGCCCTGGGCCACGATCGCCCACTCGGTGGTCTTCATGCCGATGCGTTCCAACGTGACGGGTTACGTCATGGATCCGCTTGGCGGCCACTGGTTCGACGGCGTCGACATCTCCGAGTAACATCTTCGGACTTCAAGCCGGGCGCACAGCCGGAGCGGATGAAACCGCTCCGGCTGTGCAGGCCATTTCAACCGAGGCCAGATTGATCGCGTCCTGACCCATGATCCGTTTCCTGCTCTACCGGCTGGCGCTTCTCGTCCCCACCTTCATCGGCGTGTCGATCGTCGCCTTTGCCTTCATCCGCATGCTGCCGGGCGACCCGATCCTGCTGCTCGCCGGCGAACGCGGCATGACGGAGGAGCGTTACCAACAGCTCCAGCACCTCTATGGCTTCGACCAGTCCATCTTCGTCCAGTATTTCAATTACGTCGCGGATCTGCTGAGCGGTGATTTCGGCACATCGATCGTCACCAAGCGGCCGGTGCTGGAGGAATTCTTCACCCTTTTTCCCGCCACGCTGGAACTGTCGCTCTGCGCCATCATCGTCGCGACCGCCATCGGCATTCCCGCCGGCGTGTTCGCCGCCGTCAAGCGCGGCTCCTGGCTCGACCAGTCGATCATGGGCGTCGCGCTCGTCGGCTATTCGATGCCGATCTTCTGGTGGGGACTGCTGCTCATCATCTTCTTCTCCGGCATGCTGCAATGGACCCCGGTGTCCGGCCGCATCTCGCTCATTTACTTCTTTCCGCAGGTCACCGGTTTCATGCTGATCGACAGCCTGCTGTCCGGGCAGAAGGGCGCCTTCACGTCCGCCGCGAGCCACCTGATCCTGCCGACCATCGTCCTGGCGACGATCCCGCTGGCGGTAATTGCCCGCCAGACACGCTCCGCCATGCTGGAAGTCCTCGGCGAGGATTATGTCCGCACGGCCCGGTCGAAGGGCCTGCCGCCGATGCGGGTCATCGGGCTACATGCGCTGAGGAACGCGCTCATTCCCGTCGTCACGACCATCGGCCTGCAGGTCGGCGTGCTGCTGGCGGGGGCCATTCTCACCGAAACGATCTTTTCCTGGCCGGGCATCGGCAAGTGGATGGTCGATTCGGTCGGCAAGCGCGACTACTCGGTCGTCCAGGGCGGCCTGCTGCTGATTGCCGCCATCATCATGATCGTCAACCTGCTGGTCGATGTGCTCTACGGGCTCATCAACCCGCGTATCCGCCGCTAGGAGGCTCTCCCATGGCTCATACGCAAGCCCTGCAGGACAAGCCCGCCACCGCCGGCGCCATGCGCAAGGCGATGTTGAAGGAGTTCTGGTACTACTTTTCTCAGAACAAGGGGGCCGTGATCGGCCTCTATGTCTTTGCCGCCATCGTCATCATCGCGGTTTTCGCCCCGATCGTTGCCCCGCACAGCCCCTCGCTCCAGAACCGCGAGGCGCTCCTGCTGCCGCCGTTCTGGGAGCAGGGCGGGCAGTTCGCCTTTCCGCTCGGCACCGATGCCGTTGGCCGCGACATCCTCTCGCGCCTGATCTACGGCGCGCGGTTCTCGCTGTTCATCGGCGTTGTGGTGGTCACCCTGTCGGTGTCATTCGGCGTGCTGGTCGGCCTGGTCGCGGGCTTCTTCCGCGGCTGGATAGACACCGCCATCATGCGCGTCATGGACGTGATCCTGGCCTTCCCGTCGCTGCTGCTGGCCCTCGTCCTCGTCGCCATCCTCGGTCCCGGGCTGATGAACGCGATGATCGCCATCGCGCTGATCCTCCAGCCGCATTTCGTGCGCCTCACCCGCGCCGCGGTGCTTTCGGAACGCGAGCGCGAATATGTCGTGTCTGCGCGCGTCGCCGGCGCCTCGCGCCTGCGGCTGATGTTCGTCACGATCCTGCCCAACTGTCTCGCACCGCTCATCGTGCAGGCGACGCTCTCCTTCTCGTCGGCCATCCTCGATGCCGCCGCGCTGGGCTTCCTCGGCATGGGCGCACAGCCGCCAACGCCGGAGTGGGGCACCATGCTGGCTGACGCGCGCGAATTCATCCTGCGCGCCTGGTGGGTGGTCACCTTTCCGGGTCTCGCCATCCTCGTCACCGTGCTGGCCATCAACCTGATGGGTGACGGCCTGCGCGACGCGCTCGACCCCAAACTCAAGCAGAGCTGACGCCATGGCGCTTCTCGAGATCGAAAACCTCACGGTCACCTTCAAGACCTCTTCGGGCCCGTTCAAGGCCGTCGATTCCGTTTCGCTGAGCTGCGACAAGGGCGAGATCCTTTCGGTGGTCGGCGAATCCGGCTCCGGCAAATCCGTCGCCATGCTGGCGCTGATGGGCCTCTTGCCATGGACGGCGACGGTGACGGCCGACGCCATGCGTTTCGACGGCCGCGACATGCTCACGCTGTCGGCCCGAGAACGGCGCAGGATCATCGGCAAGGACATCTCGATGATCTTCCAGGAGCCGATGTCGAGCCTCAATCCCTGCTTCACCGTCGGCTTCCAGATCGGCGAGTCATTGCGCCTGCATCTCGGCATGGGGCGGGCCGAACGCCGCGCGCGGTCGATCGAACTGCTCAAGCTCGTCGGCATCCCGGCGCCCGAAGACCGCCTGTCCCAGTTCCCGCACCAGCTCTCCGGCGGCATGAGCCAGCGGGTGATGATCGCCATGGCGCTGGCCTGCAATCCGAAACTGCTGATCGCCGACGAGCCCACCACGGCGCTGGACGTGACCATCCAGGCCCAGATCCTCGACCTGCTCGTCCGCCTGCAGCGGGATCACGGCATGGGCCTCATCCTGATCACCCACGACATGGGCGTGGTTGCGGAAACGGCGGAGCGGGTCCAGGTGCAATATGCCGGCCAGAAGGTGGAGGAGCAGGACGTGAAGGGCCTGTTCGCCGATCCGCACCATCCCTACACCGCGGCGCTCCTCTCGGCGCTGCCCGAGCGGGCGCTCCGTCGCGGCCGCCTGCCGTCGATTCCGGGTGTGGTGCCGGGCCAGGGCGACCGGCCGCCCGGCTGCCTGTTCGCGCCGCGATGCCAGTATGCGACCGCCGCCTGCCAGACGGCGCCGAAGCGCCAGGACCGCGCGCTCGGCCTGGCATTGTGCAACTACCCGCTGGTCGACGGCGTGCCGCAGGGCCATCCGGGCAAGGCCGCTGAGGTGAATGCATGAACGCCGTTGTTGCCGAGGCCAATGGCCTCAAGCGTCACTATGCGGTCAATCGCGGCCTGTTCCGCGACCCGGCCACGGTCAAGGCGCTGAATGGCGCCTCCTTCTCGCTGGAAGCCGGCAAGACGCTGGCCGTGGTCGGCGAATCGGGCTGCGGCAAGTCCACGCTCGCCCGTCTCGTCACCATGATCGAGGAACCGACCGAGGGAACGCTGCTGATTGACGGCAAGCCGGTCACGGCCGGTGATCCGGACCTGCGCCGCGCCGTGCAGATCGTCTTCCAGAATCCTTACGGGTCGCTCAATCCGCGTCAGAAGATCGGCGCAATCCTGGAAGAGCCGCTGAAGATCAACACGTCGGACAGCGCACCCGTGCGCCGCGAAAAGGCGCTGGCCATGATGCAGCGCGTCGGCCTGCGCCCGGAGCATTACGAGCGCTATCCGCACATGTTCTCCGGCGGCCAGCGCCAGCGCATCGCCATCGCGCGCGCGCTGATGCTCAATCCGAAGATCCTCGTCCTTGACGAACCGGTCTCGGCGCTCGACGTGTCGATCCAGGCGCAGGTTCTGAACATCCTCATGGACCTCCAGGCCGAGTTCGGACTGGCCTACCTCTTCATCAGCCACGATCTCTCGGTCGTGCGCCACATCGCCGACGACATCATGGTCATGTATCTCGGCAAGCCGGTGGAAACCGGACCCGCCGAGGAGGTGTTCGCCAACCCGTTGCACCCCTACACCGCGGCACTGCTGTCGGCGACACCGTCGGCCGATCCGGCCGGTGCCCGAAACCGCATCAAGCTGGAGGGCGAATTGCCGTCGCCCCTCGACCCGCCACCCGGCTGCCCGTTCAATCCGCGCTGCTGGCGCGTGCTGGATCGTTGCCGCACGGAGGAACCGCCGCTGGAAGGGCCGGGCGGCCATTGCGTGGCCTGCTACAACCCGATGGACGGCGCCGGCGAGCCATCGTGACGACGGTCAGTCGCGGCCCGGGCCGTCCCGCAGCGGCGCACGGCTGAGTTCGTTGCCCGCTGCCGCTGTCTTCTTCAGCAGGCTCAGCAGCATGGCCCGTTCGCCATCGTCCAGCCCGGACAGGATGCGCGCCTGGACATCGCGCACGATGGGCGCGGCAGAGGCAAGAACCCGCTCGCCTTCGCCGGTAAGATGCAGCCGCCGGGCACGCCGGTCATCGGGATTGACGGTCCGTGTCACGAGGTCTTTCTGCACCAGGCGGTCCACGACGCCGCCAATGGTGACCCGGTCATAGGCGATCAGTCCGGCCAGCGTCGCCTGATCGATTCCCGGCCGCGACTGCAGGACGTTGAGCGCTGCGAACTGCACCGGCGTGATGTCGAGTCCGCTGCGGGCCATGTCGTCGGCAAAGACCGAGACGGAAATCTGGTGAAGGCGCCGGATCAGGTGCCCCGGCATCTCCTGGAAATCCAACATGCGGTCAGTCCCTGTTTGATTCCGGCAAGTCCACCTGATTACACGCTGTCGGCGGCGTCGGCAAACGACGTCATGAAAATAGTTTATTGACATAATAGTTTCGATTGGCAATCATTTGCACGAGGCTGCTGCAGCAGCAGGAAACAGACGGGAGGAGCCATGCTCGACATCGACATCCAGGGCGACATCGCGGTGCTTGCGATGAACCGGCCCGAAAAGCGCAACGCCATGTGCGACGAGTTGCTCGACAGGATCGATGGCTTTTTCCGCAAGGTGCCTGAAGGCGTCAAGGTTGCCGTCCTTTGCGGCAACGGCGGCCATTACTGTTCTGGCCTCGACCTGTCCGAACATGTCCAGCGCGACGCGGAAGGCACGATGCGCCATTCGCGCAACTGGCATTCGATCATGGACCGGATCCAGTTCGGCGGCCTGCCGGTCGTTTCCGCCATGACCGGCGCGGTCATCGGTGGCGGCCTGGAACTGGCCACCTCCACCCACGTCCGCATTGCCGAGCCGTCCGTCATCTTCCAGCTCCCGGAAGGCCGTCGCGGCATTTATGTCGGCGGTGGTGCGTCCGTCCGCGTCAGCCGCATCATCGGCGCCGACCGCATGACGGAGATGATGCTGACCGGGCGCAAGTACAACGCCGCCGAGGGGCTGGCGCTGGGACTGACCCATTACAGCGTCGGCGAAGGCGAGGCCCTGCCCATGGCCATGGACCTGGCCCGCAAGATCGCCGACAATGCGCCGCTGTCGAACTACATCATGATCCAGGCGCTGGCCCGCATCGAGGACATGGACAAGGCCGGCGGCCTGTTCACCGAGAGCTTGTGCGCCGCCGTCACCCAGACCAGTCCGGACGCCGTCGAAGGTCTCCAGGCCTTCCTGCAGAAACGCGATCCGAGCTTCCGCTGACGCGGTCCGGCAGACAAACCCAAGGGCAGGGAGGCCCATCATGGTCGATATCACCAAGGTCCGCGCGATCGACATCCACACCCATGCCGAGGAACCCTGCGGCTGCCATCCGGACGACGGTTACGACGACCTGCAGTCCACCATGGCGAAATACTTCGGTGCCCCGTGGAGCCACCCGCCGACGATCGAACAGACGGCCGCGCATTTCCGCGAGCAGAACATTGCCGCCGTCATCTTCCCCGTCGACGCCGAACGCGAGACCGGCTACCGCCGCTACAAGAACGAGGAAGTGGCGGAGATCGCCGCGAAGAACGACGACATCCTCATTCCCTTCGCCTCCATCGATCCCTGGAAGGGCAAGATGGGCGTGCGCGAGGCACGCCGCCTGATCGAGGACTTCGGCATCAAGGGCTTCAAGTTCCATCCCACCTTCCAGGGCTTCTACCCGAACGACCGGATGGCCTACGACCTCTACGAGGTGATCGAGGAAGCCGGCTGCATCGCTCTGTTCCACACCGGCCAGACCGGCGTCGGCTCGGGCATGCCGGGTGGCAACGGCATGCGGCTGAAATATTCCAATCCCATGTACATCGACGACGTGGCGGTCGATTTCCCGGGCATGAAGATCATCATGGCGCACCCGTCCTTCCCCTGGCAGGAAGAGGCGCTGGCCGTCGCCCAGCACAAGCCCAACGTCTACATCGACCTGTCCGGCTGGAGCCCGAAATATTTCCCGCCGATCCTCGTGCGCTACTGCAACTCGATTTTGCGCAACAAGGTCCTGTTCGGCTCAGACTGGCCGATGATCACGCCGGAGCGCTGGCTGGCCGATTTCGAGAAGATCGACATCAAGGACGAGATCCGGCCGAAGATCATGAAGGAAAACGCCGGCAAGCTGCTCGGGTTGCTGTAAGGGAGAACGGCAGGGATGAAGGCGTTCCAGGCACCCGTCGAGGATATCCTCTTCTCGCTCGAACACGTTGCCGGTACCTCGCGGCTGCCGGATTGGGATGGTGACCTGGCCGCCGAGGTGATCCGCCACTTCGCGGCCTTCGCCGAGGGCGAGATCGCGCCGCTGGACGAGCCAGGCGACAGGCAGGGCGCACGCCTCGTCGATGGCCGCGTCGTCATGCCGGACGGGTTCAGGGCCGTCTACCGCGCCTACGCTGAACAGGGCTGGACCGGCCTGAACGCGCCGGAGGAATTTGGCGGGCAGGGGCTTCCCGCGCCGGTGCTGGCGGCCACCAGCGAGATCTTCTCGGCGGCCAACCAGTCGCTGCAGATGGTTACCGGACTGGTGCCCGGCGCCATCACCACGATCCGTCATTTCGGTAGCGGGGAGCAGAAGGCGCGGCTGTTGCCGCCGCTCGTGTCCGGCGAATGGCTCTCCACCATGTGCCTGACGGAACCGGCCTCGGGCTCCGACCTGTCGACCGTGCGCACCCGCGCCGTCGAGGCCGATGGCGCCTGGCGCATCACCGGCGAGAAGATCTTCATCTCCGGCGGCGACCAGGACATGAGCGACGGCATCCTGCATCTGGTCCTGGCCCGGACGGGCTCGATGGAGGAAGGCACGCGGGGCCTCAGCCTCTTCGTCTGCCTCGACCGGCGCGCCGATGGCAGCCGCAACGCGGTCTCCGTGGCCCGCATCGAGGAAAAGATGGGCCTGCACGCCTCGCCCACCTGCCAGATGGTGTTTGACGGCGCCGAGGCCGAGATCATCGGCAGGCCGGGCGAGGGCCTGAAGGCCATGTTCACCATGATGAACCACGCCCGGATCGACGTCTCGCTGCAGGGCGTCGCGCACAGCGCCCGCGCCGCCGATATCTCAAGGTCCTATGCGCAGGATCGCCGCCAGGGCCGCGCCGCCACGACCGGCGAACCGGTGACGATCGACCGCCATCCCGATATCGCCGCCAAGCTCGACGAGCAGGACATGCTGGCCCTCGGCCTGCGTGCGCTCTGCCATGTCGCGCTGGTGACGCTGGAAGAGGGCAACCGCCCCGATCTCGTCGACTTCCTGACGCCGGTCTGCAAGTACGCCTGTACCGAGGCCGGGATTCGCGCCGCCAATCTCGGCATCCAGGTGCTCGGCGGCTACGGTTACCTGCAGGAATACCGCGTCGAGCAGACGTTCCGCGACGCGCGGATTTCCGCGATTTACGAAGGCGCCAACGGGATCCACGCGCTGACGCTGGCAACGCGCATGCTGCGCAACCGCAACGGCGCGGCCGCCGCTGCCTTCGAGGGATTCATCGCGGCCGAGGCCATCGACGGCCCGCTCGCATCCGGCGTCGGGAGCGCGCTCGACAGCTGGCGCGCGGCCCGCGATATCGTCGTGCAGTCCGCCAATCCTGCCGAGCAGGCGGAAGCCTTCATGGAACTGACGGCACAGGTGGCGTTCCTGGCCATGTGGAACCGGATTGCCGCTGCGGCCGGCAGGCATCCCGACCCCGCGCGCCTCGAACGGCTGGCCGCTCGCGTGCGGCGCATGGGTCCGGCCCGGATCCGCTACTGGTTTGATCTGCATCAGGTCGCGGCCTGACGAGCCATGCCATAAGGTGCACGCGGAATTTCGGTTTTCGCACGAACGCGGATTCCGAATTCTTTTTCCCTTGGGCGTGCACCTGGAGGGCGGAAATGCTATGCGGGAAAGGCGGTTTTCGTCTAGGTTCCGCCGTGCATTTCCCGGCAGAACGGGCGACAGATCAAAAGAGGACGTACAGGATGGCGAGCGTGGAAGCAGCTCAGACGGCAGAGACTGCGGGCGAATTTCCGATCCCGGCCAATTGCTATGCCGAGACCGTCACGATGGTCCAGCACTACACCGACCGGCTGTTCCGCTTCCGGATCACGCGTCCAAAGTCCTTCCGTTTCCGGTCCGGCGAATTCGTCATGATCGGCCTGCCGAACGCTGTGCGCCCGGTCTTCCGGGCCTATTCCGTGGCCTGCCCGGCTTGGGACGAGGAACTGGAGTTCTTTTCCATCAAGGTGCCGAATGGCCCGCTGACCGAGCACCTTCAGAAGATCCAGCCGGGCGACACGGTCCTGATGAAGCAGAAGGCAACGGGGACGCTGGTCGTCGATGCGCTGCTGCCGGGCAATCGCCTCTTCATGCTGTCCACCGGCACGGGCATCGCGCCCTTTGCCTCGCTGATCCGTGAGCCCGAGGTCTACGAGAAGTTCGACCACGTCATCCTCACCCACACCTGCCGTCTCGCCGCTGAACTGCAGTACGGCTATGACCTCGTCGCGCAGGCGAAGGAAGACATTCTCGTTGGCGAGGAGGCCAGCGCCAAGCTCATTCACTTCCCGACCACGACCCGCGAGGAAACCCTGCAGATGGGGCGCATTACCACACTGATCGAAACCGGCGAATTGTTCGCGAAGCTGGGCCAGTCGCCGCTGAATCACGAGACCGACCGTGTGATGATCTGCGGCTCCATGGGCCTCAACAAGGACCTGAAGGCGATCCTGGAAGCCCGCGGCTTTGTCGAGGGCGCCAATTCCAAGCCCGGCGACTACGTCGTCGAGCGCGCCTTCGTCGATTAATCCGGAATGTATAATAGGCGAATGAAACGGCGGGCATGGCCCGCCTTTTTCATGTGAATCCTCAGTCCGGCTTCCGCAAACGCAGATGCCGTCTGTGCGTCCGGAATTACGTCATTGCAGGGCATGGCGCAGCGCGGTGATTCCGCTGATCGCGGAAACCCCTTAGCGCAACCCGTCCTCGCCCTTGACGTCCCAGGATTCAAGGCCGCCCATGCGCGAATGGATGCGCGGACCCTTGGCCATGGCGAGCACAAAGGCGATCTCGCCGGCGCGGGGTGCATCGTTGACCCGCACCTCCATCGCGTCGAAATGGCTGCGCACGTAGGCCGCGTTGATGTGGCCGAGCGGCACGTCGAGCGTTGTGCCCATGCCACCCAGTTTCATCGCCGATGGCACGATGGCCCTGGCTTCGCCAAGGCGCTCACGCATCGCGTAGCCGCCGGGCACGTGCCACAACGCGCCGTGTTCGATCTCGCCGGCTTCGCCCACGATTGCGCCCTTACCGTAGCCGTCGATGCCTTCCAGGCCGCCAAGTTCGACGATCAGCCGTTCAGTCAGGTCCCGGCCGAGCGGCTTCAGGTCTTCCATGGCCGATTGCAGGTCCGGTTCGTACCGTCCGGCAAAGGGATTGGCGACGATGGCAATGGCTGCGGCCCGGAACCGCGGCTTCTCCTCGGCCGGTCCGTTGTCATGGAAGATCTCTTCCGTCTGGACGATGATCTTGCGTACGGGAAAATCAGGCATGGAGCACCTCCGGGGCTGGCTGTCGCGGCAGGGAAACCGCGGCATCGCCTGCCACGGTGACCACGCCGTTCAGCGTGAGAAGAGCGCCGCCGATGACATCGGCGGAAACAAGGCGGTCGGCCAGGGCCTTGCCGCCGGCCAGGGCGATCTCGGTTTCGGCCCGGGTAAGGAGCCCGACGCCGGTGGTCACAAGCCGGTCACCGAGATCGGAATCCGGCGCCAGCAGGCCGGCCGGTTCGCGGGTGATGGCGCGATGGCCGGGCAGGTCCACGGCATTGGCGATCATGGTCGCAGCCGCATCCGCCGCCGCCGCCGAGCGGGCGAACACGGTCACGCTGTCGGCGATGCCCAGCGAATGGCTGCGCCCGCGCCAGCCGGACGTGGCGATGCCGCGCCATGGCCGGTCATGGCCCAGCACCAGGCGTCCACCATCGACGCCGGCAATCGCCGCCGCCAGCGTGTCGCCCGGCGCAAGCCGGAAGGCGATGTCACCGCCGTTGTTCACGCTGGCCTTGCCGAGCCCGTCACAGGCGGCCATCGATGCCAGCACCGCGTCGGCGACCGCGCCGGCAACGGCCGCCATGGGGGTGATGAAGCCGGGCAGGTGGACCGCCGTGGCGCGTTCCATCGCGCGGGCGACCGGCCCGTTGCACCGTGGCCGGGGGCGGGTTGGCGCGCGCAGCAGCGGCAACTCGTCCACCAGGTCCTGCAGCATCGACGCAAACCGCTGCGCTGCAAGCCGGTAGGCCTGTGTGGCCGCAGGGCCCTGCGCGTCGATCACCAGATCGATCGGACCGTGGTGAAAATGCATCCGGCGGCCATCGGCAAGCCGCGTGATCTGGGGCCCGGGAAAGCTCATCGCCCGGGTCCTCGCCGGACATGGGCCAGCCCGCGGAAGGTGCCGCCGTATTCACCGCCCTTCGCGAGGATGTCTCCGAAATCGCGCACTGCCTCGTCATGGCCGCCGAGCGCACGGAATTCCTCGCGGCTCATGGTGAATTCCAGCGGCGCCACCAGTGCCGGCGTTGGCACCGACCCGAAGGAGCGGGCCGGCAGGTCGAGCACGTCAGCCATCACCGTGATGCCGCCGCCGGGCCACAGGCAGGTATCCGCGCCACCGAAGGTGACGCGGGTCCGGCCCTCGTGGACGGATCGTGTCAGGCGAACGGGGTTGCGCGTTACGCCTGAGCGCAGGGAACCGCCCGCGCCGCCCATGAACAGCACGGAGCAAAGCGCCGGTTCGCAGTTCTCGGCGATGAGATCCACTGACGGTTCGAGCGCGGCAGGCATGGCTTGTTGCCGCGGCACAAGGTCCTCGTCCAGCACGTAATACGCCGACTGCTCGCCGGTCGTTGACACCATGAGCAGCGTGAGGCCGGGATGCGCGCCCTTGTCGCGTTTCCAGTCGCCGAGGATGACCAGCGGATCCTCGATATTCGTGCCGCCCCAGCCGAGACCGGGCTCGGCAACGCGGAAATAGCGTCCCGGTGTCGACCGGCGGCCCTTGATCCGGATTCCGGTATCCGGCCAGCCGATCACCTTCCCGGCCTGGTGTTCCGACACCACGCCGGTGATGTGGTCATCGACCACGACGACCTCGTCGACCAGGCCCTTCCATTGCGAGGCGAACATGCCGATGGTCGCGGACCCGCAGCCGACCCGCATGCGGGTCTCCGCCTTGCCGTCCACGATCGGGGCCGTGCCCGCCTGCACGACGACGGTGGAGCCGCCGTCGATGGCAAGCTCGGCGGCCTGCCCGTTGGCCAGCGCCAGCAGCGTGTCGCAGGTCACCCGGCCTTCCGCCTTGGAGCCGCCGGTCAGGTGATGCACGCCGCCGAGCGACAGCATCTGCGAACCGTATTCCGAGGTCATGACGTGACCGATGGCTTCGCCGCCGGCGCGCACGGTGGCCGCTTCCGGGCCGAGGTGCCGGTCGGTGTCGATCTTCACCTTCAGTCCGCAGTAGGAGAAGATCGCCTCGGTAACGACCGTCACCACGTCGATGCCGTCGATGGCGCGCGAAACGATGAAGGGCGCCGGCTTGAAATCGGGGTAGGTGGTTCCCGCCCCGATGGCCGTCAGGAAGCCCGCGTCGTCGCCGAACAGTTCGCCGTTCCAGTCCTGTCCGTGGAACGGCTGGATCTCGTCTCCCGCGGCAATGCGGCGGTCCAGCACGGTTACCGGGTCGACGCGGATGATGCGGCCGCTCTCGTTGGCATAGCGGTCGCAGGCCCCGGCGCGTCCTTCGGCGATGTAGCACATGACAGGGCAGGCATCGCAGCGGATCTTCTCGCCCTGGGCCGTGTGCACGGTTTCCTTTTCGCCTGTCATGACGGTCCGGCCTCCTTTTCGCGCAGAGCGGCACGCACCCGGTGCGGCAGGGCCGGAACCTTGGTCAGGCGAACGCCGGTCGCATCGGCAATGGCATTGAGTATGGCCGGAGCGGTGGGAATGAGCACGTGCTCACCCAGGCCCTTGGCGCCCATCGGGCCTTCCGGGTCGGGCTTCTCGATCAGGATGGAGCGGATTTCCGGCATGTCGCCGGATGTCGGGATCAGGTAGTCGTGGAGGTTTTCGGTGCGCCCGGGAAGGTATTCCTCCATCAGCGCCATGCCGAGGCCCTGCGCGATTCCGCCCTCGATCTGCCCTTCCGCCAGTTGCGGGTTGATGACCCGGCCGAGGTCATGGGCGGCGGTGATGCGCAGAACGCGCACCTTGCCGAGCGCCAGGTCCACTTCCACCTCGGCGAGCTGGGCGCCGTAGCCATAGACGGCATAAGGTTTCCCCTGTCCGTTGCCATCCAGCGCCTCGGTCGGCGGATCGTATGTTTCCTCCGCCGAGAGCACGTAGCCGCGATCATCCGGCGGCAGGGCGGAAAGGTCGATCTGGCGCAGGGCAGGTCCGTCGCGCAGTAGCAGTTGCGCACCGTCGAGCGTGATCGTCGCTCCCGGTCCCATGTTGCCAAGCCGCAGCACCGCTTCGCGCAACGCCTGGCCGGCCAGCAATGCTGCCTTGCCGGAGACGACCGTCTGGCGCGAGGCCGAGGTCTTGCCGCAATCGGGCGTCAGCGCCGTGTCCGAGCCGATCCGGTCCACCAAGGAGAGAGGCACGCCCAGCGCATCGGCGAAGATCTGGCTGATCACCGTGTTGGCGCCCTGGCCGATGTCGGTCGCGCCCTGGTGCAGGACGAGGCGGCCGTCGGTGGTGATCCCGGCGCGCATCGTGGAGGGGTTGGGCAGGGCCGTGTTGCCGCATCCATACCAGCAAGAGGCCACCCCGATGCCGCGCTTCGGCCCGGTGTGGACCCGGTTGAAGGCTTCGGTTTCGGCCACGGCCCGGTCCCAGTCGGCCTGCAGTGCCTCCAGGCACTCGGCGATGCCAGCGCCGTTCATCTCCTGACCGCAAACCGACCGTTCGCCGTCCGTCAGTGCGTTCAGGCGGCGGAAGGCGAGCCGGTCCATGCCCGCCTTGCCGGCGAGAAGGTCGTAGAGGCTCTCCTGCAGGATGGCGGCCTGCGGCACGCCGAATCCGCGAAACGCGCCGGCTATGGGCCCGTTGGTATGCACGGCCCGTGCCTCGGCCCGGTAATGCGGCGTCCGGTAGGGCCCTGACGCATGAACCGGCACGCGTGTCGCTACAGTCGGCCCCCAACTGGCATAAGCACCGGTGTCGAAATCGCCATCGAAAACCATGCCCGTGATCCGGCCGTCGGCGTCAGCGCCGATTGTCGCGGTCATCCGGCCGGGATGGCGCTTGGTCGTCGACATCATCGATTCCGGGCGGGTGTAGACCATGCGGGCAGGGCGCCCGGTCTTCAGCGCCACGAGGCCGATCAGCGGCTGCAAGGAGACGTCGAGCTTGGACCCGAACCCGCCACCGGCGGCAACGGGAAGCACGCGGACCTTTTCCTTCGGCAGGCCGAGAACCAGCGCCGTGTCCTCCTGGTCCATCACCGGCGCCTGCGTGCAGGCCTGGATTTCCAGAACGTCGCCGTTCATCCGGGCAAAACCGGCCTCCGGCTCGATATAGGCATGCTCCACGTGCCCGGTTTCCGCCGTCAGCGTCGCGACATGGGCGGAAGCCGCCAGTGCCGCGTCGGCATCGCCCGTCTGCACCTTGCCGGTGATCAGCAGGTTGCCGTCCCGTCCCGCGTGGATCGCGGCCGCAGTTGGCTGGCGCGCCGATGGCGTGTCCAGCAGCGGGTCGTCCGCCTGCCAGTCGACCGGGAAGGTCGTCAGGTCGAGCGCGCGCATCGCGGCCGGCTCCCCGGCAACGATGGCGACGGCCTCGCCGCGGAAGCGGACATGGCCTGCTGCCAGCGCCGGCTGGTCCGCGAACGGCGGAATGACGCCAAACCGGTTCTGGCCGGGAATGTCATCGGCCGTGAAAACCGCGACGATGCCGGGTTGGCCCGATCTCCATGCCTCGATGTCGCCGAAGCGGAAGCCGGCGCTGTGATGCGGCGAGCGGACCGCGCGGACCAGCAGCGCATCCGTTGGCCAGGAATCGGCGCCGAAGATTTCGGTTCCCAGGACCTTGGGCAGTCCGTCTAGCCGGGGCAGGCGCGCGCCGACCGACTGTCCTGCAGCCGGTGTCTCTGTTCCGTCGTCCGCGTCCCGCCAGGCATCGCAGATGGCATCGATGATCTTGGTGTAGCCGGTGCAGCGGCAGAGCACGCCGCCAATCGCGTCCTCCGCCGCCTGGCGCGTCGGGCGCGGCGTTTCGTCCAGCAGGGCGGTCGCCGCCATCAGCATGCCCGGCGTGCAGATGCCGCACTGGGCCGCCCCATGGCGCAGGAAGGCCCGCTGCAGGCGGTTGGCGGTTCCGTTCGATGACAGCCCCTCGACCGTCTGGATCGCCCGCCCGCCGGCCTGTGCCGCAGGCATCAGACAGGCGCAGACGGGTACGCCGTCCGCCAGCACGGTGCAGGCGCCGCAATCGCCGGCGTCGCAGCCCGATTTCGTCCCGCGCAGGCCGAGGTCCTCGCGCAACACGTGGCTGAGACGGGCCACCGGATCGGCCTCGATGGCATAGGCGCGCCCGTTGACGGTCAGGGTCAGCCGCGCGCTCATGGCCGGTCGCCTTCGGCAAGGCGCCGCAATGCCCGGCGCAGCAGTTCGCAGGCCGCATCCATCCGGTAGGTGCTGTCGGCCCGGATGTCGTTGATGGGCGCAAGCTGCCCGCGGACCAGATCCGCGCTGACGAGTCCTGGAGCGTCAGCCGGAGTTTCACCCGCCAGTGCGGCTTCCAGGTCGGGCAGGCGTTGCGCAACCGGGCTGCAGGAACCGACGGCGAGGGCCGCAGACGAGATGCGTCCGCCCTCCAGTTCCAAGCGCGCCGCCACCATGGCGATCGAGATGACCAGGTGCTTGCGGGCACCAAGCTTCAGGAAAGTCGATGCGCCGCGTCCGGCCGATTCGGGGATCAGCACGGCCGTCACGAATTCGCCGGCACGAAGCGCGGTCCGGCGAGGCCCGGTGATGAAGGCGGAAAGGGGCACCACGCGACGGCCTCCGGCCGCGGCGATCTCGACGGCGGCGTCGAGGGTCAGGAGCGGCGGGACGCCATCGGCGGCTGGCGACGCATTGCAGAGATTGCCGGCAATGGTGCCGGCGCCCTGGATCTGCGCCGACCCGACTTCGCGGGCGGCGAGTTTCAGGCCATCGAAGGCGGGCGGCAGGTCGGCGCGAATGATGTCACGCCAGGTCGCGGTCGCGCCAAACCGCCAGCCGTCTCCGGTCCGCGTGATGGCCCGCAATTCGCCGATGCCGGTGATGTCGACAACAGGCCAAGGCAGAAACTGGCCCTGGGTCTGCGGGAAAAGATCGGTGCAGCCAGCCGCGATACGTGCGTCATGGGCGGCCAGGCCGCTCAGCGCCTCTTCGACTGTCGAGGGTCGCAAATACGTCACGGACCGTCAGCCACTCCTCTCGCTGCAATCCCTTATCATTTGTATGCAAACGGATTTTGCTCTTGCGCCCGGGAGGTGTCAACCGCAATGATCCCGCAGACAGAGCCCGAAAGAGGATGGACGTTGTGGCGGAGCAGGATGGCAAGGGACGGTACCGGCTGGATGCGCAGGTCGGCTTCCTGTTGCGCAAGGCGAACCAGCGTCATCTCGCCATCTTTTCTGCCGGCCTGTCGAGCCTGACGCCGACGCAGTTCGCGGCTCTGGCCAAGCTGCTCGAATGCGGACCCCTGTCACAGGCCGATCTCGGGCGGCAGACCGCCATGGATGCGGCGACGATCAAGGGCGTGATCGACCGGCTGCGCGAGAGGAACCTGCTGCAAAGCACGGCAGATCCCGATGACCGCCGGCGCCTGATTGTCGACCTGACCGGCGAGGGACGCGCCCTCGTCACCGAAAGCCTCGGTACCGCGACGGCCATCACCGAGGAGACCCTGGCCCCGCTGGAGGACCAGGAACGCCGCCAGTTGCTGGACCTGCTCGCCAGGATCACGTGAAAACAGGCTGCGGCCAGGAAAAACGGAGAAAAGCGAAATGGCATCGACGGGAAACGCAACCGCATTGCTGATGATCGACATCCAGAACGATTTCTGTCCGGGCGGCGCCCTCGCGGTGGCCGATGGCGACGCTGTCGTGCCGCTCGTCAACGCGCTGCAGGACCGCTTTTCCGTGCGGGTGCTGACCCAGGACTGGCATCCCGCCGACCACGCCTCCTTTGCCGCCAACCACGGCGGCGCCGAGCCGTTCTCGATGACCGGGATGCCCTACGGACCGCAGGTTCTCTGGCCGGTGCATTGCGTGCAGGGCTCCAGCGGCGCGGCCTTCCATCCCGGCCTGAAGACGGACCCCGCCGATCTCGTCATCCGCAAGGGCTTCCGTGCCGCCATCGACAGCTATTCCGCTTTCTACGAGAACGACAAGACGACGAGGACCGGCCTCGCCGGCTACCTGCGCGACCGTGGCGTGACGGATGTCGTGCTCACGGGGCTGGCGACGGATTTCTGCGTCTACTATTCCGCTATCGATGCCGTTCGAGACGGATTTTCCGCCACGCTTGTCACTGACGCCTGCCGCGCCATCGACATGGACGGATCGCTCGCCGCCGCCATGGACGACATGCGGGCAAAAGGCGTACGGCTGGTCGCAAGTTCGGACCTCTGACGGCCCCCTCAGACGCCGACGTACCGTTCGACGAGGCTGTGGTCGGCTCTCAGGACGTCGGCATCGAGCACGTCGCGGATGCGGCCGTTCTCGAGAAACGCCACCCGGTCCGCGATGGCCAGGACCGCATCGACACGCTGCTCGACGAGCGCAACGGCGACGTTCTCCGCCTTCATGCCCGTGATGACGTCGCGGATCAGGTCGATCATCGACGGTTGCAGACCCTCGGTGGGTTCGTCGAGCAGCAGCACCGAGGGTTCGATGCAAAGCGCACGCGCGGTGGCCAGCATCTGCTGTTCGCCGCCGGACAGCGTGCCGGCCCGCTGGCGGAAGCGCTCGCGCAATCGCGGGAACATGGTCAGCACGCGCGCGCGTGTCTCCGCGCCATGGCCGCGAACCATCAGGCCGACCTCGAGGTTTTCCGCGACCGTCAGTTCGGAAAACAGCCGCCGTCCCTGCGGAATGTAGCCGATGCCGCGCTTCGGCACCTCGTGCGCCGGCAGCCGGGAAATCTCCTCGCCGTCCAGCCGGATGGTGCCGGCGGTGAGCGGCAGCAACCCCATGATCGCCTTCATCGTCGAGGTCTTTCCGGCCCCGTTGCGGCCCAGCAAGCAGAGGATCTCGCCACGGGCGACGGAAAAGGAAACGCCGTGCAGGACCGGCGCCGCGCCATAGGCGGCCTGGATGCCGTCGAGTTCAAGCATGGGCCGTCCCCAGGTAGGCTTCCTGCACCGCCGGATTGCGCCGGATCGCCTCGGGCTCGCCCTCGGCAAGCACTTCGCCGAAATTCAGCACCGTAATGAATTCAGCCAGTTCCATCACGACCTGCATGTTGTGCTCGATGAGAAGCACCGTCGTCTCCGACGCGATCGACCGGATCAGCGCATTGAATTCCGAGATCTCGCTGTCGGAAAGGCCCTGGGTCGGTTCGTCGAGAATCAGCAGGCGCGGTGCCTGGGCAAGCCCCATGGCGATCTCGACCAGCCGCTGGTGGCCATAGGACAGGTCGCCGGCCAGCTGGTTGGCACGGCCTGCCAGGCCCACCATGTCCAGCGCATGGCCAACTGCCGCGCGGACGCCCTCGCGATCGTGGCCGAGCCGACGCCGCGCCGCCAGCGCGATGTTCTCGTGCAGGCTGAGCCGGGGAAAGACCGAGGTGATCTGGAACGTGTAGGCCATGCCCGCCTGGATGCGCCTGTGGGCGGGCAGGGCCGTTACGTCGCGCCCGGCAAAGTGCACGTTGCCCTCGTCTGCCGTGATCCTCCCGCAAAGAAGCGAGACGAAAGTGGTCTTGCCGGCGCCGTTCGGGCCGATCAGCGCCCGGATCTGGCCCTCCGGCAGGTCGAAGTCGACGGCGTGCACGGCGCGCAACCCGCCGAAGCTTTTCGACAGGCCGCGGGTCGACAGCAGCGGCGTCACGGCAGCCATGGCGCGAGCCTCCTGCGGAACGAGCCTGCAAGCCCCTCGGGCGCGAACAGGGTCAGCAGTACCAGCGCGGCACCGGCAAGCAGCATGTAGGCCGTGGTGATGCTGCTCGTCAGGTCGATGAGGTAGAACATGAACAGCGTGCCGAGGAAGGGGCCGACGATGGTGCCCGCGCCGCCCAGGAGCACCCACAGCAGCGGCAGGATGGAATATTGCACCGAGGCGAAGCTGGCGCCCACGTAACCGAACAGCAGCCCGTAGGCCGCTCCGGAGACGGCCGAGATCGTTCCCGACAGGATGACGGCACCGAGCTTGTGGCGGTACACGTCGTAGCCCAGCATGCGCGTGCGTTCCTCGTTCTCGCGAATGGCGATGAGCACGCGGCCGAACGGCGCCTGGATGAGCCGGGACGTTGCCAGCATCACGATTGCAAACAGCACCAGCGCGGCGAAATAGCGGTAGGTGGCGTCCGACAGGTCGATGCCGAACAGCATGCGGTCGACCGGCTGGATGACGAAGCCTTCATCGCCGCGCGTCCATGGCGTGAAATAGAGGATGGTCAGGAAGACCGCCTGGGAAAACATCAGCGTGACGATCATGAAGGCGACGCCGGTCGTCCTGAGCGCCAGCACTCCCACCGCCGTGGCCAGCACCACGCCTGCGAGTATGCCGCAGACGAAGGCCGGCCCGGCACCGAAGCCGAGGTGCTGGACGGACAGGCCCATGCCGTACATGCCGGCGGAAAAGAACATCGCGTGGCCGAGGCTGAGCAGGCCGGAATAGCCGAACAGCACGTTGTAGCCCATGGCATAGACGGCCAGGGCCATGATGCGTGCCAGGTTCCCCTGGTGGTATTCCGGCAGGATGAAATGCCCGGCGACCAGCGCCAGCACGAGGCCGCCATGCAGCAGGAAGGCCTTGGCCGTCGGGGTCATCGCGCCGCCTTCCCGAACAGGCCCTGCGGCCGGAATACCAGCACGAGTGCCACGGCCAGCGTCGCGATGATCTTGGCCAGCGTCGGTGAGAAGAACACCGAGATGATGCCGTCGCTCATGCCGATCAGCACGGCGGCGACAACGGTGCCGGCCAGGCTGCCGAGCCCGCCGATGATGACCACGATGAAGGAAAGGAGCAGCGGATCGCCGCCCATCAGGTAGTGCGCCTGCTGGATGGGCACGACGAGCACCGCGCCGAGCGCGGCCAGGCCGGCCCCCAGTCCGAAGGTCAGCGCGTACACCCGCTCGACGGGAATGGCGAAGGCGAGCGCCGTCTCCCGGTCGAGCTGCGTAGCGCGCAGCACGATGCCGAGCCGCGTGCGCGTCATCACCAGCCAGAGGCCCAGCAGCAGCGCGATGGCCGCGCCGATGACGAAGAACTTGTAGGTGGAATAGCCGAACCACGGGAAATAGATCCGGTGGTTGAACGGTGCCTCGACCGGCCGGGCTTCCGGTCCGTAGGTCATCAGCACGGTCTGCTGGATGATGTAGAGCAGGCCGATCGTCGCCACGATGGTGCGTTCCGGGTCGTATTGCACGCGCTTGAGCACCAGGAAGTCGGCCAGCGCGGCAATGGCGGCCACGATCAGCGGTGCGATGACGAGCGCCAGCACGAACCCGACTGCCGGGTGGCCCCCGGCCAGCGACGCCACCCACCAGGCGATCACCGCGCCCAGCATGAAGAATTCGCCGTGGGCGACATTGACCACGCGCATGATGCCGAAGACCAGCGACAGGCCGGCCGCCGTGAGGGCCAGGACCGCCGCGGTGACGGCGCCTTCAAGCGAGGCGAGAAAGAGGTAAGGCCCGAAATCCATGGTCAGGAAGGTGGACCGCGCCGGCTCCGCAAATCAAGCCGGCGCGGTGCTGATCCCCGTCGCTATCCCCCGTTTGTGCGCTCAGAGCGCCTGCGTGGTGTAGTCGACCTCGTCGTCGTACAGGCCGTCCTCGATGCTGGTCTGGTGCTGCACCACCAGCTTTCCGCCTTCCACCTTGGAGATGTACTGCGGTCCGAAGACCTGGTGCGTCTTGCCGTTGAACCGCTTGGCACCCTGCGGATGCTCGTTCGACTGCGCCATGTCGGTCATGGCTTCGACCGCCTCGATCAGCTTGGTCCGGTCGCCGGTCCCCTGGTAACCGGCGGCTTCCATGCCGGCCTTGATGACGAACAGCGTTTCCCAGCAGCCGAACATGTGGGCATAGGTCGACACGTCCTTCGCATCGGCCGTCGATGCCCCGTTGCCGTCCACGCCGACATGGTCGCGGTAGAACTTGTCGTAGGGCGTCTGGTCGGCCTGGGCGTAGCGCGGCATGCCTTCCCAGAAATAGGTGCCGTCGAGGAATTCCAGCCCGGGACTGTTCAGGTCGACCGCTTCCAGGCTGTCGATGAAGCCGAAGATCTGCGGCTTGTTCGGCCCGTAGAACTCGCCCATTTCCTTGACGAAGGTCAGCACCGCCGGTCCGACCATGACGTGGTAGATAACCTCGGTCTCGCGCGGGATCTTCGGGAAATAGCGGGTAAACGAGGTTTCCGTCGGCGGAATGGCGATCTTCTCGATGATCTGCCCGCCATTCGCCTCGACGGCGGCGGAGAAGAAGTCGCGGTGATCGTGACCGAAGGCATAGTCGGGGAAGATCATCGTGACCTTCTTGCCGAGGTTCTGCGTCACGAAGGGCGCCATCGACTTCACCTGGCTCTTCACGTCGCAGATGCCGGGCTGCAGCGTGTAGCGGTTGAGGGCGCCGGAGGCGACGTGATGGCCCTCGGAGACCACGAAATAGGGAATCTTGAGTTCGCCGGCGCGGGGCGCCGAGCCCATGACGACGTGGGAGAACAGCGTTCCGTAGGCGATGTCGCACTTGTGTTGGCTGGCGAATTTCTCCACCACTTCCGCGCCGCGCTTGGGATCGGTGCCATCGTCCTCGGCGATGATCTCGACCGGGCGGCCGTTGATGCCGCCGCCGTCGTTGATCAGCTTGGCGGCCGCCGTCGTCACGCGGTCGTACCAGCGTCCGTAGGCCGCGCCGATGCCGGTGCGATGAACCTGGAAACCGATCTTGATCGGCTCGGAGGACTGCGCCTGCGCGTAGCGGACGAAGCCGGGCAGGGCGCTCGTCGCGGCCAGCGCGCCAGCGCCGGCGGCTGCGCCTTTCAGGATGTCGCGGCGCGTGGCAAGCAGGTCTTTCTTGTCATTGGTCGTCATCACGTTCTCCTCTGGAAGGCGGGCGCCAAGTCCCGTCGGCGGTAACCTTGCGCAAGGTCAGGCACGGAGTCCAGCCTTTTCAAACGGTTCCGCTCAGGCCCCGCGCGGCGTCGCCAGCAGCCACAGCCCGAACAGGGTGAAGGCAATCATGACCGCGATAAGGGGAAGCTGCGATGCGAGCGCCTTGCGGTTGGAGGGAAACATGGAAAGCGCGATCGCGTGCGCGGCCATGATGGCGATGACGTGGCCGGCAACGACGGCGCCTGCCTGGGTCAGGAACAGCACACGCACCGTGTCGGTGGCATTGAGGAAGCCGGTGGTCACCTCGTCCTGCGCGCCGTGCTCGTGAAAGGCATGGGTCAGCATTTCCAGCACATACTGGCCGTTGACGAGCACCACCGAGAGGTAGTGGGCCAGGTGGTAGCCCGCCGCGATCGGCAGGATCGCCGGCGCCTGGCGCCGGAACGCCTCGCCGAAACGGTCGGTCTCTCCGGCCAGCCACACGCCGGACCGGATCGCGGCGGCAAACACCGCCACGAAGACCGCCATGGTGGCCAGGAGACCCAGCACGGTTGACAGCCAGACGGCCGAGCGGCCGGGAAATTCCAGCGGGTTGACACCGATGAAGCCGAGCCAGGCGAAGGTCTCGTTGATGCCGTCGAAGGACCCGGTCGCCATGATCATCAGGATCAGGAGGCACAACGTCGCCGGCAGCGCCCGCCCGTGCGCGATGGCATGGCCCCAGAGGCCGAGCCGCAACCCGTCCTCACGGCGGGCGAGTGGTGCCACCCGCGCAAGCAGGCCCATCAGAACGGAAACGAATTCGCCACGCTCCAGCCAGGTATCCGGGCCGAAAATGACCATCATGGCCGCCGTGAAGGCGAGATAGCCGCTCACCACCGCGGCCAGCCGGTCCGGGTCGTCCGGCGCGATATCGGCAAGGTAGAAGATCGCGAAGCAAAGGTAGAGACCGATGGCAGGCAGCATGCCGAAGTGTTCCGGCAGCCTCGCGATACCGTTGCGCCGCCCGGCGCGCCCGACGAGCCAGGCAACGCCCGCGAACGGATTGATCCAGCGCCAGAGATCACCCACGAGCGCCTGCAGGAAGGCGAGCATGATCCACCAAACCGTCCAGAGCATCAGCGGTAGCGGATTTTCCAGTGGATCGCGGGTGCCGAGAAAGCCGGCGGCAACCAGGGCAAGGAGCAGGGCAAGCGCCAGCAGCCGGGTCGCTGTCCGCAGCCCCTCGATGGCGGAAAGCGGCAGGCGCAGGCTGGCGAACAGCGCACCCGTCACGCCGCGCGGCAGGAGCAGCAGCGCAAGGATCGTCAGGACGACGGCCGCGACTCCCGACGTGATGTAGACGCCGGTCGGCAGCAGCAGGATCAGCCCGCCCTCCGACACATGTGCCCATGCCGGCGTCACGCCGGGGCCAAGCGCCGCCAAGGCCAGTCCCGCTGCTTGATATGCCCTGGCTCGCGTCATGGCAGCGCCCGCACCCCTCCTTATGACGCGGGTATTGCACCCTCTTCGCGTTGACAAGGCAAGGGGATTGCGCGTTCATTTGCATACGAACAATTTGCGGTGGCGTGCATGGATAGACCGGGTGTCCGGATTGCCGGGATCGATGTCGGCGGAACATTCACCGACCTGGTGCTTCTCGACCAGGACGACGGCTCGGTGCGTCTGGCAAAAGTTCCGAGCACGCTCGATAACCAGGCGTTCGGCGTACTGGCCGCGCTGGAGGAGGCCGGTGCCGTTCTCGAGTCGCTGGGCCTGATCGTTCACGGCACGACGACGACCACCAACGCGGTGCTGGAACGCAAGCTGGCGAAAACCGGCCTGATCACCACGCGCGGCTTCCGTGACGTCCTGGAACTCGGGCGCCGGACCCGGCCGCAGGCCTACGGCATGAAGGGCGAATTCCGGCCCATCATCCCGCGCGACCTGCGCGTGGAAGTGACCGAGCGCATGGATGCCGCGGGCGAGGTTGTCGTGAACCTCGACGAGGGCGAGGTGGAACAGGCCGCGCGGCGCCTCTTGGCGGCCGGGTGCGATTCCGTCGTCATCCATTTCCTCCATGCCTATGCCAATCCCGGGCATGAGCGGCGCGCGGGCGCCATCGTCCGCGCCATCTGGCCGAACGATCACGTCACGCTTGGCCACGAGATACTCTCGGAAGCGCGCGAGTTCGAACGTGGCGTGACCGCGGCTGTGAATGCGTCGGTCCAGCCGTTGCTGGAACGCTACGTGCGCCGCTTGCGCGACGAACTGGAGCGCCGGGGTTACGGCGGCGACGTCCTGGTCATGAATGGCAACGGCGGCATGGTATCGTCCCGCCTGGTCGCCCGCGAGGCGGCAAAGACGGTCATGTCCGGGCCTGCGTCCGGCGTGAAGGCTGCGGCCTACACCGGGCTCAGGGCAGGGATCGCCAACCTCGTCACCTATGACATGGGCGGGACATCCACCGACGTCGCGCTGATCCGGGGCGGCGAACCGCCGGTCTCCGCCGAGATCGAGATCGAATACGCCATGCCCATCCACGTGCCCATGGTGGACGTGCGCACCGTGGGCGCCGGTGGCGGCTCCATCGCCCGCGTCAACGCCGCAGGCCTGCTGGAAGTGGGACCGATGAGCGCCGGTGCCGTGCCGGGGCCGATCTGCTACGGGCGCGGCGGCACCGATCCCACGATCTCCGACGCCAACCTGCTTCTCGGCCGGCTCGACCCCTCGCGGCTGAAATCCGTGGAAGGCGGCGTTTCGATCGACCATGTCGCCGCCGTCTTCGAAGAACGGCTGGGGCGCCCGCTTGGCCTCGACGCGACCGGCGCGGCCGGCGCCGTCATCCGCATGGCCAACACCAGGATGGCGGGCGCCATTCGCATGGTCTCCGTGTCGCTGGGCGCCGACCCGCGCGATTTCGCGCTCTTTGCCTTCGGCGGCGCCGGGCCCCTTCACGCCTCGGCGCTGGCGCGCGAACTGTCCATCCCGCGTGTCCTCGTACCACCGCGTCCCGGCATCACCAATGCGCTTGGATGCGTGGTGGCCGACCTGCGTCACGACTTCGTCAACACCATCAACGGCCCCGTCGCCAGCCTCGACATGGCCGCGTTGCATCGCCTTGTCGCCGAACGCATGGCCGAGGGCGAGGCCCTGATCGCCAAGGAGCGGGTGGAGCTCAGCACCATCCGTCATCTCGTTTCCGCCGACATGCAGTTCGCCGGCCAGACGCACTTGCTGCGGGTCGCCTTGCCGGGCGCGGCGCCGGACCGCGACACGATCCAGCGCCTGTTCGAGGAAGCCTATTTCAAGCGGTTCAAGGTGCATCTGCCCGAGATCCGCGCGGTGCTCGTCAACATCAACGTCTCGGTCATCGGCGTTCGCCCGCCGCTTGACCTCTCCGCCCTGATCGATCCGGAAGGCCGCCGGCAGTCGGTCGCGGAGGCGTCGACCGGCTCCCGCCCCGTCTGGTTCGACGACGGCTGGCACGATACGCCGGTCTACTGGCGCGATCACCTGCCGCTGCTCTTCGACATGGACGGACCGGCCGTCATCCAGCAGATGGACACGACCATCCTGGTGGAGCCGGGAGACCGGGCCTCCGGCGATGAGCACGGCAACATCAACGTCACGGTGGGAGGACGCGATGCCGATTGATCCCGTCACGCTTTCGGTGATCCAGGCCGGCCTGCAGCAGGTCTGCGACGAGATGGACCTGGCCTTCTCCCGCGCCGCCTTTTCGCCGGTCATCGCCGAGGCCAACGACCGCTCCGACGGCATTTACGCGGCCAGTGACGGTTCGCTGATCGCGCAGGGGGCAGGCGGCCTTCCGGTCTTCGTCGGCACGATGCAGTATTCCACGCGCACGCTGGTCGAGATGATCGCGGACGGCCGCGCCGCCAGGCCATCGCCCGGCGATATCTACATCGTCAACGACCCCTACCTTGGCGGCACGCACCTGATGGACGTGCGCTTCGCCATGCCCTTCTACCGCGATGGCGCGATCTTCTGCTGGCTCTCAAACACCGGCCACTGGCCGGATACCGGCGGGGCCGTGCCGGGCGGCTTCTCCGCCTCGGCCACGGCGGTCGAACAGGAAGGCCTGCGCCTGCCGCCCGTCCGCCTGTTCAAGCAGGGCACGCTCGATCCGGAAATCTATGCCATCATCTGCTCCAACATCCGCGTCGCCGACCAGCGGATCGGCGACGTCAGGGCGCAGGCCGCCGCGCTCCAGGTCGGAGCCGACCGGTTGGGCGAACTGCTCGACCGATACGGCGACGACACGGTGCGCGAGGCAATCGACGAATTGCGCGCACGCGCCGCCGGGCAGATGCGAACCCTGATCCAGCGGATCCCGGACGGCGACTATGCCTCGGTGGCCTGGGTGGACAGTGACGGCGTCGTCAACGAACCGCTGGCCATCCGCCTGCGGATCACCAAGCGCGACAAGGCGCTGACCTTCGACTTTGCCGGCTCCTCGCCGCCCTGCGCCGGGCCGATGAATTCCGTGCTGGCGACCACGCTGTCCTCCGTCTATCTCGCCATGCGCCATATCTTCCCGGAAGTGCCGATCTCGGCCGGCGCCTTCGAGCCGCTTGCGGTGACCGGCTACGAGGGCACTTTCCTGGATGCGCATTATCCGCGCCCCGTCTCCGGCTGCGCTGCCGAGGTTTCGCAGCGGATCGCCGAGGCTGTCTTCGCAGCGCTCGTCGAGGCCTTGCCGGATCGCGTGACGGCTGCGCCGGCCGGAACATCGGGCAATTTCGCCCTCGGCGGACACGATCCGGCCAAGGGCCGCGACTTCGTCATGTACCAGCTTTCCGGCGGCGGCTATGGTGGCAATGGCGACCATGACGGCCTGACCAACGGCTGTTCCACCATCGGCATTTCCAAGGCCCCGCCGGTCGAGATCATGGAACAGGCGTTTCCTGTTCTCTACCGCCACTACGCCCTGCGCGAGGGATCGGGTGGGGCAGGGCGTCACCGCGGCGGTTTCGGGCTCGACTACGAACTGGAACTGAGGGCCGGCAGCGGCCGCGCCTCCTTCGTCATGGATCATGGCCGTTTCGGGCCGCAGGGTGCACTGGGCGGTGCGGACGGCGCGGTCAACGAGGTGACCGTCTGGCGGTCGGGTGTGCCCCACACGCCGGAGCACCGCTCCAAGGAACAGGATATCCCGCTGGCGCCGGGCGACCGGGTCCACGTCCGCACGCCGGGCGGCGGCGGTTATGGCGATCCTCTGACGCGCGACCCGCTGGCCGTGGCCGAGGATGTGCGCCTGGAGCGCTACACGGTGGACGAGGCGCACCGCCTGTTCGGGGTCGTGCTCACGCCCGGTGGAGTTACGGTCGATGTCGAGGCCACGGAACGGCTGCGCCGCTCGATGACCGGCCGGCAGGAGGCCTGAGCGTCGACATCGCGGCGCGCGCAAGGCGTTGCGCGACAACGCGGCCTTGCCTATACCCCGGGCAACAAGAGCTCGAAACGGGATCGACCCATGTCCAAACCCCATGTCCTGATCGCCGGTGGCGGCATTGGCGGCCTCGCCGTTGCCCTGACCCTCAACCAGATCGGCGTTGACTGCACCGTGTTCGAACAGGTGCTCGAGTTGAAGCCGCTCGGCGTCGGCATCAACATCCAGCCCAATGCCGTCCGCGAGCTCTACGATCTCGGCTTCACGGCGGACGACCTGGACAAGGTCGGTGTGCCGGCACGGGAATGGGCGCTCGTCGGGCTGAACGGCAACGACATCTATTCCGAGACGCGCGGCCTGCTGGCCGGCTACAACTGGCCGCAATACGCGGTTCATCGGGGCAAGTTCCACATGATGCTGGCCGACGCCTTCATGGCGCGCGCCGGCACCGATGCGCTGCGCCTTGGCGCCAGGATCACCGGCTACCAGAACAATCCCGGCGGGACGGTCACCGCCATCGTCGAGCACGCCGACGGCTCCGTCACGCGGGAGACCGGCACGTTGCTGATCGGCGCCGACGGCATCCATTCCGCCATCCGTGCCCAGATGCACCCCGATCAGCCCCCGATCCACTGGGGCGGGGCGATCATGTGGCGCGGCACGACGCAGGGAAAGCCCATCCGCACCGGATCTTCCTTCGTCGGCCTGGGAACGCATCGCCATCGCATGGTGATCTACCCGATTTCCCATCCCGACCCGGAGACCGGTCTCGCGACCATCAACTGGATCGCCGAGATGACGCTGGACAACTCGGAGGGCTGGCAGTCAAGCGGCTGGTTCAGGCCGGTCGCGGTGGACGAATTCGTGCAGAACTTCGAAGGCTTCCGCTACGACTGGCTCGACGTGCCGGACATGCTGCGCAACGCCGACGTCGCCTACGAGAACCCGATGATCGACCGGGATCCTGTTTCCACCTGGGTGGACGGACGCGTGGCACTGATCGGCGATGCCGCCCATGCCATGTATCCGACGGGCTCCAACGGCGCCAGCCAGGCCGTGATCGATGCCCGCGTCCTGGGCGCCGCCATGATCGATCATGGGGTGACGCCCGAAGCGCTGAATGCCTATGACGGGCGGCTTTGCGGCCCGGTCTCCGACCTGATCCTGCGCAACCGTGGCGCCGGCCCCTTCGGCCTTCTCAACATGGTGGACGAACGTTGCGGCGGCGAGTTCGCCAACATCGACGACGTGATTCCCGCCGCCGAGCGCACCGAATTCATGGCGAAGTACAAGGCGGCGGCCGGCTTTGCCATCGAGAAGCTCAATTCCTCCGGACCCACCATCGCGCCCGGCGCCATGGTTGCCGGCACCGCCGCTGCCTGACAGGATCATCGGGCGGGCCGGTTCCAATCCGGCTGCCGCGGCCTATTTGATCGCCGGTGAAGGCGATTCCGGTTGAAATCGCGGCGCCGAAGCGCCAAAACGCCTGCCACTGAACACAAAAGGGTTTTGCCATGCCTGCCTATCGTTCCCGCACGACCACCCACGGCCGCAACATGGCCGGTGCCCGCGGACTCTGGCGCGCCACCGGCGTGAAGGATTCCGATTTCGGCAAGCCGATCATTGCCGTGGTCAACTCCTTCACCCAGTTCGTCCCGGGTCACGTGCACCTGAAGGACCTGGGCCAGCTCGTCGCGCGGGAGATCGAGGCTGCCGGCGGCATTGCCAAGGAATTCAACACCATCGCCGTGGACGATGGCATCGCCATGGGCCACGACGGCATGCTCTACTCGCTGCCGAGCCGCGAGGTCATCGCCGACAGCGTGGAATACATGGTCAACGCCCATTGCGCCGACGCCATGGTCTGCATTTCCAACTGCGACAAGATCACGCCCGGCATGCTGATGGCGGCCCTGCGCCTGAACATCCCGGTGGTCTTCGTCTCCGGCGGTCCGATGGAAGCGGGCAAGGTGGTCTGGGAAGACGGCAAGGAACAGGCGCTCGACCTGATCGATGCCATGGTCGCCGCCGCCGACGAAAAGGTCACCGATGCGCAGGTCGAACTCATCGAGCGCTCGGCCTGCCCGACCTGCGGCTCCTGCTCCGGCATGTTCACGGCCAATTCCATGAACTGCCTGACCGAGGCGCTGGGTCTCGCGTTGCCGGGCAACGGCTCGACGCTCGCCACCCATGGCGACCGCAAGCGCCTGTTCATCGAGGCCGGTCACCTGATCGTCGACCTGGCGCGCCGCTACTACGAGCAGGACGACGATAGCGTCCTGCCGCGCAACATCGCCAATTACGACGCGTTCGCCAACGCCATGTCGCTGGACATCGCCATGGGCGGGTCCACCAATACGGTTCTGCACTTGCTGGCAGCGGCCTATGAAGGCGAAGTCGACTTCACCATGTCCGACATCGACCGGCTGTCACGCCAGGTGCCGGTGCTCTGCAAGGTCGCGCCTGCGGTCAGCCATGTGCACATGGAGGACGTGCACCGCGCCGGCGGCATCATGGCCATCCTGGGCGAACTGGATCGCGCGGGCCTGATCAACACCAGCCTGCCGACGGTCCATTCGGCCTCCATGGGCGAGGCGCTGGAGCGCTGGGACGTCATGCGCACGCAGGCCAACAACGTGCGCGAATTCTTCTGTGCCGCGCCCGGTGGCGTGCGTACCGAGGTCGCCTTCTCCCAGTCGCGCCGTTACCCCGATCTCGACACCGACCGCGAGAAGGGCGTCATCCGCTCCAGGGAGAATGCCTACAGCCAGGATGGCGGGCTTGCCGTGCTGTTCGGCAACCTCGCCGAGGACGGCTGCATCGTGAAGACAGCCGGCGTGGACGAGTCGATCCTGAAATTCTCCGGTCCGGCGCGCATCTTCGAGAGCCAGGACGCCTCCGTGAAGGCCATCCTCTCAAACGAGATCAAGGCCGGCGACGTGGTGGTGATCCGCTACGAAGGGCCGCGCGGCGGCCCCGGCATGCAGGAAATGCTCTATCCGACGAGCTACCTGAAGTCGAAGGGCCTCGGCAAGGCCTGCGCGCTGATCACCGATGGCCGCTTCTCCGGTGGCACCTCGGGCCTGTCCATCGGCCACGTTTCACCGGAAGCCGCCGAGGGTGGCACCATCGGTCTGGTCCGCGAAGGCGACATGATCGAGATCGACATCCCCAACCGGACCATTCACCTGGCTGTCGACGATGCCGAACTGGCACATCGCCGCGAGATGCAGGCCGAGGCCGGCTGGCACCCGGTGGAAAAGCGCAAGCGCAAGATCTCGACCGCGCTGAAGGCCTATGCCGCGCTGACGACCTCTGCCGCGAAGGGCGCGGTACGCGTCGTCGACTGAGACGCCGGCGAAAAATCCTGAACGGGCGGGGCGGGAAGCGATTGCTTCCCGCCCCGTTTGATTCTAGAGGTCGAAATCGAATACACGTATAAGTCGAAGCGATGTCTAAATGAGTAAAATGCGAGTACTGGCCGTGCTTGCCGGACTGGCGCTGCTGAGCCTCATCCTGTTCTACCCGATCATTGATGATTGTGGTCCGACGGTTGGCGGATGGGCCATACCCTGCAACCTGTTCGAGATTTTGCTCGTCCTGATTTTCTGACGGACCGCTCACCATGGAAGGAATGCACGCCGAATGAAAAAACTGCTCGTCGGCCTGGCTGTCGTGATCGTCCTCGGCGTCATTCTTTTCTTTCCCGGATCCGGTTGCCAGCAGCCCGTCGGCGGGTTCCCGGTCCCCTGCAACCTGTTCGAAGCGCTGGTCATGGGATTGCTCTGATACGACCGGTAGCGCGGGCAGCTTGAACGGCCTCGCTTTTTGAGGCAAACCCGCTGCATGAAACAGCCATCCCGCCCGCTCGATCACCTCGTCCTGCCTGTGCCTTCGCTCGCGGTGGCCCGGGACCGGCTTGCCCTGCTGGGTTTCACCTGCGCGCCGGACGGCATTCATCCCTTCGGCACCGTCAACACCTGCGTCTATTTCGCCGACGGCACCTTCCTGGAGCCGCTGGCGGTTGGCTATCCGCAACGCGCGGCGGAAACCGCACGCGAGGGCAATGCCTTCACCGCCGGAGATGCCCATTTTCGAGCCATCCGCGGCGACAACGGTTTCGCCGCACTCGTGCTCGGCAGCCAGGACGCCGATGCCGATGACGCGGCATTTCGTGCCGAAGGCTTCCCCGGCGGCACGCGGCTGGATTTCTCGCGCGGCTTCCGCACGCCGGACGGCGCGGAGGGGGAAGCCTCCTTCCGGCTCGCCTTTGCTGCCCCGCAAGCCGGCAATGCCGCCTTCTTCTTCGCCTGCCAGCGCGTCAACGTTCCCGTCGTCGACCGGACGGCCCTGGAAACCCATGAAAATGGCGTCACGGGGATCCGTGGCATCACGCTCGCTGCCGCCAACCCCCACACCCACCGGGCATTCCTGGAAGCATTCACCGGTGCCGAGGTCGATGCCTTTGAAGACCATGTCGAGGTGGTGCTCCCGAATGCGGCCATCGCCATCGTCCGTGATCCCGGCGTCACGGATCTGGCCTGCCTGGCCATCCGTTTCGCCTGTGCCGATCCGGACGCGCTGCGCAGGCGATTGACCGCCTCCTGCATCGATTTCAACGACGTTGACGGCACGCTCGCCGTTCCTCCGGCGCCCGGACAGGGCGCCCTGTTCCAGTTCGAGGCCTGATCCGAGATGACATCCCCCAACACCACCGTCGCCGCTGGCGCCGTTTCCTTCTCAAACGCCGCGCCGCTGTCCCTGATCGCCGGACCGTGCCAGATGGAAAGCCGCGATCATGCCTTCGACATGGCCGGCGCCTTGAAGGAAATCTGCGACCGGCTCGGAATCGGGCTTGTCTACAAGTCGTCCTTCGACAAGGCCAACCGCACCTCGCTTGGCGGCAGGCGCGGCATCGGGCTGGAAGGCGCCCTGCCGGTCTTCGCTGATATCCGCAGCGAGTTCGGCCTGCCGGTGCTGACAGACGTGCATACCGAGGAGCAGTGCGTGGTCGTCGGCGAGGTCTGCGATATCCTCCAGATCCCGGCTTTCCTGTGCCGCCAGACCGACCTGCTGATCGCGGCGGCGAAGACCGGCCGGGTCGTCAACATCAAGAAGGGTCAGTTTCTCGCACCCTGGGACATGAAGCATGTCCTGGCCAAGGTCACCGGCTCCGGAAATGCCAATGTGCTGCTGACCGAACGCGGCGCCTCCTTCGGCTACAACACGCTGGTCTCCGATATGCGGTCGCTGCCGATCATGGCCGAGACCGGCGCGCCGGTGATCTTCGACGCCACCCACTCGGTGCAGCAGCCGGGCGGGCAGGGCGGATCCTCCGGCGGTGACCGCCGCTTCGTCGAGACGCTGGCACGGGCGGCCGTTGCCGTCGGCGTGGCCGGCCTCTTCGTCGAGACCCACCAGGACCCGGACAATGCGCCGTCCGACGGCCCCAACATGGTGCCGCTCGACCGCATGGAAGCCCTGCTCGAGACGCTCATGGCCTTCGATGCGGTCGCCAAGCGGAATGCGGTGGATTAATCGATTTCTGGTTAATCGGACAGCGTGACTGCCGCGGGCAGCGGTTGACCTGCCGCGACGGTCTTGGCCGGCTCCTGCGAGCCGGTCAGGATGGCGGCGCTGAACAGCGCGAGAAGTGCAAGGCCGGTCAGGTTCGTCATGACGGTGGTCCTTCTGCTGATTGCCCGTCCACGTGGCCAGGATGCAGGCTTGTGGCGGCAGGATCGTGGCACCCCGGGTCAAAAAGGGTGACAGCCGGTAACGCCGGCATCCGCGAATGGTTTCAATCGGTTTTCCATCCGCATCGCGACTGTCCGGACTTTCGGGCGCGACCGCTTTCCGCTAAGGAGAGCCGGACTCTCCCTGACCTGTCTCGAAAAGGATCGATTCAATGACTGCGATCATCGACATTGCCGCCCGGGAAATCCTCGACAGCCGCGGCAATCCCACGGTGGAAGTGGATGTGCGCCTCGAGGACGGCTCGTTCGGCCGCGCGGCGGTACCCTCCGGCGCATCGACCGGTGCCCACGAAGCCGTCGAACTGCGCGACGGCGGCCCCCGCTTCCTCGGCAAGGGCGTTCAGAAGGCGGTCGAGGCGGTCAACGGCGAGATCTTCGAGGCCATCGGCGGCATGGATGCCGAGGACCAGATCCACGTCGACCAGGTCATGATCGATCTCGACGGAACGCCGAACAAGGCCCGCCTTGGCGCCAATGCCATCCTCGGCGTGTCGCTTGCCGTCGCCAAGGCCGCCGCGGCGGCCTCGGGCCTGCCGCTCTACCGCTACGTCGGCGGCCCCAACGCCCGCGTGCTTCCGGTGCCGATGATGAACATCATCAATGGCGGAGCCCACGCCGACAACCCGATCGATTTCCAGGAATTCATGATCATGCCCGTCGGTGCCTCCAGCATCGCCGAGGCCGTGCGCATGGGCGCGGAAGTCTTCCACACGCTCAAGAAGGACCTGTCGGCGGCCGGCCACAACACGTCGGTCGGCGATGAAGGCGGCTTTGCGCCGAACCTGAAGAGCGCCGAGGCGGCGCTCGACTTCATCATGAAGTCCGTCGAGAAGGCCGGCTACACCCCCGGCGACGACGTGGCGCTGGCACTCGATTGCGCCGCCACCGAGTTCTTCAAGGACGGCAGGTACAACTACGAGGGTGAGGGGGTCGTCCGTTCCGGCGACGAACAGGCGGCCTACCTGGCCAAGCTCTGCGAAGCCTATCCGATCATCTCGATCGAGGACGGCATGGCCGAGGACGACTGGGACGGCTGGGTTGCGCTGACCAAGGCAGTCGGGGACAAGGTACAGCTGGTCGGCGACGATCTCTTCGTCACCAATTCCGCCCGCCTGCGCGATGGCATCCGCATCGGCGCGGCCAACTCGATCCTCGTCAAGGTCAACCAGATCGGCACGCTGACCGAAACGCTGGACGCCGTGGAAACCGCGCACAAGGCGTCCTACACCGCCGTCATGTCGCACCGCTCCGGCGAGACCGAGGATGCCACCATCGCCGACCTCGCGGTCGCGACCAATTGCGGACAGATCAAGACCGGTTCGCTGGCCCGGTCCGACCGGCTCGCCAAGTATAACCAGCTGATCCGCATCGAGGAAGAACTGGGCGCCCAGTCTCGCTACGCCGGCCGGTCGGTCGTCAAGGCCTGATCCGCCATCGTCTGACGGGATCTGGTCCCTGGCCATCTCAAGCGGCCGCGCCGACCCTGGCGCGGCCGTTTTGTTTTCACTTTAGCGTATCCCGTAACCAAGCCTTAAGCATGATGGCGGCAGTATGCGGGCCTGTCATTTGTTTCGAGTTGCAGCCTGCCCATGTGGACCCGCCAGCATAAACGCCGGAAATCCGGCCGCCTTGTCCTCCCCGTCGTCGCCATCGCCGTCCTGGCCTATTTCGGCTTTCACGCCTTCGAGGGCGAATACGGCCTGAAGAACAAGGCGCGGCTCGAGGAGCAGGTCGCGCAACTCCAGCAGAAGCTGGCCGAAACCACCGCCACCCGCCAGCGCCTTGAAGCGCGCAACCACTTGCTGCAAGATGGCTCCATCGAGAAAGACATGCTCGATGAGCAGGTGCGCCGGCAACTGGGAAGGGTGAGAGCGGACGAGATCGTTATCCTGAGTCATCCCAAGATTTGATGGAATTGCCGAATTAACTGAAATTCGGTTCATGGTTGTTTTGATCAACCAAAATAGGCATTTGCGTGCATGGCACCCATGCGAGAAATGCACTTGCCGCATGGCTGAAACCTGTTAGCGTATCTTGAAACGGACGGGAGGCCGTTTGCCGAAGACAAGCGCTTCCCATGCCTGAGGAAACCATCAGCAGGGAGCGCGCAGCATGGCCGCAGCAGCTAAGAAGACCACAGCCCGCAAGGGGTCGGGCGGTTCGCCCGGCCTGATCCGCAAGGCGCCCGCGCCGGAGGAGTTCGGCAAGGACGACGAACTCAAGGCCTATCGCGACATGCTGCTGATCCGCCGCTTCGAGGAAAAGGCCGGCCAGCTCTACGGCATGGGCTTCATCGGCGGTTTCTGCCATCTCTACATCGGCCAGGAAGCCGTCGTCACCGGCATCGAGATGGCCAAGAAGGATGGCGACCAGTTCATCACCGGTTATCGCGATCACGGCCACATGCTGGCCGCCGGCATGAGCCCGCGCGGCGTCATGGCCGAACTGACCGGCCGACGCGGCGGGCTGTCCAAGGGCAAGGGCGGCTCCATGCACATGTTCTCCAAGGAGAAGCACTTCTACGGCGGCCATGGTATCGTCGGTGCGCAGGTGTCGCTGGGCACCGGCCTGGCCTTCGCCAACCGCTACCGTGACGCCGGGTCCGTTTCGGTCACCTTCTTCGGCGACGGCGCGGCAAACCAGGGCCAGGTCTACGAGAGCTTCAACATGGCCGCGCTGTGGAAACTGCCGGTCATCTACGTCATCGAGAACAACCGCTACGCCATGGGCACCTCGGTCAACCGCGCGTCGGCCGAGACCGATTTCTCCCACCGCGGCGTCTCCTTCAAGATCCCCGGCATGCAGGTCGACGGCATGGACGTGCGTGCCGTCAAGGCGGCCTCCGACGAGGCGTTCGAATGGTGCCGCGGCGGCAACGGCCCGATCATCCTGGAAATGATGACCTACCGCTATCGCGGCCACTCCATGTCCGATCCCGCGAAGTACCGCACCAAGGACGAAGTGCAGAAGATGCGCACCGAGCACGACCCGATCGAGCAGGTGAAGGCGCGCCTGCTGGAAAAGGAGTGGGCCACGGAGGACGCGCTCAAGAAGATCGACAAGGAGGTGCGCGACGTGGTCGCCGACTCCGCCGAGTTCGCCCAGAACGATCCGGAGCCGGATGCCTCCGAACTCTACACCGACATCCTGCTCTGAGGGGAAACGACGATGCCGATTGAAATCCTGATGCCCGCGCTTTCCCCGACCATGGAGGAGGGCAATCTCGCCAAGTGGGTGAAAAAGGAAGGCGACAGCGTAACCGCCGGCGACGTGATCGCCGAGATCGAGACCGACAAGGCGACCATGGAAGTGGAAGCCGTCGACGAGGGCGTGCTGGGCAAGATCCTGGTCGCCGAGGGCAGCGAAGGCGTGAAGGTCAACACGCCGATTGCATTGCTGCTTGCCGAGGGTGAAGACGCGTCGGCGCTGGAAGGCGCCGCGTCGGGCGGCGAGACGTCGCACGATCCGCATGGCGATCGTGGCTCCGATGGCGCCGCGGGCGAGGGGGCCGCGGGCGCAGGCGACGCCGTTGCCGAGATGGAGGCGCGCCGCGTGCCCGCCGAGGGCAAGGTCCACCCGGAACCGAAAAAGCCCGACGTGGGTGCGGATCCCGATATTCCGGACGGCACCAAGATGGTCAAGATGACCGTTCGCGAGGCGCTGAATACCGCCATGGCGGAGGAAATGCGCCGCGACGAGGACGTCTTCATCATGGGCGAGGAGGTCGCCGAGTACCAGGGCGCCTACAAGATCACCCAGAACCTGCTGGAGGAATTCGGCGCCAGGCGCGTGGTCGATACGCCGATCACCGAGCACGGCTTTGCCGGCATCGGTGTTGGCGCGGCCATGACCGGCCTCAAGCCCATCGTCGAGTTCATGACCTTCAACTTCGCCATGCAGGCGATCGACCAGATCATCAACTCCGCCGCCAAGACGCTCTACATGTCGGGTGGCCAGATGGGCGCGTCCATCGTGTTCCGCGGTCCGAACGGCGCCGCCGCCCGCGTCGGTGCCCAGCACAGCCAGGACTACGCTGCCTGGTACAGCCATGTTCCCGGTCTCAAGGTCATCCAGCCCTACACGGCCGCCGATGCCAAGGGCCTGCTGAAGGCCGCGATCCGCGATCCGAACCCGATCATCTTCCTGGAGAACGAGATTCTCTACGGCCAGTCGTTCGACGTGCCGGAGATGGAGGATTTCGTCCTGCCGATCGGCAAGGCGCGCATCCACAGGCCCGGCAAGGACGTGACCATCGTTTCCTTCGGCATCGGCATGACCTACGCGGTCAAGGCCGCCGAGGAACTGGCCGGCCAGGGCATCGATGCCGAGGTCATTGACCTGCGCACCATCCGCCCGATGGACCTCGACACGGTGATCGAGAGCGTGAAGAAGACCAACCGCCTGGTGACCGTGGAAGAGGGCTTTCCGCAATCCTCCGTCGGCGACCACATCGCCTCGCAGGTCATGCAGCGCGCGTTTGACTGGCTCGATGCGCCCGTGGTCACGATCTGCGGCAAGGATGTGCCGATGCCCTATGCGGCCAACCTTGAGAAACTCGCCCTGCCCAACGTGGCGGAAGTGATCGAGGCCGTGAAGGCCGTCACCTACAAGGCCTGAGGAGAGCGCCATGCCGATTGAAATCACCATGCCGGCGCTGTCCCCCACCATGGAAGAGGGCAACCTCGCCAAGTGGCTGGTCAAGGAAGGCGACAGCATTTCCGCCGGCGACGTGATCGCCGAGATCGAGACCGACAAGGCAACCATGGAAGTGGAAGCCGTCGACGAGGGAACGATTGCGAAGATCCTCGTTCCGGAGGGATCCGAGGGCGTCAAGGTCAACGCGGTGATCGCCATTCTCGCCGAGGAAGGCGAGGACGTGGCCGAAGCCGCCAGGGGCGGCGGCAAGGCAGCCGCGCCGAAGGACGAGAAACCCGCCGCCAGCGCACCTGCGGAAGGTCCGGCCAAGGAAACCGCCGGCCTGCTCGGCCCGGTCAGCGATGCGGCGCCGAAGACGCCGCAGTCCGGACCCGCGCCTTCTGCCGGCGGCGATCGCGTCTTCTCGTCACCGCTGGCCCGCCGGATCGCCAGGGATGCCGGTATCGATATTGCCGGCGTGTCAGGCTCCGGTCCGAAGGGCCGTGTCGTGAAGGCCGATGTCGAAGCCGCCATCAAGGGCGGCGGCGCGAAGGCCGAGGCACCGAAGGGAGCAGCCGGGAAGGCGCCTGCCGCTGCTCCCGCGCCCGCCATGGCCGCCGGTCCGTCGACCGATGCCGTGCTGCGCAACTTCCAGGAAGGCTCCTACGACCTGGTCAAGCATGACAACATGCGCAAGACCATCGCCAAGCGCCTGACTGAGGCCAAGCAGACCATTCCGCATTTCTATGTCTCGGTGGATTGCGAGCTCGATGCGCTGCTGGCCCTGCGCGGCCAGCTCAATGGCTCCGCGCCGCAGAAGGATGGCAAGCCGGCTTACAAGCTGTCGGTCAACGACATGATCATCAAGGCGCTGGCGCTTGCCCTGCGCGATGTTCCGGACGCCAACGTGTCCTGGACCGACGAGGCCATGGTCAAGCACCATCATGCCGATGTCGGCGTGGCCGTATCCATTCCCGGCGGCCTGATCACGCCGATCATCCGCCGCGCCGAGGAGAAGAGCCTGTCCACCATTTCCAACGAGATGAAGGACATGGGCGCACGCGCCAAGGAACGCAAGCTGAAGCCCGAGGAATACCAGGGCGGCACCACCGCCGTGTCCAACATGGGCATGATGGGCGTGTCCAACTTCTCCGCCGTGGTCAACCCGCCGCACGCCACCATCCTGGCGGTCGGCGCAGGTGAAAAGCGGGCCGTCGTCAAGGACGACGCCATCGCCATCGCGATGATGATGACGGTGACGCTGTCGACCGACCACCGTTGCGTGGACGGCGCGCTCGGCGCCGAACTGCTGGGCGCGTTCAAGGGCTATATCGAGAACCCGATGAGCATGCTGGTCTGAGCCATGAAGACGGTTCTGGCCTTCGGCGATTCACTGACCTGGGGATCCGATCCCGCCGGTGGCGGGCGGCATCCCGAGGCCATGCGCTGGCCGGATGCGCTCCAGGCGTCGCTTGGAGACCGGGTCCGGGTGATAGCGGACGGTCTGCGGGGCCGCACCACGGCCTATGACGAGCACCTGGCCGATTGCGACCGCAACGGGGCCAGGATCCTGCCGACGGCGCTCTATACCCACGCGCCGCTGGATCTCGTCATCCTCATGCTCGGCGCCAACGACATGAAGCCGCATATCGCCGGTACGGCGGTGGCCGCGCTTCAGGGCATGCGGCGGCTGGTCGCCATCGTGAAGAGCCACGTTCCCGGCATCGAGGGAGCGGAACCGCCGGCGGTTCTCATCGTCGCGCCGCCGCCGCTCTGCGAGACGGCCGATCCGTTCTTCGCCGCCATGTTTTCCGGCGGCGTGGAGCAGTCGTCCATGCTGGCGTCGCTCTATGCCGACCTGGCCGACGAAATGGATTGCGGCTTTTTCGACGCCGCCACCGTGGCCCGGGCCGCGCCGGCCGACGGCGTTCACATGGATGCGGAAAACACACGGGATCTGGGCAGGGCGCTGGCGCCGATGGTGCATGTGATGCTCGGCCTTTGATCCGGGTCAAGGGATTGGAAGAAGGCAGGCCATAGGGTATTCGCGAACGGACAACAAAGGAGGTTCGCCCATGTCCCATGTGCCGCACGAACTGGCGGAGGAATTCCCGGAACACGTCGACAAGATGCATGAGCTGAAGACGTCAAATGCTCATTTTGCCAAGCTTTTCGACGAGTACCACGATGTGAACCGCGCGATCCATCGCGCAGAGACCGATGTCGAGCCGACCGACGACTTCCACATGGAAGACATGCGCAAGCAGCGGCTTCGGCTGAAGGACGAAATCTACGGGATCCTCGCCGGCTGACCTGCGCCGGGGCGGTTTCCCGCAAGGAGTGGAGACCGCCTTTGCACCAGTGTGCAGACGATCGCGAATGCCATGCCGATGCCCTGCTGGCGCGGGGCATCCGGCGTCTTGGCGCATTGCGGCGGCGGCAGGCAGATCGCCTGGCTGTCCGGCCGGTAGCGCGCGAGGCCTTTCCTCTCCCCGACATGAATGAGCGACACGGGCTGGGAGCTGCGGGCAAGGATCCCGTGGCTGCCGCCCATGATCGGAACACCAGAGACGGGCCGCCGAAACAGGCCCATTTCCGAGGGAAAGGCGAGAGCGACCATGGCTGACAACTCCTATGACGTGATCATCATCGGTTCAGGTCCCGGCGGCTACGTGACGGCGATCCGGTCGGCCCAGCTCGGCTTCCGGACGGCCATCGTGGAGCGCGAGCACCTGGGCGGCATCTGCCTCAACTGGGGCTGCATTCCGACCAAGGCGCTGCTGCGGTCCGCGGAGATCATGCACTATGCCGAGCACATCAAGAATTACGGCCTGAAGCTGGACGGCAAGGTCACCGCCGACGTCAAGGCCGTGGTGGATCGCTCGCGCGGCGTGTCGGGCCGGCTCAACGGTGGCGTCGGCTTCCTGATGAAGAAGAACAAGATCGACGTCATCTGGGGCGAGGCAAAGCTGACCGGCAAGGGCAGGATCAGCGTCGGCAAGTCGTCCAAGCCGGCGATGCAGCCGCAGCACCCTGCGCCCAAGGGCACGAAAGGCGAGGGCGACTACACGGCAAAGCACATCATCGTCGCCACCGGCGCGCGCCCGCGTGCGCTGCCCGGCATCGAGCCCGACGGCAAGCTGATCTGGACCTATTTCGAGGCCATGGTGCCGCAGGAACTGCCGAAGAAGCTGCTCGTCATGGGATCGGGTGCCATCGGTATCGAGTTCGCGTCCTTCTACAACGCCATGGGTTGCGACGTGACGGTGGTCGAGGTCATGCCTACGATCATGCCGGTGGAGGATGCCGAGATTTCCGGCATCGCTCGCAAGCAGCTGGAAAAGGCCGGTCTCAAGATTCACACCGAGGCCAAGGTCTCCAGGGTCGAGAAGGGCGCAAGCTCCATCAAGGCCACTGTCGAGATGAAGGGCGGCAAGACCGAGGTGATCGAGGCCGACAGGATGATTTCCGCCGTCGGCGTGCAGGGCAACATCGAGAACCTCGGCCTCGAGGCCCTCGGCGTGAAGACCGACCGCGGCTGCATCGTCATCGACGGTTATGGCCGGACAAACGTGGACGGGCTCTACGCCATCGGCGATGTGGCCGGCCCGCCGATGCTGGCCCACAAGGCCGAGCACGAAGGCGTCGTCTGCATCGAGAAGATCGCCGGCCTGCCGAACGTCCATGCCATGGACAAGGGCAAGATTCCCGGCTGCACCTATTGCCATCCGCAGGTCGCCTCCGTCGGCCTGACCGAGGCGAAGGCGAAGGAAGCCGGCCGCGACATCCGCGTCGGGCGGTTCTCGTTCGGCGCCAACGGCAAGGCCATCGCGCTCGGCGAGGACCAGGGCCTCGTCAAGACGATTTTCGACAAGAAGACCGGCGAACTGCTGGGCGCGCACATGGTCGGCGCGGAGGTGACGGAACTCATTCAGGGCTTCGTCGTCGCCATGAACCTCGAGACGACCGAAGAGGAACTGATGCACACCATCTTCCCGCATCCGACCCTCTCGGAAATGATGAAGGAAAGCGTGCTCGACGCCTATGGACGGGTGCTGAACGCGTGACAGGCGTCATTGATGCCTCTCATTGTCGATTGCCGGTTTTCGTGTGAAACTTGCAACGATGCGGAATTCCCGTCAGCGACAAGGAGCCTGCCATGATGAAACGCCCCCTTCACGTGCTTATCGCCTTCGCAACGCTAGCCGCCGCATCGGCAAGCCTGCCGGCAACCGCCAGCGCTGACAGTTGCTGGGATCACAACGGGTCGGTCATGCGGCTCCAGGCTGAGGGAAACCGGCGCTGGTTCACCTATGAACGGCCCAAGGGATCGCTGCGTGCCGCCGGTGTCCGCCGGGGAACGCTGCTGTTCAACGGCCGCAAGTCCGGCGACTGGTATTCGGGCACGGCGCGGCGCTTCTCGCGCCACTGCCCGGGCGATCCGCTGGAATATCACGTCGAGGGCCCGGTTTCCCGCTCGCAGACGCGGGTGACGGTGCGCGGCACGCGCGAGATCTACGATCAATGCGAGCCGACGGGCGAATACACCGAGGACACGCTGGTTTTCACCTATCTTCGCCAGTGCTGACCGGGTGACAACGGCCCTGCCGGGCACCATATGCAGGGCAGGGCCACGAACACGGAGACAAACGCGATGATGCATTCCTACGGACCGGAATTCGGCATCATGGGCATGGCCGGTGTCGGCTTCTTCGGCATGTTGCTCATCGGCTTCCTGGCCGGCTATATCGCCGAACGCGCGATGAACCGGGACCATGGCCTTCTGACCAACATTCTCGTGGGCATCGCCGGCTCCTTCGTCGGCGGAACACTGGCAAGCCTGCTGAACATCGCCTATTACGGTTTCCTCGGAAACCTGGTGGTCGCTACGCTTGGCGCCATCGTCATCCTCTGGATTTTCGGCCGGAGCAGCCGCTCCTCCCGTTCCTGAACGTCAAAGCCGCAAAGGCAGGACCCATGGTCACCATTCTCGACACCGTCGCCGGAAAGCAGCGTCCGCGCCATCCGGAAAAGCAGAAGAACCCGGACAACGAGATCCAGCGCAAGCCGGCCTGGATCCGGGTCAAGGCACCGGTGTCGAAGACCTACCAGGAAACCCGCTCCATCGTGAAGGACAACAACCTCGTCACGGTCTGCGAGGAAGCCGGCTGCCCCAACATCGGCGAATGCTGGGACAAGAAGCACGCCACCTTCATGATCATGGGCGAGATCTGCACCCGCGCCTGCGCCTTCTGCAACGTCATCACCGGCAAGCCGAATGCGCTCGATGCCAGCGAGCCGGAAAACGTGGCCAAGGCCGTGCGCCAGATGGGCCTGCAGCACGTCGTCATCACCTCCGTCGACCGGGATGACCTCGCCGACGGTGGCGCGCGCCATTTCGCCGACGTCATCGCGGCGGTCCGCGCCGCGTCGCCGGAAACGACCATCGAGATCCTGACGCCCGATTTCCTGCGCAAGGACGGCGCCCTCGAAGTGGTCGTGGCGGCCAGGCCGGACGTCTTCAATCACAACCTGGAAACGGTTGCCTCGAACTACCTGACCGTTCGTCCGGGAGCGCGTTATTTCCACTCGATCCGCCTGTTGCAGCGGGTCAAGGAGCTCGATCCGGCGATTTTCACCAAGTCGGGCATCATGGTCGGCCTGGGCGAGGAGCGCAACGAGGTGCTGCAACTGATGGACGACCTGCGTTCTGCCGATGTCGATTTCATCACCATCGGCCAGTACCTGGCACCGACCCGCAAGCACCATCCGGTCAAGGCCTTCGTCACGCCGGACGAGTTCAGGTCCTACGAGACGGCGGCCTACGCCAAGGGCTTCCTGATGGTCTCGGCCAGCCCGCTGACGCGCTCGTCGCACCACGCCGGCGAGGACTTTGCCCGCCTGCGCGCGGCGCGGGAAGCCAGGCAGGCGGCAGCGAAAGGCTGAACGGAACGGCATGCCGAAATTCGAGACGAGACGACCGGTCGACCATGCCGCCGGCGACATGTTCGACCTTGTCGCCGATGTGGAGAAATACCCCGAGTTCCTGCCGATGTGCGAGGCGCTGACGGTGCGCTCGCGCCGCGAGCGCGATCACCGCGAGATGATCGTGGCGGACATGACGGTTGGCTACAAGGCGATCCGCGAGACTTTCACCAGCCAGGTGCTGCTGAACCGCGAGGCGCAGACCATCTCGGTCAAGTACCTCGACGGGCCCTTCCGCTACCTGACCAACGAATGGTCTTTCGAGCCGCGTGGCGGCGGCGCCTGCACGGTGCATTTCTACATCGACTACGAGTTCAAGAGCCGTATCCTGGGCGCGATGATGGGCGCGGTCTTTGATCGCGCTTTCCGCATGTTCGCCGAAGCCTTCGAAAAGCGCGCCGACGTGATCTACGGCACCGGTGCCTAGAGCATCGGGTTCGGGAGACGAAATGCCGGCCTGTCTCAAGCGGCTTTGGCGAAGATCATGGCGACGGGCGCGGGTACGCTGTACCGTGTGCCGTCGAAATGCTTCTCTGCCACCGTCTTGGCGATCGCTTCCGATATCTTCCCGATTGTTTCGGGCGTCTGGCTCCGGATCAGCATCCCCGCGCCGACGGTCGCGGTCAGGAAGATGTCGAACAGTTCATCGGGATCGTCGAGAACCCAAGCGGCCTCGTAGGTCTCGTGCTGCTCCATCTCCAGCCCGGCATCGGCCGTCATCGCGTCCGCCCTTGCCGGATCGGCGAACGCGAACAGATCCGGTTGCGCAGGAGCTGCAGAGAAATCGGCATGGGCCTTGAGGGCGCCGAAGACGGCAGCAAATGCGGGGGATGCCGCAGGACCGACCCAGGTCGCCATGGAGAACGCGCCGCCGGGCTTCAGTACGCGCCTGACCTCGGACAGGGCCTTGGGCTGATCGGCGATATGCATCATTCCGAAATTGCAGACGACCTTGTCAAACCGGGCGTCATTGAAAGGCAGTGCCATCGCGTCGCCTTCCACGATCGTGGCGGCTGGCGCGGCCGCCCGCGCCCTCGAAAGCATCTCCGGGGAAAAATCGATTCCGGTTACCCTGGCACCTTGGTCCGCGATGACCGAGGTCAGCGTCCCCTGGCCGCAGCACAGGTCCAGGACGTCATCGCCAGGTGATATCTGCCTGCCTGCAATCTCATTGCCAACGGCGTTGGTGATGGGAACGAAGTGCTTGATGTAGGCTTCGACAATCCCGCCATCCGACCAGCCGTCATGCTCGCGAGAACCGAACTCTGAAAAGTCAGCCATGGCAAACCTCCCCTCGAAGTCAGCCGGGTCACTATAGCACTTCGGGGCGAAACACCCAAAATGCCGGATGGATGCGACCCGCGTGCCAGCATCGCCGGTCCGCACCGGCAGGACGTGATCGGGGCTTGCCAGGCGCCGGAAGCTACCCCCCGCGCGAGCAGCGCACCGTTTCTTTCGGGCTGATCATCAGCGCCTCGTCGCCCTTGGTGTGCATCTCCACCGTGCCGTTGGAATAGAGAACGCCGCTGCCGCTTGGCACCTGCACCAGCGTTGCCGCCCGCCCGTTCATGACGATGGTCGCAACCGAGTAGGAGCGCGAATTGTCGATCGTCAACTGGAATGCCGAGCCGTCCTCGCAACGGTAGGTTTCCGGGGCTCCGGGCGCCGCGGGCGTCCTCTTGTCTGTGGCCGCGAAGGTCTCGCGGCATTTGTCGACGAAACGGCGAACCGGCGCGCCTGCGCCGCGCAGCGGAACGGATCGCATGGTTTCCCCGCTGATGCCGAACTGCAGCGTCTGCCCGCGGTTGAGGGCGAACCAGAAGGCATCGTCGAGGCCGATGTTGACGAGGACCCCGGCAAACTCATCGCCCTGGATGGAGACGGTGCCGGCAAGGCGCGTGGTGAAATCGCCGGCCCGGAAGTCGATATCAACCGGGTCGCCGTTCTTGCGCTGGCCGAAGTCGAGCGCCAGCATCAGCGGGATGGAGGGGCCTGCCGCGCCGGCTTCACACAGGGCGCTCAGGGACCACGCGTCGGTCTCCGGAATGGCATAGCTGAGTGTCTGCGTCCGGCCGTTTGCCGCGTCGAACCCGGATTGCTGCCAGCGGGCGCCATCGTCCGATTGCGCGCGGGCGGGCAGGGCACTGGCACCGGCCATCAGCGCGATGAAGGTTGCAGCCCCGAGCCGCCTGGGCGAGGCCCTCGTCATCGCGTGCAAACCCCGAACGTGCCGCTGATCGTCACGCCGGGCGGCTGGCAGATGATGCCGCCCCACTGGTAGCCTTCACCGCCGGCGAACTGGATGCGGAACCACGGGTAGCCGTTCATCATGCTGTGCGGAACTTCCTCGATCACGGTGATCGGGTCCATTTCCCGCAGCGAGCCGATCTGCCGGCCGTCCATGCTCGGGTCGTTGCGAACCTTGCCGCCCCAGGATCGGGTGCGGATTGGCAGCATCGCCGATTGCGGCATGCCGTCGCCGCCCGATGAACCCGTTTCCGGCGGCTCGATGCCGGCGCCGCTCCAGGCGCAGTTCCGCGAGAAGGCGGCAAAGGCCGCGCGGGAACCGGTCAGCGGAAACTGCACGCTGCCGCCGTCGTAGGCGACATCGACATAGGTGCCCGATTGCATGGCATCGAGAAGCGTCTCGTCCTGCCCGACCGGGATCACGGGCACGTAGCCGATCTGGCCCCACAATTCGAAGGACGGCTCATAGGGGAAGGATACGCCGTCGACGGAGAAGACCAGTTGCGAAGCGGCAGGGGATCGGCCCGGATCATTCTCCTGCGCAAGGAAGGGAACATAGAGCATGGCCGGCTGGCCCTCGCCGCGGCAGGAAAGCATGATGCCGATGTCCTCGTCGCAATCCGCGCAATCGGTGACGACGATGTCCTGGCCGCTGCCACTGGCGGTCCATTGTTCGGTTCGCGCCTGGGCCGTTCCTGTCAGTGTGGCCATGATGGCCATGCCGATCAATTGCCTGCCGATCATGTCTGCCTCCTGCTTTCGGCATCACGGCATGTCGGCCCGATGCGCGTTTCTGTTCAACTGCTTCGCCAGATGGCTTGACTGCCAAGATGCACATGCATCCTGTCAGTTTCCTGAACAGAAATACTGTTTGCAATGAAAATAGACTGGCCTGTCTGTTTTCGTCGCAGGCAGACAGGCACCGCGCCCGGCAGAAACGCGGTGCCAGGAGGTTACTGCGTGAGGCGCAGGCGGGTCAGGTTGGTGGCAATTTCCTGGAAGACCTCGTCAAGCTTCGACGTACTGGCCGCGTCGTAGAAATTGGCCGGGTTGCTGGCACAGCGCTTCATCAGGTTCTTCGCCGAGATCGGCACCTGCGTGCCGTAGGTGACCGTGTAGATCTCGATTCCCTGCTGGCTGGCGTAGTTGCAGGCCTGCTGGGTCCAGGTATCGGCCCGGGACTGGCTCGTGCCGTTGTGGTCCGGCGAATTGGGCAGGTTCGGCGCCCGTGTGTTCTCGCCGTCCGTCATCACCACCATGATCTTGTGGACCTCGGCATCCACCGTCGCGGGATCGACCGCCTCGGTGAAGGGCGCCACCGGTGTCAGCAGCCGCAGGCCCCACATCACGCCATCGGCGATGTAGGTCATGCCGCTGGCATTCATCGCGGAGACCTTCGCCAGCACGTCGGTGCGGCTGCTCGACAGCGGTAGCAGCGGCTGCGGGCAGGTCGCGTTCATGATCCCGGGAAACAGGACCGAGGGCGTGTCGTCGGTCAGCGCCAGCTTGTCCGTGGCGCTGCCGCGCGATCCGACGCACCCGTTCCAGTGCAGCGAGTTTGTGTCGGCGGGAACATCCATCCACGCGGCGTTCCGGTTGCCCATGCCCACGTTGACGTATTGCGCGAAGGGAACGACGCCGATGCGCACCGCCACGGTCGCCTTGGTGGCATCGAAAAGGGTGTTGGTGAAATTGGTCGCGGCGACCTTGAGGCCCTGGATCTTGCCGCTCGATGCCATCGACCCGGTATTGTCGAGCACGAGAGCGACCTCGACGCGCGTGTCCTTGGAGACGAACGCGGCGGAGTGAACCCCGAGGCTGTAGTCCTGCTGGACGACGGCGGACATGATGTAGGGGGTGTAGGTCACCTTGGTGTCGAGCACCACCTGGTTGTCGGCATAGTCGTAGTCCTTGATCACGATCGTGCCGAAATCGCTGTTCGACATCAGGAAATCGAGGATCTCGGACTGCGGCGGCAGGCTCTTGTTCAGTTCGTAATACCGCGCGGCATAGAGCGTCGCGGCATCCGTCGCGTTCTGGAGCTGGCCCCGCACGCGCAGCATGTTGTTGTAGTCGACCGTGAAGGCGACGGCGGCCAGCAACGGAAGCGACAGCAGCGCGAACATCATCGTGAAATTGCCTTCCTTGCGGTCACGCAGAAAGGCGAGGAATGAACGGGTCTTGCGCATGATGATCCTTCGTCGGAGGGCCATAAATCTTAGAAATAAATAGATGAGAGATATCTAAATATTGCTAAGCCGCCTGGTGAAGGATGCCTTGCGCCGTTCATGAAAATGCCGACCATCCGTACCGGTACAGTCGGACGCCGGGGGGGCTCGGCCCACCTTGACGACCGTCGCTGCAACGCGGTCAGGGGTCCGTCCGCCGAACGTGTGGGGTTGGGAAAGGATCAGTGGACCCGGGACGGCTGCCGGCCCGGCCGGGCAGGGGCGTCAGTCAGCCAGCACTTCCACGTCCTGGTTCTTGCCGGCCACGACCGTGAAATCGCGCTGGTAGATGTGATCGCGGTTCTTGGCCACGATCACGTAATTGCCCTCGGCAAGGACCATGGAGGCGAAGGCGCCGACGTTCTCGCGCACGATGTCGCCGGCCTCGGTCATGACCGCCCAGGAGGTGTCGGCGATCGCTTCGCCGCCGTGGTCGCGCACCAGCTTCAGCGTCAGTTGTGCCGCGCGGTGCTCCACCACCGCCTCGGTCAGCTTGCCGGCCTCCACGCGGATATCCGAGCGGATGACGGCGTTGACCGCGCCATAGGTCGAAACGATGTGGTAGGTGCCGGCATTGAGCCGGACCACGGTCCCCGGCTTGACGTCGGGGATGATCAGGGCGTGCTCGCCGTTGACGTCCTCGTGCACGTCATAGATCGAGAATTTCAGTTTCTGGGGCGGAATCCGCACGCCGCCGGACAGCGTTGCATTGAGCTTCAGTCCGCCGGCATCGAGAACCACAGTCTCGGCGCGGGTCTCGCCCGGCTTGATCGTCACCCGCTTGGTGGCGCCGGCCCGGCCGAAGGCCGCGTGGACGAGATAGGCGCCCGGCGCCAGGTCGAAGCTGGCATCGCCGCCCTGCGCGCTGGCGACCAGCGGCAGGCGGCCGTCGTCACCAGTGGTGGTCAGGAAAACCCGCCAGGTCATGCCGCGCGGGATCGGGTCCGATCCCTGCACGAGGCTGGCCTTGAGCGTAAGACGGCCGGAACGCAGTGCCTGCGGTCCCGCATCGCGCGCCGGTGCATAGGCCTTGATGCCGGGCAGGTCGATCGGCGGAACGTCGGTCGCAGTCGCATTCTGCGCGCGCGCCGCTGGCATCGCCATGGCCAGGGCGGCCGCCGCGACCAGGGCTGCTCGAATCGTGTGACGGACAAGGGACATGGCGCTCATGGCTTGCCATGAAGCCCAAGGCAGTGGCAATTTCAAGGCGAATTTTTCACATGGCCCGGGTTGCCGGCCGCAGGCCGGCCGAACGGACCGCCACCCCGCGAAAACGAGAAAGAAGCCGTCTTGACTGCACTTGCCGAATATCTGCTCACGCGCCAGTCGCCCGCCATCCAGATGCTGAAGGAACCTGGACCGTCGCAGGCCGAAATCGAAACCCTCGTGCGCATCGCCTCGCGTGTCCCGGACCATGGCAAGCTCCAGCCTTGGCGTTTCATCCTCTATCGCGGCGACGTCCGCCATCGCGTCGGCGAGATGCTGGCGAAACGCCTGGAGGAGCGCGACGGCCCGCTGACGCCTGGCGCGCGCGAGAAGGAATGCGAGCGGTTTTCCCGCGCGCCCCTCGTCATCGGTGTCATCTTCTGTCCGCGCGAAAGCGACAAGATCCCGCAATGGGAGATGTTCCTCTCCGCCGGTGCCGCCAGCATGAACCTGGTCCATGCCGCCCATGCGCTGGGCTATGGCGCGAACTGGATCACCAACTGGTATGCCGATGATGCCGAGGCCCGGCGCCTGCTCGGGTTGAAGCCCGACGAGCGCGTCGCCGGCTTCGTTCACATCGGCACGGTCGAAGGCGAGCGCCCGGACCGGCCGCGCCCCGAGCCGGCCGATCTCATGAGCGATTACACCGGACCGGAGGCCGCCTGATGTTCTACCAGCCGAACAGGGGCCACGGGCTCCCGCATGACCCGTTCAAGGCCATCGTGGCGCCACGTCCGATCGGATGGATATCGACCCGGTCCAAGGACGGCAGCGTCAATCTCGCGCCCTATTCCTTCTTCAATGCGATCTCCACCCATCCCCACCTCCTCTTCTTTTCTTCCGAAGGCGAGAAGGACAGCGTCACGTTCGCCCGCGAGACCGGCGATTTCGTTTGCAACCTGGTCTCTGCCGACCTCTTCGAGCAGATGAACAAGAGTTCGGTCGATGCACCGCGCGGGACCTCCGAGTTCGACTATGCCGGCCTGACACCGACGCCCTCGAAGCTTGTCCGCGCGCCCCGCGTCGCCGAAGCGCATGCCGCGCTGGAATGCCGGGTGACCGATATCCAGCAGCCGCGCGGGCTGGAAGGACGGGCAAGCGGGGTCTTCCTCGTCTTTGGCGAGGTCGTCGGCGTGCACATCGACGAGGCGATCATGACCGACGGCCTCGTCGACGCGGTCAAGGCCGCCTCCATGTCGCGGCTCGGCTACATGGATTACGCGCGGGTCACGGAGACGTTTTCGGCCCGCCGGCCGCGCTGGGAATAGGCCGAAGGCGCCATTTGGCATCGCCGGGCTTGCCTTTTGCGCTGCAATACCGTAAGGCGCGGCTATTCCACACACGGGCTTCGGGCCTGGCCGGGAGACATCCGGTCCGGTCCTCCGGTGGCGGGGGTCCCGTCATTGCCCGTGGAGGTTCAACCGGAAAGGATAAAAAGCAGATGGCTCTGCCCGATTTCTCCATGCGTCAGCTCCTGGAAGCCGGCGTCCACTTTGGTCACCAGACCCACCGCTGGAACCCGAAGATGTCGAACTACATCTTTGGCGCCCGCAACAACATCCACATCATCGACCTGTCGCAGACGGTTCCGCTGCTGCACCAGGCCCTGAAGGCCGTGTCCGACACCGTTGCCGGCGGCGGCCGCGTGCTGTTCGTCGGGACCAAGCGCCAGGCCTCCGACCTGGTTGCCGACGCGGCCAAGCGGTCCGCGCAGTACTACGTCAACGCGCGCTGGCTCGGCGGCATGCTGACGAACTGGAAGACGATCTCCAATTCGATCCAGCGCCTGCGCAAGCTGGAAGAACTGCTGGCCGGCGAGGCCCAGGGCTTCACCAAGAAGGAACGCCTCAACCTGGAGCGTGAGCGCGACAAGCTCGACCGCGCCTTGGGCGGCATCAAGGACATGGGGTCCACGCCGGACCTGATGTTCGTGATCGACACCAACAAGGAAGCGATCGCCATCCAGGAAGCCAAGCGTCTCGGCATCCCGGTCGTCGCCATCCTCGATTCCAACTGCGATCCGGACATGGTCGACTACCCGATCCCGGGCAATGACGACGCCGCCCGCGCCATCTCGCTTTACTGCGACCTGATCGCCCGGGCATCGCTGGACGGCATCGCCCGCCAGCAGGGCTCCATGGGTGTCGATCTCGGCGAATCGGCCGAGACCCCCGTCGAGCCGGCGCTGGACGAGACCCCGGCCGAAGGCGGCGAAAGCCAGGCCTGATCGCGAAGTCCGTAACGCCGGTGTCATCCCGGCGTCATGGGCCGGATCGTATTCAAACCGGACGCGGGCGGGCTCCGCGTCCATTCTCCGGCGCATCTCGGCGGCATCCGGCCGTGGTGATGCGCCCTCGCATTTCGACATGACGAGGCGACTTATGACGATTACCGCTGCAATGGTGAAGGAACTGCGCGAAAAGACCGGCGCAGGCATGATGGACTGCAAGACCGCGCTCAACGAGAACGCCGGTGACATGGAAGCCGCGATTGACTGGCTGCGTGCCAAGGGCATCGCCAAGGCCGACAAGAAGGCCGGCCGCACGGCTGCCGAGGGCCTGATCGGCGCCGCTTCCGACGCGACCTCCGCGGTTCTGGTGGAAGTGAATTCCGAAACCGATTTCGTGGCGCGCAACGATGCCTTCCAGGACCTCGTGATGGGCATTGCCGGCACCGCGCTCGGCACCGACGGTACCTTCGACGCGGTGTCCGCCGCCACCTATCCGGCAACGGGCAAGTCGGTGGCCGATTCGGTCAAGGACGCCGTCGGCACCATCGGTGAGAACCTCACGTTCCGCCGCTCCGCCAAGCTTTCGGTCGGCAAGGGCGCCGTTGCGACCTACATCCACAACTCCGTCGCCGACGGCCTCGGCAAGCTCGGCGTGCTGGTCGGCATCGAGACCGAGGGCGATGCCGAGAAGGCCTCCGCCTTTGCCCGCCAGGTCGCCATGCACGTCGCCGCGACCAACCCGCTGGCCCTGACCGACAGCGAAGTGGATGCCGATGTTGCCGCCCGTGAAAAGGCGATCTTCATCGAGCAGGCCCGCGAATCGGGCAAGCCGGACAACATCATCGAGAAGATGGTCGAAGGCCGCATGCGCAAGTTCTACGAGGAAGTCGTGCTGCTCAAGCAGGCCTTCGTCATGAACCCCGACCTGACGGTCGAGAAGGCCCTGGCCGAAGCGGTCAAGGAAATCGGTGCGCCGGCGAAGCTGACCGGGTTCGTGCGCTTTGCCGTTGGCGAGGGCATCGAGAAGGAAGAAAGCGACTTCGCAGCCGAAGTCGCCGCCGCGGCCAAGGGCTGACCGGCCGCCTGCAGCAAATCTGCTGGAAAATGCATCAGGGCGCCGCGTGACAACGCGGCGCCCTTCGTGTATCCGCTTGCGCGGCCTGCCCATTTCATTCGAGGTATTTTTCATGACGTCCAAACCGACATTCCGCCGCGTCCTGCTCAAGGCTTCCGGTGAAGCTCTGATGGGAGGGCAGGGGTTCGGGATCGACGTTTCCGTTGCAGACCGGATTGCCGCCGACATTGCCGAGGCGCGCGCGATGGGCGTCGAGGTCGGCGTCGTGATCGGCGGCGGCAACATTTTCCGCGGTGTCGCCGTGGCCTCGAAGGGCGGCGACCGCGTGACCGGTGACCACATGGGCATGCTTGCCACCGTCATCAACTCGCTGGCGCTGCGCACCTCGCTGGTCAAGCTCGGCATCGACGCCGTCGTCCTGTCCGCCATCGCCATGCCGGAAATCTGCGAAAGCTTTTCGCAGCGCCAGGCCACGGCCTACATGAACGCCGGCAAGGTCGTGATCTTCGCCGGCGGAACGGGCAATCCCTTCTTCACGACGGATTCGGCCGCGGCCCTGCGCGCAGCCGAGATCGGTGCCGACGCCCTGTTCAAGGGAACCCAGGTCGATGGTATCTATTCGGCGGATCCGAAGACACACCCGGACGCCGAGCGGTTCGAGCGGATCACCCATGACGAGGTGATCTCGCGCGGCCTCAACGTGATGGACACGGCGGCGATTGCGCTTGCCCGTGAGAACAACATTCCGATAATCGTCTATTCGATCCATGAAAAGGGCGGATTCGGCGAGATTCTGCGTGGGAATGGCCGCTGCACGGTGGTTCGCGACGCCTGACGGCACGCCACCCGACCGGCCAAACTGGAGGTTTGAGAGCATGAGTGACGGCATTGACATGAAAGACCTTGAGCGCCGCATGGAAGGCGCCATCAACGCGTTCAAGAACGACCTGGCATCGATCCGGACGGGGCGGGCCTCGTCCAACCTGCTCGACGCCATCCATGTCGAGGCCTACGGCTCGCCGATGCCGATCAACCAGGTCGCGACCGTGTCGGTGCCGGAGCCGCGCATGATCTCGGTGTCGGTCTGGGACAAGACGATGGTCGGCGCCGTCGACAAGGCGATCCGCGAATCCAACCTCGGCTTCAACCCGATCATGGACGGAACGACGCTGCGCATCCCGATCCCGGAACTCAACGAGGAACGCCGCAAGGAACTCGTAAAGATTTCCCATCAGTATGCCGAGCAGGCGCGCATCGCGGTCCGCCACGTGCGTCGGGATGGCATGGACCACCTCAAGAAGGCGGAAAAAGACAGCGACATCAGCCAGGATGAGCATCGCGTTCTGTCGGAGAAGGTCCAGAAGATGACCGACGACACGATTGCGCGTATCGACAAGCTCGGCCAGGAAAAGGAAGCCGAGATCATGCAGGTCTGACGCGGCAAGGCGCCGCAGCGGACGCCTTGAACGGAAACATCGGGATACGTCATGACACAGCCCGCCCACGTGGCGATCATCATGGATGGCAACGGCCGCTGGGCCAAGCAGCGCCATCTGCCGCGAAGCGCCGGACACAAGGCCGGCGTCGAGGCCCTGCGCAGGGCCGTGCGCGCGGCGGGCGACATCGGCCTGGAATACCTGTCGGTCTTTGCCTTCTCCTCGGAGAACTGGAACAGGCCGGCCGGCGAGGTGTCCGACCTCCTCGGGCTCTTCCGGCTCTTCGTCCGGCGTGACCTGGCCGAACTCCATGCCAACGGCGTCCGGGTGCGCATGATCGGCGATCGCGACGGCCTGTCCGCCGACCTGGTGTCGCTGATCGACGAGGCCGAGGTGCTGACCCGGGACAACACCGGGCTGACGCTCGTCATCGCGTTCAATTACGGCTCCCAGGACGAGATCACCCGGGCGATGCGGCGTATCGCCCTGCGCGTCGAACGCGGCGAACTGGCACCCGCCGACATCACGCCGGAAACGGTCAGTGCCCATCTCGACACCGCCGGCATTCCCGACCCCGATCTCCTGATCCGCACCAGCGGCGAGCTCCGGCTGTCCAACTTCCTGCTCTGGCAGGCGGCCTACACGGAGTTTCTCTTCCTCGATTGCTACTGGCCGGATTTCTCCGAACGCACCCTGCGCGAAGCCGTGGAGGCCTTCTCGGCCCGTGACCGCCGGTTCGGCGGTGTTGCGCCACAGGACATCGCGCTGTGAGCAACCTGCAGCAACGCATCATTTCCGCTCTCGTCCTGGCTGCCGTCGTGCTGACGCTGACCTGGTTGGGCGGCATCTGGTTCCGCCTTGTCGCGGCCGTCATTGGCGTTGCCATGGTCTATGAATGGCTGGGGATGCATCGCGACCGGATCACGGCGCCCCTGACGCTGCTGTCCTGGGCAGCAATTGCCGCGGTCGCGCTGGCCTTGCTCGCCGGCATTGCGTCCTGGCAGACCGGACTGCTGATCGCGGGCGGCACGGCCGTGCTGCTTGCTGTCGGCCTCGTGCGTGGGCAGGGCGGTCTGGCGGCGCTGGGGCTGGCCTATGCTTCCGTTCCGGCCCTGGCGCTGGCAAAGCTGCGCGGCGGCGATGATGCGGGCCTCGTGGCGATCCTCTTCCTTTTCGCCGTCGTCTGGGGCACCGACATCTTTGCCTATTTCTGCGGCCGGGCGATCGGCGGCCCCAAGCTGGCCCCGTCCATCTCGCCGGGCAAGACGATTTCCGGGGCCATCGGCGGCGCCATTGGCGGCGTGGCGGCAGGGCTGGCCGTTCTGGCGGCCGCCGGGGTTCCGCTCGCCTGGGGCATTGCCGGGCTCGCACTCGCCATGTCGGTCTTCTCGCAGGCCGGAGACCTGTTCGAATCGGCGATCAAGCGCCGCGCCGGCGTGAAGGACAGTTCGCACCTCATTCCCGGTCACGGCGGCGTCCTCGACCGCGTCGATGCCCTTGTCGTGGCTGCCGTGCTTCTCTACCTTGTGGCGGCCTTCTACGGGGGCGCTGATCATCCTGTCATGGGGATCTACCGGGCTGGCCTGTAGGGCGGGCCTGCCACGGAAATGCCGTGCTTGATGGCGAACCTCGGTACCGGGAAGGCCTGGGCCGGAAACGCAGGATGCCGGATGTGCTGAAATCGACTTCGGGGGAGACTTCTTTTTGCTGGACGTGATCGTTCCGTTTCTCTTCGTGCTCATCATTGTCGTCTTCGTGCACGAGATGGGCCACTATCTCGTCGGGCGCTGGTGCGGCATTGCCGCCTCCTCGTTTTCCATCGGCTTCGGTCCGGAGATATGGGGCTTCAACGACCGGCATGGAACCCGCTGGAAGCTGTCGCTCATTCCGCTCGGCGGCTACGTGAAATTCCTCGGTGACATGAATGCGACGAGCAGCGCGCCCGACGAGGGCGAACTCGCCGGCCTCAGCGAGGAGGAACGCGCGCGCGCCTTCCACGTCCAGCCGGTCTGGAAGCGCTTCCTCACCGTGCTGGCCGGCCCGGTTTTCAATTTCCTGCTGACCATCCTCGTCTTTTCGGTGATGTTCGCGACCAATGGCCGCTACGAGCTGGACCCGCTGGTCGGCGAACTCATGCCAGACGGCCCGGCGGTCGCGGCCGGTTTCCAGCCCGGCGACCGCTTTGTCTCCATGGACGGCATCCCGATCACCGAGTTCGGTGACGTGCAGCGATACGTGCCGCTCAGCGGCGGCGAACCGATCCATTTCATCGTCAACCGCGACGGCAAGGATGTCGAGCTGACCGTGACACCGAGCCGCAGGGAAGAGACCGACCCGCTTGGCAACAAGGTGATGCGCTACCTGATCGGCATCAAGGCCGACACCTCGCCTGCCGCCATGCGCCGGCTCGACTACGGACCGCTCGAATCGGTGGGTGCCGCCATCCAGGAAACCGCCTTCCTGGTGACGTCGACCGGTCAATTCATGAAACTTCTTGTCACGGGCCGTGAAGACAGCTGCCAGCTCGGCGGACCGGTGAAAATCGCCGACATGGCCGGAAAAGCAGCGGCCAAGGGCTTTATCTGGGTGGTTCAGCTGATCGCCATGCTTTCGGTTGGAATAGGGATTCTCAATCTCTTGCCCATACCGCCCCTTGATGGCGGCCACCTGATGTTCTACGCCATCGAGGCAGTGCGGGGACGGCCGGTTTCCGAAGCTGCCCTGGAATATGTCTACCGGGCAGGATTCCTGGTCGTACTCGTGTTTATGGGGTTCGTTTTCTGGAACGACCTTTTTGGTTGCAGCATGTGAATGTGGAGGTTTCCAGAGGGGCAGCGGATTAAGCGGGCGTTTACCATGGTTGCAGACTGGCGTGGCCCGAAAGCCACGGCGGCGCACATCGTAAACAGAAATTAACCGTCAGCCTTGCTTGTGTGGAAAATCCGGGTATTACGGTGTGTAGCAAACACCGGATATTGCCCGGGATTCTCGCCTGGGGACTTCGAGAAACAAGGTAATTGAACCTGATGAAGGCATCATCCAATTTCATGAGCGCCGTTTCCGCGGTTGCCCTCTCGGCCGGTCTTGCGGTTTCGGGTTCGTTTGCGCTGCAATTCGCCACCATCGCGGAAGTTCAGGCCGCTGTCGTCCGCTCCATCGAGGTTCGTGGCAACACCCGCGTGGATGACGAGACGATCCGGTCCTACATCGACATCAAGCCCGGGCGCTCGTTCAGCCCCGCGGATATCGACGAGGCAGTGAAGCGTTTGTTCTCCACCGGTCTGTTTTCCGACGTGAGCATCAATCCCGTCGGTTCCACGCTCGTGGTCCAGGTTGCCGAGTACCAGGTCGTCAACCAGGTCCTGTTCCAGGGCAACAAGAAGATCAAGGACGAGCAGCTGGCCGCCCGCGTCCAGACGCAGCCGCGCGGTCCCTATTCGCCGTCGACGCTCAACGTCGATGTCGACACGATCAAGGAATCCTACAACCGGATCGGCCGCTCCGACGCCGTTGTCACCACCGACATCATCGACGTCGGCCAGAACCGCGTGAACGTCGTCTTCAACATCCAGGAAGGCGGCCGCACGAAGATCGCCAACATCGACTTTGTCGGCAACAATGCCTATTCCGACCGCCGCCTTCGCGATGTCATCTCGACCAAGCGGTCGACGCTGCTGTCGTTTCTGATGCGCGACGACGTCTATGACGAGAACAAGCTGCGCGCCGACGAGGAAGCGCTGCGCCGTTACTATTACAACCACGGTTATGCCGATTTCCGCGTGATTTCGGCCGACGCCCAGCTCGACGAGTCCGCCAACGAGTACACGATCACCTTCACCATCGACGAGGGCGAGCGCTACACGTTCGGCGACATCGAGGTGGAGAGCACGATCCCCGGCGTTGACGCGGCACAGCTCAAGCGCGCTGTCGAGACCGACCAGGGCGACGTTTACAGCGCCAAGAACGTCGAGGACAGCATCATCGGCCTGACGGAAGCCGTCGCCGGCGATGGTTATGCCTTCGCGCAGGTGACGCCGCGCGGCGACCGTGACTTCAACAACCGCAAGATTTCCGTCGTCTACACGGTCGATCAGGGGCCGCGCGCCTACGTCGAGCGGATCGAGATCCGCGGCAACGACCGCACGCGTGACTATGTCATCCGGCGCGAGTTTGACCTTGCCGAGGGCGACGCCTTCAACCAGGTGCTGATCAAGCGCGCCAAGCGCCGCCTGGAAGATCTCAACTACTTCGACAGCGTCAACATCACGACGCAGCAGGGCTCGGAAGCCGACCAGGTCGTCATCATCGTCGACGTCAAGGAAAAGTCGACCGGCGAGTTCTCGATCGGCGGCGGTTACGTCACCGGCGGTGAAAATCCCGGCCCGCGCGTCGAGCTCTCGGTCGCCGAGCGCAACTTCCTCGGTCGCGGTCAGTACATCAAGTTCTCCGCCGGCGGCGGCAAGGACTCCCGCGACTATGCCGTGTCCTTCACGGAGCCCTATTTCCTTGGCCGCCGCATCGCTGCCGGCTTCGATATTTCGCGCCAGACGACCAAGGGCGACAATTACGACACCGAGGTCACGTCGGGCACGATCCGTTTCGGCCTGCCGATCACCAATGCGCTGACGACCCAGGTTGCCTACAACCTGTCCAGCGAGCGCTATACGCTGGCGGGCAAGGCGATCACCGACTGTAGCCCGATTGTGACCGCCGCCTGTAAGCTGCCGCTCGCAACCCTGGATGCGATCAACAACAGCCCCTGGGTCAAGTCGTCGGTCAGCGGTGCGCTGCTCTACAACACCATCGACGACATGAAGAACCCGCACAACGGCATCTTCGCCAAGTTCGATGCGGAATACGCCGGTCTCGGTGGCGATGCCCACTTCATGAAGTTCACCGCGCGCACGCAGTACTACCGCCAGCTCAACGACGAGATGGACCTGGTGGGTCTCGTGACGGCAGGCGCCGGCCACACCATCCAGAGCGGCAACAATCCGCTGCGCCAGTTCGACCTCTTCAAGAGTTCCGACCGCATCATTCGCGGCTTCGCCTACAACGGCATCGGTCCCTACCAGAACCTTCCGTCGGGTGGCATCGAGCACGTTGGTGGCATGACCTATTTCCACGGGTCGGCCGAACTGCAGTTCCCGATGCCGGTCCTGCCGGAATCGCTGGGCATGCGTGGCGCCGTCTTTACCGACGTGGCCACGCTCTACGGCGTGCCGACCGGTACGGCCTATGCCGGTTCGCTGGGCACGACCAGCCAGTGGCGCGCCTCGGCCGGTGCCTCGATCATCTGGCAGTCGCCTTTCGGTCCGCTGCGCATCGATTACGCGATCCCCTATCTCAAGCAGACGGGCGACGTGGTCGAGAATATCAACTTCGGCATTTCGGGCCGCTTCTGACGCGGCCTGACCTGTCGGTTCGCACATGAGAACGGACCGGGCGCCGGCGCAATGACAGAGCTGTCCTTCTTCCGCATGGCTTCGGCGTTCGGCGTCGGCGATATCGCCGCGCTGTGCGCCGCCCATGTCGAGGCCAATGGCGGCAACCCGGAAGCGCAGGTGACCGGCATTGCCTCGGCGGCCAGTTGCAGCGCCGGCCAGCTTGCCTTCGTCGAAGGTCGGCGCAACCGCCATCTGCTCGACGGGATCGAAGCCGCGGCCGTGCTCGTCTCCGAGGATCTTCTGGACCATGTGCCCAAGGGCGTCGTTGCGCTGGTGGTTCGCCATCCGCACCAGGCGTTCGCACGGGTCGCTCGAGCCATGTACCCGTCGGCCATCCGCCCCGAACCGGTGACGGGCGAGAACGGCATATCGCCGAAGGCTTTCGTCCACGCCCAGGCCCGCCTTGAAAAGGGTGTGATCGTCGAGGCTGGCGCGGTTGTCGGTGCGGGCGCCGAGATCGGTGCCGGAACGATCGTCGGTCCGGGTGCCGTGGTCGGGCCGGATTGCCGCGTCGGACGCAATAGCTTCATCGGTGCCCACGCGTCGCTGCTGGCCACGCTTGCCGGCAACCGGGTTGTCATCCATCCCGGTGCCAGGATCGGCCAGGACGGGTTCGGATACGTTCCGGGCGCTGCCGGGCTGGAAAAGGTTCCGCAGATAGGCCGCGTCGTCCTGCAGGACGATGTCGAGATCGGCGCCAACACCACGATCGATCGCGGCGCGCTCGGCGATACCGTGGTGGGCGAGGGCACCAAGATCGACAATCTGGTGCAGATCGGGCACAACGTGAAAATCGGGCGGTGCTGTGCCATTGCCGCGCAATGCGGCATTTCCGGCTCCGTCACCATCGGCAATTACGTCATGCTGGGCGGGCGCGCGGGCATCGCCGATCACCTGACGATTGGCGACGGGGTCCAGCTCGCCGCGGCCGCCGGTCTGATGCACGATATTCCCGCCGGGGAAAAATGGGCCGGCGCCCCGGCCATGCCGGTAAAGAAGTTCTTCCGCCAGACCGCGGCACTGAAGAACCTGTCGGAGGCGCCGCGCAAGAAGGATCGTGACGATGACTGAAAAGACGACGCTTGAAACCATGGATATCATGCGGATCATGGCCTTGCTGCCGCATCGCTATCCGTTTCTTCTCATCGATCGCGTCATCGAGGTGGATGGCGACCGTTCGGCCATCGGCATCAAGAACGTCACCGTCAACGAACCGCATTTCCAGGGTCATTTCCCGGCTGCACCGGTGATGCCGGGCGTGCTGATCATCGAGGCGATGGCCCAGACGGCCGGTGCGATCTGCATCAGTTCCACCACGGCCGGTGGCGACGCACCGAGCGTCGTCTATTTCATGACCATCGACAATGCGAAGTTCCGCAAGCCCGTCGTTCCCGGCGACCGCCTGGAGATCCACGTCAGCAAGCAGAAGCAGCGCGGCGCTATCTGGAAGTTTGCCTGCGAGGCGAAGGTCGACGGCGCGAAAGTGGCAGAGGCGGTCATCTCCGCCATGATGACCGTGCCGGAAAAGGACTGAGTGCCGATCGTGGGTGACACCTCCATTCACTCATCGGCGGTGGTTAAAGGCGGGGCGCAACTGGGGCACGGTGTCCGGATCGGGCCCTTTTGCCATGTCGGTGCCAACGTGGTGCTCGGCGACAATGTCGAGCTGATCAGCGGCGTGACCATCCTCGGCCACACGAGCCTGGGCGAGGGCTGCCGCGTCTATCCCGGTGCCGTTCTTGGCTGCGATCCGCAGAACCATGCCCACAAGGGCGGCCGGACCACGCTCGAGATCGGCCGCAACGCGACCATCCGCGAAGGCGTGACCATGCATGTCGGCAGCGACAACGATCGCGGCCGCACGACCGTGGGCGACGATTGCAGCTTCCTGGCCTACTCGCACGTCGCGCACGATTGCAGCCTTGGCGACCGGGTGACGCTGACGCAGGGCGCGCTGCTCGGCGGCCATTGCCAGGTCGGCGATGCCGCCATTCTCGGTGGCATGGCAGCCGTCCACCAGTTCGTCCGGATCGGCCACCACGCCTTCGTCGGCGGCATGACGGGCGTCGAACGCGACCTGATCCCCTTTGGCATGATTACCGGCAATCGCGGCAAGTTGCGCGGGCTCAACGTGGTCGGCATGCGGCGCTCCGGCATGGCGCGTGACGAGATCCGCACGGTGCGCGCGGCCTACAAGATGATCTTTGACCCGGTGACACCGCTGGGCGCCAATATCGAGCAGGCCAGGAATGCTTTTCCAGGCTCCCAGGCCGTGCAGGACATCATAGCCTTCATGACCAGCGATGCGCGGCGCAAGTTCGTCATGCCACCGGTTTCCGGGCGGACCCGCCCGGACGACGGCGATGACGAGGACTGACGACAGCTCCATGCCGCGCGAACGTGGCGGCCGCATCGCGGTCGTCGGCGGAAGCGGCGCCTTGCCGTTGGCCCTGGCCGAGGACCTGGCAGGCGCCGGCGAGGCGCCCGTTCTCCTGGCGATCCGCGGCGAGGCCGACGAAGCCTTCTCACGGCGTGCCGACGCCGTTCTGGACATCGAGACGATCGGGAAGCTGCCGGCGCGCCTGAAGGCGCTCGGGGCGGACCGCGTCGTCTTTGCCGGCGGGGTCAGGCGGCGCCCGAAACTCCATCGCATCGGCCTGACCCTGGGCGTGCTGCGCATGATGCCGCGAGCCGTACGGGCGCTCGGCGCAGGCGACGACGCCCTGTTGCGCCTGGTCGCCGATTTCATGCAACAGGAAGGCATCCGCGTCGTCGGCGCACAGGAGATCATGCCGCGCCTGCTTGCGCCCGAAGGCGCCATTGCTGCCATCGCACCCGGCAGCGAGGACTGGCCGGCGATACGCGCCGGCTTCGAGGCGGCCAAGGCCATCGGCGCGCTCGACATCGGCCAGGCCGCTGTCGCCTTCGGCAGCCGTGCCATCGCGCTGGAAGGCATCGAGGGGACCGAGGGCCTGTTGGAGCGGACGCGCGAGATGCGCCATCACGGACGCCTGACATCGACGCGCCGCGGCGTCCTGGTCAAATGCTGCAAGCCGGGGCAGGACATGCGCGCCGACCTGCCGTCGATCGGCCCGCAGACCGTGACCGCCGCCCATGCCGCCGGCCTCTCCGGGATCGCCGTGGAGGCAGGACGGTCGCTGATCCTTGAAATCGACAAGGTGCGGGAGCATGCTGATCGGCTCGGCCTCTATGTCGTCGGTGTCACGGAGGCCATGCTGTGAGCGCGCCGATCCGCCTGGCCGTGGTTGCCGGCGAGGAGTCCGGTGATCTGCTCGCCGCCGACCTCGTCGCCGCGTTGCGCCGCCTGACGGGGCGGGACATCGTCCTGACCGGCGTGGGAGGCGGGCATCTGGCGGCCGAAGGCCTCACAAGCCTCTTCGATCCCTCCGAAATAGCGCTCATGGGCATTTCGGCGGTCGTTTCCCGGCTGCCATCGCTCATCCGTCGCATTTCGACGACGGCCGACGCAATCGTCCAGGCCCGGCCCGACCTCTTGCTCATCGTCGACAGCCCCGACTTCACCCATCGCGTGGCACGCAAGGTGCGCGCGCGCATGTCCGGACTGCCGATCGTGGATTATGTCTGCCCGTCCGTCTGGGCCTGGCGGCCCGGCCGGGCGAAGGCCATGACGGGCTATGTCGATCACGTGCTGTGCCTGCTGCCGTTCGAGCCGGAGGCGTTGAAGCGGCTGGACGGCCCGCCGGCGACCTATGTCGGGCATCGCCTGGCCCGCGATCCCGGTCTGGAAGGCGTCTGGCAGGCGCAGTTGGAGCGCGCCGGGGATCCGCGCAGCCCTGTCCTCTGCCTTCTGCCCGGCTCCCGCCGGTCGGAAGTCAGCGGCCTGCTGTCCTTCTACCGTGATACCGTCGAGGAACTCTCGCGCATCGGATCGACACCGGACCTGCTCCTGCCGACGGTTCCCCATGTCGAGCCGCTGGTGCGCGACCTGACCGCCGGCTGGCCCTGGAAGCCTGAGATCGCGGTGGGAGAGGCGGCCCGTCATGCCATGTTTGCCCGTGCGGATGCGGCGCTGGCGGCCTCCGGCACGGTCACGCTGGAACTGGCCCTGGCCGGCGTTCCGCTGGTGTCATGTTACCGCACCGACTGGCTGGCGCGTATGCTGCGCCACCTGATCGTGGCCTGGTCGGCGTCGCTGCCGAACCTGATCGCCGGCTATCCGGTGGTCCCGGAACTCTATGATTACAGCCTGCGTCCAGGCTACGCGGCACGCTACCTCGCCGCGCTGATGAAGGACGGGGCGTTCCGCCAGGCCCAGCGGGAAGGCTTTGCCGCCATCCGCGACGTCATGACCACGACGCGGCCCGCCGGCGAGATCGCGGCCGAAACCGTTGCCGGGCTGCTCCGGGACGGATGACGTCAGCGATAGGCCCGGAATGAAAAAGGCGCCGAGTGGGCGCCTTTTTGGTCTTCTAGGATCGGATCCAATCCGCTCAGCGGTTTTCCACCGCGACGTAGTCACGCTGCGGCGCACCGGTATAGAGCTGGCGCGGACGGCCGATCTTCTGGCGCGGATCCTCGATCATTTCCTTCCACTGGGCGATCCAGCCGACGGTACGGGCAACGGCGAACAGCACGGTGAACATGTTGGTCGGGAAGCCGAGCGCCTTGAGCGTGATGCCGGAATAGAAGTCGATGTTCGGGTAGAGCTTCTTCTCGATGAAATACTCGTCGGTCAGCGCGATCCGCTCCAGTTCGATGGCCACGTCGAGCAGCGGATCGTCCTTGATACCGAGCGTCTGCAGCACCTCGTGGCAGGTCTTCTGCATGATCTTGGCGCGCGGATCGTAGTTCTTGTAGACGCGGTGACCGAAGCCCATCAGGCGGAACGGATCGTTCTTGTCCTTGGCGCGGTTGATGAACTCGGGAATGCGGTCGACCGAGCCGATCTCCGACAGCATGTTCAGCGCCGCCTCGTTGGCACCGCCATGCGCCGGACCCCACAGGCAGGCGATGCCCGCCGCGATGCAGGCGAACGGGTTGGCGCCGGACGAACCCGCCAGGCGAACCGTCGACGTCGAGGCATTCTGCTCGTGGTCGGCATGCAGGATGAAGATACGGTCCATGGCACGGGCCAGAATCGGATCGATCTTGTACTCCTCGCACGGCACGGCGAAGCACATGTGCAGAAAGTTGGAGGCGTAATCCAGATCGTTGCGCGGATACACGAACGGCTGGCCGATGTGATACTTGTAGGCCATCGCCGCGATCGTCGGCATCTTGGCGATCATGCGCATCGAGGCGACCATGCGCTGGTGCGGATCGGAGATGTCGGTGGAGTCGTGGTAGAAGGCCGACATGGCGCCGATCACGCCGCACATGATGGCCATCGGGTGGGCGTCGCGGCGGAAGCCGGAGAAGAACCGGCTCATCTGCTCATGCACCATGGTGTGGCGCGTGATCCGGTAGTGGAAGTCCTCGTTCTGCGCCTTGGTCGGCAGTTCGCCGTAGAGCAGCAGGTAGCATGTTTCCATGAAGTCGCCGTGCTCGGCGAGCTGCTCGATCGGGTAGCCGCGGTGCAGCAGCACGCCGGCGTCGCCGTCGATGTAGGTGATCTTGGATTCGCAGCTTCCCGTCGACGTGTAGCCCGGGTCGTAGGTGAACGTTCCGGTCTTGGCATACAGCGCGGTGATGTCGATGACGTCCGGTCCGATGGTACCTGAATGGACCGGCAGATCGATGGCCTCGCCGCCGACTTCGAGTTTTGCGGTTTTCTCGTTCATTCAGGTCTCCTTTCGTGACGCATGACGTCAGACGTTTCGATTTTGCAATGCAAAATTATCGGCTAGGTAGCTAGCCTATTTAAGCTCTCCTGCCAAGCGTACCGGCACCGTATTCAGCCCGGTTCCGCGTAGGCCTTTTGTCGTGCCAAAACCTGTCGCAACGTCAGGCATGGCGGTGTTTCAGGCGGTTTGATCGCCGATTCTCGCCAGGCTCTCCTCGCGTCCCAGCACGGCCAGGACATCGAAGACGCCGGGCGACGTCGCGCGCCCGGTCAGCGCCGCGCGCAGCGGCTGGGCCACCTTGCCGAGTTTGAGGTCCCGGGCCTCCGCGAACGTGCGGACGACCCGCTCCGTCGACTCGGCCGACCACTCGGTCACCGCGGCCAGATCCGGCAGGATGTCCCCCAGCAGGGCCCGGGCGTCGTCGTCCAGGAGGCTGGACGCCTTCTCGTCGAGCGCGAGCGGGCGCTCGTCGAACAGGAAGGCCGCGCCCGCGACCAGTTCGTTGAGGGTTCGCGCCCGCTCCTTGAGCCCCGGCATGGCGGCGAGGAACTGTGCCTTGCGCTCGTCCGTCAGCTTCTCCAGCAGGGCGGGGCCTTCCGGGAGATGCGGCAGCGTGTCCATGAGGACCGCCATCAGCTCGTCAGCGCCGGCATTGCGCATGTGGATGCCGTTGAGCGCTTCCAGCTTCTTGAAATCGAAGCGGGCCGCGCCCTTGTTGATGTCCTCGATCTCGAACCAGGCGATCATGTCGTCCAGGCTCATCACCTCGTCGTCGCCATGGCTCCAGCCGAGCCGCACGAGATAGTTGCGCAATGCCGAGGGCAGGTAGCCCATCTCGCGGTAGGCTTCCACGCCAAGCGCTCCGTGACGCTTCGAGAGCTTGGCGCCATCCGGGCCGTGAATGAGCGGGATATGCGCCATCACCGGCACGTCCCAGCCCATGGCCTCGTAGATCATGGTCTGGCGCGCCGCGTTCGTCAGGTGATCGTCGCCGCGGATGATATGCGTGACGCCCATGTCGTGATCGTCCACCACGACCGCCAGCATGTAGGTGGGCGTGCCGTCGGAACGCAGGATGATGAAGTCGTCGAGATCCTTGTTCGGAAACCGGACATCGCCCTGCACCTTGTCGGCGACCAGCGTTTCCCCTTCGAGCGGCGCCTTGATGCGGACGACCGGCTTGATGCCCGCCGGCGCCTCGGAGGGATCACGGTCACGCCAGGTGCCGTCGTAGCGCGGCGGCCGCTTTTCCTCGCGCGCCTTCTCGCGCATCGCCGCCAGTTCTTCCTGCGAGCTGTAGCAGTAGTAGGCCTTGCCGGCGGCCACCAGGTCATGGGCGACCTCGGCATGGCGGCCGGCACGCTCGAACTGGGAGATCGGCACGCCGTCCCACTTGAGACCGAGCCATTCCAGCCCCTCGAGAATGGCGGCCGTGGCCGCGTCCGTGGACCGCTCCCGGTCGGTGTCCTCGATGCGAAGCAGCATCTTCCCGCCGGTGTGGCGGGCATAGAGCCAGTTGAACAGGGCGGTTCTGGCGCCGCCGATATGCAGGTAGCCGGTGGGCGAGGGCGCAAAGCGGGTAATGACGGGTGTGGTCATGGCAAGCCGGTCCGTTGGTCTGGAAATGGGCCCGGTGATGAAACAGGCGGGCTGGCAAAATCGTGCGCTCCATGTAGCATAGAGGCCGTGGGGCGCAAGTGCTGGCCGGAAGGCTGGGGCGTTTGGGCGTCGACGAGAAAAGCGGAGTGCGTGACGAGCGGTCGATGTTCGCGCCCGGTCTGCCGCCGGTTGCCCCGCCATCCCCCGATCTTCCTGCCGCCGAAACGGCCCGCGATCTCGTCCCCGCATCGAAACCCGGCCTGGCGCCTCGGCGCCGGTCCGTGCGCATCGCTGGGACGTCCTTTCCGGCTGCCGTTCTGCGCGCCCTAGAGCAGGAACGCGAGCGAGGAGTTCTCTTCCTCCTCATGCCGCTCCTGTCGGGCAGCGGAGCTGCCGCCTACTATGCCCTTTCTTTCGAACCGGACCTGTCGGCGCTCCTGGCCGGTCTGGCAGCCATGGCCGTCCTGTACCGGCTCGCGAGCGCGCGCGACGCATTGCGGCTGGTCCTGGCCGGGATGGCGCTGACGATCGGGGGCATGACGGTCGCGAAACTGGAAGTCCTGCGCGGGCCGGCCGAAATCGCCGGCAGTGCGGTCTCGACGCGTCTGGCCGGCCGGATCGTCGAGGCGGAACCGCTGGCGAGCGGGCGTGTCCGTCTCGTCATCGCCACGACCGGCTCTGCCCGGCCCCGACTCTCGCATCTGCCGGCGACTGTCCGGATCACGGCACCGGCGCGCGTGGCAACCGCCCGTGCCGGGGATCGTTTCAGCGGAAGGGTCCGCCTCCTGCCGCCGCCGGGCCCGGTGCGCCCGGGCGGCTACGATTACAGTTTCGAGAGCTACTTCGACGGCTACGGCGCCACCGGTTTCGTGCTTGGCACGCCACGCATCCAAACCGCCGGGGAGGGCATCGGGCTGGCGGAACGTGTCGAACGGCTGCGCCATGCACTTGCCGAACGGATCCGGCAGCGGATCGGCGGACAGGAAGGGGTGATTGCCGCGGCCCTCGTCACCGGCTTCAAGGGCGAGATCGATCCGGCCGCGGCCGAGGACCTCCGCCTTAGCGGACTGGCTCACATCCTGTCCATCTCCGGGCTGCACATGGCGCTCGTTGCGGGCACCATGGCCGGGGGGCTGCGCGCCCTGTTCGCCGTCTTCCCCGTGTTCTCGGCACGTCATCCGGTCCGCAAGTTTTCCGCCTGGGCCGCGCTTTTGGCCGTGACCGCCTACCTGCTGGTCTCCGGCGGCGCCATCGCGACCCGGCGCAGCTACGTCATGCTGGCGGTCATGCTGCTCGCCCTGTCGCTTGACCGCGCCGCCCTGACCATGCGCAACATTGCCATCGCCGCGCTGTTGATCCTGTGCTGGTCACCCCATGAAATCGCCGGTCCGGGATTCCAGATGTCCTTTGCAGCCACCGCTGCGCTCGTGGCCGCCTACAATACCCTGCAGCAGGCCCGCGGGGGCCGGCGCCATCGCCTCTCCGGCGGCATGGCGGGGCGCTTCGCCGGCGCCGTATCCGGCCTGTTGTTCACATCGCTTGTTGCCGGATCGGCCACCGGTCTCTACGCCGCCTATCATTTCCAGCGCTTCGCGCCGCTCGGAACGGTGGCCAATCTCCTGGCCATGCCCGTCGTTTCGCTGCTGGTCATGCCGTCGGCGCTGGTGGCCCACCTGTTGATCCCGTTCGGCCTGGACGGCCCCGTATTCCGGCTGATGGGTGTGGGCGTACATGCCGTGATGTCCATTGCCCATGGCATCGCGACATGGTCGGGCGACGGCGAAACAGGCACGGTTCCCCGCTCCGCGATGATCCTCGCGAGCCTGGGACTGGCCGCCGCAACGATCCTGACCACGCGGCTGCGCCTGCTGTCCGTGCCGCTGGCCGTCGCCGCCCTTGTCCTGCTGCGGGCCGGTGATCTCCCGGACGGATGGATCTCCGAGGATGGAAAGACCATCGCGGTGCGCACGGAAAGCGGCGCGCTGGCTTTCAACAGGAAGCGCATCTCAGGATTTTTGAAGGAGAACTGGGGCAGGGCGGCCGGAACGCAGGAAATCACCAGGGCCGCCACCGTCCCGGCAAAAACGTTTCTGCGGGCGCTCGCTCGCCTCGACGATGCCGGTGCAGGCCGTTTCGCCTGTACGCGCCGATCCTGTTTCATCCGGACTGCGGACACCATGATCGTCCAGACGGACGACCGCGCCATCGCGGAAAGGGCGTGTGGTCGGGCGGCCCTGGTCGTCTACCGGCGTGCTACCGACCGTCCGGCCTGCCCGGAAGCGTCGCCGACCCGCCTCCTTACCCTGCGCGATCTCGCCATACGGGGTGCCGCATCCTTCCGGTTGCCGTCGCCGGGTGCGACGGACGTGATCCTGCGCCATGCCGTATCGAAACCCTATCGGCCATGGCACCAGTACCGGACCTGGTCCCGGGCGGCGCGGGGACTGAAAACGCGGTCACCGACAAAGCGGGTGAAGGGCAAGCCGGCGCGCAAGACGCAAGGGCAGGCTCCAGTCTGGAAACGTTACAAACTGGACCATTGAAGCTTGCAATGGTGCCGCATCTCGGGCTTGGGTCGCGGCAGAAGGAACATCACAAGGAATTTGAACCATGCCGATGTATTCCGCTGCACTGGAATCCGCGCTCATCCTTTTTCGCGAGGGTCTCGAGGCCCTTCTCGTCATCTCGGCCCTTGCCGCCTTCCTGCACCGCGCTGGGATCGGCCACAAGGCCCAGGTTCTCTATGGCGGCGCCGGTCTCGCCCTGCTGGCGAGCATCGCCGGGGCCGTCGTCTTCGAGATTTTCCTGGGCGGCGCCCATGACGACCGCCTGGAAGCCGTGGTCATGGTCTTCGCGGCGGGCCTGATGTTCTACATGTCCGGCTGGCTGTTCCTGAAGCAGGATCCGCGCGCCTGGCAGGCGGCCCTGCGCGGTGTCGCCGATCGCGCCGTCAGCGCAGGGACAACCGCGTCGCTGGCCATGATTGCCTTCCTCGCCGTCTTCCGCGAGGGTGCCGAGACCATTCTCTTCCTGCACGCCAGCGCCGCGTCGTCGGGTGGCTGGCATCTCGGCTTCTGGGCCGGCATCGCCGCCGCGACAGCCGCCCTGGCCGTCGTCTGGGTGGCCGTCAACGCCTTCGCCGCCCGCCTGCCGCTGCGCTTCATCTTCCTCGCGACCTCGGCTTTCCTCTTCGTCATGGGGCTGAAATTCATCGGCGGCGCGGTGCAGGAGTTCCAGGAACTGCAAATGGTGGCCTATGATGAGATTGCCGTTCCGGGTGCGCTGGTCGACGCCGGTCTCAACCCGACCTGGGAAGCACTCCTGCCGCAATTCCTCATCATCGTCCTGGCTGCCGTCGGTGCGGTCTTTGCCCTCGCGCGAAAGCCGGGCAGCCGGTCGTCGGAAAAGGCCGGCGCGGCGGAATAGGGCGGGACTGCAGGACAAGCGAGGGCAGGGCGCAAAGGCCACGGCCTGGCTATCCAACCCGTTGCACCGCTTCCGGCCCTCTGACGCGGCGCTGTGGCTGATCCCGCATCACAAGGCGAACCCGATGATGCGCGTCCTGCCGTGCTTCAACCTCCGCCACCCGGCAAGTGTCGGCGCGACGGCCACGGCCTGCCTATCCAGCCGGTAGCACGGGCCTCGGACCTGTGACGGAGCGTCGTAGCTGATCCTGCATCACAAGGCGAACCCGATGATGCGCGACCTCCGCCACCCGGCAAGTGCCGGCGGCGCGTCAGTAGCGGCGGATCAGGCCGACTAGCCGCCCCTGCACCTTGACGCGATGCGGCGGAAAGATCCGGGTTTCAAAGGCCGGGTTGGCAGCTTCGAGGGCAATCGATCCGCCCTTGCGGCGAAACCGCTTCAGCGTCGCTTCCTCCTCGTCGACCAGCGCGACGACGATATCGCCCGGGTTGGCGGTCTGGCCGTTGCGGATGATCACCGTGTCGCCGTCGAAGATCCCGGCTTCGATCATCGAGTCGCCGCGAACCTCCAGAGCGTAGTGCTCGCCGCCGCCAAGCATGTCCGGCGGAACGGAAATCATGTGGGTCTGATGCTGGATGGCATCAATGGGAACACCGGCGGCAATCCGTCCCATGACGGGAATGCCGATGGCCTGGCTGGCCTCGTCGGGCATGTCGGCCGGCCTTGCCGGGGCGCTGGCGGCCATCCGGCCACCCTCGATCACGCTGGGCGAGAACTTACGTGCCTGCGGTGCATTGGCCATGGATTCGGGAAGCTTGATCACTTCCAGCGCCCGCGCCCTGTTTGGCAGGCGCCGGATGAAGCCGCGCTCTTCCAGCGCCGTGATCAGGCGGTGAATGCCCGATTTCGAGGCCAGGTCGAGCGCATCCTTCATTTCGTCGAAGGAGGGGGGGATGCCGGTCTCCTTCAGCCGTTCATGGATGAAGAGAAGCAGTTCATGCTGTTTGCGGGTGAGCACGGGAACCTCCGGCGAGTCGGAATACAAAACCGGAACAAACATATCTGTTCCCGTCCTGTTCCGCAAGTGGCAGGTTGAAACGGCCCGTTGTCAATCGCCGGGCTGGCGCAGCATGAGGCAGGAAACCGTCTCTCCGGCCTCGGCCGCCGGTGCGCCGGGGCGCCGGATCACCAGGCAATTGGCGTCGGCCAGCGTGCTGAGCATCGAGGAATCCTGGCGCGCGAACGGCGCCACAGTCAGCGCCTCGTTGTCGCCGGGGGTGCATTTCGCCCGCACGTAATCCTGCCGGTCGCCGTTTGGCCCCATCGGCGATGCCAGCGCAGCGGTGCGGATGTCCGCGATGTCCCGGGTGCCGCACAGGGCGGCGATGAGCGGCTTGAGGAAGAGATGCGCACAGACGAGGCTGGACACCGGGTTGCCCGGAAGGCCGAGAACGCGGGTCTCTCCGAACCGGCCGACCATCAGCGGCTTTCCGGGCCGCATGGCGATCTTCCAGAAATCCAGTTCCATGCCGGCACCCGCGAGCACGTCCCTGACCAGGTCGTGATCGCCGACCGAGGCGCCGCCGAGCGTGACGATGATATCGGCGCCGGCCGCACGCGCCCGGTTGATCTCCGCCTCGATCAGCCCGTGATCGTCCCGGGCAATGCCGAGGTCGATCACCGCGGCGCCGGCCGCCGTGGCAAGCGCGGCGACACCGAAGGAATTGGAAGCGATGATCTGGTCCGGCCCGGGTTCAGATCCTGGCGGCAGCAGTTCGTCGCCGGTGGCCAGGATCGCCACCAGCGGCCGGCGGGCCACGCTGAGGCGAACATGGTTGGCCGCGGCCGCCAGTGAAAGCGCGGCCGGGTCCAGGCGGCGCCCGGCCGGAAGGATTACCGCGCCGAGCGCGAAATCGAGACCTTCGCGCCGGACGTGGCGCCCTTCCGCTTCCGTCTCGTTGGCCCGGATGAGCCCGTCGCCGAGGACCGTGGCATCTTCCTGGATGAGCACCGTGTCAGCGCCGGGTGGTACGGGAGCGCCGGTAAAGATGCGCACGCATTCGCCCGCGCCGACCTTGCCGGAAAAGCGGTGGCCCGCAGCCGATTCGCCGATGACCCGCAATTCCGCCGGCACCGTGGCGATATCGGCCGCGCGGACCGCGTAACCGTCCATCGCCGAGGCCGGAAAGGGCGGCTGGGTTCGAAGCGCACGAAGGTCTTCGGCCAGGACACGGCCGGCCGCGTCGGCGATGTGAACCTCTTCGGTTCCGAGCGTGCCGGCGCTGTCCAGCAGGCGGGCGAGGGCGTCTTCGACCGGGAGCAGTGCCATTGCTTCAGTCCTCCGCGCGCCAGTGGCCGGATTTGCCGCCTTCCTTTTCCAGCAGGCGGATGCCGGTCAGGACCATGCCGCGATCGATGGCCTTGGCCATGTCGTAGATCGTCAGGCAGGTGACGGAGGCGGCGGTCAGCGCTTCCATTTCCACACCGGTCTGGCCGGTCACGCGGGCAAGGGCCCGGACGCGAAGGCCCGGAAGGCTCTCGTCCGGCTCGATGTCGACCGTGACCTTGGTCAGCAGCAGCGGATGGCAGAGCGGAACCAGTTCGTGCGTCTTCTTTGCCGCCATGATGCCGGCGATCCGCGCGGTGGCGATCACGTCGCCTTTCTTGGCGTTGCCGGCAAGGATCGCCGCCAGCGTCGCTGGCTGCATCACCACGGCGCCCTCGGCGATTGCGGTTCGGCTGGTGGTGGCCTTGTCGCCGACATCGACCATGTGGGCTTCGCCTGTTTCGGCGATATGCGTCAGTCGGTCCGCCATGGTCAGGCCGTCGCCCGCTCCGCCGGCCGGCCCTGCAGCAGCGTGCGCGTGGCCTCGGTCACGTCCGCCTGGCGCATCAGGCTTTCGCCGACCAGGAAGGTGGAGACGCCGCACGCCGCAAGGCGCGTGCAGTCGTCATGGGTGAAGATCCCGCTCTCGCCGACCAGCAGGTGATCGCCCGAAACCATGCCGGCAAGCCGTTCCGTCGTCTCCAGGCTCACCTCGAAGGTGCGCAGGTTGCGGTTGTTGACGCCGAGCAGCCGCGAGGAAAGGCCAAGCGCACGTTCCATTTCCGTCTCGTCGTGAACCTCGATGAGCGCATCCATGCCCGCCTCGAAGGCGGCGTCCTCGAGCATCCGGGCCTCGTCGTCAGACAGGCTGGCCATGATGATCAGGATGCAGTCGGCGCCCCATGACCGCGCTTCCCAGACCTGGTAGGGCTCGAACATGAAATCCTTGCGCAGTGCCGGCAGGGCGCAGGCAACCCGGGCCGCCGTCAGGAACTCCGGCGCCCCCTGGAAACTCGGCCGGTCTGTCAGCACCGACAGGCAGGCAGCGCCGCCGGCCTCGTAGGCCCGTGCCAGCGCCGGCGGATCGAAATCGGCGCGGATCAGGCCCTTGGACGGGCTGGCCTTCTTGATCTCGGCGATCAGCCCGAAGCGGCCGTCCGCCTTGCGTGCCTGCAACGCCTTCAGGAACCCGCGCGGCGGCTCGGCGTCCCGCGCACGGGCCACCACGTCGGCCAGCGGCAGCGCAGCCTTGGCAGCGGCGATTTCCTCGCGCTTGTAGGCTTCGATCTTTCGCAGGATATCGGCCATGGATCAGGTGTCCCTGCCGCTGTTGGAGACGGCGATCAGCCGCTCGAGTGCCTGGAAGGCATGCCCCTCGTCGATCGATGCGGCGGCCATGGCGACGCCTTCGGGAATGTCGGATGCCTTGCCGGCGACGACCAGCGACGCGCCGGCATTGAGCAGCGAGATGTCGCGATAGGCATTCTTCTCGCCCTGGAGCACGGCGCGGAGCGCCCGGGCATTGTGGGTACCGTCGCCGCCCTTCAGTTCCGCCAGGCTGGCGCGCGGCAATCCCGCGTCTTCCGGCGTCACCTCGAAGCGGCGGATTGCCCCGTCGTTCAGTTCCACGACCTCGGTCGTGCCCGTCGTGGTCATCTCGTCCAGGCCATCGCCGTGGACCAGCCACACCCGCTTCGAGCCGAGATCGCGCAGCACGTGGGCGAGCGGTTCCAGCCACTGCGGCGAATAGACCCCGACCAGCTGGCGCGTCACGCTCGCGGGGTTCGACAGCGGTCCCAGCAGGTTGAAGATCGTCCGCGTGCCAAGCTCGACGCGGGTCGGACCGACGAAACGCATGGCCGAGTGGTGTGCCGGCGCGAACATGAACCCGAGGCCGGCTTCGCGGATGCAACGTGCGATCCCGGCCGGCTTGAGTTCCAGGTTGATGCCAAGTGCGCCGAGCGCGTCGGCGGCGCCGGATTTCGACGACAGGGCACGGTTGCCGTGCTTGGCGACGGGCACGCCGCAGCCGGCAACGATGAACGCCGCGCAGGTGGAGACATTGTAGGTGCCCGACGCGTCGCCGCCTGTGCCGACGATGTCGATGGCATCGGCGGGCGCATCGACCCTCAGCATCTTCTCGCGCATGGTCGAGACCGCGCCGGTGATTTCGCCGACGGTCTCGCCGCGCACCCGCAGAGCCATCAGGAAACCGCCGATCTGGCTCGGCGTGGCATTGCCCGACATCATGGTATCGAAGGCCTGCTTCGCTTCTTCCGTGCTCAGCGGCGTTCCGTCGGCCACCTTGGCAATTGCGCTCTTCAGTTCGCTCATCGCCCCCTCCGGCGTGTCGTGTTCCCGGTGATGGCCGTCATCAGAACGACATGGCCCGCCCGAGGGCGTTCTTGTCGACGGTGACCGCGTACTTGTCGCGCAGCATGGCCACGAGCTGTTCCAGCAGGTCATCGGAGAACGTGCTGGTCAGCTGCTTGCGCTCGTCCGGCGAAATCGATTCGGCACTGGCGCCGGCCGGTTCGAAGACTTCCGTGACCCGGAACAGCACCTGGCTGTTGCCGGACGGTCCGGGTACGAGACCGCTCTTACCCTGGGTGACGGAGAACGCGGCCGCGACACCGGCCTTGCCGATGTCGGCATCGTCGGCACCGCGCTTGAGGCCGCGCTTGACCGTTTTCTCGAGGTTCAGTTCGGTTGCCAGGTCGTCCAGGCTCGCGCCGTCGGCAAGGCGCTTTTCCAGTTCGGCAGCCTTCTTCGACAGGCGGTCCTGGCGCTCCGCCGTGGTCCATGCCTCGACGACCTTGTCATGCACTTCGTCCAGCGTCCGGTCGCGGGCAGGAGTGACGCCCTCGACCTCGTACCAGAGGAAGCCTGTCCGTCCGTGGTTGATGGGCGGATTTTCCGCGCCCGGCTCGGCGTCGAACGCGGCCTTGAGCAGTTCGGCCTGCTCCGGCAGGCCCGTCACCGCCTTGTCCTGCGGGTCGTGCCCGGTCCGGTCGATGGCCTCGACCGTCTTCATCGGCAGCTTCAGCTTGGCAGCCGCTTCCGCCATCGTCGCGCCGCCGGCGCGGGCATCCTCGTAGGAGTCGTGAACATCGAGGATGACGCGATCCGCCTCGACCACTGCCAGTTCCTTGCGGATCTCGTCGGCGACCTCGTCGAGCGGGCGGGTCTTGGACGGGATAATCTTGGTGACGCGAAGGAGGACCGGGCCGAAAGCGCCGTCAACCACGTCGGAGACCTGGTTCTCGCTCAGCGAGAAGGCGGCATCGGCGATCTTGGCGTCGGGAATCGCGGAGCGCTCCACCGTGCCGAGATTGGTGTCTTCCGGCTTCTTGCCCTCCGAGGTGACGACCTCGTCGAAGGTCGCGCCGCCGGTGATGCGCTTGCGCGCGGCCTCGGCCTCCTCGCGTGTCTTGAAGACGAGCTGGTCGACGCTCCGCTTCTCCGCCTGGGTGTAGCTCGCCTTGCGCTTCTCGTAATCGGCCTTGACCTGTTCGTCGGAGATGGCGGCCGGATCCGCGATGGCCTGCGGATCGAGCACGACATAGCCGAGCTTGCGGTACTCCGGCGCGCGCCAGTCGGCCTTGTGTTCCTCGAAATAGGCCTTCAGCGTCGCGTCGTCCGGCTGCTCGATGGGATCGACCAGGGTGCCCGGAAGCTTGATGAACTCGATCGTCCTATCCTCGCCGCGGTAGAGCGCGGCCGCTTTCAGGTAGGTGTCCGGGATCTGCAGCCCGTCGGAAACGGCTTCGACGATCTGCTGGCGCACCGCCACCTGCTGCCGGTTGCGTAGGTAGTCTTCCGGACGCATGCCGACTTCGCGCAGCACGTAATCGAAGGCGCGGCGGTCGAAGCGTCCGTCCGGCCCCTTGAACGCGGGGTCGTCGGCGGTAAGCACCGCGAGGCGGTCCTTGGAAAGGCCGAGGTTCATCGTGCGGGCCTGTTCGTCGAGAACGGCGCCGGCAACCAGCTGCGACAGGACCTGCTGGTCGAGACCCAGCGCCTGGGCCTGCTCGCGCGTGATCCGCTGACCGAAGCGCTGCGACAGGATGCGCAGCTCGCGGTCATAGGCCAGGCGGTACTCGGTGATCGACACCGATGTATCGCCGGCCTGGAGCACGGAATTGCTCTGGAACCCGCTGGTGACCTGGCCGGAGATGCCCCAAACCGCGAAACTCAGCACGAGGAGGACGAGCAGGGCCTTGGCGACCCAGGTGCCGGCGGCGTTGCGAAGGGAGTCAAGCATGGACTAGTCCGTTTTCCTTGGTTGCGGTTCGCGCGCGTTGGTTTTAGGTGAGGCAGATAGCCCTGATCAAGGGCGGTGTATAGGGCGAATGCGGCGCGACGGCGGAAAACAGGCCATGCGCGCGGGCAGACGAGGAGGAATTGCAGATCATGACCCCGGGGATTAAGCCGCTCGTGGCGGGCAACTGGAAAATGAACGGAACCGGCAGTGACCTGACGGAAATCACCGCGATCGGCGGCGGATTCGATTCCGTCCTGTCGGCCGAATGCGACGGCCTTCTGTGTGTACCTGCAACGCTGCTGTCGCGGGCAGCCGCCATCCTCTCCTCCACGTCCGTCCGGGCGGGCGGCGAGGATTGCCATGCCAGACCTTCCGGCGCGCACACCGGCGACATTTCCGCCGAGATGATCAAGGATGCCGGCGGCAGCTTCGTGATCGTGGGGCATTCGGAACGCCGCACCGATCACGGCGAGAGCGACATGCTGGTCGAGGCCAAGGCGCTTGCTGCCTGGCGGGCCGGGCTGACCGCGATCATCTGCATCGGCGAGACGGAGGCCGAGCGCCAGTCGGGCCAGACGCTGGACGTGCTCACCCGCCAGGTGACGGGCTCCGTTCCCGATGGTGCCACGCCGGAGAACACGGTGATCGCCTACGAACCCGTCTGGGCGATCGGAACCGGGCTGACGCCGACCGTGCAGGATGTCGAGGACGCCCACGCGCACATCCGCGAGCGCCTGATCGACAGGCTGGGCGAGGGTGCGCGCCGCATGCGCATCCTCTACGGCGGCTCGGTGAAGCCGGGCAACGCCCGCGAACTGCTCGGCGTGGCCAATGTCGACGGGGCACTCGTCGGTGGCGCCAGCCTGAAGGCGTCTGATTTCCTCGGCATCGCCGACGCCTATTGCAAGATGTAGCAGCGTCTTGCAAAAGCGGCCCGCCCGACCGATATGCGGTGCGGGCCCGCCCGGGCATGTCCCCGGGGGCTTTCATTGCGGAACGATCCCGTGTATTGAGCCGCGAACCTTACAGCGCAACCATAATGTGCCCGCGCTTCAACGGGCCGGAAATTTCCGATGGAAACCGTTCTCATCGTCATTCATCTCATCATCGTGCTGGCGCTTGTCGGCGTGGTGCTGCTGCAGCGGTCCGAAGGCGGTGGCCTTGGCATCGGCGGCGGCTCGGGCTTCATGACCGCGCGCGGTGCGGCCAATGCCCTGACACGCACCACCGCCATCCTCGCCGCGGCCTTTTTCGTCACCTCGCTCGGCCTGTCGCTGATCGCGCGCTACGGCGAGCGGCCGACCGACATCCTCGATCGGGTGCCGCAGCAGAACGAGCAGACCCAGCCGGGCTCCGGCAACGGCATTCTCGACCAGCTGGGTGGTGCCAAGACCGACCAGCCGGCCGCAACGGGCGACCAGGCCTCCGGTGCGCAGCCGCCGGCTGCCGATTCGGCCGGTCAGGCCCAACCGCCGGCCGAGCCGGCGACGGAATCGCAGGTGCCGACCGGCCAGTAAGCCGCGTCGCAGACCTTCGGGGCAGGCGGCCGGACAACCGGCCGCCTGTTTCATTTTGTCTCGCGCATTGGTCATTGGCGCGTGATGGGTCACGGCGTTATAGAGGCGTCGTTGCCAACAGACGGGACCTTGCCAAATGGACTACGGATACCTGAGTGCGCTTGGTGCGGGGGCGCTGTCGTTTCTGTCGCCCTGCGTCCTGCCGCTCGTCCCGCCCTACCTGTGCTACATGGCGGGCGTGTCCGTGGACGATTTCCGGCAGGAAAACACTGTCACCGCCCGCCCGCGCACGCTGCTGGTCCTCGCTTCCCTCGCTTTCGTGGCAGGCTTTTCCACCGTCTTCGTCGCGCTCGGTGCCTCGGCTTATGCCATTGGCCGCCTGCTGCGTCTCTGGCAGGAGCCGCTGGCGATCGCGGCCGGCCTGGTCATCATTGTCATGGGCCTGAATTTCCTTGGCCTTATCCGCATCCCGTTCCTGTCGCGCGAGGCCCGCTTCCAGGCCGAGGGCAAGCCGGCGAGCATGCTCGCCGCCTACGTGATGGGACTGGCCTTTGCCTTCGGCTGGACCCCCTGCATCGGCCCGGTCCTTGGATCGATCCTGACGCTTGCCGGCTCCCGCGACACGGCCGGCGAGGGCGCGGCCATGCTCGCCGTCTACTCTGCCGGCCTCGGCATTCCCTTCCTGCTCGCCGCCTTCTTTTCCGGCGCTTTCATGCGTTTCCTGTCACGCTTCCGGGTTCACCTCGGCAAGGTCGAAAAGGCCATGGGCGCATTGTTGGTTGCTGCCGGGGTGCTGTTCATATCCGGCGGCATGCAGGCCATGAGCTTCTGGCTGCTGGAGCACTTCCCCGTTCTCCAGCAGATCGGCTGAACGTCAGGCGGCCTGCGGACGGCGCTTGCGTGTCAGCGCGCTCCGGAACCGTGCGACCGGAAACGTCGCCAGGATGATGCCGCCCATGACCATCACGATGCCGGCGGCATGGTAGGCGTGGAACGTCTCCCCGAGCACGAGCACCGCCAGCGTCACGCCGTAGGGCGGCAGCAGGTACATGAACACGGCGGCGACCGAGGGGCCGAGCACCCGCACGCCGAACTGGAACCCCCCGAAGGCGATCAGCGAGGCGCAGAACACGATGCCCGCCAGGCTGCTCCATGCCTTGACCGTGACCGGCATGGCGGCGCCGGAAAGAAACTCCGCCAGCGCGAAGGGGGCGAGGCAGGCCGCACCGAAACCGGCAACGAGGCCCAGCGAGGCGATGTTGCCGACGGTCTTGAACTCGTCGCGGCGCATCAGCACCGAGTAGATCGCCCAGGCCAGCGCCGCCAGGATGAACAGCAGGTCTCCGGGATTGAAGGTGAGGCTCGCCAGCGTCTCCACGTCGCCTTTGAGCACGATGACGGCTACCCCGGCAAAGGCGATCAGGCTGCCGAGCGCTTCGCGCCAGCCGATCGGCCGCTTGAAGAAGAGCGCCTCCAGGATGATGATCATCACCGGCGACGTCGTGTAGATCAGCGTGCCGTTCGTCGCCGTCGTCATCGTCAGCGCGACGTAGACGATCGCGCCGCAGATCCACATGCCGAGAAAACCCTCCACCAGCAGGACCGGCGAGTGCGTCCGGACCATCCGCATCACCTGGCCGCGCTGGACGACGAGCACCGGGACAAGGGCCATGGCCACGAACAGCCAGCGCAGGAAGGCCAGCGTGAACGGCGCGACCTCGCCGACGACCCCGCGCCCGAAGATCAGGTTCGAGGAGAAGAACAGCGGTGTGACGGTCATGACCGCGAAGGCGGTGGCCGTACGTAGGGGTGAGGGGGCTTCCAAGGTCAGACTTTCCTGAGGCCGGCCGCCAGGCGGCAGCCGCGATCATGCTTTCGCCGTCGGCGGTGTTGACCCGCGGCCGATTTGCCTGCACGAGTCCGCCCCGAACGGCTGGACGTGACTTAAAACCATGCTAGACGTCCCGTTGCAACGGGATCGTATCCAAATAGCCCTGCACCCGACAGAGGATGAGACATGAGCAATCGCAGTTGCCTTTCGGTCATTCTGGCCGCTGGCGAGGGAACCCGCATGAAGAGCAGCCGGTCCAAGGTGCTGCACGAGATTGCCGGGCTGGCCATGGCCGCCCATGTCGTGCGCGCTGCCGCGGCATCGGGCGCCGGTGACGTCGCCCTGGTGGTCGGCCGCGATGCCGACAAGGTGCGACAGGCCGTGGCGCCCTTCGCGCCGAATGCCGAGACCTTCGTCCAGGCCGAACGGCTCGGCACAGCCCATGCCGTGCTGGCAGCCCGGGCGGCGCTGGAAAAGGGTCACGACGACGTTCTGGTGATGTTCGGCGATACGCCGCTGATCGATCCGCAGGATCTCGCGGTCGCCCGCGATCGCCTGGCCAACGGCGCCGATGTCGTCGTCATGGGATTCCGCACCGCGGATCCGACCGGCTACGGCCGGCTGCTGGTCGAGGATGGCGAACTGGTCGCGATCCGCGAGCACAAGGATGCAACCGAGGCAGAGCGCGCCATCGATTTCTGCAATGGCGGGCTGATGGCCATCGCCGGCGCCCACGCTCTGTCGCTGCTGGACGCCGTCGGCAACGACAATTCCAAGGGCGAGTATTATCTCACCGACATCGTCGAGATCGCGCGCAGCCGCGGCCTGAAGGCCGTTGCCACGGAGGTTTCCTACGAATCGGTGCTCGGCATCAACAACCGTGTCGAACTGGCCGAGGCCGAGGGCATCTGGCAGCGCCGCCGCCGCCGCCAGGCCATGCTCGACGGTGTCACCCTGCATGCGCCCGAAACCGTCTTCTTTTCCTGGGACACGGACATCGCCGCCGAGACGGTCGTCGAACCGAACGTGGTTTTTGGCCCGGGGGTCCGGGTTGCCGGACCCGCCGCCATCCATGCCTTCTGCCACCTGGAGGGAACGCGGATCGAGGCCGGCGCATCGGTCGGTCCCTTCGCCCGGCTGCGTCCCGGCGCCGACCTGAAGGCCGGCTCGAAGGTCGGCAATTTCTGCGAGATCAAGAAGGCGGTGATCGAACCCGGCGCCAAGGTCAATCACCTGACCTATATCGGTGACGCCGAGATCGGTGCGGAAGCCAACATCGGCGCCGGCACGATCACCTGCAATTACGACGGCTACAACAAGCACGTGACGCGCATTGGCGCCGGCGCCTTCATCGGCTCGAACTCGGCTCTCGTGGCCCCCGTTTCCATCGGGGCCAATGCCTACGTGGCATCCGGCTCGGTCATCACCGATTCCGTGCCGGAAGATGCGGTCGCCTTCGGCCGCTCGCGGCAGGTCAACAAGCCGGGTCTCGGCGCAAGGCTGCGCGAGGATCTTGCCGCGCAGAAAGCCAGGGCAAGCAAGGGCGAGTAGTTTTTTCTGGCGTTGGTGTTGTTTGGCATTGTTTTCGGCCATGATTACGCCGGTTTGACTTGCTCTTTGGTGTTTAGGCGTGTTGAAACATCGCGACATGCAAGTTGATTTCGGGAGAGCCGCGGCCTCCTGTTATCCAGCGGAAAAGAGGTGCGGGACGCGGGTCCCGCCAGCGAGAGGATACTGGAACGCATGTGCGGAATCGTCGGCATCGTGGGCAGGCAGAGTGTGGCGCCCCTCCTGGTGGATGCGCTGAAGCGGCTGGAGTACCGCGGCTATGATTCGGCCGGCATCGCGACGCTGGAGAACGGTGCGCTGGCGCGCCGGCGCGCGCAGGGCAAGCTGGTCAACCTGGAGCAGCGCCTGCAGGGCGAGCCGCTGGCCGGCCACATCGGCATCGGCCACACCCGCTGGGCGACCCATGGCGC
>NZ_PDVP01000029.1 GCF_002727065.1 Zhengella mangrovi | reverse complement strand
TCCACTTTCGCTGGAATTGCTCTAGCGCCTGCCAGGCGCTGCCTGATGGCGGGCCAGCATTGCAAGGTTCACGAACTCCTGCAGGACGATGGGCACGAAGGCCGCGAGTGGCGCAAGGCGGAACCAGGTATCCGGAATCCTGTAGATCGGCGATTTCAGCATCATGAAGGCCCAGACTTCCGCCATCTGAACGAACAGGAAGACCGCCAGAGCGATCGTCGCGACACTGGTTATCGCCCGGGCGAGGCGCTTGCCGCCATCGGACATGACGTCATAGAGCGCGCTGACCGAAATATGCTTGCGATTGCGGTGCAGGATCGCCGCCGCCAGGAAGGTGAGCCAGATCAGCCCGAGCTTGGTCAGTTCCTCCAGCCCGAGGATCGAACGGCTGAACGCATAGCGAAATACGACCTGCGTCAGGACGCCCAGGACAAGCGCCGCGAGTATGGCCTGCGCAACGCGCAGGTAGATCGCGTGAAGGCGTCCCAGGATCCGATCCAGCGTCTGCATTTGGTGGCCTTTCCCCGGCTCGCCGGCGGGCGCTGAAACCCGCCGGCAGTTCCAGTCACTTGATCGCCTGGATTTCGTCCATCAGACCGGCACTCCACAGGCCGTCAGCCTCCTGCTCGCTTGCCTTTGCGGCCAGCATCTTCCGGAAGGGAGCCGAATTGACCGAAATCACGAATCCGCCGTCATCCGTGATCTTTTTGGCAGCGGTCTGCTCTGTCTGCGTGGCCAGTTCCGCCGAATAGCCGGCGGCCCGCGATGCCGCTTCGACAAGAGCGCTCTGTTCATCCGCGCTGAGCTTCTGGAACTTCGTTTCGTTGATCGCGAGGGTGATCGACGGAAACACGTGGTTGGTCAGCGTCACGTAGGGGGCAGCAAGGTGGAATTTCTGCGCGACGATCGAGTCGAGCGGGGATTCCATGGCGTCCGTGACGCCGGTCTTGAGGGCCTGAAATGCCTCGCCCCACGGCACGGATGTCGGGTTCGTGCCGAGCGTTTCCCATGTCTTGATGTAGGACGGGATGCCCGGAACACGGAACTTCAGGCCCTTCAGGTCCTCCGGCGTGAAAACGGGTTTCGTCGACACGACGACGCGGGGCAGCTTCGCCCATTCGACCGACAGGAAGCGCAGGTTATACTGTTCCCGCAGCTGCGTTTCGAGCCGCGTCTCGATATCCGATTCCAGGAAGGCCTTGAAGTGATCCTGGTCCCGGAAGGTGAACCCCCACGAGATGATGTTGTAGTCGTTCACGAAGTTCGCATAGTTGGTGATGTCCTCGACAACGAGGTCGATGATGCCGGCCTGGGTCTGCTGGATGGCCTCGGCACCGCGGCCCAGCTGGCCGGCCGGAAAGACCTGGATATCGAGCGATCCGCCGGACAGTGCGCCTGCTTCCTCGGCAAACCTGTTGGCCGCCAGACACGTGGGATTGTCGGCCGCAGACGGGCAGGCAAGGCGCAACGTGGTCTGCGCCTCGGCTCCGGTTGCAGCCAGCGCCAGCATGGCGACGGTTGAAAGCATCATTGCATGTTTCATCGGGTTTCCTCCTCTGGATGGTGTCATTGCGCTTGAAGCAGGTACTCGGATGGAAAGAGCACCAGCGCGGGCACGTAGGTGATCAGGAACAGCACGAACAGGATCGGGATCAGGAACGGCAGGATGGCGCGCGCGGTATCGATGAACCGGATTTCCGCGATCTCGGTGACGATGTAGAGCGCCCAGCCCAGCGGCGGGGTGATCAGGCCCACGGTCAGGTTCAGGACCACGACCACACCGAGGTGGACCGGGTCCACGCCGAGCGCGTTGCCCATGCCGACAAGCGTGGGCGTGAAGATCACGAGGATCGAGGTCAGGCTCATGAACGTGCCAAGGATCAGCAGAATGATGTTGACCGCCAGGAGGAAGGCCACGCGCCCGTATCCGGTCATGTCGAAAAAGGCCGACAGCGTCTCGGGAATGCGTTCGGTGGTGACCAGCCAGCCGAAAAGTGACGACATGGCGAGAATGAACAGGATCTGGGTCGAGGTCTCGAGCGTGGCGACCAGCATCGGACCGATGTCCTTCAGCCGCATGTCGCCCATGACGCTGGAGACGATGAACGCATAGGCAACGGCAACGACGCCGGCTTCGGTCGGTGTGAACAGACCGAAGACCAGCCCGGCGAGGATCACGAAAGGCGTCATCAGGGGAAAGGCGTTGCGGACCGCGCTGCGACCGATCGCCCTGAGGCTGGCCTTCTCGCCAGGTGCGACGTAGCGACCGCCGGCAACGTAGACGTAGATCATCATCGCCACGCCCAGAAGCACCCCCGGCACCAGTCCGCCGAGAAAGAGCGCCGGGATCGAGACGTCCGTCATCGTGCCATAGAGGACCATCAGGATCGACGGTGGGATGATCGGGCCGATGCAACTGGATGCGGCGGTCACGGCGGCGGAAAACGGCCTCGGATAGCCGGCCTCGGTCATCGCCTTGATCTCGATGCGTCCGAGTCCGGCGGTATCGGCGACCGCCGACCCCGAAATGCCGGCAAAGAACATGCTCGACAGGATGTTCACGTGAGCGAGACCGCCGCGCACATGACCGACCAGGAGGTTGGCGAAGTTGAAGATGCGGTGGGTGACTCCGCCGGTGTTCATGATCTCGCCGGCGAGGACGAAGAACGGTATCGCCAGCAAGGTGATGCCGCCCAGGCTATCAACCATCGAGAATACCATCACCGTGGCCGGGATGTCGGACAGCAGCATGTAGGCCATTGATCCGACACCCATCGCGATCGCGACCGGCGCCCCGAGGAACATCATGAAAAAGAACACGCTGAAGAGAGCGATCAGGGCCATCTCACGATTCTCCCAGGAAGGCGGACTGGGCGCGCAGTTCCGCCTGGAGCGCCGGGACGTCGATCGCGCGAAAATCACCGGAGTTGCTTTGGGCAACCATGGCCGCGGCGATCCCGGCGGCGTGCCCGGTGGCCATCGCCGAGGGCATGACACGAACGGCGGCAAACGCCTCCGATTCAGCGGAAAGGCCGCGTCCGGCCGTCGCGAGGTTCTTGAGGCCCTTCGGGATCAGCGAGCGATAGGGAATGCGATAGTAGTGGTCTTCGCCGAATTCCTCGATCGTCAGGCTGGTGCTGCCGGCATGGTGAATATCGATCGGGTAGGCGCCACAGGCGATGGTATCCGCAAACCCCTCGTTGCGGCGCAATTCGTCGGCCGTCAGAACGTGTTCGCCGAGAACGCGGCGCGTGTCGCGAACACCGAGCGACGGCGCAAGCCGGTCAAGCCGGGCCTGCTCGCATCCCGGAAGGTTCCCGATCAGGAAGCGCGCAATCCTGACGGCCTGTTCGCGCCCCTCCATCTCTCCGGCCGACAGGGAGAGCGGATCGACCGCATCGACCGAAATGCGGGAGATATTGAACCAGGCGACGGCGGAACCCGGAACCCGGCTGTGGTGGAGGGCCGCCCTGGGAAGGGCGCCGGTTTCCAGCCCGCGCTGGATGATCTCCGTTTTTTGCTCTCTCGATACCGCCTCGAGGCGGGAGAAATCGACTGGCGCCAGGGCGAACATCATGGTCGCCGGCTGTCGTCCGGCCGCCGGTTCGGGCAGGAATTCCGCACCCGCGGCCGAGAGCAGCGCCATGTCGCCGGAGGTATCGAGAAAACATCTCGCCTCAATGCCGGTCAGGCCACCGGGTCCGGCCACCGAAATGCGCTCGATGCGTCCCTTGGTGTTTTCGACACCGCACAGGATCGAATGGAAGAAGACCTCGACACCGCCGGCCTGCATCAACCGGTCCAGCGCGATCTTGAGAAGGTCCGGATCATAGGCGATCCGATCCATGCAATGGCCGGTGGACATGACGAAGCGGTCGAACCCGTCCGCGCCGCCAAGGCCAGCAAGCTCGGCAATGATGTCGTCGGCGATCCCCGCGATGACCTTGCGGCCCGCCCGCGTGTGCCAGCCGACGAACTGGGACACCGAACCCGCGGTGGCGGCCCCGCCAAGGAACCCGGCACGTTCGACCAGGGTGATCCGCTGCCCCCTTCGCGCGGCCGAGACGGCGGCGGCAACGCCGGCCATGCCGCCGCCAACAATGCAGATATCGGTCTCGTGGGTTCTCAAGCCGGTCATCCTCCAAAGCCCATGTTCGGGTGCCGGCGGCCGGAAGACAATTAATATTCGTTCTGTCGGGATTAGCATTATGCTAATCTTAAAGGATGCTCAGCCTTCGCCAGATCGAAACCGTCCGTGCCGTGCTGCTGACCGGATCCATCACCGGTGCGGCGCGCATGCTCAACGTGTCGCCTCCCAGTGTCAGCCGCATGCTGCGCCATGCGGAGTCGGTGGTCGGCATGGCCTTCTTCGAACGCACCCGGAACGGATTCATCCCGCGTCCCGAGATCGACGAGCTGCTGCATGATCTCGAAGCGGTTCACGACGGGATCCTTCGGGTGAACAGGCGCCTGAGCGCCGCGCAGCGTCCGGTCGGAGGGCGGCTCGCGGTCGGCGTATCGCCGGGCCTCGGCGTTTCCCTTGCGCCACGGGCGATCGCAGCCATGCAGCACGAAATGCCGGATGCCGAAATCAGCTTCGACGTCCTGCACAGGGAAGAATTCGCGCCCCAGCTTCTGCTTCAGACAGTCGACCTGGCCATGGCGATCTTCGACGTCGACGATCCGCGCATCGAGGGCGTTCCCCTGGCCGAGGGCCGGTTGATGTGCCTCGTGCCCGCGGACCACAGGCTGGCAAGCGCTGAAGCGATCTCGGTTCATGATCTGCGTGACGAGAACCTCATCGGCTTCAATCACCAGCAATTCCAGCAGGCCATGATCGAACGGATCGCGAGAGATGCCGGGGTGAGCCTGACCCCGATGCTTCGGGTCCGCCTGACCGTTTCGGCATTCTTCATGGTGGCGAGCGGGATCGGCGTTGCCCTGCTCGACAGTTTCACGGTTACCAAGGCGCCGTCGGACAGGGTCAAGGCCATTCCGCTGCGTGAAGAGGCCCGCTTCACCCTGCGCATGTTCCATGCGAGGGATTTGCCGCTATCCCGGATCGCGGAAGCGTTCCTGCGGCATGTGAAATCGGTGCTGGCCTGACCGGCAGTCAACGGGCGGCCGGTTTCTGTACACCTATGTCATTTCCGTGGTCATCAATGACCTTTCAATTGACACTGATGCCCGGCTCTCTGTAGCCTATGTCCATGGAACAGCGACCGGCAACCAGCGACAACGGTGCCCGCGGCTCGGCAGAGCTCTGGTTGAACGCGGCCCGCGAAGCCCTGCTGGACGGCGGCATCGATGCGGTGAAAATCCTGCCGCTCGCCAAGAGGCTGGGGCTGTCGCGAACCAGCTTTTACTGGTTCTTCCGGGACCGTGGGCAGTTGCTGGAGGCCCTCATCGGGCTGTGGCGCGAAAAGAACACCGGCAGCCTGGCGAAACGCGCCGACGCCTATGCGGAATCGGTCGCGGAGGCCATGTTGAACGTCTTCGACTGCTGGATCGACAATGACCTCTTCGATTCCCGTTTCGAATTCGCCATGCGCAGCTGGGCCCTGCAATCGCCCTCCATCCTCGCCGAAATCCGCGATGCCGACCATCGGCGCATCACGGCTCTGACCGGCATGTTCCGGCGCTTCGGCCATGACGAAGGCAGTGCCGACGTCCGCGCGCGCACCGTCTACCTCACGCAGATCGGTTACATCACCATGCAGGAGCAGGAAGACCTCCCCGCGCGCATGCCGCGCATGGCGAACTACGTCGCGATCTTCACCGGACAGGCTCCCGAACAGCGCGAGCTCGACCGCTTCTTTGCCCGTCACGGCTACAGCGAGACCGTGCCGTGACACCATCCGTCAAGGGCGTCGATCGGAACAAGGATTGCCTGCCCGCACGTCCATCCCGCACGCTTTGACGAAGCACCTGCTTCGGGAAAAGGAAAGAAGCCATGTCCGCCCTGTTTCCGAAGCTTTTCTCGCCGGTGACCCTGCGCGGCCGTGAACTGAGGAACCGCATCGTCTTTGGCGCACACACCACCAACATGGCCGAGGGTGGCGTCCCGGTGGAGCGGCATGTCGCCTATTATGCCGAACGCGCCATGGGCGGCGCAGCGATGATCGTGGTCGAGCCCATACCGGTCCACCCGGCGGCCGTTCTGACGCGTGGCAATTTCCGGCCCTGCGACGACAACGTCATCCCCGGTTTCAGGGCGGTGACCGGGGCCATCAAGCAGCACGGTGCCGTCGCCATCCAGCAACTTTACCATATCGGCGCCCATGGCGATTCCGACCTGTCGTTCCATCCGCACTGGTCGCCCTCCGCCGGGCCGAGTTATCACGACAGCGACGGTTCCCACGAGATGAGCGAGGCCGAGATCCTCGAGACCATCGATGGCTTCGTGCAGGCTGCCCGGCGCTGCAAGGAAGCGGGCTTCGACGGCGTGGAGGTATGGGCCGCCTACCTTGGCCTGATCGACCAGTTCTGGACGCCCTGGACCAACCGCAGGCAGGACCGGTGGGGCGGCTCCATGGAAAATCGCACCCGTTTCTCACGCGAGGTCATGAGCCAGATCCGCGAGACCTGCGGACCGGACTTCATCATCGGCCTGTCGATCAGCGACCAGCCGGAAGCAAGCGTTGCGCTGACCCACGCCGAACAGGCCGAGATCGTGGGGCTCCATGACGATCTTGGCCTGGTTGACTATGTCACCTGCGGATCGGGAGGCTACCTCGATTTCCCGAGCCTGATGCCGACCTTCCTTTTTCCCGAGAAGCTCGGCGCCGACCTTGCGAGCGCCATTCGCAAGCGTGTGAAGACGGCGCTCGTGACAGCGGAAAGCCATGTGCGAACGCCCGAAAACGCCGAGACCGTCCTCGGCGAGGGATCGGCCGACCTTGTCTCCATCGTTCGCGGGCAGATTGCCGACCCGCACCTGGCGTCCAAGGCGGCCAACGGGCGGCCGGAAGACATTCGCGGCTGCATTTCCTGCAACCAGATGTGCTGGGGCCGCCGTTCGCGCGATTACTGGATCAGTTGCCTGATCAATCCCTCCGCAGGCCGGGAATTCGAATGGGGCGGCGACCGGTTCACCAGGGTGGACCGCCCGAAGTCGGTTCTCGTCGCCGGGGGCGGTCCGGCCGGTCTCGAAACCGCCCGCGTGGCGGCCGAACGCGGCCATTCGGTCATCCTGGCCGAAGCCTCCAGCCGGCTTGGCGGCAATTTCCTGCTGGCCGGGATGCAGCCGCGCCGGGCCCAGGTCCTCGACCTGATCTCGTGGTACGAACGCCAGCTCTCCGGGCTCGGCGTCGATGTCAGGCTCAACACCTATGTCGAAGCGGAGGACGTGCGCGCCTTCGGTGCCGATGAGGTGGTCCTGGCCACCGGTTCCGTCCCCTCCGACACCGGCTTCCAGAAGGCCCTGCCCGGCATTGCCGCCCTGCCCGGCCTGTCACTCGGCCATGTGTTCTCACCGGAAGCGGTGATGGCGCGCGAGGCACGGCCGGGCAAGCGGGTCCTCGTCCTGGACGAGGCCGGCAACTGGCGCGGCTGCGGCACGGCCTGGAAGCTGGCGGAGGACGGACACGCGGTGACCATCGTGACGCCCGATCCGTTTGTCGGCAAGGAACTGGTGCGCACATCGGCCGACATCCCGCTGCGCCGCAAGCTGCGCCAACTGGGGGTGAACTGGATTACCGACGCAGCCATCGATGCATGGCATGGCGATGGTGCGACCCTCGTCGACCTCAATACCGGGGAAAGGAAGCGCCTGGATGCCGACAGCCTCGTGATGGCAACGACAAGCCAGCCGGCGACCTGGCTTGCCAGGGATCTCGCCGCAGCGGGCATCGCGTTTCGCGAGATCGGCGATTGCGCCGCGCCGCGCCAGGCTGCTTTCGCCTTCCATGAAGGGCGCAAGACAGGACTTTCCCTGTGACCGGCCGAACCCCGATCGCCATTTCCGAAGCCGTCATGGGGGATCTCTCGGAGAAAGCCTGCCTCGCCTGTGGCGCCTCGCCGGCTATGGCCGCCTCGCTGGTTGCCGCAACCTTGTCGGCAGAGCAAGCCGGCCGGCATGAGGTCGGCCTGGCCCATCTTCTCGATTATCTTCAAAGCCTGAAGGACGGCCGGATCGACGGGCAGGCAGACCCGGTGATCGAAAAACCGCTTCCGGCGGTCATCCGGGCGGATGCCCGCCACGGGATCGCCCAGCTGGGGTTCGACCGCGCCTTTGACGATCTGGTCGCCGCCGCGGAAACCTGCGGCATCGCGCTGTTCACGCAGAAGAACAGCTATACGGCGGGCGAGATCGGCTACTATGTGCGACGGCTTGCCGGCCGCGGCCTGATCGCACTCGCCTTCGCCAATGCCCATGCGATGATGGCCCCTGCCCCCGGTGCCGACCGGCTTTACGGGACCAATCCGCTTGCCTTCGCCATGCCGGTGGAGGGAAGTGATCCGCTGGTCATCGACCAGGCAACCAGCGCCACCGCCTTCGTGACTATCGCCAAGGCCGCATCAGAGGGCCGCAGCATTCCCGAAGGATGGGCGGTCAACGCGCGCGGCATGCCGACCACCGATCCGGCGGAAGCCGTTCTTGGAGCCCTGCTGCCCTTCGGTGGCTACAAGGGCGCCAACATGGCCATCATGGTCGAGCTGTTGGCCGCGGGTCTTTCCGGCTCCCTTTGGTCCGCCGACGCCCGCAATTTCCGCTCAGGCCCTGCCGCGCCAGACACCGGGCTCACCGTTATCGGCATCGCGGCAGGGTCCGGCGATGACGGCCTCGGCAAAAGGGTGGCCGCCCAGATGCAGCGGCTGTCGGCAGCCGGCGTCCACGTTCCAGGCCCGTATGGCAGCAGTACGAAAGCCCGGCCGAACAGGCTTCTCGACGTGGACAGCGAGACACTGGCAGCCATCCGCGGCTTTGCAGCAGGCGTCTCGTGAGCGGGACAGCGACGCGTCTGACGGCGAGGAACGCAGCCGTTGCCGGACGTCCGAGGTCAACAGGCCGGCGTGCGAGCGCATGGGGCCGCCGAAAGCCGCCCCCGCCCCTCGACCAGGCCGGGCGCGGTCTTCGCGTCGCGGGCGATACGCCAAACGCGCTCCGGCAGGCGCGGGAGAATTGGCGGAAGCTTTTGAACCCGCACCAGATTGCAATGTCCGACACCGTCGCGTCTGTCTGAAGCAGCAATTTCCCGGCGCGTGCAAGCCATTGTCCGATGGACGTCCTTCCTGGGCGACATGTTCAGGTGGCGCTCAAACAGGCGTTCGGATTGCCGCCTGGAAATGCCGCCCCTCCCCGCGATTGCCGCGACCGGTACCGGTTCCCCGATCAGGTGAAGCATCCGGCCGCAGAGTTGCCGAAGGCCGGGATTTGCTTCTCATGTGCGACAAGGATACGACGGTACGATTTTGTGTGTAGACAAGATGTATTTTCTTCACCTACAAATGGTGATGATATTTGTCTGTTGCGTATCGGTTCGGGCAAGCAGGCAGGAGGCTGATCTGGTGAAGGAAAAGCGAAGCAGGAAAACGATCTGCCTTGAGGATCTGCAGCGGCGGATCCTGACGCAGGACCTTGAGCCGGGCAGCTATCTCGACGAGACGCAGATCGCGGAGGCCTATGCCATTTCGCGGCCGCCGCTGCGCGAGGTGCTGCGGCAGCTGGCGGGCGATGGCTACGTGGTGCTGCAGGAGAACCGCGGCGCCCAGGTGGCGCCGATGACGCACAAGACGCTGAGAAGCTTCTTCGTCGCAGCGCCGATGATCTATTCGGCCGTAACGCGGCTGGCGGCGGAGAATGCGAAGCCGGCCCAGATCATGCGGCTCAAGGACACGCAGCTGCTGTTCCGCGCGGCCATTCGCGATGGCGACGCCGCCGCGCGCGCGCTCATGAACGAGCGCTTCCATGCCATCATCGGCGAAATGGCCGACAACGATTACCTGACGCCCAGCCTGCGGCGCCTGCTGATCGACCACACCCGGATCGGCATGACCTTCTACAGCCCGCGCAACCAGGCGCTGGCGAAGCAGCGCTCGGTCGCCGCCGACCAGCACGACGAGTTCATCGAATTGATCGAGACGGGCGACGCCGATGCTGCGGCCGACCTGGCGATCGCGCACTGGGAGCTGTCCCGCGCGGAATTCGAGAGCTTTGTCACGCCGCAAAGCATGCAGATCCCGCTCGGCCATGCGCCGGGCGAGTTGAAACAGTGAGGAGCCTCATGAAGTTCGAGGGTATCTACACGCCGGTCATCACGCCCCACCGCGAGGACGGCTCCATCGATCGCGACGCCTTTGCCGCGATGATCGAGTTCCTGATCGATGCCGGCGTTCACGGCATCATCAACGGCGGATCGACGGGCGAATACTACGCCCAGTCGATGGACGAGCGCATCGAGATGGCAGGGCTTGCCAAGGATGTCATCGGCGGCCGCGTGCCGCTTATCGTCGGTACCGTGGCCATCCGCCTGCCGGATTCGATCACCATGGCGGAAACCGCGGCAAGGATCGGCGCGGACGCGATCCTCGTCGGTTCGCCGCCCTATTCGGTGCCGACAGAGCGGGAGAACGCGCTCAACGCGCTGGCCATCGACCGGGCCGCTGACCTGCCGATCATGCTCTACAACTATCCCGGCCGCATGGGCATCAACATGGGCGAGGAATTCCTCGACCGGGTCGGCCGGAGCCGGAATTTCTGCGCCATCAAGGAAAGCTCGGGCGACATCAACCGGGTGCACCTGATGGCCCGCGACTACCCGCACATCCAGCTCTCCTGCGGCATGGACGACCAGGCGCTGGAGTTCTTCGCCTGGGGTGCCAGAAGCTGGGTCTGCGGCGGCTCCAACTTCCTGCCAGGCGAGCATATCGCGCTCTGGAAGGCCTGCGCGGTGGACGGGAACTTCGACAAGGGGCGGCGCATCATGTCGGCCATGATGCCGCTGATGCGCGTGCTCGAACAGGGCGGCAAGTTCATCCAGTGCATCAAGTACGGCACGGAGATGAACGGGCGCCATGCAGGCCCGCCGCGGCCGCCGCTCAAGGCGCTCAACAAGGACGACAAGCGGCAGCTTGAACAGGTGGTGCGGGTGCTCAAGCGCACCGTAGCCGAGATCGAGGCGGAGTAAGGACCATGGGCGACCTTCTGACAACCGGCGAATACAAGGCCATCGCGGCCACGCTCGCGTTCCCGACACAGGCCTTCATCAACGGCGGTTTCCGGCCTGCGGCATCGGGAAAGACGTTCGACACGATCAATCCGGCGACCGGCGACGTGCTGGCGAAGGTGGCGGCCTGCGGGGCGGCCGACGTGGACTTCGCGGTCGCGAAGGCCCGCGATGCCTTCGAGGACGGGCGCTGGTCGCGCCTGGCACCGGGCGACCGCAAGCAGGTGCTGATCCGGCTGGCCAAGCTGATCGGGCGCAATGCCCGCGAACTGGCGGTCATGGAAAGCCTCGACAGCGGCAAGACCATCTACGACTGCGAGACCGTGGACCTGCCCGAGACGGTCCATTGCCTGACCTGGCACGCGGAACTGATCGACAAGATCTACGACCAGGTCTCGCCGGCCTCCGACAACCATATCGCCATGGTGATACGCGAACCGGTCGGCGTGGTCGGCCTCGTCCTGCCGTGGAACTTCCCCCTGCTGATGCTGGCATGGAAGATCGGCCCGGCGCTGGCGGCCGGCTGCTCGGTGATCGTCAAGCCGGCCGAGGAGACGTCGCTGACGGCGCTGCGCGTTGCCGAACTGGCCATGGAGGCCGGTATTCCGGCCGGCGTGTTCAACGTGGTGCCGGGCACAGGGCCGGATGTCGGCGAACCGCTCGGGCGCCACATGGACGTCGACATGATCTCGTTCACCGGGTCGACCGAGACCGGCCGGCGGTTCCTGCGCTATGCGGCGGACTCCAATCTCAAGGAAATCACGCTGGAGATGGGCGGCAAGAACCCCGCCGTGGTGCTGGACGATGCCGAGAACCTCGACCGCGTCGCGGCCCATGTCGTCAACGGCGCGTTCTGGAACATGGGTGAGAACTGCTCGGCCTCCTCGCGGCTGATCGTGCAGAAGGGCGTCAAGGATGCGCTGCTGAAGCGGATCGTCGCCCATGCCCGCGAATGGCCGGTCGGCGATCCGCTTGACCCGCAGAACCGCGTCGGCGCGCTGGTCTCGCCGGCGCATTACGAGAAGGTCTGCTCCTACCTGGACAAGGGTCAGACGGTCATCATGGGCGGGAAGGCCGACGGCGGGTTCGTCGAGCCGACGATCCTCGACGTCACGGACCGGAACGCCGCGCAGGTGCGCGAGGAGATCTTCGGCCCGGTCCTGTCGGTTCTGACGGTGGAGAGCTTCGACGAGGCCATCGCGCTGGCCAACGACACGGACTACGGCCTGGCCGCCTCCATCTTCACGTCGAACGTCAAGCGGGCCATTCGCGGCGCGCGCGCCATCCGCGCCGGCACGGTGACCGTCAACAGCTTCGGCGAAGGCGACATCTCGACGCCGTTCGGCGGCTTCAAGGCCAGCGGCTTCGGCGGCCGCGACAACGGCATCCAGGCCCACGACCAGTACACCCAGGTCAAGACGCTCTGGATCGATCTCAGCGATGACGCCGACGAGGCGGTGGCTTGACCCGATATTCCGCACGACGGTTGCCGGTGCGCCTTGGTCCGGCTGCGTGGAATGAAATACTCGGGCCGCAGATCGCGGCCCGAAGCCTTGAAGGCAAGCGGACAGCGGATTTCGTCGTCATCGGCGGGGGCTTTGCAGGCCTGTCGGCGGCGCGGCGTCTCGTCCAGCTCCAGCCTTCCGCGCGCGTTGTCGTCCTGGAGGCCGGGCGACTGGCCGAAGGGGCGGCGGGCCGCAACTCCGGCTTCATGATCGACCTGCCGCACGAACTGACCTCCGAGGACTATTCCGGGCACGGCGACGACAAGACGATGATCGGCCTGAACCGGCAGGCTATCGCCTTCGCGCGCGACGCGGTCGGAGACTATGGAATCGACGCGAACCATTTCGATCCGGCCGGCAAGGTGAACGGCGCGGCGAGTGCGGCTGCCGAAGCCCATAACAGAAGCTACGCACAGCACCTTTCGTCGCTGGGAGAGGCGAGCGAAATGCTCGACCCGCGCCAGATGCGCGACATGACCGGCTCGAACCACTACATCTCCGGTCTCTACACGCCGGGCACGGTCATGCTGCAACCGGCGGGCTATATTCGCGGACTGGGCGCCGGCCTTGCCACGCAGGGTGTCGACGTTTTCGAGAACAGCCCCGTCCTCGCATTCGAGAGGGAGGGCGACGGGTGGCGCGTGAGGACCGGGAAGGGATCGGTCGGCACGCCGCGCGTGATCCTGACGGTCAACGGCCACCTGGAAAGCTTCGGCTTTGCAAGCGACCGGCTGATGCAAATCTTCCTCTATGCCGTGATGACGCCGGACCTCGATGCCGCAGCGCTGGCTAAACTGGGCGGACAACCACGCTGGGGCATCACGCCCTCAGACCCGATGGGCACGACGGTTCGCCGCATCGATGCCGGGCAAGGCGGCAACCGCATCGTCACCCGCACCTGCGCGACGTTCAGGCCGGATTGCGCGCCCTCGAAATCTGACCTGGCGCGTGCCGCCCGGGTCATGCGACGCAAGTTCGACCAGCGGTTTCCGCAATTGAAGGGAATGCGCATGGAGCATGCCTGGGCGGGACACCTGTGCCTGACGCTCAATGGCGTCGCCGTGATGCGCGAGGTGGAGAAGGGCGTCTTCTCCGGCTGCGTCCAGAATGGCCTCGGCACCGCGCGCGGCACGCTGACCGGTATCGGCGCGGCGGAGCTGGCCTGCGGCGAACGGAGCGCCATCACCGACCATTTCACCGCGGAGGCACAGCCGACAAAGCTGCCGCCACGGCCATTCCGCGAGATCGGCGCCAATGCCGTTCTGCGCTGGAGAGAATGGAAGGCCCGCGACGAATAACGCTTTCTTCGACGCCCGGCCTGTTGTCGGTCCGGCGCAACGCACTGCAGCCTTCCCGGAGGAACCCCGTCATGCCGCCATTTCCGTTTCCCGGCATCAACCTCGCGCTCGCCACGCCGTTCGACGAGCGAGGACGCATCGATTTTTCGCGGATGGAGCGCAACATCGATCGCTACCTTGCCGCGGGCGTGGAGGGTTTCGTGCTGTCGTCCGGCACCGGCATGCACGTCTACCTGTCGCCCGACGAGGCGCAGGAGGTGATTGCGCGCGGGGTCCGGCAGGTGAAGGGCCGCGCTCGCGTCATCGCCCAGACGTCAGCGCTGATGGCGGAAGACGTGGTGGCGCGCTCGAAGCGGGCGCGCGACGCCGGCGCGGATGGCATCATGGTATTGCCGCCCTTTTTCGAGGGGCCGACCGATGACGACGGCATCGTGGATTTCTACGCCGAGGTCGCCACGGCCGGCCTGCCGATCATCGGCTACAACGTGCCGCATGCGGTCGGGGTCGAGATCACGCCAGCGCTGCTTAGGAAGCTGTGCGAAATTCCGGGCTTCCTGACCGTCAAGGATTCTTCCGGCGATCTGGCTGGCCAGGCCTCCCTGATCCGCACCGGTCTTCCGGTGATGAACGGCGCGGACACGCTGGTACCCTATGCGCTCTACGCGGGCGCGGCCGGCCTCATCTGGGGCGGTGCGAATTTCGCGCCCCGGACCTGCCTGGCGATGGTGAAGGCCGCGAGCGAGGGGCGCTGGGCCGATGCGCGGGAGCACTGGTCCCTGCTGGAGCCGATCATGTCGCTGATCTGGGCCGGGGACTACGTGCAGTCGGTCTACGCCGCAGCCGAACTCACGGGATACGGCGCGGGCACGCCGCGAAAGCCGCTGCGCGGCCTCCCGGCGGAGCGGATCGCGGCGATCCGCGACACGATGGGGGCGCTGATCGGGATCGAAACGCGGCTATAGTCACGCAGCCTGCCTGCCCCTTGCCGAGAACGCCAGGCGGACCACGACACGAATGAGGATATCCGGCTGCGCACCGCCCTCGTCAGCGGCGCAACGCAAGGCATTGGCAAGGCCATCGCGCTTCTGCGCGACGGATGCCGCCGTCCGCGCCGATCACAAGCGCACGTTTTCCCGTCAGATCGTACATGATGCCATCTTTCCATATGGCGGGTTCAGGTCGCGGCCGGCAGGAATTTCACGCTCGCACCGGGCGATCGCCTGACCGGGCGCAGACTATGACATCGGGCACAGCGCCGCTTGCAGGAAACGACAAGCCGGGCTTGATACCGGTCCTTGCCCCCAACGCTGCAACCACAGCCGATACACTCCCGACAAGCCGAGTGAGCTACTCCCCATCTCTTGGACAGGTTCTAGCGTGATTTAAGCTACTCTCTGCTCCTGCTGATCGGTTTGGGTTTCGTCATTTCTCAGCCAATAGACCACGGCCGGTGGTTTGCCG
>NZ_PDVP01000028.1 GCF_002727065.1 Zhengella mangrovi | reverse complement strand
GCGCCATGGGTCGCCCAGCGGGTGTGGCCGATGCCGATGTGGCCGGCCAGCGGCTCGCCCTGCAGGCGCTGCTCCAGGTTGACCAGCTTGCCCTGCGCGCGCCGGCGCGCCAGCGCACCTTTCTCCAGCGTCGCGATGCCGGCCGAATCATAGCCGCGGTACTCCAGCCGCTTCAGCGCATCCACCAGGAGGGGCGCCACACTCTGCCTGCCCACGATGCCGACGATTCCGCACATGCGTTCCAGTATCCTCTCACTGGCGGGACCCGCGTCCCGCACCTCTTTGCCGCTGGATAACAGGAGGCCGCGGCTCTCCCGAAATCAACTTGCATGTCGCGATGTTTCAACACGCCGGAACACCAAAGAGCAAGTCAAACCGGCGTAATCATGGCCGAAAACAATGCCAAACAACACGAACGCCAGCAAAAACTACTCGCCCTTGCTTGCCTTTGTCTGGGTGGCGCCTGCGCGCGCGCCGCGGCGCATCGACAGGCACAGGACGAAGCCGATGGCCAGGCCCGCGATGCCCGGCACCCAGGAGGCCGGGGGTCCGGCTTTGACGGCAAGAAGCGTTGCCGCCATGCCGGCGAGGGTGGCGGTGGCAACCCGGGCGATGATCGCCATTACCGGAAGTCCGCCACGAAAGGCACGCTGGTAGGCATGCTCCGAGTGGGATTTCAGGATGTTCTTGCGCTCGACGAGACGCTGGAGCAGCGTCCAGACCGTGTCGGCGAAATAGTAGCCGAATGGTGCCAGCGCGGCAGCCGGTACCCGGGCCGCGAGGTCCAGTAGCGCCCAGCCGGCCACGAGGCCGAGCGGCAGGCTGCCGCTGTCGCCGAGGAAGACGCGCGCCGGGTGGCGGTTGTGAACGGCGAATCCGGCGAGAGCGCCAGCCGCGGCCAGCGCGGCGAGACCCGCAGGCCCGCCGGCATGGGCCAGCACCAGCGCGGCGCCGGTCGCTGCCAGCGGAATGCCCGCGCCGGCGACCGTCATCAGGTCCAGCCCGTCCATGAAGTTCACCATGTTGATGGTCCAGACGAGGAACAGGACCATGGCAAGGTCGATGAGAAGCGGCGGAACCGCGAAGGGCAACGTCAGGTCCGGTCCGGCAAGGAAGATCAGCAGTCCCGAAGCGGCCAGTTGAAGGCCAAGGCGCAGGGCCACGCCAAGCGGGCGGTAGTCATCGGCCAGCCCGGCCAGCCACAGGATGACGAAGGGCAGGGCCAGGCGCGGGTCCGCGCCGCCGAACGCAAGGGCGGCCATGGCCGCCGGAACAAGCGCGAGGCCGCCGATCTGCCGCGGACTTCCGACATGATTGGACCGGTCGTTGTGTCCGGCGGCAAGAAAGGATGCCGGCAGCACCGTTCGCAACAGGGCCAGCAGGACCAGGCAGGCCAGCGCGGCAATGGCGGGGACGGGCAGGGCGGTCGTTGGAGCAAGCATGAAGGAACTTCGCGGCCTTGTCGGTCAGTCACGCTTCGGATTCGTCGCTATTATCACAGTCTTGCCCGAATATGGTATCGGGGATTCGCCGGTGATGCGGGAACACCGGATCGCGACGGCCGGAGCCGGGACAGAGAGCGATGTTGATTGCCATGCCCGGGTGGCAGCAGGACTTGGACCGGAAGGGAGGTGAACGCCGATGAGGATTCTGCTGACCGGTGCGACGGGCTTTGCCGGGCGGACGGTGGCCGGCGTGCTCCACGACCGCGGCCACGAGGTCACGATCCTCGTCCGCGACCCGGTCGCCGGTCTGCCATTCCGCCAGCTTGTCGGCACCATGGAATCCGTTTCGTCCCTGCGCAGCGGTCTATCCGGCACGCAGGCCGTGGTTCACCTGGCCGCCTTAAACCCGCCCCGCTTTTCGGCCGCTGCCCGCGATGGCGCGGCCATGACGGCCATCAACGCGACCGCCACGGCAACCCTGGCAAGGATGGCCGCCGATGCGGGAGCGGGCCGTTTCGTCTTTGCCAGTTCCGTACGGGTCTATGGCGCCGGCAGCGACCGGGCATTTGTCGAGACCGATCCGTTTCGCCCCGGTGACCCCTATGCCCGGTCCAAGGCCGAGGCCGAGGATGCGCTGCACGGCCTGCGGGAAGAGGGGATGGCAGGCCTTGCCATTCTCCGCTTGCCGGTGATCCATGGCCCCGGCCGTGGTGGCTGGCTGGGTCTCGCCGCCCGGCTCGGGCGCCGCGGCTGGCTGCTGCCGCGCGATCTTGCCAATGCCCCGAGGTCGGTTCTGAACAGGGACAACCTGGCCGACGCCATCGCGGCGTGCCTTTACGGCGGAGCGACCGGAACCTTCAACATCGCCGACGAGGGCACGACCAGCCTCGGCGCCATCGGCCGACTGGCCTGCCAATGGGCCGGCCGTCGCCGCCCCGTGACCTTGCCGGGCCTCCCCGGATGGATGATGGATCGGCTGCCGCTGGTCGGAGAAACGCTGCACCATGCCCGCCGGCCGTGTGTCGTCGACACCCGTGCCTTCGCCGCCACGACCGGCTGGCGCCCGCCGGTGACGCTCGATGACGGCTTGCACGCCAGCTTCTGCGGCCAGGCGACGGTTGCCGGACCGCGGTAGAAACCTGTACGCGAAAGATTGCGCCGGTCAGGAAATCTCTTCGATGTCGTCGTCCACCGAGACCCAGGGCTGGTAGCTCGGCACGATTTCCTTCAGGAGGGTGAGGGCACTTTCCCTGTCCTCGCGCTGGCAGGCGATCTTCATGTCGCTGAGCCAACGGACGATCTTCCTGCGTTCGACGGTACGGGTGCGCGCGACGATGAAGCTGTCGCGCGTGTCGACGATATGGTCGTCGAGCGTGCTGATCAGTTCCTCGGTCAGCTTTTCGCCCGGCCGGCGGCCGGTGAACTTGATCTTGATGTCCTTGTCGGGCCGGAAGCCGGCAAGCTGGATCAGGCGGCGCGCGAGGTCGGCGATCTTGATCGGCTGGCCCATGTTCAAGACCAGGACCGTGCCGCGGTCGTCGATGGGATGGCCGATACTGTTGGTGCCCCGCGACGTTGCCTGGAGAATCAGGTGAACGGCCTCCGGTATCGTCATGAAATAGCGCGTCATGTCCGGATCGGTGACGGTCACCGGGCCACCCTGCGCGATCTGTTTCTGGAACAGCGGCACCACCGATCCCGCCGATCCGAGCACATTGCCGAACCGCACGATGCCGAAAGAAATCGGCGCGTCGTCGAGGTCGAGCGCCTGGCAATAGAGCTCGGCCGCGCGCTTCGTTGCACCCATGATGCTCGACGGATTGACCGCCTTGTCGGTCGAGATCAGGATGAACGCCTTGGCGCCCACTGCCACGGCGCTGTCGGCCAGGTTGGCCGTACCGATGAAATTGGTCTTGACCGCTTCGACCGGGTTGTCCTCGACCATCGGCACATGCTTGAGCGCGGCAGCGTGGAAGACCACATCGGGTGAGGTCCGGTTCATCACGTCCTCGACGCGTGACTGGTCGCGCACATCGGCGATCACGCCCTCGACGTTGAGCTCGGGATGAGTCTCGCAGAACTCCTGCATGATCTCGTAGAGATTGCGTTCGGAGGATTCCAGCAGCAGCAGCCGGGACGGTTTGAACTCCGCGATCTGGCGGCAGAGTTCCGAGCCGATCGACCCGCCGGCGCCCGTCACCAGCACCGTGTTGCCTTCCAGGAAGGCCGAGATTTCCGGGTTCTGGACGGTCACCTGCGGCCGCCCGAGCAGGTCCTGCAGGCGCACCGGCTTGGGCGAGATCAGGTTGGTTTCCCCGGCCTTGGGGAAGTCGGTCAGGTCCGGAAGCCGCGAGATGCCGATGCCGGCATCGTTGCAGGCTTCCAGGAGTTCCGTCAGCTCGGCGCCCGAGGCGGCCGGGTCGGTGACGATGAGGCCCTTGATGGAAATGCCCCGGGCGTCGCGCTGGTGCACGATCTCGGAAATCTGGTTCGGTGTTCCAAGGACTTGCAGCGAGAGCATGCCATGACGGACGAAGCCTGGCCGTGAATCGATGATGCCGGCCAGCTGGAAGCCGATGGATCCAAGGCGGCGCACCATGCGCACGTAATGCTCGGTCGTGTCGGAGAACGGGTACAGGAGGTAGTAGTCGGCGACGCCATGGTTGTCGCGCAACTGCGGGAAGAACTGCGTCTCCTTGAAGAAGCGGTAGAGCATCCGCCCGGCACCGAGGCCGAAGACGGTGAAGATCCAGATCAGCACGATGGCAAGGCGCGATACGTTCTCCGCCCGCGACAGCATGAAGTTGCCGATGGTGAAGACGGCCACCGCGATCGTCGTCGCCTTGACGATGGCGACCATGTCGGGGATCGAGGCGTAGCGCCAGATGCCGCGGTTGACCCGCATGACGAACAGCGCGAGGGCGCCGATCAGCACGTAGGCCAGGGTTTTCTCCCGGATGCCGGGCACCCACTGCAACTGGTCGACCCCGTAGACGACGAGGTTGGCCGACAGAAAGGCCGTCGCGAGAACAAGCGTGTCGTGAACCAGCGCGGCGAACCGCAGCAGCCGACCATCGATTTTCATCGCAAAGTCACTCCGTCTGAACGGCCCCGAAGCAATTGCCCTGAAAGCCCAAGCGCGTTGGTCGCTTCTTTTCCGGAAAACGCCGCGCATTCGCACGCACGGGATTCTCCCCTTTCAGTCATTCCGTCAGCCCGGCCGTTCGTCAGACGGCCCCCCGGCGACGCGAACCTGAAAACCATAGCAGAAAGGATTCTCACTGTCTCGTCTTGCTGTCCCTAGCTTGCCCTATGGTGAACGCATGCATGGCGAAAGTGCGGCGGCGATTGCTCTTCATGGGATGGGTTGCTAAAGCATCGGTCAGGAGTTGGCCCTCATCTTGGCAGGCGTGAAGGGAGCATTTGGTGAAAGGCATCATTCTGGCAGGCGGCAGCGGAAAGCGCCTTTACCCCATGACTATCGCCGCGTCAAAGCAGATACTCCCGGTATACGACAAGCCGATGATCTACTACCCGCTGAGCATTCTCATGCTCTCCGGCATCCGCGAAATTCTCATCATTTCAACACCGCGCGACCTGCCGGTCTTCCGGTCGCTGCTCGGCGACGGCTCCGCTTTCGGCGTGTCCTTCGACTATGCCGAACAGCCGAGCCCGGACGGCCTGGCGCAGGCCTTCCTGATCGGCGAGCGCTTCATCGGCAACGATGCCTGCGCCCTGGTCCTGGGCGACAACATCTTCTACGGCGCGGGCCTGCCGCGGCTTTGCCGGGAAGCCATGGCACGCGAAGCCGGCGCGACGGTCTTCGCCTATTACGTCAAGGATCCCGAACGCTATGGCGTTGTCGAGTTCGATCCGGCCACCGGCCTGGCGCTCGGCATCGAGGAAAAGCCGGCCGCGCCGAAGTCGAACTGGGCGGTGACCGGCCTCTATTTTTACGACAACGACGTGGTCGATATCGCCCGCTCCATCCGGCCCTCCGCGCGCGGTGAACTCGAGATCACCGACGTCAACCGGACCTACCTCGAACGCGGCGACCTGACCGTGGCGCGCATGGGCCGCGGCTACGCCTGGCTCGACACCGGCACGCCGGATTCCATGCACGAGGCTGCCGCCTTCGTGCAGACCATCGAGCGTCGCCAGGGGATCAAGATCGCCTGCCCGGAGGAAATCGGGCTGGAACAGGGCTGGCTGAGCGCTGAGCAGGTCCTGGCGCGCGCGGCCGAACTGGGGGCGGGGGACTATGCCTCCTACATTCGCCGCCGTGTGGAGGAACAGCACTGATGCCGGCCTTCCGCCAGACCTCCCTGCCGGGAGTCATCGAGGTGGTCGCGGACCGCCACGGTGACGAAAGGGGCTTTTTCTCCGAGACCTGGCGGGAGGAAACCTGGCGCGAGAACGGCATCGACACGGCCTTCGTTCAGGACAATCATTCCGTCTCCGGGCAGCGCGGCATCCTGCGTGGCCTCCATTTCCAGACGCCGCCGTTTGCCCAGGCCAAGCTCGTCCGCGTCACCCGCGGCGCGGTCTTCGACGTCGCCGTCGACATCCGGGCCGGTTCTCCGACCTATGGCCGCTGGGTCGGCGTCGAGATATCCGCGACGCTCTGGAACCAGCTCTACATACCGGCCGGCTTCGCCCATGGCTTCCTGACGCTGGAGCCCGACACCCATTTTCTCTACAAGGTGTCCAGCCGCTATTCGCCGGACCACGACCGGTCGATCCGGTTCGACGATCCCGCCATCGGCATTGAATGGCCGACCGACCCGGCGGACGTGATCCTGTCGCAGAAGGATCGCGATGCACCGCTGCTTGCTGCGTGCGACACCGGTTTTGCGTACGAGAGCTGAGGAAAGAAGCGAGATGAACTATCTGGTCACCGGCGGCGCCGGCTTCATCGGTTCCGCGGTCTGCCGCCGCCTCGCGTTGAATCCCGGCAACCGGGTCGTCATCCTCGACAAGCTGACCTATGCCGGGAATCTCAATTCGCTGCGTGACGTGATCGACCGGCCGAATGTCCGTTTCGTCCAGGCCGATATCTGCGATGAGGGACGGGTCCGCAGCCTGCTCGGCGAAGAGCAGATCGACATCCTCATGCACCTGGCGGCGGAGAGCCATGTCGACCGCTCCATCGACGGCCCGGAGGTCTTCATCGAGACCAACGTGACCGGCACCTTGCGCCTGCTCAATGCCGCGCGCGGCCATCATGACGCGCTTTCGGGCGCCGCGCGCGAGCGTTTCCGGTTCCATCACGTGTCCACCGACGAGGTCTTCGGTGATCTGCCGTTCGACAGCGGCATCTTCACGGAGGACACGCCCTACGATCCCTCGTCGCCTTATTCGGCCTCTAAGGCCGCGTCGGATCACCTTGTCCGCGCCTGGCTGCGCACCTACGGGCTGCCGGTCGTCGTTACCAATTGCTCCAACAACTACGGTCCGTACCAGTTTCCCGAAAAGCTGGTGGCGAAGGTCATTCTCAGTGCCTTGCAACAGCGCGAGCTGCCCGTCTACGGCAAGGGCGAGAACATCCGCGACTGGCTGCACGTCGAGGATCACGCAGCCGCGCTGGAATGCGTCGCCACGAAGGGCCGTATCGGCGAGACCTATCTCGTCGGTGGCCGCGCCGAGCGCCGCAACATCGACGTGGTTCACACCATCTGTGATATCCTCGACCGGCAGCGCCCGCGCGCCGGCGGTGCCAGCTACCGCGACCTGATCGCCCATGTGCCGGACCGGCCCGGCCACGATCGCCGCTATGCCATCGATCCCTCGCGCATCGAGGCTGAACTTGGCTGGTCGCCGGGCGAAACCTTTGAAAGCGGCATGGAGAACACCGTGGCCTGGTACATGGCCAACGAGTGGTGGTGGCGCCCCTTGCACAACAGCATTTCCGAACGCCTCGGCACCGCGAAGGTGACCCAGTGAAACTCCTCGTCACCGGCAGCCGGGGACAGGTCGCGCAATCGCTGGCCGAACGCGCCATGGGCCGTCCCGCCCTCGACCTGACCTTCGTCGCCCGGCCGGATTTCGACCTTGCCGACCCGGACTCGATCCGTCGTACCCTCCGCGACGCGGCGCCGGATGTCGTCGTTTCGGCGGCGGCCTACACCGCGGTCGACCGCGCCGAGGACGACCCGGACCTGGCCCGCAGGATCAACGCTGTCGCACCGGGTGTCCTGGCCGAAACCTGTGCCGGGATCGGCGCCCGCCTCGTGCACCTGTCGACGGACTACGTCTTTGACGGCACCGGGACTGCGGCGCACGATGAAACCGCGCCGACCGGGCCGCAGACCGTCTACGGCCGGACCAAGCTCGAGGGGGAGGAGGCCGTACGGGCCGCCTTGCCGCATCACCACGTCATCGTCCGCACGGCCTGGGTCTACAGCCCCTTCGGTGCCAATTTCGTCAGGACCATGCTGCGCCTTGCCGGCGAACGCGACGAACTGTCGGTCGTCAGCGACCAGGTCGGCAATCCGACCTGCGCCCTCGACATCGCCGACGGGCTGCTGGCCATGATCGGATCATGGCAGGATGGCCGGTCGATAGGCCTGGGACAGACCTTCCACCTTGCCGGAACGGGCGAGGCTTCCTGGTTCGATCTCGCAAGCCATGTCGTCGCCACCAGCGGGCGGCTGGGTGGCCCGGCGGCGCGTGTCCGGCCCATCCCGTCGGAGGCCTATCCGCAGCGGGCACACCGTCCGCGCAATTCGCGCCTTGATTCCGGCCGGTTCGAGGCGGCTTTCCGCTATCGCTCGCCGGATTGGCGCGCGGCCAGCGAGCGTGTCGTCGGGCGTCTGTTGGAGGCGGCGAGTCCGCAATGAACGGCTCGGCCGAAATGGCGGGCAGCGAGGTCTTGTGAAGAGGTCCGGCAAGGCCGTGCGGGTCTTGCACCGGGCGGTCAGATGGGGTAACGCCATTCGCACCTTCGTTGGGGCGTAGCCAAGCGGTAAGGCAGCGGTTTTTGGTACCGCCATGCGCTGGTTCGAATCCAGCCGCCCCAGCCATCGGTCCTGCCGGAGAATGCAGGGCGGGAGTAAGGATCTGCGGGGCATTCGCGACTTGTCAAGAATAAGCAATGGCTCTGCCGGACCGCACCATGGATGACACCACATCGGGGATACGCGGCAACGTCCTCCTGACGGGAGGTGCGGGCTATATCGGCATTCACTGCTGCATCGCGCTGCTGCAGGCGGGCTGGAACCCGGTCGTCTTCGACAACCTGTCGAACGGATGGAACACCGCCCCGGATGCGGTGGCCCAGATCACCGGCACCCGGCCCGATCTGGTGGTCGGCGACATTCGCGATCCCGCAGCGCTGGATGCGGTCATGGGCGCCCGGCAGTTCTCGGCAGTCCTGCACCTGGCCGGCGCAAAGGCCGTGAAGGCGTCGCTCGCCGACCCCGTCACCTACTATGCAAACAACGTCGCCGGAACGCTGACCCTGCTGGAGGCAATGGAGAAGCACGGACTGCGCAAGCTGGTCTTTTCTTCCTCTGCCGCGGTCTACGGACAGCCGCAACAGGTTCCGGTCACGGAGGATGCGCGGCTTGACCCGCTGAATCCCTATGCCCGGACCAAGGCGATGGTGGAAACGGTGCTGCGCGACCTGCAGGACGCGCGGCCCGAATGGGCCATTGCAGCGCTGCGCTATTTCAACCCGGTCGGGGCCCATGAAAGCGCCCTGGTGGGAGAGCGGTCGCGGGTCGCCGTCGACAATCTCATGCCCTGGATCCTCAAGGCGGCCGACGGGGCCATTCCCCATGTCGACATCCTCGGCAGCGACTATCCCACGCCGGACGGAACCTGCATTCGCGACTTCGTCCACGTGATGGACGTCGCAGAAGGTCATGTCGCGGCACTGTACCTGCTGGAAAAGGAGCAGGGTTATCACGCGATCAATCTGGGCATGGGCCATGGCACCAGCGTCCTGGACATGGTGCGCACCTTCGAAGGCGCGACCGGCCGGACCGTGCCCTGGCGCATGGCCCCGCGCCGGGTCGGCGATATTGCCGCCACATGGGCCGACATTACACGGGCCGGCCGTCTCCTCGGCTGGAAGCCGAGACGCAGCCTCGAGGTGACGTGCCGCGACGCCTGGCGCTGGTACGAGCGGTCGAGGTCGGCGTGACGGCGGGCGAGGGGACAGTGCAGAGCGATGGCCGCCCGGACCTGAGCGTGGTCATCCCGGTCTACGGACGCCAGCGCTCGGTGCTCCGCGCCGTGGACAGCGTCCTGTCCCAGCCGGGCGTGAACGCCGAGATCATCGTGGTCGACGACGCCTCGCCCGAACCGGTCCGTCTCGATGATCACACCGGCCGCGTGCGCCTCGTTCGTCGCTCCGTCAACGGCGGCGCCTCGGCGGCACGCAACGAGGGCCTGGCGCTGGCCGCTGCGCCCCTCGTAACATTCCTCGATTCCGACGATCATTTCCTGCCGGACACGCTGGCCGCACGGCTGGCCGCTGCGCGCAACCTGGACCTGGGTGGCACCGACCCCGTTGCCGTCGGCTGCGGCTGGGTTGAGGTGAGCGGGGGCCGCGCGATTGCCGCGCGTATCCCGCGCGAACCCGGTGCCCCGACCGATTTCCTCGGCGGATGCTGGGTCAATCCCGGATCGGCCGTCCTCTTCAATCGCGCGGCCATCAAGGCCGCCGCGCCCTTCGACGAATCGATGCGCCGTCTCGAGGATGTCGATTTCTTCATCCGCTTTGCCGCCGCCGGCGGGCGTTTCCGGGTCGATTCGCGTCTCGGGGTCGCCATCGTGCGGGGTGCGCACCGCCATCCCGAACGGATAGAGACGGCGGCAACTGCCCTGTCTGCCAAGTATGGCGATGCCTTCGGACCGGCCGAACGGCGCCGCCTGAACGCCTACCTCGAACTGGAGCGCGCGCGCCTGGCCTGGACGGTCGGCCATCCGCTGCGATTCGGGCTTCACCTGCTCAGGTCCTGGAGCCATCATCCGCGCGCGAGACTCAATACCGGGCCCGGGTGGCAGGCCGTTCCCGTGCCAAGGCTTGCACCGCAATCCCTGTCTGTGCTCGATTGACGACCTGCGGGACTTGCCAGGCAAACCTCGATTGGACGACCACGAACTTGAAGATACTGTTCTACTGCAATTCCCTGCGCTATTTCATGGATCACCGGATCAACCTTGTGCTCCCGCTCATCGATGCCGGGCATGATGTCGCCGTGGTCTCTGGGGAATGCACCGACGACGTGATCGCCCGTGTGCCCTCGGCGCTTCGCCTCGTTCCGCTCGACTTCGACCGCCATCGCCTTCAGCCGGGCCGCGATTTCGCCGCCGTCCGGCGCTTTCTCGCCGAGGTCCGGGACTGGCAGCCGGATGTCGTTCACGCGATCACGATCAAGCCGAACCTGTTCTCCGTTCTTTCCCTGCCATGGCTGCGGCTTGGCGGCCGGCGGCTGCCACGTCTCGTGATGACCTTTCCAGGCCTTGGCCGCGTTTTCGAGGAGACCGGCCTGCTGGCCTGGCTGCGCCGGTTCCTGTTCATCCGGGCCATGCGCCTCGGACTTCACTTTCTCGACTATGTTGCCACCTTCGAGAACCCGGCCGACCGCGACTGGCTGGTCAGCCTCGGCATTATCGGCAAGGATCACGCCCAGGCCATCATGGGGGCCGGTATCGACCTGGTGGAATTCGCCGAGCGCGAGCAGCCGCGGACCGGGCCGCTGAGCGTGCTTCTTGCCTCGCGCCTGCTGCACGGAAAGGGCATCGGTGATTATTGTGACGCCGCCAACGCGCTGGCGGCGGAAGGCGCAAAGACCCGGTTCCTGCTCGCCGGTCCGGCTGATCCCGGCTACCCGGACAATTTCGATGTCGAGCAGGCCCGCCGGTCGGGGCGGCTCGGTGTCGTCGAATACCTGGGCCCGGTACCGGGCGACCGCATGGCCGACCTGTTCCGCTCTGTCGATATCGCCTGCCTGCCGAGCCGGCTCCGCGAGGGGTTCCCGCGCAGTCTCATCGAGGCGGCCGCCTGCGGCTGCGCCCTCATCGGCACCGACCAGCCGTCGGTACGCCAGATCGTCGAGCCGGGCCATACCGGCTGGCTCGTGCCCGCGGGCGACCCGGTCGCCCTGGCCGCGGTCCTCAGGGATGCAGCCGCGGACCCGGTTCGCGCCCGTGCCTTGGGGGCAGCCGCGGCGCGCCTTGCCCGCGAGTTGGGACTGGGCAACGATGACATCTTTTCGAAATTTACTGCCCTTTACGGCGTGAAAGTCCCCGTCGGGACCTGCCAGCCAGCCGCCTGACACCGCATCGAGCCGGGTGCCGGCCTGTTCGCCGCCGGGCCGATCCCGGGGCCGAACAGTTCCATTCACGGCCCGGAGTCAAAATACAAATGCGTTTCCGGCCGCGCCGGCGGAAAGACATGCCTTCAGGCGGCCGCGCGAACGTGGCAATTTTCGCCGCGCTGATATAGGCGCTATACGAAATTACTGATTAACTGGACAGGTTTCATGGTTCGCTCGTCGCTCACGCACCTCCAACGTCTCGAGGCGGAGTCCATCCATATCTTCCGTGAGGTCGCGGCCACATTCTCCAAGCCGGTCATGCTCTATTCGATCGGCAAGGATTCCTCCGTCATGCTGCACCTGGCGATGAAGGCATTCTACCCCGCGCGCCCGCCATTTCCGTTTCTCCACGTCGATACCGGCTGGAAGTTCCGCGAGATGATTGCCTTCCGCGACCGCATGGCAGCAGACCTCGGATTCGATCTCCTGGTGCACAAGAACGAGGAGGGGGTGCGCGACGGCGTCGGTCCCTTCAGCCACGGATCCTCCACCCACACCCATGTCATGAAGACGGTAGCGCTGCGCCAGGCGCTGGACAAGTACGGGTTTGACGCCGCATTCGGCGGCGCCCGGCGCGACGAGGAGAAATCCCGGGCAAAAGAGCGCATCTTTTCTTTTCGAAATGCCAGTCATGGCTGGGACCCGAAGAATCAGCGCCCTGAAATGTGGAAGACCTTCAATACCCGCGTCGGTCCGGGTGAATCCATTCGTGTCTTTCCCTTGTCGAACTGGACCGAGCTCGATATCTGGCAGTATATCTACCAGGAAAACATCCCGATCGTTCCGCTCTACTATGCGGCGCGCCGTCCGGTCGTCGAACGCGATGGCATGCTGATCATGAAGGACGATGACAGGATGGAGTTGAAGCCGGGGGAGGCGGTCGAGGAGCGGCTGGTCCGCTTCCGCACGCTTGGTTGCTATCCGCTGACCGGTGCGATCGACTCCGCTGCCGACACGATGGAGGCGATCATCCAGGAAATGCTGGTCGCACGGACTTCCGAACGGCAGGGCCGCCTGATCGACCACGACGAATCCGGCTCCATGGAAAAGAAGAAGCGCGAAGGATATTTCTGATGGCTTCGGACCAGATCACCCTTTCTCCCGACGAGATCGCCCGCGACGTCCGTTCGTTCCTCGCGGAGCAGGAACAGAAATCACTGCTGCGTTTCCTGACCTGCGGCTCCGTGGACGACGGCAAGTCGACCCTGATCGGCCGGCTCCTCTACGACACCAAGCTGATCTTCGAAGACCAGCTTGCCGCGCTCGAGCGCGATTCCCGCCGTCATGGAACGGTGGGCGAGGAGATCGATTTCGCGCTTCTCGTCGATGGACTGGAGGCCGAGCGGGAGCAGGGCATCACGATCGACGTTGCCTACCGTTTCTTTGCAACCTCGAAGCGCAAGTTCATCGTCGCCGATACGCCCGGTCACGAGCAGTACACGCGCAACATGGCCACCGGCGCATCGACGGCCGATGTTGCCGTCGTGCTGATCGATGCGCGAAAGGGCGTGCTTCAGCAGACGCGGCGTCATTCGTTCATTGCATCGCTGGTGGGCATTCGCCAGGTTGTCCTGGCCGTCAACAAGATAGACCTCGAAGGCTACAGCCAGGACGTGTTCGACCGGATCGTCGCAGACTACCAGGCCTTTGCAAGCACGCTCGGCTTCGACGCGATCCGGGCAATCCCCATGTCGGCCCGTTTCGGCGACAATGTCACGACGAAATCCGGCCACATGCCCTGGTACGACGGGCCGACCCTGCTGGAACACCTGGAAACCGTGGAACTGGACGATGGCCTGGGCGGTAAGCCCTTCCGCTTTCCTGTCCAGTACGTGAACCGTCCAGATCTCGACTTTCGCGGCTTCTGCGGCACGGTGGCCTCGGGCGCCATCCGCCCCGGCGATCCCGTCGTGGTGGCCAAGTCCGGCAAGCAGTCGACTGTCCGGCGGATCGTGACGAGCGATGGCGATCTCGGCGTGGCCACGGCAGGCCAAGCGATCACCATCGTTCTTGACGACGAGATCGACGTATCGCGCGGCAACATGCTCGTTGCGCCGGACCACCGGCCCGACGTGGCCGACCAGTTCGAGGCCCGCCTGGTCTGGTTCGACGATCATGCCATGATCCCGGGACGCTCCTATGTCCTGCGAACCGAATGCGATGAAACGCCGGCCAACATCACGGCGCTGAAATACCGGGTGGACATCAATTCCTTTGCCCACGAGGCGGCCAAGTCGCTGGACCTCAACGAGGTCGGCATCGTCAATGTCGCCACGCAGGCGCCCATTGCCTTCGACGCCTACGGCGAGAACCGGGTGACCGGCGGCTTCATCCTGATCGACCGCATGACCAATGCGACGGTCGGCGCCGGTATGATCACCCACCCGCTGCGCCGCGCCAGCAATGTTCATTGGCAGTCGCTGGACGTGAACAAGCAGAGCAGGGCGGCACAGAAGCACCAGAAGCCGGTCGTCCTGTGGTTCACCGGCCTGTCCGGGTCCGGCAAGTCGACGATCGCGAACCTCCTTGAGAAAAAGCTCCACGCAGACGGGCGCCACAGCTATATTCTCGATGGCGACAATGTTCGCCATGGCCTCAACCGCGACCTCGGCTTCACCGAGGAAGACCGCGTGGAGAACATCCGCCGCGTCGGCGAGGTGGCGCACCTGCTGGTCGACGCCGGGCTGATCGCCCTGGTGTCCTTCATTTCGCCCTTCCGCGCCGAGCGCCGCATGGTGCGCGAGATGATGGCCGAGGACGAATTCGTCGAGATATTCGTCGATACCCCGTTCGAGGATTGCGCCCGCCGCGATCCGAAGGGCCTCTATGCCAAGGCCCTTCGTGGCGAGATCAAGAACTTCACCGGGATCGATTCGCCCTATGAAGCGCCGGAAAAACCCGATATCCATGTTCACACCGTGGGCCGTACGCCGGAGGACCTGGCCGACGAGATCGAATCCTGGCTGAAGGAGCGCGGCTATTGCTGAACGATCTGAAGCTGGCCGGCATCGCCGATCCCGCGGCCATGCTCTCGGTCTTTGAGGGCCTGGCGCTGGCGGCCGGCAGGGAGATCATGACCGTTCGCGCCGGTGGCGTGACGGCGGAAACCAAGTCCGACCTTTCGCCCGTCACCGAGGCCGACCGACGCGCCGAAGCGGTCATCCTGGCAGGGCTTGGCCGGTCCTTTCCCGGCATTCCTGTGATCGCGGAAGAAGAGGTGGCGGCGGGCCGTGTTCCGGATATCGGCGACGCGGCCTTCATTCTCGTGGATCCGCTGGACGGCACGCGCGAGTTCGTTTCGGGCAAGGATGATTTCACCGTCAACATCGCGCTCGTCGTCAATGGCTACCCCGCCGTCGGCGTCGTCTATGCTCCGGCCCATGGACGGCTATGGACCGGGCGCCCGGGTCAGGCCGAGACCGTGGAGGTCGAGGGAGAACGCTTGTCCGGCCGGCGGACCGTTTCGGGGGGCTCCTGCCCCGCACGGGTACGTATCGTGGCATCGGCTTCTCACCGGACGTCGGAGACTGACGCCTTCATCGCCCGATTGCCAGACTATGAGCTGATTGCTTTTGGGTCCTCCCTGAAATTTTGCCTGCTGGCCGAGGGAATCGCCGATATTTATCCGCGTTTTGGTCGAACTATGGAGTGGGATACTGCAGCTGGAGATGCTGTTTTAAGGGCCGCCGGAGGTGTGACGTTTCGAATGGATGGACATGTTCTTTCTTATGGGAAGTTTGGGCAGAGATTTAGCAAGGATTTTGAGAATCCTTTTTTTGCCGCGTCTACTGGTCAGGCAGAGTGGATATTAAGAAGAAATCTTGCATTGTAGATTGAATGATAATTAGGCTGTGAAATCATAATGGCGCAGGCGTAGTCTGATGCAAGCGAGCTTTGCAATGGCGAGGAAGGTCGATCCGAGCTTGTCGTGGCCGCTAGCAATGCGTCTAAAATATTTGATCTTGTTAATGAGGCGCTCGATCAGGTTGTGCTGTTTGGCCTGCTGCCGGTTTCGTGGACAATTGGTTTAGGTTTGCATCGTTCGGGCCTCGAATGCGATGGGGCTTAGATAGCCGAATTTGGAATGTCGCCGCCGCGGATTGTAGAAGCGCTCTATGTAGTCGAATACGTCGGCGCGGGCGGCATCTCGGGTGCGGTAAACCTTGCGGGCGGTCCG
>NZ_PDVP01000027.1 GCF_002727065.1 Zhengella mangrovi | reverse complement strand
ACGTGTCGCTGATCGTGCCGATCGCGATGGAAGAAAAGCTGCGCTTCGCCATTCGCGAAGGCGGCCGTACGGTTGGCGCCGGCATCGTCGCCTCCATCATCGAGTGATCTCACGGCAGCCATCGTTCGATGGCTGGCACTGACGAACTGAACAGGCGCCGGGCCCCGTCCGGCGCCTGTTTCGTTTCCTGGCGTGCGGCGAACGGTGGATGACCGGGTCGCGACCTTGGCGGATCGGAACAATCCCACTATCTCTTGGCGCATCGCATGCCGGAGGAGGGCGGGAATGAAACTGTGGTTGCATCATATCAATTTCGTCTCGGAGGACGTGGAGCGCCTGCGCCGGTTCTACAGCGACGTGATGGGACTGGGGCCTCAGGAGGACGATCTGCCGGTGCGCGAGGCGACGCGCGAGTATGCAGGCGACGTGGCGTTCCTCAGCGATGGCGCGCTGCAGATGCACCTGGCGGAGAAGGATCTCGGCCTCGGTTACCGGGCCGGCAAGGCGGTCAACCCGGTCGAGCGCGGTCACCTCGCGTTCCGGACCGATGACATCGAGGCGTTCAAGCGTCACCTGGAGGAGAAGGGCGTGCCCTATGCCGACTACAAGGGCGTGGCGACCGGGACGTGGCACCAGATCTTCTTCCATGACCCGGAGGGCAACGTGGTGGAAGTGCACCAGGTGCTCGACGTCTAGCGGTCTGCGCTTTCATCCGGTGCTGCCACGCGCGGCACGGATTCGCGGCAGTGGCCGCCCGGCGGTGTTTTTTTCGCCGGCAGCGGGAAAAGACGAAAATCACGCTTGAAATCCGGGGCTTCCTGATGCAAGAAGCGCCCCACGGATACAGGGGTATAGCTCAGTTGGTAGAGCGGCGGTCTCCAAAACCGCAGGTCGGGGGTTCGAGCCCCTCTGCCCCTGCCAGCCACGGCCGGACGGCCCCGGATTTCCCGATCATAAAAAACGCATAAATGGCGTTTCGTGCCTCTTGCATCCGCGGCGGCATGGCTATATGTACCCCCTTCAGCATGCGGTGCGTGAAAGCGGCGAGTCGTCTTTGCGCACCCAAAACGCATGGGCCAGTCCCGCCGGCGGCGGTAAGGGGCGTGAGCTGATCCTTGGCGGCAACGATTGGATGGTTGTCGCGGATTCCAGGTCTGCGTGAGTGAAATCCCGGCGTATGGCCATCGGCTTGCGCCGGTGGGCTTGTCCCGGAATGGGGCGGCCGGCAAACAGAGACAAGGGCGGCGCAGGCCGTCCACGGATGGGAAGTGGGTTAGCCATGGCGGAAAAGACCAAGAATCCGTTCGTGTTTTTCCAGCAGGTGCGGAGCGAGACCGCCAAGGTCACGTGGCCCTCGCGGCGTGAGACGACCATCTCGACCTTCATGGTCATCGTGATGGCGTTCCTTGCGGCCATCTTCTTTTTCCTTGCCGACCAGATCATGGCCTTTGGCGTCGAGCTCATCCTGGGCATCGGCAGGTAATACGTGCATTCAGGGAGACGCCGAGCATGACCGCGCGCTGGTATATCGTCCACGCCTATTCGAACTTCGAGAAGAAGGTCGCCGAAGCCATCGAGGAAAAGGCGAAGCAGAAGGGGCTGTGGGACCGTTTCGAGAAGATCCTCGTGCCGACCGAGAAGGTCGTCGAGGTGCGCCGTGGCCGCAAGGTCGACGCCGAGCGCAAGTTCTTCCCGGGCTATGTCCTGGTTCGCGCGGACCTGACGGACGACGTGTTCCACCTGATCAAGAACACGCCCAAGGTCACCGGGTTCCTCGGGACGGACTCCAAGCCGGTGCCGATTCCGGACCGGGAAGCCGAGGCGATCCTGACGCAGGTGCAGGAAGGCGTCGACCGGCCGAAGCCGTCCGTCTCCTTCGAGATCGGCGAGCAGGTGCGCGTTTCCGACGGGCCGTTCGCGTCGTTCAACGGTTTCGTCCAGGAAGTGGACGAGGAGCGTTCGCGCCTGAAAGTGGAAGTGTCGATTTTCGGCCGGGCGACCCCGGTCGATCTGGAATTCGGTCAGGTCGAAAAGGTCTGACCGCAGAGCGTGGCGTCTCTCGGCGCCGGGTTCGAACCGGTGGAAGGGCAGGCGGCTTAGCCGGCCGCCAGGACTGTCCGGACCACCACCTTTGCAACCGCCTGTCCGCTGGGCAGGCACCAACTAGGAAAGCAGAGCTGAAATGGCCAAGAAAGTCGCAGGTCAGCTGAAGCTCCAGGTCCCGGCAGGGTCGGCGAATCCTTCGCCCCCGATCGGTCCGGCCCTGGGTCAGCGCGGCATCAACATCATGGAATTCTGCAAGGCGTTCAACGCGGCCACGCAGGAACTGGAAAAGGGTCAGCCGATCCCGGTGATCATCACCTATTTCCAGGACAAGTCCTTCACCTTCCAGATGAAGCAGCCCCCGGTGAGCTACTTCCTCAAGAAGGCGGCGAACCTGAAGTCCGGCTCCAAGGCGCCGGGCCGTGACAAGGCCGGCCAGGTTTCGCGCGACAAGGTGCGCGAGATCGCCGAAGCCAAAATGAAGGACCTCAACGCCAACGACGTCGAGGCAGCAATGCGCATGGTGGAGGGCTCTGCCCGTTCCATGGGCCTGGAAGTGGTGGGCTGATCCGATGGCGAAGAAGATTGCAAAGCGCATTGCCGCGTCCCGCGAGGGCATCGATCGCGACAAGCTGTATTCGCTCAGCGAGGCGATCTCGCTGGTCAAGGAGCGGGCAACCGCCAAGTTCGACGAGACGATCGAAGTCGCCATGAACCTGGGCGTTGACCCGCGTCATGCCGACCAGATGGTCCGTGGCGTCGTGACGCTGCCGAACGGCACCGGCCGTACGGTTCGCGTGGCCGTGTTCGCCCGTGGCGACAAGGCCGAGGAAGCCAAGGCCGCCGGCGCGGACGTTGTTGGCGCGGAAGACCTGGTGGAGACCGTGCAGAAGGGCGAGATCAATTTCGACCGCTGCATCGCGACCCCGGACATGATGCCGCTCGTCGGTCGCCTGGGCAAGGTGCTCGGCCCGCGTGGCATGATGCCGAACCCGAAGGTCGGCACGGTGACCATGGACGTCAAGGCGGCTGTCGATGCCTCCAAGGGCGGCGCCGTGGAATTCCGCGTCGAGAAGGCCGGCATCGTGCATGGCGGCGTGGGCAAGGCTTCCTTCGACGCCAAGGCGATCGAAGAGAACGTCCGCGCTTTTGCCGACGCCGTGATCAAGGCCAAGCCGTCGGGCGCCAAGGGCAACTACCTGAAGCGCATCGCGGTGTCCTCGACGATGGGCCCCGGCATCAAGATCGACCTGGGAACGATTTCCCAGGCCTGACGATATCCGGCGGCAGGACCTATCCTGCCGCCATACTGGAATTCCGGGCCGTTCGCGGTCCGGATACGGAAGGAAACTTCCGGACATCCTGTCCGAGATTGCAGGCGGCTCGCCTTAATTCGATTTCGAGCCTGCATGAGACGGGGTTTAGACCGGAAAGAGGGGCCTGGCCCCGATTGAAGGTTCGAACCGTGTAAACCTTCCTGCGTCGGCATGGTGCCGGGCAGAGGGGGCAGGATCCTTGAGACGCCGTTCGCGGCAAGGCGGGGATCACCCGTCGTGTCATGGACGGTAATCGCCAACAGCCGGCATGGCAATCATGCCTGCCGGTCAACTGGAGAGAGGCTGTGGAAAGAGCGGAAAAACGCGAATTCGTCGCGGGCCTGAATGAGGTGTTCAAGAGCACCGGTTCAGTGGTCGTGGCCCACTATGCCGGCCTCACGGTTGCGCAGATGAACGATCTTCGTTCCAAGATGCGCAATGCGGGAGGCACCGTCAAAGTCGCGAAGAACCGCCTCGCCAAGATCGCTCTTCAGGGCACGGATTCCGAGGGCATGTCGGACCTTTTCAAGGGTCAGACGCTGATTGCCTTTTCGGATGATCCGATTGCGGCGCCGAAGGTTGCCGCCGATTTCGCCAAGGGAAATGACAAGCTGGTCATTCTCGGCGGCGCGATGGGTGCAACCATTCTCGACCAGGAAGGCATGAAGTCGCTGGCTTCCATGCCGTCGCTGGACGAGCTCAGGGCGAAGATCATTGCGATGATCACCACCCCGGCCACCCGCATTGCCGGCGTCACCCAGGCACCTGCTGGCCAGCTGGCCCGGGTGTTCGGCGCCTATGCCCGGAAGGACGAAGCGGCGTGAGGCCGTTCTCAGCACGAAACCAACGTTCGAACCTTTGTGAAGGAATGTGAAAATGGCTGATCTTGCCAAGATTGTTGAAGACCTGTCGGCCCTGACCGTCATGGAAGCTGCCGAGCTGTCCAAGATGCTCGAAGAGAAGTGGGGCGTTTCCGCCGCTGCTCCGGTGGCCGTTGCCGCCGCTGGCGGTGCCGGCGCCGCTGCCGAAGCCGCTGAAGAGAAGACCGAGTTTGACGTGATCCTCGCCGAAGCCGGCGCCAACAAGATCAACGTCATCAAGGAAGTCCGCGGCATCACCGGCCTGGGCCTCAAGGAAGCCAAGGACCTCGTCGAGGCCGCTCCGAAGGCCGTCAAGGAAGGTATCTCCAAGGGCGAAGCCGAAGACCTCAAGAAGAAGCTCGAGGACGCCGGCGCCAAGGTCGAGATCAAGTAATCACCTGGTTTTCCAGGTGTCTGGCGGGCAGGGAAACCTGCCCGCCGGTCCCGCCTCCGGCGAGCGGGACATGTGGCGAAACGGCAGCAAGCTGCCAAAACCCTTTTCCTGAAGGCCCGGTCCGGGCGTTCAGGAGACGGGTTTTCACCGTTTGAGGGATTCCGTTCTGCCAGGAGCGGAAGAATTCGGCCAGATTGGCCAGTGCGAGACGAGGAGCGACGATGGCCCAGACCCAGACTTTCAACGGTCGCAGGCGCGTACGCAAGTTCTTCGGAAACATTCCGGAAGTTGCGGAGATGCCGAACCTGATCGAGGTTCAGAAAGCATCCTATGACCAGTTCCTGATGGTCGACGAGCCCGAGGGCGGTCGTCCGGACGAGGGGCTGCAGGCGGTCTTCAAGTCCGTCTTCCCGATCACCGATTTCTCCGGTGCATCGATGCTGGAATTCGTGAAGTACGAATTCGAGCAGCCGAAGTTCGACGTGGACGAGTGCCGCCAGCGCGACCTGACGTTTGCCGCGCCGCTGAAGGTGACGCTGCGCCTGATCGTGTTCGATATCGACGAGGACACCCAGGCCAAGTCGATCAAGGACATCAAGGAGCAGGACGTCTACATGGGCGACATGCCGCTCATGACGTCCAACGGCACCTTCATCGTCAACGGCACCGAGCGCGTCATCGTCTCCCAGATGCACCGTTCGCCGGGCGTGTTCTTCGACCATGACAAGGGCAAGTCCCATTCTTCCGGCAAGCTGCTGTTCGCTGCCCGCGTGATCCCCTATCGCGGTTCCTGGCTCGACATCGAGTTCGACGCCAAGGACATCGTGCATGCGCGCATCGACCGCCGCCGCAAGATCCCCGTTTCCTCGCTGCTGATGGCGCTGGGCATGGACGGCGAGGAAATCCTCGACACGTTCTATGACCGCCTGACCTTCGTGCGCGATGGCGACAACTGGCGCATTCCCTATTCGGTCGAGCGCTACAAGGGCCTGAAGGCCGTCACCGACGTCGTCGACGCCGACACCGGCGAAGTGGTCGTCGAGGCCGGCAAGAAGATCACCGCCCGCCAGGCCAAGCAGCTTGCCGAAAAGGGTCTGAAGGCGGTCAAGGCGACCGAGGATGACCTGTTCGGCTCCTACCTGGCCGAGGACATCGTCAACCCGGCGACGGGCGAGATCTACCTCGAGGCCGGCGACGAACTCGACGAGAAGGCGCTGAAGGTGCTGACCGAGGCCGGCATCGACGAGATCGACGTGCTCGACATCGACCATGTCAATGTCGGCGCCTACATCCGCAACTCGCTTTCCGTCGACAAGAACGAGAGCCGCCAGGACGCGCTGTTCGACATCTACCGGGTGATGCGCCCGGGCGAACCGCCGACGATCGAGACGGCCGAAGCGATGTTCAACTCGCTGTTCTTCGACGCCGAGCGCTACGACCTGTCGGCCGTCGGCCGCGTCAAGATGAACATGCGTCTTGGCCTCGATGCCGAGGACACGGTGCGCGTGCTGCGCAAGGACGACATCATCGCCATCGTGCGCACGCTCGTCGAGCTGCGTGACGGCCGCGGCGAGATCGACGACATCGACAACCTCGGCAACCGCCGGGTGCGTTCTGTCGGCGAGCTGATGGAGAACCAGTACCGCGTCGGCCTGCTGCGCATGGAACGTGCGATCAAGGAGCGGATGAGCTCCATCGAGATCGACACGGTGATGCCGCAGGACCTGATCAACGCCAAGCCGGCGGCAGCCGCCGTGCGCGAGTTCTTCGGCTCGTCGCAGCTGTCGCAGTTCATGGACCAGACCAACCCGCTGTCCGAGATCACCCACAAGCGCCGCCTGTCGGCCCTTGGACCGGGCGGCCTGACGCGCGAGCGCGCCGGCTTCGAGGTGCGCGACGTGCACCCGACGCACTATGGCCGCATCTGCCCGATCGAAACGCCGGAAGGTCCGAACATCGGCCTGATCAACTCGCTGGCCACCTTCGCCCGCGTCAACAAGTACGGCTTCATCGAAAGCCCGTACCGCAAGGTCGTGGACGGCAAGGTGACGCTCGACGTGCATTACCTCTCCGCCATGGAAGAGGCCAAGCACTACGTCGCCCAGGCGAACGCGCAGATCGATGACGATGGCCGTTTCGTCGAGGAATTCGTCGTTTGCCGCCATGCCGGCGAAGTGATGATGGCGCCGCGTGAACTGGTCGACCTCATGGACGTGTCGCCGAAGCAGCTCGTTTCGGTCGCCGCGGCGCTGATCCCGTTCCTGGAGAACGACGACGCCAACCGCGCGCTGATGGGGTCGAACATGCAGCGTCAGGCCGTGCCGCTGGTGCGCGCCGAGGCGCCGTTCGTCGGCACCGGCATGGAGCCGATCGTCGCACGCGATTCGGGTGCCGCCATCGCGGCGCGCCGGACGGGTGTCGTCGACCAGGTCGATGCGACGCGTATCGTCATTCGCGCGACGGAAGATGTCGATCCGGGCGAATCCGGCGTGGACATCTACCGGCTGATGAAGTTCCAGCGTTCCAACCAGAACACCTGCATCAACCAGCGTCCGCTGGTGCGCGTGGGCGACCGGATCGAGAAGGGCGACATCATCGCCGATGGTCCGTCGACGGATCTCGGCGACCTGGCGCTCGGCCGCAACGTGCTCGTCGCGTTCATGCCGTGGAACGGCTACAACTACGAGGATTCGATCCTCCTGTCCGAACGCATCGTGCGCGATGACGTCTTCACCTCGATCCACATCGAGGAGTTCGAGGTCATGGCCCGCGACACCAAGCTCGGACCGGAAGAAATCACGCGTGACATTCCGAACGTCTCGGAAGAAGCGCTGAAGAACCTCGACGAGGCCGGCATCACCTATATCGGTGCGGAAGTCGGCCCGGGCGACATCCTGGTCGGCAAGATCACGCCGAAGGGCGAGAGCCCGATGACGCCGGAGGAAAAGCTTCTGCGTGCCATCTTCGGCGAAAAGGCCTCGGACGTGCGCGACACCTCCATGCGCATGCCGCCCGGCACGTTCGGCACGATCGTGGAAGTGCGCGTCTTCAACCGCCACGGCGTCGAGAAGGACGAGCGCGCCATGGCCATCGAGCGCGAGGAGATCGAGCGCCTGGCCAAGGACCGCGACGACGAGCAGGCCATTCTCGACCGCAACACCTATGCCCGCCTGGCAGAGATGCTGGCCGGCAAGGAAGCCATCGCGGGCCCGAAGGGCTTCAAGAAGGGCGGGACGCTCGACCAGTCGGTCCTGGACGAGTATCCGCGCTCGCAGTGGTGGCAGTTCGCCGTCGAGGACGAGGGGCTCCAGAATGCCCTGGAAGCCCTTCGCACCCAGTACGACGAGTCCAAGAAGATGCTCGAGCAGCGCTTCATGGACAAGGTGGAGAAGGTGCAGCGCGGCGACGAGATGCCGCCCGGCGTGATGAAGATGGTCAAGGTCTTCGTCGCCGTGAAGCGCAAGATCCAGCCGGGCGACAAGATGGCCGGCCGTCATGGCAACAAGGGTGTCGTGTCGCGGATCGTGCCGGTGGAAGACATGCCGTTCCTGGAAGACGGCACGCATGTCGACATCGTGCTCAACCCGCTGGGCGTGCCGAGCCGCATGAACGTCGGGCAGATCCTGGAAACGCACCTGGGATGGGCCTGCGCGGGCATGGGCCGGAAGATCGGCGAGATGATCGAGGCCTACAACGAGAACGGCGACATCAAGCCGCTCAGGGCGACGATCGAGGACGTCATCCCGGACAACGACCGCAACGAACCGGTCCGCGACTACGATGACGAGTCGGTCATCCGTCTCGGTTCGCAGCTGACCCGCGGCGTATCGATCGCCACGCCGGTGTTCGACGGTGCCGTCGAGGCCGACATCAACGACATGCTCGCCAAGGCGGGCCTGAAGACGACCGGCCAGTCGACGCTGTACGACGGGCGCACGGGCGAGGAGTTCGACCGCCAGGTCACGGTGGGCTACATCTACATGCTGAAGCTGCACCACCTGGTCGACGACAAGATCCACGCCCGTTCGATCGGTCCGTACTCGCTCGTCACCCAGCAGCCGCTGGGCGGCAAGGCGCAGTTCGGCGGCCAGCGCTTCGGCGAGATGGAGGTCTGGGCCCTGGAAGCCTACGGTGCCGCCTACACGCTGCAGGAAATGCTGACCGTAAAGTCGGACGACGTGGCCGGGCGTACCAAGGTCTACGAGGCCATCGTGCGCGGCGACGACACGTTCGAGGCAGGCATTCCGGAGAGCTTCAACGTTCTCGTCAAGGAAATGCGCTCGCTGGGCCTCAACGTCGAGCTCGCAGCGGCGCGGGCCGACGATGCGGAAGCACCGGACCAGTTGCCCGACGCGGCAGAATAGATGCGTCAAGCCAAGGCGCGCCGCGTGACGATACGCGCGGCGCGCCGGTCCATCGCGGAACCCTCCGGGCGGCCGGGCGGTTTTGCAGGAAGAGCGGAACAGACGGGCAGGACGCCCCTTTCCGCCGGATCATTTCAAGGGGGTCGCCCCGGACCCCGCCAAGGAGAACGGCATGAACCAAGAGGTCATGAATCTTTTCAACCCTCAGGCTCCGGCCCAGAACTTCGATTCCATCCGGATTTCGCTGGCCAGCCCTGAGAAGATTCTGTCCTGGTCTTTCGGCGAGATCAAGAAGCCGGAGACGATCAACTACCGCACGTTCAAGCCGGAACGTGACGGTCTGTTCTGCGCGCGCATCTTCGGCCCGATCAAGGATTACGAGTGCCTGTGCGGCAAGTACAAGCGCATGAAGTACAAGGGCATCATCTGCGAGAAGTGCGGCGTCGAAGTCACGCTGTCGCGGGTGCGCCGCGAGCGCATGGGCCACATCGAGCTGGCCGCACCGGTCGCGCATATCTGGTTCCTGAAGTCGCTGCCGAGCCGCATCGGAACGCTGCTCGACATGACGCTGAAGGATATCGAGCGCGTTCTCTACTTCGAGAACTACATCGTCACCGAGCCGGGCCTGACCTCGCTGAAGGAGCACCAGCTTCTCTCGGAAGAGGAATACATGCTGGCCGTCGACGAATTCGGCGAGGACAGCTTCACCGCCATGATCGGCGCGGAAGCCATCCACGAGCTGCTGTCGTCGCTCGACCTGCCGCGCATCGCGGTCCAGCTGCGTGACGAGCTGGCCGAGACCACGTCGGAGCTGAAGCAGAAGAAGCTGCTGAAGCGCCTGAAGGTGGTCGAGAACTTCATGGAATCCGGCAACAAGCCGGAATGGATGATCATGAAGATCGTCCCGGTGATCCCGCCGGACCTGCGCCCGCTGGTCCCGCTGGACGGCGGCCGTTTCGCGACGTCGGACCTGAACGACCTGTACCGCCGCGTCATCAACCGCAACAACCGCCTGAAGCGGCTGATCGAGCTGCGCGCGCCGGGCATCATCATCCGCAACGAGAAGCGCATGCTCCAGGAGGCCGTCGACGCCCTGTTCGACAACGGCCGCCGCGGCCGCGTCATCACGGGTGCCAACAAGCGCCCGCTGAAGTCGCTGTCCGACATGCTGAAGGGCAAGCAGGGCCGCTTCCGCCAGAACCTGCTCGGCAAGCGCGTCGACTATTCCGGCCGCTCGGTCATCGTGACCGGTCCGGAACTCAAGCTGCACCAGTGCGGCCTGCCGAAGAAGATGGCGCTGGAGCTGTTCAAGCCGTTCATCTACGCGCGCCTCGACGCCAAGGGCTACTCGTCCACGGTGAAGCAGGCCAAGAAGCTGGTCGAGAAGGAAAAGCCGGAAGTCTGGGATATCCTGGACGAGGTCATCCGCGAGCACCCGGTCCTGTTGAACCGCGCGCCGACGCTGCACCGCCTCGGCATCCAGGCCTTCGAACCCACCCTGATCGAGGGCAAGGCGATCCAGCTTCACCCGCTGGTCTGCACGGCCTTCAACGCCGACTTCGACGGCGACCAGATGGCCGTCCACGTCCCGCTGTCGCTGGAAGCTCAGCTGGAAGCCCGCGTGCTGATGATGTCGACGAACAACATCCTGCACCCGGCCAACGGCGCGCCGATCATCGTGCCGTCCCAGGACATGGTTCTCGGTCTCTACTACCTGTCGATCATGAACCAGAACGAGCCGGGCGAGGGCATGGCTTTCGCCGATCTGGGCGAGTTGCACCACGCGCTCGATTCCGGCGCCGTGACGCTGCATGCCAAGATCAAGGGCCGGTTCCGCTCCGTGGACGCAGAAGGCAATGTCGTCTCCAATATCTACGAGACGACGCCCGGACGCATGCTGATCGGTGAACTGCTGCCGAAGAACGTCAACGTTCCCTTCGACATCTGCAACCAGGAAATGACCAAGAAGAACATCTCCAAGATGATCGACACGGTCTATCGCCATTGCGGACAGAAGGAGACGGTGATCTTCTGCGACCGCATCATGTCGCTCGGTTTCGTCAATGCGTGCAATGCCGGCATCTCGTTCGGCAAGGACGACATGGTGATCCCGGACAGCAAGGCTAAGCTGGTGGCCGACACCGACAAGCTGGCCAAGGAATACGAGCAGCAGTACAACGACGGCCTGATCACCCAGGGCGAGAAGTACAACAAGGTCGTCGACGCCTGGGCCAAGTGCTCGGAAAAGGTCGCCGACGAGATGATGGCCCGCATCAAGGCGGTCGAGTTCGACGACAACGGCCGCCAGAAGCCGATGAACTCGGTCTACATGATGTCGCACTCCGGCGCCCGTGGCTCGCCGACCCAGATGCGTCAGCTGGCCGGCATGCGCGGCCTGATGGCCAAGCCGTCGGGCGAGATCATCGAAACGCCGATCATCTCGAACTTCAAGGAAGGCCTGACGGTTCTGGAGTACTTCAACTCCACGCACGGCGCCCGCAAGGGCCTGGCCGACACGGCGCTGAAGACCGCCAACTCCGGCTACCTGACCCGCCGTCTTGTCGACGTGGCGCAGGACTGCATCGTCAATGCCGTCGATTGCGGCACCGATCGCGGCCTAACCATGCAACCGATCGTGGACGCCGGCCAGGTGGTTGCCTCGCTCGGCCAGCGCATCCTCGGCCGCACGGCGCTCGACGACATCAACCACCCGGTTTCGGGTGAGCTGATCGCCAAGGCCGGCACGCTGCTGGACGAACGCGATGTCGATGCCATCGAGAAGGCCGGCATCCAGTCGATCCGGATCCGTTCGGCGCTGACCTGCGACGTCAAGACCGGCGTCTGCTCGGTCTGCTACGGACGCGACCTGGCACGCGGCACGCCCGTGAACATGGGCGAGGCGGTGGGTGTCATCGCGGCGCAGTCGATCGGCGAGCCGGGTACCCAGCTGACGATGCGTACCTTCCACATGGGCGGTACGGCGCAGGTGGTCGACTCGTCCTTCATCGAGGCCTCCTACGAGGGCACGGTGGAGATCAAGAACCGCAACGTGGTCCGCAACTCCGAGGGCAACCTCGTGGTCATGGGCCGCAACATGGCGGTGGCGATCAAGGACGAGGGTGGCAAGGAACGCGCGTCGCACCGCGTCACCTACGGTGCCCGCCTGTTCATCGACGATGGCGACAAGGTCAAGCGCGGCCAGCGTATCGCCGAATGGGATCCGTATACCCGTCCGATCATGACGGAAGTCGAGGGCCGCGTGGCGTTCGAGGACCTGATCGACGGCGTCTCCATGCAGGAGGCCACGGAAGAAACCACGGGCATCACCAAGCGTGAGGTCACCGACTGGCGCTCGACGCCGCGCGGCACGGATCTGAAGCCGGCCATCGCGGTGGAAGGCAAGGACGGCAAGATCGCGAAGCTGGCCCGTGGCGGCGAGGCTCGCTACCTGATGTCGGTGTCGACGGTTCTCTCCGTGGAACCTGGTTCCACGGTCCGTCCCGGCGACGTGCTGGCCCGTATCCCGATGGAAAGCGCCAAGACGAAGGACATCACCGGTGGTCTGCCGCGCGTTGCGGAACTGTTCGAGGCCCGTCGTCCGAAGGACCACGCCGTCATTGCCGAAGTCTCCGGCACGGTGCGGTTCGGCCGCGACTACAAGAACAAGCGCCGCATCGTCATCGAGCCCTTCGAGGAAGGTCTCGAGCCGGTGGAATACCTGATCCCGAAGGGCAAGCCGTTCCATCTGCAGGACGGCGACACCATCGAGAAGGGCGACTACCTGCTTGACGGCAACCCGGCGCCACATGACATCCTGGCGATCAAGGGCGTGGAAGCACTGGCTTCCTACCTCGTCAACGAGATCCAGGAAGTCTACCGGTTGCAGGGCGTGTTGATCAACGACAAGCACATCGAGGTGATCGTTCGCCAGATGCTGCAGAAGATCGAGATCACGGAGCAGGGCGACTCGGTCTACATCCCCGGCGACCACGTCGACGTGATCGAGTTCGACGAGATCAACGAGCGTCTGGAAGAAGAGGGCAAGCAGCCCGCCAAGGGCGAGCCGGTTCTGCTCGGCATCACCAAGGCCTCGCTGCAGACCCCGTCGTTCATCTCGGCGGCGTCGTTCCAGGAGACCACCCGCGTGCTCACCGAAGCGGCTGTTGCCGGCAAGGTGGATACGCTGCAGGGCCTCAAGGAAAACGTCATCGTCGGTCGCCTGGTGCCGGCCGGCACGGGCGGCGCGATGAACCAGATCCGCCGCATCGCGACGTCGCGCGACGACCTCATCCTCGACGAGCGCCGCAAGGCGACTGGCGCGGAAGAGGCTTCGCCGATGATCTCCAACATGACGGAGACGGCGGGCGAATAACCCGACCGGATCGAAAATACCGAAAAGGGCCGTGGCAGGGGACTGCCGCGGCCCTTTTCCATTTGGCTCCGTCGTGTTCCGTCCGGGCGATTGCACCGTCTTGTGTGAACTCCATCACAGACGGGACGCGGAGGGCTGTGCTTGTCTTTCCGCAGCGGCAGTCGATCGGGTTTCAGACCTCCTAAGCCGCCACTTTGACGGGCCGTTCGGTATCTTGCCCCACCGGACGGCCCTTTTTATTCGCCTGCCGCTGCCATCCTGTCATGGGAGACCGGAACGTGGCCCGGCCGCCGGTCCGTCCACCTGACTGGCTCGATGGCATTTCGGCTTTCTGCGAGTCGCGCCAACGCCCTGTCGCGCTTTTCTCGTGCAATTCCGGAGGAGAAACCGGCATCCACTTTCGCTGGAATTGCTTTCTCTGGTCGCTATTCCGGACGCGAAACCGGTCTCCACTTTCGCTGGAATTGCTTTTCCCTTTCGCAATTCCGGGCGCGAAACCGGTCTCCACTTTCGCTGGAATTGCTTTTCCCTTTCGCAATTCCGGGCGCGAAACCGGTCTCCACTTTCGCTGGAATTGCTCTAGTTGCTCTCGGCGAAGGTGACGATCGCCACTTCGCCTTCCAGGGCGCCTTGCCATGCAGAGGCGTGGGGTTCCTCGTCGGGCTGCCCTTCGAGCTCGCCGATCTGGTCGAACTCCGCCTCGGCGTATCCTTCCTCGGCAAGCGCTTCCAGCGCGCGGCGGACGGCGCTGTCGTCATCCGGTGCCACCAGGAGCACGTGTACGGCGAGCGGATCCTCGCCCTGTTCGCGCCATACCCTGCCGACGATGATCATGACGGGTGAATCAGCTGAGTCGTCCATGACGCCTTCCCTTGTGCGGGTACGGTTTGCCACCCGGCCTGCGGGGGCGATTCCCTGCCAAGCTAGTTGGGAAGGGTGGCAAAGGGAAGAACCCGCGCGCGGCCAGGCCGGACGTCCGCAACATAACCACCGGGAATGCATTCCTTGCGCAATTATGTTTCGTGGGACGATTGTGCCGGGCGAGGGGGCAAGAAATATGGCGCATCAGGCTTGACGGACCGGGGGATAGCGAGTAGTACCCGCCCGTCTGAGCCGATGTGAGGCCGGTTTTCCGAGGCGCCAAGCCTTGGAGTTTCGCCTCAAACAGGGTTCGTTTTACGAGCGACGCACATCATTGGGGCATGAGACGGGTTCCCGTTTCCTCTGCTTTGTATGCGGGCTGGACCACCGAGAGGGTGGTTTGTTGCCCGTTTTGCGCATGATTGCGGCGCTGAAATCCGCCCTGACGGGCCTGGACACGGAATTATTGAGCGAAGAGGAAGGTTTGAATGCCTACCGTCAACCAGCTGATCCGCAAGCCGCGCATTGCGCCGGTCAAGCGCAACAAAGTGCCGGCGATGCAGGCCAACCCGCAGAAGCGGGGCGTGTGCACGCGCGTCTACACCACCACGCCGAAGAAGCCGAACTCGGCCCTCCGCAAGGTGGCGAAGATCCGTCTCACCAATGGCTTCGAGGTCATCGGCTACATCCCCGGCGAGGGGCATAACCTTCAGGAGCACTCCGTGGTCATGATCCGCGGCGGCCGCGTGAAGGACCTTCCGGGCGTGCGTTACCACATCATCCGCGGCGTGCTCGACACGCAGGGCGTGAAGGACCGCAAGCAGCGCCGTTCCAAGTACGGCGCGAAGCGTCCGAAGTAAGGTTATCCGGCCCTCGGGCGCTTTCCAGCGTCTGGCCGCAGAAGTGAGAGACAGGAAGACCCCATGTCCCGACGTCACAGTGCCGAAAAGCGTGAGATCAACCCGGATCCGAAGTTCTCGGACCTGGTCATCACGAAGTTCATGAACGCCGTCATGCTCGACGGCAAGAAGTCGGTTGCCGAGCGCATCGTCTACGGCGCCCTTGACCAGGTCGAGGCGAAGGCCAAGCAGGACCCGCTGGCCCTGTTCCACCAGGCGCTCGACAATGTCGCGCCGCACGTGGAAGTGCGTTCGCGCCGCGTCGGCGGTGCGACCTATCAGGTGCCGGTCGACGTCCGTCCGGAGCGCCGCCAGGCCCTGGCCATTCGCTGGCTCATCACCGCGGCCCGCTCGCGCAACGAGACCACGATGGTCGACCGCCTGTCCGGCGAGCTGCTCGATGCGGCCAACAACCGCGGCACGGCCGTGAAGAAGCGCGAAGACACGCACCGGATGGCCGAAGCCAACCGCGCGTTCTCGCACTACCGCTGGTAATTCAAAGAGCGAATCCAGGAAGGCAACCTCCCATGGCCCGCGATTACAAGATCGAAGACTACCGCAATTTCGGCATCATGGCGCATATCGACGCCGGCAAGACGACGATGACCGAACGCATCCTGTTCTACACCGGCAAGTCCCACAAGATCGGCGAAGTCCACGACGGCGCCGCGACGATGGACTGGATGGAGCAGGAGCAGGAGCGCGGCATCACGATCACGTCCGCCGCGACGACGACCTTCTGGGAAGGCCGTGACAAGAAGCGCCGCCGCTACAACATCATCGACACGCCCGGGCACGTCGACTTCACCATCGAGGTGGAGCGTTCGCTGCGCGTGCTCGACGGTGCGGTTGCCCTGCTGGACGCCAACGCCGGTGTCGAGCCGCAGACCGAGACGGTGTGGCGCCAGGCCGACAAGTACAAAGTGCCGCGCATGATCTTCGCCAACAAGATGGACAAGATCGGCGCCGACTTCTTCCGCTGCGTCGAGATGGTTGGTTCGCGCCTCGGTGCGACCCCGGTCGTCATCCAGCTGCCGATCGGTGCCGAGAACGAGCACAAGGGCGTTGTCGACCTGATCGAGATGAAGGCCTATGTCTGGCGCGACGAGACCCTCGGTGCTGCCTGGGACATCGTTGAAATCCCGGCCGACCTGCAGGACCAGGCCGAGGAATGGCGCGAGAAGATGATCGAGACCGTGGTCGAGATCGACGAAGGCGCGATGGAGCGTTACCTGGAAGGCGAAATGCCTGGCAATGACGAGATCCGCAAGCTGATCCGCCAGGGCACGATCGCCGTCCAGTTCTTCCCGATGATGTGCGGCTCGGCCTTCAAGAACAAGGGCGTGCAGCCGCTTCTCGACGCCGTGACGGACTTCCTGCCGTCGCCGGTCGAAGTTCCGGCCATCCGCGGCATCGACCCGAAGACCGAGGGCGAGATCACCCGCAAGTCGGCGGACGAAGAGCCGCTGTCGATGCTGGCCTTCAAGATCATGAACGACCCGTTCGTCGGTTCGCTGACCTTCGCCCGCATCTACTCGGGCGTCCTGACCAAGGGCGTTTCGCTCGCCAACACGGTCAAGGACAAGCGCGAGCGCATCGGCCGCATGCTGCAGATGCACTCCAACTCGCGTGAGGACATCGAAGAGGCCTATGCCGGCGACATCGTCGCCCTGGCCGGCCTGAAGGATACGACGACGGGCGACACGCTCTGCGATCCGCTGAAGCCGGTCATCCTGGAGCGCATGGAATTCCCGGATCCGGTCATCCAGATCGCGATCGAGCCGAAGACCAAGGGCGACCAGGAGAAGATGGGCCTCGCGCTCAACCGCCTGGCGGCCGAGGATCCGTCCTTCCGCGTCAAGTCGGACGAGGAATCCGGCCAGACGATCATCGCCGGCATGGGCGAGCTGCACCTGGACATCATCGTCGACCGCCTGCGTCGCGAGTTCAAGGTGGAAGCCAACGTCGGTGCCCCGCAGGTCGCCTACCGCGAGACGATCACCCGCGAAGCCGAGATCGACTACACCCACAAGAAGCAGTCGGGTGGTTCGGGCCAGTTCGCCCGCGTCAAGATCATCTTCCAGCCCAACCCGGATGGCGAGGATTTCGTGTTCGAATCCAAGATCGTCGGCGGTTCGGTGCCGAAGGAATACATCCCGGGTGTCCAGAAGGGCATCGAGAGCGTCCTGTCCTCCGGTCCGGTGGCCGGCTTCCCGATGCTCGGCGTGAAGGCCACGCTGATCGACGGTGCCTTCCACGACGTCGACTCTTCGGTCCTGGCGTTCGAAATCGCCTCGCGCGCTGCCTTCCGTGAAGGTGCGCAGAAGGCGGGTGCCCAGCTTCTCGAGCCGATCATGAAGGTCGAGGTCGTGACGCCGGAAGACTACGTCGGCGACGTCATCGGCGACCTGAACTCGCGGCGCGGCCAGATCCAGGGCACCGAAGCCCGCGGCATTGCCACGGTCGTCAACGCCTTCGTGCCGCTGGCCAACATGTTCAAGTACGTCGACAGCCTGCGCTCGATGTCCCAGGGCCGTGCCCAGTACACGATGCTCTTCGACCACTACGAGCCGGTCCCGACCGCGGTGGCACAGGAAATCCAGAAGAAGTACGCCTGACCGGCGTGCTTCACTGAAACAGCAATTTGAAAGGTCCCCTGGCGGACCGCAAGGAATGGAGAAGCCCAATGGCGAAGGGTAAATTCGAGCGCAACAAGCCGCATGTGAACATTGGCACGATCGGTCACGTCGACCACGGCAAGACGTCTCTGACGGCTGCGATCACGAAGTATTTCGGCGACTTCAAGGCCTATGACCAGATCGACGCTGCGCCGGAAGAAAAGGCGCGCGGCATCACGATCTCGACGGCGCACGTGGAGTACGAGACGGAGAGCCGTCACTATGCCCACGTGGACTGCCCGGGCCACGCCGACTACGTGAAGAACATGATCACGGGCGCGGCGCAGATGGACGGCGCGATCCTGGTTGTTTCGGCTGCCGACGGCCCGATGCCGCAGACGCGCGAGCACATCCTGCTGGCCCGCCAGGTCGGCGTTCCGGCGATCGTGGTGTTCCTGAACAAGGTCGACCAGGTCGATGACGAGGAACTGCTTGAGCTGGTCGAGCTGGAAGTTCGCGAGCTTCTGTCGTCCTACGAGTTCCCGGGCGACGACATTCCGATCGTCAAGGGTTCGGCGCTTGCCGCTCTCGAAGACAGCGACAAGAAGATCGGCGAAGACGCGATCCGCGAGCTGATGGCTGCGGTGGATGCCTACATCCCGACGCCGGAGCGTCCGATCGACCAGCCGTTCCTGATGCCGATCGAGGACGTGTTCTCGATCTCGGGCCGCGGCACGGTGGTGACCGGCCGCGTCGAGCGCGGCATCGTCAAGGTTGGCGAGGAAGTCGAGATCGTCGGTATCCGTCCGACGTCGAAGACGACGGTGACGGGCGTGGAGATGTTCCGCAAGCTGCTGGACCAGGGCCAGGCCGGCGACAACATCGGCGCGCTGCTTCGCGGCGTCGA
>NZ_PDVP01000026.1 GCF_002727065.1 Zhengella mangrovi | reverse complement strand
ATGTCCGTATTCTCGTCGAAATTCGTGTAATCGCAGCTGCCTGTCGCCGGCTTCAACAAGGACTTGAAAGGATCGTTGACCGGATCGCACGATGGCTCGGGTGGCGGGGTCATATCGGAGAGCCCCTGCTTGACACCTCCCACGAAGCAATTGCTTTTGCTGCTCAATGTCGCCCCGCCGGAGAATACCACTGCATCCGTGCTCGATGAGTTGACATGGACTGAGCAGCCATTGGCGACAATGTTTGATCCGCCACTCGCCAGCAATGCTTTGCTCGCGCTAGGATTGAGCGCCAATATGCACATTGGATCGCCCCGCAAAACTTTGGCAGCGGCATCAACATTGATCTTTGTAAATCCTGGATTGACAATTTGATTGAACAGCGTGACGTGCTGGCAGTAGAGGCTGCCAGTAATAACATCATTGGCGATTTGGAATGATGTCTTGGAATCAGTGCAATCGTTCAGGGAATTTGAACCGACCATATTTTCAGCAATGGCGATCCGCGCTTTCAAATCCAGATCAGGACGTGCGGCAGCGGCCAGAACTGCACTATCAATAGCTTGCTGAAATTCTGACCGACGGTTCTCGATATCAACAAGGTTGAGAGCGACACCTGCGCCCAATGCCAGGATGAAAAAGAGCATGCCGCCGAGGGTTGTGAAATTGCCGCGTCGATCACGCCAAAAATGGTTGATCATGGTCTGCTTTCCGTAACAAGGACCTCTCAGCCTTCAGGGAATATCGCAATAAATCTAAAGCTCTTCTAATAATTTAGGTTGGATTTTCCCTATCAGGTCGCGCGCTAGAAATTTATCAAAAAGTTATGCAATTTCAATTTATGTCTCAAGATTTATTTAATTAATAATATTAAATATATAAAAAATATTGAATAATACTTGACAATAAAATTTAATAAATGTATACGCCGCAATATATACAGACTAAAAAATAACTTTTTCCGCACATTTGTGCTGTATTTCTTCTCTGCCTTCGGGCGAACCACCCTAAAAATTGGAGGAAGTCATGAAGTCCATAATCCTTGGGCTGTGCATCTTGATGTGCGGCTCGACGGCTTTTGCCGGTGATGCGACCCGAGCATGGGGAACCTTGCAAAGGCCACCCACAAGCTCATCCAGTCATTTGGATGATGCGGTCTACGCATCTCGTGCCCTTGCAGGCAAGCATGCGGGAACTGCTACCACGCAGATCATCCAGTCCATTGGCGTCTGGAATTCGATCACGGTGAACGGCAACGGCAACCGCATCTCTGCGAACCAGCGGGGCAGTAACAGCGGCAATCAACGTACCTACGGCTCATTCAACTACTAACCGAGAGGGCATGAACTCATGGTCAAAAAGATCACTTCGGCCGCTTTGGCCGCAGTTGTCGTTCTCCCTCTGGGAGCGTGCAGCAAAACCGCAGGAACTAAGGTTCCGGGGGCCACACCGGCAGCCATGCCGATAGTGGAGACGCACAAGACGGAAGTTGGAGATATTCTCGCCTGCATCAAGAAATCGGGGGCCATCAATGGCATCCGATTTGCCGTGGCCCTTTGGGCTGATGGTACGGGCCAGACCAACGCCGTAGCAGACGGTATGACCGGCACGAAGCTCCCGCAGGGGACTTCGGCAACCTATGTTTCCGGAGCGATCCGTGATGCCGGAGGCATCGCCCTGAATCGCTACGAAAACAATACAAATGCCAGTCTTGCCAACTTCGGCGGTGCACCCGTTCAGGAAGCCATCGCCAAGTCCATCCAGCGTGATTACCCGCACTACGTCGTGACGGGAATGTTTACGAGCTTGGACTTCACAGGAGGTAAGACAGTGGATGTCCGTGTCGCAGGCGTCGGCCCTATGGCCAATACCCGAGCAGCCCGCGTTGGCTTCTCTACGGAGTTGGTCACGCCGGGATCGGGTCGCCTCGTTGCCGATAGCAAAATGAGCCGCGTTATGCGGTTCAAAGAAATCGGCATCGGCGGCGGCATCATCATCGGCAACACGCTGGCCACAGGTCAGGTCATGAAGTCCGATCAGCAGATGCTTCAGGCGGAAAGCCTTGAAGATCCCATTTCGCTGATGGTGGCTGACCTCATCCTGCAGTCGTTCCCGAAGGCGCAAAGCGCCTGCGGGTCTCAGTTCGGGAAGTTGATGCCTTCGGCATGAGTTTCCTGAAAGCGGCCGTTTCATTTGAGACGGTCTTCACCGGGGGTACTTCCCTCAATTTCAGCATCGCTTAACAGAAGGAAAAAGCGATATGAAGAAACTGCTCCTCTCCACCGCCGCCCTCGCCCTCGTGGCGTTTACGGCTCCCTCGATCGCTGCGTCGATCTACACCGTGCAAAGCACGAACAGCGGGACCATCACCACGATGGGAAGCACGCCGACCTTCACCCAGCAGGATGGGGTTCGGAACGTGCAGGGTGTCATGGCGACGGGCGCTTCGGCTTCCGTCACGCTGAATGGCGTTGCCGATGTCAACCTCCCGGGTGTCACCGTGCAGGCCACGGCGACCAACACCGGCGATGTTTCGACCTCGTCGAGCGTGAGCACGACCTTCGGCCAGAGCGCCGGTGTCGGAAACGCTCAGGTCATCGGCGCTACCGGCGCTTCGGCCTCGGTCACCGTCAACCCCAACTGATCGCGAACACAAACTGCAACCCGGCTTCGGCCGGGTTGCAATTTTTGTTCTGCAACTATCCCCAAATAAAGTAACCAATCAGGATCCCGATTGGGATATAGATTATAGACATGAGTAAATAGGCGAATACAGCCATCATTTATTCTCTCTTTTGTATTATATATTCGCATATAATGTAACTTCAGTGAAGTATATTTTTAGATGACAAAATAAAGAATTCTGTAAAATCGTATTTCAGGGTGCCCTGCACCCCTGCCTCCCGGCGAGGGTGGGGGTAGCAAGGCCAAGGGAGGAAGCGGCGGGCGTAGCCGGGCACCGGCGAGCCTCGGGAACCGCGACCCTTGGCCGCGCGAGGGGCAAAGCCCATAGAATCCTAAGAAGCCCGTTTGCTGGGCTTCACCCAGACAGCGGGCGCCCCGATTTTCTGCGTGTCGGCTTCGGCTTTTAATTCAGCCAAAAGGGCGTCGGCAGATAACCTCGGGCCGCTATGGAGCCCGGTCTGCACCTTCCGTTTGAGCAATTCCAGTTTGAGATCTGGGTGCTTCTCCATTTCCATGAACGCCTGTGCGGCCACGAAAACGAATTCGCTTGGATCTCTGAATCCACCATCCGCGATGGTGTCGAGAAGTTTCTCCGCAAGGGATGGAGGAAGATAGGCCTCGAATGTAAGACCATGGCGTACTGCCTGTGCCTTCAGGTCATGTGCCTGATGCAATTGGGCCTGTCGTTCCTCGGGCGTTTGCCAATCGTTATCGCTCACGCGCACACCTTTCTTTCACTACTGCATAAGGGCAAGGAGTTGCGTCTCTAAGTCGTCCTCTTGGCCACTGAAGCTGGCGATCATGGCTGCGAGAAAAGGGCGTGGCTTTATCTTTGCGAGATCGAATTCATGGCCCGCACGTTGTGCAACCAAACTCATGAAAGCCATTTGTGTCCGGCCGTTCCCATCGCGGAAGGGGTGGATGGCGTTGAGATCAGCAAGGACGTGCGCAGCAGCCTTTGCAAACTCTCGGTCAGATAGCCCCGCGAGAAATTTCTTGGATTTCAGCGAGCCGAGCAACTCGTCGAGCTGCGAGGCAATATTTTCAGGATAGCAAAACATGGTCCCGCCCTTAGCGATACGGACGGTTCTATACTGCCCAGCCCATTCGTAAACGTCCTGAAAAAGGTGTCTGTGGATTGCCCGAAGGTGGGCGACTCCCAGCCGTCCATGTGGCAAACCTTCTTCAAATCTTTGGGTAAAGAAGGCAAGTTCAAAGTCTTCTAGCGCCTTTGCCTCACGCAATTCCGCGCGATTACGAAGAACAGTGCTGTTTGGATAGCAGTAGGGATCGCGGATCGCTTCGTACATCGTCGGCGTTAACCGGTCTTTTTCCCGTACTTGGCGTGTAACGCCATGCGACGCTGTTCATGCGTCATTCCAGCCTTATCGAAGTTGCGGAAAGTGTCTTTCATGTCTTTAGACATGACAAAGCCTTCCACCCGGCTCAAGGAAACTGCGGCGGCGCGAGAAGCTTTGGCGCGCCCTTTGGCACTGGAACTGATCTTCATCGGGGTGGGTTTGGCGGACTTCATGGAATCACCCTAGCACAGCTTATCGGGTTTGCCAGCCGTCGGGACACAAGAATTCTACTTTTGCGCGCAAATTAAACGCCGTACAATTTAGCCCTATCACAAAATAGTCACCCTTAATCTGGGGGTTTGGGTGTGGATAGGTGCGCTAGAGTGGGGCGAAGATCAAAATCTTCGCGTATGTTGGAGATCTGGCATGGGACTGCGCTCGTCCGGCTAAGACATAGAACGCAGCCCCGAAGCCAGTGGCTCCCCGGAGGGCGGGGTCGCCTTGATGGCGACCCCGTTTCGCGGATTTCAACATTTTGTCGGGTTTACTGACAAACGGCAAGACACAGGTCTGTGTAGTGCACAACATGATCGGGCGGCGAGGGTGCGCCAGCATCCGAGCCGCACGACAAAAAGGAGCCATCCTCACTACGGCGCTACATGGGGAGCGCGTTCGGATGGCGACAAAAAGAAGGCCGGGGAAGCCCCGGCCGTTTCTGAAGGGGAGCGTTACCGCTCCAAGTCGGCCTGTTCGCGCTGCTTACGCTCGCGGATGACCATCCGACCGTTCACCGGAAGGGCACGCAGCATAAGGCTGAAGCCTTTGCCGTCGTCGTGGGGCCACAGGGCACCGATCTCCGTCCAGTTGGTCTTTTCTCCTTCGCCCTCGACCGCGTAAGCGGAGTGGGTGGGTTGTTTGCCGTTAGGTTTCATGGATTTTCTCCTTTGTTACCCGACGCGCGTTATTGCGGCCGGTCGTGTGTTCAAAGGGCCGGGCGTTATGAGGCGAGGCGCAACGGAGGGTCCGACCGAGGGCCCCGCCTTGGTGGGATACGGTTGGATGCCTTGCGCCTTGCCGCGACCGGCACACACACAGACCGGAATTCAGGCCGCAAGGACGTGGGTCGGGACAAAGGGAAGAAAGCCGGAAGATCCGGCAAGCCGCCCACGGTTATGGGGTTGGCGAACTAGACCAGCTGGAGGGCGTAGCCCCGTTTGGCCTTTGCGTCGATCCAATCGCGCAACGCATCCAGCGCTGCCCCTTCGGACGGGAAGTGTTCAATGCGATCTGCGCCATAGGTTCCGATGCGGCCCCATCTACGGATGAGGCTGCACCCGCCGAAGAGGTCGGGCATGACTTGAAGGGCATAGAACCGGCGCATGTTTTCAGCCGGGCGGATCTTGGTGAGATAGGCGGAGGACGGGAACAGTTCCATGCGCCAGTATAACACTGAACCGACTGAAAACAAAAGATAAACGGTCTAAATCCGCCTCGGAGATCCCGACGTGAACGCGCTCCCCACATAGCGCCGTAGTGAACGGAGGGAGCTTCGCCCGGGTTGCCGTTCGATGCGGCGGCCGGGCGATCAAGGCGAGGGGCAAGGGGAGTGCCAACGTCCCCCAACCAAGGCCGGGGTGAAGGGGCGGGCCTGAAAGCCCCTTCCGGGGAGGGTATGGGAGGCCGCCGACAGGTCTCCCGATGTCGCGTTCCTGTGGCGCGGCACACACACGGCGCAGGGGCCGCCGTGTCACTGTCCGAGACTTCGGATAGTGACACGGCAGGAAAACGCTCCAGCGGTCTTTTGGCAAAGCCTCCCGGATCTCAACCCAGCTGCGGCGAACACGGGCACCCCTCCGGAACCTGTCAGGCGGATTTGGTGCCTTGGGCATAAGTGCTGCGTGAGTGCCAGTGAGGGCACTCACCGGTTACACGCCGGGCTTCTTCTGAGGCCGCAGAGTGACACCATGCCCAGAGCAGCTACCGTTCCAACAAAGGACACTGACCATGAAAACAACCGCCGAAAGGCAAACCCGGAAGAGCAAAAACAACAAGGTGCAGGGGAACCGTGCCAGCCAGACACGCGACGACCGGCGACACTAACCGCCGGAAGGACAAGCCAAAGCGCACGCCCAACGGGAACGCGCCCGGCCATCCTGTGAGATGAGCAACGACAAGGAACCGAAACGCCAACCACGGCAAGGCTGATGCGACCCGGCCAGCCGTAGAAAGGACGGACAACCGATTGCAGGCCAGAGAATGGGCCACGGAGTAATTACCCGATGGATTCCGGCCTCTCCCGCACCCGCAAGGGCGCGGACGTGCCTCGGGCTATATGCCCGGCCACGCGGCCATAAACACTAACCAAACGAAAGACCGAACGCATGGACGCGCTCGCCTATGATCTGAAGGAGCTGACCACCCGGGCGGGGGACGGCTCCTATTCAACCCGTGCCATCCGGCATCGGGGCCTGCAGGCGATCGCGCGTGATCTGCGCGGTATGGGCTTCAAATTACCGGGGGCACAGTCCCTCAAGCCCAAGCATGTGACGGCCCTCCTCGGAAAATGGAAGGAGGAGGGCCTTGGCGACGGAACGTTGAAGAACCGCATGGGATGGCTCCGCTGGTGGGCCAGCTCGGTACGGAAAAGCTCCGTCATGCTCCCCAGCAACGAAGATTATGGCATTGGCCAGCGAGACCGCTACAAGGGCGACCGCTCCAACCGGCTTGACCGGGAGCGGCTCGCCAAGGTGCGGGATCCGCTGGTGCGGTATTCCCTTCAGCTGCAAGCCGCCTTCGGGATGCGCCGCGAAGAGGCGATCAAGTTCCGGGTGGCGTATGCCGACCGGGGCGAAAAACTGGTGCTAAAGCCATCATGGACGAAAGGGGGCAGATACAGGGAAATCCCTGTATTGCATCCCAGACAGCGGGCCTTGCTCGATGAGATCCGGGAAGCCGTAGGCGACCGGGCGCTGATCCCGGACGGCAAGCTCTATAAAGATCAACTGAGCCGGTACAAACACGAGGTGGCCCAATCCGGCATCGGCCGGGGCCACGGGCTGCGCCATGCCTATGCCCAATGGCGGTACAAGGTGCTCACCGGGCAGGATTGCCCGGCGAAAGGCGGGGAGCCCGCCGTTGCCATGGGCAGGGAGGACGCGGAACGCGACCGCTGGGCGCGGGAGATCATCGCGGAGGAGCTGGGTCACGGCAGGATTGACGTGACGGATGCGTATCTCGGCCGCCGGACGGGAGGTTCCCGATGAAGGACACCCGCAAAGCCCTGAAGCCCATGCTTCTGGAATGGATTGAGAAAGGCCGCGAAGCGGCGGCGGCCCCTTTTGCGCCGGAGGCGCTGCGCAAGGTCATGTCCGAGATGAGCAAGCAGGGGTTTTCCGAATTGCGGATCAGCCCGGCGCTGCCGGTGGATGTGCGGAAAACAGAGACCGCGAAAGCCGGGCGGCTGTTTCTCGATCGGGAGGGCATCGAAAACGGTTGGGAGAGCGCCTCGATGCCAACGGATGAGAGGCTGAACCCCAGCCGGATGAGCGGCGAGTTTTACGATCTGGTGATCCAGATTAAGCCGTAGTCCGAGGGTTGTTGAGAGCTTATCTTATTTTTCCCATTAGGCCTTTCGTGCTCGAAGATGTTTCTCCAACACACGCCACTCGTGCCACACAAGCCACATAATCACGAGATCAAACACAGTCAGGACAATCAGCCCAACCCCTTGGGTGTAGGAGTATCTATAGATCTGATAAGCGACGAATCCGGAGAGCACGAAAAGAGATGCTGGGTAGGCCCACAGTTTTTCCTTCAAAAGCCCTGCGACCAAAAACACTTTCACCAAACCGTGGCTCAACAGATAAAAGGCGTAAAAGGATTGGGTACCAACTGAGAGGTGCTGTGCGGCATCAAGAAGGCTTGTCGCAATGAGATCACGGGGATCTTCAATCAGCTCCTCTTGCGTCAAGAGCTCTACCCAATGCGCAACTGTTTGTCCGCTGACCATAAAGAGCGCGACGCCGGACGCGCACTCAATCAGAGCGTGCAATCCCTTAAGAATTACACTAATCTGAAAAATGTGATGGATGCGGCGCTCGGCGAGCGCACCATTTGTTGCAAATTTTTCAGTCATAAGGAGGCTACACTTTGGATAAGTTGATCACGATCGCCCTTAATGCTCCGGCTGGCGGTCATCCATTGCTTGATAATTTCATGATCGTGACAACGCAATTCGGAGTGCCGCTTATGGTGGCATTTGTGGCTCTTCATTGGTGGGGACCCGGATTTCGTTCTCATGTCCGCTACATCACTACAACGGCCGGTATTTCGTTCTTACTTGGTCTCGGTATCAATCAAATTATCCTGCTACTTTTCGAACGCATTCGTCCTTACGATGCAGGCGTCACGCACCTGATCATTGCCCCTAGCGCTGACCCGTCTTTTCCCTCGGACCACGCGACAGCGGTCACCGCAATCGTTGTCGCTTTTTGCTGTGCGGGATTGCCAAAGCGTACAGTTTTTCTCGGACTTGCCGCCCTTCTCGTGATGTGGTCACGGGTTTACGTCGGCACCCATTACGCCACCGATGTATTGGGAGGTATGGCCACCGGCCTCTGTGCCGCAATCATCACGCGCCTCTTCTACCGAGAAGGAAATCGCGTAGATCGCTGGGTAACAAGCATTTTGTAGAAGACGCCTGAACCACCAAGTCAGGCGAGCTTGGGGAGCTTCCCATAAGCGGGCGTAACTTCACCCCGTTTTATGGAGCAAGCCCATGAAAAAGGCTCGTCTCGAAACCCTGTCCCCTACCGCTCGCCTCCGCGTCCTGCGCTATATGCGCGGACGTGGCCGGGAAGCCAACATGTACGACTACTACGCGGAGAAGCGGCGCCAAGCATTGGCCGCCTACGTGCAGTGTCGGGAAGCCGACACCGCGCCCGAAACCGACTGGATGGGTGATGTCTTTGACACTGCCGACATCAATCTCGGTTTTAGCGTCATGATACAGAAGATGGCGCTCTCCCATCTCCGGGAGATGCCGAAGCCCGTCTTGCCGTAACGCGAAAAGCGGCCGCCCTCAGGGGCGGTCGTTTTGTTTATGGGAACGGATTTCGTTCACGCTTATCATCCCACTCCCGGCCTTTGTCCGGTTCACGTTCATATTCCGCGTGAGCCTGCTCCAGCTGTTCCCATGCAAGGTGATCCTCGGCGCTTGCGTCGGGAGACGGAGGCATAGCCTCCGGCGGCAGGCGGGTTTCCTGTTCTGCGATGCGCCACTCGTCCTCCGTCATGTTACGAGTCATGTCTTCGAGGGCGGCGCCTTGGGCGTCATCCATCTCCTGCTGGGAGATAAGATTGCCGAGGGGATCGGGGATGGGCCGGGAGCGTTCGATTTCCCGGTCTCGCTTGAGAAGCTCGTCCCGGAGGATCCGGTTCTCAAATTCCATCTTGCGCATTTCCACGAGCTTATCGCGGAACTGTGCCATGGACTCCGCGATTTCCCGCCAGTCGGTCTTTTCACCGGGATCAATCCCTTCCCGGCGCAACTGCTCATGCAAGCGCTTCTCGATTTCCCGCCATTCCAAAATGGTCTCCCGGGAGGTGGGATTGGTCATCGGACGGATCTTGTCGATGCTCCGCTCGGCCATCTCCTTGGCCTGTTCCTTGTAGTCATAAAGCCGCTTGCGTTCCTCTTCGGGTGCATCGCGGCGGGGCATATCCTGCTCCGGAACGTGAAACCCCACGTCCTTCCAGAAGGTCACGAATTCCTCGCGCTCTTCACGGGTATAGTCGCTCGCAGAACGCGTGGGCGAGGTCGGCGGCCAATCTTCCCTTTGATAAAGGTTCGGGTAGCGTTCCGCGCTTTTCGGGTCGTCTACGATCGACCTGTACGCTTTGACGATATTATCGCTCTGCATGGCCCTCTCCTGACGTGCTTGTTCGCGCCGCTCGCGGCGCTCCTGACGATCCGGCCCTCGGTGCTGCGAGGGGCGTTGTTCCACCCCTCGATCGGCGTGGCTCCGGTGATCGATTTCAACGGCAGCGCCCACCTTGCCGAGTGCCTCATTGGCAATAGCAGCCCAAATCTTGCGGGCCTCGGTGATGAATGACGGATGATCTGCGGCGCGAATTTTCGCGCCAAAACCTTTCTCGGTGACAGCCCGCGTGGTGAGCAGCATGTGAACATGCGGGTTATGTTTGAGGCCGTCTTCGTGAATGGCGAAGTCGGTCACATACCCCTTCTCGGCGTATGCCGTCGCCATCTGACGGGCGACTTCAACCCATGCCTCCGGGGGGAGTTCTCGCGGCAAAGAGAATTCGATTTCTTTGCCTAAGCGGGCATCCTTGCGCTTCTCGGCACGTTCCACCGCGTTCCACAATTCGGCACGTTCACCCATCCATGCCGGCGCTCCAGCCGGCAGGATGATCTCGGCGTGAATCACGTCCCGGCGGCCTCCAAAATGGCTCTCCCGTTCCTCCGCTTCATTGGGCAAGGTCTCCCCTGCCCTGTAGGCAGCGGCGGCCACGATGCTGCGGCCAAAACGGCGGCTGATGTTCTTGACGTGCAGGTGATAGATTGCCACGGGAGACGCCCATCCGAGATATGCCGGGAGGCATATTCGGACAACCTAGGATATAGCACAACCCACAAAGCCTGCGACAAACGACGAGGCAGCTTGGGGGATCCAAGGGGCCCTCCCCTTGGCGCACTTGCCGGTTTTCTCCGACGCGCTGTGCGCGGCGGTAAGAAAACCGTGCAACGCATCGTCTGTCCGCTGATGCGTACACATTCGGACGATGCGTAAGTGCGCTGTTAAGACAGGGTAATTTCCTGATTGTCTTCCGCCTTTCTGGGTGCATAGTTTGCCACCCAGAGGGGACGACTATGGGCAACGACTTCGATATTTTCGGGGACGCCAAGAAGACTTGGGGAACCATTTCTCAGGGCGCGAAAATTGGCTGGAAGCTCGGGCGCTCATGGGGTGCCGAGCGGTGGCGCAAACAGGTTGAACCCGAGCTGGGTTCCGAGGTGGCTGACGCCGTGGCGCAAGCCGTCAAGGCGGGCCGAAATCCGGCACCGATCATCGAGCGGGCACGAAAGGAAAAGGCCGAGCGCGAAGAGCGCGAACGGCTCCTTGCGAGCCCCCCTCCCCTTTACGGTTCGGCTCGCTGGGCCGAGCCTCTGGATCTTCAGGAAAACCTCAAAGGCCGGGAGGCCTTTGACAACCCTTCCTCCATTCTTCTGGGGGCCATGGAGGCGACCGAGCCCTCCTACCCGTCGCCGGGGTTTGTGCATTGGGATCGGGAGGGCCACCTCCTAACGCTGGCGCCGTCCCGTCAGGGCAAGGCGGTCACTGTCATTGTGCCCAACCTTCTCCGTTACCGGGGCAGCGCGATCGTGCTCGATCCTAAAGGCGAACTTTACGAGATGACCTCCAAGTGGCGGGCGGAGAATGTCGGGCCGGTTTACCGGATTGCCCCGTTTGACAACGAAGATCCCACCAAGGCGGGTTGGGTCTCCCATGGGTTCAATCCCCTCGCCTGCGTCCGGTCTCAAGCGGAGGCGCGCCTCCTTGCGGAATTGCTGTTCCCGAGAGACCCGAATGCCTCGGAGTTTTTCTCCGATGACGCGGCGACCTTCCTCACCGGGTTGATGATGTTCATCCTGAAGAAGGCGCCGCCCGAAAAGCGCAACCTTGCAACCGTCATCGAGTACGCGCTTCATCCCCTGCCGAAGTTCAAGGCCACGCTTCAGTACATGGCGAGCTCAGGCGTCCCGGCGGCCGAGAACGCGGCCAATGCCATCTTGGGCAAGAACGAAGAGCGAGGCCTGCCCACGTTCCGCGATACCCTGAATTCCAAGCTGGGGCTTTGGGGCGACCCGGATCTCATGGAGACCCTTCGGAAAAGCGACGTGGATTTCGCGTCCCTGAAGGAGCGACCGGCGACGGTCTACGTCGATATCCCCTTCAAGCTGATCACGCCCTATTCGCCTTGGCTGCGCGTCCTGTTTAAGGCTGCCCTTGAAGAGATGACCCGCAGCCGGGACAAGCCGGAGATCCAAACCCTCTTCGTCCTCGACGAGTTTCTGGCTCTGGGGCCATTTCCGGAGTTCCGGGATGCCATTCGCACCCATGCCGGATCCGGCGTGCGCCTGTGGTTCTTCCTCCAAGACATGGGCACGCTGGAATACACCTACCCCAACGGCGGCTGGAAGCCGTTCCTGAATTGCGCGGTGCGCCAGTTCTTCGGGACGGATGACCCGGACACGGGCGCCCTAATCGGAAAATATCTCGGCACGAAGACCGAGGCTTTCCGATCGACCAATTCCGGGACGAACATTTCCGCCCAGCAGGGCGATATGTTCGGAGATGGCGGCGGTTCCGGCGTGAACTTCTCCAGCGGCGAGAGCATCCAGTTCACCGGCCGCCCGCTTCTGCACCCGGATGAGGTGATGGATCTCCTGAGCGATTGGAAGGGCGACGGGTGGCGCTATGGCATCGTCCATATGCGCGGCCCCCGCCCCATCAAAGTCCGTCTGACCACATGGGACAAAAGCGAGACCTGCAAGAGCCGGATCGGCACCTATATCCCCTCCCCTGCCAAAACGGAAAAGCCATGAGACTTGCGTTCTTTCTGCCTTTGGATCCGAAGGTGCTTGCGATCCGCTATGCGGCTGTGACCGGCCTTCTGATGTTCATGCTCTGGCTCTACGGGGAGCCACCGTCAGGCATTGCATGGGCGATACTCCCCAACCCCATTACGGCGATCACACATATTCCGGATGTGATCACTTCCATTTTGTCGTTCACGACAGGTTCGTGGGGGTTCGGCTTCTTTGTTTTCTGGCTCCTGAACCTGATGCAGCTCGGCCTACTCGTGGGCCTTATTCGCTACGGGTTTTGGCATTTTAGGCCAGATCTCATCGAAAACTTGCCGCTGCTCGGCGTCCCTTCGCTTGAGACCTCCCAGCTGGACGGGCGGCGGCTTCGGCGGCCGTGGTGGATTGTGCCGGTGTTCATGCTCTTCACCACCTTCGGCGTCGTGTATTTGATCACAGGGCTCATCTACCACCTCCTGAATCCGCGCTACTATCAAGCTGTATGGATGGGCATGGAAAACCCGGGGCCTGTTCCCCTCTTCATTGCGCTTGGGCTTTCCGTTCTGGGTCTCTTCTGGGGGTATCGCTACACCCTTCGCTTGAAGGGCCTGATGGGCAATGTCTTTGGTGTCCAGTATCTCCCCGCCGACGAGGCCTTGACACAAGAGGTCCACCGCATGGCGACCCTTCTGGATATTCCTCCCCCGCGCGTTGGTGTGATGAATGTGGTCAATGCCTACGCGGCGGGGCCGGATCCTGAAAACGCGGAAGTGATCATCGGACGTCCGCTTCTCCGAAATCTTTCAAAGGACGAGATCCGGGCCATCATCGGGCACGAGCTCGGCCATGTCGTGTCTGGCGATATGCGCCAAATGCAATTTGCCGAGGGTTTCCAGTCCATGTTCGGCAACGTGTTTACGGTCGTGACCACCTTGGTAGCCGCCGTGGCGGCTTCTCAGGCTCGCGACAAAACCACCCGTTACGCGATCCAGACCGGCTCTTCATCGTTCCACATGGTCGGTCGGGCCCTGATTGGCTTTGTGAGCGAGCTGATGGTCAAGGGATTGTCCCGCAGCCGTGAATACCACGCTGACGCGATCGGCGCGTCCCTGTCTTCTCCTGAAGCCATGGCGAGCGCGTTGGAGAAAATTGCCCAGATCCACACCCCCCGCGATGTGGAGGCGTCCTACAGCTACTTGATGTTTTTCGGTTCGTCCTTCGGGAACCTCTTCTCCACGCACCCGACGAATGAGCGGCGGATCGCGGCGCTGCGCGACGGCACCTACACGCGACTTTTGCCCCACAAAAAATAGGCTGCCGCCTTCGGCGGCGACCCCGGGGGCTGTCTGCCCCCGAACCCCCGAGGATATTTGAAGAAGGGTTGGGGGCCTGAAGACTTGGCGTAAGGGGAAAGCTGTGATTCAATCAAGGGTACGGTACAGGCTGGGAAGCCGATGACCGTGAAGGGTTGGGGGTCGTTCCTACGGGAACGGCCACCACCGTCTCAGAAGCCCACAGAATGCGTTTTGCCTCCCAGATGAGGGATGGGTCACAAGACCCCTTTCAAAGCCCTCCTGAGGCTCCCTTGCCCGTTTCTCGACCTATTGGTTTGGAGTGGGGTGGGTGCCGTTGGCTCCCCTTCCCTTTTTCAGGTCAAAAATCCGCCGGAGGCCCTTTTCTGTAATTCTGTAAAATTTTTTCTGTAGAAAGATTTCTGTAGAGATATTTCTGAGAACTTTCTGTTCCTTATATAGGGGCGCCACCAAATCAGCGCGGGGGCGCCACCAAATCAGCGCAGATAAGGACGAAGGCGCCACCAAATCAGCGCGAGAGCGCCACCAAATCAGCGCGCGACCCTATCTATCTCCTTGAAAAACTTGAATTCACAAACAGGGCCAAGCGCCACCAAATCAGCGCGGCTAAATCTATGGGAAAACAGTGTTTTCTGATTCGGATGTACGGGATTAGGTAGTGATGCGGCGGGGAATGGAGAGCGCCTTGGCGTCCGCGTTCTCCATCTCAAGCCCCCGATCGGTGAGCTTGATGGGAAGTTTGGGGAAAAGCTCCAGAACGCTGGCCAGATCTTCAGCCATTTGGGCCTTGAAGGCGCGTTCGCGGGTGAACCCTTCCCCGAACTGATCCTTGAGGGGCTTCCAGTCGAGGATGAGTTTGGATTCCAGCCGCGTGATGCGGTAGGTGATCCAGAACAGGAGATCCAGCTTTCGGGCGGAGTTGGAGAAGGCCTTGAGGGCCCTCACGTCCACCGGCAGGGCGTGTTTCTGGAGCGCCTTGTAGAAATCTTCCGAGAACTGGACGGTGTTCGGCCAGAGGCTTTGCTGGTCGGGGTTATCCGAGAACCAAAGCTGCATCTTGCTGAACGGCTTCACGTCCACAGAGGCGGAGGTCTTCCCGTTCCATGCGGCAATCTCCATCCGGCAGGCGGCGAGGGATTGGAGCTGTTCCTTGAACGGGCGAATGTTCCCGCGCACTCCTCCCCTGCGCTCAAAGCCCAGATCCCGCATGAAGGCGGTGAAGCTGGAAGCGGTCTCGATCATCGGAGAGTTGTTGCGGAGGGCCTCGGTGGAAAGGTGCGCCATGATGAGGCGGGCCTTGGGGCCCCACGGGATGGGCTGAAGGATGCGCTTGCCGTTGGGGTCGGTCACCTTGCCGGGGCTGACCACGACGCGCATTTTCCCCTGCTCCCGGATGAATTCATCCTGCGTGGTGGGGAGCCTGCGGTAGGGCAAGCCACAGATCGCGAGCGGGGTCGGCATGAACCGGAGATTCTCCGGCCCGGGGCCGTCGGATTCGATAACTTCGCGGATGATGGCCCGGCGGCGGGCATCGCGCGGGAGCGCGGCCAGCTCGGCGGCCCGGGCCTCGGCCTTGATCTTCTCTTCGTCGCGTTCCTTCTGGACGTGTTCGAGATGCTGCGCCACGGTGGTAAACAGCGCTTTGCCCCGCGCCGCCTCCAGCTTGTCCAGCAGATCGGTATCTCGAATGTGATAGTCCATGGGGGAGATTAGCCCTGATTCGTGGACGATTGGAAACGCGCTGCCCTGAAATTGGGCAGACTTTCAACCGATATTCCGCAAAAGCGCAAAATCGTAAGCACGATTTTAAGCGGCGTTCTTCGGAAACTCCCGCTCCAGCAGGTCGCGGATCACGTCGGCCATCTTCTGACCGCGCATGGCGCACTCGGCCTTGATCCGCTTGTGGAGGGTTTCGTTCACGTCGATGGTGAAGCGCTTCATGGGCTCGGCGGGCTGCTCAAGGGTGGTGACATTGCTCCCCTGCCCTTCGCTGACGTCCGGGGTGCTGGCCCCCACCCATTCGTCGGCGTTCACAGGTGCGGGCTTCTTCTTGAGGGCTGCGAGCTTGGTGGTCTTGCTCATGCGACTTTCTTCTCCTTGCGATTAAACAGACCGGTGACCAGCTGGCCCACTTCGCGGGCGGCCTCGCTGTTCATGTCGGCCTCGATGACGGAAAGGCCTTGGGCGGCGCTTTCCGCGTAAATCACGCGCTGATGAAGGGCGACCGGGAGCACCGGCACGTCTTCAAAATCCGAGAGGGCTGTCGTCACATCCCGGCCAATCGCTGTGTTTGCGATTTTACGATTAATCACAAAAGCGGCCCGGATATCCGGCTTGAACTGTTGGGCTTCCTGAATGAGCTGCACGGTGTCGGCGGCGGCCCAGATATCGTAGGGCGAAGGCTGCACGGGGATGAGCACGAGGTCGCTGGCGAGGATCGCGGCCCGGCCGAGTTCGTTGACCCGGGGGGCGCCGTCGATCACGACTACATCGTAGTCCTTGGCAATCTCGGGGAGATCCCGGTGGAGGGTGGGCTTGGCCATCCCGACGACGGGGAACTGAGGGGTTTCCTCACGGGCTGAAGACCACGCCAAGGCGCTGGCCTGCGGATCTGCGTCCACGAGAAGCACGCGGCTGCCGGATTGGGCGATGGTCGCGGCGAGGTTGATGGCAATGGTGGTTTTGCCCACGCCACCTTTCTGGTTGAGCACGCCTATAATCATGCCGTCGCCTTTCCTTAATTGTGGTTCTGCGGTTCGTCGGTTTTACGATTTCACGCTTTTCCGATGATGGCGAGAGGTGGTTAACAACTGGTTAAGGGGAGGGTGACCGATTCGCCACAAATCCCCAATTCCTTATAATCGCTTTTGATGAAAATCGTATTTCTGTATCGTGTAAGGTCTCGAATAGCGGAAGGCGGGAGTAGGCTCAGTGGACCAAGGGTTTTGGATTTTTGTCTTTGTCGCAGTTGCTTGTATGACGCTGGCATACGCCCTCGGCGCAAAAGGACCGGATCATCTGGATTGTAAGCAATGGAGTGCTCGGGTAGGAACTTGCTGAACGGTCAATCGTAATTCATTGAAATCGTAAAATCACAAATTGCGTAGAGCCGGTTAATCCGGCTCCACGATCCGCCCTTCAGGGTAGGAGGCCTTGGCGTAGGCCCCGAGGGTGCCCACGGGCGTCCAGTGCAGGTCACGCTCGGCCTTCAGGCCGAACGGGCCAACCAAAGAGGCAATCTCGGAGATCCGCACGGTGCCCAGCTCGGCAAAGCCGAGACCGAGATCACAGAGGCCAAAGGCGATATCCGGGTCTTGCGGCTCGGTCCAGCCGAGGAGCCATGTGGCACCGGCCCATGGGGTGAACAGCTTCACGACGGGGGAGGGGTCAAAGCTGGGGTCTTTGTCGGACACTTCGCCGTTTCTGGCGAGCTGGTTGATGATGGATTGGGAGAGGAGTTTCATTTTGGGGTCTCCCGTTGGTTTGTCTTTCGCCCTCGTGGGGCGCGGGAGAACGGCGGCCGATCCCTGAAGCCATAGGCGTCCTTGTCCTGCTCAACACGGGAGCGTTAGCGAAGGAGCGGGCAGGGCATGGATAAGGGCAGGGGAGGGCGCACACGCGCATCATCCACCACGGGGGAGAGAGACAACGGGTAGGCCTGAAAGGCCCTCACTGGCATCAGGGATTAGGCTAGACGGGAAACCGTGCTGGCGCTCAAGTTGTAGCTCCGGGCAATCTCCCGGACGCGCGGCGGGCACAGGCTTCCTGCTTCGGGAAGGGCGTGAGCTTGGGCCGTTGGAAATTCCAGAATGAAGATGCGTTGGAACTCGGGACAAAGCGCCATGAATCTTGGTTCTTGACGGTTAGAAGTGTGGTCGGCTAACTTACCCTAGTCAATCATAGCACTTCCGTCTTGAGACCATACTACCCGCCACGGTTCCTTTTCCCCGTTCTGTGGCGGGTATTTTCTATCGTTTACTTCAACAATTATAATCTGATATTGCTCTTAAACTAGGAACGCCTTTGATCGTAAAGCTGCGTCGTGCGGGTTGAGGCATGATTTGCTATAGCGGCGGCTTCTTCCAGCGTACCGCCGTTCTTTAAATACGCAGTGATGCCGGACGCACGGAAGGTGTGACAGCCAATAGGAATATCAATTCCAGCCAATTTGGACCGGCGGCGTATCATCGCGAAAGCATTGGATTGCGGCAGGGGAGTGTTGGTCAGGAGCCGGTTCTGGCGGCCGATGGTGCGGAACAACGGCCCTCGCGGATCATCCCGTAGGTCGGCCGCATCAATATAAGCTTGTAGATATCCTTCGAGCTTATGATGGCATGGTATTTCATGTGCTCTGCCGCCTTTCTCATGCAAGCGGACCCAGAGCCGTCGATTCTGGACGTAGACATCGCGAACTTCCATAACGAGCGCTGCACCAATCCGAGCGAAGGAATAGGTCATCAGTCCGATCAAAGCACGGTCGCGCATTCCAGCTATGGTGTTGGTCGGGATACTATCTAAAAGTTGGCAGACCTCCTCGGCAGTCAGCACGGGCGTTTTGGACTTTCGCACCGAATGTTTCGGACCGATCACGTTATGTGCAGGGTTAGATGGTATTGTTTGTCCAGTCGCCATCCATTCAAAAAGGTGCCGGATGGCGGATAGCTTCTGTTTGACTGTCGGGACGCTGCACGTGTGACCGAGTTCCTCGATCCACGCCGCAACATCTACTGAATGGATTTGGGATACGGCGGTCACACCGCGTTTGCCGCACCACTCCATAAAATCCACAGCCGCCCGGCCATATGCACGGCGGGTGTGTGGGTTTTGGATGTTTGCGGTAAAGAACTCTATGAAGTCAGACTGGATCACAACAATGCGTACTTATTCGCTACCGTTAAGTTGACTGCCAGATACACCTACAGCCGCTGCAATATCATCCCGAATACAGAAACAACGCGCCTGCTTCAGTCGCAACGTCCAGTTCGCATGCACCGACGCATGAGGTCACGCAAGTCCGACTTCCAGTCTCGGGCATCGTCTCGTCCATCCTGCGACCCATCGCGCTCACCAGCGCGGTATCCGATCATGTAACCCCGTCGGTAACCGTCTTTGTAGCCAAGGGCATAGTCGGCGTCTCTGGCCGAGCGCTGCGCCATGGTTCCGTTCAGGCCATTCATCAACTCGTCGACGTAAGATTCCTTATAAGCGCCCTTATAGCCGTCTGTGTAGCCATCTTGGCGACCGGCCTGCTTGCCTTTGTCGTAGCCCTGCCAATAGGCTTGGGAGGCCGCTTCGACACGCGTAGTAACGGAAGTCGACGCTACCGCAACCAGTGAAGGCGCAGCCAAGCACCAGAAGAACGAGCGACGATTAAGCGACATCTGCCGGGCCATGGGAAAATCCTTTGTGGTTAATCAATATCCCTCGAAAACAATGTATAGCACAACTGCCACCGCACGTTAGCAGCGGACGGGCCACGTCATGAAATTAGTGTTGGGAGCCAAGTCGCAGTCGCGAAATCGTGCTGGCGCTGACGTTGTAGCTCCGGGCAATCTCCCGGACGCTTTCACCGGCCGCGCGGCGGGCACGGGCTTCCTGCTTCTGGAAGGGCGTGAGCTTCGGCCTTCTCCCGAAAGTCTGGCCCCGGGCTTTCGCCCGGACGCGGCCCTCGGTCGTCCGCTCCAGAATGAGCGTGCGCTCGAACTCGGCAAGGCCACCGAGAACGGTGACCATGAGGCGGCCGTGCGCGGTGGACGTGTCGGCCCATGTATCGGACAGAGAACGGAAGGATGCGCCTTTTTCACTGATCGAGGCGAGCACGTTCAAAAGGTCGAGCGTTGACCGGGCCAGCCGGTCTAAGCGGGTGACCAAAACGGTATCTCCCGGCGCGAGGGTCGCCATGAGCTTGGCGAGCTGGGCGCGGTCGGTTTTGGCTCCGCTTTCCGTCTCTGCGAAGATCTTCTCGGCCCCGGAGGCTCGCAGGGCCTCCTTCTGGGCATCGAGGGTTTGGCCTGTGGTGGAGACGCGTGCGTAGCCGTAAATCATGGCCGGATCTTTCTAGAGTTCCTCGGGCCATTTCTGGGCCGCGTGCATGACCGTGAGGATATCCACATAGGTATAGGTGACCCGATAGGGGATGATGTAGGGGATATCCGCGAGCACGAGCTCATGAGTGGTCTTGATGCGGCCGATACGTCCCATGGCCGGTTGCTCGGCCAAAAGGTCTACGGCCGTGACAATGCGGGAGACGACGCGGGCGGCGGCCTGCGGGTTATCTTTCTGGATATGCGCGGCAATGTGATCAAGCCGGTGGAGGGCACGACTTGTCCAACGGATCGTCAGGCGTGCCATGCTTAGCGGGCAGGCTGGACGTATTTGGCGATGACGCGGGCCACGTCTTCAGGGGAGGCAAAGAGGCCGTTGTTGGCTTCTGCCAAACCGGCTTCGATTTCCGCAAGCTGCCACTCTTCGCGGGCGACGAAATCCTCAATGGCTTTGGCGGCCATGTAGGCGCGGGAACGGTCTTGCTTCTCGGCGAGCTGGTCGAGCCGCTCGGCGGTGGCATCCGGGACGCGGACGGTGAAGGCGGGCATGTTCGTGACTTTCTTTGGTTCACAATGATTATGGGTGAACCACTATGAACCGTCAAGGTTCATGGTCTGCCGTGGAGGCCTGACGCTACGAATTCACGCTCTCAAAATGCAATGGATATATGCAACAGCCAAGCGCTTGTTTTCAAAGGAGGAGAGAGGGTGTTGCAAAAATCTTGATTAATGCAATACCCTACACCCGCCGCACCGTATTGGCGCTGACCTTGAATAGCTTGACGATCTCAGACGGCCGCCGCCCTTCCTCATCGCGCATTTTGCGAACTTCGGCGCGCTGATCGTCCGTCAGGGCCGTCGGCCGCCCTCCTAACCAAGAGTGAGATTATTTTTCGATCGGAAACAAAAAAGAGCCGGTCTGATATCCCCCATCAGGATGTGCCACATCAGACCGGCTATTGCAGCCCCCTCGTTGACCGCGTGCAAGTCTAGTTTCGACAAGATTTATAAATATTTCGTTGCCAGAACCTGGGTGCTAGAAAAATGGTGTTGCCGACAAGGCGCCCTGACACTGTTCAAGGTATCAGATGCCGTAAAATAGCCGAATTTGAATATTGACCCTGCGAAGCGAGGCATTGTAGCTTTTGTAAGCGCAAGTCGCAGCACTCTTGTCTTGAGATTGCACCAGCCCGCCACAGAGCCAGACCCCCCACGCTGTGGCGGGCATTTTTTTGTCTGTGTTAGAGTGACCTTGGCCGCAGATAGCTGCGCGATCCAATCTCACTTCTAGGGTCGCGAAACAGATATTTGTGCGACGGAGGAAATACGGCTCTACGGAGCCCTATTCCCTGCCTCTCTCTGCGGACAGTTGCAGATTTCTCAGCAATCGTTCGCTGGCTCTTGCCGATAGCAGATACGGGCACGAGATCGATGCCTGTTCAGGAAGTGTCCTATTTGGATCGTGTCGGCCTCAATCCCGGTTTCTTCCATCCGTTCTGCATAAACGATTTCTGCGTCGCGACATTTTTTAAACACAGCCAGGCGTGCTTCCAATGCGTCTTTGATAGCCACGCGATAGGGTTGCGTGCCCATACCGTTCTTCAGGACGAAGAACCAACCTTTCGCCATTGTTCATATCTCCTATGACGCGAGGCGAACGGTCACCAGCTTGTCCTTGATCTCCTTGAAGATCGATTCCAGCTGGTCGTGGTTCGGGCTGTCGAAGAAATGGTCGTTGCCGCTGGCGCAGCTCTGCAGCAGCGTCCCGGTCGCCATGTTCGGCTCTTCCAGCCGAATCGTGAAGATCTCGACGCCGTCATTCTTCGCATTCGTGCAGGCCGTCAGCGTCTGCGCGTTCATTGCCAGCGTGGTGGCGTCGACCGTTCCCGACACCTTGGGGCCGAGCCGGTTGTCGTCCAGGTAGCCGGTGCTGGTGTAACCGGACTTGAGGTCGTTGTTCAGCACGCCGTAGGAGTTGGTGCCGTCCGTCAGGACGATCATGATCTTGCGGGATCCGTGGTTGGAGGCGGACCCCTCGCTGAACGGCTCCCGGTCGGACAAGGTCCGCCAGCCCCACAGGACGCCCTCGGTGATGTTGGTCGAGCCGTTTGCCTTCAGCACGCTGACCTTGCTCTTCACCTTGTTGAGATCGCTTGTCAGCGGCAGCAGCGGCTCGGTCTCGCAACCGTACCCCGGCCCCTTCGGATCGGACTCGTTGGAATAGAAGATCGACGGTGAGGTATCGAGGCTCAGGGGGAGTGATAGATCTCGCGTCCACTGACCGGCAACCCTGGCAATACCGTAGCGCGCCATCTTGGTCGTAATCGGGTCGGTGAATTTCACAGCTGACTTGATGTAGTTGTTGGGATATTTCGGGAACCCGTTCGGCCAGGTATCATCCGGCTCGTCGATTGCGAACGTTGGCGCGAAGAGCGAAGCGGATACGGTCGACCTCGCCTGTTCATCTGTCAGCGCATAGCTCTTTCCGGGCGTATCCATGCGCGTTTCGACGCACCCAGGCCACTTGAAACCCAAGGCATGATAAAGTTCAAAGCGGTTGACATCTGCTGCCAGGTCTTGCTGCGGGTATTTCAATAGTCCCTTGGTATCCAGCCAGTCGGCGCCCGTTCCGTTGACGACCTTGCCGTTCTCGTCGAACTGGGGCCCATACTGCGGCCCGACGTTGACGAATGTGGCATAGGGCACAACGCCGACCTTGAGCGCGCTCTTGTTGGTCACCTGGACCGACAGCGCATCGATCAGCGTGTTGACCGCGGCCTTCATGGCGGCGAGCTTGGCGCCCTCCATGGAGCCGGTCGTGTCGAGCACGAGCGAAAGCTCGTATTGCGCCGGGGCATACTCGGCCACCGACTGGCCGACGATCTTCCAGGTCTCGTTGCCCATGATCGTGCCGAAGGCCAGCTTCTTTTCCGTGGTCGCCGAAACCGCCACCGAGTAGCCGGTCCGGTTGACCGCGACGCTTTTGATGTCTCCGGTGAAATTCGACCGGACATATTCGTCGGCGATCTTGTAGGCCATATCGTTGGAGAGCTTGATGCCCTCGCGCGCCACGGCCAGGGAGGCGGAGTCGAGCGCGCTCTGCAATTTGGCCTTTTCAGCCGAGATGTCGCTGTATTCAAGCCCAAGCCCCACGGCAAATATCAGGGGCGCAGCTGCGATGGCCGAGATGATGGCGAAATTTCCTGAGCGATCCCGAGCAAACCTACGAAGCATGGCTCTACCTTCACACCAAACGCTGAACAGAGTAATTGTGGCCAAAAAAATACCGAATATGTATTAATGATACAGGTAAAATTGATAAGGCAATAATTATATATTGATTCTATGTTCCTTATTTTTACTCTATAAGCCGTACTTGCTGAACGTTCCCGCCTTCAAAGAGGCCGGCCGGAATTGGTACGGAAGAAGCACTCGGATCAGCGCCAATGGAAAGATTGCCTCCGCCGGTGTATTCGATAATATCGGCAACGTATGAGGTAAACGGAGAAGGTGAAGTGACCGTTCCGCCGCCGGAAATGGTCAGCTTTTGTCCTGGGAAGTAGAACGCACCCTCATAGTAGATATCACCGCCGCCAGACACGACGCTTTTGCTAGCCTTGTAGG
>NZ_PDVP01000025.1 GCF_002727065.1 Zhengella mangrovi | reverse complement strand
AAGATGCACGTCATCGCCTTCGACCCGTTCCTGTCGCCGGAGCGGGCGGTGGAGATGGGCGTGGAGAAGGTGGAACTGGACGACCTGTTCGCGCGCGCCGACTTCATCACGCTGCACACGCCGCTGACGGACAAGACGCGCGGCATCGTCGACGCGCAGGCCTTCGCGAAGATGAAGGACGGGGTGCGGATCATCAACTGCGCGCGCGGCGGCCTGGTGGTGGAGGCCGATCTCGTGGCGGCGCTGAAGAGCGGCAAGGTGGCGGGCGCGGGCATCGACGTGTTCGAGGAGGAGCCGGCGACGGAGAACGCGCTGTTCCACATGGAAAACGTGGTGTGCACGCCGCATCTCGGCGCGTCGACCACGGAAGCGCAGGAGAACGTGGCGCTGCAGGTGGCCGAGCAGATGTCGGACTATCTGGTCAACGGCGCCGTCACCAATGCCATCAACATGCCGTCGATCCCGGTGCCGGCGGGCACCCGTGGCAACCTGGCAGGACGATGAGAGGGACAGACCCGATGCAAGCACTGGAAAGGCTCGTTCGATCCAACCTTTTCGAGATGACCATCATCACGCTGATCGTCATCAACGCGATCGGTCTCGGACTGGAAACGACCGACATGGCAGACGGCCGGCTCGGCGCCTTCCTCTACGCGATGGATCGCATTTTCCTGATGATCTTCACGGCCGAACTGATCGCGCGGGCCATCGTCTTCCGGTGGCGCTTTTTCCACGACCCCTGGCGGATTTTCGACCTGATCGTCGTTTCGATCGCCTGGATTCCGGCGACGGGCGGCCTCTCCATCCTGCGCGCGCTCCGCATCCTGCGCGTGTTGCGGCTGGTCAGCGTGGTTCCGTCGCTGCGCCGGGTCGTCGGCGGCCTTGTCGCCGCCCTGCCCGGCATGGCGTCCATTCTCGCCCTGCTGTCGTTGATATTCTACGTCTTCTCGGTGATGGCGACCCGCCTGTTCGGCTCCTCGTTTCCCGAGTGGTTCGGCTCCATCGGCGCCTCGGCCTATTCGCTGTTCCAGATCATGACGCTGGAAAGCTGGTCGATGGGGATCGTCCGCCCGGTGATGGAGGTCTATCCCCAGGCCTGGCTGTTCTTCATCCCCTTCATCGTCTGCACCACGTTCACGGTGCTCAACCTCTTCATCGGCATCATCGTGTCGGCCATGCAGGCGGAACACGAGGAAACCGCGGCGCGGGACCGCGAGGAACTGCACAACGACCAGAACGCCATCATCAGCGAACTCAAGGCGCTGAGAGCCGAGATCGCGGCGCTGCGCGACCAGCGGCCATCCTCCTGATCATTCCGATCGCGGGGTTCGCGCCGTCACCTCTACGGGCACGCGCCAAGGACGCGCGAAGGCTCCACGGCATCGCTGCCCGCGCCGGCTGTCGCTGACCGGCTACAGCCAGCCCGGACGAGCGGTTCCGCATCGCAATTCCGGACGCGAAACCGGCACCCACTTTCGCTGGTATTACCAGTTCCGCATCGCAATTCCGGACGCGAAACCGGCACCCACTTTCGCTGGTATTACCAGTTCCGCATCGCAATTCCGGACGCGAAACCGGCACCCGCTTTCGCTGGTATTGCTCTAGTTATCGCCGGGACACATGGTCAGCGGGCCGACCGAAACGCATCCTTCCGAAAACTCGACTTCCGGGCCCTGGCTGGCGCCATCGTCGTCGTCATCGTCGCCCGCTCCCGGCGGTTCGCAATCCACCACCTGGCCGCGCCGGTGGGCATGCCAGTCGCGTTCGCCCCAATCGCGGACGAAACCCATCTGGCAACCGCGGTGCCGGCCATGTACGAGCAGCACGTCGGTGTCGGAGGGCGCCGGCAATTCGAAGGACATCACCGGTGCCGCGTTGACACCGCTTGTAAACAGTCCGGCCACCAGCGCGGTCGAAAACAGAATTGCCCTCGTCTTGAAATTACTCATCAGCACCTCCTATGGTTGCGCACCTTCCCAAGACATAACTCTACTTCGGACTTTCCCCGTCTGAAGATTCAGATCCTTGAAGTCTTTATTAGTAACGACTTTATTATTACAGGATTTCTATTGTGACGTCGAGTTGGATTACGAGTGGAAAGCGTGATCAGCCGAAGAATGCTTAACGGGTGCAGGCCGCCTGCCGCGGAACGTGTTTTCCCTCATGAAAACAAAGCTATACCCACAGCCGACCGGAGACCCGGGCGCGGTCCGCGACAACCGGTCGCGGCTTTCAGGCGGCGCGACCGCGCCATGGCGCCCCTCGCGCGGGGGCCGTCGGATGAATTCCTTGCCTGGTCTCGAAGGTCAATTCGTTGACGCGGAGCGCCATGGAGGGCACCCTTTCGTTTCCGCGCAACATCGAGCAAAGTCGTAACAATGATCAGAGACTACTTGCGACGATTCAGCCAGTTCGTGCTCAATCCGGAGGATGTGATGGGCAAGTCCGATGCGATCGAGAACTTCGAGATCTTCTGGAAAACATTCAACGACCGCTACCCGTTCTTTGAACTTCGTGGCGTTGACTGGAAGCGGCAATACGAATTGTTCCGCCCCAAGGTGCATGGCGGGATGAGCGAGGCCGCCCTGTTCGAGGTCCTTTGCGACATGATACGCCCGCTCAAGGATGGCCATGTCGAAATCGACGCCGAGATCGGCGACGACGACAAGTATTTCAACCCCGAGGACAAGGCACGTTTCTACCAGGAATTTTCAGAGAAACAGATCAAGAAGCTGTTCGAGACGACCGAGAAGACCCTGATGGAGCGCGGCTTCGGCAAGATCCGGAAAACGGATGCCTGGATGCTCACCTATTCCCGTTCGGACGATATCGCCTACATGCGGATTCTCGAACTCGAAGGGATCAAGAAACGCAAGCTCACCACCGCGCTGGACCGGATCAGCAAGGATTTCCCGGCGCTGAAGGGCATCATTGTCGATATCCGCGACTGTCCCGGCGGTGACGACGACATCGTCATCGCCATCGTCAGCCGGTTCACCGACCAGCGGCGCACGGTCTTCCACCGCAAGACGAAGCAGGGGCCGGGGGCCGACGATCTGTCGGAGCTCAAGTCCTGGCACGTCGAGCCCGAAGGCGAGCACCAGTTCACCGGGCCGATCGCGCTCTTGACCTGCGACGCGGTGTTCAGTGGCGGGGAGGTTTTCGCGCTCGCCATGAAGCAGCTGCCGCACGTGACCATCATCGGCGACCGCACTGCCGGGATCTTTTCCTACCAGCTGGAGAAAACCCTGCCGAACGGCTGGGACTACAACCTCTCCTACCAGATCTACTATTCGCCGGACATGGTCTGCTACGAGGGCGCCGGCGTGCCGGTCGACATCGAGTTCCGCAACACGCGGCGCGACCTGGAGACCGGCGAGGACAGCCTGGTCGTGCGGGCCTTGGACCACCTGAACCCGCCGATGGTCTGACGCCTTCCACGGTCAGGGCGCGAGGCCGGGGACGAGCGCGACAAGCGCCTCCGATGCGAGGAGCTGGAGGACATAGAGATCGAAGGTGTGCCGCCCGACGAAGCGCAGCACCGACGAGGCCGGGACGGGCGGCTGCAGCGCACTCGGACCGCGCCGGTAAAGATAGAGGACCACGACAAGCAGGACCATCTCCACCAGGAAGGTGATGAATGCCGGATCCGGAAAGCCGTAGGCCGCCTGTTCGCGCCAGAGGAAGACCGCTGCCGCAAGGGCCACGAGGCCGAACCGGACGGGTGCCAAGGTCGAAACGGGTGCCAGACCGGGGTCCGCATCGGCGTGGAGGCGTTGCAGGAGACCGAACAGGGCCCAGAGCCAGCCCGAGGTGCCATATTCGATCATCGGTCCCGCGAATGGCGCGGCGGCCACCAGGGCAGTCGCGATCACGGCCAGGGCGAGCGCGTCATGGCGCACCAGAAGTTTCACGACCAAGGGTCTCATCCACCGGATCAGGGCAAAGCTGAGCAGGATGTTCGGCGCCACCCAGGTCCAGCCGTTGCCGGCACTGTCGAGGACGGTGAGGACGATCCCGGCGACGATCCAGAGCGCGGGAACCCGCGTGCTCCTGCCGTATCCCAGAAGGAAGAAGAAGACGGGTGCGGCAAAGCGGCCAAGGACGCTCCACCACAGATCGCTTTCCATGAAATAGTAGCCGAAATGGTCGATAGCCACGAAGATGATGGCGGCCGTCTTCAGCCAGTCCGTGTTGTCGACGGCCGGTCTTGCAGAGGCTGTCCGGGTTGCCGTTTCCATGTCAGGCCCCTCCTCCCTCGTGCGCGGTTCCACCGCGGCCGGTTGCGTTATGGCGATGCCGGCGCCGGCAACCAGCTGCGGATGATAGCGCCATAGTTTCCATCCTGCGGCGTCAGCGGGATGCGCTCACGCAGGCCGCGGATCGCGGCCCAGGCCGAGAACGCGCCGGTTCCGGGATCGCCGTCGCCCATGCCGCCGTCTGCCGTCCAGCTCTGCCGGATGGTGGCGAACTCCTTCAGAAGGAACCGCGTTCCGTCGCGCACCTGACGGTCATTGGCCGGCGTGCAGCCATATTGCCTCAAGGTATCGACAAAAGACGAGATGATTTCGTAGCTGCCCGCCTGCAAGGCGGGATAGAAATTCTCGCGGATGAAGCGATGCAGTTCGGGCATGTCAGCGACGTAGAGCGGGAAGCGCTGGTTGTCGGAGGGAATGTAGGCGATCTGCCTGGCGAGTTGGGCACGCAGTTCGAACTCCCGGCCGTCCGCGCCTTCAGAGAAATTGCTTGCCAGCCCGAGCGTCAGCGAGCGCAAATAGTCCATGGCCTCCGGTGCGAAGCGGTCCGCGCCCGCCGGTAGCCGGATGTCGGGATAGACCGCTGCCTCGGTCAGCCAGATCGACCAGAGGGCCAGGTCGAACAGGTCCTCGATCTCGCCCGGGAGGACCCCCTTCTCGGCCATGAGGTCGCGATAGTCGATGGTGATCGCATCGTCGAGCGATCCGCAATCCTGCGCCGAGGCATTCGTCCTTGCCGTTATCATCGCCGTGCGGCTGTCACCGGGTTCGTAGAGACGGTGGGCGAACACCGCCAACGGCAGCAGGGCATCGTATTCCTTGCAGGCCGCCCAGGCCGGGTCGAGGCCATCGTAGGAGCCGATCAGCGTGGAGAGGTTTGCCCCGGCCGCGGCGCGGGCCTTGCCGCTCAGATCCGGGTCCGCATCGGCGGAATAGGTAACCTGCAGCAGCATCTCGATGGAATCGTCCCAGAGCACCATGACGGCATCGGGATTGTTCGCGAACAAGGCGATCAGCCCGTCGAGGCCGGCGGAAACGGCAGCCCTCAGCGTTACATTTTCGGCATCGGTCCAGGGCGACGCGTCGAGCGTCCGCGTCATCGCCTCGGAAGGGCGCCAGCTTTCCGGCATGCCGTCGGGCTGGAGCCGGCAGATCGATGGCGCGGTGTCCGCCAGGGCGCCGGTTGTCATGGCCAGAATGATCGATGCGGTTATCCATCTCCTCATGGTGCGCTCCTCCATTCGTCAAGAACCGTTCCTCTGGACGGCGACAGCCGCCTCACGCCATGGCGCGGTCCAACTCCCGGCAGACCACGGCCGCACAGGCGCCGTCGATCGTCAGGATACGGGACAGGACAACACCGGGCCTGTCGCCCGCTTCCCGGCAGGTCACAAGCCGGGGCTCCGGGTCGAGCGTGAATTCGAAGGCATCAAGCCCGTAGGCGAGGCCCTCGCCAACGGATTTCAGCGCCGCTTCCTTCAGGCACCAGACCTGCAGGAAGAGGCCATCGCGCCTTTCAGGCGGCGCGGACCGGAGCCGGGCGATCTCGCCGGCGGAAAAAAAGGCTTCGGCCAGATCGCCGGCCTGCAGGCCTTCGGTCCGGTCTTCCCAGTCGATGCCCACGGCCAGCGTCCGCGACCAGGCGGCGAGAAAGCCCCGGTCGCAGGCCGAAAAGCTGAACCAGATGCCCGGGTCCGCGACGAGGACGGGCCGGCCCTCGTCCGTCTCCTCGAAATCCAGCGCTTCGAGCGGCTGACCGTCCCCGGTCGCCAGGCCGGCGCAATAGCGGCGGAAGGCGCGCCGGCGGGCAAAACGGGACGCATCGGCCGGCGCGAGAAACCGTGCAAACCTCTCCCGCTCCGGCAAGGACAGGGCGGCCAGGCAAAGGCGGTCGAGCGCCTCGCCCGCCACGTAGGGCATGGAGACCACTGTGATATCGTTCAAAGGCGCGGCGAGAGAGCAGATGCGGCCCAGTGCCGCGAAATGGTCTTCAAGACCCCCGTCCCCTGTGCCGCGCATCACGGCACCGACCGTGCGGCCACGACCGGTTGCCGGGCCTTGGCGAGCGCGCCGCCTGCAACCGGTTCCGTGCCGGGCTTCGCTTGATGCTCGCCCGCCCTCATGGTCGCCGGGCGGATCATCTCGGCCGGGCTGCCTTCGTAGGAGCCGGGCGACAGGACCATTTCCTTCAGGACCAGCGACAGGGGCTTCAGCGTCGTATCGTCGGCGATGTCGGCGCCCCCCATCAGGGTCGCGCCGTAAGGAACCGTGCAGCGATCCCCGACCGTGCAGCGTTTGACCCGCAGGTACATGTTCTCGAAGGAATGGAACTGGAGGAAACCGTTGACCACGCAATCGTCGCCGAAGCGCACCGCATGCCAGTCGAAGCACTGGAGCGGCTTGCTGACGATCGTCCGCTTGCCGATGGTGCAGCCCATGAGCCGCAGCACCGGATTGGCCAGCACCGTTCCAGCCGTCAGCCCGAGTGGCCCACGGCACCAGGCGAAGAAGCAGTCCTGGGCGAAGAAGTAGGTGAAGTGACGCATCGACCAGAAGGGGGTCGCATGATCGAGGCCCCAACGGCGGCCGACGAGGGCAAGCTTCACCGCCGCGGAAAGGGCGACGAGGCATGCCTCGGTCACGAGCAGGGAGATGAACGCGCCGGACAAGGCCTCGAAGCCGTAGCGTTGCAGGACGAGAAAGAGGGCGGTGAAAGTGAGGCCTTCGACGATCCGCAGGGTGCCGATGCTGAAGATATCGTTGAGCAGGACGCGCGCCAGGAACAGCGGGAAGCGCGGCATCTCGTCGGCATCCGGAATGCCCTCGGTGGGCGGATGGGCAAACCGGATGGGCGGATGGCCCGCGATCGATACCGGCTCGTCCGGCAGGGTGCGCAACTGGCGCCGGAAATCGATCTCGCTGGCCGGCGTCGATACGCCGAGCAGGAAATCGGACGGGAACTGGCCGTACTCGGCAACGCAGTTGTTGCCGGTGAAGAAGTTCTCCGGCATCTCGATCCGGCGCAGCTTGACGTGTTCGGCGCCGTAGTCGAGCGTGTTCGTGTAGCAGCCGTTGGACCAGAAGACCTTGGATGCCGAATAGGCCATTTCCGGCACCAGGTTGAACATCACGTCGCATTCCGACGCCCCGGTTCGCGGCAGGCGCATGCCGGCCAGGTAGCGCATGTACTGGCCGGTGATCGTCCACGTCCAGACCCCCTGCACGCCATTGAGCATCTTCATGCGGTAGATCAGCAGCGCGGCGCGCAGGCCCCGCGTCGGCAGCAGCCCGGGCGAGGCCGGGGTCAGGCGGATGAAGAGGCTGGACAGGACCGAGGTGGCGACCGTGCTCGCCCAGGTGGTCAGGAAGGCATAGAGCGAGAGGTGAAAGACGATCTGGTAGAGCGGCGTGATGATGAAATAATTGGGTGGCAGCTGGTTGTCGCCGCCCGCCACGAACGAGGTGAAGGAGGCGCCCGACAACGCGGCCTCGCCAACCGGGATGAACCCGCGGGCAATCCACAGGATCACGGCGGTCGGGACAATGGAGACCAGGAAATAGATCCCGATCTGCATGGCGACGTTCAGCGTCTCCAGGAGGTTGATCGGCAAGCTGTAGCGGCACGCCGCGGCCGTCCGCTTGAGGTCGGTATAGCCGCCGACGCAGCGCGCCGGAGCGCCCTGCCACATCTCGTTTTCCCCGACGGAGGCGAAGACCGGTGTGAACGGCGTGATCCAGCTGCCCTTGCCGACGGTCACGTCGTTGGCGACCGCGGCCCGCATGCCGATCTTGCAGCGATCCTCCAGGCGCACCGGGCCGACATGCAGCGTCTGGTCCGCCCAGCGCGTGGTCCGCACATAGGCGCCGGTCTGGATCGCGACATCGTCGCCGATGCTCAGGAGGTCGAGCGGGCCGGCCAGTTCGGCGTCCTGGGCGCATTGCAGGTTGCGGCCGACATCGGCGCCAAGCTGCCGGAGGACGAAGGCCGTAAGCGGCGCGCTGCGATACATGGCGCCCAGCGTCAGCAGAACCGTCGTTTCCATGCGCTCGATGCACCAGACGCGCAGGTGCATCCGGCTCCATTTCGGGTAGGCGCCGGGCGACAGGTTGTTGCGATAGGCATGGCCGCCGAGGAAGAGCTTGATCGTCATGACCCAGGCCAGGGCCGCGAAGGGCGCGGCCAGACCGATCACGTAGAGCAGCATGCCGACCACGATGAAGGCGGTCAGGCTGGCGGTGGTGAACAGGCTTGCAAACTCCACGTAGCCGAACAGGGCCAGGAAGGTGCCCAGCGCCGGTGCGTAGAGAACAAGGGCGAACAGCATCTGAAGGGTGGTGAACCAGGCGATCGGCAGGACCGTCGCGTCCTGCTCGTCGCGGACATGGCGGACCGGGGCCTGCGCCAGCTTTTCCACCTTCGGCCGAGCGCCGCCGAACTCGGCGCGGTGATGGGTGACGATCTTGCGGACCGTGTCGCTGTCGCTCATCAGGGAGCGAACCGACACCTGCCAGCCCTTCGACTGCAGCCGCTGGGCCAGCCGCGCGATCAGGATGGAATGGCCGCCGGCATCCGCAAAGCGGTCGTCGACGCCGATCTCGGTCTTGAACAGGTCCTGGCAGAGGCCGAGAATCTCGGCCAGTTCCGGATCGTCCCTGACCTCGTCACGCGAGGCCGTGGCGGCGGCCGCCGCTGCCCGGGGGGTACGACCGGCCTTCTCCCCGTCGCTGCCGGCGAAGCTGGAAATATCCGGCAGCGCCTTTCGGTCGATCTTGCCGGAAACCGCCTTCATGACGAAATTCCGGACCAGATAGATGCTGGTCGGAACCGCCGGTTCCGGCAACTGGCCGGCAAGCCGTGCAAGCACCCCTGACGCCCACTCATCGGGCGCGAGCGCGACGTCCCTGTCTCCGGGTTGCATGACCGAAGGGGCGGCGACAAAGGCGACGAGCGCCTCGTTCTGGTAGTCCAGGACGGCGGCTTCGATCTCGGCGAACTGGTTCTGCAGGATATCCTCGACCGCCTGGGTCTCGACGCGGTGTCCGCGTACCTTCAACTGGGCATCGATGCGCCCGAGGTAGTGCACCCGCCTGGAGACCGGGTCGATGCGGCAGCGGTCGCCGGACCGGTAAAGGCGGCCGTGAACGGGATGGGTGACGAACTTCTTCGCGGTCTCTTCGGGCAGGTTGCGATAGCCACGCGCGACATGAACGCCGCCGATGCACAGTTCGCCGGTTTCGCCGAATGGCAGCGAGTCGTCGCCATCGGGATCCAGGATGACATAGGAGACATTCGGAAAGGGCGAACCGATGGTGATCGCCTCGCCGGGACGCAGGCTCTGGCGGCTCGTGTCCGTGCTGGCCTCGGTCGGGCCGTAGGTATTGATGATCTGGCGACGCGCGCGCGTCCACGGCTCCACCAGCGCCGGCGGGAAGGCCTCGCCGGCGGGAATGATGTAGCGGCAGACCGGATAAGGCAGGTCCTGCTCCGGATTGGTGGTCAGCGTCGTCAGCAGGACCGGCGGGCAGAAGAGGGCGGTGACTTCCGCCTCGACGAGGATCGGGACGAGGTCCGGCCCGGAGCGGATCTGTTCCTTGGTCAGCAGCGTGACGGCGCAACCGCAGACCCAGGCGCTGTACATTTCCGAGATCGAGCCGTCATAGCCGAGCGACGAGGTCAGGGAAGTCGAATCCATCCCCGGGATGAAGTCGAAATAGTCGGCGTAGGTCAGCGCCAGGTTGATGTACCCGGCATGGGGGCATTCGACGCCCTTGGGCTTTCCGGTGGTTCCGCTGGTGTAGAAGATCGTCGCGAGCCGCTGCGCCGGATCATCCAGCCAGGGCCTCTGGCCGACCGGTCTCGCGCCGGGCGCCAGGGCGGTGATGTCGAGCGTCGGATAGTCGCCGAACGCCGCACCGCCCCGGGTCAGGATCACCACCGGCCGGGCATCGTCGAGCATGTGCTCGATGAGGCTGTCCGGCATCGTGGTGTCGAGGAACATCAGCACGCCGCCGGCGCGCAGGATGCCGAGGTGAGCCGCCACGATGTCGGCATTGTCCTGCGACATGGCGACCGCCACGACCTGGTCCGGCCCGTCCACGAAGGCTTCGAGCGCGGCGGCGATCGTATCGGTCCGCGCGTCGAGTTCGGCGTAGGTCAGGCTTTCGCCGGTGTGGGGGACCTGGAGGGCAAGATGGTCCGGATAGCGGGCGGCGGTCCGGCTGAACACGTCGGACAGCCAGAGCACGCCCTTCTGGTGCGACGCGTTGGCAAGACTTGCCGGTCCGAACCGGTCGGTGAGGACGTGCTCGTGGGTTTCCCCGCCGAGCGGACCGGTGTCCTCCGCGGCCCAGAGGTAGCGCCGCCAGGCGGCAAATGCCACCAGCGTCAGGATGACGAGGACAATTGCTCCCCAGACGGCCGTCATGCCTTCTCGCTCCCTGTCCTGACCGGTTCCGCGACGTGCCGCCGCGGATCAGTCGAAATAGTTCTCCATCACCCCACGCCGGCGCACGTCCAGCGTGATGCAGTGGAACCCGCCGCCCATCATCTTGGAGTGGCGCAACTTGATGGGCATGACATCGATGCCCTCGCTTTCCAGCAGCTTGATCAGGGCCGACTGGTCGGCATCGACGGCGCAAAGATCGGGCCGGATGCTGAAGCAGTTCATGTCGATCCAGTCGCTGGCGATCGCCTTGTCGAGATAGTCGGCGCTGTAGCGTTCCGTGTTCTCCATCGGCGGGCTGTAGATAACCTTCCACTTGCCGTTCTTGAACATGTCCGGCAGTGTGTCCTCGTTGACGCGGGACGGATTGGCCAGCAGCAGGCCCGGCTTCAGCGCAACGAAGGTGGAATCGATGTGGCTGCCGTAATAGACGTCCTTGAAATAGTGGATGCGGAACTCGTCGCCGAGCATGGTCTGCAGCCACTGGCCGCCCATCTCGTTGCCGGTCGCGCTGACCAGGTAGAGCAGGTCGCGGCCGAAGCGCAGGATGTTGGCCGCATCGAAGGCGGGTTCGTCGTTGCGCGGCACGGGCTTGCTCATGTCGACGTCGAAGAGCGAGTCCAGCAGCATGGGCCTGGGCGCGCTGTACCAGCGGGCGCCGGCCTTCAGGTAATCCATCAGCATTTCGCGGTAGGAGAAGGTCTCCTGGGAGCGGCCGCGGATCACGCAGGGCGTTTCGATGATCTGGTCGCCGATGACGAGCATGATGTCGCGCGGGCAGTAGTTGTAGTAGCCCTCGGTCTCCCAGTTGATGGTGGAGAACTTGGCATCATGCGGCCATGTCGCCGGGCGGCGGACCTTGACGCCCTCGCCTTCCAGCGCCTTGACGAAGGTGTTCAGGTCTTCCTCGGCCTCGTCGATGATGTACTGGGGGAACGGCCCCTGCGGGATCTTGTCCAGCTCACGATCGGGATACTCGGCCAGCCGGGTGCTCGGGTCGGCGTAGGGGAACCGTGCGTTGAGCGGGTTGCCGACGACCACTTCCTCAAGCGGATCCCACTCGTTGCAGGACCAGACGGCCGGGATTGTCGTTGTCTCTGTCTTGGCGTCCATTTTTCTTCTCCCATTGCGGAAGGACGACCAGCCTGATCGGGGATCGGGGGCTTGCGTCATCCGCGTGCTGGACGGTCTTCAAATATGACTGCGCCTGTGCGGCCGCGTCACCAACGTGTCGAGCCGGCAAGGAAATTGGGCACTTCCAATGCCTTCCCTTTCGCGACGGCCTGCTCCAGGACCATGTTGCACACCGCAACGTCGAGGACGCCGAGACCGAAGGGCGAGAAGATCCGCGGCCGGGCCTTGTCCGGCCTGACCTTGCCCTCGAGGACATCGACGAGCGTTCCATCGACGAAGTCGCGGTTCCCGGTCTTCTGTTCGGCCAGGTGCACGGAGGTGTTGGCCTTCATGCAGTGCTCGACGTCATCGAGAATGTTCTGGGCACCCAGGATGATATCGGCCGAGATGTCGCGCAGCGACACGTGGAGCACGGTCGGCGCATGGTCGAACCAGGACGCGTCCTCGACGTAAGGCGTTGCTGAGGTGGTCGTGAACAGGACCAGCGACGACGCGCGGATCGCGCCCTCGAGGCTGTCGGCGATCTCGACCGCCTGGCCGTGCTCGGTGCGGAGCCAGTTGGCGAACCGGTCGGCTTCCGCGCGGCTCAGGTCGAAGAGGACGATCCGGTCGAACTTCCATTCGCGGAACAGCAGCCACTCGATCGTGGTGCGGGCGATGACCCCGGTGCCGACCACGCAGAGCGTGCCCTCGAAGGGCGCCGGCGCGAGGTTCTCCGCCGCGAGCGCCGCCGAGGCGGCCGTCCGCGTCGCGCTCGTCAGCGCCGCATCGAGGCAGGCCAGCGGGTAGCCGGTCGTGGCATCGTTGAGAATCTGGACCGCCGAGGCACGCGCCAGGTTGTCCTTGATGTTCTCGGGAAAGCTGGCGATCCACTTGATGCCGCTGCGCTGCACGTCGCCGCCCAGGTGGGCCGGCAGTGCTATGATGCGCGCACTGGGGTTGTCCGGATAGCGCAGGAAATAACTGTCGGGATTGACCGACTTCCCGGCCGCGTGCAGCCGGTAGGCCTTCTCGACCGTTGCGAAAATCTCTGCACGTGAACTCTCGACCATCTCCTTGACAACGTCACCACCAACCACATGAAATTTCGGGACAGTTCGCATTCAAGCTCCCTTTTGGAGCGCAATCCGGGCCAGACTGGATTGCCACCTTGCTCCATCTGTTCATTCACACTGCATTCCGGCCGCGCCGGCCGTTTCGGCCCGGGCGCCGGAACGCGTTACGCTTCCGCAACGATGCGTGGCTTGAACACTCTCTCCGTCCATTCGGCATTGTAGATCGTATCCAAGTACTTATCGCCCAGGTCCGGGGAAATCGCGACGATCTTGTCGCCCGGCGCGAAACTGCCGGCATAATTCTTGATCGCCGCCAGGACAGACCCGGTGCTGCCGCCAACGAGAAGATGGTAATCCCTGGCGAAAGCGAGGCAGGAGTTCACCGTCTGGCGTTCGTTGACGTAGACGATGTCGTCGGGCTCGGCGTAGTCGGCCAGGGGCGGTCGCACGCTGGTGCCGATGCCGGGGATGTTGCGCTTTCCGGCCACGCCACCGAAGGTGATCGACCCTTCGGGCTCGACCGCGATGATCTTCACGTCCGGGTAGATCTCGTGCAGGCGCCGCGAGACACCGCAAAGCGTTCCTGTCGTTCCCGAGCCGACGAAGACCCAGTCGACCTTCTCGAACTCCTCGGCGATCTCCATCGCCGTCTTGTTCATGTGGGCGCGCATGTTGGAGAGGTTGGCGTACTGGTTCAGCCATACCGCGTTCGGATCCGACTTCAGCATGTTGTCGATCATGCGAAGGCGCGTTTCGAGATAGCCGCCATGGGCGTCGATCTTGTCGACGACAACCACATTGGCACCGTAGAGCTGCATGCCGCGGATGTTGGCCTGGTTGGCATTCGGGTCGGTGACGCAGGTGAACTTGTAGCCCTTGGCGGCACAGACAAGGCTCAAGGCAATGCCGAGATTGCCGGACGAGGATTCGACAATGTTGGAGCGTCCCGGCTCGATTGCGCCTTCCTTCTCCAGGTCCTCGATCAGTCCGATCGCCGTCTTGATCTTTATCGACCCGGTGACGTTGAAGCCTTCCAACTTCAGATAGACGTCCTGTTCATCAAGGAAGTCCTTGAGCCGGTAAAACAGGTTCGTGAAGACTAACTCGATGGGTGAATTCACAATCATACTGCCACTCCTCTGCAGTGCCTTCGAAAGGCAAGAAGCCTTCCAAATTCACATCGGGTCCCCACAGGGTTATGGTTCATCAACTGATGAAGAATGACAAGTGTTTATCAGACAATAGGTTAATTCCTGTGCGATATGTCACACTACGAGCATGAAGGTGGCTCTGACTTGGGTGAAAATGATAAAAAAGGCGCCATCCGGATAAAAAAGCGGAGATGACGCCGGGCAGTACTCCAAGCCATTCAGGGTTGTTTGCTCAACCACCCTGGGTTGAGCATTCTATTCTTTAACCCTGCATTTTATTCTCGCGGCATCACCACCGGAGATTGCTGCACCAAGCCCACCCCCGGCGCGTCCCGGAGCCGGCCGGCATCATTTGCGCACGACCGATCCGCGCCATTGCGCGCTCTTGGCACGCACGCGATCCAGCCAGGCGCTGTCGGAGATTTCCCGCATCTTTTCCATGTCCACGTGCGGGCGGATCAGGGCCTCCACCGCATCCTGGACCTGTTCGTATTCCTCGCCACAGGTTTCGGCGCGTTCCTCGGGCAGGAACTTCAATTCCACGAGGCCCTGATAGGCCTCCGGATCCGAGCCGTAGGCCATGCAGAGGAGGTTGAAGGCGCGCTGCATCGGCGTGCTGTGCACCTCGGAAAACTCGGTATTGAACTGGTCCCGCGTCTGGGCCGCGCCGGCTGCCTGCGATTCCGTGTAGAAATTGTAGGCGGTACCGAAGACCAGGCGCTTGGCGATCTTCTCGTCGAACTGCAGGTAGATGTAGGCCGCGACCTGGTCGGCGGCATCCTCTTCGCGGCCCAAAAGCGGGATGCGCAGGATGTCGAAGAGCGCATGGGCAAATTCGTGCAGGATGGTATCCACCAGCGGGCCGATGACCGTATCGACGGTCTCGAACCGCTTGAACTGGATATCCTTCGGCATGGTGTCCACGAGCCGCTTCACCAGTTCGTAGCACATGGTGATCGTGTTATCGCCGTAGAAGGCATCGTCCTCGCCGGCACACTCGGAAAACTGGAAGACGACCTTGCGGGGCAGCTTGAAGGGGCTCAGGAAGATCTCCGTCTTTTCCAGCACCTGCTGCTGCCGGAGGATCTCGTACATCGGCTTGAAATCCGGATTGGCCGGCACCTTGTATTCGATGGCGATCTGGTCGGTCTTCGCCGCGGCGACCGCCGGAGCGGCCGTCATCGCCGCACCGGCCATCGCGGCCAGTGCCAGCGCAAGCTTCGAGACGGTTCCGGCCATGATCATCCTCCTCGGCGTACCAGTTTCCGGACCCAACGATAGCACAATAATCGCCGCTCCGCGCACCGAAGCCAGTCAATTTGTCTGCTGGCCGGCACCAATGCCCGGCTATACTGACCGAACAACTCTCACAGTACTGTGACAACACGCACAAGACGGCAGCGGCATGATGGCAAACCGCGGGGGCGAGGCCCGGCGGGCAGCGGGGTCATGTGGAACAGGGTGGCGGCCGGTGGAGGCTCAGGCGCCCGCCGTCCTTTTTTCATCCTCGCGTTCGGCCGCCTCGACGACACGCATGTCCTCGCGCATTTCCAGCCACATGGCGTTCAGGACCGCGAAACCGGCCGCGAGCGGAAGTCCCAGGAGCCAGGCAAAATACCACATCGATTGATCCTTTCCCGGCCGTCTCAGTAGACCGAATCGGAATTGGCGGTGACATCGTCGCTGGTCACCTTTCCCCAGAGCACCCTGTAGACCCAGGCCGTATAGGCGAGGATGAGCGGCATGAAGATGACGGTGACGACCAGCATGACGAACAGCGTCTGGTGGGATGACGAGGCATCCCAGACGGTCAGCGACGATCGCGGATCGATGGACGACGGCAGGATGAAGGGGAACATGGTCAGGCCCACCGTCGAGATGACCCCGAGGATGCCGAGCTTGGAAAACAGCAGGGCGGAGACCTCGCCGCCGCCACGCAGCCGCAGCACGGCGAGTGCCAGGCCGGCAAAGCCAAGGACCGGCGCGATGGCGATCCATGGACGCGCGCCATAGGCGGCGAGCCAGGACGTGTCGCGAGCGACCTCGGAGTGCAGCGGATTGGACGGGCCATCGACGGCCACGGCGCCGACGATGCGGTAGCCTTCCATGCCGAAAGCGAGCCACAGGCCGGCGAGCGCGAAGCCGGCGATGGCGACGATGCCGGCGACGGATCCGTAGCGGCGCGCACGCTCGGCCACCGGCCCGTCCGCCTTCACCGTCAGCCAGGCCGCGCCATGCATGAGCAGCATGGACAGGGACACCACGCCCGCCAGCAGGGCGAAGGGGTTCAGCAGCCCGAGGAACTTGGCGTAGAAGGCGCCCTCGTAAACGGGAAAGAGGTCGTCGGTCAGCCGGAAGGGAACGCCTTGCAGCACGTTGCCCACGGCGACGCCGAAGATGAGCGCCGGCACGGCGCCGCCGACGAAGAGCGCCCAGTCCCAGCCACTGCGCCAGGCCGCCTGCTCCCGCTTGGAGCGGTACTTGAAGCCGACCGGACGGAGGATGAGCGCGGCCAGGACCGCGAACATGGCAAGGTAGAAGCCGGAGAAGGAGACGGCGTAGAGTGGCGGCCAGGCGGCGAAGATGGCCCCGCCGCCAAGGATGAACCAGACCTGGTTGCCTTCCCAGACCGGGCCGACGGTATTGATGGCGATGCGGCGTTCCACGTCGGTCCTGGCGACGAAGGGCAGCAGCGCGCCGACCCCCATGTCGAAGCCGTCGGTCAGGGCGAAGCCGATCAGCAGGACGCCGAGCAGCAGCCACCAGATGACGCGAAGCGTATCGTAATCGACGAGTTGATAGAGGATCATGGCTCTTACTCCGCAGGAAGGGCACCGGGGACGTTGCCGTCGGTGGTGCGCAGGCGGTGTTCATGGCGAGCCATCCAGGCCCGTGTTTCCTCGACGTCGGCGGTCGGGCCCTTGCGGATGTACTTGATCATCAGACCCATCTCGATGACGAAGAGCACCGAGTAGAAGAGCACGAAGCCGGTCAGCGTGATCAGCAGGTCGCCGACGGACAGGTGCGAGACCGACAGGGCCGTCGGCAGGACTCCATCGACCGTCCACGGCTGACGGCCGAATTCGGCGACGAACCAGCCGAGTTCGGCGGCGATCCACGGCGCCGGAATGATGACCACGGCCAGGGTGAGTGCCCAGCGCGGGAAATCCATGCCGCGGAAGCTGGCCCGCCAGAAGAAATAGGCCATGACGGCGATGAAGGAAAAGCCCAGCGCGACCATGATCCGGAAGGCCCAGAACAGCGGCCAGACCGTGGGCACGGTGTCCTCGGCGGCCTGGCGTATCTGCGCTTCGCTGGCCTGGCGCGGGTCATCGACGTAGCGGCGCAGGAGAAGCGCGAAGCCGAGATCGGCGCTGTGCGCCTCGAAGGTCTTCTTCACGTCTTCCGGAACGTTGCCGCGGTTTTCACGGATGGCGACGAGCGCGTCATAGGCGGTGATGCCGGAACGCACGCGCTTCTCGGCCGTGTTCTCCAGTTCGGCGATGCCGGGGATTTGCTGGGTCAGCGAGCGGGTGCCGATCAGGCCCATGACATAGGGCACGTGGATGGCATAGCGGGTCTCGCGGGCCTGCTGGTCCGGAATGCCGAACAGGGTGAAGGGGGCCGGGGCCGGCTCGGTCTCCCACATGGCCTCGATGGCTGCCAGCTTCATTTTCTGCGAGTGGCTGGCCGAGTAGCCGGATTCGTCGCCCAGCACCACGACGGACAGGGCCGAGGCGAGGCCGAAGCTGGCGGCAACCGCGATGGAGCGGCGGGCCAGTTCGACATGGCGGCCCTTCAGCAGATACCAGGCCGAAACGCCGAGAACGAAGACCGAGGCGGTAACGTATCCGGCCGAAACGGTGTGGACGAACTTGGCCTGCGCCACCTCGTTGAACAGGACGTCGAAGAAACTGGTCATCTCCATGCGCATGGTCATGGGATTGAACGCCGCACCGACCGGGTTCTGCATCCAGCCGTTGGCGATGAGAATCCACAGGGCGGAAAAGTTCGAGCCGATGGCGACCAGCCAGGCGACGATGGCATGCTGGACTTTCGAAAGCCTGTCCCAGCCAAAGAAGAACAGACCGACGAAGGTCGCTTCCAGGAAGAAGGCCATGAGACCCTCGATGGCCAGCGGCGCGCCGAATATGTCCCCGACATAGTGGCTGTAATAGCTCCAGTTCATGCCGAACTGGAATTCCATGGTGATGCCGGTGGCGACACCGAGAACGAAATTGATCCCGAACAGCGTACCCCAGAACTTGGTCATCTGGCGCCAGATGGGCCGGTTCGTCATCACGTAGACGGTTTCCATGATCGCGACGATGATGGAGAGACCGAGCGTGAGCGGCACGAACAGGAAGTGATAAAGGGCCGTCATCGCGAATTGCAGGCGTGACAGCTCGACGATGTCGATATCCATGGGAGAAACTCCGTTCGTCGACTGTTGTGCAAAGATGTACACCTAATACATCTTAATACAATGATGTATGTTGTCGCACCGGCCAGCCGACCTTGACCCAGGTCAATATCCTGTATCAAGAATGCATTTTATGACCCGATCGTGACGCAGCGGCCCGCAAATGCCTTTTCCGCCTCCCGGTGCGACGCCAGCAGAATGGCCGCCCGCGGCAACATGGCGCGGATGCCAGCCAGCACGCCATCGGCGGTTTCCCGGTCGAGACCTTCCGTCGGTTCGTCGAGCAGGAGAACGGCGGGCCGGCGAAGGAGGGTTCGAGCCAGCGCCAGCCGGCGCGCTTCACCCCCCGATAGACCGGCGCCGGATTCGCCGAGCGGGCTGTCCAGTCCGCCCCGCGCGGCAATCACGCCTTCCAGCCGGGCGGCGCGCAGCACCGCCCATGCCTCCTCTTCGGCCAGACCCGGCCGGGCCAAGGCGAGATTTTCCCGGATCGTGCCGCTGACGAGCTGGCTGCGTTGCGGCAGCATGGTCACGAGACCGCGCAAGGCGGTGCCATCCATGGCACCCAGGGGCAAGCCGGCGACCCGCACCTCGCCCGATTGCGGCGCGACCAGCCCGGCGGCCATGGCCAGCAGCGTCGATTTGCCACTGCCACTGCGGCCGGTCAGGGCCACCGTTTCCCCCGGTGCAACCGTCACGGTGACGGCGTCGACGACCGGGGCGGCAGCGTTCGGATAGGCAAACGTGACAGCCCTCAGTTCCAGGCCCCGGGAAATGTCCACCGCGCCCGATTCCGATGCCTCCAGGACCGGCACTGCCGCCGTTTCCTCGAGTAGCGGCGCCATGCGTCCGGCAGCATCGGCCATGCGGCCATATTCGGCCAGGCCGCGCCGCAAGGGCGCAACCACCTCGCCCAGCGCCAGCGTGACGAAAAAGCCCAGGGCGGCAAGCGGCGCATCCACGGTTCCCGCGCGGACCAGCGCCGCACCGAGGAGCAGGGCGCCGGCCAGCGCCACCAGTTCGGCCAGTGCAATGGCGCCCCCCGTGACGCGCTCGACGCGATCCTGCGCGAGGCGTGCGGCGGAGCGGCGACGGGCCGCGGCCTGCGCCAGCTTCAGCCACCGGTCGAGACGGCCGGCAACGGCCAGTTCCCGGCGGCCGCGAAGCAGGTCGGCGACCCGGATCCGGCACGCGTCCAGGAAAATCTGCCCTGCCCGCGACGGCTTGCGGGCAAAGCAGAAGACCCATGCCAGCGCCGCAAGCGTTCCCGCCAGATAACTCAAGGCCAGCCACCACACGAGCGAAGCACCGACGAGGACCCAGAGCAGGCCGAAGACCAGTGCGAGGGCCAGCAGGCCGGAAACGACAGGGATCACCAGGCGCAGCGCGACACCGTCCAGCGCATCGACATCCATGGTCAGGCGGTTGACGCGTTCGGCCGTTCTCTGGGCCAGGATCCGGTCGAAAGGCTGTGCCGCCAGCGCACGCAGCAGCCGAATGCGCAGGGCGGCGAGACTGCGCAGCACCGCGTCATGGGTCAGAACCCGTTCACCGTAGCGGGCGGCGGTCCGCCCCAGCGCGAGGAAGCGCACTCCGGCGCTCGGCCGGAAGAAATCGAAGCCGATGCCGATGCCCGCCAGCCCGGCCACGCCGGCGGCGGTGATGAACCAGCCGGACAGGCCCAGCAGCCCGGCGCCCGCCACCAGTACGATGAAAGCGAGCAGCGCGCCCCGCAGGAGCGACCAGGCCTGCGGTTTCATGACGACCCAGGCAATCCGCAACAACCGCATCATTGCCGGGCCTCCAGGTCGATGCGCTGATGCATCCTTTCGGCGAGGGCCAGATCGTGGGTCGCCACGACCAGCGTCGCGCCGGCGCGATGGGCGGCGAGAAGCGCGTCCGTCACCTGGGCGGCGGTCGCGGCATCGAGGTCGGCCGTCGGCTCGTCGGCGAGGATGACGTCGGCCCCCTTGCAAAGGGCACGGGCGACAAGGATGCGCCGCGCTTCGCCGCCCGAAACGCCTTGACCCAGTTCGCCAAGGCGGGTCCGTTCGCCATCAGGCATGGCAGCCATGGCCTCAACCAGTCCCGCCTCCCCCGCCGCGGCGGAAAACCGCGCGGCATCGGCGCGGGTGCCGAGCACCACGTTGGCCTGCAGGGTCGCGTTCAGGAAGTGCGGCGCCTGCCCGACCCAGCCGATGCGGGCGCGCCAGGCGTCCGCCACTGCCTCGTCAAGGGGAATTCCGGCGACCTCGACCCAGCCTTCGCCCGGGCGCAGAAGGCCGGCCAGGAGCGCGAGCAGCGTCGACTTGCCGGACCCGCTCGGTCCGGTCACCGCGACCGATTGCCCCGCCGCGATTTCGACGTCCGGCAGGTCCAGCGTGCGTCCGCCCTGTGGCGCCCAGGCGAGGCCATGTGTCCGGATGGTGGCCGGACCGGGCAGCGGGGCCGCAGCACCGCCCTGCCCCAGGATCCCTGCATGCATTCCGGTTTCTGCCGCGGCCAGTTCGCCGGCGACGGCGAGCGCGGCTGCCCGGTCATGCCAGGCGGCGGCGAAGTCGCGCAGCGGCTGGAAGAATTCCGGCGCCAGCAGGAGAAGAAAAATCCCTTCCCCCAGGCCGAGCGGCGCGCCCCAGGTGCCGAACCGGATTTCACCCAGCAGCGAAAAGCCGACAAGGACCGCCATCATGGCGACACCGAGCGCCGCGAACAGCTCCAGCACTGCCGACGACAGGAAGGCGATGCGCAGAACGGCCATGGTGCGCGCCCGCAATCGCTCGGCCGCGCGGGCGAAATCCGCCACCACGTTGCCGGTGGCGTCGAGCAGGATCATGTCCGGCATGGCGCGGATGCGTTCGGCCAGAAGCGTGTTCATGGATCCGATCTCGCGCATCTGGCGTTCGCTGGCCTCGCGGGCAGCCATACCGATCAACGCCATGAACAGCGGGATCAGCGGCCCGGCGACCAAGAGGATCAGGGCTGCCGCCCAGGACGTGACAGCCGCCAGCAGGAGGATGACGGGCGGGACGACCGCCATCCTCAGTGTGGCCGGCCTGTAGCGCGTCATCCAGGGCGCAACGGCATCCAGGCGCTCGGCCGCCAGAGAGGCGAGATCGGCGGAAGGCAGGGCATCGCCACCGGCCAGGGCTGCCTTTCCGATCAACCCGGATCGCGCGGATTCGAGCGCATCTTCCGCGGCGCGGACCAGACTTCCTTCGGCAACGGCATTGATGGCGATGCGGGCCATGCCGAGGACCACGAAGGCCGCCACCAGCCCGGCCGGGGCCGGACCGTCCGGATCCGGAGTGACGAACGAGGCCAGCAGTTCCGCGACAAGCCAGGCCTGCAGGAGCCAGACGAGCGATGCCAGGGTTGCCGCGACCGAAGCGGTCAGCACGCGGCGGCGCACCGGCCTTTCGATCTGGCGCAGTCGATCTTCGGGGCTGGGTTCGGGACGATCCATCGGGTGCGGGCCATTCTCCTGTCGGCCAGGCTGGAGCCGCGCGGGCCGGCTCGCGGCGGCAGGCAGGCGGCATCACCGGCCATGTTGGTGTTCCGGCGGGCGAACACAACGGCTCATGCCGGGCGGCGCGCCGGTTCGCGTATCCGCCGGGCTCGTTCCCGGCCCGCAGGATGCCTATATAGTTGCAACCAACAGAACGAAAGGACCGAGAATGGACACCATTGCCCTGCCAACCAGCTGGAAAACCGACGTCCTGCACTTCTGGTTCGACGAGTTGACCCCGGAGGACTGGTTCAACGGGTCCGATACGCTTGACGGCACGATCACGCGGCGCTTTCGCGAAATCCATGACCAGGTGGCGCATCAACCGCCGGATGACGTCTGGCACGAGGCGGACTCGGCGCTCGCCGCGATCATCGTGCTCGACCAGTTCCCGCGCAACATGTTCCGGCGCCAGGCACGCGCCTTCGCAACCGATACGCTGGCCGCGCAGATCACCCACAACGCGGTGGACAAGGGGCTGGACCGATCGCTGGACGATGACCGCAAGCAGTTTCTCTACATGCCACTCATGCATTCGGAGCGGCTCGACGACCAGGAGCGCTGCGTCTCGCTGTTCGAGGCGCTCGGACGGGAGAAGAACCTGGAATTCGCCCGCGAACACCGCGACGTGATTGCCCGCTTCGGGCGGTTTCCGCATCGCAACGAAGCGCTTGGCCGGTCGAGCAGCGAGGACGAACTGGCCTACCTGGAGGAAGCCCGGCGCTACGGGCAGTAGCGCGAGCGCATCTTTGACCTTTACGTCAATGTAAGTTTCACGTATGAGCGTTGGCTGATTTTCCTGCCATTCTGCTAATCTGACTTCTGCCAACGGCCGGCATCACACCATTCTCCGGGGAGGAACCCATGACCGCCAAAACGGCCTCTGACAAACCCTGGCTCGCAAGCTATCCGGACGGCATCCCAGCCGATATCGGGCCGCTGAGCGCCCGTTCGCTGGGTGACCTGCTGGAGACGGCCTGCAAGAGCTACGCGTCGCGGCCCGCCTTTTCCTGCATGGGCAAGACGATCTCCTACAGCGACCTGCTGGACGCGTCCTCGGCCATCGGCGCGTTCCTGCAGAAGCAGGGGCTGAAGCCCGGCGCCCGCGTGGCCCTGATGATGCCCAACATCCTGCAATACCCGATCGCCATGATGGGCGTGCTGCGGGCCGGCTACGTGGTGGTCAACGTCAACCCGCTCTACACGCCGCGGGAACTGGAGCACCAGCTCAAGGACTCCGGCGCCGAAGCGGTCATCATCCTGGAGAACTTCGCGTCGACGCTGGAGGCGGTGGTCAAGCGGACGCCGGTCAAGACGGTGATCGTGGCGAGCATGGGCGACATGCTGGGCGGCCTGAAGGGAACGATCGTCAATTTCGTCGTCCGTCACATCAAGAAGATGGTGCCGGCCTGGTCGCTGCCCGGACACGCGACATTCAAGGGGGCGCTGGCGCAGGGACGCCAATCCGGCTTCAAGGCCGCCGACGTGGGCCCCGACGACACGGCCTTCCTGCAATATACCGGCGGAACGACCGGCGTGTCGAAGGGCGCGCAACTGCTTCATCGCAACGTCATGGCCAACGTGGCGCAGAATTCGCTCTGGCTGCAGTCGGCCTATGTCGGCCGGGCGCAGCCGGAGAACATGATCTATATCTGCGCGCTACCGCTCTACCACATCTTCGCGCTGACGGTGAACGCGCTGATGGGCATGCAGCAGGGCGCGCTCAACGTGCTGATCCCCAACCCGCGCGACATCCCGGCCTTCGTCAAGGAGATCGGCGGATACCGGTTCCACGTCTTCCCGGGGCTGAACACACTCTTCAACGCCCTCCTGAACAACGAGGATTTCCGCAAGCTCGACTTTTCCAACCTGATCCTGACGCTGGGCGGCGGCATGGCCGTGCAGCGCGCCGTGGCCGAGCGCTGGAAGCAGGTAACGGGCAATGTCATCTCGGAAGGCTACGGCCTGTCGGAAACCTCGCCGGTGGCGACGGCCAACCGGTTCGATGCGACGGAGTTCTCCGGCACGATCGGCATGCCGATTCCCGGCACCGAGATCGCCATCCGTGACGAGGAGGGACAGGATGTTCCGCTCGGCGATGTCGGCGAAATCTGCATCCGCGGTCCGCAGGTGATGTCCGGCTACTGGAACCGCCCGGATGAAACGGCGCGGGTGTTCACCGAGGATGGCTATTTCAAGTCCGGCGACATGGGCTTCATGGACGACAAGGGCTACGTGAAGATCGTCGACCGCAAGAAGGACATGATCCTGGTCTCCGGCTTCAACGTCTATCCGACCGAGATCGAGGATGTCATGGCCCAGCATCCGGGCATCCTCGAATGCGCCGCCATCGGCGTGCCCGACGAGCATTCCGGCGAGGTGCCGAAGATCTTTGTCGTGCGCAAGGACCCAGCGCTGAGCGAAGCCGACATCATCGCCTTCGCGAAGGAGAACCTGACGGGCTACAAGCGGCCCCGCCACGTGGAATTCCGCGAAGAGTTGCCGAAGTCCAACGTCGGAAAGATCCTGCGGCGCGAACTGCGCGACTGAGGCCAGGTCCGGTTTTCGTTTCGTTGTTTTTCGCACTTCCGGACGCGAAACCGGTTTCCACGTTCACTTGAATTGCTCCAGCGACGAAACAGGCGGCGAAAGCCGCCTTTTTCATGCCGTTTCGCGGGTTGCCAGGTAGGCCGGCAGGTCGGCGACGCTGTCGAGAACGACGTCGGCGAGAGAGGCGAGGTCCTGCCTGGCCGACGTTCCGCTGAGCACACCGACGGCCAGTCCCGCACCGGCCCGGCGGGCGGCTTCGAGGTCATGGACATTGTCGCCGACCATGGCGACAGCGGCCAGCGGCACGGACGCATCTTCTGCAAAGGCTTCGACCATGTCCGGCCAGGGTTTCGGGCGGGGCACGGAATCATATCCGAGGATGGCCGTGAAAAGATGGTCGAGGCCCAGGCCCGTCATCGTGCGCCTGGCGCCGCGGGCGGAATCGTTCGTTGCGATGCCGAGCGTCCGGCCGCCGGCCCGCAGCCCCTGCAGCGCATCCGGGATCCCGGCCAGGGCAACGGCATGGTCGCCGCCATGGCTCGACGCACGGTCATCGAGCGCGGTGGTGTATGCGGCCAGCGCAGACGCCGGCACGTCCGGCCAGAGGATGGCCGCCATGTCGGCACCGGTTCCCGCCGCCAGCACCGAACCGGCGCGGAAGCGATCGGTTTCCGGGTCGAGACCAAGACGCGCCAGCATCCGCTTCATGCGCTCCGGATCGCCGGCGGCGGCCTCGGCGACCATGACCCGGGCGAAGGGCGCCCAGGTGGCATGAAAGTCGATCAGCGTCCCGTCCTTGTCGAAGAGGACCGCGCGAATATCCATCGCCTCAGGCCTCGCGCAGGCGGGCGAGCGCCGTGACGAGGCCGGCGGTCGAACTGTCGCGGCCTTCAGGCTTCGCCTCGCCCTTGACCACCGGGAGCAGCGCGGTCGCCAGTTCCTTGCCCAGTTCCACGCCCCACTGATCATAGGCGTTGATGCCGAACAGGGCCGCCTCGACGAAGGCGCGATGCTCGTAGAGCGCGATGAGGCGGCCGAGTGCGAAGGGCGTCAATTGGCGATGCAGGATGGTGATCGAGGGCCGGTTGCCGGGAAAGCTTCGATGGCGCGCCAGGAATTCGGCCTCGTCGCCGGACAGCCCCTTGTCCCGCGCCTGTTCCAGTGCCTCCTCAAACGTGCGCCCGCGCATCAGGGCCTCGGCCTGGGCAAGGCAATTGGCCATGAGCAGGGGATGATGTTCGCCGCTGGCGGCCTCGTGCGGCGTGGCAGCGAGGATGAACTCGACGGGGATGATGTCGGTCCCCTGGTGGATCAACTGGAAGAAGGCATGCTGGCCGTTGGTTCCGGGTTCGCCCCATACGATGGGGCCCGTGACCCCGTCCACCGGGTCGCCGTCACGGGTAACGCCCTTGCCGTTGGATTCCATGTCGAGCTGCTGGAGGTAGGCCGGAAGGCGGTCGAGACGCTGGTCGTACGGGATGACGGCGCGCGTCGGCCAGCCGCAGACCCGGCGGTTCCAGTAGCCGATCAACCCCAGGATGACCGGCAGGCTGGATTCCAGCGGCGCGGTGCGGAAATGGCGGTCCATGGAGCGGGCGCCGGCAAGGAAGGCGCGGAAATCGTCCGCACCGATGGCGATCATGACCGGCAGGCCGATGGCCGACCAGACCGAGTAGCGGCCGCCGACCCAATCCCAGAAGCCGAAGACCCGGTCGGCGGGAATTCCGAAGGCGGCCACCTTGTCCAGCGCCGTGGACACGGCGGCGAAGTGCTGGCCGACGGCCTCCTCGCCCAGGGCGCCGGCAATCCAGGCGCGGGCCGATGCCGCGTTGGTCATCGTCTCCACGGTGGTGAAGGTCTTGGAGGCGATGATGAACAGGGTTGTCCGGGGGTCGAGGCCGGCCAGCGTGTCGGCCATGTGGGCGCCATCGACATTCGACACGTAATGGAGGCGCGGTCCGTCGTGGTAGGGGGCGAGGGCGTGCGTCACCATCACCGGCCCAAGGTCGGATCCGCCGATGCCGATGTTGACGATATCGGTCAGGGCCTTGCCCGTGGCGCCGGTCAGCCGCCCGCTGCGCACGGCATCGGCGAAATTCGCCATGGCATCCAGGACCGCATGAACGCCCGGCATGACATCCTCGCCATCGACGGCAAATCCGTCCTCCGGCGCGCCGCGCAGGGCCACGTGGAGCACGGCCCTGCCCTCGGTGCTGTTGATCGGCTGGCCGGCGAACATGGCATCGCGCAGGGCCTCGACGCCGGCCGCCCGCGCCGCATCGAAGAGCGCTTCCATCGCGGCATCGTCGATCCGGCTCTTCGACCAATCCAGAAGCAGGTCATCCAGGGTCAGGCTGAAACGGGAAAAACGGTCCGGATCAGCGGCAAAGACATCGCGCAGGTGCATGCCCGACAGGCGCCCGGCATGGCTGGCCAACTCGGCGCTGGCTTCGGCAAAACGTTTTTCGTCCACGGTCATGGTCTCCAGGGATGGCAGGAAAAGTGCGATCTTCGGCCGGCACTATATCCGCTCTTTTAAACCGATTAAAGTCGCATCGGCCAGCGGCGCGAACCGGCGGCGCGCCGCAACCCGTGCGGGGGCGGACTTTGGTGCCATGGACAAGCGCCCGCGCATGGCTTAGCTCGAAGGCACCTTATCTCGAACGGGAGGAGATTGACCATGGCCGTCGAAATGGAAGGACAGGAGCGGATTGCCGCGCCCGTGCAGACCGTGTGGGAAGCGCTGAACGATCCGGAGATCCTGCGCGCCTGCATTCCAGGCTGTGAATCGCTGGAAAAGACGTCCGACACGGACATGGAAGCGGTCGTCGCGTTGAAGATCGGGCCGATCAAGGCCCGTTTCAACGGCGCCGTCGAACTCGTCAACCTCAACCCGCCGCATTCCTACACCATCCAGGGCGAAGGCAAGGGCGGGATCGCCGGCTTCGCCAAGGGCGGGGCCGACGTGAAGCTGGAAGAGGACGGCGATGGCACGCTCCTCTCCTACGTGGCCAAGGCCGATGTCGGCGGCAAGATGGCCCAGCTGGGCAGCCGGCTGATCGTCTCGACGTCGAAGAAGCTGGCGGGCCAGTTCTTTTCCAACCTGAACGCGAAGATCACCGGCGCCTGACTGGCGCCGGTTCCCGCCCGATGAGTCAGCGCCCGGTGTATTTCGCCGGGCGCTTTTCCAGGAAGGCCGAGACGCCTTCGCGGTAATCGCCCGAGTATCCCGCTTCGCGCTGGAGTTCTCGCTCCAGGTCCAGTTGCTGGTCCAGGGAATTGACCGAGGCCGCCTGGATCGCCTGCTTGGTCAGGGCGAGCGCCCGGGTGGGCCCGCTGGCCAGGCTGGCACACAGGCCATGCGCCTCGTCCATCAAGTCCGCATCATCGACGGCTTTCCAGATCAGGCCCCAGTCGGCGGCCTGTTCGGCGGGCAAGGGCTCGGCGGTCAGCGCCAGGGCCTTGGCCCGCGCTTCGCCGAGGAAGCGGGCGAGCCAGTAGGTTCCGCCGGAATCCGGGACAAGGGCTATCTTGGCAAAGGCCTGGATGAAGCGGGCCGAGCGCGCCGCCAGGACAATGTCGCAGGCAAGGGCGATGTTCGCGCCGGCACCGGCCGCGACCCCGTTCACCGCGCAGATCACCGGAACCTCGAGCGCGCGGATCTGGCGAACGAGGGGATTGTAATAGGCTTCGATCGTTGCGCCGAGATCGGGATTTTCGCCGCTCATACCGGTATCGCGATCGGAAAGATCCTGGCCTGCACAGAAACCACGGCCGGCACCTGTGAGGAGCACGGCACGGCAGTCATCATCCCTGGCGCATTCGGCCAGGGCCGCCTTCAGCTGCCGGTGCTGCTCCACGTTGAACGCATTCAGCTTGTCCGGCCGGTTCAGGGTGATCACCGTGTAACCGTCCCTGCGTTCGGTGAGCACGCATTGCTCTGTCATCCTGTCCTCCCTCGCGGATCTCCGCCCGTGGATCAGCCCGCCGGTTCGTTACGGGTCTGCCATGAAAGGCCAGAGTTTCGTCACACGAGGCTGACGAGGTCAAGTCAGAACTTTCCGACGGCGTTGAGGAAGACGCCCTGGTCGTTGAGGGTTATGTCTCGCAGGTCGTCGGTGAAGCGACCGAAGTTGTATCCGACGCCGAGCTTGAAGTTGTCGCCCATGTGGCGGTAGGCGCCGGCGAGGAAGCCGTAGTCGGCGGTCTTCGATCCGGGCAGGTAGAGCACGCGGGCCTCGGCCAGCAGGTCCCACTTTTTCACCACGTGGACGTCGGCGCGCAGGATGCCGAGATGGGCATCGGCCCGCGACCATGCGCCCGTCGTCCTGTCGAGGCTTCGGCCGAGCCGCATGCCGTACTTGCCGCCCAGCGTCAGCCAGCGGTTGATGTCGTAGTTGGCGTCGGCCGACAGGATGTGGCTCTGCTGGCCGGGACCGTTGAGGTCGCCGGCGGCATTGACCTGGGACGCGCCGGGGATGTCGTGCAGGAAGGTATACTTGAACAGCACGTTGAGGCGGTCGTTGTCGACCGGCCGGTAGGCGGCCGCCAGCGAGGCCTCGGCATATTCGCCGTTGCGCAGCGTCGAGGCGCCCTTGGCGTCGGCGAACAGCACGTCGGCACTGGCCTGCAGGGTCAGCGCCTCGTCGGGCGTCCAGCCGACCTTGACGCCGCCGGCCCAGGTGTCGGCGTCGCGGCTGCCGTCGGACGAGCGCTCGCGGCGGAACTCGCCGCGCAGGCGCGCCGTCAGCCCGTCGTCCTCGCCCTTGTAGGTCGCCGCCGTGGAGAGGGCGAAGCGGTCGAAGTCCGACGCCTTGACCCCGCCGACGATGCGGTCGTCGCGGATCTGCCCGCTCTCGAACCCGCCGGTCAGCG
>NZ_PDVP01000024.1 GCF_002727065.1 Zhengella mangrovi | reverse complement strand
GGCAAACCACCGGCCGTGGTCTATTGGCTGAGAAATGACGAAACCCAAACCGATCAGCAGGAGCAGAGAGTAGCTTAAATCACGCTAGAACCTGTCCAAGAGATGGGGAGTAGCTCAACAAGCCGAAGCGCCATATCCGAACGCACTCGCCCGAATAGCCCCCTCATAGCGCGCTCTTCGCCCATAATCCGCGGTAAATGACGGTTCCGGGGGTGTCCAAGTTGTGCGCGAGGTCGATGATTGGCGGTTCATCAGCGCCATGCTGCGTGCGTCTAAGATGGCTGCCGGTGGAAGAACTGCCCGGGCGACGAAGGCCCGGACGATGACATACAATCGCTTCAGCCGTTGGTCCCGACGCAGGTTGTGGATCGACATACCCGTCGATTACCGTGAAGGCGTATCGCTCCTCCCATGGCGGCAAAGGGGCAAAAGAGCAGGCGATCGGACATTCGCGCGTAGTCCAGATCGCGAAAATCCACCCCACGACCGATCTTCTGGGCCGCCCGGCCGTGTTGCGGTTGACACTCGGAAACGTCGAGAACGCCACCATTGCCGCGGACCTTCTCGACGCCCTTGGACCGTCCCGTCGTATTCTTGCCACAGGTCCCCGACGCCAACGCACGGCGCATGCGCCTGAAGGCCGACGTCGCTATAGCAGTCAACCTGGCCGGTCAAACCGGAAGACGGCCACCCGACACGATGAGACCTGCTACCGGGGACGATCGTGTATCAAGGCTGCATTCAGTATGTTGGAGGACTTCTGACGCCTTCCAACACGCTGCTACAAGCTCGCCCGCAACGTCCTTTCCGCCGTCGCGCTGGCAACCCACATCCGCATGATGAATCTGATTGAGTCTCGGATCTAATGCCTTTGTACGGGCAGTGACAGCCCTGACCGAACCGCGATCGCGCCATCCGGCCAGGGCCTGCATCGGGGGGGCGGTAGGCCCTTCAGTCCATTTTCTGGCGGAACCTTTCGTGGCAGGCCGAGCAGGTCTGCCCGATCATCATGAAGACGCCGTCGGCGGGCATGGCGGCCAGCATGGCCGGATCGAGGGTGGCGCCATGGTTCATGGCATGGCCGCCCATATCCTTTATCAGGCCGTTGTCCGCCGCTTCCGCAAGGCCGTCCGCCAGCAATTCGAGCTGGTTCGCAATGCGCGTGAACTCATCCCATTCTGACCATATCTCGTCCTTTGCCTCGGATGGCATGCCGCCGGTGCCTTCCGGAAACCTGCCGGTCAGTGCGGCGCCGGCGTGCTGGCCGATGGTGCGGGCATGGGCGCGAACAGCCTCGGCGTCATAAGCGGCCTCGCCCTTCATCATGCCGCCAAGTGCCCTGGCCGCATCGCGCAGGACCACCATGGATTCCATGCGTTCCTTCACGATGCCCGTCGCCTTGCCGTGGCCGATGGCCCATGTCGACACGGTCAGCGCCGCGGCGAGCGACGCGCCGACCACCGTAAACCGGATGGCCCGCCTCATTGCCGGATCTCCGTCACGGTCAGCCTGCCGTTGACGCGGTCGGCCACGAACTCGATGTCCTGGCCTTCCTTGATGCCGTCCAGCATGGCGTCGCTGGCCATGCGGAAGACCATCGTCATGGCTGGCATGTCGAGGTTTTTCAGTTCCTCGTGGGCAATGGTCACCTTCCCGGTCTTCATGTCGACCTTGCGGACCGTGCCCCTGGTGTAGTCGGTGGCAAAGGCGGACGAGATGGATGCGAGGCCAAGCGCGAATGCGAGCGAGGCGGTAACGAGGTGGTTCATCGGTTCGGTCTCCGTTTCAGGTTGAAGGATCTGTCCGTGGTCAGTCATGGCTGCCGTGGCCGCCATGGCCCGTCGCTGCCGCCGGGACGGCGGGCGCGGCGGTAGCGGCCGTGTCCGCGCGGTTGAAGTCCGGCAGTTCGCCGGTCCATTCGTACGCCTGTGTCCCGGGCGGGTTGGTGTACCAGCCAGGGTCGCTGTAATCGCCGGAAGCGATCCCCTGCCGCACCTTCACGACCGAGAACATGCCGCCCATCTCGATCGGGCCATGGGGCCCCCAGCCGGTCATCATCGGCACGGTATTGTCGGGCAAGGGCATTTCCATTGCGCCCATTTCCGCCATGCCGTTCGAGCCCATGGGCATGTAATCGGGATGGAGCAAGCGGATCTTGCGGGCCACGTCCTTCTTCTCGACACCGATGAACGTCGGGATGTCGTGGCCCATGGCGTTCATGGTGTGGTGGGACTTGTGGCAGTGGATGGCCCAGTCGCCCTCGTGAACGGCATCGAACTCGTAGGCGCGCATCGCGCCCACCGGGATGTCGATGGTCACTTCCGGCCAGCGGGCCTCGGGACGCACCCACCCGCCGTCCGTGCAGGTCACCTCGAAATCGTAGCCGTGCATGTGGATCGGGTGGTTGGTCATCGTCAGGTTTCCGACGCGCACCCGAACGCGGTCCCCCCGGGAGACGACCAGCGGATCAATGTCGGGAAAGATCCGGCTGTTCCAGGTCCAGAGGTTGAAATCGGTCATGGTCATGACCTTCGGCACATAGGAGCCCGGCACGATGTCGAAAGCGTTCAACATGATGAGGAAATCCCGGTCGACGGGCATGAACGCCGGGTCCTTCGGGTGGACGATGAAGAAGCCCATCATGCCCATGGCCATCTGCACCATCTCGTCGGCATGCGGGTGGTACATGAAGGTGCCCGACTTGATCAGGTCGAACTCGTAGACGAAGGTCTTGCCCGGCGGAATGCCGGGATGGGAAAGGCCGCCGACACCATCCATGCCCGACGGCAGGATGAGTCCGTGCCAGTGGACCGTCGTGTGCTCGGGCAAGTGGTTGGTGACGAAGATGCGGACGCGGTCGCCCTCCACCGCCTCGATCGTCGGGCCGATGGACTGGCCGTTGTACCCCCATAAATAGGCGGTCATACCCTCAGCCAGTTCCCGCTCGACCGGCTCGGCGACGAGATGGAATTCCTTGACGCCGTTGTTCATGCGGAACGGCAGGGTCCACCCGTTGAGCGTGACGACGGGGTTGTAACCGGGACCGGTCGACGGCGCGACCGGTGCCTGTGTTGCCGCGCTTTCCATGACCGCGGCTTCCGGCAGGCCCATGTTGGCCGACCTCGACCAGGTGCTGCTGGAAACCAGGGCTGCACCGGTCGCGCCGGCTGTCAGGATCTGACGTCTGTTCATCATGGTCAGGGTCGCTCCTCAATGCTTTCCGGGGCTGTTTTCGCCGGCCGATGCTGCCGCCAGGGGGGCGGCCCCCCGGGTTCCGCCGCCGTAGACCGCCGCGGCGAGGTTGGCATCGGCAAGCCAGAACTGCTTCTTGGCATTGACCGCCAGCAGCAGGGTTCCGACCTTTGCCCTCGTGTCGGCGAGCAGTTCGAAGGTGTTGGTGATCATGCCGTTGTAGGTGAGCAGCGATTGCTCCTCGATCGTGGTGCGCAATGGCACGACGGCATTGCGGTAATGACGGGCAATGTCATGGGTGGCGCGATAGGCTGTATAGGCCGACCGCGCCTCGGACCGGATGTTCACCGCCTTCTCCGCGAGGAGGTTTGCCGCCTGCATGTAGGCCAGTTCCGCCTTGCGCATGCGCGCCTCGCCGCTGTCGAAAACGGGGATGACGAAATCCAGTTCGACCTGCGGCCTGACAACGGTCTTGCGGGTCCTGGTCTCCTCGATCCTGCCGCCCTTCAGCGCGTACTCGGTTTCGATTTCGCGCTCGATTTCGGCACCCGATACCAGTTCGAGGTCGGTGACATAGCGGGTGGCGCGGGTCAGCCCATGGCGCTTGGCCACGGCTTCGGCGTCCAGCTTCGCGATGCGCAGGTCGACCCGGTTGCGAAGCGCTTCGACCTCGATCCGGTCCTTTCGGGCAGGGGACCCCGGCATGGAGGGGAGCCTGTCGGGAACGAAATAGTCGACATCGCTTCCCCACAAGCCCATCAGCCGCGTCAGCTCTTCCTTGGCAAGCTGTGCGGCGAGGCGGGCTTCCGCCATCTGGCCGGTCAGTTCCGCGTAGAAGGCATGTTCGCGCGCCTGTCCGGCCTTCGGAAGCGCACCGCTTTCGCCCAGTTTCTGTGCCAACTCGGACGCGGCGTCAGCAGCAGCCTTTGCCTGGTTCAGGTAAGCGACGGTTTCGAAGGCGGACACCGCGTTGATCCATGCCCGCCGGGTTTCGATCGCCAGGCGGAGCGTGTCGTTGACAGCCGCCGCAGAGGCGCGGCGGAATTCCGTATCGGCGATATCGACGCGCCGCTCACGCGTGGCCAGGGCGAGGATGTTCTGGGCGATCATGGCCTCCACGGCCCGCAACAGGCCCAGTTCGGGCGTTCCGATACCGAGCAGGCCGATGGAAACCTTCGGATTCTCCAGCATTGTCTGCTGCCAGGCTTCCGCCGCGCTCATGCCTAGGGCCGCGTAGGATGCCTGAAGGCCGCGGTTGTTCAGCAAGGCGACCTGAACCGCCGTATCGTCGCTGATCGTCTTGCGGTGAACCAGCCCGTGGACACGGGCGGCCAGTTCGCTGGCCTGTTGCCGGTTCTGGATCCAGACGGTCTGCTTGCCGCGCGTTGCCGCCGCGGTTTCGGCCTTCACGACCGCGAAGCCGGCATCGGCAGCGGAATAGGTGGCGACCTGTTCGGCGCTCACGCAACCGGAAACGGAAAGGATGACCGCGGACAGGCCGGTCAGGCGCTTGATGACAGCCGGGGTCATGAGGCGCCTCCCCGGCGGGGAGCCTGGTCGTCGTTCAGCCTGCGCCAGGGGCCGGGCTCGACCGGGACGCGATGACTGTAGTCGCCAACGGGGTTCCGGTATTGAACGGACCGGATGCCGGCCGACGGGTCCGCCGGCGATGGTCGGGACGTCACTGACGGAAGGGGGCCGTCAGTCGAACAGGCGGCAAGCGCCAGCAACGGCGCCAGAACCGCAAGATATCGGGTTTTCATGCATGCTCACTGATCTGGGGCGGCGGAAAGCCGCCTGGTTGACGAACTGGTCAGGGACCGTTGCGTCGATCAGTGCTTGGGTGGGCGTTCCGGCAGCATGCCGGCCGTGCTGGCCAGGGCAAGATCGGCGAAGACGTGAAAGATGGCTGCGGGCCGGGCATGCGACCAAGACCAGAAGGCCATGTTCGCGTCCAGAAAACAGGGCGCGAGGCAGCAGCTTCCGCCCTGGGCGGTCTTGTGAGATTTCTGTCCCTTGTCATGGCAACCGGCGTGCTCGTGACCGTGCAGCGCTTCGCCGGCTTGCATTCCATGCCCGGTCAAGGCGGCGAGGGAAGGTTGATGGACGGCGCTTCTTTCCGATGATCCCGGATGGTGGGCGGCACTTGCCGCCAGAACGCCGCTCAACAGGAAGACCGCCGCGAACAGCAGCTCCAGAAAGCAGGCGAAGGGGTTGCGGCGACGCTCCATGAAAGATGAGTATGCGATGTCCCTTCGCGCCGCAACTGACGTCTTCGTGATGAACTCAACAATTTTCCTGCCCGGCATCGCTTGCGCCTGCCGGGCGGTCAGGACGGCCCGGCAGGCACGTGAAGCTGGCTACTCGGCGCCGGTTTCCATGAAGGTGGCCGGCGTTTCGCCGGCGCTGCCGGTGAACGAATAGACCGTGTAGCGGGCCTGCGGATCATAGCCCATGCCAAGCGAACCGCTTGGCATGCCCGGGACCGCGATGCCACGGACGTCGGGCATTTCGCTCATCAGCTTGCGAACGGCTTCGAGCGGGACATGGCCCTCCAGGACATATTTCCGGTCACCGCCGATGACCGCGGTGTGGCAGGCCTCGAGGTTTTCTCCGACGCCGGCCTGCTTCTTGACGGCCGAGAGATCTTCCATGTCGTGGATGTCCACCTTGTAGCCGGCTTCCTCCATTGCGTCGGTCCAGACCTTGCAGCAGCCGCACCAGGGAGTCTTGTAGACGGTGACTGTGGTGGCCTTCGCAGCAGGCGCCGCATGGCTGGTCGCTGTGGTGCCAGCCCCTGCAAGAAGCCCCAGCGCGAGAGCGACGGCGGGGATAAACATGTTTCTGGTCATCGGGATCTTTCCTGTTCGAGGGTGTTTGCGGAATGGGGGACTCCTTGCGCGTGCCTGCCCATGAACCGGTGAAGCGCGACGTGGCCCACGATGCACAGGAGCGCGGGGACGAGCAGCAATGCTGTTTCCATGGGAGGTGCGTCGCGGCTTCCCCAAAGGAAAAGCGCACCTCCGGCCAGCAGGGCCAGGCAGGAGAGCATCATGATGTGATGCCCTGTTCGAAGAGCGAAGCGGTGATCGGCCGCCTTGGCGGTGTCAGTGCTCATCACAGGACCACCACGCTCGCACCGACCGGGACACGCTCGTAGAGGTCCTCGACATGGGCATTGATCATCCGGATGCATCCGTTGGACACGGACCGGCCGATCGATGACGGTGCCGTCGTTCCGTGAATGCGGTAGTAGGTGTCGCGGCCGTCACGATAGAGGTAAAGCGCGCGCGACCCCAGCGGATTGCCGGGCCCGCCCGGAACGCCCTTGGCGTACCTAGCATATTTGCGCGGGTTGCGCCGGATCATGTTCGCGGTTGGCGTCCAGCTCGGCCATTTCGCCTTGCGTCCGACGATGGCCTCGCCACGGAAGGTCAGGCCGGCCCTGCCGACCCCGACGCCGTAGCGCCGCGCCTGGCCGCCGGGCAGTTGCAGGTACAGGAAGTGGTTGCGCGGATCGACAATCAGTGTGCCGGGTGAATGGCCATCGAAATCAACGATCTGCGGTTGGAACCTGTCGGCCAGTTTGAATTTGCGCTGATGGGCCAGTGCGGATCGGGGAACAAGGGCGGTTGCAACCGCGCCTAAAAGGAAGAGTCGTCTGGAGTTCATGTCTGCCTCTCTTGCCCTGTCATGAGGGTCCTGAAAATTGCGTTCGGGACGATCAGAGACGGATTGGAGGCCTGAAATGCTTGCGGACCGGCCTGGCCGGCAACGGCCCGTCGCGGCTGCGGGCGGCCGGCAGCGAATGGGCATGAAAGCGGATGTGGTTGGCGGCGGGAAGGTAGTGGCAGTCTTCGCCGCAGTAATGCTGACCGGCCGGCATCGCGGTGCCGGAGGCCAGGCAACAATCTGACGGCATCGACGCTGCCGCCAGCATCGGCGGCATGGTTTGCTCCACGGGACCAGGTGCCTGACCGGCCCGGGCAACCGGAAACGCCACCATGATCGTGAAGACCAGGAGCAGAAGTGCTTTGGCAATCCGGGTCATCATGATCAATCGGATAACCCGGCGCGCCGATCGACGCCATGGCCACTGTCGCCCGATGGGCGGAAAAACCCGCATTCCGGGATCAAATGACGGTGATCGCTGTACATTGCCGCTCCGTTCGGTCCCCTCCGCCGGCGTGACTGCGCGCCGGAATCCGTTGGTTCGAGCTTATTCCTGCAGGTTCCATCCGCTGGAATGTCAATGGCGCAGCCGGCGATGGTACACACCGGCCGAGGCCTTGACCTTGCCCTAGCTGGAAGCACTAGCTCTACAATCGAAACAGTGTCCCGATGCACGGGAATGCGTCGTGTTCCCGGGTGCAGCGGACGCTGTCCCTGCCATGCCCGGCGGCCGGGTCCGTCCTTCCCGGAAACCGGCGCAACCAGGGCAAACGGGTTCGAGGTAGAAGCATGAAAACGATCAACAGAAGACGGCTCCTTGCCGGAGCAGGCGGACTCGCGGTGGTCGCGGCCGGCGGTTTTGCCTTCAGCCGGGGCAGGATCAGCACCGAAGCCCTGGCCGAGGGACGCGAGCGCCTGGCGATGCCGCCTCTCCTGGACACGACCGGAACGGGCCGGCTCGACCTGACCGCCATGGCGGGCGAAACCAGCTTCGGCGGGGGAGCACCGTCCTACACGTTCGGTTACAACCAGGCCTATCTCGGTCCGACCATCCGCATGCGCAACGGACCTTTGGCGGCGAGGGTGCAAAACGCGCTGGACTACCCCGTCACCGTTCACTGGCACGGCCTGATCGTGCCAGGCGAGCACGATGGCGGGCCGCATTCGCCGATCCGTCCGGGCGGTCTCTGGTCGCCGGACATGGAGATCGGCCAGCAGGCCGGTACACCGTTCTACCACACGCATGTCCATGGCCAGACGGCCGCCCAGGTCTATCGCGGTCTTGCCGGTGTCATTCATGTCGATGACGGGCGGGATGACGACCGCGGGCTGCCATCGGCCTATGGTGTCGACGACCTGACCCTGGTGCTGCAGGATCGCCGCTTCGACGAGCGCGGCCGGATGATCTACGGCGCATCGATGATGGACGTCATGCACGGATTTACCGGCGATACGATGCTGGTCAACGGCCAGGTCTACGGCGTTGCGTCGGTGCCCCGTTCGATCGTCCGCCTCCGGCTGGTCAACGGTTCCAATGCCCGCATCTACACGCTGTTTGCCAACGACGGCCGGCCGCTTCACCTGGCCGCGACGGATGGCGGCTACCTGTCCGAGCCGCTGGCGCTCGACACGCTGCGCCTGGGACCCGGCGAACGCGCCGAACTCCTGGTCGACTTCACCAGCGGCAAGCCGATGACGCTGATGAGCCAGGAAGATCCCAACCAGGGCCCTGGCGGGATGATGGGCCAGATCGGCGACATGATTGGCAGCCTCGTCTCGCGGTCATTCCCGGTTCTTCCGCTGATGGTGGACGAAACCATGCCGGCCCGTATCACGGCCCTGCCGCAACATCTGGCCGATCCGCTGCCCGACCTGTCCGGCCCCGTCGCGCGCACCCGCCGGTTCTCCCTCGACATGGGAATGGGCGGGATGATGGGACGCATGATGGGCGGTGGCGGCATGATGGGAGGGATGGCCATCAACGGCCGGTCCTTTGCCATGAACCGGATCGACCTGGAGGTGAAGCGCGGCACCGTCGAACGCTGGCGGGTTTCCAGCTCGATGCTGTCCCATCCGTTCCATGTTCACGGCGCGTCCTATCGCGTCGTCAGCGAGAACGGGGCCGCGCCGCGTCCCGAAAGCCGCGGCTGGAAGGATACGGTCGTCGTGCCGATGGGCGGCGAGACCGAACTGCTCGTCCGCTTTACCCAGCCTGCCGGTGCCGATGCGCCCTACATGTTCCACTGCCACATCCTGGAACATGAGGATGCCGGCATGATGGGCCAGTTCACGGTGGCATGAACGCGGATCTCCCGCCAGCCTCTACACGGTGTGCGCCAGGAGCATCGAGACGGCGACCGCCGCACCGAGCGCGGCGAGACTCAGGACGGCGACGATCCGGATGGCAGCCGGTGAAGGCTGCGGCATGGTTCGGTCACCAGCCCCGTTGGTGTGGTCCGCGTGCGGCGCGTGGGGACGGTCCGCTGGCCGGCCGGCCGGGCGGACCGTCATCATGCCGTGCTTCATGTGCCGGGCGACCATCCAGGCATTGACCGGGTAAGCGACGACAAACCCGGCGAGAAGCGCCATGCTCATCACGAACCAGAATTCCGGCGTGGCCGGCTCCAGCGGCGCACCGACGAGCATGGCGCCGATGGCGTGGGCGACGATCATGCCGCTCATGAGAAAGTTCATCGACAGGAATTCGGGCATGAATGTCGCGGCGAGGGACCTCGTGTAGGATCCGCCGCTCATCTGCTGCATGAAGAGCGCCTGAAAAATCGTCCAGCCGAAGCCGAAGCCAAGCACGTATTCGACCGCGATATCGGCGAGGTGACCGAGAGACAGGTAGGGTGCGACGACCGCGCCCGCGAGAATCCCGATTCCGTCACCGGCCACGCAATGCATGGTCGAGCCAAGCGCCTGGCGCCAGTGAATTGCCGTGTATTGCTCATGCAGGCCCGGCAGCGGCTCGCGGCATCCGAGCACATAGAGGAACGCGCCGATGGGGCCTGTGTAGGCCGTCAGCAAGATGAAGCCCCATTTCATGACGGTGGCTTCCGGCGTCGATCGTATGTCCACCGCCACGAACAGCACGGACATGGCGGTCAACAGGAACCAAAGCAGCATGATCCCGTCAAGCATGGCTCGACTCCCGTCGGCAGGGCTTTAAGTTCGAGCGGACGATACCCCTTGTGGTCATCGCCCGGCGCGATGTCACGAGCGCAGGTACTTGAGCAGCGCGGCAATCGCCAAGACAACAAGGACAAGGATCAGCAGCATTCCAAGGCCGCCGCCAAAACCCATGCCGTAACCAAATCCACCCATCATCGGGCCATCTCCCTTCACAGCTCGCGGCCAGCCGGCACGCATCCGCCGCGTCGCTTCATCCGGGCCATACCGGCCATCACGCGGATCGAGAATGGCCGCCATCGCCCGTGCCCGGCCGCTTGCCGGATCAGCCTCCTTCTTTCATGAGGCTTTCACCTGCTGGAAGGTCAATGGCAAGAAGCGGGGGCCATGGCGCCGAAACCCCGGTCATTCCCCGGGGGGGGCGACAGGCGCTACATGGCTTCCTTCACCCCATTCCGGATCAGCCACCAGTTGACGGGATAGGATGTGACGAAGCCGCAGAGCATGGCGATCTGCATCATGAACCAGAATTCGGGAGTTGGAACCTCGAGTTCCGCGCCAAGCACGCGCTTGAAAAGCCAGAAGTGTGCGACGGCCATGAACCCGTACATCCCGACCTGCCAGGCCGAGAGAGACAGGGTATCGGCCTTGACCGCCTGGACGAGGCCCTGGCGCATGGAAAGCTTGCGCATCGGCTTGATCGTGAAATACTGGAATGCAATGCCGATGGCGAAGGCGAAGATGAAGTCGAGAATCCATACGGCGAAAATCTTCTCGGCGAAGAGCGTTCTCCAGCCGAACCAGCCAGCCATCGCGGGCGCTGCGTAAGCCAGCGATTCCGCCAGGATGTCGCCGAGCGAGCAGCCGGCCCCGCAGTGGGAGGTTCCCTTGGCGACGATGGCCGGAAAGGGTGTCCGGGTCTTGTTCGGGGGTGTCCTGCCGGCATCCAGGGCCGGCTGCATGACGCTGTGCGCTGCCAGCTTTCCGTAGGTCCGGTAGCCCCATAGCGTGAGAAGCGAACCGAACAGCGCCACAAGCGGCCAGACGGCATTCATGATCCACATGTGCTGCGGATCCCGGATCTCGTCGATGACGATGATCGCTGCACAGACGATTCCCAGTCCAAGAGACAGGAGGGATAGCCAATGAAGCCAGTCAGGTATCATGTTCTTCTCCAGTATTGCTGCCAGACCCAGAAGCAAACGGGCCGGGGCAGGGCGGGTTCCCCGGACGGCCGGACGTTGCGCGGGATAGGATGAAGGCGGACGGCATTCCCTGCGACGAGAAGCGCTTTGCCAAGCCGCGACCGGAGGCGTAGAAGGCGTCACATGACGAGGAAGCCCATCCCTTGAAAGCGAGTTGCATTGCCGGTCGGACCAGTAACGGTACCGGATGCCTGTTTGATCGTGGCATGACGAGTTTTCCGTAGACCATCGACCCGGACCCGCGCGGGTGGCGCCTTTCGGCAGGCCGCTGTCCCGTCCCTGACGTTCGACCTCCTGGAGACAGCGCCTTGGACAGGTTTGTCACCGTCACCCTGAATGCCCCCGCCGGCGCTCACCCGTTCATCGATGCCGTCATGATCGCGCTGACGCAGTTCGGCGTGCCGCTGATGGTCGCCTTCGTGGCCCTGCAATGGTGGGCGCCGGGCGAGCGGCCGCATGTCCGTCACGTGACGATTTCCGCCGGCCTGTCGTTTCTGCTTGGCCTCGGCATCAACCAGGTCGTCCTGCTGCTGGTCGACCGGGTCCGCCCCTATGACGCCGGCGTTTCGCACCTGATCATCGCGCCGAGCGCCGACCCGTCCTTTCCCTCCGATCATGCCACCGCTGTCGCCGCGATCGTCGCCGCGTTCTGCTGTACCGGCCTGGGCAGGCGCACAGCCATCCTCGCCCTCGGTGCCCTCCTTGTCATGTGGTCCCGGGTCTATGTCGGCACCCACTATGCCTCGGACGTGCTGGGCGGCATGGCGACCGGTTTTCTCGCTGCGGTCGCGGTGCGGCTGGTGTACCGGGAAGGCAGCCGGCTCGACCGGCTGGCGACCGGCATTTTCTGAACCCTTGTATGCGGCCGGTCACGAGGCGGTTTCGCCGGGCGGGAACCTTCCGGCCGGATTGTTCATTGTCATTTCTCTCCGTTTGCATCGAAGAGGAAACCTATGGCACATCGGGACGAGGCTCAGGCCGTCCGCAAGACAGGTAAAACAGGCAGGGGAAGCGGCTATGGACGGTTCCTGGCCATGATCGTGGTGTCCACGATCGTCATGTACGGCCTGATGTACCTGAACACCTACGCCTTCGATCACGTTTTTTTCTCGCAGACGCGCATGTGGATGGCCCTCTACATGGGCGGCGTCATGGCGATCATCATGCTCGCGTTCATGCTGGGGATGTATTCCAACTACAGGATCTACACCGCGATCTTCATCGGGGCCGTCATCGCCTTTGGCGCCGGCGTCTACCTGGTCCGGTCCCAGCGCACGGTGGGCGACATCGCCTGGATGAAGGCGATGATCCCGCACCATTCCATCGCCATCCTGACCAGCGAACGCGCCTCCATCTCGGACCCGCGGGTGCGCGCGCTTGCCGACGCGATCATCAAGGCGCAGCGCGGCGAGATCGAGGAAATGAAACGCTACATCGTCGATATCGAGGCCAACGGGGATGCCCCCGCGGGAGCCAGGCGACAACGCGATTGAGTTTCAAGTCACAGTTGGAGCGACGTGCACCCGCGAGGCATCAGTAGTCAGTCTTTACGACCTGTGCTTTCTGGCGGGGGAGACATGGCAGGAGCAGGCTAACCTAAAATCGGGGACATCTCAGGGGAGCAGGTCAGAAGCTCTCCGAAGTGGCAAATGACTTCTCAGTCTTTGCCAAGATGATCCGCGCGATTTGATGCGCGGTTTCGGGTGCAGCTTGTTTTAGTGAAAACTCGCCTGAAAGGAGGTCGCGGTCAGCAAGACATGCGCGTCCAGCGGCGGATGCAGCTCAAACGCTTTCGGCTCGCGCGCGAAGTTCCAAAGCCGGAACAGGGACCATTCCGAACGCCGCTCCTCGGCCACGGCCAGCTCGTTGCGGCTGATATGAAAAGGCGTGCGTTCCCAGCCATTCGTCGTCTTTACCTCGATCAGGCGCGGACGGCCATCCGGCGCGAAGCTGGCGATATCGTAGCCGGCACCATCGCCATCCTCCTCCGACACCCACCTGACCTTGCGCGCAAGATCGTCACGGCCCGCTGATTTCAGGGATGCCCGTTCGTGCGCCAGCACGCGTTCCTCACCGGCACGGCCGAGGGCGCGGTTTCGCTCGTCTCTCGCCGCGACATCGAATTTGCGGGCGATGTGCAGCATCTGCTCCAGCTCCTGCGGCGGCGGCTGGTTCGACAACGTGGGCGGCGGCCCGATCCAGATCGGGCGTGCCTCCGCGAGGCCAGTCGGCGCTCCGGTACCCGAATGGCGGCCGAGCCATGCCGGGTTCAGCGCCAGCCAGCGCGCCACGGCATCAACCAGCGTCATCTGGAAATTGAAGGCAGGCTTGTAGCCCGGGATCCAGTCCTCACCCAGTCCCTTCAGCGCGGCGCTGATGTTCTGGTGCTTGAACTCGACCGATCCCTCGGACCTTTCGTTCAACAGCGGCAGAAGCCCGCGCCGATGCTCGGCCTTGTTGTAGGGGCGACCAGAGACGTCGTCGTCCAGCATCGCGAAGTAATCCGCGACGATCAGGTCGTTCTCTTGATCTGTCCAAGGGCCGTTCGACATTGCGCCAGGCTAGGGGCGGAAACAGCGTTTGTCATCAGACACTTCGCGTAAAACTCCCAAGACATTCCAACGACTACGCCGCCCGTGTCGCGTCTCCGTCTGCTTTGAGACAAGCCGGAACCGGCGAAACACGGGCGCTGCGCGACCCCGTCAGTCCATCGAAATGTATGGGGATTTTGAACCCGTCTCTCTGAGAGCGGAGGGCGGGTGGAAAGAGACGGTGGGCGTTTGGAGGCCGATCTCGCGCGGTTGGCCAATCTCCGAAGGGCGGATGGTCCCTGCAAACCCCTTTGGCACATAAAGAAAAGGGCCCGCGAGGGACCTATTTTCGGGTTTGCAATATGCAAGTGGCGGAGGGAAGGGGACCGGCGTCGAACGTTCTCTGGCTCGATTTCGGTTCTCACCCGGGGCAGCCTGGGTTGGTCCGGATGCGCGGAGAAAATTCGTACAGCGATGGAAGAGCGATGCTTTCCACTCCTGCAAGTGCCTGTCCATGAGGATTTTGATCGTAGTGCGCACAGCAAGATCGTACGAGGGGATCACGGTCCCAAAAGGTGCTCGCGGATATCGAATGCGATCGTTTCGAGCGCCGGGTTGACGATTTCCGGTTCGACGGGGAGAGACAGGAAGCCGTGGAGCATACCTGCGAAGCTGTGAAGCCGGACATCGTTCCCCTGGCGCCCGAGCGTTTCTGAGAAGGCCATACCCTCGTCGTGAAGAATGTCGTACTCGGCAACGCCGATCGAAACGGCAGGCAGGCCGGACAGCGCCTCAGGTGAAATGGTGGAGGGGGCAGCGTCCTGTGGGACCTCGTCGCCGACAAAACAGGACCAGAACCACTGCATGGCTTCCCTTGTGAGCATGTGGTTTTCAGCGAAACGGTGCTGAGAGGCCGTGTCGCAGCCCGGGTCCAGGGCGGGGTAGATCAGGCTGATGTGACGAAGCGCGAGCCCCTGTTGCCTTGCGGCCAAGGCGGCGGAAAGGGCGAGGTAGGCGCCCGCACTGTCGCCGCAGACCCCAAGGCGCGTGGCGTCGATTCCGAGACCCGCCGCATTGTCGACAGCCCAGGAAAGCGCGTCCGTGACATCCTGCACGGGTCCGGGATACCTGCATTCGGGAGAGAGCCGGTAATCAACGGCAAGGAGTGCGCATCCGCTCAGCGCTGCCAGGTGCCGGCAGAGGGCATCATGGGTTTCGAGATTGCCCCAGACCCATCCACCGCCATGGCTGAAGATGACCAGCGGCAATCCGGCTTGCGATACCGGCCGGTAGAAGCGCAGCGGAATGGTGCGGTCACCGGCGCTGGCTTCCAGGTCGACGGTCTCCATCTTCGGCCCGGCCGGCGCATCCATCATCGCCGCATTGGCGGCTTTTCTCACTTTCTCGATCGGCACATGCGGCGGCGGGCGCCGAACCGTGTTGCGCGGGTCGGCGAGGAGGCTGGAAAAACAGGGGTTCAGGGTCATGTGACAAAAAGCTACTTGCGAGTTTCTATTTAATACGCTTTAGTATCCATGCCTGATTTGAGAATGAATTTCAATGCGCCTGGGAGGAAACAGGCTTGTCGAAACGAACCGCGACCTCACCATCGCGATGGAAAACCGCGCAGGATCGGCGCGCCGCCCTGGTCGATCGCTTTCCGGTCTGGAAGCCGGCGACGCTTCACGGAATGCTGGACCGGATCGCGGCGGAATTCCCCGAGCGCATCTATGTCGCGACCGACGAGCAGCAATGGACCTATGCCGAGATCCGGGCCTGGTCGGAGCGGTTGGCCGCGTGCCTTGTCGAGGCCGGCGTGGAACGCGGCGACCGGGTGGCGGTCGTGATGGCCAACTACCCGGCCTTCATCGCGCTCAAGTACGCGATTTCCCGTGTCGGCGCGACCTGTGTTCCCGTCAATATCCTGAACCGGCGCGACGAGCTTGCCTATGTTCTGCGCCAGGCGGAGGTAAGGGCGCTGGTCACCATGGACTGTTTCCGCGGCAATGACTACCTGGCCGCGCTTGACCAGATCGCGCCAGGCTGGGAGACCGGCGGCGGGGTGGCGCTGCCGCACCTTTCCGCGGTGTTCGTGTTTCCCGTCGGCGAGGCACCGCTTCGCCAGGGTGTGAGAACCCTGTCGGCGCTGGAGGCATCCGGCCGCGCTTTCAACGGCTACCCCGATGCGGACCCGGACGCCGTATCGGACATTCTTTACACGTCGGGCACGACCGGCTCGCCCAAAGGGGCCATGCTGACGCATGACCAGTACCTGCGCGCAGCTTTCGGAAGCGCCTACTGGCGGGCCTTCGACGACGGCTGGAAGATCCTTTATGCGCTGCCCATGTACCACGTTTTCGGCTATGCCGAGGGCATGCTGGCCGCCATGATCGTCGGTGGTGTTGCCGTGCCGCGGGTCCGCTTTGATCCCGATGACATGCTCGACGCCGCGGAGCGCCACCGCGTTGACGACATCCTTATGGTACCAACCATGACCCGCCTCGTGCTCGACGCGCAACGGGCACGGCCGCGGGCGCTTCGAGACCTGAAGGCGGTGCTGTCTTCGGGGCAGCGGTCGCCGGAAGGGATGTTCGACGAGATTTTCGAACTGCTGCACCCGCATGAGGTGACAACCGGCTACGGAATGACGGAAACCACGGCAACGACGACGCTGACGCGGCCGGAAGACCCGCGCGACTGGCTGCTGACCCAGGGGCCGATGCGCGAGGTCGGTCCTGCCGGCGATCCGGCGCTCGGTGGCAAGCTGGTCGACTATCGTGTCGTGGACACGGTGACGGAAAAGGTTGCTGCGCCCGGCGAAATCGGCGAGCTGCGCGCCAAGGGTCCGGGCATTACGCAGGGATACTACAAGAAGCCCGACGAAACAGCGGCGGCCTTCGATGCCGATGGCTGGTTCCGGTCCGGTGATCTCGGCTTTTTCGATGAAAAGGGGCGGCTGATCCTGGCGGGCAGGCTGAAGGAAACCTATCGCTGCGGTGGCGAACAGGTGATGCCGACCGAGATCGAGGACGTGCTGACCAGCCATCCCGATGTCGTGCAGGCGCATGTCGTTCCCGTGCCGGACGAGCGGATGGGAGAGACCGGCGCGGCATGGGTGGTTCTGCGTGATGGCGCCAGCATAAGCCTCGAGGACCTTCGCGCGCGCTGCGAGGCATCGCTCGCCCGGTTCAAGGTTCCGAAATACGTCCTGAAGATCGACGCGGCCGACCTGCCCACCACAGCGTCTGGCCGTGCGCGCAAGTTTCTTCTGTCGGAGCGCGCCATCGCGCAACTCGGCTTGTCGTCCGGCCGGTCGGCCGCCCCGTCCGCACAAGCGGGCAATTGAGAGGATCGCCATGAACGTACAGCCTGTGCCCGTCGCCGAGGCCTATCGGATCACGCCTGAGACGCCCGTCGGTTTCGACCTGATCGGCGTGAAGAAAAAGGCGCTGATCCAGTTGATGGGCTCGCGCTTGTGGGGCCGCTTCAACCCGAACCATTGGGATCCGGTCTATGCCCGCGAAACCGGCCTGGCGAAGCCGATCCAGACCGGCGAGATGTGTTCTGCCTATATCGCGGAAATGTGCGTCAACTGGTTCGGTCCGGCGATGTTCCGGAATGCGCGCATCTCCTGCAAGTACGTGGCCTCGATCTTCGCCGACGAAACCATCACGACCTATGGCAAGGTTGCCGGAAAGACGCCGAAAGGCGACGGATACCGGTTCAGGGTCGATGTCTGGGCCAAGAACGAGGCCGGCGAAACAAAGACCATCGGCTTCGTTGAAGCCGACGTTGGCGTCTGAACTGCAAGGAAAACGACCATGTCCGCTGACAACGACGTTGCGATCGACAGCCTCCGCCCGATGACGGAGATCCAGATCGGTCAGACCCGTGAATTCATCGAGAGCCTGAAAGAGGAATGCGAGACCTACTGGGACATGGTGGAGATCGGCGATGTCCTTTCGCGGGATCTTTGCGTGACGCCGGAACTCGTCATCCTTTATGCCGACGCGGTCGAGGACTACACGCCCTGGTACGAGGGCTGGAAAATGAACACCTGGCGGATCGACGGCGAGAGCCCCTTCGGCGGGGCGATCGTTCCGCCAATGATGATGTCCCATTTCGTCCTGTCGGTTCAGTTCGATCACACCAAGCCGTTCGCCATCGGATCGGTGCACACCTTTCACGACACCGAGATCCTCGAGCCGATCCCGGTCGGCGCGACAGTGCGAATCCGCACCGAGGCCATCGACAAGTTCGAGAAACGTGGCCGCCGCTATGTGCGCCACGCGGTCACGGTGAGTGACGTCGACAAGGGAACGCTCTATCTGCGCGAAACACGTGACATCATGTCAATGTGACAGCGAGTGGCCGCTCTGCCGGCAACGCGTGCCCCGCCTCCGGACGAAGGGGCTTGATGACAGGCGTACGGGCGGAGTGATAGTCCGTATGCAATGCCGGTGAAGCGAGGAGTGGTCAATTGCCGAAACTGTCGAGCGAGCGGATGAAAATCCGCGAGGAAGTCGCGGCACTCAAGCGCGAGCGCACGCTTGGCGCGGCCGCTGATCTTTTCTACGACCGCGGCTATGAAAACACCACGCTTGACGACGTTGCCAAGCACCTTGGCGTGACCAAGCCGTTCATCTACGCCAACATCGGCTCCAAGAGCGATCTGCTTGCCAAGATCTGCGAGGTCGGCGTCGGAAGCTCGCTCGAGGTGATCCAGGACGTTCTCAGGAAAGGACTGGGCCCGGTTGAAAGTCTCGAGGAATTCGCACCGCGCTATGTGGCGACGATCCTCAAGAGCCAGAAGAGCATCGCGATCTACACCCGCGAGGAAAAGAACCTCGAACCGAAGGATGCCGCGCGGCTTGCGGAATTGCGGCGCCAGTTCGTCAGCGAGATCGAGCGGCTCCTGCGTGCGGGGATCGACAGCGGCGCATTCCGGATCAAGGACCCGCGGCTCAGTGCGCTTGCCCTGATCGGCGCCGTGAGCTGGTCGACATTCTGGTACCGGCCGGACGGCAAGAAGTCACTGGAAGAGATTGCCAGCGGCCTCTCCGATTTCATCGTCGGCCTGGTGCGAAGCGACCTGGAAACCGTCTAGGCGCCCTGCCGGTTTCCGGAAAGCCGGATGGATGCCGCCCGACGCGGCACGAGATCCTGAAAACGCAGTCATTTCAGATCCAGAACCTGGCTCGCCTGCCGATTGGCCGGTCTGTCGGTGACTGTCCGCAAGTGCGGCGCGCCGCAGCCGTTGACTGTCGCGAAAGCCTTGCGGTCGCGCGCTCGCATCCAGACTCCTGTCACGCGCCTTCAACAAAAAAATCGCGCATCGCTTAACAATGGTCTTGAAAAGATACTCATCAGTATATTAACATCCGTATCAGTCAATTTGACCTGTTTGGCGACTTGGGAGGAGCAGGACAGTGCAACAGTTCGATGCGGTCATCATCGGTGCCGGCCTGTCGGGTCTCCGCGCGCTGTACCGGTTTCGCGAGGCAGGCCTGAAGGTGGTCGTCCTCGAAGCTTCCGAAGAAGTCGGCGGCGTGTGGAACCACAATCGCTACCCGGGCGCCCGCTGCGACGTCGAAAGTTACGACTATTCCTACAGCTTCTCGCCGGAACTGGAGCAGGAATGGCGCTGGAGCGAGCGCTACCCGACCCAGCCGGAAATCCTGCGCTACATCAATCACGTCGCCGACCGTTTCGACCTGCGCAAGGATATCGAGACGGACACGAAGATGACCAGTGCCGTCTATGACGAGAGCGATGCGCTGTGGACCATCCGGGCAGAGGACGGCCGCACATGGGTCGCGCGCAATCTCGTTCTTTGCCTGGGGCAGTTGTCCGCGACCAAGCTGCCCGACTATCCCGGCCTTGCCGCCTTCCGCGGGGAAGTCATTCACAGCGGCAACTGGCCGAGGCGCAAGGTCGATTTTGCCGGCAAGCGCGTAGGCATCATCGGGACCGGTTCTTCCGGCATGCAGATGACCCCGGTTATCGCCGGGACGGCAGCCCATGTGACCGTTTTCCAGCGCACGCCGAACTATTCCGTTCCGGCGGCAAACGCGCCGCTGACGGACGAGGAAGACCTCCGGGTCAAGCAGCATTACCAGGAACGCCGCGAGCAGTGCCGGAATTCACCGACCGGCCTCGGGTTCATGCCGCCGAAGACAAAGACGCTGGAAGCACCGGAAGCAGAAAGAAACGCAGCCTTCGAAGAGGCCTATCACCGGCTCGGCTTTGGATTTGCCCTGGTCTATCCCGATATCCTGCTTGAAAAGCCGGCCAACGATGTCGCATCGGACTTCCTGCGCCGCAAGATGGCCGAGCGTGTCAAGGACCCGGTGGTCCGCGAGAAGATCGTGCCGCACGATCACCCGTTCGGTGCGCGCCGCCCCAGCGTCGACAGCGGCTATTTCGAGGCCCTGAACCGCGACAACGTGGAACTGGCGGACGTGCGCGAGCACCCGATCGTCGAATTCACGGCCGAGGGCATCCGTACCGACGACAGGCTGCACGAACTGGACATGGTGATCTTCGCCACCGGCTTCGACGCCCTGACAGGCGCCTTGCTCCGGCCGGAGATCATCGGCCGAAACGGGATGACTCTGCGCGAGAAATGGGCTTCCGGTCCGTTGACCCAGCTTGGCATCGGCGTTTCCGGCTTCCCGAACATGCTGATCGTCGTCGGCCCGGGCAGCCCGTCCATCCTGACCAATGTCATGGTCTCCATCGAGGAGCAGGTCGACTGGCTGGCGGCACTGCTCAGCGGCATGAAGACCCGCGGCGAGATCGAGATCGAGGCGACGGAGGCCGCCGAGCAGGAATGGACGAACCACGTCCAGGAGCGGGCGCACCAGACGCTCTACATGACCACGAATTCCTTTTACAACGGCGGCGAGATCAAGGGGAAACCCCGGGTCTTCATGCCCTATTCCGGCGGGGTCCGGAACTACCGCAGGCATCTGAAGGATTGCGCCGAAGCCGGCTACGCGGGCTTTGAACTGCGTACAGCCCCCCTCGCATCCAAGGATGCCTCGCGGGCCGAAAAGGCCGCCCGCCGTGGCTGATTTCTCCGGCAGGACCGCCATCGTGACGGGTGCGGGAGGCGAGATCGGGCGTGCTGCCTGTCTCGGGCTCGCGCGGCTCGGCGCGCGGGTTCTGGCCGTCGACCTGAACGAGGCGGGAGCGCGGGAGACCGTGGAGGAAATTGCAAGCGAGGGCGGCGAGGCCGTGGCCATGGCCGCCGACGTCAGTTCCGAAGCCGATGCGGCCGCGTTTGTCGGACGGGCGGTCTCTCTGTGGGGACGCCTTGATGTCCTGATCAACAACGCCGGGTGGCAGGGACCGGTCACCCCGCTGACAACCTGCACGGTGGAGGACTTCGACCGCGTCATGGCCATCAACGTGCGCGGCGTTTTCCTGGGCATGAAACATGCGCTGCCGGCAATTGCGCGGCAGGGCGGCGCGGTGGTCAACACCGCATCGCTGGGTTCCTATGTTGCGACCCGCAATCTCTCGCCCTATACGGCCAGCAAGCACGCCGTGATGGGCTTGACCAAGACCGCGGCGCTGGAAGTTGCGCGCCAGGGCGTTCGGGTCAACGCCGTCTGCCCGGGTCCTGTCGACACGCCCTTGCTGCGCGAGATCGAGACGCAACAGGCCAACGGCGATTTCGAAGGCCTGCGCCGCAAGCGCACCGCCTCCATTCCGACCGGCCGTTATGCGCAGCCGGCGGAAGTCGCCGACCTCATGATCTATCTCGCCTCCGATCGTGCCGCCCATATCACGGGCCAGGGCATCCATATCAACGGAGGCGCCTATGCAGCCTGACGCCGCCAACACGACGAATGCGGTCGGGGTCGTCGGCGCCGGTACGATGGGCGTCGGCATTGCCTATGTCTTTGCCATGGCCGGGCATCCTGTCATCCTGGTTGAGTCGGACCACAGCCGCAGCGTGGAAGCCCGCGCGACGATGGAGCAGGCCGCGGCCGAGGCGGTACGGCGCGGGAAGGTCCCGGCCGAAGATGCAAGCCGGCGCCTCGCTTCGATCCGCTTTGCTGCCACCATTCCGGAACTGCCGGAGGCCCTTGCGCTTGTCATCGAAACCGTGCCCGAACGGCTGGACATCAAGCATCGTGTGCTGGCCGGGATCGATGCCCGGTCCCCGGCGATCATCGCGACCAACACCAGTGCGCTGTCGATTGACGATCTCGCAACCGCCGTTTCGCGGCCCGATGCCTTCCTCGGGATGCATTTCTTCAACCCGGTCTGGTCGCTGCACCTGGTCGAACTGATCCGCGGCGCCGCGACCAGTGACGCGACGCTGAAGGCCGCCACGGCGTTTGCAACCGGCATCGGCAAGAAGACCGCCGTGGTCAGCGACCGGCCGGGTTTTATCACCAGCCGTCTCGACCTCATCCTCGCGCTGGAAGCAATCCGGATGGTGGAGGAAGGCGTGGCGAGCGCCGACGACATCGATGTTGCGATCATGACAGCTTACCGGCATCCGGTCGGCCCGCTGCGCCTGACAGACCTGGTCGGGCTCGACGTGCGCCTCGATATCGCCCGCCATCTGGGCCAGGCGATCGGGCCGCGCTATGCGCCGCCGCGCCTGCTGGAAGAGATGGTGGCGCGTGGCGAACTCGGCCGGAAATCTGGCCATGGTTTCTACGATTGGTCCGTCGAAGCGGACACCGGAAGGGCCGGACAAAAAGCATGACACAATTGTTTCACACCAGCCTCGTCGATACCGCGGACCACCACAAGATGCTGCGCGAAAGCGTCGGCAAGCTCGTCGGCGGGTTCGGGCGGCGTTATTTCCAGGACATCTACCGGAAGGGCGCAAAACCGGTCGAACTGTGGAACGCCCTGGGCGATGCCGGCTTCCTCGGGGTCCATATCTCGGAAGCCTATGGCGGTGCTGGCGGCGGCCTCGCCGACTACAACGTGATCGTCGAGGAAACGGCAGCGCAGGGCTGCCCGATCCTGTCGCTGGTCATCGGTTCCATTTGCGCGCCGATCATCGAGCGCCATGCATCCGAGGAGATCAAGCAGACCTGGTTGCCGGGCCTCGCCTCCGGGTCCATGCGCCTTGCCTTCGCCATCACCGAGCCTGACGCCGGTTCCAACACCCACAAGGTTTCGACCGTTGCGCGGCGCGACGGCAACGGCTGGGCGCTGAAGGGGACGAAATACTGGACCTCGGCCGTGGACGAAGTCGACGCCATCATGGTCGTTGCGCGCGGCGAGACGCTGGATGAACGCGGCCGTGGCCAGCTGTCGCTTTTCCTCGTGCCGGCCGATGCCGCCGGTCTCAGCAAGACACCGATCGAGACCGCGCTGCACGTGCCCGAAACCCAGTTCATGGTCTATTTCGATGACGTGAAACTGCCTGCCGACGCCCTTGTCGGGCGCGAGGGCAACGGCCTCAAGCAGCTTTTCGACGGGCTCAACCCGGAGCGCATCTGCGCCTCGGCCATCAACAACGGCATCGCCCGCTACGCCATCGAGAAGGCGTCCCTCTATGCGCAGGATCGCAGCGTCTGGGGCGTTCCGATCGGCGCGCACCAGGGTGTCGCGCATCCCCTTGCCAAGGCCTATGTCGGGGTGCAGCAGGCACGCCTGATGACGGCGCGGGCGGCCCAGTTGTACGATGAGGGCTCGCCGGAAGCCGGCGAAGCATCCAACATGGCGAAGTTCGCCGCCGCTGACAGCTCGCTGGAAGCCCTCGACCAGGCCATCCAGGTGCATGGTGGCAATGGCCTGTCGATCGAGTACGGCCTGGCCGACCTCTGGTTCATTGCCCGCCTGCACAAGACCGCTCCGGTCAGCCGCGAAATGGTCCTCAACTTCTTTGCCCAGCACAGCCTGGGCCTTCCGAAGAGCTATTGAGGCGTCCGTCATGAGCGAACCGGCCAGCCCCATCGCCACCTTTGCCGACCGGGTCCGCGCCTTCGCGGCGAACCGCCCGGATGCGCCGGCGCTGACGTTCGCCGGGCGGACGCAGAGCTTCGCCGATCTCGATCGCATAAGCTCCATGGCGGCCAACGCGTTGACGGCGGCCGGGATCGGACGCGGCGACCGGGTGGCCCTCCTGACCAGGAACCGGGCGGAATATTTCGAACTGATCACTGCCTGCAGCAAGATCGGCGCGATCGTGGTGGGTCTCAACTGGCGCCTTTCAGCCCGCGAGATCGCGGAGATCGTCGCCGATGCGCAACCGTCGATCATCCTCGCCGACGAGACCGGCCTTGGCCTGCTCGGCGAAGGCCCGGCGCCATGCCGCGTCATCGCCTTCGGCAAGGATTACGATGCCTTCCGCGACGCGGCCGATGCAGCGGACCCAGGCTACTCGGGACCCGCCGGCGAGGTCCTCCTGCTGCTTTACACCTCTGGCACGACCGGTCTGCCCAAGGGCGTGATGCTGACGAATGAAAACATGGACTACACCCATCGCCTCGCCAGCGAAGCGTGGTCCATGAACGGCAAGAGCGTCAACCTCGTTGCCATGCCGATGTTCCACATCGGCGGTTGCGGTTACGGCAGCAGCACGATGCTCGTCGGCGGCCATACGGTGCTGATGGCAGAGGTCAACCTGCCACAGATGATCCAGCTCATCGCGGACTACCGGGTCACCAACACCTTCCTCGTTCCCGCAGTTATCCAGGCGCTCCTGAACCTGCCCGATATCGAGACCTCGGATGTGACCAGTCTGGAGTTGCTGATGTACGGCGCCGCACCGATCGGCGACGTCCTTCTGCGCCGTGCCATGGCGGCCTTCAAGTGCAACTTCATGCACGCCTACGGGATGACGGAAGCCGCCGGCACGGTGGTCATGCTCGATCCCTCCGAGCACGATCCGGATGGCCCGCGCCGCGGCCTGCTCAAATCCTGCGGCAAGGCGCTGCCATGGGTCGGCCTGCGTGTCGTCAAGGACGGCAGCGACTGCGCTCCGGGAGACATCGGCGAAATCTGGCTGAAGTCGGCGATGATCATGAAGGGATACTGGAACAACCCGGAAGCCACGCGAGAAGCAGTGGTGGAGGATGGCTGGTACCGGACCGGCGATGCGGCCTACCTGGACGAGGAGGGTCATGTCTTTCTCGTCGACCGCTTCAAGGACATGATCATCTCGGGCGGCGAGAACATCTATCCGGCCGAGATCGAGAATGTTCTCAATGCCCATCCGGCCATCCAGGAGGTCGGGGTCATCGGCGTGCCGCATACGAAATGGGGCGAAACGCCGCTCGCCGTCGTGGTTCCGCGCCCGGGCCAGAGCGTGGCAGAGGCCGAGGTGATCGCGTTTACCCGCGACAGGCTTGCCCACTACAAGTGCCCGACGCGCGTGGCGATCGCCGACACGCTGCCGCGAAATGCGTCCGGCAAGCTGCTCAAGCACGAGATGCGGCGGATCTTTGGCGCCCCGCCTGTGCCCGTGCTGTCGCTGGCGCGCCGCTGGGTCAACGATTACTTCAATCGCCACGATCCGGTTGCCTGCGCGGCCTTCATCGCGCCGGACTACGCGCTGGAGATCGGCGACGTCGTCTTTTCCGGACGCGACGACGAGTGGCTTCCCGCTGTGGACAAGCAGATGCGCGCCTTTCCCGGTCTGTCGATGACCGTTCACCAGGCTGTCTGCGGACCGGACTGGGCAGCGCTCTGGTTCAGCGAGCACGGTCAGAATGAAGGCAAGGCCGCGGTCTGGTCGGGCGTCGCGATCTATCGGTCCAATGGCAGGGTCCTTACGGGATGTGTCGCGCAGGAGGATTATTTCACGCGGCGGCGCCAGCTGAAGTCCGGCGTCGCGGACACGCCGGACCGGCCGGCCGTCGCGCCCTGGGACACCGTCTGCCTTGCCCCCGATCCGGAGGCTGAAGCGGCGGTGCGGAACTGGCTGGCGGGATCCTGGCCCCTCACGGCGGACAGCGTCCACGTCGACGACGAGCACATCACCGGCGAGCCGATACAGTTTGCCGTGGAAGAGGTCGAGTTCCGTACCGTGCTTTCGTCCGGCGGCCAGGTGGTCTTCAACGTTCGTCAGCATGGCCGCTACCTCGGCGGTCTGCCGGGCGTACCGGACAGGACTGCAGCCGCCTTTCTGGATTGCAACGGCATGATCCGGGTCCGGGACGGAGAGGTTGTCGAAGGACGGGTCATCAGGGACCGGATGGGCCTGTTCGCGCGGCTGAGGGCGGCGTCATGACGTCCTCCGAAACCCATCGCGCGGCGCCGGTCCTGGTGGAGGTGGCGGACGGCGTTCTGACCATCACCATCAACCGGCCCGAATCCCGCAATGCCATCGACCGGGCCACGTCGGAGGCCATCGCCGCCGCCGTTCACCGGCTCGATGAAACCGACGGGATTTCCGTCGGCATCCTGACCGGGGCCGGCGGGCATTTCTCGGCGGGAATGGATCTCAAGGCATTTGCAGCCGGCGAACGGGTGGAACTGGAGGTGGGCGGTCTTGCCGGCCTCGTCAAGGCAACGCCGCGCAAGCCGCTGATTGCCGCCATCGAGGGCTACGCACTGGCCGGCGGTTTCGAGATCGCGCTGGCCTGCGACCTGATCGTCGCCTCGACGTCGGCGCGCTTCGGCCTGCCGGAAGTGCGTCGCGGGCTGATCGCGGGGTCGGGTGGCCTGCTGCGCCTGCCGCAGCGCATCCCGCCGCAGATCGCCAAGGAACTGGTCCTGACCGGCCGCATGTTCAATGCGCCGGAAGCCGAGCGCTGGGGACTGGTCAACCGCCTGAGCGGGCCAGGAAGGGCGCTGGCCGAGGCACTGGACCTGGCGGCGACGATCCGGGCCAACGGTCCACTGGCGGTCATGACCTCCAAACACATCCTCGACAAACGGGGCGACTGGCCGGCCGACACCGTCTGGCAGCGTCAGGATGCCCTGCTCGAAGACGTTCTGAATTCCGCCGACGCCCGGGAGGGAGCCCGGGCCTTCGGCGAAAAGCGGCCGCCAGTCTGGAGCGGACGATGACAACCGAATTCGCTGGTCACACCGAAAGGACCAGCGGACCACCGCGTGCAGGAATTGCCTGCGCCCAACCCATGGGAGGAATGGAAATGAAGGCATACAATTTTGGAAGCGGCTTTCGCGCACACATGCCGAAGGCCATTGCGGCGGCCCTGGTGCTCGGCATGGCAACCAGCGGCGCCCTCGCCGGCGATGCCCCGAAGGACGGCGTCTACGCCGACCATATCGACTGGGGCGTGATCATGGACCTGTCCGGCCCGACCTCGAGCTCGCAGGGCGTCTGGACCAAGGGCCTGCAGGACTACATGGCCATGCTCAACGAGAACGGCGGCGTTGGCGGCCGTACGGTCAATGTCCTCGCTGAGGACGGCCGCTTCAACGCGGCCAATGACAAGATCGCCTTCGACAAGCTGGTCAGCCAGACGCCCGTCATCGCCCTGTCGGGCTTCGGCACGTCGGCCACGCAGGTCGCGCTTGCCAGCGAAATCCGTGACGGCGCGGTTCCGGTGATCGGCACTTACACGCCGACGAAGGCGCTGTCGGAACCGACCAGCAAGATGGTCTACAACGGTTTCTGCGGCTACAAGCAGATGGCCGATGCGGGCGTCGGCTACATGGTCGAGAAACTCGGCCTGAAGAACCCGAAGGTCATGACCGTGGCCATCGAGACGGCCGGCGGAAAGGACTACGCCGACTACGTGGCCGCTGCGGTGGCCAAATACGGCGGCACAGCCTCGTCCACGACGATGAAGATCGCTGCTGTTGACGTCACCCCGCAGGTCCAGCAGATTCTTGCCGAAAAGCCGGACTTCATCACCATCTACGGGATCGAGAACACCGCGATCCTGACGATGAAGACCATGCAGCAGTACGGGCTGGATACCCCGGGTTTCGGCATCACCTATCTCGGTACCAAGTCGGTCTACAACGCGCTCGGCGCCGAGGCCGGCGGCAACTATTCCTTCATCAGTTGCTTCACCCCCGGCGGCGCCGACGAGTCCGACGGGAACAAGGCGATGGTCTCCTTTGCCGACAAGGCCGGCCACGGCGACCTGGCCTCCAACATCAACTATGTCGCAGGCTGGGTTGCCGGCATGACGGCGGAAACCGCGCTGAAGAAGGTGGACGGCGATCTCACCCGCGCCAGCCTGGTGAGTGCCATTGAGGGCGGCTTCACGGTCGATCCCGAGGGTCTCGCCGCGCCCATCGTCTATACGCCCGAAGACCACACCGGTCCGCAGGTGCTGAAGATGTTCGGCTACGACTATGCGAAGGAAACCTTCGTTTCGTATGGCGACTATGCCGATTACGAGAAGTACACCAAGTAATCGGGCCTGATCAGGGAAAGGGGACCGGGCGATGTTTGCGCAAGTCCTGTTCAGCGGATTCGCTCTCGGCAGCATCTATGGGCTGGTGGCCCTCGGGTTTGCCGTCGTGTTCAAGGCGACCCAGGTGTTCAACTTCGCCCAGGGAGCGCTGGCGGTCTGCGGTGCCTATTTCGCCGTCACCGCGATCTCCATCCTCGGCCTTCCCTTTCCCCTCGCCATACTTGCGATGCTTGCCGCTTCGGCCCTGCTTGGCGTCATCATCCACATGACGCTGATCCAGCCTTTGTCCGGCCGCTCGATGCTGGCCATCATCATGGTGACGATCGCCCTGTCGATCGTCATCCGTGCCGTCATCGAGATCATCTACGGACCGCAGGGGCGCGTGCTGAGCACGCCCCTGCCGACCGGCGTCTTCATCGTCGGCGACCTGCGCATGCCGAAGCTGCACCTGACCGCGGCGGCGACAAGCTGGGTCTGCATGGCCGCTTTCGGCGCCTTCTTCCGCTTCACGCGGGTGGGCCTGCTGATGCGGGCCACTGCCGACCGTCACGAGGCGGCCATGGCCGCGGGCGTCAACGTCAACCTGATGAACCGTCTTGCCTGGGCGATCGGGTCCGTCCTCGCCGGCATCGGCGGTCTGTTTCTCGGTCAACTCCAGATCGTCTCGACCGAGTTGGAAACCATCGGCCTCCTTGCGCTGCCGGCTGTCGTCATCGGCGGCTTGCAGAGCATCCCCGGCGCGATCGTCGGCGGCTTGCTCGTCGGCATGATCGAGCAGTTTTCCTCTTCCTACATTTCACCGAAATCGACCGATATCGCCATCTACGGCTTTCTCCTCCTTATCCTCCTGTTCCGTCCCTGGGGCCTGCTCGGCGACCAGGAAACCGGGAGGGTCTGACAGTGACGGAGGCTCCCATCACCGCTGTCCCGCGCAGGCCGATGGCCAAGGCATGGACGGCCAGTCGCGCGATCCTGGCTGCGCTGGGAATTGCGGCGTTGATCTACCTGCCATTCCTGCTGACCGAGCGGGCCGTGTTCGGCGTGCCGCTGTCAAACGGCATGCTGCTCAACCTGGGCATCACGCAGATCAACCTGATGCTCATCTTCATGCTTGGCGCGCTGTCGTTGAACTTCCTCACCGGCTGCGCGGGGCTGATCTCCATCGGCCACGGTGCCTTCTACGCGGTCGGCGCGATGACCGGCGCCGTGGTGGGCACGCAGTGGGGCCTGCCGCTGCCTGTGGTGCTGGTGGCAGCCGCTCTGGTCGGCGCCCTGGCCGGCGTCATCGCGGGGCTGCCGTCGTTGCGGGTGCGCGGGCTCTATTTCGTGCTGTCCACGCTGGCCGCCCACCACATCATCATTTTCATCTTCCAGGAGTACCAGTTCGAGTTCTTCGACGTCGCCGGTGTTCCCTACACCAACCCGGCGCTCGGACCGATGGCGCTCGACACGCCCATCCGCTGGTATTTCTTCCTCCTCGTCCTGGTGATCGCGGTCTACTGGGGCCTCTCCAACATCCTGAAAAGCCGTGAAGGCCGGGCGATGCGCGCGATGCACGATCATGAACTCGCGGCCACCGCCATGGGCGCCGACGTGCGCATCCTGCGCCTCAAGGCCTTCGCGCTCTCGTCCGCCATCGCCGCGGTCGCGGGGGCGCTTTACGCCTACTACCTGACAAATGCGACGTCGGAATCCTTCGGCATTTCATTCGCGATCCAGTTCATTGCCATGATCATCATCGGCGGGCTGGGATCTCTGCCGGGATCGCTTTTCGGCGCGGCGATCTGGCTGCTGCTGCCAAGCCTGATTTCGGGCCTCGCGGCCAATGTCGGCGATGCACCGGCCTTGGTTCGCGTGCTGCTCGTCGACAACCGGGCGCAGTTCGTGCAGGCGCTGTTCGGCTCGCTGGTCATCGTGCTGCTGATCTTCGCGCCGGGCGGCTTGCCCGACCTGAGCCGCAAGCTTGGCCGGCTCTTCGCCCGGGAGCGCGGACAATGAGTGACACCATTCTCGACATCCGGGAACTCTCGGTGGGGTACGGCCGGAAAGGCCTGGCGCTCGATTCCGTCAGCTTCTCCATTCCGCGCCACGCCATTGTCGGTCTTCTGGGTGCCAACGGGGCCGGCAAGACCACGCTCATCCGGTCGATCACCGGCCTGCTGAAGATCAACGGCGGACACGTGGTCTCGGGTTCGGTGGCCTTCGATGGACAGCCGGTCCTCGGCCTGCCGGCGCACAAGCGCGTCGGCCTCGGGCTGGCACAATCGCCGGAAGGCCGCATGGTCTTCTCGCGCATGACGGTGGAGGAGAACCTGATGGTCGGCGCCGCCATGCTGCCGCGCAGCCGCCAGGACGAGGGTCTTTCGTCCATCTACCGGTTCTTCCCGCGCCTGAAGGAGCGGCACAGGCAGATTGCCGGTCTTCTGTCGGGTGGCGAGCAGCAGATGCTGGCCTTGGGACGCGCGCTGATCTCTCGGCCGAAACTGCTGCTGGTCGACGAACTGTCGCTCGGTCTAGCGCCGATCCTCGTCAACGAGATCTATGGCGAACTGGGACGGATCGCCCGCTCGCTGGGAACGACCATGCTGGTCGTGGAGCAGAACGCCCACGTCGCGCTCAAATATGTCGATACCATCCATGTGCTGGATCGCGGCTCCATCGGCTATTCCGGGACGGCGGAAGAGGCCGCGGGCAGCGAGGCGATGAAGCGCGCCTATCTGGGTGAAGGCCAGAAGGAGGGCGCGGCGTGACGGAACCGCTTCTGTCAGTCGACAGCCTCGACATGCGCTTCGGCGGCATCGTGGCCCTCGACCATATCAGCCTGACGGCGGAGAAAGGTGCGATCACGGCGCTGATCGGCCCGAATGGCGCCGGCAAGACGACGATGTTCAACTGCATCACCGGCATGTACCGACCGACGTCGGGGAGCATCCGCTTTGCCGGCCGCGAAGTCGCCGGCCGGCCGGCATTCGAGATCGCGCGGGCCGGTGTGGCGCGCACGTTCCAGAACCTTGCCCTGTTCCCCGGCCTGACGGTTTTCGAGAACATCCTGTGCGGGGCCTATCTCAAGGGCAGTTCGGGTCTCCTTCAGGGGGCATTGCGGTCGCGCAGGAGCAGGCGCGAGGAGCATGAGGCCGAGGCGGAGGCATGGGATATCCTCGGTTTCCTGGGCATGGAAGACCTTGCGGCGAGCAAGCCGGCCGAACTGCCCTACGGACAGCAGAAGCAGGTGGAATTCGGCCGCGCGCTGATGCAGAAGTCCCAGCTTGTCCTGCTCGACGAGCCGATGGCCGGCATGAGCGCGGGCGAGAAAAAGGCGATGTCGGACCTCATCCTTCGGGTCCGGTCGGACATGGGCAAGAGCTTCCTGATCGTCGAGCACGACATACCGGTTGTGATGGAACTGTCCGACAAGATCGTCGTGCTGAATTTCGGGCGCAAGATCGCCGACGGCGAACCGGAGGCGGTTCGCAACGATCCCAAGGTCATCGCCGCCTATATTGGTGGCGAGGACTAGATAATGCCGCGGCTCCCGAAGCGGAGCCGCGACACCTGATGGTCCGGGCGCCGCCCGCGCCACGACACAAACACCGGAGAGACAACCATGAGACAAGCCGTCATCGTCAGCACCGCGCGAACCGGGATCGGCAAGGCCTATCGCGGCAGCCTCAATGCCACCAAGTCGCCGACGCTTGCCGGCCACGTGCTCCGACACGCCGTCGACCGGGCCGGCGTCGAAGGCGGTGAAATCGAGGACGTGGTGCTCGGAACGGTGCTTGCGGCCGGGACCGCCGGAATGAATCTGGCGCGCAACGCCGTTCTCGCCGCGGGGTTGCCGGTCGAGGTTGCCGCCCAGACGATCGACCGGCAATGCGCCTCCGGCTTGATGGCGATTGCCACGGCTGCCAAGCAGGTCATGGTCGACGGCATGGATATCGTCGCGGCCGGTGGCCAGGAGAACATTTCCGCCGTCCAGGACCGCTACTTCAAGTGGGCCGTCGAGGACATGGACCCCGCTGTGACAGCCCATGCCGAGCACGCCTACATGCCGATGCTGAAGACGGCGGAGAACGTGGCCCGGAAATATGGTGTCAGCCGCGACGCGCAGGACGAGTATTCCCTGTCCTCGCAGCAGCGGACGGCCGCCGCGCAGCAGGCGGGCCGGTTCAACGAGGAGATCGTGCCCTTTTCGACCCGGATGGCCGTCAAGGACCGCGAGACCGGCGAAGTCAGCATGCAGGACGTTACGCTGGATCGCGACGAGGGCAACCGGCCGCAGACGACACTGGAGTCGCTGACCTCGCTCAATCCCGTTCTTGAGGGCGGCGTCATCACGGCCGGCAATGCCAGCCAGCTGTCGGATGGCGCATCGGCCTGCGTGCTGATGGAAGCAAGCGTCGCCGAGAAGCGCGGCCTGACCCCGCTCGGAGCCTATCGCGGCATGGCTGTGGCCGGATGCGCGCCCGAGGAAATGGGCATCGGACCGATCTACGCCATTCCGAAGCTCCTGAAGCAGCACGGGCTGGGCGTATCCGACATCGACCTTTGGGAACTCAACGAGGCTTTCGCGGTTCAGGCCCTCTATTGCCGCGATCATCTCGGCATCGATCCGGAGATCTACAACGTCAATGGCGGCGGCATTTCCATCGGCCATCCCTATGGCATGACGGGTGCGCGCCTCGCCGGCCATGCACTGATCGAGGGCCGCAGGCGCAAGGCGAAGAATGTCGTCGTGACCATGTGCGTCGGCGGCGGCATGGGCGCGGCGGCGCTGTTCGAGGTCTTTGGCTGACGGAGCGGTGCCTCCGCGAGATCACGGTCAACCGCTGTGAATTGGAATTGGGCGCCAATCCGGCTTATTCACAGGACATGACCCGAAAGCGCGAGGAGGCAATCCGGGATTTGGGCTCGGCCCGGACCCGGTTAGCGGTCTCGGCATCGACGCATTCGGCGTAGCTGCGCGCCTTGGGGAGCCGCCGGTTTCTGGGTGAGGTGTTCAAGGTGGATCGACTGATCAAAGACGATCCAACCGAACCCATGGCTCAGAAACCGGGACCACCTGAGTCTGCTCAGCGCGTCTGACTGGTCACAATATCCATCGTCAGAGGTTTCAAGCAGTTCGGCGGTAACGCCAGCGGTGAGCGGAACCAAGGTCTGCAGCCAGATCGCGGTGGCGAGCGAGACAAGGGTGGCGGAGATTTCGCCGAGGGAGCCTCGGATTTCGGTCGTCCCGTTCAGCAAAAGCCGCCCGCGTATGCGGTTCCCGCTGCATTTTCCCATCTATCAAAAGTCGTCTGACACGCCTCTGGTCGGATCGCGGGCCAGAACGTTGCGGACATTCGAGACGTGCCACCGGCCGCCGCGTGCCGTGCGAACGCCACGGTCGTTCAAGGCGCTCGCAATGCCGCGCAGGCTGGTGATACCGGAGCGTCGGATGGAGGCGATGAGGGGCTGGATGCTTGCGGCAAAGCGGTCGGCTTCTTGAATGCAGGATTGCCGGCCTATAGCTGCTGCCTTGGCCGGGTTGGTCCGGTTGCCGAGCCTTCCGCCGGATGCGGAACGTGAGGCGAGGGCGGCTTTCGTTCGATCCGAGATCAGACGTCGTTCCTTCTCGGCCAGAGCCGCATAGAGATGCAACATGAAGGGATCAGCGTCGGCACCGAGTTCGGCGACGATGAACGGGACGCGTCTGGCCATCAGCCCGGAGATGAACGCGACGTCACGGGACAGACGATCCAGCTTGGCGACGATGACTGGGCAGCTAACCTTGCGGGCCATGTCGAGGGCCTCGGCAAGGCGAGGGCGCCTCTCAAGCGCATCACAACCCTTGCCGGTTTCCATCTCCACGAACTCGGCCGTGATGACCAGGCCTTCCGCCTCTACGAAACGGCGAACCGTTGCTCTCTGTGCGTCGATGCCAAAGGCCGATCGTCCCTGGCGGGACGTCGAGACCCTGTAGTATGCGATTGCTCGCTGCACCATAATCCGCTCCCGGGTGTTCAAACTGCAAACCACCGTTTGCAGTGCGTTCACAAGGGCAAAAAAGTCAATTTAGATCAATAAGATGCTGTGGTTTATTCTCTGTTTGCTTTCAGCCTTTCGGCCAGCAATTCAATTTTCTCGCGGAAGCGGGCCGTCGCATTTTCGGCAGGATTGGCGCCTGACAATTGGTTGGACCCATCAGCGAAGGAGGGTTCCTTCCAACGGGCCCGGGTTTTCAGCCAGAAAATGACGGCTGTCACAGCACCTCGTCCGTCACCGAGCGCCATGCGGTAGAGGCTTTCAGCCACCCGCGCATTGGCCTTGATTTGCCCGCCTGCCAGTTCGCGGGCAAACAGATCTTCCACGGTAGCTGGCGCGACGCCGAAGATGCGGGCGATCTCCTCGGCCGATAGCCCGAAGCCGGCCAAGGCCTCGACACGCCTGGCATCGGGCAGGGTGATGTCGATCTCGCTGGTTTCATCCATGCCCGGTTCTCCCTCGTTCCCTTTGGTCATGTTCGATCAGTTTCGGGTCCTCATCGTCCTCACCCGTATCGTCGTCGTCTTCACCGGGCATGTTCGCCGGAGCAATGATGATCCGGGTCACACGAAGGGCTTCACCATCCTGTTCTCCTGACCAGGCTCCGGGAGCGCCACGGGAAGCATCCATCCAACCGGCACGGGTTTTCAGCCAGAAGATGGCGGCTGTGACCGCTTCGCGACCGGCACCGGTGGCAATCCGAAACAGGTTTTCGGCAACCTTCGCGTTGGCCTTCGTGTGGCCGTGGTCGAGTTCTGATCTATAGTGCTTTCGCAGCGTCTTGGGATCGATGCTGAGCAGCCCCGCAATCTGTGTTTCCGGGACGCCGTAGCCAGCCAACGTCTCGACCTGGCGCCGATCCACCTGGGTCGGGCAATGCGCGCGCCGGCCCATTTCAGAACCATCCCTTCGCGGACACGCCGGCGGCCTGCAACGCCACTACGTCATCGCTCCGTCGGTCCAGCGTTGTCATCGTCATCATGGTCAACGTCAGCTCACTCCCATGGCTTGGGTCCCAGTCTCTGGATGGTTTCCACCCGGCTGCGCGCTACCGGTGACAGGCCTAGCTCGCTCATGAAGCGATGCATCAGTTCCAGGTTCTTGTTGGCGATGCCAAGCCAGGGCGAGGGCTGGACGTAGCCGGCCGGCGTGCGCAGCAGGGGCGGAGACTTCTTCAAGGCCCGCTCCGCTTCCACCCAGCGACCATAGGCCTGGCAGTATGCGGCGAGCGCCGAGCGATCGAGTTCGGTGATAATCCCGAGATCATGCAGGTAGCGCACCAGGCGCTTCCATTCCGTCTTGGCGGGCGCCGACAGGTGCGCCGGGCAGGTGGGAAGGGCGACCACCGGCTTCGGTTCGTTCGCGTTCAATGGCCGCTTGCCGGGGTTGCCGTTGATGAGCTTCAGGGCAGTCGGAACCGGCTTTCGTCCTCGCATCGTCAGCTTCCCTCTCTTGGCGGGCAGTACCACTCAACCCCACAGTTTGTCGCCGGTTCGAGACCGCTTCGCCATCACCTGGCTTGCCTGGAACCGCGCGGTTGAGCCGTTCTCCGGGGCGAACCGTTCATGGGACCCCCTTGGCAATTTCGCGGATGTGATAGGTGAGGGACCCAACCGGTGTGCTCGCGATAAGCTGTAGCGATATGACCACCCCCACCCCCCCTTGTGCGTTTTCACGAACTTCAATTGTGGTCACCCTTGCTCTCCCGCCTCGGCATTCGCCGGCTTGCCTTGTGAGCCACTTACGATCGCGTCAAATTTCCTGCCGGTTTCCGCATGAATGGCGTTCTTCCCGGTGAACTCCTGCCAACGCCGGATGGCGACATCCACGTAGGCCGGGTTCAGTTCGATGGCATGGCAGGCCCGTCCGGTCATCTCGGCCGCGATGATCGTGGTGCCAGAACCCGAAAACGGTTCGTAAATCGCCTGTCCTTGCGAGGAGTTGTTCTCGATCGGGCGCTTCATGCACTCCACAGGTTTCTGCGTGCCATGGCCGGATTCGGAGCGACGGTGCTCGATTGCCCAGACGGTCGACTGCTTGCGGTCACCCGACCAATGGCCTGTCTTGCCCTCTCGTACGGCATACCAGGCCGGCTCGTGGGCCCAGTGGTAGTCGCCACGACCGATCACCAGGCGGGTCTTGTCCCAGATGATCTGCGAGCGGATGGCAAAGCCCGATGCCTCGAGACTGGCGGCTACAAGGCTGGCATGCAGGGCGCCGTGCCAGACATAGGCGACGTCGCCGGGAAACAGTGCCCAGGCTTCCCGCCAGTCGGCGCGGTCGTCGTTCAGCACCTTGCCGCGGGCAAGCTTCGATCCCTCGGCCAGCGTCTCGCGCCAGGCTGGATCGTAGTCGACGCCATAGGGCGGATCGGTGACCATCAGGTGGGGCGTGACACCATCTAGGACCCGAGCCACATCGTCAGCCACGGTCGCGTCACCGCACAGAATCCGGTGCTTGCCGAGTAGCCAGACATCACCCGGGCGGGTCACCGGGTCGTCGGGTATTTCCGGAATGACGTCAGGATCGGTGAGGCCGTCATGGCCCGGGCTTGTCAGCGCCAGAACCTCCATGTCGGTAAAGCCGGTCAGGGAAAGGTCGAATCCAAGGTCTCGCAGTTCGCCGAGTTCGATGCCGAGCAATTTCTCGTCCCAGCCAGCGTTGAGGGCGAGCTTGTTATCGGCGATGACGAGTGCGCGCTTCTGGTCCTTGCTGAGCCCCTTCAGTTCGATCACCGGAACGTTGGACATGCCGAGCTTGCGGGCGGCCATGAGGCGGCCGTGGCCGGCAATGACGCCGTTGTCATCATCGATCAGCACCGGGTTGGTCCAGCCGAATTCGCGGATGGAGGCCGCGATCTCGTCGACCTGCCGATCGGAATGGGTGCGGGCGTTCTTCGCATAGGGGACCAGCGCCGAGACCGCGCGGTAGTCGACTGCGAGCGCCGCGTGATGGTGGTGAGAGGAAGGGCCGGACATATCCAAATTCCCGTGTTTCAAGACTGGACGGGATTATACGAAAGTTTCCAAGTCATTGATAGAATGACAGAAAATGACATCCACCGTCATTCGAAGACAGGCTTTGGAAAAGGGTGTTCAACGGGCGCCAGTTAATGACGCGAATGACGCGAATGACGCTTTGTTTCTTTTCTTTAGCGGTATCGTCACGAACCTTGAACGTTAACAGGAATTATCCGTCACATCCGTCACCAACGTTATTCACGGCTTCCTGAATGGCGCGCTCGTCTGGGTCGGCCTTGCCGCTTCCATTCTTCCGGAGCCAATTCCCGACGTATTGCCTCGATCGCCCGTTTGGGAATTTGGCCGAGCCCAGCTGCATTTGAGCTACTCCCCATCTCTTGGACAGGTTCTAGCGTGATTTAAGCTACTCTCTGCTCCTGCTGATCGGTTTGGGTTTCGTCATTTCTCAGCCAATAGACCACGGCCGGTGGTTTGCCG
>NZ_PDVP01000023.1 GCF_002727065.1 Zhengella mangrovi | reverse complement strand
GGCAAACCACCGGCCGTGGTCTATTGGCTGAGAAATGACGAAACCCAAACCGATCAGCAGGAGCAGAGAGTAGCTTAAATCACGCTAGAACCTGTCCAAGAGATGGGGAGTAGCTCAACCATCACCGGCACGCTGGCCGGCAACCGGCCGATTCCGCAGGAGCCGCCGCGCCGCGCGCCGCGCTTCGCGGTCGACATGTCCACCCCGATGAGCTTCTACAACCGCGTCGACTACACCTGCACGGAGGGCATTCCTCTGACGGTGGAATATGTCACCCGCGGCAACGTGGACTATGTCGCCTATACCATCGACGGTTCGCCGAAGGAGCGCCTGCCGATGCAGCGCTCGGGCTCCGGCCTGCGCTATTCCGACGGCGATGTGACGCTTCTGTCGAAGGGACGCCGGGCGATGATCGCCTTCGGCGGCTCGGACAACTTCGACACCTGCCGGCAGCGGTAATCCTCCCCCGCTCTGGAACAACGAAGGCCGCCCGGACCGGGCGGCCTTTCTCGTTTGCCGGCATGCGGTCCGGCGCCAGGGGGATGCGCGGGGGCGGATGCCATATCCCGCCTGCCAAGGCCCGCAGCGCGGGACCCGCCACGGTCACTCTTCGAGGCTGCCCTCGGCCTTCTCGTCGACCAGCTTGCGCTCCTCGGATTTGCGCTTGAGAAAGTGCTGCGCGTACCTGGCGTCTTCATCGTCCTTCAGGACTTCCCTCGCTTTCGGGAAGATTTCCTTTTCTTCCTCGTCCATGTGGTGCTCATAGTCTTCGCGCAGCGTCTTGAAGCGCGTCAGCCAGCCGGGGCTGTCGAAGGACATGCCGTTGAGATCTTCCATGATATCGTCCATCTCCTTGTGTTCGGAGACGGAATGGCGGGCATCGTCCTGCCCGCCGGGGCGCTCCATGAGCCTGGCGTAGAAGGTCTCTTCCTCCGCCGCGGCGTGGGACTTCACATCGTAGTAGAAGTCGCGCCACAACTTGCGGCGGTCTTCGCTGTCGCCACTCGTTTCGGCGAGTTTCTTCAGCAAATCGCGATGTTTTGCATGATCGCGCTCGATTTCGGCGTAAATAGTAGACATGCAAGTCTCCGAATGAAATTCGATCCACGCCCCTGTAACGACTGGTGTTGCCGGTGGTTCCGAACGGGTCGGTGCGGCCGTGAAACGTCCGGGGACCTGCCGATGCGGATTGCTGTTCCGCCCTGGCGCAGGCCTGGCTTCGACCGGCCGGCCCCGGCCATGCAAAGGTTGCGCGCTTCACGCCCAAGCCAGTGACGTGCACCCGCCAAATCGGACCGTTCTGAGCTGGAATTTTCCAATAATGATCCCTTTAACGGGAGAAGGAGAATTCCATGAAGAAGTCGAAGTTTTCCGAGACGCAGATTGCCTTCATCCTGCTCCAGGCCGATGAGGGCACACCGGTCTTTGAAGTCTGTCGCAAGCCGGGAATCAGCGACGCGACCTTCTATTTTTGGCGCAAGCGTTATGGCGGCATGCCCCGCGCTACGTTCAATCGCTGACATGGCCGCTTCCCCGCCGGTGGCGTCGATGCGCTCGAAGGCCGCAACCCACAGCACAGGCGGGTCTGGAACCGCATTCCCGACGAGGCCCGCCAGCAGGTCATCGATCCGGCTCTTGACGCGCCTGAGCTGTCACCACGCGAGCCCGTCCGCTCGTCACACCAGCCGCATCGCTTGCCGCCGACAATCCGGCGTCGATCTGTTTCCTCGTCCCGTGAAACATCTCGGGTCTCGGCAGGTGCTCTCCACTACTCTCAAGCAAATCCAGACTTTTCCATGCAATCCGAATACTTGTCAGCTTGCGAAAGACGGTGATCGAATACTGAGCTTCTTTCGCGTATGATGGCCCGGTGCTTCTTCTGGAACTGGAAGGAAGGCAGTTGATGGCCTACACCTCGCAGATCAAGGCATTCCTGACCGCAGTTCTCATGGCATTCGTGGTCGCAGGTCATGCCCGAGCATCCCAGGAAAACATAACTGCATTCAATAGCCAGTTGGAGCAACGGTCACGCGCGGCTGTCTCACTGGTCTATGGCAGTTCAGGTTCCATCTGCAGCCTCAAGGAGACCACCTCAAGGCCAGTCTGGAAGAACAAGGTCAGCTGGCTGTTGGCCTATCGGTGTTCGGCCAAGAGCGGCAAAACAAAGGAAGCGATTTCGGTCCAGATCAAGATCGTAAGCCACACGTTCGATCATCCGACGATGTCGATCCAGAGATGGAAGAATTTCATGGTCGATGAATCGGTCACGTCGAACGATATCGATCAAAAGAAAACCAGCTGGCTGGAGACGCCAGGCTATATCGCGCAGATCAAGCAACGATGGCTTCTTTCGAAGCGCCCCGGGAAAGCCGGCAACCACACCGTATGGCTGACAGCACAGGCGAAGTCCCCGTTCCACGGCTATCTTCCTGAAAACATGGACTTTATGTCCAATGATGCGATCGCGGTCCGTGTTTCAGTCGAGATCAATGTCTCGGCTGTGCAGGTGCGAAGCATCTCTCCTGCGCCCCCGGATGCTGCCCTCACCATCGCGGATCATATCCTGGCCGGTCTCGGCGGCGGGATGGACCAACCGGAACTGTCCCTGTTCGATGCCAACCCGATCCATACGGCCGATGGCAAAACCCTTCCGGCGGACTTGCAGCCATCCGAACTCCTTCGCGCTTCCGAGATGCGCAAGGGCGTCGCGACCGATGGGGTGACCGCACTCCTCGTCAAGGCCGAACTGGGCGGAAAGGCCAAGGTCCGCTTTGCTCTCGAAGGTGACATGCCCGGAACGATCGAACCGTTGCTCGATGGCAGGACGGTTGCGTTTGATGGCCGCAGCTATGCATTTGCGCTATACACGGCGCCCGGCCGGTTTTCCGCAGACGAAAACGCGGAAGGCAAAGACCCGACAGCACCTCCCGAAGCCCGCCTTGGCGGCGTGGTGGAGATGCGCGAGATCAAGATCGCGGTTTTCATCGGCGACAGTGACGTAGCCGCTGCTGAACTTCCCGTGAAGCTGGTGCGCCCGCCGGTTGTTCTCGTCCACGGGCTTGCCGCTGATCCGCTGACCACATGGGTCGACACCTTCAATGGCGGGACCAGCATGGCACACGCGCTGGAAACGGCCGGGTTCCTGACCTTCCTCGTAAACTACGAGAAGACCAACGGCATGTGGGATACCAGCGAGACATCCGGCGGCAGCTGGCTGAGAGGATCCTTGCCGGATTCGACATTCGCCGCCAACCGAAGCGTGGTCTGGGAAAGCCCGATCAAGGCCGCGCAACGTGCCGCATTCGATGCCGGCTGGTTTGAGTCCAAGCCGGTCGCGAAGCGCTTCGACAGCCCGGAGGCAATCCGGATCGCCGGCATTTCCGGGGCATTGCGCTACTATCGCGAGGACCTCGGCATTGCCGCGACCCAGGCCACGGTCATCGGGCATTCCATGGGCGGTCTTCTTTCGCGGGTCTGGGCGTCCGATCGCTACAATCCAGATTATCGGGCGCCGAGAAATTTCGGCGCCGGCGACATCTACCGGCTTGTGACGCTGAATACGCCGCATCACGGCAGCGAGGTTCCCGAGTTGAAGGACGCGATCGCGGACGCCATGATCGAGGACGAACCATGGTTCGCCTGGGCACGGCGTGAGCTGGTCACGTCCGGCCTCAACTTCTTTCTCGACCCGGAACCAGGAGCCGTCACCGATCTGCGGCCGGGGAGCGCCGCGCTGAAGCGGATCGGCCCCACGAGGGTTCCAAGTCTGGCAATTGCCACGACGGCTGACCCTGGACAGTTCAACGACCCGGAGGCCGATCCGCTCAGCCTCTACAATTCGCTTTATGCACTGGCGGGCACGATCTTCTTCCAGAACCAGCCCTTGCTGGACCAGTTTGTCCGAAGCCGGTACTACCGCTGGCGCAATACCGCTGCCCCTTTCAGGAACGAAACGGACTGGCGGGGAGAAACCCCGCTCCTGGGCGGAGAAGAGCCGGATCTGGCTGCATTTGCAGCGATCCTGCGTGAAACGCTCGATTCGACGGCCCACTATTGGGCTCGAAAACGCGACGCGGAAACGGATGCGGAGATCCTTCGCGACCTGGAGACGGTCGCGGTGCTTCCGTTCGGCTACCTGCGCCCGCAAATGGGCAATGACGACGATCTGGAGATCCTGATAAAGAAATCCGCGAGCAAGATCGCTCTCGGGGTCGATGCCGGCCGCTACTACGACGAGTCCAAGACCGATGATGTGCCGCGTGCCTTCATGGCCATGCTGCATGATCTGGTCTTTCACAACGATCCGAGATCGGACGGGGTCGTCAAGCTGACAAGCCAGTACGGCGGGGCGGTCGAGCACGCGCCGATTCCTTCCGTGCTGCATAGCTACTCTCCCTGGCACCCGGAGGTCCAGAAGCGGCTCATCACGGCACTGAAATGGCAGCCCGGCCTTTTTGATCCCGAAGGCTTTCCGGAAGCGGGCGAGTTGACACCGCGCTTCCTGCCGGGCCGCCAGTTCACCGATGCACGGGTAGCCGGCGAACGGGCGATCCGTTGGTCCGGAATGGTTCCGGCTCATGCCGCGCAGTATCTCAAGATCGCTGACAGGCGCGACGCGATCGTGCTGGTCCGTCCGGTGAATGCCGATTCGACGGGGCTCCTGGCCGACAATGCCGCAGCCAAAGGTATGAATGTAAAAGGCAAAAGTTCCAACTGGGGTCCCCAGTCGGGCTATATTCCCGTCAACCAGCGCTACAGCAAGATCTGGCGGATGTTCCGTGACCCGTCGGTTCGCAAAGCGATGATCGACGAGTACAACGAGAAAGTCACCGAGAGCACGACGACGGATCATCCGGACTTCCAGGGCGAGAAATTCGCGATGGAGCGTGCCTTGACCGTCGTCAACAACGAGGGCGAAAGTTGCGCCGTCCTGAACGATTCCGAAGGTGGCGATGCCGAGAACGACGTTATCCTGAAATGCCGTGAAACCTATTACGACTGGCGCAATTCGGAGAAGAACGGCCAGCCGGCATTCGACCCGAGCCGGCCGCTGGAGCCGTCGATGCGCGACGAAAAGGTCATGGCACGGCTGCGGCCGCTGCTGGTGCTGGCTGATCCGACACAGGTTCACAAGCCCTACCTCACCGCAGACTATGACCTGCTTGCCATCGGCTTCCGCGATTTCGACGGCGATCACGGTCCGCCGGAGGACGTCGCCGGTGCCGAATTCGACAAGGTCCGGGGGATCATCTCCAACCGGCAATGGGACCTGGTCGACGAGATCAACCGGGCGGTCCAGGGCAACGCCTGCTACCAATCGGGCCAGGTCACCCATCACGGTCCGGAAAACCAGTATCCGAAGTCACCCTACGTCGACTACCCTGTGCTCGTGTTCGATCCCCGGTCGAGCGGCGATGACACCGATGGCATTGCCTATCTGGTCCGGCAGGGTCCGCCGGGCTTTCGTGACATCCATCTCAAGCGGCTGTTCGAAGAAAAGATCGCAGAGGGCTTCGACCTGTGGCCGAATCCGGTCTCGAAAGGCTGGCAGTGGGAAAAACGGCGCAAGTTCGACCAGAGCCGAGGTTATGACCCGAGGGACGCCGGCAATCTGCTGGTCTACGTGACGGAAGCGCCGGAACCATCCGCTGAACGCGAACCGGTCCGCTTCGATGAAGATTGCAGCCGGATACGACCGTCAAAGACCGGGGCAGCCCGGGACGAACCGGTGCAATCGGACGACGGAGGCGGGAAGGAAACCGCTGCGGTGGAACAGGTCCCGGTTCAGTCGGACACTCCGATGGCAAAGGAAATGGTGGCACAGAACGATGCGCCGCCCGCTGACTTGAAAACGCAAGCCGAACCCGATCCGGTGGAACCGGCACCGAAGGACCAAAGCCCGCCAACCGCATCGGACACCGAACTTGCGGTCTGGAACGATGTCAAGGACAGCCGGTCGGTGGACGAGTTGAAGGTCTACCTGGAAATGTTTCCAGATGGCGTGTTCGCGCCACTGGCCCGTCTGCGCATCAAGCGGATGGGAAACCGAACGACCGATACCGCCGGCAATCTGACGGGCCGGGCCGACAGCGAACCGAAACAGCCGCCGACTGCATTGATGGACAAGGTGTTTTCCAGCGACGGTCACTGGCTGAAAATTCTTGCACGACCAAACGGCGATTTCATCATTGCCGGTGCGATGAAACATGACACCCACGACGATCCCCTGCCGTGGATCGGCCGGATTTCGCGAGAGGGTGAACACGTCTGGGGCTCGTTCCTGGAACCAGGCGCCCCCGGCTTCGTCATGGATCTCCTGGAGGCCGAGGATGGCGAGTTCCTTGTCGTATGGAGCGAGGGGTTCGGAGGAACGCAGGGATCGGTTTCACGATTGGGGCGCTATCGCGACGATGGCAGCGTGCTTTGGACGACGATACTCGGAAAGCAGTCCGGCGGATATGGTTGGGTCCATGCTTCGTTGCTCGCGAACGGAAACATCGTTGCTGGCGGTCCCCTGGGCAAGACCCGCGATCGGGCATCCGGAGTGGTCGTCATGCTGGATGCGCATGGCAAGGTGGTCTGGACAACCGAGGATCTCGGCAGAAAGCATGAACGGATTGAATGGTTAGGGTCCAGCGGGAGCCGCACAGCCGTCATTTCGGTGTTCCGCAAGGAGGGTGATCAAGGCGAGGCCAGTGGCCACCTCCTTTCGCTACTGGACCAGCGCGGACGCATCGAGACGTCCATCGAGATCGACCTCGGCCTGAACGACGGCAAGCTTTCGATCACCGGTGCTGTTCTCCTCAATGACAGCGAATTCATCGTCGCCGGTGAGGCTTCCAAATACGGCAATGACGGTTTCACCAGGGCGGTTCTTGCCCGCATCAATGCAAGTGGCGAGCCTGTCTGGAAATTGGAGAGGGACTTCGCTCGTTATATCGTCGGCAGCGAGATCAGCCCGCTGCCCGACGGTTCTGTCCTCCTCAAAGGCTTTGCCAGTGACCATTGGGATCACAGGGCCGACTATGACACCTGGGTTGCGCGCTACTCGCTGGCCGGCAAGCTGTTGGACGAGACATTCCTCGGCGAGGTCGGCCAATCGGACTATGTCTACGGCATGGCCAAGCTTGACGATGGTGGTCATGTCTTCGCAGGGGGACATGAGACCAGGACCAAGGATGGAAAATACATTTCCAGGCCGTGGCTCTTCACGTTGCCGGCGCCGAAGGATGCCGCAAACACGTGGATAATGGGTGCGCGGGCTGATTTCCGCGATCTGTGCGATCAACTGGCAGCTGATCCCGGCGACCGATCACGGCCGGAGCGTTTCATCGGAGTCGCCATGAAAGCGATCGATACCGGACGCGCGACTGACGTGTGCTCGCGCGCTGCGCGCTTCCATGGCAACGAAGCGCGCATGTTCTTCAATTTCGGACGTGTGCTCGAGAGTTCTGGCGCAAGGCTCGGAGCCATTCGCCAATATGCCAAGGCGCTTGAAATCTCGATGAGCGAAGGTGCTCCGCATGTGGCCAGTGCAAAGCGGATCGTCGAACTCGAAGTCGAGAACAAGGCACGCCGCGATCTGCTCATGTCGCTCCTGAGCAGGCTGGATTCAGACAAAGGAAAGTAGTTTCGCATGCTCCCCGGCTGGTGTGCTTGAGCCGTCCAGCGGCCCGACCTGCCGGATGCCTGGTCTATCAAAGCCTTCGCTCAAGAGCGCTTCGAGTTTGGCAAGGGCCCAAACTTCGAACTGATGAGCCCGCCTTCTTTCAACAGCTGAATATGATGCGAAATTTGCAGCGTGTCGTCGTCGTCAACGGGCAAGCAGATGGAGGCCTGCGTGTCGTCGCGGCTTGCTTCGATCGACAAAAGATTTTCCGTGCAGGATCGATATCCCGTTTCGAAAGCTTAAACTTGCTCCTTCCCGGGGAACAGCTCCGAACGAAATTGCCCGGCTTCCAATCCGGTATTGCTGATCTGTTCCGCATAGACTGTCCGTCGCCAAAATGAACGTGTCCCGGGCATCTGGAATACCCGGCATTTTCATCTTGTTAGCCCCCGGCCCCCGCCAGGAAATTCAGCGGAAACATCCAATAGAACAACGATCCGTCCTTCAGGAATGGGAGCAACTGAAAACGTCATCATTGAAAATTATACTACCATTTAATTAACATTATCTCGACTGTATTATCGTTTGAGTTTACAATTGTCCTCCAGAATTCGGCCGGGGTAAGCAATATATGGGTGTCAAATGCCATGGCGATTGCAATCCTTCCCGGTATCTTTCTGGTCTTTGTACTGATCGTTCAAAGCTTTGCTGATCCGGCACCTAGCTTTTGCGTGAACGAACGCTCCCGGCTACCGGAAAACTGGCGTCCGCCAGCGGAACTGACTGGCCGTCTCAACACGGCGCCCTGGACGCAGAAGGAAGCGCAATACGCAACCTATGCCATCCGAAAAGGAATCAAGGAGATTTCGGACTATTACCGGGACAAACCCGACGCGATTTTCTCCGTGGGCGCGGACACGGTCGAGTCGCTGATACAAGTGACCTATGCCAGTGCGAACACGCCGGCTTTCGACAAGATGGTCCGGCGCAGGTCACGTCAACTCTTGAGCCGTTTGATTGAAGCGCACATTGGAAAACCGGCGGCTTCGGTCATTTGCGAAGATTTTGTGAATCTCTTGCCGCTCGCCATATTCGCCCACAGTCTCGCTCCCGAGCAAGACCGCCGGACAGCGGAGATCACAAAGCGCACCAACATGGCATACCGCGACTGTGGGTCACTGCTTGAAGCGACCGACTATGATCTTGACAAGACCCTGAAAGACCCCGCGGTACTGCCCGCTGATCTTATGAACGTCTATATTTGGGCGCTCTGGTTCAATGAAGCGACATTGTATCCCGACATCGAGTTGCCGGATGAAACAAAGGCCTACGCGTCAACTTTCTGGGACTTTCTGAGACGCTATCCCCTGAAAGGTGCCAGCGACTTTGAGGCCGGCCGGCATGACGAGAGGTTCATCGCCAATGCGGATCTCGCCCCACATGTCGTCCACCTGATTACCGGTACAAATCGATACCCGATCCGTATCGAAGATGATCCGCGCCTCTATCGCTATCACCGCGAGAATTTCTACGCGGTCATGCAGACGGAAGAACTCGATCTGTTCGCATCCTTTGTCGATACGCTGAGACAGTATGGCTGCACGGAAACCAATGATGTCCAGGTCCGCGATGGAACGCGCTTCCTGTTGCAGGTCTTTTATGATGGCGGTGGCGAATGGATGGATTTCCGTCAGGACGGCGAGACTGACGACAGCATCGATGCCTATGGACTGGTCCACTATCCCTGGACCGCCGTGCTTGGCATCCGGCCACGCAAGCCGGAACAGCCGCAACCGGACAACCTGGGCGGGATCATTCAGCGGTGGCTCTCGGAAAAACGATGAGCTTGTTGAAAGGCGGGGAATGAACTCAACCATGGGGCGCCGGACAGCGTAGGCAGATGGACGAAACAATCACGAACTGGATGGAACGGCATCATGTCCCCGGGCTGGCCGCTTGCATTGCAAGGGAAGACCAGATCGTCTGGTCACGGGGGTACGGCATGGCCAATCTCTCGAAAGGCATCCCGTTTTCCCCCGACCGAAGCCTGTTTCCGATCGCCTCCATCACGAAAACCATCACGGCAACCGCCGTCATGCAGCTGCGCGACAGGGGATATTTCACGCTAGATGACGATGTGAACCGGTTCATCGGGATCAACATACGAAATCCAGGGCATCCGGACGTGCCGATAACCTTCAGGCACCTGCTGACGCACACGTCATCCCTGAAGGATGACGACGTCCTGTATTCGCTCTATGCAGCCGGAGATCCGACACGATCGCTGGGCGACGTCATCGCCGAGTATTTCAGGCCCGGAGGGAGTCTCTGGAGCAGGAAAATCTACAGCAAACAACAGCCCGGAACCCGGGAACGCTACTCGAATGCGGGATTTGCCCTGTTGGGCCATCTGGTGGAGCAGGTCAGCAACAAGCCGTTGGAAGACTACCTGCAGCAAAACATATTCAGCGTGATCGGAATGGACGAGACATCGTTCTATATCGGCAAACTTGATCTCGAAAAGCAGGCACGCGCCTATACCTATGCCAAGAAGCTCAGGCGCCAGCTGGTACCGGGAGACGGCGACGGCAATCTGTTGCCGGAGGGCGTCACACCGAAGATCGGATACAACGAACACGAACTTTACAGCTATCCGACGCTTGCAGACGGGATGATCCGTACCAGTGTCAACCAGCTGGCCCGCTTCATGATCGCAATGATGAACGAAGGACGATTTTCCGGGGTTCAACTGCTGGGCAAGGAAACCGTCAAGGAGATGCTTCCCAAAAGCGGACCCGGGCTGGCCTGGTTTCGGCGCGGCCCGTACTGGGGGCATGATGGCGGTGATCCGGGTTGTACGACCGAGATGCAATTCAATCCACGAACAAGAACAGGCTACATCATCTTTGCCAATGCAGATGTCGACCTGAAGAAAATGGTATCGCATATCGAACAAGCAGCGGAAATCATGGCCTGAACGCACCCTCCTGTCCGTCGTCAGAGGTTTTGAGCAAGTCGGCGGCCTGATCTGGTGGAGGCTCTGGTTCTGCAGGTCCGGCGCCGTATCCGTTCCCGCTTGAGCAGATTGAAGAAGCTCTCGGCAACCGCGTTATCATGGCAGTTTCCGCGCCGGCTCCTCGAGTGTTCCAGATTGTGGGCCCTGAGGAACGAGGCCCAGTCCATGCTGGTGAACCGGGAACCTTGGTCCGAGTGGATCAGCACCCGGCTCTCCGGCTTCCGTCTCCACACGGCCAACAGCAATGCCCGCACGGCCACGTCCGTCGTCTGACGGCTCTGCACCGACCAGCCGACGACGCGCCGGGAATGGAGATCGATCATGACGGCCAGATCGGCGAAGCCTTCCAGAGTTCTGATGCAGGTGAAGTCGGTGACCCGGACCCGGTCGGGCGCTTGTCGCCAATCCGGGCCTTGATACCTGCCGAACTGGCGAGACGTGCAACGCGGTTCGGGCAGCACGTCTCACCCTGATCCAGCAGATCGAATGGGTCGACTGGTTCAACAACCGCCGTTTGCTGAAGTCCATCGGAAACGTCCCGCCAGCAGAGGCCGAAGCAAACTTCCATGCAGCTATGGAAACCTCAGAAATGGCCGCGTAGCTTATATCAACCAGCCTCCGCCAAACCCGGGGCGGTTGAGAGCGACATGCCCGAGGCCTCGAAGTCCTTCTCACCAATCCCGTCATGAAACGCAGAGAGACTGGTGGAAAAACCTGCATCCTCGGCCAGTCCAAAGCCGACTTCAGCGCGGCCGCGAACACCTTCGTCCGGCAAGCCCGGCTGTGCTATTAAACCCCTCGACGACTAGGCTTCCAGGACCTTGCCGAGCTTGGCTATGATAGCGAAGAGCGCTTCGCGTTCCTCGCGATCCAGGGAACAGATCACCTCGGCCTGGCTTCGTCTCGCTATGACGATCGCCTCATCGTGCAGGGCCTTCCCCTTCCCGGTGATCCGGCACGCAATCTTCTTTTTCGAGTTCTTGCTCTCAGGAACAATTTCAAGAAGGTCACGCTTCTCCAGCAACCGGATCGTGCGGCTGACCAGCGCCTTGTCGGATGTCGACTGAACGACAAGGTCGCCAAACGGCAACGTGCCCGCGTGCGCGACGAGTGAGAGGACCCGCCATTCCGAGATCGAAAGACCGTATCGGCTGGCATAGGGTTGCGTCACCTGCCGGCGAAGTGCGCTCATCAGCGCACTGACCCTCGTGGTCAGGAAGTCGTGCACGATCAGTCCCTCTCCGCTCGGATCGAGATCCGACCAGGGACATGCCACTTCGTTTTCCTTCACGCTCTTGCTCATCTGGCTTCGTCAACTCGCATTCTTCAGCCTACTCCCCTGCAGGTTTTCAAGCTTGGCGAAGCTAAGTCAATGATTCCCTGCAATTAAAATATTTTTGTTGACTCATCAATAAACTTAGATCAGCGTATTGATTAATCAACAAACAGCCCGGAACGTCAAGCGGGCAGCAGTGGGCAGTCAGGAGGGATGCACATGGCGTCGACCGTGATCGGCCAACCGGTGCCGCAGGTTTCAGCCCTGGAAAAGGTGCAAGGCCGCGCCGTCTATGCGGGTGACCTGGCGTTTCCCGGCATGCTGCATGCCAGGGTCCTTCGCAGTCCCTATGCCCATGCCCGCATCCGGTCAGTTGATGTCTCGGCCGCGCGGGCCCTGCCCGGTGTCAAGGCGGTTGTCACCGGCGCAGACGTTCCCGAGCGACGCTGGGGCGTGGCCCACAAGCAGCAACATGTCCTTGCAAAAGGCGTCGTCCGGTTCATCGGTGAGGAAGTTGCGGCTGTGGTCGCCACGAGCGAGTCCGTTGCCAATGATGCGATCGATCTGATCAACGTGGATTACGAGCCGCTCGACGCCCTGCTCAACGCGGGATCGGCATTCGACGACGATGCGCCACAAGTCCATGCCGAAGGCAACCTGGCGCACGAGATCCGGATTGCACGAGGCGACGTCGATGCAGGTTTCGCCAGTGCGGACCTCATTCACGAGGACGTCTACTCCACCCAATCGCAGTATCCGGGATACATGGAGCCCATGGCGACCGTGGCGACTGTCGACGGGACAGGGAAGCTCACCGTCTGGACCGCGACGCAATCGGTTTTCCTTGCCCGCCAGCGTCTGGCCGAGGCACTCGACCGCCCGGTGTCCACGATCAGGGTACACCAGCCCGCCGTGGGCGGCGGCTTCGGCGGCAAGATCGTCGAGGAACGCTCCAGCGTCATCGCCGCATTCCTGGCCACGGTGGTCGATCGCCCGGTGCGCCTCGGATTGAGCCGGCTCGAGGATTTCCAGTCCGGCTGTTTCAGTGTTCCCACGCGCATCCGGCTCAAGATGGGCATGCAGAACGACGGCCGAATCGTCGCAAAGGAGGTCGATATCCTGGCCGAATGCGGCGCCTACGCGGGTCTTGCCCCTGAAGTCATGCTGGTGACGGCCATGCGCAGCGACAACATGCAGCGCATCGAGAACGTGCGGTCACGGGCCCGGCTGGTCTACACCCACACCATGCCCCGCGGTGCGTTTCGCGGTTTCGGTGGCACGCAGATGCTCTTCGCCCTGAACAGCCACCTTGCGACGATGGCGGACAAGCTCGGCATTGACCCCGTCGACCTCCACCGGCGAAACGCGATCCGCACCGGAGACACCAGCGTTCATGGCTGGTCGATCGGAAGCTGCGGATTGCCTGAATGCCTCGATCAGGTCACCGGGGCAATCGGCTGGTCGGCGAAGCGCGAACGCCCGGAAACCGGCGGCGTCCTGCGGCGCGGCATCGGAATGGCGGCAGCAATGCATGTCAGCGGCAACCGTACCATGGGCAACTGGGATGGCTCGACCGTTACGCTGAAGGTCAACGAGGACGGCCGCGCGGTAATCCTGACAGCTGAGTCGGACATGGGCCAGGGCGCCAATACCATGCTGAGTCAGATCTGCGCCGAGGAACTCGGCATTCCCCTCTCGCATGTCACCGTCCTGGCACCTGACACGGACACCGCGCCCTATGCGCTCGGCTCCATCGCTTCGCGGGTCACGGTCAATGCAGGCCACGCCATGCTCAAGGCCGCGAAACAGGCGCGCGACCAGATCCTGGACGCGGCTGCCGCCAAGCTCGGTTGTGACGCCGCGGACCTCTCCATCGTCGAAGGCGTCGTCCAGTCGACGGTCAACGACAACCTGTTCGCCCCGCTCCCGGAAATCTGCCGCTACCACATCTTCCGTCATGGCGGCGAAGGCATCCTCGTGACCGCAACGCATGATCCCCGCACCGTGATGATGGACAAGGATCACTACGGAAACATCGCCCCGGCCTATTCCTTCGCTGCCCAGGCGGTCGAGGTGGAGGTGGATACGGAAACCGGCCAGGTTCAGGTCGTCGAGACGTGGCTCTCGGATGACTGCGGTCGGGCGATCAATCCGCTTGCCGTCCACGGCCAGTCCAACGGCGCCGCGGTGCAAGCCATCGGCTGGGCCCTGCACGAACATCTTCAATTCGAGGACGGGCGGCTGATGAACGGCAATCTCGCCGATTACACGATGCCGACCGCCGACGCATTGCCCCGGGTTAACAGCAGCATCGTGGAATCGAATGATCCCAACGGCCCGCTCGGAGCCAAGGGCGCAAGCGAAACCGCCATCCTTCCCGGCGCGCCGGCCATCGCCAATGCCGTTTACGATGCCATCGGCGTTCGCATCACCGATTTGCCGATCACGCCGGAAAAGATCCTGGCCGGTCTCGCCGCCCTGGGAGAAAAAAATCATGCGTCCGTTTGATTTCCTCGAACCGTCAAGCCTTCCCGAGGCCCTGTCGATGCTCGCCGAGCACGGCGACGCGTGCTGCATCATGGCCGGAGGCACCGCGCTTCTTCTGGCGATGCGCCAGCGCATGCTGGCGCCCGAAACGGTCGTTTCGCTGGGCAAGCTCGACGAACTTCGCGACATTGCCTTCGACCCGGACGCTGGACTGCGGATCGGCGCGCTGGCCCGCCACGCGGATGTTGCCGGCTCCTCGATCGTCCAGGCTCACTGCCCGGCGCTGGCCGGCATGGCCGGCGGCCTTGCCAATCCGCAGGTGCGCAACCAGGGAACGATCGGCGGCAACCTCTGCTATGCCGATCCGGCCACGGACCCGGCGACCTTTCTCCTCGCCGCCGGTGCCGAGGTCACAATTGCCGGCCGCGGCGGTGAACGGCGCCTGCCATTGCGCGCGTTCCTGGTCGACTATTTCACCACGGCCCTCGAATCCGGCGAGATCCTGACCGCGATTCATCTCCCGCCGCCAGGCAGCCGCCAGATGCTGTACCGGCGTTACCTGCGCACGCCGGCCGAACACCGGCCAGTCGTCAACATCGCCCTGTCGGCCGTGACGGACGGCGGGGCACTTTCAGATGTGCGCCTGATCGTAGGGGCGGCAACACCGGTTCCCCAGGCACTCGCGCAGACGGAGGACTTCCTTGCGGGCAAATCGGTCAACGCGGCCATCGCCGCGGAGGCTGCCGCATTGGCGGGAGCGGAAGTGGAGCCGCTGTCGGACGGCCGGGCGGATGCCGCGTTCCGGCGCCAGATCGTCCGCACCGCCACGCGCCGCATCCTGCTCGATGCCGCAGGACTCGACTGGAAGGACAATGCCGCATGAGACGCAAGACCCTGTCGATCACCGTCAACGGCGAGCCGGTCGAAGCCGATGTTCCGGCCAACCGCCTTCTGTCCGAGTTCATCCGGGAAGACCTCGCGTTGACCGGAACGAAGCGCGGCTGTGAAACCGGTGTCTGCGGCGCCTGCTCCGTCCTTGTCGACGGCAAGGCGCTCAAATCCTGCCTTTGCCTTGCCGCGCAGGCCGATGGCGCATCAATCACCACCATCGAGGGCCTGGGATCCCGCGACGACCTTCATCCGCTCCAGGAAAGTTTCATGGCGTGTGGCGGATTGCAGTGTGGCTATTGCACGCCCGGCTTCCTGATCGCCGCGGCGGATCTCCTGGCACGCAATCCCAGACCTAGCGACGACGAGATCCGTCAGGGTCTGTCCGGCAACCTTTGCCGCTGCACCGGATACCAGGGAATCGTCGACGCCATCCGCGAGGCATCGGAGAAAATGAATGGACATTGAGCTGAAGCATGACTTTGCCGCGCCGGCGGACCGCCTCTGGACCCTGCTGCTCGACCCGCATGCCATGGCGAACTGCGTTCCCGGCATGCAATCCGTCGAGGTGGTCAGCGACACGGAGTATGTCGCCCGCATGAAAGTGAAGATCGCCTTCATCAGTGCCAGCTTCACCATTCGGACCGTGATCACCGAACAGACATCACCGGACTACCTGAGGTGCGAGTCCACCGGCGAGGACAGTGCCGTGGGCAGTTCGGTCAAGAGCATCAACGAGATGTTCCTGATCCCGGATGCCAACGGCGGAACGTCACTGCGGGTCAAGTCAAAGGCAACGGTATTCGGCCGTCTCGGAACGCTTGGCCTGAATCCGATGCGGACCAAGGCAGACCGCCTGTGGGTGGAATTCTGCGCAGCAGTCGAAAAGGCGCTGGAAGACGCCGGCAGCGGCCAGGAAACACAAAGGCAATCCATCGCCTGAACAGCAACGACAACCGAAGAAAGAGGGTGAACGACAATGGGAACCAGAAGTCTAAAGCACATGTTTGCCGCCGTTGCGGTCTCCGCCCTGGCACTGGCAGCGGCTCATGGCGCCGCGTCGGCCGGCGAAATCCGGGTCGGCCTCGTAACGCCGCTCTCCGGCCCGATCGCCTCCCAGGGCATTCCATTCTCCAAGGGCATGGCGGCCGGGCAGCACCTGATACCCGGGGTCAACGGCCATACGTTCAAGCTCATCCAGCTCGACGATGAATCCAACCCGTCGCTGTCAACCCGCAACGCCCGCAAGCTGATCGACGAGGACAAGGTCGACGTTCTCGTGGGCACCGGCGGTGTACCGGGCGCGATGGCCCTGGCATCGATCGCGAGCGAGTCAAAGCTTCCACTGGTGTCTTTCACACCGCTTTTCCTGTCGGGTGAAAAGGCAGCCTGGTCGGTTACCACCGCGCAACCTGCCTCACTGATGATCCAGGCCGTTGTCGATACAATGAAGGCGAACGGCGTCAAGACCGTCGGCTATATCGGCTTCTCCGACTCCTGGGGAGATCTTGCCTACAACACGCTCATGGACGAGGCCTCAAAGGCCGGCATCGAGGTGGTGACAAACGAACGCTACGCCCGGTCGGACACATCGGTCACAGGGCAGGCACTCAAGATCGTCGCCGCCAATCCCGATGCCGTCCTCGGCGGGACCGCGGGAACGCCGGGCGCCCTGCCCTACATCGCACTGGCCGACCGGGGGTACCAGGGTGCCATCTACGGGACGCACGGGATCATCAATCCCGATTTCATCCGCGTGGCGGGCGGAACCGCAGAGGGGTTGCTGGCGCCCACCGGCCCTGCCGTCGTCGCTGACCAGTTGCCGGACAGCCACCCCAGCAAGGCGGTGGCCGGCGAGTTCAAAGCCGCCTACCAGGAAGCCAATGGCGAGGAAGCGAAAGACGCCTTCTCGGCTTATGCCTTCGATGCCTGGAAGGTTATCGCGGATGCCGCATCGCGTGTCGATCCCTCCATCGAGCCCGGGACCCCGGCCTATCGCGAAGCCCTGCGCGATGCGATATTCCAGGTCAGCGACCTGCCTGTCACACACGGTGTCCTGACGTTCCGGCCGGGCAGCCCCTACGGTGCCGACGACCGCGCTGCCGTGATGGTCAAGCTGACGGGCGACCAATGGGTGCTGCAGAAATGAGGCGGCCAGAAAAGCTCTATGACCGCTGACACCTGACGAGAGGTCGGATCGCAATGTCGCTCGATATCGCACTCATTCTGTCGGTTGACGGACTGGCGGCCGCGGCCATCTACCTGCTTGCCGGGTTGGGTCTCGTTCTTGTCTTTTCCGTCACCCGGGTGATTTTCGTGCCGTTCGGGGACATTGCGGTCTTCTCTGCGCTGACGCTGGCCTTCCTCGAGGCCGGCCGTACACCTCCGACCATCGCCCTCGTCGCCATCCTGGCAGGCCTGACGACGGCAAAGGAGTGCTGGCAACTCATCCGCCAGCGCAACCTGTCACGTCTGCCACGGATCCTGCTGGCATGGGGCGCTTTGCCGCTCATTCCATGCATCCCGGCAGTCCTGGCCGCCGGCCGCGACCTTCCGCCTGCGGTTGCCGTCGCGATTTCCCTCGGGCTCGTCCTGCCCATCGTGCCGCTGCTTGCGCGCCTGGTCTACCAGCCCATTGCCGATGCCTCGGTGCTGGTCCTGCTCATTGCTTCGCTGGTGCTTCATTTCCTGCTTTCAGGCCTTGGCCTGCTGTTCTTCGGACCGGAAGGTTTCAGAACACAACCGCTGCTGCGTGGCGGCATCAACCTGGCTCCCGGCCTGTTCGTCTCGCTCCAGGTTGTTCTCATGATCGCGACAGCGCTCCTGCTGGCGCTTCTCTTTTTCCTTGCGTTCGAGAAGACCCTGACCGGCAAGGCCCTTCGCGCCACGGCGATCAACCGCACCGGCGCCCGGCTGGTCGGCATCAGGCCGAGCATGACCGCCACCCTCACCTTTGGCGCGACATCACTGCTGGCCGGCGTGGTCGGAATCCTGATCGCACCGGCAACCACCATGTACTACGATTCCGGTCTGATCATCGGCCTCAAGGCGTTTGTCGCTGCCATCATCGGCGGGCTTGGCAGCTATCCGCTGACGGCACTGGGTGCGGTCGCTGTCGGCCTGGTGGAGAGTTTTGCCTCCTTCTGGAACGGTGCGATGAAGGATGTCATCGTGTTTTCGCTCCTGATACCGGCCCTTCTCGTCCGGTCCCATTATTCATCGCATTCCGATGACGGCGCCGAGGAAGAGGTCTGACCATGGGCAGAGCGCGACGTCTCCCTCTCTGGATTCCGGCCCTGGCGGCAGCGATGGCTGCGCTTCCGTTCATGGCCGGCAGCTTCACCATTTCCCTCGTCAACGAGATCGGGATGGCAGCCCTGGTGGTGATGGGCCTGGTCCTGCTTTCCGGGATCGGCGGCGTCACGTCGTTCGGTCATGCCGCCTTCGTCGGCATCGCTGCCTACACGACCGCCTGGGTGAATACGGAACTCGGCCTGTCGCCCTGGATCGGCCTTGTCCTTGCCCTTGCCATGACCGCCGGCAGCGCCCTTGTGATCGGCGCGCTGACGCTTCGCCTCGGCGGTCACTACCTTCCGCTCAGCACCATCGCCTGGGGCCTGTCCGTTCCACTCCTGTTCGGCAACATGACCATGCTGGGCCGGCATTCCGGGATATCCGACATCGATCCGATTGCGCTCGGCGGTTTCGACCTGATGCGGCCGGAATTCGTCTTCTACCTCGTCTGGGTCCTCGTTGCCGTGACGGCACTGTTCTGCCACAACCTGCTCAATGCCCGCATGGGCCGGCTCATCAGGGCCGTGCGCGGCGGCAAGATCCTGCTCGCCAGCGTCGGGGCCGACATTTTCCGCGTGCGACTGGCCCTGTTCGTCTTCTCCGCGTTGACGGCCGCCGTCGCAGGCTGGCTTTACGCCCATGCCAACCGCTTCGTCAGCCCGGCGCCTTTCTCGCTTCACGCAAGCATCGACTACATGTTCATGATGGTCGTTGGAGGACTTGGTCAGCTCGCTGGCGCCCTTGCCGGGGCAACGATCGTGATCGCCATGAAAAGCGCATTGCAGGATGTTCTGCCGCTGGTCACGCAGCACGCCGCCCAGATCCAGTCGGTCGTGTTTGCCAGCCTGTTCATTCTGCTTCTGCACCATGCGCGCGGCGGGTTCATGGCACTGGCGGAGCGCTTCATGCAGGCAGGGCCGGCGCACGGCAAAGCCATCGAATTTCCCGTTGAGCCGCTGGCACGGCGCGCGATGCCGGAACGAGGAACCCTTCTCCTGTCGGTCGAGAACGCCGTCAAACGCTTCAAGGGCCTCGTTGCGGTCAATGACGTGAGTTTCGACGTGAAGGCCGGCGAGATCCTGGCCGTGATCGGCCCGAACGGTGCCGGGAAATCGACGATGTTCAACTTGCTGACAGGCGCCCTCGACCTTTCGTCCGGCCATGTCGAATTCATGGGGCGAGATGTCACGGCGATGGGCCAGCGCCAGATCGCGCTCATGGGCATGGCCCGCACCTTCCAGCACGTGAAGCTGCGCCCCCAGATGAACGTGCTCGAGAATGTCGCCCTTGGTGCCCATGCGCGCGGGAACTGCGGCTACCTGCGTGGCGGCCTGAACCTGGACGGCGACGAGGAACGGCAGATCATGGCGGAAGCGGCCTTGCAGATCAGCCGCATCGGCCTGGCCGGCCAGGAGCACGAGCTTGCCGGCAACATACCGCTTGGGACCCAGCGGCTGATCGAGATCGGCCGTGCGCTAGCCGCCGATCCGGTCCTCATGATCCTGGACGAACCGGCGGCGGGCCTGCGCAAGCCGGAAAAGCAGGCACTGGCCGAACTCCTGCTGAAGTTGCGCGAAAGCGGCGTCACGATCATGATCGTCGAGCACGACATGGACTTCATCATGAAGCTCGCCGACCGGCTTGTCGTCATGAACTTCGGCCACAAGCTCTTCGAGGGCAGACCGGAGGCCGCCCGCGCCGACCAGCATGTCCGCGCGGCCTATCTCGGGAATGCAGCATGACGGACATCTTCGCGCTGGAGGACATTCACGTCGCCTACGGCAAGGTTGAAGCCGTTCGCGGGGTCTCCCTGAGCATGCAGGCCGGCACAATCACATCGGTCATCGGCCCCAACGGCGCAGGCAAGACAACGCTTCTCGCCGCGGCCATCGGCCTGCTTCCTTCCACAGGCGCCGTCCGGTTCAAGGGTGAGGACATCGCGCATCTGGGCGTCGAGGACCGTGTGGAGCTCGGCCTCTGCCTTGTCCCGGAGACCCGCGAACTTTTCGGCGAGATGAGCGTGGTCGACAACCTCATGCTCGGAGCCTACGCAAGGCGGTCAGCACGCAGGCGCATGCCAGGCCTGCTCGACGACGTTTACGACCGGTTTCCCCGGCTTGCGGAACGCCGGGACCAGCAAGCCGACACGCTGTCGGGAGGCGAGCGCCAGATGCTGGCGGTTGGTCGGGCGCTGATGTCGGAACCGCAATTGTTGATGCTCGACGAGCCCAGCCTTGGCCTGGCGCCGTTGATCGTCATCGAAATCCTCGACATCGTCAAAAGCCTGCGGCACGAGGGGGTTTCCGTCCTTCTCGTCGAGCAGAATGCGCTGGCAGCGCTCGATTGTTCCGACCACGGTTACGTTCTGGAGTCCGGCGAACTGTCCTTTTCGGGTGCCTCAGCCGCCTTGAAAGCGGACCAACGGATCTTTGAAACCTATCTGGGCGGCCTTTGACCGTTTCTGTCCCAGACAGCATCTGCTTTCGGCAGGATCGTGCGTCGGATAGCCATGGGCGTAACGGCGGCGCACTGCCGTCACGTATCACATACTGTTGAAGGCCTGCTTTGAGTCCTGAGCGGACGGCCAAAGAAACCGCTACGGCTTGCGACGAACGTCCTCATAGTCGTTGCAGCCCCGAAGAATGTGGCCTCGTCTACGGCGATTTTCAGATCAGCCGAATGAGCGCATCGCGCTTATTGTGTCAGCAAGGCCGGCAAAAAACCGGTTTGCCGACTTCGGCGATCAGGGGTTGAACGAGGCGGTCCACAAGTTCGGTGTGCCGGAGATCAGGAAGTCCGACCAAGGCTCCCATTTTTACGTCCTTTGCCTGGACGGACCGGCCACGGCGGATGGGCGTCCGCATCTCGATGGACGGCGAGCCGATCGCCAACATGCCGATTCCGGTCATCGACAGACCCTCCGCCTGGTCCTCTAGAACTCCCGTGTCCTGCAAGATGCCGCCGGCGCGGGAATTCACCGCACCTATTCGGTCTGGCGCCGAGGTTGCTGCCGTCAACGCCATGATTTTCTTACATAGATCGAACTTGCGATTGCGCACGAGCAGCTTCACGGAATTGCGTTCATGGCTATTGCCTAACCTTGGTAAATGGGCTTCATTTTGACGAGGTGACAGCCTGCATGACCCGGACTGTCACGGCAGCTTCGCCAAACTGCAAAACCACCCGCTGCATGTTCTGTTCGAAGCAGCCCCAAAATGGGTCACAGGAGAGCTCCAATGAAAAGACTGACGAGGATTTCCGTGGCATTTGCCACTTCAGCCGCGTTCACCATGAATCTTGCAACAGCAGCATTCAGCCAGAGCATGGACGAACTGGTCGCTGCGGCGAAAGCCGAAGGAATGCTCACGACCATCGCACTGCCGCATGACTGGTGCGGTTACGGCGGTGTCATCGATGGTTTCAAGGCGAAGTATCCGGAAATCACCGTCAACGAACTCAACCCCGATGCCGGTTCGGCGGACGAACTCGAAGCGATTCGCGCCAACAAGGACAACAAGGGCCCCCAGGCGCCCGACGTCATCGACGTCGGTCTTTCTTTTGGTCCGCAGGCGCAGTCTGAAGGACTGATCCAGCCCTACAAGGTATCCACGTGGGATGAAATTCCTGACGCGGTCAAGGATGCCGACGGCTACTGGTATGGCGACTATTACGGTGTGATGTCGTTCATGGTGAACAAGGACCTTATTGCCAACACGCCTGCCGACTGGTCCGATCTGCTCAAGCCAGAATACAAGGGCTCTGTCGCGCTTGCCGGCGATCCGCGCGCATCGAACCAGGCCATCCTGGCCGTTCTGGCGGCAGGGATGTCGGCCGGCGCCAAAGCCGGCAAAGAAGCCGGCGAGGCTGGTCTTTCCATGTTCGCCGAGTTGAACAAGGCCGGCAATTTTGTTCCGGTCATCGGCAAGGCAGGCACTCTGGCACAAGGTGCAACCCCGATCGTCGTGATGTGGGACTACAATGCGCTTTCGGCGCGCGATACGCTGGCCGGCAACCCGCCCGTTGATGTCGTGGTCCCGAAATCGGGAGTCCTCGCCGGTGTCTACGTGCAGGCCATTTCCGCCTATGCTCCGCATCCCAACGCCGCAAAACTCTGGATGGAGTATCTCTATTCCGACGAAGGCCAGCTCGCCTGGCTGAAGGGCTATTGCCACCCGGCGCGTTTCAACGCCATGGCCAGTGCCGGCAAGATTCCCCAGGCACTGCTCGATGCCCTGCCGCCTGCCGCATCCTATGAGGCGGCCTACTTCCCGACGCTGGACGAGCAATCGGCCAACAAGGAAGCCGTCACGGGCGGCTGGGACTCCGTCGTGGGTGCCAACGTCCAGTAGCCGATTGCATCGAACTTGTTCCGCCCGGGTTACTCCCGGGCGGAATTTTCTCTCGGACCGCAGCAGCCCCAGACATCCCATGAAGATGACGACGCCAGCCAAAACGCAAGGTTTTCGACTTCCGCTGACGTGGCTGGGCGTCGCGCCTTTCCTTGTTTTCGTGACACTGTTTCTCTTGTTGCCGACCATGTACATCGTAGTCGGCGCGTTCCAGACGCCAGACGGCAAGTTCACCCTTGCCAATATCGCCGGGCTCAATACGGCATCAATTCTCGCGTCCTACTGGATATCCATCAAGATCAGCCTGGCCTCCGCCGCCATCGGCTGCCTGGCCGGTTTCCTGATCGCCGCCGCGGTCATTTTCGGCGGCCTTCCGAAAGCAATCAGAGGGCCGATGCTGACGTTCTCGGGCGTCGCGTCCAACTTTGCCGGCGTGCCGCTCGCCTTTGCCTTCCTTGCAACCATCGGGCCGGTCGGGCTTGTAACGGTCTTCCTGCGCACCGAGCTTGGTATCGACTTGCGAATGCTCGGTTTCAATCTGCTGAGCTTCTGGGGTCTCACGATCACCTACTTGTTTTTCCAGATCCCTCTGATGATCCTCATCATCACCCCGGCGCTCGACGGGCTGAAACGCGAATGGAGGGAAGCCGCCGAAATCCTCGGCGCCAGCGGATTCCAGTATTGGCGTCATGTGGCGCTGCCGATCCTGTTTCCTTCGATTCTCGGAACGCTGGCGCTTCTTTTCGCCAATGCTTTTGGCGCGGTCGCGACGGCAATCGCACTCACGGGTTCGTCGCTCAACATCGTGCCGATCCTGCTATTTGCGCAGATCAGGGGCGACGTGCTCGGCGATCCGCATTTGGGTTATGCGCTGGCCTTCGGCATGATTGTCGTCACGGGCATTGCCAATGGCATCTACATCACGCTGCGTGCCCGCGCCGAGAGGTGGCTGGAATGAAGCGTTTCTGGGCATGGGCGGCTTTCCTTGCGGGCCTGGCCTACATGGTCCTTCCTCTGATCGGAATGTCCGAATTCTCGCTGAAAATGCGCCGCGGCGTCTATTCACTGGACGCGTATGCCAGCGTTCTCAACGATCCGAAGTTCCAGGAGACATTTGCGTTCTCCGTGACGATGGCGATTTTCACCATCCTGTTCGGCGTTTTGCTGGTTGTCCCCACGGCCTACTGGGTGCGGCTTCGACTGCCCCGATTGCGGCCCTATGTCGAATTCATCACGTTGCTGCCCCTCGTCATCCCGGCGATCGTCGTGGTCTTCGGCTACATCCGGCTCTACAACACATCCAGTTGGCTCCCGATGACCGGCTCGACGCTCGGGACCAACATCCTGCTCATGTTCGGGTATTCGATGCTCTCCTTGCCCTACATGTATCGGGCCGTGGATACGGGCCTGAGAACCCTCGACGTGGCGACGCTGACCGAGGCAGCCCAATCGCTCGGCGCCGGATGGGGCACGATATTGGCAAGGGTCATCCTGCCCAACGTACTTGTCGCCGTTCTGTCGGGCGCCTTCCTGACATTTGCCATCGTCATCGGCGAATTCACCATGGCAGCGCTTCTCAACCGCCCTGCTTTCGGTCCCTACATGCAGTTGCTTGGCGCCAACCGTGCCTATGAACCGGCGGCGCTGGCGGTGATCGCCTTCGCCATAACCTGGGCATGCATGGGCCTGATCCAGCTCGTCACCCGCTTGTCGAAACATACCAGGGTACAGAACTGATGACGTTTCTCCGCATCGATCACTTGGAAAAGTCCTTCGGCGCAAACCGGGTCGTGAAGGATTTCAACCTTGATGTTGCCCAAGGCGAATTCATTTCGCTTCTCGGACCTTCCGGGTGCGGAAAAACAACCGTGTTGCGCATGGTGGCCGGTTTTGAAACGCCGACAAGCGGCGCCATACACATCGAAGGTGCCGACATTGTCGGCCAGCGACCGAACCAGCGGAATATCGGTATGGTTTTTCAGGCCTATGCCCTGTTTCCGAACATGACCGTCGCCCAAAATGTAGGGTTCGGCCTAAAGATCGCCGGAGCGGGCCGGGCCAAGACCGATGCCCGTGTCGAGGAAATGCTATCGACGATCGGGCTGGAGGGTTATGGCGGGCGCTATCCTTTCCAGCTGTCTGGCGGTCAGCAGCAGAGAGTGGCATTGGCACGCGCGCTCGCCGTTCGTCCGCGCGTGCTTCTCCTCGATGAGCCGCTTTCGGCGCTGGACGCGAAAATCCGCACCAGCCTCCGCGCCGAGATCCGTCAAATCCAGCAACGCCTCGGCATCACCACGATTTTCGTTACCCATGACCAGGAAGAAGCCCTGTCGATTTCCGACCGCGTGGTGGTGATGAATGGCGGCATAGCGGAACAGGTCGGCACGCCTTTCGATGTCTACAATCATCCCGCTACGGCTTTTGTCGCCTCCTTCGTCGGCACGCTGAGCATACTGGAAGGGACGGTGAAATCGAAGGCCGAAGGCTCGGTGCAGATCGCCGGGCAGACCTTGACCAGACTGCGGCTGCCCGATGATGCAGCGGGCGATGACAAGGTCAGCCTTTCTCTTCGACCGGAAAGCCTGCGCCTGGACCGGCGCAAGGGCGATCTGGATCTGGCCGGCAAGATCATCGCGGCGGACTTCCTCGGTTCGGTCATCCGCATTCAGTTCGAATACGGCGGATCCCGCGTTTCGCTCGACGTATTCAACGATCCGACCCGGCCTCCTCCGGCCGTCGGCGGATCGCTGACAGTCCATGTCGCGCCGGAAACCATTCTGGTCATGCGCCGCTGATCCGGCGGAGCCATTTGGCCATCGGCCGGACCAGATCGCAGGTGGATCAGGCCATGCTGGCGTGGAACAGCTTCGAGGTGTGCGCCCTTGTGTTCTTGATCGGGTTGCGGCCGTCACTCGGGCCCTTGAGGGCCAAATTGATCATCTCGTCGATGTAGTTACTTTACCGAAAGCGGCGCGCTTCCAACTACCGTTCGGCCGCCATTGTTTGGCAGCACGTAGCGGATCTGCCACTCACCCGGTTCGTCCGGCGCCTTGATCATTACATTGCCGGTCGACGGTATCGAAACGTAGCCACCTTCGTAATTGTCCGCCGAGGCGCCTGGTTTCGCGATGTAGATGTAGTCGCCGGAGAGTCGCGGCGCATCTGCACCCAGACCGATTTCGAAGTCCTGGCCCGCTGTCGCTTCCGCGGCCGTCAACGTGACGGCAGGTGCCTCTGAAATGCTGATCGGACGCCGGGCAATGACGTTATAGCCGCCTATCGACAGCACGTAGCGAACCTCGTAGTTCCCCGCCATGGCCGGCACCCTGACGGAGACCGGATTGACAGACGTGTATTCGGATTGGCCGTAGTAGACGGCATTGCCAGAGGCACCAACGGGGGCGACTGCAATGGAATTGCGGGTCCCGTCGGGACCCGAATAGGCGACCTGGATGGATTGACCACCAGTCGCCGTGTCGGGTGCATCGATCGATGCCGGCACAGGCTCCGTGACCGTGACGGTTCGGGCGACCAGCTTCACCTTGTCGGTGTCGTCGGCCAGTTTGACCTCATAGGTGCCCGGTTTGGCCGGCACGGTGATGGATGCCGGATTCCCGGCAGCAGTGTAAGCATATCCGTTCGAATAATAGTCAACGTCGCTGGCACCGACACCAATGAAACCCACCCAGTAGTTGTTCGCCTTCTCCGGCACCTTGAACGAAATGGACGCCTGAGAGCCAGCCGGGTATTCAGCCAGGGCCTCCAACGCAAATTCACTGTCCGTGGCTTTCTCCGGTTCGGCGTCCGCCGCTTCCAACACTTCCTTCGGTTCAGCCGCCGGAGCACAATTCTCGGTCAGCGCCTTGATGGCCTTCGACGATCCCTTGAGGGCGAACGTGGTCTCCAGCGTCTTGCCATCGACAGGAAGACTGAAGGTGACGCGCTTGCCCGATTTCAATACGTCGACAGCGGCTTCGGGTACCGTGATTTTTCCCGCCGTCGACGCAGTCGTCGCAAAGATCTTTCCGTCAATCAGCATGGCAATCGGGACATTGGTTTCACCACCGCCGACGGGTACATCCTGCAGCGTCAGAAAGAATGCGCCGCCCTGGCATACCATCGATGCTCCTGACACGGCTTCTCCGGCGACCGAAGGCGGGATCGTGACCGTTCCGTCGCTCTCGACGGACCAACTTTGGGCATGCGCAGCACAGGTCGTCGCAATCAATGCCATGGCGATGATCACAGGCTTCATTGGTTGTCCTCCATGAAATCGCGCTTCGCCCTGAAACCATTGAGGCAAGCCGACATTTCCAAATAACGCTGGGCCCCAATAGTGATCATAGCTGCGCCGGTGCAAATAGAGAATGAGGAATTACTGCCAGACTCGGCTTTGAGACTGCCCACTGCACATGATTTCCCACACCGTCCGGATCTTACCGGATCCGTGTTGTCCGGACGGATCCTTCCACCATCGCCCTGAACCATGGTTCACGCCGCCCCGCCGCTTGCAGAAAGCATGAACCAATCCGCCCGACGGTTCACTTGTCGTCATATCGCTCTCACCGACAATTCGCGGCGTTTGGCGCCGGCTTGCAAGTAGGGCCGGCACATGGGCACGGGGGAGCGGAACGGATCGTGGGGGATTGTCCGGACCGGAGCCTGCGGCAACAAGGTCTGCGGTGAGCTGTCCGGCGGCGGGGGGCGCAAGGTCGACCGAAGCCATCTTGGCACGCAGATCATCCGCAACATGGTTCGAAATGGACGCGACCATGATGGCGGCCATTGGCAATTGTCGCGACGGCCATATCCAATCACCTGGTCAACCAGGAACATGCGATTCCCATGTGGGACGCAGGTCAGGCAGACACGCCGTTCCCGATTTCAGTCCCTGAGCTTGGGGATGGCAATCGCATCAACGGCTTTTTTCTGCGCGTCTCTAAATCTCTGGTATTCCGATTCCGAAAGACATCGCCCCCACCATATATGTCCGGATTCACACTTTTGGTCCTTCGGCTTGCCTCCCCCTTGCGGCTGTCTTCCGCTCTTTGCAGCTGGTTTTCCCGGTCCGGCACACGCCCAGCTTCCGTCCCGGTTGCGGAAGGCTGTCCAGCCCTGTCCATGCACTTTCCGACAGGTATTGCTGGCTGCCGCATGAGTCGCGGCGACGCAATCAGCCCGGCCATCATCCCGGATGTTGACCGCCCTATAGCCGCTCCCGCCATTGGCCCGATTACAGGCAGCGTCTGCCACCGCCTGGCTGGGGCGGCAATCGAATGTGCCTCTCTCGGTAATATTGACGCCCGTATACGCCTGCCCTCCATGACGTTTGGCGCATTCGGCATTCGCGGTATGCTGGCTTGGGACGCAATAGGATTTTCCATCGCTTTGTGCCGTGACCGGTTGGTAGCCGGCCCGGCAGCGCTTTTCCTCAACACACCTCGTGCCGAGCGCGCCATCCCACCTGTATCCCTCATCACATTCGCAGGATTGGCGATTGTTGCCATCCTGCAGTCGTTTCGCATGAGCATGGCCGAACCTGTTCGCGCAGGTTCGATCGGACGCCAGCTCTGCCTCTGAGAGGCTGGAAGAAACAGTGCCGATACGTGCGATGGTGTTTTCGCAAAGTGCAAGGTCCAGAGCATCCTGCAACCTGTTCTTCGATTTGACCAGTTCCCCCTCTTTCATCAATTCCCCGGCCGTCTGGATCAGCTTGCGGGCTTCGATTTCCGTGTCGCGGGCATTGTTCCACAAGTTCGCCAGTTCCTGTCGTGCCGGACCGTGAGGGAGGTTCCTGATCAACGACCGGCTTTCCTTGAACAGACAGGCTGCGATCATTTCCCGGATTCGCGCCGTTTCAACGTCGTTGATCCGGCTCTCGAGCTTCGCGATCGCATTCACCAGTTTCGTACGTGTTGCTTCGCAGAAAGGTGGAATGGCCAACGCGGCGCGCAACTTTTCAGCTGCCTCCTTCACCTGCCCGCCCTTGTTCAGTCGAACGGCATCACGAATCAGATCACGGGCATTCTTCTCGTTCGTGAAGGCGTCTTGCCATTTCGCCGCCAGCGCATCCCGGTCTGGCGAGGGTGGCAAAGCGAGCACCCGATCACGCGCATCGCTCTTCATCTCGCAAGCGTCCAGGGCAGCTTGTCCCTGAGCAATCAGTTCGTCAGCGCGTTCGTCAATTCTGGTCCGAACCGCCCGGACTTTCGCACCGAGATCCGGGCAATCGGCAACATCCATATCGGTGAGAATGCCCTCGGCACCAGCGAGGTCGCCTTGGTCGATCCGGGCAACGGCAGCATCAAGTCCGGATGCCTTTGCCTCGCAGCCCCCCGTTGTGACGTCATCCCTGTCATCGTCGGCAGACTTCTCCCGATCTGTGACCTCTTCCTGGTCCTGCGGCTTCGCCTCCACCGCGCGCACGCAGTTCTCTGCTTCGATCACCGCTCGGTCGATCAGCACAAGAGCATCGTCGGCCCTGGGCTTGGCATCCTTGACAAGTTCCAGTTTTCGCAGGTCCTCTTCGATCCTCTCGCCGTACCGCGCCTTGAAATCAAGAAGAAGCCGGTCCCGCAACGCATGCAGATGCGACGTCATCAATCTGCATTGACCTGCAAACGTCAGCGCCTTCATCCGGCATTGCTGGCCATATTGTGCCATGTCCCGCATGGCGCCTGCGCGGGCATCAAATTCCTTGTAACGCTCCCTGTACACATCGGCGTGTTCGTAACCAGCGGCTTCGGCTTGCTCGAGATGCTGAAGAGCAAAGGCGGTTCTGCTCCCGACCTCTGACGCCTTGCCGTGCTCCTCCATCCGCTTGAGCGCATCCAACAGCAAGTCGCTGGTCTGCAAACAACTCCTCTCCCGGTCATTGATCTCCTTGAGGCTATGTTCGGATATCGCCTCGTTTGCCGTATCCCGATCAGCGGTTCTCCCGCTTGTGCTCCCGGCTTGCCCAAGGCCGGCCATGAGTTGCTGCACCTGTTGATGCATTTTCCGCGCCTGGCCGGCAGCCTCTTTCGTTGCCGTAGCCTCTGCCTTGAGCGGCAGAAGCTGCGGCGTCTTCTTTCGTGCCTCGCCACAGATCTTCTGCGAGCCGGTGGACACGGTCCGTGACAGCGCATCGATTTTCGCGATGAGCGATGCCAGTTCGTTCAGTTTCGCCTGCTCTGCTTCAGACCGGCCGGCAGGCAGATGGCCGGCCGGTAGACCAGCCGTTTCCATCTGCTTGATCCTGGCGGCGAAATCTTCAGCATTGCCAGCGCTCTCGCAAGCATTCCTGAGAGCCGCGGATTCACGTTCCTGATCGTTGATCAGACGTTCCAGCGCAGCGAATGCTGCCCTCAAGTCCGTTGGATCGTAGGAGATGTCGGGCGTTTTCTCTGCTTGTGATCCCGGCTCGCCATCTGCGGATGTCGCCGTCTCGTCAGGCGATGCCTGCCTTGTGTTCCTTTTTTCCGCTCTCGACCGGTCATAGGCCTCCCGTTCGGAGGCTGTCATCTGATTGACCAGGGCCTGACGTTCCTTATCAAGTTCTGCGACACGCCGTCTCACGATTCCCTGGATCACGCGTGAGCGTTCTGCTTCCACGATATAGAGGGCGCGTTGGTTGGCGATTTCGGTAATCAACCTCATGTCATCTGTTGACAGTTCATTTGACTCGTCCAAGCCCAACTGGAGTTTGCGCTGGGCTACGAGGGTATCGATCTCCTTTCTTCGCTCGACAGCGACACGAAACAAGCCGGTCTTGAGATTGAAACGCCCCAACATGGTGTTGTCGCTCTCCGCCCGGTTGACGAGATCCTGGTAGATCTTCGGCTTGTTGATGCCCGGACCCACGACCCCGACCCCTTGAATGGCCTTGGCTTCGAGGCTGCTCCAGTCGAGGGTGTTGTCCTTGAGTCCCTTGCGGCGGGATTCCTCCACCTTGGCCCGTAGATCAGCCTCAACCTTGCGATCGTTAGCGATTTCAGCCTCAAGGTCCGCGATGTCTTCTTCGGCCTGAGCGACCTGAGTGGAAATGTCGCTTGCCAGTCCCGGTCTGTCGGCCATCCAGACTGTGGCCAGCAAGACCGCCGCGAAGAAGACCGCATGTTTGAGACGACGAAATTGGGTCATTCCTGTTTCCTGCGCCAGATCGATCAGGCTAGCTTCTTGTCTCTTGGGCCAAATTGAGAGATCGAGAGTGATGTGGTCGATTGAACGGACCTCGACACCAATCCCTTCGTGATCATTCCAGTGTCTCCAGCGCTTCGAGTTCGCTGAGAGCGTTGTCCGGCTGAAACCGGTCCTGTCCGGCTTCCGGTTTTCTCGAAACCTCCGCCGGTTTCGGCGCATCTGGCTGCCGGTCGATCCGCCTTGGCAGGCCTCTCGCCACCAGCGCCTGAATCGCGCTAGTCGTTGCGGGCCCGAACACGCCATCTATCTTTCCGAAGTAGACACCATCGGCTTGCAGAAGCCGCTGCAACTCCTGCCGGAACGGCTTGCTCCAGATGTCGGCACGCTCCGTCATCTGCTGGACAGTGAACTGATTTCCCCGCCGCAGAGCATCCATGATGTAGCGTGCTGCCCTTGGAGGATCCGCCGGCACGCCTTGGCTGGCCTGGTAAACCCAGCCCAGCGCGTGAATGGCATCGATATCCTGGCTCTTGTCGACAGCCATCCGAAGCAAACGGAGTGCTTCCTTGTCGTCTCTCTCCACCCCGCGCCCCGCGGCATATCGGTTGCCCAGAAGGAACATCGCGTGCGGCTCGTCGGCAGCTATGGCCTCATGATACCAGCGCACTGCGTCTGCATCGCTCTTTGCGATACCTGTCCCGTTCGCATACATGACACCGAGATCAGTCATCGCCATGGGATAGCCAGCGAACGCGGCTCTCCGATAGGCCGTTACCGCATCGGCCTCCTGCTGCCCGGCATGCATTGCCCTGCCAAGCTGATAGTCGAAGCGCGGTGTGCCGGGATGAGCGCTGACTGCTTCCCTGCACGCCGCCATGGCCTTGTCGGCCAGTATTTGTTCAAGCCAGACCCCTTCGGCAACCCTGAGCAGATCCAAGGGATGTGCGGCCAGCCGGTCGCATTCCGTCACCGCCGGATTGTTCTTCCCGCGGTGTCCGCCCATCGGGGTATCGGCGGCAGCATCTGTCGTTCGCGGCGACTGGCCATCTCCATATGCAGCCGAGCCGGCCTTGAGCTTTTCTATGCGTATGCGTGCAAGAGCAGCGAAACTGCCATTCGGATAGGCCTCCAGATAAGCTTCGAGTTCGGTTGCATCTTTTGTGCTTTCCACGCTTTGCCAGAAAGCGATTTCGGCAGAGTTCGACTGTGGCAGGGAAGGGGTCGCGAACGTCACCAACGCGAGTAGAATCCATGCTGCACGCCGAACCATTTCCAACTTCCTTCTGCCAGTTGCATTCCGGCTCTTTTCGCACGGGACCAAGCGTTGAGTGGCCACAGTCAAAGTATTGTCGCGGAATGGGCCTGAGCACCGCACCTTGTCCGCGATGAAAGCGAAAGACGCAGACTCGAACTGATCATCGATTGTTTTCCTGCGCAGTCGTTGACAGACATCAATGCCGGCATTGCAAGATCATTCACTGAAGTATCAGGAGGTCGCTGTTGCCTGAATTTCCTTGGGTGCAGGAATGGAAACCGCGAAAATAGCTATATTTCGGACAATTTTTCTTCTTTTTCTTGCAGTTGTATCGACCGCAGCAACGAATACAGTTTCAATTGCGCAAGGGCCAACTATCAGCGAAAAACATATCTCATATGATGGGATACAAGCGCTGGATTGGCTCGCAGGCCATGGGTACGCGACAAAGTATGGATTTTCATACGACGCGCAGCCACAATTATACACGTTTCTGAATTCGCCGAATTCCTGCGGAAATCGAGGGCCAGGCGGACCTCTGGGGATATACACCTTTTGGGATCGAAGCCCGGGCAATCCGCTTCCATTGAATACTGCCAAATCAATGGAGATCGCATCAGGAGATTGGCTGTGTGCGCAGTCTCAAGCGAACCGGTCTCGACCCGTTGGTCCGCATTTACAGGGAATTTACAGGGAAATTCGCCCCGGAACTGACGCCGAGCGCAGTCTCGGCGCACATATCCCGCAATGATTACAGGCGATTAGAAGCAATTTCCCTGTTCTGGAGAACAGGGAATTCCATTCGGTCAAGCAGGGAACTGTCGGCAAATTAACAGGACAAAGCAGCGGACGATCAGGACCGGCCGCTAAATCGGTCAAATCGTTCAACGCTATCTTCCACGCCGTTGTCATCATCGGGGTGGTCCGGCACGGTGACAAGTGTCATCGCATATCCGTTCTGCTGGTGCAGCGTTTGAATGGTCAGGTCCCGCTCCTGCCCGTAGCGAAGCCAGCCGACGGAAGACATGTCTTCGATGTCGCTCAGGCCGCTATCGCCATTCGCTGGCGGCAGATCACGAAGGGGATCGCCGACCCCGATATCCAGCGAGCCTATCCCGCCGGACCGCACAAAGTATCGCAGCTTGCCGTCCTTGGAGAACAGCATCGCGTTCGGGAGCTCGAGCAGCTCGCTGTACCGCCGGGCCACGCTCTCGCGGCTGCAATGCAGGTTTCTTGCTGCGCCGAGTACCTGACCGAGATCCGGATTGTCGTCGATGTAGCGTGCCAGCCGGTAGTCAGGCAGCAGGAGGCAGGCGGCGAACCGGTTGGCTTCCCGCTCCTGGCGATCGTGACGCGACAGGTCCTTTCGAGCGCTGTCATCGCCAGACCGAAGATCGGCTTTGCTGCAGGTGAACCCGTCCGGACCGGTCGGGGCATGCCACACATTCAGGAAGTGACCGAGTTCATGGCCGATGGTGAACCGCTGGCGTGGCTGCGACGCAGATGCGGAAACCAGGATCGATCCGATCCCCCTTTCGGCCGTCGTGACCAGGGCCCCTTCGACATTCGACAGGCTCTCGATGCGAATATCGATGATGTCGAGCGCGGTCGCGATCGCCTCGACCGGCACCGGACCCGTCGTCAGACCTTGCGAACGCAGCTGCCGGTGGATGGCTGCAGCCAACCGGTCCGGGTTGGCACCGCCGGCGTCTTCGACCTCCATGCGGTCCAGGTCAAGTTGCACCCCTTTCACCCCTGCCCGCTCAATCAGGTCATGCCAGCCTGGCGATGCGCCAGCAGTGACTTCAGCATGTCATCAAGGATCTTGCGCTCCCGGTCGTCGAGGCCCTGGGCCTGGCGGAACATTCGCTGCAGTTCGACATCGGCATCCTCGGCATCCCGGTCCTCTCCGACCAGGAACGCGACCGAGACGCCAAAATGGTCTGCCAATCGCATGACCAGCGCCATCGCCGGATTGTCGGTCTTTCCCTTCTCCAGTTCCCAGATATGGGCCTTCGACACGCCGACCGCGTCAGCGACCTGTTGCAGCGACTCGCCCTTCTTCATGCGCAATTCGGTCATGCGTCGCCCCAGTGCCATTGGTCTCTCCCCTTTGCTGGCCGCCGATTTGTGCGGCTTCGTTCGCTCTGTCTGACGGTTTCATAGCACGAGGCTTGCCATGGGCAAGCGTTTTCTGTATCTGACGACTTTGTCCGCGGAAAGGAGATTCGCCCCAATGGCCAACCTTCAGATCGACTACCATCCCATCGGCGCCCTGCGTCCCTACCCGAAGAACGCACGCACCCATTCGCGCAAACAGCTGCGGCAGATCGCCGACAGCATCGAAACCTTCGGGTTCACCAATCCGGTGCTGATCGATGACGACAACATGATCCTGGCCGGCCATGGCCGGGTGGAAGCCGCCAGACTGCTTCGAATGACCGAAGTGCCCTGTGTCCGCCTGTCATCGATGACGAAGGCTCAGAAGCGGGCCTACGTGATTGCCGACAACAAGCTGGCGCTGAATGCCGGATGGGACGACGACCTGCTGGCAGAGGAACTGCAGGCCCTGCTGGATGACGACGAGCTCGGGTTCGACGTCGAACTCACGGGCTTTTCCATTGCCGAGATCGACAACCTGATGGAAACGGTCGCGCCGGAAGAGCCGGGCGATCCGAGCGAGGACCTGGTGCCGGCGCTCGAAGATGGCCCCACGCGTTGCCAGCAGGGCGACGTCTGGCAGCTGGGCCCGCACCGGCTGGTCTGCGGCAATGCGCTCGATGCCGACGTTGTCGCTCTCCTGATGGATGGCGAAACGGCAACGATGGTGTTCTCCGACCCGCCCTACAACGTTCCGATCGACGGACATGTTGGCGGCTTGGGGAAGGTCAAACACCGCGAGTTCGCGTTCGCTTCCGGCGAGATGTCGTCTGGCCAGTTCACCGACTTCCTTCGTACTGCCTTTGCCAACATGGCAGCCCATTCCCGTGACGGTTCCATCCACTTCCTGTGCATCGACTGGCGCCACATGGGCGAGATGCTGCAGGCCGGAAACAGCGTCTACGCGGAACTGAAAAACCTGATCACCTGGGTCAAGGACAACGGTGGCATGGGGACCTTCTATCGCTCGCGCCACGAACTGATCTTTGCCTGGAAGCACGGCACCGGGCCGCACATCAATACATTCGAACTCGGCCAGCATGGTCGTTACCGGACCAATGTCTGGCAGTACAAGGGCGTCAATACGCTGAAGGCCGGGCGCATGGATGAACTGGCCATGCATCCGACGGTCAAACCCGTGCAGATGATTGCCGATGCGATCCGCGACGTCTCGGCCAGGGGCGACATCGTCCTCGACCTGTTCGGCGGTTCTGGCTCCACGCTGATTGCTGCCCACAAGACCGGCCGGCGAGGCTACCTTGTAGAACTCGATCCGGCCTACTGTGACATCATCATTCGTCGCTGGGAGGTTTATGCCAAGGACGATGCTGTACAACGCGCCTGTGGTGTCGGCGGCGCGCCGATCATCTCTGCGGAGGCTGCAGAATGACCAGGCGCGACGAGAAGGCCAGGAAGGCGCTGGCGCGGCGTCCACCGGAAAACGACTACGAGATCGGCTATGCCAAGCCGCCCGTCGAGAGCCAGTTCAAGAAAGGAAAGTCCGGCAATCCCAAGGGGCGCCCAAAGGGCAGTCGTAACAAGGCCCCTGCCCTCAACGAAGAGCGCCTGAGATCGATCATCCTGGAAGAGGCCTATCGCAACATCAAGATCAACGAGGGATCGAAACAGGTAGCCATTCCCATGGCCAAGGCGGTTGTGCGATCACTTGCCCACAATGCCGTCAAGGGCAACACGCGGGCACAGCGCCTGTTCTCCGAAATGCTCGCGTCAACCGAAGCCGCCAACAAACGCCTGCACGATGAATGGCTGGAGACGGCGATCACCTACAAGATCGAATGGCAGGACGAGCTGGAGCGGCGTCGGCAGCTTGGCATCAGCGCTCCGGATCCCGTCCCCCATCCCGACGACATTGTCGTCGACATGCGTGCGGGAACCGTCCGCATCATCGGACCGATGACCGCCGAGGAAAAGGCCGACTTCGACTGGTGGCGGGACCGCAAGGCCGAATGGGAAGCAGAACTGCCCCGCCTGCGTGCCGACCTGGAAACCGAAACCGATCCGCGGATCCGGCAGTTCATCCAGGACGAGATCACCCACGGTGAAAACCTGATCGCCGAACTGCGCGTCGTGTTTCCGGATCCGGACCGCAGGCGGACGAAAACCAGCAAAAATGAATAGGTAGCGACGCTGTTCATGGCTACTGGCGTGCCCGAATAGTCAATGTCTACCGAGGTTTTTCCTGAGCACGGCGTGTATGAGCCCCTTCTGGATCAGAATTTCTTCTTCAGTGAAAGTGTAAGACCCCAGGCCTCGAAGTCCTTTTCACCAATCCCGTCATAGAATGCAGAGAGATTGGTGGAAAAACCTGCATCATCGGCCAGTCCAAAGCCGACTTCTGCGCGGCCTCGAATACCTTCTTCCGCCAGGCCCGGCTGTGCTGTGAAACCTGTCGCCGTATTCGTCTGGTCGAACGTCCAAATGCCCTTGAAATTGAGGTACGGGCTGAAGACCATATCGTTCTCGAGCACTTTCTTGGTCGAAATGGTTGGACCGAATTCGAAGGTCCCGGTCGAAACAGTAAACGATGGGATGGTGACGTTCAGTTTGTCGACATAGGATTCAGTTTGTTCGCTGAACCAGGACAGGCGCGCCTCAGGTTTGATGTTGAAGGCGCCGACGTCGAAATCGCCAATCAGCGCACCGGTGACCAACCAACGGGTGGCATCGAAGGAGTCACGATAGGTGCCGAAGGGCGACACATCGTTCCACGACCGTCCCCATGCTGCACGCGCATCGAGATAGAGATGGTCCTGCAAGCGAACAGTCAGGTACGGCCCGACCATGAAACCGTAGCCAGAGATGTCGCCGCCACCGACCTGGTCCATGCGGGTCCAATCCAACTGTGCGCCAAGGCCGATCAGAAGATTGGACGTAAACAGGTAGTCTGCACCGAGATGGGCGATGACAAAATCGCCACTGCCACCGGCCGCGTTGAAACGCGAATAGGTGCCCTCAGCCCAAATATCAAAGCGGTGGGCCATGGGATCGAAGTCATCGGAAGACGATTCAGAGGCCTGTTCTGGGATGGTCTCAATGCTATCGGGGTCGGGTGCATAGGCCAGAGGCTCGGTGGCATTGTTTTTTGGTGTGGCGTTTATGGCCTCCAGCTCTGGGCTCCCGACGTACCCCGGCTCGCCCTTTTGACGTCCATTCCTGAAGGGCGCATTCATTGCACTGGCCAGTGCCTCAACAGGATTGCCAACAATTTGTGGTGCGCCACCCTTCGCGTTGGAACGTCTCAGGCTGTAGGAAAATGAAGCCTCGTTCTTGTCCACCATCATGGAGAACGGCAAATTGGGGCTCTTGAAGCCCATGCCGAATGCTGTGGCACCACCCGGATTTGTATATTGCCCGGTCAGTCTCTCCAGGCGCCTGGTAAGTTGGGGCTGGTTCTGCAGGATCATCTGACCGCGAGCCTCGATGAAACTGCCGATCATGCCAGCGGTTGTTCCAAGCGCATCCAGGGCAGAAATCGTGCAAGTGACGGCTCCACCGGAGACAAGGTGGATTTCCCCGGTCTTTGTTGCCGGATCGATCGTGCTCGTTCCCGTGCACGACGCATCTGCAACCCCGAATCCGGATGGCACGGCAAACGTGACTGGATAGCTGCCAGGCCGGATATAGATCGCGTTCGACCGACCGCTTCCGCCGGAAACATCGACACTGAAGTTCAATGCCGGTTCTTGCGAGGCGAAGGTGAACATGCCGCCAGCAGGAGATGCGATCTCGAAGGTGACCGAGCCGGGTGGAGTTTGGGTCACCGTGACCGTGAAGCTCCTGGTCACTTCGTTCCCGGCACCATCTGTCGCCTTGTAGCTTACGTTCGTCACGCCCAGTGGAAACCGTGAACCGGAGGCTGGGCCGGCCGTTTGAACAACCGCCACACTTGGAACATTGTCACTGGCCGTCGGTGCAGTCCAGCTCACAACGGCATCGCTATTGGGATAGTCAATCTCGACTGCAATATTGGCGGGGAACGTAACGAATACTGGAGCTTCGCCATCGGTGACGGTGACCTTGAACGAGCCGGTGGCGGTGTTCCCGGCCGCATCGGTCGCGGTGTAGGTCACCGTCGTCTCGCCAATCGGGAAGGCATCGCCGGGGTTGTGCGTCGAGGTGAGCGTAACGCCCGGGGCATTGTCGCTCGCCGTCGGCTCTGTCCAGGTCACCACGGCTGTCGCCAGCCCCGCGTCGGTCGGCTGGGTGATGTCGGTCGGCAGTCCGGACAGCACCGGGTTCTCGCCATCGGTGACGGTCACGGTGAAGCTGCCGGTGGCGGTATTCCCGGCCGCGTCGGTGGCAGTATAGGTCACCGTCGTTTCGCCAATCGGGAAGGCATCGCCGGGAGTGTGCGTCGAGGTCAGGGTGACACCGGGGGCATTGTCGTTCGCCGTCGGCTCTGTCCAGGTCACGACGGCTGTCGCCAGTCCGGCATCGGTCGGCTGGGTGATGTCGGTCGGCAGTCCGGACAGCACCGGGTTCTCGCCGTCGGTGACCGTGACCTTGAAGCTGCCTGTGGCGGTGTTCCCGGCCGCGTCGGTCGCGGTATAGGTGACCGTCGTCTCGCCGAGCGGGAAGGCATCGCCGGGAGTGTGCGTCGAGGTCAGGGTGACACCGGGGGCATTGTCGCTCGCCGTCGGCTCTGTCCAGGTCACGACGGCTGTCGCCAGTCCGGCATCGGTCGGCTGGGTGATGTCGCTCGGCAGTCCGGACAGGACCGGGTTCTCGCCATCGGTGACGGTCACGGTGAAGCTGCCGGTGGC
>NZ_PDVP01000022.1 GCF_002727065.1 Zhengella mangrovi | reverse complement strand
AGCCCATCGGAAACGTCCCGCCAGCAGAGGCCGAAGCAAACTTCTATGCAGCTATGGAAACCTCAGAAATGGCCGCGTAGCTTATATCAACCAGCCTCCGGCAAACCCGGTGCGGTTCAGAATTCATCTCGCAGTCCCTCCATTGCGAAGGTCCTGCGTTCCGGTCACCTGCTTCAGATCCCTCATGTTTTCCTCCCGTTTGATTTATCAGTCGGGCTTTTTTTTAGGCACTTCTCGTCTTGCGTCCGAGGTCTCTCCTTGTTCTCCCGTGTCCGCCGCAGGCCTGTCAGAGCCCTTGGGACGGGGGCAAACGCACGATTAGTCCGTCCATGTCTTCGGTTACCGTTATCTGGCATGTCAGACGGCTCGTCGGTTCAACGTCGAAGCAGCCGGCCTCGATCATTTCTGATTCATCCGGTGTTGGTGGTGGAACGCGATCCGCCCATTTCGGATCGACATATCCATGACACGTGGCGCACGTTCCCGCGCCACCGCAGTCGGCGACAATACCTGACACCATTTCATTGACCGCTGCCTGCATCACCGTCTCGCCCGGCTTTGCGTCGGCGGCATGATCGCGTCCGTTGCGATCGCGAAAGATGATCCTGGTCACTGCTTCATCTCCATTGCTGCGCGCGGCTCCCGGGGTTCCTTTCCCCTTTCGGCTTTCGTTGCGGACCAAGCCAGTTCACCACGAAGGGCTCGGCGGCCGGCAACGAGGTTATTGAGAACCGGCGTACCATCGACGACGGCCATCATGGCCGCATCGTTGGCCAGCCGGCGGATCGGATGCGACCGTTCCAGCGCGGCTGAACCGATCGTGTCGCTTGCCCACCGACACACTTCCACTGCCAGACCGCAACACAATGATTTTGCAGCTGATGCACCGGCTATCGCGTTCTCGGTGTCGAGTTCTTCTATCGACTTCAAGGCGAGCAGCCGGGCGGCATGACAGCGGCCGACAAGGCTCGCATAGCCGTCCTGAACCAGCGCGCTTGCCGACAGGGGACCGTTCGCAACCATCCGGTGGCGCAGGAAATCCCCGACGACATCAAGAGCGGCCCTCGCAATGCCGATCGACTGGAGGGCCGCGAGAACCCTCGCAATCGGAAATGCCTTCTTTGCGCCTGATGTCCCCTCTCCTTCCGCCCCCAACCGGAGATCCGGGGAAATTCGGCAGTTCTCCAGCGTGATTTCCGCGAACGTCAGGTGACGCAAGCCCCGTGGATCAAGCGGGCGGCGGATTAACCCCGGTGTTTCCACGGGCACGATGAACCGCGTCGGCATTGCTCCGCCGCCCCCGTTGTCCAGGCGCGCTAAAACGATGGCAAAGGACGCATGCATGCCGTGGGTGACCCACGTCTTCCTGCCATTCAATTCATACCCGTCGTCGATTCGGCGCGCGGTGGTTGCTAGACCGCCAAGGTTTGACCCCGCACCCGGTTCGGTAATCGCGATCGCCCCGATGTCTTGACCGGACAGCAAACCCGGCATGAAGCGAGCACGTTGTTCATCGCTACCAAATTCGTGGAGGTAGCGTTGGACACTGTGATTGCCGATCAGCGTCAGTTCGGGCGCGAGACCTTCGACCAGGGCGGCGAATTGAAGCGGGGTCAGAGGCGCACCGCCGGCATCGGCCGGCAGCAGCGAGCCGAGGTAGCCGAGCGCAGCCAGTTCCTGGAAAACCGCCGAAAGCTGCTTTGGTCCAAGAGGACGGTTAGCGCCAGGCGCATGACGGCGGGCAATTGCCCTGGCAGCATCGAACAGCTCCCATTCCCTGGCATCGTAGCCGAAACGGGCGGAGGTGATGCTGCGGGGTTGCGCGACGGTCATTGGCCGGCCCTCAACGGACGTGAAGGATGCGCTGGCGGCCTTGGCGCGGAAATCTTCAGTGTCGAGAACTCCAGGGGCATGGCCACCTGTAGGCTCCCCCCGTTTTCCGGAAGCCGGTAGAGCATTTCGCGCTCGTAGAGCGTGCGATCGCTTTCGACTTCTGCGTAGGAGCGTTCCGGAGCGCAGGGGAGCCGTTCGGCCCGCAGCCGTTCGACCCATTCGGTCCGCGTTCTCTTTCGCGTCATCGGATCGACGCGCGCTTCCAGTTCATTCTGCAATTCGCAGCGCTTTTCGTTGCTGTCGAACATCGCATCCTCGAACAGTTCGGGTGCCCCGATCGCGGTGCAGAAAATCTGCCAGTGGCGATCATGCAGGATGGTCGCCATGAAGCGTCCGTCGCTGGCCTGGAACATCGGCGTACAGGAGACGACCGAGTGGTTGCCGTTCCGCCGAACGGTGGCTGGCGATGCGTCATGCATCGTGACATGCGGGTATTGAAGATAGAGACAGGCGTCGGCCAGCGAGGATCGGATCTCGTCGCCCATCCCAGTCTGTCGACGGTTTTCGAGTGCTGCCAGCACACCGAGGGCCGCCCAGGTTCCGGTGGAAACATCGACGATCGAAGGACCCGTCCTGTAGCCTGGCCCTTCCACTGGACCGGTGGCCTCCATCATGCCCATCGCGGCCTGGGCGAGACCATCCGTTCCTGCAGGGCCGCCGGGGCCGAACCCCGTAATGGTAACGACGATCAGGGCAGGGTTCCGCTCCCGTAGCGTCGTAGCATCGAGGTGCGCGCGCTTCAGGAGAGCAACATCGAGGTTTGTCACCACTACATCAGCCGACATGGCCAGTTCGACCGCGTCGTCTGCCTCCGTGGCGTCATTGAGATCGAGGGTCACAATTTCCTTGTTTCGATTGGTCGATGCATAGAGAGCCCCCGTCCCGTTGACCCTTGGTCCGATGCGGCGGGTGATATCGCCTTGTGGCGGTTCCACCTTGATGACACGTGCGCCGAAGTCACCCAGGATCATGCCGCAGGCAGGCCCTGCCACCATGTGCGTGAACTCGACCACTTTCACACCGGAAAGAATGCCCATCACCGCGTTCCCTTCAGCGGGCGCAAGGGCGGGCCGTCATATTTGACCTTCGAATCCGGGACATGGCGCCAGCCGGCTTCACGGGTCATTTCCTCGACTGCATGGACCGCCAGACCGGCACTCCTCGGCACGAATGCAAGCGCCCGCGCCAAGCGCCAGTCCAGGCCGAGGTCGAGCCCCAATGCAGCCAGGGCGCCATCCTGGTTCATCGGCAAGCGCCGGCCTTTCCGGCTCTCCAATTCCTGTTCGACTTGCTTGGCGAGCAAGGAGAAACGGCCCGTCACACCGTTCGCATCCGCTACGGCGTAGAGGCGGTCAACCCGCGGATCGCCATGGGGATGAAGGGCATGGCCGAAGCCCGGAACCTTATGGCCAGATCCAGCGAATTCCTGGATAATTGACTGGGCAGCGCTTGCCTGGTCGCGCTTTCCGTCCTGAATCTCTGATCCGCAACGCCAGAGGGAACGTGCGAGCTGTTCGCAGGCACCGCCATAGGTATCGCCAAACGTCATGACTCCGCCGGCCACGGCGACCTGCAAGGGATTGCCCGATGAAGCAAGGTAACGGCTGACGATGCTGGACGGGACGATGCCGTGATCCAGGACCGAGACGAACATGGCGTCCAGGAGCTTCGCATGGCCCGCGGGCGGGAGTTCTCCCGTGGCGAGCAGCAGGAACGCCTCAGCGAAGCCCAGGTTTCCCACCAGTTCACCCAGGTCGTAGCCACGTATGACAACCTTGTCAGTGTCGCCGTAGGCCAATGCCGTGCGCCAGTTGTCAGTCGTTGCCATGGTTCAGTCCTCGTTGATCAGCTCGATTGCCGAAACCGGGCACAACTCGGCAACGTCACGTACGGTGTCGGGGTCCAGCGCATCGCCGACAAATTCCGCATGCCCGTCGGCGCGCATGCGGAAGGCATCGGGCATTTCCAGGATGCACATGGTCGAACCGACGCAGAGATCGGGGTTGACGCGGGCGCGGAACCGTTTCGTTTCCATCCCGCCCTCACTGCAAAGCAATGTTGATGGGCGCCTCGATGCTCCGGCCAAGGATTCTCGGATCCCATTTCACCTCGCTGAGGAGGTGCATCTTTGGGAAGCGGCGCAGAAGTTCATTGAAGGCGATCTCCATTTCCATTCGCGCCAGTGGCGCGCCGAGACAGAAATGCAGGCCGTGGCTGAACGACAGATGGGGATTTGGATTCCGCGTCACGTCGAACTGCTCCGGATTCTCGAACTTCGCCGGATCCCTGTTTGCGGCTCCCATCAGCAATAGCAGTCGATCGCCCTCACGAACGCGGCTGCCAGCGATCTCCATGTCCTTTCCGGCAATCCGCATCGTCCCCTTGAGGGGACCGTTGAAGCGGAGGCCTTCCTCGATACCGGTTTTCATGTGCTGCGGATTCTCGCGCAGAAGGTCCATCTGATCCGGAAGCTCCAGCAGCGTGGTCAATGTGTTGCAGATCAGGTCCTGCGTCGTTTCATGCCCGGCATTCAACAGCAGGATGCAGGAATGCAGGACATCGTCTTCCGTCAGCGTGGGGTCGTTCTGCTCGACCTCCATGAGCCAGCTCATCATGTCATCGCGTGGCTGCTTCAGCCGCTCGTCGTACAGGCCCTTCAGGTAGGCTTTGAACTCGACCAGCGCGTCCTGCGCGCGATCCATGCGCTGGTCCTCACCGACGCCGGCGAGAAGCAGGTTGGTCAGACCATCGGCCCAGCCGTGAAACCGATGCACATCTTCTCTTGGAGCACCGATGATGGAAGCGATGACGTTGGCGGGAAAGGGATAGGCAAAATCCTTGTTGAGATCGACGACGTCGCGCCCATCCCAATTAGCAAAGAACTCCTGAACATATCCCTCCACCACACCGCGCATGGTCGAGACGGCCTTCGGCGTAAAGGCCCGGCTGAAGATCCGCCGCAAATGGGTATGCCGCGGCGGGTCCAGGAAAACGACGAAGGAATGCAGCACTTCGTATGTCAGAGCGAAGCGCCTCTGCTCTTCGGCCGATAGGCGATGGCGGAAGAACGGGGTGATGCGATCGGCCAACATGTCCGTGCTGTGGAGAGCGCCATAGACGTCCTCGTAGCGACTCAGGACCCAGCCCCGCCACCGTTCGTTCCAATAGCAAGGATGCTCTTCGCGCAGGACCTTGTAGTAGGGGGACGGATTCTGCACGATCTCGGGATCGAGCAGATCATCATTGATCTTTCCCATTTTCCACTCCGTCTGCAGCGCCCTGTCATATCGTCCAGAAAAAAGGTGGTAAGCGAGCGCTTGCTTATCTTGTTGCATTTACTAAGCACATGCTTATTATCCCGTCAAGCCGCGCTCGTTGCGGCTGGCACGGAAACGTTCGCAATGGGAGAAGGATCGGCCATGACCGCCATCAACTACGAAAGCTACAAGAGGCTGATTTTCGACCGGCCCTATCCGGGCGTTCTCAAGGTGACGCTCTCCAACCCAGGCAAGAAGAATTCGATCGACGAGATCATGCACCCCGAAATGGTACGGGTTTGGCACGATATTTCGGCAGATGATGACACGGCCGTCGTGATCCTCACCGGCGACGGTGACGCCTTTTGCGCGGGTGGCAATTTCGACATGGTCAGGCAGATGGTCGAAGACCACGAAATCCGCATGAAGAACCTGCGCGAAGCCCGCGATGTCGTCTACAATATGATTAACTGCACAAAGCCGATCATCAGTGCGGTGCGCGGGCCGGCCGTTGGTGGCGGCCTGGTCTGTGCCCTCATGTCGGACATTTCGGTGGTTGCCAAGGATGCGAAACTGATCGATGGGCATACGCGCCTAGGCCTTGCGGCCGGCGATCATGCCGCGATCATCTGGCCACTTCTGTGCGGGATGGCGCGGGCGAAGTATCACCTGCTCATGTGCACGACCATCAGCGGACAGGAGGCCGCCGATATCGGGCTTGTCTCCATAGCGGTCGAAGACAAGGACCTTGACGACAAGGCGCTCGAGATCGCCTCCCAGCTTGCCGACGGCCCCCCGACGGCCATTCGGCTCACAAAGTACACGATGAACCACTGGCTGCGCATGGCAGGACCAATTTTCGACGCGTCGCTGGCGTTCGAGTTTCATGCTTTTACGGGCCCGGAAATGCGCGAAGGCATGGCTTCGATCCAGGAGAAACGAAAGCCGGTCTTTCCCAGGCACAGTGCATTCTGATAGCTAGCATTCGAAAACGCCGAAGGCATGAAAGCAGGAATATCCTGATGGCAAGAAAGACACCGGCGGCCGCAGTTTCCGGGAGCACTCCGAAAGACCAGGAAAAAGGCAGGACCAGCCGTTTGCCATCTGTCCAGTCGGCGACAAAGGACCTGTTTCGCAGGGAAATCGAGAGCCCTACGATCCAGCGATTGCTGATCGCCGCGGTGGACTGCTTCTGGAAAAGCGGTTTTCACGCCTCCAGTACCCGTGACATTGCAAAGAAGGCCAACCTGAGCCCGGCGGCTGTCTACGTCCATTTCAAGTCGAAAGAGGATCTTCTGTTCAGGATCATCCAGATCGTCGCCGGTGATGTCCTGCGGCAAATTCAGGAGACCGCAGCAATGGACGGCGACCCCAGGATCAGGCTTTGGCGGATCGTCCAGGCTTCGGTGGCCCTTCCGGCGCGCGTCTACAAGGCAGCCACGGTCGTGAACACGGAATTCGCCGTGCTCAGCCCGGCGCAGCGCAAGTATGTCATGCAGATCCGGGATGCGCTCGATGACATCGTGGAGTCGTGTCTGAAAGAGGGATGTGCGGCAGGTCAGTTCCAGATTGACGACTTGCCGGTCACCAAAACCGCGATCGTTGCTCTCTGCCGCTCAGTCTTGACCTGGTATTCGCCGCGGGGGTCCCTGTCGCCGGAAGATTTGGGAGCGGCTTACGGGGATCTTGTCATCCGCATGGTGAAGGCTGACTGACGCGGTGCGGCTGCCCTCAACTGGAATGTGCAAAGAAAAGTATGCCCGTTCATCTCTCGATATGTAGACGAGCGTAGGCAATCGCTTCATCGAGGCGGGCACGGGAAGATGCCGCCAATCGCTCCAGTCCGAGAATACGTGCGAGATCGTGTGCCGGATCGGATTGATCAAGAAGGTCCGGATATGCGAGCACGACAGAGGCAGTTCAGCTAGCGAGATGTCGGCGACGCTACGTCGGTTGTCTTCGTCGGCAGGAGGGCGGTAATCGACAACTGCGGCTACGCTACCCTTGCTCCAGATAGACTCCCCGCTCGATTCCATGGTTTTGTCTGCATCTCGCAAGTGCTGTTCAATACGCTCGCGAATCCTAGCCCCTGTACGTAGCCAGCCATGTGCCCTTGCTACACGCTGAGCAAGAATATGGGTTCTCAGTGGTGCTTCCTGTGCGATGACGGCATCGAACATGCCGCGAAGTGTGGCCTGACCGCTCCCCTGAATGATTCTCGTTTTTTGGTTAGCCTGCCCCTGACGAAGGAGACAGGCGATATTCCGATTCCAAAGTGTTCCGTTTTTCGGTCCAAGCCAAGGGCCTCATTTTTGCAAAGCCGCTGACTTCGAGCCGTTGTGGCGTCGCGACCAATTTCTGCTAGCAAGGGATTATGACTGCATTCGTCACCATCCTGTTTTGTCTGACCTATCTAGGTATGGCGGCGGGCCGCGTTCCCGGATCGCGGATCGATCGCTCCGGCATCGCCATGATCGCCGCGGTACTGCTGGTTGCGACCGGGGCGCTGACAAACGGTCAGCTCATCGACAGCATCCATTTTCCGACCTTGATGTTGCTGGGCGGACTGATGATCCTCTCGGCGCGGGTTCGCGCGTCTGGCCTTTACGACGCGTTGGCATTGTGGATTGCGCGACGCGCAGGACGGCCGCTTCATCTTCTCGCCTTGACGATCGCGATCACCGGCGTGCTGTCGGCGTTTCTGGTCAACGATGTGGTGGTGTTCGCGATGACGCCGCTGTTGTGTCGAGGCCTTTCCGCGCGAAATCTCGATCCGTGCCCCTATCTGTTTGGGCTGGCTGCGGCGAGCAATGCTGGGTCTGCCGCCACCTTGATCGGCAACCCGCAGAACATATTGATCGGCCAGATCGGCGGGCTCGACTTCTGGAAGTACCTTGCCTTCGCCGCCGTGCCGGCGCTCGCGAGCCTTCTTGTCACCTTTGCGTGTATCGCATTCGTCTGGCGAACAAGTTTGGAGCAGGAGCCCGAAAAGGCCTGGATCGAACCGCAAACCGTCGACCGCCCAGAGATCGCCGTGAGCGGCGTAGGACTCATTATCCTTCTCACCCTCTTTGCCACCCGTTTGCCGCGTGAAATTTCCGCTCTTCTCGTGGCAGCCGGCCTGATGGTCAGTCGCAAGATACCGAGCCGTCAGTTTCTGGATGAAATCGATTTGCCGTTGATCATCCTTTTCGGCAGCCTTTTTATCGTCATTGGCGCCTTTTCGGCGACGGGCCTGCCGCAATTCGGCATCGACTGGCTTGCCAATGCGCGCCTCCTTCCCGACACGGCGTCGCTTCTGGCGCTGTTTTCGCTTGTCGCCAGCAACACCATTGGCAATGTGCCCGCCGTCGTGCTGCTCCTTAAGGTCTGGCAGGGGATGGATCAGGATGTCCTGACCGGCCTGGCGATTCTCTCCACGCTCGCCGGCAATCTGCTTCTGGTAGGTAGCCTCGCCAATCTGATCGTGGCAGAGCGGGCGCAAGACCTCGGCGTCAGATTGACCTTCTGGGACCATGCCAGAGCCGGAATCCCCATCACCCTTGCTTCTCTGCTTTTCGCCGGCGTGTGGCTGGTTACATGGGGATACCTCCCGATGTAGATGAAACCATCGAAAATGCCGAAGGACCAACCCGATGCTCCGGCTACATCGCAGCGAACGGCCGCTCTCAGGACTTAGCGTCGGCACAACAAACACCTGATATGGCGGCGCATCGCTGACTGGCAGACACGGGGCCGACCACGGTCAGGCAGGAGTAGGCACGGACCATTGCGGAAGCAGACATTGAATTGCCGTCCCGGCACAGGCCTGTTCACACAGCCCGGTTTGAGTTTGTAATGTCGCGCGAAAGATGTAGGAGCGCGTCACATGCCCAAGCCAGAGGACGAGGTTGAAATCACGATCTCCATTAGCCGGGAAGCATACGAGAAAGCCGCCCGCATGATCCATGAGGATCATGGGCCCGGCGGACAGCATGTGAGGTTCATGACCACTGAGGAATATATCGAGCAACTCGTCGAGACGGCTTTGGCGGATTGACCGACGCGAAGCTTGGTTCAGACCCTCACCTGCCAAACCTACTCTCGCACTTTGAAATCGCGCAATTCGTATCCTGTGATTTCCACGTCGCTATTGACGAAGACAATGAGCTGGTTGGTTAAGCGATTTACGTCCTTGCAACCGGCCGCATATGTGGTGCTGCAATAATATGAGACCTGCGCTCTGCACGATGAGCCACTGCCAGATGTATTGGGCGAACACGTCAGAGTTTCTTGAAGCTCCGGTTTGACAAAAATTTCACGCATCACGGTTGGTCCGTAGAACGAGCAACCGCCGACTTGGTCAATCGCAACGCCAAACGTTCCTCCCCTGTATGAAGGAAAAATCGACCCCAGCCTCCTCCCCAATGTCACGCAATAATCTTTCTTGTTGGATTCGAAGTATTTCTGAAATCTCAAGGTCGAAATTGTCAAAGCGTCGCTTTTCGGTGATTGCCCATTGCGATGTTTGCTGATGGATAGCGATACGCTCTTGAGGAAGGAATTGTACTCGGCCTCCGAATTGAAATTCACCGCGTTGGTGTCGAACGAAACATCGAAAAACACATTGCCATCAGCCGAGAGACCAATCGCACGAAACTGAAAAACGCGGGTCGGGTCGTACCGATCAAAGTTGCAGAACCAGTTACCGTTCTCATAGGAAAAAACAACGAGAGCTTTGATGATTGCGAATGCAGCAGTCTTGTCGTCTTTGGGCGGTTCCAAAAATTTCAGATAAAAGACCTTACGCTGAGAAAGGTTATTGCAGTTGAAACCTGGATCAGCAAAAAGTTGTACTTTCCAATATTTGCCATACTCCCGGTATGTCTGAGAACGCGGACTATTCATCCCGCTTGTGTCCAATGCCTCAGAGGCGTTAGGCAAGCCGACAAAGATGCAGCATATTGCAATTGTCGGTAAGATCAGCCTTTGAAAGAAAAGCTGTCTTGCCATTGGCAAGACAAGCCAAATCAGTTTTCTCGCCATGTGTTATACGCGTCCTAGCAAGATGACATTCGTGCTTCAATTTGGTTTCTTGCAATCTGCTCACCAGAATTACTCATAGCAGAAAGAAAGATTGATCGAAATGGACTTGTATGCGTTGTCGATCGCCGCATAGAGGTAAAGCTTACGCTCGGTCTTTTACGCGGAGGCAATATCAACTGAAGTGGAGCCCGATTTTCGACCAACCGGCTGGGGAATTTTCCCGGGGTGTACTCACGGCGGACCGGATGCGCGGGAGGCATTCATGAGCGATATCGGCGGCCTGTAGCCGATGGCGCTGTGCGGCCGAGAAAGGCTATTCGGCAGCCAAGTCACCCAAACACATCTTCTGGCACTCTTAGGCTCCCTGGTTCTATGCGCAGACACGGGACGTAGTTCGGCTTGCGCACGAAGCAGGCCAGGAAGAGCCAAGAGTGGCAACGATAAGTAAGGTTGGCTACTCTAGATCTAGGTGAGATAGCCCGAGTCGAAGTGCGGGCGTTTGGTACCTCGACATCAGGAATAGAGTGTTCGGCAACTGCGCAGGTGCACTCATTGCCGGCATTCGGCACGCCACGCACAAATGGCTAGAGAGGGGCCGTATCCGGTCCGGCGGGTTATGGACGCCGATCCGGGTGAAGCAGACGTTTGCCCTCGCTCGGCACAATGGCGTTTCCGGCCCCATAGCGACCTTTGGTCAGCCCTCCAGCGAACGGCTGCCGTCCGTTTTCCGTGCCCTGTCGCGACGACCATTCGGTCGGCCCTGAAGCTTCTGTATCCCGAAGGACGTTGGAGGCATACTCGAAGGACGCAGAGGACCAGCCCAAGCCGTGACAGGTCTCTCGTCCCGCACTCGCCAAGCCGCCGACCGATCAAAGATATCTATCGAAAGGGCCGACTGCCCGCCATCGTTCTTTACCAGGCCCGGGCGCGCTTCTCCGGCGGCAGCCACATCGGATCGCCCTCGACGATGCCATACGTCTCGTAGAACGCGTCCACATGCTGGAGCGCCGCCACCGACCGGTAGTAGTCCGGGGCATGGCCGTCGTTCGTGACGATGGTGTGAAGGAACTGGTCCGTCTGCTTGGACGCCCAGAACTGGGCCCAGCCAACAAAGCAACGTTCGACGGGCGACATGCCGTCGATCTCGACATTCTCCTCCGGGTGCTCCTCAAGATAGACCTTCAGGGCCTCGTAGGCGAGCGTGATGCCCCCGACGTCAGCCATGTTCTCGCCGACGCCGAGCGCGCCGTTGATGTGCAGCCCCGGCAGAACCTCGAAGTGGTCGGCCTGCTCGATCAGCTTCTTTGCCTCGACGATGAAGGCCTCGGTGTCCTCCGGGGTCCACCAGTCACGCAGGTTACCGCTCGCGTCATACTGGCGTCCGCCGAAGTCGAAGCCGTGGGTCATCTCGTGCCCGATCACCGCGCCGATCCGGCAGAATTTCAGGGGTGCGTCCATGTCGGGCGACAGGGCCGGGGCCATGGTGATCGCGGCCGTGACCTCGAACCCGTTGATCTGCGGCGTGTATGCCGCGTTCATCGCGATCGGCAGGGTCGATGCACCGTTGAACTCTTCATGCTCGGGCGGGCGGGTCAGGTTGTCGATGGTGCGTTCCATTTCGAAGCGGCCAAGGGCGATCATGTTGGCGACCGGATCGTGGCCGATCTCAACACCGCTGTAGTCGATCCATTTGTCCGGATAGCCGACCTTGTAGTAGAACTTGTCGACCTTCTTCAGCGCCTCCGCCTTGGTAGGGTCGGACAGCCACGGGCTGGTTTCGATCCGGTGGCGGAAGACAGCCTTGATCCGCTCGACCATGTCGAGCACCTCTTCCTTGGTGCCCTTCGGGTAGAAACGATCGACGAAGACCTGGCTGGCCGGATGACCCATCTTTTCCTTCAGCAGGTCATAGACCTGTTCGGACCGGGGCTGGTCGGGCCGGGCGCCGATCAGGGCCTGGAAGAGGTCGAGCTTGGGCTCCAGAAGCCTGGTGTCGAGGAAGGGCGCGTAATTCTGCACGATCCGGTAGGTCATGTAGTCCTTCAGATCGGCGAGAGGTGTCTCACGCAGAACTTCGGACAAGCGAGTCAGAGCGCGTGGCTGGAACATGACGAATTCGTCCGGCTTCTCGAAGCCGTTCATCTCCAGATACAGGGGGATGTCGATTTCGGGTACCTGGGCGGCGACCTCGTCGAACGGCAGCTTGGCGGACCGCATCCGCGGGTCCTTGAACTCTTCCGGGGTCAGGAACCCGCTGTAGAGCGCCGTCTCGATGACGATGGAGTTATCGGCGATCCGCGCGGCGTCGTCCGGCGCGTAGCCCGCGATCTCCATCAACTTGCGGACATATTCGTGGTAAGGGATCAGCGCGCTGTCGCCCGGTTCGGTTCGCAGAAGCTCGAGAAAATGGCGGTCGATCCCGAAACTCTGACCGACGGCATAAAGTGCGAACCTGCCGCTGTCCTCCGGGTCCTGTCCTGGCCCAAAGAGGACAAATAGCCCCGGACCGGCCGTCGCCGCCTGTGACGCCATGAACGGCGTGATATCGGCCACCGAGGAAATCGCCTCGATCTCGCTCAGCATAGCACGGATCGGGTCGATCCCGGCGGCGTTGATGGCCTCGACATCCATGAAGGCGTTGTAGAAATCCCCGACTTGCCGGGCAGGAGACCCCTTGGGCAGAGTTGCCGTGGATTGCCCGGCCTCGGCGGCGGCAAGGGCAACCTGCTTGGTCAGCCGGTCATTCATGATGGTGAAGATGCCGTAGGTGGGGAAACGGGCCGGACGCTCCACCCGGTCCATCCATCCGCCCGCCGCGTAGCGATAAAAATCCTGCCGGGGATCGGCGCTGCGATCCATGTTCTCGATCGAGAAGACCAGGTCGTCGGGGGTCAGTGAAGGCAATTCCTCTTGCGCACTGGCAGGAACAACGAGGGCGCAAAGCGCTGCAGTGGCGATAAGCGGACGGATCATCGGGGTCTCCTTGATCAGGCTACGGCATCGGTCTTCGGTGGTCTGCGGCGAGGCAGAAAACTGCCTCTTGAGACGTCTGTCGGACCGCCGGAACAGCGCGCGGGCAAAGCTTTCTGTTCAAACTGCTGAAAGGCGCCGGATCATCCGTCCTGCATAGCGGGCGACTAGGCTGAGGTGTTGGTTGGCACGAAGTTCAGTTGCATGCTCTGCCTCGCCAATACACGAGAGTTTAGATCGATGATCTTCTGGGCGTCTATCTATTGATAATACCATGCTGCGGTTGATCAGCCTAACGTCGACTATCTTATGCATTGACTAGGCCCCGATGCGGCTCACGATCGAAAGCGGAATGCAGCGAACGCCCACATCGTTTGCGAAACGGTCGTTAATCAGCGCCGCAACGAACGACCGCTCTCCGCCCTGTCGGGGCCTTCATCAGCAGGATGTCAAATGGCCGGTTTTAGCACCCGACTCTGAGATCGTGAGCGCCCGGTTAGAGGGAGCGCATTTCCAACGTGCAGATTAAGGGCCGTGCGCCAACATTCCGGTTCTGGCAAACATTCTCGACATTCTGCCATTCAGCATCTGCCTAGTGTTTCGGTCGCCGAGAGGCTTACGAACACTCGCTGGAAGAGGTCCGATTGCTAGCCGGGGGATAGAAGCGAGTCCGTTGTTTTCCATTGTCTGGACACCTCCGAAAACCGCCCTGTCCGAACGCAATCGCCCAAACGGCGCTCTCAATGCGCGCTATCGGCTCATGCGCGACGGTAATTGACGGTTTCCGGGTGTGTCCATTCTATATGGAACCTGAGTCTGCGCATCCAGAAATAGATTACCAAGCATCTAAATCGAAAATTCCAAAATAGCAGCAACAGGATAAAAAGAATGCGGATATGTCCTCTCAACCGCCTGATATGAGAAGATGAAATCACTTATTTTCGCCAAGATAGGCGTTGTTGCTTTTCCTTTTTATCGTTTACACTACGGATAGCAGGTGGCTTGATAGGCGAGGATTATCCTATGGCAGATCCGGATCGCGCAAGATCGAATGTCCCGATTTCCCGCTTCCGGGCGGTTGATATTCACAACGTTCCCCGGCTTATCCTGTTGGGAATTGTCTTGTTATCTCCTCTGCCGATCTCATCCTGCACGACGATGACGCCCGCTTCGAAAGCGGAGCAGGAGATGCAGCCCGCAAAGGTGTCCGTAGACATGGCGAGACTGCCAGGAAACTACGGACTTGCCTCCTACCACCAGGAAGAAGACCGCGAACGAACCCTGGCCCAGGCCAGGCTTGCCTGCAATAATCCCTATTCGATCGGGGCGGGCCCGAATGGTGGTGTGATGTTGCATGCCGTCGGACAGTCGGCCCCTACGGAGATGTTTTTAAAGACAGATCGGGAGGGAAGAAGTTTTCTCGGGCCAAAGGGGCCGGCTGGGATCCCCCAGGACAGACTTGTTGTCTCTTATGACAACGGGATTCTTGAGACCGTCTGGATCGAGAAGCGGGCACGGGACGTCTATGGAACTATGCTTTTTATTCCCTGCACATGATGGCAGCGAGCGGAGACAACCAAGATGCGTTTAAAGGCAGTATTTGCAATCTCCTGGATAGTCGCCCTTGTATGTTCTGTCGTGGCTCAAGGTGGACAGGCCAAAGAAATCAACGCTCCCGAAAAGCCGGGTTATGTTCCGACGCAAGAGGAAGAACGCCTTCCAGCTGAACTTCGCCCTCAGCCTGTGTTCTTCCGGACGAACGAACCGGCTGGCACGATCATAATCCACACAGAAGAGCGCTTCCTCTACCATGTGCTGGGCCACGACAGAGCCATTCGCTACGGCGTGGGAGTTGGGCGTCAGGGTTTCGAGTGGCAGGGTATCCACAAGATCAGTCGAAAGCAGGAGTGGCCAGACTGGCGCCCCCCTGCGGAGATGATCGAGCGCCAGCCATATCTTCCGCGTTTCATGGCAGGCGGCCCTGGAAACCCCCTAGGCGCGAGAGCGCTTTATCTCGGTGATACGGTTTATCGAATTCATGGGACCAATCAGCCGAAAACGATTGGTCATGCGATGTCTTCGGGCTGCTTCCGAATGATCAATCCGGATGTCATATCACTATACGAACAGGTGCCCGTCGGCACGCGTGTGGTTGTCCGCCAGTCGCCGAAACTTTAACTGGCGACAATACGCGAAAGAGGAACCGTGCAATGAGAAACCGAATCGAAAAGGTTGCCGCTTCGCTTGTCCTGATGGTTCTTGCGTTGACCTTCGGACCAAGCGCTGTAGCCAGGGCAGCGACGCTCGACGATGTTGCGAAGCGTGGCCATCTGCTTTGCGGCATCAACAGCGGACTGCTGGGCTTTGCAAGTCAGGTGGGCGGCAAGTGGGAGGGTTTCGATGTCGATTTCTGCCGCGCCGTCGCGGCTGCAATTTTCGAGGATGACACGAAGGTTGATTATGTGCCGCTGTCTGCAGAAGAGCGGTTCGATGCACTTCGTGCCGGCAAAGTGGACCTTCTGTCCCGAAATTCGACATGGACGCTTGGTCGTGAGGTAGCCTACGATCTGACTTTCGCTGGCGTTTGGTACTATGATGGCCAGGGGTTCATGGTGCCCCGGACGGCAAATGTCGTATCGTCGCTGGACCTTGCAGATTCAACGGTTTGCGTTCTGCGCGGAACGACCAGCGAGAACAATCTCGCTGACTATTTCCTTGCCAACAATATGGCCCATGAAACCATTTTGACAGGCAATGCGACGGAAGCGTTGGAGGCCTATGGCAGCGGCAAATGCGGCGTGATCACGAGCGATATGTCACAGCTCTATGCCTGGCGCCTGCAACTTGCCGAACCGGATGAGCACATTATTCTTCCCGACGCAATATCCAAGGAACCGCTCGGACCGGTTGTCCGGCAGGATGATCCTGCTTGGGCGACGCTCGTCAAGTGGGTCATGTTCACTCTACTTAACGCCGAGGAAATGGGTGTCTCCACTCAGACGATAGATGACGCTATGGCTTCTACGAAACCGGACGTCAGACGTCTGGTAGGAAATGAAGGCGATCTTGGCAGCAAGCTGGGTGTCAGGAATGACTGGGCAGTCGATGTCATTCGCCACGTCGGAAATTACGGCGAGATATTCGAGAGGAATCTCGGCGCCAACAGCAAGCTCGGCATCGCCCGAGGCATGAACCAACTGTGGAGCCTCGGCGGAATAATGTATGCTCCGCCTTATCGCTGATATGTTGTCCCGAAGTTTGAGTATTGGTCTGGACTTGCCCGGATTTAGTCGAGAGGCTTTCACTCTGCGATGACCATCTCGGCCTCGAATGATCCCGTCGATTTGCATCCCGGAGCGGAATGTCGCCGGCGCGGCTTGTAGAAGCCGTCGATGTATCGGCCAAGGGCCAATTCAGTGGCGGCGCGGGTCTGGAAGATCGTTCTCCAGACCAGTTCGTTCTTGATCGTCTAGAACCTGGGACTGTCAGGAATCATCTGTCAGGGGGCCGGTTGATCGTCATTCGGTGGCGAACCGTTCCTGGAACTGGATCTTTGCTTCCCTCCATTCCCTTGGCTGTATTTTCCGTTGCGCACTGACATCGCGCCAGACCAGGAACATCATTTTCATCGCGGCATAAATGTTCGGAAAGGGGCCCCGGGTTTTTGACGGCGCGCCGTAGCTTCGACTTCAGCGCCTCGACGGCGTTCGTCGTGTAGATGATCTTGCGCACAGCCTCACTGAAGGCAAAGAACGGGATGACCCTGTCCCAGTTGCGATGCCAGCTCTGGGCGATGGCCGGATCAATGCCCAGAACCTTGATGTTCATCAGATGCTCCTCTCTCCACCTATGCCCACAACGATAGCAGCGGATTGGTGGGAAGGCAGTTCATCCCATTAGGTCAAAGTCAATCGAAGCAAACCGGACATCCGTCTGAGTCGCCGTCGGGATATGTCGGCATGCAGGGAACATCCGCTTTGCAGTTTCTTGGATCGCCCCGGAACGGCTGGAATGGCGGCGCAGAACGGCCTGGCATATTTCAGGCGTCGACCTGGCAACTGCGGACGTTCGCCCGCAGTGGGCAGATGGCTGGGAATGAATGAATCTGGCCAAAGGAACCAGTGGTACCCTTTGGTCATGCCCGACCATGGGCAGCGATCATACCTCTGGCGGCGGGGTCGCTGCCGGCGCGCCGATGTGCATCGCTTTCTCCCGGCCGCCGTAGCTCTCGATCATCGCGTCCTGGTCGGCAAAAGCCTGTTCGTTGGTGGCGTCGGGATCGCAGATCCCCTGCAGGATTGCACGCAAGTCCGCCAAGACCGCCGCGCAGTCCGCATCCCCGGCGCGGTTGACGGTCTCGTCCGGATCGTTCCCGAGGTCAAACAGTTCGGGCTCGAATCCCACATAGTGGATGTATTTCCAGCGCCCCTTGCGCACCATGTAGCAGGCAGAGACGGCACCCACCGCATGGTATTCGCTGAAAATGACGCGGTCGGGATCAGCCGGTTCGCCGGCAATGTCGTAGAGTGAGCGGCCGGGTCTCTCGCCCTCCAGCGACGCGCCGAAATGATCGATGATCGTCTGCGAAACGTCGAGCAAGCTGACGGGCGTCGCGCAGATGGCCCCGGACGTCATGGCATCGCCGCTCGCCTTCGGTGGCGCGACGATCATCGGAACAGCGACCGATTCCTCGTACATGTTCGACTTTCCCCAAAGGCCACGGGCGCCGACGTTGTCGCCATGGTCGGAGGTGTAGATGACGGTCGTGTCCCCGGCCATTCCGCTGTCCTGCAGGGATTGCAGGATAAGGCCGACGTTGTGATCCAGCCAACTGCAGAGCCCGAAATAGCAGGCGATGGCCATCAGGCGTTCCTCGTCATCGCGGAATGCCTTGTCGCCGGCCAGCGCGGCGTCCTGCAGGGCAACCCAGGGATGATGCCGGTAGCCGTCTCGGGGATGAAGCTTCAGCGGCGGAAGGGAGTCGAGGGGATAGAGATCGAGGAACTCCTGCGGCACGATCAGCGGGAAGTGCGGAGCGACAAGCCCGACGTAGAGGCACCAGGGGCGATTGTCGGCGGCGGCATCGGCAAACCACTTGCCGCTCCGCGACACGACCTCGGCGTCGTAGCGCGTGTAGGGGCTTTCGCCAGGGCCGATATAGGTGCCCAGCATCCGGCCGTCCTTGTAGACGCGCTCGTCCTCCCGGCGGATGGACCCCCAGACCATGCCGGTGCCGCCGACGACATTCATCGGGATGTGCTCGACATCGAAGCCTGCCGGGTCTTCGGCATGGCGGTAGTGGAGCTTCCCGATCGATTCGACGCGGATGTGACTGTCCTGGAGCGCGTGGCCCCATCCGCGCGGCGTGCCGATGTAGGGCATGGCATTGTCCCACAGACGGATATCGTGGACGTAGCGGCCGGACGCGAAGGCGGCGCGCGCGGGCACACAGATCGGCGACGGCGTATAGGCATTGGCGAACCGCGTTCCCCGCGCGCAGAGCGCGTCCAGGTTCGGTGTCTTCACGACGGGATGTCCGGCACAGGACAAGGCGCCGGACTGATGTTCGTCGGACATGATGACCAACAGGTTTTTTGACCTACGCATTGTCCTGCGTCCCCTTGCTGTCGATATCGAGGTTGAATTCCGTTTGCTCCGCAGCGCGGGCGAGCGCGCGGATCGCGCTGTGGATCACCGCCCGTTCGGCGGGCGAAAGCGCGCCGAGCAGATGGCGCTGGCGCGCATCGAGTTCCGGCGCCAGGCGGTCATGAGCGGCATGTCCCTTGGACGTCAGCGAAATCTCGAACTGGCGCCGGTCCTCGCTCGACGGGTGGACTTCGACAAAACCGTCCTCGACCAGTGCGTTCACCGTGCGCGAGAACTGGCTCTTGTCGATGCCGGCGGCCTTGCGCACCGCGGTCGATCCCGTCGCCACCTTCATCCCGACGACGCGGATGATGCGCCATTCCGGCAGGGACAGGGTTCCGTGGCGCGCGATGATGGCACGCGCCTGCGCCGCCAGTTTCGCGTTCAGTTGCGAAATCTGGAATGGCAGCAGCAGATCGATGTCGATCGGCGGTTTGTCGTCGTCTTTCGGATTTTCCGAACCATGCATGACCGGGGCTCCTCCAAGGTTCAGACTCCATGCAAAACGTGGATATGTCAACCAAGACGTTGACATATCCACCTTATACTGGCAGGCTTCGGTTCAATCTGGGAGGATCAACATGAAATCTGTACTTGCTTCGCTGGCCCTTGCGGCCGCGCTCGTTTCCGCGCCTTTCCACGCATGGGCCGACGGCTGGGCGCCGCCCGGACCCATCAAGATGCTGATCGGTTTTGCGGCCGGCGGCGGTGCCGACACCCAGGCCCGCCTGATCGCGCAGGGTCTGGAGAAAAAGTACGGCTGGAAGGTGCTGCCGGAACAGGCGCCGGGCAATAGCGGCCTCAACCTGGCCAAGCAGTTGGCAAGCGAGCCGGCCGATGGAACGGCCTTCGGCATGGTGGTGACCGAAACGCTTGCTTACAGCGCGGTTGCCAGCAAGAACCCGGATTTCGAGCTTTCCAAATTCACCTCGCTGGCGACGACCGCGCGCTTCCAGCTCGGTCTGGTGGCCATGAAGGGCGGTGAATTCGACAGCTGGGACAAGGTGAAGGCTGCGGCCGCCGCCGGCAAGCCGATCCGGTTCGGCACGGCCTCCGACCGCCAGGCCGACGTCGCCTACCATCTGGGCCAGAAGACAGGGATCGATTTCAACATCGTCCCTGTCAAGGGCGGGGCCGGCGTGATGAACGGCCTGCGTGGCGGTGATCTCGATATCGGCTGGGTCGCGGGTGCCCAGTCCAAGCCGGTCAAGCAGGGCGAGATGATCAACATCGCCAGCGGCATTCCCGCGGCGCTGATCGACAACCCGGAAGCGCCGAAGATCACCGACCTCGGCAGCGACTTCAACCTGGACGGCTATTTCATGTTCATCGCGCCGGGCAACATGGCGCCGGACGTGCGCAAGGCGCTTGGCGATGCCATCCGCGATGTTCTGACGGACAGTTCCACCGAAGCCTATGCCTTCGCCCAGAAGGCCTTTGGCGGGGCGAGCGTCGTGACCGGTGAGGAACTGGATGGCTACATGGCCGATTCCGTCGACGCATCGAAAAAGCTGATCAAGGCCGTTTCGAACTGATCGTTTCCAACGGGGCGCAAGCCTGCCCGCCGGAGGTGCTTCGATGTCGCTGAAACAGGCAAACATCGTCTTCGGCGGGCTGGCGCTTCTGGCGGCCATCCTGGCCCTGCTGCTCTGGCTGCCGAACGACACGGGTTCGGCGATGATCGTTCACGTGCGCGGCCGCGTGAAGATCGGCGATGCCCTGGCGCCCGCTGTTGCCCTGGCCATCCTGGTCGCGGCCGGCCTGCTCATCATGGTGGAAGCGCTGAAACAGGGCGGTTCAGCCCTGCCCTCGGGCGACAACATCCGCTTCTGCGCCGTCCTGTTCCTGCTGTTTTCCGGCGCAATCGTGCTGATGCGTTGGACCGGGCCGCTGGCAGTCTGGCTGGCTGGGCCCGGAGAGGGCATCGGCTACCGGGAACTGCGCGACTCGGTTCCCTGGAAGTACCTCGGGTTCATGACCGGGGGAACATTTCTCGTGGCCGGCCTGATCAGCCTGGCGGAATGGCGCATCACCTGGAAGGCGGTGATGATCGGTCTGGCCGCAACCATCCTGCTCATCCTTCTTTACGATCTGCCGTTTGACGATCTCCTGTTGCCGCCCAACGGTGACGTATGAGCGATGTCCTCCACTATATCTGGCTGGGAATCCTGGCGGTCTTTCAAGGCCCCGCGCTCTTTCACCTGCTTGGCTTTGCCCTGCCGGCGGCGCCGGTCATGCTCTTCTTCGGTCTGCTGACGGGGATCGCGGTCGGTGCCACGCCCGGGCTGGCCGGCCCGATGGCGATGGCGATTTCCCTGCCGATCCTGATCTCCGTCTTCGGCTTCACCCCGGATGCGCTGCTTCCCGTCTTCGGCTTCCTGATCGGCATCATGAAGGGTGCGACCGTGGGCGGGGCCGTGCCTGCGATCCTGTTCAACACGCCGGGAACGCCCGACGCGCTGATGACAACGCTCGACGGCCACCCGATGGCCCGGGCCGGCCAGCCGCGCCGCGCACTGCGCATCGCTCAGATATCGTCGGTTGCCGGTGACACGTTCTCCGATCTTGTGCTGTTCGTCTGCGCCCCTTTCCTAGCCATCCTGGTCGAACGCGTCCTCGACCTGCCGGAAAAGACGGCCCTGCTGGTCCTCTCGCTGTCCTTCGTGGCGGCGGTCATGGGAAAATCGCTCGGGCGCGGCCTCCTGTCCGTCAGTATCGGCCTGCTCGCAGCCTATGTCGCGACCGGTCAGGATTTCTACCCGCGGCTCACGATGGGGCTGCCGGGACTTGAAAACGGCTTTCCGATGGTCGCCGCAGTGCTTGGCGTGCTGATCGTCGGCGAGATTTTCTGCTCCATCGAGGACCTGCTGCGCGCTGGTACGTCCAGGGCCACAGCGGACGGAGGACCGGAGAAACGGACAAGCGACGGCCTGCAACCCGGCGACCTGAAACGGATCACGCCCTATATCGCGCGTTCCGCGATCATCGGGACGGTCATCGGCGCGATGCCCGGCGTCGGGTCAACGCTGGCAGCGATGCTGGGCTACACGTTCGGAAAGCGCCGGCACGAGGCACGTCGCGGACCGGCGGACACGCCGTTCGGGCAGGGTGCGCCGGAAGGCATCGCGGCCACCGAGGCGGCCAACTCCGCCGTTTCCGGCGCGAACCTGATCCCGGTGCTCTCGCTGGGCATTCCCGGCAATGCCGCAGCCGTTTTCCTGATCCTCGCCGCTGACAGCATAGGTGGTTTCAACCCCGGGCCGGCCGTGTTCCGCTTCACGGCCCCGGAGGTCAATCCGGAACTGGTGATCGCCTTCGGCATCTTCACGCTCATGTCGCTCGGCAATATTCTGAACTGGACGATTGGCGGTGCCTTCATGCGCTCGCTGGGCGTGCTGGCCCGGATCCCGAACCGCTACCTGCTGCCGGTCGTTCTCCTCGTGACGCTGACCTCGATCTATGTGCAGGAGACGAGCTTCTTCGCCCTCTGGGTGACGTTCGGCTTTGGCATCCTGGGTTACCTGTTCCGCCGCGCGGCGGTTCCGGTCCTGCCCTTTGTCATCGCCTTCATCCTGGCAAAGCCGCTCGAGGAGACCGCACGGGAAGCCTTCGCGGCCACCGGCGGCGATCCGCTGTTCCTGTTCCGCAGCCCGGTCTCACTGCTGCTGTTTGGCGCGACGATCGGATCGATCATCTTCCTGCACCGGACCTCCGACCGGCACGAGCCACCATCCGGACCGCGCGAAACCAGATGACGGAGAGGCGGCGTTTTTCCCGTCGACTTCTCGTCGATCGTACGGAACGACCGGCTTTAGGAAACGCACGTTTGATCTCGCATGGACGATACGGGGGCGCGACACTGCGGCCAGCCTTGCTGCCTTCAAGGCGAGGTACGGCCCAACTGCGCGCGGGGCCGCTCACGATCAAATCTCGGTATGCTCTGCCAACTCCAGGGCGTCTTCGATGTCGACGCCAAGGTATTGGACAGAGCCCGGTCGCGCATCCGTCCTTCCCGATCAAGGAAAAAGCGGATCGCCTGGATGTGGCGCTGTTTAAGTGGATTCCTTGCGCCGACCGTGCGACCGGCGTTCCATGCCGGCCGGCCGAGCGCGGCAGGATCGTATTGTGCAATTCCCATTCTCATACTCCTTCGGCCACGATTGGCCATCGGGAGGATAGGCGTGGACAATGAACCAACATGGCCGGCTGCGGACTGACAGGTCCAAGCAAGTTGCCCAATTGCTTTCAGCCCCTAGAAGATGGACCCTGCAGCATTCGAGGACACCGTCCCGGATATCGAGAGTGATCCGGACATCAGCAGCGGCATGGCATGATCAGGAAACAGTTTCAGGAGTTACCGGACAACATCAAGGGCGCGCTTGTGCTGATGATCGCTGCCGCCCTCTTCTCTGTGATGACCGTGCTGATCAAGCTTCTCGGCAGTCGTCTGCATATCACGCAGATCCTGCTCGTCAGGCAGGTGGTCATGACGGCGATCGTGTTGCCCTCGATCCTGAGGGGGTTCCCCGGCGTGTTGCGAACGAAACAACCAAAACTCCAGATCGTCCGCATCGTGCTCGCTGTTGGAGCAATGGTGATGGGCTTCTCTGCGATCATCCATCTGCCCTTGGCGGAGGCGACCGCGCTGGGCTTCGCCAAAAGCTTCTTTGTCACGATCTTCGCCATTCTGATCCTCCATGAAACGGTCGGCATCAGGCGGTGGCTGGCCGTGATTTTCGGATTTGTCGGGGTCGGGATCATGTTGATGCCCGGAACGGAAAGCTTTTCTCTCTACGGGCTGATGGCGATCGGGGGGGGCGGCATGTGCCGGAGCCGTGATGGTCATCATCCGGCTCATGTCGCGCAGCGATGCACCCACAACCATTCTGAGCTGGCAAGCCATTGGCGTGGGTCTCGCGACTGCCCTGCCCGCCATCTGGTTCTGGAAATGGCCGACCGCAACCGAATGGCTGCTGCTCGCAGCAATGGGGGTGACCGCGTTTGCAACGCAGATGAGCAACATCATTGCCTACAAATGGGGTGAGGCCTCGTTGCTCGCGTCGCTCGACTACATCCGGCTCCTCTACGCCACACTCCTTGGCTGGCTGTTTTTCTCCGCGCTTCCGCATCGGTTCACGCTGGCCGGCGCAGCGATTATCGTTCTGGCATCCATCTACACCATCTGGCGGGAACGGCAACGCAAGCAGGAATTGACACGGTCTGTGCACGGACGTGATCTCTCGGCCTGACCTTGCCGAGAGGGATGTTGCCTTTGAAAACTCTGCATTCGAACGATCCGGTTTTCAGGGAGCCTGAGCAGTATCTCGAACGGCGCGCCACCATCCATTCAAGATTGAATATCAAGTATCGGAAATTGTCCGTTTCCCATTTGAGAACGACACTTCATTCTCGTACCCAACGTCATCGCTCGACAAGGGCGATCATTTCCAAACGTGCATCGGGCCGAACTCCCGAAATGTTGTTTCACGTTCCTTTTTGTGGCGTGCGGCCTGGGGAACATCGGAAGCAACGCCTGGAATGACCGGTTTGCTTGACGCTCCGGTCCGTTGGCTACCCGGAAAGGAAAAACGGACATGGAATTCATCCTCGGGACACTGTTCTTCGTCATCATCATCGGCTGGCTCGACTCGGCAATTCCCTGGCAGGACAGGGAGGCGGGCAAATGATCGTCGGGCATTTTGGTCTGGCCGCCGGCGTCAAGGCACGCGAAACGAGCGTCCCGCTTTGGTCACTCATGATGGCGACCGTCTGGCTCGACATCGCTTTCGTACCACTCCTGCTCTCCGGGATCGAGGCAATCGAACCGGTCCCGGGAACGGCTGGAGCGTTTGGCCAGATCATCATTCATGCCGACTGGACCCATTCCCTTGTCGGAGCTGTCTTCCTGTCAGCCGTTCTTGGTGTCATTGCAGGGCTGGCTTGGGGGCGCCGTGCCGGTTGGGTTCTGGGTGGTGTGTCCTTCTCCCACTGGCTTCTGGATTTGATCGTGCACCGGGCCGACATGCCTGTCCTGCCGGGCAACTGGGGCGGAATTCCCCGTCTAGGGCTGGGGCTATGGCAGTATCCGTTTGCCGAAATCATCGTGGAGGCGGCGATAATCGGGGGCGGGGCGTTTCTCTACTACCAAGCGGCAAGGAGCGCCGTCACATCATCGGGAGCTTCATCGGCGCGCCCGGCAATGGTCGCAGGATTGATAGTCGCAGGCGGCGTTGCGATTCTTGCCTACCAAGCTTCGACCTTGTTTTGATCAGCTTCATCCAAGCGGTTTTGTTCGATTGAAAGTGCATCACTGCTAATCGAACCAAGTGCTGGATGTCAGTGCCGCGAGCTCCCGCTTCCTTCTTTTGAGAATTGCCATGATGACGGGGAAAACAGCCGCTTTCGGGAAGGCAATATCTGATTGTGAATGATGCTTATCTTCACTCCAAGGTTCAGAACGATGGTTTGAATATCCGCTGCCATCAATCGGCTGTGAAAGTTAGCTGATCGCGGCTGAACTCCATTCAGACTCCTCCCCGGCCGTCAAAGCCCGTTGCATCGGTACTCTTCGTTTAGCTATAATGGTAACGTTAGGACATCTCCCTCTTCCAGTCTGCTGAAGCGGGCATGCATCTTGCGGACCCGGGCACGTGTTCTGACGCCGCGGGGTGCAGTCTGTCGCGGTCCGTTCTATGGTTTGCGATCGGGTCGCATCGGTATTGCGCTTTTGGGCAATCCCGTGCGGTCATGCGATGCGACGAGGACGACGATGGATGTCAGCCCGGAGATCCTGGCGGAATATCAGCGTGGCCTGGCTGAACCGCCGATGCGCCTGGACCAGTACAAGACAGAATTCGCTGGCGAAGGGCTGTTGCTGGGGGAGGCGTTTCGCATCCTCGTACTCGAGGACAAGCAACTACAGGCTTTAGGGGATGGGACATCGGGGCCTCAATGGTCCGTCGTCCTGCCCGGCATTCAAGCGGCGGCACAACCGCAAGTGCCGAAGGGCCGCCGCAACCTCTCCGATCCGGGTCCGAGGCGGACGGAACCTCCGGAAAGCATCCGATGGCGTGTCTGCCTGACCGGGTTGACGGAAGGGTTGCTGGCGCTGCTGCGTGACGGCACGCTTGGTGCAACCGGAGAACTTCCGGACACGGGCGAACGGAAGTCAATCGATCCCGGCTACTGGAGCACATCGACTTACCGCTTCAACACCAGATCCCACGAGCTTCTGAGGGCGAACCGCAAGGACCGTGTTGCCGCGTTCCGGCTGGTCCGCGTGTTCCTGCCAGCCAGTCAGCGCATCGATCCGGGCGCGATGCATGGGCCCTTGGGCGAGGTGTTTCGGGAACTGGTCCTGCGGGATCCTGGTGTCCGGCGGCTTCAACCCTTGGCTCTCGGTAGCGTCGACGGCCCGGACCTTGCCGGGATCGAGGGGCAGCCATGGCCAATCAGTCCTGAGAGACTGAGCGACGGCAAGAACGCTTGTCCGGAGCCGTTGCAAGTGGCGGCTGACAATCCATATCGATCGGACCTGTCGAGCGCCCTCTCGGAGCGCATGGACGGGTTCCTCGCTCCGCTTCGTACGGGCCAAGTCACGGCGCAGGGGCAGTCGACTGGCAAGTCGGGGCCGGAGCAGATCCCGCCGGCCACCTGGGACAACGACGATACGTGGATCGATCCGGTCAATCACCGGGTTGGCCTCCTCACCAACCACAAGAACAGCACGTCGATCCAGTGGCTCTGGGAGAGCGTGAGCCTCGAGCCGGAGGACGCCCGAAGCATCGCTGCCGAAGCCGATGGTGCCGGCAAGGCTCGGTCAAAGGGCGGGCGCCCGACCAAGTATCCGTGGGAGGAGGCAATGGAACGCCTCACCATCAGGCTTGGAGACCAAGGCCATCCGGAAAGCGGAGCAGAACTGGCCCGGATGCTGATCAACTGCATGGAGGAAGCCCGTTGTGCAAAGCTTCCTTCCGAGGACCAGGCCAGCACCTGGCTCAAGAACCACCGTCTCTCTCTTTGGAACCACGTCACCGGTAGGGGTCAAAACCGGTTTTGACCCCTTTTGACTACCGGGTTTTGCCCAATCGCAGGACGCTGCACGTCATCGAACACGATACGGAGCAGTGACAATGACTTCAGAAACGACGACCAGGAACACCCTTCTCCTGACCGAAACCGATGTCGCCCGGCAGCTCGGCGTCTCGGTGCGCACGCTGCAGAGCTGGCGGGTCAAGGGCGGCGGGCCAGTCTTCTCCAAGCTGGGACGCTCGGTGCGTTATCGCCCTTCCGATGTCGATGCCTGGGTGGCAGGCAACCTGACCACCAGCACGAGCCAGGTCACGGTCGGCCACGACAGGTGATGAGGTTCGGCGCCTGCCTGGCGACCCGGTCGTCTGCTTCTCCCGCGATCGTCATCCACCCACAGCCGGCACGGAGCAAGGCTTCGCCCTGAACGAGGGCTCCCATTCCCTTGCCGGTATCGATACTGCGAGGTTCACATGATGGCTGGAAGAATTGCCTTCCGCAGGATTGCAGCGATGGCCCTTGGCCGTGGCGAAACCCTGTGCCGCCACTGGCTGCCCGACGGGCGGCGCGTGGGGTCGGAGTGGGTTGCACGAAACCCGTGCCGTGCCGACCGCCATCCCGGCAGCTTCAAGATCAACCTTCGGACCGGGTGCTGGTGCGACTTCGCGACTGGCGACAAGGGCGGCGACCTCACATCGCTTGCTGCCTACCTGTTCGGCCTCTCCCAGGCCGATGCCGCCCGGAACCTCGCCCGCATGCTTCGGATATCGCCCCATGAACAATAACCCGTTCAAGCTTCCCGCAAACGGTGATGGACCCGCCATGACGGACCCAAAGCGCCCGTCCGGGATCATCCTGGTTCCTGTTCCGCCCAAGGCGCCGGGGCTGCCGGATTGTCATCCTTCGCTTGGTGCTCCGTCGCACACGTGGACCTATCGCGATGATTCAATTGAATTCTTGACGGCCCTGGCGGCTTTGACAACCAGTTCCTAAAACAGAAAAGAGGTATGAAATCAGAAAGGTAAGCCGTTCAGACAGGCGGTATCGACTGCTTAGAATACGCTTACAAAGACAATCAGGGAGTTCAGGGCAATATAGCCAAGTAATTGAAAAGAATGGCGCGCCTGGGTGAAGAAAATTCGAACGGCTCTCATCGTTTGTTCCAATCGATTGCCGCCGAAAACCCTGAGGAAGATGTCATCCATATTTCGCTTCGCGAATTATGTGAAATGGCGCACCCGAAAGGATTCGAACCTCTGACCCCCAGATTCGTAGTCTGGTGCTCTATCCAGCTGAGCTACGGGTGCGCGCCTTGCCATGACAGCAAGTGACGAACCGGCACGTGCCGTCCGCCGTGGGCAGCTACCTAGCGGCTGACGCGGACAATTGCAAGCACCCTTCATGACAAAAATGCAAAACGCCCGGAAGCGCCGGGCGGCCGCCAAACGCCTATCCGGCGTGGCGGTGGCGCTGGCCGCGCAGGCTATCCAGGCTGACCGGCTGATCGGGGATGGAGATGGCGAACTCGGTATGCCCGCCGCGGCTTTCCACCAGGTCAAGGGTGCCGCCATGGGCGCGCACGAGCTCCAGGGCGATGGCCAGGCCGAGCCCGGTGCCGCCACTGCGCGCCGAGCCCTTGAAGGCGGCGAAGAGATTGTCCCGCGCCTTCTTCGGCAGGCCAGGCCCGGTATCGACGATGCGGATGACGGAGACGGCGCCCTGACGGCTCGCGCTCACGCTCAGCCGCTTGACGACGGCGGTGTCGGTCTCGGCCAGCAGCGCCTGGATGGCATTGCGGCACAGGTTGGTGAGCACCCGGAACATCTGCTCAGCGTCGCAATCGACCTCGAGCCGCTCGTCGACCCCGTTCTCGAAGCGGATCGCCGTGCCGTCATCGATGGGAAGCACGGCATGCACGTCCTCGACCAGCTGACGCAGCGCAACCTTGCGGCGCGCCGGCGGGGCCTCCTGGGCGCGGCCGTATTCCAGCACCGACTGGGTGTAGGTCACGGCGCGGTCCAGCGTGCGCACGAGGCGCGGGGCGAAGGACTGGATCTTCGGGTCGTTGGCGGTCGTCAGGCGGTCGGACATGAGCTGGGCGGCGCCGAGGATGTTGCGCATGTCGTGGTTGATCTTGGAGACGGCGAGACCGAGGTCGGCCAGGCGCTTGCGCTCGCCGAGCGTCTTCTGCAACTCGCTCTGCATGGCCGCCAGTTCGCGGGTGGCGATGCCCAGTTCGTCGTTTCGATCTTCCGGGCGGATGATGCGGGCCGGATTGTCGGGCTCGGCGGCGAAGGCCAGCATCGAGCGGGTCATCGAGCGGACCGGCCGGATCATGACCCGGTTGAGCACGGCGAAGACAAGCACGGCGGTGAGGACCGAGATGAACAGCGACAACAGGACGATGTTGCGCGTGTAGACCAGGAGCGCGTTGCGCAGTTCGGCGTCGGGAATGACGATCTCGAATTCCTGGTTGGCGGCGCCGACGCGGCCATAGATGCGCAGGATGCGGTCGCCGCCGGTCACCAGGGTCGATATCGCGGCAAGGATCGACCCGACCGGCCTGATCGGGGCGGACATGTCGAGGTGCTCGTCGACCATGGGCACCTTGCCGGCAGAAACCAGCATGCGCGACATGCCATCCTCGCGCACGGCGATCTGCAGCACGCCGGTGGCCGCCAGGATCTCCTCGCGCAGGTTGCGGGCCGTTTCCTCGGATTTCTCGCCCATCAGGAAGAGGCCGGCGACCGCGGCGGTGTTCAGCTTGTCGCGGGCCCAGCGTTCGCGGAAGTTCGCCGCCGACGGCGGGAAGATCAGGCTTTCGGCGATCAGCACGAAGACGGCGGTGAGGACCAGCAGCTTGACGGAAAGGCCACGGCCGAGCGGCACCCGCCCGACCGGATCGGCGATCGAGGCGCCGTCCGTGTTCTCCTGGCATTGTGCGCTCATGGCGCCTCCGCGTGTTTCCCGTCAGCCGAACATCCGCAGGAAGGCAATCAGCCGGCGCACCCACGGATTGCGAGTCGAAGCGGAATAATAGGAGACCGCGGCGCGTTTTCCAATTTCGCTCATCGTCGGATATGGCGCCACGTAGGCGGTGATGTCGCGCACCGTCATTCCCTTCGACAGGGCCAGCGCCCAGAGGCTGATCATCTCGCCGGCATGGGCCCCGGCGATCGAGGCGCCGAGGATGCGGCCCTTGCGGTCGGTCACCACCTTGATCAGGCCCTCGGTTTCGTGCTCGGCCTGCGCCCGGTCGTTTTCGGCGTAGGGCCAGCGCAGGACCGTGATGTTCTTGTGCTTCTGGCGGGCGGCATCCTCGGTCAGGCCGACGTGCGCCAGTTCGGGATCGGTGTAGGATGCCCATGGAATGATGGACGTGTCGACGCGCAGCGGCAGGCGGAACAGCAGCGGACGCAGCACCTGGCCGCCGTGAAAGCCTGCGACGTGGGTGAACTGCAGCCCGCCGGCCACGTCTCCGATGGCGTAGACCCGGCGATTGGAAGTGCGCAGGCCGGCGGACACCTTGATGCCGCGCCGGTCGTGCACAATGCCGGCGGCGTCGAGATCGAGGCCCTCGACGTTGACGGCGCGGCCGACGGCCACGAGCAGGTGCGTCCCGTCCACTTCGGCGGCTCCATCTGCGGTCTCGACATGGACGCGGACGCCGGCCTTGCCGCGCGGCTCGACGCTGGTGACCTTCGTCTGCTCGCGGATGTCGACGCCCTCGGCGCGCAGCCGCCGGAGAACGACGGCGGCCAGTTCCGGATCATCCTTGCCCATGGCACGGGCGGCTTCCAGAACCGTGACCTCTGCGCCGAGACGACGATGCGCCTGTGCCATTTCCAGGCCAATGGGACCGCCGCCGATGATCACCAGGTGGCCCGGCTTGCGGGTCTGGTCGAACAGCGTCTCGTTGGTCAGGTAGTCGACCTGGTCGAGGCCCGGGATCGGCGGTACGAGCGGCGAGGACCCGGTGGCGATGACGAAGCGGCGGGCGCGGATCTCCACGTCGCCGGCGACGACCGTCTTCCTGTCGGCGAAACGGGCCGGGGCCTGAATGACACGGACGCCCAGCGCGGTGAATCGCTCGACGCTGTCATTCGGCGCGATGGCGGCGATGACGCCCTGGACATGGCGGTTGACGTTGCCGAAATTGACCTGCGGCTCGACGTCGGCGATGCCGAAACGGGAGGCATGGCGCATGGCCTCGGCGTGGCGGCCGGCAGCCAGCAACGCCTTTGAGGGCACGCAACCGTAGTTGAGACAGTCGCCGCCCATGCGGCCCTTTTCGACCAGCACCACCTCGACCCCGAAGGCCGCGGCGGCGGCGGCAACGGTCAGGCCGCCCGATCCACCGCCAATGACGCAGATATCCGGGGTCAGGACCTCGCTCATTCTGTTCCTCCGTCGGCCGCGATCAGTCGCGCCGCATGCGGGCGCGGTTGCCGCGCCATTTCCTGACGATCGCCGGTATGACCGCAACCACGGCCAGCGCGACGAAGGCGATGGTGATTTCCGGCGTCACCAGGTCCTTCAGGGACACCGGCCCGCCATCCCTGTCGGCGGCATCCAGAACCGAGCCGATGCCCTGCCCCAGCCAGGCATAGGCGAAACAGCCCGGCAGGATGCCAAGGAATGTCGCCGCAACATAGGTCCTCAGCTTCACGCCGAACAGCGCGGGCGCGATGTTGATCACAAAAAAGGGAAAGAACGGGGCCAGGCGCAGGACAAGGAGATAGCTGAAGGCGTCTTCACGGAAGCCGTCGGCGAGGCGGGCGCCGAAGCCGCCCACCTTCTCGCGCAGGAAATCGCCGAACGCACTGCGGGCGGCGAGGAAGAGGATCGATGCGCCTGCGGTGGCGCCGAAGGCGACGGCGATGCCGGCGACCCACCAGCCGAACAGGAAGCCGCCGAAGATGGTGAGAACGGAGGCCGCGGGGAAGGAGAAGGCGACCGCCAGCACGTAGAGCAGGGTGAAGGTGACCAGCGCCATGGCGTAATTCTGCCCGACATAGGCGGTCAGCGTCTCGCGCTGCTCGGCCAGGAAGTCGAGCGACAGATATTCATGCCAGCCCATCGCGTAGCCCAACGCCAGCCCGAGCGCGATGACGGCGATCGGACCGAACCGCTTGAGAGCATTCGCCCTGGCTGGCTTCGCGGGTTTCATGACCGTTCCATCCTCGATCGCGCGCATTTCACTCATCTCGTCTTCGCCGTGCCTGCTGCTGTCCGGTATCCGGACACAGTTGACCGTCCACGGCTGCCGATGCAACCGCATGACGCGGGCCCTCACCGGCAATTGAGCCCGCGACACCGTGTTCTCACCGGCCCGTGACCGCCCCGTGACACGCCGATCCTACAGGATTGTAGGCCGGATGATTGACATTTGCGGCCGCATGAACCTATAAGCCGCGCGACGTCCGGGCACCAACGGCCGGGCACGGGAATTCCGTGCACCGCCGGCACCGGGCAAAACCGCTCCTGAATTCATTCAGATCCAAGAAGGGCCGCACTCCGCGGTATTGAAACAAATGAAGCGTACCTATCAGCCCTCCAAACTCGTCCGGAAGCGCCGTCACGGCTTCCGTTCCCGCATGGCCACCAAGGGCGGCCGCAAGGTGATCGCAGCCCGCCGCAACCGCGGCCGCGCGCGCCTCAGCGCCTGACCGGGCGCGGGAGGCCGGGCCGGTGGACAACCGGCAACACGACCCGAAGCCCGGGCGGTTGACCAAACGGGCCGAATTCCTGGCCGTCCGCCGTGGCGAAAAGCGACGCGGGCGGTTTTTCCTGCTTGAGGTGGCCGACCGCGGCGACGACGGGCTGCCGCGCGCCGGTTTCACGGTCACCACCAAGCAGGGCAACGCGGTCGAACGCAACCGCATCAGACGGCGGCTCAAGGAAGCCCTGCGGCTCAAAGGCCGCATGGCAATGCAGCCCGGACATGACTATGTGATCGTCGGGCGCAGGGATTGCCTTGGCGCCTCCTTCACGGACCTGAGCGACGAGCTTGCGCGGCGAATAGGCGGAAAACGTTTCCATGGAAAATAATCGCAACTTCTTCCTGACGATTGCCATTTCGGTGGTCATCCTCACGCTCTGGCAGGTGTTCTACATGAACCCCCGCATCGAGGCGCAGCGCGAGGCCGCCCGGATCCAGACGGAAGAGCAGGCCAGCAAACAGCCCGCGCAGACCGGCCAGGCCCCTGCCACGCAGCCCAAGCCCGCAGCCGACGGCACGGCCGCACCGCAGCCGGCAGGCCAGGCTGCCACGGGCGCCGACGTGCCCGGCGGTACCGCGGCGCCGGCGAGCGATGCCGCCGTTCGCGTGGCGATCGACACCCCGTCGCTTTCCGGCTCGATCAACACGGTGGGCGCACGGCTCGACGAACTGGTCCTGAAGGACTATCGCGTCTCGGTCGACAAGAATTCCGCCAACATCCAGTTGCTGCACCCGTCGAGCGACGACAACGGCTATTTCGCGGAACTCGGCTATGCCGGCTCCGACGCGACCGGCGCCGTGCCGGGCCCGGATACCGTCTGGACCGTCGAGGGCGATGCGAAGCTCACCCCGCAGACGCCGGTGACGCTGACCTTCACCAACGACAAGGGGCTGACCTTCAAGCGGACGTTCTCGGTCGACGACGAGTACATGTTCACTGTCTCCGACACGATCGCCAATGCCTCCGGCGCCGACGTGGCCCTGCCCGCCTATGGCCGCGTGACGCGCTTCAACAAGCCCGACACCCATTCCACCTACGTTCTCCACGAGGGCCTGATCGGCGTGACCGGCGACGAAGGCCTGCAGGAAATCAAGTATTCCAAGATCGAGGACGAGAAGCGCGTCGTGCCGGGCAAGTCCAGCAATGGCTGGCTGGGCATCACCGACAAGTACTGGGCGGTGACGATGATCCCGCAGGCCGGCGAGACGTTCCAGCCGCGTTTCGCCTATTTCGATGACGGCCGCTCGCGTTACCAGGCCGACTTCCTGACCGATGCGGTGGCCGTCCCGGCGGGCGGATCGACCACGCTGAAGACGCAGATCTTCGCCGGCGCCAAGGAAGTGAACGTCATCAACGCCTACAAGGACAAGGACAACATCCGCGAGTTCGACCTGATGATCGACTGGGGATGGTTCTACTTCATCACCAAGCCGATGTTCTGGCTGATGGACCACCTGTTCAAGCTGCTTGGCAACTTCGGCCTCGCCATCCTGGCGACCACGGTCATCGTCAAGCTCATCTTCTTCCCGCTGGCCAACAAGTCCTACACGTCGATGGCTAAGATGAAGCAGGTGCAGCCGAAGATGACCGAAATCCGCGAGAAATACGCGGACGACAAGATGCGCCAGCAACAGGAGATGATGGAGCTCTACAAGACCGAGAAGATCAACCCGATCGCCGGCTGCTGGCCGGTGCTGCTGCAGATCCCGGTCTTCTTCTCGCTCTACAAGGTGCTCTACGTGACCATCGAGATGCGGCACGCGCCGTTCTACGGATGGATCCACGACCTCTCGGCACCGGACCCGACCTCGGTGTTCAACCTGTTCGGCCTGCTGCCCTACGACGTGCCGTCCTTCCTGATGATCGGCGTCTGGCCGCTCATCATGGGCATCACCATGTTCCTGCAGATGCGCATGAACCCGACGCCGCCGGACCCGACCCAGGCCATGATCTTCACCTGGATGCCGGTGATGTTCACCTTCATGATGGCGGCCTTCCCGGCCGGGCTGATCATCTACTGGGCCTGGAACAACACGCTGTCGATCATCCAGCAGGCTGTGATCATGAAGCGCCAGGGCACCAAGATCGAGCTGTGGGACAACGTCAAGGGCCTGATCAACCGACGAAAACCGGCCGAATAGCCGGCGGACGATCCAGCGCCACACGTTCAGGACGGCCGGGAATTTTCCCGGCCGTTTTGCATTTCACGACCCGCTGTACTAGGTAATGGCGAAACGAGCAGACAGAGGGAGTGCCCTGCGATGATCCACTGAGCTCCGGTCCCGCGCCGCGGCATCCGCGCCGTCAGGACCCATGACATCCCGACGCCTCATGCCATTCCAGGAGCTCAGCCATGCACGGCCCCTCGCCCGATACCCTCTACCCGCTGGCCGGTTTTCCCCGCGCCGTCTTCCTGAAGAACGTCATCACGCGCCCGAACATCATCGTCGGCGACTACAGCTATTACGACGACCCGGACGGGGCCGAACGCTTCGAGGAGCGTAATGTCCTGCACCACCACGCCTTCCTCGGCGACCGGCTGATCATCGGCCGGTTCACCGCCATCGCCAGCGGCACGCGCTTCATCATGAACGGCGCGAACCACGCCATGGGCGGGTTCTCCACCTACCCGTTCAACATCTTCGGCAACGGCTGGGAAACGGGCTTCGATCCGGCAACCTGGACCGAACAGTCGAAGGGCGACACCGTCATCGGCAACGATGTCTGGATCGGCATGGACAGCATGATCATGCCGGGCGTAACCATCGGCGACGGCGCCATCATCGCCAGCGGCTCGGTCATCACCTCGCATGTCGCGCCGTACACGATCGCCGGCGGAAACCCCGGCCGCGCGATCCGCAAGCGCTTCGACGACGGCGTGATCGCCGAACTGCTCGAGATCGCATGGTGGGACTGGAGCGCGCGGAAGATCTCCGCCTCGCTCGACGCGATCCGGGGCGGTGACATCGCGGCGCTGCGCGCGGCGGCCGCGCACGACTGACGCCGAGGGGCGGCCGGTACGGCCAAACGGCTTTTTCCGGCTGCCCGCCCTTGCGCGATGCAACCATGAGAATACATCTTCACGGATCGCCACGCCGGTTCCTGGAGTGTCCCGTGTCCCGCCTGTTTCGCCTGATCGTTCCCGTTGCCGCGGTCCTGTTTTCCACCATGACGCTTGCCGCCGCAGCACAGGGCACCGTCACGACCGGCACTGCCGCCACGACAGACGCCGGCAGCATCGAAGCCCCTGTCGGGGACGGCGAGGACGCCCTGCCGGAAGCGACCCGCTCCGTTCTCGACATCCTGTCCTCCGAACCGCGGTTCTCGCTGTTCCGAACGCTGGTCGACCTGGCCGGGACGCCGGACGTCTTCACCGAAGGCGGTCCCATCACCGTCTTCGTGCCGACCGACGACGTGCTCGCCTCGGCCTTCGAGGCCTACATGAAGGGCTTCAAGGGAAAGGCCTATGACAAGCGGGTGCGCAAGCTCGTGCTGGCGCATGTGCTGGACGCCCAGTTTTCGCCGGACGACCTGATCGCCAACATCACCCACAGCCGGCGGCGGCGCGACAACATGGGGACCGTCAGCGGCGACAACGTCACGCTGACGATCGTCGGCGAGCAGATCTGCGTTTTCGACGAGAGCGCGCAGGTGCTGCCGGTTTCGCTGGTCGAGACGGGGACCGACGGCACGGTCTACGCGCTCGAAACCGGCATGATTCGTCCGCGATGAGGCGCTACCGGCGTGTTCCGGCTTGACTTGCCGGGCACAAACGCCGATGCGAAACCCATGACAGCCGAGATTTCCGAAGAGACCCGCACCCTGTTCGCCCGACCGTGGATCTTCATCCGCGGCGTGCCGGCCATGAAGTTCCTGCCGCCGGAAGGCCCGCCCGAAATCGCCTTCGCGGGCCGGTCGAACGTCGGCAAGTCGTCGCTCATCAATGCGCTGATCGGCCAGAAGGGCCTGGCGCGCACGTCCAATACGCCGGGACGGACCCAGGAACTCAACTATTTCGTTCCCGACGGTTTTTCCGGCGCCAAGGACGACCTGCCGCCGCTGGCCCTGGTCGACATGCCGGGCTACGGCTTCGCCCAGGCGCCCAAGGACCTGGTCGACCGCTGGACCAAGCTGGTCTTCGACTACCTGCGCGGGCGGGTCACGCTGAAGCGCGTCTACGTGCTGATCGATGCGCGCCACGGCATCAAGAAAATCGACGGCGAGGTTCTCGACCTGCTCGACAAGGCCGCCGTGTCCTACCAGATCGTGCTGACCAAGACCGACAAAATCGGCGAGAAGGCCGTGCCGCACCTGATCAGCGACACGCTGGCGAAGATTTCCAAGCGTCCGGCCGCCTACCCGGAAGTGATCGCGACGTCTTCGGAAAAGAACCGCGGACTGGACGAGTTGCGCCAGGCAATCGTCACGGCAACGGCGGGCTGACGCTTCCCGCCGACCCCGGCGCCGGCAGGCGGACCGTCACGGAAAGGCCACCCTCGCGGCCTGTCGCGAAGACCGGGCGGCGGCCGTAGGCGGAAAGAATGTCGGAAACGATGGCCAGGCCCAGGCCAGCGGAGCCGCCGCGCTCGTCGTCGCGCATGCCGCGCCGTGCCAGCCGCTCCAGCCTGTCATCGTCGACACCGGTTCCGTCATCGGCAATTTCCAAGACCACGTCCGCGCCCTCGCGCCGGACAGAAACGGTCACCGAGGACCGGGCATGGCGGGCGGCGTTTTCCAGAAGGTTGCCGAGGATATCGTTCAGGTCGTCTGTCTCGATCGCCGCCGACACGGTCCTGTCGCCTTCGAGATGAAAGCCGATCCGCTCGCCCTGTGGCGTGCGCGAGACGATGCGCAGGATGGACGATACGGCCGGCAGGACCGCGACGGGGCGCGCGGTGCCGGGCCGGTTGCGCAGGCGGGAGCGGGCCAGTTCGCGCTCGACGGTGCGGCGCATGCGCTGGGCGACGTCCTCGACCGAACCGGCGATCTTGCCCTGCCCGGCAGTGCGCAAGGCCTCGACGTCGGCGGCCAGCGCCGTCAACGGCGTCTTCAGTCCATGGGCGAGATCGGCCGCCCGGTCGCGGGCGCGGCGCATGTCGGTTTCCTGCCGTTCAAGCAGGGCGTTCATCTCCTCGACGAGCGGCGATACCTCGCGCGGGACCGTGGTGCCGAGGCGGTGGGAGCGGCCCTCGCGAATGTCCTGCACGCCGGCGCGTACGGCGTCCAGCGGCTTCAGGCCGGCTCGGACCTGGGCCCAGGCACCCGCCAGCAGGACGAGCGCGAGAAGCACGAGTGCGGGCATCAGGTCGCGGTTGAAGCCGGCTGTCAGCTCTCGGGCGCCGGCACGGTCCATGGCCACGGAAATACGCACGGTATGGGCCGGCCCCTCGCCGCTCTCGATGCGATAGACCGCCTCGCGCAGCATGAGTTCCGCCCCGTCGGGGCCGGTGATCGCATGCTGGTGGGTCTCCCCCTGCACCAGGGTGTCGGCGGGCAGTTTCAGCTCGCTGTCCCAGAGCGAGGGCGAGCGCATGACCGGCTTGCCGCCATCGGTGCTGACCTGCCAGTAGAGACCGGAAAAAATATCGGCGAAGCGCGGGTCCGGCGGCGTCTTGCGCATGGTCAGGCCGCCGCCGGGCTGGTTGGTCAGATTGCCGGCGATGTCGCCGATCACCGCATCGAGCTCCTGGGCAAGGCCGCGTTCGAGATGGCGGGTGAACAGGGCCGACAGGCCGAGGCCGGCCAGGGCCAGGGCAACCACGATCCCGGCCACGGCAAGGGCGAACAGGCGGAGCCGGATCGACCCGGCCGCGTTCATGCCGGCTCCACGATGTAACCGAAGCCGCGCCGGGTCTCGATCAGGCCGCCGCCGAGCTTGCGGCGAACGCGGCCGACCAGCACCTCGACGGCATTGGACTCGCGCTCGTAGTGCTCGGCCTGCAGATGCTCGGCCAGTTCCTGCTGGCTGACCACGCGGCCGGCATGGTGCATGAGATAGGAGACCAGGCGGTACTCCTGCGGTGTCAGCGACACGGGCACGCCGTCGCGGGTGACCCGCATCTGGCGCGTGTCGAGAACGGTTCCGCCGATGGCGATGACCGGGCTGGCAACGCCCGCTGCGCGGCGCAGGATGGCGCGCAGGCGGGCGGAGAGTTCCTCCATCTCGAAGGGCTTGGGCAGGTAGTCGTCGGCACCGGCATCGATGCCCTCGACCCGCTCGGTCCAGCCGCCGCGCGCGGTCAGGACGAGGACCGGCATGGTACGGCCGTTGGCGCGCCAGCGCTTGAGGACGGACAGGCCGTCCATGCTCGGCAGGCCGAGATCGAGGATGACGGCGGCATAGTCCTCCGTGTCGCCGAGGAACCAGGCCTCTTCGCCATCGGCCTCCAGATCGACGAGATAGCCCTGGGCTTCCAGCGTGGTCCGCACGCCCGCGGCGATGCGCGGATCATCCTCGACAAGCAAGATGCGCATGTCAGTCCTTGTTCTCCTGCCCCAGGAACGCCCCTGTCCGGGCATCGTACTCCACCTCGACCACACGGCCCGAGGGTTGCAACACGTAGAATTCGTAGATCGGATTGCCATTGTCCTCGAACTCGATCTCGAGAACCTTTCCGGGGAATTTCGCGTGCAGCGCCTTCAGGATCTCGGCAAGGGGAAGCAGTTCGCCATCCTTGCGGCGCTCGGCAATGCGTTCGTGCCGGTCCCTGCGCGTGTCTCCGTCATGATCCGACCGGCCGTCATCCGCCTGGGCCTGGAGCACCAGAAGGACCACGGCGCCAAGCATCCCGGCAATCTTGAGAACGGTCGCGCGCATGACATTCCTTTTGCCGGCGAGCGAATGACAGATTGCTGAACGGTCGTCTCAGCGGCCTGTCACCCGGGCAGTGCGAAAACGGCATCACCGCAACGACGGTACGAAACCAAACGCACAAAGGAAACCTCCCATGCGCCTTCTCCTGACCGCTCTCGCCCTCTCCGCCACGGCCGTCGCCTTCCAGCCGGCCCTCGCCTCCGAAAGTGGCGAAGCGAGCTGCGGCAACGCTCCCCAGAGCCAGTGGATGAGCAAGGACGACATCACCGCCAAGGCCACCGAAATGGGCTACCAGGTCCGCTCGGTCAAGGTCGAGGACGGCTGCTACGAAGTCTATGCCAAGACCGCCAAGGGCGAGCGCGCCGAAGTCTACATGAACCCGGTGACCGCCGAAGTCGTGCGCACCAAGGCGAACGACTGACGCTCCGACGGGCAGCGCGAATGCCGGCCGCCCTTCGCGCTGCCTGATCTGCTCCCGCGGCCATGACAAGGCTGAAACGATGACCTCCGCCCTCTCCTCCGACACGCTCGATCCCGCCGCGGCCAACCGGACCGTCAAGGTCTGGGATCCGTTCGTCCGCCTCTTCCACTGGTCCCTGGTCGCCGGGTTCGCCGGCGCCTAGATCACCGGCGACGAGTTCGGCAAGGTCCACGAACAGATCGGCTACGCGATCATCGGGCTGATCGCGGCACGTGTCGTCTGGGGATTCATCGGAACCCGGCACGCCCGCTTTTCCAGCTTTGTCTTCGGCCCCGGACGCGTGCTGGGCTTCCTGCGGCAAAGCCTCAGTCTCTCGGCGCCCCGCCACCTCGGCCACAACCCGGCGGGCGGCGCCATGGTGTTCGCCCTGCTGGCGCTGATCGCGGTCATCTGCGGCTCCGGCTATGCCATGACAACCGACGCCTACTGGGGCGTGGAATGGGTGGAAGAACTGCACAAGGCTGCCGTCTGGGTCACGACCGGCCTGGTCGTCCTGCATGTGGGCGGCGTGATCCTGGCCTCGGTCGAACATGGCGAGAACCTCGTCCGCGCCATGGTGACCGGGCGCAAGCGCGCGGAATAGAGCAATTCCGCAATTCCGGACGCGAAACCGCCTCCCGCTTTCGCTGGAATTGCTCTCGCGGACCCCCCTCTCCCCTCCGCGCGCCTGCCGCCGGCCGCCGCCCGTGTCGCAAGGGGTGGCGGCCGGCATGCGTTTTCGGCCCCCCGCGCCCGTTTTCATTGGAGCGGCATCCGGAAAATGGTCTACCATCGTGACCGTGGGGAGGGATCATCATGGGTATCGACACGGACTACCTGCGGCTTGACGCGACCGGCCTGGCCGACATGGTGCGGCGCAAGGAGGTGACGCCGGGCGAGCTCCTGGAAGCCGCGATCGCGCGGACGGAAGCGGTGAACCCGCAGATCAACGCCGTCGCCGAGACATTCTACGACAAGGCGCGGCAGGACCTGGCGACGATCCCCGCCGATGCTCCCTTCGCCGGCGTCCCGATGGCGATCAAGGACCTGGCCGTCAGCCTTTCCGGTGTGCCGATCCACGCCGGCAGCGCCATCGGCGCCCGCACGGCGTCAGAGGACGCCACGGTCATCCGGAACTACCGGCGGGCCGGTTTCCTTCCCTTCATCACCGCGACGACGCCGGAATTCGGGCTGCGGCTGGTCACCGAGACAAGACGCTTCGGCATCACCCGCAACCCCTGGAACACCGGGCATGTCACCGGCGGGTCCTCTGGCGGATCGGCTGCCCTCGTGGCGTCGGGGGCCGTGCCGGTGGCCCATGCATCCGATGGCGGCGGATCGATCCGCGTGCCTTCGGCCTGCACCGGGCTGGTCGGCCTCAAGCCGTCGCGCGGGCGCGTGCCGCTGACGCCGGATGCCTCGGAAAGCTGGCACGGCTTCACCGTGCAGCATGCGCTGTCGCGCTCGGTGCGCGATTGCGCCGCGCTGCTGGACATCGGGTCGCAGCACGATGCCGCATCGCCCTACCAGGCACCGGCGCCGAAAGGATCCTTCCTCGCCGCCTGCGCCGCGAACCCGGGATCGCTGACGCTGGCCGTCTACCGGCAGTCGCCGCTCGGGCTGGAGATTTCCGCCGAGACGATGAAGGCGCTCGACACCGCCGTGGCGCTGGCGCGGGACCTCGGGCACACGGTCGAGGAGATCGACCTGCCGATGGTCAACCGCGATTTCATCGCCGATTTCGCACGCTGCGTGGCGAGCGCGCATGCAGGGATCATACGGATGGAGGCGACGCGGCTTGGCAAGCCGGTGCTGGGCGATCTCGAACGGATCACGCGGATCATGGCGCGGTTCGGCGAGGTCCAGCGGGCTGCCGACATGGAAGCCGCGCTGCAGCGGCTGCAGGCCGCCTCGCGCGCCTTGCTGGGCCAGACAGCGCGGTTCGATGCGGTGATGATGCCGATCATCGCCCATCCGCCGCTGGCCTGCGGCGCCATGGACGCGACCGGCGCCGATGCCCTGACGGAGGCGCTGCTCGACCGGCTGCGGCTGACGTTCCTGCTGAAAATGCGGCCGTTCCTCGACCAGATGCTCGACAAGAGCCTGTGGTTCACCCATTGGCCGGCGATCCAGAATGTCACCGGCCAGCCGTCCATCGCACTGCCGGTGCATGTCACCGACGGCGGTCTGCCGCTTGGCATCCAGGCCGCGGGACGGATCGGCGACGAGGAAACGCTGCTCGCGCTGGCCGCCCAGATGGAAACGGCCAGCGGCTGGCTCGACCGGCGTCCGCCGATGGTGCGCGACGCCCTTTGAGCGGGATCAGGAGGCGGTCTTCTCGTCGGGGACAAAGCCCAGGGCGAGGCCGTTCATGCAATAGCGCTTGCCGGTCGGCTTCGGGCCATCGTCGAAGACGTGGCCAAGGTGGCCGCCGCAGCGCCGGCAATGGACCTCGGTGCGCGGGAAGATGAGCGAATAGTCGCTGCGGGTGCCGACGGCGTTTTCCAGCGGCGCCCAGAAGCTCGGCCAGCCGGTTCCGCTTTCGAACTTGGTCTCCGAGGAAAACAGCGGCAGATCGCAGCCCGCGCAGGTGAACTTGCCCTTGCGCTTCTCGTGCAGCAGTTCGGAGGAGAAGGGCGGCTCGGTGTCCTCCTCGCGCAGGACGGCGAACTGCTTGGGCGAAAGACGCTTGCGCCATTCCGCCTCGGTGAGCGTGATCTCGAATTCCTCGGCGGCAGCGGCGCTGCCCCGGCGGCCCAGGAGCATGGTTCCGCCGAGCAAGGCGGCGGCGGCTCCGGCCAGAAGTGTGCGACGGTTGGTCATTTCAGCTCTCCCGTTCTGAAACCTGTCTCATGCCAATCTAGGGGCGTTGCCCGCCGGAGGCCAATCAATCGGGTGCGACTGGCAGTCAACCGGCGGGCAACATTTCGTGATCGGGCGGCCCCACGGGATGGGCGCAAACTAGCCGCCCGTCACGATGGCCTGAGCCTTACGACGCGGGCAGGAGAACGGTGTCGATCACGTGGATGACGCCGTTGGACTGCTTCACATCGGCGATGGTGACCGTGGCGACATTGCCCTGGCCGTCCTTGATCATGATCTTGCCGTCCTTCTCCATCGCGGTGAACTCGCAGCCGCCGACGGTCTTGACCGGGTGCATGCCGCCGTCATCGGAGATCATCTTCTCGATATCGCCCGACATGGCATTGGCCGCGACCACGTGGCAGGTCAGGATCTTGGTCAGCTTGTCCTTGTTCTCCGGCTTCAGGAGTGTCTCGACCGTGCCGGCCGGGAGCTTCTCGAAGGCTTCGTTGGTCGGCGCGAAGACCGTGAACGGACCCTTGCCGGACAGCGTCTCGACGAGGCCGGCGGCCTTGACGGCGGCGACCAGCGTGGTGTGGTCCTTGGAATTGACGGCATTCTCGACGATGGTCTTGTTGGCATACATCGGCGCGCCACCGACCATGGGGTTCTCGGCCCAGGCGGCGGTGGACATGGCGACGGCGCCAGCAAGCGCGATGGCGATGGACTTGATCTGCATGGTTTGACTCCCAGTGGAATGAATGTTCACGACGCTCGTCGTTGCGAGGTCGGATACAGTCACGGAGAGCGGGACCAGGAAGTTTCAGGCGAACGCGAAAAAAAATCAGATGCCGCGCATTTCGCCAAGCGCGAGGACGGCACCGGTCGGCGCGCCGGTCGGCGAGCCGCCGGCCGGTTCGTCGGAGATGGCCAGGGTCGCACCGGACGAAACCAGCGAGGCCAGTTGCTGCGACACCGGCACCCGGGCCGTTTCACCGGCCGGCAGGACGCCGAGCGAGCGCGGCGCGTTGCCGCCCTCGATGAGCCAGAGCTCGAAATCGCGGCCGCTTGCCGGCTCGCCGGACAGGCGTGTCAGGTCGATCATGCCGGTACCCGACTGGTAGAGCGCGACATAGCGCACCGGCGAGGCATCGGCCTGCATGGCGGCGACGAAACGGGCCGACGGCTCGGTCGGCGGCGGCACGGTGAAGGGCACGATCAGCACGACGGCGAGGCTCGCCAGTGCGGCGACGGCCAGGCCGCGCCAGAAGGCGAGGCTCTGCCAGAGGGCGGGACGGGCCGTTTCCCGTGCGGCCGGTCCGCCGAACAGGCGCCGGTCAAGGGCTGCCTTCGCGGACGCGGGCGCGGCCGTCTCGCCATAGTCGTCGTTGAGCGGCGAAAGACGGATTTCCCAGGCCGCGACCAGGGCCCGCAACGGCGGCTCGGCTTCCAGGCGCGCGGCAAAGGCCATGCGCGCGTCCAGCGGCAGGACGCCGAGCACATATTCGGCGGCCAGCAGCTCGTCGCCGCCGTCTTCCATCCTGTCCTCTGCTTCCCCGGTCATCGTTCCAGGCACTCTTTCAGTTTCATCAGGCTGCGCCGCAGCCAGGTGCGCATCGTGTTGAGAGGCACACCGTGGCGTCCGGCCAGTTCCTCGTAAGAATAACCCATGACATAGGCGGCGCGCACGGCCTCCGCCCGGTCGGTTTCCAGTTCCTCCATGCAGGCGTCGATGCGCCGCCCCTCGCTCGACAGTTCGGCGAGGCGCTCCGGACCCGGCTCATCGGCGGCCAGGTCAAAAGCCTCCTCGACCGGACGGGCCGGCGCCTTGCGGGCGCGCAGCCGGTCGATGCAATGGTTGCGGGCGATCGCAGCCAGCCAGGAGATCGGGCTGTGATGGGACGCGGCAAAGCGGTCGGCCCTGGTCCAGACCCGGACAAAGACCTCCTGCAGGGCGTCTTCCGCCTCTCCCCTGTCCCGCAAGACACGAAGGCAGATGGCAAAAAGTTTCGCGCTGGTGGCTTCGTACAGGCGATCGAAGGCAGACCTGTCCTTCAGGCCGGTCCTGACGATGAGTTCCGTGATCTGATCGGCCTGCCCTTGCATCGTCACAGGATAGGGCAAGGATGTGACGGCGACAATGGCGCCAGGGCGGTCCGGCTGATTGCGAGGCCGTTTCATTCGCGCTATCAGACCTGCAACCTTTTCACCGCTCAAGGACCGATGCCGCCATGGCCGACGAACTCGACCTCACCCCCGCAGAAACGCAGGCCCGCCTGCTGTCCCAGGCGCTGCCCTTCATGCAGCGCTACGAGCACAAGACGGTGGTGGTGAAATACGGTGGGCACGCCATGGGCAATGCCGCCCTCGGCCAGGCTTTCGCGCGCGACATCGCGCTTCTGAAGCAGTCGGGCGTGAACCCGATCGTGGTGCATGGCGGCGGCCCGCAGATCGGCGCCATGCTGACCAAGATGGGGATCGAGTCCAAGTTCGAGGGCGGCTTGCGCGTGACCGACGCCAAGACCGTGGAAATCGTGGAAATGGTGCTCGCCGGCTCGATCAACAAGGAGATCGTGCGGATGATCAACGCCGAGGGCGAATGGGCCATCGGCCTGTGCGGCAAGGACGGCAACATGGTGTTCGCCGAAAAGGCCGCCAAGACCATGCGCGACCCCGACAGCAACATCGAGCGCATCCTCGACCTCGGCTTCGTCGGCGAACCGGCGGAAGTGGACCGGACGCTGCTCGACCTGCTGGCCCGCTCGGAGATGATCCCCGTCATCGCGCCGGTGGCGCCCGGGCGCGACGGCCACACCTACAACATCAACGCCGACACGTTCGCCGGCGCCATCGCCGGGGCGGTCGAGGCAACCCGCCTGCTGTTCCTGACCGACGTGCCAGGCGTGCTCGACAAGTCCGGCACGCTCATCGACGAACTGACCGTGGCCGACGCGAAAGCGCTGATCGCCGACGGAACCATCTCCGGCGGCATGATCCCGAAGGTGGAAACCTGCATCGAGGCCATCGAGCGCGGCGTGCAGGGCGTGGTCATCCTCAACGGGAAGACCGCGCACGCGGTGCTGCTGGAACTGTTCACCGAGCACGGCGCCGGCACGCTTCTCGTGCCGTGAGGCGCAAATCACCGCGCGATGAAGAAGCCGGGGCAACCCGGCTTTTTTCTTGCTCAAGAGAAATTGTTTGCTACCATAACAATTACATCGGTGCAGGGAGAGCGCCGGTGCCGCCAGCATGGCGGGAGCCGAAGGCCGCGAGAACGGTCCGGCACAAACGGGAGGAAAACCATGAAGACCATTCGCATGGCCGCTCTGGCGGCCGCCACCGCCCTGGCCACCTGGACCGCGGCCCAGGCCGCAGAGGTCGAACTGCGCCTGTCGCACTGGGTGCCGGCAACCCATCCGATCCAGACGCTGGGGATCGAGCCCTGGGTCAAGTCGATCGAGGAAGCCTCGCAAGGGCGCATTCACATCACCATCTTCCCGGCGCAGCAGCTGGGCGCGGCGCCGGACCACTACGACATGGCGCGCGACGGCATCGTCGACCTGTCCTACACCAACCCGGGCTACCAGGCCGGGCGTTTCCCTCTGTACAGCCTGGTCGAGATCCCCTTCCACATGAACAACGCGGAACGCGGCGCCGTGGCCATGCACGAGTGGTATGCGCCGATCGCCAAGACGGAAATGTCGGACGTGATCTTCTGCCTGGCCAATCCGCATGATCCGGGCACCATCCACTCCAAGGGGCCGATCCACGTTCCCGCCGACATCAAGGGCCTCAACGTGCGCCCGGCGCATGCCACCATGGCGCGCTTCATCTCCAGCCTCGGCGGCGCGCCGGTGCAGGTGCCGGCCCCGGAAGCCCGCGAGGCGATCGCCAAGGGCGCTGCCGACGCCATCACCTTCCCGTGGAACTCGATCAACATCTTCGGGATCGATTCGGAGACCAAGTACCACCTCGACATGCCGTTTTACATCTCGGCGCAGCTGATGCTGATGAACAAGGACAGCTACGCGGCGCTGAGCGAGGAGAACAGGAAGGTCATCGACGATCACTGCACGCCGGAATGGTCGGGCCGGTTCTCCAAGGGCTGGGCCGAGAACGAGGCCTCCGGCAAGCAGAAGATGATCGATGCGGGCGGCCACACGATCTACGAGCCAACGTCGGACGAGGTGCAGCTGTGGCGCGATGCCTCGGCGCCGCTCATCGACACGTGGAAGGAAGAGGCCAAGGCCAAGGGCGTCGATGCGGACAAGATGTACCAGGATTACCTGGAAGCGCTTGGCCGCCACGACGCCAAGTTCTGATCCCGCCGACCTGATCGCGCAATCGCCGGCCGGCGCCGGCGGTTGCGGCTTTCCTGCTTTCGGGAGCCTGCCATGACCAAGCCGAAGATCGGCCTGCTGGAACGGATTTCGCTTGGCATCGAGACCGTCGCCGGCGTCCTGCTTGCGCTCATCACCGTCCTCATCGTCGTCTCGGCCATCGGGCGCTACCTGCTGGCCTGGCCGGTGCCGGACGCCTTCGACCTGTCGCGCTTCCTGATCGGCGCGGCGATCATGTGGGGGTTTGCCTCGGTCGGCTTCCGCGGCTCGCACATCAAGGTCGACATCTTCGCCGAGATGCTACCCGCCGGCGCGCGCCGGTGGATCGACAGTTTTGCCTGGGCTGTCCTGCTCGCCTTCTCGCTGCTCCTGACCTGGAAGATGCTCGGCCGGGTCACCAGCGCCTTTTACAGCGGCGAGGCCACGTTCGACCTGCGCATGCCGGCCTGGATCTTCCTCGGCTTCATCTGGCTGGGCGTGGCCTTCGCGAACATCGCCATCCTTGCCCGGCTCATCCTGGTGGCCAGCGGGCGCGCCACGCTGGAACATTTCGAGACAGTGGACATGGCAGGGGATGACGCCACGGAGGACCGGGCATGACCAGCGCCGACCTGATCGCCGTTTCCGGCTTCATCGTCCTGTTCGCGCTGATGCTGCTGCGCGTACCGATCGGCGTTGCCATGGGGCTCGTCGGCGTCGGCGGGTTCGCCGCCATCACCGGCTGGAAACCGGCCCTGAACCTGCTGGCGCAGTCGCCGGTCCGCACGATCACCGATTTCAACCTCAGCCTCATTCCATTCTTCATCCTGATGGGCGTGCTTGCGACCAATTCCGGCATGTCGCGGGAACTGTTCCGCACCGGGCAGGCGTGGTTCGGCTCGTTCAAGGGCGGCATGGCGCTGTCGACCGTCGGCGCCTGCGCCGGCTTTGCCGCGATCTGCGGTTCCTCGGTGGCGACCGCTGCAACCATGACCAAGATCGCCCTGCCCGAGATGAAGCGCGTCGGCTATCGCGACGACATCGCCACCGGCGTCATCGCGGCCGGCGGCACGCTCGGCATCCTCATTCCGCCCTCGGTCGTGCTGGCCGTCTATGCCTTCATCACCGAGCAGGACGTCGGCAAGCTGTTCATCGCCGGCATCGTGCCGGGGCTGCTGGCCATCCTGATGTACATGCTGACCGTGCGCATCGCCTATGCCCGGTCGCTGCCGGCGGGCGAGCCCTTCGACCTCGGCAACGCCATCCGGTCGCTCGGCGGCGTCTGGGCTGTCCTGTTGCTGTTCATTGCCATCATCGGCTCGATCTACTTCGGCGTCGTCACCGCCACCGAGGCGGCGGCGGTCGGCTCGCTGCTCACCGCCCTGATCGGCATCGCACGGGGCCGGCTCGGGCCGCGGCTGATCCTGGAAAGCCTGGTGGAGGCGCTGCGCACCTCGGTCGCCATCTACACCATCCTGATCGGCGCCATCCTGTTCGGGTATTTCCTGGCGATCACGCAGACGCCGCAGAAAATCACCGCCTTCCTGGTCCACCTCGATCTCGGCGCCTACGGCACGCTGGCCATCATCCTCGGCTTCTTCCTGCTGATGGGCTGCATCCTTGACGCCATGGCGATGATCATCCTGCTGGTGCCCATCGTCTTTCCCGTGGTGACGCAACTGGGATTTGATCCGATCTGGTTCGGCGTCATCATCGTCATGACAGTGGAACTGGGCCTGATCACGCCGCCGGTCGGCATGAATGTCTTCGTCATCAACACGATCGCGCGCGAGGTGAAACTGCCGACGATCTTTCGCGGCGTCATGCCCTTCGTCGCGGTCGACGTGCTGCGCCTGATCCTGCTCGTGGTGTTTCCGTCGCTGGTGCTGTTCCTGCCGATGACCATGAAATAGACGCATCGCACCAACAGGCCATTTCCGCCATTCCCTGGATCGCCCCGATGCGCCAAAACGTTCTTATTGCGTTGTTCCGGACACGAAACCGGTTCCCGCTTTCGCCGGACTTGCCCCGGCCCCACAGGAGTTTTTGCCATGAATGTTGCCGCCCCCGCCCTGAAGCACCTCTGCGACCTGAAGGTGGAACTGGCCCCGATCATGGACCTGGGCGACGCGCCGCGCGGGCGGCGGAGAATCATCCCGATCATCGGCGGCACGGTGACGGGCGAGCGGCTGAACGGGAAAATCCTGAACCTCGGCGCCGACTGGCAGACCATCCTGGCCGATGGCACGGCGGAGCTGGACACGCGCTATTCCATGCAGACCGATGACGGCGCCATCATCGACATCCGCAATTTCGGCTACCGGCACGGCCCGGCCGACGTCATCGCGGCGCTCGGCCGCGGCGAGGTGGTCGACCCGTCACGCTACTACATGCGCACCCATCCCCGCTTCGAAACCGGCGACGAGCGCTATGCCTGGCTGAACCGCATGATCTGCGTCGGCACCGGCTCAAGGCAGGCGGATCACGTCCGCATCACCTTCTTCGAAGTGCTCTGACCCGCCTGCATTTCCCGCCCGCAATTTCGCGAGCGCGAAAGTCTGCAACTTTCGCTGAAATTGCTTGTCGATCACGTCCGCATCACCTTCTTCGAAGTGCTCTGACCCGCCTGCATTTCCAGGCCGCAATTTCGCGAGCGCGAAAGTCTGCAACTTTCGCTGAAATTGCTTGTCGATCACGTCCGCATCGCCTTCTTCGAAGTGCTCTGACCCGCCTGCATTTCCCGCCCGCAATTTCGCGAGCGCGAAAGTCTGCAACTTTCGCTGAAATTGCTTGTCGATCACGTCCGCATCACCTTCTTCGAAGTG
>NZ_PDVP01000021.1 GCF_002727065.1 Zhengella mangrovi | reverse complement strand
CATCACCGGATCGAACGGCGGCCTGCCGCCCTTGGCCCCGTCCGAGCGCTTCAGCGCCTTGGCCAATGGCTTGCGGAAGACGTCCCAAGGAACGACCTCGTTGAGCTTCACGAGCGGATCACCCGCCTCGCTCAACAATGCATATCGCTCATCGACATCCCAGAAACCGGCCTGACCCCGCATTCAAAAGCCTCCCGCTGATCACCGCGGAAGTGAATCACGAAACAGCCCAATTGGGGAGGTTTTTCGAGGCGTCCAGTTTGCAATCCAGTTCCAGGAACGGTTCGTCACCGAATGATGATCAACCGGCCCCTGACACAGGATTCCTGACAGTCCCGAAAACCGGCCTCAGGCGAGCCGGAAATATCGGAAATAGCGGTCAAGAAGAAGGCCCGCTGACGCCAGACTTCTGGTCACGCCGCGCCGAAATACCCCCGATCCACTCGTTCAGCCGAAACTACACGGTAAATCGAGGTGTCCAACTGCCGAAAGACGCCAAGCTTACCATCCTCGACCCACGCCTCGATTTCGGATGGCGCGGTTCGATGGGAATGCGGACTTCCCCATAGCTCAGCATGAAGACGGATTCCAGATGATCGCCTATTGCATCTTACTCGCCAGAAACACATCTCGCATCTACTAGTGATAGCTCGCGTGGCCGATCCCTAAGTTCTTTTTTATAATTATCGAGCGCATTCTTTGCCGAGATAGCACGCTCTATGTATTTAGGCATATTTTCTTCATATGCCTTTAAGTCGCTTTGGTTGGAGACGCATTGACGATATGGGCGTAAATGCGCCTCCTTGCGTCGCGCGACGTCATCACGATACACCGCCATGGGCGCTTCGCAGCTGTCGACCATTTCCTTCATACAGGATTGGAACCGCAACTGGATGGCTTCCATCCCGATGAGACCGCCACTGAAAATGCGCGCCAGTATATCATTGACCTGGCTGGGAGGCCGCATTGCACAAGAAAGCTTTGGTAGCGCACCTTCTGACCATTGCTTATGAACCGCGATGACGTCATCAAGGAACAAGGCTTTCATTGCACCGTAGGCTTCCCCTGGATTAAGGCGGCGCTGCAAAACCTCATAACAAAATGCTGCAGCATTCGCTCGAACCATTGTTGCATCTGGCGTTTTTGGAGGATCCGGAAGTTTCGGCTCGTCTGACGGCCGTTCGCAGGTTGCGCCATTCCAGGCGGCGCTATTCTGGAGAGCTACTCTAAGGCGCGGAATACTGGTCTCGGCGGTGGTCTTTTGGCTGCTTGCGGCCTCATAGGCACCCTGCAATGTCCGTTCTTTGGCCGGATCGATCTCAGGCATGAGCTTGAACATGAACCGCCCATCCCCTTGCCCAAGACGTACGGGCACTGGCGCATAACCATAGCTCTTATTGCGGTCTCGCTCCTTGAACACCAAACACTTACCACTCGGCAGGCGTTTTAGATCGTAACGGACAACACCACCGTCCAGTACCGAACCATTGCTTACAACGCTGGCTTTTTCCCAATCAAGTTTTGTGGATCCGGGATTGACGCTATATAGGTCGGGTTTCAGGAAGCGGATGCTGTCGTCATTCCGTCCGGAAAAATATTCGCCGCATACTTCTCGCGCTCGCTGGGATAAAGGCGCAAAATTATAAGTATCGCTCAATGCAGCGGCAGTCCCCTCGACGCACTGTTTGTGCAAGTCATTCACGTATTCGGAATCTCGGAGGTAGAGAAAAATCCTGTCGGTGGTCACGCTACCATCCAGTGGAATTTCTTCTCCGACCTGCACCATTTCATCGGGCCCAATGACACCAAGCATACGCCATGCACTTGGTTCGAGTGTCGGCTTTTCAATTCTTCTAAGATGTAAATTGTAACACTGATTATTGTCGAATTTCATGTCTAAGACGTCTTTGGCGGGATTGTATGTTCCTCGCAACGGCGCCTGATCGAGCCCATATGGATTCTTAATCCAATCTGCACCGAAAACAATTATTCTTCCATCTTCAAAAATATGCTGTGTATAGGCGACATATGAACCTTCATAATTGCCTCCTTTTGTGAATTTAAAAGAGAGAAGTATTTTGAATTCTTCGCCACGCGCGCCATCTCTAATTTTTTCGTTCTGCGTCTGGAAAACAATTTCGATTAGGCTTTTCTGCCCGCCAGCACATTCGTACTCGCCGCCCCACACGCCTTGCGGCGATCGGTTTGCGTTCGACGCTGCTTCGCGGCGCATCTCTCCTCCGGAAAGGCCGAGGATTGCCCAAGATTCCATGACCAGTTCCGGCAGCGGCGCTCTGCTTATTTCCACATCGAAACAATTATCCGTTTCGAAATCCGCAAGTACTTTATCTGCGTTCTGGTCATAACGGCCCTTCAATGCAAGCATCTGATAATTTCTTGGCTGAACAACCCAATTCTGTGGTGTCAACGCAAAGACACCGGAGCGTTCAATGACCCCAGTCATTGTGTAGTGACCTGATGCTGTACCTGGAGTTATCCGTTGGAAGGCAAAAACGGCGACCAAGCGATTCTCATCGACCTGCCGAATGGTCAATTCAAACGCAGTTTTTACACGTCCGACACATGCATAGGTGCCTTTCCAGATGCCATGAATTGTTGCTGTGGATTGAGCAGATGCTGTACCCGTCGAGAGGCATGTAACGATTACAAAAATGAGAGCCAAGAAACGTCGCATCGTCACCTCAGTCGCACGGAAAGTTTTTCGCTTGATCGCGGGCAAATTCGCATTTGGGCATCGTCGCGTAGGGCTGAGCCAGGCATTCATTGAAAGCTTTCAACGCAACTTGTTCCCGCTGCATTAGGCAGTTTGCTCGCGCTTGATCGGGTGCCGCTCCACGCGTCGCGAGAGCCTTCACATGGCCTATCCGGGTGCCAATAAAACTACTGAGCCGCAACGGCTCTGGAAGCAGAAACTCGCCTAAAAACGTATAAGCGATAAGCACCGCCCCGCCGATCATAAACCTTGAGCGGTATTTCGGTTGGGAACGCATGTTGGCGCGTTGATTTGCGAGCGTATCACCTGCTGCCCCAGAGTTATCACCTTCGGACAGAAGCCCTTCCCGGTTCTGTTTCACCTACTTGCCTCCGAATGTGACCTAGGGGCTACAGCTTTCTCTCGCCCTTTTGCTGTTTAATGTTTCAACTGTGATATTGCTTACGAAATCCGCCGAAAGACGTGGCAACTCAACAAACTTGGCGACAATTTGCTTGGCAAGGCATTCGCAAAGGACATCGACATCAGGCGCATCTCTCTGCGTTTGATGACAAATTTGCTCTGCCTTGTTCAACATAGCCTCTCGATTTGGGCATTGTGTATTGCCCTTCTCCAGAAACCGGAGGTCATATGATCCACCACCAACCGGAATATATTCTTGATTTCGAATTCGCTGTGCAAATTCATCCGCGAGACAGGAGCATTCATAATATTCCCGCTTGAATGCGTTACCAGTACATTCTTTGAATTTCTCATCACGAAGACGTAAGACCTCGGCTTCGGCAACCCGCTCTGGTTCGCGCACAAGAAGCCCATAATCTTTGATAAGATCGTCAGCTATCTTTGTCTCACGTGCGTCCAAAACAAGAACTTGGCACCACGATATTTTGAACCGTTCGATGCCATCATCGACCTGATCATATTCATGAGCCCCGACACGAATTCCTTTATCGACCATATTGGGTTCACGCTTCCAATTTCTCGGAACGCACATCTGCGCACGATCAAGCTGCAAGAGATTCTTATAAATTGAACGATCATCAACGAAATAATAGTAGCCACCGATCGGTCCGGACTCGTTGCTATCATCCGGTACAGGGCGATCTGCCACCGCAGTCTGAGACTTCGTTTCAACGACTTGCTGATCTTGTTCCAAATGTTTTTTGGCTAGCAGCGCAGCACCGCGTTCTTCAGGCCTTGGCCGAAAGCTAAATTCACCATCGGCTTCATCTAATGCCCGCACCCGCGGTGCAGGCACTTTTCCCCCAAAATAAGGAAAGACGTCCGGCGATAACTCTGCGACGACCTTTCCGTCCTTATTTCCCCAGAGAACGAGGCTCTCGAGCTCAAGCTCAATCGCGATTGATTCATTGCCATCAACGGATTCCATTCCAAGCAGCCTTGCTTGCGCAAGATAGGGAAGATCGCGCGTCAGATTGACATTCGTGCCAAGATGTTTGGATATGATTTCAAGCATTTCTATCGGAATATTCGCTTTAGTGACATCAATATCCCGAGCGGTAATGATAAAGAAGTCACCTGTATCGCCTAAAAGATCGTTTAGGGCTCGCATGTTGCTGAGGATATGCGCACCGATACGCCGCTTGCTTCGCTCTCCGTGCCTTTCGAAACCCTCAGTGACGACCTTTGCCCCGATTGGATAGGTGTAAATATCATCATTCTCGCGCCCAAATGGCCAGGGCGCTTCGCGGAAATATGTCACTTCGTATATTTGTCTCTCTGTTGTATATGAAGGCAACTTGTTGCTTGATCCGCCATTGCGCCATTGCCAAACCTCAAGGAACGAATTCGGTCTCTTGAGTTTTATTTTCATATCAAAGGGATCAACTGAAATGTGCTCTAGATTGCCATTGAAATAGACTTCATCGGGCAAATTTCGAACGAGCAATTTGACTAGGGCTTCTACCTTGCCGATATTTCGAGCCAAATAGAACTTTGCATCACTATCCCCAATCCGGGATGGATCAAAGAAGCTCAGATAGATATAGTTCTTTACTCCCGGCCTGTTTTGTATTTCGACTAAATTGGCAAAGAAGGTAACGTCATAATTTATCTGAAGAATTGTCTTTGCGAGATCGTCTGCGTGAGGACTATCGAGCAGGTCCTCAAGATAAACCACATGATGAAGGTGCTGTACCCGCTGCCGTTTTGGCTTGCGAGATTCGTCTTGCTCGATCTCTTTTTTAGCCTCATTGAGCTCATTAGACGTGTTGATATCAGCATTCATCAAGGCGATCGCAAGGTTCAGCATAACATTGCGATACTGATCTTGATCAATCCTGTTTTTCAGGAACCGCTGCTTTTGAAGCGCAAAAGTCCCATAATCAAAGCCGGCTCTTTGAATACCCTTGCTGACGATGTCGCCCTGGTAGACAATCTCAAGATCCATCGCTGTGACCGTTTGCACCGGTGCCGGGTCTTGATCGGATACGACAACGGGTTGGTCTTCCGTTCCCTTTGCATCGGCATCACCTCGAGCGAGTTCATATGCGTCTCGCAATTTTACCGCGAAAGGGTTTAGCCCCTTTGCTCTAAGGTAATCGGCCAGGCCGTTGGCCGTTCCACTTCCAATGATACCGTCAGGATTACCTACTGGGTAGCCAAGTTGATTAAGCGCCTCTTGAAGCTGAAAAATTTCATTCTTTGAAAGGGAGCTTTTGTCGCTAAAAGACGCAGATTGCCCATCAGTAGCTTCAATAATCGCAGCATATTGAGCACCCGTAAGATAACCAGTTGGCGCAAATCCATTGTCTATTTGAAATTCAGAAATTCCTCGGCGCGTCCTCCGCCCGAAATCACCGTCGGGAGCGCCAACATTATAGCCGAGCTCGTTGAGACGGAACTGGACCGCCTCGCGTTGTTTGTTGCTTAATCGGATTTCGTCCCTTTGAGAGGAAATATTTCTATTCGTCGGTCTTTGTTCGCGGTTCACTGACCGCTCAACCTCTCGTATCACTCCGTTAATGATACCTTCGAGAGACTGGGCATTGGCTAGCCCATTTAGAAACAACAGCGGGAACCCAAGGAAAAAGTATAATGGAATTTTCAACTTTTTCAACATGACATATCCCTTCGCTTTGCTTGCAGAGCTTAGCGGCTAGCTATGTGCTTGCAACACATATTTGTGCTATTGAAGGATTACCTTTCCATGTAGCGTTATGCCACTCTGATGCTTGGAATGGGGTTCGTGCGACGGGATTGGGGCCGTTTCCGGTATGTCAGCTTTCAGGATTCGAACCAGTCAAGGCGGACGTATTCCTGCAGCGGGTGCGGTCTGGTTGAAGTAGACCACGGCGGGCGGCGGCTTGCCATGGGCGGCGTGAGGCCGCTGGCGATTGTAGAAAGATATCCATTTCGCAATGCCGGCTTTGGCCTGCAATCCAGTCTCCCAAGCCAGTCTCCCAAGAGTGCAGACAGACGCTATTCCGTGCCAGGCGGACGAAGGCACTCCGGCTATCGAAATTTGTCATAAGGCTTGGATCAGCCAGGCGACTTGCTTCAACTGTAAGAGGACGAATGCCGGCATGGTGCTGTCAGAGATGAAGCGCCCGAGTGAGCTCGTACAGGTAAAAGCCGGTCGTTGAAATGCGAACGGGATGGGCGATCTCGCCGCCGCACCTCTGCGGTGATCCTTCAGAACCCTAGCCGCTGCAAGGCTGCTGCCAAGGGACGACGTTCGTTCCATCCTGGGAACACGAAGGCGGATATGAACTGCTCCAGGTTCGCGTCGGGCCGTCGTCTTCTGGTGCGTTCAGCAAAATACGCGGCCTCCCGGGATTCGCCGGCAACCGCATTGACCGATGCCGCGAGCATGTCGACAAGGTAATGGGCTCCGGGCGTGCGGGCGGACTTGCTGGCCCAGAAAGCAGCCCGTGACCAATCCCCGGCGTTGAGTGCGGCCCAGGCCCGCATCCCGTGCATCCCGTAGAGCAACGGATCGATCGGGCTGAGCCGGATGGCGGCGTCGGCATGCGCCTGCACGGGCTCGCTATTGCCAGCCAGAGCCTGAACCAGCCCCAGCGAATAGTGCCCCTGCGCATAGCTGGGGTTGAGCGCAACCGCGCGTTCGAGATGGGAGCAGGCGTTTTCGGGATCCTGTAACACCCAATAGCTTCGCCCCAGCACGAAATTCGAAAGCGGGTCCCCGGGAGCCAGCTCCATGGCGCGTTCCGCCGAAGTTCGCGCATCGTGGGCAGCGGCCTTGCTGTCGCCGTCGAAATTGCTGAACGCACGCTGGAAGGCCACGAAGGACATCCCAGCATGGGCCCGCGCGAAGTCCGGCGCGAGCGCCAGCGCCTTACTGAAATGCCCGGCGGATTTTTCGTTGTCCTTCTCCGTGAACCGGTAGATATGGTTCAGACCGAGGTGATAATGTGCCCATGCATCAAGCGCTTCGCTGGGCATCTGTTGCGCCAGCCTCGCCTCGTGCCTGGGAATGTCGATCTCCGCCGCGGTCACCACGGCCCGCGCGACCTCTTCCTTGAGCAGATGGACATCATCCAAGGGGCCCTCGAAGCGGTCCGCCCAAATCACCTCGCCGCTCCGCGCTACAGTCAGGAGCGGAGCCAGGACCAAGGTGCCCCCGCGCTCTTCGATCCTGCCAGACAAGAGATACCGGACATCGAGCCGTTGCCCCACGTTCTGCGCTTCTGCGACGGGCGAGAACTGAAAGCTCGACCCTCGCGCGATCACGGTTAGCCACTTCATCCGCGACAGCGTCACGATCAATTCATGCGCGATGGCCGTGCCCAGCAGTTGGGAATGCGGGCTTTGCGAACCGGCCGAGAACCTCAGAACCGCTATCGAGGGCGCTTGGCTCCGTTCGGATGCGTGGCCGGTCTCAGGCCCATCGCTTCGGGGGGCCGCATGCAGCGGCAAAGGCGCGGCATCCACCGTTACCGCCATCTCGAAACGAAACCCGCGCCCACGCAGAGTACGTATCGCCTGTTGCCTTGTGCCGTCATCCCCGATTGCCGCGCGCGCCGATCGGATGCGGCTCGAAATCGTCGCATCGGAGATCGCGGCACCGTTCCAGACGGTTTCAACAATCTCATTGTGCGTCGTCAGGCGGTGGCCGTTCCGGACCAGCAGAACGAGAAGGAGGAAGACCTGCCGTTCCACCGCAATCGCTGCACCGCCGGATCGGCGAAGCTCGGCGGCCGGAAGGTCTAGCGTGAAATCCCCGAAACGATAGATCATGTAAAGTAGCGTAGCAGAAATTACCTACAAAATTCAGGTTTTCTACAAGTTCCCTGCAAGCAACCAACGCTCGTCGATGACATCATGCGCACCGAGGTTCCGAGCAAGAGCGCAGAAAGGGGGACAAGATGAGCGGCAGGGCGGCGACGCAAAACCAATCCGCAAACATGCTTTCCGGCAGGATCGAGGAAACGCTCGATCCGCGCAACTGGGACGACGTGCGGCAGACCGCGCATGCGATGGTCGACGACGCCATCGCCTATCTTGCCGATATTCGCGACAAGCCTGTCTGGCAAGACATGCCAGAGGACGTTCGCAAGTGCTTCCGCGGCCCGGTCCCGCAAACCGGTCAGGTACTGGAAGCCGTCTATGAAGACCTGAAGACAGGCCTGATGCCCTATCCGATGGGCAATATCCATCCAAGGTTCTGGATGTGGTATATGGGGGCGAGCAATTTCACGGGCGCGCTAGGGGATTTCCTGGCGGCTATCGTCGGCTCCAATCTTGGCGGTGGCAATCACGCCGCGGCGTTGATCGACCGGCAAGTGGTTGATTGGCTGAAAGAGATGATGGGTTTCCCTCTGGAGGCTAGCGGAACGCTGACGAGCGGCGGATCAGCGGCCAATCTGATCGCGCTGACCGTTGCGCGAAACGAGGCGCTCGGCCAGGCCGATATCCGTGAACACGGGCTCGGTGGCGAGCGGCTCGTCTTCTATGGCTCCGACCAGTTGCACGGTTGCCATCTGACGGCGATGGAGATGCTTGGGCTCGGGCGGTCGGCCCTCCGCCGGTTACCGTCGCGCAACGACTATACTCTCGACCTTGCATCGCTGGAGGAGGCCATCGCCCGGGATCGGGCCGAGGGCGCCAGGCCCGCCGGTATCATCGCCAATGCGGGCACGATCAACACCGGCGCGATCGACGATCTTCCCGGTATCGCAGAAATAGCCCGGCGTGAGGGACTGTGGTTTCATGTAGACGGGTGTATCGGCGCCTTGGCCGCCATCGCCCCCAAGAATGGCGCCAGGTTGGACGGGCTGGAGCGGGCCGATTCCGTCGCGCTCGATCCGCACAAATGGCTTCACGCGCCCTTCGAAGTCGGCTGTTGCATGGTGCGGAACGAAGCGCAGCATCGCGGTACATTTGCCCTTGGCCAAGCCTATCTTGAACGGGAACCGCGCGGGATCGCAGCCGCCGACTGGCTGCACGATTTCACCTTTCAGACCTCCCGGGGATTCCGCGCCCTGAAAGTATGGATGAGTCTGAAGGAACACGGGGTCGCCAAGTTCGGGCGGCTGATCGACCAGAATATCGCCCAGGCCGCTTATCTGGCCGAGCTGATCCGGGCCGAGCCGGACATGGAACTGCTCGCCGAGCCGGTGCTCGACATCGTCTGCTTTCGCCTCCGCCCCGCCGGCATGGCGGAAGAAGAGTGCGAAACGCTCAACCGCGAGATCATGCTGCGCCTGCAGGAAACAGGGGTGGCAGCACTTTCGGACACGCGGGTGCAAACCAGGTACGCACTGCGCTGCGCGATTGCGAACCATCGCACGCAGACGAGCGACCTGCATGTTCTTATCGCGGCGATCCGGACCCATCTTCAAGAGCTGTGCGGCGGCAACGGCCACAATGTCGGCGAACCCCGTACCTGAGGATGGACACTCAAGGATATCCGGGCTTCGCTTGGTGTGAAGAGAGTCAGGCCTGCCGGTCCTAATCCAATTTCCCAAAATCATTCGGGAGGACCCAGGACGGAAGTTGCCGCGGGAAACGGACCCCATTGCGACGACCTGCGGAGATCGCCGGATCGCGTACGGCCGGGGTTAGGCGCATGGTCGAAGTGCCCCGAACCTCCTTTTTCTTCTTGCTGACCAACTGACAGGGCAGCGTAAGACCGCTTTCGAAAGCGAGGCGAAGGGCTTGAAGTTACCGTATTGGAGGGCGCAAAGCGGACATTGGCCAGAATACTTCTCATCGGCCGAAACGCGCCGCCAGCGACACCCCCGGCCCAATTCCGCCACAGTCCTTCTGACCGCGGACAAGTTTCCCTATTCTCGCCCTGACAAGAGGCTGTTTCTTCCACTTCCCCGTCTTCGCGACTGGACTTCTTCGCACATGAGAGCATTGCTGTCGGTGAGGCGTGACGCGGCAGATTGACCGTGGCGACCCCTGCCCTGCCCGGTCACGGGCTTTCGTCGGTGCGGGCACCGGATGGTCCGGTGTCTGAACCGAAGGAGAAAGCCTATGGCAAGGATTTCGAAGAAGAACCAGGTCGCCGACGTTACAGTCACCGAAGACATGTCCGAACGCCCCGTGCCGGCGCTGAAGGCGCCCGGCCGTGTCTCGGCGCCGAGACAAAGGCGGGTTCAGGGCCGATCCACGGGGTCGCCGAAGCCGTCTTCGAATGCGCCGTCACCAAAACCCGAACGTCTGGCGACCAAGGCCGGCCAGGTGGTTCAAGCCCTGCGCAGCCGCAAGGGCGCGTCGATTGAAGATCTCATGAAGCTCACCGGATGGCAGGCCCATTCCGTCCGCGGGTTCCTGTCAGGCACCGTCAGGAAGAAGCATGGTCTGGACTTGGTAAAGCAGACGGACAAGGCTGGGGTTGCCCGCTATTCGATTGCATCGGAGCCCGTGTGATCCGATGGCCAGGTCAGACAGGATCGAGAAGGAGGTGGCTGGGATCAGCCGCCTCCAGCGCGATGAGCTGGTCGCACTCTGGATCACCGCTCATGGCCACCCACCACCCAAGGGCGTGAAACGGGGCTTGCTGGAACGCTCCGCTGCCTGGCACCTGCAGTCCCGTCGCCTCGGTGGCCATTCGAAACCCATGCGCCGGTTTCTGAGACAGGGCATCGCTTCCCTTGCCACGACTGACGCCGCGGTGTTGAAGGACACGGACAGTGGTCTGTCCGGGAGCGCGAAACCGGCTGCCTCGGATCCAGTCACGCGCCCTGCCCCGCCGCCTGCCTTGCCGGCGCTGGCCTCCGGCACGCGGCTCGTCCGCACATGGAACGGACGTCCCCATGTCGTCGATGTGGTCGAGGACGGCTTTGTCTTTGACGGGAAGACCTACCGGTCGCTCAGCGCCATCGCCCGGCGCATTACGGGCACAAGGTGGTCAGGGCCGCGCTTCTTCGGGATTGCAGGCCGATGAGCGCCCGACAGCCCCGCTGCGCGGTCTATACCCGCAAGTCGACGGAGGAAGGCCTCGACCAGGACTTCAATTCCCTCGACGCCCAGTTCGAGGCCTGTGCTGCCTTCATTGCGTCACAGGCAGGCCTGGGCTGGAAACCTGTCCGCGAACGCTACGATGACGGTGGCATCTCCGGCGCCACGATGGAACGCCCTGCCCTGCGGCGCTTGCTGGACGATGTCCGTCAGACCCGCGTCGATGTCATCGTCGTCTACAAGATTGACCGGCTCACCCGGTCGCTGGCTGACTTCGCGCGCATCGTCGAGATCCTTGACCAAGCGGGCGCCTCGTTCGTCTCCGTGACCCAGCAGTTCAACACGACGACCTCCATGGGGCGGCTGACCCTGAACGTGCTGCTCTCGTTTGCCCAGTTCGAACGGGAGGTCACAGCAGAGCGCATCCGCGACAAGATCGCAGCATCGAAGAAGAAGGGCATGTGGATGGGCGGGACCGTGCCCCTTGGCTACCGCGTCCAGAACCGGAAGCTCCAGGTGAACGAAGAGGAATGCGTGACCGTTCGCTATCTCTTCCATCGCTACCTGGAACTCAGGTCGGTCCGCCTGCTGGTCGACAATGCGCGATCCAGGGGGCTTCATTCGCGACCGGTCAAACGCCGGGATGGATCGGTGAAGGTCACGACGCCCTTTGGCCGCGGCAATCTCTACCACCTGCTGTCCAACCCGATCTATGTCGGCAGGATCCGCCATCGGGACAAGGTCTATGATGGCGAACACCAGGCCATCATCGAAGAGCCCCTGTTCGATCAGGTGCAGGCACTGCTTGCGGCGGGAGCAGGGGAACGGCGGTCGCCGACCAACCGTGCCGATGGCCATCTGCTGACCGGTCTGATCTTTGATGAGGACAGCAATCGTATCCGGACAGCTCATACCAACAGGAAGGGCGTGCGTTATCGCTACTATGTCTCGCAGCACCTGGTTGATGAGCGCCGCGGTGGATCAGAAGGCTGGCGGCTTCCAGCAGACAGGCTTGATGCGACAGTTGAGCAATGCCTCGTTCCGTTCCTGCGCAACGGTGCGCAAGTATCTGATGCGATTCAAAGCTTGGCGCCAGCCGGTATGGTCCATTCCGGCATCCTCAAAGCCGGAGAGCTGGCATCGACCTGGACCGAACAGTCCCGGTCGAAGCGCAAGGCAATCGTGCAAACGATCGTGCAGCGCGTCGACATCGCACCGGGAGCGCTGCGCATCACGATTCATCCAACACGCCTGGTCGAGCTTCTGCTTGGCCGTCGTGTTGAACCCGTACCGGATCACGCCCCCATCACACTTGAGCGTCCATTCACGCTACGCCGTCGCGGCGTCGAAACCCGCCTGGTGCTGACCGATGGCTCGGCGTCCAATTCGGAACCCGACCCGGCACTGATCAATCTGGTCCTTCGCGCCCAGGCCTATCTGGCCGCACTCACCGATGGCGCCAGCCGATCCATGGCTGACATCGCCAGGGCCCATGGCACGACACCATCAGAGATCAGCCGGATCCTTCCCCTCGCTTTCCTGTCGCCGGGCATCACCGCGCAGATCGTCTCTGGCAAGCATCCAGCCGACCTCACCGCCCAGCGCCTGTCCCGTCTTCCCGACCTGCCACTTTCCTGGTCGGCCCAGGACGAGTTGCTCACCCGATTCGGCTGAGAAAAAAATCGTCCCTCACTCGCTCCGAACCGTTTCTGATCGAATCATCGATCACGCCCGCAATCACTTGGGCACGAAACAGGCCCGACAGAGACTTTGGGAGAAATGCCGCCGGAAACCGGCCTCGTCGTCGCCTCTCCGCCAAGTCTTTGCCGACACCACCCGCCAACCCACGGAAAACACGGCAGAATTCCGAGACCGACCGAAAGAGCGCGAAAACGAAAGACTGAGTGGTGGGCCCGGAGGGACTCGAACCCCCAACCAAGCGGTTATGAGCCGCCGGCTCTGACCAATTGAGCTACAGGCCCGCCGGCTCGCTGATTAGTGGCTTTTTCAGGTCGGCACAAGGCGCGTGTGCCGCAATCGCGCTGCAATTGAATGCAGCATGGCCGGATGATTCAGCGAGGAGGCTTCCATGTCCGCATTGGCTACACGTCACCGAATTGCCCGCGCCCTGGCCGCGGGGATGATCCTGGCACTTCCGGCAGGCGCCATGGCCGCCGAGCCCTCCCCCAGGATCGTCGTCAACGGCGAAGGCGAGGTGGCCGTTGCACCGGACATGGCGACCATCACGATGACCGTGCTGCGCGAGGCCGACACCGCGCGCGCCGCCCTGGATGCCAACAACGAGGCCATGGCGGGCGTCCTGGAGGCCATGAAGAACCAGGGAATCGAGGACCGCGACCTGCAGACGTCGGGCTTTTCCATCCAGCCGCGCTATGTCTACCCGAAGCAGTCCTCCACCGGTGAAAGCGAACCGCCGCGCATCGTCGGCTACCAGGTCTCCAACAGCCTGACCGTGCGCATTCGCGACATGGTCCGCGTCGGCGCCATTCTCGATGCCTCGGTCTCGCTCGGCGTCAACCAGGGCGGCTCGGTGTCCTTCGCCAACGCCGATCCGTCCGCCGCACTCGACGACGCACGGCGCAAGGCGGTGCAAAACGCCGTCGCCAAGGCGCGCATCATGGCCGAAGCCGCGGGCGTCAGTGTCGGCCCGATCCTGGAAATGTCAGAATCCTCCTGGCAGCCGGGGCCGCAGCCGATGATGGCGCCCATGGCTCGCGGCGCGGCCGCCGATGCCGTCCCGATGGCCGCCGGCGAAAACACCTACCGCGTCAACATCGCTGTCACGTTCGCCATCAAGCAGTAGCCCGCTTCCACAACGGCAAGGCGCCGGGGTGAAAACCCCGGCGCCACCGTGAAGTCTGGGAGGAGGAAAGCGCTGTCAGCGGATGCGCGGGCAGTGGCGCGTGTTGGCGAACACCATCGTCTCGCGGCCGTCCCACGTGCGGCCCGAAACGGCGATCACGCGGCGGTTGGAGAACCTCACATGCGCCCGGTGCAGGCCCATGCGGCGGGCCTTGTGCAGGGCCTTGCGCGGGCTGCAGAAGCCGCGGTGGTCGCGCCAGCCGTGGTCGCGGCCGCCGCCGAAGCGGATCTCGATCTGGCCGCCGGGGCCGCCGAGCGACAGCGAAGCGGCGTCCGCTGCGGTGGCGCTCATGGTCGAGGCGCCGGCCAGCGTGCCGAGGCCGACGAGGGTGGAAAGGGCGATGGTGCGGATAGTCTTGAACATGGGGTCTCTCCGGGGTTTGTCTGGTCTTCTCTGGGTGGCATGTCCGGTTCGTTCCGGCCATGTTTGGAGACTAGAGCCCCGCGGCTGAACCCGGTCCGAACCCGCCATTCATAAGATGTTCATGTGCTGAAAAAGCTTGGCGCGGACGTTTCGCCGGCTGCCCGCAGCAGCTGGACCCGACCGGTTTGACCGGCCGCCAGGCAAAGACCCCACAACGGCATGGCGCCGGGGTGAAAACCCCGGCGCCGCCGTGAAGTCTGGGAGGAGGAACGCGCTGTCAGCGGATACGCGGGCAGTGGCGCGTGTTGGCGAACACCATCGTCTCGCGGCCGTCCCACGTGCGGCCCGAAACGGCGATCACGCGGCGGTTGGAGAACCTCACATGCGCCCGGTGCAGGCCCATGCGGCGGGCCTTGTGAAGGGCCTTGCGCGGGCTGCAGAAGCCGCGGTGGTCGCGCCAGCCGTGGTCGCGGCCGCCGCCGAAGCGGATCTCGATCTGGCCGCCGGGGCCGCCGAGCGACAGCGAAGCGGCGTCCGCTGCGGTGGCGCTCATGGTTGAGGCGCCGGCCAGCGTGCCGAGGCCGACGAGGGTGGAAAGGGCGATGGTGCGGATGGTCTTGAACATGGGGTCTCTCCGGGGCTTGTCTGGTCTTCTCTGGGTGGCATGTCCGGTTCGTTCCGGCCATGTTTGGAGACTAGAGCCCCGCGGCTGAACCCGGTCCGAACCCGCCATTCACACATCGTTCATGTTTGGGAAATGCCGCCGGAAGCGCCGCCGGTCCCGGGTCATGGCAGGATTTTCCGCCAGTATTCCATGGACTTGGCCGTTTCTCCGGCATCCCCGATATCCCGCCAGGAAAACTGCGTCCGAAGCCCCTCGACACGCTGGTAGCCCCGGTTGCGCCAGAAATCGTCGAGCGGAACGTGGCCGGGCGGACGCATCGGGTGGTCCGGCGGGCGCACCACGGCGGAAAACACGCAGGCCGGAAACCCCTGCTCGCGCGCCGCCGTCTCGCGCGCCTCGAAGAAGCGGACGCCGACGCCCTGGCCGCGATAGGCCGGCAGCAGCACGGATTCGCCGAAATAGAAATGGTCGCCAGGCGAAAGCCCGGCCTTCAGGAACGGGGCGGCGAAGGCTTCGAAGTGATCGGCGAGCAGCGAGGCCGTGGCCGCGCCGACCAGCCTGTCCCGGTCGAACGCGCCGACGATGACCGCGCCCGGCGAATCGAGATAGATCTGGAGATAACGCCGCTCGTAGGCCGCGTCGCCGTCGTAGAGATACGGAAAGGCGCGGAACACCGCGATGCGCAGGTCTGCCAGGGCATCGAAGCGGGCCTCGGCCTCGCCGTGATCCAGCCGCCGGACCTCAACGGTCACCCGACACCTGCGCGGTCCAGTCGGTGAGATTGTAATAGGTGGACACGCGGCTGATCTTTCCCTCGTCGACCTCGAAGAGGATCGCCGCCGGCAGCGAGTAATGCTGCCCCGTCGCCGGCGGCAGGCCGTCGGCGGTTTCGAGATACGTGCCGCGCACGGTGAACTCGGCCGCCGCATGGCGCCCCGACGGGTCGGTCATGATCACGATGTCGCCGAGCGTCTCGTCGTAGTGCTTGCCCATCATGGCGTTGAACCAGCGGAACTTCTCCCGGCCGATCTCGCGTCCGCCCTGGTTGATGTCATGCACCACGTCCTCAGCCAGCAGCGACAGCATGGCGTCGTGATCGGAGGCGTTGAAGGCTTCGAGATAGCGCTCGACCAGCGCGCGGGTGTCCTCGGGGCTCATGGGGTCGTCCTCCTGGGTTGGCGTTGCGGGCAGACAATGCGCAAGCCCGCCCTGCGGTTCAACGGCCTGGCACCTCCACCGGGCCAGGGGTCACGGTTCCTCGTCCAGCATGTGGGCCAGGTAGTCCTCGGCCTCGGCAAGATCGGTCTCCATGGCGCTGATCCGCCCGCGCATCGAGATGCCGGCCTCGTGAACCGTCTCCGCCGAGCCGGAAACCAGCGGATGCCACCATTCAAGGTCCCTGCCTTCGGCAACCAGCCGGTAGGCGCAGGTCGATGGCAGCCAGGGAATGGTGCGCACGTTTTCCGGCGTCAGTTGAACGCAGTCGGCCACACGCGCCGCGCGGTGCGCGTAGTCGGAACACCGGCAGCGCGCCGCATCGAACAGGCGGCAGCCCACGGACGTCCAGTAGATCTCGCCGGTATCCTCGTCTTCCAGCTTGGCGAGGCAGCACTTGCCACAGCCGTCGCAGAGGCTTTCCCACTCCGCGAGGCTGAGCGATTCCAGCGATTTCGACTTCCAGAAAGGCATATCGGTCATGGCCTCTGTGTGACCATGCGAAGCGGTTTCGTCAAGCGTTCCGCGAGCCCGGTCGGTGGCTGGCCCGTGCGCAAGGACGGGCCTGCCATCGCGCGGCCACCGCACCGCCATTCGCGGAACAGATTGCGCTGCCATGGGTTTTCCGCACTTGAAGGGACCCAACCTCCCGGAAGGAGAGACCATGAAACGCCTGATCCTGCTGGCGACCGCCAGCACCTTGACCCTCGCGACCCCTGCGCTTGCAGGCTCGCCGGCAGATACGCTGCGCGACTCCGCCGCGCCCTTGCTGCTCGCGCAGAACAACGCCATCGAGATCAGGAATCCCGATCTCGTCGACGAAAAGCAGAAGCCGGACGAGAAAGCGCCGAAACGTGCGAAGGACGAGGCGAAACAGGAAAAGCAGGCCGAACAGGCCAGACAGCCCGACCGGTCCGGTGACACCGCCGACGTTCGCGCAAAGGACACGCCGAAGAAGACCGACGACGCTGGCCAGCAGGCGGAAGAGAAGCGCCAGAAAGCCGAGGACCGCGCCGACCGGAAGGCCGAGGATGCCCGCCAGAAGGCGGAAGAGAAGCGCCAGCGCGCCGAGGACCGTGCCGAGCGCAAGGCCGACGACGCTCGCCAGCAGGCGGAAGAGAAGCGCCAGCAGGCGGAGAAGAGCGCCGAACAGAAGCGCCAGCGCGCCGAGGATCGCGCCGAGCGCAAGGCCGACGACGCTCGCCAGCAGGCGGAAGAGAAGCGCCAGCGGGCGGAGAAGAGTGCCGAACAGAAGCGACAGCGGGCTGAGGATCGTGCCGCCAGGCAGGAACAGGACCTTCGCCGCCAGGCCGACCGGAAGGACGAGCAGGCGGATGACCGGCGCAAGGCCGAACGGCGTGACCGCGATTCCGGCGAACGCCGCCAGCGCGCCGGGGACGACGCGGCGCCGCGAGATCGCGACGAGGCCGGCAATCGCCGTGACCGCGAGCGCGACGGACAGCGCCGCGAGGCCGGCCGCGAGGATGGCGGCGACAGGAATGCGCGGGAAGACGGCCGCCGGCGTGACCGCCGCGACGACCGTGTCCGCCTGGACGAGCCGGTTGCCCCGATCGATCGCGAGTCCGGTGAACGCGTCCGCGATGGCCGCAATTTCCACGTTCGCTCGGGCTGGCGCGATCAGCGCGGCTCGCGCGAGGTCGGCCGGTTCGAGGACCGCACGGTCATTCGCCTCGGCAATGGGCGCCTCGTCGTCGAGCGCCGCGACGGCCGCGACGAGCGCCTGCGCCGCCAGGGCGGTGAAGTGGAAATCGAGCGGCTCAAACACGGCCGCATTCGCGAGACGGTTCGCCGCGGCAGGTTCCAGATCGTGACGATCTACAGCCGCGACGGCGACATCCTGCGCCGCTCCCGCATCGGCCCCAACGGCCGCGAACGCGTTCTGCTCTACGTGCCCCGCGACCGCTGGGACGACATGCCGACCGGGCGCGATCGCTGGGATCACGACTACGGCCTGCCTCCGATCCGCGTCACCATCCCGCGTGACCGCTACATCTGGGCGCCGCGCGATGCACGGCCGCAGGCCTACTACGACTTCCTCGAGCAGCCGCCTGTGGAGCGCGCCGAACGCCTCTACTCGGTCGACGAGGTGCGCTATTCCGACCGGCTGCGCGCCAAGCTGCCGCGCATCGACCTGGAAACGGTGAATTTCGCCTTCGGTTCGGCCGAGATCCGTCGCCAGGATGTCGATGAACTGCAGTCGCTGGCCGAGGCCATGAACCGGATCCTCGAGCAGAACCCGTCGGAAACCTTCCTCATCGAGGGCCATACCGACGCGGTCGGGACCGAGACGGCGAACCTTGCCCTGTCGGACAAGCGCGCGGAGAACGTGGCCATCGCCCTGACCGATGTCTTCGAGATCCCGCCGGAGAACCTGGTCACCCAGGGTTATGGCGAGAGCGACCTGAAGGTCCAGACCGAAGAGCCTTCGGCGGCCAACCGCCGCGTCACGGTCCGGCGCATCACGCCGCTGGTGACACCGGACAACACGGCTTCCATCGAGTAGCGCAAATGTGGCAGGCGGCCCCCGGCCGCCTGCCTTCGTATTGCCCTGAAATGGTCGAAACCCGTCCATGGCAAAGCCAATCTTGATTTCTATATGAAGCTTATCCCTGCCTCATCCCGTTCAAGCAGGTTATGTCCCTTGCCTGACAACGGGATCGAAGCCCGGCCGGATCCCCCTCCCCGGCCGGGTTTTTCGTGTCCGGCGCCCCGGCTGGCTGTAACAGCCGTTCATCATACGTGACGCGCCGGCCGGAACTTCACCATCATGTCGACAGTTATCCGCACGAGCCTTGCCACTCAGGCAGCGCCACCCGCGACAGACAACAACATCTCACCAAGGAGACCTGTGATGGACGACAACATGCCTCCCCGCCGCGATTATCGCGAAACCCGTGTCGAAGCTTCTTCCGGTGGTTCCGGCTGGCTGATTGCCGGCGTGGCCATCGCCGCCCTCGTAGCCGTCGGTGCCTGGATCTATTCCGGTTCCACGCCGGAGAACACGGTCGCCAATGACGGCACCCCGACCATCACCGAGCAGGCGCCGACCGACAACACCGCGACCGGCTCCGTGAAGCAGGACGAACCCGCCCCGGCGGCCACCGAGCAGGCTCCGGCGGCTCCTGAGACCGCCCCGGCCGAAACGGCCCCGGCCGACAATGCCGCGCCGGCCGATGGTCAGCCCGCCGACGGCACCACGACAACCCCGCCCGCGCAGTAATCGCGCACCGGGCGGATCAATCCTCCCAGGCGAAAGGGCGTTGCCTCCGGGCAGCGCCCTTTTGCTTTTCTGAAACGGTCTCGGGGTGCCGAACGGATCAGTAGCGGCTGGAGGGCACGGGAACACGCCCGGCAGCGGGTGCTTCGGCCGGACGCTCGATCGATCCGGTCATCAGGCTGTCGTCGACGCCCGCGTCATTCCCGTCCGGGATGACCGCCCGGCCCGCGGCGGCCATGCCCCGGCCGGCGGCAACCACGCCGCGCCCGGCCAGCTTCGCCGTGCCGACCGTCGTTTTGACCGCCGCTTTTGTCACGCCGTATGTGGCGCCGACCACGGCGGCGGTGCCGCACCCGGCAAGGCCGGAGACGGAAAGGACGAGGACGCTGATGGTCGCGAGACGCGACAGGGAAGACCGATGTGCCATGGCATCCGGTAACACCGGATTGGCTAACCCCGCGTTAACGATAAGGGCCGCGTTCGCATTCAGGCGGAAAGGTGCAGCACGACGCTGCGCCGGTGCGGCCGGTCGCGGTGCTCCATCAGGTACAGCCCCTGCCAGGTACCGAGCAGCAGCTTTCCGCGCGAAACCGGGATCGAAACCGAGGTCTGGGTCAGCGCCGCCTTGATGTGGGCGGGCATGTCGTCCGGCCCTTCCATGGTGTGCACCACCCAGCGCATCGACGGGTCATCGGACGGCGGAACGAGACGCGCGAAGAACGCGGCCAGGTCGCGTTGCACGTCCGGGTCGGCATTTTCCTGGATCAGCAGCGAGCAGGACGTGTGCTGGACGAAGACCGTCAGCAGCCCCTCGTCCGGGGCCGCCGCGCCGACGAAGGCTTCCGCCTCGCCGGTGAACTCGTAGAGACCCTGGCCGTTCGTGGCGATGGAAAGCCGCGTCTGCGCCATCTCAGGAGAAGAGCTGTTCGCCCTGCTGGTCGATCAGCAGGCGCGCCTTGCGCAGGAAGGCATCGGCCGCATCCTCCGCCGAGGTGAACATGTCGGCGCGGATCAGCATGTGCTCGCGCCGGCCATCGCCTTCGCCCCGCGCAACCAGACCCTGCAGCCGGTACATCCCGTTCTCGGCCTTCGGCATCGGCGTCAGCACGTAGCCCTCGTAGTCGATCGCCTCGACCTTGGGTTCCGGTGCGGCACCGCCGCCAAACAGACGTTTCAGAAAGGACATCGGTCCTGCCTCCTCGTGGTGTCCGGCCAAGGCTTACAGGAATGCGCACCGATTGTGAAATGCTCGCGCCACCGGACCGCGTCCGCCAGGCCCCGGCCAACGAAAATGGCCCGGACGCGGACGTCCGGGCCACCTTGGTGTCTTCGATGAACCGAAGGCTCAGCTGTCGAGGAAGCTGCGCAGCTTGCGGCTGCGGCTGGGATGCTTGAGCTTGCGCAGCGCCTTCGCCTCGATCTGGCGGATACGCTCGCGCGTGACCGAGAACTGCTGACCGACTTCCTCCAGCGTGTGGTCGGTGTTCATGCCGATGCCGAAACGCATGCGCAGCACGCGCTCCTCGCGCGGCGTCAGCGACGCCAGCACGCGCGTGGTCGTCTCGCGCAGGTTGGCCTGGATGGCGGCATCGATGGGCAGGATAGCATTCTTGTCCTCGATGAAGTCGCCCAGGTGCGAATCCTCCTCGTCGCCCACCGGCGTCTCGAGGCTGATCGGCTCCTTGGCGATCTTGAGCACCTTGCGCACCTTCTCCAGCGGCATGGCCAGCTTCTCGGCCAGTTCCTCCGGCGTCGGTTCGCGGCCGATCTCGTGCAGCATCTGGCGCGACGTGCGGACGATCTTGTTGATCGTCTCGATCATGTGCACCGGGATGCGGATCGTGCGCGCCTGGTCGGCGATCGAACGGGTGATCGCCTGCCGGATCCACCACGTTGCGTAGGTGGAGAACTTGTAGCCGCGGCGATACTCGAACTTGTCCACTGCCTTCATCAGGCCGATGTTGCCTTCCTGGATCAGGTCGAGGAACTGCAGGCCGCGGTTGGTGTACTTCTTCGCGATCGAGATCACCAGGCGCAGGTTGGCTTCCACCATTTCCTTCTTGGCGATGGCTGCTTCGCGCTCGCCCTTCTGCACCTGGTTGACGATCTTGCGGAACTCGCCGATCGAGATGCCCGTTTCCTGGGCCAGGTTCTGGATCTCCGACCTCAGGTCGTTGATCATGCCCTTCTCGCTCTTGGCAAATTCCTTCCAGCCCTTGGCGGACAGGTTGGCGACGTGCTTCATCCAGTTCGGATCGAGCTCGTTGCCCTGGTATTCCTGCAGGAAGCTGTCGCGGCGCACGCCGTAGCTCTCGGCCAGGCGCAGCAGCCGGCCCTCGTTCTGCACCAGCCGCTTGTTGATGTCGTAGAGCTGCTCGACCAGAGCCTCGATGCGCTGGTTGTTGAGCGACAGCGACTTCACCGCGGTGATGACGGCGTCCTTGAGTTCCTTGTAGCGGCGCTGCTGCGACGGCGACAGCGTTCCGGCCGCCGCGAGGCGGTTTTCCACCTGCTGGTCCTGCAGCTTGCGCAGCTTCTTGTAGGTGTCGGCGATCAGGTCGAGCGTTTCCATGACCTGCGGCCGCAACTCGCCTTCCATGGCGGCCAGCGACAGGTTCTGCTCGTCCTCGTCCTCTTCCTCTTCCTCCTGCTGGCCTTCGCCGCCGACATTGGTGATGTCGTCGTCGCGGCGGCGCGGCTGGCGGGCCTGGCGTTCCTTTTCCTCGCGTTCCTTCTTCGCCGCCTCGATTTCCTCGGGCGTGGGAACGGCCGGTGCCTGCTTGGCTTCCGGGCCGGCATAGGTGGCCTCGAGATCGATGATCTCGCGCAGCAGGATCTTGCCTTCGTTGAGTTCGTCGCGCCAGATGATCAGCGCCTGGAAGGTCAGCGGGCTTTCGCACAGCCCGGCGATCATCGTCTCGCGACCGGCCTCGATCCGCTTGGCGATGGCGATCTCGCCCTCGCGCGACAGCAGTTCCACCGAGCCCATTTCGCGCAGGTACATCCGCACCGGGTCGTCCGTCCGGTCGGCCGGCTCGCGCTTGGTCGACGTCGCGACCGCGGTGCCCTGCTGGGTGGCGACCTCGTTGGAATCGTCGTCGTCGTCGCCGCTGTCCTTCGACGCGTCGTCTTCACCCTGCTCGTCGTCCTCGACGACCGTGATGCCCATGTCGGAGAGCATCGACATGGTGTCCTCGATCTGCTCGGAGGTCACCTCCTCGGACGGCAGGACGGCGTTCAATTCGTCCATCGTCACGTAGCCGCGCTTCTTGGCGGCCTTGATCATCTTCTTGACTGCGCTGTCGGTCAGGTCGAGCAACGGGCCGTCGGGCGCGTTGGTTTCCGTCTCAACCTCTTCCTTTTCCTTGGTCGCCATGCTTCTTTTTCTCTCCGATCGGCGTGTGTCGCGGCCACGCCGGCCTTGTCGTCGGTTGCTGTGTCATGGTTCAGGGAATGAACACGGCCCCGGTGAATGATATTAGGACGGACCTTGCAACTAGCAAGGTGCCCGTTAAAGTGGCCTTAACCCTGTTCGGCAGCGAAACAGACAATCCGCGATCCCGTGTTGCGAGCTGCGCCGATCCGGCGCGGCAATGCCTTCTGCTCTGGTCCAAACTTGTCTGATTCCGCTTTCTGTCGCCTGCGTCAACCCGGCAATGCCATGATTCGGGCATAAAATGCGAATCAGTCCTGCGTTCCCGCCCGTTCAGGACGATCCGCGAACCCGCCCGCGTCCCGAGGCCACACCGAACCCGTCGATGATCGCCTCCGTGGTGCGCGCCTGGCGCATCTGGTCCTGAATATCGAGCAGCCTGCGGTAATTGGCGTCCGTCGGTTCGCTTGCCAGTGCCAGTTCCGCCGCCTTGAGTTCCTTATGTAAGCCGCGCGCCGACCGGTGCAAGTGCAGGGCCTGCAGGAATCCTTCGCGCGCGTCCTCCGACGCCGCCTCGCCGAGCGCCGTCCACTGGCGCGCACGCCGCACCAGCCCGTCCGCCTGGTCGAGCACGTCGCCGAGGCCCGCCTCGCGTACCGCCGCCAGGGTCTCGTCGCGGTTGCCCGCCCGCCCGTGCGCCAGCGCGTCGAACAGCACGGCCAGCAGGCGGCGCAGGTCCGGGCTCTCCAGGTCGAGCTGGTCGCAATCCTCGAAATGCTGATCGAGCAGGACCGGGTGGTTGGCCAGCGACAGCACCAGCACGGCCTCGCGCAGCGGCAGGCCGCCCTGGGCGCGCCGCACCAGCGCCGACCGGGTCAGGCTTTCCGAGACCGCGAACCGGCTGCTCGCGCCGCCGCCGAAGCGCGGACCGCCGCGGTCGTTTCCCCGCCCCCGCTCGCCCGGCCCCCGCCGCGGCGGAGCGCCGAAGAAGCTCTGTGCCCGCTCGCGCATGTCCTGCAGGTAATGGTGACGGACGCTCTCGTCCTGGATCCGGAACACCGCGTCGCGCAGCCGCTTTTCCAGTTCCGCCCGCCGTTCGGGCGTATCGAACACGCCGCCGGCGGTTTCGCGCATCCAGATCAGGTCGGCCAGCGGCCGCGCCTCGTTGAGCACGGCCTGCATGGCGTCCACGCCCGAGCCCTTGATCAGGTCGTCCGGGTCCTGCCCCTCGGGCAGCAGCGCGAAACGCGCCGTGTGGCCGGGCTTGACCGATGGCAGGATCAGGTCGGCGGCCCGCCAGGCCGCCTTCAGCCCGGCCTGGTCGCCGTCGAAGCAGAGAATGGGCTCGCCGCCGATGCGCCACAGCAGGTCCATCTGCTCTTCGGTCAGGGCGGTGCCGAGCGGCGCCACCGCGTGGCGGATGCCCGCCTGCGCCAGCGCGATCACGTCCATGTAGCCTTCCACGGCAACCACGGTTCCGGCCTCCTGGGCCGCGCGGCGCGCCGGCCCGTGGTTGTAGAGCACGCGGCCCTTGTGGAAGAGCTCGGTTTCCGGCGAGTTGAGATACTTGGCCGGCACGTCGGCCGACATGGCGCGGCCGCCGAAGGCGATCACCCGCCCCCGCGTATCCGTGATCGGGAACATGATGCGGTCGCGGAAGCGGTCGTAGGACACCGGGATCTCCGGCCCGTGCACGACCAGGCCGCAGGCCTCGATCTGGTCCTTGCCGACCCCCTTGGAGGCCAGGAATTCCTTCAGCGCGTTGCGGCTGTCCGGGGCATAGCCGAGCCGGAACTCGCGCTGGATGGCCGAGCCGAGCTCGCGCCCGCGCAGGTAGGCCCGCGCCTTGGCGCCATCGGCCGACTGCAGCTTCTCCTCGAAGAAGCGGGCCGCCATGTCCATCACGTCCGTCAGCGACGCCCGCTGTTGCTCGCGCCGTTCCGCCTCGGGATCGCGCGCCGGCATCGGCACGCCGGCCATCTCCGCGATCCGTTCCACCGCCTCGGGAAACGGCATGCCATCCAGTTCGGTCAGGAAACGGAAATGGTCGCCCGACACGCCGCAGCCGAAGCAGTGATAGCGGCCCTTGCGGTCCTCGCAATGGAAGCTCGGCGTCTTTTCGCCGTGGAAGGGGCAGCAGGCCCAGTAGTCCCCCTTGCCGGGGTTGGATTTCTTGCGATCGAAGCTCACGCGCGATCCCACCACGGCCGAAATCGGCACGCGGTCCCTGATCTCGTCGAGGAAGGATTGCGGAAAACGCATCGGGGAGCCCTTGTTCGCCCTCCATATAAGGCCTTGTGCCCGTTCCTGCGAGCGCGAAGAACCGCAAGCCCCGCAATCCACAGGCCAGCCGCCGTGTCGGGCGCGTCAAAGCCCGAGGTCGAGAACGTCGTCGTAGTCGGCGTCGTCCAGCAGCGCCGCCGCGCCGAGAATGCGGGTGCTGACGCTGTCGCGCACCAGGAAGGCGCCCAGCTTGCCCGCGGCTTCCGGATATTCCTCCAGGAACGGATCGCGGTAGACCGGGTCCCCGTCCTGCCAGGCCACGTTGCGCCTGAGACTCGCCATGTGGACGGCGGCTTCAGGGTCGCCGCTGTCGTCGAATGCCGCGAGCGCCGCGTCGAAATCGCCCCCCGCCCGCGCGATCATGATCAGCACATCGTCCAGGTCGAACGCGAGCCGCAGGCCGGCCGGCCACCGGACCAGGCCGAGCTGGAACACGCAGGCCTTGAGATATTCCACGAAGAAGCGGTCGACGGCCTCGGCTTCCGCAGCCGGCCAGCGCACCCGGTAGCCGGCATGCCCGAGCCGGTCGAGACAGGGCGCGAGGTCCAGCGCCGACGGCGGGTCGCATTGCGCGATCAGGTCGAGGTAGCGTGGCAGGAAATGCTTGAACTCGTGCTCGATCCGCCCGTGGTCGTAGCCATGGGCCGAGTTGGTGTACTCGGCAAGCAGGCCCGGCGAAATCTCCTTGAGCGGCCGCACCGAGAGCGCCTGCGCCGTTTCAGCCGTCATGCAGACCGGGCAGTCGCAATGCACGATCACGCCGGAAAGCGTGTAGCGCGCGAAAACGCCATAGGCCGCCTCGACCGCCGCCGCGAGCGGTTCGGGGATGAAGGCATCGATCTCCTTCCAGAACATGGGCCGGTCCTCGTCGTCGGTGACCTGGAGCAATTCCAGCGAAAGTGGTTGCCGGTTTCGCGTCCGGAATTGCGCACCAGGAAGCACGATTCCAGCGAAAGTGGTTGCCGGTTTCGCGTCCGGAATTGCGCACCAGGGAGCACGATTCCAGCGAAAGTGGCTGCCGGTTTCGCGTCCGGAATTGCGCACCAGGGAGCACAATTACAGCGAAAGTGGTTGCCGGTTTCGCGTCCGGTATTTCGGAAGTACTGAAGCATAGAGCATTGAAGCGTTTCAATGGAGGGCGGCCATGCCCGGACAAGATGCGTGGCCACGGGCGCGCGAAACGCTTCTCCACGGACCGGGCAATCCGGAAAACCGTTCTCCTTTTTGCCCCTCCCGCGAGCGCCGGCTCTGCTCCGCAAACCGCGCCGGCATGGTAGCGTCCGGGCATCATTCGGAGAATTCAGGGACATGGAAACCCACACCCGCAGCCTGGCCAAGGCCATATCCTGGCGAACCCTCGGCACGATCGACACGATGCTCATCTCGCTCGTCATGACCGGCAGCATCCGGCTTGCCGCCGCCATCGGCATGACCGAGGTGGTCACCAAGTCCCTGCTCTACTACGCCCACGAACGGGCCTGGCTGAAAGTGCCCCACGGCCGCCGGATTTGACGCGCCGGCGGGACCGGGGTCGCCAAACCAACCCTTTGACGGCAGGATGGACCGCAGCAAGTCGAGGGGGTGACGGTGTCAGGAACGAAGGCGATTGTTCTGGGTGGATACGGGCTGATCGGTTCCGCCTGCATGCGGGCGCTTGCCCGCGCCGGCTTCGCCGTCACCGGCGTCGGGCGCTCGCGCGCCTCGGCCATGGCCTGCGATCCCGCGGCGGACTGGGTGATCCGCGACATCCCGGCAATGACCGTCGATGAATGGCGCGACCTGCTCGCCGGCGCCGACGTCCTCGTCAATGCCTCCGGCGCGCTGCAGGACGGCGCGCGCGACAGCCTGGAAGCCATCCACGTCACGGCCGTTGCCCGCCTCGTCGACGCCGCTGCGCCATTGCCGCTGCGCGTGGTCCAGATCTCGGCGGCCGGCGTCAGCGATACCGCGTCCACGGCTTTCTTCCGCACCAAGGCGCGCGGCGATGCGCTGCTGGCGTCCGGGCTGGAGGACTGGGTGATCCTGCGCCCGACCCTGGTCCTCTCGTCCGAGGCCTACGGCGGAACCGCGCTGTTGCGTGCAGCCGCCGCCCTCCCGCTCGTCCAGCCGGTCATCCTGCCCGAAGCCCCGGTACAGACGGTCTGGGTCGGTGACGTCGCCGCCGCCGTCACCGCCGCCGCCCGGCGCGACATCCCCGCCGGCACCATCGCCGACCTGACGGAAGCCGAAACGCGCAGCTTCCCCGATCTCGTTGCCGCCGTGCGGCGATGGCAGGGCTGGCCGCCGCCGGCCTGGCGCCCGGCCATGCCGGGTATGCTTCTCACGCTCGCCGGCCGCGTCGCCGATGCCCTTGGCCACCTTGGCTGGCGCTCGCCCTTCCGGACAACGGCACTGACGGCGCTGGGCGATGGCATCCGCGGCGACCCGGGGCCCTGGCAGGCTGCCGGCGGCGCCCCCTGCCGGTCGCTGGACGAGACCCTCCGCCTGCTGCCGGCCACCCGGCAGGAGCGCCTCTACGCCCGCGCCTTCCTCGCCGTGCCGCTGGCCATCGCCGTGCTTGCCCTCTTCTGGTGTTTCTCCGGCCTCGTCACGCTGCTCGACCCGGCCCGGGCCATGGCCGTGCTCCAGGATCGCGCGGTCCCGGCATGGATCAGCGGCCCGGCCGTCTTCGGCGGCGCGCTGGCCGATATCGCGCTCGGACTGGCGATCCTCTGGCGGCCCTGGGCCAAGCGCGCGGCGCTTGGAATGCTGGTCCTCTCCGCCGCCTATCTCGCCGCCAGCCTGCCGGCCGCACCCGGTCTCTGGGCCGATCCGCTCGGGCCAATGGTCAAGGTCTTTCCCGCGATGATGCTGGCCGCCATGGTCTGGCTGCTCATGGAGGACCGATGACCGAGGATCTCGTCCGCTTCGCCCATGTCGTCGGCGCGACGGTCCTGCTCGGGACCGGCGCCGGCATCGCCTTTTTCATGATGATCTCGAACCGCACGCGCGATGCGCGCCTGGTCGCCCATGTCGCGGGCATCGTCGTGCTCGCCGATACCGTCTTCACGGCCACGGCCGTGGTTCTCCAGCCGGTCACCGGCTATCTGCTGGCACGCCAGGTCGGCTGGCCCGTCCTGCAAGGCTGGGTCGGCTGGTCGCTCGCCCTCTATGTCCTTGTCGGCCTGTTCTGGCTTCCCGTCGTCTGGATGCAGGTCCGCATGCGCGACCTCGCGGTGGAAGCGCGCGATGCCGGCCGGCCGCTGCCGGATGCGTATCACCGGCTGTACCGCTGGTGGTTCGCCTTCGGTTTTCCCGCCTTCGCCGCGGTGCTGGTCATCGTCTGGCTCATGCTCACGCGGCCATCCCTATGACCCGCAACTAAAAAGCCCCGGCGTCGAACGCCGGGGCCTGAACCGTTTCCGTGATGCGGCCGGACCGCTATTGCAGCATCGTCTTGGCGAAGCCGTTGGCCTTGGCGAAATCCATCTGCCCCGGGTAGCGCTCCTTGAGCGCCGCCATGCAGCGGCCCATGTCGCGCAGGCCTTCCGCACCGATGTCGTCGATGACCTGGCGCACGGCGGCCCGCGTATCGTCCTCGCAGAGCTGGCGCGGCAGGAACTCGCGGATGACAGCGATTTCCTGGCGCTCCTGGTCGGCCATGTCCAGCCGCGCGCCGTCCTCGAACGCTTTCGCCGATTCCTCGCGCTGCTTCACCATCTTCGCCAGGATCAGCAGGATATCCTCGTCGGAGACCGGATCCTTGCCCGCACCCCGGTTGGCGATGTCCCGGTCCGTGACCGCGGCATGGATGAGCCGGAGCGTGCAGACGCGGCGTTTGTCCTTGGCCTTGAGCGCCTCTTTGAGCGCCGCGGCGATTGCATCGCGCATGATGGATTGCCTCCTTTAAAGCGCTGTGAATTTACCGCCGAGCAGCGCATGATGCAAATCGTTTCGAAAACAAGCAAGTATTTGAAAAATTTGTGCTTTCAATTTTTCAACAGCTAGTTTTCGGTTGACGATGCGTCAAATGCGCCGTTGATTCCGGCGGACGGGCACGATCCTGCGCCGGCTTTGTGCCGGGCCGCAGGCGTCCGTTTTTGTGCATGCGCAGCATATGGCACTGGTCCTTTCCGGTTTCAAGGTGTATGGGTCCGCAGCCGAAACGCCCAGAAATCCCGAAATTGCCCGCCGGCGCACGACGACGGAGTTCAGCCATGACCGCATCCACCGCCCCCTGGACCATTGTCCGCCCCACCGCCCTGCTCGTTCTGGCCGATGGCACCGTCATCGAGGGCCGCGGCCTCGGCGCCACCGGCGCCGTGCAGGCGGAGGTCTGCTTCAACACCGCGTTGACCGGCTACGAGGAAATCCTCACCGACCCGTCCTACGCCGGCCAGATCGTCACCTTCACCTTCCCGCACATCGGCAATGTCGGCACCAATGACGAGGACATCGAGGACCTGGCCCCGGCCGCGCGCCACGGCGCCGTCGGCGCGGTGTTCAAGGCCGATGTCACCAACCCGTCCAACTACCGGGCCGCCTCCCACCTCGACGCCTGGCTGAAGCAGCGCGGCATCATCGCCATGGCCGGCGTCGATACGCGCGCGCTCACCACGCTGATCCGCGAGAAGGGCATGGCCAACGGCGTCATCGCCCACGATCCGGACGGTCGCTTCGACATCGACGACCTCAAGGCACGCGCCAAGGCCTGGCACGGCCTCGTCGGGCTCGACCTTGCCAAAGAGGTCACCTCCGGCCAGTCGGCCGCCTGGTCCGAGACCCCCTGGGTCTGGGACGAGGGCTTCGGCGCCGGCGCCGGCGACCGCATGCACATCGTCGCCGTCGATTTCGGCGTCAAGCGCAACATCCTGCGCCTGCTCGCGGGCCTCGGCGCGAAGGTCACCATCGTGCCGGCGCGCACCTCCGCCGAGGACATCCTTGCGCTGAAGCCGGATGGCATCTTCCTGTCCAACGGTCCCGGCGACCCGGAGGCGACCGGCGAATATGCCGTGCCGATGATCCGCGAGCTGCTGAAGACCGACATCCCGGTCTTCGGCATCTGCCTCGGCCACCAGATGCTGGCGCTGGCGCTGGGCGCGAAGACGTCCAAGATGCACCAGGGCCATCACGGCGCCAATCACCCGGTCAAGGACCACACCACCGGCAAGGTCGAGATCGTGTCGATGAACCACGGCTTCGCGGTCGACAGCGACAGCCTGCCGGAAGGCGTGCAGGAAACGCACGTGTCGCTGTTCGACGGCTCCAACTGCGGCCTGACCCTCACCGGACGCCCGGTGTTCTCGGTCCAGCACCACCCGGAAGCCTCGCCGGGCCCGCAGGACAGCCACTACCTGTTCCAGCGCTTCGCCAACATGATCCGCGCCCGCAAGGGCGAGCCGGCCCTGGCCGAACGCTGAGCGCTTCCGGCCTGCTGCGAGAACAATCGAAGGGCGGCCCGCCATCGCAGACCGCCCTTTTTCTCGTTTGCCGCTGATCGCTGGCGGTTTCCGACCGCTCAGATCGGGTTGTTGAACGTGTCGCAGGCCGAGAGCTTGCCGCTCTTCAGGCCGGTGGCGAACCAAGTCGCCCGCTGCTGCGACGTGCCGTGGTTGAAGCTGTCCGGCACGACATAGCCCTGGCTGCGCTTCTGCAGCGTGTCGTCGCCGATCTGGTGCGCCGCGTTCAATGCCTCCTCGATGTCGCCCTTTTCCAGCAGGCCCTTCTGCGCCGTGTAATGCGCCCAGATGCCAGCGAAGCAGTCGGCCTGCAGCTCGACGCGCACCGACATGTGGTTGGCTTCCACCTCGCTCATCGACTGGCGCATCTTGTTGAACTTCGGCAGCACGCCGATCAGGTTCTGCACGTGATGGCCCACCTCGTGCGCCACGACATAGGCCTGGGCGAAGTCACCCGATGCCTTGAACTGGCGGGCAAGCTGGTCGAAGAACGAGGTGTCGAGGTAGAGTTTCCGGTCGCCCGGGCAGTAGAACGGGCCGGAGGCCGACGAGGCGAAGCCGCAGGCCGAGCGCACCTGGCCGGAAAACAGCACCATGGTCGGCTCTGTATAATTCAGCCCTTCCGCCTGGAAGATGCCGTTCCACACGTCTTCGGTCTCGGCCAGCACCGTGCGCATGAACTGCGTGGTCTCGTCCTGCGCCGGCGCGTTTGCGCGCCCGCTGGTCTGCGTCTGCGGCGTCGTCACCTGGTCCAGGCCGCCGCCGGCCAGGATCTGCAGCGGGTCGATGCCGCAGGCCTTGAGCACGAAGAACAGGATGACGAGCATGACGATGCCGGAAAGGCCGCCGCCGCGCGCGCCGCCCATGCCGCCACGCCCGCCCATGGGAATGCGGATGCGTCCGCCGCCGCGCTCGATCCCGCGGTTGTAGCCGCCGCTCTGGCCGCGAAGATCCTCGACATTGTCCGACTGCCTTCGGCCCTTCCAGCGCATCGTGCTCACTCCGTGGATGATCGATGACCTTTAATGCAGCAAACCCCGTCCGGGTTCAACTGGACCCGGACGGGGCATGCCGGCATGAAACGGTATCGGGGCGTTACCGGGTCGACTGCACGATGGCCCGCATGGCCGTCAGGCCGATGGAAAAACCGGAAACGAGGGCCAGCGGGACGGCGATGACCAGCGCATGGTCGAGGTCGGGGTTGATACCCCTCGCCGCGCCGGCGGCGAACCGGGCCACGAAGATCGCCAGGATCAGCGCCATGGACACCCATTCGCCCGGCAGGTGCACCATGTCGTTCTCGTCCACGAAGGAAGGGCCGCGCCGCGCCAGCATCTGCCCGGCCATGGACCCGGCGGCAATGGCCGCGACCAGCGCCGCGCCCGCGGCAAGCGAGGCGCCGTTGCTGAAGAAGGACCATGCGCCGAGGCCGGCGAACACGAAGGGCAGGATCATCACCTGCACCCGGTGGACGACCCGCGGCCGCGACCGCAGCCACCCCAGCGCGAGGAGCGCGGCGAGCAGCGGCCAGACCCAGACCGGCGCGCCGGTGACGATCTGCGCGGCACCCGGTGCGGCATGGGCATCCTGGTGGGACGCGAGCAGCAAGACCGGGCTGGCGGCGGCCGCCAGGGCCGTGCCCGCTGTCTTGCGCCGTGCCGTCCACGTGAACCGGCCGCCGCGGTAGACATGGGCGAGAACCCCCGCGCAGACAACCGCGGCGGCGATGGCCAGCGGCCAGGCATTGGCGCCGCCGAGCACCACCTGGTTCATGATCCGCCCCCGCACGATGGTGAAGGCGCCATCCAGCCCGATGCCGCCCCAGTAGAGCGCCAGGACGGCCTGGCGGTGGGCTTTCAGCCGTCGCGTCCGCGCCGACCAGATGATGTAGCAGCAGGAAAAGAGCGTCAGGACCGAGAGCAGGTGGATCGGCGAGAACGGCCCGATCATGCGGATGGTGTGGATGAAGAAGGAGGACAGCGCCGTCGCCGCCATGAGGAACACCCACACCCGGCCAAGCAGCCTGTGCAGCGGGGTGCCCTTGCGGCCGTAGAGGACCCAGGCACCCAGAACGGCGGCGGGAACGACGGTGAAGACGTGGATCTGGATGGCCAGCGGCGCAGTCAGGACCGGGTCGAGCGTCATGGCGAAAACTCCGTTGAAAGGGCGATTGCCCGTTGCGATTTCGACGCCACGACGCCATGGTCGGCCCTGCTTCTCAACGGACCATGCGCCGACCCGCCGGAGAAATTCGTGAAAGAGACCATTCTGCAATCCACGCTTCGCGAATTGCAGTCGATCCTCGCCAATCCCCGCATCTGGCTGGTGTTCGGCGCCGTGGTCGTTCTCTTCACGTCGGTCGGCCCGTTCGGCACGCTGGAGGGCCTCGCCCTGCCCGCCCGCCTGGGTTACTGGCTGATCGTGCAGGCCTTTGCCTGGATGCTCGCGCTTGTCTTCGTCGCCTTCTTTGACGCTGCGCTGGCGGGCTGGATCGGCCACGTGCTGCCGCGCATGCTCGTCGGCGCCGCGCTCGCCGTGCTGCCGATGGCGCTGATGCTGCTGCTCGTCAACGCCGCGTTCCGGGGCGCCCCGATCAGCCTGGCGGAATATGCCTCCGATGCCGCGACCGCCCTGCCCATCGCGCTCGTCATGTGCCTGTTGTCGTGGATGGCGCTGGACGGCACGAAGACGGCGGATGATCTGGCGTCGGCGCCCGATGCGGTCACGGCCCGCGAGAGCAGCGATGAACCCGAAGCACCGGCCGGCCGTTCACAGCCGCCCCGCCCTGCCCTGCTGGACCGCCTGGCCACCGGCAAGCGCGGCGCCCTGGTGCGCCTGGAGGTGCAGGACCACTACGTGCTGGTCGTCACCGCGCGCGGCCGCGAGATGGTGCTGATGCGCCTGGCCGATGCCATCCGCGAGGCCTCCCCCGTGGACGGACTGCAGGTCCACCGCTCCCACTGGGTGGCGAGGGACGGCGTGGCCGGGGTCATCCGCGAACCGGGCAGGAACGGCCGCACGCTGATCCGCACCACCGACGGCGCGGACGTGCCCGTCAGCCGCGGCAACATGGCGGATGTGAAAGCCTGGCTCGGATAGCGGGGTTCCAGCGCCGGCCGGCCCTGTTTTCCACTGCTGTGCCACCCGGCGCGCGATGCCGTCGATTCCCGGTGCACATTCGCCATTTCCGGGGTTCCCTCGCGTGATCCTCTCCCCTATAAGGCCCACCTAGCCTTGAACGAACGAGTCCCGCCGCCGGCCGGTTTTCCGAGCCGGCCTTTGCGCGCGAACGAGAGCCGGAAGACACCCATGCCAAAGCGTACAGATATCAAGTCGATCCTCGTCATCGGAGCCGGCCCCATCATCATCGGCCAGGCCTGCGAATTCGACTATTCCGGCACCCAGGCCTGCAAGGCGCTCAAGGCCGAGGGCTACCGCATCATCCTGGTCAATTCCAACCCGGCCACCATCATGACCGACCCGGAACTGGCCGACGCCACCTACGTCGAGCCGATCACCCCGGAAGTCGTCGCCAAGATCATCGCCAAGGAGCGCCCGGACGCCCTGCTGCCAACCATGGGCGGACAGACGGCGCTCAACACCGCGCTGTCGCTGCGCCGCATGGGCATCCTCGAGCGCTACGGCGTGGAGATGATCGGCGCCAACGCCGAGGCGATCGACAAGGCCGAGGACCGCGCCCTCTTCCGCGAGGCCATGGCCAAGATCGGGCTGGAGACGCCCAAGTCGATGCTGGCCAATGCCACCGACGTCAAGGATGCCGACCGCAAGGCCCACGAGACCAAGCGCGCCGAGATCAAGGCCCGGCTTTCCGGCGACGATCTCGACAAGGCGCTCGACGACCTGGAAACCGAGTGGAACCTCGGAGAGGGCGACCGCAAGCAGCGCTACATGCGCCATGCCATGGGCATTGCCGCCACCGCGCTCGACGAGGTCGGCCTGCCCGCCATCATCCGTCCGTCCTTCACGCTCGGCGGCACCGGAGGCGGCATCGCCTACAACGAGGCGGAGTTCTTCCAGATCATCCAGTCTGGCCTCGACGCCTCGCCGACGACCGAGGTCCTCATCGAGGAAAGCGTGCTCGGCTGGAAGGAATACGAGATGGAAGTGGTCCGCGACAGGGCGGACAACTGCATCATCATCTGCTCCATCGAGAACATCGACCCGATGGGTGTGCACACGGGCGATTCCATCACCGTCGCGCCGGCGCTGACGCTGACCGACAAGGAATACCAGGTCATGCGCAACGCCTCCATCGCGGTGCTGCGCGAGATCGGCGTCGAGACCGGCGGCTCGAACGTGCAGTTCGCCGTCAACCCGGAGAACGGCCGCCTCGTCGTCATCGAGATGAACCCGCGCGTCTCGCGCTCTTCGGCTCTCGCCTCCAAGGCCACCGGCTTCCCGATCGCCAAGGTCGCCGCCCGCCTCGCCGTCGGCTACACGCTCGACGAGCTGGAGAACGACATCACCGGCGGCGCCACGCCGGCCTCCTTCGAGCCGTCGATCGACTATGTCGTCACCAAGATCCCGCGTTTCGCCTTCGAGAAGTTCCCCGGCTCCCAGCCCGTCCTGACCACGGCCATGAAGTCGGTCGGCGAGGTCATGGCCATCGGCCGCACCTTCGCCGAGTCCCTGCAGAAGGCCCTGCGCGGTCTCGAGACCGGCCTGACCGGCCTTGACGAGATCGAGATCCCGGGCCTCGGCGGCGAAGACAACCGCAACGCCATTCGCGCCGCCATCGGCACGCCGACGCCCGACCGCCTGCGCATGGTCGCCCAGGCCATGCGGCTTGGCACCACGCTCGCCGATATCCACGAGATGTGCCGCATCGACATGTGGTTCCTCGAACAGCTCAAGGCCATCGTCGACATGGAGGCCCGCATCCGCGAGCATGGCCTGCCCGGCGACGCGCAGAACCTGCGCATGCTCAAGGCCATGGGCTTCTCCGACTCCCGCCTCGCCTCGCTGACCCGGCAGGAGGAGGCCGCCGTCAAGGCGCACCGCCAGAAGCTCGACGTTCATCCGGTCTTCAAACGCATCGATACCTGCGCGGCCGAGTTCGCCTCGCCGACCGCCTACATGTACTCCACCTACGAAACGCCCTTCGCCGGCGCGCTGGCCGACGAGGCCGGGGTGTCCGACCGCAAGAAGGTCGTCATCCTCGGCGGCGGCCCGAACCGCATCGGCCAGGGCATCGAGTTCGACTACTGCTGCTGTCATGCCGCCTTCGCGCTGGCCGACGCCGGCTATGAATCGATCATGATCAACTGCAACCCGGAGACCGTGTCGACCGACTACGACACCTCCGACCGGCTCTACTTCGAGCCGCTGACCGCCGAGGACGTGCTGGAGATCCTGCGCGCCGAGCAGGCCCGCGGCACGCTGCACGGTGTCATCGTCCAGTTCGGCGGCCAGACCCCGCTGAAGCTCGCCGACGCGCTGGAAAAGGCCGGCATTCCCATTCTCGGCACCTCGCCGGATGCCATCGACCTGGCCGAGGACCGTGACCGTTTCCAGAAGCTGCTGATGAAGCTGGACCTGACCCAGCCGAAGAACGGCATCGCCTACTCGGTGGAGCAGGCGCGCCTGGTGGCCGGCGAACTGGGCTTCCCGCTGGTCGTGCGCCCGTCCTACGTGCTCGGCGGTCGCGCCATGCAGATCATCCACGACGACACCATGCTGTCCAACTACCTGCTCGGCACGGTGCCGGAACTGGTGCCCGAGGACATCAAGGCGCGCTATCCCAACGACAAGACCGGCCAGATCAACACCCTGCTCGGCCGCAACCCGCTGCTCTTCGACACCTACCTGACCGGCGCCATCGAGGTCGACGTCGACTGCCTGTGCGACGGCGAGAACACCTTCGTCTCCGGCATCATGGAACACATCGAGGAAGCCGGCATCCACTCCGGCGACAGCGCCTGCTCGCTGCCCGTCCATTCGCTCGACAAGGCGATGGTCGCCGAACTGGAGGCCCAGACCGTGGCGCTTGCCCGCGCCCTCAAGGTCGGCGGCCTGATGAACGTGCAATATGCCATCAAGGACGGCACGGTCTACATCCTGGAAGTCAACCCGCGCGCCTCGCGCACCGTGCCCTTCGTCGCCAAGACCATCGGCCGTCCGATCGCCAAGATCGCCGCGCGCATCATGGCCGGCGAGAAGCTGGACCCGGCCTTCGACCACTATGGCGACAAGCCCGACGTGAACAACATGGGCCACATCGCGGTCAAGGAAGCGGTCTTCCCCTTCGCCCGCTTCCCCGGCGTCGACACGCTGCTCGGGCCGGAAATGCGCTCGACCGGCGAGGTGATGGGCCTTGACCGCGACTATCACCTGGCCTTCGCCAAGGCGCAGCTCGGCGCCGGCGTCGACCTGCCGCGCACCGGCACGCTCTTCGTCTCGGTTCGCGACGAGGACAAGGCCGCCGTCCTGCCCGCCGTCCGTCGCCTTGCCGGCGCAGGCTTCCGGGTGATGGCGACCGGCGGAACCCAGCGCTTCCTGGCCGAGAACGGCGTCGAGGCGGAAAAGATCAACAAGGTGCTGGAAGGCCGTCCGCACGTCGAGGATGCCATCCGCAACCGCCAGGTCCAGATCGTGTTCAACACGACCGACAGCCAGAAGGCGGTCTCGGATTCCAAGTCGCTGCGCCGCGCCGCGCTGATGCAGAAGGTGCCCTATTACACCACGATTGCCGGCGCCGATGCGGTGGCCCATGCCATCGTCGCGCTGAAGGCGGGCAACCTCGAGGTCCGTCCGCTGCAGGCCTATTTCGCCTAGGCCGGGACACGGAAAACGGCGGCCGGTTGTCCGGCCGCCCGAAACCGCCTCAGTCGTTTTCCTGCCAGACCGGGTCCTTGCAGGCAAGAACCGGGCACGACCGCGTGCCGGCGACCGGGATATAGACCGGCGTCGCCACCTGCCCGGTCGGGCAGTAGCCGCCGTGCCGGACGAACCGGTCGTACAGCGTCATCCCGGACCCCGACGGCGAGGTGTAGCGCAGGATGGCGGCGCCATCGTCGTCGATGATGTCATGCACGTCGTCGCAACTGCGATGGTCGACGTTGTAGCGGTTGATCGCCTGCGCCGGCGTGGCCGCGGCCAGGCTGGCAACAAGTGCCAGGGCAATTCCGGCGAAAGTGGATGCCGGTCTGGCGTCCGCAATTGCGTCAGGATAACGATAAAGAGCATTGGAGCGACAGGCCGCAAAGCGGAAATGCTCTCGAACAGGCTTTTGCATCGGGGTACTCCTTGGCTCCCCAAGCGGGGACAATCCCTTCCCTTTCATGATGGCGCGGACGCGCGGGAAGGCAAGCCGGGATTGCATGCCGCGACGAAAAGGATCACGCCGGATTGTCACCGAGCCAGGACAGCGGCACGTGCGGCGCATCGGCCTCCACCCGGGCCAGCCATGCCGACACCGCCGGGAACCGCGACAGGTCGAAGCCGCCGCGCGTCTCCGCACTATGGGTATAGGCATAGAGGCAGAGATCGGCCGCGCTCAGACTGTTCCCCGCCAGGAACGGCGTCTTTGCCAGTTGCACGTCCATCGTCGCGAGGTTGCGATGCCCCGCGTCCAGCAGCGGGTCGAGGATCTCGGGCCGGCGCTCGCCTGCCCGGTGCTCGTAGCTGAGGATCGCAGCCCGCACCGCGATGGTCGCCTCATGCGAGTTCTGCTCCCAGAACATCCATTGGTGCACCTTGGCCTGGTCGAACCGGTCCTCCGGCAGGAACCGCGTTCCTTCCGCGAAATAGAGGAGGATGGCATTGGATTCCGACAGCACGCGCCCGTCCTCGAACCGGACCAGCGGGACGCGGCCATGCGGGTTGAGCGCCCGGAATTCCGCGCTGGTGGTCACGCCGGACCCGTACTCGGCGGCGACGTGGCGGAACGGAATGCCCAGCTTGGCGAACAGCAGCCGGACCTTGTAGCTGTTTCCGGAACTGGGCATGGAATAGAGCGTGAGCATGATCTGGCTTCCCGTGGCTGCGCCGATCATGCCGCGCGGCCCGGGCCGCGACCAGTCAAAAGACCGCACCCGTCGATCAATATTGCTGATGCCTCGGCGGTTGCGGCGGCCGGATCAGGGTGACCTTGTGTTCGGCCTTGCGCAGGGCCTGGCCATTCAGCGGCTTCCAGCCCGTCGCCCGCCCGGCGCCGATCGCGGCAGCCAGGTAGCCGCCCTGCACCCATTCGACACCGGCTGCCAGCGCGGCATCCAGTTGCGCCGCCGAGGTCAGGCCGGTCATCGAGACGCCGCAGCCGGCATCGACCAGCCGCTGCACCATGGCCGCCAGCAGCGTGCGCGCCGCCGCGACGTTTTCCAGCCAGGCGCCCGACCATTCGACGCCGAGATGAACCATCTCCGCGCCGTGTTCGCGAGCCGCCGCGATGGCCATGGCCGGATCTTCCTGCGTGATCCTGAGCGCGATGCGCACGCCCGCCTCCCTCGCCCGCGCGATCTCGGCGCCGGCCTTGCCGGCAACCGGCAGCGACAGGCGCCACACGATCTGGTCCGGCATCATGAAGGCATCGCCGGCGGCCGCGAGAAGCTGGTCCAGCGCGCCCCCGGCCAGCGAATCCGGCAGCAGGTGATCCTCGCAGAAACACAAGGAGTCCGGATCGAGAAATCCGAGGTTGGACCGCGCCAGGGCATTGGCCTGGCCGGCGCCCGGGCCGGAGGTCAGGCGCCGCAGCACGGCCCGCGCGTTCACGTTGCCATAGGGGCGGATCCGCGCGGTGGCGAAATCGGGAACCAGTTGCGTGCCACGCACGCGGAACGCCGGCTGGAAGACGGTTTCGAAGAAGATCTCGCCAAGCTTCAGCCGCGCACGGCCGGTGCCGTCGCGAACCAGTTCCGCGACCGGTCCGGCCCCTTCCGAAAACGGCGTATCGGTCACGACGGCGTGCCTCCTGCCAGCGACGGCCTGTCAGACATGGCGGCCCCTGCGTCCGAAGACGCGGGCAGGCTGCCCCCAGCCGCCCTTGAGCGATGACCGCCGATCAACGGCTGGCATCTTAGCGGCATCCGCGCCCGCGGAAAAGTCCACCACCTGCGTTGGCGCTTCGGCGGGCGCATCGGCCGGTTCGGCAAACGGCGGTTCAGGCTGCGCCGCTGCTTCGGCCTCCGGCGTTCCGCCAGCCTGTTGCGGACCGGAGAAGACGGCGAATTCGGTCGGCGCCAGTTGCGGCCTGGCCAGCACGAAGCCCTGGATCAGGTTGACCTGGCAGCTTTCCGCCAGTTCCAGCTGCCAGGGCTCCTCGATGCCTTCGAAGAGCGTCGTGATCCCCCACGACCGGAACGTCGAGACCATGCTCTTGAGCAGTTCGAACCCCGGATCGCTGTCCATCAGCTGCACGATCCAGGCGGCATCGAACTTGACGATCTCCGGCCTCAGGTCACGGATCCGGCCGATGTCGGAATCGTCGGCACCGTAGTCGTCCACGGCGATCCGGAAACCGTTGTCGCGCAGCGCCGCGGCGAAGTCGAGCAGGCCGGCCTGCGAGTCGACGCTGTGCTCGGTGATCTCGCAGACGATGCGGGCCGGGTCGATGTCGGCCTCGTGCAGCGTCAGGCGCATTTCCCTCAGCACCCGGTCGGCAATCTCCCGGTCGGTGAAGACGGAGGGATCGAAGTTGATGAACAGGTCTGTACGCTTGTCGAGGCAGCGGCCGGCGTTGAGCAGGTGGAGCGTGCGCGTCAGCGTTTCCACTTCCAGCTGGTCCTGCTCGGGTATGGACCGGAAGAAGGCGAAGGGCGAGACCGGTTCGCCATCGCGAAACGGCCGCACCAGTCCCTCGAAGGCCGCGATGACGAGCTTCCCCTCGGTGAACCGGAAAATCGGCTGGAAGGCGGAGCAGAGCACATAGGTTCCCCACACCCCTTCCGAGGTGCCATTGTCCTTGCGGATCACGTGTGCCAGGCCGATGCTTCGCGTCATGTCCTGCCCTGCCGTGCTGCCATGGCAGCCTTGGCTATTCCGGGAAAACGGACCGCCAGTGTGCCGGACAAGCTTTCAATTTCGGTTAATGTGCAACAGGGACACGCGAAATGGGCGGCCATCCCCGGCAAGCCTTGCAGTGCGATGCCCATGACGCTAAGAGCTAGCCGCGCTGAAACCAGCATCCCCGAGGCACAATCACTGGAGCCCTGCCATGGCCTTTCTTGCCGACGCCCTTTCCCGCGTGAAGCCCTCCGCGACCATCGCCGTCGCCCAGAAGGCCCGCGAACTGAAAGCCAAGGGCCGCGATGTCATTTCGCTCGGCGCAGGCGAGCCGGACTTCGACACGCCGGACAACATCAAGAATGCTGCCATCGAGGCGATCCGCCGCGGCGAGACCAAGTACACGCCGGTTTCCGGCATCCCTGAACTGCGCCAGGCCATCGCCGCCAAGTTCAAGCGCGAGAACGGTCTCGACTACGACTGGACCCAGACCATCGTCGGCACCGGCGGCAAGCAGATCCTCTTCAACGCCTTCATGGCCACCCTGAACCCCGGCGACGAGGTGGTCATCCCGGCCCCGTTCTGGGTCTCCTACCCGGAGATGGTTCTGCTGTGCGGCGGCACGCCCGTGCCGGCCGCCACGACGCTGGAAAACCAGTTCAAGCTGACGCCGGAAGCCCTTGAAGCAGCCATCACGCCGAAGACCAAGTGGTTCATCTTCAACTCGCCGTCCAACCCGTCCGGCGCCGCCTACAGCCATGACGAACTGAAGGCGCTGACCGACGTGCTGATGCGTCATCCGCAGGTCTGGATCCTGACCGACGACATGTACGAGCACCTCGTCTACGGCGACTTCACCTTCGTCACCCCGGCCCAGGTCGAACCCGGCCTGAAGGACCGGACGCTGACCATGAACGGAGTCTCCAAGGCCTATGCCATGACCGGCTGGCGCATCGGCTACGCCGCCGGCCCGATGGAACTCGTCAAGGCCATGGACATGATCCAGAGCCAGCAGACCTCCGGTGCCTGCTCCATCGCGCAGTGGGCCTCCGTGGAAGCGCTGAACGGCCCGCAGGATTTCATCGAGACCAACAAGGGCATCTTCCAGAAGCGGCGCGACCTCGTCGTCTCCATGCTGAACCAGGCGACCGGCATCAACTGCCCGACGCCGGAAGGCGCCTTCTACGTCTATCCCTCCTGCGCCGGCCTCATCGGCAAGACCGCGCCGTCGGGCAAGGTCATCGCCAACGACCAGGATTTCGTCACCGAGCTGCTGGAAACCGAGGGCGTCGCCGTGGTCCATGGCGAACCCTTCGGCCTCGGACCGAATTTCCGCATTTCCTATGCCACCTCCGACACGCTGCTGGAGGAAAGCTGCAACCGCATCCAGCGTTTCTGCGGCAACTGCCGCTGATCGCCAACGGACGGATCCGGACCTGTATCAGCGCCGCCCTCCGGGGCGGCGTTTTCCGTTTCAGCACCGGTCGAAGAAACGCGGATCGGCGCCGGCCCGTGGCCGCACCGCGATCGCCGATAGCTTGATACCCATGAATGATACACGCATTGGTTGATTTCCCTGATCAGGCAGTTCATGTGCAACCTGAAGGCCCGATGCTGGAACCGAACATTTCCATGGGTCCACGGCATCGCTCCTCATCCTCGACCTTAACCTGAAGTTGTATTTCCCTTCGGGAGCAGCCCCATGACGCCGCTCTTTCGTGCGCCGTGGCAAGACCCGTGACCCTCGTCTTCTGCCGCGCACCGCTGCGCCGAATGGCCGCCCTCGCCCGAACACGGCGCAATCGCTCTTGCGCCGGCAATCCTTTGGTGGAACCATGGCTTCACGCCGGCGACTGCCGGCGCACGCAGCGGCGGCCGGAAACCCTGGTTCCGGGAGCGAAGCGGAGGCGCCTCCGGGCGCTCACCCTTCCCGAAACCGCTGCATCCCAGACCCGGTCCTCCGCTCGCGTCCAGACGCGTGGAAAAGGAGGATTGTGCCATGGGTGAACGCGCCGGAAGCAGACGCAAGGGGCCGAAATGCATTGCCATTTGCGGTCCCTTCGCAAGCGGAAAGACGACTCTTCTGGAATCGATCCTGGAACGGACCGGCGCTATCCAGCGCGCCGCCGAGACGGGATCCGGCCACACCGTTTCGGATCATAGCGCCGAAGCGCAGGCCCATGCCATGAGCGTGGAGGCCGTGGCGGCCACGACCACGTTCATGGACGAGGATATCACCTTCATCGACTGTCCGGGCTCGGTCGAATTCGCCAGCGAGGCCGAGGCGGTGCTCGCCGGCTGCGATGCCGCCGTGGTCGTCGCGGAAGCCGATGAGAAGAAGATCCCCGCCCTCCAGCTCGTGCTCAAGCGGCTGGATGAACTGGGTGTGCCGCGCATCCTGTTCCTCAACAAGATCGACACCGCGACCATGCGCGTCCGCGACACCGTCGCCCTGCTGCAGCCCGCCTCGAACCGGCCTCTGCTGCTGCGCCAGATCCCGATCTGGAAGAACGGCATCGCCATCGGCGCGATCGACCTCGCGCTGGAGCGCGCCTATGTCTGGCGCGAACATGCCGTCAGCGAGCAGACCGACATTCCCACCGAGGAGAAGTCGCGTGAGATCGACGCCCGCTTCTCCATGCTCGAAACCCTGGCCGATCACGACGACGCGCTGATGGAGCAGTTGCTCGAGGAGATCGAGCCGCCCACTGACGAGGTCTTCGACGACCTGACGGCGGACCTGCGCTCCGGCCATGTCGTGCCGGTGCTGATCGGCTCGGCAGCCCACGGCAACGGCGTTCACCGCCTGCTCAAGGCCCTGCGCCACGACGCGCCCGACGTGTCCGACACCTGCCAGCGCCTCGGCATCGAACCCGACGGCCCCGCGCTCGCCCATGTGATGAAGACCGTCCACACGCCACACGGCGGCAAGCTGTCCGTGGCCCGCATCCTGCGCGGTACGCTCAACGACGGCGCCGAGGTGACGGCCAGCAGCGGCAGGGATGCGAGGGTGTCCGGCATCTACCGCATGCTTGGCAAGAACCAGGGCAAGGTGTCCTCCACGGCGCTGGGCGACACCGTCGCGCTCGGCAAGCTGGAGGGTGTCGCCACCGGCGAAGCGCTGCTGGCCGGCAAGCAGGCTCCCGCCGCCCTCGCCCTGCCCGGCCGCCCGCAGCCGGTCCACGCCATCGCCATCCGGGCCCGCGATCACAAGGACGACGTCAAGCTGTCGACCGCGCTCGCCAAGCTGGCCGAGGAGGATCCGTCGCTGGATATCGCCCAGAGCCCGGGTACGGGCGAAACCATCCTCGGCGGCCAGGGCGAGATGCACCTGCGCGTCACGCTGGAGCGGCTGGCCGGCAAGTACCAGGCCCAGGTGGAATCGGCCGAACCGCCCGTGCCCTACCAGGAGACGATCCGCAAGCCGGTGCAGGAGCGCGGCCGCCACAAGAAGCAGTCCGGCGGCCATGGCCAGTTCGGTGACGTCGTGCTGGAAATCAAGCCGCTGCCGCGCGGCTCCGGGTTCCAGTTCACCGACACCATTTCCGGCGGCGTCGTGCCCAAGCAGTACATCCCGTCCGTCGAAACCGGCATCCGGGATTACGTGACCTGCGGCCCTCTGGGCCTGCCGGTCGTGGACCTGGCGGTGAACCTCTCCGACGGCTCCTATCACTCCGTCGATTCCTCCGACATGGCCTTCCAGATGGCCGCGAAACTGGCCATGCGCGAAGCCATGCCCAAGGCCTCGCCCGTGCTCCTGGAACCGGTGATGAAGGTCCGGATCTTCACACCCTCTGACGCCACGGCGAAGATCACCGCGATCATCCCGCAGCGGCGCGGCCAGATCCTCGGCTACGATGCCAGGCCCGACTGGGACGGCTGGGATGTGGTGGAGGCGACCATGCCGCAATCCGGCCTGACCGGCCTCATCATCGAGTTGCGCTCGCTGACCTCGGGCGTCGCCTCCTACGAGGCGGAGTTCGATCACATGGCGGAACTGACCGGCCGCGCGGCCGATGAGGCGCTTGCCACCATCCGCGACCGGTCGAAGGCAGCCTGACCGGCACGCAGGCCACGACAACCTGGCGCAGTCCATGCGCCAGGTTGCTCAGGTCCGCCGTGGTCCTGTCCGGATCGTCCGATCCGGCCTCGTCATGTCTCGGGAGCTTGTCAGGAGTGGACACGGCGATGCCCCACAAGTGGTTCGGAAAATGCCCCCAGATCCCGAACCGTGCACCGCCGTGTCCATGAGTATTCGATAACGGATCCCGCGCCGCTGCACACGTTACAGCGGGTTACATGACCGTAACCCGCCCGTTAAAGCGTGAAGAACATCACGGCCAGGCCGTGGCAGGCCGCATTGCGGCGCCGGCTTGAGAGGGACCGTCCGGGCAGAGGGCAAAAAAAATGGCCGGATGAAAATCCGGCCACGAAAAGTGGAGTTGCCACTTGGACAAACCTCCAGAGGGGAACACTCGAGGGCGCCAATGGGAGGAGGAATGCGCCCTGAGATGATGAACATATGCACCGTCGCGGTGCCTATTACAATATCACATTGTGCATTGCACATATGCACTTGATGCATAGCTTTGCAGCCAGTGAACAATTTTTCAACGACTTAGCCGGCGCTCCGTTTCGGGATGCCAAGAAAACCGGCAGGCGCACGATGTTTGTCCCCGCGGATTGCCCGCCTTCGGGATCAGAATGGACAGGCGAAACCGGCCGCCCGGCGGATCAACCGCAGGCATCGGGAAACGGGTCGTGTCCTGGATTGTCCGGCCAGCCAACCGCCGGTGTCAGCGCACGGGGCCGGCGCAGGAGCGGATCAGTAGCTCCACTTGCGGGCCTTCGACAGCATGAAGTCGCGGAAGACGTTCAGCTTGGCCTGGTTCTTCATCGCTTCCGGGTAGCAGAAATAGGTGTCGAAGGACGGCACTTCGGTCTTCGGCAGCAGCTGCACCAGCCCGCTGTCCTTGTCGACGATATAGTCGGGCAGCATGGCGATGCCGGCCCCGCGCTGCACGGCCCGCTTGATGGAGTGCAGGTCGTTCATCTGAAGCACCGCCTCGAGCGGCTGCCCGTCCGGCCCGCGCAGGGTCTCCAGCCAGTTGAGGTTCTTCAGGTAGGCGATGACCGGCTCGCCGAAGGTGATCAGGCGGTGCTGGTGCAACTCGTCGAGCGACTGCGGCTTGCCGTACCGGTTGACGTAGTCCGGCGATGCCCAGAGATGGAAATGCACCGTGAACAGCTTGCGCTGGATGAGGTCGGGCTGCGATGGCGCCCGCAGGCGGATCGCGCAGTCGGCCTCGCGCATCGTCAGGTCCAGTTCCTCGTTGGAGAAGATGAGCTGCAGCCGGATGTCCGGGTAGAGTTCGAGGAACTCGTCGACGCGGTTGGAAAGCCAGCCGGTGCCGAGACCCACCGTCGTCGTCACGCGCAGCAGGCCGGAGGGCTTGTCGGTTGTTTCGCTGAGCCGGTTGCGGACGCTGTCAAGCTTCAGCATCACGTCCTGCGCCGTGGCGTAGAGCAGTTCGCCCTGTTCCGTCAGCACGAGGCCCCGCGCATGGCGGTTGAACAGCGTGACGCCGAGATCCTGCTCCAGGGCGCTGACCTGGCGCGAGATCGCCGATTGCGACAGGTTCAGCGTATCGGCCGCATGCGTGAACGACCCGGCCTGGGCGGCAGCGTGAAAAACCCTGAGCTTGTCCCAGTCAACAGCAGGCATGCCGCCCCTCTATCCCCCGTTCAATCCTGTTTCCGCGATACAGGTTTTCCTGTTTTCGCGCGGGGCGCAAGTCCCCGCCCGCCACCAGGAATTGAAAACGGCGGGTTTTCCCGTCTATTCGGCGGCTTCCAGCGCCACGTCCTGCGTCGCCAGCCAGCGTTCGGCCTCCAGCGCCGCCATGCAGCCCAGCCCGGCGGCCGTCACCGCCTGGCGGAACACGTCGTCGGTCACATCGCCTGCAGCGAACACGCCTTCCACGCTGGTCCGCGTGGAATCGGCCTCGGTCCACAGGTAGCCGTTCGGCTTCTGCTTCAGCTTGCCTTCGAAAAGCGACACGGCCGGCGCATGGCCGATGGCCACGAACACGCCGTGCACCGGCATCTCCGTCGCCTCGCCGGTCTTCACGTTCTTCAGCCGCACGCCGGTCACCGAGGGCGGCATCGGCGGCTTCGGCTTCTCGCCGACGATCTCGTCGATCACCGTGTCCCAGACCACCGTGACGTTTTCCTTGGCGAACAGCCGCTCCTGGAGAATGCGCTCGGCACGGAACTCGTCGCGGCGATGCACCACCGTCACGTGGTTGGCGATGTTGGAGAGGTAAAGCGCCTCCTCCACGGCCGAATTCCCGCCGCCGACGACGATCACGTCGCGGCCGCGGTAGAAGAACCCGTCGCAGGTGGCACAGGCCGAAACGCCGAAGCCCTTGAAAGCCTCTTCGCTGTCCATGCCCAGCCACTTGGCCTGCGCGCCGGTGGCGATGATCAGCGCATCGGCGGTCCAGTCCTGGCCCGAGTCGGTCGTCAGCCGGAACGGCCGGCTGTCGAAATCCACCGCGGTGACGAGGTCGTTGACGATCTCGGCGCCGACGTTCTCGGCCTGCTTGAGCATGGCCGCCATCAGGTCCGGGCCCATGATCGGGTCGGCGAAACCCGGGTAGTTTTCCACGTCGGTGGTGATCATCAGCTGCCCGCCCTGCTCCATGCCGGCGATCAGCACGGGCTTGAGCAGCGCGCGGGCGGCATAGATGGCGGCGGTGTAACCGGCGGGGCCGGAACCGATGACAAGGACGTGAGCGTGACGAGCTGCCATGGCGGCCCCCTTCGTTGTGCGGCCCCTTCCCGTCTGCCCGGCGGACCGCTCCTGATCTGGAATGCGTGGTTTGAGCGACATCTAAGGGTTGGGCGCCCCTGCTTTCAAGACCCGGCCGCCGCCTTGCCCACTGCTTTCGCGTCCTGCCGGCCTTCCGGCGGTTGGCGCAAGGCAGGTTTTGCCGTAGGAAAGAGGCAGTTGCATCCTTTTCCCAGGCAGCCCCCGCCCATGACCACCACGGCAGACCTCGACCTGACGGACTGGAAGATCCTCAAGATCCTCCAGGATGACGGCCGCATCACCAACGTGGAACTGGCGCGAAGGGTCGGCATATCCGCCCCGCCCTGCCTGCGCCGCGTCAAGCGGCTGGAGGAAAGCGGCATCATCCGCAGCTATCGCGCCCTGCTCGATGCCAAGGCGCTGGGCCAGCAGGTCGTCGGCTTCTGCCTGGTCGGCCTGCAGCACCAGACCGAGGCGGGAATCAAGGAATTCGCCGCCCGCGTGAAGGACTGGCCGATGGTCCGCCGCGCCTGGACCATGTCCGGCGAGACCGACTTCCTGCTTCACTGCGTCGCGCCCGACCTCACCGCTTTCCAGGATTTCGTCATCGAGACGCTGACCGCTGCGCCCAATGTCGATACCGTGCGGACCGCGCTGACCATCCGCCAGGTCAAGGACGAGGGCCTCGTCAGCATCGACATCTGACCGGACGGCGCGCCTGCCGGCAGCGCCCGTGCATCAGGCGTCCGGCATCCGGTAGCGGTCGAAGAGGTCCATGCGTTCGCGCATCCATCCGGGATGGCGCTCGTCGATCGCCACGACGTCATAGCGTGCCTCCCGCGACAGCAGGTCTCCGATCCGCCGCTCCGCCCAGGCGGCATCCTTCTGGCCTGTCGAAACGTCCCGGTGTTCGCTGAGCGCGCTTCCTTTCCGCGCCACGGCTGCCAGCCCGCCGAGCCAGGAGAAATGCCAGCCGCCATCGCGAACGAGCCGCCGCCGGACCAGCCGCTTCATCCGCAGGCAGGCCTTGACCCAGCGCACGGCGTCGCGGGGTCCGGGATGGCGCGGCGCGTAAACCCCGCGCAAGCCGTTGATCGTGGCGAGGCTGGAAACCCGCACCATGCGCGGGCCGAGCCGGCTCCACTTCTCCCGCAGCCGCAGGTCGAGGAAGAAATTGTACCAGTCCAGTTCGAAGCAGTAGACGTCGCGCGCGCCGATCCCGCCGGCCATGACCTCGCGCACGCGCTCGGCCCGCGGAATCTCGTCGATGTCCGACATCAGCAGCACGTCGCCCGGCCCCGCATCCGAAAGCGCCGTCCGGATCTGCTCGCGCTGGTGGATTTCCCGCTCCCAGCTCGATCGGAAATCCTTCCGCCCGTCGACGACGACATGGCGGATCTTGGGCAGGAAGGCGGCGAAGCGCTCCTTGTTCTCCGCGAAGACCAGCGGCTTTTCCCGGCCCTGGTAGGTCGCCGTCGATTCGCAGACGATGAAACAGTCCACCACCGGGTCGAGTTCGTGCAGGCGCAGGTCCAGCAGGTCCAGTTCGTTGAAGAAGTTGAAGCCGTCGTACAGGCGGGGTCTCGCGGTCATGGGCCGGCCTTGCAACTGGTGGAAACGGGATCGAAATCGCGGGCGGCAACCGCGATGTGCCGCCACTCGCCGTCGCCGGCATGGCGCAACCGGCGTCCCAGGTAGGACGCCTGCGCGAAACCGCGCCGCAGCAGGTAGGGCCAGCTCGCCGGACCCGCCTTCTCCGCCAGGCTCCGGCTGCTGCCATTGCTGATCGAGGTCCGGACCTCGAGGGGCGACGGGACGCCGTAGCGGCCGGCCATGTCCGCCTGGAAGGCAGGCGCGGGCTCCACCTGGCAGGCAGCTAGCCCGGGAACGCTCCACAGGAACGCGTCGGCCAGGCCGCAGCGCCGGCGGGCCGCTTCCACGAGCCGCGCCGCAGCGGACGGCCAGAGCACGTAGGCTGCCGCGCCGCAGCGGTCCTGGAACAGGTCCGTCAGGCTCCAGCCGCCAAACCGCGCCCGGACGGTCCGGCCAACCAGCTTGCGCCGCCCCCGGGCCTCCAGCACCACCAGGTCGACGGCCTCGAGACCGGCAAGACCGGCGAGCACCTCCGGCACTGTCCGCGACAGGATGGCGTCGTCCTCCAGCACCAGGACCGGCACCCGCCCGGCCGCGATCATGGCCCAGGCGCGCCGGTGGCTGTGGAAGCACGCCTTCTCCGTGTCGCTCAGCGGCCGTTCCCAGCTTCGCCAGTAGCGGTCGTCGCGGGGCGGATCGATATCGCCTGGCGTGCTCGCCTCCAGCCGTTGCAGGGCAAGGCCAAGGCGGGAAAGCTGCCGCTGCTGGAAGTCCATCCGCTCCGGCGCGCCAGCAAGATTGATCACCAGCGCGGATATATTATTATATTTCTCTAATATATTTATATACACGACGATTCACATCAAAAAAAGAACGCTGATCTGCGTTATCACAATATTAATGATTTCAAAATCAAATATAGCATAAGTATTTTTTGCTCTTCTTATATGCGCAAACCACAAAATGATCTGCCGCCCGGACGGAAGACGCCTGCCGCGGCAGCGCATCCCGTCCTGTCCCTCGTGCCGGGTTGCGGCGCGTTACCGTTGCGGCGACGACGGGGACCGGCTTCGCCCCGGCTGTCACAGACCGGCAGGGCGACGGCGCAACCGGGCGATTCAATGAAGGCCTGGACGGCGCCAGCCGTTGACAAATCCCGGCGATGGCGTCAGTCACCGGACAAGTTAGAAATAGCTTGTTTAGGAACCACCTTGACCTGGACCGACTACGAGGCCGATGACGGCGTCGGCGGGATCGCGACCGCCCCCTTCGGGACCTTCGCGCCCAACGCCTGGCAGCGTGCCCTCATCGCCGCGGCGCGCGGCAGCTTCCTGCATCGCGGCACGTTCCGCCGCACCATGTTCCGGCTGATCCAGGGTGGTGCGAAAAACCCGGTCGATATCGCCTTTCGCGATTGCGCCTTCCGCCTGCACGGCCAGGACAACCTGATCGAATACGGCATCCTGCTGCACCCGGCCTACAACAGCCGCGACATCGACTTCCTTCTCGAGGGCGCCTCCGGCGGCGACAGTTTCGTCGACATCGGCTCCAACATCGGCCTCTACAGCCTGCCCATGGCGCGCCGCGCCGGCGCCGGGGGCAAGGTCGTGGCCATCGATGCGAACACGCAGGTCTGCCGCCAGCTCGCCTTCAATGCCAGAGCGTCGGGCCTCGCCAACGTGCAGGTCTTCGCCGAGGGCGTGAGCGACCACGAGACCCGGGCGCGGCTGCGGCGCCGCAACGACGACATCGCCATCGTCTCCATCCAGGAGGACGACGCGGGCGGCATTCCGGTCCGCCGCCTGGCATCCATCCTCGATGAAGCCGGCGTCGAGCGCATCCATGGCCTGAAGATCGACATCGAGGGTCACGAGGACAAGGCGCTCGTTCCCTTCTTCGACACCGAGCCGGAAAGCCGTTGGCCCTCGCGCATCGTCATCGAGACGGCCGGCAACGGCGAGGACTACCCGGGCTGTGCCGCCGCCTTCGCCCGCTGCGGCTATGAACTCGCCGGCCGCACCCGGCAGAACTCCCTCTACCGGCTGAAGACAAGGGCCTGATCGCGTCCGCCCTAGAGCGGATCGTAGCCGAACAGCGTCAGGTCGCGCAGGAACAGCTCGGTCGCCATGCGCCGCGTCTCGTCGTCGTAATAGGCGCGGAAGTCCTTGCGCTCCGTCGTGTTGACATGCGGCAGCGCCGACGGCGCCTCGATGCCGAGTTCCTCCAGCAGCGCCGGGAATTCCTCGTCCAGCCGCTCGAAATGCAGGATCCGGTCGACGATGATGCGCCCGGACCGGTCCGTCACCCAGGCCGCCTGGCGAATGCCCTTGATCCGGTTCTTTCGTTCCATGCGCCTGAGGAAGGCCGGAAAATCCTCGCCCTGCGCCTTCTCGTAGCGCGTGCTGGCCGGGTTGCTGCGCTGGAATTCGAAGTAGGACACCGCGTAGTCGTAGGGATTGCGCACGACGGCGAACTTGAGGCTGCGCTCGAACACGTCGCGCGGCAGCTTCATCCGCGCCCACAGCGCCGTGTCATGGGTGCGCAGCCACGCCTTCTCCGGGTCTTCCGGTACCGGCAGGTGCGAGAGCAGGCGGCGCAACTGGGTCTTCTCCGGCTTCAGGCAATGGGGCTCCAGCACGCGCCGGATGGAACTGCCCGCCGTCTTCGGAATGTGGATGAACAGGAACGACTTCTCAAGCGAGAGCAGCATCCGCGCTCCTCGCCAGCACCACCGTGTCATCCATGCGGTCGATCTCGACCAGGCCATGCGCCCGTGCCACGGCCAGCAGCGCCGCTTCCGACGTTCCCTGCCCGCGATAGGCATCCGGGTGCATCTCGGCGATCACCAGGCCGACATGGTCGAGCATGGCCGGCTCCTGCAGGAACAGCGCCGTCTCGCCGCCCTCGATGTCGCTGACCAGCGTGAACCCCTCGGTCCGGCCGATGCGCGACCAGAGGCTGTCCAGCGAGACCGCCGGCACGCTCACCCGCCGCCCGGCGCCGCTTCCGTCGTCCAGCGCGTTGGCGTGAACCTCCGCGCCGAGCAGCAGCGTCGCCTCGCCGCCGCCCGGGAAATAGGCCGCATGCACCAGCTCGGTCTCGTCGGTCCCGGCACCGCGGCGCGCGTTCGATCCGCATATGTCGAGGATGTCCGGGTTGGCCTCGACGACGACGTGGCGCATGCCCGGATCCAGCCGCGAGCGGATCAGCGCCGAGACGACGCCCAGCGAGCCGCCGAGTTCGATCACCGGGCGCCCGGCCGGCAGGTGGCGGGCGATCATCGCCGCTTCGGCGCGCTCGTACTTGCCGCGCAGAAGCGCGCTCGCCGCCCCGATGCCCGCCGACGCCGGCACGGTGACCTGGATGCCATGGTAATCGTAGCGGTCGCCATGGCGGGCGACGTGGCGGCGGACCCGCCGGGTCCGGAAGAAGTCGCGAAAGGCGTTTCGTTTCATCGGAATGCACCGCCATCCTTGCGCGCCGACCAGATGCCGGCAACCTGACCAATATGCTTGGCGCGCCGCCGCGCCGAAAGCAGGTTGTGCGGCGCCAGCAGCCCGCCGACCGCCCCGGCGAGGCTGATCAGCCAGGGCTTGCCGACCCCGTGCCGGCCCTGGGCATACACCCGCGAGCGCGCCATGTGATAGCCCTTGAACCGCGACACCGCCGCGTTTCGGCCCGCCGAATGCCCGGCCTGGTGGCGCACGTGCGCCCCGGCGACGAAGCGCAGCCGCCCGCAGTCGCGCGCCAGCCGCAGCGACAGGTCGTCGTCCTCATGGTAGAGGAAAATCGCCGGATCGAAACCGCCGACCGCCTCGAAGGCGGACCGGCGGCAGAACAGCGCCGCGCCCGACAGCACCGGCACGTCGGCATCGCCCTCCGGCACGCCGCGCTCCATCCATCGGTCCGGCGGCAGCAGCACCGAGCGCCGCTTGAACTCCGACGACCCGCTCGGCACCGTGATCCTCGGATTGAAGGCGCAGGCGCCGGGCGCCGCATCGGCGGCCGCTTCCAGTGCGTCCAGGGCGCCGGGCTCGAGCGCAGCGTCGGGATTGAGAAAGAACAGGAACTCCGTTTCCGCCACCGCCGCGCCGGCATTGCAACCGCGTCCGAAGCCCTCGTTCCTGTCCAGCCGGACCACGGTCGCGCCGGCCTCGCGCGCGATCCGCCCGCTGTCATCGGCGCTGGCATTGTCGACCACCACCACCGGCACGCCCGCCGGAATGGAGGACAGCATCGCCGGCAGCACCGCCGCGCTTTTGTAGGCCACGGTGACGATGGTCGTCCGCGCTGCGCCGGCCGGCGTCATGGCGCCGCCTGCCCGGCCCACAGCCGCTCGTAGACCGCCTGGAGACCCGCCGCCTCGCGGGCCAGCGCGAAATGCGCCCGCACATGCGCCAGCGCCGCCGCGCCGTGGGCCGCCGCCATGGCCGGATCGTCGAGGTATGGCCGGATGGCGTCGCGCAGCGCCTCCCCGTCGCCGGCCGGCACGACCGACCCGGTCTCGCCCTCGACGATCATCTCGGCATAGGCGCCGGCATCGCTGGCCACCACCGCCGTCCGGGACGCCATCGCCTCCAGCGGCGTCAGGCCGAAGCCCTCGTTGCGCGACGGCGCGACGTAGAGGCTGACCCGGCGGTACCAGGCGCGGATGTCGTCGACTTCGCCGAGGAAGCGGATCCGCTCGCCAAGGCCCGCCGCGTCGATCCTGGCCTGCAGGCCATCGGCAAAGGCGCGATGCTCCGGGGTCACCCGGCCGGTGATCACCGCCGTCCAGTCCGGGCGGCCCGGAAGCAGCGCGATCATCGCCTCGACGAAGAGGTCGGTCCCCTTCTGCGCGCGCACCCGGCCGAAACAGCCCACCGCGTAGCGACCGGGCAGGCCGGTGGCGGAAAAATCGTCCTCCGGCCCGGCCGGCGGATGGAACCGCTCCAGGTCGATGCCGTGCATGTTCACCGTGTGCGGCACCTCCAGGTAGGAACCGGAGCGCCCGCTCGTGGCGACCACCGCGTCCATGCGCCGGATCAGCCACTTGGTGAAGGGCTTGTGATGGCGTTGCGCCGCCGATGTGAAGAGCAGTTTCAGCGGCATGCGCAGGATGTCGCGCAGCAGCACGCCGGCGATCATCTCCACGTTGCGGCGCGCGTGCCAGATGCGTACGCTTCGCCGCGCCGGACGGCGCCAGAGCGCCGGCACCTGCCACCATGCCATGCGCGGCATGTCGTCCGGCAGGCCGGGGCCGAGCGTGACGATGGCCAGGCCCGTGCGGACCTGCTCCGGCACGAGTTGCACCACCGTCGACGTCACGCCGGAAAGGCGCCGCTTGAAATGCGGCGCGATCACCTCAACGTCGCTGATCTTCATGACACCGGCCGTCCCGCGGGACGTCTCAGACGTATCGGACTTCGAGGATCTCGTAGGAACGGGCACCGCCCGGCGCGTTGACCTCGATGGTATCGCCGGCTTCCTTGCCGATCAGCGCCCGCGCGATCGGCGACGAGATGGAGATGCGCCCTTCCTTCACGTCGGCTTCCTGGTCGCCGACGATCTGGTAGGTCTTTTCGTCCTCGGTGTCCTCGTCGACGAGCTGGACCGTGGCGCCGAACTTGATCGAGCTGCCCGTCAGCTTCGCCACGTCGATCACCTCGGCGCGCGCCACGTAGTCTTCCAGCTCGCCGATCCGGCCCTCGTTCAGGCTCTGCGCTTCCTTGGCAGCATGGTACTCGGCGTTCTCCGACAGGTCGCCATGGGCGCGGGCCTCGGCGATGGCCTCGATGATGCGGGGACGCTCCTCCTGCTGGCGCCAGCGCAACTCCTCCTTCAGCGCCTCGAAGCCACGTTGCGTCATCGGTACCTTGTTCATGGTCTCACCTGTGCTTCACGCGGGCCGGACCCGGCCCGCAGTCGTGTCCTGTTGTGGATGCACCCGCCCCTCTCGAGCGGGCAAAAAAGAAAAACGGTCTCCGGTATCAGCCGGCAAACCGTTCATGCACTGCGCCGGAATATAGCATCGAATTGGGCATTTTCACGCGAAAAATGTCATGCCGCGCCAGCGGTCAACCGTTTCTCTGCGGGCGCCGCCGGTTCATGGCGGATCGCTCCGCCGGCCTGCCTTTTCCGCATGGCTTCGAGGATCACCTGCCGGGCCTCCCCGGCATGCTTCAGGCCGGAAAGAACCAGCCGCCCGCCGTCGTGGAGGTCAAGCACCAGGCTCGCCGTTCCGGTCAGCCGCCCGTTCAGGCTCGTCCGGCGCGAGATGTCGCGGATGCCGCCGTAGCTGAGCGTATCGCGCCGCGGCGACGTCACGCCCTGTTCGACGATCAACGCGTAGGGCAGCACCTGCACGCGCAGCGCCAGGGCTGCCAGCAGCCCGTGCGCGGCCAGCACCGGCGCGACCACGAAAACGCCGACCAGCGCGAGCCGTGCCAGCGGCGTCGCCCCGGCCCCGGCCAGCCACATCGCCGCCCAGCCCGCCAGGAACAGCAGGGCAACGGCCAGCGCAGCCAGGAGATGGGCCGCGAACGAAACGGCGAAGGCGCGTCGCACGCGGTCGCCCTGTTCACGCGGATTGTCGTTGACCCCCTGCATCCCTGATTCTCCGCCTCCAACGCCATCAGGGTACACCCGATGGACGTGCAAAGACAGCCGACATCCCGCAAAGGCTGATCCGCTCCGCCCATTCACCTTGCCGTGAAGCGCCCGCTTGCCGCTTGCCACTCGATCGGCCTTGTCTAATTCTTGTCCGATGAAACAGATCAGCCCCTGGCTCGCGGCAGCCCTGACCGCCGCCCTGTACGCCACCACGGCCCTGGCGCAGACCACCCGCCACGAAACCTCCATCGGCACGGTCACCGCCACCGTGATGACCGACGGCCTTGTCCATCCCTGGGGCATGGCCTTCCTGCCCGATGGCGCGCTGCTCGTTACCGAACGCGACGGCGACCTGCGCCTGTTTGAAGACGGCCGCCTGTCGGAGCCGGTCGATGGCGTGCCGGACGTGGCGGCATCGGGCCAGGGCGGCCTGCTGGACGTCGCGCTCGCCAACGACTTCGCCGATACCGGCACCATCTTCCTGTCATTCTCCGAACCCGGCCGCGGCGGCCAGGGCACGGCCATTGCCCGCGCCCGCCTGGTGCGCGAGGCAGGCGCACCAAGGCTGGAAGATGCGACGGTCATCTTCTCCATGGCGAAAAAGACCTCCACCAGCCACCATTTCGGCTCGCGCATCGTGCCCGCACCCGACGGAACGCTTTTCTTCACCATCGGCGACAGAGGCGACGGCAACCGCGCGCAGGATCTGTCAGACCATGCCGGCGCCGTGCTCCGCATCAACCCGGACGGTTCGGTTCCATCCGGCAATCCCTGGGTCTCGACGCAGGGCGCCCGGCCCGAGCTCTGGTCCAAGGGGCATCGCAACCCGCAAGGGGCGACTTGGGACCCCGTGACCGGCGCGCTCTGGACCGTCGAGCACGGGGCGCGCGGCGGCGACGAGGTGAACCGCCCGGAGCCGGGCAGGAACTACGGCTGGCCCGTCATCTCCTACGGCCGCCACTACTCCGGCCAGAAGATCGGCGTCGGCACCGAGGCTGCCGGCTATGAACAGCCCGAATGGTACTGGGATCCCTCGATCGCTCCGTCGGGCATGACCGTTTACGATGGACCGATGTTCACCGAATGGCAGGGCGATTTCCTGGTCGGCGCGCTGAAAGACCAGCTCGTCGCCCGTCTCGACCGCGACGCCGGCGGCGCCATCGGCCGGGAAGAGCGCCTGTTCCAGGATGCGTTCGGGCGCATCCGCGACATCGAGGTCGCCGAAGACGGTGCGATCTGGCTGATCACCGACGATGATCCGGGCCGGATCATCCGTGTTTCGCGCTAAAGCAATGCCAGCGAAAGTGGGCTCCGGTTTCGCGTCCGGCATTGCGGCAGGCAAAGAGCAATGCCAGCGAAAGTGGGCACCGGTTTCGCGTCCGGCATTGCGGCAGGCAAGGAGCAATGCCAGCGAAAGTGGGCACCGGTTTCGCGTCCGGCATTGCGGGAAAGAAACAGGCAATGCCAGCGAAAGTGGGCTCCGGTTTCGCGTCCGGCATTGCGGGAAAGAAACAGGCAATGCCAGCGAATGTGGGTACCGGTTTCGCGTCCGGCATTGCGGCGACCGATGCGGAGGAGCATGGGAATGAAGACCGTGTGGGACCGGCCCGGACAAGGATGAAAACCGCCATGACCATTCTCTATGTCCTGATTGCGATTGCCGTCGTCGTCGGCCTCATCTTCGCTTTCGACCGCGACGGCTTCTGGGAGCGCATCGCCGGGCCGGCGGATCTCGGCCGCTACGACTTCGACCACGCCCCGCGCAGCCGCACGCCGAACGATGCGCTCGCCTGCACGCCGGGCCTGTGCGGCAGCGAGCCGGATATCGTGCTGGGCGAAAGCGAGGACCCGCCCGCGGCCATCGTCGCGGCTGTCATTCGCCGCGTGACGGAAGGACCGCGGCCGGCGCTGCGCGTCGATGACCGGACGGATCCGGCCTATGCGCGCTTCGTGGTCCGCTCGCCGCTGATGCGCTTTCCGGACACGGTGGAGGTGGAAGCGCTGGAACTGTCCAACGGCAGCACCGGCATCCGCGCCTATGCCCGAGCGCAGCTCGGAAAGTCGGATTTCGGCGCCAACCGGGCCTATCTCAAGGCCATCCTGCCGTCGGGCTGACACGACCGGTCACGGATAGTCGACACGTTTGACTCACCCGCACGCCGGGAAGCTTCTACCATATGTTGCAAGCCGTCATTTTTCCTGTAATGTAACAGGGCGGGTGAATCATAGTGCGTTCGGCCATGCGTGGCGAAGGTGGTAACGGCCTTCCACCCGCAATTTTCAACAAGGCAAGTTCCCCTTGTATAATGTGCTGGGGGTCCAGTTGCATTGGCTTCCGTTAATTCTCGAGTTGTGCGATAGGCGCGTGCAAGGGAAGGCACGGCCATCACCACGCAGACCAAATACGACATTCAATACAGCAACCGGTCACGGAAACTGATGCGATCCATCGACGGATTTTGATTGACCGCGCGGGCACTCTGCGGGACACCCGGCGCCGATGACGACAACCCGGACCGCCCGCCCATGACCCGCATCCAGGCCAACCTGCTGCTGCTGACCTCCGGCGCGATCTGGGGCATGGGCTTCGTCGCCCAGTCGACCGCCATGGCCAGCATCGGGCCATGGCAGTTCATCGGCCTGCGCTTCGCCATCGCCACGCTCGTCATGCTGCCGCTCAGCCTGCGAGAAGCGCGCCGTGCGGAGGCCGCACTGACCGCCGCCGACTGGCGCGGCTTCATCCTCACCGGCCTTTTCTTCTTCGCCGGCATGGGCGCCCAGCAACTGGGCCTGCTGACCACCTCGGTCACCAATTCCGGCTTCCTGACCGGCCTCTACGTCGTCTTCACGCCCTTCCTCGCCATCGCCCTGTTCCGGCAATGGCCGCACCCGGTCATCTGGCCCGCGGCCACCCTCGCCATGACCGGCATCTGGTACCTCTCCGGCGGGCGGCTCGACGGCCTGACGCCGGGCGACTGGCTGACGGTGCTCTGCGCCCTGCTCTGGGCCATGCAGGTCACGCTGACCGGCCGTTTCGTCGCCAGTTCCGGCCGCCCGGTGTCGCTGGCGGTCACGCAGTTCGCCCTCACCGCCGTCCTCGCCCTGGCCCTGTCGCTGGCCACCGAGGCCTGGAGCCCGGCCTCCATCCTGGTCGCGGCCCCGGAAATCCTCTACGCCGGCATCTTTTCCGGCGGCATCGCGTTTACCATACAGGCCGTGGCCCAGCGCCACACGACGGCGCCGCAGGCCGCCATCTTCCTCTCCTCCGAGGCCGTGTTCGCCGCTCTCTTCGGCGCCCTTTTCCTCGGCGAACGCCTCGGCATGCAGGGTTATCTCGGCTGCGCCCTCATGCTTGCCGCCATGCTTGCCGTCGAAGTGGTCCCGGCCCTCAAGGCGCGCCGCGCGGCCTGACCCCGGCGGGTCGCTGCCCCGAAATGACCGCAGGGGTTAACGCGGCGCGAAAGGCTTCCTTTACCCCGCCCCATTAGCCTTTTCGGGGATAAGCAGACGGCGGAGTAACTTCATGCAAGGCATCGGCACACGGCGGCCCGTCCGCCGCCTGATGATGCGCGGCCTCGCGCTGGCCGCCACGGCCGTCGCGCTGACGGCCTGTTTCGGCGACTATGACGGCCTGCGCCCGACGGCCGGCGTCGATACGCAGACGCGCACCGCCTCGCTCTTCGGCGGCATGTTCACCCGCCGGACCTTCTCCGAACCCACGACCATGCCGGCGGAGGAAGTCGCCTGCCGCAGGCGGCTGAAACGGCTCGACGTGACCTTCGAGGACATCCCCCGCATCGATGACGGCGGCGGCTGCGGCATCGCCTGGCCGGTGAAGGTCTCTGGCCTGCCGCGCGGCGTGAAGCTGAGCCCGGAAGGCACCTTCACCTGCGCCATGGCCGAGGCGCTGGCCAAGTGGACCGACGACGAGCTCGTCCCCGCCGCGCGCCTGCGCTACCTCAGCGGTGTCGACACGATCCGCCAGGGCTCGTCCTATTCCTGCCGCAGCATTCGCGGCGAAGGCAAGCTGTCGGCACATGCCACAGGCGATGCCATCGACATCATGGACATCACCCTCAACAGCGGCCGCAGCATCGACGTGCACAAGCCGGGCTTCTTTTCCTTCCGCGAAAAGAGCCTGCTGTCGACGGTGCGCGAGGACGCCTGCCCCTATTTCTCGACGGTCCTTGGGCCGGGCTACAACCGCGACCACCGCAATCACTTCCACTTCGACATGATGAAGCGGTCCTCTGGCTACCGCGTCTGCAAGTAGCCAGACGTCCGTCCCGGCCGGCTGTTGGCCGCGCTCAGCCTTCCGCCGGCACCGGCTTCGGCCGGCCGCTGTCGTCCAGCGCCACCATGATGAAGTCGGCGTGGGTCACCCGCTCCATGATGTCGGTCAGGTAGCGTTGCGCCCAGGCTTCCACCGCCAGCACCATGGACGTGCGCCCGACATGCGTGATGTCGATGTAGATGGCCAGCGTGTCGCCGACCTTCATCGGGCTGGCAAACGACATTTCCTTCACCGCCGCCGTGACGACGCGCCCGCGTGCGCGCTCCGCCGCCCGGATGCCGCAGGCAAGGTCCATCTGCGCCATGACCCAGCCGCCGAAAATGTCGCCGGCGGCATTCGCGTCGGCCGGCATGGCAAGCGTGCGCAGTGTCAGTTCACCCTTCGGCGCGGTCATCGGTCCCTCTCCCGTGGTCCTGGGCAATTCCGGCGAAAGCGACAACCGGTTTCGCGTCCGGAACTGCATCGAAACAACGACATGGAGCATTGTGGCGATTCAGGGAATTGCGGAAATGCTCTGCCTCCGGTTCTGGGGTAGGCAAGTCCGCGGGGTCCGTCAACCAAGACGATGGCGCCAAAAGGAAAAGCGGCGCGCCGCACGGCACGCCGCTCCCGCTCCGGCTGCGGGCTGGACCGGTTCCCCATGTATCGGTCCGCGCGCCGGAGCCCCCCCCCTCGCAACCGGGTGCCGGCCTACTGGGCCAGCGATTTCAGGTAGGCGACGATCATCTCCTGTTCGGCCGGGTCTTCCACGCCGACATGGCGCATGCGCGTTCCCGGCAGCATGCCGTCATTGTCGGCCATCCACGCCTTCAGCGAGGCCTCGGTCCACACGATACCGGAATTCTTCAGCGCGTCGGAATAGGCAAAACCTTCCACGCTGCCAGCCTTGCGCCCGACGACGCCGGCGAGCGGCGGTCCGTAGGTCTTTCCGCCGGAGGCATTCGGATTGTGGCAGATCTGGCAGCGCTGCCCGAAGAACAGCTTGCCGGCCGCCGTCGCGGCATCTTCGGCCGAAGCCGGCTGGGCGGCCGCAAGGCCGGCTATGGCGGCCAGCACGGCCACGATTGGACGTTTCATGCTCATTTCGGTCCCCTCCCTTTCGGGATCGTGATCAGGCCCCGCATTTACCGGGGCGGCCCTGTCTCAAGGCCAGCGGCATGCTGCGCCCGCGCCCCTTTGCACGGTTTGATCACGGTCAATCCGACCGGTGTACTTTGGTGCAAGGCCTCTCGCGGGCGGATCATCGCGCGCACCACTGTAACTGGCAGAATTGAGCACCGCCGGAGCGCCGGCGTCCAAGTCCAGCGACAGATCATCGGCTCCCGGCCGGTCCCGGGCCCGGCCTCCGGCCAGGTCATCGCATCGGCCCGAATGCCAGCAGATCTGGCCGATGCTGGGCGTTTCCGGCGGGTCGGTCCGACGAGTGCTGACGATGATCTGGCGGCATGGCAGACGGGCCGGTTTCACGGCCTCGATTTTCGTTCCATCAACTGGCTTAAATAACTGAAATATTACAACAAAAAATGTTTCTCACGTGGTGTTTGAAGTGACATTCCGGCCGCGAATTCGCCGCAATCAGATGGCGAATTCCACCCCGTACGCAACGGCGCTCCCGGCCTTGCGGAACGGATTTTCCCGAAGACGGGAGGACAAGGAGAATTCCCATGAAGAAGCTCATTCTGGCCCTCGGCCTGACCGCCCTCACCTTCTCGCCGGCGCTGGCGCAGGACGCCGATTTCGCGGCCACCGACGCCAATGGCGACGGCATGGTGACGATGGAAGAGGCCGCCGCTGCCGGCTACGACTGGAGCCAGGAGGATTTCAACGCGGCCGATACCGATGGCTCCGGCGCCCTGTCGCAGGAAGAGTTCGACGCGGCGACCGCCGGCTGATCCCGCCGGTGACGGAAACGGGCACCGGCGCCCGGTCCCCCCAAGATCCGCGGCCCGGTGACCGCATGCGAGCCCCGGCGGTTTCCGCCGGGGTTTCGTTTTGGCCGGAGGCGTGAATCAGCTCGCGGCCCGCCTGGGCAACACCCAGCCGGCACGCGGGAAATGGCAGGTGTAGCCGTTCGGATAGCGCTCCAGGTAATCCTGGTGCTCCGGCTCGGCTTCCCAGAAGTCGCCGGCCGGTTCCACCTCGGTCACCACCTTGCCGGGCCAGAGTCCGGAGGCCTCGACATCGGCGATCGTGTCGCGCGCCAGGGCCTCCTGCTCGGGCGACAGGAAATAGATCGCCGACCGGTAGGACCGGCCCAGGTCGTTGCCCTGCCGGTTGAGCGTGGTGGGATCATGGATCTGGAAGAAGAACTCCAGCAGGTCGCGGTAGCTGATGCGAGCCGGGTCGAAGACGATCTCGATGCCCTCGGCATGGTCGCCGTGGTTGCGGTAGGTCGCGTTGGGCACGTCGCCGCCGGTGTAGCCGACGCGGGTCGAGATCACGCCCGGCAGCTTGCGGATGAGATCCTGCATGCCCCAGAAACACCCGCCCGCCAGGATGGCCTTGTCCGTCGTTGCACTCATGGCTCTGTCCTCCTGTAGAACACATGCTGGCAATGTGGCCCTCCGCCCCGCCTGCGGCAAGGGGACCGCTTGATTCTGTCGCTGGTTGTGGGCCACATGCGGCAAACGGAAGGCGGGCAATGTTCACGCGCAAGACCTGGAAGACCTATGACCACTACGCGTTCGGTGGCATCGCGGTGATCGGCACCATCGCGGCCATCGGCCTGATCGAGGGTCTGATGATGACGCCGCACTGGAGCGTCTGGGAAGCGGAACTGGGGCGCGTGTCCGGTCCCTTCATGAACGTGCTGGGCGTGCTTTTCGGCCTGACGCTGGCCTTCCTGGCAAACGATACCTGGACAGCCCACGACCGCGCGCGCGGCGCGGTTCTGCGCGAGGCAGACGCCATCCGCCGGATGGACATCCTCGCCGAAACGATGCCATCCGCCAGCCGGCATGCGCTGCAGGATGCCATCCGCGCCTACGTGGCGGCGGCGACGGCGGAGTGGCCGGCACTGGCGCGCTGCGAGATATCGCCGGCGGCGGTCGAGGCGGCGGATGACCTGTTGCGCCGGGCCGCCTTCGCCCCCGCCGATGGTCCGGTCGACCCGCCGGTTCGCCAGGCCCTGATCGGTGCCGTCACCGAGACCCGCGAGAACAGGGATATCCGGATCGGCTTGAGCCGGACGCACGTGAACCCGCTGAAATGGTTCGGCATGGCCTTTCTCGGCTTCCTGACCCTGCTGGCCATCGCCGCCATCCACGCCACCGACCCGACAGCCGCCCTCACCGCGATGACGCTGTTTGGTCTGGCCGCCGCACCGACGGCCGCCATCGTGCTGGTCCATGGAAACCCGTTCCAGCAGCCGTCCGCCGTCTCGCCGTCGCAATTGTCCGCCGCCTTGACCGGCCGCACGGTATCGCATGGCGGCAAAGTCTGAAAGGCCGTACGGCCACCCGGCCGAGACGGGTGAAGTGAAGCATCCGGGGTGATTATCCTTGTAATATTTGTACTTCGTGATTCTCTAATGTAATATTGAACAGTTGCATTTGCGTGATTTTGAAGAATCAAGACTAGAAGCGAAACGACATGGATTGGAGTCGTTTCGATGAAAAGTATTGTTCTGGATTTTCTGAAGGCGAGGAGCGGCAACTACGCGATCCTTTTCGCGCTGGCCCTCATGCCGCTTGCGATTGCAATCGGCGTGGGGATCGACGTGACCCGTGCAACATCCCGGAAAGACGCCAACCAGAATGCCCTCGACGCGGCGGTTCTGGCTGTGACCGGCGCCAAGAACAACGGGGAAGCCGCCCGGATGCTGCGTGAAGTCTATGAAGCCAACAAGGGCATGGGCACGCCGGTGCTGAAGGATTTCAGCAAGACCGAGACCTCGATCCATGTTCTCGCCGACGCGAGCTTCGACAACCCGAATGTCTTCGCCCCGATCCTCCGCTATGACACGACCCGGGTGAAGGTCACCTCCGAGGCTGCGCGCAAGACCAGTCTGGCGAGCCTCCAGATTCGCCCCACGGGTGCGACCGGCGCTTGGAGCAAGTGGGTCACGCTCCACGTGATCGATCAGGCCGACACGGATACGGAACTGGGCTACATCGAATACAAGTACAGCGGACGCACCGGGGACTGGACCGGAACCATCACGAGCAACTTGAGTTTCACCAGGCCGGTCACCGTCAAGAACGCCAAGAACATCTACTTCAAGATGTTCAGCCGCGAGTTCGGGACCATGCGCACCGACGACCCCGACACCGCCCACTATCTGTTCATCGACGGACGGCAACTGCCGCGCGGAACGGTCGTCAACCTCGCCGACCGGATCGGCTGCGGCGTTACCCGGCGCTTCGACTGGGAAGACGGCGGCGGCTGGTCGGTTCAGGATTTCCATTTCACGGTCACAGGCGGCTGCGATGTGACCGACGAGATGCCGGCGCACCTGGTGCGGTGAACGGTCCCGGCGGAGGCGCCTGCTCCTGACACAGCGCTGTCAGGAGCCCTTGTCCACGGGGCCGCCCGCCCCTTCCCTTTCGGCCGGACTCTGCCCATATTGCGGCCATGGCCAGAACATCGAAAAAGACAGGCAAGCCCTCCGGCTTCGAGGAAGCCCCGCAGGCGCCCTTCGAGGGTGCGCCGCTCACCGGCGATATCGCGGGTTGGGCAGCGGAAATCGCACGTGAAGCGGAGCAGAGCGGAGCGCCGCGCAAGATTTCCGCCACTGAAACAAACGAAATCGCACGTCGGGCGAAGCGAAGCGAACCGGCGCGCAAGGTTTCCGCCACTGAAATAAGCCAGATTGAGCGCGAGGCCGAGGAAGCCGCCCTGCGCGAGGCGAAGCAGGCGCGCAAGGAAGAGATGCGCGAGATTCGCAGCAAGGCGGGCACACATCGCGTCAAGGCGGCCAACAAGCCTGCCACCGAGAAGACAACGCCCACGGGCCGCAAGACGACGGAAAAGCGCACCGGTGGCGGCACGCTGATCGGCGGCACCAACGATCCGAAGGCCCGCGCCGCGGCCGGCCTCAACCCCGTCGCCGGCGTAGACATCAGCCTTGAGGACGCCGGCAGCCTGTCCGCCTCCGGCGTCACCGCCACGGTGGCCGCGCTCTCCCGCCTGATCGAGACCGGCGACCCGAACCTGCGCGAGAAGGCCTGGGTGCCGCACCGCCCGGCCCGGCCGGAAAAATCCGAAGGCGGCATCCCGCTGCGCATGGTCACCGACTTCGCGCCCTCGGGCGACCAGCCGACGGCCATCGCCGACCTCGTCGAGGGGGCCAACGAGAATGAACGGACCCAGGTCCTGCTCGGCGTCACCGGCTCCGGCAAGACCTTCACCATGGCCAAGGTGATCGAGGAGACGCAGCGCCCGGCGGTCATCCTGGCGCCCAACAAGACGCTGGCCGCCCAGCTCTACGGCGAGTTCAGGAAGTTCTTCCCCGACAACGCGGTGGAGTATTTCGTCTCCTACTACGACTACTACCAGCCGGAAGCCTACGTCCCGCGCTCGGACACCTACATCGAGAAGGAATCCTCGATCAACGAGCAGATCGACCGCATGCGCCACGCCGCCACGCGCGCCCTGCTGGAGCGCGATGACGTCATCATCGTCGCCTCGGTCTCCTGCATCTACGGCATCGGCTCGGTGGAGACCTATACCGCCATGGCCTTCCAGATGTCGGTCGGCGACCGCATCGACCAGCGCGGGCTTCTCGCCGACCTGGTGGCGCAGCAGTACAAGCGCCAGGACATCAACTTCGTGCGCGGCTCGTTCCGGGTGCGCGGCGACACCATCGAGATTTTCCCCGCCCACCTGGAGGACCAGGCCTGGCGCATCTCACTGTTCGGCGACGAGATCGATTCCATCACCGAGTTCGACCCGCTGACCGGCCAGAAGACCGGCGACCTGAAGAGCGTGAAGATCTACGCCAACTCGCACTACGTGACGCCCAAGCCGACGTTGAATCAGGCTGTGAAGGCCATCAAGGAAGAGCTCAGGTGGCGCCTGGAAGAGCTTGAAAAGGCTGGGCGTTTGCTGGAGGCCCAGCGGCTGGAGCAACGCACCCGCTTCGACCTGGAGATGCTGGAGGCGACCGGCTCCTGCCAGGGCATCGAGAACTATTCGCGCTACCTGACCGGCCGCGCGCCCGGCGAGCCGCCGCCCACCCTTTTCGAATACATCCCCGACAACGCCATCCTCTTCATCGACGAGAGCCACGTCACCATCCCGCAGATCGGCGGCATGTACCGGGGCGACTTCCGCCGCAAGGCGACGCTGGCGGAATACGGTTTCCGCCTGCCCTCCTGCATGGACAACCGCCCGCTTCGCTTCGAGGAATGGGACGCCATGCGCCCGGCCACGGTGGCCGTCTCGGCCACGCCCGGCGGCTGGGAGATGGAGGAGGCCGGCGGCGTCTTCGCCGAGCAGGTGATCCGCCCGACCGGCCTGATCGACCCGCCGGTGGAGGTGCGCGAGGCGCGCAGCCAGGTGGACGACGTGCTGGGCGAGATCCGCGCCACCGCGGCCGCCGGCTACCGCACGCTGTGCACCGTGCTGACCAAGCGCATGGCCGAGGACCTGACCGAGTACCTGCACGAGCAGGGCGTGCGCGTGCGCTACATGCACTCCGACATCGACACGCTGGAGCGCATCGAGATCATCCGCGACCTGCGCCTCGGCGCCTTCGACGTGCTGGTCGGCATCAACCTGCTGCGCGAGGGCCTCGACATTCCCGAGTGCGGCTTCGTCGCCATCCTCGACGCCGACAAGGAGGGCTTCCTGCGCTCCGAGACCTCGCTGATCCAGACCATCGGCCGCGCCGCGCGCAACGTCGACGGCAAGGTCATCCTCTACGCCGACCGCATCACCGGCTCCATGCAGCGCGCCATGGACGAGACCAGCCGCCGCCGCGAGAAGCAGCTGGCCTGGAACGCCGAGCACGGCATCACGCCGGAAAGCGTGCGCTCGCAGATCTCCGACATCCTCGACAGCGTCTACGAGGCCGACCACGTGCGCGCCTCCATCGCCGGCCCCGGCGGCCACGCGAAGAGCGAGGGCGCGCTCATGGGCAACAACCTGCAGGCCCATATCGAGGCGCTGGAAAAGCAGATGCGCGACGCCGCCGCCGATCTCGACTTCGAGGCCGCCGCCCGCTTGCGCGACGAGATCAAGCGCCTCAAGGCCACCGAGTTGGAGATGATGGACGACCCGATGGCGCGCGACACCGGGATCGAGAACACCCGCGAGAGCCGCAGGCGTGCCGCGACCGGAAATCGCACGTCGCCGAAGGAAGGCGGCCTGTTCCGCAAGCCGACGCTGGACGAGATGACCGTCGGCCGCACGGAAGAGCCGGTCCACAGCGTCAAGCCGGTGAAGCGCGAGAAGATCGGCGCCGGCTCCTACGAGGATGCGGGCGAGGAGAAGCGCCGCAAGCGCCGCCCCGGCAAGACCGGCCGGCCCGGACGGTGACGCGCCGGTGCGCCGCGTCGTCATGATGTCCGCCGTCACCCGCGTGAACCGGCTCGCCGTCATGCCGCTGGTCAACGACGCGGTGATGGAACTGGGCGGCTGGATCACCGGCCATGAACTCTACGGCAACATCTCTGCCGTGTTCCGCTTCGAATTGCCGGAGAACCGCCTGCCGGCATTCGCCGCCCGCATGAATGGCGCCGGCATCCGGCTGGACTCGGCCGGCCTCGACGCCGCTGCGGGCAACGGGGACGCGACAGACGAGGCGCCCTGTTCCCTCGCCGTCACCTTCATTCACGACGAACCGGACGTGAAGCGGACCGTCCCGGCGGTGCCGGGATGAGACCGGCGCCGCGCGATCCGGCACGGGCAGGCCATGCGGCGCGGATCGAGCGCCGGAGAAGGCGAACCGGCCTGCGTCCTCTGCTGGCAAACAGCATCGCCGCCCTCGCCCTGATCGCCCTGCCCGCCCGTGCCGCCGACTGGAAGGCCACCGAGCGCGTCGCCACCTACTCCGTGTCGGGTGAAACCGGCCTGGCGCTCTACCGCTCCATCGGCGAGAACGGCCCGCGCCTGGGCCCCGGCGCCAGCGCCATTGCCCACACCAGCTTCGAGCTGAAATGGCGCCGCGACTACCGGCCGGACGGCACCGCCTGTCAATTGCGCAGCGCCCTGCCCTTCCTGACCATCACCACCACGCTGCCGAAACCGTCCGCCCCGCCAACGGGCGCCACCGCCCGCCGCTGGAAAACCTTCATCGACGGCATAACGGCGCACGAGGCGATCCATTCGGCCATGATCCACGACCTGGTCCGCGCCATCATCGCCGGGACGGTGGGCACGCGCACGGAAAACGACCCGCGCTGCACGAAAATCCGCCCGCTGATCCTGCAGAAGGTGAAGGCGGCCTATGCCCGCCACCAGGCCCGCTCCCGCGCCTTCGACAAGGACGAGATGGGCCGCGGCGGCAATGTGGAAGGACTGGTGCGGGGGCTGGTGGAGTGAGGGGTGACGAACAGATGGAAGGGCGGGAATGCTGGCTGGGGCCTGACGGGCAGGTGTTTGAATGGCCAAGCGGAAAAGCAGACATTGACCTACATTGCGTGCTGCTGCGCTTTCGGCCCTAAGCTGACGTTCGACCGACACTTAGTTAGCCGCGGTGCAACCCATCGAATCTGCCCTTCGCCGCTGACCTGCTCCCCTGAATGTACTCATTCATAGGCTAGCCCTGTTCACGTTGTGGTCCCTTGCGGACCGGGTTGCGAATTCGTTCGGTGTGAGCCCATTGAGGCTCGTGTGTGGGCGGTG
>NZ_PDVP01000020.1 GCF_002727065.1 Zhengella mangrovi | reverse complement strand
TGGAGACTGGATCGCGTTCTACAACAATCGGCGTCCTCATCAGGCGCTGAACATGAAAACACCCGCTCAGGCATTCGCTTTAGCGGCTTAACCTGTGCAGATTCCACTGGGTCGATACAGGCTCAAATTACGCAGGTGTTTATATGTCGGGTTCGCGTCCTTCTCACGCAACGTTGACTTGCCGTTAGATGCAATGTCTCTTTATGTTGACACGTGCCAGTGGCGAGAAATCGCCACTGGCACCATAGCCTTCTGCTTCAAAAAACTAGCGGCAACTGAATGTCAGGTCTTCCCTTCCGTATAGTCGCCATGACCCACTAAGAATTTTGGAAGTCGCTCTTGTTACTTTGAAGACGGCCCGATCGATATAAATCGTATTGCCACTCATTCGAACGTTTCGGGCTCTGTAACCACAGCTACAACGATAAGATACCGGTGTTCCGTTTCTAAAAGTTAGTGTGCCCGTGTAACCATCATTGAACTTGGCACGACAGGTGGCATTTATTGGCGCAGCATGAGCGGTCGAAGCTGCCGATATGCATATTGCGAAAAAGGTGGCGAGCATAGGAATTGGCTTCTGTCCAACCGATGCGGCCATCATAGAAATTTTCATACTGGCCCATGTCCTCGATAGATTACGGCGCATGTCCATTTTTCTCCTGACGATGCTCGATAGGTATCGCTACTGACGACCCGCCATTTCAATTCCGGGTGGTCTTTTTTCCGGATACTGGAAATCGCTCTTCGAATATCGGCCTGTCGCGCAGCAACGATCCACCATTTGTGAAATGGCTTCGTACTTGTGTTGATCGGTTTCGTGGAGAACTTCAGCTCAACCGTTTTTGTTTTGAGCCCCTCTCTGCACCGAACACTGGTTGCGTATATTTTTCTTGAAGTGAAAGGTCGGTAACGCAGCGCTTCTTTATACGACATCCAACCCGTCGATGACGCATAAGCTTGAACTGGCATGAAGCCCAGAACACATAATAGCATGATAGCTAGGGGGGGCCTGATTGCCCTCATCATACGCTTCCCTCCTCGAGATTGACTTTATAGGAGTAGATCCGCAGCCTCCCACTCGGCGGAGTGCATCAATACCTCCATTAAAAATTCAGCTTGAAAGGCATCATCGTCAGTGCATTTTTCGTGACGATGCCGAAGCTCTCTTATTCCGTTGTCAACGCGACACTCGTTTCGCCTCTTAAACCGCCAGCGTCCTCGAACCTAAGTGCAGAGCGGTTATTCGCAGGATCAAATGGGACTTGTGTCGATGACTGCACGGTTATCTTGAAAGTTTTTGGAACGTTAGGCTGGAACTGGACACTAATGGTGCTGCCGGTCGGGCCGGTGCAGTTTCCGCCCGTATCCAGTTCGCAGATCGCCGAAGAAACGCCATTGATCTGGGGGAGTTGAGATCGGACGTTCAGCGTCGCGCTGCTACCGATGTTGACTGCTGCTGCAAACCACGAGGCAGGTGTGTTCACTCCTCCTGTTCGTAATACGCCGTCTTGCGTCGGCGTCACGCCGATAGGAATGATATCGGGAACAGGATTGTCATCAAAAGAAAACGTAAGGGTATTGACACCCTTGAAGACCTGCGCAGCATCGCTATTGGCACATTTGTAGCGGAGGGACGTCGTCACTCCGGTCGAACTCGTTCCAACGTCGGGCGTGTACCCCACGGCGAATGTCTGGACAGCGCCAGCAGGGATATCGACATGCATGTTGCGCGTACCAGTCAACATATTGGTTGACGGGTTTGTTTCCTGAAACCAGAACTCGCCAGCCACTGGCGTTTGCATGTAGATGCCGCAACCATAGGCGGTGTTGCTTGAGGAATTGAGAATGCTAACAAACGCAGTCGCTGTCGTACCCGTTTGAATGCTTCGCCCGCCCGGAAGCGACGCGGCGAATAACTCGGCATTTTCAGGAGTTGCGCCGACAAAAAAGGCGCCTTCAGCCGATTGAGTTCCTGCCGTTATCTTATATCGCCATCTTCCCGTTGGCGCACCATTTGACGGTGTATACCAGAAGTACCAGTAGGACGATGCCCAACTCCTTGAACCTGTATTAAATTGCCTGTTCCAAGCTTGAGCTCCCGACGGATATAATACTTCAATCGAAACATCTATGCCGCTTGTAAATAAATCTCGTAAATAAACAATAAAATATACGGTTTCACCAGCGTTAAAGCTACTTTTATAAAATGTCGTATCGGTACCGGCAACATTATTAGTGCAAGTCGCGAATTGCGGCGGTGCAGAATGGGTCGAAACCTCAGTGATCCTAAAGTCGTTTTCCGCATGCCACTGATGCTTCCAAAGGCTGGGTGCAGCGGTACACGAACCGAAAAATGGATCCACCGTCTGGCCTGCCTGCGTCCTCAATTCAAAATGCAGATGCGGCCCGGTTGAAAAACCCGAGCTACCGACCTTTCCAAGGTAGTCACCAGCTTTGACCGTAGACCCCACAGCGGCTGGCGTCACCGAGCCGTTCTTCATGTGGTAGTAGTAGGCGTACAGTCCGTCAGGCTGCAGGATCGTGACATAGTTGGCCGGATTGTTAGGCACGTTGGACAGTTGGCCGCACGTGCGATCATTCTCCCCATCATGTTTCGCGACGATTGTGCCATCAGTCGCCGCGACGATCTCGTGGGTTCCCTGATCCATGCGCCACCACGTACCAACCGACAAAAAATTGTCCGTTCCTCTGTGGCCGTTGTAAGTCCGTGAGCCGCAGACAAAATCCTGCAACCCAGCCGATTCATCCAAATCTACGAAGTTCGAAATGTGAAATGTGGAGTTTCCCTTGGCCTGTGGTGTCAGCCGCAGCGGGTATTCCAGCTTTTCATACGTACTGCGATCCATCGGTTGTTCTGGACCAGCCGCCTCCGGAAGTCCTAACGACCGAGCCGCATTCACCACTTGACCGTGGATGGCATCGATCTGAACGCTCGCCGCATCGGTCGGTACCGCGATCTCACCGCCACCGAACTGGGCATATGCCGACACTTGATAAAGCGGCAGAAGAACCAACGCGATCGAAAAGCGCGAGATGCAACGCTGAAATAAAGTGCTCAATGACAGGCTTGCGAACATATTCATGGATCCATCCCCCCGAGTTGGTCTATGTGTCTGAATCAATTAATCCCCTATTAGGCTTTCTAATCAAGCGAAGAATCTGAACCAATGTTATTCTATGCGTACTATGGTCCCATTCGTGCGATCTGCCGCCTGTCTGGCTTCACATCCAGACCTCGACGGGCCGTTGCATATTTCTTGATTTGTGCACTCACCGGAGATGAAGCCGGGCAGAACATGTGGTCTGTGTCAATGTGCGATTTGACAGGGAAGCACCTGTAAGCGGTCAGTCAACTGTCGGCCCCGAACCCGTCAGAACGAAAGGGCTTCTCAAACCTGTCTGGGTTAAGTTCCTGGAGGTAAGATTAGAGTTTTTCCGATCTGTCAGCGCCCCGTGCGCCAGCGTCTGCAATCGGCCAATATTCCGCCTTTAGTCTGCGTTTGTAGAGCTTGCCCGTGGCCGAACGGGGAAGGGAATTGCGGAAATCAATGCTCCGCGGGCATTTGATGCCTGACAGCCGTTCCCTACACGTACCAATGAGTTCGGCAGCAAGGGTCGGTGTTCCAGTCAGGCCGGGGACGAGCTGCACCACAGCCTTCACTTCCTCGCCGAAGTCCTCGTTGGGCACACCGAAGACCGCCGCATCGAGAACTGCAGGATGGCCGAGCAGGATGTCCTCGGCCTCCTGGGGGTAGATGTTGACGCCGCCGGAAATGATGACGAAGGATTTGCGGTCGGTCAGGTAGAGATATCCGTCCTCGTCGAGCCGGCCGATGTCGCCCAGCGTTGTCCAGCCTTTCTGATTTCTGCAGGCGTCCGTCTTTTCCGGGTCATTGTGATAGACGAACTGGTGGCCGTTCTCGAAATAGATCTCGCCTTCCTCGCCGGTCGGCAACTCGCGCCCGGCTTCGTCACAGATATGGATGATTCCAAGCTTGGCTTTGCCAACCGATCCCGGATGGCGAAGCCATTCCTTGGTGGTGATCGCTGTGAACCCGTTGTTCTCGGTGCCGGCATAGTATTCATGAATGATGTCGCCCCACCAATCGATCATCTGGCGCTTGATGTCGATGGGGCAGGGGGCTGCGGCATGAACGGCCATCTCCATTGAAGACAGGTCGTAACGGGCGCGCTCTTCCGGCGGCAGCTTGAGAAGGCGAACGAACATCGTTGGCACCCACTGGCTGTGCGTGATGCGATATGTTTCGATCTGGCGCAGCGCATCGAGTGCATCGAACCGGTCCATGACATGGACGGTGCCACCCATCTTGATCGTGACCATGGAGTGGCGCAGGGGCGCAGCGTGATAGAGCGGCGCGGGGCTGAGATAACGCGTGTCGGAACTGTAGTGAAAAAGGGATGACAAAAGGTCTATCAGCATGGTTCGCCCGCCCGGCAGGTCATCCGGCAATGGCCATTTGATCCCTTTGGGCCGCCCGGTGGTTCCCGAAGAATAGAGCATGTCGAGGCCCTGCGCCTCGTCCGCAACCGGTTGCCCGGGCATCCCGGCCGCCGTGCTGTTCCAGGAAGGAAACCCCAATGTGGCATCGCCGACGACGAAGACGGTGCAGGTGGCGTCCAGATCGGGGGCAAGCTTTTCCAGCAGTTCCCGCATCATGTCGGAGATGATTAAGACACGCGCCCCGCAATCGCGCAGGATATAGTGAACCTCCGGAGCGGTCAGCTGCGTGCTGATCGTGGTGTAGTAGACGCCGGACCGGTCGGCAGCAAAGCAGACCTCCAGGAATTCACGCCGGTTTTCCATCAGGATGGCGATATGGTCGCCACGCATGATCCCGGCGCGGCGCAGCAAGTGGGCGCCCTGATTTGCGCGCCGCTCCAGCGCTGCGAACGACACGGCCTCGCCTGTTGCGCACATGACGAAAGCGGTTGCCTCCGGATCATTCAGCGCATGGCAGCGCGGCTGATATGGATGGGTCATGGACATCGTGGATTCAGTGCCGAATGATCGTCTTGCCGAAATGATTCCCGTCGCGCTGATGGCGCATTGCCTCCTTCAGGTTGTCGAAGGCGAATTCCTCTCCGATCACCGGGTGCACCTGGTGTTGTGTCATCGCGGCGAGCATGGCGTCGAACCCGTCGCGATGACCGACGGTCACGCCCTGAAGCCGGATCTGGCGCGCGACGATCGGACCGAGTGAAGCCTCGACGGTCAGGCCCGACAGAACGCCGATCATTGAAAGGGTTCCACCCGGGCGCACCGCGCGCAGGGATTGCGGCAGGGTTCCGGCGCCGCCGAGCTCGATGATGTTGTCATAGCCGCCCCTGTCGGCCGTGATCTCGCGGCTGGAACGGGCCCAATCCTCGCTGGTGACATAGTTGATGGTTGAATCGGCTCCCATGGCACGGACCCTTTCCAGCTTTTCGTCGCTAGAAGAGATCACAGTGACATGTGCACCGTGGAGTTTTGCAAAGGCAAGGGCGAACAGTGCTACACTACCGGTGCCCTGTACGAGCAGTCTGTCGCCGGCCCTGGTCTTGCCATGGGTCACAACCGCGCTCCATGCCGTGAGCGCCGCGCATGGCAGGCTGGCCGCCTCGGCGTCGCTCAGATATTCAGGGACCTTCACGACGCCTTGCTGCGGCAGGCACATGTATTCGGCCATGACGCCGTCCAGCGGTCCGCCCAGCGACGAAGCGAACCGCTCCGGCGTCGGATCGCCGGAAATCCAGTTCTGGAAAAAAGTCGGACACACCCGGTCGCCGACGGCCACACGGGTCACGCCTTCACCGGTCTCGACGACCTCGCCCACGCCGTCGGAGATCGGTATCAGGGGCAATTCACCCGTGGCGCGGCCATACCCTCGTTCGGGCACGATGAGGTCGCGGGCGTTGAGGGACGCCATGCGCATGCGCACGACAACCTGACCGGCGCCGGCCTGCGGTTCGGGCCTTTCGGCAAGGCGCAGGTTGTCAAAACCCCAGTCACCTTCGATCTGGAAAACACGCATGGATCAATCCTCAAGTGCTGGCTGGGAGGGGAATGAGAGTTTGGATACTCGTTCAAGCAGGGGCGTCTGGGCCCCATCGGTCAGGGCAGCGCTCTGCACGGCTGCGAGATGGCGGGCCAGGCAATGTTCCGGACGCAGACCTTCCGCGCCCATGGCGTGAAGTAGCCCGGGCAGATGCTGCTGGCAGGTCTGGACGGCGTGAATCTTGGCCTGGGCGGCGAGGCGCTGCACGGAGTGATCGCCGGGAATGGCGGCAATCGCCTTGTCTGTCAGTGCCGCCGATGCATCGAGGTCCGTGCCGGCCTGCGCGAGGGCCAGCCGCCATGCTTGGTGCTCCATAAGTGGCTTGCCGAAACTGAAGCGGCGGTGCCCATGGGCCGCTACCGTTGCGACGGCCGCCTCCAGCATGCCGCAGCACATCGCCGCGACATAGGCGCGGGCGCCGTTGATTTCCGAAAGGATGGAACGGAAAGCCTTGCCCGGGGGAAGGATCAGGTTGCCGCGCGCAAGGCGGACGTCCCGCATGGTGAACCCGCCGGTTCCGGTGCTTGTCTGTGCGAAGGCGGAGTCGATGGCGTGGCGCTCGACGCCCGGTGCTGTCAGATCGACGAGGAAGGCGCCGATCGAGCGATGATCGTCGCTGTCGCCACATTTGGCGAAGACGATGGCAAGACCGGCGCGCCGCCCGTTGACGATCCAAGTCTTTTCGCCGTTCAGGACCCAGCCGTCATCGGTTTCCGAGGCGCGGGTGCGCATCGCTGCTGCATCCGTGCCCGCATCCGGCTCCGTCAGGGCGGTGCAGGCGCATGTCTCACCGCTGAGCAGTGCGGCAAGATGCCCGTTGGCCAGGTCCGGCGCGCTCAGGAAAAGGCGCAGTGCCACATTGTGCGTGTTGACGACCGCCATGGCGAAACCGAAATCGGCCGCTGCGAGGATACGGCAGGCCGCCGCCTTATGCTTGAAGTCGAGGCCGAGGCCACCCGCGTGCACCGGAAGTTCGATGCCGAACAGCCCCAGTTTTGCAGCCGCAAGGAAAACACCCGCGTCCGGGGCGCGGCCCTGCGACCAGAGCGCCGCGGCGGGCGCGACCGTTTCCCTGGCAAAGTCCTTGACGCTGGCCAGAAACGCGCTCCGCTCAGTCATCACGCGGCCCTTCTGGTGAGACGCGTCCAGAGGTCGCTCGTCACGCCGGCGATGCCGCGCGGCATGAAGATTGTCGCCAGCACCAGCACAAGGCCGTAGAGAATGAGCCGGAAACTGTCGGCGAAGCGCAGATATTCGGGCAGGAAGACCACCACGAAGGCACCGATAACGGGACCGAGAATGGTGCCGGAGCCGCCGATGATCACGGCCAGGATGGCATCCAGGGATTGTGCCAGGCCGAAGACGTCCGGGTTGATGAAGCTTTGATAATGGGCGTAGAGCGCCCCGGCGAGGCCTGCGTACATGGCTGCGGCCACGAAGGCGAAGAGCTTGTATTTCCAGGCCGCTATGCCGATCGCGCCAACCAGTGTCTCGTTCTGGCGGATGGCCAGCAAGGCCTGGCCGATCCGGGACCGGACAATGAGGCCGGCGAGACTGGTCATCAACACGGCGATGATGAGGACGAAATAGTAGTAGACCTCTCGGTTGGCGAAATTCAGCCAGCCCCCCTTGCTTCCCGGCTTCGGAATGCCCGTGATCCCGGCCTCTCCGCCCGTCAGTTCGGAATAGTTCATCAGAACGATGAAGATGACCAGGTTGAAGGCGAGCGTCACGATCGCGAAGTAGTGGCCCTTCACACGCAGGCTCGGATAGCCGGTGCACAGGGCAAAGAGGGCCGAGACGACAGGCGCCAGCAGGATGGTCAGCCAGACCGGCAGGTTGTAATGGAGGCCCAGCAGCGTCGTGCTGTAGGCACCGATGCCCATGAAACCGGCCTGCACGATGGAGACGTAACCGGTATAGCCCTGGATGAGGTTCTGTCCCTGGGCGGCAATCACCCAAACGAGAGCGAGCACGCTCAGGTGAAGGTAGTATTTCACCGTGATCAGTTGCGGCAAGAGCGCGAAACCGATCAATGCCGCGCCATAGACAAGGTGTTTGGCACTGAAGGTCATCACGATTTCCCCATCAATCCCTGCGGGCGCAGCAAGAGCACAGCAATCATCACGACGAAGGCGATCACATCTTTGTAGGCTGACGAGATGAAGCCCGCCGCCAGGGCCTCGGTCACGCCGAGGACGAGACCGCCGACAATCGCGCCCGGGATCGAGCCGAGCCCCCCCAGGATCAGAACTGCGAACCCCTTGACCACGAGCCATTGGCCTATTCCGGGGGCGATGGCGAACAGGGAACCCACCATTACGCCGGCGCAAACGCCCAACGCAGTCGAAATGGAGAAGACGATCATCGGAATTGTCTTGACGTTGACACCCATGAGGATCGCCGCGTCGCGGTTTTCGGCCACTGCTCGAATGGCCTGTCCGGTCTTGGTCTTTTCGACGAAGAGCGTCATCGCAACGATGAGAAGGGCGGCTGCCATGATCACGTAAAGCCGAAGTTCGGGGATGGTGACACCGCCGATATCGAAGATGCGCGACAGGTTCGTCGGGATGACGACCTGTTCGTGTCCGAAGAATTCAAGGTTCAGCCCCTCGACCATCATCGTCAGGCCGAGGGCCACGATGAAAGCATTGATATGGCTGGCGTTCCGGACCGGCCGGTAGGCAAGCCATTCGATCAGGACGCCGAGGACAAGCCCGATGAGAAGGGCCACCAGGATGGCCAGCAGCAATGGAAAGCCAAGCGAGGCAACAAGAAAGAACGTCAGGTAGCCGCCGAACATCGACACCGAGCCATGTGCGAAATGGGCGATGCCAAGGATGCCGAACACGGTGGTAAGGCCAAGGGCGATCAGGACGTAGACGCCGCCGATCGCCAGGCCGTTGACGATCTGTTGCAGGATCTCGATCATGTGGCGAACTCTCAGTGGCGGCGCATGGAAACGGTTGCGGCGGTCGCGGCGGATTTGGCGGCGCGGTCCCCGAAGGTTCCGCACCGCCGGGAGGATCTCAGTCGATCGTGCTCAGGAACTTGGAGTAAGCCTCAGCATCGGAGGGCAGGTCCTGAACGAAAACCCAGTTGCCGCCCTGCCATTGGAAGGCACCGTTCGATGTATAGGCCTGGCCATTGACGTCGAACATCTTGCCGCCGACCGGAAGGTACTGCATGACCACTTCCTCTGGCACAGGAAGCTCCCGCAGGGCTGCTGCGACAGCTGCCGTATCCTCAACCGTGCCGGCCGCTTCGAGTGCATGTTTCAGGGCATAGGTCTGGTCATAGGCATAGGGCGAGCTTGGCGATGGTGCGATCCCGTATTTCGCCGTGTAGTTGGCATGATAGGCCTTGCCGTTCTCGCTGGCCGACAAGAGGGTAAGCTCGGTCGGGCGAAGATCCCAGACGCCTTCCATCTGTTCGGAGGTGGCGACACGCAGGAACTGCTCCTCGCTTCCACTCGTGAAACCGTAGCGTGGAACGTCGATGCCCAGTTCCGTCGCCTGACGATATATGAAGGCGGCCGGTTCGACATAGCCGACGACCAGGATCGCGTCCGGGTTCAGTTCGCGGATCTTCGTGAGCTGAGGGGTCATGTCGCGATCCTTCAGGCCAAAGGATTCACGTGTGATGATCTCGCCACCGGCCTTGTTCAGTTCCTTTTCGAAGGCATCGACATAGCTGGCGTAGAAGCCGACATCGAGCGCGCCAAGGACGGCGACCTTCTTGTGCCCCTTCTGGGCCACGAAGGTTCCTGCCGCCGCGCCGGTGTAATCGGCAGGCGGGCGGGTCCTCACCAGGTTCGGAATTTCCCGCGTGGTGATCGACCGTTCGGCGGCATTGCCGACCAGCATCACCGCATCCTCGTTCGCGATGAACGAGGCAACGGCGCCAGTTGCGCCGGAGCAGCAGAAGCCGAGGATGAACTTGACTCCATCCCGGTCGATCAGCTTGCGTACCGCATTCGTCGCCTCGGTTGGATTGGCTTGGTCGTCATAGGCGATGACATTGAGCTTGTAGCTGTCTTCGCCGACCTTGATGCCGCCCTTGGCGTTGATCTCGTCGGCAGCCATTTTCACTGCGTTGGCCTGTGGCAGGCCATAGACCGCTGCCCCCCCGGTAAGGGCATCGGACACTCCGATGTCCAGTGTCTTCTCGGCCGCGAATGCGGCAGAACCGGCGAGCATCATTGCCGCCGTCACGAACGAAACTCCAAGTTTCATTGCATTTCCTCCCTTGAGATATGCATTGTCTTTCAATGGCCTAGGTATGCCTTGACCACCTCCGGATGCGATTGCAGCTCCTCCCCGGTGCCGCTGAGAACGATCTCTCCCGCCTCGAACAGATAGGCCCTGTCGGCAAGCCGAAGCGCCATGAGCGAGTTCTGTTCAACCAGGAGAATGGTCATGCCCGTTTCCTTGATCCGCGCGATTGTTGCGGCGACATCGGCCACGATCTTGGGCGCCAGCCCCAGCGACGGCTCGTCGAAAATGCAAAGTTTCGGCCGCGCCATGAGAGCCCGTGCGATGGCGAGCATTTCCTGCTCGCCGCCGGACAGCGTGCCCGCCGCCTGGTGGGCCCGTTCGCGCAGGATCGGGAACATGCCCATCATCCGCTCGAGGTCTGCGTCCTGTTCGTCGTCGTTGCGGGTGTAGGCGCCCATCCGCAGGTTCTTCAGCGTGCTCATCTGCGGGAAGACCTGGCGGCCTTCCGGGCACATGGTGATGCCCGCCTTGACCACGGCATGACCGCTCAGGTTGGTGATGTCACGTCCCTCGAAAGTCACCTTGCCGCCGCTGACGGGGACTAGTCCGCAGATTGCCTTGAGTGTCGACGACTTTCCCGCTCCGTTGGCGCCGATCAGGGCCACGCATTCGCCTTCGTTGACGTCGAGGCTGATGCCGTGAATGACCTCGATCGGGCCATAGCTGACTTTTAGGTCCCGGATGTTCAGCATGTCAGACGGCCTCGCCCAGATAGGCATCGATGACGGCCCGGTTGTTTCGGATTTCCGATGGCGTGCCCTCGGCGATCTTGGAGCCGAAATTCAGCACAACGATCCTGTCGCAAACCTCCATGATCAGCGCCATGTGATGCTCGATCACCAGCACGGAGATGCCCCGGTCGCGGATTGCCTTGATCATGTCAGAAAGCATTTGCCGCTCGCTTGAGACAAGGCCTGCGGCTGGTTCATCCAGAAGGAGTATCCTTGGACCGGCGGACAGCGCGGTGGCGATCATCAGAAAGCGTTGCTGGGCCGAGGAGATCGTGCCGATTGTCTGGTTCGCAACAGAATCCAGCCCGGTGAGTTCCAGGATATCCCGAACACGGGCGTCGAGGGCTTCGGTCTCTTCCCGGTGGCGTCCGGTGCCGAAGATCGACGAGACCGGGTGCGATTTCAGCGTCACCGATCCACCCAGTGCGACCTGTTCCCGGACCGTGAACTCCGAAAAGGCGCTCGCGGTCTGGAACGTGCGCGCCAGCCCCATCGAGACCCGTTCATATTCGGGCAGATCCTGAACGTGGGCGCCACCCAGCAGAATGGTGCCAGACGTCACCGGAAACACGCCGGCAAGTGCGTTCACGGTGGTCGACTTGCCCGATCCGTTCGGCCCGATAAGCCCCAGGATTTCCCCGGCCGCTACCGAGAAGGACAGGTTGCGGATGGCATGTACGCCTCCGAACGACTTGCACAATTGGTCCACTTCCAGAACAGCGACCGTCATGTTTCCTCCCTGCCGCACCCCCGATGCGGACGAGGGAAGGCTAGCGGCTGACAAATTTCAGGAAAAATTCAAAGATTCTTGGGCTATTTCGAATTATTCGATAATGTAATTGTAGCGGTCGAGTTCGAAGGAACGGTTCAAATCGATGGAGATTGTCCGGAACATATATTCAATTCAGGTATTTATGGTTGTTTTCGATGCCGGAAATGTCACCCGCGCAGCACGTTTGCTCAACATCAGTCAAAGCTCTGTCAGCTATCACATAAAAAAATTGGAAGAGGATCTCTCGGTCGCACTTTTCCGCCGGACCGCCAGCGGGCTTCAGCCGACTGAGCAGGGTACGCAATTGGCGCAACATGTCGAGCGCGGGCTTGGCGCCATCAGGACGGGCCTTGACCGGATTGCCCATGCACCCGCTTCGGTCCGGATCGCCCTGTTGCCGATGTTTGCGAGCCGCTGGCTGTCGTCGCGTCTGGGCCACCTCCTCGAGGCCAATCCGGACATGAACCTGTCGATCCAGAATCACAACAACAGTTATGTGCGCATGAACAATCCCGAGCGCTTTGCCGACCTCGGAATTCAGTGGGGCCGTGGCAACTGGGACAGCTTTCACGTCACCCGATTGTGGAAAGAAAAACTGGTCGTCCTGTGCAGCCCGACCTATCTGAAATCTCATCCCATCCGCCAACCCTCCGATATCTTGGGCTGTACCCTCCTGCATGTCGACGACACGCGGATGTGGGAAGAATGGCTCTCAGGCAACCATCTGGCACTTGAGACGAAGCAATCACAGATGATTCTTGAGGATCGCCATTTTCAGTTGAGTTCCACGATCAATGGAATAGGCGTGTCTCTGTTTGCATCCTGGCTGGTACGAGACGAACTTGAAAAGGGCATTCTTATCAATCCGTTCGAACAGGCTTTCGATACGTCCTTTGCCTATCATGTGGTCGTTCCCAAGATGGTGGAACCAACGATCACTGCACAGAGGTTTCACGCCTGGATTTGCAATCAAAGCGATATGCCAGGAGCAAAAGCTGGAAAGCCTGTGGAGCCTTGAAGAAAGGCGAGCGGGCCTTCAATCAATAGCAACCCTTCATTGCCGGTTCTTGGGTGCTGCTCGGCATTGATATGAATAACTCCCTCGGGGTCCAGCCTGTTGTCGCTTTGACCAGACAGTCGGGTATGATCCGTTCCCGAAGGGATGATCCGCAATCGAACGCGCCCGCAGCGGACTTGCTGCGGGCGCCGTATTTGGACGGCTCCCCTGAGGCCGTATCACTGTTTTGATCAGGCATAATCGGCAGTGCTTTCATGTTGTGCGCCTGTCAGCCAGGCGATCAGAGCTTCGCGATGATAGAGAACGCGTGAGCGCTTGCCGGGACCGGCCTTGGTATAGATCGGTCCGGTTCCCTCGACACGAAACCGTTCGAGCGTGCGGGCCGAAAGACGCAGGAAATGGGCGGCCTCCGGTGTCGTCAGCCATTCATGTTCGGGCCTTGTGCGGGCTGCGGGCCTGGGAGAATTGCCGGTTGATGGGGCAGGGTAGTCGGACATGGTGAGTTCTCCTTCAAGTGTCACATTTCGAAAAGGCCGTCAGATCGGATGGAAATGGCGATGTTTCATGCGGTCCTCCTTCTGTGGTCGTGGATGAGCGAGGGGCGCTGACGGCTCAGCGTCTCGTCGATGGCCCGGCGCATGGCGATTGCCCGCCAGATCGGCAGCAGGATCGTCACGCCATGAATGCTGTAGCTGGATAGCTTCAGCTGCGCCGTGACGATGCCCAGAAGCGCCGCGCCCCAGCCAAGGCCGAGCAGGGCGAGAAGCTCCGGCGCGGTGGCAACATCACGGAAGCGCAGGGCCAGAAACGACGTGCCGATTGCTCCGGCAAACGTTGCGGCGGCAAGTGGCAGCCGCAATTGGACCAGGTCGATGTCGGCGAGCGCGATCGACACAAAGCGTGTCCTGACGGCTTCGCTCGTCACGCTGCAGGAGCCGCGCTGCCAGCAAATAGGTGCATCGCTCATGGCCTGCCCCTCCCGCATAGGCCGGATTGGGCGATCCGGGCCATGACCCCCTCGAAATTCCGGACGCCCGACGGTTCATAGAACCGCAGAGTGGCGACCCAGATCGCGTGGTCGGTCCGCGTCTCCTTTCGAGCCGCCTCGGCCAGGCATGCGCATCGATCGCGCAGCGACGCGGAGATGCGCGCAGCCTCTGGCTCGGTAGCGAGGCGCGACAGCGCCTCGATGCCAGGAATGTCAGACAGGCCGGGGGTCGCGTTCAGCATCTCGCGCAGGATCTGACGCGCCGTCTCCTCACGCCGCGCGACATCGAATTCGGGTCGGGCGATCCCGGCTGTCCGGCCCGCGATGCAGGCCGGGACATGGATCTGGGCGGCGATCCTGTCCGAAAACACATCGCCCAGGATCCAGGACAGGGCGCCATAGGCGAGCACCGGCAGGACCAGAGCCTTGGGGAGAATATCGAGATCACCGATCATCATGCCCCTCCCTGTCGCTGGAGGCCCCGGTCTTGCCGGCGCGGCCATTGGCCTGCCGCGCCCGTGTCGCGTGGGGGTGTGGATGCGCTCCAATCAAGGCGTCATCGGCAAGGTCATGGCTGCGCCATGCCGTTGGACGTGCAGGCGCAGTGTCTGCCGGTGTGACAGCTGGCATCTGTGTTGCCGGACCGTCCGCAGCAGCCTGCTGCTGATGCTCCCGCGTAAACCGGCCCCAATGGTGTCCATTGCTCGCATAGAGCCAGACGCTGACCGGAACGAGGAGTTCGATACAGATGACAACCGCTGCGAGAGGCCAGAAATGACCGACGTAGTTCAATGTTTCGACGACACCGACTTCGCTCGGATACCTGGGCATGGGGGCTGGCGCTTCGGCGTCATGATCCAGAAGGTTGCTCAGTGACACACCATAGCCGGCAAGGATTGCATTCAGTCGGGCCGTGACCTCTGGGCGGCCGGGGATGTCGACGCCGCGCTTGAGCTCATCGGCATAGGCTTTCATCAGTGCGACGGGCTGGGCTTCATCGAGGATCGCAATCTGCTGGGCGATTTCCATGTGAATGCCCTGGAGATCGCGCCGGCGCTCATGGATATCGATCGTGCGGTCTGCCAAGAGGTTGCGATAGCGTGTCATCAGCCGATTGATCGTGGCAACGGCGGCTACGCGCCTTGCTTCGCCTTGCTGTTTGGCCGCTCGTATGTCTCGTGCCTGCGCAAGCTTTTCTTCCAGAAGCCGGGTGATCGGTCCCGGTCCCGGCGTCTTGCCGCTGATGGTTGCGTTCGTCAGTTCGCCGTTCAGGTGCTGGCTTAATCCTGATTCGATGGTCTGCAGCCCGGCATCTGTCTGGTTGGCCTCGACCGCCCGGCGATTGCGGTCGGCGACGACGCTGCCAACCACCTGCGCATGCTGCGCGAGGCTGAGTGCCTCCACGTCCCTGATGGAAAATCCGGCATAGGTGGCGCACGCGAGTGAGGAGCCGACAAACAGGATCGACACCAGGCTGAACAGGCGGCTCGTCAGATAGCCTCGCGACGCCTGAATGGTCCCGGTCTCGAGCGCGAGATAATTGATTGTGAACGAGACCAGGCCGGCGCCGAGGGCAATCACGATGATCTTGCCGTAGCCGCCCGGGCCGCGATCACTGATCAGACTGGGCAGAGCAAGCGCAAAAGCGCCTGCGCCGAGAAGAGAGAGGAGGGTGATCGCGACTTGTTCGACAGACCGCTTTGGCTTTTCCGGCAGGCCGCCGGGCGCCGCATGGGTTTCGGCCGCATCGTCGACCGGAGGGGTGTAGGCCATGATGGTGGAACTCCCTGCTTGCCTGCCGATCGGTGCGGCAGGCGGTTGAAACAGAGAGCATGGCGCGCGCTACGCTCACGCTGGGGCTACCAGCAGGCCCATATTCCTGTGTTATTTTCAGAGTGTCAATTATGTCGGTAAAAAAATTCCGGCATAAATATTGTCAGGTTTACGAAACGCTACGCTCCGGGTTCGCGCTCACGTCCGCGTCGCGATCGCGCGACCGTGCTGGCCGCCGTAATCTGCTGCTTGGTCAATCCCGCAACGAGCGCATCGTTCTTTTCTGCCAAAGTGGGCAGGTTCAACCGCTCCAGCGGCACCTTGCCATACCGGGCCTCATGAGCGTTCAGCGCACTGTATGCCTTTGGATCGCAAGCGCGCAGTTCCACGCGTCCGAAGCTGACACCGTCAAGAAGATGGCCATAGACAAGCTGAATGAACTCGACGATCGGCCCGTCGACATTATGGCCACCATAATATCGGTCGCCCGGCGGTGTCGTCGGTATCAGGTTTTCAGAAATCTTCTGATCCGCGGTCAGGGCTTTCAGATAGGCTTCAACCAGCGTCTTGCGATTGGCATCGAGTTTTTTAATCGATTCCAGTATTTCATCATGTTCCATATATTCAATATCTAGATTATCATTTTGAAGTAATTCAATCTTCTTATTATTACTGTAAAAGCTTTTATGAAGCAAATTTCCGTGGCGGACCGGATCAAAGCCGTTTCGGCTCCGAACATAGGTATCCAGTCCGCGGCGCGATTTCGGCAGCGCGAGCTGCAAGACGCCATCTATAGACACGATCCGCAGCAGCCCGAGATCCAGCAGCTGGGCGATGATGGCATGCGCCTCGCCCTGCGCCATACCGAGCTCGGCGGCGATGATGAAACGGTTCGATTTTGGAAATTCCGCCTTGGCTACCGCCTCCAGAACACGCAACTCGTCATCAACGCTCGCCACGACGGGCGAGACGCCATCGAGAACTTTGAACAGGGCCGCCAGGCGCGCATGAACGGACCTGACCATCTCCATCGCCTTGCTCCGTGGCTGACGACCCGAGTGATCCTGGTATTTTTCGGCCAAGCGGACCAAGAGCGCTTCCGGCACCCCATGCCGGATCAGATAGGAAATCGTATCCGCGAAGATCATTAGATCACGGTGGGGAAGCGTTTCGAACCACCCGGACAGGCTGCGAAGCCTTGACCTTATCTCTTCGCTACTGGCTGCCTCATCGGATGTCGCATCACTCTCGTTTGTCTTCGCCATGGCGCTCTTGCCTGAATTGATCGGGTGGGGCATGCCTCAGAATTACCATGACCAAAAAAATGCCGCAACTTTAAGGGCGCAATAATTATTGCGGCTTTCTTCTTGTGAGTTCACTTGCCCGAGCTAGGGAAGCATACTAATGAGCGGACAGCCCCCGCGTGGCCCCAAGCCTTGTCCGCCAACCTGTCTGAAACCATCCCATCCCAGATAGGTGCAGGTGCCCGGATAGCCGACCGGATAGTCAAACAGGATATGCGGCTTGCCGAAGATCCAGATGCCGGCGACGATCATCGCCCAGGCCACCATCCAGGCCCGTGGTCGCAAGGCCCACAAAAGACGGCCGAGTGGAGAGTGGAACGGGGAGGGGTGGTGCACCGCATGACGCCACCCCTGCGCCGTATGGCCAAGTCCGACGAGGCCGAACAGGCCCGCAATCAGAACATTGCCGTCATAACGATCGCCGTCGCCGGGCGCCATCCACCACGCCAGGATGAAGAACAGCACGGCAAGAAAAAAGCTCAGATTGCCCGATGGTTTGTCCTGCATGGCGGGCCTCTAGAAGACCGGTGCGCGGCGGTGCAGCGCATCCTGTTGCTGGGCCGTTCGGACCGCCCTGGCATCAGCCTCCTGGACATGGCGGACAATGGCGCGCGCATCGGCTTCGCTAGCGACCGAGGCCAGGCGCTCGAAGCGGTGCCCCATCTGTAGCCAGACCTCGAACGCGTCGCGATAGGCATAGCCGATATCGGGATCCTTGCGCCGTTCGTCGCGCTCTTCCCGGCGCCCCATGCGATGCGGCAGCGCCGTTACCGTCAACGAATCCACCCGGTCCAACACGACCGTCCGATTGCCATCCTCCACCACGATTCGATCAGGTGTGATGTCCGCAACGACAGCGACATGCGGTCCGTGGCCGCGCTCCCAGAACCAGATCAAGCTCTGTCGCAACGCTTCTCCGACCACATAGGCGCCGGTCGAAGCGAGCGTGACGACGACCATCTGTTTGGGCCAGGTCATCTCGATCTGTCCGACATAGGCGGCCCGTATCGCGAGCACCGAGCCGGCCAGCCAGATCAGATTGCGCAGGCCATGCGCCGATGCCGCCATGGCGCGGCTCCAGGCCGGCGTCCGGTAACTGATCGCAATGCGCGTCCTGCGCGGCGCAATCTCGTCAACGATGATCTTAGAGGTCGGACGCATCGAACCGCCCCCTGAAATAGGCATGGGAATCATATTTGATCCGCTGGCAGATGATCGGGTCCTTGCCGGCAATCAGCACCAGCTGGCGCTGCTCCGGGTCGTCGCGGGCAAAGAAACGGCCAACTTCCTCCAGCGTCATTAATTCGCGTGTCTGCAGCGACCAGTTCTGTCCCATCCGGCCGGTCGAGGTGCGGTCCTGATCGCCGACTTCCGATTGGTTGGCGACAATCAGACTGGTCGTGCCCAATCGCTTCGAGATCCATTCCAGCGTCGTCACGTCATTGTTGGCAAAGAATTGCAGCACCCCGGCATTGGCCATGAAGCTCTGCCAGCGATCGCGATAGAGCGTCTTCAACTGACCCAGATCCTGGATGATCGGCCAGAGCCGGACGCCAAAGCCGGCAACCTGTCCCGCCGCATCCTCGACGGTTTTCATGTGGCCGAGCACGGCAAATTCATCGAGGATCATCAGGACCGGGATCGGCGGTCTCCGGCGCTCGCGTTCGAAGGCGGCAAGGGTCTGATTGATGAAGAGCCGGACCCAGCGATTACACGTTCCCATGCGCATCGCCGGCAAGCACAGATAGACGGTGGTCGGCTTGCGCTTGATATCGGCCAGGTCGAGATCATGGCCCGAGACATTCTCCCGGATGGCCGGATAGGACAGGAATTTCAGATGCCGCCGGGCCGTCGACAGGACCGATCCGCGCTCATCATCCGGCTTGGAAAAGAAATCTTCGGCTGCGTCTGCGACGATACCGTCAAGCGCATCATTGGCCTCCATCTCTGCACGCAACCGATTGACGGGCTTGGCACTTCCTCCCGTCGCGATCACTTCATCCCTGAAGGCAAGGAGATCGCGAACGGTCGCCAGGCTGCGGCGTTCTCGATAGCCGTCAAAGGTCACGACGTGCTGGATCAAGCCCTCAATGATATTGCGCGCGCTTTCATCCCAATGCGGGTCCTTGCCGCCTTCGGCAGGTACGACACAGCCATCGGAAAGAAGGCCGGTATCCTCGATCAGGCTCGGATTGTCTGGCGAGAGCGGTGCAAGAAAATTATAGCGGGACCGCATGCGCGCGGCCGGCCCCGTCGTCACGCCAAAAGGATCGAGGACATGGACATCCTGGCCGAGTGTCTCGGCGCGATAGCGAGCGGTAATGCTCGCCAATTCGCCCTTCGGGTCGAACACCACAACCGACCCGGCATAGCTTAACAAGGTCGGCACGATCACCGAACGCCCCTTGCCGCCGCGCGTGCCGGCCGTCGTCACACAATGGCGATCATCGCCCGCACCGATCAGATTGCCGCCAAGCGCATGGGCATCGATCTCATCGGATGGCAGACGCCTCACTTCGATCTCCGCCTCGCTTGCCCCAAGCAAGATCTTGCCCGGTTCGAAGCTCAAGCTCCTGGGGTTGCGCAAGGGCGCCAACGGCATGAAGCCCGCCGATGGCATGGCCTGATCTTCCAGTCTCTGTTCGCGGCCGCGTCGCTCAGAAACCCCGCGCGGAATGTCGTCGAATACTCCCATGGAAGCGCTCCTGTTCATTGTCGCTATCCACGATCGATGCCGCTCGCGATTGAGGCAATGACGCCTGTTTGCCCGTCTTTGCGCGTATTTTCGCTTCTCTCCCGATGCTGATTTTCGCGCGGAGCGAACGCCATTCATCCTTTGCCATGTGCTTGTCGCAGACGCGCCGCGGACCGCGTGCCGCTCTGTCCATGCCCGGCCCGCACCACTCGGGCTGGCGCCCGACCGTGTTGGGCAGGACAGTCCCCGGCTGAAACGTCTGCAAAGTCCAAGCGCATGGGCTGAATGGTTCAGCCCGCAACTCTCAAACCAAAGGAGACAATCCATGAAAAACAATCGCCAGACCAATCGTCCGACGCATCGCATCAGCTTTGCCCGCATCATCGGACAAGATGAGAAGGGCAACGACCAGCTGGGCAGCGCCCGGGAGGTCGCCTCCGTATGGCCACGCAAGGCCGGCGGCGGCATCATCCGCTTCGATCACATCCCCGTCGAGTTGACCCGCCACGAAGGCGTGCTCTTCATCACCGAAGTCGAAGCCCAGGACGCTTCAGAGCGAGGTTTCGCATGAGAGCAGCCTTCGCCCACTCAAGCCGTCTGCCCTTCCGGGCGGACGGACGCATTTCGAACCGCCGCGCGCCGTTCGAATTCTATCCGACCCCGCCTGAAGCGATCCGCGCGCTGCTTGCCGCCGAACGCTTCGATGGCTCTATCTGGGAACCTGCCTGCGGAGACGGCGCGATCGCCCGCGAATGCGAAGCCGCCGGATACGAGGTTGTCGCCACGGATCTCGCCGATTACGGCTATGGTGAAGCCGGTCGCGATTTCCTGAAATCCGACACCCCGCGCGCCAAGCATATCGTGACCAATCCGCCTTATGGCCGCGGGCTTGCCGACCGCTTCGTCCGCCAGGCGCTCAGCATCACCGCCAAGACCGGCGGCAAGGTCGCCATGCTCCTCAACCTGTCGAGCCTGTGTGATCCGGCGCGCCATTTCAGCTATCTGGCCAGGCCACCCGCCCGCATCTACGCGCTTGATCACTGTGTCTGCTATCCCAATGGGGATCCGGGCCAAGCCGGTCCCTATACGCGGCGCCATCGCTATTGCTGGATGGTCTGGGATCAAGTGCCCAAGGTCACGACCACCTTTCACTGGCTGTCGACGGCGCCTTACGCCGGGAAGGGCGGTGTGCAATGAAGCGCCTTCCCATCCATGTCTTCTTCGAGACCGACAATTGGTACTCAGAAGCCGTCGCCCGCTTTGCCAATGACGAGGTCTATCTCGCCTGTCTGCCGGCGCTCGAAAAGCTCGCTGCCGAAAACGGCTTCGCCTTTGTCAGCGAGTCCGATCGGAGCGAAGAAGAGGCGACGCCATGCTGAGTCCAAATGATCAGACCCTCGTCCATCACTTGCAGCTCTTGAGCGATCAGTGTTTCGGGCTCTCCCATGAGGCAACGCTCGCTCTCGAAGCGATGACGGTCGAGAACAATCGCAATCTCGCCATCGGCACCATTCTGCCGATGCGCGAGCGCCTTGCGCTCGCCGTCCAGCTTATCGATGTCCTGATTGCGCTGCACCGGCTTCGGCCTGCTGATCCCGGCCAAGGCAGCGGCACATGACGACGGTCAAGACCCGCCTCGCATGTCGGCTGCGATGGAGCGATCCCGATGCGCCGATCGCCTCTGCTCTCCGGCCGTTCGATACGGCCTTTGCCGACAGCCCATGATTTCTTTCCACCGGAGCCCGCCCGCGAGGTTCGGGCTTCGGGTGCCGGTCGCGCCGACCTCGCCACTCCTGGGCACGCTCTGCCAATGAAAGCCATCCGCTTCCGTTTGCATGGTCTGTCGTGCCGTCGGTCATTGTGCCCCTTCATGCCCGTTGCCGCGCGAACGCTCGCCAGCCAATCGATGACGCTTACCGCGGCGCCGGCTCTGGTCGAAGTCCTGCGAAACACAAGCGCAGCCTACCGGCGGCTAAGCCGCCGGGCGCGCTAGCATTTCGGTGCCTTGACCAGGCGCCTCACGGCGCCGCGTTACGGGACGCGCATCGGCTGGACGAGGTCCGCCACAACTTAAAAAACCATGAAGGAGACAAACATCATGACCAACAGACGCAACAACACACAGAGCCAACACGCCAGACGCCTTTTCCACGTTTCGCTCGATGCCCTTGACGATTGCCAGATGCAGATCGCCGCACGATCCCCCCATGAAGCCCGCCGCATTGCCGGACGAAGCTGGGCCGAAGGCGACGACATCACCGCCTTCCTCGCCGAGACCGATCTGTGGACCGTCGACGAGATCCTGCCCTTCGTCGCTTGAGGACGCGGGGTCCATCTGAGTGAACCGATCAACGAACATCGCGAGGCCGCGGTGTTCGTTCTTCTGTTGCGGGTTCCTGGTTCATCATCGTCCTCTCCCAAAAGCCTGTCGCGCCGGACCTTTTTGCAGGCGTCTTTATGGACACCGCACGCTACTCTTTCGCACCGCCTTAAGGCGGGCTCCAGGGCGCGCGGTGGCATGTGTTTTTGATTGCGCATCTGCCATTGGAACCACCTTTTTATCACCGTTTGTTCGATGTGATTGCTAATAACGGCAAGTATTTCTCATTAAAAATGAAGCAATTGATGAATTTAATCTGGAAATTCAGATTATTTTGTGCTTGTTTCTGCGCCTGTAGTAGCCAGATATGTTTTTCGGTGCCGAAAAACTCTGGCAAGGGGGGCCTCGTGCCGCCGCCCCTCTTTGACCCGGCGCAGCCGGGATCAAATTCACCCCAGCGTGAGCTGGTCGCTTGAGTGACATCGAGCGCCTGTGAATCAGCGGCCCATGAGTATGACGACGTAGGATGACAGACAGAGCGAAAACAGGACGACCCACAAAGCCGCCCGGCGAGGCGCGCACTGCGCGTATCGTCATCTGGGTCAATCCGCGCGAACAGGCGCGCTTCCTGATCAATGCGGCCGATGCCGGCCTGACCGGATCCGATTTTGCCCGCGCTCAGCTTTGCCATGACGGCGTCAATGACAATCACCGCAAGACCGGAGGCTCCGATTTTGAGTTGATCGATGCGCTGACCCGCATTGGCATGTCTCTGCAGCTTCTCGCCCCCATCATCTTGCAGACGGGTCACCAACCGAATGAATTCGAGCGCCTGCTCGACCGGCTCGACGCGGTGCTCGATCGCCTGTTGCCGTCATGATCCCGCGCGTTGCCAGCCTCGGTTCAAGCTTTCACGGCGCCGGCCTCTATTACCTCAATGACATCCGCAAGGCCGGCGATGCCAAGGCGCAAGCGCGTCCGGCCGCCAATGACTACATGCTGCACGACAAGGGAGCGGCGACCGCTACCCGGGTGGGATTCACCGCGACCCGCAATTTGCCCACCACCGATCCGGACAAGGCGCTGCGCTGCATGTCCTGGCTTTCCGCCAACGCCCATAATGTCCGCCAGGCCGCCGTTGCCGCCGCCGCCAAGGCGGCCGGCATGGGCTATGCCGACTATGTCCGGCGCGCCAATCCGTTTCGTGGCCGTCAGGGGTCCAAGCCGGTCTATACGCTCAGCCTTGCCTGGCATCCGACCAAGGACAGGACACCAAGCCGGGCCGACATGCTCAAGGCCGCCGACGAGGTGCTCACCGCCCTTGGGCTGGAGGACCGCCAGGCCTTGATCGTCCAGCATACGGACACCGCGCATCCCCATGTGCATCTGATCGTCAACCGCATCTCGCCCATCAACGGCAAATATGCTTCGGTCAGCAATGACTGGCTGAAACTGTCCTGGTGGGCCATGCAGCACGAGCGGAAAACCGGTTTCATCCTGTGCCATGAACGGGTTTTCAACTGGGAACAGCGCCACGCCATGCGGGCCGACAAGGCAGCGCGCCGCAAGGCCGATCCGCAGGCGAAGGGACGCTATGTCCGGCACAAGCAGACACCACGCGGCGATCACGACTGGTTCAGGGCCCATGCCCATCTCGACGACGAGGCCATCCGGCAGGCGCGCGCTGATCGCCAGCAAAAGGAATTGCGCGACTTTGCGCTGCGCCAGACCCGTTTTCTGGCGCGCATCGATGCCCGCCTGCGGGCCGGCCCGGGCAGGGATCTCGATGCCTTGCGCAAGCACCGCGAGGCACGCCAGGCAGCCCTCGATAAGGCCACAAACCGGCATGGGCCCCAGGCCATTCCAAGCCTGTTTGCCAAGGTGGCGGCGCTGCTTTCGCCGCGGCGTTTCATCGAGCGCCGGGCCATTGGCCAAATGATCCGCGCCGAAGACAAACTCACCGGCCTTATCGACCAGCGACACAAGCAGGCGCGTGACAAGACCGGCGAATTATGGCGGCGCTTGGAAGCCCGCCATGCCGCCGAGCGCCGCCGCGATGAAGAGCGCATCGCTGCGCGGGCACGCTCCGGCCGGTCCGATGCCGCCGCCTCGCGTGCCCGAACGAATTTTGCTGTTCGGGGGCAAGCCGAAACGGGGCGCAATTTTGCGGCCGCCAAGGCGTTACCAAAAGTCGCTGCCAAGCAGCGAAAAGCTGCCGACCCGAATTCGGCCCGGACGGCCGGCGAGCGCCATCAACTGGAGCGGCTGTCCCGGAAAATGGGTGGCGGCCCGGTTGCATCCGACACGTCGCTGAGCCAGGTCAGACCACACGCGCCGGCAGACATCCTTCGGCCATCCGAAACCGTCAAGCAGACCGAGATCGGGTCGGACCACTCGAAAGACGCCGAACAGACAACCCGATCGAGCAGCGAGCGGGATGATCGGATCGCAAAGCGTGTACGCGAATTGGAAGCAGCCGATCGTCAGCGGCGCAAGCGCCATCGGCCAAGAGGCAAGACCCGCAAGCTGGAATAGGGCAGGGCGCGCGCTTTTCCGCCCCTCCGCTCGTTGTGGAGCGGCTGCGGGGCGAAAAAGGCGGCGCCAATGGCAGTTCAGTCGCGCAATATGTGCTAAACGGGCGAGTTGTGCCGAAGTTTTGCAGGGCAAAAGTGAGAAATTGGGCGGTCAGGTGATGGTCTCGATCGTGGCCTTGCGGCGTGCCACGCGGCCGATGCGCGATTGCGCCCGCTCCCGCGCCGCTGCGACGCGCTCTTCCGGGCATTTCTTGAGCCAGGTCAGGGTAATGGTCTCGACCCGGCGGCCGCGTTTCTTCAGCGCGGCTGCGACTTCGTAATCGGTCAGCTGGTTCACCTCGGCGATCGCCGGCTTCAGACATTGGCCGTTCAGGTCAGCAAAGCGCGTCAGCTTGTCTTTTGGCACGCCCAGCAATTCGCGCAATCCATCGATGGTGAAGCTCTCGTGCTGGCGGCGCATGTTGATGCGCTGCTCGATCGCCTCGTAAAGCCGGATCGAATATTTCGAGCGCAGCAGGTAAAGGATTTCCGAGCGCAGCCGTGCCCAGGTCCGGCTGGTCTGCAGGACCTTCAGCAGCATCGGGTCTAGCGTATAGTGAAACCGGCCCTGGTCGCCTTCCTCCTCAGCATTGGGCCCAAGAAGGCTGATCCGCACCGTCTTTGCCAGGCCAGTGGCAGGGTCGCGATATTTGATCTTGGCAAATGCCCCCATCAGCCGGTCAAAGGCGTCATGCAGGCGATCATTGCTTTCATGCGTGCCGCGGAGCCGCGCCTTGGCGACCGAATAGATCTTTCCGGGGGCTATATCATTCCAGGCATGCGCCAGAAGCTGGTTGTAGAGCACCAGTTCCGAGCGGTTGAGCGGTGTGATCTCGACGGCATGAACCAATTCGCCGGGCTTGATGAAGGAGCTTGCCGTGTCCGGATCCAACGGATCGCCTGTCACCTTGAGTGCCAGGGTCGCGACATCCCGAGGCTCTGCAGGGCCAGTCCCTAAACGTGTTCCATCCTCTATTCGGCTCGATTCCATGAAGAAAAGATACACAAAAACATGATCTTAGGGTTATAAATAGATAATCTGCTCTCACTTATCCCCAGCCTGTCGGCCGCCCATTTTCTCACCATTCGGAGCACGCGGGATAATCCTGGACTTGCCCACAGGCTTATCCACAGCCGCCGCCGGCGCAGCCGCCCAATACCTCACCTTTGGCCGCCCATTTTCTCACTGCAGCCCGCCCAATATCTCACCGATAGCCGCCCGTTTTCTCACCTACTCCGCCCATTTTCTCACCATAGGCCCCGCCAAGCCGCAGTCAGCGCGGGATTCAGCCGCCCTGAATAAGAATCTAGAACATTATGAATCTTAGAACGGTGAGACGGCCTCACCCATACCGTCGGATCACAGGCATTATGAAAATAGACGCGCCGGCTTGCCGGACGCGCCATAATGCTTCCTCACCCTCCCTCGCGCGATCCGCTCGGTCGCCGCGCCTGTCTGACGGCGGCACAGCCAATCCGCCCGATCAGCGTTTCCAAGAGCCGCGACAGCCTGTTTGCTTGCCAGGACTGACTGACACCACATTCAGGGCGCCAGGTGAGCAAGGGTTGTGGCCGAAAGCGGTCTTGCCGGCGATTTCGCCGCCGCTGGTGGGCGAAGCGTCATTCTTGCTTGCCCCGCCGCATCAGTCTGGAAAGGCCTCTCTAGAGGGCTCTCAGGCCCGTTTGCGGCGATCAGCATTCTGGAAAACAAAATAGGTCCGTCGGCGTTGCCGATAGGCTTGTCCCACATAGGCAAATATGGATTTGCTCACTTGAGCAAATGCGTCGATCGGCAAGTGTGCAACTGTCATCTTCAGTAATTCAATTTATACAGACTTGTCCAAATCATCAAATTCGCGACTCCAGAAATATTGATCTGGATAAGTGTTGATTTGGGCAAATGCGCTGTTGATTGTTTTTGCCACTCTGGCACGATCATGCGTAAGACCATGATTATCTCATTTGCTTCATCAAAAGGCGGGGTTGGCAAATCGACATGTTGTGCCGCCATCGCCGCAAAACTGGCCCAGGATGGCGCTCGCGTCCTGGTGCTGGATCTCGATCTCAACCAGACCGTTGCCCGCTGGGGCCGCAAGTCCACATTGGCCAGCCTTGTGGTCGAAGCCATCGAGCCGGATGCCTTTACCCAGACCTTTCGTGAGAAAACGGGCGGTGGCGATTTCGACCATATCCTGATCGATCTGGCCGGAACCCGCGAAGCCACGATGCTCAAGGCCATGGCGCGGTCCGATCTCGTCATCATACCGGCACAGGCCTCGGAGCCGGACCTGCGCGAGGCGCTCGTTATTGTCGATGACATCAAGGACGTCATCGAAGCCGGCGCCGACAAGGTGCGCTACCGCGTCTTGCTCACCAAGCTGTTTCCGCTGCCAACCCGCGTGACCCTATTTGCGCACCGCGAAATCAAGCGCCACGGCCTGCCGACCTTCAAGGCCGGCCTGGTCGAGCGGGCCATCTACCGGGAGATGTTCCTGACGGGCAAAAGCCCCAGCGAAGCCGAGCCAAAGGGAAAGGCCGCCCGCGAGATCGAAAGGCTGATCGAGGAGATCCAGCATATCGCCGCCGACGCGCCGGCCGGCAAGGGGAGGGCCGCATGAGCGAGAATGCCAATCCCTTTCAGCCCGTCGAGATCGATGAAGTCGACCGCAAGCTTGCCGAGACGGCAACGCGCAAGCGCATCCCGTCCTTGAGCGTGTCTGCCATTCTGCCCGATGATGCCGCCCCGCAAGCGCCGATCCCGGCGGCCAAGGAGCGCCCGGTCCAAGCACCGCGCAAGCCGCTCAGCATCGAGATTCCCGATTATCTGGCCCGCGAACTCAAGATCGCTGCCGCAACCCAGGCGGTGACGCTGCGCCACATCGTGCTGAGCGCCCTGATGGAAGCCGGATATACGGTCAAACCCGCCGATATGGAAGAGGATGGCCGACGCTTGCGATAGAGCCGCCTTCCATCGAAACACGCGTGAGATCCGGCGCTATTCAGCCGCTGCGTCGTATTTCTCTTTCGGCACGCGCAGCGTCACGCGTCCGTTCACCGGCAGCGCATCCAGAACCAGGTCAAAGCCTTGGCCGTCCTTGTGTGCGAAAGCCGCGCCAACCCGATCCCAATGCTTGCTTTCGCCGGCATCGCGGATCGTATAAGCAATCAACATGTTTGTATTTTGATCTATCATTTCTTCCTCCAATAAATATTGACATATTGTCTTTTCATAAATATAAGAAGGCTTTTAATCATAATTATTGGAGTATTGCAATGACTAATATTATCAAAATCAATTCCGGAACGGTTATTCCGGTCGATACCATTCGTTTTATCCGTCTTGTGTCAGAAGAGGAGCGTTCTCGCATCGCCGATCGCTACGGGATCGATGGCGAGGGCTTCCAAGTCTCGATCCAGTTTGCCGATCGGACGACAAAACTTGCCCGGGAAACGCTTGACGAAATCCGCAGCCAGGGCGTCGCCCTCGTCAATATTGGCGCCGATCGCCACGTCGTCGCTGCCAACATCAAGCAGGCGTCGCCCTTCAGCAAGGATGACGCTTCCAAATTGAGCGAGACCCGCGGCTACACGCTTGGCCAGACGTTTCGCTCCAAGGTGGAACTGACAGCCGGGACGGTTCTGTCCAGTGCCACACCAGCTCAGATCATGGAACGTCGCGCCAGGGCCATGGAAGCCAGTTCATCCGCGCAAAAGGCCGCCGTCCGACAGCCTAAGGCTCTCTCGTGCTTGTGAGAAATTATCAAGGCGCTCGGTCACCCCGCGGCGCCTTGTTCTCATAGGATGCTGAAAAAGTGTTCTGCCGGCCTTTCGGGCCTTCTGTGACCTTTGCCAGCGCCAGCGTGATCTTTCCCAGCGGGTCCGTCGCACTTGCGGTCATCAAGAAGACCATTCGTTAGATCAAAACGCTTCCCCATCGAGCTTTGTCAGCCGGATGCGCAAGGTTTCCTTAGGGACAAGCCGATCCTTCTTGCCGGTGAGCGAGATCGCCTGCCGGTTGAGTTTTCGCAATCCATCAGAATCGAGTAAATGGACTTCCGAGGGGGTAATTTTTTTCAGTACTGTCCAGTGCCCGCCGCCCGTTGACTGGGCGAATTCAATGCCGAGGATCAGCGCTGTTGCAGGCCCTTGCAGGGTTTCCAGCTTGTACAGATATTCAGCAAGTGTCTTCGACGTATTTCGCTTGATTGGCTGATCGACCTCCAGTTCCAAATCCCGATTGGTACCCCGCCGGATCGCCTTCACAACCCCATTTGCCATCAAGCGGAGTTGTCCAGGATTCGTACCAATCCAGATCACTTCTGGAAAATCGCGCTTCGGAAGCGAAAGGAGAGCTGCCTGGAACCAGTGGTCGGCAAGCTCTTCCATGTATTCGGGTCTATCAAGTGCCTGGCTGATCGCGTTGACGATCGCATAGGCGCCACAAAGCCCATCAAGATTTCCCTGCCGTTTTGCTCTCATGGGAATGACCGATACTGTTTTAGTAATTTAGACCTTATAGCCGATGCCCGTCTCCGAAATCAGCCTTTCTCCATGCGGCAGAGCTCCCGTATGAGTGTTACACGAATTAGCACTTTCAAGACTGAAGCCGCGCATAAATCAAGACTTATGTACGCGGGATTTCAGTCAATGATTTCAATCCGTTGGATCGTGCATAATTCGCGTGCATAAATGATTGATGTTATGGCAAAGATTGCCAATTTCGTTGACAAAATTTGTCAAATTCCGCTATCCTTGAATTATAGGAGGCGATGCCATGGCAACGATGAATGTGTCCCTGCCGGACCCGATGAAAGATTGGGTCGAGTTGCGTCTGAAGGATGGACGCTTCAGCAATACCAGCGACTATGTCCGACATTTGATCCGAAAGGATCAGGAGCGCGAAGCCGCAATCGCAACACTTCAACAGGCAATCGATGAGGGACTGGCCAGTGGCGAGGCCAAGCCGTTCGACTTCGCCGATTTCAAGGGACGTATGCACGCACGCCATGCCATCAAGTAAGCCATCGCAATACCGGCTTACACCACAGGCCGTCGCTGACCTCGAAGCCATCTGGCTCTATACGGCTGAAACCTGGTCGGTGCGACAGGCCGATCTCTACACCGACAGCTTTGCGCAATCCTTCGAAACGCTTTTGACGATGCCGGAAATCGCGCGGGAGCGCGCCGAGTTCACGCCGCCGGTGCGCATTCACCCGAGCGGACAGCATCATATCGTCTACCGGATCGAAGCCGATCATATCCTCATTATCCGCATCCTTGGCGGCGGCCAGGATTGGGACGCTCTCTTGAGGGCGCTCGACCCATGATGATCGGCTATGCACGCGTGTCCACCTCCGGTCAGACCCTCGACGCCCAGATCGAGCAGTTGAAGGCTCATGGCTGCGACAAGGTGTTCAAGGAGACGATTAGCGGGGCACGATCTGACCGGCCGGAACTCCGCAAGGCGCTCGCACATCTTTCTGAGAGCGATGTCCTGGTCGTCACGCGGCTGGACCGTCTGGCGCGATCGACGCGGGATCTTCTCGATATCGTCCACACGATCGAAACACGAGGCGCGCGGCTGAAGGCGCTTGCCGATTCATGGGCTGACACCACTACACCGACCGGCAGGCTCATTCTCACTGTTCTTGGCGGTCTTGCCGAGTTCGAGCGGTCTCTCATCCGCGAACGGACATCCGAAGGCCGCGAGCGTGCCCGAAAGGCAGGGCGTCATCTGGGCCGTCCCTTTAAGCTGACACAATATCAGCGCGAGCAGGCCTTGAAGATGCGACGCGACGGGATCGACAATGCCGAAATTGCCCGCGTCATGGGCGTATCCCGCTCCACCATCTCCCGCATCAAATAGACTGATCTCTTCGACATTCTTACCGGAGGGGCTCTTGCGGCACGTCTGCTTCTCCATGCCGGCGGTGTTTGATCCGCGCCGGTAGCGGCCTTCCTGTCTGGCTGTCCTGGCAGCCCCTCCCATCCCTTGCAACGGCCAGAGGCCGTCTTTTCGCTTCGCCCGCCCCGGCGCTCCGCTTGGGGTGCAAGGGCTGTTTTGGCCTGCCTCTCCGGACGCCATCAGGCCGCGAGCGTCGCGGCTGTCAAACCGGCAGGAAGGAGACAGCCATGTCCAAGACCCCTCAGAAATTTGATGTCCATCAGGAGATCACCAATCGCATCATTGATGCACTCGAAACCGCAGGTGAGTTCCAACTCCCCTGGATCAGGAACAAACGCGGCAGCTTTGCCCGTCCGGTCAACGTCGCGTCCAAGAACCCATACAACGGCGTCAATATCATCAGCCTCTGGGTCTCCGCCCAGGCCCATGACTTCCCCTCCAATCTCTGGGGCACCTATCGCCAGTGGCAGGAGAAAGGATGTCAGGTCCGCAAGGGCGAAAAATCCTCGCTTGTCGTCTTTTACAAGACGCTTGCCTTTGAACAGCAGGACGAAGAAACCGGCGAGACCGCGAATGGGGAACGCCTGTTTGCCCGCGCCAGCCATGTTTTCAACGCCGCGCAGGTCGAGGGTTTCGAAACCCTGGAACAGGACTTGCCCGAACAACCAGCCTTTGATCCGATCGTTAGGGCAGAAGCCTTCGCCGCTGGCACCAAAGCCACCATCATCGAGGGCGGCGACAAGGCCTGCTTTATTCCCTCACAGGATATCATCCGCATGCCGGAACGCCGCCGGTTTACCGGCACCGACACCACCACGCCGGCCGAAGCCTTTTATTCGACCCTGTTTCATGAACTGGTCCATTGGTCGGGCGACGGGGCGCGCCTCGACCGCGATCTCTCGGGCCGCTTCGGTGATGAAGCCTATGCCGTCGAAGAGCTGATCGCTGAACTTGGCGCTGCCTTCCTGTGCGGCGATCTCGGCATCACGCCCGAGCCGCGCACGGACCATGCCTGCTACATCAAGAACTGGCTCACCGTTCTCAAGAACGACAAGAAGGCCGTCTTCACGGCCGCCTCCAAAGCCTCTCAGGCCGCCAACTGGTTGCGCGATCAAGAAGGCACGGCTTAGGCCGTGCCCCTCCTTTCGGGATCGCGGCTTCGGGGCAATGTCAACTGCCATTGCCCTAGAGGATCCCCTTCGATCCCACCCGCACCAAGCCGGCTTGGCAGGGAAGGGGTGTAAGGCAGATACGGGGATATTATAAAATGTGACGTTCTCCCGCCAAATCGGAACATTCATGGCCGGACTCTAATCCCAAATGGAGGAAATTATCCGTGGTAGGTCATCACGCGTAGCGCATCCAATACAGAAGAGGATTGCTATCAAAAAACCAAGTCGATAGTCTCGAAGCGCAATAGATGCAATGAGAGCGAGATAATGAGAACATTTCGCCGTTTGATCCAAACCAGTTTGTTGTTCGCTTCATTGTTGCCGCTTACCGGATGTTTGAGCTCCGAGACCCCCTTGTTTGAAAATGACTATCAATATGCCGAAGAATTGTTTCCAGATAAGGTCGCATTATTTTTCACTCACCGCTATGGAATTCTTAGGAAAAAAAGGAATATAGATCGTCCAGTCTACGAAACTAAAGAATATGATGATATTATATTTTTAGAGCAAACTGGACAGGATTCCAAAAAATATGTCCTTGCACAATTTAAAGACCGTTCAAGTGGAATATATTACTATCTGTATTTTCAAAGAGTTCCTGCAAATGATGGAAATGCTGAAGTTGACGATACCCCTCCCGCGTTCAAAGTGCTTTGGCTGAATGTAGAGCAGATTTCCGAGGCGGCAGGTTTAGGAAAGCCAACGAAGGAAAACGGCTACTACAACATAAAGAGTTTGGGGCCTCTCAGCAAACTTCCGCTTCTTCCCATCTCTTTGGGGAATTTAGGAGCCGAGGTTTACGTCTTAGATCTAGATGTAGAAGGTGCATCGTCGAAATATTCCGAGATGGTTGCTGCGACGAAAAATTGTGGTCAGCCCAAATGCCCTTCGGCGAAGAAGCGGCATGATAAAAAGGAAGATGTCCAAAAACCTAGTGTGAGTGCTAAAAGTGATACTACTGAAAAAGCAAAGCGCTATGATAATTTGGGAAATCGAAAGATCTCAAAAAATGATCTGTCGGCGATACAAAAATTTATTGATGACGAAATCAGAAGGACAAAAACAAATCTTTTTATGTGCACTTATCTTAAGTGCAAGGAGGTCGAAAAAGATAAGTATATCTTTAGCTATGATAGCCAAGAATGGTTTTATGCTGATGGAAAAATTTATGATTCAGACTAGGGGTCTTTCGGTGATGTGATGTCTAAAGAAAGATTTTGATTCTTTTTGGTCGCGATAAATATATTAAATAATTGTTTGTACTGATTCTTTTGACAAGAATCAAGCTGATACAAATATCGGATCACATAATTGAATGGATCCTTGTTTGAAATGCAGAAAAACTTTGCCATCCCGGAGACGCCTTCTTTCCAGGGCAAGTTATCCCAATTCACTGCGTCAGTCGGGATCATATATGGTTCGTAGTCATCGCGGATAGCTTTTACAGACAAAAATGCTTGGATTGGATCTCTGCTTTCGACCACTTTTCTGCAAACACCATCACCGATATGGCGCCATCCTGTAGCTCGGTATAAGTATGACTGATAGTAGTTGTTCCAAAAATCCGATACAATTGCAAAGCTGATCGTATGTCCTGCCTTGTTGCAGATGGTCAAATCCGCAGATGCATGGCGAACTGGGAAAACAATTAGGATAGATAATAAAAAAGAAAACGAGAGTGTCCGCATTTAAAAAACCTCCCGCGATATCACGATGCTAATTTTCCAAAGATGATTACATTCAATCGGAAAAATCAAGAACATACTTCCTCCATGTGTCCACTTAACCTGGTCACCTCCGGAGACAGGCCTGATTGGGAAGGCTGTGTGTCCATTTAATTTTTTTACCGTGCGTCTTGCGGGGAGGAGGAAGACCCATGGGACGATTACCAACAGGGAAGAAGTCGATCCCGCGTGACGCCGTCGGCAAGTTGGCACAACAGTGTCGGTACGTTCTGGAGTTGGCCAGGGAATTCGGCAATGTCGCCGAAGCTTCCCTCCAGTGTGGAATGAAGGTTTCCGGAGTTGTCCATTAAACAATTAGGCGAGGTTCTTCCCAAGCTTGCGGGATTGCTGGCGTTTCTTAATTGCCCGGCTGAGCGTCAAAGGTGCCACGCCGTAGTCTCGTGCCATTCCAGTGATCGTATTTTCCTGGGCATTGAGCCGAGAGACTGCCGCATCAACCTGTCCGATGGTCAGCAATGGCGGCCGGCCAACATGCTTTCCCCGACGCTTTGCTGCCGCCATCCCCGCGCGGGTCCGCTCTCTGATCTGTTCGCGCTCGAATTCCGCGAAAACGGCTAATTGGCCGTAGACCATGCGTCCGACGGCGGTTGTCGTATCAATGCCTTGTGTCAGCGATACGAAACCGACCCCCCGCTGTCTTAGTCCGTCGAGAAGCAATAAAAGGTGGATGGTCGAGCGTCCAAGACGATCAATCTTCCAGACCATGAATGTGTCGCCGGCAGACAATTCCGCCAATACAGCATCCAGGCCCTTGCGCATAACTGCAGAACCGGAAACGCCGTGATCGCTGTAGATTACCTCGCATCCGGCCGCCAACAACGCATCGATCTGCAATGTTTCAAGCTGTTGATCATCCGATACACGGACATAGCCGATTTTCATTCTTCAAGTATGCCTCCCCGTTTTGCCGGGCTCAAGGCAAAAATAAAATTATATCAATTACTTAATTGCCGTCTGAGCCCGCTTCATAAGCTATCAGAAGGTGTCCCTTTTGAAACCCGCGGAAAACAACGGATCCGGAAACGTATGCGTAAATGGAATCACAGGAAACCCGATCCGGCAAGCCCGACAATGTCGAAATATGGAAACCTAGACAAAAGGGACCCCTTTCGTTGTGGAGGCCTTGTCGATGTCGAATTTTCACTGGGATCATATGAGGGGATCGTCGGGGGATTCGTCCGCGCCAGGTTGGGGCGGTTACCTCGGCCATGAAAAGCATCGGCAGCAACAGGAAAGGGAGCGGCTTCGTCGTTCAAGTGAGGCCGCGGAACGTCTTCATGGTTCCCGTGGCGGCGGCGGTGGAGGAGCTGATCTTGACCTCCTCAGCGACTTCAATCCGCTGCAGAAGTTCGTCTTCTTTGGATTCCTGCTCTTCGTGGTCGCTCCATTCGCTTATGATGCGCTCACTGCACCCGGTGGTCTTTCCTATGTCAGTGCGAGTGCCAAAAGCGATCTCTTTTGGGGTTTCCTGACCTGCCTTGGCTTGTTCGCGCTCGTCACGCCGCTATTCTGGTTTGGCGTTTTTGCAGTCATGGGTCTCGGAGCCGCCGCCGCGATGTTTTCGACGGCGGATATCAGAGAGGCCTTCTACGAGGAGTTTACCAGTTCCGAGGGGCTGTCCGGGCTGGCTGCGGCCATCGTCGTCATGATCATTTTCGGGATCGTCTTCGTCGCCATCATCCATGATCTCGCCACGGGCATTCCGATCGGCAAGGCCTCTTTCTCCTCCGATCAATCCGGATCGGGCTGGCTCACGATCTTCGTCTTCGCCGGATTCGTGTTTGGCGTCGTCAGCTTCTACCTTCAGGATTGCTATTGGCGCACGCTTTCTCGGCTGGAGCCGCGCCAGCTTGTCACAACATCGCCCGCGCTCAACGCCGTCATGAGATTCCTCTACGGCTTCTTCCTTGGTGTAGGCGTCCTCATCGCGACGACGATTGCGACCGTGTTTGTTATCGGGGCGAGCGGCTATCTGTCCGGCTATCTTTTTGGTTTCGATGCGAAAGCGCACCTCATGACAAACCAGCACCTCATTTTTTGGGTCGTTGCGGTTGCGTCGGTGCTGGCCGCCATTCTCGCCGCGCGCGACTCCATGTCTAAGATGAAGGATGATCTTGGCCGCCGGATTCTCCAGGGTGAGCGCGAATTGCGCAAACAGCCTTTGTTGGCAGCCGACGATATCGGTAGCCATGAAAAGGGGTAGGTTTCCGGGATCGACTGGTACGATAGGATCGGTTCATTGCGTATCGCAATCGACTTCTTGCAGGGCCATTGCGCCAGGTGATCATATTGATCTGGCGCCCGTGAGCCGCGCAGACCATCACAAGTCGATGCGCGGAACGGGTTGTGCGGGAGGAAGAGCGCTTTCTCATTTTGCCGAAGGACACCCATGACCGAGAAACCCAGAACCGTGACGCTCACGATTGAGATCGATGAACATACCTATGACAGGTTGAAGGCCGACACGCTCAACCGCACCTTTCTAGGCGCACGGCGTCTGGGATTGCCTTTCGAGGAGCCGCATTGGACGGTGGAACAGATCGCTGGCGAATTGCTGGATGACGTCTACAGTCCGCATTTCGAAAACTGGCGTGCGGTGCCTTACTAGCGGCCGAAACGTGGGGAAGGACTCCATGACCATCGGACCTGATATCCTGCCTCGCGCGGCTCCTGGCGACGCCGAGCGAAACCGTTGGAATGCCCTCACGCCCGCAGAAAGAAGCACACGTTTCGCGGCAATCCTGGCAGAGGGTTTCGCTGATGCGGAAACGGCTGCGCTATGCGGCCGGGTGGCCTTGTCGCGCCAGGCAGAAGATGATCTGCGGCAGATGGCGCAAGCCTATGGTGAAGCTGATGCGCGGGCCGCGCGGGCCTATATCGATATGATTGCTGATGGCAAAGGAATCAGCAGGCGCTACAGTTGCGATGGCTTTGCGTTCTGGCGGTTCCGAACCCGCAAGCACGACATCTATTTTCGCTATCGCGGCGACGGCATTGTTGTTGCCCGGATCCTGATCCCGTATTTCATGCGGCCGGACCAAGGCCAGCCGGCCAAAGCGCCAATTCCGCCCAGGCTTCATGGAAAATGGCCGGGGCGGGGCGGTCTGAATGGTTTCTGATTTCAAGGGATTCAGAATTGCCACCGGCCTTGCTAGAATCGCGCCATGACCGATCACGACCTGACACTCATAGGGGAAGCCCGCGACTTCCTTGTCATGATGCAGCGCGCCTACCATGAGGTTTGGCGCCGCCGCGCCTCTGGCGCTCCGGAGATATCGCCCAAAGCCGTCATGGTCCTCTTTGCCGATTGCGAGCATTACCGTCGCGAGATCGCGCGCATTGCTATTGACGCCCTTGATGAGGGCAAAGAGCCGCCCAATGCTGAGCTGCTGTTCATGGATTCGACATGGCGGTCGCTTTGGGCGGCAGTGAACGGCAACAGGCCGAAGTTCATACCACCCGAGGCTGCGGCATGACCGAGGATGAACGGCGCGATGTGGCAGAGGCCCGTGAATTCCTCGACATGTTGTGCCGCGCCTATCACGAGCAGATCAGGCGAAAGCAAGCGGGCGAGGAGCAGTTCAACCGAGCGGGTGTGCTGTTGCTCTATACCGATGTCACATACCATCGAAACAGGATCATCGAGATCGGCACAAGAGCGATGGACCGGGGAGCAGATGCGCCCGACGCGCTGATCGCTCATGATCTGGTTCGGACATGGAAGTCGTTGATGAATGCAATCAGCGGCACGAAACACGACTATATTCCGCCGCGCCCGAATTGAGCGGCTTTGGTCCTTCTGCTTATTCCAATCAGGGATCGAGGTTTCAGTTCAGCCCGTCCAGGCAGCGCATGCTCTGCACGGGTGAGCAGGACGATCCCCTTCGACCCCTTGGGGGTGTAAGGCAGATACGGGGGAAACTTACCAGCCACCCTTTGGGCCTCTGTGTCCTATTGCGTGTATTTGATTTCAATTTCAATAGAAGATAGCCGTGGATGAATCCTGTGAAAAGCTGTTTGCCGGTGTATCCATTGTGTACACTCTTCAAATGGAAAAAGACGTTGGCTTTCGTATCCGCATTGATCGGTCACTCAGACAGCGATTTCTTGATGTCTGTCGTGCCCAGGACAAGCCCGCTGCTCAGGTCCTGCGGGAGTTCATGCGCAGTTATGTCGAGCACAATTCGAGCGACAAACCCAAACCGACACCCAAAGAGTTGCCATGAAGCCTGACAAACTGACCGTTCATGAAATGTTTGAGCGGGAACGCCGCTATGTCGTGCCACTTTATCAGCGGTCCTATGTCTGGACACGCGAGGAACAGTGGGAGCCTCTCTGGGAAGATATTCAGCGGCAGGCGGAAGCAGCGCTCGAAGACCCTTACAATCAAAATGGAAAGACGCATTTCCTTGGTGCCGTTGTCCTCAACGTCAACAAGATCGTCGGACGAAGCATGCCGCGCTCCGAGATCATCGACGGGCAGCAGCGTCTCACGACGTTGCAGATTCTGCTTGCAGCTCTGCGTGATTATGCAAACGCCCGCAGCCCGGAGGGTGACGGACCGTTCGACCGGCTCACCAAGAATCCTGTCCGTGATGAAACCTCCGACGAACGGTTCAAGGTCTGGCCCACCAATGCCGATCGTCAAACCTTTTCAAAGGTGATGACGGCTGGAAGCCCTTCAGCGATCGGCGACCAGTTTGATCGCGATGACACCCAGAACACGCCGCTCAAGCGGATGGCGGAGGCCTATCTCTTCTTCCACGATGCCATCAGCACGTATGTCGAAGCGGGCGGCAGTAAGGAGGAGCAGGAAGATCGGCTGCACAGCATTGCCCAGGCGTTGCGAACCGCCTTGCAATTCGTCGTCATTGAATTGGAGGATTCCGACGATCCGCAGGTGATCTTCGAGACTTTGAACGCCCGTGGCCAGCCATTGCTACCATCGGACCTGATCCGGAACTTCATTTTCCTTCAGGCATCCAATCAGCCGACATTGGATACCGATCGTCTCTATAACACCTATTGGCGCGACTTCGATGATCTGAAACTCGCGAGTCCGGATACTACAGGCGAGGACCGCTTTTGGCATGTGCAGGAACGTCAGGGGCGCCTGACGCGGCCGCGGATCGATCTTTTCATCTTCCACTACCTCGTGATGAAGACCGAAGCCGATCTCGCCATCGGGCGCCTGTTCCGCGAATTCAAGGACTGGCGGGATGAGCAGTCATCATCGATTGAGGAGTTTCTCTCCGAACTCAAAACCTACAGCGCGCTGTTCAGAAAACTGGTTGCGCCGGAGGGCAATTCTCGCCTGGCAAAACTGGCCGCTCGCCTGAAATCCCTCGACACCAGCACGGTCTATCCAACTTTGCTGTTCTTGACGGGCCTTCCCCAATCGAAGCTTTCCAGTACCGATCTCGAACGTTGCCTCACCGACCTTGAATCCTGGCTGGTGCGCCGCTTCGTCTGTCAATGGACCAACAAGAATTACAACCGCTTCTTCCTGGGCCTTCTGGTGAAGCTCAAACGTGCGGACGAGGGGGGAGAGAACATTGCTGATGCGCTACGGGCCGAGCTTCTGCGCTCCAGCGAACCGACAGCAAAATGGCCAACAGACCAGGAATTCAAGGCCGGTTGGTTGACGAAACCAATCTATGTGAAGTCCCGCATCGACCGCTGCGCCATGGTTCTGCGCGCGCTTGAGGAGCAATTGCGTACCACCAAGAACGAGGCGGTCTCCATCCCTACCAATCTGACGGTCGAACATCTCCTTCCACAGAAGGGATCGCTAGAGGATTATCCTTATGCGGAAACCATCGCCCTTCTGAACGACGAAACGGCCGAAACGGCTCGGATGCGGATCATTCATACGGTCGGCAATCTCACATTGCTGACCCAGGCCTTGAATACCTCTGTCAGCAATGGCCCGTTCGATGAAAAACGCAAGAAGATCATCGAAGACAGTGATCTGAGGCTGAATGCCTGGCTGCGCACCGACGAGCGTGACGCCTGGAACGAAGCCGACATAGCCGAGCGGGCAGGGCGTCTGTTCCAGTTGGCGACACTGATCTGGCCGTATCCGTCATCCGATACGCCGGAGGCGTCTACACCATGAATGCTGTCGAGATTGAAGAGGCCATATCACGGCTGGCTGAGCAGCCTTTCGACCCGGAAGAGTTTCCCTTTGCCTTTCTGGAGGCGTTCGGAAACAAGTCGACGACCATCAAGAAGCTGAAATCCGGTGCGTCGAATGGCTCTGATGCTGGCGGCGTACTGCAGCGCAATCATATCCACATCAAAGTCGCGCCGGAGGGGACGGTCACCGAGGCGCTTGCCGCGTTGAATGCAAGCCCGACGACGACGAGGGCCAAGGCGAAATTCGTCCTCGCGACCGATGGCAAGGTCTTCCAGGCCGAAGATCTCACGAGCGGAGAGGTCATAGTCTGTGATTATCCTGATTTCCCCGATCATTTCGGCTTTTTCCTGCCGCTGGCCGGCATTTCCACCGTCAAGCAAATCCGCGAGAGCGCCTTCGACATCAAGGCGACGGGCCGGCTGAACCGGCTCTATGTGGAGTTGCTGAAGGACAATCCCGATTGGGGTAGTGCTGAGCGTCGCCACGACATGAACCATTTCATGGCGCGGCTGATCTTTCTGTTCTTCGCCGAGGATACAGACATCCTCAATGGTGAGGATCTGTTCACCGGCACCATCAGCCGGATGAGTGCCAGCGATTCCTCAAATACGCATGAAGTGATCAGCGAACTCTTCCGGGCGATGAATACGCCGCCCAGAGACCGTGTGGCGGCAAACTTGCCCCGCTGGGCGGAGAAGTTTCCCTATGTGAATGGCGGGCTGTTTTCCGGCTCCACAGACGTGCCGCGCTTTTCGAAGATTGCGCGCACCTATCTCATCCATATCGGCAGCCTCGACTGGACGAAGATCAACCCCGATATCTTTGGCTCTATGATCCAGGCCGTCGCCGATGACGAGGAACGTGGCGCGCTCGGTATGCACTACACATCCGTGCCGAACATCCTGAAGGTGCTGAACCCGCTGTTCCTCGATGATCTTCGCGAAAAGTTGGACGAGGCCGGCGAAAACGCTCGCAAGCTCCTCAACCTGCGCAACCGCATGGCACGGATCAGGGTGTTCGACCCTGCCTGCGGCTCGGGCAATTTTCTTGTCATCGCTTACAAGCAGATGCGGGCGATCGAGGCCGAGATTAACAAGAGGCGCGGCGAGGCCGACCGGCGCACAGAAATCCCGCTGACCAATTTTCGCGGGATCGAATTGCGCGACTTTCCGGCCGAGATCGCGCGACTGGCGCTGATCATCGCCGAGTATCAGTGTGACGTGCTTTATCGCGGCCAACAGGAAGCTTTGGCGGAGTTTCTACCGCTTGACGCCATGAACTGGATTACTTGCGGCAATGCACTCAGAATCGATTGGCTTACTGTGTGCCCCCCGACTGGCACAGGTGTCAAAATTCATGGTGATGATCTATTCAATACGCCACTCAATCAGTCGGAAATAGATTTCGAGAATGAGGGGGGCGAGACCTATATTTGCGGGAATCCGCCCTACGTAGGCAGCTCAAAACAGACAGCGGAACAAAAGTCTGACGTTTGCCATGTTTTTGAGTCTCACACAAAAATTTGGCGTTCACTTGATCTTGTAGCTTGCTGGTTCAAACTGGCGGCGGATTATTTTCAGTGTACCGAAGGAACTTTTGCCTTCGTCAGCACCAATTCCATCTGCCAAGGTGAACAGGTTCCGATTCTTTGGCCTCTCATTTACCAGAAGAGAATGGATATATACTTTGCTCACACTTCGTTTAAGTGGGCTAACCTCGCTAGTCACAATGCTGGGGTTACAGTCGTCATTGTTGGTGTAGGATCAGAAGAAATCAGTACAAAAAGTCTGTTCCACATTGATCCGGAAGGTAAAACGGCTGTCCGAAAAGTGAACAATATTAATGCCTATCTCATTCCCGGTAGGCGAATAATTGTTGAGCCGATATCAAGGGCGGCTGATGAACGCGGTTATATGATACGCGGTAACATGCCTACCGATGGCGGTAATCTTCTTCTTAACGAAACCGAAAAGCAATCACTAAATGGCTCTGCTCCGCAAGCAGATGTATTCGTCAAAAAATTCGTCGGAGCTCAAGAGCTGATCAATGGCATCCAACGATATTGCATCTGGATCGAGGATGATGACATCGCTGACGCACTCGCCATTCCGGAACTGAAAGCTCGCGTTGAGGGGGTGCGACGGATGCGCCTGGAGAGCACTGCGGCCTCAACGCGCGACTATGCAGCATACCCTCACAAGTTTCGGCAAATACAGGGCATATGTAAAGACAGTTGTATCGTTGTTCCACGCGTCAGTTCCGAGAACAGAGACGTACTTCCCGTCGGTTATTTTGACCGAGATACGATTGTCGGAGACAGGAATTTTGCGCTCTGTGATGCTCCGTTGTGGAATTTAGCTGTAATCGCTTCCCGTCTCCACTGGGCTTGGATCGGGGCCGTCTGTGTTCGTATGCGAACCGACTTTTCTTACTCGAACACACTTGGCTGGAACAATTTTCCAATGCCGCAACTGACGGAGAAAAATAAGGCCGACCTTACTCGCAGTGCTCAAGACATTCTATTGGCGCGTGAAGCGCATTTCCCAGCGACCATCGCCGATCTCTACGACCCAGAAAAGATGCCCGCCGATCTGCGCGCCGCCCATGATCACAACGACGAAATCCTTGAGCGCATCTACATCGGCCGCCGCTTCAAGAACGATACGGAGCGTCTGGAAAAGCTATTTGAGATGTATACGAAGATGGCAACTAAGCCGGGAGCATCTGATAAGCGAAAGGCGGAGGTCTAGAAATGACAGCGAAGAAATCCGTCCCGTCAGTCTCTGTAACTTACGCTCAGAACGGCAGATCCACCAAGTCCAACGAGCTTGGGATGCGCCCGATGCAGGAGCGCGCCTATGAGAAAAGAGGCGAGCAGTATCTTCTGATCAAATCGCCGCCAGCCTCTGGCAAGAGCCGCGCGCTCATGTTCATCGCGCTCGACAAGCTTGCCAATCAGGGCCTTCGCAAGGCCATCATCACCGTGCCGGAGAAATCGATCGGATCCAGCTTTGCCGATGAGCCGCTGACCAAGTTCGGGTTCTGGGCTGACTGGCATGTCGAGCCAAGATGGAATCTTTGTAACGCGCCAGGTTCAGAAGGCAGCAAGGCGGAATCGGTTGGCGCTTTTCTGAAAGGGGAAGATCGGGTCCTCGTCTGCCCTCATGCGACGTTCCGCAACGCGGTTGAGAAATATGGTCTCGAAGCTTTCGACAATTGTTTAATCGCTGTGGACGAATTCCATCACGTCTCGGCCAATCCCGACAACAAGTTGGGCGCGCAGCTCACCGAGTTGATCGCTCGCGACAAGGTCCACATCGTCGCGATGACCGGCTCGTATTTCCGGGGTGATGCGGAACCGGTTTTGATGCCTCATGATGAGGCGAAATTCGAAACCGTCACATACACTTATTACGAGCAGCTCAACGGCTACAAATATCTGAAATCACTCGATATCGGCTACTTTTTCTATTCGGGGGCCTATTCGGACGACATTCTCAAAGTGCTCGATCCGTCCGAGAAAACCATTATCCACATTCCCTCGGTCAATTCACGCGAGAGCACCAAGGATAAGATCCGGGAAGTCGAGCACATCATCGAGGAGCTTGGCGAATGGCAGGGCACTGATCCGGCGACCGGTTTTCAGTTGGTGAAGACAGCGGAGGGCAAGGTTCTGCGCATTGCGGACCTGGTCGATGACGACGCCAAGCGCGAGAAGGTGTCTGCAGCGCTGAAAGATCCCGCGCAGAAAAACAATCGCGATTATGTCGACATCATCATCGCCCTTGGCATGGCCAAGGAGGGCTTTGACTGGATCTGGTGCGAGCATGCCCTCACGGTTGGCTACCGAGCCAGCCTGACCGAAATCGTCCAGATCATCGGACGGGCAACCCGCGATGCCGCAGGAAAGACGCACGCCCGCTTCACCAATCTGATCGCCGAGCCCGATGCGACAGAAGCTGCTGTCACCGAGGCCGTCAATGACACTCTGAAGGCGATCGCCGCCAGCCTCCTCATGGAACAGGTGCTGGCGCCGCGTTTCAATTTCACGCCCAAGGCCAAGGCGAGCGGACCGGTCGAAGGGTTTGACTATGGGGAAGGGGGCTATAATCCCGACAAGTGCAATGTCGGCTTCAATGAAAGTACCGGCCAGTTCCAGATTGAAATCAAGGGCCTGTCTGAGCCGAAGAGTAAGGAAGCCGAGCGCATTTGCAAGGAAGACCTGAACGAGGTCATTGCAGCATTCGCCCAGGACAAGACCGCCTTGGAGAAGGGCCTCTTCGACGGTGAGCATGTCGGAGGGGAAACACTCGCCCAAGAGCTTACCCAGGTCCGCCTTGGAAAAATCATCAAGGACAAATACCCCGAGCTTGATGATGGTGATCAGGAAGCCGTACGCCAGAATGCCATAGCTGCGCTGAACCTGACCCAGAAGGCCAAACAGATCGCACTATCCAGCGACACCGATGAGAAGAGCGCCAATACGGCGCTGATCGATGGCGTGCGCAAGTTTGCCATGGACGTCCGTGAACTCGATATCGACCTGATTGACCAGATCAATCCCTTCAGCGAAGCCTATGCGATCCTCGCCAAGACGATGAGCGAGGAGAGCCTCAAGCAAGTTGCATCGATCATCGCCGCAAAGAAGGTCCAGCTGACCCCGGAAGAGGCGCGCGATCTGGCAAAGCGCGCCCTCAAATTCAAGCAGGAACGCGGCCGTCTGCCCTCCATCACATCTCCCGATGCCTGGGAAAAGCGCATGGCCGAAGGTGTAGCTTTCCTTGCGCGCATGAAGCAGGAGGCCGCCAATGGCTAAGGGCTTCACCGATGATGATGATGCTCTGCTTGCCGAGCTTGGCGTTGAAGTCGAAACCAAGACCGTTTCGAGCCGTACGCCGCGGGAAGAGCGGATCATCGCGGGCTTCGAGGAGATCCAACGTTTCGTCGAAGAGCATGGCCGGCCACCACAGCATGGCGGCGGTCGCGATATTTTCGAACGCCTCTATGCGGTGCGCCTCGATCGTATTCGCGAGCAGGAAGAGTGCCGTGTTCTTGTCGAGCCGCTTGATCATCAGGGCCTGTTAGGCGAAGCCAAGGCCGATCCCGTAATTGCGGCTGATGAACTGGATGATGACGCACTTCTCGCCGAACTCGGCATTGATGCAGATGCGTCCGCTCTCACAGAGCTGCGGCATGTCCGATCAAGTGCGGAAAAGAAGGCAGCTGAGGAGATTGCAAACCGGCAACGCTGCGAAGATTTCGACACGTTCAAGCCGCTGTTTGATCAGGTGCAGAAAGAGCTCGACAGCGGGATCCGCGAAACCAGACCGTTCGAGCTCAAGGCAGAAATTCAGCAAGGCCGCTTCTTCATCGTTGGCGGGCAGAAAGCCTATGTCGCCGAGATGGGAGAGATCACGACGACCGAACACGGCCGGACAGACGCGCGCCTGCGCGTGATTTTCGACAATGGGACCGAAAGCAACATGCTGATGCGTTCGCTTCAGCGTGCCTTGAATAAGGACGAAGCAGGGCGGCGCATCACTGATCCAACGGCCGGGCCACTCTTTTCCAATCAGACGGCGGATGGCGATGAGGCCAGCGGGACGATCTATGTCTTACGCAGCAAGTCAGACCATCCGCTCGTCGCTGAAAACCGCGATCTGGTCCACAAGATCGGTGTTACTACCATGGCTGTCGACAAACGCGTCGCCGGTGCGCGGCTCCAGCCAACTTTCCTGATGGCTGACGTTGAGATTGTCGCTACCTACGTCCTCTATAACATCAATCAGACCAAGCTTGAGAACCTGATCCACCGTGTGTTTGAACCGGCACGCCTGAATATTGAGATCAGGGACCGTTTTGGAAACCCTGTCGTGCCGCGTGAATGGTTCCTCGTTCCGCTCTTCGTTATCGATGACGCGGTTGAGAAAATCCGGGAAGGCGTGATCAGCCGTTTTGTCTACGATCCAAAACAAGCGGCTCTCGTTGAAGCATGAACAAGCGCGACGCTATCGGTTGCCATATCGCCCGGCTGTCGCCTTGCGCCTCAGAAGCTGGTGCGGTTTGAGGTTGAGATAGCGCCGTAGCATTTTCCAATCCTTGTGCCCGGTGACGAGCGACACTTCTGGAATGTCGAAGCCTGCCTCGAACAGACGGCTTGTCGCCTCGTGGCGCAGATCATGGAAATGCAGGTCATCGATGCCGAGATCCTGACAGGCGCGGCGGAAAGCAGTGCCAAGTGATCGTCCGTTATAAGGAAAGACGCGTCCTTTGGGGGAAACATGCCGGCGCTGCTCCTCCAGTATTTCGACCGCATCATAGCCGGTCACGTCCAGCAGTGGCACGAGTTGATGATTGCCTTGCTTGCGGCGCGGGTCCTTGCGATTGCGCACCGTTGCCATGCATGTCCTGAGGTCAATGTCGCTCCACAGGAGCGTACAGATTTCTTCCTGGCGCATCGCCGTTGCCACAGCGAACTTGACGATGCGGCCGACCGGGATCGTCTGTCGTGGATTATTGTCATGATAGGATATGATGCGATCCAGCTCGTCTTGCGTCGGCCGGCGATCGCGTTCCATGCCTTTTCCGACAACGCCCAGACGTCGCAGAGCCACGCGGGCCAGCGTGACATCTTCGGTCGGTGTATCGATGCCATGAACGGCCGATGCATGGACCAGGATCGTGCGGATGTAGCCAAGATCCATGCCGACCGTGACGGGCCCGGCGCCTTCCTTGGCGCGGCTCTTTCCGAAGGCAATCAATCGTTCCCGATTCAGGTTGTTCAGCCGCTCTGATCCGAGGTCGGCTTTCAGCTTCTCCAGGCATTTTGCCTTGCTACGCAGCAATGGTCGCCCCACCTCATGCAGGTCGCTGATGTGGAGATCGATCAGCTCGCCGAATGTGGTCTTCGGACTGATGGAAGGACCATTCGGATTCTTGTCGAGTTGAATTGCGCGCTCGGCCTGGATCGCCCAGGCTTCAGCCTCGCTTTTCAGGCGAAAGGATTTGGAGAGATGACGGCCCTTGCGACGGACCTGGGCGCGCCATGCGCCGGAAGGAAGCTTAGTGAGGGTAGCCATGGGTCGGGTCCACCTGCTCTGGATTTTTGTGCACAAAACGTGCACAGGGAAGCTTCAAATTGCTGCGTAAAGGTGAGAAAAAAAGTGCACACGTGTGTGCACGTTCTCCCTTTAGTCCACTGAAGTTAAAGGAAAATGCTTGCAATATCAACAACATAGATTTGCGGTTGCCCCGATGATGGACTGGACGGACCGGCATTGCCGCTTCTTTCACCGGCTGCTGACGAAGCGGGCCCTGCTCTACACCGAAATGGTGGTTGCCGATGCCGCCATCCACGGGCCGCGCGAGCGGCTGCTCGGGTTCGACAAGAGCGAACATCCGGTCGCGCTGCAACTGGGCGGGTCGGAGTCCGGCAAACTGGCCGAGGCGGCGCGCATCTGCGCGGACTTCGGCTACGACGAGATCAACCTGAATGTCGGTTGCCCGTCCGACCGGGTGCAGTCCGGCACGTTCGGCGCCTGCCTGATGCTGCAGCCGGAGACGGTCGCGCGGTCGGTGGCGGCGATGAAGGCCGCCGTGCGGATCCCGGTCACGGTCAAGTGCCGGATCGGCGTGGATGACCAGGATCCGGAAGTGGCACTCGACCGGCTGGCCGACATGGTGCACGCGGCAGGGGCCGATGCACTTTGGGTCCATGCCCGCAAGGCGTGGCTGCAAGGCCTGAGCCCGAAGGAGAACCGGGATATTCCGCCGCTGGACTACGACCGGGTCTACCGGTTGAAGGCGCGCTATGGCGACTGGTTCGTCGGCATCAACGGCGGCATCGCGACGCTCGACGAAGCCAGGGGGCATCTCGACCATGTGGACGGCGCGATGCTGGGACGTGCTGCCTACCAGCAGCCCGATCTCCTCTGGGGTGTTGATGCCCTGCTGGAAGGGCGCGAGGCGGATGCGCCGGACTATCCCGGAATGATCGATGCCATGGCTGACTATTGCGCGGCGCACCTGGCGGCCGGCGGCCGGATGTCGCATGTCACGCGGCACATGGTCGGCCTTTTCCATGGCATGGCCGGGTCCCGCCGCTGGCGGCAGATCCTGTCCACCGAGGCGGTGAAGCCCGGGGCCGGGCCGGAGGTGCTCAGGGCCGCCTTTGCCGCGGTCGACTGGCGGGGCGCCGGGCTGCCGGCCGCCTGAGCTTTACTTGGCGGGCGGAAACGGCTAGCGGACCTGCAACACATTTCCTTTCCGGCCGACGAGGGGGCCTCATGGTCGATCTGCCTTTGTCCGAAATCCTGTCCTTCGCGGTCGCGGCGCTGGCGGTGGGCGGCATTGCCGGCGTGCTTGCGGGGGTTTTCGGAATCGGTGGCGGCGCCGTCATGGTTCCGGTGTTCTACCAGGCGCTCGGCGCCCTCGGCGTGGACGACAGCGTGCGCATGCACATCGCGGTCGGGACGTCGCTCGCCATCATCGTGCCGACGTCGCTGCGCTCTTTCCAGGCTCATTTCCGGCGCAACGCGGTCGACATGGCGCTGCTGAAGAGCTTTCTCGTTCCCATCCCGGCCGGCGTGGTGCTGGCCTCGCTGGTGGCCGCGGGGATTTCCAGCGCGGGATTGCGCGCCATCTTCGCCTGCATCGCCATCCTGGTCGGTCTGCGCCTGATCCTGAACCGGGAGAACTGGCGCCTCGGCTCGCAGATCCCCGGCAACCCGGTGCGGGCCATCATCGGCCTCATCCTGGGCTTCCTGTCGACGCTGATGGGCATTGGCGGCGGTGTGCTGAACAACACGTTCATGACCGTCTTCGGCCGGCCGATGCACCAGGCCGTGGCGACCTCGTCGGGGGTCGGCGTGCTGATCTCGGTTCCGGGCATGCTCGGCTACATCTGGGCCGGCTGGGGCGACCCGAACCTGCCGGTCGGATCGACCGGGTTCGTGAACTGGATTGCCGTGGCGATGATCATCCCGGTGACGATGCTGGCGGCGCCGCTCGGCGTCCGCGTCGCCCATGCGGTAAGCAAGCGCCAGCTCGAAATCGCGTTCGGCATCTTCATGCTGATCGTCGCAGCCCGGTTCTTCTACAGCCTCGCCTGAGCTGCGCCGTTCAGTCGTGCAGAACGAGACGGTCCTGGCGGATGTCGAGGCCGCCGAGCGTGTTGAGGAAATTCATGCCGAGCAGGCTCTGTCCCAGTTGTCCGTCGGCCGCCACCAGCACCGGCAGCGACTGACGGCGAATGGAGCCGATGTCCAGCGTGTCGATGCGCGCCCGCGCGGCGCGCGCCGTGCCGTTGGCGGTCTGGATCGGGATCGTGTAGGCCAGCGCCGCGACATCGATACCGACGGAAGCCGCGTCGCTTTCGGTCAGGACCGTGCTGGTCGCGCCGGTGTCGACGAGGAACCGGACCGGCCTGCCGTTGACCTCGGCATCGACCTCGAAATGGCCCGTGTCCGACCGAATGACCATGATCGCGTTGCCGTTGCCGCCGGACAGCGCAATCGGGCTGCCCGGCAGGAGCCCGCCGCTGATGGCGCTTGCCACGTCCTGCAATTCGAACCGGTACTGGTAGCCCGCGACGAGCGCCAGCGCGATCAGCAGCCAGACCGCAACATTGCGTGCGGCATGGCCGAGGCGGAAGCTCGAACCGACCGCGGCAGCGCCAATCACGGTGCCCAGCAGCCCGAGGTAGACGAGGCGGGCGAAGCGGTCATTGTCGAGACCGAAGACCGTGGCGTTTTCGCCTGATACCAGGAGCCAGACCAGCGTCGCGATGATGATGCCGATGAAAACCCAGACGAAGCGGCTCATGACAGACTGGAGCGCTCCCGGGCCATCCGTGCCCGGCGGGTCTCGCGTCGGGGCTTCCGTTCCACGGTTTCCAGCCGCGCGGGCAGATCGGCCATGACGGCATCGCGATCGGTATCCGACATGAAGATCCAGTTCGAGATCTCCGTCATCGTGCGTCCGCAACCGAAGCAGTAGCCGGTTTTGCGGTCGATCGAGCAGACGAGGATGCAAGGGGACTGGATGCTGTTCATCACTGGTGCTTTCGGGCCTGTGCGAGACTGCGTGACGACCCTTCCGGTCAGTCGCGCCATGCCTCATTCATAATGATGGATTCGAGGGGCACGTTTTTCAAGGCGGCGACGGAGGTCGTATTTTGCGCGTCGGGAAAAATGCTCTATGTGCAAGTGCGAAATCCGCTGTCCCTGGAGCACCGACCCTCATGGCCAACACCACGCCCTTCGACGATTTCCGCGCCCTGATCGGCAACCTGCCAAATCCTGATAAGCAGGCGCTGGCGGAAGCCGGCGAAGCGCGCAAGGCGCTGCTGGCGGGCGAGGGACTGGGACGGATCGGCACGATCGCGCAATGGTATTCCGGATGGCGGGGAAACGCGCGCCAGCCGGTGATGAAGCCCCTGACCGCGATCTTTGCCGGCAACCACGGCTTCGTCGCCGCGAACCGCGGTCCCTGGTCGCTGGCCGAAACCCAGCGGCGGGTCGACCTGTGCGCGGCCGGCGGCGGCATGGTCAACCAGGTCTGCGAAGCCCAGAACATCAGCCTCAAGATCCTCGATCTTGCCCTGGAGCATCCTACCGGGGACATCACGGTCGAGGCCGCGCTCGACGAACGCCAGTGCGCCGCGACGATGGCCTTCGGCATGGAAGCGATCATGGGCGGCGTCGACCTGCTGGCGCTCGGCGACATCGGCGCCGGCAATGGTGCGGTGGCCGGTGCCCTGATGGCCTGCGCGTTCGGCGGCAAGCCTGCCGACTGGGCGGGCGATCCGGCGACGCCGGAAGGCCAGGCGCGCCGCGCCGTCATCGAGGCGGCCTTCGCCACGCATGGCGATGCCCTGGCCGACCCGCTGGAGGCGTTGCGCCGTGTCGGCGGGCGGGAGTTTGCCGCCATGGCCGGGGCGATCCTCGCGGCTCGCATGGAACGTGTTCCGGTGGTGCTTGGCGGCATTGCGCCGCTGGCCGCGGCCGCCGTGTTGTGGAAGGTCAACCCGCTGGCGACCGGCCATTGCGTGCTGGCCGACCTGTCCGGCGAACCGGGCGAGGCAGACGCCGCGCGTCGGCTCGGGCTGAAGCCGCTGCTCGACTTCGGCATCGGTCTCGGAGAGGGCGCTTCGGCTGCACTTGGTGCCGGCCTGGTACGCACGGCACTGGCCTGCCAGACCGGCATGGCCGCGAAAAAGAATGCGGCTGCCGTACCGACCCACTGACCGGATCAGGCGCTCTCCCTGTCCTGGTTCATCTCCGGCTGGACGCGCTTGGCCGGGAAGGTGGCGATGACCTCGGTCCCGACGCGCAGCTTGGATTTCAGATCGAAACGGCCGCCGTGCATCTGCATGATCGCCTGGACGATGGGCAATCCGAGGCCCGTGCCCTGTTCGGCGCTCTTGATGGCGATGGAGCCCTGGCCGAAGGCGGACAGGACGACCGGGATTTCCTCTTCCGGAATGCCGGGCCCGTTGTCGATGATCGCCATGTACTGGCCGCCGCTGCGGGTCCATCCGGCCCGGATGACGATCTCGCCGGCCTGCGGCGTGAACTTGACCGCGTTCGAGAGGAGGTTGAGCGCGACCTGGCGGACCGACCGTTCGTCGGCCATGACGAAGGGCAGGCCGGAATGATACTGCTTCGCGATGCGGATGTCCTTGGCGCGGATCTTCATGTCCAGCATGTGCACGCAGTCGTCGAGGATCTCCACCAGCGCGACCGGTTCCTCGTTGATCTGGTACCGTCCGGCCTCGATGCGCGACAGATCCAGGATCTCGTTGATGAGGTCGAGCAGGTGCTTGCCCGAGCCGTGGATGTCGCGCGCATATTCCTTGTAGGTCTCGTTGCGCAGCGGCCCCAGCATCTCGCCGGCCATGACCTCCGAGAAGCCGAGGATGGCGTTGAGCGGCGTGCGCAGTTCGTGGCTCATCGAGGCGAGGAAGCGGGACTTGGCGAGGTTGGCTTCCTCGGCGCGGCGGCGGGCCTCGTCGGAGATCGCGTTGGCGGTTTCAAGCTCCGCGATCAGCGCATCGTTCTCGGAGCGGAACGACAGGGTCATGACCGCCGTGCGGTGCAGGTGCCGCGAGATATAGGCGAAGAACGGCAGGGCGGCGATCAGCATCACGCCCATGGACATGCGCACCGGGTCGAAGTCGAGAATGCTCATGTAGGCATTGAGTGCGACCGGCGCGGCAAAAGAGGCGATCAGCGCCCCGTTGAGCGCCCAGGCGATCACCGCCGTCGCGGCGATGGCCAGCAGGAGCAGGACGGCCCGCATGATGGCCGCCTGGTCGGGGCCGCAGGTCTCGCAGGGCAGAAAGACGAAACCGGCCCAGCCCAGCCCGGCGATCGCGTGGGCAAAGAGGAAACGGCGCGTCACCACGGGCACGTCGATGCGGTCCTCCGGCGTCGCGCGCACCTTCCGGGCGGTCAGGATCACGCCGCCGTAGAGCAGGATCGCCATCAGGCCCCAGATCACCATCTGCAGGCCGATGTTGAGGGCCAGCCCGGCGACCGTGACGATGCCGATGAGGATGGGGAAGGAAAAGCTGCTCGCCAGCACGGAATTGGCGTGCATCTTCAGCAGCGCACGGTCGAAGTTGACGTTGCCGGGACGCGTGGCGAGCTTTTCCCGGGTCGAACGCACGGCCCTGGCCACCTCGGAGTTGCGATGGGCCTTGCGCTTGTCGAGGACGTTCTTGTCAGCAATGTCGGAAAATGCGACGGACATGACCTCGGCCGGTTTGGGGAAAAGCAGACTTGCTCCGGGAAATTATGCGCAAATGGTTAACGGACCCTAATGAAAAGGCGCAGGTCCCGGCATCGGGAGACGAAATCGCGGCGCCTTCGCGACATCCTGCTGGCGTTCGCGCTGCTCGGCCTGCTGGCGCTGGTGGTCGCCGGCCGCGAGCGCGCCGCGCGGCTCGACATCCAGGGCCGTCCGGCGATCGTGGATGGCGATACGCTGCGGTTTTCCGGCGAGCGGGTGCGGCTGCTTGGCATCGATGCGCCGGAGCGCGACCAGACCTGCGAAAGGGACGGGCGCCCGTATGCCTGCGGACAGGAGGCCAGCGCCGCCCTGGCGCGGATCGCGGGCAGCGCGCCGGTTCATTGCAGCGGCTGGGAGCGCGACCGCTATCGCCGCCTGCTCGCGACCTGCCGGGCAGGCGGTCAGGACCTCTCCCGGGCCATGGTCGCGGCCGGCTGGGCCGTCGCCTACGGTGACTACCGGCACGAGGAGGCTGCCGCCCGGGAGGCCCGCCAAGGCCTGTGGGCGGGAACCTTCACGCGACCGCAGGAGTGGCGGCGGCTTCATGGCCACCACGGGGAGCGCCGGCACGATGCCATCGGCACTTTCGTCAACTGGCTCCGGCAAATCCTGTTTGACCGCGGGCAGGGTGCCGGGCAAGAATGATGAATCATAACAATCGGCTTTCCCGGAGGATTGACATGAAGCTTTACGACGGCGGCAAGGCGCCCAACCCGCGCCGCGTGCGCATTTTCCTGTCTGAAAAGGGCGTCGACGTGCCGCTCGAGCCGGTCGACATGGGCGCGCTCGGCCACAAGTCCGACGCGGTGACGAAGCGCAACCCGCTGCAGCGGCTGCCGGTGCTGGAACTGGGCGACGGAACGGCGATCTCGGAATCGGTGGCGATCTGCCGCTACTTCGAGGCGCTCTACCCGGAGCCCAACCTGATGGGCAAGACGCCGCTGGACATCGCCATCATCGAGATGTGGGAGCGGCGCTGCGAGCATCATTTCCTGGCGCCGGTCGCCCAGGCCTTCCGGCACACCCACCCGGCAATGGCGACCTGGGAAGTGCCGCAGGTGGCGGAATGGGGCGAGGCCAACAAGCCGAAGGCGCTCAACTTCATCCGCCTGCTCGACAGCGAACTGGCCGGCCGCGAGTTCATCGCCGGCGACCGGTACTCGATCGCGGACATCACGGCGACGGTGGCCACCGATTTCATGAAACCGGCACGCATCACCATCCCCGACGACGTGCCGAATTTCTCGCGCTGGTACGAGGCGATGAAGGCGCGCCCAAGCTACGGCGCCTGACGCCGTGGCCGATCGGCGGCCGGACAGCCCGGCGGACGTGGCAGCGCGCATCCGCGCCTGCCGCATCTGCCTGGAACGGCCTGCGGGCAGGCCGCTCCCGCACGAGCCGCGCCCGGTGGTCGTGGAATCCGCCACGGCGCGGCTGCTGATCGCGGGGCAGGCCCCGGGCACGCGGGTCCATGCCAGCGGCATACCGTTCAACGATCCCTCCGGCGACCGGTTGCGCGACTGGATGGGGATCGGGCGGGACACGTTCTACGATCCCGCGCGCGTTGCCATCGCGCCGATGGGGTTCTGCTTTCCCGGTCTCGATGCCAAGGGCGGTGACCTGCCGCCGCGCAAGGAATGCGCCCCGGCCTGGCGCTCGGCCCTGATCGGGTCGATGGACCAGGTCGACCTGGTGCTGGCCATCGGGCTCTACGCGCAGAAATGGCACCTGGGAGACCTGCGGAAGGCCACGCTGACCGAGACGGTTGCCGACTGGCAGCGCATTCTCGACGCGACCCGGAACCGCCCGGGCGGGCCGGCGGTGCTGGCGATGCCGCATCCCTCCTGGCGCAACACCGCATGGCTCAAGCGAAACCCGTGGTTCGAGCGGGACCTGCTGCCGGTGCTGCGGTCGGAGGTGCGCCGCCTGGTGATCGGCTGACCGGGAAGTGCTGTCTGCCGCCATCGCGGTTGGTTGCCATGTAATTCTATAGATCGTGGAAAACTTGGAACAGGGTTGCTTGAAGGTGCGTTGTTTTAGGCGCATTGAGGAGTGAATTTCCAAGGAGTCTCCCATGGATCGTCTCGACAGAAAGATCCTGCGTCTTCTGCAAGAAGACGCCACGCTGGCCGTTGCCGACATTGCCAAGAAGGTCGGTCTGTCGACGACGCCGTGCTGGCGGCGGATCCAGAAACTGGAAGAAGACGGGGTGATCCGCAAGCGTGTCGCCATCCTGGAGCCGCAGAAGATCAACGCACGCGTCACTGTTTTCGTCTCGATTCGCACCAATTCCCATTCCAACGAATGGCTGCGGCGCTTTTCCGAAGTCATCGCCGAATTCCCGGAGGTCGTGGAATTCTACAGGATGAGCGGAGACGTGGATTACTTGCTGCGCGTCGTCGTGCCGGACATCGCCGCCTACGATGCCTTCTACAAGCGCCTGATCGCCAAGATCGAGATCCGCGACGTGTCGTCATCCTTCGCGATGGAGCAGATCAAGTACACGACGGAACTGCCGCTCGACTACCTGGTGCTCGACAAGGACTGACCGTTCCCGTCAGCGCATGGAGAAGAGGTCGCTGGTCGTCAGTGCGCGGGCAACGACCGGGTCGCGCGGCGGTGACCAGGTGACGCCCGTGTCCTCGGCCATCTTCTCGACCGTGCCGTCGTCAAGGAGCGCCTTCAGCGCGGCATCGAGCCGTGCGCCCAGCGCGCGGGCCGATTCCCGGTAGGCAATGCCCATGTTGAAGCCGATGGGGTGGCGGTAGTCCGTCAAGCGCAACTTCGTGATGCGGTTCTGGACCTTGTGATTGTCAAAGGCGCCGGTATCGATCAGCGTGGCGTCGAACCGGCCTTCTTCCATGCGCCAGAGAAATTGCGGGCCGGGCGGCAGCATGATGGAATTCGCCTTGATGTCGGACGGCAATTGCGTGGTCAGGATGACGCCGCCGAGCGTGCCCTGCTGGACGCCAACGGTGAGGCCGGCCAGGTCGGAGAGCTTACCGATGGTGCGGTTTGCGGCCTTCGGACCGACGACGATGCCCAGTTCGGCGCGGCGATAGGGGCGGGTGGCCGCAACCGGCACGAGGTCCACCTGCATGGCCTGCGTCCAGAACTGGGGCATGGTGCTCCAGCGTGGCGGCGCGGCACGGTCGGCGGGCGGAGCGCCGATGTTGGATTCGTAGAGCGGATGGTCGGGGACGATGTCGCAGACCGGCTTGGAGAGCAGGGCATAGGTTTCGCGAACGGGATCGGACTCTTCCTCCGGTTCGCTCTCGTACCAGACGACCTCAAGCGTCAGCCCCAGCCTGGCGGCAAGGGCTTCCGACAGAACGTAGTCCAGTCCCGCGCCACCCTGGTAGCGGCGGCGCGAAAGCGCCCCCCCATTGGACGGAAGGCAGGCTGTGAGCCTGCCTTCCTCTATCGTTTCCAGGGATGCCTTCTTGTCGCTCCCTGGCTGTCCGTCCTGGCCTAGTGTGCCCTCCGGCGGCGGTTCCTTGCCGCCCCGGGTGACCACGTAGAGCCAGAGGTTCTCCAGTTCGTCGGGCAGGAGGATGTCGCCCCAGGCGGGCATGTTGCCCTTGCCCTTGGTGACCGAGTGGACGAACCGGTCCTTCTGGTCCTGCGGGAACTTGCGCAGGTCGAAGGACGAATTGCCCGGATTGACCATGTTGATGCCGTGGCAGTGGGAGCAGAACTGCTTGTACAGCGATGCCCCCTTCGACACGTCCGGTATGGCCGTTCCATCGGCCGCTGCAAGCACGGCAACCGGCGCTGCAAGCAGCGCCAGAAGCCAGATTGCCCAAGCAAGTCGCTTCATCGGGTCATTCACCCATCAGCTTGAAGGTCCAGATGGAGCCGCCGGCGGGGATGTTTGCCAGCCGTTCGTCGCCGGAGAAGAGCGCGTAGACGGCGCCCACGCCGGATGCGACGGTGACATACTGCTGGCCATCCATCTCCCAGGTGACGGGCTGGCCGACGATGCCGGAGCCGGTCTGGAACTGCCAGAGCCTGTCGCCGGTCTCGGAGTTGAAGGCCTCGAATTCGCCGGTCATCTGCCCGGTGAAGACAAGCCCGCCGCCGGTGGACAGGACACCCGCGAGGCGCGGGATGGCCGTACCGTTCTTCCACTTGGTGGCGCCCGTCATCGGGTCGATGGCGCGCAGGTAGCCGCGGTCACCCTCCGGCCAGGCCCAGGAGAAATCCGCGCCGAAGTAGAACACGCCGGCACGATACTGCGGCTCGACCGCCTTGTAGTTCATGCCGATGTTGAGCGTGTTGGCAAAGGCGGTCTTCATGTCCGGATTGTAGGACATCGGCGACCAGTTCTTGCCGCCGAAGGCCGACGGCCAGTACTCGACCTGCTTGCCGGAACGGGCGTCCGCGGCCAGCTGCGTCTGGACCGGCTTGCCGGTTTCGAGGTCGATCTTCTCGGCCCAGTCCACCCGGTCGACGAACTTGTTGGCGGCGAGCAGTTTCCCGTTGGTCCGGTCGATGACGTAGAAGAAGCCGTTGCGGTTGGCCTGCATCACGACCTTCTTGCCGTCCATGTCGGCCATGACCAGCTCGTTGGTGCCGTCGTAGTCGAACGGATCGTTGGGCGTGAACTGGTAGTGCCACTTGATCTCGCCGGTCTTCGGGTTCAGCGCCAGCATGGAGCCGGTGTAGAGGTTGTCGCCCGGGCGGACGCTGGCGTTCCACGGGCCGGCATTGCCGACGCCCCAGTAGACCGTGTCCAGTTCCGGGTCGAAGGTGCCGGTCAGCCAGGCGGGGCCGCCGCCGTTCTTCCAGGCATCGCTGTCCTTGGGCCAGGTTTCCGAACCGGGCTGGCCGGGCTCCGGAATGGTGTAGGTGCGCCACAGGCGCTCGCCGTTTTCCGGATTGTAGCCCTCGATGTAGCCGCGGACGCCATACTCGCCACCGGACACGCCGACGATCAGCACGCCGTCGGCGATCAGCGGGGCGACCGTCATGGAGTAGCCGGTCTTGAAGTCGATGGAATTGGTCTTCCACACTTCCTTGCCGGTGGCCGCGTCCAGCGCCACGACGTTGGCATCCAGCGTGGTGCGGAAGAGCTTGCCCTCGTAGAGCGCCGCACCGCGGTTGACGATGCCGCAGCAGGCCACGCGCGGCGTTTCGGCGGGGTATTCCACCATCGTCTTCCAGATCTGCTTGCCGGTGTGGGCGTCGATCGCGGCGGTGGAATTGTGGGTCGTGACATACATCACGCCGTCCTTCACCAGCGGGAAGGTCTCCTGACCGCGGGAATCGTTCAGCGAGTAGTTCCAGACCGGGACGAGGCGCTTCACGGTGTCGCGGTTGATCTGGTCGAGCGGGGAGAAGCGCTGCTGGCCCTGGCCCATGCCGTAGGTGAGGATGTCGCCCGGCGTCGAGGCGTCCATCTTGAGATCTTCAGCCGATTGCGCGAAGGCGCCGGTGCAAAGGACAACGGAAAGAGCGGCACTTGCCGCCAGTGCTTTGAAGTCCATGATTTCCTCCCTCGGGTCTGGACCTATGAAATATAGTGCACTTCTTGGAGTGCTTGAGCAGTATTATTCATCGGATTCGACCTTCGTTCAATGCGCGTGGCCAAAATTGTACGAAAGTCCAAGATGATCCGGCGAGGTGACTTGACCTGACCGGTTTTACATTCATATTTTCATATGTTTCTAATTCTTTCCGCAGGGAGGTCTGCCATGAGAAAGCTTGCCGTTTCCGCCGTCATCCCCATGCTGGCGGTTCTTGCCGGGCCGGCGCTGGCAGCCGGTGACGACGTCTTCACGATGACGACCGACAACGCGTTTGCCGACACGGCGCAGGCGGTCCAGGACGCCATCGTCAACCGCGGCTTCAAGATCGATTACCATGGCTTCATCGGCGACATGCTGAAGCGCACGGCCGGGGACGTCGGCGCCACCAAGGCGCTGTACAAGGACGCGGAGTTCTTCACCTTCTGCTCGGCGGTGGTCTCGCGCAAGGTCATGGAACAGGATATCGGCGACATCGCCTACTGCCCCTACGTGGTGTTCATCTACGAGACGGCCGACAATCCCGGAAAGGTGGTCGTCGGCCATCGCAAACTCCCGGAGGGTGCCGGCCGCGACCCGGTGAACACGCTGCTCAACGAGATCACCAAGGAAGCCGCCGAAGGGTTCTGAGCGGGTCGTGGCTTCTCGGGCCGCCCCATTGCGCCCCTGGCCGGGACCAGCGCCACGGTGAGAGCATAGGGCCGTTCGGACGGGACGGGGACAAGGCGGCCGATAAGGCAGCGGAACGGAGCGATCCGTCCCGGGTCGTTCGCATGAAGGCTCAGGCGCCGGTCATGCGGGCTTCCCGGGCTTGACGCGTTTCGCCGCGCGGGTTCCGAGGCGCTTCAGCGTCTTCTCGGCGGTCAGTTCCCGGACCGCGTCCTTGCCGATCCAGCGCGCGGTCGCGTCCGCGCTTGCCGCCAGGCGTTCGGCCAGGGCCAGTGCCGGGGCATGGCAGGCCAGCGACCGCTTGCCGATCTGCCGCAGCGCCCAGTTGACGGCCTTGCGGACGAAATTGCGCCCGTCCGTGGCATGTGCCTCGACCAGCGGCAGCCACGCGATGAAGGTGGCGTCCGGCTCCTTCTTGCGATGGACGCAGGCCCAGACGAGGGTCGCAAAGCCGGCGCGGCGGACGAACTCGCGGTCGTCGGCAGCAAAGCCGGCTACCAGATCGGGCCAGACCTCCGTCCCGGCGAAGAGCGCGGTCGCACTGTCGACGATCTCCCAGCTGTCGAAGCCGGCCGCCCAGTGCCATGCCTCGTCGGGTGTCAGCTTGTCCTTCTCGCCCGTGAAGGCGGCCAGCAGGCGCGCCTCGCGCCAGCCGGACTCCCAGAGTTCCAGGGCGCGGGCATGATCGCGGCCGATCTGGCGGGCAAGCGGACGCAGCACCGCGTTCGGGACGCCGAAGGCCCGGTCGGTGCGGATGCCGTAGCGGGCCATGCCGGCCTTGTTCTCCGGGTTTGCCAGCGAAGCCAGGTCGGCGATGATCTCGGCGGCGGTCGACGACCGCGCAAGCGTCATGACGCGGCCGCGCCGCTGCGGGCGAGGATCCAGTCGGCCGCAGCTGCCAGATCGCCGGCGACATGGCTCGGCCGCGGCTCGAAGCGGGTCTCGTCGCCGGGGCGGAACTTGCCGGTACGTACCAGCACTGCCTGGCCCAGCCCGGCCGCAAGCGCACCGGCGACATCGTTCTCCGCGTCGTCGCCAACCATGACCGCGTCACCGGGCGCGCAGTCCATGTCATCGAGGGCAAGGGCGAAGAACTCGGGCGATGGCTTGCCGAGCACGATGGCCTGCCTGCCGGCGGCGAATTCCAGCGCCTTCACGAAGGGGCCGGCATCGAGGCTCAACTTCCCGTCCGAATCGCGGAAGACCCGGTTCGGGGCGAGGGCCAGGAAGGCCGCGCCGGCCTCGATTTCGCGGAAGGCCCGGTTGAGCGCATCGTAGGTGAAGGCGGTTCCGGCATCGCCGACGATGACCGCCGGTGCCCTGTCGCCCGGCAGGCCGTCGAATTCCTCGGCGAGGTCCGGGTGGACGAGCAGGCGCGGCGAGCAGGCATTGGACGCCAGCCAGCCCCGCGCGGCGACGGCCGGCGTGAGCAGCTCCGCGTCGCTCACGTCGAGCCCGAGGCGATGCAGCCTGCCAAGGATGGCGTAGAGCGGCTGGCGGGTGGTGTTGGAGATGAAACGCACCGCAAGGCCGGCGCCGCGCAAGCGGGCGACGGCCTCCGAAGCCCCGGCAATGACGTGGTCCCCTTCGTAGACCACGCCGGCGAGATCGAGCAATACGCCTTTGATCATGGACGGCAAGTCTGGCCAAAGGCGGCGCCCGCGTCAAACCCTTTGCGCCGTCGCGAGCGGATCAACGCGGCAGGGCAGCGGCAGGCGCTACTTGTCCAGCCGGGCCAGCAGGCTGGAGGTATCCCAGCGGCCGCCGCCCATGTTCTGCACGTCCTTGTAGAACTGGTCGACCAGGGCCGTGACGGGCAGGGAGGCGCCATTGGCATTGCCTTCCTCCAGCACGATGCCAAGGTCCTTGCGCATCCAGTCGACGGCAAAGCCGAAGTCGTACTTGCCCTGGTTCATGGTCTTGTGGCGGTTTTCCATCTGCCAGGAACCGGCCGCGCCCTTGGAAATGACGTCGATGACATTCTCGACGTCCAGCCCGGCCTTCTTGGCGAAGTTCACGCCTTCGGCCAGTCCCTGGACGAGGCCGGCGATGCAGATCTGGTTGACCATCTTGGTCAGCTGGCCGGCACCGGCCGGTCCCATCAGGCCCACCATGCGGGCAAAGGCGTCGATCACGGGCCGGGCGCGGGCGAAGGTTTCCTCGTCGCCGCCGCACATGACGGTCAGCACGCCGTTCTCCGCCCCGGCCTGGCCGCCGGACACGGGCGCATCGATGAATCCGAAGCCGCCATCCGCGGCAGCAGCGGCGAGTTCGCGGGCCACGTGGGCGGAGGCGGTGGTGTTGTCGATGAAGACCGCGCCGGGCTTCATCGCGGAGAAGGCACCGTTCCCGCCGATGGTCACGGAGCGCAGGTCATCGTCATTGCCGACACAGGCGAACACGAAATCGCAGTCCCTGGCGGCGTCGGCCGGGGTCGGCGCATGGGCGCCGCCAAACTCGGCCACCCATTTCTCGGCCTTCGCGGCGGTGCGATTGTAGACGGTGACATCATGCCCGCCCTTGGTCTTCAGGTGGCCGGCCATGGGGTAGCCCATGACGCCGAGGCCGATGAATGCGACTTTTGCCATTTCGCGTTTCCTCTTTGCGTTTGCCTGTTTGTTAGCGCGCGGGCGCGGCAGAGGGAAGGGCGGCAGGCGCGCGGAATTGCCGCCCGGCCGCGAAAGCCGGCGTCAAATGCCTGCGGAGCGGTTCGGCCCGGCGCATCACGGCGGGGCGTCCGGCCGTCTTTCGCCCAGGCGCCAGTGCGCCAGCGACTGGCACGCCTTCAGGATGAGATCGGCCTCGTTGCGGGCCCGTTCGCGGTGACCGGGCGGGCGGCCCGGACGAAGGGGGCCGAGCGGCAGCGGATTGGCTGCCGTGCCGGGCAAGCGACCTGCCTTCGCCTTTTTCTCCACCGCCCTGTCGCGCTGCCTCATGAGGCGTTGAAGCCGCCTGGCCTGCACCGGCAGGGTTTCCAGCGCGTGCTGCAGGGCGGCGATCCGGCGCCGCAGAGGCGCGGCCCCGGCTTCGGGCCGGGCTTGCAGACAGGCCGTCGCCGGGTGGAGGCCGGGCGGTGTGTCCATCCCGGGCATCCAGAGGCGCGGAACCCCGCCCGATCCCCGTCTTTCGCGATGAGCGGTCAGGGACCAAGGCTGATCGAACAGGGGAAACACCGGCGGCCGGTCGCTCGAACCGGCGTGGAGGCGGGAAAAATCCGGCAAGGGCCGGCCCGGCTTGAGTGCGCTCCGGTTCCGTTGCTTCAGCCCCGCCGCGACGATGACGATCAGCCGCCGCGCAGCCGATTCGGCCGGGCGAAGGATACGCAGGATGGCAAGCACGACGAGACGCGGAAGGACGTTGCCGCCTGCCTGTGCCGCCATGGCCCGGAGCGATGCGACAACCGCCAGCAGCGCATCGCGGTTTCGCCTGATTGCCGGTTCCCAGTCCATGCCCGCTCCCGAATGGTCAGGCGGGCATTGTGGCGGACGGCCAAACCGGCGTGGATCGAATTGTCCGGACTGGCGGAAAACCGCGAGCCTTTCACCGGATGCCTTTTCGCAATTGCGGACGCGAAACCGGCTTCCACTTTCGCTGGACTTGCTTCTAGCGCTTCAGGTGGCGGGTCAGGCGCTTCTCGATCAGGTCCCAGATGTTGCGGAGGGTCTCGACGATCAGCAGGTAGATGACGGCGGCCCAGAGATAGGTCTGGAAATCGAAGGTGCGCGAATAGGCCCGGCGCGTCTCGCCCATCAGGTCGTAGACGGTGATGATGGCGACGATGGCCGATCCCTTGATCATCAGGATGATCTCGTTGCCATAGGGCCGCAGCGCGACGATGAGGGCCTGGGGCAGGATGATGCGCAGGAAAGTGTACCAGCGCCGGATGCCGAGCGCGTCGGCGCCCTCCCACTGGCCCTTCGGCACGCTCTGGATGGCGCCGCGCAGGATCTCGGCCTGGTAGGCGGCGGTGTTCAGCGTGAAGGCGAAGAAGGCGCAGTTCCAGGCATCGCGGAAGAAGCCCCAGAGCCCGATGGCCTTCAGTTCGGCGGAGAACTGGCCGATGCCGTAGTAGACGAGGAAGGCCTGGGCGAGCAGCGGCGTGCCGCGGAAGAAGTAGACGTAGGCGTAGGCGATGCCGTTGACGACCGGGTTGCGCGACAGGCGCGCCAGCGCGACGGGAACCGAAAGCAGGGCGCCGGCGAGCAGCGACAGGCCGACCAGCACGATGGTGGTCTTGAGGCCGGACCAGTAGCGCGGGCCGTATTTCTGGACGAGGTCGATGTTCCAGGCGTTGTAGAGGTAGATGACGAAGCCGAGACCGGCCAGCGCCCAGAAGGCAACGAGCAGCCAGCCGATGATGCGCGTGCGCGTCCAGGGTTTCGGCGGGGCGGGCGGGCGTTCCACGCGGGTGGTGTCGGCGGCCATGCTCATCGGGCGTTCCCCCGCGCCGCGCGGCGCTCGATGGCCGAGATGCCGATGGACGAGATCATGGCCAGCACCAGATAGAGCAGGCAAGCGATGCCGTAGAACAGGAAGGCTTCCTTCGAGACGCGGGCGGCGATGCCGGTCTGGCGCAGGATATCGGACAGGCCGACGACGGAGACCAGCGCCGTGTCCTTCAACAGCACCAGCCAGAGGTTGGCGAGCCCCGGCAGGGCGATGCGGATGAGCTGCGGCAGGACGACGAGCCGCATCGTCTGGCCCGACGACAGGCCGACCGCGAAGCCGCCTTCATACTGGCCCTGGGGAATGCCGCGGAAGGCGGACAGGAAGACTTCCGACGCGTAGGAGGAGAAGACGACGCCGAGCGCGAACATGCCGGCGGCAAAGGAATTGACCTCGATGCCCTCGCTGAAGCCGATTGCCTTCAGGGCCTGGGTGAGGCCGATCTGCACGCCGAAATAGACCAGGAACAGCGTGAGGAGTTCCGGCAGGCCGCGGAAGATCGTGGTGTAGATGTTCGCCGCCAGGCGCAGGCTCGGCTCGCGGGACTGCTTGGCCAGCGCGATGAAGAAGCCGAGCAGCATGCCGAACGGCAGCGTGGCCAGCGCGAGCGCGACCGTGACCACGACGCCGGAAGCGATCTCGTCGGCCCATCCCTGGTCGCCCCAGGACAGCAATATGGCGACTTTGTCCATGCTCAGCCGGCCCCCTCAGGGACCATGGCAGTCCGGCTGGCCTGCCATGGTCGGTTTCCAGACGGCGAATGCCTGCCGGTCAGCCGCCGTAGGCGTCGAAGTCGAAGTACTTGTCGTTGATTTCCTTGTACTTCCCGTTGGCGCGAATGGCGTCGATGGCCTTGTTGAACTTCTCGGCCAGTTCCGTTTCGCCCTTGCGCACCGCGATGCCGGCGCCTTCGCCGTGGATCTTGGGATCCGGCTTGATCGTGCCGACGACCTTGCAGCAGGCGCCTTCCGGCGTCGCCAGGAATTCCTTGAGCACGATGATGTCGTCATTGACGGCATCGAGACGGCCGTTGACCAGGTCGAGCTTGTACTCGTCGGCGGTCGGATAGAGCTTGACGTCGGAATCGGTGTAGGTCGCCTCGGCATAGTTGGAGTGCGTGGTCGACCCCTGCACGCCGATCACCTTGCCGGCGAGATCTTCCTTGGTCACACCCTTGATGTCGGTGTCCTTGGGCGCGACGATGGCCGGCGGCGTGTTGTAGTACTTGTTGGTGAAGTCGACCTTTTCCTTGCGCTCGTCGGTGATCGACATGGAGGCGATGATGGCGTCGAACTTGCCGGCCTGGAGGGCGGGAATGATGCCGTCCCAGTCCTGGGTGACGAATTCGCAGTCGGCCTTCATCTCGTCGCAGAGCGCCTTGGCGATATCGACGTCGAAGCCGGTCAGCGTGCCGTCGGCTTCCAGGTTGTTGAAGGGCGGGTAGGCCCCTTCGGTTCCGATCTTCAGCTTCATCCTGTCTTCGGCATGGGCCGCGCCCATGGCGAGGGCGATGGCAGCCGTGGCGAGACCGAGTTTGAAACGGGTGGAAAAGGACATGCTTGAACCTCTCTGGCGGTTGTCTTTTGCGGCAGCCGGGAGGCCGCCTGTGCCGCGCCCTTCAGTGGGCGCGTTGACCCTGATAGTGAGCCGGTTTGGCGGCCAAATGCAACCGCGTTTTTTGAACGGCCGGTCAAGAAGCGCGGCGCCGCCCGGCTTCCCTCAGGGAAGGCGCAACCCGGTCCTCTCGAGGATGAAACCTGCGATAGCGGCGATGTCGTCGGAATGGAAACGGGGCAGGGCCGTTTCGACGGCGTGATCGGCGACCACCGCGACGACGCCGGGCACGGTGCCCTCGAGCCGGCGCGGGTCCGGCTGGTCTGCGCGGCGGGTCTCGATCTTGTCGTGCGGCGCGCCCTTGTAGCCCTCCACCAGCACGAGGTCGCAGGCGGGCAGGGCGGCGAGGACCTCGTCGAGCATCGGCTCGCTGGCGCCACGGCGCATTCCGTCCAGCATCCACCCGCCGGGCCAGACCAGTGCCGAGGCGGCGGCCCCGGCGGCCCGGTGGCGCGCGCTGTCGGTGCCGGGGCCGCCGGCCATGGCCGCATGGTGGCTGTGCTTGACGGCGGCGACGCGCAGGCCGCGCGCGGCGAAATCGGCGATCAGGCGCGTGGTGAGCGTGGTCTTGCCCGCGTTCTTCCAGCCGGCGATGCCGAAAACCGGTGGCGCCATGTCATTCACCCGCCGCGATCTGCCGTTCCGCCCGGCGCAGGTCGTCCGGCGTGTTGACATTGGCGAAGGGGTCCTGGCCGCCGGGTCCGGCAAAGTCGACGGTCCGGTGCGGGCACCCGCCGAGGAAGGCCATGACGCTGCGGTTGTCCGGGTCGGCGAGAAAGGCGGCCAGCCGGTCCCGCACGGTGACGGGCCAGAGGCCGACGACGGGATGGGTCCGCCCCTGCGACGACGCGATCGCCGCCACGTCCGCTTCGCCTGCCGCGGACAGGCGGGCCAGGAGATCGCGCGGCAGGAAGGGCGTGTCGGCGGGGACGGTCAGCAGGCGGGTCGGCGCGGGACGCAGGGCGGCGCACCAGTCCAGCCCGGCGAGGATCCCCGCCAGCGGGCCGGGGTGGCCGGCCATGGTGTCCGGGATGACGGGCAGGGCGAAGGCGGCAAAGCGGGACGGGTCGCCGTTGGCGTTGATGGCGAGCGGCCGGGCCTGCGTGCCGATCCGGTCGAGGACATGCGCCAGCATGGGGCGGCCGGCGAGCATGGCGAGCGCCTTGTCGCCACCGCCCATGCGCCGGGAGAGGCCGCCGGCGAGGACGAGACCGGCGGGCAAAGGCGCTGGCGGCGGCGTTTCCTGTTCGGGACGGTCTCCGCTCATCGCGCGTCTCAGGCGGGATGGCGCGCCAGGTGCCAGGCGCGCCAGGCAAGGAAAAACGCGATGAGGGCGAAGGCGGCCAGCGTCGCGCTGAAACCCCAAATGCCGCTGCCGTCGCCGGCCATGATCCCCGCGAGAACCGAGGCGAGGGCGCCGAAACCAACCTGGATCGCGCCCATCAGGCCGGATGCCGCGCCGGCGGCTTCGGGGCGCACGGACACGGCGGCCGCAGTGGCGTTGGGAATGGTCATGCCGTTGCCGATGCCGATCAGGATCGTCGGGCCGAAAAGGGCGACCGGCAGGCGCAGGTCGAGCCAGCCGAGCAGGGCAAAGGGAAGCAGGGCGCCGACCAGGGAAATCAACGCGCCGAAAAGCAGCATGCGGGCGACGCCGATGCGGCGGGAATGGCGCCCGGAGATGAAGTTGCCGATCATGTAGCCGACGGCCGTCGCGGCGAACCAGAGGCCGTAACTGGTCGGCGTCATGGCGAGGTGATGGCTGGCAATGACCGGGCCGCCGCCGAGAAACCCGTAGAAGATGCAGGCGGCCAGGGCGCCGGAACCCGCGAAATACCAGTAGGGCTCGGAGGAGAGCAGGCTGCCGTAGCTCTCGAACTGGCGCGACAGCGGCTGGCCGCGGGTCGAGTTGGTTTCCGGCAGGCGCGCCATGACGACGAGCGTGGCCAGCGTGCCCAGCACGGCGAGAAAGAGGAAGCTGGCGCGCCAGCCGTAGAGGTCATCGAGGAGGCCGCCGATCGCCGGGCCGACCATCGGCGCGACCGCCATGCCCATGGTGACATAGCCGATCATGGAGGCGGCCATGTCGCGGTCGTAGAGGTCGCGGACGATGGCACGCGACAGGACCATGCCGGTGGCCGAGGCCGCCTGGATGATGCGGCCGGCGAGGAAGACCGTCGCGTTGTCGGCCAGCAGCGTCATGGCGCTGCCGAGAACGAAGAGCAGGAAGCCGCCGATGATCATCGGCCGGCGGCCGAACAGGTCGGAGAGCGGACCGGCGACGAGGGTGATCGCCGCGGTCATGGCGAGGTAGAGCGACAGGCCGAGCTGGATCGTCGCGTAGGGAACCCCGAATTCCTTCGCCATGCCGGGCATGGACGGGATGAAGATGTTGATGGCGAGCGGGCTGACCGCCGCGCAGAGCACGAGAATGATGATGTGCGGCGCCGGGGCCGGGGCGGGTTCTGCAAGCGACGTCATGGGTTTCGCTTTAACTCACTTGAAGAGAACCGTCACGCCAAAATCGTTTCCGCAGCCCGTCAACAAAAGCCGCCCGGATCGGGGCGACCCGGGCGGCAATGCTGGTTGAGCGGACAGGGACCGGCTTCAGCGCCGGCCGAAGACCCGGTCGAGGGCGTGGGCAAAGGCCCTGGTCTGCTCGCGCCGGGCTTCGCGGGTGTAATATTCAACGGCATTCGGGCCGATCAGCCGGTTCGTCATCGGATTGTAGAGCATTGCGGTTCTCCTGCGGGGCAATGGCTTGGGAGGCCAGCGTGCGAACACACCGTGAAAACTAGGTGATTGCCGGGTTGGCGGCAAACGGGTAATCTGCCTCAATCGGATCAGGAAATTTGAAGTGAACCATGGCCTATCGCCTGCCGCCCCTGAATGCGTTGCGTGCCTTTGAGGCGGCATCGCGCCACATGAGCTTCCAGAAGGCGGCGGAAGAACTGCACGTCACGCCGTCGGCGCTGTCCTACCAGATCCGGCAGCTGGAGGATTACCTGCAGACGCCGCTGTTCCTGCGGCTCAACCGGGCGGTGGAACTGACGGAGCACGGCGAACGTGTCGCGCCGGGCATCTCCGATGCGTTCGAACGGCTGCATTCGACCATGGCGCGGCTGCGTCCCGAAACGCCGCCCAACGTGCTGACCGTCTCCACCGGACCTGCGACGGCGTCGAAGTGGCTGTCGCCGCGCATTCACCGCTTCATCGAGATCTGGCCGGACATCGAGCTGCGGATTTCGGCCGGGCTCAAGCTGACCGACCTTCGCACCGAGGAAGTGGACGTGACGATCCGTTTCGGCGGCGGCAACTATCCCGGGCTTCACGTCGAGCCGCTGACCGACGAAGCGGTTCTGCCGCTCATCTCGCCGCGGCTGCTGGAACAGATCGGCGGCATGTCGTCGCCGGACGATCTGGGCAAGGTGACGCTTCTGCACGACGATTCGGCCGGATTCCTGCCGGGCAGCGTCGGGTGGGGCGACTGGCTCAAGCGGATGCGGGTCTACAACGTCGACAGCACGCGCGGCCCGCGCTTCTCCCATGCCGACCATGCGCTTGAAGCGGCCATCGACGGCGCCGGCGTGGTGCTGGGACGGCTGTTCCTGGCGCAGCGCGACATCGCTTCGGGGCGGCTGGTCGCCCCCTTCGACCTGATGATGAAGGCGCAGGCGAGCTTCTATTTCTGCTGCCTGCCGGAAACGCTCGACGCGCCGAAGGTCAAGGCGTTCCACGACTTCGTCTTCGCCGAGATCGAGGCGGACCGGACCGCGCTGGAGGCCTTCCGCAATTCCAAGCGCTTTGCCTGAAGCCGTGTCTCAGAGGCCGCGCGCGCCGGCGCGCGCGGTGCTGGTGGCAACGATGTTCGTTGCATCCTTGCGCTTGCGCTCGCGGTAGATCGTGAAGATCCCGGACCCGATGATCAGGAGCGCGCCGACGGCGGTCGGGACGTCCGGAATTTCACCGAAGACCATGTAGCCGAACAGCGCCGCCCAGACGAGCGCGGTGTAGCGGAAGGGCGCCGACGAGGACAGGTCGCCGGTGCGCATGGCAAGGGTCAGCGCCTGGTAGCCGATGAGGACGAAGACGGCTGCCGCCACGAGAATGCCCAGCGTGGCCGGCGTCATCGCCTGCCAGCCGCCCATCGGGAACATCAGCACGCCGCCGGTGACCATGACCGAGACCGCGGTGAAGGCCGAGACCTGGAGCGACGGGATATTGGCGGGGATGGCACGGGTGGCCAGGTCGCGGACCGTGCAGAAGAAGACGGTGCCGAGCACCAGCGCGGACCAGACAGAGAAGGCGCCGAACCCCGGGCGCAGGATGATCAGCACGCCGACGAAGCCGACGATGATCGCGCTCCAGCGGCGCCAGCCGACCGGTTCGCGGAAGACGATCGCCGCGCCCATGGTGATGGCGAGCGGCAGGGCCTGGAGCAGGGATGCGACCGAGACCAGCGGCGCGTTGGCGAGCGCGATGAGATAGGTGACGGTTGCCAGCACGTCGCCGGCGGTGCGCAGCACGGCCATGGGATGGGACAGCCGCCGCCAGGGCGCGGCCGGCGCGTTGCGGCGGGCAAGCCAGACGAGCATGGCGGACGCGAAGAAGCCGCGCACCAGCATGACCTGGCCCATGTTGACCGATTGGGATGCCAGCTTGGTGCACATGTCGTTGACCAGGAAGGCGGCCATCGACAGGGTCATCAGCAGGGCGGCGCGGGCATTGGGCGTGAGCGGCACCGGGTTTGTCCGACATGGCGCTGCCATGACCCCGAGGGGCGCACCACGCGATCCCCTGCCGTCCGGTCAGCCTGAACGCTCCGGTACACCCGTTGCGCCGGCTTGAAAAGCGCAGAAAACTGATGCGTCGGAACGGCGTGGCTGATGGATCAGCCGCCGGTCACGCTCATGTGGCGCGAGACGGCCGGACGGCTCGTCGTCCGGTCGATCACGAAGTCGTGGCCCTTCGGCTTGCGGCCGATGGCCTCGTCAATGGCGGCAGACAGCAGCTCGTTGCCTTCCGAGGCGCGCAGCGGGGCACGCAGGTCAGCGGCATCGTCCTGGCCGAGGCACATGTAGAGCGTTCCGGTGCAGGTGATGCGCACGCGGTTGCAGCTTTCGCAGAAATTGTGCGTCATCGGCGTGATGAAGCCCAGCTTTCCGCCGGTCTCCTTCACCTCGACATAGCGGGCCGGACCGCCGGTGCGGAAGGGGATGTCGGTCAGCGTGAACTGCTCTTCCAATTCGCCACGCAACTTCGACAGCGGCAGGTACTGGTCGGTGCGGTCCTCGCTGATCTCGCCCATCGGCATGGTCTCGATCAGGGTCACGTCCATGCCGCGGCCATGGGCCCAGCGCAGCATGTCGGGGATCTCGCGGTCGTTGAAGCCCTTCAGCGCCACGGCATTGAGCTTGATCTTCAACCCGGCGCGCTCGGCGGCCTCGATGCCTTCCATCACCTTGCCGAGATCGCCCCAGCGGGTGATCTGGCGGAACTTGTCGCGATCCAGCGTGTCAACCGAGACATTGATGCGCTTCACGCCGCAATCGGCCAGTTCATCGGCGAAGCGGGCGAGCTGCGAGCCGTTGGTCGTCAGCGTCAGCTCGTCCAGGGCGCCCGTGCCGAGGTGGCGGGAGAGCTGGCGGATCAGGTGCATGATGTTCTTGCGCACCAGCGGTTCGCCGCCGGTCAGGCGCAGCTTGCGCACGCCCTTGTCGATGAAGGCCGTGCACAGCCGGTCCAGTTCCTCCAGCGAGAGCAGGTCCTTCTTGGGCAGGAAGGTCATGTCCTCGGCCATGCAATAGGTGCAGCGGAAATCGCAACGGTCGGTAACCGAGACGCGCAGATAGGTGACGGCGCGGCCGAACGGGTCGATCATCTGGGTGTCGTTGGCGGACATGGTCTTCCTTCCCTCCGGCTCACCGCCGCGTTTCCGCGCGGGCAGGCAGCCGCATATGTTCTTTCCCCGCATTTTGTCCACCCGGGGCGGGTTTTCAAGGGCGAGGGAGCGACAGGGCCTTGTTCTTTCGCGCAAAGCGCCTCACTTCTGGGCGCAGATTTTCCGCCGAACAGGCAGACAGGGGGCCGCCATGGATGCACCGAGCGAGATCCGGTTGTCAAAGGACAAGCGCACGCTGACCGTGACATTCGACGACGCGGCCTACGCGTTCAGCGCCGAAATGATGCGGGTCATGTCGCCGAGCGCGGAGGTCCAGGGGCATTCGCCGTCCGAGCGCAAGCTGGTTTCCGGCAAGCGTGATGTCGGAATCATGGCCATCGTACCGGTGGGCAACTACGCCATCCGCGTGGCCTTCGACGACATGCACGACACGGGCATCTTCACCTGGGCGTGGTTCCGGGAGCACGGACGCGCCATGGACGAGAAATGGCAGGCCTACCTGGACGAACTGGCGCAGAAGGGCCTCTCGCGCGACCCGGCGCGACGGTAGACGGATGCCTCCCGGCGGCTTAGCCTTTCCTGAAACGATCCGTCCGCCGAGGGAGACCATCGCATGAGCATCATCACGTCGCTGGAAGAGCTGCAGGCGCTTTACGGCGAGCCGGGCCTTGCCTCCACGGCTAAGGTTCTCGACCACGTCAACGAGGCCTACGGCGCGTTCATCAAGGCGTCGCCCTTCGCGTTGCTGGCAACGGCGGGCGAGGGCGGGCTGGACTGCTCGCCGCGCGGCGACCGGCCCGGCTTCGTGACCATCGAGAACCCGCGCACGCTGCTGATGCCGGACCGGCAGGGCAACAACCGCGTCGATTCGCTCGCCAACATCGTGACCGACGGGCGCGTCGGTCTGCTGTTCCTCGTGCCCGGGTCCGACACGACGCTCCGGGTCAACGGGCGGGCGGAGGTGTCGGTCGCCAGGGCGCTGACCGCGCGTTTCGCCGTGGACGGCAAGGTGCCGCGCAGCGTTCTCGTCATCCACGTGGCCGAGGTCTATTTCCAGTGTGCCCGGGCGCTGATGCGTTCGAACCTGTGGGCCGACGAGGCGCGGGTGGATCCGTCGAGCCTGCCGACGGCGGGCGAGATGCTGGCGGCGGCCAGCAACGGCGCCGCCGGCGGTGCCGGTTATGACGCGGCCTGGCCGGAGCGGGCAAAGTCCTCGATGTGGTAGGCGCGCGCCCCGCCGCAGCACAGGCGCGGGGCGGGCCCTGCGCGATTCCGCCGGCTAGCGGACGACCATGACAGAAACGCTGGCATGGGTCGCCAGCCAGCCGGCATTGGACGTGAAGAAGTGATCGGCGACGCCGGGCACATGCGAGGCCATGACGACGAGATCGGCGCCGGACTGGCGGATCGCTTCGAGCAGGGCGTCGTCGAGGTCGCGGGCCGGGTCGTGGCTGGTCATGGCAATCGCCGTCGATTCGATGCCGGTGCGGGCAGCCTGTCCGGCCACGAAATCCGACAGCTTCTGTTTGAACTCTTCCGGATTGTGCGCGACGGCGCCCGGCGTGCCCGCGGTCACGCCGCAGTAGACGAGCGTGGCGTTTTCCATCCGGGCCAGTCTTGCCGCGGTTTCCAGTGACTTCTCGAGCTTGTCCGCGTGCGCTAGGTCCACCGGGACGAGAATTTTCGAGTACATCCGTGCCTCCCTCTCCGTATTTCATGCATATCCGATGATTATCCGTTCAAATCATCAGCGGATGACGGCCAGCATGCCTTGCCGCAGGTCAAGAGGCGGCCCGATTTACGACTCCGACATGTTGCGATGCGCCGGTTTTGCTGGCGATCGACCGGTTCTTGCATCGATTCAGTGCTTTTTCTGGTATTCGGCGATGGGAAGGCCTGCTTCCCGCCAGGCGCCGAATCCGCCGGTGACATGGGCGACCGGGTCCAGGCCCATGTCCTGCAGGGTCTTGGTGGTCAGGGCCGAGCGCAGGCCACCGGCGCAGAAGAAGATGAAGCGCTTGCCGGATGCGAAGACGGGCTTGTGATAGGGGCTTTCCGGGTCGACCCAGAATTCCAGCATGCCGCGGGGCGCGTGGTAGGCACCGGGAACGACGCCGTCGCGCTGGAGTTCGCGCACGTCGCGGATGTCGACGAGGAGGACATTCTCATCCTGTGCCGCCTCGGCGGCCTCGGCCGGGCTCAGCGCCACGATCTCGGCATCGGCCTCGGCAATCATCTGCTTGATCCCGCGTTTCATCCCCACGATTTCCTCCGGCTACGTTTTTGAAAGCCGGACGAAACTACGTGCGGGCGCGGGCGCTGGCAAGGCGCGGGCGTCACGCCGCCCTGAAGGCGGGCAGGTCGCGCAGGATCTCCGGGCGGGTGACCGTGCGCGGCGAGACGGCGCAGTCGCGGCCCTTGTGCTTGGCCTGGTAGAGCAGGACATCGGCGAGGTTCATCACGTCCTCGATGCGGACATTGCCCTCGCAGCCGACAACGCCGATGGACACCGTGATCCGGCGCTCGCCCCGGAGCGCCGGCAGGTCCTGCAGGCGCATGGCCTCGAGGAGCGTTTCGGCCAGCGTTTCCCCTTCCTCCAGCGTGAGCCCGGGCAGGAAGATGGCGAATTCCTCGCCGCCGAGGCGTCCGACTTCACCGGTCTCGCCGACCTGTTCGACGAGCGTGTCGGCAATCCGTTTCAGCGCCTCGTCGCCGGCCGCGTGGCCATAGGTGTCGTTGATCTGCTTGAAGTGGTCGGCGTCCACCATCAGGAAGGCTCCGCCGCCGCGCCAGTTGCCGATGGCATAGCGCATGAAGGCGGAGCGGTTCAGGGCGCCGGTCAGCGAATCGTAGCGGACCGTGGCGCGGACCTCCGACAACGTCTTGAGCTGGAGGTGAAGGGTGGACAGGATGATGAAGGAGATCGGCAGGGTGATGAAGCCGGAAATCGCCGTTCCGATGCCGATGACCCCGCCAAGGACATAACCGGGCAGGTCCGGCGCGATGAACAGCATGCCGATGGTCAGCGAGGCGACCGTGACCGTGATGGTGAAGGCGGTGAAGGCCAACGTGTAAAGCAGCACGTTGACGGGCCTGTCGAGGCGCAACCAGCGGAACAGGAGGATGATCATCGAACGCATGACGCTGCATTAGGTCATGCGCGTTAACAAAATTGCTCCGGATTGGGGAGAATGCGCCCTTGAACGCGAAACCGCCGGCACAGGGCCGGCGGAAACGTCCGGTGGCGGAACCGCGGGGCCGCGATCAGTGGCGCACGGTCACCCGGGTGCCGACGTCGACGCGGCTGTAGAGATCGACGACGTCGTCATTGGCCATGCGGATGCAGCCCGACGACATGGCCTTGCCGATCGTCCAGGGCTGGTTCGTGCCATGGATGCGATAGAGCGTCGAGCCGATGTAGAGGGCGCGCGCGCCGAGCGGATTGTTCGGGCCGCCTTCCATGTAGGCGGGCAGTTTGCGGCCCTTGCGGGCCTCGCGGGCGATCATCTGCTTGGGCGGGGTCCAGCCGGGCCACTCGGCCTTGCGGGTGATCCTGTGACGGCCCTGCCAGGTGAAGCCCTCGCGGCCGACGCCGACGCCGTATTTCAGCGCCTTGCCATTGCCGAGGCCGTAGTAGAGGCGGCGTTCGCTGGTGTCGATCAGGATGGTGTTGGCCGGCAGGTCGGACCGGACGGTCTCGCGCGGGATCGGCGACTTGTCGGAGGCGTAGCGGCCATGGCGCACGCGCGGCTGGCCGCCGCGGATGAAACTGGCGAAGCCGGATTCGGCCTGAGCCTGTGTCGTCACGGAAAAGGAAACCGGGGCCGCAAGGCCGATGGCGAGGGCGAAAGCAGTCAGGAAACGGGTCAGCATGGTTCTGTCCAGGGGCAAGACAATTGGGGGGACGGTGGAGGCCCAAACTCGCCAAGCTCGCCAGCACAGTCAATGCCCTTCATCACAAAACGTGAACGATCGTGATCGCAGGTGAACGATGGAGGCGCGGAAGAGATGCGCGGCATTTGCGATTTGTTATTCATTTCCCGTTAGCCCTTTACCCGGTTTGCCCGCTTGCCGGGTAAGGCCCGGCCCGAAACGGCCGAACGAGCGTGTTTTGCCGCATTTGCGCGGTTGCCGGACATTTTCTGTCTGACCGCGAAATGCTCACATCAACGGGTGCCCGCGTGCGTATCTTCGCGTCCAGTGTCTGCCTCGATCCGTTCCGCCATCGGCCGAATCGCTCCGGGGCTCCATCCCGGTCCTCTGGCGCGATTGCTGGCGTGAAACCGCTTTCCACGGTCGCCGGACTTGCCCTGGCAGCGTTTCTCGTTTCCGGCTGCACGTCGTCCGGCGGGGTCGACGCCCTGGATTCCTCGTCCATGATCACCGGGTCGATCGGCGCACCTGTGCCGGCCCGCGCGGTCGGGCAAGCGCCGGCTCCGGCCGCGCCGACCGTGGAGACAAACGCCGGCGCCCATGCGGAACCGGCAGACAGCACCCGCGCCGAACTGGTGGCGCTGTCGGCGGAACCGGCGCCGCGCGAGGTGGTGAAGGCGATTACCCGCACCATCCGCAAGCCGCGCTTTTCAGATGCCAAGCCCGTCAGTTTCGGAAAGGTCGAGCCGGACGACTACCCGGTGCACGGCGTGGACGTGTCGCGCTGGCAGGGGGACATCGACTGGGTGAGCCTGAAGAAGCAGGGGGCGAATTTCGCCTATATCAAGTCGACCGAGGGCGACGACCACATCGACCCGAGCTTCCTGAAGAACTGGCAGGCGGCGGGCAGGGCCGGCGTGCCGCGCGGCGCCTATCACTTTTTCTACTGGTGCTCTGTCGCCGAGGTCCAGGCCGACTGGTTCATCCAGAACGTTCCGAAGGAGAAGGGCGCCCTGCCGCCGGTGATCGACGTGGAATGGAATGCCCATTCCAAGACCTGTCCGACGCGGCCGGCCCGCGCGGTGGTGCTGGCGAAAATGAAGGTCTTCATGGAGAAGCTGGAACGGCATTACGGCCAGGAACCGGTGATCTACACCACGCCGGACTTCTACGATGACAACCTGCAAGGCCAGTTCACCGGCCATTCCTTCTGGCTGCGCTCAACGGCGGATCATCCGAAAAACGTCTACCCGGGCCGCGACTTCGCCTTCTGGCAATATACCGGGACGGGGCTGGCTTCCGGGGTCGACAACCATATCGACCTCAATGCCTTCAACGGAACGCGCGAAGGCTGGCGCAACTGGCTGGAAAAGCGGGTGCACTGAGCCGTTCCGCTTTTCCTACCGGCCACGGGCGATGATGCGGTCGCCGGCGCCGTTGTAGGCGTAATGCGTCGTGGCCCGCTTGGCCAGAACACTGCCCTCGTGCGGCATGGCGCCGATGCGGCTGCGGGAGGCTGCCAGGGCGGCGGCGGCGACGATCGGCGAAATCTGCGGGTTCAACATGACCGGTCTCCATCTCTTCGGTGATGAAGCCAGAGTGACGCAGCCCGGCTGAACGGGGGCGCAATCCCCCGTTCATGGCTGGTTCATGGGCCCTGTCAGGCTCGCCTCAGCCCAGGTTCAACTCCTTGAAGAAGTCGTTGCCCTTGTCGTCGATCACGATGAAGGCGGGGAAATCGACGACCTCGATGCGCCAGATCGCCTCCATGCCGAGTTCGGGATACTCCACGACCTCGACCTTCTTGATGCAGTCCTGGGCGAGGCGGGCGGCCGGGCCGCCGATGGATCCGAGGTAGAAGCCGTGATGGCGGCCGCAGGCATCGCGCACCTGGCGGGACCGGTTGCCCTTGGCCAGCATGACCATGGAGCCGCCGAAGGACTGGAACTGGTCGACGTAGCTGTCCATGCGCCCGGCGGTGGTCGGACCGAAGGATCCGGAGGCATAGCCCTCCGGGGTCTTGGCCGGGCCGGCGTAGTAGATCGGGTGATCCTTGAAGTAGTCGGGCATGGGTTCGCCGTTTTCCAGCCGTTCGCGGATCTTGGCGTGGGCCAGGTCGCGGGCGACGATGATCGGCCCGGTCAGCGACAGGCGCGTCTTCACCGGGTGCCTGGTCAGTTCGGCGAGGATCTCGCTCATCGGCCGGTTGAGATCGATCTTCACGACGTGATCGGAAAGAGCCCCCTCGTCGATGTCGGGCATGTATTTCGACGGGTCGCTCTCGAGCTGTTCGATGAAGATGCCGTCCTTCGTGATCTTGCCGAGCGCCTGGCGGTCCGCCGAGCAGGAGACGCCCAGCCCGATGGGAAGGGAGGCGCCGTGGCGGGGCAGGCGGATGACGCGCACGTCGTGGCAGAAATACTTGCCGCCGAACTGCGCGCCGACGCCCATTTGCTGGGTCAGCTTGTGGATTTCCGCTTCCATCTCGAGATCGCGGAAGGCGTGGCCGGTCTCCGAACCCTCTGTCGGCAGGCCGTCCAGGTAGCGCGCTGAGGCAAGCTTGACGGTCTTCAGGTTCATCTCCGCCGAGGTGCCGCCGATGACGATGGCGAGGTGGTAGGGCGGGCAGGCGGCGGTGCCGAGCGTCAGGATCTTTTCCTTCAGGAAGTCGATCATGCGGTCATGGGTCAGCAGCGACGGCGTGCCCTGGTAGAGAAAGGTCTTGTTGGCCGAGCCGCCGCCCTTGGCCATGAACAGGAACTTGTAGGCGTCGTCGCCTTCCTCGTAGATGTCGATCTGGGCCGGCAGGTTGTTCCTGGTGTTCTTTTCCTCGAACATCTTCAGCGGCGCCAGCTGGGAATAGCGCAGGTTCTTGCGCTCGTAGGCATCCAGCACGCCCTGGCCGAGCGCCTCGGCATCGCCGCCCTCGGTCCAGACGCGGCGGCCCTTCTTGCCCATGATGATGGCCGTGCCGGTGTCCTGGCACATGGGCAGCACGCCGCCGGCGGCGATGTTGGCGTTCTTCAGCAGGTCATAAGCGACGAAACGGTCGTTTTCGGTGGCTTCGGGATCTTCCAGGATCTTCGCCAACTGGGCCAGGTGGCCCGGGCGGAGCAGGTGGTTGATGTCGGCAAAGGCGGTCTCGGAGAGCAGGCGCAGGCCTTCCGGATCGACCGTCAGAACCTCCTGGCCCTTGAACGTGTCAACCGAGACGTAGTCGGAGGTCAGCTTGCGCCAGGGCGTTTCGTCCTTGGCAAGCGGGAAGAGATCGGCAGTGAAGGTCTCGGCCATGACATGCGCTCCGTTGGCAATCGGGGTTCAGGTGCCTCTCTTTACCGCAAGAGGCAGCAAAATCCAGTCCGCCGAACGGACGAAGCGGGCAGGCCGTGCCGCGTGCGCCCGACGCAGCGCCGGCCTGTTCGGGGCCGACCAGTGGCAAGTCACGGCGCGGAACGAAACCTTTACCTTTCGCATCGTAAGACATCATAGGTTGTAATGTGTGCGGAATACAATCGATGATTAAAATGAAGAAATGTCTTGAATTCTTGCGGTCGTCCGGCGGGAACATCGCGGTGACGTTCGCGCTCATGGTTCTGCCGCTGACGGGCTTCATGGGGCTGGCGCTCGACTACGCGGCCATGTCGCGGGATACGTCGGAGTTGCACAATGCGGCGGATGCGGCGGCGCTGTTCGCCGCCCGGCGTTACGAGGTGGACGGTGCCTTGCCCGACCAGGGCGAGGTGAAGCAATTCCTGCTGGCGAACACGAAGCTCGCCGCCGTCGAGGTGACACGGTATGAAAAGACGACCGATCCCCAGACCGGGGCGGAGGCGGTCGAGATCGAGGCGCAGAGCAATTACGATCCGCTCCTGATGCACCTGGTCAACGCGGGCACGCAGACGCTGAAGGTGTTTTCGGCAAGCCAGATCGGTTCGGGCATCGCGCTCGAGGTGGTCATGGCGCTCGACACGACCTATTCCATGATCGCCGACGGAAAGATCGATGGCCTCAAGAAGGCGGCGACGAATTTCACGAACGTGATGTTCGACGCGGCGGATGGCCGGACCTCGGTGAAGGTCGGGCTGGTTCCCTTCGACCAGTATGTCAACATGCCAGCGAAATATCGCAAGGAACCATGGATGGACGTGCCGGACGATACCGCCAAGCAGTATAGCTTGCCGGGCTGCCGCTCGGTCAGCGTGGTTATCGGCTACGACACGTGCTACCCGAAAGCATATGTGACGGACGGTGTCACCGTCATCAAGGACTATTGTCCGCCGATCTGGGGCCAAACGCAGGTTTGTACGCCTTACAACTACACCGTCTACAGAACCTGGTACGGCTGCGTGGGAACGCGCGGAACGCTGCAGAACATGCTGACGCTCTCCGATGACATGCCGAGCGATCCGAGCGGGCTGGAAAAGGCACGGTTTCCAGGCGTCATGCAAGTGCTCTGTGCGCGCCCGCTTCAGCCGCTGACCACGGATCGCGCGGCGATCCTGAATGGGATCGACGTGCTGATGCCCAGGAACAACACCTACATCGCCGACGGCGTGATGTGGGCCCAGCGGGTGCTTTCGCCGCAGCCGCCGTTCACCGAGGGCGAGGACATCGCGACATCGAAGAAGCCGGTCCGCAAGGTGATCGTGCTGATGACCGACGGCGAGAACTTCCAGTCGCCACGGCTCGACATCTCGCCCGATCACCTGGGAACAGACGTGGCGCGCGCCAACGACTGGACCGAAAAGGCATGCGCCTTCGCAAAGACGCAGGGCACCGAGATCTACACGGTGACCTTCGGCAGCGCGGTGACGCCCACTGCCCGGCAGATCATGCGGAAATGCGCCAGCACGGCGCAGCATTTCTTCGATGCCAACAATTCCGGGGCGCTCGACAAGGCGTTTCAGGATATCGCGACGAACATCCGGGCCCTGCGCCTGACCCACTGATCGCGCCCGGGCCGGATATCCGGACTTGGAAACTGGCCGGTCCGCGCCGCGGGCCGGCCTTTTTCGCGCCCGTTAAGCATGGTGGAAGACTTTTCCGTTTGCCGGACTTAACGAATTTGATTCAAATCCGTATCATTGTGGAAAGCCGTCCGTCTGGCGGCGTGCCGTCGCCGATGACATACGCCCGAAGCGCCGCCGGGCCCCGCTCCAGGATCCTGTATTGATGAAACGCTCGATTTTTCCTCGCCTTTTTCTCGCGCTTGCCATGTCGGTGACCGGTTTCACGGTCGCCGCGCCGGTCCAGGCCCACGCGGAATCCAACTGGCTGTCCGACCTGATTCGCGGCCGCTTCGACACGTCCGCACGCCGGCCGCAACGGGATCTCGACCGGGGCCGCCAGCGCCCGTGGCAGGCCCGGCCGGAGGTGCCGCAGGAGCCGGTGAAGCCCAAGCGGACCGTTGCCATCCCGAAGGTTTCGGCGCCGCGCTACTTCTCCTACCAGGCGGTTTCACCGGTCCGGGTGGACTTTTCCAAGGTCATCGCTGCCGCTGCGGCCGTTCCGGGAATGACGCTGCCGGGTGGCGCCAGCTTCACCGCGGCTGCCCCGGCGCTCGAGGGCTTCGACCTGACGGCGGAAAAGGCGGATGCCAAGGCGATCGCCGCCTATTACGCGGAGCACCCCGATTTCATCTGGGTTACCGGTTTCGGTCCCAATGCCAAGGCGCAGGCGGCGCTGGCGGTTCTCGACAGTGCCGGTGACGAAGGGCTCGACGCGCAGCAATATGCCGTGACTGCCCCGGACGCGGCCTTCTCGATGAACGACATGGCGGGCCGGCTGAAGGAACTGGTCCGCTTCGAGATGACGCTGTCGGCGCGGGTGCTGCGCTATTCGCGCGATGTCGCGTCGGGCCGGGTCGATCCCGACAAGCTGTCCGGCTACCATGACCTGCCGGTGCTGCCGTTCGACGCGGACAAGGCGCTGGGCGAACTGGCGGCCGCGACCGATGCCGGCGCCTGGCTCGCCGACAAGGCGCCGCACGGCGCGGAATACAAGAAGCTGCGTGCCGCGATGGCGCGTATCCGCAAGGAAACCGAGGCCGAGGTCGTCGTCGACAGCAAGCTGTTCCTGCGGCCCGGCGGCAGCAGCCCTGAATTCGGCAAGCTGATGGAGATCGTCTGGCGCGACGGCAATCCGGACATCATGGCCGAGCACGGGCTCGACATCATGAAGGCGCGCAAGAGCGATACCTACAGCGACGACCTGGTGCCGGTCATCAAGGCGGTGCAGAAGGCGAGGGGGCTCAATCCCGACGGGATCATCGGCCCGCGCACGGTGGCTGCCATCAGCCCGGCGTCCAAGGTCGAGCGCATGGAGAAGATCCGGCTGGCGCTGGAGCGGCTGCGCTGGCTGCCGCACGATCTCGGCGCGCGGCGCGTCTTCATCAACCAGCCGGAGTTCATCGTCCGCTACTACGAAAACAACGACGTGAAGCTGTCGATGCGGGTGGTCGTGGGCAAGAAGACCAACCAGACCTCGTTCTTCTATGACGAGATCGAGCAGGTCGATTTCAACCCCTACTGGGGCGTGCCGCGGTCGATCATCGTCAACGAGATGCTGCCGCGCCTGCTCAACGACCCGGGCTATCTCGACCGTGCCGGCTACGAGGTGACGGATGCCAAGGGGCGGAACATCCCGTCGTCGAGCATCGACTGGGGCGCCTATGGCGCGAACATTCCCTACAACGTGCGGCAGACGCCGGGCGAGGCCAATGCGCTGGGCGAACTGAAGATCCTGTTCCCCAACAAGCATGCGATCTACATGCACGACACGCCGTCCAAGTCGCTGTTCAACCGGGACAGCCGTGCCTTCTCGCATGGCTGCGTACGCCTGCAGAAGCCGCGTGAAATGGCGGCGGCAGTGCTGGGGACCAACGTCGCGGAGATCCGCCGTGAACTGGCGAACGGGCATTCCAGCCGCCGGGTGCCGGTGAAGATCCCCGTCTATGTCGCCTATTTCACGGCCTGGCCGGAAGAGGACGGCAGCATCGGCTTCTTCTCCGACGTCTACGGCCGCGACGAGCACCTGCTCAAGGCGCTGGACGCGGTGAAGGAAGCGCGCGAAGCGGCGGGCTGAACGAAATCTCCGCATCGCGATCCCCGTTCCGAGTGCCGGCCCGCGGGCCGGCACTTTTCTTTTGCCGTCGAGACGGGTGGGGCCCGGGATCAGAAGTAGCGGGTGAAGCGCACGAAGCTCGACAGCGAGCCGGAAAGGCCGTCCGCCTTGGTGTAGACCGACTCGGTGCGGACCTCGAAGTTCTGGACCGGGGTCCAGACCGTCGACAGTTCGGCCGCCCAGGCATCCGGCGAGCCGGCCAGGGCATAGTTGGTGTCGTTGAAGTACTGGAAGCCGACGGAGGCCGAGAACGTGTCGGTGAAGACGTGGTTGTAGGAGGCCAGGACCGACCACTCGGACCCCACGGCATAGGCGTTCGGCGTGTCGGCGTAGAAGCCGAGCAGGCGCAGCGACGAGCCGTTCATGTTGGGGATGTTGACCTGCATGCCGAGTTGCGCGGACCAGCCGCCCTGGCGGCCGGGCAGGATGAGGTCGTCGTTGTCGTAGGCGACCTTGGCCCAGGCACCGCCCCAGCCGGCGTTGTAGGACAGGACGCCGACAACATCGGGAACCCAGTCCGTCGCGGCCGGGCCTTCGTCATGCTCGAGCGAGAGCGTGGCGGCAAAGCCGTTGGCCGAAAAGGTGTAGTTGACCTGGTGGCGAAGCTGGTTGGCGAAATAGAGGCCGCTGTCCGAGTGGGAACCGAGGACGGCGACACCGGCATTCATGGACTCAACCCAGGCCGACTCGGTGTAGCCCATGCGCAGGCCGCCGAGTTCGAGGTAGGCCTGGTTGAGGGCGACGTTGCCATCGGCATTGGTACCCCACGTTCCCTCCAGCCGGACGAAACTGCGCAGCGTGCCCCACTCGGTGTCCGAGCGGGCGTCGATGTTGAGGCGGCCGCGGGTCGCCACGTTGTACCCGCCGTAGCCGAAGCCGTGGTAGCCGGGCGTGTCGGTGATGGCGAGGCCACCGTCGCGGTCGCTGGTGCCACCGACCTGGAAGTAGACATAGCCGTTGATCGACAGGCAGGTCTCCGTCCCGGGGATGTAGAAGAAGCCCGCGCCGTAGGCATCGCAGACCTTCACATATTCGACCGGTTCGGGTTCGTAGACAACCGCGTCGGCAGCACGGGCGCCGGAAACGGTAGCCAGCGCCGCCGCGGAGCCAAGAAGAAGGCTCTTGAATGTCATCGTCAGTCTCTCCGTTCAAGATGCCCCGCCATGCCGGCCGGGGTCATCCGATTGTTTTGCATGGTGGTGGAACCAAGGGCCGCGGCAAAGGGCCGGACCCCTCTCGAAAAGGGGCGGACCGTCCGCTGTCGCAGACGGCGGCCATGATCCGGCACCGGGCTTCCGTGCCAGCCGCGTTCCCCTCTAAAAGTAGACAAAATTGGTAAAGATTATAAAAACTGTCGTCAACGACTCCAGTTTAGAAAAGCTACAGGGTGGGATAGACCCGGCAAGCGATGTGGCCAGCCGTGGCATCGCCCTGTGCCGACCCGGGGGGAACCGGACGCAAGACCGGGAGCCACTTTTGCTGGAATTGGCTCATTCCACGCGCAATTCCGGACGCAAAACCGGAAACCACTTTTGCTGGAATTGGCTCTTTCCACGCGCGATTCCGGACGCAAGACCGGGAGCCACTTTTGCTGGAATTGGCTCTTTCCTCGCGCAATTCCGGACGCAAAACCGGAAACCACTTTTGCTGGAATTGCTTCAGCGCGGCTGCCAGGGTTCGATCATCTGCGTGATGATGTTCGAATCGTAGATATGGAAGAGCTCGTAGCCGCTGGCCCAGAAATCTCCGGGATCGGTAAAGTAGCCCTTCTCGATCATCCGGCAGACGAAGTCCTTGTTGATTCCGGATCGCATCATCAGGTCGATGAACCGCTGGGTTTCCTTCGGGGAGGGGCGGTCGCGATAGCGATGGCAGACGCCGTGGAACAGCCATGAACTGGCGCTTCCGGCGATCCGTTTCTCGCCCTCGAGGAAAACGAGAACGCAGGCCGACAGGCAATGCCCGCCATGGCGGACATAGGTCGTCAGGTCGTATCGATCGCGCAGGGGGTGCAGCGCTGCGGCCAGGCGTTCCGCCTCGCCCAGCGTGCCGCCGTCACTGTCGATATCGACGATCACCGTCTTCAGGTCCGGACCGCTGGACGCCATCGCCTCGTTGAAGCGCCGCGTCACCGGCGGCAGGATCGGCCCCCTGATCCGGATGACGAGCGTGTCGGCGGCGATCGACGCGTTTTCCTTGTGGGTCAGGACGGTGACCGATGTCGGCGGCACCTTGGCCGCAAGCGCGATGGCGGGTGCGGCGAGCAGCCAGGAGAACGTGAGGACAAGAGCCGCAATGAAACGGGCCGCGAGGACATCGGGCGCGAAGACGGGGGCAGGGCGCATGATGCCCAGCCTTGCCGCCCTGGTGTGTTCGAGCCGGGCTGTCGTCATCTCTCCTCCAATGCGGAAACGGTGCGGGACCGCCCAGGTCCGCTCATTGATGGCCGTCAATGCCAGGTTTTTCAAGGACTGGGATCGTGAACGTCCAGGTCGTCACAGGAGGAAAACATGCTTGGTTCTTTCAAGGCAAAAGCGGCGTGCGTGGCCATCGGCACTTTGGGAATGATCGCGGCGGTTTCGGCTGCCCATGCCCAGGAAAACCTTCTCGGCAAGGAACTCTACATCGCGTCCTGCGAGACGTGCCATGGCAGCACCGGGCTCGGCGATGGCGGTTTTGCGCAATACCTGACGATCAAGCCTGCGAACCTGCGGGTCCTGACCAAGAACAACCATGGTGTCTTTCCCTATCTCGACGTGTTCCACATTGTCGACGGACGGACAGGTGTGAGAGGGCATTCGGGCGGGCCGATGCCGATCTGGGGCGATGTCTTCACCCAGGAAATCGGCGAGACGGGGTCGCCCTACGGCGCCGAGTTGCGCGTGCGGGCCAAGATGGTCTCGCTGGTCGACTATATCGAATCCCTCCAGGAGTAGCGCCGCGCCTCTCCTTTCAGCGAACGGCCAGGCGGCCAGCCTGGCCCCCAATTGCCTGCCTTGCCGCCACCTGCCGGCGCTGCCGGCCGGGTGGAGAGTGGCTGGACCCTGGCAAAAACTGACAGGCACTCCCGTGTGACGGGAGAGGCAATGGCCGGCTTCGACCGTCCTTGCCCCTCGCGACGGTCGGTTCCGGTGGTGAGGGCATTCACCCTCGGTGGCCGCCGGAGCATTTTTGCATTTCGTCGAAACGCTCCGATGCTCCATCCTGCAGGTCAGGCGCAATTCCGGACGCGAAACCGTTTCCCACTTTCGCTGGAATTGCTCTTGTTGGCCGCAATTCCGGACGGGAAACCGGTATCCACTTTCGCTGGAATTGCTCTTGTTGGCCGCAATTCCGAACGCGAAACCGGGATCCACTTTCGCTGGAATTGCTCTAGCCGTACAGGCGCGGGAAATCGAGTTCAGCGACAGCCAGCGCTGCTTGCGCGCATCCCCTGGGATCCTTGCAAATTCCGTTGGCTATTGCTCTAAGTACTTGCTCGTAAAGGAATTCTTCCGCCATATGCGCAGCGGCATGATCGTCGGTCAGTCTTGCTATCGAAGCTACTTGTTCCTCGACATCCGAAACATTCATTTTCATACCTCCAAGCTTCGGGCACTTTGCTTGTGGGTGCGTGAATATACAGACAATAGTTTTGTCCGTGTGACAATGCTTATAAAGCAATAAATAAAAGCGATCGCTGCGCAGCCGCCGCCGGAAGGCGTCGATGACCGGCCGGGGGCCTGCCTTTGGCGCGATGCCCCCGGCGACAGTGCGCCAAGGGGCCGGTGCCTCGCCGGACACGTCAAGATCGGATCATTTCACCGACGTGGCCGGACATTCGGCAATTGCTCTTTTCATGAGCATTTGATAATTCAATGAGAGCCGTTGTTCGCCCGCAATCGCAGTTTCAACTGGCCTGCGATAACCAACGAGGTTGAACGGCAGAATGTCCAGCAACAATCCCAGTCCCCGGCACGACCACCTGAAAATCGAAATCAGGCCGACACGGGAGAATGCCCAGTCGATGGGCGATGTCGGACTGCGCAACGCCAATCTCCTTGATGTCCTGGCCCAGTTTGAAGAATACGGCATCTGGCGTTTCGATCTTGACGAGGGTCTTGCCTATTTTTCGCGCGATGCCTGCATTCTGCAGGGAATGCCGCCGACGGCCGGGGCTGTGAACCTGGTCCGTCTCGCCAAGCACTACCATCCGGAAGACCGCCCTCATTTCCTTCAATGCTTTGAAGACGCAAGCGCCCAGAAGTCGGGTTTCAGGTTTGTCTTGCGGACGATCGTCGATCAAGACGATGATCACCCCCGGATCGTGGAAGTGTGCGGACGATACCGGCGGAACGAGTGCAACGGGGAAGAACTGTTCGGTACGATCCGGCAGGTCCACATCCGCGTCCGGTCAGTGTCCCTGGAACGATAGGCCTGCCGCGTCCGTTTTCAACCGGCCTGTGACCGATGCGGCTGCCCGCTCCGGGTCGCGGCCACAACGTTTGCGGCAGAACGACACTGCCGTTGCTCTATTTCCAGGATCTGCCTTGAAAAATGGTGGGCGCGACAGGGATTGAACCTGTGACCCCTCCCGTGTGAAGGCAAGGAAAAGAGTTTGGCTTCAACTGCTTGCTGGAGCTGTCCCCCAGTGCTCCCCCGTTTTTCGATTCTT
>NZ_PDVP01000001.1 GCF_002727065.1 Zhengella mangrovi | reverse complement strand
CCGCAATTTCGCGAGCGCGAAAGTCTGCAACTTTCGCTGAAATTGCTTGTCGATCACGTCCGCATCACCTTCTTCGAAGTGCTCTGACCCGCCTGATCGGATTCGCGGGCGGGACAGGCCAGCGACAACTGCCAGCCCGCCGCCTCCCGGGCCTACTTCGCCCGGTTCGTCACCAGGACGTGCCCCGCCGGCTCGTCGGCATAGATATCCTCGATGAGATGGGCGCGGGCGGCCATGACGGCGCGCTGGTTGATCGAGCCCTTGTCGGTGACCTCGTGATCGTCGAGCGAGGGCGGGCTGTCGACGATGATGGCGCGGGCGACGAAATTGGAACTCCCCGTCGATGACGCCCCCAGGTCGTCCAGCCGCTGCTGGAAGAGGCGCCGCACCTCCGGATTGGCCGCCACGGCCGCATCGTCGGCGTCGGCCAGTTCCGGTGCGATCCTGCGTACCGCATCGTGGTCGGTGAACAGCAGCGCGCCGATGAAGTTGCGGTTGAGGCCGGTCAGCACGGCGTCTCGGACGTAGGGCGCGAAGGTCTTGACGATCTTCGCCCGGACACCGGCGAAATCCACCCAGGTGCCGGTCGACAGCTTGAAATCCTCGGTCACGCGGCCGTCGAAGATCAGCCCCTTGTCCGGGTCCGACGGATCCACGAACTTCAGCGCGTCGCCCATCAGGTAGAAGCCCTCCTCGTCGAAGGCCTCCTTCGTCTTCTCGGGCTGACGCCAGTAGCCCGGCGTTATCGAGGGGCCGCGCAGGCGGACCTCCGTCTTCTCCGCGTTGGGCACCAGCTTGAGTTCGAGACCCGGCGCGGGCAGGCCCACCTCGCCGGGGCGCTCCACCGCCCAGGTCGTTGTCAGCGCGAAGGGCGCGGTCTCCGTGGAGCCATAGCCGGTGACGATGACGACCTTCTCGCCCACGGTCTGCTCGGCATTGCTTTCCAGCGCGTCCCAGACATGCTGGGACAGCCCGGCCCCGGCGTATTGCATCAGCTTGAGACGGGAATAGAAATTCCTGCGCAGCGCGTCGTTGCCGGCGAACTGGGCGGTCAGCATCTCGTAGCCCTTGGGCACGTTGAAATAGAGCGTCGGCGCGATATCGGTCAGGTTGCGGACCGTGGCGGCGATGCCCCTGGGCGTCGGCGAGCCCTCGTCGATGTAGAGCGAACCGCCGTTGTAGAGCACGAGGCCGAAGTTGTGGTTGCCGCCCGCGGTGTGGTTCCAGGGCAGCCAGTCGACCAGGACCGGCGGTTCCTCGCGCATGAAGGCCATGGCGTTGACGATCATTTCCTGGTTGCAGGCCATCATGCCGTGGGTGTTGATGACCGCCTTGGGCATGCCGGTCGAGCCCGAGGTGAACAGGAATTTCGCCACCGTATCGGGCGTGATCGCGGCATGGGCCGCCTCCACGGCGTCCCCGGCCGGGGTTGCGAGCAGTTCGTCGAAGAGATGGGTGTCGTAGCCCTCGACCGGCTCGCGGGCCACGACGAGGCTCATGCCCGGCTTCATGACGGCGGCCAGCGCCTTTTCATAGGGTTTGCCATCAGCGGTGAAGACCATGCCCGGCGTCAGCAGGTTGCAGACGTGTTTCAGCTTGGCATGATCCTGCGAGACGAGCGAATAGGCCGTGGAAACCGGCGCATAGGGTATGCCAGCATACATGGCACCCAGCGCCATGAGCGCATGCTCGACGCTGTTGCCGGACAGGATGACCATCGGCCTGTCGGCAGAAAGGCCATGGTCCAGCATGTATTCGCCGATGGAGCGGACGCGGGCGAGCGCCTGGGCATAGGTGACGGTGCGCCATTCCCCGTCGCGCCGGTCGGCCAGGAAGATCCGGTCGGGCGCCTTCCCGGCCCATTCGTCGAGCCGGTCGGTGACAGACCGCGGAAAGTCCCCGAGCTTGTGCGGCGAGCGAAGGATAACCGAACCGTCATCCCTGCGTTCCACCTCGACCGAGAGATCGCCGAGCAAAACCGGACGCATGCCGGGCACGTTGAGAAGCGCCATGAAATCCTCCCTGAATTTGTTATCTTGTATAACAATTCAGATAGAACCTGTCTACAGGCAAGCGCGGGTCTGCGCCGGCCAACGACCGGAACGGCAGGCGGTCCGCCGGTGTCACGCGGTCAGGGCAAGAGGACGAGAAGGACGATCCCGGCGACGATCATCAGGCAGCCCGCGATCTCCAGCCGGTGCATGCGCTCGCGGAAGACGAAAAAGGTCGAGGCGAAGATGAACAGCATCTCGATCTGGCCGAGCGCCTTGACCACGGCAGCCTGCTGCAGGGTCATGGCGGCGAACCAGCCAAAGGAGGCGGTGGCGCCGGCAAGGCCGGTCAGGGCGGACATGCGCCAGGCGTGGCGGATGCGGCCGAGTTCGGCCCGGTCGCGCCACAGCATCCAGCCCAGCATCAGGAGTGTCTGCAGCAGGATGGCCGCGACCAGCACCGAGGCTGCCTGGACGAAGAAATTCGGTTCGGCCATGGTTTCGGCCAGCGATAGCGATGCGGCGCGGTAAGCGACCGCGGCAATGCCGAAGATGGTGCCCGAGCCGAGGCCGATGGCGGCCGTGCGGGTGAAGAGGGAAGAGACGAGGGCGCGCGGCGTGACCGGCCCGCGGGCCACCGAGATAAGCATGACCCCGGCGACGGACACGCAGATGGCCAGCAGGGCGCCCGGCGTCACCCGGTCACCCAGGAAAATCAGGCCGAACACGGCCGCCTGCGCCGGCTCGGTGCGCGAATAGGCGCTGCCGACGGCAAAATTGCGCAGCGAGAACATGTGCACCAGCAGGGCCTGGGCGGCGATCTGCGACACCGCCCCGACCACGACCCAGAAGAGGAACCCGGCATTGGGAGACGGCAGCGCCTGTCCGCTCGCCCAGAGGGACCCGGCAAGGAAGAGAAGCGCGAAGGGCGCACCGAAACCAAAGCGCACGAAGGTGGCGCCCGTGGTGCCCATGGCACCCTTCAGGTGCTTCTGGAGACTTGAACGGATATTCTGGACAAAGGCGGCGGCGACCGTGATGACGATCCAGGCTTCCATGGGGATCTCCGGGGAAAGGCAAGATAGCCTTTATCCCGCAACGGAGTTCCCGATCAAGCCGCGTGCGGCAGGCGGCCGGCGATCACCACGAGGTTACGGCCGCCATTCTTGGCGGCATAGAGCGAGGTATCGGCCGTCCGCAGGGCTTCCGAGAGGGGCAGGTCCTGGGCCTCGACCACGCCGCCGATCGACACGGTCAGGGGATGGCGGACGCCCTCGGCCGGTTCGAAGACGATCGCCTCGACGGCCCGGCGCACACGTTCGGCGACCAGGAAGGCCTCCTCGCCGCAGGCGCCCTTCAGGTAGACGCCGAATTCCTCGCCGCCGATGCGGCCGACGATATCCTGCGCGCGGACGCTTTCGCGGATGCGGCGGGTGATGGCGATGAGCGCCTCGTCGCCGGTCAGGTGCCCGTAGCGGTCATTGATCGACTTGAAATGATCGGCATCCAGGATCAGCAGCGTGCCACGGTCGGACTTGCGACGCAGCGACGACAGCTGGTTCATGAAGAATTCGCGGTTGAGGAAGCCCGTCATCGGGTCGATCTCGACCTTGCGGCGCAGGTCGGCGTTGGAGCGCTCCAGCTCCTGGCGCACGGCATCCAGGTCCAGGACGGCAAGGCGATGTTTCTCGGACTGGACGAACAGGTAGGCCACCAGCGGCAAGGCCACCAGGAAAGGGGCGATCGACGCGGCAACCGAACCACCGGCTCCGAAGCCGGCCGGCGCCAGAAAGTGCAGGACCGCGGCCAGCGCGGATGCCAGCACGAGGGCGCCCGTGCACACCAGAAAGGTCTTTCCAAAGATGGACTGCATGCCGCGTCCTCCTGCTTCGATCCTTACGGTAGCCATATCTTTTTAAGGAGTTGCTTTTTCAATACCGCCAATTTTCGACAAATTGGATGCGTGGATGCGCGGGCACATCGCCCGTGCCATAGTGCGGCCATGACGACGATTCCCCTCCAGGCCGATTTCCGCCATGTCACCAACTGGGTGTTCGACCTCGACAACACCCTGTACCCGCACCATGCGAACCTGTTCGCGCAGATCGACGTGCGCATGACGCGCTATGTCTCCGACCTGCTGCAATTGCCGCGCGACGAGGCGCGCAAGGTGCAGAAGGATTTCTACCGGGACTACGGCACGACGCTGAAGGGCCTGATGGAGGTGCACGGGATCGACCCGGACGATTTCCTGCAGAAGGTGCATGACATCGACTATTCCTGGCTCGAGCCGGACCCGGGCCTGGGCGAGGCCATTGCGGCGCTGCCGGGCCGCAAGTTCATCTTCACCAACGGGGACCGCGGCCACGCCGAACGCACCGCGCGGCAGCTGGGGATCCTCGATCATTTCGACGAGATCTTCGACATCGTCGCGGCCGGGCTGGTGCCCAAGCCGGCGCAGGAGACCTATGACAAGTTCACCGCGCTGCACCGGGTGGCCGGCGAACAGTCGGCGATGTTCGAGGACCTCGCGCGCAACCTGACCGTGCCCAAGGCGCTCGGCATGAAGACGGTGCTCATCGTGCCGCGCAACTTCGAGCCGGATTTCGCCGAAGTCTGGGAGCGCGACGAGGACCACGAGGGGGTCGTCGATCACGTGACCGACGACCTGAAGGGCTTTCTCGCCGCGCTGACGGTCTGAAGCGGGCGGTCAGCCGCCCTGCTTCATCATGCCGCCGTGCCCGCCGTTCTTCATCTCGCCCTTGCCGTCTCCCTGGTTCATCTTCATGCGGCCGTAGTCGAACGGCATGACCTTGAGGTCGAGGTCGACCTTGCCGGCCTTCTGGAAGGTCAGCGTGACCGGGACGGCGGTGCCTTCCTTGAACGGTGCCTTCACCTCCAGGAACATCAGGTGGAAGCCGCCGGGTTTCAGTTCCACCGTCCCGCCCGCCGGAATCGGCAGGCCGTCGGCCAGCTCGCGCATGCGCATGACGCCGTTCTCGACGGCCATTTCGTGCACTTCGCCGCGGGCGTCCGGCGTTTCCATCTTCAGCAGGCGATCATCCTCGCTGCCGGTGTTGCGGATGGTCACGAAGCCACCGCCGGCGGGCTGGTTGGGGAGCATGGCGCGCGCCCACATGCCGGTCAGTTCAAGGTCGCCGACCTTGACGGGTGCCTGGTCCATGACCATCGCGGCCTTGTCCCCGGCCATCGCCGAAGTCACGGGCACCAGGGCCGGCAGGACCAGCGTGGTGGCCAGGGCAATCATCTTCACGGTACGGTTCATCTGTCTCTCCTCGCGGGCGGCGCCCTTCCCCGGGCGTCCAGACCGCTGATATCAAAATCACATCATCCTGGTTTCAGGCTGCGAATGCCGCATTCGAGCACACGGCGGCCAGGCCGTCGTTGCTCAGGCGCAAACAGGCGGTCCGCGGATGGCCGGCAGCGATGTTCGCGGCCGGGCCGGCGCGGCCTCGTTGCCACGGGTCCAGCGCGTCGGTGAGGCGATGCGGACCGGGACCACGAGGACAGGCGGCTGGCTTGCGAGAACCGGCTGGACATGCGCACCGGCAAGGCAGAAGGGGCAATCATCGGCGGCGGGCGTCGTTCCGGGCGCCCTGCCGGGATCGGCCTGCACGGCCCCGAAGGACGAACAGATCATGCCGGCGAAGGGTCCGCCGGCGGCCTTGGCCTCGGCCAGCGGCTTGGCGTGCACGACAAGGATCACCAGCGCGGACAGGATGGCGAATGCCAGCCCGTCGCGGCGCAGGGATGCCATGAAGGTGCGCGGTCGTCTGCTCATCGGCACCGGTCTAGACCGAACCGGCCCTGGATGGGAAGGGGTTATGGCGTCGCAGGACCGTCAGGCGGCCGCGTCGAAGCGGATCCGGTTTCGGCCCGCGTTCTTGGCCTGGTAGAGACAGCGGTCGGCCCGGCGGACAATATCGGTCACCACAGAGCCATGGGGCGCGTGGCTGCCGCCGATGCTGATGGTCAACGGCTGGCGCATGCCGTCGGCCGGCCAGAACTCGATTGCCTCGACCGCGACACGAAGGGTCTCGGCAACCCGGCGAACGTCGAACGCGTCCCCGCCCGCCAGCAGAACGGCGAATTCCTCGCCACCGATGCGGCCGACCAGGGCGCTTGGCGGCGCTGCGGAGAGAAGCGCGGCCGCGACCAGTTCGATGGCACGATCGCCGGCAAGATGCCCCCAGGTGTCATTGATCGGCTTGAACCGGTCGATGTCGAGAATGAGGAGCGCCGGACCGTCTCCCGCCTTCAGGACATGCTCGGCCTCGTCGAAGAATGCCTCGCGGTTCAGCAGACCCGTCATCGCGTCGACGCGGGAGCGTGCCTTGAGCAGCGCATGCATGTCTTCCAGTTCGACAAGCAGGCTTTCCAGGCGCCGGTTCTGGCGCAGGCAGTACCAGGCGACCGGCGAGCCAATGCCATAGCTGCCGAGTACCGCGCAGACATAGTTGGCGGTGTAGACCTCCTGGCCCATGGCCGGGAAGGTGACCTGGATGAGCGCCACCGCCGCGGCAAGCGCCACGGTTCCGACCACCATGCCGCCCGTCACCGGATCACGCAGACGCGACCACAGGCGCGCCAGAGCCGATGCCGGCCGTCTTTCCCCTGCCTTTTCCATGGCCTTGTCCCGGAAGCCTCGCGTGCGTGCCCTAGAGATCGTAGAATTCGACGAGGGCCGCCCAGGCCTCGTCGGCGGTGTCGACGAAGGTGATCAGGTCCGGATCGTCCGGCGAGATCGTGCCCTGCGCGGCGAGGAAATCGAGGTCGATGGCGTTGCGCCAGAACTCCTTCCCGAACAGCAGCACGGGAACGCGCTCCATGCGGCCGGTCTGGATCAGCGTCAGGGTCTCGAAGAGTTCGTCCATCGTGCCGAAGCCGCCGGGGAAGACCGACACGGCCTTGGCGCGCATGATGAAGTGCATCTTGCGAATGGCGAAATAGTGGAAGTTGAAGCACAGCTCCGGCGTGACATATTCGTTCGGCGCCTGCTCGTGCGGCAGGACGATGTTGAGCCCGATCGACGGCGCGCCGACATCCTGCGCGCCTCGATTGCCGGCCTCCATGACGCCCGGCCCGCCGCCGGTGACGACCACGAACTCGCGGTAGCGCGACTTGGCCGATTCCTGCGAGCAGAGGCGGGCGAACCTGCGCGCCTCCTCGTAATAGCGGGCGTTGGCCTCGAGGTTCTTCTTCTGTACATCGTTCTTGGCCGCCCAGGCCTTGCCGCCGGGCTCGGGGATGCGGGCGCCGCCGAACAGGATGACGGTGGAGCGGATGCCGCGTTCGGCCAGCATCATCTCGGGCTTGAGCAATTCCAGCTGAAGGCGCACCGCGCGCAGGTCGCGCTGTGTCATGAAGTCCTGGTCGGTCCAGGCCAGGCGGTAGGCCGGCGCGCGCGTCTGCGGCGTGTCGGGCACCGAGCGGGCGCGGGCGGCATCCTCGCCGGAATGCGGCAGTGGCGTCCAGCTCGACTTGTCTTCCGGATTCATGAATCAGCATCCCCGCTTGGCAAAGGTGAAACCTGCTTGCGCGCGCGATTGACCCCGTCCGGCCGTTCGCATACTTTCCGCGCGATTTTCCCGGGGGAAGCGTATTTCCCAATCTCTTAACACGACGTGTAGCGGAGCCTGCCGATGTCCAAGCCCGACCTTGCCGCCCTGGAAGCCGTGATCGAAAAGGCGTTCGACGAACGCGACGGCATCACCACCTCCACCCGCGGCGAAGTGCGCGATGCGGTGGAAACCGCGCTCAACCTGCTCGACAAGGGCGCGGCAAGGGTGGCCAGCCGCGGCGCGGACGGCAACTGGGTCGTGCACCAGTGGCTGAAAAAGGCGGTGCTGCTGTCGTTCCGGCTCAACCCGATGGAGATCATCAAGGGCGGACCGGGCGAAGCGACGTGGTGGGACAAGGTGCCGTCGAAGTTCGATTCCTGGGGCCCGAAGGAATTCGAGAACGGCGGCTTCCGCGCCGTGCCGAACTGCGTCGTGCGCCGTTCGGCCTTCATCGGCAAGGGCGTGGTGCTGATGCCGTCCTTCGTCAACCTCGGCGCCTATGTCGACGAGGGCACGATGGTGGATACCTGGGCCACCGTCGGCTCCTGCGCGCAGATCGGCAAGAACGTCCACCTGTCCGGCGGCGTCGGCATCGGCGGCGTGCTGGAGCCGCTGCAGGCCGGCCCGACCATCATCGAGGACAACTGCTTCATCGGCGCACGCTCGGAAGTGGTGGAAGGCTGCATCGTGCGCGAGGGCGCGGTGCTGGGCATGGGCGTCTACATCGGCAAGTCGACCAAGATCGTCGACCGCGAGACGGGCGAGATCCACATGGGCGAGGTGCCGCCCTATTCCGTGGTCGTGTCGGGTTCGATGCCGGGCAAGAACCTGCCGAACGGCGAGCCGGGCCCGAGCCTCTATTGCGCCGTCATCGTCAAGAAGGTCGACGAGCGCACCCGCTCCAAGACCTCGATCAACGAGCTTTTGCGCGACTGATCGCAGGAGACCTGCCCGCTCCGCCGGCACACGGCGGGGCGCGGCCGGTACCCGCAAGGCTTTTTCAAGCCTTTGCTGATATCACGGGCGCATGCCCTATTCGAAGCTCGACGCCGACAAGATCATCGCCACCGCCGAGCGGCTTGAACGCCGCATCGGCGAGCGATTTCCGGATTCGGGCCTGTGCAACGTGGCCGGCGAACTGGTGGAAACCGGACGCGATATCAGCGCGGACGCGGCCACCATCGAGAAAAACGACTGGTTCTGGCGCACGCTCACATGGCTCGGCATCGCGACCGGCGTCATCGTCCTGTTCTTCGCCGCCCGCTTCCTGCGTTTCGACCGCATCGAGACCGGGACGTTCGACATTCTCCAGGGCATCGACGCGCTGTTCAACACCGCCGTCCTGACCGGCGCGGGCGTCATCGCCCTGATGGGGCTCGAGCGGCGCCAGAAGCGCAAGGCCGTGCTGGAAGGGCTGCACAAGCTGCGGTCGCTGATCCACATCATCGACATGCACCAGCTGACGAAGGATCCGGCGGCGCTGTCGCACGACTTCACCCGGACCGACAGTTCGCCGCCGCGCACCATGTCGGCGATCGAACTGAAGCGCTACCTGGACTACTGCTCCGAACTGCTGTCGCTGACCGGCAAGTTCGCCGCGCTCTATGCCCAGACGCTGCCGGACATGGACGTCGTCAATGCCGTCAACGACGTCGAGGGCCTGGGGACCAACCTGTCGCGGAAGATCTGGCAGAAGATCATGCTGACCGGCGAACAGGGCGGACGCCCGGCTCCGGACATTTCCAAGTCGCCGGGATCGCAAGCGGCTGATGACAGCCCAGCGCGCTTGGGCTAATCAGGCATTCATGACTCGCACAACCGACCCTGCCGCCATCCTGGCGGACCTCATCCGTTGCCCCTCCGTGACGCCCGCCGAGGGCGGCGCGCTCTCCGTGCTGGAAAACCTGCTGAAACCGCAGGGCTTTTCGGTGGAGCGCCCGGTCTTTTCGGAAGACGGGACCCCCGACATCGAGAACCTCTACGCCCGCTACGGCACGTCCGGCCCGCACCTGATGTTCGCCGGCCACACGGACGTCGTGCCGGTGGGCGACGAGGCGGCCTGGAGCGCCGGGCCCTTTGCCGCGGAGATCCGCGACGGCATGATGTACGGGCGCGGCGCGGTGGACATGAAGGGCGGCATCGCCTGTTTCGCCGCCGCCTTCGCCCGCCATGTCGAAGAGCACGGCCTGCCGGAAGGCTCGGTTTCCTTCCTCATCACCGGGGACGAGGAAGGCCCGGCCGTCAACGGCACGGTCAAGCTGCTCGACTGGGCGGCGAAGAAGGGAGAAAGCTGGGACGGGTGCCTGGTCGGCGAACCGACCAACCCGGGCCAGCTCGGCGACATGGTCAAGATCGGGCGGCGCGGCTCGGTGTCGGGCCGGATCGTCGTGCACGGCATCCAGGGCCACGCGGCCTATCCCCACCTGGCCGACAACCCCGTGCGCTCGGTCATCATGCTGGCCGAAGCGCTGATGACGCCGCCCTTCGACGAAGGTTCCGCCGATTTCCAGCCGTCCAACCTCGAGGTGACTTCCATCGACGTCGGCAACACGGCAACGAACGTCATCCCGGCGAAGGCCGAGGCGCGCTTCAACATCCGCTTCAACGACCACTGGACCGCCGAGACGGTGATGGAGGAAATCCACAACCGGCTCGACCAGGCGGCACAGGAAACGCGGCTGCGGCCTGGCGGACGCGAGCCGGTGTCCTTCGACCTGATCTGGGCGGACCGGCCGAGCCATGTCTTCCTGACGCGCGACGACGACCTGATCGCCACGATCTCCGGCGCGGTGGAAGCGATCACCGGGCGCGAGCCTGCGCTGTCGACCTCGGGCGGCACGTCCGATGCCCGCTTCATCAAGGACTATTGCCCGGTGGTCGAGTTCGGGCTGGTGGGCCAGACCATGCACATGGTGGACGAACGGGTGGCGGTGAGCGACCTGGAAAGCCTGACCCAGATTTACCAGCATTTCATCGCCTACTGGTTTGCCGCCAAGCGGGCCGGAGCCTGATGGAATGATCGACGCGGACTACGTGCAATCGCATGTCTCCGCCGCATGGCGGATCATGGCGACGGCCAAGGGCGATGCCCTGGCACGCATGGACATTTCCGCGGACGGGTTCTGGCTTTCCTTCTGGTCGATCCTCATCGCGATGCCGCCTATGCTGCTCTCCTGGGTGGCGGCGGCCCCCGATTTCGCGGCCGCGGACGATTCCTATTCCTCGGTGGTCCTGCGGCTCGGGTTCGCCGATCTCGTCTCCTGGATCCTGCCGCTCGCCGGACTGGCGATGGTGAGTTCGCTGATCGGCATGCGGCAACGGTTCGCCCCCTATGTCATCGCGACGAACTGGGGCAGTGCCATTCTCGTCTGGCTGGCGGTTCCGCCGGCGCTGGTGCGTCTGGCCTCGCCTGCCGAACAGGACCCGTCGGGCCTGTTGTCGCTGATCGTCTTCGTGCTGTCGCTGGTGCTGGGCTGGCGCATCACCCACGGGGCGATCGGCCGCGACCCGATGTATTCCACGGCGATCTTTATCGGCATGACGGTCGCCTCGATCCTCGCACTGGTCGCGCTGCATGCCCTGCTCGGACTGCCGGGTCAGCCGTAGTCGACGTCGGTCAGATACAGCCCGTGCGGCGGTGCCAGCGCCCCGCAGGCCTGGTGGTCGCGGGCTTCCAGCGCGCGGCGCAGATCCTCCTTCGTCCATCGCCCCTCGCCGACGAGCTTCAGCGAACCGACCATGGACCGCACCTGGTTGTGCAGGAAGGAGCGGGCGGAGCACCGGACCTCGATGGCATCGCCATTCCGGACAATTGCGATGCGTTCCATCGTCTTGACCGGGCTCTTTGCCTGGCAATGGGCGGCGCGAAAGGTGGTGAAGTCATGGGTGCCGATCAGCACCCCGGCGGCATCGGCCATGGCCGCCTCGTCGATGGTGCCCTTCTTCACCCACCAGGCGCGATCGCGCTCCAGGGCAAGCGGCGGGCGGCGATTGACGATGCGATAGAGGTAATGCCGGCGAATGGCTGAAAAGCGGGCGTGGAAACCGTCCACGGCCTCCTCCACCGACAGGATGGACACCGCTTCGCCGGCCTCGCGCAGCATGGCATTGACCGCCTCGTGGAACTTGAACGGCTGCCATTCCCGCTCCAGGTCCGCGTGGCAGACCTGCCCGGTGGCATGGACGCCGGCATCGGTGCGCCCGGCAACCTGCAGCCTCACCTCCTCGCGGGCAAAGCGGGCAATCGCCGCCTCGATGGCGGCCTGCACGCTGTGGCCATTCGTCTGGCGCTGCCAGCCCCTGTAGGGCGTGCCGTCATATTCCACGATCATGCGGTAGCGCGGCATGGCGTCAGTCCAGCCGCGTTCCGGCTTCGACCGGGTTTCCGCGCAGGAAACCGTCGGCCTCCAGCGCCTTGCCGCCGGCCTTCTGCAACCGGGTCAGGCGCACCGCCCCGGTGCCGCACGCCACGGTGAGCGCGTCGTCCAGCACCGTGCCCGGCGCGCTCCCGCCCGCGGACAGTGTCGATCCGAGCAGCTTGACGCGTTCCCGCTTTCCGCCAAGGTCCATCTCGCACCACGCGCCGGGAAAGGGCGACAGGCCGCGGATTCGGTTGTGCACGTCGGCCGCGGCCTGCGACCAGTCGATCCGGGTCTCGCCCTTGTCGATCTTGCGCGCGTAGGTCACGCCGTCTTCGGGCTGCGGCGCCAGCGTCAGCGTTCCGGCGTCCAGCGCGGCCATGGCTTTCACCATCAGCGACGCGCCGGTCTCCATCAGGACATCGTGCAGGTCTCCGGCGGTCATGTCCGGGCCGATGGCGACCGGCTCGCTCATGGCGACCGGGCCGGTATCCAGCCCCTCGTCCATCTTCATGATCATCATCGCGGTTTCGCTGTCGCCGGCCATGATGGCGCGCTGGATGGGCGCGGCACCGCGCCAGCGCGGCAGGGCGGAGGCATGACCGTTGAAACAGCCGAGACGCGTTCCCTCCAGAACCGCCTTCGGCAGAAGCAGGCCATAGGCGACGACAACAGCCACGTCAGCCGCCAGCGCCCGGAAGGCTGCCTGCTCGGCGTCCTGTTTCAGGGAAACGGGGGTGCGGACCTCCAGCCCCAGCGCCGCGGCGGCCCGGTGTACCGGCGAGGGGGTCAGTTCCAGGCCCCGGCGGCCGGCCTTGCGCGGCGGCTGCGAATAGACCGCGACGATGTCGTGACCGGCCCGGTGCAGCGCCTGAAGCGTGGGCACGGAAAAATCCGGCGTTCCCATGAAGATGATGCGCAAGGCGGCGTCTCCCGGCGGTTTGAAGGCGGTACGGGCGTCAGCCGACCATGGTGCGGGTGCCGCCGCGTTCCTTCGCCAGCTTCCTGAACTTCTTGATGACCATCTCGCGCTTCAGGCGCGAGATGTGGTCGATGAAGAGCACGCCGTTCAGATGGTCGATCTCGTGCTGCAGGCAGGTGGCCATCAGGCCGTCGGCCTCGATTGTCCGCTGCTTGCCTTCCAGGTCCAGGTAATTGACCGTCACGTGTGCCGGACGCTCGACCTCGGCATAGTAATCCGGGATCGAGAGGCAGCCTTCCTCGTAGACGGAGCTGTCGTCGCTGGTGGCGACGATCTCGGGATTGACGAAGACATGGGGCCGCGGCTCCTCGTCCTCCTTGGCGAGATCGATCGTCAGCATGCGCAGCGGTTCGCCCACCTGGATCGCCGCAAGCCCGATGCCGGGCGCATCGTACATGGTGTCCAGCATGTCGCGCGCGAAGGCGCGCAAGGCGTCATCGACGCGCTCGACCGGTTTGGAAACCTCGCGCAGGACAGGATCGGGCAGCAGAACCAGGGGTTTGATCGACATGACCTGCACATAAGCGTTTGCGGGGGCAGCGTCAACGCGGCACGTGGCCTTTGTTCGCGTTTTGATCTCGCTTCGAGCGCGCAAAACTGCTAGCGTCGGAGGCATGGAATCGATCAAAGCCCTCCTGGCGGAACCGGTCGGCCAGGCAGGCCAGACGGTGATCACGCTCGGTCACATAGCGCTGGCCGCGCTCGTACTGGTCGTAGCGGCCGTTTTCGCGGCCTGGCGGCGGAGCGCGCGGCAGGCTGGCGTGCGCGCGGCGGCCGAGGCCGAGCGGGACCGGCGCGAGGCCGACCAGCAGCGCCTGCTGGCGGACCTGATGAAGGCCCAGGGCGAGATGCAGGGGCGCATGGCGACGCTGGCCGACGTGTTCGGCTCGCGCCAGGCCGAGCTCAACCAGTCGATCCGCGAACGGCTGGACGGCATGACCAGCCGGATCGGGCAGACCATGAGCGAGCAGACCCGGGCGACGCACGAGAACCTGGCGAAGCTGCAGGAGCGGCTGGCGGTCATCGACACGGCACAGACCAACATCCAGTCGCTGGCCGGCCAGGTGGTCGAGTTGCAGGCCATCCTGTCGAACAAGCAGACCCGCGGCGCCTTCGGCCAGGGCCGGATGGAAGCGATCATCGCCGATGCGCTCCCGGCCGGGGCCTACGAGTTCCAGGCGACGCTGCCGAACGGCTCGCGGCCGGACTGCCTGATCCTGATGCCCAACGGCGCACCGCCGCTGGCCATCGACGCGAAGTTTCCGCTGGAGGGCTGGAACGCGGTCCGAGACGCGGAAACGCCGGATGCCGAACGGCAGGCGCGGCAGCGCTTCCGACGCGATATGGAGGTGCATGTCACGGCCATCGCGGAGAAATACCTCCTGCCTGGCGAGACGCAGGACACCGCCTTCCTGTTCGTGCCGTCGGAATCCATCTTCGCCGACATCCACGAGCATTTCGAGGCGCTGGTGCAGAAGGCGCACCGGGCCCGCGTCGTCATCGTGTCGCCGTCGCTGCTGATGCTTTCGGTGCAGGTGGTGCAGGCGGTGCTGAAGGATGCGCGGATGCGCGAGCAGGCCCACCTGATCCAGGGCGAGGTCGCGCACCTGATGGCCGATCTCGGGCGGCTCAACGACCGGGTGATGAAGCTGCAGAACCACTTCGGCCAGGCGTCGCGGGACATCGAGCAGATCGTCACGTCGACGCAGAAGCTGGCGCGACGCGGCGAGACCATCGAAGGGCTGGAATTCGGCCAGCCGTCGGAACCGGCGGAGGCCCGCAGGACGCCTGCCATGCCGTCTGCAGAGGGCCAGGCCAGCACGGAGCCGCCGCAGGGCCGGTTACGCCTGCGGGTGGTCGACGAGGATTGACCCCCGGCCCTGTCTTGAGCCAAATCAACATAAGCTTACAAATTCCGGCATAGTGTGCCGGATAACAGGCCGCCGTCACCGGGCGGCCCAGCAAAGGGAAGAACGAGTCCATGGTCGATGTTGCCTATTTCAAGAACAAACTTCTTTCGCGCCAGGCCGAACTCAAGGAACGGCTGGACGAGATCGAGCACGACCTGGACGAACCGGCGAGCGCCGATACCGAGGAGCGCGCCACCGAGCGCGAAGGTGACGAAGTGCTGGAAAGCCTTGGCAACCAGGGTGCGGCCGAACTGAAGCGGATCGACGCTGCGCTCAAGCGGATCGATGACGGCAGCTACGGCGACTGCGTCAAGTGCGGCGAAGAGATCGCGCCCGAACGGCTGGAACTGCTCCCGGCGACGCCCTTCTGCCGCAACTGCGCCTGAGGGGGCGTCGGCGTTCTTCCGGAGTATTTCCGCCCCACGTTGACGCGCGGCAATGCTCCATCGCCCCGCCTCCCCGCAATTCCGGACGCGAAACCGGAGGCCACTTTCGCTGGAATTGCTCTTCCTCAACGCAATTCCGGACGCGAAACCGGAGGCCACTTTCGCTGGAATTGCTCTAGCGCCTGACGCGGACACGGACCGGCTGCAAGGACAGCCGGTCATAGGCGCGAAGAGCCAGGGCACGGCGCGCGAGGCTGCGGGCCTCGGCTGCCAGGCCGGTCTCCTTCAACATCCTGGCCTGCTTGATCATCATGGCGGCGAGGTCGGTCAGGCGGCTGGTCTTCTGCATCGGTCTTCTCCCATTGGCCCCGACCTCTCTACGGCCGCAGGGCGCAACGGTTCAGCGCTTCACGTTCTGTTTACCATCGGCTTTCTCCCGGCCCTGCCTTGCCCCTTTGCGTGGCCGGCCTATAGTCCTGCGCGACAACCATTTCACAGGAGAGAACCATGGGCGCCACGGGCCAACGCATCATCCTGACAGCCTATCCGAAGGGTATGCCGGGGCATGACGAACTGAAGCTGGAAACGCACGACTACCCGTCGCCCGGCACCGGCGAAGTGCTGCTCAAGATCATCTACCTGTCCCTCGATCCCTACATGCGCGGACGGATGAGCCCGGCGAAATCCTATGCCGCATCGACCCAGCTCGGCGACGTGGTCACGGCGGAAGCGGTCTGCTCTGTCGTCGAGAGCGGCGACGCCTCGCTTGGAACCGGCGACATCGTGCTGGCGCGGACCGGCTGGCAGGACCATGCCGTGATGGCGGCCAGTGCGTGCCGCAAGATCGACCCGGCCGCCGCGCCGATCTCGACCGCGCTCGGCTGCCTCGGCATGCCTGGTTTCACCGCCTATGCGGGACTGATCGAGCACGGCAAGCCGAAGGCGGGCGAGACCGTCGTCGTTTCGGCCGCGAACGGCGCGGTCGGCCAACTCGTGGGGCAGATCGCCAAGATCAAGGGCTGCCGGGCGGTTGGTATCGCCGGGTCGGACGAGAAATGCCGGCAGGTGGTGGACGAGTTCGGCTTCGACGCCTGCGTCAACTACAAGGACGCCGACTTTCCAGATCAACTCAAGGCCGCGTGCCCGGATGGCGTGGACGTCTATTTCGAGAACGTCGCCGGGGACGTGCTGAAAGCCGTGATCCCGCTGTTCAACCCCTTTGCCCGCATGCCGGTGTGCGGCACCATCGCCTACTACAACCTGGCCGGCCTGCCCGATGGGCCGGATTTCCTGCCGATGTTCATGCGGTCCATCCTGGTCAACCGGCTGACCGTGCGCGGTTTCATCAACTACGACCATGAAGCGGAACACCGCGATGCCTTCGAGCGCGAGATGGCGGCCTGGGTGCGCGAGGGCAAGATCCGCTACACGGAAGACATCGTGGACGGGCTGGAGAACGCGGTCGATGCCTTCCAGGGCCTTTTGACGGGCCGCAACAAGGGCAAGATGATCATTCGCGTCTCGCAGGATCCGACCGCCTGAGCCGTCAGCGGATCGCCTTGACGAGGCCGGCGTCAGGGAAACAGGTGGGCCGGCGGCCGTTCTTGGCCTGCCAGTCGCCGATGGAACGCCGGGTCTTGTAGCCCGGCAGTCCGTCGGCGCCGCCCACATCGTAGCCCTTCTTCTCCATCGCCCGCTGCATGCGGGCGATGTCGGACCGGTACAGACGGTCGACCTTCCCCCAGGACTGCGTGAAGTCGCCGACATTCCACTCGATCCGGTCGCCGACATGGCCGACGAAGAGCGCATAGAGATCGCTCTCGTTGTATTCCTTCAGCACATAGAAATTCGGCGTGACGATGAAGGCCGGCCCAAGCCGGCCGGAGGGCATCATCAGGTAGCCTTCGCCCTTCAGCTCATGGTCCGGGAAGGCCTTGCCGTTGACGCGGCGGATGCCCATGGCGGCCCATCGGGCAATCGGCTTGCCGCGGTCCGGGCCTTCCAGCGCACAGGAAACCTCGTCCGGCACCACCACCTCGAAGCCCCAGTCGCGGCCGGTCTGCCAGCCATAGTGGCGCAGGTAGTTGGCGATGGAGGCCAGCGTGTCGGCCTGCGATCCCCAGATGTCGGCATGGCCGTCGCCATCGCCGTCGGCGGCGTGCTTCAGGTAGGAGGACGGCATGAACTGCGGCTGGCCCATGGCGCCGGCCCAGGAGCCCTTCATCCGCGCGGGCGTGGCCATGCCCTTCTGGGCCATCTCCAGCGCGGCGAGCAGTTCCGTGCGGAACAGGTCCTTGCGGGTGGACATGAAGGCCTTGGTGCCGAGCACCTCGAAAACGTTGTAGGGGATCTTCGCGCGGCCATAGCCGCTTTCGCGGCCCCAGATGGCCAGGAGAATGCGGCCCGGCACGCCATAGGCCCCCTCGATGCGCGCCAGCGTGGACGCGAGCTGCTTCTTCAGGCGGCGACCGCCGGCCGTCGCTCCCTGGACGATGCCGGCCTTGAAATAACGCGACGGCGCGCCGAATTCCGCCTGGTGCTGCTTCTTCGGCGTCGTCGCCTTCGATCCCGGCGGCACCAGGTCGGGCAGTTTCCAGTTCAGCGTCACGCCATCGAAGGCGGCATCGAACGTGGACCGGCTGATGCCCTTTTTCGCGGCCTCCGGCCAGAGATCGCCAGCCAGCCAGTCGCGGAACTGGCGCTCCACCTTCGCCGACTGGGCAAGAGCGGGTGACGCGGCGAGGCACAGGAGCAGGACACTCAGGAAAAGGCGGCGCATGAACGGGCGTCTCCGGGCTGGATCGGACGATTCGCCCTCATCCTACCATCGCGGACGGCGGGAAAAAGGCCGGGCCTGCGGATCAGAAATTCGTGCGGGCGCGCAGGGCGGCGGCCAGCGTGCCGTCATCGAGGTAATCCAGTTCGCCGCCCACCGGCACGCCGTGGGCGAGGCGCGTCACCTTCACCTCGAAGCCGGACAGGCGGTCGGTGACGTAGTGCGCCGTGGTCTGTCCTTCCACCGTGGCGTTGACGGCGAGGATGATCTCCGCCACGCCACCGGCGGCGACGCGATCGACGAGGCCGGCGATGTTGAGGTCGTCCGGCCCGATGCCGTCGAGCGGCGACAGCGTGCCGCCGAGCACGTGATAGCGCGCCGCGGTCATCGCCCCGGCCCGTTCGAGCGCCCAGAGATCGGACACGTCCTCGACGACGATGATGACCGAGCCGTCGCGCCGCGGATCGGTGCAGATGTTGCACGGATCGACGGTATCGACGTTGCCGCAGACCGAGCAGGTGCCGACCTTGTCATAGGCATCGGCCATGGCGCCGGCCAGCGGCCCCATCAGCTGGTCCTTCTTCTTGATCAGGTGCAGCGCAGCCCGGCGCGCCGACCGCGGCCCAAGCCCCGGCACCTTGGCCAGAAGCTGGATCAGTTTCTCGATTTCGGGACCGGCGATTCGTCTGGACATGGGCGAGAGATAGACCGGAACGGGCATTTCGGCCAGTCCTGATCAACTGCCGTAGGCCGCCAGCATGGCCTTCAGATCGGCAAGCGTGTTGATCTCGCCGACCGGCTTGTCGCGCCGCCACCTCGCCATGCGCGGAAAGCGCAGCGCGATGCCCGACTTGTGGCGCGTCGAGGCCTGGATGCCCTCGAAGGCGATCTCGAAGACCTGGACCGCGGGCACCGAACGCACCGGGCCGAACCGTTCCAGCGTGTTGGCGCGCACCCAGCGGGTGATCTCGCGGAACTCCGCGTCGGTCAGGCCGGAATAGGCCTTGGTGAACGGCACGAGACTGCCCGTCCCGTCCGGCACGGCGAAGGTGAAATCGGTGAACAGGTTGGCGCGGCGCCCATGGCCGGCCTGGGCATAGATCATCACCGCGTCGACGGTCAGCGGATCGACCTTCCATTTCCACCAGTCGCCACGCTTGCGGCCGACATGGTAGACGCTGTCACGCTTCTTGAGCATCAGCCCCTCGGCGCTGCGCTCGCGCGATGTCTCGCGCGCGGCGGCCAGGTCGCCCCAGCTTCCGGCCGGGACGGTTTCGGACAGCCGCAGCGGCGCATCCGCCGGCAGGGCGCCGACCAGTCCTTCCAGCCGGGCCCGGCGTTCCTCGAACGGGGTTTCGCGCAGGTCCTGCCCGTCCTGCTCCAGGAGATCGTAGGCGGTCATGATGACCGGGGTCCGGGCGAGCATCCTGGCAGAGACCGTCTTGCGGCCGATGCGGGTCTGCAGGGCCTGGAACGGCAGCACCCCGCCATCGCGCCAGGCCATGATCTCGCCATCGATCACCGTGCCGTCGGGCACGAAGTCGAGCGTCGCGGCGAATTCGGGGAAGCGGTCGGTGACCAGTTCCTCGCCACGCGACCAGACGAAGACCTGGCCGGCGCGGCGAACGAGCTGGCCGCGGATGCCGTCCCACTTCCATTCCGCCAGCCAGCCGGAGACGTCACCGAGGCTCTCCGGCCCCGCCTCCAGGGGATGCGCCAGGCAGAAGGGATAGGGGCGCGAGGTGGCTGCCTCGTTGTCGCCCGTCAGGACCAGGCGCTCGAAGGTGGTGGTCTGCGGCGTCCAGTCGCCCATGATGCGGTGGGCGAGCGCGGTTTCCTCGATGCCGGTGGCCGCCGCCAGGGCGCGGGTCATCAGCTTCTGCGACACGCCCATGCGGAAGCCGCCGGTGATGAGCTTGTTGAACAGGAAGCGCCCGGTGCGGTCGAGCCGGTCCCAGGCCGCCCAGATGGCGGCCTTGCGGGCGGCATCATCCATGTCCCGCAGGGCCACGGTTTCGCCGATCCAGCGGGTCAGGCTGTCGTCGCTGGTCTGTCCGGGTTCGGGCAGGACGAGCGCGATGGTCTCGGCCAGATCGCCGACCACCGGATAAGCCTCCTCGAACAGCCACAGCGGGATGCCGGCCCGCTCGGCCGCCCATTCACGCAGGTTGGTCGCCGTGACGGCGCGGCGCGGGCGGCGGCCCGAAAGGAGTGCTATGGTCCAGAGCCGGTCGTCGTCCGGCGCATCGCGAAAATAGCCGGCCAGCGCCGCGACCCTCGCGTTGGTGCTGGTGGTCTGGTCGAGCGCGGTGAACAGGGCGGCAAAACGGTTCATGGGCGCTCCCCGGTCTCGTCCGCGGTGGCGGCGGTGTCGAGGCTTTCGCCCTCGTACTCGGTCGAGACGACATGGGCATCGTAGCCGCGCGATTCCAGCCAGCGGCGGAACGGACCGGTGTAGCCGTGGGTGACGAAAATGCGCTCGGCGCCGGTGGCGGCGATCGCCGCGTTGAGGCCGGTCCAGTCGGCATGATCGCTCATCACGAAGCCGCGGTCGGCGGCACGCCTTCGGCGCACGCCGCGCAGGGCCATCCAGCCCGATGCATAGCCGCGCGAGGCCGGGCCGAAGCGGCGCATCCAGGTGCCGTCCATGGCGGAGGGCGGGGCGATGACGAGGCCGCGGGCGTAGTCGGCGCGCGCCTGGCCGGGCGTCACGCGGATCGTCGGCGGCAGCGCAACGCCCTGCCCGCGCAGCACCTCGTTCATGTTTTCCACCGCGCCATGGGTGAACACCGGGCCGATGGATAGATCCAGGCTGGCCAGCACACGCTGCGCCTTGCCGAGAGAATAGGCGCCGATCACGGCCACCCGTCCGGCATCGGCCGTTGCCCGCCACCAGGCGTTCAACTCGGCGGCGAGCTCGGCCTGGCCGGTCCAGTTGAAGACCGGCAGGCCGAAGGTGCATTCGGTGATGAAGGCGTGGCAGGTTACCGGCTCGAAGGGTTCCGACAGGCCGTCGGCCTCGACCTTGTAGTCGCCGGAAACGACCCAGACCTGGCCGCCCACCTCGACGCGAACCTGGGCCGATCCGGGCACGTGGCCGGCCGGGTGGAAGCTGACCGTCGCATCGCCAAGCGTGAGGCGTTCGCCATAGGCGACCGTCTGCGGCGTCACCCCCAGCCGGCGGGCGATGACCGGCGCAGCCGCCGCCGTGGACAAATAGCGTTCGTGGCCGGGTCGAGCGTGATCCGCGTGGCCATGGGTGATCAAAGCACGATCGACCGGCCGCCAGGGGTCGACGTAGAAATCGCCGGCGGGGCAGTAGATTCCCCTGTCAGTGAAAGTCAGGATGTCGCGCATGGAGGGGTCCTCGTTCGCCAACCATATAGGTGACGGGCGGACGTTTTCATCCGATTGGGGAATGGCAATTCACGGGAATGGCTTTAAAGATTTGCGTGAAACACGAATGACCGGTGCCGCGGGAGGACCCATCCATGAACGACATCGTGATCCGCCAGGCCACGGCCGACGACCGCGATGACCTGGAGGCCCTGATCGGCGCCTGCTACTCGGCGGTCTACCCGGGCTGGTACAGCGACGACATCCTGACCGACGCCATGCCGGCCATGCTGCGCATCGACCCGGCATTGCTGGCGTCGGGGCATTATTTCACCGCCTCGATCGGCGGGCGGCTGGCAGGCTGCGGCGGCTGGAGCAAGACCGCCCCCGGCACGGGACGGCCGGAGGATGCCACCGGCCACATCCGGCATTTCGCCACCGATCCCGACCTGATGCGCGCCGGCGTCGGCAGCGCGATCCTGACCACCTGCATCAACGAGGCGAAGCGGGACGGCGTCGGCCGGCTGATGTGCTTTTCCTCGCGGCCGGCCGAGAAATTCTATGCCCGGCACGGCTTCCGCCGGCTGGAGGAAGTCTCCGTCATGCTGGGCGACGAAATCGCCTTTCCCGCGGTGATGATGGAACGGACGGCCTGACCCCGGCGGTCCGCCGTCACGTGGCGGCGAAGGGCTCGCGGCGCGGGCGGCGCAGAAGCGTGTAGAGGCCCGAGGCCAGGATCAGCGCGGAGCCGACCAGCGCCATGTGGTCGAAGCGTTCGCCGAAGACGACGATCCCCAGCCCGATGCCGAACAGGAGACGCGTGTAGCGGAAGGGGGTCACCACCGCCACCTCGCCCATGCGCATGGCGGCGGTCAGGCTCCAGTAGGCCGTTACACCGAACAGCGAAGCCGCGCCGACAAGGCCCAGGGCCTGTGGCGAGGGCATCTGCGGCGCGCCGGTGAAGGGCAGCAGCAGGAGGCCGGCGATCGTCAGGGCGGCGAAGCCGTGGGCGCCAAGCTGCGGGTTCGACAGGACCTTCGGCGCGGCGCGGGAGGCCAGGTCACGCCCGGCGAAACCGAACATGCCGACGACGGTCCAGAGCGCGGCCGGCACGAAGCCCTCCATGCCCGGCCGGAGCACGATCAGCACGCCAAGGAAGCCGATGCCGACGGCAAGCCAGCGGCGTATGCCGACCTTTTCGCCAAACAGGATGGCCGCGCCCGCCACGACGACCAGCGGCGTGGCCTGCAGGATGGCCGAGGCATTGGAGAGCGGGGTCAGCGCAATGCCGAGCGTATAGCCCAGGCGGCCGATGACCTCGAGCACCGCCTTGTAGAGCAGCGTGCGGCCGAGCATGGCGCGATGCCAGGGCCGCTGGCCCCGCGTGGCCGCGATGGCGGAAAAGCCGATCATGCCGGCAATGCCGAAGAGGATGAGGATCTCGCCGACCGGCAGGCTCATCGCGGCGCGCTTGATGAACATGTCCTCGAAGGCGAAGCAGGCCATGGCAAAGACCATCAGAATGGCGCCGCGCATGTTTTCCTGCGCGAGCGTCATCGCAATCGTCTCCAGCGAAACAAAGCGGTCGACCGCTGGCCTTTCACGGATGTCCCAGTCTCAGAACGGCAGCTTCATGCCGGGCGGAATCGGCAGGCCGGCGGTCAGTTCCTGGGTCTTCTCGGCCATCACCTGTTCGACCTTGGCCTTGGCCTCGTTGTGCGCGGCGAGGATCAGGTCTTCCAGGATCTCGACGTCGTCCTCCTTGAAGAGCGACGGGTCGATCTTCAGGCCGCGCATCTCGCCCTTGCCGGTCAGCGTCACGGTGACGAGACCGCCGCCGGACTGGCCGTCGGCCGTCACGTTGGCCATCTCTTCCTGCAGGGCCTGCATCTTGGCCTGCATTTCCTTGGCCTTGCTCATCAGGCCCATGAGGTCTTTCATCGGTTCTCTCCCGCGTTCGGGTTCATTTCAGAGCAGATCGTCGTCGTCATCGTCGTCGGGCAGCGCCTCGACGGGCATGCCCTCGGCACCCGGCAATTCCTCCGGCGCGGCCGGAAGGCGCACATCGATCACCTTGGCGCCCGGGAACCTGCCCAGGATGGCGGCGACGGCCGGGTCCTTGCTGGCGTCGGAGAACAGCGTCTCGCGCGTCTCCTCCTCGATCTCGGCCAGGGTGCGCCCGCCCTCTTCCTGGCTCAGCGACACCATCCAGTTGCGGCCCGTCCAGGCCTTGAGGCGCTGGGCAATGTCGGTCAACAGGGCACGGTCGGCATTCGGTGTCAGGCTGACGGACAGATGGCCAGGGGTCAGCGAGACCAGCCGAAGGCTGTTGCGAACGCCGATCTTGATCTTCAGGTCCCGGTGCTGGTCGGCCAGCGCGACAATGTCCTCCAGCGAGCGGACGGGGACGGCGTCGGCGACCGGTTCGGGATCGGGCTGGGGTGCGGGGCGCATCTGCGCTGCCGGTTCCGAGCGTGTCTCGACCAGCCGCATGGCCGGGCCGGAGACCGGTTGCGGCGCAGCCCGGGACGAGCCGACGGCTGACGCGGACGTGCCACTCGCGGAGGCAGACGGTCCCGGACCGCCCGACGGTGCCGGGGCTGACGAGGGCGCGCTACCGGACTGGCCGGTGCGCTCGTCGAGGCTGCGGATGGCCTCGTCCAGCGTCGGCAGGTCAGCGGCATGGGCGATGCGGATCAGCACCATCTCGGCGGCCGCATAGGGGCGCGCGGCGTTCTGCACTTCCTGGATGCCCTTGAGCAGCATCTGCCAGGTGCGCGACAGCACGCGTACCGACAGGTTCTGCGAGAAGTCGAGCCCTCGGGTGCGTTCGTCCTGGCTCAACGACGCATCGTCAGCGGCATTCGGGACAAAGCGCAGGCGCGTCACCAGGTGGGTGAATCCGGCAAGTTCGGTGAGCACGATGGCCGGATCGGCACCGGCGTCGTACTGGCCTTTCAGTTCGGCAAGCGCGGCAGGCAGGTCGCCCTTCATCAGCGATTCGAAAAGATCGATGACGCGGGCATTGTCGGCCAAGCCCAGCATGGACCGCACCGCCTGGGCCGTCACATGGCCACCGCCATGGGCGATGGCCTGGTCAAGAATGGATAGCGAATCACGCACCGAGCCTTCCGCCGCACGCGCCATCATGGCGAGCGCGTCGGCCTCGACCTCCACTTCCTCCAGTTCGGCGATGCGGGCGAGATGGCGGGTGAGCGCCTCGGCCTCGACGCGGCGCAGGTCGAAGCGCTGGCAGCGCGACAGCACGGTGACGGGCACCTTGCGGATCTCGGTGGTGGCGAAGATGAACTTGACGTGCGGCGGCGGCTCTTCCAGCGTCTTCAGCAGGCCGTTGAAGGCCGCCGTGGAGAGCATGTGCACCTCGTCGATGATGAAGACCTTGTAGCGCGCCACCGACGGCATGTAACGCACCTGCTCAATGATCTCGCGGATGTCGCCGATGCCGGTGTGGGAGGCGGCGTCCATCTCGATGACGTCGACGTGGCGGCCTTCCATGATGGCCTGGCAATGGTCGCCGGGCACCGACAGCTCGATGGACGGCCGGTCGACCGTCCCGGTCTTGTAATTGAGCGCGCGCGCCAGGATGCGGGCCGTCGTCGTCTTGCCGACCCCGCGCACGCCGGTCAACATCCAGGCCTGGGCGATGCGGCCGGACTGGAACGCGTTGGTGAGCGTGCGCACCATCGGTTCTTGGCCGATCAGGTCGGTGAAATCGCGCGGACGGTATTTGCGGGCCAGCACCCGGTAGGGTGCCTGCTGGCCGCCGGTCTGTTCGCTCATGGCTCGGGCTTGGTCTCCGTTCCTGGCGATACTTGCAGGGGGACGCGGCAGGGTCAATGGAACCCGCGCGGCGACATGGGGACAGGCTGGTTTTCGAAAGGCGGGAGGCTGGCACGATGACCCGTGCCGAAGCTCGTTAGGGCTGCTTCCTTCCGGACCTGACCCGGTTGGCGAGTGGCTCGTCCACCACCAGCCTCCCGACGCCCATATCGTTTCTTTTCGGTCCGAATGCAAGCCGGGAGCGATGAATTTCGACCAATGACCCCGTGCGGGCGCGCAAAAAAGACAAGACAGGGCGGAAAACTTGAGTCAGGATTGTTCTTTCATGGCATCCAGAAGCGAACCGATTGGACGAAAAGGCATGTTGCCACGGGTCAAGGCCGGATTTGAACTCAACAGGCAACTGGAAGCGGACACGCATCCGGTGCTCTGGCTCGGCCTTTGCGAGCTGCGGCTGATGGACGACAGCCGCTGGCCTTGGCTCATCCTGATCCCGCAACGGCCCGACGTGGACGAGCTGCACGAGCTGACGCCGCTCGACCAGGCCATGCTGACCTTCGAGACGAACCTCGTCGCCGGCGCGCTCAAAAGCGTCACGGGTTGCGACAAGATCAATGCCGGCGCACTCGGCAACATCGTTCGCCAGCTGCACTGGCACATCGTGGCGCGCAACGAGGGCGACCCCAACTGGCCGGGCCCCGTCTGGGGCCACGGCGAACGCGTCCCCTGGCGCAAGGAAGACCGGCACCAGTTCGTTTCCAGGCTAAAGGAAGCGGTTTCGGCAGCCTGACCTCCCCTTCATTTCCGCCATCCAGACCTCGACAGGACCCCATTCATGGCCTTTCCGTTTTTTGACGCGCCCGCCGAAGAACCCTCCCGGCGTGTCGGATTTACCGGCAACACGCTCGATCGCCAGTCGGAACACCGCGCCGATGACTGCGTCGAGAAGGCCCTGGACGACCCGTCCGCCCGCCTGTTCGTCTCGCGCGCCGGGCGGCTTTACATGGTGCCGGACGGCGACCGCCTGAACGGGCTGCACGACGTTGCCGGCGCGCAGGCACTGGGGGCGAAGCTCGACCAGGCCATCCTGCTCGGCTACCAGGACGGCCAGCCGATGCTCGCCGCGCCGTCCTCGCGCGACGCGGAGACCCTGCCCGAGACGATCAAGGCGATCGACTACCGGTCGCTCTACATGCAGCAATTGCTGCCGCGCGAGATGGAAGCGGCGCTGGCGCAGGGCGCGGCCCTGCTGGCCTGGCACGGCACGCACCGCTTCTGCGGGCGCTGCGGCGAGAAGACGGCCATTGGCGGCGGCGGCGTCAAGCGGGTGTGCACCGGCTGCAAGGCCGAAACCTTTCCGCGCACCGATCCGGTGGCGATCATGCTGGCGGTCGACGGCGAGCGCTGCGTGCTTGGCCGCAGCCCGCATTTTCCCCCAGGCATGTATTCCTGCCTGGCCGGTTTCATCGAGGCAGGGGAGAGCATCGAGGAAGCGGTGCGGCGCGAAACGCTGGAGGAATCGGGCATTGCCATCGGCCGCGTGGCCTATCACGCCAGCCAGCCGTGGCCGTTTCCGCACTCGCTGATGATCGGTTGCTACGGCGAGGCGGTGTCCTTCGACATCGACCCCGACAGGACCGAACTGGAAGACTGCCGCTGGTTCACCCGTGACGAGGTCCGCGTGATGCTGACGCGCCCGGCGGGCAACCCGGACCTGCCCGCCATTCCGCCGTCGCGCGCCATCGCGCACCGGCTGATCGCGGACTGGGTGGCGGCGGGCTGACGTCGCCGGGCTTGCCTTACGGGTCGGGAAGGCTGACGCGCCGCCAGGCGGCCTCGGCGAAGCTGTAGAGACAGAACAGGACGAGGCCCACGCCCAGGCCGGTCAGGATGATGCCGCCCCAGGGCAGGTTGCGCGTCCACGAAAGCACCGTTTCGGTATCCGGGATCGATTGGCCGCCATAATCGAGCCGCCGCGCCCAGAGCAGGAAGGCGATGACGGCAAAGACCGTGCCGCGGGCGAGCAGGCCGCCGACGGAGACCAGGTGCACCAGGTGTTCGTAGCGCGCCGGCGGGTGGACGTATTTCGTGTAGCCGGCCGTGAGCGCCTTCCAGGCGTGGGCCAGCGCGATGCCGGCGAAAACGGCGGAGAGGATGATGGTGCCACCCCAGGATCCGGTCAGGTGCACGAGGAGCCTGGTGGCACCGGAACCGCCGCCGCCGGAGCCGGAGGATGCGATGCCGGCAAGGCTGAACGCATAGAGGGCAAGCGCGCCGTAGCTCAGGGCGCTGACGAGGAGACCCGCCCTTACCGCGAGCCCCCGGCCGCCATGTCCCAGGTTATCGGCGTCGAAGAGCGACTGCATCAGCCGCCAGGCCGCGTGGGACAGGAGGCCGACGGCCAGCCCCAGCAGGATCAGGCCACCGAAACCCTGCTCCGTCAGGGTGCGAAGCGCACCCTTGGTGCCGGTTTCCTCGGCGGAGCCAAAGGCCGACAGCACGGCCAGGCTGCCGATGACGAGGTAGACGATGCCGCGAGCGGCATAGCCCCAGCGGGCCAGCATGCGCAGCCATTTGCGTGGTCTTGCCGTGGTCATCGCGGCCTCCCGCCGGACTGAAGGACATGCTCGCGCTGGCCGAAGCGGGCGGCGAGACCGAAGACGAGCGATGTCCAGGCCATGCCGAGCGCCCAGCCGGCGATCACGTCCGATGGCCAGTGGACTCCGAGATAGACCCGGCTCAAACCGACCATGGTGGCGAGGATGATGGCCGCCACGACCAGGTACACGGCCACCGCCCGGTGATGAACCTTTCTTGCCAGGACAATGGCGAGCGTAAGCCAGGCCACGACCGAAACCGTGGCGTGGGAACTGGGGAAGCTGACGGAGACGAGGGTCGGGTCGAGATGGCGGACGATGTCGGGCCGCTGGCGGGCGAAAACCTGCTTCAGGCCGGAACTGAGCGCGGACCCGCCGATCACCGACACGGCGACCAGTGCCGTGGAGAAGCGGTCACCCGACAGCCAGAGGAGAATAAGGGCGTTGATGATGGCGAAGACGATGACCGGATACCCGCCGAGCGCTGTCAGCGACCGGACGGTCTGCTCGAACCAGGTCGGCCCGAGGGCGTCCGACATGTCATCGGCAGAGCGGAGGCTTTCCAGAACCCATGTATCGATCGCCTCCGTGTAGCCGCCGCTCATCAGCACGGCAACCAGCAGGAAGACGAGGAGGCCGGCGGTGAATCCGGCAATCCACAGGTTGTTCAGACCCGCCGGGTCCCGGTCCATCGCGCGCTCCTTTTGGCCAAGAACGGGCCGCGGCGCGCAAGGTTCCACCGGTCAGGTCAGTGGCCGTCGGCGTCCTCGGCCTGCGCGGCGCGGAACGGATGGGCCTCGTAGACGCCCAGCACGCGCACGTCACGGGAGAAAAAGGTGAGTTCCTCAAGCGCCAGTTTCACGTTGCGATCGTCCGGATGGCCCTCGATGTCGGCGTAGAACTGGGTGGCGAAGAACTTGCCGCCGGTCTGGTAGCTTTCCAGCTTGGTCATGTTGACGCCGTTGGTGGCGAAGCCGCCCATGGCCTTGTAGAGCGCGGCGGGAATGTTGCGCACACGGAAGACGAAGGTGGTCATCATCAGCTCGTCGCCGACGCGGGACGGGATCACCTTGTCGCGCGACAGGACGACGAAGCGGGTGACGTTGTTCTCGTGATCCTCGACGTCGGAGGCGATGATCTTCAGGCCGTAGAGGTCGGCGGCAAGGCGCGGCGCGAGCGCCGCCTGGGTCTTGTCGGCCATGTCGCGAACCAGGCGGGCGGCGCCGGCCGTGTCGCCGGCGACCAGCGGCTTCCAGCGGTGCTTGCGGATGACCTTGCGGCACTGGCCGAGGGCATGGATGTGGCTGTGCACCGCCTTGATGTCGGAAAGCTCGGCATCGGGCAGAACCATGAGCTGGAAGTGGATCGGCAGGAAGTATTCGCCGACGATGTGCAGCCTGCTTTCCGGGAGAAGGTGATGGATGTCGGCGACGCGCCCGGCGATCGTGTTCTCGATCGGGATCATGGCGAGGTCGGCCTTGCCGCTTTCCACGGCCACGAAGGCATCCTCGAAGGTCGGACAGGGCAGCGGCTCCATGGCCGGAAACATGTCGCGGCAGGCGGTATCGGAGTTGGCGCCCGGTTCGCCCTGGAAGGCGATGCAGTTGGTCTTCGCGATCATGGTCTTTCCTTTCGCCCGCGCTCAGGCATCTCCGCCGAGGATGGCACGGGCCCGTTCGAGATCCTCCGGCGTATCCACGCCCAGGGGCACGGTGTCAACGATTTCCGCGTCGATGCGCATGCCGGCCTCCAGCGCGCGCAACTGCTCCAGCCGCTCCCGCGTCTCCAGGGCGGAGGGCGGCATGGCGACGAAACGGGCCAGCGCCGCGCGCCGCCAGGCATAGAGGCCGATATGATGGTAGAGCGGACCCTCGCCCCAGGGCGCGGTCGCGCGGGTGAAATAGAGCGCGCGCAGGCGGGCAGGCGACAGCGGCGTGCCGACGACCTTGACGACGTTGGGATTGGTCCGCTCCTGCTCGCGGACGATCTCGACGGTCAGCGTGGCGATGTCGACGGTCGGGTCTTCCAGCGGCGCGAGCGCGGCACGCACCGTGGCCCTGTCAATGGTCGGCAGGTCACCCTGGACATTGATGACGACATCGTGGCCGCCGTCCGGGTCGAGCAATTGCAGCGCCTCGAAGATGCGGTCGGAGCCGGACTGGTGGTGGCTGCCGGTCATCACCGCCTCGAAGCCGCCGGCCCGCACCGCCTCCATCACGGCGGGCGTATCCGTGGCAACGACGACACGGCCGCAATCGGCTTCGGCGGCGCGGCGCGCCACCTGGACGATCATGGGCTGGCCGGCGATGTCGGCGAGCGGTTTGCCGGGCAGACGGGTCGAGGCCATCCGGGCCGGAATGAGGACAATCGGCTTCATGTCGGGATCACCTGGAGAAAGTGGCAAAAAGTCTCAGTGGGAGGCTTCTTATATGTGTTGCAACGGCGCTGTAAAAGACATAGGTTCCGCGCGACCGAAAACTGGCCCCGCCAGTCGAGGGATTGGTGCGCCCATGCGTCTAGGTTCCCAACCGCGACCAGGACGCTCAGCGGCGGGGAAGCATGCAGGAGCCTCTGGGACATGGACTCTTTCGAACTCAACAAATTCATCGGCGCGACGCTGGGAACCGTTTTCGTGGTTTTCTCGCTGAGCATTGCATCCGATGCGATCTTCGAATCGCATGACCCGGAACAGCCGGGCTACGTGATCCAGGCCGCGGAGGGCGGCGCTGAGAACACCGGGGGCGAAGCCAAGGACACCGGTCCGGAGCCGGTGGCCCCGCTGCTGGCCAGCGCCGATCCGGCCGAAGGCGAGAAGGTCTTCAAGAAGTGCGCCGCGTGCCACACCGTGGACAAGGGCGGCGCCAACAAGGTGGGCCCGAACCTCTGGGGCGTCGTCGGCCGGCCGATCGCCAGCCACGAGGGCTTCTCCTACTCGGGCTCCATGCAGGAGTTCTCCCAGGGCCAGTCGCTGGTCTGGGACTATGACCACCTGAACCACTTCCTGGCCGCTCCGAAGAAATACATCAGCGGAACCGCCATGGGCTTCGCCGGCCTGAAGAAGGTGGAGGACCGCGCCAACCTGCTGGCCTGGCTGCGCACGCAGGAAGACACGCCCTACCCGCTGCCGGCCGCAGGCGATGCCGCGGCACCGGCCGCCAACGGCGATGCGGCCGCGGCTCCGGCGGCTGGCGACGCGAACGCGGCCCCGGCCGAGGGCAAGACCGAGTAAGGTCCGCCCCATCACGACGATTTGAAAGAAGCCGGCCTCGCAGCCGGCTTTTTTAATGTTCCTGTCATGTTGGAAGGGCTTGCCGCTCTTTCAATCGCCACAAAAAGCCATAGGTTACGAAACGTGATCAGCGCGTTTGCGGGCGCGCTTTCCACCAATGGCCAAGGCATGGAAGGACAGGCAACTCATGGCATTTCCCAATCTCCTCCTGACCCGCCGCAATCTGCTGATTTCGGCCGCGCTCATGCCGCTCGCCATGCGCCGCGCGGCGGCGCAGGAAACGCCGATCGAGAACCCTGCCCTGCCCGATGCCGCGGCGCGCGACGCCGAGGCCTGGCACCACGCCACGGCGCTCACCGGCACGCCGAAATACCCGGAAGGCTTCAGCCGCTTCGACTACGTCAATGCGGACGCGCCGAAGACCGGCCGGGCGCGGCTGGCCTCGATGGGATCGTTCGACACGTTCAACCCTGTTCCGACCAAGGGCGAGGCCGCCACCGGGCTCGGGCTCGTGTTCGAGACGCTGATGGTGTCCAGCCTCGACGAGCTGAACATTTCCGCAGAATACGGCCTGCTGGCCGAGGCGATCCGCTACCCGGCCGACTTTTCCTGGGTATCCTTCCGGATGAACCCCAAGGCGCGCTGGCATGATGGCAAGCCGGTGACCGCCGACGACGTGGTGTGGAGCTTCGAGAAACAGGTCGAGCTGAACCCGCAGGTGCGCTTCTACTATCGCAACGTCGTCAAGGCGGAGGTCTCCGGCGACGGCGAGGTCACCTTCCTGTTCAACGTGCGCGGCAACCGGGAACTGCCGCACATCATGGGCCAGCTCATGGTGCTGGCAAAGCACTGGTGGGAAGGCACCGGCGCCGACGGCAAGCAGCGCGACGTGGCCCAGAGCACGCTGGAACCGCCGCTGGGATCCGGCCCCTACCGGATCGGCAAGGTGGATGCGGGACGGTCGATCACCTTCGAACGGGTCAAGGACTACTGGGGCGCCGACCTGCCCTCGAATGTCGGGCAGAACAACTTCGACGAGATCGCCTACGAGTATTATCGCGACGGCGCAGTGATCGTGGAGGCGCTGAAGGCGGATGCCTATGACTTCCGGCTCGAGAACTCGGCCAAGAACTGGGTGACGGCCTACGAGCCGTCGCTGTTCCCGGGCCGTGCCAAGGGTTTCGTCAAGCTGGAGACCTTCCCGGACCGCGCGTCGGGCTCGATGCAGGCCTTCGTGCCCAACCTGCGGCGCAAGAAGTTCCAGGACTGGCGGGTGCGCCGGGCACTCAACTTCGCCTTCGATTTCGAGACCACGAACCGGACCGTGCTCTACGACCTGTACCTGCGCAACGACAGCTACTTCGCGGGAACGGAACTGGCGTCTTCCGGCTTGCCGCAGGGCAAGGAACTCGAGATCCTCGAGAAATACCGCGAGCTGGTGCCGGAGACCGTGTTCACCGAGGTTTACAGCAACCCGGTGGCCGGCACCGACGCCAAGCTGCGCAACAACCTGCGCGAGGCGGTCCGGCTGCTGCGCGAGGCGGGCTATGCGATCACGGACCGCAAGATGGTTCATACCGAGACGGGCGAGCCGCTGACCTTCGAGATCCTCGACATCTCGGGGCGCAACTTCGACAAGATCGTGCTGCCCTACGTCGACAACCTGCGCAAGATCGGCATCGACGCGAGCTACCGCGAGATCGAGACCTCCTCCTACATCAACCGCTGGCGCGCCTTCGACTACGACATGATCATCAGCACCTGGGGCCAGAGCCTGTCGCCGGGCAACGAGCAGCGCAACTACTGGGGATCGGAATCGAAGGACCGGGAAGGGTCGCGCAATTTCGCCGGCATCGCCGACGACGGCATCGACCGGCTGATCGACGAGGTGATCTTCGCCAAGGACCGCGACACGCTGGTGGCAGCGACGCGGGCGCTGGACCGGGCGCTGCTGCACCACAACTACGTGATCCCGCAGTGGTATTATCCCTATGACCGGATGATCTACTGGGACCGCTTCGGCCGGCCCGATCCGCTGCCGGAATACAGCAACGGCTTCCCGACCGTCTGGTGGTGGGATGCCGACAAGGCCGCGCGCATCCAGAAGGAAGGCTGACCGGCATGGCGCACGAGACGACGCGCCGGCGCTTCCTGACGCTTGCCGGATCGGCGGCGGCGATGCCCCTCCTGCCGCTGCCGGGCCTCGCCGCCCTGCCGGACAACGAGCCGCTGCACGGGCTGTCGGCCTTCGGCAGCTTCAAATATCCGCCGGGGTTCGAGCAGTTCGACTACGCCGACCCGGGTGCCCCGTCCGGCGGCACGTTCAACTTCTCGCCGCCCAACTGGGCCTACAACCAGGGCGCCCAGACCTTCGACACGCTGAACAGCTTCACCTTCCGGGGCAATGCGCCCATGCGCATGGAGCTGTGCTTCGATTCGCTGATGGAGCGCGCGCTGGACGAACCGGACGCCATCTACGGGCTGCTGGCCGAGAGCGTGACCATTTCGCCCGACCGCAACCGCTACCGCTTCCGGCTTCGCGACCAGGCCCGCTTCCACAACGGCGCGCCGGTGACCGCCGACGACGTGGTCTTCACCTACATGACCTTCAAGACGCCGGAGGCCCATCCGGCGCTGAGCCAGCCGCTGCGCGAACTGGTCAGGGCCGAGGCCGTCGACCCGTTCACGGTCGATCTCGTCTTCTCGGGCAGCCAGTCCGACCGCACCATCCTGACGGCGGCCACCTTCCCGATCCTGCAGAAGGCCTTTTTCGACGGCATGGCCTTCGACCAGACCCGGATGACGGCACTGATGGCGTCGGGCCCCTACCGCGTGGCGGAAGCCCAGGCCGGCCTCTTCGTGGAATACGAGCGCGTACCGGACTACTGGGGCCGCGACCTGCCGGTGATGCGCGGCCAGTTCCATTTCGACCGCATCCGCATCGACTATTACCGCGACCGGCAGGCCGGGTTCGAGGCCTTCAAGAAGGGCATCACGCTGTTCCGGGAGGAATTCACCTCCAAGACCTGGGCCACCGAGTACGATTTCCCGGCGCTCGCCGAAGGCAAGGTGGTGAAGCGGACCTTCGACCGGGAGAAATTCGCCTCCATGCAGGGCTGGGCGGTCAACCGCCGGCGGCCGCACCTCGCGGACCGGCGCATGGCGGAAGCGATCAACCTGTGCTTCGATTTCGAGTGGACGCGCGAGAAGCTTTTCTACGGCTCCTACGAGCGCTCTCAATCGCTTTTCACCGGCTCCGACTTCATCGCCGAAGGGCCGCCATCGGATGCCGAACTGCGCCTGCTGGAACCACTGCGCGAGGGGTTGCCGGAGGAGGTCTTTGGCGACCCGGTGACCATGCCCGTCTCGGACGGATCGGGGCGCGACCGGCGGCTTCTCTCGCAGGCCGCGCGGCTGCTCGGGGACATGGGTTTCCGGCGCACCAGCGAAGGGATGCTGGCCGATGCCACCGGCAAGACGCTGACGCTGGAGATCCTCGTCCGCGACCAGACCTTCGTACGCGTGCTGCAGCCCTTCATCGAGAACCTGCGGGCGGTCGGCTTCGACGCGGCCTCGCGCATGGTCGATGCCTCGCAGTTCGAGACGCGGCTGCGCGACTACGATTTCGACATGGTGGGCATCGCGCTCAACCATGGTGCCACGCCGACCCGGGAGGGCCTGGCGCTGATCTTTTCCGCCGAAGCCGCGGCGGCGCCGGGAACGCGCAACCTGCCGGGCACAGCAGACCCGGCGGTGGATGCACTGCTGGACTCGGTTGGCGCCGCGAAGAGCCGCGAGGACCTGACCATTGCCATGCGGGCGCTCGACCGGGTCTTGCGCGCGCGGCGAGACTGGATTCCAAATTGGCATGCTGCGAATCACCGGACAGCCTACTGGGACATGTTCGGATTCGACGAAAACAAGCCGGACTACGGGTTTTCGCCCGAGCGGCTGTGGTGGATGGACGAAGAGAAGGCGCGGGCGATTGGCAAGGCTTGATCCGGCACGGCGGACCATGACGAAGCGGGGTGCGGCCTGATGGGCGCCTATATTCTCAGGCGACTGCTGCTGATGATCCCGACGCTGTTCGGCATCATGGCCGTCTCCTTCGCGGTGATCCAGTTCGCCCCCGGCGGACCGGTGGAACAGGTGATTGCCCAGCTGACCGGCCAGGGCGGCAGCGCAACGGACCGGATTTCCGGCGGCGGCGGCGATTTCGGCGGCCAGAACCAGGGCTTCGATTCGGGCGGCGGCGACGTCTCGTCGAAATACCGCGGCGCGCAGGGTCTCGACCCGGAGTTCATCAAGCAGCTCGAAAAGCAGTTCGGATTCGACAAGCCGTGGTACGAGCGCTTCGGCATGATGCTGTGGAACTACGCCCGCTTCGATTTCGGCGAGAGCTATTTCCGCTCCACCTCGGTCATCGACCTGATCCTGGAAAAGATGCCGGTGTCGATCTCGCTCGGCCTGTGGCTGACGCTGATCTCCTACTCCATCTCGATCCCGCTCGGCATTCGCAAGGCAGTGAAGGACGGCTCGCCGTTCGACATCTGGACCTCCGCGGTCATCATCGTCGGCTACGCCATCCCGAGCTTCCTGTTCGCGGTGCTGCTGATCGTGCTGTTTGCCGGCGGCTCCTACTGGGATTTCTTCCCGCTGCGGGGCCTGACGTCGGAAAACTGGGACCAGTTGTCCTGGCCCGCCCGCATCCTCGACTATCTCTGGCACATCACGCTGCCGATCACCGCCATGGTGCTGTCGCAGTTCGCCACGCTGACGCTGCTGACGAAGAACTCCTTCCTCGACGAGATCAAGAAACAGTACGTGGTGACGGCCCGGGCCAAGGGGCTGGGCGAACGGCAGGTGCTCTACGGCCATGTCTTCCGCAACGCCATGCTGATCATCATCGCCGGCTTTCCCGGCGCCTTCATCACGGCCTTCTTCACCGGTTCCCTGCTGATCGAGCAGATCTTCTCGCTGGACGGGCTCGGCCTGCTCGGCTTCAAGTCGGTGCTCGACCGCGACTACCCGGTCGTCTTCGCCACGCTCTACATCTTCTCGCTGATGGGGCTGCTGGTCGGGCTGATATCCGACCTCACCTATACCTGGATCGATCCCAGGATCGACTTCGAGCGGAGGGATGTCTGACATGAGCGATACCGCCGTCTCGTCACGCGACACCACGGCGCCGGGAAAGCGGCCCTTCCTGTCGCCGCTCAACCAGCGGCGCTGGCAGAACTTCAAGGCCAACAAGCGCGGCTACTGGTCGCTCTGGCTGTTCCTAGTGCTGTTCATCGTCTCGCTGTTCGCCGAGTTCGTGGCCAACGACAAGCCGCTGCTGGTGTCCTACAAGGGCGAGATCCTGGCGCCGGTGCTGGTCGACTACCCGGAAGAGAAGTTCGGCGGCTTCCTGGCCGTCACCGACTACCGGGACCCGGTGATCCAGGACGAGATCCAGTCGAACGGCTGGATGATCTGGCCGCCGGTGCGCTACAACTACCGCACGGTGAACCGGGAGATCCCGCAGGCCGCGCCGGCCAAGCCGTCGTGGCTGTACACGCCGGAAGAGCGCTGCAAGCAGTATACCGAGGGCGTGAACGACCCCAATTGCAACATGGGCAACTGGAACTGGCTCGGCACCGACGACCAGGCGCGCGACGTGCTGGCCCGGGTGATCTACGGGTTCCGCATCTCGGTCCTGTTCGGGCTCAGCCTGACGTTCTTCTCCGCCATCCTCGGCGTAAGCGCCGGCGCGGTCCAGGGCTATTTCGGCGGCTGGGTCGACCTGCTGTTCCAGCGCTTCATCGAGATCTGGTCGTCCATCCCGGTGCTGTTCCTCATCCTGATCATCGCCTCGGTGCTGCCGCCCGGTTTCTGGATCCTGCTCGGCATCATGCTGATGTTCTCCTGGGTGTCCTTCGTCGGCGTGGTACGGGCGGAATTCCTGCGCGCGCGCAACTTCGAATATGTCAACGCGGCGCGGGCGCTCGGCGTTTCCAACCGGACGATCATGTTCCGCCACCTGCTGCCCAATGCCATGGTGGCGACGCTGACCTTCCTGCCGTTCATCCTCAACAGCTCGATCACCTCGCTGACCTCGCTGGACTTCCTCGGCCTCGGCCTGCCGCCCGGCTCGGCGTCGCTCGGCGAACTGCTGGCGCAGGGCAAGGAAAACCTGCAGGCGCCCTGGCTCGGCTTTACCGGCTTCGTGGTCATCTCGCTGATGCTGTCGCTGCTGATCTTCGTCGGAGAGGCAACGCGCGACGCCTTCGACCCGAGGAAGACCTTCCGATGAGCGACGCCCCCCTGCTTTCCGTCGAGAACCTCGCCGTGGCCTTCAAGGCCGGCGGCAAGGACGTGCTGGCGGTCGATCACATCTCGTTCGACATCAAGCACGGCGAGACCGTGGCGCTGGTCGGCGAATCGGGTTCCGGCAAGTCGGTCTCCGCGCTGTCGGTGCTCAAGCTGCTGCCCTACCCGGCGGCGAGCCACCCGTCCGGGCGGATCCTGTTCGAGGGCGAGGACCTGCTCGACCACGACGAGCGCGACCTGATGCGCGTGCGCGGCAACGAGATCTCGATGATCTTCCAGGAGCCGATGACGTCGCTCAACCCGCTGCACACGATCGAGAAGCAGATCGCGGAAGTGCTGAAGCTGCACCAGGGCATGGACGACGCCAGCGCCCGCGCGCGCGTGCTGGAACTGCTGAACCAGGTCGGCATCCGTGAACCGGAGAAGCGCCTCGGCTCCTATCCGCACCAATTGTCCGGCGGCCAGCGCCAGCGCGTGATGATCGCCATGTCGCTGGCCAACGAGCCGCGCCTCCTGATCGCCGACGAGCCGACGACGGCACTGGACGTGACGGTGCAGGCGCAGATCCTGGAACTGCTCGACCGGCTGAAGACGCAGCACAAGATGTCGATGCTGTTCATCACCCACGACCTCGGCATCGTACGCAAGATCGCCGACCGGGTCTGCGTGATGACCGGGGGCAAGATCGTCGAGAGCGGCCCGACGCGCGAGATCTTCGAGAACCCGCAACACGACTACACCCGCCACCTGCTGGCCGCGGAACCGAAGGGCAAGCCGCCCCGGGGGGACGCCTCGGCGGCAACGGTGATGAAGGGCGAGCAGGTCAAGGTCTGGTTCCCGATCAAGGAAGGCTTCTTCCGCAAGGTCGTCGACCACGTGAAGGCCGTCGACGGTATCGACGTGACGGTGAAGGCCGGCCAGACGCTCGGCGTCGTCGGCGAATCGGGCTCGGGCAAGACCACGCTCGGCCTGGCGCTCTCGCGCATGATCTCGTCGCAGGGCGCCATCACCTTCGAGGACAAGCGGATCGACGGCTATTCCTTCAAGGACATGCGGCCGCTGCGCTCGCAGCTCCAGATCGTGTTCCAGGATCCCTACGGATCGCTCAGCCCGCGCATGTCGATCTCGGAGATCATCGAGGAAGGCATGGCGATCCACTTCCCCGACCTGAACCGCGCCGAACGCGACGCCCGCGTGGTGTCGGTCCTCAAGGAAGTGGGGCTGGAACCGGAAAGCCGGCACCGGTACCCGCACGAGTTTTCCGGCGGCCAGCGCCAGCGCATCGCGATCGCGCGCGCCATGGTGCTGAACCCGCGTTTCGTCATGCTGGACGAGCCGACGTCGGCGCTGGACATGAGCGTGCAGGCGCAGGTGGTGGACCTGCTGCGCGACCTGCAGAAGCGGCACGATCTCGCCTACCTGTTCATCAGCCACGACCTCAAGGTCGTGCGGGCGCTGGCGAACGACGTGGTGGTGATGCGCAACGGCCGCGTGGTGGAATACGGGCCGGCGGACCAGATCTTCGAGAACCCGCAGACTGATTACACGCGCGCGCTGATCGCCGCGGCCTTCAATATCGAGACGGCGCCTGCCGGCGTGGTCAGCCAGTGACCGGCATGTCCCTCGAAGACCGGCCGGTCGAGACCGAGATCAGCGGTCGCAGCGTGCTCTCAGAGGGCTTCCGGCGGATGGTGCGTTTCGTGCTCCGCCACCGCATGCACGATGGCGGCTGGAGCAACGCGATGACGCGCGACATCCACGAGGGCGCGAAAGTGGCCGCGGTCATCGCCTGGGACCCCGGGCGCGACCGTCTCGTGCTCATCCGCCAGTACCGGGCGGCGGCCCACCTGGCGACCGGGATCGGCTCGCTGGTCGAAATCGTCGCCGGTGGCGTGGAGGATGGCGAGGCGCCCGCCGCATCGGCACGGCGCGAACTGGAAGAGGAAACCGGGCTTGCAGCAACGGCGATGATACCGTGCCTGGAGTTCCTGCCCTCGCCGGGCATCACCACCGAACACGCCTACCTCTTCCTGGCGGGGGTGGACAGCGCCAACCTGCCGCAGACGGCCGGCGAGGACGAGGACGAAGACATCCAGCCGCTCGCGGTGCCGGTCGAGGAAGCGCTCGACGCGGCCCGGGCCGGGACGTTCCGAAACGGCTTCGCGCTGCTGGCGCTCAACTGGTTCGCGGCGCAGGACCGGGCTGCGCTGGCGGCAAGGCTTTCGGAGGCAGGGCAATGAGCGACAAGGGCATTCTCGTCGCCGTGGGTGACGACAGTCCGGAGGACTGGCTGCCGGTCTTTGCGGAGCGTTACCCCGGCGAGACGGTCCACTGGTACAGGCCGGACCTGCCGGACAGCGTGCTGCGTGCCTGCAGCCATGCCATCGTCTGGGCGCCGGATGCGGCGCTGCTGGACCGGGTCGGCCACATGTCCGCGCTGTTCTCGCTTGGCGCCGGGGTCGATCACATCACCCGGTCCGGCGTTGCGCTGCCGCCGATCCCGATCGTGCGCTACGTGGGCGACGATCTCACCCACCGGATGAGCGAATGGATCGTGCTGCAATGCCTGGCGCACCTGCGCCAGCACGGCCGCTACGCCATGCAGCAGCGCGACCACACCTGGCGAGCGCTGTCGCAACCGGGCGCGGAGGACGTGCGCGTCGGCCTCATGGGGCTGGGCGTACTGGGCCAGGATGCTGCCGCCAAGCTGAAGCCCTTCGGCTTCCGGCTGTCCGGCTGGAGCCGGACGCGCAAGGCAATCGACGGGATGACCTGTTTTGCCGGCGAGGGCGAACTGGACGGCTTCCTCGCCCAGACGGATTTCCTGGTCTCGCTCCTGCCGCGAACGGCGGAAACGGAAGGCCTGGTCAATCGCGCCTTCCTGGAAAAGCTGGCCCGCGACGGGGTGTTCGGCGCACCGGTCTACATCAATGCCGGGCGTGGCAAGACCCAGGTCGATGCCGATGTCGTCGCGGCGCTGCAGGACGGGACGCTGGCCGGCGCCTCGCTGGACGTGTTCGAGACGGAGCCGTTGCCAGCGGACCATCCGGCCTGGGATGCGCCGAACCTGGTCATCACGCCCCATGCGGCCGCCTGGTCAAAACGCAGTTCCGTGGTCGATTACGTGATGGGCCAGATCAGGCGCCAACGCGAAGGCCTGCCGCTGGAGAACGTCATCGATCCGCAGGCGGGGTATTGAAAATCCGGATGCGAAGCCGGTGTGCGCCTTCGCCGGAACTGCTTCAGATCACCCGCTTGAAGGCCGTCGGCTGCCCATAGAGATAGCTGATGCGAAGGATGGCCGCGGCGAGCGGTTCCAGCGCCGTGGTCATGGTGTGACCGTTGGCATGGATCATCATCGACCCGTCCAGCATGATGGCGACATGGCCCTTCCAGAAGACCAGATCGCCACGGCGCAGGTCGGCCTGGCCGATTCGCTCGCCGAGGTCGGCCTCCTGCATGTCGGTATCGCGCACGACGTCGTGTCCCGCCATGCGCAGCGACAGCTGGACAAGGCCGGAACAGTCGATGCCGAAGCCCGAGGTGCCGCCCCAGAGATAGGGCGTGTGCAGCAGGCTCTCCGCGACCGCCACGAAGTCGGTTGCCGGCGGCGTGGCGCCGACCGGTTCGAGGTGCGGCAGCACCACCCAGTCCCCGGCCTCGGTGCGGCTGTAGGCCAGTCCCCGCGTTTCGGCACGGCCGATTTCCCGGAACCGGCTTCCCATCGAGAGGCAGCGGGTGACCGGCCGTTTCATGTCCGGCTCGGGATAGGCAAAGGTGCGCGGTACGGCAACCTGGTGGGTCGGTTCGGCGGCAGGCGAGCCAAGGGCCGTTTCGGCGACATAGCCGACGTAGCGATCACGCCGGGCCTGTACCCAGGCCCATCCGTTCCGGCGCTCGAAGACATCGACCGCATCGCCGAGCAGGAGCTGCGTGTCCATTCCGGCCGCCGCGTCAGGGGCCGATTTCACGTCGGCGACGGGCGCGATCACCGATGCGGGGTCGCCGGTCCCGTAGCGCTCCGCCTGCACCCGGCCGCGCAGCCGGACGTCGGCAAGGTCCGGGCGGAACAGGTTGAGCCTCCGGTCCAGCCCGGTCAAAGCGGCAACTCCGCGGCACGGGCGACGATCCGGTCGCCGAAGCTCTCGACATAAAGGGAGCCCTCGACCGTGCGCCGGATCAGCACGTTGCGCCGGTCGGCGGGATCGCGGTGACGGGAGACGAGGTTGAGCGCGCCCATGGTATCAAGCGCGCGGGTGACGACCGGCTTGGTGACGTTGAGACGCGCGGCAAGGCCGCGCACGGTGTGCGGCGGCGGGTCGAGATAGATGGTCAGCAGGATGGCGGCCTGGCGAAAGCTCAGGTCCGGCCGACCCGCGGCGGCTTCGTCGAGCGCCGCCTGCTGCCACAGGCGCAGGGCCTGGCTCGGCCTCATGTGGATGGACATCGGCGTTTCCGTGCATTGAATGTTTCGGAACCGTATCCGTTTTTCACGGCTGCCGGAAGGTCAGCCGAACCGGTCGCGGATCACCTTTTCCAGCGCGCGGATGCCCTGCGCCTCGCCGCCCACGGGCCCGTGCGGGCGGGCGGCCGGGTTCCAGGCGAAAACGTCGAGATGGACCCAGCTCCTGGCGCCGCCGGCGAAGCGCTGCAGGAAGAGCGCCGCGGTCACCGAGCCGGCGAAGCCCCCGGTGGTGACATTGTTCATGTCAGCCACCTTGGAGGACAGATCCTTGTCGTAGGGCGACCAGAGCGGCATGCGCCAGAGTGGATCGGCCCTGTCGCCGGCCGCCTCGGCGAGGGCGCCTGCCAGCGCCTCGTCGGCGGTGTAGAACGGCGGCAGGTCCGGCCCCAGCGCCACGCGCGCCGCGCCGGTGAGCGTCGCCATGTCGACCACCAGGTCCGGGCTTTCCTCGCCGGCCAGGGTCAGGGCATCGGCGAGGACCAGGCGGCCTTCCGCATCGGTGTTGCCGATCTCGACGGTCAGGCCCTGCCGGCTTTGCAGGATGTCGCCGGGCCGGAAGGCATTGCCGGCGATGGAATTCTCCACGGCCGGGATGAGGACGCGCAGGCGGATTTTCGCGCCCGCGCCCATCAGCATGTCGGCAAGCCCCAGCACGTTGGCCGCGCCTCCCATGTCCTTCTTCATGTTGAGCATGGAACTGGGCGGCTTGATGTCGAGCCCGCCGGTATCGAAGCAGACACCCTTGCCGACCAGCGTGACCTTCGGCGCGGCCTCGTCGCCCCAGCGCAGATCGATCAGGCGCGGAGCGTCGGCAGCCGCGCGGCCGACGGCATGGATCATGGGGAAGTTCTGCCTCAGCAGATCGTCCCCTTCTGTCACCGCGACGCTTGCGCCATGGCGCGCGGCGAGATCGCGGGCGGCCGCCTCCAGCGCGGACGGCCCCATGTCGGAAGCCGGCGTGTTGACGAGATCGCGGGTCAGGCGGTGAGCGGCTGCGCGCCGCGAGACCGCGTCCGCGTCCACGCCATCCGGCGCGACGAAGGTGAGCGCGCGGGTCTCCTTCCTGCCGTAACGGGTGAAGGCATAGCCGCCGAGCAGCAGGCCGAGGCAGGCGAGATCGGCGTTTCCGGGTGTGGCCGCGAAGGCCCAGGTGCCTTCCGGCAGACGGCTGGCGAGCGCCCCGAAGCCGAGCGCGCCATAACCGCCGGTCATGCCGTCGCCGAGACCGAAGAGCGCGCCGGCGACCGCCCCGCCCTCGCCCGGCAGGATGAGGACCTCGCCTTCGCTGCCCTCGAACCCGTTGGCCGTGGCCCAGGCGAGCGTTGCCGGGTCCAGCCCGGACGATGCCAGTTCCTTCTTGCGGATGCAGTGGACGGGACGGGCTTCGGATACCGGTCCGGCGACGAGAGAGACGGGCATGAGGGCTCCTTCGGGCGGGGTCATTAACGCTCTGTTAGGGTTAACAGATTATTGCTCACAGGGAAGGGGACCGGCCGGTGCCGGCATCGATTCAGCAGGTGAGCCGCATGACTTCCAAGACGCGCCCAACCCGTTTCCGCCTCTCCGGCCTTGCAACGGCCAGCGTTCTCGCCCTTGCGCTGGGCGTGGCGGGATGTGCCAACCGGTCGATAACGACCGGGTCCGTCGGTCCACGGCTGTCAAAGCCGATCGAGCAGATGAACGAATCAGAGCTCGGTGCGGCAACGGACAGCTACGGCAAGGCCTATACGCGCGATCCCAAGAACAAGGCCGTCGCGATGGCCTATGGCAAGATCCTGATGATGACGAACCGCAACGACCAGGCCCTGGCCGTGATGCGCAAGACCGCCATCTTCCATGCCAACGACCGCGACGTGCTGGCCGCCTACGGCAAGGCACTGGCCGCGGCCGGCCAGCTGGAACCGGCGCTCGACGCCGTGCGCCGGGCACAGACGCCGGAATATCCGGACTGGCGGCTGGTTTCAGCGGAAGCGGCCATCCTTGACCAGCTCGGCCGGACCGAGGATGCGCGCACCCTCTACCAGAAGGCCCTGACGCTGAAGCCGCAGGAGCCGTCGGTGCTCTCAAACCTCGGCATGTCCTACGTGCTTTCCGGCGACCTGAACACGGCGGAAAGCTACATGCGGCGCGCCGCCGAGGCACCCGGCGCCGACAGCCGCGTGCGGCAGAACCTGGCACTCGTCGTCGGGCTGCAGGGCCGGTTCCAGGAAGCCGAGCAGATTGCCTCGCAGGAGCTGGACCCCGAACAGGCCAAGGCCAATGTCGCCTACCTGCGCTCGATCCTGTCGCAGCAGAACAGCTGGGCCAAGCTTTCCGACAAGAAGGACAAGGCGACGAACTGAGGTTCGCCGCCGACATCCGCAGACCGTTTTCGCCGGCCCGTCTCCACGGGCCGGTTTCGCGTTTGCACAGAGGCCGGACGCGTCAATGCCTCGATGGCAACTACCTCTTCGCTGATGGGAGATGCCTGCGAAGGATAACCGTCCGGACACTCCGCCTGCCCTGCCCCCCGCAACCCGTGTGTCCCGATGGGCGAGCCGCTCACACGCGGCGATCGCGACTGACCCGGGATCGCCCGTTGTCCTGACCGCCCGGCCTTGCCGAAACGGAAAAGCCCCGGGCGGAAGGCACCGGGGCTTTTCGTTCTGGTTTCGTTGCAGGCGGTAGCGTCAGTTCGGGAACAGGCCGCCCTTCTGCGAGATGTTGATGCCGGCCGGACCGAGAATGACGATGAACAGCACCGGCAGGAAGAACAGGATCATCGGGACGGTCAGCTTGGGCGGTAGCGCCGCGGCCTTCTTTTCCGCCTCGTTCATGCGATGGTCGCGGCTTTCGTTGGCCAGCACGCGCAATGCATGGGCCACGGGCGTACCGTAGCGTTCGGCCTGGATCAGGGCCTGCGCCACGCTCTTCACCGAGTCCAGGCCGGTACGGCTGGCCAGGTTGTCAAACGCCTGGCGGCGTTCCGGCAGGAACGACAGTTCCGCATTGGTCAGCACGAATTCCTCGGCGAGATCGATCGACTGGGCCCCGATCTCGTCGGCGACGCGGCGGAACGCGGCCTCGACCGACATGCCCGATTCCACGCAGATCAGCAGCAGGTCAAGCGCATCGGGCCATGCCCGGCGGATCGAGAGCTGGCGCTTGGAGGCCAGGTTCTTGACGTAGATGACCGGTGCATAGAAGCCGGCATAGGCGCCCAGGATGGCGACGAAAAGCCGGACGAAGAACGGCTTGTCGGTCAGGTTGCCGAGGACGAAGACGTAGAAGCCGACGATCACGAAGCCCACCGCCGGCAGGACGAGCCGGAAGAACAGGAACTTGGTGAGCGGGTTCTGGCCGCGGAAACCGGCCATGCGCAATGACGCGGTCGTTTTCTCGTCGGCCAGCGCCTTGCGCAGGTCGAGCTTGTCGACGATGGATTTCATGCCGCCGCCATCCTGCTCGCGCAGGCCGCGGCGCTTGCGGTCGCTTTCGGCGGCAAGCTGGGCGCGCTGGCGCGCCCGCAGTTCGTCACGTTCCAGGGCCACCGCGTTCATGCGCGATTTCAACTCGTTGCCGCCGAGCGACGGCATGACGGTGAAGATGGTGGCGAAGACCGCGATCGCGACCAGCAGGGCAATCAGGAATGCGGGGTCGAATATGGCGGCTGCGACTTGATCGGACGACATGGATCAGACCTCAAAGTCCATCATTTTCTTCATGATGAAGATGCCGATCGACATCCACACCGCGGCGCCGGCCAGCAGCATGTGGCCCTGCGAGGTCGTGAACAGCGGCTTGATGTAGCTGGGACTCGACATGTAGACGAGGAAGGCGACCACGAAGGGCAGCGCGCCGATGATGATGGCGGAGGCCTTGGCTTCCATCGCCAGCGCCTGGACGCGATCCTTCATCTTCTTGCGGTCACGCAGGACGCGCGACAGGTTGCCCAGCGCTTCCGACAGATTGCCGCCGGCCTGCTGCTGGATCTGGATGACCACGCCGAAGAAGGCTGCTTCCGGGCACGGCATGGTCTCGGGCATGCGCATGGCCGCCTCGGGGATGGACATGCCGATCTGCTGCGCCTCGACGATGCGGCGGAACTCGGTCTTGACCGGCTCCTGCGCCTCGGAGGCGATCAGGCGGATGCCGTCGTTGATCGGAAGGCCGGACTTGACGGCGCGCACGATGACGTCGAGCGCATTGGGGAACTCGACCAGGAACTTCTTGACGCGGCGTCCCCGCTGGAAGGCGATGAACCAGCGCGGCACGCCGAAGGCAGCCGCGGCAAAGATGGCGGGGACCGTGACGAGGGGCATGGGCAGCGCACCGCTGATGCCGGCCGCGCCTGCAACAACCACGCCGATGATGACCGAGATGATGTAGAAGCGCTGGACCGGAACGTCCATGCCCGCCTGCTTGATCTGGATCTTCAGCGGTGCCCGGCGCATCGCGGCCGTCGTGGTCTTCTGCTTTTCCTCCAGCTCCTTGAGCGTGTCCTGGATGTTCTTGCGGCGGCGGGCGGCCTCCTGGTTGCGGTCGCGAGTGGCCTTGACGACCGTGCGATCGGTCTCCGCCTGCTTGACCATCTCGATACGGCGACCGCTCTGGCGCTCGTTCTCGATCCGGTTGAACAGGAAGGCATAGGCCACGGCGCCGGCCGACAGGCCGACGAGGGCAATGATGGCCAGGACTGTGATATCAATACCGAACATGACGGTCTCTTTTCATGAACGCCCCGCCCATCAGGCGTGCTGCTTCTCTTCCATGGCCGACAAGGCATTGGCGAGGCGCGCTTCCTCGCCGTAGTAGCGGGCGCGATCCCAGAAGTGCGGGCGCCCGATGCCCGTGGCGCGATGCTCGCCGATGATCTTGCCGTGCGCGTCCTCGCCCTTCATGTCGTAGAGCATGAGATCCTGCGTCGTGATCATGTCGCCTTCCATGCCGATCACCTCGGTGATGTGGGTGATGCGGCGGGAACCGTCGCGCAGGCGCGCAGCCTGGATGATGACGTCCACGGAGCCGACGATGATCTCGCGCACGGTGCGTTGCGGCAGCGTGAAGCCGCCCATGGCGATCATGGATTCCATTCGGTTCAGGCATTCGCGCGGCGTGTTGGCGTGGATGGTGCCCATCGAGCCGTCGTGGCCGGTGTTCATGGCCTGCAGCAGGTCGAAGACCTCCGATCCGCGCACTTCGCCGACGATGATCCGCTCGGGTCGCATGCGCAGGCAGTTCTTCACCAGATCACGCATGGTGATCTCGCCCTCTCCCTCGAGGTTCGGCGGACGGGTTTCCAGCCGCACCACGTGGGGCTGCTGGAGCTGCAGTTCCGCGGAGTCCTCGCAGGTTATGACGCGCTCGTCCTTGTCGACGTAGTTGGTCAGGCAGTTGAGCAGCGTGGTCTTGCCGGAGCCCGTGCCGCCGGAAATGATGACATTGCAGCGCACCCGGCCGATGATCTTGAGAACCTCGGCCCCTTCCGGGGAAATCGCGCCGAACTTGACGAGCTGGTCAAGCGTCAGCTTGTCCTTCTTGAACTTGCGGATGGTGAGCGCGGTGCCGTCGATGGCCAGCGGCGGCGCGATGACGTTGACGCGGGAGCCGTCGATAAGACGGGCGTCGCAGATCGGGCTCGATTCGTCGACGCGGCGGCCGACCTGGCTGACGATGCGCTGGCAGATGTTGAGAAGCTGCTGGTTGTCGCGGAAGCGAACCGGCGTCTTCTCGGTCTTGCCGTTGACTTCGATGTAGACGTTCTGGGCGCCGTTGACCATGATGTCGGCGATGTCGTCGCGGGCCAGCAGCGGCTCCAGCGGACCGAAACCCAGCACGTCGTTGCAGATGTCCTCGAGCAGTTCCTCCTGCTCGGCAATCGACATCGCGAAATTCTTGATCGCGATGATGTCATTGACGATGTCGCGGATTTCCTCGCGGGCCGATTCCGGATCCAGCTTGGCCAGCTGCGACAGGTCGATCGTGTCGATGAGAGCCGAGAAGACCTGGCTCTTGGTGTCATAATAGGCGTCGGAGCGTTCCCGCTGGGGGCGTGCGGGAGCAGGCGCCGGCGGCGGCGCGACCTTCTGCGGCACGGACTTGGCCTGAGCCTGCGGCTTGGCCGCGGCAGGCGCCTGCTGGGAAGACGAAGGAGCACTCGGGACCGCTCCGGCCTGGGCCGGCGCGCGGAATTCCGGCACACCCCTGTTTCCGCTGTCGTTGCCTCTTTTTCCAAACATGCTGTCCACCAATCCCCTGGAAAGGTCCCGTTACTTCTTCTTGCCCAACCTGCCGAGGATGCCCGCCAGTCCCTTGTTCTCCTTCTTCCGGATTTCCATCCGTCCGGTCAGGATATGGGCGATTTCGTTGACGGTATGTGAAACGGCATGGCTGGCATCCATTTCGCCCAGCATCCGGCCGTTGTTGGCGGCGGTTCCGAAGAGCTGCGGGTCGAACGGGATGATGGCGATCGGATCAAGGTCGAGCGGTCCGGAGAAGTCAGCCGGCTCGATCTCGGGCCGCTTGGGAATACCGACCTGGTTGAGGATGAGCTTGGGCGGGCTGTCGTTCGGGCGCATGCGCTTGAGCGTATCCACGAGGTTCTTCGTGTTGCGCAGGTTCGCCAGTTCGGGCGTGGCGACGAGAACCACCTCGTCGGCCTGGGCCAGCGTGTCGCGCGTCCAGGCGTTCCAGGTGTGCGGCACGTCGAGCACGATCAGCGGCGCCGTGCGCTGCACGACCTCGACCACCGACATGAAGGCGTCCTCGGGGAAATCGTAGACTCGGTCGAGCGTCGAGGGCGCCGCCAGCAGCGACAGGTGCTCCGAGCATTTCGCCAGCAGGCGGTCGAGATAGACCTCGTCGACGCGCTCGGGCGAGAAGACCGCCTCGGCGATGCCCTGGGCCGGATCCTGGTCGAAGTTGATGTTCGCCGTGCCGAAGGGCAGATCCATATCGGCGATGATCGTCTCGGTCTGGAAGAGCTGCGAGATCGACCATGCGGCGTTGTGGGCCAGCGTCGACGAGCCGACCCCGCCCTTGGCGCCGACGAAGGCGATCGTGCGGCCCAGCGGTTCGGCGTCCGGGTTGACGAAGAGATTGGAGACCACGGTCATGATGTCGGCCAGCGTGATCGGGGCGACCATGTATTCGGAGATGCCGTTGCGGACCAGCTCGCGGTAGAGGCCGACGTCGTTGTAGTGGCCGACGATGACGACGCGGGTCGAGGGATCGCAGACCTCCGCGAGGCTCTCCAGTTCGGCGAGCATGTCGCCCGGCGCCCGCCGGCTTTCGACGACGATGAGATTGGGCGTCGGATTGGCGGAATAATACTCGGCGGCGGCGGCGACACCGCCGCGCATCACCTTCAGATTCACCCGCGCCATGCGCCGGTCCTCGGCCGCCCGCTCGACCGGCTTGGCCACGCCCTCGGTTTCGCAGAAGGCATGTATCGAGACACGCGGGACCGGGCGCATGGCCTGCAATTCAGCCATGTCGCGGGCTGACGCGGCGTAGTCCGCGGCGGGTTGCTGATCGTATGCCAGATTGTCCATCGTCTTCACCCGTTCATGGCTCAGTAGCTGATGTTGGCCTGGAAACCGGACTTTCCGGTCTCGTACTTGCCGATGACGTCCGCGCGCCGGGTCCCGTCGATCTCGCCTTCAGGACGCGGTCCGAGCAGGTCGGCCGGATTGGCGACCTGGGCGGCCAGGTTGTTCTGGTAGGAACAGCCGAAGTTCTCGTAGTTCCGGTTTTCCGTCGATTCCGACAGGTTGTCGGGCCAGCGGCCGCACTTGTCGGTGGATGCCATGAGCCGCGTGTAGGAGATGCGGATCGGCGCGGAATAGCCGTCGCTGCCACCCTCGTAGGAGTAGGTGTTGATGCGGCCGGCCGGAACGCCGTGGCGGGTCATCAGGTTGACGATGTCGCCGGCAACCCGGCTGGCACCGACCGCGTTGGGCGAGCCCACGGGGACGATGATCCGGACCTCGGAGCCGTTGCTGCGCTCGTAGCCGGCCATGAAGCCGCGGATCGCGTCTCCCTGGGCCTTCGAGAGCGCCTTGGCATCCTGTGCCACGGGAACGTCGTAGACCGCTTCCCGCTCGGCGATGGTGATCGGATGATTGGTGCGATAATCCTGCGGCACCGAGCCGACGATCACGTGATCCCGCTTCATGGAGGCACAGCCGCCCAGGGCCGTGGCCGCCGCCAGGACAAGAACCGGAAGGACGGTCCGGACCGCACCACGCTTGGCTGCGCTTCTTTTCATGTTCGCTTCGGACATGACACTCGTACCCCCGATCACTTGTAGATGTAGCCGACCACGCCGTGATAGCGGCCGTTCGGACGGTTGGTTTTCATGGTTCCGTAGACGCGGTTGACGCGGCCAAGGAAGATGCCGGCGCCATCGCTGGCGGGATTGAAATTGTCGTCCGGCTTGGCGAGCGCGTTGCGCGCGACCGGCCGGGTCAGGTACGGCGTGACAAGGACGACCAGTTCGGTCTCGTTGCGTTCGAAGGAGCGGCTGCGGAACAAGGTTCCGAGCACCGGCAGCTTCATCAGGCCGGGCATGCCGTTGATGTTCTGGCGAACATCGTCCTGGATGAGGCCGGCGATCATCATCGATCCGCCGGACGGGAGCTCGACCGTGGTGTCGGCGAGGCGCTTGCGGATGGAGATGATGTTCGTCTCCGCCATGGCCACCGACCCCTGGGTCGTCGGCTCCGAAACCGTGGTGCGGATCTTCAGGCTGATGCGGCCGGGCGACAGGACCACGGGCAGGAATTCAAGCCCGATGCCGTATTCCACCTTGGAGAGGGTATAGGTGACCCCGGTGTCGCTGCTGTCACGCCCGGTGACCATGTTGAACTCGCCGCCGACACGGAACTGCGCCTGCTCGCCGGACACCGCCGTCAGGGTCGGTTCCGCCAGCGTCTTCATGACACCGGTCTGTTCCATGGCGTTGAGATAGCTCTGCAGCGTGACCGAACCGATGTTGGCGGCCAGCATGCTGGAGTTGTTGGTCAGCGGCTTGCCGAGGCCGGAGAAGCTGTCGGCGATGGAGTTGAATGAAATGCCATCCGACGAGGTGCCGTTGGCGATCGCCTTCATTCCGAGCTGTTTCATCACCGTGCGGCTGATCTCGGCGACGGTGACCTTCAGCGTCACCTGGTCCTCGCCGACGATCTTCAGCAGGTTGACGATCTTGGACGACCGGCGTGCCGTATCCGGGTTCGAGATGGCAACGTCGGCGCCGCCGCCGTTGGATGCCTGGCCCGTGGCGGTCTGGGCATACTGGCCCGTCGTCGCTTCACCGCCGGAGACGAAGATCTCGGCCAGCTGCTGGGCCCGCTGGGCATCGAGCGGCGTGGCGACCTCGCCGGTCAGCACGACGTTGTCGTTGATCAGCTCGACCTTGATGTTGGAGTCCGGCAGGAATTTCTCGAGGTAATCCTCCAGCCCGGTGACGTCACGCTCGATGCTGAGGTCGAGCGAGGCGATCTGCTCTCCATTGGCGCCGAAGACGAAGATGTTGGTTTCGCCGACCTGCTTGCCGAACAGGTAGATCCGGCGCGCGGTCCGCGTGACGGCGTCGGCAACGGACGGGTTGGCGACCAGGATGTCGTAGGCATCGGCCGGAAGGTCGATGACCAGGGACTTGTTCAATCCGAGCTTGACACGCTGGACGGCCGTGGAGGCCGAGACGCGCGCATTCGCCGCCTCGGCAGCCTGCTGAACCGCGACGGGCGTCAGCGCGGTGGCCGCCATGGCCAGGGCCAGGGAGGCAAGCAGGCCTGCCCGGGACGCGAACCGGATGTGAGGGATACGGAAATTGCTGGTCATTTCTTGGTCGCCTCTTCGGAAAGTTCGCCGCCCTTGATCATCCGGATGGACCCGCTGCGGTCACCGTCGGAGGACACGAGGTAGTTTGCGCTGTCGGTGACGGGCTCGTCGGCATCCTCGACCGATCGCAGGGCCAGCGTGAGCCGGTCCGCCATCTGCTGGGCCACGGTGATGATCTCGGCCTGCTGCGGGGTCAGCTCGAGGGTTGCCGTCTCGCCGACCTTGACCTTGCGGCCTTCCTCGTCCTCCTGGATCGTCTGGTCGATCGCCAGGACGCGGATGTTTTTCAGGATCGTTTCCGTCTTGAAGCCCTCGTTGCCGTTCTGGGTGGAGCGGCGGGTCATGATGACGTCGACGAAGTCATTGGGAAGGATGAAGCCGCCGGCGGAGGTGTCCGCCGAGATCTGCGTCGCGATGGCGCGCTTGCCTGCCGGCAGGATCGAAGACATGAAGCTCTTGCCGAAGCCGACGAGACGCGTCTTGCGAAGCGGTTCGCCCGCCGACACGGCGGAGCGCACGACCACGCCCTTCAGCTTCTCGATCGCGTCAGGCTCGACGTCGCGGGTGATGTACTCGGGGTTCAGCGCATCGACCGGCCATTCCTGCCAGCGCAGCTGGCCCTCAAGGGCGGAACCGATCGGCGTATCCTGGGTGACGACCAGGACATCGGTAAGCTCGATGGCGGGCGCGGCCGGTGCCGGCATGGCAACGGTCTGCTCCGGCGGAGGGGCCGACGCCATCTTCTTGGCAATCATGCCCGCACCGCCCGCCGCGGCCACGGCAACACCCAGAACTATGAGCTGGGAGGTTTTCATTTGGCTGCACCCCTTCACCAGTGAATCCATTACTTGCCGGGAAGAGTGCACGCCCAATCGTCAAATTATGGTTAACAGGACGCTTAACGGGATGATTAATACCCGGTTACCGTGCAACGAACGATTGGCCTGTACTTAAGTAAAATACGAAAAAAGCCGGGCTTGCGGCCCGGCCTGTTCGATCCGATCCGGATGATGCCCCTGTCAGCCGCCGATGATGGAGGCCAGGGCCCAGGCACCGAGCGTGCTTTCCGGGAAGACGGCAAGGCCCGCCACGCCAAGGGCGATGCCGTAGGGGATGCCTTCCTTGGGGTCGGCAATCCGGCGCAGGAAATCGACACGGCCGGCGAAGACCGCCACCGACGAGCTGCGCAGCATCAGGATGGCCAGGGTCAGCATCCCGCCGAGGAAGGCGGCGTAGAGAAGGTAGTTGGCGGTCTGCATCGTGAAGCCGAACCACAGCACGGTCCCGGTCAGGAGCTTGGCATCGCCACCGCCCATCTGGCCGAGGGCGAAAAGGACGTAGGTGATGGCGAGAACCAGGGCGGCGAGCAGGAAGTGCAGGCCGAAGTCGGTCCAGGGCATGCCGGTCAGCGGCGCGATGACGGCGAACCCGGCGATGAGCAGCAGCGTGACCCGGTTGGCGATGGTCATCGACAGCATGTCGGAGATGGCCGCAAAGACCATGCAGAAGGGAAAGATCACAAGGATTGCAGCTTCCAGCATCGGCTCGCCCCTCGGTTCGTTGGCGTTTTCACTTGCATACCGTTCTATCCAACCCGCCTTAAACAATGATGAAACGGGCCCGGGCGCAAAGGCAAAAATCGATGCCGGCCGCCGGGAAGAACAAAAGGGCCGCCCCATGGGGACGGCCCTTCGCATGTCTCTTGGAATACCTGCCGCGCTTGCGAGCGGCGTCCAGGTATCAGCCGCCCAGCTTGGTGTTGATCGAAGAGAACTTCGTGTTCAGGCTGGAGCCGATGTTGCCGACGGTGGCCATGATGGCAACCGAGATCAGGGCAGCGATCAGGCCGTATTCGATGGCCGTGGCGCCGGATTCGTCCTTCATGAAAGCAACAAACTTGGTCATGACAATACTCCTTCGTTGATGTCGTCGTTGACAGCCGTTCCGTGAGTCTTCTGCGCTCATCGGATGGAGGCACTCTACGGAGAACCTCTTGCGGTCCGGTTAGGAAAGTCGGTTTCCAAAACATGAACGGCGAGAAAAGTGGCGGCGCCGGGCGCCGGGAGACGGCGCAACGAAAAGGGCCGCCCCGGAGGGACGGCCCTTCACATGCTTCACGGTATACCCGTCGCGCTTCAGAGCAGCGACCTGGTATCAGCCGCCCAGCTTGGTGTTGATCGAAGAGAACTTCGTGTTGAGGCTGGAACCGATGTTGCCGACGGTGGCCATGATGGCGACCGAGATCAGGGCAGCGATCAGGCCGTATTCGATGGCCGTGGCACCGGATTCATCCTTCATGAAAGCAACGAACTTGGACATGGTAGAGCTCCTTTGTTTATGTCTTAGTTGACAGCCGATCCGTGAGTTCTTTTTCGCTCATCGGATGAAGGCACTCTACGGGGAACCTCTTGCGGTTCAGTTAGGAAACGCGGTTTCCAAATCGTGAACGGATTTCAGCCTGCACCATGGTTAAGGACCGCTGACAGAAACCCGCCGGCAGCGCCTGGCCGCGACAGCAAACCCTGAAGCAGGAATCGCGCGCGTAAGGCCGCGTTGGTGTGCCGACCGGCGCAGCGGCCGGAAAGACAGGACATCCGGGGCGAGCTGCCAGGCGCACTTAACCGCGGGTTTACCATTCTGCGGCAATCTCGCACCAAGTTCGTTTTCAATCGCAGCGGGAGTTCCTGCCATGATCCGTCGCCTTTCCATCGCCGCAGCCCTGTCCGCCGGTATCGGCCTCATGACCGCGGGTGCAGCCGTGGCCGGCGACCCCGCCGGCATCGAGGTCTCGATGAACCAGGCCAAGATCATCAAGCTTGCCCGGGCCGCCGACACGGTGGTCGTCGGCGAACCGAAGATCGCGGACGTCACGGTGAAGGACTCTTCCACCATCGTGCTGACCGGCAAGGGGTTTGGCGTGACCAACCTCGTCATCCTCGACAAGGAGGGCGCTCCCATCGTCGACGAACAGGTCTTTGTCCGCCGCTCGCACGTCAAGTCGGTGCGCGTCTACCGCCGGTCCCAGGTGCAGACGATGTCCTGCACGCCCTATTGCGAGGCCGAGTTCCGCAACGAGGCGGTTGCCGCGTCGGAAGCGGCCATGGCGGCCTCGAACTGACCGCCGGTTTTCACCGCCGCAACGACATGGTTAAGCCCGGGTTACGCCGGGCTTTCATTTTTTGACCAATCCCAAAACCGGATTTCAACCTATCTCGCGTAGCTTGTGGACATACCGACTTTTTCTCGGAAGGCATGACCATGGGCAAGAACACCAACATCGCACATTCGGCGGGGAATGAAAGCGATGACGGCAAGACCCGCCGACACGGACTTTTGCGCCGCTTCGTCCGCAACACGAAGGGCGCGACGGCCATCGAATTCGCGGGCCTCGCCATTCCCTTCTGCCTGCTCGTCTTCGCCATCCTGGAAAGCAGCATCTCGTTTGCCGCCCAGCAGGTGATGGCAAACGCCGGCGATAGCGTCGCACGCGAACTGCGGACCGGGCAGATCAAGCCGAGCAGCATCAACGAAGCCGCCCTGAAGAAGATGATCTGCGACAAGCTCGACGTGATCGTCGCCGACGGCTGCCCCGGGCTGGAAGTCGACCTGCGGGAATTCCCGACCTTCGACGCCGCCTCCAAGGTGCGCATCAAGCTGACCGCCGACAAGGACATCGACACGAGCGATTTCGACGTCAACCCGGGCGGCGCGCTGACCATCAACATGCTGCGCGTCTTTTACCGCTGGCCGGTGATGACCGACCTGATGCGCTCGTCCATGTCGAACCTGAAGGACGGCAAGACGATGCTGTTCTCGACGATCACCTGGCGCAACGAGCCCTACAGCTGAGCGTGAGGACAACAACATGAACGGGCACAAGGGGATTGTGATGGAAACGCCAGTCGAAAAAGGCCGGGCCGGGTGGATGCGGCGCATCGCCCGCTTCCACCGCGACAACAAGGGCGTGGCCGCCGTCGAGTTCGCGCTGATCGCGCCGATCCTGATCATCATGTATTTCATGACGCTGGAAGTCGGCCTGGGCATCGAGGCCAACAAGAAGATCGGCCGCACCGCCTCCATCGTCGCCGACCTCGTGACGCAGAACCAGAGCGTGACGAAGACCGACCTGGACGCGATGATGCGCATCGGCGAAGGGACGCTGCAGCCGTACAACCGCTCGGAACCGACGATCCGGATCACGGCCATCCAGTTCGACGACAAGACGCCGCCGGTCGGGCGCGTCGTCTGGTCGCGCCAGGCCACCGGTTCGACGGCAGCGGCCTACCTGGCGAAGGACACGGACGTGACCAGCAAGGTGCCGGACAAGCTCCGCATCCAGGACACCTTCCTCATCCGGGTCGAAACCTATCTCAACTACAAGCCGGTGGTGGCCTGGACGGCCGACCAGAAGGCGGCGCTCGGGCTGACCTCGGCCTTCGACAACATCGAGATGAGCGAAGTCTACCACCTGCGTCCGCGCATGAGCGCCACCATTCCCTGCGGCAACTGCTGACCGCGGCGCCAGGTACACGAACGAGACGGCCCGCCGGTCAACCGCCGGCGGGTTTTTTCTTTGCCGCCTCCGGCAGGACCCTGTCGAGAACCTCGCCTGCCGTGGCGTAGTCGATCCGCTGCACGGGCTGGAACCCGCCCTGCAGGGTCGGCGAGAGCACGTCGAGGAGTTCGGGCCTCTGCCCGGCCAGCCCGGCCAGGAACGTGCGCAGGATGGCCTTCGCCTCGCCGTTCAGGGAGGTGACGACGGCATGGGGCCCGAAACGCATCACCGGTCCCTTCCACGCGATGGCCACGGACTGCGGATCGATGCCGCGAAGGCTGAGCAGCGCCATGGTGCCGCTGCCGTCGATATCGCCCTGCGGACCGTTGAGGACATAGCCGGCGAGCCCGGTCACGCTGCCATCGGCGAAAGCCGCCAGCGCCTGCTCGGCCGTTTCGAACGTCACCTCGGCGGGGCCGCCCGGCATGCCGGCCACATCGAGGCCTGCTAGCGGTCCGAGCGCGGGCGCATCGGCAACGGCGATCCGGTCCGGGCCGTCGCCCGGATCGTCTGCCGCGCGACGCAGGACCACGGCGCGCAGCCCGGTGGCACCGTCGGCCGCGACCGGCGCGGCTAGCGGCTCGACACAGGCGCAATGGCGGACCGCCGCGACGAAGGCAAGCGCCGAGTAGGCGGCGTAGTCCACCCGCCCCGTCGCCTGGGCATCGATCAGCGCGAGGTAGTCGCGGGCGGCGAAGACATCCACGGGCACGCCAAGGGCGGCCGAGAAGGCGTCACGGATATCGGAGACGCCGGCGATCTCGCGGCTGCCGCCGGGCGCCACGATGCCGATGCGGAAGGTGCCGAGCTCCTTGCGCCAGTCGCTCTCCTGCGCGGCGGCCGCGAAAGGCGCAAGAACGCAGCAGCCGGCCAGCGCAAGTGTGGCGATACGGTTCATTGCGTTCTCCTGCTCGTCGGGGCGATCTCGTCGATGGTGCCTCGATATGGTTTCCGAATTGCCAACGGCGATCGCAGCGCCTATCTCTGACCGGTCAACATCCAGGCATGGAAGCGGAACGAAATCATGGCACGGGCTTTCCTTTTCGTCCTCGATTCGGCCGGGATCGGCGGCGCCGCCGATGCCGCGCGGTTCGGCGACGAGGGGGCGGACACGATCGGGCACATCGCCGAACGCTGCGCCTCCGGCGACGGAGACCGCGCGGACCTTCGCTCCGGGCCGCTCCGCCTGCCGAACATGGTGCGGCTGGGCCTGGGCGCCGCCGCCGCCGTCGCGACCGGGCGGGTGCCGCCCGGGCTGGAAGGCGAGGTCCAGGGCTTCCACGCCGCGGCGCAGGAGATTTCCAGCGGCAAGGACACGCCGTCCGGTCACTGGGAAATGGCCGGGCTGCCGGTCACCTTCGACTGGGGCTATTTCCCGAACACGGACCCGTCGATCCCCGAGGCGCTGCTGGCCCCGGCGGTGGCCGAAGCCGGGCTGCCGGGATGGCTTTGCAACCGCCATTACTCGGGCACCGACGTGATCGACGACTTCGGCCCGGAGCACATCGCCACCGGCAAGCCGATCATCTACACCTCGGCGGATTCGGTCATCCAGATCGCGGCGCATGAAACCCATTTCGGGCTCGACGCGCTCTACCGGCTTTGCGAGATCATGCGCCGGCATGCCGATGCCTGGAAGGTGGGACGGGTGATTGCCCGGCCGTTCACGGGCGAGGCGCCCGGCGCGTTCAAGCGCAATTCGGCCAAGCGGCGCGACTACGCGGTGCCGCCGCACGAGCCGACGCTGCTCGACCGGTTGACGGAAGCCGGCCGCACCGTCTTCGCCGTCGGCAAGATCGGCGACATCTTCGCCCATCGCGGCATTTCCGACCTGCGCAAGGCATCCGGCAACATGGCCATGTTCGACGCGGCGCTGTCGGCCATGGAGGAAGCCCAAGACGGCGACTTCGTCTTCGCCAATTTCGTGGATTTCGATTCCGAGTTCGGCCACCGCCGGGATGTCCCCGGCTACGCTGACGCGCTGGAACAGTTCGACGCGCGGCTGCCCGAGGCTCTTTCCAGGCTGCGCCCGGGCGACATGCTCGTGCTGACGGCCGACCACGGCAACGACCCGACCTGGCGGGGAACCGACCATACCCGGGAACGGGTGCCGGTGATCGGGACCGGGCCCGGCCTGGCGCCGGCGGCGGCCGGGCTGCGGCCGACCTTCGCCGATATCGGCGAGACGATTGCCGCCCATCTCGGCATCGCGCCCGGACGGCATGGAACCTCCTTCTACGACCTGATCCGCGCCGATGCCTGAACTGCCCGAGGTCGAGACGGTGCGGCGCGGGCTGGCGCCGGCCATGGAAGGTGCCCGGATCGTGAAGGCGGAGATCCGCCGGCCCGACCTGCGGTTCCCGTTTCCCGAACGCTTCTCCGCGCACCTAGAGGGCCGGACCATCACCGCGCTGGGGCGCCGGGCGAAATACCTTCTCATCCATCTCGATGACGGCGCCGTGGTCATCAGCCATCTCGGCATGTCCGGCTCCTACCGGATCGAGGCCGGTGTGGCCGGGCAGACGCCGGGCCTGTTCCACCACGCGCGCTCCAAGGACAGCCTGCACGACCACGTGGTGCTGCACCTGGCGGGACCCGACGGGGCCGACACGCAGATCGTCTACAACGACCCGCGCCGGTTCGGCTTCATGCTGCTGACCCGCGAGGCCGACCTGGCCGGCCACCCGGCGCTGGCCGGGCTGGGGCTGGAGCCGACGGGCAACGCCCTTGACGGCGCCGTGCTGGCGCAGCTCTTCGCCGGCAGGCGCACGCCGCTCAAGGCGGCCCTGCTCGACCAGCGGCTGATTGCCGGTCTCGGCAATATCTACGTCTGCGAGGCGCTGTGGCGGGCGCGTCTTTCGCCGCTGCGGGCCGCCGGAACGCTGGCCACCAAGGCCGGCGGGGAGACCGTACGCTCGAAACGGCTGGCGGAGGCCGTTCGCGCGGTCATCGGCGAGGCCATCGCCGCGGGCGGCTCGTCGCTGCGCGACTACATGCACGCGGACGGAACGCTCGGCTATTTCCAGCACTCCTTTTCTGTCTACGACCGCGAGGGCGAAGCCTGCCCGGCACCGGGCTGCCGCCACGCGGTGCAACGAATTGTCCAGTCGGGGCGCTCGACATTCTATTGCCCGGGCTGCCAACGCTGACTACCTTGACCCGGAAACCAGTCCCAGCGAGGGGAAATCCATGGCCTATGAAACGATCCTGACCGACACGCGCGGACGCGTGGGCATCATCACGCTCAACCGCCCGAAGGCGCTCAACGCGCTCAACCTGACCGTCATGGACGAGGTGTGCGGCGCGCTCGCGGCCTTCGACGCGGACGACAAGATCGGCTGCATCGTCATCACCGGCTCCGACAAGGCCTTCGCCGCCGGGGCCGACATCAAGCAGATGCAGCCGCTTTCCTACCAGGACACCTATGCCCAGGATCTGTTCGCCGGCTGGGACGCGGCAACGCGGACGCGCAAGCCGGTCATCGCAGCGGTGGCGGGCTATGCGCTGGGCGGCGGCTGCGAACTGGCGATGATGTGCGATTTCATCATCGCCGCCGACAATGCCCGCTTCGGCCAGCCGGAAATCACGCTGGCGGTGATCCCCGGCATGGGCGGATCGCAGCGCCTGACGCGCCTCGTCGGCAAGTCCAAGGCGATGGACATGTGCCTGACCGGGCGGATGATGGATGCCGATGAGGCAGAGCGGTCCGGCCTGGCCTCGCGCGTCGTGCCGCTGGCCGACCTGATGGACACCGCCATGGAAGCGGCGGAGAAGATCGCCTCGTTCTCGCTGCCGGCCGTGATGATGGCCAAGGAAGCGGTCAACCGGGCGCTGGAGACCACGCTGACAGAGGGCCTGCGCTTCGAGCGGCGGCTGTTCCACTCGACCTTCGCCTTCGAGGACCAGAAGGAAGGGATGAGCGCGTTCACCGAAAAGCGCAAACCGAATTTCAAGCACCGCTGACGCTTCGGCAGCAAAGCGCGGTTTGGGCGCGCGAAAGCGTTGACGCGGGAGGAAAGCTGCACTATAAGCCCTCAACAACCGCGGCGGCCATCTGGCCGCCCGTCATGTTTTCGCGTCTCGATGGCCGCAAGCCAGGACGCCCCAAGCTGAGACGAAAAGAGAGGCACCATGGCCAACACTCCTTCGGCCAAGAAGGCTACGCGCAAGATCGCCGCGCGCACTGCAGTGAACAAGACCCGCCGTTCGCGCGTCCGCACCTTCATCCGCAAGATCGAGGAAGCGATCGCTTCGGGCAACAAGGACGAGGCGCAGACCGCTTTCAGGGCGGTGCAGCCGGAACTGATGCGCGCCGCCTCGAAGGGCGTCATGCACAAGAACACGGCCTCGCGGAAAGTGTCCCGCCTGGCCTCGCGCGTGAAGGCCCTCGGCTGAGCCGACCGCCTTCCCCAGCGTTACATTCGGACGACCCGATCCGCGGCTTCCAGCCGCGGATTTTTTTTGCGCCTGCGGCAAGTGGCTAACATTGTTTTCCTTTTGCCGGCGCAGGACGGGAAAGGCCATGGCCGAGTCCGTGGCGGCAATCCGGCGCCATCTTTTTCGTGACACGGAATATCTTTATTTATCAATGTCTTGCTGGAGGTTTTTCCACAGCACATCCCCAATCCGGACCAGCAAAATCGGAACCGGACGAGTCAAGCGGATTCTTTTAAAAAATTTCTTTGCCGCCACCAGAAAACGGTCGCGCGGATAAACGATATGAATCCAAACGATTTATCCGGACGGGTCGATTCCGGCGCTGCGAGTCAAGTGGTCCCGAAGACCAGATTCGTTAAAAATTGGTAAGCGGGCGACTTGCCCTTTCCACAGTGTTTTTTGTAATCTCCAGACATCGAGAGGGACGGGCCGCCACGGCCTGAAGCACCGGAAAAAAAGAAGGGTTTTGAGCTCGGGTCAAGTGCCCGGGACGGGTGTTGTGTGTCTCTCGATATTGGTCAGCCTGGCTGACCTGTTGGGCTTGAGGTTTCCGTTTCCGGGGCTTCCGGTCCAGCCTTTTTGTCTTCACCGGCACTGCCGGTCGGGTGGGGCGACCTGCAGGCAAAGGGGCTTCAAGATAGTCGTCAAGGGTGCCGGATTGTGAAATCACCGGTTTCACAAAACGGTCGTTCCTTGGCCAAATTTGGGGGGCGGTCCTGCAACGGGCCTTCCCGGGTAAGCAGACTTCGGTGATGCGGGCGTAGCGGCGGCGATCCGGAGCGGGAAAAAGGAACGAGGAAACATGCAGGGTGCCATGCAGACTGCAGTGGCCGGGCAGTGCAATACTGTCTGCCCGGATGCGAGGAACGAGGGGATGACGAAGAAGGGAGCGAACGCGGAAGCGTCTTTCGAACGGGTGCGCGCACAGCTGAAGGCTCAGCTGGGCGGCGAAGTCTACCAGAGCTGGTTCGGACGGATGAAACTGGTCGAGGCCTCACGGTCCGTGGTGCGGCTCTCGGTGCCGACCGCGTTCCTGCGGTCCTGGATCAACGGACATTACATCGATCTCATGACGCAGCTCTGGCAGGCGGAAGATCCCGACATCCTGCGCGTCGAGCTGGTCGTCCGCTCGGCGACGCGGGCAAGGAAACCCGACCTGGCGGCCGACACGCCGGTGAGGCCGGCGACGAAGCCGGCGACCCAGTCCACCGCGACGATCGCCCAGTTTCCGAACCAGGCGCCGCGGACGACACCGCGGATGCGCGGCGAGGAAAGCGGCCGCAACAGCGTGCTGGGGTCACCGCTCGACCCGCGCTACACGTTCAGCACCTTCGTCGAAGGGGCGGCGAACCGGATGGCGCTCGCGGCTGCCCGCACGGTGGCCGAGTCGGGCTCGGGTTCGGTGCGGTTCAACCCGCTGTTCATCCATGCCTCCGTCGGCCTCGGCAAGACGCACCTGCTGCAGGCCATCGCGGCCGAGGCACTGAAGCGGCATGCCCAGGCACGGGTCGTCTACCTGACGGCGGAATATTTCATGTGGCGTTTCGCCACCGCGATCCGCGACAATTCCGCGCTGACGCTGAAGGACCAGTTGCGCGACATCGACCTGCTGATCATCGACGACATGCAGTTCCTGCAGGGCAAGACGATCCAGAACGAGTTCTGCCACCTGATCAACATGCTGCTCGACAGCGCCAAGCAGGTGGTGGTGGCGGCAGACCGCCCGGCCGGCGAACTGGAATCGCTGGAGCCCCGGGTGCGGTCCCGCCTCCTCGGCGGCGTGGCGCTGGAAATGGCCCAGCCCGACTACGACATGCGGCTGACCATGCTGCGCAACAAGCTGGCCGAGGCCAGGGTCGAGGACCAGAGCCTGGAGATCGGCGAGGACATCCTCGACCATGTCGCCCGCACGGTCAGCGGTTCGGGCCGCGAACTGGAAGGGGCCTTCAACCAGCTGCTGTTCCGGCGCTCGTTCGAGCCGCACCTCACCGTGGACCACGTGGAGGACCTGCTGGCGCACATCTACCGCTCGGGCGAGCCGAAGCGGGTGCGCATCGAGGACATCCAGCGTATCGTGGCGCGGCACTATAACGTGTCGAAGACGGAACTGCTGTCCAACCGGCGCACGCGGACGATCGTCAAGCCGCGTCAGGTGGCCATGTACCTGTCCAAGACGATGACACCCCGGTCGCTGCCCGAAATCGGGCGCCGGTTCGGCGGGCGGGACCATACGACGGTGCTGCACGCGGTGCGCAAGATCGAGGACCTGACCACCGGCGACCAGACGCTGGCGCAGGAAATCGAACTGCTCAAGCGGCTCATCAACGAGCAGGCCTGAACCGGGCCGCGGGGACCGCCCCGCAGACCACGAAAAGGGTTCCGCCGACATGCGGCGGGCCTGGCCGGTGGCGCTCCCGATGCGACATCGGCCCATGGCGAGAGGGGGAGCGCGCGCGGGGCTGCGCTCCCCTCTTCGCGCTGTCCGGCCGCAGCAGCACGACAATGCGGTTTGACGTGGATAGGGCGCGTCCGCGGCCCTTTGCGCCCTTGCCTTTGCGACTGTTTTCCTGTTGTTTTGCAGGACTCTTCCGGCCGTCCGGCCGGGGCGGTCCAGTGTTCGTGCCGGACCGGCTCCTGTTTCGATCAGTCCTGCAGGTCTTCCCATGCGCGTCACGCTTGAACGGTCCAACCTCCTTAAGTCGCTGAACCATGTCCATCGCGTGGTCGAACGCCGCAACACGATCCCGATTCTTTCCAACGTGCTGCTCAAGGCCGAAGGCGCGAGCCTGGAGATGAAGGCGACCGACCTCGACCTGGAAGTGACTGAGGCCACGAGCGCCCAGGTGGACCAGGCCGGCGCGACGACCGTGCCCGCCCACCTGCTCTACGACATCGTGCGCAAGCTGCCCGACGGCTCTGAAGTGATGCTGAAGGTGGAGGAGGACGGCGGCTCGATGAGCGTGATCTCCGGCCGTTCGAGCTTCCGCCTGCAATGCCTGCCGCAGGCCGATTTCCCGGAACTGACGGCCGGCTCGTTCAGCCACATCTTCCGCATGGATTCCGACGACCTGAAGGGCCTCATCGAGAAGACGCAGTTCGCGATCTCGACCGAGGAGACGCGCTACTATCTCAACGGCATCTTCTTCCACACGCTGGAAGACGGCGGCCAGCTCAAGCTGCGGGCCGTGGCCACGGACGGACACCGCCTGGCGCGCGCGGAAATGGAAGCGCCGGCCGGGTCGGAAGGCATGCCCGGCATCATCATCCCGCGCAAGACGGTCAGCGAGTTGCAGAAGCTCGTCGACGATCCGGACATCAAGGTGACGGTCGAGCTTTCGGACACCAAGATCCGCTTCACGCTCGGCTCGGTGATCCTGACGTCCAAGCTGATCGACGGCACCTTCCCCGACTACCAGCGTGTCATTCCGACCGGAAACGACAAGGAACTGCTCATCGACCGGCAGAGCTTCGGCCAGGCCGTCGACCGCGTGTCCACCATCTCGTCCGAACGCGGCCGGGCGGTCAAGCTTGCCATCGGCAACGGCCAGGTGGTGCTGACGGTCAACAACCCGGATTCCGGCTCGGCGACCGAGGAAGTGGCCGCCGGCTACGAGGCGGATCCGCTGGAGATCGGCTTCAACGCCAAGTACCTGCTCGACGTCACGTCGCAGATCGGCGGCTCGGAAGCCCGCTTCCTGCTGGCCGACGCCGGTTCGCCGACGCTGATTTCCGATCCCGCCGATCCGGACGCACTCTACGTCCTCATGCCGATGCGCGTGTAACCGGAGCGACGGCGGCCATGAACGATCACGGCGGCGCACCGCCGCGGGTCTGGTTGTCGCGCATCCGGCTGACCGATTTCCGCAATTATGCCGCGCTGTCGCTGCCGCTCGGCGACAGCCACGTGGTGCTGACCGGCGAGAACGGCGCCGGCAAGACAAACCTGCTGGAAGCGGTCTCGCTGCTGTCGCCGGGACGCGGCATGCGGCGCGCGCCCTACGAGACGGTGGCCCGCGAGGGGTCGGCCGGCTTCGCCATCCACGCCGTCATCAACGGGCCGCAGGGCGAGAGCGAGATCGGCACCGGCACGGCGGGGCTTGCGCCGGGCGAAGCCGGGCGGCGCATCCGCATCAACGGCGCGGCGGCACGCTCGGGCGAAGACCTGCTGGAGCACCTGCGCGTCGTCTGGCTGATCCCGGCCATGGACGGTCTGTTTACCGGACCGGCCGGGGACCGGCGGCGCTTTCTCGACCGGATGGTCCTGGCCATCGATCCGGCGCACGGCCGCCGGGCGCTGGATTTCGAAAAGGCGATGCGATCGCGCAACCGGCTGCTGGCCGAAGACCGGCGCGACGATGTCTGGTTCGAGGCCATCGAGGCGCAGATGGCCGAAACGGGAACGGCGATCGCGGCGGCGCGCGGCGAAATGATGCGGCTCCTGAAGGCCATGAACGAACGCCTGCCCGACGACAGCCCGTTTCCCAAGGCCGACCTGGCGCTGACCGGCGAGATGGAAACAGCCTGCGCGACCCGCCCGGCGGTCGAGGTGGAAGAGGACTACCGCCAGGCGCTCAGGACCGGCCGCCCGCGCGACCGGGCGGCAGGCCGCACGCTGGAGGGCCCGCATCGCTCGGACCTCGACGTGCGCCACCGGCCAAAGGACATGCCGGCAGCGCTGTGCTCGACGGGCGAGCAGAAGGCGCTGCTGACCGGCCTGGTCCTGTCGCATGCACGGCTGACCGGCGAGATGACCGGCATGGCGCCCGTGCTGCTGCTCGACGAGATCGCCGCGCACCTGGATGCGGGGCGGCGCGCCGCGCTGTTCGAGATCATCGACGGGCTCAATGCACAGGCGATCATGACCGGCACGGACGCGGCGCTGTTTTCCGCGCTTGCCGGCCGGGCGCAGTTCTTCCGCGTTTCCGGCGGAACGGTGGAACCGGAAAGCCCGCCTGACAGCGGCGCCTGAAAAGGATAGAAACGGCGCATGAACACGACCCTCAGCGACAGCGAACTGGAACGCTATGCCCGCCACATCGTGCTGCCGGAAGTGGGCGGCGCAGGCCAGCAGGCCCTGAAGGCGGCGCGGGTGCTGGTCATCGGCGCAGGCGGGCTCGGCGCGCCGGTGCTGGCCTATCTTGCCGCCGCCGGGGTCGGCACGCTCGGCATTGCCGACGACGACATCGTGGCGCTGTCCAACCTGCAACGGCAGGTTATCCACGGCACCGACGCGGTGGGTTCCGCCAAGGTGGAGAGCGCGGCACAGGCAATTGCCCGGCTCAATCCGCATGTCGCCGTCGAGGCGCACGCGACGCGGCTGGTGCCGGCCAACGCGGCCGATCTCGTCGGCCGCTACGATGTGGTGGTCGACGGGTCGGACAATTTCGCCACGCGGTACCTGGCCGCCGACACCTGCGCGGGGCTGTCGAAGCCGCTGGTGACGGGCGCGGTGGGCCGGTTCGACGGGTCGGTGACGGTTCTGACGCCCTTCGCCCGCTTCCCGGACGGAAGCCGCTGCCCCGGATATCGCGACCTGTTTCCCGAACCGCCGCCCGCCGGCGTTGTGCCGTCCTGCGCCGAGGCCGGCATCCTGGGCGCGCTGACCGGGGTGATCGGCACCCTCCAGGCGATGGAAACCATCAAGGTGATCACCGGCGCCGGCGAGCCGCTCGTCGGCCGCCTGCTGCTCTACGACGCGCTGGCGGCGCGTTTCGAAACGATCCGCTACAAGGCGCGGAAAGGCGACTGACATGGCCGTTCGGCTGAGCGACGAAGAAGAAGCCATTGCCCGCGGCAGGGACGGGGCGGGCGCGGCCATGGCGATGCGGCTGGTGGCGGAGACGGCGCGGCTGATGGGCGCGCCGCACCTGTTGCCGGTCGCCTCGGCGCATATCGACGGGGCGCTCTACCACGGCGATTCCGGCACGCTGTTCGCCGAGAAGCTCGTCGAAGGCGGCGCGCGCGTCGCCGTGCCGTCGACGCTCAACGTCGGCGCGCTGGACCTCACCGGCTGTTCGCGCCAGCAACTGGCCCCGCACGAGCGCGACATGGCGAAGCGCATGATGCAGGCCTACCTGGCGCTCGGCTGCCAGCCGTCCTGGACCTGCGCGCCCTACCAGGCCGGTCACCGGCCGGCAACGGGAAGCGACGTCGCCTGGGGCGAATCCAACGCCGTGGCCTTCTGCAACTCGGTGCTCGGCGCGCGGACCAACCGCTACGGCGATTTTCTCGACATCGCCTGCGCGATTGCCGGCCGGGCACCGGCCTACGGCCTGCACCTGGCTGAGAACCGCCGGGCGCGCTTCGTCTTCGATCTCGGCGACGCGCCTGCCGCCTTCCTCGCTGACCCATCGAGCTGGCCGGTGCTCGGATCGCTCTACGGCCGCCTGGCCGGCGACAGCGTCGGCGTGGTGACCGGTGTCCTCCGCCATCCGGGCGAAGACCAGCTGAAGGCCTTCGCTGCGGCAGCCGCCTCCTCCGGCGCGGTCGGCCTGTTTCACGTGGCCGGCATCACGCCGGAAGCGCCCGACGCGGCGACCGTGCTCGGCGGCCTGGCGCCCGAGGAGACGATCGCGGTGACGGGCGCGATGGTGGCACAGGCGCGCGCCGGCCTTTCCACCGCGACCGGCGACCGGCTGGACGCGGTCGCCATCGGCAGCCCGCACCTGTCGGAAGACGAGTTCCTGGCGCTCGACGCGCTGATCGGGGAGCGCCGTCTGGCCCTGCCCTTCTATGCCTGCACGGGCCGCCACGCGCTCGACGCCCTCGTCCGCCGCGGGCTGAAAGACGGCCTGGAGCGCAAGGGCGTGACCATCGTGGCGGATACCTGCGTGGTCGTCACGCCGATGATGGCCAGGAAGGCGGACGGGGTGCTGATGACCAATTCGGGAAAATTCGCCCATTACGCGCCGGGCAACACGGGCTACGCGACGCTCTACGGCTCGCTGGCCTCCTGCGTGGAAAGCGCGGTCGCGGGACGGCCGGTCTACACGGAGCAGGCAGCATGGACCTGAAGGCGGAAATCCTGTGCGCCGGCGTGCCCGGCCACGGCAAGGGGCTTGTGCTGACCGCGCCGATCAGCTTCTGGGGCGGCGTGGATCCGAAGACGGGACTGATCGCCGATGTCCGCCATCCGCAGCACGGTGTCTGCATCGCCGGGACGGTGCTTTTCCTGCCGGGCACGATCGGCTCGTCCTCGGCCTCGGCGGTGATGATGGAGCTGGTCCATGCCGGCCGGGCGCCCGCGGGCCTGGTCATGCACCAGCCCGATGCCATCCTGCTGCTGGGTTTCCTCACCGCCGCCGAGATGGGCTGGCGGCCGCCCATGGCGGTCCGGCTGGACAAGGCGCATCACGCCCGCTTCGACGGGTGCGAGATCGCGTTGCGCGAGGACGGGACGCTGGAAACGGCGCCGGCCTGAGCCGGTCAGACGCGCGAGGCGAGCACGCGGTCCGGCGGGCGGTGGCCGTCGGCCATGGTGCGGATGTTGATGATGACCTTCTCGCCCATGTCGATGCGGCCCTCGATGGTGGCCGAACCCATGTGCGGCAGAACCACGACCCTGCCGGATTCGGCGAGCCGGACGAAGCGCTTGTTGATGGCCGGTTCATGCTCGAAGACATCGAGGCCGGCACCGGCGAGATGCCCGCTTTCCAGGCAGTCGGCCAGGGCATTGCTGTCGACGATCTCGCCGCGGGCGGTGTTGACCAGGTAGGCGCCCGGCTTCATCAGCTGCAGGCGGCGGGCCGACAGCAGGTGAAAGGTGGCGGGCGTCGACGGGCAATTGACCGAGATGATGTCCATGCGCGCCAGCATCTGGTCGAGGCTGTCCCACCAGGTGGCTTCCAGGTCCTCCTCGATGGCCGGGGCGACGCGGCTGCGGTTGTGGTAGTGGATCGACAGGCCGAAAGCCTTGGCGCGGCGGGCGACGGCGGTGCCGATACGGCCCATGCCGACGATGCCGAGGCGCTTGCCGTGGATGCGGTGGCCGAGCATCCAGGTCGGCGACCAGCCGGCCCAGGTTCCGTCGCCCTTGAGAATGTCGGCACCCTCGACCAGGCGGCGCGGCACGGCGAGCATGAGCGCCATGGTCATGTCGGCGGTGTCCTCGTTGAGGACGTTGGGCGTGTTGGTGACGTAGATCCCGCGCTTCGCGGCCGCGGCAACGTCGATGTTGTCGACGCCGTTGCCGTAGTTGGCGATCAGCTTCAGATTGGCGCCGGCCTGCTCGATGAGGGCCGCGTCCACCCGGTCGGTGATCGTCGGCACCAGCACGTCGGCCTCCTTCATGGCGGCGAGAAGCTGGGGCTGGGTCATCGGCTTGTCGTCGATATTCAGGCGGGTATCAAAGAGCTCGCGCATGCGCGTTTCGACCTGGTCCGGCAGTTTGCGCGTGACAACGACGAGCGGCTTCTTTTTTCCCGACATGGACGACCTCGACTCCCATTCCGTTGAGACCTCTTTAACCAAGAACCGTCACAGTGCAACTGCTCATGGCGTGAAGCCCCTTCCGGGGCGAGGCGGCGCGCCCGGACTGCGCCACCTGTCTAACAAGCGCCGTGACGGATGACAAAGAAATTCGGGTCCGCGGACAGGCCGCGTCCCCGGCAAGCAGGTCTGTATCACGATGCGTCATTTCCTTCTCTGCGGCATGGCCGCGCTCACCGGAATTCTCCTTGCCGCGCCGCTTTCCGCCAGCGCCCATGCCGGCGAGGCCAAGGCCGCGACCCTGGGGCCGAGCGGCCTTCCGCTGCCGCGTTTCGTCTCCATCAAGGCGAGCAAGGTGAACCTGCGAATCGGGCCGGGAACCAACTACCCGGTGGACTGGATGTACGTGCGCCAGGGACTGCCGCTGGAGATCATCCAGGAATATTCGAACTGGCGGCGGGTGCGCGACGCCGACGGCACGGAAGGCTGGATCTCCCAGGCGCTGCTGTCGGGCAAGCGCACGGCGGTCGTCGAGCCGTGGAACGCGGGAAAGACCGCCCTGGCGGACCTGCGCTCCGGCCCGTCCGGTGACGCCGGACGGGTGGCGCGGGTCGAACCGGGCGCGATCGGCACGGTCACCTCGTGCAGTGGCCAGTGGTGCCACGTCGATTTTTCCGGCACCGAGGGCTGGATGGAGCAGGCGCAGCTGTGGGGCGTCTACCCGGGCGAAAAGGTCGACGACTGACGCGGCCCGGACGACGCAACCCGCCTTTCATCGAAATAATTCGCATCAAAATCGCGATATCGGGGCATTCGGGCTTTGATCCCGGGTGCCCTTTCCTGTAATCGCGAACCCTGAGAAATCGACCGTCGCGTTTCTTGCGCGGGCGGCGGTTTTCGCACACGTGGTGTCCGTGCTAGGGGTACGGCACCAAACGGATCAGGGAACGGAACGAACGATGGCCGAACGCAAGAGCGCATACGACTACGAAGACCTTCTCGCCTGCGGGCGCGGCGAACTGTTCGGTCCGGGCAATGCCCAGCTTCCCGCCCCGCCGATGCTGATGTTCGACCGCATCACCGAGGTCTCGGAAGACGGCGGCGTCAACGGCAAGGGCTGCATCCGCGCCGAGCTCGACATCAAGCCGGACCTCTGGTTCTTTCCCTGCCACTTCATCGGCAACGAGATCATGCCGGGCTGCCTCGGGCTGGACGCCATGTGGCAGCTCACCGGTTTCTTCCTCGGCTGGCTCGGCGAGCCGGGCTACGGCATGGCGCTGTCGACCGGCGAAGTGAAGTTCAAGGGCATGGTCACGCCGAAGACGAAGCTCGTCGAGTACGGCGTCGATTTCAAGCGCGTCATGCGCGGCCGGCTGGTGCTCGGCATCGCCGATGGCTGGCTGAAAGCCGATGGCGAGACTATCTATACGGCAACGGACCTGAAGGTCGGTCTGTCCAAGGAAAAAGCCGGCGCATGATGCGACCGGACCTGCCAGGCAAGGAGAACCCATGAGACGAGTGGTCGTAACCGGCATCGGGATCGTGTCATCGATCGGCAACAACCAGGCCGAGGTGACGGAGTCCCTGCGTCAGGCCAAATCGGGGATCACCTTTTCGGAATCCTTCGCTGAACACGGTTTCCGCAGCCAGGTCTGGGGACGGCCGACCATCGACGGCACGGACCTCGTCGACCGGCGGGCGATGCGCTTCCTCGGCCAGGGCGGCATCTGGAACCATATCGCCATGCAGCAGGCGATCGAGGATTCCGGCCTGGAAGAGGGCGACGTCACCAACGAGCGCACGGGCATCGTGATGGGCTCCGGCGGCCCGTCGACCCGCACCATCGTGGAAGCCGCGCTGACGACGGAAAAGAACGGCAGCCCGAAGCGGATCGGCCCCTTTGCCGTGCCGAAGGCGATGAGCTCGACCGCCTCGGCGACGCTGGCGACCTGGTTCAAGATCCACGGCGTCAACTACTCCATCTCCTCGGCCTGCTCGACCTCGGCGCACTGCATCGGCAATGCCGCCGAGCTCATCCAGATGGGCAAGCAGGACGTGATGTTCGCGGGCGGCCACGAGGACCTCGACTGGACCATGTCGAACCTGTTCGACGCGATGGGGGCGATGTCGTCGAAGTACAACGATGCGCCGGCCTCCGCCTCGCGCGCCTACGACGAAGGGCGTGACGGTTTCGTCATCGCCGGCGGCGCGGGCGTGGTGATCCTGGAAGAGCTGGAGCACGCCAAGGCGCGCGGCGCCAGGATCTATGCCGAACTGGTGGGCTACGGCGCCACGTCGGACGGCTACGACATGGTGGCGCCCTCCGGCGAGGGCGCGGTGCGCTGCATGCGCCAGGCCATGGCGACGGTCGACGCCAAGGTCGACTACATCAACACGCACGGCACCTCGACGCCGGTCGGCGACAGCCGCGAGATCGCGGCCATCCGCGAGGTCTTCGGCGAGGACATGCCCTGGATCGGCTCGACGAAGTCGCTCACCGGCCACTCGCTCGGCGGGGCCGGCGCACAGGAAGCGATCTACTCGATCCTGATGATGCAGAACGACTTCATGGCCGAGAGCGCGCACATCCAGACGCTGGACCCGGAATTCGAGGGCGCGCGCATCCTGCGGGCCCGCCAGGACGGCGCCTTCGACGTGGCGCTGTCGAACTCGTTCGGCTTCGGCGGCACGAATGCGACGCTGGTGTTCCAGCGCCATAACGGGTGAGGACCTGCAGATGACTTCGTTGATGGCGGGCAAACGCGGCCTGATCATGGGCGTTGCCAACGATCACTCGATCGCCTGGGGCATCGCCAAGGCCGTGGCCGCGCAGGGCGCCGAACTGGCCTTCACCTACCAGGGCGAATCCTTCGGCAAGCGGGTCAAGCCGCTGGCCGACCAGGTGGGTGCGAAGCACCTGCTGCCCTGCGACGTGGAGGACACGAGCAGCGTCGACGCTGTTTTCGAGACGCTCGGCAACGACTGGGGCTCGCTCGACTTCGTCGTTCACGCCATCGGCTTCTCGGACCGCAACGAGTTGAAGGGGCTCTATGCGGAAACCACCCGCGACAATTTCGTGCGCACGATGGTCATCTCCTGCTTCTCCTTCACCGAGGTTTCCCGCAAGGCCGCGGCGCTGATGCCGAACGGCGGGTCCCTCATCACGCTGACCTATGCGGGATCGACCCGCGTCATGCCCAATTACAACGTGATGGGCGTGGCCAAGGCGGGGCTGGAAGCCTCGGTGCGCTATCTGGCCAACGACTACGGTCCGCGCGGCATCCGCGTCAACGCGATCTCGGCCGGGCCGGTGCGCACGCTGGCCGGCGCCGGCATTTCCGACGCGCGCTACATGTTCTCGTTCCAGCAGCGCAATTCGCCGCTCCGGCGCACCGTTACCCATGACGAGGTCGGCAACTCGGCGCTCTACCTGCTGTCGGACCTTTCGTCCGGCGTGACCGGCGAAATCCACTACGTCGATTCCGGCTACAACATCATTTCCATGCCGTCGATCGACACGTTGAAGAAGCTGGACCAGATTCCCGAATAGTTGCAACCGGTTGCCGTTTGTTAACCGATGTTCTTGGGTCAAGCATTAACACCTTGGGCCGTATAGTCCCCATTCCAGAGGGGATTGTGATGGCTATCAAAGGCAACCCGAAGCGAACCCGCCGCTTTCGACTGATCACGATCGGAGCATCCGGTCTCGGCAGCATGCTGCTTGGCCAATGGGCCATGCAGCTGGGCCTTGCCGAGCACATGCAATCCATTCCCCCGTCCCTGCTCGGCGGCGCGATCGCGGGTCTGGGAACCGTTGCCGCCAGCTTCGCCGCCATCGCCTTCTTCGCCGGCGTCGACGAGTCGGAGCAATACGTTCACCAGGAAACCCATGTCGACAAGCTGACCGGGTTTCACACCCGCGTGGCGATGATCGCCAAGATCGCCGAGGCCGTCGCCAGTGTGCTGAAATCGGGCAAGCCGATCTTCATGCTCGACATCGACATCGACCGCTTCAAGCAGATCAACGACGCCATCGGCTACCAGCAGGGCGACCAGCTGATCCGCGCCTTCGGCGAACGCCTCAAGCTGCAGTTCCCGCGCGAAGTGGAAATCGGCCGCATGGGCGCCGGGGAGTTCGTCGTGCTCCTGCCCGACGAGGTCATGACGGAGTCCATCGACACGATGGTCGAGGACCTGCTGGCGGAAATGATGCGGCCCTACCAGATGGCGCACAATCCGCAATCGGTGAACCTGTCGGCCGGCATCGTCGCGCTGCCGAAGGACGGCCAGGACCCGATCGTGCTGCTGCGCCGCTCCAACCTGGCGCTGCAGCGGGCACGGGCAAGCGGCATCGGCACGTGGTCGATCTTCCATCCGGAAATGAGCCGCGTCGCCGACTACCGCCACTGGATCGAGGGCGAACTGCCGGTGGCGATGAAGCGGGGCGATTTCGACCTTCACTACCAGCCGCAGCTTGACCTGGGCACGGGCAAGGTGGTCGGCTACGAGGCGCTGCTGCGCTGGCGCCACCCGGAACGCGGCATGATCCCGCCGTCGGAATTCATCCCGGTCGCCGAGGAATCCGGCATGATCGTGCCGATCGGCGAGTGGGTGCTCAGGCGCGGCTGCCACGATGCGCTGTCGCTGCCGGAGGACAGCTACGTGGCGATCAACCTGTCGCCGATGCAGTTCATGTCCGGCGACCTGGTCGAACTCGTCAAGGGCGCGCTGGAAGAAGCCGGCCTGCCGGCCCGGCGGCTGGAACTCGAGATCACCGAAACCGCGATGACGCGGGACCGCAACAAGGCCGCCAGCATCCTCAAGCTGCTGTCGGACATGGGCGTGTCGATTGCCATCGACGATTTCGGCACCGGCTATTCCAACCTGAGCTATCTGATGGATTTCCACTTCAGGAAGCTGAAGATCGACCGGTCCTTCGTGCAACGGCTGGAAAGCGACGAGAACTCCGGGGCGCTGGTATCGACGATCGTCGGCCTATCGCGGGCGCTCGGCGCGAACACGCTGGCCGAGGGCGTGGAAACCGAGGGCCAGGCCGTGCTGCTGCGCGCGGCGGGCTGCGACGAGGTCCAGGGCTTCTACTACGGCAAGCCCGCGCCATTGGAAGACTGCAAGACCTTCGCTGCCCGGATGCGCGCGACGCCCGTGGCCAGCAGCGATCCGGTCATGGCCATGCCGGCACAGGCCGGCATGCTTCACTGAATTCGCGCATCCGCCTTCAGCGCTGAGCGACCAGGACCTTGAACCCGCCCTCTTCGGCGGGTTTTTCCACACTCCTGAAGTGGTGCGCCAGTTCGTCCTCGTAGGGCAGCTGGCGGTTCGCCACCATGAACAGGCGGCCGCCCGGCTTCAGCGCCGAGGCCGCGCGGCGGATCATCGCCTGGCCCAGTGACGGTTCGGCCTTCCGTCCCGCATGGAACGGCGGGTTCATGACGATGGCGGCGTATTTCCGCTCGACGGGTTCGGCGGCCAGGTCGTGCCAGTGGAACGCCACAGCAACCGGGCAGCCCGCGAGGTTTTCCCGGGCCGCCCGAAGCGCCGCGTGGTCGGCCTCGTAGAGGTCGATGGAGGCGACACCGGGACAGCGCGCGGCCACCTCGGCCGAAAGGTAGCCCCAGCCGGCACAGAAATCGGCCACCGCGCCAGCCAGGCCTTGCGGCAGGTGCGCGGCCAGCAGGTGCGACCCGGCATCGATCCGGTCATGGGAAAACATGCCCGCAGCGGTGCGGAAACGCCCGTCGATCCTCGCCTCATCGGCCGGCGGAAAGAGGGATGCCGCGGCCGCGTCATCCGGCCGTCGAAACCACATGGCAAGACCATGGTGCTTGGCGATCGTCGCGACATCCGGAAGGAGCGGCTTCAACCGCCTGGCAAAGCTCTGCGCGCCCTCGGTCTTGCCCCCGGCCACCAGAACGAGCGCGCCCGGCCGGAGCCGGACCACCGCCTCGTGCAGCCAGCGTTCGTTCTGGCCGCGATGGCGCCCGAGAAGGATCATGGCGCCATCGAAGCGAGGTGCGGTGGCATCCGGCCAGCCGGGCACCACCTGGAACCCGGCGCGGCGCAGCGCGTCGTGATCCGGCTTGAACCCCTGCACCAGCGTCAGGCCGGCGCCGAAATCCGCGGGCAGCGACAGGCCGGCGCCGAGGCCTGCCGCGATCCAGCGGCCGCCGTCCGGCATGTCGAGCAGGCCGGCCTTCAGGGGGTGAAACAGCGTCTTCAGCGCATCGTCGCTCATCGGTCATTCCCGCCACGAAAAAGGGGCGCGGATGGAAACCACCCGCGCCCCGTACCTCTTTTTGAAGGACGCGCCTTACTCGGCGTCGTCGTCCTTCTTCTCACGCTTCTCGCGGGCGATTTCCTGGCCGGTTTCCTGGTCGACGACCTTCATCGACAGGCGGACCTTGCCACGCTCGTCGAAGCCCATCAGCTTGACGTAGACCTTGTCGCCTTCCTTGACCACGTCGGTGGTCTTGGCAACGCGCTCGGGCGCCAGCTGGGAGATGTGGACCAGGCCGTCACGCGGACCGAAGAAGTTGACGAAGGCGCCGAAGTCGGCCGTCTTGACGACCGTGCCCTGGTAGATCTCGCCCACTTCCGGCTCGGCCACGATGGAGTGGATCCACTTCTTGGCGGCCTCGATTTCCTTGCCGTTCGACGAGGCGATCTTGATGGTGCCGTCGTCCTCGATGTTGATCTTGGCGCCAGTCTTTTCCACGATCTCGCGGATGACCTTGCCGCCGGTGCCGATCACGTCGCGGATCTTGTCGGTCGGGATGTTCATGACCTCGATGCGCGGGGCGAATTCGCCCAGCTCGCCGCGGCTCTCGGAAATGGCATTGCCCATCTCGCCGAGAATGTGCAGGCGGCCATCCTTGGCCTGGTTCAGCGCGACATCCATGATCTCTTCGGTGATGCCGGCGATCTTGATGTCCATCTGCAGCGAGGTGATACCATTGGCCGTGCCGGCGACCTTGAAGTCCATGTCGCCGAGGTGATCCTCGTCGCCGAGGATGTCGGACAGGACGGCGAAGCGGTCGCCTTCCTTGATCAGGCCCATGGCGATACCGGCCACCGGGGAAGCCAGCGGAACGCCGGCATCCATCAGCGCCAGAGAGGTGCCGCAGACGGTCGCCATGGAGGACGAGCCGTTCGACTCGGTGATCTCGGAGACGACGCGCAGCGTGTAGGGGAACTGGTCGGCCGAAGGCAGCATCGGGCGGATGGCGCGCCAGGCCAGCTTGCCGTGACCGATCTCGCGGCGGCCGGGCGACCCCATGCGGCCGGTTTCGCCGACGGAATAGGGCGGGAAGTTGTAGTGGAGCATGAAGCGCTCCTTGTACGTTCCCGTCAGGCTGTCGACGAACTGCTCGTCCTCGCCGGTGCCGAGCGTGGCGACGACGATGGCCTGGGTCTCACCGCGGGTGAACAGGGCCGAACCGTGGGTGCGCGGCAGCAGGCCGACTTCCGAAACGATCTGGCGGACGGTCGACAGGTCACGGCCGTCGATGCGGCTCTTGGTGTCGAGGATGTTCCAGCGGACGATCTTGGCCTGAAGCGACTTGAAGACCGTGCCGATCTGCTCGCCGGTCCACCTGGCGTCCTCGCCCTCGGCCGGGGCAAAGGCTTCCTTGACCTTGGCCTTGGCGGCATCGACGGCATCGTAGCGCTTCTGCTTGTCGACGATCTTGTAGGCGTCGCGCAGGTCGGCTTCGACGATCTTCAGCATCTCGCCTTCGAGGGCCGACAGGTCTTCCGGCTGGAAGTCGCGCGGGTCCTTGGCGGCCACTTCGGCCAGCTTGATGATGGCGTCGATGACCGGCTGGAAGGCCTTGTGGCCGAACATGACGGCGCCGAGCATGACGTCCTCGGCCAGTTCCTGGGCTTCCGACTCGACCATGAGCACGGCGTCCGAAGTGCCGGCGACGACGAGGTCGAGCTTGCTTTCCGGCATTTCGTCAACATGCGGGTTGAGCACGTATTCGCCGCCGATGTAGCCGACGCGGGCGCCACCGATGGGGCCCATGAAGGGCACGCCGGAGAGCGTCAGGGCGGCGGAGGCGGCGACCATGGCCAGCACGTCCGGATTGTTCTCCAGGTCATGCTGCACGACGGTGATGATGACCTGGGTGTCGTTCTTGTAGCCATCGGCGAAGAGCGGACGGATCGGGCGGTCGATCAGGCGCGAGACCAGGGTCTCGTTCTCGGAGGGACGGCCCTCGCGCTTGAAGTAGCCGCCCGGGATCTTGCCGGCGGCGAACGCCTTTTCCTGGTAGTTGACGGTCAGCGGGAAGAAGTCCTGGCCCGGCTTCGGCTCCTTCGCGGAGACGACAGTGGCGAGCACGACGGTTTCGCCGTAGGTGGCGAGCACGGCGCCGTCGGCCTGGCGGGCGATCTTGCCGGTTTCGAGCACCAGCGGACGGCCGCCCCACTCGATCTCAACCTTGTGGTGGGAAAACATGTCTTGTCCTTTTCATCGGCGGAACGGGCGCGCCCCCATGTTTCCGGCGCCGCGATGCGTTCCAATTTCTCGTCTCGGACGAGCCACGGGCAAGACAACGGGAGGCTTGATCGGAAGAAGGCAGCCAGCGCCTTCCAAGCATCCTGCAATCCTGCCCCATGACCGGTCCCATGGGCGGCTTTCCCTACCGTGCGGCCTTTCAGTGCCGCGCTTGGCTGGCGGGAACGCCGGGCGGGCCACCATGGCCCGAAAGGGGAAACGCAGCCGCATCGATCCGGCTGCGTTTCCTCGTCTCTTAGCGGCGGATGCCCAGCTTGCCGATCAGCGTCCTGTAGCGTTCCTCGTCCTTGCCCTTCAGGTAGTCCAGAAGGCGACGACGCTGCGAGACGAGCATCAGGAGACCACGGCGGGAATGATTGTCCTTCTTGTGGCCCTTGAAGTGTTCGGTCAGGTTGGTGATCCGCTCGGTCAGGATGGCCACCTGCACTTCCGGCGAACCGGTGTCGTTTGCAGCGGTGGCATATTCCTTGATGAGCTGCTGCTTGCGCTCAGCCGTAATCGACATCGTATTTTCCTTTCGAAAATGAGGATCGGGACGCCCAGAGCCGGGATGTCGTCCAGCACGGGCCATGGAACACGGCGGACAGAGCGGCCGCAATGTTGCGGTGCCTATACTGCAATTGCCCCGGAAATGAAAGCCCGCTGACAAACAATCGGCCTTTCCGGCTTGCCCACCGTTCATCATCGGCTAATGTCTGCGCGACAATTGCCAGAAAAGAGAAACGGGAGGACCCCCATGACGCTGAACCGACTGACCCGCCGCGCCTTCGTGGCCGCCACCGCCGCCACCTCCGTGCTTGGCCTGATGGCCGGCAGCGCCGAGGCCGCCGACAAGATCAAGGTGGGCATCCTGTCGCTGACCTCGCACGCCGGCGCCTATGTCGCCCACGAGCGCGGCTATTTCGCCGACGAGGGCCTGGATGCCGAACTGGTGATGTTCCAGGCCGCCGGCCCGATGGCCGTGGCGATCGCCTCGGGCGACATCGATTACGGCGTGACCGCCATGACCGGCGCGCTCATCAACCTGGCCGAAAAAGGCGCGGTCAAGGTGATCGGCGGCGCGCTGACGGAGGAAAAGGGCATCGACGGGCAGAAGATCCTGGCCTCCAACGCCGCCTACGACGCCGGCCTGAAGACGCCGGCCGACCTGAAGGGCAAGCGCTTCGGCATCACCGGCACGGGCTCCTCCTTCCACTACATGGCCTCGAAGATCGCCACCAAGGAAGGCTTCTCCACCGCCGACATGGAACTGGTGCCGCTGCAGAAGGTGCCGGCCGTGATCGCGGCGCTGAAATCGGGCCAGATCGATGCCTGGTCGATCGTGCCGCACATCGCCAAGGGCCTGGCCGGCGCGGGCGGCGCCAAGATCATCGGCGACGTGGCCGACTACATCGACGGCTACCAGGTGACCACGGTCTTCACCTCCACCGCCAACACGACCGAGAACCGGGCCGTGACGGAGCGCTTCCTCAAGGCCTATTCGAAGGGCATCGCCGATTACAATGCGGCGCTGGTCGACAAGACCGCCGGCGAGGACGCGGCCAACGCCATGGTCGAACTGATCCACAAGTATGTCTACACCGACCGGCCTCTGGAGAAGGCCGCCGGCCCGATCAAGGCCGGTGCGATGCGCCTGCAGCCGAACTGCAAGCTCAACATGGCCTCGGTCACCGACCAGTTCGACTGGTTCAAGGCCGAAAAGCTGGTGCCCGAGACGGCCAAGCTTGAAAACCTCGTCGACACGTCCTTCGTCGAGACCTACTGACGGACCGTCACAGACCGGGGCGGCGGCCGGAGCAGGGCCGCCGCCCGTTCCTTTTGCCGAACATGGGGGCCAGACGGGTTGGAACTTTCACTGCGCTCGGTCGCGAAATCCTATGGCGGCCTGACGGTGCTGGACGGCATTTCACTCGACATCGCCTCGGGCGAGATCCTGTGCCTTGTCGGCCCGTCGGGCTGCGGAAAGTCGACGCTGCTGCGCATGATCGGCGGGCTGGAGCGGCCCGACAGCGGCGCCATCCTGCAGATGAGCGAACCGCCGGCCAACTCGCTGAACCCGCTGACCTACATCTTCCAGGATTTCGCGCTGCTTCCCTGGCGCTCGGTGCATGACAACGTCGCGCTGGTGCTGGAAAACCAGGCCTCGGTGAGCCGCGCGGAACGCGAGGCCATCATCGCCGACGTGCTGGCGCGCACCAAGCTGACCGGGTTCGAAAAGGCCTGGCCGCGGCAGCTTTCGGGCGGCATGAAGCAGCGTGTCGCCATCGCGCGGGCACTGGCGGTCCGCCCGGCCGTCTTCCTGATGGACGAGCCGCTTTCCGCGCTGGACGCCCAGACCCGCGACCTGCTGATGGACGACCTGGTGCAATTGTGGCTGCGCGAACGGTTCACCGCCGTCTACGTCACCCACAACCTGCAGGAAGCCGTGCGGCTCGGCCACCGGGTGGCGATCCTGTCGCGCCGGCCCGGGCGGCTGCGCGACGTCGTTTCCATCGACACGCCGATCGAGACGCGCCGTCACGACGACCCGGCGCTGATCGCCATCCAGGAGCGCCTGTGGGACGCGATGCGCGAGGAGGCGGAAGCCGCCGACAAGGAGCTGGCCGATGTCTGAGCAGGAGCAGCCCGGCGGCAAGCCGGTCGCCTTTCGCGGCGGCGGCTTCGACTACAAGCCGTCGAAACTGACCGCGCTTCTCACCTTCGCCGTGCTGCTCGCCATCTGGGAAGTGGGCAGCCGGACCGGCTTCATCTCCAACCTCGTGCTGCCGGCCCCCTCCGAGGTGCTGGCCGCCTTCGTGCAGCTCTGGCGGTCGGGCGATCTCTGGGCGCACCTGAGCGCCTCGCTGTACCGGCTCGTGCTCGGCTGGACCATGGGCACGGTGCTGGGCGTGGCGGTGGGCTTCGCCATCGCGCTGTTTGCCCCGGTCCGGGCCAGCCTGACGCCTCTGGTGGCCGCCATCTTCCCGGTGCCGAAGATCGCGCTGCTGCCGCTGTTCATCATCTGGTTCGGCATCGGCGAGGCCTCGAAGGTGGGCCTGATCCTGTTCGGGACCTTCTTTCCGACGATCATCGCCACCTACGGCGGGGTCGACAACGTCGACCGTTCGCTGATCCGCATGGGCCAGAGCTTCGGGCTGACGCGGGCCCAGATCGCGCGCAAGATCCTGCTGCCCGGGGCCATGCCGGTCATCCTGTCGGGCATGCGCATCACCTCCGCCATCGCCATCATCCTGATCGTCGCGGCGGAACTGATCGCCGCGCAGAAGGGAATCGGCGCCTATATCCAGATGGCCGGCTCGCTGTTCGCCACCGACCAGCTGATCGCCGGCGTGCTGGTGCTGTCGGCCCTGGGCCTGACGGTGAGCTGGCTGATCACGCGGGCGGAGCGCTGGCTGCTGCGCTGGCGGGGGTAACGCGACCCGTGCCGTTGTCGCTACACCTCCGTCAAAGCGCCAGGGTCATGAAGAACGAATGCGGGTCCGGGCCGTAGTCGGCGAAAGGTCCGGTCTGCCTGAAACCGAATGAGCGGTAGAGGCGTTGCGCGGGCAGGAAATGCTCTGTCTTGCCGGTTTCCAGCGACAGGCGAGTCAGACGGTGGCTGCGTGCCTGCGACAGGAGATGCGCCAGAAGCGCGCGTCCGACCCCTCTGCCGCGCATTTCAGCGACGGTGTGCATGGACTTGATCTCGCCCAGCCCGCCGCCATGATCCTTGAGGGCAATACATCCGGCCAGCTTTTCGCCAGCCCATGCGCTCCAGAATGTGATTGCGGGGAGACGCAGCCGTTCAAGGTCAAGCGCATGGACGCTGCCCGCGGGCGTGACCGCGCGCATGTGTTCGAGATGGCGGATCAGAAGTGCGGCGATTTCCGGCCCGCGCAAATCGTCAACGTGGATCGACAGTTCCTTCACATCAGCACCCTCGCTTCACATAGGCTCCGGGCACCATGTCCGGCCAATGGACATTCTCGCCCTGCGCCTGCGATTCGAAGGGTCCGTCCACGACGCAGAACAGGCCCGGGTTGAAGTCCGGGTAGTCGCCCGTCTCGACGACATGGGTGCCGACGCTGCCCGGCAGGACGACACCGCGCACTTTTTCAAGCGTCTTCTCGGCGCCGTAGGCATCCGGCGCGCAGCCGAGGATGACATACCAGCCGCATTGACGGTCCGAAGCGCTGGCAGGTCCGGGCGCGGCGAGGCAGAGAAGGATCGCGCCGACGGCCGCCGCAACCGGGGACATGGCTCGGCTTCCAGGCCTCACCATGTCACAGCCAGTCCTTCCAGCGGAACCAGCCCAGCAGTCCGAGGGCGATGAGCGCCATGGTGCCGAGCGCCAGCGGGTAGCCGTGGGCCCAGTGCAGTTCCGGCATGTCGGTGAAGTTCATGCCCCAGATGCCGGCCAGGAAGCTCAGCGGAATGAAGATGGTGGCGATGATGGTCAGCACCTTCATCACCTCGTTCATCCGGTTGGAGATGCTGGACAGGTAGAGATCGTGCAGGCCGGTGGCGATTTCGCGGCAGGTCTCGATGATGTCGATGAGCTGGAGAACGTGGTCGTGGACGTCGCGCAGGTAGCGGCGCGTGTCATGCTCGACGATGTCGTTGTCCTCGTCGCGCAGGGCGCTCATCACCTCGCGCATCGGCCAGAGCGAGCGCTTGAGCGACACGAGCTCGCGCTTGAGGCCGTGCAGGCGGGCGATGTGCTCCGGCTCGGGGTCGACCGTGATGATGTCCTCCATTTCCTCCAGTTGCTCGCCGAGGTTCTCGGCGAGCGGGAAATAGGCATCGACGACCGCATCGATGATGGCATAGGCAAGATAGTCGCCCTTCGCCGCCCGGATGCGCGGCTTGCCGCGGCGCAGGCGCTCGCGCACCGGATCGAGGCAATCGTCGGCGCGCTCCTGCACCGTGATGACGAAATCGCGGCCGAAGATGATGGAGAGCTGTTCGCGCGACCCGACCGACAGGCCGCTCACCATGTGCAGGACGACATAGGCGTAGCCGGGATAGTCCTCCGCCTTCGGGCGCTGGTTGAGGTTGACCACGTCTTCCAGCACGAGCGGATCAATGCCGAACAGGCTGCCGAGGCTTTCGAAAAACGCCGTGTCGCCGGTGCCGACCACATCCAGCCAGATCCGGCTGCCCCTGGAGCGCAGGCCGGCCAGATCGTCGAGGCGCACGTTCTCGTGCTCCTCGCAGGCCGTCTCGCTCCATGTCATGACCCGCATGACCGGCTGTGCAGCGGTCGGATCGACAACCAGCGTTCCCGGCGGTGCGCCGACCGGCACCCGCCTTCGCGTTATGATGGACCGGCGTCTGTCCCTTCGGCCGCTGGCCATGATGCGTCTCCCAATGCCCGCCAGGGCGTATCCGTGCGCGGTGCCGGTGGCAAGAAAACCTGTGCGCCGGGCGAGCGCTGCCGCTTTCTTGTCCGGCGGCCACGCGGCAGGCACTGTCGCAGCGCCGGCTCCGGTTGGCCAGCGGGAAATGCGATCAGGCGAAGACGCGCCGCGGATGGAACTGGCCGGCGGAAACCGCACCGATGGCGACCAGCCGGCCACGGGCCGTCACGTAGGCCTCGTCGGCCTCGACGGGGGCGTCGCGTCCACGCAGGATGACCGGGTTGCCGAGCCGGACGCGGTTGGCCGCATCGTCGGTCAGCGCCACGTGCGGCAGGTCTTCGAGCGCTGCCTGTGTGTCGATGAGCAGCGCGTCGAGCGCGGCGAACCGCTCCTTCGTCGATGCGTCCTCGGCTAGGGCATCGCCTTTGGCGCGGGCCGCTTCCAGCGCCTCCACGGTGACGAAGTCGTCCACGGTGAAGGGGGCGACCTCCTCGCGGCGCAGCAGGGAGACATGTCCGTAGCAGCCAAGCTGGCGGCCCATGTCGCGGGCGAGACTGCGCACGTAGGTGCCCTTGCCGCAGGCCACCTCGAACGTGGTCGTGCCGGCGTCCATGGCGGTGATCTCGAGGCTGAAAATCTCGACTTCGCGCGCCGGTATCTCCACGTCCTCGCCGTCGCGGGCGATGTCATAGGCGCGCTCGCCGTCGATCTTGATGGCGGAGAACTGGGGCGGCACCTGCATGATGATGCCGAGATAGCCGGGCAGGATGGCCTCGATCCCGTCGCGCGTCGGGCGCTTGTCAGACGTGGCGGTCACCTCGCCCTCGAGGTCGTCCGTCGACCGTTCCTCGCCCCAGGCCACGGTGAAGGCATAGACCTTCTCGCCTTCCATCACGTAGGGCACCGTCTTGGTGGCATCGCCGAGCGCAATCGGCAGCATGCCGGAGGCCAGCGGATCGAGCGTCCCGGCATGGCCGGCCTTCTGGGCGTTGAACAGCCACTTGACCTTGGAGACGGCCTGGGTGGACCCCATGCCCGCCGGCTTGTCGAGGATGATCCAGCCGGAAACGTCCCGGCCCTTCTTCTTGCGCTGGCGTGCCATGCCTATTCTTCTTCTTGGCCGTTGTCGTCGTCGTGGCCGAGGTCGCGGGCCACTTCCGGCGAATGCAGCAGTTCGTCGATCTTGCGGAAATTGTCGAAGGAGGTGTCGAGCCGGAAGCGGAACTCCGGCATGTATTTCATCTGGCGCAGGGCGCCCGACACGCGGCCACGGATGAACTTCGCGTTGGCGGCCAGCGCCTTGATCACCGGCTGGCCATCGTCGAGGCCCAGCGGCGTGACAAAGGCCGTGGCAATCTTCAGGTCGGGCGACATGCGCACCTCGTTGACCGAGATCACCGTGGTCTCGAGCAGCGGATCACGCACCTCACCACGCTGCAAGACATCGGACAGGGCGTGGCGCACCTGCTCGCCCACCCGCAGCTGGCGCTGCGACGGCCCCTTTGAGGATTCGGATCGTGACATTGTCCTGTCCCTGATTCACGGCAGCGGACTGGAACCGCTTTCCGTGCGTCAAAAGAACCAGACCGGCACGGCGCCGGTCCGGCATGTTTTCACTCCTGCGGCCCGCCTCAGAGCGTACGGGCCACCTGCTCGACGCGGAAGCACTCGATGACGTCGCCCTGGCGGATGTCGTCGTAGTTCTCGAAGGCCATGCCGCATTCCTGGCCGGACTGGACCTCGGAGACCTCGTCCTTGAAGCGCTTGAGCGTCTTGAGCTTGCCTTCGTGGATGACGACGTTGTCGCGCAGCAGGCGCACGCCGACGCCACGCTCCACCTTGCCTTCGGTCACGCGGCAGCCCGCGACCTTGCCAACCTTGGTGATGTTGAACACCTCCAGGATCTCGGCGTAGCCGAGGAAGGTCTCGCGGCGCTCCGGAGACAGCAGGCCCGACATGGCCGCCTTCACGTCATCCACGAGGTTGTAGATGATGTTGTAGTAGCGGATCTCGATGCCGGCCTGTTCGGCGGCGTCGCGAGCCTGCTTGTTGGCGCGGACGTTGAAGCCGATGATCGCGGCGTTGGACGCCTCGGCCAGCGACACGTCGGACTCGGTGATGGCACCGGCACCCGAGTGGATGATCCGGGCCCGCACCTCGTCGGTGGAGAGCTTGTCGAGCGCGGCGGCAATGGCCTCGACAGACCCCTGCACGTCACCCTTGATGAGCAGCGGGAACTCGGCCGTCTCGGACGAGCGGGCCTGCGCCATCATCTGCTCGAGCGAACCGCGCGAGCCAGCCTGGCGTGCAACCGCCATCTCGCGCGCCTTGCGCTGGCGGTATTCCGCGATCTCGCGGGCCTTGCCCTCGTTCTCGACAACGTGGAAGGTGTCGCCGGCCTGCGGCGTTCCCTGCAGGCCGAGGATCTCGACCGGCATGGCCGGACCGGCTTCCTTGAGCTGGGCGCCCTTGTCATTGACGAGCGCGCGGACGCGGCCCCATTCGTTGCCGGCCACGAGGATGTCACCGGTGCGCAGCGTGCCGGCCTGGACCAGGACGGTAGCAACCGAGCCGCGGCCCTTGTCCAGCTTGGCCTCGACCACGGCGCCCTCGGCGGGACGGTCCGGGTTGGCCTTCAGTTCCAGCACTTCGGCCTGAAGCAGGATGGCTTCCAGCAGCCCGTCGAGATTGGTGCCCTTGAGCGCGGAGACCTCGACGTCCATCGTCTCGCCGCCCATGCTTTCGACGAACACCTCGTGCTGGAGCAGCTCGGTGCGCACCTTCTGGGCGTTGGCGGCGGGCTTGTCGATCTTGTTGATCGCCACGATGATCGGCACACCGGCCGCCTTGGCGTGGTTGATGGACTCAATCGTCTGCGGCATCACGCTGTCATCGGCGGCAACCACCAGGATGGCGATGTCGGTGATGTTGGCGCCGCGGGCGCGCATGGCGGTGAAGGCCGCGTGGCCGGGCGTATCGATGAAGGTGATCTTCTGACCGTTCTTCTCGACCTGGTAGGCGCCGATGTGCTGGGTGATGCCGCCCGCCTCGCCGGACACGACGTTGGCATTGCGGATGGCATCGAGCAGCGACGTCTTGCCGTGGTCGACGTGGCCCATGATGGTGACGATCGGCGGACGCGGCTTCAGATCCTCGGCCTTGTCCTCGACGTTCATGATGGCGTCCTCGACATCGGACTCCGACACGCGCTTGACGGTGTGGCCGAAATCTCCGGCGATCACTTCCGCGGTGTCGGCGTCGATGATGTCGCCGGGCTTGATCATCTGGCCCTGCTTCATCATGTACTTGACGACGTCGACGGCACGCTCGGCCATGCGGTTGGCCAGTTCCTGGACCGAAATGGTCTCGGGGAGAACGACCTCGCGCACGATCTTCTCGCGCGGCTCCTGCTGCATGGAGCGCTTGAACTTCTCCTGGCGGCGGCGCATGGACGACAGCGACCGGCCGCGGCCCTCGCCATCGTCGTTGAGGGCGCGATTGAGCGTCAGCTTGCCGGAGCGGCGGCCTTCGTCTGTCTTCGGACGGGCCGGCGCGCGGGGCGCGGCATCAACCTTGGCCGGCGCGCCACGCTTGGCACCACCACGCACCTTGTCGTCGTCCTCGGCGATTTCCGGCTCGGGCTTGGCAGCCTTCGGCGGCTCGACGTCGCGCTTGCGCTGCTTTTCCTCGGCCATGGCCTGGGCTTCCACCTCGGCCTGCTTGCGGGCAGCTTCCTCGGCTTCCTGGCGCTCGCGCTCGGCGCGCTCGCGGGCGCGGCGCGCATCCTCCTCGGCGAGGCGGCGGGCCTCCTCCTCGGCCTTGGCGCGGTCCTCGGCCTCACGGGCCTTGGCTTCTTCCAGCGCGCGGCGGCGGGCATCCATCTCGTGGTTGGACAGGTCGGAGGCTGCCGACGTCTGAACCGGGCGCGGCGCAGGGCGCGGCGCCGACGGGGCTGGCCGGGGCGCGGGAGCCGGTGCTGCCGCTGCGGGCGCAGCCGGCTTCTTCACTTCCGCGGCCGGCTTTTCATCCGGGCGGGAGAACTTGCGCTTCTTGGTCTCGACGACGACCGCCTTGGAACGCCCGTGGGAGAAATTCTGCCGCACCACGCCCTGCTCGTTCCCGCCACGCTTGATCGTGAGGGTCTTCTTGGAGGCTACGTGGAGGGTCTTGTCGTCGCCCGATTTGCTATCGCTCATCTATCATCCTTTGCGGCTTTGGCCGCATCCGTCTCAGTGCCGGGGCCTTCCCGGTATTCGTGCAACGCAACAATGCGTTTGACCGCCGCCCGGCCGGCCTGCCCGTCGAGCACGGCTGCATGTATCACATTTGTACCCCCGATTGCCAAACCCAATTCGGCCTCGGGGAAGAGTTTGAAGGCCGGTATAACCGGACCATCCATATATTCAACCGCCCGGCGCGCCTGATCCAGCTTGCGGACCCCGTCCGGCGCCGCCTCGAAGGCGTGAAGGACGGCCACGGCCTGTCCGGAGCGGACGGCGGCATCGCACTTGGCGGAGCCGGTCACGAACTGACCCGCCTTCCTTGCCATCAATATGGCCCCGAGCGCGGATTTTACCAGTAGGCGGTCGACAAGCGCGCCCAGTTCGGGATCCACGCTCACCTCGGCCTTGAGGGCGCGGCGGAAGAGGTTCTTCCGCGCCGCCTGGTCGACCCGGGCCCGTGTTGCCGTCACCCAGCAGCCGCGGCCGGGCAGGTTGCGCTTGAGATCGGGGACGACGGACAGGTCCGGCCCGGCGACGAAGCGGATCAGCCGATCCGGTTCGCCCGCCTGGCGCGTGACAATGCATGTCCGTTCGGCCATCGCTTCCAATCAGCGCTCCCTCGCCCGTGTCCAGCGGCCGGCCGGGCCATCAGGCCCCGGCCTCCTGCGTTTCACCTTCGGCAACCTCTTCGGCTTCCGTATCCGCCGCGGGGGCCAGGTCCTCTTCGGTCACCCAGCCGGCCATCAGGCGGGCTGCCATGACCATTTCCTCGGCCTCGGCGTGGGTGGTGCCGAACGGCGTGAAGACACCATCGTGCACCGTGGTCTCGCCATCCTTGCGCTCGCGCCAGCCGACCAGGTCGTCGGCGGCGTAGCCGGCGAAGTCCTCGATGGTCTTGACGCCGTCCTCGCCGACGGCGGCCATCATGGCGGTCGTCATGCCCGGCACCTGGCGCAGCTCGTCCTCGACGCCGAGGCTGCGGCGCTTCTCGTCCAGCTCGGCCTCGATGGCCTCCAGGTAGTCGCGGGCGCGGTTCTGGATTTCCTGGGCGGTATCCTCGTCGAAACCGTCGATGGAGGAAATCTCGTCGAGGTCGACGTAGGCCACTTCCTCGACCGAGGTGAAGCCTTCCGAGGCCAGCACCTGGCCGACCATCTCGTCGACGTTGAGGGCGTCCATGAACAGGTTGGAACGCTCGACGAATTCCTTCTGGCGGCGCGCCGATTCCTCTTCCTCGGTCAGGATGTCGATATCCCATCCGGTGAGCTGCGAGGCCAGGCGGACGTTCTGGCCGCGGCGGCCGATGGCCAGGCTCAGCTGCTCATCCGGCACCACGACCTCGATGCGCTCGGCATCCTCGTCGAGCACGACCTTGGCCACTTCGGCCGGCTGCAGCGCGTTGACGATGAAGGACGCGGCATCCGGCGACCAGGGAATGATGTCGATCTTCTCGCCCTGCAGTTCGCCGACGACGGCCTGGACGCGGCTGCCGCGCATGCCGACGCAGGCGCCGACCGGATCGATGGAGGAATCGCGGCTGACGACGGCGATCTTGGCACGCGATCCCGGGTCACGGGCCACCGACTTGATCTCGATGATGCCGTCGTAGATTTCCGGCACTTCCATCTGGAACAGCTTGGCCATGAACTGCGGGTGGCTGCGCGACAGGAAGATCTGCGGACCGCGCGGCTCGCGGCGCACGTCGTAGACATAGGCGCGCACGCGGTCGCCATACTTGAAGATCTCGCGCGGGATCAGCTCGTCGCGGCGGATGATCGCCTCGCCGCGGCCCAGGTCCACGATGACGTTGCCGTATTCGACGCGCTTGACCGTGCCGTTGACGATCTCGCCGATGCGGTTCTTGTATTCCTCGAACTGGCGGTCGCGCTCGGCTTCGCGCACCTTCTGGACGATCACCTGCTTGGCCGACTGGGCGGCGATGCGGCCGAAGTCCAGCGGCGGGAGCTGCTCGGCGATCTGGTCGCCGACCTGGGCGTCGGGATTGCGCGAGCGGGCCTCGTCGAGCGAAATCTGGGTCGAGAAATCCTCGACGGCATCGACCACGTCCATCAGGCGCTGAAGCTTCATCTCGCCGGTGTTCGGGTTGATGTCGACCCGGATGTTGGTTTCCTGGCCGTAGCGCGAGCGCGCCGCCTTGCCGATGGCGTCCGCCATGGCCTGGATGACGATGCTCTTGTCGATCGACTTCTCGCGTGCCACCGCGTCGGCGATCTGGATGAGTTCAAGCCTGTTTGCACTGATGGCCATTGTGGTCTCCCTTGTGGAACGCCCGCCCGGCTCCTGCCTGGTCGCGGGCCTTCGAAACGTCAGTCCTCGTTGTCACTGTCTCCGGCCGGCGCCTCTTGCGCCTTGCCGCCTTTCTTGCGGGCCTTGCGCGCCGCCTTGTCCTTTTTCAACGCATCGCGAATGAGGTCGTCGGTGAGGATGAGCCGCGCATCGGCGACCGCGTCGAAGGGAATGTCCACCGTCGGCTCGTCGCCGTAGCTCATCTGGTCGCGCTCCAGCGTGAAGCCGTCTTCCGAGACCACGGCGATCTTCCCCTTGAAGCGCTTGCGCCCGTCGACCAGGATGGCCGTCTCCAGCTTCACCACGTGGCCCTGCCAGTCGGAAAAGTCGGAGCGGCGCACCATTGGGCGGTCAATGCCGGGCGACGACACTTCCAGATGGTAGGCGCCGTCCACCGGGTCGTCCACATCGAGCGCGGGAGAAATGGCGCGGGAGAGTTCCTCGCAGTCCTCGACGGTGATCGTGCCGTCCGGGCGTTCCGCCATGACCTGCAGCGTCAGACCGTTCTGCCCGGACAGGCGAACCCGCACGAGGCGGAAGCCCATACCAACGATCACCGGCTCGACGATGGCGGCGATGCGGGCGTCGATACCGGTTTCACGGATGATGCGGTCGTCTGCTTTTTCCAACACTGGGTCCCGATACGTGGTCTGCCGGCCGCCGACGGTTCCCGTTGCGGGTAACAAAAAAGAGCGGGACCGGCGGGACCCACTCTCCGTCATACGACCAAGAATTTGAGGTCCATATAGGCCTGTTCGCGCGAAAACGCAAGCGGGGCGCATGGCATGCGCCACGGGCGGCCGGTTTCAGGCGGTGGCGCCGTGCCCGCCAGGCCGCATCCGCCCCTGCCTGCGGCAGCGATCGGAGCAGTAGCGCACCGCTTCCCAGTCGCGCGCCCACTTGCGGCGCCAGGCGAAGGGCCGGCCGCATGCAGCACAGACCTTCTGCGGCAGGCCCTTGCTCTTCAGGAACCGATCAGGCGTAGATCTCTTCATGCCCGGGGATCTGGCGCGGCGGCGCGGGTCTTCAAGTGCGCAGGAACGTCAGGTAAGCGGGCGTGCGGCCCTCGCGCACGGCCTTGGCCTCGTAGCGGGTACCCGGCCAGCCCTCGTAGGGGGTGTGCCAGTCCTGCGCGCTGGCCGCCTGCCAATCGAAGGCAGGGTGGGCGCGGCAATGCTGCAGCGTCCAGTTGACATAGGTGTCGATGTCGGAGGCGAAGCGGAAGCGGCCGCCCGGCTCCAGGACGCGGGCGAAGCGGTCGAGGTTGGCGCGGCTGACGAAGCGGCGCTTCCAGTGCCGCTTCTTCGGCCAGGGATCGGGATAGAACAGGTCGATCCCGGCAAGCGAGGCGTCCGGCAGCCAGTCGAGAATGCGGGTGGCGTCGTCGTCGTAGAGGCGCAGGTTGGCGCGCGGCTCCTCGTCGAGCTGGCGGCAGAGCTTGGCCATGCCGTTGACGAAGGGCTCGACGCCGATGAAGCCGGTGCCGGGATGGCGCCCGGTCTCATGGTGGAGGTGCTCGCCACCGCCGAAGCCGATCTCGAGACGGACACCGGAAACGGGCGCTTCGAAGAGGGCTTCCAGCGGCCGCGGCGGCGGCAAAGCCGGATCCAGCCGCAGGCGGGCCAGCGTCTCGTCGAGACTTTCGGCCTGGCGGGGACGCAAGGTCTTTCCGTGGCGGCGACCGAAGAAGGCCTCGGTCGCCCGGCTCTTGCGCTCCTCGCCCATGCCCGCCGGTTCCCGTTCAGGCGTCCTTGACGGCAGCCTTGAGCGCCTTGACGAGGTCGGTCTTCTCCCAGGAGAAGGACCCGTCGCGGCCGGCCTTGCGGCCGAAGTGGCCATAGGCGGCGGTGCGCGCGTAGATCGGCTTGTTCAGGTCGAGATGCTTGCGGATGCCGCGCGGGGTCAGGTCCATGACCTTGGCGACCGCCTTTTCCAGCACGGCATCGTCGACCTTGCCGGTGTCATGGGTGTTGACGTAGATCGACAGCGGGCGCGCCACGCCGATGGCGTAGGAAAGCTGGATGGTGCAGCGGTCGGCGAGGCCGGCGGCAACAACGTTCTTGGCCAGGTAGCGCGAGGCATAGGCCGCGGACCGGTCCACCTTGGTGGTGTCCTTGCCGGAGAAGGCGCCGCCGCCGTGAGGCGCGGCACCGCCGTAGGTGTCGACGATGATCTTGCGGCCGGTCAGGCCGGCATCACCGTCCGGACCGCCGATGACGAAGGCGCCGGTCGGGTTGATGTACCACTTGCAGTCATCGGAGATCGGCATGTCGGCGAGGGCCTCGCGGACATAGGGCTCGATGACCGAACGGACCTTGGCGGAATCCCAGGAATGGTCCAGGTGCTGGGTGGAGACGACGATCGAGATGACCTCGACCGGCCGGCCGCCCTCGTAGCGGATGGTGACCTGGCTCTTGGCGTCCGGGCCGAGCTTGCCAGCGTCGCCCTCGCCGGCATGGCGGGCGGCGGCGAGGCGCTCGAGAATCTTGTGGGCGTAGTAGATCGGCGCGGGCATCAGTTCCGGCGTCTCGTTGCAGGCATAGCCGAACATGATGCCCTGGTCGCCGGCCCCCTCGGAGCCCTGCTCGTCCGCGGCATTGTCCACGCCCTGGGCGATGTGCGCCGACTGGCTGTGCAGCAGCACCTCGATGCGCGCCGTCTTCCAGTGAAAATCGTCCTGCTCGTAGCCGATCGAACGGATCGCCTTGCGGGCGGCGGACTTGAACTTGGCCGGGTTGATGACCGGTTCGCCGCGCTTGTTGTAAACGAGGTTGCCTTCCTTGTCCTTCTTCATCAGGGAATCGGGAACCCGGACCTCGCCGGCGATCACGACGCGGTTGGTCGTCGCCAGGGTCTCGCAGGCCACGCGCACAGACCAGGGGTCGGTGCCGGTCTTCTTGGCTTCGCGATAGACGAGATCGACGATCTCGTCGGAAATCCGGTCGCAAACCTTGTCTGGGTGACCTTCCGAAACGGACTCACTGGTGAAGATGTAGTCTGCACGCGCCATTGGGGGTTCCACTCAAGAAAAAGGGCGCTCCATTGCGGTCGCGCCGGGCGCTGGCCTTTTGCCAACTGTTCCATGTTTCGTCAACCGCTTCCGGACATGTCCGGACGCATAAACCCGCCCGTCGCGGCCTGCGACGGGCGGGTTTGCAGGGAAAACGGATGGTTGCCGTGCGACGGTCAGTCCGCGTCGCTGTCGCCGAGCGTGCGCACCAGGTCGATCACCTTGCGGCGCACCTTGGGATCGCTGATCTTGACGAAGGCGCGGTTGAGCTGGAGGCCCTCGGTGGAATTCAGGAAGTCGACGACATAGGAGGTGGAACTGTCCTCGGCGAGTCCTTCTGGCGCATTGGACTGGCCGGGCGCGTCCTCGAAGAAAAAGGCCACGGGAACCTGGAGCACGTCAGAGATCGCCTGCAACCGGCTTGCCCCGACGCGGTTGGTGCCCTTTTCGTACTTCTGGATCTGCTGGAAGGTAATGCCAAGGCTCTCACCCAGCTTCTCCTGGCTCATTCCCAGCATGTTGCGTCGCAGCCGGATTCGGCTGCCGACATGAATGTCGATCGGATTCGGTTTCTTCTTGTTCTCTGTCATGTTGTCCTCGCCGTGCGCCACGGACTTGTTCGATTTGTTATCCGGCGAGAAAGCCTCATTCACCACATGCCCCCACAAGCACAAACTGCGGTCAGCTTTCCTATGCCGGAGGTTGCACTATGGGCCTGCATTCGCCAGCGTGTCAATTCGGCCTTACTCTTGCCGCAATGGCGAAAACCAACGCCATGAACAAGGCTAGCATATTAGCGAACACGCTGTTCACTAAAATATTGCCGAACGAAGCGTCAAGCCGCTCCAACCGGACCTTCGCGTCGATCACACCCACGGAATCGAGCGCCAGCGCCTCGATCACGCGTCCCTTTGGATCGACATAAGCGCTGATGCCGTTGTTGGCGGCGCGCAGCAGCGGGAGGCCCAGCTCCACGGCACGGATCTGCGCCTGGCGGAAATGCTGCCAGGGGCCCGGGGTCCGCCCGTACCAGGCGTCATTGGTCACGTTGACGATCAGGTTGGCCGGTTTTCCCTCGGCGCGGCCGGCCTCGAAGGGGAAGATGACCTCGTAGCAGACAAGAGGCAGTGCGGTGATCCCGTCAGGCAGGTCCATGGTGTGGCGGGACGCTGCCGGCGTGAACTGTCCCGGCGCATGGGCGACCTGCTCGAGGCCGGCCGCCGAAAGCAGGCCGGAGAAGGGAAGGTACTCGCCGAAGGGAACGAGGTGCATCTTGTCGGCCGCTTCGATGATCTCGCCCTTGCCGTTGATCGCGGTGATCGAGTTGTAGAAACGCGCCGACTGGCTGGAGACGTCGCCTTCGGCCCTCACCGCCCCGGCCAGCAGGACCTGATCGTCGGCGAGCGTCGCGCCGATGGCCGACAGGACTTCCGGGCGCTCGGTCAGCAGCCAGGGAACGGCGGTTTCCGGCCAGACGATCAATTGCGGCGCCGGCCCGCCGTCCTCGGGCCGGGCGGCGGTCATGGCGAGGTAGGTCTCGAAGATCCTGCCCCGCGTTTCCGGGTTCCATTTCAGATCCTGGGCGATCGACGGCTGGACAAGGCGGACCCGCACCGTCGGCACGTCCCCTGCGTCCGGCTGCGCCAGGCGCCAGTAGCCGAAGCCGACATGGGCGAGCACGAGGGCAAGCGCGACGGCAAGGCCGGTGCGTCGCCAGCGGCGGCCGCCAAGAAGCGCGGGGCTGGCGAAGACATAGACGGAAAGGGCATTCATTCCGAACAGGCCGATCACCGCCGCGCTCTGCATCAGCAGCGGCACGGGCATCGCGGCCTGGCCGATGGCATTCCAAGGAAAGCCGGTGAAGAGCACGGCGCGGGCCCATTCGGCGGCGCCGAAGCCGAAGGCCAGCGCGAAAATGCGCCCGAGGTCATGGCGCCACAGCAGGCGGGCGAGCGCACAGGCCAGGCCATAGAACAGGGCGAGGACGGCGGGCAGGCCGACCACAGCGAAAGGCATGGCCCAGGCAAAGCTGTCGGCTTCGACCAGCAGGGCATTGCCGATCCACCACAGCCCGGCGACGAAATAGCCGAAGCCGAACCACCAGCCGATACCGAAGAAGGGCAGGATGCGGGAGACCGGCCCGCGCGCCTCGTCACCGGCCGCGCCGTCGAGCAGCCAGACCAGGACGGGGAAGGAGACGAAGCAGACCGCGAAGAAATCGAAGGGCGGCTGGGCGAGCACGGCAAGCACGCCGGCAAGGAAGGCGACGGTCCATCGCTTCCAGCCCCACAAGAGGATGATCCTGCCTGACAGACGCTCCATGGAGCTCCCGCGCCGTTTGCCCCCGTTGCCGTGCGAATCACGACGCTCCAGACTTAGAGCATTTCCGCCGAATATTGAATCGTCCGGGAACGGCCGGACCGGGAAACGAGATGCCGATCCGCCGAATGCCCGCAGGACGAGGTCGGCGCCTTGCCGCCAGGCGGGCCGCCGGGGGCTACCCGGCTTCGGAACGCTCGGGCACGGCCTCGGGTGCCGGCTCCGCGGCCGGCTCCCCGCTGTTGGCCGGTTTCGGGGGCAAGCGGCGGCGGCCGTGGCCGGCGCGCACCTGCACGATGCGGACACGCTTGACGCGCCGCGGGTCGGCATCGAGGACGTGGAACTCGAAGCCCGGAATGGCCTGCACCACCTCGCCGCGCACCGGCACGCGGCCAAGCGTGTTGAAGATCATGCCGCCCACGGTATCGACGTCTTCCTCGTGCTCGCCGGCGGAGAAACCGCTGCCGATCATGCGGGCGACCTCGTCGATCTCGGCGCGGGCATCGACGACATAGACGCCGTCGCCGGTCTGCGTGACCATGGGCTCGTCGTCGTCGTGCTCGTCCTCGATGTCGCCGACGACCATTTCCACGATGTCCTCGAGCGAGACCAGGCCGTCGGTGCCGCCGTATTCATCGATGACCAGCGCCATCTGGATGCGCGCGGCCCGCATGCGCGCCATCAGGTCGGAAGCCAGCATGGAAGGCGGCACGAAGAGCACCGGGCGGATCATGTTCAGATCGCGCAAGGGGCGCGACAGCTCGACCAGCGAAAGATCGAGATCCGGGGTCGCCGCCGCCGCTTCGGCGGCATCCTTGCGGGGACGGCCGCGTTTCCTGCGCCCCTTGGCGGCCCGGGTCACGTAGTTGAGGACGTCGCGGATGTGGATCATGCCGCGCGGATCGTCCAGGGTATCGTCGTAGACCGGCAGGCGCGAATGGCCGGAATTTTCCAGCATGACCAGCAGTTCGCCGAGCGTGGTGGACAGTTCGACCGCATCGATCTCGGCGCGCGCCACCATCACGTCCTCGACCCGCAATTCGCGCAGGGTGAGGATGTTGTTGAGCATGGCGCGCTCTTCCGGCGTGAAGGCGTTCCTGTGGCCGCTCTCCTCCGCCAGGGCGTCGGTCAGGTCGTCCCGCAGGCTGGTGCCGTTCTTGGTGCGCAGGCGTTCGGCAAAGCGGCGCAGCAGAGACCGCGGGCGCGCGGACTCCTGCCCTGTTTCCGGACTGGGGGGCTCTGGTTGAGCGTCGGCGGATTGCGGCGCGCCGGAAGCCGATTGCTGGTCGTTCATCTTTCCTTCGCGGACCCGGCGTCCGGTTCTCCATAGGGATCGGAAATGCCGAGGTCTTCCAGAATGGCCGTCTCGAGGGATTCCATCGCTTCGGCCTCGTCTTCGTCCAGGTGATCATAGCCCAAAAGGTGAAGAAAACCATGAATCACCAAATGGGTCAGATGGTGATCGAAGGGCTTGTTGTCCAGTGCCGCCTCGCGCTCGACCGTCTCGCGCGCCAGGACGATGTCGCCGAGCACCGGCGGCAGGGGATCGCCGGGGGCCAGGTCGAAGGCGGGGAACGACAGGACATTGGTCGGCTTGTCCTGGCCGCGCCATTCGGCATTGAGCGCGCGCGCGGCCTCGTCGTCGGTGAAGACGAGGCTCAGTTCCGTGCCGGCGGCGTCGAGGCCGAGATGGTTCAGGGCGGCCGCAAGCGCACGGCGCGCCAATGCCGCCAGCTGCTCCTCGGGCAACCAGCCATCATCCTCGACGGAGAGGTCCAGTTCCGGCTGTGCGGCTGTCATCGATGCCTTCAATCCGCCCCGCCGGAAGGGGATGCCGCCGGCCGGGCGGTGCGCCGGGCAGCATCGTCGTCGTAAGCCTTGACGATGTCGGCGACAAGCTGATGACGGACGACGTCCTTTTCGTTGAAGCGGACCTTGACGATGCCCGGCACGTCGGCGAGCACCCGCAGGGCCTCGACGAGCCCCGACTTGACGTTCGGCGGCAGGTCGATCTGGCTCGGGTCGCCCGTCACCGTCATGCGCGCGCCCTCGCCCAGGCGGGTCAGGAACATCTTCATCTGCATCGAGGTGGTGTTCTGCGCCTCGTCGAGGATGACGGCGCAATGGGCCAGCGTGCGCCCGCGCATGAAGGCCAGCGGCGCGATCTCGATGACGCCGGCGGCGAGCGCGCGCTCCACCTTGTCGGACGGCATCATGTCGTAGAGCGCGTCGTAGAGCGGACGGAGATAGGGATCGACCTTCTCCTTCATGTCGCCGGGCAGGAAGCCGAGGCGTTCGCCGGCCTCGACGGCGGGACGCGACAGGATGATGCGTTCCACCTGGCCCCGCTCCAGCAGCATGGCGGCGTGGGCGACGGCGAGATAGGTCTTGCCGGTGCCGGCCGGGCCGATGCCGAAGACCAGTTCGGAGCGATCGAGGGCGCGCATGTAGGCGTCCTGGTTCGGCGTGCGGGCATAGATCGTGCGCTTGCGCGTGGCGATCTGCGCCGCCGCCAGCCGGGCCCCGGTCTCCATCGTCGGCAACTGAAGCTGGTCGTCGGCGGCGATCGCCATGCGGATGGCGCCATCGACGTCCGAGGCTTCCACCTCGACGCCCTTCTGCAGCAGGTCGTAGAGATAATCGAGGGTGCGGCGGGCCTGCTCGGAGGCCTCCGGCGTTCCCTTGATGGCGACCTGATTGCCTTTGGAGCGGATATCGACGCCAAGCTTCTGCTCGACGCGGGCCAGGTTCTGGTCGAACTGGCCGTACAGCGCCGAGGCCAGACGGTTGTTGTCGAAGGTCAGGACAATATGCGCCATGTCGGAGGCGCCGGCGGGGATCTGCTTCAGTTCACTTGAAGCGGTCAACGAATTCTCCTCGTCAACGGGCCCGAACCCTCGCCCCGAAAAGGCTGTTGGAACCGGCCTTCGTGATTCGCACTTCTACAATGTCACCGATTTCGATGTCGTTTTCATCAAGAATTACCGGTTGCAGCCACGGGCTGCGGCCGACCTTCTGCCCGGCATGGCGGCCCGGCTTCTCGACCAGCACGTCCATGGTGCGGCCGACGAGCGAAGCGGCGAAGGCGGCCTGCTGTTCGGCGAGCAGGGCCTGCAGCGCCTGGAGGCGTCCGTCTTTCGCCTGTGCCGGGACCTGGTCCGGCAGATCCGCGCCGGGCGTTCCGGGCCTGGGCGAGTACTTGAACGAGAAGGCCTGGGCATAGGTGACGTCGCGGATGAGGCGCATCGTGTCCTCGAAATCGGCATCCGTCTCGCCGGGGAAGCCGACGATGAAATCGCCCGACAGGGCGATGTCCGGGCGGGCGGCGCGGATGCGGTCGACCAGGCGGCGGTAATCGTCGCCCGTATGCCGGCGGTTCATGGCCTTGAGGATGCGATCCGAGCCGGCCTGGACCGGCAGGTGCAGGTAGGGCATGAGCGCGGGCAGGTCGCGGTGGGCGGCGATCAGGGCATCGTCCATGTCGCGCGGGTGGCTGGTCGTGTAGCGCAGGCGCTCGAGGCCCTCGACCCCGGCCAGCGCGAAGAGCAGCCGGCCAAGCCCCCATTCGCTGCCGTCCGGGCCCTCGCCGTGCCAGGCGTTGACGTTCTGGCCAAGCAGCGTGATCTCGCGCACACCGGCCTCGGCCAGTTGACGGGCTTCGGCCAGGATCTGGGAGACCGGACGCGAGACCTCGGCACCACGGGTATAGGGCACCACGCAGAAGGTGCAGAACTTGTCGCAGCCCTCCTGCACGGTGAGAAAAGCGGTGACGCCACGGGCCTGGACGCGGCGCCGGTCGGCGGGCGGCAGGTGATCGAACTTGTCCTCGGCGGGAAAGTCGGTCTCGACGGAGCGGACGCCCGCCTTCGCCTGGCGCACGAACTCAGGGATGCGGTGATAGGTCTGCGGCCCGGCAACCAGGTCGACGGCCGGCTGGCGGCGCATGATCTCGCCGCCCTCGGCCTGCGCGACGCAGCCGGTGACACCGATCACCAGGTCGGACCCGCCGGCACGGCGCTCGTCCTTCAGCTGGCGCAGGCGGCCCAGTTCCGAATAGACCTTCTCGGCGGCCTTCTCGCGGATATGGCAGGTGTTCAGCAGGACCAGATCGGCCTCTTCCGGCGAGGCGGCCTCGGAATAGCCCTCGGCGGCCAGCGCATCGGCCATGCGCTGGCTGTCATAGACATTCATCTGGCAGCCGTAGGTCTTCACGAAGACCTTTTTCCGGTCATCCGTGCCTGCTCCTTGCGCGGGAGCCGCTTCCTGCTTGTCGATCGTCTCGGTCGTCATGGGCGCTTCCATAGTGCAAAAGCAGAGCGAAATATAGGGTCCCCGCCCCTCACATTCCATCAACCGTTTTCACGCCGGAAGGGGGATCCCGGCATTGCGGCGGCGCTCCACCACAAGGGCGCGAACGCGGGCTTCCAGTTCGCGGGTGACGGCCTTGCGGTCGGATCCGGCGGTGACGGCAATGGGCTCGCCGACGATCACCTCGGCATCGACGCCGCCGTCGCCGACGATGCGCACCAGGTGCGGCGCCAGGTCCTCGTCACCGATCCACGACAGGCCGGCCTGGTCCTTGCGGCCGGCGGGAAGCCCGTGGTGGCGGGCATAGACGAGGGCGACGGGCTGGACGAAAACCTCCTCGACGCCGGTTTCGGCGATGGTTCGGCTCGCCGCCGACAGGAGCGCGCTCTTGAACGGGAAGAGGTAGTTGCCGTCGCCGGTGGTGCCTTCCGCGAACAGGGCGACGGGATCGCCGCCGGCCAGCCGCAGCGCCATCTCGCCGGCCTGTTCGGCCGATTTCTGGCGGCGCTCGCGTTCGACATAGATGGTGCGGGCCAGGCGGGCCAGGTGCTTCACGACGGGCCACGTGCGCATGTCGGCCTTGGCGACGAAGGCCACCGGCGCGGCCGATCCCAGCACGAGGATATCGGTCCAGGACACGTGGTTGGCGACGACCAGAAGCGGACGGGCGGTGATGAACTCGCCGTGAACCGAAACGCGGATGCCGAGGAACGGCAGGACCAGCCGGTACCAGAGCCGGGGAATGCGCCGGGCGACGGGCCACTTGAACACCATGGCCGGGATCTGCACGGGCATGAGCACGAGGGTGACGGCCAGCGCCACGAGGACAGCTGCGACAAGGCGAAAGCGCTGGATCGCGACCGGCGTGCCGGCTTCTTCTCCGGGAAAGCCGCTCACCGGAAATCCGCCCGCATGACGATGGCGCTGTTCCGGCTGCCGTCGCCGGCATCGTAATAGGCCTTTCGCTCGCCGACCTTGCGGAAGCCGAAGCGGCGGTAAAGCGCGATGGCCGGCGCGTTGGTCTCGTCGACCTCCAGGAACAGGCTCTCGGCGCGGTCGGCGTGCAGCTTGCGCATCACCGCATCCATCAGCAGGCGCCCGATGCCGCGGCGTCGGACCGAGCGTGCCACGGCGATGGTCAGGATCTCGGCCTCGCCGGCGGCCAGCCGGGCGAGCACGAAACCGGCAGGGCTGGTCACGCCCTTGCCCTCCTGGCAGGCGACGAAGGCGAAGACCGTGTCCTGCTTGAGAAGCTGGACGAACTCGCCATCGGTCCACGGCCGGATGAAATCTTCCTCGTGCAGGCGCGCCATGGCCTGCGCGGCCTCGGGACCGGCGGCAATGGCGACATAGGTTTTCGACCAGAACGAAGCCAGGGACTTCATGCGCTCTCCGCCTTCCTGGGCAGGGCGAAGCCTTCCTGCGGGCGCGCGTCGGCGGCGCGCAGGTAAAGCGGCTTCGGCCGCTCCCCGGAAACGGGCCTTGCCGCGGCAAGTGCCGCGATGGTCGCGATATCGGCCGTTGCGCCCTCGGGCCCTCGGGCGAGATCGGCGGCACCGGACGCCTCGGCGAGAAGTGCCGCGGCTGTGCCGCACAGCGCCATGCCGGTACTCACCCGACGCGCGGCATCCGCGACCGCCTCAGCGGCCGGATCGGCGAGCGGTGTTCCATCGGCGGCAAAGGGCTGCACGTAGACCTCGCCGCGGCGGGCATCGAGCGCCGCCAGGACCGAACGGCCGGGGTTCAGCGCCCTTGCCTCGGTCGCCAGCGCTTCCAGCGTGGTGATGCCGGCGCAAGGCAGATCGAGGGCCAGCGCCAGGCCGCGCGCGGCGGCCACGCCCACCCGGATGCCGGTAAACGATCCCGGCCCGACGGAGACCGCCAGCCGGGTGAGGCCGGCGTAGCCAACCCTGGCGTGGCGCATGGCCTCGGCGATCACGTCCATGAGCTGTTCGGCGTGCCCCTTTCCGATATCGCGCGATACACGGCCCAGCACGGCGCCGGAGACCGGATCGGTCAGGCAGGCGGCGCACAGGTTTGCGGCGGTATCGATGGCAAGCAGCGTCATGAGGAAGCGGGTAGCCCAAAGTGCCGCGCGCGGCAAGCGGCTGATCCTCCGCCGCGATGCCAGGGCAAGCCCGGCAGGGAACGCAGCCTCGCAAGAGGCTTGCACCGCTGCGGCTTTGCTGTATCGTCATATGCGCAAAATACAATATTTGGGAGGATTCCAGAATGATACGGACAGCCATGCTCGGCCTTGCGACGGCCCTTGCCCTGTCGGGCGCGACGGCAGCGTTTGCCGCGGACGCCCACAAGGTCGCCATCCACGTCAACCAGAACGACCCGGAGGTCATGAACATGGCGCTCAACAACGCCAAGAACCTGCAGGCCTACTATGCCCAGAAGGGCGAGGCGGTGGACCTGGAAATCGTCACCTACGGTCCCGGCCTGCACATGGTCATGGCGGACAGCCCGGTGAAGGACCGGATTTCCACCATGGCGATGGAAGCGGGCGACCACATGCACTTCTCGGCCTGCGCCAACACCATGGCGGCGATGGAGCGCAAGTCCGGCAAGAAGCCGACGCTGCTTTCGGAAGCGACGGTGGTTCCCTCCGGCGTGGTCCGGCTGATGGAACTGCAGGAGCAGGGATATTCCTACGTAAAGCCCTGATCCGGCGGCGGACCTGAGCACAACACGGGCAGGTGGCGGGTTGACGCCCGGCACCTGCCCTTTCATCTTGCGCGGCCTGCGGCGGCGGTCACATCCCTGACACGGCCGCAGCCCAAGACACCCATCCTCCCAAGACCTTCCAGAAAATGACGGAGCCTTTGATGAGCCAAGTGGAAAACTGGACGCCGCAGCAGGTGAAACAGGCGCTCGATGCCGGCGAGATCGTGCTGATCGACGTGCGCACGCCGCCCGAATACATGATGGAACACATCGAGGGCGCGCTGCTGATGCCGATGTCCTTCTTCACGCCGAAGAGCCTGCCGACCCAGGACGGCAAGCGCATCGTGCTGCATTGCGGCTCGGGCGTGCGCTCCGGCAAGATGTGCGAGAAGATGGGCGCGGCCGGGATTGCGCCGCTGGCCCACCTGGAAGGCGGGTTCGCCGCCTGGAAGGCCGCCAGGCTACCCTATGTCGGCATCGAGATGTCGAGCGGCGCGCCGGTCAAGGTGAACGGCTGACAGGCCCCGGGCCGGGGCGGTGTCCCATGCCGCCCCGGCCATTGACAAGCAGGTTGCCATGAGTGATCCATGGCCATGCGCCCGACTCGCGAACAGGACCTTGCCCAAATCCTGGCATTGCTCCGCCTCGTCCCCTCCGACCTGGCCGACGCCTACCAGCGCCTGCACGAGGCGGCCGGCGTGAACCGGTCGGAACTCATCGTCCTGGAACGGCTGGCCGATGACGGCGCGGCGACCGTGCCGGACCTCGCCCGCGCGCAGGGGGTGAGCCGCCAGCATGTCCAGCAGGTGTGCAACCGGCTCGCGGAGAAGGAGCTGATCGCCTGGGGCCGCAATCCCGCGCACAAGCGCTCCAGGCTGGCTGCCGTTACCAACGAGGGCTACAAGACCGTGGACCAGGCCCGCATGCGCGAAAGCCGGTTCATGCTGACGCTTGCCGGCCAGTTCTCCGCCAGCGCACTGGACATGACGCGGCGCACGCTGGAAAGCCTGCGCACGATGCTGTGAGCTTCGCCCGACCCGCGCCATGAAAAAAGGCGCGGCCGAAGCCGCGCCCTGTTTTTGTGCGGTGACGGAACGGCCGATCAGCCGGCGGCGCGCTCGGCCTTCAGTTCCAGCCGGCGGCGGTGCAGCACCGGCTCTGTGTAGCCGTTGGGCTGGCTGGTGCCCTCGAACACGAGGTCGCAGGCGGCCTTGAAGGCAATGCCGTCGAAGCCCGGCGCCATGGGCACATAGGCCGGATCGCCGGCATTCTGGCGGTCGACGACGGCGGCCATCTCCTTCATGACGTCCATCACCTGGTCCTTGGTCACCACGCCGTGGCGCAGCCAGTTGGCGATGTGCTGGGAGGAAATGCGCAGGGTGGCGCGGTCTTCCATCAGGCCGACGTCGTTGATGTCGGGCACCTTGGAGCAGCCGACGCCCTGGTCGACCCAGCGGACCACGTAGCCGAGGATGCCCTGGGCGTTGTTGCGCAGTTCGGCGATCTTGTCCTCCTCCGACCAGTTCGGGCGAACGGCCACCGGCACCGAGAGGATGTCGTCCAGCTTCGCACGGCCGCGGCTCTTCAGGCCGTCCTGCACGTCGGCGACATTGACCTTGTGGTAGTGGGTGGCGTGCAGGGTGGCAGCGGTCGGGCTCGGCACCCAGGCGGTGTTGGCGCCGGCCCTGGGATGGCCGATCTTCTGCTCCAGCATGGCCGCCATCAGGTCGGGCATGGCCCACATGCCCTTGCCGATCTGGGCGTGGCCGCTCAGGCCGCATTCCAGGCCGACATCGACGTTCCAGTTCTCGTAGGCCTGGATCCAGGCGGCGGCCTTCATGTCGCCCTTGCGGATCATCGGGCCGGCCTCCATGGAAGTGTGCATCTCGTCGCCGGTGCGGTCGAGGAAGCCGGTGTTGATGAAGACGACCCGGTGCCTGGCAGCGCGGATGCATTCCTTGAGGTTGACCGTGGTGCGGCGCTCCTCGTCCATGATGCCCATCTTCATGGTGTTTTCCGCCATGCCGATGGCCTTTTCGACGCGGCCGAAGAGTTCCACCGCGAAGGCCACTTCCTCCGGCCCGTGCATCTTCGGCTTGACGACGTACATGGAGCCTTCGCGCGAATTGGCGCGGCGGCCGTCCGGTCCGATGTCGTGCAGGGCGATCAGCGCGGTGACGAAGGCATCCATGATGCCCTCGGGGATTTCCGTGCCGTCGTCCAGCAGGATGGCCGGGTTGGTCATCAGGTGGCCGACGTTGCGGATGAGCATCAGCGAGCGGCCCTTGAGCGAGGCGGCCTTACCGTCCGGCGCGGTGTAGTCCACGTCCGGGTTCATGCGCCGCGTCATCGTCCTGCCGCCCTTCTCGAAGGTCTCCTCGAGGTTGCCCTGCATCAGGCCGAGCCAGTTGGAATAGACGAGCACCTTGTCCTCGGCATCGACGGCGGCGACAGAATCCTCGCAGTCCATGATGGTGGTCAGCGCGGATTCCAGGATGACGTCGGCGACATGGGCCGGGTCGGTCCTGCCGATCGGGTGGCCGGCATCGACCACGACGCGGGCATGCATGCCGTTCCGGGCGACGATGACTTCCGACGGGGCGGCCGCGTCGCCGACGTAGCCGGCGAACTGGCTGGCATCCCTGAGAGCGGCCGTGCCGTTGGCCGTCGTCACCGCCAGCCGGCCGCCATCCACGGCAAAGCCGGTGGCGTCGGCCCAGGAGGCGCCGTCCAGCGGCGCGCTGTCATCGAGGAAGGCCTTGGCCCAGGCGATAACGCGGGCGCCGCGCTCGGGATCGTAGCCCCCGGCCTTCGGCGTGTCGCCCAGCGCATCGGTGCCGTAGAGCGCATCGTAAAGCGATCCCCAGCGGGCATTGGCCGCATTGAGCGCAAAGCGAGCGTTCATGATCGGCACCACGAGCTGCGGACCGGCGACGGAGGCGATCTCGGGATCGACGTTGCGGGTGTCGACCCTGAAATCCGGGCCCTCAGGCAGGAGGTAGCCGATCTCGCGGAGGAAATCCTTGTAGACTTCCATGTCGGCGGGCGCGCCGTTCTCGCGGTACCAGGCGTCGAGCTTTTCCTGCATGGCATCACGCGTCTTCAGCAGGGCGCGGTTCTTCGGCGCAAGGTCAGCGACGGCAGCGCCGAACGCCTCGAAGAAGGCGCCTGCCTCCACGCCGGTGCCGGGAATGGCCTTGTCGACGATGAAATCGTGCAGGCGCTTGTCGATCTGCAAGCCGTTGCGGGTAACGCGTTCGGTCATGGGGGCCTCCTTGCCTGGTCCTTCGTGCGCGAGCGCGCATCCGTTGCCGTTCAAGAGCACGGCATCCGCTTTTCCGTCAATCGGCGAAAGTCGAAATCACTTTCTCCAATTTGGAAAAGGTTCTTTTCAGCCGGCCGACCCGGACGCCCGATCGCTGCAATTCAGCGTTTTGTCAGCCGGGTGCTGCAATTCTTCCGCCATGATGACACCCGACACCATATCCGCATCCCCGTCCCGTGACGCTGCCGGCCCGGTCCGGACCTGGGATCCGCTCGTCCGCCTGTTCCACTGGTCGCTGGTCGCCACGGTCGGGACGGCGCTGGCGACGGGGCTGTTCACCGCGGCGGACTGGATCGACGTTCACGTGTGGGCTGGCGCCGCGATGGCGGGACTGGTCGGCATCCGCCTCGCCTGGGGGTTTCTTGGCGGCCGCAACGCGCGGTTTTCGGGCTTCGTCACAGGGCCCCGCGCGGTTCTGGCGCACCTGAAGGCGCTGAGAGCCGGTGAGGGCGAGCGGCATCTCGGCCACAATCCGGCCGGCGCGGTGATGATCGTGGCGCTGCTGGCCGTGCTTGCCGGACTGGCCGTAACGGGCCTGGCGGTTTTCGGCGGCGTGCTGAAAAGCGGGCCGCTGGCCTGGCTGGTCCCGTTCGAAACCGGCTGGAGCCTGCGCGAACTGCACGAGGTGCTCGCCTATGGCCTGATCGCGCTGATCGGCCTGCACCTGGCCGGCACGGTGTTCGAGAGCATCCGCACGCGGGAGAACCTGGCGCGCGCCATGATGACCGGAACCAAGGAAGCGCGGCCCGGCGACCATGCCGCGCCGGCGGTCCGGGCGCGGCCGCTGCTGGCGGGGCTGGTGATGGCCGCGCTGCTCGGCGCCGCGGGCGCCGGCCTTTTCGCCCTTGCGCAACGGCCGGCGTTCAACGTGCCGACGGCAGCGCTCGACCCGGTCTACGCGGACGAATGCGGCGCCTGCCACATGGCCTACCATCCCAGTCTCCTGCCGCGCCAGGCCTGGGAAAAGCTGCTGGCCGGCCTCGGCGACCATTTCGGCGAGGACGCGAGCCTGCCCGATGCGACGCTGGAGGCCATCCGCACTTACGTGATGGCCAACGCGGCGGAAGCCTTCGACACCAAACCCGCGCACATGCTGGCGCGCATCAACCCGGACATGCCCTTCACCCTCACCGCGACCCGCTTCTGGCAGCGGGTTCACGGCGATCTTCCGGCCGCCGTCTTCAAGCGGGCGAAGGTCGGGGCGAAGGGCAACTGCCAGGCCTGTCACCGCGACGCGGAGAGCGGCCTGTTCTACCCCGGCAACATCTCGATCCCGAAGGAGTGAACCGACGATGACACATCTCCCAACCCGCCTTTGCCTCGCGCTGGCGATCGCGCTCGGCGCCACGGCCGGCGCGCTTGCCGACCCGGCACGCGACGCCATACTGGCCGGCTACGAAAAGGCCGCCGGCGAACCGCTGTCGGCGGATCGCGGCAAGGCGTTCTTCAATGCCACGCACGCCGGCGGCAAGCCCGACACGCCCACCTGCACGACCTGCCACACGGCGAACCCGAAGGCGGCCGGCAAGACCCGCGCGGGCAAGGCGATCGAGCCGATGGCCGTGTCGGCCAACCCGAACCGCTTCACCGACCCGGCCTTCGTGGAAAAGTGGTTCGGGCGCAATTGCAACTCGGTTCTCGGCCGTGACTGCACGACCCGGGAAAAGGGCGACGTGATCACCTGGCTTTCCAACCTCTGAACCTTCAAGGGAGATGCATTCGATGACAAGCTGCACCACACCCGCGCCGGGCACCCGGTTCCCGTTCACCCTCGCGGCCGTCCTCGGCCTGGCACTGGCTTCCGCCCTGCCCGCCGCGGCCGACAGCGAGGAATATTTCCGCCCGGTGACCGACGAGACCGTGAAGACGGAATGCTCGGCCTGCCACATGGCCTATCCTGCCGGCATGCTTCCGGCGCGGTCCTGGAGCGCGATCATGGCCGACCTTCCCAACCATTTCGGCGAGGACGCAAGCCTTGCGGAAGAGACGCGGGCAAGGATCGAGGCCTGGCTGGTCGCCAATGCCGCGCCCGAGAATTCCCGCATCGCGCGGTCGCTGCAGGGCGGCGAGCCGGTGCTTCGCATCAGCGAAACGCCATGGTGGGTGCGCGCCCACAAATGGGAGGTCAGCCCGGCCGCCTTCGAAAATCCGAAGGTCGGCTCGAAGGCCAATTGCGTGGCCTGCCATCGCGGCGCCGAACAGGGCTACTTCGAGGACGACTGAGCCTGCACCGCCGGTCAGCCCGTGGCGAGGCGCGGGCGGCCGGAAGCCGTCGCCGTGATGGTGGCGGCGACGAGGAAACGCTGGCCATCGAGTTCGCTGGCCTTGATGTCCTGCGTCACCGTGGCATGGGCCTCGGCGGCACCGGCTGACAGCGCCAGGTCCACGGCCATGGCCACGGCGCGCTCCGCCGCGTGGCCGAGGGCCTCCGCCTCGGTGTTGAAATCGGCAACGTCCTCGCCGGCCATGACGCGGAACCGCCCGTTGGCGAGCGGCGCCACCTCGGCGCTGGCCGACAGGCGCACCTGGCCGGCGACCGCGCCCACGGCATTGGCCACGCCGGCATCGGCGGGCACGACCACGTCGGCGCCGACCCGCTGGCCCAGCGTCGCGTAGTGCAGGCCGGCGGAGGCGCCCAGCCCGATCACCGGCCGGTCGAGCGTCAGCGAGGCCCTGACGAAACCGTCGACGCCATCCAGAGCCCGCCGGGCGAGCGGATGCGCCATCATCGCCGCGCCGTCGAGACCGTCTTCCACCAGCGCGGTTTCCAGGATGACCTCGGCGGAACGGCGGGTCACGGCGGCAAGCACCATGGCCGCCATGTCCTCGATGGACGTGGCGAGCGGGCGGCCGCGTCCATCCTTGCGCCGCATGAACAGCGCAGTCGCCAGGCGGGCCGCATCGACATGCCAGTTGTCCTGCCGCCCGGCCGCATGGGCCGCGTCCGACGGGGTGAAGCCGGCCACCTGGGCCAGGCCGCGGGCGACCAGGCGATCGAGCGCGGTCTGCATCGGCAGTGCCGTCAGCACGCGGTCGAGCGGCTGCGGATCAGCGGTCAGCAGGTCCATCAGCCTGCGTTCGGACCGGTCGAGCCCGTCGGTCAGGCCCAGCCCCGTGGCCCAGGCGAAGCGGCCTTCCTGGCGCGAGGGCCGGTCGGAGGCAAGCTGCCGCTCGAGCACCGGCGCGATTCGTCCCGGGAACAGGGTTTCGGCAAGCGACAGCGGGATGACCCGGCGCGGCCCGAGTTTCAGCCCGGCGTCCAGGCCGTCCTCGGCGGGCGTGACGGCGGAATCGCCGCCCAGGCCGAAGGTGCGCATGGCCACGGCCTCGACCATGGTGCGCCAGCCGCCGACCATGGCGCCCTCGGGGTCGAGGCGCGGCAGGCCCTTGTCGAGCACCGCGACATCGGTCGTCGTGCCGCCGATGTCGGAAACGAAGGCATCTCCGAGGCCTGTCAGCGCGCGGGCACCCGCCAGGCTGGCGGCGGGACCGGACAGGATCGTCTCGATCGGGCGGCCCCGGGCGAAGCCGGCCGACACCAGCGCTCCGTCGCCGCGCACAACCATCAGCGGTGCGCCAATGCCCTCCTCGGCCAGGAAGCGCTCCATGGCGTCGAGCAGGGCGCCGATCATCGGCACCAGGCGGGCATTCAGCAAGGTCGTCAGGGCGCGGCGCGGACCGCCCAGCTTCGAGGTCAGGTGGTGCGAGCAGGTCACCGGCAGGCCGGTGCGCTCCGCGATCATCCGCGCGGCGGCTTCCTCGTGCTCCGGGTTGCGGACGGCAAAATAGCCGGCGACGGCGATGCCGGCCCGCGTCGTCGCCCAGTCGTCGAGCACGGCTTCCAGCGGCGAGAGGTCCAGCGGCTGGGGCCGGGCGTGAATGTCATGGCCGCCCGGGCAGAAGACCACCGGCTCGGGCCCTAGCGCCCGCGCCAGGCCGTCGCGCTCCAGGTCCTTCTCGCCGAACCCGATCATGACCAGGGCCGCCGGCGCGCCCTGCCCTTCGACCAGCGCATTGGTGGCCAGCGTGGTGGACAGCGAGGCCAGGGCAATGCGCGACGGCGCGATGCCGCTTTCGGCGATCACCGCGCGCGCCGCTCCGGCGATGCCGACAGCAAGGTCATGGCGCGTGGTCAGCGCCTTGGCGCGGGCGATAACTCCATGGCCCTCGCGCCAGAGTACGGCATCGGTGTAGGTGCCGCCGGTGTCTATCCCCAGGAAGATCGGCTGGTCAGGCGCGGACGCGGTCATGAAGGCCCCTCGGACAAAATTTGCCAGAGGGTTAGGGCGACGGACGGGAAATGCAAGGAATTTTGGCGCGTATTCAACCGCCGGTATCGAGCGGGAGGCGGTCGACGAGTCCGGTCAGGGCCTGCCCTGGCAGTTTCGGCGCGACGCGGGAACGGGTGTTGCGGCCGGGCCAGGCGCGCATGGCAAGCATGCGGTCATACATGATCAGCGCCCCGGCCAGACCCACGTTGATGCAGAAGCGGGTGGGAATGCGGATCACGTGGGCGCAGCGGGCCTGGGCTTCCGGCGACAGCGAGCCGCGCTCGCGGCCCATCAGGTAGGCCGCGCGCAAGGGGTGGCGAAACGTCGGCAGGTCGATCGCGTCGTCGGTCAGTTCGACGCCCACCAGCACGCAACCCGACGGCAGTGCCATGTCCTCCACCGTGTCCCAGGTGTAATAGGGCACGTGATGGGTGGAGCGGGACGTATCGGCGCGTTCCAGCGCCTTGATGCGCGGACCTGCGCCCAGCGTGAACACGAAGGACGCGCCGAAGGCATGGGCGGTCCGCATCAGGGAGCCAAGGTTCATCGGCTTCGCGATGCCCTCGACACCGATGCCGTAATATCCGCGCTGCGCCTGCTCCGCCATGCCCCCGCCAATCCGCTGTTTCGATTGGCGATGTTTTAGGCGAGTGCGAAGGAAACGCCAAACCGGGCCTGTGGATGACCCGAGCCCGATGCCGTCACCCGGCGCAATCGGCGGCGCCAACCTCGAGATCGAAGCGGCGCGGGCCCATCACGTCCTCGCCGCCCGGCACGTCGACGATCGTCACCTCGACGGCGCAACTGCCGGCATAGACGCGATAGAGGTCCTCGCCCGTGTATTCGATGGCTTCGATGGGCTCGGATTTCAGCGCCTCCATCACGCGCGCATCGGTGATGATGCGCTCCAGTTCCTTCTGGCGCTGGTACCAGGGCGAGAGCGCGGCCAGCGCGGGCGCGGCGACGAGGCAGGCGAGGGCGAGGACGGCGGCGCGGACAGCAGGCGACATGGACGGGTTTCCCTGGTCATTCATGGTGGAGGGCCTCGATCGGGTCCAGCCGGGCGGCGCGCCGGGCCGGGAAATAGCCGAAGATGATGCCGATGAAAGCGGAAAAGACGAAGGCGAGCACGGCGACGGACCAGTCCGGCGCGAAGGGCACTTTCATGAAGATGGCACCGACATAACCGAGACCCAGGCCGAAGCCGATGCCGATCAGGCCGCCGATCAGCGACAGCACCACGGCCTCGACGAGGAACTGCATCAGCACCTGCGTCTCGGTGGCGCCGATGGCCAGCCGGATGCCGATCTCGCGGGTGCGCTCGGTGACGCTGACGAGCATGATGTTCATGATGCCGATGCCGCCGACCAGCAGGCTGACGGCCGCGACAGCGGAGAGCAGCCCGGTCATCACGCCGGTCACGCCGGTCAGCATGGAGGTGATTTCCTTGGTGTCGCGGATGCGGAAGTCATCCTCGTCGCCGGGCCGGATACGGCGCCGTTCGCGCAGGAGCGTCTCGATGGCCGACTGGACGCGTGCGGTGGAGACCCCCTGCTTCACGCCGACGTAGATCATCCGCACTTCCTGCTTGCCGGACACGCGGCGCATGAAGGTACGGGCCGGCATGAGCACGACGTCATCCTGGTCGGAACCGTAGGCGGAGGCGCCCTTTTCCGTCAGCAGCCCGATGACGCGACAGGAGATCTGCTCGATGCGGATCTTCTCGCCCATCGGGTTGCCGGAGCCGAAGATCTCCTTGCGCACGGTCTCGCCGAGGATGCAGACGGCAGCACCGGAGCGGATCTCGCTTTCGAAGAATTCACGCCCCTCGGCAAGCTTCCAGTCGCGGGCAGCGAAGAAGGAATTGTCGGTACCGGTCACCTCGCCGGTGTAATTCTCGTTGCCGCTGACGATGGTCATGGCCTGGACATTCATCGGCGCCACGGTCTCGACGCCTGCAACCTGGGTCCGGATCGCCTCGACATCGCGGGTGGTGAAGGGCGTCGCCGGGCGTCCCGATCCCGCCGGACCGCGGCGCAGGCCGGGGCGGACCATGAGAAGGTTGGTGCCGAGCTTGGAAACGTCGGATTCGATCTGCACCGTGGAGCCGCGGCCGATGGTGACCATGGCGATGACGGCCGCCACGCCGATGATGACGCCCAGCACGGTGAGGAAGGAACGCAGCGCGTTGCGCAGGATGGCCGCCAGGGCCTGGAGCAGCGTTTCACGAAACATCGGCCGTCTCCTTCAGGCGAATGCGCTCGGCCGCCGGGCGCGTGCTGTCGCTCTCGATCTTGCCATCGACGAACAGGACGACGCGATCCGCGTAACGGGCCATGTCGGGTTCGTGGGTCACCATGATGACGGTGAGGCCCTCGTCGCGGTTGAGCCGGGTGATCAGTTCCATGATTTCGACCGAGCGGGCGGTGTCGAGGTTGCCGGTCGGCTCGTCGGCGAGAAGCACTTCGGGCTGCGTGACGATGGCCCGGGCGATGGCGACGCGCTGCTGCTCGCCGCCCGACAGCTTGGAAGGCTCGCGGTCCATGCGCCCGCCGAGGCCGACCTTTTCCAGCATGGCGGCGGCACGGGCGCGGCGCTCGGTGCGCGCAATGCCCTTGTAGATCAGCGGCAGGAGGACGTTGTCGATCGCCTTCGTGCGGGCCAGCAGGTTGTAGCGCTGGAAGACGAAGCCGAGATAGTCGCGGCGGAGAAGCGCGCGCTGGTGGCGGTCGAACTGCGCCACGTCGGCCCCGGCGAAGAGGTACTTGCCCTCCGTCGGCTTGTCGAGGCAGCCGAGGATGTTCATGGCGGTGGACTTGCCGGACCCGGACGGTCCCATGATGGCGACGAATTCGCCGCGCGCGATGTCGAGATCGATGCCGCGCAGGGCGCGCACCATTCCTTCGCCCTCGCCGTAAACCCGGGTGATGCCGCGGAACGAGATCAGCGGCGGCGCCTCCGGCTGCTGCGTGTCCTGCATCATCGCGCCGTTCTCACGTCCGTGATCACCGGGTCGCCCGGCTTCAGATCGCCAGCCACGATCTCGGTGACGATGCCATCGGTGGCGCCGGTCCTGACGGCGACCTCCTGCGGCTGGCCGTCCTTCAGGACCCAGAGCGGGCGCATGCCGTCGGCGTCGAGCGCAACGGCTGGCCGGCGGTTGCCGTCATGCGACCGGCGCGGCAGGATCATGCCGAGCAGGCCGGAGCCGCCGGAGCGTTCCGTCCGCACCGGCGGCGAAAAGCGCAGCGCCGTGTTCGGCACGGTGAGCACGCCCGCCTTCTCGTCCACCGTGATCTCGGCCGTCGCGGTCATGCCCGGGCGCAGCAGCAGGTCGGAATTGTCGACATCGAGGATCGCCTGGTAGGTGACGACGCCCTCGACCGTCTCCGGCGCGAAGCGCAGGCCGGTGATGGCCGCCTTGAAGGTGCGGTCCTGGTAGGCCTCGACCGTGAAGGTCGCGTCATTGCCGATCACCACCTGGCCGATGTCGGCCTCGTCGATGGCGACGGTCAGTTCCATGGCGGTCAGGTTCTCGGCCAGCGTGAACAGGACCGGCGCCTGCAGCGTGGCGGCGACGATCTGGCCCGGCTCGACCGAGCGCTTCAGCACGATGCCGTCGATCGGGGCGCAGATGCAGGCCTTGGCGAGGTTGGTCTCCTGCAGCTTCAGGTCGGCCTGGGCGACGCGGATATTGGCCTCGGCGGTCTTGATGGCCGCGTCGGCGCGCTGCCATGCGGCCTTGGCGGTAAGCAGGTTCTCCGACGAGGCGATGCCGCGCTCGTTGAGCCGCACCGCCCGTTCATAGGCCTCGCGGCGTTCGTCCACCGTCACCTTCGCCTCTTCCAGCGCGGCCTGGCGGGCCGACACCTGGGCACGGGCGGATTCGACGTTGGCTTCCAGCTTGTCGGTGTCGAGCGTGGCCAGCACCTGGCCCTTCTTGACCACGTCGTTGAAGTCGGATTCCACCGAGCGGACCGTCCCCGACAGTTCCGACGAGATGTCGACCTGGCGGATCGGCTCGATCGTGCCCGTGGCGGTCACCTTGACGGTGATGTCCTTCACGGCCGCCGGCGTGGTTTCATAGGTGGCAACCTGGCCGCCGGATTGGGCCTGCCAGTACCACCAGCCGCCGCCGGCCGCGGCAATGACGACGATGGCGGCCAGCCAGCCAGGCCAGCGCCGGTTTTTCCTTTTGCCCAGGGCCTCGATTTCCGCAGTGCTCGGCATTTGTCCGATATCCCCATGCTCGTGTTCCCGGCACATTGACCGAAATGCATGTCCGCGCCTTGACGCTTATCAAGGAATGCAACAACGCTAAGTCATCTTTTCCGGCATGGCGAGCGCTGAAACAGAAGGGCTGCCTTCCGCGCTTGGCGCTTGCGTTTCCTTGGCCCCATGGTAAATGCGCGAGCATGACCGATACGCCACGCTCCCATATCCGCAACTTCTCCATCGTCGCCCACATCGACCATGGAAAGTCGACGCTTGCCGACAGGCTGATCCAGATGACCGGGTCCATCGAGGACCGGGAGATGAAGGAGCAGATCCTCGACGCCATGGACATCGAGCGCGAACGCGGCATCACGATCAAGGCCAACACCGTCCGGCTGGAATATGACGCCAAGGACGGCGAGCACTACGTGCTCAACCTGATCGACACGCCCGGGCACGTGGACTTCGCCTACGAGGTGTCGCGCAGCCTCGCGGCCTGCGAAGGCTCGCTGCTGGTCGTCGACGCCTCGCAGGGCGTGGAGGCGCAGACGCTGGCCAACGTCTACCAGGCGCTCGACAACGACCACGAGATCGTCACCGTTCTCAACAAGATCGACCTGCCGGCGGCCGAGCCGGAACGCATCAAGGCGCAGATCGAGGACGTGATCGGGCTGGACGCCTCGGATGCCTGCATGATCTCGGCAAAGACGGGTCTCGGCGTCGACACGGTGCTGGAGGCCATCGTCACCAAGCTGCCGCCGCCCAAGGAAGGCGAGCGCGACAAGCCGCTGAAAGCGATGCTCGTGGACAGCTGGTACGATTCCTACCTCGGCGTGATCGTGCTGGTGCGCATCATCGACGGCGTGCTGAAAAAGGGCCAGACCATCCGCATGATGGGCACGGACGCCCGGTACCCGGTCGAGCGCGTCGGCGTGATGACGCCGAAGATGGTGATGGTGGACAGTCTCGGCCCCGGCGAGATCGGCTTCATCACCGCCTCGATCAAGGAAGTGGCCGACACGCGCGTCGGCGACACGATCACCGAGGACAAGAAGCCCTGCGCAAAGCCGCTGCCGGGCTTCAAACCGGCCCAGCCGGTGGTTTTCTGCGGCCTGTTCCCGGTCGATGCGGCCGACTTCGAGGACCTGCGCGCGGCCATGGGCAAGCTCCGGCTCAACGACGCCTCGTTCTCGTTCGAGATGGAGACATCGGCGGCGCTCGGCTTCGGCTTCCGCTGCGGCTTCCTTGGCCTGCTGCACCTGGAGATCATTCAGGAGCGGCTGGAGCGCGAGTTCAACCTCGACCTGATCGCCACCGCGCCGTCGGTGGTCTACCACCTGAACATGACCGACGGCTCGGTGATGGAACTGCACAACCCGGCCGACATGCCCGACACGGTGAAGATCGGCTCCGTCGAGGAGCCGTGGATCCGCGCCACCATCCTGACGCCGGACGATTATCTCGGCTCGATCCTGAAGCTGTGCCAGGAGCGGCGCGGCGTGCAGATCGACCTCAACTATGTCGGCAAGCGCGCCATGGTCACCTACGACCTGCCGCTCAACGAGGTGGTGTTCGATTTCTACGACCGGCTGAAGTCGATCTCCAAGGGCTATGCCAGCTTCGACTACCAGCTCAAGGACTATCGCGAGGGCGACCTGGTGAAGATGTCCATCCTCGTCAATGACGAGCCGGTGGACGCGCTCTCCATGCTGGTGCACCGCAGCCAGGCCGACCGGCGCGGGCGCGCCATGTGCGAAAAGCTGAAGGAACTGATCCCCCGCCACCTGTTCAAGATCCCGGTGCAGGCGGCCATCGGCGGGAAGGTGATCGCGCGCGAGACCATCTCGGCCATGCGCAAGGACGTGACCGCCAAGTGCTACGGCGGCGACGCCACGCGCAAGCGCAAGCTGCTGGAGAAGCAGAAAGAGGGCAAGAAGAAGATGCGCCAGTTCGGGCGGGTGGAGATCCCGCAAGAGGCGTTCATCCAGGCCCTCAAGATGGGCGACAACTGAGCGGCGGCAGCGCCCGCCTCTTCCGAACCGACCGCTTCGGAGCGGCCATCGCCGTGTGCGCAATTCACCCTCCCCGGATGCGGGACGGGTTGCGGGCATGAAAGCGTCGTTCACCCCCTCCCGCCAGCCTTCGGCTGTCGACCTCCCCCATCGAGGAGGAGGTGGGCGGCGGCGCAGAACTCCGCATCGTCATCCCCGGTCTTGTCGCGGAACCCAGGCCGGAAACGGGGGGCCAGGCAGCAACGATGCAGAACAACTGCTGCCGTACACGCAACTCACCCTCCCCCGATGCGGGAAGGGTCGCGAGCAAAGCGAGCGGGGTGGGGGAGCAAGAGCCTGGTTCACCCCCTCCCGCCAGCCTTCGGCTGTCGACCTCCCCCATCGAGGAGGAGGTGGGCGGCGGCGCAGAACTCCGCATCGTCATCCCCGGTCTTGTCGCGGAACCCAGGCAAAATAATCCGTCCGCTTTCTGTCCACTCCCGTTCGTGGCGTCCCTATCCTTGCCCCACTGTCGCGCAGACGACGGGCCGCGGGTTCGCCACGCGGGCCGGCGCGGCGGAAGCGGAGCGGCGGGGTCCGGGCATTGCGTCCCGAACGGGCCCGGCTTGCGGCAAGGGCGGAAGTGATCTGCCCGAAGCCCGGATCATGCCACAGGCCCCTCGGCAGGACACAAGTCCGGAGGTGGCGGCGCGATCCGAAGAGGCGCAGGCGGGCGGGTGTGCCGGTGATGCCCGGCCTGCGACATCAAATCTCCGCGCGGGGCCCCGGAGGCCTTGCACACGATAAGGCATGCGCTCCGGCGACGCCGGGGCCCCGCCCTCGTGCAGTTTGTCTGCTGCCGATCTTGCGCGTGAACACGTGCGATCGGCAGGCAAGAAGCCTTCAAAAAGCCAGACGGGATGAAAAACCGGGCGTGGCGGCGATGGCGCGCGCCGTCAAGGCATTCGATCGACAGGATTTGAAAGGCCGGGCCCCCGCGACAAGCTCCGGGGATGACGAAAGGAAGAAGGGCTTGCGCCCAACGCCGACGGCATCGATTTGCCGGACCATGGACGACCACCGGAGAGACCAGAGATGGTGGCCCGCGATTGATCAGGCGGCGTGAAAAACCCGGCGCGGCAGCGAAAATGCGCGCCTTCATGTCGCAAACTGCGACATATGATCTCGATCAAGGCGTATAGGTTCGCGCCGCTCTAAAAGTTCATCCTGGATGAATGATTTTGACGGGAAGGCGCGCCATGCGGCTGACGACACGAACGAACCTCGCCATGCGGACCCTGATGTTCTGCGCCGTCAACAATGGCTGCACGGTGCGCAAGGTGGAGATCGCGGAAGCCTGCAACGCTTCTGAAAACCACCTGGCGCAGGTGATCCGTCTGCTGGGCCAGCACGGGTTCATCCACGCGGTGCGCGGCCGCAACGGTGGCATGCAGCTTGCCCGGCCGGCCGAGGAAATCAACGTCGGCTCGGTGTTCCGGGTATTCGAGAGCGAACTGCCGTTCGCGGAATGCTTCTCCGGTTCGGAAAACCACTGCCCGCTGACCGCGCATTGCTGGCTGCGGCCGGCGCTTTCCAAGGCGGTCGAGTCCTTCTACGAGACGCTCGACGCCATGTCGCTGGCCGACCTCACCGAGGGCAACGTGGCGCTGGAACACCTGCTGCGCCTGCCTGGCGCCGCGCCGCAGGCGGCGCGTGCCTTCTGCGGCCAGCCGATGCACGCCTGAGCGGCCGGCGGGTCCTTGCTACACGGTTAGGTGCGCCCGCACGTCCGGGCGGTCGAGCGACGGCGCGTCGCCGGAATGGACGACCTCGCCGCGGTCCATGATATAGACGTCGTCGGCCAGTTCGCGGCAGAATTCCAGGTATTGCTCCACCAGCAGCACGGCGATGCCCTGGGTATCGCGCAGGAAGCGGATGGCGCGGCCGATGTCCTTGATGATGGAGGGCTGGATGCCCTCGGTCGGTTCGTCGAGGACGAGAACGCGCGGGCGCGTGACCAGCGCACGGCCGATGGCAAGCTGCTGCTGCTGGCCGCCGGACAGGTCGCCGCCGCGCCGGTTCAGCATGTCCTTGAGAACCGGGAAGAGCTCGAAGACATAGTCGGGAACGGAGCGGTCCTTGCGCTTGACCGGGGCAAAGCCGGTCTCGAGGTTCTCGCGGACGGTGAGCAGCGGGAACACCTCGCGGCCCTGCGGCACGAAGCCGATTCCGGCGCGGGCGCGATCGTAGGCAGGTGCGCGGCCGAACACCGTGCCGTCCAGCGCGATCTCGCCGGATGTCAGGCGGTGATGGCCGACGATGGCGCGCATGAGCGACGTCTTGCCGACGCCGTTGCGGCCGAGCACGCAGGTGATGCGGGCCGGTTTCACCTCGATCGACACGCCGCGCAGGGCCTGGGCCGCGCCGTAGTGAAGGGATGCGTTGGTGACTGTCAACATGATCAGCGCCCCAGGTAGACTTCGATGACGCGTGGATCGGCGGACACGTGGTCGAGCGAGCCTTCCGACAGGACGGACCCCTCGTGCAGGCAGGTGACGCGGACGCCGAGATCGCGGACGAAATGCATGTCGTGCTCGACGACGATCACCGAATGGGTGCGGGCAATGTCCTTGAGCAGGCGTGCCGTCTCCTCCGTCTCCGCGTCGGTCATACCGGCGACAGGCTCGTCGACGAGCAGGAGCTTGGGATCCTGGGCGAGCAGCATGCCGATCTCCAGCCACTGCTTCTGGCCGTGGGAGAGATTGGCGGCCAGGTCGGCGCGGCGGGCAGCCAGGCGGGTGACCTCCAGGATTTCCGCGATGCGGCCCTCGCCGCTCTTCGCGGGATCGGTGAACAGGGTCCCGGCGACCGAGCGGGTGCCGGCCAGCGCGAGGGCGAGATTGTCCTCCACGGTGTGGCTCTCGAAGACGGTCGGCTTCTGGAACTTGCGGCCGATGCCCATGGTGGCAATGTCGGCCTCGTCATGCTTGGTCAGGTCGATGTCGCCGCGAAAGAAGACCTGGCCCGTGTCGGGCCGCGTCTTGCCGGTGATGATGTCCATCATGGTCGTCTTGCCGGCGCCGTTGGGGCCGATGATGGCGCGCATCTCGCCCTGTTCCAGGACGAGGGAAAGGTTGTTGATGGCCTTGAAGCCGTCGAAGGAGACGGAGACGCCGTCGAGATAGAGCAGGGTTTCGCGGCGGCGCTGCGTCTCGGCGCTCTCCGGTTCGGCGGCGACCGGCTGGAGATCGCGGGCCGCGTAGGGATGCGGCAGGACCACGGGCTCGTCGGGGTTGCGGGTCAGCGTGTCGGGTGCCATGGGGTCATTCTCCTGCGGCCGGCTGGGCGAGCGATGCGTCGGTGCCGTCCTCGGCCGTGGTGCTGGCGCGGCGGGCCTTCAGGGCCGACCAGCCATGGGTGATGGTGCCGACGATGCCGCGCGGCAGGAACAGCGTGACGGCGACGAAGAGGCCGCCGAGGGCAAACAGCCAGAGTTCCGGCAGGGCGCCGGTGAACCAGCTCTTGCCGGCGTTGACGGTCAGCGCGCCGACGATGGGGCCGATGATCGTTCCGCGGCCGCCGACCGCGGTCCAGACGACCACCTCGATGGAGTTGGCCGGGGCGAATTCGCCGGGGTTGATGATGCCGACCTGGGGCACGTAGAGCGCGCCGGCGATGCCCGCCATGACGGCGGAAACGGTGAAGGCGAAGAGCTTCACGTTTTCCGGCCGGTAGCCGAGGAAACGCGTGCGCGGCTCGGCGTCGCGCACGGCGATCAGGAGCTTGCCGAAGTGGGAGCCGACGATGGCCGCGGTGACGGCGACGCCGAGCGCCAGCGCGAGCGCGGTGGCGGCGAAGAGCGCGGCGCGTGTTGTGTCGGCCTGGACGTTGAAGCCGAGAATGTCCTTGAAATCGGTCAGGCCGTTGTTGCCGCCGAAGCCCATGTCGTTGCGGAAGAAGGCCAGCAGCAGGGCGTAGGTCATGGCCTGGGTGATGATGGAGAGATAGACGCCGGTGACGCGCGAGCGGAAGGCGAACCAGCCGAAGACGAAGGCGAGCGCGCCGGGCACGAGGACGACCATCAGGGCGGCGAACCAGAACTGGTCGAAACCGAGCCAGTACCAGGGCAGTTCCTTCCAGTTCAGGAAGACCATGAAATCGGGCAGGACCGGGTTGCCGTAGACGCCGCGGCTGCCGATCTGGCGCATGAGATACATGCCCATGGCATAGCCGCCGAGCGCGAAGAAGGCGCCGTGGCCGAGCGACAGGATGCCGGCGAAGCCCCAGACGAGATCCAGCGCGAGTGCCAGGAGGGCGTAGCAGAGATACTTTCCGGTGAGCGCGACGATGTAGGTCGGCACGTGGAAGGGGCTCGCCGGCGCGGTGGCGAGGTTGAGCACCGGCACGAGGATGGCGACGGCGACCAGCAGGACAAGGGTGATGACGATGCCCGGCGTGAATCCCCGGGCGAACAGGCGCGTGGTAATCATGCCTCGACCGACCTTCCTTTCAGGGCAAACAGGCCGCGCGGGCGCTTCTGGATGAAGATGATGATGAAGACGAGGACGAGGATCTTGCCGAGAACCGCGCCGGCGTAGGGCTCGAGGAACTTGTTGACGATGCCCAGCGAGAAAGCGCCGACGAGCGTGCCCCAGAGGTTTCCGACGCCGCCGAAGACGACGACCATGAAGCTGTCGATGATGTATCCCTGGCCGAGGTTGGGCGAGACGTTGTCGATCTGCGACAGCGCCACGCCGGCCAGCCCGGCCACGCCGGACCCGAGCGCGAAGGTCATGGCATCGACCCAGGGCGTGCGAATGCCCATGGCCGCCGCCATGCGCCTGTTCTGGGTCACCGCGCGCATCTTCAGGCCCAGCGAGGTGCGGTTCATCGCCCACAGCAGGACGGTGAAGACGACGAGCGCGAAGGCGACGATGTAGAGGCGGTTCCAGGTGATGGACAGTTCACCGAGCTGGAAGGCGCCGGACATGAACGAGGGGTTGGCCACCTCGCGGTTGGTCGGCCCGAAGATGGTGCGCACGGCCTGCTGCAGGATGAGCGAGACGCCCCACGTGGCGAGCAGCGTCTCCAGCGGGCGGCCGTAGAGGAAGCGGATGATGCCGCGCTCCATCGCCAGGCCGACGGCGCCGGCCGTCACGAAGGCGAGCGGCAGGGCGATCAGCAGCGACCAGTCGAGCAGCCAGGGCGCGGAATTGCGGATCACCTCCTGCACGGTGAAGGTAACATAGGCGCCGATCATGACCATTTCTCCATGGGCCATGTTGATGACCCCCATGACGCCGAAGGTGATGGCAAGGCCGATGGCGGCGAGCAGGAGCACGGAGCCGAGCGAGATGCCGTACCAGACGTTCTGTCCAACGCCCCAGAGTTCGAGCCTGTCCTGGATCCGGGTCATGGCTGCCTCGGCGGCGGCCTTCAGTTCACCATCGGCGGAGGCCGCGAATTTCGACAGGAGACCGAGGGCGTCGCGGTTGCCGATCCGCTCGACCGCGGCGATCGCCTCGAGTCTCGCCGCATCGTCGCGGTCGGAGAGCAGAAGGACGGCGGCGCGCGCCGTTTCCATGCGCGCCTTGACCGCCGGATCGGTTTCGCTGGCCAGCGCGGCCTCGACGGCCTCCAGCGCGGCCGGGTCGGGATTGGCGATCAGGGTATCGGCGGCGTCCATGCGCACGGCCGGATCCTTTGCCGCCAGGGTCAGCGCGCCGACCGCGTCGCGGATGGCGCGCCGCAGGGAATTCTTGACGCGGACCTTCTTGAGATCGGCAGAAGGCGCCGTACCGGCCGGTTCGCCCGTGACCGGGTCCAGCAGTGTGGCCGGGTCGCCATTGCCGCGAACGATGAACACGGCCCTGTCGGACTCGCGCACCAGCAGTTCGCCGTCGGACAAGGCGTTCAGCGCGCGGGCGGCGTGGGGATCGCCCAGCGCGGCCAGTGCCTCAATGACCTTTTCGGTGTCGTTGAAGCTCTTCGCTTCGCCGAATGTGGCAATGGTCTGGCGCAGCGTGGCCTCGTCCTGGGCCGAGGCCGGCACGAGCGCCGACAGGAAGAGGACGAGGACAAGGAGGATGTGGCGGAGCGGGCGCATGGCGTTTCCGGGTCGCACGGGTTTCGCCGACGGCGTGGCCCGTGTCAGTGATTTCGTGGCGAACGCGGGGCGGACGGTGTGCCCGCCCCGCATTGCTTTCAGGCCAGGTGGCCGGACCGGATCAGTTGCCGGCCGCGCCGAGGCAGGTCTTGGTCTCGGTGTTGTAGTTGCCGCACTTCAGATCGACCCAGTCGGCCTTGAGCGGCTTGGAGTCCGGCAGGTAGTCGGACCAGGCATCGCCCGGCACGAGGCCTTCGGTCTGCCAGACGGTCTCGAACTGGCCGTCGGCCTGGATTTCGCCAACGAGGACCGGCTTGGTGATGTGGTGGTTCGGCAGCATGACCGAGGTGCCGCCGGTCAGGTTGTCGGCCTCGGTGCCCGGCAGGGCATCGATGACGGCGTCGGCATCGGTGGTGCCGGCCTTCTCGACTGCCTTCACCCACATGTTGAAGCCGATGTAGTGGGCTTCCATCGGGTCGTTGGTGACGCGATCCGGGTTCTTGGTGAAGGCCTTCCATTCCTCGATGAACTTGGCGTTGGCCGGGGCGTCGACGGACTGGAAGTAGTTCCAGGCGGCCAGGTGGCCGACCAGCGGCTCGGTGTCGAGACCGGCGAGTTCCTCTTCGCCGACCGAGAAGGCCACGACCGGGATGTCCTCCGCCTTGATGCCCTGGTTGGCGAGTTCCTTGTAGAAGGGAACGTTGGCATCGCCGTTGATGGTCGACACCACGGCGGTCTTCTTGCCGGCGGAGCCGAAGGCCTTGATGTCGGACACGATCGTCTGCCAATCGGAATGACCGAACGGCGTATAGTTGATCATGATGTCCTCTTCGGCCACGCCCTTGGACTTCAGGTAGGCCTCGAGGATCTTGTTGGTCGTGCGCGGATAGACGTAATCGGTGCCGGCCAGCACCCAGCGCTTCACGCCTTCCTCGTTCATCAGGTAGTCGACAGCCGGGATGGCCTGCTGGTTCGGGGCAGCGCCGGTGTAGAAGACGTTGCGCTCGCTTTCTTCACCTTCGTACTGGACCGGGTAGAAGAGGATGGAGTCGAGTTCCTTGAACACCGGCAGGACCGACTTGCGGGACACGGACGTCCAGCAGCCGAACACCGCGGCAACCTTGTCCTTCTCGATCAGTTCGCGTGCCTTCTCGGCAAAGAGCGGCCAGTCGGACGCCGGGTCGACCACGACGGCTTCCAGCTTCTTGCCGAGCAGGCCGCCCTTGGCGTTCTGCTGCTCGATAAGCATGAGCATGGCGTCTTTCAGCGTCGTTTCGGAAATGGCCATCGTGCCCGAGAGCGAATGCAGGATACCGACCTTGATCGTGTCTTCCGCATGGGCGGAAAAGGACATGCCCGACATCGCCAGCATGGCGGCCAGACCGGCGACGAGAGACTTGCGGGAACCAGTCATGTGAATACCTCCGACAGGTTTGTTTGCACCGCAGCAACAATTGCAACAGTCGTGCCAAGTGCCGGAAACCGGACCGGTCCGCTCGGATTCCGCATGGAATCAAGCCCTTGGGAGATCAACTGCCGGGCCGGGCTCCGCCGTTCCCGCAATTCAGGATTTGCTTATGTTTTGTGCATTTGTTTATTTATGCCTATTTTCGCGGCATGTGCTCCCGAACGGCAGCCGGGGTCGCGCAGGCTTTCCGATGCCACGCGGCGCGCCTATATAGGGAATGCTGCATCTTTCGCGGCAGGTTGTTTGCACCACAAACGGCCAGGGCCCTTCTTCCGGAGACGGAAGGAGGGCTTTTATCGCAGGCAGGAATCATGTTTTTCCGGGCGCATTGAGCGAGATCAATGAACAGGCATGCGGCTATGACAATAAGTAGCAGAGTGCAGGGGTTGGCCCCGGGCGCGAGTTGAAGGAAAATGGCGGTCCGATCGGTTTTGCCTCAAGGGGTTGCCCACAAAGTGAACTCGCAGTATGGCCAAACGCAGCCATTTGCGATATGACACATGCAAAAATAAGCATGTGACGACGGGAGTAGACGGCATGGATTTCGAGCAGCACTTCAAGGACCGGCTTGCCGACCTGAAAAACGAGGGCAATTACCGGGTCTTTGCAGATCTCGAACGCCACGCCGGCGCCTTTCCCCGCGCGGTTCGCCACAGTGGTGGCGATGTGCGCGACGTCACGGTGTGGTGCTCCAACGATTACCTGGGCATGGGCCAGCACCCGAAAGTGATCGCCGCCATGAAGGAAGCGATCGACCGCTGCGGCGCCGGTGCCGGCGGCACGCGCAACATCTCGGGCACAAACCACTATCACGTGCTGCTGGAGCAGGAACTGGCCGACCTTCACAACAAGGAAGCGGCGCTGCTGTTCACGTCCGGCTACGTTTCCAACTGGGCTGCGCTCGGAACCCTGCTTTCCAAGATCCCCGGCATCATCTGCTTCTCCGACGAGATGAACCATGCCTCGATGATCGAAGGCATCCGCCACTCGCGCTGCCAGAAGGTGCTGTTCAAGCACAATGACGTGGCCGACCTGCGCGCCAAGCTGGAAGCCGCCGACCCGGCCGCACCGAAGATGATCGCCTTTGAGAGCGTCTACTCGATGGATGGCGACATCGCGCCGATCAAGGAAATCTGCGACCTGGCCGACGAGTTCGGCGCCATGACCTATCTCGACGAGGTTCACGCGGTCGGCCTCTACGGCCCGCGCGGCGGCGGCATCGCCGAGCGTGAAGGCCTGATGGACCGGCTGACGGTGATCGAGGGCACGCTCGGCAAGGCGTTCGGCGTCATGGGCGGTTTCATCACCGCCTCGGCCGCGCTGGTCGATTTCGTCCGCTCGTTCGCCTCCGGCTTCATCTTCACCACCGCGTTGCCGCCGGCGCTGGCCGCCGGGGCGCGGGCCTCGATCCAGCACCTCAAGGTGAGCCAGATGGAACGGGCGCGCCACCAGGAGCGCGTCGCCAAGGTGCGCGCCTCGCTGGATGCGCGCGGCATTCCGCACCTGATGAACCCGAGCCACATCGTGCCGGTGATGGTGAAGGACCCGGTGAAGTGCAAGTGGCTGTCCGACATCCTGCTCGACAGCTATGGCATCTACGTGCAGCCGATCAATTACCCGACCGTGGCCAAGGGCACCGAGCGGCTGCGCATCACGCCGTCGCCGTACCACTCGGATGCCGACATCGAGCACCTGGCCGGCGCGCTGAGCGACCTGTGGAGCCAGTGCGCCCTGGCTCGTGCCGTCGCCTGATCCGTTTCGCGACATTGGAATTGACCTGAAAAGCGCCCTTGCGGGCGCTTTTTTCGCTTGTGGTGCATCGCGCTTCCGGCGAAACTTTCCTCACGTCCGTCCGTCGATCGATAAAATGCGACCGTCGCCGGAAAGCATTCGATGACGGCTCCTGTTCATACTGGCGGCAGGACGGGGTGTGCATGGTCTGCATGACGGGAAATGGACGCCATGAAACTGGAAGCGATTGAAACGAACTATACCGATGTCCTCGACGGCGTCGCCTTCTCCATGGGCTGCGCCGGCATGCGGGTCGTCGTCATCGTCACCAACGAAGCCCTCGTCCGCATGGGCCTGCCGATGGAGGACGCCAGGCGGGATCCGTTCCTGAAGGAGCACCTGCCGCTCTGGCAGGAAATCGCGAGCGCCAAGTTCGAGCGCGGCAATTACGAGAACCGCGGCTCGCGCGTGCGCATCCTGCCGCGCGACCTGGCGCTGGTGCAGTTCAGCCGCGCCAGCTGACCGGTCGTCAGGTTTCCGGGATCAGTCCAGTTCCGAACGCCACGGCGGATTGGCCCCGGCCCGCGACACGGTGACGGCCGCGGCGGTCACGCCAAGCTCCAGGGCCTTGCGGATCGTTGCCGGGTCGGGGTCGCGCAGGCCATCGGCCGAAAGCGCGCCCGCCGCCTCGAGGCTGGCCAGAACGCCCGCATTGAAAGTATCGCCGGCACCGACGGTATCGACGACGGCGACCCGGCGGGCCGGCACGTGAAGCTCGTGGCCGGCGAACCAGGCGCCGGCGCCTTCGCCGCCGCCGGTGATCAGCACGAGCGAGGGACCGCGCTGAAGCAGCGACCGGGCGAGGTCTCCCTGGTGGCCCGGCCCCTCGAGCCAGTGCAGGTCCTCGTCGGAGAGCTTGACGATGGCCGCGGCCTCGATCATGCGGGCGATGCGGGTCCGGTAGGCCTTCTCGTCGCGAATGAAGCCCGGCCGGATGTTCGGGTCGAGCATGACCGGGCGACGGGTGGCCTCGCGCAGCATCAGCGCCTCGTAGGCCGAGCCGCAGGGCTCCACCGGCAGGCTGATGCCGCCGAAGAACATGGCCCGGACCTCGTCGCCGACAGCGGGCATGACGGAAGGTTCCAGCATCCGGCCGGCGGTGTTCTCGTCGTAGAAGGCATAGCTTGCCTGGCCATCGACCAGGCGCACGAAGGCGAGCGTCGTGGGCCGGTCGGAACGGATCACGCGCGAATGATCGACCTTCGACGCGGCCAGGCCGTCCAGAAGCATGTCGCCAAAGAAATCGGACGAGATGCCGGACAGGAACCCGGTGCGCGCGCCGAGCCGCCCAAGTGCGATGGCGGTGTTGTAGACCGCGCCGCCGCAATGGGGTGCGAACTGGGTCTCGCCGTCCGCGCCGGTGCGCGGCAGCATGTCGATGAGGGCTTCCCCGCAGCAAAGGATCATCTGGTCACCTGTCTCAAGCTTGCGGGCGAATGACGCCCTTGCGGATGATCATGTTGGCGTAGAGCCTCGGTTCGCTCGTCGCCACGACGGCATGGGCAGCCCTGACCCGTTCGTAGAAGGCCGGGCCGGACATGGCGACGACGCGGCGGCCGGGCACACGGCGTTCGCAGATCGCCTCGATCTCCTCATGCACCGGCGCCTTGCGCAACGGATCGCCGTCGACGCTGGCGCGGAACAGGGCTTCATCGACGAAGTCGTCCACGGGCAGGACGGCGAGGATAGCATCGGCGAGTGCAGCCAGGCCGTGGCCGTCCGCGCGAACGACGCGCCGGCCATGCTCCAGCGCCGGGTAATTGCCATCGACGATGGCGATCTCGTCGCCATGGCCCATGGCCCGCAGCGTGGCGAGCAGTTCGGGGCCGAGAATGGAGGGAATACCGATCAGCATGTCAATTGTCCTTCAGGAAAGCGTCCTGGCCGACGAGGAAGCGTTCGAGCAGTGGCAGGGCAGCGGCGCCGAGGGCACGCGCGTCATGACCCACCGTGCCCTGCCCGACAGCCGGAGCCTCAATGCCGGCGAAGTTCAGCCCCTTCAGGCGTCTCGCCGTGCTTTCGGCGATCCGGGCGCGGACACTTTCCGGCATCGACCCGTCGATGAGCGCCGCCTCGAAATCGATGACGCTGGCCGACGCCAGGATGGCATGGGCGAGACCGCGAGACGTTTCCTCGATCCACGGATCGAGAATTTCCGGCTCGACGTCCCAGACCTCCGGCGAATCCCACAGGAGTGCCGCGCCACGGCCACGTTCCTCCATGGCCTGCTCCAGCGTGGCGATGGACGCCACGTCGATCAGCTGGCGGATCCGTCCGTCCGGCCCGGGAACCGGCATGGAACCAAGCGCGCCCGCGTTGCCCGTGCGGCCGGAAAACAGGTTGCCGTTGAGCACCACGCCGCCACCGATGAAGAAGCCGATGTAGAAATAGACGAAGTCGCGCGGACCACCCGGCTGCCCGAACACCAGTTCGGCACTGCAGGCCGCCGTGGCGTCGTTCTCGAGGTAGACCGGGACATCGCAGCGGGCCTGCACCTCCGCCCGCATGTCGACGCTGCGCCAGGCTTTGGCCGTTTCCGCCGGCGCGCCGATGGATTCCGTCCAGTCCCACATCTTGAAGGGCATGGCGATGCCGAGACCGGCCAGGCGATCGACCGCACCGGCGGGCAGCTTGCGCTCGATGGCCGCCTTGGCCTCGCCAACGAAGCGGACCATGTCGTCAGGCGCGGGATAGCGGTAGGTGTGATGAACCTTGTCCAGCACCCGGCCCAAAAAATCGATGAGCACGAGATCGGCACTGCGCCGGCCGAGCTTCAGCCCGTAGAACCAGGCGCCATCGGGTGCCAGCGACATGGGTACGGACGGCTGCCCGACGCGGCCGCGCACCGGTTCGCCGCGCAACAGCAGGCCATCGGCCTCCAGTTCGCGCATGATCACGGACACGGTCTGGGCCGAAAGCCCCGTCATGCGCGCGATGTCGGACTTGGCCAGCGCGCCGTGGCGGCGAACCAGCGACAGCACGAGGCGCTCGTTGTAGGCGCGCATTCCACTCTGGTTTGATCCGCGATTGAACCGTTCAGGAGCCATGTCCCCGTCCGGCTTGCGCGTTGTGCCGCTTTCCAATGGTTCCTCCCGACCGGCTGGACCTTGTTGTGCCCATCCGTTTTGACAGAGAATGTTCAAACACGCCAATCTTGTCAATAATTAAATCAGAGTGATTTATCTATTGACAATTCCGGCGAGATGCGGTTTTCTCTTCATCAAGGCAGGTTCGGGAGGACCTCGGCCTGCTGACGGGGTACAACCCCGACGTTTTCATTTAAGGGAGGATGAACCTTGAAAAAGCTCGCTACTGTGACCTCTGCCCTGCTCGGCGCGGCCGCGCTCGGCGCCATTGCCGCCACCCCGGCTTCTGCCGAAAACATCAGCGCCTGCCTGATCACCAAGACCGACACCAACCCCTTCTTCGTGAAGATGCGCGAAGGCGCCGAGGCCAAGGCCAAGGAACTGGGCATCACGCTCAACTCCTATGCCGGCAAGGTCGATGGCGACAACGAGACCCAGGTCGCCGCCATCGAGACCTGCATCGCCAACGGCGCCAAGGGCATTCTTCTGACCCCGTCGAGCACGTCGGCCATCGTGCCGTCGGTCCAGCAGGCCCGCGATGCCGGCCTGCTCGTCATTGCCCTCGACACGCCGCTCGATCCGATCGATGCCGCCGACATGACCTTCGCCACCGACAACTTCAAGGCCGGCGAGCTGATCGGCCAGTGGGCCAAGGCAACGCTCGGCGACAAGGCGGCCGACGCCAAGATCGCCATGCTCGACCTCGACGTGTCGCAGCCGACCGTCGGCGTGCTGCGCGACCAGGGCTTCATGCAGGGTTTCGGCATCGACCTGGGTGACCCGAACAAGTGGGGCGACGAAACCGACGCCCGCGTCGTCGGCCACGACGTGACCGCCGGCAACGAGGAAGGCGGCCGCAAGGCGATGGAAAACCTGCTCGCCACCGATCCGTCGATCAACGTCGTCTACACGATCAACGAGCCGGCCGCTGCCGGTGCCTACGAGGCCCTGAAGTCGATCGGCCGCGAGAAGGACACGCTGATCGTCTCCGTCGACGGCGGCTGCCCGGGCGTTGCCAACGTCGAGGCCGGCGTCATCGGCGCCACGTCGCAGCAGTATCCGCTGCTGATGGCCTCCAAGGGCATCGAAGCCATTGCCGCCTACGCGAAGGATGGCGTCAAGCCGAAGGCAACGGAAGGCAAGGACTTCTTCGACACCGGCGTTTCGCTGGTGACCGACAAGCCGGCGGAGGGCGTTCCGTCCATCTCGGTCGAAGAAGGCAAGAAGCTCTGCTGGGGCTGAACCCGGCACCGGTCAGGCGGGTTCGGCCCGCCTGACCTTTACGCACAATCCCAAAACCCGCAAACTGACCTCAAGGACCAACGGGACGGCCATGCCGTCGTCCGAACAATGGTCCGTGGGAGGACGATGCCGTGACCGATACCAACAGTTACGAGGACGTGGTCAAGACCCGTCGCGACGAGAAATTCGCCGAGTTCCATCAGACCAATCGCGGATTCGGAAACCGGATCCAGAACGCGCTGCATTCAACGCCGTCCATGGTTCCGCTGATCGTGCTGCTTTCGGCGGTCATCGTGTTCGGCTTCGTGCTGGGCAGCAAGTTCTTCTCGCCCTTCGCCATGACGCTGATCCTGCAGCAGGTCCAGATCGTCGGCGTGCTGGCGGCTGCGCAAAGCCTGGTCATCCTGACGGCGGGCATCGACCTGTCGGTCGGAGCGCTGGCCGTGCTGTGCTCGGTGATCATGGGACAGTTCACGTTCCGCTATGGCATTCCGCCCTTCCTGGCGGTTGCCGCAGGGCTCGCCTTCGGCACGGCGGTCGGCGCCATGAATGGCTGGCTGGTCAGCCGGGTCAAGCTGCCGCCCTTCATCGTGACGCTGGGCATGTGGCAGATCGTGCTGGCGGCCAACTATCTCTACTCGGCCAACGAGACGATCCGTGCGCAGGACATCGAGGAACAGGCGCCGTTCCTGCAATTCCTCGGCGCCAAGTTCCAGTTCGGCGGCGCCACCTTCACGCTCGGCGTCATCCTGATGATCGTCCTGGTGCTCGTTCTCGCCTATGCCCTGCGCTCCACGGCCTGGGGCCGGCATGTCTATGCCGTGGGTGACGATCCGGAGGCCGCCGGTCTTTCCGGCGTCAATGTCCATGGCACGCTGATGAGCGTCTACATGCTGGTGGGCTTCATCTGCGGCCTGGCCGGATGGGTGATGATCGGACGCTACGGCTCGGTTTCGCCGTCGGCGACGACCGGCGTGATCGGCAACATCCAATCCATCACCGCGGTGGTGATCGGCGGCATCTCGCTGTTCGGCGGACGCGGCTCCATCCTCGGTTCCTTCTTCGGCGCCCTCATCGTCGGCGTATTCGAACTCGGCCTGCGCATGGCCGGTGCCGACCCGCAGTGGACCTATCTCCTCATCGGCGTTCTCATCATCGGCGCGGTAACCGTGGACCAGTGGATCAGAAAGGTGACAGCATGACGAGCGAACCCATCCTGAAAGCGCGCGGTCTCAACAAGCGCTACGGCAAGGTGACCGCGCTGGACAATTGCGACTTCGACCTGATGCCCGGCGAAATCCTGGCGGTGATCGGCGACAACGGCGCCGGCAAGTCGACCCTCATCAAGGCGCTGTCGGGGGCCGTGATCCCCGACAGCGGCGATATCTCGCTGGACGGCCGCAGCGTCAGCTTCGCCTCGCCCAACGACGCGCGGAGCCACGGTATCGAGACCGTCTACCAGACGCTCGCCATGAGCCCGGCCCTGTCGATCGCCGACAACATGTTCATGGGGCGCGAAATCCGGGCGCAAGGCATGATGGGCTCGCTGTTCCGCAAGCTCGACCGCAAGGCGATGGAAGACTTTTCGCGCCAGAAGCTGGCCGATCTCGGGCTGATGACGATCCAGAACATCAACCAGCCGGTCGAAACCCTGTCCGGCGGCCAGCGCCAGGGCGTTGCCGTGGCACGCGCCGCGGCCTTCGGCTCCAAGGTGATCATCCTGGACGAACCGACGGCCGCCCTGGGCGTAAAGGAATCGCGCCGCGTGCTGGAACTGATCCTCGACGTCCGGGCGCGCGGCATCCCGATCATCCTGATCAGCCACAACATGCCGCATGTCTTCGAAGTGGCCGACCGCATCCACGTGCACCGGCTCGGCCGGCGGCTCTGCGTGGTCGACCCCAAGCAGCACACCATGGCCGACGCCGTGGCGCTGATGACGGGTGCCAAGGAACCGACGCCGGAGGAGATGGCCGCCTGATGAAACGCAGCCGTGTCAACGAGATCATCGCCGAAGCCGACCATTTTATCCGGTCACATGGCTACGTGCTGCCGCCGTTTGCCTCCTGGTCTCCGGAGGACCTGAAGGAGCGCAAGCCGTCCGGCATCGTGGACGCGCGGCTGGGCTGGGACATCACCGATTACGGCAAGGGCCGTTTCGACGACCTCGGGCTGTTCCTGTTCACCGTGCGCAACGGCCGGGCGGCCGATCTCGCTTCCGGACGGGGCATGCTCTACGCCGAGAAGATCATGATCTCGCGGCGCGAGCAGCTTTCGCCCATGCACCGTCACGTCATCAAGGCGGAAGACATCATCAACCGCGGCGGCGGGCGGCTGGCCATCGAACTGTTCATGAGTGCGCCGGACGGCTCCATCGACCGGGACGCGACGGTGCGCGTTCCCTGCGACGGGGTGGAACGCGTGCTCGACGCCGGCGGCATCCTGATGCTCGACCCGGGCGAGAGCGTGACGCTTCTGCCCGGCGTGTGGCACGCCTTCTGGGCCGAGGAAAAGGACGTGCTGATCGGCGAGGTCTCCACCGTCAACGACGACGAGACCGACAATATCTTCGCCGAGCCGATCGACCGGTTTTCCACCATCGAGGAAGATTGCCCGCCGAGCCACCTGCTTGTCTCCGATTACCGGACATGGCTGGCGTGATGCCGCAACGGATGACGTTCGACGACCTGGCGCGGCTGGTGGCTGCCAAGGCGGAGGGACGCGACCGCTTCACCGTGGCCGTCGCCGGTGCGCCGGGCGCGGGCAAGTCGACGCTGGCGGGGAGGCTCGCCGATGCGCTCGGCAGCCGGGCGGTCGTCGTGCCGATGGACGGGTTCCATTTCGACAATGCCATCCTGGAAGCCCGCGGACAGATGGCCGTGAAGGGCGCGCCGCAGACGTTCGACGTTGCCGGTTTCGGCGCGCTCATGGCGCGCCTGCAGAGCGAGGATGCCGTCGCGATCCCGGTCTTCGACCGGTCGGCGGACCTGGCCCGGGCAGGTGCCGCAATCGTGTCCGCCGCGACGCCGATCCGCATCGTCGAGGGCAACTACCTGCTGCTCGACCGGCCCGGCTGGCGGGACCTGCGGCGCCATTTCGACCTCACCGTCTTTCTTGACGTGCCTGAGGAGGAACTGGAGCGCCGGCTGATCCAACGGTGGCTCGACCATGGCCTCGATCCTGACGCTGCACGCGCGCGGGCGCTCTCCAACGACATTCCCAACGCGCGGCTGGTCGTTTCCGAATCCGTGGATGGCGACGTGATCGTTTCCTAAGCCCTCGACAGATGGCACGTGGCTTGCAACGTTTCATGCATCGAGACCGAGTTGGAGCCCGATGAACCAGACCCTGCCCCTTCCGCCTGCCTTGCAGCGTACGTCCGGCACCGGACGCATGGCCGTGAAAACGGTTAACGGGCAGACCCGGCTGGACACGTTCTACCAGGAAGGCGCGGCGAAAATCCGCATTCCGCGCCTGCCCGGACAGGCGGCCATGGAAGCCGTTCTCATCAACACGTCCGGCGGTCTGACCGGCGGTGACCGGCTTGCGTGGGACATCGATGCCGGGGCAGGAACAGCGCTGACGCTGACCACCCAGGCCTGCGAGAAAGTCTACAAGGCCTCGGCCGGAACAGCCGACATGACGGTCTCGCTGAAGGTTGGCGACAGGGCGTCGCTGGCATGGCTGCCACAGGAAACCATCGTGTTCGAGCGGGCGCGCCTGATGCGCCGTCTGGATGCCGATCTCGCACCGGACGCGCGGTTGCTGGCCGTCGAGGCCACGATCTTCGGCCGCCAGGCGCACGGCGAGAGGGTGCGCGAAGCACTGTTTTCGGACCGCTGGCGGATCCGCCGGGACGGGAAGCTGGTCCACGCCGACAACCTGCGCCTGGAAGGCGACGTCGACGGCGCGCTGGCACTCCCCGCGGTGGCAGGCGGCGAGATCGCGGTCGCCACCGTGCTTCTGGTGTCCGAGACGGCGGAAGGCCTTGCCGGCCCGTTGCGCGATCAACTGGCTGCTTGTCCAGCGGTCCAATCCAGCGCATCCTTCTGGCGGGTGGCCGGGTCTGGCAAGCTTCTTGCGAGGTTCGTGGCACGGGACAGCGTAGCGCTCCGGAAAGGGCTCGTGCCCGCCTTGTCGCTGCTCAACGAAGGGGCACCACTGCCCAAAATATGGTCACTGTGACGGAGTGAGAAACGAATGATCCTGACACCGCGCGAAAAGGACAAGCTGCTGATTTCGATGGCGGCAATGGTGGCGCGGCGGCGCCTGGAGCGGGGCGTCAAGCTCAATCACCCGGAAGCGATCGCGCTCATCACCGACTTCGTGGTGGAAGGCGCGCGCGACGGGCGTCCGGTCGCGGACCTGATGGAAGCCGGTGCCCATGTCATCACGCGCGACCAGGTGATGGAGGGCGTGGCCGAGATGATCCACGACGTGCAGGTGGAGGCCACCTTCCCGGATGGCACCAAGCTCGTGACCGTGCACGAGCCGATCCGGTAGGTCTGATGCGCGTTCCGCCGATCTCTCCCGCGAACGACGCCGGCGCTGACCGCAGCCTGCGTGCTGCCGACCTGCGCATGGTTGCCGATGCGGCCCTGTTCGCCGCGCGGGCGCACGCGGGCCAGGTGCGATCCGATTCCGGGGAACCCTACGTCAATCACCTGGCCGAGGTGGCAGCCTTCACGGCCGCGCTCGAGCCACTCGACCCCGTGCTGGTGACCGCCGCATGGCTGCACGACGTGGTCGAGGAAACCGAGTTTACCCTTGAGGACGTGATGACCCTTTTCGGGCCGGAGGTTGCCGGACTGGTCGCCGACGTGACCGACCCGCCGGACCTTAAGGGCAAGGCACGGCGCGACCGTCAGGTGACGCACACGCTGGAGTGCGGACCGCGTGTCAAGCTGCTGAAACTCGCCGACAAGACTTCCAACGTGGAAGACCTGATCGGCCTGCCAGGCGAGCGGTTCGACCTACGGGGCAACGAACGCTACCTGAAGTGGGCCCGGCGCGTCGTGGCGGTGTGCCGTGGACTGGCGCCGGACCTGGAAGCCCGCTTCGACCGGTCTGCCGAGCGCCTCGACCAGGAGATCGCCGCAGCACACAAGCGGCAAATCGAGGACAAGTCGAAATCCAAGTCACCACGCCGGAAAGGCAAATCCAGGAAGGGGAACAAGACATGAAACGCGGCCTACTCGCTCTCGCGGCAATCCTGGCATCGTCAGCGCCGGCATTCGCGCACTTCAACCCGCTCGAGCACGGCTCGCTGGCTGCCGGGTTGTCACATCCCATGTTCGGCCTGGACCACGTGCTGGCCATGATCGCCGTCGGCCTGTTCGGTGCGGCAACCGGCGGAAAGGCTGTCTGGACCATGCCGGCGGGCTTCGTTGCGGCCATGCTTGGCGGCTTCGCGCTTTCGCTCGGCGGGTTCGCCCTGCCATTCGTGGAACCCGTGATCCTGGCTTCCGTCGTGACGCTCGGCCTTGTCGTAGCCATGGCGACACCGGTTCCGGCCAGCTGGGGCCTGGTGCTGGCCGGCTTCTTCGCCCTCTTCCACGGCAATGCCCATGGCGCGGAAATCGGCATGGCCGGGATACTGCCCTATGCCGCCGGGTTTGCCGTCACGACCACCTTCCTGCACGCTACCGGCGCGGCCCTGGGCCTCGGCCTGAAGCGGCTGGCTGGCGACCAAGCCGGACGGCTGGCCATCCGGGCTGCCGGTGGCGCCACGCTCATCGGCGGCCTTGCACTCGCCTTCGCCGGCTGAAGGAGGACATGATGATCCCGGGTGAAGTGATTACCGCAGGCGGCGACATTGAACTCAATGCCGGCCAGCCTACCGTGACGCTGATGGTCGCCAATACCGGCGACCGGCCTGTGCAAGTGGGCTCGCATTACCATTTCTTCGAAACCAACCCGGCCCTCGATTTCGACCGGGCCAAGGCACGCGGTTTCCGCCTCGACATCGCGGCGGGGACGGCGGTGCGGTTCGAACCGGGCCAGAGCCGCGAGGTGACCCTCGTTCCCCTCTCGGGCGGGCGCACGGTCTACGGGTTCCGCCAGAACGTGATGGGGCCGCTATGAAAACCCTTTTCGCCACGCTGATGCTCCTCGGCGCCGCCATGCCCGCGCTGGCGCAGGACGTGAATTGCCAGGAACCGCAAACACAGATGGAAATGACCTTCTGCGCGGAACAGGCCTGGCAGGCCGCCGACGAGGACCTGAACCTGGCCTATGGCATAGCCCAGAAAGCCATGAAGGAACTCGACTCCGCACTCGGCGACGAGAAGGGCGCCTCCGCCATGCTGCGGGACGCCCAGCGGGCCTGGATCGACTTCCGCGACAAGGCCTGCGCCGCGGAGGGCTACCAGGCGCATGGCGGATCGATGGAACCGCAACTCATCTATGCCTGCCGCGAACGGCTGACCCGCCAGCGCACAGAAGACCTGCGTCTTCTGGGCGAAGAGAACTGACCGGAGAGACATCCATGCCCGCCAAGATCACGCGTGCCGCCTATGCCGCCATGTATGGCCCGACCACCGGCGACAAGGTGCGCCTGGCCGACACCGAACTGTTCATCGAGGTCGAGCGCGACCTGACCGCCTATGGCGAGGAGGTCAAGTTCGGCGGCGGCAAGGTGATCCGCGACGGCATGGGCCAGAGCCAGGCGACGCGCGCCAACGGCGCCGTCGATACGGTCATCACCAACGCGCTGATCGTCGATCATACCGGCATCATCAAGGCGGACGTCGGCCTGAAGGACGGGCGGATCGTCGCCATCGGCAAGGCAGGCAACCCGGACACGCAACCCGGCGTCACGATCATCGTCGGGCCAGGCACGGAGGCGATCGCCGGGGAAGGCAAGATCCTGACAGCCGGCGGCTTCGATGCGCACATCCACTTCATATGCCCGCAGCAGATCGAGGAAGCGCTCATGAGCGGCCTGACCTGCATGCTGGGCGGCGGAACCGGGCCGGCTCACGGCACGCTGGCGACCACCTGCACGCCCGGTCCCTGGCACATCGCCCGCATGATCGAAGCGGCAGACGCCTTCCCGATGAACCTGGCCTTTGCCGGCAAGGGCAATGCCTCCCTGCCCGGCGCACTGGAAGAAATGGTGCTTGGCGGCGCTGCCGCACTGAAGCTGCACGAGGACTGGGGTACGACGCCGGGCGCGATCGACTGCTGCCTGTCGGTGGCGGATGACCACGATGTCCAGGTGATGATTCACACCGACACGCTGAACGAAAGCGGTTTCGTGGAATCCACCGTCGATGCCATCAAGGGCCGCACCATCCACGCGTTCCACACGGAAGGGGCCGGCGGCGGTCACGCGCCGGACATCATCAAGGTGGTCGGCGAGACGAATGTCATCCCGTCATCGACCAACCCGACGCGGCCCTACACGGTGAACACGATTGCCGAGCATCTCGACATGCTCATGGTCTGCCACCATCTCGACGCCTCGATCCCGGAAGACATCGCGTTTGCCGAGAGCCGGATCCGCAAGGAAACCATCGCGGCCGAAGACATCCTCCACGACATGGGCGCCTTCTCCATCATCTCGTCGGACAGCCAGGCCATGGGCCGTGTCGGCGAGGTGATCATCCGTACCTGGCAGACCGCCGACAAGATGAAGCGCCAGCGCGGGCCGCTGAAAGGGGAAACCGGCGAGAACGACAATTACCGGGTGCGCCGCTACATCGCCAAGTACACGATCAACCCGGCCATTGCACATGGCCTGTCGAAGGAGATCGGATCGGTCGAGGTGGGCAAGCGCGCCGACCTGGTGCTGTGGAACCCGGCCTTCTTCGGCGTCAAGCCGGACATGGTGCTCATCGGCGGCTCGATCGCGGCGGCGCCCATGGGCGATCCGAATGCCTCGATCCCGACGCCGCAGCCTGTCCACATGCGCCCGATGTTCGGCGCCTACGGCAAGGCATTGACCAATTCGTCCGTGACCTTCGTTTCGAAGGCCGCGCTGGATGCCGGCCTGCGGGAGCGGCTAGGCACGGCGAAGCAGATGCTGGCGGTGGAAAACACGCGCGGCGGCATCGGAAAGAAGGCCATGGTTCTGAACGATTTCACGCCCCACATGGAAGTCGATCCGGAAACCTACGAGGTGCGGGCCAATGGCGAATTGCTGACCTGCGAACCGGCCACGGTCGTTCCGATGGCACAACGCTATTTCCTGTTCTGAGGACCGTCGATGACCCGCAGGCTTGTTTCCTCCGGCTCCTACCTGGAACCGGAAATCGGATTTTCCCGTGCCGTTCGCGTTGGCAATTCGATCTCGGTGGCAGGAACGGCGCCGATCAAGGCCGGTGGCGGCAATGCCTCGCCCGGTGATGCCTACGGCCAGATGAAGCGCTGCATCGAGATCGCCAGGGCGGCGATCGAAGAGGCAGGCGGGACGCTGGAACATGCCGTTCGCACCCGCATTCTCGTCACGGACATTGCCTGCTGGAAGGAAGCGGCGCGTGCCCATGGCGAGGCCTTCTCGCAGATCAGGCCCGTGACCACTGTGATGGCCGTCTCCGCCTTTGTCGATCCGGAATGGCTGGTGGAACTGGAAGTGGATTGTATAGTGGAGTGATGCGGCCCTGGCGGTCGCCATGTTCGCCGAGGGAGGAGCCTTCATGATCCATGTCATCGCCACCATCACCCTGAAGCCGGGCGCGCTGGACGCGTTCCGCGACGCCGCCATGCATTGCATCGAAGGTACGCGCGCCGAGCCCGGATGCGTCGTCTACGACCTCAACGCCAGCGTGACGAATTCCAACCGCGTGGTGTTCGTGGAGCAGTGGAAGAGCCGCGACGACCTGGAAGCCCATTTCACGCGGCCGCACATGAAGGCCTTTCGCGAAGCGACGGCGGGCCTGGTGGAAAGCCGCAGCGTGGAAGTGATCCATCCAGAGCGGATCGAGACGCTCTGACAGCCGCCGGCGAACCGCGATCGCGACAAACCAGCGGATATCAACGGGAAACCCGGTTTCGGCGCTGGCGGAGGATGCACCGTCCGGATATGTTGCAATGCACTCAATGCACTAGTGCAATGCAACATATCCTCTTTCGGGCATGGCCTCCTCCCGGCGCCCTGCCCTCCGACATTCAAGGAGTTCTCCATGCTTGGACGGCGTGTTCCCGACGTCACCTTCCACACCCGTGTCCGCGACGAATCCATCGCAGGTCCGAACCCGTACCGTTGGCAGGACGTGACATCGGACGATTATTTCAAGGGCAAGCGGGTAGTGCTGTTCTCGCTGCCCGGCGCGTTCACGCCGACCTGCTCGACCTACCAGCTTCCGGATTTCGAGAAGCTCGCCGGCTCGTTCAAGGCGAAGGGCATCGACGAGATCTACTGCATTTCGGTCAACGACGCCTTCGTGATGAACGCCTGGGGAAAGGCGCAGGGCATCGAGAGCATCAAGTTGATCCCGGACGGCTCGGGCGAATTCACGCGCAAGATGGGCATGCTGGTCCGCAAGGACAATCTCGGCTTCGGCCTGCGCTCGTGGCGCTATGGCGCCGTCATCAACGATGGCGTCGTGGATAAGTGGTTCGAGGAAGAGGGCTATTCCGACAATTGTGACAGCGACCCCTACGGCGTGTCGTCACCGCAGAACATTCTCGCTGACCTGGACGAGAAAGAGCCGATCGCGGCCTGAATACAGCAGGAACGAAGCCCCGGCCCGCGCCGGGGTCTTTTCATTTTCGTGCGGCGGTGCAAAATCTGCAGATGAGCCAAATAACCTGCACATCCATCACCCGTGACTTTTCCGATCCGGCCGACACGATCACGCTGGACGAAACCGACCGGCACCGCCGCCGCATGTCAATGACCTCCGACCATGGCATCGGCTTCCTGCTCGACCTGACGCAGGCGCGGCTGCTGCGCCATGGCGACGGGCTTCTCCTCTCCGACGGGCGGGTCATCCGGGTCGAGGCCGTTCCCGAGGACCTCATGGATGTCCGAGGGCGCGACGGCCGGCACCTTCTGGCGCTGGCCTGGCAGATCGGCAACCGGCACCTCGCCGCGCAGATCGAGGCGGACCATATCCTCATCCGCCGCGATCACGTGATCCGCGCCATGCTGGAAGGCCTCGGCGCCACGGTCCGCGATATCTCCGCGCCCTTCGATCCGGAAGGCGGGGCCTATGGCGGAGAGCACAGCAGCCACCATCACCACGATCATGACCATGGACATCACGGCCACGCGCACCATCATCATGGGCATGACCATGACCACGGACACGAACACAGCCATTCGCATGACCACGACCACGACTGACGAGAGGACCGGCAAGGCCGGCGGTACGGGAACGTGAAACTGTTCGCTCCGGGAAACCGCAACCTCTCGCCCCGCCACGAATCCGTCTATGCCGCCTACGAAATCGCCTTCACGACGGTCGATTTCACCGCGGCGACGCTGTTCGTCGTCGGGTCGGTGATGTTCTTCTACAAGACCCTGGAAAACCCTGCGATCTGGTGCTTCGTCATCGGCTCCGCGTGCTTCGCCCTGAAGCCCACCCTTCGACTGGCACGCGAGTTGCATTACGTTTTCCTGGGCGACACGGAGGATGTTGCGAAGAGGTTTTCATCGGAACCATGAGCCAAGCTGCCCTGATCCGCCTGATGTCCTGGCTGTCCCCGGTCTTCCCGACCGGCAACTTCGCCTACTCGGCCGGGCTCGAACAGGCCGTGGCGGTCGGACTGGTCACGGATGAGGCATCGCTGACTGGCTGGCTGCAGGCCCAACTCGCCCATGGCTCGCCCTGGAACGACGCTGTGCTTCTCGCGGCAAGCTGGCGTGCCGCGGCAGACACCGCGACGCTCGCTTCCCTGGCCGAACTGGCGACCGCGCTGAGCGGCTCTGCCGAACGGAATGGCGAAACACTGGCGCAGGGCCGTTCGTTCCTGGAAGCGGCCACCCACTGGTTTCCCGCCGGCACGCTGCCGCTGGACGGCGCCTCGGCACCCCTGCCCGTCGCCATCGGCGCGGCGGCCGGAGCGGCCGGCATTGCGCTAGACCAGGCGCTGGCAGCCTGGCTGCAGGCGTTCATCTCCAACCAGTTGCAGGCGGCGATCCGCCTGTCGGTCACCGGACAGAACGGCGCGGCGCGGCTGCTGGCGGCGCTCGAGCCGGCGATCGCGGCCGCCGCCGACCGGGCGACCCGCTCGACGCCCGACGACCTGGGAAGCTTTGCCTTCACGGCCGAGATCGCATCGATGCAACACGAAACCCTGCAACCAAGGCTGTTCCTGTCATGACTTCTTCCAATGGACCTCTTCGCGTCGGTATCGGCGGACCGGTCGGTTCGGGCAAGACGACGCTCACCGAGAAACTGTGCAAGGCGATGCGCGACCAGTGGTCGATCGGCGTGATCACCAACGACATCTACACACGCGAGGATGCCGAGGCGCTCATGCGGATGCAGGCGCTGCCGTCGGACCGGGTAATCGGCGTGGAGACGGGCGGGTGCCCGCACACGGCCATCCGGGAAGACGCCTCGATCAACCTTCGCGCGGTCGAGGAACTGACCGGGCGGCATCCGGATCTCGACGTCATCTTCATCGAATCGGGCGGCGACAACCTGGCCGCCACGTTCTCCCCGGACTTGGCCGACCTGTCGATCTACGTGATCTCCGTGTGCCAGGGCGAGGACATCCCGCGCAAGGGCGGGCCGGCGATCACGCGGTCCGACCTGCTGCTCATCAACAAGGCAGACCTGGCGCCACATGTCGGGGCGGACCTGACGCGCATGGACGGCGATGCCGGCAAGGCCCGCGGGACGCGGCCCTACCTGTTCACCGACCTGCGGCACGGCGACGGCGTGGACCGAATCGTCGATTGGCTGGAGACGGCCGGCGGCCTGGCGCGGCGCCCTGCCGCCGAGTGACCGCGCCTCGGTCTGGAGCCATGAAAAACCCGGCCGCAGGGCCGGGCTTTCAACAACATTCCCACAGGATGCAAACGTCCCGCCGAACCATCGCGGGCTTAGCGCATTTCAACGATCCGCTGAATCGCTTCCATGCTCGATCTCGTCGTTTCGACGCCATTCCGGACGCGAAACCGGCATCCGCTTTCGCTGGAATTGTTATTTCCTGCCGCCATTCCGGACGCGAAACCGGCATCCACTTTCGCTGGAATTGCTTTACCGCACCGATGCCACGGCTGAACTCGCGCCCGTGCGCAGCGAAACCCAGCGGCCGGTATCGGTGCTGGACTGGCGCTTGAGGAAACGGTAGCCGGTGTCGCTCCACAGGCGAATGCGATCGGAGAGGTTGTCGAGAATGTAGTCGCCCTTGTCGGTGCGCACGGTCAGGACCGCGTGACCCTCGCCGTCCGGCTTACGGACGACGGTGATGAGGAGGTTCGACAGCGGCACGCCGGCGCGGGACAGGTCGCGCCGCTTTTCGAGCACGTAGTCCTCGCAGTCGCCGGCCTTGCCGGGATAGGTCCAGACCTCGTCCTTGCCGTAGATGTCGTAGTCGTTCATCGGCGTGATCGCGCGATTGACCTCGACATTGACCTTGTTCAGCTTGCGCCAGAGGCTGGCGGAAAGGCGCGACGGGCCATTGTCCGCCATGTGGATGGAGCATTCGTCCGGATTGGCGCGGCAGAATTCGTAGTGGCCAATCGGCTGGGACGTGAGCCCTCCGGTCGTCATGCTCGAACTGGCGGCAATCCCCGCTCCGCCGGTGCCAAGCAGCAAAGCTGCCGCGACGACAAGCGCCGCCTGTGCGGATATCCGTGCCTTCATGAAGCGCCCACCCTGTTCGTCACTGCCCGTGCATGCTGTTAACGAAACGTTAATGGTTGGGGCGCTGGTGAGTCAATTGCATGGCAGGGTTATGGTAAACACCCGACCTTCACGCTGGGGAAAAAAGGCCATCCCATTGCGGGATGGCAACACTTGCGACTCGTGAAACGTGCAGGTTCAGGCGCTCTTGCGAGCCCTGGTCCGGGGCGGCGTCCTGGATTTCTCCGCCGATCCGGTCTTCGCCGGGGTTTCGGCCACGGCCATGAAGTCGACGATTCGCGGAACGATCTCCTTGCGGAAGCGCGAACCGTTGAAGACACCGTAGTGGCCGACCTTGGGCTGCGTATAGTGCATGCGCCGATCATCGGGAATGTTCGGCGTCAGGTCATGGGCGGCCTCCGTCTGGCCGCCACCGGTGATGTCGTCGTTCTCGCCCTCCACCGTCATCAGCGCCGTCCGGCGAATGGCGCCCGGGTCCACGTGTTCGCCGCGATGGGTCATCGTGCCTTCGGGAATGGCATGCTCGATGAACACGGTCTCGACCGTCTGGAGGTAGAATTCCGCCGTCAGGTCCATCACGGCGAGGTACTCGTCGTAGAAGTCCCGGTGCTTCTCGGCGCTGTCGCCATCTTCCTTCACGAGATGAAGGAAGAAATCCTTGTGGGCGATGATGTGGCGATCGAGGTTCATGCTCATGAACCCGGAGAGCTGCAGGAAGCCCGGATAGACATCCCGCCCGAAGCCCGGATGCGGCCAGGGAACGGTCATCACCGCGTTGTCGCGGAACCACTGAATGCCCTTGTCATGGGCAAGATCGTTGACCGCGGTGGGCGACCGGGTGGTGTCGATCGGCCCACCCATGAGGATCATGGAGGCCGGCGTGAAGGGATCGTTGCGCTTTTCCATCACGGACACCGCGGCGAAGACCGGCACCGATGGCTGGCAAACCGCCATGACATGAGTGCCTTCGCCGAGATGGTGGAGCATCTCGATGACGTAGTCGATGTAGTCGTCCAGATCGAAGCGGCCGTCGGACGCCGGGACCATGCGGGCATCGGCCCAGTCGGTTATGTAGACGTCGTTGTGCTGCATCATCGCCTCGACCGTGCCCCGCAGCAGCGTTGCATAGTGGCCGGACATGGGCGCGACGATCAGCAGCTTGGAATCTTCCTTGCGGCCCTTCGGCAGATCGCGCTTGAAATGCAGCAGATCACAGAAGGGTTTCGACCAGACGACCTCCTCGGTCACGCGCACCGCCTTGCCGTCAACCACGGTTTCCGGCAGGCCGAAGGCCGGCTTGGCGTAACGCCGCGTGATGCGCTCGAACAGTTCCGCCGTCGCTGCAATGGAGCGGCCGATGGACGAGTTCGACAACGGATTGAGCGGATTGGAATAGAACAGGCGGGTGGCATCGGCCACAGCCCGGAACGGCTGCAGGGCAGCGTGGTTCAATTCATAAAGCTGGTAAAACATGAAAAGCGAGTATCCCCTCATGGCGTATCAGGCAGACCATGCTGCCCGCGACGAATACCGGTTCCCGGAACCTATCGCTCAGGATGCCAACAAACAATGCCGGCAGACAATTGACCATTCGACCACCCAGACCGCTGTCCATCGCGCCCGAAAATCGTTAACCGAGTTAACTGTTAGAGCACCAAACATCGCGCTTGAACAGGGGGCATGGCAGCAGGGCGGCGGTTTCGGCGGCCCCCGGCGGGCGTGTGCGCGCCCTGAACGGACCGGGTGACGGGGTTCACGCATGAAAAGGGCGGCCAACCGGCCGCCCTCAAGCAAGTGATTCGGTGTGCCGCTTCAGCGCGGATTGCGCGCCGGACGCAAGAACCTGTTCCCGCGCCCGCCGGAATCAGCCGCGCAGCACGCCACCGGTCTGCTTCGCGACATTGGCGACGATCGACGCGGAGAGCTTTTCGAAGTCCTCGTCGGTCAGCGTCTTGTCGGTCGGCTGGATGGTGACGGCAATGGCCACCGACTTCCTGTCCTCGCCGATCGAGGCTCCCTCGAACAGGTCGAAAACGGTCACGCCGGTGATCAGCTTCTTGTCGGCAGCCGCGGCGGCGCGGACGATCTCGCCGGCCGCCACGGATTTCTCCACCACGAAGGCGAAGTCACGCGTCACCGCCTGGAAATTCGACAGGTCGAGGCGCGGCTTGGTGCGCGTGGCCTTGGCCTTCGGCTCGGGAATGGTATCGAGGAAGACCTCGAAGCCACAGACCGGGCCGGACACATCGAGTTCCTCCAGCACCCTCGGGTGCAGTTCGCCGAACCAGCCGAAGATCATTTTCGGTCCGAGACGGATGACGCCGGAACGGCCCGGATGGAACCAGTCCGGCGCGCCCTTGGCGATCTGCAGGTTGGCAACAGGTGCACCCGCCGCTTCCAGGGCAGCAAGCGCGTCGGCCTTTGCGTCAGCCCATCCGACCGGCGCGGCATTCCCAGCCCAGTGACGGCCTTCGGAGCCCATGTGTGCCGTTCCCCGGCGGACGCCGGAGGCGACGCGCCGCTGGCCTTCCGGCGTATCACCCTGATAGATCCCCGAGACCTCGAACAGGGCGACATCGGCAAAGCCGCGCTGGGCATTGCGCTGCGCAGCCGTGAGCAGGCCCGGCAGAAGCGAGGGGCGCATGTCCGACATGTCGGCGGCGATCGGATTGGCAAGCTTCAGCGATGGGCTGCCGCCGCCGAACAAGGCCGCGTGCTCGGCCGGGATGAACGACCAGTTGACCGCCTCCATCATGCCGCGCGCCGCCAGCGCACGACGGGCCGCGCGCGTGCGCAACTGCAAGGTGGTGAGGATGCGGCCGGCAACGGCCTCCTCGCCTTCCAGCGGCACGGGCGTGATGTTGTTCACACCATGGATGCGCATGACCTCTTCCACCAGGTCGGCCTTGCCATCCACGTCCGGGCGCCAGGTCGGCACCGCGACATCGACGACGTCCGCCGTGCCGTTCGGCTCGAAGCCGAGACGGGCCAGGATATCGAGCGCCTCGGTCGCATCGACGGAAATGCCGGTCAGGCGCTTCACCTCCGACACCGGGAAGGTGACGACTTTCCGCTCGGGCGCGCTGTAGCCCTCGACGATCAGTTCGGTGGGCGTGCCGCCGCACAAATCAGTGACAAGATGGGTGGCCAGCTCGGCGCCCGCCACCATGAATTCCGGATCGACGCCGCGCTCGAAGCGATAGCGCGCATCCGTGATGATGCCGAGATCGCGGCCCGAGCGTGCAATGTTCATCGGATCCCAGAGTGCGGATTCGATGAGCACGTCCGTCGTGTTCTCGTCGCAGCCGGAATGCTCGCCGCCCATGATGCCGGCGATGGATTCGACGCCGTTGTCGTCGGCGATGATGCAGGTTTCCGGCGTCAGCTCATAGGTGCGTTCGTCGAGCGCCAGCACCGTCTCGCCTTCGCGCGCGCGGCGGACGACGAGATTGCCCTTCACCTTGGCCGCGTCGAACACATGCAGCGGCCGGCCGCGGTCGAAGGTAACATAGTTGGTGATGTCGACCAGCGCGTTGATCGGGCGAAGGCCGATGGCCAGCAGCCGCTGCTGCATCCACTTCGGCGACGGGCCGTTCTTCACGCCGCGGACCATGCGAAGGGCGAAACCGGGGCAGAGTTCCGGCGCCTCGATCGTAACCCTGACCGGGCATTCGCCCTGGCCGGCAATCGGCATGACGGCAGCGGCCTTCAACCGTCCGAGCCCGGCGGCGGCGAGATCGCGGGCGATGCCGTGCACGCCGGTGCAGTCCGGGCGGTTGGGCGTCAGGCCGATCTCGATGACAGGATCGTCAAGGCCGGCATAGGCGGCAAACGAGGTGCCGACCGGGGCATCTTCCGGCAGGTCGATGATGCCGGAATGCTCGTCGGACAGCTCCAGTTCGCGCTCCGAGCACATCATGCCGTGGGATTCGACACCGCGGATCTTGCCGACGCCGAGGGTCACGTCGATGCCCGGCACGTAGGTGCCAGGAACGGCCAGCGCGCCGACGAGGCCGGCGCGGGCATTGGGCGCGCCGCAGACGACCTGCAACGGCTTGCCGCCGTTCACGTCCGGACCGCCGTCGACGGAAAGGACCTGCAGCTTGTCGGCGTCCGGATGGCGCTCGGCGGAGAGCACGCGGGCGATGACGAAGGGCCTGAAGGCCGCCTTGTCGTCGACGCTCTCGACCTCGAGGCCGATCATGGTGAGCTTCTCGACGATCCGGTCGAGCGTGGCGTCGGTATCGAGGTGATCCTTTAGCCAGGAGAGAGTGAATTTCATGTGCCCGTTCCTCCTTACGCGCTCAGGCCGCCGAACAGGGTCGGCACGTCGAGCGGGCGGAAGCCATAATGATTGAGCCAGCGCACGTCGGCGTCGAAGAAGGCGCGCAGGTCCGGCATGCCATATTTCAGCATGGCGATGCGGTCGATGCCCATGCCCCAGGCAAAGCCCTGGTATTCATCCGGATCGAGGCCGCCCATGCGCATCACGTTCGGGTGGACCATGCCGCAGCCGAGGATCTCCATCCAGTCGGAGCCCTGGCCGAACAGCACTTCGCCGGCGCGCGAGCGGTCGCACTGAATGTCCACTTCCAGGCTCGGTTCGGTGAAGGGAAAGAAGGACGGCCGGAAGCGCATGTTCAGGCTCGGCACCTCGAAGAAGGCCTTGCAGAACTCCTCCAGCACCCACTTCATGTTGGCCACGTTGGCGGTCCTGTCGATGACCAGGCCTTCGAGCTGGTGGAACATGGGCGAGTGGGTCGCGTCGGAATCGCAACGGTAGGTCTTGCCCGGGATGACGATGCGGATCGGCGGCTTCTGCGCTTCCATGGTGCGGATCTGGACCGGCGAGGTGTGCGTGCGCAGCAGCTTGCGGGTGCCGTCCTCGCCCGGCGCGAAGAAGAAGGTGTCGTGCATCTCGCGGGCCGGGTGGCCCTCGGGAAAGTTCAGCGCGGTGAAATTGTAGTAGTCGGTCTCGATGTCCGGCCCTTCAGCGATGGAGAAGCCGAGGTCGCCGAAGATGGCGGCGATCTCGTCGATGACCTGCGAGATCGGGTGGATGCGGCCGCGCTCGACCGGGGCGCCATGAACGGGAAGCGTGACATCCACGGTCTCGCGGGCCAGGCGGGCCTCGATGGCCGCGTCGCGCAGTTCCTGGCGGCGGGCCGTCAGCGCCTCGGCGACCCGGTCGCGCAGGCCGTTGATCTTCGGCCCCATGTCCTTGCGCTCTTCCGGGGTCATCCTGCCCAGGGTCTTCAGGCGTTCTGAAACCGACCCCTTCTTGCCGATGGCGGCGACGCGCACGGCCTCTATGGCCTGTTCGTCGGCGGCCGCGGCAATATCGGCCATGATCGAGGTTTCGAGGGTTTCGAGATCACTCATTGCTGATCGCCCATCCATCCGTTCTACGGCGGCGCTTGTAGCGCCTGTTTGCTACGGTTTGAACAAGAAAAAACCCGCGCCAGCCCTGCCAGCGCGGGTTTCCCAAATTCACGATGTCAAGCTTGGGAAAGCGCTGGTCAGGAAACCGCGCTTTCAAACTCGTTCGGGGTCTTGTCCTTGAGGTACTCAAGGGCCGTCTTCGCCTGGCCGACCAGCGCCTCGAAGGCCTGCGGCTCATGGATGGCGAGGTCGGAGAGAACCTTGCGATCGACCTCGATGCCGGCCTTGTTCAGACCGTCGATGAAGCGACCGTAGGTCAGGCCGTGCTCGCGCACGGCGGCGTTGATGCGCTGGATCCACAGCGCACGGAAATTGCGCTTGCGGGCCTTCCGGTCGCGCGTCGCATACTGCATCGACTTCTCGACGGCCTGCTTCGCGATACGGATGGTGTTCTTGCGACGGCCATAAAAGCCCTTGGCGGCCTTCATAACCTTCTTGTGCTTGGCGTGGGCGGTAACGCCGCGTTTTACACGTGCCATGTCATGATCTCCTAATAATCAGATGAAGCGTCTTGCCAGGGCCGGGCTCAGAGGCCGCCGCCGTTGGGCAGGTAGTTCCTGATGACCTTCTTGGCGTCAGCCTCGGGAAGGACCATCATGCCGCGGGCATCGCGGATGAACTTGTTGGAACGCTTGATCATGCCGTGGCGCTTGCCTGCGGCGGCAACCTTCACCTTGCCGGAGCCGGTGATCTTGAACCGCTTCTTGGCGGCCGACTTGGTCTTCATCTTGGGCATTTTGCTCATTCTCCTTATGGCGGCCCTTGCAGGCCTGTTTTTCGTCTTTCCGCAGACCAGGCGGAAAAACAGCATGAAAACCGCCACGGCATGCCCTGCCGGGCGGCTTTGAACGGCGCGTCATTACAGGATGGACCGGCATTGCGCAAGTCCTGCAACCGCGAATCAGCGCGTTTCCCGCCATCCCTTGGCGATCCGCCGCCCAGACAAAAGAAAACCGGCGCCCGAAGGCGCCGGCTTTCCCGTTCCATCCGTGGAGCGCGGCTCAGCGCGGCGCCAGAACCATCATCATCTGGCGGCCTTCCAGCTTCGGCTCGGCTTCCACCTTGGCGATTTCCTCGACCTCGGCGCGGACCTTGTTCAGGAGCTGCATGCCGAGTTCCTGGTGCGCCATTTCGCGACCGCGGAACCGCAGCGTGACCTTGACCTTGTCGCCGTCCTCGAAGAACCGCCGCACCGCCTTCATCTTCACCTCGTAATCGTGGGTGTCGATGTTGGGACGCATCTTGATCTCCTTGATCTCGATGGTCTTCTGCTTCTTGCGAGCCTCGGCGGCCTTCTTCTGCTTCTCGTATTTCAGCTTGCCAAGATCGAGGATCTTGCAAACGGGCGGAGTGGCGTTCGGCGAAATCTCGACGAGGTCGAGACCCGCATCTTCGGCGCGCGCGAGCGCATCCTGAATCGAAACTTCTCCGAGATTGTCACCCTCCGCTCCGATGAGCTGGACACGGGGGACGCGAATTTCCTGATTGGCGCGGGGGCCTTCCTTGACAGGCGGCGGCGCTCTGAACGGTCTGCGAATGGTCGTGGTCTCCTCAACTGTTTCGCCAATAAACCCATAGCCGGGCCACTGGTTCCCGGCTTTCGTGCGGCACATGATCCGGCCGCGCTGCAAAGTCAATAGCACAGAATGTTGCATGAATCACCTGCCGGGTCCAAACACGGTTGAAACAGGAAAAACCCATGTCCCCGACAGCCGGCTCGCCCGAATTCATTCCCGTCGACGGCACCCCGATCGCCTGCCGCCGCCAGCCCGGCGACAGCCCCGGCGTCGTCTGGCTCGGCGGTTTCCGGTCGGACATGCGGGGCATCAAGGCCGAGACGCTGGCCGCGTTTACCCGCGACCAGAACCTCGCCTTCGTGCGCCACGACTATTCCGGGCATGGCGAATCGGGCGGAGACTTCGCAGACGGCACCATCTCCCGGTGGCTCTCGCAGTCGCTGGCCGTTTTCGACGCGATGACGAGCGGCCCGCAGATCCTTGTCGGCTCGTCCATGGGCGGATGGATTGCCTTGCGCATGATGCAGGAGATGGCGAAACGCGACGAAAAGGCGCGGATCGCCGGCCTCGTGCTGATCGCGCCGGCGCCGGACTTCACCAGCGACCTGGCCGGCCCCCGCCTGACCGACGACCAGAAGGCCCTGCTGGACACGGATGGCTTCTTCACAGCGCGATCGGCCTATGACGACGGGCCCTATGTCTTCACCTGTGCCCTGTTCGAGGACGGCGAGACCAACCGCGTGCTCACCGGCCCGATCGACACCTTCTGCCCGGTTCACATCCTCCAGGGGATGCAAGACCCGGACGTGCCCCATACCCATGCTCTCAGGCTCATGGAGCACCTGCCGGCGGACGACGTGACGCTGACACTGGTGAAGGACGGCGACCATCGCCTGTCACGCCCGCAGGACCTTGCCCTCCTGACGCGCACCGTGGGCGCCATGGCCCGGAGGATTCGTGGCGAGAGCGAATAATTCGGTGCAGATTTCCTTGTCTTTTCAAACAGATTTCCGATTTCGGGAAGGGGACAGCTTGAATCGCCGGAATTCTCCCCCCATCTCGAATTCAGGCGGTCGCTAGTGGCCGCCACCCCATCGAGAGGATTGGCTGAACATGACACATACCGCTTTGATACGACCTGCCTGGACCCCGGCCACGATCGGCCTCATGGTCCTCGGCTTCGTTGTTTTCTGGCCGCTCGGCCTCGCCATGCTCGCATACATCATCTGGGGCGACCGGCTTGAAGGCTTCAAGCGTGACGTGAACCGCGCGACCGATGACATGGCGCGCCAGTTCCGTGGCTGCGGCCGCAACCGCGGCCCTCATGCCCGCACCGGAAACGTGGCCTTCGACGACTGGCGTGCCGAGGAAATCGAGCGCCTGGCCGAGGAGCGCCGCAAGCTGGAAGAGATGCGCGAGGAATTCGAGGTCTACATGCGCGAATTGCGCCGGGCCAAGGACAAGGAAGAGTTCGACCGCTTCATGCGCGACCGCGAGGCCTCCAAGGCCGCGAAGCGCCACGGCGGTGTGCCGGACATCCCGGCCGGCGACGCGTAACTCCCCTTCCCTGCCCCGCAAGACATGGGGCCGGGCCCGGTTTCGGGCCCGGCCTTTTTCGTGGACGGATGGGCGCCCTCACCCGAGCGTCCGTGCAAACTCGCCAATGGCGGCGGCACGAATCGGCATGACGGGCCTGCGTTTCCGGCTGCAGCAGGTCCTGCCTGCCATGACCATGGCCGTTGCCAGCGGCCGGGACGGTTCACGCGGCAATGAAAAAAGATTCCCGCCGCGCGGGAATCAGCTAGATTCATCCGTCATGCTGCCCTCGTTCCTGACCCGAAAGACACGTCCTTCCGGCGCCCGCACCCGCGAGCGCCTGCACAGCGTCGGCGGGCGCGAACTGCCGCTCAAGATCGTGGAGAACGCGCAGGCCCGGCGCCTGACGCTGCGGATCGGTGCGGGCGGGCAGAGCCTGCGCGTGACCGTGCCGACCGGCCATCCCGAGGGCGATATCGACCGGTTCCTGGACCGCCATCGCGGCTGGCTGGAATCGCGACTGGCGCGGCTGCCGGACCGGCCGGACCTGCGCCCGGGCGTCAAGCTGCCGGTCCTCGGCGTACCGCATCGCATCATCCACGAGCCCGGCAAGCGCGGCACGGTGGAGCGGACGACGATCGACGGCGAACCGGTCCTGATCGTCCACGGCGAGCGGGCGCACCTGAAACGGCGGCTGGCCGACCACATGAAGGCACTGGCGCGGGCCGAGATCGAGCCGCTGGTCACGCGGCACGCCACGGCGGCCGGCGGGCGCAGTGTCAGCTCGGTGCGCTACAAGGACACGGTCAGCCGGTGGGGCTCCTGCTCGGCTTCAGGCGGCCTGTCCTTTTCCTGGCGGATCGCCATGGCGCCGCGCCCCATCATCGACTACCTCGTGGCCCATGAATGCGCGCATCTCAAGCACATGGACCACAGCCCGCAATTCTGGACACTCTGTGAACGGCTGTGCCCGCGCACCAAGGAGGCCAAGGCCTGGCTGAAGCGCAACGGCCAGGCCCTGCAAGCCATCGGGTTCAAATGACCGTGACACACCTTTTCCGTTTCTACGTGCTGGCAGCGGGACTGCTGCTGCCGGCCGGCTGCCAGAGCCTGGTGCAGGCCCCTGTACCGGCCCCGGCCGGCACGCAGGCCACAGAACCGGCGTCTCCCGACGAGCCGCCCATCCGCCCGCTTGCGGCGGACTGAGCGACGGGGTAAGCCGATGGCCATGGACATCAAGATCTGCGGACTGAAGACGGAAGACGCGGTGCGCGCGGCCATCGCCGGCGGCGCCAGCCACGTGGGGTTCATCTTCTTCGCGAAAAGCCCGCGCCATACCGACCCTGAAACGGCCGGCCGGCTGGCAGCGCTGGCGCGCGCAGAAGGCGTTCACCCGGTGGCGGTCACCGTCAATGCCGACGATGCCACACTGGACGAGATCGTCGAGGTGATGAAGCCGGCCATGCTGCAACTGCACGGCAAGGAAAGCCCGGAGCGCGTTGCCGCGGTGAAGGCCCGTTATGGCCTGCCGGTGATGAAGGCGGTGTCGGTATCCGAGGCCGCGGACCTCGACAAGGTCAAGCCTTACCGGGGCGTGGCCGACCGCTTCCTGTTCGATGCCAAGCCGCCGAAGGGGTCGGAACTTCCCGGCGGCAATGCGGTCTCCTTCGACTGGTCGCTGCTGGCGGCGGTGGAGCCGGGGCTCGACTATTTCCTTGCCGGCGGGCTGGATGCCGGCAACGTGGCGGACGCCATCGCGATTGCCCGGCCGCCTGGTCTCGACATCTCGTCAGGTGTCGAACGGGCTCCCGGCGTGAAGGACACGGGACTGATCGCGGCGTTTTTCGAGGCAGTCCGCTCTGCCGGCCGCTAGGGTATCTCCGGACATGGATCCGGTTCCCGCATTCTTTCGACCTGTTCTGATCCTCAGACGGGGATTTCGCCGCGGGCGATACCATCCAGCACCGCGTTGATGAACAGGGCCTTGGCGGCACGATAATCCGTCATCGGCTGGCCGTCGAACAATTGCTTGATCTCATTGAACCCGTCGATCAGGGCCGGATGGGCCGCCAGGGCCGCGGCAAAAAGATGAAAATGGTCGAAGGCGCCGTCGATGGCTGCGAGCTGGATGCCAACGGGCAGTGCCTCGTCCGGCACTTCGAAGGCGGAAAAATCATCCGTGCGGACCGACCCTTTGTTGCGCGGAAACCGGGCGGCAAGCGCGGCGTCGGCTGCCATGAAGGCATCCTTCGGCACGCGGACGAGAATGTCGAGGTCGCCCTTGGTCTGGAGGCCCTCCACGGCCGTGGAGCCGATGTGGCTGATCCGGGCAGAGGCCGGCAGGACGGCGCGGAGGCCTGGAATCATGGCCGCATAAAGCGCGGATGCGGCCTGACACGCGGCGTGCGGATCGGGATGAAGGCGGAAGCGCTCCACCGCCATCAGACCGGCGGGGTGCCGTTTTCGTCCAGGACCGACCCGGCGAGGTAGAGCGATCCGCAGACGAGGATTCGGGGTGGGAGGTCGTCCTCGCTCCAGGTTTCCCGCATCAGGTTGAGCGCGTTGGCAACCGAGCTGACCGGCTCGGCGGACAGCCCCGCCTCGCGGGCACGGGCGGCCAGGACATCGGCGCTCTCGCTGTCGTCGCTTCCCGGCACGGGAACGCAGTAGCAGTGGCGGGCGAGCCCCTGGAAGGCGCGGAAGAAGCCGGTCTGGTTCTTCGTCTTCAGCATGCCCGCGACCAGGAAGAGCTGGCGGTCGTCGCGCTCGCCGCGGCCGGCCAGTTCCTCGGCGATGGCCAGCGCGCCGGCGGGATTGTGCCCGCCATCGAGCCAGACTTCCGCCCCCTCCGGGGCCTGTTCGACGAGATGGCCGGAATTGAGGCGCTGCATGCGGGCCGGCCAGTCGGCCGTTTCCATGGCAGTGTCGGCGGCGCGGTGCCCGATGTCGAAACCGGCCATGCGCACCGCGGCGATGGCCGTGGCCGCGTTGGCATACTGGAAGCGGCCGGGCATGGCCGGAAGCGTGAGGTCGAACAGCACGTCATTGTCCTGGTAGACCAGGCGGCCGTTCTCCTCGTAGGCCCAGAAGTCCTGGCCGTAGGTGATGTAGTCGCACTGCAGGCGCAGCGCGGTTTCCTCCAGCACGGCGCGGGCCATGTCGTTTTCCTGGAAACCGATGACGACCGGGCATTCCGACTTGATGATGCCGGCCTTCTCGGCGGCGATCAGCTCGACCTTGTCGCCAAGCCAGGCCTCGTGGTCCAGCGCGATGGGCGTGATCACGGAGACTGCCGGTTCGCGGATGACGTTGGTGGCATCGAAGCGCCCACCCATGCCGACTTCCATGATGCAGACATCGGCCGGATGCTCGGCGAAGAGCAGGAAGGCCGCCGCCGTCGTCAGTTCGAAGACGGTGGCCGGCTCGTCGCCATTGGCCTCACCGACCCGGCGGAGCGCATCGGCAAGAACGCCATCCTCGACCAGCCGGCCGCCGCCGGGCTGGCCGATGCGGAACCGCTCGTGCCAGCGGACGAGATGCGGCGACGTATGGATATGGACCGAAGCGCCGGCGGCTTCGAGCATGGCGCGGGCAAAGGCGATGACCGAGCCCTTGCCGTTGGTGCCGGCCACGTGGATGACCGGCGGCAGGCGGTCCTGCGGGTTGCCGAGCCGTTCCAGCAGCGCGGAAACGCGGTCGAGCGAAAGGTTGTAACCCTGCGGGTGAAGAGCCGACAGCCGGTCGATCTCGGCTTCGGCTAGGCTCTCGGCGGGGCGAATCGTCATCGCATGTCCAGGTTCAAGAGGGCGGCATCATCCGGCCGCCCGGTCGGCGATCGCAGGGGCGGCGGACAGTCAGACGTCCGCCTTCTCCGCATCTGCGGGCATCTCGGCTGGCGCGTCCTCGGTCTCCTCGATCGTGTCCTCGGCGGCCTGGTCCAGCGACGGCATCCCGGTGAGCATGCGCAGGAGGCGGGCGATGGTGCCCTTCAGTTCCCGGCGCGGCACAACCATGTCGACCATGCCGTGGTCGCGCAGGTATTCCGCGGTCTGGAAACCCTCGGGAAGCTTCTCGCGGATGGTCTGCTCGATGACGCGCTTGCCCGCAAAACCGATGACGGCACCGGGCTCGGCGATCTGGATGTCGCCCAGCATGGCATAGGAGGCCGACACGCCGCCCGTGGTCGGGTTGGTCAGCACCACGATGTAGGGCAGGCCCGCCTCCTTCAGCATTTCCACCGCGACGGTGGTGCGGGGAAGCTGCATGAGCGAAAGGATGCCTTCCTGCATGCGCGCGCCACCCGACGCGGCAAAGAGAATCAGCGGGCGCTTGAGTTCGATGGCCTTCATGAAGCCGTCGATGATCGCCTCGCCCGCGGCCATGCCGAGCGAGCCGCCCATGAAGGAAAAATCATGCGCCGTGACGACCACCGGCACGCCGTCAATCTCGCCGGTGGCGTTGACGATGGAATCCTCGAGACCCGTCTTGGCGCGGCTTTCCTTGAGGCGGTCCGTGTAGCGCTTGACGTCGCGGAACTTCAGCGGATCCTGCGGCACCTTCGGCGCGGGGAGAAGATCGTACCTGCCGCCGTCGAAGAACCGCTTCAGGCGCTCCTTGACCGGCATCTTCATGTGGTAGCCGGAGGTCGGGATGACCCAGAGGTTCTCCTCCAGTTCCTTGTGGAAGATCATCTCGCCGGTCTCGGGACACTTGATCCAGAGATTCTCCGGCATGTCGCGACGGCCCAGCATCGAATTGAGCTTGGGGCGGACGTAATTGGTGATCCAGTTCATCTGCTTTCAGGGCCGCAAGCCATGCGCGGCCTTCCCTGTGACGCATTCAATGTGGGCGTTTCAGCCGGCCTGTGCAAGCCGGGCTTCCGCCACGCCGTCGGCCAGGCCACGCACCAGCGTCGCCACGGCCTCGGCCGGATCGGCCACGGCCTTGCCATCCTTGTCCAGCACGTTGGCGATCGCGTTGACCACGGCCGTGCCGACGACCACGCCATCGGCGGACGCGCCGATCGCCTTGGCCTGGCTGGAGGTCTTGACGCCAAAGCCGACGCAGACGGGCAGGTCGGTGTGGCCCTTGATGCGGCGGACGGCGTCGGCAACCTTGCTCGTGTCCGGCAGGGCCGAGCCGGTGATGCCGGTCATCGAGACGTAGTAGACGAAGCCGGAGGTGTTGCCGAGGACGACCGGCAGGCGCTTGTCGTCGGTGGTCGGCGTCGCAAGGCGGATGAAGTTGATGCCGGCCTTGAGCGCCGGCAGGCACAGTTCCTCGTCCATTTCCGGCGGCAGGTCGACAACGATCAGGCCGTCAATGCCGGATTCCTTTGCATCGGCAAGGAAGCGTTCGACGCCATAGACGTAGATCGGGTTGTAATAGCCCATCATGACGATCGGCGTATCATCGTCTTCCTGGCGGAACTCGCGCGCCATCTGCAGGGTCTTGACCAGGGTCTGGCCACCGTCGAGGGCGCGGCGGCCGGCAAGCTGGATCGTCGGGCCGTCGGCCATGGGATCGGAGAAGGGCATGCCCAGTTCGATGACGTCGGCGCCGGCCTTGGGCAGCGCCTTCATGACACGCAGGGAGGAGTCGTAGTCCGGGTCGCCACCCATGAAATAGGTAACGAGAGCCGGGCGGTTGATCTGCTTGAGGGCAGCGAACTTGCGGTCGATACGGGTGGTCATGTCAGAGGTCGTGTCCCAGGAGCTTGCCGACGGTGAAGACGTCCTTGTCGCCGCGGCCGCACAAATTCATGACGATGATCTGGTCCTTGCCCATCGTGGGCGCACGCTTGATCACCTCGGCGAGCGCGTGGGAAGGCTCCAGCGCGGGAATGATGCCTTCCAGGCGGGTCAGCAGCTGGAACGCCTCGAGCGCCTCCGTGTCCATGATCGGCACGTATTCGACACGGCCGGAATCCTTCAGCCAGGAATGCTCCGGCCCGATACCCGGGTAATCGAGGCCGGCCGAAATGGAGTGGCCTTCCTTGATCTGGCCGTCGCCATCCTGCAGCAGGTAGGTGCGGTTGCCGTGCAGCACGCCGGGCGAACCGGCCGTCAGCGAGGCGCAGTGCTCCTCGCCCTCGAGGCCCTTGCCGCCCGCCTCGACGCCGACGATGCGGACATTCTCGTCGTCGAGGAAGGGATGGAACAGGCCGATGGCGTTCGATCCGCCACCAACGGCGGCCACCAGCATGTCAGGCAGGCGGCCTTCGACGGCCATCATCTGCTCCCTGGTCTCCCTGCCGATGACCGACTGGAACTCGCGGACCAGTTCCGGGTAGGGATGCGGGCCGGCGGCGGTGCCGATCAGGTAATAGGTGTCCTCGACATTGGTGACCCAGTCGCGCAGCGCCTCGTTCATGGCGTCCTTGAGCGTGCCGTGGCCGGCCGAAACCGCGTGCACCTTGGCGCCCAGCAGCTTCATGCGGAAGACGTTGGGCGCCTGGCGCTGAACGTCGGTAGCGCCCATGTAGACCTCGCAGGGGAAGCCGAAGCGGGCGGCGACGGTGGCGGAGGCGACGCCGTGCTGGCCGGCGCCCGTCTCGGCGATGATGCGGGTCTTGCCCATGCGCTTGGCGAGCAGGATCTGGCCAAGGCAGTTGTTGATCTTGTGCGACCCGGTGTGGTTGAGCTCGTCGCGCTTGAAATAGATCTTCGCGCCACCGAGGTGCTCGGTCAGCCGCTCGGCGAAATAGAGCGGCGAGGGACGCCCGGTGTAGTGCGCGTTGAGATGCTCCAGCTCGGCCTTGAACTCGGGGTCGGTTTTCGCCCGGTTCCACTCCTCCTCGAGGTGCAGAATGAGCGGCATCAGCGTCTCGGCGACAAATCGGCCCCCGAAGATACCGAACATGCCCTGTTCGTCGGGTCCGGTGCGGAAGGAATTGGGTTTGGCGGGCTGGTTCAAGGCATACTCCATGTCTTGGATCGGCCCTCCCATAAACCATGCGGCAAGGCGGGGCAATGCAAAGTGGCGACGCCCGGGGTCGCAAAAAGGGCGGAAAGCCGCAGCCCCCGCCCCTGTTCCGCCGGCCTTGCCGCTGATGTCACTCGCGCGGCGGGATATTGAGCGCGGCCTGGCTGGCCGGGCGGGCCAGGCAGCGGTCCAGCCAGGCCACGACGTTGGGGCAGGCCGGCAGTTTCACCAGGTCCCCGGCCTCGTAGAAATCGCGCACGGTGCGGACCCACGGCCAGGCGGCGATGTCGGCGATCGTGTAGTCGTCGCCCATGATGTAGTCGCGCCCGTCAAGGCGCTGCTCCAGCACTTTCAGCAGGCGCTCGGTCTCGCCGGCATAGCGTTCGAGCGGGCGGGGATCGTCGATGTCCTTGCCGGCGAACTTGTAGAAGAAGCCGAGCTGGCCGAACATCGGGCCCAGGCCGCCCATCTGGAACATGAGCCACTGGATCGTCTCGTAGCGGGTGGCCGGATCGGCGGACATGAATTTTCCCGACTTCTCGGCGAGGTAGATCAGGATGGCGCCGGATTCGAACAAGGGCAGCGGCTTGCCGCCCGGCCCGTCGGGATCGATGATCGCGGGTATCTTGTTGTTGGGATTGAGCGACAGGAATTCCGGCGTGGTCTGGTCGTTGCGGCCGAACGACACCGTGTGCGGCTCGTATGGCAGCCCCGTCTCCTCCAGCATGGCGGACACCTTGATGCCATTGGGCGTGGGGAAAGAATAGAGCTGAATGCGGTCCGGATGGACGGCGGGCCAGCGCTCGGTGATCCGGAAGGCCGACAGGTCGGTCATGGGAATAATCCTTCTGCATTGTTGCCTGGGCGAAAGAGGTAACGCCTGGCGCCCAAATCACAAGAGCGCAAGCAAGGCGCGTGTGCGAAACGCAGCGTCACCGGAACGCGATTTCCCGGCTTTCCCGATTCACGCAACCTGCTATCGTGCCGCATCCATGCCGGCGTCAATCCATGCTTCACGACCGCCTGCACCCACCATGGAGGAGGAAACCGGCATGTCGACTGTCCGGCTGATATCCTACGACGAGGCAAGTGACGCGGTTCGCGCGGTCTACGACGACATCCGCACGACACGCGGCTCCGACTTCATCAACAATTTCTGGCTGGCGCTTGCCGCCGATCCGGCATTGCTCAGGAGCACGTGGGAAGAGGTGAAATCGGTCATGACGGCACCGGGGCCGCTGGACCCGCTGACCCGCGAGATGATCTACATCGCGGTCTCGGCGGCCAACGGCTGCAGCTATTGCGCCCATTCGCACACGGCCTCGGCCAGGGCGAAGGGCATGACCGACGCCCAGTACGGCGACCTCCTGAAGGTCATCGCGCTGGCCGGCAAGACCAACCACCTGGCCAACGCCATGCAGGTGCCGGTGGATGCGGCTTTCGAAAAATCCGGCGGTTGACCCCGCAGGTTTCAACACCATCAATCGCAAGGGAGGACGACCATGTACACGGTGATCGGATCACCGGGTTCGCGCATGACCCGGGTTCTGTGGATGCTGGAAGAGCTGGAGCAGGACTACACCATCGAGAAAGCCAAGCCGCAGTCGGAAACGGCGCGCATCTACAATCCGTCGGGACGCATCCCGGCGCTGATCGACGGCGACCTGAAGCTGACCGATTCGGCGGCGATCTGCGTGTACCTGGGCGAGAAGCACGCCGACAAGGGCTTCGGTTCGCGTTCGCTGGCCGAACGGGCGCAGATCGACAGCTGGGTGCATTTCGCCCAGTCGGAGCTGGAGGCGCCGCTCTGGAACAAGCTGAAACACCGCATGCTGCTGCCGGAAGAGCTGCGGGTGGATGTCGGGCCGTGGTGCGCCTGGGAATTCACCCGTGACGTGAAGGCGCTGGCGCGCCGCCTGGGCGATAGCACGTTCGCGCTCGGCGACCGATTTTCGGCCGTCGACGTGCTGCTTGGCCATATCGGCACGTGGGCCCGCGGGGCGAAGTTCGAGATCGTGCCGGAGACGGTCAACGCCTACCTCGACCGCGTGCTGTCCCGGCCGGCCCTGGCGCGGGCGAAGGAGCGCGAATCGCAGGCCTGAACCAAGTGTCGCGGCCACGAAAAAACCCGGGCACCTGGCCCGGGTTTTCCTGTCCGGTGAGGGATCACCACGCTTACTGGGCGGAATACTTGTCCAGCATCTCGCGGGCGTAGTTGACCATCTCGGTTCCCGGGCGGCCGCCGGCATCCATTTCCTTGGCCCAGGCATCGACGAGCGGGCTGGCGATATCCTTCCAGCGCTGCGTCTCGGCCTCGTCCAGGGTGATGATGTCGTCGCCGTTCTTCTCCGCGATCTCACGTCCTCGCACGTCGCCGGCGTCCATGGCCGCACCGAACATGCCCGCCGTCTCGATGCCGGAATTGTCGTCGATGACCTTCTTCAGGTCATCCGGCAGCTTGTCGTAGGAATCCTTGTTCATGGCGAACACGAAGGTGGCCGTGTAGAGACCGTTCTTGCCGGCGAAGCCGGTGATGTTGGTGACGATCTCGTCCACCTTGAAGGCCGGTGCCACTTCGAAGGGAATGGTGGTGCCGTTGATGACGCCCTTGGACAGGGCCTCGGCAACCGCCGTCACCGGCATGCCGACCGGAACGGCGCCGAGCTTCTCGAGCATCTGGTTGACCACGCGGGTGCCGCCGCGCAGCTTCATGCCCTTCATGTCCTCCAGGCTCTTGACCGGATCCTTGGAGTGGATCAGGCCCGGGCCATGGGTGTGCCAGGCGATGACGTGGTAGTCCTTGAAGTCCTCCGTACAGTACTTCATGCAGTACTCGTGGAAAGCCTTGGAGGTCTGCTCGCCGTTGGTCATCATGAACGGCAGCTCGAAAGCCTCGGTGGAGGGGAAGCGGCCCGGCGTGTAGCCGATGACGGTCCAGGTCAGGTCGATGACGCCATCACGAAGCTGGTCCACCAGTTCCGGCGGCTTGCCGCCGAGCTGCATGGACGGATAAAGGTCGATCTTGATCCGGCCGTTGGATTCCTTCATCACCTTGTCGGCCCAGGGAGCCAGGGCCTTTGCCGGGATCGTGGCCTGGGCGGGCAGCATCTGGTGCAGCTTCAGCGTCACTTCCTGCGCCCTGGCAGACGCGGATGCAACGAGGCCGGCGGCGGCTGCCGCCAGCAAAATGGTCCATTTCTTCATGCCGGGTACCTCCCTTGCAGCAAGCGGGCTCCTTGTGGCCCGCCTTACCGGCCATAAAATGTTATGGGGCATAGTAGTGTCAAGCGCACCTTCCGACGTAGGGACGTCACGTCGCATGCCGGACATACTACCGAGTATGTTGTTGTTGACAGGACAGCGGTCCGCTCCCTACCATCCGCCCCCATGAGCGGGGCCAGGGCCCGCTTGCATCACGGGAGGCTGCAGCATGCCGGCATTCGATCGCGCCGCCATCGATTTCCTTGTCCACGACTGGCTCGACGCCAGCGCGCTGACGGCGCGGCCGCGGTACGGGGACCATTCGCGGGAAACCTTCGACGCCTTCCTCGACCTGGCCGAGAAGATCGCGGAAAACGAGTTCCTGCCGTCGTTCAAGCCCGGGGACCGGGACGAGCCGGAACTGAAGCAGGACGGCACGGTGAGCGTGCATCCGCTGATCCGCAAGGCGGTGCAGGCCTATCTGGATGCCGGGTTCCAGCTGGCCAGCTTCCCGGCCGAACAGGGGGGCATGCAATTGCCGCACCTGGTCGCCAGTGCGGCCAAGGTGTTCATCCAGGCCGGGAACGTGGCGGCCGGCGGCTATCCGATGCTGTCGACCGGTAACACGCGCGTGCTGATGACGCGAGGATCGGACACGCTGATCGACCATTTCGCGCGGCCGCAACTGGAAGGCCGGTCGCTGGGCACGATGTGCCTGTCGGAACCGCAGGCCGGCTCGTCGCTCGGCGACATCACCACCCGGGCGGATTTCGATTGCGACGATGCGCTGGGACACCGCTACCGCCTGACCGGGCGCAAGATGTGGATTTCGGGTGGCGATCACGACATCACCGATGATATCTGCCACCTGGTGCTGGCCAAGATCCCCGGGCCTGACGGCAAGCTGCCGGCAGGCACGAAGGGCATTTCCATCTTCGCGGTGCCGAAGCGCATCCCGGCCGAGGTCGCCGGCGAGATCACCCGCAACGACGTCGTCGTGGCCGGTCTCAACCACAAGATGGGCTATCGCGGGACGACCAATTGCCTGCTGAATTTCGGCGAAGGCGCGCAATACCGGCCGATGGGCCGGGCGGGCGCGGCGGGCTGGCTGATCGGCGAAGCCGGCGAAGGCCTGGCGATCATGTTCCTGATGATGAACGAGGCGCGCATCGGCGTCGGACTCGGCGCGGCGGCCCAGGCCTGGCGGGGCTACCTGCTTTCCTCGCAATACGCCCACGAACGGCGCCAGGGCCGCATTCCCGGCGACCGCCACGCGCCCGACCAGGTGCCGCTGGTCGCCCATGCCGACATCCGGCGCATGCTGCTGGCGCAGAAGGCCTATGCGGAAGGCGCCCTCGCCCTGTGCCTCTACTCGGCAAGGCTGGTCGACGACATCCACTCCAACGAGGACGAGAGCGCCCGGGCGGAATCGGAAAGCCTGCTGGCGCTGCTCACGCCGATCAACAAGACCTTTCCTTCCGAGTACGGGCCACTGGCCAATTCGCTCGCCATCCAGTGCCACGGAGGCTACGGCTACACGCGCGACTTCGACGTCGAGCAGCTCTACCGCGACAACCGCCTGAACCCGATCCACGAGGGAACGACCGGCATTCAGGCGATGGACCTGATCGGGCGCAAGATCCTGGCCGACAAGGGCGAAGGCCTGCAACTGCTGGCCCGGCGCGTGGCGGCGACGATGGACGCTGCGGCGAAGGCCGGCGGCTTCGACCGGCAGGTGGCCGCGCTCGGCCAGGCCATGGCCACGGTATCGGAGGCGATCGCGCAGCAGGCCGGCAGCCCGGACACCGCCTTCGCCAATGCCACGCCGCTGCTCTTTGCCTTCGGCCATACCGTCGTGGCCTGGCAATGGCTGGACCAGGCGGTGGCAGCGAAACGCGCCGCCGAGGCCGGCAGCGTCAGCGAATCACTTGCCCGTGGCAAACAGGCGGCGATGACCTATTTCTTCGATTTCGAACTGCCGCAGGTGGCCGGCTGGCTCGCCCCCTTCGCCAGCGGCAGCCGCGCGGCGCTGGATGCGGGCGAGGACATCTTCTGGGCCGGATAGCGCCCCAGCCGATGCAAACGGCGCCGGTTCCGCCGGTTCAGGGCGGCGCAAAGTTCGGCTGCAACATGCAAACAGCGGCAAAGCAGCCTTGCGCAGCAAAATCGCCCTTCTTATATACGCCGCAACACCGGACGCGTCGGGGAAATGCCGCTTCGCCGCGCCGGCGAACTTCAACGGGGGCCGCCATCGGAACGCCTGAACCATGGGTCCCGGCGGCCTGCTAAACGGAGAGACAACATGGCTAAAGTTATTGGTATCGACCTGGGCACCACGAATTCCTGCGTCGCCGTCATGGACGGCAAGGACGCCAAGGTCATCGAGAATTCCGAGGGCGCGCGCACGACGCCTTCGATCGTCGCCTTCTCCGGCGAAGGCGAGCGCCTCGTGGGCCAGCCGGCCAAGCGCCAGGCGGTCACCAATCCGGAAGGCACCGTGTTCGCGGTCAAGCGCCTGATCGGCCGCCGCTATTCCGACCCGACGGTGGAGAAGGACAAGAAGCTCGTTCCCTACAAGATCGTCGAAGGCAGCAACGGCGATGCCTGGGTCGAGGTGTCGGGCGAGAAGTATTCGCCGTCGCAGATCTCCGCGATGGTGCTCCAGAAGATGAAGGAAACCGCCGAATCCTATCTCGGCGAGAAGGTCGAGCAGGCGGTGATCACCGTACCGGCCTACTTCAACGACGCCCAGCGCCAGGCCACCAAGGACGCCGGCAAGATCGCCGGCCTGGAAGTGCTGCGCATCATCAACGAGCCGACCGCGGCCGCGCTGGCCTATGGCCTCGACAAGCGCGACGGCAAGACCATCGCGGTCTATGACCTTGGCGGCGGCACGTTCGACATCTCGATCCTGGAAATCGGCGATGGCGTCTTCGAGGTGAAGTCGACCAACGGCGACACCTTCCTGGGCGGCGAGGACTTCGACATGCGGCTGGTGGAATACCTGGCCGAGGAGTTCAAGAAGGACCAGGGCATCGACCTGAAGAACGACAAGCTGGCCCTGCAGCGCCTCAAGGAAGCGGCGGAAAAGGCCAAGATCGAGCTGTCGTCTTCGTCGCAGACCGAGATCAACCTGCCCTACATCACCGCCGACGCCTCCGGCCCGAAGCACCTGGCGATCAAGCTGACGCGCGCCAAGTTCGAAAGCCTGGTCGACGATTTCGTGCAGCGCACGATCGCGCCCTGCAAGGCGGCGCTCAAGGACGCGGGCCTGTCGGCCGGCGAGATCGACGAGGTGGTCCTGGTCGGCGGCATGACCCGCATGCCCAAGATCCAGGAAGTGGTGAAGCAGTTCTTCGGCAAGGAACCGCACAAGGGCGTCAACCCGGACGAGGTCGTCGCCATGGGCGCGGCCATCCAGGGCGGCGTGCTGCAGGGTGACGTCAAGGACGTCCTGCTGCTCGACGTGACCCCGCTGTCGCTGGGCATCGAGACGCTGGGCGGCGTGTTCACCCGCCTGATCGAGCGCAACACGACGATCCCGACGAAGAAGAGCCAGACCTTCTCCACGGCCGAGGACAACCAGAACGCCGTGACGATCCGGGTCTTCCAGGGCGAGCGCGAGATGGCGGCCGACAACAAGCTGCTCGGCCAGTTCGACCTGGTCGGCATCCCGCCGGCACCGCGCGGCGTGCCGCAGATCGAGGTCACGTTCGACATCGACGCCAACGGCATCGTCAACGTCTCGGCCAAGGACAAGGGCACCGGCAAGGAGCACCAGATCCGCATCCAGGCATCCGGCGGCCTGTCCGACGACGACATCGAGAAGATGGTCAAGGACGCCGAGGCCAATGCCGAGGCCGACAAGAAGCGGCGCGAGAATGTCGAGGCCAAGAACCAGGGCGAAGCGCTGGTCCATTCGGCCGAGAAGTCGCTCAAGGACTATGGCGACAAGGTTTCCGAGGATGACCGCAAGGCCATCGAGGATGCCATTGCCGACCTGAAGACCGCGCTGGAAGGCGACGACGGCGAGGCCATCAAGGCCAAGAGCCAGGCGCTGGCGGAAGCCTCGATGAAACTCGGCCAGGCGATGTACGAAGCCCAGCAGGCCGAGAGCGCGGAGACGGACGCCAAAGCCGACGCGGCCAAGGACGACGACGTGGTCGACGCCGATTTCGAGGAAATCGACGACGACAAGAAGTCGGCCTGATCCGGCAGCAAGATGAAAGGCCGGCGGTCAATCCGCCGGCCTCTTGCATCGCGGCAGGGACAGCCGGCTTCGCCCGGGTTCGCCAAGGCAAGCCCGGCGTGCGATACCGGCCAATCCTGCGGATGACGTAACCGTTCAACAGGAACGCCTGACCCATGGCCAAGGCCGATTTCTACGAGACCCTCGGCGTGGCGCGCGGCGCCGACGAGAAGGAGCTGAAAAGCGCCTTCCGCAAGCTCGCCATGCAGTATCACCCCGACCGCAACCCGGGCGACGAAGAGGCTGAACGCAAGTTCAAGGAAGTGGGCGAAGCCTACGAAGTGCTCAAGGACCCGCAGAAGCGCGCGGCCTATGACCGTTTCGGCCACTCGGCCTTCGAGAACGGCATGGGTGGCGGCGGCGCGGCCGGCGGTTTCGGCGGCGGTGGTTTCGCCGACATCTTCGAGGACATCTTCGGCGAGATGATGGGCGGCGGGCGTCGCCGCTCCGGTGGCCGCGAACGCGGCGCCGACCTGCGCTACAACATGGACATCACGCTGGAGGAAGCCTTCCAGGGCAAGACGGCGCAAATCCGGGTGCCGACGTCGATTTCCTGCGACGAATGCTCGGGTTCGGGCGCCAAGCCCGGCACACAGCCGGAAACCTGCGCCACCTGCGGCGGCGCGGGGCGCGTGCGGGCAAGCCAGGGCTTCTTTTCCATCGAGCGGACGTGCCCGACCTGCCAGGGCCGCGGGCAAACCATCAAGGACCCTTGCCCCAAGTGTTCCGGTGCCGGCCGGGTGACGGAAGAGCGCTCCCTGTCGGTCAACATTCCCGCCGGCATCGAGGACGGGACCCGGATCCGGCTTGCCGGCGAGGGCGAAGCGGGCATGCGCGGCGGGCCGTCCGGCGACCTCTACATATTCCTGTCGGTCAAGCCGCACGAATTCTTCCAGCGCGACGGCGCGGACCTGTTCTGCTCCGTGCCGATCTCGATGACGACGGCGGCGCTCGGCGGCCAGTTCGACGTCACGACGCTGGACGGCAGTCAGGCGCGGGTGAAGGTCACCGAAGGCACGCAGAACGGCAAGCGCTTCCGCCTGAAGGGCAAGGGCATGCCCGTGTTGCGCCAGCCGAACCTGGGCGATCTCTACATCCAGGTTGTGGTCGAGACACCGCAGAATCTCTCCAAGCGGCAGCGTGAACTGCTGCAGGAATTCGAGGAAATCTCGTCGAAGGACAACAGTCCGCAATCGGCAGGGTTCTTCTCGCGGATGAAGGATTTCTTCGACTCGCTCGGCGAGTAGACGCGGCAACCGATGGCCTTGCCGGATATTCCGGCACTTGGAAATCCTGTCGCGCCGGGCCATATTGGCGGCAAATCACGTGGGCGGGGAACAGCCCGAAGTTACGGAGAACCGACCGATGGCCCTTCCCCTGGGAATCCGCAAGTTTCTCAGCCAGTTCGACGAGGACTTCAAGTTCTTCCGCGGCTGGATGGACAACGCCAAGGCCGTCGGCTCGGTCACGCCGACCAGCAAGATCTGCGCCCGGTCGATGGCCTCCGTCGTCCAGCCGGACAGCGGCCTGCCCGTTCTCGAACTCGGGCCGGGCACCGGTCCGATCACCCGCGCGATCCTGGAGCGGGGCATCAGGCCGGAAGACCTCTACTCGGTGGAATATTCCGAGGATTTCTACGAGCACCTGAAGGCCGAGATTCCCGGCGTGAACTTCATCCACGGCGACGCCTTCGACCTGGACACGACGCTGGGCGCGGCGAAGGACACGGTATTCGACTGCGTCATCTCGGCCGTGCCGATGCTCAATTTCCCGATGGACCGGCGGATTGCGCTGGTGGAAGACCTGCTGAACCGGATTCCGGCCGGCCGGCCCGTCATGCAGATCACCTACGGGCCGAAATCGCCCGTTGCCCCGGGGCGCGGCAATTTCTCGATGCGGCACCATGATTTCGTGCTGCGCAACGTGCCGCCCGCAAACCTGTGGATCTATCGCCGCGGCGACTGACCGGCACTTGCAGCACGCGACAAGCGCACCATATCCCGGTTGTGTGAAATCCGGCGTGCAGGACCAGTCATGATTCCGAAAATCCTCGTCTTTTCCGGCTCGATCCGAAGCGGATCGTTCAACGGGCAACTGGCCGACGCGGCCATGAAGACCCTGGCTGAAGCGGGCGCCGACGTGACCCGCATATCGCTCGCGGACTACCCGCTGCCGATCATGGACGAGGACCTCGAGAAGGCCTCGGGCATTCCTGAGAACGCGATGAAGCTGGGTCGCCTGATCGCCGCGCACGACGGGGTGTTCATCGCCTGCCCCGAGTACAACGCATCGATCCCACCGCTGCTGAAGAACACGATCGACTGGATCAGCCGGATCTCGGCGGACGGCGCCACGGCGCTGAAGCCCTGGAAGGGCAAGCCCGTGGCGCTCGGCGCGGCATCCAACGGCATGCTGGGCGGCATTCGCGGCCTTTACCATGTCCGCGCGGTGCTGATGAACTGCGGCTGCCACATCCTCACCGAGCAGACGGCCGTCCGCCAGGCATCGAAGGCCTTCGAGCCTTCTTCGGGCCTGCTGAAGGCGGACACCGGCCAGCCGCTGCTTGAGACGACCTGCCGGGCGCTGATGGAGTATTGCGCGGCTTTCACGCGCCGGTGACAAGACCGCTTGCCCGCCGGCCGCACGGGTGACAAAAGGCGGTGACGAGGATCAGCCAGCCGAGGACCCAAGCCGATGACACAGCCCGCGACCATGAAAGACCGCCTGATCGTGGCGCTCGACGTGCCCACCGTGGCCGAGGCCGAGGCTGCCGTCGCGGAACTGGGCGACAGCGTCCGCTTCTACAAGATCGGTTACCAGCTCGCCTTCGCCGGCGGACTGCCGCTCGCCCGCGACCTCGTGGCCGACGGGCGCAAGGTGTTTCTCGACATGAAGCTGCTGGACATCGACAATACGATCGCCAAGGGCGTGGAGAACGTGGCGAAGATGGGCGTCACCATGCTCACCGTTCATGCCTATCCCAAGGCCATGCGGGCGGCCGTCGAGGCGGCAGCCGGGTCCGGTCTGTGCCTGCTCGGCGTGACGGTTCTCACCTCGATGGACGACGCGGATCTCGAAGACGCGGGCTATGCCTGCGATGCCCGGACGCTGGTGGAACGGCGCGCCCGCCAGGCCCGCGAGGCCGGGATGGGCGGGATCGTCTGCTCGGCGGCAGAGGCGCGGCTGGTCCGCTCCATCGCCGGGGACGGCATGGCCGTGGTGACGCCGGGTATCCGGCCGGCCGGATCCGACCACGGCGACCAGAAGCGCGTGGTCACGCCCGGCATCGCGATTTCGGAAGGCGCCAGCCACCTCGTCGTCGGGCGGCCGGTGGCGGCGGCAGTTGACAGGAAGGCGGCAGCCGAGGCTATCCTAGCCGAAATGGCTGCCGGTTAAGCAGTTGAAAGCGGGAGGAAAATGGAATGGCAAAAGGATACTGGATCGCACGCGTGACCGTGCGTGACCCGGAACGCTACCAGGACTACGTGGCGACGGCGCGCCCGGCCTTCGAGCAATACGGCGCACGCTTCCTGGCGCGCGGCGGCACCTATGAAACGCTGGAAGGCAGCGACCGGCCGCGCAACGTGATCATCGAGTTCCCGAGCCTGGCGGCGGCGCGCGAATGCTACTATTCGGAGCAGTACCAGAAGGCCAAGGCGATCCGGCAGACGGTCGCGGATGCCGACATGGTGATCGTCGACGGTTTCGAGCCCTGACGGCGAGGACGGGCGGGATGTTTCGCTGGGGAATTCTGTCGGCAGCCCGGATCGCGAGCGAACAGGTGATCCCGGCCCTTTGTGACAGCGAGAACGGGGTGGTCGCCGCGATTGCCTCGCGCAGCCGGGACAAGGCCGAGGCGATGGCGCAGCGGTTCGGAGCGCCCCATGCCTTCGATTCCTACGACGCCCTGCTTGCCAGCGATGCCGTCGACGGCGTTTATATTCCGGTGGTCACGTCGCAGCACGTGGAATGGGCCGCCAGGGCAGCCAAGGCCGGCAAGCATGTGCTGGTGGAAAAGCCGCTTGCCCTCAAGGCGGATGACATCCGGCCGCTGATCGCCCTGCGCGAAGAGACCGGCAAGCTGATCTCGGAAGCCTTCATGGTGCGCTACCATCCGCAGTGGCGCACCGTCAGCGCCCTGATCGAGGAAGGCGCGATCGGCCGTCTCAGGCAGGTGCAGGGCGTTTTCACCTATTACAACACCGACCCGGCGAACATGCGGAACCAGCGCGATCTCGGTGGCGGCGGATTGCCGGACATCGGCGTCTACCCGACGGTGACGACCCGCCTGGCGACGGCGCAGGAGCCGCGCCGGGTGCGGGCCGAAGTGGAGCGCGACCCGGGCTTCGGCACCGACCGATATGCCAATGTGACCGCCGATTTCGGCGAATTCTCGCTGACCTTCTACTGTTCGACGCAGATGGCCCTGCGTCAGTCGATGGTGTTCCACGGCGAGAAGGGCCATATCGAGGTTCCCGCCCCGTTCAACCCGCCGGACTACGGCATGGCCGAGGTCTGGCTGCACGACCAGTCGCGCCAACGCAGCGAGGTATTCCGCTTTCCGCGGGTGCGCCAGTACAAGCTGATGGCCGAAGCCTTCGTGCGGGCGGCGCGCGGGGAAGACGAGGCGGTGTTCACACTGGAAGACTCGGTGAAGAACCAGGCGGTGATCGACGCCATCTTCCGGGCCGGCGACAGCGGGCGCTGGGAAACGGTCTGACTGCGCCGGATCAGGCCGGCACTACCACCAGACGCCGCCGTGGCGGATGCGGATGCGCGGCTTTTCCTCGCATTCGGGGCAGTCCGGGCGGACCGGCTCCTCGGTCCATGGGCCCGGAGCGACCTCGACGATGGCGTGACGGCCGCTGTCCAGCGGAATCGGGGGCACCATGGGACCGCGCCGGCGGCGGACCGGCGGCATCGGCATGGCCAGTCCGCCGGACGTCGTGTTGAGCCGCGACAGCCGCGCGACCCGCTCCGCGGTGGCCGGGTGACTGCGCAGGACGGAGGGAACAGGCATGCGGCCGCCCGGCAGGACCATGGCCTCCCACTGGCGTGCCTGGAACCGCTCAAGCTTCCACAGCGCAGAGGACAGGCCGTCCGGGTCTCCCGTCAGCATGGCGGCCCCGAGGTCCGCGTCGAACTCGCGGGTCCGCGACAGGGCAAGCTGCAACAGCGACCCGATGGTCGGGGCCGCCATCAGCAGCAGGATGGCCAGCCAGGGCAGGCCGCCGCCGAAGAGGTTGAAAAACAGCAGGAAGAAGCCGGCGGTCGACATGGCCGAGGTGTAGCGCGTGACGATATCGGCCAGCGCCATGACCTTGAGGTCTTCGTGCGCGATGTGGCTGACCTCGTGGGCGAGCACGCCGGCCAGCTCGCGTTCGCTCAGCGCGCGCGCCAGGGCGTCGGTGATTGCCACGGCGCTGTCCTCCGGCCGCCCGACGGCAAAGGCGTTCATCATGCGCGACGGCACGATATAGAGCTTGGGCACCGCCGGAAGGGCGGCGCGCTGCGCCAGCTCGGCCATGATCCGGTGCCCGGCCGGGAACAGCGACGGGCCGGCCTCGCGCGCCTTGTACATGGACAGGACGAGGCGCGGGCTGACCTGCTGCATGGCCGACAGGGCGACGGCGCCGAACAGCAGCGCCAGGACGACGCCGGTCCAGCCGGCGAAAATCAGGGCCGTCACGCCCAGGAGACCCAGGGAGCCGGTGACAAGAAGCCAGGTATGCAGCCGGTTCAGCGACCGGTGCCGTTCCTGTTCCAGGAGATCGAGACGGGCGTGCATGTTCGTGTTCATGCCAACAGATATGGGCATTTCATTCGCATTGCGCGAGACTTGATAACGGCGAAGTAAGGAAAATCTGTCAGGACCATCCGGATCACGGGGGTGGACCGACTTGCTTTTCAAACGAGCACGCGCACGGCTGACCGATTGGTGCGGCCATCTGCCGGCCGATGGCCCGCTGCCGCCGGACCTCGTCGCGCGCGCACGGGCGGGCCAGATGGAAACCATCCTGACCCTCACGCCCCACATGATGGTGGTGAACATCGTCAACGCGACGATCGTTGCCGCCTTCGCAGCCGGCCATTGCGATCCCTTGCTGCTGCTCGTCTGGTACGGCCTGGCCGTGGCTCTCGGCGTATTGGCGCTTGCAGAATGGTGGGTGCGGCATCACCGGCCGCCCCGGCTGCGCACCTCCGTCGTCAGCCTCGTCAGGCTGACGCGCAACGCCGGCCTCCTCGGTATCCTCTGGGGCCTCCTGCCGATCCTGGTGTGGCCGAATGCCGGCCCCGAGCTTCGCAATATCGTCACCGCCCTGGTTGCCGGCATGATCGGCGGCGGCTGTCTCACCCTGTATGTCGCGCCTTCGGCGATGACGGCCTGGATCCTCGGCATCCTCGCGGGAACGCTGACCGCGCTCGGCGTGAGCGGCACCGTCTACGACCTCATCCTGGCAACGCTTCTGTCGATCTACGGCCTCACCCTGATCCGCGCCGGAAAGGCGGCATCGGTGGCCTTCGTCAACAACCGGATCGCATCGGAAAAGATCAAGGAGCAATCCGAGACGATCTCGATGCTGCTGTCGGACTTTTCCGAGGGCGCCCGCGACTGGCTCTGGGAAACCGACGCCAACGGGACGATCGTGCGCGGCGGCCGGCAATTGCTCGAGCATATCGGGCTGCCATTGGCCCTGGAAACCGACATGCTCGCGCCGGATGCCCTGGGAGCCAACCGCCGCACGCTGGCGCGGCTTCGCTGGCTGTTCCGGTCGCGCGAGCCGTTCCGCAACCTCGTGGCCGGGTTCGACGGGCCGGAAGGAGCGGTCTGGATCAGCCTTTCCGGCAAGCCCATGCGCGACGAGGAGGGCATCTTCGCCGGTTATCGCGGGGTTGCCTCCGACGTGACCGACATCCAGAAGGCCGAGGAGCAGATCGCCTACCTCGCCTGGCACGATCCGCTGACGGGACTGATGAACCGGGCGAGCTTCACCAAGCGGCTGGATATCTGCCTGGAGAAACCGGGGCATGGGAGCCTGTTCTACCTCGATCTGGACGGGTTCAAGGCCGTCAACGACCAGTTCGGCCACGGCATGGGCGACCGCCTGCTGGGTGAGGTTGCCCAGCGCCTGGAAAAGGCGACCGGCCCGGACGGCATGGTCGCCCGTTTCGGCGGCGACGAATTCGCCATCCTTTCCATCAAGGCAAGGACCCGGCAGCAGGCCGCGTATCTCGCCAAGCGCGTCGTCGACCGGGTCAGCAAGCCCTACGTCATCGACGGCTCGATCCTGAAGATCTCGGTGTCGATCGGCATCGCCTTCGCCGATTCCGGCAACCGGGATACTGCGGAGTGGCTAAACCGGGCCGACCTCGCGCTCTACCGCACCAAGGACGAGGGCAAGGCGGGCTACCGGTTCTACGAAGCGGCCATGGACGAGACCCTGCGGCGGCGGCGGTTCATCGAGCGGGAACTGCGCGCCTCGGTCGACATGGACCAGATCACCGTGGCGTTCCAGCCGTTCCAGGATGCCAGGGATGGCCGGATCAGCGGTTTCGAGGCCCTGGCCCGCTGGACGCATCCCGATCTCGGCGATGTGCCGCCGGCCGAATTCATCCCCGTGGCCGAACGGATCGGGATGATCGGGGCCATCGGCAACACGGTGCTGCGCCAGGCCTGCAGCTTCGCGGCCAACTGGCCGGCCGGAGTCAAGCTTGCCGTCAACCTCTCGCCGCAGCAATTGCAGGCAGGCTCGATCGTCGACTACGTGACCGCGACCCTGCGCGAAACCGGGCTGCCGGCCGAGCGGCTGGAACTGGAAATCACCGAGAGCACGTGCCTCATTAACACGGCATCGGTGCTCAACCAGATCGGTGAGCTGAAGGCGCTCGGCGTCTCGATTTCGCTCGATGACTTCGGTACCGGCTACTCGGCATTGTCCTACCTGCTGCGCTTCCCCTTCGACAAGATGAAGATCGACCGGTCGCTGGTCGCCCCGGCGGTGACCGACCCGGCGGCCCGCGACATGCTGGACACGATCCTGAAGCTGGCCCACGTGCTCGGCCTGAACACCACGGCCGAGGGCGTGGAGACCGATGAGCAGGCGCGGCTGCTGACCGCGCTGGGCTGCGACTACCTGCAGGGGTTCGGCATTTCGCGGCCGCTCAGCGCCGGCAAGGTGCCGCTCTTCCTGCTGGAGGCCGGACAGGAGGGGGGCCGGGGCGTGGCGCCGGTCACGACGGCTGCACGGGCGGGGTGACGCGGCGCAGCGTGAGATTGATGCGGCCGCCCATCTTCAACAGGGCCGAGGTATCGGGATAGATGCGGTCCACGCCGTGGAAGCTGAGCCTTCCCTCGCCGCCCAGCACGACGACATCGCCGGACTGCAGCCGGAAGGACGTGGTGCGATGCTCGCGGCGCGTGCCACCGACGCGGAACAGGCAGGTGTCGCCCAGTGACACCGACACGACGGGCGCGGCCAGGTCCTGTTCGTCGCGATCCTGGTGCAGGCCCATCTTTGCGTCCGCACCATAGAAGTTCACCAGGCAGGCTTCCGGCGGCGCGTGGTAGCCGGATACCTCGTTCCAAAGGTCGAGCAGGCGGTCCGGGATCGGTGGCCAGGCTTCCCCGGTGACCGGATGCAGCGGCTGATACCGGTAGCCGCGCTCGCGGTCTGTAACCCAGCCGAGCGTACCGCAATTGGTCATCCGAACGCTCATCGGGCGGCCGCTGCGCGGCATGACGGGGACGTAGAGCGGGGCACGGCGGACGACATCGCGAATGTCATCGACGAGTGCCGCCTGCGCGGCTGCGTCAAGATAGCCCGGGATGTGGCGCACGCCCCTGGGCAAGACCTGCATGGCGGTGATCCGTGTCATTGCTTCAGTTCCTGCTCATGTCATTATGGACCGGGGTCAAGTCCAGGCAATGGAGGACAGAATGCGTTTTTCTCGTTCATGGACCGCGGCGGCGGTCGTTCTGGCAGCGGGTGCGACCTGGGGGTCGACCGCGCGGGCACAAATCTCGGTGGCCACGGCCATGGCCGGCGATCCACTGCCGGAAATCTGTGCCTTTGCCTCCTCGCTCGGCGAAGGCACCGAGGCAGTGGTGGAGCAACTGGGCGTCATGGCCAGCCCGTGGGGCGAGTCCGACCGCGCGAAACTCGGCCCGATCATGCGCCCGGAACTGGACAAGTTCCGGATGGAAGCCGGCGTCGTCTACCGCATCGCCAACCTGGCGCCCTTCTCGCAGGAGTACCTCGTCGTCTCCGCGGATCGCAACGAAGGCCAGACGGTCTATTTCCGCATCATCTACGAGACCGGCCCGAAGGGCTACTATTTCAAGAACGTGAACTTCAATTCCGACTTCTACACCATCCTGAAGGGCGGACTGGTTCAGCCACCCGAGCAGATGACCTGCGGCTGATGACGAAAAACGGCGGCCGCATGGCCGCCGTCCGAAGTTCACGCCGGGCGATCGGCGGTATCAGGCCGAGGCGAGGTCGGGAATGCGCAGCACCTGGCCGGGGTAGATTCTGTCCGGGTCGCTGAGCATGGGCTTGTTGGCCTCGAAGATGACCGTGTACTTGGCACCCTTGCCCTTGCCGTAGTGGGCCTCGGCGATCTTCCAGAGGTTCTCGCCCTTCTTGACTTCGTGGAAGACCGGCGTCGCCGCCGGGATGGAGGCCTTGACCAGTTCGGTCATGTCGACGTTCGGATTGAGGTGAAGCCCGGAATCGGGTGCCACGACCTTGAGTTCGGACGCCTCGACCTTGGAGATCCCCAGCGTGTTGCCCACGGCGACAACCGCCTTCTCGAAGATCGACTGGTCCTGGACCGCGCCCTTCAGAACCGCCTTGTCGCCCTGGACCTCGACCTCGACCTTCTCGGTCCCGAGGCCGTAGGAGTCGAGTTCCTTCTTCAGTTCCTCGGCCTTCGGCGCCTCGTCATCGCCGATACCGAGTTTCTTGCCCACGTTCTTGACGAAATCGAAAATACCCATGCCGCCTGCTCTCCCTGGCAAGGTTGATGTTGGGCAGACAGTTTACATTCCACCATCACAATTGGAAGACAAACGGCGCTGGTTTCATGCCGCCTGGCGTGCTGTTACGGTTACGCTGGCCGGTCCGGGGCGCCTGTCAGTCCATGGCCGGCTTGCCGCGCATCTTCTTGATGCCGGCGCGGCCGGATTTCGCCTTGAGCCTGCGCTCTATGGCGCCTTTCGACGGCTTCGTCTTCTTGCGCGGTGGCGGCGGCGGTTCGGCGGCCCGGGCCAGCAGGGCGGCGAGGCGTTCCCGGGCGTCGGCACGGTTGCGCTCCTGGGTGCGGTGGCGGTTCGCCTCGATGACGATCACGCCGTCCTTCGTTGCCCGGCTTCCGGCCAGGCGGATCATCCGTTCGCGCACGCGCTCTTCCAGCGACGACGCTGCCGCATCGAACCGCAACTGCACGGCCGTGGAGACCTTGTTGACGTTCTGGCCGCCCGGTCCTGCGGAGCGGATGAAGTTCTCCTGCAGTTCATCGTCGCGGATGACATGGCGGCCGCAGCGGATATCGGGTCCGGCGCTGCTCACGGCTCCAGCCAGACGATCACCTCGCCCGCCTCCTTCTTCGTGATATCGGGCACGGTGGCCCCGTCGGCCGGGTAGCCGGCCACCAGCAGGATGACCGGCTTCTCGTTGTCCGGCCGGCCGCAGATGCCAGACAGGAAGCCCATCGGCGACGGCGTGTGCGTCAGCGTGGCGAGGCCGGCCTGATGCAACGCTGCGATCAGGAAACCCGTGGCAATCCCGACGGATTCCGGCACGTAGTAATGCTTGATGCGTTCACCGCCGGGACCGGTCCCGTGGCGTTGGGCGAAGATGACGATCAGCCATGGCGCGGTTTCGAGAAATGGCTTGTCGGCATCGGTTCCGAGCGGCGCCAGGGCATCGAGCCATTCGTCCGGGGCGCGGCCGTTGTAAAAAGCGCGCTCCTCCTCTTCCGCTGCCTGCCGGATGGCGGCCTTGATGGCCGGATCGGCAATGCAGACGAAGGTCCACGGCTGCTGGTTGGCACCCGAAGGCGCGCCGGCCGCCGCCATGACGCAGTTCTCGATGACCGATTTCGGCACCGGCCGGCCGGAGAAGTCGCGCACCGTCCGGCGACCGGCCATGGCCTCGCGAAAGGCCACGGCCGCGCGCTCCATCTCGCCGGGGCTCTTGCCATGAAAGACCAGGGGGCTGTGGGTTCCGCTTTTCATGGCCGGAGATGACCACGGCGGCGGCAAAAAGAAAAGCCCGGCGCCGGGGTGCGGCGCCGGGCTTTCGTCATGTCCTGCTGCCGGGCGGGCTTACTCGGCGGCCATCTGGTTGCGCGGGGCGGCGGCACGCACGGTGCCGTCCACATGGTCCTCGAACTTGGCGAAATTCTCGATGAACATGCCCACGAGACGGCCAGCCTGCGCATCATAGGCCGCCTGGTCGGCCCAGGTGCCACGCGGGTCGAGGATCGCCGTATCGACGCCCGGCACGGCTACCGGAACCTCGAAGCCGAACCACGGATCGGTGCGGAACTCCGCCTGGTTGAGCGAACCGTCGAGGGCGGCGCCGAGCAGCGCGCGGGTGGCCCTGATCGGCATGCGCGAGCCGGCGCCATAGGCACCGCCGGTCCAGCCGGTGTTGACCAGCCAGCAGGTGACGCCGTGGCGGGCAATCAGTTCACGCAGCAGGTTGCCGTATTCCGACGGGTGACGCGGCATGAAGGGCGCGCCGAAGCAGGTCGAGAAGGTCGCTTCCGGCTCGGTGACACCCTTTTCCGTGCCGGCCACCTTGGCCGTGTAGCCCGACAGGAAGTGGTACATGGCCTGCGCCGGCGTCATGCGGGCGATGGGCGGCATCACACCGAAGGCATCGGCGGTGAGCATGATGATGTTCTTCGGGTGACCGGACTGGCCCGTTTCCGAGGCATTGGGGATGAAATGCAGCGGATAGGCACAACGGGTGTTCTCGGTGAGCGAGCCGTCGTCGAAGTCCGGGACGCGGTTCTCGTCGAGGACGACGTTTTCCAGGACCGTGCCGAACCGCTGCGTCGTGGCGAAGATTTCCGGCTCGGCCTCGGCGGACAGGCGGATGGTCTTTGCGTAGCAGCCGCCTTCGAAGTTGAAGACGCCGTTCTCGCTCCAGCCGTGCTCGTCGTCACCGATCAGGGTGCGCGACGGATCGGCCGACAGCGTGGTCTTGCCGGTGCCCGACAGGCCGAAGAAGACCGCCGTGTCGCCCCGGGGGCCGACGTTGGCCGAACAGTGCATCGGCATGACGCCGGCTTCCGGCAGCATGTAGTTGAGGGCGGTGAAGACCGACTTCTTCATCTCGCCGGCGTAGGAGGTGCCGCCGATGAGGACGATGTTGCGCGTCAGGTCGACGGCGATGACCGTCTCGGTGCGGCAGCGATGGCGGCCCGGATCGGCCTTGAACGAGGGCAGGTCGATGATCGTCATGCGCGGCATGAAGGTCTCGAGCGCGGCCTTGTCCGGGCGGATCAGCAGGTTGCGGATGAAGAGGTTGTGCCAGGCATATTCCGTGATCACGCGGGTGGGCAGGCTGTGCGCCTCGTCAGCTCCACCGACGAGGTCCTGGACAAACAGGTCCATTCCCTCGGCATGGGCGATGAAATCCTCCAGCAGGCGGTCGAACGCCTCCGGGTCCATCGGCTTGTTGTTGTCCCACCAGACCTTGTCCTCGGTGGAGGGGTCGCGAACGACGAACTTGTCCTTCGGCGAGCGGCCGGTGTGCTGGCCCGTGACGGCGACGAAGGCGCCCTTGTCGGTAAGCCGGCCTTCGCCGCGGGCAATGGCTTCCTCATAGAGTTCGGCTTCGCCGAGATTGTAATGGACCTGGCCGAGGTTTTTCAGTCCCAGGGCCTCAATCCCGTTGTCGGGATTGCGCAAACCGATCTCTTTCATGCCTTCCACCTGATAGTCCTCTCGCAGATGTGCGCCTTCGCCTGAAGGCATTGCCTAGCCCTGCGATGCCGCTACGACACCACGCATGAATGGGGGAGAAACAGAAAAGAAAAGCAAATTCAAATCATTAATCGATTTAAAGATTTCAAATTCGTTTAAATCGGTTTTACAGGCGGCCAAACCGGCGGCTTTTGCACAGATGGCGGGCAGCGCGGCGCATGCAGGTTGCAGCGCGAAGCGGGGCACCCCATCTGGGGTCGAAACGCGCCCTCGCCGGCGCCCCTTCGACAGGGCGCGGCGGATGTGCCACAATTTGTACCCAATTTGTCCGCCAGAACCGCCCGCGCGAAAACGGCAAGGGACAGGTCTTATGAGGGAGAACCCCGGCATGGCTACCATCGCGCTCGTCGACGACGACCGGAACATTCTCACATCGGTCTCGATTGCGCTGGAATCGGAAGGCTACAAGGTGGAAACATACACGGACGGCGCCTCGGCGCTGGAAGGCCTGCAGGTCCGTCCGCCGAACCTCGCGATCTTCGACATCAAGATGCCGCGCATGGACGGCATGGAACTGCTGCGCCGGCTGCGCCAGAAATCGGACCTGCCGGTGATCTTCCTGACGTCGAAGGACGACGAGATCGACGAGCTGTTCGGCCTGAAGATGGGCGCCGACGACTTCATCAAGAAGCCTTTCTCGCAGCGCCTGCTGGTGGAGCGCGTGAAGGCCGTGCTGCGCCGCGCCGGGGCGAAGGAGGCAGGCGCGAGTGCGAAGCCCGGCGGCGAAGCAGCCCAGCAGCTGCAGCGCGGCCACCTGCTGATGGACCAGGAGCGCCACACCTGCACCTGGAAGGGCGAGCCGGTGACGCTGACGGTGACGGAATTCCTGATCCTGCAGGCGCTGGCGCAACGCCCGGGCGTGGTCAAGAGCCGCGATGCACTGATGGATGCGGCCTACGACGAACAGGTCTACGTCGACGACCGGACGATCGACAGCCACATCAAGCGGCTGCGCAAGAAGTTCAAGGTCGTGGACAACGACTTCGACATGATCGAGACGCTCTACGGCGTGGGCTACCGGTTCCGCGAAGGCTGAGCGCAGGGATCATTCCCAGAGGACGCGAATGAAGAGCACACGCGGCAAGAGCGAAGCACCGGCGGCCAGGAAGCCTGCCCGGCCATCGGCCGTGCCGCGCCTGCTGCGATCGGTGCGGCGGCTTGTCGGATCGCTGGTCTTCTCCAGCCTGACGCAGCGTATTCTCGTGCTCAATCTCGCCGGCCTCGGCGTGCTCGTTTCCGGCATTCTCTACGTGAACCAGTACCGCGAGGGCCTGATCGACGCGCGGGTGGAAAGCCTGCGCACCCAGGGCGAGATCATCGCCGGGGCGATCGCCGCATCGGCCTCGGTGGAAACCGATTCACTGCGGATCAACCCTGAAAAGCTGCTGGAACTGCAGGCCGGGCAGAGCGTGGCACCGACCGGCGACGGGCTCGACAACCTCGATTTCCCGATCAATCCGGAGCGCGTGGCGCCCGTGCTGCGGCGCCTGATCTCGCCGACGCGAACGCGGGCGCGGATCTACGACCGCGACGCCAACCTGCTGCTCGATTCGCGCCATCTCTATTCCGGCGGCCAGATCCTGCGCTACGGCCTGCCCAATCTCGACGCCTCGGAAGAACCGCCCCTGACCGAGCGGATCCAGAAATGGTTCAAGCGGCTCATGCAGCGGTCCGACCTCCCTATCGACCTTGAGGAGCCGGGCGGCTCGGGTGCGGCCTACCCGGAAGTGATGGCGGCGCTGACCGGCACCGCCGACAAGCAGGTGCGGATGTCTGAAAAGGGCGAGATGATCGTTTCGGTCGCGGTGCCCATCCAGCGTTTCCGCGCCGTTCTCGGCGTGCTCCAGCTGTCCACCCAGGGCGGCGACATCGATTCCATCATCGCCTCGGAACGCAAGTCGATCCTGGCGGTTTTCGGCGTGGCGGCCGTGGTGACCATGCTGCTCTCGCTGCTGCTGGCTTCGACCATCGCCAACCCGCTGCGACGCTTGGCCGCAGCCGCGGTGCGGGTCAAGCGCGGGGTGAAGAACCGGGAGGAGATTCCCGACTTCTCCGAGCGCCAGGACGAGATCGGCAACCTGTCGGCGGCGCTTCGCGACATGACCAATGCGCTCTACGACCGGATCGATGCCATCGAGCGGTTTGCGGCCGACGTCAGCCACGAACTGAAGAACCCGCTGACCTCGCTTCGCAGCGCCGTGGAAACCCTGCCGCTGGCCCGCAACGACGACTCGCGCACCCGGCTGCTGGACATTATCCAGCACGACGTACGACGGCTCGACCGGCTGATCACCGACATCTCCGACGCCTCGCGCCTGGATGCCGAACTGGCACGGGCCGACAACCGCAGCGTCGACATGCAAAAGCTGCTCAGCGACCTGGTGGCCGCGAGCCGGGAAACCGCGCGGGCCGGGCGCGACGCGCGTGTGGACTTCCGCGTCCACGCCCCGGGCGGCAAACGCGATTTCCATGTGCAGGGCCACGACCTGCGGCTTGGCCAGGTGATCTCCAACCTGATCTCGAACGCGCGGTCCTTCGTGCCGGCGGAGAACGGGCGCATCCTGGTGACGCTCACGCGCAGCCAGCGCCGCGTGATCATCACCGTCGAGGACAACGGGCCCGGCATCCGGGCGGAGAACATCGAACGGATCTTCGAGCGCTTCTACACCGACCGCCCCTCCACCGAGGCCTTCGGCCAGAACTCGGGCCTCGGCCTCTCGATCTCGCGGCAGATCGTGGAGGCTCACGGCGGCCGCCTGACGGCGGAGAACATCGCCGGCGCCAAGCCCGGCGACATCCGCGGCGCCCGGTTCATCATGGTACTTCCGGCGGAAAACTGATCCTGACCACCCGATTCCACGGCCGCATTCGGCCGGATTTGCTTCGCAGTGCAAAAAAGGGGCTTGTCAACGCGCTTCACGCTGACAAGATAGCGGCCCGCCCGATTGCGGCGCAAAAGGGGCATACAAGCCATCAATGACATGGCAATGACGGGAGCCAAGCATTCATGATCGGACTCGTGCTCGTGACGCACGGTCAGCTGGCAGAAGAGTTCCGCCACGCGGTGGAGCATGTCGTCGGACCGCAGGAGCATTTCGAAACGGTTTCCATCGGCGCTGAAGACGACATGGAACAGCGCCGGCAGGACATCGTCGAAGCCGTGGGCCGCGCCGATGCCGGGCATGGCGTCATCATCGTGACGGACATGTTCGGCGGCACGCCGTCGAACCTGGCCATCTCGGTCATGGATGCGGGACGGATCGAGGTCGTGGCCGGCATGAACCTGCCGATGCTGATCAAGCTTTCCAGCGTGCGGGCCGGCAACGACATGGCGGACTCGCTGACCGAGGCACAGAACGCCGGGCGGAAATACATCAATGTCGCCAGCCAGATCCTGAGCGCCAAATGAGCGAAACGGCGGCCGAGACATTCACGCGCACGCTGGAGATCGTCAACAAGCGCGGCCTCCACGCCCGCGCCTCGGCCCGTTTCGTCGAGACGGCCAGCGCCTACGACGCGCGGGTGGCGGTGGAGAAGGACGGGCTGGAAGTGGATGGCGCCTCGATCCTCGACCTGATGATGCTGGCGGCCTCGCCGGGATGCGCGATCACCGTGACAACCAGCGGGCCGGAGGCCGAAGCCGCCATGGAGGCGCTCTGCGCGCTGGTGGCCGACCGTTTCGGCGAGGGGTGCTGATCCTCTGCGGCATGACATGAAGGCATAAACATTTCTTTATATGTTTATTGCGCTATCGCGCCATCTTTGCTATGGCAGCGGCAGATCGCGGGCATAGCGGATTGCGCCGGCCCGCCGGCTTTCCAACGCAACGGAGTGACCTTCATGGCACAAGACTATGTCGTCGCCGACATCGGCCTGGCCGACTACGGCCGCAAGGAAATCGACATCGCCGAAACCGAAATGCCGGGCCTGATGGCCTGCCGCGAGGAATTCGGTACCGCCCAGCCGCTGAAGGGCGCGCGGATCACCGGGTCGCTGCACATGACCATCCAGACGGCGGTGCTGATCGAGACGCTGAAGGCGCTCGGCGCGGACGTGCGCTGGGCCTCGTGCAACATCTTCTCGACCCAGGATCACGCGGCGGCCGCGATCGCGGCGACCGGCACGCCGGTCTTCGCGGTGAAGGGCGAAAGCCTGGAGGACTACTGGCGCTATACGGACGCCATCTTCCAGTGGCCGGACGGCGGCCATTCCAACATGATCCTCGACGACGGCGGCGATGCCACCATGTACATCCTGCTCGGCGCGCGCGCCGAGGAAGGCGAGGACGTGCTGTCCAAGCCGGGCTCGGAAGAGGAAGAAGTCCTGTTCGCGCAGATCAAGACCCGCATGGCGGCCTCGCCGGGCTGGTTCGTCAAGCAGCGTCATGCCATCCGCGGCGTCACCGAGGAAACGACTACGGGCGTCAACCGGCTCTACCAGCTGCAGAAGAAGGGCCTGCTGCCCTTCCCCGCGATCAACGTGAACGATTCCGTCACCAAGTCGAAGTTCGACAACAAGTACGGCTGCAAGGAATCGCTGGTCGACGGCATCCGCCGCGCCACGGACGTCATGATGGCGGGCAAGGTCGCCGTCGTCTGCGGCTACGGCGATGTCGGCAAGGGGTCCGCCGCCTCGCTGCGCGGCTCCGGCGCCCGCGTGAAGGTCACCGAGATCGACCCGATCTGCGCGCTGCAGGCCGCGATGGACGGGTTCGAGGTGGTCCAGCTCGAAGACGTTGTCTCCACGGCCGACATCTTCGTCACCACGACCGGCAACAAGGACGTCATCCGCATCGAGCACATGCGCGAGATGAAGGACATGGCGATCGTCGGCAACATCGGCCACTTCGACAACGAAATCCAGGTCGCCGCGCTGCGCAATCTCAAGTGGACCAACATCAAGCCGCAGGTGGACATGATCGAGTTCCCGAAGGGCAACCGCATGATCCTGCTGTCGGAAGGCCGCCTGCTCAACCTGGGCAATGCGACCGGTCATCCCTCCTTCGTGATGTCCGCCTCGTTCACCAACCAGGTGCTGGCGCAGATCGAGCTCTTCAGCAAGGGCGAAAGCTACAATCACGAGGTTTACGTGCTGCCCAAGCACCTCGACGAGAAGGTGGCGCGGCTGCATCTGGCCAAGCTCGGCGCGCAGCTGACCACGCTTTCGGACGAACAGGCCTCCTATATCGGCGTCACGTCCGAAGGGCCGTTCAAGCCGGAACACTACAGGTACTGATTTCAGCACCTCAAACCACAAGATATTGATGCCGGGCAATTGACTTTTTGCCCGGCATTATTTTTGTCCGCGCGGCTTCTTCACGCCGATTCGTGCTTTCGGTATGCTGTGATTCGCCGAGCTTCCGGGCGGGGACACGCAACTCTCAGAGAAGCCGGCAGACAGGGCGGTCTTGGGTTCCATCGTGGAGACGGCAAGACATGCCAGTGAGCGGGCCGGAAACGGCATCGACCCCATTTCATGCGGCGGCGGAAACGGGGTCATGTGAGAAAGCAGCGAGGGGTCCTGTGACAAAGGACGATAGGGGACGGCGTGCGCCCGCGCGGACGCCGAGCGGGGCTTTTTGCCCAATGACAGACCAGGGGACACGCGGCGCCGGACGGTGGAAGCGGCGCCTGGCGTCGGTGACGACGCTGGTGCCGGCATGGCTGGCCGCAGGGCCTGCGCTGGCGCAGGATACGAGCGCTGGCCTTGCGAGCTTCGGGGTCTCCGACGTCATCCAGTATTCCATCTTCACCGGCATGCTCGGTGCGGCCATGGTGTCCGCCTTCTGGGTCATCCGCGAGCGTGCGCGCGTTTCCGACGAGAACCGCACCCTGCGCCTGAAGATCTCCGATCTCAATGCCGCCCTGCAGCGCAACGAGAGCCTGCTGAACCTGAAGGACCAGCGCCTGATCGTGTGGAGTGACCCGCAGGCCAGCGCGGAACTGGTCGGCAGCCTCCCCGCGGAATGCGGCGCGCCGGACGACCGGCCTTCCTTTCTCGCCTTCGGCCGCTGGCTGAGCAGCACCTCGGCGCAGGAGCTTGAACGCGCGATCATCGCGCTGCGCGACCGGGACGTGCCGTTTTCCATGGTGTGCCAGACGCGCAGCGGAAGCCTGCTGGAAGCCGATGGCCGCATCGCGCCCCACCACACCGTCGTCCGATTCACCTCGCTGTCGGAAGGGCGGGCCGAGCACGCGCGCCTGAAGCTGGACTTCCAGACGATGATGGCGGAGTTCGAAACGCTTCGCCACCTGGCCGCCATCGTGCACACGCCGATGTGGCTGCGTGACAACGAGGGCCGGCTCTCCTGGGTCAACGACGCCTATGCCAGGGCGGTCGACGCGGACAGCAGCGAGCAGGCCGTGGCCGAACAGCGGGAACTGCTTCCGACGGTCGCCCGCGAGCAGATCCTGCGCCACCAGATGCAGGACCAGACGTTTGCCTCGCGCCTGTCCACCGTCATCGGCAAGGAGCGTCACCAGTTCCTCGTCACCGACTGGCGGGGTACGGCGGGTTCGGCCGGGATCGCGGTGGACGTGACGGGGCAGGAACTGCTGCGCGAGGAATATGACCATGCCCAGCGCAGCCATGCCGACACGCTGGACCAGCTGAATACCGCGGTTGCCATCTTCGATGCCGACCAGCACCTGCGCTTCTACAACCTCGCCTTCCAGAAGCTGTGGGATCTCGACACGGCCTTCCTGTCATCCGCGCCCTCGCACACGCTGCTGCTCGACCGGCTGCGCAGCGACGGCGTGCTGGCGGAACAGCCGGAATGGCGGCGCTGGAAGGAACAGCTGCTTGGCGCCTACCGGGCGGTCGACAGCCAGGAGCACTGGTGGCACCTGCCGGACGGGCGGACCCTTCGCGTGGTCGCCAATCCGCAGCCCAAGGGCGGCGTGACCTGGGTCTTCGAGAACCTGACAGAGAAGATCGATCTGGAGAGCCGCTACAAGACGGCGATCCGGGTGCAGGGCGAAACGCTCGACAACCTCGCCGAAGGCGTGGCCGTGTTCGGTCCGGACGGGCGGGTGCGGCTGTGCAACCCGGCGTTTGCCGAACTGTGGAGCCTGCCGGACGAACTGGCGCAGGAGAACGTCCATATCTCGGCGATCCGCGGAGCCTGCGACGTCATCGCCAGGACAAGTCCGTGGCCGGATTTCGTGTCGCTGGCGACCGGGTTCGACGAGACCCGGGACGAGCGCAAGGGGCGCACGGAACTGACCGACGGAACGATCCTGTCCTGGGCGGCCATGCCGCTGCCGAACGGCCAGCTGATGACGACCTTCGTCGACATGACCGATACCTTCAACGTGGAACGGGCGTTGAAGGACAAGAACGAGGCCCTGCAGAGAGCAGACCAGATCAAGGACGAATTCATCCAGCACGTGTCCTACGAATTGCGCTCTCCGCTGACCAACATCATCGGTTTCACCGAGCTTCTGTCGATGGGCACGCCCGGTCCGCTGACCGGCAAGCAGCGCGAATACGTCGACCATATCGCCACGTCGTCGTCGGCGCTGCTGACCATCGTCAACGACATCCTGGACCTGGCGACGGTGGACGCCGGCATCATGGAACTGGACATCGCCGACATGAACGTGGCGGAAACGGTGCAGGCTGCGGCCGACCTGTCCGCCGACCGTTTCGCCGAGCAGGGCATTGCGCTCACCATTCGCCTGGATTCCGCGCCGGCGACGCTTCCGGCCGATGCCAACCGGGTTCGCCAGGTGCTGTTCAACCTGCTCGCCAACGCGGCCAATTTCGCCCCGGCCGGCAGCACGGTTTCGCTGGAAGTCGCCGAGCGCGGCAACCAGGTCGCCTTCATCGTTCATGACGACGGCCCGGGCATGAGCGCGGAAATCCTCGACCAGGTCTTCCGCCGGTTCTCCTCGACGGGCGGCGGGCGGCGGCGCGGCGCCGGGCTCGGCCTGTCGATCGTCAAGAGCTTCGTGGAACTGCATGGCGGCTCGGTGGACATTGCCAGCGCACCGGAAAAGGGCACGACCGTAACCTGCCTGTTCCCGTTGCGCCGCGATGATCTGCAGGACGCCGCCGAATAGACCGGCCTGCCAATGACCCGGTTCGAGACCTCCGTTTTCCTGGCCGATGACGCCGCCACAGGGCGGCTCGGCGAGGATCTGGCCATGGCCCTGAAGCCCGGTGACACCGTGGCCCTCTCCGGCGATCTCGGTGCCGGGAAAACCAGCCTGGCCCGGGCGCTGATCCGCGCCGTCGCGGACGACGCGGCGCTGGAGGTTCCTTCGCCGACCTTTACCCTGGTCCAGACCTACGACCTGCGCCTGCCGCTCGCCCATTTCGATCTCTATCGCCTTTCCAGCGCGGACGAACTGGAGGAGCTGGGCTTCGACGAAGCCGTGGCGACCGGCGCGGCACTGGTGGAATGGCCGGAACGGGCCGGCGGCCTGCTGCCCGCCGACGCCATCCACGTCGCGCTGGATCATGAAGGCGACGGACGGCGCGCGCAGGTTCGCGCCGGCGGACCGGCCGGCGACCGGATCGCCCGCAGCCTCGCCATCCGCGCCTTCCTTTCGGACCACGGCTGGGGCGACGCCGCGCGCCGGTTCCTGACGGGCGATGCCTCGGCGCGCGCCTATGAAACCGCGACGCTGGGCGGCGAGACCCGGGTGCTGATGAACGCCCCGCGCATGCCCGACGGCCCGCCGATCCTGGACGGGCTTCCCTACAGCCGCATCGCGCACCTGGCCGAGGATGTCACGCCCTTCGTGGCGGTGGCCGAGGCCCTGCGCCGCAACGGGTTTGCGGCCCCGCGCATCCATGCCGCCGACCTCGACCAGGGCCTGCTGCTGACCGAGTATCTCGGTGCCCCGGTCTTCCTGGATCCCGAGGGGCGCCCGGTGCGGGAGCGCTACGAGGCGGCGGCCCGCCTGCTGGCGGCACTGCACGCCGTTCCGTGGCCGCATGACCTGCCGGTTTCCGGCGCCATTATGCACCACGTGCCGGATTACGACCGGCGCGCCATGCATATCGAACTCGACCTGCTGCCATCCTGGTATTGGGGCCATGCCATGGGCACGCCGCCGGACGAGGCCTCGCGCACCGCCTTCATCGCGGGCTGGGACCGGGTGCTGGACAGGCTTTCGGGCACGGAGACGAGCCTGGTGATGCGCGACTACCATTCGCCCAACATCATCTGGCGCGACGACCGGACGGGGCTCGACCGGCTGGGCTTGATCGACTTCCAGGACGCCATGATCGGACCCGCAGCCTATGACGTGGCCTCGCTGGCGCAGGACGCGCGGGTGACCATCGACCCGGATCTCGAACAGGCCGTGATCGAGGCCTATTGCACGGCGCGATCCGACGCCGGGCCGTTCGACCGGGACGCGTTCGAGACCGCCTACGCGGTGATGGCCGCGCAGCGCAATTCGAAGATCCTCGGCATTTTCGTGCGCCTTGACCGGCGCGACGGCAAGCCCGCCTACCTGAAGCACCTGCCGCGAATCCGCTCCTACCTGTCGCGGGTGCTTGGTCACGCGGCGCTGGCGCCGGTGCGAGGCTTCTACGCCGATCTCGGCATCCGCGCGGACGGCGCGTGATGGCGGCGCACCCCGACACCGCCTTCGTGCTGGCCGCCGGACTCGGCACGCGGATGCGGCCGTTGACCGATACCACGCCGAAACCGCTGATCGAGATCGCCGGGCGCAGCCTGCTCGACCGGGGACTGGACGTGCTGGCGGCGGCGGGCGTGACGCGCGCCGTCGTGAACGCCCATTGGCTGGGCGACCAGATCATCGCCCATGCGCCGACCCGCCGGGACATCGCGATCACCGTCTCGGACGAGCGGGACCGGTTGCTGGACAGTGCCGGCGGCATCGTCAGGGCGCTGCCGCTGATCGGGTCCGGCCCGTTCATCATTCTCAATGCCGACACCTTCTGGCTGGACGGTGCCGTACCGGCCTTGCCAGCGATGGCGAAGGCATGGGACGATGCAACCATGGATATGATTCTTCTCCTCGCCGACCCGGCGCGGGCCACCGGCCACAGTGGCGGAACGGATTTCCTGATGGCGCCCGATGGCCGCCTGGCGCGGGCGCGCGGCGCAGCGGGCGGTTACATTTATGCCGGCGCCGGCATCGTGCATCCGCGCCTCTTCAAGGGCGCCACCAGCGAACCGCATTCCCTGAATCTCTATTTCGATCGCCTGATCGGCGAGGGACGGCTGTTCGGACATGTGCTGGACGGACACTGGATCACGGTCGGCACACCGGACGCCATCGCACCGGCCGAAGACGCCATCCGGCGCCATCGGCACGGTTGAGACCATGGCCGAGCGGGACCCGCGCGTCTTCACCATCGAACCGGGCGCCTCCTTCCTCACCGCGCTCGCCGACGCCCTGACCGACGGACGCCTGATCCCCGGCTTTCCGGCCGACAACGGTCCGATGGCGCTGGCCGACGCCACGATCTACGTGCCGACGCGGCGTTCGGCGCGCCGTTTGCGCGCGATCTTCACAGAACGGACGACAACCGGGACCGCCATCCTGCCGGCCATCCGTCCGCTCGGCGAGTTCGATGAGGACGCGCCCTTCTTCCAGGACGGGACGCCGGCCCTGCCGGACCTCGATCCGCCCGTCGGCGCGATGGAACGCCTGCTGGCACTGGCACCACTGGTCCAGGCCTGGAAGGGCAACGTGACCGCGGAGATCGGGCGCCTGCTGGACGAAGAGGTGACGCTGCCCAACAGTTTCGCCGACGCACTGTGGCTGGCGCGTGACCTGACCGCGCTGATGGACGAGATCGAGACCGAGGGTGCAGGCTGGGACAAGCTCGGCCTGCTGGCCGACGGCGACCTGGCGCACTGGTGGCAGGTGACGGTCAAGTTCCTCGAGATCGTCACCGCAAGCTGGCCCGCGCACCTGGCATCGATCCGGCGTTCCAACCCGGCAGCCCATCGCAACGCGCTGATCGAGGCCGAGGCCGAACGGCTGCGCTGCCAAGCGCCGCGCGGTCCCGTGATAGCCGCGGGTTCCACCGGTTCCATTCCGGCGACGGCGCGCCTGCTTGGCGTCATCGCGCGGCTCGACCAGGGCGCCGTGATCCTGCCCGGTCTCGATACCGGCCTGGACGAGGAGAGCTGGTCCCTGATCGGCAACCCGCAGGCCGCACCCTCCGTGTTCGGCCATCCGCAATATGCGCTGAAGAAGCTGCTGGCGCGGCTTGGCATCGACCGGCGGGAAGTCACGGCAATCGCCGGGGCGGAGCCATTGCTCGCGCGGCGGAGACAGATCGTGTCGCAGGCGCTGCGACCGGCGGAAACGACCGACCGCTGGGCGGATGCGGCAGCGGATGCCAGCCAGGCCGTATCCGAAGGAGCGTTCGACGGCGTCGCGCTTCTGGAAGCGCGCCACGAACGGGAAGAGGCGATGGCCATCGCGGTCGCCTTGCGCAAGGCCATCGAGGACGGTCATGAACCGGCCGCGCTGGTGACCGGAGACCGGACCCTGGCGCGACGGGTCTCGGCCGAGCTGACCCGGTTCGGCATCGCGGCCGACGATTCGGCCGGGACTCCCCTTGGCGCCACGCCGCCGGCCACGCTGCTGACACTGCTGGTGGAGGCGTCGCTGAGGCCCGGCGACCCGCTGACCCTGCTGGCCCTGGCCAAGCACCCGCTGACCCATCTCGGGCTCGATCGCGCGCAGCTGCGGGAAACGGCGGAATTCCTCGACCTTGCCGTGCTGCGCGGCGGCGCGGCGCGGCCCGACATCGCCACGCTGGCCGATCTTGCCAGCGAGCGGCTCGCCGGGCTGGCCGAGCGGCATCCGCCGCACTGGGTCGAGCGGCTGACGGAAACGCGGCTTGCCGGCATCCTCGACATGGCGGCGCGCCTTTCGGCTGCCGCAGCCCCCCTGCTTGCCCTGCGCGGCCAGTCCACTGCAAGCGTGAGCGCGCTGGCCCGGGCCTCGGTGCTGGCGCTGGAAGCGGTCGGCCGCGATGCCGATGGCGGGCTGGCCGCGCTCTATCGCGGCGAAGCCGGCGACACGCTGGCTGAACTCCTGCGCGATCTTCTCGCCTCCGGCGAAGCCACCGCGCTTGCGCCCGGCGAATGGCCGGATGCCCTTCTTGCCCTCGTGGCCGGGGAAACGGTCAAGCCGCGCAGCAGCGGCGAAACCCGCGTCCAGATCCTCGGCCAGCTGGAGGCCCGGCTGCAGGATTTCGGTTTCCTGGTGCTCGGCGGCCTGAACGAAGGCAGCTGGCCACGGCGGGCCGAGGCCGACCGGTTCATGTCGCGGCTGATGAAATCGATGATGGCGCTGGAACCGCCCGAGCGGCGGATCGGCCAGGCGGCGCATGATTTCGAGATGGCGCTCGGCGCGCGACGCCTGCTCATCACGCGGTCCATGCGCCAGGACAATGCCCCGGCGAGCCGCTCGCGCTGGCTGCAGCGACTGCTGACCTTTGCCGGGCCGCAGGCCGAGCAGGGTCTGATCTCGCGCGGGGCCGCCTACCTGGACTGGGCGCGGATGCTGGACCGGGACGAGCGGGTGGATTTTGCCGCGAGGCCGGCCCCGGTGCCGCCGCTTGCCAAACGGCCGAAGCATTTCTCCGTCACCGACATCGAGACCCTGCGTCGCGATCCCTACGCGATCTTCGCGCGCAAGATCCTCAACCTGAGGCCGCTGGAACCGCTGGTCGGCGACCCCGGCGCGGCGGAACGGGGGACGCTGTTCCACGAGGTGCTGCACCGCTTCACCAAGGCGGGAATCAATCCGCAATCGCCGGACGCATCCGACGCACTGGTCGCCATCGGCCGTGCCTGTTTCGCCGAACTGGCGCTTCCGGCCGACATCGAGGCGGTCTGGTGGCCGCGCTTCGAGGCGATGATTCCCGGGTTGCTGGACTGGGAAGCGGAGCGCCAGCGCCCCGGCACGCAGCCACACGCGGAGGTCGGTGCACGGCGGACCGTGGTGGAACCGACCGGCGTGACGCTGTCCGGCCGGGCCGACAGGATCGACCTGCATGCCGACGGTACGGCCGACATCCTCGACTACAAGACCGGCGCGCCGCCTTCCGCGAAGCAGGTGCGCGCGCTGCTGGCGCCACAATTGCCGCTGGAAGCCGCGCTGGCGATGCGCGGGGCCTTCGACGGCATAGCGGAGGGTACGAAACCCGGGGACCTGGCCTATGTGCGCCTTGGCGCGCGTGGCGAGGTCGAGCACAAGTCCGTCCTTGGATCGGGCAAGGACGCGGTCAGTAGCGAGGACCTGGCCGAGCAGAGCTGGGAGAAGCTCACGGCCATGCTGGCCTACTACACCCTGGCGGAAACGGGCTATGTCTCGCGCCTGCTGCCGCTGGCGGAAGGGGCCGCCGACGGCGACTACGACCATCTCGCCCGGGTGCTGGAATGGTCGGCCGGCAACGACGGCAAGGACGGGGGCGAGGGCGAATGAGCGGCAAGCTGACCATTCCGCCCGAGGTCATCGCAAGCCAGACGCGGGCGGCCAACCCGGATATCTCTGCCTGGGTCTCGGCCAATGCCGGTTCCGGCAAGACGCACGTGCTGGCCTCACGGGTGATCCGCCTGCTGCTCGCCGGCGCCGATCCGCAGAAGATTCTTTGCCTGACCTATACCAAGGCGGCTGCGGCCAACATGTCCAACCGCATCTTCAGGACGCTGGGCGAGTGGGCCATGGCCGACGACGCGCAGCTTGCGGCAGCGATGCGGGACCTGACCGGGGAGCCGCCGACCGGAACGCAGATGCGTGACGCGCGCCGGCTGTTCGCGCGAGCGCTGGAAACGCCGGGCGGGCTGAAGATCCAGACCATCCACGCGTTCTGCGAGGCGATCCTGCATCAGTTTCCGCTCGAAGCGAACATCGCCGGGCATTTCGAGATGCTGGACGGGCGCATGGAGGCCGCGCTCGTCGGCGAGGCGCGACGGCGGCTGCTGAGCGGCGCCGCGAAAGACGATGCCGGGCTTGGCGCAGCTTTCGGGACGGTGCTCACCACGGCCGGCGAGACCGGGCTGGACACGCTGATGCAGGACATCGTGGCACGGCGCGACGAACTGACCGTCTGGCTGGAGCATGCCGACGAGGGTGACGCCTGCCGCGGCGACCTCAAGCAATCGTTCGGGCTCGATCCGGCCGACAGCGCGGACACCATCGCAGCGGCCATCCTGCCGGATGCCTGGTTCACGCAGGAGCGTTTCCGGGCGCTGGCGACCGAAGGCGCCGACAAGGACGCGAAAGCCCCGCGCGACCTCGGCGAAAAGGGGTTTCATGCGCTCCAGGGCGCCACGTCCGAGGATCGCCTGCGCGGCCTGATCCCGCTGTTCACGCGCGTGGAAAAGGGCGCTGTCATCGCGCGGTCGTCGCGGGGCTATCCCGGCAGCAAGCTGGCGGCGCTGTTCCCGGACATGCAGGCCGAGTTCGAGCGGTTCGCAGCCGTTCTGGCCGAGGCTGCCGACCGCCTTTCCACGCTCGACATGGTGGAGAACACGGCAGCGGCACTGACCATCGCCGACCGGTTGATCGCGCGCTACGAATTCCTGAAACGGTCGCGCGGCTTCCTCGATTTCAACGATCTCATCCGCCGGACCGCCAACCTGCTGTCACGCCAGGATGCCAGTGCCTGGGTGCACTACAAGCTCGACCGGGGCATCGATCACATCCTCGTCGACGAGGCGCAGGATACGAGCCCGGTACAATGGGACGTGATCAAGGGACTGGCCTCGGAATTCTTCGCCGGCCAGGGTGCGCGCGACGGCGCCACGCGCACCATCTTCGCCGTCGGCGACGAAAAGCAGTCGATCTACTCGTTCCAGGGCGCAGAGCCGGACGCGTTCGACGCCACGCTCAACCATTTCCGGACCCTGACGGCAGCGGCCGGTCAGCCGCTCGAACCGGTCAAGCTGACCTACTCGTTCCGGTCCACGCCCGACGTGCTGCGGGCCGTCGACACGGTCTTCGCCGCCGAGGCGGTGCGCAAGGGCCTGACGCGCTACGGCGACGTGCTGGAACACAAGGCCGTCCGCGACGGCCATCCCGGCCACGTGGAGGTCTGGCCTTCACTGGCAACGGAGAAAAGCGACGAGGAGGAGGACTGGACGAAAGGCATCGACCACGCCACGGCGCCGGCGGTGGAACTGGCCAACCGCATTGCCGCGACGCTGCAGTCCTGGCTCGCCGCGGGCGAGATCCTGCCCGGCCAGGGGCGCGCCATCACCGCCGGCGACGTGCTGGTGCTGGTGCGCAAGCGCGACCGCTTCATCCACGCCCTGTCGCGGGCGCTCAAAAACCTCGGCATCCCGGTGGCCGGCGCCGACCGGCTGAGCCTTCCGGCCCATATCGCGGTCAAGGACATGATCGCCATCGGCCGCTTCGTGATGCAGCCGGAGGACGACCTGTCGCTGGCTGCGGTGCTGAAGAGCCCCGTGTTTGGCCTCGACGACAGCGACCTGATGCGCCTGGGCCTGGAGCGGCCGGCTTCGCGCAGCCTGTGGCGGTGCCTGCGCGACGCGGCAGCGCAGGATCCCCGCTACCAGGCCGCCGAGACCCTACTTTCGGCCTGGCGCGCCGAGGCCGGTTTCCGCAAGCCGGCCGATTTCTACGCCGGCCTGCTGGCGCGCGACGGCGTGCGCCGGCGCATGGTCGCGCGGCTGGGCGCGGAGGCCGACGAGATCCTGGACGAGTTCCTGGCCTTCGCGCTGGCGCAGGAGCGCACGGGCGTGTGCGACATGGAAAGCCTGCTCTACACGCTGGAAACCGCCGGCCCCGAGGTCAAGCGCGAGATGGACCAGAGCCGTTCGGAACTGCGCATCATGACCGCCCATGCCGCCAAGGGGCTTGAGGCGCCGGTGGTCTTCCTCGTCGACAGCGGCTCGGCGCCAGTGGTGACGCAGAACCGTTCGGCGCTGACACCGTTCAAGCCGCAGGGCGACGGCATCAAGCGCTTCGTCTGGCGCGCCGGCGCGCTCAAGAACCGCGCGCTTGCCGCCATCGACGCGGAGAACGACGCGCGGGCGGAGGACGAGTACCGCCGGCTGCTCTACGTGGGGATGACGCGGGCCGAAGACCGCCTCGTCGTCTGCGGCTATCACGGCAAGACCGGCCAGAAGGACGGCACCTGGCAACGGCTGGCCCACGAGGGCCTGGTCGGTTCGCCCCATGTCAGTCAACAGATCCATGGCGTGACCGGAGAGACCATTCTCGTCTATCGCGAGACCGATGGGCCCGGGCGGCCGGTTCGCGCTCCCGATACCACTCCGGCCGCGGCATCGGCACCGCCCCTGCCTTTCGATCCCGCCGCGCGGCCGGTTGCCGCCGAGACCCTGCCGCGGCCGCTCTCGCCCTCGGGAGCCGCCGTGCTGATCGAACCGGAGCCCGGCGATACGCCGCCCGCGGCATCGCCCGTGCTCGAAGCGCCGGACGCGCCGCCACTGGCCATCCGCCGCGGCATCGCGGTGCACACGCTGTTCCAGATGCTGCCCGACGTGACGCCGGACCGGCGTGCCGAGACCGCGCGGGCCTGGCTGGAACGCACCGCGGCCGACTGGCCCGGGGGCGAAACGGAGCGGGCGCTGGCCAGCGTCCTCGCCATCCTCGACGACACGGCTTTCGCCGATGCCTTCGGACCGGGATCACGCGCGGAAGTACCGATTTCGGGCCAGGTCGAAATCGCCGGGCGGCGTCACCCGGTCTCAGGCATCATCGACCGCCTGCACGTGAGCGAAACGGGCGTGCTGGCGCTGGATTTCAAGACCAACCGGCCGCCACCGGCCTCGCTGCAACAGGTGCCGCGGGCCTATGTCGTCCAGATGGCGCTCTACCAGGCGCTGCTCGGCCAGCTCTGGCCCGACCGGCCGGTGACCTGCGCGCTGCTGTTCACCGAAACCGCCCGCCTGATCACCCTTCCCAGCGATGCTATGGCCGAGGCGCTGGCCGCGCTGCGCGTACACGGACGGCCGGCGTGACAAAGTTGTGACTTGAACAGCGGCTGGCGAAGGACCACATTGTCGCCAACCCGATTCCTGCAAGGAGAACGAATGATGGCGACCGTCAAGATCGACAAATCCAACTTCCAGGCCGATGTGCTCGGCTCCGCCGAGCCCGTGGTGGTGGACTTCTGGGCCGAGTGGTGCGGCCCGTGCAAGATGATTGCCCCGGCGCTGGACGAGATCGCCGGTGAAATGGCCGGCAAGATCAAGATCGCCAAGGTCAATATCGACGAGAACCCGGAACTGGCCGCACAGTACGGCGTGCGCTCCATCCCGACGCTGATGATCTTCAAGGGCGGCGAAGTGGCCGACATGAAGGTCGGCGCAGCGCCGAAGACGGCCCTGTCGTCCTGGATTTCCGGCGCCGTCGCCTGACCGGCCCGACGTTTTCGCAAACAACCCCGCACTGCGCGGTTCGTTTGCCCCGATTGGCCCCGGCGGGTGACCGCCGGGGTTTTTTCATGGGAACGGCCGGCGACGCCGCGACGCCCGTGGATTTCCGCTCATCGCAGAGCGGCCCTGGAAGCAGGCCAACCTCGATGGCTGGCGAATCCGGACGCGAAACCGGTACCAACTTTCGCTGGAATGGTCTCTTCCCCAACGCAATTCCGGACACGAAACCGGTACCCACTTTCGCTGGAATCGTCTCTTCCCCAACGCAATTCCGGACACGAAACCGGTGCCCACTTTCGCTGGAATTGCTCTTTCCCCTTTAGGCGGCCGAGACCATTCGCTCCCCGGCCATTCGGTAGGATATGGATTCGGCCAGGTGGATCCGGCCGACGGTGTCGGCACCGTCGAGGTCGGCCAGGGTCCGCGCCACCTTCAGCACGCGGTGGTAGGCGCGCGCCGAAAAGCCCGCCTTTTCCGCTGCATCCTGCAGGAGTTGCAGGCCCGGGGCATCGGGACCAGCCACCTGTTCCACAAGCGCTGTCGGACAGTGGGCATTGGTCGTAGCCGGCGACAGGCCAAGGGCGAGGTAACGCTCTGCCTGGAGACCGCGTGCCCGGGCGACACGGGCCGCGACCGTTGCCGAGGTCTCGGCCGGCGCGGGGCGGATGAGGTCGGCCGCGGAAACGGCGGGAACGTCCACCCGCAGGTCGATCCGGTCCAGCAGGGGGCCTGAAATGCGGGCCTGGTATTCGCTCTGGCAGCGCGGCCCGCGGGCGCAGCGATGACCCGGCTCGCCCGCCATGCCGCACCGGCACGGGTTCATGGCCGCGACGAGTTGTATCCGGGCCGGATAGGAGACGCGGTGATTGGCACGGGCGATGAAACATTCGCCGGTTTCGAGCGGCTGGCGCAGGGAATCCAGGACCGCGGGCGAGAACTCCGGAAACTCGTCGAGAAAGAGGACGCCGTTGTGTGCAAGCGACACCTCGCCTGGCCGGGCGCGAACGCCACCGCCCACCATGGCCGCCATGGACGCGGAATGATGGGGGGCACGGAATGGCCTGCGGTCGGAAAGCTTGCCGCCCGCCAGTTCGCCGGCGATGGAAGCGATCATCGACACGTCTAGCAGTTCGCGCGGGCTCAGGCGCGGCAGGATGGAAGGAAGCCGCTGGGCGAGCATCGACTTCCCGGATCCCGGCGGTCCCACCATCAGCAGGTTGTGGCCCCCGGCCGCAGCCACCTCGAGGGCGCGTTTGGCGGTTTCCTGCCCCTTGATATCGGCCATGTCCGGCAGGCCGGCGGGAAGCTGGCGGATCATCGGCTCGGGTCGTGACAGAACCTGGGTGCCGCGAAAATGATTGGCGATGGCGATCAGGCTGCGCGGCGCCAGGATATCCATTTCCTCGCCGGCCCAGGCGGCCTCGGCGCCGCAGGCATAGGGGCAGATGAGGCCGAGGGCATCGGCATTGGCACCCATGGCCGCCGGCAGCGCACCGGCAACGGGCGCGATGGTGCCATCCAGCGCGAGTTCGCCAAGCACCACGTAGGACGCCAGAGCATCGGCCGGCACGGCACCGAGCGCAGCCATCAGCCCGAGCGCAATCGGGAGGTCGTAGTGGCTGCCCTCCTTGGGCAGGTCCGCGGGCGCGAGATTTACCGTGACCTTCTTGACCGGCATGGACAGGCCGGAGGCATGCAGCGCGGCCTGGACGCGCTCACGGCTCTCGGCCACCGCCTTGTCCGGCAGGCCGACGATGTGCATGTTCATCTTTCCCGGCGCGACCATGACCTGGACATCGACCGGAACCGCCTCGATTCCCTGGAATGCGACCGTGCGGACACGTGACACCATGTGTCGTCTCCCCGCCCCGGCCGCGCCCCTTCGCGTCCGGCAGCAAGTGTTGTCAGCACGCCTGCCGCCACAAAATCACAGCGAGGAGAAGAAATCAAGAACAGGACGGGAACGGAATTCCCGCATTGCACGAACCGGGTTGCAGCCGGTTGCAGCCCGGGAACACCTGCCCCGGATCAGCCTCCCGAAACCCGCGTTTCCACCGCATCCCAGAACAGCGCGGCGATATCGGCACCACCAAAGCGCCTGACCTCGCGCACGCCGGTCGGGGACGTCACGTTGATCTCGGTCATGACATCGCCGATCACGTCGATGCCGACGAGGATGAACCCGCGATCGCGCAGTGCCGGGCCGATGCGGGCGCATATCTCGCGTTCGCGGGCCGTCAGCTCGGAATGGACGGCCCGGCCGCCGACATGCATGTTCGACCGGCTGTCATGATCGGCCGGAATGCGGTTGATCGCGCCCACCGGCTCGCCGTCGATGAGAATGATCCGCTTGTCGCCCTGGCGGACGGCCGGCAGGTATTGCTGGACGATGTAGGGCTCGCGGAACACCTGCTCGAACATTTCCAGCAGCGAGGCGAGGTTGCGATCGTCTTCGCGCATGTGAAAGATGCCCGCGCCGCCGTTGCCGTAGAGCGGCTTGATGATGACATCGCCATGCTTGGCACGAAAGGCGGCGACTTCCTCGCGGTCCCGCGTGATCAGGGTCGCCGGCATGAGATCGGCGAACTCGGTGACAAAGATCTTCTCCGGCGAATTGCGGACCCAGGCCGGGTCATTGACGACCAGGGTCTGCGGATGAATCCGCTCCAGCAGGTGCGTGGTCGTGATGTAATTCATGTCGAAGGGCGGATCCTGGCGCAGCAGCACCACGTCCATCTCGGAGAGATCGGTGCGAACGGGCTCACCCAGCGTGTAGTGGCGGCCCTTCTCGTCGCGCACCTCGAGGGGTTCGACGCGGGCCCATATGCGGCCGTCCTCCTGGGTCAGGCGGTCCGGCGTGTAGTGAAACAGGCGATGGCCGCGGTCCTGTGCCTCGAGGCAAAGCGCGAACGTGGTATCACCCGCAATCTGGATGGTGGAGACATGATCCATCTGGACCGCGATTTTCAAGGCCATTCCCGCTTGCTCCCTCGTGCCCGGCCTGTGCCGGCGTCTAACCGATGGTGATGATGTATCGCCGGGCGGCCCGTTTGCCAATCGCCTCGCGCCACGATCCGCCATCTGCGGCTTTCGGCCTATTTACCGGTGCGCCGGCGAGTGCAACCATATGGTTGTTTTCCGGCAAACATGAAACCGCGGAGGACGGCATGGGAGCGAGCCACGGGCACGAGATCGATATCCTCGTGGGTGAAGACAATGACATCAACCGGATGGCCTTCGAATACGCGCTGGAACCCGAACACTACCGGGCGCTCTTCGCCAAAACCGGCGAGCAGGTCCTCGCGTTTGCCTGCCGGCACCGGCCGCGCCTCATCCTCATGGACATCCACCTGCCCGACATGAGCGGCCTCGACGCCATTCGCGCGATCCGGGCCGAGGGAGAACGGGACGGCTGGCGGCCGTACATCCTCGCGGTCACCGCCTATGTCGAGATGAACAACCGGAAGGACTGCCTGGCGGCCGGCGCCGATGACTACATGGCCAAGCCGTTTTCGCCGGCGATCCTCGTCCAGCATGTCCGCGCGGTGCTGGGCGACCCGGTGGCGTGAATCCCGCCTGCCCGGCTTGTGCGAGTGGCAAGACCGCTCGATTGCGATATTTTAGCCAAACGGAATATTCAGACTTCACGCCTAGCCTTCCCTACTTCGAAATGGCGAAAGCAAGGCTGCCATGGCAGGAACCGCAACGGCCCGATTATCGTCGCCGGAAGGCCACGACTACCACCTGACCGACCCGCTGACGGGCCTCGGCAACAGGCAACGATTCCGCGACAAGATCGACCGCCTGATCGGCGACAATGCCGACGACCCGGTGCCTTTCGCCGTGTGCATCGTCGATCTGGACGGATTCAAGCCGATCAACGACCTGTTCGGGCGGTCGGCCGGCGATGCGATCCTGCTCCAGGTCGCGCTCCGGCTTCGCGCATCGCTGAGCGAAGGCGCCCTGGTCGCGCGGATCGGCGGCGACGAATTCGGGGTTCTCTACCCGGCGGTCTTCACGGAAAAGAGTGCCCGGGAGCACGGCCAGATGCTTCTCGAGGTGATCTCGGCGCCCTACGACCTCGGCGACCGCACCGCGCGCCTCGGGGCATCGCTGGGAGGAGCGCTTTACTACAATGCCGACGACAGTGCCGACCTGCTGCTGCAGAAGGCGGAAACCGCACTCTACCAGGCCAAGCGGAACGGCCGCTCGATGGCCACGATCTTCAGCCGGGAAATGGAAGAGGACGCACGGCGGGTGGCTCGGGTCGAGCAGGCACTGCGCCGCGCCATATCGGCCGGCGAGGTGGAGCCGCACTTCCAGCCGATCGTCAACCTGAGCAGCCGGCGGACGATCGGATTCGAATGCCTGGCGCGCTGGAACGACCGCGACCTCGGCGTCGTGCCGCCGTCCGTGTTCATTCCCATCGCGGAAGACAGGGGCATCATCGGGCCGCTGTCGCAACTGCTCCTGCGCAAGGCGAGCGAGGCCGCACGGCAATGGCCGGACCATCTGTTCCTGTCGTTCAACCTGTCGCCGTCGCAACTCGTCGACCAGAACACCGGACAGCAGATCCTCGCGATCCTGGACCGGACCGGGTTTGACGCCCGGCGCCTGGAGGTCGAGATCACGGAAACCGGCGTCATGACGCATCCGGCCTCTGCCCGCAAGATCATCGAGGACCTGCGGCGGGTCGGAATCCGGGTGTCGCTGGACGATTTCGGCACCGGCCAGTCGTCGCTGGGACGGCTTCGCGAAATCCAGTTCGACAAGCTGAAGATCGACCGCGCCTTCGTGTCCGAAATCCTGCGTGACCGGCCGTCCGAGCATATCGTCAAGGCCATTCTCGCCATGTGCGAAGGCCTCGGCATGGAGGTCGTCGCGGAAGGGATCGAGGAAGAGGCGCAGGCCGACCGCCTGGTCGATTTCGGCTGCGGTGGCGGCCAGGGCTATTTCTTCGGCAAGCCGGCCACGGCGCTGGCAACGCTCGGTTACCTGCGCGATGCCGATCATCGCGCGCTGCTCAGGGCCTGAGCGGCGCGGTCAGCTGCTGGCCAGGCAGACCCGGGTGTGCCCGCGCGCAATGAAACCCAGCCGGTTCGCCGCCGCCTTGGACAGGTCGATCACGCGTCCCTTGATGAATGGACCACGGTCGTTGATGCGCACGATGACCGAGCGCCCGTTGCGCTGGTTTGTGACCTTGACGCGCGTTCCGAACGGCAGGGTGCGATGCGCGGCGGTCATCGCCGCGGGGTTCATCCGCTCGCCGGAAGCGGTGCGCGAGTGCAACGCGTACCACGATGCGCCACCGCATTGCGCCGAAGCCGTGTCGAGAGCAAGGGGAACCGCGATTGCCGCCAGCGTGACGGCAAGAACAAACCTGTTTTTCATTTCGAGCCCGCAATTTCATTGAAACTGCGGGCCCGGCTAGGGAGCAATCGGGGCGAGACCGTGGCACAGGGACGCCCCGCCCTTCACTTGACGTGAAGGCCTGAAACATAGCGCGTGCCCGGTGCGCCGGCCGCGGTCAGCCGTCGAGGCTGACGGAGTCCGGCTTCACCCCGACCGTATCGAGGGCATCCTGAACGGCTTCCATCATCGGCGGCGGCCCGCAGAGATAGAACTCCTGGCCGAATTCGCCGCCCGTCACCTCGCGCAGCAGTTCGGCGTCGACCATGCCATGGTGCATGCCGGACCGGCGTTCCTCGGACAGGACGTGGACCACCTCCAGCCCGGGCATCTTGTCCAGTTCGTCGCGGCAGATGATGTCGGCTTCCGTCTTGTTGGCGAATACCAGCGTGTTGCCGGCCAGTGCGCTCTTTTCCTTCAGGCCGCGCAGGATCGCCAGGAAGGGCGTGAACCCGGCGCCGCCGGCAATGAAGACGCCCTGGCCCCGATAGCGGAAGGTCTCGAAGGGATCGCCGACAAGCACGGCGTCGCCGACGAGCAGTTCGTGGAGGCGAAGCGTCACGCCGTCGTGGTCCGGGTAGCGCTTGATTGTGAATTCCAGCGAATCCTCGTCCGGCAGGGACGTCATGGTGAAAGGCCGCGCCTCGTCGCGCCAGCCGTCGCGATCAAGCGCCAGCTCGGTCGCATCGCCGGTTTCGTAGGCGAACCCGTCCGGCCTGGACAGGCGAAACCGGTGAACGTCGCGGGTGAGCGGTTCGATGGCCAGGATCTCGGCTTTTCTCATCCATTCTCTCCTTCTCGTTTCGCAGTGAGAACGGAACGGAGCGCGCGTGGTTCCGGGAGAGCCGGTCCGGCAGGCGATGAAGAGAAATCGTCAGGGCGGGGGAACAAGGCCAGCAGTCGCACATTGACAGATCGTCAACGAAACGCCGCGCAGCGCAACCGGTGTGGAAGTCGAATTGCGCCGCGCGGCCATATGCCACCCGGACATACAGAGGAAACATATCATGCTTAGCAAGCTGTTTGCCACCACTGCCATGGTCGCCGTCCTGACATCGGGCGCCCTGGCTGCAGACCAGTCCATGAACAAGGACATGACGAACAATGGCCAGCCGGTCTTCTCGACCGAAGCGGGCAAGGACATGACGTCCGAATCCGGCTATTTCGAGGCCAACGCCAACCAGATCCTGGCGTCGCGCCTGCTGGGCGCCACGGTCTACACCGAAAAGGGTGAAGCCAAGGCCGGCGACATGGCCAAGGCGGACCAGCCGGCCGATGCTGCCAAGTCCGCCGACAAGACGGCCGCGAACCAGCAGAACACCGAAACGACGGCCAAGGATGACCGCGTTGCCAAGGAGGACACGACGGCGGCCGGCGGCAAGGCCACGGCCGAGAACGCCACGACCGGCAATGCCGCTGCCAGCGACCAGGCGCAGAACGGCATGATGGACCGGATGGCCTCGGTCGGCGACGTCAATGACGTGGTCATGGGCAAGGACGGCCAGGCTGAAGCCGTGGTGATCGGTGTCGGCGGCTTCCTCGGCATCGGCGAGAAAAACGTCGCCGTCGACTTCGACAAGCTGAGCTGGGTCGAGCGCGATGGTGAAAAGTGGCTGATGATCGATGCCACCCGCCAGGACCTCGAGAATGCCCCGGCTTTCGACGTGGCGTCGGTGACCGGCGACCAGTCGAACGAGCAGGCGGCCGACGCTTCGGCCGAGCAGAAGGCCATGACCAAGGACCAGACGGCGATGAGCCAGCCGAAGGCTGATGGCCAGAACACCGCCGTCCCGGCCGAACAGCAGCAGGCTGCCGCGAAGGATCAGCCCGCCGCGGCCGCCAAGGACCAGCAGGCCATGGACAATCAGGCGGTCGACAAGGAGACCACCGCTGCGGTCAGCCATGAAGGCTGGCAGGCCACGGCCGAGGGCAAGCTGAGCGCCGAAGAACTGCTCGGGACCCGCGTCTATGGCGCCAATGACGAAGACATCGGCGAAATCGGCGACGTCATCGTGACGGCAGACGGCAAGCTCGACGCCTACGTGGTGGACGTCGGCGGTTTCCTCGGCATCGGCGAGAAGCCGGTCGCGCTGGATGCCAGCGAACTGCAGATCATGAAGAACCAGGACGGTGACCTGCGTATCTTCACGGCCTACACGCAGGACCAGCTGGAGAACCAGACGGCCTATGACGCCAACGCCTATGCCAACAACCGCGACGAGATGCTGTTGCGCTAAGAGCGTCATTGCCGACCGGCAAGACAAGAACCGGCCGCCACGTGCGGCCGGTTTTTTCGTGGTGAAGGACCCGGCGGAACTTCGTTCATTCGGCCGCGTTGGACTCCCGACCGAAACAGAAGGAGACAACCATGGCGACCGCCACCCAGCAACGCACCGCGACCATTTCCGGCAAGAACAACGGCTCGACCAGCGCGGCCGACATCGAGGCGCAGATCGGACAGCTCAAGGGTGACATCTCCAAGCTGGCTCAGACGATCGGCGAATACGGATCGGCAAAGGCGGGCGAGGCCAAAACGTCGGCCAATGCCAAGGTCGACGAGGCCATTCTTGCGTCGCGAGACGTCCTTGAAAATGCTCGAAGCGAGGTCGACCGGCTGGAGCGGATCCTGCGCAACGAGATTCGCCGCAAGCCGATCCAGACCATCGGCATCGCGGCCGGAATCGGCTTTCTCGCCGCTTTGCTGATGCGCCGGTGATCCATGTTCCGACTGGTTTCCGTCATCACGTCGCTGATGGCAACGAACATCGAGGAAGCGGTTCAGCGGCGCAAGCGAAACGGCCTGCTGATCGCCCTGGCCGCCTTCCTTTTCGCCAGCGCCTGGGGGCTGGCCCTTGCCGCGGCCGTCGCCTGGGCCGGGCAGACCTATGGAATTCCCGCCGCAGCAGGGGCTGGCGCGGCCGTGCTGGCCGCGCTCGCGCTCTGCATCCTGGCCGTCCTGTCGATCCTCAAGTGGCGTGACCGTCAGAAGGCCGAGAAGTCCCAGTCGGGCACGCGGCTCGCAGCCCTCGCGGCGCTGAGCGCGGCACCGATGCTCGGACGAAGAACAGGGCTTGTGGGGCTGGGCGTCGCGGCCATTGTCGCGGTCGCACTCAGCCAGCTCGCACAGGCAGACGAGACAGAGGAGTGAACCACAATACCATTTCCAGAAAGGAGACTGCCATGAGCCGTCCGCTCAAGCCGGACGAAGCCCGCCAGGGTGAACGGGGAAAACCAGTGCTCAAGGTTCTCGCCGCCGGGCTTCTGTTCGCCATGATCGCCTGGGCCGGCGCCGAACTCTACGGGGAGCATATCGACAGCGCCGTCGATCGCAGCGCCGATGCCCCGATCTCGAGCAGCTGAGCGAAGCGCATCCGCCATCCCCGTCATTCGAACGGAAGGAAAGACCAAGACATGTCCAATGTAACTGCCGTCCTCAAACCCGAGGCCCATTCCGAAAAGATCAACACCGGTCTCGATGCCACCTATCGCAAGGATATGGCCGAGCACCTGACCGGTATCCTCCAGGATACCTACAAGCTCACGGTGAAGAGCCACATCTACCACTGGAACGTGGTGGGTCCGCTGTTCAAGTCCCTGCATGAACTGACCGAGAACCACTACGAGACGCTGTTTGCCGCCGCCGACGTGATCGCCGAGCGCATTCGTGCACTGGGTCACCTGGCGCCGATCTCGATCGGAGACGCGGCCCAGTTCGCGCCCAGCTCCAAGGCCGTGGACCACACGTCGGCGAAATCGATGATCGAAGACCTCATCGACACGCACGAAAAGGCAGTGCGCACCATGCGCAAGGCCGCCACCATGGCAGGCGATGCCGGCGACGTGGTCACCGAGGACATGCTGACCGCCCGCCTGACCTTCCATGAGAAGGCCCTGTGGATGCTGCGGGCCATCGTCGCCGACTGATCGGCCGGATCTCGACACGTCATGAAGGCCGCGCCTTTCACGGCCAAAAAAGAGCCCCGCCATCCGGCGGGGCTTTTCTTTGGGCGGATGTCCGGAGCAGCCGGAAAGGCCTGCCCGGGGATCAGCCGGCCGCAGCGCCGGCCTTCACACCGGCGGAAGACGGCGCCTGCACGGGTTCGGCGAGGCTGAGAACGCGCAGGGCCTGGCGCTGCAGGCGGACATCGACTTCGGGTTCCAGGTCGACCAGTTCGCCATCGACCACGGCCTTGGCGCCCTTCTTCCTGCGGGGGAATTCGACCACGACCCGATCGGCGGACGCGGCTTCGAAATCGCCATTGGCGCTCCAGTTGCCGAGGGTGAGATCCGCTGCCAGTTGCAGGGCCGCGCGGGGGCGCAACGGCGGGGCCCGGTAGAGCCCAAGCCGGCCGGCGTCGAACGTGTCGGGATAGGGCAGATGCCCCTCACCGTGCGGATTGGTCGAGATGGCCAGCAGGCTCAGATGGGTCTTCGAGGCCGCACCGTCGGCCGTCACGACCGCCGGAAAGGATGGCGGCCGCATCAGTGGCGACAGGGCCGCCCGGGCACTGGCCAGTATCTTGCCCAGCCTGGAATTGTAGTCCTGCTGTTCGCGCTCGATGACCATGCGGGGCTGCATGCCGACCGAGAACTGGTGAATGAAGGGGCGGCCGTTCGCCGTCGCGATGTCGGCGAGGGCCTCATTCGCCCCGGCCAGTGCGGGAACCGCCTCGGCGAGATCCAGCGGGACGCCAAGCGTGCGGGCAAAGAAGTTCATCGTGCCGCAGGGAAGAATCGCCAGCGTCTTGCCGGACCGCCAGCAGGCGGCGGCCGCCGCGGAAACCGTGCCGTCACCACCGCCGGCGACGATGCAGTCGATGTCGTCGCGGCCGGTCTGCTCATCAAGCGTTTCGAGCAGGCCCGCACCGTCGGTGACGCAGCACTGCAAGTGACGCCCGGCCCCGGCAAAGGCTTCGCCGAGGTCGGCGCAAAGCCGCTCGACATCGGTTGTGCGAAGGGTTCCCCCTTCCCTGTTCAGCACGGCGGCGATTCGCATCTTCTTGTTCCTTACACGAAGGGGCGTTGGCGGGTGTCTTCAGGGGTCCAGCCGGCAATGGTCTCGAGGCTGTCCCGGTCGGTGACGATGCAGCCCTGGTCCGTCCAGCGGATCAACTGGCGGCGGGCCAGTTTTCGCAATGTCTTGTTGGTGTGAACCAGCGACAGGCCGAGCGTATCGGCAAAATGCTGCTGGGTGACGGGAATACGGAATTCGTTCGCCCTCTCCGCCATACCGGTCTGGCGGCCGCGATGATCGAGGAACACCAGCAGGTAGGCGGCCCTTTCCAGCGCCGTGCGGCGGCCGACGGAGAGCAGGTGCTCATCCAGGATGCGCTCCTCCTGGGCGGCAATCCACGTGATGTCGTAGGCCAGGTTCGGATGGCTGGAAAAAAGCGACGGAATGCGGCTGCGCTCGAAAACGCACAGGCGGACGTCGGTGAGTGCCTCGACCGTGTGCTGCATCTCGCCCATCAGGCTGCCCTGCAGGCCGATCAGGTCGCCCGGCACGACGTAGTTCAGGATCTGCCGGCGCCCGTCGGCGAGGATCTTGTGACGAAAGGCGACGCCGTCGAGAACGGTGAAAAGATGGGCGCTGTGCGCTCCTTCGACGAGGATCGTCGCGCCGCGGTCAACCGCAAGCTCGCCGGTCTTGAAGGTGGATACGAAGTCCAGTTCCTTGGGGGTGAACTCGCGAAAGCAGTCCCTCGAGCGCAGGGCACAATTGATGCACTCGGTCTTGCCGCGCTTGACGTCGATCCTGCCAGTCATCGAACCCTCCGGGTTTTCATCACACCCAGGCAAGCCAGGGGTTCCCTGCCGTCACCGGCCAACATGTCAAAGTTAAATGACGCAGACGGGATAAAGTTCATTGTGGGTTTTTCCCGGAGAGACGCACATGTCCGACCAAAGCCTCAACCTGCTGATCGTGGAGCCCGAACCGCTGATCGGGATCGACATCGAGAGGATCGTCTCGGAGGCCTTCGCCTGCCGGACAACACTCGTCACGGCGCTGGCGGAGACGGCCGACGCATGGGATGTGGTGATCTGCGACTGCCCGGAACTGACCGTGGAATTCATGGACCGGATGAAGCGGCTGATGGAGCAGGGAACGTCGATCGTGCTCGTCAGCGCCTCCGAAGTGGTGGTCCGGTCGCCGTCGCCCTGGCGGCATATCGCCAAGCCCTTCGTCAACGGCGACCTGATCGAAGCGGTGCGCGACACGATTGCCGCGCTGCGCGGCTGACCGGGACAAGTCCCGGTCCGGAAGTCTGGCCGGTCTCACTGCTGTGATCCCGGCCACGCGCGTTCAGCCTGCAAAGGCACGCTTGGTCACGGTCGCCGAAATCTCGTCCGGTCCGTAGTCGCCTTCGCCCGAGACGGACAGCAGTTCGGCCAGGCGGTTGCGCGCCCTGTTGACCCGGCTCTTGATCGTGCCGACGGCACATCCGCAGATTTCCGCGGCCTCCTCGTAGGCGAAACCGGATGCCCCGACCAGGACGATCGCCTCGCGCTGATCGGCGGGAAGCTTGTCGAGCGCGGTCCGGAAGTCCTGCAGGTCGAGCGCGCCGTACTGGGCCGGGTGGACCGACATGCGCTCAGTGAACAGGCCGTCACTGTCCTGGATTTCGCGGCCACGCTTGCGCATCTGGCTGTAAAACTCGTTTCTCAGGATGGTGAAGAGCCAGGCGTTCATGTTGGAACCCGGCTGGAACAGGTGCTGCTTCGACCAGGCCTTCATGATCGTCTCCTGGACAAGATCATCGGCCTTGTCATGCTTGCCGGTGAGGGAAACGGCAAAGGCGCGCAGGTTGGGAAGCGCGGCCAGCATGTCCCGCTTGAACGCGCGATCGTCCTCGGTTGCGGTGCCGGAAGCCATCGGTTCACTCACTGGCATTCTCCGTCGCTGCCGTACGCCGCGCACTCGACCGGTCGGCTTCATCGAGCCGTTCCAGGAGGTCGAGAAAGCGGTCGGGGATGGCCTCTTCCTTCACGGAATCATAATAATCACGCAGCCGTCTGGACACGGCATCACCAGTTGCCTGCGCCGCGGTCGATACAGTGGAATCTACTTTGTCTGTCACGCCAAACCTTTCAAACCAGCCCAATCCAATTTCCGCTTGAATGCCTCGCCGACAAAAAAGTTCCAAACAAGGTGGAACTTTTTTTTCCGCCGCGCGTCTCCATGTTACCGAAACGTCCATACCGGACAGGGGAGAACAAGAAACATGTCACTATCCACCCGCATCGCCGCTCACCTGCCGTACCTGCGCCGCTACGCGCGCGCCGTGACCGGCTCCCAGACATCCGGCGATGCCTATGTTGCAGCGACCCTGGAGGCCCTGATCGCGGATGTCTCGCTGTTTCCCGAGACGAGTTCCGACCGCGTCTCGCTCTACAAACTCTTCTCCAGCCTGTTGCGTTCCACGGCCATCGAAATTCCCGAGCCGGAATCGCCCTTTGCTTGGGAAAAGCGGGCTGCCGCCAACCTGGCCAAGGTTCGCCCGATCGCCCGCCAGGCCTTCCTGCTGACGTCGGTGGAATCCTTCTCCCCGACGGAGACTGCCGAGATCCTGGGCCTGAAGGAAGCCGATGTCGATGCCCATCTCGTCGAAGCGGCCGAGGACATTTCGCGCCAGGTGGCAACCGACATCATGATCATCGAGGACGAACCGCTGATCGCCATGGACATCGAGGCCCTCGTCGAGGATCTCGGCCATACAGCGACGGGGATCGCCCGGACCCATTCGGAAGCGATCGAACTGTTCAAAAAGACCGCTCCAAAAATGATCCTGGCCGACATCCAGCTGGCGGACGGCAGTTCCGGCATCGACGCGGTCAACGACATCCTGAAGACGGCGCAGGTGCCTGTCATCTTCATCACCGCCTTCCCGGAGCGGCTGCTGACCGGCGAACGGCCGGAACCGGCCTTCCTGGTGACCAAGCCGTTCAACCCGCAGATGGTGAAGGCGCTTATCAGCCAGGCCCTGTTCTTCAATGAAGCCGTAACGGAGACCGCCGCCTGAAGCGAACTTCCGGTGTAGGCTGGAACCAAAGCCACCCGCAGCCGTTTATTGCCTATCATCAATCAGGAGACGTTCGATGCTTTACTACGCGCTCATCTTCCTCGTTGTGGCAATCATTGCCGGTGTTCTTGGATTCGGCGGTATTGCCGGCGCTTCGGCCTGGATCGCACAGGTCCTTTTCTTCCTTTTCCTGGCCGCGCTCGTCATCTCGCTGATCGCCGGTCTCTTCCGCCGGGCATGACGCGTTTCATACCCCCCTCTACCTGATCCCAACAGGCGCTCCCACCGGGCGCCTGTTGCCGTATCTCCCGTGATGTGTACGAATGCCGCCATGCCTCAGCGCCTGACATGGGAAAGCAAGAACCGGGAAGACAGCGCATTCCGCGATTTTATCGTCCGGGCGCTGAACCAGTCGTTTGTCGGCGCCACGCTGCAATCCCTGGATGGCCGGTACATCTACATCGCGAACCTTCCCGATTGCTGGACGGTATCCCCCGACAGCGAGCCCGACGAGCCAAGCCTCTACGGCGAAGACCTCGGCCTGACGCTGACCGACATCCGCGGCCGCGTGCTTGAAAGCGGCGAGCCGGAAAGCCTGATGACGACGGGGCCGAGCGAGCGCCGGTTCGAATTCGTGGTCAACCGGACGGGCAGCGGCGCGACCTCCCACATCCACACGACCATCATAGAGCTGACCGAGGAACACCGCCGCGAACAGATGCTGCGGGCGCTGTTGCGGGAGGTCAGCCACCGCTCCAAGAACCTGTTGGCGATCATCCTGAGCATCGTTTCCCAAACCGCCCGGGGCGCCACGACCCTTTCCAGCTTCCTGCCGGTTTTCCGCGGGCGGATCTATTCGCTCGCGCAGTCGCAGGACCTCGTCACGGATTCCAGCTGGCGCGGGGCCCACTTCCGGGACCTCGTCCGTGCCCAGGCGGCCAAGTACCTCGACGCGAACGACGTCGTGCTGGCCATCAAGGGCGACGACCCGCTGCTTTCCCCCAGCGAAGCCCTGCACGTCGGGCTGGCGCTGCACGAGCTGCTGGTCGACGCGCTGGCAGCCGCGGCGGCTCTCGGCGTCCGTCCCGACATCCGCGTGACCTGCGACACAACCGGGGACGATCCCGCGCAGGTGGTGATCACCTGGACCCATGCGACCAACGGCATGGGCGCACCGGCGGACGAAAGCGAGGCCGACGCCTTCGCCAGCGTGGTTCTCAATCGCATCACGCCGGCCGCCGTCGGCGGCACCGGCGAGGTGAAGCGCGACGGCGACCATTTCACCTACCTGCTGACCTTCAAGCAGATGCCGCAGGGATAAACGGTCCAACCCCGTTCTTTTCGCCTGAGGAAAGAGAGCCGCCAGATGTTTACCCGCACGGCCGGAACCCGTCCCCGGGGTTGTGAATTTCATTTCCTGAAAGGAGATGTCATGAGCACCCGCGACCGAAGCGAGACCAGTTCCCGCGTTACCCGTGCAACCGCTTCCGCCGGATGGCTTTTTGCCGCCGCCGTCATGGTGGTCCTGGCCTCAGGCGCCTGGCTCATCCTGAGCGATGTTCCAGGCGATGCGCATGGTTTCAGCCAGATGGAGACGGCAGGGTCCGCCTTCGTACACAATCCATGAAAAAACCCCTCCCGATCACTCGGGAGGGGTTCCAGTCTTGCGCGGTCGCGCGGGTCAGTGGCGCGACAGCCAGCTGTCGATCTCGTTCTCGACCTCTTCCTGGCGCTTGCCGTAGTGCTCCTGAAGCTTGCCAGACAGCTGCTTGCGGTTGCCGGCAATGACATCCAGATCATCGCCGGTCAGCTTGCCCCACTGTTCCTGCACCTTGCCCTTCATCTGTTCCCAATTTCCTTCGATCTGATTCCAGTTCATCGTTCGACTCCTTGGTTTTGTCCTGTTGGGTGGGAGGCTCGGCTGCGCTGCAGCCGGTGGAAGCACAGGAGAACGAAACCAGCCAGCGAGAGTTCCGCCAAGAAGCGTCAAGTTGACCGGGTTCGCCCGAAAAAGAACGGCGGAACCCGATCTGACCCATCGGCGTTTTAACGGCAGCAAACCAGAGAGAAGAGCCATGGAACATCTTGCCGCCCTCATGCTGATCGTTTCCTGCGGCAATACGCCGGATAGCTGCGAAGTCTATCCATCGCCGGTCGTCGGTTACGAAACGGAACAAGCCTGCGAACAGGATATCGCACCTGTTCTCGGCCAGGTCGACAGGCGCGCCGGCCTTGTGATCGCGCGCTGCCTCTCCGTCGATCCCGCGGACGACCGCGAAATGGAAATTGTCTGGAACGTGACCGATGACGGCCGGTTCGAGGCCGCGGTCAAGCCCGTGGAAGGGGCACCTGCGGACGAGAGCGGCCCGATGGTCGCGCAGGCCGCCCGGCAGGATACCCGCCACGTCCTGAGATGATCGGAGCCCGCCTGCCGGCCTGTTGTGAAGTGCCGATAAAATTCCTTTCGGAACACTGCAAAGCGTCCTACTGTCTGACGACTTCCTCGAAGAGCCTGTGCAGTTGAAACGATACGGTGCCGCTTTTGTCTTCCTGCTTGTTGGCCTGATCGGTCTGGCGATCACGTCGGCAGTCCATCGTTCCGAGAGCGTGGCGACACAGGCCCGTTTCGACCTGGTGGCCGACGAGGCCGTCAGCCGGATCGAGGAACGCGTTCAGCAGCATATCGCCCTGCTGGTGGCTGCAGCGTCGCATTACCAGGCGGACGGCGACCAGCTGTCGCGGCCGAGCTTTGCTGCGTTCATCTCGGGGCTTGGCCTCGAGAGCCGGTTCGAGGGTATCCAGGGCATCGGCTACGCGAAGATCCTGCAATCGGACGACGATGGCACGACCCGGCAGGCGCTGCGGCGTTTCTACGGCATCGACAGGGACGTCTGGCCGGACAGTACCGAGGCGGTCCGGACCGCAATCCTCCTGATCGAGCCGATGAACACCCGCAACCGGGCGGCACTCGGATTCGACATGTTCTCGGAAAAGCGGCGCCGGGAAGCCATGTGGCGGGCGTTGCAGACCGGGGAAATCTCGGCCTCGGCGCCGGTGACCCTGGTGCAGGAAATCACGGCGGTCAAACAGGCCGGCTTCCTTGTCTACATCCCCGTTGCGACAGCAGGCGAAAAAGTGCCCGACGGTTTCATCTATGCGCCATTCCGGGCCGGCGACCTGCATGATGCCGCGCTCAAGGGGCGGCCGCTGCCGGTGGAACTGGCAACCCGCGATGCCTATGCCCCGCAGGGCGAAGGACTGCTCTACTCGACCGCGGGATACGACCCCGACAGCAATGCGGTCTCCTTCCATGCCACGCGGGAATTCGACATTGCCGGGCGCCGCTGGCAGGTGAACCTGCACGAGACGCCGGCCTTCGCCGAGCATTTCGCGGGCGTTTACACGCTCTTGACGGGACTGATCACCTTTCTGCTTGCCACCGCCATGGCAGCCGCGACGCGGTGGCAGCAGAAATCCGTCGCGGGCGCCCAGGCGCTGGCCGAACTTTCGGAGTCCGCGGCCCAGGAGAAGGATCTCCTGTTGCAGGAGATGAAGCACCGGATCAAGAATTCCATCGCACGCATCCAGGCGATGGCGCGCCAGACCGCCGCATCGAGCGACGACCTCGACGGCTTTTCGGCCAGTTTTTCCTCGCGCCTCCAGTCGATGGCCAACGCGCAGGACCTGCTGACGCGTTCGAGCGGCAGCGGTGCGGAACTGCGTGACCTGATCATCACGGAACTCAAGCAGATCTACGGCGCCCAACTGGACGAAGCGCTGATCACGGGGCCGGCGCTGTCGCTCAATGCGCGGCAGACCCAGGCTCTGGCGCTGACCTTTCACGAACTGGCCACCAACTCGCTGAAATACGGTGCGGGCTCGCATCCCGACGGCGTGCTCTCGATCGCGTGGACCAACCCGGGCCGCGAGAACCGCGCCCTTCACCTGACCTGGGACGAGAGCTTTCCCAACGAGGGCGGGACACCACCGGAACGGCGCGGGTTCGGCAGCCGGCTGATCGACGCCAACATCCGCGGCGAGATGCACGGGTCCATCGAGCGGACCTATCACGCCGGCGGCCTGACGATTTCCATCTCGATTCCCATCGCAACCTGACGCGGCGCTGGAACCCAAAGGCATGACCAGGCGTTTGCCCAGTTGTCCAAGGGGAACGCCCATGCGCCATTTCATGCCCACCCAGACGAGGAAGGCTGCCTCGACCAAGGGATCGTTCGACAAGTTCCTGATGCTGGCCGCGCAAGTCGCGGCCATTCTTGTGGGACTGTTTGCCTTTACCGTGATGCTTGACCATGGCCAGGTGCTGATCGCGCCGGTGACACTGGCTCTCGTCGTCGGCCTGATGTTCGGCCCGCTGGCCGACCGCATCGAACGGGCGGGGGTTCCGGCGCCGGTTTCAGCAGCAGCCGTCGTGCTTGCCTTCCTGGCGCTGATCTCGGCCGTCCTGGCGACCATCGTCATACCGCTGTCGGCATGGACGGAAAAGATACCCGTTATCTGGGTCCGCGCGCAGGCCATTCTCGCCGACTGGAAAGACCTGCTGACCACGCTCGACAGCATGAGCGACAGCATGCGCAACGCTCTCGGCCAGAGCGGCCAGGCTGCCTCGGTCAAGGTCGAGGGAAGCTCGACGGCGGAAAGCGTCGCCTGGCTCGCCCCGACGCTCGGCATGCAGATCATCCTGTTCCTGGCCAGCCTCTATTTCTTCATGGCCACCCGCCACCAGCTGCGCTTCTCGGTCCTCGGCCTGTGCTTCGACCGCCGGCTGCGCTGGCGCATCGCCCATGTCTTCCGGGACGTGGAGTCGCTCGTGTCGCATTACCTGATGTCGATCACCGCCATCAACATGGCGCTGGGGGCTTTCGTCAGCGTCGCCATGGCCCTGCTCGGCGTACCCTCTCCGCTCCTTTGGGGCGTGCTGGCCGGCCTGCTGAACTACGCGATCTACGTCGGACCCGCGATCATGGCGGTCATCCTGCTGGGCGTTGGGCTCGCCACGGCCTCGACACCGACGGGCTATCTCGCGCCGATGGCGGTCTATCTCGCTCTCAACATGATCGAAGCGCAAATCGTCACGCCGCACGTGCTCGGCCGCACCCTGACGCTGAACCCGTTCATCGTGCTGCTGGCCATCGCCTTCTGGATCTGGGTGTGGGGTCCGGTGGGCGGTTTCGTGGCCGTTCCGCTGCTGCTGATGGCGACGGCGGCCGTGCGTCACGTCTCGCCGCAGAACCACCGCCGCTATGCCATCGAGGCCAACGCCGAAAAAAATTGAATCCTTGAGGAACCTTTAATCCGGCGGGGCATTACCCCTGCGTGAACGGCTCCCGATAGCCCTCCCCGCACCGCAGCCGGTCACTTCGTCCGCTTTTCCTGCCCCCCCGAAAGCGGACCAAAGAGGGAAGCGCCTCCTGCCCGCGGCGCTTCCCTCTTCTACTTTCCAGCCCCCAAAATCGTCAGAAAGACCGCGGCAGGTCGAGGATGTGCTCGGCCACGTAGGAGAGGATCAGGTTGGTCGAGATCGGCGCCACCTGGTAAAGCCGCGTTTCGCGGAACTTGCGTTCCACGTCATACTCGGCGGCAAAGCCGAACCCGCCGTGGAATTGCAGGCAGGCATTGGCGGCTTCCCACGATGCATCGGCTGCCAGGAGCTTGGCCATGTTGGCTTGGGCTCCGCAGTCCTCGCCGGCGTCGAAGCGGCGGCAGGCATCGAAGCGCATCAGGTTGGCCGCCTCGACGTTGACGAAGGCCCGTGCGATTGGAAACTGCACACCCTGATTCTGCCCGATCGGCCGGTCGAACACCACGCGCTCGCGGGCATAGGCCGTGACCTTGTCGATGAACCAGTAGCCGTCGCCGATGCATTCGGCGGCAATCAGCGTGCGTTCCGCGTTGAGGCCGTCGAGGATGTAGCGGAAACCGCGCCCCTCCTCGCCGACCAGGTTCTCGGCGGGGATTTCCAGGTTGTCGAAGAACAGTTCGTTGGTCTCGTGGTTGACCATGTTTCGGATCGGCTTGACCTCGAGGCCGTTGCCGATAGCCTCGCGCAGGTCGACGATGAAGACCGACAGGCCATCCGATTTCCGCTTCACTTCGGCCAGCGGCGTGGTCCGCGCCAGCAGGATCATCAGGTCGGAATGCTGGATGCGCGAGATCCAGACCTTCTGGCCGTTGACGACGTAGCGATCGCCCTTGCGGACCGCGGTCGTCTTGAGCTTCGTCGTGTCCGTCCCGGTCGTCGGCTCGGTGACGCCCATGGACTGCAGGCGCAGTTCGCCGCTGGCGATGCCGGGAAGGTAACGGGCCTTCTGCGCGTCCGACCCGTGACGCAGCAGCGTTCCCATGTTGTACATCTGCCCATGGCAGTGGCCGGCATTGCCGCCGGCCCGGTTGATCTCCTCCATCACGATGGTCGCTTCGGTGAGACCCAGTCCGGAGCCGCCGTATTCCTCCGGGATCATGGCCGCCAGCCAGCCGGCACGGGTCAGGGCATCGATGAATTCGACCGGGTAGGTGGCGTTCTGGTCGTGAGCGCGGTGGTATTCCGGCTTGAACTCGGCGCAGAGATCGCGGAGCGCCTCGCGCAGCTCTAGATGATTGTCGGATTGGGTCTTCATGTCTCTTCCACTGGAGATTCCGGCCCGCGATGGAACGCGGGCCCTTCAAGCGCGGGACAATGACCGCGCTTTCCCCGGTTGTCGAGACCGAACCGGCCCGCCGGCCTCAGTGCTTCGCCGGCTTGTCCTGCAGGCCGTAGCTGGAGAAGCCGGCCATGGTCTCGGCAATCTGCTCGTCGGACAGGATCACCGGCCCGCCGATCTGCAGCGCCTGCCAGTACAGCCGGGCCAGCATCTCCAGTTCCACCGCCAGCCACATGGCCTTTTCCAGCGACGGACCGACGGCGATCATGCCGTGGTTGGCGAGCAGGCAGCCGTTGCGGCCTTCCAGCGCCTTCACTGCCTCTTCCGACAGTTCCTTGGTGCCGTAGCGGGCATAGCCGGAACAGCGGATCGTCGGCCCGCCGAAGGCGGCGATCATGTAGTGGCCGGCCGGGATTTCCTTGCGTGCCAGCGCCAGCGTCGTGCAATAGGGCGCGTGGGTGTGAACGATGGCGTTCACGTCGGGCCGTGCGCGCATGATGTCGAGGTGGAAGCGCCACTCGGTCGACGGCTTCAACGGTCCGTCCCAGCTGCCATAGTCGCGCTCCAGCGGCATGGCGGCGATCGTCTGCGGCGTCAGGTCCTCGTACGGCGTGGCGCTCGGCGTGATCAGCATGTGGTCGTCGCGGCGCACCGAGATGTTGCCCGCGGTGCCGTGGTTCAGCCCGCTGCCGTTCATCTTCAGGCAATGGTCGATGATCGACTGGCGGATGGCGATGTCGTCTGCGCTGTGTGTCATGGTTTCCTGTCTTCTCAACTCGTCATGGCCTGCCGGGCCGGCAGGACTTCGGTGCCGCGGGGCGGCTCAATTCAGATGGTAAGCGGCAAGATCCACCTGCAGGGGGCTGTCCTGCGTGACCGCGGCCACGATGGCGTTGGCAAGCGGCACGCGGGACGCCGGCAGCCCGCCGCTGCCTGCCAGTGCGCCCAGCGGCGCCTTCAGGGAAGCGGCGACCAGCGTGCCTTCCACGGTCTCGCCCTTCAGAGGTCCGGCCATGGCAGCGCGATAGCTCAACCCCTCGCCGAGAAGCTTGCCGAGCCGGCTGTTGCGCCCGGCCTGCGTTGTGACGTGGAGGTCGCCCAGGCCGGCCAGGCCGAAGGCGGTCGCCGGATCGCCGCCGGAGACGGCAACGATCCGGGACAGTTCGGTCACGGCCTGGTTGAACAGGCTGGCGGTCTCGTTGTTGAGGCCTGCGTCGTTGACCGCCGGATCGCCGGCCAGCCGGCCGGACGGCACCGAAACGCCGATGGCGTAGAAATTCTTCAACGCTGCACAGATCTCCAGCCCGGTCAGGTCGTCCGTGTGGGCCAGGTGATAGTAACCGGTCGACATTGCTGCTGCCCAGCCGGCGGCAAGCGCCTTGTCGTCGAAGCCGATGATGGCGGAGGTCTGGCGCCGCGCGGCGAGTTCGCCGGCGATGCAGGGTCCGCCAACGGCACCGACCGGGCCATGGGCAACTCCGCGGGCTGCCAGTTCGCGACGGACGAGGTCGGGCAGGATTTCCACCCGGTCGGCGGTCTCGGCAATCCCCTTCGTGAGCAGGATGACCGGCGCCGTTCCGCGCATGCTTTCGGCCAGCCGGTCGATTGCCCAGCCGATGCCCGGCGTGGACACGCCGACGACGACGAGATCGGCCGGCCTTTCCAGCGCGGCAGCGAGTTCGCTGTCCTGGAGCGGCGTGACGGTCTGGCCGATGCGGGCCCTGAGGCGCGGGTGAACGCGGCTCTCCTGCATGGCGGCGACGAGATCGCGGTCGAGATGCGTGCCGACCAGATCGACCGTCATGCCGTTGTCGGAGAGCGGCGTGGCGAATGCCGTTCCCATCACGCCCGCACCGATGATGACGACCCGGGTCATGTGCGATCTCCCACGAAGCGGTCCAGGCCCGCGTAGACGGGCTTCAGGCGCTCGTAGAGGCCTTCGTAGACCGCATAGAGTTCATCGTAGCGTGCCCTGGCCCCCGGATCAGGATCGGAGACGGCGACGATCCTGCCGGTCATCGCCGACGCAGCCTCCCTGAAGCCGGGGTACCAGCCTGCTGCCACCGCCCCGCAAACAGCCGCGCCAAGAGACGATGCCTCAACGGTCTCCGAGCGCTGAACGCTCTTTCCTGTCACATCGGCAAAGATCTGCCGCCAGATATCGGAGGCCGCTCCGCCGCCAATGGCGACATACCGCTCCACGGTCTGGCCGAGCGCCGCCTCGGCGGCCGACGCCGACAGGCGCAGTTCCAGCGCAAGGCCCTCCATAAGCGCCCGGAACATGTGGGCACGGGAATGGGCGCCGGACAGGCCGATGAAGGCGCCGCGCGCGGCCGAATCCCAGTAGGGCGACATGACGCCCTGCCAGTAGGGCATCATGACGAGACCGTGCGAGCCGATCGGGATGTCCGCGCTTTCGCGCTGCAGCCGAGACAGGATTTCACCGGCGGTGCCGGCTTCGCCGGCGCAGAGCGTGTCAAGGAACCAGTTGACGGTGAAGGTTCCTGCCCGCACGCAGGCCTCGTAGTAATAGCCCTCGCCGCTCGGACCGCCCATCGTCCGCCAGGCCGGGGAATTCAGGAAAGCCGCGCCGTGGATGCCGGAAACCAGCGCGGTGCCGATGTTCAGGTAGGCCGTGTCGGGGGTCAGCGCGGCGCAGCCGAGCCCGGCCAGCTGGCCGTCGCCGCCACCGGCGACCACCGGCGTGCCTTCCGGCAGCCCGGTCTCTGCCGCGACGGCCCTGCCAACCGTACCCAGCACCGTTCCAGGCCGCTCGGCTTCGGGAAGACGGCTCGCATCGATGCCTGCAGCGGCCATGATCTCGGGCGACCAGCGCTTGGCTTCCTGGTCGAACAGGCCGAGCGGATCGGCACTGGCCCAGCTCGTCGCCCAGCGACCGGTGAGGCGGAACGTCAGGTAGCCGTGCACGTCGGAGAAGATATCGGCCTTCGCGTGCAGGTCCGGTTCGTTGCGCATCATCCAGTAGATGCGGTTGACGGCGGGGATCACGTCGACCGGCTTGCCGGAAATGCGATGGATGACCGGCGTGCCGTCAGGGTCGGTGCCGAGCATGCCGGCCAGTTCATCGACGATCGGGCGGGCGCGGTCATCGAGCCAGACCATGGCCGGGCGGACGGCCGTCCCGTCGCGGCGGAAGACGCCGAGCGTCTCGCGCTGGTTGCTCACGGCCACGGCCCTGATGCGCGACGGATCGATCGCCGCGGTCAGCTGCGACAGGGCCGTACGCGTGGAGGACCACCATTCCTCCGGATCCTGCTCGTAGTAGTTCGGCTTCGGGCTCGACAGCTGGATATCGGCGCGGCCTTCGGCCACGGGCCTGCCATCCTCCGTCCAGGCTATGGCCTTGGTGGCCGTGGTCGAGGAATCGATGCCGACAACAAGATCGCTCATGTGCCCTGTCCTCTGGCCAACGCGCCGCGCCGCGCGGCTAGGATATAATCGGCGATCTCGCGGAAGCCGGCGCCGCCCTTGTGCGATGCCACCCACTTGGGCGGCGTGGAAATCTGCGCCTCGAAATCACGCACGTTGGCCACGCCGCAGGAATTGTCGAAAAAGCCGAACATCGGCTGGTCGTTGGGACTGTCGCCGACGAAAGCGACCACGCTGTTCCTAGCGTCGATGTCCAGGCCCAGGATATCCGTCGCGAAGGTGCGCGACATGGTCAGCTTGTCATAGTCGCCGAACCAGCCGTTGACGTGAATGGAGGAGACCTTGGCGACGGCGCCTTCCTCCTCGAAGATGGCCTTGATACGCGCGACATCTGCCGGGGCCAGCGGCTCGACATCCTCGCAGAAATCGATGGCGAGATCGGCGAGGCGGAAGGGCTGGTCAGCGGAGATGGCCGCGCCCGGCACCTCGCGGGCGACACGGTCGCGGATGCGATCGAAACGCGCCGGATCGGCGAGGTGCGCCTCGACGGCCGGGTGGGCCTTGCGGATCATCTTCCGGGCGGCATGGTCATAGGCGTAGTAGAAGGCGCCGTTCTCGCCGACGACCCCGGCGACCGGCCAGAAGCGGGCCACCATGTCACACCAGCCGGCCGGGCGGCCGGTGATGGGTGCAACGGCAATGCCGGCCTCGTGGAGATCCTCCAGCGCCTGGTAGGCGGCAGCGTGGAGCCGCCCCTCGGTGGTGATCGTGTCGTCGATATCGGTGAACAGGACCCGGATCCCGGCGGCGACGTCATCCGGCATGTCGGCGATCGGCCGCATGGCTCAGACCTCCTTCATCGCCATTTCGCCGAGGATGCCGCTGTCGCAGGCGATGTCGGCGAAGGAAAAGCGGTCGCGCATCTCGTGGGCGTGGGTGACGGCCTCGCGGTAGAAATCGACCGCCACGCCGAGCGACTGGGCGGAGGTGGGGCCGCCGGCATCGGCCAGGTACTTGCGCAGCGTTTCCGGCGCGACGGCCATGTCCAGGCATTCCGCGCGCAGTTCGGGCCAGATCTGCTCCATGCGCCGGTTGAAGGCCTCCGCGCCGGCCTCGTCGAAGGCTTTCCGGCGGTAGAGCTCCTCGCATTGCCGCGCCACTTCGGGTCCCATTCGCCGTGCCATGTCGTCGGGGTCGATCCGCGTCGCCCGGACCGCGGGCGGCGTTTCGCTCTGAAGGAACCGGTGCTGGATGCGCGCCATGGTCAGCGTTGCCACGCCGACCTGCTGGCCATGCACGGAACCGGGGTGGCGGTCTCCGGCGAAACAGTCGATGTAGTGGGAGATCTGGTGCTCGCCCATGGAGCCGTGGTTGGAGACGCCGGTGAAACTGACGCCAAGGCCACAGAGGGTGAGAACCCGGAACAGGGTGCCGACGGCCTCGATATCGCCCCTGGCAATGCCGGGCGCCTGCTCCATGAGGGTGATCTCGTCGGGGATTTCCAGCAGGTAGGGCACGTGGTGATAGGCCGTGCCCAGCATGCGATGCGACATCCACCAGTCGATCTGGGCGACGGAGCGGCACAAGCAGTCGCCGAAACCGGCGGCGTTGAGCCAGGCCGGCGCCTCGGCGCAGGTTTCAAGATCGACGAAGAAGCCGGCGGGCGCCTGCGCGGGCAGCGAAACCTTCAGGCCGCTGTCCAGCGTGATGGAAGCGGTGGTCGAGGTGTAGCCGTTCATCGAGCCGGCGGTGGCGAAGACGCAATAGCGGGTGCCGTTCTGAAGCGTGGCGAACTTAGTGAGGTCGTTGATCGTGCCGGACCCGACCGCCACGGCCGAGGCAAAGGGCTTCAGCCGCTCGACGAGGTCGCGCACGGTCGCCATGTCGGCATGGGGATGGTCGAGAACGATCTCGGTAACCTCGCCCAGCGGCCTGAGCGCGCGGGCGATGCGCTCGCCCATGGCCCTGTGCGTGTTCTGGTCGGACACGACCGCGAAGGGCGGCTTGAACCCGAGCGCGGCGACGAGATCGGCTTCGCGGCCCTTCAGGCTCTCGGCGAAGACGATGCTGTCGTAGGGCGGCGCAGGGTAGCGCTTTCCGTTGAGCGGGTTGATCCACTGGCCATCGCAGATCTCGTCGATCAGGGCGGTCCAGTTTTTCGGTGTGCCGGCGGCGGTGGTCATACGTTCCTGCCCGGTCAGACTGAGATGCGCTCGCCGCTTGCCTCGTCGAAGACATGCAGCTTTTCAGGGTCGATGGCGAAGGACATGCGTTCGCCGCCATGGCGATAGGCCGACCGGGGCGCGACGGCAACGAATTCCGTGCCCTCCACATCGAGGTGGAACTGGACGTCGGCGCCGGTCTTCTCGGCGATCTGCAGCGTGCCGGTGATGGCGCCATCGGGATCCAGCGTGACGTCGTTGGGGCGGATGCCGCAGGCCACCGCCTTGCCGGCATGGGCGGCATAGGCCTGGGGCAGGTCCAGCACGAGGTGGCGGGCACGGAAGCGGACCGCCCCCTCCTCGGCCTCGATCCGGCCGTCGAGCAGGTTGATCTGCGGCGAGCCGATGAACTCGGCGACGAACCGGCTGTTGGGCCGGTCGTAAAGATCGTCGGGCGAGCCTTCCTGGATGATCTTGCCACCCTTCATCAGCACGATCTTGTCGGCCATGGTCATGGCCTCGATCTGGTCGTGGGTGACGTAGATGGTGGTGGCGCCGAGCCGGTCATGGAGCTGGCGGATCTCGACGCGCATGTGGGCGCGCAGCTTGGCGTCGAGGTTGGACAGCGGTTCGTCGAACAGGAAGACCTTGGCGTCGCGCACCATGGCACGGCCCATGGCGACGCGCTGGCGCTGGCCACCGGAGAGCTCGGCCGGCTTGCGGTCCAGGTATTCGGTCAGGTTGAGCACCCGGGCGGCTTCCTCGACCTTCCGGGCGATTTCCGCCTTGGACTTCTTCGCGACCTCAAGGCTGAAGCCGATGTTGTCGCGCACCTTCATCGTCGGGTAGAGCGCGTAGTTCTGGAAAACCATGGCGATGTCCCGGTCACGCGGGTGCATGTCGTTGACGACGCGCCCGTCGATGACGACCTCGCCCGCGGTGACGGTTTCCAGGCCGGCTGTCATGCGCAGCAGGGTCGTCTTGCCGCAGCCCGAGGCGCCGAGCAGCACCACGAACGCGCCATCCTCGATCTCGAGCGACAGGTCCTTGAGCACCTCGACGGAGCCAAAGGATTTTCCGACTTTCCGGTATTCGACGGTGGCCATGCAAAGCGCCTCAAAATTTCTGACGCGTCGGCGTCAGGCAGATTTCCTGGACGAGCGCTTCCTGGGGAAGCTGATAGGCGTTCAGGATCAGGTCGGCAACGATGTCCGGGCCGATGCCTCCACCCATGCGAACCTTGTTTTCCTTGTATTCGCGCAGCGTCTTCTCATCGAGAACACCGGAGAGCACCTCCGTCTCGATGACGCCGGGCGACACGACGAGGACGCGGACATTGTAATCCGACAGGTATTCGCGCAGCGATTCCGACACCGCGTGAACGAAGAACTTGGTGCCGCAGTAGACGGTATGGTCGGGATAGACCTTGCGTCCGGCAATCGAACTCATCATCACCAGCGTGCCGTGCTTGCGCTCCATCATGGAATTCATGACGGCGTGGACCGTGTTCATCACACCCTTGGTGTTGATGTCGATCATCTCGTCCCATTCTTCCGGCGGCTGGCGGCCGATATCGGCCAGGCGGGCGAGGCCGGCGTTGGCGAACATCATGTCGACGGGGCCGTACTCGGATTCCGCCCTGGCGACGGCCTCCGCGATCTGCGCCCGGTCGCGCACGTCGACCTCGGCGATAACGGCATTCGGCAGGTTCATGGCCTGCATGCGGTCGACGCGCCGCGCCATCATCAGGACCGGGTGACCGGCTGCAGAGAAGGCCCGCGCCGTTGCTTCACCGATACCGGAGCTCGCGCCCGTGATTGCGACAAGAGGTTTGTCGGCCATGATCGATCATCCACTCGCTGTTTTCTTGTTGCCGCTGGTACGGGGCGGCGGCCAAACCGCCGCCCCGCGCGTTGCTGTCCGGACGGACGTCAGCCCTGGACGATCTTGTCGACCGCCTGGCCGATGTCGTCCATGGCTTCCTTGGCAGAGCCGTACTCGCCGGCGAAATACTTGCCGAGGCGAACCGGGATCGTGTCGTTGGACAGTTCGGCCCACTGCGGCAGGTCCGGCTCGGAACCCATGTCCTTGGCAATGGTCTCACGCACGACGTCGAGGTGACGCGTGGTGCCCGCGCCGACACGGCGGTTGGCGATAATGCGCGGATCGTCGTAGACGCTTTCGCGCGTCGGACCCGTGCCGCCGCCCAGCGCCGTGATCAGCACCTGGGTGTCGTAGCAGGTCGCCCACTGCATGAAGACCCATGCCGCGTCCGGGTTCTTGGAGTTGCGCGACACGGCGAGCGAGGAACCGCCCTGGTGGCCAACGCCCGGGATTTCGCCGTAACCGGTCTCGTTGACCGTGCGCAGGGCATGCTTGGGCTTGGGGCAGCGCGCGGCTTCCATGAGGCCCGAGACCTTGGTGGCGCTCGGGTCGTCGAAATAGGGGAAGAACTCGCCCCAGCTCATCATGGACGCGGCGACGCCCTGGGCCACGGACTGGCCTTCGCCGTCCCAGGTCCAGCCGGTCACGCCGGGCGGCATGGTCTTGAACAGGCGCTGCCAGTAGTCCATCGCCTCGAGGCCACGCTCGTCGTTGCCGGAGAACTTGCCGTCGGAATTGAAGATCGAGCCGCCATGACCCCACAGCCAGGCCGTCCAGTCGCATTCCAGCGAATAGTGGCCGGACTTCATCTGGCCGGTGGCGCCGTACATGTTCGGCCCCATCTCCTCGGTGATCGCCTTGGCCTGCTCGTAGTATTCCTCGAGCGTCTCGGGCGCCTTGAAGCCCATCTTGTCGTAAATGTCCTTGCGGTACTGCATGATGAAGATCGGGATGTCGTAAGGCACGCCGACCCAGCGATCCTCATACTTGCAGATGCCGTCGACGAGCGCGGGCAGGAAGTCGTCGATGTTGTAGTTCGGCATGGCCAGGTCCGGCTTGTCGGCGATCTGCTCGCGCGGATCGAAGACGTCGCGGCTGACGGAAGCAGCCCAGGACTGGTCGATGTAGTAGAGATCGTAGGTGCCGAGCTGCGAGGCGATGTCGAGGGTCAGCTTCTGGAGCACCTGCTCCAGCGGCAGGACCTCGATCTCCACCTTCATGCCGGAGGCTTCCTCGAAGTACTTCTTCAGCTGGCTGTTGATGGCGTTGGACGGCGGCGTGGATTCCGTGGCCAGGCGCAGCGTGGTGCCCGCGAAGGGCTTGGAGACTTCGCGAACCCAGTCAAGGACGTCCTTGGACGGGGTCAGGTCCTCGCCGGCCGCGAGTACGCGGTTCGGACGGACGACGCCGGAGCCGAGCGCGGCGGCGCCGAGGCCGAGCATGCCGGCGTTGCGCAGGAATGAGCGCCGGCTGATCCGTCCCTTGACGAAGTCGTCCACCAGCTTGGCGCGATAGAGTTTCCGGTCACTGTCGTTCATGGTTTTCCTCCCTTTGAACATGCCAGATTGGTCACTGTTTCACCGACCCGAGCGTCAGCCCCCGCACGAGGTGCTTCTGCACGAGAAGGATGAAGATGAAGGCCGGGATCATGGCCGCGGCACCCAGCGCCGCCATGTTGCCCCAGGCGGTACCGGTCGAGGTGACGAAGGTGGACGAGACGACGGGAACCGTCTTCAGCCCGGTCTGCGTCAGCGTCAGGACGAACAGGAATTCGGTCCACGAGAAGATGAAGCACAGGACGGCCGTGGCCGCGATGCCGCCCTTGACCATGGGCAGCACGATGCGGCGGAAGATCAGCCAGCGCGAGGCGCCGTCGACCATGGCGCTTTCGTCGATCTCGCGCGGAATGTCATCGAAAAAGCTCTTCATCAGCAGAACCGCCAGCGGCAGGTTCATCAGCGCGTGAATGAGGATCACGCCGGTGTAGGTGTCGAGGAGCTTCAGGTCCTTGTAGATAAAGAAAACCGGGATCGCGACGGCGACCGGCGGCATCATGCGGGTGGACAGGACCCAGGAGACGAAGTGATGGCGGCCGCGGAAGTTCATGCGGCTCAGCGCGTAGGAGGCGAGCGTGGCGATGGTCACCGCCAGGAAGGTGGAAAGGACCGCGATGACGATGGAATCCCACAGCCGCGGACCCATGCGCCAGTTGCCGCCGCCGGGCAGGACTTCCCGCTGCTCGCCGAAGCCGAAGCCCAGCGAGATGCCGAAGACCTCCTCGAAATTCTTCAGCGTCGGCGTGAAGGAGAAGACCTTGGGCGGCCAGTTGAAAATCTCGTTGCCATCCTTGAAGGCCACGGTCAGCCAGTAATAGAGCGGGAAGGCGAAAAGCGCGACGACCGCCCAGCCGGCAAACGTGCGAAGAAGGCGCGAGGATCTGGAGCGGACAACCATTACCAGCGAACCTTTGCTGCCCAGATGAAGAGGTTCGCGATGACGATGATGACGAAGAGCGCGAACAGCGAGAGCGTGGCGCCGTAGCCCCACTTGATGAAGCTGAAGGTCTGCTGCCAGGAATAGAGCGAAAGCGTGTAGGTGGACGTTCCCGGGCCGCCGCTCGTCATCACGAAGACGTAGTCGAACATGCGGAAGATATCGATGCCGCGGATCAGCACGGCGACGGCGATGACCTTGCTCATCAGCGGCAAAGTGATGCGGCGGAAGGTCATCCAGGCCGACGCGCCGTCGAGCATGGCCGCCTCGTAGGGCTCCGGCGGCAGCGAGCGCAGGCCGGCGAGGAAGATCAGGACCATGAACGGCGTCCATTGCCAGACATCGGCCAGCATGACGCCCCACAGGGCCGTCGAGGCGGTGGCGAGGATCGGGGTCGACTTGTCGAGGATGCCGAACAGCGAGAGGACATAGGTCAGGACGCCGAACTCGGGATCCTCGATCAGCAGGTACATCATGCCGACGATGGCCGGCGGGACGACCAGGGTCAGCGTCAGGACCGAACGCAGCAGGCCGAAGCCGAACTCGTCCTCGTCCAGCAGCATGGCGATCGCCATGCCCAGCACCAGTTCGATCGACAGGACGACGACGAAATAGAACATGGTGATGCCGAAAGACTCCCACATGCGGGAGTCCCCGAACATGGCCTTCCAGTTTTCCATGCCGACGTAGACGAGCTGGCGCTTGAACGGCGCGTACTCATGGAAGCTGAGCCAGATGTTGTAGAACAGCGGCACGATCGTGAATGCGACCAGCATGAGGATCAGCGGCAACATCCACACCAGGGGTCGATCAGCCGACAGAACGCCGAGCTTCACTGGCTCCTCCCATCATCCAGTTTCTGCTTTTTTCAATTTGTTGCACTCTTCCTACATTTGTGCAACAAATTTTTCAGAGACGAACAAATGTGCAATTCGCTCCCGCCTCCTTCAAGCGGGCAAGACATGACCAGCCGTTCATGGCACAAGGAGGCCACCAGAGAGGGGTCGGGGACATGAACACGCCTTGGAACAGAAGCGCGTTGCGCACCAGTGCCGCCAGCGAAACCATCGCGCGGGTGGCGCATCTCTATTACATTCTCGGCCTGACGCAGAACGAGATCGCCAAGCAGCTCAACATCACGCGGTTCAAGGTGCATCGCATGCTCGCGCAGGCGCGCGAACAGGGCATGGTGCGCATAGCCATCGACGTTCCCTTCGCCGAACGGCTCGACCTGGAAAGCCAGCTGGTACGCCGCTTCGGCCTCGACGCCGCCTTCGTCTGCCCGTCGGACACCAGCGAAGACGTGTCGCTATCCGACGTCATCGGCCATTACGCGGGGTCGATGATCTCGGCGCTGCTGGAGAGCGGCATGACGGTGGCCACGTCCTGGGGATCGACCCTGCGGGCGCTGGCCATGGCCATCGAGCCCAATGCAGCCGATCACCTGTCCGTCGTGTCGATGATCGGTACGCTGGCGACTCGGACCACGCAGGACAAGTACGAGGCTGCCGCGGTGCTGGCCGAGCGCCTGGGGGCGGAGTGCTTCTTCATCCCGGCGCCGATCCTATGCGACACGGAGGAAGCAACCATCGCGATCAATTCGCAGCAGGCCGCGCAGGACGCCATGGAGCGTGCCAGGTCCGCGGACCTCGCGCTGCTGAGCATCGGCGGGCTGGGCATGAGCAGCCTTCGCGAGGCGTCCATGCTGAGCGACGCCGACTACCAGCTGGCGCGCGACGCCGGCGCGATCGGCAATTTCATCGGCCGCTTCATCGGCGCCGACGGCATGCCGCTCGACCACCCGCTCAACGCCCGCTGCGTCGGAATCGGGCCGGAAGGCATCATCGACGTGCCGCGCCGTGTGCTGGCGGCGGGCGGGAAGCAGAAGGTGGAGGCGATGCGGGCGATCCTCGACCGCGGCTTCGCCACCATCCTCGTGACCGACGAACAGACGGCCGGCGCCCTGCTGAAACCCTCCGCCGCGCGCGCGGCATAGCCCAATAGCCAAGAGGTCGGACTGACAGAACCATGACCAGCGAGCAGAAGCGTATCTACGACCTCTTCATCGTCGGCGGCGGGATCAACGGGTGCGGAATTGCACGCGATGCCCAGGGACGCGGCTACTCGGTGGCCCTCGCCGAACGCGACGATCTTGCCTCGGCAACCTCCTCGGCATCCACCAAGCTTTTCCACGGCGGCTTGCGCTACCTCGAATATTTCGAGTTCCGGCTCGTGCGCGAGGCGCTAGTCGAACGCGAGGTCCTGCTGACGAACATGCCGCACATCTCGTGGCCGATGCGGTTCGTCCTGCCGCTTCATTCGGCGATGCGCTTCGAGAGCACGACGCCGACGTCGCGCCTGCTGACCGCCATCATGCCCTGGATGAAAGGACGCCGCCCGGCCTGGCTGATCCGTCTCGGCCTGTTTCTCTACGACCATCTCGGCGGACGCAGGATCCTGCCGGGCACGCGCCGTATCGACCTCGACAAGGACCCCGCCGGACTACCTCTCGATTCGCGCTTCACCCGGGCGTTCGAATATTCCGACTGCTGGGTGGAGGATTCCCGCCTGGTGGTGCTGAATGCACGGGATGCGGCGGCACGCGGCGCGTCCATCATGACCCGCAGCACGGTCGTCTCGGCAGAACCGGAAGACGGCCTGTGGCGCGTCACGGTCGATACGCCGGAGGGCCGCCGGAGCATGCGTGCGCGGATGCTCGTCAACGCGGCCGGTCCGTGGGTGGAAGACGTCGCCCGCGGGCGGCTTCACCTGAACCTGACGGAAAAGGTGCGCCTGGTGCGCGGCAGCCACATCGTCACGCGCAAGCTTTACGATCATGACCGCGCCTATTTCTTCCAGGGTACGGACGGGCGGATCATCTTCGCCATTCCCTACGAGGAAGACTTCACCCTGATCGGCACCACGGACGCGGAACACGACGGCGCGGCCGTGAAACCGGTCTGCTCGGACTCCGAGGCCGATTACCTCTGCGCCTTCGCGTCGCGCTATTTCCGCCAGCCGGTGACGCGCGCCGATATCCTCTGGTCCTATTCCGGCGTGCGTCCGCTTTACGATGACGGCGCCAGTTCCGCGACCGCGGCAACGCGGGACTACGTCCTGAAGAGCGACCGGCTGAACGGCACGCCCTATCTCAATGTCTTCGGCGGCAAGATCACGACCTACCGCAAGCTCGCCGAAAGCGCGCTGGAGAAGATCGACCAGGGGCTGAGCCGCGCCACCCGGCCATGGACCCATGCCGCGCCACTCGCCGGCGGCGACTTCGCGGTCGCGGAGCGGGGCGCGCTGGTGGCGGAGCTCGAAGCCATGCTGCCCTTCATGGATGCGCAGACGGTGCGCCGGCTGTTCCGCCAGTACGGCACCCAGTGCCAGGCCGTTTTCGGCGGCGCGGCGTCGTGGGCGGACCTTGGTGGCGAGATCGCGCCCGGTGTGAGCGCACGGGAACTGGACTGGGCCGCGGAGAACGAATGGGTCCGGACAGCGCAGGATTTCGTCTGGCGGCGCTCGAAGCTGGGGCTGCGGCTGTCAGCGGCGGACGTGGCCGCGATCGACCGCCACCTGGCATCGCGCACGGTCGCGCTCGAAAGCGCCTGACGACGAAAATGCGGTGCGCCCTCCGGCGGACCGGCCCCGCCTATTGCAGCAACGGCAGGTTCGCGCAGATGATCTCGCCGGTCGCCGCATCGAGCGCCAGATAGCCGTCGATGACGCCGTTGTTGAAATTGTCCTTGTTGTCGGTGACCACGACGACATGGAACTCCCAGGTCGGCTTCCTGACATCCTCGCAGACACCGGCAGGGCCTTCGGGATGGAAGGCCTGCTCCCTGATGTTGCCGGCCACCTCGCCTTCCGTCTGGCCGTAGGGATCGCCGATCAGGATGGCGACCGCCTTGGCGAAGGCGTCCGTACGGGACATGAACCCCGACCCTTCGGCGGGCTGCCCCATGCCGGTTGTCCCTGGCGCGTCTCCGGCCTGCGTCATCTTCTGGTAGGTCAGCACGACGAAGCCACGGTCGCCGGCCGCCTTGTTGGTCGCCCATGTTGCCGGATCGGAATCGACGATCTCGTATTTTCCGGGGGGCAGCAGCGCGCCCGGTTCGACGAGCCAGTAGGCATCGCGGACATTGCCCTGCCCGGGCAGGCCGGTCGCCGGCCAGGGGCCGAAAACCTTGCCATCCGCATTCCTGAGCGCGATGGTTCCGGGCTTGCGCCCACGGCCATTGTTCCAGTGATAGGTCCGGATGGAGTGGACGAGGAGGGGGTCGTTCGAGTTGATCGTCACGGCCTTTGTCGGTCCGTTGCGCACTGCGCCGGCATTGTCGATCGCCGCCGTCTGGACGTCGCCGACGGGCGCGTAGTCCGGCGCCGCTGCGTCCTTTGCCGGGGTTTGCGGTGCACCGGGCGGCGGGGCGGGAGCCGGAACGGCCGCGGCCGGGGGCGGCGCTTTCGGCGTCAGGTCGCCGGTGTCGATGTCCTTGAACGGGTCGTATTTCTGCACCAGCCCTTCGACCAGCGCGAGGCGAACAGGCGTATCGGCGCCAGCGGAACCCGTCGCCACGACGGCGAGGCACAGGGCACAGGCTGCGGCGCAAACAGGATTTGCGATGGTCATGATCCTCGACTTCACCCGGAACGATCTCCAGCACGAACCTTGGCCGATCGCCGGGAAAGCACATTGATGTCCGTCAACGGCACCGGCGCGGCGCGATGTTAATCCTTGTCCCCGCCGGCCTGTCTGACAGGCGGCAAGGGCGAGGGGTGACGGTGATGACGATCCGCGTGAGAAGGCAATCACATGCTGCTGCCAGGCCGAGCCTGGCGGGCGGTCTTCTTGCCATCGCGCTTGCCATGGCGGCACCCGGCCCGGCCCAGGCAGCAACAGCGAGCATCAGCCCGCTGCCCGTCACCGCAGCCGGCCTTGCCGACAGGGCGCTGGACGTGCTGAGCGGCGCTTCGCGGAACCGGGAAGACCGGGAGCGCATCCTGTCGATCCTCGCGGAACGGCGCGTGATCGCCTATGACGACCGCGGAATCCTGCGGATCATCGACCGGCCCGCGCTCGACACCTATTTCGAAGCGCTGAAGAGGCAGGGAGCGCTCAGGACCCTGGCCGAGTGTGCCGACGAGAGCCACACGGAAGCCTTCAAGAAATGCAATTCCGGGACCTTCTGGCGCAGCTTCTTCGATGAAAAGAATCACATGGCCAGGGATGATCCGCGGATCGATCCCTTCAGCAATCCCAGGAAGGGCCTGTCCTCGGCCATGCACAAGGCGTTGCTGGGCGACTACGATTCCGCGCAGACCTATGGCGTGACGGCCGGTGAACTCGGGAAACGCGGGATCGACGTCCTTAACGCCGAGGCCCGCAAGGCGCTGGCGGCCGGCGCCGACGCGATGATCCAGTCGTTGAACGCGATGACGGGTGGAACATCGGGGCAGGCCGTGGCCTGGATGGAAGCGGCAGCCGAAATCGCCGACAAGGCCTCGAAGGACCCGGCGGGGGCGGCGAAGACCTACCTCGAATCCCGCGTCCATGCCGAGCTGCAGGCCCAGTTCGAGGACAAGCTCAAGGCGGCGATGGGCGAGAAGACCTACAAGTCCATGATGGACAAGTACAAGGATTACGGCAGCAAGCAGCAGCGCTTCGAGGCCATGATGCGCGACCTCTACACCAAGACCGGCGACAGCCGCTACAAGGCGGTCGCCGAGCTGGCGAAGAAGGCTTCGCCCCAGGCGATCGCGGCCACGCTGGCCGAGAAGACGAAAGCCTCCATGGCCGGCAAGAAGGCAGATGCCAAGGGCGAGACGTCGACAGACGGAAAGGCGGCGGACGAAGCCGGGGCCGAAACAGGGACCGACGAGGACGTGGAGGACGACCGCAACGTCCGTGAAGCGGCGATCATCCTCGATCAGCTGGAAAAGGTGACCGGCGGGCAGCATCCGCAATCGACCGAATGGGAACTGCGGTTCGCCAACCTGGTTCGCCAGAAGCTGCAGGACGACGGCGTTCTGGACCCGCACGACGACCAGCACCTGGCAGCCTTCGCGCGGCTGCTTGCCCTTGCCGTCCGGCATGGCCAGGATTCCGGGATCTACCAGAAGGCTCTCGACGATCTCGTCAAGCTGCGCCGCGACGTGATCACGCAGGCGGAAGACGCGGCCTGCCAACCGGGCACCGATACGGAACGGCTGGCCGCCCAACTCGGCGAGCAAGGCTTTCTGCTCCTCAAGCAGGGCAACCGGGCAGACGCGGTGCGCTACCTGCAACAGAGTTTCGACCTGTGCCAGTCGGTGGAAGTCGCGCAGGCCCTGAAAGCCCTTCGCGAGGTAATCCTCGTCCTCAAGGGCAGCCTGGTCTGGAACCAGTCCGGCCGGACGCGGAACTGGACCGGGTCGATTACACTGAACATCGCCAACGGCCGCGTCTCCGGCTCGCTGTCCGTGCCAAGCGAGGTCGAATCCCGCGATGCCGAGATCACCGGGGAAATCGACGAGAAGGGCAGCATCACCGCGCGCATCAAGGGGGTTTCCAAGCCCCTTCCGGCCCGGAACACCTCGTCAGGGGGCGACGAATGGATGGGCACTGTCTCCTCGCTCATGATCAAGATCGTTGCCGATTTCCCCTTCGAGGGAACGCTGAGCGGCACCGCGTCGGCGGACGGCGGGAGCGGATCGTTCCAGGCGCATTCGACCGACAGCCGAAAAGAGAGCCCGGTGACGATTTCCGGGACGTGGACGGTACACCGCTAACCGTGTTCGTTGAACGGGCCGGGATCAGCCTGTTCCGGAGCCGATTTCGGCCGTGGCCTCGATCTCGACCAGGGCTTCGTCCTCGATCAGGCCGGCGACGACCAGCACCGACATGGCGGGGAAATGACGGCCCATGACACGCCGGTAGGATTCGCCGATTTCCTTCTGGCGGGCGACATATTCGCCCTTGTCGGTGATGAACCAGGTCAGCCGGACGATATCGCCGACCGAGCCACCCGCGGCCTCGACGATGGCGGCGATGTTCCGCAGCGTCTGTTCGAACTGGCCGACGAAATCCCGGGTCTCGAAGACCTGCTCCGCGTTCCAGCCGATCTGGCCGCCGGTGTAGAGGCGCTTTCCATCGACGAGCACGCCGTTCGCATAGCCTTTCGGGCGGGCCCAGCCCGGCGGATTGATCTGGCTCATCATGACGGCTTTCCCCCTGCGCAATGCATGTCAGTTGTCCCCGCGCAGCCGGAAGCGCTGGATCTTTCCGGTCTGCGTCTTGGGCAAGGCGCCGGTGAAGACGACCGAACGCGGATACTTGTAGGGCGCGATTTCCGCCTTGACGTGGTCCTGCAGCGCCTTGACCGTTTCCGGGCCGGCAGCCGCGCCTTCGACGAGAACGACGTGGGCCTCGACGATCTGGCCACGGTCGCTGTCCGGCGCGCCGATGACCGCGCATTCCAGCACGTCCGGGTGCGACAGGAGGGCCGCCTCGACCTCTGGACCGGCGATGTTGTAGCCGGCGGAAATGATCATGTCGTCGCTGCGCGCGGCGAAGTGGAAATAGCCGTCCTCATCCTGCACGAAGGAATCGCCGGTCAGGTTCCAGCCATCGCGGACGTAATCTGCCTGGCGGGCATCGGCAAGATAGCGGCAGCCGGTCGGACCACGGACGGCCAGGCGGCCGATCGTGCCGCGCGGCACCTCGTTCATGTCCCCGTCGACGATCTTCGCCTCGTATCCGGCCACCGGCCTCCCGGTGCAGGCCGGCCGGGAATCGCCGAAGCGGTTGGAGATGAAGATATGCAGCATCTCGGTGGAGCCGATGCCGTCGAGCATCGGCTTGCCGGTCTTCTGCATCCACTGCTCGTAGACAGGCGCCGGAAGGGTTTCACCGGCCGACACGGCCGCGCGCAACGACGACAGGTCCGCGCCTTCCTCCATGACCGCGAGCATGGCGCGGTAGGCCGTCGGCGCCGTGAAGCAGACGGTCGCCTTGTAGGTCTGGATGATCTCGACCATGTTTGGCGGCGTTGCCTGCTCCAGAAGGGTCGCCGTGGCCCCGAAGCGCAGGGGAAACACCGCCAGTCCGCCGAGGCCGAAGGTGAAGGCCAGTGGCGGGGAACCGACGAAGACATCGTCGGGTGTCACGCCGAGAACCTCGCGCGCATAGCCGTCGGCGATGATCATCAGGTCGCGATGAAAATGCATCGTCGCCTTCGGGTCGCCGGTGGTGCCGGACGTGAAGCCGAGCAACGCGACATCGTCGCGCCCGGTCCGGACGCACTCGAAGCGAACCGGCTTGGACAGCGCCGCCCGGTCCAGTTCGGCGTCATGGTTGGCTGTGCCGTCAAAGCCGATGACGCGCTTCAGGTAGCGGCTGGTCTTGGCGCAGGCGACGAGATCGTCCATCAGCCGCGTGTCGCACAGCGCCAGCGCAACCTCGGCCTTGTCGACGATCTTCGCCAGTTCGCCGGCCCGCAGCATGGGCATGGTGTTGACGACGACCGCGCCGGCCTTCGTGGCGGCCAGCCAGGCGGCGACCATGGCCGGATTGTTGGCCGAGCGGATCAGCACCCGGTTGCCGGGCTCCAGCCCGTAATCCTCGACAAGCACATGGGCGATGCGGTTGGTCCAGTCAGCCAGTTCCTTGTAGGTGCGGATACGCCCGTTGCCGATCAGCGCGACATGATCGCCGAAGCCCTTCCCGACCATGGCGTCGGTCAGTTCGTGGCCGACGTTGAGCCAGTCGGGATAGGCGAATTCATCGAGCAGGAAATCGGGCCAGAGGTCCGGCGCCGGCAGGTTGTCGCGGGCGAAACTGTCGGTGTGGCCGCTCGGGCCGAGGGTGTGTGAAGGCATGTTATCCTCCCGCTTCCGCGGCCATGGCCTGGCGCGCGATGATGACCTTCTGGACGTCCGATGCCCCCTCGTAGATGCGCAGCGCCCGGATCTCGCGATAGAGCCGCTCGGTGATGCCGCCCTTGCGCACACCGTCGCCGCCGTGGAGTTGCACCGCCCGGTCGATCACGTCCTGGGCCCGGTCGGTGGCGAACAGCTTCGCCATGGCCGCCTCGCGGCTGACGCGCCTGGCACCGCTGTCCTTGGCCCAGGCCGCGCGGTAGACGAGAAGCGCGGCGGCATCGATGTCGAGCGCCATGCCGGCGACGTGGCCCTGCACCATCTGGAGGTCGACGAGCGGCGCCCCGAACAGTTCCCGCTTCGCCACGCGGACGATGGTCTCGTCCAGCGCGCGGCGGGCAAAACCGAGCGCGGCTGCCGCGACGGTGGAGCGGAAGACATCGAGCACGGACATGGCAATGCGAAAGCCTTCACCGGGTGCGCCGATCATGGCCGCCGCGGGAACGCGGCACTCCTCGAAGGCAAGACGGGCAAGCGGATGCGGCGCAACGACCTCGATGCGCTCGGCGACGGTGAGGCCCGGCGTATCGGCCGGCACGATGAAGGCCGAGAGCCCTTTTGCGCCGGGCGCTTCCCCGGTTCGGGCAAAGACCGTGTAGACGTCGGCAATCCCGCCGTTGGAGATCCACGTCTTCTCGCCGTTCAGAATGTACTCGCTGCCGTCACGGCGTGCCGTCATGGCCAGGTTGGCAACATCGGAACCGGAAGCCGGCTCGCTGAGCGCGAAAGCGGAAACCGCGTTGCCGGACCGCGTGAGCGGCAACCAGTCCCGCTTCTGGCGGTCGGTGCCGAAGAGCGAGATGGCGCCCGTGCCCAGGCCCTGCATGGCGAAGGCGAAATCGGCGAGGCCGTCGTGGCGCGCCAGGGTCTCGCGCATCAGGCAGAGGCTGCGCACGTCCAGACCTGACTGCGGATCCTCCGGGTCGATGGCCGTCAGCTTCAGCCAGCCATCGCGGCCAAGCGCGGCGACGAGCCGGCGGCAGGCGGCGTCGGTGTCACCATGGTCGACGGACTGCAGGTTTGCGGCTGACCAGGCGTCGATGGCCGCGGCCAGATCGCGATGCTTCTGGTCGAGAAACGGCCATTCGAGGAAGCTGCGGTCGCTCATCAGTTGCCCTCGAAAACCGGTTTCGTCTTGCTGGCGAAAGCGTCGTAGGCGCGGCGGAAATCCTGCGTCTGCATGCAGAGGGCCTGGGCCTGGGCTTCGGCCTCGATGGCCTGGTCCAGGCTCATGGTCCATTCCTGGGCCAGCATGGTCTTGGTCATCATGTTGGCGAAGGTGGGGCCTTCGGCGATGCGCGTGGCCAGCGCCCTGGCCTCGGCCTCCAGGCTGCCGGCCTCGACCAGCCGGCTGAAGAAGCCCCAGCGTTCGCCTTCCTCCGCGCTCATGGCGCGGCCGGTGTAAAGCAGTTCGGCGGCCCGGCTCTGGCCGATGATGCGCGGCAGCATGGCGCAGGCGCCCATGTCGCAGCCGGCCAGGCCGACCCGGTTGAACAGGAAGGCCGTTTTCGCCTGCGGCGTGGCGATGCGGATATCGCTTGCCATGGCAATGATGGCGCCTGCCCCGGCCGCGATGCCGTCGACGGCGGCAATCACCGGCTTGCCACAGGCGAGCATGGCCTTGACGAGGTCGCCGGTCATGCGGGTGAATTCCAGCAAACCCTTCATGTCCTTGTCGAGCAGCGGTCCGATGATCTCGAAGACATCGCCACCGGAGCAGAAATTGCCGCCGTTGGGAGCGATGATCACCGCGGCGATGTCATCGCGGTCGCGCAGCGCACGGAACCAGTCGCGCAACTCGGCGTAGGAATCGAAGGTCAGCGGGTTCTTGCGCTCCGGCCGGTTCAGAGACACGCGCGCGACGGCCCCGTCGATCGTCGCCAGGAAATGCCGTGGACTGTCTTCTGCCATCACCGATCCTTCCCTTCCTTGCCAATGGTCTCCATGTGCGCCGCGGCCTCGGCCGAAATCCGGTCGAGCGTGCGTCCAAGGTCGCGTGCCTCCTCCGCGCCGACCGCCCCGAGCAGACCGTCGACCCAGCCTTCATGGACCGCAGCCAGCATGTCGAAGGTCTCGCGGCCCTTGCCGGTCAGGCGGACCGTCATCGCACGGCGGTCGTTGTCGACAGGGACACGGACGACAAGCCCCTCGCCCACCAGCCGGTCGACGATACCGGTCACATTGCCGTTGGACACCTTGAGTTCCATGGACAGCTCGCTCATCCGAAGCCCGTCACGCGACCGGCTGAGCGCGGCCATCACGTCGAAACGGGGCAGCGTCGTGGCATAGCCGGCGCGGAAGCGCTCGCGCAGGTCCGCCTCCACCAGGCGCGCGGCCTTGAGCAGCTTGAGCCACAGGCGCAGGCGCTCCTTCGATGCGGCCGGGTCCTGGCCGCCCTCCAGAGCCGGGAGGGTATCCGGGTCGTGACCGGTCGCGCTCATGCATCTCCTCCGGAAAGAACGAGGCCATGGCCGTTGACCATGGCGGCCCCCGGCGAGGCAAGGTAGAGCACCGCGTCGGCCACTTCTTCCGGCGCGACGATCCGTCCCGCCGGCGTGTTGCCGAAAACCCGGCGTTCCGCCTCCGCGCGATCGATGCCGAAGCGCTTCATCGCGCCTGCCACGGCCCCCTCGGCCATGGGCGTCTGCACCCAGCCGGGACAGACGGCGTTGCAGGTGATGCCGGATTTCGCCACTTCCAGTGCCAGCGAGCGGACGAGGCCCATGACGCCGTGCTTGGCCGCGCTGTAGGCGGCCACGTTTGCCTCGCCGTGCAGCCCGGAAACAGAGGATATCGCGATCAGGCGGCCGCCGGCCGTCATGCCGGCAAGTGCCTCGCGGAAGGTCAGGAACACACCGGTCAGCGTTACAGCCAGCGTCCGGTTCCAGAGATCCAGGCTGGTGCCGGCGACCTTCGCCGCCTCGCCCATGCCGGCATTGGCGACCACCACGTCGAAAGGCCGGTCGAACAGTGCGCGGACCGATGCCTCGTCGGTGACGTCGGCGGTCCGGCATTCCATCCCGAGGCCACCGTCGGTCTCCTGCAGCGCGTCGAGCCGGCGCCCGGCGATCGTCACCGCATTGCCCGCTTTGGCGAAGGCGCGTGCCGTTGCCCTTCCGATGCCCGAGCCGCCACCGGTGACGAGAACGCGCCTCATGCCCGCAGCTCCATTTCCGCGGCGCGCTCGGCAAGCCGCCAGAGCTGGTCGCGGCCCGGCATATACGGATCGGGCCATTTTTCCTCGCGGTCGCCAAGCTGGCTGGCCGCGTGCAGCGTCCAGTAGGGATCAGCGAGATGCGGACGCGCCAGGCAGACGAGGTCGGCACGCCCGGCCATGAGGATGGAATTGACGTGGTCCGGTTCGTAGATGTTGCCGACGGCCATGGTCGCCATCTGCGCCTCGTTGCGGATCCGGTCGGAAAAGGGCGTCTGGAACATCCGTCCGTAAACCGGCCGGGCACGCGGCGTGGTCTGGCCGGCCGAGACGTCGCAGATGTCGACGCCGGCTTGTTTCAGCATCGCCGCGACCGCCACGGCATCCTGCGGCGTCACGCCATCCTCGCCGACCCAGTCATTGGCCGAAATGCGCACCGAGACCGGCTTGTGAGCCGGCCAGGCTTCGCGAACCGCATGGAAGACTTCCAGCGGCCAGCGCATCCGGTTTTCCAGGCTGCCGCCATAGTCATCGGTTCGCCGGTTGGTCAGCGGCGTGATGAAGGACGACAGCAGATAGCCATGGGCCATGTGCAGTTCGATCATGTCGAAGCCCGCCCGTTCGGCCATCGTGGCCGCGGCAACGAACTGGTCGCGCACCCGGTCCATGTCGGCGCGGGTCATGGCCTTCGGTGTCGCGTTGCGGTCCGACCACGGCACGCCGGAAGGCGAGAGCAGGTCCCAGTTGCCGCTCTTCAGCGGCGCGTCCATTTCCTCCCAGCCGCGCTGCGTCGAGCCCTTGGCACCGGAATGGCCGATCTGCAGGCAGATTTTCGCCCCGGTCTCGGCGTGGACGAAATCGACAATGCGTGTCCACGCGGCCTCGTGTTCGGGCGCATAGGTGCCGGGGCAGCCGGGCGTGATCCGCCCTTCCGGCGAGACGCAGGTCATCTCCGTGAAGACGAGACCGGCGCCGCCCTTGGCCCGTTCGCCGTAATGAACCAGGTGCCAGTCCGTCGGGCAGCCATCGACGGCCTTGTACTGCGCCATGGGCGAGACGACGATCCGGTTCTTCAGTTCCATGTCGCGCAGGCGATAGGGCGCGAACATCGGCCGGCGTACCGGCGTATTGTCGGCAACGCCGGCCCTGTGCTGGAACCAGGCCTCGGCGCTTTCCAGCCAGCCTGGATCACGCAGGCGCAGGTTCTCGTGGCTGATGCGCTGGGACCTCGTCAGCAGGGAATAGTTGAACTGGACCGGATCGAGATCGAGATACCGCTCGACCTCCTCGAACCATTCCAGCGAATTGCGCGCCGCCGACTGGAGCCGCAGGACCTCGAGACGCCGCTCGGCCTGGTAGCGCTCGAAGGCACCCTTGAGCGTCGGCTCGGAATGCAGGTAGCCGGCCAGCGCAATGGCGCTGTCGAAGGCGAGCCTCGTACCGGAGCCGATGGAGAAGTGGCCGGTTGCCGCGGCGTCGCCCATCAGCACCACATTGCCGTGATGCCAGCGCTCGCAGATGACGCGCGGGAAATTCATCCACACGGCGGATCCGCGCAGATGGCTGGCATTGGAGATGAGCGGGTGTCCGCCGAGATGCTTGGCGAACACCTTTTCGCAGACGGCGATGCCCTCTTCCTTCGACATGCCTTCGAAGCCCCAGTTGTCCCAGGTCTCCTGCGAGCATTCGACGATCACCGTCGCCATGTCGGCGTCGAACTGGTAGGCGTGAATCCACATCCAGCCATGCTCGGATTTCTCGAAGATGAAGGTGAATGCGTCGTCGAACTTCTGGCGGGTGCCGAGCCAGATGAACTTGCACAGGCGCATGTCGATGTCGGGGCGAAAGACGTCGGCATATTCGCGCCGCACCGCCGAGTTGATGCCATCGCATGCGACAACGAGATCATAGTCCCGGCGATAGTCTTCCGCCGACCGGAACTCGGTCGAGAACCGCATGTCGACACCGAGCTCGCGGGCGCGCGCCTGCAGGATGGTCAGCAGCTTCATGCGGCCGATGCCGGCAAAGCCGTGGCCGCCCGAGACGGTGCGCACGCCGCGGTGGATGACGGCAATGTCATCCCAGTAGGCGAAGTTCCGCTGGATCTCTTCGGCGCTGTCCGGATCGTTGACGCGCAGCTTTCCCATCGCGTCGTCGGAGAGCACCACGCCCCAGCCGAAGGTGTCGTCGGCGCGGTTGCGCTCGAGAACGACGACTTCGTGTGACGGGTCGCGCAGCTTCATCGAGATGGCGAAGTAGAGGCCGGCGGGACCGCCGCCCAGGCACAACACGCGCATTGCTGTCCTCCCTTTCCGACCGTGACGTGGAAAGCAGGATAACGCGCCGTCGATTTATTTCAAGCTTAAAATATTCATGCTTGAAGCATCAAGTTCATCCGCGCCGACGGGGCTCGCCCATCCCCGGGCCGCGATCAATTGATGGAACTTGCCGAAGGAAGGCGTGCCGGTCAGACCAGCCGTGCAGCCGCGTCACCGGCCAGCCAGCCGAAGCCGATGGCGGTCAGGAGGCCATTGCCAGAGAGATAGCCCGAGACATCGGGACCCGAAACGCCGCATGCGGCGCCACCGCCGGCAAACAGGTTTTCGAAGACCCGGCCGTCCGGGCGCAGGACCCGGGCGTATGCGTCGATGACCAGCCCGCCCTGGGTATGGAACAGGGCGCCGGTGACCTTGACCGCGTAAAACGGCGCCGCCAGGGCCGGCTTGCCGGTAAAGTCCCGGCCGAAAGGATCGGCGCCTCCGCCAGCCTGCAGCGAAGCGACCGTCTGCAGGGTTTCATCCAGGGCCTCTCGCGGCAATCCCGTCGCCCCGGCAAGCGCCGCAACGGTTTCGCCCTGCCGGATGGCACCCGCCTCGACGGCTTCGCGGTAGTCCGGGAAGGACAGGGCAAAGTCATGGATGCGCCGGTCATAGATCGCCCAGGCGATACCGTCCGGCTGTGCCAGCACGTGGACTGCCTGTTCCGAATAGCCGCCATGCTCGTTGGAGAAGCGCTGCCCGTCGCGGTTGACCTGGATCCCGCCCTCCATCATCAGCGCCCAGGTGATCAGGATGCCATGCGGATGGGCCAGCGATCCGTGTCCCTGGTAGCCGGACAGGTGATCCAGCGCCGCGCCAAGCTCCTGCCCCCACAGCACGGCGTCGCCGGTGTTGCCGGCATGGCCGTAGTAGAGGCCCGAGGCGATCTGCGGGATGTGGCGGGCGACCAGGTCGCGGTTGCCGCCGTATCCGTTGCAGGCCAGGACGAGGGCGCCGCAGCCGACCACCTCGCTTGCGCCATCGGGCCGTCCGATTTCCACGGCAACCACCCGGCCGTCATCGACGAAAAGCCGGTCGGCGCGCGCACTGGTGACCACGGGGATGTCCGCCGCATCCGCCGCTGCCAGCAGGCGCGCCTCCAGCGCCGCGCCGGTCTTTTCCGGCACGGCATGCATGCGGTGCCTCGAATGGCCCGGATAGAGGAAATCATCGAGCACGATCCACTCGATGCCGGCGTGATCGGCCAGCCACTCCACCGCCGGCCCGATGCTTTTCGACGCCAGCCGTGCGAGGTCTTCGCGCGACTTGCCCTTCGACTTGGCCATGATGTCTGTGAAAAACAGGTCCGGCGTATCGACCGCGATGCCGGCAGCGCGCTGGAACCGCGTCGCCGGCGCCGGCACGAAACCAGACGACATCGAGGTCGAGCCGCTGGGCGAGGCATCGCGCTCCAGGACCAGGACCTCGGCACCGGCCGCCCGTGCGCGCAGCGCCGCTGTCAGGCCGCAGGCGCCGCCGCCGATGACCAGCACGCCGGTTTCGACGTCGATGCGTTCCGGACGCCCGATGACGACACGGCCTGCCATGTCAGTTTCCCCGCACCATGGCCTCGGCCCCGGCACAGGTCATGGGCGTGGCGATCGTCGAGAGGTCGGCAATGGCCGTGTCATGCACCTCCTGCCGGAAGGCCGCGCAGCCATCGGTCAGAAGGATCGTGCGGAAATCGCGGACATGCGCATCGCGCAGCGTCGAGGCGACGCCGCCATTGGTGACGATGCCGCAGATCATCAGCGTGTCGATGCCCGCCTTGCGGAGCACGAACTCCATGCGCGTCATGTAGAAGGCGGAATAGGCGACCTTTTCCACCGTCAGGTCGGCGGGCTGCAACGTGTCGACCAGTTGGTGGCCCCAGGCGCCCGGCGCGAAGTCGCCCTTGCCGAGAAATGGCCGCAGCGCCTTCAGGTGCGGCGAGATGAAGGGTTCACCCCCCTTGCCCGGCACCAGCGTGAACTGGGTGGAGATCACCCAGCCGCCCGCCGCCCGCAGTGCATCGGCCACCGGCTTCACCCGCTCCGGAAGAGCGGCGATGGCCGCGCTTGTCTGCCCGCCGCGTCCGTACGCGCCATCGGAATGTATGAAGTCGTTCTGCAGGTCGACGATCAGCAGGCCCGTGCGGGCCAGGTCAAGCGGCCCGTCAGCCATGGCTCACCTCCATGCGACGGATCACCAGGTTGCCGAAGGCATCGACCACCGCTTCCAGGCCCGGATCGACGAAGATGGTCGTGTCCGCCTGCTCCATCAGTGCCGGTCCCGCGATCCGCTCACCGGCGGCGAGGTCAAGGCGCTCGTAGACGCCGGCCTCATGTGCCGCGCCATCGCACCAGACCGTCCGCGTTCCGGTGCGGCAGGCCTCGGCCGGCTTGCCGTTTTCCGGCGCGAAGACCGCCATGTCGAGGTCCGGACGGCGACCGATGACCGCGACGCGGTAGTTCATCACCCGCATCGCGATACCGTCCAGCAGGCGGCCGTAGGCAGCGCGATAGGCGCGCTCGAAGGCCGTGCGGATGTCGGCTGCCGTCAGGTCCGGTCCCGCACCGTCCAGCGTCACTGACACGGTGTGCGTCTGGCCGAGGTAGAGCATGTCCAGTTCATAGACGGTGTCGATGGCCGCAAAGGCGATGCCGGAGGCTTCGAGTACGCCACGAATGGCGCCGGCTTCCGCTTCCATCTCACGGCCAAGCGCGGCCGTGTCGACCTGGTCCACAAGCCGGTTGACCGTCTGCACGCGGTCATGGCGCATGTCGGCGACCACGCAGCCCAGCGCCGAGGTCACGCCCGGGAAGCGCGGCACAAGGGCTGAGCCGAGGCCCACTTCCTTGATCAGCGCGCCCGTGTGCAGGGCGCCGCCGCCGCCGAAGGGCATGGCCGCGAAACGTGCCGGGTCATGGCCCTTCTCGATGGAGACCAGACGGATCGCGCCGGCCATCTTGGCATTGGCGAGCTTCAGGATCGCTTCCGCGGCATCCTCGACGGAAAGGCCCAGAGGCCCTGCCACCACGCGAGCAATGGCCGCGCGCGCAGCCTCCACATCCAGCCGGTCCAGCTTGCCGCCGATGGGCCGCGCGGCATTGATGCGGCCGAGCACAAGGTTCGCGTCGGTCACCGTCGGGCGATCGTTGCCGAGCCCGTAACAGACCGGCCCCGGATCGGACCCGGCCGATTCCGGCCCCACCTGGAGAAGCCCGCTTTTGTCAACCGACGCGATGGAGCCGCCGCCCGCGCCGATGGTGGTGATCTCGATCATCGGCGTGCGCACGACCATGCCGAAATCGATGGCCGTCTGCGCCGCCAATGCCGCTTCGCCGCCAGCCACCAGCGACACGTCGAAGGACGTGCCGCCCATGTCGCAGGTGATGATGTTGTCGAAGCCGGCGGCGCTGGCGATGGCCGTCGCCGCGATCACGCCGGCCGCCGGCCCGGACAGCGCGGTACGGACCGGATAGCGCTTGGCCGTTTCCACCGACATGACGCCGCCGTTGGACTGTACGATCAGCACGTCGCCGCCGAAGCCGCGACCCTTCAGACCCGTTTCGAGCCGGTCGAGATAGGACGAGACCACCGGTTGCAGGTAGGCGTTCAGCGTCGCCGTCGACAGCCGCTCGAACTCGCGGATTTCCGGCAGGATCTCGGTCGCCGCCGTCACGTGGGCATTCGGCCAGACCGAGCGCACGGCCTCCACCGCCACACGTTCGTTGGTATCATTGGCATAGCCGTTGATGAAGAACACGCAAGCCGCCTCGCAGCCTGCCTCGCGCAGGGCCATCGCCTGTGCCCTGACGGATTCGGGATCGACGGCCAGCCGCACGGTGCCATCGGCCAGCACGCGCTCGTCCACCTCCACGCGGTCCGGGCGCTCCACCACCGGCTCGAAGGATCCTGCCAGGCCCCAGGTCGTCGGGCGGTCGCGGCGGCGCATTTCCAGCACGTCGCGGAAGCCGGCAGTGGTGATGATGCCCGTGCGCGCGCCCTTTCGTTCGAGCAGCGCGTTGGTGCCGACCGTCGTGCCGTGCACCACCGTGCCGATGGCGGAAAAGTCCGGCACCAACCCGCCGATCCCCTCGACGAAGCCCTTCGACTGGTCGCCGCGCGTCGACGGCACCTTACCGGTCTTCACGGTGCCGGCGGCCTCGTCGAGCACGAAAATGTCGGTGAAGGTGCCGCCAACGTCGACACCGATCACGATCCGCCCGCTCATTGGCCGGCCTCCCCGTTGCCGGCTTCAAAGCCGTAATCGCGTTCCGCCGCCTCCGGGCTGACATAGCCCAGCCGCACGTCGCGCGCGATCGCCGCGGCCGGGCGCTTGCCCGGATCGCCGTGGCCGCCGCCGCCGGGCGTTTCGAGGCGCACTTTCTGGCCCTGTTTCAGCTTGATGCCGATCATCTTGGAGACCATGGGCGGCTGGTGTTCGCCGTCGTTCTGCTGGAAGGTGAAGCGGTTGACGGCCGCGTCACCACCGCCGGCCACGCCGCGCGGGGCGAACTTGCCGCGCTCGCCAAAGAGGAACACGTCGGCGGATTTCTCCATCAGTTCGATCTCGTATATCGCGCCGAGGCCGCCGCGATGTTCGCCCGCCCCGCCGGAATCCGGCCGCAGGGCCCATTGCGTGAAGCAGACGGGATAGGCGGCCTCGAGGATTTCCAGCGGCGGAATCGTCGCGGTGGAGATCGGCGCATTGCCGTGGTTCAGCCCGTCGCCGTGGCCATGGGCGCCATGCCCGCCGCCGAAGAAGGAGAACATCACCCAGCGCTGGCCGTTCGCGCGGTGACCGGCCAGCGACAGCGCGTTGATCGTGCCGTAAGCGCAGGCCATGGCATCGTCGGGCGCGATCCGGGCCACGGCCTCGAAGACGACGTCGATCAGGCGCAGGATGGTCTCTGTGTAGCCGCCGACGGGTTTCGGCGCCTTCACCGAGAGCAGCGACTCCTCCGGGATGCGGAAGTCGACGGGTTCCAGCACGCCGGCATTGGCCGGGACGTCGCCGAAGACATGTTTCAGCGCGACGTAGCAGGCGGCGATCGTCGTCGACCGCGAAATATTGACGGGCCCGGCACAGGCCGGTGACGAGCGCGAGAAATCGAGCACCATGCGGTCGCCGTCGATGGTCATGTCGAGCGCGATCTTCAGCGGTTCGTCGACGATGCCGTCGTTGTCGAGGAAATCCTCCGCCGACACCGTGCCGTCCGGCAGCGAGGCGATCTGCGCGCGCATCATCTGCGCCGCCCTCTCCTTCAACTCGCCCAGGCAGTCCGCAACCGTGCCGTCGCCGTAGTCGTCGATCAGCGCGTGGATGCGCCTTTCGCCAAGATCGAGCGCGTTGATCTGGCCGTTGAGGTCGCCGTAGAGCGACAGTGGCAGGCGCGAGTTGGCCGACAGGATGTCGACGATGTCCTGGCGCCACTCGCCCTTGTCGTAGAGCTTGACCGGCGGAATCAGCATGCCCTCCTGGAAGCTCTCGGTGGCGACGGGATTGTAATTGCCCGGCACGTTGCCGCCGACATCGTGCCAGTGGCCGACCGACGCCAGGAAGCAGAACAGGCTGCCATCGCGGAAGACCGGCTTGACCAGCCGGAAATCGGACAGGTGCGTGCCGCCGTCATAGGGATCGTTGAAGATCCAGACGTCGCCCTCGTGGACGCCGCCCGAGGCCGCGGCCTTGTCGATCACGGCCTTGACCGCGAAGGCCATGACGCCGACGAAGATCGGCAGGCCCGACTTGCCCTGCACCAGCGTCTCGCCGGTGACCGCATCGTAGATGCCATGGGAGGCATCGTGGGCCTCGGCGATGATCGGATTGAAGGCCGAACGGAACAGGGTGGCGTCCATCTCGTCGGCGATCTGTTCCAGCCGCCCCTTCAGGATCGCCAGCGTCACGGCGTCGATGCTCATTGCCCCTTGTCTCCATCGTAGCGCTTGCCGGTCGCCAGCATGGCGGGCGTCTCGATCAGGTCGTTCAGGCCGGCGAAGTCGAACATGCGGTTGCGGAAACCGGCATTCGATCCATGGGCCAGCAGGTTGGCGTAGTAGTCGCGCGCAGTGGCCGCGATGGAGCGCACGATGCCGCCGGGAAAGATGACGAAAGATAAGCCGGTCGCTTCCAGTTCGCCGGCGTCGAGCGCCGGCGTCTTGCCGCCTTCCACCATGTTGGCCATCAACGGCACGCGATCCCTGAAACGGTCCACGATGCGGCCGATCTGGTCGAGCGACTGCGGCGCCTCGACAAACAGCATGTCGGCGCCGGCCTCCAGGTATTGCTCCGCCCGCTCGAGCGCGGCATCGAAGCCTTCCACGGCAATGGCGTCGGTCCGCCCGATGATCAGCGTCTCGTCGCTGCTGCGCGCATCGCAGGCGGCGCGGATCTTCCCCGCCATCTCGGAGGCGCTGACCAGCGTCTTGCCGTCAAGGTGGCCGCAGCGCTTTGGCAGCGTCTGGTCTTCCAGCTGGATGGCATTGGCGCCCATGCGCTCGAACACGCGCACCGTGCGCTGGACGTTGAGCGCGTTGCCGAAGCCGTTGTCGCCATCCACGACGATGGGCAGGGCGACGCGGTCGCGCAGGACGGCGATCGTGTCGGCGACCTCGCTCATGGAGACCAGGCCGATGTCCGGGCGCCCGAAGCGGGTGTAGGCAATGGATGCACCCGACAGGTAAATGGCTTCCGCGCCGGCCTGTTCGGCAATCAGCCCGGTCAGCGCGTCATAGACGCCCGGGGCCAGCAGGATCCGGCTTTCGGCAAGCCGTTGTCGCAGGCTCATGGTCATGACCGATTGTCCTCCTTCTCGGCCGCAAAGCGCTTCTTGAGGTGCGGCACCAGCCCGCCATCGGCGAGCAGGGTCTTGAGATTGTCCGGCAGCGGATCGAGCGGAACTGCCCGCGCACGGTCGGGCAGGCGCAGAACACCGGCGTCCACGTCAAGGGTGGCGGCCTCGCCATCCTCGATCCCGGCGAGATCGGGCGCCGTCATCACCGGCAGGCCGAGGTTGATGGCATTGCGGTAGAAGATACCGGCGAAAGAGACCGCCACGACGCCAGCGACGCCCAAGTGTTTCAGCGCTTCCGCCGCCTGCTCGCGCGAGGAGCCCATGCCGAAGTTGCGGCCGGCCACGACCACGTCGCCGGGTTTCACGGAGACCGGGAAATCGGCACGCGCGCCTTCCAGGCAATGGGCGGCCAGCGCCTCGATGCCGCCGCTCATGTATTGCCCCGGCGCCAGCTGGTCGGTGTCGATATCGTCGCCAAACAGAAAGACACGACCGGTCATGCGCCTGTCTCCGCCAGCATGTCACGCGGGTCGGCGAGGTGGCCGGCGACGGCGGATGCCGCCACCGTGTAGGGCGAGGCCAGCCATACCTTCGACGAGGCAGCGCCCATGCGGCCCTTGAAATTGCGGGCCGTCGACGAGATGCAGGTGACATCCTCGCCTAGGCGGTGGGCGCCGTAGCCGGCGCAGATGCCGCAGGCATTCGGCAGAACGCGGGCGCCGGCCGCTTCCAGCACCGCCATGATCCCCTCCGCTTCCGCCCGGTCCTGGTCGGTTTTCGAGGCGGGCGCGACCAGCAGTTCGACGCCGGGCGCCGCCGTCCGGCCCTTCAGGATGGCGGCCGCCGCGCGGAGATCCTCATGCTTGGCGCCGGTACAGGCACCGATGTAGGCCACGTCCACGGCAACCCGTCCCGCATCGCCCACGGGCGCGGCATTGGCCGGCGAATGCGGCGCGGCGGCCTGCGGCTGCAACGCGGACGCATCGAACACGTGCTGCGCCAACAGCGGTGCGTCCCGGTCGGTGACAAGCCCGCGCCAGTCGCCGGCATCGCCGCCGACGCCCGCCAGCCACTGCGCGGTGGTTTCATCGGGCGCGATCAGCCCGGCCTGCGCGCCCAGTTCCGCGGCCATGTTGGAGAGCGTCATGCGTTCCTGCATGGAGAGTGCGCGTACCGCTTCGCCGGCATACTCGACCGCCTGGTACTGGCCGCCATCCATGCCGAGGCGGGCGCAGGTGGCCAGCATCATATCCTTGGCCGTCACGCCGGCGCCGAGCCGCCCGGTCCATTCCAGCAGGATCGTCCCGGGGACGCGGATCCAGATTTCGCCGGTGGCCAGAACGCCCGCCATCTCGGTGGCGCCGACGCCGAACATGTAGGCACCGAAGGCCCCGCCGGTCGGCGAATGACTGTCGCCGCCGACGACGAACATGCCCGGCTTCAGGTGGCCCTTCTCCGGCAGCACGACGTGGCAGATGCCCTGTCCGTCATGGAAGGCGACGCCGCGATCCTTCGCCCATTGCCGGGTCAGCGCCAGGATGCGGGCACCCTCGTCGGTATCGCCCGGCACGTAGTGATCGGAGATCAGCACCACCTTGTCGCGGTCGAACAGCCCGGCGCCGAGGTCTTTCAGGATCGGCTCGACGCGGCGCGGCCCGCCGGAATCATGGATCATGGCCAGGTCGACGGCGGCCGTCACCACCTCGCCCGGCTTGACGGTTTCGCGGCCGGCGGCGCGTGCGATGATCTTCTGTGCTAGTGTCGTTGCCATCATGCCAGCCCCAGGTAGGCGCGCTGCAGGTCCGGGTCATCCATCAGCTCGGACGGTTTTCCCGACAGGCGGATCTGGCCGTTTTCCATCACGAAGGCCCGGTCCGCGATCTCCAGCGACTGCAGCACGTTCTGTTCCACCAGGAGGATCGTCAGTCCTTCCGCCTTGAGCTTTCCGATCAGGTCGAACATTTCCTCCACCAGCAGAGGCGACAGGCCGATGGAAGGTTCGTCGAGGATCAGCAGGTCCGGCTCGGCCATCATGCCGCGGCCGATGGCCAGCATCTGCTGCTCACCGCCGGAAAGGGTTCCGGCCTTCTGGCCGAAGCGCTCCTTCAGGCGCGGAAACACGCCGGCGACATGGTCGATGTTGCGCGCCCGATTGCCTCGTCCGCGGCGATAGGCGCCCAGTTCAAGGTTCTCGCGCACAGTCAGGTTCGGGAAGATGTGACGGCCTTCCGGAACGTGAATCAGGCCGCGGTCGACAATCCGGCCGGCACCGAGACGGGTGATGTCTTCTTCGTTGAAGCGGGTGGTGCCCGACCAGGCCGGCACGAGGCCGGACAGGACGCCGGCAAACGTCGTCTTGCCGACACCGTTCGACCCGAGCAGGGCAACGATCTCGCCCTTCGCGATGTCCAGATCGATGCCGCGCAGCACTTCCACCGCGCCGTAGCCGGCATGCAGGTTCCTGACGTCAAGCATGCGACACCTGCCTTTCGGCCATGCGCCTTGCCATGCCCTTGCCGAGGTAGGCCTCGATCACGTTCGGATCCTTCACGACGTCGGCCGGGGCGCCCTCGGCGATGATCTCGCCCTGGTTCAACACCCAGGTGTGTTCCGACAGGCTCATCACCGCCTGCATGACATGCTCGATCATGAAAATCGTGATGCCGGAATCGCGGATGGCGCGGATGACCGGAATGACGTCGCGGATCTCGGAGGGGTTGAGACCGGCCAGCACCTCGTCGAACAGGATCAGCTTCGGGTCGGTCGCAAGGGCTCGGGCCACTTCGAGGCGCTTGCGCCCGGCCACGGTCAGGGAGCCGGCGTCCATGTCGAGCCGGTCGCCGAGCCCGACGCGGTCCGCCACCGCCTCCGCGTGGGCCAGCGCGGCGCTGCGCGAGGCGCGGTGCAGGTGCGCGCCGACTGCGATGTTCTCGCGTACGGTCTGGCCGGCAAAGGGCTGCACGATCTGGAAGGTCCGCACCATGCCGGCCCGGGCGATGGTCTCCGGCGCGACGCCTGTCACGTCCCGCCCGAGAAAGGCGATGCGCCCGGTATCCGGTTTCAGGAAGCCGGTGATCTGGGCAAACAGCGTCGTCTTGCCGGAACCGTTCGGCCCGATCAGCGAGGTGATGCGCCCTTCCGGCACGGTCAGTGACACGTGATTGGAGGCCTGGAGCCCGCCGAATGCCTTGCAGACGTCCTTCACCTCAAGCATGGCGCGTCTCCGTGCCGGCCGGCTTGTTGCGGCGGGTGAAGCGTGCGGCGATCCCGGCCAGGCCGCGCGGCAGGAACAGCACCATGCCGACCAGCAGGGCGCCGTAGATGGCCAGGCTGATGCCCGGCACGTCGCCGATCAGTTCGCGCGTCAGCTCGGAAACCGTGTGCAGGGCCACGGCGCCAAGCAGCGGGCCGAACAGGGTTCCCATGCCGCCGATGATCGGGACCAGCAGGCTTTCGACAGAGATGGCGGGGCCATAGGCGATGTAGGGATCGAGGTAGAGGAAATACTGCGCGTAGAAGACGCCGGCCAAGCCGCCGAACAGGCCGGACAGGATGATCGCGCCCATCTTGACGCGGAAGGCATTGACGCCCAGCGCGCGCGCCGCTTCCTCGTTGTCGCGCACGGCGGCGAGCGAGGCGCCGAAGCGGGAATGACCGATCCACCAGACGGCCAGGAAGGCAGCCAGCGTGAAGCTCCAGATCAGGAAGAAGAATCCGGTCTTGGTTTCAAACTGCAGGTTCCCCGGTCCGGGCGCGAGCGGGATCAGGATGCCGACGCCGGCGCCGGTGAAATCGACCGAGTTCGACAGGATGCGCAGCACTTCCGCGAAGGCGAGCGTGACCAGTGCGAAATAGGAGCCACGCAGGCCGGTGCGGAAGGTGGCGAAGCCGATGAAGGCCGCCACCGCCATGGCCAGCAAGGCGCCGGCGACCATTCCGATCCACGGGTTGATGCCGAGTTGCACCTGGAGCACGGCGACGGCGTAGGCGCCGGTGCCGAAATAGGCGGCGTGCCCGAAGGAGAACTGGCCGCCGTAGCCGCCGAGGATGTTCCAGGCCTGCCCGAGCAGCGCGGCATAGAGCATCATGATGACGATGTTCAGGCTGAACTCGGAGGTGATGACCGCGGGCAGGACCGCGATGGCGGAAAAGACGGCGAGAAGGACGAGAAGCTGGCGCATCGGGATCACACCTTGTGGCCGAGCAGGCCCTGCGGCCTGAACATCAGCACCAGGATGAAGATGACGAAGATGCCGATCTGGCCGAGGCTCTCGCCGAGGAACAGGCCGCCCATCGCCTCGACGACGCCGATGATCAGCCCGCCGATCAATGCCCCGACGAAGGAGCCCATGCCGCCGAGGACAACAATGGTGAAGGCGATCAGCACGAAGCCGTGGCCGACCTGCGGCGTCACGTAATAACTCGGCAGGAGCAGGCAGGCGGCGACGCCGAGACAGGCGATGCCGAGGCCGAAGCTCATGGCGTAGACATGCTCGGTATTGATGCCGACGAGCTCGGCGCCCTTGCGCTCCTTGGCCAGCGCGCGGATGGCCCGGCCGAGATCGGTGCGCGCCATGAGAAGCCACAGCACGGTGGCGGTGACGAGCGCACCGAAGAAGGCGATGACCTTGGGCAGCGGCAGGAAGGCCCCGAGGAACTCGACCGTTTCGAAGGAATAGGGTGTGTCGACGATCCGCGTGTCGGAACGGAAGACGTAGAGCGCGAGGTTCTCGATGACGATCGACAGGCCGAGCGTGACAAGGAGGATGTTCTCGTCGCGGCCGTGGGACGCCTTGCCGATGATGCCGCGCTGCAGGGCGTAGCCGAGCGCGAACATGGCCGGAGGCACGATCAGCAGCGCCCAGTAGGGGTCGATGCCCAGTTGCACGTTCAGGAACCAGACGGCGTAGAGCCCGACCATCAGCAGCGCGCCGTGTGCGAAGTTGATGATGTGCAGCACGCCGTAGATCAGCGTCAGGCCCAGCGCGATCAGCGCGTAGAGCGAGCCGGTCGTGATCCCGTTGAGAACCGACGGAATGATGATGGCAAGATCGGGCATGGCCGTGTCCAGCGGATGTGACGGAAGGAGGCCGGACGGCATGAACCGTCCGGCCCGGATGTTCCGGCTGGCGTCAGAGCGCCATCGGGAAGATCGGCTTGGCCGAGGCAAACTTGTCCGGATAGATCACCTCGATCGACCCCTTCTGGACCTGCGTATTGACCGGCTGCGCGCCCTCGTTCTGGCCGTTGACCATCTTGGTCGGGCCGTAGGGCATGCCGTGCTTGTCGAAGGTCGAGGACCCCATGGCCGCGATGACGGCTTCCTTGTCCGTCGATCCTGCCCGCTCGATGGCATCGGCCAGGAAGGCCACGGCGTTGTAGGCCAGGAAGACCTCGTAGGTATAGGTCAGGCCCTTGGCCTCGGCCGCCGCCTTGCGCTGCAGCGCCAGGTCGGAGGTCGGGTCGTACCAGTGGTTGCAGTCCATGATCTGCTCGGCCGCCTCGGGGAACTCGGCGACGAATTTCGGGCTGGACGCCGCGCCACCGAGGACCGAGTAGATGCCCTTGGCCTCGACCTTCTGCTGGCGCATGGTGCGGGCCAGCAGCACGTATTCATTGTAGTAGTTGGCCGGGATGATCAGGTCCGGCTTCTTGGACTTGATCTGCAGCACGATGTTGGTGAAATCGCGCGTCGGGTTGGCGTGCTTGATGACATCGATCACCTCGATGCCCTTTTCCGGCAGCGCCTTGGAGAGCAGTTCGGCGGTACCCGTTCCGAACAGCGATTCCTCGTGAATGATCATCGCGGTCTTGGCCGGGGATCCGGCGGCCTTGTTGATCGTGTCGAGGTTGCTGACGGCGAATTCCGCGATCTTGCCGTAGCCGGGCGAGAAGCGGAACGTGTTGGCCAGGCCGCGGTTGACGATCTGGTCGGACACGCCGACATCGACGACGTGCGGCGTGTTCGTCTTTGCCGCCTCCTGCGAGGTCGCCAGCGAGATGGACGAGGCGTAGCCGGCAACGATGCCGTGGATGCCGCCCTCGACCATCTTGGTCACTTCCGCCGCGCCGATCTCCGGCTTGCCCTGGCTGTCTGCCAGCACCGCTTCCAGCTTGGCCCCGCCGAGCGACTTGATGCCGCCGGCAGCATTGATGTCGGCGATCGCCATCAGCGCGCCCTCGCGGCACTGCGTGCCCGAAAACGCGATGAAACCTGTCACCGGGTGGATCAACCCGATCTTGACCGTTTGCTCCTGCGCACGGAGCACGGCCGGAAATCCTGTCACGCTTGCGCCCAGCACCGCGGCGCCCGTGGCCAGGAACTGGCGGCGATCCACGCCTTTCTTCATTGACTGTCCGGTCATCTGAACCTCCTGTCTAACCGTTGTTCTGCCGTTTCCCCGAGTGTTCCCGTTTTTCATGCGCTCCGTTGGGGGCCGGAGACGAAAGCGTGGTCGTCCAGCGCGCGCCGTCCTTTTCGCGCACGCGCCGCATCGACATTTCATAGCGGTAGAGATCGGGGCGGTAGAGCACGCGGATGTACTCCACGGCCCGCCCCGCGGAATCGCGGACGATGCGCCGCACGTCGATCAGCGGGGCGCCCGGATTGATGTTCAGCGTGCTGGCGACATAGTCGTCGGCGAGCGCGGCCGAAATCGTCTGGCGGGCGGAGGCGGCATCGAAGCCGGCGCGCTCCAGCAGGTGCAGAAGCGGCGTCGTCTCCAGGTCCTCCCGCTCGAAATGGCGCCCGACATCCGCCGGCACATAGGTGAGGAGATAAGACATCGGCTCGCCGTCGAGGATGCGGACGCGCTCGGCCCGCTGAACCATGTCGCCGGCGTCCATGTCCAGCGCAGCAGCGATTTCGCCGTTCGCCGGAACATAGGCGAAATCCAGCACGCGGGCTTCCGTCGACAGGCCCATCAGCGAGATGTTCTCGAGCCAGCCCTCGATGGAGGCCGTCACCGCCGGTGTCGGCGGCCGTTGGACGACACGGGTGCCGCGACCGCGCTCGCGCACGACCAGCCCGGCATCGGCCAGTTCGTTCAGCGCCCGCTTGGCGGTGATGCGGGAGACGGCGAATTCACCGCAGAGGTCCTGCTCGCCCGGCACGCGCTCGCCGGGAGCAAGCGCCCCGCTGTAGATGCGGCTTCTGAGGGTCAGGAAGATCTGGTGGTAGAGCGGCACACGGGCATGGGGATCAAGGCGGGCCGGCGCGTTGTCCGCGCGCTCCTTCCTCTGCCCGTTCTCGGTACCGGGAATGTCCATGCCATCTCCCTCTGGATTAAATCTAATGGTATGTCATTATACCATTATGTCAACCAGCTTCCGGGAGAGACCGCCATGCCCGTTGTCCGCACCACCCTGATCGAAGGTTATGACGACGAGACGCGGCAGCGCCTGGCGCAGAGGCTGACCGACGCGGTGCGGGCGACAATCGCCGCGCCACTGGACGGCATCACCGTGGTCCTGGAAGAAGTGAAACCCACAAGCTACATGCGCGGCGGGCAATCGCGGACGCCGGGCAAGCCGGCGCTTTCCGGCACGGCGCTGGTGCGCGAATTCCTGGCGGCCATGGAGGCCCGCAACCTGAACCGCGCCAGGGGCTTCCTCGCTGACAGCTTCACGATGACCTTCCCCGGCGGTGCGCGATTCACGCGGCTGGAAGACCTGGTCGAATGGGGCCGTAGCCGCTACCGCTTCGTGCGCAAGACCTATGACACGTTCGACGAGGCCTTCGACGCCAAGGGCGCGGTCGTCTACTGCTTCGGCACGCTGGCCGGCGAATGGCCTGACGGCACGCCCTTCGAGGGCATCCGCTTCATCGACCGGTTCAGTATCGCCGACGGCAAGCTGGCCGACCAGAAGGTCTGGAACGACCTGGCGGAGACCCGCGCTGCGGGCTGATCGCAGATGCTCATGCGGCCGGGCCTGGCGGGGCGAACCATGGCTGCCTTCCGTTGACGGCTGCCCAGAGTGACCGCCAGAGCGCGTCCATGAACTGCAGGTCCGCAGCCGGCGGTTCCTGTCCGGCACCGAGCGCAGCCAGGGTGATGCGGGCGACCTCGGGGCGACAGTACTCACAGCCGGAAAGAGAACCAGGACGGCTTTCGGCGAAACGGCGGGTTCACCGGAAAAGCGGCGGCGCCAGACCTCGTGACAGGCGCACTGCATCATCGACGGCAGATCGCGCGCTTCCGCGATGATTTCTTCGTCCATGGCGGTCATGCCGGAACCCCGGACAAGAAGCCCGATCGGGCCGCAAGGGCGAAAGCACCAGACGACGCGGCGGATTCCCACATGCAGGACACGGTCCCACTCAGGCCGACGCGAAGCCGGAACGATCGCCGCCGAGAACCGATAATGTCAAGATGTGAAGGAAGTTTGGTGGAGCCAAGCGGGATCGAACCGCTGACCTCCTGCATGCCATGCAGGCGCTCTCCCAGCTGAGCTATGGCCCCACGTGGAACCGTCTGCCGGCTCCGGGACGAAGGCAGAGCTTGGCGCTCCGCTTCGGTGACGGGCTTCTATCCAAGCCCCGGGACAAGATCAAGTGCCTTTCGACACCTGCGCATGTTTTTTTCCGGTCGCGAAAGCCAGGCGCTGCCGCGACCGGTACAGATCAGTCTTCGTCTTCGCTGTTCACGCCGCCGATGATGCCGGAGACGTCTTCGTCATCATCCTCGTCCTCGTCGTCGCCAAGGAACGGATCGTCCTCATCGTCGCCGAGATCGATGTCCTCATCGTCGTCGTCATCGGCGTCGACGTTGTCGGAGGCCGGACCCTTCTTGCTGCCGGTCGAATCATCGTCCTCGGCTTCCTCGAGCGAAACCATTTCGGTCTCGCCTTCTTCCTCGTCCAGTTCCGTCTCGTCGGCCGCTTCTTCCTCCTCTTCCTTGATGGAAGAGACATTGTCCTGGAAGTAGCTCAGCGGATAGGAAACGCCGGTATAGGGGGAGACCACCGGATCCTTGTTCAGGTCGTAGAATTTGCGGCCTGTCTCGGGACAGACCCGCTTGGTGCCAAGTTCAGGTTTCGCCACGGCTTGTCCTCGTCTGTTTGGGCGGGGTGCGCCACCTGCGCCTCAATCGCGTCCGGCCAAGCCGGCGCCTTGCCAACAGGGTTCTTGAAATCGCGGTCCCCATATCGTCTGACGCCTCTCCTGTCAAAAGCTATTTCGGCCCTCTCCGGGTGACAGCAAGGGATGACCCGGTGGCAGCGAAGTGCTAGACAGCCCGCGTTCCGCCGGACAGCCCAGCGCCGGCGTCCCGTCATGCCAATCTACACGGACAGGTCCCATGTCGCATTCCGGCACCGCCCGCCCCGCCCTTTCCCGCAAGAGCAACGCCCTTTCGGGCACGGCCCGCGTGCCGGGCGACAAGTCGATTTCGCACCGTTCCTTCATGTTCGGCGGACTGGCATCCGGCGAGACACGGATCACCGGCCTGCTGGAAGGCGAGGACGTGCTGGCCACGGGCCGGGCGATGAGCGCGATGGGCGCCCGGATTTCGAAGGTCGGGGACACCTGGATCATCCAGGGCGCGGGCAACGGCGCCCTGCTGGAACCGGAAGGCCCGCTCGATTTCGGGAATGCCGGCACCGGCTGCCGCCTGACGATGGGCCTTGCCGGCGTTTACGACATGCAGACGGTTTTCACCGGGGATGCGTCGCTGTCACGCCGGCCGATGGGCCGCGTGCTCGATCCGCTGCGCCTGATGGGCGTGCAGGTCCAGGCGCAGGACGGCGACCGGCTGCCGGTCACGCTGCACGGCCCGAAGACGCCGACGCCGATCACCTACCGGGTGCCGATGGCCTCCGCGCAGGTGAAATCGGCCGTCCTGCTGGCCGGGCTGAACACGCCGGGTGTCACGACGGTCGTCGAACCGGTGATGACGCGCGACCATACCGAGAAAATGCTGGCCGGTTTCGGCGCGCACCTGGAGGTCGAGGAAGACGCGGACGGCGTGCGCACCATCCGCCTCCAGGGCCGGCCGACGCTCACCGGCCGGGTGATCGACGTGCCAGGCGATCCCTCGTCGGCCGCCTTTCCGCTGGTCGCGGCGCTGATCGTGCCCGGATCAGACGTCGTCATCGAGAACGTGCTGATGAACCCGACGCGCAACGGCATCGTCACCACCCTTCAGGAAATGGGCGGACAGATCGACATCATCAACTGGCGCGACGCGGGCGGCGAGGACGTGGCCGACCTGCGCGTACGCGCCTCGGACCTGAAGGGCGTGACCGTTCCGCCCGAGCGGGCACCGTCGATGATCGATGAATACCCGGCGCTGGCCATGGCCGCGGCATTGGCCGACGGCGAGACGGTGATGGAGGGCCTGGACGAGTTGCGGGTCAAGGAAAGCGACCGCCTGTCCGCGGTGACCGACGGCCTGAAGGCCAACGGCGTGGACTGCACCGAGGGCGAGGCCTCGCTCAGCGTGCGTGGCCGGCCGGACGGCAAGGGCCTTGGCGGCGGCACGGTAGCGACCCATCTCGACCACCGCATCGCGATGAGCTTCCTGGTGCTGGGACTGGCAACGGAGAAACCCGTCACGGTGGACGACGCGACGATGATCGCCACGTCCTTCCCGGAATTCTTCGGCCTGATGGGTGGGCTGGGTGCCGCCATCGAGGAGACCGGCGGCGACTGAAGGGACTGCGAGGCATCATGTATCTTCCCGATCATTTCGCCGAAACCGATCCGGATCGCCTGCACGGTCTGATTTGGGCAAACCCGCTCGGGTTGCTCATTTCCGCCTCCGGCGGGGAACCGGTCGCCAATCCCGTGCCGTTCCTGCTGGACACCGAGGGGGCACGGCCGCGACTGCTGGCCCACGTGGCCCGGGCCAATCCGCAGTGGAAGTCCATTCGCGACGGGGCCCATGTCCTCGTCGTCTTCCAGGGCGTCGACAGCTATATCTCGCCGTCGTGGTATGCCTCCAAGCGCGAGCACGGCAAGGTCGTCCCGACGTGGAACTACGCGATGGTCCAGGTCCGCGGCGTGGCGACCGTCCATGACGATCCGGCCTGGCTGCGGCGGCAGGTGGGGCAATTGACCGATCTTCACGAGACGGGACGCCCGGATCCGTGGGCGGTTTCCGATGCGCCCGAGCGGTTCGTCGACGTGCAGATGCGCGGCATTGTCGGGCTGGACATCTCGATCACGGAAATGACCGGCAAGTGGAAGGCCAGCCAGAACCGCAGCGCGGAAGACCGCGCCGGCGTCGTGGACGGCCTGACGGCCGACGGTCGGCACGCCATGGCCGGGCTCGTTTCGGCAAGCGGCGCAAACAAAACGGAGGAGAACCATGACTGACAGCAAGGTAGCCCTTATCGTCGGCGGCGGCTCCGGCATGGGCGCGGCGGCCGCCCGCAAGCTGGCGGCGGACGGATTTTCGATCGCCGTCATGTCGTCTTCCGGCAAGGGCGAAGCGCTTGGCCGGGAGCTTGGCGGACTTGGCTTCACCGGCTCGAACCTCGAACCGGACGACCTGAAGCGTTTCGTCGACCTCTCCATGGAGCGGTTCGGCCGCATCGACGCGGTGGTCAATTCCACCGGACACGGCCCGAAGGGACCGGTACTGGAGATTTCCGACGAGGACTGGTCGAAGGGCATGGACTACTACCTGCTCAACGTCATCCGTATGACGCGTCTGGTGACGCCCGTCATGCAGGCGCAGGGGGCGGGCTCTATCGTCAACATTTCCACCTATGCCGTGTTCGAACCGGAAGAGATGTTCCCGACCTCCGGTGTCTTCCGGGCCGGGCTGGCCGCCTTTACCAAGCTCTTCTGCGACAAGTACGCGGCGGACAACCTGCGCATGAACAATGTCATGCCGGGGTTCATCGACTCGCTGCCGGAAAAGGACGAGCGGCGCGTGCGCATCCCGATGGGGCGCTACGGCACGGCCGCGGAAGTGGCCGAGCTGATCGCCTTCCTTGCGGCCGACACGTCGTCCTACATCACCGGCCAGAACATCCGCATCGACGGCGGGATCACGCGCAGTGTCTGAGGGCATGCCGCTGATCATCGCCATCGACGGCCCGGCAGCATCCGGCAAGGGGACGCTGGCACGGATGCTGGCGGCCCACTACGGGCTTCGCCACCTCGATACCGGCCTGACCTACCGCGCCGTGGCCAAGGCCCTTCTGGACGCCGGCGAACCGCTGGACGACGAGGGCAAGGCCGAAGCGGCGGCAAACCGGCTCGACCTTGGCGCAATGAACCGCGCCGTCCTGTCCGACCACGCGGTCGGCGAGGCGGCGTCCAGGGTGGCCGTGATACCGGCCGTCCGGAGGGCGCTGGTGGACAAGCAGCGGGCATTCGCCTCGCAGCCGCCGGGCGCGGTCCTGGACGGTCGCGACATCGGCACGGTGGTCTGCCGCGATGCCCCAGTGAAGCTCTACGTGACGGCCTCGGCGCCGGTGCGCGCGCGCCGGCGGTTTCACGAGATCCTGTCGAAAGGCGGGGACGCCGACGAGGCACGGATCCTGGCCGATATCGAACAGCGCGACGCGCGTGATATGGGCCGGGCGGACAGCCCGCTGAAGCCGGCGGACGACGCCTACTTGCTAGATACGTCCAACATGGATATAGAGACCGCGTTCGCGCGTGCCCGGGAGCTGATCGACAGCGCCCGCAACGGCGGACATCACTGAACTCGCCTGCCGGCATTCTCCGACGCGCCGGTCCGGCATTTCGCGTTGAAACGACGCGCGGTGCCATGAGGGTCCGCCAAGGGCGGCCCGGGATGCTCGACGCAGGCAAACGCAACGCAAACCCCCGGCGCATAGCAGCCCGCTTTCCCATTTCATGAACCATTGTGCGGGCTCCCAGGAGAAAACATGTCAGAATTCAATCCGTCGCGCGACGATTTCGCGGCAATGCTCGATGAATCCCTGCACGACAGCCCGCTCGCGGAAGGCTCCGTCGTCAAGGGCAAAATCACGGCCATCGAGAAGGACATGGCCATCATCGACGTCGGCCTGAAGGTCGAAGGCCGTGTCGCGCTCAAGGAATTTGGCGCAAGGGCCAAGGACGGCTCGCTCAAGGTCGGCGACGAAGTCGAGGTCTATGTCGAGCGCGTTGAAAATGCGCTGGGCGAAGCCATGCTCAGCCGCGAGAAGGCCCGCCGCGAAGAGGCCTGGGTCAAGCTGGAAGAGAAGTTCAACAACGGCGAAAAGGTCGAAGGCGTGATCTTCAACCAGGTCAAGGGCGGCTTCACGGTCGACCTCGACGGCGCCGTGGCCTTCCTGCCGCGCAGCCAGGTGGACATCCGCCCGATCCGCGACGTCACGCCGCTGATGCACAACCCGCAGCCGTTTGAAATCCTCAAGATGGACAAGCGTCGCGGCAACATCGTCGTGTCGCGCCGCACGGTCCTGGAAGAGAGCCGCGCCGAGCAGCGCTCCGAGATCGTCCAGAACCTCGAAGAGGGCCAGGTGGTCGAAGGCGTGGTCAAGAACATCACCGATTACGGTGCGTTCGTGGACCTCGGCGGCATCGACGGCCTGCTGCACGTCACCGACATGGCATGGCGCCGTGTCAACCATCCGACCGAGATCCTCAACATCGGCCAGACGGTCAAGGTGCAGATCATCCGCATCAACCAGGAAACCCACCGCATCTCGCTGGGCATGAAGCAGCTCGAGGCCGATCCGTGGGACGGCATCGGCGGCCGCTACCCGCTGGGCAAGAAGGTCACCGGCACGGTCACCAACATCACCGACTACGGCGCCTTCGTGGAGCTGGAGCCGGGCATCGAGGGCCTGATCCACGTGTCGGAAATGTCCTGGACGAAGAAGAACGTCCATCCGGGCAAGATCCTTTCGACCACGCAGGAAGTCGACGTCGTCATCCTGGAAGTCGATCCGGTCAAGCGCCGCATCTCGCTGGGCCTCAAGCAGACGCTGGAGAACCCGTGGGAAGCCTTCGCGCGCAACCACCCGGTCGGCTCGATGGTCGAGGGCGAGGTCAAGAACAAGACCGAGTTCGGCCTGTTCATCGGCCTCGACGGCGACGTGGACGGCATGGTCCACCTGTCCGACCTCGACTGGAACCGTCCGGGCGAGCAGGTCATCGAGGAATACGAGAAGGGCATGGTCGTCCAGGCCCAGGTCCTCGACGTGGACATCGAGAAGGAGCGTATCTCGCTCGGCATCAAGCAGCTGTCGCGTGATGCCATCGGCGAGGCCGCCGCTTCCGGCGAACTGCGCAAGAACGCGATCGTCACCTGCGAAGTCACCGACGTGAAGGACGGCGGCATCGAGGTGAAGCTCGTCGATCACGACATCGACGCCTTCATCCGCCGCTCGGACCTGTCGCGCGACCGCGACGAGCAGCGTCCGGAGCGCTTCCAGGTCGGCCAGAAGGTGGACGCCCGCGTCACCCAGTTCGACAAGAAGACCCGCCGCATCCAGGTCTCCATCAAGGCGCTGGAAATCGCCGAGGAGAAGGAAGCCGTGGCTCAGTACGGTTCGTCGGACTCCGGCGCTTCGCTGGGCGACATCCTGGGCGCCGCGCTGAAGAAGCAGGGCGACTGATCGCCCTCGCCCCTCCGGGGTACCTGACAAGCAAAAGGCCCGGCGGATCCCTCCGCCGGGCCTTTTCTCGTTTCGGGGTCCGGATCGTCAGAGCGTGATGCGGAACCGGGCGAAGCCGTTCTCGCCGTCGCCGGCCGGCGCGATGGTCACGCCCTTCACGTCGCCGGCATACTGCTTGCCCTTCGGACCGGTGTCGAAGACGACCGTGGCGCCCTTGACCGGCGCCAGCGACCAGTTGGCATCGGCCGACGGGTTGATCGTGCCCTGGTCGACGATGTAGCGCACGATGACGTCGCGGTTGGTGTCGGGCGCGACGAGGATCACCACGTTCTCGTTGATACCCGGGAAATTGCCGCCGCCGCCGGCACGGTAGTTGTTCGTCGCGACGACGAACTTCTGCGCCGGGTCGACGGGCTTGCCGTCGAACATCAGGTCGGTGATGCGGCTGGCGCCCGGATTGGCGACATCGCCCTTGGAGGTGTATTTCGCCGGCTGCGTGAGGTCGATCTTGTAGGTGACCCCGTCGATCACGTCGAAATTGTAGGACGGGAAGTCGGGGTTGATCAGCGGCTGGTCGGCCTTGCCCGGTTCCACCTGGTTGAAGATGCCGGCCGACATCTCCAGCCATTCCTTCACGGTCGCGCCGTCGACCAGCACGGCCCGCACGGTGTTGGGATAGAGGTAGAGGTCGGCGACATTCTTGATGGCAATCGAGCCGGCCGGAACATCGGTATAGTAGTCCGGGCCGCCACGGCCGCCGGCCTTGAAGGGCGCGGCCGCCGAGAGAACCGGGATATCCTTGTACTCGCCGTCCTTGAGCAGGTCCTTCACGTACCAGGTCTGCGCCTGCGAGACGATCTGCACCGACGGATCGTCAGCCACGAGCGCGAAATAGGAATAGAGCGGCGCGGAGGTCTTGCCGACCGGCGTGCGAACATAGGCCAGCGTCGCATCGTGCTCGGCCTTGACGGCCTCCTCGACAGCCGGCGTGCTTTCGACCAGGGCATTGACCTTGCGCTCGACCCGTTCGTAGATCGGGCGGGTTTCGACCGAGGAATCGATGACCTTCCAGGTGTTGCCGTCGCGCTCGAGAAGCAGGTCGATGAGACCCATGTGCGAGCCCCAGAAACCGGCCTGCACGGCCGGCTTGCCGAAGAGGCGGCCCTTGTCGGCGTCAACGCCTTCCAGACCGGCAAACGCCTTGCCAGGGAAGACCAGGTGCTGGTGGCCGGTGAAGATCGCGTCGATCCCCTCGATCTGGCCGAGGAAGAGCGAGGCGTTTTCCATGCCTTCTGTCCGCTTGGCATCGATGCCCGAGTGCGACAGGGCGATGACGATGTCGGCGCCCTCTTCCTTCATCTGCGGTACCCAGGCCGCGGCGGCCTCGACGATGTCGCGGGTCATCACGTTGCCCGTCAGGTGGCGGGAATCCCAGACCATGATCTGCGGCGGGACGAAGCCGATGAACCCGACACGGATCCGGTGTTCCTTGCCGTCACCGTCAGCGACCATGCGGTCGAGAATGACGTAGGGCTTGAGGTAGAGATCGTCGTCGCGCGGGTTGGGCGCCAGTTGCGTGCCGCGCACGAGATTGGCGCAGACCAGCGGATAGGTGGCGCCGGCGTTGACCTTGTCCATGAAGGAGAGGCCGTAGTTGAACTCGTGGTTGCCCAGCGTGCCGCAGTCGTAGCCGAGGAGGTTCATCGCCTGGATGACGGGGTGCATGTCGCCTTCCTTCATGCCCCGCTCATAGGCGATCCAGTCGCCCATGGGGTTGCCCTGAAGGTAGTCGCCGTTGTCGATCAGCATGGAATTGCCGGCTTCCTTGCGGAACCCGCCGATGATGCTGGCCGTGCGGGCCAGGCCCATCGTGTCGTTCGGCTTGTCGGCATAGTAGTCGTAGGGCATGACCGCGACATGGATGTCGGTCGTTTCCATGATGCGCAGATGCGCCTGGTTGGCGCTCGCGCGGGCGGCGAACGGATGGAGCGCGATCATGGCGGTCGTCGCGGCGGCGCCCGCCATCAAAGACCGTCGGTTCAAGGTAAATGCTGGACCCTGCATGCGGAAAACTCCCTGCTTCGAAGATGATTGCCTACGGCGCACCCCACCTTTTGCCGGCGAACGAGTGTGAAGCCGAAAACCGTCCGAGTCCAGCAGGGCCGTGCGACAACCGCGTGACAAGCGAAAAGGCTGCCCGCGATCACTCGCAGGCAGCCTTTCGGGGCAGGGATTGCCGGGCCTTGAGAGGCCCTCGACCTGAACCGCGCGTCAGTCCAGGATGTCGCGCTTGTCAACGTTCGCGCTGTAGTTCAGTTCCGGGTCCATCCGGTCGTCCGCCATGTTTTTCGCACGGTCATCGCGATCGACCGAAGCGGTCGGCATGCGGTCGAGCATCATCGGGGCCACGTAGGTGCCGCTCTCGGCCGGACCCATGTTGTAGCGCTGCTGCACGTCGCTGGAGTAGTTGCCGTTGATCTGCGGCGGTTCCTCGGCGAAAGCAGCGGTGGAAAGGGCGGTGGCGGCGGCAAAGGCAGCAAGTACGATCTTCTTCATGACGAAACTCCTGTTTTCCTGTCAAAATCCGTATTCAGATCCGGCTTGTCGGCGCCGGTCAGAGCAGAAACGGGAGAGGTCGCCCGGATGTTTCAGGCCGAACGATAAACAGTCGGTCACGAAATGTTTGACGACGGACCGGTGAACCGGAGGCGACCCGGTTCGTAGTGCGCGCCTGCGCGACCGCGGAAAAACCGCTTGTCATTCGACATCAACGCGCCTATTTGTTCGATAATTCTGGAACTATCGAATCATGGACAAGACAGCCGCGCTCACAGCCCTTTCCGCCCTTTCGCAGGACATGCGACTGGACGTGTTCCGCCTTCTCGTGCGCCGCGGCGGCGATGGCATGAGCGCGGGCGAGATCGGGCGCCGTCTCGGCGCGCTACCGAACACGCTGTCGGCCAACCTCAAGATCCTTTCCCAGGCCGGCCTGGTTCGCGCGGAACGGCAAGGGCGGTCCATCGTGTACCATGCCAACTTCACCGGCATGCGCGATCTGCTCGCCTTCCTGATGGAAGATTGCTGCAACGGCGCACCGGAGCTGTGCGCCCCTGTCATCGAAGCCGTGACCTGCGGCTGCCCGGAGTGACCGTCGTGACTGCCACACCCGTCAACATCCTCATCCTCTGCACCGCCAACTCGGCCCGCTCGATCCTGGGCGAGGCCCTGATCCAGCGGATCGGCCAGGGCCGCTTCCAGGCCTATTCGGCCGGCTCCCACCCGCGTGGGGTTCCGAACCCGATCGGCCTCAAGCTGCTCGAAAGCCTCGGTTACGATCCAGCGGCGTTCCGGTCGAAAAGCTGGGACGAGTTCGCCGGGCCGGACGCGCCGCAGATGGACATCGTGATCACGGTCTGCGATTCGGCGGCCGGCGGGTCCTGCCCGTTGTGGCCCGGCGCGCCGGTCAAGGCGCACTGGGGCATTCCGGACCCCGCCGGGAAAGGCGAGACCGAGGACGAGCAACTGGCCGCCTTCCGGCAGGCCTACGACCGTCTCGAAGCCCGGGTGACCGCCCTTGCCGCGCTGCCGGTCGAAGCCATGACGAGCGCAGATCTCAAGGCGGCGCTGGCTGCGATCGGTACGCTGGAAGGCGCGACCGACATGGCGCTTGGCGCCGTCTGAGCCCTCTCTCCATCATTGAATTCCCTGTCGAGGACACATCTTCATGACGCTCTCACGCCCAGCCGCAACCTCGCCCCGCATGCCCTTCTTCGAGCGAAACCTCTCGCTCTGGATCGCACTTGCGATCGGCGCCGGCGTCGCGCTCGGCAAGCTCGTCCCGGATGTCTTCCAGTTTCTGGCCGGACTGGAATATGCCCATATCAACCTGCCGGTCGCGGTGCTGATATGGGCAATGATCTACCCGATGATGATCGGCGTCGAGCCCGCCAGCATCCTGCGCGTGGCAGAGCAGCCCAAGGGCCTGGTGATCACGCTCCTCGTCAACTGGCTCATCAAGCCGTTCACGATGGCTTTTCTCGGCATTGCCTTCTTCAAGGGAATTTATGCAGGGCTGATCGAGCCCGCTTCCGCCGACCAGTACATCGCCGGCCTCATCCTGCTCGGTGCAGCGCCCTGCACGGCCATGGTCTTCGTCTGGTCGAAGCTCACGAACGGCGATCCCAATTACACCCTGGTGCAAGTGACGGTGAACGACATCATCATGATCTTCGCCTATGCGCCTATCGTCGCCTTTCTGCTCGGCGTGACAGCGATCCCCATTCCCTGGGATACGTTGGTCCTCTCGGTTGTCCTTTACGTCGTCATTCCCCTGGCAGTCGGCATTTTCACCCGGCGCCGGCTGCTGAAATCCGGGCCCGCAGCGCTTGAGTCCTTCGTCGGCCACCTCAAGCCCTGGTCGGTCATCGGCCTGCTCGCGACGGTGGTCCTCCTGTTCGGTTTCCAGGGCACGGTGATCCTCGATCAACCCGTCCTTATCCTGCTCATCGCAATCCCGCTGATGCTTCAGTCCTATGCCATTTTCGCCATCGCCTATGCAGCGGCCTATCTCTGGAAGGTTCCGTTCCGCATCGCTGCTCCCTGCGCACTGATCGGCACCTCGAACTTCTTCGAGCTCGCCGTGGCTGTGGCGATCGCGATTTTCGGCCTCTCGTCCGGCGCTGCACTGGCAACCGTCGTCGGGGTGCTTGTCGAGGTTCCCGTCATGCTTTCATTGGTCGCCGTGGCAAACCGGACGGTCCACTGGTTTCCCGCAAACGAAGGGAGCGCGTGCTGAAAGGGCGGCCGGGCCACCGGTTTCCGGCCGAGCGCGGCACGGCAGCGGCCCCGAACCGGGCGTAACATGCCGCAAGGCAGCGCCTGCGCCCAATTGCGGCTTTGACTGGGCGGCAAAAAGGTCTAAACAGCGGTCAATGAGCGCGGTCGGTCGCGGCCGCCTTGCCTAGCGTTTCGAGCCAGACGGACAGGTCATGACCCAGATCACCCCCACCCCGAAACTCGTCACCATCTTCGGCGGATCCGGCTTCGTGGGCCGGCACACGGTGCGGGCGCTCGCCAAGCGCGGCTACCGCATCCGAGTCGCCTGCCGCAGGCCCAACCTGGCCGGCCACCTGCAGCCGCTGGGCAACGTGGGGCAGATCCAGGCCGTGCAGGCCAACCTGCGCAACCGCGCCTCGATCGACCGGGTGATCCAGGGCTCCGATCACGTCATCAACCTCGTCGGCATCCTGCACGAGGGCGGCAAGCAGACCTTCCAGTCCGTGCAGGCCTTCGGCGCGCGCGCCGTGGCGGAATCGGCCCGTGCCGTCGGCGCCAGCCTGACGCATGTCTCGGCCATCGGCGCGGACGAAAATTCGCCCGCCGCCTACGGCCGGACCAAGGCTACCGGCGAAAAGGCCGTCTTCGAGACGCTGCCCGACGCGGTGGTGCTGCGGCCCTCCATCGTGTTCGGCCCGGAAGACGATTTCTTCAACCGCTTCGCCGAAATGGCCCGCTTCTCGCCGGTCCTGCCGCTGATCGGCGGCGGCGAGACGAAGTTCCAGCCGGTCTTCGTCGGCGACCTGGCGGAAGCCATCGCGCAGACCGTCGACGGCAAGGTCGAGGGCGGTCGCATCTACGAGATCGGCGGCCCGGAAGTGCTGACCTTCCGCGAATGCATGGAAGAAATGCTCGCGGCCATCGACCGCAAGCGCGCCCTCGTCTCGGTGCCGTGGTTCATGGCCCGGCTGCAGGGCAAGATCCTCGGCATGCTGCCGAACCCGATGCTGACCGTTGACCAGGTGGAAATGCTGAAGGCCGACAATGTCGTCTCCGAGGCGGCAAAGGCCGAGGGGCGGACGCTGGCTGCCTTCGGTATCGCGCCGCATTCGGTGGACGCCATCGTTCCCGGCTACCTGTGGCGTTACCGGCCGGCCGGACAGTTCACCCGCAAGGGCGCGGCATAAGGGCCGCGCTTGGATCTCGTCGCATCCCTGCTACCTGACACGCTCGGCACCGGCGGCGCCCTGCTGCTGGTGGTGGCCAGCTTCTTCACCTCCGCCCTGACAGCCGCCTTCGGCGTCGGCGGCGGGCTGTTCATGCTGGCGCTGATGGGCGTGATGATCCCGGTGGCCGCCCTCATCCCGGTGCATGGCGCGGTCCAGCTCGGCTCCAACACCGGGCGCGCCTGGCGCCAGCGGGCGCATGTGAACACGACGATCCTGCTGCCCTTCCTGGCCGGCGCCATCGTCGGCTCCATGGCCGGCGGCTATTTCGTCACCGGCATTCCCGACGCCGCGCTGAAGCTGGTGCTCGGCATCTTCATCATCGTGGTGACCTGGGCGCGGATCCCCGGCTTTGAAAGCCTCTCCCGCGCAGGGCTGGCGGCCGGTGGCGGCATCCTCGGTTTCGTGACCATGCTGGTGGGCGCGACCGGGCCGATGATGGCCGCCTTCCTGTCGAAGATCCTGCCATCGGACCGCAAGGCGCTCGTCGCCACCCACGCGTTGCTGATGATGGTGCTGCACGCCCTCAAGATCGCCGTCTTCGGCGTTCTCGGCTTTGCCTTCGCCGACTGGCTGCCGCTGGTCGCGGCCATGATCGCCGTCGGCTACGCAGGCACGCTGTGGGGGACGACGCTGCTGGAGAAAATGCCGGAGGCCCTGTTCCGCAAGGCCTTCCGCATCCTGCTGACGCTCTTGGCGCTCGATCTCGTCCGGCGCGGCCTTCTCGCCTGGGCCGGCTGAGGTCTCAGCCCCAGACCAGCAGCGCGATCATGCCAAGGCCGCCGACCACCAGGCGCCACCAGCCGAACAGGCTGTAGCCGTGCTTCGACACGTAATCGAGCAGGTATCGCACCACGACCACAGCGACGAAAAAGGCGGTGACGAAACCGACCGTGATGATCGGCAGGTCGGAAAAGGTCAGGACGTCGCGGTTCTTGTAGAGGTCGTAGGCAAAGGCGCCGACCATGGTCGGCATGGCCAGGAAGAAGGAGAATTCCGCTGCCGAGCGCTTGTCGGCGCCAAGAAGGAGCGCGCCGACGATGGTCGATCCCGAGCGCGAGGTGCCGGGAATCATGGCCAGGCACTGGAACAGGCCGATGCCGAGGCAGACGTGAACGGGATATTGCATCACGTCGTGGTATTTCGGCTTCAGGTCCCAACGATCGACCCAGAGCAGGATCACGCCGCCGATGATGAGCGTGGAGCAGATCAGCATGGGCGATTCGAACAGGACGGTCTTGATGAAGTCATGCGCCAGCGCACCGATGACGGCGGCGGGCATGAAGGCGACGAGGATGCCGAGAACGAAGCGCTGGGTGGTCCGGTCGCGCGGCAGGTCGAGGAGCATCTTCCACAGCCGGGCGAAATAGACCGAGAGGATGGCCAGGATGGCGCCGAGCTGGATCAGCACCTCGAAGGCCTTGCCGGTCGACTTGAAGCCGAGGAAATGGCCGGCCAACAGGATATGACCTGTGGAAGACACCGGAATGAACTCGGTCAGACCTTCCAGCAAGCCGAGCGCAAAGGCGTCGGCAATCGATTGTTGGGCCATGTAGTGGAACTCCCGTTCGGTTTCAGGCTCCGGACCGCGCCTCGCTTGTCAGCCGCACGCGCAGCCCCTATACCCGGAAACGGTTCACAGATCGTATCGCGAATCGCCCGGCGGAGAGAGCTTTAGCGCCGTGCTGCGTGCAAGACCAGAGCCCGGCGGAGCCCCATGCTGACCCTATTTCACCACCCGATGATCACCGGATGCCGCTACGTGCGACTCATCCTGGGCGAATATGGCGAGGAGATCTCTCTCATCGAGGAAAAGCCGTGGATGCGGCGCAAGGAGTTCCTGCAGATCAACCCGGGCGCCACGCTGCCGCTGCTGCTGGCCGAACACGATGCGCCGATTCCCGGCGCGATGGTCATCTCGGAATATCTCGACGAGACGCGCGGCGCCCTGCTGCGCAACAAGCGGCTGTTTGCCGACGATCCGTTCGAGCGGGCTGAGATCCGCCGGCTGTGCGACTGGTACCTGACCAAGTGCGAGAGCGAAGTGACGCGGCACATGGTGCGGGAACGGGTCTTCAAGCCGATCATGCCGGCCCACCTGGGCGGCGGATCGCCCGAAGCCGCGGCACTGCGGGCGGCGCGGGCCAACGTGCGCCAGCACATGAAATACACCAACTGGCTGGCCGGAAACCGCAACTGGCTGGCGGGAACCAAGATCACCTATGCCGACATGGCCGCCGGCGCAGCCATCTCGATCCTCGACTATCTGGGCGAGATCGAATGGAACGACTACCCGGCAGCGCGTGACTGGTACGCCCGGCTGAAATCGCGGCCGGCCTTCCGTCCGCTGCTCAGCGAGCGCGTCCAGGGACTGCCGCCGGTGTCGCACTACGCCGACCCGGATTTCTGATGGCCGGACGAGGGGCTAACGCGGCCGCGCGGCTTCGTGCCTTCATCCGCGACGAGGCCCGGGCGGCCGGATTCGACGCTGTTGCCATCACGACGCCCGATGCCATTCCGGAGGCATCCGACCGGCTTCAAGGCTTCCTCGACGCCGGTTGGCACGGGACCATGGCGTGGATGGCGGAAACGGCTGACCGGCGCGCCGCCCCGGCCGCGCTCTGGCCGGACGTCCGCTCCGTGATCATGCTGGCCATGAACTACGGGCCGCGGCACGATCCGCTGACCATTCTCGAGCGCCGCGACCGGGCCGCGATCTCCGTCTATGCGCAGCACCGTGACTACCACGACATCATCAAGGGCCGGCTCAAGACCATCGCCGGCAAGCTGGCGGCGCGGACCGGCGCGGACGTCAAGGTGTTCGTGGACACCGCGCCGGTGATGGAAAAGCCGCTGGCGCAGGCCGCCGGGCTTGGCTGGCAGGGCAAGCACACCAACCTCGTCAGCCGGACCTTCGGCTCGTGGATCTTTCTCGGGTCCATCTTCACCACGGCTGTGCTGGAGCCGGACGCGGCTGAGACGGATCATTGCGGCTCCTGCCGGGCCTGCCTCGACATCTGCCCGACCGACGCCTTCCCGGCGCCCTACCGGCTCGATGCACGGCGCTGCATCTCGTACCTGACCATCGAGCACAAGGGCATGATCGACCGCGGCCTGCGCGAGGCCATGGGCAACCGCATCTACGGCTGCGACGATTGCCTGGCCGTGTGTCCGTGGAACAAGTTCGCGCAATCGGCGCGCGAGGCGAAGCTGGTCGCCCGCGACGACCTCACCGCGCCACGGATCGCTGACCTGCTGGTGCTTGACGACGCCGCCTTCCGGGCCATGTTCTCCGGGTCGCCGGTCAAGCGGATCGGCCGCGACCGCTTCGTGCGCAATGTCCTGATCGCGGCGGGCAACAGCGGAGACGGATCGCTGGTTCCGATCGTGACGGGCCTGCTCGATGACGGGTCCGCGACCGTGCGAGCGACGGCGATCTGGGCGCTATCGCGGCTCGGTGCGTCGGACGTGTTGCGCGCCCGGGCTCCGGTCCTGGCGGCGGATGACGATGACGGCGTGCAGGCCGAGTGGGCGCACGCCATGGAGGGCGAGAACTGATGCGGGTTTTCCTGTTCGGCGCCGGCTATTCCGGCAAGGCGATTGCACGGGCATTCGCGCCCGGCTCTCGCTGGATCGTGGGGACGACCCGCTCGGCCGACCATTTCCCGGCGCTGGAAGCGGCGCACATCGAGCCCTTCGTTTTCACCGGCGAAGCCGACGAGGTGGCGCTGCTGCCGCTGGAATACATGACGCAGATGGCCGTGACCATTCCTCCGGACGAGGACGGCTGCCCGGTGCTGCGCGCCGCGGGAAAACTGCTGGAAGAGCACATGCCGGCGCTGTCGTGGGTTGGCTACCTCTCCACCGTCGGCGTTTACGGTAACCACGACGGCGCCTGGATCGACGAGACGGCGGACTGCCGGCCGACATCGGCCCGCTCGACGCGGCGGCTCACGGCGGAAGAACAGTGGCAGGCCTTCGGCGAAAGGACCGGCATCCCGGTCGCCATCCTGCGCCTGCCGGGGATCTACGGCCCCGGCCGCAACGCGCTTGTGAACGTGGCGGAAGGCAAGGCCCGGCGGCTCATCAAGCCGGGACAGGTCTTCAACCGGGTTCACGTCGACGATATCGGCCGGGCCGCCTATTTCCTGGCCCGCCATCGCGCCGGCGGGATCTTCAACGTGACCGACGACGAACCCTGCCCGCCACAGGACGTGGTCGTCCACGCCTGCCATCTCATGGGGGTCGAACCGCCACCGGAGCAGGATTTCGAAACCGCCGACCTGTCGCCCATGGCGCGGTCCTTCTACGGCGAGAACAAGCGCGTCTCCAATGCGAAGCTGAAAGACCTCGGCTTCGAGCTTCAATACCCGGACTACCGGACGGCACTGGACGCGATGTGGGCGGACGGCACGTGGCGCGGGTGACGACCGGAGACCCGGGGGCACGCCTGTTCGCCGGCCCTGCAAATCATGCTAGTGTTCCGATCACATTCCGCTTCGCGTTAACCGCCCGCTAACCATGACGGCCCAGCCTTGCGGATGTTTGCCGGATCACATGCGGAACTGCGACTCATGATCAAGACCCTATTCAGACTAGCCGCGAGCCTGGCCGTGGCCCTCGCGATTTCCCACGGCGCCAGTGCCGAACCGCTGGCCAAGAACCTTTTCGGCCACAAGCGCCTGCCCGCGGCAACGGCGCCGGCCTCCTACGGCTTTTATTCCAAGGGCTGTTTTTCCGGCGGGCTGGCACTGGCGGCCGACGGCGAGTACTGGCAGGCGATGCGGCTTTCGCGCAACCGGCGCTGGGGTCACCCGGCGATGATCGCGCTGCTGGAAAAGCTGTCGCGCGACGGGCACAGGGACGGGTGGAACGGGCTGCTGGTCGGCGACATCTCGCAGCCGCGCGGCGGCCCCATGCTGACCGGCCATGCCTCGCACCAGATCGGGCTCGACGCCGACATCTGGTTCACCCCCATGCCGGACCGTCGATTCAGCAAGGAGGAGCGCGAAAAGGTGAGCGCGGTTTCCATGCTGAAGGGCGATTCGCTGCTGGTGGATGACAGCAAGTGGACCAGGGCACATGAAGCAATCCTCCACCAGGCAGCCAGCTATCCGGAGGTGGAGCGCATCCTCGTTCATCCGGGTATCAAGAAGAAACTCTGCGACACGGTGACGGGCGACCGGTCTTGGCTTTCGAAGATCCGTCCGTTCTGGGGCCACTACTATCACTTCCATGTCCGCATCGGGTGTCCGGCCGGATCGCCCGGCTGCAAGGGTCAGGCAGCGCCGCCGCGTTCCGACGGCTGCGGCAAGCAGCTGGCCTGGTGGTTCACGGACGAACCCTGGCGCCCGGCCAAGCCCGGCGCAAAGAAGAAGCCCAAGGCGCGCGACGTCATGACGATGGCCAACCTGCCGGCGGCATGCCGCGCCGTGCTCAACGCGCCTTCGCCGGTCTCGGAGGCGGCCGTGACGGTCACGGATCGCCGCGGCGTGGCCATGGCAGGCGCGAGCAGCGGCGTTGCCGCGATCATCAACAGCTATGCCCCCCTGCCCGCCGGCCCTTCGGTGCCGGTGCCATCGCCACGACCGGGGCACTGAGCGGGACTGGCCATGGCGGCCGCTTGCGGTTATGAAGGCGCGCCGGCGCACGGGCCGGAAGCTTGAAAAGGTCGCGCGGCACGCATGGCGAAGCAGGACAAACCGCAGAGGCGGCTTCGAGCCGATGACGTGATCGCGGTCATGCGCCGGGTCATCGGCGAGAACGGCCGCGCCTACCTGCGATCCTATATCGTCGCCGTGATCTGCCTGCTTCTCGTGGCGGGCGCGACGGCCTACCTGGCGTGGATCATCCGCGATGTCGTGGACAAGATCTTCTACCAGAACCGCAAGGACATGATCGTGCTGCTGGCGAGCTCGATCTTCGCCGCCTTCCTCGTGCGCGGCCTGTCTTCCTATGCCGCTGCCGTGCTGCTGGCGCGGGTCGGCAACAACATCATCGCCCGCTACCAGGAACGCATCTTCGACAAGCTGATGGCGCTCGGCATGGGCTTCTACGCCAACCAGCGCTCCGGCCAGCTCATCGCGCAGATCAACCAGAACACGACCGGCGTGCGCGACCTGATGACGATCACGCTGACCTCGCTGGCGCGCGACGCCATGACGCTGGTCGGCCTGGTGGCCGTCATGTTCTACCAGGATGTTCTGCTGGCCTCGGCCATTTTCGTCATCGGCCCGCCGCTCGGCCTGGGCGTCAACTACCTGATGAAGAAGCTGAGGCGGGTGACGCGCCAGTCGGTGGAATACAACGCGCGGCTGCTGGGTGCCATGCAGGAGGCCGTGCAGGGCATTTCCATCGTCAAGGCCTTCACCATGGAGGCCCAGCTCCGCGACAAGCTTTCGGACCTGATCTACCAGTCGGAGCGGCGCGCCAACCGCATTGCGGAAGTCTCCGAACGGGTGTCGCCGATCGCGGAAATCCTGGCTGGCGTGCTGGTATCGCTGGCGATTGCCTATACCGGGTTCCGGACGCTGGAAACGGGCGAACTGCCGGGGTCCATGGTCGCCTTCGTCACCGCGATGATGCTGGCCTACGATCCGGCGCGGCGGCTGGCGCGGGTGCAGGTCGGACTCGAGAGAGCCCTGGTGAACGCACGCATGATCTACGAGATCATTGACCTCGACACGCAGCAGCCGGACCGCGATCACGCCGCCCCCCTTTCGGTCGGCCAGGGCGAGATCCGGTTCGAGGACGTGACCTTCGCCTACGGGCCGGACACGCCGGTCATCCGCGACGTCTCGCTGACGGCGGAAGCCGGGCGGACGACGGCCATCGTGGGCAGTTCCGGAGCCGGGAAAACGACCCTGATCGCCCTCATCCAGCGGTTCTGGGACCCGGAGGCCGGTCGTATTCTCATCGACGGGCAGGACATTGCCGGGGTGACCAAGTCGTCGCTGCGCGCCGCCATCGCCTACGTTTCGCAGCAGCCCTACCTTTTCGAAGGCACGATCCGCGACAACATCCGCTACGGCCGGGCCGACGCGACGAACGAGGAAATCGAGGCGGCGGCGCGGGCGGCCCATGCGGAAGAATTCATCCTTGCCCAGCCGGAAGGCTACGACACGCCGGTGGGCGAAAGCGGCTCGACGCTTTCCGGCGGCCAGCGGCAGCGGCTGTCCATCGCGCGCGCCATCGTGCGCAACGCGCCGATCCTGCTGCTTGACGAAGCCACGTCAGCGCTGGACAACCAGTCGGAAAAGAAGGTCCAGCTGGCGCTGGAGGAGGTGATGAAGGGGCGCACGACCATCGTCATCGCCCATCGCCTCTCGACCGTCATCAACGCCGACCGGATCATCGTCATGGACGAGGGCCAGGTGGTCGAGAGCGGCACCCACGCAACGCTGCTGCGGCGCAAGGACGGCGTCTACCGGCGCTTCCACGACGCGCAGATGGCCAAGCCGGTGGATCTCGACCTCAACGAGGCGGAAGCGATGCAGAGCGAAGGAGACATCCGATGAAGGACATGAAACTGGTTGTCGCCGGCGCCGGCGGACGCATGGGCCAGGCGCTGGTCCGCGCCATCGCGGAAATGCCGGGCGCGGTGCTCCACGGCGCCATTGAACGCGACGGCTCACCGGTCATCGGCCGCGACGCCGGCGAACTGGCGGGCGCGGGCCATGCCGATGTCGCCATTACCACCGATCCGCTGGCCGCGATCGCCCACGCCGACGGCCTGCTCGATTTCACGACACCGGCGGTTTCCGCAGACCTGGCCGGCTATGCCGCGCAGGCGCGCATCGCCCACGTGATCGGCACGACCGGTTGCGGCGCGGACGAGGATGCGAAGATCGCGGCAGCCGCGCGCCATGCCACGATCGTCAAGTCGGGCAACATGAGCCTCGGCGTCAACCTGCTGGCCGTGCTGGTGCGCCAGGCGGCCAGGGCGCTGGATGCCGCCGATTTCGACATCGAGGTGCTGGAAATGCACCACCGGCACAAGGTCGACGCGCCGTCGGGTACTGCCCTCCTGCTGGGCGAAGCGGCGGCGGCGGGACGCGAGATCGCACTCGCGGACCATTCCGTGCGGGTGCGCGACGGCCACACCGGTCCGCGCGAAGCCGGCTCGATCGGTTTCGCCACGCTTCGCGGCGGCTCGGTCGTGGGCGACCATTCGGTGATCCTCGCCGGCCAGGGAGAGCGAATCACCCTGTCGCACCACGCCGAGGACCGCTCGATCTTCGCCCGTGGCGCGGTGAAGGCCGCGCTATGGGCGCACGGGCGCAAGCCCGGCCTCTATTCCATGCTCGACGTTCTCGGCCTCTCTGACCGCTGAACGCAGCGCCAACGCAACAGGAGACAAGCAGACATGGCTGGCACGCTGGTTCTCGTCCGTCACGGACAGAGCGAATGGAACCTGAAGAACCTCTTTACCGGCTGGAAGGACCCGGGCCTGACGGAAAAGGGCATCGAGGAGGCCAAGTGGGCCGGCAAGGCGCTCAAGGAGCGCGGCATGACCTTCGATCTCGCCTTCACCTCGGACCTGACGCGGGCGCAGAACACGCTGAAACTGATGCTCGCGGAACTGGGCCAGGAGGGCCTGGAGACGCGGCAAGACCTCGCCCTGAACGAGCGCGATTACGGCGATCTGTCCGGCCTCAACAAGGACGACGCCCGGGAAAAGTGGGGCGAGGAGCAGGTGCATATCTGGCGCCGGTCCTACGACGTGCCCCCGCCCGGCGGCGAAAGCCTGAAGGACACGCTGGCGCGAACCCTGCCCTATTTCGTGACCGACATCCTGCCGGCGGTCATGCAGGGCAAGACCGTTCTGGTGGCCGCGCACGGCAATTCGCTGCGTTCCATCTGCATGGTCCTGGAGCGGCTGAACAAGGACCAGATCGTGGGTTTCGAGATCGCCACCGGCGAGCCGATGATCTACGAACTGGGGCCGGATACACTGGTCACGGAAAAAACAGTGCTGGCGAAATAATTTCCTGACAAACCGCGTTGACACGGGCGGGCAATCCGCCTACATCGGCGCGGCACCTGCCCAGGTGGCGGAATTGGTAGACGCGCACGGTTCAGGTCCGTGTGCCGCGAGGCGTGGAGGTTCGAGTCCTCTCCTGGGCACCAAATTCCCCGGACATGTCCGGACACAAGAGCCCGCGCAAGCGGGCTTTTTTGTTGCCTGCAGGTCCTTTCACGGGGTGACCCGACGTCGTGCATGCGCCTGTGCACCGGCAAGGCTTGCGCAAACGCCGTTACCGGCTTAGCCATGGTCGCTGAAATTTGCCGAAGGGTACGGAATGCAGCGGCTTGCCGATCTGAAGCTGGAAACGATCACGATCGACGTGGGCCTTGCGCAATATCCCGTCGAGGACAGCGAGGCGCGCGCCTTCGGCACCGCCCGGCCGGCCGCTTGGAACCCGCCGCTGTCCAATTTCGCCATTTGCCCGGCCATCCCGCACATGCAGAACATGTCGCCGCTGGATGCCTCCTACGCCGAACCGGTGGTCGCCGGTGTCGTGGGCACGCAGCCGGCCTCCAGGGAACGCCTCGAGGCCTTCGCCGACAAGACCGGTCCGCGGGTGAAGCCGCAATGAGGTACCCATGACGACGGCCGCGGTGAGCCCGCATCAGCAGGGATCCATGACGAAAGCCGCCCTGTGGATGGGCGGCTGGCTGTCCCTGATGGTGACCATGGCGGTGGCCGGGCGCGAGACGGCCAGCCGCCTCGATGTCTTCCAGGTCATGGAACTGCGCGCGTTCATCGGCTTTGTCCTGCTGCAGCCGCTGGTAATGAAGGCCGGCGGATGGGGCGCGATGCGGTCGGCCCGTCCGATGCGCCACCTGACCCGCAACGTGGTGCACTACGCGGCACAATATGCATGGCTGCTCGCGGTGACGCTGATCCCACTGGCGCAGGTGATCTCGATCGAGTTCACCATGCCGCTGTGGACCGCCGTGCTGGCCTATTTCTTCCTCGGCGAGAGCATGAACCGTTTCAAGGCCGCCGCGATCGCGCTCGGCCTCGTCGGCGTCGTGATGATCGTGCGTCCCGTCACCACCGACGTCAGCGCCGGGCAGCTCGTCTCGATGGCGGCGGCGGTCGGTTTCGCCATCTCGGTCGTGCTGGTTAAATCGCTGACGCGCACCGACAGCCCGGTGCGGATCATCTTCTGGATGCTGATCATCCAGGCGGCGATCGGCCTCGTCCCCTCGTTCATGGTCTGGCAGCCGGTGCCTGCGGACCTGTGGCCATGGATCGCGGTCGTCGGCTTCTGCGGAACGTTCTCGCATTTCTGCATGGCCAAGGCCATGACCCATGCCGACGCCACCGTGGTGGTGCCGATGGATTTCCTGCGGGTGCCGCTCACGGCGCTTGCGGGATGGCTAATTTACAAAGAACTGATCGATGTCTGGACCGTTGCCGGAGCGGCGCTGATCCTGACCGGGAACCTGCTGAACCTGAAGAAACCGGCCTCGCGTGGCTGATTTCCCCGGCGAGACGCCCGAGCGGCGGTTGCATCGCCGGGTCTGAAATGCAAGGTTCCGACGAACACCTTGCGCCAAGGCGGCGTTGATAAACCCCCGCGCATTGCTGACTGGTCGTTCCCTCGCGTTCTGGCTTGCAGTTTTGCCAGATTTCTAAGGAGACACATCCGTGAGCACGGCGAAGAACGGCGATACCGTCAAGATCCACTACACCGGCACCCTTTCCGACGGCACCCAGTTCGACAGTTCGGCCGGGCGCGATCCGCTGAGCTTCCAGCTCGGCGCCGGCCAGATCATCCCGGGCCTGGAAAAGGAAATCGCCGGCATGGCGGTCGGCGACCAGAAAACCGTGACCGTGCCGGCGGAGGAGGCCTACGGGCCGCGTGATCCGCAGCAGGTCCAACAGGTGCCACGCAATGCCCTGCCGCCGGAACTGGACCCGCAGGTGGGCATGCAGTTGCAGGCGCAGACGCCCAATGGCACGCCGGTGCAGCTGATCGTGATCGAGGTGACCGACGAGACGATCACCGTCGACGCCAACCACCCGCTCGCCGGGCAGGACCTGATCTTCGCCGTGGAGATGATCGAAATCAGCTGAGCAGGACAGGCCGCGCACCAGCGCTGGCCGGGACGGGTATAACCCGGCCGTTCAGGCCGGGACACGCCTCCAGGCAAACCGCGCGGCCGGACCGGCCGCGTCGACGGCAGGCTGGTAGTGGGCCGCGAAGGCATCCACCGCGCCGGCCTGGAGCCGCGCGATGGCAACGCCGTGCGACACTTCCAGTTCATCGAAGCCGGTCCGCAGCATGTGCGCGACCTGGTCCGGCAACACGTCGCCGGATGCCCGCACAGCGCCGGCAAAACCGTATCTGGATCGCAGCAGCGTCGCCTTCGAATAGGAACGCCCATCGTTGAAGGCCGGGAAGGCCAGGACGATCAGCGGCAGCGCACCCAGGAACGGCAGCAACGGCTCGAGGCTTTCGCCCGGCTGGATTTCGACCGCCAGATAGCCGGCCCTCGCGGTCCGCTCCTCTTCATCGAGCGCCAGGAAGCCGTCCAGCGGCAGGACGAGGTTCTCACCCCGTTCGCGATCCTCGATGCCGCCGGCGCGGATCCAGGTGTCTTCGACGAAGCCGCCGGCCCGGGTCCACAGCCGCGGCGCCGTGTTGTCATTGGTATCGGCCATGATCCTGCTCACAGTTCGGACGACGACAGGGACTGGTCCAGCCCGTCGAGATGGATGCCGCATTCGGTCTTGGCCTGGCCTGCCCAGCGTCCGGCGCGGGCATCCTCGCCGGGCTGAACCGGGCGCGTGCAGGGGAAGCAGCCGATCGACAGGTAGCCGAAGGCCACCAGCGGGTTTTCGCGCAGCTTGTGGCAGACCGCGTAGGCCTTGACCGCATCCGCGTCCAGGTGCGCCAGCGGATTGACGCGAATACGATGGCCGACCGCCTCGAACACCGGCAATGCGGCGCGGGTCGACGCCTGGAAACGCTTGCGCCCGGTAAACCAGGCGTCATAGGGCTCCACGGCGCGCGCCATCGGCTCGACCTTGCGGATGGCACAGCAGCCGTCGGTATCGCTCTTGTGCAGGTCATTGGCCGGATCGCGCAGCGCAAGCTGGCTGGCGTTGGGATGGATGACCTGGAGATTGGCCAGGCCGAGGTCTTCGACCAGGGCATCGCGATAGCCGATCGTTTCCTCGAAATGGTGACCCGTGTCGAGGAAGGCCACCGGCAGATCCGGCGCGGCCGCGGCGATCATGTGAAGCAGAACGGCGGAATCGGCACCGAAGGACGAGACCGCGGTGATCGTTCCCGGGAACAGGGTGCGCGCCGCGATCTCCACGATCAGGGCCGGTGGCAGGTCGGCAAAGCGGGCTTCGTAGTCCGCGGCAAGCAGGGCGGCTTGCGCCGCCGCGTCAGGCTGCCTTTGCGTCGTCGGCATAGAGGGCCTCCTTGAAGGGTGCGGGACCGAGGCGGCGATAGGCGGCAAGGAAGGTTTCCCCGCTGCCGGCGCGCAAGGCCAGGTAAGTATCGATGATGGTTTCAACGGCGCCGGCGATCCGCCCGGGCTCGAAGCCGCGGCCGATGATCTCGCCGATCGACGCATCCTCGGCGCCGGACCCGCCGAGCGTGACCTGATAGAGTTCGGCGCCCTTCTTCTCGACACCGAGGATGCCGATGTGGCCGACATGGTGATGGCCGCAGGCATTGATGCAGCCGGATATCTTGATCTTCAGGTCGCCGATTTCCTCCTGCCGGCTTTCCAGGCGCGTCGCGATCTCCTGGGCAACCGGAATGGAGCGGGCATTGGCCAGGGCGCAATAATCAAGGCCCGGGCAAGCGATGATGTCGGTGACAAGGCCGGCGTTGGCCGTGGCCAGTTCCGCCTCGACCAGGCGGTCATAGACCGCCTTCAGGTCGGCGCGTGCCACGTGGGGCAGGACGAGGTTCTGTTCGTGGCTGACGCGGATCTCGTCAAAGGCAAACTTCTCCGCGATGGCGGCGACGGCCTCCATCTGGGAGGCGGAGGCATCGCCCGGTACCTCGCCGATCCCCTTTAGCGAGATGGTGGCCACCGCGTAGTCGGGGTGACGATGCGCGGTGACATTGCGGCGCAGCCAGGCGGCGAAACCCGGATCGGCCTGCTTCGCGGCGATCTCGGCGACGACGCCCTCGGAGCGGTCAGCCAGCGGCGGCGGCGCGAAATAGGCCGCGATGGCGTCGGTATCGGCCTTCGGCAGCGTCAGGTCGCCATCCTTCAGCGCGGCCCATTCGGTCTCCACCTGGCGGGTGAATTCCTCCGTGCCGGTCTCGTGGACGAGGATCTTGATGCGCGCCTTGTACTTGTTGTCGCGGCGGCCGTGCAGGTTGTAGACGCGCAGGATGGCCGTAACGTAGGAGAGCAGGTGCTCCTCGGGCAGGAAGTCGCGAATCTTCTTGGCGAGGATCGGGGTCCGACCCTGTCCCCCGCCGACCCAGACGGCAAAGCCCGGACGGCCGCTTTCATCCGTCTTCAGGTGCAGACCGATGTCGTGGGTCTGGATCGCGGCCCTGTCGGCCTCTGCTCCGGTCACGGCGATCTTGAATTTGCGCGGAAGGTAGGAAAACTCCGGGTGTACCGTCGACCACTGCCGCAGGATCTCGGCATAGGGGCGCGGGTCGGCCAGCTCGTCGGCGGCAGCGCCGGCGAAGTGGTCCGCCGTGACGTTGCGGATGCAATTGCCGGAGGTCTGGATGGCGTGCATCTCCACCTCGGCCAGTTCCTCCAGGATCTTCGGCGTATCGGCAAGTGCCGGCCAGTTGAACTGGATGTTCTGGCGCGTCGTGAAGTGACCATAGCCCCGGTCATAGGTGCGGGCGACATGCGCCAGCTTGCGCATCTGCCGCGACGACAGCGTGCCGTAGGGGATGGCAATGCGCAGCATGTAGGCGTGCAGCTGCAGATAGACGCCATTCATCAGCCGCAGCGGCTTGAACTGGTCCTCCGTGATCTCGCCATCGAGGCGGCGGCGGACCTGATCGGCATATTCGGCGACCCGCGCCTTCACGAAGGCATGGTCGAATTCGTCGTAGCGGTACATGGCTCTGGTCCAGTGCTTTCGATTGCGGCGCGGCTCAGGCGGCGCGGCGTGCCGGGGCGTCCGGTGCATCGGCGCGAACGGCAATGGTCGGACCGCCGGCGCGGATGCGTTCGCGCAGGCGGCGCGGCACGATCTCGCCGTCGACGAGATCGACATCGATGAGGTTGACGTCGACCACCTCGTTCTTGAGGAAGGCCGCATGGCCGGCGTGGCTCAGCTTTTCCTCGCAGGCGGCATCCGCAGCCACGTCGGCCTCGTCGATGGCGGCTGCCCAGGAGTGATCGGCACGCAGCCAGACGGCGATACCATCGGACAGGCGGTTAGCGGTCAGAATCTTCATGCGGACACTTCCTCGCGGGCTTGCGTTTCTGTCTGGGCGGTCCGGGTCAGCGGCACGGAGCGGGAAAAATCCGCCCCGGCGACCGCCTCGCCGATGATGGTCATGACGGGACCGGTGAGTTCGTCGCGGGCTTCCAGCGCCGGCAGGTCGGCCAGCGTGCCGTGAAACAGGCGGGCATCCGGATAGCTTGCGTTCTCGACCACGGCGACGGGCGTTTCCGCCGGGAGACCGGCCTCGGCCAGCCGCGTGGCAACGGATGCGGCGATGGAGCGGCCCATGTAGACGGCAACGGTTGCGCCGGCCACGGCAAGGCGCGCCCAGTCCGGCAGGGCCTTGCCCTTCAGGTCGTGACCGGTGGTGAAGACCATGGAGGAGGCGACGCCACGCAGGGTAAGCGGCAGCGCGAAATCGGCGGCGGCAGCAAAGGCGGCCGTCACGCCCGGCACCACCTCGTGCGCAATGCCGGCCTCACGCAGGGCCGCCAGCTCCTCGCCGGCGCGGCCGAAAATCAGCGGATCGCCGCATTTCAGGCGCACGACCCGCTGGCCGGCCCGGCCAAGGCGCACCAGCAGCGCGTTGATCTCGTCCTGCGTCCGGGAGTGGCAGCCCTTGCGCTTGCCAGCCGCGACGCGGGCAATGCCGCGGGGCACGAGGTCCAGCACGGCCTGCGGCACGAGGGCATCGTGAACGACGACATCGGCGGCGGCGATAAGGCGCATGGCACGAAGCGTCAGCAGGTCTTCTGCGCCCGGTCCGGCGCCGACAAGCGCGACGTGGCCCGTGGCGGGAACTTCCGGCGATGCAATGGTGTTGGCGTTCATGGGCACGGTCCTTCTAATCGGCCGCAATTGTCGATCAAAGAAGGTCCGCCATGAAGGAACGGCGCAATCGCGCCACATCACCGGGGAAAATCGCTTTTGCGTCGCAATCGCGTGCGACAGAAAATCATTCCCGCACGTGCTGGCGAAGCCCCCTAAAACATGCGAAATTTCTAATACAAAGTCTCATTCGCGATCAGACCAGGAGGACAAGATGACTGCACCGAAACTGGGCCACGGCGATCTGGTGGTGGTGGCCGACGGCGAAAAGGCGCTCTTTCTCTTCAATGACGGCGACGAGGAGTTCCCGTTCCTTAAGCTGGAACGGGAAATCCAGCAGGACAATCCCTCGACCCGCGAGCAGGGGACCAACCGGCCGGGGCGGCTGAGCGATGCCGGTACGCACCACCGCAGCGCCGTCGAGGATACCGACTGGCACCGGCTCGGCAAGGAACGGTTCGCCAAGGAGATCGCGGACCGGCTGTACCGCATGGCGCACCGCGGCGACATCAGGCAACTGGCCGTCATTGCCGCGCCCATGGTGCTGGGCGAGATGCGCAAGGAGTATCACAAGGAAGTGCGGGACAAGCTGATTGCCGAGATCGACAAGGACCTGACCAATCACCCGGTGGATGCCATCGAGAAGCACTTCCATCACCGGGGGTAAACGGCACCCGAATTCCTCGACAAGACCATCAGGTGGCAACCATGATCCGACAGATTCTGATTGCAACCCTCGTGCTGTGCATCGCAGGTCCTCCGGCGCTGGCCGGGGACCTGTCGCTGCTCAGGCAATCAGGCGTGGTCGCGCTGATGCGCCATGCCACGGCGCCCGGTACGGGCGACCCCTACGAGTTCAAGATCGGCGACTGCTCGACCCAGCGCAATCTCTCCGACGCGGGACGGGATGAAGCCCGGCAGGCGGGGCAACGGCTTCGCAAGGCCGGCATCAGCTTTTCCATCGTTGGCAGTTCGCAATGGTGCCGGACACGGGAAACAGCCAGGCTATTGAATGTCGGCGCGGTGAAGGACATGCCGGAGCTTAATTCCTTCTTTGCCGACCCGTCGAACGCCGAAGAGCAGACCCGGCTGACACTGGCCCGGATCGCCGACATGCCGCTCGACGCGCCGGCCATGCTGGTGACGCACCAGGTCAACATCACCGCACTGACCGGGGTGATCCCGCAGCAGGGCGAAATCGTCGTGGCCAGGCCGAACGATCACGGCACGCTGGACGTGGTGGGCAAGATCCCGCCGCCGTGACCGGAGATCAGCCGGCAAGGAAATCCGAGAGAAGGCCGACCTCGCCGTCGCTGGCGAGCGTCGGCGCATGGCCCACATTGGCGAATTCCACCAGTTCAGGCCGGGGACCGCGCCGGGTCATCTCGCCGGCCACCTCGCGGGGGAGCACGTCGGATGTTTCACCGCGCAGCAGCAGCGTTTTCGCCGTCACGGCATCATAGGCCGGCCAGCAATCCAGGTCGCCCTTGTGCAAGGTGAACTGGGTGACGATACGCGGATCGTAATGAACCGTTATGCGGCCGTCGTCAGTGCGGCGGCACGAGGTGTCCGCCATGCGGCGCCAGAAGGCGGCCGTATTCTCGCCAAACGGCGCGTAGTTGGTTCTCAGCCAGACTTCCAGTTCCGCAACCGTATCGAAGACCGGCGGCGCGCCGACATAATCGGCAATGCGCTTCGACGCCGCCTCCGGGATGGCCGGACCGATGTCGTTGACGACCAGGTGAGTGATGCGCCCCTTCAAGCGGCCTCCGGCCAGGGTGACGCCGATCAGGCCGCCCATGGAGGTGCCGATCCAGCGGGTTTCGCCGATACCGTAGTTGTCGAGGATGGCCAGCGCGTGATCGCCAAAGGCAGCATAGGAATAATCGACCGCCTCGTCACGGGCCCAGGAGGAAAGACCGCGGCCCAGCGTGTCGGGGCAAAGGACGAAATAGCGGTCCGACAGGGCAGCGGCGGCCTCGTCGAAATCGCGGCCGGTGCGGGCCAGGCCATGCCACATGACGAGGGGCGGGCGGGCCGGATCACCCCACTCGGTGACATGCAGCTCATGGGTGCCGCACCGGACATAGGACGAGCGGGGCATGGGAGCGTGCGGCATCAGTGGCCTCCCTTTTTCATGAGCGTGCCGGCGATCCCGGCGGGGAAGAAATAGACGAGCAGGATGAAGAGAATGCCGAGCCAGAGCAGCCAACGGTCCGGATCCACCAGGTGGGGAACCAGCGGCAGGCCGGAGGTGGCCTCGGCGGCGGCGGCCATGACATCCTTCAGGTAGAATTGCGCCAGCGTCATGATGACGACGCCGAGCACCGCGCCGACCATGGTGCCCATGCCGCCGATGACCACCATGAGCAGGATGTCGATCATGATGGCGAAGGAGAGCGTTGATTCCGGCCCGGTGTATTTGAGCCAGACCGCCCAGATGACGCCCGCGATGGCCGCAATGATCGCCGCGATCACGAAGACCGCCGTGCGATAGGCGACGACCCGGTAGCCGATGGCCTCGGCACGCAATTCGTTCTCGCGAATGGCTTCCAGAACCGTGCCGAGCGGGGAACGGACGATGCGCACCAGCGCGTAGAAAAGAAGCAGGCAGGAGAGGAAGACGAAGTAATAGGCGGCGACCTTGCCGTTCATCGAGACGCCAAGGATCTTCAGCACCTTGCCATTGTCGTCGGTGAGCAGCTTCGTGGCCGGCGAGAACAGCTTCGGCGCGGAATAGACGATGCCGTCCTCGCCGCCGGTGAAGTCCGACAATTGCGATGCCAGGACCATCATCACCGAGGCTGCGGCCAGGGTGACCATGGCAAAGAAGATCGCCTTGACGCGCAGGCTGAGCACGCCGATGGCGACAGCCAGCAGGGCGGCCAGCGCCACGCCAGCGGCGCCGCCGAGAAAGATGGCGTCGAAGCCTGCCCCCATGGATTTCAGCGCCATGGCGGCGCCATAGGCACCGAAGCCGAAGAACATGGTGTGGGCGAAGGAAACGATGCCGGTGTAGCCGATCAGCAGGTCGTAGCTGGCGGCCAGGACGATGAAGACGCAGATGCGCGCGGCGACCTGCTGGGCGCGGACGTCGGGGAACAGAAAGGGCGCGAACATCAGGCAGAAGGCGATGATGGCGGCCGCCGACCAGACGATGATCCGGCCTGTCCGCACCGCCCGGACATGGGATGCGGCGGCCGGGTTGGCTTGCGTTGTGGCGGTCATGGTTCGCGCTTCCTCACAACTTGACCGCGGGGCGAAGGCCCCAGGGACGCCAGAGCAGGACGGCCATCATCAACAGCATGTTGGAGGCCAGCGAGAGCTTGGGGAACAGGAAGGCGACATAGTTGCCGAGCAGGCCGACCAGCAGCGCGCCAAGCAGGGAACCCTCGATGGAGCCAAGCCCGCCAATGATGACGACGATGAAGACCAGGATCATCATCTCGCCGCCGAGCGCACCGGATATCAGGCCCTGGTAGCCGGCCCACATGGCACCGCCCATGGCTGCCAGTGCCGACCCGGCCATGAAGACGCCGACGAAGATGCGGTCGATGCGAAAGCCCAGCGCCTCGACCATCTCGCGGTTTTCCACGCCGGCACGAATGAGCAGGCCGATGCGGGTGCGGTTGAGCACCAGCGACAGGGCGACGAAAACGGCGAGGCCCAGAAGGCATGCAAAGATGCGGTAGGTCTCGATGGCGACGTCGCCGATGATCACCGATCCCTCCAGGAAGCTCGGCCGCGCCACCGCGATGGGCGCTCCGCCCCAGATGGCGAGGATGAGCTGTTCGGCGACGATCAGCGCGCCGATGGTGATCAGGATCTGGCGCAGGTGATCGCGGTAGACGGGCTGGACGATGACGCGCTCGAAGAACCAGCCGGCGAGCAGGCCGAACAGCGATGCAGCGGCGATGGCGGCGAAGAGGGCCAGCGCGTTGAGGATAACGGAATCGGCGCTCACCCAGGCGGCCAGCGCGGCCAGCACGCTGGCGGCGATGAAGGCGCCGAAGGAGATGAAGGCCGAATGGCCGAAGTTGAGCACATCCATGAGGCCGAAGACGAGGCTGAGGCCCGAGGCCATGAGGAAGATCATCATTCCCATGGCGAGGCCGGCCACGGTCAGCGTCACCCAGGACGAGACCGAACCGATGAGCGGCAGGGCGAGGATCATGAGAATGACCGGCAGGAGATTGACGCCGCCGAACCGGTTGAAGACATCCGATGCAGTCATTGCCCCCTCCCTATTGATGCGCATCGAGCGACAGGCTGAGCAGCTTCGTCTGCAGCGCCTTGTCGGCCACGAGATCGGCCATGGTGCCGCTGTGCACGATCCGGCCATCGTCGATCACTGAAACACCGCGCCCGAGCGCCGAGGCGAACATGAAATTCTGCTCCACAAGCAGGATCGTGGTATCCGCGGCCACCTCGCGGAAGGCGTCGATCATGGCGCGGATGATCGCCGGGGCGAGCCCCTTGGTCGGCTCGTCGATGAGAATAAGCTGGCGCGGCTCGATGATGGCGCGGGAAATGGCCAGCATCTGCTTCTGCCCGCCCGACAGCGCCCAGGCCGGCTTGTCCCAGAAGGTCTTCATGGCTGGGAAAAGGTCCTGGATCCAGGCGAGGCGCCGGGCGTCGAACGTCCCGTCCTTCGAGGCCAGGCGCATGTTCTCCTCGACCGTCAGGCCGCCAAATATGCCCATGTTCTCCGGCACGAAGGCGACGCCGAGGCGAGCGATATCGGATGTGTGGAGGCCGGTGATGTCCCGGCCACGGAACCGGACGGCGCCGGCGCGCGCTTTCCACAGTCCCATGACGGTTCGCAGCGTCGTCGTCTTGCCGGCGCCGTTGCGCCCGAGCAGGACATAGACCCCACCCTCGGGCACCTCCAGGTCGATGCCGTGCAGGATCTGGTACTGGGCGATGTCGGTGCAGACGCCCTGGAGCGAGAGAACCGGCGCGCTCATGCGGCATCCTCCGCCGGGATGCCGAGGTAGATCTCGCGCACGATGGGCAGGGCGATCACCTCGTCGGGCGGGCCATCGGCGACGAGTTCGCCGTTGTGCAGGACGACGATGCGATCGGCGAGCGCGCGCACCACGTCCATCTTGTGCTCGACCAGAAGGATGGTCTTGGACGTGTCCTGCTTGATGGCGGCGATCAGTTCGAGGATGACGGGCGCCTCGTCCACGCTCATGCCGGCAGTCGGCTCGTCGAACATGAAGATGTCCGGTTCCATGGCGAGCAGCAGGGCGACTTCCAGCTTGCGCTGGTCGCCATGCGGCAGGGCAGCGGCGGGCATGTGGGCCACCTTCTCCAGCCGCGCGGCGGCAAGATGCTCCTCCGCCTTGCGCACCAGTTGCGGAAAGGCCGAAACCGGTCGAAACAGCCGCGGGCCGAGTTGTCTGCGCGCCTGAACGGCCAGGCGGATGTTCTCGAGCACCGAGAGCTTGGGAAACAGGTTGGTGAGCTGAAAGGCGCGGCCCATGCCGGCCTTGGCGCGGGCCGAGGGCGCGAGCGCGGTGACGTCGCGGCCGTTCTTGAGGATCGCGCCGCCCGACGGGCGCAACTGCCCGGACATGAGGTTGAACCAGGTCGTCTTGCCGGCCCCGTTGGGGCCGACGATGACCGTCAGCTCTCCCGGATGGAAGGCGCAGGTCACTGCGTTGACCGCGACGTGGCCGCCAAAGCGGATCGTCAGGTCACGGGACTCGAGCGATGGCGTTGTCATGATGGCGGTCTTCGTCGGGTTTCACGCAGGGGGAGACGCCGGCCGGCCAGCGGCCGGCGTCCGGTGGCAGGCTTATTGGTTGTTGCGGCCGACAGGGATGTCCATCTCGTCGGGCGTGATCTCGCGAACCAGTTCCGGGATGGCCCACTTCACATTGTCGTCCACCTTGATCTTGAAGTGATACATGGACTGGAGCGCCTGGTGGTCCTCGGGGCGGAAGGTCATCGAGCCCTTGGGCGTATCCCAGGTCATGCCTTCCATGGTGGAGATCAACGTCTCGGTGTTCCATTCGTCAGCGGTTTCCAGCGCCTTGACGATGGCGAGCGCCGCGGCCATGCCACCGGCGGTGAAGAAGTCCGGCGGCGAGCCGAAACGCTTCTGGTGCTCGGCGACGAGCCACTCGTTGACCGGGTTCTTGGGGATCTCGTAGTAGTAGTAGATCGCCCCTTCCATGCCCGGCACCTGCTTGTAGGCGGCCATGGCCGGCAGGATGTTGCCGCCGGTGGAGATCTCGATGCCGTAGCGGCCCGGATCGGCGGCGACGATCGGCGTCAGGGCATCGATGCCGGCGACGTAGATCACGATGACCTTGCGCCCGTCCTTGTCCTTCAGCGCGTTGAACATGCGCTCGATGGTGGCGGTGAAGTCGGTCGTCTTGATCGGCACGTATTCCTCGGCAACCACGTGGGCGCCGGTGCCGTCGAGGGCCTTCTTGAAGGCAGCGATGCCGTCCTTGCCGAAGGCATAGTCCTGGGCGAGCGTGGCCACGTAAAGCTTGTCGTCCGGCTTCAGCGCCTTGGCCTGGGCCTGCATGTCCATGGACGAGTTGCGCGAGGTCTTGAAGACGAAGCGGTTGGAATCCGGGCCGGTAAGAGAATCCGCGACGGCGGGTTCAACAACCAGGATCTTCTCGTATTCGGCGGCCACCGGCAGCATGGCCGTGGTGACGCCGGAGGATGTGCCGCCGACAGCGATCAGCGCGTCGTCATCGCCATAGGCCTCGGCAAGCGCGGAGCGGGCAACGTCCGGCTTGAACTGGGTGTCCTTCTCGATCACCTCGATCTTGTGGCCCTTGATTTCCATGGAGCCGTTGGTGGCGTATTCCAGTCCGAGCTGGAAGCCGGTCGTGGTCTGCTTGGAAAAGGCCTCCAGCGGCGAGCCGGACAGGCCGTGCACCAGGGCGATCTTTACCGGATCGCCGTCCTGGGCGGAAGCGGTGCCAAATGCGCCGGCAGCGAGCGCCGAGGCCATGGCCAATGCAGTCATCCATTTCTTCATGCGATGTCTCCTCCTGTCAGAAGCGGTTCTTGTGGGCCGGAACACCGGCTCACGATCATTGCGCGGTCCATCCCCCGTCGACGGGGAAGGATGCGCCGGTGATGTTGTGGGCCTGGCGATGGCAGAGCCATGCCGCCAGCGCGCCGATCTCGGCGGGATCGGAGGTGCGCAGGCTCGGCTGTTTTTCCGCCAGCAGGCTGGCGATCCCCGCGGCCCTGTCGCCGCCATGGCCGGCGGCACGCGCAGCCACCTGCGGCTCGATGATGGCCGTCTCCGTCCAGCCCGGGCAGATGCAGTTCACGGTCACGCCGCCGGTCTCGCGGTTGCCGCAGGCGGCATATTCGAGGGCGGCGACCTTGCTCATGCCGACCAGGCCGAATTTCGAGGCGACGTAGGGCGTCTTGTCCTTCGAGGCGACCAGGCCATGAACCGAGGCGATGTTGATGACACGGCCGAAGCCGCGCTCGCCCATGGCCGGAAGGGCATGGCGCATGGTGTGGAAGGCGCCCGACAGGTTGACCGCGATGATGGCGTTCCAGATTTCCGGCGTTACGTCGGCCAGCGACGCCGTCTTCTGGATGCCCGCATTGTTGACCAGGATGTCGACCGGCCCCCAGGCGGCGGCAGCGGCCATCATCGCATCGATGGCAGCCACGTCACGCATGTCGGAGTCGAAGAACCGCGCTTCCGGCGCACCGGCAGCACGGCAAGCCTGCTCGGCGGCCCTCGCCTCGTCCTGCGACGCCAGGCCGTGGACCGCGACCCGCGCGCCCTCGCCTGCCAGCGCCTTGGCGATGGCAAGGCCGATGCCCTGCACCGAGCCCGTCACCAGTGCCGTTTTCCCCGAAAGATATCCCATGGTCAGGCGCCCTCCCGTTCTTCGGCCAGGCGCGTGCGCAACTCGGTCTTGAGCACCTTGCCGTAGTTGTTCTTCGGAAGCGCCTCGATGAACCAGTACCGCTTGGGACGCTTGAAGCGGGCGATCTGGTCGAGGCAGTGGGCGTCCAGCGCCTTCTCGTCGGCTGCCCCGCCCTCGGCCAGCACCACGAAGGCGACGACTTCCTCGCCCCATTCGGGATGCGGCGCCCCGACGACCGACACCTCGGAGACCGACGGATGCGTCAGCAGCGCTTCCTCGACCTCGCGGGGGTAGATATTGGTACCGCCGGAAATGATCAGGTCCTTGGACCGGTCTTTCAGCGTAAGGAACCCGTCTCCGTCCATGGCGCCCATGTCGCCGGTCCAAAGCCAGCCGTCGCGCAGGGTCTTCGCATTGGCGTCGGGGTTGTTCCAGTAGCCCTTCATGACAGAGGCGCCGCGCACCAGCACCTCGCCGGTCTCGCCAAGCGGGAGTTCGGTGCCGTCCTCGCCGGCGATCCGCACCTCGACGCAGGCCTGGGCGATGCCGGTGGATGCCAGCCGTTCGCGCCAGCGCGGGTGGGTGCGGTCGGCGACCATGGCCCGGGTCATGCCGGTGATGCACATCGGGCTTTCACCCTGGCCGTAAAGCTGGGCGAAACGCGGACCCAGGACGTCGACGGCCTCGATGATGTCGGCGAGGTACATCGGGCCGCCCCCGTAGACGATGGTGCGGATCCCCTCGCCCGTGGCGCCGGCCGCCTTCGCATGGGTGACGAGCCGCTTGACCATGGTGGGCGCGGCGAACATGTGGACATCGCCCAGACGGCGGGAGAGATCGAGGATCTCGGCCGGCTCGAACCCGCCCGATGGCGGCACAGCGTGGCGCGCGGCCTTCAGGACATGCTGGACGTTGTAGAGGCCGGCGCCATGGCTGATCGGCGCGGCGTAGAGCGCGCAATCGGACGCGTAGACCTCGTCGATATTGGCGAAATAACCCAGCACCATGGCCTGGATGTTGGCGTGGGTGATCATCACGCCCTTGGGTTTTCCCGTGGTGCCGGAGGTGTAGAACAGCCAGGCGGTCTCGTCCGGCGCACGCTCGGCCGGGGCAGGCATCGGCGCATGGGCGCGCATGGCGGCAAAGCCATCGCCGAGCAGGTCAACCATGGTCTCGAGGCCGTCCGGGCGCACGGTGTCCAGGTTCTCACCGAGGGTGGCCGTCACGAGCGCGAGACGGGCGCCGGAATCCGCGATGATCCAGGCCGCTTCCTTCGGGTGCAGCTTGGCGTTGACCGGCACCACTGCCGCGCCGGCGAACCAGACGCCCCACATGGCTTCGAGGTACTCGGTGCAGTTCCTGGCAAAAATGGCAACGTGGTCGCCCGGCTTCACGCCGTGGGTTTCGACGAGCGCGCCGGCGATGCCGGCCGCGGACCGCGCGAAGGACGCGTAGTCGGCGACAACCGTGTCTCCCTTGAGCAGGGCCGGGTTGCCTGCGGACACGCAAGCGCTTCTGACCAGCCAATGGGCCAGGTTCATGCCGAATTTCCTCCCTGACGGCGTCCAGACGGGCCAGCGCCCGCATTTCTTCTTTGCCGTTCACCGTATAAGCATACTATCAGATGGAGCAGGGCAAACGCGCAAGACCGTAGAAACACGCATGACCGAGGCGCAGAACCACGCAGAACTGGACCGTATCGCCTATGAAATGGCGCCGATCGGGATCGTGATGACCGAAAACCGGATCATCCGCGCCTGCAACCCGGCTTTCGCCGACATGTTCGGCCATTGCCGCGAAACGCTGATCGACCAGTCCTTCGCCATTCTCTATCCCTCCTTCGAGGAGTTCGTGGCGATCCGTGACGTGGGCGTCCAGCCGCTGCGCGAGCGCAACCGCTATTCCGACGAGCGGATCATGGCACGCACCGATGGATCGCTCTTCTGGTGCCGGGTGCGCGGGCGCACGCTCACCGACGACGGCGACCCGCTGGCCAAGGCCGTATGGAGCTTCGCCGACCTGTCGCACGAGCGGCCGGTGGTGCGGCTGACGACACGGGAACGGCAGATCATCATGCATCTCGGCGAAGGCCGCACGTCGAAGGAGATCGCGCGGCTGATCGAGATTTCGCCGCGCACCGTGGAGACCTACCGGGCCAAGCTGCTGAAGAAATTCCAGGCGGCCAACGTGGCCGAATTGCTGTCCCATGTCGGCGGCATGCCGGAAGGGTAAGCCACCGGTCTTTGGCCCTTTTTTCCGATCGAATCCGCAAGGACCGGCGCTGATCTCCGTGACGAGCCGGTTCCCGCGGCTAACTCACGGAATGGAATGCAGCTTTCAGTGGCGCGGAAATCACGGTGTTCCAAGGAAAATCGCGGTGACAAACTGGCGGTAGAGCCCGATCTGCCGTGGCAGGGCTTCCTTCCTGCGAACGGTCTTGGACAGGATGATCGCACCATCGGTCAGCGCGGTCAGCATGTCGGCGAGGGCTTCCAGATCGACGTCGATCCGGGGCGGATAGCGCCCGGCGATCAATCGGAACCGATCATGAAAGCGCTCCCGCCAGCGCAGCAGGTTGCCGGCGGCGATATCGTGGATATCCCGTTCAAACAGGCGCTCCTGGAAACAGCAGGCCGCGATCAGGCAACCCGGATGAACATCCGGAAGCCGTTCCATCTCCTCGCGCAGGATATCCAGGAAGCCGAGGAATTCCTGCAGCGGATCGTCCGACCTCGCCCGCGCGAAGAGGTCCTCGAACCATCCCTCCTCGACTTCGACATGGCGTTCGAGGATCGCCCTGACCAGCGCGCTCTTGTCGGGAAAATGATAGAAGAAGCCGCCCTTGGTGATGCCGACCTCGGCGACGATCTCCTCGATCGACGTGGCAGCGAAGCCTTTCTCCAGGATCGCCATTTCCGCGACGCTCATCAGCCGGTCGCGGTTCGTCTCCATGCTGCGCGGTTTCAGGAATGACATCACGACCTCCGGATTCATGTGCAAGGGCGCTGCACGCCATCGCCCATCCACCAGCAACGGGCGGATGATTGTGGCGCGACACCAACCGTTTTTCAATTTGATCCGAAACACAACGCCGGCGCCACTGTACTGCCGGTACACTAGCCCCGACCTGCCATCTCGGGAACACTGACACCTACACGAACTGATGCTTCCCGATACTTGAATATTGTCGGAGGAACCGATCATGGCAGGCCGTTTTACGCATGAAACCGACAAAACCATCTTCCTGACGGAGGGCGGGACCGAAACGGAGATCATGTTCCGGCACGGCCATGACTTTCCGCACTTCGCGATGTTCGAACTGCTCAAGAACAGGCAGGCCATGGATGACCTTCGCGACATGTACCGGCGATACCTCGATGTCGTCGCCGAGACGGCCTTCGGTGCCTTGATGAGCGGCCTCGACTACCGGGCGAGCCCGGATTGGGGACAGTTGCTCGGATATTCGCCGGAAGGGCTGGCGGACGTGCAGGCGCAGTGCATCACGTTTCTCCGCGAGGTGGCGGCCCCCTATTCCGGGCAGATCAGGGATATTCGGTTTGCAGGCATTATCGGGCCGCGCGGCGATGCCTATTCCCTGAACCGGACGATCACCGCCGACGAGGCCGAGGATTATCACAGCACGCAACTGGAAACGCTCAAGGCACTGGACATCGACCTCGCCTGGGCCGCGACCTTCAACAACGTGCCGGAAGCGGTGGGCGTGGCGCGTGCCGCAGCCAGGATCGGCGTGCCTGTCTGCGTCTCGTTCACCCTGACCGGCGAGCACCGGCTACGGTCCGGCCCCTCGCTGCGCGAGGCGGTGGAGGCGGTCGACAGGGAGACGGGCGACCAGCGCCCGATCGGCTACGGGATCAATTGCTCCCATCCGCTCGAATACGCTCCGGCGCTCGAGCCCGGCGACTGGTTCCGCCGCGTACGCTGCATCCGGCCGAACGCGGCCATGATGGACAAGATCGCGCTGTGCAAGCTGAACCACCTGGAAGATGGCGACCCGGTGGAACTGGGCCAGCAGCTGGGCGACCTGGCGCGCAAGAACCCCCAGATCGACATGTGGGGCGGATGCTGCGGGACATGGGATACGCACCTGCGCGAACTGGCGCGAAACCTCACCGCGGCGAGGACGAACGGATAGCGCCAGGCCCCGGGACGCTGACCACGCCCACTGCGTGACCCTGCCCTGGGCCATTCCCGCACCCGCCTGCATTTGCTATCCTGTCATTAAGGCCCCGACCGATCCCGAGCGGCGTCAGGGCCCTCGTTGCATGGCACAGCTGGGACCGGACATCCCGAGACGATGTCCGTCAGGGGAGGTGTGATGAGCACAGCGGTCGAAAATCACTACAGTGGCCAGGGGCAGCTCGCAGACACGATTGCAGCGGCCTTCGAGCGGGCCGGCAAGAGCCTTTCCGACCTGACGACCGCGGACCTGGCGCCCGTCGACGAGTTCCATGTCCGCGGGCGAAAGGCCACCCTGGAACTCGGAGAGCAGCTCCATCTCGGCTCCGGTACAAGCCTGCTCGATCTTGGCAGTGGCCTGGGCGGCCCAGCCCGGACCATGGCGGAAACCTACGGATGCCGCGTCACCGGGGTGGATCTGACCGAGGAATTCTGCACCGCGGCGAATGCCATATCTTCGTGGCTCGGCCTGCAGGACAAAGTCCACTGCCAGCAGGGTGACGCCACGAACCTGCCCTATCCAGACCGGCATTTCGACGCGGCGATGACCATTCATGTCGCGATGAACATCCCGGCCAAGGACCGTCTCTACGCCGAAGCCCGGCGTGTGCTCAAACCGGGAGGGCGTTTCGCGGTCTACGACATCATCCAGGGCGACGGCGGTGACGTGCACTTCCCGGTTCCATGGGCCCTCGATCCCTCGATCAGTCATCTGGCGACCAGGGATGAGATGACGTTGCTCCTCGGCGGCGCCGGGTTCCGGATCCTGACGACCGACGATTCGAGCGCCGAGAGCCTTCGATGGTTCGAGGCGATGACCGAGCGCATGGCGCGATCAGGGCCGCCTTCGGTGTCGTTCCGTGCCTTTCTCGGCGACGATTTTCCGGCGATGGCGAAGAACCAGGTCCGCAATCTCGCCGAGGACCGGATCAGGACCGTGACCTACATCTGCGAAGGCTAGAACCCTCCCTGCACCGTTCAGGGAAAACGTTTTCCGGCAGGCGTTGCGCGGGTTGGCCGAGGCCAGGCCGCGATCCCTACCGCCCCAGGATCACGTCGAGGATGGAGACGTGACGACCGCGCTGCGTGTCCTCGCCGACACCAACGCTTGGCACCGGGCGCGACACGGATGCCGTCCGGTCGCCATCGCCGCGCGGGCGGGCGGCAGGACGCGGAACGTCATTGCCGCCGACAGACGCCACCGGTCGCGGCGCGGGCGCATCGCCACCGGCCATCGGCAGGTCCCCGCGCGTGCCGACGGGTGCCATCGGCGTGTTGTCATTGCCGGCGCCGGGTCCCCACATGCCGCGCAGGGGCGCCTTCGGCAGGCCCTCGTGGGCCGCTTCCATGAAGGTCTTCCAGGCCTCGGCGGGCAGCGAGCCGCCGGTCACGCCCTTCATGGGCGTGCCGTCGTCATTGCCGAACCAGACGCCGGTGACGAGATTGGCGGTATAGCCAACGAACCAGGCATCCCGCGAGTTCTGCGTCGTGCCGGTCTTGCCGGCTGCCGGCCAGCCGAAGTCGGCACGGCGGGCGGTGCCATCCTCGACGGTGCCCGCCATCATGTAGTTCATCATGGCGACATAGTCCGGCCGCACGACGCGCGGTGCCGCGGCCTTGTGCTCGTACAGGACCTTGCCGCCCGTGGTGGTGACGCGGCGGATGAAATAGACATCGGGACGGTAGCCGCCGTTGGCAAAGGGCACATAGGCCGCCGTCAGTTCGAGCGGCGTGACCTCGGACGTGCCGAGCGCGATGGAGGCATTGACCGAGAGGTCGGATTCGATACCCATGCGATGGGCCACCTCGGCCACGGTCTTCGGGCCCACCTCCTGGGCGAGCTGCGCCGCGACGGAATTGAGCGACTTCTTCAGCGCCGTGGCCAGCGTGACCTTGCCGAAATACTTGCCGTGGTAATTCTCCGGCGTCCACTTGCCGATCCTGACCGGCGCATCGGTGCGCACGCTGTCCGGGCGGCGCCCGGCTTCCAGCGCCGCGAGGTAAACGAAGGGCTTGAAGGTGGAGCCCGGCTGGCGGCGGGCCTCGGAGGCCCGGTCGAACTGGGAATTGGCATAGTCGTAGCCACCGACCATGGCGCGGACCGCGCCGGAGCCGTCGATGGACACGAGTGCACCCTGGCCGACACGCTTGCCCTTGCCGTTCTTCGCGATGAGCTGACGGATGGATTCCTCGCCCAGTTTCTGCAGCGTCAGGTCCACCGTGGTATCGACGATGACATCCTGTTTCACGTCGCCGATGAGGCCGGGAAGCTCCTCCATGATCCGGTCGGCGACATAGTTTTCCGAACCGGTCCAGTAGGCCGCGGCGCGGGTGGCGGGCGCCTTCATGGCATGGGCATACTCGGTGTCGCCGATCATGCCCTGTTCGCGCATGGCAGCGATGACCAGTTTCGCCCGTGCCTCCGCAGCCTTGGGATCGCGCGCCGGCGACAGGCGCGAGGGCGCCTTGAGGAGGCCGGCCAGCAGTGCCGCCTCGGCCAGCGTCACGTCGCGCGCGGACTTGTTGAAGTAGCGCCGGGACGCCGCCTCGACACCATAGGCGCCGGAACCGAAATAGACCCGGTTGAGATACATGGTCAGGATCTGGTCCTTGGTGTGTTCATGCTCCAGCCAGAGGGCGAGCAGCACTTCCTGGACCTTGCGCTCGATGGTGCGGTCCATCGACAGGAACATGTTCTTGGCCAGCTGCTGGGTGAGTGTCGAACCACCTTCGCGCAGATGGCCGCGCATCACGTTCGACGCCATGGCGCGCGCGAGGCCGAGCGGATCGATGCCGAAATGGGAGTAGAAGCGCCTGTCCTCGATGGCGATCACCGCCTGGGGTATGTAGGGCGACATCTCGTGCAGTCCGATGGCCTCGCCACCGGTCATGCCGCGATTGGCCACGAGCTTGCCATCGACGGAAACAATCTTGACGTTCGGCGGACGCGCGGGGACTTCCCAGGTGGTCGCAGAGGGCAGCTTTGCGCCATACCAGGCGACGAGGCCTGCCACGGCGATGCCGCCCCAGATGCCCAGGATCAGCGACCAGTACATGAGGCCGCGCAGAAGCCCGAAAAAGCCGCGGCGCTTGCGGGTGTTCGCCGTCTTGCGGGCCGATCCGGCCTTCTTGCGCTTCGCGGCCGGGGCTTTCGCCTTGCGGCCGGGAACGACGCGGTCGTCGTCGGACACGGAGAGCCCGCGCTTGCGCGTGCCTGCGCCCTCGAAGGTCGGTTCGATCCGCTTGCCCGTCTTGCGTCTTGCCATGAATTCCCGCCTTGCCCTGCCCGTTCCGGTCGCGCCACCGTCTCGACCCTAAATCCGGCGATTTAAGGTGCGGTTAAGCGCATGGTTGATGCGGGGTCAGGAAAATGCGGAAAATCCGCAGGATCGCGGCGCAAACATGGCGCCGCGCGCCGCGAGACAGTGCGCTGCCTCAGCTATGGGCGAAAATGTCGGTCTCGTCCCAGCCGGCAAGATCGAGCTTCGCGCGCATGGGCAGGAAATCGAAGCACTGGCGGGCCATGTCCATGCGGTCCTCCCGCTCGAGGCGCGCCGAAATGGCATCGCGAAGGCGATGGAGATGGAGCACGTCGGAGGCGGCATATTCGAGCTGTGCCTGGCTCAGCGTCGCGGCCGCCCAGTCGGAGGATTGCTGCTGCTTGGAGATCTGCACGTCGAGCAGTTCCGAACACAGGTCCTTCAGGCCGTGACGATCCGTGTAGGTGCGGGTCAGCCGCGAGGCGATCTTGGTGCAGAAGACCGGGTTGGCCCGCACGCCGAAGGCATGTTCGAGCACGGCGATGTCGAAGCGGCCGAAATGAAAGATCTTCTCGATCTTCGGGTCCGCAAGGAGCTTCTCGATGTTGGGCGCACTGGTTTGTCCCCTGGCGATCTGCACCACGTCGGCCGTGCCGTCGCCCGGTGACAGCTGGACGACGCAGAGGCGGTCGCGATGCGGCTTGAGGCCCAGCGTCTCGGTGTCGATCGCCACAGCGTCCACCTGGTAGTTGGAAAGATCGGGCAGGTCGCCCCGGTGCGCGCGGATGGTCATGGCAATCGGTTCCTCGTTCCCGGCCGCCGCCTGCCGGACAGGGCCGACGGTTCCTGGCTTCGTCTGGCGGTATGGCGGAAACCGGCGCACAGGTAAAGGCCCCGCGCGCCGGTCAAGGACCGTCAGCCGTCAGCCGCCAGGGCCGCGAGGATGCGGGCCCAGGAGCGCTGGCCCTTGTGGAAGGAGGTCAGCTCGTATTTCTCGTTGGGCGAATGGATCTGGTCATCGCCGAGGCCGAAGCCGACGAGGAGCGATTCCATGCCGAGCATGCGCTGGAAATCGCCGACGATGGGAATGGAGCCGCCCATGGCGATCATCAGCGCATCGGTGTTCCATTCCTCCGACAGGGCCGAGCGGGCGGTCTGGAGCAGGGGCGAATCGTAGGGAAGCTGGATGGCCGGCGAGCCGCCGTGCTCCTCGAATTCGACCGAACAGTCCGCGGGGATGCGGGCGCGGACAAAATCGCGGAAGGCCGTGCGGATCGCCGCCGGATCCTGGTCATGAACGAGGCGGAAGGAAACCTTGGCGGAGGCCTCGGCGGGGATGACCGTCTTGAACCCCTCGCCGGTGTAGCCGCCCCAGATGCCATTGACCTCTGCCGTCGGCCGCGCCCAGATCATCTCCAGCAGCGTGCGGCCGGTTTCGCCGGCAGGCTCCGACAGGCCGACCTCGCCGAGGAAGGAGGCAGGCGTGCGGTTCAGCCCGTTCCACATCTCCAGGATTTCCGGCGGGGTCTCGTGAACGCCGTCGTAGAAACCGGGGATGTTCACCCGGCCGGCCAGGTCGTGCAGATCGGACAGCACCCGGGTGAGGATGTGGATCGGATTGGCCGCCGCGCCGCCATAGTAGCCCGAATGCAGGTCGCGGCTGGCCGCCTTGACGGTGACCTGCTCGCCGACGAGGCCGCGCAGGCCGGCGGAGATGGCCGGCGTTGCCGGATCCCACATGTTGGTATCGCAGACGAGGGCGAAGTCGGCCTTCAGTTCTTCGGCATTGGCCTGGAGAAAGGGCTTGAGCGACGGCGAGCCGGATTCTTCCTCGCCCTCGAAGAGAATGGTGACCCGACAGGGCAGGCCGCCCTGAACGGCCTTGTAGGCGCGGCATGCCTCGACGAAGGTCATCAACTGGCCCTTGTCGTCTGCCGAACCGCGGCCGGTGATGACCTTGCGGTCATTGCGCAGGGCCACGGAGGGTTCGAACGGGCCGCTGTTCCAGAGCTCGATCGGGTCCACCGGCTGGACATCGTAGTGACCGTAGAACAGGACATGCGGGGCATCCGGCGATGCGCCCTCGTGGTGGGCGACAACCATGGGATGGCCGGTGGTATCGCGCACGGAGGCATCGAAACCGATGGAGCGCAGATCCTCGGCCAGCCAGCCGGCGGCGCGGCGGCACTCGTCCCTGTAGGCAGGGTCGGTCGAAATGGACGGAATGCGGATCAGGTCGAAGAGGTGTTCGACTGACGCATCCAGCCGGGAATCGATCTCGTCAAGAACAGGGGCGATGTCACTCATCAGGGCCTCGCAAATCAATTGGGTTTGCGCGGACGTTAGACCGTGAGAATGGCATTCGGAAGATGCGACCGGGAAATGTCGCCCGGAAATAAACAGGCCGCCGTGGTGGAGGGGGGGACCACGGCGGCCATTTAAAAACAGTGGCAGCCCGGAGAGGGGGATTTGGAGCTGCCACTCTTCATCCGGATCAGGCGGGGGACGGGCCTTTTGTGTCCGGACGCGGCATTATTGATTGCCGATGCCCTGCATTTGGGAAGATGAAAGAGGCAAAACAAGGGCACGAAGATTAAAGGTTTGTAACGTTGGCGTGATCTGCTTGGCTGTACGCGATGTCTACAGGGCGCGTTGCATGTCAAGATCCTGACCCGACTCGAGTTGCCCGGTTCCCTTGCCGGCCAAAGATGCGCGTTCGGCACGGATTGCGCGCGGCTGTGCGATGAGGCGCCAATCATTCAAAAGAAAAAGCCTTGCACAGGCCGCCACCATGGCCTGGCAAGGCTTCTATCCGGACCGGCCCCGTACAAGCCGATCCGGCGGGAGAGAGCGTTCGCTACTGCGCGGCGTGGGCGACGTTGACGCCCAGGGTGTAGACCAGCTGTCCGCCATAGTAGGCGGTCGCAACGACCAGGCCGGCTCCAGCGACTTCAAGCGCGGCGAAACCCCAGCCGGCACCGCCGGAGAAGCGCTTGTCGCGCCACCACACGAAGAGCCGGATTACCGCCCAGACGGCAAGGACGGCGGCCGTGGTTTCACCGAGACCTTCGTGGATCTCGGCGATCTCGCTGGAAAAGCCGTTCGCCTCGGCAAAGCTCAGCGCTGCATCGCCGAACATGGCAGCGAGAACCGCGAAGGCGCCGGCGGCGACGGCAAGGCCCGTCGCCACGTTTCCGGTCGCGGACCGGCCGGTCACCGAGTAGCCCATCGCGACGGCGACGATGTCAAAGACGGCCAGCGACAGGAAGAAGACAATGGGAAAATGGACGACGATGGGATGGATGTGCTGGATCGGAATCATGGAACCCCCTTGGTTCAGTTCGGGCCGGGCCGGCGGAATGGTCGCAAGGACCGCGCGGACAGGGCCAGCGGAAGGACAGGGCAGCAACCTGCTCCCGCCCGGATGACAAAAGGCTGAAAGGCGGCGGCGCTAAAATGTTCGCCGCAACGCGCACCCGGTCCTCTCCTGCCCGAAGGGCGGCTGGCGACGGCGGCTCCTTGCAGCGGGGCTGTTCGAAACCGGTCTTGCCGATAGACCTTTTCCGCGTTTGCGCTTAAGCCTGTTGGCCATGAAAAACGGTGATCATCTCTTCCTCGTCGACGGCTCGGCCTACATCTTCCGGGCCTACCATGCGCTGCCGCCCCTGACCCGCAAATCGGACGGCCTGCCGGTCGGCGCGGTTGCCGGTTTCTGCAACATGCTCTGGAAGCTGCTGAAGCAGGCGCGCGACACCGACGTCGGCGTCACGCCGACGCATTTCGCCGTCATCTTCGACTATTCGTCGAAGACGTTCCGGAACGAGCTCTACGACGACTACAAGGCCAACCGGTCCGCACCGCCGGAAGACCTGGTGCCCCAGTTCGGGCTGATCCGGCAGGCGACACAGGCCTTCGGCCTGCCCTGCATCGAGATGGAAGGCTACGAGGCGGACGACATCATCGCCACCTATGCGCGGCTTGCCGCCGAGGCCGGCGGCGACGCGACGATCATCTCGTCGGACAAGGATTTGATGCAGCTCGTCACCGACCGGGTGTCGATGTACGACCCGATGAAGGACCGGCAGATCGGCGTGGCCGAGGTGGTCGGGAAATGGGGCGTCGCGCCGGACAAGATGATCGACCTGCAGGCCCTGACGGGCGATTCGGTGGACAACATCCCCGGCGTGCCCGGCATCGGCCCTAAAACCGCCGCGCAGTTGCTGGACGAATACGGCGACCTCGACACGCTGCTGGAGCGCGCCGCGGAAATCAAGCAGACCAAGCGGCGCGAGAACATCATCGCCAATGCCGACATGGCGCGGCTTTCACGCGAACTGGTGCGGTTGAAGATCGACGTGCCGGACCTCGACGCGCTGGACTCCCTGGCGCTGGAGGACCCTGACGGGCCGAAACTCATTGCCTTCCTGAAAGCCATGGAATTCACCACGCTGACGCGGCGGGTGGCCGAGGAAACCGGTGCCGATGCCTCGGCCGTGGACCCGGCCCACGTGGAGGTGGAATGGGGCGACTCGGCGCACGGGCCCGACCTCGATGACAAGGTCAGCGCGCCGGAGGCCGGCGAAACGCCTGCCGCCTCGACTGCCGGGGACGATCTGCCGGAAGCTTCCGGAACGCCTGCCGCCCTTGCGGCGGCCCGCGCGAACGATGCGGTGGCCGGCACGATCGACACGGCTGCCTACGAGACCATCCGCGACCTCGACACGCTCATGCAATGGATCGAGACAGCGCGGGAACAGGGGCTGGTGGCGATCGATACCGAGACCACCTCGCTGGACCCGATGCAGGCGGACCTCGTCGGCTTCTCGCTGGCACTGGCGCCGGGCAAGGCAGCCTATGTTCCGCTGAAACATCGCACCGGACAGGATGACCTGCTCGGCGGCGGACTGGCGGACGGGCAGATCGACGAAGCCGCCGCCCTGAAGGCGCTCAAGGATCTGCTTGAGGATGCGTCGGTTCTCAAGATCGCTCAGAATCTCAAATACGACCTCGTCGTGCTGCACCGCCACGGCATGGAGGTTGTCAGCCATGACGACACGATGCTGATCTCCTACGTGCTGGATGCCGGCAAGGGCGGCCACGGCATGGACACGCTGTCGGAGCGCTGGCTCGGGCACACGCCGATCGCCTACAAGGATGTCGCCGGTTCCGGAAAATCCGCCGTCACCTTCGATCACGTGCCCATCGACAAGGCGACGGCCTATGCCGCCGAGGATGCGGACGTGACACTGCGGCTGTGGGGGGTGCTGAAGCCCCGGCTCGCTGCCGAGGGCATGGCCGCGGTCTACGAGCGGCTGGAGCGCCCGCTGGTGCACGTGCTCGCGCGCATGGAAGAGCGGGGCGTCTCGGTCGACCGACAGATCCTGTCGCGGCTGTCCGGCGAACTGGCGCAATCGGCCGCCGCGCTGGAGGACGAGATCCGCGGCATCGCGGGAGAGGATTTCAACCCCGGCTCGCCGAAACAGCTCGGCGAGATCCTGTTTGGCAAGATGGGCCTGCCGGGCGGCAAGAAGACCAAGTCCGGCCAGTGGTCGACCACGGCGCAGGTGCTCGAAGACCTGGCCGCGGAAGGTCACGAACTGCCGCGCAAGATCGTCGACTGGCGCCAGCTGACCAAGCTGAAATCGACTTACACGGATGCGCTGCCGGGTTATATCCACCCCGAGACGAAGCGCGTGCACACGTCCTATGCGCTGGCCTCCACCACGACCGGCCGGCTGTCGTCGTCGGAACCGAACCTGCAGAACATCCCGGTTCGCACCGCCGAGGGCCGCAAGATCCGCACGGCGTTCATCCCGGAAAAGGGCAACGTGCTGGTCTCGGCCGACTACAGCCAGATCGAGCTGCGCGTGCTGGCGCACGTAGCCGACATTCCGCAACTGAAGAAGGCCTTTGACGAGGGCATGGACATCCATGCCATGACGGCCTCGGAGATGTTCGGCGTACCGGTGGAAGGCATGCCGCCGGAAGTCCGCCGGCGGGCGAAGGCGATCAATTTCGGCATCATCTACGGCATTTCCGCCTTCGGCCTTGCCAACCAGCTGGGCATCGAGCGCGGGGAGGCGTCGGACTACATCAGGACCTATTTCGCCCGTTTCCCCGGCATCAAGGACTACATGGACGCGACCAAGGCCTTTGCCCGCGAGCATGGCTACGTGGAAACGATCTTCGGGCGCCGGGCGCATTACCCGGACATCACGGCCTCGAACCCGTCAGTGCGCGCCTTCAACGAACGCGCCGCGATCAACGCTCCGATCCAGGGATCGGCAGCCGACATCATACGGCGCGCCATGGTCCGCATGGAGCCGGCACTGGACAAGGCCAGGTGCCCGGCCCGCATGCTGCTGCAGGTTCATGACGAACTGATCTTCGAAGTGGAGGAAGCCGCCGCCGGCGACACGATCGCCATCGTGAGCGAGGTGATGGAGAGCGCGGCCTTCCCGGCAGTCGACCTGTCCGTGCCCCTGCAAGTGGATGCGCGCGCGGCGAAGAACTGGGACGAGGCCCACTGATCGGCGCCCGATCCCCCGGTCGGGGGATTTCAGGCGCGCGCGCGAATTTCTATTCCTGTCCCCTGCCGCAACGGCAAGCTTGAGGGGACAGATCCATGACGTATCGAATTCTGCTGGCACTCGCGGGTGCCGTGACACTGACAGCCTGCCAGTCGGGGACAACCGGCCAGGCCGGCCTCATGGCGGCATCGACGCCTGCCACAACGGAACGCGAAAAGCCGGCGAAGGCCGAAGCGACCACCGCCACGGCCTATGCGGCGGCACCAAGGGCTTCGGCCGGGCAATGCGCCATCAAGGTCGCGGGCGGACCGCCGCCGAAGCCGGACAAGGGATCGGACTTCGCCAAGAACGCGGTTGGCAAGAACCTGGCCCGCAACGTCGGCCGGAACGCGATTTCCAACATCGCGGGCAGCATCGCCGGGCCGCTCGGCGGCGCCATTGGCAGCGCCGTCGCGGTACAGGCGATCCGCACCGAGCAAGATCTGCACGGCACCTGGACCCTGACGGACGGATCGCCGACCTGCGGCTGCGAGATCGAGATCACAACGGGCGCGGGCCTCGTCCCGGCCGGCTATTTCCGCAGCAGCGGCTACCGTCTGAAGGATGCCAAAGGCGGGCGGGTAAGCAATGTCTCTTGCTCGAACCCGCTTCTCGCCTCCGCCCGGAGCTTCGCGCTCGGCTATTCATTCACCGGCTACGACGCCAAGCTGGCCTTGCAGACCAGCGGCGGATCCGGCGTCGGCCTGCTGAACCGCGACGGGATGAACTATTTCTCGGGGACGCTGGCCGACGGCACCCCGGTCACCATGTGGCGCCGCGAGTGACACCCGGCAGCGCGGCCGGTCAGGACCGGTCGCGCAGGGCTTCGATCAGGCCGGACTTGTTCATGCCGGAGCGGCCCTTGATGCCGAGTTCCTGCGCGCGATCGTAGAGCTGCTCGCGCGTCCAGTCCTCGTAGGGCGGCGCCTTGCCGCCTTTCTTCGAGGGATGCATGGAGGGATTGGCCTGCGCATTGGCAATGGCCGCGGCTTTTGACTTCGAATAGCCGTCATCCCGGAGCGCCTCGTAGGTGTTCTCGTCCTTGATGGAGTGACCTTTCGATCCGGGCATCGATCACTCTTCCCCGCGCTCGGAGCGCAGAAAATCCAGGGCTTCGTCCGCTGCCATGGAGTCGGTGCGGCCGGACGGGTCCATGCCGATGCTTCCGTCGCCCTCGACCGGCGTATCCGCCGACATCAGCTCATCCTCCATCCGCCTGACTTCTTCCAGCAGCGGATCGAACTCATGGCCGCGGTCGGCGTGTTCCCTGGTTTCCAGCGTGCGGCGCACGGCGCCGAGTTCCTCGCGCCTTTCCTCGACGGGGCGGCTCGACAGCGCGATCGCCTGAATGTCATCCAGCGTGATGTCCTGGGTGATCCCCGGCGCATCGCCGTCACCACCGGTCGCGGCGTTTTCGGCCAGGACGGGACCCTTGTCATGAAGCGGCATGGCCTGAACCTCCTTGAATGGCAAAGCCTGTCCGGGTCCAACGTCCGGGGCTTCGATTGGTTCAGGCAAGAAAAAGCCGGCGGAACACGATGGTCCCGCCGGCCGGATGGTTGTTTTCGTGCCCGCGTATCAGGCGATGGCGCGAACCGCGCGGGCCGTCATCACGGCGACGAGATTGGCGCGGTAGTCGGCCGACGCATGGATATCGCTCATCAGGCCGGAGGCATCCGCCTTCAGGCCGGACACGGCGTCGGCAGAGAAGCTGGACGACAGGGCCTGTTCGGCCTCGGTCCAGCGGAACACGCCGTCGGAGCCGGCACCGGTGACCGCCACGCGCACGCCGTTGCTGCCCCTGGCCACGAACACGCCCGTCATGGCGTAGCGCGAGGCCGGGTTCGGGAACTTGGCATAACCGGAGGCGGCACAGGCCGGAACCTTGATGGCGGTGACCAGTTCGCCGTCCTCAAGTGCGGTCTCGAACAGGCCGGTGAAGAAGTCGTCGGCCGCGATCTCGCGCTGGTTGGTGACGATGGTGGCGCCGAGCGCCAGCATGGCGGAGGGGTAATCGGCCGCCGGGTCGTTGTTGGAGATCGAGCCACCGATCGTGCCCATGTGGCGCACGTGCGGATCGCCGATGTGCGAGGCCAGGCTTGCCAGGCCCGGGCAGGCCTTCCTGACCGTGTCGGAACCGGCAACCTCGGCATGGGTGGTCGTGGCGCCGATGGTGAGCATGTCGCCGTCGAGCGAGATGCCCGACATGCCGGCATGCCGCAGGTCGATGAGGTTTTCCGGGGCTGCAAGGCGCGTTTTCATCGCCGGGATGAGCGTCTGGCCGCCGGCCACGAACTTGGCCTCGGAGGCCGATCCGGCAAGCTTCGCCGCATCGTCGGCGGAAGACGCGCGGTGGTAGGTGGTGTTGTACATGGATCTCTTGTCCTTCTGACTTCATCAAGCGGGCGGGCGGTCTCCGCGGTCCGGATCACCGGCGCGGAGACCTGACCTTCACCCGGTCACCCGGCGTTGATCGCGGACCAGACCTTCTGCGGCGTCGCCGGCATGGTCACGTTGTTGTTGCCGATCGCATTGGTGATCGCGTTGATGATCGCCGGCGGCGAACCGATGGCACCTGCCTCGCCACATCCCTTGATGCCGAGCGGGTTGCCCGGGCACGGGGTGATGTGGTGCGACACCTCGTAGGAGGGCACGTCGTCGGCGCGCGGCATGCAGTAGTCCTGGTAGGACGCGGTGAGCAGCTGGCCGCTCTCGTCGTAGACGACGCCTTCCAGGAGTGCCTGGCCGATGCCCTGGGTGAGGCCGCCATGGACCTGGCCCTCGACGATCATCGGGTTGATGATGTTGCCGAAATCGTCGGCGGCCACGAAGCGCAGCACCTCGGTCTTGCCGGTTTCCGGATCGACCTCGACCTCGGCGATATAGCAGCCGCCGGGGAAGGTGAAGTTGGTCGGATCGTAGAAAGCGGTTTCCTTCAGGCCCGGCTCCATGCCTTCCGGCAGGTTGTGCGCGGTGTAGGCGGCCAGCGCCATCTGGAACCACGGAACCGACTTGTCGGTGCCGGCAACCTTCAGTTCGCCGTTCTCGATGACGATATCGCCCTCGTCGGCTTCCAGAAGGTGCGCGGCGATCTTCTTGGCCTTGTTCTCGACCTTGTCGAGGGCCTTGACGATGGCCGACATGCCGACCGCGCCGGAACGCGACCCGTAGGTTCCCATGCCCATCTGCACCTTGTCGGTGTCGCCATGGACGATGGAGACGCTGTCGAGCGGAACGCCGAGGCGCTCGTTGACGAGCTGGGCGAAGGTCGTTTCGTGGCCCTGGCCGTGGCTGTGCGAGCCGGTGAGGACCTCGATGGTGCCGACCGCGTTGACACGCACCTCGGCCGATTCCCAAAGGCCGACGCCGGCGCCGAGCGAACCCACCGCCGCCGACGGCGCGATGCCGCAGGCCTCGATGTAGCAGCTCATGCCGATGCCGCGCAGCTTGCCGTTCTTCGCGCTTTCCGCCTTGCGTGCCTCGAAGCCCTTGTAGTCGATGGCTTCCATGGCCGCGTTGAGCGTCGCCTCGAAGTCGCCGGTGTCATAGTTCATGATGACCGGCGTCTGGTGCGGGAATTCGCGGATGAAGTTGATGCGGCGCAGCTCGGCCGGATCGACGCCCAGTTCGCGTGCCGCCGTTTCCACGGTGCGCTCTAGCAGGTAGGTGGCTTCCGGACGGCCGGCACCGCGATAGGCGTCCACCGGCACGGTGTTGGAATAGGCCGTCTTGACGTTGCAGTGGATGGCAGCGATGTCGTACTGGCCCGACAGCAGCGTGGCGTAGAGATAGGTCGGGACCGAGGACGAGAAGAGCGACATGTAGGCGCCCAGGTTGGCCAGGGTCTCGACCTTCAGGCCGGTGATCCGGTTGTCCTTGTCGAACGCCATCTTGACCTTGGAGACATGGTCGCGGCCATGCGCGTCGGTCATGAAGGCCTCGGTGCGGTCAGCGGTCCACTTGACCGGAACGCCGGTGCGCTTGGACGCCCAGAGGCAGATGATCTCTTCGGGATAGATGTAGATCTTGGCGCCGAAACCGCCGCCGACATCCGGAGCGATGACGCGCAGCTTGTTTTCCGGCGCGACGTTGTAGAAGGCGCTCATCACCAGGCGGGCGACGTGCGGGTTCTGCGAGGTCGTCCAGCAGGTGTAGTGGTCCTCGGCCTTGTCATAGACGCCGAGCGTGGCGCGCGGCTCCATCGGGTTGGGCGACAGGCGGTTGTTGAGAATCTCGATCTCGGTCACGTGGGCCGCCTCGGCAATCGCCTTGTCGGCCGCGCTCTCGTCGCCGATCTCCCAGTCGTAGATCAGGTTGCCCTCGGCTTCCGGGTGGATCTGCGGCGCGCCCGGCTTGAGGGCGTCGACCGCGGTGATGACGGCCGGCAGTTCCTCGTACTCGACGTTCACGGCCTCGGCCGCGTCGCGGGCCTGGCCGCGAGTCTCGGCAACCACGATGGCGACCGCGTCACCGACGTAGCGCACCGTCGAGGTGGCCATCGGTTCCCAGGCGCCCATCTTCATGGGCGTACCGTCCTTCGAATGGATCATCCAGCCGCAGATCAGGTTGCCGATGCCGTCGGCCTTGAGCTGCTTGCCGGTGAGAACGCCGATCACACCCGGCATGCCTTCGGCTGCCGACGAGTCGATCGACGTGATCTTCGCATGGGCGTGCGGGCTGCGGACGAAGGCCGCGTACTTCATGCCCGGAACGCTCATGTCGTCGGTGTAGCGGCCCGCACCCGTGATGAACCGCTTGTCTTCCTTGCGCGCAACGCGTGCGCCGATGCCTTCCATACCCATTATCAAGCTCCTCCGCTTGTCAGAGCGACCAGTGCGTGGCGACGGATGATCCGTGTTGGCTTCCGGCCCGTCGCGCCCTGCCTGCCTCAGTCCGGCAGACCCTGCCCGCTTCCCGCTGTTTCGCTGTGTCGAAAATTATCAGGCCGCTGCCGCGCCCTTGGCCATATCGTCGGAAGCCGCCAGGATGGCCTTGACGATGTTGTGATAGCCGGTGCAGCGGCAGATATTGCCCTCCAGCTCGGCACGAACGGTCTTCTCGTCGAGATTGCCGGCGCCATACCGGTTGATCATGTCGGTGGCGGCCATGATCATGCCGGGCGTGCAGAAACCGCACTGCAGGCCGTGGTGCTCCTTGAAGGCCGCCTGGACCGGGGTCAGATCGCCCTCGGCAGCAAGACCCTCGATCGTGACGACGTCCGAGCCGGACGCCTGGGCCGCAAGCATGGTGCAGGACTTCACGGCCTTGCCATCGACATGAACGACGCAGGCGCCGCACTGCGACGTGTCGCAGCCGACGTGGGTGCCCGTGAGGCCCAGGTTGTCACGCAGAAAATGCACCAGCAGCGTGCGGTCCTCGCACTGGCCGGACACCTTCCGGCCATTCACGGTCATCGTAACTTCAGACATAAAGTCCTCCTCCCAAAGGAACCATGCTTTGAACATGGCCACAATTTACGGAAAACGACAGGCTTTCAAGCCCGCGTCATCGATTCAGGTGGATGGTTGCCGCCCCGGTCCGCAACCCGGCTCGGGCACGAACTCGTCTGCCGGGCCCTCCAAACCCTTCGCAAAAACAATGCCGTCCCGGTCCGCCACGAGCTATTGTACTTTCGGTCGCAATGACATGCGGGAACCCGGGTGCCGGCCTGGCAACGCGGGCTGTTGCCTTGCCGCAGTGCAGACCGCATAATATGAGAAAATGCCGCGTCGAGGCAGAGGACGGCGCCGGCACGGGAGGAAAAGGCCCTGACGCTGACACGCAGCCCCTATTCGTGCGGGATGGTCGCGCTGACCGAAACCGGCGGAAGCGCAGCCGATTTCTGCAAGGCGGTCGCCGGCGAAGCCGCCGCGATGGACGGCGCCTTCGTTTTCATTTTCCATTCTCCGCGGCTCTATTCCGCCCGTGACCTGGCCGCCGCGCTGAGGCGCCATGCTCCCGGGGTGGCGCATGCATGCTGCACCACGGCGGGCGAGATCACGCCGGAAGGCCTGCAGGACGGCCAGGCCATCGCGATGATCCTGCCGGCGAGCCGGTTCACCGTGGTGACAACCCTCATCGAAGACGTGACCAACGCGGGCATGGAGAGCATCACCGGCCGCGTCGAGCTGGCCCGCCACGCGCTGCAACAGGCCGACAAGCCGGCCGGTGCGCGGACCTTCGCCGTGCTGCTGATCGACGGCATGTGCTATGCCGAGGAAGCGGTGACATCGGCGATCCACTGGGGACTGGACGATATCCCGCTGATCGGCGGTTCGGCCGGGGACGATCTCGATTTCAAGGAAACGACGATCATCCATGACGGCCGCGTCCACAATCGCGCCGCGGTGATCGCGCTGGTTTCCACCGATGTGCCCTTCCACATCTTCAAGACCGACAATTTCGTGCCGACGGCCAAGAAGCTCGTCGTCACCGCCTCGGATCCCGATCACCGGATCGTCCACGAGCTGAATGCCGCCCCGGCTGCACTGGAATATGCCGACGCGATCGGCATGGACCCGGCCTCGCTGTCTCCGCTCTCCTTCGCGACGCACCCGGTGGTGGTGCGGGTCGGCGGCGAATACTATTGCCGCTCGATCCAGAAGGTGAACGAGGACGGGTCGCTTTCCTTCTTCTGCGCCATCGACGACGGCGTGGTGCTGACGGTGGCGGAGCCGACCGGCATGGTGGAAACCACGCGCCAGGCCCTGACCGACGTCGCCACGCAGCTCAAGGGGATCGACGTGATCCTCGGCTTCGAATGCACACACCGTCGGCTCGATGCGCAGAACCGGCAGATCATCCGCGACGTCTCGGAACTTTACCGGACCAACAACGTGATCGGGTTTGCCACCTACGGCGAGCAGTTCCGCTCCATGCACCTGAACCAGACCTTCACGGGCGTGGCTTTCGGGCGCGTGCAGGAAGCCGCGGAATAGGATCCCGGCCGGCATGAACATCAGCGAAATCGACGATATCGAACGGCTGCGACGCATCAACCAGGCGCTGATGTCACGCGTCGAGCAGTCGATGGACCAGCAGGGCAACGCGTTTTCGCTGTTCCAGACCGCCATCAACCTGGAAGGGCGGATCCGCGCACGCACCGAGGAACTGCGGTCGACGCTGCGCCGGCTGGAAAAGACCAACCAGGACCTGGTGCAGGCCAAGGAAGCAGCCGAGATCGCCAACCTGTCGAAGACGCGCTTCCTCGCGGCTGCCAGCCACGACGTCCTTCAGCCGCTCAACGCGGCCCGCCTGTCGATCTCGGCGCTTTCCGACCTGCAGACCACGCAGGACGGCCGGACCATGGCACAGCAGGTGGAACGGTCGCTGGAAACGATGGAGGAATTGCTGCGCACGCTGCTCGACATTTCCAAGCTCGATGCGGGAGTGGTGCGGCCGGAAATCACAACGGTTCAACTCGACACGCTGTTCCAGTCGCTGCAATCGGACTTCGCCCCACTCGCCGAGCGCAAGGGGCTGCGATTGCGGTTCCGGCCAACGCGGCTGGCGGTTCTCTCGGACCAGGGCATGTACCGGCGGGTGGTCCAGAACATCGTTTCCAACGCGATCCGCTACACGCGCAGCGGTGGCGTCTTCGTGGCCGCGCGCGCCCGGGGCGACCAGGTACGCGTCGATGTCATCGATACCGGCACCGGGATCCCGGAAGACGAGTTCGACGCGGTGTTCGAGGAGTTCCATCGCGGGCCGGACCTGTCCGACGACGGATCGGGCGGGCTCGGCCTCGGCCTCTCCATCGTCAAGCGCATGGTCGCCGCACTGGACCATCCGCTCAACTTCACCTCCGTCGTCGGCAAGGGCACGGTGTTCCGGCTCAATGCACCGATGGCCGCGCGTCCGCTGGTCGAAGCCGCCAGCATCGGCACGAGCGAGCCGGAACGGCCGCGAACCTACGGCCTCGACGGGGCAAGGGTGCTTCTGGTCGAGAACGACGCGGCCGTGCGCCGCGCCATGTCGATCCTGCTGCAGCGCTGGGGGTGCGACGTGCGCGACGGGGCCTGCCTGGCGGAGACGCTGGCGCATATCGAGGATGGCGGTTTCGAGCCGGACATCATCATCGCCGACCAGCACCTCGACCACGGGGACCTCGGCACGGAAGTCATCACCGAGACCCGCCGCCTGTCACGCAAGGCGATCCCGGCCCTCATCACCACGGCCGATTTCTCCGAGGACCTGGCCCAGGTGGCGCGCAGCGCCCACATGGAAGTGATGCGCAAGCCGGTCAAGCCGGCGCAATTGCGCGCGCTGATGGCGCACATGCTGGCGTGATCCAGAACAGGTCCGGTCAGTAGCCGGGGCGGAAGTCCGTCGGCGCCGGGGCCACGACGTGGGCCTTGCCTTCGCGAATCTCGTAGACGGCATAGCCACGCTCGTTGCGGCCGTCGGAACGCAGGCGGAAGAGGCCCGCATAGCCGTTGAACCCGCCCGGCGATTCCAGTTTCGCGGCATTGAGAGCGGCCGCCCCGCCATTGCGCGCGAGACCGGCCACCAGAGCCAGCGTATCGTAGCCAAGCGCCATGTTGGGAACCGGCTTCTCGCCGTATTTTTGCTGATAGCGTGTGGCGAACTGGCCGAGCCTTGTCTGGTCGACATCGGCATACCAGGCGCCATTGAAGGCCGCATCGCCCAGTTCCGCACCGGACCACTGGCCGGAACCGAGGAAGCGCTTGCCCTGCAGTTCGGCGCCCGCTTCCCGCAACTGGCGGGCAAAGACGCCGGGCGTGTTGCCGCCGTCGGGGAGAAGGATGGCGTCGGCCCGGGCGATCAGCGGCAGGGAGTCGGCGACCGCCTTGGCGACGGAGGAATCGTCATAGGTGTAACGGACGACGCCGACCAGTTCGCCGCCGGAACGGGACAGGGTTTCGCGCGCCGTGCGCTCGACCAGGATGCCGAAGGCGCCATCCGGGACGATGGCCATGATCCGGCGGACTCCCTGCGCGGCGGCATGATCGAGCGTACGCCGGATGATATCGCCGGGCAGGAACGAATTCAGGTAGACGCCGCGGCGCGCGACGCTGGCATCGGACGAAAAGGCGATCATCATGCGGCCGCGCGGTTCCAGGACCCCGCTCACGGCGGAGACGTTGCCGGAAAACAGCGGCCCCAGGACGATCGCCGCACCCTCGTTGAAGGCCTCGCCGGCGGCGTCGGTGGCTGTGTTCGGAACACCGGCCGTATCCTTGACGACCAATTCGACGCTGCCCGCGAAATCATCCACGGCGAGCGCTGCGGCATTGCGAAAGCCCTTGGCGACGACGCCGGCGTTGCCCGGCGCCGTGAGCGGCAGCAGCATGGCCACGCGCACCGGTCCGTTGCCGATGATCTCGCCCTTGGCAGGCGGCAGCGTGGCGGGAACGGGGGTCGGCTGCTCGACCGGCAGGCCGTTGATGCCCGGGGCCGGCAATCCCATCGGCACACCCTGGCAACCGGCCAGCAGGGCGAGGCCTGCAGCCATGGCCCAGCGGCGGGCGTTTCCGAAAATTGCTGCGATCATGCCTGCCCCACCCTGCCCTTGCATGTTACAAGCGCGAAAGCGCCATTGTCGCAATGTCGCAATCCGGGCAGGCTGTTGGCAAGCATTCGTTAAGGTTAGTAACAGGTTATGAGCAAGGCCAGGAGCCAGGATCGCGACGACACAGCCCCGGAGGGAGAAACATCCGGGCACAAGGGCGGCTTCATGATCGGCCAGGCCGCCTTCCCGGCACGGCCGCTGCCAGCCGGGCTTCACCTGGTCGCCACGCCAATCGGCAATCTCTCGGACATCACGGTCCGGGCCCTGGAGGTTCTCGCCGGGGCCGACACCGTGGCCTGCGAGGATACGCGCACGACGCGTGTGCTCCTGAACCGCTACGGCATCCGCGCGCGCACCACGGCCTACCACGAGCACAACGCCGCGTCGGCCGGCCCGAAACTGGTCGGCGCCATGGCGCAGGGCCAGTCCGTGGCACTGGTCAGCGATGCGGGCACGCCTCTGCTTTCCGATCCCGGCTACAGGCTGGTGGAGGAGGTGCTGGCTGCCGGTCTGCCGGTGGTCCCGATCCCGGGCGCCTCGGCCCTGCTGGCCGCATTGACGGCGTCCGGCCTGCCGACCGACGCGTTTTTCTTTGCCGGCTTCCTTCCGGTGAAGGATGGCCAGCGGCGAACGCGGCTGGATGCGCTCAAGGCCATTCCCGGAACGCTGGTCTTCTACGAATCCCCGCGCCGGCTGGCCGCCAGCCTGTCGGCCATGGCGGACGTGTTCGGCGACCGGCCTGCTGCTGTCGCGCGCGAGCTCACCAAGGCTTTCGAGGAGGTGCGCCGGGATACGCTCGACACCCTCCGCGACCACTACGCGGATGCCGGCGCGCCGAAAGGCGAGATCGTCGTCTGCGTTGCACCGCCGTCGGCCGCGGCGGTTCCGGCCGAAGCCGATGTCGACGCGCTGCTGCGGGAACTGGCCGAAACCCTTCCGGCGTCACGCGCGGCAGCCCAGGCGGCCAGGCAGACGGGCCTGGCGAAATCCGACCTGTTCGCGCGCATCGTTGCCCTCAAGGGCAAGGGCGGCAATGGCTGAGCGGTCTGACCGCAAGCAGGCGGCGCTGAAGCGCGGCCGGCGCGGCGAATGGCTGGCGTCCGTGGCACTGCGGCTCAAGGGCTACCGGATCGTCGCGCGCAACTACCGAACGAAGCTCGGCGAGATCGACCTGATCGCCAGACGCGGGACGACCGTCGCCATCGTGGAGGTCAAGGCGCGGGCCAGCGAAGCCGCTGCCCACGACGCCGTCGGCGGGCAGGCCCGCCAGCGCATTGCCAGTGCCGCCGACCTGTGGCTCTCGCGCCAGCCCGATGCCGCCACGCTCTCATTGCGTTTCGACATCGTCGCCGTGGTTCCGGGACGATGGCCCCGTCACGTCGAGAACGCCTGGCAGGGGTGATCCGGCGCGTCAGGCGACGTCGAGTACGATCTTGCCGATGTGGCTGCCTTCCTCCATCCGCTCGTGAGCACGCCAGGCCTCGGCGAGCGGGAAGATCATGTCCATCACCGGGGCAATGTCACGCCTGGCCAGGAGCGGCCAGACCCTGGTCTCGAGCTCGGCGGCAATGGTGGCCTTGAAGTGGACGGAACGCGGGCGCAGCGTCGAGCCGGTATGAACCAGGCGCTTGCGCATCAGCAGCGAGACATCGGCCGTTGCCTTGGCGCCGCCCAGGACCGCGATCTGGACGATGCGCCCCTCTTCCGCGGCGGCACGGTAATTCCGGTCGACGTAATCGCCGCCCACCATGTCGAGAATGACGTTCGCGCCCTTGCCGTCGGTGGCCTCGCGGACGGCGGCGACGAAATCCTCCTCGCGGTAGTTGATGGCCCGGTCGGCACCGAGCGACAGGCAGGCGTCGCATTTCTCCTTCGATCCGGCGGTGGCGATGACATAGGCGCCGATGCTGGAGGCAAGCTGGATCGCGGTTGTGCCGATCCCCGACGTGCCGCCGTGGACGAGCAGCGTCTCGCCTTCGCGCAGGCCGCCGCGCTGGAACACATTGTGCCAGACGGTGAAATAGGTCTCCGGGATCGCGCCGGCCTCGGTGAACGTGTAGCCCGAAGGCAACGGCAGGCAATTGGAGGCAGGCGCAAGGCAGTACTCGGCGTAGCCGCCGCCGGGCGTCAGCGCGCAGACCGAATCACCTTCGCGCCAGCGGGTCACGCCCTCGCCCAACGCGGCAATCTCGCCGGCCACTTCCAGTCCCGGAAGATCGGAGGCGCCGGGCGGCGGCGGGTAGACACCCATGCGCTGAAGGACATCGGGCCGGTTGACGCCGGCAGCGCGGACGCGGATCAGCACCTCTCCCGGGCCGGGTTCCGGAACGGGCCGGCTTTCCGGTTTCAGGACCATCGGGCCGCCGGGAGCGGTGATGGCAATGGCGGTCATCGTAGCGGGCAATTTCATCGGAGCCTCGTTTCTTCCGTGGCATTTGCCTGTTCGGCATGGAACCATGTATTGTCATGGCCCTGATCGCCAAGGCAAGGGAGGTTTGTGATGGCTGTTTTCGACGACGACCCTGTCCGCAAGCCCGTCACCCATGCCATCGGCCAGGACCTGGCCGATCTTTCCGTCGACGAACTGACCCATCGCATCGGCCTGCTGGAGAGCGAGATCAAGCGGCTGAGGGCCGAGGTGGACGCAAAGTCATCGACCCGCAACGCGGCCGAGGCCCTGTTCCGCGGCTGACGCGAAGGCCACCGCCGGCGTCATGAACGCACCATGATTGGCATGGCAAAGCACCACCCGCCAATCCGCCGACCGATTCGAGAGTGTCCGCATGTCCGCCCGCCTCCTTCCCGTTGCCGCCCTGCTTCTCGGAACAGCATTCCTGCTCGCCGGAAGCGGCCTGCATGGGCTGCTGCTTCCGCTGCGCGGCCAGGCGGAAGGATTTTCCGCCTTTTCGCTCGGCCTGCTGGGGACCGGCTGGGCCTCTGGCTTCGTGGCCGGATGCCTCTATGCGCCAAGGCTGGTGCGCAGCGTCGGCCACGTGCGCGCCTTCGCCGCCTTTTCGGCCAGCGGGGCCGTGATCGCCCTGATGACCGGCATTTTCGTCGAGCCGCTGACGTGGATCGTCCTGCGGGTCTGCACCGGCTTCATCATGGCCGGCGCCTTCATGGTCATCGAGAGCTGGCTCAATGAAAAGGCCACCAATGAAACGCGCGGCTCGATCTTCGGGCTTTACATGATGGTCACCTATGCCTCCATCATGGCCGGGCAGATGAGCCTTGCGGCCGCCAACGTGCGCGGCGAGATCCCGTTCATGGCCGCCGGCGCGCTGTTCTGCCTGGCGCTGATCCCGATCGCCATGTCGACGGTTGCCAGTCCACGGCCGCCGGCCGGGGTGTCGCTGGAACTGAAGTCGCTCTACCGCACCTCGCCGGTGGCTTTTTCCGCCTGTTTCCTCATCGGCATCGCCAACGGGGCGTGGGGCACGCTCGGGGCGGTCTATGGCGCCAAGGCGGGGGTCAGCACGGCGGGCATCGCGCTGATGATGAGCGTGACGGTCATTGCCGGGGCGTTGATGCAATTGCCGGCCGGGCGGCTTTCTGACCGCATGGACCGGCGCATCGTGCTGCTGGCCATGGCGGGTATCGCCAGCTTCGTGGCGGTCTGCGGCTTCTTCCTGCAATTGCGGGGGACGACCTCGGTCATCATGCTGACCGGCTGCTATGGCGCCATGGCCTACACGCTCTATTCCATCGCCGTGGCCCATGCCAACGACCATGCCGGGCCGGAGGATTTCGTGAAGGTCTCCGGCGGGCTGCTGCTGATCTACGGCGCCGGCACGATGGCCGGACCGCTGCTCGGCGCAACGCTGATGGAAAGCCTGCGCCCGGAGGGCATCTTCCTGGCCACCGCGGCTGCGCACGGCCTGATCGTGCCCTACACGGCATGGCGCATGCGTCAGCGGGCACCCGTCGCGCAGGAGGAGAAGGACGTGTTCCAGACCCTTCCGGTGGAGCGGGCAACCACGCCGGAAGCCTTCAACCTCGACCCGCGCGGCGAGGAAAACCCGTCCGGCGAGTGACCGGTTTCAGCCGGAGATGTAGGGCGTTCCGACCACCAGCGCTTCGCGCCCTCCAAGCCTGGCGCTGCAATCGGCGGCCATGGATGAATTGCCTGTCATCGTGACCGTATCGGCGATGATGCGAAGGCATTCGGAATAGGTGGAACTGTTGCCCTGGTAGATGACGTCGCCGGCGGGAAAATAGACGAACCCGTCGATGTCGATGGTCCCGTTGCCGGTGAACTTCTGCGTGTTGAGATTCGCCGGATCGCCAAAAAAGGAAATCCCGGCATAGGTTCCGGCCGTCGGCGGGCGAATGCGCAGGTTGGCGCCGCCATTGAGCGTCACCGCCCCGTCCTTCAGGAAGAAGGTCACGCCATCGCCGGTGATGTCGCCCTTGATCGTCAGGCTGCCGTCGACATAGTAGAGACCGGGCTGCAACGTCTTCGTCCCGTCCAGGGTGAGGTTGTTGTAGCGCCCGGGCTGGACCGTCAGATCGGCCTTGGCGGGATCGGGAAACACGACGCCCGGCAATGGCGGGGGCAGGTCCTTCAACGGATCGGGCGAAGGCATGTAGTTCGTGCGGTTCCAGTCGCAATCCGTGGTCAGTCCGCCGTTATCGTCGATGCCGCCAGAGGAGATTGCGCATTCCGCGCTGAGGGCGCCCGATCCACCCACGTAGAGGGCATCGCCGGCCTGCGAATTGGAAGCCACCACGCAGCCCTTCACATCAACCAGGGCGGAACCACTGACGTCAACGGCCCGGCCCTCTGTGCGCGACAGGGCAAAGAGACAGGCCGGCATGCCGGGCGGGACCGTGACCCGGGTCTCAACCGTGATCGCGACGTCATTGCCCGACCCGCCCTGTGGCCCGAACGGCAGGAGCCGGGAATAGGCGAAGGTCGCCTTGCCGCTGACCGTGGGGTTCCCGTCCGCGTCGGCGGACTGGCCAAGGTAGCTGAAGGCCGGCAGGCTCTCCTGCAGACCATAGGCCGTACTGCGGATGTTGGCCTGGAAAGTGTCGCCGGCCAGGGTGGCAACACTCGCGCTTCCGGCATTCAGGGCGGCGCTCATGACGGCGGCATCTGCGGCATCCTGCATCTGCGCGCGGATTCGCCCGATGGAGTAGATGTCCAGAGCCATGGACGCGGCAACGGCGAGCGGGAGGCCCAGAAGGCCCATGCCGATAGCAAAATTGCCGCCGCGCGTGGAGAGGAAGGCGCGGCTCTTCTTCCAGAGCGCGCTCATGCCGGCCGTCCTTTTGCGGAAGGCCGGACCCGTTTTGTCAGCGGCGTGGTTCTATTGCCGATTTCATGGTGCAGCATGGCTTTCACCCGATCGCCAGGGACCGCGCTTCACGGCACGGCCAGACAGGGCATGTTCTCACACCAGCCTTACCAGAGCGTCCTGTAAATGCTTTCAATTTTAGCGATGCCTGAAGGGTCGCCACGGTCCTCCGTAAAACGAAAAACCCGCGCCGGAGAGACGCGGGTTTCAGCAGCCTTTCGAGATGCGCCTGAACGGCGACAGGTCAATGGCGTGTGTCTGACGCCAGTTTGTTGATCTCGTCCTTGATCTTCAGCTTGCGACGCTTGAGTTCCACGAGTTCCAGATCATCGACAGACGGGTGAAGAGCCATTTCATCGATTCTGCGTTCCAACTCGCCGTGCTTGCGCTGCAACTCCGCAAGATGGGATTCAAGGGTCATGGCCAACTCTCCTTCCGATGTGTTTGACACGGTTTCCGAGCGCTGCTCCGCCGCAGGCGAGTGGCCCGGAGACATGACAGTACGATGACACTGTGCCAGAGACATGGCAGGCTGTCGAATGGGTTCTGGTAGAATTCCGTTCCGCCCGAAGATGTGATATGGGCCAGCCATCGGAGCAGCCAGCCGTCGCCTTGCGGCCGGCCGGAACCCAAATGGAAACAGACGCATGAACGGCATGTCCGAACAGGAACAGGCGGATATCCGCCTTGAATTCGCACGACTCAAACAGGACCATGCCGACTTCGACGCTGCCATCGAGGCGATGATCGCGACGGGTGCCGATCCGCTGCGAATCCAGCGGATGAAGAAGAAGAAACTGGCCATCAAGGACCGGCTGCAGGTGCTGGAAGATTCGATCATCCCGGACATCATCGCCTGAGGCCACGACCGCCCGACCGATCCGAGCAGAAGGGACCCGACGCCATGCCCGAAACCGCTGACGTTGCCATCATCATGGGCAGCCAGTCGGACTGGCCAACCATGAAACATGCCGCCGCCGTGCTGGACGAGCTTGGTGTTGCCTACTGCGCGCGAATCGTCTCGGCCCACCGGACGCCCGAGCGGATGTACGACTTTGCCCGCTCGGCCAAGGCCAACGGCTTCAAGGTCATCATCGCCGGGGCCGGCGGCGCGGCCCACCTGCCGGGCATGGTGGCTTCCCTGACCCCGCTGCCGGTCTTCGGCGTCCCGGTCCAGTCAGCGGCGCTTTCCGGGCAGGATTCGCTCCTGTCCATCGTGCAGATGCCGGGCGGCATCCCGGTCGGCACACTGGCCATCGGCAAGGCGGGCGCGACCAACGCGGGCCTGCTCGCTGCCGCCGTGCTGGCGCTTTCGGACGTGGCGCTGGCCGGACGGCTCGACGCCCTGCGCGCCGCGCGCAGCGCCGCCGTGGCCGACGAACCGGTGGACGAGGCATGAGTGCACTTCCGCCCAACGCGACGATCGGCATCATCGGCGGCGGCCAGCTGGGCCGGATGCTGGCCATGGCGGCCGCCCGTCTCGGTTACCGGACGCTGATCCTGGAGCCGCAGCCGGACTGCCCGGCCGCGCAGGTCGCCAACGGACAAATCGTCGCAGCATACGACGATGCCGACGGGCTGGAGGAACTGGCTGCCGCCTGCGATGTCGTGACCTATGAATTCGAGAACGTACCGGTGCTGGCGGCCCGCTCCCTGCTGCCACGCATTGCCGTTCATCCGCAGCCGGGCGCGCTGGAAGCGGCGCAGGACCGGCTGACCGAGAAGACGTTTCTCAACGGGGCCGGGATCGCCACCGCGCCGTTCCGGGCCATCGACAGCGACGCCGACCTCGCCGCCGGACTGACGGCCTTCGGTGGCAACGGCGTGCTGAAGACCCGCCGGATGGGCTACGATGGCAAGGGGCAGCGGATGTTCCGCCAGGCCAAGGCCGCCGATTGCGACGGCGTGTTCGAGGCGATGGGGTCGGTGCCGCTGATCCTGGAGGGTTTCGTTGCGTTCGAGCGCGAGATCTCGGTGATCGCCGCGCGCGGCATGGACGGCACGGTCCGCGCCTATGCGCCGGCCGAGAACGTGCACCGGGACGGGATCCTTCATACTTCGACGGTTCCGGCCGCCATCGGCGCCCAAACCGCCACCGAGGCGATGGCGGCAGCCTCCGCCATCCTGGAGGCGCTCGACTATGTCGGCGTGATCGGCGTGGAATTCTTCGTCATGGCCGACGGCAGCCTGGTGGCCAACGAAATGGCGCCGCGCGTCCACAATTCCGGCCACTGGACAGAGGCGGCCTGCGCCGTTTCGCAGTTCGAACAGCATATCCGGGCCGTAGCCGGGCTGCCGCTCGGATTCGCCGACCGGCACTCCGACTGCGTCATGGAAAACCTGATCGGGAATGACATCGACCGGGTGCCGGAACTGGCGCTCGAGCCGGACACCGTGATCCATCTCTACGGCAAGGCCGAAGCGCGGCCCGGCCGCAAGATGGGCCATGTCACGCGCCTCGTCCGGCACTGACGCCCATCCCGGCCAATCGCCGGCGCGCATCCCCGTCAATCGCTGGCGCGCATCCCCGTCAATCGCTGGCGCTCAGGGTTCAGGGCAGCCGCAGGAGAACCGGTAGCGTGTCCGTTCTTTGCAGGTAGTCGATGACCTCGAACAGCGGCACGGCGGCGAAGAACACCAGGCCATCCATGAGCGTGGTGTAGAGGCGGCGCGGAACGATGGTGAGTTCCTTTTCATCCTTGTAGATGAACGGATTGGGCAGGAACCGCGGCACGCTGGCGAGATAGTCCTGGTAGGCCTGCCCGAGCGTGCTGGCGAGGAACTGCTCCTCCTTGAGGATCAGGATGTGGAAGGCCAGCCAGCAGCCGAAGAAGAAGAGCAGGGCAATGGTGAGGGTGCCGGTCTGGGCGCCGACACCGGCGGCCGCGACGGCGGAAAAGACGTAGAGCGGATTGCGCGTGATCGAATAGGGGCCGGATTGAACCAGCATCGCGGCCTTTCGGCCGCCGATGTACAGGGTCGACCACAGGCGGCCGGTGATGCCGGCGATGATCAGGCCGATACCGGTCGCCTCGATGATCTCGTGCGGCTCGCCATCGTAGATCGAGGAGATGAAGGCGAGTGCGGTGAAGGTGACGATCAGGACCGCGAACAGGGCCAGACGCCGGACACTCTGGATGCGGGCCAGTTTCGCCTTGCTGAATTCCTCGGCCATGTTTGCTCCATTCCGAAATCTTGCCTGTTGAACCGACCTGGCGGGATAGGGGCGAGGCCTGGCGGATCCACTTGCGTGGACGCGCGGCGACACTTAACGTCTGCGCCCGTCCCATGCAATTCCCGTGACCGGTCGCATATCGCCGGAGACATGACAACATGCTGAAAACCAATGACGAGATGGCCACGACCGGTGGCCTGTTCACGCCCAAGCTGCTCACAGTGATTCGGGAAGGCTACACGGTGCCGGCGTTCCGTGCCGATGTCCTCTCGGGACTCACCGTCGCGATCGTGGCGCTGCCGCTGTCCATGGCCATCGCCATCGCCTCCGGTGTCGGGCCGGAACGCGGCCTCTACACGGCCATCGTCGGTGGTTTCCTGGTGTCCATGCTCGGCGGCAGCCGCTTCCAGATCGGCGGACCGGCCGGTGCCTTCATCGTGCTCGTGGCCGCCACGGTCGCGGCCCACGGCGTGGACGGGCTGATCCTGGCAACCTTCCTGTCGGGCATCATGATGGCGCTGACCGGCTGGCTGCGCCTCGGGTCCTACATCAAGTTCATACCCTATCCGGTGACGGTCGGCTTTACCGCGGGCATCGGCGTGATCATCCTGGCCAGCCAGTTGCACGACCTGTTCGGACTGACGCTGGCCGGCAAGGAGCCCGGGCCGCTGATTGCCAAGCTGGAGGCGCTCGGCGCCGCTGCGGGCACGGCCAGCCCGGCCGCCATCGCCATCGCCTTCGGAACGATCGTCTTCATCCTCGGCCTCAAGCGCCTGCGCCCGGGCTGGCCCGGCATGATCCTGGCCATCGCGGCGGCCGCAGTGATTGCCTGGGCGCTGGCGCTGCCCGTCGAAACCATCGGAACGCGCTTCGGCGGCATTCCGCGCACGCTGCCGGCGCCTGCCCTGCCGGTGCTGACGCCCGAGCGGATCATGGAAATGCTGCCGGCGGCGCTGTCCTTCACCCTGCTCGGCGCCATCGAATCGCTGCTTTCGGCCGTGGTGGCCGACGGCATGACCGGGCGCCGCCACCGATCCAACTGCGAGCTGGTGGGCCAGGGATTCGCCAACATGGGCTCGGCGCTGTTCGGCGGAATCTGCGTCACCGGCACGATCGCGCGCACGGCTACCAACGTCCGTTCCGGCGCGCGCAGCCCGGTCTCGGGCATGCTGCATTCGCTTTTCCTCCTGACCTTCATGGCGGTCGCCGCACCGCTGGCCTCCTACATCCCGCTGGCGGCGCTCGCCGGCGTGCTGGCCATCGTGGCGTGGAACATGATCGAGAAGCACGCCATCGCTTCGCTGTTCCGGGCGTCGCGCGGGGATGCGCTCGTCTTCGTCGTGACCCTTCTGCTGGTGATCTTCCGCGACCTCACCGAGGGCATCGTGGTCGGTTTCGCGCTCGGCGCGATCCTGTTCATCGACCGCATGGGCAAGAACATCGCGGTGGAAGCGCACAAGCCCTTCGCCGTCCCTGACGAAGCGGACCGGCTGATTTCGCCCGAGGAAGCCAACGAAGGCGCCGATCCCGGTGTCGTGGTCTACCGCATTTCCGGTGCGTTCTTCTTCGGTGCCGCCTCGACGGTGGGCTCGGTCCTCGACCGTATCGCCGACAAGTACCGGGTTTTCATCCTGGATTGCTCGGCCGTGCCGTTCCTCGATTCAACCGCGGCCAACGTAATCGAGGGCAGCCTGCGCAAGGCCGAGCGCGCGGGGGTGTCAATGATCATCTCCGGCGCGTCGGACACGGTGCGCCACATGCTGGCGAGCCAGGGCGTGGCACCGCCGCGGGTGCGCTTTGCCTCCAGCATCGCGGACGCGCAGGCCATGGCCCACAAGGGCGCTTCAGCCTGACGGCACGGTGGCTTGCGGGCGTTCCTCGCCCCAGACCACCTTGCGGTAATCGAAACCGTTTTCCAGCGTCGGCTTGATCACCGCGAAATAGGGCGACAGGTCGAAATCGCGCGGCGTGAACAGGCTGTGGTGCCGGATGTGCAGGATCTCTGCGCGGGAATAGTCCGATACCGCGGCCGTCCGGCCCGGCGCCCGCGTGACCTCGGGCAGGATGGGATAGGGGATGGACTGGAACGCCTGGGCGATGAGCGAGGAGCAGATGGCCCGGGTGGGATCGCCGGACCCGAAGGCGATCATCCGCCGGCGCAGGCGCACGGGAACCGGCGGAAACGGCAGGAAATAGCGCAGCAGGTCGAAGATGTGCCGCATGTCGTACTGCAGGCCGATGCTGTGGACCATGAAGGCCACGACCCGGGCACGATCCGCCCTCGACAGGCCATGGGCACGGCAGATTCGGGTGTTGTAGGTCCTGTATTTCGACAGGGGCACGCTGATGCAACCGTCTCCGAGATTGACCTCGACGAGGCGATGGCGCTCGCTGCCGTCCGGCGGCAGGTCGAGCGCATCGCCGACATAGACGGCGGCATGGCTCCACGTCGACTGGGTGAGATACTTGATGGCCGCAGAGATCTGCTGGTTGCCCTCGACGAGCAGGATGTCGCCGGGCTCGAGGATCGCTTCCAGCGTGTCCGGATCGGACGGTGTGTAGGGCTTGTAGCCGGAGGACTCGGCCTGAAGCCAGTCGGCGAGGCGCCGGCCGATGCGATCGGCAATGGTGTCCATGTCTGCACCTCCCTTTGACCCGCGCCATTGCATCAAATCCCGGCCGGTTCCGGCAAGCCGGCCCCGCAGAACGTGATCGACCGTGATTGCGACGTGAGCGAGGCGCGCCCGGACCACGCTGCCTTCTATGGCCGCGAAACCGGCAGCCACTTTCGCTGGAATCGGGTCTTCCGCTGCGCAATTCCGGACGCGAAACCGGCAGCCACTTTCGCTGGAATCGGGTCTTCCGCTGCGCAATTCCGGACGCGAAACCGGCAGCCACTTCCGCTGGAATCGGGTCTTACACAGCGCAATTCCGGACGCGAAACCGGCAGCCACTTTCGCTAGAATTGCTTAGTCGCGTGCTGCGGCCTGCGCCTTCTTCCAGAGCATGGCGGCCACCCGCGCGAGATCGGCGGGATCGTCGCGGAAAAGGTAGCGTGCGCCTTTCGCCGCATCGGCCCTGAGCCGGACGGACCGGTCCTGGACCAGGGCGGTCAGGCGGGCGATGCCATCGGGCCAACCGGCAAGCGAGGGCTCCTGTTCTGCCAGCGCCTGAAGCAGCCAGATGTCATGGTCCTCGCCGAGGTCGGCCTGGATCAGGCGGGCGACATCGGCACGCAACCGGAATCCCCCAGGCCACGCCGGTTTCAGCAGGCGCATGTGCATGCGGTGGTGCTTCACGTGCTTGCGGAAGTCATGCCACGCCTCGGCCGTATCAACGTCCAGGGCCGTTTCGAGCGCGAGCACCGCCTTGCGCTGGCCATGAACCAGTCCGGATCCGAGGACGGCTCGTTCCTCCTTCCGGCCGAGTTCCCTGCCGACCCCTCCCAGCGCGGCCACCGCGCGATCCAGCGTTCCCGCGAGACCGCCGTGGCAGCGCGGCCAGGACGGCTGAAAGGCCGCGCGGGCATCGCGACGGCAATGCAGGCGTCCGGTCAACGAGGCAAGCAGGCGCAGGCCGTCCTCGTCGCCCGTATCGTGGCAGTGCTCGGCGAGCCTTGCCGCGGCCTCGAGATGTGCCTCGGCCTCGCGGTCCGGCGCCAGGGCAGCCTGGACGGAGCGCAGGTGCTCATCGCAGGCCGAGCAGGCCTTCCGGTCAGCGGTGCGCACCAGGCGCAGGGCAGACCGGGCGCGCTTGATGGCCTTGCGTGCGGCATAGGCTGCACCAGGCTCGTCATGCGCGAGGGCAAGGGCGGCCATCGCCGCTCCGGTCGCTTCGCCGACAATGCGGCGGATCTCGTCTCCCAGCGGCCTGGCCGGATCGAGCCGGTAGCTCAACGGGCACCCTCCGGCAGACCGTTGAACGCAAGGGCGGAGTTCGACCAATCCGGATCGTCCGTCAACTCCCGCCCGCACCAGTCCGGCAGCGGCGGGGCCTCGTCCTCGCGGGACAGTTCCACCTCGCAGACGACCGCGCCTTCAAGCGCGCCGTGAAAGACATCGATCTCCCAGACGTAGCCTTCATGCGCAACGAGGTAGCGGGTCTTCTCGATGATGTTGCCGATACAGCGGTTGAGCAGGCGGCGAGCGTGGGCGATCGGGATCGGATATTCGTATTCCTCGCGCACGAGACCGCTGCCGGCCTTGACGGTCAGCCAGGCGGAGCCGTCGCCCTTGATGCGGACACGGACGGAATTGCTGTTGGAAACGGCGACATAGCCCTGGAGCACGAGCGTCCCCGGATCGGCGTCATCGCGCCATGACGTCCCGGTGACCAGGAACTTGCGTTCGATCTCGATCATGGCCCGGTGTCCCGTTGCGCGCTGTCGGTGCGGAATTTCATCCCATGGTGGCGGTCCGCGTCAACCCCCGGACAGCGAACAGGGTAAAGGCGGCAAGGGCTTGCAGGCGCGGCGTCTTGGCGCTTGACCGGCGGAGAGACCCACCCTAGTTTGGAATCATTCTAAATTCGGAGTTTTCCCCCAAATGATTTCGCGGTTCTTCGGCGCGTCGAAGCGCTCATTCGACAGTTTGAGCGAACAGGAAATCCTGGCCCTCGCCATTTCATCCGAAGAGGACGACGGGCGGATCTACCGCGCCTATGCCGACGGGTTGCGCAAGGACTACCCGTCATCGGCCAAGGTCTTCGACGAGATGGCGGACGAGGAGGACCAGCACCGGCGGCGCCTGATCGAGATGCATCGCAAGCGTTTCGGCGAGACGATCCCGCTGATCCGGCGCGAACACGTGCGCGGCTATTACGAGCGCAAGCCGGACTGGCTGGTGCGGCCGCTCGGGCTCGAGGCCGTACGCGACATGGCGGAGCAGATGGAAGCGCAGGCGCACCGCTTTTACCTGGAAGCCGCCAAGCGCACGACCGATGCCTCGACCCGCAAGCTGCTCGGCGACCTGGCGGCCGCGGAAAAGGCCCATGAAAACCTCGCCCAGCGGCTGGGCATGAAGCACCTGACGGAGGATGCCAAGGAGGAAGAGGCGGAGACCGCGCGGCGGCAGTTCATCCTGACCTATGTCCAGCCCGGTCTGGCGGGCCTGATGGACGGGTCGGTCTCAACGCTCGCGCCGATCTTCGCCACCGCCTTCGCGACGCAGGACACCTGGACGACCTTTCTCGTCGGCCTGTCGGCCTCGGTCGGCGCCGGCATTTCCATGGGCTTCACCGAAGCGGCGCATGACGACGGCAAGATCTCCGGCCGCGGTTCGCCGGTGAAGCGCGGCCTCGCGTCGGGCATCATGACGGCCATCGGGGGTCTTGGCCACGCTCTCCCCTACCTCATCCCGGAATTCTGGACGGCCACGATCACCGCCACGGTCATCGTCTTCATCGAGTTGTGGGCGATCGCCTGGATCCAGAACCACTGGATGGACACGCCCTGGAGCCGGGCGATCTTCCAGGTCGTGCTCGGCGGCGCGCTGGTGTTCGCGGCCGGCATGCTGATCGGAAACGCATGAGGACTGCCCATGCCTGTCATCCCGCGAACAGAAACTCTCGTGGATGACACGGCCGGGCCGATCATGGTCTTCGACGGTGTCTGCGTGTTCTGCAGCAGCGGCGCGCGCCTGGTCCGTCGCCACGACCGGCGCGGGGTCGTCCGGTTCGCCCATGCGCAGAGCGGGCTTGGCGGCAGGCTCTACCGCCACTACGGCTGGGATCCGGACCGGTTCGAGACAAACCTGTTGCTGTGGGACGGGCGGGTGCACAGCAAGTGGGCGACCCTGGCCGCGATGGGCCGGATCATGGGCGGCCCGTGGGGGCTGCTGCGTTGCTGCGCCCTCGTTCCGGATATCATCGGCGACCGTGTCTACGACTTCATCGCGCGGAACCGGTACCGTGTGTTCGGGCGCACGGCGAATTGCGCCATCCCCGACGCGGCCATGAAAAGCCGGATGATCGACATGGGATAAGCCGGCTTCCGGCTGCAACGCGAAGCGGGCAGAGCATCTCGGCTCTTCGCCGGACCGCTCCCAGGCTCCGTCTCCCTGGCAATTTGCAAACCCGCTCTTCGTTGGATGCCTCCAATTCCCTGCCGTTTTCGGTCCGCAATTCCGGACGCGAAACCGGTTCCCACTTTCGCTGGAATCCATTCTTGACCTGCGCAATTCCGGACGCGAAACCGGTTCCCACTTTCGCTGAAATTGCTTTAGACTTGACGGTGAACCTGCCAGCGGGGACCACACTTGACGACGACGGATACGACGCAGTCGGACGCGGGCCCGGTTTTCAGCCCGAGCGCCGTCAGCAACCCACTCGCCAATACCGCACTGGCAACGACCTGCGTGCTCGCCTGCCTCGAGACGATCCATCCGGGTAGCGGTTTCGGGCCGGCCTCGGCGCTGGCTCTGCTCCTTTTCATCGTCACCGGGCACAGGATCCTGCGGCTCCGGGAACGCTATCTCGCCGTGCTTGCCACCGGCACGGCCCTGCTGGCCATCACGGTTCTGCCGGAGCCCGGCGCGGTGCTTCTCGCCGCGGCCATCCGGTCCGCCTACCTGTTCGCCTTCATCACGCTCCTCGCGACCCTGAAGGCCGGAGCCTCGGTCTCGCAGTCCGTGCTTTCGGTCGGAACATGGCTGACGCTGCAACCGCCCGGGCGACGCTATCTCGCCATCGCGTCCGGTGGCCACATGATGGGCGTGATCATGAATTTCGGCGCACTCAGCCTGCTCGGACCGCTCGTGCAGCGCGGGGCGCGCGCCGGAAGCAAGGGCGTGGACCCGTCCATCGTCGCGATCCGGGAACGGCGGCAGCTATCGGCCCTGTCGCGTGGCTTTTCACTGTTCATCCTTTGGTCGCCAACGGCGATCTCGCAATATGTCTGCGTGTCGGTGGTGCCGGGCGCGACCTCGCTTCACCTGGCGGGATGGGGCGCTGCGCTGGCGGCCGTCCTGGCCGCCGCCGGCTGGCTGGAGGACCGGGCCACGGGCCTGCGGGCCCGCAAGGCACTCGCCCTGGCGCCGGCCGCGACGCCGGTGCCGCCGCTGCCCAAGGCAGATGTCCGGAGGCTCGCCGGGATCTACGTCGCGCTCGCCGTGCTTGCCGGTGGCGCGGCCATGGCGCTGCACGTCCCCGTGGTCACGGCCATCATGATCACCGCGCTGCCGGCGACGGCGGGATGGCTGGCGATGCAGACGGCCAGCGGGCGGGGCGATGGCAGGCCGCTTTCGACCTCGCTGCGCAACCTGTTCACGCAGGCGATGCCAGACGGCAGCCCGGAAGCCGTGACGCTGGCCTTCGCAGGCTTCGTCGGGCTCGTCATGGCCCATATCCTGCCCACGGACTGGCTGGCCGGAACGACGGGACTTTCCGGCCTGCCGCCGATCGTCATCCAGGCCATCGTCCTGGCGCTGGTTCCGCTGGCCTCCATCGCGGCGCTGCCGCCGATGCTGACGGTGACCTTCCTCGGCGCGTTCCTGTCGAAAGCGCTCGACGGCGTCATTTCGCCCGACCTGCTGGCGCTGACGTTGGTGATGGGCTGGTGCCTCAATCTCACCTCTTCGCCCTTCGGGGCCACGAACCTGATCCTGTCGCGCATCACCGATCTGCCCGCCACGCGCCTCGCTTTCACGTGGAACGGACGCTACGGCCTGATCGCTTTTGCCGTCTGCCTTTGCGCGCTCGCTTTGCTGTCGTTGCGCTGACGGGACAATTGAGGCTTGCCCTTTCGGTTCTGGTGGTTACCCTTGCCCGTCCAAAAAGCTGACAAACGGGAGGAGATCAGCATGAGGAAAGTCTTCGCTACCGCGATGATGGCATCGGTGGCACTCGGCTTCGTGGCCGAGGCATCGGCAACGGAATGGAACGTTTCGGTCTGGGGCAAACGCCGCGCCTTCACCGAACACATCCACAAGATTGCTGACCTGGTTTCGCAGAAAACCAATGGCGGCTTCACGATGAGCATTTCCTACGGCGGTCTGTCGAAAAACCGGGAAAACCTGGACGGCATTTCGGTGGGTGCTTTCGAGATGGCCCAGTTCTGCGCCGCCTATCACCCGGACAAGAACCCGACGCTGATGGTGCTCGACCTGCCGTTTCTCGGCGTTCACAGCCTGCGCCAGGAAGGGGCACTGGACGAGGCGCTCTACAGGCATCCGGCAGTCGTCAAGGACCTGGCCCGCTGGAACGCGACCATCCTGATGGCGTCGCCGCTGCCGCAGTACAACCTCGCCGGCGTCGGCAAGCCGCCCAAGACGCTAGAGGATTTCAACGGACTGCGCGTGCGCGCCACGGGCGGCATCGGCAATGCCTTCGAGAAGATCGGCGCCGTGCCGACGTCGGTGACGTCGTCGGAGGCCTACAATGCGCTGGAATCGGGTGTCGTGGATGCGGTGGCCTTCGCGCCGCATGCCCACATGTCGTTCCGCACGACCGACATCGCCAAGTGGTGGACGACGAACCTCAACCCCGGCTCGGTGAACTGCCCGGTCGTCGTCAACAACGATGCGCTGGCCGGTCTTTCCGACGAGGAGCGCGATGCGCTGATGTCGTCGATCCCGGAAGCGATGGAGACCTACTACTCGGCCTATGACGAGGTCTACCGGAAGTGGGGTCCGCTGCTGAAGGAAAAGGGCATCGAGGAGATCACCCTGTCCGACGACGTGATCAACGCGATCAAGGAAGCCGCCGCGCCGGTGCGTGACGAGTGGATCAAGGCCAATGCGGATGCCGGCCTGCCGGCGCAGGACCTTTACGACTTCGTCAAGAAGACCATCGGCGATACGAAGGACATGTAAGGGCCGGCAGACCCTGCGACATGCCGCGGCGCATCCGGGCGCCGCGGTCATCCTTGCCACCGGGAGAGCACCCATGTCATCGCACAACGTGCGCGAGGACGGATCCGCGGCAAGCCGCGCGGACCGGGCCCTGTTCAAACTCGAAAGCGGCCTCAACCTGGTGGCGGGACTGACCATCCTGGGGGTCATGCTGCTGTCGGTGGCCAATATCCTGATGCGGAAGTTCTTCAACTGGCCGGTACCGGGCTACATCGACTGGATGATCTCGGCGGTGCCGCTGATGGCCTTCTTCGGGGTATCGTTCACCCAGCGCCTGGGCGGTCATATCCGCATGGACCTGCTGGTGTCGAAGTTCAGCGGCCGGTCGCTCTGGATCGCCGAGTTCATCGGCGTCCTCGGCATCCTGCTGATCACGCTGATCCTGATCTACGGATCATGGGACCATGCCATGCGGGCGCTCAACTTCGGCGATTCCACCGGCGATATCCGGCTGCCAACCTGGCCGGTGAAGATCGTGGTGCCGATCTGCCTGTCGATCCTGGCGCTGCGGCTGGTGCTGCAATTGTGGGCATATGGCCGGGCGATCGGCAGCGGCGAAGCAGAGCCGGTCGCCGTGCCGCTGATCGAGGACGCGGCCACGCAGGCCGCCCATGAGGCCGAGACCGTCTCGGGCCTGGACGACGAGGCCACGCGATGACCACGACCATCGAAGTTTCCATCGCGCTCTCGGGCGTTCTCATCATCCTGGTGCTGATCGGCATGCGGGTGGCCTTCGCCACCGCCCTGATCGGCTTCCTGGGCCTTTTCATCATCTTCGCCATCGACAAGAACCAGGGGTTTGCCCGCGGCTTCGTCACGGCGGTCAAGATCACCGGCCAGATCCCGCATTCGAAGACGGCAAGCCATGTGCTGGCGCTGATCCCGACCTTCATCCTGATCGGCTACCTGGCCTATTACGCCGGCCTGACGCGGGCGCTGTTCGAGGCTGCGAAACGCTGGGTCGGATGGCTGCCCGGCGGGCTCGGCGTGGCCACCGTGTTCGCCACGGCCGGTTTCGCCGCAGTCTCCGGCGCTTCGGTCGCGACCTCGGCCGTGTTCGCCCGCATCGCCATCCCGGAAATGCTGAAGCTGAACTACGACCGGCGTTTCGCCGCCGGCGTGGTGGCGGCCGGTGGTACGCTGGCGTCGCTGATCCCGCCGTCGGCGATCCTCGTCATCTACGCGATCATCACCGAATCCAGCGTCGGGCAATTGCTGATGGCCGGCTTCCTGCCCGGCCTGGTCTCGGCGGTCATCTATGCCGCCCTGATCATCGGGCTGGCGAAATGGCGCAAGGACCTGGGGCCACCGGTGACGGGCTACAGCTGGAAGGAGCGCTTCGAGACCGTGCCGGGCGCCCTGCCGATCTTCGCGGTCGTCGCGATCATCATCTACTGCATCTATTTCGGCTGGGGCACGCCCACCGAAGCCGGCGCGCTGGGCGCCTTCATCGTGCTGTTGATGGCGATCTACAAGGGCATGCGCTGGGGCAACCTGAAAAGCGCCCTGGCGGAGACCGCCAAGCTGACGGCGATGATCTTCACCATGATCTGGGGCGTTCTGATCTATGTCCGCTACCTCGGATTCGCGCACCTGCCCGATGCCTTCGCCGAGTGGATCGGCTCGCTGCACCAGCCGCCGATGATGACGCTGCTCTTCATCCTGCTCGCCTACGTGATCCTGGGGATGTTCATGGATGCCATCGGCATGCTGATCCTGACCCTGCCGGTCACGTTCCCGGCGGTGATGGCGCTGAACGGCGGCGAGAACGTCACGGCGGCGGCCTCGGCGCTCGGCATGAGCGGCACGGAATGCGCGATCTGGTTCGGCATCATCGTGGTGAAGATGGCCGAGCTGTGCCTGATCACGCCTCCCATCGGGCTCAACTGTTTCGTCGTGGCGGGGGTGCGCCCCGACATCTCGGTGCAGGACGTGTTCCGGGGAGCCTCGCCTTTCTTCATCGCCGACGTGGTGACGGTGGGCGTGCTGATCGCCTTTCCGCAGATCGTGCTCTGGCTACCGCGACTCGTGCTGGGATAGTTCGTTTCCCAATTCTTGACGGGGCGTTCAGCAAGGATTCATTTCTTTGTGCCATCCTGCGCGCCATCAAGAAAGCCATGAGCGCGGCGCCTGGACGTCGCGTCCCATCCGGAGACGAGACGATGGACCTGCCCCGTGCCGTCCGCCGCAGCACCGCGGCGTTGTTTGAGTTTGTCTGGCCGAGCTATCACCCGGAACGCCACTACATGCGCGGGCCCGGTCCGGCCTGCGCCAAGCGCCAGCAGAAGACCGGCGAGCTGCATTCCTTCCAGCTGTGACGGAGCCTGCGGCGGGAGCGGTTCCCGCGGCCGCCAAGATGACCAGGCCCGCTGATGCAGCGGGCCTTTTTGCATTGCGACCCCGTCAGCCGAGACCGTCGAACAGCGCTGTCGACAGGTACCGCTCGGCAAAGGAGGGGATGATGACGACCATCTGCTTGCCCTCGTTCTCCGGCCGCGAGCCGACCTTCACCGCCGCCGTCAGCGCGGCGCCGGACGAGATGCCGACCGGAACGCCTTCGAGGCGCGCGACGAGGCGGGCATTCTCGAAGGCCTCGTCATTGGAGACGGTGACGACCTCGTCGTAGATCTCCCGGTCGAGGACGGCCGGCGCGAAGCCGGCTCCGATGCCCTGGATCTTGTGCGGACCGGGATCGCCACCCGACAGGACAGGCGAATCGGAAGGCTCGACGGCCACGACCCGGACGCCGGGCTTGCGCTCCTTCAGCACCTGGCCGGTGCCGGTGATCGTGCCGCCGGTGCCGATGCCGGAAATGAAGATGTCGACGCCACCGGCGGTATCGTTCCAGATTTCCTCGGCCGTCGTGCGGCGGTGAATATCCGGGTTGGCCGGGTTTTCGAACTGCTGCGGAATGACCGCGCCAGGCAGCGACTGCGCAAGTTCTTCTGCCTTGGCGATGGCCCCCTTCATGCCCTTCGGCCCTTCGGTGAGGACGAGCTCGGCGCCGAGCAGGGCGAGCATCTTGCGCCGTTCCACGCTCATGGTCTCGGGCATGGTCAGGATCAGGCGATAGCCCTTGGCGGCCGCGGCGAAAGCCAGGGCGATACCGGTATTGCCCGAGGTCGGCTCCACGAGAACCGTCTTGCCGGGGGCGATGCGGCCGTCGGCCTCCATGGCCTCGATCATCGCCACGCCGATACGGTCCTTCACCGAGGCAATCGGGTTGAAGAACTCCAGCTTGGCGACGAGATCGGCCTTGATGCCCGTCTCGGCGGCGAATTTCGGCAGGCGGACGAGCGGCGTGTTGCCGATCGTCTGGGTGATTGAATCATAGATCCGGCCCCGGCCTTGCGTCTTTTCAGTCATGGACAGTCCTCCACATGATTTTCGGCCAGCCTAGGCGTCCGGCGCGAAAAAGGCGAGTGCCGCATGCGGCTTTCCATCCTCACGAATAGAATTCCATTCCAGTTCAACCGTGTATTCAGGTTGTCTTTTCTACCCAACGAGGAAGCCGCCGGCCAGCGGATCGTCGGGCTCCACGACGAACTGCGCCCGGCCGGCGTAGTAAGACCGGCCCGAGACGCGGGCGATGATCGTCTCGCCGGCAGCGGTCCGGTCCACGGCAGAGATTTTCCCGGTAAAGACCGAGCCCACGACGCTCTCGAACTGCCGCGCCTGTCCTTGCGCGATCTGCCCGCGCGCCTGCATGAGCGCCAGCCGCGCGGTGACGCCGGACCCGGTCGGCGAGCGGTCCACCTGGCGTTCGGCGAAAACGCAGATGTTGCGCGTCGCTTCGGGCGACCACGCATCCTTTCCATCAGTCAGGATCGTGCCATAGAGGAAGCCCAGGCGCGGATCGTCCGGATGGCTGATGGTGGCCGTGGCCCGCAGCGTGTCGGTGACCGCAGCGGCGGCCTCGATGAAGGCGCGGGCCGGATCGCGGCCGAAGACCAGGCCGAATTGCGCCGCGTCGGCGACGGCATAGAAGGCGCCGCCGTAGGCCAAGTCGTAATCGACGGAAAAATTGCCCTGCCCCTGCCAGGGCACCTGTACCGTCTGGTCGAAAGCCGCCGCGAAGGCCGGAACGCTGTCAAAGGACACCGTTGCAGGCTTGCCGTTCTCGATCTCCACCGACACGGCGACGGGCCCGCACGGGCATTCGATGACGAAGCGGGTCACCGGTTCGGTGACCGGCACCAGTCCTTCGTCGATGCACCAGCGGCCGAGCGCAATGGTCGCGTGGCCGCACATGGTCGACCAGCCGGCGTTGTGCATGAACAGCACGCCCAGCACCGCACCGGGGACGGACGGGGCGACGGGCAGGACCCCGTACATGTCGAAATGGCCGCGCGGCTCCCACATGAGCCACTTGCGCAGATGGTCGTGGTTGGCCATGGCGAAGGCGCGCTTGTCGAGGATCGTATCGCCCGGGACCTCGGGCCAGCCCCCGGTGACGATGCGGACCGGTTCGCCGCCGGTATGCATGTCGGTGACGCTCAGCGCTTCGTCCATGTCACTTCGTTCCCGTCGAACCGAAGCCGCCGGCGCCGCGCGCCGTTTCGCCGAGGTGGGTCCGTTCCTCCACGGACGCCCGGGTGACGGGTGCCACCACCATCTGGGCAATGCGCATGGCACGGTCGACCGTGAAGGCTTGCTGGCCGAGATTGACCAGCAGGACCTTGACCTCGCCCCGATAGTCGCTGTCGATGGTGCCGGGCGTGTTGAGGCAGGTGACGCCATGCTTGAAGGCGAGCCCCGAGCGCGGGCGGATCTGGGCCTCGAATCCGGGCGGGATCTCGAAGACCAGCCCGGTCGGCACCAGCGCCCGTTCACCGGGGGCGATGACGAGCGGATCGTCCGCCGGGACGGCGGCGCGCAGGTCCATGCCGGCGGCACCGACGGTCTCATAAGCCGGCAAATCGATTTCATGGCCATGGTCGAGGCGAACGACGCCGATCACGGGTTGGGTCATGGATTTCAAACCTCGACCTTGTGGGCGACGCGCTCCGCGCCGCCGAATATGCGCAGGTAGTCGTTGATCACGGCGCGGTCGCCGGTCGCCTTTTCCGGATTGTCCGAGAGCTTGACAGCGGGGCGCCCGTTGGCCTCCGTGATCTTGCAGACCAGCGAAATCGCCTTCAGCTGCTCGTTCTTCTGCGGGGCGCAGTCCTTGAAATCGTTGGTCAGGTTGGTGCCCCAGCCGAAGGCCATGCGGACGCGGCCCTGGAAGTGGCGATAGGTGTCGATGATCGTCTCGGTATCGAGGCCATCGGAGAAAATCAGGATCTTTTCCCGCGGGTCGCGGCCATGGGCCTGCCACCACTCGATGATCCGCTCACCGCCCTCGATCGGCGGGGCGCTGTCCGGGCGGAAGCCGGTCCAGTCGGCGACCCAGTCCGGCGCATCCCGCAGGAAAGACGCCGTCCCGAAGGCGTCGGGCAGGACGATGAGCAGGTTGCCGCCGTAAAGCTTGTTCCAGTCTTCCAGAACTCGGTAGGGCGCGGCCCGCTTCTCGGCATCGGTGTCGGCCAGCGCGGCATAGACCATGGGCAGTTCGTGGGCGTTGGTGCCGACAGCTTCCAGATCGGTGTCCATGGCGAGCAGAACGTTGGATGTTCCGGTAAAGGCATCGCCGATGCCTTCCTTCAGCGCTTCCACGCACCAGCGCTGCCAGAGGAAGGAGTGGCGGCGCCGAGAGCCGAAATCGGAGATGCGCAGATCCGGCAGGCGCTTCAACTGCTCGGTCTTCTCCCACATCTTTGCCTTGGCCCGGGCGTAGAGCACGTCCAGCGCGAAGGGTCCGAGGCCGCGCATGGCGGCACGCGAGCGCAGTTCGTTGATGATGGCGAGCGCCGGGATTTCCCACATGGTGGCCTCGGCCCAGGTGCCGAGGAATTCCAGCTCGAACTGGCCGTCGCGCACGGACAGTTCGTAGGGCGGAAGGCGGAAATTCTCGAACCAGGAAAGGAACTCCGGCTCGAAGATCTGCTTGCGGCCGTAGAAGCTGTTACCGGCCAGCCAGATCATTTCCTTCTTCGTCAGAGTCAGGGACCGGGCATGGTCAAGCTGGTCGCGCAGTTCATGCACGTCGATCTCGTCGGCGAGACGAACGCTCTGCTTGCGGTTGATCAGCGAAAAACGCACCTGCACATCGCGATGCATCTTCCAGATCATCTGGAGCATCAGCAACTTGTAGAAGTCCGTGTCCAGCAGGGAGCGGACGATCGGGTCCAGCTTCCACGTATGGTCATAGACGCGCTTGGCGATGTCGGTCGTCGTCGAAGTCATGGCGCCCCTTCCTCCGTGCCAAGCGAGAAGTCTTAGGCGACGGAACGATGCAAGCCAAGGGGGATGCGGTCAATCCGCCAGCTTGAGCAGCAGATCGGTCTCCCAGCGGGCCGGCTCCCCGGTATCGGCCGGCGAAACCCGGTAGATTTCCACCTGGCAGGCCGGAAAGCGCCCGTCCGGACCGTTGATCTCGTCGGCGATCAGGCCGCGGCCGCACAACCAGCCGGAGAGCATGCAGAACGCATCGTAGAGCCGGTCATAGGGGCCGGTATAGGTGGCCATGACATAGCGGCCGGCCGGCAGTTCGCCCGCGATCACCTCGCCCTCGCCGGCGGCCGGCGCGGTCAGCAGCGTCGCCACCTCGAGGTCGACGTCTCCACTGGAGTGAAAGCCACGGTAGCGGAACAGGCCGGCCGTTCCTTCCAGGCCCTTTTCCGCCATCCATGCATGAAGACGGGGAAACAGCGGTGGCGCGAATCGCGGCAGGTCCACCATCGGCCCCGATGCCGCGATGGCGACGCAGGGCGTGGCCTCACGCACGACCACCTGCGGAACGGAAAGGCCGGCGCCGGGGAAAGCGGTCTCGGTGACGGGCAGCATGCGGGTTCTCCTCAATCGGCGACGGCGGCATCAAGGGCGGCGATATCGATCCTCGTCATCGTCATCATCGCTTCCATGGCCCGCCTTGCCTTGTCGCGATCCGGGCTGGTCGTCAGTTCGATGAGCCGCCTCGGCGTGATCTGCCAGGAGAAGCCCCAACGGTCCTTGCACCAGCCGCAGGCGCTTTCGGCGCCACCGTTTTCGATGATCGCGTTCCAGTACCGGTCGGTCTCGGCCTGATCATCGGTCAGGACGACGAAACTGACCGATTCGTTGGGCTTGAACACCGGCCCTCCGTTCAAGCCAAGGAACGGCCTTCCGAGAACGGTGAACTCGACCGTCAGCTCATCCCCTTCCTTTCCGCCGGGATAGTCGGACGCGGCGGCATTCACCCTGCCGACACGGCTGTCGGGGAAGGTGCCGGCATAGAAGGCCGCCGCCTTGCTCGCTTCGCCGAAATCGAACCATACACATGTCACCAGTTCAGGCATCGTCCCGTCCTTTCAAGATCCGGTCAAAGCGATTGCGCCAGCGCTTCGAGCTGGTCGGCGGCCGCGTTCCAGCCGGCATGGAACCCCATGTCCTCGTGCTGCTTCATGGCCTGCGACGTCCAGTGGCGGGCGACCGCGCGATACTGCGTTGCGCCAGCGGCGGTGTCGGAGAATTCAACGATGGCAACCATGAATGGGTCCGCCTTGGGCTTCCAGTCCGGCGTGAAGGCGTCCGTCATGACGAGGCGCTTGCCGTCGATCACCTCCAGCCAGACACCGGGGTTGTCGATGCTCTCGCCGTTCGGCCCGTTCATCCGGGTGAAGAATTCGCCCCCGGGCCGCAGATCGGAACGAACGTCGGATACGAACCAGGGTTTCGGGCAGAACCACTGCTTGAGAAGATCGGTGTCGGTCCAGCAGCGCCAGACGGCCATGCGGGGGGCGGCGAGGGTCCGTTCGAGAACCAGTTCGTGGGTGTCGGTCATCGTGGTTTCCTCACGCCTTGAGAACCATGTCGAAGCCGCCGAAGATCATGCGGCTGCCATCGAAAGGCATCGGGTTGGTTTCCGGTGTCATGCGGGGATCTTCCATCATGCGGGACATGCCCGCATCGGCAACCTCCCTGGAGGGCCATACGATCCATGAAAGGACGACCGTCTCGTCTTCCCGCTTCTCGACGGCCATGGGCATCGAGGTCCGCTTGCCGTCGGGAATATCGACCCCCCAGCACTCGACGACCTCGACCGCGCCATACTCCCTGAAGACATCGGCGGCGGCCCGCGCGTGATCGATGAAGGCCTGCTTGCTGGCAACAGGCACGGCGGCCAGCATTCCGGTGACAAATGACATGCTCTCTCTCCCTTGATCGCGATGCCGGCGCCTCAGCCCGGCATCCTGCTACCGGCGAAATTCAGCATCCACGGCGTGCCGTAGCGGTCCGTGAACATGGCAAAGCGTTCGGCCCAGAACGTTTCTGCCGGGGCCATGGAAACAGCCTGCGCATCCTCGGACAGGGCGGCGTAGATCCGATCGAACTCCTGCAGCGACGCGGGCGCGATGGAGACCGAAAATCCCTGAGGCTTGACGTACCAGGTTTCGGGCACGTCGGAGGCCATGACATTGGCGGAACCCAACCGCATGTTCATGTTCATCACCATGCTGTCGCCCCCCGGCATGCGGGTCGCCGGATCCGGCGCATCGGCATTGGTGAAGACACCGGTGATCTCGCCACCGAGAACCGCGGCGTAGTGTTTCATGGCTTCGAGGCAATTGCCCCGGAAATTCAGATAGATCGTCGGTTCCATGGCCTGCTTCCCTCCTGTGGCGGCATTGCCGCACTGGTTGTTGTCAAAACGCGCCGACTGCGTCCCATCCGGCAGATCCGGTCATGGCTGCAGGCCGCCGGTGCCATGCGGCACGTCGAAGAGCAGTTCGACGTAGCGGCGCAGGTGATCGACCATGTCGCGCGCGGTCTCCGGCCCGCCCTGCGCCTTGGCCAGGATGAAAGCCCCCTGAAGGGCAGCCTGGGTAAAACGGGCAAGGCTTTCCGGCGTCCAGTCGGCATCCGGGCAGCGGGCCGCCTTCGCTTCGGCGATATCGCTCTCCAGGGTGGCGGCATGACCGAAGATGGCCGCCGCGGCAGCGTCCCTGATCTCCGGGCTCTGAAGGTGGATCTCCTGGGTCAGCGTGCCGGCCACGCAGGTGAATTCGGCGACCGGCCCCTCGAGGATCGCCTTGCGGAAATCGACATAGGCTAGGACACGGTCGAGGGCATCGGACGGCTGATGGTAGGGCGCATCTTGGAACAATCCGGAGGTGACCTCGCCCCAGTGTTCGGCCACGGCGCCCCCCCATTCCTCCTTGGAACGGAAGTGATGGAAAAACCCGCCCTTGGTGACGCCGGCTGCCGCGCAGATGTCATCGACCCGGGTGGCCGCGTAGCCCTTCTCACGGATGAGGGTGAAGCCGGTGTCCAGCAATTTGCGCCTCGTTTCCTCGCGTGCCGCAGCCTTCGCGTGTTTCTTCATGTGCCCTTGCCCCTTATCGCAATTTACAATACCGACCAGTTGGTATGTGTGTCAAGAGAGACATGCAGGCATGCTGAAACGCGCAAAGCGGCGTCGCGGTTCCGGAAAGTCCAGATCCGGCGCTTCCGCGGCTGACAGACCCTTCAGCGGCAATCGCGATTGGCGAGTGGAAGACAGTTCGGCCGCACAAAGGCCGCCCCCAAAGCCCGCTTCCGGCACCTTGCCGCGAACATGTGCTGCCTCAAGGGTGAGGCCATGCGGACGGCCCGGCGCCCAGCGGCAACGCCCAACGCCGCTTTCGCCGAAGACTGGAAGGCTGACGGCTCGGCCACATGACGGCCGAACGCACCAGGCGAAGCTCCGTTGCCATGCACAGCCTGCGCCCCAGGTCGACCAACCGGCAGGCTTGCCGACCCTTCATCACCGACACGAGATGACAGCCGCCAATGCCGTCGGTCCCGACAATCCGCGGTCCATCGGGCCGGAAGAATTCGGCAGCCCGTTGCAGCCGTTCGTCCGTCATCCCGTCTTGCCGTCATTGACCAGTGCCAGTCGTGACGTGACGTCGTTCACGGGCAAGCCCCACCTTGGCGCGGCAGGGCAATCGCGCCGCCACGGCCGCCGCACTGGGCTAAACGCGGGTCCGATGCAGGGCCTACAGGCCAGCCCCCATGCCACCGATCATCTTGAGGACCATGGGCGCCATTTTCGTGATCAAGTCCATGCCGGCCGCGGCCGCATCGCCGCCCTTCCCGCCGCCACCGGCACCGACACCGCCGATCATCTGCATCATCTGCTGCACCATGCCCGCGAGGTCGGCCCCGCCCGCGTCCTTCCCGCCGCCCTTGGCAGCTTCGCCACCCTTTCCGGCCTCGCCACCCTTGCCGCCCAGTGCCTTCAGGAGCTGTTCGAGAAGTGTCTTGATCTGTTCCAGCAATTTCGCGACATCATCGGCGGGCGCAGCCGCCTTGTCCTTGGCGGCGCCTTCGGTCTTCCCGGCACCCTCCAGCAGCTTCATCAGTTGTTCCAGCAGTTTCTGGACCTGCTCGAGCAGCTTGCCGGCGTCCCCGCCGCCCTCGGCCTTGTCCCCGCCTTTTGCCTTCTCTCCACCGCCGGCCTTCTCTCCACCGCCGGCCTTCTTGTCACCGCCACCCTTGGCCGCGGGCGCATCCTTGGCTTTCCCGCCTGCGGCTTCGGCACCGCCGCCTTTCGCAGCCGGCGCTTCCTGCATCGGGAAAGTGGTTCGGGCAGGCTTGTTCGCATTCGCTGCGGCCATAGTCCCGGTCGCAAGCCCGGTCGTGTTCTTGAGCGAGCCCTGCGTCCTGGCCTTTCTCACTTCCCGGCTGAACTGCGTCTGCGCCGGCGTGACCTGGTTGCGACCACCCGCCGTTGGCGCCATGCCCGCATTTCTGGTCGATACCGCCTTGCCGCCGCCCGCGGCCATCGCCTTGCCACCCATGTTCCTGCCCCCCTTTGGCGTCACCAAACAACCGGGGCGGCCGCCAAACGCCGACCCCGCATCATAGTTAATCCATCGGTTGCATTTTAACCATTCGTAGCAACTACCGACCGGTACCTAGGTAGTCGCGGATACGGTCGTGTCAGGCAGGGATGCAGGCCAATCGATGCTTCATGAGCGCGAGTGACCGGGGTCATTCACGGCGGCCACGTCCCTACCTCGTCACTTGGAAGACCGGGAGACCAGTTCAGAACGCAATCGCTTCACCGGCCGGCTGCACCCCGCCGAGACCGAGTAAAACGGCAACCGTCGGCCAGGATGGGAAGAACGGAACGGCTGGTATTAACGGTTTGGCATCGCGGCCATGACTTGCTACAAGCCCGGCCAGTCACGAGACCGGATTTTCTCCCATGGCCGAAACGAACGAACAGGCGGTGGCCCGCCGCCGCACCTTCGCGATCATCGCGCACCCGGATGCGGGCAAGACGACCCTGACCGAAAAGCTGCTGCTCTTCGGCGGCGCGATCCAGCTTGCCGGCGAGGTGAAAGCCAAGAAGAACCGGGTCCAGAGCCGGTCCGACTGGATGAAGATCGAGCGCGAGCGCGGCATTTCGGTCGTCACCTCGGTGATGACCTTCGAATACAAGGACTGCGTTTTCAACCTGCTCGACACGCCGGGCCACGAAGACTTCGCCGACGATACCTATCGCACGCTTTCGGCGGTCGACTCCGCCGTCATGGTGATCGACGCCGCCAAGGGTATCGAGCCGCGCACGCTCAAGCTGTTCGAGGTCTGCCGCCTGCGCGACATCCCGATCGTCACCTTCATCAACAAGATGGACCGGGAAAGCCGCGATCCGTTCGAGATCCTGGACGAAGTGGAGGAAAAGCTGGCGCTGGATACCGCACCGGTCAACTGGCCGATCGGCCGCTCCAAGACCTTCTGCGGCACCTACGAACTGGCCAGCAACACGGTGCGCGGTTCCGACGACGAGGTGGCGCGCACGCCGGTCAACGGACCGCAGGCGGATGCAGCAGCCGGAAAACTGCCGGAAAACGAGCGCGAAGCCTTCATCGAGGAAGTGGACCTGGCGCGCGAAGCCTGCCGCCCCTTCGACCGGCAGGCCTTCCGCGAGGGGCACATGACGCCGGTCTATTTCGGCTCGGCGCTGAAGAACTTCGGCGTGCGCGACCTGATCGACGCCCTTGTCGACTACGGGCCCGCCCCGCGGGCGCAGGATGCCGACATCCGCCGGGTCGAGGCGACAGAAGACGGGATGACCGCCTTCGTCTTCAAGATCCAGGCGAACATGGACCCCAACCACCGCGACCGCATTGCCTTTGCACGCGTCTGCTCCGGCACGCTGTCGCGCGGCATGAAGGCCAAGCTCGTGCGTACCGGCAAGTCCATCACCCTGTCGGCGCCGCAGTTCTTCTTCGCGTCGCAGCGCCAGCTTGCCGACGAGGCCCGGGCCGGCGATGTCGTCGGCATCCCGAACCACGGTACGCTCAGGATTGGCGACACGCTGACCGAGGGCGAGGACCTGCTGTTCCACGGGGTGCCGAACTTCGCGCCGGAAATCCTCCGCCGCGTGCGCCTGATGGATGCCATGAAGGGCAAGAAGCTGACCGAGGCGCTGCAGCAGATGGCCGAGGAAGGCGTGGTGCAGCTCTTCAACCCGGAAGACGGGTCACCGGCCATCATCGGCGTGGTCGGCGCGCTGCAGATCGACGTGCTGAAGGAACGCCTCAAGCAGGAGTACCAGTTGCCGGTCGATTTCGAGCCGGCGCGGTTCTCGGTCTGCCGCTGGATGGAAGCCGACAAGGCGGAGTTGCAGCGCTTCATGGACGCGCACCGCGCCGACATTGCGCGCGACCTCGACGGCGACCCCGTCTTCATGGCGCAGAACGGGTTTTCGCTGAACTACGAGGCGGAGCGCTGGAAGGCCGTGACGTTCAAGGCGATCAAGGACTACCAGGTGCGCGCGGCCGCCTGAGCGGCTCAGAAAACCAGGCATGCAATAGAGGGCCGCGCGTCATACCCCCGACACGCGACCCTCTTGCTCGAGCTGGGTATTGCACCCCCCTCCTGCCGCATCAGGAGTAAGGAAAACTTATATAATTTAGGAAATCTTTTCCAATATGGGGATTTCCCTCATCTCCACGTTTCTGCTAGCTTTTTGGCAGCAATTGGGGGCATTACAATTCATACTTTCTTTGGCGAGTTCCCGCCCGACGGGGACGGCGATGCCTTGGATCCGGATGCAGCCTGGCACATGCTGGAATCCTGGCTCGGCCAGAGGTTCGAGATCGACGGCATCTTCTATGGCGTCTACCCGGTCGGCGCTTTCACCACGGATTTTCCGCTCGTCATGGAGCGGGGCATCATAAAGATGACCTATGCCGAGGATTTTCTCGCGGCCCTGAACGGCAACCCGCTTGTCGATGACCGGGTATCCGAACTGGTCCTGTCGACCGCGCGCCCCTGTTTCTGGCACCACGACGACATCTTGGCGGGCGCGACCGAGAAGCAGCTCAAGCGTGCTGAACTGGACGCCCGATACGGCATGGACGTGGGTGTCAGCGTCCCGTTGCTGACGCCGTCCGGCCGCGTCTGCGGCGGCTTCGGCCTGCGGCACCGGGGGCAGGATGCCGCGGTTTTCGACAGGATGATGGATGCCGGCATTTCGGATCTCGTGCGCCTGCTGCACGCGTTCGAATCGCTGTTCCGCGGGCCCTATGCGCGCCAGTGCTTCGGCCTGTCGACCCAGGAAGTGCGGGTCCTGACCTATATCGCGGGCGGGATGGCCATCGCGCAGACCGGGTGGGAGATTCAACTCTCACCGAAGACCGTCGAGGCCTACCTCGCCTCGGTCCGGCGCAAGACACGCTCGCGCAGCACGGCCGAGGCTGTCGCCAAGGCCATCTTCTTCCAGATCATCTGAGCGGCGGGCCAATCCTCCTTGTGGGGCCGGTCCGTGATTGCTACAGGTGCCTATCTGCGGCGGTCCGCCGCAGCGGGTGCCCTACCCGCGCACAGAATACATGCATATATCCAGACCTGATGATCCATTTCTGACAAACCAGGAGACAGGCTTCCATGGCGCTTCGCATCAATGACACCGTGCCGAACATCACCGTCGAGACCGACCACGGCACGTTCGCCCTGCATGACTTCATCGGCGACAGCTACGCCATTCTCTTCTCCCATCCCAAGGACTTCACCCCGGTCTGCACGACCGAGTTCGGTGCCGTTGCCCAGCTCAAGGACGAATGGGAAAAGCGCGGCGTGAAGGTGCTCGGCATTTCCGTCGACAACGTCGAGGAACACAAGAAGTGGAAGGGCGACATCGAGCAGGTCTCGAAGGCTTCGGCCTTCTTCCCGATCGTTGCCGATACCAGCCTGGAGCTGTCCAAGGCATTCGACATGCTGCCGGCAGAGGCCTACCTGCCGGATGGCCGCACGCCGGCCGACACCGCCACCGTGCGCTCGGTGTTCATCATCGGTCCGGACAAGAAGGTGCGCCTGATGATGACCTACCCGATGTCGGTGGGCCGCAACTTCGCCGAAGTGCTGCGTGCGCTCGACGCCGTGATGGCGACCGACGGCGTGCCGATCGCCACGCCGGCCAACTGGCGCCCGGGCGAAGACGTGATCGTGGCCCTGTCGCTGACCACGGACCAGGCGAAGGAGAAGTTCGGCGACGTCAAGGTGGTGCTGCCCTACCTGCGCACCATCAAGGATCCGACGGCCTGACCGTCCGATCGAGCGCCAAAACGGAAACCCGGCGGGCAAACCGCCGGGTTTTTTCTTGACCGCCCGCCGTTCCCGCGGCCATGCGGGCCTGCGCCGGCCAATGTTGCCCCCATGCATTACTTTCAATATTTCCGTTCTGACTGATACACGGACTGCTTATTCTCCTAATACGGGAATTTTACCGTATTGATGTTGCTTCTATTCAATGAAAAGTAGCACTCATCATGCAGGGGGAAGACAGTGTCACGTGGCGGAACGGCGGATCGAACGGTTCTCGCCAGGGTATTCGAGGTTGCCTGGGAGGGGCTGGCCTCCGATCTCCTGGAATTCCGGATCGGCGCCATGTTCTATGGCATCAGCCATGTCCAGTCGCAATTGAACGGCACGGACGGACATGCGCGGTTCGCCATCTGGAAAACAACGCCGCCGGATGCGTGCCTGGATGCGGTGACCGTGCGCGGCATTGCCGAGGGCGACTTCTCGGTCCTCCGGGTGTTCGAATCCGACGAGCCGACGCTCTGGTCCGCCATGCCGACACTGCGCGGCCGGGGCAAGATCCAGGCGGATGCGGCGCCCACGGAATCCGGCAGCCTCACGCCCGTCGGCGTCACCATTCCCGTTTTCGCGCACGACACCTCCCTATGCGGCGGCTTCGGCCTGTGTGCCTGCGACAGTCCGGCCAGGGAATTCGAGGCCACCTGGCACGACAACGCCCGGCAGATCATCACGCGCGTGCAGGATTTCGACGCGGATTTCCGCGCCACGTTCGCGCGGCTGACTTTCGCACTGTCCGAGCGGGAGCGGTCGGTGCTGTCCCACGCGGCAGCCGGCCTGACCAGCGACCAGATCGCCTATCGCATGAACCTGTCGCGCAAGACGGTGGAGGCCTATCTCGTTTCCGCGCGCAAGAAGATGCGGTCCAACAACACCACGGAGGCGGCGGCCAAGGCGATATTCTTCAACCTGCTCTAGCGTGCAGCCATCGAGCGCGGGACCCGCTCTCGAACCCGGATTGCAGCCCGTTCCGGCGAGACCGCCATTCAGAGCTTGCTCTGCCGGCAACGCGATGGGCGGAGCCCGCAGCAACACGAGCGAACCGGGAATTTACGGGATTTCATCACCTAAACATCTTTGACTGAAAATAAAATTGCCAAATCCGCGTTGCTTGTCCCGAACGCGGCATTTCGCCCGGCGGACGGTGTCCGCCGGGCCTTTTTCGGTCACTCGAACCGGGCGCCTTCGCGGATGAAGGAGCCGTTGTGCAATTCCCGGAAGGCCTGCGCGAGTTCTTCCTGGGTGTTCATGACGATCGGGCCATGCCAGGCGACCGGCTCGCGGATCGGCTTGCCGGAAACCAGCAGGAAGCGGACGCCCTTTTCGCCCGCCTGAACCGTCACTTCGTCACCGGTGTCGAAGATAACGAGCGTGCGGTTGCCGGACATGTCGCGAACATGGACCTCCTCGCCGGCAACTTCCTTTTCCACCAGCACGCCGAAGGGACGGGAGGCATCGCGGAAAGTCGCCGAGCCTTCGAAAATGTAGGCGAAGGCATTGCGGTAGGTATCGACCTTGAAGGTCTTTCGCTTGCCGGCCGGCACGGTGATATCGAGATACTGCGGGTCGGCGGCGATGCCGTCCACGGGGCCGGTCTTGCCCCAGAACTCGCCGACAACCACGCGGACCTTCGTGCCGTCGTCATCAATGACCTCGGGAATTTCCTTGGCCTGGATGTCCTGGTAGCGCGGGCTGGTCATCTTGCGGTCGGCGGGCAGGTTGGCCCAGAGCTGGAAGCCATGCATGCGGCCGAAGGCATCACCCTTCGGCATTTCCTGGTGCAGGATGCCGGACCCGGCCGTCATCCATTGCACGGAACCGGCGCCAAGCGTGCCGGCATTGCCCAGGCTGTCGGCGTGATCCACCGTGCCGGCCAGCACATAGGTGATGGTCTCGATGCCGCGGTGCGGATGCCATGGGAACCCGGCCGCGTATTCCTCCGGGCGGTCGTTGCGGAAATCGTCCATCATCAGAAACGGGTCGGTCAGCGAGGGGTCGCCGAAGCCGAAGACGCGGTGAAGATGAACGCCTGCCCCTTCGAGCGTGGGACGGGTGCCGGAAATCTGCCTGATCGGTCGAATGGACATGGTCATGCCCTCCTTGAAAGGTTTTCCTGAAAATAGGCAGCCGCGCCCCCGGCGCAATGCATCCGATCGCAACGGATTGTTCAACAGATCGGTGCAGGCTTGCAAGCCGTCCCGGGAACGCACGTGCCTAGAACTCGTTCAAATACAAGACGTCACAAGACGGCCACGATCTGTCTTCCTTCTTCCCGGCCGCAACCGGACAGGCAGATGGTCCTGCCGCCAGCCATGGAGACGACCATGAAGCTTCTTGCCCTGCTTGCCGGCCTTTCGGCCGCCCTCGCCACCCCTGCCCTTGCCGACGACCACCGGCATCATCGCGATGACGGGCGGGCGTGGATGGCTGAACGTGTCTTCGTTTACCGCGACTCATCCGGACAGTTGCAACAGGGAAGCTGGCGCGTGGTCGAAGGCTCGCAATCGCGCTGCCAGTCAGCAGCGGCACGGGCAGACAACCAGATTCAGCAAAGTTACGGGGGCGGCCTGCTCGAAAACAAGCGCTACACGCCCTGCCACCAGATCGTGACCCGCTCTTCGCCGAACTGACTCAGCGGCGCCGCCTCATACGGTGATGGTTTCGAGCCGCTCGGCAATCATCGCCGCCAGCCGCTCAGCCACCTGATCCTTGCCCATTTCGGGCCACGTCTCCTCGCCGGAGGCGGACACGATGACGACCCGGTTGCGGTCGGCGCCCATCACGCCCGTTTCGCCAATGCCGGTTCCCGCCGATACGTCGTTGGCGACGATCAGGTCGGCACCCTTGCGTGCCAGCTTGCCGCGGGCATGCTCGACCACACCGTGGGTTTCGGCAGCAAAGCCGATAACAAGGCGCGGACGGTTCTCGTGATGGCCGACCGTCTTCAGGATGTCCGGGTTCTCGGTCAGCCGCAGTTCCGGCGCACCGGCAGACCCTTCCTTCTTGATCTTCTGCGCCGCGGCGTTCTCCACGCGGTAATCGGCAACGGCGGCGACGAACACGCCGGCTTCAGCCGGCAGCAGGGTTTCGACGGCCTGCATCATCTCGCGCGCGCTTTCCACGTGGGTCACCGCCACGCCGGCGGGGTCGGGTATCGATACGGGACCGGAGACGAGACGCACGTCGGCCCCGAGCCTGGCGAGCGCCGCGGCAATGGCATGCCCCTGCTTGCCCGACGAACGGTTGGCGATGTAGCGCACCGGGTCGATCGGCTCGTGGGTCGGTCCCGAGGTCACGATGACGCGCTTGCCCTTGAGCGGCTTCGGGGCGCGGTCGAGCATGGTTTCCACGGCGGCGACGATCTGCATGGGTTCCGCCATGCGCCCTTCGCCGGCCTCGCCGCTCTCGGCCATTTCGCCCCGGCCCGGGCCAACGAAGGCGATGCCGTCGCCGGCCAGCGTGGCACGGTTGCGCCGCGTCGCGGCATGGGTCCACATGGCGGGGTTCATGGCGGGGGCGACAAGGACCGGGCGGTTGGTGGCCAGCAGCACGGCGGATGCCAGGTCATTGGCCAGGCCATTGGCCATCTTTGCCATCAGGTCCGCGGTGGCAGGGGCAACGACGATGAGGTCGGCTTCCCGCGCCAGGCGGATATGGCCGACATCCTGTTCGTCCTCACGCGAGAAGAGATCGGTGAAGACCCGGTCCGCCGTGAGCGCGCCGACCGCTAATTCGGTGATGAACTCGCGGGCCGCGGCTGTCATGATGCAGCGAACGCCTGCCCCGCGCTCACGCAGCCGGCGGATCAGGTCAAGGCACTTGTAGGCGGCAATCCCGCCCCCGATGACCAGCAGGACGCGGCGGCCGGCCAGCGTCTGGCGGATGCCCGACGCCGTCTCGACCGGCGCGGATGCCGGCGTGACGGCCGGAGGAAGGTCCGTCGCGGCCGCGAGTTCGGCGAGGTAGATCCGTGCCTCTTCCTCCATCGACCGGCCATTGGCCGCCGCCCGCAGGCGCAGCGCGTCCTTGATTGCCGGGTCGAGATTGCGAATGGTGATCGAAGCCATGATTGCACTCCGCAAGCAAGATGATTGCGATGCAATCACATTGTCCACGCAAAGGCAATCGGCGTTCAGCTGACCTGCCAGGCAATCCAGATGGCGCAGGCGGCGATGACCCACAGGGCGATCCGGCCCGACCGGGTGTGACGGGCCTCGGCCTTGCCGATCGCGCGAGCCGTTTCCTCGTCGAAGCGCAGGCCGTTCTCGGCCATGGCATCGATCTCGCGCGAGAGGCGTTCGGCGCGACGGGAAAATTCCGGGGCCTGGCGGGCAAGGCTGACGAGGGCGCCGATCCCCTCGCGGGCGTCCTCGGCCATGCCGCGGGGGCCAAGATTGGCGCGGATCCAGTCACCGACCACCGGTTCGGCGGTCTTCCACATGTTGAAGGCGGGATCGAGCTCGCGGGCGACGCCCTCCACGACAACCATGGTCTTCTGCAACAGGAGCAGTTCGGGCCGCGTCTCCATGTCGAAGAGTTCCGTCACTTCGAAAAGCAGGGTGAGCAGCTTCGCCATGGAAATGGTCTCGGCCGACTGGCCATGGATCGGTTCACCAATGGCCCGGATGGCCTGGGCGAAGCTGGCGACATCATGGCGCTCGGGCACATAGCCGGCCTCGAAATGCACCTCGGCGACGCGGCGATAGTCGCGGGTGATGAAGCCGTAGAGAATTTCGGCCAGGAAGCGGCGTTCCTTCTTGCCGATACGCCCGGCAATGCCAAGGTCGACGGCAACGATGTGTCCGGCATCGTCGACGAAAAGGTTGCCGGGGTGCATGTCGGCGTGGAAGAAGCCGTCGCGCAGGGCGTGGCGCAGGAAGGACTGGATAATGGTGGCGGCCAGTTTTTCCAGGTCGTGACCGGAGGCACGCAAGGCCTCGATGTTCGACATCTTGATGCCGTCGATCCATTCCATCGTCAGCACATCGCGGCCGGTCCGTTCCCAGTCGACCAGTGGCAGGCGGAACCCCGGATCCTCGGCTGTGTTGGCGGCCATTTCCGACAGGGCGGCAGCCTCCAGGCGCAGATCCATCTCGATCCGCGTGGAGCGCTCCAGCGTCCGCGTCACCTCGACAGGGCGCAGGCGGCGCGTGGCCGGGATAAAGCGCTCCTGGAGTTGCGACAGCAGCAGAAAGGCCTCGTTGTCATGGGCGAAACGCTCGCGGACGCCGGGACGGATGACCTTGACCGCAACCTTGCGCCAGCCGTTGATGTCGTCCACCTCGCCGGGATGGACCTGGGCGATGGAGGCAGCGGCAATCGGCGGATCGAAACGGGAAAAAACGTCCTCGACGGGACGGCCGAGCGAGGTTTCCACCGCCTTGCGGGCCGCGGTCTCGGGGAAGAAGTCCATCCGGTCCTGCAGGTGGGCGAGATCGAGGGCGATCTCGCGTCCGACGACATCCGGCCGGGTGGCCATGAACTGGCCGAGCTTCACGTAGGACGGTCCGAGGCGGTTCAGCGCCCGGGACATGCGCTCGGACCGGTCGCGCTCCCGCACGCGGCGGCGCGCGAGCAGCCTGGCGGCCTGCCAGCCGAGGCGCGGCAGGCCTTCGAGGTGCTCGCCCGGTGCGGCGGCGATGACGCCTTCGCGGACCATGATCCAGCCCGCGCGGGCCAGCCGGAAATATGCGCCGATCGTGCTCATCGTATGGTTACAGTTTCCAGCCGGAATGAAGCGCGCAGATGCCGCCGGAATAGTCGCGCCAGGTGACGCGTTCGAAACCGGCGCGCCCGATCATGGTGGCGAAATCGCGCTGGTTGGGGAACTTGCGGATGGATTCGACGAGGTACCGGTAAGGCTCGCCATCGCCGGTGACCGCCTGCCCGATGCGCGGAATGGCATTGAAGGACCAGGCTTCGTAGATGCGATCGAGGAAGGGCATGTCGACGTCGGAAAATTCGAGCACCATGATCCGGCCGCCAGTCTTGAGCACCCGGTAGGCTTCCGCCAGTGCCACCTCGATACGCGGCACGTTGCGGATGCCGAAGGCGATCGTGTAGGCGTCGAAGGTCTCGTCGGCGAAGGGCAGTTCCTCCGCGTTGGCCTCGACGAAGGTGACCAGCCCGTCCAGCCCGCGCTTCGCAGCACGGTCCTGGCCCACGGCCAGCATGGAGCCGTTGATATCCAGGACCGTTGCCTCGGCGTTGCGGCCGGAGGCTTCGAGGATGCGGAAGGCGATGTCGCCGGTGCCGCCGGCAACGTCGAGCACACGCCAGCCCGGCCGCTTCGGCGGGTTGAGCCATGCGACCATGGCATCCTTCCAGGCCCGGTGCAGGCCGGCCGACATCAGGTCGTTCATGATGTCGTAACGCTCGGCGACCTTGTGGAAGACCTCGTTGACGAGCCCCTGTTTCTGGCCGCTGTCCACCGTGCGGAAGCCGTAGCTCGTCTCCATGCCGCCGGCGGCGGTTGTCCGGTTGCCTGACATTGATATCCACCTTCAAATTCGCGCGGGACCATAGAAGATAAATCCCGGCCGCGCTATCGTGAAAACCGCGATGAAGCGGCGCATGCAAGGACGCCGCGCGCATCAGGCGCGACCGACGGAGGGGAAATGCCGGTGTCCATGCTGCCCAAGGCCGAAATCCATTGCCATATCGAGGGCGCGGCCGCCCCGGCCCTCGTGCTCAGGCAAGCCAAAAAATACGGCGCCGACATGTCGGCTTTCATCCGCGACGGCGCATATGTCTGGCAGGATTTCACCAGTTTCCTTGCAGCCTATGACGCAGCCGCGGCCCTGTTCCGCACCGCCGACGACTACGCCCTGCTGGCCGAGGACTACCTGACGGGAATAGCGGCGGAAGGCGCCATTTACGCGGAGTTCTTCACCTCGCCGGACCATGCCCGGCACGCTGGCCTTTCCCCCGAAGCCTACACGGAGGGCCTGGCGGAAGGCATGGCGCGGGCGAAGGCCCGAACCGGCATCGAATCGCGCCAGATCGTCACCGGCGTCCGGCATTTCGGCGTGGATTCGGTGATGGATGCCGCCCGTTTCGCCACCACCTGCGACCGGTCCGTCGTTTCCGGATTCGGCATGGCGGGTGACGAACGCCTGGGCAACCTTGCCGATTTCGTGCCGGCCTTCGACCTTGCCCGCGATGCCGGGCTCGGCATCACCGTGCATGCCGGCGAATTGTGCGGCTGGGAAAGCGTGGCCAGCGCGCTGGACCACATCCATCCCTCGCGCATCGGGCACGGGGTGCGCGCCATCGAGAACCCGGACCTGGTGCGGCGGATCGCGGACGAGGGCGTCGTGCTGGAATGCTGCCCAGGCTCCAACATCGCGCTGGATGTCTTCCCCTCCTTCGCCGACCATCCGTTCCCGGCCCTGATGCAGGCCGGCTGCCGCGTAACGCTGAATTCCGACGACCCGCCCCATTTCCATTCCACGATCGGGCGCGAATACGCCATCGCGCAGGAGCATTTCGGCCTTGACGACCAGGCGCTGCTCGAGATCACGCGCACGGCGCTGGAGGCCGCGTTCGTCGACGATGCGACGCGGGCAGCCCTCATGGCGCGGCTGGACAATCGCGGATAGGCACACCCGGGGCCGTTGCCGCTGCGCGGACGGCCATTTCCAAGAAACGTCGGTTGGCCCGGCCAAGCTTGCGGCGGATGTCGCGGGAGAGGCCGGCCTCCAGCGCCAGCGCGGTCGGATCACCGCGCCCTGCGAGCGCGCGCAGCCGTTCGGCATCCATCATCCATACGCGCGCCGGCGTGACTGCCACGACCGTGGCGGTGGCAGGGTCACCGCTCATGGCGGAGAATTCGCCGATGATCTCGCCCTTGCCGCAATGGCCGATGTGCCGCCGATCGATCATCACGCCAACCTCGCCGGCGGCGATCCAGGCCAGGCTGGCGACCGGTTCGCCCTGCCTTACCAGGATCGTGCCCTGCGCCAGGTCCGTCCATGCTCCCTGGCGGATGAAGCGGAGACTTGCCGCCGGCGGGAGACCCGGCAGGAGGTTGTCGGCGAGCGCCCGTTCCTCGTTCGAGAACACCGTGCGGCGATCGGCCAGCCAGGTCCAGCCGAGTTGCACCAGGTTGGTGGTGATCAGCAGGCTTTCCCAGAAGGTCGAGACCGGGTCGTTCAGGATCGCGGCCGCGTAGGTGATGCCGACGACGGCCGAGGCGACCACAAGCAGCCGCAGGAGGACCATGCGGCGCATGGCCATGGAAAGCACGAGGAGCAGGTAGGAGGCATGGCCGAGCATGCCGCCGGCCGAGAAGGCCGATTCGAAGGTCAGGTCCATAGCTTGTCACCGGCGCGGGAAATGCGCGACGACCCCACGGGACCTTTCATACAAAAACTGTGGCAGGCGGGCAGTGACCGGTGGCACAGGCGCGCCCATGCCGCTACTCTTGCCGGCAAGAAACGTCCTACCGGAGAAGAACATGGCGAACGTCACCGTCGTCGACCACCCGCTTGTGCAGCACAAGCTGACCATCATGCGCGACAAGGGAACCTCGACAGCCGGGTTCCGCCGCCTGCTCAAGGAAATCTCGCACCTGCTCTGCTACGAGGTGACGCGCAACCTGGAACTGACGACCAAGCGCATCGAGACGCCGCTGATGGAAATGGATGCGCCGACGCTGGAAGGCAAGAAGCTGGTCTTCGCCTCGGTGCTGCGCGCCGGCAACGGTCTGCTCGAAGGGATGCTGGACCTGGTACCGGCCGCCCGGGTGGCGCATATCGGCCTCTACCGCGACCATGAGACGCTGGAGGCAGTGGAATATTACTTCAAGGCGCCAGGCGAACTCGACAACCGTCTCGTGATCGTGGTCGACCCGATGCTCGCCACGGCAAACTCGGCCATCGCGGCGGTGGAGAAGCTGAAGGAACGCGGCGCCAACAACCTGCGTTTCGTCTGCCTGCTGGCGGCACCCGAAGGCATCGAGAACTTCGGCAGGGCCCATCCGGACGTGCCGGTCTACACCGCGGCCATCGACAGCCACCTCAATGAGAAAGGCTACATCGTTCCGGGTCTCGGCGATGCCGGCGACCGCATGTACGGCACGAAATAGCCGCGACCCGCCGAGGGGTCGCGCCCGGACGGAAGGACGGCGCACCCGGCAACCGGTCATTAACGATGCCCGCGGAAAGCGCACGGGCGCTGTCCGGGATTAACCGGGGAGCGACGCAAACCGGCTAAACAGGCACGCGAGAGGAAAACCCCGCGTGCCATGATGAAGAAACTTGTTCTGCTCAGCACATTCGTCGGCCTGTCGGCATCCGTTCCGATGCTGATCCAGTCCAATCCCGATCTGGTGGCCTCGGTTGCGGCCAAGAGAGAAGCTCCGCAACAGACGCAGCTTGCCACGGTCGGGCCGATCAGGAAGCGCACCGTGCAAGGACCGTTGTCCGGGCGGAGCCACGCGGTCCGGATCGACGAACTAGGGCATTTCCGGGACGAGTTCCGCCTGAATGGACGCCGCGTCAAGGCCCTGATCGATACGGGCGCGACGCTGGTTGCCATCAACTCGTCAACGGCCCGGCGGATCGGGATCAAGCTCCAGCCATCGGACTATACCTACGAGGTCAACACGGCGAACGGAAAGGCGAAAGCCGCCGCGGCGATGATCGATCTCATGCAGATCGGCCGGATCGAGGTGCGCAAGGTCAAGGCGGTCATCCTGGACGACAAGGCGCTTTCGGGTACGCTGGTCGGGATGAGCTTCCTGAAGCGCCTGGACAGCTTCGCCGTCCAGGGCAATACCCTTCAGCTGGAGCAGTAGGCGCCGCTGACCATCAGGCGGTGATCCGGCGGGATATGGCCCGTGCCGGCCGCTGCTTTTCGCGCGACACCGCCATCGCTGCTTCGATCGTGGCGATCGCCCTCTCCGCCTCGTCGCGATTGCGCGCATGGACACGGGCGAGCGGATCGCCCTTCGCCACCTTGCTGCCGACCGGCAGGACCGACGACAGTCCGACCAGCGGGTCGACCGGGTCGGCGGCGACCTGCCGTCCGCCGCCAAGTGCGACGACGGCCACGCCGATGGCGCGGGTATCGACGGCAGCAATGTAGCCGCCCGACGGCGCCGGGACATCCAGCTGAACCGGGGCGGCGCCGAGGTAATCTGCCGCCTTGTCGACGAAATCGGCAGGACCGCCGAGGCGGGCCACCATCCGGGCGAAGACCTCGGCCGCACGGCCGCTGTCCAGCGCGTCGATCGCGCGCGCGGCGCCTTCGTGGTTGGAGGCGGCGATGCCGCAGAGCTGGAGCATCTCGGCGGCCAGCGCCATGACCACACGCTCCAGTCGCTTGTCGCGGTGCTTTCCTGTCAGGAAGTCCACCGCGTTCTGCACCTCCAGCGCGTTGCCGACCGCGGAGGCCAGCGGTTCGTTCATGTCTGTCACCAGCGCATGAGTCTTCAGGCCCGCCCCGTTGGCCACATCGACCAGGCGGCGGGCCAGTTTCCCGGCCTCCCGCCCGGTCGCCATGAAGGCGCCGTTGCCCGACTTGACGTCGAGGACGAGAGATTGAAGGCCGGCGGCCAGTTTCTTCGACAGGATCGACGCCGTGATGAGCGGGATGGATTCGACCGTCGCCGTGACATCGCGAATGGCATAGAAGCGCTTGTCGGCCGGGGCGAGGTCGGCGGTCTGGCCGATGATGGCACAGCCGGTCTCCTTCACGCAGGCCCTGAAGAGCGCGTTGTCCGGCTGGCTCGTGTAGCCCGGGATCGAATCCATCTTGTCGAGCGTGCCGCCGGTATGGCCAAGCCCGCGGCCGGAAATCATCGGCACGAAGGCGCCGCAGGCGGCGACGATCGGCGCCAGCATGAGCGAGACATTGTCGCCGACGCCACCGGTCGAATGCTTGTCGGTGACGGGTCCGGGCAGATCGGACCAATCGAGCACCGTGCCGGAATCCCGCATGGCGAGCGTCAGTGCCACGCCCTCGTCCGGATTCATGCCGCGGAAATAGACAGCCATGGCAAAGGCCGCGACCTGGCCTTCGGATACATCGCCCGAAGCCAGGCCCGAGACGAGGTGGTTGATCTCCTCAAGCGTCAGGGCCTGGCCATCGCGCTTCTTGCGGATGATCTCGCGGGTCAGCATCAATAGCCGCCGTCAGCGGTCGGCTCGCCGGTTCCGACACCGAGATGGGCCAGGAGATCGCTCATGATCCCGGACGCGCCGATGCGGAAGGTCTGCGGCGTCGCCCAGCCGGCGCCCATGATCTCGTCGGCGAGGTCGAGGTAAGCCTTGCCATCGGCCAGCGTGCGCACGCCGCCGGACGGTTTCAGGCCGACCGGCTTTCCGGATGCGCGGATCTCCTCCAGCATGACACGGGCGGCTTCCAGCGAGGCGCCGTGAGCGGTCTTTCCGGTGGAAGTCTTGATGAACCCGGCGCCGCCGGCAATCGCGGCGCGCGCGGCGATGCGCACGTCATCCGGCCCGGCCATCTCGCCGCTTTCCAGGATGGCCTTGACCACCTGCCCGCCGGCTGCCTCGACGAAGGCCGCGACCTGGGCCGTCACGAAATCCGGGTCGGAGGGAATTTTCGCGCGGGTGATCACCATGTCGATCTCGTCCGCGCCCTGGCGGACAGCGCGGCGCGCCTCGTCGAGTGCTCCCTCGTACTGGTCCTTGCCGTCCGGGAAGTTGACCACCGTTGCGATACGGACGCCCGTTCCTTCCAGCCGTTCCCGGCACTGGGAGACGAACCGCGGCCAGACACAGACGGCGGCGACCGGGCCGGCGGGCGTCATCGCTCCGTCCAGCAGACGGTCGACATTGCCTTCGGTGCACTCGTTGCCGAGTTCGGTGTAGTCGAGGCAGGCTATGAGCCTGGCGGCCACGGCCGCTTCAGCCGATTCAGCCATTCAGTCCTCCTTCGGCCAGGGCCCTTCTCAGGATGGCGGCCAGCTTGCGGCCGCCCTGGGGAGCCATGTTCTTGGTTTCCTGGTGTGACAGTTCCGCACCCGTCATTCCGGCCGCGAAATTGGTGATCACCGAACAGGCCGCCACCCGCAGCCCGAGGAAGCGGGCCAGGATGACCTCCGGAACGGTGGACATGCCGACAGCCGTGGCACCCATGATGCGCGCCATGCGGATTTCCGCCGGTGTCTCGAAAGACGGTCCGGAGAACCACATGTACACGCCCTTGCCAAGGTCAAGACCCTCCGCCGCGGCGGCGCCTTCGATGGCAGCGCGCATGGCCGGATCATAGGCCTCCGTCAGGCCGACGAAACGGCGGTCCGTCGGTTCATGAAAGAGCGGGTTGGAGCCTGAAAAATTGATGTGGTCCTCGATCAGCATGACCCAGCCGGGCGGTATGGATTCGTCGAGAGAGCCGGCGGCATTGGTCAGCACGATCCGGTCGATCCCCAGCCCCTTGAGCACTTCCAGCGCCGGCCGCATCGCGGCGGCGTTGGCATGTTCATAGTAGTGGCTGCGGCCGGACAGCATGAGCACCGGCACACCGCCGAGGTGCCCGGCCACCACTTCGGCGGCGTGGCCCGTGACGCCGCTTTTCGGAAAGCCGTGCAGGTCGGCGTAGGGAATGCGCACCGCATCCTCGACGTCATTCACCAGGGTGCCGAGGCCGGAGCCGAGAACGAAGGCAATGCGTGGCGCGAGGCCATTGAGGCGCTCCACGAGGATATCAACGGACTGGTTCATCGGACGGCCTCTGTCTGGAAGGCAAGCGGGAGCATGTCGGCCATGGTCATCTCGTCAACGATGCCGGCCTGGTCGCACAGGTAGAGACGGGTCTGCGCCCCGGCGAACTCGGCCAGCCGCTGGCGGCAGCCGCCGCAGGGCGTGATACGGTCCATCTTCGCGGCCACCACGCAGATCTCGGCGATGTCGCCACCGCCATCCATGACGTAGTGCGCGAGCATGGTCGTTTCGGCGCACCAGCCCTCGGGAAACGACACGTTCTCGATGTTGGCACCAGCGTAGACGCGCCCGTCTGCGGTTCGCAGCGCGGCACCGACAGGGAACTTCGAATAGGGTACATGGGCCTTGCCCATCGCCAACCTTGCGGCGGCGAACAGATCGTCGGCCATGTCAGCGTTCCTTGACATAAGGCACGCCACCGGCACGCGGCGGAATGGCCTTGCCGATGAAACCGGCGAGCAGGATCACGGTGAGGATGTAGGGCAGCGCCTGCATGAACTGGACGGGCACGGTGCCGATGACCGGCAGCGGCTTGCCCTGGAGCGAAATGCCAAGCGCCTCGAGGTAACCGAACAGGAGGCAGGCGAACATGGCATTGACCGGGCGCCACTTGGCGAAGATCAGCGCGGCCAGCGCGATAAACCCTTTTCCTGCCGTCATATCCTTCACGAATCCGGCGTTCTGGGCGACGGACAGGTAAGCGCCCGAGAACCCGCACAATATCCCCGTTATCATGACCGCGCGGTAGCGCAGGAACGTGACGGAGATGCCGGCCGTATCCACCGCGGCCGGGTTCTCGCCGACGGCGCGCAGGCGAAGGCCGAAGCGGGTGCGGAAAAGGACCCACCAGGTGACCGGCACCATGAGGAAGGCGAAATAGACCAGGATGTAATGGCCGGAGACCAGTTCCCGGTAGACGGGACCCAGAAGGGGCACGCCACCGAGACTGTCGGCAAAGGGAAGCGTGACGACGGAGAAGCGCTCGTCGCCGACCAGCGAAGGCGTGCGCCCGCCCTGCTTGAACCAGGCCTGGCCCAGGATGACGGCGCCGCCGGCGGCGATGAAGTTGATCGCGACGCCGGAGACGATCTGGTTGCCGCGCGCGGTGATCGAGGCAAAGCCGTGAACCAGCGCGAAACCGACCGAAACGAGGATGGCGAAGAACAGGCCGATCCAGGCCGAACCGAAGCTGGAGGCCGCCGCCGCGCCGGCAAAGGCACCGGCGAGCATCTTGCCCTCCAGGCCGATGTCGAACACGCCGGAGCGCTCCGAGTAGAGACCGGCGAGGCAGGCCAGCAGCAGCGGGACCGAGATGCGGATCGTGGAGTCGAGGACGTTGAGGCCGAGATAGAGGTGCCAATCCATCAGTGCGACTCCCCGCTGGCAATGGGTGCGGCGCGCACGTCTTCATGCAGGACACTGCCGAAGAAGGCCTGCACCGCCGGCCGGAAGAGGTTTTCCAGCGCACCGGCGAAAAGGATGACCAGGCCCTGGATGATGACGATCATGTCGCGGCTGATGTTGGGCATCTCGAAGGCAAGTTCCGCTCCGCCCTGGTAGAGCATGCCGAACAGGATGGATGCCGGGATGATGCCGGCCGGATGGGAGCGGCCCATCAGCGCGACGGCGATGCCGACGAAGCCCGCGCCGGTGACGAAATCAAGCTGCAGGCGGTGCTGGTCGCCCATGACCGGGTTCAGGGCCATCATGCCGGCGAGCGCGCCGGAAATCATCATGGTGATGACGATGATCCGCGTTTCGGAAATGCCGGCATAACGCGAGGCACGCGGGGAAAAGCCCTGGGTGCGGATCTCGTAGCCAAGCTTCGTGCGCCAGATCAGCAGCCAGACGAGGAAGCTCACCACCAGCGCGAGAACGAAGGAGAGGTTGAGCGGTGTGGACCGCAGCTTGAAGCCGAACATGGTGATCAGCCAGTCGAGCTTGGGCAGATGGGCCGCCGCCTCGAAGGTGCGGGTCTGCGGCGCCATGGAACCCAGCGGTTTCAGCGCGCCGACCAGCAGGTAGACCATCACCGAGGCGGCGATGAAGTTGAACATGATGGTGGTGATGACGATGTGGCTGCCGCGCCGGGCCTGGAGGATGGCCGGGATGAAGGCCCAGGCGCCGCCCAGCGCCGCGGAAGCGAGAATGGCCAGCGGAAAGTTGAGCCACCAGGGGAAGACGGTGTCGAAGGCGAGGCAGACGAGCGCCACGCCGAGACCGCCGATATAGGCCTGGCCCTCGCCGCCGATGTTGAACAGGCCACAGTGGAAGGCCACCGCCACCGACAGGCCGGTGAAGATGAAGTTGGTGGCGTAGAACAGCGTGTATCCGATGCCCGAGCCGGAGCCGAAGGCGCCGGAGACAAGGATTCCGGCGGCCTTGACCGGGTTCTCGCCGGCCAGCAGCACAACCAGACCCGAGACGAGGAAGGCGACCGTGAGGTTGATCAGCGGGATCAGCCCGTAATCGGCCCACGCGGGCAGTTTCGCATAGGGTGTCGCCATCTAGCGGCTCTCCTCCAGATACCCCTGTTCGGTCAGGAACTGCCTCAAGGCGGTGGGAAAATCGACGCGTTCGACCAGCCCTGCGGGGCAGTCGTTCTCGCGGGCGGGATCCTTGCAGCGGGTCATGCCCCAGTCGGGACCGGGATCGTAGGCGCTGCCGGCGAACTCGAGCGGACCGGCCTCGCCCAGGCGCACCAGGGTGGCGGCATAGGCCGCCAGCCAGGAATTGCGGGCTTCGCCGTTTTCCGGCAATTCGCCCATGTCATCGAGCCGCCGGCGCAACAATGGCGCATAGGCCGGTTCCGCGGTGACATCCTCCAGGTGGCCGTTGCGGATCGCCAGCACCTTCGGCGGTGCATAGGACATGGCGTAGGCGGCAAAACGATAGAGGAAAGCGTTGTCGTAGGTGACGATCTCGGCAAGGCCGTCGCCATCGACGTCCTGCGGATAGAGTGCTTCGGGATCGCCATCGAAGGCGCCGCCGTCCAGTGCGGTCCAGCCGCCAGCGGCCTTGTCATGCACGGTCACGGCGACGCAGCAATGCGCCCCGCCGGTCCACTGCGCGATGAAAACCTCCGGCGTGTCGTTGGCCTTGTCCATCTCCGCGAAGCGCACCTCGGGCAGTCCGATCGGGGAGAAAATGTCGCCATGCTCGCTCGAGGACACCTTCCGCGCGCCCTCGAACACGGTGACGCGCGCCGTATAGCCATTCTCGGGCGAGCCCGAGACGTTGGTCACGGCCGATATCCCGCCCTGGCGGACAAGGGTCGTCATGCCGTCAAGGTTGCCCTCCTGCGCGGAGCCGGGAATCGTGGCCAGTGCGTTCACCATGGCGGCGAGGACCAGGACTTGCCTCATTCGGCCGCCTCCTGGCCATCGGTGATGCCGGCCATGAGCAGGCCGAGTTCACCCTCGGTGGCATCGGGCCCGCGCTCGCCGGCAACCTGGCCAGCGAACATCACCAGGATGCGGTCCGACAGCGAGCGGATCTCGTCCAGCTCGACGGAGACGAGCAGCACGGCCTTGCCGGCATCGCGCATCTCGATGATGCGCTTGTGGATGAACTCGATGGCACCGACGTCGACGCCGCGGGTGGGCTGGGCGACGACGAGAACGGTCGGGTCCTGCTCCATCTCGCGGGCAAGGACGATCTTCTGCTGGTTGCCGCCGGAAAAATTCGCCGACTTCAGCCGGCAATTGGGCGGACGGATATCGTAGGCCTCGATCTTTGCGGCCGCATCCTTGCGGATGGCGTCGATATCGAGGAACGGGCCCTTCAGGTACTTCGCCTGGCCGTGATAGCCGAGGATGGAGTTCTCGGCCTCCTCGAAGGGCAGGACGAGGCCGGTGTAGTGACGGTCTTCCGGCACGTGGGCGAGGCCTCGGCGGCGCAGTTCCGCCGGGTCGGCGGAGCCGGTCACGTGGATCGGCAGTCCGTCGAGGAGCACACGTCCGGAAACCGCCTGGCGCATGCCGGCGATGGCCTCGATCAGCTCCGACTGGCCATTGCCCGCGACGCCGGCGATGCCGACGATCTCGCCCGCTCGGACCTCGAAGGAGACGTTGTTGACCATGGTCACGCCGCGCCGGTCGCGCACCGTCAGGTTCTCGACGGCCAGCTTGACGTCGCCGGGATGGGCCGGGCCCTTCTCGACGCGCAGCAGGACGTGGCGGCCGACCATCAGCTCGGCGAGTTCCTCGACGCTGGTTTCCGAGGTCTTGCGCGTGGCGACCATGGTGCCCTGGCGCATGACCGACACGTTGTCGGTGATCGCCATGATCTCGCGCAGCTTGTGGGTGATGAGGACGATGGTCTTGCCCTGTTCCTTCAACTGGGCGAGAACCCGGAACAGGTGATCGGCCTCGGCCGGCGTCAGCACGCCGGTCGGCTCGTCGAGGATGAGAATCTCGGCGCCGCGATAGAGCGCCTTGAGGATTTCCACGCGTTGCTGCAGGCCGACCGGCAGTTCCTCGATCACCGCCTCGGTATCGACCTCCAGCGCATAGGCCTCTTCCAGCTTGTGGAGTTCGGCGCGCGCGTCGGCGATGCTGCCGGTCAGCAACTGCCCGCCTTCGGCGCCCAGCATGACGTTTTCCAGGACGGTGAAGTTCTGCACCAGCATGAAGTGCTGGTGGACCATGCCGATGCCGATGGCGATGGCATCGTTGGGCGTGTGGATGGTGACCGGCTTGCCGCCGACACTGATGGAGCCGGAATCGGCCTGGTAGAAGCCATAGAGAATCGACATCAGGGTGGATTTCCCGGCGCCGTTCTCGCCGATGATGCCGTGGATGGTGCCCTGCTCCACCGTCAGGTTGATGTCTCGGTTGGCCTGGACGGGGCCGAAGCTCTTGTTGATGCCCGTCAGTTCGATGGCTGGCGCCGGCATGTGGCTGTCTTCCCCTTCTTACCGCCGGCTTTCTCCCATGTGAAACGTCGGGAAGGCGAACCGGTCTGTTGGCTTTAGTCTCGACTTTTCCGCCACGCCTTGTCAATTTCCGTTACGCGAGGAGGATCACATGAATCCATTTGTTTTCAACACCACCAAGAGCATCGTTTTCCGTGATGGCGCGGCGGCGGACCTGGCCGGCACGGCAGGCGGCCTGCTCGGACCGCGAATCCTGCTGGTCACCGACCCGGGCCTGCGCTCGCTGGGCCTGTGCGATCAGGCCATCGACTCGCTGACGAAGGCCGGCCATGCAGTCACGATCTACGACAAGGTGGAGGCCGATCCCTCGCGTGCCACGCTGATGGCGGCGACGGAAACGGCGCGCGACGCGGGCGTGACCGGCGTCGTCGGCTTCGGTGGCGGATCCTCGCTCGACATCGCCAAGCTCACCGCCCTGCTGGCCGGCTCCGGCGAGGATATCGACGCGGCGTGGGGCGTCGGCAACGCCAAGGGGCCGCGCCTGCCGCTGGTGCTCGTTCCGACGACCGCGGGAACCGGTTCAGAGGTGACGCCGGTGTCCATCATCACGGTGGAAGGCGACGAGAAACGCGGCGTCTCCTCGCCCGTCATCCTGCCCGACATCGCCGTCCTCGACGCCTCGCTGACACTCGGCCTGCCGGCCCACATCACCGCGGCGACCGGCGTCGACGCCATGGTTCACGCGATCGAGGCCTATGCCTCAAAAAGCGCCAACAACAATCCGCTGTCGCGGATGATCGCGAAACAGGCGCTGGAATTGCTCGGCGCGAACATCGAGGAAGCCGTGTTCAACGGGTCCAACCGCGAGGCCCGGGCCGCCATGCTGCTCGGCTCGATGCTGGCGGGCCAGGCCTTCGCGAATTCCCCCGTGGCAGCCGTGCATGCGCTGGCCTACCCGATCGGCGGCATCTTCCACGTGCCGCATGGCCTCTCCAACGCGCTCGTGCTGCCGCACGTCCTGCGCTTCAACGCCGCGGAGACGACCAACGGCTCCGAACGGCTCTACGCGGAGCTGGCGCCGCACGCCTTCCCGGACCTCGGGCAGGAAGGCGGGTCGCAGGCCACCTGCGCCGCCTTCATCGAGCGGCTGGCCGGACTTTCGGAAAAGCTGGGGCTGGAAACGCGGTTGCGGCAGGTCGGCATCGGCGAGGAGCATCTCGAGCAGATGGCGTCGGACGCGATGAAACAGACACGGCTGCTGGTCAACAATCCGCGCGAGGTCAGCGAAAGCGATGCGCTGGCCATCTACCGGGCGGCCTGGTGACATGAGCCGGCCCGTTCCCGCAAGCCGCGACGCCTACTTGGTGTTCCGCAGCATCACGACCCGCTGGTCGGACAACGATGTCTACGGGCACATGAACAATGTCGTGCACTATTCGCTGTTTGACACGGCGGTCAACGCCTGGCTGATCGAGGCCGGCGTGCTGGACATCCACGGTGGCGAACAGGTGGGCCTGGTCGTCGAGACGGGGTGCCGCTATTTCGCGGAAATGGCCTTCCCGGACGTGGTGACGGCGGGCATCCGGGTCGCCAAGCTCGGCACCTCGGCGGTGACCTACGAGATCGGCCTGTTCCGCAACGACGATGCCACGGCGGCGGCGGAAGGGCGGTTCGTCCATGTCTATGTCGACAAGGCGAGCCGCAAGCCGATGCCGCTCAATGCGCCGCTTCGCGCCCTTCTCGAAACCGCGCTCGCGGAACCCGCGTCATGATCGAGCACGAAAACCGCATCGCGGAGCTGGAAATGCGGGTCGCCGAACTGGAGCGCGCCAACGAGGAGCTTTCCACGCAACTGGCCGACCAGTGGAAGGTCGTGGAAGCGCAACGGGCGAAGATGGACGAGCTGATCCGGCGGTTCCTCACCGTGGAGCACGCCGTGCAACCGGAGATCCCGGTCGACAAGCCGCCGCACTGGTGAGCGTGGCCCCTCTACCGGCAACGGGAAAGCGGGCGTATCATCATGCCTTGCGAAACCGGGCAGGGATGACGGCGATGGCAGCGGCACGGAAGGCAGGCTTTGCTCTCCTGGGGGCGATCCTGGGCGCGGTCCTTGGCGGCTTCGTTGGTTTCGGCGCCGGGTTCGCCTATGTCGAACTGGCCAATGTCACCGATTTCGAGGGTGCTTCCGGGTATGCGGTGGTGTTCTGGAGCCTGCTGGGCGTGGTTGTCGGCCTTGTCACCGGGATCATTGTCGGCGTCCGCCGCGGCTGAGATCAACGGCTTCCTGGCGTGACCCGTCAGCCGAACAGGCCGAGCTGACGGCCCGGCTTCTGTGCCACCCGGTCCTCCAGGTCGAGAAGATACCGCTTGATGGCAAGCCCGCCGCCAAACCCGGTCAGCGAGCCGTCGGCGCCGATCACCCGGTGACACGGCACGACGATCGGCAGCGGATTGTCGCCGTTGGCTGCTCCTACGGCGCGGCTGGCGGAAACCGGTTCGCCAAGGCGCCGGGCGATGTCGCCGTAGGACGCGGTCTCGCCGTAGGGAATGCGGGTCAGTTCCCGCCACACCGCGAGCTGGAACGGCGAGCCCACCGGCTGAAGCGGCAGATCGAAGGCGGTCAGCCTGCCGGCGAAGTAGGCGTCGATCTGGCGGCGGTGCTCCGGCAGGATCGCGTCATCGCGCTGCCATTCAGCACGGGGCGAACGCTTCCCGTTGCCGGCGGGGAAGGACAGGACGTGCAGGACGTCACCGCGGCCGGCCATCAGCAGCGGACCGACGGGGCTTTCGTGCCATGTGTAGAGCAGAGCCGTGTTTTCCATGGACGGATCATGGCGCCGCCTGCCAACGCGGTCCACCCGATTCCCGCGCGTCTTGAAAAAGAAATCGCCCGGCGCAATGGCCGGGCGATCGGGTTTCGCGGGTCGGAGCATTTCCGCGATCCGTTGAACCGCATCAATGCTCCACGTCGTTGTTTCCGAGCAATTCCGGACGCGAAACCGGTACCCACTTTCGCTGGAATTGCTCTTGCCTTCCCGCAATTCCGGACGCGAAACCGGTACCCACTTTCGCTGGAATTGCTCTTGCCCGCCGATCAGTAGGGGCAGCTCTCATCCGACATGTAGTCATGAACCTGGATGTCGCCGGCGATGATCTTGGCCTTGGCGTCTTCCACGGCCTTCATCATGTCGTCGGTGACGAGGTCCTTGTTGTTGTCGTCCATGGCATAGTCGACGCCGCCTTCCTTGAGGCCGAGAACGTTGATGCCATTGGAGAACTTGCCTTCCTTTGAGTCCATGAAGGCATTGTAGACGGCGACGTCGACGCGCTTCAGCATGGAGGTGAGCACGTGACCCGGCTGCAGGCCGTTCTGGTTGGAATCGACGCCGATGCCGTACTTGCCCTCGTCGGCGGCAGCCTGCAGAACACCGATGCCGGTACCGCCGGCGGCGGCGTAGATCACGTCGGCGCCCTGGGCGATCTGGCTCTTGGCGATCTCGCCGCCCTTGGTCGGATCGTTCCATGCGGCCGGCGTGTCACCGGTCATGTTCTGGATGACCTCGGTGGCACCGGCGGACTTGGCGCCGCCGACATAGCCACAGCCGAACTTGCGGATCAGCGGAATGTCCATGCCACCGACGAAGCCGACCTTCTTGGAGTCCGACTTCATGGCCGCCATGATGCCGACGAGATAGGATCCCTCGTGCTCCTTGTAGACCACCGAGCGCACGTTCGGCGCGTCAACGACCATGTCGATGATGGCGAAATGGGTGTCCGGGAACTCGGCGGCGACCTTTTCCAGCGCAGCGGCCCAGGAGAAGCCGGCCATGACGATCGGATCATTGCCGTCCTCGGCGAACTTGCGCAGCGCCTGCTCGCGCTGGGCATCGTTCTGGATCTCGAACTCGCGGTAGGAAATGCCGGTTTCCTGCTTGAACTTCTCGGCACCGTTGAACGCCGATTCATTGAAGGACTTGTCGAATTTCCCGCCCAAATCGTAGATGATCGCCGGATTGATATCGGCGGCATATGCCGATGCAGTCATCGCGGAGGCGGCCAGCAGGCCCATAATCAAACGCTTCATGTGTTCGCACCCTGTCGGTTTGTTCTCTTCTCAGCCCGGCCGCGCGCAGCACGCCTGCCCGGTTCGGCCGGAGGGCAATCTCCCGCGGGAGCCATGCCTCTGGCGCGTATCCTTGCATTAAAACAGCCCGTTGACACCCAGATTCTTGACCGCCCGGTAGAAAAAATCGTCCGCCATCCGGGCTGCCGCAGGGTCAATCGCCGCCCGGAAGCGGGTAGACGGCGCCCGTGCCGCGCAAGGTGCCGGAACCACCCGGATTGCGGGCCAGGTACTGCTGATGCTCCTCGCCGGCGAAATAGAACGCGGGAGCTTCGCGGATCTCGGTGGTGATCCTGCCGGTGCGCACCGCGGCCAGCGCCTGCTGGAAGACATCGCGCGATGCGAGCGCCTGCTCCAGCTGGGATGCCGTCGTGGTGAAGATCGCCGAGCGGTAGAGCGTGCCGATGTCATTGCCCTGGCGATTGCCCTGGGCCGGATCATGGTTCTCCCAGAAAAGCTTGAGCAGCGCGGCGAAGGAGATTTGCGCCGGATCGTAGACCACCTTCACGGTCTGGGCATGGCCGGTCATGCCGGTGGCCACTTCCTGCGACGTGGGATTGGGCGTGTAGCCGCCCATGAAGCCGGCGGCCGTGACCCAGACTCCCGGCGTCTTCCAGAACAGGCGCTCGGCCGGCCAGTAGTTGCCCAGGGCGAAATAGACCGTTTCGAAACCGTCGGGCGCGGGCGCCTGGAGATCGCGGCAGTTGACGGCGTGGGTCGACGCGGTCGCGACCGGTTCTGCCCGGCCTTTCAGCGCGTCGGCGGGCGCGGGCATGTGAAGCTTCTTGTCGAGCATGGTGCCAAGGAAATGCATGGTCGCACGGTCTCCGAATCGAGGCGCCGGTCAGGATACCCGGGCAAAGCGGTTGCGGCCGCGGGCCGCCGGGCGGTGGCCGAGCAGGTAGAACAGCAGGGCGAGGCCAGCGAAGACAGCGAAGCCCGGCAGGCCGAGTACGGTCGTCACGCCGGGATCCCAGACGGGCGGGAGCGTGTAGGTCTCGACGGCGTCCTTCAGCATGGCGAGCGACTTCGGCGCGACCTGTCCCCAACTGGTGGCGAGAGGCGTGAAAACCGGGGCGTTTGCCGCGAGCGAGCGGGCCAGGTCGAGCACGCCCATGATGCAGGCGACCGACAGGCAGACAAGCGCGATGAAGCGGACAACGAAACGAAGCATGGCCATGTCTTCCCGACTTCCCGGCCGGAAACCAACGTGGCCCCCGGCGTTCCGGACCTAGCCATAGGCCAAGGTGCCGCCGGGGGCAATTGCCGTCAAGTCGAAGGTGCCGGGAGGGCATGGCGGCAGGCTTGCCCGCCAGCACGCGCGGCCGCCTTGAAAATTCGTCGCCGTGCCGTCATTTAACGGTTGAACCGGCGCGCTTTCTGGCTATAGTCCGCGCCGTTCCAAGGGGTGGCCTGCCACCCGGCCCGGGCCAACCGCCGGGAGACGATCTGGATCAGGTGAGGTGGCCGAGTGGTTGAAGGCGCACGCCTGGAACGCGTGTATACGGGAAACCGTATCGAGGGTTCGAATCCCTCTCTCACCGCCATCCTCCGTGTAAAGCAGGTCTGACAGGCAGCGATCGCTGCACATGCGGTCGCGTCCGGCATGCCGCCGGCCTGGGTCCCCAACCGGTCATGCCAGGGATGTCCATGAGTCCGCAGCGCTCGGCAGTCCTGGTTCGAGGCGCCAATCCACGGCAGGACAATCCTCCGACAGCGAACAGTTAGCCAATCATCGAAGTTTTTCGTTGCGCGCCATCGGTGGCGATGATAGTTAGTAATATGTCTAAGCATGACACCGACCTTTCGCTGCTCTTCCACGCGCTGGCCGATCCGACCCGCCGGTCGATCCTGACCCGGCTCGCCCGCGAGCCGGCGCGGGTCACCGACCTGGCAGAGCCCACGGGACTGCGCCTGCCGACGGTGATGCGGCATCTCGCGGTGCTGGAGCAAGCCGGACTGATTTCCACAGTCAAGGACGGCCGGATCCGCACCTGCGCCATCGTTCCGGACGCTTTCGACCCGGTCCGGGCATGGCTGGACGAGCAACGGGCGATCTGGGAAGCGCGTCTGGACCGGCTGGAAGCCTTTGTCATGACCGTCATGAAGGAGCGCGACGAATGACGCCAACCGACGAAACGCAGCCTGCAATCCCTGGTGGACACGAGGCCCTGCGACACCGCTTTGAAACCCTGAACCTCGCGCGGAATATCGCCGCGCCGCCGGCGGTCCTGTGGGAGGTCTGGACCACGCCGGCCGCACGGGCGGTCTGGGCAATGACCCGCGAAGACCAGCCCGCCGCCGGCTGGCTTCACCTCGACGCGCCGCTCTTCAGCGTCCACGCCGAGATGATTTCGCCGGTGCCGGGGACAGCATCGGCCGCGCTGGTGACGGCCGACCTGTCCGGCTCGACCGAGGGCAGCCGGATTGCGTTGACGGTCCAACTTTCCCGGCTGGCGGAGGGCAATCCGGCGGATGTCGGGCAGGGGCTCGCGGACGGCCTCGACCGCCTCGCAGAAGCGGCCGAGCGCACCATGGTGCTGGACCGCGTGATCCGGGCACCGCGATGCCTGGTCTGGGGCGCCTGGATGAATGCCGAGACGCTGCCGCAATGGTGGGGGCCGGACGGGTTTTCCTGCCGGACGAGCCGGATCGACCTGCGCGCCGGCGGCGAATGGGTGTTCGACATGATCGCGCCGGATGGCCAGGTGTTCCCGAACCACCATCGCTATGGCGAGGTTCTGCCCGAAGAACGGATCGCCTATACGCTGCATTGGGGCGAGAACGGCCCGAAGCATGCCGATGCCTGGGCCCGGTTCGAGGACGCGGAGGATGGCACGAGGGTGACCCTTTGCATGATCTTCAACACGGCGGAGGAATTCCGGGAGGCGAAGGGGTTCGGCGCCGTGGAACTGGGATTGCAGACGCTCGGCAAACTCGAGCGCTTCGTCCTGGCGCGGTAGGCCGCCTTGGGCTAGGGCGCCCGGGCGGGCAGGCCCAGCCTGGGGCATTTCCGCCTTTCATCGAAAAGCACCAATGCTCTTGCTGCCTGATTCGCAATTCCGGACGCGAAAACGGTACCCGCTTTCGCTGCAATCAAGTGCCTTTTCCACGCAATTCCGGACGCGAAACCGGTACCCACTTTCGCTGGAATCGAATGCCTTTTCCACGCAATTCCGGACGCGAAACCGGTACCCGCTTTCGCTGGAATCGAGCGCCTTTTCCACGCAATTCCGGACGCGAAACCGGTACCCGCTTTCGCTGGAATCGAGCGCCTTTTCCACGCAATTCCGGACGCGAAACCGGTACCCACTTTCGCTGGAATTGCTTGTATCAGGACGGCGGAACAAGCACGATCTTGCCGGCATGGCGCTTCTGCTGGAAGTCGCGCTGGGCATCGGCAATGCGCTCCAGCGGATAGGTGGCGGCGAGCACCGGACGGATTTCGCCGCGCTCGATACAGGCGACGACATTCGGAAACACCGGGGCGTCCCAGGCGGTACAGCCGATCAACGTGATGTCCTTGAGATACATGTCACGCATGTCCAGCTCGACCACCGGGCCGGCAATGGCACCGGAAGACACGTAGCGGCCGCCTCGCTTCAGGACCTTCAGCATGGCACCGAAACCCGGGCCGGCAACGTTGTCGATCACGACGTCCATGGTCTCCGCACCGAGCAATCCCACCGGGTCGCCGGTCCTGTCGATGACCCGGCTCGCACCGAGCGACCTGACGGCGTCGTGCTTGCCGGCGCCGGCAATGGCGATCACCTCGGCGCCGCGCCGCAGGGCAAGCTGGACCACGGCGGAACCGACGCCTCCCGAAGCGCCGGGAACCAGGACCCGCATGCCCGCTTCGACACCGGCCCGGTGGACCATGTTCTCGGCCGTCCCATAGGCGCAGGGGATGGTGGCAAGTTCCGCGTCGCTCCAATCGCAGTCGACCCTGAAGATCTCCTGTTCCGGCACCTTGACGTACTGGGCGAAGGCGCCGTCGAAATCGGAACCGAGCCAGACCGTTTCCATCGAGTTGAAACCGGCCTTCCGCATGCAGGAGCGGACCAGAACCCGGTCGCCGATCCGGCTTTCATCGCCACCGGGGCCGACGGACACCACCTGGCCGCAGCAGTCCGTGCCCTGGACCAGGGGAAACGGCGTCGCCGCATTCCAGCCGCCATCGGGCCGGACGCCGTCATCGCCCGTCACGTCCGTGCCGTCCCTGACGCCGGACGAATACCAGCCAAGCCGGGTGTTGATATCCGTGTTGTTGACGCCGGCAGCCAGCACCTTCAGCAGGACTTCCCCCTCACCGGGAGAGGGACACGGGACCTCTTTCCAGACCAGCTTGTCGAATCCGCCGGTTCCGGTCGTGACAATCGCCATCATGGTCCGGCCGTCCGCCGCATCTTGCCGTGCCACCGCCTGTCTCCCTTCCTTGCCATCGCCAACCACGGAACAATGCACCGCGATGACGGGGAACGGTCAAGGATGTACCGGCAAATTGACCATGACGCGCCGTGCGCGGGCCGACGATTGGGCAGTCGCGATCCTTGAGACTCGTACAATCTTCCCCTTTCAGGTAAGCTTTTATTGGAGGTCGGTGCGGAATGCGGTCGGTCCTGCTTGTCGATGATCACCTGGAGGCGCAGCAACGGATGCGCGCCGTTCTGGAAGAGGTGTTTCCGTCTTCCAGCCTGGCGCTCGCCTCCACGGTCGCGACCGCCCGTGCGCTGATCGGCAGGCGTGCCTTTGATCTCGCCGTTCTCGACCTGTCGTTGCCGGACGGCAGGGGCGAAAGCCTCATCGAGCCCCTGCGCGCGGTCAACCCGGACTGCCTTGTCGTGGTGTGGTCGATGCACGACCAGACATCGCGCCTGATCGACGTGCTGGCGAAAGGCGCCAACGGCTATCTCCTGAAAGACCAGACGGTCGAGGCCCTGCGCCAAGCCTTCCTGCGGCTTCCCTTCGGCGAACCGCCGCTTTCATCCTCTGTGACCCGCCGGATGATCGAATATATCCAGGAGTCCGGAGGCGGTGCCGGGACCGGCCGGCACGACCCGAACCGGGTTTCGAACGGAGACCTCCCGGCCATCGCCGAAGCGCTCACAGAACGGGAGAAGGAAATCCTCGTTCTGCTTTCGAAGGGCTTCAACCGTCCGGACATCGCCGGGATCCTGAGCATTTCGAAGAGCACGGTCGCAACCCATGTCGCGCACATCTATGCAAAGCTGAATGTTTCCTCGCGGATCGACGCCGTCGAAATGACAAGGCGGTTGGGGCTGTTGCAGGCACGGTAGCCCACACCGACCCATCTCCGCCTGCCCCGCGATCGCTCAAAGGCTCTGCTGCTCTTCTTCCCACATTTCCGGACGCGAAACCGGGGCCCACTTTCGCTGGACCCGTCTCTTCCCCAACGCATTTCCGGACGCGAAACCGGGGCCCACTTTCGCTGGACCCGTCTCTTCCCCAACGCATTTCCGGACGCGAAACCGGGGCCCACTTTCGCTGGACCCGTCTCTTCCCCAACGCAATTCCGGACGCGAAACCGGTGCCCACTTTCGCTGGAATTGCTTTAGCCCGCCATGGGGAAAACCAGTCCGACGGCGAACAGCTGCCGGTCATCGGACGCCTCGACGTTCACCGACGCGCCGATCTCCCTCGCGCGGGCGATGATGTTCGGCATGCCGCGACCACCCGACGGCCCGGCGTCTTCCGCCCGGGCCGCGGGCGACAAAGGCGCGAAGCGGTTGGAAATGCTGAGCCGGAACGTTCCATCTGCGTGCGTTCCATAGTCGCATGCGACCGGCACTTTGCAGTCGCCGTATTTCATGATGTTCGAGACCAGTTCCTCGCAGATGTACTTGATGTTGACGAAGGCGCGGCTGTCGATGATCCGCGCGCACTCGAAGCGTTGCGTGCATGCGGTCGTGAATCCCAGGGATACGAGACGGGCGTCCAGGTCCAGCCAGATGTCCTTCATGCAGGCCTCCAGGTCCATTTCCTCCGCGTCCTCGAGAACCATGATGGACTCCTTCAGGGCGCTGATCGCCGATGACGCGGCACGCCGCATCCCGCTTTCTTCCGAGGTCATGAACAGCACGTTGAGAAGCTTTGCGCCAACGTGGTCGTGAAGGTCGCGGGCGATTCGATTGCGGTCCTGCATACGCTGCAAGTCCTGCTGGCCCCGCTGATGATAGATCCTCTGCGCCATCCGGTGCAGCAGCCGGACAATCCGCCTGTCCCGGGTGGAGAACAGGCGCCGGCCCTGGTTGCGCCCACGCATGACGACGGAATCCTCGCGCGTGATCGCCGGAAAGCGCATGACCAGTCCGCGATCCTCGATCGACACGTCGCGGGCCGGAGCGTTCGGCTCGATCTCCATCCCGTGGGCGTCGAAAAGCCCGGCGACGAAGCGGAGGAAACGCCCGTCCATTTCGGCCAGGTCCTTCATCGCGCCCATGTCATCGATAAAGCGCAGGGTCACGTCTTCCCACGGGACCGCGTTGCGGCGGATGAAGTGGTCGAGCAGGAGGCTTTTCAGCGGGAAGAGGGACCAACTGGCGACCGCAATGGCGATCGACGCGGACGGAAGGCCGCCCAGTCCGAAGACCGCGAGCAGCAGCACATCGACTGCTACGAAAACGGCAACCATGGACAGCCAGACCATGGTACCGAACCAAACCGTCTGGATCGCGAAAAGCCTGTATCGCAAGGTCCCGAACACGAAGCCGGCCCAGGTCAACGTAAGGGTGATCGCGCCGGCCTCGACGGGAATCACGGGCGGTTGGTTGAAGACCCGGGGGATGAGGACCAGGAACAGGTAGGGCAGCCCACCCCCGAGCAGGGAAATGGCGAACCAGGACACGGCGGCGCGGTCGACCGGATCGGCGCGGGAAACGACGATCTGCACCACGAGCAGGGCAAGGCCGACGATGTCCGCCGCGAACAGCGGAAAGATGAAGGGATTGAGCGGAAACGTCACCAGCGCGAAGTGCTGTGCCAGGAAGGCGGCGACGGCGACCAGCATGGACAGCGTGGCGAAGGGTATTCCGGGGAGCAGCGCCCTTGGCGTATGCCATATCATGGCGACGATTGCATAGGTGTAGAACACGCCGCCGGCCGCGCCGAGGTAGTACAGCATCTCGAACAGGAGCGGTGGTGCCGCGAGGTAGAGCGCGGACTTCAGCGCGTGGTAGAGCAGGACACCGGACAGGAAGACGCCGGACAGTCCCGCGAGCAGGACGTTGACGGCAACGGGGGCAAAGACGAGAAGGCCCGTGCTCGTTGCCAGCGTGGCAAAGCTCAGGCCCAGCATGAACGCATAGCGCAGGGGCAGATCGCGGATTGTGAACGGCACGTCGGCGCGAAGAAGAAAGCGCCGGCCGTCGTCCGTCACCAGCCAGACATCCCGGCGCTGGAATTCCCACAACCGCTTCTTGGCTGCCGCGATCTCCCCCCAGCGCGCATAGGACGTCACCTGGGCGCGAAACACCATCAGGACGCCGTCATTCAGATCGTACCGTGTGCCATCGTCCACGGCGACGAGCGCGACGATGCGGTCGCCCGGGCTGATGCCGGCCGCCTCAGCGGCGCCCTGTCCCGCCACCCTGGACACCACGATTCCCGTTGGCATGCCGGTGGTCTCGAACCGGAGGCCCCAGTTCGGCATCCGGAAGAGTTCGGACGTGCCGAGCATGACGACCAGCAACCAAAGGAGGAAGGCGAGGAAAAGCAGGAGCACCGGGAAGCGGGTGCGCAGCCGCTGCAGGACATGAGCAGGAAAGGAGGTGGCCGGAGCGGGCAACGGAGCGGCAACCGAAGCGCCTTTCGCATCCGCTTCGCCAGACCTGCCCGGCACTGCCATCCCGTTCCGGCACAAGCTTACTTACCTCCTCCCAGCCAGAAAAAGCCGCAAAAAAACTAGCAGAAATACAGAACAGCGAGAATGGTCTGACAGGACTAGTCCACCTGGCCGATATCCATCCAGGTCTCGCGTGCTCTAGGATTTCCGGGATTTGGGGCCAAGCTTTCCCGGAGTTCGGGAGGGAGCCGTTATGTTCGATCTCGACCGGCCTGCCGTTCTTCTTTCCACTGTTTTTCTTGCCGAACCACAGGTCCGCAGCTTCGGGTGCTGCGGACGTCGTGCAGATGCCGGGGGCGATGGTTTGACAACGCGCCGTGAGGCGCGGCTGTCATGACCGCCTCGTCCGTTCATTGCGTGTCGCGGTCGCCAGCGCTGCCGCTTCTGGTGCTTGCGCCAGTCCTGTGGGGCGGCAATTTCGTCGTCGGCCGGTTCATCAGCCCGGATATCCCGGCCTTCTGGCTGAATTTCTCGAGATGGATCGTCGCGGCCGTCGTGCTGCTGCCCATCGGGCTCGCCGGTCTGGTGCGCGAACGCCATGCGCTGAAGGCAGACTTCTGGAAACTCTGCCTGTTGTCCATGCTCGGTGTCGTCACGTTCAACACGCTGATCTATTCGGCACTGAAGGTCGTCGGCGTGACCGAGGTCATCATCGGCTTCGCCATGTCGCCGCTCGTCATCCTGTCCGTGCTGGCAATCGTGGAGCGGCGGATGCCGTCGCCGCGGGTGCTCAGCGCGGTCGTCCTGTCGATGGCCGGCGTTCTCGTCGCGGAAGGTGAATCGGTCGATCTGGCCGCCTACTCGAGTGAAGCCGGAGCGCTTGCACTGGTGCTGGCCGCCACGCTGGTCTGGAGCTTCTACTGCCTTTCGCTGTCGAAGCTTCCGTTGGCGGCATCGCCGCTGTCCGCCTTCCTGTCGCAGATCCTCATCGGACTGACCGTGCAGGCCATCTTCGCCCTGACGGTCGTCCCCGCATTCGACCCCGGGACCATCAGCAGGGCGGGCTGGGCGTCGATCCTCTACCTGGGCGTCTTCGCCTCGGCGGTGGCCTTCCTGGCCTGGCAGGCGGGACTGCGTGCTGCCGGCCCGCAGCGGAGCAGCGTGTTTCTGAACCTCGTACCCCTGTCGGGGCTGGTGCTCGCGAGTTTCTTCCTTGGCGAGCGGGTCTCTTTAATGGAGACTTTCGGCCTGGTCCTGATCTTCACGGGTGTCGGGATCGTCTGCCTGCAGGGAAGCCCGGGCGTCCTGCGGCAGGATCGGCTGGAAACGGCCTTGAAGCGCGGATCCTGAAGCCGGAGGCCCGGCGGGACGTTTCGCCCCGCCGGGAGACGGGCTGGACTATTCCACCGGCACGGCGGCGAGCCTCGGCTCGTCGTGGTGATGGTGCTCGCGGACCGGCTTCATGAAGAGGTTCGCGAAGAAGGCAATCACCAGCAGCGCGGCCATGCAGTACATGGTCGTGTTGTACAGGCTCGGGGTCGGATCGATCGTCCCGGCCGGGGCGATTTCCATCAGCTTGGCCACCGTCACCGTCTTGGCCTGGACCAGCGCGTCGAGCTGATCGATCGGCGCGCCGAACTTCTCGGCGAAGGCGGCCGGGTCGACCTTGGCCGCCAGGTCGTTGAGCGCGCCGGCCAGCGACATCTCACGCAGCGACGTGATCGCCAGCGGACCGAGGACGCCGGCGGTCGACCATGCCGTCAGGAGACGGCCATGGATGCCGCCCACGTGCATCGTTCCGAACATGTCGGCGAGATAGGCCGGGACCGTGGCGAAGCCGCCCCCGTACATGGAGAAGATGATCATCGTGGCCGCATAGAAGCCGATGAGATAGATCACCGACGGGTGCTCGGATCCCGCCGTCGCGAAATAGGGGATCGACAGGTAGAGGATCGTGCCGAGGACGAAGAACCACATGTAGGTCGCCTTGCGGCCGATGAAGTCCGACGTGGAGGCCCAGAAGAAACGGCCGACCATGTTGAAAACCGAGATCATCAGCACGTAGGTGGAGGCGAAGGCCGCCGTGACAATGAGCGGCATGGTGGTGCCGAAAATCTCGGACATCATGGTCTTGGCGACACCGATCACGCCGATGCCGGCGGTCACGTTGAAGCAGAGCATGATCCACAGCTGCCAGAACTGCGGCGTCTTCAGCGCCTGGTCGATATGGACGTTGTTGCTGGTCACCAGGCCCGAGGCAACCGGCCTGGGCTGCCAGCCCTCCGGCTTCCAGTCCGGCGCGGGCACCCGGTACATGAAGGCGGCGATCATCATGACGATGAAGTAGCCGATCCCGAGCGCGATGAAGGTCGACGATGCGCCCGTGTCACCGGTGCCGATGACGTAGACCCCGGCATCGCCACCATAGGCCGCGGCCTGCTTGGCCGACGCGATGACGACCTCGGTCTTGCCTGCCGCCGTCTGCGCGAAGACGCGGCCGTTCTCGACGACCGTCTGAACCGCGCCCTCGGCGCCGAGATACTCGGGCAGCCGGGAGAAGGTGGAGAGCAGCCAGCCCTTCAGCGGGGCCGCGATCATGGCGCCGCCGCCGAAGCCCATGATGGCCATGCCGGTGGCCATGCCGCGCCGGTCCGGGAACCAGCGGATCAGGGTGGACACCGGTGAAACATAGCCGAGGCCGAGACCACAGCCCCCGAGCACGCCATAGCCAAGGTAGATCAGCCAGAGCTGGTGGCTGGCGATGCCGAAGGACCCGATGATGAAACCGCCTCCCCACAGGAAGGCCGCCACGACGCCCACCATCCGCGGGCCGACGTCTTCCAGCCACTTGCCGGCGAAGGCGGCGGCGAGGCCGAGGAACACGATGGCGACCGAGAAGATCCAGACGACAGAGCTGAGGCTCCAGTCATCGGCCGCCGGCGCGACGACGCCAAGCTGGCGGGTCAGCGGCGGGTTGAAGACGGACCAGGCGTAGACCGATCCGATGCAAAGATGAATGGCGATCGAGGCCGGCGGAACCAGCCACCGGTTGAAGCCGGGCCTCGCCACGATATGCTCTTTCTTGAGACTGTCGAACATCAGTGTCCTCCCAAAGGCGCTTGCGCGCGTTGATCCGCGCAACCCGGCTCGGCGGCCGGGCCTGGCGGTCGCGGCGTCCTCCCTGCCGCGTGCGATGGAGGAAAATGCAACGGCCGTGCCAAACGCCCCCTGGCGGCCAGATGCCAGCAGTTTCAGGGGCCGGTACCGCCGGACATGCCGATGCCGGGCCGCGCGCCAGACAAAAAGACCCAATGCTTGGACAAAATGTCTCAGCCGGCCGCCGGTTGTTCGGGCAGCCAGACCAGGAAGCCGGTTCCCTGCCCGGGCGCGGTATCGACCTCGATGACGCCCCCGGCCCCGCTGACCAGCATGTGGGTGATCGACAGGCCGAGCCCGGTTCCCGATCCGCGCTTGGTGGTGAAGAAGGGATCGAAGATGCGTGCCGCGACATCCGGCGCCATGCCCGTTCCCGTGTCTCGAACCGTCATCAGCACGCCGGGTACGCCGTCGCGGTCGGCGTCCTCGCAGGCGAGCGTCAGCGTGCCGCCGTCAGGCATGGCATGGATGGCGTTCACCATGAGATTGACCAGAACCTGCTGAAGCTCGGTCCGGCTGATGCGCGCGGAGCGGGTCGAATCGGACTGCCGGACGACCTCGATCCCGTTCTTGCGGATCATGTGGCGGATCAGCGGCAGGCAGTCGGAAAAGACGGCGGCCGGCGCGCTGGCCTCGTCGGAACCGGAATACTCGTCTGGCCGGGCAAACTGCAGCAGCCGGGTCACGATCTGGCGCATGCGCTCGGTCTGTTCGTCGATCAGGTGGAACTCGGTCTTCGCCAGGTCCGCCTTCTCGCCAACCAGGTCGCGCAGCACTTCGAGGTTGCCCTGGATGACGGCAATCGGGTTGTTGATCTCGTGGGCGACGCCGGCGGTGATCTCGCCGATGGCGGCCAGCTTTTCCGACATGACGAGCTGCTTGGTCGCGCTTTCGAGCTGGCGGTTCGCCTCACGCAGTTCCGCCGTGCGCTCCTCGACGCGCTGGTTGAGCCGCCCGTTCCATTCGCGAAGCTGCCGGTCCCGCTCGTCCAGGCGGTCGAGAAGCTCGTCGAGGTGACTCGCGACCTGCGAGATCTCGTCACCGCGGTCGGGGATGCCGGTGCGGGCGGTCAGGTTGCCGGTCTCGACCCGGTCGATCGTCTCGGCCATGCGCTCCAGCGGCAGGAAAATGCCGCCGGCCCAGCGCAGGAACAGCGGAACGGTCAGTGCCGCCACCGCGACGAAGCCGATCACGACCAGGGCGATGGTGACGTATTTCGTCTGCTGGAACGGGGCTTCGAGAAAGCCGACATACAGCATGCCGACCCGCTTGCCGCGACTGTCGACGATGGGCTCGTAGGCGGAAATGTACCAGTCGTTGACGACGAAAGCGCGGTCCAGCCAGACCTGGCCTTCGTCAAGAACCTTCCGCCGCACGATCGCCGAGACGCGCGTGCCGAGGGCGCGGCGGCCCTCGAACAGGCGTACGTTGGTCGATACGCGGACGTCGCCGAGGAACAGGGTGGCGGTTCCCTGGCTGCCTTCCGGCAGGCTGCGTGGCTGGTAGACGAGGTCGTTGATGGTATCGATGAAATCGAGGTTGCGGTTGAGCAGGATGCCGCCGACCAGGACGAGGTGGCGGCCGTCGACCTCAACCGGCGTCGCCGCGTGGACGACCATACCGTCGGATGCCGTCTGCAGGGACGAGGGGGCGGCATTCGGCGTGGCCACGATCGGCAGGCTGGCGCGTTCCGCGAGCGCCGGGGAGATGTCGGCGAGTTCGGCTGCGGTGAGGATGTCGATGGCGACGGCACCGGACCCGGCGGCGGCGCTGGCCAGAACCGGGCTGGCCATGTCGGTCCGCCGCGGCGCCATGCCGCCGGCCGCGGCAACGACGTCGCCGGGAATGGTCACGATATAGAGGAAGTCGAGGTTGAGCCGGCCACGGCGGTCTTCCAGCAACGCCGCCATGGCGTCGGGCGAACCACCGGAAACGGCATCGCGGAAGGTGACGGATTCACCCAGCGCCTTCATCCGGTCGCCTGTGTTCTCCAGGATACGGCTGAAATACTGGTGCGCGACGGTGAGATCGCTGCGCACCTTGGAAATGAGCACGCTGTCGAACTTGGTGTTCCAGCGCAGCATGGTGGCGCCGAGCAGGATGGGGATGATGACCAGCATGGGCAACAGGGCAATGGCCAGGAGCCGGTAGCGGACCGGCGTCCCCTTGCCCGGCTTCTGGCCGGCCTGCGACGGAGCCTTGCCGCCCTTCATCGAACCGCCCCGGCGCCCAATTGCCTCATCCCCTCAGAGCCCGGACGCGAAACCGGGGGCCACTTTCGCTGGAATTGTCGAACCCACAAACGCAATTCCGGACGCGAAACCGGGGCCCACTTTCGCTGGAATTGTCGAATCCGCAAACGCAATTCCGGACGCGAAACCGGGGCCCACTTTCGCTGGAATTGTCGAACCCACAAACGCAATTCCGGACGCGAAACCGGGGCCCACTTTCGCTGGAATTGTCGAACCCACAAACGCAATTCCGGACGCGAAACCGGGGTCCACTTTCGCTGGAATTGTCGAATCCACAAACGCAATTCCGGACGCGAAACCGGGGTCCACTTTCGCTGGAATTGCTTTAGCCCCCCCATTGGCCCAGCTTGCGTTCGATGGTCTTGCGGGACAGGCCAAGACGGCGGGCTGCCTCCGACCGGTTGCCGCCGCATTCGTCGAGAATGCGCAGGATATGCTCGCGTTCGACGGCCTCCATGGTTTCGCCCTCCGGGCTGCCAGGGGCACGGGACGGAGCACCGATGTCCGGCACGCGGCCGAGAATGAGCGACCGTTCGATCATGTTGCGCAGTTCCCGGACATTGCCGGGCCAGTCATAGGCGCGAAAGGCCGCGCGGGTTGCCTCGGTCAGGTCGATGGCGGGCATGCCGAGCTGCTGCGACAGCTTGGCCATGAACAGGCCGGCCAGTTCGTTGACATCGTCGCCACGCTCCCGCAGCGGCGGCATGTCCAGGCGCATGACGTTGATGCGGTAGTAGAGATCGGAGCGGAACTCGCCGGCGGCGACGCGCTCTTCGAGGTCGGCATTGGTGGCGAAGATGAAGCGCAGGTCGAGCGAGATCTCCCGCTCGGCGCCGACGGGGCGGACCTTGCGGTCCTCGAGAGCGCGCAGGAGCTTGCTCTGCATGGCGAGCGGAAGTTCCGCGATCTCGTCGAGGAACAACGTGCCGCCGTGGGCGTGCAGGAACAGGCCCTCGCGAGCCTCGGCTGCGCCGGTGAACGCACCGCGGACATGACCGAACAGTTCGGCCTCGATCATCTCCGCGGGAATGGCGGCGCAGTTGACCGGAACGAAGGGCTTGGCGGCGCGATCCGACAGGGCGTGCAGCGACCGCGCGGCCACTTCCTTGCCCGAGCCGGAGGGCCCGCTGATGAGCACCGACGTCGGCAGGGGCGCGACCCGCGCGATGGCCTGGCGCACGGCCTCGATGCCCTCGGAATGGCCGATCAGCCGGTCGCGCAACAGCAGGTGATCAGAGGCGGCCATGAGTTCGTGCCGCAGGACGAAGTTCTCGCGCTGGAGATTGCGCCGCTCCAGGCAGCGCGAGATGGCGTTGAGGATCTGGTTCGACCGGAACGGCTTGAGGACGAAATCCATCGCACCGGCGCGCAAGGCCTGGATCGCGGTTTCCAGGTCGGCATAGGCGGTCATCAGGATGACGTCGGAAAAGAGTCCCGCTTCCTGCTGCCCGGCGAGCCAGTCCAGCCCGTTGCGGCCCGGCATGACATTGTCGAGGATGATGACGTCGTAGCTGCACTCGTCGACCATGGCCGCCGCCGTCGCTACGTCCTGTGCCTCGTCGACACGGGCGCAGCGGGGCGAAAGCGTGCGCATGAGGAAGTTGCGCATGCCGGGTTCGTCGTCGACGATGAGGATGGAGGCGCGCGCCAGCTGCGGGCCGAAATCGACGGTCCTGGCCTGTCTTTCGGACGGCCCGTCTGCCTGGGCGCTTTTCGGCATGAGCACGGACCTCCCTTCCGCGGGGAGATCGTGACCACGCAATGCGTCATGAAGTCAAGGGAGATGGCGCCACCGGGCTGGCCTCATCGCGACCCCGGCCGGCCCCGGGGCAAAGAGTGGCCGGCCGGGATCCGCGGGTCAGCTTCCGGCCATTGCCCGGATATCAGCCGCAGACGGGGTCTTGCCGCCAATCCCCCACTGTCCGCTGCGGACTTCCTTGACGCGGACCCAGGTCACGCCGCGCATTCCCTCGCCTTCGACCTCGACCATGGCGTTGGTGACCTTCTCGATCATCCGCGCCTTCTGGGCATCGTCGAAAACGCCCTCGATCACCTCGATATCGACCAGTGGCATGACTTACCTCCGTGTTTGCTGGACTGGTGGATCGAGACTGGCAGCGGCGCCTTCCAGCAGCCAGTTCAGGAAATGCAGCAAACCTGCTACAGTTTCTGAAGTAGACACCGGGACAGCCGGAGTGCCAGGCTCATCGTGGAGGTGCCGCGATGCCAGAGTCAAATTACCCGCGGTTTTGCCCGGTCGCCATGGCAGCAAGCCTGCTCGAGCCGCGCTGGACCATGCTGATGCTTTGCGAGATGTGGTCCGGGTCCACCCGGTTCAACGAGATCCAGCGCGGCGTGCCGGGCATGTCGCCGGGGCTGCTGTCCAAGCGGCTGAAAGAAATGGAAATGAACGGCCTCGTCGTCCGCCGGGGTTCGGGATCGGGCGCCCACGCGGAATACCTGACGACGCCGATGGCCGACGAACTGGAACCGCTGGTCCGGGGTCTTGGCGAATGGGCGCACCGCAACATCGATTGCGGCGTGTCGCTGCAGGACCTCGATGCGCGCTTGCTGATGTGGAACATCCGCAGGAAAATCGACCTGCTGCAGCTTCCACGGCGCAAGTGCGTCATCCAGTTCATCCTGCACGATTCGCCCAACGAGACCGCGAACTACTGGCTGGTGGCCAAGCCCGGCGAGGAAACCGACCTGTGCTATGCCGACCCCAAGTTCGACGTCGATCTCTACGTCGTCTGCGAGTTGCGCGCCCTCACCTCGGCCTGGATGGGACACACGACGTTCGAGGCAGAAATCGCGGACGGCGGCATTTCGCTCAGCGGCCAGGAAATGATGGCGCGCACGATGACCCGGTGGCTCGTGCGCAGCAGTTTTGCCGAAGTGCAAAAGGCGGGCGTGGACCGGGACCGGCCCTTGCGCGCCCAACCGTCGGCGTGATGCGGATGCCGTCCGGAAGTCGGCGCCCCTTGCCGGGTCAACGAGGCTGGCCCAATCCGCCCATCCGCATTCCCGCCACCGCAGAGCGTTGCGAACCGGGCCGGAAAAACCTCGCCATCCGGACCATCGCCGCCTCGACCGCCGTGGCCGCCGAAGCGATCCCGAAGTTGCGCTCGACGCGCGCCTTCTGCCTGTAGAAGTCCATGTCGATCGAACCGTCTTCGTTGCGGCGGGTGCTGAATGAATCGCTGGTCATGACCTTTTTCCTTCCATGGCGTGTTGCATGGAAAGACGGTGCCAGAGCACCGCGCATGACGCTTGAGGAAAACCTTGCCAGTTTCTTGTGATCTTCTTGTATTGTCGCTGCCGGCGCCGGGTGCGGCATGAAGAACAAGGAAGCAGGGGGTCCGTGATGCGCTACCGGTTTGGTTCTTGCGAACTGCGCCCCGAGAGCCGCGAACTTCTCGTCGATGGCCAGGTCCGGCCGGTCGAACCGCAGGTCTTCGACCTTTTATGCCTGTTTGCCAGCGAGCCCGGGCGGCTGATTTCCCACGACGAACTGATCGAGCGGATCTGGGGCGGACGCATCGTGTCGGATTCCGCCGTCAGTGCCCGTATCAGCGCAGCGCGCAGCGCCATCGGCGACAATGGCACCGACCAGGCCTGTATCCGCACCGTACCGCGCCGCGGTTTCCGCTTCGTTGCCGAGGTCGCCGGTCCCGATACGGCAGACCGGCCCGGTCCGCCTTCCCCTCCGGCCGAGATCCAGCAGCGGGTCCGGTTCTGCCAATCGGCCGACGGAACCACGATCGCCTTTGCCGAGACCGGGGCCGGGCCTCCCCTCGTCAAGGTGGGCCACTGGCTGACCAATCTCGACTACGACTGGCACAGCCCGATCTGGCGGCCGTTTCTCGACCGCATGAGCCAGGACTTCCGGGTCGTGCGCTACGACCAGCGCGGCAACGGCCTGTCGGACTGGAAGGTGAAGGAATTCTCGTTCGACCGGTTCGTCGATGACCTCGAGGCCGTCATCGACGCCGCAGGCGTCGACCGGTTCGTCCTCTACGGCACGTCGCAAGGCGCGGCGATCGCCATCGCCTACGCCTGCCGGCACCCGGAGCGGGTGAGCCATCTCATCCTGCACGGCGGCTACCAGGCCGGGCGCTCGGTGCGCCTCGACGAGAGCGAGCGCGAGGAGGGCGAGGCCCTGCTGACCCTGGTCCGGCATGGGTGGGGACGGCCGGAGAGCGCTTTCTTCCGCATGTTTTCCTCGCTTTTCATTCCCGACAGCAGCAGCGAGGAGATCGGCTCGCTGGCCGAACTGCAACGGCGCACGACGTCGCCGGAAAACGCAGCCCTGATCCGGGCCTCCTGCGACCGGTTCGACGTTCGAAACATGCTTGGCGAATGCCGCGTGCCGACACTGGTGCTGCATGCGCGCAACGACAGCGTTCATCCGCTCGACCAGGGCCGGAAGCTGGCAGCAGGCATTCCAGGCGCGCGGTTCGTGTTGCTGGAGAGCGCCAACCACGTCATCCTGCCGCACGAGGCGGCCTGGTCCACGCTGTTCGCCTCCATCGCCGATTTCACCGGCCAAGGCCAGCAGCGGCAATAACGGCGGCCGGATGGCTCCGGCCGTCGCCTTGCATCCTGACCTTACCGGCCCTGGTCAGCCCGGTGCGGCACAGCGCATTTCCACTGTTCATTGAATCGCCGGAACCGCGTCAGGCGGCACTCTTTCCGGCCGCCAGGTCGCGGACCGCCTGCGTGGTCAGCGGCTGACCGCCGATGGCCCAGTCACCGCTGGCCACTTCATGTATCTTTACCCAGGTCACGCCGCGCATGGCCTCACCCTCGACAGCCACCATGGCGTCGGTGAGCCTCCCGATGATTTCGGTCTTCTGCGCGGGGGTGAAAACGTCCTTGATAACGTGAACTTCGATCATTGGCATTGCCGTCTCCTCTCGTGTCAGTCTGGTTGCATGACGGTCACCATGCTAGCCATTTCGCCGGGAGACGCTTTGCGGATACCTTGTGATTTCGTTGCGGAACCCCTGATTTGTCAGCGGCCGCCGCGTCCAGTCCCTACGGACACCACACGCCAGCTCTCCGATGGACCGCCCGTCGCGGCCGCGTATCCGGCCGCCTGATCTTTGGCACGCTTGCGGCTTGCGGCCTCGCCGCAGGCGCCGAGGTGGAACGAGCGGATCATGGCGCTGACCGTGCCGACCTCGTTCTTGAGCGAATGGCTGGCCGCGGTGAGTTCTTCCGCCATGGCGGCGTTCTGCTGGGTGCCCTGATCGATCGTCGAGATGACCTCGTTCATCTCCTCCATACGCATGGCCTGGTCCTGCGTTTCGGCGATGATGGCATTCATGTTCGCGGCGACCTGGCTGACCTCGGCGGCGATCTCGTTGAGCGTCGAACCGGTCCGGTTGACGAGGGTGACGCCGTTTTTCACTTCCTTTTCGGACGCGGTGATCAGGGTCTTGATCTCCTTGGCCGCCCGTGCCGAGCGCTGGGCCAGTTCGCGCACTTCCGCGGCCACCACCGCGAAGCCCTTGCCCGCCTCGCCGGCCCGCGCCGCCTCGACGCCAGCGTTGAGGGCCAGAAGGTTGGTCTGGAAGGCGATCTCGTCGATGACGCCGATGATCTTCGAGATCTCGGTCGAGGAACGGTCGATGCGCTCCATCGCCGTCACCGCCTCGCGCACGACCTCCTGCGAGAGTTCGCCGTGTGCCTGCGCCTGGCTTACGAGGCGGCCGGATTCGCCAGCGCGAGCGGCCATCGTGCGGACGGCTTCCGTGACCGCCGCGAGCGTCGCCGCGGCTTCCTCGACGGATGCGGCGTGGCGTTCGGCGCGGCGCGACAGGTCGTCGGCAGCGATGCTGATCTCGCCGGATCCCGATGCAATCAGGTCCGACGAGGTGCCGATCTCGCGGATAGCCCGGCCCATCTGGCGGATGGCATGGTTGAAGTTGTCGCGCAGTCCCCGGTAAGCGTCCGGGACGTCGCCATCGATGGTGCAATTGAGTTCGCGCTCGGCGAGCTGGCCGATCACCGTACCGAAGCGCTCGCTGACCATGTCGCGCTCCTGGGCAATCGCCTGGGTCTGCGCGGCTTCCTTGGCCTCCTCGGCCTTGTCGATGTAGACCGAAATCGACAGGTCCATGTCGAGAAAGATCGCCCGCATCAGGCTCGACAGCACGTCGGCAAGCTCGTCCGGGCTGCCACCCTTGCGCGCAAACATGCCCTGCTTCGGCCAGTACTCCCGAACCACGGCGTGGAGGAGATGGTCGGTCAGGCTCGCATAGCCGCCGATATACCAGCGCGGAAGCAGGCCGATCTCGGCATGAACCGTGCCGATGCGATTGACCTGCGCGGCATAGGCCGCGTCGAAGCGCGCCGCGGAGATCGCGTCCCAGTGGGACACCTGCGCCCGCTTTGCACGGTCCATCCGGCCGGTGCCGGAAAAGAAGGCAGCGGTTGCCGGCGTTTCCTTCACCTTGGCATAGAAGCGGTCGAGGGCGATCGGGATTTCCCGCTGCAGGACCGGACGGATCCGATCCAGGGCTTCGCGCGTCGCTTCATCGATCTCCAGGAATGCCAGACGGCCGTCCAGATCGCTGTTTTCCGTGGTCGTATCCGATGCAATGGTCATTTGTCACCTGCCGGAAGACCGCCTTTTCCAGGCAAGCCTCCCCCCCTTCCAAGACGACCTGCGGCCGCCGGACCATAGAGTTCAAATTTGTCGCAAGAAAACGCGGATATCATTTCCGCCCATGCGCATGCCGACCGAGCGGACCTTCATTGCGCAGTGCGAGATATCACCCAATTCATTTAAGCTATTGTTAAAACTTCCCGGTGAATTGCAAATTTTTGCCATTTGCTCAAAAATCGCGACCGCTCGGCGGATCTTACCGCCATGGATCGTTGGAGCACGCAGACATGAGGGTTGACCGGAAGACGCACTGGGACGGCGTCTATGGCGGGAAGTCCGAGGCCCAACTGAGTTGGCACCAGAACGATCCGGCGGTCTCACTCGAACTGATCGAACTGGCCAGCGTGACCGCGAGTTCATCGGTCATCGATATCGGCGGCGGGACTTCCCGCCTCGCGGGCACCCTGCTCGGAACGGGACTTCACGACGTAACCGTCCTCGATCTGTCACAGGTCGCGCTTGACGCTGCCCGGGACCGGCTCGGGAAGGGCGGTGAAACCGTGACATGGATTTGCGCGGACATCACGTGCTGGACGCCTGATCGCCAGTACGACCTGTGGCATGACCGGGCGGTATTCCACTTCCTCGTCGATCCGCCGGAACGCGCGGCCTATCTGCAGAGCCTCGACAGGGCGGTGCGGATCGGCGGACATGCGATCATCGCGACCTTCGCGCCCGATGGACCGGAGACGTGCAGCGGGCTGCCGGTAGCGCGGTACAGTCCGGTCGAACTCGCATCGCTCCTCGATGAAAGCTTCGCGCTCGAGGCGGATCGCCATCATCTGCATCAGACCCCCTGGGGCAAAAGCCAGTCCTTCCAGTACAGCCTATTCCGCCGGTTCCGCTGAGCCGGCGACCGGCGCCTTTCGATGACCGTCAAGCCTGGCGGATGCGGCGGTCAGGCCGGAAGCCGGACCACGCCGTAGCGGGCGTAGTCGCGGAAGAGCGACCGCCATTCGGCGGTCCCGCCCGCGGCGACGGCGGCCTTTTCCAGGGCTGCGCCGAGATCGGCACGCGGTGTCACGTGGAAGCGGGCAAGCCAGGCGTGCAGCGCGGATCTGAACCAGCCGGGCAAGCCGTCCTGCTGGCCGAAATCCACGATGTGCAGGCTGCCGCCGGGCCTGAGAACCGAAATCGCCTCGGCGATGGCCGCTTCCCAGTCCGGGATCATCGAGACAGCGTAGGAAATGAAGACCCGATCGAACCGGGCCACGGCGAACTGGCGGCCGGTATCCAGCGCGGTGGCATCGCCCACGGCCAGGCGCGTCCGATTTCCGGCGCCGGCCCGGTCGAGCGTGCGGCCTGCCGACTTCAGCATCTCGGCGGAAATGTCGATGCCGTAAAGTTGCGCCGAAGGATAGCGCGCGGCGACCGCCGCGAGATTGCGGCCGGTGCCGCAGCCAACCTCGAGCACGGTCCCGCCTGCAGGGGGCTGCAACTCGTCAATGAGGTGGTCGCGGCCGAGCAGATAGAACTTGCGCGTGGCGTCGTAGATGTGGCGCTGGTGGCGGTAGATCCCGTCCATGAGGGCGGCATGGCCCTGAACCGCCTTTTCCATGTCAGGCCGCCTTCTCGTAGAGATGGAAACCGCCGTAGATGGCAGAGCGATCGCGGGTATTGAGCGCCTTCGAGCGGTCCGCGTGATAGGTCCATTGCGACAGGATCGAACCGTCGACACGGCCCGGCAACAGCGTCGGTTCGGCCGCCGTGCGGAAGATGACGCGGGCGCCCGGAGCCGCCGTGCGGGTGATCTCGCTCCACAGGTCGTTGAGCTGACGATCCGTCATCCAGTCCTGGGCGTCGAGCAGGACATAGGCATGGCGGGAACCGGCGGGCAGCGTGCGCAGGTGGTCGGTCACGCTCTCGTTGAGCACGCGGACGCGTCTCGCATTGGCCCGCACCGTGCGGAAGTTCGCACTCTGGAGGTATGGCGGAAGCGAAGCCTCCGGCGTGCGCTCGTAGCCGCGACCGAAGGCCTGCCAGGCAAAATAGTTGTCCGACAGCGGGTGACCGCAGGCGAGCTTCCGGGTGCGCTCGCGGAGCACCTCGGCCATGTCGCCATCTGGACCTGCCAGCGCTTCGTACTGGGCCGGCGGAATCCCAAGACCGAACAGGGAGGCGCGGCGGGACGTCAGGAAGCGGACCAGCTTGCGATCGAAGAGCGGAGACAGCTTTTCGGCAAAGAAGCGCTCCTGCTCTTCCTGCGTGGCACAGTCGGTGAGCTCGCGGGGATCGACGCCATGCAGGCGGGCCATCATGTGCCCGGCGAAGATGAAGCGCCCGAGCAGGCCCTGGCGGTAAAAGCCGCGCGTGAACATGGAGATCCGGCGGCGGCCGTCAAGGCCGCGCTTCTCCCACCAGTCGCGGGTCTCCCGGTCGAGGTGATCGGCGACGAAACGCTCGTAGGCGATCACGTTCACCGGTTCGTCGCCGTGGCCGAAGAAGCGCATGAAATCGCCCGGGCCCGGCAGGTGGCGAGCGGCGGCGAGCTTCAGCCGGCCAAGCGCGACATGGGCCGGCGACAGGTCGACAGCCGTTATGGAGCGCGGGCTCGCGGTCAGGTAGGAAAGGACATTGCAGGAGCCGGACGCGATGCAGACCATTTCATGGTGGGGCTGGATCTCCAGCGCTTCCATGTCGATGACGGGGTCTTCCCAAATCTGCGGATAGACCAGGCCGCGAAAGGCGCGGGAAAAGATCCGCTCCAGGATTCCGTCGACGGAGAGCGCGGAATTCTGGTGAACGGCTTCGCCGAGACGTTCTCCGACGGTCAGCGTGGTGCCCTGTGTCATGGTCTGGTCCTCTCCGGATGCGTCTTCAGGCGGCCCGCTGCACGGCAGCCGTCGCGTCGGTGCCGTCCGCGGGAGCCACAGCTCCCGTGGTCCTGGCTCGGGCAGCAACGATGCGCGCCCAATCGATGATTTCCATGCGGCCGTCGTGGTGCTCCACGATCGCCGTGCAGCTTTCCACCCAGTCGCCTGTGTTCAGGTAGCGGACGTCGGCGATCATCTCGTCGGCGGCATGATGGATATGGCCGCAGACGATACCGTCCGCGCCTTCCTTGCGCGCTTCCTCGGCCAGGACGGTCTCGAAATCGCCGATGTAATTGACCGCGCGCTTGACCTTTAGCTTGGCCCATTTCGAGATCGACCAGTATTCCATCCCGAGCAGCCGGCGGCCGCGGTTGAGCCACTTGTTGGCCCACATGGCCATGGCATAGGCCCAGTCGCCGAGGTGGGCGAGCCACTTGTGGTTCATCACCACCATGTCGAACTGGTCGCCGTGGATGATCAGCAGGCGCTTGCCGTCGGCGGTTTCGTGGATATCGCGGTCGCGCACCTCGATGCCGCCGAAATGCAGGCCCTGGTATTCGCGAAGGACCTCGTCGTGATTGCCGGGAACATAGATGATGCGGGCACCGGCGCGTCCCTTGCGCAGGAGCTTCTGGACCACGTCATTGTGGGTCTGCGGCCAGTAGAAGCCCTTCCGCTTCATGCGCCAGCAATCGACGATGTCGCCGACGAGGTACACGGTCTCAGCATCATGCTCGCGCAGGAAATCGAGCAGCATCGGCGCCTGGCAATCCGGGGTTCCGAGATGTATGTCGGAGAGGAACAGCGTACGATACTTAGCCGGCTTTTTCATTGCATCGGGTCCGGTGCTTGGCGTCGTTTGCCGCCTTAGACCCGATTTGCGTTGCAGCAATATGACGGCCCTGTGCGCTGGCGCATACCGGCTGGCGTCAGGCGCGGCCGATCAGGTCGAGCACCTTGCGGCCGGCCCGTTCGACCGGGTCGCTGTTGTCGATCTCGACGAGATCGCCGTCGGCCGCGACCTCAAGGCGGGCCCGGTCGAGACGGTCGCGGATCTCCTGCGCGGTTTCCCGTCCCCGCGAGGAGAGACGGCGAGCGAGTTCCCCGGGTTCGACCGTAAGCAGAACGACAATCGTGTTGTCAAAAGTCTCGCGGATCTGCCGCAACGCCTTCCTGGACCCGTTGAGGATCGCCAATCCGCCGGCGCGAACATGATCGAGCGTGTCGGCCGGGATGCCATAGGACAGGCCATGCGCCTGCCAGGACACGCAGAAGGCGCCGCGGCGTTCCATCTGGCGGAATTCATCGGGAGTGACGGCGTGGTGCGGTTCTCCACCCGCTTCGGCTGGCCGGGTGATGACGCGGCGGACAAAGCGGACATCGGCCTGCGCCCCGATGGCGCCGCGCAGCCAGTCGATCAGCGTGTCCTTGCCGACGCCGCTTGGCCCGACGATGACGAGGAGCACGCCCTTCCCGCGCATGGGTCAGGCCACCCGGCGGCCTTCGCGCCAGACCGTGCGGACGACCGGCACGCCCGCGTCGCGATGCACCCGCACGAGATCGGCGCGCAGGCCCGGCGCGATGCGGCCGCGATCGGCAAGCCCGACCTGGCGGGCGGGGTTGGCTGTCACCATGGCGATTGCCCTCGGCAGCGTCATTCCCTCGATCTCATCGGCCAGGGTGAAAGGCGCGTGGATGAGGCTGAAGGGTACGTAGTCCGAGGACAGGATATCGAGAACGCCGTGCCTTGCCAGATCCCGGGCGGAAATATTTCCCGAATGCGACTTGCCGCGCACAACGTTGGGCGCACCCATCAGTACGCCCATATCAGCATCGTGGCTGGCGCGGGCCGCCTCCAGGCTGGTCGGGAATTCCGCCACCTTCACGCCGGCTTCCGCCGCCTCGGTGACATGCTCCAGAGTGGCATCATCATGGCTTGCCAGCGCGATGCCGCGCTCGCGGCAGGCCTGGGCAATCGCCAAGCGGTGCGGACCGGAATAGCGGGCCGACTGTTCCTGGCGGGTAGCAACGAAATGGGCGAAGGCCTCGTCGGACAGGCCGCGCTTGGTCTTGTAGTAAAGTTCGTACTGATCCATCGTCTGGAACTGGCGCTGCCCGGGCGCGTGGTCCATGAGCGAAGCGAGCGCGACATGGGGCACGTCATCGAACTGGACGAAGTGTTCCATGACATCGGGCGACGACACTTCGCAGCGCAGGTGAATGCGGTGCTCGGCCCGCAGGCGTCCTTCGGACTGGGCGGCGAGCAGCGCATCGGCGAGACCGCGCATCTCGTCGGTCTCGAAACGGTCGGTGGAATCCGAACCCATGCGCAGGCAATCGAACACGGTGGTAATGCCCGAGGCCGCCACCTGGGCGTCGTGGGCCTGGATGGCCGAGGTGACGTTCCAGCGCACGCCCGGGCGCGGCGAGTAATGCGCTTCGAGATGGTCGGTGTGGAGTTCGACGAGACCGGGGATCAGGTAATCGCCTTCCATGTCCTCGCCGGCCGCCCCACCCGTTCCGGACACATCGGCGATCATGCCGTCGCGGACCAGCACGGAACCGTGCAGGATCTCGTCTTCCATGACGATGCGCGCATTGGAAAGGATGGTCTCTCTTGCCATGTCAGGCTGTCTTTCTCGATTTGGTTGTCCCGAAGGATTGCAGTCTCAGAACCTCGAAGGGCGCCCCGGCCTCCGGTTCGATGAAGAGGGCGAGATTGGCCACGTCCACGGGTTCGTTGAGGACGGGACCGAAGAAATCGGCCAGCGTCCGGCGAACGCGATCGGCTTCTCCGGCGGGAACGCGCCCGGTCAGCGTCATGTGGAAACGGAAAGCCTCGAAAACATAGGGATAGCCCCACTGGTGCAGGTAGCGCAGTTCCCGGGGCTGCATTCTCGCCGTCTGGCGGCGAAGGATTTCCTCTTCGCTCAGCGGTGCGCGAAACCGGTCGAAGGCGCGGACGCAATCGGCGGCCAGCGTGTCGAGCCCGACACTAGGTTCGGTCGGCGTCAGAGCGAAGAAGCCGTCGATCTGGCTGACCTGGAACCGCGGCACGAGGAAGGGCTCGCGCGTTTCGCAGAACGCGTCGAAGGCGGCTACGAGGGCGGTTTCCGTCGTGTTCTCGGCCAGGCGGAAGGGCGGCTTCAGCGTGGCATGGAACCCGTAACGCCGCGGGGCGGCGGTATGGAAAGCCACCTCGGCGCGTTCCATGGCGCCGATGGCTGGCGCGGCAACGGTCTGTCCCGTGAAGGCATCCCGGCCAAGCCAGTTGACGGCGACGCGGGTCAGTCCATCCTCGGGCGGCGGCGTGAAATAGATTGCGTAGCGCATGGTCAGGCTTCCTCCGGTGTTGGCACCGGATAGGTGATTTGCATGACAGCTTGACGAAGCGTCAGCTTCATCGTGCGCTCTCCCCGATCAGCCGCGAGCGCAGGAAATTGGATATGCCGTCGAAGGCATAGACGACGCCGAGGATCAGGATGACCATGTAGGCGACGTTTTCCCAGTCCTGGTTGGTCCGCATGGCTTCCCAGAGTTTCAGGCCGATGCCGCCGGCGCCGACAGCACCGATGATCGTGGCCGAACGCGTATTGGACTCCCAGAAATAGAGCGACTGCGACAGGAAGACCGGCAGGACCTGCGGCATGACGCCGAAGCGCTGGACGAGCAGAGGCGCGGCGCCGACCGAGCGGACGCCCTCGCGCTGCTTGTCATCGATGTTTTCAAGCGCCTCGGAGTAGAGCTTGCCGAGCGTCCCGGTGTCGGTGAAGAAGATCGCCAAGATGCCGGCAAGCGGTCCGGGGCCGAAGGCGCGGGTGAAGAACAGCGCCCAGATCAGCATGTCGACCGAGCGCTGGAAATCGAAGAAGCGCTTGGCAAGCTGGTTGACGAGGCGGTTGGGCGTGATGTTGCGGGCGGCAATGAAAGCCAGCGGGAAAGCGACCACGGTGGCGAACAGCGTGCCGACGAAAGCCATGATGATGGTCTGGAGCAGCTTGGTCCAGACATCGAGGTGCTGCCATTCGGCATTGTAGAGGATGTCGTACCAGGCCTGGCCGAGGTTGGAGCGGGCCGGGTTGACGCGCTCGCCACTGACGATCATGGACATCACCTCGCCGAATGACTTGCCCCAGAAGGCGGAGTTGGTGTCGAAGACGAAGTTCTCCCAGCCGAGGAAGCGCTTGTAGACCTTGACGCCGTCGTGGTCGATCTCGGCGCGGCCGGCGAAACCGAAGCGCGCGATCACCTTGCGGCCCTCGTATTTCTGCTCGGCCCATTCCGGCAACGGGCCGTCGACCGACACGTTTTCGCCGGGTCCGAGCCGGATGACGAGGGTTTCGTCGCCCCGGGTCACGGTCGCCTGGTCGGGCAGGATTTCGACACGGTCGGCGGAATCGAAGGTAACGACAGCACGCGACACGACTTCCTCGCGGACCGTCTCGGTGACGGTCGCTGTCTCACCCGCGGCATTGCCGCCGGTCGGGGCGCCGGGCGCCATGAAGCTGGTCGCACCGCCGTTCTCCGGCTTGGTGCCCTTCGCATCCGGCACCATGAAACTGTTGGAAATCTTGTCATTCAGCGCCTTGGTCTCCACGGCCGGCGCGTCCCTGGTGATGGTGCGGGTGCGCATTTCGCGATCCGCCTCCAGCCAGTCGGGACGGGGATCGGAACCGAGCGGCGAGAAACGCGGGAAGGTGATCGTCATGGCGCCATCGCTCTCGATGTCGATGACCGGGCGGGCTTCCCAGGAAATCCAGTCGGCGAGATAGGCGCCGGCGATATCGGTGTTGGCCTTGCGCAGTGCGTCGCCGATGGAGAAGAACCACCAGCAATAAAAGCTGTAGCCGATGACGGCCAGGATCAGCATGAGCGGTCCGTAGCGTTTCCACGGCCGGGACCGGAAAACGTCCGGATGGCGCTTGGACACGGCGGAAAGATCGGTGGCTTCGAGCGAGGTCATGGCATCAGCGTCCAAAATCGAAGGCCTGGTCGCCGACCAGGCGACGGCGCAGCCAGGCGGAGAACTGGTCGACGGCAACGATCGTGGTGAAGAGCAGGAAGATGATGGCGATGGTCTTGGCTTCATGGCCGCGGCTGATCGACAGGCGCAGGGCCTCGCCGATGCCGCCGCCACCGACGGCGCCGATGATGGTGGAGGCGCGCACGTTGATTTCAAGGCGCAGCAGGAAATAGCTCATGAAGTTCGGCATGACCTGCGGGACGATCGCGTAGCCGACGCGTTCGACCCATGAGGCGCCGACGGCCCGCAGGCCCTCCTCGGCCTTCATGTCGGCGTTCTCGACCACCTCGAAGAACATCTTGCCGAGCGCGCCGACGGTATGGATCGACACGGCGATGATGGCCGGGATCGGCCCGATGGACAGGATGGCGACGAAGAAGCCGGCGATGACGATTTCCGGAAAGGCGCGCAGGAACTCCATGATCCGGCGCACGGTGCCGCGCAGCCAGCGATTGGAGTTGAGGTTTTTCGCGGCCAGGAAGCAGAGCAGGAAACCGAAGGTGAAGCCGATGAGCGTGGAGAGCAGCGCTATGTTCAGCGTCTCCAGCATCTTGTAGAAATATTCCGGCACGTAGAGCCAGCTGGTCAGCACGACCCGGCCTTCCGGGTAATTGTACTTGAAGCTGCCATCGTCATAGGGCGAGGGAAGATCGAACAGAGCGCGGAACGGCTCAAGGGCGTCGCGTGGCGCGAGGTCGATGAAGAAATCGAAGAAATAGGGCAGCCGGTCGAAGAACTTGCCGGCATTGGTCTCGTTGGCGAACCACAGCGAACCCGAGAGCGCCAGCAACACGACGGCAAGCCCGCCCCAGGTGTAGAGGCGGCGTCGGGACGTCATCTCGCGCCAGTGGGTCTCGATGACCCGTCCGGCCTCGGACAGGGGTGTCGTGTTGTCAACGGTTGCCATGGGAGATCCGGCTTTCTGGCGGCAATGCGCCGCGGGCCTTGAAGCCCGCGGCGCGACAGCGCGATGCAGAGGTGATTACGAGCCGATCTTGGCCTTGCGGGCCGCGATGATGGCCTTGTAGAAGTCGGCGTTGACTTCCGTGAAGCCCTTGTAATCGCCGCCCTGGATGGCGGAGAAGCAGGCCGGGTCACTTTCCGGCAGCTTCATCATGAAGTCCTTGAACCTGGTCTTCATGTCGTCGGCCATGGAGGCGCGGACCACGATCGGACCGTTCGGGATCAGCGGCGACTGCCAGAGCTGGACGAGGTCGTCCATGTTCAGGATGCCCTTCTCGACCATCTTGCGCAGGTTGCCGGAGGTGTAGCCGTCCTTGAATTCGCCAACGCCCGACGCCCAGGTGGTGCCGGCATCGAAGGTGCCCTTGACGACTTCGAGGACCAGGTTCTCATGGCCGCCGCCGAAGCCGGTCTCGGAGAAATACTCCTTGATGGACGAGCCGATGGCTTCCGGGAGGGTCACGGAGGGGACGAGGAAGCCGGAGGTGGAGTCCGGATCGGCGAAGCCGAGCTTCTTGCCCTTCATGTCTTCCAGCTTGGTCATGCCGGAGTCCTTGCGGGCGACCATGACGGAGTAGTAGCCGGTGGATCCGTCGGTCTGCACCGTGGTCAGGATCGGCTCGACGGCCTTCGGATCGGACAGGTAGACCTTGGCATAGCCGGACGCGCCGAGCTCGGCGTAGTCGAGCGTGCCGCCCAGCAGGCCCTGGATCACGCCGTCATAGTCGGCGGCCGGGAAGAGCGAGACCTTTTCGACGCCGAGGACTTCCGGCAGCTTGTCGACCATGCACTGGAAATTGCGCAGGCGGTCGGCCTCGTTTTCACCGCCGAGAATGCCGATGCGGAATTCCTTAAGGTCTTCGGCGCCGGCCGGAGCGGCGGACAGGAGAGCGGCAACGGAGGCCGCGGCGAGAAGGACTTTCTTGAACATGATCGTTCTCCAGGTTTCGACCGGGCCACCCGGTCTGCTTGACTGCCAGAAAGGGCCCGTTACGCGGGCGAGGCGACCCCGGACGTCTCGAGCTGCCGGGCTTCGGCAGCCGGGACACCGGCGGATGGGTTGGCCGTCTTGGCGGCCTTCTTGGTGCCGAGCGATGTGGAGGTGACTTCCTCCGACAGCTCGCCTTCCGACACGCCGTAAATCATCTTGACGGCGTCCGGCGTCAGTTCGCCGGCCGGGCCGTCGAACACCACCTTGCCCGCGGCCATGCCGATGACGCGCTCGCAATAGCTGCGCGCGGTATCGAGCGTGTGCAGGTTGGTGATGACGGTGATGCCCTCGCGACGATTGATGTCGGCCAGCGAGTCCATCACGATCTGGGCGTTGAGGGGGTCGAGCGAGGCGATCGGCTCGTCGGCCAGGATCATCTTCGGCGACTGCATCAGGGCGCGGGCGATGGCGACGCGCTGCTGCTGGCCGCCGGAGAGCGTGCCGGCGCGCTGCAGCGCCGTCTGCGCGATGCCGAGGCGTTCCAGCGCCACCAGTGCCTGGGCGCGTTCCTCGTCGGTGAAGATGTTGAGCAGGTTCAGCACGGTCGAGCGGTGGTTGAGCCGGCCGAGCAGGACATTGGTCAGCACGTCCAGGCGCGGCACCAGGTTGAACTGCTGGAAGATCATGGCGCAGTCGCGCTGCCAGTTGCGCAGCGCGCGGCCCTGCAGCGCCGACACTTCGGCGCCCTCGAATCGAATGGCACCATCCGACACGCCGATCAGGCGGTTGATCATGCGCAGCAGCGTCGACTTGCCGGCTCCGGAGCGGCCGATGACGCCGACCATCTGACCCTGCGGGATGGAAAGGGTCACGGTATCGACTGCCGTATTGGCTCCGAAACGGCGTGTCACGTTGGTCAGTTCCAGCATCGCTCTTTCCTGTCTGTCAACGACCTCGCCCCCGATGGTCCGCGTACCCGCTACCCGGCTCATGTGAAGGGTGCATGTCGCGGAGGTGACAGTTCCGTGACAGTTCACAGCGCCGCTCCGGCCATGGCTGGCGTTTCGTGTTTTGCCAGGAACGCGGCGGCATCAAGCGCGCGGAAATCGTCCAGCGCGGCGCGCAGGCGGGCATGGTCCCAGTCCCACCAGGCGAGGCGGTCCATGCGTTCGCCGATGTCGCCGTCGAAACGCTTGCGGATGGTCCGGGCCGGCACGCCGCCGACGATCGTGTAGGGCGCCACATCCTTCGAGACGACGGCGCCGGCGCCGATCACCGCGCCATTGCCGATGCTGACGCCGGGGAGAATGGTGGCGCCGTGGCCGATCCAGACGTCGTGCCCGACGGTCACCGTGTTGGACCGGCGCCAGTCGAAGAATTCGCTCTCGTGGGCGGCATCGGCGAAATAGTCGCCGGCGCGATAGGTGAAATGGTGCAGGGTCGCCCGCCAGACCGGGTGATTGGTGGCGTTGATGCGCACATGGCTGGCGATGTTGACGAACTTACCGATCCGCGCCGACCAGACTTCGCACTCGCGCATCATGTAGGAATAGTCGCCCAGGGAGCTTTCGGAGACGTGGCAGCGTTCGGCCACCTCGGTGTAGCGGCCGAGGGTGGTGTCGGTGACCAGCGCCGTCCCGTGGACGAGCGGGGTTTCGGACAGGCGCGTCATGCCGTCGCGCTCCGCGGCGTGAAGGCGGTGACGTCGATCACCGTGTCGGCCACGGCCTCGCGCACGTCGGCATCGTGAAAGATGCCGAGCAGGGCGACGCCCTGTTCCTTCTTCTCCGCGATCATGGCGATGACGACGTCGCGGTTGGCCGCGTCGAGCGAGGCGGTCGGCTCGTCGAGGAGAAGGACCGGGTGATCGGTAATGAAGCCGCGGGCAATGTTCACGCGCTGCTGTTCGCCGCCCGAAAACGTTGCCGGCGGCAGGTGCCACAAGCGTTCCGGCAGGTTGAGCCGGTCGAGCAGTCCGGCGGCGCGCTGGCGGGCCCGCTCGACATCGAGCCCGCGGGCGACGAGCGGTTCGGCAGCGACATCGATGGCCGGCACGCGCGGCACGGCGCGCAGGAACTGGCTGACATAGCCGATGGTCTCGCGGCGGATGGCCAGCATGCCGCGCGGGGTGGCCCTGGTGATGTCGATCAGCCGGCCCCGGTGATTGACGATGATCTGGCCGGTATCGGCGCCATAGTTGCCGTAGAGCATCTTCAGGATCGAGCTCTTGCCCGAGCCCGACGGGCCGCCGAGCACGGCACAGGAACCGGCTTTCAGCGAGAAGGATACATGCTCGACGACGTTCAGGCGGATGCCGTCGCGCAGGTGCATGGTGAAGGTCTTGGCGACATCGGAGACTACGAGCGGCGTCGGCATGGTCACACCTGCAGGATCGAGGAAACGAGAAGCTGGGTGTAGGGTGCCTGCGGATCGTCCAGCACCCGGTCGGTCAGGCCGGTCTCCACCACCCTGCCCTCCTTCATCACCATCATGCGATGGGACAGCAGGCGGGCGACGGCGAGGTCGTGGGTGACGACGATGGCGGCCAGTCCAAGGTCGGCGACGAGGCCACGCAGCAGATCGAGCAGGCGGGCCTGCACCGAGACGTCCAGCCCCCCGGTCGGCTCGTCCATGAAGACAAGGCGCGGACCGGTGACCAGGTTGCGGGCAATCTGCAGGCGCTGGCGCATGCCGCCGGAGAAGGCACGCGGCTGGTCGTCGACGCGGTCCTCACCGATCTCGACCCGCCCGAGCCAGTCGATGGCGGTGTCGCGGATGTGGCCGTAGTGACGGTCCCCGACCGCCATCAGGCGTTCGCCGACATTGGCCCCGGCCGACACCGTCATGCGCAGGCCGTCAGCCGGATTCTGGTGGACGAAGCCCCAGTCGGTGCGCATCAGCAGGCGGCGCTCTGCCTCGCTCATGCGGTAGAGTTCGCGCATCTCGCCGGTGCGGACGCGATAGTTCACGGTTCCGGCGGAGGGTGGCAGTCGGGTGGAAATGCAGTTGAGCAACGTGGTCTTGCCGGAGCCGGATTCACCGACAATGGCCAGCACCTCGCCCGGCCAGAGGTCGAAGGTGACCTCCTGGCAGCCGATGCGCGTTCCGTAGAATTTCGAAACGGAGCGGACAGACAGCAGCGGCGCTTCCCCAGTTCCGTCCTGTCCGTGCCCGGCGGGCTTGTCGATCGCGTTCATTGAGCGGCCTCCCCGGCCAGCATTTCGCCGGCGTGGCCGGCTTCCCGGCGTTCCTCGCAGTGGTCGGTATCGGAGCAGATGAACATCCTGCCGCCGGCATCATCGAGGATGACCTCATCGAGATAGACGTGCTCTGCGCCGCACAGCGCGCAGGGCCGGCCGAAATCCTGCACCGTGAACGGGTGGTCCTCGAAGTCGAGACTCACGACCCGGGTGAAGGGCGGAATGGCGTAGATGCGCTTCTCGCGACCGGCGCCGAAAAGCTGCAGCGCCGGGCTCATGTGCATCTTCGGATTGTCGAACTTCGGCGTCGGCGAAGGATCCATGACATAGCGGCCCTCGACCTTCACCGGATAGGCATAGGTGGTGGCGATATGGCCGTTGCGCGCGATGTCCTCGTAGAGCTTGACGTGCATGAGGCCGTATTCCTCCAGAGCGTGCATCTTGCGCGTCTCGGTCTCGCGCGGTTCGAGGAAACGCAGCGGCTCGGGGATCGGCACCTGGTAGACCAGCACCTGGCCGGATTTCAGCGGCGTCTCGGGAATGCGGTGGCGGGTCTGGATGACCGTCGCGTCACCGGTGCGGGTGGTCGTCGCGACACCGGCAGTCTTCTGGAAGAACTTGCGGATGGAAATGGCGTTGGTGGTGTCGTCGGCGCCCTGGTCGATCACCTTGAGCGTATCGTCGGGGCCGAGGATGGACGCCGTGACCTGCACGCCGCCGGTGCCCCAGCCGTAGGGCATGGGCATTTCGCGCGAGGCAAAGGGCACCTGGTAGCCGGGGATGGCGATCCCCTTGAGGATGGCGCGGCGGATCATCCGCTTTGTCTGCTCGTCCAGGTAGGCAAAGTTGTAGGTGGCGATGGCGCCGGCGGTCGCGTTCATTCCGCTGCCTCCAGTTCGTCCCCGGCGCCGGTTACGCGGGCGGCATCATGCTCGGCGCGCATGCGGCGCACGAGATCGAGCTCGGCCTGGAAGTCGACGTAGTGGGGCAGTTTCAGGTGTTCCACGAAGCCGGTGGCCTGGACGTTGTCGGAATGCGAAATGACGAATTCCTCGTCCTGGGCGGGCGCGGTCATGTCTTCGCCAAGCTCGGAAGCGCGCAGCGCACGGTCGACCAGCGCCATGGCCATGGCCTTGCGCTCCGACTGGCCGAACACGAGGCCGTAGCCGCGGGTGAACTGCGGCGGCGCCTTGGCCGAGCCCTTGAACTGGTTGACCATCTGGCACTCGGTGACCTGCACCCGGCCGAGCGACACGGCGAAACCGAGTTCGGGAATGTCAACGGAGACTTCCACTTCGCCGATCCTTATTTCGCCGGCAAAGGGATGGGACCGGGCATAGCCGCGCTGGGTGGAATAGCCGAGCGCCAGCAGGAAACCCTCGTCGCCGCGCGAGAGCGCCTGGAGGCGGGTATCGCGATCCATGGGAAACTCCATCGGGGTGCGGGTAATATCGCCGACCCCTTTTTCCTGGGCGACCGCACCGTCGCCCTCGATAAGGCCTTCGCCAGCGAGGATCTCGGAGACGCGCATGACCGGTTCGGTCTCGCCCTCGCGGCGCACCGGCTGATCGGTCCCGGCATCCTCGGCCAGTGCCGGGTCGAGCAGGCGGTGGGTGTAGTCGAAAGTGGGGCCGAGCACCTGGCCGCCGGGCAGATCCTTGTAGCAGGCGGAAATGCGCCGTTCGACCAGCATGGCGGCGGTATCGACCGGGCGCGAATAGCCGAAGCGCGGCAGCGTGGTGCGATAGGCACGCAGCAGGAAGATGGCCTCGATCAGGTCTCCGCGGGCCTGCTTGACGGCCAGCGCGCCGAGTTCCCGGTCGTAGAGGGACCCCTCCGCCATGACCCGGTCCACCGCCAGCGCGAGCTGGCCGGCGATCTGGTCGAGCGTGAGGGCGGGCACGGACCGATCACCGCGGCGGCGGTCATCCAGCAGGCGATGCGCGTTCTCGATGGCGGCCTCGCCACCCTTGACGGCGACATACATGGGCTCAATCCTCCGTTGGCACGAGGCGCGTGTACCGCGGCAGGCAGGCAACCGCGTCCGGGCCGGCGAGCACCAGGTCGACGCCACGCGGGAACCGGGCCTGGTTGGCGGCCCATTGCGTGGTGAAGTTGCGCGGCATGGGCGATGGCGCGAACGTACGGGTCGTCTCGATGCCGGGACCGGCAAGCGTCAGCGGTTCACCGCCATCGAAGCCCGCAACCTGGAGGACGATCGTCGTTGACCGGTCGGGGTATTCGTGGCTTCCCAGGCCGAAGCCGTCGAAGGCCGGCATGGCTGCAGGATCGGTGACGAAGGCGAAATGGGCCTCGACCGGGTTGGCGGTGACCGGTGACCCGGCATGGAACGCGATCCAGGCGGTCACGGCCTCGCTGGCAGCCAGGGCCGGATCCAGCCAGACCGGCGTGTCCGCATCGCAGAGCGTGGTCAGGATCGTGGCCGCGACGGCCGACAAGGGAGCCGGCGGGCCGGCGAGCCGGCCGGGGGCATGCACCGTGCCCGGCTCGGCCATGGCCGCCATGACGGCGCGGAAGGCCGACTGGGCGTCGAAAACGGGATCGGCGAGACCGCCGGCGAGGTGTTCGGCTTCGCTCATCAATCCTCTCCCCACACCATGGTGAAGAAATCGACCCGCGTGGCAGCGGTTTCAGCGCGCTTCGCATCGTCGGCGTCCGCGGCGCTGCGGGCCAGGGGCGCGATGAGCGATGCCTCGATGCTGCGTTCCATGGCGGGATCGGCGGCCAGCGCATCGATGACCGCGGCGAGCTTCGCCTTGGCGTGGTCTCGGCCGAGCATCCAGGCGTGGCCGACGGCGCCGTTGCCGAGCCGGACCGTCGCGCGGGTGACGGTCGCCTCGCCGAAATTGAACGGCGACCCGCCGCCGCCGATCCGGCCCCGGAGAGTCACGAGTCCGGTTTCGGGACCACGGACGAGCGAAAACGCCGGGTCGATGCCGAGATCGCGCCAAAGGCACGCGAGCTGGCGGGGATCGGCCTGCGCGAGAACCGCCATGCGGCGCGCGCGGCCTTGCTGCCCGGTGTCCGGCGCATTTTTGCTGTCATTCACCATTCGATCCTCGATTTGTCTATTGTTTTAGACAACCATACAAGTTATCTTGTTTTAGCTTCCTCCGATGACAGACCTGTGACAGGCGAGGCGAATGAACGGATCCCCTGAAGCAAACGTGGAACGACGCAGCGGGGTCACGCTCTGGCGCCAGATCGCCGACCGTATCCGCACCTCGATCGTGGCCACGGGCGAACCCGGCGACCGGCTTCCGCCCGAAAAGGAACTGGCCGCCCATTTCGGGGTGAACCGCCACACGGTCCGCGCCGCGATCGGGGCCCTGGTCCAGGAAGGCGTGCTGCAGAGCGAGCAGGGGCGCGGCACCTTCATCCGGCAGCGCCAGCGGGTCGCCTATCCGATCGGGCGGCGCACCCGGTTCTCCGAAGGCCTGGCCGGTCAGGCAGGGAACCGCCGCAGCATCGTCGTGAAAGACGGGCTGGAACCGGCCAGCGAGGACATCGCCCGCAAGATCGGGGTGACACAGGACAGCGCGGTGATCCGGCTCGACACGCTGTCGCTTGCCGACAACCTGCCGGTCTCGGTGGCGACGCACTGGTTTCCCGCCGACCGGTTCGCGGACCTGCCGGCGGCAGCCCGGCATTCAGGCTCGATCACGGCCGCGCTTGCGGCCTGCGGGGTTACGGACTACCTGCGCGCCGAAACCGTTATCGAAGCCGGGCACGGATCCGCCGCCGACCTGGACGCGCTCAACCTGGCGCCGGGCGCCGTCGTCCTGACGACCCGCGCGGTCAACGTCGACGTCCGGGGCCGGGCCATCCAGTTCTCGATCACGCGGTTCGCCGCCGACCGGGTGACGCTGACAGTCGATCACGCCCGCCAGGAAGGCTGAGCGTCTCGCGGCCTACCAGCGGGCGGTGGCCATGATCCGGGACCGGTCGCAGCGGTTGGCGTGGCGCATGGCCACGTCGAACACTTCCTGCATCAGGCCATCGGACAGGCGTGTCGGCTTCAGGCCGAGGTTGACGAGGGAATCGTCGGCGACCCGGAGATCGTTCTCAGGCGCTTCCTTGCGCGGATTTTCCATGCAGTGCACGGGAATGCCGGTCATGCCCGAGATCATCTGCGCCAGGTCGCGCACCCGGTGGGTCTCCGTCATCTGGTTCATGATCCGCACCCGTTCGCCACGCGCCGGCGGATTGAGCGCCGCCAGTTCGACACAGCGGACCGTGTCGCGGATGTGGATGAAGGCGCGGGTCTGGCCGCCCGTGCCGTGGACGGTGAGCGGGTGGCCGATGGCCGCCTGCATGAGGAAGCGGTTCAGCACCGTGCCGTAGTCGCCGTCGTAGTCAAACCGGTTGACCAGTTCGTCCACCCTGTCGGTTTCCGGCGTGTTCGTGCCCCAGACGATGCCCTGGTGCAGGTCGGTGATCGCCAGCCGGTCGTTCTTCGCGTAGAACTGAAACAGGATCTGATCCAGCGACTTGGTCATGTGATAGATGCTGCCGGGGTCGGTCGGATAGAGGATATCGACATCGGCCCGCTGGCCGCCCGAGCGCAGCGTCGCGTCGATATAGCCCTCCGGAATCTCCAGGCCCTTCGTCTTGCCGTAGCCATAGACGCCCATGGTTCCCAGGTGAACCAGGTGGGCATCGGGGGCCGCCTCGACCATGGCGCAGAGCACGCCGTGGGTGGCGGAGACATTGCTGTCGACCGTGTAGCGCTTGTGGCGCGGCGACTTCATGGAATAGGGCGCGGCGCGCTGTTCTGCGAAATGAACGATGACATCCGGGCGCATGCGCCGCAGCAGCGTAACAAGGCCGTCATAGTCGCGTGCCACATCGAGCCGGACATCGTTGATCGGGCGATTCCCCATCGCCTTCCAGGCAGAAAGACGTTCCTCGATGGCCGAAATCGGCGTCAGGCTTCCACACCCCAGTTCGCGGTCCGTTTCCCGGCGCACCAGGTTGTCGGCGATGGTCACCTCGTGGTCGCGGGCCGCGAAATGCAAGGCCGTTGGCCAGCCGCAAAACCCGTCACCGCCAAGTATGAGGATCTTCATGGTCGCGCTCTCCGTCATGCCCGTGCCGAATCGGCCAAGCGGCCGATCCCTCACGCGCAACAAACCGCAGACACATGTAATTCATGCGACAGCCGGAGCAGCCCGATGCGCATCCTGATTGCCAGCGACGCCTGGCAACCCCAGATCAACGGGGTCGTTCGCGTTTTCGAAACAACCAAGCGGCTGCTCGAAGCCGACGGTCACACGGTGGAGGTGGTGGGGCCGGACCGGTTCGCCGGCATCGGCGCACCGGGATATCCGGAAGTGAAACTGGCCCTGTTTCCCGGCCGCAAGCTGCGCAGGATCGTGGAGGAGTTCCGGCCGGACGCGATCCACATCCCGGTCGAAGGACCGATCGGCCTTTCCATGCGCCGCATCTGCCTGAAGGAAGGCTGGCCTTTCACAACGTCCTTCCATACCCGCTACGGCGACTATCTCCATCACCGGATCGGCATGAACCCCGAGCACGCCCACCTTTTCCAGCGCTGGTTCCACAACGCGGGCGAACGGATCATGGTACAGACGAAGAGCCTGGCCGACGAACTGGCAGCACGCGGCTACCGCAACATCGTGCAATGGGGCCGCGGCGTGGACACAGACCTGTTCCGGCCGTGGCGCGGCACGCCCGGCTTCGATCCGGATTTCCTCGGCCTGCCGCGGCCGATCTTCATGTATCTCGGGCGGGTGGCCAAGGAGAAAAGCCTGGAGGATTTCTTCCGGCTCGACCTTCCCGGCTCCAAGGTCGTCGTCGGCGACGGACCGAGCCTGAAGGCCTACAAGGCAGCCTGGCCGGACGTGCACTTCCTCGGCTACCGGACCGGCGAGGCCATCGCGCAGCACCTGTCGGCGGCCGACGTCTTCGTCATGCCGTCACGATTCGAAACCTTCGGCATGGTGGTGCTGGAAGCCCTTGCCTGCGGAACGCCCGTGGCCGCCTACCCGGTGCACGGGCCGGCGGACATCCTGGAAGGGGCCGACTGCGGCATCCTTTCGGACAACCTGGGCCAGGCCGCACTCGACGCGGCGGCCATCGACCGGCAGGCGTGCCGGGACTACGCGATGCAGTTCTCGTGGAAGGCCTGCACGGACCAGTTTTTCCGCAACCTGGCGCCGCTCCGGGGCCAATAGCCCCGGCGGGATCAAGCCTCGACGCGATTCCGCCCGTTGCTCTTGGCAAGGTAGAGCTGGCGGTCGGCACGCTCGATGAAGGAGATGTAGTCCTCGCCCGGAATCATTTCGGCAATGCCGAAGGATGATGTCACGGAACCGATCGGCACGTTGGTCTTGGTGACGACGAGTTTCGTCTTGGCGAGAAGTTCCCGGATCTGGTTGGCCTTCTGCCAGGCGACACCGGATTTCGCCCCGGGCAGCAGGATGGCGAATTCCTCGCCACCGTATCGGGACGCCACGTCGCAGTCATCGGTCTGCGTCTTCAGCAGGCGGCCGAAATAGCGCAGCACCTCGTCGCCGATCACGTGGCCGAAGGTATCGTTGATCTGCTTGAAGTGATCGATGTCGGCAAAGACCAGGCACAACGGCCGGCCGCTTTCAGCCGCATCCTCCATTTCGCGGGCAAGGCTGATCTGGAAGGCGCGCCGGTTGGCCAGGCCCGTCAGCGAGTCGGTCATCTCGTTACGCTGCGATTCCTGCAATGCGTCGTGAAGCTTCTCGATCTGCGCCCGCGACTGTTCCAGGCCGCGCGAGAGCGCCATGGTGTCGTCGCGCATCTTCTCATTCTCGTTGATCAGTCCCGCGATCACTTCGCGGATGACATCGAGACTGCTGTTTTCCTTGATGTGCGAGGATTTCTCCGACAGGTCGTCGCAATACCGGTCGCTGGTCAGCACATGCAGCCGGATCATGTTGAGGATGTCGTAGATCTCGGTGTCGAGCTGTTCCTTGGCCTTGTCGAGCTCTTCCTTCTTGCCGAGATCGGTAGCCAGGAGCTCGTTGTGGATCTGGAGCAGGTCGTAGGTGCTGACGGTCGTCCGCCCCTCGAGCAATTCGTCGACGCGCTTGCACACGTCCTCGTTGCTGCCCTCGACATAGGTGTACCAGACATCGTAGACGGGCGGGAACGGTGCCGTGAGATGGCTGGTGGCCAGGGCCAGCGCCCGGCCGCCGAGCATCTGAACCCGTTCGTATTCATTCATTGCCGAAGCCGGCCTGGCCGTCGCAGCAGGGGGCACGGCCGTGTCATTCTCGAGCTTGTTCGCGTTCGCCATCATCTCAGCAGTGTCCAGTCTCGCAAAAACTGTCTTCGGTGCGCCGCCACAGCACATTCTTCGGTCCGGCTGCCATGCCTGTCCTCGCGTACCGGCCGAACCGGTACCCAGTCACTGGCTGCCTCAATCAGAATACATCCGGGAACCCCGGCGAGCGGATGGCGTCATGCCGCAGAAACCTGCCTCACCCCAAGTTTTAGGTGCTGCTTATTAACAATTTATCTAAATTTAGTTCGCACCGATAACTTTCCTCTGCCGGGTTGATCCGGCGGGATGGCGATGCAAACCTCAATGGCTGGAGGTTTGCCATGGCACCGGCAGCACGCCACACGATCCACCGGTCGCAGCATCACTTCGGCTGGAACCGCGATTTCGCCCCCGCGCTCATTGCCGCACCGGGCGAGACGGTCTCCTTCGATTGCCTCGATGCCGGCTGCGGCCATTACCATCCGGGCAGTACGGCGGCCGACATCGCGACCATGCCGGCGGGCCGGGTCAATCCCGTCACCGGCCCCGTCTTCATCGACGGCGCCGAACCGGGCGACGCACTCAAGGTGACGATCGAGGCCTTCACACCGTCGGGCTTCGGATGGACGGCGATCATCCCGGGCTTCGGCCTGCTGGCGGACCAGTTCAGCGATCCGCGCCTGCACCTGTGGCGGTACGATGCGAGCGGGCGGGACGGCGCCCTGTTCAGCGATTTCGCCCGTGTCCCGGTCCGCCCTTTTGCCGGCACCATCGGCGTCGCCCCGCTCGAGGCCGGCCAGCATTCGATCATCCCGCCGCGACGCATGGGCGGCAACATGGACATCCGCCACCTGACCGCGGGCGCGGAACTCTACCTGCCGGTGGAGGTCGAGGGGGCCCTGTTCTCCATCGGCGACACCCATGCCGCACAGGGTGATGGCGAGGTCTGCGGCACGGCCATCGAAAGCGCAATGGGTGCCGTCGTGACGCTGGACGTGATCAAGGGCGCAGCGCCGGCCTCGCCGCATTTCCGGATGCCGGCGCCGATGGACGAAACGATTGGCCGCGCAGGTTACCGTGTGACGACCGGCATCGGCCCGGACCTGATGCAGGCGGCACGCGAGGCCGTGGCGCGCATGGTGGACCTGCTTGCCACCGAGCATGGCATGGCGCCGGACGAGGCCTACATGCTTTGCTCCGTCTGTGCCGACCTGCGGATCAGCGAGATCGTCGACGCCCCGAACTGGGTCGTCGGCTTCCACTTCCCGCTTTCGGTCCTCGAGTAAGAAAGAAGGGCGCGCGGCTGCCCGCACGCCCTTCCCGCTTCGCTGAAACCGCGCGTCGGGCGGTCAGAAGCACTTCTCGATCGTGTCGAGCGTCTCCATGGCGCCGAGCACCTGGCCAACTGCGCCATTCGGCTCGCGGCCCTCGCGGATAGCCGACACGAATTCGCGGTCGATCAGCTCGATGCCGTTGTTGGAGACGGCCACGCCAGACAGGTCGACCGGCTTGTCATAGCCGTCGAAGAGATCGTCGTAGCGGGCGATGTAGGTGCCGTTGTCGCAGATGTAGCGGAAGAAAGTGCCAAGCGGCCCGTTGTTGTTGAACGACAGCGACAGGGTGCAGATAGCCCCCGACGGCACCTTCATGCCGATGGACATGTCCATGGCGATGCCAAGGTCCGGATGGATCGGTCCCTGGAGGCCGAATGCCTGCGAGCAGGTTTCGCCGGTCTGGTACTGGAACAGGTCGACCGTATGGCAGGCATGGTGCCAGAGCAGGTGATCGGTCCAGGAGCGCGGCTCGCCCTTGGCGTTCATGTTGGAGCGGCGGAAGAAATAGGTCTGGACGTCCATCTGCTGGACCTTCAGTTCACCCGCCTTGATCTTGTTGTGAATCCACTGGTGGGACGGATTGAAACGGCGCACCTGGCCGGCCATGGCGACGAGGCCAGTTTCCTTCTGCTTGTTCACCACCGCGATGGAATCGGCGAGATTGTCGGCCATCGGGATCTCGACGAGAACATGCTTGCCGGCATCCATGCAGGCAATGGCCTGTTTCGCATGAAGCTGGGTCGGGGTGGACAGGATGACCGCGTCGACGTCGTCGCGGGCGATGCATTCCTCCAGCGTCGTGGCGGCATGGCCGATACCGCGCTCCTTCGCAAGGGCCTCGATCTTGTCCCTGGTCGGGCCCATGACCGACGTCACCTGGACGTCGTCGATGTTGGCCAATGCGTCGAGATGCTTGATGCCGAACGCGCCATAGGCGCCGGCGACACAGATCCGCATGAAACTGCTCCCTTAAACGTTTTCCAGAATAATGTGGCCGACAGCCGTGTTGGAGGCCGGCACATGGTAGTGGCGATGGACCTCGCGGACGTCGTCATTCAGCGCGCCGCGCATGACGTACCACATGACCATCTCGATGCCTTCCGAGCCGGATTCGCGCAGGTATTCGACGTGGCTGATGTTGGCGCCGGCCTCGGGGTCCTGGGTCAGCAGGTCGAGGAAACGCTTGTCGAAATCCGGGTTGATCAGGCCGGCGCGCTCGTGCTGCAACTGGTGGCTCATGCCGCCGGTGCCGAAGACCATGACGTTGAGGTCTTCCGGGTAGCTTTCGATGGCCTTGCGGATGGCCTTGCCGAGCGCGTAGCAGCGGCGGCCGAGCGGGGCCGGATACTGCACCACGTTGACGGCCAGCGGGATGACCTGGCAGGGCCATTCGTCGTCCGGGCCGTGCTCGCCGAACATGACCGACAGGGGCACGGTGAGGCCGTGGTCGACTTCCATCTCGTTCATGATGGTCAGGTCGAACTCGTCGAGGATGACGGACTGGGCGATGTGGCTGGCGAGCCTCTGGTGACCCTTGACGACGGGCACCGGGCGCGGTCCCCATCCCTCGTCGGCCGGCTGGAACTCCGCCGCGCAACCGAGCGCGAAGGTCGGGATGCAGGACGCATCGAAGGCCGTGCAATGGTCATTGTAGACCAGGAAAATGACGTCCGGCTTGTTCGCCTTCATCCACTCGCGAGAGAATTCGAAGCCCTTGAAGACCGGCTGCCAGTAAGGCTGTTCCGTGATGCCGGTGTCCATCGCCACGCCGATGGCGGGCACGTGGGAACAGCCCACGCCTGCGGTGATCTTGGCCATGTTACTTCTTCCCTTCCCACTCGGACTTGTAGCGGTTGCCCTCGATGGAGCGGCCGCCATGCAGCATCATGTCGCGATAGTCCTCGCGGCTCATGCCGGTCATCTTGGCAGCCAGGTCCTGGAAGGTGATGCCGTCGAAGGCCGCCAGCTTGGAGGTGTAATAAATGTTGCCGCCCAGTTCGAGCAGCCGGTTCCAGTCGCGGTCGCGGACAGCCTGTTTCTGGGCCTCGGTCATGGCGAACTTCGCCATGTAGGCTTCCGGGTCGTCGCGCAACTGCTGCCGGTTCTTCTCCAGCCTGAGCGAAATGCAGAACTGGTTCAGCCAGTAGCCCTCGCGGGACCGGTCGGCATCGAACACGAACGTGCCCGGAATGTCCTCATATTCCTTTGCCATGGGGCTCTTCCCTCGTTGTCGGCGCCCGTGTCAGGCGCGCTTTCTTTTCTCCGTGCCGGCAAGCCGCTCCAGGATGGCGTCAGCCAGCGTCCCGGCATCCTCGCCGATGGCCGCGGCATCGAGCTTCATCGCGCCCACCTCGTCCTGCCAGTCGGCCGTTGCACGCGCCATGCGACCCTGCAGGCCGGCCTCGTCGACGGTCAGGGCCACTTCGCGCATCTCGGCGGCGCGGCGGATGCCGTGGGTCATGACCCGTTCCATCATGTAGGCAGCCCGGGCACGCCAGTCGAACCCGGGGAAGGACGTGTCGAGCGAATCGAGCACCGCGTCCTCCACGCCGTTGGCACGGCCGGTCAGCACGCATTCCAGCACCAGCGCCTCGAGGCCCTTGATCATGACCGAGCGCGTCATCTTGATAGCGGAGGCGGCACCGACGCCGCCCTCGACCGGCTTCGCCTTCATGTCGAGCGCGGCAAGCAATGCCAGCGCGTCCGCGACATGGGCACCGGCGACCAGCAGCGGCGTGTGGTGCAGCTTCGGATGGACCGGGGCCATGACCGCGGTATCGACATAGCGCCCGCCGGCCGCTTCGATGACGGCCTGCGAACGGCGCTTGGCGCCCGGCGAACAGGAATTGCAGTCGAAGAAGAGCGCGTCCTTCCGCAGCCACGCGGCAGCCGCCTCGGCCGCGGCGTTCGCGCGATCGGCCGTCACCAGCGAAAAGACGGCATCGGCGCCATCGAGCGCCTCTTCCAGCGTCTCGCGCCCGTCGGCGCCGCAACGGGCATAGTCGGCCCGCTTGGCCTCGCAAAGGGCGGGGTCGACGGTCTTGATATCGAACGCGCGCGGCGAGAAACCGGCGTGCACCGATTGCCAGCCGGCAGTGAAGGCCTGCGCGGCCTCGCCGAAGCCGACAAGCGCAATGGCTCCCCGACGCGCGACATCCGGCAGGCCGGCGGTTTCACTCATGGCGTTCCCTCGACGTTTCTTTCATTCCGAGAACCATATCAGCAAGCCCGATCGGACGCACATAGGAAGACAAAGGGCGGTATTGATTTTCTGCATAGGGCAGCAGTTCAACGGGGCGCGGCCATGGCATCGCGCGCGGCATCGCGAACGAGGTCGAGGAACAGGGACTGTGCCGGAGTCGGGCGCCATCCTTCCCGGAATGTCAGACCGATGGCCCGGTGGCTGGCCTCGAGTTCGACGTCCAGGGGAACGAGCAGACCCTGCTCGATCTCGTGGCGGATCTGGTGGGTCGATATAATGGTGATGTAGTCGCCGCTGGTCAGCAGGCCGCGCAGGAGGGCCAGGGAGGACGACACGACACGCACCGGCGTCTGTTCGCGCTCGTGGATGCGCAGGGTATCGAAGAGGTAACTGCCGGCCGGCGTCGGTCGCGGCGGCGCGACCCATGGCCAGCGCAGGATTTCCGCGATCGAGATGCCGGTCTTGCCGGCCAGCGGGTGGTGGGCGCCGGCCACGATGGTCAGCGGATCGTCGAACAGCCGCTCCTGGATGACGTCGTCGACGGGCGGCGGATGGCGCAGGGCGCCGATGAGAAAATCGATCTCGCCGGACCGCAGGCGGGCCAGCAGGGTCTCGTAGACCCCGTCGATAACCCGGATCTGGACGCTCGGACGCGCCGCGACCATGGCATTGATCGCGTGCGGCATGATGAAGCTGCGCGCCAGCGGGAGCGAGCCTACGGTGATGACGGAGGAATCCCGCCCCAGGTGGTCGCCGATTTCCTCGAACCCCTGCTTCAGTTCGGCGAAGGCGAGCTTGGTGCGCTGGGCCAGCGCCTGGGCGGCATGGGTCAGGGACACGCCTTCCGGTGCGCTCTTGAACAGCTCGATGCCCGACACCTTTTCCAGGTTGCGCGCGGCGCGGTGAACGGACGGTTGCGACACCTGGAGGGCGCGCGCCGCCATGGAAAAATTCGACGAGTCGGAAAGGGCGGCAAGCGCGCGCAGCTGCGCCGAGGTAATCAGCCGGTCGAAGCGGGAAAAGCCACGACCGGCGTGGCGCAGGCCGACCCGGCTCGCTTCGCGCGCGCCGGCCTCGACATGGTCGAGCGCGGCCATCACGCGCTGCAGGAAAGCCGTGCCGATTGCGGTCAGGTACATGCCGTCGCTGCGGCGCTCGAACAGGGATGCGCCGAGTTCGGCCTCGAGCTTCGAGACCGCCTGGGTGACTGCTGGCTGGGACAGGTGGACCTGTTCGGCCGCGGCGCTGACGGACCGCAGGCGGGCCACTTCGCGGAAGACCCGCAGATGACGGAAATTGGGGAGCGTTTCGCTCATGCAACCATGCTCCAATCGTTGATCCGCATCATACCTTATAGCCAAAGCTTATGCCATGGCTTGCGTTCGGATTGGTGCGGGAGCCCCTTCGGGCCCTAGAATGATATGAAAGTGATCACAGCAGGCCGCCGCCTGCCGCTCGGGGAAGGAAACCATCCATGGCCGACAAGAAAACAGCGCTCGTCATCTCCGCCCATGCCGCCGACTTCGTCTGGCGCGCCGGCGGTGCCATCGCCCTCCACCAGGAGCTTGGCTACAACGTCACCGTCTGCTGCCTGTCCTACGGGGAGCGCGGCGAAAGCGCCAAGCTGTGGAAGCAGGACGGGATGACGCTGGACGTGGTGAAGGACGCGCGGCGCAAGGAAGCGGAGAATGCCGCGAAGGCGCTCGGCGTGCACGACATCCATTTCTTCGACCTCGGCGACTACCCGCTCGATTTCGGCCCGGAAGCCCGCGAGAAGACCGTCAACCTGATCCGCGCCGTGCAGCCGGCGTTCATGATGAGCCACTCGATGTGGGATCCCTACAACACCGATCACATGAACACGACCAAGTTCGTGCTGGAGTGCCGCATGATCGCCCAGGCCTGGGGCCACAACCCCGGCCAGAAGGTGCTGGGTGCGCCGCAGCTCTACCTGTTCGAGCCGCACCAGACCGAGCAGATGGGCTGGAAGCCGGATGTCTTCCTCGACATCACGTCCGTGTGGGAGAAGAAGAAGGCCGCCATCGAGTGCATGGAGGGCCAGGAGCATCTCTGGCACTTCTACACCAACGTGGCGGAGAACCGCGGCAACCATTTCCGCCGCAATTCCGGCGGACAGTCCGGCGGGCGCAACGCGCGCTTCGCCGAAGGCTTCCAGTCGGTCTTCCCGCGCACCGTCGACGAACTCTGATCGCTTATCCAGGAGGCAAGGCCATGGCCGGTTCCACCACGCAGGCGGGCGTCGTCGTCCAGACCATCGAACGCGCCGACCCGGAGGTCATCAAGGGCCTTGCCGAGGCCGGCGTCGCCACCGTGCACGAGGCGCAGGGCCGCAAGGGCCTGCTGGCCTCCTACATGCGGCCGATCTATTCCGGCGCGCAGGTTGCAGCCTCCGCCGTCACCATCTCCGCGCCTCCGGGCGACAACTGGATGGTCCACGTGGCCATCGAGCAGGTGCAGGCCGGCGACATCCTCGTGCTGGCGCCCACCAGCCCGTGCGAGGACGGCTATTTCGGCGACCTGCTGGCAACCTCGATGCAGGCGCGCGGCGGCGTCGGCCTGATCATCGATGCCGGCGTGCGCGATACGCGCGACCTGACGTCAATGAAATTCCCGGTCTGGTCCAAGGCGGTCTTCGCGCAGGGTACGGTCAAGGAGACCCTGGGGTCGGTCAACGTGCCGATCGTCTGCGCCGGCGAATACGTGCGGCCGGGCGACGTGATCGTGGCCGACGACGACGGCGTCTGCGTCGTGCGCCGCGAAGAGGCGGAAGACGTGCTGGCGAAGGCCCGCAAGCGGATGGACGCCGAGGAAGAGAAGCGCAAGCGCCTGGCCGCCGGAGAACTCGGCCTCGACATCTACAACATGCGCGACCGGCTCAAGGAAAAGGGCCTGAAATATGTCTGACACGCAGGCCAACGGCGTGCGCTGCATGTGGATGCGCGGCGGCACATCCAAGGGTGGCTATTTCCTTGCAGAAGACCTGCCGCAGGATGTGGCCGGGCGCGACGCCTTCCTGCTGTCGATGATGGGGTCGCCCGACGACCGCCAGATCGACGGCATGGGCGGGGCCGATCCGTTGACCTCCAAGGTCGCCGTGGTGCAGAAGTCGCGCCGCGCCGGCGTGGATGTCGATTACCTGTTCCTGCAGGTCTTCGTCGACCAGGCGATCGTCACGGATGCGCAGAACTGCGGCAACATCCTCGCGGGCATCGGCCCCTTCGCCATCGAGCGCGGGCTGGTCACGGCGAAGAGCGGCGAGACCGACGTCGTCATCTACATGGAAAACACCGGGCAGACGGCCGTCGCCAAGGTGCAGACACCGGGTGGCCAGGTCACCTATCGAGGCGAGGCGCGCATTGACGGCGTGCCTGGGTCGGCGGCCGCCATTCCGCTGGTTTTTCGCGATACCGCCGGGTCGTCCTGCGGCGCGCTGCTGCCGACCGGCAATGCCGTCGATACCGTCGAGGGCATCGCGGTCACCATGATCGACAACGGCATGCCCTGCGTGGTCATGCGGGCCGAGGACATGGGCATTGCCGGCACTGAAACGCGCGAGGAACTGGAAGCCAATGCCGACCTCCGCGCGAAGCTCGAAGCCATCCGGCTGAAATGCGGGCCGCTGATGAACCTGGGCGACGTGGAAAAGAAATCGGTGCCGAAGATGACCATGGTCAGCCCGGCGCGCAACGGCGGCGCGATCTCGACGCGGACCTTCATTCCACACCGCTGCCATGCCTCCATCGGCGTGCTTGGCGCGGTGTCGGTGGCCACGGCCTGCCTCCTGCCGGGATCGCCCGCGGCCGCCATGGCCTCCATCCCGGACGGCGACCGCAAGTCGCTCGCCATCGAGCATCCGACCGGCGAGATGACGGTGATCGCGGAAATGAACGACGACGGCACGATGGAGAGTGCCGGCATCCTGCGCACCGCGCGCAAGCTTTTTGACGGCGTCGTCTTCGGCGCCTGACATCGAGGGAACACGATGAGCAAATTCACGATGGACGCTGACTGGCTGCCGTTTCACCCGAACCCGTCGAAGCCGGTCTACACGCCGCCGCCGGGCGCGGTCGATGCGCATTGCCACGTCTTCGGGCCGGGCGACGTGTTTCCCTTCGCACCGGAGCGCAAGTACACGCCCTGTGACGCGCCGAAGGAAAAGCTGTTCGAACTGCGCGACTTTCTCGGTTTCTCCCGCAACGTGATCGTGCAGGCGACCTGCCACGGCAAGGACAACCGCGCCCTCGTGGACGCCTGCCGCGCGGCCGGTGACAAGGCGCGCGGCGTGGCTTCCGTCGGCCCGGACATCACGATGGACGAGCTCAAGGACATGGACGCGGCCGGCGTGCGCGGCGTGCGGTTCAACTTCGTCAAGCGGCTCGTGGATGCGACGCCGAAAGAGGTATTCCTCGGCATCGCGGAAAAGATCGCGACGCTCGGCTGGCACATCGTGGTCTATTTCGAGGCGCAGGACCTGGAAGAGCTGACGCCCTTCCTGAGGCAATTGCCGACCACCATCGTGGTCGACCACATGGGCCGGCCCGACATTGCCGCAGGCGTCGACAGCCCCGGTTTCCAGCGCTTCGTCGACCTCATGGCCGAGAACGAGAACGTCTGGTCGAAGGTCTCGTGCCCGGAACGCCTGTCGATCACCGGCCCGGACGGCTATGACGACGTGGTGCCATTCGCCAGGCGGATCGTGGAGAGTTTCCCGGACCGCGTGCTGTGGGGCACCGACTGGCCGCACCCGAACATGAAGTCGCACATGCCTGACGACGGCAAGCTGACCGACTTCATCCCGAAAATCGCGAATAACGAAAAACTCCAGAAGGCGCTGCTCGTGGACAACCCGATGCGCCTTTACTGGGGAGAATGACAGCGGGCCAAAAAGGCCTGGAGGGATAGGAGAAACGACGAGAAAGGAAGGGCCCATGGAACAGGCTCCATTCGACCATCACGTCTCCATCCCGGGGACGACGCTCTTCGACGGCCGCCAGGCCATGAAGGGCTACCAGCTCAACAAGATGTGCTACTCGTTCAACGATGGCGACAACCGGGCGGCCTTCAAGGCGGACCCGGAGGCCTACATGACGAAGTTCAAACTGACCGACCCCCAGAAGGAGGCGGTGCGCTCGCTCAACGTGCTCAAGATGATCGAGGCGGGCGGCAACATCTACTACCTCGCCAAGCTGGCGGGCATCTTCGGTCTCTCGGTGCAGGACGTCGGCGCGCAGCAGACCGGCATGACCACGGACGAGTTCAAGGAAAAGCTTCTGGCGGCGGGGAGGAAATAACCATGGCCACGATCATCGGCGGACTGACGACGTCCCACATACCCGCGGTCGGCAATGCCATCGCCAAGAAGCTCTACGACGATCCGTACTGGAAGCCGTTCTTCGACGGCTACCCGGCGGTTCACCAGTGGCTGGCCGATCACAAGCCCGACGTGGCGGTGGTCATCTACAACGACCATGGCCTGGCCTTCTTCCTCGACCAGATGCCGACGTTTGCCATCGGCGCGGCGCATGAATACCAGAACGCCGACGAGGGCTGGGGCATCCCGGTGATGGACCCTTACCCCGGCTATCCGGAGCTGTCCTGGCACATCATCGAACACATGGTGGAGCACGAGTTCGACGTGACCTCCTGCCAGGAACTGCCGGTCGATCACGGGTTCACCGTGCCGATGCAGCTGTTCTGGCCGGACCGCGGACCGGACATGCCGCGCGTGATCCCGGTCTCGGCGAACACCGTGCAGCACCCGATCCCGACGCTGAAGCGCGCCTATGATTTCGGCCGCGCCATGGGCGACGCGATCCGCGCCTGGCCGGAAGACATCAAGGTCGTGGTTCTCGGCACGGGCGGCCTGTCACACCAGCTCGACGGCGAGCGGGCGGGCTTCATCAACCGCGATTTCGACGAGATGTGCATGGAGAAGATCGTCGATGACCCGGTAGCGCTGACCAGGATCGGCCGTCATGAGCTGGTGGAGAAGGCCGGCGCGCAGGGCACCGAATTCCTGATGTGGATGATGATGCGCGGCGCGCTGGGCGACAAGGTGACCAAGGTGACCGAGAACTACCACATCCCGATCTCGAACACCGGCGCGGGAACCATGGTGCTGGAAAGCGCCGCCTGATCCCGGGTGCCGGGCGGAAACACGAAGGCCGGGGTCATCGGACCCCGGCCCTTTTCGTCCGCCATTCCGGTTCATGAAACCCCGTGGCAGGCGCGCGCGTTGTCTCCCGAAGACCAATCGCCAGTGAGAGAGACCATGTCCACCCGCCTTGCCATCGCCGCGCTCATCTACCTCGTGGTCAACGCCGTGCTGTTCGGCATCGGTGCGACGACCGTGCTGTCGGTTCCGGCACTGGACACGCATGCCATGAGCATCCTGCCGCCGGTCGCTCAGGCCTTGTACCAGGCCACCTGTGCGCCGGTGGCGAGCAATGTTCCGTCCGCCGCCCAGAGTTCCATGTGCTGATCGAAGAACTGCGCGTGCATGCGCTTGGAGACCGCCTGGCCGAGGAGCGGCCCATGGCCATGGCGGGCGATCTCGTCCGCCGTTGCATGGAAATAGGTGGTGAGCGAGACGGTGCCCATCGGCGCCCAGGTGCCGCGCACCTTGAGAAGCCGAAGCAGGAAGGCATCGGCGATGGCGGCCAGTGACAGGTGATCGAGCGCCCTGCGCGGGCGGTCGGCGATCCAGAGCAGCGACCGGGAATCGCGAAGCGGCTCGAACGGTTCCCGGGAAATCTCCGGGCGTCCCTCGATGAAGCGGAACTCGTAGGCGTTCAGCCACTTGAGCGGCCCCGGCATGGGCAGGGGCTCGACGGAATCCGGCGGCGGGGCGTCCGGCATGGCCGTATCGTGATGGGAAAAGACGTCGCCCCGAGCGCCGGTCACCACGGTGGCCGTGCCGCGGGTCTCGCCCTGCTGGGTCAGTTCGAGCATCCAGTGCTGGGTGTATTTGCCGCCGCGCACCAGTCGGCAGTCGATCTCGAAATGGCCGTCGGCGATGGCGCCGCAGAAATTGACGGTCTGTGACACCGGATCGCCAGCCTTGTCCGGATGCAGAAAAACGGCGTTGAGAAAGGTCGCGGCCGTCACACCGCCGAAGGGACCAGCCATGTTCGCGTAGACCGGCGAGGTCTTGCCGGCGAAACGACCGGGCGCCAGCTGTTCCAGCGCGATGGCCGCGTCGAAGGGATGCCTGGCGCCCGAACCGTGCAAGTCAGACGTCCAGGTTGGCGACGGACAGGGCGTTGTCCTGGATGAACTCGCGGCGCGGCTCCACCTCGTCGCCCATCAGGCGGGCAAAGAGGGAATCCGCGTCGGTCGCGTCGTTCACCTTGACCTGCAGCAGGGAGCGGGCCGAGGGATCGAGCGTCGTTTCCCAGAGCTGCTCGGCGTTCATCTCGCCGAGACCCTTGTAGCGCTGCATCTGGATGCCCTTGCGGCCGGTGGCGAACACGCCTTCGAGCAATTGCAGCGGACCGGCAATCGTCTCGGCCTTGTCCTTGCGGCGCAGCACCGGCAGCGTGCCATAGACCTCGTGCAGGCGACCGGCATAGCGATTGAGGGCGCGGGCATCGGCGGAGCCGACGAGTGCGGCATCGAGATGCACGGCCTCCTTGACGCCGCGCACGGTGCGTTCCAGCACGTAACCGCCGGAGCCCGGCGCATCGGGATCGTTGGCCGGGCTGACACGGCCTTCCCAACCCCGTTCGGTCTCCTCGGAAATCAGGTCGAGACGCTCCGCGATACGGGCCGCCATCTCGGCGGCACGGGCCGGATCAGCAAGAATGGCGGGGTCGAGCGCGCCGGCGATGGCCGCCTGTTCGACCGCCGCGCGGTCATAGCGCGAATGCAGGCCCTGGACCAGGGTGCGGACGGCGAGTGCATCGTCGATGACGGCCCGCAGGTCCTGGCCAGACCGCACCTCGCCGGTTCCCATCTCCAGCGAAGCCTCGTCGAGACCGCTCTCGATGAGGTAGTTCTCGAAGGCAGCCTCGTCTTTCAGGTAGACCGACGACTTGCCGCGCGTCACCTTGTAGAGCGGCGGCTGGGCGATGTAGAGGTGGCCGCGCTCGATCAGTTCCGGCATCTGGCGGAAGAAGAACGTCAGCAGCAGGGTGCGGATGTGGGCGCCGTCAACGTCGGCGTCCGTCATGATGATGATCTTGTGGTAGCGCAGCTTTTCCGGGTTGAACTCGTCCTTGCCGATGCCGGTGCCGAGCGCGGTGATCAGCGTGCCGATCTGGTCGGAGGAGATCATGCGGTCGAAGCGCGCGCGCTCGACGTTGAGTACCTTGCCGCGCAGCGGCAGGATCGCCTGGTTCTGGCGCGAGCGGCCCGACTTGGCCGAGCCGCCGGCGGAATCACCCTCGACGATGAAAATCTCCGACTTGGCCGGGTCCTTTTCCTGGCAGTCGGCCAGCTTGCCCGGCAGCGACGTGATGTCGAGCACGCCCTTGCGGCGCGTCAGTTCACGCGCCTTGCGGGCCGCCTCGCGTGCAGCAGCGGCCTCGACCACCTTGCCGACCAGCGATTTCGCCTCGGCCGGATGCTCCTCCAGCCATTCGGCAAGCTTCTCGTTCATCAGGCTTTCCACCACGGGACGGACCTCCGATGACACCAGCTTGTCCTTGGTCTGGGACGAGAACTTGGGATCGGGCACCTTGACCGACAGGACGGCGGTGAGGCCTTCGCGGCAATCATCGCCGGTCAGTGTCACCTTTTCCTTTTTCATCAGGCCCGACGAATCGGCATAGCCGGTGATCTGGCGCGTCAGCGCGCCACGGAAGCCGGCCAGATGGGTGCCACCGTCCCGCTGGGGAATGTTGTTGGTGAAGCAGAGCACGTTCTCGTGGTAGCTGTCGTTCCACCACAGCGCCACCTCCACGGTGATGCCGTCCTTCTCGCCGAGAATGGCGATGGGCGTCTCCACCAGCGGCTTCTTGGCGCGGTCGAGATATTTCACGAAGGCCTCGAGGCCACCCTCGTAGTGCAGTTCCACCTGCTTGACGTCGGCATGGCGGTTGTCGGTCAGCACGATGCGGACGCCGGAATTCAGGAAGGCCAGTTCGCGCAGCCGGTGTTCCAGCGTGGCATAGTCGAATTCGGTCTTGGTGAAGGTTTCCTGCGAGGGCAGGAAAGTAACCTCGGTGCCGGTGTAGCTGCCCGCATCGCCGGTGACGGCCAGCGGCGCGTCGGCGACGCCGTGGGTGAAGGTCATCTCGTGCCACTTGCCCTTGCGGGCGATCTTCAGCTTGAGCATGACGGAAAGCGCGTTGACCACCGAAACGCCGACGCCATGCAGACCGCCGGAGACCTTGTAGGAATTCTGGTCGAACTTTCCGCCGGCATGGAGCTGGGTCATGATGACCTCGGCCGCGGAGACGCCTTCGCCGGTGTGGATGTCGGTCGGAATGCCGCGGCCGTTGTCGGTCACGGTCACCGATCCGTCGGCGTTCAGCGTCACCGTCACGCGGTCGGCATGACCGGCGAGCGCCTCGTCGATGGCGTTGTCGACCACCTCGTAGACCATGTGGTGCAGGCCCGAGCCGTCATCGGTGTCGCCGATATACATGCCGGGGCGCTTGCGAACCGCGTCCAGGCCCTTGAGAACCTTGATGGATTCGGCACCGTACTCCGGGTTTGCGCCGGGTGTCGTCTCGGGCGTTTCGGTCATGGAGATCCGTTTCTTCCTGCCTGTTCACCGGATGCGCAAAGCCTGCCGCGAATCACGCATCCGCACATGGTCAAGATATAGGCGAATCAAGGCCCTTTTCCAAATGCAGCGACCCCATTGAGCTGGGGATTGCATGGCTGTCGGGCCCGGCTGCCCGGCCATTTTGAAGGTTCAGTCGCCGCTGTTCGCCTCGTCGGCGATCGGGCTTGCCGACCGCGGGCGCAGGTAGCGGCCAACCAGAAGCGGCGCAAGGAACCCGGCCACAGCCACCAGCCACAAGGCGATGGCCAGCGGCGAGTGGACCAGCGCCGTCCAGTCGCCGTTGGAAATGGTCAGTTCCCGGCGGAGGTTCACCTCCATCTGGTTGCCCAGCAGGATGCCGAGAATGACGGGAACCAGCGGCACGTCCATCTTGCGCAGGACCCAGCCGATAACACCGAAGACGATCATCACCATCAGGTCGAAGGTCGAGCCGGAAATGCCGTAGATCCCGACGAAGGAGACCATCGCGACCGTCGGCATGAGGTAGCGGGTCGGGACCATGAGAACGCGCACGAACAGCCCGACCAGCGGGATGTTCATCAGCAGGAGCATGACGTTGGCGATGAAGAGCGCGGCGATCAGGCCCCAGACGACGTCCGGGTTCTTGGCGAACAGCAGCGGGCCGGGCGTGATGTTGAGCGCCAGCAACATGGCGAGCAGGACGGCCGTGGTGCCGGACCCGGGCACGCCGAGCGCCAGCATGGGTACCAGCGCGCCGCCGGCGGCAGCATTGTTGCCGGCTTCCGGGGCCGCGACGCCGCGCGGATCGCCGGACCCGAAGGTTTCCGCATTGCCGGCGATCTTCTTCTCCAGGCCATAGGCGAGGAAAGAGCCGAGGGAGGCACCGGCACCCGGCAGAACCCCGGCAATGAAGCCGACGACCGTGCTGCGCGACATGGCGCCAAGACAGCTGCGGACCATGCCCGCGGGCGGGATGACCCGGCCGAGCGCGGGCCTTGGCGCGCCATCCTCGCCGGGTTTGCGGTGCTCGAGGAAGACGAAGACCTCGGACAGGGCGAAGAGCCCGACGATGGCAACGAGGAAGTCGATGCCGTCATAAAGATGGACCTCGCCAAAGGAGAGACGCGGCACGCCGGTCTGGCCGTCGACGCCGATCATGGCGATGGCCAGGCCGAATGTCGCCGCCAGCGCCGCCTTGGCCTGGTTGCGGCTTGCCAGGCCGCCCAGGGTGGCGAAGGCCAGGGCGAAGAGCGCGAAATATTCCGCCGGGCCGAAGAGAAGCGCCACCTTGACGAGCTGCGGCGCCAGGAAGACCAGCCCCCAGGTGGCGAAGAACGAGCCGACGAAGGACGCCAGGCCCGAGATGGCCAGGGCTTCTCCTGCCTGGCCCTTCAGCGCCATGGGGTGGCCATCCAGGGTCGTCATCATCGCGGGTTCATCGCCAGGGATGTTGAGCAGGATGGAGGAGATGCGGCCACCGTACATGGCGCCGTAGTAGACCGAGGTCAGCAGGATCAGCGCCGGCGTGGCGGGCAGGCCGAGGGTGAAGGCGAGCGGGATGAGGATGGCAACACCGTTCGACGGACCGAGCCCCGGCAGGGCGCCGATGATGGTGCCGAGGAAACAGCCGACAAAGGCGAGGCCAAGGTTTTGCCAGGTAATCGCGATCGTGAAGCCGTCACCGAGAGACGAGAGCACATCCATGGCCGGTCCTCCTCAGAAACCCCAGGGGCCACGGGCCAGCGACAGCCCGAGCACGAGATGAAACACAACATAGATGCCGACCGATATGGCCAGTCCGGCGAAGGCGGCCGCCGCCGGCCGCGCGCCGAGGCGCCATGACAGGAAGCCTGCCGTCACCGCCGTCGTGGCGACGAAACCGAAGCGCGGCAGAAGGCTGGCGTAGCCGGCGAGCAGGATCACCGCCGCGGCGATTTCCGCCAGCCGGCCGGCATTCGGCCAGGCGGGATCGGGGTCCGGGCGCAGCATGAGCACGAGCCCAGACAATCCGAACAGGATGCCGACGATGATCGGGAAGGTGCGGGGGCCGACCGGATCGGAGATGAAGCTCAGGCGGATCTGCGTCGCAGCCCAGACATAGAAAATGGCCAGGGCGACGCAGACGCCACCCAGTATCCGGTCACTCATCGACGACCTGCCTTCTCAATTTGTACGGAATGACGGTGACAGGCGGCCGCACCGCCGGGGACGCGGCCGCGAAAGCGCCTATTGGACGATGCCGATCTCGCGCGACAGGTCCTGGATCGACCGGATGCTCCCGGCGACAAAATCCTGGAACGCCTTGCCGCGCAGGTTGAGGCTGGCCAGTCCGTTGGATGCCATGACGGATTTCCATTCGGCGGAGTCATAGACCGCGCCGATCTTCTCCACCCAGGCGTCATAGGCAGCGTCGGACATGCCACCGGGCGCGTAGAACCCGCGCCAGTTGGCGCCGATCACGTCGATCCCCTGCTCCTTCGCCGTCGGAAAGGCCGCGAAATCGCCTTCAAGCCGTTCGGGCGCCAGGACGGCGATGACCCGGATGTCGCCGGAATCGACAAAGCCCTTGGCCTCCGAGGCATCGCCGGTGAAAGCCTGGACAGAGCCGGCAAGCAGCTGTGTCACGGCTTCGCCACCACCGTCGAAGGCGACATACTTGATCTTGCGGACATCGTCGACGCCGGCCTTCTTGGCCGCCAACAGGACCTTCAGGTGGTCCCAACCGCCAACGGCAGAGCCGCCGGCGACCGACACCGATGCCGGATCGGCCTTGATCCGGTCCATCAGTTCGGGAAGCGTCCGGATCGGGGAGTCCTTGGCCACGGCGATGACCCCGTAGTCCGCCCCGACCGATGCGAGCCAGCGGACCTGGTCCATCGTGTTGCCCGGATACGCGCCCTGGGCCAGGCGCGTGGCCGTCGCCGAGGACGCCGCCACGATCAGGTCGTTGTCGTCGTTTCGCTTGTTGACGACCTCGGCAAATGCGACGCCACCGCCGCCACCAGCCAGGTTGGTCACCTGCACCGTGCCGTCGACGAGCTTGAGATCCTGCATCGCCTTGCCGACCTGGCGGCAGGTGAAGTCCCAGCCGCCGCCCGGATTGGCCGGTGCAATGCACTCGGATGCGGCGGCCGAGCCGGCGAGGCCGGCAGCCAGAACGGCCGACGCGGCGATTTTCAGAAACACTGATTTCATGGTCATCCTCCCAGTCCCGGAACGGCGATTCAGGCCGTTCGACGGGCGCGATCGGAACAATCCAAGATAGAATTGTCAATCGACTACACCCTAATTTAGATATGCCTTCGGTCGTATCCCTCCCCGTCGCTGGATTACCGGGCCCGACGACCCTACATTCGGGGCAGACTGGAGCCCGATCATGGACAGCCGACCGCAACCCTTCGTCCCGCCCGCGCCGAAGCCGCGCACGACGCCGCCCTCCTTTCTCCAGATGGTGCGCATCGTCTACCGCAATCCGCTCGAGCTGTGGGGCGAGCCGTCCTACAACGAGCCGGTCATTCACGTGCGCGGCGGAATCGGCGGGCCCTTGCTGATCGCCAACGACCCCGCGCTGGTGCGCCATGTCCTGGTCGATGACGCGCGCAATTTCCGCATGGCGCGGGTGCGCCAGAAAATCCTCCGGCCGATCCTGCGCGACGGACTGCTGACGGCCGAAGGCGAAACCTGGAAGCGCGGGCGCAAGGCCATGGCGCCGGTGTTCACGCCGCGCCATATCCGCGGCTTTGCCGGACCGATGCTTGCCCGGGCGGAGCGGTTCGCTGCGATCTACGAGACCCGCGACGGGGCCTTCGACATGGCCCACGACATGACGCAACTGACCTATGAAATCCTCGCCGAGACGCTGTTTTCCAACGAGATCGCGGGTGATCCCGACCTGTTCGGCGACCGCGTCGAGAGGCTTCTGGAAACCATGGGGCGGGTCGACCCGCTCGATCTCCTGGCCGCGCCGGACTGGCTACCGCGGATCACGCGGCTGCGGGGACGAAAGGCGCTGGCCTTCTTCCGGCAGATCGTTCGCGAAACCATGGCCATGCGGCGCGCGAAGCTCGATCGCGGCGCGGACGTGCCGGAGGATTTCCTGACGCTGCTGCTGAAGGCCGAAGGACCGGACGGGCTGACCCGCGACGAGGTGGAGGACAACATCATCACCTTCATCGGCGCCGGCCACGAGACCACGGCCCGGGCGCTCGGCTGGACGCTCTACCTGCTGGCCCACGCGCCGGAGGAACGCCTCCGGGTGGAGGAGGAAGTGGACCGCGTAACGGCCGAGGTCAACGATCCCTACGATTGGCTCGACGCCATGCCGTATACCCGGGCCGCCTTCGAGGAAGCGCTGCGGCTCTATCCGCCTGCCCCGTCGATCAACCGCGAGGCGATCGCCGGTTTCGAGTGGAACGGCGAAACGATCGCGGCCGGCACGCAGGTGCTTGTCATGCCCTGGGTCCTGCATCGCCACCGGCTCTACTGGGACCGGCCGGACGCTTTCGTGCCCGAGCGGTTCTGGCCGGAAAACCGCGAGGCGGTGGGCCGCTTCCAGTACCTGCCGTTCGGCGCCGGGCCGCGCATCTGCATCGGTGCGTCGTTCGCGCTGCAGGAAGCCGTCATTGCGCTTGGCGTGCTGATGCGCCGCTGGCGTTTCGACATGGCGCCCGGAGCGCCCGAGCCCTGGCCGGTGCAGAAGCTGACTACCCAGCCGGAAGGCGGGTTGCAGATGACCGCCAGCGCGCGCTGACGGCGCGGATGGCCCGCCTGCACGGTTTCTGCGACAAAGGTGCGGGAAGGCTCGGCGTTCTGGCCGTTGCAAAGGGCCACCGGCTGAACTAGTTGATGCCCCAGACCAAGCTGCCGCCCGATTGCGGCAGACAGACAACCCGGAGGGCCAGCCCCGTGACCCAAGACAGGCCGCATACGCCATTGCTCGACCAGGTGGAAAGCCCGGCCGACCTGAAGCGCCTGTCGGATGGTGACCTGGCCCGGCTGGCCAATGAATTGCGCGCAGAAACGATTTCCGCCGTCTCCGTAACCGGCGGTCATCTCGGCGCGTCGCTCGGCGTCGTCGAAATGACGGTGGCGCTGCATGCGGTGTTCAACACACCGCGCGACAAGATCGTGTGGGATGTCGGCCACCAGGCCTACCCGCACAAGATCCTGACCGGGCGGCGCGACCGCATCCGCACGCTGCGGCAGGGCGGCGGCCTGTCCGGCTTCACCAAGCGCAGCGAAAGCGAGTACGACCCGTTCGGCACGGCCCATTCCTCGACGTCGATCTCCGCCGCCCTCGGTTTCGCCGCAGCGCGCGATTTCGGCATGGACACGGGCGACGCCATCGCGGTGATCGGCGACGGCGCGATGTCGGCCGGCATGGCCTACGAGGCGCTGAACAACGCCGGACATCTCGGCAAGCGCCTGTTCGTGATCCTCAATGACAACGAGATGTCGATCGCGCCGCCGGTCGGCGCCATGTCGCGCTACCTCTCGCGGCTGTACACGGAAAAGCCGCTGCAGGACTTCAAGACGATCGCCAAGAGCGCGCTGGAACTGCTGCCGCCGCCCTTCCGCGAAGGCGCGGAGCGGGCCAAGCACCTGGTCAAGGGCATGGTCGTCGGCGGCACGCTGTTCGAAGAACTGGGCTTTTCCTACGTCGGTCCCATCGACGGGCACGACATGGAGCAATTGCTCTCGGTCCTGCGCACGGTGAAGGCGCGGGCGACGGGGCCGGTGCTGATCCACGCGCTGACCAAGAAGGGTAAGGGCTACGGCCCGGCCGAACGGGCGGCGGACAAGTATCACGGCGTCGCCAAGTTCGACGTCATCACCGGCGAGCAGAAGAAGGCAACATCCAACGCGCCGTCCTACACGAAGGTGTTTGCCGAGAGCCTGATCCGGGAGGCGGAAGAGGATGAACGCGTCGTGGCGATCACGGCGGCCATGCCGTCCGGCACCGGGCTGGACCTGTTCGGCAAGCGCTTCCCGTCGCGGACCTTCGATGTCGGTATCGCCGAACAGCACGCGGTGACCTTTGCCGCCGGGCTGGCCGGCGCGGGCATGAAACCGGTCTGCGCGATCTATTCCACCTTCCTGCAGCGCGGCTATGACCAGGTGGTTCACGACGTGGCGATCCAGGGCCTGCCGGTGCGCTTCGCGATCGACCGGGCCGGACTCGTGGGTGCTGACGGGCCGACGCACGCCGGTTCCTTCGACATCGCCTACCTGGCCAACCTGCCCGGCTTCGTGGTGATGGCCGCCGCCGACGAGGCGGAACTGAAGCACATGGTGGCCACGTCGCTGGCCATCGACGACCGGCCCTCCTCGGTGCGCTTCCCGCGCGGCGAGGGCGTCGGCGTGGACATGCCGGAACGCGGGCAGGTGCTGGCGCTGGGCAAGGGCCGCGTCGTGCGCGAGGGCAGCAAGGTTGCACTTCTCTCTTTCGGCACGCGGCTGGCCGAATGCGTCAAGGCGGCGGAAGACCTCGAAACGCGCGGGCTTTCGACGACGGTGGCGGATGCCCGCTTCGCCAAGCCGCTGGACGAGGACCTGGTGGCGCGCCTGGCACGCGAGCACGAGGTGCTGATCACGATCGAGGAAGGCGCGGTCGGCGGCTTCGGCAGCCACGTGCTGCATTTCCTGGCCCTGAACGGCCATCTCGACCGCGGCCTGCGGATCCGCTCCATGGTGCTGCCGGACAGCTTCATCCAGCATGACAGCCCCTCGAAGATGTACGACGAGGCCGGGCTCAACGCGCCGCATATCGTGGCGCAAGTCCTGGCCGCGCTGGGCCGCGACGAGGCAGAGGCCGCCATCCCGCCATCTCGGGCCTGACTACCGGGCGAGGTCGGCGACCACGGCGTCGAGTACGATCATGCCGGCAGGCGTGACGCGCAGGCGCGAATTGCCGAGCGGCTCGACCAGCCCCTCGTCCTGCAGGACCGCGATACGTTCCGGCAGAAGCGGACGGCCCGCGGTTTCCTCGTAGCGGGCGAGATCGAGGCCTTCGCGCAGGCGCAGGCCCATCAGCAGCATTTCATCGGCTTCCTGCCCACGGGTGAGTACCTCGCCATCGGCAACGCCGTGGCCCCGGTCCTCGACGCGCGCCAGCCAGGCCTCGGGCACCCGTTCGGCCATGGTGACGATGCGTCGGCCGTTTTCCACGAAACGGCCGTGTGCGCCCGGACCAGCGCCGACATATTCGCCGTAGCGCCAATAGGTCAGGTTGTGGCGGCTTTCGGCCCCCGGCATGGCGTGGTTGGAAATCTCGTAGGCCGGGAGACCGTGCCTGCCCGTGATCTCCTGGGTCAACTCATAGAGCGCGGCGCCCGCGTCGGCGTCCGGCGTCGCGATCTTGCCGGCGGCATGGAGGGCGAAGAAGGGTGTGCCCTCCTCGATCGTCAGCTGGTAGAGCGACAGGTGGTCGGCGGCATGGGCAATGGCCTCCTCGAGTTCCGTCTTCCAGGCCTCCGGCGTCTGGCCCGGCCGGGCATAGATGAGGTCGAAGGACAGGCGCGGGAAGGTGCCGCGCGCCAGTTCGATGGCATCGAGCGCCTCGCGGGCATCGTGGAGGCGGCCGAGGAACTTCAGGTCGGCATCGTTGAGCGCCTGGACGCCCAGCGACAGGCGGTTGACGCCGGCGGCACGATAGCCGGCAAAGCGGCCGGCGTCGGCGCTCTGCGGGTTTGCCTCCATGGTGATCTCGATGCCGTCAGGAACGGTCCACAGCTCCGCTACGGTATCGAGGATCGCGGCCACGGTTTCCGGCTGCATCAGCGAGGGCGTTCCGCCGCCCATGAAGATGGAGGTGACCTCCTTCGGCCCGGTGCGCGCGTGCATCGTCTCCAGTTCGCGGCGGAAGGCAGCGGCGAAGCGCGGCTGGTCGACCGGCTGGTGGCGGACATGGGAATTGAAATCGCAATAGGGGCACTTGGCCGCGCAGAACGGCCAATGGACATAAACGCCGAAGCCCGGCGTGCCGTCGTCGCGGTTCACGCTCATTCGGCGCCCAGTTTCTCGCGCGCGAAAAGGGCGAAGGCGCGGGCGCGATGCGACAGGCCGAGGTCGCCGCGGCCGGCTTCCCAGCCATGTTTCTCTGTCGCCGGCATCTCGCCGAAGGTGCGCTCGTGCCCTTCCGGCCGGAAGACCGGGTCGTAGCCGAAGCCCCGTTCTCCGCGCGGCGGCCAGACAAGCGTGCCTTCCACCTCGCCGCGGAAGAACTCGGTGTGGCCATCGGGCCAGGCGAGGCAGAGCACGGCAACAAAGCGGCCCGTCCGGCGGTCATCGGTCAGCGCGCCCGCGGCCTGCAGGCGCTCCTCGACATTGCGCATCGCCATGGCGAAATCGCGGGTGCCGTCGGCCTTCTGCGCCCAGTCGGCGGTGTAGACGCCGGGCTGGCCGTCGAGCGCATCGACGCAGAGGCCGGAATCATCCGACAGGGCCGGCAGGCCGGTGGCCCTGGCAGCGGCCAGCGCCTTGATGGCGGCGTTCTCCTCGAAGGTGGTGCCGGTCTCCTCCGGTTCGGGCAGGTCCAGTTCGCCGGCGGATTTCGCGGCAAAGCCGAAGGGCCCGATCAGGTCACGGATCTCGGCCAGCTTGCCGGCATTGTGCGTGGCCACGACGATCTCGCGGCTGGCGAGCGGGCGGACGGTTTCAGTGCTCATTCAAGGCCCCAGATGGATGGTTCGGCGAATTCGACGGAATTGCCCGCCGGATCGCGGAAGTAGATGGAACGGGCGCCGTTCGGCCAGCGGAAATCCGCCTCGATGGCGATGTCATGGCCTTCCAGGTGCGTCCGCCAGGCGTCGATCTCGTCGCCCGATGCGCGAAAGCAGACATGGCCCGGTCCATGTGCCCCGTGCGGCGGCACCGGCATCGCCGGATCGGAGGGCGGACGGGCAGTGGCGGCCGGATTGAAGACGAGAAGCACGCCGTCGCCGCAGCGGAAAAAGACGTGGCGGCCGTCCACCCTGAGAATGCGCTCCAGGCCGATCACGTCCGCCCAGAAGGTTTCGGCGGCATCAAGGTCGCCGGCATAGATCGCCGTTTCCAGGATGCCCTTGGCTTGCATGGATCAGCCGATCGCCATCTTCTGCAGGTCGACGAGGCGGGTGATGCCCTTGCGGGCCAGGCCCATCAACTGGTTGAACTCGTCCTCGCTGAAGGCCTCGCCCTCCGCAGTTCCCTGGATCTCGACGATGCCGCCCTTGCCGGTCATGACGAAATTGGCATCGGCCTGGGCCGAGGAGTCCTCGATGTAGTCGAGGTCGAGCACCGGGGCACCGTTGTAGAGGCCGCAGGAAATGGCCGCGACATGATCCTTGAGCACGTCGGCGACGCGAACCATGGAACGGGCTTCCATCCAGGTCAGGCAATCGTGCAGTGCCACGAAGCCGCCGGTGATCGAGGCGGTTCGCGTGCCGCCGTCGGCCTGGATGACATCGCAGTCGACGGTGACCTGGCGCTCGCCCAGCGCATCGAGGTTGACGACGGCGCGCAGCGAACGGCCGATCAGGCGCTGGATTTCGAGCGTGCGGCCGCCCTGCTTGCCCGCCGAGGCCTCGCGGCGCATGCGGTCGCCGGTGGCGCGCGGCAGCATGCCGTACTCCGCCGTCACCCAGCCGCGGCCGGAGTTGCGCATCCAGCCGGGCACGCGTTCCTCGAGGCTGGCCGTGCAGAGCACGTGGGTGTCGCCGAACTTGACGAGGCAGGATCCCTCGGCATGCTTGGACACTCCGCGCTCGAACAGGACGGGGCGCATTTCATCATGCTGGCGTTTCGACGGACGCATCGGGAACCTCGGACTTGGGCTATGGATCAGACTGGCCTTCTAGCGTTCCGCCGATCCGCTGGCAAACATTGAGTTCGCCGCGCGGCCGATTATATATTGGAAGTCCATGCACTAGGTTGACCCATGACCCAGCACGTGACTGAATCGACGCTGCCATTGCTCGACACGAGAGCACGCGACATTTTCCGGGTGATCGTCGACAGCTACCTGAAGGACGGCGAGCCGCTCGGGTCGCGCAACCTATCGCGCCTGCTGCCGCAATCGCTTTCTCCGGCCACCATCCGCAACGTGATGTCGGACCTGGAGCATCTCGGCCTGATCTATTCTCCGCATGTCTCCGCCGGCCGGCTTCCGACACAGGCAGGGCTGCGCTTCTTCGTCGATGCGTTCATGGAAGTCGGCGCGCTGTCGGAAGACGAGCGCAACATGATCGATTCGCAGGTCGCGGCCTCGGGCGCAGGCCATAACCTGGAATACATGCTGACCGAGGCCAGCCAGATGCTCTCGGGCCTTACCCGCGGGGCCGGCATGGTGCTGGCCGCCAAGAGCGAAGCACCGCTCAAGCATATCGAGTTCATCCAGCTGGAACCCGGCAAGGCCCTGGCGGTGCTGGTATCGCAGTCGGGCGACGTGGAAAACCGCATCATCGAGGTTCCCGCCGGAGTGACGCAGAGCCAGCTCGTCGAGGCTTCCAACTTCCTCAACGCCAATATCCGCGGACGGACGCTGGCGGAGGCGCGCACCGAGATCGCCCGCGTGATGGAGCAAACCCGGCAGGCACTGGATTCGCTTTCGGCAGACCTCGTTCGAAAGGGCATCGCGGTGTGGTCCGGCGACGGCGCGTCGCTGCCGGCACGGCTGATCGTGCGCGGCCGCGCCAACCTGCTGGAGAATGTCACCGCCCAGGCGGAGCTGGACCTTCTGCGCCACCTGTTCGACGACCTGGAGACCAAGGAAGGCCTGGTCCAGCTGCTCGACATGGCCGAGGAAGGCTCAGGCGTTCGAATCTTCATCGGCTCGGAGAACAAGCTGTTCTCGCTGTCGGGCTCGTCTTTGGTGGTGGCCCCTTACCGCGATGCGGAATCGCGCGTGGTCGGGGCCCTCGGCGTGATCGGGCCGACCCGGCTGAACTATGCCCGGATCGTGCCCGTGGTCGACTACACGGCCCAGGTGATCAGCCGGATGATCCGCTGACCGCAACCGCGAGCCTTGATTTTTCCGGCCTGAAGTTCGATATGCGGCGCAACCCCAGACAAGGGCCAAGAGCCCTGCAAACGACACAGGACGAGCGACATGACCGAAGGCTCCAAGGAGACCCGCATGGCCAACGAGGCGGCCATGACCGAGGAAAATCCGGAAATGGAAACCCAGGCAAACGCCGCGGACGCCGGCCGGGACGATCCGGCTGCGGCACTGGAAGCGGAGAATGCCGATCTGAAAGACCGGCTGCTGCGTGCCGCCGCCGAGATGGAGAACCTGCGCAAGCGCACGCAGCGCGAGGTGGGTGATGCCCGCTCCTATGCCATCGCCAATTTCGCGCGCGACATGCTGGCCGTGGCCGACAACCTGTCACGCGCCATCGAGGCGTTGCCGGAACATGCGCGGCGCTCGGAAGAGGCCGGTTTCATCGCGCTGATCGAGGGCGTGGAAATGACCGCGCGGGACATGGCGGGCGCCCTCGAGCGCCATGGGGTAAGGAAAATCAACCCCGAGGGTGAGCGTTTCGACCCGAACTATCACCAGGCGATGTTCGAAGTGCCGAACCCCGAGGTTCCAAGCCAGACCGTGGTCCAGGTGGTGCAGACCGGCTACGTGATCGGCGACCGGGTGCTGCGCCCTGCCATGGTCGGCGTGGCGAGCGGCGGTCCGAAGGCCGCGCCCAAGGCGCCGGAACCCGGCCCGGTGAACCCGCAGGCCGAAGGCGACGCCTGAGCGTCCTGCCTGGAGTTCCCGAAGGCGGCCTCACCGGGCCGCCTTTTTCGTTGAGCGGGGGCGGCATGCGTGGCATGGCTTGTTGCCATGAACGTTCTGACGCTCCTCGACCTTGCCGGTGTCGCGGTCTTCGCCGCGACGGGGGCGCTTGCAGCCTCGCGCCGGCAGCTCGACATCATCGGCTTCCTGTTCTTCGCCGTCATCACGGGGATCGGCGGCGGCACGCTGCGTGACCTCATTCTCGGACAGGCGCCTGTGTTCTGGGTCCGCGATCCCTCCTACATCCTCACCTGCGCGGCCATCGCGGTGATCGTCTTCTTCACCGCCCACCTGGTGGAGAGCCGGTACCGCTGGCTGGTCTGGCTGGACGCGATCGGGCTCGCCGCCTATGGCGTGATGGGCGCGGCAAAGGGACTGGCGGCCACCGGATCGGCCACCATCGCCATCGTGACCGGCATGCTGACCGCGACCTTCGGCGGCGTTGCCCGCGATACACTGGCCGGCGAACCGTCCGTGCTGATGCGGCCGGAAATCTACGTCACCGCGGCCATGGTGGGCGCCGCGGTTTTCACGCTGGCCACCTTTGGCGGCGCGCCTGTCTGGCTTGCGGCGCCTGCGGGATTCGCGGCCGCCCTGGTGGTGCGCGGCGGGGCGCTGGCGTTTGGCTGGCGGATACCCGGTTACCGTCCGCGGCCCGGCCGCTCCGAGGCGGAACTGAAGCGCGAGGGCGTGCTTCGCAGCGATGACGGCGACAAGCGGTGAAGCCGGTCAGACCAGGCCGTGTTGCGCGGCCTTGTTGCGCAGGTTGACCTGCGGCCGGGGGCCGATCTGCTGGATGACGATGCCGGCGGCCAGCGATCCAAGCTCGCCGCAGGTCGCCAGCGGCAGGCCCGCCGTGTAACCGTAGAGAAAGCCGGCGGCATAGAGGTCGCCGGCACCGGTGGTGTCCACGATCTCGTCGACGGCGATGGCTTCCACGATCACCGTTTCCGTGCCCTTGAGAATGACCGATCCCTTTTCGGAGCGGGTCACGGCAATCAGCTTGCAATCCTCGCGGGCCGCGGCCAGGGCGGTGTCGAAATCCGCTGTCTGGTAGAGCGACTTCAGCTCGTGCTCGTTGGCGAAGACGATGTCGACCGTGCCGGAACGCATCAGGTCGAGGAATTCCTCGCGGTAGCGGTCGACGCAGAACGGGTCGGAGAGGGTCATGGACACTTCCCGGCCAGCGGCGTGGGCCAGGGCCGCGGTCTGGCGGATAGCTTCCTTGGCACGCGGCGGATCCCAGAGGTAACCCTCGAAATAGGTGACCTTCGCTGCCTTCGCCTTGTCTTCCTCGACGTCTTCCGGACCCAGCTCGACGCAGGCGCCGAGATAGGTGTTCATTGACCGTTCGCCGTCCGGCGTCACGAAGATCATCGAGCGGGCGGTGGGCGGGTTTCCGGTGAGCGGTCGGGTGTCGAAGGCGACGCCCTGGGCGCGGATGTCGTGGGAGAAGATGCGGCCGAGACTGTCATTGCTGACCTTGCCGAAATAGGCCGCCCTGCCGCCGAGCGAGGCGATACCGGCTGCCGTGTTGCCGGCGCTGCCACCCGACATCTCGACCGCCGGTCCCATGGCAGCATAGAGCGTCTCGGCCCGTTCGGCGTCGATCAGGTTCATGGCCCCCTTGTGAATGGCATTGGCGACGAGGAAATCATCCTCGCAGCGGGCAATGATGTCGACAATGGCATTGCCGATGCACAAGACGTCGTACTGGCTCATGGCTCTGGTCCCCTTGCCGCCTTGAACGGCGCAGCCTGCAATGCCTCCCTCTGTAGCGCAACAATGCTGCATTGCAAGAAAAACCGGGCTTGCAGGGAGCGGCTGCAATGCCCATGTGACATTCTGCCCGACCGGGGCGCCCGGCCATTGGCCGGACCGCACCGGTGCACTGCCGCCCTGCCTCTTGCGAAACAGGACGCGAAGCCGGTTCCCACGTTCGCCGGAATTGCTCCAGGAGTTGCCGATGATCCTCGATGCCGCCCGTCTTGCCGCCAGCCGCCTCTTCACGCCGCCGTTCCGGTCGGTGCTGTTCAAGTCGCTCGGCCTGACACTCCTGCTGCTGATCGTCGCCTGGTTCGGGCTGAAAGACGTCTTCGAATGGCTTGCCCTGCCCTGGCTCGACACGCTCGTGCCGGGCATGCCCTCCTGGCTTGGATGGCTCGGGTTCGTCGCGGCGATCTTCGCAGGGCTTGGCCTGGCGCTGGGCCTGGCACTGCTGATCGCCCCGGTGACCGCCGTCGTGGCAGGCGTTTTCCTCGACGACATCGCCGAGGTGGTGGAACACGAGGACTACCCGGGCGACCGGCCCGGCGAAGCGGTGCCGGTCATGCGCGGCCTCGTGCTGTCGCTGAAATTTCTCGGCGTCGTGGCGGCCGGGAACATCGTGGCACTGTTCCTGCTGCTCGTTCCGGGCGTCAACGTGATCGCCTTCTTCCTCGTCAACGGCTACCTGCTGGGACGGGAATTCTTCGAGTTCGCCGCCATGCGGTTCCGGCCCGAAGCCGAGGCCAGGATGTTCCGGCGCAAGCATTCGACGACCGTCTTCCTGGCCGGCCTGGTGATCGCCGGCTTCCTGGCCGTTCCGCTTCTCAACCTGATGACGCCGCTGTTTGCCGCGGCGATGATGGTCCACCTGCACAAGATGCTGTCGGCATCCGACCCGCAATTCGCCTCGCGCGAAGCGATGCGCGCGGCCTGATCCTCAGCCGATGACCTGGGGCGGCAGTTCCACCAGCGCGGCGGGAATGTCGCAGGTCTTCTCCGGCGACTTGCAGATGTCGGCGATGACGCAGCGCTCGCACTCCGGCTTGCGGGCCTTGCAACAGTAACGGCCGTGCAGGATCAGCCAGTGGTGGGCGTGGAAGAGATAGTCTTCCGGGATCACCCGCATGAGCCGGGCCTCGACCTCGTCGGGGGTCTTGCCCGGTGCCAGGCCGAGCCGGTTGGCAATGCGGAAGATATGGGTGTCGACGGCGATCGTCGGAATGCAGAAGGCCATGGACATGACCACGTTGGCGGTCTTGCGGCCGACGCCCGGCAGGGTGACGAGTTCCTCGCGCGTACGCGGGACCTCGCCGCCGAAATCGTCCACCAGCTTGCGCGACAGGGCAATGACGTTCCTGGCCTTGTTGCGCCAAAGGCCGATGGTGCGGATGTATTCCCCGACCCTGTCCTCGCCCAGCGCCAGCATTTTCTCCGGCGTGTCGGCGACCCTGAACAGTTCCTTCGTCGCCTTGTTGACCCCGGCATCGGTCGCCTGGGCCGACAGGGCGACCGCGACGACCAGCGTGAACGGGTTCACGTGCGCCAGTTCGCCCTTCGGCTCGGGGCGCTGGACGGAGAAGCGTCGGAAGATCTCGCGCACCTCTTCCTTCGTGTAACGCGAGCGCTTCGCGGCCGGCTTTCTTTTCCTTGCCGGCGAATTCGACGCGGTTTTTTTGACGTTTGGTTTTTCCATCTTTCCCCTATAATCATTCCCCATGAGCCAAGCTACCGCCGTTGACAGCGAAGAGCCGGTTTTCGATGCCCTCCTGACGCCCCATCGCTCGATGGGACGGACGGGATTCTACGTCGTCATGGGCATCTGCGCCTTCGTCTGGCTGGCGTCGGGACTGCTGTTCCTGATGAAGGGCGCCTGGCCGGTGTTCGGCTTCTTCGGCCTCGACGTCATCGCGCTCTACATCGCGTTCCGGATGAACTATCGCGCCGCACGTGCCCGCGAGGAGGTGCGGATCTGGCGGCACCACATGCTGATCCGCAAGATCGCGCCATCCGGCAAGGTGGCCGACCACCATTTCAACCCGTTCTGGGCGAAGTTCCAGGTGACCCGGCACGAGGAAATCGGCGTCACGGGCATGGCCGTGACCCAGCGCGGGCTGTCGGTTCCGGTCGGCTCGTTCCTCAATCCCGACGACCGCGAGACCTTCTCGCAGGCCTTCGGAGGCGCGCTGGCGCGGGTGAAGCGGGGCTGACCGGCAAACAACCCGAACAAGTGCAAGAATCGGGTGGCAAAGCCCCCGGCGCTGCTCCATTCTCAGGCCATGGAGACAGCAACCATGACCCAGCAGACTGCCATCCTGACCGAGGACATCACGCCGGAAGGCACGGACTACGAGACCGTGCGCCGGGTGATCGAGATCCTTTCACTCGACTATCGCGAACAGCCCTCGCTGGAAGTTCTCGCAGCGGAAGTGGGCGAAACGCCGACCGGCCTGCAGAAGCTGTTCACCCGCTGGGCGGGCCTGTCGCCGAAGGCGTTCCTGCAGGCGGTGACGCTCGACCATGCGCGGCGGCTGCTGGACGCCGGCGCGCCCATTCTCGACGCCTCGCTCGATCTCGGCCTGTCCGGTCCGGGCCGGTTGCACGATCTCTTCGTGACGCACGAGGCCATCACGCCCGGCGATTACAAGGCGCGGGGCGCGGGCCTGACCATCCGGTACGGGTTTCACCTTTCGCCCTTCGGCCGGGCGCTCGTGATGGTGACCGACCGCGGCCTTTGCGGGCTGGCCTTTGCCGACCCGGGCAGCGACGCGGAAACCTTCGCGGACATGGCACGGCGCTGGCCGAACGCCCGCTTCGTGGACGACCTTGCCGCGACCGCGCCCTACGCCGCACGGATCTTCGACCCGGCGCGGTGGCGGGCGGACCAGCCGCTGCGCGTCGTCATGATCGGGACCGATTTCCAGGTGCGTGTCTGGGAAGCGCTGATGCGCATTCCGATGAAGCGGGCGGTGACCTATTCCGACATCGCCTCGGCGATCGGCAAGCCGAAGGCCAGCCGCGCGGTGGGCGCGGCCGTGGGTGCCAACCCGGTCTCCTTCGTCATCCCCTGCCACCGGGCGCTGGGCAAATCCGGTGCGCTGACCGGCTATCACTGGGGGCTGACACGCAAGCGCGCCATGCTGGGCTGGGAGGCAGGCCACGGCTGACGCGATGGCGCACCGGACCCGCCTTGTGCATTGAGATCGCGCGGGCGGCAGGATAGCTTCGCCGGAGCAAACGCGAGGCCCGCCATGATCACCGTCATCGGTTCCATCAATCTCGACCTGATTGCCACTGTCGCACGCCTTCCCGGCCGCGGCGAAACCGTTCCGGGCAACGGGTTTTCCAGCGCGCCGGGCGGCAAGGGCGCAAACCAGGCGCTCGCGGCAGCGCGGGCCGGCGCTGCCACGCGCATGGTCGGGGCGGTGGGAACGGACGCCTTCGCGGACGAGGCGCTGGCCCTGCTCGCTGCCGGCGGCGTGAGCCTTTCCGGCCTGGCCCGTGCCGACGGCCCGACAGGCACGGCGCTGATCCTCGTCGGCGGCGACGGCGAGAACATGATCGCCGTGGTGCCAGGAGCCAACGACCTGGTGACGGAAGCCATGGCGCGGCAGGCCGCCTCGGCCGGCGGCCACGTGCTGCTGCAGCACGAGATCCCGCTCGGTACCGTGGCCACGGCGCTGGAAGCGGTGCGGGCAGCGGGCGGTACCAGCCTGCTCAACACGGCGCCCTATCGCGAGGAGGCTGCCGGTCTTCTCGGACAGGCCGACTACGTGATCGCCAACGAAACCGAGTTCGATCTCTACGCCGAAGCCCTCGGCCTGCTCGGCCAGACCCGCGAGGCACGGATGGCCAATTTCGTTCATTCGACCGGTCGCACGATCATCGTCACGCTGGGTGGCGAGGGCGCGGTGGCCATGACGCCGGAGGGCAGCATCGCCGTGCCGTCACTCACCATCACGCCGGTCGACACGGTGGGCGCCGGCGACACATTCTGCGGCTATCTCGCCGCCGGGCTGGACCGCGGCCTGGCGCTGGAAGACGCCTTGCGGCTGGCGTCGGCGGCCGGGGCTCTGGCCTGCCTCAGGCCCGGCGCGCAACCGGCCATCCCGCTGCGTGGCGATGTCGAGGCCGCGCTCGAAAAACAGGCTTCATAGGCGGGCGAGGCGCTCCGTCAACAGGGCAAAGAAACCGTCGGCATCGATATCGCGCATCACATGGGCGTTTTTCGGCCGGTCCGTGACGCCCCACCAGTCCACGACCGTGGAGCCCATCGTCAGCTCGGACATGGTTTCCACCGTGACATTGCAGTGGCGGCCGGAAAACAGTTCCGGCTGAAGCAGCCAGGCGATGACACAGGGGTCATGCAGTGGTCCGCCGTCCGTGCCGTATTTCGATTCATCGTAGCGTTCGAAGAAATCGAGCAGTTCCGCCGTCGCCTTTCCGACCGGCGTGGCGATGGCCCGGATCGCATCGACACGGGCGCGCGTGGTCAGCGCCTTGTGGGTCACATCGAGCGGCATCATGACGATGTCGATACCGGAGCGGAACACCACGTCGGCGGCATGGGGATCGACATAGATGTTGAACTCGGCCGACGGCGTGACATTGCCCTGTTCGAAATAGCCGCCGCCCATCATCACGATGCGCCGGATGCGCGGCGCGATGCGGGGTTCGCGGTTCAGCGCCAGGGCGACGTTGGTCAGCGGCCCCAGCGTGCAGAGCGTCACCGTGTCCGGTTCCTCGTGCATCAGCGTGTCGATGATGAAATCGACCGCGTGACCGGGCTGCAGGGCCATCGCCGGTTCCGGCAGTTCGGGGCCGTCGAGGCCGGTCTTGCCATGTACCTCCTCTGCCGTGACGAGCGTGCGCAACAGCGGGCGGACCGCGCCGCGATAGACCCTCGCTTCCGGCTTTCCCGCCAATTCGCAGATCTTGCGGGCATTCTTTTCCGTCAGATGCAGCGGCACGTTGCCGGCGACGGCGCATATGCCCAGCACGTCCAGTTCCGGACTGGCCAGCGCCAGCAGGATGGCAACGGCGTCGTCCTGACCGGGATCGGTGTCGATAATGATCTTTTGCGGCGCAGCCACGATGTATCCCTCTCTTGAATCATCTCGTTGGCCCGACCATATCAGTGACATGCGTTCGGGCGCCAGACGGGCCGGGACGCCTTGGGTCGCTCTCGGAGGACTTGGACCATGACGCGCATGACGCCCTTTTCGAGCCCGCTTCTGCTGGGGTTCGACGCGATGGAAAAGACCATCGAACGCATCGCCAAGAGCGGTGACGGCTATCCGCCCTACAACATCGAGCGGCTCCACGGTGCGGAGATCTCGAATGTCCGGCTACGGATCACGCTGGCGGTGGCCGGGTTCAGCGAGAGCGAACTCGACGTGTCCACCGAGGAAAACCAGCTCATCATCCGCGGCCGCCAGCAGGACGACGAGAACCGCGACTTCCTGCATCGCGGCATTGCCGCGCGGCAGTTCCAGAGGGCCTTCATGCTCGCCGATGGCATGAAAGTGCTCAGCGCCGAGCTCAAGAACGGCCTTCTCGCCATTGACCTGGAGCGCCCGGAACCGGAGCGGCTGGTCCGGAAAATCGATATCGCGGTCCGCGATTGACGGCAGGCAGCGGAACCGCTGCCTTCACGACTTGTTAACAGCTCTATGAGGGGATTGTCCCGTGGAGGAGATCCCTTCCTCATGAAGGAGGCTGATCCCATGACCGAAGATCGCACGACTTCGATCCTGTCCAACAGCGAACTGGCCCACCTGGGCGAGGGCCAGGTGGCCTATGTCCGCAAGATGAAAAGCGACGAGTTGCTGGCTGCCTACCCGGGCATCGCCGACATTGCGCCCGGGCTGGATATCTGGACGCTGTTCGCGGCGAACGGAAACCCGATCCTGCTGGCCAATGCGCGTGATGTCGCGGTTGCCGGTGCCTGGGAAAACGACCTGCAGGCCGTCAGCCTGCATTGACGATTGCCGGGCGGCGATACCACCGTCCGCGCCCATCCGCGCCGCGCCAGGCGATGACGCCTGACGGTGACAGGCTTCTTGCTGCCGCCCGGACGGGCCTTGCAGCCTCAGGCGGCGTTCGAAGCCGCCTCGCCGGCCAGAAGCGCATGGATGGCTTCCACGTTTCCAGCACCACGGATCTTGGCCACGGTCTCGGGATCGCGCATGACGCGCGCAATCCGCGACAGGGCCTTGAGGTGATCCGCGCCGGCTCCTTCCGGCGCCAGCAGGAGGAAGACGAGATCCACCGGCTGATCGTCGATCGCCTCGAAGTCGACGGGCGTTTCCAGACGCGCGAAGAGCCCGGTGATCTTGCCGATCGAGCGCAGCTTGCCATGCGGAATGGCCAGCCCGTTGCCCGCACCGGTGGACCCGAGACGCTCGCGCTGGAGAATCGTGTCAAAGATCTCCCGCTCGGGCAGCCCCGTCAGCGCCGCGGCCTTCTCGGCCAGGAGTTGCAGGAGCTGCTTCTTGGAATTGGCTTTCACCGCCGGGAATATGGCGTTGATGCTCACCAGATCGCCGAGAGCCATGATCAGCCTTTCTACCGGTTGCTCGTGCCGATGGGGATCGGCGGTGGCCCCGGAAGGGTGTTGGGTTTCTACTCAGCCGCCATCGACCCGGAGGAAGGGTCGATCCAGCCGATATTGCCATCAGCGCGACGGTAGACGATGTTCACCTGATCATTGGCGGAGTTGCGGAACACGAAGACGGGGCTGTCCTTCATGTCGAGCTCGATAACGGCGGACGCAACGCTCATCTGGCGAAGCGAAAGCGTCGATTCGGCGACAACGGTCGGCGCGAAATCCTCCGGCACCTCCTCGTCCTCGTCCGCCACCGGCGCCATCACGCGATAGGCGATGTCGAGCCCGGTATCGCTGTCACGGTGATGCGACTTCAGCCGGCGCTTGTAGCGGCGAAGGCGCTTCTCCAGCTTCTCGGCCGCTTCGTCAAACGCGGCCTGCGGGTCCATGGCACGTCCGGCCGACTGAAGCACGACCCCCGTGTCGATGTGGAGCGTGCAATCGGCGTCAAAACGGGAGGCGTTCTTTTCGACCGTCACCTTGCCGGAGAAACCTCCGTCGAAATACTTGTCGACAGCCTCGTTGATGCGATCCTCGATCCGCGTCCTGAACGCGTCGCCGATCTCCATCTGCTTTCCCGAAATGCGCAAACTCATATGGAAAGTCCTCTCTTCCAAATCAGAGGCTGATTCTACACCGGTGACAACGCCAGACAAGGGAAAGTGACCACGCGTCCCGGCCGGATTTTCCGCTTTCGATCATCCTGCGAAACCGCCCCCGTGGCGGGCGGATCCAAATCCGTCGATGGGGCGCGCTCTTAGTCCTGCCGCGACGGCTTGTCAATGAAGCAGGACCAAATCCGGGGACGGACGGACGTCCAAGGCACGAAACCCGCCCGCTCAGGCTCCGGCCTTCTCGATGGCGCGCTTCTCGCGGCGGCGCTGAACGGAGGAGGGAATGTTCATCCCCTCGCGATACTTGGCGACAGTGCGCCGCGCAACGTCGATGCCTGCCGCGTGCAGCTTGTCCACGATGGCATCGTCGGACAGCACGGAGGCGGCGGTTTCCTTGTCGATGAGCTGGCGGATGCGATGGCGCACCGATTCGGCGGAGTGAGCGTCGCCGCCTTCCGCCGAGGCAATGGCCGCCGTGAAGAAATAGCGCATCTCGATGACCCCGCGCGGCGTCATCATGTACTTGTTGGCGGTGACGCGGCTGACCGTCGATTCGTGCATGGCAATGGCGTCGGCAATGGTGCGCAGGTTGAGCGGCCGCAGGTGCGAGACGCCGTGAACGAGGAACCCGTCCTGCTGGCGGACGATCTCGGAGGCGACCTTCAGAATGGTGCGCGCCCGCTGGTCGAGGCTGCGCGTCAGCCAGCTGGCGTTCTGGAGGCAATCGGCCAGGAACTCCCGTTCCTCCCGGGTCCGGGCGCCGGCCTGGACCTTGTTGGCATAGGCCTGGTTCATCAGGACACGCGGCAGCGCATCCGGGTTGAGCTCGACCGCCCAGGACCCGTCGGCCGCCCGGGTGACGAAGACATCCGGGATGATGGGGTCGGCGACAGCGCTTTCAAAGGCGGTGCCGGGGCGCGGGTCGAGACTGCGGATTTCCGCCATCATGTCGACGAGATCCTCCTCGTCGACGCCGCAGATCCGCTTCAGCGACTGGAAATCGCGCCGGGCAAGCAGTTCCAGGTTGGCGACCATGGCCTCCATGGCCGGATCGAAGCGATCCCTGACCTTCAATTGCAGGGCGAGGCACTCGGCGAGGGAGCGGGCAAAAAGGCCGGGCGGATCGAAGCGCTGGCAGGTCTCAAGCACGGCTTCGACCCGGTCCAGTCCGACGCCGAGCCGCCCGGCGACTTCCGCCAGGTCGCCTCCATACCATCCACCGGGATCGAGTCCGTCGGCCAGTTCGGCCGCGATCAACCGTTCGCCGGGATCGCGGATGGTCAGGGCGATCTGCTCGCGCACGTGATCGGACAGGGTCACCGGAGCCGCGGTCACCTGGTCGAGGTCGAAGGCCTCGCCCGAACTACCGGACGACGGCGCCGATTTCCAGCTCGATTCCAGTTGCAGCGGCACCGCCTCGCGGGTTCCCGGATCATCCGGGAAGACATTCTCGAGCGACGTGTCCAGCTTGTCGGAAATGGCCGACGTGTCCCACTCCAGGTCCTTCTTCAGCCAGGAGTCATCGCCGGTCTCGGCCGGCGCGGCTTCCCGTTCCGGTTCCGGATCATCTGCGCGCTCATCGCGCTCGATGAGCGGATTGCGCTCGATTTCCTGCTCGACGAAGCGATCGAGTTCAATGGCCGTGAACTGCAGCAGCCGGATGGACTGCATCAGTTGCGGCGTCATGATCAGCGATTGTGTCTGCTTGACCTGCAGCTTGGCAGAAAGCGCCATTCCAGTCCCTTGCCCCGACCGACGTTCCGGTGTTGCGCCGCTGGATGCGGTGCACAAACTCGTTCATAGAACTTGGCCTGAACCTTGCTTGTCAAGCACTACTAAAAGGTATCCGGGACAAATTAATCCGCCTGGACACCCGAATCCGGTCGGGCGATGGTTATCAGAGGGTAAAGCTTTCGCCGAGATAAAGCCTGCGCACATCGGGGTTGGCGACGATATCGGCAGGCCGGCCATGGGTCAGCACGGCGCCGGCATGGATGATGTAGGCGCGGTCGATCAGGCCGAGGGTCTCGCGGACATTGTGATCGGTGATGAGGACGCCGATGCCGCGGGCCGTCAGGTGTCGAACGAGTTGCTGGATATCGGCGACGGCGATAGGATCGACCCCGGCGAAAGGCTCGTCCAGCAGCATGAAATTCGGCCGGCTGGCCAGGGCGCGAGCGATTTCCAGGCGCCTGCGCTCGCCGCCCGACAGGGCGATGGAGGGGGCCTTGCGCAGGTGCGCGATGTGGAATTCGTCGAGGAGCTGGTCGAGTTGCGCCTTGCGTTCCTTGCGGTCGCGTTCGACGACCTCGAGCACGGCCATGATGTTGTCTTCGACCGAAAGCCCGCGGAAGATCGAGGCTTCCTGCGGCAGGTAGCCGATTCCGAGCCTGGAACGGCGGTACATCGGCAGGTGGGTGACGTCGTGCCCGTCGATCTCGATGGAGCCGTTGTCGGCGGCGACGAGCCCGGTGACCATGTAGAAACAGGTGGTCTTGCCGGCGCCGTTCGGACCGAGCAGGCCGACCGCCTCGCCCGAGCGAACGCCCATGGACACGCCGGCCACCACCTGGCGGCCCTTGTAGCTCTTGGTCAGGCCACGGGCGATCAGCGTGCCCTTGTAGCGGTCATCCGGCGTCGCGGCCTGCACCGCACCGTCGGGTACCCCGGCGCCTTCCGGCTTGCGTCGTTGAAAAAAACCCACGCGTCCAATCCGTCTGTCAGTCCGGGCGGAAGCCCGGAGGGCGCTCAGTTTCCGGTCTTCTTGCGGGCTTCGCCCGGCGTCAGCAGCATCTTCACGCGCCCGCCGGTGCTTTTGCAAGGCTCAAGCTGGGCCAGCCCGGTGTCGGTCTTCACGGTCAGCCGGCAGCCGACGATGATGTTGGATCCCTCGGTCAGCACCACCTTGTCGCCCGACAGGACCAGCAACTGGCTCGTCATGTCATAGGTGCCCTTGTCGGCGGTGGCCTCCTGCTCCTCGGAGCGGACGTAGACCTTGCCGTCGACCTCGAGCCGGTCGATGTCGGCGGAGCCGGTCGTCGCCGAACCGCTGTCCTTCTTGTAGTAGACCTTCATCCGCCCGGCCTTGAGGACCGTCTTGTCCTGCTGCACGGCGACGTTGCCGGTGAAGATGGCGACGTTTTCCGCCTCGCGCACCTCCAGGTTGTTGCTCTCGATCTGGATCGGCTTGTTGGAATCGAGCTTGAGGCCCGTCGCCCGGTCCTGCGCCATGGCCGGCGACGCCAGCAGGGCGAATGTCAGCGCGGCCAAAGCGGGGCCAGCCAGGAATTTCATGCGATCAATCCTTTTTCGCGGTCTCTGCCTTGCGGCGCTCGCGCGCCTGCTGCGGCTCCAGCGTCAGCTTGACGTTCCGGTCGAAGACCAGAACCTTGCCATTGTCCTTCACCTGCATGGAATCGGCGGTAATGACCGATCCGTCAAGCCGGATGTCCACCGGCTTCTCGGTTTCGAGCGTGCCGGACCCGACGTCGATGCGGGCATCCTTGAGCTTCGCCTTCAGCCCGTCGCTGGTGGCGATGGAGATGGGGCTGTCGACGATCAGCTTCTGCGACTTGTTGTCATAGGAGCCGGTGGCGGCGGTCACGTCGGCGATCTGCTGGTCGGTCAGGGGCAGGCGCGCGACGATATCCTCCAGGTCGAACTGGTCCATGTTGCCCGGCTGCTGGATGGCGCGGCTGGCCGTCATGGAATAGGCGCGGTTTTCCTTCGTGTAGCCGTCCAGCTTGGGCGAGGCCATGATCAGCTTTCCATCGACGAAACCGCTGGAGGCGACGTCGATGGAGACCTTGCCGGGGGTCACGATCCAGGAATAGGCGCCGAAGACCACGGCAATGGCGCCGGCCAGGAAGGGCAGCAGCCGCTTGAGAAAACGGACGCGCCGGGTGTGGCGTCGCGCCTCGGCGAACGCGGATTCGGGCGTGAAGTCGCGGCGCGGCGCGGCGCCGGCCGACGTCGCCCCGAACCTGGCGGTGGCGGTCGTTGCTGTGACAGCGGCCGTCTGCAGCGGATTTCTCCTTCACGTCGTACCAATGGCGGGCATGGAGCGGCGATTGCATCCACCGATTGACCCAAGGGCGGCCTTATTGCAAGTCATTGTGGTTATTTTTCGATAAACACCGGGCGCGCGCGAGACCCCCGCGGCGAATGTCATGCTTTCGCGGACTTGCAAAACAGTCCTTCGCCGAAACGCCGCGAGGCCCTGTCGCCGCGTTTGCCGGTAATTCCAGCGAAACCGGTTTCCACTTTCGCTGGAATTGCTCTAGGACTCCCCGGACGGTTCCAGTTGATGGAGACAGGCGCATGAACCAGGAAGCGGATTCGATCATCGACAGGCGGCGGCTGAGGCGAAAGGTCACCTTCTGGCGCGTGGCCGCCTTCGTCGTTGCGGGCCTGGCCATCATCGTCGTGGCCGCCACTGGCATGCGGGACGAATTCAGCGGCAAGGGCAGCGACCACATTGCCCAGATCCGCATCGAGGGGACGATCACGGAAGACGAGGACCTCCTCAAGCGCATCAACGACGTACGCAAGGCCGACCGCGTGAAGGGTGTCGTGCTGACCATCGATTCGCCGGGCGGAACGACGGTGGGCGGCGAAGCGATCTTCGAGGCGGTCCGCAAGCTCGCCGAAAAGAAACCGGTCGTTGCACAGGTCGGCACGCTGGCGGCCTCCGCAGGCTACATGATCGCCAGCGCGAGCGACCACATCGTGGCGCGCAAGACATCGATCGTCGGCTCCATCGGCGTGCTCGCCCAGATTCCCAACGTCGCAAGCCTTCTCGACAAGATCGGGGTCCGAGTCGACACCATCAAGTCCGCGCCGCTGAAGGCCGAGCCCTCGCCGTTCAACGAAACCACCGAGGCCGAGCGGGCCATGATGCGCTCGATGATCATGGACAGTTTCGAGTGGTTCGTCGGCCTCGTGGCAGACCGGCGTCCGCTGAGCGAGGACGAGGTGCGGCGGCTGGCCGATGGGTCTGTCTTCACCGGCCGGCAGGCACTGGAGCGCAAGCTGGTGGACGAACTCGGCGGCATGGACGAGGCCAAGGCCTGGCTGGAAACCAAGGGCGTCGGGACCGATCTCAAGGTGATCGAGTGGAAGAAACCGGCCGATTCCACGCTCGGCGGGCTTCCGCTGGCGCTGGCATCGCAGCTCCTGGGACTGGAGACGGACAGTCTGGCCGCACTGAAGGCGCTCGCCGGCGAAGGGCTGTTCCTTGACGGCCTGCTTTCGCTCTGGCAACCTGTTGGCGCTATTCAGGAAAATTGATATTTTTACCGGTGCTCGGGCATCGTCGGCCACCGCTACTGGAAAGGGACTCCACGTGATCAAATCCGAACTCGTCCAGATCATTGCCAGCAAGAATCCCCACCTGTTCCAGCGTGACGTGGAAAACATCGTCAACGCGATTTTCGACGAGATCACAGACGCGCTGTCACAGGGAAACCGTGTCGAGCTGCGCGGCTTCGGCGCCTTTTCCGTCAAGAACCGCCCGGCGCGGGCGGGCCGTAATCCGCGTACCGGGGAATCGGTGCACGTGGAAGAAAAGTGGGTGCCCTTCTTCAAGACGGGCAAGGAATTGCGCGAGCGCCTGAACGCGGACTAGAGCATTTCCGCCATTCCCTGGATCGCTCGAATGTCCGGTCGCCCTCTTCACATGCAATTCCGGACACGAAACCGGTTCCCACTTTTGCCGGAATTGCTCTAGAAGGGGCATTGGCAGCCTGCTGCCGCTCAAAACGTTCAAACCGGATCCGATCGCCATGCTCAATCGTCTCGTCACCGTCCTGATCCTGGTTCCCGTTGCCGTCGTGCTGATCGCGCTGGCGGTCGCCAACCGCGGGGCCGTCCCGTTCACGCTGGATCCGTTCAACCCCGGCAATCCCGTGCTCACGGTGCAATGGCCGCTGTTTGCCTACCTCTTCCTCGCCCTCGTGCTCGGCATGGTCATCGGTTCGTTCGCGACCTGGTGGACCCAGGGGCGCTACCGCAAGCAGGCACGTCAGCGTGGCCGCGAAGTCAAGGAACTGCGCGCCGCCGAAACGGCCAAGGTCACCGGCACATCGACCGCGCTCGCCCCGTCGCACAACTGAACGGACGAATCGAATGAAGGTCATCGGTCCCGACGCCGTCGACGCCGCGCTCCCCTATCCGCGTCTTGTCGAAGCCCTGCGCACGGCCTTTCACGACGGCATGGTCCAGCCGGTCCGCCACCACCACACGATCGAACGTCCGGACGGCGCCGATTCGACCCTCCTGCTGATGCCGGCGTGGAGCGATTTCCAGAAGGCGGGCACGTCGGCAGGTGGCTATATCGGCATCAAGATCGTCACCGTCAGCCCGGACAACAACAGCCGCAGCCTGCCGGCCGTGATGGGACAGTATCTCCTGCTCGAGGGCGAGACCGGCGCACCTCTGGCCATCATCGACGGGCAAAGGCTGACTGCACGGCGCACGGCGGCCGCTTCCGCGCTGGCCGGGTCCTACCTCGCGAGGGCCGACGCCAGCCACCTGCTGGTCTGCGGCGCCGGTACGCTGGCGGGAGAACTGGTCGCGGCACATGCCAGCCAGCGGCCGATCCGCCGCGTGACGGTCTGGAACCGCTCGGCGGAAAACGGCGAAGCCATGGCCAGCCGCCTGTCGGCGGCCGGTTTCGAGGCCCGCTTCAGCGATGACCTCGACACCGCCCAGCAGGACGCCGACATCATTTCCTGCTGCACGCTGTCAACGGTGCCGCTGATCAAAGGCAGCATGGTGAAGCCTGGAACCCACGTCGATCTCGTCGGCGCCTTCACGCCGACGATGCGAGAGAGCGACGATGAACTGATGCGGCGCGGAGAGGTCTTTGTCGACACCCGCGCGGGCGCGCTCAAGGAGGGCGGCGACATCGTCCAGGCCCTTGCGTCCGGCGCACTGACGGAAGAGCGCGTGCGCGGCGACTTCTACGACCTGACCCGCGGCGGTTCGGAGGGCCGGTCCGACGATGCCTCCGTCACTGTGTTCAAGTCGGTCGGAGCCGCGCTCGAAGACCTGGCAGCCGGCATTGCCGTCTGGGAAGCCAACGACGGGGCGTGACCCGGCGGCTTCAGCCGATCACGTAAACGACGATGGCGAGGAACAGGCAGACCATCAGGCCCCAGAAGGTCACGGCGGCCGCGTTCTCGCGATAGGACTCGGGCATCGAATTCGTTTCCGGGTTGCAGAATGTCAGGTGTTCGCAGGTTGCCGCCTCGGGGCCCCCCGGTCAAGGCGACGCGATGGACAGGATGGCGGGCCTGTGGCAGAAGCGGCGCGAACAGCGATGACGAGGCGACAGCGTTGAAGGACAAGGGCAAACCGCCACGCGCCGGCGCAAGGAAGACCAGCCGCGGCAAACGGCCCGAGCGGGGCCATGCACAGGCTCCGGGCGACCGGCGCAACGACGTCCGCGGGCCGAAGCCTGACCGCGCTTCCGCGCCACGGCCGGAAGCCGTGCAGGCAGACAGGCCGGCGGCTGCGTCGGCCCGCATTCCGCGCCGTGACGGCGCTTTGCCGGACGAGCGGCTGCCGGTCATCCTGGAAGTGCCACCCGGCGAGGACTACGCGCTGATCGACAGCGGCGACGGGCGAAAGCTGGAGCGCTACGGTCCCTATCTCATCGAGCGGCCCGAGGGCCAGGCCATCTGGCGGCCTGCGCTGTCGGAAGCCGAGTGGGCCAGGGCGGACGCGGTCTTCACCGGCGATACCGACGAGGAAGGCATGGGCCGCTGGCGGTTCCCGCATGCCGCGCTGGGCGAAACCTGGCCGATGAAGCACGACGGCATCGACTACCTCGGCCGATTCACCTCGTTCCGCCATGTCGGCGTGTTCCCGGAGCAGGCGACCCACTGGCAGCACATGGAAAACCTGATCCGCGGCGCAGGACGGCCGGTCAAGGTGCTCAACCTGTTCGGCTACACGGGGCTGGCCTCGCTGGTAGCGGCGCGGGCCGGGGCGGAAGTCACCCACGTGGACGCGTCGAAGAAGGCCATCGGCTGGGCGCGCGAGAACCAGGAGATCGCACGCCTTTCCGACAAACCGATCCGCTGGATCTGCGAGGACGCGCTGAAATTCGTGGAGCGCGAGGCCCGGCGCGGCAATGGCCATGACATCATCCTGCTCGACCCGCCGGCCTATGGCCGTGGTCCGAAAGGCGAGGTCTGGCAACTGTTCGACAACCTGCCGCTGATGGCGGACCTGTGCCGCCAGATCCTCACGCCGAAGCCGCTGGCGGTGGTGCTGACCGCCTATTCCATCCGGGCCTCCTTTTTCGCCATCCACGCCCTGATGCGCGACACTTTCGCCGGCATGAGCGGGCGCGTGGAATCCGGAGAACTGGTGATCCGGGAAGCCTCCGCGGGCCGCGCGCTGTCGACCTCGCTGTTCAGCCGCTGGATCGCGCCATGACCGGACACAGAGACCTGGCCGCGCCCGGCCGCGTGAAGGAGATCACCAGCGTTTCCAACCCGCTGGTCAAGGACATCAAGGCGCTGGCGATCAAGAAGTACCGCGACCAGAGCCAGACGTTCCTGGCCGAGGGGCAGAAACTGGTGATCGATGCGCTCGATCTCGGCTGGCGCATCCGCATGCTGGTCTTCTCGAACGCGGTCAAGGACCGTACCGACATCCAGTCCCTGGCCGCGCGCACCATCGCGGCGGGCGGCGACGTGCTGGAAGTGAGCGAGAAAGTCCTGTCGGCCATCAGCCGCAAGGACAATCCGCAGATGGTGGCGGGGGTCTTCGACCAGCACTACGCGACGCTCTCCGGTATCCGGGCCAGTGGCGACGACGTCTGGATCGCGCTCGACCGGGTGCGCGACCCCGGCAATCTCGGCACGATCCTGCGCACCGCCGACGCGGTAGGCGCGAAGGGCATCATCCTTGTCGGCGAGACGACCGACCCGTTCTCCCAGGAGACGGTGCGGGCCACGATGGGCTCGGTCTTCGCGGTGCCAATCATCCGTGCCAGCCGGGAGCAGTTTCTCGCCTGGCGCCGGGGATGGACCGGCATGGTGGCCGGAACCCACCTGAAGGGGTCGGTCGACTACCGCACGGTGGATTTTTCCGGGCAACCGGTTCTGCTGCTGATGGGCAACGAAAGCCAGGGGCTGCCGGACGACCTGGCGGCCTGCTGCGACCGGCTGCTGCGGATCCCGCAAGCCGGGCGCGCCGATTCGCTCAACCTGGCAGTGGCCACTGGCGTGATGCTCTACGAAATCCGGCGTGCTGCGCTTTCGCTGGAGCCGCGGGCATGACGCAGTCGCGCACCGTTGTGATCCACAGCGTGCTGGCGGCAGGTTTCATCGCGCTCGACCAGTGGATCAAGCACCTGGTCGAAACCGGCATGGGCTATCACGAGCAGATCGACCTGCTGCCGTTCTTCGCGCTGTTCCGCACGCACAACACCGGGATCGCCTTCTCGCTGCTGGCTGATTTCGGTGCCGGCGGGCTGATCGTCCTGTCGCTGGTCATCGCCGCCTTCGTGCTCTGGCTGGCCTGGATCTCCGGGCCCGGTCAGCGCCTCGCCCACCTGGGCTTCACGCTGATCATCGCCGGGGCGATCGGCAACCTGATCGACCGGGTCCTGCTTGGCTACGTGGTCGACTATTTCCTGTTCCACACGCCCGCCTGGTCGTTCGCGGTCTTCAACCTGGCCGATGTCTGGATCACGCTGGGTGCCGGCCTCGTTCTGCTGGAGGAATTCGTGTCCTGGCGGCGTGCCGAAAAGGCCGGCAGCGATTGACGCGGGCGCGCTGACCGGGCCACATGAAACCCGCTGACATTCCCGGAGGATCCATCATGAGCTCGACCTTCAAGGCCATCCTGATCTCGCGCGACGAAAACAAGAAGCAATCGGTCACGACGACGGAGCTGTCCGACAGCGACCTGATGGAAGGCGACGTCACGGTGGCCGTCGAGGCAACCACGGTCAACTACAAGGACGGGCTGGCGATCACAGGCAAGGCACCGGTGGTGCGGCACTGGCCGATGGTGCCCGGCATCGACTTCGCCGGCACGGTCACCGCCTCGACCCATCCCGACTGGAAGGAAGGCGACAAGGTGGTGCTCAACGGCTGGGGTGTCGGCGAAACCCACTGGGGCGCCTATGCCGGCAAGGCACGCGTGAAGGGCGACTGGCTGGTGCCGCTGCCGGCGGGCATGACGCCGCTGCAGGCCATGGCCATCGGCACGGCGGGCTACACGGCCATGCTCTGCGTCATGGCGCTGGAGCGCTACGGCATCCGGCCGGAGGACGGCCCGGTGGTCGTCACCGGTGCGGCCGGCGGGGTCGGCACGGTGGCCATTTCGGTTCTCGCGAAGCTCGGTTTCACGGTCGTCGCCTCGACGGGCCGCCCGGACGAGGCCGGTTTCCTGAAGGACCTTGGCGCCAGCGAGATCATCGACCGGGCCGAGTTCTCCGAACCGGGCCGGCCGCTCGGCAAGGAACGCTTCGCCGCCGGGATCGACGTTGCGGGATCGCATACGCTGGCCAACGTGCTGTCGCAGATCAGTTACGGCGGCGCCGTCGCGGCCTGCGGCCTGGCGCAGGGCATGGACCTGCCGTCGACGGTGGCGCCGTTCATCCTGCGCGGGGTTGCCCTGCTCGGGGTGGATTCGGTGATGGCGCCGAAAGCACGGCGGATGGCGGCCTGGCAACGGCTGTCGCAGGATCTCGACATGGCCAAGCTCGAGCAGCTGTCGCGGACCATCGGGTTCGACGGCATCATCGACGCCGCCACGGCGATCGTGGACGGCAAGATCCGCGGCCGGGTGGCGGTGGACATGACCGCGTGATCGGCAAATCAACGCAAACCGTTCAACTTTTAACGATCGTTCACAGGCTTCCCTAAGCGTCCACGGGCTAGAGTACGGCCCATGGACCAGAGGACCCTGCCAGCACCGGAACCAGCCAAGCCGCCACGCTCCAAGCGGGCGGCCGGAATGGTCGCGCCGATCGCGGCAGAGCACCGGAGACTGCAGGCCCGCGAGACCGGGGCCGGGAAACTCCTGATGATCGCGGCCTTCGCAGCGATCATGCTCGCCGGGCTGACATCGCTCGACGGGTCGTCCGGCCTCGTGACGATGACACTGGCTGGCCTCGGGCTGGCGAGCGCGTTCGCCGGCGTCCTGCTCGACCGGCGCGAACGACGCCGCCTCGCCCGGTTCGCCTCGTCCGTGGAAGCCCAGGAAGCCGACTACGAGGCCCTGGCGGACCGGATGTGGGAGTTGCAGGAGAGCGAGGAACGTTTCCTCGACCTCATCGATGCCCTGGGCGACCTGGTGGTGCATCGCAACCGGAACGGCCGTATCACCTATGCCAATGCCCCCTTCGCGGCCCTGCTCGGCCTGGACCTGGACGCGATCCAGGGCCTGACCCTGGCCGACCTCGGCATCGTGCTCGACATGGCGCCCGATCCGGACCTGGCCGGCAGCGGCTGCCTGATGTCCTGCGACGTCGCCGTTCAGACAGAGGCTGGAACGCGGTGGTTCTCCTGGACGGAGCACTCCGTCCGCGACGGCGTGACCGGTGCGGTTTCGCATCGCGCGATCGCCCGCGACATCACGGCGCGCAAGAAGGCGGAGACCGACCTCATCGAAGCGCGGGAACGGGCCGAGGCGGCAAGCCAGGCAAAGTCGCGCTTCCTGGCCACGGTCAGCCACGAGATCCGGACGCCGATGAACGGGATCATCGGCATGAGCCGGCTGCTCGCCGACACCGGCCTGACACCGGAACAGAAGACCTATGTCGATTCGGTCTCGACTTCGGCTGACGCGCTGCTGCTGCTGATCGAAGACCTGCTCGACTTCTCCAAGATCGAGGCCGGCCGCATCGAGACCGAGCCGCAGGCAGTGCCGATCCGCGAGACGGTGGACAGCGTGGTCGAGCTGCTGGCGTCTCGGGCCTATGCCAAGGATATCGCGATTGCCGCGCATATCGACCCGCGCGTGCCGGAAACGGTCATCACCGACCCGGGCAAACTGCGCCAGGTGCTGTTGAACCTGGCAGGCAATGCGGTGAAGTTCACCGACGAGGGTGGCGTGTCCATCCATGTCGGCATCAAGGGCGGCGCGGCCGGACCCTCGCTTGCCATCCGGGTGCGCGATACCGGCCCCGGTCTCAAGCCCGAGGACCACGAACGGATCTTCGGCGATTTCGAGCAGGCCGACGGCACCTCGACACGCCGGCATGGCGGTGCCGGTCTCGGCCTTGCCATCTCGCGGCGCATTGTCACCGCCATGGGCGGCACGATCACGGTGGACAGCACGCCCGGGAAGGGATCGACCTTCCTTTTCACGGTGCCGTGCGACGCCTGCCCGAACGTGGCCAGGAACGTCATGGCCGGCAAGACGTTCCTGCTCCTTCTTTCCAACGCGATGGAAGCGGACATCCTTGCCGCGACGCTCCGCGCCGAAGGGGCATCGGTTCACATCCAGAATCCCCACGAACCGGCAGAAATGCCCAATGGCACGGCCTTTGACGCCATCCTGATCGATGCCGCGCTGGAAGACGGCCATCGCCTGGAGGCCCTGCGTGCGCAGGGGCTGGTCACCGGCAACCCGGTCATCCTGATCGCGCCGCGCGATCGCGGCCGGCTGGCCCAGCTTCGCGAGACCGGGTACCGGAATTTCCTTGCCCGCCCCGTGCGCGGGCGCACGCTGCTGCGCATCCTTTCCAGCCCCGACGGGGAACCGGACACCGCGAAGGCCGATGCGGCGCCATTCGAACCGGCGGCGCAATCGCGGCGCGGGCTGAACATCCTCCTGGCCGAGGACAACCCCGTCAACGCCATGCTGGCACGGGCGGCCCTGACGCGGGCGGGGCACCGGGTGACCGTGGCCTGCGACGGCGGCGCTGCCGTCGAGCTCTACATGGCCGCCTGCGACACGCCGTTCGACGTCGTGCTGATGGACCTGCACATGCCGGTGATGGACGGGCTCGACGCCCTGGCACGCATTCGCGCCGCCGAAGAGGCCGACAGGAGCGCGACCACGCCGGTGCTGGTGCTGACGGCGGACAGCCAGGAGGAAACCCGAACGCAGGCGCTGGCCCACGGCGCCAACGGCTTCCTGACCAAACCGCTCGACCCGGACCGCCTCGTCGCCGCCGTGCTGGACGCGGCCGCCTGACATCCGGCGAAGATAGCCGTCAAATGACCCGATTGCCGCCTTGGCACGGTCACCGCTCTGTCACCGGCCTGTTGCATTCCGTCTGTATCTGCTGTCGCGTCGATACCAGACTGGAGATTCGCCGTCATGGATGCCCGCTTGATTGCACGAGAGATTCAGCCTAACGCATCATTCGTGATGGAACATGCACTGGCAATCAGCGCGCTTGCGGAACCGAAGGGCGTCCTGGGCCGAATCGGATCGATGGAAGTCCGCCTGGCGCGAAACAGCGCGGAGATCGCCGCTGCCCAGGCTGTCCGTTTTCGCGTCTTCTATGAGGAACTCGGTGCCAAGCGGGCCGATATTCACGACCTCGAACAGCGGGACGCCGACCGCTTCGACATGATCTGCGATCATCTGCTGGTGATCGACACGTCCATCGACGGCTCCGAGCATGACCAGATCGTCGGCACCTACCGCCTGCTGCGCCAGGAGAGGGCACAACAGGGCGGCGGGTTCTACACCAGCGAAGAGTTCAATCTCGACAGCCTCATCCGCCGCCATCCGACCCGCAATTTCCTGGAACTCGGGCGCTCCTGCGTCCTGCCAAGCTACCGGCACAAGCGCACGGTCGAACTGCTCTGGCAGGGCATCTGGACCTATTGCAACCATCACAAGATCGACGTGATGACCGGCTGCGCATCGCTGCACGGCACGGTGCCGGCGGCCCACGCCGAAGCGCTGACCTTCCTGGCCTACAATTTCGCGGCCACCGGCGCCTGGCGGGCTTCCGCGCTGCCGGCGCACTACCACGCCATGGACCTGATGCCGGCGGAAGCGGTGAACCCCAAGGCCGCCATGTCCGCCCTGCCGCCGCTGGTCAAAGGCTACCTGCGCCTGGGCGCGATGATCGGCGACGGCTGCGTGGTCGACGCGGATTTCCGCACGGTGGACGTGCTCGTCATCCTGCCGATCGAGCGGATCGGCGAGCGCTACCTGCAGCACTACGCCCCGAAGCAGTAGCCGGCTCAGGACTGCTTCGGCACCAGTGCCTTGAGGCGATAGAGCGCGTCCAGCGCCTCGCGCGGCGTCATCTCGTCGGGGAGCAGGTCCGCCACCGCGCGCTCCAGCGCGTCATCCTTCTTCGGCGCGGGTTTCTCCACCCGGACAGCGGCGCTGAACAACGGCAGGTCATCGGCGAGACGCGCAGCGGGCGAGGCCGTTTCGCCGGCTTCCAGCTTGCCAAGCACCTCCCGCGCCCGCTCGACCACGGCTTCCGGCAGGCCGGCAAGGCGAGCGACCTGAACGCCGTAGGAACGGTCGGCGGCGCCGCGCGCGACCTCGTGCAGGAAAATCACCTCCCCGTTCCACTCGCGCACCTTCACCGTAACCGAGTGCAGGCGCGGCAGGCGCGCCGTCAGCGCGTTCATCTCGTGGAAATGGGTGGCGAAAATCGCCCGGCACCGGTTCTTGTCGTGCAGGAACTCGAGTGCGGCCCAGGCAATCGACAGGCCATCGAACGTGGCGGTGCCGCGCCCGATCTCGTCGAGGATGACCAGAGACCGCGGGCCGGCCTGGTTGAGGATGGCCGCGGTCTCGACCATTTCGACCATGAAGGTGGATCGGCCACGGGCCAGGTCGTCGGACGCTCCGACACGGCTGAACAGGCGGTCCACGACCCCGACATGTGCCGATGCCGCCGGCACCCAGGCCCCCATCTGCGCCAGGATGGCGATCAGCGCGTTCTGGCGCAGGAAGGTGGACTTGCCGCCCATGTTCGGGCCGGTCAGGAGCCAGATCGCCCCGTCTCCGCCGTCGGTCTCGGGCGAGAGATCACAGTCGTTTGCCACGAAGGGATCGGCCGCCTGGCGGCGCAACGCCTGCTCGACAACGGCATGGCGGCCGGCGGCTATGTCGAACGCCAGGCTGTCATCGACCTTCGGGCGGGTCCAGTTCTCGGCTTCGGCCAGAACGGCGAGCGCCGCGGAGACGTCGAGCACGGCGAGGGCTTCGGCCGCGGCGCGGATCGCTTCTGCGGCGGCAACCGTTTCCGCGACCAGCACCGCGAAGATCTCCAACTCGATCTCCAGCGCCCGTCCGGCGGCATTGGCGATCCGGCTTTCCAGTTCGGCCAGTTCCGTGGTGGTGAACCGCATGGCGCTGGCCATGGTCTGGCGATGGATGAAGCGCGCCTTGGCCTCCGGCGTACCGTTGAGGCTGCCCTGATGGTTGGCGGTGACCTCGATATAGTAGCCCAGCACGTTGTTGTGCCGGATCTTCAGGGAACGTATCCCGGTTTCCTCGATCAGATCGGCCTGCATGGCAGCGATCACCCGGCGCGACTGGTCGCGAAGCGCGCGCATCTCGTCCAGTTCGCCGTGGTAGCCCGAGGCCACGAAGCCGCCATCGCGCTTGAGCAGCGGCAAATCCTCTCCCAATGCGCGTGCGAGGTGGTCACCCAGGGCCTGCGGGAGGCTCCTCAGCGCGCCCCGGGCGGCTTCCAGTTCACCGGGCAGGATGGCCTCGTCGAGGAGGGCGGCTGCTTCCCCGGCCGCGACCAGGCCGGCGCGAATGGCGCCGAGATCGCGCGGGCCGCCGCGGTCCAGCGCGAGACGGGTCAAGGCGCGCGGCATGTCCGGTGCCGCCTTCAGCAAGGCCCGAAGCCGGCCGGAAAAATCCGGGTCATCGAGAAAAAAGGCCACGGAATCCTGACGCGCGGCGATGGCTCGCGGGTCGGTCAGCGGCGCCGTCAGCCGGTCCGCCAGCAGGCGCGCGCCGCCGCCGGTCACGGTACGGTCGATCGACTTGAGCAGCGAGCCGTCGCGGCTGCCGGACAGCGTGCGCAACAGCTCCAGGTTGGCTCGCGTGGCCGCGTCGATATACATGGCCGCGCCGTTTTCCTCGCGGCGCGGGCGCTCCAGCGGCGGACGGCCCTCGATCTGCGTCTTCTCGACATAGGCGATGACGCCGGCAATGGCCGACAGTTCGGCACGGGAGAACTGGCCGAACCCGTCCAGTGCGCCAACGCCGAAGAAGCGACCGATACGGTCGGCGGCTGCAGCGGAATCGAAGAGGCTGGCCGGCTGCGGGTTGACCACCCGGCCCAGCACATCGAACAGCGGGCGCAAGTCGGGATCATGGAACAGCGGGTCGGCGACAACCAGTTCGCGCGGATCGACGCGGGCGATTTCGGCTGCCAGCGCGCCTTCTCCGAGGGCGGCCACGCGGAAATCGCCGGTCGACATGTCCGCCCAGGCCAGCGCGTAACCCTCGCCCCTGACACGCCCCAGGGCCGCCAGGTGGTTGGAGGTCGCCGGGTCAAGCAGCTTTTCCTCGGTCAGCGTGCCGGGCGTGACCAGGCGGATGACATCGCGGCGGACGACCGATTTCGAGCCGCGCTTCCTGGCTTCGGCGGGATCCTCGACCTGCTCGCAGACGGCGACACGATGCCCGGCGGCAATCAGCTTCTGCAGGTAGTCGTCGGCGGCATGGACCGGCACGCCGCACATGGGAATGTCCTCGCCCATGTGCTTGCCGCGACGGGTCAGCGTGATGCCGAGTGTGCGGGCGGCGATCTCGGCATCGGCGAAGAACAATTCGTAGAAATCGCCCATCCGGTAGAACAGGAGCGAATCCGGATTGGCCATCTTGATCTCGATGAACTGCTCCATCATCGGCGTTGCCGACGACAGGCTCTCGGGCGACCCGAGCCGGTCAAGCTGATGGGGATGGGGTTCTGTGCTTGTGGCGTCCGGCGTCAAGGCGGAAAGCTCCCTGTTGCTGAGCCTAAATTCCCGTTTGGCGATTTACAGCGCAGATGTGTAGCCTTATCGAGACTGCTCCACAGCAAAAACTTCCGGAAACGCCCATGCCCATATCTCGCAAACCCCGACAGGCCGGTACGACAGTCACTCCACAGGAGGCACTCGACTTTCACGCACGCGGGCGTCCCGGCAAGCTGGAGATCACGCCATCCAAGCCGATGGCGACGCAGCGCGACCTGAGCCTGGCCTATTCGCCGGGTGTCGCGGTGCCGGTCAAGGCGATCGCGGAAGATCCGAGCCGCGCCTTCGACTACACCACGCGCGGCAACATGGTGGCCGTCATTTCGAACGGGACGGCGATCCTGGGGCTGGGCAACCTCGGTGCGCTGGCTTCCAAGCCGGTGATGGAAGGCAAGTCGGTGCTGTTCAAGCGTTTCGCCGACGTCGATTCCATCGACCTGGAAGTGGATACCCAGGATGTCGACGAGTTCGTCAACTGCGTGCGTTTCCTCGGCCCCTCCTTCGGCGGCATCAACCTGGAGGACATCAAGGCACCGGACTGCTTCATCATCGAGCAGCGGCTGCGGGAGATCATGGACATCCCGGTCTTCCACGACGACCAGCACGGGACAGCCATCATCGCGGCGGCGGGCCTCGTGAACGCGCTGCACCTGACGGGCCGCGACCTGAAGACCGCGAAGCTGGTCTGCAATGGCGCCGGTGCGGCAGCGATCGCCTGCATCGAACTGATCAAGGCAATGGGCATGCCGCCGGAAAACGTGATCCTCTGCGACACGAAGGGCGTCATCTTCCAGGGCCGCACGGACGGCATGAACCAGTGGAAATCGGCCCATGCCGTGAAAACGGATGCGCGCACGCTCGCCGACGCCATCCAGGGCGCGGATGTCTTCTTCGGCCTGTCGGCGAAGGGCGCGCTGACGCCCGACATGGTGTCCTCGATGGCCAAGGACCCGATCATCTTCGCCATGGCGAACCCCGATCCGGAGATCAGCCCCGAGGAAGTGGCGGAACTGCGTGACGACGCCATCATGGCGACGGGCCGGTCGGACTATCCCAACCAGGTCAACAACGTGCTCGGCTTCCCCTACATCTTCCGCGGCGCGCTGGACGTGCGGGCGACCACCATCAACGAGGAGATGAAGATCGCCGCCGTGCATGCGCTGGCGGAACTGGCGCGCGAGGACGTGCCCGACGACGTGGCAGCGGCCTATGGCGGCACGCGGCCGCAGTTCGGTCCGCAATACATCATCCCGGTGCCCTTCGACCCGCGGCTGATCTCGGCCATTCCGGTGGCCGTGGCCAAGGCGGCCATGGACAGCGGCGTGGCGCGGATGCCGATCCTCGACCTGGAAGCCTACGCGCAGCAACTGTCGGCGCGGCGCGACCCGATCGCATCGACGCTGCAGCGCATCTACGAGCGGGTCCGGCGCCAGCCCAAGCGCGTCGTCTTCGCCGAGGGCGAGGAGGAGCAGGTGATGCGCGCGGCCATCGCCTACGTGAACCAGCGGCTCGGAACGGCGATCCTGCTCGGACGCGAGGAGCAGATGCGCCAGACCGCTGCCGAAGCCGGCGTCGATCTCGACCGCCCGGGCATCGAGATCGTCAACGCGCGCCTTTCCAGCCGCAATTCCGATTACGCCGAATTCCTCTACAAGCGGCTGCAGCGCAAGGGCTACCTGTTCCGTGACTGCCAGCGGATGATCAACAACGACCGCAACCACTTCGGCGCGTCGATGGTGGCGCTCGGCGATGCCGACGCCATGGTGTCCGGCGTGACCCGCAACTACTCGACAGTGCTGGAAGACGTCTGCCGGGTCATCGACGCCCGGTCCGGCCATCGCATGATCGGCATTTCGCTGGCCCTGTGCCGCGGCCGCACGGTGCTGGTCGCCGACACGGCGGTGCATGACATGCCGTCGTCGGAACAGCTCGCCGACATTGCCGAGGAAGCCGCCGAAATGGCCCGGCGCATGGGCTATGAGCCGCGCGTGGCGATGCTCGCCTATTCGACCTTCGGCCATCCGCGCGGCGAGCGTTCCGACCGGGTGCGCGAGGCGGTGCAGATCCTCGACAAGCGGCGCGTCGACTTCGAGTACGATGGCGAGATGGCCGCCGACGTGGCGCTCAACGAGGCGCTGATGGAGCAATATCCGTTCATCCGCCTGTCGGGCCCGGCCAACGTGCTGGTCATGCCGGCCTTCCACTCGGCATCCATCGCCACGAAGATGCTGCAGGAGCTGGGCGGCTCGACCGTCATCGGGCCGCTGCTGGTGGGCCTGGACAAGTCGGTGCAGATCGTCCCGATGAACGCCAAGGATTCCGACATCGTCAACATGGCGGCGATCGCCGCCTACAACGCCGCCAACTGAGCGCGCCGCCCGCGCGCAAGACCGGACAAGGACCCGCATCCATGGCCCGAGTGGCACTGAAGCTGAACGAGATGATCGACGCCGATCAGCTGCGGGAAGCCCTGACCGCCCTGACGGGCACCGACGGCGACGGCTCGGACCTGGCCGTCCGGGCGCAGGTGCTTGCGCTGCTGAAGACCGCACTCCAAGACGGGCGGACGAGGGCCGAGGAGATGCTGCTGGCCGATGGCGGCGGCACGGCCTGCGCGATCCGGCTGTCGCATGTCATGGACGAGATCATCCGGGTTCTCTACGACTTCGCCGTCACCCACGTCTACCGGTCCAAGAACCCCAGCCAGGCCGAGCGCATGGCGGTGATCGCGGTCGGCGGCTACGGCCGCGGTACGCTGGCGCCCGGCTCCGATATCGATCTCCTCTTCCTGCTTCCCTACAAGCAGACGCCGTGGGGCGAGCAGGTGGTCGAATACATGCTCTACATGCTGTGGGACATGGGCCTGAAAGTGGGCCATGCGACCCGCAACATCGACGAGTGTATCCGCCTGTCGCGCACCGACATCACCATCCGCACCGCCATCCTGGAAGCCCGTTTCCTGTGGGGTGACGAGCCGCTCTGCGACGAAATGCTGGCCCGCTTCGACGAGGAGGTCGTCAAGGGGACGGGCGCGGAATACGTGCAGGCGAAGCTGGCGGAACGGGATGACCGGCACGCCAAGCAGGGCGAGAGCCGCTACAAGGTCGAGCCCAACGTGAAAGAGGGCAAGGGTGGCCTGCGCGACCTGCACACGCTGTTCTGGATCGGGAAGTATTTCTACCGTGTCCGCACCGCAGAAGAGCTGATCGAGAAGGGTGTCTTCACGCGAAAGGAATACAACATGTTCCGCCGCGCGGAGGATTTTCTCTGGGCGGTGCGCTGCCACATGCATTTCGTCACCGGCAAGCCGGAAGAACGGCTGCATTTCGAACTTCAGCGCGACGTCGCGGAACGGCTCACCTACCAGTCCAAGCCGGGTCTCTCGGCGGTCGAGCGCTTCATGAAGCACTATTTCCTCGTCGCCAAGGACGTAGGCGACCTCACCCGCATCTTCTGCGCCGAACTGGAAGAAGAGCAGGCCAAGAAGGCGCCCGGGTTCAACCGCTTTCTTTCCGGGTTCTCCCGGCGCAAGCGAAAGATTCCCGGCACGCAGGACTTCATCATCGACAACGACCGGATCAACATCGCCAGCGAGGACGTGTTCGAGACCGATCCGGTCAATCTCATCCGGCTGTTCTGGTTCGCTGACAAGCATGGCCTGGAATACCATCCGGACGCGATGCAGCTCGTGACGCGGTCGCTCAAGCTGGTCAACCGCGACCTTCGCCGCGACGAGGAAGGCAACCGGCTGTTCATGGACGTGCTGACGTCGGACCGCGACCCGGAAATGACGCTGCGGCGGATGAACGAGGCCGGCCTGCTGGGACGGCTCATCCCTGACTTCCGCAAGATCGTCGCGATGATGCAGTTCAACATGTATCACCACTACACGGTGGACGAGCACCTGCTGCGCTGCATCGGCGTGCTGTCGTCGATCGAGAAAGGCGAAGCCTCCGACATCCATCCGCTGGCCAGCCAGCTGATCCCGGAAATCAAGGCCAACCGCCGCATCCTCTACACGGCGCTGCTGCTGCACGACATCGCCAAGGGCCGGCCGGAAGACCACTCGGTGGCCGGCGCGCGCATTGCCAAGCGGCTTTGCCCGCACATGGGTCTCGACGCGACGGAGACGGACATGGTGGCCTGGCTGGTCCAGGAACACCTGACCATGTCGATGGTGGCACAATCGCGCGATCTCAACGACCGCAAGACGATCGAGGATTTCGCCGCAGTGGTGCAATCGGTCGAACGGCTGAAACTCCTCCTCGTGCTGACGGTATGCGACATCCGCGGTGTCGGCCCGGGCGTCTGGAACGGGTGGAAGGGGCAATTGCTGCGCACTCTGTTCTACGAGACGCTGCTGCTGCTGACCGGCGGCTTCTCGGAAGGCTCGCGGCACGAGCGCGCCGAGCGGGCCCGCCAGCGCCTCTCCGATGCCCTCAGCGATTGGGGACCAGAGGAAATCAAGGCCTATACCGATCTTCATTACTCGGCTTACTATCTCGTTACCGACCTGGAGGACCAGGTGCGCCACGCCCGGTTCATCCGCCGGACCCAGAAGGCCGGCAAGCCATTGGCAACGGAGGTTCGCACCCTGTCCTTCGAGGCGGTGACGGAAATCACCGTGCTGACGCCGGACCATCCGCGCCTGCTCTCGATCATCGCCGGGGCCTGCGCCGCGGCAGGGGCGAACATCGTCGACGCGCAGATCTTCACCACCTCCGACGGACGCGCGCTGGACACGATCCTGGTCAACAGGGAGTTCGACCAGGACGAGGACGAACTGCGGCGCGCCGCGCGGGTCGGCAAGCTGATCGAGGAGGCGCTCGCCGGAAAGACGCGGCTGCCGGACATGATCGAGAAGAAGACCAAGCCGAAGCGCAGGTCCAAGGCGTTCCGCATTCCGCCGGTCGCCGAGGTGCGCAACACGCTTTCGCACAAGTTTTCCGTGATCGAGGTGGAGGGCCTGGACCGCCCGGGCCTGCTCTCCGAACTGACCGGCGCGATCGCCGACCTGTCGCTCGACATCGCCTCGGCCCACATCACGACCTTCGGCGAGAAGGTGGTCGACACGTTCTATGTCACCGACCTCGTCGGTCACAAGATCGAGAACCCCACCCGCCAGGCCCGGATCAAGGCGGCGCTTACCGGCGTCCTGGAGGGCAATGCCGCCACAAACAAGCCGCGATCGGCAGCGATGACATGAGCCGTTCGGCTCTCCGGGGGGCTTCCAGGCCATGAGTCTCGTCAAGAAATTCGCCAGCGTCGGCGCCGCAACGATGGCGAGCCGTGTCCTGGGCTTTGCGCGCGAGGCGCTGATCGGCGCCGCGCTTGGCGCCGGGCCGGTCGCCGACGCCTTCTATGCCGCCTTTGGCTTTCCCAACCTGTTCCGGCGGCTGTTCGCGGAAGGCGCGTTCAACTCCGCCTTCGTGCCGCTGTTCGCCAAGGAGGTCGAGCGGGGCGGACTGGAGGGCGCGCGGCGGTTCGCCGAACAGGTGCTGGCAGCGCTCTCGGCCGTCCTGCTGCTGCTGTCCGGCCTTGCCATCCTCTTCATGCCCGGCCTTGTCGCCACGGTTGTCGCGCCGCTTTTCGCCGACACTCCCGACAAGTTCGCCATGACGGTGGACATGACACGGATCATGTTCCCGTACCTGTTCTGCATGTCGCTCGTGGCGATGTTCTCCGGCATCCTGAACTCGCTGCGCCGCTATTTCCTTGCTGCCATAGTGCCGGTGCTGCTCAACGTGATCCTCGTCGCTGTGGTGGCCGCGGCGCTCTGGCTCGGCGCCGCGCCGGCGGCGACCGGCTACTGGATGGCCTGGGGCGTCTTCGCATCGGGCTTCGCGCAGCTTGGCCTGCTGGCCACGGGCGTTGCGCGCGAGGGGCTGACGCTGCGTCTCATCCGGCCGTCGCTCACGCCGGAGGTCAAGCGGCTGCTGGCGCTGATGGGGCCAGCGATCATCACCGGCGGCGTGGTGCAGATCAACATCATGGTCGGCCGCATCATCGCCTCGGCGCAGGATGGCGCCATCGCGCTGCTGAACTACGCCGACCGAATCAACCAGTTGCCGCTCGGCGTGATCGGCATTGCCATCGGGGTCGTTCTGCTGCCCGAACTGGCCCGGGCGCTGGCGGCCAAGGACGACCGCGAGGCCCAGCACCTGCAGAACCGCAGCCTGGAATTCGCGCTCGGCCTGACGCTGCCGGCCGCCGTCGGCTTCATGGTCATGCCGGATCCGCTGGTCAACCTGCTCTACGAGCGCGGCGCCTTCACCGCCGAGACGACGCGGCTGACCTCGCAGGCACTGGCCGCCTTCGCCGCGGGCCTGCCGGCCTACGTGCTGATCAAGGTCTTCCAGCCGGCCTATTTTGCCCGCGAGGACATGAAGACGCCGCTCTGGTTCTCCATTGTCGCCGTGGCGGTCAACATCGGCTTTTCGCTTGTCTTCTTCACATCGCTCGGCCATGTCGCCATCGCTGCGGCGACCGCCATCTCGGCCTGGGTCAACTTCGTCCTCCTCGCCGGCACGCTCTGGCGCCGGAACGATTTCCGGCCGTCACCGACCACGCTGCGGCGGGTGATCATGATCGTCGTCTCAGCGGCCGTGATGGGGGCGATCGTCTACGCCATGCAACAGGCGCTGCCGGACTGGTTTGCCAGCCCCTCGCTCGGCGTCCGCCTCGCGGCAACGGCCGGAACCGTGCTGGTGGCCATGGTCGTCTATTTCGGCCTCGTCATCCTGACCGGCGGCCTCGACCGGCGGGAGCTGACGGGCGCGCTGCGGCGGCGGCGCAAGACGGCGGCAAAGTCCGAAGGCTGACGCTTTCCGGCAACATCCGGCAACACTTGGACAGGCATGCTTGCACAGGGCTTGATCCGGCCCGCCGGCTCGGCCATAAGCCGGGCCGAAACGCCTGCGGGGCATGGTGCCGCGCCGGAGCCCTCCACCAGCTTCACAGGACCTCACGCCCATGAGCAGCTTCAAGCCCCTCGTCTTTTCCGGCGTCCAGCCGACCGGCAATCTCACGCTCGGCAACTACCTCGGCGCCATCCGCAAGTTCGTCGCGCTGCAGGACAGCCACGAGTGCATCTACTGCGTCGTCGACATGCATGCCATTACCGTGTGGCAGGATCCGGCCGACCTGATGGCCGCCACGCGCTCGGTCGCCGCCGCCTATCTCGCTGCCGGCATCGACCCCAGCAAGCACATCGTCTTCAACCAGTCGCGCGTCGTCCAGCACGCCGAACTGGCCTGGGTGTTCAACTGCGTGGCGCGGATGGGCTGGCTCAACCGCATGACGCAGTTCAAGGAAAAGGCCGGCAAGGACCGCGAAAACGCCTCGGTCGGCCTGTTCGCCTATCCCAACCTGATGGCCGCCGATATCCTCGTCTACCGTGCGACGCACGTTCCGGTGGGCGATGACCAGAAGCAGCACCTGGAACTGACGCGCGATATCGCCCAGAAATTCAACAACGATTATTCCGACCGCATTGCGGACCTCGGGCTCGGGGTGGAGATGAAGGTCGGCGAGGAAGTGGTCAACGGCTATTTCCCGATCACCGAACCGATCATCGAGGGCCCGGCGGCGCGCGTGATGAGCCTGCGCGACGGTACGAAAAAGATGTCGAAGTCCGATCCGTCCGACCTGTCGCGCATCAACCTGACCGACGAGGCAGAGGCGATTGCGCGCAAGATCCGCAAGGCCAAGACCGATCCGGACGCGCTTCCCTCCGAGGTCCAGGGCCTCGAAGGGCGGCCGGAGGCAGCCAACCTTGTGGGCATCTATGCCGCGCTCAACGACATGAGCCGCGAGGATGTGCTGCGCGATTTCGGCGGCAAGCAGTTCTCCGAGTTCAAGCCGGCGCTCGCCGATCTCGCCGTCGCCAAGCTCGACCCGATCGCTGGCGAGATGCGCCGCCTGATGGCGGATCGCAGCCACATTGACCAGGTGCTGCGCGACGGCGGCGAGCGGGCATCGGCACTGGCCGAGCCGACGATGCGCGACGTGCGCAAGATCATGGGGCTGCTGACCAACTGATCGCCGGAGGTGGCCGGGACGGACCGCGGGGCCATGGCGTCCGGCGGTGGCAGCCCTGCTTGCCGCGGCGTGCCGGCAATGGCAATGTGCGTCCCGCGAGAGGGTAAGAACAGGACATTCAAGCATGGTCTCGAGACGGCTGAGCCACGAGGCGGGGCATCGTCGCAAGTTTCTTGCGGTCATTGACGGAACACCGGAATGCGAGCGCGCGGTCGCCTATGCCGGGCGGCGGGCGCTGAACACGAGCGGCGCGCTGGTGCTGGTCTACGTGATCGAGCCGGGGGATTTCCAGCACTGGCTCGGCGTCGAGCAGATCATGCGCGAAGAAAGCGAAGCCGCGGCCAACGAGGCCCTCAACTCGCAGGCGGAGCGGATTCGGGCCTCGCTCGGGATCGAGCCGGAACTGGTGATTCGCGAAGGCAAGAAGTCCGAGCAGATCCATGCGCTGATCGAAGAGGACCAGGACATTGCCATCCTCGTGCTGGCCGCCGGAACCTCGACGGAAGGTCCGGGCCCGTTAGTCGCGTCGGTCGCGGGCAAGGGTGCGCCCTTCCCGATCCCGGTAACGGTCGTGCCGGCCAGCGTGACCGACGAGGATATCGAAAGCCTGGCGTGAGGCGTACTTGCCGTTCGCCTCGCACCGCCTTACATTTGGAATGGTTCTAAACGAACCCCGATGATACGGTCTGCGGACCTTGACCCGCAGGACGCATGGAGGTTTTGACATGTTCATCCAGACGGAAGCGACGCCAAATCCGGCGACGCTCAAATTCCTGCCGGGACAGGTTGTCCTTGCGGATGGTACCGCGGATTTCCGCGACAGCGAGACCGCGGAGGCCCGTTCGCCGCTCGCCGCGCGCCTCTTCGGCGTGCCGGGCGTGACCGGCGTATTCTTCGGCTATGATTTCGTGACCGTGACCAAGGACGAGGGTCCGGACTGGCAGCACATCAAGCCGGCCGTTCTCGGCGCGATCATGGAGCATTTCATGACCGGCGCGCCGGTCATGGCCGCCGACGAAGGCGCCGGGGCGGATCTCGCTTCGGGCGAAGAGTTCTACGACAAGGCCGATGAGGACCTGGTGGTGACCATCAAGGAACTGCTCGACACGCGCGTGCGGCCGGCCGTCGCCCAGGACGGGGGTGACATCACTTTCCGCGGGTTCGAGAACGGTACTGTCTACCTGCACATGAAGGGCGCCTGCGCGGGCTGCCCGTCGTCGACGGCCACGCTCAAGCATGGCATCCAGAACCTGCTGCGCCATTTCGTACCGGAAGTGGAGCAGGTCGAGCAGGTGGCCTGATACCGGGCCACGGCTGCCTCGTCGCATGAAAAAGCCGGGCTCGAGGCCCGGCTTTTCCGTTTCCGCCCGGACCGGGCAGAGTTACATGACGATGACCTTGGCACCGACCTCGACGCGATTGTAGAGATCGATCACGTCCTGGTTCATCAGGCGGATGCAGCCCGACGAGACGTTGCCGCCGATGGAGTTCCATTCCGGCGATCCATGCAGGCGATAGCCCGTGTCACCCTTCTTGTTGAAGAGATACATGGCGCGGGCACCCAGCGGATTGCGAAGGCCGGGATCCATGCCGTCGCGATACTTGGCCAGCTTGGGCTCACGCTTGATCATCTCGGACGGCGGCGTCCAGGTCGGCCACTCCCGCTTCATGCCGACGCGCGCCGTGCCGGACCACTCGAAGCCCTCGCGGCCGACGCCGATGCCGTAGCGCATGGCCCGGCCATCATCCATGACATAGTAGAGGAACTTCGCATCGGTATCGACGATGACCGTGCCCGGCTTTTCCTTGGTCTCGTAGCGGATCATCTGGCGGTGATATTTCTGCGGAACCTTGGAAATCGGGATCCGCGGAAGCTGGTAGCCCGCGTCCTTCACGACGCCGTAGGACGTGGAATAGGTGCGGATGGCGGTTCCCGAACAGCCGGCCAGCGCAGCTGCCAGCGTGACGCCCATGGCGACGGCGATAGATTTGAACTTCATTGTGGATCCCGGTCCCTCAAACATGGCCAAGCTCGAATCGAGCCATAATTCAAACACAGAAATTAATATCGGAATTTTATGGTTGCCAAGTGGTTAATGGGCGCGCGAAACCGTTACCCGGCGAGTCCAGTGATGACCTATGGTTTTTCCGCCACAGAAAAACAAAGCTATTTCAATATTATGATCTTCGGAAAATATCGAAGGCAAGTTTTCTCATGAATATCGGCGTGCCCGCGCAAGAATCCGGCCCGCCAGGCGGACGGAACAGGCACCGTTTGCCTTGCCGCCCGCATATGATGCGTGGGATGCCCGCTGCGCGTTGATGCCTGCGGCGATCGGGCAGCGGCCTTTCCAAATCCGTCTGTTCATGGCATGTTCTCCCTATGGCCCTAGTCGCGACATCCTTTTCCAACCCGCTATCCGATGGCCGCCAGTCCGCGCGGGCGCTCTTGGTGCGGCGCGGAGTCCAGCGCCTGCTCAACGAGATGAAAGCGGTCATGCTGGCCGAGGTGACGCTGGCCACGGGGCGGCGTGCCGACCTCATGGTCATGACCGACAAGGGCGACTTCTGGATCGTCGAGATCAAGTCGTCAGTGGAAGATTTCCGCACGGACAAGAAATGGCCTGATTACCGGGACTGGTGCGACCGGTTCTATTTCGCGACCCATCCGGACGTCCCGGCCGACATCTTCCCCGACGATGCCGGGTTCTTCCTGTCGGACGGCTATGGCGCGGAACTGATGCGTGAAGCGCCGGAACACCGGTTGGCGCCCGCCCGGCGAAAGGCCATGACCGCGCGTTTCGCCCGGATCGGGGCGCAGCGGCTTCTGGCGGCCGAATGGGCCGGCATCACCATCGACACCGGGGACGCGGGCTAGAGCAATTCCCGCGAAAGCAGACACCGGTTTCGCGTCCGGAACTGCGTAAGAACGACAGCGAAGAGCCTTGGAGCGATGCAGCGAAAGCCGGAATTGCCCTGACGTCTATCCGCCATTTTCCAGACTGGCACGAACTCCCGCCGCCGCGCTTGTCAAGCAAACCCGGAAACAGCTTCCGGCCGGAACCTCTCCTCACGAAGGACCCGGCCCCCTGCTTGATGCTACCTCGGCGCGCGCTTGGCCAGGATCCGTTGCAGCGTCCGGCGGTGCATGTTGAGGCGGCGCGCGGTTTCCGAGACGTTGCGGTCGCAGGCCTCGTAGACGCGCTGGATGTGCTCCCATCGAACCCGGTCAGCCGACATGGGATTCTCGGGCACCTCGGCCTTGCCGTCCGGATCGCGGACGAGCGCGGCGAAGATCTCGTCGGCATCGGCCGGCTTGGCGAGATAGTCGATCGCCCCCAACTTGACCGCCGTGACCGCGGTAGCAATGTTGCCATAGCCGGTCAGGACGATGATCCGGGCATCGGGCTGGACCTTGCGGATCGCCTCGACCACGTCCAGTCCATTGCCGTCGCCAAGCCGCATGTCCACAACGGCATAGTCGGGAGCGCCCGCCTCGACATGCGCCAGGGCCTGGGCCACCGAATCGGCGGCGAGCACCTCGAAGCCGCGGCTTTCCATGGCCCGCACCACGCGCGTCTGAAACGGTTTGTCGTCCTCGACGATCAGAAGCCTTGCGCCTTCGACCGAAACCGGTCCAGCCTCGTCTTCCAGATCATTCATTCTGCACTCCTCGTTTGCGTTGCAGTGTCGCGCGCCAATCTGCCGCGGCCATAAGATGCAAGTCCTATGCAGGATTTATCAAGTCATTCCCTTGCGCCAGATCAACCGGCGCCTCGATGGTGTCGCGGCTCCACCGGGCACGCACACGCGCCCCCAGCCGGTCCCGCCAGGCATTGGAGAAGGAGAGCGTCGCCCCCGATCGTTCCAGAAGCGTCTTGGCGATGAACAGGCCGAGGCCCAGCCCGCCGCCGGACGACTGCTCGCTGCCCGCCCGGGACGTCGTGTAGGGCTCGCCGATGCGGGCGAGGATTTCCGGCGAATAGCCGCGCCCGTCATCGGTGATCTCGATCCAGATCTCGTCCACGGTCCAGCCCCAGGCGATCGACACCGAAGCGTTTGCGAAATCGACGCCGTTCTCCAGCAGGTTGCCCAATCCGTACATCATGCCCGGGTTACGCTTGAGCACCGGTTCCGGACCATCGCCCGGTTCGGGCAGAAGGCGGATTTCGATGCCAAACTCGCGATGCGGCGCCACCACCTCGTCGACCAGCGACGACAGCGGCAGGCGGCCGATGTGCATCTCGCCCTCGCTCGACAGGCTGGTTAGCCGGCGCAGGATGTCGCGGCATCGCTGCGACTGGGAACGCAGGAGGCCGACATCCTCGCGCAGCGGTGAATCGTCGGGCAGATCGCGTTCCATTTCGCGCGCCACGAGGGCAATGGTCGCCAGCGGCGTGCCGAGTTCGTGGGCGGCGGCGGCGGCCAGGCCATCGAGCGCGGACAGGTGCTGCTCGCGCTGCAGCACCAGTTCGGCCGATGCCAGCGCGGTGGCCAGCGTTCGCGCCTCGTCGGCAACGCGAAACGCGTAGATGCCGGTGAAGGCGAGGCTGGAAACCAGCGCCATCCACATGCCGGCCACGTAGAGGAAGGGCAGCGGCAGGTCGCGGCCATCGAGCCAGGGCAACGGCAGGTGCAGCACGGCCAGAAGCGAGGCGGCGGCCAGCACGAGCAGACCCAGCATGAGCGTGTGACGGACCGGCAGCGAGGCGGCGGAAATGATCACCGGTACCATGAGCAGCATGGAGAAGGGATTGGTCATCCCGCCGGTCATGTAGAGCAGGCCGGCCAGTTGCAGCGCATCGAAGGCAAGCACCCCGAGCGATGCCGACTCCGACAGGCGAAATGTCGGAGGGTAGCGAAATGCCAGGAAGATGTTGAGCCAGGCCGAACAGGCAATCAGCGCGAGACAGAGCAGGATCGGAAAGGGAAAGTCGAGCCAGAAATGCACCACGACGACGGCGATCGTCTGACCGGTGACCGCCAGCCAGCGCAGCCGGATCAGCGTGTTGAGACGCAGGCGGCGCGCGGTGACCGGATCGGGCGTGGCTACGGTTTCCATGGCGCCTATATGCACTGCCGATCGGTCATCGCCAAGCCTTGCCGTCACGTGCCGCGCGGCTTGGCACGGCTGGTCGCCTGCGCCTGCGCGGGATCTTCCGGCCAGACATGCTTGGGGTAGCGCCCGCGCATGTCGGAGCGGACATCCTTCCAGGAGCCGGACCAGAAGCCAGGCAGGTCGCGGGTCGTCTGGATCGGCCGGTGCGCCGGCGACAGGAGTTCCAGCGTCAGCGGCACGGAGCCACCGGCAATCGAGGGATGGTCGGTCAATCCGAACAGTTCCTGGACGCGGATGGCCAGCACCGGGCCATTGTCCTCGTAGCGGATCGGAAGCCGGCTGCCGGAGGGGGCATCGTAATGGGTCGGGGCAAGACGATCGAGCTGGCGTTGAAGGTCATGCGGGACGCGGGACATCAGGGCCGCGTGCAGGTGCGGCTTCAACGCGGCCAGCGAAGCATCACCCGTGACGAAGGGGGCCAGCCAGTCATCCAGAACGGCCAGCAGGGCGTCTTCGTCCATCGATGGCCAGGGGTCGCCAAGGCCGCGGTGGAGCCAGTCCAGGCGGGCGCGCAGCGTCCGCGTCTCCTTGCTCCAGGGCAGGATTTCCAGCCCGTGTTCGCGAATGGCGGACAACAGCGCCTGCACCGCCTCCTCGCCCGTCGGCGCGGCCAGCGGCTTGTGCGAGAGGACGAGCGCGCCGAGGGCCTCGACGGCCCGGGCCCTGACCGTGCCGGTGTTGCGGTCGAACTCGGCGCCCGTGCGCCGCTCGATGCGGCCGGCGAGCGCGGAGCGGATGGCGGCCTCGTTCGCCGCGGCAGCGGCCAGGATGCGCGCGTTCTGCGCGATCCCCGTCATGTCGGCGACGACGAGAAACCCTTCCCCGGCCAGCGGATCGGTTTCCTCCAGGCGCGCCCCGCGCCCGTTGGCCAGCAGGAAACGGCCACGGGCGCCACGCGCCATGGCGACGCGATCCGGCCATGCGTGCAGGAGCAATTCGCCCGCGCCCGGCGTCGCGTCCTGCCGCTCAGCGGCGCCGGCGGCCCGGACCGCCTGGCGTGCGATGCCGGCAGCCAGCTTTCGGGCCGACGTCGCGCGAGGCGAACGGTCACGGGCGAACCCGTCGAGGCGGCGGTCAAGATCGGTCGCCGTGCCGCCAAGCCCGCGCTCGGTGAGAAGCACGGCAAGGGCAGCGGCCTGCCCGGCCGCCCTGTCGGCCGTGGCCCCGATCACCATGTGGGCCAGGCGGACCGGCAGGGCGAGTGCGCGCATGGCCTTGCCGGTCTGAGTCAGTTGGCCGGCTGAATCGAGTGCGTCCAGCGACTGCAGCAGGCGGCGGGCCTCCGCGAGCGCGGGCGCCGGGGGCGGATCCAGAAAGGCAAGCATGGCGGGATCGGTGACGCCGAAGGCAGCGCAGTCGAGCAGCAGGCCGGAGAGATCGGCGGCAAGGATTTCCGGCGGTGCGAAGGCCGTCAGTGCGCCGGTCTGGCCCTCTTGCCACAGCCGGATGGCCATGCCCGGTTCCGTCCGGCCGGCACGGCCGGCGCGCTGATCGGCGGCAGCCCGCGAAACCTTGACCGTTTCCAGCCGCGTGATGCCGGTGGCCGGTTCGAAGACAGGCTGGCGCGACAGGCCGGAGTCGATGACGATCCGCACGCCGTCGATGGTGATCGACGTCTCGGCGATCGACGTGGCGAGCACGACCTTGCGGCGGCCCTGCGGCGCGGGGCGGATTGCCATGTCCTGCGCCTTGCCGTCCATGGCGCCGAACAGCGGCACGATATCGGTATTGGCGGGAACCGCTCCTTCCACCCGTTCGGCGGTGCGCATGATCTCGCGCTGGCCCGGAAGGAAGGCAAGCACGCTGCCGGTTTCGCCGGCCAGGGCGCGGCGGATGGCCGCTGCCATGGCATCCTCGACCGGAACACCGGGATCGCGCGGCTGATGACGCACATCGACGGGAAAAGCGCGGCCCTTGCTCTCGATGACCGGCGCCCCGTCCAGCAGGGCGGCGACGCGGGCGCCGTCCAGCGTGGCCGACATGACGAGAAGGCGCAGGTCATCACGCAATCCCGCGGCGATATCGAGCGCCAGGGCAAGGCCGAAATCGCCATCCAGCGAGCGTTCGTGGAACTCGTCGAACAGCACCGCAGAGACGCCGGCAAGTTCGGGATTGTCGAGCGCCATGCGGGCGAAGACGCCTTCCGTGACCACCAGGATGCGGGTCCTGGCGGACTGGCGGCTGTCCATGCGCATGGCATAGCCGACGGTTCCGCCGACCTCCTCGCCCAACAGTGTGGCCATGCGGCGGGCGGCGGCGCGGGCCGCCAGCCGGCGCGGCTCCAGCAAAATGATGCGGCCTGCGGCGGCCCAAGGCGCGTTCAGCAGGTGAAGCGGCACCAGCGTGGTCTTGCCGGCACCCGGCGGTGCCACGAGGACCGCGCTGCGCCCCCGGGCAAGGGCGGTATCCAGATCCGCCAGGACTCCGGTGACCGGCAGGACGGGCAGGTCAGGCATCGCCGCCGACCTCGACTACGCGGCCACCTGCAGCCTCTGCATCGGCGGCATCGTGCGTGACCATGATGACCGGCAGGCCGGACTGCCTGGCGGTGGAAAAGACGAGGCTGCGCATCTGGCCGCGCAGCGTGGCGTCGAGCTTGGAAAAGGGTTCGTCGAGCAAGAGCATGCGCGGATCGGACAGCAGCACGCGGGCAAGCGCAACACGGGCCTTCTGGCCGCCCGACAGCGTGTCGGGATGGCGCGGGCCGAAGCCTTCCAGGCCGATGTCGTCCAGTGTCCGGGCGGCGATTCGGCGGCGTTCCGCCCGGGCGGCAACGGTGGGCGGAATGGCAAACAGCAGGTTCTGCTCCACGCTCATGTGCGGAAACAGCAACGGGTCCTGGAACAGGATGCCGGCGTGGCGCTGTTCGGGCGGCAGCGCGGTGATGTCGAGGTCTCCCGACCGCACGCGGCCGGACGCGGCGAAGACAGGGTCGAGGAAGCCGGAGACATAGGCCAGCAAGCTCGACTTTCCCGACCCGGACGGACCCATGACAGTGAGCACCTCGCCCGGCAGGACGGTGGCCGACACCGACAGCAGCACCCGGCCGCGCAGGGCGATGGAAACGCTCTCCAGCGTGAGGGGGCAGGCTGCGGTCATCGGGTTCCGGCCATGGTCAACTGAGGCGCCTGCGCCATAGCAGTGCCGGAACGAGGCTGGCAATGGCAAAGCCGATGACCGGCAGCAGCATCTGCAGGAAGGCATAGACGCCGATGACGCGCCTGTTGCCGCCGGACGCGAGCGCCACGGCCTCGGTGGTGATGGTCGTCAACCGCCCTGCACCGACCAGAAGCGTGGGCAGGTACTGGCCGACGGACACCGCGAAGCCGACAGCGGCGGCGGCCAGGACCGCGCGCGCCATCATCGGCATGCGGATGCGCCAGAACGTCCTCAGGCGCGAGGCGCCGAGGCCGGCGGCAATGGTCTCGTAACGGCGGTCGTAGGCCCGCCAGGGATCGGACAGCGACAGGAAGACATAGGGCATGACGAAGACGAGATGGGCAAGGACGAGCGCCGACAGGCCCGGCTCGGCGCGGATGCCGATCAGCAGCAACTGCAGGCCGAAAAGAAAGGCCGCCTGGGGTACGATCAGCGGCAGGTAGACCAGCCACAGAAGGCGGCCGGGAGGCGCCATGGTCTCGTCCTCGCGGCGCAGGCAGAGAATGGCGAGGACCGTCGCGATGGCCGCCGCCAGGATGCCGACGGTGAAGGTGACCGTCAGCGGTCCGGCGAGTTGCGGCAGGGCGCGCTGCCAGCTGCGCATCGTAAATGCCTGCGGCAGGGCGTCCGGAAACTGCCAGAGCCCGGCCACCGACCAGATGGCGAGCAGGACCAGGCCGGCGCCGATCGTCAGCGCGGAGAGGCCCGGCAGGACAAGCGCGGCGGCCCGCAGCGCCCTGTCGCGCCGGCCGCGCCAGCCGCCATCGCGCAGCCAGGCGAGGAGGCCGCCGCCGACGCGTTCGAGCGCCAGCCAGAGCAGGCAGGCGAGTGCCGTGATGCCCAGTTGCAAGATGGCGCCGGCGGAGGCAAAGAAGCGCATCGCCAGGTCGGGATCGTTCATCCAGCCGACGAGCCTGACCGCCAGCGGCGCGGGGGCGACCGGCCCGAGGATAACCGCGACATCGACGACGGAGGTGGAAAAGGCGAGGACCGCGAGGACCGCAAGCCGGAGCTGGCGGTAGAGCGGCGGCCAGGCGAAGAAGAGGAAGCCGGCGATGCGGCCGTGACCGAGCGAGGCGGCCAGGCGGCGGGTTTCGGCCAGGCGGACCTGCGGCAGCGCAGCCAGCGCGATCAGCAGCAGGAAGGGGATTTCCTTGGCCACGAGTCCGGCGATCATGGCCAGTCCCATGGCATCGTGGACGAGAAGGACGTCGGGCGGCGCGGTCCAGCCGGTGAGGCCCGGCGATACGATGCGGGCCAGCCAGCCGGACGGCGCGACGAGGAAAGCGAGACCGAAGGCGGCCGCTGCATGGGGCACGGAGAGCAGCGGCGAGAGCAGGTGCTGGAGCCTTCCGAAGAGCGGCGTGCCGGCATGGGCGGCGACGAAGAGGGCGACGCCGGCCAGCGACACGACCGTGGCCGCCAGTCCGGCGAACAGGCTGACGAGGCAGGACTGGACAAGACCGGGCTGGGCGGAAAGGTGGCGGAACGGCTCAAGGCTGAAGCGGTCGCCACCGAGCGCCGGCAGATAGCCGAAAGCCGGAACCAGCGTTCCGGCGAGACCGGCAACGACCGGTCCGGCCAGCAGGGCGATCGCCAGCGGCGGTCCCAGGCGGGCGACCGGGAACCCGGTCAACGGCGGCAACCGGCGCGGACGAGGCCGGGCGGCGTCAATTGGCGACGCCGTAGCGGCGTGTCCATTCCTCCTCCAGCCGCGTCATCCAGCTTGCGTGGGGCTCGGGAATGGCGGGGCCGAGCCGGTCCGGCGGCAGGGTTGCGACGCCGAGGTCGAGTTCCTCGAATCGGGCCCGGTCCTCCTCGGACAAACGGTCCATGGCCAGAACCGTGGGATCCCCCCAGACATCGGGGTTCTGCTTGCGGACCTGGGCTTCCGGCGAGAGCAGGAAATTGGCGGTCACCAGCGCGCCGGCCTTGGCCTTCGCGTTGAACGGAACGGCGACGAAATGGGTGTTGGAGAGCGTGCCCTTGGGGAAGATGAAGGAACGCACCGTGTCGGGCAGTTCACCGGCGGCGATGGCATTGGACGCCTCGGCCGGATTGAAGGCGAAGATGATCTCGACCTCGCCGTCGGCGAGCATCTGCTTCATCGCAGGATAGTTCTTCGGAAAGGCCCGGCCCTGCCGCCACATCAGCGGATGAAGCTCGTCGAGATAATCGAAGAGCGGCTTGGCGACCGCGTCGAAATCGGCCTCGACGACCGGCTTCTGCAGCACCGCGGGGTCGGCAACGCGCTCGCTCAAGACCTGCTTGAGAAAGCTGGACCCGATGAAATCCGGCGGCTGCGGATAGGAGAAGCGGCCCGGGTGGGCCCTTGCCCATTCCAGGAGGCCGGCCGTGTCCTTCGGCATGGAGTCCGCATCGGTGCGGGCACTGTCGTGGAAGAAGACCAGCTTGGCCATGCCCCAGGGACTCTCCAGCCCGTCGGTCGGAATGGTGAAGTCGACCGTGATGGTCGGCTTGTTTTCGACGTCGACATATTTCCAGTTGGGCAGCTTGTCGGCCCAGCCGGGCGAGAACAGGAGACCCTGCTTCTTCATCGAGGCGAAGTTCTCTCCGTTGATCCAGACGAGATCGACGGTACCGTCCTTGGTCTTGCCAGCGGCCTTCTCCGCCACCACGGTGGCGACGGCGGTCGCGGTGTCCTCGAGCTTCACCTGCACCAGCGTGACGCCATAGCGGTTCTGCAGTTCCTCGCCCGCCCAGCCGATGTAGGCGTTGATGTTCTCCGACCCGCCCCAGGCGTTCCAGTAGACGGTCTGGCCGCGGGCCGCATCGAGGACGGCATCCCAGTCGGCCGGGTCGGGATCGGCGGCAAAGGCCGGCGTGGCGCCAAGCATGGCGGCGAAAAGCGGGGCAAAAAGGCGTTTCAAGCGACTACTCCGTCTGGAACGGGCCATGGGGCCCATTCAATTTCCGGCTGTTTTCGCGCCCTCTTGCGCGAAGGTCAATCACGGCCGGGTCACTTGCCCGTGACGGGGCGGGCGTAGAGCCAGCCAAGCAGCACCGGAGTCAGGTACATGGGGATCTGGTAGCAGCCGATGAAAAGCAGCAGCGGATCGGTCACCGCCGGCGGCAGCGCGACGAGAAAAAGGGCAATGTTGCGGTTGCCGGCGATGATGGCCAGCGGCACCCGCTCGCCCGCCAGGGCGGTGCGGCCGAGCAGGGCAAAGGCGGCGACCTGGAACCCGAGGTTGGCGGCACAGGCAACGCCCAGCCAGAGCACGAAGCCCCACGGGTCCGCGCGCAGGGCCGGACCGACCGCTGACATGAGCCCGACCACGACCACGGCCATGGCCAGCGCCGACAGGCCGTCGATGGCGGCTACGACGCGCGGCCCGGGATTGCGCAGCAGCCAGGCGCGAATGGCGAAGGCCACCACGGAGGCCACGAGGATGACCGCGAGCAGGCGCGCGGAGGCCGACGCCACGGCCAGCGCGCCGCCCAGTTCCGGCAGGAGCGCGAAGACCGGAAAGGCCGTCAACGGCAGGATGGCGGTGCCCAGAACCAGCAGGCGCAAGGCGGGGGCCGGGTCATGGCCGGTCAGCACGGCAAGGTTCGGACTGCCGGAAATGGAAGAGCCCGACAGCATGAGCATAAGGGACATGGCAAGGCCCGAGGCCTGCATGCCCGCGGCGGCGAACAGGGCATAGGCAGCAAGCGGCAGGACGAGCTGGTAGACAAGGGCAAGGCCCAGCGTGCGCGGAAAGGCGGCCAGCGACCCGAAGGCCTGGCGCGGCCCGATGCGCAGCGCCGCCAGAAACAGCAGGCCCGCGACCATTTCCTGCAGCCAGGGACGCATGGCGTGGGCGAGGTCCGGCAGCGCCATGCCACCGACGAGACCGGCGATCAGGATGAGCCGCCCGTGGCGGGCACAGAAGCCGAGCAAATCCAGCAGGCCTGCCATCACGCCAATCCGCGCAGGACGAGGATGACGGCGGCCACGGCGGCGACGGTCAGCAGCGCCGGGCGATAGCGCTTGTCAAAGCGGCCGGCCAGGAGGCGGGCGACCAGCCAGCCGGCCAGCATGCCGGGTACCATGATCAGTGCCAGGGCGAGATCGCGTGGTCCGGCCCAGCCGGACAGGTGCAGGCCGACGAGGGACAGCGCACAGCCGACGGCGAAAAAGGCCGCCAGCGTGGGGCGTGCCTGGCCGGCCGGGCGATCCTGGTAGACGATGGCCAGCGGTGGCGCGCCGACCGAGGTGATGGTACCCATGAGGCCCGAAACGGTGGCCATGGCGACCAGGCTCGGCCGGCTGAATTTCAGGCGCCAGCCGGCGACCGACAGCAGGACGGCCAGCCCGACCATCAGGCCGAAGACCAGCGAGAAGGCCTTGCGGTCGGAAATCCAGACCAGGACGGCGGTGGCCACGACCACGCCAATGAGGCGGCCGACCGCGGCGGTCCAGACCTCCGGCCAGACAACCGCGCCGCGCTCGTCAAACGCGGTCCACGCGGAGGTCGCCAGGCCGAGATAGAGCGTGGAAACCGGTACGAGCTGCGGATCGATCAGGGCCAGCAGGGGGGCGGCGGTCAGGCCGAACCCCATGCCGAGGCCGAACTGGACGACGGCGGCGACCATGGCAATGAAAACCACCGCGACGGCCACCCAGGGCGCGGCCGCAACATGGGCAAAGGCATCCTGCATGCGCGGCTCAGCCCGGCCGCTGGCGGATGTTGTCGGGCAGCCACGTCGCCAGGTCCGGGAAGGCGATGAGCACGAAGACCATCACGACCATGATCAGGAACATGGGCAGGGCGGCGCGCGCGATGAAGTTCATCTCGTGATGGGTCATGCCCTGCAGCACGAAGAGGTTGAAGCCGATCGGCGGGGTGATCTGGGCCATCTCCACCACGACGACAATGAAGATGCCGAACCAGATGAAATCGATGCCGGCCTGGCGGATCATCGGCTCGACCACCGCCATGGTGAGCACGACGGAGGAGATGCCATCCAGGAAGCAGCCGAGGATGATGTAGAAGACCAGCAGCGCCATGAGAAGCTGGAAGCGCGACAGCTCCAGCGAGGCAATGAAATCGGCGAGGCCGCGCGGCAGTCCGGTGAAGCCCATAGACAGGGAGAGGAAGGCGGCACCGGCGAGAATGAGGGCGATCATGGCGGAGGTGCGCACCGCGCCCATGAGGCTTTCGGAAAAGGTGGAGACCGTCAGCGAACCCTGCGACGCCGCAAGCATGAGCGCGCCGATGACGCCAAAGGCCGCGGCCTCCGTCGCCGTGGCATAGCCGAGGTACATCGAACCGATCACGACGAGGATGAGGCTGATGACCGGGATGAGGAACCGCGAGTTCTTCACCTTCTCCATGAAGGTCATCGCGGGTTCCTCGTCGGGCGTGAAATCCTTCGAGAACCGCGACATGATCGCCACGTAGGCCATGAACATGGCGGCCAGGACCAGGCCCGGGAAGACGCCGGCCATGAAGAGCTTGGTGATCGATTCATTGATCGTGACGCCATAGACGATGAGCGTCAGCGACGGCGGGATCATCAGGCCGAGCGTGGCCGCGCCGGCCAGCGTGCCGATGATCATGCGTTCGGGATAGCCGCGCTTGCGCAACTCGGGAATGGACATCTTGCCGACCGTCGTCAGTGTGGCGGCCGACGAGCCGGAGACCGCGGCAAAGACGGTGCAGCCGACGATGTTGGTGTGGACGAGGCCGCCTGGCAGCGGCGCCATCCAGGGCGACAGGCCCCTGAACATGTCCTCCGACAGGCGCGTCCGGTAAAGGATCTCGCCCATCCAGATGAAGAGCGGCAGGGCCGTCAGCGTCCACGACGAGGACGAGGTCCAGATCGTGGTGATCATGGCATCGCCGACCGGACGGCTGGTGAAGAGTTCCATGCCGACATAGGCGACGCCGAGCAGCGACAGGCCGACCCAGACGCCGGAGCCCAGCAGCAGGAACAGGACGAAGAGGAAAATCGCGATGGGAGCGAGCTGTTCCATGACGCGTCACTCCGCGTGGCTCTGGCTGACGGCATCGGTGGTGATGCCATGCGAGCCTGTGACAAGGAGGCGGACGAGATGATCCCAGAAGGCGATGGCCAGCAGTACCGTGCCGGCGACCATGGAGATCTGCGGAATCCAGATCGGCGTCGCATCGAGGCCCTGGCTGATGTCTTTCAGCTTCCAGGACCACCAGGCGCCGCGCACCGCGTACCAGGCGAAATAGGTGGAGGCGGCGGTGCCGATGACAAAGCACCAGACCTCGCCCCAGTACCGCTTTTCGCCAAGCGCCGAGAGGAACAGCGAGACGCGGATATGGGCGCCGTGATTGAGCGCGTAGGCAAAGGCGAAGAAGGAGGCGCCCGCCATGCAGTAGCCCGCATAGTCGGTGGCGCCGGGGAAGACGTGGCCGGTCCAGCGCGCCAGCATCTGCAGGACGATCAGCATGAGGATCGCCACGGTGAAAAAGGCTGCGATGATGCCACCTGCCAGGTACAGGGCATCGAGAATGCGGCGCAGCACGCGGCCAGCGGCAAGCATGGCTATCCCCCTTGCGCGGTCTAAACGACGGGAACGTGAATGGATGGTCGAGGGGCCGGCAGCGTGCTGGCCGCCGGCCCCTCGGAAGCCTTACTGGTTCTTGTAGGCGTCGACGATGGCCTTGCCGTCGTCACCGGCCTTCTCGAGCCATTCCTTGGTCATGGTCGCACCCACGGCCTTGAGGCCTTCCATCAGCTTGTCGCTGGCACGCTCGACGGTCATGCCGTTTTCCTTCAGGCCATTGAGCGTGAACTGGGTGTAGTCCTTGGACCGGGCGAGGCCTTCTTCCGAGGCCTTGGCGGCACAATCGTTCATGGCCGTCTTGGTGGCGTCGTCGAGGCCGTTCCAGGCGTCCATGTTGACGAAGACGGCGTTGCGCGGCAGCCAGGCGTCGACTTCGTAGAAGTTGGACAGCTGCTCCCAGACCTTGCGGTCATAGCCGGTTGCGCCCGACGAGATGAAGCTCTCCGCCACGCCCGTGGCCAGTGCCTGGCTCAGTTCCGCGGCCTCGACCTGGACCGGCAGCATGCCGGTCAGTTCCGCCATGCGGGCAGTGGCCGTCGAATAGGAGCGGAACTTCACGCCCTTGAGATCCTCGACGGAACTGATCGGCTTGTTGATGTAGAGGCCCTGCGGCGGCCACGGCACCGAGTAGAGGTAGTGCAGGTTGTCGTTGGCGAGCACCTTGCTGACATAGGGCTCGGCGATGGACCAGAGCTTCTCGTGCTCGTCGAAGGACGACACGAGGAAGGGAATGGAATCGACCTCGTAGAGCGGGTTCTCGTTGCCATGGGCCGAGAGCAGGCGCTCGCCGATGTTGGCCTGGCCGGTCTGCACGGCGCGCTTGATCTCGTTGCCCTTGAACAGCGAGCCGGACGGATGCGTGACGATCTCCAGCTTGCCGCCGGTGGCTTCGGTGACGCACTTGGCGAAACCGGCGCCGACCTCGGAGTGGAAATTGGTGGCCGCGTAGGCCATGGGCATGTCCCACTTCTCGGCCTGGGCCGCGGTGGCCGCTGCCGTCGAAATGGCCGTGGCGGCCAGAAGGCTTGCAAGTCTTTTCATGTCAGTCTCCCATTCTTGGTTGGTGGTTGGATGGTTGTTCTTGTTGTTGTTCCCGTGTCGCCCCCTATTCAAACCGCGACGGCGAATAGGGTGCAAGATCAATATTCGGTTTCCGGCCGGCAACGAGCTGGGCCAGGATGCGGCCGGTCTTCGGACCGCCGGTCATGCCGACGTGGTCGTGGCCGAAGCCGAGGAAGGCGCCGCGCACGCCCGGCGTCACGCCGATGACCGGGATGGAATCGGCGAGCGACGGGCGATGGCCCATCCACTCGACCGTCTCCTTCCAGCGAATTCCGGGGATGGCGGCGCGGATATTCTTCTCCAGTAGGGCGAAGGGCGCGCGCGAGGGCGGCGCGTCCAGCCCACCGAACTCGACGATGCCGGCGAGGCGCAGACGGCCGTCCATGGGCGTGGCGACGAACTTGCCCGACGCGACCATGACCGGCGAGCGCGGCATGACGGTCGGCTCCCAGAGTTCGAGGTGATAGCCGCGCTCGCTTTCCAGCGGCGCGCGGATGCCGAGCTTGCCGGCAAGAGGGCCTGACCAGACGCCGGTGGCCAGCACCGCCGCGTCGCAGGCGATCGTCTCGCCGTTGGCGCGAACGCCGGTCACGCGGCCGTTTTCGCGGACGATGTCGCTGACCTCGGCCTTCAGGATGCGCGCACCCTGGCGCCCGGCATGGGCGGCGAGGTCCTTCACGTAGCGGCCCGGATCGGCGATGCGGCCGTGACCGGTCAGGCGGGCGGCGAGGTCCAGCGCGGGGCCGAAGGCGGGGTCATAGTCCTTGAAGGCCCTGCCTTCGAGAATATCCCACCGGAAGCCGAGGTCCTTGCGAACCGACCAGCCGAAGGCATCGCCCTCGTAGTGGGCGCGATCGTTGTAGAGAAAGAGGTAGTCGGACGGGACGATCCATTGTTCCGCGCCGGTGCCCGCGGCCAGCGCCTGGTGATCGGCCAGGCTGTCGCCGATGATCGGAAGCAGAGCGGCGGCGCGGCGCCGGACCGCGTCGGCATTGGCGTGGCCGAGATAGCGGATGAGCCAGGGCAGGAGGCGCGGCAGATAGGACCACTTCAGGAACAGCGGCTGGTCCGGCGACAGCAGCATGCGCGGCGCCTTGGCGAGCAGGCCGGGCACAGTGACCGGGACAACCGAACAGGAGGCGAGCACGCCGCCGTTGCCGTGGCTGGCGCCCTCGCCCGGGTCCTTGCGGTCGATCAGGATGACGTCATGGCCGTCGCGCAGGAGCCAGACGGCGGTCGAGACGCCGACGATGCCCGCGCCGATGACCACGACTGTCCTGCCCGTTTGCGCTGCGGCGTCCATTTCCGACCGTCACTCCCCTGCCTCTGCGGTGATCGTGACACACGATCATAATTTGTCAATAATTTATCGATGTTCTGTCCCGGTTACCGTCCAGCGCCGCAGCCGGTCCATATCCGGGTCGATGCCGAGACCCGGCCCCGGCGGCAGGACGACATGGCCGTTCTCCAGCGGAAACGGCGCCTGCAGCAGGTCCTCGGCCAGGAAGTAGCGGGCCTGGTAGAATTCGCAGCCGAGCGTGATCTGCGGCGTCGCCGCGATCATGTGGGCGCCGGCGAGATGGGCAAGCCCGGTCTCGAACATGTCGCCGCCGTAGGCCGCAAGGCCGGCATCGGCGGCGATGCGGGCGACGGCCTGGGCGCGCCTCAGGCCACCGGTCTTCATGATCTTAACGGAAACGCCGTCACAGATGCCCCCGTCCACGGCGCGTTGCATGTCTTCCGGTCCGAAGACACTCTCGTCGGCGAGCAGCGGCACGTCGAGGCTCACACGCAGGTCGGCCATGGTCCGCCAGTCGCCGGCGGCGACGGGCTGCTCGATGAAATCGGGCGCGAAGCCGGCTACCACCGGCACCTGCGCCAGGGCCTCCTCGCGGGTCAGGCCCTGGTTGTAGTCGACGCGGATGCGCATCGAGGGATGGCGGGCGCGGATATGGTCGAGGCGCATCAGGTCGAAGGCATGGCCGGCAAAGCCGGTCTTCAGCTTGACGATGCCGACGCCATCGGCCGCAAGGCGTTCGAGCAGAACCTTGTCGGCCTCGAAATCGGGATTGGCGATGGAACAGGAGAGCGGGATGGGCGCCGGGTCGGCGCATCCGAGCATGTCGCAGACGCGGCGGCCCGAGAGCTTGCCGGCCAGGTCGTGCAGGGCGCTGTCGAGCGCGGCCTTGGCCTCGGTGCAATGGACGACGGCGCGGCTGGCCTCGGCGTGGATCGCTTCCATGTCCGTCACGCGCCGGCCGAGGACATGCGGGCGCATGTAGCGGGCGAGCGCAGCAAAGCTCGCCTCGGGCGAGCCGGTGAAGACGACCCAGGGCGAGGCCTCGCCGAAGCCTTGCGTGCCGTCCTCGGCGGTCAGGCGCAGGATGACGACCTCGACGCTGCCACCGACCGAGCCGATGCCGTGGTCGCGGCGGCTCGTGACCGGCAGGGCGCAGTGCCACACGTCGAAACCGGTGATCGCCTGGTCGAGATTTCCGGCCATGGTCAGGCCACCCATTCCGACACCGGCGCGGCGGCATCCTGAAGCGGCTGGGCAATCACGTCCACCAGCGTCGGTCCGTCATGGGCCAGCGCCTGCTTCAGCATGCCCTCGAGGTCTTCCGGGTTCTCGACCCGCCAGGATTTCACGCCGAAGGCACTTGCGACGGCGGCGTGGTCGGTGCGCGAGAAATCGACGTTGTGATAGCGTCCGCCGAAGCCGGATTTCTGCCCGGCCTTGATCCAGCCGAAAACGGCGTTGGAGAAGACGATCGACGTGATCGGCATGCGGTAACGGCAGATGGTTTCGAACTCGCCGCAGCAGAAGCCGAAGGAACCATCGCCCATGACCGCCACCGTCTTCGCCGACGGCCGGCCGACATGGGCGCCCATGGCCGCCGCAAGGGCATAGCCGAGGGCGCCGTGCGCCCGGTTGGTGATGAAATGGCGCCCGGCCTTCGGCCAGCGGTAGTGGGCGGAGAAATAGGGGCATGGCGTGCCCGGATCAGCGACAATGGTGGCGTCGTCGTCAAGCAGGCGCTGCAGCGTGGCAATGACGCGTTCGGGGCGGACGGGCGTCCCGGCGCTTTCGGCCAGCGGCTGGAACGCCGCGAGCTTGGCTTTCCAGGCACCGGCGGCCCTGGCCGTCCCATCCTGGCCGTTGCGGGCGGTCCGCGCCTCCACTGCCCGCACGAGCGCCACCAGCGCCAGGCGCGCATCGGCGGCGATGGCGACATCCGGCTGGTAATTGGCGCCGATGACCTCCGGGTCGCTGTCGATGTGGATGATGGCGACGCCCGGTTTCGGCGAGCGCCAGCGCTCGGTCGTCACCGACCCGGCGCGGCAACCGATGAAGAGGACGAGATCGGCCTCGTCGATGACGGCGCGCGTGGCCGGAACACCGCCATTGGAGCCGACCACGCCGACAGCATGGGGGTCCGTCTCGGCGATGACCCCCTGTCCGGAAACCGAGGTGGCGACCGGCAGGTCGAGCAGGTCCGCCAGGCGCTGGATGGCATCGAAGGCGCCGGCGATCACCGGCCCGCCACCGCAGACCGCCACGGCCTTGCGCGCACCGCAGAGGCGGTCCGCCGCCTCCTCGATGGCAGCCGGTTCCGGGGCGGCCGGCAAGGCGGGGAAACGGGCATGATGCGGGTCGGCCCAGATCTCGGCCGGATCGACCGCGCCCTTCTGGGTGTCGAAGGGAAGCGCCAGATGGGCCGCTCCGGGGCGTCCTGTCGTCATGGCCCGGAAGGCCGCGCGCACGAGCGCCGGAAGACGGGCGGAATCGTCCAGCGACGCGTTCCACTTGGTCAGCGGGCGGAACAGCGCCACCTGGTCCAGTTCGGTCAGCGGATAGCGTCCGCGCGAGGCGGTGGAGACATCGGTAGTGATGGCCAGCACGGGAACCGAACTCTCGTTGGCCTCGACAACACCGGGCAGGATGTAGGTCGCACCGCCGCCGGACGGGCCTTCGCAGACGCCGGGCATGCCGGTGACGCGGGCATAGGCATCGGCCATGTAGGCCGCGTGGCGTTCGTCCCGGGTGAGGATATGGGTCATGCCGTGATCGAGCGTCGCCATGGCATCGTAGAACGGCAGGGAGGTGTCGCCGCACAGGCCGAAGACATGACGGACGCCATGGGCCTGCAACATGCGCACCATGGCCTCGGCGCCTGTCATTGCATTCGATCCGTGGTGCATCTGGCGATCCTTCCTCTTCCTGCGCACATAACTGTATACAGGACTGTATCTTGCGAAGCCGGACGGCTTGTGTCAAGAAGGCGTTCAGGATGGAGGTCAGGCGGACCATGAGCGAAGGCCGGGTGGAGGCGCTATACCAGCGGCTCAAGGAAATGGCGGTCAATTTCGGCATCCGGCCCGGTGAGCGGATCAACGAGGTGCAGCTCGCCCGGGATCTCGACGCCAGCCGCACGCCGCTGCGCGAAGCGCTGAACCGGCTGGTCGCCGAACAGCTCATCGACTTCCAGCCCGGGAAGGGTTTCTTCTGCCGTGAACTCGACCCGCAGCGGGTCTTCGAACTCTACGAGATGCGCGAAGTGCTGGAATCCGCCGCCGTGCGGCTGGCTTGCCAGCGCGGCAGCGACGAGGACATCGCAGCGCTGAAGGACGCGCTCTTTGCCAACGGCCTGGCCTATGTCGGCAAGACCATCGGCGAGGTGGTGGAATTCGACGAGGCGTTCCACATGGGCATCGCGCAGCTCGCCGGCAATGCCGAGATCGCCCGGCAACTCGCCTCGGTCAACGAGCGCATCCGCTTCATCCGCTGGATCGACATGAGCAGCCGCGTGCTCAACACCAAGGGCGAGCACAAGCAGATCATGCATGCGCTTGAGGCGCGCGATGCCGATGCCGCCGAAGCGCTGATCCGCCGCCACATCGTCAAGCGCATGGACCAGATCGTCGCGGCGGTGAAGGAAGGCTATTCGAGCATCTATGTCAGCGGGCCGGAAGAGATCTTCGAGCGCCGCGTCGAAGCCGGAGGTCCATCATGACACGGGTCACAGGCGGCAAGTCGATCTACGGCGCCTCTGTCGGCATCCTGATGCTGGACGCGCGCTTCCCGCGCATTCCCGGCGACATGGGCAATGCGCTGACCTGGCCGTTTCCCGTGCACTACCGGGTGGTGCGCGACGCGACGCCGGACCTTGTCGTGCGGCGTGGCGCCACGGGCACGCTCGACGCTTTCATCCGGGCGGCGCGCGACCTGGTGGCCGATGGCGCCGACGGCATTACCACGAACTGCGGCTTTCTCTCGCTGTTCCAGGACGAACTGGCCGAGGCAACCGGCGTCCCCGTGGCGACGTCCTCGCTGATGCAGGTGGAGATGGTCAACCGCCTCCTGCCGGCGGGCAAGCGTGCCGGCATCCTGACGATTTCAGCCTCGACGCTGACGCCGCTGCACCTGGAAAAGGCGCGGGTACCGGCCGATACGCCCCTCGGGACGACGGAAGGCGGGCGCGAGTTCACCCGCGCGATCCTGAACAACGAGATGACCCTGGACGTCGATGCGGCCCGCGCCGACAACGTGGAAGCCGCCCTCGCGCTGGCCGCGCGCCACGACGACCTCGGCGCCATCGTGCTGGAATGCACCAACATGGTGCCCTATGCGGCCGATATCCGGGCCGCGACCGGGCTGCCGGTCTTCTCCGTCTACAACCTGGTCAGCTGGTTCCAGGCCAGCCTCACCCCGCCACGGTTCCCGACGCCACAGGCCGTCTGAACCGGCACGCGTCGGCCCACTCCCGCCCGGATTTCTTCAGCCTTTGCGAAAACGCATCGCTTTCATGCGGATGACGCATTGCAATACCGGTTTTATCTCTATATATGAACACATGTAGATATTAATCCATCCAGGAGATCCCCATGTCCCTCGACCGCAGCGTCCTCGCCTTTGCCGGCGTCATGATCCTTCTCTCCGTCGTCCTGACGGCTTATGTTTCGCCCCTGTTCATCTGGTTCACGGTGTTCATCGGCGTCAACATGCTGCAATCCGCCTTTACGGGCTTCTGCCCGGCCGCCATGATCTTCAAGAAGCTCGGCATCAAGCCCGGCTGCGCCTTCTGAAGGCCAGGCCACTTCAACGACACAAGGAAAGACCCCATGCGTGCACTCCTCCTGATTCCGGGGCTGCTGGCCACGACAACGGTCATGGCGGCCGAGTACAAGGCCGAGCCGGTTCCGGTTCCCGAACTGAAAGCCGTCTACGGGCGGGTCGAGGCACGCGACACGGTTCCGGCGCGTGCGCGCATCGGTGGCGTGGTGGTCGAACTGCTGGTCACCGAGGGCGACCTCGTCAAGGCCGGCCAGAAGATCGCCACGGTCCGTGACGACAAGCTGGACTTCCAGATCGCGGCGCAGGACGCGCAATTGCGCGCCCTCGCCTCGCAGCTCGACACGGCGGAATCGGAACTGAAGCGCGCCGAGGCGCTGGTCGCCAAGGGCGTGATCACAAAACAGCGGCTGGACCAGCTGCAGACCGCGGCCGACGTGGCGCGCAACCAGATTGCCGCCACCGAGGCGCAGCGCAAGGTGCTGGAACAGCAGGGCGCAGAAGGCGAAGTGCTCGCCCCGGCCGATGGCCGCGTCCTGACCGTTCCGGTGACCAAGGGTGCCGTCATCATGGCCGGCGAACCGGCTGCGACCATCGGCGGCGGCGGCTTCTTCCTGCGTCTCGCCATTCCCGAGCGCCACGCGCGCTCGCTGAAGTCCGGCGCGCAGATCCAGATCGTCACGCCGTCGGGCAAGAAGTCCGGCACGCTGGTCAAGATCTACCCGCAGATCACCAACGGCCGCGTAGTGGCCGACGTGGAAGTGGAAGACCTGTCGACGGAATTCGTCGACGCCCGCATCCTGGTGCAGGTGCCGGTCGGCACCCGCGAGGCGCTGATCGTGCCGCAGGAGGCACTGATCATCCGGTCCGGGCTGGAATTCGTCCCCGTCATGGAAGACGGGAAAACGGTGGAGCGCACGGTCGTCACCGGCGAGACCATCGACCAGGACGGCAAACCCTATGTCGAGATCCTGACCGGCCTGGAGGCCGGTGACACGGTGGTGACCCCATGAGCACCCACAAGACTCCGCTCGGCATTGCCGGCGGCCTGACGAAGACCTTCATCGTCTCGCCGCTGACGCCGCTGTTCCTCATTGCCGCCTTCGCCTTCGGCCTCATCGCGCTGGTCACCCTGCCGCGCGAGGAGGAGCCGCAGATCTCCGTGCCGATGGTCGACATCATGGTCGCTGCGCACGGGCTGAAGGCGCCGGACGCGGTCAAGCTGATCTCCGAACCGCTGGAAACCATCGTCAAGGGCATCGACGGGGTCGAGCACGTCTATTCGCAGACCGCCGACGACAAGGTGATGGTCACCGCGCGCTTCCTTACGGGCACGTCCTCGGACGCCGCCATCCTGCGCGTGCACGACAAGGTGCGCGCCAACCTGGACCGCATCCCGGTCGGTATCCCCGAGCCGATGATCGTCGGCCGCGGCATCGACGACGTGGCGATCGTGTCGCTGACGCTGTCGCCGAAGCCGGAAGCTGCGGGGCGCATCAACGCCAACGACCTGACCCGCGTGGCGCGTGAACTGCGCACGGAAGTGGCCAAGATCGACAATGTCGGCCTGACCTACCTGGTCGGCGAGACCGGCGAGCAGATCCGCATCGCGCCGGATCCGAAGCGGCTGGCCCTCTACGGCGTGACGCTGCAGCAGCTTGCCGGCAAGGTGCAGGGCGCCAACACGTCCTTCCCGGTCGGCAACGTGCGCAACAAGGGCGAGCAGATCACGGTCGTCGCCGGCGAGACGCTGCGGTCTCCCAACGAGATCGGCAACCTGCTGCTGACGACGCGCGACGACCGTCCGGTCTACGTGCGCGACGTCGCCGACGTCTCCTTCGCCACCGACACCGCGGACATGATGGTCTCGACCGTTTCCAAGGGTGAGGACGGCGTGACGCGGGTGCCGTCGATCACGCTGGCCGTCGCCAAGCGGGCCGGCTCGAATGCCGTTACCGTCGCCGAAGCGATCCTGCACCGGGTGGAGAGCCTGGAAGGCATGCTCATCCCGGAAGACATGACGGTGCAGGTGACCCGCGACTACGGCGAGACGGCCAACGAGAAGGCCAACGAGCTGCTCTACCACCTGGGCCTTGCCACGGTGTCGATCATCCTGCTCGTCTGGCTGGCGATCGGCCGACGTGAAGCGGCGGTCGTGGCCATCGTCATCCCGGTGACGATCCTGCTGACGCTGTTTGCCTCGCGGCTGATGGGATACACGCTCAACCGCGTGTCGCTGTTCGCGCTGATCTTCTCCATCGGCATCCTGGTGGACGATGCCATCGTCGTCATCGAGAACATCGCCCGCCACTGGGGGATGAAGGACGGGCGCGACCGCAAGCAGGCCGCCATCGAGGCAGTGGCGGAGGTCGGCAACCCGACCATCATCGCCACGCTGACCGTCGTGGCGGCGCTGCTGCCGATGCTCTTCGTCTCGGGCATGATGGGTCCCTACATGTCGCCGATCCCGGCGAACGCCTCGGCGGCGATGATCTTCTCGTTCTTCGTCGCGGTGATGGTGACACCCTGGCTGATGCTGAAGTTCGCCGGCAAGGCACCAGTGCACGGGCATGGCGACGGCCATGGCAGCCATGGCGGAGCGCTTGGCGCGATGTATTCTGCCGTGGCCCGGCCGATCCTGGCGAACAAGGCGACGAGCTGGCTGTTCCTGTTGCTCGTCGGCGCCCTGACGATCGGCTCGCTGATGCTGTTCTACACCAAGGACGTGACGGTGAAGCTGCTGCCCTTCGACAACAAGTCGGAGCTGTCGGTTGTCATCGACCTGCCGGAAGGCACGGCGGTCGAGAAGACCGACGCGGTGGCCCAGGCCGTGGCGCGCACCGTGCTGGACCTGCCGGAGGTCAAGTCCGTGCAGACCCATTCCGGCACCGCCGAGCCGTTCAACTTCAACGGCCTGGTGCGTCACTATTACCTGAGGGCCGAGCCGCAGATGGGCGACGTCGCGATCAACCTGACCAACAAGGGCGAACGCGAGCGGTCGAGCCACGAGATCGCGCTCGACATCCGTGCGCGGATCGCGAAGATCGCCGTTCCGGAAGGTTCCAGCCTGAAGGTGGTCGAGCCGCCGCCGGGGCCGCCGGTCATGGCGACGCTGCTGGCCGAGATCTACGGCCCGGATGCGCCGACGCGGCGCGCGGTGGCGGCCAAGGTGGAGGACGCGTTCAAGTCGGTGCCCTACATCGTCGACGTGGACAATTCCTATGGCCAGCAGGCCCGCCGCCTGCGCACGGCGATCTCGACCGACGATCTCGACTTCTTCAAGGTCCAGGACAGCGACGTGCTGCAGACGCTCTCGATCCTCAACTCGGGAACCACGGTCGGCTATTCGCACAAGGGCGAAGGCCGCCAGCCGATCCCGATCCGGGTCGAGCGGCCGAAGGGCGACCGGGTGATGGACGAGACCTTCCTGACCACGCCGATTCCGGCCAACGTGCTGCCGGGCTCGCGCGGCGTCGTGGAACTGGGCGACGTCATCAAGGTCGAGGAGGAAAAGACCTCCTTCCCGATCTTCCGTCACAATGGCCGTTTCGCGGAAATGGTGACGGCCGAGATGGCCGGGGATTACGAAGCCCCGCTCTATGGCATGCTCGCCGTGCAGCAGGCCATCGACGCGCAGGACTGGACCGGCCTGGAAAAGCCCGTCATCTCGCTGCATGGCCAGCCGGAAGACGAGAGCAAGCCGGTGCTGCTGTGGGATGGCGAGTGGGAAGTGACCTGGGTGACCTTCCGTGACATGGGCGCGGCCTTCATCGTGGCCATGCTCGGCATCTACATCCTGGTCGTCGGCCAGTTCGGCTCGTTCAAGGTGCCGCTGGTGATCCTGACGCCGATCCCGCTGACCTTCATCGGCATTCTCGGCGGCCACTGGCTGTTCGGCGCGCCGTTCTCGGCCACATCGATGATCGGCTTCATCGCGCTCGCCGGCATCATCGTGCGCAACTCGATCCTGCTGGTGGACTTCATCCGCCACGCGCCGCGCCTGGTGCCGGTAACTGGCGACGAGGACGTTCCGGTGACGGAGATGGCCATCGTCGCCGCCGAAGAGGACGAGCACGACGTGCCGGCCGGGACACCGATGCGCGAGCGCGGCCTGACGGAGATCCTGATCGAGGCCGGCGCGATCCGCTTCAAGCCGATCCTGCTGACCGCGCTGGCGGCGATGATCGGCGCGGCGGTTATCCTGACCGACCCGATCTTCCAGGGCCTGGCGATCTCGCTGCTGTTCGGCCTCGCGTCGTCGACGCTGCTGACGGTGCTGGTCATCCCGGCGATCTACCGGGTGCTGCGCACCTGACGGGCCTTCACAGGGCAAGACGATAAAGCCGCGGTTCCTTCCGGAGCCGCGGCTTTTTTCCTTTTCCGCCCGGATGCGTCAGCCGATCCGGCGGCCGGTTTCCGGATCGAACAGGTGGATGGCCGCCGGCGCGACGGCCAGGCGCAATACGGTTCCGGCCTCCATCCGGTGAACGCCGGGCAGGCTGGCCGTAAAGGCGACTTCCGTGCCGTAGAGCGTGCCATGCAGAAGCGTGGTGGCGCCCAGCGGCTCGGCGATATCGACCGCCATCTCCAGCGCGCCATCGGCGTCGGCATGGGTGTCTTCCGGCCTGATGCCAATGGCGGCCGGTCCCTCGTGGGCGGTGCAGCAGGCGATCCTGGCACCGCCGGGCAGGACGGCCTGCCCGCCTTCCAGCGTGCCGGACACGACGTTCATGGCCGGGCTGCCGATGAACTGCGCGGCAAACAGCGTCGCCGGCTTTTCATAGACCTCCAGCGGCGTGCCGATCTGTTCGGCACGGCCTTCATTCATGACGATCATGCGGTCGGCCATGGTCATGGCCTCGACCTGGTCGTGGGTCACGTAGAGGGCCGTCACGCCGAGCTTGGCCTGCAGTTGGCGGATCTCCAGGCGCATCTGCACGCGAAGCTTGGCATCGAGGTTCGACAGCGGTTCGTCGAACAGGAAGACGGAGGGTTCGCGCACGATGGCGCGGCCCATGGCCACGCGCTGGCGCTGGCCGCCGGACAATTGCTTCGGCTTGCGGTCCAGATAGGGCTCGAGCTGCAGAAGGCGTGCGGCCTCGCCCACCTTGCGGTCGATTTCGGATTTCGCCAAGCCGGCGATCTTCAGGCTGTAGGCCATGTTCTGGCGCACGCTCATGTGGGGGTAGAGCGCGTAGTTCTGGAACACCATGGCAATGTCGCGGTCCATGGGTTCCTTCTCGTTGACCCGTGCACCGTCGATCTCGACCACGCCCTCGCTCACCGTCTCCAGGCCGGCCACCATGCGCAGCAGCGTGGACTTGCCGCAGCCGGACGGGCCGACGATGACGATGAATTCGCCGTCGGCAATATCGGCGCTGACGCCATGGATGACCTCGGTGGATCCGAAGCGCTTCTTCACGTTTTTCAGGCTGACGGTCGCCATCGTCACTTCTCGCTTTCGACAAGGCCGCGAATGAACAGTTTCTGCATCGACACCACGACGATGACCGGCGGGATCATCGCGAGGATCGACGTCGCCATGATGACCGGCCAGTCGGCAATGTCGTCGCCCGAAGGGAACATCTGCCGGATGCCCATGACGATGGTGTTCATCGAGGGATCGGTGGTGATGAGCAGCGGCCAGAGATACTGGTTCCAGCCGTAGATGAAGAGGATGACGAAGAGCGCGGCGATGTTGGTGCGGCTCATCGGCACGACGATGTCGACGAAGAAGCGCATCGGGCGCGCGCCATCGACACGCGCCGCCTCGGCCAGTTCGTCGGGAATGGTGAGGAAGAACTGGCGGAACAGGAACGTGGCCGTCGCCGAGGCGATCAGCGGGAAGATGAGGCCGGAATAGGAATTGAGCATGCCAAACCCGGCGATCACCTCGTAGGTCGGCACGATGCGCACCTCCACCGGCAACATCAGCGTGATGAAGATCATCCAGAAAAAGGCCCCCCGGAAGGGGAAGCGGAAATAGACGATGGCAAAGGCCGACAGCAGCGAGATGATGATCTTGCCGATGGCGATGCCGACCGCCATGACCAGCGAATTGAGCATCATCGTCGCCACCGGCACGTTCACGCCCGCCAGCAGCGCGCGGCTGTAGTTCTCGAAGAAGTGGCTGCCGGGGAGCACAGGCATGGGCGGCGACACGATGTCGGGCTGGGTCACCGTGGAGGCGACGAAGGCCAGCCAGATCGGGAAGAAGATCACCAGCACGCCGAGGATCATCATGGCATGGGTGAGCCAGAGTGAGCGTCCGCGCTTCTCCACCATGCCGCCGGCATCGTTCATCGGTTGGTCGGCCATGTCAGTAGTGCACCCTGCGCTCGATGAAACGGAACTGGATGACGGTCAGGGCGCCGACGACGACCAGCAGGACGACCGACTGGGCCGCCGAGGAGCCGAGGTCCTGGCCGACGAAGCCATCGGCGTAGACCTTGTAGACAAGAATGGTGGTGGCCTGCTGCGGGCCGCCGGACGTGATGGTGTGAATGACGCCGAAGGTTTCGAAAAACGCGTAGACGATGTTGACCACGAGCAGGAAGAAGGTGGTCGGCGACAGCATCGGCAGGACGATGGTGAAGAAGCGGCGCCAGAAGCGCGCGCCGTCAATGGCCGCCGCCTCGATGAGCGAACGCGGTACCGCCTGCAGCGCGGCGTAGAAGAACAGGAAATTGTAGCTGATGCGGCCCCATGCCGAGGCCACGACCACGAGGCCCATGGCCTCGTTCGGGTCGAGCACGTGGTTCCAGGTGTAACCCAGCTGGCCGAGGTACCAGGACACGACACCGACCCGGGTATTGAACATGAACATCCACAGCACGCCGGCGACCGCCGGGGCGACGGCATAGGGCCAGATGAGCAGCGTGCGGTAGGTTCCCGCGCCCTTGACGAGCCGGTCCGCCAGAACGGCCAGGAACAGGGCAGGCACCATGGAAACCACGGTCACCAGCGTTGAAAAGACGGCGGTGGTGACAAAGGACGAGCGGTAATAGGGATCGGAAAACAGGTATTCGAAATTCCCAAGGCCGACGAATTGCGACGACAGGCCGAAGGGGTCGGGAATGAACATCGACTGCCAGACGGCCTGGCCCGCGGGATAGAAGAAGAAGACCGCGGAAATGAAGGCCTGCGGAAAGACCAGAGCCAGCGGCAGGAGCCAGCCCTTGAAGGTTACCCGTTTTTCCATGCCTACCCCTCGCCTTGCCAAGAAGACGCACCGGCGGCCCGAGGCCGCCGGTGCACTTGCAGTGCAAGCTTACTTGTTGGCCTGCTCGAAGCGGCGCAGCAGCTGGTTGCCGCGCTCGACGGCCGTGTTCAGCGCATCCTCGGCCGACTTGTTGCCGGACCAGACGCCTTCCAGTTCCTCGTCGATGATGCCGCGGATCTGGTCGAAGGAACCCAGGCGCAGGCCCTTGGAATTGGCCGTCGGCTCCTTGGCGGTCATCTGGATGACCGCAACATCGGTGCCCGGATTTTCCTTGTAGAACCCGTCGGCGCGGGTCTTCTCGCCGGCCGCCTTGGTGATCGGCAGGTAGCCGGTATCCTGGTGCCACTTGGCCTGGACGTCGGTCGAGGACAGGTAGTTCAGGAATTCAGCGACACCCTTGTAGTCTTCCGCCTTGTGGCCCGACAGGACCCAGAGCGAGGCACCACCGATGATGGTGTTCTGAGGCGCGCCTTCGACGCCTTCCCAGTAGGGCAGCGGACGGACGGCGAAGTCGAACTTGGCCTCCGACTTGATGCCGGCATAACCGGCCGAGCTCTCCGTGAAGAGGGCACATTCGCCGGCGCGGAAATTGGCGCCGCCCTCGTTGCGGCGGCCGGCATAGATGAACTTGCCGTCCTTCGCCCATTCACCCATGGTCTGGATGTGCTTGACCTGGACCGGGCCGTTGAAGGCGAGTTCGGTGTCGAGACCGCCGAAACCGTTGTCCTTCGTGGCAAACGGCACGTTGTGATAGGCGGACAGGTTTTCCAGGTGGATCCAGCTCTGCCAGGCGGTGGTCATCGGGCACTTGGACCCGGACGCCTTGAGCTTGTCGAGCACGTCGCCGACCTTCTGCCACGTCGACAGATCGACCTCGGGGTCGATGCCGGCGGCCTTCAGCGCATCCTTGTTGACCCAGAGAACCGGGGTGGAGGAATTGAATGGCAGCGACAGCATCTTGCCGTCGGCGCTGGTGTAATAGCCTTTCACCGAACCGATGTAGGCATCGGGATCGAAGGGAACACCGGCTTCGTCCATCACTTCGTAGACCGGCTTGACGGCACCCTTGGCGGCCATCATCGTCGCGGTCCCGACCTCGAAGACCATCAGGATATGCGGCTGTTCGCCGGCACGGAAAGCGGCGATGCCGGCATTGAGCGTCTCGGAATAATTGCCCTTGTGCGTGGCAACCACCTTGTACTCATCCTGGCTCTTGTTGAAATCTTCCACCTGCGCGGCAACCAGATCGCCGAGGCGTCCGGTGAAAGCGTGCCAGAACTGGATTTCGGTCTCGGCCATGGCCGTGGCCGGCGACAACAACATGGTGGCGGCCGCCAGCGCGCCCAGTACAACTCTTTTCATGAAACGTCTCCCTTTGTGTGAGCAAGTCTCCACGCGAAGCGCGGTCGCTCCTCCCATGCGCGAGAAATGCTACAGGGATATGATAACATCAGGGAATGTCGATCCAACCCGCAATCTTGCGCCGGCAAACCGGCGTGTGACGCGCTGGCGAATGCGGGATCAGGCGTCCCGTTGGCGCAGGCCGACATGGCGCAGGAATGCCGCAATGGCCGGCGGGCGCAATTCCTGCCGCGGCGCGACGACGCCGACGATCTGCACGCCGTCGGGGCCGATCAGCGGAATCGAGCGGATCGCATCGCGGGACGGGACCATGGCGATGAGCCGTTCGGGCAGGATGCCCGACCAGGGGCCGGCCGCGATGTGGGAGATCATCGCGATGACGGAATCGGTCTCCAGCACCGCGCGAGCTTCCACGCCCGCCATTTCGAGGTAGCGGTTGACGATGCGGCGGTTCTGCATGTCCGGGGTCAGCAGGCACAGCGGCATGGCGCCGGCTTCCGCCCAGGTGACGCTGTCCCGCCCGGGAAAGAGGTCGGGGTCGGCCGTGACGAAGCAATAGCGCTCCTCGTAGAGCGGGATCGCGGTGACATCGCCAAGCGGTTCGTTCTCCAGGTAGGTGATGCCGATGTCGGCCTCGAGGTGCGCGATCATGTGCAGGATCTCGGCCGAGGTCCGCGACAGGACGGAGAAGCCGACCGCCGGATGCTGGCGGCTGAAGCCCGTCGTCCATTCCGGCAGGGCCGCCAGCGCCGTGGGGATGACCGCCAGGCGGATGCGGCCCGAAATGCCGTTGCGGGCGGCCTTCATCTCCTCGGTCATGGCGCGGCAATCGCCGACGATCCGGCGGGCCCAGTCGAGCACCCGCTCGCCCTCCGGGGTCAGGCCCTCGTAGCGGGCGCCGCGATTGACCAGGGGAACCCCGAGCTGTCCCTCGAGCTGCTTGATGGCGGAGGAGAGCGTCGGCTGCGAAATGTTGCAGGCCGCGGCAGCGCGTCCAAAATGCCGCTCCCGGGCAAGGATCATGAACAGCTCAAGCTTGTCGATCACGCTGGCCTCCCGCAAGCCGGAGCAACATCATCATCGTGCTGTCAGTCCGCCCAGGGTCCGTGCTGCTCGCCGTCCTCGCCGAACAACTGGAAGCCATGGCGGCCGAAATAGTCGCGCTGGCCCTGGATGAGATTGGCGGTGGAGCGGCGCTGGCGCAACTGGTCAAACCAGCCGAGCCCGGCGTAAAGGCTGGGCACGGGGTGGCCGTTGGCGATGGCAGCGCCGACGATGGCGCGCAGGTCGGCGACGGTTTCCGACAGCAAGCCGGCAAAGCGGTCGGCGAAGACAAGGTTCTCGGGATCGCTCTCGAGCGCCGCCGCCATGTCGTCGAGCATGGCGGAGCGGATGATGCAGCCTGCGCGCCAGACCCGCGCGATCTCCGCCATGGGCAGGGCCCAGCCGTAGTCGGCTGCCGCCCGGCGCAGCATGGCGAAGCCCTGCGCGTAGCACAGGATCTTGCCGGCGATCAGCGCACGCTCGAGGCGGGCCGGATCTGCATCGCCGCCGATGGCCCGGGCCGCGCGGCCGAAGCGGGCTTCGCCGGCCTCGCGCAGGGCCATGCGGGCCGACATGTTGCGCGCGGCCACCGCGGCCTCGATCACCGGGACGGGCGTGCCGAGATGCTGGGCCTCGATGACGGTCCAGCGGCCGGTTCCCTTCTGGCCGGCCTGGTCGACGATCCGGTCGAGAAGCGGCTCGCCGGTGCGCGGATCGGCGGTGCGCGCGACCGCCGCCGTGATCTCGACGAGGTAGGATTTCAACTGACCCTCGTTCCACTGCGCGAAGAGTTCGCCGATGCGGCCGGCGTCCCAGCCGTGCCCGTCGCGCAGGAGACCGTAGATCTCGGCAATCATCTGCATGTCGGCGTATTCGATGCCGTTGTGAACCATCTTCACGAAATGGCCGGCGCCGCCCTCGCCCATCCAGGCCGCGCAGGGCGTGCCATCGGTGTGGCGGGCGGCAATGGCGGTGAAGATCCCGCGGGTCTCCTCCCAGATCGAGGGATCGCCCCCGGCCATCATCGACGGTCCGTGGCGCGCGCCTTCCTCGCCGCCGGAGACGCCGACGCCGAAGAACCGCCAGGGCTTTTGCTCCGCCTCGGCCGCCCGGCGGTTGGTGTCGGCGAAATTGGCATTGCCGCAATCGATGACGATGTCGCCGGGCTCCAGGTGCGGCTCCAGCGCCGCGATCTGGTCGTCGACCGGCTGGCCGGCGGGCACCATGAGGATGATCTTGCGCGGACGGGCCAGCGACCGGACGAAGGCGCCGAGGTCCGTGGACGGGAAGATCCGTTCGCCCAGCGGGCCGGCCGCTGCCACGAATTCGGTTGTCCGCGCGGCCGTCCGGTTGAAGACCGCGATCCGGTAGCCGTGATCGGCGATGTTCAGGGCGAGCGCGGCGCCCATGGTTCCGAGGCCGACCAGGCCGATGTCTGCAGTCTGTGTCATGAGGGGGTTCCGTGTCTTCCGGTTGGCGGCCGGCTGCCGCGCCTGCGATGATGATCCCTTATCACCGTCGCGGGAAAAACGGAAACCGTTGCGGCAGGGGCGGCCGCCCTTCCCGGCGCGGCGGCATTGACCATGTTATCGATAACATATAGTGGCGTGCGTAGGGCTGCGACGACTGGAAGGCGGATCACACCATGAAGAAAAAGATCGTGATCATGGGTGTAGCAGGCTGCGGCAAGACCACGGTCGGCGAGAAACTGGCGGAAGCGACGGGTTTCCGGTTCATCGACGGCGACGCCCTGCACCCGGCGGCCAACATCGACAAGATGACGCGCGGGATTCCGCTGGACGACGCGGATCGCTGGCCCTGGCTCGACCAAGTCGGCGGCGCGCTGGCGGCCAGCGAGGGATCGCTCATCATCGGCTGTTCCGCGCTGAAGCGGGCCTATCGCGACCGGATCCGTTCCCGCGCCGGCAAGGACACGACCTTCGTCCACCTGTCCGGGTCCCGCGCCCTGATCGGCGAAAGGATGCGCAGCCGGGAAGGCCATTTCATGCCCGAATCGCTGCTCGACAGCCAGTTCGCCGCGCTCGAGGTACCAGGGGCCGACGAGGACGCCGTCACCGTGGATATCGGCTCGCCGTTGCCCGAGACCGTGGCCATGCTTGCCCGGCGGTTCCTCGGCAATCCCGCCGTGCCGAAGCGGGGGGCCGGCTGAGCGCCCGGGAGCAGCACGTCATGCGCGGTGAAAGGAAATCGCCGACGATGGCCGATGTCGCCCGCGAGGCGGGCGTCTCGTCGATGACGGTCTCGCGGGCCTATCGCCCGGGCTCGCCGATCAATGCCGAAACGCGCGAGGCCATCATCGCCGCCGCCGAGCGGCTGGGCTACGTCTTCGACAGCACGGCGGCCGGCCTTTCGTCCCGGCGCACCGGTTTCGTTGCCGTCACCATTCCCTCGATCAACAACGCCAATTTCGCCGATACCGTGCGCGGCCTCACCGACGGGCTCGGCGACAGCCGGCTGCAGGTGTTGCTCGGCTACACCAACTACGACCTGGAGCAGGAGGAGCGGCTGGTGCGGCAATTGCTGACCCGGCGCCCGGAAGCGATCGTCCTGACCGGCGGACGCCATACGGATGCATGCCGGCGGCTGCTTGTTCATGCCGGCATCCCGGTGCTCGAAACCTGGGACGCGCCGGCGGATCCGGTCGGGTCCGTGGCCGGCTTTTCCAACGCGGAAGCCGGCGCCATGCTGGTGCGCCACCTGGTGGAAACCGGGCGGCGGCGCATCGGGTTCCTCGGCGGCGACGCCACCCGCGACACGCGGGGTCTCGACCGCCGCCGTGGCTACCTCGCCGCGATGGCTGCCCAGGGGCTGGGGGCGCACCGGCTCGTGGAAGCGGGACCGCCGCCGGTTTCCATGCGCGAAGGCGCGGAAGCGATGGCGGCCCTGGTCAGACGATGGCCGGACACGGACGCGGTGATCTGCGTTTCCGACCTGGCGGCCTTCGGCGCGGTGACGGAATGCCAGCGGCTCGGAATCGCCGTTCCGGAGCAGATCGCCATCTGCGGATTCGGTGCCTACGAACTCGCCGAGGTCTCGATCCCGGCCATTACCACGGTCGATCCGCATTGTTACGACCTCGGACGGATCGCGGCGAGCCACATCCTCGGCCTCCTGTCCGACCCCTCAGCCGCGCCATCGATCACCACGCTGCAGCCGACACTGATGATCCGGGCCTCGACGTCCGTCGCCTGAAGCCGGAGCACGCCCGCTCAGCGGATGAGGATCGCGCGGAAGTCATTGACATTGGTGCCCGTCGGTCCGGGAACGAACAGGTCGTCCAGGGCATCGAACACCGACCAGGCATCGTTGTCGTCGAGGCGCTCCTGCGGATCGAGGCCGAGGTCGCGCAGGCGGGCCATCGATCCGCCATCGCAGAAGGCACCGGCATTGTCTTCCGATCCGTCGATGCCATCGGTATCGGCGGCCAACGCGGTAATGCCGCTGACACCTTCGATCGCCATGGCGAAAGCGAGCAGGAATTCGCTGTTGCGTCCGCCCTTCCCCTTGCCACGCAGGGTCACCGTGGTTTCCCCACCCGACAGGATGACAACAGGCTTGTCGAACGGGCGGTCGCGCAGGGCAACCTCGCGGGAAAGGGCGGCGTGGAAGCCGCCGGCCTCGCGCGCTTCGCCCTCGATGGCATCGGACAGGATGACCGCCTCGAAGCCCTGCTCGTTGGCGCGCGCCGCGGCTGCTTCCAGCGAGACGGCGGCCGACGCGATGACACGAACCTCGTTGCCCCGGAATACCGGATCGCCCGGGGCCGGACAGGCCGAGGCCTCGCTGGCAATGAAATCCTTGACGCGCGGCGGCAGCGCCAGGCCATAGCGCTCGATCACCTTGAGAGCGGCCGTGCGGTCGCTTTCATCCGGAACCGTGGGTCCCGAAGCGACCTGCGCGGGGTCGTCCCCCGGGATATCGGAGACAACGAGCGAAACGACCCGGGCCGGTGCAGCGGCAGCCGCGAGCCGTCCGCCCTTGATGCGCGAAAAATGCTTGCGCACGGTGTTCATGGCGGTGATCGGGGCGCCGCACTCCAGCAGCGCCCTGTTGAGCGCGATCTCGTCGTCCAACGTGAAGCCCTCCGGCGGCGCCGGCAGGAGCGCCGATCCACCGCCGCAGACCAGCGCGATGACGAGATCATCGGGTCCCAGCCCGCTCACCTCGTCCATCAGGCGGCGCGCGGCATCGAGACCGGCGGCGTCGGGAACCGGATGACTGGCTTCCAGCACATCGATCTTGCGGCACGGCGCGGCATAGCCATAGCGGGTGACCACCGCGCCGGACAGCTCGCCCGGCCAGGCATCTTCCAGCGCGGCGGCAAGCTGGGCCGCCCCCTTGCCCGCGCCAACGACCACCGTGCGGCCCTTCGGCATGGCGGGCAGGTTTGCAGGGACGATCCGCGAAGGATCGGCAGCGGCCACGGCCGCATCGAACAGGGTTGTCAGGAAGGCTTTGGCGTTGTCCACGGCTTGAATCCGGTGTCCGTTGGCGATGGGTCCGCACCGCTCCCGGTGCGGCCCTGCCTGCACGGTAAGCGCCCGCTCCCGCTTCGTCCATGGCGGACGTACGCGAAACCGGGCCGGGCGGGTGCCTATGTGCCCATGCTTTCCAGGGCGGCGCTGGCACGCAGCGCATCCGCCAGGGCATGATGGACGGACCGGGCATAGGACCGGGGCGCCAGAATGTGCGCGCAGCGTCCCGGCTCGATGCACAGCAGGAAAACACCGACGTGATGGATCGGCGTCCGGCTGGCATGCCCGGCCTCCATGGCCCGCGTATCCAGCGGCGTCAGCCTTTCAAGGACGGTGTCGAGATCATGGCCCTCCATCGCCATGCAGGTCCAGCCATCGTCCTGGGGCACGACGGATGCCTTTCCGTCCGTGCTGTCGCGCAACATGGCCGCGAGGCCTGGCCACTCGGAAGCCCTGGCGATGGCCAGCCATTGCCCCGGACCTGTCCAAAGGATGCGCAGTGACGCGTCGCCGATGCAGCGCCCGGGTTCCGGCATCGGCGCGCCGGCCAGCACGGCGAGACGGTCCGCCACGGCCGCGTCTTCGGCGCTTCGCGCAGCGACCGAGACCATGGCAAGGCCGGCGACCTCCGACAACACCCGGCCGGCGACCGCGAGGGGACTCGTTTGGCCTGCGAGTGCAGACCGCGGCGCAAGGCGGTGGTCAACCATGGAGACGCGTTCCTTCCGGATCGATGAAGACAGGATGGACCACCGTTGCGCGCAGCGTCTGGCCTTGCAGCGGATTGGCGATCTCGATGGTTTCGCCCAGCCGGCTGTCGCCACGCGCCAGAAAGGCGAGCGCGATGGACCTGCCGAGATGCGGCGAATAGGCAGCCGAGGTGATCCAGCCCTCGTCATGACCGGGATCATGCGGCCGGCCCGGCGCGAACAGGTGGCTGCCCGCGGGAAGCGCGGTTTCGCCGTCCATGGCCTCCAGGCCGACGAGGCGGAGGCCGTCCGCTTCCGATAGGCCTTCGCGGCGCGACAGCACCGCACCGATGGAATCCTTCTTCGTGGAAACGAGCCTTGCCATGCTGAGGTGAGCCGGCGATGTCTGCCCGTTCAACTCGTTGCCCGCCGGATGACCCTTCTCGATGCGGAGCACACCCAGGGCTTCCGTACCATAGGGCGTGACGCCATGGGGGGCGCCGGCCTGCATCAGCACGCGGATGAGCGAATCGCCATAGCATGCCGGCACCGCGATCTCGTAGGCACGTTCGCCGGAAAAGGAGATACGGAACAGGCGCGCGGTCACGCCGCCGCAGACGGTCAGTTCCGCGCAGGCCATGTAGGGGAAGGCGTCATCGCCAAGGTCGAAGGGCGGATCGACGATCCCGGCCAGCAATGCCCGGGCGTGCGGACCGGCAACGGCATACTGGGCCCAGGCCTCGGTCGTGGAGACGAGTTGCACATCGAGGTCCGACCGCAGGCACTGGCGAACGAATTCCATGTGCCGGTAAACCAGGGCGGCATTGGCGGTGGTCGTGGTGACGACGAAATGATCGTCCGCCAGCCGCGCCGCGGTCCCGTCGTCCATGACCATGCCGTCCTCGCGCAGCATCAGGCCATAACGGACGCGGCTGACGGGAAGCTTCGAGAACCCGTTGCAGTAGATCATGTTCAGGAACGCGGCGGCATCAGAACCCTGGACGTCGACCTTGCCGAGCGTCGTGACATCGCAGACACCCACGGCCTGCCGCACGGCACGCACTTCCCGGTCGACCGTCTGGCGCCAGTGGGTTTCGCCCGGGCGCGGAAAATACTGTGCGCGCAGCCATAGCCCGGCCTCGACGAAGACCGCCCCCTGTTCCGCCGCCCAGTCGTGGCTCGGCGTCAGGCGGGCAGGGCGGAAATCCTTTCCTCTGGACCGGCCGGCAAAAGCCGCAATGGGGACGGGCGTCCAGGGCGGGCGGAACATGGTGGTGCCGGTTTCGCCCATGCCGCGCCCGGTCAAGTCAGCCAGGGCCGCGATGGCGCCGGTATTGGCGAGCTTGCCCTGGTCGGTCGCCATGCCAAGCGTGGTATAACGCTTGACGTGCTCGACGGAGCGGAAGCCCTCCTGCACGGCCAGACCCACATCCTTGACCGTCACGTCATTCTGGAAATCCAGCCAGGTCCGGCCCTTGCCGGAAGCAACATGCCAGAAGGCCTGGATACGGACCGGCGCATCCTCTGCCAGCGGCAGGGCAGCGGCCGGCGCCTCGAACCCGAGTTCGGCCAGCGCATGCGACGCAGCATCCGCACCGGACTGCAAGGCGGCATGGGTGGAGAAGCTGCCATTCGCCGCACCGGCGACAGCCATGCCCGGCGGAAGATCCGCTCCAGGGACGAAAGCGGCCAGCGACGCGTCCCAGGACGGGCGGCCACGCTGGTGGCAGGTCAGCGCGACGGCGGGGTTCCAGCCGCCCGAAACGCCGAGCGCGCCGCAGGGAACCGTCACCCGACTGCCATCGGCGCGGCGCACGTCCACCGACGTCAGCGCCTTGCGGCCACGGGTGTTTTCCACGATGGCGCCACGGTGCAATTCGTAGTTTCCCTGCGCGTGCGCATCGGGCCGCGCGTCGATGACCGCAGCGACCGACACGCCCCTGGCAAGAAGGTCGCTGGCGGTGCGATGGCCATCGTCGTTGTTGGTGAAGACGGCCACGGTGCGGTCCGCCGCGACGGCCCAGCGATTGGCATAGGCGCGCATGGCACCGGCCAGCATGATCCCCGGACGGTCGTTGTTGGCGAAGGCGATGGGGCGCTCGGTGGCGCCGGCACAAAGCACCGCACGGCGGGACCGGATGCGCCACAGGACCTGGCGCGGCAGGTGCGCCGGGGCAACGGCCAGGTGATCGGCGACCCGTTCCAGCGCTCCGTAGACGCCATGATCGTAGGCGCCGAAAACACTGGTACGGGGCATCAGGCGAACGTTGTGCGCGGCGTGCAACTCGTCCAGCGCGCGCCGCAGCCAGACGGCGGCCGGTTCGCCATCCAGCGTGACCGTTTCGGCATTGAGCCGGCCGCCAAGCACGAAGTCCTCGTCGGCCAGGATGACGCGCGCGCCGGAGCGGGCCGCGGTCATGGCGGCCGCGAGCCCTGCCGGACCGCCGCCGACGACCAGCAGATCGCAATGCAGGAAGCCCGTGTCGTAGCGGTCCGGGTCCGGTTCGCCGGACAGGGCGCCGAGGCCGGCGGCGCTGCGGATCGCCGGTTCGTAGAACTTCTCCCAGAAACGCTTCGGCCACATGAAGGTCTTGTAGTAGAAACCGGCGGTCAGAAAACGCGACAGGACATCGTTGACGGCCATCACATCGAAGGCGAGCGACGGCCAGCGGTTCTGGCTGACGGCGACCAGGCCGTCGTGCAGTTCGACCGTGGTGGCGCGTGCGTTCGGATCGTGCCGGGCGCCGCGGTGCAGTCCGACGAGGGCATTCGGCTCTTCGGATCCTGCCGTCAGGATGCCGCGCGGGCGATGGTACTTGAAGCTGCGGCCGACGAGCTTGACGTTGGCGGCGAGCAGCGCGGATGCCAGCGTGTCTCCCCTGTAGCCGGCAAAGGTCTTTCCGTCGAACGAGAAGGTCAGCGGCGATGCGCGATCGATCCGGCCACCGTCCAGGCGATTGGGTTCAGCCATTTGCACGCCTCTTGCGGGCCACGTCGCCGGCGAGTTCCGCCTTCAGGATGGCGTGGGTCACCGTATCGCGGGTGACGACCAGCCAGGACCGGTCGCCATGCTCGTGGAACCAGAGTTCGCGGTGGATGCCGGCCGGATTGTCGCGCAGGTATAGGTAATCGTGGAACAGCCGGTCGGCGTCCGCCGCCAGGCCATCGGGCCGGTCGAGCAGCGCTGCATCGCCGAGATAGACGAATTCCCGGGCATCGCGTGGGCCGAGCAGCGGGTGGGGAATGATCATCGCGGCCTCCGCCGTCAGTGCAGGTTGGGCTGGGCGCCGGCGCCCTTCTCGTCGATCATCCGCCCGGTCGAGAAGCGATCGAAACGGAAGGCGCGGGCCGTTGCGTGCGGTTCACCGGTGGCCAGCAGATGGGCGAAGGCCAGGCCGGAGGCCGGCGTCGCCTTGAAGCCGCCGTAGCACCAGCCGCCGTTGAAGAAGAGGCCGTCCACGGACGTGCGGTCGATGATCGGCGAACCGTCCATCGTCATGTCCATGACACCGCCCCACATGCGCAGAAGGCGGGCGCGGCCGATCATCGGCATCACCGCCATGCCGCCTTCGCAGACATCCTCGACGACCGGCAGGTTGCCGCGCTGGGCATAGGAATTGTAGCCGTCGATATCGCCGCCGAAGACCAGCCCGCCCTTGTCAGACTGGCTGACGTAAAAATGGCCGGCGCCGAAGGTGATGACGCCGGGCAGGACCGGCTTGAGGCCCTCGGTGACAAAGGCCTGCAGGACGTGGCTCTCGATCGGCAGACGCAGGCCGGCCAGCGCCATCACGCGGCTGGACGACCCGGCGACGGCCACGCCCACGGTTCCCGCGCCGATACGCCCGCGCGTGGTCTCCACCGCCCGAACGCGGCCATGGGCGATGTCGAACCCGGTCACCTCGCAATTCTGGATGATGTCGACGCCGTGGCGGTCGGCGGAACGGGCATAGCCCCATGCGACGGCATCATGGCGCGCGGTCCCTGCCCGGCGCTGGACCAGTGCGCCCCTGATCGGAAAACGGGCGTTGCCGAAATCGAGAAAAGGCGCCTCGCGGCGCACCTGGCCGGCGTCCAGCAGTTCCGCGTCGGCGCCATGCAGGATCATCGCGTTCCCGCGCCGGCGATAGGCATCGCGCTGGGCGTCGGAGTGGATGAGGTTCATGATGCCGCGCTGGCTGACCATGGCATTGTAGTTCAGTTCCTGCTCCAGCGATTCCCAGAGGGTCATCGACAGTTCGTAGAACGCCTCGTTGCCCGGCAGCAGGTAGTTGGAGCGGATGATCGTGGTGTTTCGGCCAACATTGCCGCCCCCGATCCAGCCCTTTTCCAGGACGGCGATCCGCGCCTTGCGATAGGTCCTGGCGAGGTAATGGGCCGTGGCAAGACCGTGGCCGCCGCCGCCGACGATCACGTAGTCATAGGATGCCCGGGGCGCCGCATCGCGCCAGGCCGGTTTCCAGCCCCTGTGACCCGTCAGCGCCTCCCGGATCAGCCGAAGTCCCGAATACGTCATCCCGGCCACTCTCCCGTCCGATGCTCCGTTTCAGGATGGCGTGAGGGAAAATGCCTGCTTTCCATTTCCAGCCATTTCCTGTCTTCTTCCTGCCAATGCCATGGAGACCATCGTGATCAAGGACATCGGCGCACCACGCGCAATCGGCTTCCTGTTCGTTCCCGGCTTCGCCCTGATGTCGGCGGCGGCGGCCGTGGAACCGCTGCGCGCGGCCAATCTCCTGTCCGGGCGGACGCTCTACGAGGTTCATCACTATTCGACCGGTGGCGGCCCGGTCCCGGCGTCCTGCGGCGCGGTGTTCGAGACCGAGGCATCAGGCACGGCCGGGGCGCGGACCGGCATCATGTTCGTGGTCGCCGGCGGCGACCCGATGACGCGCGACGACCCCGTTCTGTTCGGCCAGTTGCGCCGCCTGGCCGCGCGCGGCATCCCCCTCGGCGGCATTTCCGGCGGCGGCGTGCTGCTGGCGCGGGCAGGCCTGATGGAGAAGCGGCGCTTCACCGTGCACTGGGAGCATGTCGAGGCGTTGCGGGAGACTTCGCCGGACCTGCTGATGGAACGGCGGCTGTTCGTCATCGACCGGGATCGCGCGACCTGCGCCGGCGGCGTCGCGCCGCTGGACATGATGCATGCGATGATCCGCTCCGACCACGGTGCGGAACTGGCGCGGCGGGTCAGTGACTGGTTCATCCATACCGGTATCCGCCAGGCGGACGATCCGCAGCCCACCGGCCGCCGGGATGACGGCAAGGCGTATCACCGGAGCGTGGCCGCCGCCCTCGCGCTCATGGAAAACCATATCGCCGATCCGCTGAATGCGCGGCAGGTCGCGCGGCTCTGCGGAGCGAGCGAACGCCAGTTGCAACGCCGCTTCGGGGAGGAGACCGGCACGAGCCTGATGCGCGCCTATCTCGACCTGCGCCTGGCCAAGGCGGACGAACTGGTCTGCAAAACCCGTCTTTCCATGCTCGACATAGCGCTGGCGACCGGGTTCAACAACGCCGCCCATTTTGCGCACCGCTACCGGTCCCGGTTCGGCCTCTCGCCCAGCGAGCGGAGAAACGGCGCGCGAAGCGGAAACGCATCGTGACATGATCGCCAATTCGGCTAGCCTTGGAGACTGGGTGAACGAAACGGGCAGGCGATGAAGGACGGCGTGTTGCAACAGCCGAGCAGTGGTACGGAGGCAGGCCGGGCCGGATGGCCGGGCCTGCCATGCCGTGCGGATCATCCGGACCCGTTCCAGGTATCGTTTCATCTTGTCGACGGATTTTCCATGATGGCGCTCAGCGCCGCGATCGAGCCGCTGCGGGCCGCCAACCGGCTGCTCGGCCGAACCGGATATGCGTGGACGCTGGCCGCGGAACGCGCCGGTGCGGCAATGGCCAGTAACGGGCTGGAGATCAAGGCGGGTCCCGGTGCGGGAGATGGGCGGGACGCGGATCTCACGGTGGTCGTTGCCAGCCTGTTTCCCGGCGACCTCGACTGTCCCGGCCTCTTCGCCCGGTTGCGGCGCCTGAGATCACGGGGGCGGGCAATCGGCGCCATCAGCAACGGGACGATGCTGCTTGCCCGCGCCGGCGTGCTGCGGGACAGCCGGGTGACCATCCACTGGGAGATGGCGCGGCAGTTGCAGGAGGCTTATCCCGATCTCACCGTTTCGGACGACCTCTATTGCCAGGACAGCGGCGTGCTGACCGCTGCGGGCGGGACTGCGGCCATGGACATGATGCTTTCGTTGATCGCGCAGATCGACGGCGGTGACCTGGCCCTCGATGTTGCGCGGCAATTCCTGCACGGGCCGATCCGCCCCGCCTCGGACACGCAGATGGAGGATCTGCGCTGGCGTTTCCGAATCACCGACCGGCGCCTGCTCAACGCCGTCGAACTGATGCGGCGCAATCTCTCCTCGCCGGCCCGGATCGGCTGGATCGCCGAACAGGCCGGCGTTTCGGAACGGCAGCTGGAGCGGCTTTTTCTCGCAGAACTCGCCAGCCTGCCGTCGGACTTCTACATGGCCTTGCGGCTGCGCGCGGCACGCGAAATGCTGCTTGCTTCCTCCGATCCGCTGGAACTCATCGCCGAGCAATGCGGCTTTTCCAGCGCAGGCCATTTCAGCCGGTCCTACAAGATCCAGTTCGGCGAACCGCCGTCGCTGACACGGCGCCAGCGCATACGCCCCGATGGCGGAATCATGCAAGCCGATGGCGGCAAGCCGTAAGGCCCTCCGCCGCATTCCGTCCTAGCCTCTGTCCCTGAACGGGGTTAGCGCGGGTGCCGCGCGGGAGGCAGGAATGCGCAGTCCTTTGGGCAAGACTTGCAAAAGTGCTCTGGCGTCGCGGCCGGAAATGACATGAACTGACGGGATATTTCCCGGAAACGGCCAGGGCAGCAGGATCATGTCGACACCTCCAAGGATGAAAGTGGGCGCCGCCCAGTTTGCCAGTGTCATCGGCGACGTCGATGCCAATATCGACCGCCACCTGCACTGGATTGCCGAAGGCCGGGCGGCGGGCCTGGACCTGCTTGTCCTGCCGGAGCTGTCGCTGACCGGGCATTACGGTCCGGAACGGCTGCTCGACGTGGCGATCTCGCGCGACGATCCCCGGCTGATGCAACTGGCCGAGGCCGCGGGTCCGATGGCCGTGACGCTCGGCTTCATCGAGGAAGGTCCGGCAGCGCAGTTCTACAATGCCGCCGCGATCCTCAAGGATGGCCGGATGCTTCACCTGCACCGCAAGGTGAACGTGCCGACCTACGGCAAGCTGGAAGAAGGCAAGCACTACGCGACGGGCCGCTTTGTCGAGACCTGCGAACTGGCCGGTCACTGGATGGCGGGGCTGCTGATCTGCGCCGACGTCTGGAACCCCGCCCTGACGCATCTCGCTTTCCTGCACGGGGCGACCATGCTGATCTGCCCGGTCAGTTCGGGCACGGAAGCCGTGGGTGCCGGGTTCGACAATCCGGGCGGCTGGGCGCTTACCAGCCGGTTCTATGCCATGATGTACGGCGCCCCGGTGATCATGGTGAACCGGATCGGCCGGGAGCGCGACCTGACCTTCTGGGGCGGATCGCGCATCATCGATCCGTTCGGGCGCGAGCTGGCGGTGGCCGGCGAAGACGAAGGCATGATCACCGCCGACCTCGACTATCAGGCCGTCCGCGAGGCGCGCTACCTGCTGCCCACCGTGCGCGACAGCAACGTGGCGCTGATCCTGCGCGAAACGCAGCGACTGGTCGAAACGCTGGGCGTGCCGACCTTCATCCGTGATCCCAACCAGACCTGAGGCCAGATGGAACAGGACAGCCGCAACGCGAGGGAACACCGGGCGGGCCGGGGAAAACGGCAGGGCCGGCAAGGGCGGGGCGGGCGCGGTGGCGCGGGTATCCGGCAACTTCCGTTCCGCGATGTCATCAATCCGCATGCGCCGCTGGAGCTTGCCGATGCCGACCAGGTCGAGGCAATCCACCGGACATCAATGCGCATCCTGTCGGACCTTGGCGTCCGCGTGCTGAACGAGCGGGCGCGGGACCTGTTCCGGCAGGCCGGCGCGATCGTCGACGAGGAAACACAGGTCGTGCGGATCGACGAAAGCGTGGTCACGGAGGCGCTTCGAACCGCCCCGGCGCAATTCACGCTGACCGCGCGCAACCCGGCGCACCGCCTGACGTTCGGCGGCAAGCATGTCGTCTTCGGCCTGGTTGCAGGGCCGCCCAACGTGCATGACTGCATCAACGGGCGGCGCAGCGGCAACATGGCCGACTACGAGAACTTCATTCGTCTCGCCCAGACGTTCAACGCCATCCACATCATCGGGAACCAGGTGACGGCGCCGCAGGAACTTCCGGCAAACAGCCGCCACCTCGACACTTACCGCGCCAACCTGACGCTCTCAGACATGCCTTATCACTGCACGGCCATCGGGCGCGGCCGGGCGATGGACGGCATGCGCATGATGGCGATCGCGCGCGGCATTTCACTGGAAGCGATGGCGGACAATCCGGGTGTTACGACCATCATCTCGGTGAATTCGCCACGGCTGCTCGACGGCGAAATGGCGGACGGGCTGATGGCGATGGCCGAGCACGGCCAGCCGGTGACGATCACGCCCTTCACGCTGATGGGTGCGATGACGCCGGTTTCGCTGCCGGCGGCGCTGGCACAGCAGAACGCCGAGGCGTTGTTCGGCGTGGTGCTGGCGCAACTCGTGAAGCCCGGCGCGCCCGTCATGTACGGCGCCTTCACCTCGAATGTCGACATGAAATCGGGCGCACCGGCCTTCGGTACGCCGGAGAACACCAAGGCCAATGCCATCGCCGGCCAGATGGCGCGGCGCTACGGCCTGCCCTACCGCACGTCGAATGCCAACGCCTCGAACGCGGTGGACCTGCAGGCCGGCTACGAGACGGCCATGGCGACCTGGGGCGCGATCATGGGCGGGGGCAACCTGATCTACCACGCGGCCGGCTGGCTGGAGGGCGGGCTGACCGCTTCCTACGAGAAGCTGATCCTCGACGTGGAAATCCTGCAGAACATGATGGAGATCCTGCGGCCGGTCGATTTTTCCGAGGACGAACTGGGGTTCGACGCCATTGCCGCGGTGCCGACCGGCGGGCATTTCTTCGGGACCGAGCACACGCTGGCGCGCTACGAAACGGCTTTCTACACGCCGCTCCTGTCAGACTGGCGCAACTACGGCGCCTGGGAAGCCGCCGGATCGAGGGACGCGCTGGCGCGGGCCACCGACCTCTGGCAGCAGGCGCTGGCCGATTACGAGGCGCCGGCGATGGATCCGGCCATCCGCGAGGAACTCGACGCCTATGTCGCGCGGCGCAAGGAAGAGATCGGCCATGGCGAACCCTGAGCCGATCCGCGCCGGCACCGTTTCCAGACTTCGAAAGGGACCCTGATGCGAACCCATGCCCAGGCTGTCGTCATCGGTGGCGGCGTCATCGGCTGCTCCATCCTCTACCACCTGGCCAAGCTGGGCTGGACCGACATCGTGCTTCTGGAGCGGGACGAACTGACCAGCGGGTCGACGTGGCACGCAGCAGCCAACATTCACGGCCTGCACGACAACAACAACATCACCCGTATCCAGAACTACACGATGGACCTCTACAAGGCGCTGGAGGCGGAAACCGGCCAGGGTTGCGGCGTCTTCCAGCCCGGCTCGCTCTACCTGGCACAAACCGAGGCGCGCGAACACCAGCTGCGGCTCCAGGCGGCCAAGGCGCGCTACTACGACCTGCAGTTCCACGAGGTAAGCCGCGACGAGGCGGAACGACTGCACCCGCTTGTCGACTTCGACGGCGTCCGCTGCATCATGTTCGAGCCATCGGGCGGCAATGTCGATCCGTCCGGGGTCACCAATGCCTACGCGCTGGGCGCCCGGCAGCGTGGCGCCGAGATCCACCGCTTCACGCCCGTCACGGCGACGGAGCCGCAACCGGACGGAAGCTGGATCGTGCGTACGCCGAAGGGCGATATCCGCACGCAATGGGTGGTGAACGCGGCCGGGCTCTGGGGACGGGAAGTGGCGGCCATGGCGGGGATCACGCTGCCGCTGATCCCCACCGAACACCAGTATTTCGTCACCGAAACGATCCCCGAGATCGCGGCACTCGACCGGCGGCTGCCGTCGGTGGCGGATCGCGACGGGGAATATTACCTGCGTCAGGAGGGCAAGGGCCTGCTGATCGGCGCCTATGAGCGCGACATGCGGTTCTGGGCCGAGGACGGAACGCCGCTCGATTTCGCCCACGATCTCTTTCCCGACGACCTGGAACGCATCGAGGACAACATGATGCGGGCCATTGCGCGAGTTCCCGCCGTCGGCGCAGCGGGCATCCGGCGGGTAATCAACGGGCCGATGATCTGGTCGCCCGATTCCAACGTCCTGTTCGGGCCGCACCCCGACCTTCGCAACTATTTCTGCTGCAATGGCATCATCCCCGGCTTTTCGCAGTCGGGCGGCATGGGCCTGATGGCGGCACAATGGATGATCGAGGGCGAAAGCCAGTACGACATGTTTGCCTGGGACGTGGCCCGCTTCGGCGACTGGGCCGACCAGGCCTTCACGCGGGCCCGGGTGCAGGACCAGTATGCCCACCGCTTCAAGATCCATTTCCCCAACGAGGAGCGCGCTGCCGGCCGGCCCGTGCGCACGCGCCCGGCCTACGCGATGCAGGCCGCCATGGGCGCCGTGTTCGGCCTGAATTACGGCTGGGAGCATCCGCTGTGGTTTGCCGATGCCCCCGGCGCCGAGGAGACCAACGGGTTCACGCGGCAGAACTGGTGGGAGCCGGTGGGTGCGGAATGCCGGATGCTGCGCGAAAGGGCCGGCATCATCGACATTTCCAACTTCGCCAAGTACCGGGTCAAAGGGCCGGGCGCGGAAGAGTGGCTGAACGCGGTGTTTGCCAACCGGATGCCCCGCACGGCCGGCCGGTCCTGCCTGACACCGCTGATCGGCCGGCGCGGCGGGATCGCGGGCGACGCCACCGTGACCCGTATCGGCGACGACGAATTCTGGATCATCAGTTCGGGCATGGCGGAACGCTACCAGAAGCGCTTCTACGACGCAGTGCCGCTTCCGGCGGAGACGACGTTCGAAAGCCTGACGGCCGGCTGGTGCGGCTTCAACGTGGCCGGGCCGAAGGCGCGCGACATCCTGCAACCGCTGACCCGGACATCGCTCGCCACGGCCGATTTCCCGTTCATGCACGCCTGCCGCATGGAGGTGGCCGGCGTGCCGGTGGTGGCCATTCGCGTATCGTTCACCGGCGATCTTGGCTGGGAACTGCACTGCCGCGCGGAAGACCAGCTGGCGCTCTACTCGGCGTTGCTGGAAGCCGGCAACGCTTTCGGTGCCGGCCCGGTTGGGTCACGTGCGCTGATGAGCCTGCGGATCGAGAAGGGATACGGCTCATGGGGACGGGAATACAGCCCGGAATACTGGCCGCAGGAGACCGGTCTCGCGCCGCTGATCAAGATGAAGAAAGACTTCCTAAACAAGGCGGCCTATGTCGGGCTGATGGACCGCCCGGCCCGGGAGACGCTGTCGATTGTCGAGGTGCTCGATGCCGGCGGGGCCGACGCCAACGGCGGGGAACCGGTCTTCCTGACCGATGGCACGCCGGCGGGGCGGGTGACGTCCGGCGCCTACGGGTACTCGGTCGGAAAGTCGCTGGCGCTCTGCTACCTGAACGGGGCAAAGCCTGGCGATCCGGTCGACGTGATGATCCTCGGGCGGCCGCACCGGGCCGTCGTCCTCAAGGAACCGCCATTCGATCCGGGAGGGGAAAGACTGCGCGCCTGAGCCCTGGCTCTTTCCGGCGCAGACCGGGTCCGCACGACGAGGCGATGCGGACCGCCGATCTGTCCGGCGCCGGTCAGCGGCCGCCGGGGCGCGCCTTGCGCTTGGGTCCGGGCAGAAGGCCTTCGCGCTGGGCAAGCTTGCGTGCGGCCTTGCGGTTGCGGCGCACGGCTTCGCCCTTCTCGCGGGCGCGCTTCTCGGACGGCTTCTCGTAGGAGCGCCGTGCCTTCATCTCGCGGAAGACGCCTTCGCGCTGCATTTTCTTCTTCAGGACGCGAAGCGCCTGGTCCACGTTGTTGTCTCTGACGATAACCTGCATTTTCTCTCCTTTGCTGGCGGCCTGAAACAGCCGGAAACGGACTTTTGGCCCCGCGGGGGGCCGGATACTGCCGGATCGATGATGCGAAAGAAAACGATGCCGGAACGAGGCTGACCGGTGTGACCGGTACCGCCACGACACGAGGCAATCGAGACCTTGAAGATCGCTTGGCGCCCATACTGGCCGGGCGCAATCTAATCCTGTACGCCACGAAGGGCGCGACGCCAAGCATAAGCATCCGGACCCGCCGACACAAGGGCAAGCGGGAATTGCCATCCTGCCAAATCGGGCAAAGGGTCTTGCATTTGCCGCAATCCGATGCCATGTGAGCCTCGTTGCAAGCCGCGCGTAGATGATCCATGCCGATCAGCGGCTCCACGCAACCCTGCAATTATCCCCCAAAGATCGTTGCCTGCACGCCGCGCAATTCCTGCGCCCAACACGATGGCGGCCGATCTACGCTGGTTTCCAAAACCGAAGACAATAAGCAAGCCGCGCCTGCCGGTCGGACCGACCGCGCGCGGCCAGGAAAACCGATTTGACAACTTTCAAAGACCTCGGCCTCGCCGAGACCATTCTCAACGCCCTCGCGCATGAGGGCTATGATTCCCCCACCCCCATCCAGGCCAAGGCTATTCCCGTCGTCCGCAGCGGCCGCGACGTGCTGGGCATCGCCCAGACCGGGACCGGCAAGACGGCGGCCTTCGTGCTGCCGCAGCTCGACCGGATGGCCGGCGATCGCAAGACGGCCGCGGCGAAAACCGCCACCGTGCTGATCCTGGCGCCGACGCGGGAACTGGCCAACCAGATCGCCGACGCAATCACGACCTATGGACGGGCACTCAAGCCGTCCGTCGCGGTCGTCATCGGAGGCGCCAAGCCCGGTCCGCAGGTGCGGGCAATGGCTCGGGGTGTCGACTTCCTCGTCGCCACGCCGGGCCGCCTGCTCGACCACATGGAAACGGGCGCGATCACGCTTTCCGGCGTGCGCACCGTGATCCTCGACGAAGCCGACCAGATGCTCGATCTCGGCTTCCTGCCGGCCATCCGCCGCATCCTCGAGAAAGCGCCGAAGCAGCGCCAGACGCTGCTGTTCTCGGCCACCATGCCGAAGCTGATCCGCAAGCTGGCCTCGGACTTCCTGCACAATCCGGAAGAAATCGCCGTGACGCCTGCGTCGCGCCCGATCGAGCGGATCGACCAGCGCGTCGTCTTCATCGAGAAGCCGGCCAAGCCGCGCCTTCTTGCCTCGCTGCTGAAGGACAAGGCGGTGGAACGCGCCGTGGTGTTCACCCGCACGAAACACGGCGCCAACCGGCTTTGCCAGCAGCTCGGACGGTCCGGCCTCGAGGCCCAGCCGATCCACGGCAACAAGTCGCAGAACCAGCGCGAAAAGACGCTGGCGGCTTTCCGCGACGGATCGATGCGCATCCTGGTGGCGACCGACATCGCCGCGCGCGGGATCGACATCGACGACGTCACGCATGTCTACAACTACGAACTGCCCAACGTGCCGGAGGTCTATGTGCACCGCATCGGCCGGACGGCGCGCGCCGGCAAGAGCGGTCACGCGATCGCCTTCTGCGATACGTCCGAACGCCCGCTGCTGCGCGACATCGAGAAGCTGACCGGCATCCGGATCCCGGTCATGGAGGGCGCGTTGCCCGACGCCGGTGAGGATCTGCGCGACAACCTCCCGGAAAAGCCGCGCCAGCCTGTCACCGCCGGCGTTCGCCGGGCGGACGGAAGCGAGGCCGAAAAGCGGGGCAACGGGCGGCGTCGCCGACGGGGTGGTGGCAAACCGGCAGGCGGAGCCAAGGCTCCGGCCGCGTCTCGGGCCAGCGATCCCGCCAAGAGCGATCGCCCGCGGCGGCGCAGGCGCCGGAAGGCCGGAGCCGTGGCAGCACCGGCCGCCTGACCCGCGGCCGATCCGCAGCTTTTCCGACGTCCTGGAAAAAACGGGGGAACAATGTTTCCGTTTCCCCGTTGATGTCCGTCGGGAAGGATTGCGACGGTGCAACGCGGGTTTGAAACAAACAGTCACCCGGTTTGCCCGGCAAGCGGGCAAGCCATCTTCTGGTCGATGCCAGCGCACGCCCGGGCTTTCCATGAAGCGGGCGCGGCGTGAAAACGCGGCTGCGGCCGTGGCGCGTGCTGGCAGCATGCACCGTGCTGCTGGCCGGTTGCGGCCCTGTTCACCCACCGTTCGGGGTATTCGGGGCCAGCGGCCCCATAGCGGATGCCCAAAGACACCACCTGATCTTCGTTACCGGCTGGATGATGGTCGTCGTCCTGCCGGTTTTCATTGGCCTGCCGCTGGTCGTGCGCCGCTACCGGCATGGACAGACCGCCGATGACTTCAGGCCCGGCTGGACCTTTTCCTGGCCGCTCGAACTGCTGGTCTGGGGCGTGCCTGCCATCGTTGCCGGAGTGCTCGGATGGCAGTTGTGGCAGGAGACCGTCCGCCTCGACCCGTACAAGCCGCTTGCCACCCGCAGCGCATCCATCGAGGTCGATGTTGTCGGGCTCGACTGGAAATGGCTCTTCATCTACCCCAGGCTCGGGATCGCGAGCGCCGACCGGCTGGTCATTCCAGCCGGTGCACCGGTCCGCTTCCGGATCACGAGTGGGACCGTGCTGCAATCCTTCATGATCCCGCGGCTGGGCGGACAGATCTACGCCATGCCCGGCATGGTGAGCGCGTTGAGCCTGTCGGCCGATCGGCCGGGCACTTTCACCGGCCTGAACACGCAGTACAATGGCAGCGGCTTCTCGGAACAGCGTTTCGAGGTCGATGCGCTGCCACGGGCGGATTTCGATCAGTGGGTAGCCAAAACCCGGCGCGAGGCGCCGCCCCTCGACCGCAAGGTCATGGCACGCCTCGGCCGCCGGGATGTCCTGGCCTCTCCCGAAGCTTTCGGGCGGCTGAAGGGCGATCCCTTCGCGCAGGTGGTGAAAACCGCGAAGCACGAGGGCCATGCCGTCGCAACCGCCCCCAAGGGACAGTCGCGATGAGCCCGGGCGCCGTCGATCCGCTGACCGGCCTGATGAACTGGCGTGCGCTGGTCTTCGTGACACGCGGTGATCCGCTGTCGGTCAACCATCTCGTCGCCGATGGCGCGGCCGGCCTGATGCTGGTCGGCGGGGCTATTGCGGCCGGTCTCATGACCGTGAAAGGCTGGTGGCGACCGCTGTGGCGCGACTGGCTTACCAGCCTCGACCACAAGCGGATCGGCGTTATGTATGTCGCGCTCGCGCTGGTGATGATGGCGCGCGCGATTGCCGAAGCGGTCGTTATGCGGACCCAGCAGGCGGCGGCCGTCGGCAGTCCCGGCTTCCTCGACGCGCATCATTTCGGCGAACTGTTTTCCACCCATGGCACGATCATGATCTTCTTCGTCGCCATGCCGTTCCTGACAGGGCTGATGAATTTCGTCATGCCGCTCCAGATCGGCGCCCGCGACGTAAGCTTCCCGCTGCTCAATGCAATCAGCCTGGCCCTGACAGCGGCCGGCGCGGCGCTGGTCATGGTCTCGCTCGTCTACGGCGGCTTTTCGACCGGCGGATGGACGGGTTATCCGCCCTTCACGGGCATCCGCTACAGTCCCGGAACCGGCGTGGATACCTGGATCTGGTCGGTAAGCTTGAGTTCCATAGGCTCGACGCTGACCGGGCTGAATTTCGCGGTCACGCTCTACAAGAACCGCGCCCCGGGCATGACGTTCTTCCGGATGCCGCTGTTCTCCTGGGTCACGCTGTGCGTCTCCATCCTGATGATCTTCGCCATGGCGCCGCTGACCGTGGCGACGGTCATGCTGGCGCTCGACCGATACGCCGGCTTCCATTTCTTCACGGCCGACGCCGGCGGCAACATGATGAACTATGCCAACCTGTTCTGGCTGTTCGGCCACCCGGAGGTGTACATCCTGATCCTGCCCGCTTTCGGCGTCTGGTCGGAGGTGATCTCGACGTTCTCCGCCAAGCAGCTCTACGGTTATCATTCGCTGGTCGCGGCCACGATGGTGATCTCCGTGCTTTCCTTCACGGTCTGGCTGCATCACTTCTTCACCATGGGCCAATCGGCCAATGTCAACGCGATCTTCGGCATCGCGACCATGCTGATCGGCATCCCGACCGGCGTGAAGATCTATGACTGGCTGCTGACCATGGTGCGCGGGCGCATCCGCCTGACGGTTCCGATGCTCTTCGCCATCGTGTTCATGATCACCTTCCTGATCGGCGGGCTGACGGGCGTGATCCTGGCCAATCCGACGATCGACTTCGTCTTTCACAATTCGCTGTTCCTGGTGGCCCATTTCCACAACATGCTGATCCCCGGGTTCCTGTTCGCGATGATCGCGGCGGTGCAGTTCTGGTTTCCCAAGGTTTTCGGATTCCGGCTCGACGAACGTCTCGGACGGATCTCCTTCTGGCTCTGGGCCGTCGGGTTCTACCTCGCCTTCATGCCGCTTTACGTGCTGGGCCTGATGGGTGCGATGCGGCGGACCATGGAATGGCAGCGTCCGGAATACCTGCCCTGGCTGGCGATCGCCCTTGTCGGCGCGCTTTGCCTGCTGGCGGCGTTCATGACCTTCGTGGCGCAGATCGCCGTCTCGGTTCGGCGTCGCGATGCCCTGGCGGTGCCGGGCGGCGACCCGTGGGACGGACTGAGCCTGGAATGGTCCCTGCCGGCACCGGTACCGGAATACAATTTCGCGGTCCTGCCGCGCGTCGGCGCGCGCGACCCGTTCATGGCGATGAAAAGGGAAGGCCGGGCCCATCTCCGCCCCGAGGCGTATGAGGATATCCGCCTTCCGAAGAACAGCCCGGCGGCGCCGATCATCCTGGCAGCCACGTTCCTGACCGGTTTCGCGCTGACCTGGCATATCTGGTGGCTGGCGATTGCCGGCCTGGTCGCCTGCTGGATCCCGATCACGCTGCGCAGTTTCCGTGAGGATCACGAACGCGTCATACCCGCCAGTGAGGTCCGCCGCCAGCACGAAGCGTGGCTGGACCGCGTTGCCGCGCTGCCGGCGATCCGCCGGGAGGACGAGACCGGACCCCGCAACCGCGGGCGGGCTTCCAGCCAGTTTGCAGGAGGCCAGCCATGAGCGATCATGCTTCGGCCATGGCCGACCGCGAGCACCGCCATCCCGGCCTCAACCTGGATCACACCGATCCGGAGGGACATGCCAGCGCCGAACCGGTGATCTTCGGCTTCTGGATCTTCCTGATGTCGGACCTGATCGTCTTCGCGCTGTTGTTCGCGACCTATGCGGCGATGAGCACCCAGGGCACCGGCGACGGACCGGCACCGGCGCAGCTCTTCGATCTCCGGATTCCACTTCTCGAAACCCTTGTGCTGCTGACGAGCTCGTTCACACTCGGCTTTGTTTCGCTGGCAAACAAGTACGAGGGGCATCCGCGCCAGGCGATCGGCTGGCTGGTCGTGACGCTCGTGCTCGGCGCCGGCTTCCTGGCGCTGGAGTACCACGACTTTTCCACGCTCATCCATGAAAAGCATGCCGGGCCGCAGGTCAGCGGGTTCCTGTCCTCCTATTTCCTGCTCACCGGAACGCATTTCGTCCATGTCGCGGCGGGGATCGCCTGGGGGATGGTCCTGATCGTCCAGCAGGCGGTTCTGGGGCCGACCCTGCCCGTGAAGTTGAGGGTCATGCGCCTGGCGCTGTTCTGGCACATGCTCGATATCGTCTGGATCGGCATCTTCACCTTCGTCTACCTGTCCGGAGTCCTGGCATGAGCGACCAGCACGTCACCGCCCGGCGGCCGATTCCCGACAGCGAGCGCATCGGCAGGCGGCGCGAATTGCGCCGCTACATCGCCGGTTTCGCGCTTTCGCTGCTGCTCACCCTGCCGGCCTTCAGCCTGGCGGCCGCCGGTGTCCTGCCTCCCGCGCAGACCCGGCTTGCCGTCGCCGGTCTGGCGCTGCTGCAAATCGTCGTCCACTTCCGCTTCTTCCTGCATATCGACCTGCAGAAGTCTCACCGGGACGACCTGATGCTGATCCTGTTCACCGGACTCATCATCGGGCTGATGGTGCTCGGCACGCTGTGGATCCTGTTCGATCTGGAGGGCCGGATGCTGAGCCCGTAAGAAAAGCCGGGCGCACGCGGCGCCCGGCTTCCCCGCCCGATCGTTATGCGGTCAGGCCCGGATCTCCTGGCGCTGGAAGACCACGTAGGCGCCGGTGAACAGCAGCACCATGGCGGCAAACAGGCCGGCGATCTGCGGCCAGATGATCAGGATCGACTGCAAGGTCGGCAGCGGCGAACCGATCAGCGCACCCTCCAGCTGGGACATGAAGACGGGACCGACCGACCGGGACGCCGGGTCGAGGAGCATCTGCGCGATCTCGCCATAGAGCGTGACCGGCGACAGCCGGGCGAGCGCCTGCTGGACGTGCACCTGGCCCAGCACCGTCATCGGGTCGAGCGGGTTGACCGGCGCGATGGCCCCGGCGGCCAACGGCGTGATCATCGACCAGAAGACCGAGAAGATCAGCCAGGCCGACAGCGCCGCCAGTGCCGATGTGGCCGGCGCCCGGATGACCGTGGAGAAGGCCAGCGCGAGCGCCAGCCAGACCCCGGTATAGACGAGCGTCGCGGCGAAATAGGCGAAGCCACGGGCCATGTCGCCGCCGGATGGCGGCAGGCCGAGCAGCAGGATGCCCAGCCCGATCATCAGCAGCCAGAGCGTCAGCAGCGCGATGGCGATGACGATCATGCCGCCGATGAACTTCCCGAACAGGACGGCATCGCGATAGATCGGCTGGGCGAGGATGCGGCTCATGGTGCGCTTGCCGAATTCGCCGTTGACCGCATCGAACCCGAGCGCGATGGCCAGCAAGGGCAGCAGGAAAGCCATGAACGAGGAGAACGACGGCAGCGGTGCACGGGCGACCGTGAACAGCTTCAGGAAGAGGTAGGGATCCTCCGCCGTGGTCTGCCGTATTTCGCCGATGGCGGCATAGACCGCGCCGACCGCGGTGAGCAGGACGAGCAGCATGATGAGATGCATGCGCGCGCTGGTCATGTGATCGGCGGCTTCCTTGAATGCCACCGTCATGACGCCCGTGAACGGTGAACCTTCACGCCTCATGGCCTGCCTCCCTGAAAAACCGGTTGTAGGCCTCGCCAAGCGAGATGCGGCGGGCATCGAGACCGGTCAGGGCCCCGCCGCGCGCGACGATCCGCCTGGCAAGGTCGGATCGCACGTCGCGGGCGGCCGTGATCTGCCAGTGGCCGTCGCCCATGTCGGCGCATGCGGTCACCCCTTTCACCTCCGGTGCGAGGGTGCCGATGTCGATCCCGCTCGCGCCAACGTCGATGTGGAAGGCGCCGTCGGCCACCTCGCGGACGAGATCGTCGACGGTGCCGAGAAAGCCGATGCGCCCGGCATTGAACAGGGCAACGCGCGAACAGATCGACTGCACGACATCCAGCAGGTGGGAGGACAGAAGAACGGTCATCCGTTCGGCCGCGAACTCGCGGATCAGGCTGAGCAGTTCGCTGGTGGACCGGGGATCGAGACCGGAGGTCGGCTCGTCGAGGATGACGACACGCACGTCGCGCATCAGCAGTTCGGCCAGGCCGAGGCGCTGGCGCATGCCGCGCGAATAGGTCGCGACACGCCGGTCGCCGACGCCGGACAGGCCGACACGCTCGAGGGCCGTCGCGATGCCGCGTTGCGCGGCGGTCTCGTCCAGCCCGGCGAGGCGAGCGGAGTAACGCAGGTTCTCGCGTCCGCTCAGCGTGTCGTAGAAGCCGACGGCATCCGGCAGGTAGCCGACATGCCGCTTGACGGCGAGGGGTTCGCGCAGCGGGTCCCGGCCCAGAACCCGCACCGAACCCTCCGTCGGCTCGGTCAGGCCGAGCAGCATCAGGATGGTGGTGGTCTTGCCGGCACCATTGGGTCCGAGGAGGCCGAGAATCTCGCCCTCCTCGACGGTCAGGTCGATGTGGTCGACGGCGGCGGTGCCGCCATAGCGCTTGGTGAGGCCGCTGGCCTCGATGACGGGCGTGCTCATCTGCGGCCATACCTCAGAACGGCCATGGCCAGGACCAGCAGCGCGGTGCCGATGACACCGATGCCGGCCATGCCCCAGACCGTGGACGTGTTGACGGTGACGCGGAACTTCGCGTCCTGGGAAGCGCCGGGCGCGTCGGCACGGATGTTCAGCATGTAGTCACCGGCGATAGCCTGAGCCCCCGGCGTGACCGAGACGTTGACGGTTTCCTTCTGCCCGGGATCGAGCGCCGGCAATTGCGCCGGGTCGAACGCGACTTTCCAGTCATGCGGCGGCGTCGCGTCCATCCTGATCGCCTGGGCTGGCGCGCTGCCGCGGTTGACGACCGTGAAGGGGAAGCTGGTTTCCTGTCCCGCCACCGCGGAGCCGGAGAGGCGCTCCTGCGGGCCGTTCAGGGCAAGCTCCGGCGAGCCGGTGATACGCAGGCCGAGATCGGCCTCGGCGGTCTTGCCGCCCGCGGTCGCGGTCACTTTCACGGGGTAGTCGCCCGCCGAAACGGAGCCGTTCGGCTTGACATGCAGGGTCACCGTTTCCGTGCCGCCGGCCTTGACCGGCACACCGGTGATCTCGTCAGAGCCATAGCCCTTCTTGAAGGAAACCTCGAAGCCGGCGGGCACCGCCGCATCGAGCGTGAAGAGCTGTTCCTCCAGGCCCGGGTTCTCCAGGGTCAGCTTGTACTGGAAATCGGTCTTCGCGCCGCCACGCAGGGCCGGCAGCTCGGGCTTCAACGTGGGATTGGCAGCGGGGAGATCGGCCAGCGTGACGGAAAGCGGCAGATCCGTGGTTCCCTGATCATAGGCTGCCTTCAGGTCGAGCGCGTAGGTGCCGGACTTGGCATCGGCGGGCGCCTTGAGGTCAAGCGTCAGCGCCTCTGTCGCGTCGGGGTTCACCATGGTGGCCTCGACTTCCATCGCGCCATGCTTGAGCGTCCAGGTCCACCCCTTGGGCAAGCCGTCCAGGGCAAGGCTGGCGCGGCGCGGAGAAAGGGTGTCATTGATGACGGAGAGCGGAATGGAGATCTGCTTTCCGGGCGCCGCCTTGAATTCCGGCGCGGGGGTCGTGATCCAGAAGCCGTGGGGCCTGGCATCGGTCGTCATGGTGTCACTTGTCGCCTGGGCCAGCGCGGGCGAACAGGCAAGGAGGGCGCAGGCAGAGAGCGCGCCCCGGAACAGTTTCCGGTTGGACATGGTTTCATCCTCTTCGTCGATTCGGTTCGTGCGCGAGCGCACGGGGTTCCGTTCAGAGAAGAAGGAGGACGGGAGGGCCGCGCGCCATGCGGCGGCCGGTACGGGGGTGAAGCGCCGGGAACGATGCAGGAAATGCCACGGCGGCATGACCGGGCAATCGTGCCGGTTGCATGCCGGCCGCCGGGACAAGGGCGGCCCGGGGCGAGCCGTCCGGCGTGTCGGCGGGATCCTCCTCGCCGGGCATCGTGGCGAGCACGGGCGTTGCCGCGACCAGGCGATCATGGGTGGAGACATAGTGTCCGGCACCGACCGGTTGCCCGGCGAGCGCGGAGAGCGGCAGAAGCACACAGGCCAGTTGCAGGATCACCGGAACGGCGCGACAGTGCGACAGCCGCAGCAGGCGCCTGATCATCCAAGCAATGTGACGTGCGATTGGCATGGCCGCCCCGCCGGTCGAAGCATCCCGTTGCCGGGACCTCATGGGAACCGGTTTGCAGCCGAACTTGGGCGAGAGTTTGGCTCAACCGTGAAGCGGCTGCAATTCGCGCCCGCGCATGCCCGGTCGCGAATCCGGCTTGCGGTTCCGGCATCGCGGTGATTGGCTGCACGCCCGATCCGAACGGAGAAACGCATGCCGGCGACCGGAGCCAGCCCATCCTCGCAGACGACCGCCGGCATCGCGCTGATGTGCGCCGGCGTCGTCTGTCTGTGCGTCAACGACGCCATCGCCAAGACCCTGACCGCGGGCTATTCGCCGCTGCAGATCCTGTTCCTCCGCAACCTGATCGCGCTTCCGATCGCCGCGGCCATTGCGATGGCCATGGGCGGACGCGCAGCGCTGAAATCCCACCGGCCAGGCGCCCACCTGCTTCGCGGCCTGTTCTGGCTGTGCGCGGCCACCCTCTTCTTCACCGGACTGAGCTACCTCGACCTGGCCGAAGCGACGACCCTGATCTTCATCGCGCCGGTCTTCGTGACGGCGCTTTCGGCCCTGGTGCTGAAAGAGCGGGTGGGGTGGCGCCGGTGGTCGGCGGTGCTGCTGGGGTTTGCCGGCGTGCTGGTGGTCGTGCGGCCGGGACTGTCGGCCTTCCAGCCGGCCTCGCTGTTTCCGCTGGCGACCGCCTTCTTCTATGCCGTTCTGATGGTCAGCGCACGCTGGGTCGATGCGCGCGAAAGCGTCTGGACGCTGATGCTCTACCTGGTCGGCGCAGGCGCACTGTGGAGCGCGCTCGCTGCTCCCTTCGTCTGGGTCCCGCTGCGCAGCGAAGATCTCTGGCTGTTCGCCGCCATCGCCGTTTTCGGCACGGCCGGCCTGACGCTGATCACGCAGGCGTTCCGGTTCGCCCCGGCGGCCGTCGTCGCACCGTTCGACTACACCGCGCTCCTCTGGGCGACGCTGCTCGGGTGGCTGATCTGGGACGAGATCCCGGATCTCGCCACCTACCTGGGAGCGGTCATCATCATTGCCAGCGGGTTCGTCATCATCCTGCGGGAGCGCCGCTCACCTCCCGGCTGAGGCGCGCTGCCTACCCGGCTTCGCCGGCCGGTGCCGCGTTGAGCTGGCCGTATTTCTCCGCGCCGAGCTTTTCCAGCAGGTCGAGCTGGGTTTCAAGGAAATCGATATGGCCTTCCTCGTCGGCCAGCAATTCCTCGAACAGCTTCATGGAGACATAGTCGCCGGCATCATGGCAGACGTCGCGGGATGCCTTGTAGGAGTCGCGCGCCTCGTGTTCGCCGGCGAGATCGGCCTCGAGGACCTCCTTGACGGACTGGCCGATGCGCAGCGGCGCCACGGACTGCAGATTGGGGTGCCCTTCCAGGAAGATGATGCGCTGGACCAGCCGGTCGGCATGATGCATTTCCTCGATGGATTCCTCGCGTTCCTTCCTGGCCAGGTGCGTATAGCCCCAGTCATCGAGCAGGCGGTAATGCAGCCAGTACTGGTTGACCGCGCCCAGTTCGAGGAACAGGGCCTCGTTCAGCCGCTCGATCACCTTCTTGTCGCCCTTCATCAGCCTTCTCCTGTCTGCTGTCGCGGCGCTGCCGCATGGCATCGGCAGGCCCGGCCCGCCATCCTCCGGTCAAATGCCGCGACACGCAAGCCGGCGAGGCCCGCAGATCAGGCGGCGCGGCGCTCCAGGCGAGCGGCCTTGCGTGCGGCTTCGGCCATCTCGTGCTCCTCCTTTAACCGCGCAACCAGGTCCACCAGGGCATCCTCCGGCGTCGCATGATCGCGGTGCCAGGCCTCGACCGTCGCGACGATCACGGCTACCGCATTGGGAAAACAACCACAGCAGCGCCCCTGCCTTTCCAGGGCGTGATAAACCCGAAGCGGCGTGATCACCGCCCACGCGTCGTCTTCGAGAAAGGTCCGGACGACCGTCTCGATCTCGGATCGGGTTATGACATTGCAGTGGCAGACGAGCATCGGTCTCACCTGTTTTCTCGTTTCCCATCGAGATGCTGAACCTGACGGGCGAAGTCAAGAAAACAGGCCGGAAATCCGGTCAGACTGGAATTTTTCTAAACTGGAAACGCGCCGGTCCGTCTCAGGATGCCTTCGGAAGGCCGAGTTCCTCCACCATGGCATCGCGCATCACGAACTTCTGGGCCTTGCCGGTGACCGTCATGGGCAGCGCCTCGCGGAAGCGGACATGGCGTGGCACCTTGTAGTGCGCGATCTGACCCTGGCAGTAGGCCTTGAGTTCCTCATCCGTCATCGTCTCGCCGTGATGGAGCACGATCCAGGCGCAGACTTCCTCACCGTATTTCGGATCGGGAATGCCGAACACCTGGACCTCGGCAACCTTGGGATGCCGGTAGAGGAATTCCTCGATCTCGCGCGGATAGATGTTTTCGCCGCCGCGAATGATCATGTCCTTCACCCGGCCGACGATACGACAGTAGCCCTGCGTGTCGAGGGTGGCGAGATCGCCGGTGTGCATCCAGCCGCTCGGGTCGATGGATTCGCGGGTCTTGTCGTCGTCGTTCCAATAGCCGCGCATGACGGAATAGCCGCGGGTGCATAATTCCCCCTGGACGCCGACGTCCACCGTACGGCCATCGGCATCGACAATCTTGACCTCGACGTGGGGGTGGATACGGCCGACCGTCGACACCCGCTCTTCCAGCCCGTCGGTGGTGCTGCTCTGGAAGGAGATCGGACTTGTCTCGGTCATGCCGTAGCCGATCGTGACCTCCGGCATGTGCATGGTGCCGACGACCTTGCGCATGACCTCGATGGGACAGGGCGCACCGGCCATCACGCCGGTGCGAAGACAGGCCAGGTCGAAGGAGGCAATCTCCGGGTGGTCGAGCATGGCCACGAACATGGTCGGCACACCATAGAGCGCGGTGCAGCGCTCGGCCGAAACCGCGTCGAGGGTCGTGGCCGGTTCGAAGGCCTCGCCGGGAAAGACCATGGACGACCCGGTGGTGACGCAGCCGAGCGTGCCGAGCACCATGCCGAAGCAATGGTAGAGCGGCACCGGGATGCAGAGCCGGTCGGCCTCGGTGAAGCCCATCGTGCGGACCGTGAACCAGGCGTTGTTGACGATGTTGTAGTGCGTCAGCGTCGCGCCCTTCGGCGCACCGGTGGTTCCGCTGGTGAACTGGATGTTGATCGGGTCATCCGGGTCGAGCTGGCGGGTGATCGCGTCGAGGCGCAACTGCTGGGCCGGCCCGCCGATCCGGCCGACGTCGTCGAAGTTGAGCATGCCGGGCGATCTTTCCCGCCCCATGCGGATGACCGTCCTGAGATGCGGCAGCCGCTCCGATGCCAGTGCGCCCGGCCTGCTCGTGGCCAGTTCGGGCGCCAGTTCGCCGATCATCTTCAGGTAGTCGGACGACTTGAACCTGGCCGCGGTGACCAGCGCCTTGCAGCCCACCTTGTTGAGCGCATATTCCAGCTCGGACAGGCGGTAGGCGGGGTTGATGGTGACAAGGACGAGGCCGACGCGGGCGGTGGCGAACTGGGTGATCAGCCATTCCGGCCGGTTCGGCGACCAGATGCCGACCCGGTCGCCCGGCTTCAGGCCGAGCGCAAGCAGCCCGCTGGCAAAGGAATCCACCTCCCGGTCGAGATCGTAGTAGGAATAGCGCTTCCCTGCCTGGGGGAAGACGGCCGCCTCGCGGGGGCCGAAGCGCGCCACCGTTTCGGCAAAGACCTGCGGAATGGTGGCGCGGCGCAGCGGAATGGAGCGATCGCCGGAGACATAGGATTTTCCATCGACCGGGCGGATCGTCGCGCCCACCGGCGCCGGCATGCCGGGCGCCTGAAACAGGCTAACGGACAACCGGTCAGCCATCGATTCCGACAGTATGGTCATCGCGATTCTCCTCCTTCCCGGGACAAGGCGGCGGGGCCTACATGGCGCGCCAGTCTCCCAGCGATTCGAATGCCCCGGCGGCCCGGTAGATGGTGCTTTCCGCATAGTGCTTGCCGATCAGCATCATGCCGACGGGCAGGCCCTGGCTGAGGCCGCAAGGGATGCTCATCGCCGGATGGCCGCTGGTGTCGAAGGGACAGGTGTTGCCGACCATCTCGAAAGCGCGCTGGATCTGCATCGCCAGCGGATCGTCGGGGGCGGGCAGCGGCTGCGCCTTCATCGGTGTCGTCGGCATGAGCAGGATGTCGTAGCGCGACAGGGCGTCGTCATATGCCTTGCGCAGAAGCCGGCTCAGGTTCTGCGCCTTGGCATAGTAGTGGCCGCGATAGTGCTTCTGCATGTATTCGCCGACGAACATCGAGATCTTGAGGCTTTTCGACAGCTCGTCTGCCCGGCTGCGCCAGTTGGAATGATAGTCGAGCAGGCTGGTGACGTAGAGCCCTTCCCAGCCGGTGGCAAACCCGTTGCCATGCATCATGATGTCGGTCAGCCCTTCCAGGGCAATCGGGGTCCAGATCGCGGCGCCGGTGAGGTGCATGGGGATAGAGACCTCTTCCACCATGGCGCCCAACTGGCGGAACTTCTCCGCGCCGGCGCGTACCTTGTCGTCGACGTCGGCTTCCGATTCCGGCCGGCCGAACCCTTCCGAGACGATGCCGATGCGCATGCCGGAGACGCCCATGCCGACGGCCTGGGTATAGCGGTCGACGCGGGGGCAGTACTGGCGTGGATCGAGGCCGTCCTCGCCGGCGATGACTTCCAGCAGCAGCGCATTGTCCCTGACGTTGGCCGTGATCGGGCCGGCATGGTCGATGGTCGGTTCGATGGGCATGATGCCGGTGTAGGGCACGAGGCCGTGCGTGGCCTTCATGCCGTAGGCGCCGCAATAGGAGGCCGGCATGCGGATCGAGCCGCCCTGGTCGCCGCCGATGGCCATTTCCACTTCGCCGGCGCCGACCAGCGCACCGCAACCGGACGAGGACCCGGAGGAGGAATAGCCCATCCGGTAGGGGTTGTGCACCGGGCCGGTCGCGTTGGTATGGCTGCCGCCGGACAGGCAGAAGTATTCGCAATGGGCCTTGCCGACAATGGTGCCGCCGGCATCGAGGATGCGGGTGACGATCGTGGCGTCGACGTCGGGCGTGTAGCCTTCGAGTGTCGAGGCGCCGTTCATCATCGGCACGCCGGCAAGACAGACATTGTCCTTCAGCACGATCTTGCGGCCTTCCAGCGGGCCGCTGGCCGCGCCCCTCACCTCGGTCTTGTAGTACCAGGCGTTCATCGGGTTTTCGGCCCCGCTGGGACGATAACCGGGCGTGCGCGGATATTTCACCTTGGGAAGGTTGTCCGGCATGGAGTCGATGACATCGTAGGCCTTGAAGCTGTCCTCCATGAGCGTGAGATAGTCGAGCATCTCGCGCTCGCCCATCGACATGCCGAGCCCGCTCACGAGGTTGCGCATCTGGTCAAGGGTCGGTCGTCTGATGCTCATGCGAGCCTCCATTGCACCAGCGGCGGGCCGGGCTGCTTCACGATGTTGGATGGTCTGTACGGGTGCCGCGCGCGCCGGTTCGGCCACGGCGGGACGGGAAAAGGGTTCAGGGCGGGCGGCGGCAGCAGCCGGCGGCGCGCCGGGACGCGCCGAGGCGCCCCGGGTTCGCCGCACACCGCCAAAACCGAGGAATTCCTCGACCTGGCGCGGATCGGCAAGCGATGCCCCGTCGAACTCGGCGATGATCTTGCCGCGTTCGAGGATGAGGACACGATCGGCGAGTGCCGTGATGAAGTCGAAGTTCTGCTCGACGAGGAGGATGGTGAGACCGCGGCTCTTGCGAAGGCGCAGCAGCGTTTCCTCCATTTCCTCGATGATGCTGGGCTGGATGCCCTCGGTGGGCTCGTCGAGCAGGAGCAGCCAGGGGTCGGCCATCAGCCCGCGTGCCAGCGCCAGCAGCTGCTGCTCGCCGCCGGACAGGGCGCCGCCCTCGCGATCCAGCAGCCGGGTTATGCGCGGGAAATCGGACAGGACCGATTCCAGCGCCTCGTCCTCGCCGGTATCGCCATCATGCTGCCAGGCCAGGCGCAGGTTCTCGCGAACCGTCAGTTTCGGAAAGATGCCGCGGCCCTGCGGGATGTAGCCCAGGCCGCGCAGGGAACGCTGGTGCGGCTTGAGCCGCGTGACCTGTTCGCCGTCGAGGCTGACGCTGCCGGAGCGGGCCGGCAGGAAGCCCATGATGGTCTTGAGGAGCGTCGACTTGCCCATGCCGTTGTGGCCGAGAATGCCGACGATCTCGCCATGGCGGACCTCGAGGTCGATCCCGTGCAGAACCGGGATGCGGCCGTAGCCGGCGGCGAGGGACCTGATTTCGAGTGCCGTTTCGCTGGCCATCGCGCCCTACGCCTTCTTGCCCAGGTAGACATCGCGAACCCGCTGGTCGCGCATGATCGCGTCGACATCGCCCTCCGCCAGGATGCGGCCCTGGCTGAAGACAGTAACCTTGCGGGCGATGGAGCGGATGAACTGCATGTCGTGTTCCACGATGATGATCGCCGCCTCCTTGTTCAGCTCGGCGATGATGTCGGCCATGCGACCGACTTCCTCCGCCGTCATGCCCGCGGCCGGTTCGTCGAGAAGGATCAGCCAGGGTTCGGCGGCGATGACGATCCCCAGTTCCACGCGCTGGCGTTCGCCGTGCGACAGGCGGCCGACCAGCGAGCGGGCGATGGTGCCGAGGTCGAGCCGCTCGATCGCGTCGTCGGCAAGATGGCGTGCCTTCTCGCGGCCGTGGGTGCGATAGGCCGAAAGCCAGATGTTCTCGCGCACTGTCAGCCCGTCCATGACGCTCGGGACCTGCGTTTTCACGCCAACGCCGAGCCGGGCGACCCAGTGCGGATCCCAACCGGTGGTTTCCTCGCCCTCGATGGTGATCTGGCCGCCGGTCGGCTTGAGCTGACCGGTGAGGCACTTGAAAAAGGTGCTCTTGCCGGCGCCGTTGGGGCCGATCAGGCAGCGCAGTTCCTTGCGCTCGAGCCGGAAGTCGACGTTGTCGACAGCCGTAACGCCACCGAACTGCATCGTCAGGCCGCGGGTTTCCAGGACGCTAGACATCGGCCGAAGCCCTCATGCGGCGCCGGGCCGTGGCACGGGTCGACGGCCGCCGCCTGCCCTGGCCGATGCGCGAATAGAGAAGCGCGAGGGTGGGCACAACGCCGCGCGGCAGGAAGAGAACCGACAGGACCAGGATCAGGCCTAGCAGGAGCGTGCTGTCGAAGAGCGTCTGCTGGCCGAGCAGGAATTTCAGGTACGCGAGGATCATGGCACCGATGATCGGTCCGGTCAGGGTGCCAAGGCCGCCGACGATGCACCAGACGATGATCTCGGCCGACTGGGAGAGCGAGAACATGCCCGGCGTCACGATTTCCGCCCAGGACGCGAAGAGCGTGCCGGCGAGACCGGCGATGGCGCCGCCGATCGCGAACAGGACCGTCTTCCTGAAGCGGACGTCGTAGCCCATCAGTTCGACGCGCTGCTCGTTCTCGCGGATGGCGACCGCGATGCGACCGAAAGGGCTGGCCAGGAGCCAGCGGACCAGCGCATAGACCACGAGAAGCGCGATGGCGCAGAAATAATAGAAGCTGCGATCGTAGATGTACCACGACGGATCGCCCGGCACGTTCAGCGTCTGGAACCCCGGAATGCCGTTGAAGCCGCCAAGGCGCGCCTTGCCGATGACATATTCTGGACCGGCGGTCGAATTGATGAACTTGAACAGGATCAGCGTGACCACGAGCGTGATGACGCCGAGATAGACGTCGGACAGGCGGCCGTAGAACATCATCGCGCCGAGTACGAAGGCGAAGGCGAAGGGCACGGCAATGCCGACCAGGAAGGGTACCGTGCTTTCGCCGATGTTGATGGCGGCGATGGCATAGGCATAGGCGCCGAGGCCGAAGAACGCGGCCTGGCCAAAGCAGAGGATGCCGCCGAAACCCCAGATCAGCCCCAAGCTCAGGGCGAGCATGCCGTAGATGATCAGGACGGTCAGGGTGTAGGTGTCGATGAGCGACGGGGCGACCAGCATGGCGATGACCGCGATGACGAGGACGATGGCCGTCTGCCTGACTTGCGAACCGGCCATCACATGCTGCCCCTGAAGAAGCGCCCGGTTATGCCCTGAGGCAGGAGGCGGAGGAGGATGACGGCCGCGACCAGGAGCGCGATCTCGCCGACCATCGGGTTGATGGAGAATGTGAAGAGCTGCGACACGAGACCGAAGAGGGTCGCGCTGGACAGGAGGCCGGCGATCACCGAAGCGCCACCGGAGATGACGGTGATGAAGGCCTTGGCGATGAACTGCGTGCCGGATGTCGGCACGAGGCCGACCAGCGGTGCCAGCACGCCGCCGGCCAGGCCGGTCAATGCCGAGCCGGCGAAGAAGGTGATCATGTAGACCCGGTCCGGGCTGTAGCCGAGCGCCGAGGCCATGTCGGACCGCTGCATGGTGCCGCGGGCGATCAGGCCCCAGCGCGTACCGGAAAGCACGGCCCAGATCGCCAGCACCATGACGATGGTGATGACGATGACGAAGAGGTTGTAGCCGTTGACCTGGTAGGCACCGATCGGAAAACCCTCGATGGGCGGGGAAATCCCGGTCGTTGTGTTACCGAAGATCAGGGTGACCAGGCCGATCAGGAGCAGGCTCAGGCCCCAGGTGGCAAGCATGGTATCGACGAGCCGGCCGTAGAGGAAACGGATCACCAGGCGCTCGATCAGCAGGCCGAGGATACCGACGGCCAGCGGCGCCACGATCAACATGGCGATGTAGATGTTCACGCCGGCATTCACCGCGACGATGGTCGCGTATCCGCCGACCATCATGAATTCGCCATGGGCCAGGTTGATGACACGCATCATGCCGAAAACGATCGCGAGACCGGCACTGATCAGGACCAGCAGGGCGATGGAGTAGATGACCTGGATTGCAACGACGATGGCGAGATCCACGTTCTGACCCTGATTGCCCGGCATGGGAGGCCGGGCCCCTTTCCTTCGATGCGTCGTTCCCCGTTCCGTCACCGGCTGTGCCGGTGACGGTCAGGCGTTTCGGTTCGCTGGAGACGATCCGGCGGCAGTCGCTAGATCTTGATCTCGTACTGCTGGTTGTCGTCCGGGTTTGCCGCGAGGTCGCAGACAGCCTGCGTGTCGACGGGCTGGCGCTGCGAGAAGCTCTCGATGACCTTGAGCTTCTGCCCGGAGAATTCCATCAGGTGCACGTCGAGAACGGCGTGATGGGTCTTGGGATCGATGCTGACCTTTCCGGCCGGCCCGTCGATCGCCAGTCCTCCCTCGATGGCCTCGATCATCTTCATGTAATCGATCGAACCGGCGTTGCGGACCGCCTGCGCCCAGAGCTGGATGCCCTGGTAGTGCGAAACCGCGATTTCGTGGATGAGGCTGGTGTCGCCGTACTTGTCCGCCCAGGCCTTGAGGAAAGCCTCGTTGGCCGGCGTCTGCAATTCCGGCGAATAGTTGTAGGCGACCAGGATGCCGTCGCCCTCTTCGGGCGTGAGCACCTTGTGCTCGTTGCCGACGCCGAGCGTGGTGGACGCCATCGGGATCTTGGATTTCATGCCCGCTGCCGCCCACTGGCGATAGAAGGAGAGGTGCGCGCCGCCGACGAGCGCGGAAACAATCATGTCCGGCGCGGCGCTCTGGATCTTGGCGATGGTCGAGCCGAAGTCCGACACGTCGAGCGGGAAGAAGTCGGTCGAGACGATCTCGCCGCCGGCCTCCTCGGCGTATTTCTTCATCCAGCGCGCGGTGATCTGTCCGTAGTTGTAGTCGGCGGCAAGGATGTAGATCTTCTTGCCCCATTTCTTGACCGCCGCCGGCATGAGGACCTCGACCTGCTGGGCCGGCGTGACACCGTCGACGACGATGTTGCGGTCGCAGACGCCGCCTTCGTAGAGCACGTTGTAGAAGTAGAGCGTCTTCGACTTGTGCAGTGTCGGCCGGATCGCTTCGCGCGACGCGGAGAGAATGCCGCCGTGCACGACATCGACCTTGTCCTTGCGGACGAGTTGCTGTGCGTACTGGGTGTAGAGCGCCATGTCGGACTGGGTATCGTAGGCGACGATGTCGACTTCGCGGCCGGCAAGGCCTCCGCCGGCGTTGATCTGGTCGACCGCCAGGCGCAGGGCCATGTCCATCGGCTTGCCATAGGCATCGAACAGGCCCGACGTGTCGAGCAGGGAGCCAAGCTTGATCTTTTCGGCGGCCAGGGCCTTGCCGATGATCGACGGCGCGGCGAGCGCGCCGAGGGTCAGGGCCGAACCGGTCGAAAGAAACGTGCGTCTGCTGATCGTCATTTTCTCGTTCCCCTTTGTTGTCTGATCCTGCGGATCAGGAATCCTTCCTGCTGCGGGTGGCAGAGGCTGCCCGGCCTGCCGCGTCGGCGGTCCTGCCGGCAAGCTGGGCATCGAAATCGAGGCCGATCTCGTCGCCGAGCTTCTTCATCATCGGCAGCTGAACCGACATGCCGAGGATGGACTCCAGCGCCTGGTTGAACGGCGAGGTATCGCCGCCAGCGCCACCGTTGCCGTTGCCGCCGCCCCCGAGGCCGGCGATCTGGTTGATGCGGATCGATTCGATCTTCTCGACCGGCTTCATCATCTGGGTGACGATCTCCGGCAGGCGGTCGACCTTCTGCATCTCTATGCGGGAGCGCAGCAATGCCTCGCTCTGCCCGTTCTCGGCCTCGATCTGGGCGCGCTTGCCGTCCGCTTCGGCAACGAGGCGCTCCCGCTCGGCCTTGCCCTTGAGTTCCGTTGCCTGGCCCTCGGCCTTGGCGAGGGCGAGGATCGAGCTGACCTGCGATTTCACCCTGGTGTCGTCGACGTCGGCCTCCTCCTCGGCGCGAAGACGCGCCAGCTTGCGCGCCCGCTCGGCGACCGCGAGGTCCTTCTGCGTCTGGACGTTCTCCTGCGCCTCGATGATCTGCAGGCGCGCCGCCTCGGTCTTCGCCTGTTCCGCCGTTTCCTCGGCGCGGCGCTGCGCAATCAGGATGGCATTGCCGATCTTCTGCTGCTCCACCTCGGTCAGTGCCTCCATCTCGCGCTTGCGCAAGTGAAGGTCGCGCTCGATCTCGGCCTGCTTGATCTCGCGTTCGCGCTCGATTCGCGCTTCCTCGGCGAGGATCCCGGACCGGGTGCGGGCGGTCTCGATCTCGGTGTCGGCCTTGATCCGTTGCTGCTCGATGTCGAGCCGCTTGGCGATCTCGGTTTCTTCCTGCTCGCGCTCGATCTTCAGGCGCTGCTTGACCTGTTCGAGCTGGCGCTGGCGAATGGCAATGTCGGTATCCGCCTCGACGGTGATGCGTGCCTTGCGGTTTTCCGAGATCAGCTCGGCAAGCCGGCGCATGCCGACAGCATTGAAGGCATTCGTATCGTCAAGGGACGAGAAAGGCGTCTGGTCGAGACGGACGAGCGAGACGGAATCGACCATGAGCCCGGACTTGGCGATGTTTTCCGCCAGGCGCGCGGCGACGGCGGAGACGAAACCGGTCCGGTCCTCGTGCAGCGCGTCCATCGTGCGCAGCGCCGCCTCCCCCTGCACGGCGTCGATCAGCTTGCCGGACAGGAGCACCTGCATCTCGTCCTCGCGAAAGGCCCGCGAGCCAAAGGTCTGCGCGGCCGTGGCGATGCCCTCGGGCGTCGGCATGACCCGGACATGAACCTCCATCGCGACATCGACGCGAAGGCGGTCGGAGGAAATCAGCGCGTTGTTGCCCGACCGGTTCACCTCGAGGCGCAGCGCGCGCATGTTCATGCGGTCGATCTTGTGCAGGAAGGGAAGCGCCAGGGCACCACCGTCGATGACGATCTTCTGGCCGCCGGCGCCGGTGCGGATCAGCGCCGTGTCACGCGTCGATTTCGCATAGAAGCGATTGAGGATGACGATCGCGATGATGGCCAGGACGATGAGGGCGAGAACGACAACGGTCCAGAACAAGTCGACCTCCTCTGGCGGCGCTTCGTGGCCGCATATTACTTGAATTGGAAAATTCTTAGCAGCGGTAATTTTCCATTTCAAGCTTTTATTTGAACTGGAAAGCTTTTCCGCCTTCGGGCACCCGGCGGCGACCGGCCCGGTCCTTGTCAGGACAGCTTGTCGATGATGCTGAAGTCGTGACCGTCGGCACGCGACAGGTAGATCGTCATGCTCTTGCGGTCGTTGGACAGGTAGGCGCCGCTGCGGGCGCTGCGGTAGCGGACCGGCCCGTCGACTCCGAGGCGCCTCTGCTCGCGAAGGGCGGCGTAGAAGTGCACCCCCTCGTAGATCGACTGGCCGAGTGCGTTGAGCACCGGCGGGAAGCCGGCGTGGATGCCGCGATAGCGCTCCTTGAAACTCTCGTTCTGCGGGGTGGCCAGCGACGAGAAATAGGAAGACGCGGCGTAGAGGCGCTTGGTATTCTCGGCGCCGGTAGCCAGCAGGATGTTTTCTTCCATGGCCGTCGAGAACCGGACGATGCGCCGGTCCATGTTCATCTGGCCGAATGCCCGGTTGAAGGCGACCGCGTCCTGTCCGACGAGGGACAGCAGCACGATGTCCGGCCCGGTGCGGGCGATCTGCTCGACGAGCCATTCGGCATCCTCGAGGCCGAAGGGCACGTAGCCGTCAAAGGTGACGGTGCCGCCGCACTCGGCAATGCTCTGGCGGGCCACCGCGTGCGATGTCCGGGGCCAGACATAGTCGTTTCCGACCAGTGCCCAGCGCCGCACCCGGAGACGGCTGGAGAGATCGCGGATCGCGGGCTGCAACTGGTCGGCCGGCGTCTCGCCGATGGTGAAGACATTCGGGCTGCGCTCGTTGCCCTCGTAGAGCGGCGTATAGACATAGGGCACCCGCCCGCGGACGATCTTGTTGAGCCGCTGGCGGACCGAACTGACGTTCATGCCGACGATGGCGTCGATGCCGCCTTCCTCGATCAGGGCAGCGATCTCGCGCTCCAGCACATCGACGGCCGAGTCGTCGGAATTCAAAAACAACGGCGCCAATGGGCGTCCGTCTATTCCCTGGTGGCTGTTGATCTCGTGGACGGCAAGCTGGGCGGAGGAAATGCAGGACGGTCCCCAGATTCCGGCCGATCCCCCCATCGGCACGAGAACTGCCACGTTGTGTTCGCGGTAGCGCAAATAGGATCGGTTACCGGGCCGTTCATCCGGCCGGGAGCGGTCACGCTCGTCAAGTGCTGGCACTTGTCCCAGAAGCTACCCCACGACGTTTGCGGTTGCCAAATCCGGAAAAAGGTCTAAATAGCTTTCCAATTCAAGTATACTATGCCTATTTTAGGCGACAGCGCAACTGCCCCGATTCGACGGCGGCTTGCGTCAGTCCGGGAGAACCGATGTGCCAGCTCACAGGCAGACAGACAGGCTTGCCTATCTGATCGCGAAACTCCACCGTTTCGTTCACAGCGACCTCGAAGGCAGGCTCCAGGCGAGCGGCCTCAGCGTGGAACAATGGCGCGTGCTGGAATGTCTCGGCGACCGCACCGGGCTGGCCATGGGCGAACTTGCCAGCGCGGTGCTGATGAACCACCCGGCGCTGACCAAGATGATCGACCGCATGGTGGCCAATGGCCTCGTCCACCGCGCACCCGACCCGGCGGACCAGCGCCGGGTTCTGGTTCATGCCACCGACCGGGGTGCCTTCCTCGTCGAGAAGCTGCGGCCGCTCGTCCGCGAGCATGAAAAGGACGTCGCGGCGATCCTCGACCTGCCTGGAAAGGCGGAGATCGAAGCCGCGCTCGAAAGCGCCGGCGAGGCGCTCGCCGACAAGACACCGGCCTGACGCCCGCGACCGTTTCGCAGCTCCAGAGAGACAGGTTCAATGGGTCTCGCGCGGATCCATCATGCCTTCCTTGACGCCGAAGCGGATCAACAGGACGTTGACCGGATAGGCGGCGATCAGCCCGCATGTCAGCGAAAGCACCAGCGCCGACCAGAACAGGGGATCGCCGATGCCCGTATTGCCGCCGATCAACCGGTTGACGCCAATGGCGGTGAATTCCATGACCGCGATGCTCGGCGTTTCGGAAAGGACCGCATCCCACATCGCCGTATGGAAAGCGACGCCGCCCTGGACCAGCGGGCCAACCGTCAGGGCATAGCCGGCCACATAGGCGAGGATGAAGGTCGTGACCGATATGCCGATATTGCCGAGCGACAGCAGACCCGCGGCGATGATGACCCCGACAATCTCGCCCATGCCGCAACCGGAATAGCAGTGCGCGACGGAGCGGAAGGACCTGCGCCAGAGCCGGTCGTCGGGAATTTCCTTGCGCCCGCAGGTCCAGTAGATGGCCAGTCCCAGGGGGCCGGAATATGCAACTGTCAGGCCCCAGACCATTTTCATGAGCGGCATGAGATGGGAATTGCGTGTCCGCAGATCGCGGACGAGGATGCCAAGACTGGCAATGGCAAGCAGCGCCCAGACGACAAGAAACGCGGGGCTGGAAAAGATCATGTGCAGCATATCCATGGAAATCGAACGGCTGGCCGGGCCAACGGTTCCCTGCGGCCGCCCCAGGACCCGGCATCGCCGCACAGCCACGCGGTGAGCATGCCCCTGGATTGCCGAAACAGGGTTTCCATATGGCAAAACCGAACTAGACTTTCCGGAGAAAGCGAACCCTGCCGGAAAGGACTATTGCCATGAATATCTCACGCGTCGGCTCCCGGGCTTCCATGCCCGGTCCGGAGGACTGGTTCACCGGTCGTGTCCGGATCGATCCGCTGTTCCAGCCGGAATCCCCGGCCCGCGCCGCCGGTGCGGCGGTCACCTTCGAACCGGGCGCAAGAACGGCCTGGCACACGCACCCGTACGGCCAGACGCTGATCGTCACCCAAGGCGTGGGCCGGGTGCAGCGCGAAGGCGGCCCGGTCGAGGAAATCCATCCCGGTGACGTGATCTGGTTTCCCGCCGGCGAAAAGCACTGGCACGGGGCCGCGCCCGATGTGGCCATGACCCATATTGCCATCCAGGAAGCCAAAGACGGCTCGGCGGTCACCTGGATGGAAAAGGTGAGCGACGAAGACTACGCCGGCTGACCGGGAGCGGCCGGTCGTGCGTCAGGCCCACATCAACCGGCAAGGAAGGGGATCGGCACGCCAAACGTATCGGCGAGCAGGATGAAGTTCAGGCCCAGGACCACAGCGGCGCCGATCCCGGCCAGGATGCGTGCCACAGGACCGGTCGCATAAGCGCCCATGACGTCGCGCCGCGAGGTGAAGATGATCAGCGCGATCATCGGCACCGGCAGGGCGATGGAGAGCACGACCTGGCTGAGCACGAGGGCATCGGTCGCATCGTAACCGATGGCCACGACGGCGAAGGCCGGAACCATGGTCACCAGGCGGCGGATCCAGACCGGGACCTGGAAATGCAGGAAGCCCTGCATGATCATCTGGCCGGCCATGGTGCCCACCACCGAGCTCGACACGCCCGAGGTGATGAGCGAAACGAGGAAGACCGAGGCGGCCGCCGATCCCAGCAGCGGCGTCAGCATGTGATAGGCGGTCTCGATCTCCGCCACTTCGCTGTGGCCGCGGTGAAAGGCGCTGGCGGCCATCATCACCATCGCCATGTTGACCATTCCCGCAACGGCCAGGGCCACCACCACCTCAAAATCGGAGAACCGGACGACCTTGCGCCGTTCCTCCTCGGTGCGGATCACGGCGCGCGTCTGCGTCAGGCCGGAATGCAGGTAGATCGCGTGCGGCATGACCGTGGCGCCGATGATCCCGACGGCAATCGTCAGGGCCGTCGCATCCGGCAGCCCCGGCGTGACCAGACCCGTTGCTGCCTCGCTCCAGTTCACCGGGGCGATCAGGAGTTCGATGAGGTAGCAGAGGCCGATGATGGCGACCATCGTCCCGATGATCAGTTCCATCGTCCGGAAGCCGCGGCGCTCGAAGATCAGGATGCCATAGGTGACGATGGCTGTGACCACCATGCCCCAGAAGAGCGGCAGATTGAACAGTAGCGCCAGGCCGATGGCGCCGCCCAGGAACTCGGCCAGATCGGTGGCCATGGCGGCCACCTCGCTGACCGCCCACATGGCCCAGACAACGGGCCTGGGGAAGTGGTCGCGCGACATTTCGGCCAGGTTCCTGCCTGTGACGATGCCAAGGCGCGCGGACAGGGCCTGGAACAGCATTGCGATGAGATTGGCGAGCAGGACCACCCAGAGGAGCATATAGCCGTAACCGGCGCCGGCCTGGATGTTCGTGGCGTAGTTGCCCGGGTCCATGTAGGCGATGGACGCGATGACCGCAGGCCCCACGAACAGGAATTTCCCAAAGACGCCGCGACGCTCGCCGGCAAGGACGGCCGTCATTCCGCTGCGGGTTCTTTCGCTGGAGATCATGGAGCGCCTTCCGTTACCGCCATGGCCAAGGAATATAGCCAAGGCTACACTTGGTGCAAGAGGGAAGATTCTCCAGACCTGACGCGATGGTTTGTGCGGCTTCCGGCGCTGCGCCGGTGATGGGACTTGCGGAGGGCCGCCAGGTCCACCGCCACATAAGACGCCGAATCACTCCGCGGTCGCGGCCGGCTCGCTGCGGTGACGGTCAGACCCGGTGGCAATGTCCGGATCATAGGAATAGTGCCAGGGCTCGTCCGGGGAGGTCAGCGGACCGGAGAAGGACGGACCGGCGGCATCCATGGCCTGCTTGAGCTTGCGATCCCATCCATCGGCACGCCAGACGGTTTCGACCTGGCCGGAATCCGCACCGGCGATAATGGTGCCATCCTTCATCACCTGGAAATCGATCGCATGACCCTGGCCGTGAGCGGTCAGCCCGGGCGCCGCCACATGCGCGCGTTCCGGTGGCCGGTAGCTCTTCAGCCAAGCCGCGCTTGCCTCGAAATCCGGCATGGGGCCATCACCATCAAGGCCGAACGCGTCGGTCCACGCCGCGTAGATATCCCCGGCGGCCTGCTCAACAGAGCCGTTTTCGTTCCAGCGCCCGATCTGCACATCCAGGCTCCGGATCCGGGTGTTCACGTATAGCTCGTAGCCGGGATTGTCTTCGGCAAACCGGGCCTTCACCGCCGCGACAGCGGCGAGCATCGCCTTCTGTTCGGGCGAGCCCTGAAAAGCGCGGATTTCCGCCTCGGTCCAGCTCCAGCGGCCGGCGAGGCCTGGACCGGCCCGCAGGTAGCTGCGCAATGCCAGCAGCTTTCGCCCCGGTCCATCGATCGCTTCCAGCGCCCTGGCGGCCGGCGGCGGGGCGAGGTCGGACAGGTAGGCCGAGACGTCATCGGACTGCGCACGGCCATGGCCGGTCACTGCAAGCAGCAGCACGGCTGGCAGGGTCAAAGACCGGACGGAAAGAGCCATTTTGCCGGGTCCTCTCAACAGTGCCGGATTCCGGCACGACGTCTTCCCTGCGAACCAGGGACGCGACCGGTTTCGCCGGGCATCAGTCTGCGCCGTCAGACGGCCGCCCGGCAAGCCTGTTGATGCTGGTATCGAACGACAGGGAGCCGACGATCTTGTGATAGTCCGCCTGCGACCCATGATAGGCGAGGGTTGCCGAGAGCGAGTCATTGATCCTGTAGCGCATCCCGGCCATCCAGAACGTCGCCGTGTCCTCGCCGAACTCCCGGCCGACACCGGCAAGCAGATAGGTCTTTTCAAATGCCTTGAAGGCCAGCCCCGCCCTGATTTCCCATTCCTGCTGCTCGACCTTGTGCTCGACCTCGGCTTCCACTTCCAGCCGTTCGGAGAGTTCGGCCTCGGCTTCCAATTCGAGGCTCGTCGCGTTCTCCGACGGGAGGCCGGCATAGATCGTCCGGCCGACCGTCAGCTTGAGCTGGAGCGGTTCCAGCCTGTAGCGCAGGCCACCGTAGATTTTCGTTTCCAGTCGCGCACGGTCGGGCGGATCCCGGAGATCGACATTGGCCATCGCCACGCCGGCGAAAAAAGGGCCGAAGCGCGGTTCCACGTAGACCCGGACAACCGGCTTTCCGCCGCTCTTGCTCCCGGCGCCATCGACATAGTCGGAAGCCACCATAATCCCGAAAGCGAGATCGAAGCGGCGATCGATGCCGGCTGCCTCGGGATCATCGTCCGCCAGCGCCGCAGCGGCCGGCATGGCCAGTACCAGGGCGCCGCAGATGCCGCGGCCGAACCGCGCCGTTGCACGCCGTCCCCACCTTTCCATGCATTCCTCCCGTGCCCGGCTTTCAGCGTTTCGTCTTTCGATGCGGGCCGGAACACGATAAGGGGGGAGTACGCGATGCCAATTGCCAAAAGGTCCATGGCGCGCCGACAACCTCGTCGAATCAGACAGGGGTCAGTTTGCGAAACGGACGATGCCCGGCGCGCCGGCGATCAGCATGACAGCGAGCGCCGCGCCAACACCTGCAGCGCCGGATGCGGCAGTGAAGGCGGTCACGATCTTCACGGCCCTGATCCCGGGCCGTGGTACGGAAGACCGGATCATGTAGACTGCCAGCAACCCGAGACACACGCCCAGCGCGAGGCTGGTGGCGACCAGGAATGCCGACAGGTCGAACGAGTAGATGTCACCGTTTCCACTTGGAAGCGGGCCGGTATGCTGCAGGGCAAAGAAGCCGCCGCTTGCGAATGCTGCCAGCCAGATGCCGCCCGCGATCATCACCGTCGTCCTGGCGCCGGGCGTGTCCGCGCCGTCGACCAGCCGGACAGCCAGGCCGGACATGGCGCCCGCCACCAGGCCCGCCGCGCCGTAAAGCGATGCCATAAGGGCGATGAAGCTGCCGGCCGAGGACACTCGGCCAAGGATGGCGAAGGTGCCGCCGACCTGCTGGAAGGCGATGAAGCAGGCCAAGGCCACGCCGATGGCCCAGGCGCCCGCCCAGCAGAAAGCCCAAAGGAGAACGGATGCGGCCCCGGCGGCGGCCTGTGCCGCGACCGGAACCCGCCGATCACCTTCATCCGACGCAACTGGCGCGCCGCATTGCCAGCAGAACGTCTCGCCGTCCGAGAGCGGATTGCCGCAACGGGGGCAAAACCTGGCCGCTTCCTGGTTCATCGTCCTGTCTCCCTCTCAAGGCCTGATCTCGATCGGCGTGCCGTTGGGCGTGACCGCCCAGATTTCCTCGATCTGCTCGTCGGTCACCGCGATGCAACCGTTCGTCCAGTCGACGAGAGCGTGAAGGCGGCCTATCCAGCCGAGGCCGTTCCTGATGCCGTGGACCATGATATCGCCCCCTGGCGAAACACCGGCCGCGCGAGCCCGGGCCCTGTCGGCAGCGGAAGGATAGGAGACATGCAGGGCGAGGTGAAAGCGGCTTGCCCTGTTACGGCTGTCGATCAGGTACCGGCCCTCCGGGGTCCGGCCGTCGCCCTGGCGCGCCTTTGGCCCGACCGGGTTCGAACCGAGCGCAACGCGATAGCGCTTCAGGATGGTGTCGCCCTGGCGCACTTCAAGCATCCGCTCGTGCTTGGACACGACAATCAGGTCGGCGCGCGCTGCCGCCGGCAGCGGCGCTTCGGGCCAGAACCAGCCCGCCCCCAGGAGGGCGATGACCATCGCCGTTCCCAATCCGAAGAGCAGAGCCGGTTTTGCCATCGCCGCCCCCAGCCATCAAAGCCCTGACGACTGCAGGAGCGCGTAGCGAATGACACCCGCAGCGGCGCCGAAGATCAGCGCGGCCAGGAGCACGCGAAAGACCATGCCGCCTTTCTTGCGTCCCGCCAGGGTGATCGCGTTGACCAGGCCGATGATGACCCCACAGGCCGCGATATAGCCGACGATGTGTTCAACGGTGTAGAAATTGAACCGGATCGCGGCGTAGACGGACAGGCTCATCGCCAGCGCCCAGCCGCCGGCGACAAGCAGGAACCGGCCCGGTCCGGCGACCATGACGCCGGCAAACGGAAATACCATCAGCAGGCCAGCGGCCGCGCCGGCCACCAGTCCCGCCGCGGCGGCCTCGGTCGCGAAATTGATGTCGCTGGCCGTGAAGCCGGACTGCAGGATCTGGTTGAGAGTGAGCTGCGGGTCACCTGGAATGTGAAAGACGAGCAGGGCGCCGACGCCCCAGCCGACAGCCCAGGCAACCGCCATGGCAACGACATTGACGATCAGGGCACCGAGCACGCGGCCGGCAGAAAGGCTGCTCCCACCCTGTCGAGCGGAAGCGGCGGGCTCCGCGTCGACCGGCTGGCGGCCATAGACTGCATGCGATGCGGCGGCCGGGGCGGGGCGGGCGGGCGGCGCATTTCGCTGGGGCGGTTCTGACCGGCGTCTCGGCGCAGCCGGGGCCGGTGATGGCGCGGCTTCGATCCGTGCTCCGCAATTGCCGCAGAACGCGGTTCCCGGCTCCAGGCGCGCCCCGCAGTCGGGGCAAAAACTCGCTGCTTCCGTCATGCAACTTTCCTCGCGGACATCTTCCGGGAACACCCCTGCCCGTGAACCGGTGCCGCAGAAACCGGGAACCGGCCCACCAGGAATGTTCCGTCGGTGTGCCTTTGCAGCATCGCATCAGCCACCACTGAAATGATTGACGGATATCAACGGTCAAAGTCGCGCGCTGTGAAAATATGAACGTCAAGCAGTTCCGGTTCCGCCGTGCCAGACCGGTCGGCAGGACGCCGGGACTGACGGGTTCGTCAGCTTTGTCGAGGTCGGTTGATGGCATTGCACTGCGCACAATGCGGCGGAAAACTTGAACCGGGCGATCAGTTCTGCCCGACCTGCGGGGCGAGGGCCGATCAGGAGGCCGGGGCGCCGCCGCCCGGCGCCGGACCGACCGAAACCGGCAGGACCGCGTCATCGGGCTCCCGTTTCGCGGAAATCCTGCGCCGGATCGTACCGCTGGCGTCGCTGGTGCTCCTGTATGTTTCGCTCGCGCTCGGCGACTACCTCTGGGCCGGGATCGCCGCCGCCGCCGCGATCCTTTCCTACATCCTGCCGCCTCGCGTGAAGCCGCCGGAAGGCGCCTACAGCTATGAACGGATACCAGCCGTGATCGGGCCGGACATTCTCGGCTTTTTCCTGACATCGTTCTTCATCGGCCTCCCGCTTGTCGCGCGGGCCATCGAAGGCGGTCACTGGGACGACCTGCTGGAAGAGATCCATCCCTCCGCGGTTCTCGTCTGGCCCATGGCGCTGATCAGCGTGATCATTCTCGTCATTGCCTACCGAAACGCGAATTTCTGGCTGAAGATCGAGGAGGACGGCCTCCGGGTGCGGCGGTCATCGGGCGAGCGTTTCGCGGCCTATTCCGCCATCCGGCAGGTGGACCTGCACCGGCGCGGGCTGCCGCGCTGGATCAAGGCGCTGACACCCTTCCTGATCCTGAGCGGGAAATACGGCGCGGCCGGCTCGATCATGCTGGCGCGCGACGAGACCGGGATCCGGCTGGACATGCGCGATGGCACGTCGATCACGATCGCGGCCGACGCGCTGGAAAAAGCCTTCCCGAAAATCCTGGCCGCGCTGAAAACCCACCGGGTCGAGATGACGCCTGACCTGAAGGAGGCACTGGCATGACATTGGCACACCCTGGTCCGGGCCGGCAGGAGTGATCGACATGCGCATCAAGCTGCTTGCCCTCCTCTCGGCTGCGGTCCTCGTCACCGCCTGTTCGCAGGACGACCCGTCGAAAGGGTCGGTCGTGGTCTATGTCTCGATCGACCAGACAATCGCCGAGCCGGTGCTGGAGACCTTCGCCCGGGAAACCGGCATCGAGGTCAAGCCCGTCTACGACGTGGAAGCCGCCAAGACCAGCGGCCTCGCGAAACGCCTTGCCGAGGAGGCCGACACCCCGCGGGCGGACGTCTTCTGGAGCGGGGAGCCGGTCCAGACGGAAGTCATGGCGCAGGCCGGCCTGTTCAGTCCCTATCTTCCCGACAAGCTGCGCCCGGGACCGCAGCCGGGACCGGAAAACCGCTGGGTCGCTTTCGGCGGGCGGGCCAGGGTCTTCATCATCAACACCGCCCGGCTGAACAAAGCTGATTGGCCGACCTCGATCTACGACCTGGTCGCAGACGGACGGGACACCAGCCGGGCCGTCATCGCCTATCCGCTGTTCGGCACGTCCGCGACCCATGCAAGCGCCCTCTTCACCACGCTGGGGCCTGAGCGTGCGGGCGCTTTCTTCGACAGGATCGTGGCGCACAAGGTCCGCATCGTCGATGGCAACTCGGTCGTTCGCGACCTCGTCGCTGACGGGACTGCCGACTTCGGCCTGACCGATACCGACGATGCCTGTTCGGCTTTCGAAAGGAAGCCGGACGAAGTCGGCGTCGTATTCCCGGACCAGGCGGCCGACGGGATGGGGACGCTGGTCATTCCGAATTCGGTTGCGCTGGTGAAGGGCGGCCCCAACCCGCAAGCCGGCAAGCGGCTCATCGATCATCTCCTTTCGGAGGCGGTGGCGGACCAGCTCGCCGACGCCGGATGGTTTCGCATCGACGGGACCCGTGTCTTCTCGCCCGAGACCTGCGGTCTTCCTGCCAAGGTGAAGCCGATGGCGGTCGATTACGCGGCCCTCGCCCGGACGATGGGCGACGTGATCCGCGAGTTGCGCGACCGGATCGTGAGGTAACGCGATGGCAACAGCCGCGGCCCGTCAGTCATCGAGCAGGGAGATCGCGCAGCGCGCAAGGGCCGTCCCTGGCGCCCTGCTCTGGCTGATCGTGGGCCTCGGGCCGATCCTTGCCCTGCTCGCCGCGATACCGGCAAGCGAGGGCATGGCCGATGCGCTGATGCCCAGCCTGCGCCGCGCCAGCCTGTTCATGACATCGATCGCGCTCGCCTTCTCGGTCGCGGTTTTCACGGTGACCGTTTCGGCCCTGGCCGCGCGGAGCCTGCGCCGGCGGTCCGGCCGGGCTTCCGCCCTGCTCTACTGGGCGCCGCTCGCCATGATCGCGGTGCCGCCCTATGTCCATGCCAATGCCTGGATGAGCGCAGGGGCCGGCATCGACGCCCTGCTCGGGCGCACGGCAGCAACGGGCCTGAGTGCGCCGGATGCCGTCGCGGCCTTCTGGGTGCAATCCATGGCCTTCCTTCCCGCGGCCTACGGCTTCGTGCTGCTGGGCATGGCGCGCATGGACCCCATGCTTGTGGATGCCGGCCGCATCCATGCCGACGACTGGCGGGTCTTCCGGCGGATCGAACTGCCCATGATGGCACCGTCGGTCATCGTCGGCGGCGGCCTGGCCGCGATCCTGTCGCTGACCGATTTCAGCACGCCGGCCCTGTTCCAGCTGCCCTCCTACGCGATGGACGTGTTCGTGACCTACGGATCGGGGGCGGACTCCGGTGCCGTCTTCCTGCTGGCGCTTCCCATGGTCTTGACCGGCATCGCGATCATCGCGGCCCTGCTCGGCCGGATCGAGACCGGCACGCGGCTTCCCGACACCCCGCCCTACACGGCGATTGCCTGCAACACGCCGCCAGCGTGGTTCAGGTCGCTCGAAACCGTTGCGCTCTTCGTGCTGGCGATGCAATCGGCCATTCCCGTTGTGGCCCTCCTCCAAGCGACAGGCTCGCCGGCGGTGTTCGCGCAGACCGTCGCGGCTGCATCGCGCGACATCGTCAGCAGCATGGGGTCGGCCGGGATCTCGGCGCTCTTCGCGATCCTGCTCGGCCTGCTGCTGTTCCGGCACCTGGAGAACCGGTTCGTGATGCTGCTTTGCCTGCTTCCGCTCGCCATGCCGGGGACGCTGACGGGCATCGGCCTCATCCACCTCTGGAACAACGATGCGACGTCCGCCGTGTACGGCGGTCCGGCCATGCCGGTCCTTGCCTCGCTGGCGCGTTTCGCGCCGATCGGCATCCTCTTGTTCCATGCCCATCACCGGACGATCTCGCGGGACCTGATCGACGCGGCGCAGATGTTCCGGGGAAACGGCGCGGCGACATGGTGGTGGATCTACCTGCCGCTCTACTGGCGCGCGGCGGCAGGCGTGTTCCTGATCGTCTTCGCGCTTTCGCTTGGCGAGCTCGCGGCGACCATCCTCATCGCGCCGCCCGGCCAGGGCGCGCTCAGCATCCGGATCTTCAATCTCCTGCATTATGGCAGCACCGCCGCCGTCGCCAGCCTCAGCCTGCTGATGCTGCTCCTGGCGATGGCCGCGGCCATCGTCCTGCTGGCCCTTTTCAACACGCGCGGCGCGGCGCGCCTGGCAGGGAGGACCGCATGATCGCGGCGGAACACCTGGTCAGGTCGCATGGCGGCAGAGCGGTTCTCGACGGTGTTTCGCTTCAGCTTGGCGACGGCTCGATGACGGTCCTGACGGGCCCATCGGGGTCCGGCAAATCCACGCTCCTGCGCATTCTCGCCGGGCTGGACCGGGCTGACGCCGGCACCGTCACCATTGACGGAATGGTCGCGAGCGCGCCGGACGTCTGCCTTGCGCCGCATCTTCGCGGCATCGGCTTCGTATTCCAGTCGCCGACGCTCTGGCCGCACATGACGGTCGCGGCAAATGTCGGTTTCGCTTTTCCCCACGGCACGAAACGGGACCGGGACGAGCGGGCGCTCGGCCTGCTCGCCAGCGTCGGCGTGGCCGATCTCGCAAGGCGCTACCCCGGCGAGATCTCGCAGGGACAGGCTCACCGCGTGGCGCTGGCGCGGGCCCTGGCGCCGGACCCGCGCCATCTCTTCCTCGACGAGCCGCTCGCCAATCTCGACGCCCCGACCCGGGCGGTCCTCCTCGACCTGATCAGGCAGCAGGTCTCCAGCGGCGATGTCGCCGTGCTTTTCGTCACGCACGACCGGGAGGAAATGCGCCGGCTGGGCGGAAACCTGCTGCGGCTCCAGGACGGCCGGCTGACGGCCATGATGACGGAGGACGCGGGCTGATGGGCAAGCCGCTCGCCATGTCGCCGCGTCCGGGCCTGCGGGATTCCGGATTGTTCTGGACCACCGCCTGGCTTGCCGTGGTCCTGGCCGGCGCAGCCTGGGTGTTCCGTCCCGCACCGTCCTACGTGGCACCGGCAGGCTGGACCCATGTGGCGGAAACCGGACCCGTTCTCGATGCGGTCCCGGATGGACACGACCTCGCCGTCGCCGGGCGCAATGGCCTGACAATCCTGCACGACGGCGGGAGAGCCGAGGCCGTCGCACTGCCAGGCTTCACCGCGCAACCGATCGCCTTTTCCATCGCCCGCGATTCCGGCGGAAAGCTGTGGATCGGCCACGAGACGGGGCTTTCGATACGGACTGCGGGCGGATGGATCACCGTGAACCAACTGGCGGGAACACGGCTCAACGAAGTTCGCGGCCTTACCATCGATCCCGCGGGGGGCGTCTGGGCCGGCGATGCGAACGGCGTCTGGACGATCGATGACGCACCCGCCGACGGCCGTGTCAGCGGCCGGTCCATCCTCGCCAATGTCCGGGTGCTTTGCCTGCTTGCCGACCGGGACGGCGGCCTGTGGGTGGGCACCGAGGACGGGCTCTACCATCGCGACGCGGCGTCGCAAGACTGGCAGAGCTGGACGGTCCAGACCGGCCTGCCCAACCGCCAGGTTGCCGCGATGATGCAGGACCGGCAAGGCCGCATCTGGGTCGGCACCGGCTTCCACGACCAGGGCGGCACGCTTCTCTTCGTCCGCCATCCGGCCGGCTGGGCTATCGAGCGGGACATCCCGCGATCGCTGCTCGCGGCGGCGAAGACGCGAAGCCTTTTCCAGGACGACGCCGGACATGTCTGGCTGGGTACCGAGACCGACGGATTCAGCGTCGTCGGCGCGGATCTGACCGCATCCGCCATCACCCGCGGCGCGGTCCTGCCGAGCGGCGAGGTTACCACCATCGGGCGGGCGCCGGATAGACGGACCTGGCTCGGAACCCTGAACGGACTGCTGCTGCTCACTCCGGAGGCCGTTGCCAACGGCCTGTTGCCAACGGGGGAAAGTGCGACCGTGAGCGGGCGCGACGGGAATACATCGCAGGCCGGCCGGCAAGCCGGATCCGGGTCTTGAAAAGGGAGCATGGAAAGCCATGGCGTTTTGTACCCATTGTGGAGCCAAGCTGAAGGACAACAGCCGTTTCTGCCCGGCCTGCGGCGCGGAGACCATCGCAGCCGGGGCATCGGGCCAGAAACCGGGCGGCAAACGCCCGAAAGCGGGAAGATCCGCGCCGGGAGCCCGCAAGGCATCCGCCGCCATGGCCGCACCGCCTGACCTTCCCGGCGCAAGTCCGGAGGTGCCTGACAAGCTTGTGCCCCTGATCGGCTACATCATCAGCCGGACGATCAGCGCCTTCTTCCGCCAGCTTCCGACGACGATCGCCTTCGGGCTCGCCGCATGGGTGTTCCACACCTATCTCCTGGTCGTCGTCAACGAAGGCTTCAACATGGGAAGCCTGACGGGCCGGTTCCTCGCGCTGCAAGGACAGACCATCTCGGGCAGCCTGCTCTGGATGGTCGGCACGATGATCCTGACAGGCCTGTGGCGGCGCATGCGCGGCAAGGGGCCACGGGTCAGCCTCAGCGACCGGATCGCCGCGATGCGCGCCTACCTGACCGAAGCGCCGATGGATGCCTATTCGGTGATCGCCGGCGGCGTGGGGATCGCGCTGTCGATTGCCACGTTCACCAATTCCTCGTCCAGCCTCGTGCTTGCGGTGGGCTTCGGCGCCCTGATCGCCTCCAAGGCGGGATCAGTCTTCTCGCTTCTGTTCAAGACGGCCTGGAATACGCTGTTCTCGACCGTTCGCCGTTCCCAGGTTCGCAAGTATGGCATGGCCGCCGGCTACATGGCGGTGGCAGCTTCTTCGCTCGGCATGCTCGCCAATTCGATGGTGCCGATCGGCGGCGTCATTCCCGGCGTGGCCCTGCTCGGCGCAGCGGTCTTCCTCGGCATGCGCTCGCGCAGCGAGGAAATGGCCGGGCTTTTCCTTCTCGCCGGGCTTGGCACCTGGTGGGCGCTGTTCGGACCGGCGGACCTGGTTTTCGCCGACGACGGCGGCTGGCAGGAATCAGGCGGGACGCTGACCGGCTGGATCAACAGCCAGGGCGCCATTCCTGCCATAATCTACGGGGTCGGTCCCGCGATCGGCACCGGGCTGGGCGTGGTGCTCGGCGGCGTGCTCAGCGACATCGGCGGACAGATCCCGGAATTCGACGACGGAAACGGGGGAGACGACGACGAAGGGTCGCAAGGCGAAGGCGTTCCGCCGACGATCCACGATCCCGATCTCGTCGATCCGGAAACCGGTGAACGGCTGATCGTCCATGACGGCCAGAGCTACGAAGGCGGCAAGGCCGGGCAGGTCTGGTACGACGGAAAATGGGTGGACCGCGACGATGCCATCAGCCGCATCGGCCAGTACGAGAAGGATCACCCTCTCTACGATCCCCGAACAGGCGATTCCCTGATCGTCAACGACGGCAAGACCTACGAGGGCGGGAAGCCCGGGCAGGTCTGGTTCGACGGCAAATGGATGGACCGTTCGGAAGCGCAGCACCATCTCGACAAGGTCAACGCGGAACTGGAACGCGAAAGCCAGCGGATCCGCGAGGAGCAGCGCCAGTGGAGCGACGAGCAACGGCGCATCCGCGAGGACAAGCTGAGAAGCGACGGCTATGTCTTCGACAAGGAGCAGAACGCGTGGGTGCAGGGACCGGGATACAAGCCGACGCCCAGCGCATCGGACCTGTTGCGCAAGGCGGAAGAAGATCGTGAACAGCGGATTCTCAAGTCGGCCGACAAGGTATCCGACCGCGTGAGCGGCGAGTTGCGTGAGCACATCGAGGAACTTCGCAACGGCGGGAAATACGAGGAACTGGCCGAAGTCTGCCGCGACTACTGGCGCGGCCAGGTCCGCGAAGGCCAGGAAGAATCGACCAGCCAGCAGCGCTGGGCGACGGCCTATGGCATCGGCGAAATGGGCGCGAAAGCCACCGTGGCGGCGTCACGCGGTGCGCTGATGGTCCTCGGCGGCCCGGCCGGCGCAGCGGCAACGGCAATCAGCGTCGGCGCGGTCTCCGCCGCCGGCGAAGGCGCGGAGAAATGGGTTGAAGGCGGCAGCGCGCTCGACGTCGCCAAGTCGACGGCCGCCGGCTTCCTGAGCGGCGCCAAGGATGGTGCCATCGGCCATTTCACCAACCTTCCGGGGACCAGCGGCGCAGTGAAGGTGCTGGTTCCGGCTGCCGCCGACACCGCGGAGACCTTCATCCGCACCGGCGACATCAAGCGCTCGCTGGCGACCGGAGCCGTCTCGGCCGCCGGCGACATGATCGGGCTGGGAACAGACGCCCTGCCCGGCGGTCTCAAGAAGGAACTGATCGGCGCCGCGACGTCGGCGGCGTCCGGCGGAACGCTCAGTGTCATCAATGGCGGCGACTTCGGCGAGGGCGCCATCGACGGGCTGGTCAACCATGTCGGCGGCAAGGTGGGCAGCAGCGTCGGGACCAGCGCGGTCAACCGCTACGACGCCCAGGCCGAAAGCACGGTCCAACAGGCCCAGGCCGAGGTATCCGGCCAGAGGCGCCAGACGGTTCTCACAGACGACCAGGCCGAGAACGTGCTGGCCGGGCTGCGCGCCGACCGCGACGATCCCAACACCTCGCCTGCCGACCGGCAGATGATCGACGAGCATATTGCCTCGATCGAGAACGGGCCGCGCCAGTCGGAACGGATCAACGAGCTGGACCGTTCGCGCATCCAGCGGGACCAGAACGGCGATCCGATCGTCGATTCGGACGGCCACCCGGTCAAATCGGACAAGGTGGACACCCGCGGTGCGCTCGACCAGTTGCAGGACACGCGCTCCAGCCGGACCGCCAAACAGGCCGACCCGGAATTGCGCGATGCCATCGTCAAGACCCGGACCGAGGAGATCTACGCGCCGGCCGACCAGAGGACGATCAACCGCGCCGGCGACAACCCGGAGGTCCAGAAGATGATGCAGCCGGGCGACAAGCTGGCCATGGACACGTTCTCCACGCCGGGCAAGCCGCCTTCGCTGGGTGCCGACCGCGATGCCCGGCTGGTCATCGAGCGGGATACCGGGCGCGTCGATTCGAAGGGCAACCCGATCATCGACAAGATCGAGGTTCCGAGGAAGCACTGGGAAAGCGACGCCTACAAGGACTTCTACGATCATTCGATGGACATCGTGGGCGGCCGCGAAAACGTGACTCCGGACAGCCACCCGGAGTTCTTCCGGCGCCGCGAGGAACTGGACTACATGAAGGGTTCGGGCATGTCGCAGGCCGAGATCGACGCGCGGGCCTGGGGCGAGGCGCACAACCAGCTCTTCACCGACAAGTACCACGTCGAGGCGAGCGCGGCGAATTCCGATCAGGCGCTGCGCAATGCAGAGGGGCGGATGACCTCGAATGTCCAGGAGGTCCAGGCCGGACGGGGCGGGCAGTTGACCGACCAAGAAGGCTATGCCCGGATGTGGGGCGAAAAATCGCGCTTCTACGAGCACAACACCCCGGAAGCGGTGGCGCAGTCGCAGAAGGGCATCGAGGCGCAGCTGCAGGTTCGCGAGGGATTGCGCGCCCAGGGCTACCGGGTGCCGGAACTGCCGCCCGATACCACCAGGGCGATGGAACTGATTTCCCGGGCGCCGGTCGGGGTCGATGCGACCCCGGAGGCGATGGCGCGTCTCAACAGCGACCTCCAGGGACTCGGCTATCGCGACACCAACGACGCGATGCAGAAGATCGCCTCGCAGACGGAGGCCCTCAAGTGGAGCCAGAAACAGGGGCTGACCACCGGTGGCGTGATCAGCACCGCCCGTGGCGCGCTCGGACCCCAGGAGCCCAACGATGAGTGAGCCGATGGAAAGAAGGCGCGCATCAAGCGGCGCGTTGACGATGACGGCAGAGGATCCGGCCGGCGCAGAAAGGAATGCGACATGACCCTGACGAGCTTTTCGGAGATTCCCCGGGGCGTCCTGGCGAGCCTGCTCGACCTGTGTGGCAAGGCCGGGGACATGTCGCCGCGCCATCTCATGGGCGAGGCCGAGCCCGTGAACCCGCTGCAGATCGCCCAGCTCTACGCCGGCGGCTACCTGGACAAGGCGTCTTTCGCCCGGGACGCGGTCACGCCGCCGTTCCGGCGGGCGGCCCGGGTGCTGCTCGACCCGCGGACGAACCTGACCTTCCGCATCTGGGGATCGGAAGACCTCTGCGCGGAAAGCAATGTCCAGTTCCCCGGGGACCTGGTGGACGGCGGTGGCGTCATGCTGCTGCCGGTTTCCGGCAACTATCGCATCTCCGCCTTCGTCGAGCCGGAGGACATCGTCGGCGACCTGGCGCAGGGTCTTCCGCCCGGCAGCAACCGGCTGGTGAACCCCTTCCTCTTCGAAGGCCAGTTCGATGCCGCCGTGGCCGCCGTGCTGTTCGCTCTCGTCGATCTCCAGCGGGCATCGATTGACCGCCGGCAGGGATTTTCGAGCCAGGACATCTTCGGCTACCTCGATGGCCAATGGGGCATGACCGGCTTCGGCCAGCTCCTTACCTACGTGCAGACCGCCGGCATGCAATCGCGTCCGCCACAGCCTGTCGAGGTCGACGCCGCGCTGACGCAGCTTGAAGCGGCCGGCACCCTCCGGCGATCCCGCTCCGACCATTTCCAGGTGTCCGACGACCTGCGACCGCTGATCGACCTGACCCGTTCGCTCGTTGCCGGCCTGCAATGGCAGCGTGTCACCCGGCAGGCCGACGGCGATCGCCTCGTCAACAGCCGCATCTATGCCTATGGCGACGGCGGACTGACGCTGTGCTTCATCCCCACGGTCAAGGGGCGCCTCTACGTGGGGACCGTCGACTACAAGAGCGTGCTCGATTTCGTCATCGAAGAGGTGGGCGGGCTGATGCCGGATGCCGGCGAGAATGCCGCCACGGCCGCCGGGGCACGGGAGCCCGCGCCGAAACCGGCCTCAGCCCCGGCTTCCAGGCGCCGGACGCCACCGGTTCCGCCGCCAGCGCCGGACCGCGCACCACCCAAACGTGCCGCCAAGGCACCCCCGGCCCCACCACCGGTCCGCGATTCCACCCCGGCGAGACCCAAGGCAGCACCGCCGCCGCTACCGCCGGCGTCCCGCAAGAAAAGCCCGGTTTCACGCACGGCGGAACCGGCCGGAGGTCCGGGGTTCACGTGCCATGCCTGCGGCGCGCCCTTGAAGGAGGGCCAGAAGTTCTGCCCCAACTGCGGTGCGGAGGCCTTGCAGGAACCGGCGGCTCCGATATGCCCGTCCTGCGGCCACCCGGTGAAACCCGGCGCAAAATTCTGCACCCATTGCGGCCACAAGTTCGAGGGGTCGAAGCCCGATCCCGTCTGCCCGGCGTGCGGGAAGCCCGTGAAACCGGGTGCAAAGTTCTGTACCGGTTGCGGGGCCAAGCTTTGAGGGTCTGGCCCGGCGGCAGCGACAACACCCTGTTGCGTGCACCGGGCAGAGCCTGGCATTGCGGTCGCCACCCGGGCATAGTCAGGGAAATCCGGGTCAGGGAGGCCGGCCGATGCCCACGATGACGACGTTCCGCTCCGTGGTCGATCCAACGGATTGCGACTTCCTCGGCCACATGAACGTGTCGAAGTATTTCGCCGCCTGTTCCGATGGCGTCTTCGCCTTCCAGTCGGCGATCGGCCTGACGGCCAGCGACATGCGGACGGGGCGACGGCTGTCGTTCGCCGTGGTGCATGCCGAGAGCGATTTCCGCGCCGAGCTGTCGGCTGGCGATGTGATCCGGCTGGAGACATCCGTTGTCGAGATCGGCTCGAAGTCGCTGACCTTTCGCCACCGCCTCCTGCGGATGGAGGACGAGGCCGTGGCCTTCGAGACCCTGTTCAAATGCGTGATGTTCGATCTCGCCAACCGGCGGGCGGCGGCCATTCCCGACGACATCCGCGCGAAGGCATCCGCCTGGCTCGAAACGGGGCCATGACGCCAGGCCATCGCCCCGGGGCCACCCGGGTGCCAGAACAGTCCGCTCTCCGCTGGATCGCTCCACAGCGCCATGTGTTGTTTTTCCAGGCAATTCCAGATGCGAAACCGGTGCCCGCTTTCGCCGGAACTGCTCTATGCCTGCCTGCGCCAGGCGCCTGGCGTCATGTCATGATGCGCTTGGAAACAGCGATAGAAGTGCGAGAGATCGGAAAAGCCGCAGGTGTAGGCGATATCGCCGATGGAGCGCAGCGCGTTGCTCGGATCGCGAAGTGCCCGGGCGGCGCGTGAGATCCGTTCGCGCCAGAGGAAGCCGGAGAACGTATCGTTTTCCGCCTGGAAAAGCTTATGCGCGTAGCGCACCGAGATCCCGGCCTCCGCAGCGCATTCGGCAATCGACAGGCCCGGGCGCCGGCACTGCTGGCGGATGATCGCCTTGAGACCGGCCAGCCTGGCGCCAGCAATCCCTTCGCCTGCACCGTCGTCACCCTTGCGATCTCCTGCCGCCATACGGGCGAGGCGGATCACCAGGTCCTGCATCTGGGAAATGTCCGTGTCGCTGGCGCGAAACACCGTTTGCACGTGCTGCGAAAAGGCATCGGCCAGCAGCTTGCCGTAAAGCGACGAAAGCGTGAGTTTTTCCGGCCGGCGCAGCGGCTCACCGCGGTCATCGTGGAAAACGGCGTGGGGCACCATCAGGGACGCGACGCCGAGGTCGGCACATTGGCCATGGTCGAGCACGAAAGTCTCGTCGCTGGAGAAGATCCCCACATCGCCGACGCCGAGATCGATAAAGGCACCACCCTGGATGATCCGGCAGTGTCCCTTGAGCTGGAGATTGACGTAGTAGCAGGGCATGGGCGACTGCGCGATCTCGTGACGCCCGCGAATGACCTCGTGCGCCCGTGCCGACACCACGTTGAGCGTTGCATCCCGCCCGGCGACGGAACTCACCCGTGCCGAGAATCCTTGCCTCGCATCCCGGCCGAGTTCGGGGCGCAAGGGCATGAAGGACCGGCAGATCGCCTCCCGGTAGTAATCGAAGCGTTCGCCGGCCACGACATCCGCCGTGTTCCAGTAGGACGCTGCCCTGTCCGGTGCACCCGTGGCCATATCCCGTGCGTTCCCAGCCATATTGTCGAAATCGTCCCACACCTATTCTGGAGAGGCAAGCCATCGGCGACCCCCGGGTTGGGCCGGGCTGCGGAGGAGCATTCAGAGGAGGAAAGACAATGAGCACCTATGTTCTGGTTCACGGCGCCTGGCACACGGGCGAACTGCTTGAAGACGTGGCACGGCCGATCCGAGCGGCCGGCCACGAGGTTCACTGCCCGACGCTTGCCGGCAACCGGCCCGGCGACGCCAAGACCTCGGGCCTCTCGGACGCGATCGGGTCGCTGGTCGCCTACCTGGAGGAGGCATCGCTGAGCGATGTCGTGCTGGTCGGCCACAGCTACGGCGGCATGGTGATCACCGGGGCCGCGGACCGGGTGCCGGACCGGATCCGCCGCCTGGTCTACTGGAACGCCTTCGTGCCAAACAACGGCGAATGCCTGAACGACATGGTTCCGCCGCATTACGTTGCCCTGTTCGACCAGGTCAGCGCCCAAAGCGGCGACAACAGCGTGGTTCTGCCCTACCCGATCTGGCGCGAGGCCTTCATCAACGATGCACCGGCGGACCTCGCACAATCGGCCTACGACCGGCTGAACCCGCACCCCTACGCGACATTCACGGATGCGATCTCGCTGGGCAAGGACCCGGCGGAGATGGAAATCGGCAAATCCTACATCAATTGCACCGAGGACACCGCGCTGCCCAACAGCCTGCCCTGGCATCCGCGCCTGTCGGAAAAGCTCGGCCTGTTCCGCCTGGTGCAGATTCCGGGAAGCCACGAATCCTGCTTCACCGCGCCTGACCGGCTGGCGGATGCCATCATGATGGCCGGGCGGGACTGAGGCTCTTTCGGGGCCCAAGCTGCCACCACCCGAAATCCAGGGCGCTTCGACCACAGCAGCCGGTCAAGGCGCCCGGGGATGATCGGCCTGCGCCCGCCACCAGCCGGCGGGCGCAGGTCTTCCCGGTCCACGTATCCGCCGTGCTTCTCATCCATCCCTGCTTTTCAGCCGGGATTGACGATCTTCGCATTTTTTGGAATACTGAATTCAGAATGCGGAATTCAGGAAGCGCCGATGAAACTCCTGCCTGCCCAGCCGAGCCTTACCGACCAGGTCTATTCGGTCATCGTCGACGAGATCTGCAGCGGCCGCCTGCCCGAAGGCGCCCATCTCGTGCAGGAACAGCTGGCTGCCCGGCTCGGTGTTTCCCGCCAGCCGGTGCAACAGGCCATGGCATTGCTGAAATCCGACGGCCTTGTGGAAGAAATCGGCAGGCGCGGTCTCTACGTCACCCCGTTGGACATCGACCTGATGCGCCAGCACTACGAGGTCCGCGCCGTTCTCGACGGGATGGCCACCCGCATGGCCGCCGAGCAGGTCCGGCGATCGCCCGGCACAGCCACGACCCTGGCGGAGCGCGGAAAGACCATCCTGGCGCAGGGGCAGTCCGCGGTCGCCAACGGCGATCTGGCCGAACAGGTGCGCCACGACGAGGCCTTCCACACGCTGATCTACGATCACTCCGGCAATGCGCTGGTGGCACGGACGGCGGAACCGCACTGGCGTTTCCTGCGGCGCGCGATGGGCGAAGTGCTGCGCAGCGCCAAGCTGCCGGCCGACATCTGGCGCCAGCACGCCGACATTCTCGATGCCGTCCTGGCCGGAGACGCCGAAAAGGCGGAACGGCTTGCCGTCGATCATGACCTGAACGCATCGGAAACACTCTACGACGCGCTCGCGAGGAGGCAGGCGCTGACCGCTTGAGAGGAGGGCGGTGACCATGGGAGGACTGCAGACCATCGGCCAGATGCTGGCCGCGCATGCCCGCACGCAACCCGACCACCCCGGCGCCCGCGACCTGGACCGCCAGATGACCTACCGGGAGTGGAACGACCGGTCCTGCCAGCTGGCCAACGGGCTTCTGGCCCTCGGTCTCACCAAGGGCGACCGTATCGCGGTCTTCGCCTACAACCGGGTGGAATGGGCGGAGATCTATGCCGCCGTCGCCAAGGCCGGCCTGGTCGCGGTGCCGGTGAACTTCCGCCTCACCGGACCCGAGGCCGCTTTCATCGCCAGGGACTGCGGCGTCGCGGCTTTGATCGCGGAGGCCGCGCTCGGCGACCTGGTGGACGGGATCCGCAGCGAACTCGCCGTGCCCGGCGACCGCTATATCCGCATCGGTGCCGAGGCCGAAGGCTGGTGCAGCTACGAAGGGCTGATCGCGAGTTCCGCCAGCGTCGAACCGGACATTTCCGTATCGCCTGACGATTGCTGGTGCCTGATGTACACCTCCGGCACGACGGGCAATCCGAAAGGGGCAATCCGCAGCCATCGCGGCATGTCGATGCTTGCGCTGATGACGCAGGTGGAACTGAGCCTCAAGCGCAAGGACAATGCCTTGCTCGTCATGCCGATGTGCCATGCGAATTCCCTGAACTTCTTTACCGCCTTCCTGTCCATCGGCGCGACCGTGACAGTGTTCAACCGGGCCAATTTCGACGCGGCGCTGTGCCTGCGGACGATCGGCACCATGGGCATTTCCTTCACGTCGCTCACGCCGACGCATTTCATGATGCTGCTCGACGTGCCGGAGGCCGAGCGTGGTGCGGCCGGCTTCGACCGGGTGGAAAAGCTGATGATCTCGTCCGCCCCGGCAAGACCGGAGACCAAGCGCGCCGTCATGGCGATGTTTCCCAACTCCGGCCTGTTCGAACTCTACGGATCGACAGAGGCGGGCTGGGTCACCATGCTGCACCCGGACGAGCAGTTCGATCATCTCGGCACGGTCGGCCGCGAAGTCGTCGGATCGATGCCAATCCGCATCCTCGACGACGACGGCAACGAGGTCGAGGACGGGCAGCCCGGCGAGCTATTCTCCTGCGGCCCCTATTGCTTCGAAGGTTACTGGAACCTGCCGGAGAAGACTGCGGAAGCCTTCCGCGGCGACTACCTGACCGTCGGCGACATGGCGATCCGCGATGCGGACGGTTACATCAGGCTGATCGACCGCAAGAAGAACCTGATCATCACCGGTGGCGAGAACGTCTACCCCACCGAGGTGGAAGTCGTGCTCGGGCAGCATCCGGACGTCAAGGACGTTGCCGTCGTCGGCCAACCCGACGACCGCTGGGGCGAGCGCGTGGCCGCCGCCGTGGTTCTGCGCGAGGGATCGACGCTCACCGGCGAGGACCTGATCGCCTGGTCGCGCGAGCGGCTGGCCGGGTACAAGCGGCCAAGGGCGGTCGTGTTCCTTTCAACCGAGGAGATGCCGCGCAACACGACCGGCAAGATCCTTCACCGCGTTCTGCGCGACATGCTCGCCGACCGCACGGCCTGACCGCTGCAGGAAAAACCGTACAGGGAGAGACACCATGACCGAAGCGCAGGACCTGAACCGCGACGAGGACAGCGTCGCCGCATGGATCGCCAAGGCCCTGAAGGAGCGCGGCATCGACCGCATCTTCGGGCTCCAGGGCGGGCATATCCAGCCGATCTGGGATCACCTGGCGCGGCGCGGCATCCGGATTATCGACGTGCGCGACGAGGGCGCTGCGGTGCACATGGCCCATGCCCATGGCGAACTGACCGGAGGACTGGGCGTCGCCATGGTGACCGCCGGCCCCGGCGTCACCAATTGCGTGACCGGGATCGCCAACGCCTCGCTGGCCCGCGTTCCGCTGCTGCTGATCGGCGGCTGCACGTCACGTCCGCAGGCCAACATGGCGCCGCTGCAGGACATTCCGCATGTCGACATCCTCAAGCCGGTGACACGTTATTGCCGGACCGCGCGGGTCGCCGAGCAGGTCATTCGCGAGATGGATGAAGCCATTGCCTGCGCCTTCGGCGACATGGGCGAACCCGGGCCGGCCTACATCGAGGTTCCGACCGACGTGCTGCGCACACGCGTCGCGGCTCACCTGATCCCGCAGGACTGGCTTGCGCCCAAGCCGCGGCACAGGCCGGTGCCGGAGCCTGACCGCATCGCGGATGCCGTGGCCGCCATAAGGGCCGCAAAACGGCCGCTGGTCGTCAGTGGGCGCGGCGCCCGGAGCGCCTCGGCCCAGATCGTCCGTTTCCTCGACGCGACCGGCGCGCTCTACCTCGACACGCAGGAAAGCCGCGGCCTCGTGCCGCCCGACCATCCCGGCGTCGTCGGCGCGGTGCGGGCGGCGGCCATGGCCCAGGCCGACCTCGTCATCACGCTGGGCCGGAAGCTCGACTACCAGCTCGGCTACGGATCGCCGGCGGTCTTTCCCGACGCGCGCTTCCTGCGCATAGCCGACACGGCCGGGGAACTGATCGACAACCGGCGCGGCGCGCCGGAGATCCTGGCAGCCGTAGACCTGGCACTCGACGCCCTGTGCGATGCACTTGGCAACGATGGCGGCAACCGCGACAAAGGCTGGGCGGATGGCCTGCGCGCCAAGCACGGCGAACGCATTGCCAAGGGCCGGGCCACGGCGGCACCACTGCGCGGACCGGACGGCAAGGTACATCCGCTGGCGATCTTCGAGGCGCTGCGCGCGGTCGCCGCGCCCGACTACATCGCCGTCGCCGATGGCGGCGACCTGTTGAGCTTTGCCCGGGTCGGGCTGGAGGCGCGCACCTACATGGATGCCGGGGCCTTCGGTTGCCTCGGCGTCGGCGTTCCGTTCGCGGTGGCTGCCGCGCTTGCCTTTCCCGGCCGGCAGGTGATTTCGGTCAATGGCGACGGTGCCTACGGCATCAACGCGATGGAGATCGACACGGCCGTCCGGCACGGTGCGAAGGCCGTGTTCATCGTGTCCAACAACGCCGCCTGGAACATCGAGCGCTATGACCAGGAGGCCAATTACGGCGGCCGGGTCGTCGGGACGACGCTGCGCCACTCCGACTATGCCGGCATGGCCCGCGCGCTCGGCGCCCACGGCGAGCGGGTGGAGGATCCGGCCGACCTCGAAGGCGCGATCAAACGGGCGCTGGCCCATGCGCCGGCCGTCGTCGATGTCGTCACCTCGCAGGGCGCGGTCTCCTCCGACGCGATGAAGGGCCTCGGCTTCGTGCCCGACTACCAGGCGCTGACGGCCTGGGACGACGCGGAACGCAAGCGGCGTGAACAAGATTGAGGAGCAGGGTCATGATCGGACACCAGGTTCCCGACGCTGTCTTCCACACGCGGCTCCGCAACGAGGCTCTCGGCGGCGCGAATCCCTACAAGTGGAAACAACTGACCAGCCGCGACGTCTTCGGGGGGCGCAACATCGTGCTTTTCGCGCTTCCAGGCGCGTTCACGCCGGCCTGCTCGGAGTCTCACCTGCCGGGGTACGAGGCGCACTACGACGACTTCATGGCGCGTGGCATCGATGAGGTCGTCTGCCTTTCTGTCAACGATGCCTTCACCATGTTCCAGTGGGCGCGGGCGCAATCGATTTCCCGCGTGTTCATGCTGCCGGACGGCAACGCCGACTTCACCCGGCTGATGGGCATGCTGGTCAGCCGGCGCAACACCGGCATGGGCCAGCGCAGCTGGCGTTATTCCATGCATGCCGTCGATGGGGAGATCCGCCGCATCTTCGCCGAACCCGGCTTTCGCGACGAGCCGGAAGGCGTTCCGGTCAACGTCTCGGCTGCCGGCGTCATGCTGGACTATCTGACGACAGCGGCCCGCTGAACGGGCCGGCCGCCAGCGCACAGAAACTGGCTTGGCGCCGAAGGAAAAGATGGCGCGCCTGGGCGAAGAAAGTTCGAACGGCTCTCATCGTTTGTTCCAAACGATTGCCGCCGAAAACCCTGAGGAAAATGTCATCCATATTTCGCTTCGCGAATTATGTGAAATGGCGCACCCGACAGGATTCGAACCTGTGACCTCTGCCTTCGGAGGGCAGCACTCTATCCAGCTGAGCTACGGGTGCCCGGCAGGCCAAGGGCCCACAAAGCGCTTTGCAAAACGACGCGAAGCACGTCCTTCTAACCCAAGGGCGGGCCCGCATCAATCATGAAAACGCAGCCGCCAGCGTGTTCGGGCGGCCATGGGCCGCGATGACGGCGCATGGCGGCCGGCCAGCGAAACGGTCAGAGCTTGCGCAGGGCAACTTCCTGGATCAGGTGGTCGGCGCCCTTGCGCAGGATCAGGTCGGCGCGGGGACGGGTCGGCAGGATGTTCTCGCGCAGGTTCTTGGCGTTGATGTTGGCCCACAGGCCCTCGGCGATCGCGCGGGCGGCATCGGCGGGCAATTGCGAATAGCGGTGGAAGAAGGACTGCGGATTGGTGAAGGCCGTCTTCCGGAGCCGCATGAAGCGATCGACATACCAGGAGTGGATCAGGTCCTCGTCGGCGTCGATGTAGATCGAGAAATCGAAGAAATCCGACACGAAAGGCACCGCCTTGCCATCGCCGGGCAGGTCACGCACCTGCAGCACGTTGATGCCCTCGAAGATGAGGATGTCCGGGCGATCGACGATCTGTTCCTCGCCCTGCAGCACGTCGTAGGTCAGGTGCGAATAGAGCGGCGCCTTGACGTTGGAACGGCCGGACTTGATGTCGGACAGGAACCGCAGCAGCGCGCCGACATCATAGCTGTCGGGGAAGCCCTTGCGATCCATCAGGTTCTGACGCCGCAATTCGGCATTGGGCAGCAGGAAACCATCGGTGGTGACCAGATCGACCTTCGGGCTCGACGGCCAGCGGCGCAGAAGCTCCTTCAGGATGCGCGCGGTCGTCGACTTGCCGACGGCCACCGACCCGGCAATGCCGATGATGAAGGGTGTCTTGACGGCATCGTCGACGTTGAGAAACTGCTTGCGCTGGCGAAACAGAAGCTGGCTCGCCTCGACATGCGCCGACAGGAGGCGCGACAGGGCCAGGTAGATCCGCCGCACTTCCTCCAGGTCCACCGGATCGTTCATCGAGCGCAGGCGTTCGACCTCGTCGGCGGTCAGCGTCAACGGCGTATCCGCCCGGAACCCCGCCCATCGGTCGGCGGCGAAAAATCGGTAAGGGGAGTAGATCTCGGAAGCGTTGAGCTGGTCCATGGATCGGTCAGTCCCTTGTCCAAAACGTCCTGGCGCCGTCACGATCCCTCGCGGGACGCCTTTTCATCGATCCCGGAGCGTCCCGTCCGGCCTTCCAGCTCAGCCATGACCTCATCCAGGGAAATGCCGGCCAGCGCCAGCACGACAAGCCAATGATAAAGGAGATCGGCGCTTTCGGAAATCAGACCTTCGCGGTCTCCCGCGACGGCCGCGATGACGGATTCGACCGCCTCCTCGCCGAGCTTCTGAGCGGCCTTCGGCATGCCCCTGGCGAAAAGCTTCGCCGTCCAGGAATTGGCATCGCCGGATTGCGCGCGTTCGGAAACGATGCGCTCGAGGTCGGCCAGGGTGAAATCGGTCATCGCGCGTCCTCGCGGTCAGTCATGCGGATCTAGGCGCATCGGCAGGCCGGCGGCGGCCATGTAGTCCTTGGCCTCGCCGATCGTGTAGGTGCCGAAATGGAAAATGGAAGCGGCCAGCACGGCGGTGGCATGACCGTCGCGGATGCCGTCCACCATATGATCGAGATTGCCGACGCCGCCCGACGCGATCACCGGGACGTGCACCGCATCCGCGATGGTGCGGGTCAGCGGAATGTCGTAGCCGGCCTTGGTGCCGTCGCGGTCCATGGAGGTCAGCAGGATTTCGCCGGCGCCCCTGTCCACGACAAGGCGGGCGAACTCCACGGCGTCGATGCCGGTCGGCGTGCGGCCGCCATGGGTGAAGATCTCCCAGCGATCCGCCTCCCCGTCCGTCGAGACCTTCTTGGCATCGATGGCGACGACGATGCACTGATCGCCGAACTTGTCGGCTGCCTCGGCCACGAAATCCGGGTTCTTCACCGCCGCGGTATTGATCGACACCTTGTCGGCGCCGGCCAGAAGCAGCTTGCGGATGTCTGACGTGGCACGCACCCCGCCACCGACGGTCAACGGCATGAAACACTGTTCTGCCGTGCGGGCCACGACATCGAAAATCGTGTCGCGGTTCTCGTGGCTGGCCGTGATGTCGAGGAAGGTGAGCTCGTCGGCACCGGCCGCATCATAGGCCTTGGCGGCCTCCACCGGATCGCCGGCGTCGATCAGGTCGACGAAGTTGACGCCCTTGACCACGCGGCCATCCTTGACGTCGAGGCAAGGAATAACGCGGGCTTTCAGCATGGGATGGCCGCCTTTCCGGTTCTGCCCGTCCTCGGGATCCTGCCCCTGCGGGCGTGCGGCCAATCCTTGACGTCGAGGCAAGGAATAACGCGGGCTTTCAGCATGGGATGGCCGCCTTTCCGGTTCTGTCCGTCCTCGGGGCTCTGCCCCTGCGGGCGTGCGGCCAGTCCTTCACATCGAGGCAGCGAATGGCACCCGTCTTCAGGGTCATGACCGCTCCTCCTCCTCGAACATGGCCGCATCCACGCTGATCGTCCCCTTCAGCACGCCAAGCGCCTCGGCCGGATCGATGCGGCCATCGTACAGCGCGCGGCCCGAGATGGCGCCTTCCAGGCGGGATGCATCCGGCATTGTCATGCGCACGATGTCGGCGATCGAGGCGAGGCCACCCGACGCGATGACGGGAATGGACACGGCATTGGCCAGATCGATGGTCGATTCCCAGTTGATGCCGGTCAGCACGCCGTCCCGGTCAATGTCGGTGTAGATGATCGCCGCCACGCCCGCGCCTTCGAACTTCTTTGCCAGTTCGACGACACCGAGCGAAGACGCTTCCGCCCAGCCCTCGACCGCGACCTTGCCGCCCTTGGCGTCGATGCCGACAGCGACCTTTCCGGGAAAGAGGCGGCAGGCCTCCTTGACCAGGTCGGGATCGCGGACGGCAACGGTGCCGAGGATGACACGGGTCAGGCCCTTGTCGAGCCAGGCCTCGATATGCGCAAGCGTGCGGATGCCACCTCCAAGCTGAACCGGGTTTTTCGTCGAGGCCAGGATGCGCTCTACCGCGGCGCCATTGACGCTCTCGCCGGCAAAGGCACCATTCAGGTCAACGACGTGCAGCCACTCGAAGCCGGCATCCTCGAAGGCTTTCGCCTGCGCGCCGGGATCCTCGTTGTAGACCGTCGCGGTGTCCATCTCGCCGAGTTTGAGGCGCACGCACTGGCCGTCTTTCAAATCGATGGCGGGGAAGAGGATCTTAGACACGGCCAGTGCCCTTTCCGGTTTGCGCGTCCTCGCGGCCTTGGCGCTGCGGGCGGTGCGGGTGGCCGTCTTTCAGGCCGATGGCGGGGAAGAGGATCTCAGACATGTGTTCACGCAGCCCTTCAGGGCTTCCACTTCAGGAAATTGGCGATGAGGGCGAGGCCCAGCTTCTGGCTTTTCTCGGGGTGGAACTGGGTTCCGGCCCTGTTTTCATGGGCGACGGCTGCGGTTACCTCGCCGCCATAGTCGGTCACCGCGAGAACATCTTCCGGGTTTTCCGCGTCAAGAAAATAGGAATGGACGAAATAGGCATGCAGGCCATCGTCGCCGGTCGGGATGCCGTCGAACAGCGGATGGGAATGTTTCACGTGAATCGTGTTCCAGCCGATCTGCGGAATCTTCAGTGTCGGGTCGGTCGGGGTCATCAGGCGCACGTCGCCCCTGATCCAGCCGAAGCCGTCCGTGACCGTCTTCTCGAGGCCCCGCGTGGACATGAGTTGCATGCCCACGCAAATGCCAAGGAACGGCCGGCCCGCGCCGACGACGGCTTCGTCGATGGCCGCATGCATGCCAGGCACCGCGTCGAGGCCCGCCTTGCAATCGGCATAGGCGCCGACGCCCGGGAGTACCACACGGTCTGCGGTGCGAACCCGGTCAGCGTCGGCCGTCAGGTCGATCTCGGCATTGATGCCGGCTTCGCGGGCCGCGCGTTCGAAGGCCTTGGTGGCCGAGCGCAGATTGCCCGACCCGTAGTCGATGATGGCGACGCGCATCAGCGTGCTCCCGGATAGTCGATCAGGCCGAGCCCCTCGGCCGGGGCAGCGGAACGGATGGCGGGGTGCCGTCGAGGCAAGGGCGGCGGGGCTGTCTCGCGAGGCAGCGAAGCGGACGGATCATGGTACCAGCGCAGCTCGGCCTCGGCAGGGCTGGCTGCTTCCACGACACCGGCTTCCCGCCAACCGCGCCGCGACAGACCGGCGATGCGAAGGCCATTGGCTTCCAGGCCGGCATAGAGCGAAACGAGCAAGGACAGCAGCGACGAGGCCATGGCGAAGCCCTGCAGCTCGACCAGCGCCCCGGCCGCCACGAGCAGGGCCAGGCTGACAATCGCCTCGACCCAGAGACGATGCCAGGCGAACCAGAGCGGAGGAACGATGAAAGCAAGGACCGCGAACCCGTCGCGGATAAACCGTGTCTCGCGCCGCGCATCGCCTGCAGGCGGTTCCATGACAACAAAAGACGCCATAGCCTCAGCCTTTCAGCGATCCCTTTGTCGACGGTACCGCATTGGCCTGGCGCGGGTCGATTTCCAGTGCCGTGCGCAACACGCGGGCCACGGCCTTGAAACACGTTTCGGCGATGTGGTGATTGTTGACCCCGTAGTCGTTTCGGACATGCAGCGTGATGCCGGCATGCTGGGACAGGGCCTGGAAGAATTCGCGCACCAGCTCGGTATCGAAGGTGCCGATCTTCGGGGCGGAAAAATCGACGTTCCAGACGAGGAAGGGCCGGCCGGACACGTCAACGCCCGCGGTCGTCATGGTTTCGTCCATGACGAGATTAAGCGAGGCATACCGCGTGATGCCGCGCCGCTCGCCTAGAGCCTCGGCCAGGGCCTGCCCGAGCGCGATGCCGGTATCCTCCACCGTGTGGTGATCGTCGATGTGCAGGTCACCGTCCGCGCGCACCGTCATGTCGATCAGCGAGTGGCGCGACAGCTGCTCCAGCATATGGTCGAAGAAGCCGACACCGGTCCTGATGTCGTGCTTGCCGGTGCCGTCGATGCTGATGGAGACCTCGATCGCGGTTTCGTTGGTCTTGCGCGAAACGCTGGCGGTGCGGGCGGTCATGACGCTGGTTCCCGTTGAATTCGAAATCGCCTTCTAACAGCAGGCGAAGCGGTTGGAAAGTTGCTTGCCGCCCATCCGGTCGCGGTGACGGGCGGACAGGCTGTTTGCAATCGCTGCCCGCATGCATACATAGACGCTGCAGACGACACGCTCCGCGGTCCGCGGGCAAACAGACGGAGTTCCAGGCGCATGGGCGAAAAAAGCATGCACGCCACAACCATCGTGACGGTCCGGAAGGGCGGGAAGGTGGTGATCGCCGGCGACGGACAGGTCTCGCTTGGGCAGACCGTGATGAAGGGCAATGCCCGCAAGGTGCGCCGCATCGGCAAGGATCGCGACGTCATCGCGGGTTTCGCGGGTGCGACGGCCGATGCCTTCACCCTGCTGGAACGGCTGGAAGCCAAGCTGGAGCAATATCCGGGTCAGCTGATGCGGGCCTGCGTGGAACTGGCCAAGGACTGGCGCACCGACAAGTACCTGCGCCAGCTCGAGGCGATGATGCTGGTCGCCAATGCCGAAGTCAGCCTCGCGGTGACCGGCAATGGCGACGTGCTGGAGCCGGAACTTGGCGTCATGGCGATCGGGTCGGGCGGGAATTATGCCCTGGCGGCTGCACGGGCGCTCTACGACGTGGAAGCGGACCCGGAAGTCATCGCCCGCAAGGCCATGCAGATCGCCGCCGACATCTGCGTCTATACCAATCACAACATCGTCGTCGAGACGCTGGGCGAAGACCAGGGCTAGTGCGCTACCCGCTGGTTCGTCCCATCGGCTTGTCGGTTCGCAATTTCCGGCGCGAGACCGGTTTTCACTTTCGCCGGACTTGCTTCCAGGCCACATCGCAAGAAGGAAGACGGTCCTGATATCCCGCGAGACACTCAATCATGCGGTCGAACGCGGCATCATCTCCGCGTCGCAGCGCGATGCGGTGATCGCGCTGGATACCATGCCCGACCTCCCGGCAACCGCCAGCATCAGCGACGAGAACCTGCGTCTCATCGGCGGCGGCAACGACCTTTTCGTCACTGTCGGGATCGGCATGCTGTTCGCCGGCATCCTGTTTTCGCTGCAGGCGCTCCCTGCCATCGACCGGACGATCGGTGCCGTGATCGTCGCCGTGCTGATCTGGGCGGTCGCCGAATTCGTCACGCGCCAGAAGCGGATGCGGCTTGCCAGCACGGTGCTCGGCATCGGTTTCGTCGCCGGCATCGGCGTCCTGCTGGGCGATCACGTCTCCTCGCAGGCCGGGCTGGAGCAGTTGAACGGCAATCTCGTGACCCTGTTCGCGCTGCGCTCGAAAGCGGGCTGGCTCGGGTCCCTTGCCGCCGGCGGCGTGGCCGGCGCCGCTGCCCTCTACTTCTGGCGGTTTCGCGTTCCCATCATGGCCGCCATCATTGCGCTTGCCATGACCGCCATGGCCTTTCTCTGGGTCGCGCTGCTGCTCTATGACGGGGTGACGAGCGGCCAGGTGGCCCTGCCGACCAGCGAGCAATTGCCAATGGTGATGGAGCGTGCGCTGCTCGTGCCGCTCGCCTGCGGCGTCATCGTGTTTCTCGTCGCCGTCGCACTCGACCTGCATGATCGGGAACGGTTCACGATCTGGTCGGATTGCGCTTTCTGGCTCCACGTCGTCTCGGCGCCCATGCTGGTGCATCCGCTGTTCATCCTGGCGACAGGCCAGGCGACGGCCGTCGGCACGATCGAGCCCGGAGCCGGGGCGGCGATTTCGCTCGGCCTGCTGATTGCCGGCTTCGTCTACGTCGCGCTGGCCATCGACCGGCGCTCGCTGCTGGTGCCGACCTTCGCCTATTTCGGCTCCATCGGTGTCTACTATCTCTTCGATCACACGGCGAACGCGACCGGCATTCCGCCCTTCGCACTGATCCTGCTGATGATCGGTGCACTCGTGATCATGTTCGGTGCCGGCTGGCAGCGCATCCGCGGCTTGACCGTGGGGTCCACGCTGCCCACATCCGTGCTGGCAAAACTTCCTCCCATCAAGGTGTAGGCCATGACCAATTATTCGCCCCGCGAGATCGTCTCGGAACTCGACCGTTTCATCATCGGCCAGAAGGAAGCCAAGCGCGCCGTCGCGATCGCGCTGAGAAACCGCTGGCGCCGGCAGCAGCTGGAGAGCCCGATGCGCGAGGAGGTCAATCCGAAGAACATCCTGATGATCGGACCGACCGGCGTCGGCAAGACCGAGATTTCGCGCCGCCTCGCCCGGCTGGCCGGAGCGCCCTTCATCAAGGTGGAGGCGACCAAGTTCACCGAGGTCGGCTACGTGGGCCGCGATGTCGAACAGATCATCCGCGACCTGGTCGAAGCGGCCATCGCGCTGGTGCGCGACCGCAAGCGGGCCGAGGTGAAGGCCAAGGCCGAGCTGAATGCCGAGGAACGCGTGCTCGACGCCCTGGTTGGCAAGACCGCCAGCCCGGCGACGCGCGATTCCTTCCGTCGCAAGCTGCGCAACAACGAACTGAACGACAAGGAGATCGAGGTCGAAGTGGCCGATAACGGCATGCCCGGCGGGTTCGAGATCCCCGGCATGCCGGGCGGCAATGTCGGTGTCCTCAACATCAACGACCTGCTCGGCAAGGCGATGGGCGGGCGCACCAAGACGCGCCGGACCACGGTCGAGGAGAGCTATTCTTTCCTCATCAACGACGAGTCCGACAAGCTGCTCGACATGGACCAGGTCACCCAGGAAGCCATGTCCTCGGCAGAAAACGACGGCATCGTCTTCATCGACGAGATCGACAAGATCGCTGCGCGCGAGGGCGGGCACGGGGCTGGCGTCTCCCGCGAGGGGGTTCAGCGCGACCTGCTGCCGCTGATCGAGGGGACCACGGTGGCGACCAAGTACGGCCCGGTGAAAACCGACCATATCCTGTTCATTGCGTCCGGCGCCTTCCACGTGTCCAAGCCGTCCGACCTGCTGCCCGAACTGCAGGGCCGCCTGCCGATCCGCGTCGAGCTTCGCGCACTGGAGAAGGAGGATTTCCGGCGGATCCTGACGGAAACCGAGGCCAGCCTGATCAAGCAGTACACCGCGCTGATGGGCACCGAGGGCGTCTCGCTTTCCTTCAGCGAAGATGCCATCGATGCACTGGCAGGCATTGCAGTCGATCTCAACGCCACGGTGGAAAACATCGGTGCACGCCGGTTGCAGACCGTCATGGAGCGGGTTCTCGACGAGATCTCTTTCAATGCCCCGGACAAGGGCGGCGACGAGATCGTCATCGACGCGGACTACGTTCATGCGCATGTGGGCGACCTTGCGAAGAACACCGATCTTTCGCGCTATATCCTGTAGGCGAAGGGAGGATGTGACCCCGCCTTAACCTGTTACGCGGCGTCATGCGTATCGACTTGGAGCGCCGGAAAGACTATGCAATGCGCCTGTCCGTTTTCCACCACGCCAACCGTTTCAGCGCTGCCATGTTCCGCCGGTCCGCATTTGCCCTCTGTCTCGCCCTCGCTTTTTCCGGTCCCCTGAGGGCCCAGGACGTGACGGCGGTTCCGCCCGGAAACCGGCATGCGGAACAACCGGCGATCCCCGGCGCCTCGGCCAAGCGGACCCAGGCGCTGAAGACAACATTCGACCGGAAGTACCAGAAGGTCTTCGACCTGCTGAAGTCGGACACGGACCTGCGCGGCAAGATCAGTGCGGAAGCCAAGGCCTATGGTATCGACCCGATGCATATCGTCGGAGCCATCGTGGGCGAGCACACCTATAACGTCGATGCCTACGACCGGCTGCAAAGCTATTACATCAAGGCCCTGTCCTACGTGAACTCGCGGTTCCAGTTCGAGTATGACGGAGAGGATGTTTCCGAGTTCATCGCCCGGCCGGAGTTCTCCCGATGCACCGCGCTGACGGGCAGCTACGACCAGTGGACGTGCCGTGAAACGGTCTGGAACACGACCTTCCGCGGCAAGACGGTGAGCGGCAAGGCCTGGCCGAACGATCGTTTCTCGGCCGTATTCTTCCAGCCATTCTACGCGGGTCAGACATTCGGTCTTGGACAGCTCAACCCGTTGACGGCGCTGGAGATGAGCGATCTTGTCCACGATGTGTCCGGCTATCCGCGCCTCGATCACCGCAATCCGCAAGCCGTCTACCGGACGATCATGGATCCCGACATGTCGCTAGCCTATGTCGCGGCGGTGATCCGGAAGTCCATCGACGCCTACCGGACGATCGCGGGATACGACATTTCGAACAATCCCGGGGTCACCGCGACGCTGTACAATCTCGGCAACCCGGAAGAGCGGGCCATGGCGCTGAAGGACGAGAATGCCAAGCTCGTCGCGGAGGGAAAGCCGCCACGGATGCCGGAAGAGAATTATTACGGGTGGCTCGTGAACGACAAGCTCGCCGAACTCAAGGCCCTGTTCTGATCCCGGTCTGTCAGCGATTCGGCCTGGCAGCGTGCGGGTGAACCAGCGCATCAAGCATGCGATCCAGCGCTTCCAGCGCCTCATCGTCAAGCTTCCCGATATCGCGGGAAAGGCGGTTGGCAAAGGCCGTCGCGGACGGTGACAGGCCGGCGGTGTCGATCGTTACACGCGGGTCAGAAATCTCCGCCAGATCGGCAAATTCGTCGGCCTCGTCCCATATGACGTTGAAATATCCGATGATCCTTTGAAGCAAGGCCCAGGTGGGCTGCCCGCGGCGGCCGTGTTCCAGCGCCGACAGATAGGCAGGCGACACGCCGATGGCTGCCGCCATTTCCTTCTGCGTCACGCCCCGGGCGGTTCGCATCTCCCGCATTTTCCGGCCGAAGGGCGTCATGACACCCTGCCCGCGTGACGGCGCAGGCGGATGTAGAGCGCGCCCTCCCCGCCATGCCGGCGCGACGCGACATCATGCCCGCTGACCATGGCGCGGAAGGGCGGTGTCGCCAGCCAGGCGGGAACGGAGCGCGCCAGGACGCCCTCGGATCCATGCGACGCACCCTTGCCGGTGATGACGAGCACATGGCGCATGCCCCGGCCATGGGCATGGGCCAGAAAGGACAGCAGCATGGAATAGGCCTCGGCCTGGAAGAGCCCATGCAGATCGATCCTGGCCTCGATGGGAATGCGGCCCTTTTCCAGCTTGCGGCGCTGCGGCCGGTCAAAGGGCGGCGGCGGAGATACAGTCTTGCCTTCCCGCGGCGCGGCGGGCTGGCGAAAGGCATCGGCCTGCTTGACGATACGCGGCTCCTCGTCCGGAACCGCCGGTACCGGTTCAAGCCACTTTTCCAGATCGTCGCGGCGATTCTTCATCGGCGTCGTGCTGCGGGCGACCTTTCCCCACAGGATGCGCTCGTCGGCGCTCAGCTTGCGATCGCGTCCGCTCATGAGACCGCGGCCTCCGGCGGGACCATGCCTGCAGGCAAGAGAAACCAGAAGCCCGCGGGCGACTTGACCGCACCCGCCATCCTGCCAGCGTCCGGTCCGGTCCCGGCGAAAAGGTCGGCGCGGGCCGCGCCAACGATGGCCGAGCCGGTGTCCTGACCGATCATCAGCCGGAAGAACGGACCGCCGAAATCGGTCATGCCCGGCGCGTCGATCCAGACGGGCGTGCCGAAACAGTGCAGCTTGCGATCCAGGGCGACGGACCTGCCGGGTGTCAACTGCACGTAGCCGGCTGCAAACGGCCCGAGTTCCGGATCGCCCAGCGGCGTTTCACGGAAGAAGATGAAGGACCGGTTTCTCCACACCAGATCGTCGCGGCGATGGGGATGGCGGTGCAGCCAGTCACGGATCGACTGCATGGAAACAACCGCCGGATCGATCTCCCCGGCATCGACCAGGATGCGCCCGATCGAGGTGAACGGATGACCGGATTTCGCGGCAAAGCCGACGCGCAGGATGCGTCCGTCGGTCATCCGCAGGCGCGCGGATCCCTGCACATGGATGAAGAAGACCTCGTCGCGGTCCTCCAGCCAGGCCAGCTCCAGGCGGCGCCCTTCCAGCGCACCGCTCTCGATCGCGCGACGGTCCGGGTGTTCGACGAGATCATCGCCCGCCCGCCGCGCCCATTCGAACGACGTGTGCAGGCCAGCGGGATTGGACCCGGCCGGGATTTTCACCAGGTCGGCGGGCTGACGGTAGAGGGGATAGCGGAACCGGCTCGTTCGGACCGGCGAGGCTTCCGCCTCGGGTTCATAGTAGGCGGTGACAAGCCCCCCGCCGCCATCCTCGCCAGGACAGCGCCAGGGACTGAAACGGGTTTCGAAGAAACGGCGGGCCCCGGCGGGATCCGGCGCAGGCAAATTGCACGCGGCTTCGAACGCAGGCTTCAGCGTTTCGAAGCGCACGCCAAGCGCGCCGTCTTTCCAGGATCTCTCCCGTGACAGGATGGCCGAGCGGCGAAACGCATGGAAGGCGGTCACATGGTCGTCTTCGGCCCATCCGGGTATGTCGGCGAAGCCGGCCGGCAGGAAAGCTGGCGTTTTCCCCATCCCGCTTCCCCTTCCGGCCGGGCCTATTCCTCTTCCGTCGCGACGAGCTTCCAATTGGGATCGCGGGAGCGGAGATCACGCGAGAACGTCCAGATATCGGTTCCCTCGGTGACCGATTCCGGATCGCCGTCGACCACCTCGCCATTGGCGTCCATGGTGGCGGAAATCATTTCCGAGACAATGCGCAGGGTGACCATGGCGTCGCTTCCGCGCAGATCGGCATTGATGATCTCGGCCCGGGAAATGCCGACGAAGGAGGACCGCATGCTCTCGCCCGCCTTCTCGCGGGCAGCAATCGCTCGGTCGAACCCTTCGAACACATCGCGTGACAGGAGGTTGCGCAGGGCCTTGCGATCGCCTTCCGCGTAGGCGGTCACGATCATCTCGTAGGCGAGCTTGGCGCCCTCGACAAAGCCCTTCGGATCGAAGTTCGGATCGGCATCGCGGATTTCCCGCAGGCTCTTGTTCAGCGGTGTGCCCTTTTCCGCGACCACGTCGACCGGCGCGTAGAATTCATCGGCCTCGTCGCCGTCGCCCTTCTTCTTGCGGCGCGGCAGCGCGACGACATTGTCGTCCTGGGCAGGCTGGTTCTCGAGGCGGCCTTCGGTATAGGGATCGAACGGCTGGCGTTCGTTGCCGGTCCGGCGACCAAGAACGGAACGGAGCTGGTAGATGATCACCACCGCCGTGATAAGAAAAAAGATCGTTCCGAAATCGAGATATTGCATCTTGCCTGCCACCAGAAGGACCGAACCATCACGGCGGCCCCTTTTTACCCAACGCGATAAGGCTCATATAGAACGCCAATGTCGCTCATTCAAATGTGTTCTGAGCGTTCCTATATGGAAGTGAACGTTTCGTTCCAAAACCCAAAAGGCGCTTCCGCCCTATGCCCTTCAGTCTCGTCCCCTTTTTCCTGCTGGCAATCCCCTTCGCCGAAATCGCCGCCTTCGTGATCATCGGCGGCCAGATCGGCGTCATGGCGACCCTTGCCATGGTGGTCGTCACAGCGGTCATCGGCTCCATTCTCCTGCGCATCCAGGGGTTCTCCCTGCTCAACCGGATCCAGGCAGAAATGAATGCCGGCCGCGTTCCGGGACGCGAACTGGTTCACGGCGTGATGATCATGATCGCCGGTATCCTGCTGCTGACGCCCGGCTTCATCACCGACACCCTCGGTTTCCTGCTTTTCATTCCCGCCTTCCGCGATCTCGGCTGGCGCTTGGTCAAGGACCGCATCACGGTCGTCAGCGCAGGCGGTTTCGCCGGCCAGCAGGGCTCCCGGCGCGACGACGGGCGCACGATCGACCTCGGACAGGACGAATACAGGGCGGGCGAGAACAAGCCCCGCGAGCACTGATTGCACGGCGGTCAACCGTCGTGCTTGTCAGACACAGGCGGTCATGTTAGCCAGCCACCGTATTTTCAGAGGGCAACGACCGCCGACCCGGCGCGCCGGCCCGGTCTCTAGAAGGAAAATCAACAGATGACCGACACTCAAGCCACCGAGGCGGGCAACGGCGGGAACCAGCAGCCTGTTCTCAACGTGCTGGCACAGTACATCAAGGATCTCTCGTTCGAGAATCCGAACGCGCCGCAGTCGCTGCAGGGACAGGGCAACAAGAGCCCGGGCATCAACATCAATGTCAACGTCAACGCCAACCCGCTCTCGGAGCAGGAATTCGACGTCGTCCTGACCCTGAACACCAAGGCCGAGATGGACGGCAAGACGCTGTTCAACGTCGAGCTGGTCTACGGCGGCATTTTCCGGGTTGCCGGTTTCCCGCAGGAACACATGCTGCCGATCCTCTTCATCGAGTGCCCGCGGCTGCTGTTCCCCTTCGCGCGACAGATCATTTCCGACGCCACCCGCAATGGCGGCTACCCGCCGCTGATGCTGGAGCCGATCGACTTCGGCGCCATGTTCCAGCAGCGCATGGCCGAAGAGCAGGCCCGCGCCGAAAAGAAGAACTGACGTCAGGCACGTCGCACGGTTTCACGTGAATCATCGACTACGAACGCCCCTGCCCGATCCGGACGGGGGCGTTTTTGATTCAGGCCCGGGCACATCCCGTTCCCTAGTCCAAATACGCGAGATCAGGAATCGGCCCCGCCAAAGCCGAGGCGGGCCCAGATCGACTTTTCGCCAAGCTTCGCGATCAGCGCCTGATGCGCCTCGATCTCCTGTGAAGACAGGCGCGGCGGAAGACTGTCCGGTCTTTCCGGAAGTGCCACATGCTCGGTCAGTCCGCCGTCGTCATCGTCGGACCCCGTGGTTTCGACCAGCCGCAAGGCCGCCTGCTTGCCGCCGGCCAGTTCGATATAGACCTCTGCCAGCAACTCCGAATCGAGCAGCGCGCCGTGCTTGGTGCGGTGGGAATTGTCGATGCCGTACCGCCGGCACAGCGCATCGAGCGAATTCGGACCCATCGGGTGCTTGCGCCGGGCGATCGCCAGCGTATCGATCACCAGCCCGGGATCGATCGACGGGTGGCCCAGGCGCGCCAGTTCGGCATTGATGAAGCCCATGTCGAAGGACGCATTGTGAGCGATCAACCGGGCGCCGCCGAAGAACTCCAGGAATTCCTCCACGATTGCCGAGAAGACCGGCTTGTCGGCAAGATCATCATTGGAAATGCCATGGACCGCGAGCGCCTCGGGATGAACCTCGCGACCTTCGGGATTGATGTAGACATGGTAAGTGCGGCCGGTCGGAAACCGGTCTACCAGTTCGACGCCGCCGATCTCGATCACGCGATCGGCCTTGTTGTCGAGCCCGGTGGTTTCGGTATCGAAAACGATCTCGCGCATCGGTCCTGTCCTTCGTCGTGATTCGCCGGTCCGCTTCCATTGTTTTGGATCGGGCTTTCAACGCAAGGGCCGAACCGGCCCGTTGTGCGTCAATCCACCGCCGGTTCGCTCAGGGCGGCAATGACATCGGCCACCTGGGCGCGGGCATGGTCCAGGCCATGGCCGGTATCGATGACGAAATCGGCCCGGGCCCGCTTCTCGGCATCGGGAACCTGCCGGGCCAGGATCGCCTCGAACTTTTCTTCCGTCATGCCCGGGCGCGCCAGCACGCGCTCGCGCTGAAGCGCCGCATCGGCAGAGACGACGATGATGGCGTCGACGCGCCTGTCGCCACCGGTTTCGAAAAGCAGCGGGATATCGAGGATCCCAAAGGGTGCGCCGGCGGACCTGGCAGACTCCAGGAAGGCCTGTTCCTCTTCCCTGACCAGCGGATGCACGATTGCTTCCAGCCGTTTCATCGCATCGGCCTTGCCGACAACGGCTGCGCTGAGCCGATTGCGATCCACCGCGCCATCGACGACCGTTCCGGGAAACGCCGCTTCAACCAGCGGAGCCGCGCGTCCGGCATAAAGACGATGAACCGTCGCATCGGCATCATGAACCGGGATGCCGGCATCGGCAAACATGGCCGCCGTGGTCGATTTCCCCATGCCGATGGAACCGGTCAGCCCGACGATCCTCATGCTTCCTCCACGACGCCCATGGTTGCCAGAACGAGGGCGCGCAGTTCTCCCGACACCTTCGGCCGGGCGCCGAACCAGCGCTCGAAACCGGGAACCGCCTGGTGCAGCAACATGCCCAGTCCGTCGGCCGTGCGCAGGCCGCGCTCCTTCGCTGCAGCAAGCAGCGGCGTGACGAGCGGTGTGTAGACAATGTCGGAAACGAGTGCGTCTTCCGGAACGGACGACAGGTCAAAGGTGTAGCTGTCCTTGCCTTCCATCCCGAGCGTGGTGGTGTTGACCACGAGCGTCGCATCGTTCATTTCCGCGGACAAGGCATCGAACGGATGCGCGCTGATACGCGGGCCGAAGTGATTTGCCAGTTGCTCCGCACGTCCCAGGGTCCGGTTGACGATGGCGACTCGGTCGAATCCCCTTTCCAGCAAGGCGTAGACGATTGCGCGCGCGGCACCGCCGGCGCCAATCACCGTCGCCTTTCCACCCCGGTCCCAACCGGGGGCGCGCTGATCGAGATTGGCGGCATAGCCATAGCTGTCGGTGTTGTCGCCGATCAGCTTTCCGCCTTCCGCCCACACGGTGTTGACCGCACCGATGCTGCGAGCGGTGTCGGTCAGTTCATCCATGACCGCAAGCGCGGCTTCCTTGTGCGGGACCGTGACGTTGCATCCGGCGAGACCCGATTCGATCATGCTCGAAAAGAAGGCCGGGGCGGTTCCCGCAGGAACGTGGATGGTGTCGTAGCGCCCGGCAATGGACAATTGCCGCAGCCAGTAGCCGTGGATGATGGGCGAGCGCGAATGCTTGATCGGGTCGCCGATGACCCCGGCGCGGATGATGTCGTCAGCCATCGATAACCTCCATGGCGCGCAATTGGTGAAGAAGCGGAAGCAGCGGCAGGCCCATGATCGTGAACGTATCGCCTTCGATCGCTTCGAAAAGCTGAATGCCGACGCCTTCGATCTGGTAGGCCCCGACGCTGGACAGGACCCCCTGCCCGGCGAGCGACAGATGCCGGCCGACATAGCCGGGGTCAAGATCGCGCATGGTCAACGATGCGACCGACACGTGCCGCCAGACTGTTTCGCCGTCGCGGACCAGAACGACGGCGGAATTCAGATGGTGGATTCGACCGGAGAGCTGGAGGAGACGCTTGCGCGCTTCCTCCATGGAGCCGACCTTGTGCAGCACCTCGTCACCCAGCGACAGCGTCTGGTCCGAGCCGATGACGAGGGCACCGGGATGTTTCCCCGATACGTCCTGCGCCTTGGCTTCGGCGAGCACCAGGGCAATGTCCTCCGGCGAAGCACCCGCCTCGACGAGTGGCGCTTCCACCGCCCGCTCGTCGATATCGGCGGCGAAGGCGCGGAACGCGACACCGGCATTCTCGAGCAACTGGCGGCGGAAGGGGCTGGCGGAGGCTAGAATCAGGTCTGTCGGCATGGCTCGGCGTGTCCTTTCGAGGTCCTGCGTTTCAGGCGGGCTGTCTTGGCTTGTTGTACAACGCAAGAATAGCCGCCGCCGTTTCCTCGATGGATCGCCGAGTGACGTCGATCATCGGCCAGCCATGCCGGTTCAGCAGCTGCCGGGCGTAGGTCAGCTCGGAGGCAATGGATGCCCGGTCCGCGTAGTCTCCCTGGTTATAGGCCATGGACGATCCGAGCACGCGGTTTTCGCGAACCTGGGATATGCGCTCCGCCGAGGCAACAAGGCCGACGATCAGCGGGTGTTTCGCGAGCAGGAGGCTTTCCGGCAACGGAACGCCATGAACGATCGGGATGTTGGCCGTCTTGATGCCGCGGTTGGCAAGATAGATCGAGGTCGGCGTCTTGGATGTCCGCGAAATGCCGAGCAACACGACATCGGCTTCATCGAGATCATGCGTCAGCTGGCCGTCGTCATGCTCCATGGTAAAATTGAGAGCGTCGATCCGGCGGAAATATTCGGCGTCGAGAACGTGCTGGGCCCCGACGCGCCGGGCCGATGGCGCACCGAGATAGGACTGGAAAACGGTCAGCACCGGCTCAAGGACCGAAACGCAGGGCAGGCCCATGGCCGCGCAGCCCTTGTCGATCAGGTCGGCGAGTTCCTTGTCGACCACCGTGTAGAGCACGATGCCCGGCTCCGCGTCGATCTCTTCCAGTACCCGTTCGATCTGGCGGGCCGTTCGGATCAGGGGATAGATGTGCTCGATGGCGCGCGCGTTCTTGTATTGCGCGGACGCCGCGCGACCGGCTGCCAAGAGCGTTTCGCCGGTCGCATCGGAGATCAGGTGGAGATGAAAATAGCTTTGAGGTTTGTTCACCGTTTTTCCCGCTGCCTGTCAGTTGCTGTGGACAAATGTGCAAACCGGACCGGTGCCGGTCGAAGGCTGGTGAAAACCAACATCTTTTTCCACAATTCCAGCCGTTGTGTGATCCCCTCGAACCATCTTGATAATCGTGTGACACAAAGCAGCAGTGCTTGAAAGCTCCACAGACACGATTTGACAGCGGCGTGAGGGATGCTATTGGGAAACCGCAGGTTTTCCGGTTTGTCCCCGGTGTTTTCCACATGGCGGACAAACGGTGCCCACGATCCCAGACACGTCAGGACGTGGCGATGCCCTGTGGACGGTCGAGAATTCACGATTCTGACAGAGTCATAGAAACAAAAGACTCTTAAATAGAATCTATATGATTAGAGAGGCGGGCTCCCGAGCCCGGATACGGAGCGGCTAGATGACACGAATCGTCCTCGAGGTCCTGAAAGGCGCAACGCGCTTTCCACCCCCTGTCTGGATGATGCGCCAGGCGGGCCGCTACCTGCCGGAGTACAAGGAAACGCGCAGGCAGGCCGGGAGCTTTCTCGATCTCTGCTACACGCCCGACATGGCCGTGGAAGTGACGCTGCAACCGATCCGCCGGTTCGGCTTTGATGCCTCGATCCTGTTCTCGGACATCCTTGTCGTTCCCCATGCCCTTGGCCGTGACCTGACCTTCGTTGAAGGGCGTGGTCCCGTGATGACCCCCATCACCGCCGCCGAGGTGGCCAGGCTCGACGACAAGGGCTTTCACGATCACCTGGCGCCCGTCTACGAAACGGTTTCCCGCCTGCGCAGCGAATTGCCTGACGAGACGACCCTGCTGGGCTTCTGCGGAGCGCCCTGGACGGTGGCGACCTACATGATTGCCGGTCACGGCACACCCGACCAGGCGCCAGGACGCCTGTTTGCCTTCCAAGAACCGGCCGCGATGAATTCGCTGGTGATGATGCTGGCAGATGTCTCGGCGCAGTACCTGATCCGGCAGATCGAGGCCGGTGCGGACGCGGTGCAGATTTTCGATTCATGGTCGGGGGTTCTTGACGAGGCCACTTTCACCGCGCTCTGTGTCGAACCGGTTGCGCGCATGGTCGCGACAATCCGGGAACGCTTTCCCGATGTGCCGGTCATCGGCTTTCCCAAGGGTGCCGGTGCGCTTTACGACGGCTACCGGGCGAAGACGGGCGTTACGGCGCTCGGTCTCGACTGGTCGGTGCCATTGTCCCAGGCGAAACGGCTACAGGCGGATGGCGCCGTGCAGGGCAATCTCGATCCGATGCGGCTGGTTGCCGGTGGCCAGGCACTGGACGATGGCATCGACGCCATCCTGCACGGTCTCGGCCAGGGACCGCTGATCTTCAACCTTGGCCATGGAATCACCCCGGATACGCCGATTGCCCATGTCGAGCGCATGGTGTCGCGGGTTCGCGAAGCCGGGCTCCGGGGCCAATGACGCAAACGCGGGAGGAGATGCAGGCGAGCGGCCGGAAGGCCGCCAGGCGGGCCGGCATCGCGATCGCGATCTTCCTGGCGCTTACGGCCGGGCTATTCTGGCTGGACCCACAGGGGTTCTATCTCTGGGCCAAGGCGATCCATGTCATCGCTGTCATCGCCTGGATGGCCGGGATGTTCTACCTGCCGCGCCTGTTCATCTATCACTGCGAGGCCGAGCCCGGATCGGTCCAGTCCGAGACCTTCAAGGTCATGGAGCGCCGTCTGCTCCGCGTGATCATGAACCCGGCCATGACAATCGCCTGGGTTTTCGGACTCTGGCTGGCTTGGGATGCGGGATTCTACACCGACGGGTGGTTTCATGTGAAATTCGCCGCCGTACTGGCCATGTCAGCGGCCCACGGAGACCTGTCGAAGAGCGTACGCGAGTTTGCCGAGGACCGAAACAAGCGCAGCCAGCGGCAATGGCGCATGATCAACGAGATTCCGACGCTGCTGATGATGCTCATCGTGGTCATGGTGATCGTCAAGCCGCAGCTGTGGTAGACCCGGTACAAGCGGTGGCAGCGGAACAGCGGCCGGCCGTCTTTCCGGGCGGGCTTGCAAAACGGCATCGCGCGGTTTATTGAGAACGTCCTTCCTTCCTACCGGTTTTTCGGGCCAACAGGCCTACGTACCATGTTTCTCATGAATGGTGCCGGTTACCTTCCCTCCTTCTCCCCTATCGCGAGACCACCATGCAGGAAATGAAACTTCAGGAGCTGAAAAGCAAAAATCCGACCGATCTCATCGCATTCGCCGAATCACTTGAAGTAGAAAATGCAAGTGTTCTTCGCAAACAGGAACTGATGTTCGCGATTCTGAAGAAACTCGCGACACAGGATGTGGAGATTATTGGCGAAGGTGTTGTCGAAGTATTGCAGGACGGGTTCGGATTTCTTCGCTCCGCCAATGCCAACTATCTGCCCGGTCCGGATGACATCTACATTTCGCCGTCGCAGATCCGGCGGTTCTCGCTCAAGACCGGCGATACGGTCGAAGGGCCGATCCGCAGCCCCAAGGAAGGCGAACGCTATTTCGCCTTGCTCAAGGTCAACACGATCAATTTCGAAGATCCCGAAAAGATCCGTCACAAGATCCACTTCGACAACCTGACTCCGCTCTATCCGAATGAACGGCTGCGGATGGAAACGGACAATCCGACCGGCAAGGATCTTTCCTCGCGCGTCATCGACCTGGTATCGCCACTCGGCAAGGGCCAGCGCGGGCTGATCGTAGCGCCGCCGCGTACGGGCAAGACCGTCCTTCTCCAGAACATTGCCCATTCGATCACGGCCAATCATCCCGAGTGCTATCTCATCGTGTTGCTGATCGATGAACGCCCGGAAGAAGTCACCGACATGCAGCGTTCCGTGAAGGGCGAAGTCGTTTCGTCGACCTTCGACGAACCGGCGACACGCCACGTCCAGGTCGCCGAGATGGTGATCGAAAAGGCAAAGCGGCTTGTCGAGCACGGCCGCGACGTGGTCATTCTTCTCGATTCGATCACGCGCCTCGGGCGCGCCTACAACACGGTGGTTCCGTCCTCCGGCAAGGTCCTGACCGGCGGTGTTGATGCCAATGCGCTTCAGCGCCCGAAGCGCTTCTTCGGCGCGGCGCGCAATATCGAGGAAGGTGGATCGCTGACAATCATTGCCACCGCGCTGATCGATACCGGCAGCCGCATGGATGAAGTGATCTTCGAAGAGTTCAAGGGCACCGGCAACTCCGAAATCGTCCTCGATCGCAAGGTTGCCGACAAGCGGATCTTCCCGGCGATGGATATCCTCAAGTCGGGTACCCGCAAGGAAGACCTGCTTGTTGCGCGACAGGATCTGCAGAAGATCTTCGTCCTGCGGCGCATCCTGGCGCCGATGGGAACGACGGATGCGATCGAGTTCCTGATCGACAAGTTGAAGCAGACGAAGACGAACTCGGACTTCTTCGATTCAATGAACACCTGATCGATTCGGATCCGGAACCTGATTTGTCGATTCGGTTCCGGTCCGATCAAATCCTCCTGCGGGCCCATGGCCGATAGCGATACCATCTATGCCCTGAGCAGCGGCGGCCTCCCGGCCGGGGTTGCCGTGGTTCGCGTGTCAGGTCGCAAGGCGCATGAGACCGCCAGGTTGATGGCCGGCGATCTGCCCGCCAACCGGTTGGCGTCGCTTCGCCAGTTGCGGGAGGAACGCCGCGGTCCAATCGATCGAGCGCTTATCCTGCGTATGGATGGACCAAACTCGTTCACCGGAGAAAATACGATCGAATTCCACCTGCATGGCGGAAAGGCGGTCGTATCGGCATTCCTGGATGTCTTGTCAGAAATACCGGACTACCGCCAGGCAGAACCGGGGGAGTTTACGAGGCGCGCTTTTCTCAACGGCAGGATCGATCTTTACGAAGCTGAGAGCCTGGGCGATCTGATCGAGGCCGAAACCGAGATGCAAAGACGTTTCGCTGTCGATGGCAGTATGAGTTCCAATGCCGGTCTTTTTACCGATTGGGCAGCGCAATTGACCGAATGCCGTGCCTTGATCGAGGCGGAACTCGACTTCGCCGACGAAGAAGATATCCCGGGGAGCCTCAGGAATCAGGTTCGGGAACGCCTGGATGGCATAACGAAGAAGATTGAAACAGAGTTGGACCGGGTGCATGCAAGCGAGATTGTCCGGAACGGCTACAAGGTTGTTCTTACGGGTGCGCCGAACGTCGGCAAATCCAGTCTTCTGAATGCGCTGGCTGAGCGTGATGTCGCCATTGTTTCTTCCGAACCGGGGACGACGCGAGATCTCGTCGAAGTCGCACTGGACCTGGGCGGCTACAAGATCCGCCTGATCGATACCGCGGGTATCCGGGAAACCACCGGAGAGGTGGAGCAGATCGGCATCTCGAGGGCACTCGAGATGGTCCGGACCGCGGACCTTGTTCTTGAGCTGGTTTCACCCGGCGATGGTGCCCCGGGGGTTAAGTCCGAATCCCGAAGCAAGCCGCATTTGGTCATCGGAACCAAGGCCGATATGGGAACGGCATGGCCTGTCCCGGTCGATTTTACTATCTCCGTTACCACTGGCGCAGGCTTGGACCGGTTGATCGCCGCAATCGGGGATCATGTCGCGGTTGAGGGATTAGGTTCCGGAGCGATGCCATTGTTGCGGCGGGAACGGCATGTATCCCTTTGCCGAACAGCGCTCCACGGTCTTCGCGATGCTGCGCAGTTCCTCGATACGGCTCCCGAACTCTCCGCGGAAAGTTTGAGGATTGCGGCGAATGCACTCGGCAGGATCACGGGTCACGTGGACGTCGAGGATTTGCTTGACGTCATCTTTTCGCGGTTCTGTATCGGAAAATGATTCACGTGAAACAGATGAACTGGTAAACAGATCCAGATTCACGGATCGTTGTTTCACGTGAAACGATCCATGCTTGCAATTCGTTGAGCAAGAGAATGGTCATGTATGATGTTATCGTGATCGGTGGAGGTCATGCCGGCTGCGAAGCCGCCTCGGCCGCTGCGCGTTCCGGTGCAAGAACCGCTTTGATCAGCATGGCGCTGGACAAGATCGGCGTCATGTCGTGTAACCCCGCGATTGGCGGTCTCGGCAAGGGTCATCTCGTCCGGGAGGTGGATGCATTAGACGGCTTGATGGGACGGATTGCCGATGCAGCCGGTATCCAGTTCCGTTTGCTGAACCGCCGCAAGGGGGCCGCCGTTCGTGGACCGCGGACCCAGGCGGATCGAAAGCTGTATCGCAACGCCATGCAGCAGGCGTTGCGTGAGATCGAAAACCTTACACTGGTCGAAGGTGAAGTTGCGAGACTGAAGAGGCGCAACGACAAAATCACCGGTGTCACGCTTGCATCCGGCGACGAGTTGGAATGTTTGGCGGTCGTCATGACGACTGGCACCTTCCTGTCAGGACTGATTCATATTGGCGATCAGCAGTTCACCGCTGGCCGTATGGGCGATCCCGCATCGGTATCACTGGCAGATGATTTCCGATCATTGGGCCTCCCGATGGGCCGGTTGAAAACAGGAACACCTCCGCGGCTGGATGGACGAACGATTGACTGGAGCCATGTCGGCCTCCAGGACGCGGATGCAGACCCCGTGCCCTTCTCGCTGTTGACAGAGTCGATTCCGAACCGGCAGATCCAATGCGGCATCACACGGACGAGTCAGCGGACCCACGACGTCATTCGGGAGAATCTCGGTCGTTCCGCAATGTACTCCGGACGGATCGAAGGTATTGGTCCGCGATACTGCCCTTCCATCGAAGACAAGATCGTCCGATTCGGGGATCGCGACGGTCATCAGATTTTTCTGGAGCCCGAAGGACTGGATGATCACACGGTCTATCCAAACGGGATATCGACTTCGTTGCCTGCGGATGCGCAGGAACAAATGCTGGCGACGATCCCGGGCCTAGAAGCCGTGAAGATTCTACAGCCTGGCTATGCTATCGAGTATGACCATGTCGATCCGAGGGCACTCGATGCGACGCTTAGTGTGAAAAGCCTGAGCGGGCTTTATCTGGCCGGGCAGATCAATGGTACCACCGGATATGAAGAGGCAGCCGGTCAAGGTCTGGTCGCGGGTTTGAATGCGGCGCGATATGCACTGAGCCTGGATCCGGTCATCTTTTCGCGCAGCGAGAGTTACATTGGCGTGATGATTGATGACCTCGTCACCAAGGGTATCACCGAACCCTACAGGATGTTTACGTCCCGGTCCGAGTTCCGGCTCAGCCTTCGGGCAGACAACGCGGATCTCAGGCTGACACCAAGGGCCATTGCCCTAGGGATCGCGAGTCGTGAGCGTCAGGACGGTTTCGGACGCCTGCAGGCAGAGTATGACAGAGGCTATCGCGTGCTGGAGGAGCTTGCCATTTCCCCAGATGAGGCAGGGCAAGCGGGAATACGGTTGCGTCGCGATGGCGTTCGGCGCAATGGGCTTGACCTCCTTTCCCTAGAGGATGTCGTCTTCAAAGACGTCGTAAAGCTTGCTCCTGAACTCGGTAATCTCGGACAGACTGTGCAGGCCTTGCTTGAAACCGAGGCGTCCTATTCGGTTTATCTTGAACGCCAGCAAGCGGACATCGAAGCGCTCGCGAAGGAGGAGGCGACTGCCATCCCCGATGATTTCGATTATTCAGAAATTGTCGGGCTTTCCAATGAATTGAAGGGAAAGTTGATGGATCGTCGTCCGGGGACCATGGCTGCCGCGAACAAGATCGACGGAATGACACCCGCGGCGATGGCGTTGTTGCTTGCGCAGATTCGGAAAACAAGACGAGTGTCGGTCGTAGCGGCGTGATGCAACAGGACCTACATTCTGAACTATCGGTTGTTTGCGGTGACGTTTCACGTGAAACATACGCATTCCTTTTGGAATATCAGTCGATGTTTCTGCAATGGAACCAGCGCATCAACCTGATTGCGCCCTCTACCGAGAAATCGTTCTGGTCCAGGCATATCCTGGATTCCGCGCAGCTGATGCGGTTCGATCCGCAGAGACGCTCGTCCTGGGTCGATTTGGGTTCCGGCGGTGGACTACCGGGGATGGTGATCGGAATCCTGCTGCGTGACGGTACCGGACATGTGACCCTCGTCGAGAGCAATCGGAAAAAGACAGCGTTTCTTCATGCGGTTCGTGCGGCGACAGGGGCCAAGGTGTCCGTCTTGTCCGAACGAATCGAAGATGCCGTGATTCACGTGAAACAGCCAGATCTGGTGACGGCAAGGGCACTTGCACCGCTTGACCGGCTTCTTGACCTTTCGTTTCCGCTGTTTGGTCCGGATACAAGGGCGCTGTTTCCAAAAGGCCGTGGATACAAACGGGAAATCGAAGAAAGCGGAAGAAACTGGGACTACGATCTGGTAGAACATGCAAGTGCGGTCGATGACGACAGCGTTGTTCTCGAAATCTCGCGGCCAGTCCGGCGTTGACGACAGTTTTTGAAGCAAGCCCTGGCATCATGGATACGGTATCATGACCAAAGAAACCCGGATCATCACGCTGGCCAATCAAAAGGGTGGCGTTGGCAAAACGACGACGGCGATCAACCTGGGCACGGCGCTGGCGGCTATTGGCGAGCGCGTCCTGATCGTGGATCTCGATCCGCAGGGGAACGCGAGCACAGGCCTTGGTATCGAACGGTCGGAGCGCGTCGTGTCGGCCTATGACGTGCTTGTCGGGGATAAACAACTGACTGAAACGGTGGTTCATACCGCGGTCCCCGATCTCGACGTGGTCCCCTCGACCATGGATCTCCTCGGTGTCGAGATGGAAATAGCCGGTTCGGCCGACCGCGTGCTTCGCCTTCGGAACGCGATCCGGGACGGAAACCACGGGTATGATTACATCCTGATCGATTGCCCACCCTCGTTGAACCTGCTGACCCTGAATGCGATGGCCGCGGCCGACTCCGTGCTTGTTCCGCTGCAGTGTGAATTCTTTGCCCTGGAGGGCTTGAGCCAGTTGCTGCAAACGGTTGAGCAGGTCCGGTCGAGCATCAACCCCCGGCTTGAAATCCAGGGAATCGTCCTGACGATGTTCGACGGGCGGAACAACCTGGCGAACCAGGTGGTTGCCGACGTTCGCGCACATATGGGCGACAAGGTCTACAAGACGATCATCCCCCGAAATGTACGGATTTCCGAAGCGCCGTCGCATGGAAAGCCGGCTATCCTTTACGATCTGAAGTGTTCCGGCAGCCAGGCCTACCTGCAGCTTGCGTCCGAAGTCATTCGCCGCGAGCGGCAACTCAAGGCTGCCTGATCGTTAAGCCCCCCACCTGTCTGGACTTGAAACGCATGAATGAAGATCCTTCGAAACGCCGCCTTGGACGCGGTCTGGCCGCCTTGATCGGTGAAATGGACAAGCCGGATGCAGAGGTCGAGAAGCCGAAGGCGGCAGCGGATGGCAAGGCACCGATCGAGCTGATCGACCGCAACCCGCGCAATCCGCGCCGGCATTTCTCAGAGGATGATCTGCGGGATCTTGCACAATCCATCCGGGAACACGGGGTCGTCCAGCCGGTGGTTGTGCGGCCAAGTGCAGCACAGGACGGTCATTTCGAGATCATCGCCGGTGAACGGCGCTGGCGGGCAGCGCAGCTTGCCGGCCTGTCGGATGTTCCGATTCTCGTTCGCGACGTTGATGACAGGGTCGCGCTTGAACTCGCCATCGTCGAGAACGTTCAGCGCTCGGATCTCAATCCGGTCGAGGAAGCGCTGGGTTATCAGCAGCTGATCGAGGATCACAACTATACGCAGGCTGATCTCGCCCAGGTGATCGGAAAGAGTCGGAGCCATGTCGCCAACACGCTGCGGCTTCTCAAGCTGCCCGACGATGTCCGGTCCATGCTGGTGGACGGATCGCTGTCCGCGGGCCATGCCCGGACGCTCGTCACAGCTGACGATCCCATGGGGCTGGCACAGCGGATCGTGAGAGACGGGTTGTCGGTACGGCAGGCAGAAGCCTTGCAGCAGGATGGGTCGGGAAAGACCACGGGGTCGAAATCGGCCAATCCGAAGGCGCCGAAAGATGCCGATACGCTTGCTCTGGAAAAGCTCGTCGGCGATGCGCTTGGCATGAAGGTGGTCATCGACCATGACAACCAGGGTGGATTGGTCAAGATTTCCTACAAGAACCTTGAGCAACTAGACGAGGTTTGTCGAAGGCTTCAGCGTTAGGCGGCGGGTCTGATCTCCGGTCGCGGAGGGAAGCCGGATCCGCGATCCTGTTTCTACCGCCGTCCGGTGGCTCCGAATGCCGTTCGATGGGTCATTGGGCTGCATTTAGATTATTCTTTTCAATGCTTTAGAGACGTCTCGCGCGAATGCTTTCGACGGCGATTGCCAGCATTGCCTGCCGTGTCATCTCGGCTTCCAGAGACGGGGTGCGGCGTATGTCGAGAATGGCCTGCTGAAGTCGATCGAGAATCCGCCCAATTGCGCTACCGGTCCAGGCGCCGAGCGCGGCCTCCATCGCCGGGCGCCTGGCGAAAAACACGGGCGGTCGCGCCGAGGCAACGGCTGCCTGGACCGTCTTTCCCGCTGTCTCCACTGCCAGTCGCAACTCCTGCAACTGCGCGAAACGGCGCATGGCCGCGGACAGAAGGAGGAACGGCGGGCTGCCGCCGGCAAGCAGGCGCTGGACGGCAATATCGAGATCTTCGATCCGACCGGTGATGGCTGCATCCACCGCATCGTCCGCAGACGAGGCAGCGACATCGCCGATGGATTCCGCCACATCCTCGACCGTTATCTGCGGTTTTCCCATGGCGTAAAGCACGAGCTTGGCAATTTCGCCGCGACTTGCGAGGCGATCGCCACCCAGTCCGGACTTGAGCAGTTCACGGGCTTCAAGCGTGATCGTCATCCGGGCAGCGGCCAGTTCCTCATTGATGATCTGGTCGAGCTTGCGCGCATCATCGGCGTAGCAGGGCAGGGCCATGGCCGAGGAGGCGGATTCGACGATGCCGCGAAGGGTTGTCGCGCCCTTCTTCAGGTCGCCCGCTTCGATCAGGATGACGCAATCGGTCGGCGGTTCTTCAACAAGCACCTTGACCGCCGAGACGAGTCCCTTCTGGGTTCCGCCGCCGGTCACCCAGATGAGCCTCTGGCCGCCAAACATGGAGACCATGCGGGCTTCATCGATCAGGTTCCCGGGCTCCGATGCCAGGGCGTCGGCGTCCATCCGGATAGTTGCAAACGGGTCATCCAGAGGAATGCCCGTCGCGGCGGCAAACTTTCTCGCGCGCTCGGACACAACGCCGCGGTCCGTACCGTAAATCAGGACAATCCGCGCGCCCGGCTCCGGCCGGGAAATCCATGCATCCGCTTCATGTGCTTTCTTCTGGGCCATTCATCGAGTGAAAAAGCGGTCCTGCCGGCGGATATCATCAGCGAAGATGCCTTAACTCCTTGTTTTTTCGCAGTGTAGCGAAGACTGCCATGCCCTGTTTGTCCCCGAACCGCTCTACCACGGCCTGGCTGGACGGGAAAGTGTCAGATCGAAGGACGCGTTGGAGCGCAGGATTCCGGGCACAAAAAAACCCGGCTTGCGCCGGGTCTTTTTGAAATTTGGAGCGGGCGATGGGATTCGAACCCACGACCCCAACCTTGGCAAGGTTGTGCTCTACCCCTGAGCTACACCCGCTCACCTGCGAGTTGTCCTCGCGAGCGGCGCCTATATGGCTGAAGCCGCAGAGGAATGCAACAGGGAAAAGCACGATTCCTCGATAGCGGTGCGATTTTTTTCAAAGCGCCCAGTCGGCGTAGCAGGACTGTCGGATGGCTGACGGTTCCGGTGGCTTGTGTCACGGGTCCCGATCGGGAAGAACGCGGAAAAACAAGCTGTCGCAAACACTACAGGTGGTCATGATGATCGGTCCGGACGGGCTTTATGCCTTCCTTGAAAAGCACGATATCCCGGTGACCACGGTCGAACACGATCCGCTGTTCACCGTGGCGCAATCGCAGGCGTTGCGCGGGCAGATCCCGGGCGGGCACACGAAGAACCTGTTTCTCAAGGACAAGAAAGACAATTACTTCCTGCTGACCGTCGAGGAAGAGGCCGTGGTGGATCTGAAACGGATCCACCAGCAGATCGGTGCGGCAAGCCGGGTGTCCTTCGGCAAGCCGGAAGCCATGGAGGCCCTTCTCGGGGTCACGCCTGGCGCCGTTACCGCGTTCGGCGTCATCAACGATGCGGCAGGCAAGGTCTCCATCTTCATCGACTCGACCCTGATGGACCACGACGTGGTGAACTGCCATCCGCTGGTCAACACCGCCACATCCTCGATCGCGCCCGCGGACCTGGTCCGTTTCATTGAAGCCACCGGTCATCGGGCAAACATCTTGAATCTTGGCGAGCAAATCGCAAACTAAGCAGCAACGGGCCGGATCGATCGGTCTCTTGCGGGAGCAATTTTCATGACGAATGGCAACAACCCCTACCAGACGGGTGCGGGCGGGTACGATACGACCGTTTCCTTCGGGCAGAATCCGGGCAGCGGCGCTGCCGCTTCGGGCACAAAGGACCTGATCAAGGACACGACGACCGCGGCTTTCCGCGCCGACGTGATCGAGGAATCGAAAAACCAGCCTGTGCTGGTCGATTTCTGGGCACCCTGGTGCGGTCCGTGCCGGCAGCTGGGCCCGGCGATCGAAAAGGTCGTTCGTGAAGCTGGCGGCAAGGTCAAGCTGGTGAAGATGAACATCGATGAGCACCCGCAGATTGCGGGTCAGCTGGGCGTGCAGTCGATCCCTGCGGTGTTCGCCTTCGTCAATGGCCAGCCGGTGGACGGGTTCATGGGCGCCCTGCCCGAAACGCAGATCCGGCAATTCATCGAGAAGCTCGGTGGCGGGGGTGGCGACGCGGTCAAGGAAGCGCTTGACGCGGCAAACCAGGCGCGCGACGCGGGCGACAACCAGGCGGCCCTCCAGATCTACGGCGCGATCCTGCAGCAGGACCCCGAAAATGCGGATGTGCTGGGGCAGGCGGCGACGGTTCTCTATGACATGGGTGACAAGGATCAGGCCGAGCAGCTGCTCGAACGGATTCCTGCCGACAAGCAGGAGACCGAATCGGTCAAGGGATTGAAGGCCAGGATGGCGCTTGACGGCGAGGTTGCCTCGCTCGGCGACCCGATGGAACTGGCGCGCCGGCTGGCGGACGACCCGGCGGATCACGGCGCCCGGATGGATCTTGCCAAGATCGAGAACGCGAAGGGCAATCGCGAGAAGGCGGCCGATCACCTGCTCGCCGTCATCAAGGCGGACCGCGAGTGGAACAACGGCGCGGCCCGCGCACAGCTTCTGCAGTTCTTCGAGGCCTGGGGCATGGGCGACCCGGTCACGCTGGCCGCGCGGCGCAAGCTTTCCTCGCTGCTGTTCTCGTGATCGTGCGCCTCGCCGGAAAGAAGCCTTGAGTTTCTTTCCGGGCGGCCCATCTTTCGGTCGAGATGCAGAAGAATGAGGTGTCCGCATGCAGGTTGGCAATGCCCGTTACCGGGGTGAACACGACCTTGCTGCCGTAATCCCGGTGTTTCCGCTGTCCGGCGCGCTGCTGCTGCCGGGTGGTCGGATGCCATTGAACATCTTCGAGCCGCGTTACCTGCAAATGGTCGATGACGCATTGGCCGGCGGCCGCCATATCGGGATGATCCAGCCGTCGCTCGACGGCGCCAAACGTGCCGACGGGGAGCCCGGTCTTTGCCATGTCGGCTGCATGGGGCGCATCACCTCTTTCGCCGAGACAGGCGATGGCCGCTACATCATCTCGCTCGACGGCGTGACGCGGTTCCGCGTGATCGAGGAACTGACCGTGCGCACGCCGTACCGTCAGGCAAAGGTTTCCCATTTCATCGCGGACCTGAAACAGGACGAGCAGGAAAGCGCGATCGATCGCGAGGCGCTGCTGACGGCTTTCCGCGCCTATCTCGACGCCAATGACATGGAAGCCGACTGGGAAAGCGTGACGCGCGCGGCCAACGTGACGCTCGTCAATGCGCTGTCGATGATGGCGCCCTACGGTGCGGCCGAGAAACAGGCGCTGCTCGAGGCGGGCGACCTGAAATCGCGGGCGGAAACACTGGTTGCGATCACGGAAATGGCCCTGCGCGACCAGGAAGATTCGCCGATCAACCTGCAATAGGAGAGGCGCGATGGGTTCGGAGCCGGAACGGCGCATGCGCATCGATCCCCGCATGCTGGAACTGCTGGTCTGTCCGCTGACCAAGTCGAGCCTTGTCTTCGACGCGGAGCGCAACGAACTGGTGTCGAAGTCGGCGCGGCTGGCCTATCCTGTCCAGGGCGGAATTCCCATTCTGCTGCCCTCCGAAGCGCGGCAAATCGAGGACTGAGCGTTTGCGTCAATGCGCCCGGAGCGGGCGTCTTGCGTTTGCTGAGTCAGTCGGGCAACTTATCACCGACGTTGTTTTCCCGGAGAAGGCTGGACCACCGGAGCTTTTGCTGTGGTCTGCGCTCCGGAATTCCCGGGATCAGCGATACGGAGAAACGAATTGCCCAGCAGAGCATTTACGCTGTCCGCCTGCCCGCACGACTGCTCCATCCTGCACATTTTTAATGAATTCCGGACACGATCCGCGGGGGTCATGACACGGTGACGAGGCGCGGCAACAGCAAGCGGCAGGCGCTTGCGGCTTCGGCGGCGGAACTGTTCTGGATCCGCGGATTCGCGGCGACCTCCATTGCCGACATCGCGGACAAGGCCCAGGTGCCGCTCGGCAATGTCTACTACTATTACAAGTCCAAGGCGGACCTGGCCCAGGCCGTGGCCGATATCTTTGTCGGCGAGACCGAAGCGATGATCGATGCGATCACGGCGGAGACCAGCGATCCGCGCCAGCGTCTTTCCGGGCTGGTCGACCGTCTCTCCCGCTCGATGCGGTCGCGTGTCGATCACGGCTGCCCGATCGCGCTGTGCGCGCGCGATTTCCGGCGCGATCAGCGTCCGGCATCGGAGCGGGCGGCCGAGAGCTTCGCCTTGCTGATCGGGTTTGCGGCGCGGGAACTGGGCCGGCTGGGCATCCGCCCGTCTGTGGCGCTGGGCATGGCGCGGTCGGCGATCTCGGAATGGCAGGGCGGCATCGCGCTCGCCCACGCGCTTGGCGACGCGACGATCCTGTCGGAGAGCTTCCGACGCATGGAACACATCCTGCTGACGCCGCCGCGCGGATGACCGGTTCCCGGCTGCGCGGGATCAATGAAAATTGCGTCCCTTCGGCATGACGGACCGGGCCTGGCGGGACAGCGTGGCGAGATCGCCTGCCAGCGCCGGTTCTTCCTTCAGCAAGCGGCCGAGCCGCGAGGCCGGCTTGACCTTCGCGCGCATGTCCTCGATCGGGCGGCGCACCTCGTCGGCATTGGCCAGGCTTTCGATCAGCAGCGATTCCTCTGACAGGCCCGCCAGAAGAGGAGTCGCATCCTCGAGGCGCTGGGCAACCACGTGGATGACGCCGCTTTCATTTTGCAGCCGGCCTGCCACGCGGACGAGCCGTGCTCCCAGGACCACCGGGCGGAAGCGTTCCAGCACCTTGGGCCAGACGATGATATTGGCCACGCCTGTCTCGTCCTCCAGCGTCATGAAGACCACGCCCTTGGCCGAGCCCGGCCGCTGGCGTACCAGCACCAGGCCGCAAACATCGACGAACCGTCCGGACGGGATGGAATCCAGGCGTCCTGCAGGCTCGATGCGTGCCGCGCTCAGCCGGGCGCGCAGGAAGGACAGCGGATGGGCCTTCAGGGAAAGCGACAGGCTGTGGTAATCGTGGATCACCTGCTCGCCCGGTGGCATGGGGGGCAGGTGGGCATCGGGCTCCCGGTCCCGCAGCGCGGTGCCTGGCCGGTCGAACAGGGGCAGGTGTTCCGCTGCCTGGCCTCCGTCCAGGGCCTGGGCGGCCCAGAGCGCGGCCCGGCGGTCCAGCCCCAGCGAGCCGAAGGCATCGGCCTCGGCCAGCTTCTCGATGACAGAAGGCCCGAGCCCGGAGCGCAGCCAGAGGTCGCGCACCGAATCATAGCCCGGTCCACGGGCGGCGACGAGCTTCGCCATGTCGGCCTCGCCGAGACCCTTGATCTGCCGGAAGCCGAGGCGCACGGCCTTGCCGGCCCGGATCACGCCGGCCATGCTACGGTGGCGCGGGGCAATGCGTGCCGGATCGAAACCGTCCTCTTCCAGCGTGGAATCCCAGCCGGAATGGTTGATGTCGGGCGGGCGCACCTCGACGCCATGCTCGCGGGCATCGCGCACCAGCTGGGCCGGTGCATAGAAGCCCATGGGCTGGGAATTGAGGATGGCGGCGCAGAAGACGTCCGGGTAGCGCGCCTTCAGCCAGCAGGAGGCATAGACCAGCAGGGCGAAGGAGGCGGCGTGACTTTCGGGGAAACCGTATTCGCCGAAACCCTCGATCTGGCGGAAACAGCGCTCGGCGAACTCCCGGTCGTAGCCGTTCGCGGCCATGCCCTCGATCATCTTCGCCTGGAAGGTGTGGATGGTGCCGACGCGGCGGAAGGTGGCCATGGCGCGGCGCAGACGGTCGGCCTCGCCCGGGGAGAAGCCGGCGGCAACGATGGCGATCTTCATGGCCTGTTCCTGGAACAGCGGAACGCCCAGCGTCTTGCCCAGCACCTGCTCGAGTTCCCGGCTGGGATAGGTGACCGCCTCCTTGCCCTGGCGGCGGCGCAGGTAGGGGTGCACCATGTCGCCCTGGATGGGACCGGGACGCACGATGGCGACCTCGATGACGAGATCGTAGAATTCCCGGGGCCGCAGGCGCGGCAGCATGGTCATCTGCGCCCGGCTCTCGATCTGGAAGACGCCAAGCGTGTCGGCCCGGCAGATCATGGCGTAGATTTCCTCCTCCTCCTTGGGAATGGTGGCCAGGGTCAAGGCCTCGCCATAGTGCGCCTGCAGCAGTTTCAAGCCCCGTGACAGGCAGGTGAGCATGCCAAGCGCCAGGACGTCGATCTTGAGGATCCCGAGCGCATCGAGATCGTCCTTGTCCCATTCCACCATGGTGCGCCCGTCCATCGCCGAGCGGGTGACCGGTACGACCTCGTCGAGGCGGTCCTTGGTGATGACGAAGCCGCCGACATGCTGCGACAGGTGGCGGGGAAAGCCGAGGATCTCCGTGGCCAGCCGCAGGACATGGGCGGTTTCGGGGCTCTGCGTGTCGAGCCCGCCTGCCCTCGCCTCGCGTTCGCCGAGATCGGCCGAGGACCAGCCCCAGACCGAGCCGGACATGGCGGAAATCGCATCGGCCGACAGGCCCAGCACCTTGCCGACCTCGCGCAGGGCAGAGCGGGCGCGATAGGTGATGACGGTCGCGGCAAGGCCGGCGCGGTCGCGGCCGTATTTCGCGTAAATGTACTGGATCACCTCCTCGCGCCGTTCATGCTCGAAATCGACATCGATGTCGGGCGGTTCGCGCCGTTCCGGCGAGATAAAGCGTTCGAACAGAAGGTCGGTCAGTGCAGGATCGACCTCGGTGATGCCGATGCAGAAGCAGACGGTCGAATTGGCCGCCGAGCCGCGCCCCTGGCACAGGATGCCTTGCGAACGGGCAAAACGGACGATGTCATGGACGGTCAGGAAGTAGCGGGCATAATCGAGACCGGCGATCAGGTTCAGTTCGTGCCTGATCTGCGCCTTGACCCTGTCCGGCACGCCATCCGGATAGCGCCGGTCCGCGCCTTCCCATGCCAACCGTGCCAGCTCTTCCTGCGGCGTCGCGCTTCGGCCGCAGGGCTCGTCCGGGTATTCATGGCGCAACTCGTCGAGCGAGAAGGTCAGTTCGCCGGCAAAGCGCAGGGTTTCCCGGATCGCCCCGGGGCAGGTCTGGAACAGGCGTGCCATGTCCTGCGGACCGCGCAGGTGGGCCTCGCCATTGGCCGCCAGGCCATAGCCGGCCTTCTCGACGGGCTGACCGAGGCGGATGGCGGCGAGAACGTCGGCGAGATCGCGCCGGCCGACCGCGTGAAAGCGGGCATCGGCCAAGGCCATGAGGGGAACGCCGGCCTTGCCGGCCAATAGCCGGGCGGCGGCCAGCCGGCGGTCGTGAGTTCCGTCGAAACACGGCGCCAGGCCGAGGCGCAGGCTGGTGCCGAACCGGTCCTTCAGGGCAATGAGCCGCGCCAGGCGGTCGTCGTCGGTCCGATGGGGCTCATCGAGGCAGGCGAGCGCCATTTCCTCGCCCCATTCCATCAGGTCGCCGGTCTCAAGGACAGGCGCTCCCTTCTCGCCCCGCATGTTGGCTGCTGTCAGCATGCGGCAGAGATTGCCCCAGCCGCGGCGGTTCCTCGGGTAGGCCAGTACCGGCCCCGCGCCATCGGCGAAAACCAGGCGCGCGCCGGGATGGAAAGCAAGGCCGGCCTCGCGGGCGGCCTGGTGCAGGCGAACGACACCGGCCACGGTGTTGCGGTCGGCCAGGCCAAGGGCGGACAGGCCCAGCCGTTTTGCCGTGACGGCGAGTTCCTCGGGATGGGATGCGCCCTCGAGGAAGGAGAAGCTGGAGCGGCATGCGAATTCCGCGTAGGCCTGCATGGTCGGTGCGCTCCCTCAGGCAAAGAGGCCATGCAGGAACCAGCGGGCGGGCGCGGATCCCTCGTGAAACCCGGCGCGGTAAAGCCAGAAGCGGCGACCTGTCTCGTCCTCCACCCGCCAGTAATCGCGAACCGGCGTTGCGGCAGGCTCTCGCCACCATTCCGGGGCAATGCGTTCCGGCCCTTCGGCGCGGGCGACACGGTAATGCACACGGCGCCAGCGGAAAGAGGCCGGGGGACCGTCCGGAATGCCCGAAATGGCATCGACGGGTTCGGGATGGCCGAAAAGGCGGATGGGGCGCGGCGCTGCCGGGCCATGCCGGGCAGACGCCAGGCTGCCGGACGCCATGCGGGACGATGCCGGCTCATGGTCCACGAAGGGAACAAGCGCGGCGGCCCGTTCCGGGCAATGGGTCTGGTGCAGGGCCGGTGCCAGGAGCGCTTGCGGACCGAGGCGCGCCATGGCCCGCTCGGCAAAGGCGGCCACGGCTTCCGAGCCTTCGCGCGGGTCCCCCGCGAGGTCGCGCTGGCTTTCCTCGAAGGCTGCGGATGCCAGGACCGAGAGACGCAGGATCTCGAAGCCGCAGCCGGTCTCCAGCGTGCCGTCGAGGGCGGCCAGGCGCTCGCGAAACAGGTTGCGGATCGCTTGCGGATCGCGCAGCGGCCGGGCGGTTCCGACGGACAGGCGCCTGACCGCGCCATCGGTGCGCCAGAGCGCCAGTTCCAGCCGCCGGGCGCCCCGGCCACGGGCCTCCAGCGCCGGCTTCAGCGCGCGGGCCAGGCCAAGGGTGATTTCCTCGATCTGCTCGGTCAGCACGGCAGGTTCGGCCAGGCGGCGCTCGGCCGACAGGTCCGCAACGGGCATGAGCGGGGAAACCGTCTCGCCGGCCCGGCCAAGGGCGGAATCGAGGCGGGCGATGACGGCGCTGCCGAAACGCCGGGCAATGGCGGCACGCGGCTGGGCGGCCAGGCGCCCGACAGTGGAGAGGCCCACGGCGCGCAGCCCGGCCTCCGCCTTTCCTTCCAGACGCAGGGCCGACAGGGGGAGAGGCGCCAGGAATGCCTCTTCCGTGCCCGGCCCCACCATGGCCCCGGGGCGCAGCCGGGCGGCAGCGAACGCGGTCCCGACCGTCGAGGCAAGGCCGGCCTGAACGGCGAGGCCAAGCGCTCCGGCGCGTGTCACGGCCTCGGTCATCAGGCCCTGCTCCCCGCCGAAGAGATGGGCGCAGCCGGCGATGTCGAGAAAAAGCCCGTCCGGCCCGTCGAGACCGACCAGCGGGGTGAAGCGGGTCGCCCAATGGGCGAGATGCCGGAGGAAGCGGCTGTCGCTTTCCGGTTCGGCTGGCAGGACCTCGATTCCCGGATGCATGGCACGGGCCGCGGCCAGGCCGAGACCGGGGGCAAGGCCGAGCCGGCCGGCGCGTTCGCAACAGGCCGACAGCCGCTGCGTGTTCGCGATGGTCCCGGCGAGGACCAGCGGCGGCCGGTCAGCCACGGTTGCGGGCGGGCGGCTGCGCCAGGCCGGGCCATGACGGGCGACCAGGATCCGGTCGGTAGGAAGAAAGGGAAACCACAGCGCCAGGATGCGGCGACCGGCTGGCAGGTTGCCGGATGTCCGGTTTTCCGGGGCGCAGGACACATCGCTGGTCATCACGATTCCACTCCAGGATCAGGTCGGCGCGCTCGGGCGCACCCTTGTCGACAGTCAGGTGAAAGGCGGGATTGCCGATCGTGCCGTCGACCGGCACGCCGAAGGCGGTGACGGCCGCCGAGGGAGCCGCGCGCACGAGAAGGCGAAGCAGGGCGGCACTGGCTTCCGGCCGGGCGGCCTGGCGCAGCAGGATGACGGGCCGCCCGGCCTGGCGGGCCCGCATGTGCAGGCGGCGCGTCGTCGCCAGGTCGCAGGCTGCCGGATTGCCGCGCAATTCCAGGATGACCGCGCAGAGCCCGGCGAGCGGCGCTGCCTCGCCGGCGATCCAGAGCAGGTCGGCCAGGCGCGGTACGGCGGCGACCAGAAGGCGCTGCGAATCCAGGCCGAGAAGGTCAGCCAGGCCAGGCGCCCAGGGCATGCCGGCCTCGGAGAATGCCTGCCGGGTCGTGGCCCAGAGCAGCGGTGCGTGGGACCTGGATGGCCCGCCCGGCGGCCCTGCCCTGAGGGCGAGAGCCATGGCCAGCGCCATGGCGGCGCCGGTATCGCGGGTTTCCGGCGCGATCACCTCGCTCAGGGCCGCTCGCGGCAAACCGCCTCCCATGAGACGGTCGGCCTCCTCGTCGCCGGTCGAGACGCGTTGCGCGCGGGTAAAGCGCAAGCCTTCGATCGCACGGCCCCCTTCACGCAAAAGCGTGGCGGAGTCCGTGGGCGCGTTTCCGCCATCGCCGATGTCACTGCCCGGCTGAAGGCGGGGCGTGTCATCCTCGATGGCGGCAATCTGGCGGCGCAGATCGCGCAAAAGCTCCTTCGACACGGCACGGCTGGCCATGGCGCTCGTCCTTCTCATCAGGCAATGACGACCCCTCCTCCGGGCAGCGTGCTGCCGAGGATGGTTCGCCGCGTTTATGTTCCTGTTATGTTCTTATGGATTCCAGAGCCCGCGTGGGGAGTCAAGCGGGAGAGGAAAAGATTCTTGTTCCCTGCCTTCGGGTTTCAGGGCGAATCGATTCCCCGTTCTTCAAACGCGCGGCAAAAGGCCCTATATGGGCGCGACAGGAAAACACCATGGCCCGCATCTATTCGACCCGAAACTGGCAGACCGCTTTCGCCCCCACGCTCGACGAGCTCGAGCTGATGGCGCGGGAGGCCTATGCCCATCTGCCCGGGCAGTTTCGCGCGCTGACCGGCGACATCGTCATCCAGGTCTCCGATTTTCCGGAAGAGGAAATTCTCGACGGCCTGGCGCTGGAAACCCCGTTCGACCTGCTCGGCCTGTTCGAGGGACGCGGCATCGCGGACCGCTGGAACCCGCAAACCGGCGAAGGGCCCAACCGGATCACGCTCTACCGCCGGGCCATCCTCGACTACTGGGCGGAAAGCGACGAGACGCTGGGCGATATCGTCGTGCATGTGCTGATCCACGAGATCGGCCACCATTTCGGCCTGTCGGACGATGACATGACGCGGATCGAGGAAGAAGCCGGCTGAGCCTTTCCGGCCTGTCATGAACCCTTCGTTAACCATGTTGCCGGAGCATCTCAGGGCAGGGAAACTCCTTGTCCGCTTTCGCGTTGAAGCTCCGGGAGACAAGGAATACGGGACGAAAGGGACTGCCATGCACAAGCCGACCCTGCTTATCGTGGAAGACGATGCCTGGCTTGCCATGGATGCCGCCACACAGGCCGAAACGGCCGGCTACGCGGTGATCCTGGCACAGAGCGTTGCCGAGGCACAACGCATCCTCCTGCTGGAGGATGTCGATGGTGCCATTCTCGACTTCAACCTGCCGGACGGGGTGGTCACACCCGTTGCCCATGCCCTGCGCGCGGCCGGCCTGCCCTTCTTTCTGGTGTCAGGGGCGAGCCTCGAAGCCATCGAGCAGACCGGCCTCGACAATCCGCCGCTGCTGAACAAGCCGGTGGACTATCTCAAGGCCATGGCCCTGCTGATGCGCGACTCGGAAGCGCCCGCCCGCCAAAGCCGGATGGCCGGATGACATCCTCCGCGTCTGCCTGTTACGGGCAGACGCCCTGAGCGTCGATGTATCGGGCCGAAACCCAGCCGCGCGGGCTCGGCCTTCCCCAATAGGGCTCGGTGCAGTCGCCCGCCATGCAGGCCACCTCGTACCAGCCGTTCTCGAAGTTCCAGACGGACACCTCGTCACCGGCATAAAGCTCGCCGATCTGGCGGTAGCGCGTTCCCGGCCCCGTCCGCACGGCCAGAAAGCCGTTGCCGCGATCGTGGTCGTACTGGGAAATCGGGCGTACGCCGACGACATAGCCGGTGCAATCCCCCGCCGATGCCGGCGCAGCCGCCAGACCGGCAAACGCCGCCACGGCCACTGTCATCACCATCCTGCGTATCATGCTCATCTCCTTTGCCTTCAGCCTATCGGCTCAATCCCGAGGATCATCTTCCCGGGCCGTCCGCGCGTTGACAGGAGTCAATCGCCGCCGCAAAGGTCGCGCAGAACGCGTTCGAAGACAGCCATCCCGGGCGCGATGATGCCGTCGGGGAAATCGTAATCGGGCGCGTGCAGCGGCGGCTGGTCCTCGCCGGCCCCCAGGACGAACATGGCCGTCGGGCAGGCCAGGCCGAAGCGGCCGAAATCCTCCGACCAGCGGAAGGGCCGGTCCAGGGCAACGGTTTCCAGCGCCAGCTCCGTGAAGGCCCTTTCCAGGCAGGCCACGGCTTCCGCGTCGTTGACGTTGGCGGCAAAGCCGTCGGCGGTTTCCAGCGCCAGTTCCAGCCAGTGACGGGACGCGATTTCGGCGGCCAGGTCGCGGGCCGTTCGCATCAGCGCATTCTGCTTGCCGTTGTCGATGGCGCGCAGGGTGGCCATGACATGGGCCTCGCCAGGCGCGATGCCGAAGGCCTCCTTGCCGAGACGGGCATGCACCAGGGTGACGAGCGATTCGCTCGCCGGATGGCCGAGCCTTTCGGGCAGGCACGGCAGGGCGGATACCAGTTCGCACATGGCTGCCGCCGGACTGAGGCCCGTCTCCGGCTGGCTGGCATGGGCCGTGCGGCCGGTGAGGCGGATCGACAGGCCTTCGGACGCGTAGCACATCGGCCCGGTGCGCACGGCAACCGCGCCCGTGGCCATGCCGGGGAGGTTGTGAAGCGCGAAGGCCATGTCCGGTTTCACGACGGAAAACCGCGGGTCGGCGAGCATGGCCGCAGCCCCGGCGCCGTTTTCCTCGGCGGGCTGGAACAGCAGGATGGCGCGTCCGCGGGTGATCGGGTGCTCATGCAGGCGACGCGCGAGACCGAGCAGGATGACCATGTGGCCGTCGTGGCCGCACAGGTGGCCGCGCCCCTCGATTGCCGAGCGCCAGGCGACGTCGGCCTTGTCGAGGATCGGCAGGCCGTCGAGTTCGCTGCGGATCATGACCGAGGGGCCGGGCCGGCCGGAATCCCAGACGGCGACGACGCCGTGACCGCCAAGGCCGGTGATCATCGTGCCGGGCGCGCATTGCGCCAGTTCGGCCTCGACGCGGGCCGCTGTCCAGCTCTCGTCGCCGGACACTTCCGGATGACGGTGCAATTGCCGGCGCAGATCCGTCAGGGCGTCGATGAGCGCGGGATTTACCATTCGCCGAGCTTCATGCCGGGGTCGTAGTCGATGCCGTCGACCTCCTTCACCACGGCCTGCCCGCATTGCATGGCGCCTGTTTCCGCGTTGAAGGCGTAGGACGGCGAGCCGTGCAGCATCCAGCCCTTGTTGAGCGCCAGCGTCACCTTGTGACAGAAGCTGGAATCATCGGGTCCGGTGAGGAAGCGATAGAGTTTCATTCCTGCGGGGTCTCCGTTGCATGACCGGCGCGCGCCAGGAGGCGTTCTGCCTGGTCGAGATGAAGCCGTTCCACCATGCGCCCGTCCATCGAGATCACGCCCTTGCCAGCGTTGGCCGGTTCGGCGAAGGCGGCGCGGATGGCGAGCGCCTCCTCGACGGCCTCGATCGAGGGTGAAAAGGCGGAGCGGGCGGGGTCTATCTGGGCCGGGTGGATCAGCGTCTTGCCGTCAAAGCCGAGGCGGGCACCCTGCGCACATTCGGCGGCGAAGGCGTCGAGATCGCGGAACTGGTTGGACACGCCATCCAGCACGGTGACGCCGCCAGCGCGGGCGGCCAGGACCATCTGCAGCAGGAGCGGGCGCAGGAATTCGCGGTCCGGCGACATGGCGATGCCGGTGTCCTTGACGAGGTCGTTGGTGCCGGCAACGAAACAGTCGAGCCGCGCGGTGGGCTGGCGGGCGAGGTCTGCCAGCGCGGGCAGGTTCAACAGGCTCCTCGGCGTCTCGATCATGATCCACAGGCGGATCGCATCGGGGGCGTCGGTTTCGGTCAGGGCGTCGGCGGCGTCGAGAACGCCTTCCGGGCCATCGATCTTGGGCAGGAGGATGGCGTCCGGACGGCAGGCACGCGCCGCCAGCAGATCCTCCGCACCCCATTCGCCGGACAGCGCGTTGATGCGGATGATCCGCTCCTGCGCCGCCTGGCGGTGTTCGCGGAAATGCTGGCGCAAGGCTTCCCGGGCCGCTTCCTTTTCGCCGGGGGCAACGGCATCTTCCAGGTCGAAGATCACAGCATCGGCGGCAAGCGCCGGCGCCTTGGCCAGGGCCTTGGCATTGGAGGCCGGGACGTAGAGCACGGTGCGGCGGGGTCGATGGATGCTTGTCGTCATGGCCTGATCTAGCCGTGCCTTCCGATCCACGGCAAGCCCGGCTGCAGAAAATCTGCACATGGCCTGCGGAACAAGTCCGCCTTCGTGCCCCGGCATCTGCAAGCCTGCCGGTCAGGATGGCGGCATGAAAACGACACCCGACCTCTCGATCCTCCGCCGCCACCTGCCCGACCGTCTTCTCGCTGACGGCTGGTGGCTTTCCGCTTTCCCCGCCGCTGACCCGTGCGATGCGGTCCGGCCCGCGCGTCTGCGCGTCCCGCGCCCGGCAGATCCGCGTCCATCGAAGCGTTCCGCATGACCGGCACTCCCGGATCTTGCGCTTGCGCTCGCTTTCACCCCAATTGCGCGATAAGCCTGGTTTCAGCCTCCTCGCTGCCAGCACCGCAATCCGAAGAAGGACAACAGACCGGTGAGCGCAATGATTCTCGTCGCTGATGACGACCCGCAAATCCGCGATGTCATCCGGTTCACGCTTGAAAAGGCCGGCATGACCGTGGCGGAAGCCGGGGACGGGGCGCAGGCACTGGTCCGTTTCGCCGAAACCACCCCCGACCTGGTGGTGCTGGATGTCGGCATGCCGGAACTGGACGGTCTCGACGTCTGCCGCGAAATCCGCCGGCATTCGGAAACGCCCGTCCTGTTCCTTTCGGCCCGCGATGAAGAGGTCGACCGCATTCTCGGGCTGGAAATGGGCGGTGACGATTACGTCACCAAGCCGTTTTCGCCGCGCGAGCTGGTGGCGCGGGTCAAGGCGATCCTCAAGCGCGCCCGGGGCGTGTCGCCCGTCCCTGCCGACACCGTTCTGGCCCATGGCCGGCTGGCGCTCGATCCTGAATCGCGCGAAGCGCTCTTCGACGGGCGGGTGCTGGACCTGACAGCGCTGGAGTTCAACATGCTCCTGCTGTTCCTGAAACGGTCGCGGCGCGTCTTCACCCGCGAGCAGATCATGCAGGCGGCCTACGACGGGAACATCCATGTGTCGGACCGAACCATCGACAGCCACATCCGCAACATCCGGGCAAAGCTGGCGTCCGCGGGTTGCCCCGGCGTGATCGAGACCGTTCACGGCGTCGGCTTTCGCCTGGGCGCCTGCGTTCCGGCATGAGCGACGTGCCGCGCAAATGGCGGCCGCCGGTCCGCCTGGTCATCGCCGCGATCCTGATTGCCGCGACGGCGCTTCCGCTGACCGGCCTGTTCTTTTTCCGCGTCTACGAGAACCAGCTGATTCACCAGACCGAGGGCGAACTCATCGGCCAGTCGGCGGCGATTGCCGCGATCTACCGGCTGATGCTGGAAGAGGCGGACATCCCGGCCGATACGCCGGGTAAACCGGCGCCGGCCGGTGGCGGCGACGATTTTCCCTATCATCCGGTTTCGCCCGTTCTTGATCTGGCCACCGACCACATCCTGGGCCGGCGCGAGGATGGACGACCGGCCGACAGTCCCCCATCGCCTGCCTACCAGCGTATCGGCACGCGCCTGGATGCCGTTCTCGGGTGGACCCAGGACAAGACGCTCGCCGGGTTCCGGATTCTCGATCCGCGCGGGGTTGTCATTGCCGGGCGCGATGAAAAGGGCCTTTCCCTTGCCCACGTGGCGGAAGTGAAGCGGGCGCTGGCGGGCGTGCCGGCCAGCGCGATGCGGATGCGGGTGTCCGACAGTCCAGACCCGCCGCTCTACTCGGTTTCGCGGGGAACGAAGGTCCGCGTCTTCGTGGCCATGCCGGTCGTCTTCGGCGATCATGTCGCCGGGGTCGTCTATGCCTCGCGAACGCCCAGCAACATCGTCAAGCATTTCTACCAGGAGCGCGGCAAGCTGTTGCTCGCGGGGGTCGTCGTGGTGCTGGCCGTGACGGGACTGGGTTTCGTGGCTGCGCGCACGCTGACGCGGCCGCTGATCGAGCTGACCGGACGGACCCGCGCGATTGCCGCGGGCGACCGCACGGCAATGCAGCCGCTGGCCCACCACGGCACGGCGGAAATGGCCGAGCTGTCGGACAGCTTCCTGGCGATGGCGCGGCAGTTGCAGGCGCGTTCCGATCACGTCGCCAATTTTGCCAGCCATGTGACGCATGAACTCAAGTCGCCGCTGACCTCGATCCAGGGGGCCGCGGAACTGCTGCGCGATGGCGGGGATGACATGACCGGCGAGGAGCGGCGCCGGTTCCTCGATACGATCGTCAGCGGAACCGAACGCCTGGCCCTGCTGACCGGCAAGCTGCGCGACCTGGCGCGGGCTGAAACGGCGATCACCGGCGACGAGAGCACGCGGCTGGACAAGCGGATCGTGCGGGCGCTCGATGGTCATGGTCTCGTTCTGCACATCGACGATCCGGAGCGCCTCGGCCTGCGGATTTCCGCCGACAACCTGGCGGCAATGCTGGGCAACCTGGCTGACAACGCGGCGCGGCATGGCGCAGCCAGGCTTTCGATCGCCGTGAAGCGTGCCGGCGCGATGGCCGAGATGACCATCGCCGATGACGGGACGGGGATCTCGGAGAAGAACCGCGAACGCGTCTTCGATCCGTTCTTTACCACCCGCCGGGCGGAAGGCGGGACCGGAATGGGGCTCGGCATCGTGCGCGCGATGGCGGAGGCGCACGGTGGATCGATTTCGCTTGCCCCCTCTTCCAAAGGCGCCTGCTTTCTGCTGACACTACCGCTCGGCCGAAGCGCCTGATTTGGGCCGGCCTCACGTGGAGACTGCGGAATGCCATCATATGACGTCGTCATCGCCGGAGGCGCGATCGTGGGATCCTCGATCGCCTGGTTCCTGCGCGAACACGGCTTTGGCGGGTCCATCGCGCTGGTGGAGCGCGATCCGGGATTTTCCCGTGCGGCGACGACGCTGTCCTGCGCCTCGATCCGGCAGCAGTTCTCGATTGCCGAGAACATCGCGCTGTCGCGCTTCACGCTCGATTTCTTCCGTGACCTGACCCGGCATTTCGGCGCCGATGCCGACATCGCGTTCCGGGAAAAAGGCTATCTCATCCTGGCCAGCGACGACGGGCTGCCGATCCTGCAGGCCAACCACGCGACGCAGGTAGCGGCCGGCGCGCCGATCCTGCTCGAAGACGGTCCGGCGCTTTCTCGCCGCTTTTCCTGGCTCAATCCGGACGGCCTCGCGGCCGGTGCCTACGGGGTCAGCGGGGAGGGATGGTTCGATGCGCACAACCTGCTGTCGCTGTTCCGCCGCTCGCTGCGCGACCGCACCGTGGACCTCATCACCGCGACCGTCACCGGCCTGGAGATAACCGGCGGAAAGGTCGCTTCGGTCACGCTTGACGACGGCAACCGCTACGACTGCGGCCTGTTCATCAACGCGGCGGGGCCGCAGGCCGGCGATCTTGCCGCCATGGCGGGCATCGACCTGCCTGTGGAGCCACGCAAGCGTTCTGTCTTCGTCTTCGAATGCCGCGAGCGGTTCGATGACATGCCGCTGATGGTCGACCCTTCCGGTGTCTATGTCCGGCCGGAGGGCGCGGTCTACATCGCCGGCGGGGCGGAAGACACAACAGACGACCCGCGGCCCGCCGCGGACGATTTCGATCCGGACTGGGAGCTGTTCGACAGCGTGATCTGGCCGACACTGGCGCATCGCGTTCCCGCCTTCGAGGCGATCAAGCCGGGTCGCGCCTGGGCGGGCCATTACGACTTCAACCGTCTGGACCAGAACGCGGTGATCGGGCCTCATGCGGAGATTTCGAACTTCTGGTTCTGCAACGGGTTCTCCGGGCACGGGCTGCAGCAGGCGCCGGCAGCGGGCAATGCCATCGCCGAACTGCTCATGCACGGGGCCTATCGCAGCATCGACCTGTCCCGCTTTTCGCACGACAGGGTCGGCGCGAAGCGGCCGTTGCGCGAACTCAACGTCATCTGAGCTCCTGCCCGCTTGCGATTCACGTGAAACGCGGGGCGGTGTGCCGAGCCCCTTTGAAATTTGCCCGGCCTTTGCTAAAGGCACTGCATTCAGTTTTCAGGGAACCCGACATGGACAAGTTCACCAAGCTCACCGGCGTTGCCGCACCGATGCCGATCGTCAACATCGACACGGACATGATCATTCCGAAGGACTACCTGAAGACGATCAAGCGCACCGGGCTTGGCAAGGGCCTGTTCTCGGAGATGCGCTACAACGAGGACGGGACGGAAAACCCGGATTTCGTGCTCAACAAGCCGGCCTATCGCAAGGCGCAGATCCTGGTGGCGGGCGACAACTTCGGCTGCGGCTCGTCGCGCGAACATGCACCCTGGGCGCTGCTCGATTTCGGCATCCGTTGCGTGATTTCGACGTCGTTCGCCGACATCTTCTACAACAACTGCTTCAAGAACGGCATCCTGCCGATCAAGGTGAGCCAGGACGAGCTGGACAAGCTGATGGACGATGCCGAGCGCGGCGCCAATGCCACGCTGACCGTCGATCTCGAAGCGATGGAGATCCGCGGCCCGGACGGCGGCGTGATCACCTTCGACCTTGACGAGTTCAAGCGGCACTGCCTGCTCAACGGCCTCGACGACATCGGCCTGACGCTGGAAAAGTCGTCCGCGATCGACAATTTCGAGAAGAAGACGGCCGAGACCCGCCCCTGGGCCTGAGCCTGGCGCCGGTTCCTGCCCGGGGACGCCCTGCCCCGTCTCCAACCGCCTATCCTGCCAGCCCGGGGTCTGCCCGGGCTGTGGACCGGGGCTTGCCCGCCCTCCCCGCCGATTGCCTTTCCCAAGTTTCTGGTGATCAATCCGCTGGTCCGGCGCGTCGTGGCTGCCATCGTCACGGCGCAATGACGCAAGCAACAGGACCCCAGCTTTGCCGAGAGAGTCAAGGGAACCACGCCATGCGCACACGCATCTCCACCGGGTCACCATTCGAGAAACAGGCCGGCTATTCGCGGGCCGTCGTCGATGACGATTTCTGTTTCGTGTCCGGAACGACAGGGTACGACTATTCCACGATGACCATGCCGGAGAGCGTGGACGAGCAGGCCCGCAATGCCTTCGCGACGATCGGCGCGGCACTGGGCGAAGCCGGTTTCTCGCTGGAGGACGTGGTGCGGGCTGTCTATTACGTGACGGACGCGGCCCATGCGGAAGCGGTGTTCAAGGTGACAGGCGAGCATTTCGGTGACATCCGGCCCGCTGCCACCATGGTCATCGCGGGCTTGATCAAGCCGGAAATGAAGGTTGAAATCGAGGTGACCGCCAGGAAGCGCCGATAGGGATTGCCGCATGACCGAACAACCGAACGATACCAGGCATTTCTGTCCGGGTTGCGGCGCGCCGCAGCGCCATTTCGCCCGCTATCCCTGGTATTTCTGCTCGTCATGCCTGGAAACCGCGACCGATGCCGAGGGCAAGGTGCTGGTCTTCGGCAATGCTTCGGTGTCGGGCGGCCTTTCATGGGGCTACCGGGACCGGCCGGGTGAAAGGGACAGCCGCGCGCTGGAGGTTGTCTGCCTGATCGGCGGGCGCCCGGTCCTGGTGCACGAAGCACGCTTCGGTGGCGTCGTGGCCGAGCCGATCCCGGACAGGCCGTTGCTTGATGACAAGCATGTTGTCATCTTGAACCGGACTCACCGTCTCGAGGATGCCAGGGCGCGTCTGGAACCCGTCGGCTGAACCCATACCATCATCGGGGGAGAACACATGAACCTTCATCGCCTGGCCCTTGAGCGGGCCGAATCCGGCAAGCCCGTTCGCGCCGGCCTGATCGGTGCCGGCAAGTTCGGCTCCATGTTCCTGTCGCAGGTCCCGACCATGGCCGGCCTCAAGATCGCGGCCATCGCGGATCTCGATCCGGACCGGGCGCGCGCGGCATGCCGCGCCGTCGGCTGGGACGAGGACCGGATCGGCACGACGCTTTTCCTGGACAGCGGGACGGCGCTCGCGCAGCTGGAGGCGCTCGATGTCGTCATCGAGGCGACGGGCCATCCCGCGGCCGGGGCCGCCCACGCCGTCGCGGCGATCGACGCAGGCAAGCACGTGGTGATGGTCAACGTGGAAGCGGACGTGCTCTGCGGTCCGGCGCTGGCGAAACGGGCGCGGCAGCGCGGTGTCGTCTATTCCATGGCCTATGGCGACCAGCCGGCCCTGGTGGCCGAGATGGTGGACTGGGCGCGCGCGGCCGGGTTCACGGTGCAGGCTGCAGGCAAGGGCACGAAATACCTGCCGAGCTACCATCACGTGACGCCGGACGAGGTGTGGAGCCACTACGGGCTGACGCCGGAAGAAGCGAAGGCGGCCGGGATGAACAGCCAGATGTTCAACTCGTTTCTCGACGGGACCAAGTCGGCCATCGAGATGGCGGCCATCGCCAATGCCTGCGGGCTCTCCGCCCCCGACGACGGGCTGGCCTTCCCGCCCTGCGGCGTCGATGATCTCGCCCACGTTCTGCGGCCGTCCCGCCAGGGTGGCCAGGTCGGGGGCGAAGGCGTGGTGGAAGTGGTCTCGTCGCTCGAACGGGATGGCCGGCCGGTGTTCCGCAACCTGCGCTGGGGTGTCTACGTCGTGCTGAAGGCGCCGAATGCCTATTCCGCCGCCTGCTTCCGCCAGTACGGGCTGCCGACGGATTCGACCGGTCTCTACGCGGCCATGTACAAGCCGTTTCACCTGATCGGCATGGAACTGGGCATTTCCGTTCTTTCGGCGGCGCTGCGAGGCGAACCGACCGGGCAATCACTGGCGTTCCGGGCCGATGCGGTCGCGGTGGCCAAGCGCGACCTGAAGCCCGGCGACATGCTGGACGGGGAAGGCGGATACACGGTTTACGGAAAATGCCTGCCCGCGGCCCGCTCGGTGGCGCTTGGCGCCCTTCCCATCGGGCTGGCGCACGGCTTGCGGATGACACGGGCGGTCGCGCGGGGCACCGTCGTGACCCGTGGCGATGTCGAAGCGCCCGCCCCCGGCCTCACGGGCGATCTCAGGGCCGAAACAGAAGCCATGGCCGCGGTTTGAACCTGCCGCGGACCGAAAGCGCCGGAAACCGGGGCCAATGCGGACCCTTTGCGCGCCGCAATGGCCTATTGCGGCTTGCCTTGCGTCATTTCCATGGATAGCAAGGCGCAATATCCTTTCACGACTTCGGAGGTCTTCACGCCCATGGCATCGCGCAAGCTTCTTCTTCTCCCCGGCGACGGTATCGGCCCCGAGGCCATGGCCGAGGTGCGCAAGCTCATCGCCTACATGAACGCCGAGCTCGGCGCCGGCTTCGAGACCGAGGAAGGCCTCGTCGGCGGATCGGCCTACGACGCCTGCGGCCAGGCGATCTCGGAAGAGGACATGGCCAAGGCGATGGCCGCCGATGCGGTGCTGTTCGGCGCCGTCGGCGGACCCAAGTGGGATGGCGTTCCCTACGAGGTGCGCCCCGAGGCCGGCCTGCTGCGCCTGCGCAAGGAAATGGAACTGTTCGCCAACCTGCGCCCGGCGATCTGCTACCCGGCGCTGGCGTCGTCCTCGTCGCTCAAGCCGGAGGTGGTCGAGGGCCTCGACATCCTGATCGTGCGCGAACTGACCGGCGGCGTCTATTTCGGCGAGCCGAAGGAAATCATCGATCTCGGCAACGGCCAGAAGCGCGGCATCGACACCCAGGTCTACGACACGTTCGAGATCGAGCGGATCTCGGGCGTTGCCTTCGAGCTGGCGCGGACGCGGTCCAACAAGGTCTGCTCGATGGAAAAGCACAACGTGATGAAGTCCGGCGTGCTGTGGAAGGAAGTGGTCGCCCAGACCCACAAGGCGAAGTATTCCGACGTCGAGCTGACCCACATGCTGGCGGACGCCGGCGGCATGCAGCTGGTGCGCTGGCCCAAGCAGTTCGACGTCATCGTCACCGACAACCTGTTCGGCGACATGCTGTCGGACGTAGCCGCCATGCTGACGGGATCGCTGGGCATGCTGCCGTCCGCCTCGCTCGGCGCGCCGGACCCGAAGACGGGCAGCCGCAAGGCGCTGTACGAGCCGGTTCACGGTTCGGCGCCCGACATCGCGGGCAAGGGCATTGCCAACCCGATCGCCATGATCGCCTCGTTCGCCATGTGCCTGCGCTATTCCTTCAACATGGTCGACCATGCCGACCGGCTGGAGAAGGCGATCGCCGACGTGCTCGACCAGGGCCTGCGCACGGGTGACATCATGTCTGAAGGGTGCACGCAGGTCTCGACCTCGGACATGGGCGATGCCATTCTGGCCCAGTTCAAGGCACTGGCAGCCTGACGGAGGCGCATGGCGGAGCTTTTCACACCAAATGTCCTGATTGCCCTCGCGATCACGGTCGGTGCCGGCCTCGCGACGGTGATCGGCTCGTTCCTGGTCGTCTTTGCCCGCCATACCAACACCCGTCTCCTGGCCTTCGGCCTCGCGTTCGCGGCCGGGGCCATGGTCTACGTCTCGCTGGTCGAGATCTTCGTGAAGTCGCAACACGCGTTCATGGCCGCCATGGGCAGTGACAAGGCGGCCTATGCGCTTGCAACCGCCTGGTTCTTTGCCGGCGTTGCGCTGCTCCTGGCCATCGACCGGCTGGTTCCCAATCCGCATGCGTCGATGGACAGCGAAGCCGTTGAAAGCGCGGTGCAGGATCCCGACCGGCCGGTGGCGAACGTCACCATGGTGCACCATCACAACGAACGCGTCCTGAAGCGGGTCGGGCTGATGGCTGCGCTGGCCATCACCGCGCACAACCTGCCGGAAGGCCTGGCGACCTTCTTCGCCACGCTGGAAAATCCGACCGTCGGCCTGCCGCTCGCCGCGGCAATCGCGATCCACAACATTCCAGAAGGGGTCTCGATCGCCGTGCCCGTCTTCTACGCCACGCGGTCAAAGTGGAAGGCGATCCTCGCCTCGGCCGGTTCCGGGCTGGCGGAGCCAGTGGGTGCCCTGGCGGGTTACCTGCTCCTGGCGCCGTTCCTGTCGGATGCCGTGTTCGGGGCCGTCTTCGGCGTGATCGCCGGTGCGATGGTGTTCCTGTCGCTGGACGAACTGCTGCCGGCGGCCCGGCGCTACGCCCACGGGCACGAGACGGTCTACGGCATGGTGGCCGGCATGGCGATCATCGCGACCAGCCTGGTGCTGTTCCGCTGAGAGGATCGGCTCCACCATCGGCGCAATTGACTCTTTCGCGAAAGCCCGTAAAAGCGCGGGTGGAAAAACGGGAACGGAACCGATGCGCGGATTCCTCATTGCATTCATGACCAGCGGGACGGTGACGGCACCGGCCGACGTCATGCGTGCGCCCCGCTTCACCAAAACCACGGCCAAAAAAACGACCGCCATCACGGTCTGACCCTTCTTGGCCTGATCCCTGACGCTTCCCGGGACAGACCGGGAAGGCGAAAGGCCCGCGGCGGACATGCCGGGGCCGGACGCGAAAAGGGAAGCGACACCCGATCCAAGGACGGACAAAAAACATGGGTTTCAAGATTGCAGTCGTCGGCGCCACGGGCAACGTGGGCCGTGAAATGCTGAACATCCTGGAAGAACGCGGCTTTCCCGCCGATGAAGTGGTGCCGCTGGCATCGCGCCGCTCGGTCGGCCAGGAAGTGTCCTACGGCGACAAGACGCTGAAGGTGAAGGCGCTCGATTCCTACGACTTTTCCGATACCGACATCTGCCTGATGTCGGCGGGCGGATCGATCTCCAAGGAATGGTCGCCGAAGATCGGCGCGCAGGGCTGCGTCGTGATCGACAATTCCTCGGCCTGGCGTTACGACGCCGACGTTCCGCTGGTGGTCCCGGAAGTGAACCCGGACGCGGTGGAAGGCTTCCGCAGGAAGAACATCATCGCCAACCCGAACTGCTCGACCGCCCAGCTCGTCGTCGCTCTGAAGCCGCTGCACGATGCCGCCACGATCAAGCGCATCGTCGTTTCGACCTACCAGTCGGTGTCCGGCGCCGGCAAGGAAGGCATGGACGAGCTGTTCAACCAGACGCGCGCGGTGTTCGTCTCCGACCCGGTGGAATCCAAGAAGTTCACCAAGCGGATCGCCTTCAACGTCATCCCGCATATCGATGTCTTCATGGAAGACGGCTACACCAAGGAAGAATGGAAGGTGCTGGCCGAGACCAAGAAGATGCTGGACCCGAAGATCAAGGTGACCTGCACCGCGGTGCGCGTGCCGGTCTTCATCGGTCACTCGGAAAGCGTGAACCTGGAATTCGAAAAGCCGATCACGGCCGACGAGGCGCGCGACATCCTGCGCGAGGCTCCGGGCTGCCAGGTGATCGACAAGCACGAGGACGGCGGCTACATCACGCCGCACGAATCGGCTGGCGAAGACGCCACCTATATCTCGCGCATCCGCGAGGACGCGACGATCGAGAACGGGCTCAACATGTGGGTGGTCTCCGACAACCTGCGCAAGGGCGCGGCGCTCAACACCGTGCAGATCGCGGAACTGCTGGTCGCGCGCGGCCTGATCCAGCCGAAGAAGCAGGCCGCCTGAGCCGTTTCACTTCCGGTCCAATCCAGACAAAAGCCCGGGCGTCACCGTCCGGGCTTTTTCTTTGGCCCCGTCTGCGGCGGACCGACAGGTGCTACATCTCGCGTTCGGAATGCACGGCCAGGCCGCGGCCCTTCAGCATGGCGTCGACCGAGGGCATCTTGCCGCGGAAGGCGGTGTAAAGCGCTTCCGGATCGGCGGAACCGCCGGCCGCGTAGATGTGCGTCTTCAGCTTTTCCGCCAGGTCGGGGTTGAAGGGATCGCCGGTTTCCTCGAAGGCCGCGAAGGCGTCGGCGTCGAGAACTTCCGACCAGAGATAGGAATAGTAGCCGGCTGAATAGCCGTCGCCGGCAAACACGTGGGCGAAATGCGGCGTGCGGTGACGCATGGCAATGGCGTCCGGCTTGCCGAGGCGCTCCATCGTTTCCGCCTCGAAGGCAATCGCATCGGCGGGCGCATCCTTGCGCTGGTGGAAGGCCATGTCCATCAGCGCGGAAGCGGTGAACTCCACGGTGGCAAACCCCTGGTCGAAGGCCTGTGCGGCGGTGAGCTTGTCGATCAGCGCGCGCGGCATGGGTTCGGCCGTCCGGACGTGGCGGGCATGCTTTTCGAGTACTTCCGGCACGGTCAGCCAGTGCTCGTAAAGCTGGGACGGCAGTTCGACGAAATCGCGCGAGACGGATGTCCCGGAAATCGACGGCCAGGTGACCTCCGTCAGCATGCCGTGCAGGGCGTGGCCGAATTCATGGAACAGGGTGCGGGCCTCGTCCATGGACAGCAGCGCCTTTTCACCAGGCGCCGGCTTGGCGAAGTTCATCACGTTGTAGATGATCGGCCGCTGGCCGCCGCCCAGCTTGTGGGCCGACTGCAGCGCGCTCATCCAGGCGCCCGAGCGCTTCGACGGCCGGTTGAAGTAATCGGCGATGAAGACGCCGCGCGGCGTGCCGTCGCCGTTGAGGATCTCGAAAACGCGGGTGTCATCGTGCCATGCCTTCAACTCCGGCTTTTTCTCGAAGGAAAGGCCGAAGAGGCGGCCGGCAACGTCGAAACAGGCGGCGATGATGCTGTCGAGCTGGAGGTAGGGCTTCAGCTCCGTCTCGTCGAAGGCGTATTTCTCGGCCCGCAGCTTGTCGGCGAAGTAACGCCAGTCCCAACCGGCGATCTCGTGGTTATGGCCGGAGGCGGCGGCCAGGCGGCGAAGCTCCACCTCGTCCTCGCCGGCCTTGGACCTGGCCTTTTCCCAGACGGGTTCGAGCAGGTCCATGACAGCCCCGGGCGTCTTGGCCATTGTGTTGTCGAGCTTGAGCGCCGCATAGGTGTCGTAGCCGAGCAGCGCGGCCTTCTCGGTGCGGAGGGCGAGGGTCTCGGCGACGATGGCCGCATTGTCGTGCTCGCCACCGTTCTGGCCGCGCATGGTGAAGGCATGAAAGGCCTTCTCGCGCAGGTCGCGGCGCGGCGACAGCGTCATGAAGGGTTCGTAGATCGAGCGGGACAGCGTGACGGCATAGCGCCCCTTTTCGCCCCTGCTCTCCGCGGCCTCGGCCATGGCGGTCGCGAGGAACTCCGGCAGGCCCTCGATATCGGCGTGGTCCAGAAAGAGGGCCCAGCCGGCCTCGTCGGCCAGGACATTCTGCCCGAAGGCGGCACCGAGGCCCGCCAGGCGTTCGCCGATTTCCGCCAGCCGTGCCTTGCCGGTCTCGTCGAGCTTTGCGCCGGAGCGGACAAAGCCCTTCCAGGTCAGTTCCAGGACGCGAGCCGTTTCAGCGTCAAGCTCCAGGTCTGCACGGCGGTTCCATAGGTCGTCGATGCGGGCGAACAGCTCGGCATTCATGGAAATGGCCGAGAAATGCCGCGACATTTTCGGCGCCAGTTCGCGTTCCAGCTTCTGGATCTCGGGGTTCGTGTGGGCGCCGGCCAATCCCCAGAAAATGGAGGCTACGCGGCCGAGCGGCTCGCCAGCGAGTTCCAGCGCGGCAAGCGTGTTGGTGATCGTCGGTTGTGCCGGATTCGCGATGATGGTGGCGATCTCGTCGTTGTGGGCCGCGAAGGCCGCCTCGAAGACCGGGGCAAAGTCGCCGGTGCGGATGGCGCCGTAGTCGGGCAGCCCGATGGGGCCATTCCAGGCGGTCAGCGGATGGGAAGCGAGATCGATCGACACGGCCGGATTCTCCGAAGCGGGATGAGGACGCTCCCGATGTAGGGACGGAAGCGGGTTCTGGCAACGCTTGACTTCGTTGCACCAAATACTAAAACATCCTTATTATAAGGACCCCTTACTATTGGAGCTGCTCATGCCGGGCATCGATCCCGACGCGCTGGGTTTCCTGGTGAACGATATCTCGCGCCTTATCCGCGCCTCGATGGACCGCACGCATTCGCAATCCGGGATCGGCGTGACCCCGGGCGAAGCGCGCGTCCTGGCCTTCGCGGCGCGTATCGGCCCGGTGCGGCAGAACCGCCTGGCCGAGCAGATCGGGATCGAGGCGATGACGCTTTCCGGCCATCTCGACGGGCTGGAGTCCAAGGGGCTGATCGAGCGCAGTGCCGACCCCTGCGATCGAAGGGCCAAGATCGTCACGCTGCTGCCGGCTGCCGACGCCGTGCTCGATGCCATCGGGGCGACGGGGCGGGCGATCCGCGCCCAGGCCAGCGCCGGCTTCGACGACAAGGAATGGGAATGGCTGAAGGATGCGTTGAAACGGGTCCGGTCCAACCTCGGCGATCGCGCGGCGGAGGCCAGCGATGCGGCATGAAGCGACGGCGACCGGGGCCGGTTCCATTCCGGTGATGAGCGAACGCAAGGTCTCCCTGCTGGGTGCCCTGTTCGTGGTCGTTGGACCGGTGTCCATGGCGCTTTACACGCCGGCCATGACGGAGATCGTCCACGCCTTCGGGACGACCGAATCGGCGGTCAAAATGACGCTGGCGCTTTATTTCGCCGGCTTCGCCTTTGCCCAGCTGATCGGCGGCCCGCTGTCGGACGCGCTGGGGCGTCGGCCGGTGATGATGATCTTCATGGCGATCTACGTCTCGGCCAGCCTGCTGGCTGTCTGGGCACCCGGCATCGAGATCCTGCTGGCGGCGCGGTTCCTGCAGGGGATCGGCGCGTCGGCAGGCGTAGCGATCTCGCGGGCCATCGTGCGTGACCTGTTCGACCATGAGCAATCATCGCGCATCATGAACCTCATCGGGATCATGCTGGCGCTCGGGCCGGCCATCGCGCCGACGATCGGCGGTTTCACCATGCAGGCGGCGGGCTGGCATGCGATCTTCCTTCTGATGGCGCTGCTCGGCATTGTCGTCTTCGCTGCCGTCATCTTCTCGATGCGCGAAACGGTCGTCCCGGACATGAGCCGGCTGAGACCGCGCTCGCTGGCCTCGGCCTATCTCCTGCTGCTCGGCAACAGCCATTTCATGACGACCGCTCTGGTGATGGCCTTCACCTCCGGTGCGCTCTATGCGCAGGCGACGTTCCTGCCCTTCATCCTGATGGAGCGCGTGGGGCTGACGGCGGCACAGTTCGGCCTGTCGATGGTGCTTCAATCAGGCAGTTTCTTCATCGGTGCGCTGGTCGTGCGGGCGTTGATGGCCCGCATTCCGGCCGAACGCCTGGTCGTGCCCGGCCTCGTGCTCGTGGCGCTCGGCGGACTGGGGCAACTGGCCATGCACGTGGTTGAGCCGAGCCTGTGGCGCGTCATGGGGCCGGTCGCGCTCTACGCCATCGGCATCGCCTTCGTGATGCCGGCCGTGACGACGATCTGCCTTCACCCGTTCCGCCAGATGGCCGGCGCGGCCTCGGCGATGATGGGCTTCCTGCAGATGGGCATGGGTCTGGCGATGGGCTCGATCGGCGCGCTTATGGGCGACCCGGTCAAGGCGATGGCAACTCTGATCCCGTTCATGGGGCTGTCGGCCTGCGTCTGCTACGCGCTGTACCGGTTCCGCATCGCCGGTCAGGCCGACGCCTGAGCAGCCTCCAGGTCCGCCCGGCGTTCGCGAAGCGTATCGCGGACGCTCTCCCACAGCAGCGAAAAGGACTGGAATCCCTCGTCGGTCACTTCGTCGGTGTCCAGCGCCACGACAACGGTTTCCAGGATGGCATCGAGCTCGTCGCGCAAGGTTGCCAGCTCGTCGCGGGACGTGGCGGTGCGTGCCCGCGTGTTGAGATCGAGCAGGCGGTAGTTGTAGACGTCGGCGCGGTTCTTCTGCTTGTTCGTCATCAGCCGCCGCAGGCCAAGAAGGCCGGAAAAGGCCATGGCCAGGAGGGTCACGCCGAGCGCCAGGGGTTCAGCGTTCTGCTGGATGAAGCTCGGCTCGTCACGGTCGTAGAAGGCAGCCGCGCCATCGTGCAGCGGCACGTTGAGGCCGCGCTGCAGGTCCGGCTTGCTGATGGCGGAGGCAAGGGAGAAACGCATCGTCAGGTCGAGGCGATGCTCGAACAGGATCGACGTCAGTTCACGGATGGCCTCGGCGGGAATGTCGGCGCGGCTGACGAGGATGCGTTCAACGGCGGCGGTCGGCGTCTGGCCTTCTGGCACCGGTGCCGCGCCGGTGAACGCGCCGACCGGCATGATCTCGGGACGCAGGAAGGGGCGCTTTAGCGCGATGGCCGCTGCCTGTTCGACGGGGATATACCGCAGCCGGATGGATTTCAGCTGGGCGTCGCCGAACATGCGCAGCAGGGTCTCGTCACGAAGCGAGCGGACCGTGAACAGCGCATCGTAGCGGCCGGAGAGCAGGCCGGCGGTCGCCTGGCCGAAAGGAACCGAGCGCCAGTAGTCGTTGGTGACAGGAAGATCGTAGTGATCGGCCAGCACCCAGAACGAGCGGAAGGCATCGGTGCCGAATTCGGGAATGGCGACCCGCAGCCTGGGAAGATCCGCCACTTTCCGCGCGGGGGCGGAATCGCGCACCACGATCTGGAAATAGTCGGGAAACAGGTCGGCGATCATCCGGACGTCGGAGACCACCGGCGTGTCGGCCCGGATCACCGCGAGATCGATCTGGCGCGTGTTGAGCCTGGCGATGTTTTCCGACGGATCGCGCGTCGAGCGGACGGCGAGGCGCAGCGTATGGCTATGGCGCTCCACCACTTCGGCGATGTGACGCATCAGGACGTTGGAATCCGAGCCGTAGGGCCCGGACCCCACCGTGAGGACGACAGGCGCATGATCGCGGTTGATCCACCACCAGCCGGCGACACCGGAAACCCCGAGCGCCAGGGTGAGCACGAGGAGGCCGGCAGAAACCGCGCGCCGCCCCGCCGAGGTCCGGTTGGCCTCCAGCCGGGGGCGGCGGCTTCCCTTGAAGTTGCGTTCCGGCGCGTTCAGCGTCCCATCCCCCGCTGGTTATGACAGAACATCACTATATACAGGTGATACGGGACGGGAAGATCGCCGGTTCGCGTCCGGCATGCCATTTCGGGTGGCCGTTACCAGATTCCGGGAATGATCCGCCGGGTCTGCGCGACATAGGCGCGCCATTCGTCGCCGAAGGCCTCTTCCATCATGCGTTCTTCCGGGCCGACGCGGGCAAAGAAAAGGAATCCGAAGGCGAAGATCCCGGTGAACCCGGCAATCCAGTTCGGCAGGAGCAATGCCTGGGCAATCGCCATGAGCCAGAAGGCCGAATACATCGGATGGCGGACCCGGGCGTAGACACCCTCGGTCACCAGCTTGTGGTCTTCCTTCAGCTGCAGTGAAACGCTCCACATGCGGCCGAGCGCCTTGTGGGTGAGATGAAACATGACCAGCGCGGCGACGGCGACGATCGTGCCGAGCCAGAAGGTGAGCGGCCAGGCGGGGCGGTCGGCGAAGGCGGGAAAGCCGGTGACGGCATAGATGACCGGGATGACGCCGATGCCCGTGATCGACAGCGCGAGCCTGCGCCTTTCGGCGCCGGGCTTCCTGTCGACGGACAGCTTCATCTTCTTGACCCTGCGCTCGTGGGGGTAGCGCAGGATGTACCAGCCAACAGCCAGGATGCCCCAGACAATGCGGCCAAGGATGTAGAAATTCACGGCTATGCCTCTCTCCCGGGGAAGGACCAGGTTTCGGACAGTCCGCCATGTTCCACGACGTCCGTGAAATCTTCCGGTCCGGCCGTGATCATGTGGAACGAGTAGGGCGAGCGTTTCTCGACACCGTACACGAACTGGCGGTGCACCCGGTAGATGTCGCGGCGGATCGCCTTGTAGGTTTCCGGCGACAACTGGCTGCGGAACCGGATCCTGGCGGTGCGCTGCCGTTCCCCCGCCCCGGACGAGAACATGCGCGCGGGATCGGATCCGAAGCAATGCAGCGGATCGGTCAGCGACTGGACGTCCAGCCAGGGCGTGTCATTGGCAACGATGGCGGCGACCGCTTCGCGGAACCGCTTGCCGGCCGGATGAAGGGCGAATTTCAGCAGGCTGGATCCAGCCGTCAGCAACCGGGCGGAGCGCGCGCGCGGCACGTTGGCGATCAGGTCGGACAGGGCGAGGACTGCCGTCGGCACGCCGAAACTGTGCGCGGCGACGAGTATTTCGTCAGCTTCACTTGCGCCGACCCTGCGCCGGGCATCGGCGAAGACATGAGCAAGCTTGGCCTCGACGCCGGGATTGCGCTGGCGCACGAAATCGCGGGAAAAGGCCCAGTCATCGATGAACAGCATGAGATGCAGCCGTTTCCCGGCGCGCCAGAAGACGGCAATCACCGCCGCTAGGACGACCAGCCACCCGAAGGCGGCCGGCATTCCGCTCCAGAAAAGGCTGACGAGGCCGGCGACAAGGCCTCCGGCCAGAACGGCCAGGGCCAGCAGGATCAGCGGATAGATGACGAAAACGAAATAGCGCCAGGCCACGCGTGCATAGCGGACGAAGGCGCCTGACAGGATGTAATCGGCATAGCCTTGAAGCCCGGTCAGAAGCCGGGTCGCAAAGGGGCGTTCGTCGTACATGGCGTTGAGGCCCGCGAGACCATAGACGACCATTGTCGTCTCGGTCCGCCAGCCGTCACCTTCAGCGGTCACGCCGAAAACGCCGACGTCGACCGGGCCGCGCTCGATCTCCGCCTCGCCGACATGCACCGTAGCGCCGTAATGCGGCGCCGCCTTGGCGCTTTCGCGCTCGAAGCGGCGCCGATGCGCTTCGACGGGGACCGGTTCGAAGCCGGGGAAGCACAGCACCAGACGTGTTCTGACCTGTTCCGGCATCGAATCAGTTCCTCTCCCGTCGCGGTCGGACGGATCCAATCAGCTCCGGCGGCGCTTGGCCAGCGTGCGCAGCCGCAGCGCGTTCAGGCGGATGAAGCCCGCCGCATCCTTCTGGTCGTAGGCGCCGTGGTCGTCCTCGAAGGTGACCAGTTCATCCGAATAGAGCGACTTCGGCGACTGGCGGCCGGTGACGATGACGTTGCCCTTGTAGAGCTTCAGGCGAACCTCGCCTTCCACGTCCTCCTGGCTCTTGTCGATGAGCGCCTGGAGCATCTCGCGCTCCGGCGAGAACCAGAAGCCGTTGTAGATCAGCTCGGCATAACGCGGCATAAGCTCGTCCTTGAGGTGAGCGGCACCCCGGTCGAGCGTGATGGATTCGATGGCGCGATGCGCGGCCAGCAGGATCGTGCCGCCGGGCGTTTCGTAGACGCCGCGCGACTTCATGCCGACGAAACGGTTCTCGACCAGGTCGATGCGGCCGATGCCGTTGTCGCGGGCGAGGTCATTGAGCGCGGCGAGCAGGGTGGCCGGGCTCATGTCCTTGCCATTCAGCGCGACGGCGTCACCGCGCTTGAAGGTGACGGTGATCTCGGTCGGCTGGTCGGGGGCGTCCATCGGCGACACGGTGCGCATGTGGACATATTCGGGCGCCTCGACCCAGGGATCCTCCAGCACCTTGCCTTCCGACGAGGAGTGCAGAAGGTTGGCGTCTACGGAGAAAGGCGCCTCGCCGTGCTTGTCCTTGGGGACCGGGATCTGGTGCAGCTGGGCGAAGTTGATCAGGTCGGTGCGCGACTTGAACGACCAGTCGCGCCAGGGCGCGATGACCTTGATATCGGGATTGAGCGCATAGGCGGACAGTTCGAAGCGGACCTGGTCATTGCCCTTGCCGGTGGCGCCGTGGGCGATCGCGTCGGCGCCCGTTTCCTCGGCAATCTCGACAAGGCGCTTGGAGATCAGCGGCCGTGCAATGGAGGTGCCGAGCAGGTAGACGCCTTCGTACTGGGCGTTGGCGCGGAACATCGGGAAGACGAAATCGCGAACGAAGTCCTCGCGCAGGTCCTCAATGTAGATATCCTTGATGCCAAGCATCTCGGCCTTGCGGCGCGCGGGTTCCAGCTCCTCGCCCTGCCCGAGGTCGGCGGTGAAGGTGACCACCTCTGCCCCGATCTCGGTCTGCAGCCACTTCAGGATGATGGAGGTGTCCAGGCCACCGGAATAGGCCAGCACCACTTTCTTCACGTCTTTCCACTTTTCCATGTCGCAGACTTCTTCAATTTGCCTCAATTGCGCGGTCCCTGCCGGACTGCAGCGGATCCATCTGATCGCGCCTTTTAGCGGAGAAAACACCAGTGCGTAAGACCCACGGATGGCCGACGGTCACCCGGACCCGAAGGACCGGAAACGGAATAAACGAAAGATTGCATCTGGCAAGCGCGACAATCCTGGCTACACTCATTGCGTGTTTGAATGATTCGAATCGACGTCCTGGCCGGCACCGGAGGGTGTGTCGCGGCGCGGCTTGGGCGAATGCAATGTTGACTGGGCGGACAACATGACAAGCGAACCTGAAGACCTCCGTTTCGTGACGGAGAAATCGATCACCGACGGACTTCTCCTTCTGATGCGGCGAGGCATCGAGCGCGACAAGCTGGAGGAGACGCTGGTCTCCTGCGGGCCCGTCGATCTCGATCTGCTGGCAAAGATCATGCGGCACTTCGACCATGCATCCGATGGCGAGGACCGGCTGGCCGGCGCGGCCTGAAGCAAGACGGGCTACGGGGGACTTGCCAAGCGGGTCCCGTTTGGCCCATCACTCTGCCGAGCGGCAGGCCTGACGCCATCCTGGCGCCTGCCGGACCGGAGTGCTGCCTGCCATGGATTTCATACCGTCGATCCCCGTGCTTGCCTCGTTTGCCGTCGCCTGCGTCGTGCTGGCGATCACGCCGGGGCCGGACATGTCGCTGTTCCTGTCGCGCGCCATCTCGCAGGGGCGCGGTGCCGGGCTTGCCTGCATGTTCGGCGCGCTGACCGGCGTGCTGGTGCATACGGCGATGGTGGCGCTCGGCCTGTCGGCGCTGATCGTGGCCGCGCCGGTCGCCTTTAATGCGCTGAAGCTGGGCGGTGCGGGCTACCTTGCCTGGCTGGCATTCGACGCGATCCGCAACGGATCCTCGCTGAACCTGAAGACCGGCCCGGCGAAGGCCCGGTCGCTGAAGGCGAACTTTCTGACCGGCATCGGGGTCAACCTGCTCAACCCGAAGATCATCCTGTTCTTCATGACCTTCCTGCCACAGTTTGTTTCGGTGGGCGACCCGCACGCGGTGGGCAAGTTCTTCTTCCTTGGCCTGATGTTCAACGTCATCTCGCTGCCGATCACCGTGCCGATGATCCTGGCTGCGCATTCCATGGCCGATTTCCTGAAACGGAAGCCGGTGGTGACACGGGTGATCGACTGGGTGTTTGCCGGCGTCTTCTCGGCGTTTGCCGTCAGGATCCTGATGACGCCCGGCCGTTGACGATCCGGGAGAAGGTCTTGCCGGCATTGCGACCGGCAAAAAGCCAGTAGACGAAACCGGCCACGGTGCCGGCGGCGGCGCCGGCGGCAAAGGCTCTGGGCGAAGGGTCGGCGGCCTGCTGGTTGTACATCCAGACCGCGACGCTGCCGACGACCGTTCCCGCGGCGAGGTGAAAGACGAAGCCGCGCAGCGAGAAATACTCGCTGACCAGCGCGACGATGAAGAACGGCACCAGGGCCAGCGATCCGGCCGTTGCGGTGACGACCAAGGCGAGCGGGACGATCGTTACCCAGTATTGCGCGAACGTTTCCGTGCCGCCGGGTTCGAGGACACCGGTCAGGGCAAGGGTGAAGAACAGGCCTGCCGCCATGAGCGCGAGCACGAATGACAGCGTGATCCCTGCAAGGCGGAGCACCAGGGCAGCCACGTCGGACACGGTCGCGCTGCCCTACTCGCCGCCGTGGCCGGCGATCATCATGGCTTCTAGCGCCAGGCGCTCGGCCTTGCGCAGGCGTTCCGATTCGCTCTTCAGCTGGCCGCAGGCCGCCAGGATGTCGCGGCCGCGCGGGGTGCGGATGGGCGAGGCGTAGCCATTGGCGTTGATGAAATCGGCAAATTTCTCGATCTGCTCCCAGTCGGAACATTCGTATTGCGACCCCGGCCAGGGATTGAAGGGGATGAGATTGATCTTGGCGGGGATTCCCTTGAGAAGCTGCACGAGGCGCTTGGCGTCCTCGAAACTGTCGTTGACGCCCTTCAGCATGACGTATTCGAAGGTGATGCGCCGGGCGTTCGAAAGGCCCGGGTAATCGCGGCAGGCCTGCATCAGCTTGTCCAGCGGATATTTCTTGTTGATCGGCACCAGCACGTCGCGCAGTTCATCGGTGGTCGCGTGAAGGGAGATGGCGAGCATGACGCCGATCTCCTCGCCGGTGCGGTAGATTTCCGGCACGACGCCCGAGGTCGACAGGGTGATGCGGCGCTTCGAAAGGGAAAGGCCGTCGCCATCGGAGGCAATGAGAAGGGCCTTCTTGACCTCCTCGAAATTGTAGAGCGGCTCGCCCATTCCCATCATCACGATGTTGGTGACCTTGCGCTCGGTCACCGGAACGATGGCGCCGGCCGGCGTGTCGCGGCCCGGAAAATCGCCCAGCCTGTCGCGCGCGACGAGCAATTGCGCCAGGATTTCGCCCGCTGTCAGGTTGCGGACCAGCTTCTGGGTGCCGGTGTGGCAAAAGGAACAGGTAAGCGTGCAGCCGACCTGGCTGGAAATGCACAACGTGCCGCGGCCTTCCTCGGGAATGTAGACGGTTTCCACTTCCACCGGCTTGCCGGCACCGCGCGGCGGAAAGCGCAGCAGCCATTTCCGGGTGCCGTCCGACGAGATCTGCTCCTCGACGATCTCCGGACGCCCGATACTGAAATGTTCGGCGAGCCTGGCGCGCAGGTCCTTGGAAATGTTGAACATGTCGGCGAAATCGGCAACGCCGCGGACATAGAGCCAGTGCCAGAGCTGGCTGACGCGCATGCGGACCTGGCGTTCCGGGATCCCCGTCTCGGCCAGGGCCGAGGCCATCTCGTCGCGGCTCATCCCGATCAGCGACGGTTTTTCCTCTCCGCGAACCCGCTGGGAAAGCGCGGCACGGGTCTGCTGGCTGGTCAGGTCGATGGACAGCGTCATGGTGATCAGGATCCGGGGTTCAGGCTCGCAGGAGCCAGGGGCGGCTTGCGGCCGGCCATTCGTCATTCTTCGAAGGGAAGCACCGGAACTGCCTTGCCAAGGCGGCGTGGTCCAGATGCCCGTTCTTACTTGCCGCATCGCTGCGGATGCCAAGCGATCGCCCGCCTGGTACAGCGGTGCCATAGCATACTGCGGCACCGACTTCCAGAAGCGGGTTGTACAACGCCAAAAGGCCGGGTTCCGGCCCGGCCTGGCGTCTCATGCCTGGCTGCTGCCTACTTGCAGCTGGAAATCGAATCGAGCGCGGCCGTGATGCCCGACAGGGAGAAAAGGTAGTGCGTGTCGTTGCCACGGCCGGACACGGCATCCACCTTCATTTTCGTTCCCGCCTTCATCGCCGCGACGAGCTGCGGCTCCTCGGCGGCGTTCTCCAGCCAGCCCGACTTGCCGCGGACGAACATGGAGAAGGGCTTTCCGTCGATGCTCACCGTGACCTTCGATCCTTCTTTCATCGCATAGGAGGTGATGAACTGGGGTTCGTAGGACACGTTCTCGCCCGGCTTCATGGAGACGAAGAAATAGATATCGCCATGATCCAGCGATGCGGGCTCCTTCGTTTCCGGTACCGAGAGGACGTAGCAAACCTTGCCCTGCTTGGTATCGTAAGCGTAGGTGCCCCACGCGGTATGCTGCGACAGCTTGACCGGGCTTTGCGCGAGTGCCGCCGGCATCGCTGCCGCCAGAATCGTCAAGGTCGCGAGGGTCGTTTTCAATCCGTGCATTGCCGCCATTTCCGTTTTCTCAGTTGCCGACCTGCGTGCGGCCGCTTGTCTGCTCTGTTTGCCTACAATTTGAATCAAACGGGGTTACGAAACTGTAAAGACCGGCTCGATCATCGCCAAATCCGGCGAATTCGCCTGTCCCGCCAGCCCCTGGTCACCCGCGTCTCGAGGAAAGGATAAGAAACTGCAGAAAAAGGCAAGAGTTTGGCCCGGTTCCGGCGGAGGTGCCCCCGTCCGGGCCGATTGGTGCGTCTCCGTCGAATTTGCGACTTGCCGCGCGCTGCGAAGCCGTTAGGTTTGGCTCATGCGGACGCTTGGCGAAACCGTCTGCACGAAGGACGGAAAACCGGTCGCATCAACGTGAGTAACGCAGAAGAATTTGCCCGGCTTGCCGGACGTGTCGCGAACGGTCGCGATAAGGCCGCCTTCGCGCGGCTTTTCAGCCATTTCGCTCCCCGTATCAATGCCTACCTGCAGAAACTCGGTCTTCCGGCCAGCCAGGCCGAAGAGATGACGCAGGACGTCATGGCCGTGCTCTGGCACAAGGCAGACCTGTTCGATCCGGCCAAGTCCTCGCTGTCGACCTGGCTGTTCCGGATCGCGAGGAACCGGCGAATCGATGCCATCCGCCGCGACCGGTCCCATCTTCTCGATCCGGAAGACCCGATGCTGCAGCCGGAAGCGCCCGAACAGGCCGACGAGCAGCTCGATGCGGCCGAGCGGGACGAACGCGTCCGGCGCGCGCTTACCGTGCTTCCCGCCGAACAGGCGAAGCTGATCGAGATGGCGTTCTTCCTCGGCATGACCCACACGCAGATCTCCGAGCAGGAGAACCTGCCGATGGGCACGGTGAAGTCACGGATACGGCTGGCGTTCAACCGGCTGAGAAAAGCCCTCGAGGAAGAGGGGCCGCTCTGATCGCCTCTGCTGCGGGCAGGCGATTCCTGTTCAGCCGTCGATCTCGATGTCGGGCTTTTTGTTGCTCTGCACGTCGGGATGGTCGGACAGGGCGCGCAGCGCCGCCTCGCGGTGGGCAGGCTTGATGTGGGAGCGGACCATGGCGATGGCCGCGGTGAGAACCGCCACGTCGTCGGAGAAGCCGACCACGGCCAGGAAATCCGGGATCGCGTCCATCGGGAAGACGAAATAGGCGAGCGCAGCCAGAAGCGTGCCGCGCACCTTCATGGGCGTCTTCGGGTCCATGGCGCAGAAATAGGCAGCCACCAGCTCGTCCATGAACGGGACCTGCCGGGCGGCCTTGCGCGCCGTGGCCCAGAACTTCGCACGCACCCGCTGCGCACGATCGGCCTGATCCCGCTCGTCGCCGGGCTCCAGAATTTCTCCTATGCGAATGTCATCCATCGGGCTGCTCCCGTGTCCTTGCACACCCCTTCATGTGGGGTTCAGGCCCGGCAGGCGCAAGGTTGCCCGCCTGCCAAGGGGTGTCTCAGAAACTGTTCATCAGCCGCGCCAGCTCGATGTCGAGGGCGGTGACGCCACCGGAGTCGTGGGTTGTCAAGCGCACGTCAACGCGGTTGTAGACATTGGTCCATTCGGGATGGTGGTCGAGCTTTTCCGCGGCCAGCGCCGAACGCGCCATGAAACCGAAGGCCTGCGAGAAGCCGGAAAAGCGGAAGCTGCGCCTGATCGCCTTGCCATCCTTCTCGAGCGACCATCCCTGCAGGTCGATCAGCGCCAGCTCGAGTTCGCCCGTCTCCAGAAGAGGTCTTGCCATTGCCTTGCGCTCCTTGTCCCTTTAACCGGTCCACGCAAGAGCATTTGCGTCATTCGATGCAACGCGCCAATGCTCCATCCCGTTCCCGCAGGCGATACCCGGCTCAAGACCGGCTTTCGCTTTCGCTGGAACTGACCTGACAAGTTAGCGGGAAAAACCGTGCCTTCAATCGTTCCTCTCCGCATTCTCTTCGTGTGCCTTGGCAACATCTGCCGGTCGCCGCTGGCCGAAGGGGTGTTCCGGTCACTTGCGAGAGAACGCGGTCTCGGCGCGGCGCTGACGGCCGATTCGGCCGGAACGGGGGCCTGGCATCTCGGCGAGCCGCCGGACCCGCGCTCCGTCTCCGTCGCGGCGCACGATGGCATCGACATTTCCCGGCAGCGCTGCCGCCAGGTCGATGACGCCGACTTCCACAGGTTCGACCTGATCCTGGCGATGGACCGGTCCAATCTCAAGGCGCTGAAACGGATGGCGCCCGCCGGCTCGCCGGCCAGGGTGGCGCTTTTCCTGCAAGAGGCGACCGGCGACATGGCCGATGTGCCGGACCCCTATTACGGCGGCGCGGCCGGGTTCGACCAGGTCTACCGGCTGGTCCAGCTTGCCTCGGGCAGGCTCATCGACAGGTTCGAATGACGCAGCGGGTGCGACGCGGCACCGGCCAGCGGCCAGGTTTCCTCAATGACATAGGGGCCGCCGCCGACCGAATCGCGCGATGACATCAGCACGAAACGTCCGATCTTGAAGGGCGCGACCGCGAAATTGCCGCGCGCCGACAGCCAGGCGGCAACCTCGGCCGGCTTGACGTTCTTGAGCCGGGCCAGGGTGACATGCGGAACGAACTTGCGGGCATCGGAAGGGAGGCCGAGGCGCTGGCAACGCCGCTCGATCTCGGCCTGCAAGGCGGCCAGATCCGGCGAGGCGGCGACGTTGGCGTGAATGGAATGCGGCTTTTTCGACCCGAAGGCACCAACGCCCGTCAGCGCCAGCTGGAAGGAGGGTCGGCGGATGCGGTCCAGCTCGTTGACGATCATGTCGGCCACGTGATGCTCGACATCGCCAAAGAAGCGCAGGGTGATGTGGTAATTCTCGACATCGATCCACCGGGCGCCGGGAAGCCCTCCACGCAGGAGCGACAGCGACATGGCCGCATCGCGTGGAATTTCGAGGGCGGTGAAAAGTCGCGGCATGGCTCCCTCCCCGATTCGGTCTCGTAAACCCAGCGAATCATCGAACCGCGTCAAGGGCAAGCGCTTATTTCGCGGCCCTGATATTGCGTTGCAAAATATTCATGTTGCACTGCCATATTGTTGCTCATATCAAGGAATAGACGTGCCTTGGGAGATTCGGGAGGCCATTGAACCCTCGGGTGCCAGCATGACCATTGTCTCTCCAACCGTTCCCTCGCCATCCGTCATCCGCCAGTTGTGGCCGCACGAGGCCGATCTCCTGGCTGACCATTTCCGCCGCCTGCACCCCGAAGACCGGCGCAGGCGCTTCGGCTTCTCGCTTTCCGACGAGCGTGTTCGCGAACACGCCGCCAAGGCACTGTCGACACGCGGTGTCGTCGTGAAGGGGCTTTTCATCGACGGTGCCCTGGCAGGGGCCGCCGAACTGTGGATCGACGCGGCGAGCGGCGACGCCGAAGCAGCTTTCTCGGTCGAGCGGGCGCACCAGCAAAAGGGCCACGGTCGCCGTCTTTTCAACCGAATCATCCGAACGGCGCGCAACCGGGGCGTGGGAAGCATGACGATCATCTGCATGCCGGACAATCCGGCCATGATCGCCCTGGCACGCTCGCAGGGCGCCACGATCCGCCTGGACGCCGACGGCATGACCGGGCGCCTCGATGGCGGGCTCTATTCGCCTTTCGCCATCGGCTCGGAGTTCATGACAGAAAGCTTCGCCTACTGGCTGACCATGCAGTTGTGGTCGTTGCCAAGGGGCGAGGCCAGAGCGGCTTGAGAGGCCCCGCCATGACCCGTCATCATCCGCCTTTCATCGGCCCGATGCTGCCGCAAGCGCCTTGCCCGCACCGGGCAGGCCAGACGCGTAAACCGCATCCGGCCCGGGGTCGCCCGGATCCCTGGCTGTGTCCTTCAGGCGTTTTCGCAGGCGCCCGGCCCTGAGGTCGGGCCGGTCGGATGGCGTTCCCTACTTCTCCGCCTGGATGGCCTCGATCATTGGCCGGATCAGTGGCCGGATGCCTTCGACCATCCGCTTCACCCCTTCCGGGTTGGGGTGCATGCCGTCGCCGAGCTGCAGCACCGGATGGGCCGCCACGCCTTCGAGAAAGAAGGGGTAGAGCGGCAGTTCGTATTTCTTCGCCAGGTCCGGATAGATCGGGTTGAAGTCTGCGGCATAGTTGTCGCCCATGTTGGGCGGCGCCAGCATGCCGGCCAGCAGCACGGGTATCCCGCGATCCTTCAGGCGGACGATCATTTCCTCGAGGTTCTTGCGGGTGATCGCGGGTTGAATCCCACGCAGGGCATCGTTGGCACCGAGCTCCAGGATCACCAGGTCCGTGTCGTCCGGCACCGACCAGTCCAGCCGCGACAGGCCGCCGCTGGTGGTGTCGCCGGACACGCCGGCATTGACGACCACGACATCGAGATCATCGTTGCGCAGCGCGTGCTGCAATTGCGCGGTAAAGCCCTCGTCGGGGGCGAGCTCGTAGCCGGCCATGAGGCTGTCGCCAAAACCGACGATCTTCACGGGTTCGGCGATCGCCGGCGACATTGCCGCGGCGAGCAGCAAACCGAAAAGCGCGACAATGCGTAACCAGCCTTTGAAGACCATCGTTCAAACCCCATATCCGGTGAGCAGTCAGAATCAGTGAGCAATATAGGATCGATTCGCCGTGACCCAACCCGCCATCGCGCTTTCCGGCGTTTCCCTCACCCTTGGAAGCGGCGCTTCCCGGGTTCATGTCCTCAAGAACATCGACCTTTCCATCGCGGCGGGTGAAACCGTCGGCATCGTCGGGCCTTCGGGATCGGGCAAATCGACCCTGCTGATGGTCATCGGCGGGCTGGAACGGATCGACGAAGGCGCCGTCCATGTCGCCGGCACGTCGATCCACGACAAGAGCGAGGACGCGGTGGCCGCCTTTCGCGGCAAGAACATCGGCATCGTGTTCCAGTCGTTTCACCTGATCCCGAACATGACGGCGCTGGAGAACGTGGCCGTGCCGCTGGAACTGGCGGGACGGGCGGATGCCTTCGAGGTGGCCCGGCGCGAACTGGCCGCCGTCGGTCTTGCCGAACGACTGACCCACTATCCCGGCGAACTGTCGGGTGGTGAACAGCAGCGGGTGGCGATTGCCCGTGCGCTGGCGCCGGCGCCGGCCATCGTGATCGCGGACGAGCCGACCGGGAACCTCGACGAGAAGACCGGGCGGGCGGTGGCCGACCTGCTGTTTTCCACGGCCGAGGAACGGGGCATGACACTTGCGCTCGTGACCCACGATCCGGCTCTCGCGGAGCGCTGTTCGCGCCAGGTGGCCATGCATTCGGGCCGGATCGAGGCCCTGGCCGGCGGGTCCGTCTCGCCCGCGATCGCGTAAGGACCGGCTGATGTCATGGCGGACCCTCCTCCTGGCCTGGCGTTTCTCGCTGCGCGAAATGCGCGGCGGCCTGGCCGGCTTTGCCATTTTTCTCGCCTGTATCGCGCTCGGTGCCGGCGCCATTGGCGGCGTCAATTCCGTGGCGCGGTCGATCACGGCCGGCGTGGCCTCGGAAGGCCGCACGCTGCTTGGCGGGGACATGCGTTTCCAGCTCAACCAGCGCGAGGCCAGCCCCGACGAGATGGCGTTCCTGACGGGTTTCGGACGCCTCTCCCATAGCGCGGAGATGCGCTCCATGGTGCGCAAGGCGGATGGTTCGGACCAGACGCTGGCGGAGGTCAAGGCGGTGGACGCGGCCTACCCGCTGACCGGAACGCTGGTCACCGACCCCCCGCTGTCGCATGACGCCCTGTTCGAGGAACGGAACGGCGTCTACGGCGCAGCGGTGGCCGACCTGCTGCTGGAACGGCTTGGCCTCCGCCTCGGCGACCGCGTGAACCTCGGCAATGCGACCTTCGAACTGCGTGCCCTGATCGTCACCGAACCGGACATGATTTCCGGCGGTTTCGGATTCGCGCCGCGCTTCCTCGTATCGATCGACGGGCTTCGTGCCTCGGGCCTGATCCAGCCCGGCAGCCTGGTGGAACACAATTACAAGATCGATCTCGGCGCCGACCGTTCCGCCGCCCGCATCGGTTCCATCCGCGACGCGGCGGCGAGCCGGTTCCCGGAAGCGGGCTGGTCGATCCGCGACAGCGCGAATGCGGCACCCGCCCTTTCCGCCAATATCGAGCGGTTCTCGCAATTCCTGACGCTCGTCGGCCTGACCGCGCTGGTCGTCGGCGGCGTGGGGGTCGGCAATGCCGTGCGTGCCTACCTCGATTCCAAGCGGGGGGTGATCGCCACCTTCAAGTGCCTGGGCGGATCGGGCGGTTTCGTCTTTACGGTCTACCTCGTGCAGATCCTGCTGATCGCCACGCTCGGCATTGCCATCGGCCTGGTCATCGCGGCGGCCATGCCGGTCCTGGCGGGATATCTCCTCGGCACGATCATCCCCGTGCCTGTGACCGGGGGCTTCTTCCCTGACGCGCTGGGAATGGCCGCGCTGTTCGGTTTCCTCGTCACGGTCGCCTTTGCCCTGCTGCCGCTAGGCCGGGCGCGCGACGTTCCGGCCACTGCGCTGTTCCGCGAAATGGGCCTGGACGGCCGCGGCTGGCCCCGCACGGGCTATGTTGCTGCCGCCGGCGTGGCGCTCGCGATCCTGGCCGGGCTTTCCATCTGGTTTGCCGAAAGCCGGGTGCTGGCGGCCTCGTTCCTCGGGTCCGTGGCCGTGGCCTTTCTCGTGCTGCGCCTCGTGGCCAACGGCGTGCAGGCGCTTGCGCGCAAGGCGCCCGTGGTGCGCTCGACGCCGCTGCGTCTCGCCATCGGCAACATCCACCGGCCGGGGGCGCTGACGCCCTCGGTCGTGCTCTCGCTTGGCCTTGGCCTGACGCTGCTGGTGTCGCTGTCGCTGATCGACGGCAACCTGCGCAACCAGATCACGGGTGCGCTCCCCGAACGGGCGCCGAACTTCTTTTTCGTCGATATCCAGAGCAACCAGGTCGATGATTTCGCCAAGCTCGTGCAGGGCGAGTCCAAGGGGAAACTGGTTCGTGTACCCATGCTCCGGGGGCGGATCATCGCGCTCAATGGCGTCGACGTGACGAAGATGAACGTGCCGCCGGAAGGGGCCTGGGTGCTGCGCGGCGACCGGGGTCTGACCTATTCCGACCGGGTCCCGGAAAATTCACGCCTCGTAGCCGGGGACTGGTGGCCGGCTGATTATTCCGGTGAGCCGCTCGTTTCGTTCTCGGCGGAGGAAGCCGGCGAGCTTGGCCTGAAAGTGGGTGATTCCGTCACGGTCAACGTGCTTGGCCGCAACGTCACGGCGCGCATCGCCAACCTGCGCGAGGTCGCCTGGGAATCGCTCGGCATCAACTTCGTGATGGTCTTCTCCCCGAACACGCTGGCCGGGGCGCCGCATGCCTGGCTGGCGACGCTGACCGATGCCGCCGCGACGCCGGACGACGAAGCCCGCCTGCTCAATGCCGTAACACGGGCCTTCCCCGCGGTGACGACGGTGCGGGTGAAGGATGCGCTCGACGTCGTCAACCGCGTCGTCGGCCAGCTGGCCATGGCGATCCGGGCGGCCGCCGCCGTGGCGCTGATTGCATCCATCCTGGTGCTTTCCGGCGCTTTGGCCGCTTCCAACCGCGCCCGCGTGCACGATGCCGTCGTGCTCAAGATGCTGGGCGCGACGCGGCGCGACCTGATCGGCGCCTTCAGCCTCGAATACGCGATGATCGGACTCGCCACAGCCGCCTTCGCGCTTGCGGCGGGGAGCGTGGCTGCCTGGGCGGTGATTTCGCAGGTGATGAAGCTGCAATCGGTTTTCCTGCCCCAGGTGGCCCTGACAACCGTCATCGCCGCCCTGGTTCTCACGGTGGGTTTCGGACTGATCGGGACATGGCGCGTGCTGGGTCACAAGGCCGCACCAGTGCTCAGAACCCTCTGATTCGAGGCGATTCGTTAAGGATAGGGCGCCGTTTGCGCCATACCGGGCATCAATCACGCGAGTTTGTTCGCCATGGGGTGGCGCAAGGTCTTGTTCAAGGCCGCACGACATCACATATTTCGTTCAGGCATGCTGGAGTTCCGCCAGCGGCGCCTGGGTTCTTGATCCCGACTCCCGACGGAACAGAAGCAAAGAGGACTTACATGGCTGAACTTCGCAATTACCAGATGCGATCCGGCGCCCAAACCCATGCCGACGCCTCCATCGACCAGGGGCTGCGGTCTTACATGCTGAAGGTTTACAACCTGATGGCGCTCGGTCTCGCGATCACCGGCCTTGCCGCGTGGGGCGGTTTCAACTTCGCCGTCCAGGACGGCCAGCTGACCCAGTTCGGGCAGGTGCTGTTTGCCAGCCCGCTCCGCTGGGTGCTCATCCTGGCGCCGCTTGGCCTGGTGTTCTTCCTGTCGTTCCGCATTCACAAGATGAGCGTTGCGGCGGCACAGACCACGTTCTGGATCTACGCCGCGCTGGTCGGGCTGTCGCTGTCGACCATCTTCCTGGTCTACACGCAGACCTCGATCGTGCGGACGTTCTTCATCACCGCGTCCGCTTTCGGCGCCCTGTCGCTCTATGGCTACACGACCAAGCGTGACCTGTCGGGCATGGGCTCGTTCCTGATCATGGGCCTGTTCGGCATCATCATCGCCTCGCTCGTCAACATCTTCCTCGGTTCGACCGCGCTGCAGTTCGCGATCTCCGTGATCGGCGTGCTCGTGTTTGCCGGCCTGACGGCCTACGACACGCAGCAGATCAAGGAAATGTACTACGAGGGCGACGGATCGCTGGTGGCCGGCCGCAAGGCGATCATGGGTGCCCTGCGCCTCTACCTCGACTTCATCAACCTTTTCATGTTCCTGCTGCAGTTCCTGGGCAACCGCAACTGATCGCAATCACGGACATGACACGAACGGGGGCGGCCGAGAGGCCGCCCTTTTCTTTTCGTGTTTCCGATGGCACAGATCCGTGGTCCTTCCCGCCCTCCGGATGTCGAACCATGACCACCCTGCTTCGTGACGCCACGCTGGCCGACCTGCCATCCTTCCAGGCCATCTATGCCGATGCGGTGCTGCATGGCACCGCCTCCTACGAGATCGAACCGCCGGACCTTGCCGAAATGACCAGGCGCTTCCACGCCGTCCGCGATGGCGGGTTTCCCTGGCTGACGGCCGAAGGCGAGGGCGGGGCGGTGATGGGCTATGCCTATGCAGGGCCTTTCCGGACGCGGCCGGCCTACCGCTGGATGGTCGAGGATTCGATTTACGTGGCTCCGGAAGCCAAGGGCCGCGGCGTCGGCCGGGCCCTCCTGGCAGCGCTCATCGAACAGTGCCGCGCGCGCGGTTACCGGCAGGTTCTCGCCGTCATCGGCGATGCGGAGCGAAACAGGGCCTCGATCGGCCTGCACGAGGTCCTGGGCTTTTCCCACAGCGGCTGCATTTCCGGATCCGGCTTCAAGCACGGGCGATGGCTCGACACCGCGCTGATGCAGCTGGCCATCAACGGGGGCGCAGCGACGCCTCCGGCCTGATCCGGGAGCTGTTGGCGGGCATGCCTGGTCAGCCCTTGACCAGCTTGAGCGGCTTGTCGAAAACGGCCAGGACCCGATCAAGGTCGTGGCCGCGTTTCAGCGTGACCCCGGAAGCATTGACCACCGACCAGGCACCCTGGCGGGCTGCCCGTTTCGGTTCCTTGACGATCTGGAAGAGCGGGGCTTCGCTGTGCCGCTTGTAGACGGAGAACACCGCGCGATCGGGCAGGTGATCGATGGCGTAGTCGCGCCATTCGTTTGCCGCGACCATGAAACTGTAGATGTTGAGAATCCGGGCCAGTTCGGTGCGGTGAAAGGTGACCGTTTGCGGGTGGCGCTGCCGCCGGACTTCATGCAGCGCCACCAGATTGGATGCTTCGGAGGACCCTCCGGACATGCCGTGATCGTCCATGTTCGCTCCTTTGTATCACTTTCATGACAGCCTGCCGTTTCATCCAGGCAAATGCAAGCGATACCGAGAAGGACGCGCCGGACGCTACATGATGAACTTCTGAAACAAAGCGACCGACATTCGTGAAAGCCAGCCACCTTTTCGCCGTTTTCTGGACAAGCTGAGGCCGCAAATCGGCACGACGCTGCACTCGTTGCCTGAGACGGTCCGGTCGGGTGGTGGCCGTAACCCCCAAGCCCCCCGCCCATGGTCGCCGCCAGACCGGACCATTCTCGGCAACATCCATTCCGGGCTACCGCCTGCCGGGCGGGATGCCCTTTTTTTTACGGCCGGGTCAGCGCGCCCGTGGTGTCGAAGGTCAGCGATGCGGCGCCGAGCACGCGGCCGGGCATGCCCTTGGCGACCATGTCCTGAACGAGGACGGCGCATCCGCCGCCGGCGCTGACGTGCAGCGAGGACAGCGGCAGTTCGATGGTCGAAGCCGATCCGTGCCACATGCCGGCGGTCTGTGCGCTCGTCACCGCGTTCCAGTAGGTGATCTTGCGGCCGCTGTTTTCGCCCCTCGCCACGGATACCGTGCGCGGTGGCTCGTAGCAGACCAGCATGACGTTGGCATCGGCCGGCGTTCCCGCGCCGATATCGATCATGAGCGCGCCGTCATGGTTCTTCATGCTGACCGGCACGGGAAGAGCGTCCGGCAGCGCGGCGATCCGCTTCTCGACCTCGGTGCGATGGGAGCCGGCGACGTCACTGCGGCCGTTGATGATCATCTGTGGCGTGTACTTGGACGAGTTGCCGAGCGCGCGCCGATAGGCTTCCTGGCGCTCGGTGCTGGCCGGTGCGCCGAGCGTGTCGCGCCAGCCGAGATAATCCCAGTAATCGACATGCCAGGCGAGCGCCACGACGCCATCGCGGCGGGCAAGCTCGCCGAGATACTTGTCCGCGACCGGGCAGGACGAGCAGCCCTGGCTGGTGAACAGTTCGACGACTGCCGCGGTCCTGCTTCCGGCCATGGCGGGCATGCCGGCAAGGATTGCGAACAGGATCGAAAGGACGAGCCGTTTCACGGACAGGGTGCCTCCCTCAAGTTTCTTGACGCCGCCCGGGAACCGCGGCTGCTCCTCCGACATAATTCTCCAGCATATCAATGAAAACTCACTTTCACGCGAGCTTTCATCAGGACACGAAAAAACCGCCGGGGCTGGGTGCCCCGGCGGTCGTTTTCAAAGGCATCTTTTCAGCGTCGTGGCTCAGGCAGCCAGGTCGCGCAGCACATACTGCAGGATGCCGCCGTTCTTGTAGTAGTCCAGCTCGTCCAGCGTATCGATGCGGCAGAGCAGCTCGATCGTCTTCGTCGAGCCGTCGGCGAATGTGATCGTGGCCGGCACCGTCTGGCGCGGCTTGATGCCTTCCAGCCCGTCGATGGTCACGGTCTCGTCGCCCTTGAGGCCCAGCGACTTCCAGGTGTCGCCACCGGTGAAGACGAAGGGGATGACGCCCATGCCGACCAGGTTGGAGCGGTGGATGCGCTCGTAGCTCTCGGCGATGACGGCGCGGACGCCCAGCAGGTTGGTGCCCTTGGCCGCCCAGTCACGCGACGAGCCATTGCCGTATTCGCCGCCGGCGAAGACGACCAGCGGCACGCCTTCCTCGCGGTAGCGCATGGCGGCATCGTAGATCGACAGCTCTTCCTTGGACGGGTAGTGGATCGTGTATCCGCCTTCCCGGCCGTTCTCGCCGAGCATGAAGTTGCGGATGCGGATGTTGGCGAAGGTGCCGCGCATCATCACTTCATGGTTGCCCCGGCGGGTGCCGTACTGGTTGAAGTCGGCAACGTTGACGTCGTGGTCGAGCAGGTACTTGCCGGCCGGCGACTGCGCCTTGATCGAACCGGCCGGAGAAATGTGGTCGGTGGTGATCTTGTCGCCGAAGAGGCCGAGAACGCGCGCACCCTTGATGTCGGAGACCTGTCCGGCCGCCTTGGCCATGCCGGCGAAATAGGGCGGGTTCTGGACGTAGGTCGAATCGTCGTCCCAGGCATAGGTCTCGCCGGCCGGAGCCTGGACGGCCTGCCAGTTCTCGTCGCCCTTGAATACGTCGGCATACTTGGATGCGAAAAGCTCACGGGTGACGTTCTTCTGGATGAAGTCCTGGATCTCCTTGTTGGAGGGCCAGATGTCCTTCAGGAAGACGTCCTTGCCGTCCTTGTCCTGGCCGATCGGCTCGGACGTCAGGTCGATGTTGACCGTCCCGGCGAGCGCGTAGGCGACCACGAGCGGCGGCGAGGCGAGGTAGTTGGCCTGGACGTCGGGCGAAATGCGGCCCTCGAAGTTGCGGTTGCCGGAGAGCACGCCGGCCGCGATCAGGCCCTTGTCGTTGATCGTCTTGGAGATCGGGCCCGGCAGCGGGCCGGAATTGCCGATGCAGGTGGTGCAGCCGAAGCCGACCAGGTTGAAGCCGATCTTGTCGAGTTCGGCCTGGAGGCCGGACTTCGCCAGATACTCGCCGACGACCTGCGAACCGGGCGCCAGCGAGGTCTTGACCCAGGGCTTCTGCCTGAGGCCGAGCCGGTTGGCGTTGCGTGCCAGCAGGCCGGCGCCGATCAGCACCGAGGGATTGGACGTGTTGGTGCACGAGGTGATGGCCGCGATGGCGACGTCGCCGTGACCGAGGTCATAGTCCTCGCCCTCGACGTCGTAGCGCCTGTCGATCTCGCCGGCGTCCTTCTTGTACTCGGCGGTGAACGCCTGGCGGAAGCCTTCGCCGATCTTCTCCAGCGGGATGCGGCCCTCGGGGCGCTTCGGGCCGGCCATGGAGGGGACAACGTCGCCGAGGTCCAGTTCCAGGGTGTCGGTGAAGACGGGGTCCGGCGACCCCGTTTCGCGGAACATGCCCTGGGCCTTGGAGTAAGCCTCGACGAGCGCGATGCGGTCCTCCGCGCGGCCGGTCATGGTGAGGTAGTTCAGCGTCTCGGAATCGACCGGGAAGAAGCCGCATGTCGCGCCGTATTCCGGGCCCATGTTGGCGATGGTCGCCGCGTCGGCCAGGGTCAGGTGGTCAAGGCCGTCGCCGAAGAACTCGACGAACTTGCCGACCACGCCCTTCTTGCGCAGCATCTGGACGACGGTGAGCACGAGGTCGGTGGCGGTGATGCCTTCCTTCAGGCGGCCGGTCAGCTTGAAGCCGATGACCTCCGGAAGCAGCATGGACACCGGCTGGCCGAGCATGGCGGCCTCGGCCTCGATGCCGCCCACGCCCCAGCCCAGGACACCCAGGCCGTTGATCATGGTGGTGTGGGAATCGGTGCCGACGCAGGTGTCGGGATAGGCCACCGTGGCGCCGTCCTCGTCCTTCGTCCAGACGGTCTGGCCGAGGTATTCGAGGTTGACCTGGTGGCAGATGCCGGTGCCGGGCGGCACGACGCGGAAGTTCTTGAATGCCTGCTGGCCCCACTTGAGGAAGCGGTAGCGCTCGCCGTTGCGCTGGTATTCCAGCTCGACGTTGCGGGCAAAGGCATTGGGGTTGCCGAACTCGTCGACGATGACGGAATGGTCGATGACGAGATCGACGGGCACGAGCGGGTTGATCTTCTGCGGATCACCGCCGAGCGCCTTGATGCCGTCGCGCATGGCGGCCAGGTCGACGACGGCGGGAACGCCGGTAAAGTCCTGCATCAGCACGCGGGCCGGGCGATAGGCGATCTCGTGACCGGCAGTGCCCTTGTCGTTCAGCCAGGCGGCAACGGCCTCGACGTCGGCCTTGGTGACGGAGCGGCCGTCCTCGTTGCGCAGCAGGTTTTCCAGCAGCACCTTCATGGAGAAGGGCAGGCGGGAAATGCCTTCAAGGCCGTTCTTCTCGGCCTCCTTCAGATCGTAGTAGACGTATTCCTTGCCGGCAGCGGTCAGCGTGCGGCGGCAATTGAAACTGTCGAGTGACTTGGACACGTGCGACCTCGTTCTCAATCATTCTGCCGAACGGGGCGGACGCCTCTTGGCCGCGCGGACGCGGTGGGGAAGGTGCGGGTGCGGCCATTTCCGCTGTCCGGCCCCGCGAAAACCATGTTGGGCATCAATGGCTTCCGGGTACGGCGCAAAAAGGGTTGCCACGCCGGCCGCTGGCATGGTTGCCGGGCTTATAGGGAATTTTGTAGAAGGATGCCAGACCAACCAAAGGCATATTTTCGGGCGCTGCAGCATCCGTCGCAGGACGAGCCCGCTGGCCCGCACAGAAAAGGGACGAGGATGCGGCTTGTGGCAAGAGGCCTCGCCGGCGAACGCGGCGGCGAGATCATCTTCTCGGATGTCGAGATTTCGCTCGGCGAAGGCGAGGGACTGGTGGTGACGGGACCGAACGGATCGGGCAAGTCGACCATGCTGCGCGTGATCGCGGGCCTGCTGGAACCGGCCGAGGGCGAGGTGCTGCTGGAGGCGCCGACCGACGAATTCCCGACGCTGGAGGCGGCCCAGCATTACCTCGGGCACCAGAACGCCATGAAACCGGCCCTGACGGTGCGCGAGAACCTCGATTTCTGGCAATCGTTCCAAGGGCACGAGCACATGCCCGTCGCCGAAGCGCTGGAGATGGTCGGGCTGGAGACCATCGGGCACCTGCCGTTCGGCTACCTGTCGACCGGCCAGCGGCGCCGGATCGCGATCGCCAAGCTGCTGGTCTCCTACCGGCCGATCTGGCTGCTCGACGAGCCGACGGCGGGTCTCGACAAGGCCTCCGAACGCCAGTTCGCAGCCCTGATGGAAGCGCACATGGAGGACGGCGGCATGATCATCGCCGCCACGCATATCCCGCTCGGACTGGACAAGGTCCGCTCCTTCGACATGGGGGAGCATACGACGCGATGCTAGCTCTTTTCATCCGCGACCTGAAACTGGGCGTTCGCGCCGGGGGTGGTGCGCTGGTCGGCCTGCTTTTCTATCTCGCGGTCGTCGCCGTGATCCCCTTCGGCGTCGGGCCGGACCTCAACCTGCTGGCGCGGATCGGGCCGGCCATCCTGTGGATCGGCGCCCTGCTGGCGGCGCTGCTCGGGCTCGACCGGCTTTTCCAGGCGGACCGGGAGGACGGCGCGCTGGACCTGGTCATCATCGCGCGCGACCGGCACATGCTGGCGCTCACCGTGTTCGTGAAATGCCTGGCGCACTGGACGGCCAGCGTGCTGCCGCTGGTCATCGCGGCGCCGCTGCTCGGCCTGTTCATGAACATGACGCCCGTGGGTATCGGCGCAGCGACGCTGACGCTCGCCGCCGGCACCCCGGCCATCACCTTCATCGGCGCGGTGGGCGCTGCGGTGGCCGTGGCGCTGCCGCGCGGCGGGCTGCTCGTCTCCGTGCTGATCCTGCCCTTCGTGATCCCGGTGCTGATCTTCGGCGTGTCCGCGGCCTACGGCGCCGTCAACGACCCGGACCCGTTCTGGCCGCCGTTCCTGATCCTGTCGGCCCTGACGCTGTTCTTCGCGGTGCTCGGACCGGTGGCCGCCGGCGCGGCACTGAAGGGCGGGACGGATTGACGCGGGCTTTCCCGCCACACGATGATCGCAATCAATTGCCCATATGGTGCGAAACCGATATGTAGGCGTCATGAGCGAAACACAGACATTGCCCGATGCCAAGGCGGGCTGGTTCACGCGGCTGGCCAATCCCACACGCTTCATCGCGCTGGCGGATCGCCTGATCCCGTGGCTGCTGGGACTTGCCGGCGTGCTTCTCGCGACCGGCCTCTACATGTCGTTCACGGCACCTGAGGACTACCAGCAGGGCATCACCGTGCAGATCATGTACATCCACGTGCCTTTCGCCTGGCTGTCGATGATGTGTTACACGGTGATGGCGATCTCCTCGATCGGCACGCTGGTCTGGCGGCATCCGCTGGCCGATGTCTCGGCCAAGGCGGCGGCGCCGATCGGCGCGGTGTTCACCTTCCTGGCGCTGTTCACCGGCTCGGTCTGGGGCAAGCCTATGTGGGGCACCTGGTGGGTCTGGGACGCGCGGCTGACCTCGGTTTTCGTGCTGTTCCTGATGTATCTCGGCATCATCGCGCTGACGCGGGCCATGGATGATCCGGCCAAGGCCGCCCGCGCGGCGGCGATCGTGACGCTGGTCGGCTTCATCAACATCCCGATCATCAAGTTCTCGGTCGACTGGTGGAACACGCTGCACCAGCCTGCCGCGGTGTTCAGGATGGGCGGACCGACGATCGACCCGTCGATGCTGTGGCCGCTGATGATCATGGCGGTGGCGTTCACGGTGCTGTTCTTCGCGCTGCACTTCATGGCCATGCGCACCGAGATCTGGCGGCGCAGGGTGATCGCGATGCGCCGGATCGCGGCGCGCCGCGCCGACGCCTGAGGAGCGGACACGATGGGACATCATGCCGCCTATGTCTTCGCTGCCTATGCCATGACCGTGGTTGCCCTTGGCGGGCTGGCCGCGTGGATCATTCTCGACATGCGCGCGCGGCGCCGCGAACTGGCCGAACTGGAAGCGCGCGGCGTTCGCCGGCGCTCCGACAAGGGATGACCGTGCAATGAGCGACGAAACCGGGGCGCAGAACGAGGCCGGCGGCGCGCGCCGCTGGCTGGTGATCCTTCCGCTCGTCCTGTTCGTGGCCCTCTCGGGTGTCTTCCTGATGCAGCTCCTTTCGGGCGAGGACGCTTCCATCGTGCCCTCCGTGCTGATCGGAACCGAGGCGCCGGAAACGGACCTGCCGCCGCTGGAGGGAGTCGATCTTCCCGGGTTCTCGACGCAAGCGCTGAAAGGCAAGGTCTCGCTGGTCAACGTCTGGGCATCGTGGTGCGTGCCGTGCCGGCAGGAACATCCGCTGCTGATGGAATTGCAGAAGGACGGCCGCTTCGAACTCGTCGGGCTGAACTACAAGGACAAGCCGGCGCAAGCGCGCTCTTTCCTGAGCGACCTCGGCAATCCCTTCACCATGCTCGGCGTCGACCAGACGGGCCGCGCGGCGATCAACTGGGGCGTCTACGGCGTGCCCGAGACCTATCTCGTCGGCCGGAACGGCACGATCCTGTGGAAGCAGACCGGACCGTTCACGCCGGAGGTCATCCGCGACCGGCTGATGCCGGAAATCGAAAAGGCCCTGGCGGCGCAGTGACGCCCCAGAGCCGGTGCTGCCACTACTGCACCTGCATATCGGTCGGCGCGATTTCCCAGAACTGGCCGGAATAGTTCGCGCAACCGGTCAGGTGCGGCATGTTGTTGTCGGGTCCGCCATTGAAGATGTCGAGGCACATGTCGGGGGCCCCTGAACTGGGTCGTGAGGCGGAAATAGCCGCTGTCGTCGCCGGAGATCAGCCAGAACTGGCCTGAATAGTTGCCGCACTGGGTCAGATGAACCTGGTTGTTGCGGTCGCCGCCGTTGAACACATCGAGGCACATGTCCTCGCCGCGAAACATGGTCGTCAGGCGGTAGTAGCCATTGCCCTCGTCGATGAAGTGCCAGTACTGGCCTGAAACGTCCTCGGCCGGGACGAGGTGGGTCAGGTTGTCCAGCGGGCCGCCGTTGACCACGTCGAGGCGCATGTCCGGGCCGCGGAACTCGGTCGAGAGCGTGTAATAGATCCCGTCGACGACGGGCTGCGCCTGAACGGCCGTCATCATTGCAAGCAGGCCCGCCGCAGCGGTGGCAATCATCCTCATGGAAAGGCTCCTGGATCGAAACGCGGCGGGGCGTGCCGCTTCGATGACGCTACGCCGACTGGCGTTTTCGTCAAGCGTTCGGTGCTGGCGCGCCGCACGTCACCGCCCTATAAACGGTGCATGACAGACGATCTTCCGGTGCGGTTTCATTTCAGCGTTCCCGATGGCGATTCCCTGGAACGTCGGGTCTGCGGCCATTGCGGCTTCGTCGACTACCAGAACCCGAAGATCGTGGTCGGTTCCGTGGTCCGGCACGAGGGCAAGATCCTGATGTGCCGGCGCGCCATCGAGCCGCGCTCGGGTTTCTGGACAGTGCCGGCCGGCTACATGGAACTGGGCGAGACGCCGCAGGCCGGCGCGGCGCGCGAAGCGCTGGAGGAAGCCTGCGCGGCGATCCGCATCGAGAGCCTGCTGGCGGTTTATTCCGTCCCGCGCATCAGCCAGGTGCAACTCATCTACCGGGCCACGCTGGACGACCCCGCGATCGCCGCCGGGCCGGAAAGCGCGGAAGTCGCGCTCTATGGCTGGGACGAGATCCCCTATGACGAGATCGCCTTTCCGACCGTCCACTGGATGCTCGCGGCCGAACGCGCAATCCAGAACGGCGAGGGCGGCGCGCCCTTCTCCAATCCGCCCGGAGAAAGTGCCAACCTGAGACGCTGACCCGCGTCCCGGCCTGGTACAGCGTTCGCAATCCGGATCGCGAAACGCCAATCGCCCGCCATCATTGCCCGCTTCCAGCGGTGAATTCCGGGCATCCTGCCATGGCATGCCGCTTGCAACGCCTTTCCCGACGAGGCAGGTTAACAGCGCGTTAACCATGATGCGGGAAGCGGTGATGGCGTTCATGCGGGCCAGGAAAACGGGAATGGTGGCGGCACTGGGTCTTGCCATCGCTGCCGGGCCGGCGATGGCGGGCTCCGCCTCGGTCTCCTTTTCCGGCCAGGTTCCCGAGCGGGGCCGGACCGCGCTGACCGTCGTTTCGGCCAGCAGCGTCAGCTTTTCCGATGAATCCGGTCTCCAGTTCATCAGCCGCAATGCGGGCGCCGCGCCGGTACGGCGTGTTTTCTCCGTCGTTTCGGCCGATGGAAAGCCGCTCGCGGCCGAGGTAAGGCCGATCGAAGCGGTGCTGCAGCCGGGCGCCTTTCGCAAGGTGACGGTGTTCGTGCCTTTCGGCGATGCACCGTCGCATCGCTACCGGGTCTGCGTGCAATCGTTCAGCCTGTCAGGGCCGGCGCTCGGTACGGTCTGCCAGGCCCATGCCGCGCGGCGCGTGAACTGATCACTCGCCGGGCGTTTCCGGTTCCTCGAGCGAATGCTTCATGATCAACGGCATCTGACTCATGGTGAAAACCAGCGTGATCGGCATGATGCCCCAGACCTTGAAGGCCACCCAGGTGTCGGTGGAGAACAGCCGCCAGACCACTTCGTTGGCAATGGCCAGGAACAGGAAGAACAGCCCCCAGCGCAGGGTCAGCTTGCGCCAGCCGTCGGCGTCGAGCCGGAAGGCGCTGTCGAAGACGTAGCCGAGCAGGGATTTCCCGAAGACCAGCCCGCCGAGCAGGACCAGGCCGAACAGGGTGTTGATGATGGTCGGCTTCATCTTGATGAAGGTTTCATCGTGCAGCCACAGGGTCAGCCCGCCGAAGACGAAGACGATGACGCCGGAGATCAGCGGCATGATGGGCAGCGTGCGGACCAGTGCCCAGGACGTGGCAAGGGCGATGGCGGTCGCCGCCATGAACAGGCCGGTAGCGATGAACAGCGGACCGCCAAGGTCGGAGAGCACGGGGAAGCGGGCGGCCAGCCATTCGCCGCGCGCGTTGGCGAAGAAGAAGACCATCAGCGGGCCCACTTCCAGTGCCAGCTTGAGCAGAGGGTTCATTTCCTTGCGCTTGGGATCGCCGGGATCGCGCTCGAATACCGGTTCGGACATGATTGCCTTCCAGTTCGTTTCCATCATGCGGCGGCACGCCGGGCGGCCATCCGCTTCACCTAGTCGTTCGACCCGGCAATTGCCAGTGCCGGAAGCGCGGCCAATCAGCCGGTGCCGGCTATCGCCCTGGCGAAGTCGGCGGCCGCGAAGGGTTCCAGGTCGTCGATGCCTTCGCCGACGCCGATGAAGTAGACCGGCAGCCTGTACTTGGCGGCAATGGCGACCAGGATGCCGCCGCGCGCCGTGCCATCGAGCTTGGTCATGACAAGGCCGTTGACGCCGGCGACGTTGCGGAAGATCTCGACCTGGTTCATGGCGTTCTGGCCGGTCGTGGCATCCAGCGTCTGCAGCACGGTGTGGGGAGCCTCCGGGTCATGCTTCTGCAGCACGCGGACGACCTTGGCCAGTTCCTCCATCAGTTCGGCCTTGTTCTGCAGCCGGCCTGCGGTGTCGATGATCAGCACGTCCGAACCGGCCTCCTTCGCCTTGACGAAGGCATCGTAGGCTAGGCCGGCAGCGTCGGCACCGAGCTTCGAGGAAACGACCGGTGCTCCGGTCCGCTCACCCCAGATGTGAAGCTGCTCGATGGCGGCGGCACGGAACGTGTCGCCGGCCGCCAGCATGACGTCCAGCCCGCCGTCGGTCAGCTTGGCGGCCAGCTTGCCGATGGTCGTTGTCTTGCCGGTTCCGTTGACCCCGACGACGAGGATGACATGCGGCTTGTGCGACAGGTCCAGTTCCAGCGGCTGGGCGACGGGAGCGAGCACCTTTTCCACCTCGCCGGCCATGACGGAGCGGACTTCCTCGCCACTCACCTCGCGGCCGTAACGCCCGGAGGCCAGCGTGTCGGTGATGCGCATGGCGGTCTCGATTCCGAGATCGGCCTGGATCAGCACGTCCTCGAGATCCTGCAGCGTATCTTCGTCCAGCTTGCGCTTGGTGAAGACACCGGCAATGCCCGAGGTGAGGTTCTGCGACGAGCGCGACAGGCCGGCACGAAGACGCTGGAACCAGCCCTGGCGGGGAGCCGCGGCTTCCGGCTGCGGTTCGGGTTCGCCCTTGCGCTCGACCGAGCGGGAAACCGTGACCGTGCCCGAGGATGATTCGGGCTTGACGGCCGGTGCCGGTGGCGAGACCGCTTTCTCAGGCTCAGGCTCAGGCTCAGGCTCAGGCTCAGGCTCAGGCTCAGGCTCAGGCTCAGGCTCAGGCTCAGGCTCAGGCTCAGGCTCAGGCTCAGGCTCAGGCTCAGGCTCAGGCTCAGGCGCAGGCTCAGGCTCAGGCTCAGGCTCAGGCTCAGGCTCAGGCTCAGGCTCAGGCTCAGGCTCAGGCTCAGGCTCAGGCTCAGGCTCAGGCTCAGGCTCAGGCTCAGGCTCAGGCTCAGGCTTCAACGCTTCGGGAGCAAGTTCTGGTTCGGGCTCGGCAACGGAGGCCGTTTCGGCCAGTGGTGCCGGGGATGCTTCCGGTTCGGCATCCGCGGCCTGTTCGGGTACGGCGACGGTTGCGCTTTCGTCGTCGGCCGGACGCTCTTCCACTTCCTTCTTGCCGAAGGAGAAGACTTTCTTGATGAAGCCGAACGCCATGCCTGTTCCTGTCGCTGGTTGGCCTATGCCGCGCCGGCCAGCGCCGGGCGGGTCAGAAGTTTCTCACCGTCATGACCGGTCACGGCGACGGTGCGGATGGTGCCGGGCTCGCCTTCGGCTGCAGCCAGGGTGAAGTCCGCCGTGCGTCCGATCCCCGGCTTCTCGACGAGGACCGACTGGGACGTGCCGGCCAGGCGGGCCAGGTGCGCGGCGTAGGCGCTGTCGCCGGCAGCGCGCAGGCGGGCGGCGCGTTCCTTGCGCAAGGCCTTTTCGACCTGCGGCATGCGGGCGGCCGGTGTGCCCTTGCGGGCGGAAAACGGGAAGACGTGGAGATGCGTCAGGCCGCAATCGGCCACGAGTTTCAGCGTGTTCTCGAACATGGCGTCGGTCTCGGTCGGGAACCCGGCGATCAGGTCGGCGCCGAATACGATGTCCGGGCGCAGGCGGCGCACCTCCTCGCAGAACCGGATGGAGTCGTCGCGCAGGTGGCGGCGCTTCATGCGCTTGAGGATCATGTCGTCGCCGGCCTGGAGCGACAGGTGCAGGTGCGGCATCAGGCGCGGCTCGGTCGCGATGGCGTCCAGCAGGGCATCGTCCGCCTCGATGGAATCGATGGACGACAGGCGCAGCCGGTCGAGGTCCGGCACCTGGGCGAGGATCGCCCTGACCAGGCGGCCAAGCTTCGGCTCTCCGGGCAGGTCGGCACCCCAGGAGGTGAGGTCCACGCCGGTCAGCACCACCTCGCGGTAACCGTTGCCGACAAGGCGCCGGACCTGGTCGACCACGCCGCCGGCCGGCACGGAGCGGGAATGGCCGCGGCCATAGGGGATGATGCAGAAGGTGCAGCGGTGGTCGCAGCCGTTCTGCACCTGGACGAAAGCGCGGGCACGGCCCTCGATGGCATCGACCATGTGGGACGCCGTCTCGCGCACCTCGAAGATGTCGTTGACCCGCACCTTCTCGAAGTCGTTGACGCCGAACTCGGGCAGGGCGCGATAGCTTTGCGCCTTCAGCTTGTCGTCGTTGCCGATGACGAGATCGACCTCGTCCATGCCGCCGAAGGTCTCCGCCTCGGTCTGGGCGGCGCAGCCGGTGACGATGATGCGGGCCTGCGGATTGTCGCGGCGGGCCTTGCGAATCGTCTGGCGGGCCTGGCGGACGGCCTCCGCCGTGACCGCGCAGGTGTTGATGACCACCGCCCCGCCTTCCAGCGCACCGAGACCGGCGGCCTCGGCCTCGCGCTTCATGACCTCGGACTCGTAGGCATTGAGCCGGCAGCCGAAGGTGACGATCTCGACACCCATCAAGCCACGCCTTCCGTGTCGCGGGTCCAGGCACCGGTCGCCGGATCCAGCGTCCCGGAGAATTCCCATTCTGCCGGGCCAGTCATGACAACGTGATTGTCATCCCGCCATTCGATGCCCAGCGGACCGCCCGGAACATGCACGGTCACCTGCCGGTCCATGCGGCGCAGGCGAATGGCCGCCACGGCCGTGGCGCAGGCCGCCGAGCCGCAGGCGCGCGTCAGCCCGGCGCCGCGCTCCCAGGTTCGGATCGTCACCTCGGACCGGGACCGGATCTGCGCGATGGAGATGTTGGCGCGCTCGGGAAAGATCGGGTGGTTTTCCAACAGCGGGCCGAACCGGTCGAGATCATAGCTCCAGACGTCGCGGTCGACCCAGAAGATAGCGTGGGGATTGCCCATCGACACGACGGAGGGAGAATGCAGGACGGGCGCGTCGATCGGGCCGATCTGCAGTTCGATCATCCGGGTGTCATGAAATTCCTCGGCGAGCGGGATGTCCTGCCAGCCGAAACGAGGCTCGCCCATGTCGACCGATATCAGGCCGTCTGCATGCTCCTGGGCCGTCAGGATTCCGGCAAGCGTCTGGAAGGTGAAGGCGGACCGGCCGGTCTCGGCGGCGAGCGCCTGGACCACGCAACGCGTGCCGTTGCCGCAGGCCTGTGCCTGGGTGCCGTCGCAATTTATGATCTCGATGTAGTTGTCCGTGCCCTGCACGCGCGGATCGTGGATCGCCATGATCTGGTCGAAGGCCGTTGCCGGGTCGCCGGCCAGGGCAATCGCCGCGGCGGGCGCAATTCGATCGGCGCGGCCGCGCATGTCGGCGACGATGATCTGGTTTCCCAGTCCGTTCATCTTTGCAAAGGGCGCTGGCGCCGCCATGGCATTCTGGCTCCGTTCCTTGCGCCTATATGGCCGAAGAGCGGTTGAAATTCCAGTCATTGCCGGTTGCCGCGGCGCGGCGGCCGGTGAGCACGGTGTCAGGTGGCTGCCAGGCCTGCTGCCGTTGCCGGCACGTCGAAGACCTCGCCGGGCAGCATGGGGCGGAACCGGTCACGCGAGACGCCGGCGCCGTCAAGCGCAGCCCGGAGACGATGACGCGGTTCCTCGATGGCCTCGTCGGTGAGTTGGAAGGTCGCCCAGTGGTGGCCGGCGGCATAGGCGGCATTGGCCAGGCGGAACCCCTCGACCGCCTCGTCGGGGTTCTGGTGCTGGCCCTTCATGAACCAGCGCGGCTCGTAGGCGCCGAAGGGGAGGATGGCCAGGCGGAAATCACCGTGTTTCTCTGCGGCAGCGCGATAATTCCGGCCTTCGTGGAAGCCGGTATCGCCAACGTGGTAGATGCGGCCGGCCGGGGTGTCGATGACGAAGGCCGCCCACAGCGCCATGCGCCGGTCGTTCATGCCGCGTGCCGACCAGTGATGGCAGGGCTCGAAGTGAAGGGATACGGGGCCGGCGCGAACGACATCGCCCCAGTCGCCGGTGGTGATGCGCATGTCCCGAACCGCCGAGCGGACGATGGCGTCATTTCCGAGCGGCGTGACGACGAGCGGATCATGCGCGCTATGCAGGCGGGCCAGCGTGTCGACGTCGAGATGGTCGTAGTGATTGTGCGTGAGCAGCACGACATCGACCGGCGGCAGGTCGTCGAACTGAATGCCGGGTTCGTTGACGCGCTTCGGACCGGCAAAAGACACGGGCGAGGCGCGGTCGGACCAGACCGGGTCGGTGAGGATGTTCATGCCGGCAACCTGGATCAGCAGGGTCGCGTGACCCACCATGGTCAGGCGCAGGCCATCGCCGGTGATGCGGGGTTCGGGTCTCGCCGGCGGATGGGGCGAGGCGAACTGCGCCGGCCAGTCCTTCCGCTCGCCGTTGAACTGCCAGCGAAGCAGGTCGGCAAAACCGCGCGGCTCGATTCCGTCAGGATTGAAAAAGGCGCGGCCGTCGAAATGATCCGAAACGGGTCCGGAATAGTAGGGATTGGCCCGCGCAAGGCGGACCCAGGAAAAGATGCCAGCCATGGCCGCAAGACCCCCCGTTGCCGTCAAGGCCAGAAAGTGCCGTCTGTTCATGGTGCAGAGATAGGGACTGCCGCGACAGGCGTCCAGCCTGTCACGGCCAATGAAGGCCGCCGTGCCGGGGCCGCCAGGCGGCCGGCACGGCCGTTCTCATATCGTTCCGGGCCGGCCTGGCCTATGCGACGACCACGATGCCGAGGATGACCAGCAGAAACAGCACCAGCAGGATGCCGATCAGCAGCTTTGCGCCGGTCAGGGCAGCGCCGGACAGCGTGTTGAAACCGAGCAGGGACGCGACGGCTGCAACGATGAGGAGAATGACGATCCATTTGATCATGGAAAAAGCTCCGGTTGATTTGTGCCGGACCACCCGGCTCAGACTTTCAATGCGGAACAATCCGGGAGGTTCCGGACGAACAGGGAACCGACCACGGCAAGTCGTCATTCTGCACGTAACAGGGCCGTTGTGAAACGGTTTCACAACGCAATATTAACCCTGATCGGTTGATATTGCCGCCAAAGCGCCGTTTTCTAAAGGCATTCGAATAGCGATGCCGTGGCGCAACCGCGATGGAAGAGAGGGTTTGACGATGGGGATGAAGCACTGGGCGTTGGCAGCGGCGTGCGTTTCGGCGCTTGGCCTGACAGCCTGCCAGAGTGAGCGCATGGGCCGCCTGAACACGCAGCCCGCCCCCCTGACGCCGGCTCCGGTCGCCCCGGTCGAGCAGGAACAGTTGCCGCCGCCGTCGCAGCCCGATCCACAGCCCTCCGGCTTTCCGGCCGCGCCCGGCGAAGAGGTCAGCGACCAGCCGGAAGTGGCATCCACCGATCCGACGGCACCGCTCACTCCCCCGCCCGGCAGCGCGCCGGTGACGAAGAATTCGCTGGTGGGAAGCTGGAAGACGCGCAGCGGCGGGTCGACCTGCCAGATGTTCCTCACCCTGACCAAGTACGGCAACGGTTCGCGCGGCGGAACGCGCGGCTGCGCGGGCGACATGGCCAACGTGCGCGGCTGGGACGTGAAGGGCGCCCAGGTGGTGCTCTACAACGAGAATGGCGACACGGTTGCCCGGCTCTACAAGTCCGGCAACGAAAAGCTCGACGGGACGACCAGTTCGGGCCAGTCGGTCTCGATCTTCCGCTGACGCAACGCCGGCGCGGGTCCGGGTGTCCGGCGCCGGGTCTGCTCCATCCGACAGGCTTGCCCCCGCATGGCTCCTTCCGAACCAGCGCCGACGCATCCGACCGTCCTCGACCGATACGATCACCTTGCCCGGACCGGCAGCCTGCAGGCCGATGACGAGCAGCGGCGCATCGCGCGGCGTCTTGACCGGTTGATCGACGAGATTTCCGAGAAACGCCTGCAGCGCAAGTCCTCGGCGCTGGGGTGGATGTTCGCGCGGCGCAAGGCGAGGCCGGAAGCGGTGCGCGGCCTTTACCTGCATGGCGGTGTCGGCCGCGGCAAGACCATGTTGATGGACCTGTTCTTCGACCTTGCGCCCGCACGGCGCAAGCGGCGGGCCCATTTCAACGACTTCATGGCCGACGTGCACGACCGCATCACCCGGCACCGGGCCGCGGTGAAAGCGGGAACCGCCAAGGGCGATGACCCGATCCCGCCGGTCGCCGCCGACATTGCCTCTGAAAGCTGGCTGATCTGCTTCGACGAGTTCACGGTGACGGATATCGCGGACGCGATGATCCTCAGCCGGCTGTTCTCGGCGCTGTTCGCCGAAGGCGTAGTATTGGTGGCGACATCAAACGTGGCGCCACGCAACCTCTACAAGGACGGGCTCAACCGCTCGCTGTTCACGCCCTTCATCGACGTGCTGGAAAAGCATACCGACGTGATCAGCGTCGATATCGACACCGACTACCGGCTGCGGGAACTCGACCGCATCGATGTCTACGTCACGCCGCTGGGTCCGCAAGCGGATGCGGCCATGGACGCCTCGTGGACAAAGATCTGCGACGGCCATGGCGAGCAGCCGGTGACGCTGGACCTCATGGGCCGGTCGATCCACGCGGAACGGACCTGCGGACGGGCGGCGCGGTTCTCCTTCCAGGATCTTTGCGTCAAGCCGATGGGCGCGCGCGACTTCCTGGCCCTCGCCAACCGGTTCGACGCGATCATGCTCGACCACGTGCCGGTGATGTTCAACGAGAACCGGAACGAGGCCAAGCGCTTCATCCTGCTGGTGGATACGCTCTACGACCGGCGCGTGCGGCTGATCCTGTCGGCCGAGGCCGGTCCGACCGGTCTTTACAAGGGGACATCGGGTACCGAGCTGTTCGAATTCGACCGCACCGCTTCGCGGCTCATCGAAATGCAGAGCGCGGACTGGATTGCCCACACGCGGGACCACGATGCGGGCTGACAGGGGGCGCGGATGCAGGGGTGGACGACCGGCGAACAGCGTGAAATGGTTGCATCCACGGGTTCCGAAGCCACCCCGTGGGAGGGCCGGAATGACAAGCGCTGGCCTTGTCCTGAGCAAATTTCTTACTTTTACGTAAGAAATAGAGATTTCAAACGATTGATTTTGCTGGGAACTAAAGAATCGGTTGAAAAAAATGCCGTCCGAGTCTATGCGACCCCCGGCGAACCGGGTGCTCGAGGCATGTCCGGCGGCTCCACCATTCCTGCCCGCTTAGCAGGCTCCGACGGGCCTCACTTCCGGGCGCAGCAGAAGGGAAGACTAGCACATGGCACGCAACAAGATTGCGCTGATCGGTTCGGGCATGATCGGCGGCACGCTGGCCCACATGATCGGTCTGAAGGAACTGGGCGACGTCGTCCTGTTCGACATCGCCGAAGGCGTCCCGCAGGGCAAGGGCCTCGATATTGCCGAATCCGCCCCGGTCGAGGGCTTCGACGCGAAGTTCACCGGCGCGAACGACTATGCCGCGATCGAGGGTGCTGACGTCTGCATCGTCACCGCCGGCGTGCCGCGCAAGCCGGGCATGAGCCGCGACGACCTGCTCGGCATCAACCTCAAGGTCATGGAACAGGTCGGCGCCGGCATCAAGAAATACGCTCCGAACGCCTTCGTGATCTGCATCACCAACCCGCTCGACGCGATGGTCTGGGCGCTGCAGAAGTTCTCCGGCCTGCCGAAGAACAAGGTCGTCGGCATGGCCGGCGTGCTCGACTCGGCGCGCTTCCGCTACTTCCTCGCCGAGGAGTTCGGCGTTTCCGTCGAGGACGTGTCGGCGATGACGCTGGGCGGCCACGGCGACGACATGGTGCCGATGACCCGCTATTCGACGGTCGCCGGCATCCCGCTGCCGGACCTGATCAAGATGGGCTGGACCTCCAAGGAGAAGCTGGATGCCATCGTCGAGCGCACCCGCAAGGGCGGCGGCGAGATCGTCGCGTTGCTGAAGACGGGCTCGGCCTATTACGCACCCGCGACGTCGGCTATCGCCATGGCGGAAGCCTACCTGAAGGACAAGAAGCGCGTGCTGCCCTGCGCGGCCTACCTGAACGGCGAGTACGGCGTGAAGAACATGTATGTCGGCGTGCCGACCGTGATCGGCGCCGATGGTGTGGAGCGGATCGTCGAACTGGAGTTCAGCAAGAGCGAACAGAAGATGTTCGAGACGTCTGTCAGCGCGGTCGCCGGCCTTTGCGAGGCCTGCCAGAACATCGCGCCGCAGCTGAAGGACTGAGGAGAGGATTTCCATGAACATTCATGAGTATCAGGCCAAGCAGGTCCTGAAGGGTTACGGCGCGCCCGTCGCCGACGGCGTCGCCATCTTCGAGGCCTCCGAGGCCGAGGCCGCGGCCAAGTCGCTGCCGGGACCGCTCTACGTGGTCAAGTCGCAGATCCACGCCGGAGGCCGCGGCAAGGGCAAGTTCAAGGAACTTCCCGCCGACGCCAAGGGCGGTGTGCGCCTGGCCAAGAGCATCGAAGAGGTGGTGACCAACGCCAACGAGATGCTCGGCAACACGCTGGTGACCAAGCAGACAGGGCCGGCCGGCAAGCAGGTCAACCGCCTCTACATCGAGGACGGTGCCGACATCGACCGCGAGCTGTATCTCTCCATCCTCGTCGACCGCACGGTCGGCCGCAACGCCTTCGTGGTCTCCACCGAGGGCGGCATGGACATCGAGGCGGTGGCCGAGGAAACGCCGGAGAAGATCGTCACCGTGGCGATCGACCCGGATGCCGGGGTGACGGATGCCGACAGCGCCGCGCTTTGCGATGCGCTGAAGCTCGAGGGCGCGGCCCGCGAGGACGGCATGGCCCTGTTCCCGATCCTCTACAAGGCCTATGTCGAGAAGGACATGAGCCTTCTGGAGATCAACCCGCTGATCGTGATGACCAACGGCCGCCTGCGCGTGCTCGACGCCAAGGTCTCCTTCGACAACAACGCCCTGTTCCGCCACGACGACATCATGGCCCTTCGTGACAAGACGGAAGAGGACGAGAAGGAAATCGAAGCCTCCAAGTACGACCTCGCCTACGTGGCGCTGGACGGCAACATCGGCTGCATGGTCAACGGCGCCGGCCTTGCCATGGCTACGATGGACATCATCAAGCTCTACGGCGCCGAGCCGGCGAACTTCCTCGATGTCGGCGGCGGCGCGTCCAAGGAGAAGGTGACGGCGGCGTTCAAGATCATCACGGCGGACCCGAACGTGACCGGCATCCTGGTCAACATCTTCGGCGGCATCATGAAGTGCGACGTCATCGCCGAGGGCGTGGTCGCGGCCGTCAAGGAAGTGGGCCTGAAGGTGCCGCTGGTCGTGCGCCTGGAAGGCACCAACGTCGACCTGGGCAAGAAGATCATCAACGAATCCGGCCTCAACGTGATCGCGGCCGACGATCTGGACGACGCGGCGAAGAAGATCGTCGCCGCTGTGAAGGGAGCCTGATACCGATGTCGATCCTCATCAACAAGGACACGAAGGTTCTGGTCCAGGGCCTGACCGGCAAGACCGGCACGTTCCACACCGAGCAGGCGCTCGCCTACCATGGCACCAAGATGGTTGGCGGCATTCACCCGAAGAAGGGTGGCGAGACCTGGGAAGGAGCGGGCGGCGACAAGCTGCCGATCTTCGCCTCGGTCGCCGAGGGCAAGGCCGCAACCGGTGCCGACGCCTCCGTGGTCTACGTGCCGCCGGCCGGTGCGGCGGCTGCCATCATCGAGGCCATCGAGGCCGAGATTCCGCTCATCGTCTGCATCACCGAGGGCATCCCGGTGCAGGACATGGTCAAGGTGAAGGCGCTGCTCGACACGTCGGCCTCGCGCCTCATCGGCCCGAACTGCCCGGGCGTGCTGACGCCGGACGAGTGCAAGATCGGTATCATGCCTGGCAACATCTTCAAGAAGGGCTCGGTGGGCATCCTGTCGCGCTCCGGCACGCTGACCTACGAGGCGGTGTTCCAGACGACGAACGCCGGGCTCGGCCAGTCGACAGCCGTGGGCATCGGCGGCGACCCGGTGAAGGGCACCGAGTTCATCGACGTGCTCGACCTGTTCCTCGACGACCCCGAGACGGAATCGATCATCATGATCGGCGAGATCGGCGGTTCGGCCGAGGAGGAAGCCTCCGAGTGGCTGACCGAGCAGGCGAAAAAGGGCCGCAAGAAGCCGATGGCCGGTTTCATCGCGGGCCGCACGGCGCCTCCCGGGCGCACGATGGGCCATGCCGGCGCGGTCATTTCCGGCGGCAAGGGCGGCGCGGAAGACAAGATCGCGGCCATGGAAGCCGCGGGAATCCGCGTGTCGCCGTCGCCGGCGCAGCTCGGCAGCACGCTGGTGAAAGTGCTCAAGGGCGAGTGAGGCCCTGATACGACACGGCTTCGAGGCCGGGCAGGCGCCCGGCCTCGGCCACCCCCGGAGGGAAACCCGCGGGCAGACAGGCGCCATCGAGGGCGCAGGCCGCGATCACCAAGGAGCCGGACAGACGATCCGGAAGCGCTGATGGCACGAAACGACCAGGCCAACGACATTTTCGAACAGACCTCGTTCCTTTACGGTGGCAATGCCGCCTACATCGACGAGCTCTATGCCCGCTACCAGGAGAACCCCGGCTCGGTCGACGAGCAGTGGCGCGCGTTCTTCTCGCAGCTCCACGATGACGCGGAAGACGTGAAGAAGAACGCCCGCGGCGCCTCGTGGAAGCGCGACAACTGGCCGATCGCGGCGAATGGCGAGCTGGTCTCGGCGCTGGACGGCGACTGGGGCCAGGTCGAGGCCCACATGACCGCCAAGCTGTCCGACAAAACGGAACGGCGCCAGGTCGGCCCCGGCATGACCGCCGAGGAAGTGGCCAAGGCGGCGCGCGACTCGGTGCGGGCGATCATGATGATCCGTGCCTACCGCATGCGCGGCCATCTGCATGCCAACCTCGACCCGCTGGGCATTGCCGGGCTGAAGGAGGACTACAACGAGCTGTCGCCGGAGGCCTATGGCTTCTCCCCGGACGATTACGACCGGCCGATCTTCATCGACCACGTGCTGGGCCTCGAGTTCGCGACCATCAACGAGATGCTCGACATCCTCAAGCGCACCTACTGCTCGACGATGGGCGTGGAGTTCATGCACATCTCCAACCCGGAGGAGAAGGCCTGGATCCAGGAGCGTATCGAGGGACCGGACAAGGGCGTGGCCTTCACCGACATGGGCAAGAAGGCGATCCTGCAAAAGCTGATCGAGGCGGAAGGCTTCGAACAGTTCATCGACGTCAAGTACAAGGGCACGAAGCGCTTCGGCCTGGACGGCGGCGAAAGCCTGATCCCGGCGCTGGAGCAGATCATCAAGCGCGGCGGCAACATGGGCATGAAGGAAATCGTGCTCGGCATGGCCCACCGCGGCCGCCTCAACGTTCTGACCCAGGTGATGGGCAAGCCCCACCGCGCCGTCTTCCACGAGTTCAAGGGCGGCTCCTTCGCCCCTGACGAGGTGGAGGGGTCGGGCGACGTGAAGTATCACCTCGGCGCCTCCTCGGACCGCGAGTTCGACGGCAACAAGGTGCACCTTTCGCTGACGGCCAACCCGTCCCACCTGGAAATCGTCAACCCGGTCGTCATGGGCAAGGCGCGCGCCAAGCAGGACCAGAATTTCGGGCGCAAGCGCGAGGAAGTGCTGCCGCTGGAAGCCCGCGCGGCCGTGCTGCCGCTGCTGCTGCACGGCGATGCCGCCTTCGCCGGCCAGGGCGTGGTGCCGGAGTGCCTCGGCCTTTCGGCGCTGCGCGGCCATCGCGTGGCCGGCACGATCCACTTCATCATCAACAACCAGATCGGCTTCACGACCAATCCGCGCTTCTCGCGTTCCTCGCCCTATCCGTCGGACGTGGCGAAGATGATCGAGGCGCCGATCTTCCATGTGAACGGCGACGATCCGGAAGCGGTGACCTATGCCGCCAAGGTGGCGACGGAATTCCGGATGATCTTCCACAAGCCGGTGGTCATCGACATGTTCTGCTACCGCCGCTTCGGCCACAACGAGGGTGACGAACCGGCGTTCACGCAGCCGCTGATGTACAAGAAGATCCGCGCGCACAAGACCACGGTGCAGCTCTATGCCGAGAAGCTGATCGGCGAGGGTCTCCTCACCGAGGGCGAAGTGGAGAAGATGAAGGCCGACTGGCGCGCGCACCTGGAGACCGAGTTCGACGCCGGCAATTCCTTCAAGCCCAACAAGGCCGACTGGCTCGACGGCGCCTGGTCGGGCTTCCGGACGGCGGACACGGCCGACGAGCAGCGCCGCGGCAAGACGGCCATGCCGATCAAGACGCTCAAGGAAATCGGCAAGAAGCTGGCCGAAGTGCCGGAAGGCTTCGAAGCGCACCGGACCATCAAGCGGTTCATGGACAACCGCGCGGCGATGATCGAATCCGGCGAGGGAATCGACTGGGCGACCGGCGAGGCACTTGCCTTCGGATCGATCCTGCTGGAAGGCCACCCGGTGCGCCTGTCTGGCCAGGACTGCGAGCGCGGCACGTTCTCGCAGCGCCATTCCGTGCTCTACGACCAGCGCGACGAGACCCGCTACATCCCGCTCAACAACCTGGGTTCCAACCAGGCCAATTACGAGGTCATCAACTCGATGCTCTCGGAAGAGGCGGTGCTCGGGTTCGAATACGGCTATTCGCTGGCCGAGCCGAACGCGCTGACGCTCTGGGAAGCCCAGTTCGGCGATTTCGCCAACGGTGCCCAGGTCGTCTTCGACCAGTTCATCTCGTCGGGCGAACGCAAGTGGCTGCGCATGTCCGGCCTGGTATGCCTGCTGCCGCATGGCTACGAAGGCCAGGGGCCGGAGCACTCGTCGGCCCGCCTGGAGCGCTGGCTGCAGCTTTGTGCCGAGGACAACATGCAGGTGGCCAACTGCACCACGCCGGCCAACTATTTCCACATCCTGCGGCGCCAGCTGAAGCGCGACTTCCGCAAGCCGCTGATCCTGATGACGCCGAAGTCGCTGCTGCGCCACAAGCGGGCGGTGTCGACGCTGTCGGAAATGAGCGGCGAAAGCTCCTTCCATCGCCTGCTGTGGGACGATGCCCAGCAGCAGAAGGACGGGCCGATCAAGCTGGTCAAGGATTCCAAGATCCGCCGCGTCGTCATGTGTACCGGCAAGGTCTACTTCGATCTCCTGGAAGAGCGCGAGAAGCGGGGGATCGACGACATCTACCTGCTGCGCGTGGAGCAGCTCTACCCGTTCCCCGCCAAGGCGCTGATCAACGAGCTTTCGCGCTTCCGCAACGCCGAGATGGTGTGGTGCCAGGAAGAGCCGAAGAACATGGGGGCCTGGTCGTTCATCGATCCGTACCTTGAGTGGGTGCTGGCGCATATCGACGCCAAGCACCAGCGGGTGCGCTACACCGGCCGCCCGGCCTCGGCGTCGCCGGCCACCGGCCTGATGTCGAAGCATATGGAACAGCTTGGCGCCTTCCTCGAAGACGCACTCGGCGAATAAGACAACCGTTCAGGAACAGGACAGAAACCATGGCAACCGAAATTCGAGTCCCGACGCTGGGCGAATCCGTGACCGAGGCCACGATCGGCCAATGGTTCAAAAAGGTGGGCGATGCCATCGCCGCCGATGAGCCGCTGGTGGAACTGGAGACCGACAAGGTCACCGTCGAGGTTCCGGCGCCGGCTGCCGGCACGCTGAGCGAGATCACCGCCCAGGAAGGCGAAACGGTGGAGCTGAACGCGCTGCTTGGCATGATCGCCGAGGGCGCAGGCGCTGCGGCCGCGGCGCCGAAGAAGGAAGAGGCCAAGCCGGCGGCGGAAGCGCCAGCCAAGGCGGCTTCCGAGCCGAAGGGCGGCGACATGCCGCCGGCCCCGTCGGCCGCCAAGATGATGGCCGACAAGGGCGTGGACGCGTCGCAGGTCTCGGGCTCCGGCAAGCGCGGACAGGTGCTGAAGGGCGACGTGATCGATGCGCTCAACAAGGGCAGCGGCTCTGCCCCGGCGGCGGCTCCCGCGGCTGCGCGTCCGCCGTCCAGCGAGGCGGATGCGCCGCGCGAGGAACGGGTGAAGATGACACGGCTGCGCCAGACCATCGCGCGCCGCCTGAAGGATGCGCAGAACACCGCAGCCATGCTGACCACCTTCAACGAGGTGGACATGACGGCAACCATGGAGCTGCGCAAGAAGTACAAGGACGTCTTCGAGAAGAAGCATGGCGTGAAGCTGGGTTTCATGGGCTTCTTCACCAAGGCGGTGACCCACGCGCTCAAGGAAATCCCGGCGGTCAACGCCGAGATCGACGGAAACGACATCATTTACAAGAACTTCTGCCATGTCGGCGTGGCCGTCGGCACGGACAAGGGCCTCGTGGTGCCGGTGGTCCGCGATGCCGACCAGATGTCCATCGCGGAGATCGAGAAGGAAATCGGCCGCCTGGGCAAGGCCGGCCGTGACGGCACGCTGACGATGGCCGACATGCAGGGCGGCACGTTCACCATCTCGAACGGCGGTGTCTACGGGTCGCTGATGTCGACGCCGATTCTCAACGCGCCGCAGTCGGGCATTCTCGGCATGCACAAGATCCAGGAGCGGCCGATGGTCGTCAACGGCCAGATCGTCATCCGACCGATGATGTACCTGGCACTTTCCTACGATCACCGCATCGTCGACGGCAAGGAAGCCGTCACCTTCCTGGTGCGCGTCAAGGAGAGCCTCGAGGATCCGGAACGTCTCGTTCTCGATCTCTGATTGAACCGGGAGGCGGCAAGAAAAGAGGGTATCGCGGAACGCGTTTCTGGTGTGTAATGGCCTCGCAAAGGGGCAATTCGAAACAGGGATGCAAAGCCATGACCCGATTTCTTCTTGCCGTCTCCGCATTTGTCCTGATGACGACCGGTGCGGTCCATGCCCAGAGCTTCAACTGCCGCTATGCCAAGCTTCCGGTCGAAGTCGCCATTTGTGAAGATCCTGAACTTCGCGACATGGACAGCCGCATGTCACGGCTTTTCTACGAGCTTTCGCCCTTTGATCGCGACGGAGAGGCCGGCCCGCAACGGCGCTGGATCGCGCGGCGCAACGACTGCGGCTACAACTCCGACTGCATCTACCGGGCCTATCGCCGGCGGATCGATCAGCTGGGCAGCTATTTCTGAGCGCGGCAAACGCGGGTCGTGGCCGGTCCTGATGGCGCTTGCCGGCCTGGCGTTCGCGCAACCGGTTCTTGCCGCCTGCCCGCAAGCGCTCGCCACCTATGAAACCGAGGACGGGAGCGCCGCGCTGACCTTCGTGGCGTCCGGCCAGGCGGTGGCGATGAGCCACGAAATCCGCATCCTGCTGGCCGATGTTCCGCCGGTGACGGCCTACGTGCAACCGTCCGAGCGGCTTGGACAGCCGGAAATGGTGCTGCCCGTCAATTGCCCGGAAGGGGATGTCACCGGCGCGGAACTCGACGCCTGCATCGTCTACCGTTCGGTGGTCTATGCGCGTGCCGATGACGGCGCCCTCATGGAATTGCCGGCTGCCGGGGAACCGGCGGCGGCCGACATTCTCCTGCCGAACTTCGCCGCGGCGGTGTGGCAGCATCCGGCCTTCGGCGCCGATGGCCCAAGGACGCGGCCCGCGGAAATCTTCAAGCTCTTGGGGTGCCAGGAATGAGCGAAGCCAGGGTTCTTCTCGTCACGGGCGGGTCTCGCGGCATCGGTGCCGCCGTCGCGCTGGGCGCGGCGCGCGAAGGCTGGCGCGTGGCGGTCAACTACGTTTCCAATGCCAGGGCCGCGGACCTGGTGGTCGAGCAAATCCTGCAGGCGGGCGGCGAGGCCATCGCGGTGCCTGGCGACGTCGGCAAGGAAGCCGACATCCTGAGCATGTTCGAAACGGTCGACCGCCGCTGGGGCCGTCTCGACGGTCTCGTCAACAATGCCGGTGTCGTGGACCGCAAGGCACGCGTGGACCAGATGAGTGCGACCCGCCTGGAGCGCATGTTCCGCATCAACGTCACCGGTTCCATGCTGTGCGCCCGCGAGGCGGTCAAGCGGATGTCCACCGAGCACGGCGGACGCGGCGGGGCGATCGTCAATCTCTCGTCCGCCGCCGCGCGCCTGGGATCGCCCGGGTGGTACGTGGACTATGCCGCGTCCAAGGGCGCGATCGACACGTTCACGACCGGCCTGGCGCTGGAAGTCGCCGGGGAAGGCATCCGGGTCAACGCGGTGCGGCCCGGCATCATCGCCACCGACATCCATGCTTCCGGCGGCGAGCCGGACCGGGTGGCGCAGACGCGCGGGATGCTGCCGATGAAGCGCGAGGGCCAGGCGAGCGAGATCGCCGACGGAATTCTCTATCTTCTCTCCGACCGGGCGTCCTACGTAACGGGCGCCATCCTTGATATTACCGGTGGGCGCTGACACAGCGCGCGCGAAACCAGGAAGGACATGATCCATGGCTTATGACGTTGTCGTTATCGGAACCGGCCCGGGAGGCTATGTCTGCGCGATCAAGGCGGCGCAGCTCGGCCTGAAGGTGGCCGTGGTGGAAAAGCGCGCGACCTATGGCGGCACCTGCCTCAACGTCGGCTGCATTCCCTCCAAGGCACTGCTGCATGCATCCGAGATGTTCGCCGAGGCAGGCCATTCCTTCGATGCGCTGGGCATCGAGGTCCCTGCCCCGACGCTCAATCTCGACAAGATGATGAGCCACAAGGACGCGGTGGTGAAGGCCAACGTGGACGGTGTCGCCTTCCTGCTGAAGAAGAACAAGATCGATGCCTTCCGGGGAACCGGAAAGGTCCTGGGCGCAGGCAGGGTGTCCGTCACCGGTGACGACGGAAAGGCCGAGGAAATCGAGACGAAGAACATCGTGATTGCCACCGGGTCGGACGTTGCCGGCATTCCCGGCGTGAAGGTCGACATCGACGAGGAGACCATCATCTCGTCGACCGGCGCGATCGCGTTGAACAAGGTTCCCGAAAGCCTGACCGTGGTCGGCGGCGGCGTCATCGGGCTGGAGCTCGGTTCGGTCTGGGCCCGGCTCGGCGCCAAGGTCACGGTGGTGGAATACCTCGACACGATCCTGGGCGGCATGGATGGCGAGGTCGCCAAGCAGTTCCAGCGCCTCCTGACCAAGCAGGGCATGACCTTCAAGCTGTCGGCCAAGGTGACCAAGGTGGAAAAGGGCGAGAGCGGCGCCAACGTCACCTTCGAACCGGTCAAGGGTGGGGATGCCGAAACGATCTCGTCCGACATCGTGCTGGTGGCGACGGGGCGCAAGCCCTTCACCCAGGGCCTGGGGCTGGAAGAGGCCGGCGTGGTGCTCGACGAGCGCGGCCGCGTCGATGTCAACGCCCACTTCCAGACGTCGCTTCCCGGTGTCTATGCCATCGGCGACGTGATCCGCGGACCGATGCTGGCGCACAAGGCCGAGGACGAGGGCGTCGCGGTTGCCGAGATCATCGCGGGCCAGCACGGCCACGTGAACTACGATGTCATCCCCGGGGTGGTCTACACGCAGCCGGAAGTCGCCTCCGTCGGCAAGACGGAAGACGAGCTGAAGAAGGCCGGCGTGGAATACAAGGCCGGCAAGTTCAACTTCTCGGCCAACGGCCGGGCGCGCGCCATGCAGCAGACGGACGGATTCGTGAAGGTTCTGGCCGACAAGCAGACAGACCGCGTTCTCGGCGTGCACATCCTCGGTTTCGGTGCAGGCGAGATGATCCACGAGGCGGCAGTGCTGATGGAATTCGGCGGGTCGTCGGAGGACCTGGGCCGCACCTGCCACGCCCATCCGACCATGTCGGAAGCGGTCAAGGAAGCGGCCCTGGCGACCTTTGCCAAGGCGATCCATTCCTAGATCGCCACCGCCCCTTTCCGGATTGCACCGGAAACAGCGGCACGAGAAAACCCTGGCCGGTCGGACCGGCCAGGTTCCAGGGAGGGATCATGGCCGGTTTCAGTCGGCCTTTTCTTCCTTGATCACCGGTTCGACCGCCTTTGCGGCGTCGTCTTCGGTGGTCTCCACGGCATCCGTGCGCGTGGACATCGGCGCCTTGTCGGACGCGATGCTGGCGGTGGTCATCGTGTCATGAGCCTCGGCGCTATGCATGCCGCAAGCCTGGGCCGCCGAGAGGCCGAAGCCAAGCGCGGCAAGCGTTGCAAGAACAGTCTTCATGGCGTGCTCCCTTGCTATGCCCCATTAAAAGGTAGCGCGGAACCGGCGGAGCGGCAATCGCCCACCAGAGCAAGCGCGGGTGAAAGCGGAACGGGATTTTCCCCGAGACGGTGCCAATGGGCCGCGCCGCGAAGTGTCCGGACCATTTCCGGATGAGGAACCCGGGTTCCATTTCCCGTGATGGATTTCAGTCCGCCCGCGTCACCGTGTAGCCGGCCTTGCGAAGCAGTTCGATCACGCCTTCCTTGCCGGGAAGGTGCAGGGCGCCGACGGCAATGAAGGCATTGCCCGCGTCAATGATGGGCTCGGCGCTGGCGACCATTCCATGGTTTCGCGCGGTCACCATGACCTTTTCGAAGGTCGCGTAACTCTCGTCCGCCGCGGACTGTTCCGGAGTCATGGCTTCCAGCATCGGCCAGACCATGCCCGTCTGGCCCTTCTGGTAAAGAACGATCATGGTCTCGATCATGTCATCGATGCGGTCGCCCAAGGCCAGGGTCGAGATCAACCCGTCGAGATGAACCTTCAGCGGCATCGAATCCATGGCTTCCATCTGCGAAATCATGGTCTCAAGGCCCTTCAAAGCCTTGCCTTGCGCCCGGGCATCCTCGGCGAGCCTGGCATCGAGAAAGGGAGCGCCGGATTTCTTGCGGGCCATTTCACAGGCCGGCAGGGCAAGTGCCGACGACACGACCCACGGCTTCATGCGCTCGACGGCCACGAGCGGCATGCCGCGGGTGGCGAGTTCCTTTTCCACCAGGGCGCGGTCCTCGGGATCGAGCAGATCGGTCAGCTTGCGCCCGTCGGTGAACATCATCAGGTCGGGGCGTTGCATCACGGCCGCCGCGGCTGCCTTGGGATCGAGCGCATCGACCGCCTCGACCACAACGGTGCCTGCGGCGTCGAAGGCCTTCCGCGCCGGCGGGGTCAGCGTAACAACGCGCGGATCCGTCAGGTGCATGGTCCCGAACAGGTATGACGGTACCACGCCCGGCTTCTCGATTTTCCAGAGAAGGCCCTCGCCATTGACGACCGCCGCGGCCTTTTCCTCCACGTCAACCAGGCGGGCGGGGTCCTCTGCCGCAAGCTCCTGCAGAAGGTTCTGCCCGGTGCAGCTGACCTGATCGTCTGCGCGAACCTGCGGCGCCAGCAGCAACAGCGTGGCGAGAAAGGCCAGGAAAAGCAGCCCGTGCAGAGCGGCGAGCAGGCGCGCGCCGTTCAGGCAGAGCGAATCAGCGATATGATCGACATGTCTCATGGCCACGATCATGGCGGGGAAAGCGGAAAAAAGCCGTTAATCGATCGCTGCAAAACGCTGTTGTCAGGCGCGGGGGTGGAAAGTGTCGTAGATGTCGAGCAGGCGCTCGGTATCGACGCCGGTATAGACCTGGGTCGTGGACAGGCTGGCGTGGCCCAGAAGCTCCTGGATGGCCCGCAGGTCGCCGCCGCGGCCGAGCAGGTGCGTTGCGAAGGAATGCCGCAGCGCGTGGGGTGTCGCCGTTTCGGGCAGATCGAGCGCGGAGCGCAGGCGGGCCATGTCGCGTTGCAGGACCGCCGGGTTGAGCGGGCCGCCGCGGGCGCCGCGGAACAGCGTCGTTCCCGGTTCCAGTGCCCAGGGACAGAGGCACCGGTAGGCAGCCACGGCTTGCCGGACCGCCGGCAGGAGCGGGACGAGCCGCGTCTTGCCGCCCTTGCCGGTAACGCGCAGACTGGCCTGGTCATTGTCCGAAAGCTCGCCGCCGTCCAGGCCAAGCGCTTCGGATATGCGCAGGCCGCAGCCATAGAGGAGGGCGAGGACGGCGGCATTGCGCGCCGCGATCCACGGTTCCTCGTTCAGCTGTTCGCTTGCATCCACGACACGGCGCGCGTCGCTGGCCGTCAGCGGCCGGGGCAGGGATTTCGGCTGGCGCGGCGCGCGGACCGCCTTGGCGCCGGCCGCATTGGCCAGGCCGCGTTTCTCGAGGAAGCGGAGAAGGGAGCGAAGGCCGGCCAGGTTGCGCCCGGTGGACCGGGCTCCCGCGCCGGACGCGCGGCGGGCGGCCAGGAAGCCGCGCAAGTCCATGGGCTTCAGGGTCTCGATGTCTTTCAGGGTCGCGGGCCTTGCAAGGTGACCGGTCAGGAAGGTGAGGAACTGGCGCGTATCCCGCTCGTACGCCTCGACGGTCAACGCGGAGAGCCGGCGCGTGGCGGCCAGTTCGGCCAGCCATTTACGGCGCCAATCGACGAGTTCCTGCGTTGCTATGACGAGAAATTGCGGTTCAGCCATGCACGGAGAATGCCTGTGACCGGTTAGCGAATGCTTGATTTGGCGGCGGAAGGGCGTAATCAGGCGCCATGAACGAGACAAAGATACAAGTGCGCATGGCAACCATCGGCGCGCCGCATGGCGTGCGCGGCGAAGTGCGCGTGAAAAGCTTTACCGACGACCCGCTGGCGCTGGGCGACTATGGCCCGCTGCACGACGCGCAGGGGCGCCTGTTCGAGGTGCTGGATGCGCGGCCGGCAAAGACCGTCGTGGTGGTCCGGTTCAAGGGCGTGACAACGCGCGAACAGGCCGAGGCGCTGAACGGTGTCGAACTGTTCGTCGACCGCGATGCCCTGCCGGACGAGGTGCTGGAGGAGGACGAGTTCTTCCATGCCGATCTCGTCGGTCTGGAGGTGCGGGACATGGACGGCAAACGCCTCGGCCGTGTCTCGGCCCTGCACGATTTCGGCGGCGGCGACCTGATGGAACTGGCGCTGCAGGGCAAGCGGTCGGTGCTCATTCCGTTCACGCGTGCCGCCGTGCCGGAGGTCGATGTGCGCGGCGGGTTCGTGACGATCGACCCGGTCGCGGCGGGCCTTGTCGAAGGCGACGAGGACGACGGCGCGGAAGGCGACGAGGGGCAAGAGGCAAGCGAATGAGTTTTCGCGCCACGGTTCTCACGCTCTATCCCGACATGTTTCCCGGGACGCTGGGTCTCGCGCTGGCCGGCAGGGCGCTGGAAACGGGAGCCTGGTCGCTGGAGACGGTCCAGATCCGCGATTTCGCGCTCGACCGGCATCGCTCGGTCGATGACACGCCGGCGGGCGGCGGCGCGGGGATGGTGCTGAAGCCCGACGTGCTTGGCCGCGCCATTGATTCAGCCTCACCGGATGGTGATCCGCGGCCCCGGCTGCTGATGAGCCCGCGTGGTCGGCCCCTGACCCAGGCCCGCGTGCGTGACCTGGCGAGCGGACCCGGAGCCGTGATCGTGTGCGGGCGTTTCGAAGGCATCGACCAGCGGGTGATCGATGCGCGCGGCCTGGAGGAGGTTTCCATCGGCGACTACATCCTGTCCGGTGGAGAAATTGCGGCCCAGGTGGCTCTTGACGCGGTGGTCCGCCTGCTGCCGGGCGTGATGGGCAATGCGCTGTCAGGCGAGACGGAGAGTTTCGAGACGGGACTGCTGGAGCATCCGCACTACACCCGGCCGGCCGAATGGGAAGGCATGACTATCCCGGATGTCCTGACCTCCGGCAACCACGCCCGGATCGAGGCGTGGCGGCGGGAGCAGGCCGAGGCGCTGACCGCCGCGCGGCGGCCGGATCTGCTTCAGCCGGTGAAGAAGTAGTAGCCGGCCAGGAAGACGCCGATCGCGATCACCAGCCAGCGCAGGACGGCCTGCGGCACCCGTTTGGCGAGCCAGACGCCGAGCCAGCCGCCAAGTCCGGCGCCGGGCAGCATGACGATGCCGTGAAGCCAGGAAATCGCCCCGCCAGCGGTGAAGACGAGGATGGCGATGGCGGCAATGACGATGGACAGCGCGTTCTTGATGGCGTTGAGCCGATGGTAGTCGCCGCCGGTGGCAAGGCTGAGCGAGGCCAGCATCATCACCCCCATTCCGGCGCCGAAAAACCCGCCATAAATGGACGTGACGAACTGCAGTGCGTTGCCGCGCGGGGAATTGGGGGGATGCTCGCCCGATGCCTTCGGCTTGAGGTAAGGTCCGGCGGCGAAAAGCGCGGTTGCTGCGAGCAGAAGCCAGGGCACGATGCTGCGGAAGGAGGGATTCGATAGCGAGAGCAGCCAGAGCGCCCCGCCGAAGGCACCGACGAGCGAAATGAGCGACAGGACTGCGACGGCCTTCCATTCACGCAGGATTTCGGACCGGTAGGCGAGCGCGGAGGTAATGTAGCCGGGAAACTGGACAATCGACGAGGTCGCATTGGCCGAAATCGGCGGAACGCCGGCGAAGGTCATGGCGCCGAAGGTCAGGAAGGTGCCGCCACCGGCGACAGCGTTGATCATGCCCGAGACAAGCCCGGCGAGGAACAGCAGGAGGGCGGAGACGATGGTCATGTCCGCTTCCTAGCGGCAAGCAGCCCGGTTGGCATCACAAAAGCGCGTTGATGCACTTTTTTCCGTCCGGAGCGTGACAAAGGCGCCGATAGCGTGTATGAGCGCGCCCGAAGTCCGGGCTGCATCCGGCTTCCTCGTAAAGCAACATCCATGTGAATCCGCCATGCCGGGCGGACCCCTGCCCGGCCCTTCATCGCGGTCAGTGACTTCGGAAGGCGGCGCTCTGACGTGCCCAAGAACAAGAGGACAGGACGATGGATCTCATTCGTCAGCTCGAGGCCGAGCAGGCCGCCAAGATCGAAGGTCAGCGCAAGCTGCCCGAATTCTCCCCCGGTGACACGCTGCGCGTCCAGGTCCGCGTGACGGAAGGCAAGCGCACCCGTCTGCAGGCCTATGAAGGCGTGTGCATCGCCCGTTCCGGCTCCGGCCTGCACGAGAACTTCACGGTTCGCAAGATTTCCTACGGTGAAGGCGTCGAGCGCGTGTTCCCGGTCTACTCGCCGCTCGTCGAGGCGGTGGAAGTGGTCCGCCGCGGCAAGGTCCGCCGCGCCAAGCTGTATTACATGCGTGATCGCCGCGGCAAGTCGGCCCGCATCACCGAGAATACCAATGCCCGTTCGCGCAAGCTGAACGACGCCGAGCGCCAGGCCCAGGCCGAAGAGCGCGCCCGCGTCGAGGCCGAGAAGGTTGCCGCCGCCGAGGCGCTGGCCGCCGAGAAGGCCGCAGCCGAGGCTGCAGAGGCTGCTGCCGCCGAGCAGAACGCAGAGGCCCAGGGCGAGTAAGCCCGGCGCTTCCAGCGTTCTCCTGAATTGAAAAGGCGCGGGTCTTCGGGACCCGCGCCTTTTTTCATGCCTTGCGCCGGGCGGCGGTTCCGGCGGCCGGTTCGGCCGGCCCGTGAACGAGGCGGCGCAGCAGGCGTTCGAGCAGACCCTGGCCGAAGGCCTTGACCCAAAGCGGTGCTGCGAAGAACTGCACAAGTGTCATGGCCAGCGCGATGCCGGCGACCTGGATGTGCTCGAGCCGGCCGAAGAGGCCGAAGCCGAACCCGTAGAACAGGATGATGCAGGTCACCGTCTGGCCGATGTAGAGGGTCAGCGCGAGGCGCCCGCAGGCTTCCAGCCGGTCGGTCAGCCATCGGGCACGGCCCGCGGCCAGCAACAGCGCGATGACCGAGAAGAAGCCCAGCGCAAAGCCCATGCGGCGGATATCGTAAATGTAGGGCAGCAGGCTGTCCGACAGCCAGGCGGCCGTCGATCCGTCGGCAAACCGCGTTGCCGTGAACCATCCGACTGCACTGCCCGTGGCCAGGCCGACGACGGCGACGCGGCGATAGGCGGCGAGACTCCAGCCGCCGGTCAGGAAGCCGCTTTTCAGCAGCGCCATGCCGAGCAGCATGATGGTGTAGACATCGAGGATATGGTGGACGATGACTTCCGACGTCTGCTCCTGGAAGGAGGTCGGTGCCAGCGACACCAGGTTGGAGATGTAGCCCTGCTGGCGATCGATGATCTCGCTTTCGATGCTGTCCATCATCGCCTGGATCGGGTCTTCGGCCTGGGCCGCCTCGTCGCCCGGCGCCTGCGTCTCCTCGCTGCCGGCCGCCTGGCCGGCGTCGGGGGCCTGGGGCCGCGTGATGCCCTGCGTGGTTTCGGGATCCGTGCCGGAGGGGTCGATCTGCTGGCGCAGCGGTTCGCCCTGGCGGTTCTCCTGCAATTGCTGCTGGCTCAACGTATCGCGGACTTCCAGGCGCTGCGACATGAGGGGAGAGATTTCCTCGCCGCCCTGAATGGCCGACATGACCATCATGACGAGCGCGACGACGGTCAGGCGCCTGGGCGACCAGTTGCGCACCGGGAAGAGGAAAAGGCCGAAGAGCCCGTAGAGGTAGAGAATGTCATAGGGCCAGAGCAGCAGGTAGGCGTGGATCACGCCAAAGCCGATCAGCGCCATCTGGCGGCGATACCAGGGATCGAGGGCGGCCAGGCCGCCGCCGGCGCGCTCGGCGCGGGTCAGCAGGATGAGCGCGGTGGCGCCGAAGAGCATGGAGATCATGCCGCGCATGACGCCATCGACCGCGACGCCGATGATGCGCCAGACCTCCACGTTGGGATCGATCGGTCCCCACATGGTCTCGCCCCAGATGCCGGGCACGCCCATAGCGTCGAGGGGCAGGGCGAAAATGAAGATGTTGAGCCAGAGAATGCCGAGAATGGCAAAGCCGCGGCCGGCGTCCATGAGGGCATGCCGGCCGGAAGCAAAGGGGGTCGTGTTCATGCACGTGATCCGAAAGCCCGAGACGGGGCCGCGCGGCCGAAAGAGCCGGAAGCGCGGTTACTCCTGACGGGGCGACATTGCAATTGGAATTTATCGCCGGGGGCTGCGGCACATCCGCTTGATCCTTGACGCTCCGGGCCGTCAAGGTACATATGGCGTCCAAACTGTCTGGGCGTTTCCCTGCGCCCTCGCGACCGATGAGGACTTTGGACATGACCGCACCGCGTACCCTCTATGACAAGATCTTCGACGATCACGTTGTCGACCGCCAGGATGACGGAACCTGCCTGCTCTACATCGATCGCCATCTCGTTCACGAGGTGACCAGCCCGCAGGCTTTCGAAGGCCTGCGCATGACCGGGCGCGCGGTACGCCACCCGGAAAAGACGCTGGCGGTCGTCGACCACAACGTTCCGACCACGCCGGACCGCAAGATCGGCATCAAGAACGAGGAAAGCCGCATCCAGGTGGAAGCGCTGGCCAAGAACGCCGCCGACTTCCACATCGACTATTACAACGAATCCGACATCCGCCAGGGGATCGTGCACATCGTCGGCCCGGAGCAGGGATTCACGCTGCCCGGCATGACGATCGTGTGCGGCGACAGCCACACCTCCACCCATGGTGCCTTCGGCGCGCTGGCCCATGGCATCGGCACGTCGGAAGTGGAGCACGTGCTGGCCACGCAGACGCTGATCCAGTCGAAGGCCAAGAACATGCTGGTACGCGTTGACGGGCAGATCCCCGAAGGCGTGACGGCCAAGGACATCATCCTGGCAATCATCGGCGAGATCGGCACGGCGGGCGGCACCGGCCACGTGATCGAGTTTGCCGGCGAAGCGATCCGCTCGCTGTCGATGGAAGGCCGCATGACGGTCTGCAACATGACCATCGAGGGCGGCGCGCGCGCCGGCCTGATCGCGCCGGACGAAAAGACCTTCGCCTATATCAAGGACAAGCCCCGGGCGCCGACCGGCAAGGCCTGGGACATGGCGCTGGACTACTGGAAGACGCTGCACACGGACGAAGGCGCGCATTTCGACAAGGTGGTGGTGCTGGATGCCGCCAACCTGCCGCCGATCGTGTCCTGGGGGTCGTCGCCGGAAGACGTGGTCTCGATCACCGGCGTGGTGCCGAACCCGGCCGACATCGCCGACGAGACCAAGCGTGCTTCCAAGAAGCGGGCGCTGGAATACATGGGCCTCACGCCCGGCACCAGGATGACCGATATCGCCATCGACCGGGTGTTCATCGGTTCGTGCACCAATGGCCGCATCGAGGACCTGCGCGCCGCCGCGAAAATCGTGGACGGCAAGACGGTCGCCGCGGGTGTCAATGCCATGGTGGTTCCGGGCTCCGGCCTGGTGAAGGAGCAGGCGGAAGCCGAAGGCCTGGACAAGATCTTCCTGGCGGCCGGCTTCGAATGGCGCGAGCCGGGTTGCTCCATGTGCCTGGCCATGAACGACGACCGGCTGAAGCCGGGCGAGCGCTGCGCCTCGACCTCGAACCGCAATTTCGAGGGCCGCCAGGGCTTCAAGGGCCGGACGCATCTCGTGTCGCCGACCATGGCGGCCGCTGCCGCCATTGCGGGCCATTTCGTGGACGTACGCGACTGGAAATGATGCCTTGCGCGGGCGCGCGAGCCCCCAGGCCAGACAGGACGGAGCCCGCGCCATGACCGGCGCGGGCTTTTTTCATGGCCGGCGACCGGCGGTCAGTTGAACCAGACGGCGTAGCTGGTCAGGTTGCGGCCGGCCGTCTGTTCGAGGGCGTCGAGGAGCGTCCCGTCGAGGACGTCGCCAGGCTCGACGAAGTCGATGACGTTCTGGCCGGTCAGGAAAAGAACGAGGTCGAAACGGTCCGTCTCCTCGATGTAGCGGGCGACGTTCATGCCCTGGCCAAAGCGGAACGTGGGGATGAGCAAGGCGCCGGCGAGCGCCTTGCGGGCCAGCGCGGTTACCTCCAGCCAGCCGTCGATCAGCTCGTCGGTCACCGGCAGGCCTGCAAAACGGTTGGCCTGGTGCGGACCGGGCAGCCATTCGCGTTCATCGTCGGTTTCGACGCGGACGAGGCGCCATGTCGTTTCATTCTGCTTGAGCATGGTGTCGAAGCTGTCGCGCGCAGCGCGCAGCCGGTTCCGGTCGGTCACTTCCCAGTTGATGGTGTGAATGAACGCGATGACGTCTTCCCAGCCATCGAGCATGCCGCCTCGGCCCTCACTGGCCTGTATACGGCGGCGCAACTGGTTGCTCGTCCGAGTGAGCACCCTCGCTTCCGCGTCCTGTTTTTCCAGTCCGGCAATGGTGGCTAGGATCTGGTCGAGGTCCTTCTGGAGGGCGGCCTTTTCCGTCTCCCCGGCTGTCCTGAGCTGCGCGCGAAGCCCTTCGCGGCGAGGCCGCAGTTCCCAAAGCCGTGCCTGGTCTTCCGGCGTGATAACGGACCGGGCGCGTTCATCGAGCTCCATGATCCGGCCTTGAAGCGCCGCGATCTCCTCGTCCGACAGGCGCGTGCCGGCAAGCCGGCGGCCAAAACGGTTGGCCTCCGGGCCAAACACGTTGTGAAACACGGCATCGTAGGTCGGTTGATAATCAAAGGCGAGAAAGACATCGGCCATGCCCGAGAGCAGGGCAGCATAGCCGCGCAGCCAGCTTGCATCAGCCGTATCGAAGCGGAAGGCAAGGCCGTCCCCGGGCCCGCGCGCCAGGCGCATCGCCTGCAGAAGCGCCGCAAGGCTCTCGTCGTCGCCGGGTTGGCCGTCGCCGTTGATGTCGAAGCGGATCTTCATCAGATCGAGGTCGAGGGCGACCGGGCGGTCGCCGACCTTCTCGAGCACGGTACCGGCCTGCGTCATGCCGGCGGAGAATCGCTCCAGCATGGCGCGGGTCTTCGCGTAGGATGCGGTTTCCGGGCTGGCGTTGGGAGGAACTGGCACACGGAAGATCGGCAGCATCCGCGTGATCGGGCCGTTCGTGGATGCGTTGCCAGCACCAAGACGCCATAGATCCTGCGCGAGGCCCTCGACCGCCTGGAAGAAGCGGAGGGCGCCGAGACCGAAAGTGGCATCAACGTCGTCCGGCCTTGCCGCCAGGCGCTGCTCGAGCGCAGCCACCGCGCCCTGGATCCCTCCGCTTTCCAGCGCGGTCCGGACGAGCGCCGCGCTGTCCTCTTGCGCCCGTGCCGAAGACAATCCGAGCAGGATCAGCCCAAGGCCGGCGATGGCCATTCTGAATGCTTTCATCGCGTAGGCCCCCGCTTCGCGCTCAACCAGTTCTTGTGAAGGCTAGCTCCAGATGACCTGTGTTTGCAATGATATTCAAGGGTGGTTCCCTGGCTGATCCCGTCCTTCGGTTCAATGCCGGTCCGCTGCATAACCAATCACTAACGTATCGGCCCTATCGTAGGGTAAGGCCGTTCGACGGGGCAGGGTATCCATGGCAGTGAAGTGTTTGAAAAGGCGTGACCGATGGCGGACAGCCAGCGTGCCCGCCACGCGTGCCTTCTCTCGAGCATTTCGGTCGCCGGTCCGATCGGCTCCTGGCTCCATCTGGCAGTATCCACGCAACTGCGGACGTGAATTCCGGGCCCCCATCCGCTGCATTTGCCCTGATCCGCGGAGTGCATGATGGGCGCCTACCTGCTTTTCCTCAACAGCGCGATCGCCTTCATGGTCTTTGGCGTGCTGGTTGCTTCCTGGTGGCACAGCCGGCGTGCGGAATCGCTGCTGCTGATCATCGCCAGCGCGCTGGCGGTCATCTCCGGCGGGTTCGAGGCGTCGCTGGCCTGGCTGGACAACGCGCACCTGCCCCGCTTCCTGCTGTTCGCCACTCACCTGGGCGGGCTGATGTTCCTGTCCGCCGGGGTTGCCGCCTATTTCGCGGCCCGTTTCAACTGGCGCCTTGTCACCGTGCTCTACATCTCGATGCTGATGGTCAACCTGACGATCATCGACATGGACCGTGATTCGCTTTTGCGCCAGACCATCTACCAGGCGCCCTATCTCGCGATGGGGCTGACCGGCGCCGTCATTGCCTGGCTCCACGGGCGGACGACCGTGGACCGCCTGTTCGCCCTGGCGCTGTCGCTGTTTGCCCTGCAATACGGGATCCGTCCCGGGATCGCGATCTTCACCGGCGGCGTCGGTGCGTCGCCGTCGCAGTTCCTGGCCACCCACTACGGGGCCCTGATCCTGTTCATCCAGGCGGTCACGGGCCTGATGCTGGCCTGCACGATGATCTGGCTGATCGGTGCCCGGCTGCTCGGCGACGTGCGGCAGCGCTACGCGCATGATCCGAAGACCGGACTGATGACGCGTTCGGCCGTCTCCGACCGCTTCGCGTCCGCGGCTCGGGGGAGCGGCGGACAGGTTCTGGCGCTGATCGAACCGGTTTCGGCCAGCGGTTTCCCTGACCTGGAAAGCGAGCGCCGGCAGCATGCCGCGCTGGACCGGCTCGTGGGCCTCGTAACGCCGCGGCTGGGCGAGACCATGCACGCGTTCCGCGCCGGCGATACCCGGATCGGGATCCTGTTCGAGGAACGGTCGTCAGAAAACGCGCGCCAATGGTGCGAGCGGATCACCGGCGAGGACAGCCAAGGCCCGGCACGCTTCGCCGCCGGTCTTGCGGCGCAGCAGCCGGGGGAAAGTTTCGACACGCTGTCGGAGCGCGCCGCCGAGGCGCTGTACCATGCGCGCAGTCCCGGCGGGCCCGGGGTCTGCCTGCGCGACATGGTGCGCTACGTGCCGCCGCGTCCGTCACCGGCCGGCGCGCTTGCCTGATCGTCAGCGGCAGCGGTTGCGCAGCACTGCCACCTCGTCCCTGGACAGGCCATACATGTAGGACCGCCCGTGATAGACGGCCGCGCCGCCGGAGCAGCGATAGGCCGTGTCCGGTACTCGCTGCTGGCTTGTCAGGTAGCGTGTGTCATCGAAGTAGACGACATCGCCGTCTCCCCTGACGCCAGCGGGGGCCAGATCGGCACGGCCGACAACGACCCGTTTGTAGCCGGACGGGCTCAGAACGACCAGGTTGCCGTAGGAATCGGCATAGGCGATCTCGCCGACCGGGTTGGCCTGGACGCCGGCGGTGGCAAGCCCGATCGCCGACAGCGCCGTGCAGCAGGCGAAACCAAGACCCAGAATACGCTTTACAGAACGCATGGGAGCGTCCTCCTTTCGTGACAGGACCCGCCCGGCGGAATGCGCCGGATGGACCCGGAGGTTGCCGAAGCCTCCCCGTGCGGAGAGTCTTAACGGTTTGTTAACCTTTGTCACGCGCGAATGTTCAAAACGCCGGCCGCGATTGACAGTCATGGTTAACTGCGGCATCCGAAGGCTGTCATTCACCAGCGCCAACGGTTGAGCCATGAGCGAGCAGCACACCATCGACATCCAGACACTTCGCCTGAAGGACGCCCACGAGTTCGCGCCGCTGCTGGCCGCCTATGCCCAGGCGCTGAAACGCGGCGCGCCGCGGCGGCCGGACGAGTATTACGCCGAGCAGATCCTCCAGGACCGCACGGCCGAGGCGCTGGGTGCGCGCATCGACGGCGAACTGGTCGGCTTCCTGATCTTCTACGACGTGCCGGAGCCGGTGTCGGGCCTGCGCATGGGCGTGTGCGATCACATCTACGTCCACCACGATCACCGCAACAAGGGCATCGCCAAGGCCCTGGTCGACGTGCTCGCGGACCAGGCGGAAGATCGCGGCTGGTCGAAGCTGCACCTGCATGCTCCGCGCCAGCCCGAAGACGGCCGCAAGCTCTACGAGCGGATCGCCGCGCCGGCGGACTGGACGAGCTACATCATCCGCTTCGACGGCAAATGAGAAAAGCGGCTTTTCTTGGTGTCGGCGATGGCGGATAAGGAAGGCATGAAACCGATTCGTCTCCTCTCCGCCTGCCTTTGCCTGCCGCTTCTCGCTTCCTGCGTGGCACAGGGTCCGGCCGTGCGCCACGTCGAGGGGGCGGGGCAGCCGCGCGTCAGTTCATGGCAATGCGACGGCGGCGGCACGATGACGGTGACGCGCGTCGGCGACGCGGTCCAGGTGAACTCGCCGCGCGGCGTCGATGTGACCTTGCCGGCCTCGCCGCCCGGTTCGCGGGAGCGCTACGGCGAGGGGCTTTATGCCGTGGTTTTCAACGGCCGCGAAGCGCTGTGGTTCGTCACCGGAAAATCGCCGCTCAACTGCAAACGCTAGGCCCGCCGTCCGGAATCCGGCGCATATTTGCCTTCAGGGAAAAACTTCAATCGATTGAAGCGCTTGGCCTCGCCGGCCGTGGCGGGCTATCAGACCAACGAATCATGGCGGAAGGCCGCTGCAACCTTTGACGCGGTGCAAAAACGGGACTAGAAAGCCCGTGATCGCCGAACCTTGCCGGCCGCCGACGGGCGTTGTCGCCCGCCGCGTCTGACCGGCCAAGCCCTATGGGGGACCACAGTGAGCAAGGACGCAAAGACCCGAGCGCGGCCGATTTCGCCGCATCTGCAGATCTACAAGCCGATACCGACCATGGTGATGTCGATCACCCACCGCATCACCGGCGGGGCGCTCTATTTCGGCATGCTTCTCGTCGCCTGGTGGCTGATTGCCGCCGCCTCGGGGCCGGATTATTTCGACTGGGTCAACGGTATTTACGGGTCGTTCCTCGGCCGGCTGATCCTGTTCGGTTTCACCTTTGCCCTGATCCACCACCTGCTGGGCGGCATCAAGCACCTGTTCTGGGACATGGGCCACGGTTTCGACAAGGATTTCGCCACCCGGGTGGCGCGGATGCAACCCATCGCCTCGGCGGTCCTGACCCTCGCGGTCTGGATCATCGGCTACATGGCGCGCTGAGGAGGAGACCGACATGACCGACATGCGCACACCGCTCGGCAAGGTTCGCGGCCTGGGGTCCGCCAAGGACGGTACCGAGCATTTCTGGCGCCAGCGGGTCACCGCGGTGGCCAACGTTCCGCTGACGATCTTCTTCATCGGCCTCATCATCGCGCTCAACGGGGCCTCCTACGACGAGGTGCAGGCGGCCCTGTCGAACCCGTTCGTCGCGCTGCTGACGATGGGGGCGATCCTGAGCGCCCTCTACCACATGAAGCTCGGCATGCAGGTGATCATCGAAGATTACATCCACGACGATGCCTGGAAATTCCTTCTCGTCATGCTGAACACCTTCTTTGTCGCCAGCGTGGGCCTGCTTTCGGTCTTCGCGCTGCTCAAGCTTGCATTTGCCGGTTAAGGACGCTGTCACGATGGCCAACACAGACAAGAGCTTTTCCATCAACGGACGCGCCTACGAACTGATCGACCACAAGTTCGACGTGGTCGTCGTGGGTGCCGGCGGCGCGGGCCTGCGCGCCACGCTCGGCATGGCGGAGCAGGGCCTCAAGACGGCCTGTATCACCAAGGTTTTCCCGACGCGCAGCCACACCGTGGCCGCCCAGGGCGGAATCGCCGCGTCGCTGACCAACATGACGCCGGACTGCTGGCAATGGCATCTCTACGACACGGTCAAGGGCTCTGACTGGCTCGGCGACGTGGACGCAATGCAGTATCTCGCCATGGAAGCGCCGAAGGCGGTGTACGAACTGGAGCACTACGGCGTTCCGTTCAGCCGCACCGAGGACGGCAAGATCTACCAGCGGCCGTTCGGCGGCCACATGCAGAATTTCGGCGACGGACCGCCGGTGCAGCGCACCTGCGCTGCCGCCGACCGCACCGGCCACGCCATCCTGCACACGCTGTATGGCCAGAGCCTGCGCAACAACGCCGAGTTCTACATCGAGTATTTCGCGCTCGACCTGCTGATGAGCGAGGACGGCCGCTGCACCGGCGTCATCGCCTGGAACCTCGATGACGGAACGATCCACCGCTTCGCCGCCAAGATGGTGGTGCTGGCGACGGGCGGCTATGGCCGCGCCTATTTCTCGGCCACGTCGGCCCATACCTGCACCGGCGATGGTGGCGGCATGGTGGCCCGGGCCGGCCTGCCGCTGCAGGACATGGAATTCGTGCAGTTCCATCCGACCGGCATCTACGGTGCGGGCTGCCTCATTACCGAGGGTGCGCGCGGCGAGGGCGGCTACCTGGTCAACTCCGAGGGCGAGCGTTTCATGGAACGCTACGCACCGTCGGCCAAGGACCTGGCCTCGCGCGACGTCGTCTCGCGCTGCATGACGATGGAAATCCGCGAAGGCCGTGGCGTCGGCAAGAACAAGGACCACATCTTCCTGCACCTGGATCACCTCGATCCGGCCGTGCTGGCCGAGCGCCTGCCGGGCATCTCGGAATCGGCGAAGATCTTCGCCGGTGTCGACGTGACCAAGGAGCCGATCCCGGTGCTGCCGACCGTCCACTACAACATGGGCGGCATTCCGACCAACTACTGGGGCGAGGTGCTGAACCCGACCAAGGACAGCCCCGATGCCGTCGTGCCCGGCCTGATGGCCGTGGGTGAAGCCGGCTGCGCCTCGGTGCACGGCGCCAACCGCCTTGGCTCCAACTCGCTCATCGACCTGGTGGTCTTCGGCCGTGCTGCTGCGATGCGGGCGAGCGAAGTGATCGACCGCGACGCGGCGATCCCGGCCATCGACGAGGCCCAGAGCGAGAAGATCCTCTCCCGCTTCGACCGGCTGCGCTTTGCCAACGGATCGACGCCGACTGCCGACCTGCGCGAGAAGATGCAGAAGGCCATGCAGGAAGAGGCCGCGGTGTTCCGCACCCAGGAAACGCTGGAACAGGGCTGCAAGCGCCTGTCGGCGATCTGGGACGAACTGCCGGACGTCAAGGTGACCGACCGGTCGATGATCTGGAACTCCGACCTGGTGGAAACGCTGGAACTGGAAAACCTGATGGCCAACGCCATCACCACGGTCTACTCGGCGGAGGCGCGCAAAGAGAGCCGCGGCGCGCACGCGCGCGAGGACTTCTCGTCGCGCGACGACGAGAACTGGCGTGTCCACACGCTGGCGACCGTGGACGAGAAGGGCAAGGTCGACCTGACATATCGTCCGGTTCACGTCGACCTGATCGCCGACGGTATCGATCTGGCCAAGATCGCGCCCAAGGCGCGGGTCTACTGAGGAGATTTGACATGGTGGAACTCGCACTTCCCAAGAATTCGCAGATCACCGGTGGCAAGACCTGGCCGAAGCCGGAGGGCGCGAAAAACCTTCGCGAATTCAAGGTCTACCGCTGGAGCCCGGACGATGACGCCAATCCGCGGGTCGACACCTACTACGTCGACATGGACGATTGCGGCCCGATGGTTCTCGACGCGATCATCTACATCAAGAACAAGATCGACCCGACGCTGACCTTCCGCCGGTCGTGCCGCGAAGGCATCTGCGGGTCCTGCGCGATGAACATCGACGGGACCAACACGCTGGCCTGCACCAAGGGCATGGACGAGATCGACGGGGCGGTGAAAATCTACCCGCTGCCGCACATGCCGGTCGTCAAGGACCTGGTGCCGGATCTCAACCAGTTCTACGCGCAGCACCGCTCCATCGAGCCCTGGCTGCAGACGACCAGCCCGGCCCCGGAGACGGAGTGGCTGCAGAGCCACGAGGACCGGCAGAAGCTGGATGGCCTCTATGAGTGCATCCTGTGCGCCTGCTGCTCGACCTCCTGCCCGAGCTATTGGTGGAACGGCGACCGATACCTCGGTCCCGCCGCGCTGCTGCAGGCCTACCGCTGGCTGATCGACAGCCGCGACGAGGCCACGGGCGAGCGTCTCGACGATCTCGAGGACCCGTTCCGGCTCTATCGCTGCCACACGATCATGAACTGCGCGCAGGCCTGCCCGAAGGGCCTCAACCCGGCCAGGGCGATTGCCGAGATCAAGAAGATGATGGTGGAGCGCCGGGTGTGACCGGCGCCTGCCGCTTCGTTCCTGACCGGGCGGCTTTTCCCTTGCACGTCCTCATGGCTGCGCCACTGCGGGCGCGGGGGAGCCTGAGCGTCCGGCAAGCTCGCGGCCTCGCCCATGTGATATCGGGTGTTCGGTGACGGGTTCTGCCAAGCCCGTTGCCGGTTCTCTCCCGGCCGATTTCGATCCGGTGGTGGTCGGCGAAATCCGGACGCGGCTCGATCACGTCCGGGACGAAGGCCTGAAAGTGCTGTTCGCCATCGAGAGCGGAAGCCGTGCCTGGGGATTTCCCTCGCCTGACAGCGACTATGACTGCCGCTTCGTCTACCTCTGCCCGCCCGGCGATCATTTCGTCCTCGAACAGCGCCGCGACGTGATCGAGTTCCCGATCGAGGGTGACGTCGATACCGGAGGATGGGATCTGCGCAAGGCGCTGCGTCTCGCCCTCAAGGGCAATGCAGCCATCCTGGAATGGACCGTTTCTCCCATCGTTTACGAGGAAATACCCGGGTTTCGCGCGTCGCTCCTTGATCTTCTCGGCGAGATCCTCGACCCGGCGAAGGTGGCGCATCACTACCTGGGCCTGCTGCGGACGCAGGCCGGGCGGCACGACATGGAGAGTGGCGAGGCGCCGATCAAGAAGGCCTTCTACGCCATCCGTCCGCTCGTCGCTCTGGAGTGGATGGCGGAACGGGATTTCCGGACGCTGCCGCCGATGAACATGCCCGATTGCCTCGCCGGAACCGCCATCGCGGGCGATGTGCGGGATGCCATCTGGCACCTGGTCGAGCAAAAGTCACGGACACGGGAACTGGGCACGGGACGCCTGCCCGCGCCTCTGGCCCGCTTCATCCGCGAGGGGATGCATGCCATGGCGGGCCGCCTGCCGCGGGTCAGCCGCGTGTCGGGCGGGCTGGACGAACGGCGGATCCGCGCGGACCTGTTCTATTCCGACCTACTCAAGCGCGAGGCCGGCCTTGCGCCCGCCGATGCCGTGTAGATCACGCCGGGTGCCGGTCGCAATTTTTCGGCGGAACGCAGCCGTTCAACTCTGGCGCGATTCCCGCACCGGGGATAAATTGCGACCATGACTGATTCCGATCTGCCACATCTCAATCCGTTCGAAGTCCGCGTGCTCGGCTGCCTGATGGAAAAGCAGTTGCTGACGCCCGACGTCTATCCCCTGACGCTGAACGCGCTGCAGTCAGCCGCCAACCAGAAGAGCTCTCGCGAGCCGGTCATGGCGCTCGAACCCGTCGAGATCAACCGGGCGCTGAAGTCGCTGGAGGAGAAGGGGCTCGCGCGCCGCGTCTCCGGGTCACGGACGGAGCGGTTCGAGCATGGCGCCGGGCGCGTCTTCCGCCTGACGGCCCAGCAATCGGCCATCCTGGCGCTGCTGCTGCTGCGCGGCCCGCAGACGCTCAACGAACTGCTGACGCGCAGCGAGCGCATGGCGCATTTCGGCTCTGCCGAGGCCGTTCGCGAGGAACTCGACATGCTGATTGGCCAACGCCCGCCGCTGGTCAAGGAAATCGGACGGGCGCCCGGCCAGCGCGAGGACCGGTTCGCGCATCTTCTGGCCGGTGACGTCGACGTCGGAGACATCGCCGTGAAAAGCGCCCCGCGTGCATCGGCGGCTTCTTCCCAGGTTTCGGACCTGGAAGAGCGGGTTCGCCTGCTCGAAGAAGAGGTCGCGGCGCTGAAGGCACGGCTTGACGCCGTCGGCGCATAAAGTCTCGTCTCTTGCCGGGCCGGCTTCAGGCCCTGTTGATCCGGGTCAAGGTGCGGCCGCGGCCGTCATGCGATGACCCCCTGCATCTGCCCGTAGCTGCAAGGATCACGACCGATGGCAACCAAGGACTGGAGTTCGTTCATCGACCAGACGAACGCGCGCATGGCGACGCTGCGCAAGGCCATGCCCGAGCCCGCCAAGGGTTTTGGCGAACTGGCCAAGGCCTCGATCGCGCCCGGCGTTCTCGATTCCAAGACCAAGGAACTGATTGCCCTCGCCATTGGCATCACGGCGCGCTGCGACGGCTGTCTCGCCTTTCACGCCAAGGCTGCCAAGAAATACGGCGCCACGCGCGAGGAAGTGGTCGAAACCATCGCCGTCGCGGTCTACATGGGCGGTGGCCCTTCGATGATCTACGGGGCGGAAGCGCTGTCCGTTTTCGACGCGCTCGCCGACTGACGTTTCCGGCCGGCCCGGCTACGGTCAGGCCAGCTTCGCGTCCAGCTCGATAGTGATGGCGCCGAGCGCCCTGGAGATCGGGCAACCCGTCTTGGCCTTGTTGGCCAGTTCCTGGAAGGTCGCGTCGTCGATCCCGGGAACGTGGCCCGTCAGGCTGATCGCGGTGGAGCGGACGGAGAAGCCGCCGTCATCGGGCTCGACCGTGACGACGGCCTGGGCTTCGAGGCGGTCGGCCGGCGTGCCGTTCTCGGCCAGGAAATGCGACAGCTGCATGGCGAAACAGCCGGCGTGGGCGGCGGCCAGCAATTCTTCCGGGTTGGTGCCGGAGCGGCCTTCCTCGTCCTCGAACCGGCCCTTGAACGAATAGGCCTGCGCGGCGAGCGCGCCCGATTGGGTGTCGATGCGCCCCTTGCCGTCGGCAAGCGCGCCTTTCCAGATCGCGGTGGCATGTCTCTTCATGTCCTGTCTCCTCATTCGCGGTTCTGCCGCTCTAGACCGCACAACGGCTGGACCGCGTAAAAGGTTGCGCCTGGCCGTGGCCGCCGCTCACGGCGAATTGTTAAGGCGTGACTTGAATGAGGGCGAGCCCTGCGCCAGTTTCCCGGCGATCAACAGGAGGACCGATCATGTCCCGTATGCTCCCACTGGCACTCTCGTTCTGCGCCGCCCTTCTGGCCTCGGCCGTTTCCGCCCGGGCCGACACCGCGCTCTTCGCCGGCGGCTGCTTCTGGTGCGTCGAGGCCGACATGGACAAGGTGCCGGGCGTCACCGAGACCATTTCGGGCTATGCCGGCGGCAAGACGGCAAACCCGACCTATCACAACTACGCGGCCGGCGGGCATCGCGAGGTGGTGAAGATCGAGTTCGATCCGGAGACGATTTCCTACAAGGACCTGGTGGCGACCTTCCTGCGGACCATCGACGTGACCGACGCCGGCGGTCAGTTCTACGATCGCGGGCACGAGTATTCGACGGCGATCTACGCGCTGAACGACCAACAGGCCAAGGAGGCGCGCGAAGCCATCGCCGAGGGCGAGAAGGAACTGGGCAAGACGATCGTGACGCCGGTCGAGGGCCCGGCGAAGTTCTGGCCGGCCGAGGACTATCACCAGAACTACTACCAGAGCCAGGCGCGGACGCTGACGCGGTTCGGCTACGTCACGCGCGCCGATGCCTACGAGAACTACCGCGAAGGCAGCCGGCGGACCAAGTCCGTCCGCAAGCTCTGGGGCGACGATGCCTATCACGGCGTCAAGATGAAGCAGGCGACCCACTAGGGCACTCCCGCTTTCCGCTGGATTTGCTCTGCAAACGTTCAAACAGAAAGGCCGGTCCGGAACCGGCCTTTTCGTTTTTTCAGGATTTCGCGATCCGGTCAGCCGCGAGCGGCCGCCAGGCGCTCGACGGCGATGGCCTCGGCGATGCGGTTGGTCGGCTCGCCGGTCTCGTCGCTGCGCCTGAAAATCCGCCCGAGCACGTCCGGGATATGATCGACCCGGGCCAGCGCATCGGTCCTGTCATATCCGCCCGGCGCCAGTTCGGCGGCAACGTTGATCAGTCCGCCGGCGTTGATCACGTAGTCCGGCGCGTAGAGCACACCGCGGGCCTTCAGAACGGAGGCATCGTCTTCGTCGGCCAGCTGGTTGTTCGCCGACCCGGCAACAATCCCGGCTTTCAGGCTGTCGATGGTTTGTGGCGTCAGGACGCCGCCAAGCGCGCAGGGCGCGAAAATGTCGGCATCAGCAGCGACGATATCCGTAGGCGCCGTCACCGTGGCTCCGAACATCCGCGCCGCCTTTGCACACCGGTCCTCGTCGATATCCGTCACGATCAGCCGAGCGCCGGCCTCGCGCAGCATTTCGCACAGCGACCAGCCAACGGATCCGAGACCCTGGACGGCCACCGTCAGCTCGCCGGTCACGTCGGAGCCGTAGCGATGACAGACCGCGCTCTTCAGGCCGAGAAAGACGCCCAGCGCTGTCACCGGCGAGGGATTGCCGGAGCCGCCAGCGGTCGTGCCCGTCACGTTGGGCGTGCGGGCCCGCAGGAAATCGGCGTCCGCCACGGTGAGGCCGACATCCTCGCCGGTAAAGAAGCTGCCCTGGAGCATGGAAAGCATGTCGGCATAGGCTTCGAGCAGGTCGGTCGTCTTCTGGGTTTTCGAATCGGCCTTGATGACGGCCTTGCCGCCGCCGAAGGGCACGTTGGCAATGGCGGACTTGTAGGTCATGCCGCGCGACAGGCGCAGCGCGTCTGTGATCGCCGCGTCGAGCGTTTCATGCGCCCAGATCCGCGTTCCGCCGAGTGCAGGGCCCAGTGTCGAGTCGTGGATCGCGACAATCGCCGTCAGGCCGCGGTCCCGGTCGCGCCCGAGCCAGACCTTTTCGTGGCCCTCGAAACCGGGCAGGCGGGCGGCATCGCGGGTGATGTCGTTCAGTTGCAGATTTCGCTGGCCGGTTGCGGCCTGACGGACAGGCTTCTCGACATGCAGCATGGCGTTTCTCCCTCATGACTTTCATTTGTCTCAGGATAACGCTTATGCGCGTATTTTGGTTGCAAAGTCAGGGCCTTCGGCGCATCCAAAGGAAAGGCAGGCGGGCCTTTGCGGTACCATCATTGCGCGACGTGCCGGGCTTCTGCAATGCAACAAATCTTGCTGCGTTGCGGCATCTCCGTCAGCTTGCCTGTGCGGGCGTGAGGCGCTTGAGCACGGCCTCGTCCACGGCGATGGCGGCGTCGAGCGGCGCCCTGGGCTGTCTCGCCAGGAATTCCGGTCTGGAGATGCCGACCTGGCGTACGCCCGGGAGCAGGCCAGGTTTGCCCTCGAAGGCCGATTTTCCGTCCCGGTAGACGAGGCGGCCCGCCTCGCCCTGAAAGCGTTCGTCGCCGAAGAAGACGATCTCGAGGGGCATGGAGCGCTTGTGCGCGGCCATTGCGAGGAAGGGGGCCATAAGCACCGATCCATGCTTCGGGCCTTCGAACAGGCCGGGCAAGGTCCATTCATCGAAACGGTCGACGATGAACATGCCGCCAACAAACGGGTCGGGAAAGGAAACCATGCCCTTGTCGTCGATCACCGGGCCGGCGGCGGAGGCGTCGAACACCGGGGCGTGCTCGAGCCAATCGGCCAGGAGCGCGAGGCCCGGCAGGCGGTGGCGTTCGAGCCAGAGCACCATTTCACCGATCATGCCGGCGAGGTCGGCCGGATAGCCTGCGAGGGCTTGGGCGGAAGACGCGGCAAGCTTCGCCGTCTCGTCAAAATCGAGTTCGCGGGTCATGGCTTTATCCTTTCAGGCGGGGCTCACAGCGCCTCGCCCTTCAACAGGCGCGGCGTTGCACCGGTCAGGCCCGCGGCCTGGCGCATGAAGAAGGTCTTGAGGGCCGGCATGCGGTCAACCATGCCGAGACCAAGGTCGCGGATGGCCCGTACGGGGCCGAGATCGTTGGAAAACAGGCGGTTGAGCACATCGGTGGTAATGCCCATCTGGACCGTTTCGAACCGCCGCCACTGCTGGTAGCGTTCGAGCACGTCGAGCGTGCCGATATCCTGGCCCAGGCGCGCGGCTTCGACCACAACCTCCGCCAGGGCGGCGACATCGCGGAAGCCGAGATTGAGGCCCTGCCCGGCAATGGGATGAATGCCGTGGGCGGCGTCGCCTGCGAGCGCGACACGGTCGGTCACGAAGTCGCGCGCGAGCGTCAGGCCCAGCGGCCAGGCCCGGGGCGTGTCCTCCAGCCTGAGGGCGCCGAGCTGGTGGCCGAAGCGGGTTTCCAGCTCGACCTCGAAGACAAACGGATCTTCCTTGACCAGCCGTTCCGCATCGGCGGTGCGTTCGGTCCAGACAATCGACGAACGGTTGCCCTTCAGCGGCAGGGTCGCAAACGGTCCGGCCGGGAGAAAGTGCTCCTCGGCGCGGCCGCCGTGGGGGCGTTCGTGGGCGACGGTACAGACGATGCCCGACTGGCCGTAGTCCCAGGTCACAGTCCGGATGCCGGCCTGTTCGCGCAGCCGCGAGCGCACGCCATCGGCGGCGACGAGCAGGCGGGCGGTGAATTCTCGGCCATCGGGCGTGTGCAGCGTGACATGGCCGGGACCGGTTTCGAAACGTTCGATCGGGGTCGACTGAAGGATGGTGACGCCGAGGCCGGCGGCCTTCTCGCGCAGCGCGCCATTCATGATCTTGTTCGGCGTCATCCAGGCGAAGGGCTCGCCAGCGCCGACATCGCCGCTGAATGTCAGGAACACGGGCCGAACGGGATCGGCGGTGCGCGAATCGGTGACGATCATCTCGGTGATCGGCTCGGCCTCGCCGACCATGGCCTGCCAGACACCGAGCTGTTCGAGCATGCGGACGGCGGCGGCGGCGATGGCCGAGCAGCGCGTGTCCTTCTGCCAGACGCCTTCCGGCGCGGCATCGACAACGGCAATCTTCAGGTCGGGCGCAGCTCCGGCGATGGAGACGGCCGCCGCCAGGCCCACGTAACCCGCGCCCGCGACCAGGATGTCAAAATCATTGTCCGCCTTGGCCATGAAACCTTACCAGCCAGTCATCCATCTGTTTTCCAGCCCGTAGATAGAGCATCGAAGGAGAAATTGCCATGATGCATCGCCGCGCTTTCCTGTCGCTTGCCGCCCTGGCCGCGGCGTCGCCCACGCTCGCCAGCGGTTCCGACGCTGCCCGCGGGGTCTACCGGTTCACGCTCGACGGGCTCGACGGCAATCCCTTGGCGCTGGACCGGTTTTCCGGCAAGGTGCTGCTGGTGGTCAATACCGCCTCGAAATGCGCGTACACGCCGCAATACGAGGGCCTGGAGGCGCTGTGGCGGCGGTATTCCGCGCGGGGTCTCGTGCTCATCGGGGTTCCCTCCAACGATTTCGGGCAGCAGGAACCGGGCAATTCGCAGCAGATCAAGGAATTCTGCACCCAGACCTACCAGGTGAGCTTTCCGATGGCGGCGCGAACGATTGTCCGCGGGGCGAAGGCCGATCCGCTCTACAAGGCGTTCGAACAGGCGCTCGGCGATGACGGCGTGCCGGGCTGGAACTTCCACAAGGTGCTGGTCGGGCGTGATGGCCGGCCCGTTGCCGGCTTTGCCAGCCGGATCCGGCCGCAGGACAATCGCATCACACTGGCCATCGAGGCGGCCCTGGCCAAGGCATAGGCCGGGTCCGGACAGGGTCTGCCTGGCCGAACGGGCTTGACGGGGCGCCCTCCAACTGGTCGAACGATCCGATCCGAAATATCCGGGACGGAACACCGATGGTCAGCGCGATGGACATGCTGTTCGAGATTCTCGATCTCGAATATCTGGAGCACAACCTGTTTCGCGGGCGCAGCCCGCAGTCCGGCTGGCAGCGGGTTTTCGGCGGGCAGGTCATCGGCCAGTCGCTGGTCGCCGCGCAGCGCACGGTAGATGACCGGTTCCATGTCCATTCCCTGCATTGCTATTTCATGCTGCCGGGCGATCCATCCGTCCCGATCATCTACCAGGTGGACCGCATTCGCGATGGATCGTCGTTCCTGACGCGGCGGGTCAACGCGATCCAGCACGGCCGTGCGATCTTCACCCTGATCGCATCGTTCCACGTTTTCGAAGACGGCCTGGAGCACCAGTTCGCCATTCCGACCGACGTGCCCGCGCCGGAGGACCTGCTGTCGGAAAAGCAGCTGATCGAGAACTTCATCGACAAGCTTCCCCAGGCGATCCGGAACTATTTCGAACGGCCGCGGCCCATCGAGATGAAGCCGGTGGAGGTGGCGCATTACACGAGCCGCGACAAGCTGCCACCGCGGCAGAACACGTGGGTGCGGACGACGGGACCGGTGCCGGACGAGCCGGCACTTCAGGCCGCCGTGCTGGCCTACCTGTCGGACATGACGCTGCTCGACACCTCGCTCTTCGTCCACGGCCGCGCCGTGTTCGACCGCGACCTGCAGGTTGCCAGCCTGGATCACTCGATGTGGTTCCATCGGCCGGCTCGGCTCGACGACTGGATGCTCTATACCCAGGACAGCCCGTCCACCCAGGGGGCACTCGGATTCACGCGCGGTTTTCTCTACGGCCGTGACGGCACGCTGATCGCCTCGATGGCGCAGGAAGGGTTGATCCGGCCCCGCTCGAAGCCCAATAAATAGTCATTCTCAAGAAATTGCATAACATTTAAGCATTTTGCATGCGCGAAGATATTGAATGCGCTGCACAATGAAATTATTTTGTGATATATTCCAATTACTTATCTATCTTTTTCGGAACTTGGCACGCCGCTTGTATCAGGAAGGGCAGTCGCTGGCATGCGCATGTCCGCGATGTCCGAAACGCGGGCAACCGCAATCAAGCGAGGGTGAAACCTTATGAAAATCGTGATGGCAATCATCAAGCCGTTCAAGCTTGACGAGGTTCGCGAAGCGTTAACCTCCGTCGGGATCCAGGGCCTGACCGTCACCGAAGTCAAAGGCTACGGACGTCAGAAGGGGCATACGGAAATCTATCGCGGCGCGGAATACGCCGTCAGCTTCCTGCCCAAGCTCAAGATCGAGGTCGCCGTCGCCTCCGACATGGTCGAAAAGGCCATCGAGGCGATCTCCGGTGCGGCCAAAACCGGCCAGATCGGCGATGGCAAGATCTTCGTCTACGCGATCGAGCAGGCCGTGCGGATCCGCACGGGCGAGTCCGACGCGGAAGCATTGTAAGGGACAGGAGACGTCTTGATGAATATCAAAACCCTATCCACTGCGGCCCTCACGGGTGCTGCCACCGCCGGCATGGCGGGCGTGGCCCTGGCGCAGGACGCCGCCGCACCGGCGCCGGTTTCGCCGGAGACGGCCTATATCTTCAACACGCTGCTGTTCCTGGTGGGCGGCTTCCTGGTCATGTGGATGGCAGCCGGCTTCGCCATGCTCGAGGCCGGGCTCGTCCGCTCCAAGAACGTGTCCATGCAGTGCCTGAAAAACATCGGCCTCTACTCGGTGGCCGGCATCATGTACTGGGTTATCGGCTACAACCTGATGTACACGGGCGTCAACGGCGGCTATTTCGGCTCCTTCGGCCCCTATTCCTTCGACCCGGTCGGCGGCAACGCGCTGGCCACCGGCTACTCGACGGCGTCCGACTGGTTCTTCCAGATGGTGTTCGTCGCCACCGCCGCCTCGATCGTCTCCGGCACGCTGGCCGAGCGCATCAAGCTGCTTCCCTTCATGATCTTCACGGTCGTGCTGACCGGCTTCATCTACCCGATCGCCGGTTCGTGGAAATGGGGTACCGGCTGGCTTGACGCCATGGGCTTCCAGGATTTCGCCGGCTCGACGCTGGTCCACTCGGTCGGCGGCTGGTGCGCCCTGACCGGTGCGCTGATCCTTGGTGCCCGCAAGGGCAAGTATGTCGACGGCAAGGTGCAGCCGATGCCGGGTTCGTCGATCCCGCTCGCAACGCTCGGCACGTTCATCCTGTGGCTCGGCTGGTTCGGCTTCAACGGCGCCTCGCAGCTGGCCATGGGTACGATCAACGACGTGTCCGACGTGTCGCGCATCTTCGCCAACACCAACCTGGCTGCCGCCGGCGGCGTGGTCGCGGTCATGATCCTGATGCCGCTGATCTACGGCAAGGTCGACGTGACCATGGTGCTGAACGGCGCGCTGGCCGGCCTCGTGTCGATCACCGCCGAGCCGCTCAACCCGTCCCCGTTCCTGGCCATCATCATCGGCGCCATCGGCGGCATCATCGTGGTCTTCGCGGTGCCTGCCATCGACAAGCTGAAGATCGACGACGTCGTCGGCGCCATCCCGGTCCACCTGCTTGCCGGCATCTGGGGCACGTTCATCGTGCCGCTGTCGAACAGCAGCGCCTCCTGGGGTGTGCAGATCGTCGGTATCGTGGCCTATGGCGTGTTCACCGTCATCACCAGTGCGGTGCTGTGGCTGATCCTCAAGGCGGTCATGGGCATCCGCGTATCCGAAGAGGACGAGGTCATGGGTCTCGACAAGGCCGAAGTCGGCGTCGAGGCCTACCCGGAGTTCACGGCAGCAGGCACCCGCTTCTGAGCCGGAGAGATCCCGTCGCGATGCCGGTGAGCGGCATCGCTACCTTGAGCCCGGCACCCGCCGGGCTCTTTTTTGTCTATTCCTTGTGCAAAATGGCATGATATGATCAAAAATTGTGCATCTTGGCTGGGTAGCGATTGCACACGAGTCGCTGATGAAAGAAAATACATAATCTTTACCGCATGTTACCGGGCTTTTGGCAATTGGCACGAAACTTGTGAAGGACTCGGCGATCCGGTTACCCGGTTTCGACAATCCTTCTCGGAGTTGACATGATGCGTATGCGATTTCTTCGGGCGGTCCCTGCTTCCGCCCTTCTCCTGGCCGGCAGCCTGCTGCCGGCTGCAGCACAGGATGCCGCCGCACCGGTGATGGACAAGGGCGATACCGCCTGGATGATGGTCTCGACCCTTCTTGTCCTGTTCATGATCCTGCCCGGCCTCGCCCTTTTCTACGGCGGCCTGGTGCGCGCCAAGAACATGCTGTCCGTGCTGATGCAATGCACGCTCATCACCGCGCTGGTGATGGTCGTCTGGGTCGTCTACGGCTATTCCTTCGCCTTCGGCGGCGGAACGAGCCCGTTCTGGGGCGGTCTCGGCAAACTGTTCCTGTCGGGCGTGACGCCTGACTCGACCGCGGCCACCTTCACCGACGGCGTGGTCATTCCCGAATATGTCTTCATCGCCTTCCAGATGACCTTCGCGGCGATCACGCCGGCGCTGATCGTTGGCGCCTTCGCCGAGCGCATCCGCTTCTCGGCCGTGCTGCTGTTCACGCTGCTGTGGGTCACCTTCGTCTACTTCCCGATCGCCCACATGGTCTGGGACAGCGCCGGCCTGATCTTCAACATGGGTGCGCTCGACTTCGCCGGCGGCACGGTCGTCCACATCAACGCCGGTATCGCCGCCCTGGTCGGTTCGCTGCTGATCGGCAAGCGCATCGGTCTCGGCAAGGACATGATGGCGCCGCACTCGATGACGCTGACCATGGTCGGCGCCTCGATCCTGTGGGTCGGCTGGTTCGGCTTCAACGCCGGCTCCAACCTGGAAGCCAATGGCGGCGCCGCGCTGGCGATGATGAACACCTTCACCGCCACGGCGGGTGCGATCCTCGCCTGGTCGGCCCTTGAAGCCGTGCTTCGCGGCAAGGCTTCCATGCTGGGCGCCGCCTCGGGCATGGTGGCGGGCCTGGTGGCCGTCACACCGGCTGCCGGAACGGTCGGTCCGGTCGGGGCCATCGTGCTCGGCGCCATCGCCGCGGCCGGCTGCTACTTCTTCGTGGCCGTGGTGAAGAACAAGTTCGGCTATGACGACAGCCTGGACGTGTTCGGCGTGCACGGCATCGGCGGCATCATCGGCGCCGTCGGCACCGGCATCTTCACCGCCCCGGGCCTGGGCGGCACGGGTGCCGCAGACTACTCGATCGCCGGCCAGACGCTGGTCCAGATCGAGGCCGTCGCGATCACCATCGTGTGGTGCGGTGTCCTGTCCTTCATCCTCTACAAGATCGTCGACGTGATCGTCGGCCTTCGCGTCGAGTCGGACGAGGAGCGCCAGGGTCTCGACCTCACCTCGCACGGCGAGGCGGCTTACCACGCCTGACAATCCGGCCGGCGGCCCGTTGGCCGCCGCCCTTCCATCAGCCTCAATCTTGGGCAAGTGCTTCCAGCCTTGCCCAAGAATTATGCATTTTCGGCTCTGGCGGTCCCGGAATGCAGCGCATCCCGGCATCTGCCCAATTGGCATGCATCTTGAACTTCCTCGTCCCAAAATCCGAAAACAAACGGAAATGACGGGAAAACAAGATGCAGAACGACCAGATCGGCGGGGACGTCTTCTTCGTCCTCCTCGGCGCCATTCTCGTGTTCGCCATGCATGGCGGCTTCGCCTTCCTCGAAGTCGGAACGGTCCGCCACAAGAACCAGGTGAATGCGCTGGTGAAGATCCTCGTGGACTTCGCCATTTCCACCATCGCCTATTTCTTCGTCGGCTTTGCCGTCGCCTACGGCGTGACCTTCTTCGTCAGCGCGGCCGACCTGTCGGGCGCCAATGGCGGAGAGATCTTCCTGCCGCAGGGCTTCACGCTGGTGAAGTTCTTCTTCCTGACGACCTTCGCCGCGGCAATCCCGGCGATCATCTCGGGCGGGATCGCCGAGCGAATGCGGTTCCTGCCGCAATGCTTCGCCACCGCTGCGCTGGTCGGGCTGGTCTATCCCTTCTACGAGGGCATCGTCTGGAACGGCAACTTCGGCATCCAGGCCGGACTCGAAGCCATGTTCGGCGCGCCATTCCACGACTTCGCCGGGTCGATCGTCGTTCATGCCGTCGGCGGCTGGATCGCGCTCGGCGCGGTGACGCTGCTGGGTGCCCGCCTCGGCCGTTACACCAATTCCGGCAAGTCGATCGGCATTCCGCCGTCGTCCATCCCGTGGCTGGCGCTTGGCTCCTGGCTCCTGTGCACGGGCTGGTTCGGCTTCAACGTGATGAGTGCCCAGTCGATCGGTTCCGCCACGGGACTGGTGGCCATGAACTCGCTGATGGCCATGGTCGGCGGCATCGTCGCGGCGCTGATCGCCGGACGCAACGACCCGGGCTTCGTCCATAACGGTGCGCTGGCCGGGCTGGTGGCCGTTTGTGCGGGGTCCGATATCTTTCACCCGATCGGTGCGCTCGTCGTGGGTGCCGCCGCTGGCGTCATCTTCGTCAAGGGCTTCGCCTTCTGCCAGGAGAAGCTGAGGATCGACGATGTCCTCGGCGTCTGGCCGCTGCACGGACTGTGCGGCCTTTGGGGCGGAATCGCGGCCGGCATCTTCGGCCTGCAGGCGTTGGGCGGGCTTGGCGGCGTCTCCTTCATGAGCCAGCTGACAGGCTCGCTGGCCGGTGCGGCCTACGCCGCCGCCGCGGGCTTCATCGTCTATGGCTTGCTCAAGGCCACGCTCGGCCTGCGTCTTTCGGAAACGGAAGAACTGCGCGGTGCCGACCTGTCGATCCACAAGATCGGCGCCAACCCCGAGCACGAGATCCGCGGCATGTAAGCGTTACTGCCGCTTTCACGCATCCTGGAATCCGCCGGTCTCCCCCGGCGGGTTTTTCTTTTCGCGGCCCGTCCAAGCGCCCGGCCATGGTTAATGCAGCCTTAACCATCGATCGCTAGCTTCGGAACCGAATCCGGTGGACTGCCTTGCCTTGGGCGGCGGGTCCGGCCGGGCATACGGAACGACGGGCGGCGGTTGCGCCGCAGACGGATACAAGGGAAACGGACAGATGCGATCAGGCGGTTCGGGAACCATGACGACAGGCATGGCGCACCAGGGCATTCGGGGGTTTGCACGCCGCCAGGTGCAGCGCCTGGGCGGGATCGCCCTGCTTGCGTTCTGCCTTTTTGCCGTCACGTCGCTGGCAAGCTGGAACGTGGCCGATCCGTCCTGGAGCCACGCGACCGGCAATGTCGTGACCAACGCGATGGGGTATCCCGGCGCGGTCTTCTCGGACCTCGCCATGCAGTTCTTCGGTCTGGCCAGCGTGGCCGCGCTGGTGCCGGCCGTGCTCTGGGGCCTCTTCATGCTGCAGGCGCGCGTGCCGTTGCACCGCTGGCGCCGTGGCGGCGCCTGGGCCGGTTTCACGGTTGCAGCCGCCGGCTTCATCGCGCTGATCGATGCGCCGGTCACCTGGCCGCTGCCGCTTGGTCTCGGCGGGGTGTCGGGCGACCTGCTGCTGAAGATCCCGGGCGTCCTCTCGGGCGGATACCCGACCGGCATCATGGCTTTCCTGACCGGTGCCCTGCTGTTGCCGGCTGCCGCCTGGTTCTTCTGGGATGCCTCCGGCCTCAAGGGGCGCGGTGGTGAGGCGAGGGCGATCCCGGTCGAGGCCGACGAAGAGGACGGGGATTTCGACGAGGACGACAACGGTTTCCAGGCGCTGGGCCTGATCACCCACTGGTGGCTTTCGGCGCAGGCGCACGTGCGCCGGCTGACGCGCCGCACGACGTCGGTGCCGGCATCGTCCGGCGGCCGCCGCAAGCTCGTCCTTCCCGACCTGGAAGACGAGGATGACGAGGGTATCCTGGAGCCGGCCGCGGCGACCGTGCGCGAAGCGCCGGCGGCCAGCCGGCGCGTGGAACCGGCCTTCGACGCGCTGACGCCGCGCGACAGCCGCATCGCGGCGCCGGTGGTCGAGCCCGAGGTCGAAGACGACATGCCCTGGGACGAACCGTCCTCGCCCGAGCCCGAGATGCGTCCCTCGGCGTCGCGCGTGGTGCAGGCCGAAGCGCGCGTGGCGGCGCCATCCCGACCGGCAGCGCCATCCGGCCAGCGGATCGAGCCGGCCGTGGCCGAACCGGCACCGCGCAGCCGCAGCACCTCGCCGGACAACCGGCTGATGGAGCCGATCGAGCCGGCCTCCGCGCGGGTTGCCCAACCGGCCTCCGCGCCGCAGCCGGGCGCGCGGGTGATGCGCGAGGCGCAGGGCTCGCTGATCACCGATGACGGCAGCTTCGAACTGCCATCGCTGCATTTCCTGTCGGAGAAGAAGACGACGGGGCGCGATCCCACGCTTTCAGACGAGGCGCTGGAACAGAATGCGCGCCTGCTGGAAGGCGTGCTGGACGATTTCGGCGTCAAGGGCGAGATCATCCAGGTCCGCCCGGGTCCGGTCGTCACGCTCTATGAACTGGAACCGGCGCCGGGCATCAAGTCGTCGCGCGTCATCGGTCTTGCCGACGACATCGCACGGTCGATGAGCGCGATCGCGGCGCGCGTGGCGGTGGTGCCGGGCCGCAACGCCATCGGCATCGAACTGCCGAATTCGAAACGCGAGACCGTCTACCTGCGCGAACTGCTGGCCAGCCGCGACTTCGAGGGCTCGAAGGCCAAGCTGGCGCTGACGCTGGGAAAGACGATCAACGGCGAAGCGGTGATCGCGGACCTCGCCAAGATGCCGCACCTGCTGGTGGCGGGCACGACCGGTTCGGGCAAGTCGGTCGCCATCAACACCATGATCCTGTCGCTGCTCTACCGCATGACGCCGGAACAGTGCCGGCTGATCATGATCGACCCGAAGATGCTGGAACTGTCGATCTACGACGGCATTCCGCACCTGCTGACGCCGGTCGTGACGGACCCGAAGAAGGCGGTGGTCGCGCTCAAGTGGACCGTGCGGGAGATGGAGGACCGTTACCGCAAGATGTCCAAGGTTGGCGTCCGCAACATCGATGGTTTCAACCAGCGCATTGCGCAGGCGGAGCGCAAGGGCGAGAGCATCACGCGCACGGTCCAGACCGGGTTCGACCGCGAGACCGGCGAAGCGATCTACGAGACCGAGGACCTGGACCTCGAGGCCATGCCCTATATCGTGGTCATCATCGACGAGATGGCCGACCTGATGATGGTGGCCGGCAAGGAGATCGAGGGCGCAGTGCAGCGGCTGGCGCAGATGGCACGCGCGGCCGGCATTCACGTGGTGATGGCCACGCAGCGCCCGTCGGTGGACGTCATCACGGGTACGATCAAGGCCAACTTCCCGACGCGTATCTCCTTCCAGGTGACCTCGAAGATCGACAGCCGCACGATCCTTGGGGAGCAGGGCGCCGAACAGCTGCTCGGCATGGGCGACATGCTCTACATGGCCGGTGGCGGGCGCATCCAGCGCGTCCACGGCCCGTTCGTTTCCGACGAGGAAGTCGAACACGTGGTGTCGCACCTGAAGCTGCAGGGTGTGCCGGAATACCTCGATTCAATCACCGAGGAAGACGAGGAGGACGCCGCCGGGGACAGCGGCGGGCCGGCCGGCGGTGGCGGCGGGATGGCCAATTCCGACGACCCCTACGACCAGGCGGTGGCCGTGGTGCTGCGCGACGGCAAGGCCTCGACCTCCTATATCCAGCGGCGGCTTGGAATCGGGTATAACCGGGCGGCCTCGATCATCGAGAAGATGGAGGACGAGGGCATCGTGGGGCCGGCCAACCATGCCGGCAAGCGCGAGATCCTCGTGCCCCGCGGTCCGGATGCGGAAGAATTCTGATCCGCTGGATCCAAAGCGTTCGTGTTCGCGTTTTTCCGGGTCACAGGTGCCCCCTGCCGCAAAGCAGCCTTTGTTGCGCGCGATGAGGGGGCGAGATGCAGAGACGACAAGACGGAGCGTCACCATGATTCACTCCTTCCTCTTCCGGCCCATGCGCGTTGCGGCGGTGGCTGCCAGCCTGGCACTGGGCGGCGCCCTGGCCCTGCCCGCCCTGCAGGCGGATGCCGCCCCGCCGGCGATCGCGCAGAAGATCGCGGACCACTTCTCCTCGGTCAAAAGCATGACCGGGGAATTCGTGCAGTTCGGGCCGCGCGGTGAACAGACCGGCGGCACATTCTCGCTGCTCAGGCCCGGCCGAATCCGCTTCGACTACGAGGCACCGGCCGCCTTCCGCGTTGTCTCCGACGGAAACCACGTGCTCCTGAACAACGAGAAGCTGAAGACCTACGAGACCTATCCGCTGTCCAAGACGCCGCTGAAGCTGCTGCTGGAAGACCGGATCGACCTGTCGAAAGCGTCCATCGACGACGTGAAGGCCGACGAAGACATCGTCACGGTCAAGATGAGCGATGCCTCCGTCTTCGGCAACGCGCGAATCTCGATGGTGTTCGATGCGGCGAGTTCGGAACTGCGCCAGTGGACCATCACGGACGCGCAGGGCAAGGACACGACGGTCATGATCTTCAATGTCAAGGAAGGCGTGCCGCTCAAGGACTCCGCCTTCGCGATCGACTACAACAAGGTCGCGGAGACGAACTCGCGGCGCGGTTCCGGTGGCCGCGGCCGCTAGACCTGCTCTGCTGGCGTCGAATCGACGGAATTTCCGATGGCCTTGATTTCGGCGATTCCGGGCGCGGAACCGGTTCCCGCGACCGTTCGCATTGCCCCGGTCGCGCAATAGCTGTGGAGGAAACGCCTGGTGGCCGGTCGACGGCCGCCAGCGCTTGAAACGGCGGCGCCGGCTTGGCACTGGGACCGTTTCCGTTGTCCGACAAGGTCCTCCATGCCGTTCTCGATCGCTACCTGGAACATCAACTCCGTCCGCCTGCGGATGCCGCTGGTGGAGCAGTTCCTGAAGGCCCACCAGCCCGACGTGCTGTGCCTGCAGGAGATCAAGTGCGAGAACGGGCAGTTTCCCGAGGCGGCGTTCCGGGCGCTGGGATACGAGCATCTCGCGGTCAATGGCCAGAAGGGCTACCACGGCGTGGCGACCGTGGCGCGCCGCCCGATCCGGGTGGTCGAACGCCGCGAATTCTGCGCCATGGGCGATTGCCGGCATATCTCGGTAACGGTCGGAACCGGGAGCCGGGACATCCTTTTGCACAATTTCTACGTTCCTGCCGGGGGCGACGAACCGGACCCGGCAATCAACCCGAAGTTCCGGCACAAGCTGGATTTCCTCGACGAGATGCGGTCGATCCTGGCCGACCACGGCGAAGGCCAGTCCTCCGTGCTGGTCGGCGATCTCAACATAGCGCCGCTGGAAAACGACGTCTGGTCGCACAAGGCGCTGCTCAAGATCGTCAGCCATACGCCGCTGGAGACGGAAACGCTGGAAGACCTGCGCCTCAAGGGCGGCTGGAGCGACCTGATGCGCCAGCGAATACCGCCAGAAGACAAGCTCTACACGTGGTGGAGCTACCGCGCCAAGGACTGGGACGGCGCCGACAAGGGGCGGCGCCTGGACCACGTCTGGTCGTCGCCGGACCTCGAGCCGTTTCTCAACGACATCAGCGTGCTGCGTGCCGCCCGTGGCTGGGAAAAGCCCTCCGACCACGTGCCGGTGATCGCGACCTTCGATCTGGACTAACGTGCGGCCGGGCGGTCCCGGCAATCAGTCGCGGAAGCGGCTTTCCAGGCGAGCCACCTGGTCGGTGAGCTCCTGCAGTTCACGGGCGAACCGCTCCTGCAGCAGCACCGCGGTCTCGGGATACTCGGTGAGGATGCGCCGGAACAGGGTGCGGCCAATGCGAATGAGTTCGCAATCGGTCTTCGCCACCGCTCCCGTGGCGCGGCGCGCCGGGGCAATCAACGCCAGGTCAGAAAGGATGGTGCCAGGGCCGACGGTGCGCAGCACGGCAAGCCGGTTGCCCTTGAGCGTGGTCAGGTCGATCTCGCCGGATACGATGATGAACGCACCATCGGCGGCAGCGGCCTCGCGGTAGAGTTCGCGGCCGGCGGAGAGGCGCAGGCTTTCGGCACCGAAGGCGAGGAGACGCAGCTGTTCCGTCGTCAGACCTTCAAAGAAGCCGACGGATCCGATCAGCCTGATGTCGTCGTCAAGCGCCATCCGCGGCGACGTCCCCTCCACGGCCCCCCGAATCACTCTAGACCGTGACGTGTCAGGGAACCAGCTTGTATCCGCCGCTTTCTGTCACAAGAATTTGCGCATTGGAAGGATCGCGTTCAATCTTCTGGCGCAGACGATAGACATGGGTTTCAAGCGTGTGGGTGGTCACGCCTGAATTGTAGCCCCAGACTTCTTCCAGGAGAACGTCGCGCGTCACCACCTTCTGGTCGGCGCGGTACAGGTACTTGATGATGGAGGATTCCTTTTCCGTCAGCCGGACCTTGGCACCGCGCTGGTCGACCAGAAGCTTCTGGCTCGGCTTGAAGGTATAGGGGCCGACGAGAAAGGTGGCATCCTCGCTCTGCTCGTGCTGGCGCAACTGGGCGCGAATGCGTGCAAGAAGCACGGCAAAGCGGAAAGGCTTGGTGACATAGTCATTGGCGCCGGCTTCCAGGCCCAGGATGGTGTCGGAATCGGTGTCCTGTCCGGTCAGCATGATGACGGGCGCCTTGAAGCCGCCCTTGCGCAGCAGCTTCACCGCCTCGCGGCCATCCATGTCGGGCAGGTTCACGTCCATGATCAGCAGGTCGATAATGCCGCCGCGCGCGGCCTGAACGCCCTTGGTGGCGGTCTCTGCTTCCAGGACCTCGAATTCCTCGTAGAGTGAAAGCTGCTCGACGAGCGTCTGGCGCAGGTCCTCGTCATCGTCGACAATCAGGATCGTCCGGGCCGTCATGCGTTTCCTTTCCTCGGGCGTCGTTCTGGAGAGCGGCATCTTTACGCAATCGCGGGAACGGCGCAAAGATCATCACGGTCTTTTGTCCCGACTGTAACTCTTGCTCGAAAAAAGGTGAAATGAAGGTCAACCGGCGTAAAAAAAACAAGGGCCTGGCCGTGATTGCCGTTCGGGCGAGACCCGGGAATCCGTGCCAGGGCCTGTTGCGGGCCGGGGGCAGGACGTTCACCTGCGCGCTCGGCCGGTCGGGGATCTCGGCCTTCAAGCGGGAGGGAGACGGGGCGACGCCGCTGGCCGGGATGGCCGTCCTTGACGGCTATGTCCGGACCGACCGGACGGTCCTTCGCGCCGCCGGCGTGGCGCTCAGGCCGATCCGTGCAGACGACGGCTGGTGCGATGCGCCGGCCCACGCCTGCTACAACAAGCCGGTGCGTCTGCCGTTTTCGGCCAGCCACGAGCGGATGAAGCGGGATGACCGTCTCTACGACCACTGCCTCGTGCTGGACTGGAACATCGGATCGCGGCGGCGATACCGCGGATCGGCCATCTTCCTGCATGTCGCGCGCCAGGGCCATCCGCCGACGGAAGGCTGCATCGCCGTTTCGCCAGCCGTGATGCGCCGGCTCCTGCCGCACCTGCGGCGCGGCACGCGGATCCGGGTGCTCCGCTGACCGTCAGGCGAACCGCCAGACCGTGGTCTTTTTCACTTCCGCATCCTCCAGCACCCGGGTGACCGGGACTTCGTGGACCGAGCAGGCCGCGAGGCGTTCGCGCGGCAGGTAGGCGCGGCCGGGATCGCCGACGAGAACGGTGCATCCGCGGGCAGACAGGGCTTCGAACCAGGGAACGAGCCGGTCGGCGAAATCGCGGTCGTAGAAAACGTCACCGGCCAGCACGACGTCCCAGCCGTGATCTGTTCCGGTCAGGTCGTCGGCGGTGGCCTCGACCGAGACGCCGTTGAGCGGGGCGTTGAGCGCGATGGCCGGGATGCAGAAGGGATCAATGTCTGCGCAAAGCACGTGGCGCGCGCCGGCCATGGCAGCGGCGATGCCGACCAGCCCCGACCCGGCGGCAAAATCGAGCACGGTCTTTCCCCGCACCTGCTCCGGGTGATCGAGGACATGACGCGCCAGTCCCTGCCCGCCTGCCCAGGCAAAGGCCCAGAAGGGTGGCGGCAGGCCGATCTCTGCCAGTTCCTCCTCGGTCTGGCGCCAGAGGTCATAAGCCTCGTCCGCCAGGTGCAGGGCGATTTCCGGCACGTGCGGCGGGTGATGCACCGCCGTGTTGGCACGGATGAAGCCGGTGATGCTTTCGGGTGTCAGGCGCATGGCCCGTTCCGCCGGTCAGAGCGGCTCGAGCGTCTTGCCGTCAAGCCCGCCCATGCGGCAGACCTCCATCCACTCGTCTTCCTTCACGGGTTGGACGGAAAGGCGCATGGAGGTGACGAGCGACATGTCGGCAAGTTTCGGATTGGCTTTCACGTCCTTCAACGTCACCGGTGCCGGCATGTCGCGGACAGCCCGGATATCGACGCATTCCCAGCGCGGATCGTCGGTCGTGGTATCCGGGTGAACCAGGGCGCAGACCTCGACGATGCCGACCACTTCCAGGCCCTCGTTGGAGTGATAGAAGAAGCCGCGGTCGCCGATCTCCATGGCGCGCATGTTGTTGCGGGCCTGGTAGTTGCGGATCCCGTCCCATTGCTCGCCCGCCTTGCCGCGGGCCTTCTGGTTTTCCCAGGACCACTTGAACGGCTCGGACTTGAACAGCCAGTACTGCATCGTCAAATCTCCCCTCAGGCTTCCGGGTTGTTGACGACCCAGGTCCAGGGGCGGACCTCGACGGAGGCGAAAAGCCCGGCCGCGGCATAGGGGTCCCTGGCGGCCAGTGCCTCGGCGGCGGACTGGTTCTCGGCCTCGACGACGACCAGGCTGCCGTTCGGCTTCCCGTCAGCGCCCATGAAGGGCCCGGCGAGTTTCACCAGTCCCTGGTCCTTCAGGCCGTTCAGCCATTCCAGGTGGGTCGGGCGGGTGTCGAGACGCACCTGCAGCGCGCCGGGCTTGTCGTTGCAGATCAGGGCAAAGAGCATGGTTTCCAGTTCTCCTCGGGCCGTGTGGCCAGTCTATATTTCGGGATCAAACGTCTTCGGTCTTCAGGGGCCGGGACAACAGCGCTTCCATGGCCGCGCGAACGGTCAGTCGGCCATCCAGAACGGCGGCCACGGCCTCGCAGATCGGCGCGTCGATGGCGTTGTCGCGCGCCAGGCGTGCGGCAATCCCCGCAGTTGCGGCGCCTTCGGCCAGCGGGCGCCCTTCAAGGCTCTCACCTCGCCCCAACGCCACGCCATAGGCGAAATTGCGCGATTGCTCCGAGCCGCAAGTGAGAATGAGGTCGCCGAGGCCGGACAGGCCCATCATCGTTTCCGGGCGGCCGCCAAGTGCCGCGCCGATGCGGCGCAGTTCGACGAAGCCGCGTGTGATGGCGGCTGCCTGGGCGCTGGCGCCAAGCCCGGCACCACGGATCGACCCGGCTGCGATGGCCAGGACGTTCTTCAGCGCGCCGCCGACCTCGACACCCTTCAGGTCGTCGGAGGCATAGCAGCGCAGCGCCGGCGCGGAGAGATCCGCGGCAAGATCCCGGGACAGTTCTGCCGTTTCTGCGGCCACGGTCACGGCGGTCGGCAGGCCCTGCGCCACGTCACTGGCAAAGCTCGGACCCGACAGGGCGGCAACCGGGTTGGCGGGCAGGATCTCGCGGGCAATGTCGGACATCAGCAGGCCGGTGTCGCGCTCGATGCCCTTGGCGCAGAGCACGAGGGGGCTCGTTTCGGGGATGGCCGGGCGAAGGCCGGACAGCGCCGCGCGCAGGGTCTGCGCCGGCATGACCGCGAGCACGATCGCGGCGTCGCACAAGGCGTCTGCGGCAACGGTCGTGGCGGCGAACCCCGGGTCGAGCGTGATGCCGGGCAGGTAACGCGCGTTGCTCCGCCGGGAATTGATTTCCTCGACGGTTGCCGCGTCGCGGGCCCAGAGCACGGTTTCATGCCCGGCCCGGGTCATGGTCAGCGCAAGGGCGGTTCCCCAGGCGCCACCGCCGAGTACGGCCACCTTGCCGGTTGCGTCACTCATGCCTTTGCCCCCCTCTTGCCGGCACCGAAGACCGGCGCAGAGCCTTCGTCCAGCGGCCAGCGCGACCGGGGAGCGACATCCATTGCCGTCTCGTCCGTCAGGCCTGCACGCAGGCGCTCCAGCCCGGCCCAGGCAATCATCGCGGCGTTGTCGGTGCAAAGCGCCATGGGCGGTGCTGCAAAACGGAAGCCTTGATCCGCGCAAAGCGATTCCAGCGTGGCGCGAACGGCGCGGTTCGCGGCAACCCCACCGGCAACCACCAGCACGGGTTCGTCCACGCCGGGATATTCGGTGCGGAAGCGGCCAAGGCTGCGGGCGACACGGTCGGCGAGGGTTTCGCAGATGGCACGCTGGAAGGAGGCGCAGATATCGGCGACGTCCTGGCCGGACAGCGGCGCGATGGCCGTCGCGGCCTGTCGGACGGCCGTCTTCAGGCCCGAAAAGGAAAAATCGGGGCGGGCCTCGCCTCTCAGCGGACGCGGCAGCGCGAACCGGCTTGCGTCGCCGGTTGCGGCCGCCTTTTCCACCTCCGGCCCGCCCGGATAGGGCAGGCCCAGCAGCTTGGCCGTCTTGTCGAATGCCTCGCCGAGGGCATCGTCTATCGTCGTACCCCAGCGCTGGTAGTCGCCAACGCCGGCGACGCGCACGATCTGGGTATGGCCGCCGGAAACGAGCAGCAGCAGGAAGGGAAATTCGGCCTGGCCCGTCAGGCGGGCGGTGAGGGCATGGCCTTCCAGGTGGCTGACCGGGATGAGCGGCTTGCCCCATGCGGCGGCGAGCGCCTTGGCGGTCATCAGGCCGGCGATCAGGCCGCCGATGAGGCCCGGTCCGGCGGTCACGGCGATGGCGTCGATGCCGTCGCGCGTCGCGCCGGCCTCGCGCATGGCCGTCCCGATGATCCCGTCGAGTGCCTCGACATGGGCGCGGGCGGCGATCTCGGGCACCACGCCGCCGAAGGCCGCATGGTCGGCGATCTGGCTCAGGACCGCGTTGGAGCGGATTGCCGGAACGCCATTCGCGTCCAGCGAAACCACCGAGGCGGCGGTCTCGTCACAACTGGCCTCGATGCCGAGAACGGTGGTTGCGAAGGGCTTCTGATCGATCATTGCAGGGTCGGGCATATCCCGATAGACAGGGCGACAAAGGTTGGCGACGGTTACCACGGACAGGCGGACATGCAAACACGGCGGATCAGAATCGGCACGCGCGGCAGCGAACTTGCCCTGGCGCAGGCCCGGGAGACCCGCTCGCGGCTGATGGCCGCCCATGGCATGGACGAAGACGGGTTCGAGATCGTGGTGATCTCGACCTCCGGGGACCGCATCCAGGACCGGCCTCTTTCGGAAGCCGGCGGCAAGGGGCTTTTCACCAAGGAGATCGAGGAAGCGCTGTACGACGGGCGAATCGATCTTGCCGTGCATTCCTCCAAGGACATGCCGACCATGCTTCCCGAAGGACTGACGCTTTCGGCCTTCCTGGAGCGGGAAGACCCGCGCGATGCCTTCATCGGCCGGGATGCCCGACGGATCGCGGACCTGCCGGAGGGTGCGACTGTCGGTTCATCATCGCTGCGGCGCCAGGCGCTGATCCGGCGCATGCGGCCGGACCTTTCAGTGGTCATGTACCGCGGCAATGTGCAGACACGGCTGCGCAAGCTTGAAGAAGGCGTGGTGGCGGGAACGCTTCTGGCCAATGCCGGGTTGCGGCGCCTCGGGCTTGCCAATGTCATCACCGACCTGATGGATGTCGAAACCTTTCCGCCGGCACCGGGGCAGGGCGCCATCTGCATCGAATCGCGTGCCGACGATCACGAGATCGCCGGGCTTCTCGAAGCCATCGATCACGACGAAACGCGGGTGGCGCTGACCTGCGAGCGGGCCTTCCTGGCGGCGCTGGACGGAAGCTGCCGCACCCCGCTTGCCGGTCATGCGCGGGTCAGTGGCACGGAAATCTTCTTCTCTGGCACCATCCTGACGCCGGACGGGTCGCAGGCCCATGACATTGCCGCCGACGGGCTCATCACGGATGCCGAGATCATCGGCCGTGAAGCCGGTGAGGCCGTGCGCGCCAAGGCCGGGCCGGGCTTTTTCGACAGCTGGACCTGACATGGCCGGGCGGCGTGTTCTCGTTACGCGACCGCAACCCGGCGCCGACAAGACCGCGCGGCAGATCGCCGCGCGCGGCCACGAACCGGTTGTCCTGCCGCTGACACGCACGGTGACGCTCGACGCGGACCTGCCCCGCGAAGCAGCGTCGTTCGACGTCGTCGCAGTGACCAGCGCCAATGCCATCCGGCATGTGCGGACGGGCCTTCTCGACGGGCTTTTGCACCTTCCCTGCCTGACCGTGGGCCAGGCGACGGCCGAGGCCGCTCGCGAAGCCGGCTTCCAAACCGTGACCAGTGCCGATGGCGATGTCCACGCCCTGATCGGGCTCGCCGGGGAACGTCTCAAAGACCGCTCGACCATTGCCTATCTGTGCGGACGCGAGCGCAGGCCGGACCTCGAACAGGGGATGCGTGCCGAAGGGCACGCAATCATGCCGATCGAGACCTATGACATCAAAAAAGTCAGTTACTCAACTCAGGAAATCCGCACGCTTGTCGGCATCAAACCAATTGACGATGTCATGGTTTACTCGGCCCGGAGCGCCAGAGCACTGATCGCGATGATGGATAATCAGGAATTCCTGCAAGACGTTGAAAACGCACGGTTCCTGTGCATATCGACGCGTGTTGCGAATGCGCTCCATGCGCGGCCAGGCCTGCGTATCGAGGTGGCGGCGGAGCCGCATGAAGCTGCCCTGTTGGCCCTGTTGTAACCGTTGCCCGCGTGCCTGCGGCGCCGCAACCCTTTTTCTTGCCATTCATTGTGCTAAGCGAAGAAATTCGCCCGCCCGGGCGTGTGAATGAGATGCGGAGACCTGCCATGGCGAAGAAACCGGACCAACGCCATTCCAAAGACAAACGCGATCCCGTGACGATCGACCTCGATGCCAAGGACGTGAAGCGGATCGAGGAGGAAGCGCCGGAGACAAGCAGCGAGACCGAGGCGGTCGCCGAGGCCAACGCGGCGCTCGACACAGAGCCCACGCAGCCCGTTGCGACAGAGGCGACCGAGGAGACGGGACAGTCCGGCGAGGCCGTGGCCGACGAGACCGCCGAAGGCATGGAAGCCGGCGGTGCCGACAGCGCGGCGCAGGCCGCCGTGGAAGAAGCGCAGGTAGAGGAAGACGGTGCTGCAGTAGACAAGCCGGAGGAAACGCCGGCCGATGAACCGGCCGGGACGGCGAAGCAGCCCGGCGGTTACGACCGTCCGGACCCGGAGCCGGCGCCACGCCGGTCTGGCGGTGCGGGTGCGCTGGCCGGTGGCGTGATCGGCGCCGTGGTGACGCTCGCGGTTGCGGGCGGTGCCTGGTACACCGGTGTCCTGCCCCAGTCCGGGAAGACCGGCGCCGCGGTCGAGCAGCAGGCCAGCGAGATCGCCTCACTGCGCTCGCAGATCGAAGCCATCAAGGCGGAGGCCGGTAAAGCCGCGGTACCGGCGGACCAGCCGGACCTTTCCGGTGACCTGGAAACGCTGCGCGGGCAGATCGCGGACCTGACCAAGTCGCTGAAGACGGTGACCGACGAGGTGGCCGTGCTCGGGTCGGCGTCAGGCGGCCAGGACAACGGGCAGGCGGCGGCGCTGGCGCAGCGGCTCACCGGGATCGAGGAGCAGGTGTCGGCGCTGTCCGGGAAGGTTTCCGATGCCGCCGGCAGTTTCGACGAACAGGCAGCGGCCGCGCTCGTCGAGCAAAAGACCGCGCCGCTGGCGGAGAGCGTCCAGCAGGCGCAGGCTGCGGCGAACAGCGCCCAGAGCGCCGTCTCCGGCCTGGCGGAAAAGGTCACCGGCCTCGAGACGAGCGTCAAATCGCTCGGCGACAAGCTGGCCCAGGACAGCGGCCAGGCCGACGTGGCTCGGGCCATTGCCGCGACCGCGCTGAAATCGGCCATCGACCGGGGCCAGCCCTTCATGACCGAACTGGAGACTTTCACCTCCGTCAACGGCGGCGGCGAGGCGGTGGATGCCCTGCGCACGATGGCGGCATCCGGCGTTCCGACCCGCGCGACCCTGGCCGGCGAGGCCGATGATGCCGCCTACGCGATGATCGAGGCCACGCAGGCGCTGCCCGAGAATGCCGGCTTCCTGGATCGCCTTAGTGCCAGCGCGCGCTCGCTGGTGAAGTCGCGGCCGGTGGGCACGCCGGAAGGCGACAGGCCGGCAGACATTGCCGCGCGCATGGTGAGCGCCGTGCAGAGCGGCGACTACGGGAAGGCGCTGGCCGAATACGATACCCTGCCCGATGCCGCCAAGGCAGCCGGCAAGGGGTTCGCCGCCAAGCTGAAGGCGCGCATGGAAGCGGACCGGCTGGTTGACGAGGTGCTGTCCTCGTCGCTCAAGGCCGCGGGACAGAAGGGCTGAGGGAGGACGCAATCATGATCAGGCTTCTCGTCTTTCTCGTCATCGTCTTCGCGCTCGGCACCGGCTTCGCCTGGCTGGCCGACCGGCCGGGGATGATGCTGATCACCTTCAACGGCATGCAGTACGAGGTGTCGCTCCTGGTGGCCGCCGTGGCCGTTGTCGCGGTCGTTGCCGCGATCATGCTCGCCTGGTGGGTGCTCAAGGCAATCTGGACCAGCCCGCACCGGGTCAGCCGCTATTTCCGCGCGCGCAAGCGCGACCGCGGCTACCAGTCCCTGTCGACGGGCCTCATCGCGGCCGGTGCCGGCGACGCGGAAACCGCGCGGCGGATGAGCAAGCAGGCGCTGTCCATGCTGTCGGCGGACCAGGAGCCGCTGATCCACCTTCTCGATGCCCAGACGCTGCTGCTGGAAGGCGACACGGACGGCGCGCGCAAGAAGTTCGACGCGATGATCGAGGACCCGGAAACCCGGCTGCTGGGTCTGCGTGGCCTTTACCTCGAGGCGCAGCGGCAGCGCGAGCCGGAAGCCGCCCGACATTATGCCGAAAAAGCCGCAGAACTGGCGCCGCAGCTCGGCTGGGCCTCCAGTGCGACGCTGGAAGCGAAGACGCGCGAGGGCGAATGGGACGCGGCGCTCGGCCTGCTGGACAAGCAGGAATCGACACGCCAGATCGGCAAGGACACGGCTGCGCGCCGCCGCGCCGTCCTGCTGACGGCGAAGGCGATGGCGATGGCGGATGCCGACCCATCCGCGGCCCGCACGGCTGCGCTTGCCGCGCTGAAGCAGGCGCCGGACCTGGTGCCGGCCGGGATCGTCGCGGCCAAGGCGCTGGTGCGTCTCAACGACCTGAAGAAGGCCGCCAAGGTGCTGGAGACGATCTGGAAAAAGGATCCGCACCCGGAAGTGGCGCAGGCCTATGTCCATCTTCGCCCGGGCGATTCGGTGACGGACCGGCTCAAGCGCGCAGAACGCCTGCAGTCGCTCAAGACCTATCACCGCGAATCGGCCTATGCGGTGGCGCGGGCTGCGTTCGACGCCGGCGAGTTCAAGCTGGCGCGCGAGAAGCTGGAAGCCGTGCTGAAACAGGACCCGCGCGAAAGCGCCTACCTGCTGCTGGCCGATATCGAGGAAGCGGAAACCGGGGACCAGGGCCGCGTGCGGCACTGGCTGTCGATGGCCGTGCGGGCCCCGCGTGACCCCGCCTGGACGGCGGATGGCTATGTCTCGGAATTCTGGGCGCCCTTTTCGCCGGTCACCGGCCGGATCGACGCCTTCGAATGGCGTGTCCCGGTCGAGCGGCTTGGCGCCGTCGTCGACGACCGGCCGGCCGATGGCGGCATTTCAGTCATGCCCCCGGCCATTGCAGCCGGGCCGTCGCGCACCGACGACGAGATCGTCGCCGGAAGCGTGGCCGCCACCGCCGCGGCATCCGCGGCCGTCGAGCACCACGACGCCGATCCCGCCGTTGCCGACCCCGAGGGGCCGTCCGCGGGCGCGAAACCGGATGCGGGGATGGAAATCATCCCGCCCGCCCCGTCTGAACGGGCGGACGATGCGGCCCGCGCGGAAGCGGAGGACGCGGTGATGCCTGCGGCCGAGGTGAACCAGGCAGCGGCGGCCCCCGAACGCCCGGCTGCGGCAACGCCGGCGAAATCCGGGAAGGCGAAGAGCGACGGCGAACCCGCGGCCCTGTCCACGAACACGGCCGCGGCCGCGGTTTCCAGCCGGGCCGAACCCGCGCCTGCGCCGCTGGCCGAAGGCGTCAACGTGCCGGACTCGGTTGACCCGGGCCGCAAGGCGTCGTCCCGCGACCGTCCGCCGGTCCCGGACGACCCCGGCGTCGATCCAAATGCCCCGGAAGAAGCAAGCGTGCCTCGTTTCCGGTTGTTCTAACGTTGCGGCGCCATATAACGTCAGGAGGAGTGGCCCGAACCGGCCGCTCCTCAAACAGACTGCCAGGATGAACCCATGCTCGAGCGCCTTTTCAGTCTCTTCACCGAAAGTTCGCGTGCCGATGGCACCGGCGCCGGCGACGATCCGAAGATTGCCGCCGCGGCGCTGCTGTTTCACGTGATGGATGCGGACGGGGAGCGGCGCGAGGAAGAGCGTGCCCAGCTGACACGATCGCTGGCAGAGACCTACGGGCTTTCCGACGAGGAACTTGACCGGGTGCTGAAAGCCGGCGAAGCGGCCGATCGCGAAGCGGTGGATCTCTATGCCTTCACGTCGGTGATCAAGCGGGAACTGGACGAGCAGGGCCGGCTCGATTTCATCCGGATCATGTGGGACGTTGTCTTTGCCGATGGCTACATGCACGAACTGGAAGACAACACGGTCTGGCGCGTGGCCGAACTGATCGGCATATCCAACCGCGACCGGATCCTGCTGCGCCAGGACGTGGCAGGCCAGCGCGGCATCGACATCACGGGGTAGGAAGGGCATGGGCGAGGGCGGCAAGGGACGCATTCTGACGGTTCTGCATCAGGAGCATTCCAGTCCGGGACGGGTGGGGCAGATCCTGCAGGCGCGGGGATTCGAACTTGACATCCGCCGGCCGCCGCTTGGCGATCCGCTTCCGGAGACGCTGGAAGCGCATGCCGGGGCCGTGGTCTTCGGCGGCCCGATGAGCGCCAACGACCCGGAAGACTACGTGAAGCGCGAAACCGAGTGGATCGGCGTCGCGCTCAAGGAAAACAAGCCGTTCCTGGGCATCTGTCTCGGGGCGCAGATGCTGGTCAACCACCTTGGCGGACGTGTCGAGGGGCGGGCCGACGGCCAGGTCGAAATCGGCTGGTACCCGCTGCAAGCGACGAACGAGGGCAAGGCGCTGATGGACTGGCCGGACATGGTCTACCAGTTCCACCGCGAGGGGTTTTCGCTGCCGCACGGGTCGACGCTGCTGGCCAGCGCCGATGCCTATCCCAACCAGGCGTTCCGCCATGGCGAGAACGCGTGGGGCATCCAGTTTCACGGCGAACTGACGCGCGTGATGATGCAGCGCTGGATCGTGCGCGGGGCGCACCGTTTCGTGCTGCCGGGCGCCCAGAAGGGCCGCGAGCACATCGAGGGCCGGTTTCTCTGGGACCGCCAGCTCAAAGCCTGGCTCGATGCCTTCCTGCACATGATCTTCGAGGGCCAGACCCGGACGGACTGACCGTTTGTCTCACCGCAATCAGGTCCGCCCGTCGAGGTGCCTGGCGCGGCGCATGGCCGGGAACAGCCATGCCCAGAACGCCGCGACGCCAACGGCGCCGACGCCGCCGATGACCACGGCGGGGACCGCACCCAGCCATGCAGCCATGGTTCCGGCCCTGAATTCGCCCAGTTCGTTCGATGCACCGACAAAGACCATGTTGACGGCAGAGACGCGGCCACGCAACCGGTCCGGCGTCCAAAGCTGGATCAGGGTTTCGCGGATATAGACGCTGATCATGTCGGCCGCGCCCATCAGCGCCAGGGCGACAATCGACAGCCAGGGCGTCACGGATACGCCGAACAGGACGGTCATCAGGCCGAACAGCGCGACGGCGAGAAGCATGACGATGCCGGCATGATCGCGCACCGGGTTCATGGCCAGGAAAAGCCCCATGGCGACGGCGCCCACTCCGGGCGCGGAACGCAACAGGCCGAGGCCCCAAGGCCCGAGGTCGAGGATGTCGCGGGCATAGACCGGCATCAGCGCCACCGCGCCACCGAGGAGGACGGCGAAGAGATCCAGCGAGATGGCGCCAAGAACGACCTTTTCCTCGCGGATGTAGCGGAAACCGCCGAAGATGGCTTCCAGCGTCACCTGTTCGCGCTCGGTGTGCTGCGCCGGCTTGGGAATGGAAAAGGTCAGCAGTGCCGCCACGAGCATGAAAACGGCGGCCAGGCCGTAGGCGGCCCAGGCGCCGGCGCCGTAGAGCAGGCCGCCGGCCACCGGGCCGACGATGGTCGCGGTCTGCCAGGCGGACGAGTTCCAGGCGATGGCATTGGCAAAGTCGCGCGGCGGCACGAGATTGGCCACCAGCGCTGAGGATGCCGGACCGAAGAAGGCGCGGGCAACGCCGAAAACCGCGAGGATCACGAAGATCGGCGTGGCCGAGGACAGGCCCTCCAGCGTCAGCATCAGGATGGTGCCGGCGCAGACCGCTTCCAGCAGGATGGCAAGGCCCATGACGAGGCGGCGGCCGTAGCGGTCGGCGGCAGCGCCGGTGACGAGGACCAGCAGCAGGGCCGGCGCGAACTGGATCAGGCCGACGAGACCGAGATCGAAGGGATCGCGCGTCAGGTCATAGACCTGCCAGCCGACGGCGACCGAAACGACCTGGGTGGAGAAGGTGACAAGGAAACGGGCCGCCCAGAACCGGACATAGGCCGGATGCGAGAAGGCGGCAAAACGGCTGTCGGTGCCGGCGGAGGCTTCTGTCACGATCACGTGTCCGGGAATAACTTCGGGGCTTTCTCCTGCCACGCCAGCGAAGGCTTTGAAAGCAAAAACCCGAGTGCGGTGGCGGACGCCGGGGCGAGAACCGGTGATCGCGTGACAAAATGTGCGGCGCCTTCCCCCTTTCCAAGGGCCGTTCATCCGCTATAGTTATGCGCTATAATAACCTCGGGGTCGCCGGGGGAGACGAGGAAGGCGCGGGAGGCCGGCAGAGATGGTGAAAGTCACCTATATTTCCACGACGGGCGAAAAGACGACAGTCGAAGGCAAGGCCGGTGACAGCGTCATGCAGACGGCTGTCGACCACGGCATCGACGGGATTGTCGGGGAGTGCGGCGGTTCGATGGCCTGCGCCACCTGCCATGTCTTCGTCGACGAGGCCTTTCTTGCCGCCACGGGGGAAAAGTCGGACAGCGAGGAGGCCATGCTTGAAGGGGCAGCCTCGGACGTTCGCCCGAACAGCCGGCTATCGTGCCAGATCCGGCTGAGCGATGCGCTCGACGGGCTTGTGGTGCAGGTCGCCGAGGAGCAAATGTAGACGACGGGCTGTTGCACTGCGCGGTTCGATCGATCACGGGAGGAAGTGAAGATGACCACGACCATGGCCGGGCCAGCACCGCTGGACGAAACGACCACCATCGATCAGCTGACCCTGGATCCCTATCCGCTCTATCGCAGGATGCGCGCCGAGACACCCGTTTTGCGGGTGAAATCCGTGGGGCGCACGCTGCTGACCAAGGCGGCCGACTGCAAGATGGTCAAGGACAATCCCGGCCTGTTCTCCTCGGACGATCCGAACACGCCGATGAAGCGGGCCTTCCTTGCGCATACGCTGATGCGCAAGGATGGCCAGGAGCACATGGCCGAACGCATGGCAATGATGCCGGCGTTCCTGCCCAAGACGATCGTCAACCACTGGGCGCCGATGTACACGCGCTACGCGGAGGAATATGTCGGGCGGCTGCCGCGCGGCGAAGTGGTGGACCTGTTCCCGGCGCTGGCCGGGCCGATCGCGGCGCGCATCCTGGCCGAGATCATGGGTGTGCCGGACGCCAGTGACGAGGAGATGCAGCGCTGGAGCCAGGCGCTGATCGACGGGGCCGGGAATTTCGGCTGGCGGCCGGAACCGTTCGAGCGGTCCGACGCCGCCAATGCCGAGATGGATGCCTGCCTGGAGCGCAACGCCGAGCGGCTTCGCGCCGAACCCGATTCATCGGCGTTGTCGATCATGGTCAATTCCGCAAAGCCGATCCCGTGGAGCCAGATGGTCTCCAACGTCAAGATCGCCATCGGCGGCGGCATCAACGAGCCGCGCGACGCCGCGCTGACCATCATCTTCGGCCTGCTGACCAATCCGGACCAGCTCGAGGAAGTCCGCCGACAGGATGCCTGGGACAAGGCGTTCGAAGAGGGAGTGCGCTGGTGCGCGCCGATCCAGGCCAGTTCGCGGCTGGTGCTGGAGGATACGGAAATCCGCGGCTGTCACATCCCCAAGGGCGACACGGTCATGACCATCCAGGCCTCGGCCTGCCATGACGAGGACATCTACGACGAGCCGCACCGCTATATCGTCTTCCGCGAGAAGAACCCGCACCAGGCCTTCGGCTCCGGTCCGCACCACTGCGCAGGCGCGCACGTGGCACGGCGCACCGTGGGCGCCATCCTGATGCCGATTCTGTTCGACCGGTTCCCGAACATGGAGCTGGTCGATCCCGATATCGTGGAATGGCGCGGTTTCGGTTTCCGCGGCCCGATCAACATGCCGGTCCGGCTGGCCTGAGGACAGCGGATGCGGCATGAGCCGACGCGGCCGTGCCCTGGCTCGGTGCGCACCGGCGGCGGTATGTAAGCTATGGCTTTATGACTGATTTTGCGTATGTCTTTCCCGCATGGGAAAGCATTCGCGATTCACGATTCGAGCCGCCTGGCTGGCCTGGCTGGCATCAATTCTAATAGCCGCGTTGCTGCTGCCGGCGGCAAGCCAGCCCGGCCATCCGGCGGAGGCCACACGGCCCGACTCGGCCCATTTCCCGCCCTGCGCCGGCGGGCGGCGGGTGACCTGCGTCGTGGACGGCGACACGGTCTGGCTGCGCGGCGAGAAAATCCGCCTCGAAGGCATCGATGCGCCGGAGCTGAGCAATCCGGGATGCCGCAGCGAGGCGGCGCTGGCGGAGGAAGCCCGGCTGCGGCTCGCCGCGATCCTCAACGCCCATTCCTTCGTGCTGACGCGGCACGGCAAGGACCGGTACGGCCGCACCCTCGGCCGCTTCTGGATCAGGAACAGGACGGCCGGGTCGATGCTCGTTGATGCCGGTCTCGCGCGCGTATGGACGGGCCGCCGCGAACCCTGGTGCTAGGGCGTTTACGGCAGACCGGACGCGAAACCGGTGACCACTTTCGCTGGAATAGCTCTCGTTAACCGCAATTCCGGACGCGAAACCGGCGCCCACTTTCGCTGGAATTGCTCTCGTTCGCTGCAATTCCAGGCGCGAAACCGGCGCCCACTTTCACTGGAATTGCTCTCGTTCGCCGCAATTCCGGACGCGAAACCGGTGACCACTTTCGCTGGAATTGCTTCAGGACGTCACTTCGAACCAGCCCGTCATGCCCGCCGCCGCATGTTCCAGCATGTGACAATGATAGAGCCACTTGCCGGGATTGTCCGCGACGAAGGCGATGGATGTCGTCTGCTCCGGCCCGATCAGGAACGTGTCACGCCACGGCTTGCCATCGTCCACCTCTGCGCCGCTTCGCTCGATCACCCGGAAATGGTGACCATGGGTGTGCATGGCATGGGCGAACGCGGTGTTGTTGGTCGTCTCGATGATCACGGTCTCGCCGCGTCTGACCGAGAACAGAGGGCTGTCGATGCGGTTTGCGACGCCGTTGAAGGCCCACACCTGCCTGGTGCGCCGGTAATCCTCGCCCTCCAGCACCTTGCCCTGGTAGGTGATCGACACGGCGCCGCCCATCGCGCCGCCGGCCATGTCCACCTTCACCGTTTTCGCCTTGGCCAGGTCCGGCTCGGCGAGGGCATTGAGCGGCAACGGCCGGGGTGCGGGCGTCATGTCGCCCTGGCCCGCGACCCGGAAATCGGCAAGCGGAAAGGGCTCGTCGGCCGAGACTTCCTCCAGAACGAAATCCTCGTCCGGCGTCACCATCAGGTCGACACGTTGTGCCGGTCCAAGGAGCAGGGGCGCATAGCCGAGCGTGGTGGCCTGCGGCAGCGGCTGGCCGTCCCATGCGAGCACCTTTGCCCCGAAGCGCGACGGGTCCAGCGCCAAGATGCGTGCGTTCGACACGTTGATCAGGCGCAGCCGGCTCGGTTCGCCCTTCCGGAGCGCGATCGCCGGGCGGTTTTCGCCATTGACCGTCGGCCAGTTGCCCAGACGTCCGCCATGGCTCCAATCCATCAGCGAACCGAAACTGGCGTCGTCGAGCACACCGTCCGGGGTCAGCCGCCAGTCGTCGAGGACGATCGTGACGTCGTTGCCGGGCCCAAAGACCGGTTCGGCTTCCTCCACGATCAGCGGGCCGTAGAGCCCGCGTCCGACCTGGTTCCAGCTCTTGTTGTGGGCGTGGTACCAGTAGGTGCCCGCGTCGGGCACGACGAAATCGTAGTCGAAGGAGGCGCCCTGCGGGACAGCGTCCTGCGTCAGGCCCGCCACCCCGTCCATCGCGTTGTCGATGCGGATGCCATGCCAATGGATCGAGGTCGGCTCTTCCAGCTCGTTGACCAGGCGCACGCGCACGCGCTCGCCCTGGCGAACCCGGATTTCCGGTCCGGGACTGACACCGTTGTAGGTCCACAGGTGGGACGGGGGCTGGTCCGGCCCGGCAAGCCTGTGCTCCGCGCGCATGGCCCTCAGTTCGAGAACGCCATCCGCGGCGCGCGCAGGCCGGATCAGTGACGGCGCAAGCGCGGCAGAAAGCAGGCCGCTACCGGCCAGGCCCAGGAATTGTCGTCTGTCGGGTCTCATGGTCTTACCTGGTCTCCAGAAGATAGGTCGCGATCGCGAGGCGATCCTTTTCGGTGAGAAACGCTGTGCCGCCACTGACGACCTCGGCCATCGCGCCGCCGAAGGCATCGCCGTCGGGAAGGAGGCCGGTCTGAAGCGCATAGGCCAGGTCCTGTTCAGACCAGCCTTTCTTCTTCAGGTGCTCCGCGGTGATCGGCGGCGCCTTGCCGCCATTCGGGAGCGATGTCGAACCATGGAACCGGTTCGCGGAGAGGCGTGCGCCGAACAGATTGCGCGGGGTGTGGCACGCGCCGCAATGGGCCGGGCCCTCGACGATGTACTTGCCGCGGTTCCACGCCTCGCTTCGGCCGGGATCCGGGGTGAACGGCTTCAGGTCGACAAAGGCGGCCCGCCAGATCTTGATGCCGGGCCGGAAACCGAAAGGAAAGCCCATCGTGTGGCTGCGGGCCCGGGCAGCGACCGCCGGCACGGTCTGGAACGCGGCCCAGAGATCGGCGATGTCCTGATCGGTGAAACGCGCGTAAAACGGATAGGGAAACGCCGGGTAGTAGGGCTCGCCGGAGGGCGAGATGCCCTGGCGCACGGCCCGGTCGAAATCCGCCAGCGTCCAAGCGCCAATTCCGTTCTCGCGGTCGGTCGTCAGGTTCGGCGTAACGAAGGTGCCGAAATCCGTCTTCAATTCCACTCCGCCGGCCAGCGGTGCACCGCCGCCCTTCGTGTCGGTGTGGCAGGCGATGCACCCGGCCATCCGGGCGAGATAGGCCCCGCGAGCGGCATCGCCGCCCGTTGCGCCGTTGCGGACATTGTGGCCGATCGGCCAGAGCGCGATCGACCCTGCTGCCGCCCCGGTCAGGACCAGGGCGGCAGCGAGCATGACAATCACTTCGCGCATCGGCTATTCGTCTTCCTGGCGAAAGCGGCTGTGGCAGGCCGAGCAGGTCTGCGCGACCATGGCAAAGACACCGCCGGCGGGCATGGCGGCCAGGTCGGAAGGATCGGGCAACGGCCCCACGGCGCCCATCATCATTCCCTGACCGCCGCCCATCATGCCCTGACCGCCCATCATCATGCCCTGTCCGCTGCCCATCATCCCCTGACTGCTGCCGGGCATGGCCGTGTCATTTCCGGCGGCGGCTTTCAGTCCCGCTGCCAGGACCTGCAGGCGCTTTGCCAGCGCATCGAAATCGCTTCGTTCCGTCCAGACCTCCGGCCTGGCCTCGGACGGGTGGCCGCCGCTTCCTTCCGGAAACAGGTCCTGGATCTTCGCCGCATGATCGCGGATCGACCTGGCGCCCTGGCGGACCGCGTCGGCATCATAGGCGACCGCGCCCTGCATCATCGGTTTCAGGGCCTTCATGGTGTCGCCCATCGATTCCATGGCTTCCATGCGTTCCTTGACGATGCCCGTTGCGCCGCCGTGGGCGAAGGCTGCGGCTGCACCGCCCAGCGAGAGGGCGACGGCGGCAAGAATGATCTTGTTTCTCATGGGTTTCTCCCTTGCATGCCGGATCGGGAACTTCGGCGATCCGGTCTCGATTCCAATCTGACAGTCAATGCGTGGCAACGGAAAGGCAGCCACGACGATCCCTGTGCTGCCGCCGTCCCGAAGCCGCGGGCGCATCGCGCCGCGAGGCCGACAGGCGGCAGGGCATGCGGGTCAGACGTACCTGGGAGGATGAGGGATGGCGGACGGATCGGCCTCGCTTGGCCGATCGAATGCCGACCGGGGGAACACGCGATGCGCCGCGGCCGGTATGGCAGAGGCTGCCGGGGACAGAAAGCCGCCGTCGACGCTGCAATGCCCGGCCTTGCCATGGGCGATGCGGGCGGTGCCCATGGCCGGGCAGCACGAATGTTCCGGCATTGCCGTGAGGTTGGCCTCGGCGACATGGTGCGTATGCACAGACGGGTTTCCGTCAACCGGTGCATGGGATGCGGCCGCATGCGCCTCAAGCACGGGCCCGCCCGGCACGCCAGGGTGGACGGACGCGAACAGGACCATGAGGCAAAGGGCAAGAAACCGGCGCATGCCGTCATCTAGACCTTCCATCCGAGGCAAGGTCAAGCATCAAGATCGATCCGGCGCAGCCGGAGGGAATTGGAGATCACCGACACGGACGACAGGCTCATGGCCGCCGCCGCGATCATCGGCGAAAGCAGGGTTCCGGTCAGCGGATAGAGGATTCCTGCCGCAACGGGGATACCCGCGCCATTGTAGACAAAGGCGAAAAACAGGTTCTGCTTGATGTTGCGGAGCGTGGCGCGGGCCAGGTTCCGCGCCCGGACAATCCCGGCCAGATCACCGCGCAGCAGCGTGATGCCGGCGCTTTCGACCGCGACGTCGGCGCCTGTGCCCATGGCGATGCCGACCTCGGCGGCGGCCAGGGCCGGTGCATCGTTGACGCCGTCGCCCGCCATGGCCACCTTTCGCCCCTTCGCATGCAACTCGTCGACGAGTTTCTTCTTATCCTCCGGCAACACGCCGGCGCGGACGTCGTCAATGCCAAGCTTGCCGGCAACGGCCCGGGCGGTCCGCTCGTTGTCGCCGGTCGCCATGATGATGGTCAGCCCTGCCTTGTGCAGCGCTTCGATGGCCGCGGGCGTACCTTCCTTGATGGGGTCGAAGACGGCGACGAGACCGGCCAGCCTGCCGTCGGCGGCCAGGTACATGGCGGTCTTGCCGTCGGCACGCAGTTTCGCCACCGCGGCTTCGGCCTCGCCCGTCTCAATGCCTTCGCCCGTCATCAACGCGTCATTGCCGAGCAGCAGCGCCTTGCCGTGCACTTCGCCCTTCACGCCCTTGCCGGTCACCGCCTCGAATGCCGACGCGTCAGCGAGGTCGAGGCCGCGCTTGCGCGCCCCATCGACGATTGCCTCGGCCAAGGGATGTTCCGAACCGCGTTCCAGGCTGGCGGCGAGTGCAACCACCTCGTCCTTGTCGAACCCGTCCATGGCGAAGGCGTCGGTCAGTTTCGGCTTGCCCTCGGTCAGCGTTCCCGTCTTGTCGACGACCAGCGTATCGACGCGGGCCATGCGCTCCAACGCCTCGGCATCCTTGATCAGCACGCCGGCACGGGCGCCACGGCCCGCCGCGGTGGTGATCGAAATGGGCGTGGCGAGGCCCAGCGCGCAGGGGCAGGCGATGATGAGGACCGATACCGCGGAGACAAAGGCAAAGGCCAGCGCCGGTTCCGGGCCGAACACGGTCCAGGCGACAAAGGCGATGATGGCCGCTAGCACAACCGCGGGCACGAAGACCGCGGAGACCCGGTCCGCCATGCCCTGGATCGGCGCGCGGGACCGGCGGGCATTGGCGACCATGTCGACGATCTGGGACAGCATGGTCTCCGCGCCGACCTTCCTGGCCTCCATGACGAAGGACCCGCTGCCGTTGAGCGTGCCCCCGGTCACGGCGTCGTCCCTGCTCTTTTCCACGGGCACGGGTTCCCCGGTGATCATGCTCTCGTCAACGGAGGAATGCCCTTCCACCAGAACGCCATCGACCGGGACGCTGTCGCCGGGCCGGACCCGCAAGCGGTCGCCGGCCAGGATGTTTTCCAGCGGAGCGTCGTATTCGTCGCCATCGGGCGTGATCCTGCGTGCCGTCTTCGGCGCCAGGTCCATGAGCGCGCGGATCGCGTCGCCGGTCTTTTCGCGGGCCCGCAGTTCAAGCACCTGGCCGACGAAGATAAGCGCGACGATCACCACCGAGGCCTCGAAATAGGTGCCGACGCCACCTTCACCGCGGTAATCGGCCGGGAACAGGCCAGGCAGGAAGACGGCGAAGACGGAGTAGACATAGGCCGCCGCGACGCCGAGCGAGATCAGTGTCCACATGTTCGGGGAGACATTGACGACGGAAGACCAGCCGCGCCTGAAGAATGGCAGGGCGACCCAGAGGACCACGGGCGTGGCGAGGACGAACTCGATGTAACCGGCGAACTGGTGGCCGATCCAGTCGCGGACGGGCAGGCCGATCATGGAGCCCATGGTCAGGATCATGAGCGGCACCGCCGCCGCCACGGCGATCCACATGCGCCGGGTGAAGTCAACGAGCTCCTCGTTCTTCTCGTCCGGCGCGGCGGTGACCGGTTCCAGCGCCATGCCGCAGATCGGGCAGCTTCCGGGTTCGTCGCGGATGATCTCCGGGTGCATCGGGCAGGTGTATTGCCGTGCCTCGCCGTCCATGCCGGTCCTGCCGGTGGCGCGACGGCTGGCATGGTGCCAGGGGTCGGCCTCGAACCGGTCATGGCATTTCCCCGAACAGAAATGGAAGACCTCGCCCCTGTAGGACGCGGTGGGCGTCTGAGCGCCCGGCGTCACCGTCATTCCGCAGACCGGATCCGTGACGGCATCGCCCGACGGGGCATGACCAGCATGGTGATGGGAGTGGGGATGTTCGTGTGCCATGCCGGAAAGATAGTGGTTCCAGCTACGGCAAGGTCAAGCGCCCGGCCCGCGCCGAGGCGCGCGATAATAACAAAGTATTGAAAATACGGAATAATTCATCAGAAAAGAAGAACTGGTGGAGCCGAGGGGGATCGAACCCCTGACCTCGTCATTGCGAACGACGCGCTCTCCCAGCTGAGCTACGGCCCCGTTCCAGTGAGCCGCATTTAGGTGAGCAGGCGGCATGCTGTCAAGCAAAAGCATCGCGCGGATTTAACCGTGATGATGCGCTGCGGGATGCCCGGTCTTGCCGCAGGTAGCCTCAATGGCTACATGTCGGTCACGACAAACGGACCGTGACCATGCTAGCCCTGCTTCGCACCATCGACCTGGCGCTCGACATCTATACCTGGATCCTGATCGCCATGGTCATCTATTCGTGGCTGTTCGCCTTCAACGTGATCAATTCGCGCAACCAATTCGTGTCGATGATCGGCGACTTCCTGTACAAGGCGACCGAACCGGTGCTGCGCCCGATCCGCCGCATCCTGCCGGATCTCGGCGGCATCGACCTGTCGCCGATCGTGCTGTTCCTGGCCATCTTCTTCTTCCGCCAGCTCCTTTGGACGACGATCGCGCCGGCGCTGCTGTGAGCGCCTGCTGGCGCGAGACCCGCGACGGCTTGGAGATCTTCGTCCGGCTGACGCCGAAAGCGGCGCGCGATGACGTGGAAGGCGTGGGCGAGGCGTCCGACGGATCGGTTCACCTGAAAGCCCGCGTGCGCGCCGTTCCCGAAAAGGGCAAGGCCAATACGGCACTGGAAAAACTGCTGGCCAAATGGCTCGGCGTTCCACCCTCTGCCGTCGCGGTGACCGGCGGCGGAACGGCGCGGCTGAAGACGGTGACGGTCGGCGGCGACGCCGGCGAGCTTTCTGCCCGTCTGGATGCCCTTCTGGGCAATCGCTGACTGGCGCTCCGGCCCGGTCTCTGGCAGGCTGTCGCGCGTGACGATCAACCGGAGATGTCCCATGCGCCGACTTCTGCTTGCCGTCCCTTCCGTTCTGCCCCTCCTACTGGCCGCGCCTTTGGCGCAGGCAGCGCCGGACAGCGCCTACACGAAGCTGCATGCCGAGGACACCTGCAAGGTCACGGCGGAACCCGCCGAAGATGAAGGCGGGGACTGGTCGGAGCTTCTGTGCACCGGCTACGGCGACTACCCGGTCTATCTGTCCTACGCCGATGCGCGCGAGAGCATGTTCTACGGCTTCCCATCCGGCGACAAACCGACGAGCTGGGAAAGCTTCAACGGGTTCAACGGCGTCTCCGGCTCGATCGAGTGGCGGCTGGACAAGGGTGTCCCGTTCGCGACGATCCTGCGCTGGTCGATCGCGACGGACGTGCCGGAAAAGAACATCGAGGTGCTCGTGGTGTCGAAGGTGGCGCAGCCCGACGATCACGACGGGTGCGTCGTCGGCTACGTGGTGGCGCCGGGCAATCCGGGGCATAACGTGCAGGCCCGCGAGATCGCCGATGACCATGCGCGTGGCTTTGCCTGCTGGCGTGACGAACCGGTGGTGCGGGCCGGCAGCGTGCCGCTGCCCACACCCGCGCGCTACAAGCGGGAATGATCTCTGCGCGAACCGGGCCATGAAAAAGCCGGGCGGTCAGGCCCGGCTCTCGTACTTCCATTGCCCGAAGATGGCCGATCAGGCCTTTCCGCCGGCGCGGTCGATGGCCTCGAGGATCATCTTCCTGGCGGCTTCCGCGTTCTGCCAGCCACCGATCTTGACCCACTTGCCGGGTTCCAGGTCCTTGTAGTGCTCGAAGAAATGCTCGATCTGCTTGAGCGTGATCTCCGGCAGGTCGTCGTAGTTCTCGACGCCGTCGTAGCGCTTGGTCAGCTTGTGCGTCGGCACGGCAAGGATCTTCTCGTCCTTGCCGCCATCGTCCTCCATGACCAGGACGCCGATAGGGCGGACATTGATGACGCAGCCCGGCACCAGCGGTCGGGTGTTGCAGACCAGCACGTCGATCGGGTCGCCGTCCTCCGACAGGGTGTGCGGGACGAAGCCGTAATTGCCGGGGTAGGTCATCGGCGTGTAGAGGAACCGGTCGACCACGAGGGTTCCGGCTTCCTTGTCCATCTCGTACTTGATCGGGTGACCGCCGACCTGGACCTCGATGATGACGTTGATGTCTTCCGGCGGATTCTTGCCGATGGAAATGGCGTCGATGCGCATGGCTCTCTCCGGGGGGTTATCTTTGCGCCTCCGATAGACGAGCCAAGTCGATTGTGCAATGCCACATAATGCCAATGGCACTGGTTCAGGAAACGCCGGATGACGGGACAGCGGTCCCGAAACAACAGCCTGGCGTCAGTGCCAGACGAAGGCGACCTTGCGCAATGCCTTCGAATCGAAGACTTCAACGCCCTCGGCAACGTCCTCGCCGCCACGCCCGAAATAGAACGCCTGGGCATTGTCGTTCTCCTCGAGCGCCCAGACCACCAGGCCCTTGAGGCCGTGGTCGCGCAGGGTTTCCCGGGCTGCCTCAAAAAGGCGCGACCCCAGGCCGATGCCCTGGTATTCGGGGAGAATGTAGAGCTCGTAGATCTCGCCCTGGTGGCTGAGTTCGCGGGCCCGGTTGCGCCCAAGCGTGGCATAGCCGGCAATCGTGCCGCCGATCTCGACCACCAGCACGGAGGCCGCGCGGCGGATCGCATGTTCCCACCATTGCGGCCCGCGCCTGCTGATCATCCGCGACAGCGCGCTGTGGGGAATGATCCCGGCATAGGCACCCCGCCAGGCGTGCAGGTGCACGTCCGAGATGGCTTCTGCGTCCTGTGGCTCTGCGCGCCGTATGTCGATGCTCAACGTGTTCATGGTTCCTTAACCATAATCGAGAGCGCAGCGAGCGCCAAGTTCAACCTTTGCACTCCCCACAGTCTTCTCCTGTTCGCGGCGGCGGGGCCATGGCATAAGCAAGGCAGACTTCTGGCAGCAGGCGGGACAGGCGGAATGGCTGAAGGCAAGGCGATCCTGGTGATTTCGAGCCACGTGGCGCGCGGTTCCGTGGGGAACCGGGCCGCGGTTTTCGCCCTGGAAACGCTGGGCTTTCCAGTCTGGGCGGCGCCGACGGTCATCTTGCCCTGGCATCCGGGGCACGGTCCGGCGACGCGGATCGTTCCATCCGACAGCGATTTCCGGAGTTTCCTGGCCGACCTGGCGCGGTCTCCCTGGACCGGCGAACTGGCCGCGGTCCTGACGGGGTACCTCGGCAACGCATCCCAGGCGAAGGCCGTTGCAGACCTCGTTTCGGAGATCAAGTCGCACCATCCCGGTGTCCTCCACGTCTGCGACCCGGTCATCGGCGACCAGGGCGGACTCTACGTCCAGCCGGACACCGCGACCGCCATCCGCGATCACCTGCTGCCGCTCGCCGATATCGCCACGCCGAACCGGTTCGAACTCGACTGGCTCGCGGATGACAGGCTGGAAACCAATTCGGACATTCTCAAGGCCGCGGCCCGGATCGGCACCGAACGGCTGCTGGTGACATCGGCGCACGCGATGATGGCCGATGCGACTGCCAACCTGCTGGTCACGAAGCGCAGGGCTGTGCTGGCGGAACACCGGATGATCGCGAATGCGCCGAACGGGCCGGGCGACCTGACCGCGGCGCTGTTCCTGGCGCGGCTTCTCATGGGGCAGGACGAGACCGGTGCGCTGGAAAAGGCGACCGCGTCGGTCTTCGAGGTCCTCAGCCGGTCGGTCAGGGCCGGATCGGACGAGTTGCTGCTGGAACGGGAAGCTGACAGCCTGCGCCATCCGCTCGCCATGGTCACGATGCGGCAACTGGCCCGGCCGGCACCGAAGCGGGCGAAAACGTGAGCGTCATCCTCGCCGGCGTTGACGGTTGCAAGGCCGGTTGGGTGGCCGCGGTCGAGGCCGGCGGCAAGGCACCTGATCTGATCGTCAGCGCGACCTTTTCGGGGCTCATCGAGCAACTCGGCGATGGTGCGATCGTGGCCGTCGACATGCCGATCGGCCTGCCCGATCGCATCGGCCGGGGCGGACGCGGGCCGGAGCAGGCGATCCGGCCCTTGCTGGGAGGCCGGCAGTCGAGCGTGTTTTCCATCCCGTCCCGCACGGCCGTCTATGCCGAACCGGGTCCGTTTGTCGACTGGGAGGCCATGCGCGCGGCACGCAAACGGGCCGACCGGGCCGCCCGCGAGACGTCCGATCCGCCGCGCGGCCTTGCCTTCCAGGCGTTCACGCTGTTCGCCAAGATCCGCGAGATCGACCGGCTGCTGCTGGAACGGCCGGAGTTGCGGACGCAAATTTTCGAATGCCACCCGGAACTGGCGTTCTGGCGGCTCAACGGGGAGCGGGCGATGGCGCTGCCGAAGAAGGTGAAAGGGCGGATCGACGGTCCGGGGATGGCCGAGCGCCGCGCCCTGCTGGTCCGCTGCGGCCTGCCGGAAGCGCTCGTCCGGCAGGACCCACCGGCGGGTGCCGCGGAGGATGATTGCCTGGACGCGATGGCCTGCCTGATGATCGCGCGGCGTCATTCGGCCGGGTCTACGCAGACGTTTCCGGACCCGCCACTCGCCGATCCGTTCGGCATCCCGATCTGCATTCGTGCTTGACAGTCCCTGCCGACACGGCTTGATCGGTGTGAGCGTATCGCAAGAAGGGCCATTGCCATGAGTTTGTTTCCCTCGTCCCTCTCCCAGGGCTACCGCGACTTCATGCAGGGCCGCTTTGCCGTGGAGACGCAGCGCTACAAGACACTGGCGCGCGAAGGCCAGAAGCCGGAAACCATGGTCATTGCCTGCTGCGATTCCCGGGCCGCGCCGGAAATGATCTTCAATGCGCTGCCCGGCGAACTGTTCGTCGTGCGCAACGTGGCCAACCTCGTGCCGCCGTACAAGCCGGACGGCGAATACCATTCCACCTCGGCGGCGCTGGAGTTCGCGGTCCAGAGCCTCAAGGTGAAGAACATCCTCGTACTCGGGCACGGCCGCTGCGGCGGCATCTCGGCTGCGCTGACCACGGATGCGCAGCCGCTGTCCCCGGGCGATTTCATCGGCAAGTGGATGGGCCTGCTCGGCCCCGCCTCGGAAGCCGTGGGATCCTATTCCTTCATGACCGGGACGGAAAAGCAGACCGCGCTCGAGCGCATCTCGATCCGCTATTCACTGAACAACCTGCGCAGCTTCCCCTGTGTCGACATCCTCGAAAAGAAGGGGCGCCTGGCGCTGCATGGCGCCTGGTTCGATATCTCGACCGGGGAGTTGTGGATCATGAATACCCAGAGCGGGGATTTCGAGCGTCTGCCCGCCGGCATCGAGGCGGAAGAGGCCGTGTCCGGCGACGCCGGCGCCTGAAACGGGAGCCGCCAACCGGACCCGCCCGGGTTTCATGTTGCCGTTACATCGCTTGCGGGACGGGCGCGACTCTGCCACCGTCAGGGCAGTCCCACACTTCCGGAGCGCGTTTCGCCATGACCCGTCTGCTGCGCCTGCTGGCCGCTGCCTGCCTGATCCTTTCCGCGTCGCCGCTGCTCGCCGACCCGGCCGCCGTGCTCGACCGCTGGTACGCCGAACTGCAGACCGGCGACGATGCCGCGATTTCGGCGATGCTGAGCGATGACGCGGTCATCGTTCTGGAAGACATCGGGGTCGAGCAGACCAAGGCGGAATTCCTCGACAGCCTGGAGGAATGGCGCGACGCCATCAACGGGGGATCGATTGCCTGGAAGCTGGAATCGGCGGAGGGCAACAGCGCAACAGCGCTCGCCTGCTACCGGTTTCCCGACAGCGAGATGGAAGTGCGCGAGACCTTCACCTTCGCAGGCGACCAGATCGCCCGGAGCGTCCAGACGGAAGCCGGCCAGGCCTGCGAAGGGTTCTAACTGCCGAATACGGATTGCGCGCAGGCATGAAAAAGCCGGGCCCGATGCCCGGCTTTTCCGTTTCCGATGGTGCTGCCGCTTACAGGCCGTCGATCTGGGCGGCCATGATGGCAATGGCCTGCTGGTAGACCGTGGCGGCGTTCCAGCCCTGGATGGCACCGTAGTTCGGCTGGCCGGCCTTGTAGCCGGCGCCCGGGCGCCAGCCGTGGGCGCGCAGGAAATTGGCTGTCGAGGCCAGGGCATCGGCACTGGACCCCGACAGGTTCAGGCCGCCGCCGTCGAAATCGACGCCGTAGCGGGCGACGGAGCCGGGCAGGAACTGCGTCTGGCCCCATTCGCCATGCTTGGCGCCGACCGTGCGGTTCGACAGGACACCACGGTCGACGAGTTTCAGCGCCGACAGAAGATGACCGGTGAAGAATTCGGAGCGGCGGCAGTCATAGGCGAGCGTGGCGGTTGCCGACAGCAGGTTGGACTTGCCCTGGAAGCCGCCGAAGGCCGTTTCCATGCCCCAGATGGCGATCAGCGGACCGGCCGGAACGCCGTAGCTGGCCTCGATCTTGCGGAACAGGCCGGCCTTGGACTTCTTCAGCCGCTTGCCCTTCTTGACGATGGTGGCGGAGCCGCGCACCTGCATGAACTTCTTCAGCGAGTACTTGAAGCTCTTCTGCCCGCGGTCGGCGGCGATCGTGTCATTGGCGTAGCGGGTGGCCATCAGTGCGGCGATCCCGCGCTGGCCGACACCGGCCGCCTGCGCTTCTGCCGCCATCTGCGACTTCCAGGCTTCGAAACCTGAAGATGAATTGCCGCACTTGGCAGCGTACGCGGCACCCGGGGCCGCAAGAAGTGCACATGCTATGGCTGTGGCCATGGCTTGGCTACGGATTGTCATCGATCTCGTCCTCCGGGGAATGATTCGGTTACCCCGCGTGAACTTGCCAGCGTTTGCGGGATTTGTCATCGTGTGGTTTCAAGTCTTGGCGACGAAGCCGCTGCCTCATTCCTGCAACCGATCATGGCAAGGTGATGACGGGCGAAGGCCGGCGAGACTTGACTTGTGGCCGTCAGGGGCTTAATGAGCCTCGACTTTCCGCGACGAGTGAGAACTCCGACGCGCCGACCAGGAGGCGGGACGCCCCGCAAACCTGGAGGTCAACGCCCGGCAGCGCGATGCGCCCCCGGGCGCCATACCGCTTTGGCGATCTGGAAATCCGCGCCGTGATTGTTATCTCCGGGGGCATGGAACCCGGAACCCAAGGACTGGACGATGTTTGAGAGCTTATCCGACCGGCTCGGATCAATCCTGAACGGCCTCACCGGCCGCGGCGCGCTTTCGGAGGCGGATGTCTCCGCGGCGCTGCGCGAGGTGCGGCGCGCGCTGATCGAGGCGGACGTGGCGCTCGACGTCGTGCGCTCGTTCACCGACCGCGTGCGCAACAAGGCGGTCGGCCAGGATGTGCTGAAGTCGATCAAGCCTGGCCAGCAGGTCGTCAAGATCGTCCATGACGAGCTCGTCGAGATGCTCGGCTCCGACAGCCAGGGCATCGACCTGAACGCGCCGGCACCGGTCGTGATCATGATGGTCGGCCTGCAGGGCTCGGGCAAGACAACGACGACGGGCAAGATCGCCAAGCGGCTGACCGAACGCCAGGGCAAGAAGGTGCTCATGGCCTCGCTCGACACGCGCCGGCCGGCCGCGCAGGAGCAGCTCAAGCAGCTCGGCGAGCAGACGGGCGTGGCGACTCTGCCGATCGTGGCGGGCCAGGACCCGGTCGCCATCGCGAAGCGGTCGGTGCAGGCAGCCAAGCTCGGCGGCCACGACGTCGTCATTCTCGACACCGCCGGCCGCACCCATATCGACGAGCCGCTGATGGTGGAGATGGCCGACATCCGTAAGGTGTCGGACCCGCACGAGATCCTGCTGGTCGCGGATTCGCTGACCGGCCAGGACGCCGTCAACCTGGCCCGCAATTTCGACGAGCGTGTCGGCATCACCGGCATCGTGCTGACCCGCATGGACGGCGACGGGCGCGGCGGTGCGGCGCTTTCGATGCGCGCGGTCACCGGCAAGCCGATCAAGCTGATCGGCACCGGCGAGAAGATGGACGGGCTGGAGGAATTCCATCCCAAGCGGATCGCCGACCGCATCCTCGGCATGGGCGACATCGTCAGCCTGGTGGAAAAGGCCGCCGAGACGATCGACCAGGAAAAAGCCGCCGCGATGGCGAAGAAGATGCAGGAGGGGAAGTTTGACCTGGACGACCTCGCCGACCAGCTTCGCCAGATGCAGAAGATGGGTGGTCTCGGCGGCATCATGGGGCTCATGCCGGGCATGGGCAAGATGAAGGACCAGATGGCCTCGGCGGGCCTGGACGACAAGATGTTCGGCCGCCAGATCGCCATCATCCAGTCGATGACGCCGGCCGAACGGTCCAACCCGGACATGCTCAAGCACAGCCGGAAGAAGCGCATTGCTGCCGGCTCGGGCACCGACGCCGCGCAGATCAACAAGCTCCTGAAGATGCATCGCCAGATGGCCGACATGATGAAGGCGATGGGCGGCAAGGGCAAGAAGGGCGGCATGATGCGCGGCCTGATGGGCGGCATGGCCAACAAGATGGGGCTCGGCGGCATGGGGGGAATGGGCGGCATGCCGGACCTTTCCAAGATGAGCCCGAAGGAACTGGAAGCGCTGCAGAAGCAGGCCGAGGCCATGGGCATGGGCGGCGCCGGCGGCGCGCCGAAGCTGCCGGGCCTTGGCGGTGGCGGCCTGCCGGGCGGATTGCCCGGGCTGGGCGGGCCCAAACTGCCGGGGCTGCCCGGAAAGAAGAGGTGAGGGGCGATGAGCGAGACGGATGACGTGACGCGCGCCCGCGAGGTGCTGAAGGATCTCCGCCGGTCGATCGACAATTACGACGCGGTGCTGATCCACACGCTGGCCGAGCGCTTCCGCTGCACGCAGAAGGTGGGCGAACTGAAGGCGGTGCATGACCTGCCGCCGTCGGACCCGGACCGCGAGGCGAAGCAGATCGAGCGGCTGCGCCGGCTGGCCGACGAAGCCGGCATGGACCCGGATTTCGCCGAGAAATTCCTCGCCTTCATCATCAAGGAGGTGATCCGCCACCACGAGGCCATCGCGGCCAAGGCGGCGGACGAAGAAGAAACCGCCTGAGGGGCACGAACCCCGACGGCCTGAAGACACGAACGACATTCAACGGATCAGAATCGACAGGAGTAAACCATGGCACTGAAAATCCGTCTGGCCCGCGCTGGCTCCAAGAAGCGCCCGTACTACCACATTGTCATCGCCGACGTGCGCTCGCCGCGCGACGGCCGTTTCATCGAGCGCGTCGGCGCCTGGAACCCGATGCTGCCCAAGGACGGCGACCGCGTGACGCTGAACGAAGAGCGCATCAAGCACTGGCTCGACAACGGCGCCCTGCCGACCGACCGCGTGCTGCGTTTCCTCGACCAGGCCGGCATTGCCAAGCGCGACCAGCGCAACAACCCGCAGAAGGCCGAGCCGGGCAAGAAGGCCCAGGAGCGCATCGCCGAGCAGAAGCAGCGCGAGGAAGAAGCCGCTGCCGCTGCCGCCGAGGCCGCTGCTGCCGCCGAGGCTCCGGCCGAGGAAGCCGCTTCCGAGTAACCGGGAACGGATTGTCTTCGCAGACATTCAAAAAGGCCGTCCCGACCGGGGCGGCCTTTTTCGTTCACTCCACGGCGTTCGACTGGGCCCGGTTCTCGGCCGGTTTCGGCGCGGCGTAAAGGATGATGAAGCCGACGATGAAGAACAGGCAGATCACCGCCATGCCGGCGCGCGGAGAGGCGGCCGTTGCGGTGATGGTGGCGACGAGGAAAGGGGCGAGGAAGCTGGTGGCGCGGCCGGCGAGCGCGTAGATGCCGAAGTAGCGGCCGGTCTCTTCCGGCGTGACGGAGCGGGCCATGTAGGAGCGCGAGGAAGCCTGGACCGGGCCGAAGGCAGCGCCGATCAGCAGGCCGAAACCGATGTAGGCGAGTTCAGCCGGGGTTCCGAAAAGGCCGCCGGAGTCGGCATCGCCGAACTGCACCAGGCCGAAGGCGGTGAAGCCGGGACCGGTCGAAACGATGCCGATGGTGGCGACGAGCAGCATGGCCACGCAGATCAGCACGATACGCTTGGAGCCGAAGGCCTCGTCAAAACGGCCGGCAATGATGCAGCCGGGAATGGCGACCACGTTGAGAATGATGCCGAACAGGCCGATCTCGGTGATCGACCAGTTGAACATGCCGGCCGCGAAGCCTCCGCCGAGCGCCAGCAGGGCATTGACGCCGTCCTGGTAGATCATGCGGGCGATCAGGAAGCGGGCAATGCCGGTGCGCCGGCGCAATTCGCGCAGCGTGGTCTTGAGGTCGGCCAGGCCGGCCTCGACCGCGTTGGTGGTGCTGGAACCGTGGCGGGCATCGGGCGTGAACAGGAACATCGGCAGCACGAAGACCAGGTACCAGAGCGCCGAGATCGGCCCGGTCGCACGGGCGTCCTCGCCCTGCAGCGGATCAAGCCCGAAGAGAGGCGGAAGGCCGATCAGCGTCTTCCCGGTTTCCGGCGAGGCGGCGAGAAAGGCGATGACGAAGATCAGCACGATCATGCCGCCGAGATAGCCAAGCCCCCAGGCGGTGTTGGAAATCCGGCCGATCTCCTTTTCCGGAACCAGCCGGTTCATCATGGAATCGTTGAAGACTATGGAGAATTCCGCGGCAACGGTGGCGAGGGTGAAGGCGGCGGCGACCCAGAACAGGCTGGCCCCAGGCGCAGCCCACCACAGCGTGATCAGCGCGGCAATCTTGATGACGGCGAAGAAGCCGATCCATGGCTTGCGGGGGCCGGTGTGGTCCGCGATCGCGCCCAGGACCGGCGACAGGATGGCGATGACCAGGCCGCCAGCGGCGACGGCGTAGCCCCACGCGGCCTGGCCCGAAACCGGATCGGCGGCCATGCGCGAGATGAAATAAGGTCCGAAAATGAAGGTGGTGACCACGGTGAAGAAGGGCTGGGCCGCCCAGTCGAACAGCATCCAGCCCCAGATGCCCTTCCGGTCGGCGCGCGGCGACGCGATGTCTTCCATTCTGTGTTCGTCCCCTGTCGCCGCGATCCGCGGTCCTGCATCAAGATCCGGCAAGATCGCCCATTAACCCGGCCGCCACCGTCATGCGCGAGACGGTCAGGTCACCGGACTCCAGCAGCGCCTGGATCCGTTCGCGCGTGCGGTGGATGCGCCCCTCGTTCGCCGCCTTCCAGGCGGAAACCGGATCGGTCTCGCCGCCATGGTCGGCCAGCACCGAGATGGAGATTCCGCGCCGCGCGGAATCGATCATGGCACCGGCGCGCGAAAGCGCAAGCCCGTCGTAATAGTCGCCGGTGGCGATGGCACGGGCGGCATCCTCGATGCGCCCGAGACGGAAGAGGTCCGTGACGCCGAAATAGGATTTCGCCGCCGCGTCGAGGGCCGCCCCGGCGGCATCGGCGACGAGCATGATGTCGGGTATGAGTTCCTCGGCCCCGAGCATGGCGATGGCCTTGGCGAGGTCCGCGGGGCAGCCTTCGTGCTTCATGCGCGCCTGGCGGTCGGCGAGGCGCTCCTTCATGAAGGCCGGCAGCAGGCTTGCGAGGTTCGGGTCCAGCGCCTTGCGGGCCGCGAGGAGTCCGTCCACGACCGCGGCCACCGGCGCAGCAGGATCGCCATTGCGCAATTGCCAGGCCGTGGCGTTCATCGCGGTGCGGGCGATACGGCCATAGAGCGAAAGCTGGGCGCGGCCGGACATGACGTTGTCCAGCGCGTCCACCTGTTCATAGAGCGAATCGAGGCCAAACCCGTCACGGCTGATGGCGAAGGCGCGTGCGGCCTCGGCGGCCGATCTGCCCGTCATGTCCTGCTGGCGGATGACGAAGGCCGGGCCGCCGCGATTGATGACGTCGTTGGCCAGTTCCGTGGCGATGATCTCGGCGCGCAGGCGATGATCGCGGATCTCGCCGGCGTATTTCTTCTGCATCTCGGCCGGGAAGTAGTCGATGAGCGTCTGCTCGAAATGCGGGTCGGACGGCAGGGGCGAGGCCATGATATCGGAGAAGAGGACCAGCTTGGCATAGGAGACGAGGACGCCGATCTCGGCGCGGGTCAGGGCGTCGCCGCGGGCCTGGCGTTCCGACAGGGCCTTGGGGTCGGGCAGCAGTTCCACCTTGCGGTCGAGCAGGTGGCGGTTTTCCAGGTGCTCCATCAGGCGGGCCTGGTATGCCAGGTCGGCCATGCCGCGGCTTTCGGTCTGCGAGATGCAGAGCGTCTGGTCGTAATTGGTCTCCAGCACCAGGTCCGCGACCTCGCCGGTCATCTTCTCCAGCAGCGTGTTGCGCGCCTTGCGGCTCAGCTTGCCATCGCGCATGGCGGCCGCCAGCGCGATCTTGATGTTCACCTCGACGTCGGAGGAATTGACCCCGGCAGAGTTGTCGATGGCGTCGGAATTGCAGCGGCCGCCATTCAGCCCGAACTCGATGCGGGCGCGCTGGGTGAGGCCGAGGTTGGCGCCCTCGCCGATCACCTTGCAGTGCAGATCCGCGGCCGTGACGCGGATGGCATCATTGGCGCGGTCGCCGGCGTCGGCATTGGATTCGCTCGATGCGCGGATGTAGGTGCCGATGCCGCCGAACCAGAGCAGGTCGACACGCATGGTCAGGATTGCGGACATGATCTCGTTTGGCGATGCCTCGGTCTTGTCCAGGCCGATGGCCTCGGCGGCCTCCTGCGGCAGCCTGATCATTTTCTGGTTGCGCGGAAAGACGCCGCCGCCCTTCGACAGGAAGGACTGGTTGTAATCCTGCCAGCTCGAGCGGCCGAGATCGAAGACCCGCTTGCGCTCGGCGAAGCTGGTCTCGGGATCGGGATCGGGGTCGATGAAGATATCGCGGTGATCGAAGGCGGCGACGAGGCGGATGCATGGCGACAGCAGCATGCCGTTGCCGAAGACATCGCCGGACATGTCGCCGACGCCGGCGACGGTGAAGGGCTGCGTCTGGATGTCCCTGTCCATCTCGCGGAAATGGCGTTTGACCGCTTCCCATGCGCCGCGCGCGGTGATGCCCATCTTCTTGTGGTCGTAGCCGGCCGAACCGCCGGAAGCGAAGGCATCGTCGAGCCAGAAACCATAGGCCTGGCTGATCGCGTTGGCCGTGTCGGAGAAGGTGGCGGTGCCCTTGTCGGCGGCGACGACGAAATAGGGATCGTCGCCATCCAGCCGTTGCACCCCTTTCGGCGGCACGACATCGTTGCCGTCCAGGTTGTCGGTCACCGACAGGAGCGAGGAGATGAAGGACTTGTAGGCGGCGCGGCCGGCCTCGAAGATCTCTTCCCGGCTGCCATTGGCAGGCAGGGCCTTGGGCACGAAGCCGCCCTTGGCGCCAACCGGCACGATGACGGCATTCTTGACCTGCTGCGCCTTGACGAGGCCGAGCACCTCGGTGCGGTAGTCCTGCAGGCGGTCCGACCAGCGCAGGCCGCCGCGGGCGACCGGCCCGAAGCGCAGGTGGACGCCCTCGACGTCCAGCCCGTAGACGAAGATCTCGTGCGCCGGGCGCGGGGCCGGCAGGAAGGGAATGGCGCGCGGATCGAGCTTGACGGCGAGCTGGCGCACCGGCACGCCGTCAACGGGCACGGCATAGCGGTTGGTCCGCATGGTGGCGTCGATGAGCGTCAGGTAGCGGCGCAGGATCGTATCCTCGTCGATGCCCGGCACGTTGTCGAGCTTGCCCAGGATCGACTTGCGCAGCCGGTCGCAGGCGTCGTCGCGTCCCTTTGCCTTCGCCGGGTCGAAGCGCGCGTCGAAAAGGTTGTAAAGGTCGCGGGCAATATCGGGATAGCGGTTCAGGGCTGACGCGATGACCGGCTGGCCGAAGGTGCTGCCGGCCTGCTGCTGGTAGCGGCCATAGGCGCGCAGGATCACGATCTGCTCGTGCGTCAGTCCGGCGGAATGGGACAGGCCGTTGTAGGCATCGTCGTCCACGGCGCCGCGCGAGGCTGCGGCAAAGGTGTCTTCCAGCAACCGGCCTTCGTCGTCGAGGTCGATCATACGGCCGGCGGCGCTTTCGACTTCCATGTCGTGGATGAAGACCGGGGTGCCGTCTGAGGCCTCCGTCTGGAAGGTGCGCTCGGCGATCACCCGCAGACCCATGTTTTCCAGGGCCGGTACGCGGCCGGAGAGCGAAACCGGTTCGCCCCGATGGAAGATCTTCAGGTCGGCGTGGGTGCCGGCATGGTCGTCGTTGCGGTAGAAGTCGACGATGAAGGGGCGGTCTTCCGCGATCGCCGCCAGGAGCGTGGCGTCGTGCAGGGCCTTGGCCGCCGGCGTGACGGCGCGGTAGTCGGCAGGAAAGCGGGCCGCCATGGTGCGGGTCTGGTGGTCGTAGCCATTCTCCCGCGCGGCGTCGGCCAGTTCGTCTTCCCAGGTGCGCACGAGGTCGCGGATGTCGGCTTCGAGCTTTGCCACGTCGACCTTCGGCGGCTCCGTGCCGTCGCGGCCGATGATGAAGTGGACGCGGGCCAGCGTGCCCTCGGGAAAGTCAGGGTAATAGGCGGAGAGGCGCCCGTCGTAGGCCTTTGCCAGATAATGGCCGAGGCGTTCGCGAACCTGGCTGTCGTAACGGTCACGCGGGACATAGATGATGACCGAGACGTAGCGGCCGAACTTCTCCGGGCGCGGCAGCACGCGCAGGCGCGGCCGTTCGCCGAGCGCCAGGATGGCGCGGGCATGGCTTTCCAGCGTCGGCAGGTCGATCTGGAACAGTTCGTCGCGCGGGAAGGTCTCCAGGATGTTGATCAGCGCCTTGCCCGAATGGCCCGACATGTCGAAGCCGAGATCGGCCATGACCTGCTGGACCTTCGAGCGGATGAACGGAATGCGCATGACCGAGTGGGTGTAGGCGGAACCGGTGAACAGGCCGACGATGCGCAGTTCGCCGGTCAGCATGCCCTTGCGGTCGAAGGTCTTGACGCCGATGTAGTCGAGGTAGGCGCGGCGGTGGACAACCGACTTGATGTTCGCCTTGGTGACGATCAGCGGATCGGGCCCGGCCATGAACTCGCGGATCTGCGGCGTGGTCGTCACGGCGGCACCGCCACGGCGCAAAACGCGCAGGTCGGGATCGTGCAGGATGCCGAGGCCGCGCTCGCTCTTGCGCTTGAGGGTGCCGGTCTTGCCGTCGCCCTGCCAGACGTATTCTCGCATGCCGAGGAAGGTGAAATTGTCGTCGCGCAGCCATTCGAGGAAGGCAGCGGCCTCCTCGGTGGCAGCGCGGTCGAGCGTATCCTGGGCATGACGATAGACGCTGATCGCGTGATCGAGGCGGATAAGCATGTCACGCCAGTCGTGGACGGAATGGCGCACGTGCTTGAGAATATCCTCCAGCCGGGCACGAAGGGCGCCCATGTCGGCCTCATCCATCTCGGCGACGTGGATCTGGATCATCGACACGAGATCGCGGCCGTCAGCCGGGTTGCGGCGCTTGGCGATGCCATGGATGTCACAAATGCCCTTGGCCTCGAAAGTCACCTCGAGAACCGGGTGTGCGACGAACAACAGTTCGCCGCAGGTCTCGTTGATCTCGCCCATCACCGAGTCGAACAGGAAGGGCATGTTGTCGTTGACCACGGTAATCGCCGTGACCGGCCTGCCAGCCTGCACGAGGGCGGGACGGTTTTCCAGGGACACCACCGCGTGACCCCGGCGGTGCCGGCAAAGCGCATCGTGGGCGAGGCCGGCACCAGCGGCGATGGCATCCGGTCCGTAGGGCGGCTGGCCATCGGCCCCGGCGAGGGTTCTGAACAGGTCGAGGACGATGGTCTCGGATTTCTGGCTGCCCTTCTTCCGGCTGCCCGACTTGCCTGCCGCCATGACGTTTCCCCTCTCGCTTCCCTGTGTTCCTTGGGCATTCGTCGCGAACAGGCGTTCGCGCCAATGCTCCGTCTTTTTCGGTCCGGCCACCTGGAACGCGAATGCGTTTCCTAACATCGCCGGATCCGGCATTTTCCCTTCGCAATTCCGGAGGCGAAACCGGTTCCCACTTTCGCTGGAATTGCTTTATCGTAACAGACAATGCTCGTTTGGCGACCCGCGGGCAATCTGTAACGGTAAAATCTCAGGGAGATGACGGCATGGGCGAGGAGAGGATCATCGCGCTCGATATTCCGGGCTTCGGCACGGTGAGCGAGGCGACCAGGGGTTATTTCGACAAGTGCGAGGAAAAGCTCGGCCTCGTTCCGAACGTGCTGAAGGCCTATTCCTTCGATGACAAGAAGCTGCGCGCCTTTACCGACATGTACAACGACCTCATGCTGGGCCAATCGGGCCTCAGCAAACTGGAGCGCGAGATGATCGCGGTGGCCGTTTCGTCGGTCAACCACTGCTACTACTGCCTGACGGCGCACGGCGCGGCGGTGCGGGAACTGTCGGGCGATCCGAAACTCGGCGAGCAGATGGTGATGAACTACCGGGTCGCCGACCTGACGGCGAAGCAGAAGGCGATGCTGGACTTCTCCGTCAAGCTGACCGAGGCGCCGGCCAAGATCGAGGAAGCGGACCGGCAGGGGTTGCGCGAGGCCGGCTGGAGCGATCGCGACATCTGGGACATCGCCTCGACGGCGGCCTTCTTCAACATGTCGAACCGCATGGCGGCGGCCACCGACATGCAGCCCAACGACGCCTATCACGCCATGGCGCGCTGACGGTTCAGCCGGCCTTCTCGCGCCGGTCGTCGCGGTCCTCGTCCTCGCCGCCGCCCGCGCCCGGGCGCGGGCCCATGGGCTTTGCCGACATGGGAATGTCGGCGGCGCCCAGCGCCTGCCAGATCAGGAAGCTGATGTCGGAGGAGAAGCGGTTGGGGCCATCGTCGAGGCCCCTGACCCAGAAGGTGACGGCGAAGGCGATCCGGTATTCGCCGAAGCGGCGGATTTCGGTCTGCGGCGGTTCCGGATCGGTCAGGACGCGCGGATCGGAGGCGACGGCCGCGTCGACGACGTCGCGCACGCGGGCAAGGTCCGTGCCGTAGGGGACGAAGAAGCCGACCTCGAAGCGCTGGCTCGGGTCATCGCGGGTCCAGTTGATGAAGCGGGTGGTGATGAACTTCTCGTTCGGCACCATGATCTCCTTGCCGTCGAAGGTCTTCAGCACGGAGGAGCGCATGTTGATCTTCGACAGGATGCCGGCGCGGCCGTCGTCCAGCTCGATGTAGTCGCCAGCACCCATGGAGCGCTCCAGCAGCAGGATGATGCCGGAGATGAAGTTCGAGGCGATCTGCTGCAGACCGAAGCCGAGGCCGACACCGAGCGCGCCGCCGAAGATCGCCAGCGCGGTGAGATCGAGGCCGAGCACCTGCATGAGCAGGATGACGATCAGCGCGAAGAGGGCGATCTCGAACAGCTTTGAAAACAGCTCCCGGGTCGGCGGATCGATCGATTCCTGTCGGTTGATGACCTTCTGGCCGTAGTCGTTGGAATGGCGGCCGAGCCAGAAGAAGAAGGCCCCGGCGATGGCGCCCTTGATCAGGAAGAGCGCCGACAGGCGGATGTTGCCGACGGCGATCGCCACGGAATCGAGCCAGAGGAGCGTGTCGTCGAGCCAGCCGAAGGCCCAGAGCACGGCCGCCGGCACGCCAACCCAGGTGCCGGCGCTGCGCAGGAGGGGATTGGCGATGAAGCGCTGGATGGCGGAATAGAGCAGGAAGGCCAGCGACAGCGATTGCGCCGCGCGGATCAGCCAACTGGAGCCGAGCGCGCCGTCGGCGGCCTGGATCCCGGCGCCGAGCAGGGCCACGGCGAGGAAGGGACGGACGAGATCGCGGCCCTGGAAGAGCAGGCGCCGGATGTAGAGAAACCGGCCCTCGACCGGCTCGTCCTTCAGGCCGGGTGTCTTGCGGACGATGATCGGCGCGGCGATGCGGGCCAGCAGGAGCGCGGCGAGGACGATGCCGATCTGACCGTAGAAGGCGGGCTCGCGCATCCATTCAAGGACGGTTGAAACCCAGGGCTCCACCCAGCCCCGCAGCGTGTCGAGATAGTCCATGATCGCCCCCATCTTGCGGTTGCGATGTCATTGCAGACTGCACGCAGGAGGGAAGAGGGTGCCGGGGCGCGCGCTGTTAGACCAGCGTTCCGGGCTTCAGCCCGTCGAGCGCTACCTGGGCTGCGGCGAAGAAGGCGCCGACATGTTCGCCATCAACCAGCGCGTGATGCACCTGGATGGACACCGGGACAACGAGGCGGCCGGCCGCGTCCTCGTGGTAGCGGCCCCAGGCGATGCGCGGCACGCAGTCCTCCGGTCCGCGCAGGGCGTGGGTCATGGCCGAAAAGGACAGCCAGGGCAGGCAGGACAGGAACAGCCAGGCGTCCTGGTCGGCGGTAGTGTCGGTCAGTCCCTGCTGTTGTCTGGCCGCCTCGATGGCCTGCGAACACGTCCGGTCGAAACGTTCGAAATCACGGTTGCGGCCGACCTCGCAGAAGGCAAAGCCGCCGGCTTGCAGCGGGACGGTGAAGGAGGCGCCGACGGCCTCGTGTTCGTAGACCCGGTCGCCGGAAAAACGGGTGCGCAGTTCCGGCACCGCATTGCCACCCTCGGTGATGGCGTAGACGCAGGCATTGAAGACCGACACGCCCTCCGGCTTCAGCCGGCGGACGAGGCGGCTGACGTCAAGCGGTGCGGTGATGGAGAAATGCGGCTGGGCATAGGCCCGGAAGTGGGCGAACTGGCCGGCGCGCGGCCAGGTCGCGGTGTCGATGGGGCGGGCGCGGCTCATGCCGCGCCGAGATTGCGGATCTTCTCGAAGCGCTTGCGCTCGTGGGTGTCGAGGTAGAGCTTGCGCAGGCGGATCGACTTCGGCGTCACTTCCACCAGTTCGTCGTCCTGGATCCAGGACAGGGCGCGTTCGAGCGTCATGCGGATGGGCGGCGTCAGCTTGACGGCCTCGTCCTTGCCGGCGGCGCGGACGTTGGTCAGCTTCTTGCCCTTGAGCACGTTCACCTCGAGGTCGTTGTCACGCGAGTGGATGCCGATGATCATGCCGGCATAGACCTTGGCGCCCGGATCGATGACCATCGGGCCGCGATCTTCCAGGTTGAACAGCGCATAGGCCACAGCCTCGCCCGCCTCATTGGCGATCAGCACGCCGTTGATGCGGCCGCCGATCTCGCCCTTGTAAGGCTGGTAGTCGTGGAACAGGCGGTTCATGATCGCCGTGCCGCGCGTGTCGGTCAGCAGTTCCGACTGGTAGCCGATCAGGCCGCGCGTCGGGCAGAAGAAGACGAGGCGCTGGCGGTTGCCGCCGGAGGGGCGCAGTTCGACCATCTCGGCCTTCCGCTCGCTCATCTTCTGGACGACGATGCCGGCATGTTCCTCGTCGACGTCGATGACGACTTCCTCGACGGGTTCGAGAAGCTGGCCGTTGTCGTCCTTCTTCATGACGACGCGCGGGCGCGAGACGGCCAGTTCGAAGCCTTCGCGGCGCATGGTCTCGATGAGGACGGCGAGCTGCAGTTCGCCGCGGCCGGAGACGTAGAAGGAATCCTTGTCCTCGGCTTCCTCGATCTTCAGTGCGACGTTGCCCTCGGCTTCCTTGAGCAGGCGGTCGCGGATGACGCGGCTCGTCACCTTGTCACCCTCGGTGCCGGCGAGCGGGCTGTCGTTGACGATGAAGCTCATGGTCACCGTCGGCGGGTCGATCGGCTGGGCCTCCATGGGCTTGTTGACCGAGGGGTCGCAGAACGTGTCGGCGACAGTGCCTTTCTGCAGGCCGGCGATGGCGACGATGTCGCCGGCGCGGCCTTCCTCGATCGGCTGGCGCTCAAGGCCGCGGAAGGCGAGGATCTTGGAAACGCGGCCGGACTCCAGGAGCTTGCCGTCACGGTCCAGCACCTTGACGGCCTGGTTCGGCTTCACGGACCCGGAGGCGATCCGGCCGGTGATGATGCGGCCAAGGAAGGGGTTGGCTTCCAGGATGGTGCCGATCATGCGGAACGGGCCTTCCTCGACGGTCGGCTGCGGCACGTGCCTGACGATGAGATCGAACAGCGGAGCCAGGCCCTTGTCCTTCGGACCTTCGGGGGCCGTGTTCATCCAGCCGTCGCGGCCCGAGCCGTAGAGCACGGGGAAGTCGAGCTGCTCGTCGGTGGCATCGAGATTGGCGAAGAGATCGAAGACCTCGTTGAGCACTTCGTCCGGACGGGCGTCCGGGCGGTCGATCTTGTTGACGGCGACGATCGGCTTGAGGCCGACCTTCAGTGCCTTGCCGACGACGAACTTGGTCTGCGGCATCGGGCCTTCGGCGGCATCGACCAGCAGCACGGCGCCATCCACCATGGACAGGATGCGTTCCACCTCGCCGCCGAAGTCGGCGTGGCCGGGCGTGTCGACGATGTTGATGCGGGTGCCGTTCCATTCCACCGAGGTGGCCTTGGCGAGGATCGTGATGCCACGCTCCTTTTCCAGGTCGTTGGAATCCATGGCGCGCTCGGCGACGCGCTGGTTTTCGCGAAACGCGCCGGATTGCTTGAGGAGTTCATCGACCAGTGTCGTCTTGCCATGGTCAACGTGCGCGATGATCGCGATGTTGCGGAGAGTCATATTGTATCCCGGAAACTGGGGCGGGGCATGATGTCAACGAACGCCCGCCAATGCTCTTGGGCGGCCTCATACAGGATTTTGTGCAATTGCGAAAGGGGGGAGGTCAGAGCAGGGCGCGGGCCCGCTCGCGCGCCTCGGCATCGGCAGCGATCACATCGGCCAGCGAGGCGGCGGATGGCCAGGTCGCCATGGCCTCCATGACACGCTCGACGGTCTCTGCCATGGCGAGAAAGCCGAGACGGCCGTCGATGAAGGCGTCCAGCGCGACTTCCTTGGCGCCGTTCAGCACCGCGCCGGCCACGCCTGCATGGGCGAGCGCCTGGCGGGCGAGGCGCAGGGCGGGAAAGCGAGCCTCGTCCGGGGCCTCGAAATCCAGCTGCGCCAGTTTCGCGAAGTCGAGCCGCTCGACAGGCATGTGGGCGCGGAACGGCCAGGCGAGGCAATAGCCGATGGCGGTGCGCATGTCCGAGGGACCGAGCTGCGCCAGGACCGAACCGTCGGCATAGGCGACCATGGAGTGGACGATCGACTGCGGGTGGACGATCACCTCCACCTGGTCCGGGGCGACATTGAAGAGGTGCCTCGCCTCGACCATTTCCAGCGCCTTGTTGAACATCGAGGCGCTGTCGATGGAGATTTTTAGGCCCATGGACCAGTTGGGATGGCGGCGCGCCGTCTCCGCCGTTACGCCAGCCATCTGCTCGCGTGTGAAGGTCCGGAACGGCCCGCCGGAGGCCGTCAGGATGATGCGCTCGACGGCCCGCTTCTGGGCCGGGTCGAGGACCTGGAAAATAGCATTGTGCTCGCTGTCGACGGGAAGCAGCGTGCCGCCGGCCTCGCGGACCGCTGCGATAAAGAGATCGCCGGCGGAAACGAGGCATTCCTTGTTGGCCAGCGCCATGACACCGCCATTGGCCGCGGCGGCGAGCGTCGGTTCCAGGCCGGCCATGCCAACGATGGCGGCCATGGTGATGTCGGCGGGCCGTCCGGCGGCCTCGATCAGCGCGCCGCGTCCGGCCGCCGCCTCGATGCCCGTCCCCGCGAGCGCGGCCTTCAGGTCGTGGTAGCGGCGTTCATCGGCGGTCACCGCGACCTCGGCGTTCACGGCCTTCGCCTGCTCGGCCAGCAGCGCGACGTTGGACGCGCCCGTCAGGGCCACGACGTCGAAGGCCTCGGGGCCGCCCATGTGCGCGATCACGTCCAGCGTGTTGACGCCGATGGAGCCGGTAGCGCCGAGCACGGAGATGCGCCGGTGCGAGATTGCGCTTGGGTCAGGCGTCATGCGGCTGAAATCCTGTTCCAGATCGTGGCCGCGGCTTACCCCGCCACGGCTGGCGGGACAAGCCATCTTCGGATCCTGTCAGCAATAGAGCTCGATGCCAATCTGCTGGGCCGGGTTGTAACGGTTGCCGTGGGCAAAGCCGACCGGCAGGATCTGCTCGATCTCGGCGCGCTCCTTGTCGCCCAGCCGGATCTCGAGGCTTTGCACCAGCTGTTCCAGGTGAGCCGGCGAGCGGGTACCGGGAATCGGGATCACATGGTCGCCCTGGGCCAGGGTCCAGGCGACGGCAAGCGCCGACGTGGTCCAGCCATGGTCGCGGGCATAGGCGCGGAAGGCATCGACGCGGGCATTGTTGGCCGACCAGTTCGGCTCCTGGAAGCGCGGATTGCTGCGGCGGAAATCGTTCTCGCCAAAGGTGGACGGATCGGGCGCGGTGTCGGCGAAGATGCCACGGCCGACAGGCGAAAAGGCGACGAAGGCGGCGCCCAGCCGCTCGCAGGCCTGGACCAGCCCCAGTTCCGGCAGGCGGGTCCACAGCGAATACTCGTTCTGAACGGCCATGACCGGGTGCACGGCGCAAGCGCGCTCCAGCGTCGACGGGGCGATCTCCGACAGGCCGATGCCGCCGATCTTGCCCTCGCGGACCAGCTCGGCCATCGTGCCGATCGCTTCCTCGACCGGGATTTCCTCCTCGCGGCGGTGCAGGTAGTAGAGCGGGATGTGGTCGACGCCGAGACGCTTCAGCGAGCCGTCCACCGCCTCGCGGATATAGTCCGGACGGTTGTTGAAATGGCGCTGCGGCTTGGGAACGATGCCGCACTTGGAGGCGATGACGAATTCGTTCGGATTGTCGCGGATGAATTCGCCGATCACGCTTTCCGACAGGCCCATGCCGTAAAGCAGCGCGGTATCGAGATGGGTGACCCCGAGATCGAGCGCCTTCTTCAGCGTGGCGAAACTCTCTGCCTTGTCGGTCGGCCCGTAAAAGCCGGCGAAGCTCATGCAACCGAGCGCCAGTGCGCCCACTTCCGGTCCGTTCGCTCCAAGCCTGCGCTGTTCCATGCGTCACCCCTTTTTCGTTCACGGGTGAAGGAATAGCCTCCGAGGCGCGAAGGGCAAGCCCCGAGGCAAAGAAAAACGGCGGGCACCCGGCCCGCCGTCCCTGTCCGGGAGATGGAGATCAGGCGCTGCGGACCGGGTCCAGCGTGATCTTCCAGAGTTCCTGGTCCTCGCGGTCCATCAGGCGGACCGTCATCTGCCCGGTCTGGCCGTCGATGTCGACGAGGCCGAAGAACTGCAGGCCCATGGAGGGCGGCAGGTTGGCGCCCTGCTCGGCGGTCGGGGCCTTCACGTATTTCACTTCCGGGCCGAAGGTCATGTCGAGATCGTTCGGGCCGAAGGTGCCGGCATGCAGCGGGCCAGAGACGAATTCCCAGAACGGGTTGAAGTCCTGGAACTGCGCCTTGGACGGATCGTAGTAGTGCGCGGCGGTGTAGTGGACGTCGGCGGTCAGCCAGACCGTGTTGTCGATGCCGGCATTCTTGATGAAGCGCAGCAAGTCCGCGATTTCCAGCTCACGGCCGCGGGCCGGGCCGTTGTCGCCGTTCGATACCGCCTCGGCCCCGGCCTTGCCCTTCCAGTTGTCCCAGACGATGAGACCAAGGGGCATGTCGGCGGCGATGACCTTCCAGGTGGCCTTTGAATTGGCCAGCTCGCGCTTGAGCCACCTGACCTGCTCTTCGCCCAGGATGCGGCTCTCCGGCGTCATCTCCGTTTCCATCGACGGGCCGTTCGGACCGCGGTAGGAGCGCATGTCGAGGAAGAAGACGTCGAGCAACGGACCGTAGGCGATCTTGCGGTAGACGCGGCCCGGTTCGGCCGGGGTGTAGCTGATCGGCGTCATTTCGTGGAAGGCGCGGCCTGCGCGGGCGGCCAGGACGTGGACCGACTTCTCGGTGTAGCGATTGTCGCCGGTGAGGTCCTTGGCGTCCGACCAGTTGTTGACGACCTCGTGGTCATCCCACAGGAAGAAGGTCGGGCAGATGGCGTTGAGCGCGCGGACGTGCTCGTCCATCAGGTTGTACTTCCACTGGCCGCGGTACTCGTCCAGCGTCTCGGCCACCTTGCGCTTCTCGTCGATCAGCACCTTGTTGACCCACTTGGAGCCGTCCTTCAGATCGACCTCGTCCTGCATGGCGCCGTCGGCATAGATGGTGTCCCCGGAGTGGAGGAAGAAATCGGGCGTGTGACGCGCCATGGTGGCGTAGGTCTTCATGCCGGTCTCGTCGATACCCCAGCCCTGGCCGGCGGTGTCGCCGGACCAGGCGAAGCGGATGTCTCGGCGACCGGCCGGCGCGGTGCGGAAACGGCCGATGACCGGTTCGGAGGTGGCGTTGAGATCCGACAGGTCGGCGGCGGTCATGCGGAAGAAGATATCCTGGTCCGACGCAAGGTCCTGGACGAGACGCTTGACGGCGAAATCGCTGTCCGGGAGCGCGTTCATGGCGGTCAGGCGAACCGGGTTGGCGAAGTCCTCGGTGGTGGAAATCTCGGTCATCACCCGGGCGGCGCGGTCGGTCCGGCCCCAGATCATGCCCGAACTGGTGTTGACGTCACCCGACTGGACACCGTGGGTGAAGGACGGGCGCTGGTTGGCGCGCGAATAGAAAGGCATGGCAAGGCCGGATGCGGCCACGAGGCCGGCAGCGCCTGCCGAGGCCATGAAGCCGCGGCGGCTGACTTTCATCAGTTTCGACATGACAGGTTCCCTCAATTGAAAAAAGCGCCTCTTGCGGCGCGCGGGAACCCTCCGGTCTTTCCATGACAGGGGCTTGTCGGTTTTGTTTCGGTTCGACCAATCTTTTGTGACGCACCTCTAAAACAGGTGCGAAAAGGCCCAGGTCGCGGCCCGGGCCCCGATCATGACATCGACGGCGGGATCAGTGGCGGAAGTGGCGCATGCCCGTCGTCACCATGGCGATGCCGTGTTCGTCGGCTGCCGCGATCACCTCGTCGTCGCGCATCGAGCCGCCCGGCTGGATGACGGCGGTGGCGCCGGCCTCGACCGCGGAAAGCAGGCCGTCGGCGAAGGGGAAGAAGGCGTCGGACGCCACGACACAGCCCTTCGTCAGCGGTTCGGCCAGACCGGCGGCCTCGGTGGCGTCCAGCGCCTTGCGCGCGGCGATGCGGGCGGAGTCGACCCGGCTCATCTGGCCGGCGCCGATGCCGACGGCGGCCAGGTCGCGGGCATAGACGATGGCGTTGGACTTGACGTGCTTGGCGATTCGGAAGGCAAACTTCAGGTCCGCCATTTCCTTTTCGCCTGGCGCCCGCTTCGTAACGACCTTCAGGTCGAGGTCGTCGACGACGCCGTTGTCGCGATCCTGGACCAGCATGCCGCCGGCCACGGTCTTCGCGGTGATGCCGGCCGCACGCGGATCGGGCAGGCCGCCGGCGACGAGCAGGCGGAGGTTCTTTTTGGCGGCGACGATGGCGCGGGCTTCCTCTGTGGCGTCCGGGGCAATGATGACCTCGGTAAAGATCTTCACGATCTCCTCGGCGGCGGCCGCGTCGAGCGTCCGGTTCAGTGCGACAATGCCGCCAAAGGCCGAGACGGGATCGCAGCGCAGGGCGTTGAGATAGGCCTCGCGCAGGTCGCCGCCTTCGGCGACGCCGCAGGGATTGGCATGCTTGATGATGGCAACGGCGGCGGTGCGGGCCGGGTCGAATTCGCCCACCAGCTCGTAGGCGGCGTCGGTGTCGTTGATGTTGTTGTAGGAAAGCTGCTTGCCCTGGAGCTGGGTGGCGGTCGCCACGCCCGGACGCCGGTCGCCGGACAGGTAGAAGCCGGCCTTCTGGTGCGGGTTCTCGCCGTAGCGCATGACGGAATGCAGGCGGCCGGCAACGGCGCGATGGCGCGGGGTTTCCAGCTTCAGTGTCTCGGCGAACCAGCCGGAGATCGCGGCATCGTAGGCGGCGGTGCGGGCAAAGGCGGCCGCGGCAAGGCGCTGGCGGAAGGCATAGGTTAGCTGGCCGTCATTCGCCTGCAGCTCGTCGAGAACGGCGGCGTAGTCGTCCGCGTCGGTGACGATGCCGACATAGGCGTGGTTCTTGGCGGAGGCGCGCACCATGGCCGGGCCGCCGATGTCGATGTTCTCGACGGTCGAGGGATAGTCGCCGCCGGAGAAGCGGACTTCCTCGAAGGGATAGAGGTTGATGACGGCCAGGTCGATCGGGCGGATGCCGTGCGTTTCCATGGCGGCGGCGTGTTCGGCATCGTCGCGGATGGCCAGCAGGCCGCCATGGACAGACGGGTGCAGCGTCTTGACGCGGCCATCCATGATCTCCGGAAATCCGGTGATGTCGGACACGTCATGCACCGGGATGCCCGCTTCCTTGATCGCCTTCGCCGTGCCGCCGGTCGATACCAGTTCGACGCTGAGATCATGCAGGGCGCGGGCAAATTCCACCAGGCCGGTCTTGTCGGAGACGGAGAGAAGTGCCCGGCGGACACGGACGAGATCGGGGGCGGGGATTTTCTTGGAGGGAACGGCCATGGACGGCGGACCTTTCGCTAGGGGCGCACGGAAACAGGGATTGGCGGGCAGTTAGCACACCCGTGGCGCCGTTCCAATGTTCACCTTGGACGCATGTGGGGACGATCGATGTCAGGCCGCTCTCGGGGTGCCGGTGACGCGCGTCAGGCGCCAGCGGACATCGGGCAGTTCGGAGGCATTGAAAGAGATGACGATCTGGCGGGTGCGCGCGGGACCGGCAATGCCGGCAAAGAAGATGGAATCCTCGATCGCCGGCCGCGCGCCGCCGGTCGTGAAGACCCAGGTCTCGCCGGAGGCCGCGGCCAGCGTGACCTGGCCATGCTCGTCCTGCCAGACGTCGATATCCGGGTGGACGTGGAAGCGAAGGGCCACGGCGTCGCTCTTCGCGCGCGGCGGTTCGCCGCCCGGGCGGTAGAAGCGGTCTGCGCCGTCGAGGATATAGCCGTTCTCCCTGAGCAGCAGCATGCGCTCGTGGATGATGCCGAAGCGCGGGCCGTAGCCGTCGTGGCTGGCAGTGAAGGAGCGGAAGCCATCACCGTCGTCGCGCTGGCAGGGCGTGTTGCGGGGCCCCTGCACCAGGGGCGCGCCGATGACGTCATAGGTCCAGCCGCTGCTGGCGAAGCGGGCGGATGAGGTATCGTTCAGCGTGGCGGTGGAATGGGCGGCCGTTGCGCGCGACAGGGGCAGGTATTCCGGCGGGCCGAAGACATCGATGCCGCAGTTGACGATGAAGTGGTGACGGCCCGACGAGAGTTCGAAGGACAGACAGCCGGCATGGGCCCGGCCGGACACGTCGACCGGCGGAGCGGCGCCGGTATCGGCGATGACGGTCGTCTGGCCGAGCTGCAGACGATTGAAGCCGGAATGGGTGGCATAGGTCAGCGGGGCGCCCTGCGTCTCGTCGTGCTGGAGAATGGCCATGATCCGGTCGGGGCTTGTGGCCCCGGCGCCATTGAAGCGGGCGAGGTTGCCGTCCTGGTGGCGGAAGAAGCGGAGCATGGGCAGCATGCGCTCGACTGCCGGCACCAGTTCCGGCGGCGGGGTCTCGCCCTGCGTGGCATAGGTCTGGCGCAGCGGCAGCAGGTCGGCGAGCAGTTCCAGCACGGCCATGGGGCTGCGGGAGACGTGGCCGCCATCGGGCAGGATCTGCTCTTTCAGTTCGGTGTCCAGCCGTTTCGCCGCCTGGCGCACGGAGGCCGGGCTTTGCGGCAGCGACAGGCTGGCCATGGCGATGGCGACGCGGGCGCGCAGGCGATCCTCGCCTGCCGGCATGTCCGGAACCAAGGCGCGCAGGTATCGGATCTGGGCGCTCAGCGATTTCAGGAACGTGCGATAGAAGGGCAGTTCGCAGCCCTGCAGGACCACGGTGGAATGCTGCAGCCAGGCAATAACGCGCGTGGCCGTGACCGCCGGCTGCCAGGCCGGACCCGAGATCCGGCCGCCATGGATGGCGATCCAGTCGGAGACCAGCACCCGGGCATTGGCATTGGCGAGATCGGTGCCGGCTTCGCGCATGTGACGGAGCCAGCGGAAACCGTGCAGGGAGTCCGTCCATGCCCTGTTGGCCACGTTCAACTGGAACGGGGATTCGCCGCCGGTCTCCACGATGTGGCCGGCAAGGGCAAAGCGGCCGGCATAGATGTCGGCGGCGATATGGCTGTCGGCAAGGCGAAGGTCGGGCGGGGCGACGAGAACACGCTCCGGCGCACGGCCGGAAAACCGCCAGCGATAGAGCGGGCCGACGCGCATGCGCAGCCGCGCGCGACGCCACATTTCGCGCAGCACCAACGGCCAAAGCCGCGGCCTGTCAGCGGCGGTAATCGCCAAGCGCGAACTCCTCCTGTCAGAACCCCTCTTGGAAGAGTAGACGATTCAAGGCCTTATGCGAAGCTCAAAACGGAAATGCGCTGTGGATGACAAGCTTCAGGCAAGGCGTTGCAGCCGCACCGCGAAAAAGCCGTCCAGGCCGGCCAGAGCCGGATCGTCGTTCGGCCAGTCGGCGGGTGTCGTCCGCAGCCATCCTTCCGGGCGCACGAATGCGTCGGCGCCCGGGATGTCTCCTGCTGTCACGGGATCGATGACCAGGTCCGGCCGCCTGGCCAGAAGATCGGCGATCATGCGTTCGCCCTCGGCGTGATCCAGCGAGCAGTTCGAGAAGACGATCGTTCCGCCGGTGCGCACCAGTGTCGTGGCATGGTCCAGCAGGTCAGCCTGCAGGGCGGCGAGTTTCCCGATGTCGGCCGGCAACTTGGTCCAGGGAACGTCCGGGTGCCGGCGAACCGTGCCCGTGGAAGAGCAGGGCGCATCGAGCAGGACCGCATCGTAGGGCGTTTCCGGCCGGTGCTTACGCAGGTCGCCGGCGGCGGTTTCCACCTCCAGTCCGAGGCGGGCCAGGTTGGTGTCGAGGCGGGCCAGGCGGTTGGCCGAAAGGTCGAGCGCGGTGACGCGGGCGCCGGCCTGGGCGAGCTGGGCCGTCTTGCCGCCGGGGGCGGCACAGAGGTCGGCGACGCGCTTGCCGGCGATGCCGCCCATCATGCGGGCGGGGAGGGCGGCCGCCGCGTCCTGGATCCACCACTCGCCGTCCTCGTAGCCTGGCAGGCCCGGGACCGGTCCGGCGAGCCGTGCGACGCGGACAGAGCCGGTGGGCAGGACGATGCCCCCCAGCGCCTCGGCCCAGCGAGACGGGTCGCTCTTGACGGTGAAGTCGACGGGCGCCTCGTGGCGATGCATGGCGACGATGGCGGCAGCGATGTCGGGGCCATAGTCCGCGGTCAATCGCTCCATGAACCAGTCCGGGGCGTCGATGGTCTGGTGCAGGGCCGCGGCGCGGGCGCGTTCACCGCCGCGCTGGATTCCGCGCAGGATGGCGTTGACCAGGCCGGCGAAGCGTCGGGTGCGCGGATCGGCCTGGGCATGGCTGACGGCAAGATCGACGGCAGCGCTGTCGGGGACAGAAAGAAACAGAAGCTGGGCCGCGCCAACGTGAAGGATGTGCAGCAGGACCGTGGCATTGGCCGGCAGCGGCCGGTCCAGGCGCCGGTCGATCATGGCCTGGATGGTGCGGCGATGCCGGAGCGCGCTCATGAGGATGGCCCGGACGAGCGCCCGGTCGCGCGGTTCCAGCTTCAGGTAGTCCGGGTGGCCGTGATCGTTGTCTGTCAGGCCATCCATGGACGTGCGGGCATCGATAACGGCGCCGAGCAGACGGGCGGCGGTCCGCCGCGCGGCGAGACCCGGCCGGTCAACGGTCTCGGCCTCGTGCGCTTTCGCGGGACGGGGCCGGCCACCTTTCCGTGCGGGCTTCGCGGTCAAGACCAGGGCCCCTTGTCATCAGTCTTGCCGGCGTCCCGGCCCCAACGCACCGTCGGCACGCGGCCCGGCGAACGGCGCGGTGCCGGTTCCTCGCGTGGCTGGGCCTGCCGTGGCTGGTCCCAGGGACCGCGGTCCGCACCGGGGTCGTTGTCCATCGGTTCGGCAGGGCGCCGGGCGGGCTGTCCGAAGGCCGGATCGCCGGTCATGTCCATCAGCGCGGCGATGCGGTTCTCGGTGCTGGGATGGGTCGAGAAGAGATTGTCCATGTTCTGGCCCGACAGCGGGTTGATGATGAACATGTGCGCGGTGGCCGGATTGCGTTCCGCGTCGTCGTTCGGGATGGCATGGGCCCCCATGGCTATTTTCTCCAGAGCGCTGGCGAGCCACTCGGGATGGCCGCAGATCTCCGCGCCTCGACGGTCGGCAGCGTATTCGCGGGTGCGGCTGATGGCCATCTGCACCAGCATGGCCGCAAACGGGGCCACGATCATGGCGACGAGCACACCGACGAAACCGAAGGGATTGTTGTTGTCGCGGTTGCCGCCGAAGAAGAAGGCGAAGTTGCCGAGCATGGAAATGGCGCCGGCGATGGTGGCCGTGACCGTCATGGTCAGCGTATCGCGATGTTCCACGTGCGCCAGTTCGTGGGCCATGACGGCGGCGACCTCCTCGTGCGACAGTGTACGCAGCAGGCCGGTGCTGGCGGCCACGGCCGCATTCTCCGGGTTGCGGCCGGTGGCGAAGGCGTTGGGCTGCGGCGTGTCGATGAGATAGACCTTCGGCATGGGCAGGCCGGCCTTGTCCGCCAGGTCGCGCACGAGGGCATGGAACTCCGGGGCGCTGGTCTCGTCGACCTCGTGGGCATGGTGCATGGACAGCACCATGCGGTCGGCGTTCCAGTAGGAAAACAGGTTCATGCCGGCGGCGAGCAGGAAGGCGATCACCATGCCGGTCGATCCGCCCACGAGGTATCCCACGCCCATGAAGAGCGCGGTGAGGGCGGCCAGCAGCATGGCGGTCTTCATCGTGTTCATCGGTCCGGTCTCCGGAAAGGGTGCGGGGGTCGATCCGCGCGTTGAGGTGGCTTATATGATGGGGAGCGCAAAGCACAACTTCAATCGTGAGCGGGCATGCCGCGGAACGGGAGAACGATGACGGACGATACGGATCACCGGCAGAATGGCGGAGACGATGGCCGGCCGGACGTGGAGGCGCAGGCTGCGCCGCGGCGGCGCTTCGAGGACCTGCCGCCGGCAGCGCAACGGGCACTGAAGGAGGCGGAGGAACGGCGCAAGGCCTACAAGGCCGCCGAAGAAGCCCGGCCCCGGGAAATCGGCGGGCGCGGGGGCAAGGAACCGGCCCGCTACGGCGACTGGGAGATCAAGGGCCTGGCGATCGATTTCTGACGGACGACGGGACCTGGCCTTGGCGCCGGGCCATTCCGGGGCAGGATTCCTGTGCCAGTACGGGACCTGGCCCGAAACGAAGCGCCTGGTGATGCCGTCCGTTTCCCGGCCCGTCGGCGGTGCCTCGCGGCGGTTTACGAACCGTTCACCATGGTTCGGGGAAACAATCAACAAAATCAATTCATAGCGCGTCGGTGACGGTCAGTTCCCGGTGCTTCGCAGGGCTGGCAGGCTTCCTGCTACTGGCAAGGTATTGATGCCTTGAATCCAGTTGTGGAGGCCATGCATGTTGACCTGTTTTTCGCGTTTCCTTCCCTCCGTCCGCCGCTTCGGCGCGAACAGGAGGGGCGATTTTGCCATCATGTTCGGGCTCATGGTCCCCATGCTGCTGATCGGCACCGGGATGAGCATCAGCATTGTCCAGATCACGTCCGCCCATTCGCGGCTCTCCAATGCGCTCGACGCCGCGCTGACATCGACAGCCCGCGACATCACGCGCGGTATCATCAAGGAGGAGGATGCGGAAAAGACCGCGCTCGTCTTCCTGCTTGCCAATGCCGGCGGAGGGTCGATGCCGCAGGACAGCATCCGGTTTGCCTCGTTCGCGGTGGACAAGGCGAAGCAGACGATCATTGCCACGGCTACCGGGCGTGCCGCGCTTGCCTTCCCGGTATTCTCGCTTCCCGGCAGCCAGGATGTGACGGCCCAGAGCGCGACGCTCTATTCGACCAATGCCGTGGAAGTGGCCATGGTGCTGGACGTGACGGGCTCGATGTACGGATCGAAGCTCAACTCGCTCAAGACGGCGGCGAAGAATGCGGTCAGCAGCTTCATGGCCATGCAGTCGCCGGGACAGGACAGGGTCCGCCTGGCCGTGATCCCCTATGCGACGGCGGTGAACACCGGGTCGCTGTCCAACGTCGTCTTCCAGGAGCGCGGCCCTGCCGATGCCGGCACGGCCCCCGGGCTCGCAAGCCCCGTAGGCGTGTCGTCGGCCATCGACAGCTGCGCCACCGAGCGCAAGGGCAAGGACCAGCTCAGCGATGCCAGCCCCTATTCGAGCAGGATCAACCGGGACTACCGGCTGTGGTACTGCCCGACCGCCGCGCTGATGCCTCTGACCTCGAACAAGGGTGCCCTGACCGCCCGGATCAACAGTTTCACGGCGAACGGCGGCACGGCCGGACACATCGGCGTGCAGTGGGCGCGTTACATGCTGTCGCCGAAATGGAAGGACGTGCTGCCGGCGTCGGCGGCCCCGGGCGCCTACGGCGACGCATCGGTGCGAAAGTTCGCCATCCTGATGACCGATGGCGAGTTCAACACCGCCTATGCCTGCCTGCCCGGCGAGAGCGGCGACTGTTCGGCCTCCTATGCCAAGCGGCTGTGCGCAGACATGCGCAAGGACGGGATCGAGATTTTCACCGTCGGTTTCCAGCTGACCACGGCAGCAGCCAGGGACGTCATGCAGACCTGCGCCTCGACCGGGGGCGGCAAGCACTATTTCGAAACGTCCTCGGGCAGCGAGCTGGACCAGGCGTTCCAGGATATCGCCAAGGCCATCGAACGCCTCACGGTGACGCGCTAAGACCTGTCCGCGATGGCAGACGCGGCGACGGATCCAGCCTTCGCGGCAACCGGTCCTCGGCGAGGGGCGGCGAGAGGCACTGGCCCGGTTCCGGGCGAATCCGCCTCTCCGGCCTTTCAGAAATGCGAAACGCCGCCCCGTTGGCCCGGTCTTCGACCGGCGGGGCGGCGTCGCAATTCCGTGAACGGGCGCGAGCCTCAGGAGATTGCCGGTCTGCTCCGGCGCGATCTCACGGCGTCACGCACGCTTCCTTCAGAGGCTGCTCCGAAGGAGCGACGATCCGCTGTTGCTCACGTCCTTCAGGAAATCACTCGACATCGGATCACCTCCTTTCATTCTGTTGAACACGCACCGAACGTGTGGTCTGCAAGCCTCAATGTCAAGGGCCGGACGTTTCCGCCCGGCCCTTCGATCTTTCGGCATTTGCAGGCAAAGGGCTCAGCCCTTCTTGTTCTGCCGGTTGTCGATCAGGTCATCGACGACGGTCGGATCGGCCAGGGTCGACGTGTCACCCAACGCGCCGAAATCGTCCTCGGCGATCTTGCGCAGGATGCGGCGCATGATCTTGCCGGAGCGGGTCTTCGGCAGGCCCGGCGCGAACTGGATCTTGTCGGGCGAGGCGATCGGGCCGATCTCGCTGCGAACATGCGCGACCAGTTCCTTGCGCAGGGCGTCGCTCGGCTCCTCACCTTCCATCAGGGTCACGTAGCAATAGATGCCCTGGCCCTTGAGGTCATGCGGATAGCCGACCACGGCGGCCTCGGAGACCTTGGCGTGGGCGACGAGCGCGCTTTCCACTTCCGCCGTACCCATTCGGTGACCGGAGACGTTGATGACGTCGTCGACGCGGCCGGTGATCCAGTAATAGCCGTCGTCGTCGCGGCGGCATCCGTCGCCGGTGAAGTACTTGCCGTGATAGGTCGAGAAGTAGGTCTGCTCGAAGCGCTCGTGATCGCCGTAGACCGTGCGCATCTGGCCCGGCCAGCTGTCGGTGATGCACAGGTTGCCCTCGGTGGCGCCTACCAGCACGTTTCCGTCATTGTCGACGAGCTGCGGCTGGACGCCGAAGAAGGGCCGCGTCGCAGAGCCCGGCTTCAGGTCGGTGGCACCAGGCAGCGGGGTGATCAGGATGCCGCCCGTCTCGGTCTGCCACCAGGTGTCGACGATCGGGCAACGCTCCTCGCCGACGACCTTGTAGTACCATTCCCATGCTTCCGGGTTGATCGGCTCGCCGACCGAGCCGAGCACGCGCAGGCTCTTGCGCGAGGTCTTGGTGACGTGCTCGTCGCCGGCGCCCATCAGGGCGCGGATGGCGGTCGGTGCGGTGTAGAAGATGGAGACGTCGTGCTTGTCGACCACATCCCAGAAGCGCGACGGCGACGGGTAGTTGGGGACGCCCTCGAACATCAGCGTGGTCGCGCCGTTGGCGAGCGGTCCGTAGACGATGTAGGAGTGGCCAGTGACCCAGCCGACATCGGCGGTGCACCAGTAGACCTCGTTGTCCTGGTAGTCGAAGACATACTGGTGCGTCATCGAGGCGTAGACCAGATAACCGCCGGTGGTGTGCATCACGCCCTTCGGCTTGCCGGTCGAGCCGGACGTGTAGAGGATGAACAGCGGGTCCTCCGCGCTCATCTCCGCCGGCGGGCAATCGGCTGAAGCCGCATCCATGGCCTCGTGGTACCAGATGTCGCGGCCATCCTTCATGGCCACCGCGCCGCCGGTCCGCCTGACCACCAGGACGTTGCGCACCTTCGCGCCGGCCTTCTCGGCGATCTCGATGGCCTTGTCGGTGTTGGCCTTGAGCGGCACCTTCTTGCCGCCGCGCAGGCCCTCGTCCGCGGTGACGACGAAATCGGAGCCGCAGTCCTCAATGCGTCCGGCGAGCGCGTCGGGCGAAAAGCCGCCGAAGACGATGGAGTGGATCGCGCCGATGCGGGTGCAGGCGAGCATCGTATAGGCCGCTTCCGGGATCATCGGCATGTAGATGGTGACCCGGTCGCCCTTCTTGACGCCATTGGCCTTCATCACGTTGGACAGCCTGTTCACCTGCTCGGACAGCTCGCGGTAGGTGATCTTGCGGTCTTCCGACGGATCGTCGCCTTCCCATAGAATGGCGACCTGGTCGCCGCGGGTGGCGAGATGGCGGTCGATGCAGTTGGCCGAGACATTGAGCGTGCCGTCCTCGAACCACTTGATGGACACGCCGGGCGTGTTGAAGTTGGTGTTCTTGACGCTGGAGAAGGGCTTGATCCAGTCGATGCGCTTGCCGTGCTCGGCCCAGAAGCCCTCGGGATCCTCCACCGAGCGCTTGTACCAGGCCAAGTAGGTGTCATTGTCGATCAGGCCCTTGGCTTTCCATTCCGGCTTGACCGGATGTACGTTCACACTCATGTGGTCTCCTCCATGTTCGCGGCCCGGACGAGCGCACTCGCTTCCCGGGCATATCCATCGTGCAGCGAAGTCGGGCCTCTCTTAGCACCGGCGTCCGTCCCCTGAAATTAGACGTTTGGTCCGCCCTTGCCAGCCACGGCCCGGCGCAATGGCCGAGAAAGGCCGGTCTCAGGCCGGATAGTCGCGGGTGCCGAAAATGGCCGAGCCGACGCGCACGTGGGTGGCGCCAAAGGCGACAGCCGTCTCGTAGTCGCCCGACATGCCCATGGAAAGCTTTTCCACGCCTGCTTCGCGGGCGAGCTTCTCCAGCAGGGCGAAATGCGGACCGGGGTTCTCGTCCACCGGCGGAATGCACATCAGGCCCTCGATGGCGAGGCCGTGGACATCCCGGCAGCGGGTGACGAAGGCTGCCGTCTCGCGCGGGTCGATACCGGCCTTCTGCGGCTCCAGCCCCGTGTTGACCTGGACGAAGAGGTGGGGATGGCGCTCCTGCTTGCGGATTTCCTTCGCCAGTTCGGCGGCGATCTTCTCGCGGTCCACCGTCTCGATGACGTCGAACAGGGTGACGGCCTCTTTCGCCTTGTTGGACTGCAGCGGGCCGATCAGGTGAAGTTCGATGCCGGGATAGTCGGTGCGCAGGCCGGGCCACTTGGCCTGCGCCTCCTGCACGCGGTTCTCGCCGAAAACGCGCTGGCCGGCATCGAGAACCGGGCGTATGTCGGCCGCCTCGAAGGTCTTGGACACCGCGACGAGCGTGACGTGTCCGGGGCTGCGCCCGGCTTCGCGGGCGGCGCGGTCAATGGCGTCGCGGACCGTCTGCAACTGTGCCGCACTTGTGTTCATTGCGCCTCTCTTGCCTGTCATTCGTGCATCGTGGCCCGCTGTCGAGGGGCATCACAGGTTGACGGTTGCGCCAAACCATGGTGAAGGTCCGCGCGCAATCCCCTCGAGCCACGTTATCAAGTGAAATCCCGGACATGGCAACCGAACGCTACAACCCGCGCGTCGCAGAACCCAAATGGCAGAAGGCCTGGGCGGACAGGAAGCTCTTCGAGACGAAGAACGACGACCCCAAGCCGAAATACTACGTGCTGGAGATGTTCCCCTATCCATCCGGGCGCATCCACATGGGCCACGTGCGCAACTACACGATGGGCGACGTCGTGGCCCGCTACAAGCGTGCCCGGGGGTTCAACGTGCTGCATCCGATGGGCTGGGACGCGTTCGGCATGCCGGCGGAAAACGCCGCGATGGCCAACAAGACGCATCCGGCCAAGTGGACCTATGCCAACATCGACACGATGCGCGGCCAGCTGAAATCGATGGGCCTGTCGCTGGACTGGTCGCGCGAGTTCGCCACGTGCGACGTGGACTATTACCATCGCCAGCAGATGCTGTTCGTCGACTTCCTGGAAAAGGGCCTCGTCGGCCGCCGCGTGTCCAAGGTCAACTGGGACCCGGTGGACATGACGGTGCTGGCCAACGAGCAGGTGATCGACGGGCGCGGCTGGCGCTCCGGAGCGCTGGTGGAACAGCGCGAACTGGCGCAATGGGTCTTCAAGATCACCGACTATTCGCAGGACCTGCTGGAATCGCTGGACTATCTCGACCAGTGGCCGGAAAAGGTCCGGGTGATGCAGAAGAACTGGATCGGCCGGTCGGAAGGCCTGCAGTTGCGCTGGGCCCTGGTGCCGGACAGCGCGCCGGACGGCTTCGATGACCTGGAGGTCTACACGACGCGGCCGGACACGCTGTTCGGCGCGTCGTTCATGGCCATTTCCGCCGACCACCCGCTGGCCCGCAAGGCAGCGGAAGGCAACGCGGCGCTGGCGGAATTCTGCGACGAATGCCGTCGCATGGGTACCTCTCTGGCGGCGCTGGAGACGGCGGAAAAGAAGGGTTTCGACACGGGGATCCGCGTGGTCCATCCCTTCGACGAGAACTGGACCCTGCCGGTCTACGTCGCCAACTTCGTGCTGATGGACTACGGCACGGGCGCCATTTTCGGCTGCCCGTCGGGCGACCAGCGTGACCTCGACTTCGCCAACAAGTACGGCTTGCCGGTCATCCCGGTGGTGATGCCGTCAGACGGCGATGCCGGGTCCTTCCAGATCACCGAGGAAGCCTATGTCGGCGACGGCGTGATGATCAATTCGCAGTTCCTCGACGGGATGACGCCGGACGAGGCCTTCGAGACGGTGGCATCGCGGCTGGAGGCGACGATGCTGGGCGGGCGCCCGCAGGCGGCCCGCAAGGTGCAGTTCCGGCTGCGCGACTGGGGCATTTCGCGCCAGCGCTACTGGGGCTGCCCGATCCCGGTGATCCACTGCGATGCCTGCGGCACCGTGCCGGTGCCCAAGGCCGACCTGCCGGTCAAGCTTCCCGACGACGTGGAATTCGACCGGCCCGGCAATCCGCTGGACCGTCACCCGACATGGCGGCATGTCGCCTGCCCGAAATGCGGCGCGGAAGCACGGCGCGAAACCGACACGATGGACACGTTCGTCGATTCGTCGTGGTATTTCGCGCGCTTCACCGCGCCCTGGGAAAACGAGCCGACCGACCCGGCCGCAGCCAACGGCTGGCTGCCGGTCGACCAGTATATCGGCGGCATCGAGCACGCGATCCTGCATCTGCTCTATTCCCGCTTCTTCACCCGGGCCATGCGGGCCACCGGGCACCTGGACCTCGATGAACCGTTCAAGGGGCTGTTCACCCAGGGCATGGTGGTGCACGAAACCTACAAGGGGCCGGATGGCTGGGTCGAACCGGCGCGCGTGCGCATCGAGGAGAGCGATGGCCAGCGAAAGGCCTTCCTGGCCGACGGTGGTACCGAGATCGCCATCGGGGCGATCGAGAAGATGTCGAAGTCGAAGAAGAACGTGGTTGACCCCGACGACATCATCGCCTCCTACGGGGCCGACACGGCGCGCTTCTTCATGCTGTCGGACTCGCCACCGGACCGCGACGTGATCTGGACCGAAGCCGGCGTGGAAGGTGCGCACCGTTTCGTGCAGCGTGTCTGGCGCCTGGTGTCGGAATCGGCGGACGTGCTGACGGGCATTGCGCCGGCCGCCGGAACCGGGGCGGTGTCGAAGGCCGCGCACAAGACCGTCAAGGCGGTGGGCGAGGACATCGACAAGCTGAACTTCAACAAGGCGGTCGCCCGGCTCTACGAGATGGTCAACGCGATTTCGCAACCGCTGTCCGACGTGGCCGCGGGCAAGGGCGACAGCGCCGATGCCGCGGCCGCGCGCGACGCGGTGGAAAAGCTGATCATCATGCTGGCACCGATGATGCCGCACCTGGCGGAAGAATGCTGGGTCGCCATCGGCGGGCAGGGGCTCGTCGCCGAACGCGACTGGCCGGATTTCGATCCTGCTCTCGTGACCGAGAACGAGGTGACCTACCCGGTCCAGATCAACGGCAAGAAGCGGGGCGATTTGACAATCGCGCGCGACGCGGACAAAGCTGCTGTCGAGGCTGCCGTGCTTGCGCTGGATGTCGTGCAGAAAGCGCTGGACGGAAAGCCGCCGCGCAAGGTGATCGTGGTGCCGCAAAGGATCGTCAATGTCGTCGTCTGATCTCAGGCCCCTGCGGGTTGCTCCCTTCGCACTGGCTGCCGTCCTGGCCGTTGCCGGCGGACTCGTCGGCGGATGCACCGTCGAACCTCTCTACGGTTCGGGAAACAGGCTCGAGACCGGATCGGTCGAACCGGAGTCGTCGCGCCTGGCGTCCATCTCCGTGGCAGCGCCCGACACGCGCGAGGCACTGGAAGTCCGCAATCACCTGATCTTCATGCTCAACGGCGGCGCCCAGCGTCAGGACGACGCACGCTATCACCTGCGTCTCGTCGTCACGAAGCGCAACATGCCGGTGCTCGACTACCAGATTTCCGCCAACAGCAACGATCTCGATCCGACCGCCGGTACGATGGAACTCAAGGCTGCCTACACGCTGAGCGATGCAAAGACCGGCAAGACGGTGGCCACGGGCCAGCGCATGGCGCAGGCCTCCTACGACCGGCCGCGGCAGTATTACAGTTCGTGGCGCGCGGAGCGGGACGCTGTGGACAGGGCGGCCCGCGAGCTGGCGGAATATCTCCGCCTGGCGCTGGCGCAGGATCTCCGGCGCGTCGAGAACTGACGCCCGCCGCGCGAAGCGGCTTGGATATCCCGGGAACCCGCCCGGGACCCGCGTTCCTGTTTCAATCGAGACAGCCAACCCGATGCGTCAGGCCGACTTCTTGAGCGGATCGGCGTTGCGGCGCAGCCATGTCCCGGCAAGGCTCGACAGCTTGGCCGGGGACACCGGTTTTTCCAGCCGGCCGTCGAGGCCCTTCGGCAAGGCGCCGTGCATCGATCCAGGGCCTTCGCGCGAGACCAGCGCGAAAACAATCGGCAGCGCGCCGTCCGGAAGGATCCCGTCGGCGCGTATGGCGGTGACCACGTCGTTCCACTCGATATCGGGGAGGGTCGTATTCAGCAAGGTCAGCCGCGGGCGGGCTTCGCGGGCGAGAGCGATGGCCTCCTCCCCCGTCTCGGCAATCCGGTGCTCCAGTTGGAGGGCATCCAAGGACTGGCGATAGGCAGCCTGCTGGATTTCGTCGGGCTCCACCACCAGCACGTCGATCGTCGCGGGGCGGCGCGGTTCCTGGACCGCAGCGGATCGGCGGGCCGCCGGCGGGCGAGGGTGATGGATCGGGTTGAACCGTCCGGCGGCGGCATTCCAGCCTTGTTGCCGCCCCCTTGCGATGGCGGTGACGACGGTCTCGCGCAGGACCGAGTGGCGGGCAGGCTTGGCAAGGCAGACCGTCAGGTCGGGATCGAACCCGGCTTCCTCGATCACGTCCTGCCCGGCCGAGGACAGGAAGACGATCGGCAGGCGGGCCGTGGCGGGATTGGCGCGCAACCTGCTGGCGACGTCGATGCCGTTCATTCCGGGCATGCGGTAATCGAGGATGACGCAGTCGACGGGCGCCCCCAGTTCCAGCGACTTGCCGATGAAGGCAAGGGCCAGTTCGCCGTTCTCGACGGCGGCGGTCTCGAACTCCCAGAGCCGGAGCTGTTCGGTGAGAATGGAGCGGTTGACGGCGTTGTCATCGACGATCAGGACCCGGGCTCCGTTCGCTTCGGCGGGAAGATGTATCGGCGCCTCGAGAACTTCGTGCACCTCCAGCGGCAGGCGGACCCAGAAGGTGGATCCCTGCCCTGGCTGGCTCTCCACCCCGATCTCGCCATCCATCATGTGGACGAGGCGCAAGGCAATGGCCAGGCCGAGGCCGGCGCCCTCGTGGCGGCGCCGCGAGGTGTCGTCGCCTTGCGCGAAGCGATCGAAGATCGAGGACAGGCGCGCCGGTTCGATGCCGACGCCGGTGTCCTCGACGCGGACCACGATTTCAGAGGCGCCGCGTTCGATCCTGCCGGAGATGTCGATGAGCACATGACCCTTGTCGGTGAACTTGACGGCGTTGGAGACGAGGCTGGAGAGAACCTGGCGGATGCGTCCGACATCGCCCTTGAAGTGACTGGGCAGGTTGGGATCAACCCGCTCGATGATCTCGATCTTCTTCTCGCGCGCGGTCTCGGCGTGGAATTGCGCCACGTCTTCGGCGAGGTCCGCGAGGCAGAAGGCCGAGCTGTCGAGGACGAGTTGCCCCGCTTCCAGCCTGGAGAAATCAAGGATGTCGTTGATCGTCGACAGCAACGCATTGCCGGACTTTATGATCACGCTGGTATAGTTTTCCTGGCGCGCGTCCTGGCGGGTGCGGTGGAGCAGTTCCGCCATGCCGAGAACGCCGTTCAGCGGGGTGCGGATCTCGTGGCTCATGTTGGCAAGGAACTGGCTCTTGCCCTGCTGCGCCCGGATCGTGGCCTGCCTGAACGAATCGAGCCGCGACCTGGCCTCGATGCCGCCGACCAGCGCGGCAAAGGTCTTGAAGGTCATCTCGAGCGCAAGGATGCCGGTGGCGAGATAGGCAATCGCGAGGGCGATATTGACGACGCTGGCATGGGTGACCGGCAGCAGCATCATGGCCGGGAGGGCGCCGGTGAACACCGCCAGCGAGGCGGCAGGCAATGCCTGGAAGCAGAAGCCGCACAGGGTCAGCGCGAGAAGGATGGAAATGGCGCTCTGGACCGATTCGGCCTCTCCCGCGGCCACCACGGGCGGCAGCATGATCGCCAGCGGGAACAATAGCCCCATGACCAGCGAATGGATGACGACGCGGCGAAGCTCGGTGCGCATCGTCGCGATGTCGGGTTCATGGCCGATGCTGGTCCACCAGGCATAGCCGCGAACCAGCGAGAATACGGCGAGCGTGGCCAGCGGGGCGACGGCGACAATCGCCGGCGCATAGGCGGCCATGAGCAGCGCGTTGACCGCGGCAATCACGAAAATCCCGACAAAAAGGGGCATGACGGCGGCGCGCACCAGGCGGAACTGCTCCACCGTCAGGGATTCGCTCTGGGGATGTCCGACCGTCAGCAGCCGGTCGCGCCAAGCCATTGTTCTCACCATTTACCCCCGCCCGATGGCCGCGACCATGGCATGGCGGAGGTAAATAAAGCTTTTAGCAATTACTAACGATTTTCACGGCGCGGACGCGGCGCTGCCTGTCAGCCGCCGATCTTCTGGCCGGTCTTGGCCCAGTCGGCGAGGAAGCCTTCGAGGCCCTTGTCGGTCAGCGGATGCTTGACCAGCGCCTTCAGGGTGGCCGGCGGGATGGTGGCCACGTCGGCGCCGATCAGCGCGGCTTCCTTGACATGGTTGACCGTACGGATGGAGGCCGCGAGAATCTCGGTCTGGAAGCCGTAGTTGTCGTAGATCGTGCGAATTTCGCCGATCAGGTCCATGCCGTTGATGTGAATGTCATCGAGGCGGCCGATGAAGGGCGAGATGAAGGTGGCGCCGGCCTTGGCGGCCAGAAGCGCCTGGTTGGCCGAGAAGCAGAGCGTGACGTTGGTCTTCACGCCGTCGGCGGTGAGCGCCTTGCAGGCCTTGAGACCATCCAGCGTCAGCGGAAGCTTGACGCAGATGTTGTCGGCGATCTTCGTCAGGACAGCGGCTTCCTTGAGCATCTCGTCATAGTCCAGCGCGGTGACCTCGGCGGACACCGGACCTTCGACGATGGAGCAGATCTCCTTCGTCACTTCCATGATGTCGCGCCCGGACTTCATGATCAGCGAGGGATTGGTGGTGACGCCGTCCAGAAGACCCAGGGCGTTGAGTTCGCGGATCTCGGCGACGTCGGCGGTATCGACAAAAAACTTCATGGCATGCTCCGTCAATGGCTGCGAACGGCTGCACCGGCCGTTTCAATTCGGCTTCCCCTTATCGCACAATCGGGGCAAGGTCACCCGTCATGACACAAGATTCGGCCGAAAACCGGACGGTCGCGGTGCTGGTGCCGATGCCGTCCGAAACTCCCTACACCTATGCCTTGCCCGAGGGAATGGATGCCGCCCCCGGGGCGATCGTGGCCGTGCCGCTGGGTCCGCGCGAGGTGATCGGCGTGGTCTGGGACCAGGGCGGCGGTTCCGTCGATCCCCGCAAGCTTCGAGCGGTCAGCCGCGTGTTCGACTGTCCGCCGCTTTCGGCCGACATGCGCCGCTTCATCGACTGGGTGGCCGCCTGGACGCTTTCGCCGCCCGGGCTCGTGGCGCGGATGGCACTGCGCGCGCCGGCCGCACTCGATCCGGAACCGCCGGTGGAAGGCCTGCGGCTCACGGAGAGGCGCCCGGACCGCATGACGGCAGCCCGGGAGCGGGTGCTGGAGATGGCTGGCGACGGCATGGCCTGGACCCGTTCCGGCCTTGCCCACGCGGCCGGCGTGTCGCTCGGTGTCGTCGACGGACTGCGGTCGCAGGAGGTGTTCGAGACGGTCTACCTGCCGGCGCCCCCGGTGGTGCCCGTGCCCGATTCGCGGTTCGGGCGGCAGGACCTCACGGCGGAGCAGTCGGCGGCCGCCGACAACCTGTTCGGGGCCGTTACGACCGGAGGCTATTCGGTCACGCTGCTGGACGGCGTGACCGGGTCCGGCAAGACGGAGGTCTATTTCGAGGCGGTGGCAGCGGCGCTGGAGGCCGGCCGGCAGGTGCTCATCCTGCTGCCGGAAATCGCGCTCACGCAGGCCTTCCTAGAGCGCTTTCACGACCGGTTCGGCGCGCGGCCGGCCGAGTGGCATTCCGACATGGCGCCGCGCGCGCGCGAAAAGGTCTGGCGCCAGGTTGCGGAAGGTCGGGTGCGGGTCGTTGCCGGCGCGCGATCGGCCCTGTTCCTGCCGTTTCGCGAACTCGGCCTGATCATCGTCGACGAGGAGCACGACCCGGCCTACAAGCAGGAAGACCGGGTTTTCTACAACGCCCGCGACATGGCCGTGGTGCGCGGGCATATCGGCGGGTTCCCGGTGGTGCTGGCCTCCGCGACCCCTTCGGTCGAAAGCCGGGTCAACGCCGACCAGGGCCGTTACCGGCATGTGACGCTGCCGGTGCGTTTCGCCGACGCGGCGCTGCCCGACCTGAAGGCGGTCGACATGCGGCGTCACCCGCCCGCGCGCGGCGGATTCCTGTCGCCGGTCCTGCTGACCGCGATGGAGCGGACACTGGAAGCCGGCGAGCAGTCGCTGCTGTTCCTGAACCGGCGCGGGTATGCCCCGCTCACCCTGTGCCGCGTCTGCGGCCACCGGTTCCAGTGCCCTGACTGCTCGAGCTGGCTTGTCGAGCACCGCTTCCGCGGCCAGATCATGTGCCATCATTGCGGCTATCACGAACCGAAGCCGGAAGCCTGTCCCGAGTGCGGAACGCTGGATCACCTGGTCGCCTGCGGTCCCGGCATCGAGCGGATCGCCGAGGAAGCCGCCTCGCATTTTCCGGATGCGCGGATCATCGTGCTGTCGTCGGACCTGATGGGTGGCGTGAAGCGGCTGCGCCTTGAACTGGAAGCCATCGCCGAAGGCGAAGCCGACATCGTCGTGGGCACGCAACTCGTGGCCAAGGGGCACAATTTCCCCGGCATGACGCTGGTCGGTGTCGTCGACGCGGATATCGGCCTGACGAATGGCGACCCGCGGGCGGCGGAGCGCACCTTCCAGCTGCTGAGCCAGGTCACGGGGCGGGCCGGGCGGACCGGCAAGAAGAGCCTCGGCCTGATCCAGACCTACCAGCCGGACCACCCGGTAATGCGGGCCATCGTTTCCGGCGACCGCGAGGCCTTCTACGCACGCGAGATCGCGGAGCGGGAAAAGGCCGGGCTGCCACCCTTCGGCCGGCTGGCCGGGATCATCGTCTCGGCGCCAACGGCTGGCGAAGCCATGGGGCACGCGCGCGGCCTGCGTTCGGCCGCGCCACCGGCACCCGGCATCCTGCTGCTGGGGCCGGCGGAAGCGCCGCTGGCGCTGATCCGCGGAAGGCACCGGGTGCGGCTCCTGGTCCACGGCGATCGCCGGGCAGACCTGCAGGGCTTCATTCGCGCCCTGCTGAAGGCCGGACCGAAGGAGCGCGGCCAGATCCGCGTGCAGGTGGACATCGATCCGCAAAGCTTCCTGTAACAGGCACGCGCAGACGCCGGGTCTGGTCAACCGGCGCGGTTTCTGCAAACTGGACGGGACACCGGGATGGATTTGCAAGGGGCAGGGGCCGTGCTGGACCGGATCAGGTCATATTACGAAGACGATACGCCGGCGGCGCACCGCTTTCGCTACGGGCTGCTGGCGTTCGATCTCGTCACGATCGGGTTCGTGATCGTCACCTCCTTCTTCGAGCGGACACGGTTCGTCGAGGCCGTCGACCTCGTCTTCGGTGTGCTGATCCTGGCCGATTTCATCGTCCGGGTGCTGCTGGAGCCGCAGCGCGGGCGCTTCCTGCTCCGGCTGTCGACCTGGGCGGATGTCGCGGCCGTGCTCTCCTTCCTGGCGCCGATTGCCGGGGAGGGCTTCGGTTTCCTGCGCATCCTGCGCACGCTGCGGCTGCTGCACACCTACCAGTTGCTCAGCCGGCTGCGGCAGGACTTCCAGTATTTCCGCAAGCACGAGGACGTGGTGCTGGCCTCGGTCAACCTGGGCGTCTTCCTGTTCGTGATGACGGGACTCATCTACGCGCTGCAGGTGGGCGCGAACCCGGAGATCCGCAACTACGCCGATGCGCTCTATTTCACGGTCACGACGCTGACCACGACGGGTTTCGGCGACATCACGCTGACGGGCACATCGGGGCGGATGCTCTCCGTCGGGGTCATGATCTTCGGTGTCACCCTCTTCCTGCGGCTGCTGCAGGTTCTGTTCCGGCCGTCCAAGGTGCATCACGAATGCCAGACCTGCGGCCTGTTCCTGCACGATGCCGACGCGGTTCACTGCAAGCACTGCGGCGCCATCCTGCACATTCCGACCGAAGGATCGGTGTGAGACCTGCGGCCGGTCAGCCGCGCGCGCCATTCCTGAGTTGCGGCAGATGGCGGCGACCCCAGGAGACGAAACCCCAGATCCTTTCGTGAACGAAGAACATCACGAAACCGACCAGGGCGGCGGATAGCGCGAAGGAGAAGGCACCGGTGACGCTGCCGGTCTGGAACCACGCCAGCAGGCTCATCGTGCACAGGCCGAGCAATTGCCAGGTGATCGCCTTGGCGACCGTTCTCGTCCGCGATTCCATTCCAGTCTCCCGTGTTTCGATGGCGATGGTGTAGCCGGTGATTGCAGGTCACGGGAATTCTGATAATTTGCTGCGAAAACACCAGATTGTTGACGATTCCCTGATCTGATGAGAAAAATCATGAACAAGGAAGAAAGAGCGCGGCTGTTCCGCGAACGACTGGCCAGCCGCATGGCCGCCACGGGCATGAGCCGCAGCGGACTGGCGCGGGCCTGCGGCGTCGACCGGTCGACGATTGCCCAGGTGCTGGGCGGGGCGGACGACCTGCGGCTTCCGAACGCCCACCTGGCCGCGCAGTGTGCGACGGCGCTCGGCATTTCCGCCGACTGGCTGCTCGGCCTCTCGGAGCGCAGCGAAACGGCGGCCGACCTGCTGCAGGCCAGTTTCCGCGTGGCCGATGCCAAGCATACGCCGTCTGACGACCAGATCCGCGCGTGGCATCGCGAGGCGGCCGGTCACAAGATCCGCTACGTGCCTGCGACGCTGCCCGACATCCTGAAGACCGACGCGGTCCTTGAGTTCGAATACTCGGCGTTCCTGGACAAGACGCCGGCGCAGGCCACCGCGGCGGTCGAAGACCAGGCGCAATTCCTGCAATCGCCGGGCTCGGATTACGAGATCTGCGTGTCGCTGGAGATGATCCGCTCGCTGGCGCGCGGCGAGGGCTACTGGGCCGGGCTGCCCGAGCGTGCCCGGCGGCGCCAGATCGAGGTGATGGCCAGCAATTGCGAGCGGCTCTATCCCTCGCTGCGCCTCTATCTCTACGACAGCCGCAAGGTCTATTCGGCGCCGGTCACGGTGTTCGGTCCGCTGATCGGCGTCGTCTACATCGGCAGCCAGTATCTGGTGTTCCGGGAAAGCCGCCAGGTGCAGGCGCTGACGGCGCATTTCGACCAGCTCGTGCGCGATTCGGAAGTGGATGCGCGTTCCTCGGCGCGGGTCATCGCCGCCATGCTGGAGTGAGGCGGCTCCGATGCCTCATGCCGTCTCCGGCTGAACGCGATGATGCGGCCTGCCGTCCCGCCCGGGACCCGGCCCTTGCCCCATCCTGCCAAATGGATAGATTCGCAACTGACACAATCGAGCGGAGTTCAAGGCAACCATGCGGCTGACGCGCACGATCTGGACGACGACGCTGCTGGCCGCCGGACTCGCCGGCTCGCTGCTGCTGGCCGAGGAAGCGAAGGCGCCGGATGCCGGGCAGCCGTCCGCGTCACCGGCAACGGACACCACGAAGCCGAAACAGGCGGCGGATGCGCCGGCTGCAAACGCCCCGGCATCCGAACCAGCGGCGCCGGACCCGTCGGCGCAGGACAAGCCGGCAGTTCCGGACGATACCACAACCGCCGGGGAGGACGGTCCGGACCTGCCGAACCCGCCTGATTCGCCGCCGACCGTCTCGGCCATCGGCTTCGAGCATCCGGGCGTGCACTGCCGGTTCCTGCGCGATGGCCCACCGGACGGCAAGGAGACCGGCGATGCGGCTTCGCTTCCCGACGAGGACGGCGTGGCCGATCAGCCGCCGGAAAAGCAGTTGACCAGCTACAAGACGGTTTATGCCGATCCGGCGACGCTGCTCTTCACCGAGCGCCGATTCGACGGGCTGGGAACCTTCGAGCGCGGCTATGCCCGGATCAACGGCCTCTTACGTGAACTGGCGCTGGTCAGCCGGACCAGCGAGGGGAAGGGCGAGGAACGGCGCTACCGCACGCTGGAGGCGGACCCGGTGTTGATCGATCTCTCCTTCTCCGTGACCGAGCGGCAAAAGGTGCTGACGCTGGTGGACGGGACGATGACCCTGTCGCGGGGTGAGGCAAAGGGATCGTCCATCCCCGTCACCGGGCTCTGCGGCCCCGATGCGGCCAACCGCAGCGTGAAGTAGCCGGCGTCCGCTTGACAGGGGAAGGGTCAGCGGATTCTTCTTGGATCCGGCCCGAATCTCCGGGCGCCAACCTCACCTGACAAAGGACGCCTGCCGATGGATCTCGCTTTTCCCTGGCCGATCAGCCAAGGCGAGTGGCTCGCTTTCTGGGCGGCCGTCGCAACGGTGGTTCTCGGCCTGCTGATGATGGTGGCTCCCCGCCTTGCGCTGACCATCCTGGCACCCGGCGCCAAGGGCAACGGCGATGCGGCGGCCCTGGCGCGCGGATTGCCGGGCGGGCTGATGTTCGGGCTCGGCGCCGCCAGCATCCTGCTGGCCCAGCCCACCCTCTATGCCGCGCTCGCGATCTGCTGGGGCATGGCCACGCTTGGCAGCGTGCTGGCCCTTTTCTCGCGCAGCGCCACGCGAGTCGCGGTGGCCTTCACGCTGCTTCTCAGCCTCGTCATCTGCGGGCTGGCCAGTTCCTATGCTTTCGGATTCATAAGCTGACGCGAATGTTTTTCGCCCGCGAGGGCTGTCCGGGTGCGTCAACCTGATCCAAAAGCATGACAGCGGCCATGTTGCGAGTCTCGGAAGGGTGTGTTAGACGGCAGACGCATTTTGGCGGAAACAAGGCGGCCGCGCCTTGAGCCATGCCAAAAAACGTCAATTCGATCAAGAGTTTGCTGAAGGCGGTGACGGCCGCTGACAGCAGGGTCTTGATCCCGCCAGGAAGAGAAACGGTCACCCGTGACACAGTCATCCTCTCTCATTTCCGGTGTTGCCAAGCGCTATGCGGGCTCGCTTTACGAGCTGGCGGCTGATGCCGGCGTGGTCGAAGCGGTCGAAAGCGGTCTTGGCCAGATCGAAACGCTGATCGGCGAGTCGGCCGATTTCAAGCGCCTGATCGAGAGCCCGGTGTTCTCCGCCGACGACCAGTACCGGGCGATCACGGCCATCGCCGAAAAGTCCCAGATCGAAGGTCTCCTGGCCCACTTCCTGAAGGTCGTTGCCCGGAACCGTCGGCTGTTCGCCCTGCCCGGCATCATCGCTGCCTACCGCGCGATCGCCGCAGAGGCCCGCGGCGAGATCGCCGCGGACGTGACCTCCGCGCACGAGCTGAACGCGACGCAGCAGAAGGAACTCTCTGCCGCGCTGAAGCAGGTTGCCGGCAAGGACGTCACCATCAATCTGACGGTTGATCCCAGCATTCTCGGTGGCCTGATCGTGAAGATCGGTTCCCGGCAGATCGACACGTCGCTCAAAACGAAACTCACTTCGATGAAGCTTGCACTGAAAGAGGTCGGCTGATGGATATCCGCGCCGCGGAAATTTCCGCAATCCTGAAAGATCAGATCAAGAATTTCGGCAAGGAGGCTGAGGTCTCCGAAGTCGGACAGGTTCTCTCCGTTGGTGACGGCATTGCCCGCGTCTACGGTCTCGACAACGTCCAGGCGGGCGAACTGGTCGAGTTCCCGGGCGGCATCCAGGGCATGGCGCTGAACCTGGAAAGCGATAACGTCGGTGTCGTTATCTTCGGTTCCGACCGTGACATCAAGGAAGGCGACACGGTCAAGCGCAGCGGCTCGATCGTCGACATCGCCGTGGGTCCGGAACTGCTCGGCCGCGTCGTCGACGCGCTGGGCAACCCGATCGACGGCAAGGGCCCGATCAAGGCCAAGGAACGCCGCCAGGTCGACGTCAAGGCGCCCGGCATCATCCCGCGCAAGTCGGTGCACGAGCCGATGTCGACGGGCCTGAAGGCGATCGACGCCCTGATCCCGGTCGGCCGCGGCCAGCGCGAGCTGGTCATCGGTGACCGCCAGACCGGCAAGACCGCCATCATCCTGGACACGTTCCTGAACCAGAAGCCGATCCACGACAACGGCCCGGACAAGGACAAGCTGTTCTGCGTCTACGTCGCCGTCGGCCAGAAGCGGTCGACCGTTGCCCAGTTCGTGAAGGTCCTGGAAGACCGCGGCGCGCTGGAGTACTCGGTCGTGATCGCGGCCACCGCGTCCGACCCGGCGCCGATGCAGTTCCTGGCACCGTTCGCCGGCTGCGCCATCGGTGAATATTTCCGCGACAACGGCATGCATGCGCTGATCGGCTACGACGACCTGTCCAAGCAGGCCGTCGCCTACCGCCAGATGTCGCTGCTGCTGCGCCGCCCGCCGGGCCGCGAAGCCTACCCGGGCGACGTTTTCTACCTGCACTCCCGCCTTCTGGAGCGCGCCGCCAAGCTGAACGAGGACAATGGCGCCGGTTCGCTGACCGCGCTCCCGGTCATCGAGACGCAGGGCAACGACGTGTCGGCGTTCATTCCGACCAACGTGATCTCGATCACCGACGGCCAGATCTTCCTTGAAACCGACCTGTTCTTCCAGGGCATCCGCCCGGCCGTGAACGTCGGCCTGTCGGTGTCTCGCGTGGGGTCGTCGGCGCAGATCAAGGCGATGAAGCAGGTCGCCGGCTCGATCAAGGGCGAACTGGCCCAGTACCGCGAAATGGCGGCCTTCGCCCAGTTCGGTTCCGACCTCGACGCCGCCACCCAGCGCCTGCTGAACCGCGGTGCGCGCCTGACCGAGCTGCTCAAGCAGCCGCAGTTCTCGCCGCTCAAGACCGAAGAGCAGGTCGCGGTGATCTACGCGGGTGTCAAGGGCTACCTCGACAAGCTTGCAGTGAACCAGGTCGGCAAGTTCGAGCAGGGCCTGCTTGCGCACATGCGCGGCGAAGGCAAGGACGTGCTGGAAGCCATCCGCACCGAGAAGGCGCTGACGCCGGACATCGAGGAAAAGCTGAAGGCCCAGATCGACGCTTACGCCAAGAGCTTCGCCTGATAGCTGAACGGGAACCGACATGGCCTCTTTGAAAGACCTCCGCGTTCGCATTGCTTCGGTCAAGGCGACGCAGAAGATCACCAAGGCGATGCAGATGGTCGCCGCCGCAAAACTGCGCCGTGCGCAGGAGTCGGCGGAGGCCGCCCGTCCCTATTCCCAGCGGATGGGTTCGGTGCTTGCCAATATTGCCGCGGTCGTGGGCGACGGCGCCGAGGCGCCCCGCCTGATGACGGGAACGGGCAAGGACGACACGCACCTGCTGGTCGTCTGCACCGGTGAACGCGGCCTTTGCGGCGGCTTCAACACGCAGATCGTCCGCCTGGCCCGCGACCACGTCCGCCGCCTTCTGGCCGACGGCAAGCAGGTCAAGATCCTGTGCGTCGGCAAGAAGGGTTACGACCAGCTGCGCCGCGATCATGCCAACCTGATCATCGACCGCGTCGACCTTCGCGAAGTGCGCAACATCGGCTTCACCAATGCCGATGCCATCGGCAAGAAGGTCATTGCGCTATTCGACGACGGGCAGTTCGACGTCTGCACGCTGTTCTACTCGGAGTTCAAGTCGGTCATCAGCCAGGTGCCGACGGCCCAGCAGATCATTCCTGCCAAGGCCGACTCGGAAGAGGCGGCGGCCGATACCTCGGGCGCGACCTACGAATACGAACCGGACGCCGGCACCATCCTCGAAACGCTGATCCCGCGGAACATTTCCGTCCAGGTGTTCCGCGCTCTCCTGGAAAACCAGGCTTCCTTCTACGGCGCGCAGATGTCCGCCATGGACAATGCGACCCGCAATGCCGGTGAGATGATCGACAAGCTGACGCTTTCCTACAACCGTCAGCGCCAGGCGCAGATCACCAAGGAACTCATTGAAATCATTTCGGGCGCCGAGGCGCTCTGAGGTTAGAAAAGGTAAGGATCGATGGCAAAAGCAGCGACCCCCAAAACCGCGGCGGCCAAGAAGACCGCTGCAAAGGCTTCCGGTGCTTCCGGCAAGATCACCCAGGTCATCGGCGCCGTTGTCGACGTCGCCTTCACGGATCACCTTCCGCCGATCCTGAACGCCCTGGAGACGGACAACAACGGCAACCGGCTCGTGCTCGAAGTGGCGCAGCATCTCGGTGAGAACACGGTGCGCTGCATCGCCATGGACGCCACCGAAGGCCTCGTGCGCGGCCAGGACGTCGTCGACATGGGCGCGCCGATCTCCGTGCCGGTCGGTCCGGAAACGCTCGGCCGCATCATGAACGTCATCGGCCAGCCGGTTGACGAAGCCGGCCCGATCGAAACGAAGACCACCCGCGCGATCCACCAGGAAGCGCCGGCCTACGTGGAGCAGTCCACCGAGGCGGAAATCCTGGTGACGGGCATCAAGGTCGTCGACCTGCTCGCCCCCTACGCCAAGGGCGGCAAGATCGGCCTGTTCGGTGGCGCCGGCGTCGGCAAGACGGTTCTGATCATGGAACTGATCAACAACGTCGCCAAGGCGCACGGCGGTTACTCGGTGTTCGCCGGCGTGGGTGAGCGCACCCGCGAAGGCAACGACCTCTACCACGAGATGATCGAGTCGGGCGTGAACAAGCTCGGCGGCGGCGAAGGCTCCAAGGCCGCGCTGGTCTACGGCCAGATGAACGAGCCGCCCGGTGCCCGCGCCCGCGTCGCCCTGTCGGGCCTGACGGTGGCCGAGCACTTCCGTGACGAAGGTCAGGACGTGCTGTTCTTCGTGGACAACATCTTCCGCTTTACCCAGGCCGGTTCCGAAGTGTCCGCCCTCCTGGGCCGCATTCCCTCGGCGGTGGGCTACCAGCCGACGCTGGCGACCGACATGGGCGCCATGCAGGAGCGCATCACCACCACGACCAAGGGTTCGATCACCTCGGTGCAGGCCATCTACGTGCCGGCCGACGACCTGACCGACCCGGCGCCGGCGACCTCGTTCGCGCACCTTGACGCCACGACGGTTCTGTCGCGCTCGATCGCGGAAAAGGGCATCTACCCGGCCGTGGATCCGCTCGACTCCACCTCGCGCATGCTGGACCCGATGATCGTCGGCGAAGAGCATTACGATGTGGCCCGCCAGGTGCAGTCGATCCTGCAGCGTTACAAGTCGCTCCAGGACATCATCGCCATCCTCGGCATGGACGAGCTTTCCGAAGAGGACAAGCTGACCGTGGCCCGCGCCCGCAAGATCGAGCGCTTCCTGTCGCAGCCGTTCTTCGTGGCCGAGGTCTTCACCGGTTCGCCGGGCAAGCTCGTCGACCTGGAAGACACGATCAAGGGCTTCAAGGGTCTGTGCGCCGGCGAATACGATCACCTGCCGGAGCCTGCCTTCTACATGGTCGGCTCCATCGAGGAAGCCGTCGAGAAGGCCCAGAAGATGGCCGCGGAAGCGGCCTGAACCTGACCTGAAATCAGGCGCGGGCGATCCGGTCCGCGCCGCATGAACCAAGGAACCGGTAGGGCGTCATGGCTCAATCCTTCAAGTTCGAACTGGTCTCGCCGGAACGGCTGCTGATCTCGGAAGAGGTCGAGACCGTGGTGATTCCGGGCGCCGACGGCGAGATGACGGTCATGGCCAGCCATGCCCCTCTGATGACGTCGATCCGTCCGGGGGTCATGACGGTCAACATGTCCGGTGGCAAGGCCGAGCGGTACGTCATCTTCGGCGGCTTCGCCGACGTCATGCCGGAAAGCTGCACCGTGCTCGCCGAGGCGGCCGTCCATGTCGACGACATCGACCGTGGCGACCTGGAGCAGCGCATCGCCGATGCGCGCGAAGACCTCGCCGACGCGCAGGAAGACGATCACAAGCAGCGCGCGCAGGAATATCTCGACCAGCTGACGACGCTGCACGGGGCCATCCTGCCGGCCTGAGTGCCGGTACAAGATGACATCCATGTTTTCGGAAGCGGGCCCTTCGGGGCCCGTTTTTTATGGGTGTCCGTTCAGTGCCATCATGACCGCGGCGCGGGCGTGGAGTTCCGTCGTGTCGAAGACCGGAAGCGGCGAATTGGCGCTGTCGATGATCATGCCGATTTCGGTGCAGCCCAGGATGACCGCTTCCGCGCCTTCGTCGCGCATACGGGCAATGATGGCTGCAAAGCGATCCGCCGACTCCGGATTCCGGACGCCGAGGCAGAGTTCCTCATAGATGACACGGTGGATTACTTCCCGTTCCGTGGTTTCGGGCACCAGGACATCCAGTCCGAAAGCGGCCTCGAGCCGTCCACGATAGAAATCCTGCTCCATGGTGAAGCGGGTCCCCAGCAGGGCGACCGTCCGTATGCCGGCGGTTTCCAGTGCGGCCCCCGTCGGGTCGGCGATATGAAGGATGGGCAGCTGCGACCCGGCTTCGATCTCACCGGCGACCCTGTGCATGGTGTTGGTAGCGATGACGAGGAAATCGGCGCCGGCGGATTTCAGCCCGCGTGCGGCCGATGTCAGGATTCCGGCGGTTCCGCCCCAGTCGCCGGCATGCTGGCGTTGCTCTATCTCGTGGAAGTCGACAGAATGAAGAAGGATCCGTGCGGAATGCAGCCCGCCGCGCTCCCGTTTCACCGTTTCGTTCATCAGGCGGTAGTAAAGCGCCGTGGATTCCCAGCTCATGCCGCCGAGCAGGCCGATCAGCTTCACGCGGATGTCCCGGCCAGGTGGGAAAAGGCGGCAACAACCTCCTCGTAGACGCGTCGCTTGAAGGGGACGATCAGGCCCGGCAATTGCGCCATGGGCTTCCACTCCCAGGCATCGAACTCGGCCGCATGGCCTCCCGGCGGCGGATTGATCCGGATTTCGTTGTCGTCACCCTCGAAGCGGAAGGCAAACCAGCGCTGTTTCTGGCCGCGATACTTGCCCTTCAGGGCGATGCCGACGAGGTCGTCCGGCAGGTCGTAGTAGACCCAGTCCGGCGCCTCCTCGATCAGCGAGGCGGTGCGAATGCCGGTTTCCTCGTAAAGCTCGCGCCAGGCGGCTTCGAGCGGCGTCTCGCCCTTGTCGATGCCGCCCTGCGGCATCTGCCAGAGGTGGGAGGCCCCGGCCATCTCGCTGTCATCCTCGGCAATGCGCCGTCCGGCCCACACCATGCCATCCCGGTTGAGCACCATCACGCCGGCACAGGGCCGATAGGGGAGATCGTCCGGTTTCACGTTCTTCTTGACCATGCTGTCCCCAGTCCCGGTGATTCACTGCCGCGGATCGGCTGCCAGCGCCGACACCGGCACGATCTCGATGCCGCGCATCCTGGCTTCGCCAACCCAGGCGGCAACCGTATCGACGGTCACATCGAAGGCCGATCCGCTGCCAATGGCCGACCCCCGCGCCCGGGCAGTGGCCTCCAGTTCGTCGAGCTTCTTCAGGATCTCGGCCTTGTCCTGGACCTGGTCGATGATCGCGTCGCCGCTGGCGAAGGGCATGCGGTCACCCGCGGCCAGGTCGGGCGCGGCCGAGCGGCCATAGCTGCCGTCGTCCAGGAACATCAGGCCACGGGCGGCGAGATCGGCCATGACCGGCTTCATCGCTTCGTGGTCTGCCATGAACCGGGCGCCCATGTAATTCATCACGCCGACATAGTTGGTTGTCCGGCCGAGCGCCCAGTGCAGGTTTGCGAGGTTGGTGCGGGGCGGGGCTTCCACTGTCAGCGTGTTGCGCCCGGGGTTCGTCCTGGGATAATCGAAGGGCTCCAGCGGGATCTGCATGAGGATCTCGTGCCCCGACCGGCGGCCTTCCTGCATCCAGCGCGTGAGGCTGTTGCCCTGCGGAGAAAAGGCCAGTGTCACACCCTGCGGCAGCTTCCTGATGGCCGCCTGGGTGCCGGTCTGGGAGAGACCGAGGCCGCCGATGACGATGGCCACCTTGGCGCCGCGGGAGCCGGACCAACTGCCGGCGTAGACGTCGAAGGGGCGCCTGCCGTCCGGTCCAACCACCGGCAGTGGGCCGTGTTCCGACTGTTCGATCAGCGCGCGGTCCGGCAGGTGGGCCGTGCGGCTGTCCTGCTTCATCTCCGACGGGTTGCGGATCACGATGACGCTTTGCGACGCCTGGCCGCTATCGGCGGCGGGGGCGTCGTCTGGCTGGACCTTGATGATCGCGGGGCCGTCTCCCTTCGCCTCGCCGGAGGCGGGCGCGGCGGGCGGTTCAGCGGCCGACGGCCTTGCCGGCTGGGTTTCGGGGACCGACGAGACGTCGGGATGCATTTCCCGGAAGGGGTCACGCGACAGCGCGATCCAGCCGGCTGGCAGAGCCACCACGACGATGGCCACAAGGGCGCCGAGAACACCTCGCGGCATGGCGATGCGGCGAACCGGCGGGCGGCCGTCCTGGCCAAGCGGCTTGTCGATCTCCCGCTCGCGCCTGAACTGTCCGCTTTCGCTCATCATCTATCCGGATCGTGGCATCGGCCGGCCGTCCGGCGCGGTCGTGGCATGGAGGGAAGCCGCCGCCTCGCGGCGGCGGCTCAAGGGATCATTCCGACTGCTGGAGAACCACGTCCTTTTCCGGATCCGGCGGGAATGCCGCGTTGGTGGTCTTGCCGCGGATGAGGTCGAGCGCGGCCTGCAGCTGGAGGTCGTCCTTGGCTTCCGGCGGGACGTAGGCGATCGAGCCGGAGCCTTTGTCATCTTCCTCCACGCCCTTGATGTGGCCGGGGAGATCGGATTCGCCGCGCGTCAGGTCACGGCCCTTCAGCTCGTCCGGCAGGGGCTGGTCGACCTTGATGTCCGGATCGATGCCGTGACCCTGGATCGACTTGCCCGACGGCGTGTAATAGAGCGCCGTGGTCAGGCGAAGGGCGCCGTTTTCCTGCAGCGGGATGATGGTCTGGACCGATCCCTTGCCGAAGGAACGGGTGCCGAGCACCGTGGCGCGGCGATGATCCTGCAGCGCGCCGGCAACGATCTCGGAGGCGCTGGCCGATCCGCCGTTGATCAGGACGATCAGCGGCTTGCCGTTGGTCAGGTCCCCTGCACGGGCGGAGTAGAGATCGATGTTGCGCTCCTCGCGGCCCTTGGTGCGGACGATCTCGCCCTTGTCGAGGAAGGCGTCGGAGACGGCCACCGCCTGGTCGAGCAGTCCGCCCGGGTTCAGGCGCAGGTCAAGGACGTAGCCCTTGAGCTTGTCGTCCGGAACGTCCTTCTTGATCGTGGTGATCGCGTCCTGCAGGTCGCCGAAGGTCTTTTCGGTGAAGGATGTGATCTTGAGGTAGCCGACGTCCTCCTCGACGCGATACTTGACCGCCTTCACCTTGATGACGTCGCGCACGATCTTGATCTTGATCGGCTTGTCGGCGCCTTCGCGCAGGATGGTCAGCTCGATGGGCGTGTTGACCTCGCCGCGCATCTTGTCGACCGCGTCGGCCAGGGTCAGGCCGCGCACTTCCTGGCCATCGATCTGCGAGATGAGGTCGCCCGCCAGGACACCCGCGCGCATGGCCGGGGTATCGTCGATCGGCGTGATCACCTTGACCAGCTCGTTCTCCATGGTCACCTCGATGCCAAGGCCGCCGAACTCGCCCTTGGTCTGGACGCGCATGTCCTTGGCGTCATCGGCATTGAGATAGGAGGAGTGCGGATCCAGCGAGGTCAGCATCCCGTTGATGGCCGACTCGATCAGTTTCTTCTCGTCGGGCGGGGTGACGTACTGTGCGCGGACACGTTCGAAAATGTCGCCGAAAATGGCCAGCTGCCGGTAGGTCTCCGAGCCCGCGGCATTGGCTGGCCACCATGGTCCGCCATTGACCGCAGTCACCGTCACCGCGCCCATGATGGCACCAGCGCCAAGAAGTGTCAGCTTACGAATCATTCCTCGTCCTTCCGGCTACCTTGTCCGACCACCATGCGGCCGGATCAACGGGTTTCTTGTCTTTCCGGAACTCCACATAGAGTTCCGGTTGTTGGATGTCATTACCCGTCACGGCAACAGCCGCAACGCGCTTTTCCCCCATCACGCCGACCGGCTCACCCGCCGACACTTTCTGGCCCTGTATCACGTTGAGTTGCGCCATGCCCGCCATGACAACATGATACCCATCGCCCGCGTCCAGGATCAAGAGTTTGCCGTAGGAGCGGAAGGCGCCCGCGAAGAGCACGATGCCATCCGCAAGCGCGGTAACGATAGAGCCCGATTGTGTTTGAATGGTGTCGCCGATGGCGTGCAGGCCATCGCCGGAGGGCTGTCCGAAACGGTGGTTGAGTTGCCCCGAGACCGGCAGCAGGAGCCTGTTCTTCATGGCATCGAATGGCAGGCCGGTCCGTAGCCGGTTTTCCTCGGGAACCGGCTGGTCCTGCTCGCGCAGCCGGGCGAGCCGGTCGGTGCGCTGCTGTTCTTCCGCGGCAGCCTTGCGCGCCGCCTCGCGGGCCTCGCGGACCGAGGCGATCTCGGTGTCGAGCGACGTGATGAGGTCCTGCAGCGACGTCGCCTTGGCCGCCAACTGCTCGGCCTTTTCGGTCTCCGCGGCAATCTGCGCTTCCGTCTGTTCGCGCAGGGCCTGTTTCTGCTTCAAGAGCGCATCGAGGCGCTGGCGTTCGGCCACCTGGTCGCGAACGGCGTTTTCGAGCCGCGCGCGCTCGCGGTGGATGGCCGCCGTGACCCGCTTGAGTTCTTCCAGGTCGGCAACCAGGATTTCCGTCTGGGCGCGGAGTTCGGGCACGACCGCACCGAGGAGAATGGCACTGCGCACCGAACCGAGCGCATCTTCGGGCCGGACCAGGATGGCCGGTGGCGGATTGAGGCCCATGCGCTGAAGCGCGGCCAGAACCTCGGCGAGCACCCCGCGGCGCTTGCGCAGCGACTGGCGGACCGAATCCTGCTGGACGTTCAGGTCGGCAACCCGGCCGGCGATCGCGGCAACATCGTCGGCCAGCTTCTTTTCCGTCCGGGCCGACTGGATCAGGGCCGAGGTGATCGCCGTCGAATCCTTCTTCAGCGATTCAATCTCGGCGGCCAGCGCCGCCTTGCGGTCTTCGGACGCGGCCATTTCCGCGGCCAGGCGTTCATAGGCGGCACGTGTCTCTGCCTGCCTCGCTTCGAGGACCGAGGGGTCCGGCTGAGGCTCGTCCTGAGCCATGGACGCCGGCGTCAGGGCAAACAGCGCCATGCCGACCGACAGGATCAGCCGGCGGAAATGCGGTGCAGCCAAGGGGAATCGCGGCATCATGGCCAGACCATACCCAAGCAATCTCAAGGAATCATTAACCAAAGACGATCGCGGCGCTGCGATGCTCATGCCCGGTGGTAGGGATGACCCGACAGTATGGTGCATGCGCGGTAAAGCTGTTCGGCAAGCAGGATGCGCGCGAGCTGGTGCGGCCAGGTCATGCGCCCGAACGAGAGCAGCAGACCGGCCTTCTGGCGCAGCGCGGGATCATGGCCATCCGGTCCGCCGATGGCGAAAACGATATCGCGCTGGCCGTCGTCGCGCAGGACCGCCAGGCGCCGGGCGAAATCTTCCGATCCGATGGATTTTCCGGTTTCGTCAAGCAGAACAAGGAACGCCCCGTCCTCGACGGCGCGCAGAAGCGGCTGGCCTTCCTCGCCCTTGCGCTGCTCGGCCGTGCCGGCGCGGCTTTCCGCGATTTCCCTGACGCCGGCGAACTCGAGGCCGAGCGGCGGGCCGGCCTTGGCAAGACGCTCGATATAGCGCGCTGACAGGTCCCGTTCGGGGCCGGCCTTCATCCGGCCCACGGCATGAATCGACATTCGCATCCGACCGACGTCCTGTTGCCGAACCCCCCAGGGTTCAGTGCAGGGTGCTGTCCTCCAGGTCCGGAGCCTGCCACATCTTTTCGATGTTGTAGAACTCGCGGACCTCGGGGCGGAAGACGTGGACGATGATGTCGCCCGAATCAATCAACACCCAGTCGGCGCTCGCCAGACCCTCGACGCGCGCGGTGCCATAGCCGGCATCCTTGAGCGCCTTGATCAGGTGATCGGCGACCGCGGCGACGTGACGATGCGACCGCCCCGAGGCGACGATCATGTAGTCCGCCAGGCTCGACTTGCCCTGAATGTCAATGGAAACAATGTCTTCGGCCTTGGAGTCTTCAAGCGATTCGATGGCCGTCCTGAGGGCTGCTTCGGCGCCGGCACTCCGGCTGGCCTCAGCCCGTGAAGGCATTTCCTGTGCCTTCGTTTCCGTTGCTGTTCTCAGTGTCTTTCCTTTCATCATGAGAGCAACATTGCGCACCCGGCAGGGCGTACCCCAAAAAGGTGGCAGCAATGTTCTTCATTTTCAAGACACGAGCTGTGAAACGGTTTCACACGGAGCCGGTTCCGGACCGGTGGCCTGCGCCCTCGGCGCGCAGCTGCGTGGAGGACAGCGACGACCGGGGGCCGTGAATGAAGGTCCAGGCCGGGGCGTCGAGAAAGGCAAGGCGCGGAGCATCCGCCTCGTCGATACGGGCCTCGGCAAAGGTCTTGGCCATGCGTGAGGAAAGGAAGGACAGGGTCGCACCCGGCCGGTCGATCACGGCGATCGGGAACGTGCGCGCGATCGCTTTCCATCGCTGCCAGCGGTGAAAGGACTTCAGGTTGTCCGCGCCCATGATCCAAACGAAGCGGACGCCCGGCTTGCGGGCCTTGACGAGCGACAGCGTGTCGGCGGTGAAGCGGACGTGATGGGCTGCCTCGAAGGCGGTTACCTTGACCTTGGGGCCCGGCTTGACGGCTTCGGACGCGGCAATGCGCCAGGCCAGCGGCGCGAGGTTGGAATTGTCCTTCAGCGGATTGCCCGGCGTGACGATCCACCAGAGCTGGTCGAGGTCCAGGCGGCGCAGGGCGATTTCCGCCACCAGGGCATGGCCGGCGTGGGGCGGGTTGAACGAGCCGCCGAACAGGCCGACGCGCAGGCCGGGCGCGGTGGCCGGCATGCGCAGGTAGTTCGCCGGAACGCCTTCGTGTCCGGGCATCAGGGACGTGTCTGCCCGGTGCCGCGCACGCGGTACTTGAACGAGGTCAACTGCTCGACGCCAACGGGACCGCGGGCGTGCATCTTGCCGGTGGCAATGCCGATCTCTGCCCCCATGCCGAACTCGCCGCCGTCGGCGAACTGGGTCGAGGCATTGTGCAACAGGATGGCGCTGTCGATCTCGTTGAAGAAGCGCTCCACGGCCTGCGGATCCTCCGCAATGATCGCCTCCGTGTGATGGGAGGAGTAGCGGTTGATGTGTTCGATGGCGCCGGAAATGCCGTCGACGATGGCCACCGAAATGATGGCGTCGAGGTATTCGGTCGACCAGTCCTCGGCGGCCGCTTCCTTCGCCTGGTCCCAGAGCGCCATGACGGCGTCGTCGCCGCGGATTTCGCAACCCTTGGCCGCGAGCGCCTCAAGGATCGGGCGCAGGTGGGTTTCCGCACAGGCCCGGTCGACCAGGAGGGTTTCGGCCGCACCGCAGATGCCGGTGCGGCGCATCTTGGCGTTGAGCACGATGGCCACGGCCATCTCCAGGTCCGCCGAGCGGTCGACATAGACGTGGCAGATGCCCTCGAGGTGCGCGAAGACCGGCACGCGGGCATCGGCCTGGACGCGCGCGACGAGGCTCTTGCCGCCGCGGGGCACGATCACATCGATATTGCCTTCGAGGCCGGTCAGCAGTTCGCCGACGGCCGCGCGGTCGGTCACCGGCACGCGCTGGATCGCATCGACGGGAAGGCCGGCCGCTTCCAGACCGCGCACGAGGCAGGCGTGGATGGCGGCGGACGAGTTCACGGAGTCCGATCCGCCGCGCAGGATGACGGCATTGCCCGCCTTCAGGCAAAGGGCGCCGGCATCGGCGGTGACGTTGGGGCGGCTTTCGTAGATGACGCCGATCACGCCAAGGGGCGTGCGCACGCGCTCGATGTGGAGGCCGTTCGGGCGATCCCATTCGTCGATGATCTCGCCGACCGGGTCCTTCAGCCCGGCAATGGCGCGGATGCCGTCGGCCATGGCGCGAATGCGCGCATCGTCCAGCTTCAGCCGGTCGAGCATGGCGGACGACAGCCCGGCCTTGACGCCGTTCTGCATGTCGATGGCATTGGCTTCCAGGATGGATGCCATGCCGGCTTCCACGGCCTCGGCCATGGCCAGCAGCGCGGCGTGCTTGGCCTGCGGGGAGGCGATGGCCAGCGGCGCGGCGGCGGCGCGGGCGCGCCGGCCGATCGCGGCCATCAGGGCATGGATGTCATTGTCGCTGGCGATCTTGCCTGTCAGCATGTCGGGCCTCCATCTCGGCAGGTGCATACACCGGCACGACGCGGCGGGCAATGTCGCAGCCACCCCGGCGGATCAGCGATCCGGCGCGGTGACGACGAGGTCGTCGCGGTGGATCATGGCCGATCGCGCCTGGTAGCCCAGAACCTGCTCGATTTCCGTACTCTTGCATCCGGCGATCCGCGTCGCGTCGGCGGCATCGTAGGCGATGAGGCCACGGGCAACCTCCTGGCCCCCGGGCGTCATGACGGCCACCGTGTCACCGCGGGCGAAGTGGCCGGAAACGGCGCGCACGCCGGCCGCCAGCAGCGACTTTCCGTCCTTCAGCGCCTTCAGCGCACCGTCGTCGATGACCAGCCGCCCGGCCGGCTCCAGTTGCCCGGCGATCCAGCTCTTGTAGCCGGACACGGGGCTCGGGACGGGCGCGAAAAGCGTGTGGCGGGCACCCTGTTCGACAGCGCGGAGGGGATGGTTGGTTTCGCCCGAGGTGATGATCATCGTGGTGCCTGCCGTCGTTGCGATCTTGCCGGCATCCAGCTTGGTGCGCATGCCGCCCCGCGACAGTTCGGAGGCAGCCGCGCCGGCCATGGCCTCGATCTCCGGCGTGATCCGCTCGACGACCGGGATGTGTTGCGCATCCGGGTTGGTGGCCGGGGGCGCGGTGTAGAGCCCGTCGATATCGGACAGCAGGACGAGAAGATCACTCGTCATCATGGTGGCGACGCGGGCGGCGAGCCGGTCGTTGTCGCCATAGCGGATCTCGGTGGTCGCAACGGTGTCGTTCTCGTTGACGACCGGTACCGCGCCGAGCTTCAGCAGCGTCCCGACAGTGGCGCGGGCATTGAGGTAGCGGCGCCGCTCCTCGGTATCGCCGAGCGTGACGAGCACCTGCCCGGCCGTGATGGAATGGCGCGCCAGTTCCTCGGCCCAGGCCTGGGCGAGGGCGATCTGGCCGACCGCGGCGGCGGCCTGGCTCTCCTCGAGCTTCAACTGCCTGCGGCCGAGACCGAGGATGGTCCGGCCAAGCGCGATGGCGCCGGAGGAGACCACCACGACATCCGACCCGGCCGCCTTGAGGCGGGCAATGTCGGCCACCATGGAAGCCAGCCAGCCGCGTTTCAGGCCGGCCTTGCGGTCGACCAGCAGAGCCGAACCGATCTTCACCGTGATGCGTCTGTAGGAAGAGAGCATGGCGGAACCCGGACCCTACTTCTGCCAGCGCTCGTCAGGCTCTTGCGGCGTTTCCGACCCGCGGGCCTTTTCGATGACGGCCATCAGGGCCCGCTGGACGTCTTCCATGCCTTCCCCGGTCGCCGCGGAAATCAGCAGCGGGTCACGGCCGCAGGCGGCCCCAAGGTCGGCCAGCTTCTCGGCCCTTTGCGTCCCGTCGAGCAGGTCGGCCTGCGACAGCGCCACGATCTCCGGCTTGTCGACGAGGCCGTGGCCATAGGCTTCCAGCTCGTTGCGCACGGTCCGGTACACGGCGCCGACATCCTCCTCGCGGCCGGAGACGAGATGCAGCAGGACGCGCGTACGCTCGACATGGCCGAGGAAGCGGTCCCCGATCCCGATGCCCTCGTGGGCGCCCTCGATCAGGCCGGGAATGTCGGCGATGACGAATTCGCGGGCATCGATGCGGGCCACGCCGAGGTTGGGATGCAGGGTTGTGAAGGGATAGTCGGCAATCTTCGGCTTGGCACGTGTCATGGCGGCCAGGAAGGTCGACTTGCCGGCATTGGGCAGGCCGACGAGACCGGCATCGGCGATCAGCTTGAGGCGCAGCCAGACCGTCCGTTCCTCGCCGGGAAGGCCCGGATTGGCACGGCGCGGCGCCTGGTTGGTGGACGACTTGAAATGCATGTTGCCGAAGCCGCCGTTGCCGCCCTTGGCAAGGCGGAAGCGCTGGCCAGTCTCGGTCAGGTCGCAGATCAGGGTCTCGTTGTCTTCCTCGAAGATCTGGGTGCCGGCCGGAACCTTCAGCAGGACATCGGCTCCCTTGGCGCCGGTCTTGTGGCGGCCCATGCCGTGCATGCCCGTCTTGGCCTTGAAGTGCTGCTGGTAGCGGTAGTCGATCAGCGTGTTCAGGCCGTCGACCGCTTCCACCCAGACGTCGCCGCCGCGTCCGCCGTCGCCGCCGTCCGGTCCGCCGAACTCGATGTATTTCTCACGCCGGAAGGAGACGGAGCCGGCTCCGCCGTCACCGGATCGGATATAGACCTTTGCCTGGTCGAGAAACTTCATGAGACTGTCGCACTGTTCGGTGAATGATTGCCGGGTTTTCCAAACCGCTGCTCTAGCGCATGTTTGGCCGAATCGCGAGAGATATCGGCCAATTCCTGATGAAAGACGAGACGATGGCATTCACCTGCGTGACCTACAACATCCAGTACGGCACCGGCATGGACGGTCGCTACGACCTGGAGCGGATTGCCGGCGAGGTGCGCGGGGCGGACGTGATCGCGCTGCAGGAGGTCTGCCGGAACAACCCGCAGAACGGCGGGCATGACATGGTGGCTGGCCTCGCCGCGCTCCTGCCGGAGTATTTTCACGTCTACGGCGCCCCATACCAGGTCGACATGGGCAGCGCGATCATCGACGGGAAGGCGGTCAGCCGCTATTTCGAGTTCGGGAACATGATCCTTTCGCGCGGCCCGATCCTGGCGTCGCGCAATTTCCTGCTGCCGCGCAGCCGGTCCATCGACGTGCTCAACCTGCAGCGCGGCGCGCTGGAGGCGATCATCGGGACGCCCGCCGGTCCGGTCCGGTTCCACTCCGTCCATCTCGATCACACGAGCGCCGCCGAGCGGTCCGCCCAGATCCGCTGGCTGCTCCGGGCGGCGCTGGAGCACCGGCTTGACGGCGGAGCCGCGACCGGGCTTGCCAGCCTCGGCTACCCGGAACTGCCGGCTCCGGAGGACTTCGTGCTGATGGGCGATTTCAACATGGATCCCGAATCACCGGAATACGTGATCCTGACCGGACCGCTGGATCCGGAATACGGGCGGCGCACGAATGCCCGTTTCGTCCGCGATGTCTCGGTGACGGCAGACGGTGCCGACAGCTGGTTCGATCCTGCCGGGCATCTGCAGCCGCGACGGCTCGATTTCTGCTTTGCAAGCGCCGGAATTGCCCATCGTTTCCGGGATGCGAGGGTCGATTCGGAGGCAACGGGCTCGGATCACCGGCCGGTCTGGGTGACGATGACCTGAAGCTTCGGGCCGACTTCATCCGTGCTGAAATTCTCATCTTCTTAACCTTACCTTAACCCTAGTCCCCAAAGCTATTGCCCTGAGACCAGTGTGCGGGTCGGGGCTATTATGAATCAGATTACTGGACGACGGCTGCGTCAGCAGCCGAAGGTGCGGCTGCGTCTGCGGCCGGTTGCGATGTGGGCAGCGAGCCTACTTGCGTTGGCGGTTGCTCTGCCGGCGTCGGCGGGGGATGACGATGCCTTCGTGATCACGGTTGGCGGCGAAGGGTC
>NZ_PDVP01000019.1 GCF_002727065.1 Zhengella mangrovi | reverse complement strand
TCCGCCATGTCTCTTGAACCGCAATCTCCCTTTCAGGAAACTGCTTGGCAAATCAAGGACCTGCCGCCCACGTTTCTCTTTCTTCCATATTCGGTTGTCAAAGAACAAAGCCGCAAAAACAGCTTTCAACCAGCCAAGCCCCTCAAAAGAGCCGCCCAGCCGGGCCGTCCAATCAGTCGCTCGAAGCGGCTATCTCGGAAACTCAAGGGCGCAGCGCTCTGTCGCCAGCGGCGCCGCCGCCCTCGTTGTGGGGGGCTTATAGGGCCCGCCCGGCTTTCCTGTCAACGGCCTTTTTTCGGTTTTTTCGATTTTTTTGCACTGCACACTCAGGTGACGTTGCGGCCTTGCGGCCTGCCGCCGTTTCGACCCTCATTTTTCCGGTTTCGGCAGATAACGGCGATAGGCATCCTCCACCTCGATGAAGTGAATCGTGAGCACCGTTTCGTCCGCACGGTCGGTTTCCCACACCATCGCGCCGTCCGTCTGCTCGCGGAAATCGCCGCCGCAAACCGAAACGATGTCGCCCGGGCGCGACGGCTCGATGCGGAACGAGAAATCATAAAGACCGGCAAAGCCCTGTGCGGGCGCAACAAGCGTCACCGAGTAGTCACGGATCCGGTATGGCCATTCAGGGCCGTCACCCCCGATCGCACCGAACAGGGCGAAGATCCGCTGCTCCTGCCCGGGAGTCAGGCACAGCCCCGAGACCGGCGGCCCCTCGATTCCCAGTTGCAGCTTGTCCGGCTCGTAGTCGAAGATCGTCAGCGTATCCACGAACGCGCCCAGGATCGGCTTGAAGACGGCCCTGACCTCGCTCGTCTTCCCCGCTTCGATCGTGACCGGCCAGGCATAGGTCAGGTCGAGTTGCCAGTCGGCACCGAAACGGCCGGCAATGCCCCCTTCCCGCAAGGCGCGCAGCCGGTCCGGATCCGCCTTCGACGTATCGATACGGAACGGCACCAGCCCGATACCGGCCGCAGCCAGGTCCGCGGAGATATCGATGCCGCGATAGAGCGCGCTTTCCCGCATCGTACCGTCAAGATCCCGGCCATCCAGCGTCGCGCTCGCGCCGAGCAGGTTGTCCGGCACGTCAAGCGCGAAGGCACCGGCATTGTCCGAATGCCAGGACGTGACCGGCTTGAACTGGAGGTAGAGCCGGCTCGTCACAGCCGCCTTCCCGTAGTTTTCGACCGAGAGGCTTGCCGTCAGCCGGTCCGGCGTGAGCACGTAGCGGTTTGCCCGCACGGCCAGATCGCGATCGCTTCCCAGTGCCAGCCCGTACACCCCGAGGTGTTCATAGACCGGCCCGTCGTAGGCGGATGCGGTTCCGCATGCACCGGCCAGGAGTGCCAGTGCCGCGCAGATACGACCTGTCGACTTCATTGCCATTCCCTCCCCGTGGAAAAGATCAACGGGAATGAGACGCCCGGAACACACCGCGCGCCATGACAACGATCAATCGCCGGGCAGCGGCGAACCGCTTCAGTTGCCGTCGTTCCGGTCCAGCCCGTTCATCCCGGCGATGAAGTCGGCCAGCATGGGCACGTAGCGGCTCCCCTCGCCCGCCGCTTCCATGGCGGCGAAGCTGTTGCGGACCGCCGACTGCACCGGGTTCACCCCGCCGACCGACGTCGCCAGGTCGGAAAGGTAGCGCATGTCCTTGTGGGCATTGGTGATGGTGAAGAGATGGGCATTCTCGTCGCGCTCCAGCGTCCACTTCATGAAGGTTTCGTAGAAGCCGTTGGCCATACGCCCCGGACGGATCACCGAATCGACCTGATCGGCAGAAAGGCCGGCCTTCCGCGCCAGCGCCAGCGCCTCCGAATAGAGCGCGGCATAACCCATGGCGATGAAGTTGTTGATGAGCTTCATCTTGTGGCCGGAACCGACCGGCCCGAGATGGATGATCACCCCGGCCCAGCACGCGAGCACCGGCCGAATCCGCGCGAACGTTTCCGCGTCGGCACCCACCATCGTGTCCAGCGTGCCGGCCTCGGCCTCTTTCGGTGTGCGGCTGAGCGGCGCATCGGCAAAGGCAATGCCGGCCGCTGCGCAATCCGCCGCCAGGCCCAGCGTGCTGACCGGGTTCGACGTCGAACAATCGATCACGGTCAGGCCCGGACGGGCGCCGGCGAGGATCCCGTCGTCGCCCCGCATGACGGCCTCCACCTGGGGACTGCCGGAGACACAGATGTGGAGGATGTCGCAGCGCTCTGCCAGTTCGCGCGGCGTGGCGGCCTCTTGCGCGCCGCGCCCGACAAGGTCATCGACAGGCGCCCGGTTGCGGTGCGCCATCACCACGAGCGGGTAGCCTTTCTCCACGATGTTTTTCGCCATGCCGTGGCCCATGAGCCCGACGCCGATGAAACCGATGACCGGTCTTGCCATGCCGCTCCTCCCCGTTTGCGTGACGAGACCATGGCGGGCCCGATGCGGGCTGTAAAGACAGGCGGAGAAGGAAGCGGGACCGCAAACACAAAACCCGGCCTTGCGGGCCGGGCTTGTCCCAATCGAAGCTTGTTCAACTGGGTGTCCGGAAACGCGAATAGCAATGATTGATGGCGCCCCGACATTCAGCTAGACCGCAATCGAACGGGCAATGTCAATTGGCGAGGATGGGGCGGCGATGGAAAATGCTGATCGGACAGAGCTGTCGGTGCCGTCCAAACAGAACAGCCGAACGCTTGCATCAACTATCCTGCTTGCCTTGCTTGTCATCTTGGTAGCAGCATATGTAGTCAAGCACCCTGGAACCGAACAGAGATACTATTCCGACCAGCTCATCGCGACGGACGGAGCTTGGAAAACGCTGGACTTGTTCGGGCGCTATACTGAAGGCAGCGCAACATTTACATCCAAGGTTGGGGCAAAGGCATCACTGGAGCTTGGTCAGGCGATACCGGTTAGTACCGTGAAAATCCGCCTCTACGTTTATCCTGGACAAGCTACGAACACCCTCGCCGTGCAGGCAGGAGAAGAAAAGAGAGACATTGTCTACGGCAACCAGAGAGCCGGCATCTCCGTTGAGACAGTGTTGTTCGATCCGCCCGTTACCGTCGAGCGGCTGACATTCTCGGCGAAAACAATCGGCAACGGAACGATCCTGATCGATGGTGTCGTGGTCGCAGCCGAGCAAGCTGGCTTCGATGTCTTGCGCATGGCCACCCATGTCGGCCTTCTCGCGATTGTCGTTGCATGCGTCTGGCTGGCTGTCCGGTTCACGAAAGGACCACCTGTCAGTAGCGGAAGAGTCTATCTTTCCGTCGATATGCTGCGTGGTATCGGGGCCAGCCTCGTGGTTCTCCTGCACGCTACCGGATATTCAGGTCAGCCCGACCTGTCGGCCTTTCCGTTCATCAGCAGACTTGCCGGAAATGGACATTTCGGTGTCGAGATTTTCTATGTCGTCAGCGCCTTCACTCTGACATTCAGCATTTCTTCCGCTCTCCGGCGCGGGAAAACCGGTATCGTTTCGGATTTCTGGCTTCGACGGGTAATTCGCATCGTTCCAGTCTTTGCGATGACCCTCATCGTCTGTCTCGCGCTGTCAACTGTGTTCACGCTACCCAAATCGCTCGTGACATTCCAAAATCTCGGCGCCGTCCTGTTCCGCTATGCCACTCTCTCCTACGTTTTCGATCCGCAGATCCTGAAAGCGCCAATTTCCCATTCCGTCTGGTGGTCGATATCGACGGAATTCCAGTTCTATATCCTGATGCCACTCCTCAGCCTTCCTTTCATCGCCGGCCTGCTTTCCTTTGGCTGGAAAGACAATGTGAAAGGCGCAGCGGTTGGCCTGGCCATTGCCGTGGCCGGCGTCCTTCTGGCAGCATCCTGGAGAAGCATATTCGACGGTCAGCAATGGCTGGCCTACACCGTTCTCTACCACCTCGATGCCTTCTTTCTTGGCATTGCGATTGCGATCCCGTTCGCGATATTTGCTCCTGGCGAAAGGTTTTCTCCCAAACCGGCGCGCATGGCACCGATCTACGCCGTTGCCGCTTTCGCTGCCCTTGCCATGGCAGTCGCATTTGCTACGACCATTTCATCCGGTCTTCCGCTTTCCGATTCTTTCGAACCCCCAAGACTGGTTGTTCTCTTCGCCTGCGCCGCAGTCATCCTCGTCCTGCGCTTTGCCGAAAATCGCGGAGCGTTCGACAATAACCTGCTTTCCGGACTGCGAGCGCTTGGCCTGCTGTCCTTTGTCATTTACCTGACCCATGTCCCGGTCATGCAGTTTGTTGCGCGGTTTCCGGTGCCGACGACCATCGGCACGTTTGAGGGCGTCTATTTCTGGACGCTGAGCCTGTCTGTATCCATCGTGATTCTGGTGTCTTTGGTTCTGCACATCGCTGTCGAGATGCCAGTACTCGCACTGAACCGGAACCCGCGTTTTGTGCACTGGTTCACGAAAATCAGCTTTGCCTACGTGATCCTGGTTTCCGGCGTCATCGCCTGGAGCCTGGTAAGGGCCGTAGCCAGCGTTTCGTCCTGAAACCGGCAATCCCGACGCCCCGATATCGTTTCTCGCTTGCCGGCTAGAAGCCGGGCCCGATGCCGGCTGCAAAGACAGGCGGAGAAGGAAGCGGGACCGCAAACACAAAACCCGGCCTTGCGGGCCGGGCTTGTCAGGTGATGGTGCGGTCGAGAAGACTCGAACTTCCACGGGTTGCCCCACAGCGACCTCAACGCTGCGCGTCTACCAATTCCGCCACGACCGCACGTCACGAATGGGCCGGCAGGACCGGCAGGCGGCGATTTAGCAAATCGCCCCACCGCTTACAAGTGCGAAAGCGCGCCCTTTTTGACTTTGTTGCCGCTTTCCTGCCCGGCCTTGCCGCTGGAGGTCCGAAACGCGATATAAAGGCCTGCAAGAGCACGAGGACTGCCACCCATGAGCCAACGCGCCGAGATCGCCGCCAGCTTCCAGCCTGTCACGGCATCGCCGCCGGTGGAATGGCACATCGAACCGGGGCTGACTGACTACGAAACGGCGCTGGCGGCCATGGAAGCCCGCGCAGACGCGATTCGCGCCGGCAGCGCGGGCGAACTGGTCTGGCTGGTGGAACACCCGCCGCTCTATACCGCCGGCACGTCGGCGCAGGCGGCCGACCTGCTCGCGCCCGACCGCTTTCCCGTCCATCGCGCCGGCCGTGGCGGTGAATATACCTACCATGGCCCCGGCCAGCGCGTGGCCTACGTCATGCTTGACCTGAAGCGCCGGCGCGAGGACGTGCGCGCCTTCGTGGCCGCGCTGGAGGAATGGATCATTGCCACGCTGGCAAGGTTCAACGTTCGTGGCGAACGTCGCGAGGACCGCGTCGGCGTGTGGGTCGTCCGGCCGGAAAAACCCGCCCTGCCCGATGGCACCCCGGCGGAGGACAAGATCGCCGCCATCGGCATCCGCCTGCGCAAGTGGGTGAGCTTTCACGGCATCGCCATCAACGTCGAACCGGATCTCGACCACTTCTCCGGCATCGTTCCCTGCGGAATCACCGGGCACGGCGTGACAAGCCTTGTCGATCTCGGGCTTCCGGTTACCATGGACGATCTCGACGTCGCGCTGAAGGCCGCGTTCGAGGACGTATTCGGACCCGTTGCCATGCCCTGACGCCGGGCTACCCGTGTCCGGTGGGAAGAAACCGGAGGAAGCCATCATGCAAGGACTCGGCCCGCGCACCCTGGTATTGGCCATCCTCGTCTCCCTGCTGCTGCCCGCAATGGCGTCGGCGCAGCAGGCAGCCGACACGGTGCAGCCCGAGACGGCGACCGCACCGGTCCTCGCCAGTCCCGCAGACCCCGTGCGCGGCAAGGCGCCGATGGTCGTCGCCGCCAACCCGCTGGCGGCCAGGGCGGGCATGGATGCGCTTGCCGCCGGCGGATCGGCCATCGACGCCATGATCGCCGTCCAGACCGTGCTCGGACTGGTCGAGCCACAATCGTCGGGCATCGGCGGAGGCGCATTCCTTGTCTACTACGATGCCGCCACCGGCAAGCTGACCACCATCGACGGACGCGAGACCGCGCCGGCTGCCGCGACGGCCGACCTGTTCCGCCAGCCGGACGGCAAGCCGATGAACTTCTTTGATGCCGTTGTCGGCGGCCGCTCCGTCGGCGTTCCGGGCGTCGTCGCCCTGATGGACCTGGCGCACAAGGCCCATGGCAAGCGGCCATGGGCGGACAATTTCGCGGCCGCCATCGCCATGGCGGAGACCGGCTTTGCCGTCTCGCCGCGCCTGGCCGGGCTGATCGCCGCCGACCGCCAGCGCCTTGAAGGCCAACCGACCACGAGAGCCTATTTCTTCGATTCGGGAGGCGAACCGCTGAAGGCCGGCGCCGTGCTCAAGAACCACGACTATGCCGAAAGCCTGCGCTCCATCGCCCAGGCGGGCGCGCGCGCCTTTTGCGCGGAGGCCATCGCCGACCGGATCGTCGACGCCATCCGCCTTCACGCCACCAATCCGGGCCTGATGACGATCGACGACATGAAGGCCTATCGGGCCGTGGAGCGGGCTGCCGTCTGCGCCCCATACCGCGGATTCGAGGTCTGCGGCATGGGCCCGCCCTCCTCGGGCGCGCTGACGATCGGTCAGATCCTGGGGCTGCTGCAGCCCTTCGACCTGGCTGCACTCGGACCGGAAGATCCCCAGGCCTGGCGGCTGATCGGCGATGCAACCCGGCTGGCTTTTGCCGACCGCGGCCGATTCATGGCCGACAGCGACTTCGTATCCATGCCGAAGGGCCTCCTCGACGCCGGTTACCTGCGCGACCGGTCGGAACAGCTCCGGCGCGACACGGCCTTGCCCGGCGATGCGGTCAAGCCGGGCAACCCGCCGTGGGACAAGGCCGAACTGCGCCGTGACGGCATTGATGTTTCCATGCCCTCGACGAGCCATTTCGTCATCGTCGATGCCGATGGAAACGTCGTGTCCATGACGTCGTCGGTCGAGAACGGATTCGGCGCCCGCCTGATGGCCGGCGGCTTCCTCCTCAACAACCAGCTGACCGACTTCTCCTTCCTGCCCGAATCGGCCGATGGCGAGACGGTGGCCAACCGCGTGGAACCCGGCAAGCGGCCGCGCTCGTCCATGTCGCCCACCATCATCCTCAAGGACGGCAAGCCGGCCTTCGCGCTCGGCTCGCCGGGCGGCAGCCGCATCATTCCCTATGTCGCCAATGCCATCGTCGCGCTTCTCGACTGGAAGATGAACATCCAGCAGGCCGTCGCCCTGCCCCACCTGACAAACCGTTTCGGCACCTATGACATCGAGCAGGGAACATCGGCGGAAGCGCTTGTGAATGACCTCCAGGCACTGGGTTACGAGACCGCCGTGCGCGATCTCAATTCCGGTCTGCACGGCGTTGCGTTCACGGAAGACGGACTGGAGGGTGGCGCCGATCCCCGGCGCGAGGGCGTGGCACTGGCACCGTCGCGCTGACTGTCCATGATTGCGCCGCTTTTGCCTGCGATCCGTCCGGCCGGTCACGACGAAAACGGATGAGGGCGACATGCCTGCTGCACTGGTCATCATGGCGATCATGGGATGCGACGACAGCGCCACGCATTGCCATTACATCGAGACGGCGCCCGGCCGGTACGACTCCGTTGCCGAATGCGACGGCGCGTCCGAAGCCACGCTCTCCCGCATCACCAACCGGGACTATCCGGTGGTGGTCGCGGCATGCCAGGCAGAGCAGGTCGCTCACGCCGCGCCCGCACCAGCGGCTGCCAGGACGCCTGCGCAACCGGAGATGATCCTGGTCGAGGCCGGTCGTGTCGTCGATCCGCCCCGCCCCAGCGTGCCCGTCGAACCGAAAGCCCCCGCGGCCGCGGAAGATCCGTCCGGCCAGCCCCGCCTGACCGCCCGCGCGCTCGACGTCATTCGCTCCGCCCTGCCGGCGCGTGACACTATCGCCGGCCTGGCGGAAAAGCCGGTTCATGTCGTCACCGACACCTACGCCTGGATCGCCCGGCGCATCGTCCCCTAGGCACCCGGGATCAGAAGAAGGCGTGCATCGCCCAGACGATGCCGGACCCGTGGATCACGAGCGCCGCGGCCAGCCCGCCGGTGATGAGCACCCGTTCGGCAGCACTGATCGGCTTCATCTCCGCGCGGGGTTTCACGCCGCTGTTCACGGTGATCAGGCTGAGCAGGGTCATGACCGCACAGGCGATCAGCAGCGCCCGGCCGGAAAAGCCGCCGAGCCACGCAAACACCATGACCGAGAGCAGGATGATCATCGAGGCCATCAGCCGTGCCGGCCCGGTCTCCGGCGTGATCTGGCGCAGCACCTGCCCGCCGTCGAATTTCCACACCGGCACGAGATTGGCCAGGTTGAAGAAGGCGGCGCAGGCGCCGACCGTGCCGAGGAAGGCGGCAAGCGCGCCGTTCCCGGCGGAAAGGGCCACCTCGTGGCCATAGACCGCGATCGGTACCAGGAAGCCGGAGAAGCCCGCGCCCATCAGCGCGACGAAGGCGATCTCGAAGCGCGAATCATAGGGCCGCCCGCCGATCGCCACGCCGCCCAGCACGGGAATGAAGATCATCCGCGCCGACTTGTGCCCCATCAGGCGGAAGGCAGCCATGTGCCCCAGTTCGTGCAGGGCGATCACCACGGTCAGCGCCAGCGCCAGCATGAAGCCCAGCTTCGTCAGGCCGAAGATCGGCCAGAGGATGACAACGGAAAGCGCGGCCATGGCCAGTTGCGTCGCCGGGTGCTCGAACAGGCCGCCCGGCGTGTAGACGCCCGTTTCGGCCCAGGTCTTCAGCTTGATCAGTTCGCGCCTCGCGGCAAACCAGCGGAAGACGAGAAACGCCGCGCCGCGGTACCGGTCCGTCCGGGTCATGGAAACCCGCACCGACCCGTCCGGCTCGTCGCGCAACTGCACCTCGCTGCGCCAGTGGCGCCAGAACGAGGCGTCCAGCGACGTGTCGTCCGTCACGGTCTCGGCAAACGCCGCGCCGGGCACCGTCTCCACCACCTGCACCTGGCGGCGGATCGGCTGGTTGTCGCGCCCGAGCCAGGACAGCGAGATCTCTCCGCCTGTCCCGTCCGGGTCAGGACGCGAGGACACGATCTGGCCCGACCAGTCCGCGTGACGTCCAAAGGGATGCAGGGCCTGGAAAAGCTTGTCCCGCGGCGCCCGTACCGTCGTGGTCAGCGTGAACCGGCGAACGCCCAGCGGCGCTGCGATGGCAAGGAAGATGATCGCCAGGTTGACCCCGGCAAAAAGGATGAGTGCGGTATTCACGAAGTCTTTTTCCGCTTGTCTGACAGCCTGGCACCACTGTCGCCGCGCGGCACTTAGGGAAACATGAACGAGGCACCTCCCGCTGCGGGGACGGTGAACCGTCTGTTAAGCGCCGGCGGCCGGCGATCAGCGCCGGGTCGTCGCGCGGGTCTCAGAAATGCTCGCCGGCCTTGAACGGACCGATACGCGTGCCCGCGGCCACCAGGTAGGCGGTCGACCATCCGATCAGCAGGAAGCCGTTGACCCCCTCGAGCGCCGTGAACAGCCGCCATTCCGGATGTGGCAGCACGTCGCCGTAGCCCAGCGTCGAGAAGGTCACGGTGGAGAAGTAGAGCGCGGTGCTGAAGCGGTCGAAACTGCCGGTCACGATATAGGCGGCCGCCCAAAGCCAGACCTCGACCGTCATGATGGCGAACAGCCCGAAAACCACGGTGATCATGGCGATCACCCGCGAGCGCCGGCCGTGCATGCGGAACCGGTTCGTCATCCAGGCCATGACCCGCGTGACCGCGATCAGCCCGAATGTATGAATGACCACGGTCAGCGCGATGACCACGGTACCGGCCAACAGGTTCTGCAGCATGAGTTCAGCCCGGGTTTCGAATCAGCGCGATTATAGAGAGGCGCTCGCAATTGCGGCAGAGGGGCGCGCCGGTCCACCGAATCGCGCAAAGGCACCGATCCAAGGTTGAAAGCCGCCACGTTTCCTGAAACTCTGCCGGCCGACCACAGACATGTTCCGGAGGATCCCGAATGAAGACCCGTGCCGCCGTTGCCGTCGCCGCAGGCAAGCCGCTTGAAATCATGGAAGTCGACCTGGAAGGCCCGCGCGCCGGCGAGGTCCTCATCGAGGTCAAGGCGACCGGCATCTGCCACACCGACGAGTTCACCCTGTCGGGCGCCGATCCGGAGGGCATTTTCCCCGCCATCCTCGGTCACGAGGGGGCCGGCGTGGTGGTCGATGTCGGGCCCGGCGTGACCAGCCTGAAGAAGGGCGATCACGTCATCCCGCTCTACACGCCGGAATGCCGTTCCTGCCCGTCCTGCCTGTCGCAGAAGACCAATCTCTGCACTGCCATCCGTGCCACCCAGGGCCAGGGCCTGATGCCCGACGGCACGTCGCGCTTTTCCATCGGCGGCGAGAAGCTGTTCCACTACATGGGCTGCTCGACCTTCTCCAATTTCACCGTCCTGCCGGAGATCGCCGTCGCCAAGGTTCATCCGGACGCGCCCTTTGACAAGATCTGCTACATCGGCTGCGGCGTGACCACCGGCATCGGCGCCGTCATCAACACCGCCAAGGTGGAGATCGGCGCGACCGCGGCCGTCTTCGGCCTCGGCGGCATCGGCCTCAACGTCATTCAGGGCCTGCGCCTGGCCGGTGCGGACATGATCATCGGCGTCGACATCAACAACGACAAGAAGGAATGGGGCGAGAAGTTCGGCATGACCCATTTCGTCAACCCGGCCGAGGTCGATGACGTCGTCGCCGAGATCGTCAACATGACCAAGCGCGGCGCCGACACGATCGGCGGCGCCGACTATACCTTCGACTGCACCGGCAACGTGAAGGTCATGCGCCAGGCGCTGGAATGCGCCCATCGCGGCTGGGGCGAGAGCGTTGTCATCGGCGTCGCCGGTGCCGGCCAGGAGATCGCCACCCGTCCTTTCCAGCTCGTCACCGGGCGCACCTGGAAGGGCACCGCCTTCGGCGGCGCGCGCGGCCGCACCGACGTGCCGAAGATCGTCGACTGGTACATGGAAGGGAAAATCCAGATCGACCCGATGATCACGCACACCCTGACGCTCGACGAGATCAACAAGGGCTTCGACCTGATGCATGCCGGCGAGAGCATCCGCTCCGTCGTGGTCTACTGAGGAGAACGGCGATGGCGACCATGAAGACACCCGTTGCGGCAACCCTGGCCGTGATGATGACCTGCGGACTTGCCATCGCCGATCCCACCGGAACCTATGACGTCGAGGGAATGAACCCCGACAACGGCCGCACCTACCATGGCACGGTCACCGTCAGGCGCACCGGCCAGACGTATTCGGTCGTCTGGGACATTGCCGGTTCGCGCTATATCGGCACCGGGCTCGGCGCCACGATTGCCGGCGGCCAGTACACGGTCGGGCCGGCCAGTGCCGACAACACCACTCTGTCGATCGGTTACGTGTCCGGGCGAACCTTCGGCCAGGCCTTCTACATCCAGCAGCCGGATGGCTCCTGGAGCGGCATCTGGACCTATGGCGGCAGCAAGCTCGTCTCCACCGAGGAATGGTACCCGCGATAAGCCGCTGGCACCGCACGAGACAGGAACGGCCGGAAGACCCATGCAGATCTATGTCGATGCCGACGCCTGCCCGGTGAAGGCCGAAATCGTCAAGGTGGCCGAGCGGCACGGCATCGCGGTCACCTTCGTTGCCAATTCCGGTCTGCGCCCGTCACGCGACCCGATGATCCGCAACGTCGTGGTATCCGGCGCGTTCGACGCCGCCGACGACTGGATCGTCGGGAACGCGGAAGCCAACGACGTGGCAATCACCGCCGATGTGCCGCTGGCCGCGCGCCTGGTCGAAAAGGGACTGCACGTGCTCGGCCCCACCGGCCGGCCCTTCACGCCCGAGACCATCGGCATGGCCGTCGCGATGCGCAACCTGAAACAGGACCTGCGCGAAGCCGGCGAGATCAAGGGCTACAACCCGGGCTTCACCGCGAAGGATCGCTCCGCCTTTCTCCAGGCGCTCGACCGCATGGTCCGCCTGGCGCTGAAGGCAGGCTGAAACGCACAGCAGGACAGGAACTCCCATGAAAATCCTCTCTCAGAACAAGTCCCACGGCGGAATGCAGGGCGTCTATTCCCACGAATCAGAAACGTGCAAATGCGAGATGACGTTCGCCGTCTTCTTGCCGCCGCAGGCCGCCGAGCGGCCCTGCCCCGTGGTCTGGTACCTGTCTGGTCTCACCTGCACCCACGCCAACGTCATGGAAAAGGGTGAATACCGCCGCAAGGCCGCCGAGCTCGGCCTGATCGTCGTCTGCCCCGACACCAGCCCGCGCGGAGACGACGTGCCCAACGAGGCGACGAACTGGCAGTTCGGTTCCGGCGCCGGCTTCTACCTCGACGCGACGCAGGCGCCGTGGAGCACCCATTACAACATGTATTCCTATGTCACCGCGGAACTGCCGGCGCTTGTCGCCGGGCATTTCCCCGCCGACATGGCGCGCCAGTCCGTCTTTGGCCATTCCATGGGCGGCCATGGCGCCATGACGATTGCCCTGAAGAACCCGGATCGCTTCAAGGCCTGCTCGGCCTTCGCCCCGATCGTGCAGCCGTCGACCGCCGACTGGTCGGCCGGCGCCTTTTCAAGGTACCTCGGTTCCGACCAGGCCGCCTGGCGCGCCTACGATGCCTGCGCCCTCGTCGAGGATGGCGCCCGCTTCCCCGGTTTTCTCGTCGACCAGGGCACGGCGGACGGTTTCCTGGAGGACGGCCTGCGCCCCTGGCTGTTCGAGGAAGCGGTCAGGGACACCGGCATCGATTTGACCTTGCGCATGCAGGAAGGCTACGATCACTCCTACTTCTTCATCTCGTCCTTCATGGACGATCACCTGGAATGGCATGCGGCGCGGCTGTATTAGTCCTTGCCGCGATCAGGACGGTGCGCCGCACCGTTCACCGGCACATTCCTTTCAGAATACGACCTAAAGCGGAAACCAAAAGGAGTACGATCATGTCCGATCCGGGGGACACCCTTCCGGCAGTGGAGCCGTTTGACGAAGCCGGAACCATCTACGCCGGCGAAGCCGACATGGACACCATGGGTGGCCGCATGTCGCGCGCCCGCGAAGCGGCCGGCATGACGCCCCAGCAACTCGCCCGCCGCATCGGCGTCAAGACCGCCACGGTCATGGCGTGGGAGAGCGACCGCTCCGAGCCGCGCGCCAACCGGCTGACCACGCTCGCCGGCGTTCTCAACGTCGGGCTGGCCTGGCTGATCCACGGCATCGGCGATGCCCCGGCGACCAGCACGGAAGAAGATTTCGCCCGAACGGTGTCCGGCCATCTGGCCCGCATGAAGCGGCTCCACGACGAAACCGGTGCCGTCATCAAGCGCCTCGAAGCGGAAATCGCCCGCTTCAACAGGACGATCTGATACGCAAGGTAAAACGCGACGGGCGGCTCGCTGGAACCGCCCGTCGCGTTTGTCCTGTCGTGGTTCCGGGTCAGGCGACCCGGTCGAGCAGCGGTTTCAGGTCCGGGTGGATGTCCGGGCTTTCCTCTCTCAGGAACGAGAGCAGGGCTGCTTCGTTGCGATGCAACTGGCCATCCCGGCCGATCCGCTCGACCAGCCACTTCGCTTCCGTCTGATCGATCGCCTCCGCCGTGGCATTGGCGGCCTCGACACGCGCGTTCTTGCCGGCATACCAGGCCTCGATGCCGTCCGGGCGCCGGTAGGCCTCGAGAACGGCCGACAGGCCACCCGACACCATCCGCCCGAGAAACCCGCCGACATTCACCTGCGGATCGCCGTCGAGCCACTCGCGCACCCTGAGCGCTTCTTCGCGCGTCGGCGGCGTATAGCCGGAAACGCACATCAGGTGGTTGGCGATGGCGCCGACGAACAGGTGATCCCAGTCGGCGTGATTGTCGGCCTGGGCAGTCTTGTCGTTGAGATCGAACAGGACCTCGGCCTCGGCCCGCGAGATGCCGAGATTGCCGCCGCCGCCCTGGGCGTAGAGAATGCGCCGCAGCAGGGCGACGTCTTTTTCCGAAACCGCGCCGCGCGTGAGAGTTGCGCCATGCGGCACAAGCGGTCCCACGCCGTCGATCACGGCGATCGCCACCTGGTTCAGGGCGAAGGCCGCCAGGCGGTCCGGCGCGCTGCGCGCCGTCTCAAGAACCTTGATCAGCAGGTCCAGTTCCGTCGCCGTCTCCACCTTGCCGTCGATGGAAATCGAACGGATCAGCCAGTCGGCATTGTCTTGCGAAACGTAGCCGGACGGGACCTCCTGGTGCACGACGAAATCCGTCAGCGCCTCGACGAAGAAGGTCGACCACTCGCGGCACTTGTCTTCGCAGGAGGTGTCGAGGGCAAACAGCGCCTCGGCTTCGCCGCGCGTCACCACGCCGTCGCGAAACACCTCGCCGCGCAGCATCGCCACGTCCTCCGGGGTAATTTTCGTGCGGCTTGCCAGTCCGGCCACCGGGGCACCCAGTCGCAGTTCACCCATGTCCTTCCCCTTCCCTGTCTTGTCGCCCGACATGCCGTCGCGGCTTTCAGGTCTTTTGCAGCAGCTTCCAGTTGGCCTCGACCACCGGGTCTCCCGGCAGGGCCTGGCGCGCTTCGCTCAGCAGCTTGCGCGCCTTCTTCCTGTTGCCGCGCAGGTATTGCGAATAGCCCATGTTGTTGACGATACGCGGCCGGCGGCCGGCAATCCTGATCAACTGGTCGTAGGCCCTGTCGGCGAAGTCGAAACGGCCGAGTTGGTCATAGGCGGCGGCAAGCCCTAGCCACGCTTCCGAATTGTCGGCGCGCAGCTCGACTGCCTTGCGGAAATGCTTCTCCGCGAGGCCGTAGTTGGCTTCCATGAACTGCGCTTTGCCCTGCTTCAGATCGCCTTCCGAGAGATCCCGCGAAACGCTCAGTGCCGAGGTTTCCGTGGTATCCATCTTGGTCATTGTCTCGGCCGAACAGCCCGCCAGCACTGTGACCGCCAGAAGTGATGCGAAGATTCCTTGACGCATTGCCCTGCCCTTCCCTGCCCGGTTTCCGGGTCGTTACTGGGGATATATTAGACAGAATTGATTAAATCGCCGTGCTGAAAACCGGTCAAAATACTCTTACCGGTTAAGACTTGGGAAACCTTGAAAACGGCGCGTTTCCCGTCACTTCATCGCCGCGACCTGCACGATGACCGGGATGACGGCGACGAGCAGCACCACCGGCAGGATGCAGCCGGTCACCGGAACGGACATCTTGGCCGGAAGCGCATGCGCCTTTTCCTCGGCGCGCGACATGCGCTTGTGCCGCATCTCGTCGGAAAACACCCGCAGCGCCCCCGAAAGCGACGTGCCCAGTTCCTTCGACTGCTGCAGCAGTGTCGCGAAGGACCGGACCTCGTCCAGCCCGAGGCGATCGCCCAGCGAGCGCAGCGCATCGTTGAGGTTGCGCCCGGCGCGCAGTTCCAGCGTGACCAGTTGCAGGTTCAGCGCCAGCGCCGGGTAGGTCTTCATCAGTTCCCGCGATACGCGGTCGATTGCCGCCTCCATGCTCATGCCGGCATCGGAGCAGACGACCATCAGGTCCATGAAGTCGGGAAAGCCGTTGCGGTATTCCGCGCTGCGGGCATTGACCTGGACATTGAGAAGCAGGCCCGGGACGAAATAGCCGGACGCGGCCAGCAGCATGGCCAGCATCCAGTCGTTGGAGGCCAGGCGAAACCCGAGGCCAAGGGTCAGCACCAGGCCAAGGACGCCGAAGAGCACGAGGCTGACGATCCGCGTCAGGAAGAAGAATCCCGTGGCGCGCGGGTCCATGTAGCCCGCCCGGATCAGCTTGAAGCGGATGCGGGCCACCGAATCCGGGTCGGTCTTGAGGTAGAACTCCTGCGCCTTCTTCAATGCCTTTTCGCGCACCGCCTTGGGCTGTGACGGCCGCTGGACCGCCGCTTCCGGCTTTTCCTTGCGCTCGGTGCCCTCGACGTGCAGGCGCCGCTTCAGGTCGGAGCGCCCGCCGGGCCCGGCCACCAGCGGCCAGGCCATCGCGAGACCGCCGGCGAACAGCAGGATCGCGGCCAGCGGCAGGGTCGAACCATTGGAAAGGATGTCTGCGAACATGGCCATGACCCTAGAACTTGAAGTTCGACATCTTGAACATCATGAAATTGCCGAGGCCGAGCCAGCCGGTCGCCCCGCCGAGCAGCCACCAGGTCAGGGTCTCCCCCATCACCTTGCCGTAGTAGTCCGGGTTGAGCGCCCAGATGGCGGCCATCAGCAGGACCGGCAGCGCGGTCAGGATATAGGCTGACATGCGGCCCTCCACCGAGATCGCCCGCACCTTGCGCCGGAGCTTGCCGCGCTCGCGGATCGTCGACGACAGCCCGTCGAGGATTTCGCGCAGGTTGCCGCCCGTCGAGTTCTGGATCGACACCGCCGTCACGAACAGCGGCAGATCCTCGTGCCCGACCCGCTCGAAAAGCGACGCCAGGGCGCTGACGAGGTCTGACCCGTAGGTGATCTCGTCGGCGACGATGCCGAACTCGGTGCCGATCGGGTCGGCCATCTCGCGCGCCACCAGGCCGATGGCCACCGGAACCGGATGCCCCGCCTTGAGGCTGCGCGTGATCAGCTCCAGCGCCTCCGGCAATTGCACGCCGAAGAGTTTGTGCCGGCGCTTGCGCATCGACCGCATCACGAAAACCGGCAGCACGGGTGCCAGGCAGCAGGAGATGGCAGCCGCAATCTTGATCGACAGCCCCAGCCAGACGGCACCGGCGCCCGCCCCGACGGCAGCCAGGGCACAGAACAGCACCAGGTTGGCGAGGCTCATCGTCATGCCGGACTGCATCCTGAGATGGCGAAGCCAGGCCAGCGACAGCATCGAATGGGCGCCGCCCACGTCGCCGCGCTCCTTGCGCAGCTGGACGAGGACTTCCTTCTGGCTGAGCTTGGCGCCATCGCGCAATTTGAGCCGCCGGTTGATCGACGTCCGCCGGTCCGCGCGCCCCGCGTAGAGCAGGTAGATCGCCTCCGCCACCAGCACGCCGCACAGCCCTGCCGCAGCGTATATGACCCAGACGGTGTCGACGGCGGGAATCATCGCGACTATTCCTGCGGCTGACCGGGCTCGAAATAGGTCGAGGGAAACTCGATGCCGATCGCCTTCAGGTCTTCCAGGAAACGCGGACGGATGCCGGTCGCCTCGAAATGGCCAAGCACCTCGTTTTTCGGCCCCATGCCGGTGCGCACGAAGCGGTAGATGTCCTGCATCTGGATGACGTCGCCCTCCAGCCCCGTGACCTCGGAAATCGCCGTCACCTTGCGCTGGCCATCGGAAAGACGCGTCAGCTGGACGATGAGATCCAGCGCGCTGGCGATCTGCGACCGGATCGACTGCACCGTCATCGGCATGCCGGTCATGCCGAGCATCTGTTCAAGACGCGAGATCGCGTCGCGCGGCGTGTTGGCGTGGATGGTGGCCATCGACCCCTCGTGCCCCGTGTTCATGGCCTGCAGCATGTCGAAGGCTTCCTCGCCGCGGCACTCGCCGAGGATCACCCGGTCAGGCCGCATGCGCAGCGCGTTCTTGACCAGGTCGCGCTGTTTGAGTTCGCCGTGACCCTCCACGTTCGCCGGCCGCGTTTCCATGCGCGCCACGTGCGGCTGCTGCAATTGCAGTTCGGCCGCGTCCTCAATGGTGATCAGGCGCTCGTCTTCGGGAATGAAGGCCGACAGCGCGTTCAGCATCGTCGTCTTGCCGGTGCCCGTGCCGCCGGAGATGATCGTGGTCTTCCGTGCGTGAACGGCCGCCGCCATGACCTCGGCCATCGGCTGCGTGATGGCGCCGAACTCGATCAGCTTCTGCAGGCTGAGCTTGCTGTTGGAGAACTTGCGGATGGACACCAGCGGTCCGTCGACTCCGATCGGGCGGATGGCCGCGTTGAAGCGCGACCCGTCCAGCATGCGCGCATCGACCAGCGGATTGCTCTCGTCCACGCGCCGGCCGACCGCCGAGACGATCTTCTGGATGATGCGCAACAGGTGCGCCTCGTCCTTGAAGGGCACGTGCACCTTCCGCAGCTTGCCGCCCTTTTCCACGAAGCAGTTCTCGTGCCCGTTGATCAGGATGTCGGCGATGGCCGGATCGTTCATCAGCGGCTGCAGTGGTCCGAGGCCGACCATCTCGTCGACGATGTCGTCGACCAGAGCCTCCAGTTCCACCACGTTGAGCGCCAGGCGTTCCGCCTTCGCCTTTTCCTGGACGAAATCATGCACCTGCCGGCGCATCTCGTCCTTCGGCAGCGTTTCCAGCGCGACAAGGTTGATCTCGTCGATCAGCATCCGGTGCAGGCGCACGCGCGCATCGACGACGCGTTCGTTCGGCCGCACGCCGCCTTCGGGTTCGGCCTTCGCCGCCGGCGCCTTGGTCTTCAGGAGCGATTCGATCCCGTCGGATGCATCGGCGGGGCGCGGCGTGACGGACTGGCTGGCGGCTTCGCGTTGCCTCAGCGCGGAAAAACGGCTGCTCATCCGGCCTTCCTCCTCAATCCGCGGCCAAGTCCGGACAGGAAACCCTTGGGCTTGCGGGCCAGCACGTCGGCTTCCTCCGGCAGGATGATCCGCTTGAGATCCTGGATCACGTTGGCATCGGGATCGATGTCCTGCAGCGGGATGCCCCGGTCGACGGCTTCCCGGACAAGCCGGTAGTTGTTGGAAATGCCGCCGACGAAATGCTCGCCGAGAATGTCCTCCACGTCGGCCTGCTTGATGCCGTTCTCGAACATCCGCTGCTCGAACCGGTTGACGATGACCTTCGGCTTGACCTCCTTGCCGCAGGTCTCCTGGACCGCGCGGATCAGCCGCTGCGTGTGACGCAGGCAGGGAACGGTCAGTTCGCTGACGAGGTAGAGATTGTTGGAGCCAAGCAGCACCGTCTCGGTCCACGGGAACCAGGTACGCGGCAGGTCGATGACGACATTGTCGAAATAGGCCGACACCAGGTCGAGCATCCGCACCACGACATCCGTGTTGAAGGTGCGCATCTCTGTCGGGGCGGTCGGCGCCGCCAGCACGCACAGCCCGCTGTCGTGCTTGGACAGCATCACGTCGAGAAGCTGGCGGTCGAGGCGCTCCGGCTGGTTCTCGATCTCCGAAATGTCGAACCGTGGCTCGAGGTCGAGATATTCCGCGCAGGAGCCCTGCTGGAAATTGAGGTCGACGACGCAGGTCGCCGCGCCGCGCGTCGCCGAGGTATGAAGCTGGAAGGCGGTCTGCAGGACCAGCGTGGTCGAACCCACCCCGCCGGCCGCCGGCATGAAGGTGGAAATCTGCGCTTCGCCCTGCTCGTCGCGTCCCGGTCCCTGCAGCGCGCGGATGCAGGAGCGCACGAGATCGGCCGTGGTAACCGGCCTGGTCAGGAAATCAGCGACCTGGAGCTGGACGAGAACGCGGACCGCTGCGGCGTTGAATTCCTGGGTGACGACCACCACCGCGGTCTGCCCCTCGAGGCGTCGCTTCACGCGCTGGAGCGATTCCACGTCCTCCAGCCGCGAGGCGTCCATGTCGATGATGACGGCGGCGCAATCGGCGTCCTGGATCTCGCCGCGCAGATCGGAAATGCCTTTCTCGATGACCACGAGCTGGATCGCCTCGGAGGAGGCAAAGGCCGTCTGCACCATCTGGATGAAGGCCTTGTCCTGCGTGACCAGACCGACCCGCTTGTTGCCCGTATTGCTCGCACCCATGATCAAACCTGCTTTTTTCCGCCCGTTTTCGCCCTCTCGGGCAATCAGCTTCCCGTCGTTGGCTGCACCGTGACTTCCGCCGGCTTGGCATGGTTTTCGCCACCGCGCTCCGCCGGCGTCTCGAGGTCGGTCTCTTCCACGCCTCGCGGCCAGGGATCGACCATCTGCATCACCGTGTTGGCGGCGATCGCGTCTCCGGCGAAGCTGGTCACGCCCTCGTTGCGCTGGTAGGCCTCGTGGGTGCATCCGGCCATGCCGCCAAGACCCGCGACGAGAACCATTGTCCAAAGCGTCTTCATGGTGCGTCTCACTGCATGGTGCCGAGATCGAGGAAATGGCCGGATTGCACCACCGGTGCGCGGCCATCCGCGATCTTCGCGTTGTTGATCCGGGAGGTCTTCATGCCGTCGACGTTGCCGAGAAAGAAGTCGGCGGTGCTCATCGGCTTCTCCGCGTCGATCGGTGTCGCCACCTTCTTCGACGGGTCGATCGGCTTGACGAGATAGGGCGTGACGATGATCACGAGATCCGTCTCGCGGCGCTGGTAGGCCTTCGAGGAGAAGAGCTGTCCCAGGACCGGCAGCTTGCCGAGGCCCGGTACCCGGTCCGAGGTCGACACGTTCTCGCTCTGCAGCAGGCCGGCCAGCATGAACGATTGCCCGCTCTTCAGGTCGACCGACGTGTTGGCCCGGCGGACCACGAAGCCCGGAATGGCGATATTGCCGATGCGATAGGTCGTCGAATTGTCGACCGACGAGACTTCCGGCGCGATGTCGAGGCTGATCAGCCCGTCTTCCAGCACCGTCGGGGTGAATTCCAGGCTGACGCCGTATTTCTTGAAGTCGACCGTCACGGTGTTGTTGTCGCTGGCGACCGGGATCGGGAACTCGCCACCGGCCAGGAAGCTCGCCTTCTGGCCGGACCGGGCGATCAGGTTGGGCTCCGCCAGGCGCCGCGCCAGGCCGCGGTCTTCCAGCGCCTTGATCGCCATGTCGATGCCGAAGCCGCCCGAGGCGAAATTGCCGATGATGTCGATTGCCGAATCGCCCGACGTCCTGGCCGTTCTTCCGTTGAAGGTGATGGCCCCGGCCGGCCCGACGTAGGAGACGCCGAGCTGCGCGCCGAGTTCCTGCCCGACATTGCGGTTCATCTCGACGAAACGCACGTTGAGCTGGACCTGCTGCGACGAGGTCAGCTGAACCGAATTGATGACTTCCTCGTCACCGGAAAACCGTTTCGCGACCTTCTGCGCCTTCTCGGCCTGCACGGCATCCTTGGCCTTGCCTGACAGCACCACGCGGCCGTTCGCCGTTTCCACCTTGATGTCGGACCCCGGCGCCACGTCGCGGATCGTGCGCGCCAGCCCGTCGGTGTCCAGCGTCACCTCGATATCGACCGAACCCACCAGGTTGCGATTGGCGTCGAACAGCGCGATGCCGGTCGTGCCCAGCGTGTTGCCCAGGACATAGAAGGACGTGTCCGTCAGCGGATTGACATTGGCGATCTCTGGGTCGCCGATCACGATCTCGTAGAAGGCCGCATTGGTCCGGATGGTCTGCGGCTTTCCTTTGGCGATCTTCACCTTGGCCGTCGAGCCGGCCTTGATCTGGATGACCTGGCCCTGCCCGGCGGCACGGGCATCCGTCACGCCGGCCGCGCTTGAACCGACACAGACGACGAGCGCCAGGGCGGCGGCGGCAAGGCCGCGGAACAGGCTTGCCCCGGTCCCGCCCGGAGCCTTGATGGTGTTCTCTGTCATGTTCTGTCCCCTGCCCCTTCTCAAGCCGGGCTTCCCCTGGAGTGCCCGTTCACGGGCGCTTGCCGTCCGCTCCATTGCTCGACGGCACATTGTAGACTTCGCCCTTCAGTCCGCGCGTCACCTTCACCTCGGTCAGCACCGCCGGTTTGTCCGTGCTCGCAGGCACCGACTCCCCGGCAACCGTCGAGATCATTCCCGTCAGCGAAGACAGCGTCGCGCTGTCTCGGGTCCCGTCGGCCGGCGCCGAGGCCGACAGCAGCGTCAGCGACAACTGCCCCACGGACCGGGCCAGCGCGATCCGGCGCGCATCGGCCGGTGTCACTTCCAGCGTGACGGTCTTCTGGACCGATTTGGCGCCGTCCTCCGGCCGCCCGCTCAGCACCCGGGCACCGCTGACCACCGTTTCCGTGATCATTTCAACGCCCTTCGCCGCGCCGGTTTCCTCCGCGCCGTTGGACTGGGCGACGGCCGACCCGCCATTGCGGGTCAGCACGACGTCGACCCGGTCGCCCATGGAAAGAAAGCCGCCGACACCGGTCACCTCGTCGGCCGGGATGGTCACGGCCTGCATGCCCGGCGACAGCGTGTTCGACAGTGTCGCCCGCCCGTTCGGGCCGGACAGTTTCGCCAGCAGCACCGGTTCGTTGGCCTCGATCGGCGACAGCACCACCCGGGCGCCGTCATCGACCAGGTCCTTGACCGTTCGATAGGCGCCGTCCGGGACGGCATCCTTCGGCCACGGGATTTCAGAAAGGTCGCCTGGCGTGATCGCCGCGCCGTAGCGCAGCGGCTGCTTCGCCACCACGATCGAGCCGAAGATGACCTCCGGCTTCGGTGCGGCCGGCGCCGTTTCCGCCCGGACGACCTGCGCCTCGGCAGCCGTCTCGAGCCACTTGTTGGCCGCGAAGATCGACAGGGAGCCGAAGATGGCTGCAACGCCCAGCATGGGCACGATTTTCTTGTTCATTCCTGCCCCCCAGCGGCTGGAATTTTCTTATTCATTGAATTCGAAGCTACCGTACATTCCTAAAAAAACTCGGAATCGGCCCGTAGCATTTGATTCAACATGTCGGGGTTTCATCTCCGGGCACTGGCCTGTAGAAAGCGGCGGTCCGGCATCGCTAAGCGCTGGCCGGTTGTGCCATGATGGCTCGTGATTCGATTTCCCGCTTCAGGACACTGATGGACGACAGCAACGACCTCTTCTCGACCCTGGGTGAAACCCGTCCGGCGCCGGCTGCCAGTCCGGCCGAGCCGCCGCGCCGTCGCGCTGCGCCGAAGCCGACCGAGACAGGCGACGACTATTCCGCGTCTGACATCGAGGTCCTCGAGGGGCTGGAGCCGGTTCGCCGCCGCCCGGGCATGTACATCGGCGGCACCGACGACAAGGCCTATCACCACCTCTTCGCCGAGGTGATCGACAACTCGATGGACGAGGCCGTGGCCGGCCACGCCACCTTCATCGAGGTCGAACTCGATGCCGACGGCTTCCTGACCGTGACCGACAACGGCCGCGGCATTCCCGTCGACCCGCATCCCAAGTTCAAGGACAAGTCGGCGCTCGAGGTCATCATGACCACGCTGCACGCCGGCGGAAAGTTCGATTCCAAGGTCTACGAAACCTCCGGCGGCCTGCACGGCGTCGGCGTATCGGTCGTCAATGCCCTGTCTGACAGCCTCGAGGTCGAGGTTGCCCGCGGCCGCAAGCTCTACCGCCAGCGGTTCTCGCGCGGTCATCCGCAAGGCGGGCTGGAAGAACTGGGCGAGGTTCACAACCGGCGCGGCACCCGCGTCCGCTTCCATCCCGACCCGGACATCTTCGGCAAGGCGGCACGGTTCGATCCGGCGCGCCTGTTCAAGATGGCCCGCTCCAAGGCCTACCTCTTCGGCGGCGTCGAGATCCGCTGGTCCTGCGCGCCGGAACTGGTCGATGGCAAGGGCGAGGTCGAGGCGAAGGCCGTCTTCCATTTCCCCGGCGGGCTGAAGGACTTTCTCGTCGCCAGCCTCGGCAAGGAGCACCAGGTCACCCGCGAGGTCTTCGCCGGCAAGAGCGAGAAGCAGAGCGGTCACGGCTCCGTCGAATGGGCCGTCACGTGGTACGGTGGCGACGGCTTCGTCAATTCCTACTGCAACACGGTCCCGACGCCGGAAGGCGGCACCCACGAGGCCGGCCTGCGCGCCGCGCTGACCAAGGGGCTGAAGGCCTACGCGGACCTGACCGGCGTCAAGCGCGCCTCCATCATCAGCAACGACGACGTGATGATCTCGGCCGCCGGAATGATGTCGGTGTTCATCCGCGAGCCGGAATTCGTCGGTCAGACCAAGGACAAGCTGGCCACGGCCGAAGCCCACCGCATCGTCGAGAACGCGGTGCGCGACGCCTTCGACCACTGGCTCGCCGCCAGCCCGCAGCAGGCATCCAACCTGCTCGACTGGGTGATCCAGCGTGCCGACGAGCGCATGCGCCGCCGCCAGGAAAAGGAAGTCAGCCGCAAGTCGGCGGTGCGCAAGCTGCGCCTGCCCGGCAAGCTCGCCGACTGTACGCAGAACGCGGCCGCCGGCGCCGAACTCTTCATCGTCGAGGGCGATTCGGCCGGCGGCTCCGCCAAGCAGGCCCGCGACAGGGCCACCCAGGCCGTCCTTCCGCTGCGCGGCAAGATCCTCAACGTCGCCAGCGCCGGACGCGACAAGCTGGCATCCTCGCAGCTCATCCAGGACCTTGTGCAGGCGCTCGGCTGCGGCACGCGGTCGAAGTACCGCGAGGACGACCTGCGCTACGACCGCGTGATCATCATGACCGACGCGGACGTCGACGGAGCGCACATTGCCTCGCTGCTCATCACCTTCTTCTACCAGGAAATGACGGACCTGATCCGCAACGGCCACCTCTACATGGCCGTCCCGCCGCTCTACAAGCTCACCCAGGGCGGCAAGACCATGTATGCGCGCGACGACGCGCACAAGGACGAACTGCTGAAGACGGAGTTCTCCGGGCGGTCAAAGGTCGAGATCGGCCGCTTCAAGGGCCTCGGCGAGATGATGGCAAGCCAGCTCAAGGAAACCACCATGGATCCGCGCAAGCGGACCCTGTTGCGCGTCGAGATGCTGTCGGATGCCGACGGCATCAAGTCCGCCGTGGACGACCTCATGGGCACCAAGCCGGAAGCCCGCTTCCGCTTCATCCAGGAAAATGCCGCCTTCGCCGACGCCGACATGCTCGACGTCTGACCGGACGCTGGACACCCTGCCCGGCAGGGCGCCGGCTCAGGCCGCCGCGATGGACAGAGCGTGACCGCGCGCGTTGAGGCGCAACTGGTCGAGATGGATCGACTTCAGGAGCGCGATCAGGTCGTCGTTCTCCGCGCGCCGCGGCGTTCCGGATCCCGGCGTCCCGCCCAGTTCCTTGAGCATCAGCCAGGTCACTTCCTGCACGCCGGTCACCCGCTTGCCAAGTGCCACCTCACGCCAGATACCGAGCGCCCGCAGGATCACCGCATGGGACGGTTCGGCCAGCCCGCAATCGCGGAACAGCGCCCGCAGCGCATTGTCGCGGCCGTGGCTGAGCAGGCCGGCAATGCGTTTTTCGGTGAGACCGGACAGCGAGCAGAGGATGGCGCCGAAGAAGTCGATCTTGCCGTGGGCCACCGCCCGGACGATGAAGGCCGTGGTCAGGTCGCCCTTGAGCCGAAGGTGTTCCACCAGGGCAGGTGTTTCATGGGCCGGCGTCGTGTCGATCAGGCTGATGGACGCCTTCACGCAGGCGTCCTTGACGATGCGCGATGCCCGCGCCTGCCCGATGAGACCGCGCACGAGCGGCGATTCCGACAGGGCCTCGCCCACCTTCACCAGCAACTGGTGGCGCACCTGGGCCGGCAGGCCCGCGTGGGCGAGCAGTGCCTTGCGCACCGCCGCCTCATGGCCAAGCCGTTCGGCGATTCGCGCCAGCGAGATGGCGGCGATCTCAGCACCCTCGTTGCCCAGCAGTTCGATCACCGCGTCGTTCTCGCCGATCTCGGCCAGCACGGCGCAGATCGTGGTGGAGAGCGTGCCGCGCATGGCGATCAGCCGCTGAACCTTGCCGCATCCGTCGGCACACCGGTCGATCAGGTCCACGTCGCTGAGCAGCGGCGAGCGAACCAGCACCATGGCGGCCACTTCCGGCTGGTCGGCAGACAGCGTTGCGATCACCTGGGGCGGCGCCGCCGGCGACATCGAGAGCGTTTCGGCCATGGCCGCGCGGACCTTCGGCGACGGATCGTCGAGCAGCAGCGTGAGCGCCGATTCGGCGGCGCAGCGGTGTTCGAAATCCATGTCGGACTGAAGGTAGGCCCGCGAGAGAGCGCTCGCAGCGGCGACGCGCTCCGAAACATTCGCCGTATCAATCCACTTCAGGAATTTCTGAACAATCATGGGACACCGCCACCAACACCACTGACCACTTGATAAGCTACGCTACGGAGAAATGGTTTACGAAGCGTTCACCATGATTTTCCGGCACTTGCCCGCCATCGCCGGGCTGTCCTATCAATAGGCCGGATCAGCGAGGGAGGATGCCGATGGCCGGATTGTGGCTCGAGGAATTTCAGGTCGGACAGGTCATACGCCATCCGTTGACCAAGTCGGTCACGGAAAGCGACAACATGCTTTTCTCGGTCATGACGCTCAATCCGCAGCCGCTGCACATCGATTTCGATTTCGCGGCGAAGAGCGAATGGGGCAAGCCGCTGGTCAATTCTCTGTTCACGCTCGGCCTGGTGATCGGCATTTCCGTGCACGACACCACGCTCGGCACGACGATCGGCAACCTGGGCATGACCGACACCGTCTTTCCCCACCCGGTCTTTCATGGCGACACGATTCGCGTCGAGACGGAGGTGCGCAGCATCCGCGAATCGAAGTCGCGCACGGATCGCGGGATCGTCGAGTTTGAGCATCGCGCCTATAACCAGGACAACGTCCTTGTCGCGCGCTGCGTCCGCCAGGCAATGATGCGCAAGCGTCCCGCGGAGGAATGAGATCATGCGTTCGCTTCTTTTCGTTCCGGGCGACAGCCCGCGCAAGCTGGAGAAGGGCCTCGCGTCGGCCGCCGACATCCTGTTGATCGACCTGGAGGATTCCGTCGCCCTGGCGGCCAAGCCGGAAGCCCGGTCGCTGACCGCCGAAACGCTTTCGGCCAACGGAAAGACCCATGGCGACCGCCTCTTCGTCCGCGTCAACGCGCTGGACACCGGCATGACCGCCGACGATCTCGATGCCGTGATGACCGGCCGGCCCGCCGGCATCATGCTTCCCAAATGCGCCAGCGCGGCGGACGTGATGACGCTCGACGCCATGCTGATCGAACGCGAGACTGCCCACGGCCTCGAACCGCGATCGACCGCCCTGCTCCCGATCATCACCGAAACCGCGGCGGCCGTGCTCCAGGCGCACACCTATGCCGCCGGCCTGCCGCGTCTCGCGGGCCTCACGTGGGGGGCAGAAGACCTGTCGGCGGATATCGGCGCGCGGTCCAACCGGACCGAATCGGGCGTCTACACCGATCCGTTCCGCCTGGCGCGCGCCGTCACGCTGCTGGCGGCCCATGCCGCAGGCACGGCCGCCGTCGACACGGTCTTCCCGGCCTTCTCGGACATGGCGGGCTTCGAGCGCGAATGCATCGAGGCCGAACGCGACGGATTCACGGCCAAGATGGCGATTCACCCTGCCCAGGTCGACGTGATCAACCGCGTCTTCACGCCATCTGCTGAATCGATCGCGGAATCGCGCAAGGTCATCGACGCTTTCGAGGCGGCGGGACAGCCTGGCGTCGTCGGGATCGATGGCAAGATGTACGACCGGCCGCACCTGCGGCGTGCCGAAAGGATCCTCGCGCGCGCGGAAGCGGCCGGAGCGCTGTGATACAGGCTTGCCGCGCCCGGCCTACTTGCAGACGGGCGCGTCGAGCATTTCCAGGTTGACCAGCTTCCCCTTGAGCCGGAAATCCCCGTAGTCGGTGTCGAAACCACGCGAAATTCCGCTGTCGTAGAGCTTGAAGCCGATACGGTAGATCGGCGTGGCATCGGTGTCGGGTTGCGGATCGTCGTAATAGGCGATCGAGACCGGCCAGTAGGCCTGGTCGGCGAGCGAACCGGCCGCCTTGCGCTCCTCGTCGTCGCCCGACGCCTCCTTGCGCGATCCGATCACGACCGTCGTCGTCAGCACCTTGTCGGCCCCTTCCGTCCCGTCGAAGATGGAGGTTTCGTAGAAGTGCTGGCCCTTTCGCGCCCGCTCCAGCAGGTCGATCATGTGCTCGGCCGGAAACAGGGCCTGCGACAGGCGCACGGTTCCCTCGTCCGGCTTCTGCAGTTCCACTTCCACCCCGTCCGCGCTGCCATGCGCCGTCCCTTTCACCTCCTTGTCGAGCTTCTCGTCGACGAAGGACTTGGTGACGAAGGTGAACAGGTCTTCCCTCGGGTTTTCGTAGGTGGCCACCTGCTGGTCGATGAGCTTGTTGTTCTCCGACGTCTGGAACTGTGTGACGGACCGGAAACTGACCGTGTAGCCGTCACAGGGCGAACCGTTGAACTCGTAGACCATGCGCCCGCTGACCCCCGAGATGCCGGACCGGTCGGAGGCATCGATCAGGCTGAGATCGTAGACGGCCCTGTGCGGCGCCAGTTGCGGCGTGCTCAGGGCTGGCGTCTGGCTGGCGGCGAGAAGGAGGGTGGCGATCAAGGAAACGCGCATGAATGATCCCTGCACTTGCGCCCCGGCGCGGCGCCGTGGCATGACTTTCGACGTGTGCTGCCGCGCTTTGGCGTTTTCATGACCGCCAGCGCGACTCTGCAACATTTCTACTATTCCAGTCCTTCACAAAAAGGAAAAGCCGATCATGGGAGATACCGCTGAACAGCGCCTCGCCGCCATGGGCATCGATCTGCCCTCGCCGGCCGCGCCGGCCGCCAACTACGTGCCCTTCATGCAATCCGGCTCCCTGCTGTTCACGGCCGGGCAACTGCCCTTGAAGGAGGGCAAGCTGATGGCGACCGGCCTGCTGGGCCGCGACCTCGACACCGCGACCGGGGCGGAAGCCGCCAGGTGGTGCGCGATCAACATCCTCGCCCAGGCCCGTCAGGCGCTCGGTTCTCTCGACCGGATTTCCAGGATCGTGAAGATCAGCGTTTTCGTCGCCTCCGACCCTGCATTCACCGAGCAGCACCTGGTGGCCAACGGCGCGTCCGACCTTCTGGTCGCAGCACTTGGTGATTCCGGCCGTCACGCCCGCTCCGCCGTCGGCATGGCCGCGCTGCCCCTGAACGCCCCGGTCGAGATCGAAGCCATCATCGAGGTCGCCTGATCCATGGATGCGTTTCGCGACTGGTTGACCGCGCGGCCCATTGCCCACCGCGGCCTTCATGACGGCAACCGCGATGTCTGGGAAAACACGCAACCCGCTTTCGACGCGGCTGTCGCCGGCGGTTTCGCCATCGAATGCGATGTCCACCTGACCCGCGACGGCATTCCGGTCGTCTTCCATGACCACGACCTCAAGCGCCTCGCAGGCCGCGAGGGCCTGGTCCATGAAACCGACGCCGCCGCCATGACGGCCATGACGGTCGGCACCACGTCGGACCACGTGCCGACGCTCGATGCCATGCTGGCCCGCGTGGCGGGCCGCGTGCCCCTGGTGATCGAATTGAAAGGTGTCGAAGGCCACGACGATGGCCTCGTCTCCGCCGTGGCCGCGCGGCTTGCCGGCTATGGCGGCCCCGCTGCCATCATGTCGTTCGATCACTGGCTGATCCGCCGGTTCCGGAGCGAGGCGCCGGGCATTCCCGCAGGCCTCACGGCCATGGGGGTCCGGCACGACCAGCTTGAGCAGCATTTTAGCATGCTCGCATATGAAATTGATTTCACGTCCTTTTACGTGGACCAGCTCGACAATCCGTTCATCCGCGTCATGCGCCGGGCGCTCAACCGCCCGGTCATCTCGTGGACCGTCCGCACTCCCGAGCAGGTCGCGAGGTCGGAGCAATTCGCCGACCAGATGACCTTCGAGGGCTTCCAGCCGGCCAGCGCCACTGCGACCTGATGTCCAGGCGCTTGCCGCCCGCACCGACCGCGATATGTTTGAGCCATGACCGGGGCTGATCCGACCTCCCAGCAAGACGTGACCCTGCGCGTGACCGCGGGGATGAGCGCGTTCGACCGGAACGAGTGGCAAGGCCTTGCCGGCACCGGCCGGGACGGTCACGGCATCTACAACCCGTTCCTGTCCCATGCCTTTCTCTCCGCCCTGGAAGAGGCCGGCTGCGTCGGCCGCGACGCCGGGTGGCTGCCGCAGCATCTTTGCCTCGAAACCCCGGACGGGCGCCTCATCGGCGCGGCACCCTGCTACCTCAAGTCCCACAGCCAGGGTGAGTACGTCTTCGACCACGGCTGGGCCGACGCCTTCGAGCGCGCCGGCGGGCGCTATTATCCCAAGCTGCAGGTGTCGGTGCCCTTCACGCCGGCCACCGGCCCGCGCCTGCTCGCCCCGCCCGGGGAGATCCGGCCTTCCGTCCAGCTGGCCCTGGCGGACGGGTTGAAGGCGTTCACCGGCCAGCTCGGCGTCTCGTCGGCCCATGTCACCTTCGCGCCGGAAGACGAGGCGATGCTGATGGAATCGCGCGGTTTCCTGCACCGGATCGACCAGCAGTTCCATTTCGCCAATCCCGGCTACGCCGGCTACGAGGATTTTCTCGATACGCTCGCCTCGCGCAAGCGCAAGGCGCTGAGGAAGGAACGGCGTACCGCGCTCGAAAACGGCATTGAAATCGACTGGCTGACCGGGCGTGACCTGACCGAACGCGTCTGGGACGATTTCCACGCCTTCTACATGGATACCGGGAGCCGCAAGTGGGGCCGGCCCTACCTGAACCGGCAGTTTTTCTCCCTGATCGGCGAACGCATGGCCGACGACATCCTGCTGGTCATGGCCAGGCGCGAGGGCCGCTACATCGCCGGGGCGATCAATTTCATCGGCGCCGACACCCTCTACGGCCGCCACTGGGGCTGCATCGAGGATCACCCCTACCTGCATTTCGAGGTCTGCTACCATCAGGCTATCGATTTCGCCATTGCGCGCGGCCTTTCCACCGTCGAGGCCGGCGCGCAGGGCGAACACAAGCTGGCCCGGGGCTATCTCCCCGTCACCACCCATTCCGTCCACTGGATCGAGCATCCCGGCCTGCGCAACGCCATCGCCGACTACCTCGAGCGCGAGCGCGATGACGTGGAAAGCTTCGGCGAAATGCTCACCCGGCACGGCCCGTTCCGCAAGTCCGGTCACGGCGAAACCGACTGACGCGGCAGCCGTCGCCCGGCCGGCCGACTTGCACATTGACTTGCACCGGGCCATGGCCGAAGACGGTCGGCAGGAAGACACATGACGAGAGGGTTCCATGTCCGCTGCCTATGACAATGACAACGTCTTCGCGAAGATCCTGCGCGGCGAGATCCCCTCGCACAAGCTCTACGAGGACGACGAGACTTTCGCCTTCATGGACATCATGCCGCGCGGCGACGGTCATTGCCTGGTGATCCCGAAGCAGCCGGCGCGCAACATCCTCGACGTCGATCCTGCCAGCTATGCCGCCGTCGGCCGGACGGTGCAGAAGCTGGCCCGCGCCGTCGTCGCGGCCTTCGGCGCCGATGGCGTCACCATCCAGCAGTTCAACGAACCGGCCGGCGGCCAGGTGGTTTTCCACCTGCATGTCCACGTGATTCCGCGCTTCGACGGCGTCAGGCTGAAGCCGCATACCGGCGACATGGAAGACCAGGGCGTGCTCGCCGCCAACGCCGAAAAGATCCGTCAGGCCCTGTCCGGGATGTGACCGGGCCCGGGTCTCAGGACGCCCGGTCGGCCATGCGCCGGGCGATCCGGCCGGCCAGCTTCCACAAGCCGATGGCCAGCAGGGCGGCCGCATAGCCGTCCACGGCATAGTGCCAGGCGAGCACGACCGACCCGACCATGATCACGCCGGCATAGGCCCAGAGAACATAACCAAGCCGCCGGTTCACGGCGTTTCCGGCGAGTGCGAACAGCGTGGCCGTGCCGATATGCATCGACGGCATGGCCGAGATGCCGGCGAACCCGTCGCGCAGGCCGACAAAACCGTCCCACAGCGCCTCGTGGCCGTGCAGTGCCCAGACCGGCACCACCGCGTTGACCGCCTGCAGATGGGCCATCAGCGGGGCATAGTCGGCCCCCGCACCGATCCGCTCGAAAAAGGCGGGCCCGGCAGACGACAGCAGCGTCGCGATCACGAAGCCGCCGAAGAACCAGAGCATCAGGAAGGCCAGCATGTATTGCATGCGCACCACGGCCAGCCGCCCGGTCATCATGCCGGTGGCGAAGAAGCTGGTAAGCAGCAGCCCGAACCAGACGTGATAGGCCACGTTGAGACCAAGGATGGCCGTCGGGCTGCCGAATAGCGGCAGCAGCCAGTCATGCGGCAGGACGCCGAAATGGAGAAACCGGTCCATGTCGGAGAAGGCGCGGTCAAAGGTGAACGGCCGCAGCAGGGCAATGGCCGCCTTCAGCACCGCGAAGGCGATCGAGAACCCCATCTGGACGAAGATCGCACTGATCAGTGCCGGCCCGCGGCCGTTGGCGATGGCAAATCGCCCGACCATGGCGGCCAGGTCGCGCGCCGGCGACTGGCTGTGGTGGACCAGCCCGAGCCGCAGCAGCATGACGCCCGCGGCAAGCGACAGCAGCAGCAGTGCATAGATTCCGATGTCGCTGAGGAAACTGAGAACCAGCGTGACGTCGGGCTTGGCATTGACCAGCGGACCGACGAGAAAGGCGACGTAGAGGGCAGTCAGGGCAATGGCATAGCCGAGACGGTCGCGCCACATCTGGGCGACGAGTTCCACCGCGAAGGATGATGTCCGTTGCCCTTCGCGGGCCACCGCCTGATATCCGTCCATGATCGATCCCCTGTCCATCCCGTCCGCCGCTGCCGGCGTTGTTGTCATTGTCGCGTCACGCCTGGGCGCGCGCCGGCTGCGCGAAGGTGCCGCTGTCCTGCATGCGGTTGCGGCAAAGCCGCTCCGTCCACGCGGCGTAGCGGCGCGCCAGGTACCAGGCAAAGGCCGCTGTCGCGACACCGCCGATCACGTCGATCATGTGGTGCCCGCCGTCGATGGGCGTCGCCAGCAGCACGCAGCCGTTGAGAACGATGGCGGGCAGCGCGAAGCGCCGCAGCGACAGGAAGGCGAAGGCCACCAGCGCCGAAAGCGTACCGTGGTAGGAGGGAAACGCGATCAGCCCCTTCAGGTCGGCAAGGTCGATCACGCGCAAGGCCCCGCTGCGCAGGTCGAAGAAGGTCTGCTTGTAGGCAAGGTCGACCGTTGGCGCGTTGGCCATGACGAAGTCGGCAGACGGCCGCAGCGTGCCCAGGGCGCCAGCGGCGGGTAGGATGGCGGAAATGCCGATGCACAGCAACGCACCGAGCATGACCGCCGTCATGAAATGCTGCGTGTCGGCCACGCGTCCCGTCATGCTCATCCAGACCACGACCCCGGTCACCTGGGCCAGCGTCGTGACATAGACCGCCGACGAAAGCATGCCGAGCCAGGGATGGGCGTTCACCACGCCGACATAGCCGAGCCAGTCGAAACCGAGCGTGGCGTCGATTGCCAGCAGGTCCTGGTCGATGAGCGGATTGTCGAGCGATGTCGCCAGGTAGCTGAGCACGGCGGCAACCAGCGAGAAGGCGATCAGGAGCGCGGTTTCCTCGCACACCTTGTAGAAGGATTCGTCCCGCCGGACATGGCGGTAGAACTGGCTGAGAGCAAAGAGCGCGACGATGAGAGTGCCCGCCATGGCGAGATCGGCGAAGCGGATCGTGAAATCGCTCAGGCTGATCCAGACGGCATCCACCGCGCCGATCAGCACGATCACGCCAACCTTGATCATGGTCTGGATATCTGTTGCCTTCATGGCCACCTCAACACCTTTGTCAGGCGGACCATAACCCGGCGCGGTTAGAGGGACGTTAAGCCCCGGAAAGAAGCACTCCGGCAAACAGCGCGGCTTCCGCGGTCAGGATCCCGGCGATCATCCGCTTGCCGGCCAGGAGATAGGCGGCGAACCCCGCCGCCAGGGCCCCGATCCGCAGGGCGACCGGCAGATCGCCGAGCGGCCCTTGCGGATAGACGACCAGGTTGCCGATGACCGCGGCCACGAGCGCGGTTGCGACGCAGCGCACCAGCACCATCCAGCGCGACGTTTCGTCGAGCCGCCCGCCGAGCGCCACGCCGGCCCAGCGCCAAACGTCGGTCGGCAGCCAGCCCGCCAGCACGATGAACACGTAGGGCCACCACCAGGCCACATCGCCATGAAGAACCGTCATCCGCCCTGCCCCCGTCGTTCCGACGCCAGGTGCAGGCCGAAGGCGCCAAGACCGGCGATGATCCCGGCGGCCAGGAGATCGAAGCCCGGCAGCAGCGGATGCAGCAGCGGCCCGAGCACCATCCCGGCCAGCATGGCCGCATGGCTCGCCCGCTCGCGCGCCGAACTCCACAGCGAGAACAGGAAATAGGATGGCGTGAGGAAGACCAGGCCGGCGGCCAGCATCGGCGGCAGCACGGCGGCCGTGCCGTAGACAACGGCCAGCACCAGCAGCATGCCCGACACGAGCGTCGCGCCGATGCCGCCGTAGAAGGCCGTCCGCCGGTCGCGCGGGACGTGGCGGAAACGGTCCATCGCGAGCACCCAGGATGTCACCGCCACGAAATGCGACAGCAGGTAGAGCACCCATGGCCGCGTCCCCCTGGCTCGCATCTCCGGGACGATGCTCACCACCATCGGCATCAGCCGGACCGATGTCAGCGTGACGGCGATGGCAGCGGCGGGCAGCGAGGCCCCGGAGGCCATGGCCCCCAGCAGCACGATCTGCGCCGGCAGCGCCCAGATGATCGCTGTCATGAAGACCGCCTCGACCAGGGTCAGCCCCGTGTCGCGGGCAATCGCCGCGAAGCCGATGAACGCGCCGCACAACAGCAGGCCCGGCAGCGAGATGGCGGTGCGCACGCCGCGCAGGAACCAGCGCGGGCCGGGCTGCGAAGGGTCGCCGGTTTCCAGCGTCTCCGGGGAATAGGAGGATGTCATGATCCGCGCATAGCACCGCCGCACGGACTTTGCGATGGAGAATAGCTTTCCCGCCGGATCAAAATGGCTTGTCCATCCGGCTGCGCCGTCCGCGATGGGGCCCGGAAAAGCAAACGGGCCGCGCGGTGGCGGCCCGTTCGTTTCGGCGCGATGGCGCGATCAGCTCTTGCGCGGCACCTGAGGCACGCCCGAGCGGCGGCCGGGCTTGGAGGCCGGCCCGGACTTGTCGTCGCTGTCGGGCTTGGCCGCCTTGGTCCGCGGCTTCTTCGCGGCCTTCGGCTTCCTGGCCGCCTTCGGCTTGCCTTCCGGGTCTTCCTTCTTCGGCCGGACCGGCACGTCGTCGGCGATCGATTCCAGCTTCAGGCCAGTCTTGCCCTCGTCCTTTTCTTCCACCGAAACGCGGACCGTGCCGCCCTTCTTGAGCTTGCCGAACAGCACCTCTTCCGCCAGCGGCTTCTTGATGTGCTCCTGGATGACCCGGCCGAGCGGCCGCGCCCCCATGCGTTCGTCGTAGCCCCGGTCAGCCAGCCACTCGATGGCTTCCGGCGTCAGGTCGAAGGTGACGCCGCGCTCCGACAACTGGGCTTCGAGCTGCATCACGAACTTCTGCACCACCTTGTGGATCACCGGCACCGGCAGCGAGCCGAACGGGATGATCGCGTCGAGACGGTTGCGGAATTCCGGCGTGAACAGCTTGTTGATCGCCTCCATGTCGTCGCCTTCGCGCTTCGACGAGCCAAAGCCGATGGCGGACTTGGCCATGTCGGAGGCACCCGCATTGGTCGTCATGATCAGGATGACGTTGCGGAAATCGATCTTCTTGCCGTTGTGGTCTGTCAGCTTGCCGTGGTCCATCACCTGCAACAGGATGTTGAACAGGTCCGGATGGGCCTTCTCGATCTCGTCGAGCAGCAGCACGCAATGCGGATGCTGGTCGATACCGTCCGTCAGCAGGCCGCCCTGGTCGAAGCCGACATAGCCGGGAGGCGCCCCGATGAGACGCGAGACCGTGTGCCGCTCCATGTATTCCGACATGTCGAAGCGAAGCAGTTCCACGCCCAGCGACGAGGCAAGCTGCTTGGCCACCTCGGTCTTGCCGACGCCCGTGGGGCCGGAGAACAGGTAGCAGCCGATCGGCTTGTCGGGCTCCCGCAGGCCGGCGCGCGCCAGCTTGATGGAGGAGGCCAGCGCCTCGATTGCCAGGTCCTGGCCGTAGACCGTGGTCTTGAGCTTGCTTTCAAGCCCCGCCAGCACGGCCTCGTCATCCGCGGACACCGATTTCGGCGGAATGCGCGCCATCGTCGCGATGGTTTCCTCGATCTCCTTGACGCCGATCTGCTTGCGCCGCTTGGACACCGGCAGCAGCATCTGCGAGGCACCGGTCTCGTCGATCACGTCGATCGCCTTGTCCGGCAGCTTCCGGTCGGAGATGTAGCGCGCCGACAGTTCCACCGCCGCCTTGATGGCGTCATTGGTGAACTTGACCTTGTGGAACTCCTCGAAATAGGGCTTCAACCCGCGCATGATCTCGATGGCGTCTTCCAGCGTCGGCTCGTTGACGTCGATCTTCTGGAACCGGCGGACCAGCGCCCGGTCCTTCTCGAAGAACTGGCGGTATTCCTTGTAGGTCGTCGAGCCGATGCAGCGGATCGCGCCGGACGACAGCGCCGGCTTGAGCAGGTTCGATGCGTCCATCGCCCCGCCGGAAGTGGCACCGGCGCCGATCACCGTATGGATCTCGTCGATGAACAGGATCGCGCCCGGGAAATTCTCCAGTTCCTTGACCACCTGCTTCAGGCGCTCCTCGAAGTCGCCGCGGTAGCGCGTGCCGGCCAGCAGCGTTCCCATGTCGAGCGAGAAGATCGTCGAATCCTTGAGCACTTCCGGCACTTCGTTCTCGACGATCCGCTTGGCCAGGCCCTCGGCGATCGCCGTCTTGCCGACGCCCGGATCACCGACGTAGAGCGGGTTGTTCTTGGAACGCCGGCACAGCACCTGGATCGTCCGGTTGATTTCCGAGGCACGGCCGATCAGCGGGTCGATCTTGCCCGCGCGGGCCTTGTCGTTGAGGTTGACGCAATAGGCGCTCAGGGCATCCTGCTGCTTCTTCTTGGCGCTGCTTTCCTCTTCGCTGTTGCCGGGCGCCGGATTGCTCTGCTCTTCCTCGGCACCCCGCGGCGGACGGCTCTGTGTCGCGCCGGGGCGCTTGGCAATGCCGTGCGAGATGTAGTTGACCGCGTCGTAGCGCGTCATCTCCTGCTCCTGCAGGAAATAGGCGGCATGGCTCTCGCGCTCCGCGAAGATGGCGACGAGCACGTTGGCGCCGGAGACTTCCTCGCGGCCCGACGACTGGACGTGGATCACCGCGCGCTGGATCACGCGCTGGAAGCCTGCGGTCGGCTTGGAATCCTCGTCGTATCCGGTCACCAGGTTGTCGAGTTCGGTATCCAGATAGTGGGTGATCGTGCGCCGCAATTCGTCGAGGTCGACATTGCAGGCCCGCATCACCGCCGCGGCATCCTGATCTTCCAGCAGCGCGAGAAGCAGATGTTCCAGCGTCGCGTATTCATGGTGCCGCTCGTTGGCAAATGTCAGTGCCTGGTGCAGCGCTCTTTCGAGGCTTTGCGAGAAAGCCGGCATGAAAACCTCACTTTTTCTCCATTACGCATTGCAATGGATGCTGGTGCTGGCGGGCGAAGTCCATCACTTGACTGACCTTGGTCTCCGCCACCTCGTAGGTGTAGACGCCACATTCGCCCACACCGTGATTGTGAACATGGAGCATGATCCGTGTGGCGCTTTCGCGATCCTTGAAGAAAAATCGCTCCAGCACGTGGATGACGAACTCCATGGGCGTGTAATCGTCGTTGAGCAGCAAAACGCGGTACAGACTGGGTTTCTTCGTCTTCGGCTTGGTGCGCGTGATGACGGAAGTGCCCTTGCCCGGACCGCCACCCTCGCCGTCTTCCGATTGCATCGTGACCGAGTGCCTTTCCGATATCCTCATCATAACCTTTCGGGCCCGGCTCTTTCTGTCTTGCCACATGACTGTCATGTAGTTTTCCCGAACCGGATTGTAAGGCCTGCCCGGCACCTTGCAAGGGCCACCGGCAGGCCCACCGTGAACATTTGCGCGTCGGGCCGGTCACAATCACCAGCGATTTTCGCGTCAGCAAAGCAAACGGCCCCGCCGCTCCGCGCGACGGGGCCGTCTGAACAGGTGTCGGACGTAGATGATGCCGCTTACTTGGCCTTCGGCATGGCCGATTCGAAGGGCTTGTAGGCTTCCTTCGCAAGGTCGGCGTAGAGATCGCCCATCTTGGTGGCCTGGGCCACGAAGGCCTCGTAGGCGGTCTTGGAGTACTCGGTCTGCAGCTCGATCGCCTTGTCCATCGACTTAACGCCGGACAGCTTCTCGAAATAGCCCGAGCCCATTTCCATGGACTTCTTGGCGAATTCGGCGGATTCCGTGGCGATCGCCTGGAAAGCCTTGGAAACGGAGGCAAAGGACTTCAGTCCGTTGTCCATCATTTCCTTCGACGCGGTGTTCATGTCCTCGAAATTCTTCATCATGGGGCACGCCTTCCGTTATGTGGGATGCGGTTGTTGCGATGCATATAAAATGATGTGCATTGCACAAAATGTCAAGCGGTCTCCTGCAATCAAAGGAGGCAGGGCGCCATTCATTTCCATTATTGATTAAGTCAACATAAAAGAAAAATCGACTAAACCCGTTCACGGACTGCTTACCATAAACGGATTGGTAACGCTGACGGATCAGAATGGCGTCACGTCGTTCGGGCGGCCGAGGCCGTCTCAGACAGGGAACCCACAAACCAGTCAGGTGCAATCTTGCGTGCTTTCTTCGCATCCGTTTCCTCCCTCGCCCGAAAATCCTCCCTTGCCCTCGTAGCCGGCCTGGCCGCTGCCAGCCTTCTGGCCAGCGCCGCCCCCGGCCATGCCCGGTCGAAGTATGCCGGCATCGTCATCGACGCCAACACCGGCAAGACCCTCTACGAATCCAATGCCGATTCGCTGCGCTATCCCGCGTCGCTGACCAAGATGATGACGCTGTACATCGTCTTCGAGGCGCTCAAGAGCGGCAAGATCACCAAGTCGACCCGCATTCCGGTGTCGGCCTATGCCGCCGGCAGGCCTCCGTCGAAGCTCGGTCTCCGCGCGGGACAGACGATCACTGTCGAGGCGGCGATCCTCGCGCTGGTCACCAAGTCGGCCAATGATGTCGCGTCCGCGCTCGGCGAGTACTTCGGCGGTTCGGAGGAAGGTTTCGGGCGCATCATGACCGCCAAGGCGCGGTCGCTCGGCATGTCCCGCTCGGTGTTCCGCAATCCGCACGGTCTGCCGAACCCGCGCCAGGTCGTCACCGCGCGTGACATGGCCCGCCTCGGCATCGCCCTGCGCGAGCACTTTCCGCAGTATTACGATTATTTCTCGACCCGCGTCTTCACCTACGGCAAGCGCCGTTATCGCAACCACAACCGCCTGCTCGGCAAGGTTCGCGGCGTCGATGGCATCAAGACCGGCTACACCCGGGCATCGGGCTTCAACCTCGTCACCTCGGTACGCAAGGGAAAGCGCTCCATCGTCGCTGTCGTGATGGGCGGGCGCACCGGTGCCAGCCGCAATGCCCAGATGCGCAAGCTGATCGCCGCCTACCTGCCAAAGGCCTCGACACGCGACCGCGGCCAGCTTGTCGCGAAGTCGCGCAGCGCCAACATCCGCGTTGCCGCGGCGCAGGCCCTGCCCAAGACCGACGTCCCGGTTCCTTCGCGAAACCCTGTCACGGTGGCTTCGACCAGGAAAGTCGTCGCCGCCTCCTCGACCCCGCTGGTCGATCCGGTTCGCACCGCCGCCATCCCGGCACGCGATGGCTGGGTTGTCCAGGTCGCGTCCCTGCCCTCGCGTGACGAAGCCGTGGAATTCCTCCAGAGCGTCAAGGGACGGTCCGGTTCGGTCCTGGCCAGCGCAGAGGGTTTCACCACGACCTTCGAGAAGGGCGGCACGCTCTATTACCGCGCGCGCTTCGGCGGGTTTTCCGGCAAGGACGCCGCCTGGAAGGCCTGTTCGGCCCTCAAGCGCCGCAACATCAACTGCTACGCCACCGAGCAGTAACGTCCAAAGTCGCGGGCACCCGGCCTCCTGCCGGTTGTCCGCCAAGTTTCGCCCCTGTGTCTCCGGGGCTGTGTATCGCGTAATCTGGAGAAGACGAATGGCACATCATGATCATGTGTCTCGGCCACCCGAGAAGCCCGAAACGGTTGCAAGTCCGGCAAGCGTCCTGAGCACCGCTCGCGACGCCATTGCCAGCCAGCGCAAGGCCGGCCGCCTGCGCACCCGCGATCTTGTCGGGCTTCTCGTCAGCCACGGCGCCAGAGCCATGCGCCAGTCCCGCCCGGCTGTCGCCATCCGGCTCACGGTGCATGACACCCGTGGCGGCCTCGCCGTCCGCTATTCCTACAAGGCAGGCTGACGCGGGCTGCCAAGGCAGCTTGCGCGTCCGGGATCACCTTCCGCCAACAGGATGGCGCCTTGGGGCAATATGAAGCGAAAAGCGGAATTCCCCTAGTCGGCGAAGATATCCGGCAAGGCGATCGGAACGTCGGCCTTTTCCATGAACTGCCGGCGCACGTCAGCCCGCCGCCGCCCGTCCTCGCCGATCGGCAGACGCAGCGTCTGCACGAGACGGCGGATTTCCTGCCGCGCGGCCAGGTGCGACAGCGTCGGCCGCGTCCCCAGCACCCGGTCTTCCAGTTCATCCAGGGCCGTCAGGCCAACGGGGAAGAACTCGCGGAAAATGACCCGCTCCGAAATGCCGTCGGAGATCCGGAAGCCGAGTTGCGCGGATAGCTTGCGCAGGCACGCATCGACCTTGGTCTCGTTGCGCGAATTGATGAACGCCATGCGGTTGCGAACGACCACCCAGTCCAGCATCGCATTGTCGGCATTGCGCCGTTCCCGCCGTGCGTCGCGAACGGACTCCGCATATTGCGAGATTTCGATGACCTCGTTCGACACCGCGTCGACGCGGGCCAGCACGTCGAAGTCAACGAGACTGTCATTGAGCGGCGTGACAAGCGTATCGCAGATGCGGTGGGCGAGCCGGTTGAGATAGGTGTCGGACCCGGGCGTGTCGATGACGATGAAATCATGACGGTATTCGATCTCCGCCAGGCCTTCCATCAGCGCCTTGAACTCGGACCGCTCCGCTTCCCCCACGGAATTGCGCCGCACCGGCGGCACGTGGAAATGCTGCGGGATTTCCAGCTGGTTGCCGCTGGCCGCCGCCCACCGCCGGCGGTTTTCCAGGTAGCGGGTCATGGAGAGCTGGCGCCCGTCGAGATCGACCGTGGCGACACGGTGCCCCATTTTCAGGAGCGCAATCGCGAGATGAACCGCGGTCGTGGATTTCCCCGACCCGCCCTTTTCATTCCCGCAGACGATCACATGGGCTGTTTCCCGTGATGGCCTCGCCGGTGGTTCACCGGACCCCGACATCAACATCATACGTGCTCCCCAGCCCCATACACCCCACCGCTCAAGATTGCGCTGCAAGGGTATCGAATGCAAGGGTTGACGCTGCGAAAGACGGCAAAGGCGCAGCTTTGGTAAACGGGCATGGTTTCATGCACGCCGTTTGCAGGGCGCCGGACGCGGCCGGCTGCGCCTAGAGCAGGCCGAGTTCCGACAGTTCCATTTCCAGTTCGGCCGGCAGGGTTCCGTCGTCATTGCCCGACAGGTCGGCGGGAGCATCCGCGGGCTTCAGGTAGCGCCAGCCCTGGAAGGGCCGCTTCGGTACCGGCCGCGTCCGCACCAGGACCGGGTCAAGGACGATCCGGCATCGCTGCACGCCGTCTTCCGACTGGAACGTCTCGATATCCCGGATGCGCTGGCGGCACTGGACGACGCCCTTGATCACCCAGTAGATCGATCCGCCGTCGAGGATCTCCTCGAGCCGGCGGGGTACCATGCGCGTCGTATGCCAGTATTTTTCGCCAAGGCCGGAGGCCTTTGCCTGGGCAAGGCGGTGGCGGATCCAGCCGTCGAGATCGTCGACGCTTTCCGTTCCAACCGACAGCTTGATGAGATGCAGGGCCATGCGACAACTATCTATCGGTCCCCTGCCCGCGTTCAAGCACTCGCTGACATGTTCTCCACAGGTGGGCGTCAGCACTCCGGGACGTTGACGGCGAGACCGCCGAGCGCGGTTTCCTTGTACCGGCTGTCCATGTCACGCCCAGTCTCCGCCATGGTGCGGATGCAGGCGTCGAGCGAGACGAAGTGTTGCCCGTCACCGTGGAGGGCAAGCGATGCCGCCGTCATCGCCTTGACCGCGCCGAGCGCGTTGCGCTCGATACAGGGCACCTGCACGAGGCCGGCCACCGGGTCGCAGGTCATGCCGAGATGGTGTTCAAGCGCGATTTCCGCCGCGTTCTCAACCTGCTCCGGCGTACCGCCCATGACCGCGGCAAGCCCGGCTGCAGCCATGGCCGAGGCCGAGCCCACCTCTCCCTGGCATCCCACCTCGGCGCCCGAGATCGAAGCGTTGTGCTTGATCAGGCCGCCAATCGCCGCCGCGGTCAGCAGGAATTCGCGCCGCGCCGCCGCATCCATGGTTTCGTGGAAACGCATGGCGTATTTCAGCACCGCGGGCACCACACCGGCTGCCCCGTTGGTCGGCGCGGTCACCACCTTGCCGCCGGCGGCATTTTCCTCGTTGACCGCCATCGCGTAGACGGAAAGCCAGTCATTCGAAGCCGTCGGGCTGTAGCGGTTGGACCGGCTTTCGTCCGACAGCCGCGCATGCATCGCGGCGGCCCGGCGGCGGACATTCAGCCCGCCCGGCAGCGTACCGGTCGCCGAAAGGCCGCGCTCGATGCAGGAATCCATGGCTTTCCAGACCCGGTCGAGACCGGCGTCGAGCGATCCGCGGTCCATCCGCGCCTCTTCGTTGGCCCGTTTCATGGCGGAAATCGAAAGCCCGCTTTCCCGCGCCATGGCCAGCATTTCCGCCGACGAGGAAAACGGAAACGGCGTGCCTGGCCCGCCTTCGGGACCGGGACCGCTGTGGACGGTGTTCAGTTCGTCCTCCGTCACGACGAAACCGCCGCCGATCGAATAATACACCCGGCGAAGCAGGACGCGGCCATCGCCGTCATGCGCATTGAACACCATGCCGTTCGCATGGCCGGGCAGCGCCGTCTGGCGGTCGATCACGAGATCGTGGGCCGGGTCGAAGCGATAGGCCGGATGGCCGGCCGGCCGCACCATGCGTTCTGCCTCGATGCGCGCGACGGCCCGGTCGGCTTCGTCGGGGTCGATCTCCGCGGGTATGTGCCCGTCCAGCCCCAGCAGGACGGCGCGGTCCGTCGCATGGCCCTTGGCCGTGAAGGCGAGTGATCCGTGGAGACTGGCCGACAGTTGCTCGACCGTGACACCCGCCGGGCGCGGCCAGGCGCCGTCACGCACATCCGCCAGGAAACGGGCCGCAGCGTTCATCGGCCCCATCGTGTGGGAACTGGACGGACCGAGACTGATCTTGAACAGGTCGAAAACCGACAGGAACATCAGCATCCCTCAAACGTGTCGCCTTTCCGGCATTGGCGCGATGCTGCCGTGACGCGCCGGTATTTTCAGGGCCGGAACCGCCATCGGCTGCGCCATTGGCGACATTGAAACGAAAAATGCCGGCGCATTCAGCACCGGCATTTTCCGTGAATTCCGTTTGTCTGAGTTTCAGCTTGCCGCGACGACGGCAACGGTCTCCGCACCACTGAACAGCCAAGCCAGCAGAATGACGCCGGCAAACGCTGCCACTGCCCAGGCGGTGACGCCCCAGCAGCTTTTCTGAACGGTTTCGTCCATGATGATCCTGTCTTGCTGTTACCCCTATGATCGCTGCCTGCAAGGTGGCATCCGCGATCCGTGGAGCGGACGGATACGCCTCCGCGGCCCGCGATGCAAGGCCAAAAAAGGCGCAAAGATGTCCGTCCTGTTTTCCGCCCCAGGAAAGAGCGATCTAAGGCGTTGAAACGAATGCCATAACTTCGATCACGGAAATTAACAGATCTGTAACACGTGTGGCGGGATCGCGGCGGCACCGGGATCGAATTGCGGACCGGCCTGCCCGCTGATTGCGCCGCGGGACTGGCGATTCGTCTCGCGATGCATTAGGCGCTGGGCCCGACGGCGCGACCAGCGCCATACCAGGAGCGGACATGACAACGACGACCAGGCAACAGTTGCGCGACACCATTCTCTCGCTTGCAGGGGACCGAGGTCGGGGCAAGTCGATCTGCCCGTCCGAGGCCGCGCGCGCGCTCGCCGGACCGGACGAGAAGCAGTGGAGGCGGCTGATGAAACCGATCCGGGACGTTGCCGTGACCATGGCGCGCGGCGGCGACATTGTGATCCTGCGCAAGGGAAAGCCGGTCGATCCCGACAATTTCAAGGGCGTCTATCGCATCACCCTGCCGGGAGATCAGGGCGACGGGAACAGCTGAGGTATCCGGCCGGTCATGTAGTAGGCGGCGAGTCCGATCCACTCACGAAGCCCAAGTGTCGTCTCGTCCAGAGCATCGGTGGGCGAACGGCGGGCAAAGGCGAGGCCGCGCGGTCCGGGCGTCCGGTAGTCCACCGGCCAGGCCACGACGTCGAAACCCGCCTTGCGGAACAGGGCCATCGCGCGGGGCATGTGGAAGGCCGAGGTGACGAGCAGCCAGGTTTCACCGCTCCCCGGCTTGACGAGGTCGCGGGTGAACCGGGCGTTCTCGTCGGTGTTGCGCGAGCGGTTTTCCAGCAGCAGCCGGTCTTCGCTCACGCCAAGGGCCGTCATCAGCCGTTCGCCGCTCGCCGCGTCTCCCTCGCCTTCGCCGATCAGCGCCCCGGAGCCGCCCGAGATGACGATACGGGCCTGCGGATAGCGCCGCGCGAGGATCGCGCCCTCGACGAACCGGTCGCCGGCGTCTTCCAGCTCGTGGCCGCCGCGCGCCAGATTGACCGCCCCCGCCATGCCGCCGCCGAGGATAATGACGCCCGTGACGGTATCCGGCACCGGATCGGGCCGCGGGAAGCGCTCTTCCAGCGGATTCAGGAGCATCTGCCCGACATTGGTCCACGCGCACACGACCAGCAGCACAAGGCCGGCCGATGACAGCAGCACCGTCATCCGCTTCCAGTCGAGCAGCGCCGAAAAGCCGGTCAGCAGCATGAAGACGAACAGCAGGCCGACCGGCTGGATGAGGAACCACAGGATCTTCGACAGGTAGAAGAACATCGGGCGGGTCAGTCCTTTTGCCTCGTTGTGCGCCGCCGGGCGGTTGCCGGCTCACCCGGCTCCATGCCCGTGACCTCGACTGGCGTGCGCATGATGATCTCGCGATGCGGGAACGGGATGCCCACGCCGTTCGCCTTGAACGTGTCCCACAGCGCCATCATCACCGCGCCGCGGACGTTCGTCAGCCCCGCCTGCGGATCCGCGATCCAGAACCGCAGTACGAAATCGAGCGAACTGTCGCCGAAACCGATCAGCCAGCATACCGGGGAAGGATGCGACTGCACGCGCGGTGCCGCTCCCTTGCAGGCCTCGATGGCGAGCCGCGACACCTCGTGCGGATCGGAATCATAGGACACCCCGAAGTCGACATCGAGGCGTACGAGCTGGTCCGTGAACGACCAGTTGACCACCCGGTTGGTGATGAACTCCTCGTTGGGGATCAGGTATTCCTTGCCGTCACGCGTCACCACCGAGACGAAGCGGGCCCTGAGTTCGCGAATCCATCCGAAGGTTTCGCCCAGCGATATCGTGTCGCCCGGCTTGATCGACCGGTCCAGCAGGATGATGATTCCGCTGATGAAATTCGACACCACCTTCTGCAGGCCAAAGCCGAGCCCCACGCCGACGGCGCCGGAAAAGACGGTCAGCGCCGTCAGGTCGATGCCGAGCGAGGACAGCGCGACAGCACTCGCCAGGAGCACCAGGGCAATCTTGACGACCTTGCCCAGAAGCACCCGCAGTGACGGCGTCAGGTCGTCGCTGCGCTGCAGACGCTGGTCGAGAAAATTGCCGATGCCCGTCGCCAGCCAGAGCGTGATCCCCAGCGCAAACAGCGACTGCATCGCGAACCAGAGCGATATGCGGGCCGAGCCGATCGTCAGCGCCAGGCTGTCCAGCAGGTCGTGGACCTGTGTCGAGACCCCGAGGACGAGGATGGCCGCCCAGATCCAGCCGGCATAGGCAACCGTCCGGGCGAAGGTCCGGTTGCGGATCACGCGCGACAGCACCGAGATGACGAGCCAGAGCGTCGCCAGCGAAAGAATGAGCGAAATCAGCCAGGAGCGGCTCGGCCACGTGACGGCCCGCATGATCGAAAGCGTGACCGCCATGGCGGCGATGAACAGGACCCACTCGCTGCGCCGCAGGAACGCGACCACCATGCGAAGCAGCCCCGGATGCCCCTTGATGCGCCGCGCCCGTTCTTCCAGCGCCGGCTCCACGCGCAGCGAGACCAGCCAGGCCACCAGGAAGACCCAGGCCGCGATTGCCACCTGGATGCCGGACCAGAGCGGATCGATCGAGCCGATCAGGCTCTCGATGTTGCGCCCCAGCGCGGCAACCAGGTCGGCAAGGGATTGGCTCATGCGGCATCCCAGACGGGCGAGAAGTCGAAGTCGCAGATCCGCTCATGCCGCTTCCGCAGCGCCGAGATGGCGGCCATCTCGCCGTCCGTCAGCGCAAAATCGAAAACCGACAGGTTTTCGGAAAGCCGCTCGGGCTTCGACGTGCGCGGAATGGCGATCACGCTGTCCTGCTGCACGTGCCAGCGCAGCACGATCTGGCCCGGCGTGCGGCCATGGGAGCTGGCGGCATCCCGTACCGCGGGCTCATCGAAGAGCGCGCCGCCGCGATAAAGCGGGCAGTAGGACGTGAGCGCCATTCCGTTGGTACGCACCATGGCGAGCATCTTGTCCTGGTCGAGATACGGATGGTACTCGACCTGGTTGCAGACCAGCGGTTCGCCCGAAAGATGCAGCGCCTCGGCGAGCAGCGCCGTGGGGAAGTTCGAGACGCCGATGTGCCGCGCCATACCGGCCGCCTTCACCGCGTTCAGCGCCCGAATCGAATCGGCCAGCGGAATGGCCGGGTTGGGCCAGTGGATCAGCAGCAGGTCGACGGCATCGACGCCGAGGCGCTCGAGGCTTGCCTCTGCCGAACGCTGAAGGTCGCCATCCGCGATATCCGTGAACCAGACCTTGGTGGTGAGAAAATAGTCGTCGCGCGCCATGCCGGAAGCGCGCAGACCCGCTCCCACGGCAGCCTCGTTGCCGTACTTGGCGGCCGTATCGATGTGGCGGTAGCCGACCCGCAATGCCTCGGCGACCATCTCGGCGCAATGATCGCCTTCCAGCGTCCATGTCCCCATTCCGATGGCTGGAATGGATGCCCCGTTCGCCTCAACCCTGTGCATGATGGTTCCTTTCCCGTTTTGTCGATTGACCGGGACGCACCCGGTTGAAATACCTGTCAGTCATGGTTGAACAGCAGTTTATGGCATCACCGCAAACGGGCAAGGGGCGCATCGTGGCGATCGATGCCGCCCGGGCGGTCGCGCTGGTCGCCATGGCGGTCTACCACTTCACCTGGGATCTGGAATATTTCGGCTATGTCGAGAGCGGCACCGCCGGTTTCGGCGCATGGAAGGTCTTTGCGCGCTCGATAGCCACCTCCTTCCTGGTGCTGGCCGGCATCTCTCTCGTGCTTGGCCACGGCCGTGGCCTGCGCTGGCGCCCGTGGCTCGACCGGCTGCTCAGGGTGTCCGCCGCCGCCGCGCTGATCACGGTGGCGACATGGTATGCCATGCCGGACACCTACATATTCTTCGGGATCCTCCACCAGATCGCGCTCGCGAGCGTGATCGGCCTTGCCTTCCTCCGCCTGCCCTGGGTCGTGACCGCCGTGGCCGCGGCCGCCATCGTCGCCCTGCCCGCCGTCTTTCGCGACCCGCTGTTCGCCTCCCCCTGGCTTTGGTGGGTCGGCCTGGCGCCGCTGCCGCCCATGTCGAACGACTACGTGCCGGTGTTTCCCTGGACAGGGGCGGTCCTCGCCGGCATGGCGCTGGCGCAGCTTGGCCGCAGCCGCGGCTGGTTCGAGGCCCTGCGAAACTCGAGGCTCAATGCCCGCACGCCGGCATGGCTGGCCTGGCCGGGCCGGCACAGCCTCGCCGTCTACCTGGTCCACCAGCCGGTGCTGATCGCCATGGTATGGACCTGGGCGCAACTTTTCCCGCCGGCGGTGACCGTCGGTGACGCAAGGCCCGGCTGCGAAGCCCAGTGCATGACCACGAACGACGAGGAATTCTGCCGCGCCTGGTGCCTCTGCGTGCTCGATGAACTGGATCAGCGCGGCATGCTCGGTCCGGTGTTGCGCGGCAACCGCTCGGCCGGCGCAAACGACGCTGTAGCCGCGGCAAGGGCCTTGTGCGAAAGTCCGCAGGATACAACGGGGGATCAAAGCCAATGACGACAGACCTGGAACGGCCGAACCGGTTTCCCTGGCCACCGGTTCTTTACGCTATCGCCATCCTCGCGGCCATCGCTGCCCAGGTCGCCTATCCGCTGGGCATCGGCTGGATTCCTCACCCGTTCTCCGACCTGCTGTTCGCCACCGGCGGCGTCGTGATCCTGGCAGCACTGGCCCTCGACCTCTCGGCCATGGCGACGCTGCACCGCGCCCGGACCACCATCTGGCCAAATCGCCGCTCCGATCACCTGGTCGCGTCGGGCCCCTACAAGGTGTCCCGCAACCCGATCTATCTCGGCAACACGCTGCTGCTCATCGGTGTCGGTCTCGTATCCGGCATCGCGTGGTTCATCCTCTTCGCCTTCGCCGCCGCCTTCGCAACGCAGAAACTCGCCATCGAGCGCGAGGAACGCCATCTCGCCCACCGCTTCGGCAAGCCTTATCGCGACTACATGAAAAAGGTCCGGCGCTGGTTCTGATCCTCCGGCCGGTGACGGCCTTGGAGAATCAGGGAGTCAGGTCGTCACGCCCAGTTCGGCCAGCCGCTCCAGGCAGGCCTCTTCCGAGCGGTCGAGCTCGGCCAGCGTCTCTTCCAGGTCACGGCGTTTCTGGCGCAGTTCTTCGCGCCGGGCATCGATCTTGGAGATGATGGTCTTCAGTTGACCCGCCTCGCCCGGCGGCTCCCTGTACATCTGGATGATCTCGCGAATCTCGGCGATGGAGAAACCCAACCGCTTGCCGCGCATGATCTGCTTGATGAGATGGCGGTCCGCCGGACGGTACAATCGCGTGCGGCCCCTGCGGTGTGGCTGGATCAGCCCCTCGTCCTCGTAGAACCGCAGCGTCCGGGTGGAAATCCCGAACTCCTTGGTCAATTCGGTGATGGTGTAGAATTCACGCATGCCGGTCGCCCGCCTTCAAGTCATTGGTCAGGCAGACTGCATAACTCTTACGTAAAAGTCAAATTTTTCAACGATTGCCGATCTGCCGGTGCTGCCGGCTGTCCCGTATCGCCGGAATGCCGGCGCCGCGCATGGTTATCCGCCGTGTTCCGCCGTTTCCTCCGCCCGGATCAGCGCAGCGAGAACCACCAGGCGGCAAACGACAGGAAGGCAAAGAATCCGACGACATCGGTCACCGTCGTCACGAAAACGCCCGAGGCAATCGCGGGGTCCGCACCCACCCGGTCCAGCAACAGCGGGATGAGGATACCTGCCAGCGCGGCGGCCAGCATGTTGACCACCATCGCCATGGCGATGACCGCGCCGAGTCCGAGGTTGTCGAACCACAGGCCGGCGACAAGGCCGATGATCGCCGCGAAGAGCACCCCGTTGAGCATGCCGACCATGGTTTCGCGGCGTATGACGCGGCCGGCGTTGTAGATGTCGATGTCGCGGGTGGCGAGCGCGCGCACCGCCACGGTCATGGTCTGCGTGGCCGCGTTGCCGCCCATCGAGGCCACGATCGGCATCAGCACCGCCAGCGCCACCATCTGCTCGATCGTCGCGTCGAAAAGGCCGATGACCAGCGAGGCCAGCACCGCGGTTCCAAGGTTGATCAGCAGCCAGAGGAAGCGCGACCGGGCCGTTTCCATGACGCTGTCCGACAGTTCTTCGTCGCCGACGCCGCCCATGCGCTTGATATCTTCTTCCGCCTCCTGCTGGATGACGTCGACGACGTCATCGATGGTCAGCACGCCGACAAGACGCTCGTTCTCGTCCACCACGGCGGCGGACAGGAGGTCGTATTGCTCGAAGACCTGCGCCGCTTCTTCCTGGTCCATCGTGGCCGGGATGGCGTGCCGCGTTTCGTGCATCACCTCCTCGATCTTGGTGCCGCGCTGGGTGCGCAGGATCTGGTCGAGATTGACCGCACCGACAAGCCGGAAGGTGGGATCGATGACGAAGACCTGCGAGAAACTGTCCGGCAGATCCTTGTCCTCGCGCATGTAGTCGATGGTCTGGCCGACCGTCCAGAACGGCGGCACGGCCACGAATTCCGACTGCATGCGCCGCCCGGCCGTCTCTTCCGGATAGTCCAGCGACCGGCGCAGGCGAATGCGCTCGGTGAACGGCAGTTGCGACAGGATCTCGTCCTGATCCTCTTCCTCGAGGTCCTCCAGGATGTAGACCGCGTCATCGGAATCCAGTTCCTGAACGGCCTGGGCGATCTGGTCGTTGGGCAGGTATCCGACGATTTCGAGCCGGATCGCCTCGTCGACTTCCGTCAGCGCTGCAAGGTCGAAATCGGATCCCAGCAACTCCACCAGCGCGCGGCGCTGGTCGGGGATCAGGGCCTCGATCAGGTCGGCCAGTTCCGATTCGTGCAGTTCCCCCGCGTCGCGCTTCAGCGTGACGGTATCGCGATCCGCAATGGCCGCTCCGATGTGGGCGAGATAGGACGCGCGGACGTAGCCGTCATCGTCATAGATGTCGGCACCGGGCACCGTGTCTTCGGCTTCCGCCGGTTTGGTATCCAAGTCTTCGGTCGACACCCCGCCCTCCGTCCGACTCACGCATCCACCCCTTGTCTAGATCAACAAACGTCCGGAATGAAGGCCGGTCCCCGACGATTTCGCCTGCGCTTGAAACCGGATCGTGATCGAATACGTACTGGTGAGGGTATGCTTGTAGATGTGGGAGGTGAACATGGACAATGCAGCAAGCCGGAGAATGTTCCTGATGGCGGCCGCATGTCTCCTCGCCACGCCCCTGTCGGCCCAGGAAACGCCGGACATGACCGGGGCCCAGTCGGCCATCAAGGGTCAGCTCGAAGCCTTTCTCGCCGATGACGCGAAGGGTGCCTATGCCTACGCGGCGCCGAACATCAAGCGCCTCTTTCCGACCGTGGAGCGCTTCATGTCCATGGTCGAGCAGGGCTACCAGCCGGTGCGGCGGCCCTCGTCCTACTCGTTCGGACAGTCGATCCCCATGGCCGGCGACACGGTACTGCAGGAAGTCCTGCTGGTCGATGGCGATGGCAAGGGCTGGAAGGCGATCTATCGCATGCAGCGTCAGCCGGACGGGACATGGAAAATCGCCGGCGTGTCGCTGAAGGCGGCCGATCTGCCGACCGCGTGATCAGTTCCCGGCCTCCAGCAGGCCGAGCGCCCGGACGATGACGAAGGCAAGACCGCTGGAAACCGCACCGACCACCATGCCCCAGCTCGTGTCGGTAACCGCGATCACCGGGTCATATCCCTTCAGCACCGCGAGATTGGTCCCGTTGTAGGTCAGATAGGTGAAAAGGCCGAACAGCGCTCCGTTCACCAGCGCCGTCGAAAGAAGCCCGGTGCCCATGGCGGGGACCAGTGCAAACCACACCAGGCCGGCCACCCACACCAGGTAGAAGACCGCCGCGACGCCCATGCGCGGCTGGTCGAGAAGCAGGCTGTCCATCCGGCTCCAGTAGAAATTGCGCGCGACATAGCCAAGCCAGACAAAGTCCATGGCCAAAAAGATGACGAGCGCAGCGAGATAGGCGACGGCATATTTCACGACCCTGAGCTCCTTCGACGGGACAACCGAACCAGTTACGCATCCGGTTGCGCCGCGGTTCTGCCCTGCCGGAAAAACTTGCGCCCGCGGGCCGTCAGAGTGCCGGCAGGTCGCCACGCTCCCAGCCGGCCTGGGTTTGGGCCACGTAGTTGCCGTAGCGGCCGGCCTCGATGGCATCGCGCGCGCCCTGCATCAGGCGCTGGTAATAGGCCAGGTTGTTCCAGGTCAGCAGCATCCCGCCCAGCGCCTCGCCGGAGCGCACCAGGTGATGCAGGTAGGCGCGGGAATAGTCCCGCGCCGCCGGGCAATCGCTTTCGGCATCCAGCGGGCGCGGATCGTCGGCATGGCGGGCGTTGCGCAGGTTGATCTTGCCGAACCTTGTGTAGGCCAGCCCGTGCCGCCCGGCCCGGGTCGGCATCACGCAGTCGAACATGTCGATGCCGCGCGCCACCGATTTCAGCATGTCGTCCGGTGTCCCGACCCCCATCAGGTAACGCGGCTTCTCCGCCGGCAGAACCGGGCAGACCGCCTCCAGCATCTCCAGCATCACCGCCTGCGGCTCACCCACGGCAAGCCCGCCGACGGCGTAGCCCTTCAGGTCCATGGCGGCCAGCGCCTGCGCCGAGCGGACCCGCAGGTCCGGCACGTCGCCGCCCTGCACGATGCCGAACATCGCCTTTCCGGGCTGGTCGCCGAAAGCGGCCTTGCAACGGTCCGCCCAGCGCAGCGAAAGCTCCATCGCTCGCTCCACGTCGTCGCGTTCCGCCGGCAGCCGAATGCACTCGTCGAGCTGCATCTGGATATCGGAATCGAGCAGGCCCTGGATCTCGATTGACCGTTCCGGCGTCATATCGTACTTCACGCCGTCGATATGCGACTTGAAGGTGACACCCCGCTCATCCAGCTTCCGCAGCGCCGCCAGCGACATCACCTGGAAACCGCCGCTGTCGGTCAGGATCGGGTAAGGCCAGCGGGCGAAGTCGTGCAGTCCTCCGAGGCGGGCGACCCGTTCCGCACCCGGCCGCAGCATCAGGTGATAGGTATTGCCGAGGATGATGTCGGCGCCGAGCTCCCGCACCTGGTCCATGTACATGGCCTTCACCGTGCCGCCCGTACCCACCGGCATGAAGGCCGGGGTGCGGATCGTGCCGCGCGGCATGGTGATTTCGCCGCGCCGCGCACCGCCGTCGCTCGCAAGAAGGCGGAACTGGAACGTTTCGCTCATGGTTCAGTCCTTCCGGAACAGCAGGCTGGAATCGCCGTAGGAATAGAAGCGGTATCCGCTCGCGATGGCATGGTCATAGGCCGCATGCATCGTCTCAAGACCGCTGAAGGCCGAGACCAGCATGAACAGCGTCGACCGCGGCAGGTGAAAATTCGTCATCAGAACGTCAATGAAACGGAAGCGGTAACCCGGCGTGATGAAGATATCGGTCGGACCGGACCAGGCATCCAGCCGACCAGCCTCGTCGGCGGCGCTCTCAAGCAGTCGCAGCGACGTCGTGCCCACCGAAACGATGCGCCCGCCCCGCGCCTTTACCGCGTTCAGCGCCTCGGCTGCCCCGGCGCTGACGTGGCCGATCTCGGCATGCATGCGGTGCTCACCGGTGTCATCGGCCTTGACCGGCAGGAACGTCCCGGCGCCGACATGCAGTGTCACGAAATGGCGCTCGATGCCCCGCGCATCCAGCCGCTCCATGAGGCGCGGCGTGAAATGCAGCCCGGCCGTCGGCGCGGCAACGGCGCCCTCCTCGCGGGCATAGATCGTCTGGTAGTCGGACCGGTCGCGGTCGTCTTCCGCCCGCTTGGACGCGATATACGGCGGCAGCGGAACGTGACCGACCGCGTGCAGCGCCTCGTCCAGAGCCGGGCCGGACAGGTCGAAGACCAGTTCCACGTCGCCGCCCTCGCCCTTGTCCCCGGCCGTCGCATCCAGCGTTCCGAGAAAGCAGGCGCTGCCGGCGTGGCCGAAGCGGATCCGGTCGCCGGCCTTTACACGCTTGCCGGGCTTGAGGAAGGCCTTCCAGCGGTCAGGCCCGGTGCGCATGTGCAGCGTCGCCGAGACGCGCGCTTCCCCGCCATCGCGAACGCGCAGCCCCTCCAGCTGCGCCGGGATGACCCGTGTATCGTTGAAAACCAGCGCATCGCCGGGGTCCAGCAGGTCGGCGAGATCGAGCACGCCGCAGTCTTCCAGCCCCTCGCCCGGACGCACGACCAGCATGCGTGCCGCGTCCCGCGGTTCGGCCGGACGCAGGGCAATGGAGGTTTCGGGAAGCTCGAAATCGAACAGGTCAACGCGCATGGCCGCGCACATAGCCTCTTTGAACGGTCAGGCAAAGCCCGCACATGAAAAAGGCGCCGGTTGCCCGGCGCCCTCGAAAGCAAGCGGAAAGGCGATCACAGATCGGCCGCGACCTTCATCGACACGATGGAGTCGGGATCCTGCACGGGCTCGCCGCGCTTGATCTTGTCGACGTTCTCCATCCCCTCGATGACCTGGCCCCAGACCGTGTACTGGCGGTTCAGGAAGCCGGCGTCCTCGAAGCAGATGAAGAACTGCGAATTGGCCGAGTTCGGGTTCTGTGCCCGTGCCATGGAGCAGGTGCCACGGCCGTGGTTCATGTTTGAGAACTCGGCCTTCAGGTCGGGCCGGTCGGAACCGCCCATGCCGGCACGCGCCGGGTTGAAGTCCTTGCCGCCCTTCTTGCCGTAGCGCACGTCGCCGGTCTGGGCCATGAAGCCGTCGATGACGCGGTGAAACACAACGCCGTCATAGCCGCCTTCGCGCGCCAGTTCCTTGATCCGTCCGACGTGGCCGGGCGCCAGGTCCGGGAACAACTCGATGACGACCTTGCCCTGCGTGGTTTCCATCACCAGCGCGTTTTCCGGATCCTTGATCTCAGCCATTCTCTCTACCTTCCTGTTCAGATTCGTGATTTCACTCTTCGACGCGCACCTTGATCATGCGGTCAGGATCATCCACCGAGCCATTGGCCGCCCGGCTGCCCTTCTTGATCGCATGAACGTGGTCCATCCCGCTTTCGACCTTGCCGACCACCGTGTACTGGCCGTTCAGGTGCGGCGCCGGTGCGAACATGATGAAAAACTGCGAATTGGCCGAGTTCGGATTGGACGAGCGCGCCATGCCGACCACGCCTTCCTCGAACGGCGCGTCGGAAAACTCCGCCGGAAGATCCGGCATGTCGGAACCGCCGGTTCCGACGCGGCCCGGATCGAAGCCGTCTTCCATGTCGCCGAACTGCACGTCGCCGGTCTGCGCCATGAAGCCGTCGATGACGCGGTGGAAGGCGACGTTGTCGTAGGCGCCCGATTCGGCCAGCGCCTTTATGCGCTCGACATGCTTGGGCGCAAGCTTGTCGGCCAGGTCGATGACGACGTCACCGTCCTTCAGCGTGATGACGAGCTTGGAGGCGAAAGCCGGAAGGGCCGAAAGGCTCATGGCAGCGGCAAGGGCCGTTGCGGCAGCGAAGCGCAGGATGGACATGGATGTCATTTCTCCGATCGGATCAGAATTTCGATTTCAGGGCTTTCTCGACGACACCCGGGACGAAACCGGAAATGTCGCCGCCCATGGCCGCGATCTGGCGTACCAATGTGGCGGTGATATGCCGGACGGCCGGGCTGGCCGGCAGGAACACCGTGCCGATATCCGGGGCCATCTGCCCGTTCATGCCCGCCATCTGCATTTCGTAGTCGAGATCGGTCCCGTCACGCAGGCCGCGGATCATCATCGTTGCGCCATGCGCCCGCGCCGCATCGACGACGAGACCGTCGAAGGCGACGACTCGCAGACGGGCATGGTCGGCTCCCAGTTGGGCCTCCCCGACTTCCTCGATCAGCCGCAGCCGTTCTTCAAAGGAAAAAAGCGGCTTCTTGCCCGGATGAATGCCGATGGCAACGAAGACCGTGTCCGCCAGCGCCAGCGCGCCGTGGAGCACGTCGAGGTGACCGTTGGTGAGCGGGTCGAACGAGCCCGCATAGATGGCTTTTTTCTCGCTCATGACAGCGCTTCTAGATCAATTGCAGGGAAAGTGGAAACCGGTTTCGCGTCCCTGGTCGCGAAATACTGCAAAGCGAGAACTTTTTCTTGCCGGCGGCCTCATCCGGCGCAGCAGGAGTGCAGGAAAACCAGGCAAATGAAATCGCATCGACAGGCCCTGTCCGAGGCAGGTCCGAAGCCCCTGTGTTCAACCGGCAATCGGCCTCGCGCAAGGTTCACCCGCCAGTATGAACGGCCGATGAACGGAGCAATCACGGTCCATTCAAGCAAACTCACGCAATGTTGCGAAAGCGTTGTTTGAAACTTTTGGCGCTCTGATGCGTCATGTAAGCAAGGAGAAAGCCAATGATGATCGTGCTGCTTGCCTCTGCCATGACCGTTGCCATGCTGATCGCCACCGTGATCGGCCTGGTTGGTGACCTCAAACCCGAGCCGCAGCCGGAACGCATCCGGCCACGCTTTGGTTACAACCGCACCAGCCGGCGCTACTGACGGTGTTACGCCTCGGGCGTACCCTCACCGTCACCGGTTTCGACCGGACCATCCGATTCGCCTCCAGGAGCGTCGTCCTCGACGTCCTCAGGTTCCGGTTCGGATATCCGCTCGACGGAAACGACGCGCTCGCCCTCGGCCGTCTTGAAGATTGTGACGCCCTTGGTCGCCCGGCTGGCGAAGCGGATGCCCTCGACGGGCACGCGGATGACCTTGCCGGCATTGGTGACCAGCATGATCTGGTCGCCGCCTTCCACCGGGAACATCGCAACCAGAGGGCCGATTTCCTCGGTCTTTGAGATGTCGGTCGCGCGGATGCCCTTGCCGCCCCTGCCTGAAATCCTGAACTCGTAGGACGACGACCGCTTGCCGTAGCCGAATTCGGAAACGGTCAGCAGGTGCTGCTCGCGTGCACGCAACTCCTCGACCCGTTCTGGCGACAGTTCAGCGGCCTCGGCGTCCTCGCCGGTCAGCCCTTCCGCCGGTTCGTCCTCGTCACCGTGGGCCGAACGCCGTTCCGCAGCCGCGATCTTGACATAGGCCGCGCGCTCCGACGGTTCCGCATCGACATGGCCCAGGATGGCCATCGAGATGACGCTGTCGCCTTCGCCAAGCGCGATGCCCCGAACGCCGATCGAGTTGCGCCCGGCAAACACGCGCACGTCGGTGACCCGGAACCGGATACACTGGCCCACCGCCGTGGTGAGCACCACGTCATCGTCTTCCGTGCAGGTGGAGACGGACAGGATCTCGTCGCCCTCGTCATCCAGCTTCATGGCGATCTTGCCATTGCGGTTGACCTGGACGAAGTCGGACAGCTTGTTGCGCCGCACGGTCCCGCGCGTCGTGGCGAACATCACGTCCAGTTCGCCCCAGCTGTCTTCGTCCTCCGGCAGCGGCAGGATCGAGGTGATACGCTCGTTGTCCTGCAGCGGCAGCATGTTGCGCAGGAACTTCCCGCGCGACTGCGGCGTACCGACCGGCAGGCGCCAGACCTTTTCCTTGTAGACGATCCCGCGCGACGAGAAGAACAGCACCGGCGTGTGCGTGTTGGCCACGAACAGCCGGGTGACGAAATCCTCGTCCTTGGTCGACATGCCGGACCGGCCCTTGCCGCCACGGCGCTGCGCCCGGTACACCGACAACGGCACGCGCTTGATATAGCCTTCGTGGCTGAAGGTGACGACCATGTCCTCGCGCGCGATCAGGTCCTCGTCATCCATGTCCGGGCCGCCCTCGGCCAGCTCGGTACGCCGCGGCGTGCCGAACTCGTCCTTGACCGCCGTCAGCTCGTCCTTGACGATCTGCTGGATGCGGGCACGCGACGACAGGATGTCGAGATAGTCGCGGATTTCCTCGCCGATCTTGTTCAGCTCGTCGGCGATTTCGTCGCGCCCCAGCGCCGTCAGTCGCTGCAGCCGCAGGTCGAGGATGGCGCGGGCCTGCTCTTCCGAGAGGTTGTAGGTGCCGTCTTCGTTGACCTTGTGGCGCGGATCGTCGATCAGCCGGATCAGCGGCGCCACGTCGTGGGCCGGCCAGCGCCTCGTCATCAACTGCTCGCGCGCCGTTGCCGGGTCCGGCGCGTGGCGGATCAGCTTGATCACCTCGTCGATATTCGCCACGGCGATGGCCAGGCCGACGAGCACATGGGCCCGCTCGCGCGCCTTGCGCAGCAGGTATTTCGTCCGCCGGCTGACCACTTCCTCGCGGAACGAGACAAACGCCCGGAGCATGTCCAGCAGCGTCATCAGTTCCGGCTTGCCGCCGTTGAGCGCCACCATGTTCGCGCCGAACGAGGTCTGCAGCGGCGTGTAGCGGTAGAGCTGGTTCAGCACGACGTCCGCATTGGCGTCGCGCTTCAGTTCGACGACGACGCGGTAGCCCTGGCGGTCGGATTCGTCGCGGATGTCAGAAATGCCCTCGATCCGCTTGTCGCGGACCAGTTCGGCCATTTTCTCGATCATCGAGGCCTTGTTGACCTGGTACGGCACTTCCGTGACAACGATTGCCTCGCGCTCGGCACGCACGGTTTCGATATGCGCGCGGCCGCGCATGATGATCGACCCGCGGCCCGTCTCGTAGGCCGAACGGATGCCGGACCGGCCGAGCACGATTGCCCCGGTCGGAAAGTCCGGGCCGGGAATGTGCTCCATGAGTTCCGGCAGCGTGATGGCCGGGTTGTCCATCAGCGCGACGCAGCCGTCGACCAGTTCGCCGAGGTTGTGCGGCGGGATGTTGGTCGCCATGCCGACGGCAATGCCGCCCGAGCCGTTGACCAGCAGGTTGGGGAAGCGCGCCGGAAGAACCTTGGGCTCGGAGCCGGACGAATCGTAGTTCTCCTGGAAATCGACGGTTTCCTTGTCGATATCCTCCAGCAGGTCGTGCGCCACCTTGGCGAGACGCGATTCGGTGTAGCGCATCGCCGCCGGCGGATCGCCGTCGATGGAACCGAAATTGCCCTGCCCGTCGATGAGCGGCACGCGCATCGACCAGTCCTGCGCCATGCGCACCATGGCATCGTAGATCGCCGCGTCGCCGTGCGGGTGATACTTACCCATGACGTCGCCGACGATGCGCGACGACTTCACGTATTTGCGGTTCCAGTGGAATCCGCCCTCGTGCATCGCGTAGAGAATGCGCCGGTGAACCGGCTTCAGGCCGTCGCGGACATCGGGCAGCGCACGGCTCACGATCACGCTCATGGCGTAGTCGAGATAGCTGCGCTGCATCTCCTCGATGATGGAGACGGGCTCGATGCCTTCGGGCAGCCCGGGAGGTGTTGGCTGATCAGTCAAATGCGTGTCACGATCACGTTGGAATCACTTGTTTCCGTATATAGGATTCCGGCCGGTCATTCCAATTTCCCGGGCAGTTATCCAAAGCTGAGCGCAGGAATGCGCCGGGCACGCGGAACGGCCGCGCGACCGTGGTCGATTCGGCCGCCAAAACCGGCTAGGCTTCGGGCCGGCAAACGGAAGACGGGATCGGATTCGCGATGTTCAACGACATGATGGCCACCGCGGTGGTGACATTGCTGGTCACCATCGACCCCGCCGGCCTCGCCCCCCTCTTCCTGGCGGTGACGAACGGCATGGATCGCAGCCAGCGCAACCAGGTGGCCTGGCGCGCCGCCGCGCTGGCCTTTGCCCTGCTCGCCCTCTTTGCCCTTGCAGGCGCCGGCATTCTCGCCGTTTTCGGCATCACCCTGCCCGCCTTCCGCGTGGCCGGCGGGCTGCTGCTGTTCTGGATTGCCTTCGAGATGATCTTCGAGAAACGCCAGCAGCGCCACGAGCACACGGCCGAAGTCGCCATCAGCGCCGACGAGATCCGCCAGGTCGCCGTGTTTCCGCTGGCCATTCCGCTGATAGCCGGCCCCGGCGCCATTTCCGCCGTCATCCTGTTGTCCGGCCAGTTTTCCGAACCCGGGCCGCGCGCCGCCCTGATCGGCATCATCGCCGCCATCATCGGGCTGACATGGTTCGTCTTCCTGCTCGCCGACCGCATCGACAAGGTGCTCGGCGAGACCGGCCGCTCGATCCTGACCCGCCTGCTCGGCGTGATTCTCTCGGCTCTGGCAGTGCAGTTCGTCGCCGACGGCGTGAAGGCGCTCGCCGCGTCCTGACGTGCATGGCCTGGACGGCGGGCATCTTCCGGCAGGGACAGGGCGAAGAAGCGTGAGAGGGCGCGCTCAGAAGCGGCCCTTCATCGCCACGGTCGCCTCCTGCCCGCTCCACCCGTGAACCGTGTCGTGGGCACGCACCGTGACTTCGTCCACCTCATCGGGAATGACGATGCCCGACTGGCTCCGGGTGAACGGCTGCTCGTTGTCGTGCGGATGGGCCAGCACCCGTTCGCCGAGCACCGTCCCGTCGGGTCCAAGGACCTGCCACCGGTCGGCATAATGATCCCAGCCCGCATCGTCATGGCGGACCGTGACATGAAACGAATAGGTCCCGTCGGAGCCCTGGTCGTAGCGGACCGCGACGACATCGGCCGGGCCGGCGAAGACCGGACCGGCAGAAAGGGAAATCAGGATGGCAAAAGTCAGAGATTTCATGCCGCCATGATGACGGCCGTGCCGGACACGCGCCAGTCACGAATGGGTCATGGCTCCAGGGCACCCGCCAGCGGATGCCCGTCTGCGAACTGGATCAGGTCCCAGAGATTGCCGAACGGATCGCGAAAAACCGCAACGGTGCCGTAGTCCATTTCCTTGGGCGGCCGTGCGAACTCGACCCCCGCCTCGCCGTATCGCCGGTAGTCGCGGGCGAAATCATCGGTCTGCAGGAACAGGAAGACCCGCCCGCCGGCCTGGTTACCCACGGCCGCAACCTGCTCGGGCGACCCGGCACGCCCGAGGACGAGCGAAGCGCCGCCGCCCGGCGGCGCCACAACCACCCAGCGCTTGTCCTGCTCCGGCTGGTAACTGTCCTCGATCAGGTCGAAGCCCAGCACGCCGCAATAGAAGGCGATGGCCGGGTCGTAGTCAGGCACGACGAGTTGCACATGGGCGAGACGCTGCGCCATGCCCCCGCAGCCGGCCCTCAGAACGGGATTTCGTCGTCGAGGTCGCGCGAGTAACCGCCGCCCTGCTGGCCGCCGCCGTAATTGCTGCCGCCCGACGGCCCTGACGAGCCGAAGTCGGACCCGCCGCGCGAGCCGCCGCCATAGCTGACCTGTCCCTGGTCGCCGCCCTGCCCGCGGCTGTCGAGCATCTGCAACTCGCCGCGATAGCGCTGCAGGACGATCTCGGTCGTGTACCGATCCTGGCCCTGCTGGTCCTGCCACTTGCGGGTCTGCAACTGGCCTTCCAGGTAAACTTTCATGCCTTTCTTCAGGTACTGCTCGGCCACCTTGGCCAGCTGTTCGTTGAAGATGACGACATTGTGCCATTCCGTGCGCTCGCGGCGCTCGCCGGAATTCTTGTCGCGCCATGACTCCGACGTCGCTATGCGCATGTTGACCACGGCATCGCCGGAATTGAGACGGCGGACCTCCGGATCGGCACCCAGATTGCCCACCAGGATGACCTTGTTGACGCTACCAGCCATGGCTATTCACTCCACTTGTCGCAAGAGGCGCAAAGAAAAGCGCCTCACCAATCTCTCTTCGAATGCCCGGACCCTACACTGTCAACCAGGCGGACGCGCGGCATCAGCGCACCTGTCCACAGAAGCTTTACGCCCTCTTTGCGCACTTCAGGCCCTGCGCATGATGCCGGATCATGATGTTCTTTTTTTGTTCCAGCGTCAATTGGGCAGCCAGGAACCGTGGCGGCCTCGCTTCGAGAACGAAGACCAGACCTTCCCCCCTCTCGGTGCGCCGGCAGGCGCTGCAATGGTTGCGCAGCGCTCATCCAGATGCGGTATCGGGCAGCAAACGGCCCGGCCGCGATCCTGTGTCTTGCGCGCGCCGGGCCTCTATGGGTTTGACCCCTTCAACCGGTCGTGGACCGGATGCTGTGGCGGGCCGGACACCTGCGAGGCGTTCAAAAAGTGCCTCACGCCCGTCCCGTTCGAAAATCAGATTGTCGGCGAATTGCCGGTGTCCCCTGTCACGCGGCGCTGCTCAAGCGCCAGGAGGCCTTGCAACCCGTGGCCCGTCCTCGTTCGGCGGGCCTGCCGGGACTCTTCGGCGGATTCATGCTCCTCTCCTCTTCCCGTTGGTTTGCAATGCGGCCGGATCGGACCGGCCTTCGCATCCACGGACTGTCTGCCATCACGGGAGCACGCGCTGGTGCTTCGTTCCGCTGGCGCCACGTACCGTCGGATGCCGGAAAAATGATGCGCCTCGCACCGCGTCTCGTCAATGGCGCTGCCGATCACATTTTTCGCCGCCAGCCAGCGGTTTTCCACCGCTTATCCACAGATGTTCTTGTTTTGTCCGCATTTCTGTGGATAGACTGGCAACGTGCCGTCAGCAGGTGATCCGATGCCCCTTTCCCTGCCGTGCACAATGACTACATGAGAGGCGTGATCGGCGGCGACACGCCGGATATGTTTTCCAGGCCATCTCCCAGGCCGGCCGGCGGGCCGAACATGCTGCGAGCAGACATGACAGACCACAAGTACATCTCCGTGCGCGGCGCGCGCGAACACAACCTGAAGAATGTCGATCTCGACCTTCCCCGCGACAGCCTGATCGTGATGACCGGCCTGTCCGGATCGGGCAAGTCGTCGCTCGCCTTCGACACGATCTACGCCGAGGGGCAGCGCCGCTACGTCGAGAGCCTGTCCGCCTACGCCCGCCAGTTCCTGGAAATGATGCAGAAGCCCGACGTCGACCAGATCGACGGCCTGTCGCCGGCCATTTCCATCGAGCAGAAGACGACCAGCCGCAACCCGCGTTCCACTGTCGGCACGGTCACCGAGATCTACGACTACATGCGCCTGTTGTTCGCCCGCGCCGGCGTGCCGATCTCGCCCGCCACCGGCCTGCCGATCGAAAGCCAGACGGTCAGCCAGATGGTCGACCGTGTGCTGGCCATGGAGGAAGGCACCCGCCTCTACATCATGGCGCCCATCGTGCGCGGCCGGAAGGGCGAGTACCGCAAGGAACTGGCCGAACTGCAGAAGAAGGGCTTCCAGCGCGTCAAGGTGGACGGCGAGTTCCACGAGATCGCCGACGTGCCGGCGCTGGACAAGAAGTACAAGCACGACATCGACGTCGTGGTCGACCGCGTCGTGGTGCGCGACGATCTCGCCGCGCGCCTGGCCGATTCCATCGAGACCTGCCTGAGGCTCGCCGATGGCCTCGCCATCGCCGAATATGCCGACCGCCCGCTGCCGCCCGAGGAGCTCTCGGGCGAAGCCGCCAACCGGTCCAAGAACGAGACGCACGAGCGGATGATCTTCTCGGAGAAGTTCGCTTGCCCGGTGTCCGGCTTCACCATACCCGAGATCGAGCCGCGCCTGTTCTCGTTCAACAATCCCTTCGGTGCCTGCCCGGGCTGCGACGGCCTCGGCCACCAGCAGGCCATCGACCCCGCCCTCGTCGTGCCGGAACCACACGTGGCGCTGCGCGAAGGCGCCATCGCGCCCTGGGCAAAGTCGACCTCGCCCTATTACCTGCAGACGCTGGAAGGCCTCGGCAAGGCCTACGGCTTCAAGGTCGGCGACCGCTGGCGCGACCTGTCCGACGAAGCCAGGGACGCCATTCTCAACGGCACAGGCGAGCGCAAGATCGAGTTCACCTACGATGACGGCCTGCGCACCTACAAGGCCGCCAAGACCTTCGAGGGCGTGGTGCCCAACCTCCAGCGCCGCTGGAAGGAGACCGAATCGTCCTGGGCGCGCGAGGAGATCGAGCGCTACATGTCGGCCACCCCCTGCCCGGTCTGTTCCGGCTTCAGGCTGAAGGCCGAGGCGCTGGCGGTCAAGATCGACGGCCTGCACATCGGCCAGGTCACCGACATGTCGATCCGCCGGGCCAACGAATGGTTCGAAACGCTGCCGGAGCGCCTGACCGACAAGCAGAACGAGATCGCCGCGCGTATCTTCAAGGAGATCCGCGAACGGCTGAAGTTCCTCAATGACGTCGGGCTGGACTACCTGACCCTGTCGCGCAATTCCGGCACGCTGTCGGGTGGCGAAAGCCAGCGCATCCGCCTTGCCTCGCAGATCGGCTCGGGCCTCACCGGCGTGCTCTACGTGCTCGACGAGCCCTCCATCGGCCTGCACCAGCGGGACAACGACCGCCTGCTGGCGACGCTCAAGCACCTGCGCGATCTCGGCAATACCGTGATCGTTGTCGAGCACGACGAGGATGCGATCCTGGCCGCCGATTACGTGGTCGATATCGGCCCGGCTGCCGGCATTCATGGCGGCAAGGTCATCGCCAGCGGCACGCCGGCCGACATCATGGCCCATCCGGAATCGCTGACCGGCAAGTATCTCTCGGGCGCCATGGGCATCGCCGTGCCGGCCGAGCGCCGCAAGCCGTCGAAAACGAAGCGCATTCGCGTGGTCGATGCGCGCGGCAACAACCTGAAGGGCGTCACCGCCGACATTCCCCTCGGCACCTTCACCTGCGTCACCGGCGTCTCCGGCGGCGGCAAGTCGACCTTCCTTATCGAGACACTGTTCCGTGCCGCCTCGCGCCGTATCATGGGCGCGCGCGAGAACCCCGCACCGCATGACCGCATCGAGGGGCTGGAGCACATCGACAAGGTCATCGACATCGACCAGTCGCCCATCGGCCGGACGCCCCGCTCCAACCCGGCCACCTACACCGGTGCCTTCACGCCGATTCGCGACTGGTTCGCCGGCCTTCCCGAAGCCAAGGCGCGTGGCTACCAGCCCGGGCGTTTCTCCTTCAACGTCAAGGGCGGCCGCTGCGAGGCCTGCCAGGGCGACGGCGTCATCAAGATCGAGATGCACTTCCTGCCCGATGTCTACGTCACGTGCGACGTCTGCCACGGCAAGCGCTACAACCGCGAGACGCTGGAAGTCGCCTACAAGGGCAAGTCGATCGCCGACGTGCTCGACATGACGGTGGAGGAAGGCGCGGCCTTCTTCGCCGCCGTTCCGGCGATCCGCGACAAGCTGGAAACACTGGCGCGCGTCGGCCTCGGCTATATCCACGTCGGCCAGCAGGCAACCACCCTGTCCGGTGGCGAGGCGCAGCGCATCAAGCTCGCCAAGGAACTCTCGCGCAAGGCGACCGGGCGCACGCTCTATATCCTCGACGAGCCGACCACGGGCCTGCACTTCCACGACGTGGCCAAGCTGCTCGAAGTGCTCCACCAACTCGTCGAACAGGGCAATACCGTGGTCGTCATCGAGCACAATCTCGAGGTCATCAAGACCGCCGACTGGATCCTCGACCTCGGTCCGGAGGGCGGAGACGGCGGCGGCGAACTGGTGGCCTCGGGCACGCCGGAAGACATTGCCGCCGAGCCGCGCAGCCACACCGGTGCCTATCTCAAGGATCTCCTGGCCCGCAGGGCGGGCCACAAGGTCGAGGCCGCCGAGTAGGCGGCCGGGCCTCGCCCCCCCCCGGCTTGACCATCGTCAATGCCGCGGCCGTTCCGTCTGGCATCTTCCTCTCGCCCGCATGAACCGTTGCGGGCGAAAGAGGAAGGAGGTTCCCATGTCAGACAAGCCCGCGAAGAACGCGCTTTCACCCTGGTCCGGAAATCTTTTTACCGATTTCCGCAAGCAGATGGATGACCTGATGGAAGGCTTTTTCGGCTCCGGCAGCACACTGGCTGGCAGGAGCGGCCTGCCGTCGTTGGACATGACCGGCGCCATTCGCCCGGCCATCGACATTGCCGAGAACGATCAGGCCATCACCGTCACCGCCGAACTCCCCGGCATGACGGAGGACCAGGTTGACCTGACGATCCGCAACGGAATGCTGACGCTGAAGGGCGAAAAGAAGATCGAGCATGACGGCGACAGGGACGACGTCCACGTCATCGAGCGGTCCTACGGTTCGTTCCAGCGCTCCATTCCGATCCCCGAGCGGGTCGACGCGAATGCCATTGACGCGAAGTTCGACAAGGGTGTCCTGACGGTCACTATGCCGAAGCGCAAGGAAGCGGCCCCGGCCGCCCGCAAGGTCGAGATCGGCAAGGCCTGAGCCGGCCAGCGGGGCGCCTGCGCTTTCAAGCCCCGGGAAAAGCCAGCCGGCCGAGCGCCGAGACAAGGTCTTCGGCGATGGGGCGCAGGCCGGCGGCATGGCCGGCCTCGCCGTGCAGCCAGGCGCCGGCGCAGGCCGCCTCGAAGGCCGGCATGCCCTGGGCCAGAAGGCCGGTGATGATCCCGGCGAGCACGTCACCCGACCCGGCCGTGGCAAGTACCGCGGTGGCGTTGGTATTGACGGCGGTACGGCCGTGGGGTTCGGCGATCACCGTGTCGCTGCCTTTCAGCAGCACCACCGCGCCCGCCCGCGCCGAGGCCCTGCGCGCTCGTTCGGTCTTGGCTATTGCTGCGTCGCTTGCAAGGTCCGGGAAGAGCCGCGCGAACTCCCCGGCGTGCGGCGTCAGTACGACGGCCGATCCGCTGTCGCGGATGGCAGAGAAGAGCGCGGGCGGATCATCCTGGAAGACCGTCAACGCATCGGCATCGAGCACGATGGCATTCAGGCCGCGCCCGTCCGTGCCGGCCGGCGCCTGCAACAGGGCGAGCACGGCCGCCCGGGTCGAAGGGCCGAGACCTGCGCCCGGACCGGCGACCGCGGCGCGCGTCTTGCCCTCGCCGAGGAAGCTCCCGATGGCGTCCGCATCGGCCACCGACCGGACCATGACGGAGGTCAGGTGCGCCGCGTGGACCAGTACGGCCGAGGGAGGCGAAAGCACGGTCACGGCCCCGGCCCCGCTGCGCGCCGCCGCCATGGCCGCCAGCCGTGCCGCGCCCGTGGAAGCGGCTCCACCCGACAGCACGGCGGCCGCGCCGCGGGCATATTTGTGGGTCCCGGCATCCGGACGCGGCAGGCAGGCAGCCCAGAGCCCGGGCAGGTTTTCGCTGGTCTTCGGACCGATGGTGGCCAGGATCGTGTCCGCGATGCCGATATCGGCCACGACCAGGTCGCCGCACAGCGTCCGGCCCGGCATCAGCACATGCCCCGGCTTCTTGCGAAAGAAGGTCACCGTCAGAACGGCCCGGAAGCATGGCCCGAGCGGTTGCCCGGTATCGCCCGAGAGACCGGACGGAAGATCGACGGCCACGACGGGAACCTTCGCGGACGAGCAGGCTTCGGCCGCACGCGCGGATTCACCCGACAGCGGCTTCGAAAGACCGGCACCGAAGAGCGCATCGACCACCAGGTCGGCACCGTCCGGATCGAACCGCTCCAGGGGATGGACATCGCCGGTCCAGGATGACGCCGCGCGCGCGGCGTCGCTGCCGGGTCGCGGGTCGGCCAGCGCATGAACGCGGACGGTCATCCCGTCCGCCGCGAGCAGACGCGCAATGACATAGCCGTCTCCGCCGTTGTTCCCCGGCCCGCAGAGAACGGCGACGCTGGCGACGCCGGGAAACCGTTGAAGGATGGCCCGGTGAACCGCACGGCCCGCATTTTCCATCAGCCCGGGTCCGTCAAGCGGACCGGCCGCGATGGCCGCTGCATCCGCCCTTCCCATTTCGGCCGGACTCAGAATTTCGTGCATTGCCTGTCGCCCCGCCTCCTGCCTTCCTGAAAGGCTTTTATCGAGTGCCGGACAGGCATCCGCAAGTCCGCCTTCGGCCGATCCGGCCAGTGGCGATTCAACTTTTCGATCTCCATGCACAATCTTTATGCATTTTGCCTATTTTTTGAACGGGAAAGACAGGCTATGAATGCCCCATCGCCTCGCGCTCCAGCCGCGTGACGGCGGGTTGCCTGCTGGCGGAAGGAGCAACAACCGGCCGGACCGTGGGCAGGAACAATTTTTTCAGCGTGAAAGGGGCGTGGACAGGCGCAGCGGAAAAATCTGGCACAGTTCATGCTTACTTTGATGCGGAGCGGGCCCGAGGCCCGTTTTTCACCAATGCGGAGGCCGTTCTTTCCATGAAAAAGATCGAAGCGATCATCAAACCCTTCAAGCTGGACGAGGTGAAGGAGGCCCTTCAGGAAGTCGGGCTTCAGGGCATCACCGTGACTGAAGCCAAGGGCTTTGGTCGTCAGAAGGGGCATACCGAACTCTACCGTGGCGCCGAATACGTCGTCGACTTTCTTCCCAAGGTGAAAGTCGAGGTGGTTCTGGGCGATGATGCCGTGGAGACTGCCATCGAGGCGATCCGAAAGGCGGCCCAGACGGGACGCATCGGCGACGGCAAGATCTTCGTCTCCAACGTCGAGGAAGTCATCCGCATCCGCACCGGTGAGACGGGCATCGACGCCGTCTGAGGCGGCGTCTCCGGCCCGAACTGCAAGTTATTCGTCATTACAAAGGGAATTCAGCATGACGACAGCAAATGATATCCTGAAGCAGATCAAGGACAACGACGTCAAGTTCGTCGACCTGCGCTTCACCGACCCGAAAGGCAAGATGCAGCACGTCACCATGGACGTCACCTGCGTCGACGAGGACATGTTTGCCGACGGCGTCATGTTTGACGGCTCCTCGATCGCCGGCTGGAAGGCCATCAACGAGTCCGACATGGTGCTGATGCCCGACACGGCCACCGCGCACATGGACCCGTTCTTCGCCCAGTCGACCATGGTCGTGATCTGCGACATTCTCGACCCGGTCTCGGGCGAGGCCTACAACCGCGACCCGCGCGGCACCGCCAAGAAGGCCGAGGCCTACATGCGCGCCGAAGGCATCGGCGACACCGTCTTCGTCGGTCCGGAAGCCGAGTTCTTCGTGTTCGATGACGTGAAGTACAAGGCCGATCCGTACAACACGGGCTTCAAGCTCGACTCCACCGAACTGCCGTCCAACGACGACTCCGACTACGAGACTGGCAACCTCGGCCACCGTCCGCGCATCAAGGGCGGCTACTTCCCGGTTCCGCCGATCGATTCGGAACAGGACATGCGCTCCGAGATGCTCTCCGTCATGTCGGAAATGGGCGTCACGGTCGAGAAGCACCACCACGAGGTGGCCGCGGCCCAGCACGAGCTCGGCATCAAGTTCGACACGCTGACCCGCAACGCCGACAAGATGCAGATCTACAAGTACGTCGTTCACCAGGTGGCCAACGCCTACGGCAAGACGGCGACCTTCATGCCGAAGCCGGTATTCGGCGACAACGGCTCGGGCATGCACGTCCACCAGTCGATCTGGAAGGACGGCAAGCCGACCTTCGCCGGCAATGAATACGCCGGCCTGTCCGAGAACTGCCTGTACTACATCGGCGGCATCATCAAGCATGCCAAGGCGATCAACGCCTTCACCAACCCGTCGACCAACTCCTACAAGCGCCTGGTCCCCGGCTACGAAGCCCCGGTCCTGCTGGCCTATTCGGCCCGCAACCGTTCGGCCTCCTGCCGCATTCCCTTCGGCTCCAACCCGAAGGCCAAGCGCGTGGAAGTGCGCTTCCCCGACCCGACGGCCAACCCGTATCTCGGCTTTGCCGCGATGCTGATGGCCGGCCTCGACGGCATCAAGAATAAGATCCATCCGGGCCAGGCCATGGACAAGGACCTCTACGACCTGCCGGCCAAGGAGCTCAAGAAGATCCCGACCGTCTGCGGCTCGCTGCGTGAAGCCCTGATGAGCCTCGACAAGGATCGCAAGTTCCTGACCGCCGGTGGCGTCTTCGACGACGACCAGATCGACGCTTTCATCGAGCTGAAGATGGAAGAAGTGCTGCGTTACGAAATGACGCCGCACCCGGTCGAATTCGACATGTACTACTCCGTCTGATCTCCGGTCACGACGAACGAAAGGCCCCGGCGGTTCATCCGCCGGGGCCTTTTTTCATGCCCGAGAAAAGCATAAGATGATTTCCCGATACGCCTTTTTGCATTGCACCTAATACCTTTGCCGCATATCCGAAAGCCGCATTGAGAAATCGGAGGAACAGACGTTAGCATGCGCTCACCTTCGGCCTTTGGAGGACAAAGGGTCGGCAGGTTTCAACCTGAATTCGGGAGGACTTTCATGTCTAAATTGATTTTCAACCGCCGCGGTATCCTCAAGGTGGGTGCGGCCGGCGGTGTGGCGCTTGCCGCGCCCATGCATTTCGTCAAGGGCGCCTTCGCCGAGGACATGTCGTGCAACATGCCGACGGGCGACACCGTGACCCTGGGCTTCAACGTGCCGCAGTCGGGTCCCTATGCCGACGAAGGCGCGGACGAGCTGCGTGCCTACCAGCTGGCCGTCAAGCACCTGAACGGTGAAGGCGACGGCGGCATGATGAACACTTTCACGTCCAAGGCGCTGAAGGGCAACGGCATCCTCGGCAAGAAGGTCGCCTACGTCACGGGCGACACCCAGACCAAGTCGGATGCCGCGCGCGACAGCGCCAAGCGCATGATCGAGAAGGAAGGCGCCGTCATGATCACCGGCGGCTCGTCCTCGGGCGTCGCCGTGGCCGTGCAGGGCCTCTGCCAGGAGATGGGCATCATCTTCATGGCCGGCCTGACCCACTCCAACGACACCACCGGCAAGGACAAGAAGCGCTACGGCTTCCGTCACTTCTTCAACGCCTACCAGTCCGGCGTCGCGCTCGGTCCGGTGCTCAAGGAAGAATACGGCACCGACCGCCGCGCCTACCACCTGACCGCCGACTACACCTGGGGCTGGACGCAGGAAGAATCGATCAAGAACACCACCGAGGCTCTCGGCTGGGAAACGGTCGCCACCGTCCGCACGCCGGTTGGCGCGGGTGACTATTCGCAGTACATCACCCCGGTCCTCAACTCCGGCGCCGACGTCCTGATCCTGAACCACTACGGCAAGGACATGGTGAACTCGCTGACCCAGGCCATCCAGTTCGGCCTCAAGGACAAGCAGGTCAACGGCAAGAACTTCGAGATCATCGTCCCGCTGTTCTCCCGCCTCATGGCCAAGGGCGCCGGCGACAACATCAAGGGCATCCTCGGCACCACCAACTGGAACTGGTCGCTGGACGACGACGCCTCGCAGGCCTTCGTGAAGTCCTTCGGCGCTGAATACGGCGCTCCGCCGTCCCAGGCCGCTCACACCTGCTACGTCCAGACGCTGCTCTACGCCGATGCCTGCGAGCGCGCCGGCACCTTCTTCGCTCCGAAGGTGATCGAGGCCCTCGAGGACTTCGAGTTCGACGGCATGGGCAACGGCCCGACGCTCTACCGTGGCGCCGACCACCAGTGCATGAAGTCCGCGCTGGTCGTGAAGGGCAACGAGAACAAGCAGTCGGAATACGACCTGCTGAAGGTGGTCAAGGTCGTCGACCGCGAGACGCTGACCTACGATCCGGCCATCTTCGGTGGCGATCTCGGTCCGTCGGACGCGAAGAAGTGCTGACCTGACCGGCAATCGATACGACCGGCCGCTCCTTTCGGGGGGCGGCCGGTCCGTCATGGGCAAACCTTAGACCGGACCGCCGGCACCGCCGGCAGACGGGAACCGGGGCGAATTCGTCATGGACGCAATCATCATCCAGATCCTCAACGGGCTCGACAAGGGGGCCGCCTACGCGCTGATCGCGCTGGGCCTGACCCTCGTGTTCGGTACGCTCGGCGTCGTCAACTTCGCACATGGCGCGCTCTTCATGCTCGGCGCCTTCTGCGCGGTGACCTTCAACAAGATCATCACCTGGCCGATCCAGCCGCCCAAGGCGGAAGGCCAGTTGTTCGCGCCGCCGGCCAAGCCCTGGTTCGAATATGCCTTCGGCGATCTCGGCGCCTCGATCATCAACTGGTCGGTGCCGATTTCCATCCTGCTGGCCATCCCGGTCATGCTGCTGATCGGGCTTGCCATGGAACGCGGGCTGATCCGCCATTTCTACAAGCGCGCCCACGCCGACCAGATCCTGGTCACCTTCGGCCTGGCCATCGTGCTGCAGGAGATCGTCAAGAAGTTCTTCGGCGCCAACCCGCTGCCCCAGAACGCTCCGGCCATGTTCAACGGTACCGCCGACATCGCCTCCTGGTTCGGCCTCACCGACATGTTCATCGTCTACCCCTGGTGGCGCCTGATCTACTTCCTGTTCTCGCTCCTGGTCATCGGCGCGGTCTTCGCCTTCCTCCAGTTCACCACCTACGGCATGGTGGTGCGTGCCGGCATGCGCGACCGGGAAACCGTCGGCCTGCTCGGCATCAACATCGAGCGCAGGTTCACCGTGGTCTTCGGCATCGCCTCTGTTGTGGCCGGCCTCGCAGGCGTGATGTACACGCCCATCCTGCCGCCGGATTACCATCTCGGGATGGACTTCCTGGTGCTCAGCTTCGTGGTCGTGGTCGTCGGCGGCATGGGCTCCCTGCCCGGCGCCGTGCTGGCCGGCTTCCTGCTCGGTATCCTGCAGTCCTTCGCCTCGATGAACGAGGTGAAAGGCATTCTTCCCGGCATCGACCAGATCATCATCTACCTGGTCGCCGTCACCATTCTGCTCACCATGCCGCGCGGGCTCATGGGCCGCAAAGGCGTGATGGAGGACTAATCAATCATGTTCGGCAATCTGTCACGCAACGACTGGCTGCTGGTACTCGGTTTCGCGATCGTGGTGCTGGTCAGCCCCTGGACGCTCACGCCGTTCGGCGCCGGTTATCCCGCCCTGCTGCAGAAGTTCTGCATCTTCGGCATCTTCGCCATGGGCTTCAACATCCTCTTCGGCCTGACCGGCTACCTGTCGTTCGGCCACGCGGCCTTCCTCGGCGTCGGTTCCTACGCCGCCGTCTGGTCGTTCAAGCTCTTCACCATGAACGTCATCCCGGCGGTGATCTTCGGCGTTCTCTTCGCCGGCATTTTCGCCGTCGTCATCGGCTTCGTGAGCCTGCGCCGGTCCGGCATCTACTTCTCGATCCTGACCCTCGCCTTCGCCCAGATGAGCTACAACCTCGCCTACTCGGTGCTCACCCCGATCACCAATGGCGAGACCGGCCTGCAGTTGACGCTGCAGGATCCGAGGATCATCGACAATGCCTTCATCACGCCCGGCGAGGGCCTGCCTCAGACCGACCTGTTCGGCATCCCGATGAACGGCTATCCCGGCTTCTACTTCTGCGCCGTGGCGCTGATCATCTGCTTCTTCCTGACGCTGCGCATCTTCCGCTCACCGTTCGGGATGATGCTCCGCGCCATCAAGTCGAACCAGAACCGCATGCGCTACACGGGCTTCAACACAAGGCCCTACCTGCTGACGGCCTTCATCATTTCCGGCATGTATGCCGGTCTTGCCGGCTCGCTGATGGCCGTGACCGACCCGCTGGCCGGTGCCGAGCGCATGCAGTGGACGGCATCCGGCGAAGTGGTCCTGATGACCATTCTCGGCGGTGTCGGCACGCTGATCGGCCCGATCCTCGGCGCAGGCGTCATCAAGTACTTCGAGAACATCTTCTCCTCCTTCAACGACCGCATCCTCGAACAGCTCTTCTCCTTCCTGCCCGATGCGGCCCGCGAAGTGGCCGTCTGGTTCACGGGCCTGTTCGTCGGCGAAGGCTGGCACCTGACGCTCGGCGTCGTCTTCATGCTCATCGTGATCTTCCTGCCTGGCGGCATCATGGAAGGCCTGCAGCGCATCTACAATCGCCTTGGCGGCGGCTCCGGCCCGGGGGCCGGTGCTCCCGACACGGCCGCCGCCCAGCCCGCGGAGTGAACGCATGACCACGGCAAGCGAAAACATCGTTCTCCACGTCGCCGATGTCTCCAAGAGCTTCGGCGGTCTCAAGGCCCTGTCGGATGTCGACCTTCAGGTCCGCGAAGGCACCGTGCACGCGATCATCGGGCCGAACGGCGCCGGAAAGTCCACGCTGCTCAACGTCTGCATCGGCCGCCTGAAGCCGACCACGGGCCACGTGGTGTTCAACGGCCAGACGCTGGACCAGCACCAGCCGCACGAGATCAACCAGCTTGGCGTCAGCCGCGTCTTCCAGACGCCGGAGATCTTCGCCGACCTGACGCTGCTCGACAACGTCATGATCCCGGCTTTCGCCAAGCGTGACGGCGCCTACCGCTTCAACGCCATGGCGGCCCTCTCCGGTCAGGCCGACATCCGCACGGAGGCCGAAGAGGTTCTCCAGGACATCGGCCTGCTGGAAAAGAGCAACCAGATTGCCGGCAGCCTGTCGCGCGGCGACAAGCGGCGGCTGGAAATGGCCATGTGCCTGATCCAGAAGCCCAAGCTTCTGCTTCTGGACGAGCCGACGGCGGGCATGGCACGCCACGATACCAACATGACGATCGAACTGCTCAAGCGCATCAAGAAGCGCGGCATGACGAAAGTGATCATTGAACACGACATGCATGTGGTGTTCTCTCTGGCAGACCGCATCAGTGTTCTGGCCCAGGGCCGCATCATCGCCGAAGGCACGCCCGAGGAAGTGCGCAACAGCCCGAAGGTCAAGGAAGCCTATCTTGGGGAGGCCCACTGATGACCGTGGCAACCCGGGGGGAACTCGAAGGGGAGACCATAACCTTGAACGAAAAATCCGCGTCACCCTATTTCAGCGTCAAGGACATTCACGCCTATTACGGCGAGTCCTACATCGTCCAGGGCGTGTCCTTCGACATTGCCAAGGGCGAAGTCCTGTCCCTGCTTGGCCGCAACGGCGCCGGCAAGACCTCGACGCTGCGCACGCTGGCACGCGTCGACACGCCTGCCCTCAAGTCCGGTGAAATCTGGCTCGACGGCAAGCCGCTGCACAAGATGCGCGCCTTCGAGGCCGCGGCAGAAGGCGTCCAGCTCGTGCCGGAAGATCGCCGCATCATCGGCGGCCTCACGGTGGAGGAAAACCTGATCCTGGCCCAGGTCACCGAGCCGAAGGGCTGGCCGATCGAGAAGATCTACGAGCACTTCCCTCGCCTGGCGGAACGCCGCAACCAGGAAGCCACCACCATGTCGGGCGGCGAGCAGCAGATGCTGGCCGTGGCCCGTGCACTGGCCCGTGACCTGAAGATCCTCTTCCTCGATGAGCCCTACGAAGGCCTGGCGCCGGTGATCGTCCAGGAAATCGAGAAGATCGTCCAGCAGATCCGCGACATCGGCATCACCACCATCATCGTGGAGCAGAATGCCGTCGCGGCCCTGCGCCTGTCGGATCGCGCGGTCATCATGGACACCGGCCAGGTCGTCTTCCAGGGCACGGCCAAGGAAGTGCTCGACAACGAACAGCTTCGCCACGAGTACCTGGCGATCTGAGGCGCTGCGCGGCATCGAACGGAAAAGGCCCGGACGGATCGTCCGGGCCTTTTTCATGTTTTGCTTCAAGTCATGCCTTCAAAAGGCCGGAACGACTCCCGAAGCAGCATCAGCCAATGGCGTCGTAAAGGCGGAAGGCGGCTTCCATCTCGGCGCGCCGCGCCTTGCGCCGTGCGCTGGCCTCGGCATCCTCGCCCCACAGTTCGATGTTCCAGTCCTCGTCCACATGCGCCGCGTCCCAGGCCTCGGGCCAGGTCAGGGCTCCTTGCGCAACAGCCAGCGCCAGCAGCGCGGAGCCGGTCAGCGTGGTCATGGAATGCAGGGCAGCCAGGCGGAACGGATCGCCGTAGCTGCGCAGGTGAAGGCCGATCGCCGAGATCGTCTCGCGCGGCTGCGCCACGTGCATGACGCCTTCCGCGAGTACGAAGCGGGCGCCGAGTGCACTCTGCGCCCAGTCCAGAACGGGATCCCAGGCTTCGGACTGGCGCGCGACGAGGCGGTCCGGCGACCCGGCGCGATAGCACAGCAGGTCGGACGTTGAGAAACGCTGGACGTCCTCGGCGACCGCCTGCATGTCCGCCGCCACGCCATCGATGGCCGTGTTGGCCAGCCGCGTCACGGGCATGCTCATCGGGTTGATGACCTCGGCCTGCGCGCCGTATTCGTCGGCCACCAGTTGCGCGGCCCCGGCACTCGGCAGCACCATCGGGCTGCGAACAGGCGTGCGCACGATGCGCCCGTCCAGCGTCACGGCATGGCCGCCCTCGTGCGGAGCGATGCCGGCTTCCTTGTAGAACCGCTTCGGCAGCGGCGCCTGCATCTGCTTCTGGGCCCGCCGCATCGGGTCGGGATCGGACAGCTTGCCCTGTTCCAGGTCGTTGAGGATGTCGCGCATCGCGAGCCCCTTCTTCTCAAAGATGGTCGTGCAGGCCGGATGGGTGCTCCAGCACCGCGTCGGCCCCGTGCCGGCGCAGCTCATCGGCCGCGCCGTAGCCCCAGGAAACGCCGATGGCAACGGCACCGGCAGCTTTCGCCATCTGCATATCGTAGATCGCATCGCCGACGACAAGGGTATCCTTTGGATCCATGCCCGTTTCCGCGCAACATTCCAGCACCATCGCCGGGTGCGGCTTGGACGGGCAGTCGTCCGCCGTGCGCACGGTCAGGAAATGCTGCCCGAATCCGTGCGTCTGGAACACCGACTCCACCCCGCGCCGGGATTTGCCGGTGACCATGCCGATCAGGATGTCGTCCCGCAGGGCCAGGCTGGCGATCAGCGGCGCGATGCCGTCATAGAGGTCCTCGCGAAAATCGGGCGCCGCGCGCATCGACACGAAATGGTGCTTGTAGCGTTGCACCAGCCCGCCGATCTCGTCGTCAACCTCGCGCGCCAGCAGGCGGGCAATGGCGATGTCGAGTGACAGGCCGATGATCCCGCGCGTGCCCTCCGGTGTCGGTACCGGCAATTGCGCTTCCGCGAAAGTACGTTCCATGCATCCGTGGATGATGCCCGCGCTGTCCACCAGCGTCCCGTCGCAATCGAACAGAACAAGTTTCATGCCGCCCTCCCCGTCATGCGCCGCTGCGGCCGGTTGACCAGGAACAGCCCGGCACCGATCAGCGCCAGCGCCAGGCCGATCTGCGGGCTCAACGGTTCGTCGAGGATCAGCGCGCTGGCCGTCACGCCGGTCAGCGGCGTCAGGAACGCGAAGCTCGACAGGCTGGACGCGGAATAACGTTGCACCATCCGGAAGAAGGCCAGGTAGGTGATCGACACGATGAACAGCGCCTGGAACGCCAGCGTTGCCGTCGGCAGCCAGCCGACGTCGCGCAACGCCGGACCACCGAGCGGGATGAACGGCAGCGTCACGATGGCCGATACGCCCAATTGGTAGAGCAGGCTCTTTTCAGGCGGCGACTCCGCCAGCCGCGTCACCTTGATCACCAGCACGGTGCCGGCCCAGCACAGCGCCGCTCCGAACACCATCAGGTCGCCGATGATGGCGAAATGCGACGGCAGCGTCACCTTGTCGGCGAATACCAGCGAGACGCCGCAGAAGGCCAGCGCCATGCCGCTCAGCTTGCGCCACGACAGGCGCTCCAGGCCGATGAGATGACTCCCGGCCAGCACCCAGAACGGCATGGAATTGAAGATCAGCACGCCGCGCGCCACGCTGGTGATATCCATCGCCAGGAACAGGAGGATGAATTCGACCGCGAAGAACAGGCCGGCCACGAGCCCGGGCCTGAGGGTACCGTCACGCAGCGTCAGCGGGATGCCGCGCACCAGGCACCATCCGGCGATGCACAGCGCGCCGACCGCCGAGCGAAGAAAGCACTGCGTCAGCGGGCTGTAGCCGAGATTGGCGATCTTCATCGCCACCTGGCTCAGGCCCCAGCACGATGTCAGCACCACCATCAGCGCGATCGCGCCCGGTCCGGGGGCGCGCGTCGCGTTGCTGGCGCCATCGAGTGTACTCATGCCTCGGCCGTCGCTTCGTCGAAGCCGAGCAGGTTCCAGCTCTGCACCATGTGCGGCGGCAGCGGTGCCGTCACGTCGATGACGCCCTTGCCGTCGGGATGGGGAATGACGATCCGCCGCGCATGCAGGTGCAGCCTGTTCTGGATGCCGCCGGGAAACTCCCAGTTCTGGTCGGCCTCGAAATATTTCGGATCGCCGATGATCGGGCAGCCGATGTGCGCGGCGTGAACGCGCAACTGGTGTGTGCGCCCGGTATAGGGCTCCATTTCAAGCCAGCTGAGGTTCTGGCCCGCCTGGTCGACGACGCGGTAGTGCGAGACCGCGTGATCGGAATCGGGTTCGCCGTGGCGAGCAACACGCATCCGGTCGCCGTCCGGGGTCTGCTCCTTGACCAGCCAGGTGGAAATCCGCCCTTCCGCCTTCTTGGGCACGCCCTTGACCAGCGCCCAGTAGGTCTTCTTCGTCTCGCGTTCCCGGAAGGCAGCGGTCAGCTTCACCGCCGCGCCGCGTGTACGCGCAACCACCAGCACGCCCGACGTATCGCGGTCGATGCGATGCACCAGGCGCGGCTTCTCGCCCCTCTGGTTGCGCCAGGCTTCCAGCATGCCATCGACATGGCGGGCGACGCCGGAGCCGCCCTGCACCGCCAGACCGGCCGGCTTGTTGAACACGTAGACCTTGGCGTCCTCGTAGAGCAGCATCTTCGACAGCACTTCGCCGTCGCCGCGGTCCTTGATGGTGCGTGCGGTCAGCGGCCCGCTGTCGTTGTCCTTCAGATCGGCGCCCAGCGGCGGAATGCGGACGGTCTGCCCGGCACCGAGCCGCGTGTCGGACTTCGCCCGGCCGCCGTCGACACGGATCTGCCCCGTGCGCAGCAGCTTCTGCAGCGCGCCGAAGCCGAGGCCCGGCACATGCAGCTTGAACCACCGGTCCAGCCGCATGCCGTTCTCGTCCTCGCTCACCGTCACCTGTTCAACGCCGGCCATGTCTGGTCCTCATTTGCAAGAAACGCTGCCCATAGCATCATGCAAGGCTTCTTGCGAGCCACAAGCCGGCAAACAGCGCCGCGACCGACAGGATGACCGACGCGAGCAGATAGACCGCCGCGGTCATTTCCGCGCCGCGTTCCCACAGGGTGGCCACGTCCAGCGAGAAGGCGGAAAACGTGGTGAACCCGCCCAGCAGGCCGGTTGCGAAGAAAAGGCGCAATTCGCTGCTGGTCCCGCCCGCCCGGCGCGACAGCCAGGCCACGAACAGACCCATCACGAAGGACCCGACGATGTTCACCGTGATCGTGCCATAGGGAAAATTGGGGCCGGCGAGACGCATCATGAACTGCCCCGTCAGATGCCTCAACGATGCGCCGATTGCCCCGCCCAGGGCGACAAGAAGTGTGTGCAACATGCGACCGTTGATAAACCAGTCCAACCGGCACGTGAAGCGGAGAATCCGCCCCGCGGGCAGATCCCCTGCCCCGTGGTCGGACGGTCATCGAATGCCTGTCGCGAGAAGCCGCCGGCCCGCTCAGCCGTCAGCGGCCAGGAAACCGGTCACGAAGGCCGCCAGCCCGTCCCAGTCGGTATACTCATGGTCTTCCGACGTATCGACGTCGCCGCCCTCCTTGGCCGCGATATGGCGCATCAGCAGGCGCTTGAGGAAATCGTACCGGGTGTAGCGCAGCGCGCCGGCAGCGTGGTGCACCGCGCCCGGATGCCAGCCGGTCTCGGCGAAGAATGCCTCGCCGATGGCCTCGATCTCGCGCTTCTCCGCCTCGAACTGGGAGGCAATGCCCAGCGAGACCGACACGAAGGCACAGCGCTTGCCGTTCAGGGCATCTGCCCGCTCCTTGACCCAGTGAACGAAGGGAGCCGGGAACCGGCCGATATGAACCGGGGCGGCGGCGATGAAGGCATCCGCCAGGTCAAGGTCCACATCCTCCAGGTCTGCGGCGTCGTAGACGGTGACATCATGGCCGAGGCTCTGCACCGTGCCGGCCATGTGCCGGGCGATCTTGCGTGTCTGGCCTTCGACGGTCGCGAAAAGGATGACGACATGCATGGCAGGGCCTCCTCAGCAGACCTGTGTATCGCAGGCCAGGAAACGGAAATTCGTTTCCGGTATCTCGCGCACGGCGTCGAAGCGCCGTCCGTCCGTACATTGCAAGCGGGCTTCCTGCGTATGCTTTCCGCCCAGGTCGCCCTCGCGTGCATTCAGGAAATAATCGACGTCGCAGGCAAGCTCACTCTCGGCCTGCATGCGGATGTCGTTGAACCACGGGTAATCCCCGTCTGCCGGCGCCGAAACCGTGCCGGCAAGAAGAAAGGAAAGGGCGATGGCGGACAGGACTTTCATGAGGATCTCCTCTGACAGGTCCGGTTCAGATTGGCAGCCTCCTTCCGCCCGCGCCTTGACCGGTATCAATCACCCGCCGTCTCGCCGGGGCGCCGGCCGGAAAGCTTGATCGCGATCAGCAGCAGTGGCCATGAATGCCAGGCAATGTCGAACCAGTCGACCGGACGGAACGGATGACCTTCGACCAGCCAGCGCGCCTTTTCGATCAGGTGCGGCTCCGGAACGAACGGGGCGCCGCCAATGAGGGCCGCCATGAGGATGAGCGTCGGCCACGGGATGCGCCGGATGGCTGCGAGAAGTCTGGACATTCGGAACCCTTGTCTCAGCGCCCGCGGTCGCGGCGCAATTTTTCCCACCAGTCCAGCCGCTTGCGGATTTCCCGCTCGAAGCCCCGGTCCGGTGGCGCATAGAACGTCTGGCGGCCCATGGCCTCCGGGAAATAGTCCTGGCCTGAAAAGGCATCGGGCTGGTCGTGGTCGTAAAGGTAGCCCGTCCCGTAGCCTTCTTCCTTCATCAGCTTCGTCGGCGCATTGAGGATATGGGCCGGCGGCAACAGCGAGCCGTGCTCCTTGGCCGCCCGCATGGCCGCCTTGTGGGCCATGTAGACGGCATTGGATTTCGGCGCCGTGGCAAGGTAGACGCAGGCCTGCGCCAGCGCCAGTTCGCCTTCCGGCGAGCCAAGGAAATCATAGGCGTCCTTGGCCGCATTGGCGATGACAAGCGCCTGCGGATCGGCCAGCCCGATATCCTCCACGGCCATGCGGACCAGGCGCCGGGCAACGAACAACGGCGTCTCGCCGGCATCCAGCATGCGCGAAAGGTAGTAGAGCGCGGCGTCCGGGTCGGATCCGCGCACCGACTTGTGCAGCGCGGAGATCAGGTTGTAGTGGCCATCCTGGCTCTTGTCGTAGACCGGCGCGCGGCGCTGCACCACGCGCTGGAGGCCGTCCTGGTCGAATATTTCGCCGGGCCCCGCAGCACGCCACACCTCCTCGGCCAGCGTCAGCACGGCCCGTCCGTCGCCATCGGCCATGCGGATCAGCGACGCCCGCGCGCCTTCGTCGAGCGGCAAAGGCCGGCCTTCCACCGTCTCGGCACGGGCCAGCAGCATGGCCAGGCTCGCCTCGTCGTGCGGCCGGAAGGTCAGCACCCGGGCCCGCGACAGCAGCGCCGCGTTGAGTTCGAAGGACGGGTTCTCCGTCGTCGCCCCGATCAGGATCACCGTGCCGTCTTCCATCACCGGAAGAAAGCTGTCCTGTTGCGCCCGGTTGAAACGGTGGATCTCGTCGACGAACAACAGCGTCTGGCGGCCGTTGGTCCGGCGCAGGCGCGCGGCGTCGAAAGCCTTCTTGAGATCGGCGACGCCGGAGAAGATCGCCGAGATCTGCTCGAAGGCCAGGTCGGTTTCGCCGGCCAGGAGCCGCGCGACCGTGGTCTTGCCCGTGCCGGGCGGGCCCCAGAAGATCATCGACCCGAGCGACCCGGAGCGGATCATGCGGCTGAGCACGCCGTCGGCCCCGGTCAGGTGTTCCTGGCCGGTGACGTCGGAAAGGCTGCCCGGGCGCAGCCGGTCGGCAAGCGGGCGCCCCTTGGCCTGGGACCTGTCGGGCTCTGCGGGTTGCGCCGGGTCGGCAAAGAGATCGGCCATCAGAACCTCAATAGCGCAGCACCTGGCGCAGGATCTGTCCATCCCGGTCGATGGCGAACCGCCACCAGCGGCTGCGCTCCATCGCGATCCCGTTCAACTGGCTGGCGCTCTCGATAACCTCGCCGTTGACGTCGACCACGATATCGCCGGGCCGGAACCCGAAACGGGCGGCCGGTGAATTTCGCGCCAGGTCGATGATGACCACGCCCTTCTTGCCTTCCGGCAGATGCAGGCGCTGGGCAAGGCGCGGCGACAGGTCGGAGATCGTTGCGCCCGCGAACGGGCTGTTGCCCTCCACCTGGATCCGGTTGCTCGCACTGCCTTCCGGGGCACGTTCCAGCGTCACCGGAACGGTCTGCACCTTGCCCCGCCGCAGCACCTCGAACTTCACCGTCGTTCCGCTGCTTTCCGTCGCCAGCCGGTAGCCGAGCGCGTCCGGTGTCTCGATCTTGCGGCCGTTCATGGACAGCAGCACGTCACCCGGCTTCAGGTCGCCTTTTTCCGCCGGGCTGTCAGGCGTCACGTTCTGCACCAGCGCGCCGGTCGGATGATCCATGCCGAGCGCCTCGGCCGTCTGCGAATCGACATCCGTGAACTCGGCGCCGAGCCAGGGCCGCTCGAAATAGTCGCCGCCGTTCTTGGCGACGTTCACCACCGCGCGCACCATGATGGAGGGGATGGCAAAACCGATGCCGTTGGACCCGCCGGAACGGGTGAAGATCGCGGTGTTGATCCCGACGAGCTGGCCGTGCATGTCGATCAGCGCGCCGCCGGAATTGCCCGGGTTGATCGCGGCGTCTGTCTGGATGAAGAAGCCGAAATCGGAAACGCCCACATGCGAGCGGGCAAGCGCCGAAACGATCCCCGAGGTCGTGGTCTGGCCGACGCCGAAGGGATTGCCGATCGCCAGCACCAGGTCGCCCACTTCCAGGGCGTCGGAATTGCCGAAGGTAAGGTAGGGCAACGGCCTGTCCGCCTTGATTTTCAGCACCGCCAGGTCCACCGACTCGTCTTTCAGCATCACCTGGCTTTCGAATTCGCGCCCGTCCGCCAGCGCCACCTTCACCTCGTCAGCGCCCTTGATGACGTGGAAATTCGTCACCACGAGGCCGGAGGCATCGACGATGACGCCCGATCCAAGCGATTGCTGCACACGCGGCTTGGAAAGTCCGCCGCCACCGAAGAACTGTTCGAAGAAGGGATCCCCGGAAAACGGCGAGACCGGCTGGCGCACCGTCGACTTGGCATAGACGTTCACGACGGCCGGCGCGGTCTGCTTGACCAGCGGCGCAAAGGACAATTCCATGTCACGGCGGCCGAACGGCACCCGCTTGCTGTCGGCCGCGGCCATTCCCTGCGGCCCTGTGGCCGGTGCCTGCTCGACGGCCTGGCCCTGCTGCGGTTCGCCGAGCAGCTTGCCGAGCAGGCCGCGCAGGTCGCCATTCTCAGCGGCCTGCAGGCCGGCACCGGTCACCAGGAGCAGCAACAGGCTCCCCAGAACAGCTGAAACGAAACGCGCCATGTCAGAAACTCCCTGCTGACCCCTGTCTGGATAACCCCGATTCGGAGGTTGCCAGTCTTTGACAGCACTTCGGCCATTTCAGGACAAGGGGAAACGGAAAATGAACCGCGGCAAACGGGCCGGCAGGCCGGCTGAAAGCGAAAAAGCCGCACCGTTGCCGGCGCGGCTTTCCCATGTTGCAGACGGGCCGATGCGCCGATCAGGCGTTCTCGGTCTCGGCAGCCGTTTCGGCTTCGACGCGGGCACGGTCAGCGGCGCCCTTGGCGTCGACATCGCGGTCCACCAGTTCGATCACTGCCAGCGGCGCATTGTCGCCGTAGCGGAAGCCGGCCTTGAGCACGCGGGTGTAGCCGCCGTTGCGCTCCTGGTAGCGCGGGCCAAGCACGTCGAACAGCTTCTTGACCTGCTGCACGTCGCGGATGCGGGAAATCGCCTGGCGGCGGGCATGCAGGTCACCGCGCTTGCCGAGCGTGATCAGCTTGTCGACGATGGAACGCAGTTCCTTCGCCTTCGGCAGGGTCGTGACGATCTGCTCGTGCTCGATCAGGCTGGCCGCCATGTTGGCGAACATCGCCTTGCGGTGGCTGGCGGTGCGGTTCAGCTTGCGGTGTGCGTTGCCGTGTCTCATGATGCCTTCTCCTTCTTCGGATATGTCCGCGCCCTAGGTCTTGAGAACGCGGCCCTGGTTCTGTGGTTGAAGCCCGCCGGAGGGGACCCCGGCGGGAAATTCTCAGTACTGGTCCTCGTAGCGCTTGGCGAGGTCCTCGATGTTGTCCGGCGGCCAGTCCGGCACTTCCATGCCGAGGTGAAGGCCCATGGACGCCAGCACTTCCTTGATCTCGTTGAGAGACTTGCGGCCGAAGTTCGGCGTGCGAAGCATTTCCGCTTCCGTCTTCTGGATCAGGTCGCCGATGTAGACGATGTTGTCGTTCTTCAGGCAGTTGGCCGAACGGACGGAGAGTTCCAGTTCGTCCACCTTCTTCAGCAGCGCCGGGTTGAACGCCAGCTCGGTGACCTGTTCGGCCGGCTGGTCCTTCTGCGGCTCTTCGAAGTTCACGAAGATCGACAGCTGGTCCTGCAGGATCCGGGCGGCATAGGCCACGGCGTCTTCGCCGGAGATGGAACCGTCGGTCTCGAGGGTCATGGTCAGCTTGTCATAGTCAAGAACCTGGCCCTCGCGGGTGTTCTCGACCTTGTAGGAGACCTTGCGCACCGGCGAGTAGAGGCTGTCGACCGGGATGAGGCCGATCGGCGAATCTTCCGAACGGTTGCGATCGGCCGGCACGTAGCCCTTGCCCGCGTTGACGGTGAACTCCATGCGGATCTCCGCGCCCTGGTCCAGCGTGCACAGCACGTGATCCGGGTTGAGAATTTCCACGTCGCCGACCGTCTGGATGTCACCGGCGGTGACGGCGCCCGGACCCTGCTTGCGCACAACCATGCGCTTGGGTCCCTCGCCTTCCATCTTGATGGCGATTTCCTTGATGTTCAGGACGATGTCGGTGACGTCCTCGCGCACGCCGGCGATGGAGGAGAATTCATGCAGCACGCCATCGATCTGCACCGCCGTCACGGCAGCGCCGCGCAGCGACGACAGCAGCACTCGGCGAAGCGCGTTGCCGAGCGTGAGGCCGAAGCCGCGCTCCAGCGGTTCGGCGACGAGCGTCGTCGTGTTGCCCTTCTTCGACGTGAACTCCACGCCGTTGGGCTTGATCAGTTCCTGCCAGTTCTTCTGGATCATGTAATATTATCCTTCCGGTGCCCCCGCACCATCCATTCGTGCGGGGCGCGACATGGAAACCGCAGAGGACCGGGATCAACCGTTCATGCGGCAGGCGGCAAGCGGGACCGCGTCAGACGCGGCGCTTCTTGCGCGGGCGGCAACCGTTGTGCGGGATCGGCGTCACGTCGCGGATGGACGTGATCGTGAAACCGGCCGCCTGCAGGGCGCGAAGGGCCGACTCACGACCCGAACCGGGGCCGCGCACTTCCACTTCCAGCGTCTTCATGCCGTGTTCGGCAGCCTTCTTGGCGCAGTCTTCCGCGGCCACCTGGGCGGCAAACGGGGTCGACTTGCGCGAACCCTTGAAGCCCTGCGCGCCGGCCGACGACCAGGCGATCGCGTTGCCCTGGGCATCCGTGATCGTGATCATCGTGTTGTTGAAGGTGGAGTTGACGTGGGCGACGCCCGACGAAATGTTCTTGCGTTCGCGGCGGCGAACGCGGGTGGCTTCCTTGGCCATGGTCTTCCTTTCGTTACGATATCAGCACCGCCGTAATGCCGGCGGCTACACCGGAAGCAGCGACGGCAGGCGGACAGGCCGGAAAGGGCCGCATCCGCCGGACATCCGCTTGCTTCCAATTACTTCTTCTTGCCGGCGATCGCCTTGGCCGGACCCTTGCGGGTGCGGGCATTCGTATGCGTGCGCTGGCCACGCACCGGCAGGCCGCGACGATGGCGCAGGCCGCGGTAGCAGCCGAGGTCCATCAGGCGCTTGATGTTGAGCTGGACTTCGCGGCGCAGATCGCCCTCGACCCGGTAGTCGCGGTCGATCGTTTCGCGGATCTGCAGCACTTCGGCGTCCGTGAGTTCGTGCACGCGGCGCTCGGCCGGGATGCTGCACTTCTCGATGATTTCCTTGGCGAACTTCGGACCGATGCCGTGGATGTACTGAAGCGAGATCACCACGCGCTTGTTGGTCGGAATGTTCACACCGGCAATACGTGCCATCTTCTTGTCACTCCATGTGGGCCGGTCATCCGGCGCTTTGATTGTTGACCCGCGTCCGGTGGAGGCCGGCCCTTGCGGGGATTTCAATGAACAAGCCGCCCGGAAAGGGCGGCCTGCACCATCCTGTCAATGAGACGCGCCGCTATGACACGGGTTGCCGTATCCGTCAACCCCAAACGATTGCCATTCGCGGCGCCCCGGTCAGAGCGCGGCCAGGACCGCCTCGATCTGGGCCGTCACGCCGTCGATCGTATCCATGCCGTCGACGGTCTTGCGCAACCCCTTGGCATGGTAATAGCCCGTCAGCGGCGCGGTCTTCTTGTAGTACTCGCGCAGACGCTCGTCGAAGACCTCCGGGTTGTCGTCCTTGCGGACCGGCTCGCCGGCAGCCTTGGCGTCTTCGGCCCGCTTCACGATGCGGCCGACCAGCGCCTTGTCATCGACGATCAGTTCGATCACTGCGTCAAGTGCCATCCCCTTGGCGGCAAGCATCTCCTCCACGGCATCAGCCTGCGCCAGCGTCCGCGGATAGCCGTCGAGGATGAACCCGTTGGCGCAGTCCGCCTGGTCGATGCGCTCCGAAACGATCGCGTTGACGATGGCGTCGGACACCAGTTCTCCGGCATCCATCACGGCCTTCGCCTTGAGGCCGACCTCGGTCTGAGCCTTCACCGCGGCGCGCAGCATGTCGCCGGTGGAAAGCTGAGGAATGCCGTGCTTCTCGACCAGCCGAACGGCCTGCGTCCCCTTGCCCGCTCCCGGCGGTCCCAGCAGAATCAGTCTCATCGTCCCCTCTTTCCCCCTCTCAACTTCGATTTCTTGATCAGCCCCTCGTACTGGTGGGCGATCAGGTGACCCTGGACCTGCGCGACCGTGTCAAGCGTGACGCTGACGACGATCAGCAGCGATGTACCGCCGAGATAGAACGGAACGCCGGTCGCCGAAATTAGAAATTCGGGTAACAGGCAGACCAGAACCAGGTAGACCGCGCCGACCAGCGTGATGCGGGTCAGGACGTAGTCGATGTACTCGGCGGTCCGCTCGCCCGGCCGGTAACCGGGGATGAAGCCCGAGTGCTTCTTGAGCTGGTCGGCGGTTTCCTGCGGGTTGAACACGATCGCCGTGTAGAAGAAGGCGAAGAACACGATCAGCAGAGCGTAGAGCGCCATGTAGAACGGCTGCCCGTGACCCAGTGCCGCCAGGATCGTCGACGCCCAGGCCGGCATTTCCGACGTGTTGGCGAAGCCGGCCACGGTGGCCGGCAGCAGCAGCAGCGACGAGGCGAAGATCGGAGGAATGACGCCCGCGGTGTTCAGCTTCAGCGGCAGGTGCGACGTGTCGCCCTGGAACATGCGGTTGCCGACCTGGCGCTTCGGATACTGGATCAGCAGGCGCCGCTGCGCACGCTCGAAAAACACGATGACGCCGATGACGATGATCGCCAGCGCGATGATGGCGAGAATGATGCCCGTCGAAAGCGCGCCCGTCCGGCCCAGTTCCAGCGTACCGGTGATGGCCGTCGGCAGGCCGGCGACGATGCCGGAAAAGATGATCAGCGAAATGCCGTTGCCGATGCCGCGCGCGGTGATCTGTTCACCGAGCCACATCAGGAACATGGTGCCGCCAACCAGCGTGATCACGGCGGAGAGCTTGAAGAACCAGCCCGGATCCGCGACGATCCCGTTACCGCCTTCCAGGCCGACCGCAATGCCGTAGGCCTGCACCGTGGCAAGCAGCACCGTGCCGTAGCGGGTGTACTGGTTGATGACCTTGCGGCCCTGCTCGCCTTCCTTCTTCAGCTGTTCCAGCGACGGGATGACCGAGGTCATCAGCTGCATGATGATGGAGGCGGAAATATACGGCATGATGCCGAGCGCGAAGATGGCCATGCGCTGGACCGCGCCGCCGGCGAACATGTTGAACATGCCGAGCACGCCACGGCTCTGCTGCTGGAAGGCCTGGGCAAACGCTTCCGGATTGATGCCCGGCAGCGGAATATAGGTCCCGAGACGGTAGACCAGCAGCGCGCCAAGCGTGAACCAGATCCTCTTCTTGAGGTCCTCGGCCTTCGCGAAGGCGGAAAAATTCAGATTGGATGCCAGTTGTTCAGCAGCCGACGCCATGTATCGATCTCCGCTAATTTGCGGCCCTGGCGAGAAAGGCTGGATGCTGGTCGCCGGGCCACCGGATCAGGCAGTATTTGCGATCGCCCGAAAAGGGCCGAGGTCACGAGATAGGCCCCGGCTGGCAAAGATGCAAGCGGCGGCCGAAGCCGCCGCCTTCACATTCGCGCTTATTCAGCGCTTTCCTTGGCCGCCACGGCGATGGAGCCGCCGGCCTTCTCGATCTTCTCGACGGCCGACTTGGATGCACCGGCAACCTCGATGGTCAGCTTGGCCGACAGGTCGCCGTCGCCCAGGATCCGCACGCCGTCCTTGGCGCGGCGAATCACGCCGGCAGCAACCAGCGATTCCGCCGTCACGATCGTCTTCGCATCCAGCTTGCCGGCGTCCACGGCAGCCTGCAGGCGGCCGACGGAAACGACGTTCAGCTTCTTGGCGAAGATGTTCTTGAAGCCGCGCTTCGGCAGGCGGCGGTAGATCGGCATCTGGCCGCCTTCGAAGCCGTTGATGGCCACGCCCGAACGGGACTTCTGACCCTTGACGCCACGGCCGCCGGTCTTGCCGGAGCCCGAGCCGATGCCACGGCCCACGCGCTTGCGGGAATGGGTTGCGCCCTCGGCGTCACGCAGTTCATTGAGTTTCATGATCTTGCTCCCTGACGCTTTCAGGCTTCGTCGACGACGCGCACCAGGTGCGCGACCTTGGCGATCATGCCACGCACGGCCGGGGTATCTTCCAGCGTGCGGCGGCGATGCATCTTGTTCAGGCCCAGGCCGACCAGCGTCGCACGCTGCTCGGCGGGGCGGCGGATGGGGCTACCGATCTGCTCGACGGTGACCGTCTTGCCCGATTTTTTCTCAGCCATTTTTCAAATTCCCAATCAATGGAGCGCCACGACAAGGCGCTGACGACATCTGCCGGCGGGTTTAGTCCTCGCCGCCAACCGTTTCGTGGCGGCGGGCCTGCAGCGTGGCGTACTTGATGCCGCGCTGTGCAGCCACGTCCTTCGGGTGAAGCTGGTGCTTCAGGGCATCGAAGGTGGCGCGCACCATGTTGTACGGGTTGGAGGTGCCGAGCGACTTGGCAACGACGTCCTGAACGCCCAGCGTCTCGAAGACGGCGCGCATCGGGCCGCCGGCGATGATGCCGGTGCCGGGCTTGGCGGCGCGCAGCAGGACCTTGCCGGCGCCGTGACGGCCGGCAACGTCGTGGTGCAGCGTGCGGCCCGACCGCAGGGGCACGAAGATCATGTCACGCTTGGCGGCCTCGGTGGCCTTGCGGATGGCCTCCGGCACTTCGCGTGCCTTGCCATGACCGAAGCCGACGCGGCCCTTCTGGTCGCCGACGACGACGAGAGCGGCGAAGCCGAACCGCCGGCCGCCCTTGACGACCTTGGCGACGCGGTTGATGTGAACGAGCTTGTCGACGAATTCGCTGTCACGCTCTTCGCGTTCGCGGCGATCGTCCCTGCGGTTCTGTGCCATATCCTGGTTCCTTGTTCTTTTCCGGTAGCACGGGGTGAAACAAAATGCCCGAAGGCCGGCCGTCCCTTACACGGGGTTGCGGCCGGCCTCAAGTCCTGTCTTGCGACGTGTCAGAACGACAGGCCGCCTTCGCGTGCCGCATCGGCCAGGGCCTTGACGCGACCGTGATAGATGTAGGGTCCGCGATCGAACACCACTTCGGTGACGCCGGCCTCCTTGGCACGGGCGGCAACGAGCTTGCCAACCTCGACGGCGGCAGCGGTGTCGGCGCCGGTCTTCAGCTTGCCCTTGAGATCCTTGTCGAGCGACGAGGCGGCAGCCACGGTGTGGCCCTTGGCATCGTCGATGATCTGGACGTAGATGTTCTTGGACGAACGGTAGACCGAAAGGCGCGGACGGCCACTGGACACCGCCTTGAGCTTGCGGCGAATGCGCGATGCCCGGCGCTGGGTCGAAACTTTCGAAGCCATGACGGCCGCTCCTTACTTCTTCTTGCCTTCCTTGCGGACGATGCGCTCGCCGGCGTACTTGACACCCTTGCCCTTGTAGGGCTCGGGGCCGCGATACTTGCGGATCTCGGCCGCAACCTGGCCGACGACCTGCTTGTCGATGCCCGACACGACGATCTCGGTCGGCTTCGGCACGGCGATCGTCACGCTGTCCGGGGTCTGGTAGACCACCTCATGCGAGAAGCCGAGCGACAGTTGCAGGTTCTTGCCCTGCATCGCGGCGCGGTAACCGACGCCGTTGATCTCGAGCTTCTTCTCGAAGCCTTCCTTCACGCCGCTCAGGATGTTGGCGATCATCGTGCGGGACATGCCCCACTTCGAACGCGCATCCTTGCTCTCGTTGACCGGATTGACGGCGATCGCGCCGTCTTCCATCTTGACCAGAACCTCGTCGTTGACGACGAACTTCAGTTCCCCCTTCGGACCCTTCGCGGTGACGGTCTGGCCGTCCACGGAAGCGGTCACGCCGGCAGGCACCGGAACGGGCTTTTTGCCAATACGGGACATTTTTAAATCCTCGCCTTTGTCTCGGTTGCGCCGATCAGAAGATCTGGCAGAGAAGCTCTCCGCCGACATTCTGTTCGCGAGCCTCGTGATCGGCCATCACGCCCTTCGGCGTCGACAGGATCGCGATGCCCAGGCCGTTGGCGACCTGCGGGATCGACTTGACCGACACGTAGACGCGACGGCCGGGCTTGGAGACGCGGGCGATCTCGCGGATCACCGGGGCGCCTTCGTAATACTTCAGCTCGATTTCGATCTCGGACTTGCCATCGCCGAAGTCGACGGTGGTGTAGTCGCGGATGTAGCCCTCGGACTTCAGCACTTCCAGAACGCGGGCGCGCAGCTTCGAGGCCGGGGTGGAGACCTTGGTCTTCCGGCGGCCGACAGCGTTGCGGATGCGGGTCAGCATATCGCCGAGCGGATCACTCATGGACATGATACGTATCCTTCCTTACCAGCTCGACTTGACCAGGCCCGGGATCTTGCCGAGCGAACCCAGCTCGCGAAGCGCGATACGCGACATCTTGAGCTTGCGGTAATAAGCGCGCGGACGGCCCGAAACCTCGCAGCGATTGCGCAGGCGGATCTTCGAGGAATTGCGCGGCAGCTCGTTGAGCTTCAGCTGCGCACGGAAACGCTCGTCCATCGGCTTGGAGCGGTCCATGATGATCGCCTTCAGCGCGGCGCGCTTGTTGGCGTAGCGATCGACAAGCTCCTGGCGGTGCTTGTTCTTTTCGGTCGCACTGACTTTAGCCATGTGTAATGTCCTTTTCGCGAGCCGTTACTGCCGGAAGGGGAAGTTGAAGGCCTTGAGCAGCGCCCGGGCCTCGTCATCCGACTTGGCAGTCGTACAAACGATGATGTCCATGCCCCAGATCTGATCGACCTTGTCGTAGTTGATCTCCGGGAACACGATGTGTTCCTTGATGCCCATGGCGAAGTTGCCACGGCCGTCAAAGCTCTTCGGGTTCAGGCCGCGGAAGTCGCGAACGCGCGGCAGCGCGATGTTGACCAGGCGATCCATGAATTCGTACATGCGCTCTTTGCGCAGCGTCACCTTCGCGCCGATCGGCATGCCTTCGCGCACCTTGAAGCCGGCGATCGAGTTGCGGGCCCGGGTGATGACCGGCTTCTGGCCGGCGATCTGCGCCAGGTCTTCCGCGGCGATCGAGGGCTTCTTGGAATCGCCGGTGGCCTCACCGACGCCCATGTTCAGCACGATCTTGTCCATGCGCGGGATCTGCATGACGTTGGCATAGCCGAACTGCTCACGCATCGCATCGCGAATGGTGCTGTTGTACAGCGTCTTGAGGCGCGGCTCGTAATTGTCAGCCATTGATCACTTCTCCCGAGCGCTTGGCCACGCGGACCTTCTTGCCGTCGCGGACTTCGAAGCCGACGCGAGTCGCCTTGCCGTCCTTCGGATCGGCCACCGCCAGGTTCGACAGGTCGATGCCTGCTTCCTTGGTGATGATGCCGCCTTCCTGGGTCTGCGTCTGGCGCTGATGCCGGCGCACCAGGTTGATGCCGCCCACGAGCGCCTTGTTTTCCTTCGGCATGACCTTCAGGACTTCGCCGGAACGGCCCTTGTCCTTGCCAGCCAGCACGACGACCTTGTCGCCTTTGCGAATCTTCTGCATTGCTGCGGTCTCCTCAGAGCACTTCGGGCGCGAGCGAAATGATCTTCATGTGGCTCTTGGCGCGCAGCTCGCGCGGCACAGGGCCAAAGATACGGGTTCCGATCGGCTCTTTCTTGTTGTCGATCAGGACGGCCGCGTTCTTGTCGAACCGGATCACCTGACCGTCGGGACGGCGGATGTCCTTGGCGGTGCGCACCACGACCGCCTTCATCACATCGCCCTTCTTCACGCGGCCGCGCGGGATGGCTTCCTTGACCGACACGACGATGATGTCGCCGACAGAAGCATACTTGCGCTTGGAACCGCCCAGCACCTTGATGCACATGACACGACGGGCGCCGGAATTATCCGCGACGTCGAGGTTTGTTTGCATCTGAATCATGACTGACCGCCTTTTATGTTCTTCTGGCCGGGGAGATGCCCTCCCCCGTCTTTCCTGATGGGATTAGGCCTGGTCGCCGCTGACAACGACCCAGCACTTGTCCTTCGAAATCGGAGCCGACTCCTGGATGAAGACCAGGTCACCCACCTTGCAGGCGTTGGTCTCGTCGTGAGCCTTGTACTTCTTGGACTGACGGACCGTCTTCTTGATCAGCGGATGGGTAAAGCGACGCTCAACCCGGACCACGACGGTCTTGTCGTTCTTGTCGGAGACGACAGTGCCCTGCAGAATGCGCTTCGGCATGGATTGACCCCTTACGCCTTGTTATCCGCCGCCTTCTGGCGGGCAATGGTCTTGATGCGTGCGATGTCGCGGCGGACTTCCTTCACGCGGTCGGTTTTTTCGAGCTGGCCCGTTGCCTTCTGGAAGCGCAGGTTGAACTGCTCCTTCTTCAGCTTGGCCAGCTCATCGTTCAACTGGTCGGGGCTCATGGCCCGAACGTCTACGGCTTTCATGGCCTTGACCCTTTCTTACTCGGCGATGCGCTGGATGAAGCGCGTCTTGATCGGCAGCTTGGCGGCGCCGAGACGCAGAGCCTCACGAGCGATCTCTTCGTTCACGCCGTCGATCTCGAACATGATGCGGCCGGGTTTCACGCGGCAGGCCCAGTAATCTACCGAGCCCTTGCCCTTACCCATGCGCACTTCGGTCGGCTTCGAGGTGACCGGCACATCCGGAAAAATCCGGATCCAGACGCGGCCGGCACGCTTCATGTGACGCGTGATCGCGCGGCGGGCCGCCTCGATCTGGCGGGCCGTGACGCGCTCCGGCTCCAGGGCCTTCAGGCCGAAGGAACCGAAGTTCAGGTCCGTCCCACCCTTGGCTGCGCCATGGATACGACCCTTGAACTGCTTGCGGAACTTTGTGCGCTTGGGCTGCAGCATCGTTCTCTACTCCAAATCCTCAATTTCGCAAGCCCAAAAGCTTACGCATTTTCGCGGCGGCGGCCGCCCTGGTTGTCGCCTTCCACGGCGCGGCGCTCGGAAGCCATCGGATCGTGCTCAAGAATCTCGCCCTTGAAGATCCAGACCTTGATGCCGCAGATGCCGTAGGCCGTCTCGGCCTCGGCAAATCCGTAGTCGATGTCGGCGCGCAGCGTGTGCAGCGGAACGCGGCCCTCGCGGTACCATTCGGTACGCGCGATTTCCGCACCGCCGAGACGGCCGGCGCAGTTGATCCGGATGCCCTCGGCGCCCAGGCGCATCGCCGACTGGACGGCGCGCTTCATGGCACGGCGGAAAGCAACGCGGCGCTCGAGCTGCTGGGCGATCGACTGGGCCACCAGCGTGGCGTCGGTCTCCGGCTTGCGCACTTCGACGATGTTGAGGTGCACTTCCGAATTGGTCATCTCGGACAGCTTGCGGCGCAGCTTCTCGATGTCCGCGCCCTTCTTGCCGATGATCAGGCCCGGACGCGCGGCGTGGATGGTTACGCGGCACTTCTTGTGCGGACGCTCGATCACGACCTTGGAAACGGCCGCCTGCTTGAGTTCCTTTTCAAGGTACTCGCGGATCTTGATGTCCTCGTGCAGGAGCTTGCCGTATTCGCCCGTGTTGGCAAACCAGCGCGAATCCCAGGTCCGGTTGATGCCGAGGCGCAGGCCGATCGGATTGACTTTGTGGCCCATCAGGCGGCCTCCCCTTTCTCTTCGACTTCGCGCACGACGATCGTCAGGTGCGAGAACGGCTTCTCGATGCGGCTGGCGCGGCCGCGGCCACGGGCATGGAAGCGCTTCATGACGATCGACTTGCCGACATAGGCTTCCGCCACGATCAGCGCGTCGACGTCGAGGTCGTGGTTGTTCTCCGCGTTGGCAATCGCCGATTCGAGGGTCTTGCGGACCGTGCCGGCGATGCGCTTGCGCGAGAATTCGAGATCGGCGAGCGCCGCCGAAGCCTTCTTGCCGCGGATCAGGGCGGCAACCAGGTTCAGCTTCTGCGGGCTGACACGGATCGTGCGGGTAACCGCACGGGCCTCGTTGTCAGCAAGACGGCGGGGAGCTTTGGCCTTGCCCATGATTACTTCCTCTTCGCCTTCTTGTCCGCGCCATGGCCGTAGTAGGTACGGGACGGGGCGAACTCACCGAACTTGTGGCCGACCATGTCTTCCGACACGGAGACCGGCACGTGCTTCTGGCCGTTGTAGACGCCGAAGGTCAGACCGACGAACTGCGGCAGGATGGTGGAGCGGCGGCTCCAGATCTTGATCACCTCGTTGCGGCCGCCTTCGCGGACCTTGTCGGCCTTCTTGAGCAGATAGCCGTCAACGAACGGACCTTTCCAGACTGAACGGGTCACTGAAATGTCCTCTCTTACTTCTTGCGAGCGTGACGCGAGCGCATGATGAACTTGTCGGTCGCCTTGTTCGAACGCGTCCGCTTGCCCTTGGTCGGCTTGCCCCACGGGGTGACCGGGTGGCGGCCACCTGAGGTGCGGCCTTCACCACCGCCGTGCGGATGGTCGACCGGGTTCATGACGACGCCGCGAACGTGCGGGCGCTTGCCCAGCCACCGCGAACGGCCGGCCTTGCCGAGGTTGATGTTGGCATGGTCCGGGTTCGACACCGCGCCGACCGTGGCCAGGCAGGAACCGTGCACCAGGCGCTGTTCACCCGAGTTCAGGCGAAGGATGGCCATGCCGGCATCGCGGCCGACCAGCTGGGCGTAGGCACCCGCCGAACGGGCGATCTGGCCGCCCTTGCCCGGCTTCATCTCCACGTTGTGGATGATGGTGCCGACCGGCATCGCCGCCAGCGGCATCGCGTTGCCCGGCTTCACGTCGACCGGCTTCTCGGAGGCCACGACCTTGTCGCCGGCAGCCAGGCGCTGCGGCGCCAGGATGTAGGACAGCTCGTCATCCGCATAGCGGACCAGCGCGATGAAGGCGGTGCGGTTCGGGTCGTATTCCAGACGCTCCACCGTACCGACGACGTCGAACTTGCGACGCTTGAAGTCGATGATGCGGTAGGTCCGCTTGTGACCGCCACCCTGGTAGCGCGCGGTCACGCGACCGAGGTTGTTGCGGCCGCCCTTCTGCGTCAGGCCCTCGGTCAAGCCCTTGACCGGCTTGCCCTTGTGCAGGCCCGAACGATCGACGATGACCAGCTGGCGCTGGCTCGGCGTGGTCGGTTTGAACTTCTTGAGTGCCATCTCTTCTCTTCCTTAGCCTGGCCTCAAAGACCGGTCGTGACGTCGATCGACTGGCCGTCGGCAAGCGTCACGATCGCCTTCTTGACGTCGGACTGGCGGCCGGCGATGCCACGGAAGCGCTTCGCCTTGCCCTTGCGGACCAGCGTGTTGACCGCGGTAACCTTCACGCCGAACAGCGCTTCGACCGCAGCCTTGATCTCGGTCTTGTTGGCCGACTTGGCGACGTTGAAGACAACCTGGTTGTTCTCCGACGCCATGGTCGACTTTTCGGTGATCACCGGAGCGACGATCACGTCGTAGTGACGAATATCGGTCATTTGAACCGCTCCTCCAGAGCTTCCACGGCCGCCTTCGACAGCACGAGCTTGCCGCGGCGCAGGATGTCGTACACGTTGATGCCCTGGATCGGCAGCACGTCGACGTTCGGAATGTTCGACGCCGCGCGCTTGAAGTTCTGATCCAGTTCGGCGCCGCCGATCAGCAGCGCGTTGGAAAGTCCGAGACCGGCGAACTGGGCGACCAGCGCCTTCGTCTTGGCATCGGCAGCGGCCAGGTCGTCGATGACGATCAGATCGGACGCCTTCGCCTTCGCCGACAGGGCATGCTTCAGGCCGAGCGCACGGACCTTCTTCGGCAGGTCGTGGGCATGGCTGCGCACGACCGGGCCGTGAGCCTTGCCACCGCCACGGAACTGCGGCGCACGCGCCGAGGAGTGACGGGCGCGACCGGTGCCCTTCTGCTTGTACATCTTCGCGCCGGTCCGGGAGATCTCGGCACGGCCCTTGGACTTGTGGGTGCCCTGCTGCCGTGCGGCCAGCTGCCAGCGAACGACGCGCTGCAGGATGTCCTCACGCGGCTCAAGGCCGAAGATCTCGTCGGAGACGGAGATCTTGCCGGCGTCCTTCCCGGCGAGCGTGGTAATCTTGAGATCCATTATTCGGCTCCCTCGGTCGCCGGCTGGGCGGCATCGGAATTGGCGGCGCGAACGGCGGCCGGCTTCGGCGCATTGTCCGGGAGCGCCGACTTGACCGCGTCGCGGACCATGATCCAGGCACCCTTGGAGCCGGGAACGGCGCCGCGAACGAGGATCAGGCCACGGTCGGCATCGGTCGACACGACCTCGACGTTCTGGGTGGTGACGCGCACCGAGCCCATGTGCCCGGCCATCTTCTTGCCCTTGAACACCTTGCCCGGGTCCTGGCGCTGGCCGGTCGAACCGTGCGAGCGGTGCGACACCGAGTTACCGTGCGTGGCACGGCCACCACCGAAGTTGTGGCGCTTCATGACGCCCTGGAAGCCCTTGCCGATCGTCGTGCCCGTCACGTCGACCTTCTGGCCAGCGACGAAATGGTCGGCAGTGATCTCGGCGCCAACGTCGAGCAGCATGTCCGGGGAAACCCGGAACTCCATGACCTTGGCCTTGGGCTCCACGGATGCGGTGGCGAAATGGCCACGCATTGCCTTGGACGTATTCTTTACCTTGGCCAGGCCGACGCCCAGCTGCACGGCGGTGTAGCCGTTCTTTTCCTCGGTACGCTGCGCCACGACCTGGCAGTTCTCCATGCGAAGAACCGTCACGGGCACATGCTCGCCCTCATCATTGTAGACGCGGGTCATCCCGATCTTTTGTGCGATAACACCAGAACGCATCGGTCAATTCCTTCCCAAGCGTTGTCTTACAGCTTGATCTCGACGTCGACACCAGCGGCCAGGTCGAGCTTCATCAGAGCATCGACGGTCTGCGGGGTCGGGTCGACGATGTCGAGGAGCCGCTTGTGAGTGCGCATTTCGAACTGCTCACGGCTCTTCTTGTCGATATGCGGACCGCGGTTCACGGTGAACTTCTCAATCCGCGTCGGCAGCGGAATGGGGCCGCGAACATTCGCGCCGGTACGCTTGGCAGTCGATACGATCTCGCGCGTGGAAGCATCCAGGATGCGGTGATCGAACGCCTTGAGGCGGATGCGGATATTCTGTCCGTTCATGCGTCTTATCCTTGAAAGGGCTTGCGGGAGGCAGGCGGATCAGCCCGCCTCGCCGTCATTCCTTGCTGCCGTGAGATCACTCGATGATGGAGGCGACGATGCCGGCGCCAACCGTACGGCCGCCTTCGCGAATGGCGAAGCGCAGCTTTTCTTCCATCGCGATCGGCACGATCAGCGACACGT
>NZ_PDVP01000018.1 GCF_002727065.1 Zhengella mangrovi | reverse complement strand
AATTGCTCTTCTCTGCCGCAATCGCGAACGCGAAACCGGTTTCCACTTTCGCTGCAATTGCTCTTCTCTGCCGCAATCGCGAACGCGAAACCGGTTTCCACTTTCGCTGCAATTGCTCTATATCGCTCGCATGAGCGAAACCAGAACCCTGCCGACCATCGAATCCATCCGCGAGGACTTCTCCTTCCTGGACGATTGGGAAGACCGCTACCGCTATGTCATCGACCTCGGCCGCGAGCTGCCGGCGATCACCGAAGCGGAGCACTCCGACACCAACAAGGTGAAGGGCTGCGTCAGCCAGGTCTGGCTGGTCACCGATGCCGGTGACGGCGCCGATCCGGTCATGACGTTCCGGGCCGATTCCGACGCGCATATCGTGCGCGGGCTGGTCGCCATCATGATCGCGCTTCACACGGGCAAGCGCGCCAGCGAGATCCTTGCGCTGGATGCCGAGGGCACGCTTCGCGACCTTGGCCTGGACGAACACCTGACGCCGCAAAGGGCCAACGGCGTGCGGGCGATGATCGCCCGCATGCGCAAGGAAGCGGAAAGCCGCCTGGCCGGCTGAGCCCGCAGCGCCTCAATCCATCGGGACCCCATGCGTCGGCCTGTGGTCCCCGGTTCCCCAGTGGCGGAGCCTGCCGGGCACCGCGCCCCCGCGCGGCACGAGACCATAGTGACGGGCCAGCAGGCCAAGCCCGGTTTTCACGACGAGCTTGGCGGACCGGCGCGGCCACTGGCGCTCAAGTTCGACCTGTTCCATCCCCTTCAGAAAACAGCAGATATCGAGCAGCAGGCCGGACAGGTCCGGCCCGACGGCGTCCAGCGCACGGTCGATCCGGCGACGGGCGTCGAGCGCGGCCGCCGTGAGATCGGCCAGGCCCCCTGCTCCGCCGCCGCGATGGCCGGACGCAGCCTGGAACTGCCAGTTCGTGCCAAGGCCGGGGCGGATGCTTGCCTTCTCGCAATCGCTCCGGAACCGTTCCCCGGCCTCGATCTCCGCGGGCGTCAGAAACGCCGATCCGTCGCGTGACTTGTGGCGGGCAAGAACCGCGAGCGGCGATTCCGCCGGGTTCATCCTGCCGGCCGCGATCGTCTTGGGCGCTTCAACGGCCTTGCGCCTGCGCGATGCGCGCCCGTCACTCGGCCGCGGTGCCATGGTCCATGCCTCCCTGTGCAAACAGGCGCGTGGCGAGGTATTCCACACGGCCGGCAAGGGTATCGAAATCGGGATCGTCGCGCAGGTCCTCGATCAGGTGGCAGGCATGAACCACCGTTGTCCGGTCACGGCCGAAGCCCTTGCCCACTTCGCCCATCGTCAGTTGAAGGGCGACATGGGCGACGTACATGGCCAGTTGCCGCACGCGAACGACCGGTTTGATGTTGCGGCCGGGGGAGCGGATTTCCTTGCTCGAAACGTTGAAAAGGTCGGACACCAGGTCGATCAGCCCGTCGCAGACGGCGGCCGCATATTCGTCACGCCGCTTCGGCAAGGCTGCTGCCGGTGCGAACCGGTCCATGCAGGTCTCGGAAACGAGGGGCACCGCCGCCGGCCACTCTCCCTTCGCCGTTTCCTCGACGCCAGTTCTCAATGGTTCAGCCACGATCCGCACTCCCAGTTTGACAGGACTATTTTCCTTATAGTCCGAACCCGAGCTTGCGTGAACATAACAGGAACTTTGTGGTTGAGAAATTTCCCTCGACAGCCCTGGGCTGTCCACAGGCAGGGAGGCGGGCGGAAGATGCAGGCCGTCAAGACGATGGAGGATCATCATGCACCAGACGCCGGACGGCATCCGGATCACGTCCGCCACGCCCGCCCATGGCACAGGCGGAGAGACGCCACCCTGGCCAGTCCCCGCGGACAGGACGAAGCTGCAGGCGATGAGGGCGAAGGTGAGCCGTCTACTGGAGCGCGAGCGCCTGCGCGGCCTGGCCGGTCACTGGAGCTACGACTTCAACCGGCACGTCGCGTTGCGGCAATTGCGCGACCGGCTCGCGGCCCAATAGGGCTGGGTGTTGGAGGCTTGGCGACCTCGCCGGCGGATCCCGCCGTTCCCGTCCAAGCGCCCTTCGGCACGGCGTGCCGAGCGGTGCTGCCGCCAGGGCAGCGGGGCCAAAGAGGGGCCAAGAAACGAAACAGGCGGCCCTCATCGCTGGGGACCGCCTGTCTGAAATCCGGACTGATCTTCTCAGATCACTTTTCCTTGGGCTTGCGACCAAGCCCCATTTCCTTGGCCAGGCGCGAACGCGCTGCCGCGTAATTCGGCGCGACCATCGGGTAGTTGGGATCCAAGCCCCACTTTTCGCGGTAGGCTTCCGGCGTCAGGCCATAGTGGGTCATCAGGTGACGCTTCAAGGACTTGAACTTCTTGCCGTCCTCAAGACAAACAATAAAGTCGTCGTGAACGGACTTCTTCGGATTTACGGCCGGCTTCTGCTTTTCAGCCATCGGCAGACCTTCGACCCGGGCTCCGCCGGCACGGCCGAGCGCGGCGTGGACATCGGCGATGAGAACCGGAAGTTCGGTCACCGGAACAACATTGTTGCTAACATAGGCAGCAACAACATCGGCGGTAAGTTCGATCAGGTTTTCTACGCCTGCTTCAGATGTTTGCGTGGTTTCCATTTCATTTGCCCCGTTTCGATCAATGCTTCTTGTTCTTTGCAACGCGATTAGAATGTGGCTGAAATGCGATTTTTCACATCTACGCGAGTCGCGCTGACCGCACCATATATTGCATTCATTTTTGAAATTGCAAGAGTAATATATTGGCGTTCTTGCGGACCCCTAGTTTTGAGCTGGCGGAATTCGGCCTGCCCCAAGGGAAATTGAAACTCTACACGGAATGATTGTTACTGGAATATTTATTTGAATGCATTGATTCTTAATAATTGCCCGCTGAAATGGAATTTCCTTCCGTCGCGAGACCAAGCGAAATCAATCGTCGGCGCCGATCCGCGAATCCGGGGGCATTTCGTCAAGTACTGTTCCCTTCCACATCGGGTAGCCGACAGCATAAGCGGCCTTAGCAAGAAGATGTGAAGATATTGGGGCCGTCAGCAGGAAGAAGACCACGCCGGCCAGCGCACGCAGCGTCGTCCCCGTGTCCTGGGCATAGATGGCCAGCGCGATCAGCATCACGCCCGAACCGAGCGTTCCCGCCTTGGAGGCCGCGTGCATGCGGCTGTAGACATCGGGCAGGCGGTTGATGCCGATGGCCGCGACGACCGCGAAGGCCGATCCGATGATCAGCAGGGCTCCGGTGAGGTAGTTGGAAAGAATCTCGATCATGTCCGGTCCCGAACCTCCCGTTCGCGCCCGGGTGGCAGAACGCCTTCCGTCTTGCCGCGCGCCAGCACGAAGCGGGCAAAGGCAACGGTGGCCAGAAAGCCGACCAGGCCCAGCGCAATGGCGATGTCCACATAGAGCGTGTAGCCGGTCCGGATGCCGATGACCGCGATGAAGCCGATGGCGGCGGCGACCAGCATATCGAGGCCAAGAATCCGGTCGGGCAAGGTCGGCCCGCGGACGACCCGGTAGACGGTCAGCAGGAAGGCGGCGCTCAGCAGCGCCAGCGCGATGAGTTCGGATGCGGCCAGGAACAGTTCGTCGGGTCTCACCGGAACGCCTCCATGATCTTGCGTTCGAAACCTTCGGCAATGTCGGCGCGCGTGCTGTCGGGATCGGAGCAGTCGATCGCGTGCACATAGAGCGTCGATCGGTCTTCCGAAACGTCCACCGACAGGGTGCCAGGCGTCAGCGTGATCAGGTTGGCCAGAAGCGTGATCTCGAAATCGCGGTCCACCCGGAGCGGATAGGCAAAGATGCCCGGCTTGAGATTCATGTTCGGCGACATGACCATGACGGCCACCTTCCAGGCCGAGAGCACCAGTTCCCAGATGAACAGCCAGGCGAGCGAAAGGACGCGCCAGGCGCGCTGGAAATACCCGAGCGACCCCACCTGCTCGCGGATGAGGTAGAGGGCGCCCATGCCGAGGACGAATCCGAAGATCAGGTTGACCAGCGAAAAGGAGCCGGACATCAGCCCCCAGGTCAGGGCGAGCAGGATATTGACCAGATAGAGGTTCATGCGCCACCTCCCGCCGGCAGGACCGCGTTCACGTAGCCGGATGAAAACAGGATGGTGCGGGCGGCCGCGTGGGCGACATCCAGCACCGGCTGCGGATAGAAGCCGATGAAGACCACGGCCGCGGTCAGAAGCACGACGGGCGCATAGGTCTTCCACGTGATCGGATCGCCAGGCACCATGGTCGCCGGTTCCTCGGCATGATTTCTCCAGAACGCCAGGGCGAAGACGCGACCGAGCGTGATGGTCGTCAGCAGGCCGGTCAGCAGAACGGCGAAGGCCAGCCACCAGGCGCCCACGTCCAGCGACGCCTTGACCACGAAAACCTTCGGCCAGACGCCGGAGAACGGCGGCAGGCCGGCGACGGCAAAAAACAGGACCAGGGCCAGTGCGGCCATGAAGGGATGCGCCCGGTACAGGCCCGCCAGGCTGTGCAGGGATACCGACCCGCCGGCTTCCGCCATCAGGCCGACCAGCATGTAGACGGCGGTCATGGCGATCATCGAGTGCAGGGCGTAGAGGATGGCGGCGGTCAGGCCAAGCTCGCTGCCCAGCGCCAGGCCCGCCAGCATGACGCCGATTCCCGAGACGACGACGAAGCCGACGGCGCGGCGGATATCCGACTGGGCCAGCGCGCCGAGGATGCCGAGCACCATGGTGAAGGCGGCAACCCAGGCGATGACGATGGCCAGCATGTCGCGCTCGACCGGGAAAAGCATGACCAGAACGCGCAGCAGCGCATAGATGCCGACCTTGGTCAGCAGGCCGGCAAACAGGGCCGAAACGATGATCCGTGGCGTGTGATAGGACGCCGGCAACCAGAAGTTCACCGGGAAGGCCGCAGCCTTCATGGCGAAGGCGAACAGGAAGAGCGTCGCCAGCGTCATGACCGGCGCCTGCCCCTTGGCTGCAGCGATCTTGCCTGCCAGATCGGCCATGTTCAGCGTACCGAAGGCGCCGTAAAGCAGGCCGACAGCAATCAGGAACAGGGTCGTGGCGACCAGGTTCAGAAACGCATACTTGACCGCGCCATCGATCTGTTCGTGCTCGGACCCCAGCACCAGCAGACCGAAGGACGAGATCAGAAGCACCTCGAACCAGACATAGAGGTTGAAGATGTCGCCGGTGAGGAAGGCGCCGTGAACGCCGGCCATCATCAGGAGGAAGAACGTGTAGAAGCCGTAGCGCCGTCCCGTGGTGTCGATATCGCGGAAGGAAAAGAGCACGGCGGCAAAGGCGACCAGGCCGGCCACCGTGGCGAGCCCGGCGCCCAGCACATCGGCCTGGAAGGTGATGCCGAAGGGCGGCAGCCAGCGGCCCATGGTCATGACGATCGGTCCGTGCTCGATGACCCGCCACAGCAAAGCGGCATCGGCGAGCAAGAGCAGCGCGAAAGCGATGATGGAAACGACCATGTGCTGCTGCGTTTCCTTGCGGAACATCAGCAGGGCGGCGCCGAAAACGATGGGAATGACGACAGGCGCGACAACCAGCCAGTCGGCTGCAGCGACCGGCTGGAGGACCATGGCACTGGCGAGGTCGGCGTGAGGGGAAGCGGCTCCGGCCATGACTGCCTCAATATCCCAGCGGCGGCAGGCGGTCACCCTCGGGCTCGGCCAGGCGCATTTCGTCGGTGTCGTCGGTGCCGATATCCTGGTAGGCGCGGTAGGCCAGGACCAGGAGGAAGGCAAAGAAGGAGAAGGAAATCACGATCGCCGTCAGGATCAGCGCCTGCGGCAGCGGATTGGCGACCGGGACAGGCGGGGTATAGAGCCCGTCAGGGATGATCGGCGGGGTCTCGCGCAGGACGCGCCCGGCCGTGAAGATCAGCAGGTTGACCGCATTTCCGAGCAGGGCGACGCCCAGCAGGATCCTGATCGTGTGCTTGGACAGAAGAAGATAGATCGCGACGGCAAAGAACAGGCCCACGAGGACCGAGAGCGCGGTTTCCATCAGTCGTCCTCCCTTTCCTCGAGCGCGAGCGCGATCGACGTGATCGATCCGACGACCACAAGGTAGACCCCGATGTCGAAGACCATCGGCGTTGACAGCGCCAAGGTGACGCCGAAGAATTCCGGTTCCACCCACAGGCCGGTCATGAACGGCACGCCGACGAACAGCGAAGCCAGTCCGGCCATGGCGGCGACAAACAGGCCGAAACCGGCGATCGCCATGGGATGGAAATACATCGCCCGGCGGACCGGCGACACGCCGCAGGCAATACCGTAGATGGCGAAGGCGGAAGCGGCGATCAGGCCGCCGATGAAGCCGCCGCCCGGTTCATTGTGGCCGCGCAGAAGCACGAAGAGCGAGAACAGCACCATCAGGCTGGTCAGGTAGGGCGCGACAGAGCGGAAGATGATCGTGCGCATGGTCTCAGCCCTCCCCCGTTCCGGCGGCAGCGCCACGACGCGGCTTGCGGATGCGGATCAGCGCCAGGATCGCCAGGCCGGTGATCATCACGACGGAAATTTCGCCCAGCGTGTCGAGGCCACGGAAGTCGACGATGATGACGTTGACGATGTTGCGGCCGTGGGCGATGACCCGCGAATTGGCGTTGAAGAAATCGGTCAGCGAATTGTCGAACGGGATCTGCGTGATCTTGAGCAGCGCCAGGCCGAAACCGATGCCCGCCAGGCCCGCGACGGTCATGTCCATCAGCTTTTCCCCGGTCGGGCGGTGATCGGCCGGCGACAGGCGCAGGCGTGTCATGACCAGGGCGAGGATGACGACCGACAGCGTCTCGACCATGAACTGGGTGAACGACAGGTCCGGTGCGCCGAGCAGCATGAAGATGACGGCCACGGCAAAGCCCTGGATCCCCAGGGAGACGATGGCCGTCAGCCGGTTCTTGGCGATGATGACGGCGGCGATGCCGATCACGGCGATGGCCAGGATCGTCCATTCGTAGAAAGGAAGCTGCGGGAAGGCCGGCATGGCCGGTCCCTCGCCGAAAAGCCACATCGGCAGGATCAGCGCCAGCGCGATCCCGGCGAAGGTGACCGTCATGTAGACTTCCATCTTGCCGTTGTGGATCACGCGCGTGAACAGGCCGGCGAGACGGACGAGGCCGCGCATGACCTGGTCGAAGCCCTTGTCGGGTCCCCAGCCAATGGCGTTCAGCAGCGCCGTCATCATCCCGCGGATTCGCTCCAGGTTCCAGTAGAACAGGATGCCGAGCGCGATGGTGAAAAGCGAAAGGTAAAGCGCAGCGCCCGGGTGCGGGACCACGGTGATCTCGACCGGCACAGGGGTGCCGGCCACGGCGCTGGCCATCGGGCCGGAGAAATAGGCGTGGCTGGTGGCCGAGAAGAGCGCGGCGAGCAGTCCGCACAGGCCGAGCGTGGCGGGCCCAAGCCACAACAGGACCGGGCCTTCATGCGCATGCTTGGGGGTTTCCACCGGCTCGCCCAGAAACGGTTTCAACGCCACGGCGAAGCCGATGACGAACATCAGGCCGTTGCCGATCACGGCGGTCGCCAGCACGGCGATGCTCCAGGCATCGCCCTGAACCATGGCGTAATACATCTCTTCCTTGGCCAGGAAGCCGAAGAAAGGCGGCAGGCCGCCCATTGAGAAGGCAGCGAGGACGGCGGCGGCAAAGGTAACGGGCATGGCCTTGCGCAAGCCGCCGAGCCGTGTGATATCGCGGGTGCCGCTTTCATGGTCGACCAGGCCGGCAACCATGAAGAGACCGCCCTTGAACATCGAGTGGGCGATCAGGTAGAGCACCGCGCCGGCGATGGCGCCCTCGTTGCCGAAGCCGGTCAGCATGACCAGAAGCCCGAGCGAAGCGACCGTGGTATAGGCCAGCATGAGCTTCAGGTCCGTCTGCCGCGTGGCGAGCAGCGTGCCGACGATGAGCGTCGTGCCACCGAAGATCGGCAGGACGGTTTCCCAGAGTGCCGTCTCGCCCAGGACAGGGTTGAGGCGCATCAGGAGGTAGACCCCGGCCTTCACCATGGTCGCCGAGTGCAGGTAGGCGGAAACCGGCGTTGGCGCCTCCATGGCGTTGGGCAACCAGAAATGCAGCGGGAATTGCGCCGACTTGGTGAAGGCGCCGCCGAGGATCAGCAGGAAGGCCGCCAGGTAGAAGGGGCTTTCGCGCATCGTGTCCCCGGTTGCCAGCAGCAGCGACAGTTCCGAAACGCCGGTCACGTTCCAGATCACCAGCAGGCCGGCGAGCAGCGACAGGCCGCCGAGACCGGTGACGACGAGGGCCTGGATCGCGGCGCGGCGCGAGGCCGCGCGCGAATGGTCGAAACCGATCAGCAGGAAGGACGTGATCGACGTCAGTTCCCAGAACACGAACAGCGTCAGGAAATTGTCAGCGACGACAAGGCCCTGCATGGCGCCCATGAACATCAGGATGAAGGAGAAGAAACGACCCTGGTCCTCGTGGCCTTTCAGGTAGCCGCCGGAATAGAGCACGATGAGCGCCCCGATGCCGGTCACCAGCAGCGCGAACGTCAGCGAAAGACCGTCGAGGTACCAGGAGAAATTGACATTGACCTCCGGCACCCAGGCATATCCGCCCGTCACCGGGCTGCCCGCGGCGATTTCGGGCAGGAAGCCGGCGAAATGGACGAGGTTGAACAGCGGCACGAGCGCCAGCAGCCAGGCTGCATTGTGGCGCAGGGCGCGCGTCAGCAGCGGTGCGATCGCAGCCGCGAGAAACGGCAAAAGAAGCACAAGGAAGGTGAGAGACGGGGCCGACGCCATGTCCTGTTCCGGTTTCTTGTGTTTATGGCCCGCCCTCCCCGGCGGTACCCGCTGACCTCCAATTATGGAATTGTAGGGCGCGCGGCAAGAGTACGACTTGCCGCAATGCAATCGGGTTGCAGGTTATTCAATGAAAACAGCACAGGCCCGCCATGAAAAAGCGGCACGGCTCCCTATATCGGTGATTGGAACCGCTCAAGAACGGAGATGATCCAGCGTGGACAAGACAAAGATCGAGAAGTCTGATGCGGAATGGCGCACGCAACTCAGCCCGGAACAGTATGACGTGCTGCGCAAGCACGGCACGGAGCGGGCAGGAACCTCGCCGCTCAACCACGAAAAGCGCCACGGCATGTTCCATTGTGCCGGTTGCGGCAAGCCGCTGTTCCGCTCCGATGCGAAATTCGAATCCGGCACCGGATGGCCAAGCTTCTTCGAACCGGCGGCGCCGGAAGCGGTGAGCGAGCACGAGGACCGTTCATGGTTCATGCGCCGGACGGAAGTGCGCTGCGCCGACTGCGACGGACACCTCGGCCACGTGTTCAACGACGGCCCCGCACCGACCGGCCTGCGCTACTGCATGAACGGTGTGGCGCTGACGTTTGAACCCGACGAGACGTAGGCGGAAAGGCTCAACCACCCTGCATGCGGGCAATATGTGCGCCGTCGATGGCCTTTGCTGCCTTGTAGGCGGGCCGTTCGCGGAGGCGCGCGGCATAGTCGCGCAGTGCCGGCGTTTCCGGAATGGTGCCAAACTGGATACCCCAGTCGACCTGCGACCCGACATAGATGTCGGCGGCCGTGAAGCGGTCGCCACAGACATAGTCGCGGGTCTCGAAAATCGCGGAAAGGACACCCACGGTGCGCTCGTAGGAGCCGTAGCCCAGCCGGCCCTGGAGCTGGAGGTCGTCGCCGGGCGACCAGCCCATCGACCGGTTCACCACGGCCTGCTCCACCGGCCCGGCGGCAAAGAAGGTCCAGCGAAGAAAATCGGCCTTCTCGGCCAGTCCGTCGGGCTGAAGGCCGGCCCCGGGAAACGCATCAGCGAGATAGAGGCAGATTGCCGCAGCCTCGCTGACGGCGTGGCCCTCATGCACGATCGCGGGCACCTTGCCCATCGGGTTGACGGCCAGGTAATCGATCGACTTCATCTCCGGGCCATAGCCCAGGATGATCTCGTCGTACTCGGCGCCGGCCTCGTGGAGCGCCCAGCGGGCGATCTGCCCGCGACTCATCGGGTTGGTGTAAAAGGCGATCCTGGACATGGTGCAGACTCCGGCGGGTTCGGGCCATCACCTTGTCGAAGCACCGTGCCGCAATCAAGTCCTGCCGGCGAGGCCCGGAGGCGTGGCCCCGTGTTCGAGCCCGCGACACGGGGTGTTTTCTTCCTCGCCCAACCCTATTAAGGCTGCAGCAGGGCAACGGCCAGCGGTCCGGTGCCACGCCTTCAGCAAGACAGACAGGACGCCATGACCAGGACACATGCTTTTCCCGACCGGCCCGCGCCGCACGCCCCCAGGCACGGCGCGACCGATACCCGCCATGGCATCACGCGATCCGACGACTATGCCTGGATGCGGGCGGAAAACTGGCAGGAAATGTTCAAGGATCCCTCGGTCCTGGACCCGGAAATCCGTGCCCACCTGGAGGCCGAGAACACCTACCAGAGCGCCATGATGGCGGACACGGAAGACCTGCGCAAAACCCTGTTCGCGGAGATGAAGGGACGGATCAAGGAGGACGATTCCTCCGTTCCGATGAAGGACGGCCCGTTTGCCTACGGCTCCTCCTTCGTGACCGGTGGCGAACAGCCGCGCTTCTTCCGCACGCCGCGCGACGGCGGCGAACGCCAGATGCTGCTGGACGGCGACAAGGAGGCGGAGGACAAGGCCTATTTCCGGCTGGCGAGCGCCGACCATTCGCCCGATCATGCCCGCCTGCTTTGGGGTCATGACGACAAGGGATCGGAATTCTTCACGCTGACGGTGCGCGACCTGGCGACGGGCAGCGATCTTCCCGACCGGGTGGAAGACACCGGCGGCAGCGGCACCTGGGACGCGCAGTCCGGCGGCTTCTTCTATTCGCGTCTCGACGAGAACCATCGCCCGTCCAAGCTGCTCTATCACCGGATCGGCAGCGACGCGGCCGAGGACCGGCTGGTCTACGAAGAAGCCGATCCGGGCTTCTTCATGGGCTGCGGCGGGACGCGCGACAACCGCCACATCCTGATTTCGATCCACGACCACGAGACGTCGGAATACCGCATCCTGCCGGCAGACGGTTCCTCCTTCGAGCCGAAGCTTGTTGCCGCCCGGCAGAGCGGGCTGCAATACGACCTGGAGGAAGGCGGCGACATCTTCTTCATCCTGACCAACGCCGATGGCGCCAAGGATTTCAAGATCATGACGGCGCCGGCTGACAATCCGGTTCCGGCCAACTGGACGGAACTGGTGCCGCATGTGCCCGGCCGCCTGATCCTGGCAGCGCTGGGATTCGCGCGGCATCTCGTGCGCCTGGAGCGCAAGGACGGGCTCCCGCGGATCGTCATCCGCGAGCGGGCCAGCGGAGAAGAACATGCCATCGCCTTCGACGAGGAGGCCTATTCGCTGGGGCTGATCGGCTCGCTGGAATACGACACCGATGTGATCCGTTTCTCCTACTCGTCGATGACCACCCCGTCGCAAGTGTTCGACTACAACATGGCGACACGTGAACGGGTGCTGCTGAAGACGCAGGAAGTGCCGTCCGGGCATGATCCGGACGATTACGTGACGCGACGCGTGATGGCGCCGGCCGGCGACGGCGAGACAGTCCCGGTATCGCTGCTCTACCACAAGGACACGGCGCTTGACGGGTCGGCGCCCTGCCTGCTCTACGGCTATGGCTCCTATGGCATCACCATTCCCGCCGCGTTCAACACCAATTGCCTGAGCCTGGTGGACCGCGGCTTCGTCTATGCCATTGCCCACATCCGTGGCGGCAAGGACAAGGGCTACCACTGGTACGAGGAAGGCAAGCGGGAAAAGAAGACGAATACGTTTTCCGACTTCGTCGCAGCCGCGGATCACCTCGTCGCCGAAAGCTTCACGTCGCATGACCGGATCGTGGCGCAAGGCGGCTCCGCGGGCGGCATGCTGATGGGTGCCGTGGCCAACATGGCGCCGGAGGCCTTCGGGGCCATCGTCGCGGAGGTGCCTTTCGTCGACGTGCTCAACACGATGCTCGACGACACGCTGCCGCTGACGCCGCCGGAATGGCCGGAATGGGGCAACCCGATCACATCGGAAGCCGATTACCGGACGATTGCCGCCTACAGCCCCTACGACAACGTGGCCGCCCTGCCTTACCCGCCGATCCTGGCCGTTGCCGGGCTGACCGATCCCCGGGTCACCTACTGGGAGCCGGCCAAGTGGGTTGCGAAGCTGCGCGAGTTCTCGACGTCCGGCAACCCGGTGCTGTTCCGGATCAACATGGATGCCGGCCACGCAGGGGCCTCCGGACGTTTTTCGCGGCTGGAGGAGATCGCCTATACCTATGCCTTCGCGCTGAAGGTGACCGGCAAGGCGGGATAGGCCCGTGGGACTGACTGCCAGCCTGCTGGCCGGTCTCTTCCTCTCCGCCTTCACCTCGGCAACGCTGCTGCCGGGCACCTCGGAAGCCGTGCTGGCCGGACTCGTCGCGGCGGGATCGGTGCCCCTGCTGGCGCTCGTCCTCGTCGCCTCGGTCGGCAACGTGCTCGGTTCCTGCGTCAACTGGTGGCTGGGCAAGCAGGCCGCGCGGTTCGGGGCCAAGGCGGCCGGCGGCGGCACCCCGCCGGCCCGCGTGGCACGCGCCCAGGCCTTCTATCACCGCTACGGCTACTGGTCGCTTCTGGCGAGCTGGGTGCCGGTGATCGGCGACCCGTTGACCGTTATCGCAGGCCTGATGCGGGAGCCGTTCTGGCGGTTCGTGGCCATTGTCGCGATCGCCAAGACCGGGCGCTACGCGGTCCTCGCCGCCGGGCTTGCGGCCGCGGGTCTGCAGGGGTAGAGCGAAGCCGGTTTGCCGGCCAGAGCCTCTGGCCGGCCCCGGCAAACGCCTTATGTAGCTTTCTGACTTTTCCCGTACCGTCTATTTTCTTCGACCAGGATTGGCTTCATGACCCAAGTTTCGCCTCCCGCTGCTGCTTCCGGCATGGAAGGTCACCCGCAGCGCTGGCCCGCCCTTTTCACGCTGCTGACGGCGGCGTTCATGAACCTGATCGACGTGACGATCGTCAACGTCGCCCTGCCGACCCTCCAGGAAAACCTCCACGCCGGGCCGAGCGAGATCGAATGGGTGGTCGCGGTCTACGTGCTGGGCTTCGCGCTTGCCCTGCTGCCCTTCGGACGGCTCGGCGACATGGCCGGCCGCAAGCGCATGTTCATGCTGGGCGTATTGCTCTTCACGCTGTTTTCGGCGCTGTGCGGCCTGGCTCCCAACATCGAGACGCTGATCGTGGCGCGTACCTTCCAGGGCCTGGCGGGCGGCATGATGACGCCGCAGGTGCTCGCCATTGCACAGGTGATCTTTCCGCCGCGCGAGCGGGCCCAGGCGTTTTCGCTGTTCGGCCTCGCCGCCGGTCTTGCCTCGGTGGTCGGCCCCCTGCTCGGCGGAACGCTGATCGGAGCGGACTTCATGGGCCTCGACTGGCGGCCGATCTTCCTCGTCAACATTCCCGTCGGCCTGGCGGTGCTGGTCATCGGCCAGAAAATCATCCCGGACCTTCCCGGGCACCCCGATGTCGGGACCGACTTCAAGGGCGTTCTCATCGGCGCGCTAGGCGTATTCCTGCTGATCTTTCCCATGGTCGAAGGCCACAACTTCGGCTGGCCGGCCTGGCTGTTCGCGCTGATGGCTGCCGCCTTCGCGTTCTTCGCGCTGTTCTTCCGGCACACCCGCCGCCAGCAGGCGGCGCGCCGTCCGCAGCTCATCCCCTACTCGCTGCTCGCCAACGGCAATTTCATGCTTGGCGCGGGGATCGCGACGCTGTTCTTCTCCGGCGTGGCCGGCTTCTTCATGGTGTTCGCCATCTTCCTGCAGACCGGGTTCGGCCTGACGCCGTTGCAGTCCGGCCTGACCACCATTCCGTTCCCGATCGGCGTCCTGACCGCCTCGCTTCTGTCCGGCCGGCTGAAAGGCCGTTATCCGCGTCAGCGCCTCGTCGGCGGCGCCGTGCTGATGGCCGCCGGCATGGGCCTGCTGGACATCGTCATCTCGTCGATGGGCGACACCGCCACACGCTCGCTCATGGCTGCGCCGCTGTTCATCGGTGGCCTCGGGCTCGGCATGGGCATTGCCTCGCTGTTCCAGACGATCCTTGCCGGCGTGCCGCACAAGGATGCCGGCGCGGGATCGGGCACGCTGCAATCGTTCCAGCAGATGGGCAACGCGCTCGGGATCGCGGTCTGCGGCCAGATCTTCTTCGCCACGCTCGGCGTGCAGAAAGCGAGCGGCGCCGACATGCACCCGGCCTTCATCGCATCGATGAAAGGCGCGCTCATCTACGAGATCGCCGCCTTTCTCGCGGTCGCGGTGCTGGTCAATTTCCTCAAGGCGCCACCGACGGGCCATGACGAACCGTCGCGGGCGCAGCCGCCGACGCCGGTGGAGGCCTGACGCCAGCCCAATGCCGCCGCATTTTCAAGCCATCGTAACGCCAGTTCAATTTCGGAGCGGCGGTTGGCACGTACGATCAGGGTCTTGTGGCTGGCAGTAACGATCTGTCTCTGGGCAGCGGCTGCCGTGCCTCTGTTCCTGGCAGCGCGCGGCCTGGCGCCCCTGTTCCTGCAGGACGATCCGGTTCTGCGCGCCGAAGCGCTCGTAGCCGGAGCCCGGGCGCCCGACTATGAACGGGAGATCGGGCGCGCGCTGAAGGAAGACGACCCGGACCTGGCCGCCGAACTGGCAAACCTGGCAGAATTCCGGGCCGTGCCGCTGTCCCCTGCCCTGCTGTCGCAAGTTGCGGCCGCCAACCGGTTCGACCTGATGCGCAGCGCGGGGTCCGTGATGCGCGGTGCCGTGTTCGGCGAGATGACGTCGCCGGCCGGGACAGCCGCCGCCATCGCGACCGATCTCACCTCCATCGGCGACGTTCGCGACCTCGTCCGCGAGGCCGCCGCCTATCCCGACCACGATCCGCTGATCGTCGCGCTCGCGGGAACCGGACTGGCGCTGACGGCGGGCACGATCGCGTCAGGCGGCACCAGCGTCGCGATCACCGGCCCCGCCAAGCTGGGCGCCGGCCTGCTGAAGCTCGCCCGGCGCAGCGGCAGGCTGACCGCGCGCCTGTCCGGCGATCTCCTCAACCTTGCAAGACGGGCCATCGACAGCCGGGCGCTGGCCGTCACGGCCCGCCAGGCCGGACGGCTTGATCTCGTCGCGGCCCGACGCAGCGCCGCACGCGTCATGCGGCCCCGCGAGACCCGTCTGCTCGGCGAGGCAGCGGAAAGCGTCGGCGCCATCGCCGGCAAGGAAGGGCCGCGCGCGGCCCTGGCGGCCCTGTCGGTGGCGGAAACCAGCGGAGACCTGAACGCGCTGCGCCGGATCGCCAGCCGCTTCAAGGGCCACTTCCGTGCCGTGCTGCGTCTCGCTCCGGAGGCGCGGCGAGGCCTGTTGCGGATCAGCAAGCTGACATGGCGGATCGGCGAACTGGCTGCCCTGGTGCTTGGGTGGACGCTGGGCGCATTCGCCCTGCTGACGCGCCTGATCCGGATCGTGTTCCGCCTTTTCGTGGCAGGTGGCGCGCGGCTGGCAGGGGTCCTACCCGCCTGACGCGGGCAAAGCCTTCAGGTAGGCGGCGATGGCATCGCGATCCTCGGCCGGCAGTTTGGCCATGTTTTCCTGGACGGCGACCATGGCGCCACCAACGGAATCGAATTCCGGCGTGAATCCGCTTTCCAGGTAGTAGGCGATATCCTTGGCTGACCAGGAGCCGATGCCGCTCGGCGTGATGTCGGGGATCTTGCCCTTGCCGTCCGGTGACGGCCCGCCCTTCAGCCAGCTGGCGTATTCCGGTCCGCCCAGGACGTTACGCGGCGTATGGCACTCGCCGCAATGGCCGAGCGCCTCGACCAGGTAACGCCCGCGCCTGAGCTGATCGGTCGCGTCGGCCGGCAGGTCGACGATAAAGCCCTCGCGCAGGAACAGCCATTTCCATCCGCCAAGCAGCCGGCGGATGTTGAAGGGAAAGGAGACCTCGTGCGGCGGGGCTTTCTCGGTCACCGGCGGCAGGGTCTTGAGAAAGGCAAAGAGATCGGAAAGGTCCTTGCCCGTCATGCGCTCGTAAGTGGAATAGGGAAAGGCCGGATAAAGATGCTCCCCGGCCGGCGAAACGCCCCGGAGCACCGCGTTGGCGAACTGTCCGAGCGTCCACGAGCCGATCCCTGCCCGGGGATCCGGGGAGATGTTGGGGGCCACGAAAGTGCCGAACTGCGTGACGAACCGCTCCCCGCCTGCAAGCACCAGCTTTTCGTCGCCCTTGGCGCCGGGCGCGGCGTGGCAGGCCGCACAGCCCGCCGCATAGAATATGCGTTCTCCGGCCGCGGCGTCTCCCTGCGGCAAGGCGGCTATCTCATCAGCCGACAGCGTTTTCGGCGCGGTGATGAACCAGAAGGCAAGCCCGCCGGCAACCGCCAGCAGGACGAGGAAAACGGCGAGCTTGCGAATCATGGATCAACTGCCCCGCAGATCATTCACTTCTTGATGCGGAAATTTTCGTGGCAGGACTTGCAGTTGCCACCGATCTTGCCGACCGCCGCGCCGAGCGAGGCGACATCGGTGGGCGGGTTGTCGAGCGCGGCCTGGACATCGGCGCGCCACTTTTCATTGGCGGCCGCGAAGCCGGCAGCGTCTTCCCAGACCTTCGGCGACGCGGTCGAATCGCCACCGCCAGAGCCCTCGGGGAAATGGTTGGCGAAGGTCGCGGCGATGAAACGCATCGCTTCGAGACCGCCTTCGACCTTCTTGGCGTCGAACGCGATGTCGCCCTTCGCCATGCCGGCCAGCGTGGCCATCACGAAGGAGTTGGCCTGCATCGCGCCTTCGCGCATCGCCAGCGCATCTTCTTCAGCCCTGGCCGTGCCGGCCATCAGAACTACCGCGGACACCGCGATCGCAAATTTCATCATCGAAACAGTCCTTCCTTGGGTTCAACCTGCCGGGGCAACAGCCACGGGTACACGCCATCATATTGATTCCCCCGGGAATCGGGATCACGGTTCCGTGAGGTCACCTGCGTCAAAATGCAACTCAGCGTTCACAGATTGATGACAGCACAAGAAAAACCCCGGTACAGGACCGGGGCTTTCCATTCGCCTGGCGATCAGGCCTTCTCGTACATTTCCAGGACATAGTCCCAGTTGATCAGGCTATCAACAAACGCCTCGAGATATTTCGGGCGGGCGTTGCGATAGTCGATGTAATAGGAGTGTTCCCAGACATCGACGCCGAGGATCGGCGTGGCGCCATGAACCAGCGGGTTCTCGCCGTTCGGCGTCTTCATGATCTCCAGCTTGCCATCCTTGACGGCGACCCAGGCCCAGCCGGAGCCGAACTGCGTGGTGCCGGCGTTGATGAAGTCGGCGCGGAACTTGTCGTAGCCGCCGAGATCGGAATCAACAGCCTTCTGCAGGGCGCCCGGCAGGGACTTTCCGCCGCCGCCCTTCTTCATCCAGTTCCAGAAGTGGACGTGGTTGTAGTGCTGGGCGGCGTTGTTGAACAGGCCGGGGATCTTGCCGTGGCTCTGCCTGACGACATCCTCCAGCGAAAGGCCGGCCATGCCGGCTTCCTCGGCCAGCTTGTTGCCGTTGTCGACATAGGCCTTGTGGTGCTTGTCGTGATGGTATTCCAGGGTTTCCCGGGACATGTACGGAGCCAGCGCTTCATAGTCATAAGGCAGGTCGGGAAGTTCGAAAGCCATCTTCATCTCCTCTTGGCGAATTTTGAATTGCGGCTGCCGACAGACATATGGTGCCAACGGCTGGCGGCAAGAAACCAGCGCCTTTATTTCCAGAAAAAGCCGAGACTTGCAAACCGTCTTCGCGGTTCAGGCGTGCGCCCATTCCCAGTAGAGATCGCGCGCCGTGCGGGCGACGGGTCCTGCCTGGAGCTCCCGATCCTCGATGCGGATGACCGGAACGACCTTGGAATGATTGCCGGTGGAGAAGATCTCGTCGGCGGCCATGAAGTCGTCGATGGTCAGCGTCTTTTCGGTGACGGTCATCCCCTTGGCGCGCAACAGCGCGATGGTGCGCGAGCGGGTGATGCCCGACAGGAAGGTGCCGTTCGGCGCCGGCGTGAAGACCTCGCCATCGCGCACCATGAAGATGTTGGACGTCCCTGTCTCCGCGATATTGCCCAGCATGTCGCGCACGAGGCAGTTGTCGAAACCGCGGGACCGCGCTTCGAGAACCGCGCGGGCATTGTTGGGATAGAGGCATCCGGCCTTGGCATTGGTCGGCATGCACTCGATCGTCGGACGGCGGAAGGGTGAAACCGTGACGGAAAAGCCCGATGGTGCGATCATCGGCGTTTCGAACAGGCAGAGCGCGAAGCGGGTCGATTCGGGATCGGCCGGCACGCCCATGTAGCCGCCGTGCTCGGCCCAGTACATCGGCTTGACGTAGATGGCGGTCTTGCCATCGAACCGCTTGATGCCTTCCCAGGCCAGGGCCTCGATCGCCTCGGCGGTCATGGTCGGCTTCATCAGCAGGGCCTCGGCGGACCGGTTCACGCGCTGGCAATGAAGGTCGAGGTCCGGCGCCACGTTCTCGAACCAGCGCGCACCGTCGAAAACGGTGGATCCCAGCCACATGGCATGGCTGCGCGGTCCGATCAGCGGCGGATTGCCCTCGTGCCAGTCTCCGTCAACCCAGGTCCAGGTGGTGGATTGCGCGGTCGTATCGACAGCCATTGTTTTGCGCCCCCGTCGGTTCAGCGTTTTCATCGGGGCGCCATCGAAAGCCCAAAAGCATGGCAGGTCAATCCTTTGGCCGCCGATGTGCGCGTGTTTTCGCCAACTCTCCCTTGACGCCCGCGGCGAGCGGGCCGAAAAGTCGCGAAGCCAGGAGGATCCCATGCCCTACAAAGCCTTCGTCTTCGACGCCTACGGCACGCTGTTCGACGTCCATGCCGCCGTGCGCCGCCATGCCGCAGCGGCCGGACCCGACGGACAGGCCCTCTCGGAGATCTGGCGGGCCAAGCAGCTCGAATATTCCTGGATCCGGGCAATGACCGGTGCCTACCGCGATTTCTGGCAGTTGACGGAAGAAGCGCTCGATTTCGCCTTCCAGAAGGTTCCCAGCGTCGACCGGGGTCTGCGCCAGCAGTTCCTCGACGCCTACTGGAAACTCGATTGCTACCCGGAAGTGCCCGGCATCCTGAAGACGCTGAAGGACCGTGGCGCCCGGCTTGCCATCCTGTCGAACGGCTCCCCGGCGATGCTCGACGCCGCGGTCCGGTCCTCCGGGCTTGACCTGCTGCTCGACGACGTCTTCTCCGTCGATCCGCTCAAGACCTTCAAGACCAAGTTCGAGGTCTACGACCTGGTCAGCGCGAACTGGAAGCTCTACCCGGATGCCGTCTCCTTCCAGTCGTCGAACCGCTGGGACATTGCCGGCGCGGCGCATTTCGGCTTTCATACGGTCTGGATCAACCGGACCGGCCAGCCGGACGAATATGCCGACATGCCGGCAAACCTGATCCTGCCGTCGCTGGACGGGCTCGTCACAGTGTTGTGATTGTCAAGAAACTCAAGCAGGCGCTACTTGAGGACAAATCGCAGCCAGGACGGCGGCCAACACATTGTGGCCAGAATCAAGCCCGCATGAGGGACCGGATCAGGAACCGGCGCGGCGATGATGCGTTGCCATGCCGTCACCGCAGGAGAATGGACCGACCATGAACGATCTGAAAGCAACCCTGTCGCGCCGACGCCTCCTGGCCGGGGCCGGCTCGGTCGCCGCCCTCGCCCTTTCGGGTTGCAGCACGACCCGCACCCGGACCCGGTCCGTCGAGCCCGTTGCTCCGCCTGCCCCGAAGGCGCCGGTCATCGGCCTGGCCGAGCCGGCGCTGATGTATGCGCCGGTCGAGGACAACGGGTTCAAGGTTCCCGGCGTGCCGTGGCAGAAGGTTCCCAGGCAGTTCCGCCGCCAGCTTGTTCCGAACCTGACCGGCGAGCCGGCCGGCATGCTGATCGTCGATACCAACAACCACTTCGTCTATTTCACGCAGGATGACGGGATGGCGATGCGCTACGGCGTCGGCCTGGGGCGCGAAGGGTTCGAGTGGACCGGTCGCGGTTACATCGAGCGCAAGGCCGTCTGGCCGAAATGGCACCCGCCGGAAGAGATGATCGCCCGCGAGCCGAAGCTGGAGAAATACCGCACGACCTACGACAAGGAAAACGACCAGTGGCTGGGCGGCATGGACGGCGGCCCGATGAACCCGCTCGGCGCGCGTGCGCTTTACATCTACGAGGACGGCAAGGACACGCTGTACCGCCTGCATGGTTCGCCCGAATGGTGGTCGATCGGCAAGAACGTGTCGTCCGGCTGCGTGCGGCTGATGAACCAGGACATCATCGACCTCTACAACCGGGTGCCCGAGCAGACACCGATCCTCGTCACCAACACGCTGGCTGCGCCGGTCTCCTGATCCGGTCCGGATGGCTACCCGAGAAAAAGCCGGCCCCGGGGCCGGCTTTCCTTCTTCCGTGCACGGCTCCGATGGGCCGGTGCTGCGTGATTACCGCCGCAGGCTGCCGAGGATGCCGCGCACCAGCGCCCGGCCGAGCGAGGAGCCGACCGAGCGCACAACCGACTTGATCGCCGCCTCGGTCACGCTCTGGCGGTTGGATGTCCGCCGGCGCGACGACGAGCGGCTCTTCGTCGACGGGGCCTCGTCCGATCCCCAGCCGGGAATGGTCCAGCCACCGGAGGAATCCCGCTCTTCCTTTTCGCGGTTGCGCAGTTCCACCTCGCGGCGGCTTTCCTCCTCCTCGCGACGCTTGGCTTCCTCTTCCTCCAGGGCCGCCTGCTTGGCGCGCTTTTCCAGCACCTCGTAGGCGGATTCACGATCGACGGTCTCGTCGTACTGGCCGGCAACCGGGCTGAGCTGCATGATCTTCTTGCGTTCCGCGTCGGTGATCGGACCCAGCCGCGACGACGGCGGGCGGACGAGAGTCCGCTGCACCATGGACGGCACGCCCTTCGTCTCCAGCGTCGAGACCAGGGCCTCGCCGACGCCGAGCTTGGTGATCTGCTCGTAGGTGTCGAAATCCGGGTTGGGACGGAAGGTGTCGGCCGCCGTCTTCACTGCCTTCTGTTCCCGCGGCGTGTAGGCGCGCAGGGCATGCTGGATGCGGTTGCCAAGCTGGGCCAGGACCGTGTCCGGCACATCGAGCGGATTCTGGGTGACGAAATAGACCCCCACGCCCTTGGAGCGAATCAGACGGACAACCTGCTCGATGCGTTCGAGCAGGATTTTCGGCGCCTCGTCGAAGAGCAGGTGCGCCTCGTCGAAGAAGAAGACCAGGCGCGGCTTCTCCGGATCGCCGACCTCGGGCAGTTCCTCGAAGAGTTCCGACAGGAGCCACAGCAGGAAAGTGCCGTAAAGGCGCGGGTTCATCATCAGCTTGTCGGCGGCGAGCACGTTGACGGCGCCGCGGCCATCCGGCGTGGTGCGCATGATGTCGGCAATGCGCAGGGCGGGTTCGCCGAAGAAGTGGGTGCCGCCCTGGCGTTCAAGCACGAGCAGCGAGCGCTGGATGGCGCCGACCGAGGCCTTCTGCACGTTGCCGTAGCGTTTCGAGATCTCGTCGGCATGCTCGGCGACATGGACGAGGAGCGACTGCAGGTCCTTCATGTCCAAGAGCAGGAGGCCCTGCTCGTCGGCGATCTGGAAGGCGATGTTGAGTACGCCTTCCTGGGCTTCCGACAGGTTCATGAGGCGGGCCAGCAGCAACGGTCCCATTTCGGAGATGGTGGCCCGGATCGGATGGCCCTGCTCGCCGAAAAGATCCCAGAAGATCACCGGGAACTCCTGGAACTCGTAGTCCTCGAGACGAATCATCTCGGCGCGCTTGGCGAGGAAATCCTTGGGTTCGCCGATGGCGGCGATGCCGGAGAGGTCGCCCTTGATGTCGGCGGCAAAGACCGGAACGCCGGCGTTGGAAAAGGATTCCGCCAGGATCTGGAGCGTCACCGTCTTGCCGGTGCCGGTGGCGCCGGTGATCAGGCCGTGCCTGTTGGCATACTTGAGGAGCAGTTCCTCGGGCCGCTGGTAGCTGTCGTCCGGTGTCCGGCTGGCACCGATGAAAATCCTGTCCGCAGCGCTCATGACTGCCCTCCATTCGCACCTAGATGCAACCGCATATATCCAAGCACCGCCTTCGCCACAATGGCGTGACGCCCCTGATGTGGCCGGCGGGGTCACAAAGTGTTGCAACCGCGCCGCGGCAAACGGCCGATGGCACGGTTGGGCCATTGTGCCCATTGCTCCTTGCCGAACACGCCCATAAAGTCAAAACAGGGTTTCGACATGCCGGATCGGAGGTGGAATGGACGCGGCGGTCCTCAAGCAGGTTTCATTCGATGCACTCGGCATGGACCACTGGCGGCAACTGGCGGAAAAGGCGCTGAAGGGCGCGGACTACGAGAACACTCTGGTTTCGCACAGCGACGACGGTATCCGCATCGATCCGCTTTCGCCGCCGGCCACGCCGCGCCTGGTGACAGGCGCCCATGGCGGACAGCCGTGGACGATGGTGCAACGGGTGGACGATCCCGACACGGAGCGGGCGACGCGCCAGATCGCCGAGGACCTGGACGGCGGCGCCAACGGGCTTGCGCTGGTCTTCGAAGGCGCGCCCAATGCCTTCGGCTATGGACTGACTGCCAGCCCGGACACGCTCGCGGCCGTTCTGGACGCCGTTCCGCTCGACCAGACGCACCTCCGGATCGACGTCCACCCCTCCAGCCGCAATTCGCTCGACTGGATGGTGGCGCTGCTGATGAAGAAGCGGGTCAACCCCGCCTCGCTGTCGCTGTCCTTCGGCATCGATCCGGCTGCAATCTTCGCCGGCACCGGGCGGCTGCGGATGTCGATCGCGGCACTGCGCGCCTCGATGCCGCAGTCGCTGGCGCACTTCTTCGCCATGCAGGTTCCCGGCGTTCTGCTGGAAGCGGACGGGCGCGTCTATCACAACGCCGGCGCGACCGAGGCCCAGGAACTGGCGGCCATGCTTTCGCTCGCCGCCGGGCACATGCGCATGTTCGAGGAAGCCCGCCAGCCGCTGGTCTATGCGGCGCCGCATATCGGCTTCTGCGTCTCGGCGGACAGCGACCAGTTCATGACCATGGCGAAGATCCGCGCCCTGCGCCTGCTATGGACGCGGCTGCAGGAGGCCTGCGGCATCGAACCATCGGCCACCTCCATCCATGCGGAAACCTCGTTCCGCATGCTGACCCGGCGCGATGCGGAGACCAACCTGCTGCGCAACACGATTGCCTGCTTCAGCGCCGCCGTCGGAGGTGCGGACACGATCTCCGTGCTGCCGCACAGCTTCGCCCATGGCCTGCCGGACGATTTCGCACGCCGCCTTGCGCGCAACACCCAGCTCGTGCTGGCCCAGGAAAGCCGGCTCTGGTTCGTCGCCGATCCGGCCTCGGGATCCGGCGCCATCGAGACGCTGACCGATCGCCTTTGCGAAGCCGCCTGGACGGAATTCCAGGCCATCGAGGCGGAAGGCGGCATCCTGCAAAGCCTGCTCGACGGGGCGTTCCAGGTCCGCGTGAAGGCGGCCGCAGAAGTCCGCGCCAAGGCCTATCGCGATGGCGAGCGGGTGCTTGTCGGCTCGACGATCTACCCGCCGGGTGACGACCGGCCGGTGACGACGTGGCAGGCCGAGCGCCGCCCGATGCCGACGGACGGGTCCGTGCGCTGCGAACGGCTCGACATCACCCGGATCGAGCAGATGGCCGGAGGGGCTTCATGATACCCGATTTCACCCGGATCGGCTGGCAGAAGCCCGACAGCAATCCGGCATCGGTGGCGGACGGCGAAGCCTGGACGACGCCGGAAGGCATCGCCGTCGCGCATGCCTATGGCGAGAAGGAGCTTCGCGGCCTGGGCTTTCTCGACAGCATTCCGGGCGCGACGCCGTTCATCCGCGGCCCCTACCCGACGATGTACTTGCAGCGGCCTTGGACAATCCGGCAATACGCCGGCTTCTCGACGGCAGAGGAGAGCAATGCCTTCTACCGCCGCAACCTGGCGGCGGGACAGAAGGGCCTATCGGTCGCCTTCGACCTGGCGACCCACCGCGGCTACGATTCCGACCACCCGCGCGTGGCAGGCGACGTGGGCATGGCCGGGGTCGCGATCGATTCCATCCTCGACATGCGCCAGCTTTTCGACGGCATCCCGCTCGACGAGATGAGCGTCTCGATGACGATGAACGGCGCGGTTCTGCCGATCATGGCGCTCTATGTCGTGGCGGCGGAGGAACAGGGCGTTTCCCAGGACAAGCTGTCGGGGACCATCCAGAACGACATCCTCAAGGAGTTCATGGTCCGCAACACTTACATCTACCCGCCCAAGCCCTCCATGCGGATCATTTCCGACATCTTCGCCTATACCTCGACGCACATGCCGCGGTTCAACTCGATCTCGATTTCCGGCTACCACATGCAGGAAGCCGGGGCGACGGCGGACCTGGAACTGGCCTACACGATCGCCGACGGCATCGAATACGCGCGTGCCGGCGTCGCCGCCGGGCTGGATATCGACACGTTCGCGCCGCGCCTTTCCTTCTTCTGGGCCGTCGGCATGAACTTCTTCATGGAAGTGGCCAAGCTGCGTGCCGCACGCCTGCTCTGGGCGACGCTGATGAAGAAGGAATTTTCGCCCGACGACGAGCGGTCCCTGTCGCTGAGAACCCATTGCCAGACCTCGGGGTGGTCGCTGACGGCGCAGGATCCCTGGAACAACGTGATGCGCACCATGGTGGAAGCCATGGCGGCCACGCAGGGGCACACCCAATCGCTGCACACCAATTCCTTCGACGAGGCGCTGGCGCTGCCGACCGACCATTCGGCGCGGATCGCCCGCAACACACAGCTCGTGCTGGCCCGCGAATCCGGAACGACGCGGATCATCGATCCCTGGGGCGGCTCGGCCTTCGTCGAACGGCTGACGCATGACCTCGCCGTTCGCGCTCTGGCGCATATCGAGGAAGTGGAGAACCTCGGCGGCATGGCCTCGGCCATCGAGAAGGGCGTGCCGAAGATGCGGATCGAGGAGGCATCGGCGCGCACACAGGCGCGGATCGACACCGGCCAGCAACCCGTGATCGGGGTCAATGCCTACCGGCCGTCGGACGACCGCGAGGTCGACGTGCTGAAAGTGGACAACGCGGAGGTGCGCGCGCGCCAGCTTGCCAAGCTGCAGGAACTGAAGGGCACGCGGGACGTGGGCGCCGTGGACAAGGCGCTGACAGACCTGACCGAGGCCGCCAAAAGCGATGGCAACCTGCTCGCTTTCGCCATCAAGGCGGCCCGTGCGAAGGCCACGGTGGGCGAGATCAGCCTGGCGCTGGAAAAAGCCTTCGGGCGGCATGTCGCCGACATCCGCACCATCGCCGGCATCTATCGCCGCGCCGCCGGTGAAGATCCGAAGGTGGAAGCCGCCATCGAGCAGGTCGAGGCCTTCGAGGAAAAGAACGGCGAGCGCCCGCGCATTCTCGTCGCCAAGATGGGCCAGGACGGCCATGACCGCGGCCAGAAGGTCATCGCCACCGCGTTCGGCGACCTGGGGTTCGACGTCGTGGTCGGCGCCATGTTCCAGACCCCGGAGGAAGTGGCGGACCTCGCCGTCGAGCACGATGTCCACGTGATCGGCGCATCGTCGCTGGCCGCCGGGCACCTGACCCTGGTACCCGAACTGCGCGAGGCGCTGGAAAAGCGCGGGCGGAGCGATATCCTGATCGTGGCGGGCGGCGTCATCCCGCCGCAGGATCATGACGCGGTGCTCAAGGCCGGTGCAGCGGCCATCTTCGGCCCCGGCACGGTGATCGCGGAGGCCGCCGGCGCGGTCGTTTCCCTGCTGATGGCGCGGGAGTGATTGCCCGAAAGCCGGCAGGACCGACGGATTTCACAACAGCCACTCCACCGGCAGCCAGCCGATGACGGTCAGCAGGACGCTGCGCAGGAGCGAACCGCCGGGTTCGTCGTGGCGCGTGACCGTTTCGTCGCCCTTCCGGCCGCGCCAGACCAGGTGGCCATCGCGGTCCAGCGACATGGCCCAGGCCGCCTCGGGCACGGCCGTGGCAAAGCTCCTGTCCAGTTCACCTGCAAGCTCGGCGTCATCGATCACCAGCCCCATCTCGCAATTCAGCAACGCCGAGCGGGGATCGAAATTGAAGGAGCCGACGAAGATGCGTTCGCCATCGACGGTGAAGGTCTTGGCGTGGAGGCTGGACGCGGAGGAGCCGACAAGGCCCAGCCGGTCCCTGCCGCCGGGGGCACCCGCGCCGCGCCTGAGTTCGAACAGCGCAAGACCGTCGCGCAGCAGAGGCTTGCGGTATTTCGTGTAGCCGGCATGCACCGCCACCACGTCCGTGGTCTCCAGCGCATTCGTCAGCACCGACACGGCAATGCCTTTCCGGGCCCAGCCGGAAAAGGTGGCTGCCCCATCCTTTCCGGGAATGAAATAGGGCGAGACCAGATTGAAGCGCCCGGACGGTTCGCCGATCTCGCGAAAGAGGCACCGGATCAGCAGGCGATCCTCGGGCACCCGGCCCCTCCCCTTGGCGGGATCGTCGGAGTGAAGGTCCGCTCGCGTCCATCGGAACAGGTCTTCGCCGGCGCCGAGCCGGCGTACGAGGCCGGACTCGTCCAGCGCATCGCAATACTCAGCGAATTCCGGTGACAGGCGGACCTCTTCCGCTTCCTTTTCCAGCACCGCGGTCGATGCCTTTCGGTGCGGGATGATCCGTTCGGCAGGGATGGCCGATGCGCTGGCCCAGTAGGCATCGAAGTCGCGCGATACCGCCGGAACGACCTCCCCGACGGCGAGCACGTCGAGATCGATGAACAGGCTGTCGCCGGCCGCGAAATACTCGTCCCCGATGTTGCGCCCACCGACGATCGCCGCCCGGCCGTCCACCAGCAGCGACTTGTTGTGCATGCGGCGGTTCAGCCGGAAGAAGTCGAAAGCATAATTGAGAACGCGCGGCCAGCGCAGCATGAAGGGGTTGAAGATGCGCACCTCGATGTTGTCGTGGCAGGCGAAGGCGGCCAGTTCCGCGTCGAAGTCCGGCGTGCCGGCATCATCCACCAGGAGACGGACCTTCACCCCCCGGTCGGCGGCATCGAGCACGGCCTTCATCAGGACGAGGCCGGTCTTGTCGCGCTGCCAGACGTAGTAGCGCGCGTCGATGGACGAGGCGGCGGCCCGGACGAGGGCGAGCCGGGCCACGAAGGCGTCCATGCCATCGGGCAGCGGCAGGATCCCGGTCAGGCCCGGATGCGCGGCCACCTGCTCCTCCAGCCCGCCGGCCAGCGCGCCGGTGGTGGCCGGGGGATGCGCGGTCGTCGCCGACGAAGCCGGGACGGGTGGCGGAAAGGCCAGCCTCAGTCCGGACAGGAACACGGCGACCGCAACGATGGCGAGAACAAGCACCAGCACGTTGCGGCTCAGGGCGACCGGGATCGCGGCGGCGCCGGCGCCGTGCCGTCGGCGGACAGCAGCACCGACAGGCCGCGCGTGGACGGCGAAGCGGCCAGGATGATGGACAGGATGGCGGTCAGCGGCACCGCGAGGATGGCCCCCGGCACGCCCCACAAGGCCGACCAGGTGGTCAGGGACACCATGACGACGAAGGGGCTGAGATTGACCGACTGGCCGATCATGCGCGGCTCGATGACATAGCCGACCGTCATCTGTGCCGCCGTCAGCGCCAGGGCAGCAACCATGGTCTGCCCGACCGAGCCGAACTGCGCCAGGCTGAGCAGGACCGGGAAGGCGACGCCGACAATCGATCCGACATAGGGAATGTAGTTCATCAGGCCGATAAGGATGGCCCAGAAGGCCGCGAAATCAATGCCCAGGGCGATCATGATGAGGTAGGACGTGACGCCGAGGATGATGTTGATGACCGTCTTGACCGCCAGGTAGTCGGTGATCGACCGGTTGATCGAGGCGATCACGTCATGGGCGCGCTCGGCCCGTTCGGCATCGCCGGCAACACTGGTGAGCTTGGCGGCGAACTGGCCGCGCTCGGCCAGCAGGAAGACGGCATAGAAGACGATCAGGATGATCTGGCCGCCCATCGCGGTAACCTGGCCGAGCGTTCCGGTGATGATTGCCTGCAGGCTGACGCGGCCGGTCAGGTAGGTCCGCAATGTCTCCCAGGTCGGCGTCTGCTCGAAGCCGGCCCACCTGGTCAGGCGCCCGGCAAGGCCGACGAGGTTCTGCTGGTAGGTCGGCGCGACGCTGGCCAGCTTGTCGACGGTGGAACTGAAGATCATCGCGATCATGAACAGGATCGCCGCGAACCCCGCGGCCACGACCAGGTTCCGGAACCAGCGCGGCGTCCAGCTGAGGACCGGCACGCGGCTGAGCGATTCTGCTGCGGCGGTCAGGATGTAGGCGCTGATGATGGCGGCGAAGACCGGCCAGAGCACCTTGGAGCCGACCCACAACAGCCAACCGGCCAGGCTGACGACAAGCAGCACATAAGCCACCTTGCGCGCGCTATCCGCAACGGCAATCACGTCTCCCGGCTCCTTCGGTTGCGGGGCAATGCCCGGCAATAGGCAAGAGTTGCAGGCCATCCTTCTTGGCACGGCCCCCGCATGTCAACTGTTTTGACCGTGGGACCCGTGCCAATGCTGGACAGACGCCGTTTCCTTTCCGCCCTTCTGCCCGCGACGGCCGTGGCCGCCGTGCCATTTCCGGCCAGTGCGCGTGCCCTGCTGGAACGCACCGCCATGCGCGGATCGCTCGATGCGGGCGACCTCGGCGTGCGGCCGGGGGCACTGGATGACCAGTCGCGGGTGTTCCAGGCGATGCTGGACGAGGCCGACCGGCGCAACCAGGCGGTGTTCCTTCCGCCCGGCATCTATCCGGTTTCGAACCTCACCCTGCCCAAACGGGTCCGGCTGTCCGGCGTTCCCGGCGCGACGCAAATTGTCTATACCGGCAACGGCCACCTGTTCGGCGGCGAGGACTGCGAGATGTTCTCGCTTGAAGGCCTGACCATCGATGGCCAGAACCGCTGGCTCTCGGACCAGACGCAGGGCCTGATCGACCTGCGCCGCGTCGGGCGTGTCATGATCGACCAGTGCGACATCATCGGATCCGGCAAGAGCGGGCTGACGCTGGAGCGCTGCGGCGGGCGGGTGGAACGCTCGCACATCTCCGGCGCGCAGGACTATGCGCTCTATGCGGTGGAATCCACCGGGCTGACCGTGACCGGCAACACGGTGGAAGACTGCGGCAACGGCGGCATCCTGATCCACCGCTGGCAGGACGGCCCCGACGGTTCCTTCGTGACTCACAACCGCATCGCCAGGATCGGCGCACGCCGGGGCGGCACCGGGCAATATGGCAACGGCATCAACCTGTTTCGCGCCAGCGGCGTGACGGTGGCCAACAACAGCGTATCCGACTGCGCCTTTTCCGCCATTCGCGCCAATTCCGCCTCCAACATGATCGCGCAGGGCAATTCCTGCCTGCGGTCCGGCGAAACCGCCCTCTACGCGGAATTCGCCTTTGAGGGCGCGGTGATCGCCAACAATATCGTCGACGGCGCCGCCAACGGCATTTCGGTGGTCAATTTCAACCAGGGCGGCCGGCTCGCGGTCATCCAGGGCAACGTGGTGCGCCACCTCTCCACCGAAGGCCCCTACCCGGCCGATGCGCCGGGCTTCGGCGTGGGCATCACGGCAGAGGCCGACACCAGCATCACCGGCAACACGGTGGAAGGGGCGCCGCGCTACGGCCTGCACCTCGGCTGGGGCGAATTCCTGCGCAACATCACGGCTACCGGCAACATGATCCGCGATTGCGGTACCGGCATCGCGGTCTCGGTGGCCGACGGCGCCGGCCGCGCGGTGATCTCCGACAACGTGATCGACGCGGCGCGCAAGGGCGCGATCGTCGGCTACCGCTGGAGCGAGCCGGCCACCGGCGACCTGGCACGGGCTAGCGCGTCCGACTGGCCGAACCTGACCGTGGAACGCAACGCTGCCGGCTGACAGGCCGGATCAGACGAGAGGCGACGCGGGCCGCATTTCGCCGACCGCTTCGCCGTTGCGGTTGAGCACGGGATGGCGGGCATATCCTTCCAGGCAATCCGCCAGGGCATCGTCCCGCCCGGAGGCCGCGTAGGCGAGGACCGCGGCAACCATGACCTCGGCGGCGCGCGGAGCGCCGTCATCGGCCTTCAGCGCGATCGCCAGTCCCTGTTCCGGCAGGGCTGCGCAATAGACGCCTTCCGCCCCGACCTTGAGAAAGACCCTGCCCGGAGCGGCCTGCATGACGCGGGTGTCGAACCGGTCGGTGCCGGCGACATACCAGGGCGCGGCCATGCAGGCATCCAGCAGGCGACGCGCGGCAGCGGCGCGCTGCGGCTCCAGCCCGCGGCCGGTTGCCATGCGGGCAAAGCCGCGCGCCAGTGCCGTCAGCGGCACCGCATAGGTGGGGATGGCGCAGCCGTCGATGGCAGCATTGCCGCCGTCGTGAGCGGCGCCGGTCACGGCCGTCATCGTCTGCGCGATCAGCGTCTGCTCCCGGTGCCCGGCGGTCACGTAGCCGCCGGTCTCCCAGCCCATGTGGCGACAGGTGCAGAGAAAGCCGGCATGTTTTCCGGAGCAATTGTTGTGCAACTGGTCCGGGCGGGCCATGGCGCGGGCCTGTTCGATCAGCACCGCCGGTTCGGACGACCAGTGGCTGCCGCATTCCAGGTCCGTTTCGGCCAGGCCGGCACGGGCCAGCATGGCGGCGGCGCGCTGCACATGTCCCGGCTCCCCGGAATGGGACGCGCAGGCCATGGCGAGGTCGGCCGTCTCGAAGCCGAGGGCATCCGCCGTCCCTGTTTCCACCAGCGGCAGAGCCTGGATCGCCTTGACGGCCGAGCGCGGGTAGACCGGCCGGTCGATGTCGCCGGCGGAGGCCACGACGTGGCCGTCCCCATCCATGACGACGAAGGCGCCCCGGTGACGGCTTTCGACCCGGGCTCCACGCGTGACCTCGACCAGTACGGGATTGTCCATGCTTTGACCTCAATTCAAGGTTCACTATCATCATGGCCTATCCGGGGTGGACCATGAAATCAATCAAGAGACTTGCGGCGCTGTTCGCCATCCTCTTTCTGCTGCCGTCGCTGGCATCGGCGGCGTGGTGGGTCACCACGGAGCGCCCCGGAAGCTGGCGGCAGGCCGACTGGTCGGCTTCCGGCGTCCTGCCTCCCGCCGCATCGCTCAAGGAGCCGGTCATCCATATCATGGCGGCGCGCACCGGTGGCCTGAAAGGCGCCCTTGCCGTGCACAGCTGGATCGTCACCTACGATCCGACGGACGGCCACTACAACCGCTACGACAAGGTCGGCTGGGGCCTGCCGGTGCGCCGGAACGCCTACCCGGCGGACGGACGCTGGTATTCCAACACGCCCTTCATCGTGAAAACGGTGCGCGGGGCCGAAGCCGCGAGGCTCATTCCCAAGGTCGAAGCGGCGATTGCCGCCTATCCCTACAATTTCCGCGGCGGCTACACGATCTGGCCGGGCCCGAATTCCAATTCCTTCGTTGCCTTTGTCCTGCGCCGGGTGCCCGATCTTGGCGCTGTGCTGCCGGCAAACGCGGTGGGCCGGGATTGGCGGCCGGGCTTCATTTCCTTCGACCATGCGCCGGGCTGGACCGATGTCCACGTCTCGCTCGGTGGCGTCATCGGCCTGGCCGCGGGCCTAAATTCAGGCCTCGAGATCCAGGTCCTCGGCCTTGTCGCGGGTGTCGACGTCATGCGCCCGGGACTGAAGATCCCCGCCATCGGCCGGGTGGGACTCTGACGGCCACTAGGGCGCCTTGTCCTCCATGATGCCCGCGGCGAGAAAGCCGCCGTCCACGGCCAGCGTGTGGCCGGTGATGAAGCTCGCCTCGTCGGAGATGAGAAAGGCGACGGCGGCGGCGATCTCGTCGGGATCGCCGTAGCGGGCCAGCGGCAGGCGCGGCAGCCAGAGGTTCCGGTCGGCAGCAGTGTGCAGGCGGGTGACCATCGGCGTTTCCACCGGGCCTGGCGCGATGCAGTTGACCCGGATGCCGTCCTTGCCCAGTTCGCCGGCCATGACCTCGGTCATCATCTTCACCCCGGCCTTGGAGGCGCCATAGGCGACGCGCCCCTTGTTGGCCCGCAGGCCGGAAACGGAGGCGATGTTGACGATGGCGAGATCGTCGGCGCGGCGTTCCACGGCAGCCGTGGAGGCAATGAAGGAGCCGACGAGATTGACGTCGAGAATCTGGCGGAAGAGCTCGGCCGAGGTTTCCATGGCCGGCAGGTCGCGGGCGATGCCGGCGCTGTTCACCAGGGCTGCGACGGGACCCAGCGCGTCGACGATCCGGTCGAAGGTCCCGGCGACTTCCTCCTCGTCGGTGATGTCACAGGCGAGGACGAGCGCGTCCTCGCCTTCCAGTTCCGCCTCTGCCTCGGCCAGCGTGGTCGGATTGGCATCGATGATGGCCACCGTCCAGCCGTCAGACAGCAGACGTTCCACGACGGCCAGCCCGATGCCGGAAGCGCCGCCGGTGACGACGGCGACCCGGTTCACTTGATGCGCTCCAGGATGGAGACGTAATTGGCCACCGCGGCGCCACCCATGTTGAAGATGCCGCCGAGCGTGGCGCCCTCGACCTGGAAACCATCGGCTTCGCCCATCAGCTGCATGGCGGTCAGCGCATGCATGGAAACGCCGGTGGCGCCGATGGGATGACCCTTGGCCTTCAGGCCGCCCGACGGGTTGACCGGCAGGCGCGCGCCCTTTTCCGTCTGCCCTTCCAGGGCCACTTTCGCGCCCTCGCCCGGCTTTGCCAGGCCCATGGCCTCGTATTCGATCAGTTCGGCAATGGTGAAGCAGTCGTGGGTCTCGACGAAGGACAGGTCTTCCAGGCCGACGCGGGCCTGTTTCATGGCCTGGGCCCAGGCCTCGGTGCAACCTTCGAACAGCAGGATGTCGCGCTTCGACATGGGCAGGAAATCCTGCACGTGGGCGTTGCCGCGGATGGCGACGGCGCGCTTCATCGACAGGGCGGTTTCCACGTCGGTCAGCACGATGGCGGCGGCACCGTCCGACACCAGCGAGCAGTCGGTGCGCTTCAGCGGGCCGGCGACAAACGGGTTCTTCTCGCTTTCGGTGCGGCAGAAGTCGTAGCCGAAGTCCTTGCGCATCTGGGCGTAGGGATTGCCGACACCGTTGCGGTGGTTCTTGGCCGCGATTTTCGCCAGCGCGTCGGACTGGTCGCCATGGCGCTGGAAATAGGCGCTCGCGATCTTTCCGAAGACGCCGGCGAAACCGGCCGGCGTGTCGCCGTCTTCCGGAAGGTAGGAGGCGCGCAGCAGGTTCTTGCCGATCTCGGGCCCGGGCGTCGTGGTCATCTGCTCGGCACCGACCACGAGGACGACACGGCCGGCCTTGCTCTCGATGGCGCGGATGCCCTGGCGCACGGCGGCCGAACCGGTGGCGCAAGCGTTCTCGACGCGGGTGGCCGGCTTGAAACGGAAACCGTCATCGGCCTGGAGCACGAGCGAGGCGGTGAAATCCTGCTGCGAGAAGCCGGCATTGAAATGGCCCAGGACGATCTCGTCGACATCGCCGGCGCCAAGGCCCGCGTGGTCCAGCGCTTCCCGGGCCACTTTCACGATCATGTCTTCCAGCGTGATGTCGGAATGGCGGCCAAAGGGCAGATGCGCCCAGCCCACGATACATGCAGTCATTGTCTCTCTCCCGGTTGACCGGCGCGGGCCAGGCCCGCTCTGCCGTGGCGGCAATTTGGACCGGCTTCCCGCGTACGTAAAGCCTCGGCGCGATGTTAACCGGCTGTGCGCGAATGCGAGTGCCGCCAACGGGCCCGAATTGACAGGAGCGGGGGTGCCGTGGCATTGTCCGATCAAATTGAACCGCTGTTCAATAAAAAAATCCCAGCCCCCGATCCGGAGAAACGCGCGTGCCTTCCAAGCCGAACATTCTCGTCATCATGGTGGACCAACTGAACGGAACCCTGTTTCCGGACGGTCCCGCCGACTGGCTTCACGCGCCGAACCTGAAACGGCTATCGGCGCGCTCGACGCGCTTCCGCAACGCCTACACCGCCTCGCCGCTGTGCGCGCCGGGCCGGGCCTCCTTCATGTCCGGGCAGTTGCCCCGGCGCACGCGGGTCTACGACAACGCCGCGGAATTCGCGTCCGACATTCCGACCTACGCGCATCACCTGCGCGCGGCGGGCTACTACACCTGCCTGTCCGGAAAGATGCACTTCGTCGGCCCGGACCAGTTGCATGGCTTCGAGGAACGGCTGACGACCGACATCTACCCGGCCGATTTCGGCTGGACGCCGGATTACCGCAAGCCGGGCGAGCGCATCGACTGGTGGTATCACAACCTCGGCTCTGTCACGGGCGCCGGCGTGGCCGAGATTTCCAACCAGATGGAATATGACGACGAGGTCTGCTTCAACGGTGTGCAGAAACTCTACCAGCTTGCCCGCGAGAACGACGATGCCGACCGGCGGCCGTGGTGCTTGACCGTGTCCTTCACCCATCCGCACGACCCCTACGTGGCGCGGCGCAAGTACTGGGACCTCTACGAAGACTGCGCCCACCTGGAGCCTACGGTCGCCGCGATCCCGTTCGAGGCGCAGGACCCGCATTCGCAACGCCTCTACAAGGCCAACGACTACACGAATTTCGACATCACCGACGAGAACATCCGCCGGTCGCGGCAGGCCTATTTCGCCAACATCTCCTATCTCGACGACAAGGTCGGGGAACTGCTGGCCGTGCTGGAAGCAACGCGCATGGCCGACAACACGGTCATCGTGTTCTGCTCCGACCATGGCGACATGCTGGGCGAGCGCGGGCTCTGGTTCAAGATGAACTTCTACGAAGGCTCGGCCCGCGTGCCGGTGATGATCGCCGTGCCCGGCCAGAACGGGCGGCTGGTCACCGACCCGGTCTCGACGCTGGACCTGCTGCCGACCCTGGCCGATCTCGCCGGGATCGACCTGTCCGGCATCATGCCGTGGACGGACGGGGTGAGCCTGGTGGCGCAGATGGCCGGCGAGGCCCGGCAGACGCCAGTGATGATCGAGTACGCGGCGGAAGGGTCCTATGCGCCGCTGGTCTGCATCCGCGAGGGCGACATCAAGTTCGTGCACTGCGAACTCGATCCGCCGCAGCTCTTCAACCTGGCCGACGACCCGCAGGAACGGGTGAACCTGGCCGCCGATCCGGCGCATGGCGAAACCGTCCAGGGCTACATGAAACGGGTCCGCGAGAAATGGGACATGGGCGCCTATGACGCGGAGGTGCGGCAGAGCCAGGCCCGGCGCTGGGTGGTCTACCCGGCACTCCGGAACGGCTCCTATTTCCCGTGGGACTTCCAGCCTCTGCAGAAGGCCTCGGAGCGCTACATGCGCAACCACATGGACCTCAACGTGCTGGAAGAAAACAAGCGTTACCCGAGGGGTGAGTGACATGACGTCGGGCAAGCATTTCGACGACGCGGCATCGCTGACCGCCGACTACGTGATCGTCGGATCGGGGTCGGCCGGATCGGCCATGGCCTACCGGCTGTCGGAAGACGGCAGGCATTCCGTCATCGTGATCGAGTACGGCGGCACGGATGCCGGGCCCTTCATCCAGATGCCGGCCGCCCTCTCCTATCCGATGAACATGAAGCTCTACGACTGGGGCCTGGAAAGCGAACCGGAACCGGGCCTCGGCGGACGGCGGCTCGTGACGCCCCGGGGCAAGGTCATCGGCGGGTCGTCCTCGATCAACGGCATGGTCTACGTGCGCGGCCATGCCCGCGACTACGACCACTGGGCGGCTTCCGGCGCGCATGGCTGGGGCTATGCCGACGTGCTGCCCTATTTCATGCGGATGGAAAATGCCGATTCCGGGGACGCGTCCTGGCGCGGCAAGACCGGGCCGCTGCACGTGCGCCGTGCTTCCATGGAAAACCCGCTCTACGGCGCCTTCATCGAGGCGGGCCGGCAGGCCGGGTTCGAGGTCACCGACGACTACAACGGGCAGAAGCAGGAAGGCTTTGCCGCCTTCGAGCAGACCATTCACAACGGCGAGCGCTTCTCGGCTGCCAAGGCCTATCTGCGCCCGGCGCTGAAACGGGAAAACGTGAGCCTCGTCAAGGGGCTGGCGCGCCGCGTCACCATCGAGAACCAGCGGGCGACCGGCGTCGAGATCGAGGTCCACGGCCAGGTCCAGAGGGTTCATGCGCGGCAGGAAGTCATCCTGGCCGCGTCGGCGATCAATTCGCCCAAGCTGCTGATGCATTCGGGCATCGGCCCGGCGGCGCACCTGCGCGAGCAAGGCATCGCCGTCGTCGCCGACCGTCCCGGCGTCGGGCAGAACCTCCAGGATCACCTGGAGCTCTACATCCAGCAGGAGTGCACCCAGCCGATCACGCTCAATTCCAAGCTCGGCCTGATCTCCAAGGCCATGATCGGCGCGGAGTGGCTGTTCCTGAAGCGCGGCGACGGCGCGACGAACCATTTCGAGGCCTGCGGCTTCGTGCGCTCGGCGGCCGGCGTCGACTATCCCGACATCCAGTTCCATTTCCTGGCCGGCGCCATCCGCTACGACGGCAAGGCAGCCGCGCCCGGGCACGGCTTCCAGGCCCATGTCGGACCGATGCGTTCCAAGTCGCGCGGTACCGTCACGCTGCGTTCACCCGACCCGGCGGACAAGCCCGTCATCCGTTTCAACTACATGAGCCACCCGGACGACTGGACCGAGTTCCGGCATTCGATCCGCCTGACCCGCGAGATCTTCGCCCAGGATGCCCTGGCGCCCTATCGCGGCCGCGAGATCTCGCCGGGGGACGATGCCCGGAGCGACGACGCGTTGGACGCCTTCATCCGCGACCATGCCGAGAGCGCATTCCACCCGTGCGGCACGTGCCGGATGGGCGCGGCCCATGACCCGATGGCGGTTGTCGACCCGGAGAACCGCGTCATCGGCGTGCAAGGCCTACGGGTGGCCGACAGCTCGATCTTCCCGCGTATCACCAACGGCAATCTCAACGCGCCGTCGATCATGGTGGGCGAAAAGGCATCCGACCACATTCTGGGCCGCCAGCCCCTCGCGCCGTCCAACCAGGAGCCGTGGATCAATCCGCGCTGGCAGGTCAGCGACCGGTAGACAAGAGAAGGAACCATGCGCGCACAACCCGCCGCCTCCCATTTCATCGACGGCAAGCCGTTCGAGGACACCTCCGGCCCCCTGCTGGAGAGCCAGTACCCGGCGACCGGCGAAGTGATCGCACGGCTGCACGGTGCGACAGATGCCGTCATCGAGGCAGCCGTCAGGAGCGCTGGGGCGGCGCAGGCGGCCTGGGCCGCGCGGCCGGCAGAGGAACGCGGCGCCGTGCTGCGGCGGGCAGCGGCCCTGCTGCGGGAACGCAATCGTGCGCTTTCCGAACTGGAGACGCTGGATACCGGCAAGGCGATCCAGGAGACGCTGGTGGCCGACGCGGCCTCCGGCGCCGACTGCCTCGACTACATGGGCCGCGTGGTGGCCGACTACACCGGCCGGCACATCGACCTCGGCGGACCCCATGCCTACACCCGCCCGGAACCCTTCGGCGTGACGCTCGGCATCGGGGCCTGGAATTACCCGATCCAGATCGCGTGCTGGAAATCGGCCCCGGCGCTGGCCATGGGCAACGCGATGATTTTCAAGCCGTCGGAGGTCACGCCGCTGTCGGCACTGAAGCTGGCGGAGATCTACGCCGAGGCAGGCCTGCCCGCCGGCCTGTTCAACGTGGTTCAGGGGCATGGCGACGTGGCGGCCAAGCTGGTGGAACACCCGGTCGTGGCCAAGATCTCGCTGACGGGGTCGGTGCCGACGGGAAAAAAGGTGCTTTCCACCGCCGGCGGCCTGATGAAGCCAGCGACGATGGAGCTTGGCGGCAAGTCGCCGCTGATCGTGTTCGAGGATGCCGATATCGAGAGCGCCATCGGCGGCGCCATGCTGGGCAATTTCTATTCCACCGGCCAGATTTGCTCGAACGGCACGCGGGTTTTCGTGCACGAGTCGATCCACGACCGCTTCATCGAGCGCCTTGTCGAGCGCACGCGAGCGATTCGCATGGGCGATCCTATGGACGAGGCGACCGAAATGGGTCCGATGGTTTCGGCAGCCCAGTACGACAAGGTGACGGGCTATATCAGGACCGGCGAAGCGGAAGGCGCAACGCTGGCCTGTGGCGGCAAGAGCCCCCGCCTCCAGGGCCTCGAGGGCGGTCATTTCATCGAGCCGACCGTATTCACCGATGTCAGCGACGGCATGACGATCGCCCGGGAGGAGATCTTCGGTCCTGTCATGGCCGTCCTTTCCTTCCGCGACGAGGACGAGGTCATTGACCGGGCCAACGGAACGCCGTTCGGACTGGCGGCCGGCGTGTTCTCGGCCGATATCGAGCGCGCAAGGCGTGTGGTGCATCAACTGCAGGCCGGGACCTGCTGGATCAATGCCTACAACCTGACCCCGGTCGAGATGCCCTTCGGCGGCGTGAAGCAATCGGGCATGGGACGCGAGAACGGAATCGAGGCGCTGGCCGCCTGGAGCCAGGTGAAAAGCGTCTACGTGGCCGACGGACCGGTCGACAGCCCGTATTGACGAGCGGCGGTCAAGGCCTTGGCTGGACCTCCAGGTAGCGGGTGAGCGCGCAGACCAGGTGGTAGAAAATGGAGGCCGGCACGTCGCCGGCCCTGGCCGCCCCGTTCTCGTCGATCAGGTCGATCCACAGGCCGCGCGGGGCCGGGTCGACATGCCAGCGGAACAGGCGCGCGACGCGGGATTCAATTTCCGGCTTCATGTCCGGTCCACCGCCCTCGCCGTCAAGCGCGATGGCGGCCTTGATCGCCTCGGTCTGCGGCCAGGAGCGGGACAGCCGATCGAGCGGCACCCCGGCGCGCGAGACTGCGTTGTAGGCAAGGCCCGTGGCGCGGTTCAGGCCGTTGGCGACAGCCGAGGCGTAAAGCTTGCGCGCATAGGGGACGAGATCGCCCTGCCCGGTGGCATTGGCGAAATCGGTCAGCAGCGAAGCCCATTCGAAGTGGTGGCCAGGTTCGGTCCACTGGCCGCGCTCGCCGGCTTCGGGCTTCCAGTCGCCGTCGAAGAATTCGCCCAGCGTCCAGGTGTCCGCATCGAACAGCGAGTGGCGGAACAGGTCGACGATGCGTGCGGCGCGGCGCAGGTACGTCCGCTCGCCGGTGGCGTGGTACCAGGCCAGGAAGGCTTCCAGCAGGTGCATGTGCGGGTTGGACCGGCGCAGGTTCTCACCGTCCGAGGTTTCCAGGTAGCCACGCAGGTTGGCATCCTCGAGGTGCTCGTCGAGGAAATCGAAGGTCTCCAGGCCCAGCGCAAGCGCGTCGGCGTGCCCGGCCCGGTGCGCATGGGCCAGTGCGAGCAGCACGAAGGCATGGTCATAGGTGTCCTCGACCGGATCGAGCACCGAGCCATCGGGATTGAACGTGCGCACCCAACCGCCGCGCGCGGTGCGCCCCTTGCCCGCCATGAAATCGATGCCGTGGGCGATCAGGTCGTCGGCCGGTCCATCCCAGCCGTGCGCCTTGGCGACGGAGAAGGCATAGACCTGGCGCGCCATGGTGCGCATCCGCTTGGGTTTCAGGCGCGGCTGGCCATCGAAGCCCAGCGTCTCGTGAAAGCCGCCATGGACCGGGTCGACGCCGGCGGTGGACCAGAGCGGCAGGGTTTCCTCGAACAGCCAGTGGCGGACCCGGTTGACAAAGGCGCCGGCCTCGATCACGCGGTCGTGGCTGGGGGTGTAGCGCGTTTCGAGCCGCCCTGTCTTTTCAAGCTGTTGAACGACCTTCTTGACGTTCTGGCTCTCGCTGACGGGCGCGACGAAGGTGGCGTCGGCGGTGGCGACGACGGCCACGTCCTTCAGGCCGATGACCGACAGCAGGCGGCCGCTGGAGCGCAGGTAGCAATCCCGGCAATCGATGGCGACCACGTCGCCGATGATGACATTGCCGGCCGGATCGGCCTCCGACACGTCGAGGAGCGACTGCCAGGAGCCGAGATCGTTCCAGCGGAACCTGGCCTCGACCATGGCGATGTCGCCAAGCTTTTCCATGATGGCATAGTCGATGGAATCGGACCGCACCGCCATGTAGTCGTCTTCGTGCAGGAAGGTGCCGGCGACCTCCTCGCGGGCCCTTCCAAGGGCAGTGGCGACACCGGACCAGATGCCGGGTTCGAGCCGTTCGAAGGCCGTCTGCATGGCCGAGGCGCGAAACAGGAAAATGCCGGCGTTCCAGTAGAAATTGCCCGCGTCCAGGTAGGCCTGCGCCGTCGCCAGGTCGGGCTTCTCGACGAATCGGGCGACATCGCGCACCGGAGCGCCGGTTTCCGCCCCGGCCTCGATGTAGCCATAGCCGGTCTCGGGATGGCTCGGACGCACGCCGAAGACCACGACGCGGCCGGCGCGCGCGGCCTCCACGCCATCCTCGACGGTGGCCCAGAAATCCGCATCGGTGGAAATCACGTGGTCGGATGGCACGACGAGGACGAGATCGTCGCCGAAATCACGCAGCGTGACCTGGGCTGCGAGCGCCACGGCGGCGGCCGTGTTGCGCCCCATCGGCTCGTAGAGCGCGCGGCCGCCCTTGAGGTCCTGGCCAGCCAGTTCGGCGTTCACGCGCCCGGCGTGGCGCTCGGTGGCGATGATGCAGACCGGGCTTTCGCCCGCGGTGCGGCCGGCCATGCGGCGCACCGTCTGGAGAATCATCGAGCCGCCGCCCGAGAGATCGTGAAACTGTTTCGGGTTGTCTTCCCGCGACAGCGGCCAGAGGCGCGAACCGACGCCTCCGCTCATCACGAAACTGACGATCCTGGCGCTCATGCGGACTTCCCCTGCCCCGTCTTCAGATGGTCTGGTTATAGGCACCGACTTGCGGGTTTTCCCGCAAAATCGCATCGACGGCCTCGAAAACCGCGCGCTTGCGGTCCTCCGATACCGGGCTTTCGACGACGACCACCAGTTCCGGCTTGTTGGAGGACGCGCGAACGAGGCCCCAGCTGCCGTCGGACAGGCCGACCCGCACCCCGTTGACCGTCACGAGGGTCTCGATCCGTTCACCGGCAACGGTCTGGCCGGCGCGCTTCATGGCCACGAACCGGTCCGTCACCCGCTCGACCACGGCGTATTTCTCCTCGTCGTCGCAATGGGGCGACATGGTCGGCGAGCCGAACGTGAGCGGGAGATCACGGTAGAGATCGGCCATCGACCGCGCCGGGTTGCGTTCCAGCATGCGGCAGACGGCGAGCGCCGTCACCAGCCCGTCGTCGTAGCCGCGGCCATACGGCGTGTTGAAGAAGAAATGACCCGACTTCTCGAAACCCGCCGCGGCGCCGAGCTCGGCCACCCGCCGCTTGATGTAGGAATGCCCGGTTTTCCAGTAGTCCGTCTTCGCGCCATTGGCGGCGAGCACCGGATCTGTCTTGTAGAGCCCGGTCGACTTCACATCGACAACGAATTGCGCACCGGGGCGCTCGGCCGACATGTCGCGGGCCAGCATGACGCCGACCTTGTCGGCGAAGATCTCGTTGCCCTCGTTGTCGACCACGCCGCAGCGGTCGCCATCCCCGTCGAAGCCGAGCCCGACGTCGGCCTTGTGCATCAGCACGGCGTCGCGGATGGCATGGAGCATCTCCATGTCTTCCGGGTTCGGGTTGTAGCGCGGGAAGGTGTAGTCGAGATCGCAGTCGAGCGGGATGACCTCGCAGCCAATGCGCTCGAGCAGGTCCGGGGCAAAGGCGCCGGCGGTGCCGTTGCCGCAGGCGGCGACGACCTTGAGCCGGCGCTTCAGGCGCATGGAGCCGGCGAGGTCCGCCAGGTAGCGCTCGCGGAAACCGGGAACGAATTCATAGGTTCCCCCGCCGGCGAGGTCGAAATCGCCCGACAGCACGATATCGCGCAGCCGGCCCATCTCGTCGGGTCCGAAGGTCAGCGGACGCTGGCAGCCCATCTTCACGCCGGTCCAGCCATTGTCGTTGTGCGAGGCGGTCACCATGGCGACCGAGGGCACGTCGAGAGCGAACTGGGCGAAATAGGCCATGGGCGACAGCGCCAGGCCAATGTCGCGCACCCTGGCGCCGGCGGCCATCATCCCCTGGACGAGCGCCAGCTTGATGGCCATGGAATAGGAGCGGAAATCGTGCCCGGTGACGATGTCCGGACCGGCGCCGAGACGCCGGATCAGCGTTCCGAGGCCCATCCCGAGCGCCTGCACGCCCATGAGATTGAGTTCGGGCGCCTTTTCGGATGCCGGATGGCCGAACCACCAACGGGCATCGTACTCGCGGAAACCGGTCGGCTTGACGAGCGGAACGGTCTCGAAGGTGAAGGTGTTCGGCTTGGCCGCGGGCACGGGCTTCTGCATGGACGGGTCCGTATCGATGAATGGGTGGCGCCACTTTCATCGCAAAAGACTTATGTCCGATTAAGGCGGCGGGAAACAATCCGTTCCGGCCCTTCCGCAACGCCTGCAGCGGCCCGCCGATTTTCTGCAAAATTCTCCCGCGGGGCGCTTGCAGGATGACGGTGCTACGGTTATAGAACCGCCCGACTGGTTCGCGGAGTGTAGCGCAGCCTGGTAGCGCACCTCGTTCGGGACGAGGGGGTCGCAGGTTCAAATCCTGCCACTCCGACCAGCCAGATCAAGGACTTGGGGTGATTTTTGGCCAGACGGCCGCCCGGTCCCGATTTCCCGACAAAACCACCTTCGGAAATTGTCCGGTGAATCACCGCGCCGGCGTGGATCCGTTCTTTCGCGGCGGTGCCCTCTCCCCCGTTTCTCCATCCGCCTCGCGCCATACGGGAACGAATGCCGCGGCCGCGGCGTTGTCCATCGGGCGGAGCGTGGTCGCGCAAACCCGGCAAAGCCTCATTCGCGGCTTGCCGATCATCCACCGCCCCGGACAGCATTCGGGGAGACGGCATGAGCAGAAACGTCGCTGACATCATCGTCGAGACACTGATCGACGCGGGCGCGCAGCGCTGCTGGGGCATCGTCGGTGACACCATCAACCACTTCACCGATGCGGTCCGGCAATCCGACCTCCGCTGGATCCACGTGCGCCACGAGGAAGCCGGCGGTCTGGCGGCGGGTGGCGAAGCCTACATGACCGGCGAACTGGCGGTCTGTGCCGGCACCTGCGGCCCGGGAAGCCTGCATTTCGTCAATGGCATGTTCGAGAGCCACCGGGACGGCGCGCCCGTCGTGCTGATCGCCTCGAACGTGGCACGGACGGAGAGCGGCCTCGACTTTCCGCAGGAGGTGGACCAGGCGCGCATCTACGACCAGTGCAGCGTGTTCTGCGAGACCATCGCCCACCCCGACCAGGCGCGGCGCATCACGGCCATGGCCGCCCAGGCGGCGCTGACCAAGGGCGGCGTCGCGGTGGTCATCGTCAACGGCGACATGTTCACCGAGACAACCGACGACACGCTGGCCTGGGCGGTGCACCGGCCCGATCCGGTCATCCGGCCTTCCGACACGGAACTCGACCAGTTGGCAGGCATCCTGAACGAGGCCGGGGCGGTGACCATCTATGCCGGCATCGGCGCGCGCCTGGCGCATGACCAGGTCGTGGCGCTCGCGGACCGGCTGAAGGCGCCGGTGGTCCATTCCAGCCGGGCCAAGGAATTCATCGAACCGGACAACCCCTTCAATGCCGGCATGACCGGCATTCTCGGCAACCGCGCCGGCGCCGAAGCCGTGGACAAGGCCGATATCATGCTGTGCCTGGGAACGGATTTTGCCTGGACGCAGTATTATCCCGAGGGCAAGCACGTCATCCAGATCGACCGGGACGCCACCCATATCGGGCGGCGCTCCCCGGTGCGCCTCGGCCTCGTCGGCGACGTCGCTCCCACGCTCGACGCCCTGCTGCCGCTTCTTACGCCGCGCGAGGACGAGGCGCACCTCAAGGCAGTGCTGGACCAGTGGGAGAGCGACCGGGAGGCCTATGCGGGTCGCGCGGACGAACCGGATGCCGGGCTCATCCATTCGCAATTCGTGACCCGGACACTGGACCGGCTGGCGGCGGAGGATGCCCTGTTCACCGCCGATGGCGGCTCACCGATGGTATGGCTGCTGCGGCATCTGACCGCCAGGGGCCAGCGGCGCTTCCTGACCAGCCTGCTGCACGGCACGATGGCGAACGCCTTTCCGCAGGCCATGGGCATGGCGGCCGCCTACCCGGGGCGGCAGGTTATCGCGATGGCCGGAGACGGCGGGCTTTCCATGCTGATGGGCGACCTGCTGACGCTCGGGCAGGAAGACCTTGCCGTGAAGGTGCTCGTCTTCGACAACGGCTCGCTCGGTTTCGTGGAAATGGAACAGCGGGTCGAGGGACTTCTGGATTCCTACACGTCGCTGACGAACCCCGACTTTCCGAAGCTCGCCGAGGCCTGCGGTCTTGCCGGCTGGCATGTCGACCGCGCCGACGACCTGGAAAGCACGATGCGGCGGTGGCTGGACAGCGACGGGCCCGCCCTCCTCAGCGTGGCCGTCAACCGTATGGAACTGGTCATGCCGCCGAAGATCGAGGCGTCTCAGGTCGCCTCAACCGCCCTGTTCGGCATCAAGGCCGTCCTCGACGGGCGCGGCAAGGAGGTCGTCGCCCTGCTGCGCGACAATTTCCTCAAGTGATCGCGGCCGGTTCTTCATCCGCGCCGCCTGCCGTTACGGGCAGGTGACAAACCGGGCGGAGTGTTCCTATTCTCCCACGCGAAAAATCAACGCGACCCCGGTTACGCCTAAACGCGGCACCAAGGGGAGCAGCCAGTGCGGGAGGACATCATGACAGACATAAACGACCCGACGCTCGAAAGCGCGATCCGGCGGGCACGGGGCCAGCAACTGGGCGACCTCCTGCGGCGCAGCGCGCTGCGTTTTCCGGACAAGACCGCGCTGGTCTTCCGCGGCAAGCGCGAAAGCTTCCGGGAGCTGGACGAGACGGTGAACCGGGCGGCAAACGCCCTGTCCGGACGCGGCATCTCCAAGGGCGACCGCGTGGCGCTGTTCTCGCACAACAACCGCGCCTTCGTGGTGCTGCGTTTCGCCGTCGCACGGCTCGGTGCCGTACTGACGCCGGTCAATTTCATGCTCAACGCCGACGACGTGGCCTATATCCTGGACCACTCCGGCGCCTCTTGCCTGATCGCCGAGGACGGGCTCTGCGCCATCGCGGACGAGGCCATCGGGAAACTCGGCCGGCCTATTTCCAACCGGCTCGTCATCCATCACGGCGGGGCCGCGACCGGCCCGGGATGGGACCCGGTGGAGCCGCTCTTCGACCATCCCGACACCAGCGAACCCTGGGTCGACGTGGCAGCCGACGACCCGATCCAGATGATGTACACGAGCGGCACGGAATCGCGCCCGAAAGGTGCCCTGCTGACGAGCGGCGCGCTCTACGCGCAATACATCAGCTGCATCGTCGACGGCGAAATGGACGGCAATGCCATCGAGTTGCATTGCCTGCCGCTGTTCCACTGCGCCCAGCTCGACTGCTTCCTGACGCCGGACCTCTATGTCGGGGCGACGAGCATCCTGCACGAGGGCGCCGACCCGGCCGCCATGCTCGCCGCCATCGAGGAAGAGCGCATTACCAAGCTGTTCTGTCCGCCCACCGTCTGGATCGCGCTGCTGCGCCACCCGGATTTCGACCGGCGCGACCTTTCCAGCCTGAAGGCAGGCTACTACGGCGCCTCCATCATGCCGACGGCCATCATCCAGGAACTGTCGCGCCGGCTGCCGGACATGCGGCTGTTCAACTTCTACGGCCAGACGGAAATGGCGCCGCTGGCCACGCTGCTGCGCCCGGAGGAGCAGCTGACCAAGCTCGGCTCGGCAGGCCGCCCTGCCCTGAACGTGGAAACGCGCGTGGTGGACGACGAAGGCCGGGACGTGGCCGTCGGCGACGTGGGCGAGATCGTCCATCGCAGCCCGCACCTCATCCTCGGCTACTACAACAACCCGGAGAAGACCGCGGAAGCCTTCCAGGGCGGCTGGTTCCACAGCGGCGACCTCGGGCGGCTGGACGAGGACGGCTACCTCTACGTCGTCGACCGCAAGAAGGACATGATCAAGACGGGCGGCGAGAACGTTGCCAGCCGCGAGGTCGAGGAAGCCATCTTCCACCATCCGGCCGTCTCCGAGGTGGCCGTCTTCGGGGTTCCGCATCCGACCTGGATCGAGGCCGTGACCGCGGTCATCGTCGCCAAGCCGGGCGAGACTGTCAGCGCGGCCGAGATCATCACCCATTGCCGCGAGAAGCTCTCCCACTTCAAGGTGCCCAAGCACGTGGCCATCACGGAGAGCCTGCCCAAGAATGCGAGCGGCAAGGTGCTGAAACGGGATCTGCGGGAAACCTACGCCAACAGCTTCGAGAACGCCGGCTGACGGCACAACACCCGGCCGTTCGTCGAGCCGCCGGGTTCCCTGCCAGGCCTGCGTTTTCGCCCGTCCACGCGCGATCCTTGTTCATTCCTTTTTATTTTTTCTGTGGATGAGCGCATTTTGCGTTTGCGGCGGCCCAATAATTGCCAAAACTCACCTTGGGCTTTTGGGGATTCGCCATGAGTAACGTCATCCGTCTTGCACAGGCTTCCGAGGCAACCCAGCCGGCTGCGATCTCGTCGACGCCGCGACCTGCCTCGCCGGCCGTCGGCCAGGGCAAGCCAGCCACACGGTACAAGGACCTCAAGGAGGTCGCCCGTGCCCATGGCTTCCAGTCCTACGCCGTGCTGGACATCAGCGAATGGCGCAACGGGTCGATCAAGCCCAGCATGAGCTTTCATGGCCTCGAGGACGGGCTGGCCAGCAAGATCGCATCGGTCGAGGACCTGACCAATTGCTCGGTCTTCCTGATGCTGGCGGAAACCAATCGGCCGTTCCCGTTCACGACCGGGCTCGACTGCCGGACCAACGAAGCGCCCGAACCGTCGCTGCTCGACAACCTGCTTGACGGCCTGCTGAACATGTACGGCCTCAAAGGCGGCTATTGCGTGCCGGTCTGCGATCCGCTGTCGCGGCGCAGCGTCGTCATGTATTTCGGCGTCCGCCCGGAGACCGACAGCCGCTACCCCGGCCTCGTCATCGATACGATCGAAACCTTCGATGCCCTGTGGCGGGAGAAGTCCGGCACGAAAATCCGCACCATGCCGCGACTGACGCCGCCGGAATTCCAGTGCCTGGTGGGGATCGCGGAAGGCAAGACGCTGAGCCAGGTCGGCGAGGAACTGTCCTACTCGGAACCGACGGTTGCTGCCTTCGTGCGCTCGCTCAAGTCCAAGCTGTCGGCGCATTCCCTTTCCGAAGTGATCTACCGGGCGAGCGCGCTCGGCCTGATCTGACCGCGACCACCCTGCCGCGCCTGGCCCCCGCAGCCGGGGTTCCTACGGTTGCTACTCCAGGAACTTTCCGGTGAGGGATGCCCGCGACCGGTTCAGCCAGGCCGACCTGCGTCGGCCCGGACGTCACTCATTTCCAGCCAGGTCGTCAAACAGGGCGAGGATCGTGGCCATGGCATCGGCTTCAACGTCGGAATCCTGCGCATTGGGCGCAAGAATGGTCAAAAAAAATTCGACCAGCTGGCGCAATTCGCCCTTCGCCTCGGGCCGCGCAGCGAGCAATTGCCGCCACACGTCGCCGATCTGGCGGTCCAGTTCCCCAATCAATTCAGGATCATTGGCCCTGATTGCATTGTCCAAATCAGCAGAGCGCGCATGAAAAGCTCTAACCAAATCCGAAACCATCATACGCGTACCACGACTTTCAAAAAATCAATTTACCGAAGCAGCAAATTTGATTCGTCGTGCTGCCCCCCTGTCAAAACCGCACATTAGAAAAACCGGCTATATTTGTCACGGCTTATTCAATTGATTGCTTAATAAGTGCGGCAGCCTTTTAGATAAATTCGCGGGGATCGCTTCATCAGGAATCAAAGTTTTCGCCCTATAATTACATGCATATGAGATTCATGTTTACTTCCGGCCAATGACTGGCCGGAAAAATGCCAATGATGAGCACAAAATGATCGAGGCGAACCGCGTTGCCCCCCTGGAAGCCATGGTCCTGGCGGGGTTGGCAGAGGGCAAGACGCGCAGCCAGCTGGCCCTGGACCTTGGCGTCAGCGAATATGCGATCGGCCGCATCCTGAAGGGTGCCGCCGAGCGGCTCGGCGCACAATCGGAAGCGCATGCCGTCGTGCTGTACGACCGGCAGACCGGGCGCGCGTCAGACGGCTGAGGCGATCAGCGCCGACATCGCGCGCCGGTCTTTGGAAATCCGGTCTTTTCGGCTAGAGGAAGAGCGTAACTGTTCCGGACGCCCCCGCTCACCCGCGGGCCGGCGCCCTTCCCGACGCTGGTACACGGTTTTCATGCGCATCCATCCTGGCAGTGTTCTCACCTATCTCGTCTCGCCGGGCAATGGGCCGCTTGTTGCGGGCAATGCCGTCTTCGCCGCCTGCTTCGCCGGCAGCGTGCCGCTGATCGGCAGCGGAATCGGAATCCTGCTCGGCATCACCATGTCCTGGGCCGTCCTGCTGCTGGCCTTCCGGCGCATCGCGATGCCCGGCGACCGGGACGCCCTGGCCGTTTCAGCCTGTTTCGTGCTGTTCTTCCTGACAGAGGCGCTGGCCACGGCCAATTCCGGCTTTGCCGGGCGCGGCTATTCGGAGATTGCCGAGAACCTGTTCTTTCTCGGCGCGCTGCCCGTGTTCGCCCTGATGGCCGCGCCGCCGGCCCTGCTGTTCAAGACCCTGGCGACCGGCGCCTCGGCCGGCGCCTTCGTCTCGCTGGGCCTTGCCATGAACAGCCACCTGCACCGCCTCGAACTGCTGACCGGCAACCCGCTGGTGCTGGGTCTTGTCGCATCGGTGATGTTCGGCCTTTGCCTTTGCGGCGCGGTCTGGCTGGAGAACCGCTGGCGCTGGCTGTGCCTCGCGGGCGCGCTGGCGGCGGGGACCGTGGTGATCCTGACCGGCAGCCGCACGTTCTGGCTGACGCTGGCGCTCACGCCGATGGCCCTGACGGCCATCCGCCTGCGCATGACGGCGCGGGCCAAGGCCCTGCTGGCAGCCCTGCTGCTGCTCTCAGGCCTCGGAGCCGTCGCTCTCTACCAGTATGCGCCGCTGGTGAAGGACCGCGTCGATGCCGCGGTCATGGACCTTGACAAGGCCGAAGCCGGGGAAATGGACACGTCGCTCGGACAGCGGCTGGTGCTGTGGCAGTCGGCCGTGAGCCTGATCCGGGAAAAGCCGCTGCTCGGCCATGGCGGCGGCGACATTGCCCGGATCATGCGGGAACGGAACGACGAACTGAACCACGTCACCTTCGCCATGACCCATTTCCACAATGCGATCCTCAACGCGCTGGTGCGCGGCGGCGTCGTCAACCTCGCCGGTTTCCTGGTCGCTTTCCTGGCCCCGGCCGTGCTGCTCTGGCGCAACCGGCATGGCCCGCACGGCCGCCCTGCCCTGGCGCTCGGCGCCAGCCTCTACGTGCCCTACGGCCTGAGCGGCGTAAGCGGCCTCGTCTTCGGCCACGACATCCTGGACGCGCTTTTCATTGGCCTGAGCGTGATCCTCCTGACCATCGCCCGCGACCCGGCGTCGTCCATCGGGAGCGTGTCTACAGCGTCCGGTAACGCCGGTTGAAATAGAGCAAGGGTTCGCCCCGGTCCGCCATGGACACGGCGACCACGCGGCCGAAAAGAACCCGGTGCGTGGCATGGTCGATCGCGTCGACCAGGCGGCAATCGAAGCTCACGAGCGCATCCTGGAGCACCGGAGCGCCGGTGGACAGGGTCGTCCAGTGGCCGACATCGAACCGTTCGTCAGGACCGAGGCTGGTGACGCCGGAGAATGCCTCGGCAACGGGCTGCAATCCGCTGGCCAGCGTGTTGACGGCGAAGGCGCCGTTGTCGCGGAAAAGGTCGTTGGCCACGCTGCCACGGTTGAGGCAGACGAGAACGGTGGCCGGGTCATCGGAAACCGAGCAGGCAGCAATGGCCGTCACGCCGCGGCGCCCGGCCCTGCCCGCGGTGGTGACCACGTGGACATGACCGGCGAAGTGCGCCATGGCATCGCGGTAGGTGAAAGGTGAGACCGCATGCTGGAGACCGGAACCGGCGGCTTGCGCGCCGGAATCCTTTTCCAGCACCGAAGCATTGGCAATATCCGCGTAGATGGCGGGGCAATCGTCGATCCTGGGCATGGTTCGTACCTCCTCTTTGCGCGGTCAGGACGCCAGCGACGTGATCTCCCCGGCCGAAGCCTGCTGGAGCAGGAGCAATCCGTCGCTTCCATCGGTTGCGTGACCGATCCCCGTGTAGCGGAAGCCGGCGGCGCGAACCGCAGCGCCGTCGAGGAGGTTCCTGAGATCGACGATGACCTTGCCAGCCATCGCCTTCTTCAGTTTCTTCAGTTCGAGGTCCTTGAACACGGCCCATTCGGTGACGATGACCAGGGCGTCGGCACCGCTGGCCGCGGCGTAGGCATCATCGCCAAACGCGACGTTCGACAGGATCTGTTCGGCCTGCCTGCGGCCTTCCGGGTCGAAGGCGCGGATGCGCGCGCCGGCGTCCTGCAGGGCGGTGATGATCGGCAGCGCCGGGGATTCGCGGACGTCGTCGGTGTTCGGCTTGAAGGTCAGGCCGAGGATCGCGATCGTCTTGCCACGAACCGAGCCGCCGACCGACCGGATCACCTTCTTGGCCATGGCCCGCTTGCGCTGGTCGTTGACCGACACGGTCGTCTCGACCAGGCGGACCGGGCTGTCGGCATCCTGCGCCGTCTTGACCAGGGCCAGCGTGTCCTTCGGGAAGCAGGATCCGCCGACGCCCGGACCGGCATTGAGGAACTGCCGGCCGATGCGGGCGTCCAGCCCCATGCCGCGCGCCACGTCCGTGACGTCGGCGCCAACGCGCTCGCACAGGTCGGCGATCTCGTTGATGAAGGTCACTTTCATGGCGAGGAAGGAATTGGCGGCGTACTTGGTCAGCTCGGCCGTGCGGCGACCGGTCATCACGACGCGTTCGGCCGCAGTTCCCAGCGGCGCGTAGGCATCCTGCATGACCTGGCTGGCGCGGGCGCTTTCCGTTCCGACCACGATGCGGTCGGGCTGCATGAAGTCCTTGATGGCCGAGCCTTCGCGGAGGAATTCGGGGTTCGAGACGACCGCGACATCGGCCTCCGGGTTGACCCGGGCGATGATCCGGTCGATCTCGTCGCCGGTTCCGACCGGAACGGTCGACTTCGTCACGACGACCGTGAAGCCGGTCAGGGCCGGCGCGATCTCGTTGGCCGCGGCATAGACCTGCGAAATATCGGCCAGGCCGTCGCCCGGCCGCGACGGCGTCCCGACCGCGATCAACACGATGTCGGACTGCGCGACGGCTTCCGCCATGACGCTGGTGAAACGCAGGCGCCCGGCGGCCGCATTGGCGCTGACGATGCCGGCCAGGCCCGGTTCGTAGATCGGGATTTCGCCCTTCTCCAGCATGTCGAGCCGCGCGCGATCGCGTTCGACGCAGATGACGCTGTGACCGATATCGGCGAAGCAGGCCGCCGAAACCAGACCGACATAACCGGCACCAATGACCGTGATCTTCATGAAACCGCCTTCCCGGACACGCTATTGCAACCAGTTTCTTTTCCGTGCCGGTTCGTTGCCTGGCGAGAAAGACGCAGTGGTTCACGCATCCGCGCGGAGCTTGGCCGCCGGTCCTCGCCGCTGCTCCCATGGACATGGAAGCCGGCCGCAGAAACGGCGCCAGGATCCTTGCCAGGTCCGGCATTCTTATCCGGACCATGCCACGGGATTGCTTACCATTCTTGGCAACGAAACTGGTTAATTTGAGCTTTTCTAATTTACTCCGGCGGCCCGTCGCGCCCGCGCTTCAGTCGGACCCGATATCGAGGAGCGATCCACCATTGCCACGCCGCAGCAGGCTGGAGCCGCGCCGTGTTTCCGATTGCTGGCGGATGCTGTCGCGGAAGGCCAGGAGTTCATCGCGGGCCAGCGCGGCATGGGCCTCCAGCACGTCATCGAAATCGCTCAGGGCCCGCTCCCTGGGACCCAGGTGGCGGGCGGCGGCGGCATAGTAGGCATCGTCGATGCCGGGTTCGCCCCCCTCATCGGAGCGGTCATCTTCGGCCGGCCGCACCGCGTCGGAACGGGCGGCGTCCTCATGCTGCCTGCGCAGGTGCTCGATCAGCATCCGGGCGATCTCCCCTCCCACGGCCAGGAAGAGGCCGACACCGGTACCCAGCACCAGGGCCAGGGCGACAAGGAGCTTCTTCTTCGGCCAGATCGGGCTGTCGGCCGCCACGGCAGGCGAGATGATGCGGGCATCGGGCACGACGACCTGGTCGAGTTCCGCGATTTCCTTGGCACGGCCGAGGATGTTCTCGTAGAGCGTCCGGGTCGTCTGGGCTTCCGTCTCCAGTTCGCGCAGGCGCACGGAGGCCGCATCGCCGAGATCAGTCTGGGAGCGAGAACTGTTGACCGCCGATTCCAGGTTGGCCACCCGCTCGCGCGCGGCCTGCAGGTCCACCTTGGCGCCCTCCAGCGCGTTCGTGCCTTCCTGGTTCAACAGCCCCCGGAGGCGCGCGACCTCCGAGCGGGAACGGACGAGGCGCGGGTGGCGCGGCAGGAGCTCGGCGGCAAGGCGGGCTTCCTCGCGGGAGGCCTGCAGGTATTGCTCCTGCAACTGGGCCAGGCGGGGCGACTGGGTGACGACGTTCAGCGTCGTCTCGGTGTTCACGCCACGCGAAAACGCCTGCAACGCGTCGTAATAGGCCTTTTTCTCGGCCAGGGCGGCGCGGGCCGCGGTCAGCTGGGTGTTGATTTCCGCCAGTTCCTGGTTGACCAGAAGGCCCTGTTGCCCGGCACTCTGCAGGCGGTTTTCGGCCTTGAACTGCTGGACGGCCATTTCCGCCTTCGTCAGCCGCTCGCGGAGGCCAGCCACCCGCTTCTCGATCTCGTCGGTCACGCCGGCGGACACCAGGTCGCGGTGGCGCTTGGCATCGGTGAGAAAGCTTTCCGCGACCGCCTGGGCCAGGCTCGCCGCCTTGTCCGGGTTTTCGGAATCGACGGAGATCGAGATGATGTAGGTCAGTCCCTCGCGGTTGACCTTGACCGCCTTTGAGAAGGCATTGACCGCCTTGTTCTCGAGGTCTTCGGGTGTTGCCGCGCCGCCATGGCTGCTGCCGCGGACAATCGACATGACCCGCGACAGCAGGCCCGGTTTGCCTCCGGCGCCGAACTCCGGATCATCGACGAGCTTGAAGCGCTGGACGACGGGGCGGAGCACCGCGTCGGATGCGATCATCGCGGCGCGGCTGTCGATGGCCGCGGGATCGTCGCCGCCGCGCGACTGGGTCTTGGAATTGTCGAAAGGCTGGCGCATGGCCGGCTCGATGAGTACGCGCGCGGTGGACCGGTAGACCGGCGAAACCGACATGGTGAAGGCGGCCGTCAGGCCGGCGAACACGATCGCGCAGAGGGCCACCAGCCACAACCGCGACCGCAGGATCAGGACGATCCTCCAGATGTCGAATTGCATGGCTGCAGCTTGGGGTTCGGCGTCTGCGCGCACGGAGTAGGCCTCTCGAATCAGGTCCGGACGAAACCACCTTCCGCTAAATTGGGTTACCGCTTTGTTAACCTTTCGCCCTGCCCTGCCCGGGGCAGCACGGCAGCGAAGACAAAAAGCATCCAGATCAGCGAGTAGCCGCGAAACCAGCTGCTTTCGAGCATGTTGTGCGACACGACGGTCAGGACCAGCGTCATCGACAGCCAGCTGAGCGCGGGGCGCTCGCGCACGAAGCGGGCGGCGGAAAAAAGCGCGGCGACGATGATCGCCAGCAGGATGGAGAGGCCGATCGCGCCGGTCTCGATCAGCGTGTCCAGGTAACCGTTGTGGGCCTGCAGGAGGCCGGCGACGAACCCCGGCGCCTCGCGTTCGACGATGGACCCGGCTCCGATCCCCCAGAACGACGCATAGCCCTGGCCGATCACGGGACTTCGCGAGATGACGTCGACGACGAACTGCCAGATCACCGTGCGGCCGGTGAAGGTCGTGTCATTGAAGAGGATCATCGACAGGTCGGCGAAATCGAAGCCCGTCAGTGCCGAGACGTAGAACCAGCCGACGAGCGCCAGAACAAGCGCGGCGAGAACGAGCAGCGCCGTGTTCATGGCGAGCGGCCGGGTGACGACGATGGCGCCCCATGTCAGCACCGGGAGCAGGATGGCGAGGCCGAGCGATGTCTTCGATTCGCTCTTGACGAGGCAGAACAGGGCCGCCACCGCCAGGAACAGGAACAGCCAGCGCCGCCCGCCCCGGCCGATTGCCGCGGCGTAGAGCAGGAACAGCCAGCAGAACGCCATGGCGGCGCCAAGCGTGTTCTTCTGTTCGTAAATGCCCTCGTGACCGATCGGCCCCGGCGGCGTGGTGAGCACCACGACGAAGTTCAAAGCCACGGTGACCGCCATGACGGCGTTGACACGGCCGAGCAGCGCGGCCCGGTCGCTGGTCAGGATGACCGGTATGGACAGCGCCAGCACCACGATGACCTGCAATGCGAAGCGGCGGAAGGCAATGCCCGGCACGGGCGACCAGGTGACGCTGATCGCGGCAAAGGCGAGATAGCAGAAGATCAGGACGATGACCGGATCGGACACCAGCCACTTGAGATTCAACAGTTTCTTCCAGCTGGCCGCGATCGCGGCAAACAGCAGGGTGATCCAGAACAGCTGGTTCCAGGGATTGGACTGGGCCGCGGCTTCGTTGAGATCGGCTGCCGGCCCGCCGGAAAACAGCTTGGTGAAGAGCGGCGAGACAAGAATGGAATAGGCGAGGATGACCGAGGGGATCCAGTACAGCACCTTGCGGGCGACGGGGCCGAAATCCCTGTCCGCCAGACTGCCGGTCGCGAAGGTCTGCACCTGGGCCATGGGCCTCTGCCGTGAGAATGATCTGCCCGGGCGATGACCCGCAACCGGCCCGCCGGCAGGAAACGCGCCGCGCGGACAGGCGAATCATCTGTCTCAATCTGCGTCAGCCGGCGTTTTTTTGCAAAGCGGCGCTGCGGTCACGGGCCCATGCGAAGGCCGAGCGCCCTGGCCGTCGATGGATCGACGGTGCGCGGATCGGTCGAGGCGAGCAGGCCGAACCCGGTGTTGTAATCCCAAAGCGCCCAGCCGAAGCCGCGGGTTTCGGCGGCCGTCCGGACGGCCTCGATCCAGCGCAGGCGGCTGCCGTCGTCGGCCACCGAACCCGGCCAGCGGATGGCCGAGAACTCGCCGACAACGACGCGGCCGCGGTCCAGGCCATTCCTGTCGGCCCAGGCGGCCATGGCATCGAACCGCGCGGCGATCGTGTCCGGGCCGGGCTGTTGCCGCCGGTAGTAGGACGCGGCTTCGTCCCCGGCCCTCGCCAGGGCGTCGTCAGGGTGCGGCGTGCCGTCGGCGCGCGCCTTTTCGAGGTAGGCCCGGGTCGCCGCCATGGTTTTCTCATAGCTTCCCTTCGCTGCGGGCCAGGTCAGCCCGGCGAGATAGCGGCCCGGCGGCGAGGCCCAGGCGATGGACTGGTGGGTGAAATAATAGGGCTCGTAGAAATGGACGTCATAGAGCGTCGCGGCGTCGAAATCGGCCGCATCCAGCCGCATCAGGCCATCAGGCGAGGCCCAGCACGGGCCGGTGACGACGAGGGGCAGCGATGGCGCCGCATCCCGCGCGGCCCGGAACAGGCGCTTCTGGGACACGGTCCAGTCCTCGCCGGCTTCGCGCTCGCATGGCCCCTGCGGTTCGTTCATGAGTTCCAGGGCGACCTTGTCCGCCGGAAGGCCGGCCAGCCCGGCCGCGACCTCCTGCAGCAGGCCGGCGTAGCGTCCGAATTTCCCGCCCTGCGGATCGGCAAGGATGTCGTTGGGGGTCCAGGCCGACGCATAGGTGGCCGGGTGCATGTCGACAAGGACGGCAAGGCCGCCTTTCTGCAGGTATTCGACCCAGCGCCGCAGGAGGCCCAGCAGTTCCTGCCGGTTCGTGCCGTCCTCGGCCAGGAAGGGCCCGGCGTCCACCACCAGGCGCACGAAATCGATGCCCATCGCGCCAAGGGCGGCCATTTCCTTGCTGCCGAGCTGTTCCCCCAGGGGCGGAAACGGCGGCCAGGCATAGCCCTGCGGCCGGGTCTTGTCGCGTCGCGCATAGCCCATCGCGCGGGACAGGTTGACGCCGCGGCGCAGGACCGGCAGGTCCACGGCCGCAACCTTGGCCGAGGGCAAGGCCTGGCGGTCCGCCGGGGCGGCCACAGCCGCCGGATCCCCTGCCGCCTCCCGGCTTCCATCCCATGCCGGAGGCGGCCTCGACGGCGCCACGAAAGCAAAGGCGATCACGCCGAGACCGATGACCGCCACCGTCGCGGCTGCCAGACGACCGAGGAGCGCGGAGGCCTTCAAGGCAAGGTCCCGGCCTGGCGGGAAACCGCCATGATATCCGCGTTGTAGCGCGCGAGGATGGCATTCCGGTCGAAGCGGTCGTGCATCTCGCCGGCCGCGGCGGCAATCGTGCGGCGCAGGTCGGCGTTCCGGTCGAGAATATACTCCAGCGCCGCCGCGATTTCGGGAACATTGCCTGGCTCGGCGGCCGCCCCGACGTCGAGGCCATCGAGATAGCCGTCGATACCGGTGCCGCGCCCGTAGAGAATGGGAATGCCCGCGAAGAGCGCCTCGAGGTAGACCATGCCGAAGGTCTCGTTGAAGCTCGGCAGGGCCAGGCCGAGATAGCGCGGCAGTGCTTCGGTCACCGCGGCATTGTCGAGCCGGCCGAGCAGGCGGACGGCGTCGTCCAGCCCCTGTTGCCGGATCATCTCCTTGACCGCGGTGACGCTTTCAGCCGACCCGCCGCCGATCAGGTCGAGGCCGATCTGCGGATGGCGGGCACGCACCCGGGCGAGCGCTGCCAGCAGGTGTTCCAGCCCCTTGCGCTTGCGGATATCGAAATTGAGCACGCAGACGAAGCGCGGCTCCGGGTCAAGCGGCGAAATATGCATGCGGGTATTGCCGACGATATTCGGCAACAGGGCCTGTTTTTCCGGGTCGATGCCGAGCCGCCCTTCCATCAGCGGGCGGAACCAGGCGGAGACGTAGTAGACCCGTTTCGCCCGGCCGGCGATGCGGCGCAGCAGCGGCATGTAGCCGGGCTTGTAGCGGAAGACCTTGCTTTCCGCCTCGCCGCGCACCGAGACGAACAACGCCGCGCCGGGAAAGCATTTCTCGACCAGCCACAGCGCGGCAATGCCTTCGAACGCGAACTTGTGGGCGTGGACAACATCCGGTTCGAGGCCGTTGTCGGCAAGGACCCTGGCGATCCGGCGCGCCGTGTGGCGCATGACGGCCGCCAGGCCTATGCCGCCCGGCGGGCCGAAATAGCAGCAGGCGAAGAGGCGGACGCCGCCGGTTTCGCCGCAATCGCGGAAATAGGTACCGAGCGGGTTCGTCGTGCGAAACAGCGAGACGACCACGTGGCGGGCCTCAGTAGCGCCGGCCACGAGGCGCTCGACCGCCGTCGTCGTGGGCGTGCGGTACGGGTCGGGGTAATCGGCACTCAGGTGCAGGACCAGCGGCCGCCGCGGCCGTTCGGCGGATGCCGGGCCGGTCCCGACCAAATCGTCCCCTTCGGCCAGACGCGCCACGATATCAGTCATTTCAGCCAGCATCCCGTCGTCACGGTCCCCGTTGCCTGTTTTGCTTGTCGAGACCTAGCAAAGCTTCGTTAAGGCGGACTATCTTTCAAAGGATCGCATTTTAGAAATTATCGATCATTTGGCTTGGGGGTTTTGTTTACGCGTTCGTGGCAGTGTTGCGGCAATTGCTTATCTTTTGTTCCGGCACCCGTGATGATGCACCATTCGATTTCCAACCTGGCACCGAATGCCATTCCGTTTTCCGCGCAGCGCCTTCTCCCGTCCGATCTGTCCGTCGTCCACGTGGTTCGCCAGTACGCCCCGGCCATCGGCGGGCTGGAGGAATTCGTCGCCAGGCTGGCCGGCCTGCAGCAGAAGGGCGGGATCAAGGTCCGTGTCGTGACCTGCAACCGCAATTTCCGCGACCTTGAAACACCCCTGCCCGAGCACGAGGTCGTCAACGGGATCGAGGTCACGCGCCTGCCGTTTTCCGGCTCCACCCGCTACCCCGTGCTCAAGGGCCTGCACGGCGCGATTGCCGATGCCGACCTGGTTCATGTTCACGCGGTCGATTACGCCTTCGACGCGCTGGCGCTGACGCGGCCCTTCCATGGCAAGCCCATCGTCGCGACCACCCATGGCGGATTCTTCCACACGAACCGGTTTGCGGCGCTGAAAAAGGTCTGGTTCCGGACGCTGACCCGTCTCTCGACGCGGTTCTACGACCGGGTCATCTGCTGCAGCGAGTCCGACAAGGCGCTCTTCGACCAGATCGCGCCGGGCCGCACACAACTGATCCTGAACGGGGTCGACACGCAGAAATTCGCCGGATGCAGTGCGGCGCGGCCGACGCGGCGCATGGTCACGCTCGGGCGGTTTTCGTCCAACAAGCGCCTCGACCTGCTGATCGGCGCCGTCGCCGCACTCGTCGCACGGGATCCCGCGTGGCATCTCGACATCGTCGGCGTCCCCTCCGACCTGTCCGCTGCAGACCTGGAAGGCATGATCGCGGACAAGGGTCTCGCGAAGCACGTCACGCTGCATGTCGGCCTGCCGGAAACGGACGTGGCCGCGGTGATGGCACAGGCGACCTATTTCGTCAGTGCCTCCCATTACGAAGGATTCGGCCTGGCGCTGATCGAAGCCATGAGCGCGGGCCTTCTGCCGGTCGTTCACCGGAACGATGCCTTCACGGCGCTCGCCGGCGATGTTCCCGGCATCACGCTGTGCGACTTCGGATCGCCAGCCGCCGTCGCCGATGCGCTGACGGCGCTTGCCGCGCCGGTCGCCGGTGACCTCGCCGACCGGCGCCGGAACGCCGCGTCCAGTGTCGAGCGGTTTTCCTGGAAGTACGTCAAGCGCGAATACGATGCCGTCTATGCCGACGTGCTGGGTCAGCGCCCGGCCTGAGCCTTCGGGCCTTCCACGCCTGTTGCGCTATCTGCCCGCCGTGGCGCGGATCAGCAGTCGGCGAAGAACGGCATAGACCTCGGCACGGGCCGGCAGCGGCGTGACGTTGTGGTCGGCGTCCTCGATGAATGCCAGTTCGACATTGGAATAGCGCGACAGGCCCCTGTAATCGTCGCCGAAGCGGGCTGCGAGGTCGGGCAGGCCGGGATCGCCCGCGCTGTAGAGGAACTGCACCGGGGCACCGCGCTTCTCCAGCGCCTTCAGGCGGGTGTCGGCGACCCTGGTGAGCCGGTAGTGGCCGGAGAGGCCGCGCAGCACCGGGGCGAACTTGCGGTCGGCAACCTTGTGAACGGCGCGAAAAAGCTTGCGCGCGGCCACCGCCGGAGACACTTCGCCGGACAGAACCCGCTTGATCATCTTCGCATCGGTCATCTTGCGGCGGTAGGTTGCCAGCGTCTGCAAGGGTTCTCGGATCGCGGTCTCGACATCCTCGGCGGGGTTCCAGACGAGCCGGCGCGGATTGACCAGGACCGCCCCGCCCACCCGGTCGTCGGATGCCGCGGCCAGAAGGGCGAGATAGGCCCCGCTGCAACGGCCGAACAGCACGGCACGGTCGACCTCCGCGCTGGCAAAGAGGCGGTCCAGCGCCGCCCGGACATCGTCGGCCTGGCGGGCGCCGTAGAGAACCTGTCCCTGCTGGCCCGGCCAGTAGCGGCTCTCGCCGATGCCGGCACCGTCGTAGCGCAGCGAAACATAGCCATCGCCGGCCAACGCCCGCGCGAAGCCGGTCGTCATGCGCCCCCAGCCGATGGCGTGGTCGTAACCGGAATTGAGGAAGACCACGGCGGTGCGCGAGGCCGGTCCGCGCGGCTGCGCCAGCACGCCGAAGAACATGCGGCCATCGCCGAAGCGCAGCAGTTCCTCGGTGAAATCCGTCGACCTGTTGATGGCCCGGCCTTCGGGCACAGGGCGCACGGCCGGCATGGTGATGGAGGAGGGGAAATGATCGCCGCACCAGGTGACGATGGCATTCAACGTCTTTTCCGGTACGACCGAAAGCGTCGGATCCTTCGTGTAGTCGGCGTAGCCTTCGAAGGTCAGGCGGTCGGCCGGATGCCCGGCCGCTGCAAAAGCTTCGGCGATCGCGGCGTCGCCCGGATGATCGGGCCGCGCAACCAGCAGCGTGCGGACCGGGCCTTCCGGTCCGCTGCCATCCAGGGTCAGCCCGCGCCATTCGCCGACCGTTGCCGCCGACAGGCAGAAACCGCCTGCCATCAGACCGCCTTGCGGCCCGTCAGTCGTCTCGACGCGGAACGTCGGGCGGGTCATCGCCGTCCAGGCGGCCAGTTCACGCAGGTAGGAGCGCCCCTTCGTCACCGGCGCCATGAGGATGAGGCCATCCACGCCGCTCTCGCCGGCCAGGTCGGCGGCGAAGGCCGCGCCGATCCCCTGCCCTGCCAGGATCACGCGATCCGGCCTGCAGAGCGCCCGCAGTTCGGCCAGCGCGCGGCGTGTGGCCTTGCGCCAGGCGTGATCGTCCGCGATCGCGGCGGCGTCACCCAGCGAGTGGCCGCTTCCGGGATAGTCGAACCGGAGGCAGGAAATGCCGGCCGCGGCCAGTTTCTCGCCAAGCAGCCGGAAGGACTTGCGCGAACAGAGTTCCTCGTAGCCCCATGGACTGGCGAGAAGCACGGCGGTCTTCCCGCAGGCAGGGTGAAACCAGCCGGCGATGCTGTCGAAGGCAACCGGTTCGGCCAGGCCGGGCTGGTCCACGGACGGGCCACCGGCGGGTCTGACAACGGGGCGTTCGTGCTGCATCGGGACGTTCTCCGGTCACAGGTCTGTCACCTGCCCGTGTATCGCAGTCACATCACCGATCCCTTAAGCATCCATCAAAGATGATGCGCTAGGGTAAACAAAGACACAGCAGAAGAGATATCCGAGCGCCCATGACCTCCCCGGCTTCCATGCCCTTCAGCGACATCACCATCGCGATCGCGAGCATCGGCCGGCCTTCGCTGCTGGCGGCCCTGGACTCGCTGGACCGGATCCATTGCCCGGACGACACGCGGGTGACGGTGCTCGTGGCCGACGATTCCAGGGATGGCGCGGCGCGGCGGCTGGTCGAATCCCGCCGGGATCCCCGCTGGCCGGTGCGGTGCCTCCCGGTCGCCTCCGGCAATATTGCCACGGCGCGCAATGCGCTGCTCGATGCCGCGACAGGCGACTGGATCGCCTGGATCGATGACGACGAGCACGTGGAGCCGGAATGGCTCGTCCGCATGATGGCCTGCGCGGCGGACTTCAACGCGGATGTCGTCATCGGCCCGGTGCTGCCAACCTATCCGGACAGTGCGCCGGACTGGATGGTCGCCGCCCGGCCGCATTACAACCACTGGGGCCATCGCGGCAAACGGCTCTTCACCGGGCGCGGCGGCAACACGCTCATGCGCCGTCGCGTGACCGAAACGCATGGCCTGCGATTCGATCCGGCGCTGGGCCGGACAGGCGGCGAGGATACCGATCTCTTTTCGCGCGCCGCGGCGCAGGGTGCGGTCATCGTGGCGACGGATGACGCCATCGTGCACGAACCCGTTCCGCCGGAACGCCTCGCGCCGTCCTACATCCTGCGACGGGCGGTTCGGGCCGGCCAGTCCTTCGGGCTGACACGGCTCGGCGAGCAGCCAGGTCTGGCGGCGCGGCTGGCCTATGGCAGCGGCGTTACCGCCAAGTGCCTGACGGCCGGCGTCTTGGCGATCCTGCTGTGGCCGGTCAACCGGGGGCGGTCGTTTCGCATGCGCCAGAAGCTGGCGCTCAATTTCGGCAAGATCCGCGCCGTCTTCGGACTGCCGCTGGCCGAGCTCTATGTTTCGTCCTGACGGGCAAATGCACGGCGGCGTCGCGGCGACCTTGATTTCAACACAGTCTTTGGCTAATGGAAGATATCGATATTTCGGCCGAACGACCTGGCCCGCGTTTCTCGCGCTTGCTGACGTCCCTTCTTCCTAAATCTCGAACTAACCGCTTTGCGCCCTGCGGCGCGGGCAATCGTCAGCACTTGCATGAAAAGAGAAAAGCAATGGCTACTGGTACCGTCAAATGGTTCAACACCACCAAGGGTTATGGCTTCATTGAGCCGGATGCCGCCGGCAGCGACGTTTTCGTCCACATTTCCGCCGTCGAGCGTTCCGGCATGGGCACCCTGACCGAAGGTCAGAAGGTGAACTACGAAGTCGTGCAGGACCGCCGCTCGGGCAAGTCCTCCGCCGACAACCTGAGCGCCGCCTGATTCTTCAGGCTGCCAGCAGGCAGACACGGGAAAGCGGGCGCAAGCCCGCTTTTTCTTTGCCCGGAGATCGGTTCGGTCAGATCGCGTAGCGAAGGCGGCGCAGCGGGGCGTAGGCGGTGCCGCGCAGTTTCTCGCGCAGGCCGAGCCGGGCCGGGATGTCCTTTGCGGCGCTGAAGCCCTCGGTCACCGACCAGCGCGGGCAGAACCAGGCGCCCTCGAGCGCCAGGCCGGCCGTCGAGGTGTAGACCCGGGCATAGCCGGCCTGCTTGAGACCGGCGAGAACCTCCTTGTCGAAGGCCCCGAACGGGATGGCGGCATGGTCGACCGGCGTGCCGGTCTCGTCCTCGATCCGGCGGCGGGCATCCAGCCATTCACGCTGCCGTCCGGCGGCATCGAGCCGTCGCCAGTCGACATGATCCCAGCCATGGGTACCGATGGCCATGCCGGCCGCCTGCATCTCGCGGATCTGGTCTCCGGACAGGTAACCCTGCTTGCCGATCCGCCCTGCCAGGACAAAGAAACGGGCCTTGCGTCCCGCCTTGACCAGGGCCGGCAGCCCGAACTGCCAGTCCGACAGGTTGCCGTCATCGAAGGTCACGTGGATGCGCACGCCATGAGCCGCCTCGATCCCCGACAGGCTGGCGATCGTGTCCTCGTAGGCGGAACGGGGCACGAAATAGCGCCCCTCGCCCTCGGCGAGCGGCACGACCGGGTCGCCGATGCCGTGAAAGGTAAGATAGAGCGTCCTGGCCAGCATGTCGGTTCCTGTTTCCGGGGGTCGTTCCGCATGGTGGCAGGGAAACGTCAACAGATGATGAGTCGGCGCCGGGCAGCGCGAACCGGAATATTAACCCGCACCTGCTAAAGAACGGGAAACACGACGGGGCCGGAGTTCGACCGGCGCCAGGGCCGTGCGCGAAAAAAATCAAGGGACGCGGACCAGACACATGGTGAAAAGGCTCATCACGCTTTCCCGGTCGCCGCTGGTGCGCAACACGGTCTACTACGGGATCAATTTCGGGTTCCAGATCGTCACCCAGTTCGGCTTCTTCGTGCTGATCAGCCGCGCGCTGGGTCCAAGCGGCTACGGTGTCTTCGCCAGCGTCTCGGCCATCGCCCTGATGATCAGCGTCTTCGTGGGCCTGGGCAGCGATCACCTGCTGATCCAGCGGGTGGCGGTCCACAAGGACCAGTTCGCCGACTATTTCGGGCGCGCGCTGATGATGATCGGCCTGACGCTGCTGCCGGCCATCCCGATTGCCTTCGTCATCCTGCATTTCCTCAACACCGGCGAGCTGAGCTATCTCGGCATGGCCTGCGTCATCGCGGCCGAATGCGGGTTCCGCAAGATCACCTTCCTGGCCTCGGCCTCCTACATGGCGCATGACCGCGCCGGGCGGCAGTTCTTCATCGACAACGGCAGCCTGATCCTGCGGCTCGCCGCCGTCGCCGTGCTCACGCTGACCGAGGGGCGCATCGACATCAACACCTGGGCATTGTGGTACGCCGGGGCCAGCGTGCTGGCCGCCGCGGTGGCCTATGCCATGGTGCTGCGCGATTTCGGCCGCCCAAAGCTCGGGCTCTCCGGCTTCGACTACAAGCTGGGCTTTCTCTTCAGCCTGGAATTCGCCTCCGTTTCCGGCCTGCGCGACCTCGACAAGCCGGTCATCGTGCAGGTTCTCGGCCCGGAACATGCCGGTCTCTACACCGCGGCCTTCCGCATCATCGACGCCGCCACGGCGCCGGTGCGCGCCATTCTCTACGCCACCTACACGCGCTATTTCCGCCATGCCGACAAGGGCGCGGAGCACGGTATCGGCTTCGGCATCAAGGTGCTGCCGTTCATTTCCGCCATCGGCGTGGCGCTGGCGATCTTCGTCTATTTCGTCGCCGAATACATTCCGCTGATCATCGGCGAGGAGTACCGCGACGCCGTCGGACTGATCAAGCTGCTGGCCTTCTACCCGCTGCTGCTAGGGGCCGCGGGAATCGGGGCCGACATCATGCGCTCCATCGGCATGCAGGGAACCCGTGTCGTGCTGATCCTGATCTCCAATTTCGCCATCATCGGCTTCGTCTGGGCCGGCTGCGTGCTGGGCGGAATGGAAGGCGCGGTCATCGCCCGCATCAGCCTGCAGGCGGCGATCCTCGCCGCGACGTGGACGATCATCAGCCTCAAGCGGCGCAAGGCCGTCAGCGCGAAAGACAGCGAAGCACCGCAGGCCGCCGAGTAGGATCTAGGCCTTTCCGCGATCCGTCGAAGCACTGCGGTGCCTTGTCGTGTCATTCTTCCGCGATACCGGTGTCCGCTTTCGCCGGACCTGCTGCGGCTGTTCCGCGGCGCATGGCGCGCGCGCGGGGCGTGACAGATTGCCTTGTTATCCGAAAAAACGCGTGCGCCAGTAGGCCGCGACATCCGACAGGCGGCGGCGGGCGCGGCGGTGCCAGACGTGGTTGGCCAGGCCGGGCGTCAGGTCGACCATGGACGGATTGAGGTCATAGTCGCCCCGCTGGCCTTCCGGGATTTCGCCGCGCTCGATCCGCGCGACCAGATCCGGCAGGGCCTTGTGGAACGCTTCGAAATGGAACGGCGGATGCAGCGAATACATCCCCTCGGCTGAACCGAGGAAGTGCATGTTGCCCATGCCGTGCGCCTTCAGCGTGTTCGACAGGACCATTTCGGCGGACAATGCCTGCGGCGGATTGCCGAGCAGAAAGGCGCGCAGGCGCTGGCTTTTCGACGGACGTTCCAGGGCCAAATGGCCGATGCGGCTTTCGAAGCGTGCCATGTCCATGAGGAAGATGCGCGTGCTGACACTGTTGAACCGCCAGGCGGGCCGGCCGTCAACGGTTTCGCGGCGATAGGCGTGGGTCGCATTGGCGTGTGCGCCCTTGAGGCCCTCGGGATGCGGCGGACCCGCCAGCGGGCTGACGAACAGGAGGTCTTCGCGCTGGCGCAGCAGGTCGACGGCCTCGGCAATCCACGCCTGGCTCTGGCCGCCGAACAGCATGTCGGCATCCATGTGCAGGACATAGCCCGGACCGGCGGCACGCAGGCCGTGGAAATAGCAATAGAAAGGTCCGCCGTCCCAGGCCTTGTCCGGAATGTCGTCGCGGCCGAAGAAATAGCCCGCGACATCGGCCTTCGCCGCCGGGCTGTAGTCGACCTCGACAAAGGACAGGTTGTTGTGCTGCATCTCGAAAACGGGATAAAGCGCGCGCATCGCCTCCAGGCTGCGGACAAAGCGCTCGCCCTTCGTGTCGCCCTTGTAGCGCCCGGACTGGGGCGGGCGGACATCCACGCTGACGATCACGCGGTCCACCTGCCCGGCAAAGGTGCGCAACTGGTGCGCCAGGCTGACCGGGAAATGCGGCAGGTCGAGCGGATAGGTGTTGATCTGCATCGTCACCGGCAGGCGCAGGTCCCGCGGACGGGCAACGGTGGCCCGCGGCTCCAGGCGGGTGGTGTCAATCATTTCCATAGCCTATCCGTCCCGTTGCATTGAGCATGGTGATCGTTCCGTGCGGCCTGGCATCGCTGGCGGCCTGCGGCCGGCGATGAAGGCGCAACGTCTTCTTCGCGCCGGGCGCGAGGTGAAACCAGTCGTCGTCCGGCCTGAAATTCTCGTCGTCGACATGGACCGAGCGCAGCAGGCGATCCGTCTCGAGGCCGAGCCACCAGGTCCCGGCGGCATCCTGCGACAGGCCGGCGGCCAAAGCCGGGGCATGGCGCTCGTGGCGCCAGCCGGCCGGGAAATGAAAGGCATCGGCCAGCACGCTGCCGGTCCCGGGATCGGCCAGGCGGGCAACCGTGACATCATGGGACAGCGGGCCGAAGCGGAAGGCCCATGTCGTGTCAAAGAAGGCACCGAACAGGTCCGTCGCGGGAATTTCCACCGCCTGCCTGGCGCCAAGGGTCATCTCGCGGCGGCCCTGCACCACCGGCGTTGCACCATCGCGCAGGCAGGCAAGCGAGAGGACGACGGGAACATCCCGGCCGGTCTCATTGACCGCATGGACGGAGAGGCCGTTGGTACCCTCGTCGGTCATCATCACCTGCACGGGCCGGCAGGCGCGCTTCATGGCGTACCAGGCGGGCTTGGGTTCGCCGGTCGCATCGACGAGGCCCCATCCGGCGCCCGGCAGGAGGTCCTGCCAGGTCCAGACCAGCGCGCCGGCGCAGGAGGAGGCGGCGCGGCGCCATTCGGCCATCGTCGCCTCGATGACCGCGCCGGTGACGGCCCGCGACTGGTCGAGGTAGCGGGCCGGGTCGCCGTAGCGCACGTCGGCGGGCCGCTCGCCGAAGATGTCCTCGAAATAGTGATCGCGGACATCCTCGAAGTCCCAGCCGACGCCGCGGTCGCGCGGCACGCGGGCCTTCCAGCGCGGGTCGTGGCCCGGCATCACCGGCAGATGGCTGTCAAGCGTGCGCTGCTGCGGCACGTGGGAGAAGGCAAGCGTCTCGGCGGCGAAGCGGACGCCGGCGCGGCGCGCATCCTCCAGCGTCCGGCGATAGGCGCTGTTGCCGTAGTAATGGGCAATGCCCTCGTTGGGCGAAAACGGCTGGGCGCCGCCACAGGGCGAATTGGGCACATAGGGCACGTCCGGCCGCCAGTGCGCGGCGCGACCGGGCAGGATTTCCTCGGTCAGCGGACCCTTGTAGCGGCTCTCCGGCAGACCGAGCATGGCCGCCTGCTGGTAGATCTCGCTGCCACCGCACAGGACCGTCAGCGAAGGACACGCCTGGATGCCCGCCAGCACCTGGTCGGCTTCCGCCCGGACCGTGGCTGCAAAGGCCTCGTCGGCAACGGGATAGTCATAGTTGGCGAACATGAAGTCCTGCCAGACCATGATGCCCTTCTCGTCGCACAGCTCGAAGAAGGCAGGGCTTTCATAGGCCATGGTGCCGCCGATGCGCAGCATGTTCATGCCGCCCTCGACGGCCAGGTCAAGCCAGGGCGCATAGGAATCGCGGCCGCCGGGCAGGCGCAGGATATCGGCATTGGTCCAGACCGCGCCGCGCGCGAACACCGGCACGCCGTTGATCCGCAGCGCAAATCCCGTTCCGTCCGCCCCGCGATCGACGGCAATGCGCCGGAAGCCGGTGCGGCCCAGATCGTAGGCGCGTCCCGCCACCTCCACGGTCACCGCATGAAGGGCGGGTGTGCCATGGGTATGCGGCCACCAGGGCGCGACATCGGCAATTTCCAGATGGGCGCGCCAGGTCCCGTCTTCCCCGCGCGACGCGAGGGCGCTCGTTCCGGCACAGGAAACGCGCGGCGCCTCTTCCTCGGGATCGAGGCGGAAGCGGACGTCCAGCGTGCCGGTCCCGTCGTCGCGCAGGTCCGGCTTCAGGTCTTCAAGGTGCAGGTCGCGCGCATCGGGCGTGACCAGCGAAACCGGCCGCCAGGGACCGACCGCTTGGACATCGGGGCACCAGCCCGACATGTGACCGAGCAGCGTGGTGCGCACCAGGCGCAGGCCCTGGCTGGTGGCCAGTTGCGGGCGCCAGCGGGCGCGCGGACCCTTCCGGTCAAGCCACGGCTGCAGTGCACGGAAGGCGATCGACAGGCGGTTCCGGCGCTCGGCGACCACCGGCACGCGATGGGCCGCATACATGCTGGAACTGTCGAGCACGCGCAGGCCGTTCCAGTAGACCTCGGCGATGGTGGCGAGACCTTCGAGACACAGCAGGCGGTTGCCGGGATCGTCGACCTCGACGTTGCAGGCAAACCAGACGTCCTTGTCGTGCAACGGCTCGGGGCGATCGACATCGAACCGGCCGGCATCGGCCAGCGCGCCGGCGGCGGTGCCCGGCACGGCGGCCGGCAGCCAGTCGCCGGTGCCGGCCAGGCCCGTGTCGTCGGCATGGGCACCGGCGGCCGTGACCGCCATGCGCCAGCCTTCGACGAGAGGCATGACCTGTTTCGCGCTGAGCGGAATTTGCCGCAGCATGTCGTCCGTCCCCGTTCGTCCGGTGTCAGGCTGCCCGCGTGACCGCCTTGCCTATGCCTTCGTCGAGTTCCTCCATCAACCGGTCCCAGGCCTCGACGGCCGGTTGCAGGGCCGGCGCCAGCGCATCGAACTTCTTGCGCATGACGGCCCGGGCGAGCTGGAACTGCACCACTTTCGCCGTCTGGGAAATGGCCCTGGCATGCTCGACGCCGCGGGCGAGGTCCGGCCGGCCATGTGCAGCCAGCCACTCCAGGTGGCTGGAGAACAGCTCGTAATTGGCGCCGAGCTGGCGCAGCGTGTTGAAGGCATAGAGGTGGAAGAAGCCGAACTCGCGCTCGGAAACGGCCGCGACCTGCGCCGGGAACTCGGCCGCGAAGGCGCGAACCGGGTTGCGCTCTGGCCGCCGTGCCAGGTGATGGCGGAGCAGCTCCTCTGCCCGGTCGGCGAGGTCCGCAGTCTCGGGCAAGGTGCCGGGGAACTTCACGAACTCGGTGTAGGGCAGGAAGGGCAAGGCGCCTTCCGGTTCGTCCAGGCGCAGGATGCCGTCGAAATCCTCACCCTCCAGCCGGTGCAGGCCGAGGTTGTGGAAATAGTCCATCGTGCGGCCGTCCATGTCGAGACGGTTGATGGCGACGGTCGTCTTGCCATGCTGGGTGCGGTAGGACGTGCCCTGCGTGTCGGGCAGGAAGAAGCTGTCCAGTTCCAGCAGGGTCAGGCGGCCGCGGCGGATTTGTTCGAACACGTGGTTTTCCGGCCGGTCATAAATGGCCAGTTCGGTGACCCGCAGGCCGTAGAGGCTTTCCAGGTCTTCCAGCGGCACCTTGAAGAAGGTGAACTGGTCGCCCTCGAAATCCTGCGTGACCGCGTAGGCCAGGCAGGCTTCCGGCGGCAGGCCCATGGCGTTGAGAACCTCGATCCAGATGTCGAGATAGCAGTTGGTTTCCGGCCAGTCGCGCGTCATCGCGTGAAGGGGATGACGCGCATAGGTTTCCGGGTCGAGCCGCGGAAAGACCGCCGGGAGTCCGGCGCGGTCGGTCATGATCACCCCCAGAGCGCCTTGCGCACGTCTTGCGGCCATTCGGCGGTTTCCAGCCCGTGCTTGGCGAAGAGCGCCAGCGCGATACGTTCCAGGCCGAAACCGACGCAGGCGGTGTGGGCCGTCGAACCATCCTCGAGCGTCAGCCCCCACTTGGTGCCAAAGGCGTCCTGGTGGTAGTTGAAGCTCATGCAGGCGGTCTTGTTGACGGTGGAGGTCACCGGGATCAGAAGCTCGAACTTCAGGTTCTGGTCGCGCTGGTTGTTGGCCATCAGCTTGCCGGCGCGGCCGAAGAACGGGTCGTTGGCGACGTCGATCTCCACGTCCAGGCCCACCTCGTCCATGATCGCGAGGCCGCGATCCATCCACAGCTGGCGGAACTCGGTGACATCGTGTTCGGTGCCCATACGCACGTATTCGCGCATGCGGAACAGCTGCTGGCGGGCCGGGTCGGTCGATGGCTCGTGGCGGAAGCAGTAGGACTGCAGGTCATAGAGGCCGCCGGCCATGGGCAACGGGCCGCGCTTGGCGATCGTCGGATAGAGGGGGTAGCAGGCCGCCGGCGTCAGGACGATATCCGTCGCCTGCTGCTGGCCGGTCCAGTCCTCGCCCTCGTCCATGCACTTGAGCAGGCTCATGTGATCGAGGTCGCAGCCGCAGAAGGCATGCACGGTGCCGGCGAGCTGCGGGAAGCTCTTCATGTAGCCGCTCTTCTCGAAATACTGCCGGTTCATGCCCGGCGGAAAGCGGATGGCCTCGGCATTCTCGCCGCCGCCGTAGCGATCGACCAGGCCCTCGAAGCGGGCAATCACGTCCTCGAAAGCGCCCGAGCGGCCATAGAGGCCATCGACACCCGTTTCGATCAGATGGCCGGCGGTCAGGAGCCGGTCGAGAAGGGAAGTCTGCATATCCATCGGTTCACCCCAGGAGGCTGGTGTCTTGCTTGTGCATGAGCAGCATGGTCGACGTGTTGCCGAGAATGCGGTCATTCGAAATCATCAGCTGCGCGGAATGGGCATCCCGCAGGTGCCGGCCGAGGCTGTAGGGCGTGCCGTTCTTGTAGCCCATGATGCCGCAGATCAGCATGCAGTGGTTGATGATGGTGAGGATCGACTGCGACGAGGCGATCTTGACGTTGTTCATGGCCACGGCGAAGGCCATGGAGGAGAGCTTTTCCTCGTCGGCCTGGGCCATATCGAACTGCTCCAGCGCCGCCTGGACATTGGACTTGACCAGTTGCAGCAGGCTGGAGACCTCGGCCAGGCGCAGCGCTCCCGGAGGAACCGTGCCCGGCTGCTTGCGGGCAGCGGCGCGCACGAAGGCCTGGGCGCGGTTCACCGCGTCGGCCGCGATGCCGTACCAGACCGCGCTCCACAGGATGTGGGAGTTGGCGAGCATGGACTGGGCCGCGATCTCGGCGAAGGGCTTGGGCAGGATCTGGACCGCCGGTGCCGCGGCCTTGAACAGGAAGCCGTCGGAACAGGTGCCGCGCATGCCGAGCGTATCCCAGACATGGGTCTTTTCCAGCGTGTACTGGTCCTTCAGGAAGACCGTCATCACCTGGTCGGACGCCGGTGCATCCTTGTGGGCGCGCGAGGTGACGAGAATGGCGTCGGCCTCCTCGCCATAGGAGATGACGGTGGCGTCCTTCTCGAGGCGGCAGGTGTCGCCGTCGACCTCGATGGCGCAGATCGAATTGCGCAGGTTGCCGCCGATGCCGGCTTCCGTGGTCGCCGAGCCCAGCAGCATCTGTTCCGCCACGATGCGGCGCATGAATGCCGTGTGCCAGGCATCGTCGATTCCGTGGGAGACCAGGCTGGAAGCCTTGATCTGGTGCATGGCAAAGGTCATGCCGGCAGCCGCACAGGCCTGGCCGAGGATCGAACAGACCTCGGCGATCTCGGCGGTGGATGCGCCCTCGCCGCCGCAACCAGCCGGGATCTGGATGCCGAGCAGGCGCTCGGTGCGCATGGCATCGACCGCTTCGCGCGGGAACCGGCCTTTCGCGTCCACGTCATCGGCATGGCGGGCGGCAACGGCCGCCACGCGGCGCGCGCGCTCGACGAGCGAAATGGGGGTGACGTCGGTGATCTTGTTCATCATGCGTCTTCCTGGTCCGGGCAAAGCGAAGCCACGGCCGAGGTGATGGCCGCGATGGAGGCAAAGGTCTTGCGATTGAGAAGGTTTTCCGGGAACTCGGTGTCAAACCGGTCTTCGATGGCCAGCATCAGCTGAACAGAGGCAAAGGACGACAGGCCGGCCTCGTAGAGATCGGAGTCATCCTTTAGCGTTTCCACTGCCACCGGGAGACCGCCATGCTTTGCCAACAGCTCGCGAATCGTCGAATTCATGGTTCTCTTTCCCCTTGCCTGAATGGTGCGCCCTGGCTTCGGACGCCTGAAATCGACCGGAGACTACTTTCATTCTCGATAATTCTAATTTAACACCCGTGGTTAAATAAGTCCTATGAGCCACTCAACAGGATGAACGAGCCGTTAATCCGATAATTTCAATTTTAATAATCTAACTATACACAATCTGTACTTTCAAAGATGATCTATAATAAAGAATAGAAACAGTCAAAAGAGCACAGCCTCGCGAGCCGTCACGCCGATACCGGCTGACGGCAAATGTCCAGGGACCAAAACGGACCAGGCGCGGCGGGCGGGCTTCTCAGAGATCCTTCATGAAGCGCAGGCCATCGTAAATCGCAGCGTGGATGTTCCGGGACGCGACCGCGTCGCCGATGCGCACGAGGTCGAAGGCCGCGCCAGAATCCTTGTCCGGGAAGATGGCGCCCGACCCCTTCACCAGCTCACCGTAGTCGATTGCGCCACGATTGCGCGATTGAGGCCTCAGCGCATGGTAAAGGTCGTCGAGCGGCAGCGTGCCATGTTCGACGACGATCATGTCGGCGCGGCGTTCCTCGCGGTGCGCTTCGTCGTAGGGCGAACCGAGCACGGCGACGAGGCGGTTGCCCTCGCGGTGCACGGCTTCCAGCCTGGTGGCGATCGTGATGCGGGCGCCGCCCTTCTGCAGGGCCTTCATGTAGGGCACCAGGTTCATGCCGCCGACATCGGGCGCGAAGAAGCGCTCCGGCGAGACGAGTTCCAGCGTCGCGCCGGCGCGCAGCACGGCCTCGGCCGCGCTCATGGCCTGGTGGCCGCCATGATCGTCGTAGATCAGCACCTCGCCCAGCGGCCGGACCGCGCCCGACAGGATATCCCAGCTGGAAACGACGAGATCGGCGCCTTCCCGCAGCGGCGGGTTCTGCGGCACGCCGCCGGTGGCGATGACCACGAGACCGGGATCGAGCGCCAGCACGTCGTCCTCTTCCGCCCAGGTATCATAGCGGATCTCGACGCCAAGGCGGGCCAGTTCCTCCAGCCGCCAGTCGATGATGCCGACGAATTCCCGCCGGCGCGGGTTCTGCGCGGCCAGCCGCACCTGACCGCCGGCCTGGCCCGACGCCTCCAGCACGGTGACGGCATGTCCGCGTTCGCCGAGCACGCGGGCGGCTTCCAGCCCGGCCGGCCCGGCGCCCACCACCACGGCACGGCGTTTCGCACCCTCGGTGCGCGCAATGACCTGCGGCATGGTCGCCTCGCGGCCGGTGGCGGCGTTGTGGATGCACAGCGCCTCGCCGCCCTCGTAGATACGATCGAGGCAATAGGTGGCACCGACGCAGGGACGGATGCGATGCTCGTCGCCGGCCATGACCTTGCGCACGATATGCGGGTCGGCGATGTGCGGGCGGGTCATGCCGACCATGTCGAGCTTGCCCTCGGCGATGGCATGGCGGGCGGTCGCGACATCCGAGATACGGGCGGCGTGGAAGACCGGGACCTTCGTCTCGGCGCGCACCTCGCCGGCAAAATCCAGGTGCGGGGCGGAGCGCATGCCGGCAATCGGGATGACGTCGGCCAGCGGCGCGTCATGCTCGATGTGGCCGCGGATGAGGTTGATGAAGTCGATCTTGCCCGAGGCGGCCACGCGGCGGGCGATTTCCATGCCGTCGGCCCTCGTCAGGCCGCCTTCCCAGTCCTCATCGGCGACCATGCGGGTTCCGACGATGAAATCGGCGCCGACCTCGGCGCGAATGGCGTCGGTCACGGCCCAGAAAAAGCGCAGGCGGTTGTCGAGCGACCCGCCCCACTCGTCCTCGCGGCGGTTGGTATTGGGCGACCAGAAGGCATCGACCAGGTGGCCGTAGGCCTCGATCTCGATGCCGTCGAGGCCGGCTTCCTTCATGCGGCCCGCGGCAGAAGCGAAATCGGCGATGATGCGCTCGATGTCCCAGTCCTCGATCTGCTTGGGAAAGGCGCGGTGGGCCGGTTCCCGGACAGGCGATGGCGAGACGACCGGCAGCCAGTCGCCCTTGTTCCAGTTGGTCCGGCGGCCAAGATGGGTCAGCTGGATCATGACCGCGCAGCCCTGCTCGTGGCAGTCGTCGGCCAGCCGCTTCATCCACGGCACGATCTCGTCCTTGTAGGCGAAGAGATTGCCGAAGGCGGGCGGGCTGTCGGGCGACACGATGGCCGACCCGGCGGTCATGGTCAGCGCGATGCCGCCCTTCGCCTTTTCCACGTGGTAGAGCCGGTAGCGGTCCTTCGGCATGCCATCCTCGGAATAGGACGGCTCGTGCGCGGTCGACATGAGGCGGTTCTTCAGCGTCAGGTGCCTGAGCTTGAAGGGCTGGAGGATGGGGTCGTTGGTCATGGTCACCGGATCGGCTGGAAGGTGGCGCGCGTGTCGGACGTGGCCGGGCGGTCAAGGTGCCCGCTCCGGGCGCGTGGTTCAATACCAGGCGTCGTCCATCGATGCCTTGCGGGTCGCGACGAAGTCCTTCAGCGCCTCGTCCATGCCCGGATCGATGGCGGGCGCCTCGAATTCCGCCAGCCGTTTCTTCCAGAGCGTGTTGGCGCGGGTCATCGTGTCGGTGCTGCCGCCGGCCTCCCACTTCTCGAACGGATCGTTGTCGGCCGTTTCGGAATCCCAGAACGCCGTCTGGTAGTTGGCCATGGTGTGCGCACAGCCGAAGAAATGGTTGCCGGGGCCGACCTCGCGGAAGGCGTCGAGCGCCAGTTCGTTGTCATCGACCTTCACGCCGTCCATGTAGCTGTGCAGCGCGCCGCAGAGGTCGGCGTCGAGGACGAATTTCTCGTAGGACGTGGACAGGAGACCGTCGAGGAATCCGGCCGAGTGCAGGACGAAATTCGCGCCGCAATGGACCGCCGCCAGCATCGACATGGTGCTCTCGGTCATCGCCTGGGCATCGGGCAGCTTGGACGTGGTGAAATTGCCCGAGCAGCGCAGCGGCAGGTTCAGCCGCCGCGCGAGCTGGCCGATCACCATGGAGCCGATGGCCGGTTCCGGCGTGCCGAAAGTCGGCGAACCCGAGCGCAGCGACATGGACGAAAGGAAATTGCCGAAGATGACCGGCGCGCCGGGGCGCTCGAGCTGCGTGAGCGCGCAGCCGGCCATGGTTTCGGCCAGCGCCTGGGCAATCGCGCCGGCATTGGTGACCGGCCCCATGGCGCCGCCGAGGATGAAGGGAACGATGACGGCGGCCTGGTTGGCGCGGGCATAGGCGCGCAGCGCCAGCGTCATGGTCGCGTCCCAGACGAGCGGCGAATTGACGTTAACGTTGCCGAGGATGACGCAATGGTCTTCCATGAAATCGGCGCCGAAAAGGATGCGGCTCATCTCGATGCAATCCTCGGCGCGGTCCTCGGCCGTCACCGCGCCCATGTAGGGCCGGTCGGAATAGCGCATGTGGGCATAGGTCATGTCGAGATGGCGCTTGTTGACAGGTACGTCGACCGGCTCGCAGATGACCCCGCCGGAATGGTGCAGCCAGGGCGACGACTGCGCCAGCTTCACGAAATTGGAGAAATCGTCCAGCGTGCCGTAGCGCCTGCCCCGGTCGAGATCCATGACGAAGGGCGAGCCGTAGCAGGGGGCAAAGACGACATTCCTGCCGCCGATGCGGACATTGTTGGCGGGGTTGCGGGCGTGCTGGGTGAACTCGGCCGGCGCGGTCTTGAGGATCTCGCGCAGCATGCCGGGCGGAAACTTCACCAGGTCGCCGGCGATCGTGGCGCCGGCGCGGCGCCAGTGATCAAGGGCGACGGGATCGCCACGGAACTCGATGCCGATCTCCGCCAGGATCCGGTCGGCGGCGGCCTCGATGCGTTCGAGGCTCTCCTCGCCGAGCACGTCATAGGTGGGAATGTTGCGCACGATATAGGGCCGGTGCACGCCCTGGGGGCCATGGCTGCGCTCTTCCACGCGGGCATGGCGCCCCCGGCGTTCGCGGCGCGCCGGGGCACTCGCAACTGCCTCATCGCCCATCACCGCTTCTCCCGTCACGTGTTCCATAGAGCCATCCCCCCGGTTGTTCTTCGGCAGGAAAACGCTAGCGGCGAAAAAAGCCGTCGTGACGCTGGAAAATCTTCATCATTTGCATAAGCTGTCCTTATGCAAAACCTGCGTCACCTGCTGCCCTCCGCGGGCGCCCTGATCATCTTCGAAACCGCCGGGCGGCTGTCGTCCTTCACGCGCGCGGCGCGGGAACTGGGCATGAGCCAGGCGGCCGTCTCCTATGCCATTCGCGGGCTGGAGGAGCAGCTGGGCGTCCCGCTGTTCGTGCGCGAACACCGCCGGGTGCGCCTGTCGGAAGCCGGCGAGCGCTTCTTCACCGACGTCACGCTGGGTCTCAACCACATCCGCAAGTCGGCGGAGGAATTGCGCTCGCTGGGCACTGGCCCCAACGTCACGGTGCTGGCCTCCACCGCCTTTGCCTCCTTCTGGCTGATGCCGCGGCTGCAGGATTTCCGCGAGGCCCTGCCCGACATCGACATCCGTATCCAGACGTCGGACCGCGACATCGATTTCCAGCTGGAGAACATCCCGCTCGGCGTTCGTGGCGGCGTGCCGTCGCAATGGCCGGCCTATGACAGCATGCTGCTGGCCGCCGAGGAGATCTACGCCGTTGCCAGCCCGCTCTACGCGCAGCGGCATGGCCTGCCGGCAACGCCGCAGGACCTGCTGTCCCATCGGCTGATCCACCTGGAAGAGCCCTATCGCGATGCCGCCGACTGGACCGACTGGCTCAGGAGCGCGGGCGTGGCACCCGATGCGGCGCCGCGCGCGCTGCTGATCAACGACTACGTGCTGGTGATCCAGGCCGTCATGGAGGGCCAGGGCATCGCGCTCGGCTGGCGCCATCTCGTCCAGCGCCTGGTGGATACCGGCCTGCTGGTCCAGGTGACCGGCCACCGGCTGACGACGAGTTACGGCTTTCATATCCTCTGGCCCAAGGCGCGGGACCTGTCGCCCCAGGCGCGGCGCGTGCGCGACTGGATCGCGGAGCAAGCGGCAAAGGATGCTCAGGACGCGGCAGCGCGCTCGATGCCGCCGGCGCAGAAGGCGATCAAGGTTTCCCGGTGACGGGCGAGACGCTCACCGGTATCGGCCGCGGGCAAATCGTCTCCGCCGGTGGCGAGCGCGGCCATCCGGGTTGTCGATGCCACGGTGGAAAGCATGGCCGCGACCGACATGACGAGGGCGGCCGCCAGTTTCTCGCGCGGGGCTTCCGGGTAGACCGCTTCCAGTTCGGCGAGATAGACCATGGCCATGGGATCGTAGAGGTCGCGCACGGCGGGATACCAGCGGCTGTCACCGGCGGTATGGGCGATCAGCCGGGCATAGGCCAGCCATTGCGGATCGCCGGCGGACGCGAAATCGATGTAGGGGTTGATGTAGGCGGCCATGAGATCATGCACCGTCATGGCGCCCCGGCCCTTCTCGGCCAGGAGGCGGTCCAGCGCGGCCTGCCTGCCAGCCGACAGCAGATCGACCCGGCGCTTCAGGATGGTGGAAAAGAGCGCCTCCTTGGAGCCGGAGTGGAAACCGACGACGCCCAGCGTCACCTCGGCTTCCTGGGCGATCTGGCGAATGGAAACGGCATCGAAGCCATGGTCGGCAAACAGGCGTTCGGCGGCATCGAGCACGCGCTCCCGCGTTGCCTCGCCGCGCAGGACACGGCCATCCTCCCGCTGCTTTCCCTGAACCGTCACGACGCTCTCCAAGCTGTCCCTTGACAATTAATACATACGTACAGATAGTTTTCCAATCCCTCCGATCGGCGAAGGCCGGGCGCGAGGAGGCCCGGGTTGGGAGGCCCGGCATTTCACCAGGTCATTTGGGAGGACCGTCATGCTTCGCAGAACCTTCATGGCCGCGAGCCTGCTCGCCGCCAGCTTTCTTTCCTCACCCGCGGCCCAGGCCGACGAGATCGACATCACGACCGTGGCCGGCCACCCGCCGGTCTTCCTGTGGGTGAAGCTCATCCCCGAAGCCTTCATCCCGGCGGTGAACAAGGCGCTGGAAGGCACGGGCCACACCGTGAGCTGGACCGAGGCCTATGGCGGCACGCTGGCCAAGGTGGGCGGCGAACTGGAAGCCATGGAAGACGGGCTGGCGCAGATCGGCGTCGTCTCCAGCCTGTTCGAGGCCTCGCTGCTGCCGCTGCAGAACGTCACCTACGTGACGCCCTTCCACTCGCCGGACACGGCGGTGGTGTTCGACGCCATCGAGCAGATGCACGAGGAAATTCCCGACATGCGCAAGCTGTGGGCGGACAAGGACCTCGAATACCTGTCCGGCGGCTTCGGCCTGGAAGACTATTTCCTGATGACCAAGTTCCCGGTCGCCTCCATCGACGACCTGAAGGGCAAGAAGATCGGCGCCCCCGGCCCGGCCGTCAACTGGCTGAAGGAAACCGGCGCGGTCGGTGTCTCGGGCAACCTGACGACCTATTACAACGACCTGCAGACGGGCGTGATCGACGGCGTGATCGTGTTCCCGACGGCGGCGGCACCGGCGAAGCTGGCCGAACAGGCCAAGTACATCACCAAGGTGCATTTCGGCGCGCAGTATGCCGGCGCGCTGGTGGCCAAGAAGAGCTGGTACGATGACCAGCCCAAGGAAGTGCAGGACGCCATCCGTGCCGGCGTTGACGCCTATGCCAAGGCCTATCGCTCGGGCCTGGATGCACGCGTGGCCGGTGCCTACAAGGCGCTGGAGGCGGCCGGCGGCGAGGTCAGCGAGATGTCCGAAGCCGAGCGCAAGCGCTGGGCCGACACGCTGCCGAACATCGCCATGGACTGGGCCAAGGCGCAGGATGCCGCCGGCCTGGCGGGCACGGAAGTGCTGAAAGCCTTCATGGCCAAGCAGGAAGCGGCCGGCGAAACGCTGATCCGCGACTGGTCGAAGGAATAACGGGGAGGCGCTGACGCCGCACGGGGGCGCGGGCACCAACCGCCCCGCGTCCCCGACCCCTCGCCTCTTTCCGACGGCTGCCAGGACACCCGATGAGCCGACACGAAACGCCCCTCCCCGCCCGCCTGTTCACCGGCGTGATCGCGCTGGCCAATGCGGCGGCAACGGCCTGGATCATCTTTCTCATGGCGCTGATCGTGGCTGACGTCGTCGGCCGCAACGTCTTTCTTTCCCCCATCGCCGGCGTGCCGGAGATCGTGAAGTTCTCGATCATCGGCATCGTGTTCCTCCAGATCGCCCACACCCACGCGGCCGGCCAGATGATCCGCTCGGACGGCTTGCTGTCGATGATCATCCGCAAGCGGCCGCGCCTCGGCCACGCCATGGACGCGATCGCCCAGGCAACCGGCTGCGGCCTGACGCTGGCGCTGGCCTGGACGGTCTGGCCGCGCATGATCAAGGCGTTCGAGCGCGGCGAGTTCGAGGGCGCGGCGGGCTATTTCGCCCTGCCCGTCTGGCCGTTCCTCGCCATCATCATCGGCGGATCGCTGCTCCTGTCCCTGTCCTTCGCCGTCGAGGCCCTGCGCGCGGCGCGGCGGGCCGGCGGCCGCCTTCCGCCCGAGGGAGAGCGCTGATGGAACCGATGACCATCGGCCTGATCTCGCTCGGCGTCATCCTCGTCCTGATCTGGGGCGGCATGCATGTCGGGATCGCGCTCGCCACGGTGTCGCTGTTCGGTGTCTGGGCAATCACCGGCAAGCTGAAACTGGCATTGAATTTCGTCGCCCTGGCGGCCACCGAATCCATCGCCGATTACGCTTTCGGCGTGGTGCCGCTTTTCGTGCTGATGGGCATCGCGGTGTCGGAGACCGGGCTCGGGCGGGACACGTTCGCCGTGATCTCGCGGATGCTGCGCGGGTCGACCGGCGGGCTCGGCGTCGCCACCGTCGTCTCCAACGCCATCTTCGCCGCCATCACTGGCATTTCCATCGCCTCGGCGGCGGTCTTCGCCAAGGTATCGGTGCCGGAAATGATCCGCGCCGGCTATGACAAGCGGCTCGCGGCGGGGGTCGTCGCCGGGTCGTCGGTCCTCGGCATGCTGATCCCGCCCAGCCTGCTGCTGATCCTGTTCGCGGTGCTCACCGACAGTTCCATCGGCGAGCTTTTCCTCGGCGGCGTCGGGCCGGGCCTTTTGCTCAGCGCCGGGTTCGCCGGCTGGATCGTGCTGATCGGCCTGGTCCGCCCGGACATGGTCGGCAAGGGGCACGAGATGGACGAACCGGACGAGCGGGTGCGCCGGCGCATGCTGCTTCCGGTCCTGCTGCTGGCCGCCATCGTGCTCGGCGGCATCTATCTCGGCTTCTTCACGCCGACAGAAGCGGGGGCCGTGGGCGCCTTCGCCGCGCTCGCCATCGCCTTCGGCATGCGGCGGCTCGATGCCGCCTCGGCCTGGCGGATCACGGTTCAGACCGGGCACATCACGGCGGCGGTCTGCTTCCTCATCATCGGCGCGGCGATCTACGGGCGCATGCTGGCCTTCTCGGGCGTCCCGGCAGCGGTGACCGAATGGGCGACGCAGGCCGGGCTCGGGCCCTTCGGCTTCCTGCTGCTGTTCAGCGCCGTCCTCGTGGTGCTCGGCACCATTCTCGACAGCGCCTCGATCATGCTGGTGACCGTGCCGCTCGCCTTTCCCATCGCGCAGGGCCTTGGCATCGACCCGGTGCATTTCGGCCTGATCACCGTCATGGCGATCGAGATCGGCCTGCTCACCCCGCCGCTCGGCATCTCGGTCTTCGTGGTCACCTCGACGCTGAAGGGCACGGGCGTGGAACTGCGGGACGTGTTCATCGGCGCCGCGCCCTTCGCGCTCGTCATGGCCGTCACGCTGGTCGCGGTCATTGCCTTTCCGACCATCGTCACCTTCATCCTGGGGAGATAGAGCTTGAGCCGCCTTCCGCCTGTCGACCTGCAAGACCTGCCGCCCGCGCTCCGCGCCAAGCTGGAGATGGTGCGCGGCATGATGGGCTTCGTTCCCAACTCGCTGGCCGCGATGGGACATCGACCGGAGATCCTCGATACCTTCCTCGACATGGCCGCAGGGGTGATGGGGCGGCCCGGGGACCGGCTGCACGAGATCAAGGCGCTCTGCGCCCACGTGAGCAGCAACGCGTCCGGCTGCCGCTATTGCCAGGCGCACACGGCCTCGACCGCCGCGCGGTCCGGCTACGAGGCAAAGCTCGCCGCCGCCTTCAGCTTCGAGACCTCGGACCTGTTCACGCCCGCCGAACGCGCGGCGCTCACCGTCGCGGCCCGCGCGGGCATGGTTCCCAACATGGTCGAAGACGAGGACATGGCCCGGTTGCGCCAGCACTACGACGACGGCGAATGCGCGGAGATCATGGCGATGATCTCGCTCTTCGGCTTCCTGAACCGCTGGAACGACACGCTTGCCACACCGCTGGAAGCCGAGCCCCTTGCGGTGGCCCCTTCCCTTTTGAAACATGCCGGCTGGACGCCCGGAAAGCACGGAGGACAACCATGAGACTCGTCGATCTCTCCAACCCGCTGGAAAACACCGACTATGCCGATCCGCCCGGTCTCGGGCCGAAGATCGCCTATTTCGGCCACAACGACACGGCCGAACAATTGCTGTCGTTCTTCCCCGGCGTGACGCGCGACCAGTTGCCAGGCGGCGAAGGCTGGGCGGTGGAACAGGTGACGCTGTCCACCCACAACGGCACGCATATCGATGCCCCCTACCACTACCATTCCACGATGGACGGCGGGAAACGCGCCATCACCATCGACGAGGTGCCGCTGGAATGGTGCTGGGGACGCGGCGTGAAGCTCGATTTCCGGCACTTCGCCGACGGGCATGTCGTCACCGAAGCGGAAATGGACAAGGCTTTCAAGGAGATCGGCCACGAACTTCAGGCTGGCGACATCGTCCTGGTCAACACCGCGGCCGGCGCGGCCTACGGCCAGCCGCATTACGTGGCGACAGGGTGCGGCATGGGGCGCGACGCGACGCTCTACCTGACCGACCGCGGCGTGCGCGTGTGCGGCACCGATGCGTGGAGCTGGGACGCGCCCTTCGTTCACACGGCCAAGCGGGTGGCGGAGACGGGTGATGCCTCGCTGATCTGGGAGGGCCACCGCGCCGGCATGGTGCACGGCTACTGCCACATCGAAAAGCTGGCGAACCTCGACAGCCTGCCGGCCACCGGCTTCGAGGTGGTGTGCTTCCCGGTCAAGATCCGGGCTGCGAGCGCGGGCTGGTGCCGGCCCGTTGCGCTCTTCCGCGACTGAAGGAAATCTCATGAAACTCGCCACTTACGAGAAAGACCTGCGACAGAGAATCGGCGCCGTCGTCGATGACGGCACGACGATCGTCGACCTGAAGGCGGCGGCCGGTGCGGAGGCGCGCGGCGTGCTCGATTCGATGCTCACGCTGATCGAGGCGGGCGCGGACGGCATGGCGATCGCGCGGATGGCCCTGGACCGCGCCGGGCCGGAGCACCGGCTTGCCATGGGCGAGGTCAAGCTGCTTGCCCCGCTGCCGGTGCCGCCGCAGATGCGCGATGCCTCGGTCTACCCGCTGCACGTGCGCCAGGCCCCGGCGGGCATGCAGAAGCTGGCGGCGCGGCTGCAGGGCCAGCCCGAGCCGGCCACATCGCTGCCGGACGACGTGCCGGCGGTCTATCGCGACCTGCCGATCTACTACATCACCAACCGCTTCTCGGTGATCGGACCGGAGGCCACCGTGACCTGGCCGCGTTACTCCAGGTTCATGGATTTCGAACTGGAATTCGCCGCGATCATCGGCAAGCAGGGCAAGAATATCGGCAAGGATGCGGCGTTCGACCACATTTTCGGCTACACGATCTTCAACGATTTCTCGGCCCGCGATGCCCAGTTGAAGGAAATGCAGGGCATGCTCGGACCGGCCAAGGGCAAGAGTTTCGACAGCGGCAACGCGCTCGGCCCCTGGATCGTGACCCGCGACGAGATCCCTGATCCGCAGGCGCTGAAGGTGGAAGTGCGGGTCAACGGCACGCCGTGGATGACGTCGGACACGTCGGGCATGCTGCACGGGTTCGATGCCATCATCGCCCATGTCAGCGCCGACGAGACGCTGCACCCGGGCGAGGTGATCGGCTCGGGCACGGTGGGCAATTGCTGCGGGCTGGAGCAGAACCGCTACCTGCAATCCGGCGACGTGGTGGAACTCGAGGTCGAGGGCATCGGCACCCTTCGCAACATGGTGGTCAGCCAGGGCTGAGCGACGGATCGGCCGCATCGTCCGGGCGAAAGCGGAACAGCGCCGCGTTCGCCCGCACCGCCCCGGCGATATGGGCTGCCACGACACGGATGCGCTCCACCTCGCGCAGGTCTTCCGGGTAGAGCAGCCAGTAGGTGCGCGAGAAGGCCACCGTGTCCTGCAGCAGCGGCACGAGGCCGGTGTCGCGGGCCATGAAGCAGGGCAGAACGCCCAGCGCCACACCGGCGCCGACGGCATCCATCTGCGCCTTCACGGTGGCGGCCTTGTAGGCCACGCGCAGGCCGGGATGGATGGTTCGGTTGAAATCCAGCGCGCCGGAAAACAACAGGTCATCGATGTAGCCGGTGAAGGGAAAGGCGAGCAGATCGTCCACCGTTTCGGGGTGTCCCGCCCGCTCCAGAAGTGCCGGGACCCCGTAGATGCGCAGGTCGTAGTCGGTCAGCTTGCGCATGACGACGCGGCCCGTTTCCGGCCGGTCCAGGCTGATGGCGATATCGACATCGCGGTTCCACAGCTTGTGCGTCACCGGCACGGGTACGAGCTCGATGTCGAGACCCGGCTGGCTGCGGCACAGGTCCGGCAGCCTTGCCGACAGGAACGCATTGCCGATGCCATCGGGCGCGCCGACCCGGACCGAGCCGGTGATCGCCGTGCCCGCGGGTACCGCGCGGTCGGAAATGGCAATGGCGGTATCCTCCATGCGCTGGGCCAGCGCGGCAACGGCCTCGCCTTCCGCCGTCAGTTCCAGCCGGTCGCCGATCCGTTCGAACAGGCGCGCGCCCAGCGCTTCCTCCAGCGCCGAAATGCGCCGCGAGACGGTGGTATGCGCACAACGCAGCCGCCGGCCGGCGAGCGCGAATGTTCCCGCGCGGCGGACCTCGACGAAAAAGCGCATGTCGTTCCAGTCGAACATCGGCCATCCTTCCGTGCAGTCTTGCACCCTGATTGTGCGCAATTGAACATTTGGTTTCAACGGGAAATGGAGACAATGGTCCAGGACGGGCCGGTCTTCCGGCCCTTGGGACGCCAGGGAGGACAGCATGGCAGCGATGGGCGAATTCGACTACGTGATCGTGGGCGCCGGAACGGCAGGCTGCGCGCTGGCCAACCGGCTTTCGGAAGATGCCTCCAGGCAGGTGCTGCTGCTGGAGGCCGGCGGCAAGGACAATTACATCTGGGTCCACGTGCCGGTCGGCTACCTTTACTGCATCGGCAATCCGCGCACCGACTGGGGCTATTCCACCCAGGCCGAAAAGGGGCTGAACGGCCGCTCGCTGCTCTATCCGCGCGGCCGCGTGCTGGGCGGCTGCTCTTCCATCAACGGCATGATCTACATGCGCGGCCAGAAGGGCGACTACGACCACTGGCGGCAACTCGGCAACACCGGCTGGGGCTGGGACGACGTCCTGCCCTTCTTCAAGAAATCCGAGGATTACTATGCCGGGCCGGACGAGATGCACGGCGCGGGCGGCGAATGGCGGGTGGAGGAACAGCGGTTGCGCTGGGACATTCTCGACGCCTTTCGCGACGCCTGCGTGGCCGCCGGCATTCCGGCGACCGAGGATTTCAACCGCGGCAACAACGAGGGCGTCGCCTATTTCCGTGTCAACCAGCGCAACGGCTGGCGCTGGAACACGGCCAAGGCGTTCCTGCGTCCGGCCATGGAGCGGCCCAACCTGACCGTCATGACCAATGCGCAGGTGAGCCGCCTGGTCCTCGATGGCAAGCGGGTGACCGGCGTCGCCTTCACCCGCGACGGCCAGGCCATGGAAGCGCGGGCACGCGGCGAGGTCATCCTGTCCGCCGGATCGCTCGGCAGCACGCAGATCCTGCAACTGTCGGGCATCGGCCCCGGCGCGGTGCTGCAGGAACACGGCATCGAGGTGCTGCACGAGATGGCGGGCGTGGGCGAAAACCTGCAGGATCACCTGCAATTGCGCATGGCCTTCAAGGTGAAGGGCGTGGACACGCTGAACCAGCGGGCCAGCACCCTGTTCGGCAAGGCGATGATCGGGCTGGAATACATGCTCAAGCGTTCGGGGCCGATGTCGATGGCGCCGTCCCAGCTCGGCGCCTTCACCAAGTCCGATGCCGCGCTCGACTATCCCGACCTGCAGTACCACGTGCAGCCGCTGTCTCTGAACAAGTTCGGCGAGCCGCTGCACCCCTTCCCCGCCTTCACGGCCTCGGTGTGCAACCTGCGCCCGCAGAGCCGCGGCCACGTGCGCATCCAGTCCGCCGACCCGGCGGCGCACCCGGCGATCCAGCCCAACTACCTGTCGGCCCTGCATGACCAGCAGGTGGCGGCGCAGGCCATCCGCATCACGCGCGGGATCGTGTCGCAGGAGCCGGTGCAGCGCTTCCACCCGGAGGAGTTCATGCCGGGGCTGGAATACCAGAGCGACGAGGAACTGGTGGAGGCGGCGGGCAACATCGGCACGACCATCTTCCACCCGGTCGGCACGGCCAGAATGGGCTCGGACCCGATGGCGGTGGTCGACGACCGGCTGAAGGTGCATGGCCTCACGGGCCTGCGCGTGGCCGATGCGTCGGTCATGCCGACGATCACGTCCGGCAACACCAATTCGCCGGTGCTGATGATCGCCGAGAAGGCGGCCGCGATGATCCGCGAGGATGCGCGGGCGGCCTGAACGCTATCCGTTCATCTTTCGCGCCAGGACGAGATGGCCGGGGATCGGCTGGCCTTCGTCCATGCGCACGGTCACCGGCTCGATATGCAGGATCGTGAAACCGTGGCGTAAGAGTACGGCCTCCAGGTAGGCCGGGCTGTGGGCAAAGCGGTGCTTCGGCGTGACCCGCCAGCCCTTCGGGCCGATCGCTTCGCCGGGCATGGTCTCGGTGGAAAAGGCAAAGACGGCGCCCGCGTTCGTCCGCCGCGCCACGCCGGCGGCGATGCGCTCCATGTCGCCAAGGTAGGGCATGACATCGGTGGCGGCGACGAGGTCCCACGGCTCCTCGTCCTCGATGTTCTCGACGAAATCGACGGCTTCGGCGACATAGAGACCGTCATAAACGTCCCGCTCGTCGGCCAGTTCCACCATGCGCTCGGACAGGTCGACGCCGATGAAATCGGTCACCATGCCGTCGAGCGCGCTGCCGGTGAGGCCGGTGCCGCAGCCGAGATCCAGCCCGCGCGCGTAGGGACCGGGCGCATGGTCGAGCAGCGCCTGGCGCAATTGCAGCGGAATCGCATAGCCGAGCTGGTCGACCAGGATCTCGTCGAAAGCGGCTGCATGCTGGTCGAAGAGGGTCTCGACATAGGCATCGGGCGCCTTGTCCGGATCGGGTGCCCGGCCGAGGGCGGCCAGGCGAATGGCCGCGCCACCATGGTCGGACGGATCCAGCGCCAGCACCTCGCGCCAGGCAGCCTCGGCGGCATCGGTTTCACCGGCCTTTTCAAGCCTGAGGGCCCGTTCGTAGGCTTCCGCCAGCTTGTCTTCGTCGAATTCCGTCATCACCGGCTCCTGGCATGTCCATGCATTTCGCCGGGTATCGGCCGGCCAGGAGCATTTCCGCCATTTCCGGGCCGGATTCAATGCCCCTTGTTGTTTCGCAATTCCGGACGCGAAACCGGTTCCCGCTTCCGCTGGAATTGAGCACGCCTCCTTTCGCAATTCCGGACGCGAAACCGGTTCCCACTTTCGCTGGAATTGAGCACGCCTCTTTTCGCAATTCCGGACGCGAAACCGGTTCCCGCTTTCGCTGGAATCGAGCACGCCTCTTTTCGCAATTCCGGACGCGAAACCGGTTCCCGCTTTCGCTGGAATCGAGCACGCCTCTTTTCGCAATTCCGGACGCGAAACCGGTTCCCGCTTTCGCTGGAATCGAGCACGCCTCTTTTCGCAATTCCGGACGCGAAACCGGTTCCCACTTTCGCTGGAATTGCTTTAGATATCACCCCGCGAGGCCAGAGCCTGCCTGCCCGGGAACCGAAAGCCCGAACCGGGGCGGCATCGGGAGGGACAATGCGGCAATTCCTGTCTTCAGCGCCCGGTACGGGCGATGACATCGACGGTGCTTATGCATGGGGCCGCATGGCCGCCTGCCTGGCCTATGGCACCGTCGGCGGTGCGGGCATGTGGTCCGTCATCGTTGCCCTGCCGGCGATGGAAGCGGAATTCGCGCTCGATCGCAGCGAGGCGTCGCTTGCCTACACGCTCACCATGGTCGGCTTCGCGCTGGGCAACCTGCTGATCGGCCGGCAGATCGACCGGCGTGGCACCGCCGTGCCTCTGGCGCTGGCGGCGGCGCTGCTCGGCACCGGCTTCCTGCTGGCCGGACTGGCGCCGGCCTTCTGGCTGGTCGCCGCTCTGCAGGGCGGGATGATCGGCATGGGGGCCGGCGCGGCCTTCGCGCCGCTGCTGGCCGACATTTCCCACTGGTTCCAGCGCCGGCGCGGCATCGCGATTGCCGTTGTCGCCTGCGGCAATTACCTCGCCGGCACGCTCTGGCCACTGGCCATGCAGCCGCTGATGAGCCACGGCGGGTGGCGGTTCACCTATCTCGTCATCGGCTTCGTCTGTCTCGGCCTGATGATCCCCCTGACCGGCCTGCTGCGGCGACCCTCCCCGCGCGGCCTGCCCGCTACGGCCGGCACCAACCCGTCCGCCTTCCGGCCCATGGAGACCGGCCTGTCGCCGACGACGCTGCAGGGGATGCTGTTTGTCGCCGGACTGGCCTGCTGCATCGCCATGTCGATGCCGCAGGTTCACATCGTCTCGCTGTGCGCCGATCTCGGCTACGGCGTGGCCCGCGGGGCCGACATGCTGGCGCTGATGCTGGGCGCCGGCATCTTCTCCAGGCTCGCCTCGGGCTGGCTGGCCGACCGCATCGGCGGCGTGAAAACCCTCATCATCGGGTCCGTCGGGCAAGGGCTGTCGCTGCTGTTCTACCTGCCTTCGGACGGCCTGACCTCGCTCTACGTCGTTTCGTTCATCTTCGGCCTGTCGCAAGGCGGCATCGTGCCGAGCTATGCCATCATCGTGCGGGAATACCTGCCGGCCTCGGAAGCCGGGCGGCGCACCGGCCTGGTCATCATGGCGACGATCATCGGCATGGCGATCGGCGGCTGGATGTCAGGCGCCATCCACGACCTCACCGGCTCCTACCAGGCCGCTTTTCTCAACGGCATCGCCTGGAACCTCGTCAACCTCTCGGTGATGAGCGTCCTGCTCTGGCGCGGCCGGCCGCGACGGGGCGCGGCCTTGCCGGCGTAGGACATGCCCTGCCCCGGGCGGGTATTGGAGCGATCCCGCTTTTCGTTGGATCGCCCCAGGTGGCCAGGTTGTCGTCTTCACGCAATTCCGGACCCGAAACAGGTACCCGCTTTCGCTGAATTGCGCCTGTCTTCACGCAATTCCGGACCCGACACCGGTTCCCAGTTTCGCTGAATTGCGCCTGTCTTCACGCAATTCCGGACCCGACACCGGTACCCACTTTCGCTGGAATTGCGCCTGTCTTCACGCAATTCCGGACCCGAAACCGGTACCCGCTTTCGCTGGAATTGCGCCTGTCTTCACGCAATTCCGGACGCGAAACCGGTTCCCGCTTTCGCTCAATTGCGCCTGTCTTCACGCAATTCCGGACGCGAAACCGGTACCCACTTTCGCTGGAATTGCTCCGGGAACAATCAGTCGAGCGCCTCGATGAGCGCGTCGGCGATCCGGTCCTGCGTCGCCTCGTCGAGGTAGGCGTGCATGGGCAGGCTCAGCACCTCGTCCGCCGCCAGTTCCGTGGCCCTGAGGCCTGCCGGGTCGGACGGGAAGCGGTCGTAGGCCGTCTGGCGATGCAGCGGAATCGGGTAGTAGATCGCGGTCGGAATGCCCTTGTCCTTCAGGTGGGCCTGGACCTCGCTGCGCGTGCGTGCGTCGGGAAGGCGCACGGTGTACTGCGCCCAGACCGATTCGAAGCCGTCGGGGACCTGGGGCACGATCACCTTGTGCTTCAGCAGCGCATTGTAGCGCGCCGCGATGCGGTTGCGGGCCTCGATTTCCCCGGCGTAGATCGACAGCTTGATCGACAGGATGACCGCCTGAATGGTGTCAAGACGCGAGTTCATGCCGATGCGGACGTTGTCGTACTTGTCTGAGCCCTTGCCGTGGATGCGGTAGCTGTCGATCAGGTCGGCGATCTCGTCGTCATCGGTGAAGACGGCGCCGCCGTCGCCGTAGCAGCCGAGCGGCTTGGCAGGGAAGAAGGAGGTGGTCGTCAGCTTGCCGAAGGTGCCGGTCATGCGGTTGTTGATCCGCCCGCCGAAGCCCTGCGCGCTGTCGCACATGACCAGAAGGCCGGCCTCGTCGGCGATCGGCTGGATGGCGGCCATGTCGGCGGGCAGGCCGAACAGGTCGACCGGCACCACCATGCGCGGGGTCAGGCCCATGTCGCGCGCCGCGACGATGCAGCGCTTCAGGCTCTCGGGATCCATGTTGAAGGTGCCCGGGAGCACATCGACAAAGAAGGGTACGGCGCCCATGCAGGGAACGACCTCGGCCGTCGCGGCAAACGTGAAGGAAGGCACGAAGACGGCATCGCCGGCGCGGATGTCGAAGGCCATGAGCCCCAGCATCAGCGCATCCGTGCCATTGGCACAGGCCAGCGCATGCTTGGCGCCGCAGAAGTCCGCCAGTTCCTTCTCGAAGGTGGCGACCTCGGGTCCCATGACGTAGGCGCCACTGTCCAGCACCCGCGAGATCGCCGCGTCGATGCGCGGGCGAATGACAGCCTGCTGGGCGGCCAAATCGATGAAAGGAATGCCCATCTCCTGCTCCTGACCTTTTGTGGGTCTGCTTTCGCCACCACGATATAGTCGCTTTATACACAATCTTTACAATAATGAAATGCTTTATTTTATTTCCTTTCCAAAATATATAGATAGCCTCTCAAGTAATAAAATTTTTTATTTATTTTATACATCATCATTCTCACAGCAATTAAACGCCATCCATTTGCACAAATAAGAATGAAACTCAATTCGGAGGTGCTACGATCCCCTAAAATTCTACCCTTCGGCGGTCCAGAGAATGGTACCGGAGCAAAAAACGGCCGAGGCTCTAATCGCCGCTGGATGAAAGCTCCGTGGCAGGTCTAGTAACCGCCATTATCTGACGTGCTTTCGCTGCCCAACTATTCTCCCGGGCATATGCTTTCGCCCTCCTTTCATAGTCCTCGTCGTCCCTCTTTAGTAAAATTGCTTTACGTATAGCATCTTCAAATGCGAGCGCATTTGATGCGCAAAATACAAGCGAGCATTTCTGGCATTCCGGAAGAGGTGTAGAAACGACAGGGTGCCCTTGCGCAAGATATTCAAAAAGCTTAAGTGGTGATGTCGACAATGTTATATCATTGATTACAAAAGGAATAATGGCAACATCGAACCATGCAGAATGAATTGGAAGCATATCATAGTGAAGCGGTGGTAATATATGCACATTTTCTGGCCAGTTCCAATTCAAATCAGCAGTGGAATCCATCCTTACACCAAAAATCACAAACTCAGCATCCGGCATTGCGCGAGCCACATCAATCACAAGACGATAGTCGAACCAAGCAGCAAGTGCTCCGAAGTAACCAATAATCGGTTTATTTTTCTCCACTACGCTACGAAAAGATTTATTCAAACTGGATAAATCTTTAATAACTTCTGAAAAATGCCGCACATCCACGCCATTGGTCACAAGCTTTGAATATACTACTCGTTTTGATTGATGTATGCTCTCTAGAATTTTTTCAGCGGAGCATATTACACAAGCGGACAACTCGCCATTTATCAAATCATAGTGTAATTTCCATCGATCAATATCGTATTCTACGCTATTTAGTGAATCATCTGGATGATCAATAAAATCGTAGCACACCACCCGTCCTGAACTGGGCGTCGTAGTTATTTCGCTACGGTTGAGCGACCCGTCCGTGGATAAGACCAAGAGGATATCATGAGGGATCATCTTTATCAGGATTCTTCGGTGCGGCGAGATCACTAGATGAGGTGAAACTTCCTTCGCGAGTACGCCGTCGTAACCATGCATTGGTGAAATAAATATCACCGCAGCGCCCTGTTGAACAAACGCCTCCGCAAGATGGTGCACTCTCTGGCGAAACGGATAATCCCAATCTAGTGTCGAGACCACTATTATAGTGGGCCTTTGCTTATTTTTCTGCAATACACCATTAATGTAATTAATATTTCTCGTCTGCAATAGACTTTTAAAGTATATAATAAAATATCTATAAAATATTATTCTAATTGCTCCATAGTATCCAAAATTTTTTGTTAGCCCCATAAGCCTGATATAATTTCTTCTAAATGAATTGAAGTTACTTATTTTTTTAATGGACATATTTTTTATCGATATTTTTTTCATTATTACAATCCGCTTTTCCACAGAAGTGTACAGGTTGTAAACTGAACCTGAGCCTCATCCGCATTCACGCGGATTCTGATGGTTCGTTTCTGACCTTATGCGGCGTGCATTTGCAATGCCATATTATGGTGTTGATATCCATTGAGAACTGATACCAACGGGTACTTGCTTTGACCTATATAGGCCCGTTCTCTCAGGCTGATGTGAATAGACCCGAGTTTTCTAGAGCGCATCCGGTTCATGTTGGATCATATCCGCAGGCTGTGAAGTGGAGACCCGCAAAAACCGGTTGGTTTGAAGCGATGATCGGCTTTTGGGGGCCTGTCTTCTTGATGGCGGGCATTTTCGTCCGGATCCGGCCACCAATGGGTGCGGCCTGAAGGTCGGTTTGGTGCATTTTCGCTGTTCTCGGGCGCGCCTATCCCTTGGCCTTTCGACGTTCATGGAAAATCAGACGGTCAAAGTTGTAGGCCAGGTTGGCCAGCGTTAGTTTGGCCTGCGCCCGCGCTAGGCCGATCGTTCGAATGAACAGGCCATAGCGGTTCTTCTGGTGCGCAAAGACATGTTTGATTGCTGCACGGATGGATGACTTCTTCGCGTTCGACTGCACAGTCGCCCTGGCCATCGGGCGGTTCGCCGGCTTGCGCCGATGAATGCGGCTCGTCAGCATGTTCCTCTCCAGCCAGTCCTCGTTCTCCTTCGAACGGTAGGCACTGTCGGCCCATACATCCGACGCCGTATTGGTCTTGTCGATGACATGCTTCATCTCGCGCCCGTCCGACGCAGCAGCCGAGGTCACTGTACCAGCCCGGATGAAGCCGAAGCGACGGTCAATGCTGATCTGCGACTTGTAGCCGAATACAGGCAAGGCGATCGGCGGCAACGGCGTGCCATCCGGACGATACCGGATCTTGCCGCCAATCGTGAGCGTCCGGCGAGCATCCGTGTCTTTCTGTGCAGTCTGGTTCGGCTCGTCCGGCCAGATCTCGCCGGCCGTCTTTCCGTCCTTGATGGCTTCCTTCTCAACTTCCGTATTGCGCTGCTTGGGTGGCGGCACCAGGGTCGCATCCACAATCTGGCCGGACATCGGTATGTAGCCCTTCTTGTGAAGTTGCCAGTCGAAGGCCTTCATGACGCGCTTGAGCGTCCCTGTTTCGATCATCCGGTTGCGAAAATGGCGGATGGTGTTCTCATCGGGTGTCGCCCCGCCCAGTTCGAAGCCCAGGAAGCGCAACCAGGACAACCGGTTGCGGATCATGAACTCCATCCTCGCGGCTGAAAGATTGTGCTGCGCCTGCAGGATCAGAACCTTGAACATGGCAACCGGATCGAACGGCGGCCTGCCGCCCTTTGAACCATCCCCATAACCAAGGCCTTCGACAAGCCATATCCGGAAATAATCAAAATCCACGGTGGCAGCGAGCACTTCCAACGGAAAGCCATAATAGCTCAATCGCTCAAGATGCTCAGAAAGAGAAAAACGGCTTTCGGGATTCATCGGCGCACCTCCACACCACCGATAGAATCATATCAACCCGACCATGGCGGGGTTTTTGCGGGTCTCCAGCTAGGATCGACCATCCTCGCCATGGCAAAGCTCGCTTGCATCATGCTACGCCTGCAACAGTATGAATTCACGGCCTAAAACGATGAACCGCGCTCATTCCAAACTCCAAAATAATTGCAGAGTGAAACGGGTGGTTTGGTACGGCGCCGATCAACAAGTTTTTCATCACGTTGGTAAGCAAATATACACGGCCATCCTTTAAAAATAATCTTGTATCCCGATCCAGTGACTTGCATAAGAAATTCGCCACTACGGCGCGCCTTTTCACTTAAAGACCCGTATAAATCTGGATATACACTACTTACAGAAAGGAACTGTCCACCTTTGATTGGCTTTTTGGCACTTTTTGCATTGTTATTATTGATATCTTCTTCTATTTTTTTCATAACACCTATGATTTCCGCAGCAACATCATTACCCTGCGCTTGATCGACGAGAACATTATTTACAAAATAACCCCCGGCAGACATCCAATTATTAGCGATTTGAACGGATAAATAGCCAATAGCGCCTATTGCTATACCAATAATAACAAAAATTAATGATTTTATATTCATTCTATTAATTTTTTTATTTATGTTTCTCTCATCATTATAGTCGTTACTATCTTTTAAATGACTTAATTCCGATTCATCACCGCGATAATCGGATTTATATTCATCAACAAGATATATATATTCATTTTCTTTATAATTATATAATTGTTTTTCGATTATTTTTTCTACTATATTAGTGTATTTATCAGCGACAGAATCACCCGAATTGTTTCGGATATTATCAATTACTGATCTTGTTTTCTGGCGAAATAATTCGATTGCTTTATCACGTGCAGATATGTCGTCAGTTGGAATATGTACAAGCATATCCTGAAGATATTTTGATAGTTTGTCTTCTAAAGCTGCAGACATTTTACCACGCTCGTTTCAAGGGCCGATGTGAAGAATCCAACACAGAGCTTGACCAATAAGCCGTACGTGTACTGGTTTCAAGGTAATGATGTCTTTTCGGATATTGGGTTCAAATTGAGTCAATGCCATTCAACGTCGGCGCCTCGAAAAACCTGGACGCCTCCGGAAACTGGCCTGATTGGGACGGATATGATTCATTCTCGGCAGTGATTTGCCGGAGAGATTTCGATGCAGGGACAGCGCGGGTTCTGGGATTTTGAGGACCGGTTGAAGGAACTGTCAGCGGAAGGCGATCCGCTTGAGAAGCTTGCCGCGACAGTCGATTTTGAGATGTTTCGCCCGGTTTTATCGAAGGCATTGCGTCGCAGTGCGGCTTCGAAGGGTGGACGCCCGCCGTTTGATCCGGTGCTCAAGTTCAAGATACTGGTGCTGCAATCGCTGCACGGCCTTTCCCTGGCGCAGACGTCCTACATGGTGCGTGACCGCCTGTCCTGGATGCGGTTTTGCTCGCTTGGGCCCGGTGATCGGATCCCGGATGAGAATACGCTCTGGGATTTCCGCGAAACGCTGATCAGGGCCAAGGCGCTGGACAAGGCCCTCGAACGGCTTGATCGCGCGATCAGCCAGGCCGGCTATCTGCCGATGGGCGGCCAAATCATCGATGCAACGCTGGTCGCCGCCCCGAAGCAGCGAAACACCGATGGCGAGAAGGCTGCGATCAAGGACGGCAAGAGCGCTCTTGAGATCTGGCCTGACAACCCGGCCAGGGCGGCGCAGAAGGATACGTCGGCGCGCTGGACGGTCAAATTCGCCAAGGCCAGGCCGAAAGAGGATGGCACGCCGCAGATCGATATCGCGATACCGACGTTTGGCTACAAGAACCACATCTCGATTGACCGGCGCCACGGTTATCATCCGGCGCCCAAAGACTACCGACGCGGCCGCCCATGACGGTGCGCGGCTGCGCGAAGGACTGATCGATCCGGCCAACACGGCCTCCGATGTATGGGCAGACACGGCCTACCGCTCGGCAGCAAACGAGGAATTCCTCGCAATTGCTGGAAAGACCAGCCGCATTCACTCCAAGAAGCCCAAGGGCAAGCCGATGTCGAAGACGGTCGCCAGGGGCAATGCGACAAAGTCGAAGGTTCGCGCCCGGGTCGAGCATGTCTTTGCCGAACAGAAGAACCGGATGGGGCTCTTCATTCGAACGATCGGGGTCGCGCGGGCCGCAGCAGCGATAACGCTCGTCAACATGGCCTACAACATGAAGCTATGGTGCTGGCTCGACAGGCGAAGTGTGCCTGCATGAGCCCCGAACCGCCAATCCGAACGCATTCTCCCGAATAGCCCCCTCATTGCGCGCTATTGGCCGATAAGCGGCGGTAAATGATGGTTTCCGGAGGTGTCCAGGTGATCCTTGATCCGCGCTTCGTCGATCCAGATCACTTGCCCCATCGCAGCATCCTTCTCGTCATCCATCTCATTGCTCCTTCCATCAATCTAGAAGGAGCCGTCAAATCCGAAAGTGTGAAAGATTTTGTACGTTATCCGACATAGCCATTTTGCATCGGCTTGCCGGGAGCGATGTAGTGCCATTCCACTCCATGATCTTTCGACCAGGCGAGGATGGCGTTCGAGGTGAATTCGGTGCCGTGGTCTGAAACGATCATGCCGGGCTTGCCGCGGCGGCCGATCAGATCGGTCGGTTCCCGCGCGACGCGTCTGCCGGAAATCGAGGTGTCCGGAATGGCAGCGAGTTCATCTCCCGCGATCTCGACCTGTGGGCATATGCCAATGACGTCACGCTCGACTTCTTACGGCCCGGCAAGCCGACGGACACTGCCTACTTCGAGTCGTTCAACGGGAAGTTCCGGGCGGAGTGCCTGAACCAGCACTGGTTCCTGACGCTTGACGACGCCCGCCAGAAGATGGAGGAATGGCGTAGAGACTACAACGAGGTTCGCCCTCACAGTGCCATCGGCAACAAACCGCCGATATCACTCACGAATGCCTAAGGCGCATCCGGTCCGCCGTGAGTGTTATCCCCGGGAAATTCCCCACCAGGGTGGTCCAAATTCGGGTCCCACGTCAAAATGGACCGGAAACTCTACCCTCCGGCGGTCCAGAGAATGGTATCGGAGCAAGAAACGGATGTGCTCTAGCCGACAAATCCGGTGAGACGGGGTGTACTCCAAATCTCCGGATTCTACCTTAACCCTTTCCTCCGCAGCGCATCAATGCCAGAAACTTTCATAGCCTTAGCCCGCTCATCCCAAGTATTCTCTAGAGCCAATTTTCTCAGACGCCGCTTGAACCGCTTGCTTCCACAAACGTTGAGCGCCTCATCAATACGAGAGATAAATTCCATAGAGTTCGACGCCTTAAATACCTCTGGATAGACCGTGCATTCTAGCATCTGATCAGTAACGACAACCGGCTTTTCGAGGGCAAAATACTCAAACAACTTTAGAGGTGACGTAGTCTGGGCGATATCACCATGCCGAAACGGGATCATAGCCACATCAAAATGCAAAGCATAATGTGGCAGATCTGTATAATTTATTGCTCCAGGAGCAAACACATTGTCGCGCTTTTCGAGTTGATCAAATCCCCCGTAGTAATCCGGTCCGATGAAAACAAAACCAAGGTCTGGACGAGTAGCAGTAATATCATTAATCATTTCGTACCAGATCCAAGGAGCAAGCGCTCCGAAATATCCGATAATCTTAGGATAACGCATTAGAAAATTTGAATATTCAGCGCTAACTGGTTTTGGATCCGCCATTGCCGCTTTATAGTGTTCATAATCGACGCCATTTGGAGCAAAGCAGACATTATCTTCGCCGATTGCTTTTATTGCTTCATCTTTTAGTTTTTTAGCGGATGCGACAATAACATCAGCTCCACCACTGAAGCAAAAATCCTTCAATTTCTGAAGCTTAACAACGCCATCACCAGAGATAGCTGGATCAATGTGATCGATATACTCATACATAATTACATTTTTCTCTGATACGCGCTTCAACATATCATAAGCATCAAAGTGTGCGGTCGAGTATATAGAACAAATCGCACCCTCCAGAAGATCATAGACGCCCCCATCATCAGTTACCCAGACGCCAGGTTCGACTTCTACGTAACCACTAATTTTATCATATACATTGCTAGTCGTATAAACGACCAAGGTATTCGATCGGCCAAATGCGGTCGCAATGTGCTGCGGTCGCTGATAAAGTGGAACATTCCAGTCAATAATCGGCAATTCTGCAAATATTGTTCGATTATTCGCGCGCTCCGTTGCAAGAAAGTTTGCGAATTCAGCGCGGGTATCGAATCTGCGCTTTCCTTGATGAATATCAGGTTTGTGATGATCTTCGGCGCTCTTCTGACCCAGCCTCTTCGATAAAATTCTTCCAGAATTCACAATACCTTCGCTGCGAACAAGGCTCCTGACATTTTCAATACGCACATTGAAAGCCCCGGGCTGACCCACAATATATCGGGCAATACTCGCCACCTTGCGAAAAGGTGCAGTAACCCTCCAAGATGTCGAATGCAACAACGACCGAGCCAAATACTCCCAATGATTTCGCAGCTGATCGACCGCTATGAGTTGATTGCTCAACTCATTGATATCCAATTCTTTATCAGAAACCTTCTTTCTAAGCTCCAATATTTCTGCATCTTTAATTTTTACATAATAATCTAATGTATCATTTCTTTTTAACAAAGCTTCGTTTTCAGACTTAATATATTCTGATGAGGAGACTATCTTTTCTATTTCGCTTTTTATTCTAGTGTATTCAGATTTATATCTATCGGCTTCCGCTTGAGCTTCATCAAGAGCCTTTCGCTCGACCGATTCAGCCTTTTCCGATGAAACGGAGGAAGAACCCGATGCTGACGTTTTGTTTACATTTATTGATTTTGTATCCGTACTTCTTCGGCTACGAGGTTTGGACGCCGACTTAACAGCAGGTTTGTAGTTATCATCAACTATTTTTCTTTGATTGAAATCGTTATTTGATGTGGTGCTTTCTATTTTTCGGTCCGTGGCAGCTTCCACTTTTCGCTCTACGCCCGTCACATCAATAGCTTTTTCTTTTCTCCGAGTATACTTTGAACTGGTTTCTTTATTTATTGCGGACGAAGCGCTTCTTTTTACTGGCACACTGGGGGTTTTGGGCATTTTTTTGCTATCTGGCTGCGTTTTCTCACTTGTTTTTTTGGAGGCCATCTCACTAACCCATGCAAAGAGTTGCGTTCTGCGACTGTGCGCCCAATCTTTCATTCTAAGATGGAGCGGCAAAAATTCTATTGTCGTATCCTACTCAACGAGGATTTCAGAAACAATAGAACTACGCGTATCTCTATTTGCGGATAGCTGCATCGGTGGATAATGTCAAACATTGGTTCATCCAAATTCGCTACGAAAGTCTCTATTTTCGTGAACCGCTCCCCGTCTTTGGATTGCACCAGGCCGGAGTTTCCGGGGTTTCTGCTCCAATACCATTCTCTGGACCGCCGGAGGGTAGAGTTTCCGGCCTATTTCACGATGGCGGGCTGGTGGCGCCATCGGGATTGATCAACGAGATCGGGGTCTTGTTGCCGATCGCGCCATGCGGGCGCTCTTCATTGTAGTATCTACGCCAATCCTCCAACTTTTCGACCGCGTCGGCAAGTGTCAGGAACCAGTGGGCATTCAGATGGCGTAATCGGGTTTTCGCGCCCGGTTCTGCTGGTGTTCTTCTTTCCGGCAGCGAACATAGCCAAGGAGGACGGACGATGGCTGCGCTTTATGCTGGGTCGGACGTGTCGCTGGAACTGACCAGCGTTTGTGTTGTCGATGATGAGGGGCGGATGGTCCTAGAGGCCAAGGTGGCCTCTGAACCAGATGCGATCATTCGTGAGCTACGCGAGGCACCTGGCGACTACGTTCGGGTTGGCCTCGAAGCTGGGCCGCTTTCGCAACGACTGTGGTTCGGCCTCAAGGATGCCGGACTGCCGGTGGTGTGTATCGAGGCCCGGCACGCAAAGGCGGCGATTGTGGCGATGAACCGGAACAAGAATGACCGCAATGATGCACGTTCACTCGCTCAGCTGATTCGATCGGGCTGGTTCAAGGCCGTCCATGTGAAGTCGCCGCCAAGCGAGGAGCTGCGTACACCGCTGACCGCACGCGAGTTCTACGTCAACAAGCTCCATGACCACGAGAACGAGATCCGCGGTTTGCTTCGCCCCTTCGGTCTGAAGGTTGGCAAGGTTGGTGCGCTGGACTTCGAGGCGCGGGCTCGCGAACTTATCGCCGGCGATCCGCTCCTTGAACTGTGCATCCATACGCTGTTGGCGGGGCGGGCGGCGATGAAGATGGCTCTTGCCGATCTGCACCGTGCCTTGCTGCGCCTGACGGAGAACGACGAACTTTGCTGACGCTTCATGACGATCCCTGGTGTCGGGTTGGCGAGATCACGCAGCCGGCCGCGCAGTTCCGTCTCCGATGGGCGGCAGGAGCGATAGCGGATCATCTTGCGATCTGCACCGGCGAAGGAACAGGCCCGCCGCTCCGACAGGCCCATGACGGCCCTCAGATGCGCGACGGCTTCGCGCTTGGCGGCGGGCCCTACCATTTTTTATGGGATGGCCCGCCCCTCCCGCCGGCTCCGAGTTATGGTGCCGGTGTGTTTGAGAGGAAGGAGCGAGCCGATGACTATCGTGACCCTTGGGATTGACCTGGGCAAGAACCTGAACAGCGTGGTGGGCCTGGACGCGGAGGGGCAGGTCGTTCTGCGCCGGCGCGTAAGGAGGGGCGACCCTCGCCGAGCTTGCCGGTAGGCTTTCACCCTGCACCGTCGCTATGGAGGCGTGCTGCGGTGCGCATCATGTCGGCCGCCTCTTTGCCGCGAAAGGGCATGAAGTCCGGCTGATGTCGCCCGAGTATGTCCGCCCATACGTCCGCGCACAAAAGAACGACGACAACGATGCGGCGGGGATTGCCGAGGCAGCGACGCGGCCGACCATGCGTTTCGTCGAGTTTAAGAGCCAAGACCGGCTCGACCTGCAGACCCTGCACCGGGCACGCTCTCGTCTGGTGGCAGCGCGCAAGGCGCTCTTGAACCAGTTGCGGGCGATCCTGCTCGAGCGTGGATATACCTTCCGACAGGGGCGCAAGGTTCTTGAACGGAAAATCGATCCGTTCCTCGCCGAGCCGCCTTCGGACCTTTCGACCCGCATCTTGACGCTCATCGGGGACATGAGCGCCGAGTGGCTGTCCCTCGACGAGCGGATCGATGCTTTGAACGGCGATCTGGCCGAGCATGCACATGCCGACGAAGCAGCGAGCCGGCTGAACTCGATACCCGGCATCGGCGTCCTTGGCGCAACCGCGCTGGTTGCGGCCGTCGGAGACGGCGAGGCGTTCCACCGGGCGCGCGACATGCCAGCCTGGCTCGGCCTCGTGCCGAAGCAGATGACGACCGGCGGCAAGCCGCGGCTGCTCAGCATCACCAAGCGCGGGAACACTTACCTCGGCATGTTGCTGATCCATGGGGCGCGTGCGGCGCTGCCGAGCCTCTCCAAACAGGCGACGCCTCTGGGTGAGTGGCTTCGAGGCCTTCTGTCCCGAGCCCATCGCAACGTCGTCATTGTCGCGCTCGCCGCCAAACTCGCCCGCATCGCCTGGGCGAGCCTACGGCGCGGCATCAGCTTCGAACGTGGATGGGGACAGGCCGTGGCGGCCTGAAACAAAAGGATCTGCTGCGGCACCAGAAACGGGAGCCGTAGCTAAGCGAGGTTGGCGGAAGGAGGCTGATGGCCGGAAGGGTCGAACACCCGCGTCCCTGGAAACCTGGTTCAAAAAACCGGTGCATTGACGCCGGAGCTTTTATGAGGATGACCTGCTCCCGGTTATGTCCGCGTCTATAAGTTAGCCCTGTTCACGTTGTGGTCCCTTTCGGACCGGGTTGCAAATTCGTTCGGGGTGAGCTCATTGAGGCTCGTGTGCGGTCGGTTCAGATTGTAGTCGATCCTCCATTCTTCGATGATGTCGCGAGCATTGCGATAGCTGGTGAAGAGATGCTCGTTCAGGCACTCGTCCCTCAGGCGCCCGTTGAAGCTTTCGACAAAGCCGTTCTGCATCGGCTTGCCCGGTGCGATGTAGTGCCACTCCACGTCACGATCCTGTTGCCAACTCAGCATCGCATTGGCGGTGAGTTCGGTGCCGTTGTCGCTGACCACCAGCAAGGGATAGCCACGTCGTTCTGCGATGGCATCAAGCTCCCTGGCAACGCGATGGCCCGAGATCGAGTTGTCGACGACGGTCGCCAGGCATTCCCGGCTGAAGTCATCGATGACGCACAGGATGCGGAAGCGGCGTCCATCGACCAGTGTGCCGGACACGAAGTCGAGGCTCCAGCGCTGGTTCGAATCCTGCGGGATCGTCATCGGGGCCCGCGTGCCCAGGGCCCGCTTGCGGCCGCCACGCTTGCGCACGGTGAGCCGTTCCTCACGATAGAGGCGGTAAAGCTTCTTCCAGTTCACCTCGACGCCCTCCCGCTTCAGCAGGATGTGCAGACGCCGATAGCCGAAGTGTCGGCGTTGTGACGCCAGTTCCTTCAGCCGCTTACGCAGTTCCGCATCATCCGGTCGCGTCGATCGGTAGCGGTACACACGCGGATCAATGCCAACCAGCCCGCAGGCGCGTCGTTGCGAGTAGCCTTGGTGTTCGATAGCCCAACTCACGGCGTTCCTCCTCGAGCCGGGCGTCAGAAGTTTTTTCCGAGCATCTCGCGGAGCGTCGACACGTCCATCATCGACTCCGCCAGAAGCTTCTTCAGCTTGGCGTTCTCCTCCTCCAGCGCCTTCAGTCGCTTGGCCTCCGACACTTCCATGCCGCCATACTTAGAGCGCCACTTGTAGAAGGTCGCATCGCTGACGCCGTGCTTGCGGCATAGATCGGCGGCCGATATGCCCGCCTGGTGCTCTTTCAAAATGCCGATGATCTGCTCATCGGAAAACCTGGATCGTTTCATCGCCTGTCTCCTTCGTCAGGGGCAGGCTAACCAAAAAACGAGGATCATTCAGGGGAGCATGTGTGGACGGCCCCTGCGGTGCAAGAGGTTTCTGGCGGCAATGCGCACCGGTCGGGTGCATCCATGTGTCCGGCCTATTCGCGCAGCACGACATGGCTGCTGGCCCTGATGAAGTCCGCGGATCGGGTCCCTGATCAGGTCAACGCGCTCGAAGCGCTCTGCTCCCCTGGGTTTGGCCGATCCCCGGTCTGACCGGTTTGTCATCACCACTCAGCCCTCTCTCACCATCCTGTCGCCACTTCCTGGCGGTCCGGAATAAGGTCTATGCGGCGTAAACTTCCTTTCGCGTCATGACGGCCCACGCGATCCGAGCGGTCTTGTTGGCCAAACCGACAGTTGCGACACGAACCGTCTTGCGCTCGAGCAGCGCCGCCAGCCAGGGCTGCCGGCTCGGGTCCTTGCGGACCATTCGAACGACGGCAGTCGCCCCGACGACGAGCAATCTTCGGAGATAGCCATCGCCTTGTTTGCTGATGCCTCCCAATCGATCCTTGCCGCCCGAGCTGTTCGGTCGCGGCGTCAGGCCGAGCCAAGCTGCAAACTGTCGCCCAGATCGGAACTGGTGTATCGACCCAGTGGAATCTGCACAGGTTAAGCCGCTAAAGCGAATGCCTGAGCGGGTGTTTTCATGTTCAGCGCCTGATGAGGACGCCGATTGTTGTAGAACGCGATCCAGTCTCCA
>NZ_PDVP01000017.1 GCF_002727065.1 Zhengella mangrovi | reverse complement strand
ACCGCCCACACACGAGCCTCAATGGGCTCACACCGAACGAATTCGCAACCCGGTCCGCAAGGGACCACAACGTGAACAGGGCTAGCCTATGAATGAGTACATTCAGGGGAGCAGGTCACGGCAAACCCGGCGCAGCGGGACACAAACCGCAAATCCTGCCCCCGCAACCAACCAACTTCCGACATCCACACCGTCGCCAACGCGAAAGCTTCGCTTCCGCTGGCGAGGTCGCTCGTCGTCCTGCGGACCACAACCTGACCGTCGCAGGGTCCAAGCCTGCCCCCGCAACCAACCAACTCCCGACATCCGCACCGTCGCCGGCATGGAAGCTTCGCGATGATGGTGCATGCCTAGGTATCGGCGGCTGTTTTCCATAGGGAGACAAGGGTTCCTGCGTAAAAATCGCGACCGCTGCCATAGCGGACGCCAACGGCGCGGTCATCGGCGGGTTATTGAACAGCATCGCCAAGTTGCGCGCCCGGTTTCTGGGCCTCTGACATTTTCGTGAACTGCCGGCTTGTTCAGAAGCCGGTTAACTTCAGCGTCTATGCTGCGGCCCGAAACTGGACAGGCAAGACGGGTCAGCGGACTATGGCCATGGCTGGAAAAGATATCTTCGAGAAGGTCAAGCCTCTGATCGGGCTGATCAATTCCGTCTTTTCGGTGCTGCCGCGCTTTCTCTTCAGCGTCACCTGGCCGCTGCTGGAGCTCGTTCCGTGGAGACTCGGCATCGCGCTTCGCTATCTCTGGGCCAAGCGCCTGGCAAAGGCCTGCGGCGACAACGTGGTCTTCGAGACCGGGGTGCGCGTGACCTTCTGGGAAGAGATCGAACTGGGATCGAACGTCTCGATCTTCGAGACCTGTTACCTCGACGGGAAGGGCGGGATCCGCATCGGGGACAATGTCTCGATCGCCCACCAGTGTTCGTTGATCAGTTTCGATTTCGATATCAGCGATCCAGGCACGCCGATGAAATATAGCCCGATGCGTAAAAAGCCGATCATCATCGGCGACGATTGCATGATCTTCTCCGGCGTGCGCATCTTTGCAGGGGCCGAACTCGCGTCGCGGACCGTGATCGCCGCCAACGCGGTGGTCAAGGCCGGGCGCTACGCGTCCGGGCTCTATGCCGGCCTGCCTGCCGTCCGCAAGAAGGCGGTCTGACCGGTCTCCACAGTTCTGAACCACGAGACGCGCGCGCCCGGTCCTATTCCCATTCCATCTGCTGGAAGACAGCCTGTGCATTCCGGCCGGCAAGGGCGTCGAACTGGTCCAGGTGACGGAAGGCGGACTGATCGACATCGACGGAGCCGATGATGTCGCCGCCGGCGTCGATATGATCCCGGATGCGTTTGCGCAGGTTGTCCAGGTAATCCCGCGTGTCTGACCTTGCCCGTTCCAGGGTTGCCGCCGGGCCGTGACCCGGAACGACGATGCGAGGCGATAGGGCGTCGATGGCGGAAAAGGCATCGAGCCATCCGCCACTGTCGGAAAAATCGAGAACACCCAGAAGCCTGCCGACGAAAACGATATCGCCCGCGAAGACGATCTTCTCGTCCGGGAGCCAGACGAAGCTGTCGCCCGGCGTGTGCGCCGGGCCCGGGTGGACGATTTCGATATGCCGTCCGCCGAGATCGAGCCTGTAGCTGCCGGCGAACGTTACATCCGCGTAGGCTGGCTCCGTTCCATCGAGCGCGGCGCCAAGGAGTTGGGACAGCATGCTCAACTGCATCGACGCGCGTTCCTGCTGGTCGGCGACGGCCGCTTCCGAGGCAATGACGGTCGCCCCCTGTGCCTTCCAGTAGCCATTGCCAAGCCAGCGGTGATCCTGCCCGCCGGTGTCGATGACATGGGTCACGGGCTGGTCGGTCAGGCCCTTGACGACCGCATGCAGCGCCGCCGCGCCGGCCCAGCTGCCGCCAGGGTCGACGAGGACAGCGCCTGACCCTGTCTCGATCAGGCCGAAAGTCGAATTGTTGGCAAGGTTCCCGGCATTGCGCTGGATTGACGGTCCCTCGATGGCCCAGATGCCGGGCGCGACAGCGTCAACCTTCAGTCCGTCTGCCGCGACGGTGAACGGGACGAGAAGAGCGGCGAGGGCGAGCAACCACTTCATGGCAGCCTCAATGCTGGTGCGGGTTCCGGCCGGTAGCGAGGGCCAGGTGATGGGCCTGATGATGCATGCCCACCGTCATGATGCCGATGAAGCCGAGCGCACGAATGCGGTCGACATCCGGACCGGTCACGGTCATCGCCGCGCCACCGGGGATGTCCTCGGCCGTCATCTGCCAGCCTTCGACACCGTTCATGGTCGCCACGTGGGCGGGCACCATGGCGCGGATCGAGGCCGTAACGCCCGGATCCGCGGACGTGGCAACGAAGCGGGCGCCATCGTCGAGGACCTGTGTTTCGACCTCGGCGCGCAGGGTGACATTGTCCATGTCGATCAGGTGCTGGCGCAGGGCCTCGATGTCGACTTGGCTCCAGTCCGTCGACGGATCGGCCATCAGCCGTGCGACGATCTCCTGGATCGCAGCAAACGCGGCCTGGCCACCCTCACGCACCGGGAGTGCGGCCTGTTGCATCATCGCCGCATGGTCATGCCCGCCATCCATCATCATGTGCCCGGACATGGCGTGGCCGGCGTGGTCCGTCATGTCGCCGGCTTGGGCAAGCCCCGGACCGGATAAGATGGCGATGAGCAACAGAAGCCTGAGCATTGGGACCCTCATGTCTTGTTTCCGATCGTCGGTTTCCGGGTCTTTGTATTGCAGCTTCCCGGTGCAGGTCATATGATTATGATCATGCAAGCCGCCATCACCGATCTCTTTGACGGGGCTCGCCGCATCGATCTTGTCGCCGGCGATACGCTGTTTCATGCCGGGCAGACCGTCAGCCTTGTCTTCCTTGTCTCATCGGGGCAAGTCCACTTGCGCCGGCACACCGAGCAGGGCCAGATGCTCGTGCTTCAGAATGCCGGGCCGGGAACGGTACTGGCGGAAGCGTCCGTCTACTCGGCCCGTTACCATTGCGATGCGGTGGCGGCCGGGAACGCTGCGGTCGCGGCGCTTGGCCGCCATGATTTCCTTGGTGCCCTGAAAAATGACAACCGGCTTGCCGAGGCCTGGGCAGCGACCCTGGCGCGCAGCGTCCAGGCGGCCCGGGTACGGGCCGAGATCCGATCGCTTCCACGCGTCACAGACCGGCTCGACGCCTGGCTGTCGGAGGGAAATATTTTGCCGGCAAAGGGAGGCTGGCAGGATCTCGCCGCAGAACTGGGGGTGACCCGGGAAGCGCTTTACAGGGAACTCGCCCGACGGCGCGGGACCTGACGATCCGGGCCCCCGATGCGGGCCGCGAAAGGGGCGGTAAATGCTCGTGCGGCCGGTGAGCGCGCGCGGCACTCCTGAATTCGACCATGAAAACTTAAATCAAAATTCACCAGTCCAGCGGACTGTCAACCTTACCATGAAGGGAAACGAATGTGTTTCCCCGGAAAAGCTGAACAGCAATCCGGCGCCACGGGGGACCGGTGTGACATCGAGGGAACGAAACGTGCGGGTTTTCGGGAGTTTGTTTGGCGGCCGTGCGGCCGAGGAAGCGGCGAAACCGGGTCTTCATCGGCTTGGCCTGGAGAGCGCGGTGACCGCCATGGCGGTTCCCTGCTTCGTGCTCGACGCCAACGGGGCCGTCGCCTACTGGAACAAGGCCTGCGAGGAACTCACCGGCATGTCCGCGCGGGGCATGATCGGCACGAAGGAACACTGGCGCGGTTTCTATCCGCACGAACGGCCCTGTCTCGCCGATCTCGCGCTTTCGGGCAAGTCGGCGGATATCGCAAAGCTCTACGCGGACGGCAACAATGCCGACAGCAGCCACCTGCGTGCGCACAACTGGTGCGACCTGCCGAAAGGCGGCCGGCGCTTCCTGCTGATCGATGCCTGCAAGATCATGGGTCCCGACGGGGAGGTGGCCGGCGTCCTCGAAACATTGGTCGACCACACCGAAATCGAAATGAAGCGCCTGGAGATGGAAGAGGCCAAGCAGCAGCAGGAGGAGGTCGTCCAGGTGCTCGGCGATGCTCTCCAGCGGATGGCGAGGGGCGACCTCTCCGTGCGCCTGCAGAAGCGCTTTTCCGCCGACTACGAACCGATCCGGCGCGACTTCAACGAATCCGTCTCGACGCTCAGCGATTCGATTGCCGCGGTCATCGGCGACGCCGAGCAGATCGGGACCTATGCGATGAACATGTCCCGGCTGGCCGAAAGCCTGGCCGAACGGGTGCGCCAGCAGGCGGACAGCCTCGAGAAGTCGACGACGGCCGTGCGTTCGCTGACGGACGGAACGCAGGCGACAATGAAGGAGACCCAGGCGGCCAAGGACACGATCCAGTCTTCCGCGGCCCAGGCCCGGGATGCCTCGGGCACGGTTTCCAAGGCGATCGAATCGATGCAGCGGATCGGCGCATTCTCCGAAGAGATCGAGCGTACCATCGCCATCATCAACGACATCGCGATGCAGACCAACCTGCTGGCGCTGAATGCCGGTGTCGAGGCCGCGCGCGCCGGAGACCAGGGGCTCGGCTTCGGCGTCGTTGCGAGCGAGATCCGGACGCTGGCCCAGACGTCTTCCAGCGCAGGCAAGAGCATCTCGGACCTCGTCGGCCAGTCTGGCTCTGCCGTGCAGGAGGGCGGGGAACTGGTCGGCATGACGGGAACCGCGTTCGGGACAATCCTTCAGCAGATCGAACTGGCCGAAACGGTGATGGCGCGCCTGATGGCGATTTCCGACGAGCAGAGCCGCTCGCTTGCCTCGGTCAGCGGTGCGATCGGCCAGATCGACAGCACCACCAAGCAGAACGCGAAGCTGGCCGAGGAAACGTTTGCGGCCAACAAGGCGCTCGTCGAACGCGCCGCCAACCTGCGCCAGCTCATGACGCGGTTCCAGGTCCATTCGGCGCAGTCGTCCGCAATGGGCGGGAAGCGGCCGGTCGCCGCCTGATCCGCCGGTTGCCGCGCCCGCGAAGCCTGGAACATTCCCGCTCGAACCGGATCAGGCCTGCCTGCGCAGGGCCTCGATTTCGCGGCGCAGGGCCTGCAGTTCTCCCATGATCGCCGTCTGGTCGTTGTGCAGTTCCTCCCGGTCGCGCGCAGCGGTTTCCTCGTGTTCGGCCTGCATGGCCGAAACGATGATACCGATGAACAGGTTGAGCACGGTGAAGGTGGTCACCACGATGAAGGGGATGAAGAAGAGCCAGGCCAGCGGATAGACTTCCATGACCGGGCGGACGATGCCCATGGACCAGCTTTCCAGCGTCATGATCTGGAACAGGGAATAGGCGGAGGCGCCGATGGAGCCGAACCATTCCGGGAACTGGCTTCCGAAGAGCTTGGTGGCCATTACCGAGAAGACGTAGAAAATCAGCATGATCAGCGCGAGGATCGACCCCATGCCGGGCAGGGCGGCCAGCAATCCGCCGATGACCCGGCGCAGGGACGGCACAACGCTGATGAGGCGCAACACGCGCAGGATGCGCAGGGCGCGCAGGACCGACAGGCCGCCGGTCGAGGGAATCCAGGCAATACCGACCACGAGCAGATCGAAAATGCGCCAGGGGTCGTGAAAGAAGCGCGACCGGAAAACCAGCGCCCGTGCCGCGAGTTCAACCGTGAAAACGACCAGCAGGACCCGGTCGATCGCGTAGAGCACCGTTTCCATGCCGCTGCCGGCCACGACCGTGGTTTCCAGGCCCAGTGTGATGGCGTTGATGACGATCAGCGCAATGATCGCCATCTCGAAACGTTGGGAGCGCACGAGTCTTTCAAGCACTTGCATGGATCCGGTTCCCGGGGGTGGAGGATTTCGGGTTTCAGATGGTGTAAAAGCATTTCCCGTTCAATGCCATGGGCGAAGTTGCGACCCCTGCCGGAACCGCCCGCGGGGCCGATAGCCTTTGGGCGTCCCCGTTTCACATGTGTGAAGTTGGCGAACGGCCCGTTTCCCTCTTCGCAAACGATCCGGCCTTCCGTCAGAATGGCGGTACACGCGTGAGACAGACGGGAGGCTTTTCATGAGTGCGCTGTTTTCGACATTCCGCCTCGGTCCGCTCGACCTTGGCAACCGCATCGTCGTGTCACCGATGTGCCAGTACAGCGCCGAGAACGGATGCCCGCAGTCCTGGCACCTGATCCATGCCGGCAGCCTGATGATGTCGGGTGCCGGGCTGGTCATCCTCGAGGCGACTGCGGTGGAGGCGCGTGGGCGCATCACCCACGGCTGTCTTGGCCTCTACACCGACGAGCAGGAAACGGCTCTGGGCGGAATCGTCCGGGAAGCCCGGAAACTGTCCGGTGCCCGGATCGGGATCCAGCTTGGCCATGCCGGGCGGCGCGGTTCGGCCCGGTCCATCCGCGACCGCTGGAAAGGCGAGTCGCTGCCGCCGGAGGAGGGGGCATGGCGGACCTGCTCGGCCTCGGCGATCGCCTACAACGACCAGTGGGCCGTACCGGAAGAACTGACGCCCGGGGGAATCGCGGACCTGGTGGAGGCCTACGCCGACGCAGCCCGCAGGGCCGTGCGGGCCGGCTTCGACCTCGTCGAAGTGCATGCGGCGCATGGCTACCTGTTGCACGGGTTCCTGTCGCCGCTGACCAACCAGCGAAGTGATTCCTATGGCGGCAGCCTGGAGAACCGGATGCGCTTTCCGCTGGAGGTCGTTCGCGCGGTCCGAACTGCCGTGGACGGGCGCATCGCGCTCGGCGTGCGCGTCAACAGCACGGACTGGCACCCGGACGGCGCGACGCCGGACGACGCGATCGTCTTCGCGAAGGCGCTGGAGGCCGAAGGGGTGGATTACGTCGTGATGTCAGCGGGCAATCTCGTCCCCGACGCGGTCATCCCGCCGGCCTCGCCGGGGCACCAGGTGCCGTTCGCCACGCGCATCAAGCAGGAAACAGGACTCGCCGCAATGGCCGTCGGCTTCATCGTCGATCCGCAGCAGGCCGAGAGCATCGTCGCGAACGGGGAGGCGGATCTCGTCGCCATCGCGCGGGCGATCATCGATGACCCGCGCTGGGGATGGCATGCCGCGGCGGCGCTTGGCGCGGATATCGACTATCCGCCGCAATACCTGCGGGCGCGGCCGAACAATTGGACCGGATACCGGATCGTTCATCCCGACAGCCAGCCAGCATCCAGCAGTACGCAGGCGGACCGTCCTTCCGCCTCCGGCTGGGACCGGCCCGATGGGGCCGGCCGGAACCGCCGGGCCGGGTAGACCGGCCGGTCGGGGCCTATCGGCTTCAGGCGGCGGCCGACTGCTTCTGCTTGTCGAAGATGAAGTCGGCGTATCCGTCCTGGCTCGGCTTGAGGCACAGGTCGCGATACTTGTTGAAGCCGCCGATGAACATGGTCAGGCCCTGCGGCTTGCCCTTCACGTTCGCGCCCACCCACCAGGTGTTGGCCTTGCGGATGAGGGAGTGCTCGGCCAGCGTTGCGACGAGCTTCATCCAGTCGTCCTCGGCCTTCTGGGTCGGCTCGATGGATTTCAGCCCGTTGCGGTCCATGTGGGTAATGACGTTGGCGATCCAGTCCACGTCGTGCTCGGCGATGGTGATCAGGTTGGCCAGCGCGGCAGGGCCGTTCGGTCCGCTCACGGCGAAAAGGTTCGGGAAGCCGTGCAGCATCATGCCGTAGAGCGAGGTCGGGCCATCCTTCCACTTGTCCTTCAGCGAGATGCCGTCGCGGCCCTTCACGTCGAAGGCGAGCAGGGCCCCGGTCAGCGCGTCGTAGCCGGTGGCGAAGATCAGCATGTCGAGTTCGGTCTCGCCCGATTCGGTGCGAATGCCCTTCTCCGTGATCTCGATGATCGGGTCGCTCTTGCAGTCGATCAGGTGCACGTTCTCGCGGTTGTAGGTCTCGTAGTAGGAGGTGTCGAGGCAGGGACGGCGGGCGAAGATCGGGTAACCGCGCGGCTTGAGCGCTTCGGCGGTCGCGGGATCCGTGACGATCTCGCCGATCTTCTCGCGCACGAAGTCGGCCACTTCCTCGTTGGCGTCCGGGTTGATCATCAGGTCGGAGAAAATGCCGAGGAAGGTATGGCCGCCGTTGATCCAGGCCTGTTCCATGAGCTGGCGGCGCTGGGTCGGCGGCAGGCTGAAATAGGGGCGGGTCGAGATCGGGCGGGCGCCACCGGTGGGGTTGTTGCGGCAGGCCTCGCGGATCGCCTTGTAGTGGCGCTTCATCTCGGCCACGTAGTCCGGCTCGAGGTCATGGTTGCGCATCGGCAGCGTGAAGCTCGGCGTGCGCTGGAAGACGAAGAGTTCGCCGGCCTTCGGGCCGATTTCCTGGATGATCTGGATGCCGGTGGAGCCGGTGCCGATCACGCCGACGCGCTTGCCGGCATAGCTGACCGGGTCATGCGGCCATTTCTGCGCACGCAGCAGTTCGGCCTTGAACCTGTCGATGCCCGGGATGTCCGGATCCTTGGGGATGGAGAGCGGCCCGGTCGCCATGACGCAATAGGGTGCTTCCAGCACTTCGCCGGCGTCGGTCGTCGCGCGCCATACCTTCTCGTCCTCGTCCCAGATGGCGCTGGTGACGCGGGTGTTGAACTTGAAGTCCTTGCGCAGGTCGAGCCGGTCGGCGACGAAATTCGCGTAGGCGAGGATTTCCGGCTGGGCGGCGAACTGTTCCGACCAGGTCCATTCCTGCTGGATCTCGTCGGAGAAGCCGTAGCTGTAGTCGATGCTCATCAGGTCGCAACGCGCGCCCGGATAGCGGTTCCAGTACCAAACGCCGCCGACATTGCCGCCGGCCTCGATGCCAACGGTCTTCAGTCCCATGCCACGGAACTTGTAGAGCGCATACATGCCGCCAAAACCGGCGCCGACGATAAGAACGTCAACGCGTGTTGCCTGGTCAGTGCTCATGATTCTTCCTCCCGGTTCAGCCGAAATGCTGTCTAGTCGGGCAAGTAAATGCGCCCGCGCGGTCTCCATCAAGCTTTCTCAGCCGACTGAAGTGCAGTTTTACATCTGTGAAGTCACCGCTCAAAAACGGTCCGTCGCAGGCCTCAGAAATGCAGGCTTTCCGGCCCTGTGGCGGGGCTGACGCGTCCTTGCCCGGACACGCCGCAAATGCCCGGCGCCCCAAGGCGCCAGGCCGGTTTGCGTTTCAATCCTGATCTTCGGCCAGCCGGTTTCAGGCTGCCTTTTCCAAGCCCGCGCGCAGGCCCTGAAGCGTGCCGCAGTAATTGATCAGCGGCATCCGGCTCTCGCAGGCTTCGCTGGCCGAAGTCACCTGGCCGATCAGAACCGTGTGCGAGCCGGCACGCTCGCGGATCACCGGGCGGCAGACAAGGCACTGGAGGCTGTCGGGCAGCGTCGGAACGCCGGATGCCTGCTGCCAGCCGGCATCGGCAAAGCGGTCGGCGCCCTGCAGTCCGTTCATGCCGGCGAAGGTGCGGGCGATCTCTGCCTGGTCCTCGCCGAGAATGTTCACCGAAAAGCGCTCCGCGTTGACGATGGCATCGTGGCTGGCCGACGTGGAATTGATGCAGACGAGGATCATCGGCGGCTCGGCCGAAACCGAGGAAAAGGCCGAGACGGTCATGCCCCGGCGATCGGCGCCTTCCCCGGCGGCCACGACGCAGACGCCGGAGGCGAACTTGCGCATGGCATTCCTGAAGGCCGCGTTGGACACCGGTTCGGACGCGTCGCGGAACTCGATGTGGGCGCGGATGGCGCCCCCTTCACCGATCCAGCCCCGGGACTGGGCGAAGGCCACCATGCTGGCGAAGCCGGCTTCCCAGTCGGCCGGCAGGTCGACCGGCAGAAGGGCGCGAAGGCAATCCGGGCGAACCCAGGCGTGGCCGTCGCAGGAGAGCCGGCCGATACCGCGCAGGGCGGTCCCGGGGTGCGGCTTGAACTTGCCATCCATCAGGATGGAAAAGCGGGTGAAGTCGGTCGGATCCTCGAGGCGCGGCGGACCGGATTCTGCGATGACGATCCGCATGGCTCAGGCCGTCGCGTATTTCGGCGCGGCGGTCCCGGCATCGCTGCCCAGCGCCTTGCGGATGGCGGGAATGATCTTGTCGCCCCAGACCTCGATCTGCCGCAGCATCGTCGTCTGGTCGCAATCGCCGAGCTGCGTCTGCAGCGCGATGTGGCGCGGCTTGAGGATCTCGATTTCCTCCAGCATCCGGTCGATGACCTGGTTGACGCTGCCGACCGGAAGATTGGCGCGCATCTCGTCGAGGGTCATTTCCTGCTGCAGCGGCACTTCCTGCATCAGGTAGCCGTCGTCGGTCTCCTGGCGGCGGTCACGCAGGCTTTCCGACAGCCGACGGGCAAAGCGGGCGCTGTCGAGATAGGCGTCGATATCGGCCTTGTTCTCGCTGGCGAAGCCGCAACGCAGGAAGCCGAACTTGGTGTCGTCGACATTGGTGCCGGCGGCATCCGCTGCCTCTTCCATCTTCGACCGCAGCACCCGGATGGCGTCAAGGCCGCCCAGCAGCGCGGTGATGAACAGGTTGTAGCCTTCGCGCATGGCGCGGGCCCGGACGAGCGGGTTGCCGGTCGTCACCCAGATCGGCGGCATCGGATCCTGAACGCAGCGCACATTGAGCGAGCTCTGCGGGATCTTGAGGTACTTGCCGTCATACTCGAACGACTTCTGCGTCAGCGCCATCGGGATAACGTCCATGTATTCCTGGAACATCTTGCCGGCCTCGGAAAGGTCGGTGCCGAAGCGTTCGAACTCGAACTGCTGGTAGCCGGAGCCGATGCCCAGTTCGAGGCGTCCGTTCGACAGCGAGTCGACGAGACCGACCTCGGCGAGGAAGCGCGGCGCCTGGTAGAGCGGCAGCACGCAGACGGCGGGGCCGAGGTGGATGCGCGAGGTCTTGGCGGCCGCATGGGCACAGAGCATCAGCGGCGACGGCGACAGCGAGTAATTGTTGAAATGGTGTTCGGCGTACCAGGCCGTGTCGAAGCCGGCCTGCTCGGCGGCTACCGTCTGCTCGATCGAGTTCTGGATGATGTCGTGCGACGATTGTTGGTAGCTGCGCTGCTGTGCGAGCAGAAAGACACCGAATTCCATCATATCCTCCCTAGATAGACTGACTGACCGGATGGTAAGTCCGTTGGAATATGATAACAATAAGGTCATTCCTGGCATCAGCTTTTCAAAAAATGCAAAGGTGACCGATGGACAAGCTCAGGGCGATGGCGCTTCTGGTGGCGACGGCGGAAACGGGGAGCTTCTCGCAGACCGGCCGGAAATTCGGCCTTTCGCCGGCCAGCGTTTCCCGGCAGATCGCCGAACTGGAGGACCAGCTCGGCGTGACGCTGGTGCTGCGCTCGACGCGCAACCTCGTGCTTTCGGAGGCGGGGCAGCTTTACGTGCGGCAGGCGGAAATGATCCTCGCCTCCGTCGACGCGGCCGATGCCGGCATGAGCGCCATGCAACAGGCGCCGACCGGTGTCCTGCGGGTTCACTCGCGCACGATGTTCGGCGTGGCGGTGCTGGCGCCGCTGCAGGTGGACTTCGCGCGCCAATATCCGGACGTGACGGTGGAACTGCACCTGTCGGAAAAGGCAGTCCGTTTGCGCGAGGATGGTTATGATCTCGATTTCCGGATCGCGCCGCCGCAGGAAGCCGGCTTGATGCGCAAGCGGCTTTTTCTCAGCCAGCGGATCATCGTCGCTTCGCCGGACTACCTGGATCGCATGCTGCCGATCGAACAGCCTGCGAACCTGCGCGCCCACAATTGCCTCGTCTACTGGCTCAACGGCGACCCGGTCACCTGGCGGTTCAGGAAGGATCGCGCGGTGGAGGAAATCCAGGTTCCGTCGAATTTCGCGTCCAACAACGGCCAGGTGCTGCTGGAAGCCGCCAAGGCGGGACAGGGACTGGCGCTGCTCGACGATTACACGGTGGCAGCCGATCTTGCCTCAGGCCGGTTGCGCCGCGTGCTGGGAGACTACAGGACGACGAACACGACCTTCGAGGAGGGCATTTACGCGACCTTCCTGGAGGGGATCCAGATTCCGCAGAAGCTGCGCGTGTACCTCGATTTCGTCTCGGAATCGTGGGCAAGCAAGGTCCGCGCGGTTCCTTGACCCAGCGGTCAGCCGGGCGTTATAGACCGTTGACTGCAGGCGCTGGCCGAAGAGGGGACTGACATGGCGGATGCTGCCCGTCCGATGGACGAGGAATATCCGGGCGAGGAGGGGCAGAGCGACCGGGTCCGCGAGATCCTGCGCACCGGTGCCCGCATCTTCGCGCAAAAGGGGTTCGAGCGGACCTCGATGCGCGACATTTCCGATGCCTGCGGCATTTCCAAGGCTCTGCTCTACCACCACTTCGACAGCAAGGATAATCTCTACGCGCTGATCGCCTACAACTCGGCGCAGCATCTCTACGATTTCGTCTACCAGCGCATTCCCGCGGACGGACCGGCGGGCGAGAAGATCAGGGCCTTCATGGTGGCCATGGCGACCTTCTTCGAGGATCACCGCTGGGCCTGGGTCGCGGCCAGCACGGCCTTCTGGAGCGATCCGGACCGTCACCGGATGGAACTTCGGATCAGGAACCGCAAGGAACTGGAAGGCCGGTTGCGCGACCTGATCCGGGAAGGCATTGCCAGCGGCGAGTTCAACGATACCGACCCGGCCATGACCGGGCGCCTGATCCTTTCCGGCATCAACTGGATGCACCGCTGGTACAATCCGGACGGCGAGCTGCGCGCCGCCGATATCGTCTCGACCTATTTCGACACGATCTACAACGGACTGGCGAAACGCTGACCGGCCGCGGAATCGCGATGCCGCCATTTGAACTTTTACGGGGGGAGGACCGGCGCATGGCGGAAGAGCAGATCAGGTCGGCGTTCGTCTACGCCTACCCGCTTTATGCCTTTGCCGCGACGCGTTTCGCGGCTGTCCAGAACCCGGCCAACGCCGACCGGTATCCGCCCAACAGCCTTCGCCACAACCGGCACCTGAGCGATCATGCATCGGTCTGGATCACCGCCCCGAACAACGACACGCTCTATTCCAATGCCTGGCTCGACCTGTCCTCCGGGCCGGTGCGCATCCGTGTCGGCGCGATGCCGGAAGGGCGCTACTGGTCGCTGGCCTTCATGGATGCCTTCACCAACCATTTCGCGGTGGTGGGACAGAGGCTGGAGGGGACCGGGCCGGTCGACCTGTGCGTCGTCGGACCCGGCGATGCGGACCAGGCGGACGGTGCGCGCGTTCTCCAGGCGCCCGGGCACGATGCCTGGCTTTTCTGCCGCTGCCTTGTCGACGGGCCGGATGATCTTGCCCGGTCCCATGCCATGCAGGACAAGATCGAGATCCTGTCCGGTGCCGGCGAGGTGTCCGGGGCGCGGATCGTGCCGGCAAGTCCCGTCTCGCCGGAAAACTTCCTCGACGTGGTCAACGAGCTTCTGGCGCGCAACCCGGTTCCGGCTGGCGAACGGCAGATGCTGGAGCAGTGGCGCAGCGTGGGCCTGAGGCCCGGTGGCCCGGGCGCCTGGAATGAGATCGGTTCGGATATCCGCGAAGCCTGGACCCGGACCATAGGATCCATCTACGCCGATCTCGGCAAAGCCGGGCAGCAGGGCCGTCAGGATTTCAAGGGCTGGATGGCCGCGGCCGCCGATATCGGCAATTTCGGCGACAACTACCCCTTGCGCGCCTCGGTCGCGCTCGGCGGGCTGGGCGCACTGGAACCGGTCGAGGCGATGTATTTCGTCAAGTACCAGGACGAGAGCCGGGCCCCGCTTGACGGTCAGTCGCGCTACCTGCTCAAGGTTCCTGCCAGCGGTATCCCGACCGATTCCTTCTGGTCCTTCACCATGTACGAGGCGACGGCGGACGGAAAGCGGTTCCTGGTGGAGAACCCGATCGGGCGCTATTCGATCGGGAATCGCACGCCGGGGCTCGTCTACAACGCCGACGGCTCGCTGGATATCGCGCTGCAACGGCAGCCACCCGACGACCCGCAGTTGCGGGCCAACTGGCTGCCGACACCGGCGGGCGCGTTCCAGATCGCGCTGCGAACCTATGTTCCCCGCCCGGACCTGAGAGCCGGAGAAGCCACGCTTCCGGTCGTCATTCCCGTTCAGGCCTGACCGGGCGGACCACGTCAGGCCCTGGCGGCGTTCGCCGCGATCGCGTCGATGATCTGCGGCCAGAGGGGCAGGGGAATGGAATGGCCCATTTCCTCCAGCATGAGCATGCGCGCATCGGGAATGCTGCGGGCGGTATCCAGCCCGGCTTCCGGCAGGACGAGCGGGTCGAGATCGCCGTGGATCACCTGGGTGGGCACGGCAACATAACGAAGCGCAGACCGCCGGCTTCCCGAAGCCAGGATGGCCATGGTGTGCCGGGCGGCTCCCTGCGGATACAGGCCGCGCCCGTGAATGCGGACCGCCCGCTCGCGGTCCCTTGCCTCTTCGCCGGGAAAGCGGCCGGCCCGCAGCAGCTTCCAGGTGTCGGTGTAGTAGTCGACGTATTTGTCGAGCTCGGCCGGGGCCGGGCGCATCACGCGGGAAACGACGTAGCCGTCGGGTTGCGGCAGGTCGGGCGCACCGGTGGTCGAGCCGATCGACGTCAGCGACAGGACCCGCGCGGGATGCTCGATGGCCAGGGTCTGCGCGATGCCGCCGCCCATCGAAAAGCCGACGAGGTGGGCCTTGGCGATGCCGAGCACGTCCATCAGGCCGACGATGTCCTGGGCCATGTCGTCAAGCAGGTAGGGCGCATGGATGGGCAGACGCCACATGGCGCGCATCATTGCCCAGCGGAGATCCGGGATACCCATCATTGCCAGGTGAACGGAGCGCCCGGAATCGCGGTTGTCGACGCGGATGACCCTGAACCCGCGTGCCGCGAGCCGGATGCAGAATTCATCGTCCCAGCTGACCATTTGCGCGCCCATGCCGGCAACGAGGAACAGGGCGGGGTCGCCGGAGTCGCCAAAGCTGTCCCAGCAGAAGGGCATTCCATTGATTTCCGCAAACGCTTCCGGAGTTTGCTGCACGGATGTGGCGGATATCTCTTGCTGCGACATGCTTCTTCTCTTTGTCGGGCCTACAGGGCCCGAAGGCTGTGTCCGGCCGCGCGTATCGCGCCGGAGCCGGCTTCCGGCCGGCGGCAGTCTGCAACAAGATGAAAGGGTCAACAATCTCCCGGCGCAATGACCGGCGAATGTTCATCAATGTGAAATTCGGCCCGAATGGCCGTTTTTTGTGGCCGTGACCCATGACGCATGGGAAATAGAAAAAAGAGCGGGGAGTTGGGTTGCACGGGGCTTTTTGGCCTCGCGCCTGCCGGGGGGATTGCGTGGGAGGATCAGATGGCAGGTGTCCATGTTCTTGATCGCGTCATCGGCGACACGTGGCCGAGCTTTGCGACCGATGCCGAACTCGAGGCGTTTGAGGCGGTGCCCTATGAGGATCGGATCGCGGCGTCGAGCACCTACGAAGCGCTGAAGGTCGGCGCGGCGGTCAACCCGGACGAACCGGCGATCCTGTTCCTGCCGAATGCCAACCCGGACGAAGAGCCGGTGCGGATGACCCACGGCCAGTTCATCGAGCGGGTGACGCAGGTGGCGAACGCGCTGCATGCGCTGGGTGTCGGCCCCACGGATGTCGTCAGCCTTCTGCTGCCGCTGATCCCGCAGTCCTTCTATGCGCTGCAGGGGGCCCAGGCGGCCGGGATCGCCAATCCGGTCAATCCCTTCCTCGAGCCGGACCAGATCGCGCACATCCTGCGCGCGGCGGGAACCAAGGTGCTGATCGCCATGGGGCCGAGCGAAGGGTTCGACACCTGGGACAAGGTGATGAAGATCCGCGACCAGTTGCCGGACCTGAAGGCCATCCTGGTTTTCGAGCCGTGGGGCGCGGCACCGGAAGGCACGGTGTCTTTCAATTCGGCGGTACGCGCGCAGCCGGGTGACCGGCTGATCAGCGGCCGCCAGATCAGGTCCACCGATGTCGCCGCCTATTTCCATACCGGCGGAACGACCGGCCTGCCGCAACTGGTCCCACTGACCCATGGCAATCTCGTCTACCAGGCCTGGGGCATGGCGCTGATGTTCCGGACACGCCCCGGCGCGCGCCTGTTCATGGCGCTGCCGCTATTCCATGTCGGCGGGGCGCTGACGCACTGCCTGCAGCAATTGTCCTCCGGCGGGACGCTGGTGGTCCTGTCGTCTGGCGGATGGCGCAACAAGAATGCCATGCCGAAGGTCTGGAAGCTCGTCGACCGCTTCAGGCCCGAGGTGCTGGCCGCGGTTCCGACCGTCATCGGCGCGGTGCTGAACACGCCGATCGACGGCGCGGACGTCTCCAGCATCCGGACGGTGACGGGCGGCGGGTCGGCGATCCCGGTCGCTGTCGCCGAGGCCTACAAGAACCGCTTCAACCTGCAGATCCTTGAAACCTACGGCATGACGGAAGCGTCAAGCTGTCACACGATTTCCTATGCCGACCGCCCGGTCTACCTCGGATCGGTGGGCCGCGCGCTGCCCTACAGCCGCGTCCGGGTGGTGGAACTCGATGCCAACGGCAAGGCCGTCAAGGATTGTCCGCCCGGGGAAATCGGCGTGGTGGCGATGAGCGGACCCGGCGTCTTTTCCGGCTACGTGACCGGCTCGTCCGATGCCCCGTTCGTCGCGCCGGGCTGGGTCAACAGCGGAGACCTCGGCCGGCTCGACGCCAACGGTTATCTCTGGATCACGGGACGGGCCAAGGACCTCATCATCCGCGGCGGTCACAACATCGACCCGCGCGGCGTGGAAGAGGTCATCTACGATCACCCGGCGGTACAGGAGGTGGCGCTGGTCGGCGAACCGGACGCCTACGCGGGCGAACTGCCGGTGGCCTTCGTCCAGCTCAAGGCGGGCGCCAAGGCAAACCCAGCCGAACTCAAGGAGTGGACGGCGGCGCGCACGCCCGAACGCGCGGCGCTGCCGGTGCACATCTACATCCTGGACCGGATTCCGCTGACCGCTGTCGGCAAGGTCTTCAAGCCGGACCTGCGCTACGAGGCGGCGAAACGGGCGGTGCTGCGCATGATCGCGCCGGTCCTGGAGGGCCATGGTTGCGAGGCCGAGGTGAAGGTCGGCGCCCATCCCGCGTTCGGCACGCTGATCTCGGTCCGGCTGAGCGGACCAGCGGAGGCAAAGGATGGCGCGGTCGGCGCGGTCAAGGCAAAGCTGGAACCGTTGACGGTTCGCCACGACATCGAATGGAATGCTTGAGGCCGGACGGCCTTTCTCCAGCAACAGGAGCGCATGGTGAGTGAGTCAGACCCCAAGCCGGATTTCGATCCGGCCCGCGCATGGCGCGATTGGTTCGTCCAGAACGAGCGTGGCTGGAGCGAGGCCATGGCCAACTTCATGAAGAAGGACGACGTTTCGCAGGCGATGGGCAAGGAAATCAATGCCGCGGTCCTCGCCCAGCACATGATGTCGCAAGGGATGACCGGTCCCATGGCGATGATGAACATGCCGACGCGCGAGGACGTGGTCGCGTTGAGCGAGCGGATCGGACGGCTGGAAGATGCCGTGGCGCGGATCGAGGCAGCCCTGACCACGGCGCTCGACGCCGGCGCGACAAAGCCGGCCCGGACCCGCAAGCCGCCCCGCGGCAAGCGCGCGCCGGAATGACCATGCTGGAAGACATGATTGCGTCTTCCAGGGCCGATCTGGCCGCGCTGGAAGCCGAGATGATCGCCGAAACGGCGACGACGCCGAAGCAGCTGATCTACGCCCGCGACACGCTGCGCCTTTATCACTACCTGCCGCAGGCCGACACGGTTTTCCGGGTTCCGCTGCTGCTCGTCATGTCGCCGGTCAGCAAGCCCTACATCTTCGACCTGACGCCGGGCCAGAGCCTGATCGAGCATTTCCTGCAGGCCGGGTTCGACGTCTACCTGGTCGATTGGGGCACGCCGCGCAGCGAGCATGCCTCGCTAGACGTCGACGACTACGTGGCCGACTGGATCCCCGACTGCATCGCCCGGATCCAGGCGCATTGCGGCGAAAAGGACATCACGCTGCTCGGCTATTGCCTCGGCGGCATCTTCACCAGCCTCTACGCGGCGCGGTTCGCCGACGGGCCGCTCAAGAACCTTCTGCAGATCGCGACCCCGGTCAACGGCGAGGGCATGGAACTCCAGCGCAAGCTGGTGACATCGGACGGTTTCGATCCGGACCTGCTCGTGGACACCTACGGCAATGTGCCCGCCTGGATGATCGAGGCCGCGTTTCAGTTCATGCGGCCGCTGCAGAAGACGTCCGGCCAGCTCATGCTGCTGAACACCATGGACGACCGGGAAAACGTCAAGGCGCACCTCAGGATCACGCGCTGGGGAGCGGACGCCTTGCCCTTCGCCGGGGCGGCGTTCCGAACCCTGATCCGGGATTTCATCATCGGCAACAAGATCATACGCGGCGAGTTCGAGGTCGCCGGCAAGGCTGTAGACCTCGGTGCCATCAGGGTGCCGCTGCTGCATCTCCTGGCCGAGCACGATCATGTCGTGCCCTTTGCATCGTCGCACGACCTCGTGCGCCTGGCCGGCAGTGCCGACAAGGAGCAAATGGTCATCAAGGGCGGGCATGTCAGCCTGGTTACAGGCCAGCGGGCGGTCACACGGACCTGGCCGCACCTGGTGGAATGGCTCGCGCCGCGATCGGTCTGATCCTTCCGGGCACGCGATATTCACGTTTGTGAATCGGCGGCCGGGCGCGCAGGACCGTTTGTGTCGGTGCGGGTGGGCCAATACCATCGCAACCCAAGGGCCGGGGCGGCTTGCACCCGGCGAAAAGATCCATGCGCGGGAGGGACATATGAGCAATTCAGCGGAGGCCGAACAGGGCCGCACGGACCCCAAGCCGGCCCATGCGGCGACGCTTGCCGTCAACGCGGCCATGGCGGATGCGCTGCCCTTTTCCGACATGCAGGATTTCGAGGACGCCAGCCGCGGACTGATCGCGGAAGCGCCGAGGCAGGTCGCCAATGCCGATGGGCGCATCGTCTGGGATACCGCGGCTTTCGCCTTCGTCGACGAGTTCGAGAACGCGCCGGACACGGTCAACCCGAGCCTGTGGCGGCAGACGAAGCTGAACATGATCGCCGGCCTGTTCAAGGTGTCCGAGCGGGTCTACCAGGTGCGCGGTCTCGACATTTCCAACATGACCATCATCGAGGGCGACAGCGGGTTGATCATCATCGATCCGGTCACCTCGATCGAAACCGCCAGGGCCTGTATCGGACTTTACTTCGAAAACCGGCCCGAGCGCCCGGTGGTGGCCGTCATCTACAGTCACAGCCATCCGGATCACTACGGCGGGGTGAAGGGCGTGGTCTCGCCGGTGGCCGTGGCGGCCGGCAAGGTTCGGGTCATCGCGCCCGACGGCTTCATGGAGGCGATCGAGGGCGAAAACGTGCTCAGCGGCACGGCCACCTACCGCCGGGCACAGTTCCAGTTCGGAACCCTGCTCAAACCTGGACCCTGCAGTTGCGTGGACACGGGCCTGGGCAAATCCGTCACCCGAGGTGCGCGGTCGCTGATCGCGCCGACGCAACTCATCCGCGACAAGGTGGAGACCCACGTCATCGACGGCGTCGAGATCGAGTTCTACATGGCGCCGGATTCCGAGGCGCCGGCCGAGATGCACATGTATTTTCCGCAGTTCAACGTGCTGAACATGGCGGAAAACGTGACCCACAACCTTCACAATTTCTGCCCGTTGCGCGGCGCCATCGTGCGGGATCCGCTGCTGTGGTCGAAATACATCGGCGACGCGATCGAGCTCTACGGCAGCAAGGTCGACGTGCTGATCGCCCAGCACCACTGGCCCACCTGGGGCCGCGAGCGGGTGCTGGAGCTGCTGTCGATCCACCGCGACCTCTACAAGTTCATCCATGACCAGACCCTGCGCGGCATCAACAACGGGCAGAAACCGTCGGAGGTGGCGGAGGCGCTGGCGCTTCCGGAGGAATTGAGTTCGCAATGGTCGTGCCGGGGCTATTACGGCACGGTGAACCACAATTCCAAGGCGGTCTACCAGCGCTACCTGAGCTGGTACGACGGCAACCCGGCAAACCTGCATGCGCTGCCGGCCGTGGAGTCGGCGAAGAAGACAGTGGACTATATGGGCGGCGCCGACGCCATCCTGGCGCGGGCGGCAGACGACTTCGAGAAGGGCGAGTTCCGCTGGACCGCCGAGGTCCTGAGCAAGCTGGTGTTTGCCGAGCCGTCGAACCGCGAGGCGCGCTATCTGCTGGCCGACACATTCGAGCAGCTCGGCTACCAGGCGGAATCGGCGACCTGGCGCAACGCATACCTCTACGGCGCGCAGGAGCTGCGCCACGGCGTGATGGAAATGACGATCTCGCGGACGCTCGGGCCGGACCTGATGCAGGCGATGACGGTCTCGACCATGCTGGATTTCCTCGGCGTGCGGCTGATTCCGGAACGCGTGGCCGGCGAGGCCTACGTGATCAACCTGAAGATCAGCGACCGGAGCGAGGAGCTCGCGCTGACCCTGTCGCGCGGCTGCCTCACCCACCTGGTGAACAAGTCGGATCCTGGCGCGGTGGCGACGATGACGCTCACGCACGAGGCCATCGCGAACATCGCCGTCGGGGTCAGCACGCTTGACGGCGAGGAGGTGGCCATCGACGGCGACCGGGAAAAGGTCGAGGCGCTGTTTGCCGCGCTTGACGATTTCAATCCGATGTTCAACGTGGTGACGCCATTGGAAGCGTCGTGATGGTGCGATACCATCGGAAACCTGGAACAGGAGCGGAGCGAGCAGTCGAGATGTGGGGCAAGCCTTGGGAAACGCCGTTTCATCCGGTCCATGTCGTGGGCGACTTCTGGACCATGATGAACCCGGCCTGGCAGGCGCAGATGTTCGACCAGGACAAGATCCTGGAGACGTTCCGCTGGATGGCATCGGCCGATTTCGACACCGCGGATGTGATCAAGCACAACCGGGAAACCATGGACCGGCTGGCGAAGGCCAACATCGAGGCGGTGGAAACCTGCCGGCAGATCGCCGAGAACCTCGTCAACGTGATGATCACCGAGACCGGGCGGCTCTGCGGCAATGCCCCGAACGGCGACGGCGAGCAGGCCGGTGGACCGGCGTCGCCGTTCATCGAGGCGCAGGCACGGGCGACGCTGTTCGGGTTGACGCTGACCCGGGACATGCTCCAGGCCGCTGGCAAGCTTGCCAGGACGCCGCTGTAGCGTTGGCGCGGTCATCTTCGGTCTTGAGTCCGCGCGTGTGCACGCGCTAAGCTCCGGGTGACCAACGGGTCAGTCCGCTGTCGCGGGCATGGCCATGCGGAAAGGCGGCAGACGTGAACGAACAGGCAAAGCCGGGTGCGCCCGAAGAGGAAACCAGCGAACGCGCACGGGCGCTGCTGGAGATCGGGGCGCGGCTGTTTGCCGAAAAGGGCTACGAAGCCACGTCGATGCGCGACATCTCGAATGCCGCCGGTGTCTCGAAGGCCTTGCTCTACCACCATTTCGCCAGCAAGGACGACATCTACGCGCGAATCTCGTTTTCCGCGACCGAAAGCCTCTACAGTTTCGTCGAGGCGCGGATTCCGGAGCGCGGGACGGCTGCCGAGAAGGTGCGCGCCTACATGGTCGCGGCCGCGGCCTTCTTCTCGCAACACCGTTCGGCCTGGATCGCGGCCAGCAACGCCTTCTGGTCGGACCCGGACCGTCACCGGCTGGAAACGCGCGTCGCGCGGCGGCGGCAGTTCGAGCAGCGTCTTCGGGACCTGATCAGCGAGGGGGTCGCGTCCGGCGAATTCAATGCCGTCGATCCGGCAATGGCGGGGCGGCTGATCCTGTCGGGGATCAACTGGATGCACCGCTGGTACGACCCGGCCAAGGGGCTGACGGCGGAGCAGATCGTCGACCAGTACGCGGATATCCTGCTGGGCGGGTTGAAGAAGCGCTGACCAGGCGGTTTCTCACAGGATTGCAGGCATGAAAAAAGCCCCGCGTCGCCGCGGGGCTTTTCCTTCTGTCGCGGACCGGAAACCGATCAATCCAGCGAAATGTTGTTCTTCTTGATGACGCCGCCCCAGAAGTCGACGTCCCAGTCGAGCTGCGCCTGCATGGCGTCGGCGCCACCAACGTGCGGGGTCATGCCGACGTTGATCATCTTGTCCTGCAGCGACTGCACGCTCATCGCCTTCTGAAGCGCGGCGCTGACGCGGTCCTTTTCCGCCGCCGGGGTGCCGGCCGGAGCCACCAGGCCGAACCAGAAGGACGAAACGAGCTGCGGGTAGCCAAGCTCGGTGACGGACGGCAGGTCCGGGAACTTGCCCATGCGCTCCTCGGTCGAGATCGCGAGGATCTTCAGGTCGCCGGAAGCAACGTGCTTGACCAGGGAAATCGGGGTGGAGAAGTTCAGCTCGACCTGTCCGCCGATCTGGTCGACGATCATTTCCGGGTTGGCCTTGTAGGCGACCGGCACGAGCTCGGTGCCGAGCACGTCCTGCAGAACCATGCCGAAGAGATGGGTCACGCTGCCGGGTCCAAGCATCGCGTAACGCAGCGGCTTGCCCGATTCCTTGGCCCAGGTCTTGAGCTCGTCGAGGCTGTTGACTCCCATGGAGGTCGGGACGGTGATGGTCAGCGGACCACTGAACATCGTGCCGACGGGCTCGAAGGATTCCATCTTGAAGGGCAGGTTCTTGCGCAGCAGCACGTTCAGCGAAAGCGGGCCGGTGGCGCCGACGAGATAGGTGAGGCCGTCCGGCTTGGCGGCAGCCACGTAGGCGGCGCCGATGATGCCGTTGGAGCCGGGCTTGTTCTCGACCACGACCGGCTGGCCGAGTTCCTGGGTCATCGTGTCGGCCATCTCGCGCACGAGGCCATCGACGAGGCCGCCGCCGCCATAGGGCACGATCAGGTGAATGGTGTCATCGGCGTGCGCCGACGAGAGCGGCGCCATGGCGACACCGGCGGCGAAGCCGAGAGCGGCAAGGATGTTTCTGCGGCTGAAAAGGTTCATGTACTCACTTCCTCCCTGGGTCAGATACGGACAGGCAAGCCCGCAAACTGATATCAGGTTAAGGGGTGACCGGGCGGTCAGTCAAGGGGCGATGCGCCTGATAATGAGTGTTGCCAATTTCCATTCAGATCGGTATGAAGAGACTGTGACTGACCGCCCGGTCAGTGGAGGCCGCAGGAGGAGGACGGAATGTTCGATTACAAGAATGTGCGCGTGGAACTCGACGGAATGGTCGCGCTGGTGACGCTTGACCGTCCGCCGGTCAACGCGCTCGATCGTGCCACGCGCTACGAACTCATCGCGGTGTTCGACGAGATTTCCCAGCGCGACGATATCCGCTGCGCGGTCCTGACCGGTTCCGGCAAGACCTTTTGCGCCGGTGCCGACCTGAAGGACCGCCCGAAGCCGGACAATCCGGGCGATTTCCTGGCGCACAACCGGGCCATCCGCGAGACGGGCAACTCGATCCGCGAATGCGACAAGCCGGTCATTGCGGCCGTCAACGGCGTGGCGCTGGGGGCCGGGCTCGGGCTGATGTCGGCCTGCGATATCTATTACGCTTCGGAAGAGGCGCTGTTCGGCATGCCGGAGATCAACGTCGGCCTGGCCGGCGGCGCGGCGATGGTTCACGCGATGTTCGGCCGTTCGACCGCGCGGCGCATGTTCTTTACCGGCGTGCGCCTGACGGCCGCCGAACTGAAGGAGCGTTCCATCATCGAGGAAGTCACCTCTGCCAAGGACCTGGTGCCGACCGCGATGGCCGTGGCCAGGGAAATCGCGTCCAAGGCGCCGCTGGCGATGAAATACGCCAAGCAGACCTCGAACATGGTCGAGGACATGCCCCAGCGCGATGCCTATCGCATGGAGCAGAACTTCACGATGGCGCTTTCCAAGACCGAGGATGCGCTGGAAGCGCGCATGGCCTTCCTCGAAAAGCGCGCGCCCGTCTTCAAGGGGCGCTGACATGGCCGCAGCGGTATCGGAACGGCCGGGGCTGGATGCTCTTTTCCAGCCTCGCTCCATCGCGGTCGTTGGCGCATCGTCCGACCCGACCAAGACCGGTGGGCGTCCTGTCAACCTGTTGAAGAAGCACGGCTATGGCGGGGCGATCTACCCGGTCAACCCGTCGGCTCCGTCCATCCAGGGCCTGCCCGCCTTCGCGTCCGTCGAAGCGCTGCCGGTCACGCCCGACCTGGTTCTGGTCGCCGTGCCGGGCGCCGGCGCGCTGGCAGCGCTGGAATCGGCGGCGGCGCGCGGTGTGCGGGCCGCGGTCGTGCTGAGCGCGGGCTTTGCCGAGAGCGGTGCGGACGGTGCCGAGCTGCAGAAGAAAGTGACCGCGCTGGCGCAGGACACCGGCATGCGCATCGTCGGTCCGAACTGCCTTGGCTCGATCAGTGTTCGCGAACGGGCCATCGGTACGTTCACGGTGGCGCTGGAGAACGAGATGCCGGCAGAAGGCGGCGTCTCCATCGTGTCGCAAAGCGGCAACGTGGGCAGTTCCGCGTTGCGCCAGCTGGGCGACAGCGGTGCGGGCGTGGCCCGGTTCATCGCCACGGGCAATGAAGCCGACGTCCAGGCCGCCGATGCGATCGAGTGGCTTGCCGACGACAGCGACACGCGGGTGATCCTCTGCTGCCTCGAGACCTGCCGCGACGGGCCGCGCCTGACGCGGGCCCTTGAGCGCGCACGCCAGGCGGGAAAGCCGGTCGTGATCCTGAAGATAGGCACCTCGGAAGTGGGCCAGAAAGCGGCGCTGTCGCACACCGGCGGCCTTGCCGGCAGCGACCGGGTCTTCGACGCGGTCTTCGCCCGCCACGGGGCGATCCGGGTCCACTCGCTCGAACAGCTCGTCGAGATCGGCGCGGCCATCGAGGCCATCGGCGGGCGGCGCATCAGCGGCTCGCCCTCCGTGGCGCTGATTGCCGCTTCGGGCGGGTTCGGCGTGATGATGGCCGATGCGGCGTCCGCCAACGGCATTGCCGTCAACCCGCTGGGTGCGACGGCACAGGCGAGCATCAAGGCGGCCATTCCGCTGGCTTCCGCCATGAACCCGATCGATGCGACGGCGCAGATGTCGGCCAATCCCGACATCATGGAAAAGCTGCTCGATGCGACCGTTCTCGATGACGCCAACAATGTTATCTGCCTGATGCTTGCTCTCGGGATGGAAATTCCGCGGCTTCGGAACGTTTTCACCGCTGCCTTTGCACGGATCATCGAGCGCTACCCTGAAAAGCTGCTCGTCGCCTGCATCCCGGGACCGGCCGACGCGATCGCGCAATTGCGAGCCATGGGGATCGCCTGCTTCCCGAGCATCGATTCCGCCATGGCGGGCATCGCGGCGATTGCCCGGTTGCAGGGTGCGGACAGCGCCGGCAAGGCGCCCGAACCCGTTGTGCCGGAGCCCATCGATCCCGGCGTGTTCCGAAACGAGGCGACGGCCAAGGCGGCACTGGGCGCCGCGGGCGTGCCCTTCGTCGAGGACATCCTGGCCGCGACGGCGGACGAGGCTGCCGCTGCCGCCGACCGTCTCGGTGTTCCGGTGGCGATGAAGATCCTGTCGCCCGACATCCAGCACAAGAGCGATATCGGCGGCGTGGAACTCAACGTTCAGGGCGGAGCGGCCGCGCGGGCGGCCTTCGAGCGGGTCGTCGCCGCTGCCGGGCAGCATGCGCCGGACGCCGCCATCGACGGGGTCCTGGTGTCTCCGATGACGTCGGGCGGGGTGGAACTCATCCTCGGCGTCACGACCGATGCCTTCTTCGGGCCGGCCATCATGGTGGGCCTGGGCGGCATCTTCGCCGAGATCTTCAAGGACACGTCGCTGCGCATGGCGCCGGTGACGCCTGCCGAAGCCCGTGCCATGGTGCGGGAACTGAAGGCGTTTCCGCTGCTCGACGGCGCGCGGGGTCGCCCCGTCGCCGATCTCGACGCGCTTGGCGACGCAATTTCCGCGCTGTCGCAATTTGCCGCGCGCCACGCCGCAGACGTGGCCGAGATCGATATCAATCCCCTCCTGGTGCGCCCGAAAGGGCAGGGCGTCGTTGCACTCGATGCACTGATCGTTCCCAAGCACGCCCAAGATCGCGAGGCTGAATCATGACCATGGCCGCCACGAAAGACATCGCTGCGACAGGAATGGAACCCGGCGCCTACGGAGCCCGGGCGCGGGCCTGGCTGCAGGAAAACCTGACCGACCGGTTGCGCACCGACCGGTGCCACGACACCCCGGCGACGCTGGATGAACTGAAGCAGTTCGAAGCCGCGCTCTACCGGGCGGGCCTGGCCGGCATCACCTGGCCGAAGGCCTATGGCGGGCACGGCCTGACACTGCGCGAACACCTGGAAGCCAATCGCGAGATCGGCCTTGCCCCGGCGCCGAACGCGGTCAACTCGATCGGCAAGGAACTGGTCGGGCCGATCGTCCTGGCCGTGGGCGACGAGCGCCAGAAATCGGAGTTCCTTCCCTCGATCCTCAACATGGAGACCATCTGGTGCCAGGGATTCTCGGAACCGGGCGCCGGGTCCGACCTGGCCGGGCTGCGGACGCGTGTCGAGCGTTCGGCGGACGGCTGGCGGGTCAACGGCCAGAAGATCTGGACCAGCGGTGCCTCCAAGTCGCAGCGCTGCCTGCTGCTGGCCCGCACCGGCGTGCCTGAAGACCGGCACCGTGGTCTGGTCCTGTTTGCCGTGCCGATGGACCGGCCCGGTATCGACGTCCGGGAAATCCGGTCGATCGACGGCGACCGCTCCTTCTGCGAGGTCTTCTTCAGCGATGTCATCGTCGACGAGGCCGACATGCTCGGCGCTCCCGACGAGGGCTGGCCGGCCGCCACGCGCGTCCTGTCGATCGAGCGCGCAACCAACCGGATGTATCGCGCCTGGCGTTTCGAAAGCGAACTCGACCACCTGATCATGGCCTGCCGCAGCGACGAGCGCAGCCTTCGCCTCCTGCAGGGCTATGCCCGCGACCTGGCGCAGGTGCGGGTCGAGATCGAGATGCTCAAGGGCCACGTCGAAACCCTCGTCGCAAGCCTCCTGGCCGGCCAGGAAATCGGGCCGCGCGGCAGCTTCCCCAAGCTCTACTGGTCGGAATCGCACCAGCGGTTCGCCCAGATCGCCTACGAGATCGTGTCGCGGTTCCCGGCCAATGCCGGGCAGGCGCTGCGCGACGTGAAGACGCGGATGGAGCATCTCTACCTGCACAGCCGGGCAGAGACGATCTACGCCGGCACGACCGAGATCCAGCTGGACATCATCGGAAAACGCATCCTGAACCTGTCGAAGGCGGCCTGACCCATGAGCGACGAACTTGATCCCAGGGAATTCGAAGACACCGCCAGGGCCGTCATGGAGGCCTGCGCAGCGGCGCCGGACGGTGCCGGGCGTGCCGGCCTGCTGGCCGAGGCCGGGTTGCTGGGCGTGATCGCGCCGGAAGAGGTTGGCGGCCTTGCCCTGCCGCTACGCTTCGCCGTGCCGGTGGCCGGCGCCGCCGGGGCGGGGCTGCTGGCCTTTCCGCTCGTCGAGAGCCTGGTGCTGGCAAAGGCGCTCGCAAGCGTCGATGCCGAGGAAGCCGGGCGGATCTGCGGCGGCGAGACACTTGCCACCATCGCCTGGAGCGGCGTGGCCGAGGACGGACTGGTCGCCAATGCACCGATGGGCGAAGAGGCCACCAAGGTGCTGATCTTTAGTGCCGACGGGGGCGCAGTGCTGGCGGCGAAAAGCAATGTCGTCCGGCTCGAAACCGGTTCCGACCACTGGGACGTGGATGCGCCGGCGGCGTCGTTCCGCTGTGACGGGCCGCTCGAAGGCATCGAACTGGACGCGGATGCAGTGCGCACGCTGCGCGCCGAGGCAGACCTCCTGCGGGCGGCCTTCATTCACGGCTCGGCCTGGCACTGCCTGTCGCTGGCGATGGACTATTCGCAGGAGCGTGTCCAGTTCGGGCGGCCGCTTTCGTCCTACCAGGTCCTGCGCCACAAGATGTCGCGCGATGCGCTGGCGGCCGAAACGATCAAGAACGGCGTTGCGCGCGCCCTGTCGGATCACGGCGAGGACGAAAACCTCGTGCGGGACGCGGCATGGATGAACGCGGCGCGGCTGGGACCGGCGGTAGCGGAGAACGCCATCCAGATCTTCGGCGGCATGGGCTTCACCTGGGAAGTTCCGCTGCATCGCCATCTCCGCCAGATGCGGGCGCAGGCCGCCTATGGCGAAGCGGCGGATCGCCTCGAAGCCCTGGGCCACGCGCTCATCACCTCGTCTGTCAACGAATGGTACGGAGACACCAGCCATGCAAGCTGACCGGAAATCCCTGCTGATCACCGGTGCCGGCCATGGCATCGGCCGCGCCACCGCCAAGCACATGGCCGCGCGCGGCTGGATCGTGGGCGTCAACGACCTCAAGGAAGAATTCGTTGCCGAGGCCGTGGAAGAGATCACGGCTGCCGGCGGCACCGCGATTCCCGTCGTCCAGAACGTCTCGACACCGGAAGGCGTGGAAGCGGCCGTCGCCGCCGTGGTCAAGGAAACCGGCCGGCTTGACGGCATGGTCAACAACGCCGCCTGGGTACGCTACCAGTCGATTCCGGACATTGCGCCCGAAACCGTCGACCGCATGCTTGCTGTCGGCTTCTCCGGCGTGATCTGGGGCATCAAGCATGCCGCGGCGGCCATGGATGACACACGCGGCGGAACGATCGTGAACGTCGCCTCGGCGGCCGGCTTCCGGTCCGCACCGAACTCGCTGGTCTATAGCGGCATCAAGGCCGGCATCATGGGCATGACCCGCGCAGCCGCCGTCGAGCTCGGATCGCGCAACATCCGCGTCAATGCCGTTGCGCCCTCCGCCATTCCCACCGAGGGCACGGCCAAGCACCGCAATGCGGACCGCGACGCCAAGCGGATCGCCAACACGCCGCTCGGCCGGCTGGGAACGGTCGACGATATCGCGCGGGCGATCGTCTACCTGCTCGAAGCCGAGAGCGATTTCGTCACCGGCCAGGTGCTGTCGGTCGATGGCGGCATCGGCATCGCGATCACCTGAAGCAAGGCGCGAGATGGTCAGCCAGGCAAACACGGAAAGCGGACAGCGGGCGCTGGTGACGGGCGGTGCCAACGGCATCGGCTGGGAAACCTGCCGGCGCCTCGCCGCATGCGGCTACCGCGTTGCGCTTGCCGATATCGATGGCGCGGCCGCCTCGGCGCGCGTTGCCGAACTGGGGCCAGGCCATGCCGCGCTGGCGGTCGATCTCACGGATCGCGCCGCTGCATCCGGCCTGGCGGCCCGGGCAGCCGATGTGCTGGGCGGCCTCGATGTCATCGTCAACAATGCCGGCGTCACCGATACGTCCGGGCGTCCGATCGTTTCGTTGCCGGATGAGGCTTTCCAGCGCCTGGTCGATCTCAACCTGGTCGCGGTGGATGCGATCTGCGCGTCGGCCGGGGACGTGCTTCCGCGCGGGTCGCGCATCGTCAACCTGGCGTCGGGGGCCTCCTTCCGGCCGCTGGCCCTGCGGGGCCCCTACAGCGCGACGAAGGCCGGGATCGTGGCGCTGACCCGGGCCTATGCGGACCTGCTCGCACCACACGGGATCAGCGTCAGCGCGGTGGCGCCGGGCTACACCCGGACGCCGCTGGTGGACGCTTTGCACCGGGAAGGGCGCGTGGATCTCGACAAGGTCGCGGCCTCGATCCCGATCGGCCGCCTTGCCATGCCTGACGACATCGCCTCGGTAATCGCCTTCGCCGCCAGCCATGACGGACAGGTGCTGTCCGGTGAGACCGTTCAGGTGGACGGCGCCGGCCTGTCCGGCCCGGCGCCGGCGGGTGCTTCTCCGGCAAGGGGTGTGGCCGGGGATGGGCGCATCGCGGTCATCGGGGACGGCGACGTTTTTTCGGCCGGCGCGCAGGATGACATCGTCCGGATTTCAGGCGCTTCGACCCTGGGCGAGCAGGGGCTGCTTCGTGCCGTGATCGACCTTTCGGCGCTCGGTCGCAATGACGGTGCCGGCGAGACGTTGAGCCGTGTGCGCGACACGGCTTCGGCCTGCGCCGCGCTTGCAGCGCGAACGGAGGATTTTTCCCTGCTCTACGTCTTTGGCGAAGGACAGGGTGCCCAGCGCATGGCGGCGGTCGCAGCCGGCGAGATGCTGGCGCGGACGATCGCGCTGGAATGGGCGCCGGGCGGCCTGCGGATGAATGCGCTGCGATGGCGCGGCGCGGCGCATGACGGGCTCGACGCCCTGTGCCGGTTCCTGGTCGGCGGCGGAGCCGCCATGATCACGGGCCAGGCCCTGCAGGCCGGTGCCCGGCAGCCTGCCACGAACAAGGATTGAACAAGGCGCATCTGAACCGAAGGGAGGGGCAATGCGATACGTGACAGAACGAATGGAAGACCTGATTGCCGGACTGGTGACGGCGGCGATTGGCGTGTTCATCATCCTCGAAGCCTCCACCTACGACATGGGCACCCTGCGCAGCATGGGGCCCGGCTATTTCCCGGTCATCCTTGGCAGTGCCATGGTGGTGCTGGCATTGATCATGATCCTCACCGCGCGGCCGAACGACATGCCGCAGCCGATGGGGATGGACCAGTTGCGCGGCACGCTGTTCGTCGCCGCTGCCTTTGTCGCCTTCGCCTTCACGGTGGAATCGGCCGGCATGCTGGTTTCCGTTTTCCTGGTGGTCTTCCTGTCGGCGCTCGGCAACCGCAACACGTCGATGAAATCCGCGCTGATGCTCGCGGCGGGAACCGCGATCGTGTCGGTCCTGATCTTCCGCGTCGGTCTCGGGCTGCAGATAAAGGCGTACTGACATGAGCACTCTCGTTTCCGATATCGCGCTCGGCCTATCGGTCGCGGCCTCTCCCGCCGGCCTTTTCTACTGCTTCCTCGGTGTCTTCCTCGGCACGATCGTCGGCGTCCTTCCCGGCATCGGGATCATGGCGACGATGGCCATGCTGATGCCGATCACCTACCACATCGATCCGACCTACGGCCTGATCATGCTGGCCGGGATTTACTACGGCGCGGACTTCGGCGGTTCCACCGCAGCCATCCTGATGAACCTGCCCGGCACGGCGACCAGCGCGGTGACCGGGATCGAAGGCTACCCGATGGCGCAGAAGGGCCGGGCCGGGCCGGCGCTGTTCATGAAGGCCATCGCGTCCTTTGTCGGCACGTCCTTCGGCGTCGTACTCCTGGCCGGATTCTCGGTGCCCCTGGCGCGCGTGGCGCTCAAGTTCGGGCCGCAGGAATACGTGGCGCTGATGACGCTCGGTCTCGTGGCGGCAGCGGTGATCGGTACCGGCCGCTCGATCCGCTCGCTGGCCTCGGTCGCGCTCGGCCTCGCCATCGGCCTGATCGGTCTCGACCTCAACAGCGGCGTCGCGCGCTTCACCTTCGGCATGACCGAGTTCTACGACGGGCTGCCGCTGGTGGCCGTCGCCATCGGCCTTTTCGGCCTGCCGGAGATCATCGCCAATGCTGGGCGGACCGAACTGCCCAAGGTGCAGGAAGGCAATATCCGGATGAAGGACATGATGCCGACGGCGGAGGACTGGCGGCGCTCGACGATGCCGATGGCGCGCGGTTCGGTGATCGGCGGCTTCTTCGGCGCGCTCCCGGGTACCGGCGGTCTCGTCGCTACCTTCGTGTCCTACGCGGTGGAGCGCCGGGTGAGCAAGCATCCGGAGGAATTTGGCAAGGGCGCCATCGAGGGCGTCGCCGCACCGGAGGCGGCCAACAACGCGTCCGTGCAGGCGGCCTTCATCCCGACGCTAAGCCTCGGCATTCCGGGCGATCCCGTCATGGCGATCATGCTCGGCGTCATGATGATCCACGGCATCCTGCCGGGGCCTGACGTGATCCAGTCCAAGCCCGATCTTTTCTGGGGCCTGGTGGTCAGCTTCATCATCGGCAATTTCATGTTGCTGATTTTGAACCTGCCGATGATCGGCATGTGGGTGAAGCTCCTGAAGATCCCGTACAACCTGCTGTTCCCGGTGATCGTCGCGTTCACCTGCATCGGGATCTACAGCGTCAACTACCAGGTCCTCGACGTCTTCGTCCTGCTCGGCTTCGGATTCCTCGGTGTCGGCATGCGGGCGCTGAACTTCGAGGTCGCGCCGCTGCTGCTCGGCTTCGTTCTCGGACCGATGATCGAGGTCTATTTCCGGCGCGCGCTGGTCGTCTCCGGCGGTGATTTCAACACGTTCATCGACCGCCCGATCTCGGCGACGATCGTGACCATCATCTTCGGCGTCCTGCTGTGGGCCGTCGGTTCGGCGGCGTGGAAAGGGCTCGCTGCCCGCCGCCCCCGGCAGACCCGCGATGCATGAGGCGCGCGCCCCGATGGCGGACAGCCGCCGGGTGCGCCCTGCCAGAGCAAGGACAGACGCATGACTGAAACCGACACGTCCTTTGGCCCGCTGGCCGGGTTGAAGGTCCTGGACATCGCCACGATCATCGCCGGTCCGTTCGCAGCCTCGCTGCTGGCGGACTTCGGCGCGGAGGTGACCAAGTTCGAGATTCCGGGCCAGGGCGACGGGTTGCGCGGCTTTCCGCCGTTCCGCGACGACAAGCCGCTGTGGTGGAAGGTGACGAACCGCGGCAAGCGCTACGGGACGCTCGACCTGCGCCAGCCAGAAGGCCTGGAGATCATCAAGAAGCTGATCGCCACGCACGACGTGCTGATCGAGAACTTCCGGCCCGGCACGCTGGCCAAGTGGGGGCTGGACCGCGATACGCTCTGGGCGATCAACCCGAAGCTGGTCATCCTGCGGGTGTCGGCCTTCGGGCAGACCGGGCCGAAGTCGCGCCTTGGCGGTTTCGCGCGCATCTTCGAGGCAATGGGCGGGCTGACCTACATCACGGGCATGAAGGACCGCGCGCCGGTTCATCCGGGTTACCCGATCGGCGACAGCATCGGCGCGCTGTTCGGTGCCTTCTCCATCATGGCCGCGCTCTACGGGATCGACCGCGGCCGCAGCCAGGGCGAGGAGATCGACCTCGCGCTGACCGAGGCAACCTTCCGCATCCTCGACAATATCGCCATCGAGTACGACCAGCTTGGCCTGGTGCGTGAGCGCGACGGAAACAACAACCAGTATACTGCGCCGGCCAACGTCTTCCGGACCAGCGACAACCGCTTCGTCACAGTCACGGGATCGACCAACAGCATGTCGGCGGCCAACCTCAGGGCCATCGGCCGGGCGGACCTGATCGACGATCCGCGCTTCGCCACCAACCGGCAGCGCCTGGAACACCGCGACGAACTCGACCGCATCTTTGCCGGCTACATGGAGAGCCATACGCTGGACGAGATCCTCGAGGCGTTTGCCCGCGAAGGCGGTGCGATCGGCCCGATCTACTCGGTGGAACAGATCTTCGACGATCCGCAGGTGCAGGCGCGCGAGATGGTTGCCCGGGTCCCCGACGAGGATTTCGGCGCGGTGGGCATGCAGAACGTCGTGCCGCGGCTCACCCGCAGACCGGGAAGGATCCGCTGGGCCGCCAAGCGCCTCGGGGCGGACACCGATGCCATTCTCTCCGGCCTCGGCTACGGACCGGACGAGATCGCCGCCTTGCGCAAACGGAACATTGTCTGAAAGGGCTCCGCCATGAACGAGATCGCGATGAGCAAGACAGAGCTGCGGATCGAAACGCGGGACGGTGCCATCCGCGTGCTGACGCTCGATGGCCCGACGACGCGCAACTCGATCGGACGGGCGCAATACGAGGCGCTGAGCGCCGCGCTCATGGATGCGGGCAGCGATCCCGACATTCGCGCGGTCGTGCTGCAGGGCGCGGGCGGGTTCTTCTCGTCGGGCGGCAATGTCGCCGCCCTGCAGGAAAGCCGGCGCCAGAGCCTGGCCCAGGTCTCGCGCAATACCGACGCGCTTGGCGCGATGATCCTTGCCGTGCGCTCCTGTCCCAAGCCCGTGATTGCCGCGGTCGAGGGCGGTGCGGCCGGTCTCGGCGTAGCGCTGGCGCTGTCCTGCGACATGGTCGTGGCGGCGGCCGGCGCCGCGTTCACGGTCGCCTATGTCAAGGTCGGACTGACGCCGGATGGCGGCACGCTGCATTTCCTGCGGGAAGCCCTGCCGCGTCAGATCGTCTCCGAAATGGCCATGCTGGGCCGCCCGCTTCCGGCAGAGCGCCTGCTCGCGGCGGGCGCGATCAACCGCATCGCGGAGGCCGGAGGGGCGCTTGATGCCGCACTGGACCTGGCCGGAATCTGCGCCACGGGTGCGCCCAATGCGATCAGCGTGATCAAGGCGCAGATCGAGGAGGCGCCACGGCAGGGGCTGGCCGCGCAGATCGACATCGAAAGCCGGGGCATCAACGCCGCGCGCTACGGTGAAGAGGCGGGCGAAGGGCTGGCTGCCTTCCTCGAGAAGCGCCGTCCGCGTTTTGGCAAGACATCCGGCGGCGGAGACCGGTCTTGATCCGTGACCGCGCGCGGCTGGACGCCCTGCTGGGCGACGTGCACGGCTGGGTCCGCGCGGTGGCGCATCCGGCCGAAGATGCCGTGGCCGAGGCCAACGAAGTGCCGGGTGCGATTGTCGAGGACATGGCGGCGCGGGGCTATTTCGGATGGTCGATCCCCGAAGACTACGGCGGGCTTGGCCTGACGACCGAGGAACTGGTACTGGCGGCAATGGAGCTGTCGCAATGCTCGGTCGCCTTTCGCGCCCGCGTCGGCACCAATACCGGCATCGGCTCGGAAGCGCTGGTCGCCGACGGCACCGAAGAGCAGAAACGGGACTACCTGCCGCGGCTGGCGAGCGGCGAAGTGACCGGCAGTTTCGCCCTGACCGAACCCGACGCCGGGTCGGACGCCAGCGCCCTGACGACCGCGGCGCGGCGTGACGGCGGCGATTACATCCTCGACGGGCTGAAGTGCTACATCACCAATGCACCGATCGCGGGGCTTTTCACCGTCATGGCGCGCACCGATCCCGGGTCAACGGGGGCACGCGGGGTCTCTGCCTTCATCGTCGAGCGCGACAGCCCGGGGCTGACGACGTCGGCGCCCTACCGGATGATGGGACAGGCGGGTTCCCCGGTCGGGGAAGTGCGCTTCGAAGGCGTGCGCGTGCCGGCACGAAACCTGATCGGCGGGGTCGAGGGGCAGGGGTTCCGCACGGCCATGAAGGTGCTCAACAAGCAGCGCATCCATCTTGCCGCGCTGTGCACCGGGCCGGCCATCCGGATGCTCGACCTGGCCATGGACCACGCCGAGCAGCGCCACCAGTCCGGCCAGGCGATCATCGATTTCCAGCTCGTCGCCGCGCTGCTGGCCGACTGCCGGACCGAGATCGAGGCCGCCCGCGCGCTGATCCTGCAGACGGCACAGGCCCGTGACGAGGGGCGGGACATCGCGCTGGAAGCGTCGATCTGCAAGTATTTCGCTTCCGAAGCCTGCGGACGGGTCGCCGACCGCTGCGTGCAGGTCTTCGGCGGTGCCGGCTACGTGGCCGACCATGCCCCCATCGAGCGGTATTACCGCGACGTGCGGCTGTTCCGTCTTTACGAAGGAACAAGCCAGATCCACCAGCTCAACATCGTCAAGCAGATGCGCAGGCGCCGGCAGGGCGCCTGACACAGGGGAGAGCAGACACCATGCATTGCCAATGCATCACCCGTTTCGGACAGCCGCTCGAAGGCCAGGACCGCGCCGACATGACGCCGCAGGGCAGCGAGGTGATCCTGGAGGTGCTGGCCGCCGGCGTTTGCCACACCGACCTGCACGTGCGCGAAGGCGGTGTCGACCTCGGCCATGGGGCCCGGCTTGAATACGCCCAGCGCGGCGTCAGCCTGCCGAGGACGCTCGGCCATGAGAACGTTGGCCGCGTGATCGCTGCCGGTCCGGATGCCGGTGACATCGATATCTCCCGGAACTACCTGATCTATCCGTGGTGCGGCTGCGGTGTCTGCGCGGCCTGCCAGTCGGGCCAGGAAAATCTCTGCGTGGCGCCGAAATTCCTAGGCATTCACGTCGACGGCGGCTACGCGACGCAGATCCGTGTGTCGCATCCGCGCTACCTGTTCGACATCGGCGACATGGATCCGATGCACGCCGCACCGCTGGCCTGTTCCGGGCTGACGACCTATGCCGCGCTGAAGAAGCTCGGCGATCGGCCGCGCCGGCAACCCGTGCTGATCATCGGCGCCGGCGGTCTCGGGCTGACCGCGATCCAGCTGATCGGCGCGCTCGACATGCCGGCGCCCGTCGTCGCCGACATCGATCCGGCCAAGCGGGAGGCCGCGCGGGCAGCCGGCGCCCACGCCGTCGTCGATCCGCGCGATCCAGATGCCGCTTCGGCCATTGCCAAGGCGTGTGGCGGTGCGCCATCCGCGGTGATCGATTTCGTCGGCGCGGAAGCCACGGCGAAGCTCGGTTTCGACGTGCTGGCGAAAGGCGGCATGCTGGTCAGCGTCGGCCTTTTTGGCGGCAGTTCGCCCTGGCCGCTTCCGCTCGTGGCGTTGAAGGCGGTGACCATTGCCGGCAGCTATGTCGGCTCGCTGGCCGAACTCGGCGAACTGCTGGACATCGCCCGGACCGGCGCGATCAAGCCCATCCCCACGGTCCGTTTCCCGCTGTCCGAAGCCGAGGGTGCCATGAACCGTCTGGAAGCGGGCGGCGTGATCGGCAGGGCCGTGCTGACACCGGGCTGAAAGCCTTGGTTCCTGGGCCTGGCCGGTTGTCTTTCGAGCCGGAATCGCGGGTCCTAGCGGGGGCAAAACCACCGTGGCATCGGCCGGAGATTTCACATTTCTGAAATGTTCCGCCGCCCGTGCCGGTTTGTTGACTTACCGGTCGGTTGGCCGGAAGCTTTGAGAAAATCCCGGCCATACGGGATCCAAGGGAGGACATGACGCATGCTTGGTCTCATGCAAAATCGACAATTGCTGATTTCGTCCCTGATCGAGCATGCCGCGGCCTATCATCCGACCGTCGAGATCGTCAGCCGGACCTGCGAGGGCGTGGATGTCCGCACCAATTACCGGGAGATCCGCTCGCGGGCGGCCAGGCTCGGCAAGGCACTGCTTGCCATGGGGATCAGGCCGGGCGACCGGGTCGCCACGCTGGCCTGGAACACCCATCGCCACATGGAGCTGTATTTCGCCGTCTCCGGCATTGGCGCCGTGCTGCACACGGTCAATCCGCGCCTGTTTCCCGAACAGATCGATTACATCCTGAACCATGCCGAAAGCCGGGTGCTTTTCTTCGACATCACTTTCGCCAGGCTGGTCGCCGACCTTGCGCCACGGCTTGGCAAGGTCGAGACCTTCGTCGCCATGACCGATGCGGCGCACCGTCCGTCGACGCCGGAGGGCTGCCTTGCCTACGAGGACATGATTGCGGAGCAGGCGGACGACCTGGCCTGGCCGCAATTTGAAGAAACCACGGCGTCGTCTCTGTGCTACACGTCGGGCACGACGGGCAATCCAAAGGGCGTGCTCTACTCGCACCGTTCGACGGTGCTGCATTCCTTCGCGGCCTGCGCGGCCGACGGGCTGCGGCTCTCCAGCGCCGACAGCGTGCTGCTGGCCGTGCCGCTGTTCCATGTCAATGCCTGGGGCATTCCCTATGCCGCCGCCATGTGCGGTGCGAAACTGGTGCTGCCGGGGCCGCAACTGGACGGCAAGAACCTGTTCGAGCTGGCCATCGCGGAACGCTGCAATTTCTCGCTGGGCGTACCGACGGTGTGGCTCGGCCTGTTCAAGCACATCGACGAGACCCCGGGCATCGACACGTCGGACCTCTGCCTGGAACGGGTGGTCATCGGCGGATCAGCCGCACCGCGGGCGATCATCGAACGCTTCCGCCGGGATTTCGGCGTCTTCGTCATCCACGCCTGGGGGATGAGCGAGACGAGCCCGCTGGCATCCATCGGAAACCTGCTGCCCCGGCACAAGGACCTGACCGAGACCGAGCAGGTCGACGTCCAGGTGCTCCAGGGACGGGCGATCTATGGCGTCGAGCTGCGCATTGTCGGCGAGGATGGCACGCCCCTGCCGCAGGACGGCTCCGTGGCGGGCGACCTGAAGGTGCGCGGACCCTGGGTGACGGCAGGCTACTTCAGGGGTGAAGGCGGCGCGGTCGTCGACGAGGACGGCTGGTTCGCGACCGGCGACGTCGCCAAGATCACGCCGGACGGCTATGTCCAGATCACAGACCGGTCCAAGGACGTCATCAAGTCCGGCGGCGAGTGGATCTCCTCCATCGACCTGGAAAATGCCGCCATGGCACATCCGGAGGTTCAGGAAGCGGCGGTCATCGGCCTGCCGCACGACCGCTGGCAGGAGCGACCGTTCCTGATCATCGTGCCGAAGGCCGGGCGGCAGCCGGACCGGGACGACCTGATGGCCTTCCTGGCGGATCGCGTCGCCAAGTGGTGGCTGCCGGACGACATCGCCTTCGTGGAGGAACTGCCGCACACGGCGACAGGCAAGCTGCAGAAGACGAAGCTGCGCGAGCAGTTCCGTGACCACCTGTTGCCGGCCTGAGGGTTCGTGAAGGCCCGGGAGGGGCGGGGAGGAGCCATGCCTGAGCTACGGTTCGACGATCCGGACGGAACGCTGGCCATGCTGCGCGACAGCGTCGCGGCGCTGGCGGGGCGTCATCCCGGGGCCGCGTCGCTACGGGCGCGCCGGGGCGAAGCGCGCGATACCGACAGGGCGCTCTGGACGGCCATGGCGGAAGCCGGCTGGACCGGCCTGCTGCTGCCTGAAACGATCGGCGGCTCGGGGCTCGGCGTCCGCGAACAGGCGATCCTGTCGGAAGCCCTCGGGCGGGCGCTGCTCTGCGAGCCGGTGGCCGGGTCGGCCGTGTTCCTGTCCTGCGTGCTCGCAGGCGCGCCGGCCGGAGACGAGCGGGACCGGCTGGCGGCCGGGTTCGTCGACGGGAGCCGGATCATCGCCCCGGCCTGGCGCGGCGGCAAGGTCACGGCCCGGGAAACGGCGGACGGCTTCTTGCTGTCGGGAGCGCATGGCCACGTCGACCAGGCAGCGAGCGCCACGGACTTCGCCGTTCTCGCAGATACCGGCAACGGCCCGGCGATGTTCAGCGTGCCGGCGGATAGCGATGGCGTGACCGTCGATCTGCAGCGCAGCGTCGATGGCGCGATGATCGGCACCGTCCGGCTGGACAACTGCGCGGTCGCTGCAAGCGGCATGATCGTGACGCCGGACGGATGCGAAGCGGTCCTTGACCGGGCAATCGCCGCGACACGGCTGGCGCTGGCGGCGGAACTTGCCGGCATCGCGTCGCAGGCTGTCCAGGACACCATCGACTACACGAAGACGCGGATCCAGTTCGGCAAGCCGATCGCCAGTTTCCAGGCGATCCAGCACCGGCTCGTCGATATGTGGTCCGACGCTGAATTCGCCGTCGCCGCCGTCAGCAACGCGGTGGAGGAAGCGGAGGCCGGCGAGGGGCGGCGTACCGCGCTCGCCGTGCTGGCGGCGAAGGCGCGCGCCGGAGACGCGGCCGTCTCGATCTGCCGCAGGGCGGTCCACCTGCACGGGGCGATGGGGTTCACCGACGAATGCGACATCGGCCTTTACCTGAAGCGGGCCATCAGCCTGAACGCCATGCTGGGCCAGCCCGAAGAGCTGCGCCTGGCTTTCGTGAAGCTCGAACGCGCGGCATGACCGCGGGAGGAACCATCCGTTGCAAAACAACCTGATCAAGACCGAAATCGCCGACCACATCGCGGTCGTGACGATGGACAATGCGCCGGTGAACGCCTTTTCGCGCGACTTCGCCGAGGAACTGACCGACGTCTTCGACGAACTGATGGACACGCCGGAGGTCCGCGTGATCGTCATCACCGGGCGCGGCAAGATCTTCTCGGCGGGCGCCGATATCAAGTCGCGCGGCAACGTCGGCGCGGTGAAGGGCGAAACCTGGAAGCACCTGCGGCGCACCCGCGAGGTGGCGAACTGCATCCTGGAATCCAGCAAGCCGGTGATCGCGGCGGTCAACGGCCCGGCGCTCGGCGCGGGCATGGGGCCGATCGTCAACGCCGATATCATCCTTGCGTCCGAGAATGCCGTCTTCGGCCTGCCGGAAATCGACATCGGCCTGATGGGCGGGGCGCGCCACACCATGCGCATCTTCCCGCATTCGCTGGCGCGGCGCATGATCCTGACCGGCTACCGCGTGCCCGCTGCCGAAGCCTACCGGCGCGGCATCATCGAGGCCTGCGTGCCGCTGGAGGACCTGATGGAAGAGGCGATGAAGATCGCCCGCGAAATCGCCTCGAAGAGCCCGAAGGCGCTCAGCCTCGCCAAGCGCGCGATCAACACGGTGGAAAACATGCCGCTGCGCGACGGCTACCGCTTCGAGCAGAACCTGACGGTGGAGATGACGAAGCACGAGGACTCCAAGGAGGCGATGCGCGCCTTCATGGAAAAGCGCAAGCCGGTGTTCAAGGACGACATCTGATGGCGACGGACTGGAACGCGGTCACGGACGAGGACTTCCGCCAGGCCTTTGCCGGCCTGGTGGAGGACTGCTGTCCGGCGGACCTGCGTTTCATGCGCAAGCAGAGACCGACGTTCGACGAGGTCGCGGTGTTCTACCACGGCCTGGCCGAGCGCGGCTGGCTGGCGCCAACCTGGCCGGTGGAGCACGGCGGGATGGGGCTCAGCCCCGCCAAGCACATGATCTACGTGGAGGAGTGGGGCCGGCTCGGCTGTCCGCGCATTCCCGATCACGGGATCGGCCTCGTCGGGCCACTGCTGATCGAACATGGTACGCAGGCGCAGAAGGCGCATTTCCTGCCGAGGATACTCTCCGGCGAGCATGTCTGGTGCCAGGGCTATTCCGAGCCGAACGCGGGATCGGACCTCGCCAGCCTGTGCACCGCGGCCGTGCGCGACGGCGACACGTTCGTCGTCAATGGTCAGAAGATCTGGACGACGCTGGCCCATTGCGCCAACTGGATCTTCATGCTCGTGCGGACCAGCCGCGACGAGGCGGTACGCCAGAAGGGCATCACCGTTCTGCTGGTCGACATGACGACGCCGGGCGTCGGCGTGCGGCCGATCGCCAACCTGCGCGGCGAGACCGATTTCTGCGAGGTCTTCTTCGATGATGTCCGCGTGCCGGTGGACAATGTCGTCGGGGCGATCGACCAGGGCTGGACGGTCGCCAAGTCGGTACTCGGCCACGAGCGCATCTTCCTTGGTGCGCCGACACGCCCGGAAATCGCCTTCGAACGGCTGGAGAAGCTGGCCCGGGCGCGGGGCGCCTTCGACGATCCCGCCTTCCTGTCGCGCCATGCCAGGCTGCGGCTCGACCTCTACGATCTCGGATCGGCCTTCGAGCGCTATGCGCGGATCGTGCGCGAGGGCGGGGAACTCGGCGCCGACGTGTCGATGCTGAAGATCTTCACCACCGAGCTCTACCAGCGCATCACGGAGGAAACCCTGGCACTGGCCGGGGAGGATGCGCGGCTCTTCGACGATATCGCGATCGGCAACGATCACGTGGATGCAATGAACCTGTTCCTGGATGCGCGGGCTCCGGCCATTTTCGGCGGGTCGAACGAGATCCAGCGCAACATCCTGGCGAAGGCCGTGCTGCGGCTGCCAGGTTGAGCAACACGCCGGGCGACGGCGGCAAGGGAGGAAGACAATGGCCACCAGCATGGCAGGAGGGCTGGCCGGCGGACCCGGGGCTACCGGGGAGGACCATGTCCTCATCGGCCGAGACCTGACAAAGGTCTTTGGCGGGTTCGCTGCGGTCAAACACGTGAACCTGGCGGTGCGCCGGGGATCCATTCATGCCCTGATCGGCCCCAACGGAGCCGGCAAGACGACCTGTTTCAACCTGCTGACAAAGACGCTGCAGCCGACCGGGGGACAAATCATCTTCGACGGCGAGGACATTTCGAAGCTGCGGACGGCCGAGGTCGCCAAGCGCGGTCTCGTCCGCTCGTTCCAGATCTCGGCGACGTTTCCGAACCTGACGGCGCTGGAGAACGTGCGCGTTGCGCTGCAGTCGAAATTCGGCGCGGCCTATCACTTCTGGCGCTCGCTCCGCGCCGTTGCGCCGCTCAATGCGCGGGCGGAAGAACTGCTGGACCAGGTGGGACTGGCCGACAACCGCCACACCACCGCGGCCGAGCTTTCCTACGGCAAGAAACGGGCCCTGGAAATCGCCACGACGCTGGCGCTGGAACCGCGCGTCATGCTGCTCGACGAACCGACCGCCGGGATGGGTCACGAGGATATCGAGCCGATCACGCAACTGATCAAGCGGGCAGCGGAAGGCCGCACCGTGCTGCTGGTCGAACACAATCTCTCGGTCGTCTCGACCCTGTGCGACACCATCACCGTGCTGCAACATGGAGAGATCCTGGCCGAGGGCAGCTACGAGGACGTTTCGAACAATCCCGATGTCGTGACGGCCTACATGGGAGGCGTCGATGAATGAGCGTGTGAGCCAGACGGCAGCGGCGCAGGATGTCCGGCCGATGCTTTCGGTCAGGGACCTGAACGCCTGGTACGCGGAATCCAAGGTCCTGCACGGCATGACCTTCGACGTGCGCGAGGGCGAACTGCTGACGCTGATCGGTCGGAACGGTGCCGGCAAGACGACGACGCTTCGCTCGATCATGGGCTTCCTGCAGAAGCGGACCGGTTCCATCCGCCTCAACGGCGAGGAACTCATCGGCAGGCGCACCTACGAGATCGCGCGCAAGGGCATCGCCTATTGCCCCGAGGAGCGGGCGATCTTCTCCTCGCTGTCGGTGAAGGAAAACATGTTCCTGCCGCCGGTGCTGAGCGAGGGCGGCATGTCGGACGCCGATCTCTACGCGACCTTTCCCAACCTGAAGGCGCGCGCGGCCAGCCGCGGTACGCTGCTGTCGGGCGGGGAACAGCAGATGCTGGCCATCGCGCGCATCCTGCGCACCGGCTCGCGGCTGCTTCTCCTCGACGAGCCGAGCGAGGGCCTTGCCCCGGTCGTGGTGCAGGAGATCGGCAACATCATCCGGGAGCTCAAGACGCAGGGGTTCACCATCCTGCTTGTCGAGCAGAACCTGCGCTTCGCCAAGAAGGTGGCCGACCGGCATGTCGTGGTGGAACACGGCAAGGTGGTCGACATCCTGACGCGGGATGAATTCGAGACCGGCATGGACCGGGTCAAGTCCTACCTGGGGGTATGAACGCGATGTTCGAGCACATTTCCACCCAGTTGCTGTTCGGCCAGGTTCTCCTCGGCCTCATCAACGGTTCCTTCTACGCCATGCTGTCGATGGGGCTTGCCATCATCTTCGGCCTCATGAACGTGGTGAACTTCGCCCATGGCGCGCAGTACATGCTGGGGGCCTTCGTCGCCTGGATCCTGCTGACGACGCTGGGCATTCCCTACTGGGGCGCGCTGTTCGTCGCGCCGGTGATCGTCGCGATTTTCGGCATGGCCATGGAGCGGCTGATCCTGCGGCAGTTGCAGAACCTCGACCACCTCTACGGGCTGCTGGCCACCTACGCGATGGTGCTGGTGATCGAGGGTCTAATCCGCCAGCAATACGGCTCGACCGGCATTCCCTACCAGAACCCGATCCCCGGCGGGGTGAACCTCGGCTTCATGTTCCTGCCCTATTACCGGCTCTGGGTGGTGGTGTTCTCGCTGGTCACCTGTGTCGGCACCTGGCTGCTGATCGAGCACACGAAACTCGGCGCCTACCTGCGCGCGGCCAATGAAAAGCCGCAGATCGTCGAGGCGTTCGGCATCAACGTGCCGCGGATGATGACGCTGACCTATGCCTTCGGGGTCGGCCTGGCGGCGCTGTCCGGCGTGCTGGCCGCACCGATCTACCAGGTGTCGCCGTCGATGGGCTCGAACGTCATCATCGTCGTCTTCGCGGTGGTCGTCATCGGCGGCATGGGATCGATCGCGGGGGCGGTCGTGGCAGGATACGCGCTCGGCGTGGTGGAAGGGCTGACCAAGGTCTTCTACCCGGAAGCCGCCTCGGTCGTCATCTTCCTGTTCATGGCGGCGGCGCTCTTCTTCCGGCCCTCCGGCATCTTCTCCGGCAAGGAGTCCACTTAATGAAACCTGCCCACCTGGCCCTGATCCTGGGCTTCGCCGCGGCGCTGGCCGCGCCGTTCTACTTCTATCCCGTGCTGCTGATGACGATCCTGTGCTTCGTCGTCTTCGCCTGCTCGTTCAACCTGCTGCTGGGCTATACGGGGCTCCTGTGCTTCGGCCACGCCATGTTCTTTGGCACGGCCGCCTACATGACCGGTCTGGCCCTGAAGACAACCGGCATTTCCGTGGAACTGGCAATCGCCTTCGGTGCGCTCGTCGCGGGCCTGCTCGGGCTTCTCGTCGGTTATCTCGCCATCCGCCGGCAGGGCATCCAGTTCGCCATGATCACGCTGGCGTTCTCGCAGCTCGTCTTCTTCTTCCTGCTGCAGAGCGAATTCACCGGCGGCGAGGACGGCATGCAGTCGATCCCGCGCACGCCGCTGTTCGGCCTGGTCAACGTCGATGACAGCTTCAACTACTACTACGTCATCCTGGCCCTCACGATCCTGGCCGTCGCCGCCTACTACCGGATCGTCAATTCACCCTACGGCGAAGTTCTCAAGGCCGTGCGCGACAACCAGCAGCGCGTGGAATCGCTCGGCTTCTCGCCGGAGCGGGTCAAGCTGGTGGCCTTCGTCCTGTCGGCCACGATGGCGGGCATGGCCGGCGGCATGAAGGCGACGGTCTACCAGTTCGCCACGCTGACCGACGCGTCCTGGCAGGTGTCGGGCGAGGTCATCATCATGACGCTGCTCGGCGGCCTTGGAACCCTGTCCGGTCCGCTGTTCGGCGCCGGCATCATCATCTGGCTGAACGACGAACTGGCCGGGTTCGGCGAATGGGCGCTTATCCTGCAGGGAGCCATCCTGCTCGCCGTCATCATCTTCTTCCGGCGCGGTTTCGTCGGGGAACTGTCGGCCCTGTTCCGCTGGGTCGCCCGCAAGCGCCGCGGCGATGGCGGGACCCCGCCGCCCGTACAGGAAGGCGCAACGGCGACAGGGCCTGGCTGATCCCGGTCCGCGGCGGTATCAGAACTCGATGCTGACCGGCATCTCGAAGGGGTCGGTCGGCTGAACGGAACCCGCCGCGCGCTGCAGGACACCGAGATAGCGCTCCTTGTTGGCGCGGACGCGATCGGCGACGCCTCCAAGCCCGAGGGTCGCCGGCTGGTTCTGAATGGTGGCCGGCATGAGCACGCAGAGCGTTGCGCCGCCGAGAAAGGGCAGGTTCTCGGTGTAGCCATAGCCCTGCTTCCGGATCTTCGCGACTTCCGCCATGATCCTGGCAATGTCGATCCGTTCACCCGGCTTCTCGATGGCAATGTTCGTCCGCCGCACGATGTTGTCGATCTTCTCGTCGGGCAGCGTGGACAGCAGCACCCAGCCGACAACGGAATGGGTCAGGAACCGGAGCGTTCCCTCATCGACGTGAAAGCGCATCGCGTGGATGGACTGGATGATCTGCACATATTGCAGGTAGATGTCGTTGCGCGTGTTGATCGAGACGGTTTCGCCGGTGGCCGCGTGGACATCGTGCATGGCCTCCAGCATGCGGGTGCTGCCGAACAGGGCGCGCGGGATCCAGTCGCCGAGCGATGTCACCTTGGGCGTCGGGAAATAAAGCCGCTCGACGCGGTCGAAATTGAGATAGCCGAGGCTGACGAGCGTCTTGAGCAGGACGGTCGTGCTCGATTGCGGGTAGCCAAGCGCCTGGGCAATCTCCGACATGCCGCTGCGCTGCTTGGTTCTCTTGAAAAAGTCAAGAATTTCAATGGCGCGGGTCGCGGACTTAACCTGCGATGTTTGCATTGGCGGCCTCCCGTTCACGATCCCATTTTCAGAAATGTGAAATTGAACCGCAAGGATGAAATGCTTCTGGTCTCCCCCGTGTGCCCGTGACAAGCTTCGTTCGTCAAGCCGGAAACACGGCTGAAGAGAAAGAAACGGGAAGCCGGACGGACTTCCCGCTGCGGGAGGCAGACAGTGACCATGCGCAAGCATTCGGACGCCCGTTCCAGTGCTCCGGACATCCAGGTCCCGCGGCAGTCCCGTTGTGCTGCGCGGACCCTGGCGGTGTTGGCATGAGCGGTCGCCTGCAGGGCCGCGTTGCGCTGATCGCCGGGGGCGGGCAGGGCATCGGCCGCGCAATCGCGGAGGCCTTCGGGCGCGAAGGTGCGCGGGTTGCCGTGCTCGATCTCAGGATGGAGAACGCCGAGGCGGCTGCGACGGCCATCAGGGCTGCCGGCGGGGAGGCGATCGCGCTGGCCGGAAACGTGGCGAAGCGCGATGACGTCTTCGCGGCCGTGGCCGAGACCCGGAAGGCGCTCGGTCCGGTCACCGTGCTCGTCAACAACGCGATGTGGAACCGCTACGGCCCGCTCGAGGAGCAGACCGAGGACATGATCGCGCGCATGATCGACGTCGGTTTCAAGGGCGTCATCTGGGGCTACCAGGCGGTTCTCGACGACATGACGGACGCCGGTGGCGGTGCCATCGTCAACATCGCATCGCCGGCCGCGGTGCTCGCGATGAAGAATGGCATCATGTACTCGGCGGTGAAGGCGGCGGTTGCCGCGTCGACACGGTCGGCGGCGGCCGAGTTCGGTCCGCGCGGAATCCGCGTGACGGCCATCGCGCCGGGGCCGACGCCGACGGAAGGCGCCAATCGCGTGGTCAGCGAAGAGGCCTGGGAGCGGCGGCGCCAGCGCATGCCGATCGGCCGGCTCGGAACACCGGACGACGTGGCGAACGCGGCTGTGTTCCTGGCCAGCGACGAGGCCGGCTTCATCACCGGCGACATGCTGTTCGTCGACGGAGGCATCACCTACGCATTCTCGTAACGGCCCGGGCGGGAGGCCCGGCCGTCCTTTCGTGCAGTGAAGACACACCAGTGGAGGAGACGACATGACTACCACCTACCGTTTCGGAGCAGCGGTGCTTCTGGCCGCATCCACCGTCCTGACGCCGATGGCCACCATGGCCGCCGGCATTTCCGATGACGTCATCCGCATCGGCATCATGAACGACCAGTCCGGCCCCTATGCCGACAACTGCGGCCCGGGCTCCGTGGCCTCGGCCCGCCTGGCCGTCGAGGATGCCGGCGGCGAGATCGACGGAAAGAAGATCGAGATCGTGGTCGCCGATGACCAGAACAAGCCGGACATCGGTGTCGCGGCGGCGCTGAAGTGGGTCGAGCAGGACGGCGTGGACGCCATCGTCGGCTGTTCGGCATCGTCGATCGCCGGCGCGATCAGCGACATGATGAAGGACCACAACAAGCCGTACCTGCTGGCCGGGTCGGCGGCGAGCTTCTTCACCAACGACAAGTGCAACGCCATGACCACGCAGTGGATGCAGGACACCTACGCGATGGCCAAGGCGACCATCAACTCCCTGCTGCAGGCCGGCAACAAGACCTTCTACTTCATCACCGTCGACTACACGTTCGGCAAGGTTTGGCAGGAGGACTCCACCAAGTTCATCGAGGCCGGCGGCGGCAAGGTGATCGGCTCGGTGCTGCACCCGCTCAACACCAACGACTTCTCGTCCTACCTGCTGCAGGCGCAGGCCAGCGGGGCCGACGTCATCGCGCTCGCCAATGCCGGCAACGACCTCGGCAACGCGATCAAGCAGGCGGCGGAGTTCGGCATCACCCAGAGCGGCCAGAACCTGGCGCCGCTCGGCATGTTCATCAACAATGCGCATTCGATCGGCCTGGAAGCCCTGCAGGGCGTGCGTTTCACGACGCCGACCTACTGGGACCTGAACGACGGCACGCGTGAATTCACCAAGCGCTACCAGGCCGCGTTCAACGACCGCTACCCGAACGAAGCGCAGATGACGACCTACAGCGCGGTGACCCACTACCTGAAGTCGGTGAAGGCGGCGGGCAGCGACGATGGCGAAGCCGTCATGGCCAAGATGCACGAACTGCCGGTCAACGACTTCGAACTGGACAACGTCTCGATCCGCGCCGACGGGCAGGTGATGCGTCCGTCGCTGGCGGTGCAGGTGAAGTCGCCGGATGAGTCCAAGGGTCCGTACGACTACTACAAGATCCTTGCCACGCTGGATCCGGAAAGCGTCTGGCGCGCGCCGTCGGAGAGCGCCTGCCCGCTGCTGAAGAAGTAAGGCCTCCCAAGGCTTGCGACGGGGGGACCTGGTCCCCCCGTCATTCCGTCCTGCTGTGAAAGCTCCGCGATGACACCGAATGTTCGCCTCGTCTGCGAAACGCCCGACATGCTGGGCGAAAGCCCGGTGTGGGATCCCCGGACCGGCCGGCTCTACTGGGTCGACGGGGTGTCGCGGCTGATCCGGTCGCTGGATCCCGAGAGCGGCGCGATGCGGCAATGGCCGACGCCCTCGATGGTCGGCTCGGTGGCGCTGGCGGAAGGCAATCGCCTCGTCTGCGGCCTGGCCGACGGCATCTGGCTGGCCGACCTCGAAAGCGGCGAATTCACGCCGTTGTTCCGGCCCGAGCCGGCCGATCCGGCGATCCGCTTCAACGACGGCAAGACCGACCGGCAAGGCCGGTTCCTGTGTGGTTCCATGGGGGTTCATGCCGATCCCCTGGGCAGCCTGTGGCGCGTCGACGGAGCCGGCATAACGCGGGTGTTCGCCGAAGGCATCCGGATCTCCAACGCGCTCTGTTTCAGCCCCGACGGGCGGACGATGTATTTCGCCGACAGCCTGGACCGCAAGATCCGGGCCTTTCCCTATGGTCCGTCCGACGACGATCTCGGCGAGCCCGGCGTATTCGTGGACACGACGCCATGGGAGTCCGGACCCGATGGCGCGACGGTGGATGCCGAGGGATGCGTCTGGACCTGCCTGATCCAGGTCGGGAAGATCGCCCGGTTCACGCCCGACGGCGCGCTGGACCTGCTGTTCGACGCGCCGACCGACCTGCCGTCGAGCCTTGCCTTCGGCGGGCCGGAGATGGACCGGCTCTACGTGACCTCCATCAAGGATTCCGGTTCCGGGCGCGCCATCTCGAAGCATCCGCGCGGTGGCTGCCTGCACGTGATCGAGGGGCTCGGCGTTTGCGGGATTCCCGAAACGCCGTTTCGTATCGCCGCCGCCGATCCGGCGGCCTGACGATCCGGCAAACAGGAGACGGACCCATGACCGACGACGCACTGACGAGACTGCTGGACCGGGAAGCGATCCGCGATTGCATCTACCGCTACTGCCGGGGCATCGACCGGGCCGACGAGGCGGCACTGCGCAGTTCCTACTGGCCGGATGCCCACGATTGCCATGGCGCCTATGACGGTCCGGCCGAAGGCTTCATCGCCCATGCGCTGAAGGTGTTCCAGGCCGGTCCGCGCAACGTGCACCAGGTTGCCAATATCCTGATCGAATTCGCCGGTCCCGACGTGGCCATCGTGGAGAGCTATTTCAACGCGCTTCAGCGTGGTCCCGACCGCGAGGGCACCGTGCGCCAGTACCTGCTGGCCGGCCGCTACTGCGACCGGATGGAAAAGCGGGACGGGGAGTGGCGGGTGGCCGACCGGACGGTGGCCTATGACTGGGTGGAAGAACAGAAGCCGCCGGACGCCGGCGAGGCGGAGCGCTTCGGGCCGCGCCAGCCGATCGGTGCCGCCGCGCCGTCCGATCCGATCTATTCATTGCGCAAGGCCGCCGGGCTTCTCTGACGGGGGACGGGATGCCCTGGATCAGCGAAACGGCGAATGCGAGCCCTGAAAGACCGCCCGGCCCGTCGGCCGGCCACGGGATCTGCGAGGCCGAGTTCAAGGCCGCGATGCGGCAGGTCGCGTACTCCGTGGCCGTCGTCACCTGCCATCACGATGGCGCCCGGGACGGGCTGGCCGCGACCTCGATCTGCCCGGTGTCGGCCCATCCGCCCGTGCTGCTGGTCTGCGTCAACGGGGAGGCGTCCGCCTTGCCGCTGATCCTCGACGGCGGCGCGTTCGCCGTCAATTACCTGACGGAGGATCAGCATCCGGTCGCCCGGGCTTTCTCTTCCGCAGAAACGGATAGCGACACGCGGTTCGGCGAAGGCGCGTGGGCGGGCCTCGAAACCGGGGCCCCCGTGCTGGCCGGTGCTCTTGCGAGTTTCGACTGCCGTCTCGAGAACAGCATCACTTACGGATCGCACCGGCTCCTGTTCGGGCGCGTGGTTGCCACGACGCTGCTGGGGGACAGCGGGCTGCTCTATCGCGACAGGCAATTCCGGCGCCTTGCACCGGCTAAATGAGAGGACCCCGCCATGCCCATGTCTGAACACCGCCGCGTCGTGCTGGTCACCGGGGCCGCAGGGGGGATCGGACGGGCCCTCGTCGATCTTTTCGTCGCGGACGGCGACCGGGTGATCGGCGTGGATCTTGCCGGCACCGGTATCGAGGCGTTGATGACGGGCCATGGTCCAGACCATGCCGGGTTCGACTGTGATGTCGATGACGAGGCGGCGATCCTGGCGCTGTTCCGGCGGATCGACGCGGTCTTCGGAAAGGTAGACGTGCTCGTCAACAATGCCGCGCTCGGACCCACCATGGCCGCGACCGTGGACACGCCGCTCACGGACTTCCGCAAGGCCATCGGTGTCAACCTGCTCGGCCCCTTCGTGATGGCGCGGGAAGCGGCGAAGCGCATGGCGAACGGCGGGGCGATCGTCAACATCGCATCGCTTGCCGGGGTGCTGGGCAATCCCCGCCGCAATGCCTATGCCGCCTCCAAAGCCGGGCTGATCTCGCTGACCAAGTCGCTTGCCTGCGAATGGGCGTCGCGGGGGATCCGCGTTGCCGCGGTCGCGCCCGGCTACGTGCGCACGCCGATGGTGGCGGACCTGGAACGGACCGGGAAGGCAGACCTGGCCGCCGTGCGGCGCCGTATTCCGGTCGGCCGGATGGGGCGGCCGGACGAAATCGCCCGCGCGGCCCGTTTCCTGGCTTCGCCGGGGGCCTCCTACATCACCGGGTCGGTTCTGGCCGTCGACGGTGGCTGGATGTCGTTCAACCAGCCGGGCGACGCGCATCCGCCGGTTGACGGGACACCGGCGGAGGAACTGGACGCGGCTCCGGCCGGGCGGCAACAGCGGGTGGTTGTCGTGACCGGCGCCGCCAAGGGGATCGGCGAGGCCATTGCGCGCACCTTCGCCGGGGCGGGCGACCTCGTGGTGCTGCTCGACAGCGACGGGTCAGGGGCCAGCAGTGTCGCGGCTTCGCTTGGCGGGCCCCATGTCGCGATGGAAACCGATGTCACCGACGAGGCAGCAGTGGTGGCAGCCTTCGACAGCATTCGCGGCCGCTTCGGGCGGATCGACATCCTGATCAACGACGCGGCCGTTGCCGATGCCTTCAAGCCGGCGCTGGAGCAGACCCGGGAAGACCTGGAGCGCGTGCTGGACATCAATCTTGCCGGGGCGTTCCTGTGCACCCGCGAGGCGCTGAAAAGCATGGAGCCCGGCGGTATCGTCCTGAACCTCGGCTCGATCAACACTTTCCTGCCGTTCGCGCCACGCCATGCCTACGGCGCCTCGAAGGCGGGGATCGATATCCTGACGCGCTGCCTGGCAGCGGAACTCGGGCCGATGGGGATCCGCAGCGCCACGATCGCGCCGGGCTACATCCGCACCCCGGGCGTCAAGGCGCTGGAAGATGCCGGGCGCATCGACAGTCCGGCCATTCGCCGCCGCATCCCGCTGGGAGACATGGGCCGGCCTGCCGATATCGCCTCGGCGGCCCTGTTCCTCAGCTCGCCGGACGCGTCCTACGTCAACGGCTCCATCCTCTACGTCGATGGCGGCTGGACATCCTTCGGCAACGCCGGCGATGCCAGCGCTCAGACCTGATGGACGGTGCCCGCGGGCTTTCAGTTGTTGAGCGATACCGAGCGGACCCGGGTGCGAACCTGGCGCACGGTTCCGTAGAGTTCGGGCCTGCCATGCCGGTTGAGCCGGTACCGGCCGGTCGTCTCGACGATGCGGGGGGGATCGCAGCGGCCGTTCTCGTCGATGCGCAGCACGAACCGGAACCCCGACTTGCGCTCGATGGCATCCTCGAGGCATTCCATGACGTGGTGCCGGTCATCGGCATGGTAGGCTGCCACTGCCCGGGTCAGGTCGATCGGCCCATGCTGCGGGACCATTCCGTGAAGCACGGCGGCATCCTTCGAGAAATAGACGAGACCATCGTCGATGTCGAAGCGCCAGACGCCGTATTCCTCGAACTGGGCGAGGATATCGAGGAGGTTCGCGTCAACAAGTCCGATGTCGTTGAGATCCTGCGCATTGACGCGGCGTGGCTTGATCTCGACCTTCAGCAGGTCGAGATGCGGATTCGGTTTCTTGATCGACATGGCTTTTCCGATCAGATCAGGCCGAGCCTGATGCCCTTGGCAACGGCATGGGCCCTGTTTGCGGCCGACAGTTTCTGACAGCAGCCGGTGAGGTAGTGATTGACCGTGTGTTCCGACAGGTCGAGGATGACAGCGATCTCGGAACTGGTCTTTCCTGCCGCGGTCCAGCCCAGGCACTCCAGTTCGCGGGCGGAGAGCTGAGGCTTTGTCGTGCCTTCTTCGTAGGCGAAAAAGGTAGCACGCTCGAAAACCTGATTGCAAATCCAGGACAGGAATAGCTGCTCGTCCATGCTGCACGCCGGCCGGTCGCCAGAAAAGGATATGGCGCCCCTCCGGTCTTCGGTGTCGTGAACCGAAAAACAGATGCCGGCGCGGATGCCGAAGTCGGCGTAGAGCCGCTCGGCGGCTTCGACTGCTTCAGGCTTTCGCGTCGCGTTGATGTCGTCAGCTTCCCACTCGACTGGCCTGGTGGAATCCTGCAGTTTCTCGAGGATGGGGCTGGATCGCAGCAGATCGGCCTGGTCGTAGGCCTGAACCAGTTCCGCCGGCAGGTTGGACAGCAGCGACAGGTCGCCCAGGTTGGTCTCGCCGGCCAGGGGGAAGCGGACGACAAGGAAATACCGGAACCCCATGTCCAGCGTCATCTGCTTCAGCAAACGGAAGAGATCATAGCCGCTGTGGCATTCCAGCAGAGCCCTGGCGTAGTGTTCCGCGAGCCGGGACCCGCTGGCGGGTGCCGTTTCGACGACGTTCTGTTCCAAGTTGCCGCACATTCTTGTCATTCACCGTTTCTTGCCCGCCCTGCGGCGAGGAAGCGGGCTTATTATCTGCGTAATTTGAAATATTCCATATGAAATATGTGTTTTGGTTTTACGTAAGGTCATACTTATAAGTCATCGCAATTTATCAATCTTTGATTTTCGATTTGAATCAACGTATTCCGCGAACCGACCATGTTCGGGCGTTTTATTCACATGTTAAGCGCTATAAATGTGCCAAGCGGTTCATTCGAGCCAATATGTGCAATTTTTTTACTTGCCAGATAAAAATTTTCAGGTCTTATCGCCATCTGCTGATACGTTTGGCGCGGATTATGCTTGCTGATTCGCCTCTCCGTTTGCGTCCGTGCCGGCGGTGCGCCTGCGGAAAAAGAGCCCTCAAACGCTTTCGGAATTCTCGCCAAAATTTGTGCGCGGAGGATTTCATCTGCCGCAACAGCACCTATATGCCGGGAAACAAGCGAGCTTCGAAGAAGGATCGATGATGCGAAAGTGGTTTCTTGCCGCCGTCGTGCTGATCAGCGGAATTGCAGCCTCCCTCGTGGTGATGACGCCAACGGGCGAGGGCATTCGCGATACCGTCTCGAACTATCGCGACCTGACCCGCTACGAGGTGCGCGGCGATCGCATGTATATCTCCGGCGAGCTGAATGCCCGCACGCCGGAAAAGCTGAAGCGGGCGCTGCGGGACAATCCGCAGGTCGGGACGCTCGTCCTGACCGACATGCCCGGATCGCTTGACGACGAGGCACTGTTCCCGTTCGCGAAGTGGGTTCGCGAGCAGGGACTGAACACGCACCTGAAGAGCAACTCGAAGATCGAGTCGGGCGCTGTCGACCTGTTCCTGGCCGGCGAACGCCGCACGATGGAGAAGGGCGCGAAGATCGGCGTGCACTCGTGGAGCGAGGGCGACCGGGAAGCGCGCGAATTTCCGAGCTACCACAGCGTGCACCGGATCTACGCCGACTACATCCGCTCCATGCTGGGGTCGGCCGAGTTCTACTGGTTCACCATCGCAGCATCGCCGGCGGACAGCATCCACTGGCTGACCGAATCCGAGATTGGCCGCTTCGGCCTGGTGACGAACTAGGCCCATCCTTTTCAGGCAGCCGGAAAACTGCCGGACTGGGGCGCGGTGAGTCACCCGCCGCCGATGGCGTGTGGCGGGAAGGTGACTGTCACGGCGAGGCCCGGATCATTGTCGGACAGGGCCAGGCGCGCATCGTGGAGGTCGGCGACGGCCTTGACCATGGCGAGGCCGAGGCCTGATCCGGGGGGCGTGCGGCTCTTGTCCAGCCGGTAGAGTCGTCGCAACACCTTGTCGCGTTCGTCGGCCGGGATGCCGGGTCCGTTGTCCGCGATGCGCAGGACCACGTCGCCGTCCACCGCCGAGACGGAACAGTCGATCGCGGGCCGGGTGCCCGCATGCCTGAATGCGTTCTCCAGAAGGTTGGCAACCAGTTGCGTCAGCAGTTCCCGGTCTCCCTCCATGGCCGGCAGGTCGGGCGCGATGCGGGTCTCGATCCTCCCGCCGGTCTCCTCGGCATGGGCCTCGTAGAAATCGGTTACGCTGGCGAGCACCGTTGCAAGATCGACGGGCGCGAAACGGCTCTTCCTCGCGCCGGCCTCGATCTGGGCGATACGGAGCAGGGCGTCGAAGGTGGCCAGGATCGTCCTGCTCTCTTCGTCGATGTCTGCCAGGTCCTGTTCGACCGGTTGACCGGCTGCCTGCCTGTCCAGCGCCGTTTCGATGCTGATGCGCAGGCGGTTCATCGGCGTTTTCAGGTCGTGGGCGATGTCGCTGGAAATCTGGCGGTTGGTCTCGACGGCCGCGCCGAGGCGTGCGACGGCATTGTCGATCCGCTGGCCAATCAGGTCGAGATCATCGCCCGATCCGCTGCCGGGAATGCGCGTCTCGAAATTGCCGGCGGCCACCTGTTCCAAAGCGTCCTCGATCTCCGCGATGCGGCGGTTCATCCGGATCGACAGCGCCGCGCCGCCTGCCAGCGAAACCACCGTCAGCAGCAGAGCGGCCCAGAACGCGCCCTCGAAGAAGACCTCCTCGACCTCGCTGAGATCCTCGGCGCTCGCCCCGACGAGCATTGTCATGCTGCCGACCTGTCCGGAATGGATGAAATAATCGTAGTCGCCGGGAAGTCCGAGGGCCCTGGCGCTGGCTTCCCCGGTTGCGGGCAGGGCGCCGGCAAAATCGATGTTGCCGGCCATCGTGGCGCCGTCCGGCCCGCGCAGAAGGTAGATGCTGTCGAGATTGCGGACGGCCCTGGAATGAATCTGCAGGGTCTCGACCAGGTCGCTTTCGCCGCTTTGCGCGTAGAGGCCGGTAAAGAAACCGAACTCGTCGGCGACCGCGCGCTGGTGGCGGCCGACGAGTTCGTCGCGAATGACGAAAAAGGCCGTGGCGCCTGCCAGTCCGGCGGCCACCAGGAACAGCGAGAGGAAGAGGACCGCTGTCCGGAAGCCGGTGCTTTTCAACAGGTCAGCGCGGGGCATGGAGGCTGTACCCGGTGCTCCGGATGGTGTGCAGCAAAGGCACGTCGAACGGCTTGTCGATCTTGGCGCGCAAGCGGCTGACATGGGTCTCGACAACGCTCGTCTGCGGGTCAAAATGGAAATCCCAGACCTTTTCCAGCAGCATCGTACGGGTCAGCACCCGGCCCTCGGCGCGCATCAGCGTTTCCAGCAGGGCAAATTCCTTGGGCTGCAGATCGATGTCGTTGCCGGCCCGCGTGACACGGCGGCGGATCAGGTCCATTTCCAGGTCGTGGACCCGCAGAACGGTTTCCTCGGTCTTCATCGCCGGGCGGCGCGCGAGGGCGGAAACGCGGGCGGCCAGCTCGGAAAAGGCGAAGGGCTTGACCAGGTAGTCGTCGCCCCCGGCCTCAAGGCCCTCGACGCGGTCGTCGACGCCGCTGACGGAGGTCAGGAAGAGGACGGGCGTACGGTTCCCGGCCGCGCGCAGGGCCTTGACGAGCGACAGGCCATCGAGGCCGGGCAGCATGCGGTCGGCGATGATGACGTCATAGGTTTCGCGGGTCGCCTGGAAGAGCCCGTCCGTTCCGTCCGCGGTCACGTCGCAGACATGGCCGGCCTCGGAAAAGCCGTGCCGCACGTAGTCGGCGGTCTTCCGGTCATCCTCGATCAGGAGAAGTCGCATGCGTCCGGGCTCCCCGGGGTTCGTTTGGCCATTTGACGACGCCGGTGGCGCCGGGGTTGCGGGAAACCTGCCCCTAACATTTTGAAACGCGGACCGCCACAAGGGCGATCCGCGGACCGGGCATGATATCGGTCAGTTTTCGCTTTCCAGCGGCCGTGTCGCGCCGATGGTTGCCTGCTGCCGGCGATGGTTCCGCACGGAAGCCAGCACGATACCGGTCATCAGCACCAGGCAGACCAGTGACGCATTGTACGTGCCGAGATCGAGACCGCCATGGGACACGGGCTTGGTCAGGAAATCGCCGAAGGTGGCACCGAAGGGCCGGGTGAAGATGAAGGCGATCCAGAACAGGGCGATGTCGTTCATCGCGCGGGTGTAGTGGAGGGTCAGCACGAGGCCGATCACCGCGGTGCAGACGAGGGCGGCCTCGACGTAGCCGAGGCCGGCGTTGTCGACGAGGAAATCACCGAAGGCCGTGCCGAGGCTGTTGGAGAAGACGACGGCGATCCAGAAGGTGATCTCGGCGTCGCGGCGGCGGATCGGGTCGACGCTCAGGTTGCCGTCGCGCCAGTACCAGACGGCGAGCGTTGCCAGAAGGCCGGCGGTCAGGATGACGGAGCCGCTGGCGTAACCCAGGCCGAGCGTACGGTCCATCATGTCGGAGATCTCGGTGCCGGCCGTCGTCGTCGCCACGATGGCGGCCCAGAACAGGGCCGGGTGAAAGTGGCTGGCACGGACCTGGAAGAAGATGACGGCAACCAGCAGGGCGCCAGTGATGCCGAGACCGGCCACATAACCGAGGTTCAGCGTCTGGGCGATGAAGTCGCCCGTCGTCTCGCCGAGCGTCGTGGCGATGATCTTCATGACCCAGAAGGCCAGCGTGACTTCCGCGATCTTGGTGACGGTTGCGGCAGTCGATGTGGCATGGCCGGTTGCCGGCCCGGAATGGACTTTGTCGTACATGGACTTGTTCCGTAGGAAAAGGGATTGGGAGGATGGGGCGTTCGGGGAGATGCGGGCCGGGTTTTTCCCCGGCCCGCCCGTTGCAGGTCTTGCCCCGGTCGTCTGGCCCGCCATGGCCGTGGCTGCGGATCCCGGTGGGCGATCCGGTGCCGGCACGGCGGACCTGCCTGCAACGAAACCGGGTTCAGGCCTGCTTTGTCTCGTCGCCGTCATGAACGATGGTCATGTAGGCGATGACGACGGCAATGCCGAACAGGAAGACGAGGCTGGTCGTGGTGGTGCCGAAGCCCAGTCCACCGTCCGCCTTCGCCTGGGACATCAGGTCGCCGAAGGAGGCGCCCATGGGCCGGGTGAGGATATAGGCGAGCCAGAAGGCCAGGATGCCGTTCAGCTTGAAAACGTAGTAGCCGAGCGCGATGACGGCGATCGCGGCGCTGTAGGCGAGCCCCGCCTGGAGGTAGCCAAGCGACAGGCCTTCGGCGACGAGATCGCCGGCCGCTGTGCCGAGCGCGAAGGTGAACAGGATGGCCAGCCAGTAGAAAGCTTCCCGCCGGAAGGTGTAGATGGTGTGAATGGACAGGGTCCGCTCGATGGCGAACCAGAGCGCGAAGGTGGCCGCCAGCGCGATGGCGAAGCCGAGCGTCGCCGCCTGCAGGCTGACGCCGAGATTGTCCACCAGGTTGTCCGTGATCAGCGTTCCGACGACGGAAACGAGGACGACGGCCAGCCAGTAGGTCCAGGGGACATAGCGGCGCTGGGCGAATTGCAGGACCAGGGCGGCGATCAGGAAGCCGCTCATGATGAGCGAAGTGGCCGGAAGGCCGAGGCCGAGATTGACGGCGAGGTAATCGGCCGCCGTCTCGCCGACGGTGACTGCCAGCAGCTTGACGATCCAGAAGTCGGGCGTCACCTGCGGGACGCGGTTGTAGACGGGTTTTGCCGGCCGGGCCGATGCCGGTCCCGCGGTCGTGGCAAGTGTGGTCATGTCGCTCTCCTCGGCAGCCGGGGCGGCCGCCATGCAATGAATGGGTCAACGGGCCGGGCGCTCGGGCGACGGTCCCTCCGGTCATCGGCGACCGGACGATGCCCTTATGGCTTTGCGACCTGTCAGCTGCCTTTCGGGAACCTTACGGATTTGTAAGCCGGACGGCGCAACGGCCTGCGCCCTGTTGCCCAGATCCGGCCACAAGCCCGAACAATCCGTAAGGTTGCGGAAAGGCGGGCGTGACATGGCGGGGTCATCTTCCTTTTACCGGACCGGCATGGAGCCGGCCGGTCACAAGGAGAACCACATGACCAAGTCCAAGACCATTGCCGCCACCGTGCTCGCAGCCGCGCTCGGCGCGGGCCTTGCCCCGCAGGCCTTTGCGGCCGAACGATCGGCACAGGCGGATGCGCAGGAGATGCAGGCGCTGGCCGCGGCGAAACTGTCCGCGGGTGCAGCGATCGACGCGGCCCTGGCGCAAGCACCGGGCAAGGTGTCCGAACTCCAGTTCAACCTGGAAAACGGCGTCGGCAATTATGAGGTCTCCATCCTCGGACAGGATGGCGCCGAGCACGATTTCGCGGTCGATACCGCAACGGGCAAGGTCTCCGTGATCGCAGCGAACGAGGACAGCGGCCAGGCCCGGGATGCCGAGGACGACGATGGCGGCCAGGAGGTCGGCGAGACCGACTGACGGCGCAGGCTGAACCGCGGCCGTGGCGCATCCGCCACGGCCGTTTCGACGGACGAAGCGGTCCGGTTGCGTGGCCGCCTCAACATACCGGGGAATTGCCGACATACCGCCGTCATCGGGCCGCCGTAGAAGCGCCACGATGACGCAGCGTGATGATGCGCAACGACCGGTCGGGCGGTGGAGACGGAAGCATGAACCACTCAAGACGAATGATCCTGAAGTTGCTGGGGTTGCCGGTGCTGCTGCTGGCCCTGACCGGGATCTACCTCGCCGGCCTGCAACTGACGGGCAATTTCTACGAAGTCCTGCCGGGGCAGCTTTACCGGGCAGCGCAGGTCACTCCGGACAGCCTTGCCCGCTACCATCGCGACTACGGGATCAAAACCGTCATCAACCTGCGCGGCGCCAAGCCCGGCAGCGCGTGGTATGACGGCGAAATCCGGGAATCGAAGGCGCTTGGCATCCGTCACGTGGATTTCGCCATGCAGGCCAAGCGCGAGCTGACGGACGAACAGGCCCGCGCACTCGTCGCCCTGATGCGTGACGCGCCGAAGCCGATCCTGCTTCATTGCAAGAGCGGGTCCGACCGGACGGGCCTGGCCTCGGCACTGTATCTCGGCGCCATCGCGGGCGCGACGGAAAGCCATGCGGAGGGCCAGCTGTCGCTGCGCTTCGGCCACGTGGGCATCCCGTTCCTGTCGCCGACCTTCGCCATGGACGAAAGCTGGGAACGGCTCGAATCCTGGCTCGGATACGCCTCCTGACAGCCATCGGTCCGGGTTGCGCCGGGCATTCCGGGACAGGGGCGAGGGGACAGCCCATTCCCGCCGCAGAAACATCATGGACTTGCCGCGTTTCTGTAAGCCGCCCGTAAGCGACGCAAGCGAGCTTGCACCCGTCACACGAAAGGACGGGCTCGCATGCATCCGATTGCAATCCTGGGGCGTCTGGCCGCCGACCGCGGCGATGCGGAACACCTCATCTCTTCTGTCTTCCTGGCCAGTTACGGCGCGTCCCTGGCGGGGTTCCCGGAGACGATCGCCGCGAAGGCCGGCCCGGACGGGCGCTTCGTCTGCGCGGCCGGACTGCGTTTTGCCGGCGACGGGTTCTTCTCGGAATGCTACCTCGATGGTGCCGTCGAGGAGATCATCGGCGCGCAGACCGGGCAGTTCGTGGCGCGCGAGCGGATTTTCGAGGTGTCCTCGCTGGCCAGCCGCGATCCCGGACTGACGCCGCGCTTCATCGGTGACATCGTGCGCTACGGCCAGCAGAACGGCTTCGATTGGTGCTTCTTCACGCTGACCCGGCGCCTGGCACGCATGCTGACCCGCATGGGCCTGGCGCCGCTGATGCTGGCGCCTGCCGACCGGCAGCGCGTGGCAGGGTTCCAGCGCTGGGGCAGCTATTACGACCACGAACCGGCCGTCTTCGCGCTGGCCAATCCCGGCGCGGTCCGGCCCGTCATCCTTCCCCGCCCGGAGGCCGGTCATGCGCTTTCTCTTTGATGCCATCGAGCGGCAAGCCGCAGCACGGCCCGGCGGGATCGCGCTCAGCGACGATAATGGTGCGCTGACCTGGCGTGACCTGCGCGACAGGCTGGCCGATGCCGCGCGCTGGATGGAAGACAAGGGGCCGACCATCGGCCTCGCCGCCCCCAACGGCCTCGACTACGTCATCGCGATGCTGGCAGCGGCCCATCGCGGAAGGACACTGGTGCCGCTGCCCCTGTTTTTCAGCGACGACCAGCTTGGCCGGATCGTCATCGATGCGGGAATCGACGCCATCGTCACCACGGAAAGCCACCGCGCCCGTGCCGCGAGATTCGGCGTGCCTGCCCATGCCCTGTCCCACGACGGGGCAGGCGGCACGTGTCCGGCGCCTTGCGACGATTTCCGGCTGGTCATCTACACCTCCGGCAGCACCGGAACGCCGAAGGGCGTGGTCCATTCGACGCGCCAGATCGAGGCCGTGACGCGGGGCCTGGCGAGTGCCAGCGGCGGGTCGGCCGCCGACAGCTACCTCTCGGTCCTGCCCCTGCCGATGCTGCTGGAAACGATCTGCGCGGTGTTCCTGCCGATCCTCTGCGGCGCGCGGGCGCATTTCGCCACGGCTTTCGCGTCCCGGGTTGCCGCTGGTGACGGGCGCGGCCTGGCACCGCTTCTGGCATCCCGCCGGCCGACGGCGATCGTGCTGGTGCCGCAATTGCTTCGCAGCCTGGTCGGGGAACTGCAGGCGCTCGGCTTAACGCCACCGGCAAGCCTCCGGTTCGTTGCCGTCGGCGGCGCGGCGGTCCCGGCACCCGTGCTGGAGGCGGCCGAACGCATGGGAATCCCCGTGTTCGAAGGCTACGGGCTGTCCGAATGCTGTTCGGTCGTTGCGATGAACCGTCCGGGTGCCCGGCGGACAGGGACGGCCGGGCAGCCGCTGGACGGCGTGTCGATTGCCATCGACGAGGGCGAGATCGTCGTTTCCAGCGCGGGCGTGATGGCAGGCTATCTCGGCGGCACTGCGGCCGGGCCGGCCTGGCGCACCGGCGATCTCGGCTCAATCGACGCGGACGGATTCCTGACTGTCCATGGCCGCAAGGACAACCTCATCGTCACGTCCTTCGGGCGCAACATTTCGCCCGAATGGATCGAGGCCGCGCTGATGGCCGATCCGCGCATTGCCCTTGCCGCTGTCACGGGTGGCGACGGCGCTGCGCTCGACGCGCTGCTGATCGTTTCGCCGCAGGGCGAGGCCTGGATCGCGGACGGTTCGATGGACGCGATGCGGGCGGCGGTGACGTCCCTTTGCCGGGACCTGCCTGACTTCGCCATTCCGGTCCGGATCGCCGCGCTGTCGCTTGCCGATGCAGCCCGGGCAGGGCTTCTCACGTCCAACGGCCGGATCGTCCGCGCGCGGGTCCGTGATTTTCTTGCGCGCAACCATTCCCCGCTCGCCGCCGAACAGGCCGGCGACATTTCCCCCGCCTCTGAAAGGTGCCATCATGACTTTCTATGAACGCCTGCAGGCCGAAACCGCAGCCGAACGCGACGCCTTCTTCCGCATTCCGATCGTCCAGCAGGGCATTGCGCAGGGCGCCAGCCTGCAGACCTACCTTGCCTTTCTCGAACAGGCCTACCACCACGTGAAGCACACTTTCCCGCTCCTGGCGCTGACGGCCTCGCGGACCCGCGACGAGCGCTACCAGGATGCGCTGGTGGAATACATGGAAGAGGAAAGGGGCCACGAGAAGTGGATCCTCGACGACATCGCGGCGCTTGGCGGTGACGCCGCCGCCGTGGAGGCCGGAGAAGGGGGGGCGGCCTGCCGGATCATGGTGGCCTACACCTATTACGCGGTCGAGCGCATCAGTCCCTATGCCATGCTGGGAAGTGTCCACGTGCTGGAAGGGCTTTCGGTGCTGCTGGCTGACCGCGTGGCCGATACGCTCAAGGCCCGCTTCGGGACCTCGGAAGAGAAGGGCTTTTCCTACCTGCGCTCGCACGGGGCGCTCGACCAGGACCACGTCGCCTTTTTCCAGACGGTCATCAACGGGTTCACCGACAGGGACGTGCAGGACCTGATCATCGGCCAGTCGAAAATGTTCTACCGTCTCTACGGGGCCATCTTCGAGGACCTCGGGCAGGAGGCGAACATTGCCCGGGCCGCTTGATGGACGGCGCGTGCTGGTGACGGGGGCGGGGTCGGGCATCGGGCGCGCTCTCGCCGTCGAGGCCGCAAGGCGCGGGGCAAGCCTGTGCCTGAGCGGCCGCCGGGCCGACGCCCTGCGCGAAACCCGAACCCTGCTCGACCCGGGCCAGGTGCACCTGGTCGTGCCGGCCGATATCACCAGCGAAGCCGGGCGTGCCGGTATCACCGACAGCATCGGCGCGGCCTGGGGCGGGCTCGACATCCTGGTCAACAATGCCGGGGTGATCGCCGCCGGCAGCCTGACCGCGATGCCGGACGAAACTGTCCTGGCCATGATGTCGACGAATGTCACGGCGCCCATGTTCCTGACCCGTGACCTGGTTCCCCTGCTGGAACGCGGGCGGTCGCCGCGCATCGTCAACATCGGCTCCATGCTGGGCGAGATCCCGTTAGCGCATTTCGCCGCGTACTCGGCGTCCAAGGCGGCGGTGAAGGGCGTGTCTGTGGCCATGCGGCGCGAATTGCGTGCACGCAACATCGCCGTCACTTATGCCGCACCCCGGACAACTGCCACCGATGCAGCGGCGCGGCTCAAGGCCTACGTGCCGGAAGGAAAAGCCGACAGCCCCGAGCGGGTCGCGCGGCAGATCTGGCGCGGCGTCGAACAGGGCAGGGACCATGTCTATCCATCTCCCGCCGAGCGCCTGTTCATGGCGCTCCAGGCCCTGGCTCCACGGATGGTGGACCGTTTCGTCACTCCCCGGACCAGCACGATCGTTCCGGGGCATGCCCGGACCATCGACCCAATACCAAGCGAGGATGCATCCCATGTCTAGTCTCACCTTCAAGACCATCGCGGCCATCGGCCTGTTCGCCTGCGCACTGGCGAGCCAGCCGGCCCGCGCCGACGATGCTTCGGCCATGCAGGCCGATATCGCCACTGTCCGCGGACAATGGGAAACGCTGAAATTCACCATGCGCGAAGGCGACCGGCAGACCGCGCTGATGAACGAACTCGGCAAGCAGGCCGACGATCTCGTGCGGAAATACCCCGGGCACGCCGAGGCGCTGATCTGGGACGGGATCATCACCAGCGAACGGGCTTCCATGGCCAGCGCGTTTTCCGCGCTCGGACTGGCGAAACAGGCCCGCGACCTGCTTCAGCAGGCCTATGACATCGACCCGGCGGCGCTGGATGCCGGGGCCACGACCAGTCTTGCCGTCCTCTATTACCGGGTTCCGGGTTTCCCCATCGGCTTCGGCGACAACAAGAAGGCCCGTCACCTGCTGGAACAGGCCGTCCAGATCGCGCCGGACAGCCTGGACGCGGAGTATTTCTACGGCGATTTCCTCTACGGGGAGCACGAGTACGGCCATGCCCTGCAAGTGCTCGAAAAGGCGCTGACCATCCCGGCCAATGCCGACCGGCCGCTCTGGGACAACAACCGCCGGCTGGTGATCAAGCAGCTGATCGGCAAGGTGAAGGCAGCCGGTGCATGAGCGCCGGCCTGCAGCGGCGCGACGTCTGGGCCGCCACGGGACACCAGCTTCGCCGCCCGGACGGGCGTGCGGGCTGGGTTCTCGGGCACCTGATGTCCCACTTCAACTGGAAACCCTATCTCGCCGCGATCCATGACCTTGATATCCGGCCGGATCATCACGTCCTGGAACTGGGGTTCGGGTCCGGCCGGGGGCTGAAGCGGGTCCTGACCCATCTCGACGGCGGAATGCTCACGGCTGTCGACCACTCGCCCACCATGGTTGCCATGGCCCGGCGCAAGAACGCGGCGGCCATCCGTGCGTCGCGGCTCGACCTGCGGGAAGGGCCGTTTTCCCCGTTGCCCTTCGCCGACCAGTCGTTCGACCGGATCCTGGCGGTCAACGTCGCCTATTTCTTCGATCGCGCGGGCCATGACATGCGGGACTGTTTCCGGGTTCTGAAAGGCGGCGGGCGGCTTTGCCTCTATGTCACGGAACGCGCCACGATGGAGAAATGGCGGTTCTGCGAAGCGGAGACGCACCGCACCTTCGACCGGGGGGAAGCCGTGGATCTCCTGACCGAGGCAGGGTTCGATCGCGGCGCGATCGAGGTCCTTCCGGTCTCCCTGGGCTTCGGCATCCGGGGCCTCGTGCTCACCGCGACTCGCTGAGGTCCGGTCCGGCAAAAGGCGGTTCGGGAAAGGTCATGGCCGCGCGGGCACCGCCTTGCGCGCGGTTGGCAAGGACCAGCCTGCCGCCATGCGCGACCATCGTTTCGGAGACGATGGCAAGGCCGAGGCCAAGACCTTCCGAGCGATCGCCGGTCGCGTCGTCCGGCTCGTCCGTGCCATGCAGACGGGCATCGGAATAGCCCTCCCCCTCGTCTTCCACGGCGATCCCGGTCCGGAACACGCGGATGGAGACCAGTCCGCCGGGCGGGGAGTGCCGGATGGCATTCTCGACCAGGTTGCGCAGCGCCCGGAACAGGAAGTCCTGCGCCCCGGCGACCACGACCGGGCCCGGCGGGCAGTCCAGTTCGAGCCTCCGCCCGGCCTGGACGAGCATGGGCGCCATGAAGCGTGCGAGCGTCGCGGACAGGGCGCCGAGGTCCACGCGATCGCCGGCCTCGAAGTGGATGGTGCCGACCCGGACATGGTCGATCAACTGCGTGATGACCCGTTCCATGCCGTTGAAATCCGCCTCGACATCGCGGGCGGCGGCGTCGGGCAGGCGTGAGATGCGCGCCTTGGCCACGGCAAGCGGCGTTCGCAGTTCATGGGCGAGATGTGCGGCAAACCGTTCCATGGCAAGGAAACCGGCCTGCAGCCGGTCCAGAGCGCCGTTGACGGCGCGTACCAGGGCCAGCACGTCGTTCGGCATCTGGCCCTCGGTCAGCCGCGTGGTCATGCTCGATGGCCGGATGGAGGCGGCCTCCTCCGCTGCGAGCCGGAGCGGTCTCAGGGTCAGCGCAAGGACGACCGTGTTGACCAGCAGCAACAACAGGATGAAGGGGATCCAGAGCCAGGCGATATCGCCGATGAATTCCTCCAGGATGGTATCGAAAACGATGTGCTGGGGTGGAAAGGCGATCTGGAGAATATCGGTCGCCTGGCCTAGCGCGACGGGCATGGACATGCCGAACAGCGCCTTGCCGCCGTCGGTGGGCGGAAGAAAGTAGAAGCGATGCCGGCCCGAAACGGCCGGGACCAGCGGCCGCTTGCCGGCCAGGGAGGAGAGCAGCACCTGGCCATCGGCCGCGATCACGGCGAATTCGCCATGCAGCGCGCGGATGCGAAGTGTCAGATTGGCGACGGCTGCGTCCTGCATCGACGGATCGGCGCGGATATCGCTTGCGAAATCGTCGGCGAAGATGGAGAGCGTCTCCTCCCGCAGTTTCCGGTCGACCGACTGGAAGCGGACGTAGAGAAAGCTCGCGCTCAGGCCGATCTCGACCACGGCGACCGCCGACATGGCGATGACCAGCCGCTGAAACAGCGTCCGCCTGGACCAGATCACGACGGACGTTCCGCCAGCATGTAGCCGATGCCGCGCATGGTGTGGATGTCGACGGGAGACCTGGCTTCCTCCAGCTTCCTGCGCAAGCGGTGGACCAGCACCTCGATCGCATTGGAACTGGGCTCCTCGCCGAATCCGTAGAGGGCATCTTCCATGTCCGCCTTGGACAGGACCCGGTTCGGCCGGCGCAGGAAGAGTTCCAGCGCGGCAAACTCCCGCCGGCTGAGCGACAGGTCGAGGCCGTTGACCTTGACCGAGTGGGACGCGGGCGCCAGTTCCAGCCTGCCGTGGCGCAGGACGGTCTCCTGTGTCACCACGCCGCGGCGCATGATGGCGCGGACGCGGGCGATCAGCACGCCCATGACGAAGGGCTTGGCCAGGAAGTCGTCGGCGCCCTTTTCCAGGGCCTCGATGATGCAGGTGGAGGCATCGCGTGCTGTCAGCACGAGCAGGGGCATGGTCGGTGCAATCTGGCGGATCGGGCCGATCAGCGTGAGGCCATCGCGGTCGGGCAGGCCAAGGTCGAGCACGACGGCGTCATAGGTCATGGCCAGCATGGCCGCCTCGCCGTCACGGGCAGTCGCCATCCAGTCGACGGTCAGCGTCTGGGCGCGCATCGCGTCGCAGATCACGTCGGCAAGCTTCTTGTTGTCCTCGATCAGGAGTATGCGCATCGGGCAGGGGGGCAGTGTGGGAACATGGCGGGCTCAACCTTGGGCACTGGCGTGCCGGGGATCGAGCGGACAATGGTCCAGCCCGGATGACAAAGTGCTGAGCAGGCGGTGTGCCGGACTGCCGCAGGTCCCCTGCGTTCCTGTCCGGGCGCCCGCCTTGGCGCCAAGGCGCTTGCGCAAGGCGCGAAAATGCGCTTTCGGATGGTCATGCGCGATATCAACATCAAAGCGACGGAATATTTCGAGGCCGTTGCCCGACTCGGGTCGATCACCAAGGCGGCGCTCGAACTGGGCGTCTCGCCCTCCGCCGTCTCGCAGCAGATCCGCAACCTGGAAGGCCAGTTCGGCGTGCGGCTGTTCCGTCGGGAGAAGCGCAAGCTGATCCTGACGCTGGACGGCGACCGGCTGTTCCAGACCACGACCCAGGCGTTCAGCGCCATTCGCAATGCGCGCAGTTCCATCGCCCGCCAGCGCGAGGTGCGCAACCTGACCATCCGCGTCAGCCCGAGCTTCGGCGTGCGCTGGCTGGGACCGCGGATCAACAGCTTCCTGACCGAGAACCCGGAATGGAACATCCGCATCGACGCCACACCGGATTTCTCCGCCTTCGAGACGGAGGCGGTCGATTTCGACCTGCGTTACGGCCTCGGCGGATGGGCGGGCCTCAGCGAACGGCGGATCATGAACGACCTGGTCCTGCCGATCTGCAGCCCGGACTATCTCGAAACGCTGCGCGGGCTGTCTGACGACCCGGCGGAACAGTTGAGGAAGGCGCGGCTGATCGACAGCGTCAAGACGATTTTCCGTTGGGATCTCTGGCTGGCGCAGAACAATGTCACCATCCCCGATCTCAACTACCCGCTTCGCTTCGACCGCTCCTCCATGGCCATCGAGCTTGCCAAGCAGGGCGGCGGTCTCGCGCTCGACAGTGTCACGCTGTGCCTGCCCGACCTCATCAGCGGCAACCTCGTTCCGTTTTCCTCCGCCTTCCCGGTGATCGACTTCCCGGCCTACTGGTTCGTCTGCCCGCCGCGCCATTTCAACCGGCGCATCGTCAACCGCTTCGCCGACTGGCTGGCCGGCGAAAGCGCGGCGCACGAGACGCAGGCCCGCCAGGTGCTGGCCGATTTCGGCTGCGAATTCCGGCTCGAGACCGGCTCCGGCCTGATCCAGGTGGCGCCGACGTCACTTTGAAAGGCGGCGTCAGTAGATCGTCAGGGCCGGGACGTAGGAGATCAGCAGCAGTACGATCAGCGCGACGAAATAGAACGGCATGAGCGATTTCACGACCTCGCCGATGCCTGTACGCGCGATGGCGGCGGATATAAAGAGCGTCGTCCCGACCGGTGGCGTGTAGAGGCCGATGGACAGGTTGACGACCATCATCAGGCCGAGTTGCACGAGGTCGAGGCCGATGGCCTGACCGACGGTCACGAACAGGGGTCCGAGCAGCAGGACGGCCGCAGGCAGATCGAGAAAGGCGCCGACGACGAGCATGACGATGTTCATCGCAAGGATGATCATCCACGGCTCGGAGAAGGACGACGTGACCCAGATCGCCAGCGTCTGCGGTACGCGCTCGACGGTCAGCAGCCACTGGATGGTCGACGAGGCCATGATGATGAACATCACCGCGCCGGTCATCATCGCGGTTTCCACGCAGGCGGCCCAGATCAGCCGGGCATTGAGATCGCGGTAGACGAAGCCGCTGACGAACAGGGCATAGGCCACCGCCATGACGGAGACTTCGGTCGGCGTGGCGATGCCGAAGCGCAGCGTGCCGATGACGAAGACCGGCATGAGCAGCGCCGGGACGGCCGTGAAAATCTGTCCCTTGAAGGCCTGGAAGCCGCCTTCGAGCGGGGCGCGCGGCAGGTTGCGCCGGTGGGCCACCCACCAGACCATGGCGAACATGCCGATCCCGAGCATCAGGCCGGGCAGGATGCCGGCGACGAAGAGGTCGACGATGGAGACGTTGGAGACGAGGCCGAACAGGATGAGCGGGATTGACGGCGGGATCAGGACCGAAACGGTGGACGAGGCCGAGTTGATCGCCGCGGCAAAACCCTTCGGATAGCCCTCCTTGAGCTGGACCGGGATGAGGGCGTTGCCGAGCGCCGTGGCATCGGCCACAGCCGAGCCGGATACGCCGCCGAACATGACCGAGCCGATGATGGAGACCTGGCCGAGGCCGCCCTTGAAGTTGCCCACGAGCAGGCGGGCGATATTGACGAGGTAGACGCCGAACTTGCCGGACATCATCAGGCTGCCGGCCAGGATGAAGAACGGGATGGCCAGCATCGGGAAGCTCTGCGTCGGCGTGTAGAGACGCTGCAGGATCACCGCCAGCGGCTTGCCGTCGAGAATGAGGGCCACGCCGACGCCGCCCAGCATGGCATGGGCGACCGGTACGGCCAGCGCCAGCAAAATCATGAAAACCCAGATCATGGCCAGGGCCATCGTCGTCTCCTCCCGGAAGTCTGTGTCGACGGTTTTCCCGGAGCCGTCACGGGTCGTCTGCAGCAGCGTCGCGCGCCCGGAGCATCTCTCGCGCCTCTTTGAACCGCGCCCATGCTCTCATCTCATGTCTTGACGCGATCCCGAACGCGGAACCGGTGCCCGCTTTCGCTGGAATTGCTCTAGCTCAAGCTCGCGTTCTCGGGGTCGTGGTCCATCACGTCGATACCGCGGAACACGCGGACGAGGTCGGCGAAGGCGATCAGCGCGATGGCGGCAAAGGCATAGACGAGGCTGGCATAGCCCCAGACCTGCTTGATGCCGAGCGTCGAGAGCGTCTGGAAGCGCGATGCCTTGAGGATCGGCTGCCCCGACCACAGGACGCCGAGCGCGATGATGATGATCGTCACCTGGATGATGGCCTGCAGGACGAGGCGCTTGCGGCCCTGCAGGATTTCGGCCAGCAGCGTGATGGCGATGTTGCGACCGCGCGCCGAGGCGATGACGAGGCCGCCTGCGACCAGCCAGGGCAGCAGCACCGCGTGGATCTCGTAGGCCCAGGGAATGCCGGAATCGAAGGCATAGCGCAGGATCACGTTGGTCAGCAGGGCCACGAACATGAAGGCCAGGCAGGCAACGGCGATCACCTTGCCGCTGCTTTCCAGCAGGAAAGTCAAGCCGGCCAGCAGGCGGAGGAAGGGGGAAGCCCCCTTCCTCGCTGCGCCGGGGACGGGTCCGCCGGCGCCGGTCATCACTCTGCCGCAGCCTTTTTCAGGGCTTCGACCAGGTCCGGGTACTGCTTGGCATACTTCTCGTAGACCGAAGCGGTGGCTTCCTGGTAGGCCTTCTTGTCGGCCTCGGCGAACTTGGCGCCCTCGGCTTCCATCTTCGGACGGAGTGTCTCGTCGCCTTCCAGCGACATCTGGCGCTGCAGCTTGCCGGCTTCCTTCGTTGCCTCGATCGCACAGCCCTGCGTCTTCTCGTCGAGACCCTGCCACCAGGACAGGCCGGCCACGACGGGCGTCGACTCGTACTTGTGACCGGTCATGGTCACATAGGGCGTGATCTCGTGCAGCTTGGCCGAGTAGATGTTGGTCAGCGGGTTTTCCTGGCCGTCAAAGACACCGGACTGCAGCGCGGTCGGCAGTTCCGACCAGGCCAGCGGGGCCGGGGCGGCGCCGAGGGCCTCGAAGATGTCGACGGTCATCTGGTCCGGGGGCGTGCGGATCTTCATGCCCTTGATGTCTGCCGGCTCGCTGACGAACTTGGAGACATGGGTGACATTGCGGATGCCGTTGTCCCAGAAGCCGAGGATCTTCAGCCCGGAATCCTGCGCGCGCTTGTCGAGCATGGCACCGACGTCACCGTCGAGAACCTTCCATGCCGTCGGCAGGTCCTTGAACAGGAAGGGCAGGCCGAGCAGGCCGATTTCCGGAACGATCTGCGACATGGCGCCCTGGCTGTTGGCCGTCACCTGGATGACTCCGCCGGTTGCCGAGGTCAGCATTTCGACGTCGTTGCCCATGGTGGCGGACGGCGCGACGTTGACGGTGTCCTTGCCGTCGGTGCAGGCGGAAAACAGCTCGGCCCACTTTTCCGCCGCGACGAAGCGCGGGTTGCCGGCATTGGCGCCGTGGGCGAAGATCACTTCCTCGGCGCTGGCGGCCGAAGAGAGCATGGTGGTGGCCAGGATGGCCATGGCGAGACGTTTCATCATTTTCTTTCCTCCTTCAGAAACGAAACATTGGCAGGTCTGATCGGCCCGGCTCCCTGTCCGGGCCGTCCGGGGATCAATGGATGAGCGATCCGCCGTTCACGTCGACTTCCGTGCCGGTGCAATAGGCAGAGAGGTCGCTGGCCAGGAAGAGAGCGCAACCGGCAACGTCGGATGCCTCGCCGGCCCGGCCCATGGGAATGCCTTCCAGGATCTGTTCCTTCATAGCCGGCGTCAGCTTGCCGGCGGTGATGTCGGTGGCGATGAACCCGGGGCAGATGGCGTTGACGCGCACGCCTGCAGGCGCCAGTTCCCGCGCCATGGCCTTGGTCAGGCCGAGGATGCCGGCCTTGGCGGCAGAGTAGTGCGGGCCGCCGAAGATGCCGCCGCCACGCTGCGCCGATACCGACGACAGGTTGACGATGGCGCCGCCCTTGCGTTCCCGCATGCCGGGGATGGCGGCCTGGCTCATGTAGAGCGTGCCGCGCAGGTTGACGTCGAGAACGGCGTCGTAGTTGTCCGGCTGGATGTCCATGATCTTCAGCGGCTGGGTGATGCCGGCGTTGTTGACCAGCACATCGATGCGGCCCCAGAGCCTTTCGATCTCGGCAACTGCCTTCTGACAGGCCGCCTTGTCGGTGACGTTGCAGGCCAGGCCGACGTGGCCTTCGCCCGGCAGGTCGGCAGCCGCTGCCTTCGCGGCAGCTTCGTCGAGGTCGAGGATCGCGACCGTCGCGCCGTGCTCGGCAAACAGGGCGGCTGTCGCCTTGCCCAGTCCACGCGGGCTCGCGGCGCCGGTCACGATTGCGAATTTTCCATCTAGCAGGCCCATGGCCATAGTCTCCCGGATCGGTTTGGGTTTCATGTTCCGGAGCGGCCGTTACAGCCAGCCCCTGATCTGTTCGGCGACCTTTGCGACCGAGAGCCCGTACATGTCATGCAGGGTCGGGAGCGCACCGGCCTCCAGGAATTCGTCCGGCAGCCCGATCATGCGGAAGGCCGGCGTGACGGCATTGGTCAGCAGCACGCGGGCGACCGCCTCGCCCAGGCCGCCGTTCACCGAGTGATTTTCCGCGGTGACCACGAGGCGGCCGCCCCGGCCGGCCTCTTCCAGGATCGTCGCGGTATCGAGCGGCTTGATGGTCGGTACATGCAGCACGGCAACATCGATATTGTCGGCGGCCAGCACTGCCGCCGCGTCGAGCGCGCGCATGGTCATGATGCCCGAAGCGACAACGAGAACGTCGCGCCCCTCGCGGATCATCTGCGCCTTGCCGAGCCGGAAGCGGTAGTCCGGCTTGTGGCGGGTCAGCACCGTGGGCACCTTGCCGCGCAGCAGGCGGGTATAAACGGGGCCGTCGTGGGCAGCGATCTGGGGCACCATGCCCCGGATGTCGTCGGCGTCGCAGGGATCGATGATGGTCATGTTGGGCAGGCCGCGGAAGATCGCGAGATCCTCGGTCGCCTGGTGGCTCGGACCGTAGCCGGTCGTCAGGCCCGGCAGGGCGCAGGCGATCCTGACCGGCAGGTTCTCTTCCGCGATGGCCATGGCGATAAAATCGTAGGCGCGCCGCGACGCGAAAACGGCATAGGTGGTGGCAAAGGGCAGGAAGCCCTCGCGCGCCAGGCCGGCGGCCGCCGACATCAGCAGCTGTTCGGCCATGCCCATCTGGTAGAACCGGTCCGGCATCGCCTCGGCGAGGATGTGCAGGTCGGTATACCTGCCGAGATCGGCCGTCAGGCCGACGATCCGTTCGTCCTTGCGGGCGAGGTCGACGAGCGCGTGACCGAAGGGCGCGGAGACGGTGTCATAGCCTTCCGCGGCCAGTGACGCGATCATCGCCGAGGTTGCCACCTTGTCACCCTGGACGGGCTTTCGCGGCTCATACTTGCGGGCCATGGAGGCGAGCGTCATGACGGTTTCCCCTTTTCCAGCACGGCCAGGGCCTTGGCCCATTCATCGGCCTCGACGCGGACGAAGTGGGTGATCTCGCGCTTTTCCAGGAAGTCGACGCCCTTGCACATGGTGGTATCGAAGATGATCACGCGCGGCCTTGCACCGGCGAGGTTGCGCGCGGCATCGAGCGCTGCGACGACGGCCTCGAGGTCATTGCCGTCAACGCGCTGGGCATGCCAGCCGAACGCGGCCCACTTGGCTTCTTCCGGAACCCGCGCCAGCGCGTCGGTCGTCCTGCCGTCGGCCTGCTGGTCGTTGAAATCGACGAGGCAGACCAGGTTGTCGAGCCCGTGCTGCACGGCCGACATGGCCGCTTCCCAGGTCGAGCCTTCGCCCAGTTCGCCGTCCGACATGAGATTGTAGACCAGCGCCGGGCTCTTCTTGCGCTTCAGGCCCATGGCCGCGCCGACCGCGATGCCGAGCCCATGGCCGAGAGAGCCGCCGGTGATTTCCATGCCCGGCGTGTAGGACGCCATGCCGGACATGGGCATGCGGCTGTCGTCCATGCCGTAGGTTTGCAGTTCGTCCTCGGGCAGGATACCGGCTTCCATCAGCACCGCGTAGAGGGCAATGGCATAATGGCCGATGGAGAGATAGAAGCGGTCGCGGCCTTCCCACTCCGGATCTTCCGGCCGGTATTCCAGCGCATGGAAATAGCTTGCCGCCAGAACGTCGGCGATCCCCAGCGCCTGGCCGATGTAGCCCTGGCCCTGAACTTCGCCCATGAGCAGCGCCTTGCGCCGGATGTTCCAGGCGCGCATCGCAAGCGATACGTTCGAAGCGCGCAGGTTGCGCGGCCGCAGGTTTTCCAAGGTTTCCTCCCGCAGTGACAGTCACGGCGTGACGAAGGTCCTAGCAAAAGCGCGGGCCAGTTCCGAATCTGAAAAATTAACAAGGTGTGTAGGAAAACTTAATATCATCGCGGCGTCCGCCCCATTAATCCATCGCGAACGCATGTCGCCCGGGTGGCGCGGTCAGGAAGACCGGCCGCCGTCCGGCCCGAGGGAGGAGAACGGACATGAGGCTTGGACTGGGCAGCTATGCCTATCGCTGGTCGATCGGGATCAAGGACCAGGTTCCTGCCGTCCCGATGACGCCCTTCGACGTGCTGGACGCGGTGGCCGGCTACGGCCTCGACGTGGTGCAATATGCCGACAACATGCCGCTGGACCGGCTGAGCGAGGCGGAGCAGCACCGTCTCCACGAACTGGCGCAGGACAAGGGCATCGCGCTCGAACTGGGGACCCAGTGCTTCGACGCCGGCCAGGTTTCGGACTACCTCGTGATCGGTCAACGCATCGGCGCCCGGATCCTGCGCGTGGCGCTCGATGCCGAGGACGCGCTGATCCCGGTTCCCGACCTCGCCGAGCGCCTGCGGCCGCTGCTCGAGAAGGCGCGCAAGGCGGGCATCCGCATCGCCATCGAGAACCATTTCAACTATCCGTCGCCGCGCATGGTGGACCTGCTGGAAACGGTCGGCGACGACACGCTGGGCGTCTGCCTCGATGTCGCCAACTCCATCTGTGCCGGCGAGTGGCCGGAAGAGACGGTGCGCCTGCTGGCGCCCTACGCGATCAACCTGCACCTGAAGGACTACGTGATCACGCCGGATACCAATGGCGTCGGCTTCTACATCCACGGTGTGCCGCTGGGCCAGGGGCGGGCGCCCATCCCGTGGATCCTCGACCAGCTGGCGCATTGTCCGGCGGACATGAGCGTGATCCTGGAACACTGGCTGCCGAAGGGCGACGACGTGCAGGGCGCGCGTGACAAGGAGACGCCCTGGCTGGACCAGACGGTCGCGGCGGCACGAGACTACCTGAAAGGGCGCTGAGGAGGAGCAAAGCATGACCGAGATCCGCACCAAGAAACTGATCAACGCGCCGGAAGACCTGATTGCCGAAGCCATCGAGGGTATGGTTCTGGCGCATCCCGACATGCTGACGGTCGAAGGGCCGACGGGCCGCGCCGTGGTCGCGGTTGACGGTCCCCGCGACGGCAAGGTGGGTCTCGTCATCGGTGGCGGCTCGGGCCACGAGCCGGCCTTTGCCGGCTATGTCGGCCGCGGGCTTGCCGATGCGGCCGCCGTGGGCAACGTCTTCGCCTCGCCGAGTCCGGAGCAGATCATGGACGCCGCGCGGGCGGTGGATGGCGGCGCCGGCATCCTGTTTCTCTACGGCAATTATACCGGCGACGTGCTCAATTTCGACATGGCCGCGGAAGAATGCGAGGCGGCGGGCATCCCCGTACGCTCGATCCAGGTGACCGACGACGTGGCCTCCGCGCCTGCCGACCGCTCCGGGGAGCGGCGCGGCATTGCCGGTGACTTCTTCGTCTTCAAGATTGCCGGTGCCGCCGCCGAGCAGGGTCGCGACCTTGCCGCCTGCGAGGCCGCCGCGCGTCATGCCAATGCCAATACGCGGTCGATGGGCGTGGCGCTGACGGCCTGTTCGATGCCGCAGACCCTGAAGCCCAATTTCGAGATCGGGCATGACGAGATGGAAATCGGCATGGGCCTGCACGGCGAGCCGGGAATCCGCCGCGGCAAGCTGGAATCGGCCGATGCCGTTACCGACGAACTGATGGGGCCGATCCTTGCCGACATGGGCCTGACCGAAGACGACGAGGTGGCCGTGCTCGTCAACGGGCTCGGTGCGACCGGTCCGCTGGAACTCTACATCATCCACCGCCGCGTGGCGCAGACCCTGGCCAGCAGGGGCGTGACGATCCATCACTCCTGGGTCGGCGAATATGCGACGTCGCTGGAAATGGCCGGTGCATCGGTGACGCTGATGAAGCTGGACAGCGACCTGAAGCAGCTGCTCGACACGCCGTGCCGCACGCCGGCCCTTACGGTCGGCAATGCGCTGCCGCCGGCCAGGGGCACGCGAACGCGCCGCCACGCAGCGGCTTCCCAAGAGATCGCGGCCATCGACCGGGCAAGCCTCGTAACCGAGGGTGCCGTCACCCCTGTCCTGTTCCGCGCCATGATGCAGGCTGCTGGCGAGGCCATCGCAGAGAACCGCGACTGGCTGTCCGAGCTCGACGGCGTGATCGGCGACGGCGACCACGGCATCACGATGGATATCGGCTGGACGGCCGTGCGCAAATCGCTTGCCTCGTCGGCAAATGACGAGACGATCTCGCAGACCTGCGACCGGATGGCGAAGGCTTTTCTGGATGCCGTGGGGGCTTCCTCCGGCCCGCTTTACGCCAGCGCCTTCCGCTCTGCCGGAGAGGCGGTCTCCGACCGTCTCAACCTCGATGCTGCTGCCATGGTGGCCTGGGTCGAGGGCATGCATGCCGGCATCCTCAAGCGCGGCGGCGCATCCCTGGGCGACAAGACGATGATCGACGCCTGGGCGCCGGCCGCGGAAGACGCCCGCGCGGCGCTCGCCGGAGGTGGCGACCTCTTTGCGTGTCTCGATGCCGCCGTTGCCGGGGCGGAACGCGGCCGCGACCATACCGCGACGCTGGAAAGCCGCCGCGGGCGGTCCGCCAAGCTCGGCGCGCGCTCGATCGGGCATGTCGATCCGGGTGCGGCCTCGGCGCATGTGATGCTGAAGGCGATCTGCCGGGCCGCGGCGCAGGGCGCGCAGTAAGCCTGCCGCCGGGCGGGCCTTGAGGCCCGTCCCTAGCGCCCGAACCCGGCGCTGTAGGGAAGCCAGGTCGCCAGGCCCGGGAAGGCGATCAGCAGCGCCAGGCCCAGGATCATCAGTCCCACGAAGGGTGCCGCGCCCTTGACCACCTCGGAGAGCGGCGCGTCCGTGATCCCCTTGATCACGAAAAGGTTCATGCCGACCGGCGGGGTGATCATCGCCAGTTCCAGGTTGATCATCAGCAGGATCCCGTACCAGACCGGATCGATCCCGAGGTGGATCATGGTCGGCAGCAGGATCGGGGTCGTGATCAGGATGATCGCGATGGATTCGAGGAACATGCCGAGCACGAAGATCAGCGCCATGACGGCGATGATGAAGCCGAGCGGGCCCAGCCCCATTCCGGCCACGGCCTCGGTGACGCCGACGGGCAGGCGGATGATGGTGATGGCATGGCCGAACATGGCCGCCCCGGCGATGATCATGAACACCATCATCGACGTGCGCATGGCCTGGTAGGCGCATTCGTAAAGATCGCGCAGGCCGAAATTGCGATAGACGACGACGGCGACCACCAGCGCGTAGAGGGTGCCTGCGGCTGCCGCTTCGGAAGCGGTGAAGATGCCCAGGTAGATGCCACCCATGACCACCGGCGGGGCGAGAAGCGCCCAGACAGAGCGGCGAACAGCGCGCAGCACGTCTGCGAAGGCGGCACGGTCCGGCGCGGACATCTCGTCGCGGCGGCGGGCCTGGAGAAGGCAGAAGACGGCGAAGATGAACGCCAGCATCAGGCCGGGCAGGATGCCGGCCAGGAACAGCGCGCCGATCGAGGCTTCCGACACGATGGCATAGAGGATCATCGGGCCGGAGGGCGGGATCAGAATCCCGAGGGTTCCGCCGGCGGCAATCACTCCGAGCGCATCGCGTTCCCGGTAGCCGAAGCGCTTCATCTGCGGCAATGCGCTGGAGCCGATCGACAGGGCGGTGGCGACGGACGAGCCGGAAATCGCGGCGAAGATGGTGCAGGCGAGGACGGTTGCAACGCTGAGGCCGCCCTTCACGTGGCCGATGAGCGTGTAGGCGAAATCGTAGAGATCGTCGATGACCTTCGCCCGGATCAGGATCTGCGCCATCAGCACGAAGAGCGGTATGGTCGTCAGCAGGTCCTTGTTGAGGTGGGAGAAGACCGTGTCGGCCACGCTGGAGACGCTGCCTTCGAAGATCACGAGGATGACGGTCGCCGTCAGCCCGAGCGCGGCGAAGATCGGCATGCCGGCGAGCAGCATGGCGATGAGGCCAAGAAACACGATGGCGACGGTCATGCGCGGGCTCCGGGGGCAAGCCGTGCGAGCAGACGGGCGAGGGCGGCGAGCACCAGCAGGCCGGAGCCGACGATGAGCGCGGACTGGGGAATCCACATCGGCGCTTCCAGGTATCCCGGAGAGTAGGATCCGAAGCTGTAGGCGAAACGGACCGCCTCGTCGGCGCTCAGCATGAGAATGGCGGAAAAGATCAGGACGGCGAGGTTGCCGATCACGTCGATGATGGTGCGTGCGCGCCCGGATACCCGGTCTGCGACCAGGTCGATGGCGATATGATCGCCCCGGCGCAGGGCCTCGGCCGCCCCGCTCATCACGATGGCAACGAGCAGGTAGCCCAGCATCTCGTCGCCCCACTTGAGCGGCGTGTCGAGCACGTAGCGCTGGAAGACGGCGAAGACGACCAGTGCGAAGGCGAAGAGGATCAGCAGGGTGCTGATCATGCCGCCCAGCCGCACGGGCCATTCGAGGATGCGGATGACGAGCGGGGGAACGCGCCCGGTTCCCCCGTCCGATGCAGGATGTGCCATGACCGGCCTTACATCTTGCCGATGAGTTCGATCAGTTTCTTTGCATCGTCATTGTCGGCGAACTTCGCGTCGAAGGCCGGCCGCATGACCGCTTCGAGCGCCTTGTTCTCCTCGTCCGTCGCGATGTGCACCTGCGCGCCCTTGGCCTTGAGCTGGTCCGGTGCATCGGCCGACGCCTCGATGGAGGCGTCGATAGCCCATTGCGCGGCCTCCTTGCCGGCCTGGTCCAGCGCGGCCTTGGACTTGTCGGACAGGCCGTCATACCAGGCCGGGTTCACGTAACCGTGGAAATAGACCGAGATCACCGGCAGGACGGTGAAATGGTCCTGCACCTCGTAGTACTTGCGCGACACGGCGGCCGCGACGTCGGTGATCGCGGCGTCGATGACGTTGGTCGCCAGCGCCTGGTAGACCTTGGAGCCCGACATGGAGGCAGGGGCTGCGCCCAGCGCTTCGAGCGAAGCGTTGAACGAGGGTTCGAGGCCGCGCATCTTCACGCCCTTGAAGTCCTCCGGCTTGACGAGAAAGCGCCCGTTGGTCGTGAAGACCGAGGAATTGGTCGTGAACAGCCAGACGACGTTGCGCAGGCCCTTTTCCATCAGCTTGTCGCCGAGGAAGGCCGCGGCCTCGGAGTCGGGCCATTTCTTCCAGATGTCGATGTCGCCGAAGGCAAAGGGGGCGACCGTGACGTTCATGATCGGCAGGGTCTTGCCCCACTGGAAATTGACGGAGAAGGCGCATTCGATATCGCCCTTGGCGACAGAGACGATGTTCTCCTTGGCCCCGACGAGGCTGTCGGCGCCGAAGACCTGGACGTCCAGTTCGCCGTCGGAGAGCTTTTCCACTTCCGCTGCCCAGCGGTCGATCACCTTTGCGATGTGATGGGCGGGCGGGAGCTGGTGGCTGCACCGCATCTCGGTGGCAGCCTGTGCCATGGTTGCAGCCGACGCCGACATGGCGAGCGCGAGCGTGAGTGTCCTGATCCTACCCATTTTTTCCTCCCGTGGGTTGATGCTGAAAAAGTGTCCCGTGTCGTGTCAGGCCTTCCAGGCCGCGATCTGCGGCGGGCCGGCCCTGTGCAACGCGCCGTAGAAAGCTTCGCCGGGCATGGCCGCCTCGGCGATCTCGCGCGCACGTCTCAAATCCTCCAGTTCAATTCCTGTCGAGAAGCCCATGGTTTCGCACAGGAAAACAAGATCCTCGAACACGACGTTGCCGGTCGCTCCGGGGGCAAACGGGCATCCGCCCAGACCGCCCAGGGACCCGTCCAGTACGCGGGCGCCGTTGTCGAGCGCGGCGGCGGCATTGGCGACGCCCATGCCGCGCGTGTCATGGAGATGGATGGAGAAGGGCCGGTCACCGCACAGGCGCTGCATGGACCGACACAGGTCGCCGACCTGTTTCGGCCCGGCGTATCCCACCGTGTCGGCCAGGCCGACGATGTCGGCGCCCGCTTCCAGGCAGGCCTCTGCGAGCCGTATGACCTCCGCGGGAGCGACGGCGCCGGCGATCGAGCAGCCGAACGCCATCGATATGCCGGCATTGACGATCTTGTCCGGCGCGGTCCGGTCGCGCATTGCCGCCACCGTGGCGACAAGCCCGATGGCATCGGCGCGCGAACGGCGCATGTTGGCCTGGCTGTGTTCCTCGGTTGCCGAGATCACGCAGACGATCTCGCCCACATCCGTGGTCATGGCCTGTTCGGCACCGCGCTCGTTGAGCGCCAGGGCCGCAGAATGGGCGCCGTCGAGGGCGGCCACGGCCTCGACCATGGCCTCTACATCGGCAAACTGCGGAAACCGGGAGGCGGGCAGGAAGGATCCGATCTCGAAATGGCGCACGCCGGCGTCATGTTCGCGGGCCAGCCAGGCCCGCTTGGCAGCGGTGTCCGGCCAGGACTTCACCAGTTGCAGTCCGTCGCGCAGGCCCACCTCGCGCAGGGTCACGCGGTCATTGGGGTAGATGTGATCAAGCCTCGTCATGCCGCTTTCTCCCCGGGCCGTCCGCGCGCTTCGACGATCGTGTCCGCATCCAGGCCGATTTCTGTCAGCACGGCTTCCGTATCCTGGCCGATGGCCGCGATATTGACGCCGAACGGTTCCGGGATCGCCCCGTCAACCTCGAAGGGGAAACCGGGCGCCCGGTAGGTCTGTCCTTCCGGCAGCGTCGACGTGTACAGTCCGCCCGGCCGCGTGACATGCGGATCGCGGTACATCTCGGCCGGCCTGTGGATCGGTGAAAACGGGATGCCGGCCGGTTCGAAGGCCGCAATCAGGTCGTCGAAGCCGCGCTTTCGAACCGCATCGGCCACGACGGGGATGGTCCAGTCGCGGGCATCGATCTGGTCCATGCGGGTCTGCAGGCGCGGATCGGCCTTCAGCCGGTCGAGCGCGAGGATATCGCACAGGATGTCCCACTGGCCCTCGGTCACGGCGCCGATGAAGATCTGGCGGCCGTCGAGGGTCTCGAAGATGTCATAGACGGGCCAGGAGAACTCCCGTTCGGGCATGGGCGGCGCCTCGCGGCCCTCGATGTCGTATTGCACCATGTGCTGGGCCACGAGCAGAAGGCAGTTCTCGAACAGGCCGATCCGGATCGCGTGGCCGTCTCCATCCTTGCCGCGCTGGAGCAGGGCGCCCAGCACGCTGAAGGCCCCGAACAGCCCGGCCATGATATCATTTGCCGACGAACCGATGCGCAGCGGCCTGCCTGTCGGCCCGGTCATGTAGGCCATGCCGGTCATCATCTGCACGACCTCGTCCATCGCCGTGCGCTTCTCGTACGGGCCATGAAGAAAGCCCTTGCAGGAGGCGACGACGAGGGCCGGGTATTTTTCCCGCAGCAAGTCTGGCGAGAAGCCCATCTTCCGGAGCGACTCGTCGCGGAAATTCTCGACGAACACATCCGCCGTTGCCAGCAGCCGGTCCAGCGCATCGCGCCCGGCCGCCGATTTCAGGTCCAGCGTGACCGAGCGCTTTCCGCGGTTGAACGTCGGGTAGAAGCCGCGTCCCATGCCGGTGAGATGCCGGGTCTTGTCGCCTTCGGGCGGCTCCACCTTGATGACCTCGGCGCCGAGAAACGCCAGGAACATGCCGCAGGATGGCCCCATGATCATGTGGCTCATCTCGACAACACGAATTCCGGCAAGCGGCTGATAGGCATCGGGCATGGGGTTCTTCCTCCACGCAAGACCCTAGCCAATGCAGCGGCATCGGGATATTACAATGTTTCTATTGCTGCGTTCGAAAAAACAGAAACCATGGACAGCCGCCAGCTTCGGTACTTCACCGCCATTTTCGAGCACGGAACGCTGTCGCAGGCGGCCGAGACCCTGCGCGTGGCGGCCTCTGCGCTCAGCCACCACCTCGCCAACCTGGAAGCCGAACTCGGGGTGACGCTGTTCCTGCGCAAGCCGCGCGGCATGGAGCCGACGGCGGCGGGACACCGGTTGCATGACCATGCGCAGGTGATCCTGCAGGCCATGGCGGCGGCAGAGGCGGACCTGCGCGACGAACCGGGCGAGATCGCCGGTGCGGTGTCAGTCGGCATGGCGTTCTCGGCTGTCAAGGCGATCGGCGTCGACCTCGCCAAACGCGTCCTGAAGGAGTTTCCACGGGTCGACCTTGCCCTGACCGAAAGTCTGTCCGGCGCCACGCTGGTGAACCTGATGACGTCGGACGTCGACATGGCGCTGGTCTACAATCCGCCGAACGATCCCCAGTTGAGGACGCGGCCGGTGCTCGAGGAACGGATGGTGCTTGTCGGGAAGCGCGAGATCATCGGCGACAGCGACATGCCGATCACGTTTGCCGAAATCCTGGAGAAGCCGATCATCCTGCTGCGCCAGGGCGTTTCCGCCCGCGCCATCATGGATGACGTCAGCCTGCTCAAGAAGATCGAGAGCCGCGCCAAGCTGCAGATGAACTCGGTGCAGGCCATCGCGGGCTCGCTGGAAGCCGGCCTCGGCTGCGCGATCGGCACCAAGCTGTTCATGCACGACCAGCTTGCAAGCGGGGCCGTCAGCTTCCGCCCCATCGTCGGGCCGGAACTCTCCCGTACGCTTCACCTGTGTGAATTGCGAAGCCGCCCGCCGACGTTTGCGCTGGAAGCCGTTCGCAAGCTCACCCTCGACCTTGTCCGTGCGGCCGTCACCAGCGGACGCTGGGAGGCCAGGCTGATCGAGGTGTAAGGCCGGACAGGCGGATGTGTTGGCCGTTCGATCGCGAGGCGCATCAACTCGTCTGCCGGGGCGTCCAGCCAGCCTTTCTCAGGCCGCTGACGAGGAATTCGAAGTCCTGCGTTCGGACGAAGGGATAGGTATCGCGAAGATAGGTCTCGTCAAACGGGCCGCCGAGCGCCTCCACCCGGTCCAGCGCCTCGCGCGCATCTTCCATCAGGCCGGCATGGGCAAAGACCGAGGCGCAGCGCTGCAGGCCGCGGAGGTAGCTGGGCGCGATGTCGATCGACCGGCGTGCGAAGACCGTGGCGTCTTCCACGTTTCCCGCCAGCGCCTTGCACATCATCTGGTCGCAATACAGGGCGCCCCTGGCCGGAAAGGCCGGGTTGAGCCGCAGCACCGTTTCATAGTGGTCGAAGGCGGTTTCCGGTTCACCGCAATAGACGAGCGTGCACCCCATCATGAAGTTGCCCATGACGTTCGAGGGGTTCAGCCGCACCGCCTCGGCCGCATGGTCGAAGGCGGCCTGCGGGTCCTTGGTGCCGAAGAGGATGCACTGGGCGCGAAAGGCCTGCGCCAGCGAATTGCCGGGGTCGATCTGCACGGCGCGGGCACTGGCTTCCAGTCCTTGCCGGAGCGCCGCGTTCCGGTCTTCCACCCAACCCATCAGGAAATCGCGGAAATTGCAGCGGGCCAGCCGCGCCCAGGCCTCCGACAGGTCCGGGTCGCGCCTGATCGCCTCGGTCACGAATTCCCACTGAAGGCGATTTGCCTCCGGCGTCCCGTAGCCGTCGCCACCGCGCCTTTCCGCATCGACCGCCTTGGTCAGAAGTTCCCAGGCGGTCAGGTCGCCCGGCCGTGAAACAGCGATCTTGCGGGCCGTCGCCTGGCTCAGTTCGGGTTCTATCTGGCTGACGATGCGGCGGCTGATCTCGTCCTGGAAGGCAAAGACGTCCTGCAATTCGCCATCGAAGGTCTGGCTCCAGAGTTCCTGGCCGTTGACGGCGTCGATCAGGCGCGCGACGACCCGTGCCTGGTTGCCGGACCGGCGGACGCTGCCGTTGACGGCATAGGCCGCCTTCACACCGGCTGCCAGATCGAGAATGTCGCCGGTCCTGCCGCCAAGAGCCTCCTGGCCGATGACGGGAAAGGAGCGCCAGCTGGAAAGGTTGGTCCGGATGTCCTCGCAAAGGCCCAGCGCCAGCAGGGCATCGTCCGGCGTGCTGCTGAGCGTTTCGAAGGGCAGAAACAGCACGGCCGGTCGGGAGAAGAGGTCGTGGTGGTCGAAATCCGGTTGGCGCCCTTCCTTCCCGTTGCCGGCCACGGGCTCCCCGGTGCCGGCCATCGCTTCGATGAGCTGGCGGGTCTGGACTTCGGGTTCGGTACCGTACGCGCGCATGACTTCCCCGGCGCAGGTTCCGTACTGCTTGCGCGCCGCGTTGACCTGGCCGGAGGCCAGGCGGATGCGGATCAGGGCCCTGTGGGCTTCCTCCGCAGCCGGGTCCACCGCGAGCAGCCTGGTCGCCAGATCTCCGCAGGCCTGCGTGTCTCCCTCCGCGAGGTCTCCCGTCAGGCTGAGGGACTCGACCAGGTCCAGCGCCTGCTGGTGCAGTTGCCGGCGAAGTTGCAGCACCATGGTTTCCATGGTGTCCGGCATGTCGACGCCATCGAGCAGTTCGCCGGCATAAAGGCCGGCGGCCTTCGCGCGGTCCTGCGGGGCCTCGCTCCTGGCCAGTTGACCGAAGGCCCGGACATCGATGCCGTGCGGGGAACCCGACAGCCTGACCACGTCCTGGTCTGTGTGCAGGTCGAAACCGGGCAGGATAACCGGCAATGCCTTGCGCAGCGCGGTGAGGGCCTGCCGCAGGCTGGTTCGCGCCTGTGCTTCCGCCCGGTCCGGCCAGATCCAGCCGGCCAGGGTGGCGCGGCTGACGCCGGCCTCGTCGCCGACGCAGATCGCCGCGAGGACCAGCCTCGTCTTGCGGGTCAGCAGGCCGGATCCGTCCTGCGACGTGGCTGTCACGTGCATGCCGCCGAAGAGGGCAACGGCCATCCATCCGCCTCGCTTGTTTTCACCCCGGCGACAAGACTAGCCGATTTCACGGAGATTTCACGCCCGGGGCGCAATTTTCACGCCGGCCTCCCGGCAAATGGCCACCAGAGCGAACACCTGCCGTGAACACTGTCACTGCATTCAAAGGGAAGGACAGGATCATGACCAACACAATCGCTCACCGCACCGATGGCCTCATCAGCACGGCCGTTTCCAGCCCGTGGCAGCGCCTTGGCGCCGGCATCGCGGCCATGGCCGCGCGGTACCGGACGAAGGCGGCGCTTGCCTCGCTCGACCTGTCGCAACTGGACGATATCGGCGCGGCAGGCGAACTCGCCTCCCGCCTTGCCAACCCGGAAGTCGACGGACGCACGATGCGCTACCTGGCGACGCTCCGCTGACCGGGTGGTGCAATGGCCGGGGTCCGGAAGGCCCCGGTTCAGGGAAGACGGCAAAAACGGGTACGATGCACTTGCGAGCGGCGATCGCTTTGCGGTCCGGGTATTTGATCTTGCTGCCAAAACGGCTAGATCACGTTCATGGTGGAGGCTCCAATCCGCCCTCGAGTGAATGTTCTAACCATGATCGGAACTCCCGCCCCCGCTTCACCCCTGCCGTCGGCCCGGATGGCGATGGCGATCGGCGTGCTGCTGTCACTCAACGTGGTGGTGAACATCGTGCAGGGCGTCAGTCCTTCTGCGGGCACCTCCCGGGCAGCCGAAGGGCTCGCCGTCATCATCCTGGCCGTGCTGGCGCCATACGTCCGCGGGTCACGGCGCATCTTCCTGGCAGCCGCGGCGCTGCTCGGCGCCTACTGCCTTTTCTTCCTTGCGCAGCCGGGAACCGTGCTTGGACCGGCACTGGACCAGGCCGGCTTCATCATCGCCTTCTTCTGCGCGCTGGCAACGCTTCAGCATGTCGCCGGCCGCTCCCCTGCAATCAGCCGCGCAGCACTGTTCCTGGCCAACCAGCCTTCCGGCCGGCGCTATCTCGCGCTGGGATTCGGAGCCCAGGTCTTCGCGCTGATCCTCAGCTATGGCGCGCTTTCCCTGCTTGGAACGATGGCGCGCCAATCGGCCGAGCGGGAGCCCGTGCCGGCGGTTCGCGCGCTGCGGACGAGGCGGATGCTTCAGGGTGCGCAATGCGGCTTCGCGGCGTCGCTCTGCTGGTCGCCGCTGGCCTACGCGGTGGTCATCACGTCGGCACTGGTTCCCGGAGCACAGATGAGCAGCGTCGTCGTCCACGGGCTCGGTTCGGCGCTGATCCTCGTGTCGATCGGCTGGCTGACCGACCGGCGGCTCAAGAAAAGCCTGCCGCAGGGAACCGTCGTGACGCCCCCGGACCAGGCGGCTGCCAGCGATACGCGATCGCTCATCCCGCTGGCATGGCTGCTCCTTGCCGTGGCCATCCCGGCCGCCCTTCTCGATGTCTGTGCTGGCATCGCGCCAGCCCACGCGGTCCTGGCACTGGTGCCGATGATCTCGATGATCTGGGTGCTCCTGGAAACGGGTGCGGGACACAGGCTTTCCGTGCTCGGCGAACGGAGCCGACGCTTTCTCCTCGACGACCTGCCGTCGTTCAAGGGGGAACTCGTTCTTCTCGGTACCGCCGGTTTCATCGGCAATGCATCGGGTGCGCTGCTCGCCGGCTGGATCGCCGCTGCCGGATTCGACCTGAGCGCCATTCCGGCGAGGATCCTGCTGGTACTCCCGATCATGCTGGTTCCGCTGGCAGGGCAGGTGGGACTGAACCCGATTCTTTTCGTTTCTCTCTTTGCGCAACTCCTGCCAAGCCCGGCGGAGATGGGCGTCTCGCCCGTTGCGCTGGTCCTCGCACTGACGGCCGGGTGGGCGTTGACTGCGCCGACGTCCCCTTTCACGGCGTCGGTCATGATCATTTCCAGGATCGGTGGTGTCACGCCGCGTGTCGTCGCGTTTACATGGAACGGCGTGTTCGTGGTGACCGCCGCGATCGGCCTTGCAGTCTGGATCCAGTTCCTGGCCTGAGCCGGAAACTGAGACGCAGGGGCTTGCGCGGCCCGGCAGCGGCCGCTTCGGTCTAGCGGTCGCGCTTGAGGATGCTGACCATCCCTTCGCCCTGGCGGACGGTTTCGATCTCGCCGCGCCGCACCAGCCGGTTGACGTGCGCCAGGGTCTCGGTGAACGCGAAGCTCATCTGGTGGGCGTCCAGTTCGCGCGCAAACAGCAACGGTACGAGATCGGCGACGGAATGCGGCGCCTCGGCGCAGGCCGCGCGGATCCGGTCGCAGCGTTCCTCGTGGTGATCTTCCAGTTCGGCGCAGCGGGCCTGCAGCCCGTAGAACGGACGCCGGTGCCCGGCCAGAACGAGGACGTCGGCCGGCAGCTCGTTTCTCAGGAACCGGAGCGAGCGGAGATAGTGTCCAAGCGGGTCGCCGTTGGGTTCGCCGGCAAAAACGCTGATGTTGGGCGAAATGCGTTCCAGCACCTGGTCGGCTGCAAAAAGGATATTGTCGGCCTCCGAATAGAGCATGACCTGCTCCTGGGCGTGCCCGTCGCCCATCAGCACCCGCAGGGAGCGCCCGCCGATCTCCAGCACGTCCGCCATGACAAGGCGGAGGAAATGGGCCGGCAGGGGCGCGACCCGGCGCAGGTATTCGCTGCCCTGGATCGCGACGAGGCTGGCGTGTTCTTCGCTCATCCCGTGGCCGCGATAGAAATCGAACGTGTAGCGGGTGACGTTCTCGCTGCGGCCGAGCGAGATGAACTGGCTTCCCATGTAGGTGGAATAGCTCGTCAGCAGCGGCGCATCGAAGCGTTCGCACAGCCAGCCTGCCAGCCCGATATGGTCGGGATGGTGATGGGTGACAATCACCCGCGTGATCGTCTCGCCGCGCATCGGGCCGGAAAGGAGATTTTCCCATGCCTGCTTGGCTTCCGGGGTCTGGATGCCGGTATCGATCACGGCCCATCCGGCGCCATCGCGGAGAAAATAGATGTTCACGTGGTCGAGCCGGTAGGGCAGGGGGATGCGGGTCCACACTATGCCCTCTGCCACCTCGACCATGTCGCCGTAGTCCGGCATGGTTTCAAAGGGAAACCGGAGCGATCCGCTTTCCGCCAAACCTGCTTTGCTGACCATCAATCAATCCTCTCACCGGACGCGGGGCCGAAAACCAGCGCGATCCTTCGATCCTGTTCATAGGGTCGCTACGGACGTTTGCCTAGGGCCGGCGGCGCATTCGCCATGATGCCCATGGCGGTTTGCGGGCGTCAGTATGGCTTGCCGAAAAGGCGCGTGCGGTCGAACAGGTCCTCGAGTTCGCGCATCCGGTCGTGTGTCCGGGTCCAGTTGCGGGTCTCGATGGCGGAAATCAGGGCTTCGACGATGAACAGGATGACCACGGAGGAATCCCAGGCGGAAGGCGCCTCGATGCGGGCAAGGAAGGTGTGATCGGCCAGCTTGGACACCGGCGATCCCCACTGGTCGGTGAACAGCACGATCTTGGCCTTGCGCTCGCGGGCCATCTGGGCGAGCCGTTCGAGGTCCTTCTCGTAGCGGCGGATGTCGAAGGCGATCAGGATGTCGCCCTCGTTCAGGTTGAGCAGGTAGTGCGGCCAGGCGTTCGAATTGGAGGCGACCAGCGTCACGCCGGGCCGGACCACCTGCAGGTGGGTGAACAGGTATTCGGCCAGCGACCGGGTGATCCGCCCGCCAACGATCTGGACCTGGCGCCTGTGCATGGCCAGCAGGGCGGCAACGGCATCGAACTCCTGCGGGTCGAGGCGCTCGAGCGTCTGGCGCAGGTTGTCGGTGACCGCGTCGGCGAAGCGGTTGAGGATGTGTTCCTGCGGAGCCGACTGCGCCCAGCGGTCATGCTTGGCGATGGGATTGGAAATGGTCGCCTGAAGCTCGGAGCGGAGCGCGGCCTGCATTTCCGGAAATCCGGAATAGCCGAATTTCTTGGCCATGCGCAGGACGGTCGGCGTCGAGACGCCTGCCGTCTCCGCAACAACGGTGATGCTTTCCAGCCCGAGCATCGGATAGTTTTCCAGCATGGCAGCGGCCAGTTGCCGCTCCGCACGGGTCAGCGCGTTGAACCCGCTGCGCATGCGTTCGGCCAGCGTGACAAATTCCGTTTCGGCCATGTCCGCCTCCCGTCAACAAGGATGTCATCATAAACGCCGTCGCAGAAGAATGTAAATTTTGTTTCAGTTCCGCTTGACGTTTCTTCGTGATCTGAAAATATGGTTACGGCAGGAGAGGCGGGATGACGACGCGAATTCCATCGGATGACGACCAGTCCGACAGCGCTGTCGAAGTGTTCAACGGGAGCGGCGCGGCGCCGTTTCTGATTGTCTGCGAACACGCTTCCAATTTCATTCCGGACGACTACGCCGGCCTCGGTCTCGATGGGGCGGGAAGCAATGCCCATGTCGCCTGGGATCCCGGTGCCCTCGGCACGGCCCTGCGTGTGGCGGAAGCGCTCGACGCGCCGCTCGTCGCCAGCCGGATGTCCAGGTTGCTGCACGATTGCAATCGCCCTGCGGCGAGCCCGGAAGCCATGCCGGCACGCAGCGAGGCCTGGATCATCCCCGGCAACGCGGGGCTGACGGAAGCGGAACGGCAGGCCCGGGCGCGGCGGATCTACGTTCCGTTTCACGAGGCGGTGACGAAGCAACTCGACCGCCTTTGCGGACAGGACGACGCGCCGGCACTCATTACCATCCACACGTTCACGCCGGTCTATTTCGGCCAGGTGCGCGAGGTCGAGATCGGCATCCTGCACGACGCCGATTCGCGGCTGGCCGATGCGATGCTGGCCATCGCCGGCGGCGCCCGTTCCAGCCACGATGTCCGGCGCAATGAACCCTACGCGGCGGTCGACGGGGTGACCCACACGCTCAAGGTTCACGCGCTTCCACGCGGCCTCGCGAACGTGATGATCGAAGTGCGAAACGACCTGGTCTCCACGGAAGGCGAGCAGGCAAGCATGGGCGACTGGCTCGCGCACTGGATCGCCGAAGCTGTCGCGACGCTTCGGGCCGGCATGTCCGGGTCCATCGAGATGAGAGGAGGTGCGGCCTGATGCTGACCGCCATGAGCCGATTCGTCAGGGTCGTCGACGGGGTGAACTACCGCGTCGGGCGCTTTGCGATGTACCTGATCTTCCTGCTGATGGGCGTGCTACTCTGGTCGTCGATCTCCAAGTATGCCGGCACGCCGACGTTGTGGACGCTGGAATTCGCCCAGTTCGTCATGGTGGCCTACTACCTGCTCGGCGGACCCTATTCCATGCACCTAGGGGACCATGTCCGCATGGACTTGGTCTACGGCAATTTCTCGCCGCGCCGGAAGGCCGCCATCGACAGCATCACCGTGCTGTTCCTGATCTTCTACCTGTGCGTCCTGTTCTATGGCGGCGTGTCGAGCACGACCTACGCGATCGAGTACGGCGAACGGGCCCACTCGGTCTGGCGGCCCTACATGTGGCCGGTCAAGTCCATCGCCACGCTCGGCATCTTCCTGATGCTGCTCCAGGCCATCGCCGAGCTGTTCCGCGACATCCTGTTTCTCAAGGGCATCGATGTCCGCCACCAGACGGAGGCCGGACTATGAGCTACCAGCTCATCGCCATGTTCATGTTCACATCGATGATGCTGCTGCTGATGACGGGCCAGCGCGTCTTCGGTGTCATCGGCGCGGTTGCCGTGATCGCCGCGCTGCCGCTGTGGGGCACGGGCGGGGTGGAGATCGCCTTCGCGCAATCCATCAAGCTGATGAAGTGGTACCCGCTGCTGACGCTGCCGATGTTCATCTTCATGGGCTACATGCTGTCGGAGAGCCGGATCGCGGACGATCTCTACAAGATGTTCCATGTCTGGTTCGGGCCGATCCCCGGCGGCCTGGCCATCGGCACGATCGGGCTGATGGTGATCATCTCGGCGATGAACGGCCTGTCGGTTGCCGGCATGGCCATCGGCGCGACGATCGCGCTGCCGGAACTGCTGCGGCGCGGCTACGACAAGCAGATGATCACGGGCGTCATCCAGGGCGGGTCGAGCCTGGGCATTCTCATTCCGCCGTCCGTCGTGCTCGTCCTTTACGGCATGATCGCGCGCCAGCCGGTCAGCCAGCTCTGGCTCGCCGGAGTCTTCCCCGGCCTGCTGATGGCCGGCCTGTTCATCGTCTACATCGCGGTGCGCTGCTCGATCCAGCCGCACCTCGGGCCACCGCTTCCGGCGGAGGAGCGGGCGCAGATCACCTGGGGCGAGCGGTTCCGCCTGCTGCGTGCCGGCATCCTGCCGCTGGCGATCTTCTTCCTGATGAACGGCCTGTTCCTGATGGGCGTGACCAGCCTGGTGGAGAGCTCGGCGGTCGGTGCGCTGGCGGCCATGGCCGCGGCCGTGATCAAGCGGCGGCTGACGCGCGAGGTGTTCGAGAACACCGTGCGCAAGACGCTCGGCATTTCCTGCATGTTCATGTGGATCATCCTTGCCGCGCTGTGCTTCGGCGCCGTCTTTGACGGGCTCGGCGCGGTCAAGGCCATCGAGGGCTTCTTCCTCGACCGGCTGGGGCTGGACCGCTGGCAGGTGCTGATCCTGATGCAGCTGTCGTTCCTGCTGATGGGCACGTTCCTCGACGACACGGCGATGCTGGTGATCGTCGCGCCGCTCTACGTGCCGCTGGTCAAGGCGCTGGAATTCGATCTCGTCTGGTACGGTGTGCTCTACACGATCACCTGCCAGATCGCCTACATGACGCCGCCCTTCGGCTACAACCTGTTCCTGATGCGCGCGATGGCCCCGCCGGACATCCGCCTGCGTGACATCTACCTGTCCGTGATTCCGTTCGTCCTGGTCATGATGATTACCCTCCTGATCGTGATGATGTACCCCGATCTGGCCTTGTGGCTGCCGTCGCAATTCCAGGGAAAACTTCAAGGGTGAGACTGCAAACCAACAAAGGAGAATGGCATGTTCAACAGGCGTCAATTCCTTAGGACCACCGGCGTGGCAGGCGCTGCAGCCGGAACCGCACTGGCCGCCCCGCCCGTCATCGCGCAGGAGCCGATCCGCTGGCGGATGCAGACCTACGCCGGCGCGACGCTGGGCCAGTACGTTACCCAGCCCTTCGTCGATGCCTTCAACAAGGCGGCCAACGGCGAGATGGTGATCGAGCTGTTCTTCGCCGACCAGATCGTGCCGACCGGCGAACTGTTCCGCGCCATGCAGGCCGGGACGATCGACGCGGTGCATTCCGACGACGATTCGATGGCATCGCCGACCGAGGTCGGTATTTTCGGCGGCTATTTCCCCTTCGCGACCCGCTCCATCATGGACGTGCCGGTGCTCTTCCAGCAGTACGGGCTCGCCGACATCTGGCGTGACGCCTACGCGAAGGTCGGCGGCGTCGTGTGGCTCTCGGCTGCCGGCCAGGATCCATGCAACTTCAACACCAAGAAGGAAATCAAGTCGCTCGAGGACCTCAGCGGCCTGAAGCTCTACACGTTCCCGACGGCCGGGCGCTTCCTGACCAAGTTCGGCGTGATCCCGGTGCAGATCCCCTACGAGGACGCCGAAGTGGCGGTCCAGACCGGGGAACTCGACGGCATGTCCTGGTCGGGCATCACCGAGGACTACACGGTCGGCTGGGCAAACGTCACGGACTACTTCCTGACCAACAACATTTCCGGCGCCTGGATCGGTTCGTGGTTCGCCAACGAAAAGAAGTGGGCGGACCTGCCGGATCATCTCAAGCAGATCTACATGTCCTGCATGGAAGCCAGCCACACGTTCCGGAACCAGTGGTACTGGGGCGGCGAGGCCAAGCTTCGCGCGACGGGCGACAAGCTGCAGCTGCGCTCCGTGCCGGCCGCGGAATGGGCGCAGGTCGAAAATGCGGCGATCGAGTTCTGGGACGAGATCGCGGCGGAGAGCGAGCTGAAGGCCAAGGTCATCTCGATCTTCAAGGAGTACAACAAGGTCATCAATCACGCCGGCTTCCCCTACAGCCAGAGCTGACCTGACCGTCGCGCTTGCCGGGCCCGGCAAGCCGGAACACAACTTTGGCCGGGGGCTTGCCCCCGGCCATCCTCGTAGGACCGACAGAAGGCGCGGACGATGATGACATTCGACACTCTGAAAAAGGCGGTGAAAGCCGGCGAGATCGACACGGTTCTTGTGTGTCTCGTCGACATGCAGGGCAGGCTGATGGGCAAGCGCTTCACGGCCGGGCACTTCATCGACAGCGCCCACGAGGAGACCCATTGCTGCAATTACCTGCTGGCGACGGACCTGGAGATGGCGACGCCGGAAGGATATGCCTCGACCAGTTGGCGGCAGGGCTACGGCGACTACATCATGAAGCCGGATCTCTCGACGATCCGTCCGGTGCCGTGGCTTGAAGGCACGGCAATGGTGCTTTGCGACCTCCTCGATCACCACACGCATGCGCCGGTTGCCCATTCGCCGCGCGAGGTGCTGAAGCGCCAGATCGCCCGCTTCGAGGCGATCGGCCTGACCCCGATCATGGCGACGGAACTGGAGTTCTTCCTGTTCGAAAAGTCGTTCGACGAGATCCGCAAGTCCGGGTTCCGCGCGCTGGAGCCGATCAGCGGCTACAACGAGGATTACCACATCCTGCAGACGACCAAGGAAGAGGCGATCATGCGCCCGCTGCGCAATCACCTCGTGGCGATGAGCGTGCCGGTCGAGAACTCCAAGGGCGAGGCGGAGGCCGGGCAGGAGGAACTCAACATCCGCTACGCGCCGGCACTCCTGACCGCCGACCATCACACCATTGCCAAGCATGCGACCAAGGAGATCGCCTGGCAGCAGGGCCGCGCCGTGACCTTCCTGCCGAAGTGGCACCAGGCGCGCGTCGGAAGTTCCGCCCATGTCCACCAGTCGCTGTTCGATGCCGATGGCGCCAATGCCTTTTACGACAAGGATGGCGACTACGGCATGTCGCAGACAATGCGCCACTACATGGCAGGCCTGATCGCCTATGCGCGGGACTACACCTGGTTCCTCGCGCCCTACGTGAACAGCTACAAGCGCTTCATGAAGGGCACCTTCGCGCCGACCAAGACGGCATGGTCGGTCGACAACCGCACGGCCGGTTTCCGGCTTTGCGGCGAGGGAACCAGGGGTGTGCGGGTGGAGTGCCGCATCAGCGGCTCGGACATCAATCCCTACCTCGCCCTGGCGGCGCAACTCGCCGCCGGCATGAAGGGTATCGAGGAGAAGATGGAGCTGGCCCCGCCGACCAGCGGCGACATCTACGACGCGCGCGAGGCGCCCGAGGTGCCCGCGACCCTGCGCGACGCAACCCGGACGCTGAGCGCGTCGGCAATGCTGCGCGAGGCGATGGGCGACGATGTGATTGACCATTACACGCGATGTGCGCAATGGGAGCAGGAGGAATTCGACCGGGTCGTGACCGACTGGGAAATTGCGCGCGGCTTCGAGAGAGCATGAGATGACACAAACAGCGAAATGCATTTCTCCGGTCGACGGATCGGTCTATGCCGAGCGCCCGCTGCTGGACGCGGCGGCTGCCGGGGCCCTGGTGGCACGGGCGCGGGCTGCGCAGAAGGAATGGGCACGGCGGCCGCTCGACGAGCGCATTGCCCTTGTTGCGGCGGGCATCGAGCGGCTCAACGCGATGGTCGATGAGGTGGTGCCGGAACTGGCCTGGATGATGGGCCGGCCGGTGCGCTACGGCGGCGAGTTCGGCGGCGTCAACGAGCGCGCCGGCTACATGGCCTCGATCGCCGGCAAGGCGCTGGCGCCGCTGATCAGCGAGGAGTCCGCCAGCTTCGAGCGCCGCATCGAGCGCGAACCGCATGGCGTGGTCCTGGTGATCGCACCGTGGAACTATCCCTATCTCACGGCGATCAACACGATCTTGCCGGCGCTGATCGCGGGCAACGCGGTGATCATCAAGCATGCCACGCAGACGCTCCTGGTCGGTGAACGGATCGTCCGCGCCTTCGACGAGGCCGGCATGCCGAAGGACGTCTTCGCCAACGTCTTTCTCGACCACGCGACGACCGAGGCCCTGATCGCGGCCCGGTCGTTCGACTTCGTCAATTTCACCGGGTCGACGGGGAGCGGCGCGGCCATCGAACGGGCTGCGGCAGGGACCTTCACGCCGCTCGGTCTTGAACTTGGCGGCAAGGATCCCGGCTACGTGATGGACGATGCCGATATCGACTGGGCGGTCGATGTTCTGATGGACGGCGCCATGTTCAACGCCGGCCAGTGCTGCTGCGGCATCGAACGCATCTACGTGCATGAATCGCGCTTCGACGCCTTCGTCGGCAAGGCGGTCGACTGGGTCAACAAGCTGAAACTGGGGAACCCGTTCGACGCTGAAACGACGCTCGGCCCCATGGCCTCGACCCGCTTCGCCGCGGAAGTGCGGGCGCAGACGGCCGAAGCGGTCCGGGACGGGGCGCAGGCGCTCATCGACCCGGCGCGCTTTCCGGAAGACGATGGCGGGGCCTACCTGATGCCGCAGGTGCTGACCGGGGTGAACCACCAGATGCGGGTGATGCGCGACGAGAGTTTCGGCCCGGTGGTCGGCATCATGCCGGTCAAGGACGATGCCGAGGCGCTGGCGCTGATGAACGACAGTGCCTTCGGTCTGACGGCCTCCCTCTGGACGCAGGACACCGAGCGGGCGGCACGGATCGGACGCGACATCGAGACCGGCACGGTGTTCATGAACCGTGCCGACTACCTGGATCCGGCGCTGTGCTGGAACGGCTGCAAGAACACCGGGCGCGGCGGGGCGCTGTCGGAAATCGGCTATCACAACCTGACCCGTCCCAAGTCCTACCACCTGAGGAAAGCAAAGGCATGACCCCTGTTGCCAACTGGTCCTATCCGACCGCCATCAAATTCGGCGCCGGCCGCATCCGGGAACTGGCCGACGCCTGCAAGGCCGCCGGCATGAGCAAGCCGCTCCTGGTGACCGACCGCGGGCTGGCCGGCATGGAGATCACGCAGACGGCGTTGTCCGTTCTCGAGGAGGGCGGATTGGGCCGTGCGCTGTTCGCCGATGTCGATCCCAACCCGAACGAGATCAATCTCGAGGCCGGCGTCAAGGCTTTCAGGGATGGCGGCCATGATGGCGTGGTCGCCTTCGGCGGCGGTTCCGGCCTCGATCTTGGCAAGGCGGTTGCCTTCATGGCCGGGCAGACGCGGCCGGTCTGGGACTTCGAGGATATCGGCGACTGGTGGACCCGCGCCTCGACGGAGGGCATCGCGCCGATCGTGGCCGTGCCAACGACGGCCGGCACCGGTTCGGAAGTGGGACGCGCGAGCGTCATCACCAATTCCAAGACGCATGTGAAGAAGATCATCTTCCACCCGAAATTCCTGCCGACCATCACGATCTGCGACCCCGAACTGACGGTGGGCATGCCCAGGACCATCACCGCAGGGACGGGCATGGATGCCTTCGCGCATTGCCTGGAAGCGTTCTCGTCGCCCTTCTACCATCCGATGAGCCAGGGCATCGCGCTGGAGGGCATGCGCCTCGTCAAGGAATACCTGCCGCGCGCCTACGCGGACGGCACCGACATCGAGGCCCGGGCACACATGATGAGCGCGGCCGCCATGGGCGCCGTCGCCTTCCAGAAGGGTCTCGGCGCCATTCACGCGATCTCGCATCCGATCGGCGCGGTCTACAACACGCATCACGGCACGACCAATGCCGTGGTCATGCCGATGGTGCTGGACATGAACCGTCGCGTCATCAAGGACCGGATCGCGCAGGCCGCGGCCTACCTGGGCATCAAGCGGGGCTTCAACGGGTTCCGCGACCACGTGATGGCGATGCGGGAGGAATTCGGCATTCCCGCCAACCTGACGGCGCTCGGGGTCGGCACCGACCGCATCGACGAGATGGTCAAGATGGCGCTCAAGGACCCCAGTGCCGGTGGCAACCCGGTCAAGATGACCAAGGCGAACACGACGAAGCTTTTCCACGCCTGCATGGGCTGAAGCGGAACAGGCCGGGGACCGGAATGGAAACAGGGCCGGGCGACCGGCCTGTTCCGTTTGCGCGGATGATTGCATCGTGTTTCCGGTTGCGCCGCGCCGGATTCGCTGCTTCCTAGGGAGCCGAAGCGCCAGTTCCAATCGACGGTGGGAATGCATGTACACTCTTCTTGACGGATTGCGGGTTGTCGAGGCGGCCTCCTTCATCGCCGCGCCCAGTTGTTCGCTGCATCTCCAGCAGTTCGGGGCCGAGGTGATCCGCTGCGACCCCATCGGTGGCGGACCGGACTATCGCCGCTGGCCGAAGGCGCAAAACGACCGCAGTTTCTACTGGGAGGGCCTGAACAAGGGCAAGAAGTCGATTGCCGTCAATCTCGGCACGCCGGCGGGGCGCGAATTGCTGCGCCAGATCGTTACCGCACCGGGAGAGAACGGCGGGCTCTTCGTCACCAATTTCCCGCATGACGGTTTCCTTGCCCATGAGGGGCTGGCGGCACTTCGGCCGGACCTGATCACTGCGCGCGTGATGGGCTGGGCCAATGGCACGACCGCGCTCGATTACACGGTCAACAGCGCCATCGGCGTTCCGCTGATGACCGGCCCTGCAAATCTCGGCGACGAACCGGTCAACCATGTCCTGCCGGCCTGGGACATCGCCGCCGGGCTCTACGCCGCCTTCGCACTGCTCGCCGCGGAACGCCGGCGGCGGATGACCGGGCAGGGGACGGAGATCCGCCTGCCGCTCGGCGATGTCGCCATGGCCTTCATAGGGCATCTCGGCCAGATCGGCGAAGTCACGGCGAGCGGGCAGGACCGTCCGCGCCTCGGCAACGACCTCTACGGCAGTTTCGGGCGGGATTTCGCGACCGCGGACGGCAAGCGGATCATCGTCATCGCGCTGACGCGGCCGCAATGGGCGGATCTCGTCAGGACGCTTTGCCTCGGGGAGGCGGTCGCGTCCCTGGAAACCGGCCTCGGTGTCGACTTCAGCCGCGACGAAGGCGTGCGCTTCACGCATCGCGCGCGGCTCAACCCGCTGGTCGCGGCGGCCATCGGCGCCATGACGTTCAGCCAGGTCGAGACCCTGTTTGCCGGTACGCGGGTCTGCTGGGGGCCGTACAACACGCTGCACGAGGCGATCGGCCATCCCGGCCTGATCTCCGAGGCCAACCCGCTCTTCCACCCGGTTTCGCACCTGACAGGCGAGACCTACCTGACGCCCGGTGCCGCCGCGACGGTCGGCAGTGACGAGCGCGGCATGCCGGGGAGGGCGCCCGACCTCGGCGAACATACCGACGAGATCCTGGCCACCCTGCTTGGCCTGCCGGACCACGCGATTGGCCGGCTCCATGACGAGGGAACCGTGGCCGGACCGGACGGATCGATCTCGTGAAATCCCCTGATTTGCCGGCGTTCCAGCGTATCTGATCCGGAGCTTTGGAGGTCCCTGACTGCCTGCCCGGTAAGCCCGTCACGATTCGATTGACAGTATTTGAGACTGGTGATTTTCTCGATCGCGGGCTTGCAAAACAAGACAGCAATCGTGCAGGGGTTTTGCCCCCGGGGCGTTGGTTTTCCTGACCTTCCAGCCCCGGGTAAGAGCCGTTCAGGGAAGGCAGACAGATGTCTCAGGTTCGGAATTTTGCCGTCGCAATAAGCCTCGCTTCGGCGGTCTTCAGCACGCAAGCGATTGCGGAAAATCTCAAGTTCGACATCGAGAACAGCTCGGACTACACCATCTCATCTTTCCAGGCCAACGAGGGTGACGGCTGGAGCGACAACTGGCTCGGCGGCAACGAGGTGGGTCCCGGGGAGGCCATGACCCTGGAATTCGTCAAGGATGGACCCTGCGACATCGAGGTTCGTGTCGGCTGGCGCACGACCGATGGAGGGCAGGAGATGGGCGAACCCTGGCAGATCAACATCTGCGACGCCCACACGGTCTATTTCGACGGAGAGCAGGTCACCTACGACTGACGTTCGCGAGAGCCGGTTGCGGAAGGCGTGGCCGGTTTCCGTATCGCCTCGTCATGGCCGGGCCGCGCGGCGGGCCGGCCTTCGCTTCCTTCTGCCGGCGCTCTGCGAACGGGACGACGGTGGAGTTTTCCCATGCCGGCCTTGCTGGCGGGGTCGTGACAAGCCGCCTGCGGCGAGCATGCGAAATGTCCTTTGCCGGCCGGTGAACGCGCGCCTGGCAGAGCGTCCCGTGAATCGACAATGTTGTCTCGAATAGACGTTCCGTCGGCTTTCGATCCGGACTGTTGGGGGGGGGGTCGAACAAGTCGAAACCTGCATGACCGATGTCAATGCGGCTGTGCATGTCCCGGCTTATGAGAATAATGATGTATTCTGCGGCTTGCCCGCATGATTTGACGGTCAGGGATATGAGGTTATTCGCACTTGCGCTTTTCGTTCTGCTGTCGCCAGTTGGCGTGTTCGCCGATAACACCCCGCCGGACATGCCGTTGCCAATGGCGGTGATCCAGGGGGACGTGGCGGCCGTCGGACGCCATATTGCAGCCGGGACGGATTTGGACAAGCGCGATGATTTCGGATCGACACCGCTGACCATTGCGGCGGTATTCGGACGGCCCAAAGTGGCCGCAGCCCTGCTCGCGGCGGGCGCAGACCCGGCCCTGACCGATGCCCAGGGGTCCACGCCATTGCATATTGCCGCGCTGCTCGGGAGGACCGAAGTGGTGCGAAACCTGCTCGACGCCGGGGCCGACCGCTATGCGCGCAGTGCCAGCGGGGCGACGGCCTATGATTATGCTGCCGCGCCGCTCCCTGAAGAAAGTCTGATTTTCGAAACGCTTCGCGGCCGGCTCGGATTCATCGGATTTCGGCTCGACGATGCCGAGGTTGCTGCCGCCAGGCCGGTGATAGTGCAGATGCTGCGGCCTTCGTCGGCAGACCTGGAGAACGTGGCCTTCGCACCTGTCGAACGCGAGGATTTCGTCGTCTCGACTCCCGAAGCCGAGGGCCTGGATCCGATGCTGGTCGCGGAATTTTATCGCGATGCGGAGGCGCTGCCGCGGCTTTACAGCGTCCTGGTCGTCAAGAACGGGAAACTGGTTGCCGAGAGGTATTTCAATGAAGGCGGTATCGATACGCCTTCCCTGATGCAATCGGTTGTGAAATCCTATTTTTCCGCCCTTGTGGGTGTCGCCCACCAGCGCGGTTGCCTGCCCGATCCCGATCAGCCGGTCATCAAGTTCTTTCCCGAGCTCGCCGACCGGATCACCGATCCAAGGAAGCTGACGATCACCGTCCGTCACCTGTTGCAGATGCGCAGCGGGCTACCGTGGGAAGAGACCGATCCCGCCCTGTGGGAGACGCTCATCGATGAAGACAACCTGAAGCTTCTCGCGGAGTACGCGCTGGTGAACGACCCGGGCCGTGCGTTCAACTACTCCAACCTGTCAACGCGCCTGCTCGGCGTGATCGTGGGGCGGGCCTGCGATGCCGATCTGCGGAGCCTTGCCGAGGACGCGATCATCGGGCCCATCGGCGGACGGCTCGGCGATTGGGCCCGAGACCCGGCCGGCCTCTACCATCCGGTGCTGGAGGCCACGGCGCGAACGAATGCGAAATTCGGCCTGCTCTATCTGGAAGGCGGGATTGCGAATGGCAGGCAGGTCCTTACGAAAGACTGGGTCGAGGCATCGCTCGCAAACTATTCGGACGATGCCTGGGTTACGGCGGACCGTCTCACCCACGCCGGTCGCTACTTTCGCGATCTAGGATATGGCTACCAGTGGTGGCAGGCGGACGCGGGCAAGCGGCGGGTGAATTTCGCCTGGGGTCACGGCGGCCAGTTGGTCGTGCTGGTCGACGACCTGGACATGGTGCTCGTGCTCACGGCCTACCCGGCCTGGCTGGAACATGGAGGCGAGAACTGGTTTCATGAGCGGTCGCATCTGAACCTTGCCGGCAAGTTCATCTCGCTCCTGCCGTAAGAAGGCCTTCTTCCTTCCTGGCTGTGCGGCGCGATCGGACACGACCGGTATCCGTCAAGCCGGAATCACGGCTGCGCAAGCTGCTGGGTTGTTACCGCGACACTTGTCGCGCCGCGCAGCGCTCCGCTGGTGATTTCCCGGAACTCGAGACGGATGCGGTTGCGGGCGTAATCGGCGGGAATGGTCTGGCCATTGGCCGAGATGTGAACTGCGAATGTCCGTGTCTGGTCTGTCGAGAAGGGCGCGGTAAGCGACGATTGCAGGCCAGCGATGCAGGCGCCTGCGGAATTGGTCTCGCAAATTCCGAGAACAGCCGGCCCCGGGACCGTCAGCCTCGGTTCGATGACCAGGGTTTCTCCGGTGCCGATATTGATCCCGGCCGAGGCGAAGAAGCTGTTGCCTTCCGTGCCGTTCGTGGAGATCACACCGGGCGCAACCGGTGTCGAGGCGATGGCAATGATATCGGCGGTCGGCGTATCGGAAATGCCGATCGAGGCCGTGTTGACGCCGCGGGTGACCGGGGCGCTGGCCGCGCTGTTGTCGCACAGGAAACCAAAACGCAGTTCACGCGCGGACATCTGTTCGCTTGCCGTGAAGCCGATGAGAAATGTCCGGATGCCGCCAGCCGGAATGTCGACCGGGGTGTTCGGGGTTCCGGTGAGCTGGTTGGTTGCCGGATCCGTCGACTGATAAAAGAAGCTTCCGGCCACCGGGGCGCCGAACGCCGGGTGGCAACCGGTCGCATCCGTCCCGCTGGTGTTCATCATGTTGGCGAACAGCGTTGCCGACTGACCCGTTTGCACGGACCGGCTGCCTGGGCTGACGGAGGACAGGAGCGTCACCCCGCAGCCGGGCGTGGTGGTCTGAAGGCGCGCACGTCCGGCGCTTGTCTCGAACGGGTTGAGATAAAAGAGGTCCGTTCCGCCGTCGCCGTCATTGTCATACACCTGAACGTGTTGCGAGGTCCCGACCATCTCGGTGCGTTGCGAATAGGTCATGGTACCGGCGTTCTGCAGATAGAGGGGTGAGCCGAGCAGCCGCGCGGTGATGTCGGGTGTGCAATCGCCGGCGTTGAGCAGGACGGGATGCATCTCGTAAACCCAAGCGGTATTGCCATAGGGGTCATGGTCGACATAGGGGGACGCGGCATAGTCGTGCTCGACGAAACTGCCGTCCGCGCGGCCGAGAAACACCTGGATTCCCGCGTTCTGGTAGCCGGCGCTCGTCACCGAAAACAGAAGATCGGGATTGCCGTCGCGGTTAAGGTCGCCCGATGTCAGGTACGGGCTGGCGGAATAGCCTGCCGGCAGGGTTCCCAGCACGGTTTCGTTGAAGGTGCCGTCGCCGTTTCCGTACCAGATGCGGTGGGCATAATCGGGGCCGGCGTGAAAGCCGAGCACGAGGTCATTGTTGCCATCGAAATTCAGGTCGCTGATCAGGCTCGAGGTATAGCGCCGGTTCAGGGTGCGGACTTCCTGCGGGATCATGCTGTCGTCCCGCGTGAACCGGCCAGTGCCGTCGTTGATCAGGAAATACGGGCCGATGGTGTTCGCACCGAAGATGTTTCCGACAAAGATGTCGGCGAAGCCGTCACCATTGATGTCGCCGCTGGCGGCGGAATGGGTGGTGTCGTCCAGTTGCGGCAGATGGGTTGCGCTGACATCGTCGAAGCGGCCGTCCGGCCGGGAGAGGTACAACTGGTTCTGGTCGCCGGGCGCGTTGCCGGCATCGTAGCCGTAGACCGTCAGCCAGACATCATCCATGCCATCGCCATTGAAGTCGTCAACGATCCAGCCATTGGCAGACACCAGTTGCGGGATCGCGCCGGCGAACACGCCCGCTGTTCCGTCCACCCAGCCGGCCGGCGTGTTGAGGTAGACGATCACCGGCAACGGCTGGTCCAGAAGCGGATTGTAGAACTGCGTGAGGAGCATGTCCTCACGGCCGTCATGGTTGAAATCGAAGGGAAGAAGAACGCCGATATCGACGCCTGCCGGAGACGAGCCGATGCCGGGAAGGGCAGTAAAGCCCGAATAGTTCTCTTGCGGCCCATAGACGACGGGCTGAGCATGCGCGGCTATTGAGGCAACGAGCACAAGAAAAAGGCTCCAGGCCTTGAGCGGAAAATTACCGTATCCCGGACCAAGTGTTCGCATTTGTCCTGCTCCCCCTGGCAAGCGAGGTGCGTCAATTGCCGGGTAAATTAGACGGGTCGCATCCGGAAATGTCAAACTTCAAGGAATGCGCGCCGCGCAATCACGGCTGCTGTTGCTGCCGGAACAGACGCCGCTTGGAAGCGGGCCGATCATGTCACGGCGACCGGAGCCCTGGCCGCCACGCGTCACTTGTTTGCCAGGTCCTTTTCCATTTCGGTCAGCCTGTCTGCCATTTTCACCACGCCGAGCGAGGAGAGGATGCGACTCCCCAAGGCCGGGAAAAGCGCATTGATGGCCAGGAGCGGGCGCACGGGAAGGGGGGACAGGATGACCTCCTCGGGATTGCGTGCGATCGCGTCGACGACCGCCTTCGCAACCCTTTCCGCCGGGACCGTGCCGACGGCAGGCGGTGCGTCGATACCGAACTTGGCAAAGACACCTTTTCCCGAGACGTAGGTCGGGCAGATGACCGATACACCAATGCCCAAGTCTTTCAGTTCACCCCTCAGCGCACTGCTCCATTCCATGATGCCGGCCTTGGTTCCAGAATAGACGCCGAGGTAGGGATTGCCTTTCTTGCCGGATAGCGAACCAATGTTCACGATCTGCCCGCTTCCCTGTTTCACCATGTGATCCAGCACCTTGCGCGTCAGCAGCATGGGTGCCTTGAGGTTGGTGTCGACCATGGCCTCGATCTGCGCCTCATCCTGTTCATGGAATTTCGCCCAGACCCCGAGAGCCGCATTGTTGATCAGGATGTCGATGCGGCCGAAACGCCGCATGGCTTCGCCGACGAGTTTCTCCCGCCCATCCCGGGTCGCCACGTCGACCTGCAGCGGAAAAACGTCCGGACCTTTACTGCCGAGTTCCCCGGCCAGTTCCGACAATGCTGCGAAATCACGCGCAGCGATGGCGACATTGACGCCTTCGCGCACGAGTTCACGGGCGACAAGTCTTCCGATTCCCCGCGAGGCGCCGGTCAGAACGGCGTATTTCCCCTTGATGCCAGTCATCTTGATCTTCACCCTTTCCCGAGAAATTCCGAGGCGCAGTCCTTCTGAGTTCTTGTTTCAGTTTATGCGGGATGCGGGTCTTCAGGAGATGATCTTCATCAATCCCGCCGGAAAACCTCGGGATCAAGTGGGGAACGAACGAAGTCAAGGGGCGAGGGGCCGTGCCGCCGGATGGATGAAGCGGTCATCGACCAGCTTCGCATCGTGTTTCGCCGGCTGGAGATCGTCGCCGGCACATGGCGGGCCATACGGCGGGAAGAAACAGGAATGAGCGAGACTGATGTCCGCGATGCCCTGATCAAACTTGATCCGTTGTGGGACGAACTCTTCCCTGCCGAGCAGGGGCGCATCGTCCACCTGCTGGTCGAACGTGTCACCATCATCGTCGGTCAACTCGATATTCACCTTCGGGCCGATGGGCTTCCTAGCCTAGCGCGCGAACTCGCGATCACGGGCAGGGCGGCACCGTGAACAATGGTCAGCATATTGCGGTCCGGGTTCTCTTTGCCACGACCCGTCACTGCAGCGCCAAGCGGATTATCGGTCCTGATGGTGCATCCGCTCACAGCCGCCGCCGCATCGACAGCACGCTTGCTAAAGCGCTCGCGCGGGTCCATCGTTGGAACCGCATGCTGGAATCCGGCGAGGTCACAACGATCAAGGACATCGCCCGTGCAGAGAAGATCAGCCCATCCTATATCAACCGCGTGCTTCGCCTGACCCTGCTGGCCCCGGACATCGTCGAGGCTATTCTTGACGGAAGGCAGGGGCCTGAGGTGACGGTAGAAAATCTGATAGAGCCATTCCCGGTGGAGTGGGCGGAGCAGTCACTTTGAGGGGCCACTGCGTCTTTCAAAGAAGGACTTTGTAGACGTCCGCTTTGCGCCGCTCAATCCGCCGGCCGCGATCAGACTTCAGCTACCTGAAAGTGGACAATATCGGCAGCGAAGCGACAGGATTTGAAAGGCATCGCATATGAAAGTCGATGGCACAAACTGTTGGCTGATCGAGCAGCCTGCAAATCGGAGTTGACACGTTATCGATTCATCGACGCTGAAGCGTTGTCAGATTTCAAGGCTTCCTTGTGCTCAAGAATATGCTTCGCTGCGATGTAGCCGAACGTCAGTGCCGGTCCGAGCGTGATCCCCGGACCGGGATAGGAACCGGCCATGATCGAGTTCATGTCGTTGCCGCAGGCAAAGAGACCGGGAACCGGCTCGCCCCCGCCATCCAGAACGCGGGCGGATGCATCCGTCACGAGACCGATGGACGTGCCGATATCGCCCGGCCAGACCTGCACCGCGTAGAAAGGTCCCTGGTCGATCGGCCGCAGGCACGGGTTCGGCTTGTTCTCGGGATCACCGAGATAACGGTTGTAGGCGCTGCCGCCCTTGTGGAAATCGCTGTCCTCGCCGGCTGCCGCAAGGCTGTTGTACCGGTCGACCGTGCGCACGAGCGCATCCTTCGGCAGGCCGAGCCTGCCTTCCAGTTCGGCGATGGTTTCGCCGCGCGCCAGGTAGCCGCTCTCCAGGAATGGCGCGATCCGCCCCGGGAACGGGCGCACCGCGCCCAGGCCGTAGCGACGGATGAAGCGGTGGTCGCAGACCAGGTGGAAGCGGGTTTCGCCACCGGCCCGCATGACGTCGATCATCCCGGATACGAAGTCGTGATAGGAGGCGCTTTCGTTGACGAAGCGGCTTCCCTCCGCCGTCACGGCGATCAGGCCGGGCTTGGCGCGGTCGAGGAACAGGTGCGGAAACGAAACGGTCGTCCCGTCGGCCCGCTTCAACCGCGACACCGGCGTCCAGAAGGCCGGGTGAAGGTTGTCCCTGCCGGTCGTTCCACCGGCCTCGCTGCCCAGCATGATCGCGTCGCCCGTATTCCCTGCAGGCGACATGGAATAATGCGCGCTCGACTGCGCATGCTCGACATGGGCCTTGCGCATCCCGTCGTTCGAGGGGAAGCCGCCTGCCGCCAGGATCACGCCGTGCCGCGTCTCGATGCGCGCATCGCCCGAGCGCACCGCGGCCACGCGCCCTTCCGCGTCCTTTTCGATCCCCGTCAGCGGCGAGTCCAGGAGTAATGGAATACCCAGGTCGAAGACGGTCTTGCCCAGCCGCGCGGCCAGCGCATTGCCGAGCACGAGGCGGGTGCCCCGCTTGTGCGTCATCCTGTCGAGCAAGTGGCGGGCCACGACCCTGGTGGCGTAGAGAAAGGACTTCGGATCCCGCAGCATCTTCGGCAGGTGGCCAAGGTCGGTGCGACCCACCATCATGCCCCCCAGGATGGTGAATTCGTCGATCGGCGGGCGCAGCTTGTCGAAGTTCGCACCGAGTTCCCGGCCATCGTAGTCGAGCGGGTCCATGACGCGGCCGCCGAGCGTTCCACCGGGCAGGTCGGGATGGTAGTCGGGCCCGGTGGCGCGCGCGGCGAAGCGGACGGCCGTGTTGGCTTCCAGGAAGCGCACCATGTCCGGGCCGTTGTCGAGGAAGGCCTCCACCACGGGACGGTTCAGACGATTGCCGATTTCCGCTTCCAGGTAAGCCATCGCGGCTTCGCGCGTGTCGTGATGACCGACGTCCTCGCTGTGCGGATTGCCGGGAATCCAGACGGCACCGCCGGAGACGGCCGTCGAGCCGCCGAAATGGCTGGTTTTCTCCAGGATGACCGGCTCGAGCCCGCCAAGCTTCAGGGTGATTGCAGCGCAAAGCCCGGCGGCACCCGAGCCGACGATCACGACATCGGCGCTGTCAGGCAGGGACGATGGAGAGGTCATGGTCTTGTCTCACTGGCGCGGCAGGCGGGCGTTCATCCAGCCGCCGTCGATCTTCAGGATTTCCCCGGTAATGAACGACGCACGGCCCGAACACAGGAAGGCAATGGCTTCGGCCACGTCGGCCGGCGTCCCGGCGCGGCCGATCGGCGCCTCGTCGATCATGTGCTTCTGCGCCCGCGCGCCCGAACGGATGCGCGCATCGGTCAACGGGGTGTGGATCAGACCGGGCGCGACCGCGTTGACGCGGATGCCGTCGCGGCCGAACTCGGTCGCCAGTTGCACGGTCAGGGCCGCGACTGCGCCTTTCGTCAGCGAATAGATCGACACGCCGCTGACGCCGGTCAGGCCGAACACGGACGAGACGTTGACGATGGCGGCGTCGCCGCCCTGCATCATCGGGATCAGCGTGCGGCAGAGCCGGAACACCGAAGCGACGTTAACGGAAAGGAACCGCTCGATGTCGCTGTCCTGCGTCTCCAGGATCGGCGGCGCAGCAGCAATGCCGGCATTGTTGACGAGATAGCGCGGTGCACCATGCGGCCGCAGCAGTGCGGCCAGTTGCCCCGGCATTGCCGGATCGCCGACATCGGCTGCAAGCGTCGCGGCGATCGCGCCGGCGAAGTCGCTGCCGGAAAGGGCCGACAGCGCCTCCGCGTCACGGTCGACGAGCACGAGCCTGGCGCCGCGGGAGGCGAACAGTCGGGCCGTTTCCTTGCCGATGCCCGAGCCGGCGCCGGTGATGACGGCAAGCCCCTCAAGGCGGTCAGACATTGCCGCCTCCGACCGAGCGGCCGCCATCGACGACGATGACCTGGCCGGTGATGTAATCGGTGCGCGGTGACGCAAGGAAGGACACCATGTTGGCGATGTCCTCCGGCTGGCCGATGCGGCCAAGCGGCTGGTAGCGGGCCATGCGGTCGCGTTCGGCCTGGTCCCAGGCCTGCAGCAGGGGCGTGTCGATGATGCCGGGCGCCACGGCGTTGACGAGAATGTTGCTTGACGCCACTTCCAGAGCCATGGAGCGCGTGAGGCTGACCACGGCGCCCTTGGAGGCGGCATAATGCGCGCAACTGACCGCGCCGAGAAACGCCCGTGATGCGATGTTGACGATCCGCCCGCCGCCTTGCGAGGCCATCCTGGCGACGGCCAGGCGCGACAGTTCGAACAGCGCGACCGTGTTGATCTCGTACATGCGGCGGAAATCGTCTCCGGTCAGCTTCTCGACCGGATTGGTATCGAAGATGCCCGCATTGTTGACCAGCGCATCCAGGCGCGGCAACTCCGCCACGAGCACTTCAAGGGCCGCGACATCCGTCATGTCGACGGTTCGGGTCGATGTCTCGCCGGCGACCGTTTGCGCGGCAGCGGCCAGCCGCTCCTCGTTGATATCGGTCATCACGACGGCAAAGCCGTCCTCGGCGAGGCGGCGGGAGATGGCGAGGCCAATGCCGCCGGCTGCGCCGGTCACCAGCGCCACGGGGCGGTTGTCATCGAGTGCAGGCATTTTGGATATCCGGAAATCAGGGACGGGAACGCCGGGCGGCGGTGGGGCCGCCCGGCGGATCGCTTCAATCAGTTGACGCCGTAGGTGCCGGCGTCCAGCTTGTCGAAGACTTCCTTCTTCAGCAGGCCGGCCAGCGCCTCGGCATCGGTGTTGTCGACGCCTTCCAGCAGCTTCTTCCACTTGGCTTCCAGCTCGACATAGCCCTGGATGATGTCGGTCGGATCCTCGACCTTGCGGCTTTCCATCTCCACCTTCGGCAGCGTGGCGACATAGCTGTCCTTGAACTCGGCCAGCTTACCCTTCAGGGAGGCATCGGGCTCGACGATCTTGACGCCCTGCGCCTCGCCGCCCTTCAGGTTTTCCGCGACCTGCGCGTTGTAGTCGATCTGCATGTGCGCCTGGGCCAGGGCCATCTGGTCGAACAGCAGCCGGCGGTCGTCAGCCGAGATCGATTTCCAGAAATCCGGGTTGTAGACCCAGGACGCGCCGGAGAAATGCGTGCCCATCGGCAGCATGGTGATGTACTTGGCGACCTCGGCGATCTTGAAGCCGGACACCAGCGCGGTCGGATCGGCCATGGCGCAATCGAGCGAACCGCGCTGCAACCCGGTGTAGACCTCGGCGAAGGAGACGGACACGGGAACGGCTTCCAGGAATTCGGCGAAGCGGACATGCGCCGCGCCGGCCGTGCGGACCTTCTTGCCCTTGATGTCGTCGGCCGACTTGACTTCGGAGGTGCAGATGAAATTGTAGACCGGCGTGGAATAGCCGCCGCCAAAGACGACGCCGTTCTTCTTCCACTCGTCCTGGAGTTTCTGGTTGACGAAGTTCAGCTCGGTCCAGGCGAAGGCCGCGGCAATCGGGTTGTCAGCCACGAAGGCCATGTCGGCGCCGGTGTTGTCGAGCGGAAGGTCGGCGGGCAGGTAGGCACCGGTGACCATGCCGGCCACGGCGACGCCGTTGGCCACGCCGCCGAGCGTGTCCTTGGTGGAGAGCAGCGATCCGCCGGTGAAGACCTCGAAGGTCAGGTTGCCGCCGGATGCCTTTTTCACCGACTCGGCGAAATCGGTATAGGCATTCTTGGTGATGATGTGCGTCGGCGCCCAGCCGACGTTGATCTGGTAGGTCTCCGCGTGGGCGGCGAGCGCCGTCCCGGCGAGAAGCGTGGCGGCCGTCAGGCCCTTCAGCATGGTCATTCGCATTTCGTTTCCTCCGTTTTGAATGGCGTGAATGCCTCTGGATCCGGTCCGGCCGCTCATTGCATGAGTTGCGGCAGGAGCAGCGTGATGGACGGGAATTCGACGAGTAGCGCCAGGGTCACGATATCCATCAGGATGAACCAGAAGGCGCCCTTGAACATTTGCGTCAGCGATACCTGGTCGCCGAGCGAACTCTTCATGACGTAGACGTTGAGGCCGACCGGCGGCGTGATCAGGCCGATCTCCAGCAGCTTGATGACGATGATCCCGAACCAGACCATGTCGACGTTCATGCCGGTCAGGATGGGCTGGATGACCGGCAGGGTGAGCAGCATGAGCGAGATGCTCTCGACGAACATGCCGAGCACGATGAACAGGACCGAGATCAGGGCGATGAGCACGTAAATGTTGTCAACATGCGGCAGCAGCGCGCCGGAGAGCGCGTTGGGCAGGGTCGAGAGCCCCATGAAGACCGAGAACATCGATGCGCCTATGGCGATGATGAAGACCGTCGACGTGCCCTCGGCCGTCTCGATGATCGCCCGTGACAGCGCCGGCATGGACAGCGAGCGCCGGAACAGTGCGATCAGGATGGCAAGCCCCGCGCCGATGGCGCCGGCTTCCGTGGGCGAGAAGACCCCGGCAAAGATACCGCCCAGGATGCCGATGATCAGCACCGGCAGCGGCCAGGTGTCCTTCAGCGCCGCGATCCGGTCCTCCCGGGTGTAGGTTTCCCGCACAACCGGGGCCAGCGACGGATCGGCCCAGGAGCGGATGGTGATCATGGCGATGTAGACGGCTGCCGACAGGATGCCGGGCAGCAGGCCGCCGACGAAGAGCGCGCCGATCGATGTGCCGGTGAAGATGCCGTAGAGGATCATCAGCACCGAGGGCGGAATGAGCGAACCGAGCGTGCCCGAGGCCGCGACGGCGCCGGTCGCCAGGGACGCCTTGTAGCCCGAGCGCAGCATTTCAGGCACGGCGATGCGCGAGAAAGCCGCCGCCGTGGCCACGCTCGAACCGGAGGCCGAGGCAAACAGCGCCGAGGCGACGACCGTGGCCGAGGCCAGTCCGCCGGGGATGGCGCCGATGAACATGCGCATGGAGGAAAACAGGCCGCGGGTCAGTCCGACCTGGGAGGCGATGTAGCCCATCAGCAGGAACATCGGTACAGCCGAGAGGCTCCAGTTGGAAATGAAACTGTAGGGGATGGCCGTCAGGATGCCCCAGGCCGCCTTCATCGACGTGATGGAGGCAATGCCGACAAAGGAGACAAGACCCAGCACGACACCGACGGGCACGCGCAGGCCGATCAGCAGCAGGGCGACAACGATGCCGGCCGATCCGATCTCGATACGGTCCATCAGACGGCCTCCGGCGCGCTGTCGCCCGGGGTCGGCGAGGTGACCTCGGCCCAGTCGCGACGGGTCAGGACCTGCAGGAACCGCAGGATCGAGACGGCGACCGCCAGCCAGAAGCCGATCGGCAGGAAGAACCGCCCGGGCCAGATGATGACGTTGATGATGCCTTCGACAAGGTCGCCCTTGGCATAGGCAGCCATCGCGTCGTGCGACGTCTGCCAGGCGAGCACGCCGAAGAAGGCGATCTGGGCGCCATAGGCCAGCAGCATGGAGGCGCGCTGAAGCAGCGGCCGCATCATGTGGTAGAAGAGGTCGACGAAGATCGCCCGGTTGTTCAGTTCCACCAGAGGCAAGGGCAGGAACACGGCAGCGACCATGTAATAATGCGCCACGATCTCGGCCGTGCCGGGGATGGGGGCATTGGCGACATATTTCAGCGCGACGTCGGCGATGACATGCACCATCATCAGGGCGAGGCAGATGCCGGCAACGGCAATCAGGAGATTGGACAGCAGGCGGAGACCGCTTTCGATCGCGCGGTCCATCTCATTGCATCCTGTAGCCGCCGTTGACGTCGATCACCGATCCGGTGATGTAGGACGCCTTGTCGGACAGCAGGAAGGAGACCGCGCCGGCGACATCATCGGTCGTGCCGATGCGCCCGAGCGGGATGTTGGCGGCAGCGGCCGCTTCGTCGCCTTCCTTGAGAGACAGGCGGAGCATCGGCGCATCGATGAGACCGGGCGCGACGGCATTGGCGGTGATGCCCATGGCGGCGCATTCCCTGGCGGCAGCCTTGGTCAGCCCGATGATGCCGGACTTGGATGAAATATAGGCCGACGACGACCGGTATCCGCCCAGTTGCGCGGCCGAAGAGGTGAATGTCACGATGCGGCCGCCGCCGTCTGCGGGCGTCGCGGTCCGGCGGCGCAGGAACTCGCGGATCGTCAGGAAGGCGCCGGTCAGGTTCACGTCGTGCGAGCGCTGCCACTCCTCCAGCGTCGTCTCGACGATGGACGGCCTGACGCCGCCCTCGCGCAGCAGCAGGATGCCCGCATTGCAGATAATGGATCCAATCTGGCCTTCAGCTTCGGCCTCGCCGAACAGCGCCGCAACCGACGCCTCATCGCGGACGTCGCAGGCAACGGCCTTGTGACCGGAGCCCGGAAGAGCGTCGGCCACCGCCGCCGCGCTGGCCGCATCGATGTCGGAAACGACCAGCCGGTATCCTTCCCCGGCCAAGACTTCGGCGATCCGCCGGCCGATTCCCCGGCCGCCGCCCGTTATGAGCACGCGCTTTCCCAAGTGGATCCTCCCAGCATGTGCGACCGGATGTCGCGATGCCTTATTTTGGATACAAAAAGTGGAAATCAGCGCACATGTCAAGCGATCTTTCTGCAGCGGGCCAATAATTGGATACATTTTTGTTGCGCTGTTCACTTTTCCCGTGCCACATAGGACAACGATCTGCAGCCTCGAGGCGGCAGACGGCATGAAAGGAAATCCCTGATGGCCATAACCAGCACCGAAGAAGTGACGGATGTCCTGCGGGAACACATCATGAGCGGGCACATCCGCCCCGGGCAGAAGCTTCAGCAGATCCCGCTGTCCGAGGCACTGGGTGTCTCGCGCACCCCCTTGCGCACCGCCCTTGCCAATCTCGCCAACGAGGGTCTGCTGCAGTATGAATCCAATCGCGGCTACACGGTGCGCGAATTTTCGCTGGAAGATGTCAGCGCGGCCTACGTCGCCCGCTCTGTTCTCGAGGGCCAGGCTGCTGCCATCACGGCGCGCACGGGATTGCCGGCGCAGCGGATCGAGACGCTCGAATCATGGCTGGAAACCGGCGACCGCCTGCTGGCCAAGGCCAGCCTGGATCCTCGCGACATCGATCCCTACCGCGACATGAACGTTCGGTTCCACGATGCCTTGCTGGATGCGGCCGCCAACCGCTGGATATCCGATTTCGTCCGGCAGACGCAGAACATCCCTTTCGCCTCCAATCGCCTGATCATCTGGCTCGATCACGACATCATGGTCCGCAGCCATGACGACCATCACCGGGTGCTTCGCGCCATTGCCGCGCGGGACGCCACGCGTGCCGAAGCGATCATGCGCGAGCACGTGCAGTTCGCCGGGGAGTACCTGTGCGAATGCGTGAAACGCGGCGATCTGCCGGCCGGTATCGGCCACTCGCCGGCCGGGTCGGACACCATCGTGTCGGCCGGAGAAACCAGCGCCCTGACCCGGGTCCGGGCCGAAAAGCAGAAACCGAGGGAACAAGCCTGATGAGACTCTTCTTTTCTCCCGCGTCGCCTTATGTCCGCAAGGTCATGGTGCTGGCGCACGAAACCGGCCTGGCGGACAGGATCACCCATGTCGATTGCGCGGCCAGTCCCGTCGCCCGCGATCCGTCGATCGTCAAGGTCAACCCAACGGGCAAGATTCCGGCGCTGATCCTCGATGACGGAACGGCTCTCTACGACAGCCGCGTCATCTGCCAGTACCTGGATACGCTGCATGGCGGAACGCGCATGTACCCTGCCGAAGGGCCGGCGCGGTTCGATGTGCTCACGCGCGAGGCGCTGGCAGACGGCCTGCTGGATGCCGCCCTTCTCGCCCGTTACGAGACCGTCATGCGCCCTGCGGAAAAGCTGTGGCCGGAATGGCTGCAGGGGCAGATGGACAAGATCGATTCTTCGCTCGACCGGATGGCGGCGACGGTCGCCGGGCGGCAGGACATCGACGCGGGCCAGATCGCCTGCGCCTGCGCCCTCGGCTACCTGGATTTCCGCTTCCCCGACCATGACTGGCGTTCGTCCCGGCCGCGCTTGGCCGAATGGTTCGAGGGTATGGCGCGACGAGAATCAATGGTGGAGACAATGCCGAAAGGCTAATCTTTCATCAAAGGGCCTTTCGATTGAGCGTCACCGATGAGCAACCGACCCGGACCAAAGGTTCGAATGCCGGGACTGCTGGTGAATGTCTGTTGTGGCCATTTCACTCTAGTAACCGGACATACTGTTCACGGCCCCAAATCGGACCGAGAACAAGAAGTGAATCCAGAGGCAATTCACCTTTTGTTTGTTTTCGGGCGCTTCTCCTTGGAACGGATCTGCCAGCGGAGTGAATTCACCGATTCATGATCGAGTTGTAAAATCATAGAATTGCTAGCTATTGACCAGATCGCCGCAGTCATCAGGTCCGGAGACTATAGGCCCTGAGAGACGGCTTCCGCACCACTTGGCACCGGGGCCAGTGCTCAGCCCCTACCGAATAACCCTCGAAAACAACGAGAAAATCCGGCGGCAGCCAGATGGGGAGGACGCTTTTGCGAGGGCAAGTGGCGGATCGGGCGGGCCTATTATTAGGAATCGAAACTTCTGAAATCTATATTTAAAAAAGGCGATGCGGTTCTCTTCCCCAGCGGTGGACTTATGTCGCCCTGTGGAGAGGATCGGTCTTGCTTCCTTACGGCCGCGTTTCCCCATATCGGAACTCGAAAGACTTATGCCCACGCCGACTACCGGACCAGGTGGGCACATGCCGGTTTCAGCGCGTAGCTGCGCATCGCAACGGTCCGTTCCTCGTCCAAGGAACATGAGCTGCCCCCCGAATTTCGGACGCTGACGTAGGCTATGAATTGCTGTCTGCTGATCTTCGACGAGAAGGAGATCAGAGATGTCGAAACGGAAGCAGCATTCGCCGGAATTCAAGGCG
>NZ_PDVP01000016.1 GCF_002727065.1 Zhengella mangrovi | reverse complement strand
AAGATGCACGTCATCGCCTTCGACCCGTTCCTGTCGCCGGAGCGGGCGGTGGAGATGGGCGTGGAGAAGGTGGAACTGGACGACCTGTTCGCGCGCGCCGACTTCATCACGCTGCACACTCCGCTGACGGACAAGACGCGCGGCATCGTCGACGCGCAGGCCTTCGCGAAGATGAAGGACGGGGTGCGGATCATCAACTGCGCGCGCGGCGGCCTGGTGGTGGAGGCCGATCTCGTGGCGGCGCTGAAGAGCGGCAAGGTGGCGGGCGCGGGCATCGACGTGTTCGAGGAGGAGCCGGCGACGGAGAACGCGCTGTTCCACATGGAAAACGTGGTGTGCACACCGCATCTCGGCGCGTCGACCACGGAAGCGCAGGAGAACGTGGCGCTGCAGGTGGCCGAGCAGATGTCGGACTACCTGGTCAACGGCGCCGTCACCAATGCCATCAACATGCCGTCGATCTCGGCGGACGAAGCGCCGAAGCTGAAGCCCTTCGTCAAGCTGGCCGACGTGCTGGGCGCCTTCGTCGGCCAGGTCACGGACGAGCCGATCAAGTCGGTGGAAATCCTCTATGACGGTTCGACGGCCAAGATGAACACCAAGGCGCTGACCTCCGCGGCGCTGGCGGGCCTGATCCGCTCGCAGGTGTCGGACGTCAACATGGTGTCGGCGCCGATCATGGTGAAGGAGCGCGGCATCACCCTGTCGGAAACAAAGCGCGACAAGTCGGGCGTGTTCGACGGCTATATCAAGCTGACGGTGAAGATGGCCGACAAGACGCGCGAAGTGGCCGGCACGGTGTTCTCCGACGGAAAGCCGCGCTTCATCCAGATCAAGGGCATCAACCTGGATGCCGAGATCGGCCGCTACATGATCTACACGACCAACAACGACGTGCCGGGCATCATCGGCCTGCTGGGGACGACCATGGGCAAGGCGGGCGTCAACATCGCCAACTTCTCGCTCGGCCGCAACCGGCCGGGAGGTGATGCCATCGCGCTGCTCTACGTGGACGAACCGGTGAAGGAAGACGTGCTGGCGGAGCTGCGCGCCTCCAAGCTGATCACCCAGGCCAAGCCGCTGGTGTTCGACGTCTGAGGCGGCCGTTTCCAGCGAACAGAGGAAAGGCGGCTCCGTGAGGGGCCGCCTTTTTTCATGGCGCGAACAGCCGGGTGCGCTCCGGAGGGTGTGCGACCGGCAGGCGGCCCGATCTTCGCGCCTAGCCCCGCTCGATACGCCAGCGGAATTCGTTGCCCGGGTAGCCCTCGACCTCTCTCCAGGGGCCGTAGTCCGCAGACGCCTTCGGATCGCGCGGCAAGCCGAGATCCACGGTGATGCGGTTGTCGTGATCTGGGGCGCGCCAGAGCTGGAAGGTGCGGCCCGTCACGCGCCAGCGGATCTGGACCACCATGCGCAGGACCGTCCGGTCGCCCTCGTCGCGGGCGCGCGGCTCGTCCCACCAGTCGCTCAGGATCCAGTTCATGTGGGACGACCGCATCATCTGGCGGAACACGCGGTCGACCTGGTCATGGCGCACCTTGTCGGGGAGGCGCCACTCGAGATGGACCAGCGGTTCCTTGCCCGGCTCGTAGGGGTCGCCATCGGTCATCTCCTGGACCAGGAACCAGCCGCCCACGGCCACCAGGCAGACCGCGGCAAGGCCATAGCCGAGGCCGAGCACGATCCGTTTGCCGGATTCGCGGATGATCTTCCAGGCCAGCCAGACGCCGCCCAGGGCGCCAGCGACAGCGCCGAGGGGTGCAATTCCCGCCGCCCCCATGGCGAGGCCGCCGTTCATGTTGGACGAGCCGGTCAGCATCCCCAGCAGGATGACGCCATAGAAGGCCATGAGCGCGCCGCCGGCCGCGCCGAGAATGGCGACCTCCAGGAAGACCACGATTTTGGCGACGAGATGCATGGATCCGAGAATACCGGAGAAACCGCGCAGTGTCAGGCTCGCGTTGCCTCCGATGGCGGCAGGGCGATCGCAGCGATCCCGCGCCGTCCTGCCGCGGGGCCGCCGGAGGCCGCTGGTCCTATTGTGTTGCCGCTGCCGCCTTCTTCCGCCCGGCCATCTCCGCCATGGCGATGCCGCCCATGACGAGCGTGAAGGCCAGTGCCTGGTATCCATGGAAGGGTTCACCGAGCAGAAGGATGGACAGCAGCGTGCCGAAGACCGGCACCATGTTGATGAACAGGCCGGCGCGGTTGGCACCGATCAGCTCGTTGCCCTTCAGGTAAAGCGTCTGGCTGAGCAGGGAGGGAAAGATGCCGGTGTAGAGCACGACAGCCATGCCCTGCAGGTCGGGCCAGAGGAACTGGCCGGCCGTCCATTCCCAGCCGACATAGGGAAGGCTGGCGAGAAGGGCGGCGAAGCCCAGCGTCATCATCCAGCTTTTCCAGTGCAGTTGCGGGCGGAAGCGCAGCATGACCGTGTAGACGGCATAGATCAGGCAGGCTGTCAGGTTCAGTGCGTCGCCGACGTTGAGGTCGAGCGTGGACAGGCGGGCAAGATCGCCGTTGGTCGCGACGACGGCGATGCCCAAAAGCGAGGCGAGGACCCCGGCCAGTTGCAGCCAGGCGATGCCGACCCGGAACAGCACGAAATTGATGAGGAAGATGAGGATCGGCATGGCCGCCTGCTCGATCGACATGTTGACGATCGAGGTGAACCCGGCCGCGGTGTAGATGGCCATGTTGAAGCCGGCAAAGCCCACGGCGCCATAGGCGAACAGCGCCGGCCAGTGCCTGCGGATGATGGGCCAGTCGCGCGCCAGCTCCCGGCGCGCGAACCACCCAAGCAGCGCAAGGGCGACCACCCAGCGCAGCATGGTGAGCACGCCCGGCGACACGTGGCCGACACCGAAGCGGGCGGCGACATTGTTGCCGCCCCAGAACAGGGCGGCACCCAGGAGGACAAGATAGGCTTGGCGGGTCATAGGGAAGTCCGGGAATCCGACAGGAACCCTGCCATATAGGGCAGGGAACGGGCGGGCAAGACCGCACCGGACCGCCGGAACCGCTGGAAATCCGCAAATCGGGGGTCGCAATCGGCCTTGCGCATCGGTATAGAAGCGCGGGTTTTCTCTTGAGAATGCGCCGGCGCATCCGGCGCGGAAGGACAGGCACATGGCCAATGTTGTGGTCGTCGGCTCCCAGTGGGGCGATGAGGGCAAGGGCAAGATCGTCGACTGGCTGTCGGAGCGGGCCGACGTGGTGGTGCGTTTCCAGGGCGGGCACAATGCCGGCCACACGCTGGTCATCGACGGTGTCAGCTACAAGCTGTCGCTGCTGCCGTCCGGCGTCGTGCGCGGCAAGCTGTCGGTGGTCGGGAACGGCGTGGTGTTCGATCCGCATGCCTTCGTCAAGGAAGTGGCGCGGCTGAAGGAACAGGGCGTCTCGGTGACGCCGGACATTCTCAGGATCGCCGAGAACACGCCGCTGATCCTTTCCGTGCATGGCGAGCTTGACCGGCTGCGCGAGGAAAAGGCGGCCAAGGGCACCAAGATCGGCACGACCGGGCGCGGCATCGGCCCGGCCTACGAGGACAAGGTGGGCCGGCGCGCCATCCGCGTGATGGACCTTGCCAATCCGGACACGCTGCCGGCAAAGATCGACCGGCTGCTCGCCCATCACAACCCGCTGCGGCGCGGTCTCGGCGTGGAGGAGGTCGACCCGGTCCGCCTGCTGGGCGAACTCATGGAGATCGCCGACGAGGTCCTGCCGTACATGGATTCGGTCTGGCGGGTGCTGGACGCCAAGCGCCGCGCGGGCGAGCGCATCCTGTTCGAGGGCGCGCAGGGCACGCTGCTGGATGTCGACCATGGCACCTATCCCTTCGTCACCTCGTCCAACGTCGTGGCCGGGCAGGCAGCGGCGGGCTCCGGCGTCGGGCCGGGGGCGATCGATTACGTGCTCGGCATCACCAAGGCCTACACGACGCGGGTGGGCGAGGGGCCCTTCCCGACCGAACAGGACAATGACGTCGGCCAGTTCCTGGGCGAGCGCGGCCACGAATTCGGCACGGTGACGGGGCGCAAGCGGCGCTGCGGCTGGTTCGACGCGGTCCTCGTGCGCCAGTCCATCGCGGTCAACGGCATCAACGGCATCGCGCTCACGAAGCTCGACGTGCTCGACGGACTGGACGAGATCAAGGTCTGCACCGGCTACATGCTGGATGGCGAACTGATCGACTACCTGCCGGCGAGCCAGGGCGCGCAGGCCCGCGTCGAGCCGATCTACGAGACGCTGGAAGGCTGGAAGGACACGACAGCAGGCGCTCGCAGCTGGGCCGACCTGCCCGCCCAGGCCGTCAAGTATGTGCGCCATATCGAGGAGCTGATCGGGGCGCCGGTGGCGCTGCTGTCGACCAGCCCGGAGCGCGAGGATACCATCCTGGTGACCGATCCGTTCCAGGATTGATCGCCGCGGACCGGCTGCGAAGCGAGGACCGCGTCCGAGTTGGTGCGGAAATCAACAGCTTAACTGGCGGTTGGGGTGTTCGTTGCTTCATTTTGGCCGTAAAAGCCGTTAACGTGACGCGTGCGCGTGGGTCTGCCCGCGCGCGTAACAGGTGTTGGCGAGGACGGGTAAGGCCTGCATGGCGGATATCGCAACGGTATTGAAGAAGACGATCGACGGATTGCCGACGAATACACCGGCCGTCCGGCAAAAGGTCTATGAGAAGGCGCGCGCGACCATTCGCGCGAAGCTGGATGCCCGCGACCCCCGCCCCTCGCAGTCGGCCATCGATGCCCAGATGGCCCAGGTCGACAAGGTGATCGCTGCCGTGGAGGGAGACTATTCCTTCCGTGACCAGATCGATTCCGTCTTCACGGAGGCTTCGACGGAGAAGCCGGCCGCGAGCGAGGCGCCGCCGGCCCCGGCCGTGACCACGGCCCCGCCGCCGCCTGCCGAGGAAGACCAGATCGCGTCTTCCGTTCCCGATGCTATGCCGGCCGCGCCGGTCGAGGCCGATGCCCAACCGGAACCGCAGGCGCCCGCAGCGGACGTGCCGGCGCCGGTCGATGAGGCGGAAACCGTATCAGCTGCAGCCGAACCAACCGCGGTGACGCCGGAACCGGTCCAGCCAAGCGCGCCTCCGGCCCCGCCAGTGCCTTCGCAGGCCGATGCGGTGGCAACGCCGCCTGCGCCTGCTCCCGTCACGGGACCGGAAACCGCGACGGCGCCTGCCGATGACGACATGGCCGGCGAAAGCCTGGCTGCAGACCTCGCCCGCCAGGCAGAGCGTGAAGGTGCCGTGTGGACCGCCAAGCCGGGCAGGGACGCCGCGGCGGCGTCCGGCGGGGATGCCTTTGACGCTCCCATCCCCGATCTTTCGCGGAAAAAGGCAGGCAGGGGCCGGTTCACCGGCTTGGCGATTGCCATCGTCGTTCTGCTGCTGCTCGGCGCAGGCGGCTATGCCGCCTGGCTGAACCAGGACGCTGTCATGGCCTTGCTGCCGACCGGCGGCGAAACCAAGGTGGCGGCGACCGCGCCCGAGGCGCCGGCGGCGCAACCGGCCAAGCCCGCGCCCGCACAGCCCGAGCAACCGGCCGCACCGCCGCCGCAAGGGCAGGCGAGCAAGCCCAAGTTCACCCAGCGGCTGCAGGCCGACGGCACGGAAACCGATCCGGGGCCGGCCGGTGGCAAGGCAACCCTTGGCGAGGGAACCAGCGTCGCGCAGGTCACCGAGCCGCCGGCCCGAGCGCCCGCGGCGAATGGCACACAGCCCGCAGCACCGGCCACCCCGCAGCCGGCACAGCCGCCGAAGCCGAACGCCAATGCGCAGCCGGCGGTGGCTGTCGGCCAGCGGGCGATCTTCTACGAGGAGCGCACCGCGGTCGAGCAGGGCACGGCCGACCAGGGCAATGTCGTCTGGAGCCAGGTGGAAGAATCGCCCGGTGGCGACAAGCCGGCCGAACCGGCGATCCGCGCCGACGTCTCGTTCCCGGACCGCGACCTGAACCTGCGGATCACCATCCGGCGCAATGGCGACGAGACCTTGCCGGCCAGCCACATCATCGAGCTCGTGTTCGTGACCCCGGACAATTTCCCGGGTGGCGTGATCGAGGACGTGCTGCGCATCACCTTCAAGGAAAACGAACAGTCGGCGGGTACGCCGCTGCTCGGCATTCCCGCCAAGATCGCGGACAATTTCTTCCTCGTGGCGCTGACGGACGGGCAGCAGGAGATTGCCGCCAACCTGCAGCTCATGCAGGGCCGGCCGTGGATCGATATCCCGGTCGTCTACCGCACCGGCCGCCGGGCCCTGATCACCATGGAGAAGGGGATCTCCGGCGAAAAGGTGTTCAACGAGGTGATCGGTGCCTGGACGAAGGGTGGCGATACCGCCGGGGGGTGATCGCTGCTTCCGGCGCCGTGGCCCGTCGCACCGTACCTTCGAACCAGGCCGCGTGTACGGTTGCGAAGTCCGGCACCCGTGCCGTTGATCCAAAGAAAATGAGCGGGCCAACCGACCCGCTCAGCCGTTTCACCTGATTGCCGCTTAGGATCACCCGGAGCAGCCATGGCCTCCAAGCTGTCAGGCCGGCAGCGTGGCGCGGACCTGTTCCCGGGCAGCGGCCTTCACCGCGTCCTGGACCTTCTCGAAAGCGCGGACCTCGATCTGGCGGACCCGCTCACGCGAAATGCCGAACTCGCCTGACAGGTCTTCCAGCGTGATCGGGTCTTCCGACAGGCGGCGCGCCTCGAAGATGCGGCGTTCGCGCTCGTTGAGGACGTCGAGGGCCTTGCCGAGCATGGCGCGGCGGTTTTCCAGTTCGTCCTGCTCGATGAGCATGGTTTCCTGGTCGTCATTCTCGTCGACGAGCCAGTCCTGCCATTCGCCGCTCTCCCCCTCGGTCGCGCGGATCGGGGAGTTGAGCGAGGCGTCGCCGGACAGGCGGCGGTTCATCGACACGACTTCCTCTTCCGACACGTTGAGCCGGGTGGCGATTTCCTTGATCTGGTCGGGCTTGAGGTCGCCTTCCTCCAGCGCCTGGATCTTGCCCTTGACCTTGCGCAGGTTGAAGAACAGGCGCTTCTGGTTCGCTGTCGTGCCCATCTTCACCAGCGACCAGGAGCGCAGGATGTATTCCTGGATGGCGGCCTTGATCCACCACATGGCGTAGGTTGCCAGGCGGAATCCGCGCTCCGGTTCGAATTTCTTGACCGCCTGCATGAGGCCGACGTTGCCCTCGGAGATCACCTCTCCGATCGGCAGGCCGTAGCCGCGGTAACCCATCGCGATCTTGGCGACGAGGCGCAGGTGGCTGGTGACGAGCTTGTGGGCCGCTTCGGTGTCGCCATATTCCTGGTAGCGCTTGGCGAGCATGTATTCCTGCTGCGGCTGCAGCATGGGGAAGCGGCGAATTTCCTCGAGATAGCGCGTCAGGCCACCCTCGCCCGACACGATGCTTGGCAATGACTGGGCCATAGAGCACCCTCCAAATTCTTGTCCAGGTACCCCGTTTCCCGGGCATACCCAGAGGCGGCAACCGCCTGACTGGCGCGAAACCGCCTCTTTCAGCGTTTTCAATATAGGAATGAATGCGGCGATTTCACGTTTTTTTTCACCGCTGCAACCAGGGTCACCGTCTTGTGATCAGGCGCCGGAAAGCTTGCGCAAGGCATCGCGCAGCGCCTGCATGTCGGCCGGCGGCGGTGCTTCGAAGCGGAGCAGGTCGCCCGTTGCCGGATGGCGGAAGGCCAGCAGGTGGGCATGAAGGGCCTGGCGCGGGAAGGCGCGGACAATCGCGGCGACGTCTTCCGGAAGCCGGTTTGCCTTTGTGGAGAAGGCCTGGCCATAATCCCGGTCGCCGATGAGCGGATGGCCGATGTGGGCCATATGGACGCGGATCTGGTGGGTGCGGCCGGTTTCCAGCCGGCATTCGACCAGCGCGGCCTCCGCCGTGGCATCGGGGCGCAGGCCGTAGCGCTCCAGCGTGGTGAAATGGGTGACCGCGTGGCGGGCATCGGGATGGGTCTCGCGCACCACCGCGCGCCGGGTTCGGTCCTTGCCCGACCGGCCCAGCGGGGCGTCGATGGTGCCGGTCATGCGCTCCGGCATGCCCCAGACGATGGCCCAGTAGGCGCGCTCCAGGTCGCCGGTGCGGCCGTGGTCGGCGAAGGCCTCGGACAGGGCGCGGTGGGCCTGGTCGGTCTTGGCGACGACCATGACGCCGGAGGTATCCTTGTCGAGACGGTGGACGATGCCGGGGCGCCGGACGCCGCCGATGCCGGACAGGCTGTCGCCGCAATGGTGGATCAGGGCGTTGACCAGCGTTCCGTCCGGATTGCCCGCGCCGGGATGGACCACGAGGCCGGCGGGCTTGTTGATGACGATGAGCTGGTCGTCCTCGAACAGGATATCGAGGGCGATGGCCTGTGCCGCCGGTGCTGCGGGTTCCGGTTCCGGCAGGACGACGACGATCGTCTCGCCGCCGGCCAGCTTCGTCTTGGGTTCGGTGACCGCGCGCCCGTTCACCGAAACGGAGCCGCCCTTCACCAGCGCCTGGAGGCGGGCGCGCGAGAGTTCGGGGGCCAGTTCAGCGGCCAGCCACTGGTCGATCCGGCTGCCGGCGGCATCGGGGCCGGCCGTCAACAGCTTCCCCGGCGACCCGTGGTCCGTGTCCGCCACAGTGTCGCAGTCACCAGACGGTTCCGTTCGAGCGGAAAATGCTCTAACAGGGCGTTTGTCGGAGCCTGCATTTCCCGGAGACCTGATGGACATGAACGCACCCAATCCGCGTGACGCCTTTGACGAGGAGAAGCCGCTCGATCCTGCGGTGGAAAACGTCCGGCGCAAGATGATGCGCTTTTTCGCCATCAATATCGGCATCCTGATGCTGGCCCTTATGGCCGTGCTGGCGGCGATTGTCTACAAGTCGACGCGCGACGAGCCTGCCGATGCCACCGCGGTCAACTCGGCCGTGCCGGGCGAGGGGAGCGGTTTCTCGTCGTCGCCCATCGTCATCGGCGCCGACGAGACGATCGTTTCGCAGTCGCTCGACGGCGGCCGCATCTCGCTGCTGGTCCAGGCACCGGACGGACGGCAGACGCTGCTGATCGGCGACCTGGCGAGCGGGCGCATCGTGGCGCGGATCCCGGTGGAGAAGGCACGCTGAAGCTTCGCAGCGCCGGGCAGGGCCGGTGCCGGTATTTCGCCGCCGGCTGATGATTTTCCTTGCGTGTCCCCGTCAGCCGGCCTATATGCAGGCCGTTCAGGCGCTCCCATCGTCTAGCGGTCAGGACGCCGCCCTCTCACGGCGGAAACAGGGGTTCGATTCCCCTTGGGAGTACCAATTTCCCTAATTCAGCGCCCAAGCCCATGTCATCATTGGTTGCCAATGGTTCCTGGGGTTTTCTGGCCATTCACAGTTTGCGAAGGGTGCTTAAGCGCCCACTTGTGACCAGTTTCAAAACTGGTTTCCTCGAACAAAGAGGGCGGCTGGCGATACGAGAAAGCCGTGCCAAGGGATGGAGCTCATCTCGATCGCAGAGCACCCGGAAGCGATGGCTGCGCTTTCGATGGAAGCGAAGCCGCACGCGATGCTGGCCGATACATTCTTGAAGGTGCTTCCGATTTTCGCAGCCGCAGCAAGGCTGCCCAAGGGCAGCTGATCCCAAGTCATTCTGGAACTCGGACCTTTCAATGCCGCAGTTTTGATGCCGTCTACCGTTGCCAGAAACCGGTGACGACGGCCATTGCAACGCGCAATCAGGCGATCGCACTCCCGGGCTTGGCGATCGGCAGCGCATAGCCGCCTCGCTTGCTGGTCTTCAGACCGATGCGCGCAAGCGCTTCCGCCATGGAGACGGCCGCAGCAACGCCATCGATGACCGGGACCCCGTGCTGTGCCGACAGGTTGTGGGCAAGATCGGTCATGCCCGCGCAGCCGAGCACGATTGCCTCGGCGCGATCGGTTTCGATGGCCCGCGCGATCTCGTCGCTGATCTTCAGGCAGGCGTCGGAGCCTTCGCGTTCCAGGTCGAGAACGGGAACCTCCGAGGCGCGCACCTTCCCACACCGGCTGGCGAGGCCGTAGCGCACGAGATTGTGCTGGATCGCGGGGATGGACCGGGACAGGGTGGTGACGACCGAGAACGTGTTCGACAGCATGGCCGCCGCGTGGAAGGCGGCCTCGCCGATGCCAAGCACCGGTGCCTCGGTCATGCAGCGGACCGCGTCCAGGCCGGTGTCATCGAAACAGGCGATGACGATGGCGTCGGCATCGCGATGCCGGCCGACTGTCCTGATGAGTCCGGCAAGGCTCATGGCTTCATCGAAGTAGCCCTCGATGCTGGCCGGACCCTCGTCCGGATTGACCGCGAGAATCTCGGTACCCGGAGAGGCAGCGGCCTTTGCCGCGAGGCCGATCTTCCGGGTCATCGATGCGGTGGTGTTGGGATTGACGACGAGCATGCGCATGCGGGGATTTCCTGTCAGACTTCGCCGCCGAGGTAGGCGGCCTTGATGCGATCGTCGTTGATCAGTCCCCTCGATTCTCCCGACAGCGCCACCGAGCCGGTCGAAAGCGCGTAGGCACGGTTCGAGATGCTGAGCGCCATGCGGGAATTCTGTTCGACGAGGAGTACCGAGACGTTTTCATCGCGGTTGATGGCGACGATCGATCGGGCGATGTCCTGCACCAGCTTCGGCGCAATGCCGAGCGAGGGTTCGTCGAGCAGCAGCAGCTTCGGCTTGGCCATCAGTGCCCGCCCGATCACCATCATCTGCTGCTCGCCGCCGCTGAGCGTGCCGCCCATCTGCGAATAGCGTTCCTTCAGCCGCGGAAACCGGCCCAGCACCATCTCCAGCGTTCGGGCGATGTCCGCCTTGTCCGTCCGGGTGAAGGCACCCATCATCAGGTTGTCCCTGACCGACATGTGCGGGAAGACCCGCCGGCCCTCGGGCACCATGGCAATTCCCATTTTCACGATCTCGGCGGGATTGGTCCCGTCGATGCGCTGGCCCTGGTAATGGATCTCGCCGCTGCTGATGCGGCTCAGGCCGGTGATGGCGCGCAGGATCGACGACTTGCCCGCCCCGTTGGCGCCGATCAGGGCAACGGTTTCGCCTTCGCTCAGTTCGATGGAGACGCCCTTCAGCGCGTAGACGTGATCGTAATAGAGCTCGACATTGTCGAATTTCAGCATCTGACTCATGGCTCAAATCCCGATCGCGTCGTCTTCGCTGCCCAGGTAGGCTTCGATGACCTTTTCGTTCTGCTGGATTTCGGCCGGCGTGCCCTCGGCGATCTTCTGACCGAAGTTGATGACGACGATACGGTCCGAGATCTTCATCACCGCCGGCATGTCGTGCTCGACCAGCAGCACGGTCACGCCCCGGTCGCGAACCCCGCGCACGAGGTCGACCATGCGCATGGTCTCGTCATGATTCATGCCGGCGAAGGGTTCGTCGAGCAGCAGGACCGTCGGGTTCGTTGCCAGGCCGATTGCCATGCCGAGCGCCCGCAAGTGGCCCTGCGGCAGGTTCGATGCCATCTCGTTGGCAATCGGGGCGAGCCCCAGGAAACCGAGGATCTCGTCGGCCGATTTCGCGAAGGCGGCTTCGTCCTGCCTGGCTTGCGGCGATCCCAAGAAGTAGCCCCACAGATTGGCCCTGGAGCGCAGGTGGTGCGAGACGATCACGTTTTCACGCACGGTCATGCTGCGGAAGATCGTGGTCTCCTGGAAGGTCCGCACCACGCCCATCTGTGCCACCCTGTGCGGCGACAGGCCGGAGATGCGGCCGCCGCGAAACAGCACGTCCCCGCTGCTCGGTTTCAGGAACGACGCGATCAGCTTGAACAGCGTCGACTTGCCCGCGCCGTTCGGCCCGATCACGCAGAGGATTTCCTTCTCGTTCACGGTGAAGCTGACGTCGTTGACCGCGGTCAGCCCGCCGAACCTGCGCGTCAGGTTGCGGACCTCGAGGATCGGGCTCATTTGCGGCCTCCCTTCGCGGATGGCATACGGATGCTGAGCAGGCCGTTGGGCAGCACCAGCATCAGCAGGATCAGGAGGCTCGAGTAGATCAGCATCTGGAACTTGCCGGTCTGGAACAGCAGGTCCCAGCCGAAGTAGAGCACTAGCGTGCCCAGCATCGGTCCGAAGACATAGCCGAGCCCGCCAAGGAAGCAGTTCAGCATGAAGTTGACCGAGTCCGCGACCTGGAAGCTGGACGGGTAGATCGATTGCGAGATGGCCACGAACATTGCCCCGGCGATGCCGCCGAGGAAGGACGAGATCGAGTAGGCGATCACCCGCAGGTAGGTGATGTTGACACCGATCGACGAGGCCAGCTCCTCGTTCTGCTGCAGCGAGCGGCAGAGGTGCCCGACGCGCGAATTGACCAGCCGGTACATGGCGGCAAAAACGATGACCATCAGGATCGCCGCCACGTAGTAGAAGCCGAGCTTCGGGTTGGAGAAGCTGGCGATCCCGCTCGGCAAGGGTATGGAGGTGATGCCCTTCGCCCCGTTGGTGACCGGCAACGCCAGGGCGGTGAGCCGCGCGACCTCGGTCAGCACCAGGGTCACCATGGCGAAGTAGACGCCACGCAGGCGCAGGATCGGCAGCCCGATCACGACGCTGACGGCCGCGGTGAACAGGCCCGCCAGCGGCAGGGTCAGCCAGAAGGAAATCCCCAGCTTGGTGATGAGGATGGCCGAGAAATAGCCGCCGGCCAGCGCATAGGCACCCTGCCCGATGTTGATTCGGCCGATGTAGAACGTCAGCCACACGCCGGCGCTGGCAATGGACAGCAGGGCCACGGAGGTCAGCGTGTAGTAGAAGTCCCAGCGCCCCGTGACCTGGATGAACAGCGGCACCGCCACCAGGATGACGAGCAGGAAGACGGCGAGACCAAGGATCTGGTTGCGTGTCATGGCATCAACCCCAGGGCTTGCCCATCAGGCCTTGCGGCCGGATTGCCAGGAAAATCATCAGCGAAGCGAAGATGGCGAGATAGGTGATGTCGCCGTATTGCGACAGCACCGAGAGGCCGATCGATTCCAGCATGCCGAGGATGAAGCCCCCGGCGATGGCGCCCGAGATCACGCCCGCGCCGCCGATCATGACCATCATGAAGGCCTTGATGGACGTCGGCCCGCCCATGCCGAGGTTGATGCCGGTGATCGTCACAAGAAGGCCGCCGACGAGACCCGCCAGCATGGCGCCGAGCGCGAACCCGATCATCGAGTAGCGGTCGACATCGACGCCCTGGAGCTGCGCTGCCACGCGGTCCTGGGCCAGCGCGCGCATCGCCCGCCCGGTCCGCGAATACTGCATGAACAGGATGAAGGCGACGATGGAGAGAATGGCCAGGGCCCCGATGAGGATCCGGTCATAGGGCATGATCAGACGGAAATCCCAGTTCAGCACGCCGTTGACGATCTTCGGCACGCCGCGCTGCTTCTCTCCGAACACCAGCAGGATCACCGCGTCGAGGAAGAAGGCGATTCCGGCGGCAAGCAGCATCGTGCTTTCTTCCCGCGACGATCGCCGGATGACCGGCCTGAACAGGTACTTCTCGATCAGCGCACCGACGACGGCCAGCGTGATGGCCGAGGCCGCCAGCCCGACAACGAAAGGCAATCCGAGCTGGGCATAGATCGTGTAGGTCACGAAGCCGCCCAGGACATACATCTGCCCGTGCGCGAAGTTGAGGACGTTCATCAGCGCGAAGATCAACGTCAGGCCGAGCGCGATCAGTGCATACTGGGCTCCGAGATAGAGCCCGTTCGCCAGTATCTGCTCCATGAAAATCCCCCTCTCCGGCGACGGGGGCCCGGATTGCTCCGGGCCCTCCGGAACCGCTGTTGATCAGTCGACCTCGGCGATGAAGAGCGTCTCGAACTTGCCGTCCTTGAACTCGTTCACGACCATCGGCACGAACACCTGCCGCTTCTGGCCGAACGACGTCATGCCGACGTATTTCAGCTTGCTGTCGCCCTTCATGTAGGGGTTCGGCGCCGAGAAGGTGTCCATCGTCTTCTTGAACTCGTCGACGTTGTCGATCGCCGCCGGGTCCGCCTTCAGCGTCTCGATGATGTATTCGAGCGCGTAGACCTTGGTGTTGGATTCGTCGTTGTATTCGCCGAACATCTTCGTGTAGCGGTCGACGAATTCCTTCATCGTGTCCGACGCGATCTCCGGCGTGGAAGCACCGCCCACCGAGATGAAGCCGTTGGCGAGCTCGCCCGCACCTTCCTGCAGAACGGTGGCGTCCTGAGCGGTTTCGGTCGAGATCAGGCCCTGGTAGCCAAGCTCGCGGGCCGAGCGGATGAGCTGCGGCGCATTGGCCGGCGCGACGCCCGAAAGCACCAGCAGGTCCGGCATGGTCTGGATGACCGGGGTCAGGACCGGGGTGAAGTCGGTCGTGTCGACCTGGTAGGTCACGTTGTCGGAGACGACGTCGAGGCCGAGCGCCTTCGCCGCGGCAACGCCGCCGTCGCGCTGGCTCAGCGGGTCGGATTCATTGGCGGCGACGAACGCCACCTTCTGAACGCCCTTGTTCTCCTTCAGGTATTTGTAGATCGCCGGACCCGACTGGTAGTTGGCGATCATGCCGAGAATGGCATTGCTGGCCGGTGCCGTGTAGAGCTCCTTCGGGAAGGCGTAGGGAAAATACATGATGCCGTTCTGCTCGGCCACCGGTCGCACGGCCGCGGCGCCGTCATCGACGTTCGGGCCGACGACGTAGTGGATGCCTTCCTGGGCCATCTTCTCCATGCCGGCGATGGCGCGCTTGGGATCCTTCTGGTCGTCGAAGGTGACGATGTCGATATCGTAGGTCTTGTCGCCGATCTTCACGCCGCCCATTTCGTTGAGCCACGCCGCGCGGGTCTGCATCGACCGGACGTTGGATGTGCCCCAGGCCGCGGCCGGGCCGCTGGTCACGCCGACAAAGCCGATCTTGAGCGTTTCGTTTGCCCAGGCGCCAAGGCTGGCGACGGAGAGGAAGGTGCTGGCGGATACGGCAACCGCCGCGGTCTTGAGAATGCTGCGTCGATTCATCTTGGGTCTCCCTGATCAAGCGGGCCCGGATTGACTATCGTGCCGGACGGCCTACATGAAAGGATTGTTAACAATCTCTGTCAACGATAATTTTGTTGATTGTTGATAAATTTGCATGCAGATTGAATTTTATTCTGCTCACATGTTAATCAGCGTGCCTAAATTTGCGGAGACCCGCGGAAATGCTGAAAAATGCCGTCGATCAGAAGGCTTCGGAAGACGATCTGGACGAGGAGGGAATCGTCAACCGGATCTACGAGGCGATCATCGAACAGCGCCTGCCGCCCGGCACCAAGCTGTCCGAGGCCGCCCTGTGCGAAGCCTTCGGCGTCGGCCGCATGCGCGTGCGCCGAAGCCTCCTGCTGCTGGCCAGCCGGGGCGTCGTCGACCTGCAGAACAACCGCGGCGCCTATGTCGCCCAGCCGACCATGAGCCAGGCCCTCGAGGTCTTCGAGGCGCGAAGGACGATCGAGCCGAACGTGGCGCGGCTGGCGGCGCGGCGCGCCAACAAGGCCGACGTCTCCGACCTGGCTGCCCATCTCGACATGGAAGCCGAGGCCCGGCGCCAGGGCAACCGCCAACTGGCGATCCGCCTGTCGGGACAGTTCCATGTCAGGCTCGCCAAGGTGGCAAGGAACGAGGTCATGGAGCGCATGGTCAAGGAACTGGTGACGCGCACGTCCCTCATCATCGGGATGTACGGGTCCGCCGGCACCAAGAATTGCCACGACGACGAACACGGCGACATTCTCGAGGCCCTGCGCAACATGAACAGCGAAGCCGCGGCCTCGCTGATGGAACAGCACCTTCGGCACATCGAGCAGGAGGTCGATCTCACTTCGGAGCGCAAGCGCCAGGTGAATCTGGTCGAGATTCTGTCAGGCGAGGCCAGTTAGGACCGGGATGGTCTGGGCGCCGACATGGTGCGCGGACCGCTCATGCAGTCCACGAAAGGCACCAGGGCGGCGACAAATGCGTCTTGCCCGGCGGCGGTCCCCGGACATTTCGGTGTCGGGCTGCCGATTGATATCAGTCAATGACGAAATGCTGCTTGTTCTGCCGGATAACGACAGTCGTTTTTGTGCGGCGTCGTTCTCGTTCTGCGCCGTGGCGGACAGGGAGGGTTCAATGAAATGCATTGCGTCTTTGGCGGCGGCAATATCGCTTGCCGCGCTTCCCTGCCTGGCGGACACTGTCACCATAGGAACCGTGCAGGCTTACGATACGGGCCTCTACACCGTAGAGCCGTCCGCGGTGCAGGGCTTCGAAAAGGCATTGGGCGACGAGCTTTGCCAGCGCGCGGCGGTCACCTGCGAATGGGTCGTGCTGCCGCCGGAGGCGCTTGTCACGGCAGTGGCATCGGGCAAGGTCGACGCTGCGATTTCAGGCTTGCCCGTGACCACCGAGGTGGGTGGCGATCTGACCTTCACAATGCCCTATCTCTATCCGGATCCTTATGGCTACCTCGGACGTGCCGGCCAGATGCATCCGGCGGGCGTTACCCAGATCGCCTCTGTGTCGAAGCTCGATTTAACAGAGCTGTCAGCCTCGACAGGGGTCAACTACAAGAAGTTCGAGAACATGAACGACGCGATTGCCGCGATGCTGGACGGGACGTTCCCCTCGGTGTTTGCGGAAAAGGAGGTCCTGGACCCCTTGATCGCAGCCTCAAACGGCACTCTTGGCTACGTTTACAAGGATCGGAACGTTCTATCCGGCATCGGGATGCTGTTCCGTGCCGACGACGTCGATCGCCGATTTCTGTTCGAGGATCAGATCTTCGAGATGTCGCAAGATGGCAGTCTGAACGCGCTGACCAAGACCTGGTTCGGCATTGATGCGGCCGGCTGGTGAGGCCTCATGCAGGGCTTCGCGCGCGAGGATCGTTGTCCGGGTCGACGAGGCCGATACAGGTACCGGGATCGTCCAGTCAGGGCCATTTTCGAACAGAAGGAGGTTTGAGCCGATGAAACGGGACATGAATCTTGCTCGCAAAATCCTGTTTGCAATCGAGGCGAGCCGCGACGACACGCAGGCCTCCATCCGTTTGCCCGTCGACGACTACGATACGCTGCACATTTCGCACCATATCCAGTTGCTGAAGGAAGGCGGGCTCATTCACGCGATTGAAAGCACCCACACGCTCAATGCCTCCACGTCATGGAAGCCCCATTCGCTGACGTGGAAGGGCCACGATTTCCTGAACCTCATCCGTGACGATGCGACCTGGGAAGCAATCAAGGACGAGGAAGCAAGACTCGGCGGTGATCTGCCTTCGGATCTGATTGCCGAGACGGCGCAGTCGATCATGCGAAAACGGTTGACGTCACCAGCGAAACCAACCTGAGCTGCCCCCCGCATGCGTTGCGCATCCAGGAAATCATATCACGGTCCTTTTCCCCGCTTGCCCTGATCAAGCCGCAGGCAATGGCTGCTTTCAGGCGGCGAAGGCATGATCGCGGACGGCGAATTCGGGGGTGCCGTGCTGACTGACTGGCTCGGGGCCGGATGCGCATTGGCAGCTTCGACCACCAAGGCCGCCTCGACAGTGGCCGGTTTTCAAGCGGTGCCCGGCACGACTCCCGGGAACTCCCGGAGGAGCCGTCGTCAGTATCTGGCCCTTTTGGCGGCTGCGGCCAAAGAGCTGGCCTCGCCGGTCAATACCGCGCCCGCTGGCGGCATCTATTCCCTGATCATCCATTCGAACCAGGGAGACAGCAAGATGCAATCAGATTCAATCCTCGTGATCGGCGCCACCGGCAAAACCGGGACCCGCGTCGCCAACAAACTGGAAGCCAAGGGCCATTCCGTTCGCCGGGGGTCGCGCAACGCCGGGACGCCCTTCGATTGGGAGGCGCCCGAAACGTGGGGCCCGGCCCTGGCCGGTGCCCGCGCAGCCTATGTCACCTACTTCCCCGATCTCGCGTTTCCCGGTGCGGTCGACAAGCTCGGTTCGCTCGTCGAGACAGCAAAACAAAGCGGCGTCGAACACGTCGTCCTCCTGTCGGGACGTGGCGAACATCACGCAAGGCTTGGCGAAGACGTCCTGCGGAGCTCTGGCATGGACTTCACCATTGTCCGCTCGGCCTGGTTCGCGCAGAACTTCTCCGAAGGCTACCTGCGCGACCCGATCCTTGCCGGCACCCTGCCGATGCCGGGCGGCGATGTCTGCGAGCCGATTATCGATATCGACGACATCGCTGACGTCGTGGTGGCGGCGCTGACGGAAGAGGGCCACAAGGGCGAACTCTACGAGGTGACGGGCCCGCGGCTGCTGACCTTCGCCGAGATGGCCCACGAGCTGTCCGTCGCCATTGGAAAACCGATCCAGCACATACCGATCAGCTTCGAGGCGTTCCATGCCGGGATCGCCAGGTCCGGCGGTGACTTCGTCGCGAACGTCTTCACGGCGATCGCGCGCGAGACGCTGGACGGGCGCAATGCTCACGTCAGCGACGGCGTCGTGCGAGCCCTTGGCCGACAGCCGCGTGATTTCACCGGGTTCGCGAGGAACGCTGCCAAGTCCGGTGTGTGGTCCGTCGCCGCGTGACTTTCGCAAAACCTTACACCTGGAAAGGACATTCCATGACACTCTTGCAGAAAATCGCGCTTGGCGTATCGGGCGTGACGTCGCTTGGCATCGGCGCATGCATCCTGGCTGCCCCGCATGCCTTCTATGCGAGCTACGGCATCATGCTGGGCCTTGAACCCAGCCTCCTGAGCGAGTTGCGAGCACCCGGTGCGGGGCTTGCTGCCTTCGGCGCCATCATGCTGACCGGCATGGTCCGGCAGGCCTTGAGCCAGATCGCTCTCGTCGCCGCGCTGACCGTCTATCTCGCCTTCCCGGCGGGCCGGATCGTCAGCATGGTCATCGACGGAATGCCATCGAGCGGCATCATCGCCGCGCTGGTCCTGGAACTGGCCATCGCCGCGCTGTGCCTCTTCGCTTTCCGGCCGGGGGTACGACCCGGGTTGACCGGGATCGCGGCCCATTGACGAGGACGACGGACAGGCAAATTCGTCGAAACGTGCCTGATGTTCACCCGGACCGGGTCACCGGGAACTCCGACGTGCGACATGTCACCGGATTGGCGCCGCCGATGCCTTTGCCGTTTCGAATGCCTTCAGGATATCGGCCAGGTACTTCACGCTGTCATTGGTCGACTCCTCGAGTTCCTTGCTCGCGTTTCGCAAGACAAAGAGGTTTCCGTTCCCGTCACGACCTACCCATCCCTTCTTCTGAAGGGTACTGACCTTGCGGCGAACGGTTTCGCGCGGGATCCCGGAAAAATCCGCGATCGACTGCATGTTGATCGGAACCTGGAAGTGCTCCTGGCCGTCGCCTCGCGTCAGTTGGTCGTAGGTCAGGAGTTCGGGGTTCCATTCCTCGGGCCTCGTGCGGTCGCCGATGACAGCGAGGATCAGCAGCAACTCCAGGTCCCCGTCGAACTTGTCGTGCAGTTGTATCAGTAATTGCGTGAATGCCCGGAGATGTTGCGGCCATATCGTGCCGAAATTCTCTCTTACGAACTGCAGTTCCGGGTTTTCCTGTTTCCTGTTCATTCCCGTTTCCTGGATCCTTGCGAACTTCACCCAAAATGGGCGGCATCAATGTCGACACCTTTCGTTGGGCCGTTAGTTTTGTCGAACAACGGGTCGATGTCGAGGTATCGAATGGCGTTCGTGAGGATGGAGCCGCATCGGAGAACTGCCGTTGCTCCCGGAAGGGAAGCAGCTAGGAAGCAACGCCTTGGGCGATGGCTGCAACGCGCCCTGATCGTCTTGGGCGTTACTCTGATTGCGGGGGAGGCCTCTTCCGAGGAGCAAAAGAACGATCGCATGCTTCTCCATGACGCCAACGGCCTGGTGATCCGCGCCCATTTCCAGGCGGGTATCAACGGGGTCGTCGAGCGCAATCTCTTCTGGGATCTCGCGTCAACCTTTGCGCCGACTTCGGGCTACGATTCCGATGCCAACTGGCTCGAATTCTATGTCAAGCCCGGCTTGAGCTTCGACTATTCACTGGCCAATGGCGGGACGTTTTACGGAAAGCTGACCGGTGTCGGTTCCTACACGTCGGGAACGGACGCCTATGCGGAAGGCAATACCGGACGGATCACGCTGGAAGAGGGCTATCTCGGATACAAGACGGCCGATCTCGGAGGCGTTCGGCTCGACATGTCGGTCGGTCCTCGCGAGTTGAAGCTGGGCACCGGCATGCTCGTGGCCAACGGCGCCTCTAGCGGTTTCGAGCGAGGTGCCTTGAAGCTCGGACCGCGCAAGGCCTGGGAAATGTCCGCCATCGGGCGGATCTACAGCGGGGGTGCGACCGGTACGGTCTTCTACATCGATCCCAACGAACTGCCCTCAAGCGACAACGGCAACCGTCTGGCCGGCGGTGACATTCGCTACGATTCATCGAGCGGCGGCTACATCGGCCTCACCTACCTGAATGTCCTGGAATCGCGGACGCCCTATCCCCAGGCGGCGCCTGGCGGAATTGGTCCCCCGTCGATCATCGCGAACGGGCGGGACGGAACGAACGCGATCAATTTCTATGCGAGAACCAATCCGTTCGAAGGGATGTACGGGAATCTTTTCGTCAATGCCGACTTCGCCTACGAGTGGAACGACCGGATAGACCTTTCCGCCTGGGCGGGACGCGTCCAGGTCGGATATGCATTCAATGACCTGCCCTGGTCGCCGACGTTGACCTATTCATACCAGACCTTCTCCGGCGACGACCCGAACACGTCGAGACTGGAGAGGTTCGATCCGCTGTACTACGAAGGATCACCGTCCGCTTGGGCGACCGGTTCGAAGTCTTCCATGGTCTTCCTGAATTCAAACGTCCAGTCACACAATATCGCGTTGCGGCTGCAGCCGACGCGCCGGGATTCGGTGACGTTCCGCTATGCCCATATACGGGCGAACGAACTGAACAGCCCGATCCAGTTCGGGCAGGGGACCCGGCCCGGTTCGATCGGTGGCAGCTCGACCGTGATTTCCGGCGTGACCGACGCGCATCTGTCTGACGATTTTTTCCTCGAATACAGCCGTGTCATCAATCCGAACACCTATCTGACAGCCGGTGTCAGCGTGGCCTTTCCCGGCGCCGGCATCAGGAATCTGCCCGGCCATCAGCCCTACTGGACAGGAGGCTTCCTCAATGTCGTCGTCAACTACTAACCTGATTGCGCTGTCGACAGCGGTCTTGCTTTCTCTCGGATGGGCAAGTGGAAGCATGGCACAAGCGCAGACCCTGTCTGCCGAACAGTCCGACCCACGCGTCATGGGCTGGATGGAAGGCTTTCCTCCACCGCCGGACAAGCTGATTACCCAACCTGATTCAAACTACTTCAGCTTTCCCAAACTCCGCTGGTCGGTCTGTCATTTGCGGGAATTCCTGCCGACCGAGCAGATCAGCCGCGGCCTCGGCGCCCCTGTCGCGCTCGACTATCTTCCTCCGGCGCAATTCGCCGACGAAAGGCAGGCGATCGACAAGCTGACCTTCAAGCCGTTGAACAGCGACGCGTCGATGACCTGGCAGGAATCCCTTCTGGCAAACTACACGGACGGGATCCTCATCCTTCACAAGGGACGGGTTGTCTACGAACGCTATTTCGGGTGTCTCAAGGAAGACGGCAAGCACGCCGCCATGTCGATGACGAAGTCTGTCACCGGTCTCCTGGGAGAAATCCTTGTTGCGGAGGGTGTCCTCGACGACGCCCTGCTCGTGCGCGATATCATCCCGGAAATCGGTAGCAGCGCCTTTGCCAGTGCGACGGTCCGGCAGGTCATGGACATGACCACCGGCGTCCAGTACTCGGAGAACTATTCCGACCCCGAAGCGGATATCTGGCGCTATTCGGCTGCTGCCAGCCCGTTCCCGAAACCGGAGGGATACAAGGGGCCGAACGGTTACTGGGAGTACCTGCAGCAGGTCAGACCCGAAGGAACGCATGGCGATGCCTTCCACTACAAGACCATCAATTCCGACATGCTGGGCTGGATCATCAGCCGTGTGACCGGGAAATCCGTAACCGAACTCGCATCCGATCGGCTTTGGCGCCGAATGGGAGCCGAGCAGGACGCCTACCAGACAGTCGACGGGAAGGGGGTGCCCTTTGCGGGTGGCGGTATCAGTGCCGGCCTCCGCGATCTTGGCCGTCTCGGCCTGCTCATGCTGAACGAAGGCAGCATCCACGGAAACCGGCTGTTCCCGGCCGACGTCGTGAAGAAGATCAAGGCAGGCGGAGACCCGACGAAGTTCTCCGGGTACCCGACGATCCCGAACGGCAGCTATACCAGCCAGTGGTGGGTCTTCCACAACAGCCACGGTGCCTTTGCGGCCCGCGGCGTCCATGGCCAGACCATCTACGTGGACCCGACCGCCGACATGGTCCTGGTTCGCTTCGCTTCCTTCCCAAGGGCTCAGAACGGTTTCATCGACCCGACTTCATTGCCAGCCTACCAGGCGGTCGCGGAATACCTCATGTCGAAGGAATAGCTCCGTTCAGCGGTGCCCGACGCCTGTGCCTCGACCGGCTGCCGGAGTGGCGGATCTCCCCTTCTTCATTTCCAAGGCGATAAGGCCTTGCCGGACAACGCCGGTTTCCGCCAGGATTTCTAACGGGATCCGGCGTCCATGATACGGGCGCCGGAGCCTGGCGCGTGGAGAGAGACCGAACGGCATTCCCGAGCGCGCGCCAGCCTGAACAAGCCAGTGCGCATCCCGCAAAGCCCTAATCCCTCTTGGCCCTCGCTCTGCGGTCCGAATTCTGCTGCCACGTGCCGATGTTTGCCGCGATCTTCATTTCCGGGGCGGTGCGGCCGAAAACAGCCGGTATGCCGGGACGGTTTTTCTTGAGCCCGGCGGTCTCTTGTGATCGAAATGACGTCCGACCGATTCCGCCGGGTTGCGAGGCATCCGGCCTGGCGGCAACCTGAAGGGCAGGGCGGCGGTGGCAACGGCGCTTCCTGTTGGCCGCGTTCCATACCCTTTCGGGGCGACCCGCCTTCCGGCGCGTCGATCATGATCGCGGCAAACGGGACAGCGAGTGGCCGGCAGGGGTGTTCGCCGGGCGACCGGCAAGCGTCCTGACCGGTTTCGACAGCAAGGGAGATCACATGCGGTATCATGTTGCGGAGACCTTCGAGGAGGCATCGCGCCTGGCCATGGCGGCCGGGGGTGTGACGCGTTTCCTCGCGGGCGGGACGGACGTTCTCGTCCAGATGCGGGCCGGGGCGGTTTCGCCCGACGACCTGATCGACCTGAAGAAGATCCCCGGCGTTCGCGATATCGTGCAGGCCGCGGATGGCGGCTGGCGGATCGGCGTCGCCGTTTCCGGTGCGCAGCTCGGCGTCCATGCCGGCGTGAAGCGCGACTGGCCGGGCGTCGTGGAAGGCATGGAACTGGTCGGTTCGACCCAGGTGCAGGGCCGCGCCACGCTGATCGGCAACCTGTGCAACGGCTCTCCCGCCGCCGATGGCGTGCCGGCGCTGGTGGCCGCCGGCGCGACGGTGACCGTGACCGGGCCCGGGGGGCACCGCGATGTCGCCATCGAGGCGATCCCCGCCGGGCCGGGCAAGACGGCGCTCAGACAGGGCGAGGTCATTTCCGCGCTGACACTGCCGGCGCGCGGCGCCCGTGGCGGCGACGCCTACCTGCGCTTCATCCCGCGCACGGAAATGGACATTGCCGTGGTCGGCTGCGCGGTCAGCCTGCGCGTCGAGGGCGATACCATCACGGAGGCCCGCGTGGTCCTGGGCGCGGTGGCGCCGACGGTGGTGCTGGTGCCGGAAGCGGCCGGCGCCCTCATCGGCACGACGCTCGACGACGCGGCGCTGTCCGCGCTGGACGCGGCGGCGCAGGCCGCCTGCAAGCCGATCAACGACAAGCGCGGAACCGTCGAATTCCGCACCGAGGTGGCCGGCGTCCTGGCGCGCCGCGCCGCGCGCATCGCCTACGACCGCGCCAGGGGAGCCAAGTGATGAGCAAGATCCACGTTTCAACCACGGTCAACGGCGATCCGGTCGAGTTCCTGGCCGATCCGCGCGAGAGCCTGCTCGACTGCCTGCGCAACCACCTGGACCTGACAGGCACCAAGGAAGGCTGCGGCACCGGCGATTGCGGCGCCTGCTCGGTGACGCTCGACGGGACGCTGGTCTGCTCGTGCCTCGTGCTCGGCGTCGAGGCCGACGGCAAGTCGGTCGGAACGATCGAGGGCATGGCGACGGGTGCCGAGCTGCACCCGCTGCAACGCAAGTTCATCGAGCATGCGGCGCTGCAATGCGGGTTCTGCACGCCGGGCATCCTGGTGGCGGCCAAGGCGCTGCTGGAGCAGAACGACAACCCGAGCGAATCCGAAATCCGCTACTGGCTGGCCGGCAACCTGTGCCGCTGCACCGGCTATGACAAGATCGTGCGCGCGGTCATGGACGCCGCTGCCGAAATCAGGGGAGCCGCGTGATGAACAAGATCGATCGCATCAGCGAATTCAAGCTGGTCGGAACCCGGCCGGACCGTCCCGACGGCCTCGACAAGGTGACCGGCCGGGCGCGCTACGGCGCCGACATCTCCGCCCCGGGCATGCTCTGGGCGGCGGTCGTTCGCAGCCCGCATGCGCATGCGCGGATCCGGCGTATCGACACGTCGAAGGCCGAGGCGCTGGCCGGCGTCAAGGCGGTAATCACGCGGGCCGACTTTCCGACCGGGCTGACCGGCGAGGACTGGAACCTGCAGGAAAACACCATGGCCGGCGACGTCGCGCTCTATGACGGCCACGCCGTGGCGGCCGTGGCCGCGACCTCGGCGCTGATCGCCCAGGACGCGGCGCGGCTGATCGAGGTGGACTACGAGATCCTGCCGCATGTCATCGATGTCGACGACGCGATCAAGCCGGACGCGCCGGCAATCCGTCCGGGTTCGGCCGACGCGTCGGTGCCGGAAGGCATGCCGCCCAACGTGGTGCGCTACATGGAGTTCGGCCGCGGCGACGTGGAGGCGGGTTTCGGCGACGCCGACCTCGTCATGGAGCGGAGCTACAAGACCGAGGCGACGCACCAGGGCTACATCGAGCCGCATGCCTGCCTCGGCCAGCTGGGCGAGGACGGCAAGGGCGAGATGTGGGTCTGCACGCAGGGCCAGTGGTTCATCCGGCGGATGTGCACGGCGGTGCTCGGCCTGGAGACCGCGCAGCTGCGCGTGACGCCGTCGGAGATCGGCGGCGGCTTCGGCGGCAAGACGACGATCTTCATGGAGCCGCTGGCGCTGGCGCTCAGCCGCAAGGCCGGCGGCCGGCCGGTCAAGCTCGTCATGAGCCGCTCGGATGTGCTGCGCGCCACCGGGCCGACGGCCTCTGCCTCCATGGACGTCAGGATCGGCATGAAGGCGGACGGGACGATCACGGCCGCCAAGGCGGTGTTCCGCATGCAGGGCGGCGCCTTCCCCGGTTCGCCCGTCGACATGGCGCTCTACTGCGCCTTTGCCCCCTACAAGCTGCCGGCGGTGCAGCATGTCGGTTACGACGTGCTGGCCAACCGCCCGAAATGCGCGGCCTACCGCGCGCCTGGGTCGCCGATGGGCGCGTTCGCGGTGGAAAGCCTGATCGACGAGATGTGCCGCGAACTCAAGCTGGACCCGCTGGAGGTGCGGCTGAAGAACGCCGTCGAGAAGGGGGATATCGCCAGCTACGGACCCAAGTTCGGCAGCATCGGCCTGGTCGAGGTCCTCGAGGCGACGAAGGGGCATCCCAACCTGGCGGCGCCGCTCGGGCCGAACCAGGGCCGCGGCGTGGCCGCCGGCTACTGGTTCAACCATGGCGGCGAAACCTCGGTGTCGCTGGCGATCTCGGAAGACGGCTCGGTGCAGGTGTCGGTCGGTACGCCGGACATCGGCGGCAGCCGCGCCTCGATCGCGCTGATGACGGCGGAGACCTTCGGCATTCCCTACGAGGACGTGCGCGTCAACGTGGTGGAAACGGGGGCGCTCGGCGTCAACGAGCCGACGCATGGCAGCCGCGCGACCTTCGCCTCCGGCAAGGCGGCGGTGGAAGCGGCCAACCAGGCGATCAAGGAGATGTGCCGGCGCGCCGCCAAGGACTGGGGGATCGATCCGGAGGCAGTGGCCTGGGTGGACGGCGCCGCCGTTCCGGCCGGTGACAATGCCGGCCAGTTCGAGCCGATGACCATCAAGACGATCGCAAGGAAGATGGGCTCGACGGGCGGGCCGATCTCGGGCCACCACGAATCGGTGCCAGGCGGCGTCGGCGCGTCCTTCGGCGCGCATGTCGTCGACGTCGAGGTGGATCCGGAAACGGGCCGCACGACGATCCTGCGCTATCTCGTGGTGCAGGATGCCGGCCGGGCCATCCATCCCTCCTACGTGGAGGGCCAGTACCAGGGCGGCGCGGCACAGGGCATCGGCTGGGCGCTGAACGAGGAATATGTCTACGACGACAAGGGCCGCCTGGCGAACCCGGTCTTCCTCGACTACCGCGTGCCGGTGGCCTCGGACCTGCCGATGATCGACACGGTGATCGTGGAAGTGCCCAACCCGGGCCACCCCTACGGCGTTCGCGGCGTCGGCGAGACCGGCATCACGCCGCCGCTGCCGGCCATCGCCAGCGCCATCCAGGCGGCGACCGGCGTGCGCATGCGCCACCTGCCCATCAATCCGCCCAAGCTGCTCGCAGCCATGAAGGCGGCGCGGCATGGTTGACGTGCACCTGTGGTCCGGCCTGCGCCGGCTCACGGGCGGCGCGGAAGTGGTAAGCGTCGAGGCGACGACGGTGGGGCAGATGCTGGATGCGCTGGTCGCGGTGCATCCGGGCCTTGCACCGATCATCGCGGGCGGCGTTGCCGTGGCCATCGATGGCGAGATCACGACCGGCGGGCGTCACCTGCCGGTCAGCGATGCCAACGAGATCCACCTCCTGCAACAGATGAGGGGTGGCTGACACGGCGTGACCGAGCACGGGCCGGTCTGGCTTGAAGCTTGCTTTCCTGACTCCGGAACCAGAAGAACCGGAGCATGTGCTTATGGAACGGGCAGAACAGCCAATGCCAGCGGCGGCAGGTGCCGCCTTGCCGATCATCGACGTTTCAAACCTGTCATCTTCCGATCCCGCGAAGCGACGCGCGGTCGGCGGCGAAATCCGCGAGGCCTGCCTCGCTTCCGGCTTTCTCTACTGCGTCGGCCACGGCATCCCCGACGGCCTGAGGGAGGCGGTCTTCGCGGAGAGCCGGCGCCTCTTTGAGCAGCCGCTGGCCGCCAAGATGGCGGTCGACAAGTCCGGCTCCTTCTGCAACCGCGGCTACGAGGTGCTCGGCGGGCAGACGCTGCAGGCCGGTGCGAAGCCCGACCTGAAGGAGGGCTACTACATCGGCCTGGAACTGCCTGAGGACGATCCGCGGGTCGTGTCGCGACGGTTCAACCGCGGTCCGAACCAGTGGCCGGTCGACCTGCCGGCCTTCAAGCCGGTGATGAACGCGTGGTTCGCGGCGCTGCTCGACTTATCGGAACGGCTGATGTGCGGCCTCGCGCTGTCGCTCGACCTGCCCGAGGATCATTTCGCGGGGTTCTGCCGCGATCCGCTGGCCATCCTGCGCCTGCTGCATTATCCGCCGCACCCGCCGCAGGCCGGCGAGGACCTGCTGGGGGCCGGCGCCCATACCGATTTCGGCGGGCTGACGCTGCTGGCACAGGATGACAACGGCGGGCTGCAGGTCTGGGACAAGGACGACGAGCGCTGGATCGACGCGCCGCCGGTTCCGGGTGCCTTCGTCGTCAATCTCGGCGACATGATCGCGCGCTGGACCAACGACCGCTACCGCTCGACGCTGCACCGGGTGATCAACACCTCGGGGCGCGAGCGCTACTCGGTGCCGTTCTTCTATTCCGGCAACCCGGATTTCGAGGTCGCCTGCATTCCGACCTGCCTGGCGGCGGGGGAAGCGCCGAAATACCCGCCGATCCGGGTGGAGGACCACCTCATGGCCATGTACCGCAAGACCTACGCGGCGTGACGCATGACGGATCCGGTCATTCTCATTCACGGGGCCTGGCAGGGAAGCTGGGTCTGGTCGCGATTGCTGCCGCGCCTTGAGGCGGCGGGCCTGACGGCGGCAGCCGTCGACCTGCCCGGCAACGGCGCCGATGGAACGGACCCGGAGCGGGCCAGCCTCTCGCTCTATCTCGATCACCTCGACGGCGTGCTGGCAAAGCTCGGCGGACGGGCGAGCCTGGTCGGCCATTCCGGCGGCGGCATCGTGGCGACGGCCTTTGCCGAGCGGCATCCCGATGCCGTGTCGCGCGTTGCCTACCTCGCCGGCATGATGCTGCCGTCCGGCATGACGTTCGGCGACCTCTTGCGCCGGGAACGGGCCATGGAACGGGGCCTGCTCGGTATCGGGCCCTTCCTGGAATGGCCCAGGCCGGGGCTGGTCAGCGCGGTGCCGGCCCGGGCCGGCGCGGACATCTTTCTCAACGACATCGCGTCCGACGAGGCACTGGACCTTGCCGGAAGGCTGACGCCTCAAGGCGAGAACGGCCGGGCCTTGGCGGCCTGGTGGACGGCGGAGCGCTTCGGGCGCATTCCCCGGCTCTACGTGGAATGCCGTCGCGACCTGTCGGTGACACCGGAAATGCAGCGGCGGATGCAGGACCTCGTGCCGGGCGCCATGCGCGTGGCGCTGGATGCCGGCCACGCGCCGCATGTCAGCCAGCCGGGAAAGCTGGCTGCCGTGCTCATCCCCTGGCTGAAGGGAGACTGATCGCGGCGAACCGCCCGGAGGAGCGGCGGCATCCCGGGAAAGCCTCGCCGCTCCCCGCTTTCCGCATCAATGCGGTGCAAGGCGTTTCCGCCTGGCTGCAATACGGGTTTCCAGCCGCATTTGTGCAACGCCAGGCGTTCCCGCCTGGCTGCAAACGGGTTCCCGGAGGCATTTGTGCGACGCCAGGCGTTTCCGCCTGGCTGCAATACGGGTTCCCGGCCGCATTTGTGCGACGCCAGGCGTTTCCGCCTGGCTGCAAAACGGGTTTCCAGCCGCATTTGTGCAACGCCAGGCGTTCCCGCCTGGCTGCAAAATGCTAGAGCGCGTTGGCGCGAATCCGCTCCTGCAGGTAGTCGTGGGCCGTGATCGGCGGGTAGGTCTTCTTCGGACCCTGGATGACCGCGTCCTTGTTGGCCTGGCAGAAAAAGGGCAGCGAGTAGCGCGGGCCGAGATATTCATCGGCGCGGGGCATGCGCACGCGGTGCAGGGTCGATTGAAGCTGGTCGTCGCTCCAGCGCATCAGCATGTCACCGATGTTGCAGGTGATGACGCCTTCGGCGGGCTCGACATCCGTCCAGGCATGGGTGTCATGGTCCTTGCCGGGACAGACCTGGAGTCCGCCCTGACCCACCTTCTGGTGCAGGATGGTCAGGCAGTCGAAATCGGAATGGGCGCCGGCCCTCCAGCCGGTGAAGTCTTCCGGCTTGGCGTCCTCCATCGGCAGGTAGTGCAGCAGCCGAAGGGTGGACTGGTACTCGGGGCTCATCGGGTCATGGGCCTCGGTGAAGAAGTCCTCGTGGAAGCCGAGCTTGAGAGCGAAGCAGGACAGCACCTTCATGCCCAGCGCCCAGTTGGCCCGTTCGAAGGCGAGCATAATGGCCTTGAAACCGGGCAATTCATGCGAATCCGGCCAGAGACTGGCCATGCGCGGCAGGGTGATCTGGTAGCTTTCCTTGTTGTCGGCCGTACCGGTGGAAGGGCGCACCTGCGCCTTGTATTCCCAGCCGGAATTGGTGCCCTTGAGCAGCGGCATCTTCTCCTTCGACGCCATCGGCAGGTCGAAGAACTTCGCGGTCATGTCGAAGGCCTCGTCGATCTGGGCCTGCGGAATGCCGTGGTTGACGAGCTGGAAGAAGCCGATATCCACGGAGGCGGCCCAGAGCTGGTCGGCGATCTCCTGCTTGCGGCGGGCGAAATCCGACAGGTCGATTTTCGGCACGTCACGGATCACGGTGGTGCCGATGCCGCCGATGGTGGCTTCCTTGTTCAGTTCGGCAAGGCTGTAGTCCTGTTTGGGTGCGGTCTGCATGTTCATGTCTCCAGATCTCTATTGCGGCGCCGTCCGGCGGCCGCGTGAAGCAAAAAGGAGCAATGACCGGCGTCCCGGCCCTGCGGCCGGAAGCGTTGACTGCTTATACTCCCTGTCATGGTTGTCGGCGGGCGGGACGGGCCCCGGCGATGATCCCCTTTCTCCTATGGTCGTGTTGCGATGGCGCGGACGGCAGCGAGCGCCTCGGCACCGAGCGCATCGAGGTCAAGCCAGGGAACCCGCCCGTTCTCGACCAGAGGCCTGCCGCCAACGAAACTGTGGCGCACGCGCATGTCGCCGCCGGAGATGACCGGGGCGATGGCCCGGTCGTGCTGGCCGAAGTAGCGCGGGGCATTGAGATCGAAGAGCACGATATCGGCGGCCTTGCCCGGCTCCAGCGTGCCGATGGCGTCAAGGCCGAGCACCCTGGCACCGCCGGCCGTCGCCCAGTGCATGACCGTTTCGGCGGTCGTGGCGGTGACGCCCTTGGCGGCACGGTGAACCGAGAAGGCGGCATAGAGGGTCGACGCCATGTCGGCGGCCTCGTTGGCGGCCGCACCGTCGACGGCCAGCGAGACGGTTCCGCCAAGGGCGTGAAGAAGGTCGGCCGGTGCCACGCCCGAGCCGAGCCGGGCATTGGCCTGCGGGCAATGGGCCATGCCGGTGCCGGTCTCGGCGAGCAGTTTGACCTCGTCCGGCGTGCATTCGACCAGGTGGGCGAACCAGACATCGGGGCCGAGCCAGTCGTGGCCGGCGAGCCATTCGACCGGGCGCTTGCCATAGAACTCCGTGGTGTGATCGACGTAGTCCATGTTCTCCGACAGGTGGCTGTGAAGCCGCAGCCCCATGGCGCGGGCGGCCGAAGCGATCTCCTTCAACTCGGGCTCGTGCAGCGAGAAGGTCGGTGTCGTCGGCGCCATGACGACGCGGCGCATGGCGTCGGGGGCGGGATCGTTCCAGCGTTTCGCATCGCGTTCGACCGCTGCGATCATGGCGTCGAGCGGCTCGGTCGGGAGCGGCGTTATCTCGGCGCTGTCGAAAGCGCGTGCCTTGGTCGCGCCACCGCGGCAGAGCACGAAGCGGATGCCGAACCGGTCGGCCATGTCGAAGAGGATCTCGCCGGGATCGAAATCGTAGCGGTCGGAATAGAAATAGTGGTGGTCGGCGATGGTGGTCGCGCCGGACAGCACCAGTTCGGCCATGCCGACCCTGGCCGCGGTCTCCATCAACGGGCCGGTCAGGCGATCCCAGTAGGTGTAGGGTACGAGGCGCAGCCAGGCAGCCAGCGCCTCGTTCATGCCGGCCGGCACCGCTTTCATGATCGACTGGAAGAGGTGGTGGTGGGTGTTGACGAGACCGGGCGCAACCACGCAGCCGGACGCGTCGACGGTGCGCTCGCCGGGCTCGGGGGCGAGGTCGCCGACCGCGGCGATCCGCCCGCCGCGCACCCGCACGGCGCCGGACGCGCGCGCGGCCGGTCCGGTCAGCCCGGTCAGGATCGCGTCGGCGTTGACGATGAGGAAGTCCGTCATCGCGACCCCTTGGGCAGGCTCCAGGGGAAGAACAGGCGCTGCGCCATGGAGACGGACTGGAACAGCGTCAGCGACATGACGACCAGGATGGCCAGCCCGGCCCAGGCCTGCGGTACCTGGAACATGGAGGTCGAGAACTGGATGAAGAAGCCGATGCCCTTGTCGGCGGCCACGAACTCGGCCACCACCGCGCCGATGACCGACAGGGTGATGGAGATCTTCAGGCCGGAGAAGATATAGGGAATGGCGTAGGGAATGCGGATATGGGTGAACTCGCGCCAGGCGGGCGCACGCAGGGACCGTGACAGCTCGATCAGTTCGGACGGTGTCGCCAGCATGCCCGTGGTCATGGAAACGACCAGCGGGAAGAAGGTGATGAGGAAGGTGATGACGATGCGCGGTGCGTCGCCGGAGCCCAGCGCGACGATGATGATGGGCGCGATGGCGACAACCGGCGTCGACTGTATGACGACGAGGAGCGGATAGAAGCTGTCCGACATGAACTTCGACCGCGTCAGCGCCATGGCGATGGGCAGCGAGACAAGGATCGAGACGGCATAGCCGACGAGGGCGACCCGCAGCGTTGCCCAGACATGCTCCAGCCAGCGGCCGGGCGGGATGGAGGAAAAACCCTCTGCGATACGGCTCGGGGCCGGCAGCACGAAGGAGGGAATGGCGAACAGCCGCGTCGCGCCTTCCCAGACGAGCAGGATGACGAGGAAGGTCGCCGCGGGCCGGAAGACGGGCGAGGCGGCGAGGCGCTTCCAGAGGGCCGGCTCAGCCACGGTGCGCTCAGGCCGCGCGCTTGAGGAGGAGGCTGCGGAGATGGCCGGAGAAGTCATGCATCACCTTTGACGACGTGGTTTCGACCGTACGCGGCCGGGGCAGGGGGACGGGCAGGTCCTCGATGATCCGACCGGGCCGCTCGCTCATGACGAGCACGCGGTCGGCCAGGAGGACGGCCTCGGAAATGGAATGGGTGATGAAGAGCACGGTTTTCGGGCGCTCCTGCCAGATGCGGAGCAGTTCGAAACCCATTTCCTCGCGGGTCAGGGCATCGAGGGCCGAAAACGGCTCGTCCATGAGCAGGATATCCGGGTCGAGCAGGAGGGCGCGGGCGATGCCAACGCGCTGCTGCATGCCGCCGGACAGTTCGTTGGGCAGGCGGCGTTCGAAACCCTTCAGCCCGACCATCTCGAGAAGGTCGCGCGCCCGGGCCCGGTCCTCGACCCCGACGCGGCCCTGCTTGTGGCGGATCGGGAAGACGACATTGTCCTCGATGGTCGCCCAGGGCAGCAGCGTCGGCTTCTGGAAGACGATCCCGACGTCGTCGCGCGGGCCGTCGACCGGAAGGCCGAAAACCTCGACCGTGCCGGACGTCGGGGCCAGGAGCCCGGCCGTCAGGCGCAGCAGCGTGGACTTGCCGCAGCCCGAGGGGCCGAGGACCGCCACGAACTCGTGGCGGCCGACTGTCATGTCGACCCCGCGCAACGCCTCAAGCGTACCCGATGCCGTATCGAAGATCTGGCCGGCGCCTGAAAAGCGCAGCGCGGGGGTCTTTTCCATGATGGCCTCAGCTTCCGGGCACGAAGTCGCGGTTGACGATGGTTTCGGGGTCGAGTTTCGTCGTGTCGAGGCCCTGGGCCTTGGAGACGCGCTCCCAGGTGGCCTTCAGGCGTTCAGGCTTGAAGACGCCAAGGCCGTCGGCCTCGGTAACGTCGTTGAAGATCAGGACCAGGGTGTCGTTGACCGAGCCCTCGACCGCCTCGGACTTCAGTTCCGGCACCATGGCGGTCACCGCGGCGGCGGCTTCCGTCGGGTTTTCCTTCACGAACTCGACCGACTTCTTGAAGGCGTCGATGAACCGCTTGGCAACATCCGGGCGTTCGGCGAGGAACTTGTCGGAGGCGATCAGCGAGGCCGAGTAGAGTTCGAGACCGGCCGCCGACCACGGCAGGACGATGATCTCCTTGCCGGCTTCCTTGGCCTGGCCGGTGTAGCGCGAAACGTCGGTGACCCAGGCGATGATGGCGTCCGTGCCGCCGGTCATCAACAGCGGGCCGAGGGCGCCCGGATCGGACTTTGTCAGCGTGATGTCGCCCTCTGTGAGGCCGATGTCGGCGAGCACCAGCGGCAGGAAGACGTTGGACGAGGTGAAGGGCGAGGTTGCCACCTTCTTGTCCTTGATGTCGGCGATCGTCTCGATGCCGTTGCCCTTGACCGTGTAGAAGGCATGGGGACCCTTGTTGAACAGCGACATCACAGCGCTGACGGCAACGCCTTCGTTGACGCGGGCCGCCATGAGCGCGCCGATATCGGCGGAACCGATGTCGGAGGTGCCGGTGGCGATCTTGGTAATGGCTTCCGACGAGCCGCGGCCCTGCTCGATGGAGACGTCGAGGCCGGCATCGGCGCAGAAGCCCTTCTGGATGCAGACGTAGATGGGGGCCTTGTCGCCGCCCGGCAGCCAGTCGAGCTGGTAGGTGACCTTGTCGGCAGCAGCGGCCGGCATGGAAAGGGCAGCCAGCGCCACGGCGCCGGCGGCAAGCTTGGCGGTAAGGGATTTCAGCATGTCAAAGACCTTCCTTGTGCTGTTTGGCCCGGTGAGGGTTGGCCGGGACGGGATGGACCGGTGGGAAAAGGAAAGCCGGCACGCACCCCGCAGGGGACGAACCGGCTTTGTCGCTCGGGAGAAGATGAGAGAAGGTAGACAGGCTTGGGCACGGGGTCGCCTCCGGACAAGTTTGCGGGTCCTGGCGAGCAATGTCCCGGGCACGTCCCCTGACCGCTTCTACTCGTGCCTTTGACGATGCATGGGTCATGCCAATTCAGGCGTGCCGGGATCAAGGCTCTGATATCGCTTGCTTTCATCCAGCTTTGCGATGTGGCTTTCAAAGGAGCCCGATCATGAGTGAATGCAAAATCACCACGTATTGGTCAAAAAATGTGCAAAGCATACAAATGAATAAATGATGCGCAAATTTGTCTTGCGCAGTGCAGCATCATGGCGCTAGCCTCCTTCAAAAAGGCAGGTGCTGCATGACCATTTCTTCCGCTCGCAAAGAGGCGCTGCTGCGCCGCACCATCGAACTGGCCACGGAATCCCGTGCGCGCGGCGATCATCCTTTCGGGGCGCTGCTGGCCGGGCCTGACGGCGAAATCCTGCTGGAGGCGATGAACACCTGCGGCACGAAGGGCGACCGGACCGGCCATGCCGAGCGCAACCTGATGACCGAGGCGTCGCTGCGGTTCACCGCGGAGGAACTGGCCGAGTGCACCATGGTGACGAGCGCGGAGCCCTGCGCCATGTGCGCCGGATCGGTTTACTGGGCGGGTGTCGGCCATGTCCTCCACGGCATGAGCGAGAAGGCGCTGAAGGACCTGATCGGACCGGACCCTGAAAACCTGACGATGGACCTGCCCTGCCGGGCGGTTTTTGCCGCGGGGCAGCGCATGGTGACGGTCGAGGGGCCGCTGCTGGCCGAGGAAAGCGCCGTGGTGCACGAAGGCTTCTGGACAGGAGACGCGTGATGGTGCCTGCCGGACGCGCATCGCAACACGTGCGGAGCGGGGCATGAGGGTGCTGATGGTCTATTGCCATCCGGTGCCGGACAGCTACGTGGCGGCTGTGGCCGGGACGGCGCGCAAGGCGCTGGAGCACGCAGGCCACACGGTCGACTGGATCGATCTCTACGCGGAGCGTTTCGACCCGGTCATGGATGAGGGCGAGCGGCGCGGCTACAACGACCTGACGCGGGAGACTCATCCACTGCCGGATCACGCGGCGCGGCTCAAGGCGGCGGAGGCGCTGGTCGTCATCTATCCCACCTGGTGGTACGGCCTGCCGGCCATGCTCAAGGGCTGGTTCGAGCGGGTGTTCACGCCGGGGTTCGCCTTCCAGGTATCGCCGGACAATGCGCCGATCCGTCCGCTGCTGACGGGGATCACCCGTTGCGCTGTCGTCACGACATGCGGCGCGCCGCGCTGGTGGTCGATCCTGGTCGGGCAACCGGGCCGGAAGACGATCCTGCGCGGTATCCGTGCCCTCTTCGCGCGGCGATGCCGGACGCTGTTCATGGCCCATTACCTGATGGACGTCTCCACGCCCGCCAGCCGGGCCGCCTTTCTCAAGCGCGTCGAAACGCGCCTTCCGGCCTTCCTCGGCCCGGCATGACTTTCCCTGGAGACAAGACGCCCGTGAGAACCTGGATCCGGAATCCGCTTGCCATTCTCGCAGACGCCGCCGGCGGCGGCGTCGTTGTCGAAGGCAGTCGCATCGTCGAGCTGGTGGCCAGCGGCAAGTCGCCGGCGCAGCCCGTGGACAGGACGTTCGATGCCTCGCGCCACGTCGTGCTACCAGGCCTGATCAACACGCATCACCATTTCTTCCAGACGCTGTGCAGGGCGCATCCGGCCGCGCGCGACAAGGAGCTTTTTCCCTGGCTCGTGGCGCTCTACCCGATCTGGAGCCGGCTCAACCGCGACATGTTCCGGGTCGGGGCGCGGCTGGCCTACGCGGAACTGCTGCTTTCGGGCTGCACCACCGCGATGGACCACAACTACATGCACTACGACGGGCTGGAGGATGCCACCGACATCGAGGTGGACGAGGCGCGTGCGCTGGGAATCCGGACCACGGTGGCGCGGGGCTCGCTGTCCCTTTCGCAGAAGGACGGCGCAATTCCGCCCGACACCATCGTGCAGGACGAGGACACGATCCTTGCCGACAGCGAGCGGGTGCTGCGCGCCTATCACGACCCGTCCGACGGCGCGATGACGCAGATCGCGCTGGCGCCCTGCGCGCCGTTCAACGCGACGATCGGGACCATGCGCGGCAGCGCGGCGCTGGCCGAACAATACGATTGCCGGCTGCACACGCACCTGGCGGAAACGAAGGACGAGGAAGACTTCTGCAAGGCAACCTTCGGCTACCGGCCGATCGACTGGCTGGAGGATTGCCACTGGCTGCAGCCGCGGGTCTGGCTGGCTCACGGTATCCATTTCACCTGCGAGGATTGCGAGAGGCTGGGGCGGCACGGCGTCGGTGTCTGTCATTGCCCGACCTCCAACGCGGTGCTCGCCTCCGGCTTCTGCAAGACGCTCGACCTGGAGGCGGCGGGCAGCCCGGTCGGACTCGGCGTCGACGGGTCGGCCTCCAACGATTCCTCCAACCTGATGGAGGAGGTGCGCCATGCCCTGATGGTCAACCGGCTGGGATATGAATCGGCCGAACGCGTCACCCATCGCGATGCGCTGCGCTGGGCGACAACGGGGTCTGCGCGCTGTCTCGGCCGCACCGACATCGGCGAGATTGCCGCGGGCAAGCAGGCGGACCTGGCGCTGTTCACGCTGGACGAGTTGCGTTTTTCCGGCGTGCATGACCCGATCGCGGCGCTGGTGCATTGCGGCGCGAGCCGCGCCGACCGGGTGATGGTGGCGGGCCAGTGGCGCGTCGTTGACGGCGAAATTCCCGGCCTCGACGTGGCGAAGCTGATCGCCGATCATTCCGCGGCGGCGCGCGCCTTTGCCTGAGAGGAGGGCATGATGACTGGTGCCGACATTCCGATCATCGATCTTTCGCCGCTGCGCGCGGGCGGTCCGGAGGGTCTCGCGCAGGTGGCCGGGGCGATCGGCCGTGCCTGCCGGGGTATCGGCTTCTTCTACATCACCGGGCACGGCGTGTCCGAGGGCCTCATCGGAGACGTGTTTTCGCGGGCCGAACGTTTCTTCGCCTCGCCGGACGCGGAGAAGCGCAAGGCGCTCTATTCCGCCGCCTCCGGCAACCGCGGCTATATCCCGATGAAAGGCGAAGCGCTCGACCCCGGCAAGCCGGCGGATATCAAGGAGGCGTTCAACATCGGGCTCGACCTGGCGGCGGACGATCCGGAAATCCTTGCAGGCGCACGGTTCCGGGCGCTGAACCTGTGGCCCGAGGATGCAGCCTTCCGCGACACCATGCTGGCCTATTTCGACGCGGCCTGGTCGCTGGGCCGGCTGCTGCACCGCGCCTTTGCCACCGACCTCGGCATGCCGGCGGAATTCTTCGAGGACAAGCTCGACCGGCCGCTGGCCACGCTGCGGCTGCTGCATTACCCCGAGCGGCCGGCCAGCCTGGAGACAGGCCAGCTGGGCGCGGGCGAGCACACCGACTATGGCTGCGTCACGCTGCTGATGACCGATGACGCGGGCGGGCTGGAAGTGCGTACCCGCGACGGCGCCTGGCTGCCGGCGCCCCACGTGCCGGGCGCCTATGTCTGCAACATCGGCGATTGCCTGATGCGCTGGACCAACGACACCTATGTCTCGACGCCACACCGGGTGGTCAACCCGGCCGGACGGGAACGCCATTCCGTCGCGTTTTTCCTCGATCCGAACCCCGATGCACTGGTCGCATGCCTGCCCACCTGTGCCGGTCCCGGCCGGCCGGCGAAATACCCGCCGATCAGCGGTGCGGACTACCTGGAGAGCCGCCTGAACCCGACTTATGCCAAGAGCGGGCTGGTCTGACACGACAGCAAGGCACGGCAAGGCATCACCGGGGCGGAGCGGCAGGCTCCGCCCTTGTTGTATGCAATTCAATGATATTCGCATAAAAAATATGCATTTATGAAAAGCTGCGCAATGAATAGGCTTTTGCTTTTGCAGATCCTTTTCGCGGGATCGCGACGCGTGACATGAGTTCCAATTCAACCTCATGAAAAATCTATGAAATTCATGCAAATCGTGGCCGCCTGATCAACTGGCACACCGCTTGCTTTGCTTGTTCACGGGGATGGCGCCGCTTCGGCCCATCGCACCTGAATGCCTCGGACAGGCGATCGAACCAGGAGCTGGATCTATGTCACATGAAGGAATGTCCCGCCGTTCACTGCTCAAGACCGGGCTGGCGGGCCTGGCCTCCACCGCTTTGCCGCTCGGCGCCCTCGCGCCGGCCCGTGCGGCCGACGAAGTCGTTCTCGGTGCCGTCTATGTCGGCCCGCGTGACGACTTCGGCTGGAACCAGGCCCACGCGGTGGCCATGGAAATCCTCAAGAAGGTACCGAACGTCAAGGTGATCGAAGAGGAGAACGTGCCGGAGACCGACGCGGTCGCCAAGTCGATGGAGAGCATGATCAACCTGGATGGCGCCAACCTCATCCTGGCGACGTCGTTCGGCTACTACAAGCCGTTCGTGACCGATCTCGCCGCCAAGTATCCGGACGTCCAGTTCCGCCATGCCGCGCCGCTCTGGAACAAGGACACCGACCCGTCGAACGCCGGCAGCTATTTCTGCTACCTCAACCAGGCCCACTACGTGGACGGCGTCGCCGCCGGCCTGTCGTCGGCGACTGGCAAGATCGGCTTCGTGGCCGCCAAGCCGATCCCGACCGTGCTCTCCAACATCAACTCGGTGCTGCTCGGCGCGCGCTCGGTCAATCCGAATGCCACCGTGCAGGTGATTTTCACCGGCGACTGGTCGCTGCCGGTTCGCGAGGCGGAAGCCGCCAACGCGCTGGTCGATGCCGGCTGCGACGTACTGACCTGCCACGTTGACGGTCCGAAGGTGGTAATCGAAACGGCCGAAAGCCGCGGCGTGAAGTCCTGCGGTCACAATGCCTCCCAGGCCCCGCTGGCCCCGAAAGGGTTCATCACCGGTGCCGAATACAAGTGGGAAACCATCTACAAGATGTATGCCGACATGCTGGCCAAGGGCGAGGCGCTGCCGAATGTCGTGGTCGGCGGCTATGACAACGACATGGTGCAGAACACGCCGTTCGGCGCCGGCGCCACGCCGGAGGCGATCAAGGCGGCCGAGGCCGCGATCGCCGGGCTGAAGGAAAAGAAGCCGATCTATGTCGGGCCGCTCAAGGACAACACCGGCAAGGTCGTCATCGACAAGACCTACGACAACTACGATCCGTACCTGGACGGCATGGATTACCTGCTGGACGGCGTGATCGGCTCGATCACCTGATCCGCAAGCGCCGGCAGCCCCTGGCCAATGCCCCCGGTCGGGCTGCCGGCAATTCCCGAAGTTCCCTGGACATCGCCCGGTCATGGCCGCCATCGACACGATTCCGCCCCGCCCCTTCCGCCCGTCGGCACGCCTGCTCGGCGCGATCGAGAAAGTGGCGATTCCGCTCGGCGCGCTGATCGCCTCGGCGATCCTGTTCTCCTGCTTCCTGCTGCTGCTGGGCAAGAGCCCGGCGGATTTCTTCCAACTCGTCTGGCGCGGCGGCTTCGGAACGTCGTTCTCCTTCCAGAACACGCTGCAGCGCTCGGCCCCGCTGATCCTCACAGGCCTCGCCTTCGCCATACCGGCCCAGATCGGCCTGACGATGATCGGTGCCGAGGGCGCGCTGGTGCTCGGCGGTTTCGCGGCGGCGGCGATCGCCATTCCGCTGGTGTCTTCGGGCATGCCGGTCGCGCTCACCCTGCTGCTGATGGCGATCTTCGCGATCCTCGCCGGCGCGGGCTGGAACGCCATCGCCGGCTGGCTGCGCCATGCGCGCGGCGTCAACGAGACCATCTCGACGCTGCTGCTCACCTATATCGCCATCGCGATCATGAATTTCTTCGTCGAGGGACCGCTGCGCGATCCGGCCTCGCAGAACAAGCCATCGACCATGCCGATAGGCAAGGACTACATGGTCGGATCCATCCCCGGCACGGACGTGCACTGGGGGCTGGTCGCAGGGGTCGTGCTCGCGGTTCTGCTCTACTTCCTGATGGCCCGGACGACCTTCGGTTTTGCCGCGCGGGTGACCGGCGGCAATCCGCGCGCCGCGCTCGCCCAGGGCCTTCCGGTGGGCAAGCTCATCGTCTCCTGCTCGGCCATTGCCGGCGGCGCGGCGGGGCTCGCCGGGTTCTACGAGGTGGCCGCCATCCACGGCCAGGCGAACGCCTCGCTGGTGGCCGGCTACGGCTTCACCGGCATCCTCGTTTCCTTCGTGGCGCGTCACAACCCGCTCGTCATCGTGCCGGTGGCGATCATGTTCGGCGCTATCGAGGCCTCGGGCGGGCTGATCCAGCGGCGCATGGACATGCCCGACGCGACCGCGCTGGTGCTGCAGGGCATCATCTTCGTGGTGCTGCTGGCCAGCGAAACGCTGCACGGGCGCTTCGCGATCTTCAAACCCTCCAGCGAGGTGGACCGGACATGAGCGAACACGCGCTAGCCACCATCCTGATTGCCATGCTGGGCGGCGCGATCCGCGTCTCCACGCCCTTCATGTTCGTCGCGCTGGGCGAGACGCTGACGGAGAAATCCGGGCGCATCAATCTCGGACTCGAAGGCAACCTGGTGCTTGGCGCCATGGTCGGCTACGCCGTCTCCTACCAGACGGGATCGCCGTGGGCCGGTGTCCTGGCGGCTGGCATTTCCGGCGTGTTTCTCGGCCTCCTGCACGGCGCGATCTGCAGCCTGCCGCGCGTCAACGACATTGCCGTCGGCATCGCCATGATGAGCTTCGGCACCGGCGTCGCGTTCTTCTTCGGCAAGCCTTACATCCAGCCCTCCGCGCCGCGGCTGGAGGCCCTGCCGCTGGGCGGGTGGTCGTCCAACACGGCGCTGGCGAAGGCGCTGGAGATCAATCCCCTGTTCTTCATCGGCATCGCGGTGGCCTTCGTCATGTGGTGGGCGCTGGCCAATACCCGCTGGGGCCTGATCCTGCGGATGACGGGCGACAGCGAGCCGGCCGCGCGCGCCATGGGTGTCAACCCGGTCGCGGTGCGCATCATCGCCACGGCGCTGGGCGGTTTCCTGGCCGGCACGGGCGGAGCGTTCCTGTCGCTGTCCTATCCCGGGTCATGGAACGAGGGCCTGTCGTCGGGCCAGGGCCTGATGGCCGTCGCGCTGGTGATCTTCGCGCGCTGGAACCCGCTGCGCTGCATCCTGGCAGCCCTGCTGTTCGGGGCGGCCGGGGCCATCGGCCCGGCGCTGCAATCGGTCGGCATCAGCCAGGGCTACTACTTCTTCAACGCGGCGCCCTACATCCTGACGCTTTTCATCATGATCGCCACGGCACGGTCGAACGCGGCGGCGCGGGCTGCGCCGGGCGAACTGTCCATCGTCAAATAGGAGGCCAACCATGAGTGCGCTCGGCGGACTGAACAAAACCCCCAACGGCGTCGTGATCGGACTGGTGCAGTTGCAGCTGCCCGTCGTCGAGACGCCGGAGGACCTCAAGGCGCAGACCGAGAAGATCGTCTCCATGGTCGCCAAGGCGCGGCGCAACATGGGCACCATGGACCTGGTGGTGTTCCCCGAATATGCCCTGCACGGCCTGTCGATGGACACCAACCCGGAGATCATGTGCTCGCTGGACGGCCCCGAAGTGGCGGCCTTCAAGCAGGCCTGCAAGGACAATGCGATCTGGGGCTGCTTCTCCATCATGGAGTACAATCCGGACGGCAACCCCTACAATTCCGGCCTCGTGATCGACGACCAGGGAGAGCTGAAGCTCTATTACCGCAAGCTGCACCCGTGGGTGCCGGTGGAACCGTGGGAGCCCGGCGATCTCGGCATCCCGGTCATCGACGGACCCAAGGGCGCCAAGCTGGCACTGATCATCTGCCACGACGGGATGTTCCCGGAGATGGCGCGCGAATGTGCCTACAAGGGCGCGGAGATCATGCTGCGCACGGCGGGCTATACCGCGCCGATCCGCGAGTCCTGGCGCTTCACCAACCAGGCGAATTCCTTCCAGAACCTGATGGTGACGGCCAATGTCTGCATGTGCGGGTCCGATGGCACGTTCGATTCCATGGGCGAGGGCATGATCGTCAATTTCGACGGCACCGTGATCGCTCACGGCACGACCGGGCGGGCCGACGAGATCATCACCGCGGAAGTGCGGCCGGACCTGGTGCGCGAGGCGCGGAAGCACTGGGGCGTGGAGAACAACATCTACCAGCTCGGCCATCGCGGCTACACGGCCGTGCTCGGCGGTGCCCAGGACTGCCCCTACACCTTCATGCAGGACATGGTGGCCGGCGCCTACAGGCTGCCCTGGGAAGACGATGTGGTGGTGACAGACGGCACGCCCAGCGGGTTCGAACGGCCGACCCGGCGCTACGGCGAAAGCAACCGGAAAGCAGCGGAGTAGCCCCCATGGATGCGATCGTTTCGTCCGAGACCAGGACCGGCCCGGTGAAGGCCGATCCCTACGCCTGGCCCTATGACGGTGATCTTCGACCGGAGAACACGGCGCTGATCATCATCGACATGCAGACGGATTTCTGCGGCAAGGGCGGCTATGTCGATGCCATGGGCTACGACCTGTCGCTGACGCGCGCGCCGATCGAGCCGATCAGGGGCGTGCTGGCGGCAATGCGGGCCAAGGGCTTCACAATCATCCATACGCGCGAGGGGCACCGGCCCGACCTGTCCGACCTGCCGGCCAACAAGCGCTGGCGCTCGCAGCGCATCGGCGCCGGCATCGGCGACCCCGGTCCCTGCGGCAAGATCCTGGTCCGAGGCGAACCGGGCTGGGAGATCATCGACGAGCTGGCGCCAATGGCGGGCGAGCCAATTATCGACAAGCCGGGCAAGGGGTCGTTCTGCGCCACCGACCTGGAGATGCTGCTGCACACGCGTGGCATTCGCAACATCGTGCTGACGGGCATCACCACCGATGTCTGCGTGCATACGACCATGCGCGAGGCCAATGACCGCGGGTTCGAATGCCTGCTGCTGGAGGATTGCTGCGGCGCGACCAAGCTCGAGAACCACCTGGCGGCCCTCGACATGATCAAGATGCAGGGCGGCGTCTTCGGCGCGGTGGCGACGAGCGCGGCTTTCCTCGATGCGCTGGAGTCGCTGTGATGGACGCGCAGGTCGCCCTGCCAGCCATGGCGCCGCCCGCGCCCGCGGCTGCCTCCAAGCGCGGCTTCGGGCTGGAAACCGTGGGCATGACCAAGGTGTTCGGCTCGCTGACCGCGCTGGACGACGTGTCTCTGAAAGTGGAGCCGGGCGAATTCCACGCGCTGCTCGGGGAGAACGGTGCGGGCAAGTCGACGCTGGTCAAGTGCATCATGGGCTTCTACCAGCCGACGCGCGGGCAATTGCTGGTCAACGGCCAGGAAGCGGCGATCCGCTCGCCGCATGACGCGCGGGCGAACGGCATCGGCATGGTCTACCAGCATTTCACCCTGGTGCCCTGCCTGACGGCGGCGGAAAACATGGTGATCTCGCGCGCCGACGTTCCCGGGTTCATCGACTGGGCCAAGGAAAAGAAGGCGCTGGAAGCCTTCATGGAGCGGATGCCGTTCCAGGTCCCGCTGGACGAGCCGGTGTCCGGCCTGTCGGCGGGCGAGAAGCAGAAGCTGGAGATCCTGAAGCAGCTCTACCTCGACCAGCATTTTCTCATCCTCGACGAACCGACCTCGGTGCTGACGCCGGGGGAGGCGGACGAGGTGCTCGGCCTGCTGCACGACATGGCGCGGGCCGGCGACATCACGGTGCTGATGATCACGCACAAGTTCCGCGAGGTGAATGCCTTCGCGGACCGGTTCTCGGTGCTGCGGCGCGGGGCCTACGTGGGCGGCGGCACGGTCGGCGAGGTGTCCACCGAGGACATGTCGCGGATGATGATCGGCGAGACCCAGATCCGGAAGAGCGCGGCGCGTGTGGCGGAGGTGAAGAGCGCGACGCAGCTCGAACTGGCCGGCCTGTTCGTCGACGACAACGAGGGCCTGCCTGCCGTCGAGGCGGTCAGCCTGAAGATCCAGGGCGGCGAGATCCTCGGTATTGCCGGGGTGTCGGGCAACGGCCAGTCGGAACTGGTGGAGGCGATTTCCGGACAGAGACCGCTCACGGACGGGCGCATCTTCATCAACGGCAAACCGTTCGAATCGACGCGGGCGGATTTCGACCGCTTCAAGGTGTTCGGCCTGCCGGAGGAACCCTTGCGCAACGCGGCGGTGCGGCGGATGAGCGTGGCGGAGAACATCGCCTTCCGCTCGTTCGACAAGCCGCCGCTGGCCAGTCTCGGCTGGTGGCTGAAACCGGTGGCGATGCGCGACAAGGCCGCCGGCCTGATCGAGCGCTACCGGGTCAAGACGCCCTCGCCGGAAACGCCGATCGAGAACCTCTCGGGCGGCAACGTGCAGCGGGCGGTCCTGGCGCGCGAACTGTCGGACGACGTGGACGTGCTGATCGTCGCCAATCCGTGCTTCGGTCTGGATTTCGCGTCGGTCGCGGAAATCCGTGCCCAGATCATCGACCAGCGCAACAAGGGCGCAGCGGTGCTGCTGGTTTCCGAGGACCTGGACGAAATCCTGGAACTCTCGGACCGGGTGGCGGTGATGTCGGAAGGCCGGATCACCTATGTCGCGCCGATCGGCGAGACCGATCGCAACACGATCGGCTCCCACATGGCGGGGCACTGACATGATCGCGGTCAAGGCCGATCCCTACGACTACGCGCTCGACCCCGCCCATGTCGCGCTGGTCGTCATCGACATGCAGCGCGATTTCATCGAGCCGGGTGGCTTCGGCGAGGCGCTGGGCAACGACGTCTCCCGCCTGTCGGCCATCATTCCGGCGACGGCGCGGCTGATCGGCCTGTTCCGGGCGCAGGGCTGGCCGGTGATCCACACCCGCGAGGCGCACCGGCCCGATCTTTCCGATTGTCCGCCATCGAAGATCGCGCGCGGAAATGCGCCGGTGAAAATCGGCGAGAACGGGCCCATGGGGCGATTGCTGGTGACCGGCGAACCGGGCAATGGCATCGTGCCGGACCTTGCACCGGCGGACGGCGAACTCGTCGTCGACAAGCCGGGCAAAGGCATGTTCTGGGCCACCGGCCTGCACGAGACGCTCCAGGGGCAGGGCATCACCCACCTGGTGTTCGCCGGCGTGACGACCGAGGTCTGCGTCCAGACCTCGATGCGCGAGGCCAATGACCGGGGCTACGAGTGCCTGCTGGTGAGCGACGCGACGGAAAGCTACTTCCCCGAGTTCAAGGCGGCGACGATCGCCATGATCACGGCGCAGGGCGGCATCGTCGGCTGGGTGGCGCCGCTTGGCGCCCTCGAGGAAGCAATCACCACAGGGAGACATGCATGAGCGAGAAAACCGGCCGCTGGGCTGGCCGCAACAGCGACAAGGATGCCGTGCGCGGCGCCGTCTGGGATGCCCTGGACGACGGCGGCATGGCCATGGGGCCGACCTGGAGCCACATCCCGAATTTCATCGGTGCCGACATGGCGGCCTGGCGGCTGGCGCAGACCGATGCCTGGAAGCGGGCAAAGGTGGTGAAGTGCAATCCCGACCCGCCGCAGATCCCGATCCGGCTGCGTGCGCTCTACGAGGGCAAGATGCTCTATGCGCCGGTGCCCTACCTGACGAAGACGTTTCCCTATCTCCGGATCGATCCGGCGAAGCTGAAGGAGAAGGGCGTCTCCTTCGAACTGGCGGCGACGTCGGAGGGCTACCTGATGCATGGCGAGCGGATCGGGTTCGAGGACGTCGAGCCGATCGACTTCGCGGTCGTCGGTTCGGTCGCGGTCAGCCGGCAGGGCGGACGGACGGGCAAGGGGGCCGGGTTCGCCGACCTGGAGACGGGGATCTTCCGCGAACTGGGCATCATCGGGCCGGAAACACCGATGGCCACCACTGTGCATTCCTCGCAGCTGGTGCCGGACGACAAGGTGTTCATGATGGCGCACGACAGCCCGCTCGACTTCGTCGCGACCGAGGCCGAGCTGATCGTGACCGGCAACACCGCGCCGCGTCCCTCGGGCGTGGCCTGGGACTTCGTGCAGGACGACCAGTTCGAGCAGATCCCCTTCCTGCGGGCCCTGCGTGAACGCATGGAGGCCCGCCAGGCATGAACGTCAACGATCCGGACACGCTGGCGGAGGTGACGGCGGTCTTCAGGCGGTACGAGGAGGCCTTCATCGCCAATGACATGGCGGGGATGGACGCGCTGTTCTGGCAGGACAGCCGGGTGGTGCGCTACGGCATCGGCGAGCAGCAGCACGGCGCGGCGGAAGTGGCGGCCTTCCGCCGGACGCAGCCCTCCGATGACCTGGCGCGCGACCTGGACCGCACCGTGATCACCACGTTCGGGACGGATTTCGCCACGGCATCGACGCTGTTCCGGCGGGCCAGCGCGCCAGGCCTGGTCGGGCGGCAGATGCAGACCTGGGCACGCATGGACGACGGTTGGCGGGTGGTTGCCGCCCATGTCAGTATCATTGCCGAACCCTGACCGATTCTGCGAAGTACGTTGATCCCTTGACCCAATCCGAACGCCGCACCTCGGTCGAAACGATCCGGCTGGATCTCGCCCGCCGCATCGTCGTCGGACTCATCGAACCGGGCACCGCGCTCGACGAAGGCAGCCTGGCCGCCGAATTCGGCGTGTCGCGCACGCCGGTTCGCGAGGCGCTGCGCCAGCTGGCGTCATCCGGCCTCGTGCGCCAGCGGCCCCACCGCAAGGCCATGGTGACCAAGCCCGACGAGACCGAACTGCACGGCATGTTCGCGGTCATGGGGCACCTGGAAGCGCTGTGCGCCAAGCTTTGCGCCGCGACCATGTCGCCATCGGAACGCCGGGCGCTGGAGCGGCTCCACATGCGCATGGAAACGATGGTGCAGGCCGGCGATGCGGCCTCCTACACGACGGCCAACGAGGAGTTCCACGGCGCCATCTACGACGGCACGCGCAATGCCTACCTGGCGGAAGTCACCTTCGCGACGCGGCTGCGGGTGCAGCCGTTCCGCCGGGCGCAGTTCGGCACACTCGGCCGGCTGGCGGCGTCCCATGGAGAGCACACCGCGATCGTCGATGCTATCCTTCGCGGCGAAGGCGCGGCGGCCGAGGCGGCCATGGCGTCCCACATCGGGTTCGTGGAGCACGCCTGGCACCGCTACGCCGACCTCGCTCAGGCGAGTTCCGAGCAGAAAGCCCTCCAGGAACCATAAGCGGAGATATCGCGCGCATCCCGGACAGCCTCGGCTTCCACCAGGAAGCCCTGCGCCATGCCGCCGTCTTCCAACCGCAGCGTGCCGATGCCGAGCGGCGCCGGGATGGCGGCGACGAAAGACCCGTAGGCGGCTTCGCTCATCGACCAGAGTTCGATGGCAATGGGGGCGCCTTCGCCGGCAGCCACGCGCAGCATGCCCGGCTTCGGCGGAACGGTGCCGGGAAGCGCGTAAAGGCGGTAGTCGGGCGCGGTGCGCATGGCCGCCAGGAAGGTTGCGCCGCGGCTCGTGAGTTCGTGGTTGAGCGGCATGCCGGAGAGATGGGCGCCGACCACCGCGACGGTCACCTGCCCGGGCACGGCGACCGTCGGCGGTTCGCGCCGCTCGCCGGTTTCAAGCATGTCGGCCAGGCCGGCCAGGCGCGCATCGCTTCCGGCAGGGCCGACGAGCGTCAGCGACGAGGGCCGCCCGTCGCCGCGCGTGCCGACGGGAACGGAAAAGGCGGCAAGGTCGAGGAGGTTCACGAAATTGGTGTAGGTGCCGAGGTTGGAGTTGAGCGTCACCGGATCTGCCTCGACCTCGCCGACCGTGTAGACGGTCGGTATGGATGGCACGGCAAGGATGTCGAGGCCGGCCAGAACGGGCTGCAGCGCGCGCTTCATCGCGGCCAACCTGTAGAGCGCATCGAAGGTGGATACGGCGTCGAACTTCGTGGCCCCGGAGATGATGGCGCGCGTCACCGGGTGGAGGGCGTCGGGATCGCCTTCGATTAGCGGCCTGACGGCATGGTAACGCTCGGCGACCCATGGACCTTCGTAGAGCAGTTGCGCGACGGCATAGAAGGGCTCGAAGTCGATCTCGGTGATGGTCGCGCCGAAACCGGCCAGGGTGTCGAGATCGCGCTCATAGGCCTGTTCGGCCAGGGTGTCGCCGAAGAATTTCCGCTGCGCCCGAAGCGGAACGCCGACGGAGAAATGCGGCGGGACGGGCGCAAGCCCTGCGGGCGGGAGCCTGCGCGAGAGGAAGTCGGCTGGATCATAAGCCTGCGCGGCGGCGGCCGCTTCGGCCGCGTCGGCGGACCGGGCCGCAAAGATGGAAATCGTGTCGAGCGTGCGGCAGGCCGGCACCATGCCCGTGGCCGACAGCAGCCCGAGGCTCGGCTTCAGGCCCGCGATGCCGTTCAGCGCGGCCGGAACACGGCCGGAGCCGGCGGTATCGGTGCCGAGCGAGAAGGCGACGATGCCGGCGCCGACCGCGACGGCCGAGCCGGACGACGAGCCACCGGGAACAAGGTCCGGTTCCAGCGTGTTGCGCGGCACGCCGTAGGGCGAGCGCACGCCGACGAGGCCGGTCGCGAACTGGTCGAGATTGGTCTTGCCGATGCAGATCGCCCCGGCCTCTTCCAGCCGTGCGACGACGGTGGCCGAGGCCCCGGGAACATGGGCGAAAGCCGGACAGGCCGCCGTCGTTTCCAAACCGGCGACATCGATGTTGTCCTTGACCGCGAACGGCAGGCCGAACAGGGGCTTGCCTTCCGGTCCGGCCGCCATCAGCGCGCGGGCTTCTGCCAGTGCCCGATCTTCCGGTTTCATGGCGATGAACATCGCGGGGTCATCGTGCTGGCGGGCCGCCGCGTAGGCCGAACGCACCGCGTCCTCCGGTGTCATGGCGCGCCAGAAGGCAAACGGCTTGGCGTTCGGGTTCATCGACTTCTCCATGTCTGAAAAATAGGCATTTGCGATCCGGTTGTATGCAATTTGAAGTCTGCTGACCTGGCCTCCCGCCGTTCCCGGGCGGATTTCTTCGCCGGACTCCATGTCAATCAAGGGCTTGGCGCAGACGGATGCCGGCGCCTTCACAGGAAAATGCAAGCCCCGTGCCATCCACGGGGAGGCCTTGGGTGCAGCGCGGGCTCAGTTCAGGCCGGTCACGAAGCGGGATATGGCATCGGCGGCGCCGGCAATGCTGGCCTCCAGGGTGAGACCGGATGCCTTGCGCGGCTTCAGGTCGTGGTCGCCGTCTTCCAGCCAGTGCAGGCCGATCGCGGGCGAAAGGTCGTAGGTCCCGACCTCCTCACGCGTGCCGAAGGGATCGCGCGTGCCCTGGCAGATCATCGCCGGCGTCACCAGGCCGGCAAGGTGGGCGGTTCGCAACGTGGCGGGCCTGCCCGGCGGGTGAAACGGATAGCCGAGGCAGACCAGGCCGGCGATCCGGCCTTCATCATACAGGTCGTCCGCGATCATGCTGGCGATCCGCCCGCCCATGGACTTGCCGCCGATGACCAGACGGCCCGGCGCATCCAGCCGTTCGATGGCTTCGCGGAACTCCTGTTCCAGGACCGGCGTACGTGGCGGCGGCTTGCGCTTTCCGCCATCGCGGCGGGCCGCCATGTAGGCAAGCTCGAATCGCGCCACCGCGAGACCGTGCCCGCAAAGCGCCGCGGTCACGGCGTTCATCCAGGGCGTGTCCATCGGGGCACCGGCACCGTGGGCGAGCAGCAGCGTGACCGGCGCATCCGGTGGCCCATCCAAGAGAAACCCCGCTCCGCCTTGGTCTGTGCCGCTGGTCATGCGTGTGTGCCTCCCTGTCTGGCCATTGTTGGAATTCGTTAACGTTAAGCGCACGTCAACGATTCGCAACTAGTGTCTGGTCCCGGTACATCCGCATTCCGGCGGGACGGAGAAGACAAACGCTGTCATGACTCGCACCCACGATCACAAGGCCAAGGCCCCGGGGCATGCTGCCGGGAGCGACCGCGGGCATCTTGGCAGCGACGAGGTGTGGCGCCTGCTCGAAGCGGCGGCCGACTGGGTCTACGAGCTTGACGCGGAAGGCCGTTTCACCTGGGTGTCGGACTCGATCCGGGGCTCCGGGGTCTCGCCGTCCATGCTGGTCGGATACACGCGGGAGCAGGTTTTCAGCCGGATCGCGCTCAGCGCCGACCAGATGGCCGCGCATCTTTCGCTGATCAGCGAGCGCAAGCCGTTCCGCGATTTCCGCGGCGCCTTTACCTCGCGCGACGGGACTTTCCATTATTTCATCACGTCGGGCTTCCCGCTGTTCGATGAGGATGGCACCTTCCTGGGATATCGCGGCGTCTCCCGCGACGTCTCTGCGCTGCTGTCCGACGAGGACGGGTTCACGGCGTTGCAGAAACAGCTCGACCAGTCGCGCAAGCTGCTGCAAAGCGTGTTCTCGTCTTTGGAAGGCGGCGTGATCGTCTATGATGTCCATGACCGCCTCTACATGACCAACGAGGCGATGCGCGCCCTCTACCCGGATCTTGACCGGTCACTGTTCGCGCCGGGCACGACGCTGGAAGCCTTTCTCGGCGCACTCTTCGACTCCGGCCAGGTGGTCCACGGACCCGAGGCCGACCGGGGCGAATGGGTGGCGGAACGGGTCCGCCGCTACCAGCAGCCCTTCGAGGAATACGACGTCCGGCTGGCCAACGGCCGCTGGGTGCGGTTTTCCAACAAGCGCATGGAGGATGGCACCTTCATCGGGCTGAGGACGGACATCACCGCGTTGAAGGAGCGAGAGGCCGCGCTGGAGAACGCACTGGCCAACGCGTCGCTGGCCAACGAGGTGATCAATGGTCTCGACCAGGCGATTTTCGTCAAGGACGAGGACCTGCGCTTCGTCTGCGCCAACCGGGCCATGGCCCGGACGCTGGACCTCGAGGTGCCGTCGATCAACGGCAAGCTGGCGGCGGATCTCGTCGCCCGTGACCTGGCAGAGCAGTTCGAGGCAAGCGAACGCGCGGTGCTGGAAACCGGCGAGCCCTACATGGCGCTGGAAAGCTGGGAAGCCGGCGGCGAAACGCGCTGGCGCACGGTGCGCAAGAACCGCATCATCGCGGCGGACGGACGCACCTACGTGGCCGGGTTCCTGAACGACGTGACGGAGCTGAAGAAGGGCGAATCGGAGGCCGCGGCGGCGCGCGTCGAGGCGGAAGCCGCCCGGCGGCGGCTGCAGGGCGCCATCGACGCCATGACCGACGGTTTCGTGCTGTGGGACGAGAACGACGTGCTCGTCGCCTGCAACGACGCGTTCCGCAAGCAGTTCGAATTCCTGCCGGACCTGAGAGAGGGCCGGACGTTCAGCGAAATGTTCCTGGAATTTGCCCGCTCCGGCATCGTCGCCGAGGCCGTCGGCCGCGAGGAGGCATGGGTTGCCGAGAACGGGGCGAAGCGCGCGGAGGAAATCGGCCAGGAAATCGTCTTCAAGACACATGACGGGCGCTGGATGATGCGGCGCGACGAGATGACGCCGCTGGGCGACCGCGTGGGCATCCGCACCGACATCACCGCCGTGAAGGAACGGGAAGAGGAAGCCCGGCGCGCCAACCAGCTGCTGCAGGACGCCGTGGACGCGATGGACCAGTCGTTCACGATCTTCGGCGAGGACGACCGGCTGACCATCGCCAACAAGGCATTTCTCGACTCCCAGGAAGGTGCGCCGGTCACGGTGGGCATGACCTTCTCCCAGCTCGTCGAAACGCTCGCCTTCCATCACATCGAGAGCGAAAGCGGCCGATGGCGCTGGATCCGGCGCCAGCACGCGCTGCGCGACGAGGCACTTGCGCATGACGGCCCGATGGAGCTCAACCGTTCCGACGGGCGCTGGCACCTGCTCGACCTGCGCCGGACCTCGACCGGGACCTTGCTCGACATCCGGATGGACATCACCGAGGCCAAGGAGCGCGAGATCGCGCTCAACGAAGCGCGCCGCAAGGCGGAGCTGGCCGACCGGGCCAAGTCGGAATTCCTGGCCAACATGAGCCACGAGATCCGCACGCCGATGAACGGCGTGCTCGGCATGGCCGAACTGCTGGCCAAGACGGCGCTCAGCAGCAAGCAGCGCACGTTCACCGACATCATCGTCAAGTCGGGCAACGCGCTGCTGACCATCATCAACGACATCCTGGACTTCTCGAAGATCGATGCCGGTCAGCTGGTGCTGGATCCCGTTCCCTTCACGCTCGCCGAAGCGGTGGAAGACGTGGCCACGCTGATGTCGGTGCGGGCCAAGGAGAAGGACCTGGAACTGATCGTGCGGATCGACCCGAACCTGCGGTCAAGCTACGTGGGGGATGCCGGGCGCGTGCGCCAGATCATCACAAACCTCATGGGCAATGCGGTGAAGTTCACCGAAACCGGTCATGTCCTGGTCGATGTCACGGGGCAGGATCTCGGCGAGCGGAGCCGGCTGCGGATCTCGGTCTCGGACACGGGTATCGGCATCCCGGACGACAAGTTGCAGTGCGTGTTCGAGAAGTTCAGCCAGGTCGACAGCTCGTCGACGCGGCGGCACGAGGGAACGGGGCTCGGGCTGGCCATCACGTCGCGCCTGGCGGACCTGATGGGCGGGCGCATCGGTGCCGAAAGCGAGCTCGGCGAGGGATCCACCTTCTGGGTTGAGATCGAACTCGAGAACCATGGAGAAAGGGCAAGGACCGTGAAGACGCCAGTTGATATCACCGGTGCCCGAATCATCGTCATCGATGACAACGAGGTCAACCGTTCCATCCTGATGGAACAGATGCAATCCTGGTCGTTCGACGCCTGCGCGGCGAAAGACGGGCGAGAGGGCATGGCCATCCTGAAGGCGGCGGCCGGCTACGGGCTGGCGGTGGATTGCGTCGTGCTCGACTACCAGATGCCGGGCATGAACGGCGCGCAGGTTGCCGCGGCCATCCGCAGCGATCCGAAGCTGGCTGACGTGTCGATCATCCTGCTGTCCTCGGTCGACCAGGGCCTCGAAAGCGAACTGAGTGCCCGGCTCGGGATTTCGGCATCGCTGGTCAAGCCGGTGCGCTCGTCCGCGCTGCTGGACGCCATCGTCAACGCGGTGCAGGAGCGGCGGGCCGGACCCAGCGCCCCCGGACAGGTCTTCGTGGCGGCGCAACCGCCGGCAGTCGAAGTTTCGGTCAGCGAGGAGGAACGCGCCGACCCACCGGACCCGGCACCCGAGCCCGCCGCCGCGCCAGTTGCCGCGACGAACGATCGCCACCGCATCGACATCCTCGTGGCCGAGGACAACGAGGTGAACCAGCTCGTTCTGACGCAGATCCTGGCGGACACCGGCTATTCGTTCAAAATGGTCAACAACGGCGAACTGGCCGTGGAGGCCTGGGACGACATGTCGCCGCGCCTCGTGCTGATGGACGTCTCCATGCCGCAGATGAACGGGCTGGAAGCGACGGCCCACATCCGCCGCGCGGAACAGCGTGACGGCCGGGCGCGCACGCCCATCGTCGGCGTCACGGCCCATGCGCTGAAAGGCGACCGCGAGCGCTGCCTGGAAAGCGGGATGGACGACTACCTTTCCAAGCCGATTTCGCCCGACACGCTGTTGCGCAAGGTCGGCGAATGGCTCGACGACAAGGAAAAGACCAACAGCCGTTTCGGCTAGCGCATTGCCGCGTCCGATGAGCCACCGGGTTGGTTGCCTGGCGCAATTCCGGGCGTGAAACCGGTGTCCGCCTTCGCCGGAATAGCTTTATTCCCGTCCGCAATTCCGGGCGCGAAACCGGTGCCTACCTTCGCTGGAATTGCTTTGTGCCCAGCCGCAATTCCGGGCGCGAAACCGGCGCCTACCTTCGCTGGAATTGCTTTATTCCCGGCCGCAATTCCGGACGTGAAACCGATGTCCGCCTTCGCCGGAATTGCTTGGGCTGTCGGCGGGCTGCCCTGTGTGCGACGAATCCGTTCGCGGGGCCCCCCCTCGCTCCGCGCAATCCCGTCCGACCGGATTGCCGCATGGCGCGCGGACGGACGCGAGCCCATACCGTAGCCCGTTGATCGCGCCGGCGCGCTTGCCCAGAACCGGTTTCCAGGCCGGCCGCAGCTATCTCCGCCGCGTCACGAACCCCCGATTTCAGCAGGGTCATGGCGGCGCAAACAAACCAGCGTGCCTGCGCCGCCTGCGCTTTCGAAAAGCCCCCACATGCCGCAGCATGCGCGAAAGCATGCCATCGTCGCGTTTCCGAACGGATTCCGAAATGGTGTTTTCGCACCATATGCGCAGGGGCCGGACTTTTCCTACCCTGCTTGTGCCGGTTGTTCTGTCAGGCCGGTTTTCCGGCGGGGTCCGGATCTTGCCGCGGTTGAGCGATTGCCCCACAATTCAGCTCAAGGGAAACCCGGCACGGGATTTCAGCACGCCCGTTTTCGAACCCCGCCGGACTTTTCCCTTTGATAAACGGGCGCTGAGTGCCTCCGGTTGTACTTCGATCCATCGGCTCCCTGCTTCGTTGCCCCGGTGCCGGTTGACGTCGTCAAGAGGCTGTATCAGGACTGACACAGATGTGTCATCGAACTGTTACATAGCTGCTTTAGGGGGTTGTCGCGCGCATCGAAGAGCGCGCCCAAACTGCCCAAGATGGAGCAATCACCATGAAGAAATTCCTTCTCTCGACGGCCGCTGCTGCTGTTGTTGCCGCCGGTTCCGCCGGCGCCGCCGCCGCCCGCGACCAGATCCAGATCGCAGGCTCGTCCACCGTCCTTCCCTATGCCTCGATCGTGGCCGAAGCCTTCGGTGAAAACACCGATTTCCCGACCCCGGTCGTCGAATCCGGCGGTTCCTCGGCCGGTCTGAAGCGCTTCTGCGAAGGCGTCGGCGAAAACACGATCGACATCGCCAACGCGTCGCGCAAGATCAAGGAAAAGGAAATCAAGACCTGCGCCGAGAACGGCGTGAAGGACATCATCGAAGTCCGCATCGGTTATGATGGCATCGTCTTCGCCTCCCAGAAGGATGGCCCGGCGTTCAACGCGTTCACCCCGGCCGACTGGTTCAACGCGCTCGGCGCGAAGGTTCTCAAGGACGGCAAGCTGGTCGAGAACCCGAACATGACCTGGGCCGACGCCAACGGCGAACTGCCGGCCGTCGAGATCGCCGCCTTCATTCCGGGCACCAAGCACGGCACCCGCGAAGTCTTCGAAGAGAAGGTCCTGAAGCAGGGCTGCGAAGACTCCGGCGCCATGAAGGCTATGGAAGACGCCGGCATGAGCGAGAAGGACGCCGAGAAGGCCTGCATGGCGGTCCGCACCGACGGCAAGGCGGTTGACATCGACGGCGATTACACCGAGACCCTGGCCCGCATCGACTCCAACAAGGACGGTATCGGCGTGTTCGGCCTGGCCTTCTACGAGAACAACACCGACAAGCTGAAAGTGGCGACCATGTCCGGCATCACGCCGTCGACCGAGACGATCGCTTCCGGCGAGTACCCGGTTTCGCGCCCGCTGTTCTTCTACATCAAGAAGGCCCACATCGGCGCCATCCCGGGCCTGAAGGAATATGCCGAGTTCTTCGTTTCCGAGGAAATCGCCGGTCCCAAGGGCCCGCTGGCCCAGTACGGCCTGGTCGCCGATCCGGAACTGGCCAAGACCGAAGAACAGGTTGCCAACGAAGTCACGATGGGCAGCATGTAATCCGCGATCCGGTTCTTCGAGGAACCTGAACGCAAGGAGGGCGGCAGACATGCCGCCCTCCGACGATCATCCGGCAAGGGCCGGATCCAGCAAGGGGCGGGGCCGACATGCTCGTATTTTGGGTCTTCGTATCAATCCTGATCGTTGCCGCTGCCGGCTATTTTCTCGGCCGAACCCGTGCCCTGTCCAGTGCCGGAGGCGATATCCGGCAGCTTCATTCCGTGCCGGGCTATCACGGCACCAACGTCTTTCTCTTCACCGCCGTGCCGTCGCTGCTGGTGATGGCCATCTGGCTGCTCGTCCAGCCGCTGGCGGTCCAGAACGCGGTGACCTCGATGATCCCGGCCGACGCCGTTCCGGCCGGTTCGTCGATGAGCATCATCATGGCCGATGTCCAGCGCGTCGCAGACGGTCTCGACACCGCCATCCAGGCCGGCGCGATGACCGAGGAGCAGGCATCCTCGCTGGACGCGGCGTCCACCGACGTACGCGAACGCCTGGCCAAGGTCGGCGTCGCCCTGGCGGGCGATGTCCGCCCCGAGGTCCTGAAGGCCGCGCAACGCTACCGGGCCCTGACCGCGACCGGCTCCCTGTCGCTGGCCATTGTCTCGGTGGTGCTGGCGCTTGGCGGGTTCGTCATGGCCTGGCGCCAGATCGCACCGCGCTTCCGCGCCCGCAACACGGTGGAAGCCTTCGTCAAGGGCCTGCTGATCGCGGCCGCATCGATCGCGATCCTGACCACCGTCGGCATCGTGCTGTCGCTGATCTTCAACACCATCGAGTTCTTCGGCCTTTACCCGGCGACCGACTTCTTCTTCGGCCTGACCTGGGTCCCGAGTTTCGGCGGCGGGTCGGAGCTCGGCATCCTGCCGCTCCTGTGGGGCACGCTCTACATTTCCTTCATCGCGCTGGCGGTCGCCGTCCCGATCGGCCTGATGGCTGCGATCTACCTTTCGGAATATGCCAGCCCGATGGTGCGCAATTTCGCCAAGCCGCTGCTGGAAGTGCTGGCAGGCATCCCGACCATCGTTTACGGCCTGTTCGCGCTGCTGACCGTCGGTCCGCTGCTGCTCAGCGTCTTCGGCGACAATACGGTCGGCTGGATGCAGGCGGGAACCGCCGTCATGACGGCCGGCCTCGTCATGGGCATCATGCTGATCCCGTTCGTCTCGTCGCTGTCCGACGACATCATCAACGCAGTGCCGCAGGCCATGCGCGACGGATCGCTGGGCCTTGGCGCCACCCATTCCGAAACGATCAAGCAGGTGGTCCTGCCGGCGGCACTTCCGGGCATCGTCGGCGCCATCCTGCTGGCGGCCTCGCGCGCCATCGGCGAAACGATGATCGTCGTGCTTGGCGCCGGCGCTGCCGCGCGGCTGTCGCTCAACCCGTTCGATGCCATGACGACGGTGACCGCCAAGATCGTCAGCCAGCTGACCGGTGACGCCGACTTCGCCTCGCCGGAAGCCCTGGTCGCCTTTGCGCTCGGGATGACGCTGTTCGTCATCACGCTGGGGCTTAACATCCTCGCGCTCTACATCGTTCGCAAGTACCGGGAGCAGTACGAATGACCGACGTGACCACCGGCCTCCTGCCGTCCGGACGCCCGAATGCCGACGAGACGGCCAAGCGGACGAAAGCGCGCAACGCCGCCGAAGCCCGGTTCAAGCTCTACGGCATCGTCGCCATCGCGATCGGCCTATTCTTCCTTGTCGCGCTGCTCTTTTCGATCATCACCAATGGCGTCGGCGCCTTCCAGCAGACGTTCGTCAAGGTTTCGATCCCGCTCAACGCCGAGCAGATCGCCGCGGCGGAGAAGTCCGTCGTCAAGACGTCGAAGTACCGCGCCATGATCGAGGCTGCCCTTGCCGACAAGATCATGGCCGCCGGCTACAAGACGGAGTTCACCGATCCGCGCAAACTCGGCGACATCCTGTCGTCCAGCGCCGCGGCCCAGCTTCGCGAGCATGTCCTGGCGAACCCGGGCGATGCCGGCAAGACGATCGACTTCCAGTTTCTCGCCTCGTCGCGTGTCGACGGATATCTCAAGGGACGCGTCACCCGCGCCGCGCTGGCCGAGGACAAGAACCTCGATGCCGGGCACCTCGACCTCGTCGACCAGATGAAGGCCGACGGAACCGTGGTGAAGCATTTCAACTGGGATTTCATCACCGGGTCTGACGCTTCGGACTCGCGTCCGGAACAGGCCGGCATCGGCGTCTCCATGCTGGGTTCGCTGTTCATGATGCTGGTGGTGCTGTTCCTGGCCCTGCCGATCGGCGTTGCCGCGTCGATCTACCTGGAGGAATTCGCGCCGCAGAACCGATGGACCGACCTGATCGAGGTGAACATCGCCAACCTGGCGGCCGTGCCGTCCATCGTGTTCGGCATTCTCGGCCTGGCGGCCTTCATCCAGTTCGCCAATCTCCCGCAGTCGGCACCGCTCGTCGGTGGCCTCGTGCTGACGCTGATGACGCTGCCGACCATCATCATCTCGACCCGGGCCTCGCTGAAGGCCGTGCCGCCATCCATTCGCGAGGGTGCGCTCGGTATTGGCGCCTCGAAGATGCAGGCGGTCTTCCACCACGTGCTGCCGCTCGCCATGCCGGGCATCCTCACCGGCACGATCATCGGCCTGGCGCAGGCGCTCGGCGAAACCGCGCCGCTGCTGCTCATCGGCATGGTGGGCTTCATCGCCTCCAACTATCCCGACGGCATCGCCGACGGTTTCCTGCACCCCAATTCCGCCATGCCGGCACAGATCTTCGAATGGGCCAAGCGGGCGGACCCGGCGTTCTACGAGCGGGCCTGGGGCGGGATCATCATTCTCCTGATTTTCCTTGCGATCATGAACATTACCGCCATCATACTGCGTCGACGCTTCGAGCGGCGCTGGTGACCGGATCCCACGGAGCGCCGACATGAACATGCGTACCGAAACCCAGATTGAAGAAGCACTCAAAGACAAGTCGATGGCACAAAACGAAACCCATCCGCTGAAGATGCGCGGCGAGAAGGTCTGCGTCTACTACGGCGAAAAGCAGGCGCTCTACGATGTCGACCTGGATGTCCGCGAGAACCAGGTCATGGCTCTGATCGGGCCGTCGGGTTGCGGCAAGTCTACCTTCCTGCGCTGTCTCAACCGGATGAACGACACGATCGACATCTGCCGCGTGGCGGGGAAGATCACGCTGGACAACGAGGACATCTACGACAAGGCCGTCGACGTGGTCGAACTGCGCGCACGGGTCGGCATGGTGTTCCAGAAGCCCAATCCCTTCCCGAAGTCGATTCGTGAGAACATCGCCTACGGACCGAAGATTCACGGGCTGGCCAGATCGAAGGCGGACCTCGACGAGATCGTGGTCACGAGCCTGCAGAAGGCCGGCCTTTTCGAAGAGGTCAAGGACCGGCTCGACGAGCCGGGCACGGGCCTTTCGGGCGGCCAGCAGCAGCGCCTGTGCATCGCGCGGGCCATCGCGGTGTCGCCAGAGGTCATCCTGATGGACGAGCCCTGCTCGGCGCTCGATCCGATCGCCACGGCCAAGGTGGAAGAACTGATCGACGAGCTGAAGGAAAACTACACGATCGTCATCGTGACCCATTCCATGCAGCAGGCCGCGCGCGTTTCCCAGCGCACCGCCATGTTCCATCTCGGGGTCCTGGTCGAAGAGGGGCCGACGGACAAGATGTTCACGAACCCGGACGACAAGCGGACCCAGGACTATATCACCGGCCGCTTCGGCTGAGCCGCCCCTTCCCGGAGACTGAGTGATGACAGACCATACCGTGACCTCGTTCGACGAGGAACTCGACGCGATTGACGCCATGATCCGTTCCATGGGCGAGCGCGCCGGCGAAATGGTGGACATGGCGACGCGGGCCCTGCTGACCGGCGATACGGCGCTGGCCCAGCGGGTCATTTCGGAAGACCGCCTGATGGACCAGATGCAGCGCGATCTCGACGACCGCGCCGTGACGCTGATCGGCAAGCGCCAGCCGATGGGCCAGGACCTGCGCTTCGCCGTGGGCGCGATGCGCATGGCCGGCGACCTGGAGCGGATCGGTGATCTCGCCAAGAGCACCTGCAAGCGGGTCGGCTCGATCGGCGAGATGGTGGTGATGCGCGAGCCGAACTTCGGCATCGAGAAGATGGCCGATCTCGCCCGCAAGCAGGTCAACGACATCATCGATGTCTACGTCAGCCGGCGGGCCGACGAGATCGAGGAGATCCGAAACCGCGATGAGCAGATCGACATGGCCTACACGTCGGTCTTCCGCGAGCTGCTGACCTACATGATGGAAGACCCGCGCAAGATCTCGGCCTGCACACATCTGCTGTTCTGCGCCAAGAACATCGAGCGTATCGGCGACCACGTGACCAATATCGCGGAAAACGCCTTCTACATGATCACCGGTGACCAATTGCCGATGGCACGGCCGAAGGTCGATGCGGTCGCCGAAGGCATGGGCTGAGGAGCGCGACAGACGATGGCATCCCCGCGCATTCTGGTCGTCGAGGACGAGGAGCCGCTGGGCGTCCTGCTGCAGTACAATCTCGAAGCCGAGGGCTACGAGGTGGAAGTCGTGTCGCGCGGCGACGAAGCCGAACTGCGGCTGCGGGAAAACGTGCCCGACCTTTTGGTTCTCGACTGGATGCTGCCCGGCGTTTCCGGCATCGAACTGTGCCGGCGGCTGCGGATGCGCCCGGAGACCGAGCGTCTGCCGGTCATCATGCTCACGGCGCGCGGCGAGGAAAGCGACCGGGTCCGCGGCCTGTCCACCGGGGCCGACGACTACCTCGTCAAACCCTTCTCGACCCCGGAGTTCCTGGCGCGGGTGCGGGCGCTCCTGCGGCGCGCCAAGCCGGAAATGCTGTCGGGCACGCTGTCCGTCGGCGACATCATGCTGGATCGCGAGACGCACCGCGTCTACCGCGCCAAGCGGGAGGTGAAGCTGGGGCCGACCGAATTCCGCCTGCTGGAATACCTGATGCAGCATCCCGGCCGGGTGTTCTCGCGCGGGCAGTTGCTCGACAATGTCTGGGGCGAGACGATCTACATCGACGAGCGTACCGTGGATGTCCACATCGGGCGGCTGCGCAAGGCGGTGAACATCGGCAACATGCCGGACGTGATCCGCACGATCCGCGGCGCCGGTTACGCCATCCAGGAGAGCTGAACGATCAGAAGCCTGCCCGGGGTCAGCGGAAGCTCAGCCGGATGCGCAGGGCAAGGCTCTTGCCGGGCAGGTCGTCCGGCGGAGGGGGATAGGGCGCCGCCCGGCGCGCCGTCTCCAGCGCCTTGCGGTCCAGCGCTGCATTTCCCGAACTGGAACTGATACTTGCGCCGAGCAGGGCGCCACTGCGGGCAATACGCAGGTTCAGGCTCACCGTGCCGCGGCCATCGGCACTGCGCGGCTTGCGGCGCGCCACGTGGCTGTTGACGCGTGCGCCATAGCTCGCCATCGCGCTGCGCAGCCCGGCGCGCGACGGTCCGGCCTGCTTGCCACGCTGGCTGCGCTGGCTCGCCGTGGCCGCGCCCTTCGATCCGCCATCGGTGCCGGCTTTCCGCGACGGTTTGCCTTTCCGTGGCCTGGCCGGTTCGCGGGAAGGCTTCGGCCCGACCCGCCGCAGCACCTTGCCGGCACCTTGTTCCGGCGCGGCTTTCGCGATCTCGGGGCGAGGGCTGGGCAGCACCGCGACGGTCTGCGGCAGCTCGCTCCAGGCTTCCTCCGCGGGCGGAGGGGGAACCTGCGGGGCGGTCTGCGGCATGGCGAGAGCAGGCAGGGCGGCGGCGATATCGACCGGCGCGAGATCAACAACGGGGGGCGCCGTCGGCAGGTCCGGCACCGGTTGCGGCAGAGTGATCTCCGCGGCGTCCGGCCGGGCCGTTTCCACGGGCGTTTCCACTTCGGCGGCTGCGGCATCGGTCGTGGCCGCGCGGTCCTCCGTTTCCGGCGCTGACTGCTCTCCGTCCGGGAGCGACGCCATTTCCGGATCGGCTTCCGTCTCGTCTGACCCGGCTGCCTCGATCAGGGTCACGGTCACGCTCATGTCACCCGGTTCGCTGCTGTCGCCTCCACCGTCCATGCCCCTGGCGACGACCGCTGCCAGCGCGGCATGGAGGCCGAGCGAGAGCAGGATGGCAATCACGGCGCGCAGCAGCTTCATGGCCTGGCCTCGACGATCATGGTCAGCGAGGTGACGCCGGCCGCACGCAGGGTCCCGGTCAGGTCCACGATCCTTGCCGCATCGGCATCGCGGTCGGCCTTGAGCCAGGCCCGGTCCCAGGCGCCTTCAACGAAGGCAGTGCCAAAGCCGGTCAAGGCCGCATCGCCCTCCAGGCTGTTCCACGCCATCCGGCCGTCGGCGGCAACGTAGAGCGTCCGCTCCGCCATCGGTGCACCAGCCGGATCGACAGCGGCGACGGCCGGTTTCAGCGGCAGGGGGTCTGCGGCGCGAATGACGCCGGAGAGCATGACGAAGATCAGGAGCAGGAAGACGATATTGATCAGCGGCAGGGTCGAATCGCCCTGCGGCGGGCGCGGGGTTTCGAGGCGCAGCGGCTTCATGGCCTCGCCTCCTGCGATCCATCGCCCAAGGTTCGCGTCGCAACCCTGGTCCGTCCCGCCTTGGCGGCGGCGTCGAGAGTCGTCACGAGGGCCTGGTAGGGAGCGTCGGCCCCGACGGTGATCAGCAAGCGCGTGTCGTCGCCTGAGGACAGTGCCGGAACGAGGGCGTCCGCGGGCAAGGGTTGCCCGTCCAGCAGGACCTGTTGCCCCTCGAGACGCAGTTCCTGTGGCGGTGCAGCGTCGGTTTCGATGGCAGCCTGATCGCCGGCAGGGGCAAGGGCCAGCGGCTGCTCGGCCTGGCGGACGAACTGGGCGGCCAGCATGAAGAAGATCACGAGGATGAAGACGACATCCATGATCGGCGTCAGGTTGACGCCCGGGCGGCGCGTCTCGGCGGCCAGCGTGATGCGGCGGCGGCTCATGGCTCGGTCCGTGGGGCCGACCGGGGCCGGACGAGCGCGCGATTGATGGCGGCTTCCATGCGCCGCGCGATATTGCCCGCCATGGCCTCGAGGACAGCGGCAAAGACCAGTGCGGCAAGACCGACCACCATGCCGGCCGCGGTTGTCAGGAGGGCTTCCCATATGCCGCCGGCCAGCAGCGCCGGGTTCACCTGGTCACCCGCATTCTCCAGTTTCTGGAACGCCTCGATCATGCCCAGCACGGTGCCGAGCAGGCCGATCAGCGGCGCGGCGGCCGTGGCCAGGTGCAGGAAACCGATGCCGCGCCGCAGTTTCGCCATGCCCGAGCGGGCGGCAATGTCGGCCTCGGTCTCCAGCTGATCCGGCGTGGCACCGTCGCGCATGTCGTCGAGGCGGACCAGCACCTTGCCGAGCACGCCGGACGAGCGGCGCCCCTTCTGGGCCCGTCCGGTGGCCATGCTTTCGGCGGCCAGTCCGAGAACCTTCTGCAGGAAGACCGCAACCACCAGCACCGACAGGATGGCCAGCGCCACCATGGCCGGGCCGCCCTTGTCGAAGAGATCCGCCATCGCGGGGGTCAGCGATTCGATCCAGGCTTCCATCGTGTCAGTCTCCGTTGCCCGTCAGCGCGAGCGGGGTGAAGGTGAGGCCGCATTCATCATGGCCGATCCGCGCGGTAATGCCATAGGCCTCCGCCATGGTTTCGGCCGTGATGGCATTGTCCGGCTTTCCGTCCGCAATGACGGTTCCGTTGCGCAGGATGATGACGCGGTCGGACCAGCGGGCGGCCAGTTCGATATCGTGAAGCGAAACCAGCACGGCCTTGCCCTGCCTTGCCTGCCGGCGGAAGGCCGCCATGAGACGGATCTGGTGTGCCGGGTCGAGGCTGGCGGCTGGTTCGTCCGCCAGGACGAGAGGCGTGTCCTGGGCAATCAGGCGCGCGGCCAGCACGCGGGCGAGTTCGCCGCCCGACATGGCGGAGGCCGGCCTGTCCTCCAGGTGTGCGACGTCCATGGTCTCCATGGCGTTCGCGACGATGGCGGCATCGGCTGGCGAGAGCCTGCCCGCGGAGGCGCCGTGGGGCAGGCGGCCCAGCGCCACGATGGCCCCGGCAGCGAGGTTCCAGTGGACGACCCTGTCCTGCGGCAGGTAGGCCAGCGTCCGGGCGCGCGCCGGGGACGTCATGGCCGCGAGCCCGCTTCCCTCCCATGCGGCCGTGCCGCCCGATGCCGGGATGAGGCCGGCAAGGCAGCGCAGCAGTGTGGATTTCCCAGCTCCGTTGGGCCCGAGCAGCGCGACGGTTTCGCCGGGGGCGACGCGGAACCCGACGCCGGCAAGCACGGGTCTGCCACCAAGGTCTGCCGCCAGGTTTTCCACGACGAGGCCGCTCATGCCATCACCCGCCGGTTGGACATGACCAGCCAGAGGAAGAAGGGTGCGCCAATCAGCGCCGTCAGGACGCCGACATTCAGTTCGCGCCCCGTGGTCAGAAGGCGCACCGCGATGTCGGCGGCCAGCAGCAGGGCCGCGCCGCCGAAGCCCGAGGCCAGCAGCAGGGAGGACGGCCGCTCGTCGGTGAAGGGACGAAGCAGATGCGGCACGACCAGGCCGACGAAGCCGATGGTTCCGGCAACCGCGACGCCGGCGCCAGCCGACAGGGCCACGCCGGCCACCAGCATCGTCGCCGTGCGCGGCAGGTTCACGCCCAGCGAGCGGGCGGTGTCATCGCCGAGAGTCAGGGCATCGAGGGCTGAAGCGCAGGCGAACAGCAGCGCCCAGCCTGCCGCCATCAGCGGCAAGGCCAGCGCGGCATCGCCAAGGGCCCGGTCCTTCAGCGAGCCGAGGAGCCAGAAGATGATCTCGTAGGAGGCGAAGGGATTGGGTGAGAGGTTCAGCGCCAGGGCGGTCAGCGCGCCGGTCAGGCTGGTGAGCGCGACGCCGGCGAGAACCAGGGTCATGGGAGAGGACCGGCGGCCGGCCAGCCCGATCAGGAAGACCACGGCCCCGGCCGCACCGGCCAGGGCGCCCAGTTGCACCGTGAAGCCGCCGAAGGCCGACAGGCCGGTGTAGAAAACGGCGACGGCGCCCAGCGCGGCGGCACCGGAGACGCCGACCAGGCCGGGTTCGGCAAGCGGGTTGCGCAGGAAGCCCTGGAGAGCCGCGCCGCCGAGACCGAGCGAAAAGCCGATGCCGAGGCCAAGCAAAGCGCGCGGCAGTCGGATATCGCGCATGATGGTTGCGGCCAGCGGATCGCTGCCGGTGACGAGGGCGGCGAGCCCGTGGAGCACGGGAATATCCGATGCGCCGACCGCGAGCGAGGCCAGGAACAGCAGTGCCGCCAGCGCGGCCATGAGGGCGGCAAGCCGGGTCATGAGCCGGGACCCCGGCAGCCGGGCAGACTTGCCTTGAGCCGTTTCAACCCGGTGACGGCCCGGGCGGTGAACGGACCGCCACAGGTCCAGAGCGCGGCATCGACGGCGCCGCGAACGATCCGGGCGCCGCTGGCCTTGAGCGCGGGATGGCTGAAGAGCTTCTGGGCCAGCGCCGGCGCTGCGGGGTCGTCGGCGGGCAGCAGGATGACATCGGGGCGCATGGCGATGACCTGCTCGAGCGAGATGAAGGCCATGCCGCCGGTGCCCGGTTCGGCGCCCAGGTTGACGAATCCGGCGGCCTTGATGACCGTGTCCGGCAGGGTGCCGGCGCCTTCGGTGACGCCATTGGGGCCGAAAACCAGAAGGCGGGGATGGAAGGCAGCCGGGCACCCGGCATCGGGCGCGCGGGCCAGTTCGGCATCGAAGCCCGCGACGAGTTCGCGCGCCGTATCCCGGCGGTGCAGGAGATCACCCATGCGGAGAATGTCGCCGCGGATGCCATCGAGCGTCAGGTCCGGCCGGAAGGTCTCGACACGGTAGCCGAGACTGCGCAACAGGTCGGTGGCGTTGCGGGCCGACCAGGCGCCGGTCACGACCAGGTCGGGCTGGTCCGCGACCACTTCCTCGGCAAGGCCGCGGTTGGCAGGATAGGTGCGCGCCTGGCCGGCGAGCGCGGAAAGCGAGGGATCGATCGCCAGTTCGGAGATCGACCGGATCTGGCCGGGCGCCGCGATCAGCATGGCCAGCTGGTCGGTGCACAGGTTGAGCGAATGGACGGTCGGCAGCGCGCCGTCCGCCCATGCGCCCGTTCCGGCCAGGACGGCCAGAAGGGCGGCGGCGACGCGGATTCCGGATCGCCGCACCACGGGTCGTCACTCCGAACCGAACTTCGCGCGGAAGCCGGCGAAGACCGAGATGCCGGGCGTGGAATAGCCGGCGACCGTCTCGTACTTCTGGTCCAGCAGGTTTTCGCCGCGCAGGTAGACCTCGTAATCCTCGCTCGGCTTCCAGGCGATCCTGGCGTCCACCTTGACGAAATTATCCAGCCGCACGTCGTTGAAGGTGCCGAACCCGGCAGACACGCGGTCGGTCAGGTTGACGACGCCGCGCGCGGTGGCGCTGACGGTCCAGTTCTCCGCCGGCCGCCAGATGGCCGACAGGCTGACGTCGTGCTCGGGAATGCGCGGGCGGCGCAGGCCGTCGGGCTGTTTCGTGCGGGTATAGGTGTAGGCGCCCCGGATGTCGAAATCCGGCGTGACGGCCCATGTGCTGGCCACTTCCACGCCGGAGCGTTTGGTGACGCCAGGCACCTGAACATAGGAGAAGGTGGAGTAGGAATAGTCGATCAGGTTGTCGGTATCGAGCAGGAAGCCGGTGACATCGACAACCAGGCGGCCGCCAAGAAAGGTCTGCTCCACGCCGGCATCGAAGCTCAGGCTTTGCTCGGGCAGCAGCGCGGTGTTGCCGGTGCCGAAGGGGGCATAGAGCTCGTAGAGGGACGGGGCGCGGAAGCCGGACCCCGTCGAGGCATGCAGCCGGGTCGTCTCGGTCGCCCGCCAGGAGGCACTGGCCCGCCATGTGGTGTGGCCGCCGAAGACATTGTGGATGTCGTGGCGCACGCCAGCCGTCAGGGTCAGTGTGTCCGTCGGATCCCAGACCAACTGGCTCCACAGGCCGGTCATGTCCTGGCTGTTGTTGGTGCTGCCGCCGTAGTTGTCGGACGAGCGGGCGGTCTGGCGCTCGTGGTCAGCGCCGTATTGAAGCGTCAGCCGGTCGGAAATGTCATAGGCGCCCTGGTAGTCGAACTTCAGCCGCTGTCCGCGCCAGTTGCCGATGAAGGGGCCGAAAATCGAAACGGAATTCAGGTCGCGGTCGACGTCGAAGGCCTGCATGGAAATGGTGTTGCGCCAGCGCCCGTCCATGAGGTCGATGTTGGCGCCCATGCGGCCGGCCAGCTGGCGTGAGCGCGCGGTGTTGAAATTGTTGTCGGTCGGCGGATTGCCCGAGTCGTCGTAATCGGCATTGGTCCTGCGGTAGAGGGCCGCGCCGAAGATCGTGACCGTGTCGGACAGTTGCTGTTCGCCAGCGAAATCGGCCGAGACGTTGTCGAAGGCATCGGCTTCCAGGCGTGCCGGATCGAGATCGACGGGCCCGGTGCCATTGGTCTTCGCCGCGGAAATGCCCTTCGAGGTGATACCGGTGATGCCGGCCGCGAACTTGCCGGTTTCGGAGGCGCCGGAAAAGACATAACCGCCACGCCAGGTGCCGAAAGAGCCCACTTCGCCGAAAATGTCGTGGTGGAGGCCCTGCTCGATCCCGTCGAGCGTCGAGACCGCCAGGACGCCCGCGACGGCGTCGGACCCGTAGAGCGTGGACTGCGACCCCTTCAGCAGTTCGATCCCGGTCACGTTGCCGGAGGTCATGCTCTCGAGCGCGGGCTGTACCTGTGTCGCGCTCGGATCGGAGACGTCGATGCCATTGACCAGCGTCTTGACGTATTTCTTGTCCGCCCCGCGAACGAACAGGCCGGTTTCCTGGCCGCCGTTGCCGCCATTGGCCGAAACGGACACGCCCGGCATGGTGGCGAGGTAGTCGGTGACGGCCGGCTTGGCCGCTTCCTCGATCTCCTTCTTCGTCACCACCTCGACCTTGGAGCCGACGCGGTCCTTCTTGTCGGTGGTGCGATTGGGCGTGGAGACGACGACCTCGCCGGCATCGATGACGATGTCCTGGGCGTGTGCGGGCAAGGCGGTGGACGCCGCGAGGACCGCGGCAAGCGCGGCAATCCGCGCGGTGGTGCAGGCAGATGCAGACATGGAGACCCCTCCGGTTCCTCTGCAATTTCATGTGCCGGCAGGTGTTGCTTGGGAGCGACCAGCCAGCGGCGACGATCCGTCACCGCTTGCGCTGGGCAGCCCTGACACACCCCGTGTCCGGCCGGGTGACGCGCTGATGGCAGGTCTCCTGACTCGCGATTTTACGGCCTGTCCGCCTTCCCGGTCCGGATGGGGACCAGTGGCGTGTGGACGGGCCAAACCGCTCACAGTTGCGGGGGCAGTTCCGGCCAAACCGTGTCTTCCTTTCGGACGGCCTTCCGGATTCCCTCTTAGCCTCGTGCCCGTGGCGACGAGGACCATCAACGGAACCACTTAAGCGCAGGCGGGAGGCTGTCTGTCAACGATTTGTCAAGAATCCCCACCGTTCGTTGCCCGGCTGTTGTGAATCTGTCACGGGCATCGCCAAAGCCTATGCTTTTCGCCTTGCGTGACGGGCAGGGCTTGCGTACCACCTTGCCATTCCCACCCTGCCCATGGATCGCGCGGCCTGATGCCACGACCGGAAATGACCCATCCCCTGGTGCCGCTGCTGACCGCCCTGGCGGCCGGTGGCACGGGCGCCCTGATCGCGTGGACCGCCGGACTTCCGGCGCCTTTCCTCACCGGACCGGCGGTGCTGGTGACGCTGGCCGGCCTGGCCGGGCTGCGGCTCGGGATCCCGGTGCCCGTGCGCGATGCCTCCTTCGTCCTGATCGGCCTGGCGATGGGCGCCGGCGTGACGCCGGAAGTCCTTGACGGCCTGACGCGATGGCCGATCAGCCTGTCGGTGCTGATCGTCTCGCTCGTGCTGATCATGTTCGTCTCGCGCATGGCGCTGACCCGGCTGACGGGCACCAGCGGCAAGTCCGCCGTGCTGTCGTCGACGCCGGGGCACCTGAGCTACGTGCTTGCCATGGCGGAGCAGGCCGGGCTGGATGTCCGCCTGATTGGCGTGGTGCAGTCGATGCGTGTGCTCTTCCTGACGCTGGCCGTGCCGCCGGTGGTGTCGCTTGCCGGCGGGCATCTGCCCGCCCCGTCAGGCGCGGTGGACGAGATGACGCTGCTGCAGATGGCCGCGGCCCTTTTCCTGGCAGTGATTGCAGGCTGGCTGTTCAAGGTCCTGCGCATGCCGGCTGCCTACCTGCTTGGCGGGATGCTGATCTCGACGATCGGCCATCTCGACGGGCAGATGTCCGGCGGGCTGCCTTCCTGGCTGTCGACGCCGGCCTACGTGCTGCTCGGAACTCTGATCGGAACCCGGTTTTCCGGGGTCACCGCCGGCGAATTGCGCCAGGCGCTGGGCGCAGGCCTGCTTGGAACGGGTATCTCCGTGGTCATCGCCACCCTGGCCGCGGCGGGTGCCTCGGCGGCAACGGGCATTCCCTTCGGTGCGATGGTGATCGCGCTGGCCCCCGGCGGCGTGGAAACCATGACCGCCATGGCCAAGCTGATGGGTGCGGATCCCGCTTTCGTGGCGGCTCACCATGTCATCCGCCTGCTGTTCCTGGCCGTGTTCGTGCCGGTACTGCTGGCGCGACAGGGAAAGCCGGCCGGCGACTGACGCTACTGCGGATGACCGGCCATGCAGGGCGGTCCCACGTTTGCCGTCATTGCACCCAGCTTTGTTGACAGGCGTGCGGAGGTCCATGATCCTTCGCGAACCGAGAACAGGAACCCAGCATGAGCAACGACAAGATCAAGGGGCCAGCCTCTTATTTCCCTTCCATCGAGAAAACGTATGGACGCCCGGTTTCCGACTGGAAGGCACTGGTTCGCGCGGCGCTTCCCGCGCGCCACATGGAACTCGTCGCCATGTTGAAGGAACAGCATGGCATGGGGCATGGCCATGCCAACGCGATCGTTGCCCATACCCTTGCCGAGGACAAGGCCTGAAGGCAGCGGCCCGCTCCATGCGCACGCGCCTTGCCGGACCGTTCCGGTTTGGAACGTTGCAGGGGATCGGGATTTTCCGAAGGACAAGCGGAACCGGTCAGGCGGGCCGCGCCGCAGCGGGTGTGGTCAGCGTCGTGTGACGTTGCAGCGGGGCGCCGCGGAGATCGAGACGACCATCCGCGGCGCCCGGCCAATTGGCGATCAGTAGCCGGCGGGGCAATCGTCGATGTAACGGCGGCCGCGACGGTCGCGATAGACGCAGTCGCCACGCCGCGTGGCCCTGCCGATCAGGACGCCGGAAACCGCGCCGATGGCCGCTCCGGCCAGCGTTCCGCCGGCCCGGCCGCCCGAGGCGATGGCACCGGCTGCCGCGCCGATGGCGCCGCCCGTCGCCGCGTCACGCTCGGCCGTCGTACAGGCCGCCAGCGCCAGGCACATTCCAACGATCACAAGGGCATTCTTCATAACTAGACCTCTCCAGGTTGCACTTCGCCTTTTCCCGCCCCGTCCATGCTTCCGGAACGGTCGCGGCGGATTTGAGGCGATGACAAGACTATTTGCCTTCAACCATGAGCGGGCGACAATGTTCCGGACATGAACAGGCAAACTGTCGCGCTGGGGAAATGCGTGCGATCCGATTGCCAAGTATTTCGTCTTGTGTTTACCATTTGGTCAAAACGACGGGGTGCCAATTCTTTCAGCTGGGGAACAGGAGCCAGACCATGCCAGCCAAGTTCAAGACAAGCGCCGCTTTGCCGGTCAGCCGGCGTCAACTTCTCGCAGCAGGCGGAGCGGGCGCTGCCATGCTCGCCATGCCCGGGATCATCGGGCGGGCACGGGCCGCGGACAAGATCAAGGCCGCCGCCATCTATACCGTGCCAGTCGAGCAGCAATGGGTCAGCCGCATTCACAAGGCCGCCGAAGCGGCGGTAGCGCGGGGCGACATCGAGTATGTCTTTTCCGAAAGCGTATCGAACAGCGACTATGAACGCGTGATGCGCGAATACTGCGAAGCCGGGCACAACCTCATTCTCGGCGAAGCCTTCGCGGTGGAAGACGCGGCGCGTTCGGTGGCCGACGACTACCCCGACAAGGCCTTCCTGATCGGATCGTCGTTCAAGCCGCAGGACGAGCACCCGAACTTCGCGGTTTTCGACAACTACATCCAGGACGCCTCCTACCTGACCGGGATCATCGCCGGGGCGATGACCAAGTCGAACAACATCGGGATGGTCGGCGGTTACCCGATCCCGGAGGTCAACCGCCTGATGCATGCCTTCATGGCCGGCGCCAAGGAGATGAACCCCGACGTGAAGTTCCAGGTCGCCTTCATCGGCTCGTGGTTCGATCCGCCGAAGGCCAAGGAAACCGCCTTCGCCCAGATCGATGCCGGGGCCGACCTGCTCTACGCCGAGCGCTTCGGCGTGTCCGATGCCGCCAAGGAGAAGGGGCTTCTTGCCATCGGCAACGTGATCGATACCCAGTCGGACTATCCCGACACGGTGGTGGCTTCGGCCCTGTGGCATTTCGAGCCGACGCTCGATGCGGCCATCGCCAAGATCAAGGCGGGGTCGTTCAAGGCGGAGGATTACGGCGTCTATTCCTTCATGAAGGAAGGCGGCTGCTCGCTGGCGCCGCTCGGCAATTTCGATGGCAAGGTCCCGGATGCCGCCATGGCCATGGTGGCCGAGAAGGAAGCGGCCATCAAGGACGGCTCCTTCGTCGTGGAGATCAACGACGACGAACCCAAGTCGACCATGTGATCGGCGAAACGCGGGGCGGCGGACAAGCGATCCGCCGCCCCGCCTGCAGGGCAGTGAAGGGGATGCGGGTGTCGGGCAGGACCGAAGCAGGCAATCCGGTGTTGCGCCTCACCGGCATCACCAAGCAGTTCGGCGCGCTCAAGGCCAATGACGGCATCTCGCTGAGCCTCGGGCGCGGCGAGGTGGTGGCGCTGCTCGGCGAGAATGGCGCGGGCAAGACCACGCTGATGAACATCCTCTTCGGCCATTACGTGGCGGACGCGGGGCGCGTGGAGGCCTTCGGCGAAGCGCTGCCGCCCGGCGATCCGCGCGCCGCGCTGTCTGCCGGTATCGGGATGGTGCACCAGCACTTCACGCTCGCCGGGCAGATGAGCGTGCTGGACAATATCGCGCTCGGGACCCAGCCGCTTTTTTCGCTGCGCTTCGACCGGTCCGGCGCCAAGGCGAAGATCCTGAAACTCGCCGGCGATTTCGGCCTCGACGTCGATCCCGATGCGCTGGTGCAGTCGCTTTCGGTCGGCGAGCGGCAGCGGGTGGAGATCCTCAAGGCGCTGTACCGCGACGCGCGCATTCTCATTCTCGACGAGCCGACCGCGGTGCTTACGCCGCAGGAAACCGATGCCCTGTTTGCCACGCTGAAGAAGCTGGTGGACGAGGGGCTGTCGGTGATCTTCATCTCGCACAAGCTGCACGAGGTGATGGCGGTGGCCGACCGTGTGGTCGTGCTGCGCGCCGGCCGCATGGCGGGCGAAGTGGCCGTTGCCGACACCGACCGTCACCAGCTTGCGACCATGATGGTGGGTCAGGAAATCGCGCCTCCCGACATTGCACCGGCCGTACCGGGGCCGGCGCTGCTGAGCCTCCGGGGCGTTCATGCGGCCGGCCAGGGCGGCGGGCCGGCGCTACACGGCATCGACCTCGACCTCAGGGGCGGGGAGATCACCGGGCTCGCCGGTGTCTCCGGCAACGGGCAGGCGGCGCTGGCGGCGCTGATCGCGGGCACGGCCAGCCCGTCGGCCGGGCAGATCGTCATCAAGGACGCAACGGTGACACGCTGGTCGCCCCGCGAGGCGCTGGCGCATGGCATCGGCCGGATCCCGGAAGACCGTCACGCCACCGGCATGATCGACGACATGAGCGTGGCCGAGAACGTGATCTCGGAGACCTATCGCAGCGCGCGCTTCTCGCGGCACGGGTTCCTGGACTGGGGCGCGGCGCGCGCCTTCGCCGAGGCAATCATCGCCGCCTACGACGTGAAATGCCCGTCACCCGACGCCCGCGTGCGCCTGCTCTCGGGCGGCAACATGCAGAAGCTGATCCTCGGCCGGGCGCTCGACGGGGCGCCGTCGGTGATCCTGGCCAACCAGCCGACCCGCGGGCTCGACGTGGGCGCGGTGTCCTATGTCCATGCGCGCCTGCTCGACGCCAGGGCGCGGGGGGCGGCGATCCTGCTGATCTCGGAAGATCTCGACGAGGTCCTGGCGCTGTCTGACCGTGTGGTGGTGATGTCGAAGGGGCGGCTGTCGTCTCCATCGGCGAGGGGCGAACGCAGCCTTGCCGAGATCGGCCAGCTCATGGCGGGTCACGGGTTCGAGGGGACCGCCCATGCGGCTTGAGCCGAGGCCACGCCCGACCGTCCTGCACACGCTCGGCTACCCGGCCGGCGCCATCGCGGTCACCGTCGTATTCGCGTCCATGCTGGTGCTCATCGCCGGCGCCAACCCGTTCAGCGTGTTCTGGCTGGTTATCAAGGGGGCGGCAGGCTCGCAGTTCGCCTTCATGGAAACGCTGACGCGGGCAACGCCGCTGATCTTCACCGGTCTTGCGGTGGCTGTCGCCTTCCGCGCCCGGCTTTGGAACATCGGCGCCGAGGCGCAGCTCTACATCGGCGCGGTGATGACCGTGGTGCTCGGCACCGGCGCCGTGGCGCTGCCGGCCGTCGCGCTCATTCCCCTGATCATGGTGGCGGCCATGCTGGCCGGCGCGCTGCTGCTGCTCGGCCCGGCCGTGCTGAAAATCCGCTTCGGCGTCGACGAGGTGGTAACCACGCTGCTGTTGAACTTCATCGTGCTGCTGTTCGTCTCGATGCTGCTGGAAGGCGTGCTGAAGGATCCGACGGGCCTCGGCTGGCCGCAGACGAAGAAGGTCATCGACGCCGCCGAACTGCCGCGTCTCGTCAAGGGCCGGCGGCTTCACTGGGGGTTCGTGCTGGCGATCGCCAGTGCCGTCGTCACCTGGGTGATCATGAAAAAAACCGCACTCGGCTACGAGATGCGGGCGGTCGGGCACAATCCGGAAGCCGCGCGCTTCGCGGGCATTCCGGTCAACCGGGTGCTGATGAAGACGGCGCTGCTGTCGGGGGGGCTGGCGGCGCTCGCGGGCTTTTCGGAGGTGGCCGGCCTGAAGGGCAACCTGACGCTCGACCTGTCGCCGGGGTTTGGCTACACGGGCATCGTCGTGGCCATGCTGGCCATGCTCAATCCGCTGGGAGTGGTGCTCTCGGCGGTTTTCGTGGCCGGCATCTTCGTGGGGGCGGACGCGATGAGCCGGTCTGCCGGCGTGCCGTCCTACATCGCGCAGGTCATGGTTGCGGCCGCGCTGCTGACGATGGTGGCGGCGATCATGCTGTCGCGATTCCGCATCCGGTGGAGGTGACGGCATGCTCGACGCACTGGAAATCCTCTTCACCGCCACGTTCTGGGCCGCCGCCATCCGCATAGCCTCGCCGCTGATTTTCGCGACGCTGGGCGAACTGATCTGCGAGCGCGCGGGCGTGCTCAACCTCGGCATCGAGGGCATCATGACCGCCGGCGCCTTCGCGGGCTGGTTCGCGGTCTGGTCGGGGGCGGACCTGTGGACCGGGGTGCTCGTCGCGGCGCTGGCCGGCGCGGCCTTCGGCCTGCTGCACGGGTTCCTCACCGTGCCGCTCGGCCTGTCGCAGCATGTCACCGGCATCGGCATCACGCTGCTGGCGTCGAGCCTGACCTATTTCACCTATCGCGTGGCCCTGCCCAAGGTCTCGTCGCCGCCGAAGATCGAAGCCTTCCAGCCGGTGGCGATCCCGGTCCTGTCGGATATTCCCGTGCTCGGCCCGGCGCTGTTCAACCAGACGCCGCTGACCTACCTGGCGTTCGTCATGGCCGGGCTTGTCGGCTGGTTGCTCTACCGGACGCCGGCCGGCCTGGCGCTGCGCGCGGTGGGCGAAAACCCGGCGGCCGTCGAGGCACAGGGGATCTCGGTCACCGCGGTGCGCATGGGGGCAGTGATGGCCGGCTCGGCACTGATGGCCATCGGCGGCGCGTTCCTGACGATGAGCGCGTTCAACTCCTTCTTCTTCGAAATGGTCAACGGGCGCGGCTGGATCGCCATTGCGCTGGTGGTGTTCGGTTCATGGCGTCCCGGCAAGGCGCTGCTGGGCGCCATCCTGTTTGCCGCCTTCGACGCCTACCAGTTGCGGCTGCAGCAGGTGGCGGGCGGACTGGTGCCCTACCAGGTCTTCCTGATGATGCCCTACATCCTGTCGATCCTGGCGCTGATCCTGGTGGCGCGGCGCGCCACCTACCCGAAAGCGCTGATGATTCCCTATCAGAAAGGTGAGCGCTGACCAGATGTTCGACATTCTTCTCAAGGGCGGCGTTCTGCCCGACGGGCGCACGGCCGATATCGCGGTGAAGGACGGGCGGATCGCGGCCATCGAGCCGTCGATCGCGGCGGATGCCGGGGAGGTCATCGACGTCGCGGGCGACCTCGTTGCACCGCCTTTCGTCGATCCGCATTTCCACATGGACGCGACGCTTTCCTACGGCCGGCCGCGCATCAATGCCTCCGGCACGCTTCTGGAGGGCATCGGCCTGTGGGGCGAACTGAAGCCGCTTCAGACGGAAGAGGAGATCGCCGAGCGGGCGCTTGCCTACTGCGACTGGGCCGTATCGATGGGGCTTCTGGCCATCCGGAGCCACGTCGATACCTCCGACGAGGACGGGCTGAAGGGGGTGCGGGCGCTGCTGGCGGTGCGCGAGCAGGTGAAACCCTATCTCGACCTGCAACTCGTGGCCTTCCCACAGGACGGTTTTTACCGTTCGCCGACAGCGCGGGACTGCACGATCCGGGCACTCGACATGGGCGTCGAAATCGTCGGCGGGATCCCGCATTTCGAGCGCACCATGGCCGACGGGAGACGGTCTGTAACGGAACTGTGCGAGATCGCCGCCGACCGCGGGCTGATGGTCGACATGCATTGCGACGAGACGGACGATCCGCAATCGCGCCATATCGAGCAACTGGCCTACGAGACGCAACGGCTGGGGCTGCAGGGCCGCGTGGCCGGCTCGCACCTGACATCCATGCACTCGATGGACAACTACTACGTTTCCAAGCTGCTGCCGCTGATGGCGGAAGCGCAGGTCGCCGCCATTCCCAACCCGCTGATCAACATCACGCTGCAGGGGCGCCACGACACCTATCCCAAGCGGCGGGGCATGACGCGCGTGCCGGAAATGCTGGCCCACGGCATCACGGTGGCCTTCGGGCAGGATTGCGTGCTGGACCCGTGGTATTCGCTTGGCACGGCAGACATGCTGGACGTTGCCTTCATGGGCCTGCACGTGGCGCAGATGACGAGCCCGGCGCAGATGCGCGCCTGCTTCGACATGGTGACGACGGCCAGCGCGGGCGTGATGGGGCTCGAAGGCTACGGCCTTGCGCCGGGCTGCAAGGCCAGCCTCGTCGTGCTGGATGCCGGCAACCCGGTCGAGGCCATCCGGCTGCGGGCGGACCGCCTGCTGGTCCTGTCCGGCGGGCGCATCGTGGCGCGCCGGGGACGCCATGACACGGCGCTTTCGCTGCCCGGCAGGCCATCGGCGGTGAGCCGCCGTCATGCGGCAGCCCCGTGAAACTTGTCCTGGCTGCCTGATTTCCTTGACCGGACCGGTGCCGCTCATTAAGCGAAGCGTGAACAGACAAGGGCGGCCATGGCCGCGACACGGGACCGGACACAATGCAACTGGACACGATCGAAGCGGCCATCGAGGCCATTGCCAAGGGCGAACTGGTGGTGGTGGTCGACGACACCGACCGCGAGAACGAGGGCGACCTGATCATGGCCGCCTCGAAGGCGACGCCGGAGAAGATCGCCTTCATGATCCGTCACACGTCCGGCATCCTGTGCGTGCCGATGACGGCGGCGCGTGCCGACGCCCTGCATCTCAACCCGATGGTCGCCAACAACATCGATCCGTTGCGCACGGCCTTCACCGTGTCGGTCGATTACAAGATCGGCATGACGACCGGCATTTCCGCGATCGAGCGCACCGCCACGATCACGGCGCTGGCCAATGGCAACGTGGCCCCGTCGGACTTCATCCGGCCGGGCCACATCTTCCCGCTGATCGCGCGTTCGGGCGGCGTGCTGACCCGCTCCGGCCATACCGAGGCGGGTGTCGACCTGGCATCGCTGGCCGGGCTTGAACCGGCCGGCGTGCTGGCGGAGGTGGTCAATGACGACGGGACGGTCAAGCGCCTGCCGGAACTCCTGGAGTTCGCCAAGGAGCACGATCTGCGGATCATTTCCATCGAGGACCTGATCGCCTACCGCATCCGCACCGAGCGGTTCGTGCAGCGGGTCGAGGAAAAGGACGTGACGGTGCATGGCGGGCCGGCGCGCATCTATGCCTATTCCTCCGATTTCGATCCGCTGCACCACGTGATCCTGGCCTTCGGTGACGTGCGGTCGGGCGAGGACATCCCTTGCCGCATCTACCGCGAACAGCCGATGGACGACATGGTCGCGCGGCTGAACGGCGACAAGGTGTGGATGGATGCAGCGGTCAAGGCGATCGACGACCATGGCGGGCGCGGCGTCATCATGATCCTGCGCAACCCGCTGGGCCACGATGCCTCGGTGGACGAGCATGGCGGCGAAGGCGACGGCAAGGACGGCGAACAGCACGGCAGCGCGCTGGTGCGCCAGCAGCGCTGGCGCGAGGTCGGCGTGGGCGCACAGATCCTGCGGGATCTCGGCATCCGTTCGATTGCACTGATCTCGTCGTCCGAGCGGCAATATGTCGGCCTCGGCGGTTTCGGCATCGAGATCACCCGGACAATCCGCATCTGACGAACGCCTGCCGGGCCACCTGGCGCCATGCCTATGGTTGCGCCAGGCCTTGCGCGATCGTGTCCATGGTGACCCGCATCAGGTCGAGATAGGTCGGTGCCGGGCCGTCCGGACCGCTGAGGCTGTCGACCGGCAGGGCGCCGCCGTAACGGATGCCGGCCTGCTGTGCGACGTCTCTTGCCGGATCGGGAGACCCGGGGCTTTCGGAATAGATCACCGGGATGCGTTCGGCGCGGATGGTTGCGACGACGGCTTCCACGCGTTGCGGTGCAATGGCCTCGTCCTCGGTGTCGAGCGTGCGCAGGTAAAGTTCCTTCAGACCGAAATCGCGGGCGAGGTAGGCAAGCGAATCCTCTGACGTGGCCAGCCAGAGGCGACCTTCCGGCAGTCCGGCCACGGTCTTTCGCAGCGGGGCGGCAAGCGCTTCCAGTCGCGCCGCGTAGGTCCGCGCATTGGCCGCATAGTTGCCGGCGTGGACCGGGTCGCGCTGCATGAGCGCGTCGCGAATGGTGTCGATGTAGCGGCGGGCATCCGCGGGCGACATCCATGCATGCGGGTTGGCCTTGCCGTCATAGGCATCGCGGTCGAGCGGGACCGCCTCGACGCCAAGGGAGACGGTGACCTGCGGCACGCCGTGGAAATGGTGGTAGAAGCGGGGAAACCAGGTTTCGAGGTCGAGGCCGTTCCACAGGATCAGGTCGGCCGAGCCGGCAAGCGCAAGGTCCGCCTCTCCGGGCGTGAAGTTGTGGACGTCCCGGCCGGGTGCAACGAGCGCGGACACCTCGCCATGTTCGCCGGCGACATTCGCCGCCATGTCGGCCAGGACGCTGAACGTGGCGACGATCTTCAGCTTTCCGGCCGCCGCGGCCTGGCTCCCCGCGACGAGCAGGACGGCGGCCACAAGATGCGCCAAGACGCGGCGCGGGATGCGGTGCATGGACGTTCTTTCCGTTCGCCGCCGGGCTGCGGCCATCCCGGTGAGAATAGGAGCCGCAGCCAAACCGGGTCAAGCGCGGCCGGTCCCGGATCCCCTGACCATCTCAACGGAGCACTCAGGACGGCCCGATATCACATCACATTTGACCAGATGAGGCTCGATCCGAGAAGTATCGCGCTGATCAACAGCACAAGACCGCCGATGCTGATGTAGACCTGATTTTTCTTCATCTGATTTCCTTTCAGACCATGGAAAATCGTTCGGTGCGGACCCGTCGGCGATCCATGCCGGCTTGCTGCATGGCGTCTTCGCAGATGTCCATGAAATTGGCGGAACCGCAGATGAAACACTCGGCATCGGCCAGGTCGCGGGGCAGCCAGCCCCGGATCGTGGCCTGGTCGAGCCTGCGCCCGTCGTTCCGGGAGGAGAAGTGGTAGTGAACGGTGAGCGGGAGCCGTTCCAGCAGTCGTTCGACATGATCGGCACCGATCATGTCCTGTTCCGAACGCGCGGCAAGAATGAGGACGCATTCGCGGGATGAGCGACGGTCGGCCAGCGTTTCAATCATCGAGAGAAGCGGCGTCATGCCAACGCCGGCACCAATGAGAATCAGCGGCCCGCTGGCATCCGCATCGGGTGTGAACGTGCCGTGAGGTCCGTCCAGGTAGACATGCGCGCCCTGCCTGAGCGTCCGCAACGCCGTCGTATAGCCCGCATTGGCGCGAATGATGAAGCGCAGGTTTTCCGGTCTTTCAGCGCTTGATGCAATACTGAATGGATTTGCCGATATCGAGAATGGCGACCGGCCGGCCACGACCCACGCGAACTGTCCGGGGAGAAACTGCAGACCGCTGAACCGGCCGGGACCTGCGCCGACTGCACGCAGGTTCAGTTCGAAGACATCCTTGGGCGCTTCCGTCAGACCCGTGACCTGCCATCGTTGACGCACCCGAATGATCGGGTTGACGAACCGCATCCAGATGGCCGCCAGGACGAACAAGGCGCCCAGCGACATCCAGACGAGCTGCTCGAGCTTGTCCTGCAGGTAGTAGTTCACCAGAATCGCGTGAGCGAGACCAAAACCGAAGACCATCGTGGCCAGCATCCAGTGAAGGATGTGCCAGCGCCGGTATGGAATACGCAGTTGCTGTCGCCATACCGTGGAAGCGATCAGGACAACCAGCGCCGCCGTTGCGGCAATGGCGAGCTTCGCGCGGGTCGGTGTCGTCGCAAGATCGAAGAGCGACCAGTATTTCCTGTCGATGGCCAGCAGGATGAACAGGTGCGCCACGGCAAAACCGGCCCCTGCGTATCCGACGTACCGATGGAACTTGAATGCCTCGAGCATTCCGATCGGCCGGGAGAAAAGACGAACCCGCAGGATGTTGATGAATTGCAGGCCGAAAATCGACAATGCCAGAAACCCGCACGCGATCGACAGGTTCAACAGGAAGCCTCGGCCATGGGCAAGATTCACGATGCCGCCGATCAGCGGAAGAAGAGCAATGACCACGTAAAACATGCATAGCAACACCAATGTTGGTGTGAGAAGAATCATGCCGATACACCCCCTGCGGCAGCGATTGCCGGAGCAATGCCGCACACTTCGCTTTCTTTCGTCCGGACGCACATGTTCGTGCTTGAAGTCCGGCCAGCCGGCCCGGCCCTGTGAAAGGGCCGGTCACATCACCCGGCGGCCAGACTGCGACTCTAGGGGCTGATCGCTGAAATTGAAAGAGCATTCTATTTCGTGTTTTAATTGAAAATATGCTGCTGTTGTTTGCGGCGTTCGGGGCTTCGGGCGGAGAAGCGCAACCCGTTGCCGGAAAACCTTGCAGGCGCCGGGGGCAGTGAATATATGAATGATAGTAAATGTATCATTCGAGGAGAGCGCCATGAGCGGCCCGACCCTGTTTACCTGTGCTTCGTGCGGGCGCAAGAACCGCGCGCCGGAAGGCAAGCCCCTGGAAGCCGCACGGTGCGGCGTCTGCAAGACACCGCTTTTCGCCGACCACCCGGCCGACGTGGACGAGGCGACGTTCAAACGGATTGCCGGCGGGGATGACCTTCCCGTGGTCGTCGACGTCTGGGCGCCCTGGTGCGGGCCGTGCCGGACGATGGCCCCGGCTTTCGCCCAGGCGGCTGACACGCTGAAGGGGCAGATTCGCTTCATCAAGATCAATGCGGACACGGCGCCGGGCCTGATGCAGGCCTACGGCATCCAGGGCATTCCGACGATGCTGATGTTCAAGGGCGGCAAGCTGGCCAACCGGGTCTCGGGCGCGCTGCCGGCCGGGCAGATCGTCACCTGGGCGCAGCAGGCGGGCTGACGGCCGCCGACCCGGCGCGGGCGGGGCGACTCAATGGTGGGCGTGGTGCCGGTGCGGCGCCGCGCCATCCCGGCAGCCATAGAGCGCGGCATTCTGGTGCGCGCGTTCGACGTGTTCGAATTCCAGTGTCGAATGGCCGATCCCGAAGCGCTCGGCCAGCATGGCCTTGATGTCCGTCTTGATCTCTTCCAGTCGCAACCAGCCGTCGTGGGTCAGGACCACGTGGGTGTCGAAGGCGGGCTCGTGTTCCTGCATCTGCCAGAAATGGACATGGTGGACGTCATCCACGCCCTCGATGCCGCGCACGGCCTCGATCACCGCCATGCCGTCGATCCCGTCGGGGCTTCCCAGCATGAGCGTGCGGATGGGGCCGCCGATTTCCGACAGCGCCAGCCAGAGGATATAGGCCGCGATGGCAATGGTCACGAGCGGGTCGACGAAGCGCCAGTCGTAGAGCAGGATCAGAACGCCGCCGACGATGACCGCGACCGATGCCAGCGCGTCGGAAAGGTTGTGCAGGAACAGGGCGCGGATGTTCACGCTTTCCTTCTGCATCGACCAGGTCAGCAAGGCCGTCAGGGCATCGACGGCAAGGGCGACGGCGGCAACGATGACGACAGTCCAGCCGGCGACTTCCGGCGGATCGACCAGGCGCATGACACCCTCATAGACGAGATAGAACCCGACGATGATGAGGGTGGTGTAGTTGATGAGCGCCGCCACGATCTCGATGCGGCCATAGCCGAACGTCATGGCCCCGTCCGGCGGCCGCCTGGCGATCTTGCGGGCGGCAAAGGCGATGGCCAGCGATGCCATGTCCGAGAGGTTGTGCAGGGCATCGGCAATGAGCGCCAGGCTGCCGGACATGAGGCCGCCGACGACCTGGGCGATGGTCAGCAGGCCATTGGCCCAGACCGCGATCCAGACGCGTCGGTCGCCGCTTTCCGGATCGAGATGAACGTGACCGTGATGGCCGTGGTGGTGGTGATCATGCGGCATGTCGGGTCTTTCGTGGCCTGTCCTGTCGGTCGCCCTGGCGCGAGCCTCACCGGGTTCCGGCGGCTGGCTCCAGGCCATGCATCCATGCCACGGTTGGCGATCGCCCGCAAACAGGTTCGCCTGATCTGAAATGCATGGCGGGCCTCTGCCGTTCCCTCCGGCGCCGGCACCACGTTTCAGCGCGCCGACCATTCCCGGTCCTCGATCCGCAATTTCGCCATGCGCGAATAGACGGTCGTCGGCTTCATGCCAAGCAGGGCGGCTGCGCCTTCCTTGCCGGACACGCGCCCATGGGTCTCGCGCAGGGCGGCCACGAGGTTGGCGCGGACCTGCTGCTGCATCTCCGTCTCGGTGCGGACCGTCCGGCCGGTGTCGCCGGCTGCCCGTTCGCCGCCAATCTCGACGATGAGCTTGCTGCCGGTGGAGACGATGGCCGCACGCTCGATGACGTTGCGGAGTTCGCGCACGTTGCCGGGCCAGTGATAGGCCAGCAGGGCATTCATCGTCCGCCCGGTGATGACCGGCTTGCGCCGGTTCAGCCGTTCGCAGGCGAGGGTCAGGATGTGATCGGCGAGATCCGGGATGTCCTGCGGGCGTTCGCGCAGGGGCGTGCAATGGATCGGAAACACGCTCAGGAAAAGGAGCAGGTCTTCGCGGAATCTGCCGGCCGCGACCTCCTGATCGACATCCTTCGCCGAGGAGGCAATGACGCGGACATTCAGGGTGCGGTAATGGGCATCGCCGATGCGCTTGAACTTCCGGTCCTGCAGCGCGCGCAGCAGGTCGCCCTGCAGGTCAAACGGCAGTTCGCAGACGTTCTCCAGGAAGAGCGTGCCGCCATGCGCCAGCTCCAGTGCGCCGGAGTTGCCGCCGGGCGTGCCGTCGCTTCCGCCGGCATGACCGAACAACTCGGCCTCGATGGAGCGGCGGTTGATCGCTCCGCAGCGGAACTGGATCAGCGGGCGGCGCTTGCGGCTGCTGTCCTTGTGGATGGCGCTGGCGACCAGTGCCTTGCCGGCGCCGGCCTCGCCAGTGATGAAAACCGGCGCATCGGTGGGCGAGACCAGTTCGATCCTGGCCAGCATCTGGCGGATCGCCGGCGAGCGGCCGACCACGTCGTGATGGGCGCGCTCGTTGGTGATGGCTTCCTGGAGATAGGCGTTCTCCTGCTCCAGGCGGTCGCGCAGTTCGGCGACCTCGACCAGCGCGTCCTGGAGCTTGCGCTCGGAGAGCTTGCGCTCCGTCACGTCGCGAAAGATGACGACCGCGCCGGCCAGGACCTTCTGGTTGTAGATCGGCGTCGAGACGTATTCGACCTGGATCGGCTTGCCGTCCTTGCGCCAGAAAAGCTCGTCCTCGACGCGGTTGACCTGTTCGAAGCGGAAGGAGCGATAGATCGGGCAGTCGTGGGCATGGTAGGCGCTGCCGTCGGCGTGATGATGGTGGATGAGGTTGTGGATCGGCTTGCCGAGCAGGTCTTCCGGCTCCCAGCCGAGCATTTCCTGGGCGGCGCGGTTGACGAAGGTTGCCTGGCCCTTGGTGTTGACGCCGTAGATGCCTTCGCCGGCCGCGTTCAGGATCAACTGGTTCTGCAACTCCAGTTCGGAGAAGAATTCCTGGGCGCGACGCCAGCCCATTAGGCCTTCGCGCTGCAACTGCTCGGCCTCCGTGGCGCGCTCGTGACGTCGCAGTTCTTCCAGATCGAGCAGGAGCAGAAGCACGAGGCCGGCGCCCGGCTGCAGCTGCCGCCCCCTGATTTCCACCTCGATCGCGGAGCCGGCCTGGCGCCGGAGCGCGACCTTGCGCGTCCAGGCGTCGCCACGATAGGCGACCTCGTCGAGGAAGACGATGAACTCGGCCAGATCGGCCTCGACAAAGGCAGAGAAGCGGCTGCCTTCCATCGCGCTTGCACCAAGCAGCCGCCCTGCAGCCGGGTTGGCGTGAACGACGCGATCAGCGACCGTATCGACGATGACGGCCGCCTCGGGAAGCAGGGACAACGCGCTTGCGTCAAGGTCATCCAATGCACCAGCGATCACGCTCATCCCGTTCATGCCATCTTCTCCTGAAGGCCTGCGCATGATCTTACGATATTTCGTGAATTATGAAATATCGTAAATTGTGCAATGCAGAAAATATACTTATCCTACTGAAAAGATTGCCTAATAAAATCAGTGATTTTTCCGTTAGGCGGATCCCGGGCAGAACGGGACCCGGGCTAGGCTTTGCCGGACACGATGAAAACACCACCGTCTGAGGAGAGCCCCATGACCAAAAGCCTTGGAAATCCGTTCTCACCCGCATCCGACCTCCGCCATGGTGCCGGATGCGGTTGCAAGGCCTGTTCGGGCGGTCACGCCCATGGCGCCGACGAGACCCCGGCCCTGTCGTCCGACGCGATGATGGAACGGGCCGTTGAGAACGCCATCGTCCGTTCGATGTTCGGGCAGAACGACCTGTCGCGGCGCTCCTTCATGGGCCTGGTCGGCGGCGGTACGTTTGCCGCGGCGCTGGCCTCGGTCTTCCCGGTCGACAAGGCCAAGGCAGCGATCCTCGACACGCTCGGCAAGCCGGAAAAGACCAATCTCAACATCGGCTTCGTGCCGATTACCTGCGCCACGCCGATCATCATGGCGCAGCCGATGGGCTTCTACGAGAAGCACGGGCTGAACGCGCAGGTCATCAAGACGGCTGGCTGGGCGGTGGCGCGCGACAAGTCGCTTGCCGGCGAATATGACGCCTCGCACATGCTGACGCCGATGCCGCTGGCGATGACGCTTGGCGCCGGCAGCGTGGCCACCCCCTACATCATGCCGGCCGTGGAGAACATCAACGGCCAGGCGATCGTGCTGTCCAACGAGCACAAGGACAAGCGCGATCCGAAGCAGTGGAAGGGGTTCACCTTCGGCGTCCCGTTCGAATACTCGATGCACAACTTCCTGTTGCGCTACTACGTCGCCGAGCACGGCATCGATCCGGATACCGACATCCAGATCCGCGTCGTCCCGCCGCCGGAAATGGTCGCCAACCTGCGCGCCGGAAACCTGGACGGCTACCTGTCGCCCGACCCGTTCAACCAGCGTGCCGTCTGGGAAGGCATCGGCTTCATCCACACGCTGACCAAGGACATATGGGAAGGGCACCCGTGCTGCGCCTTTGCCTGCCCGCTGTCCTTCGCCGAGGAGCTTCCCAACACCTACGGCGCGCTGCTCAAGTCGATCGTCGACGCGACGCAATACGCCTCGAGCCCCGACAACCGCAAGGAAATCGCCGAGGCGATCTCGCCGACCAACTACCTCAACCAGCCGGTGCCGGTGGTCGAACAGGTGCTAACCGGCACCTACGCGGACGGTCTCGGCGAGGTGAAGAAGGTGCCCGACCGCATCGATTTCGACCCGTTCCCCTGGCACTCGATGGGGGTGTGGATCCTGACGCAGATGAAGCGCTGGGGCTACGTAGACGGCGACGTCGACTACAAGAAGGTCGCCGAGGAGGTGTACCTGGCCGCCGACTGCGCGAAGGTGATGCAGGACCTCGGCTACACCGCGCCGGAGGTCACCTACGAGAGCTATACCATCATGGGCAAGACCTTCGACCCGGCGCAGCCGGAGGCCTATGTCGACTCCTTCGACATCAAGCGGGTCTGACGCATGGACCGGCTGTCGACAAACCAGAGGGCAGCCATCCTGTCCTTCGTCATTCTGGTTCTCGGCCTCTTCGTCTGGGAGGCCGCGATCCCCGCTCAGAAGGCGGCGTCGGAACTGACCGAGTACGAACGCCTGACCGGCGGCGGCGCGCCCAAGGCCGGGGTGCCGCCACCGAGCCAGGTCATCGTGAAGGCGTGGGAGCAATTGTCCGACCCGTTCTACGACGCGGGCCCGAACGACAAGGGCATCGGCATCCAGATCGCCTATTCGCTCTACCGGGTGCTGTCGGGCTATTTCCTGGCGGCGCTGGTCGCCATCCCGATCGGCTTCCTGATCGGCATGAGCCCAGTCGCCTACAAGGCGCTCAACCCGTTCATCCAGGTGCTGCGTCCGATCTCGCCGCTGGCCTGGATGCCGCTGGCGCTATTCATCATCCAGGATTCGAATGCCTCGGCGATCTTCGTGATCTTCATCTGCTCGATCTGGCCGATGCTGATCAACACTGCCTTCGGAGTGGCGGGCGTGCGCAAGGACTGGGTCAACGTCGCGCGGACGCATGAACTCGGCCCGATCCGGACCGCGGTGACGGTGATCCTGCCGGCCGCCGCGCCGACGATCGTGACCGGAATGCGGATCTCCATCGGCATTGCGTGGCTGGTGATCGTCGCCGCCGAGATGCTCGTCGGCGGAACGGGGATCGGCTACTACGTCTGGAACGAGTGGAACAACCTCGATCTCACCTCCGTCATTTTCTCGATCCTGATGATCGGCGTGGTCGGCATGGCGCTCGACGCTGCCTTTGGGCGGCTGCAGCGCGCCGTGGCCTACGCCGAGTAAGGAGAAGACCGTGTCCAACGCATTCCTTTCGATTGAAAACCTGACCCAGCGGTTCCCCTCCGGCAAGGGGGAGGACCTGACGGTCTTCGAGAATGCCAGCTTCGGCATAGAGAAGGGCGAGTTCGTCTGCATTCTCGGCCATTCGGGCTGCGGCAAGTCGACGATCATGAACATCCTGGCCGGGCTCGCCGAACCCACCTCGGGCGTCGTGGTGATGGACGGCAAGGAGGTGTCCGGACCGAGCCTCGACCGCGGCGTCGTGTTCCAGAACTATTCGCTGCTGCCGTGGCTCTCAGCGCTGAAGAACGTGACCTTCGGGGTCGCGGCCCGCTATCCCGGCTGGCCGGCGGCGAAAGTCACCGAGCACTCGATCCAGTACCTGGCCATGGTCGGGCTGGAGGGCGACACCATCCATCGCAAGCCGGCGCAACTGTCCGGCGGCATGCGGCAGCGGGTCTCGATTGCCCGCGCCTTCGCCAACCATCCCAAGCTCCTGCTGCTCGACGAGCCGTTCGGGGCGCTGGACGCCCTGACGCGCGGCACCATCCAGGACGAGTTGCTAAAGATCTGGAGCGGCACGTCGCAGACGGTCTTCATGATCACCCACGACATCGACGAGGCGATCCTGCTGGCCGACCGCATCCTGCTGATGACCAACGGGCCCTATGCCCGCGTGGCGGAATCGGTGGAGATCACCATTCCGCGTCCGCGCCGGCGCGACGAGATCATCGACCATCCGAACTACTACGCCATCCGCAACCACCTCGTGCATTTCCTGGCAACCCGATCCCGGGAACTGGCGGGGCAGCAGGCCCGCGGCGAGAGCAATTCACCCCGCACGGTGCGCATCGACCGGCTGGGAGACGCGAAGGCTGAAGACAGCGACGATCCGCGACATGGCTCGCATCTGCGCGCGGTCAACCAATAACCGAGAAAGAGGAGACACGACCCATGACCATCGAAATACCGCAGATGCTGAGCAAGGATGACGCGGCCCTGATCATCCTGGCGGCCAAGAAGAAGGCCGGCATGACCTGGGACGAGATTGCCGACAAGATCGGGATGTCCCCGGTATGGACGCATTCGGCCTGCGTCGGGATGAATGCCATGCCGGAGGCCAAGGCGCAGGCGCTGGCGCAGGTGCTGGGACTGCCGCAGGAGGTTGTCGAGGTGCTGGCCGAGAGCCCGACGAAGGTCTGGGACCAGACCGTGCCGACCGACCCCTGCATCTACCGCTTCTACGAGATCGTCGGTGTCTACGGACCGACCATCAAGGCTCTGATCCACGAGGAATTCGGCGACGGCATCATGTCCGCGATCGATTTCGACATGAGCGTCACGCGGGTGGCGAACCCCAAGGGCGACCGCGTCAAGGTGGAGATGTCCGGCAAGTACCTGAGCTACAACAGCTGGTGAGGCCGGACGCGGCGGCGGACCGGGCTCCGCCGCCTGATCCCGTGCGGCTGGCGCGCCGCCCGTTCGGCTTCTACTGGGTGGTCACCGCGACGCTCGTTTCGCCTCTCAAGCCGCCGGCGTCCTCGAACCGAAGCGCGGAACGGTTGTTGGCGGGATCGAAGGGCACGGTGGCCGACGACTGCACGGTGATCTTGAACGTCTTGGGCACGTTGGGCTGGAACAGGACATTGATGGTACTGGCGGACGGACCCGTGCAGACGCCGTTTCCATCCAGTTCACAGACCGTCGAGGTAAGCCCGCCGATTGCCGGCAGGAGCGCGCTGACGCCGAGCGTTGCACTGCTCCCGATGTTCACCGCAGAGGCAAACCAGGACGCCGGCGAATTCAGTCCACCGGTTCGCAGGATGCCGTCCTGCGTCGGTGTCACGCCGATGGGGATGATGTCGGGAACGGGCGTGTCGGCGAAGGAGAAGGCCATCGTGTTGACGCCCTTGAACACGGGCGCGGCATCGCCGTTGGCGCATTTGTAGCGCAGCGCCGTGGTCACGCCGGTCGAATTCGTGCCCACGTCGGGCGTGTATCCGATGGCGAAGGTCTGGACCGCGTTGCCCGGAATGTCGACATGGGCGTTGCGCGTGCCGGTCAGCAGGTTGGTCGCCGGGTCCGTTTCCTGGAACCAGAACTCCCCGGCGACCGGCGTCTGCAGGTAGATGCCGCAACCGTAGGCGATGTTGGCGCCGGCATTCTGGATGGTCACGAAGGCCGTCGCCGTGGTGCCGGTCCGGATGCTGCGTCCGCCGGGAAGCGTCGCCGCGAAGAGGGTGGCATCCGGCGGGTCGGCTTCGACGAAGAAGGCGCCTTCGGCCGACTGGCTGCCCGCCGTGAAACGGTAGCGCCATTTGCCCCGCGCCGCGCCGCTGGAGAGATTGTAGGTGAAATACCAGTAGGACGACTGGTAGCTCCGCGCGCCGGTGTTGAACTGGCTGCTCCAGGCCATGGCGCCGGACGGATTGTAGACCTCGACCGAGATCACCTCGCCGGTGGTGAAGAGGTCGCGCAGGTAGAGCAGCAGATAGACGGTCTCACCGGGATTGAAGGCCCGCTGATAATGGGGCGTGTCGGTGCTGGCGACATTGTTGGTGCAGGTCGCGAATTCCGGTGGCGCGGAGTGCGTCGAGACTTCGGTGATCCTGAAATCGTTTTCCGCATGCCACTGGTGCTTCCAGAGGCTGGGGGCGGCGGTGCAGGCGCCGAAAAACGGGTCCACGGTTTCGCCTGCCGACGTTCTCAGTTCAATGTGCAGATGCGGGCCGCTGGAGAAACCCGAACTGCCGACCTTGCCCAGGTAGTCGCCGGCCTTGACCGTTGACCCCACGGCCACCGGCGTCACCGAACCGTTCTTCATGTGATAGTAATACGCGTACAGCCCGTCGGGCTGCAGGATGGTGACATAGTTGGCCGGGTTGTTGGGCACGCTGGACAGCTCGCCGCAGGTGCGATCGTTCTGCCCGTCCTGTTTCGCAACGATCGTTCCGTCGGTCGCCGCGACGATGTCGTGCGTCCCCTGGTCCATGCGCCACCACGAGCCGATCGACAGGAAGTTGTCCGTTCCGCGGTGGCCGTTGTAGGTCCGCGTGCCGCAGACGAAGTCCTGCAGCCCCGCGCCGCTGTCGAGGTCGACGAAGTTGGAAATGTGGACCGTCGAATTGCCCTTGGCCTGCGGGGTGAGCCGCAAGGGGTATTCCAGCTTCTCGTAGGAACTGCGGTTCGCCGGAGGAACGGGGGTGGTGGCCTGCGGCAGTCCCAGTGCGCGTGCGGCGTTGACCACATCGTTGTGGAGGGCATCGATCTGGAAGCTGGCCGCATCGGTCGGCACCGCGATCTCGCCGCCGCCGAACTGGGCGTGGGCAGGTGCCTGCAGTAGGGCCATGAACAGAAGGACATGCCACCAGCGCGGCCGCCGATGCGGCGTGAGGGTTTCTGCCAGATGATTGCTGGATTTGTTCACGTGCCAGTCCCCTCCCGTTGATTTTCTTTAATTTGCAGAATTGCATAATATTGAATATTTGCAATCATCAGTCTTGCGATCGGCAATGCTTGCTTATCCCGGGCTTTCGCTTCGCTGGACGCCCTGCCTGAAAACTTCATATCCGCAAGCCCGGCAGCAGCCGAGGCCGCAGGTGCGGCAGCGTTCAGGATGCGACGCAGACAACGAGAATGCGCGCGTCGCGCTCCTCGTCGGAAGCATAGAGATGCCCCCGGGCGCTGTCGAAATAGATGGAATCGCCCTCGTTGAGCACGACCGCGTCTCGGCCCTCCAGGTGGACAGTGACCGTACCTTCGAGAACGATCAGGAATTCCTGGCCGGGGTGGCGGACGAAGTCATCGAAATCCTTGATGTCATGGGCCTTGAGGGTGCCCATCATCGGGGTCATGGCCTTCTGCCACAGTTCCGGGAACAGCATTTCGTAGACGTAGTTGCGGGTTTCCTGCCGGCTGAACTCGCCCTTCCTGGCCACGGCGAAGCCGCCGGGCTCGAAGCGGCCGCCCTCTGAGGCGAAGAAGGCGGCCATGTCGGTTTCCAGCCCATGGGCCAGTTGGGCCAACCGGTCATAGGTAAGCGCGATGATGCCGCGCTCGGCCTTCGAAATGGTGGAGACCGCCAGGCCGGAGCGTGCGGCGACATGGGCGAGCGTCCAGCCCTTCTCGCGCCTCAACCGCCGGATCTGCTGCCCGAACTCGCTGCGCTGGCTTTCGGTTTTCGCGTTTTCATTCATGGATTTTCCCCGCCACCGGAACCCGATTCTAGTCTCCTGCGGGACCGGCGGCAATGCGCTTTTTTCCTTTCGGAAAATTTGGCTTTTCCAATCGGAAAAACGATGTTACCGTTTTTGGTGAGGGAGAGGATGGCCATGGCCGAGCCGGACGACAGCCACGACATCATCATCATCGGCGCCGGGATTGCCGGTGCGTCGGTGGCAGCCGAACTGGCGGGTCATGCGCGCGTCCTTGTTCTCGAACGGGAAGACAGGCCGGGCTATCACACCACCGGCCGCTCGGCGGCGCTCTTCACGGTCGCCTACGGCCCGCCGGTCATCCGTGCGCTGTCGCGCGCGTCTCACGATTTCTTCTGCAATCCGGACAGCCGCTTCATCTCGCAGCCGCTGCTGCGGCAGCGCGGTGTGCTGTTCGTGGCGCACGAGGGCCAGGCCGGCGTGCTGGAAGAACTGGCGGAAGAACTTGGCGATGCCGTCCACCCGATCGGGACCGACGCGGCGCTCTCGATGATGCCGCTGATCCGGCCTGGTTACATCGCCGGCGCGCTGATGGACGGCAGCGCCGCCGACATCGACGTCGACGCCCTGCACCAGCACTACCTCAAGACATTCCAGGCCCTTGGCGGAACGGTGCGCACGAATGCCGGGGTCACCCGGCTTTCCCGCGACGGCGGCGTGTGGACGGTCGAAGCCGGCGGCCAGCGTTTCCGGTCAGCCACCATCGTCAACGCCGCGGGCGCCTGGGCCGACGAAATCGCGGTGATGGCCGGTGTCGCACCCGTCGGCCTGGTGCCGAAACGGCGCACGGCGGTGCTGATCGACCCGCCGGCCGGAGCGGAACCCGACCGGCCGGCCACCTGGCCGATGGTCGTGGACGCGCAAGAAGGTTTCTATCTCAAGCCCGATGCCGGGAAACTGCTGATCTCGCCAGCCGACGAGACGCCGTCGCCGCCGTGCGACGCACAGCCCGAAGAACTGGATGTCGCCATCTGCGTCGACCGGATCGAACAGGCCTTCGACATTTCGGTTCGCCGTGTCGTGCACAAGTGGGCGGGACTGCGCTCCTTCGTGGCCGACAAGTGTCCCGTCATCGGCCATGCACGGGATGCGGACGGCTTCTTCTGGCTGGCCGGGCAGGGCGGCTACGGCATCCAGAGCGCGCCGGCCGCTGCGCGGGCCGCCGCAGCCCTGGTGCTGAAGCAGCCGCTACCCGCCGATATCCTGGCCGAGGGGGTCACCGCGGAAGCACTCAGCCCGGGACGGGCGGGGATCGGCCGATGATCTGGCTCGTGCTCGCCGCCGGCATCATCCTGCTCGGGTCGGGCCTCGCGATTGCCTATGTCATCGGCGCGACAGCGGTCCTTGCCTTCATGGCCACGGACAACAGCCGGTACCTCGCGATCCTGCCGCAGCAGATCTTTTCCAAGATCGACGTCTTCGCGCTGATGGCGATGCCGCTCTTCATCCTGGCCGGCGAACTGATGAACCGGGGCGGGATCACGCGGGTGCTGATCGATCTCGCGATGGCGATGGTGGGGCGGCTGCGCGGCGGTCTCGGCCACGTGAACATCATGACCAGCGTCTTCTTTGCCGGCATTTCCGGTTCGGCGGTGGCGGATTCCGCGGCGGTCTCCAACACGCTGGTTCCGGCCATGCGCGAGCGCGGCTACGACCTGGAGTATGCCAGCGCGATCACGGCGGCCTCCTCCATCATCGGCCCGATCATCCCGCCGTCGATCATCCTGATCTTCTACGGCGCGCTGATGAGCACGTCGGTGACCGCGCTCTTCATCGCCGGCATCGTGCCGGGCCTGCTGCTGGCGGCCGCGCTGATGATCGCCAATGCCTTCTACGCGCGCGCCTACGGCCATCCGCGTCTGGAGAAGGGCGAGGTTCCCCGCTTCCTTCCAGCCCTGATCCACGCGCTGCCCGCCCTGCTGGTTCCGGCCATCATCCTGGGCGGTATCGTCTTCGGCCTTATGACACCGACGGAAGCGGCCGCCGTGGCGGTCGCGGTCGCATGGGCCGGCGGCTACCATTACGAACGCATGGGGATGGACGCGGTCTGGCAGGCCTTCCGGCGCACCGCAATGCTGTCGGGTGCGATCTTCCTGCTGATCGCCGCCGTTTCGGCGCTGGGCCACCTCAGCGCGCTGGAGCGCGTACCGGAAGCCATTTCCGGCCTCGTCGAGGCGATGGGGCTCGGCCCGGTCGGCTACATGGTGGTGCTCAACGTCCTGTTCCTGGTCGCCGGGATGTTCCTCGACATCCCGGTCGCGCTCGCCCTGCTTGTGCCGCTGCTGGCGCCGACCGCGCTTGCGCAGGGGGCGGATCCCGTTCACCTTGGCATCGTGCTCTGTTTCAACCTGTGCATCGGCCTGGTCTCGCCGCCGCTTGGCGGGTGCCTGCTGATGGTGACCACGGTGACCGGGGTGAACTACTGGCGCCTGGCGCGGGCGGTGATGCCGTTCGTGCTCGTCGAGGTTTTCGTGCTGGCGCTGCTGGTCGCGTTTCCGCAGATCAGCCTGGCGCTGCCGCGTGCATTCGGTCTGGCGGGGGGAGGATGATCCCGCCGTCCGCGATTTCGTTCAAGCAAGGAAAACAGGGAGACGCGCAATGAAACGTTTTGCATTTGTGGCCGCACTCGGGGCCGCGCTGGCCATGGCGACCGCCGCCGTGGCGCAGGTCAAGGTATCGCTCGACAGCCCGCCGGACCTGCAAGGCTCGGGCAGCTATGTCTGGGCGCATACCTTCGTGGAACACCTCAATGCCAACGGCATGAAGGCAGAGGAATTCCAGCGCGGCGCGCTGGGCAGCGACGCCGAGATCTTCGACCAGGTCAGCCAGGGCCTCGTCGAGGTGGCGATGGCGCCGCTCAACATCGTCGGCTCGCTGGACAAGCTGATCTACGGGCTACGCCTGCCCTATTTCTTCGCCGACATGGCGGAGGTGGACCGCGCGCTTTACGACGGCGGCATGCTGGCGCGGATCAACGAAGGCACGACGCCGGGCGGCGTGCGTGTCGGCGCGGTGACCACCGTCGGTCCGGCGACCGGCATCTTCAACACCAAGCGGGACGTCAATTCGCTGGCCGACATGAAAGGCCTGCGGATGCGCGCGCTGGATGAAAGCCAGATCGAGCTCTACAAGACCTGGGGCGCCTCGGGCACGATCGTCAGCTGGGCCGAGGTGCCGAACGCGCTGCAGACCGGCGTCGCCGATGGCTACCTCAACCCGGCCTTCGTGCCGCTGCTGTTCGGCCACACCGATTTCATCAAGCACTTCACCGATGCCGCCGTGGCGCCCTCGCTGCGCATCGCGATCATCTCGGAACAGTGGTACGAGGGCCTCTCCGATGCCGACCGCAAGACGGTTGACGATGCCATCGCCGCGGCCAACAAGGCCAACCGCGACTGGCTCGGGACCCAGGGCGGCGTGATCGACAAGCTGAAGGCGGCGGGCGTTTCCGTCGTCAACCTGTCGGACGCGGCGCGCGAGGAATTCCGCAAGGCGTCCGAGGCCACCTACAACAGCGGGCTCATTACCCCCGAACAGCTCGCCGAGTGGCGCAAGGCCAAGGGCGAGTGACGGCGATGCACCGTCTTGCCAACGGTCTCGGCCGCCTTTCGGCCGGGATCGACCGTATCGCCATGGTGCTGGCGGTGGCCGCGCTCTTCGTCATGCTGGGGGCGGCGCTGTGGCAGACCGTGGCGCGCTACATCTTCGCCTCGCCGCCCATCTGGACGGAGGAACTGGCGCGGCGGGCCATGGTATGGGCCGGCATGCTGGGCGCCTCCTGCGCTTTCCGGGCCGGCGCCAACCCGGTGCTTTTCCCGGCCATGCTGGCGATCGGCGGGCGGACGGGCGCCGCACTGACGCTGGTGCGCGGTGCCGGCGTGCTGCTGTTCGCCGTACCGGTGCTGTGGTTCTCCGTTTTCGCCCCGGGCATGAACATGGCGCGAGGTTTCCTCGGCCGGAGCCTCGGGCGGCAGGGCGAGATGCTCGACATCCCGATGATCTGGTTCACCGCCGCCGTGCCGGTGGCCTTCGCCATCATCGTCATCCACCTGATTGCCATATCGGCCGCCGGGCTTGCCGGCCAACCGGCGCCCGGCGCCATTGCGACCGAGGGGAAAGAGGCACAATGAAGGTCTTCATCGCGGGGCTGAGCACGGAAACGAATTCGTTTTCGCCATTGCCGACCGGCTACCTGAGCTTCGCCGAAGCCGGTATCCGGCACGGCGACGCCACGGCCTATCCGAAAGAATATTTCACCGCGCCGCTGCATATCTGGCGCGCGGCGGCGCAGTTGCGCGGCTGGGAGGTGGTCGAATCCCTTTCGGCCCACGCGCAGCCCGCCGGACCGACCGTGCGCAAGGTCTACGAGGATTTCCGCGACGAGATCATCACGGACCTGACGCGCTGCGGCGGGGCCGACATCGTGCTGCTGGCCCTGCATGGCGCCATGATCGCCGACGGTTACGACGATTGCGAGGGCGACCTGATCGCCCATTGCCGGGCGGTGGCCCCCGACGCGGTCATCGGCGGCCTGCTCGATCCGCATTGCCACCTGACCGAAACCATGCTGACCCAGGCCACGCTGCTGGTCGCCTTCAAGGAATATCCCCACGTCGACATCCCGGAACGGGCCGAAGACCTCTTCCGCCTGGCGGGTGACACCGCCGCCGGGACCATCCGCCCGGTGATGCGCGATTTCGATTGCCGCATGATCCTGGCGATGCCGACGCCGTCCGGGCCGATGCGCGCCTTCGTGGACGCCATGGCCGCGCGCGAGGGCAAGGACGGCATCCTGTCGCTTTCCATCGCCCATGGCTTTCCCTGGGGCGACCATCCGCGGACCGGCACCCGCGCCTTCGCCATCGTGGACGGTGACGAGGCGCGTGCGGCAAGCGTTGCCGAAGATCTCGGCCGCTCGCTCCATGCCATCCGTCACCAGCTCCTGCCGGACATGGCGGACATCGACCGGGCGCTCGACATGGCGCAGGCCGAGGCCAAGGGCCCGGTCGTGCTGGCCGACGTGTCCGACAATGCCGGCGGCGGCGCCCCGTCGGACGCGACCTTCCTGCTTCGCGCCATGATCGGGCGCGGCATGACCTCGGTGGCGACGGGCCTTTTCTGGGATCCGGTGGCGGTGCGCATCTGCCGGGAAGCCGGCGAGGGCGCGACGCTGCCATTGCGGCTGGGCGGCAAGTGCGGACCGATGTCCGGCGACCCGCTCGACCTGACGGTGACGGTGCGCAAGTGCGCTTCCGGCCTGACCCAGCGCTTCGGCACCCTGCCGGCCCCGATGGGCGAGGCGGTCTGGATCGAGGCCGATGGCATCGACATCGTCATCAACGACGTGCGCAGCCAGACCTTCCACCCGGAGGCCTTCGAGCAACTGGGCATCGACCTGTCGAAGCGCCGCTACGTCTGCGTGAAGTCCTCCAACCACTACCAGGCCGGCTTCAACCCGATCGCCGCGCGGGTCATTCCCGTTGCCACGCCCGGCGCCATCACGCCGGATTACGCCAACATCCCCTACACCAAGCGGGCCCGCGACTACTGGCCCGCGATACCGGATCCGCTGTCATGACCAATGCCCTGATCGCCGCGCGCGACGCTTTCGCGCTCCGCCACCCCGAACAGCGTGCCGTGTTCGACGGCCGCGACTGGGGCTACCGGGAGATCGGCCAGGGGCCGTGCCTGCTGCTCATTCCCGGCACGCTGGGTCGGGGCGACGTCTTCTGGCAGCAGATCGAGGCGCTCTCGGACCGGCTGCGCTTCGTGGCGGTCAGCTATCCCGATCATGGCGGCATTGCCGAATGGGCGGACGATCTTTTCGGGCTGCTGGACCGTCTCGGGATCGGCCAGGCAAGCGTTCTCGGCAGTTCGCTCGGCGGTTACCTGGCCCAGTTCATGGCCGGCAGCGCACCGGACCGCGTCGAACGCCTGATCGCGGCCAACACGCTGCATTCGGTCGCCGGGCTTGCGCAGCGAATGCCCTATGCGCTCGACCTGATGAGCGCGCCGATTGCCGACCTGCAAGCCGGGTTCGGAGCCGGGCTCGGTGCCTGGCGCGAGACCCATCCCGACCAGCACGACCTCGTGGACCTGCTGCTGCAGGAGGCCGGAGGGCGCATCCTCGAGGGGGAATTGCGTGCCCGGCTGAATGCGCTGAAGACGGCGCCCGACCTGCCACCGGTGCCGCTTGGCTCCGGGCGCATCTTCACCGTCGAGGCCGACGACGATCCGCTGATCCCGCCGGACATGCGCGCGGCGGTCCGGGACAGGCTGCAGCCGGGTACGGCCTTCCGCTTCCTCACAGGCGGGCATTTTCCCTATATCGCGCGGCCGGACCATTACATCTCGATGCTGGAGACCGTCATGGGGCTGGAACGGACAGGGCCGGACTGGGGCGAAGGCAGGGAGCGCGCGGCATGATCGTCCTCAGCCATCAAGACGTCGAAGCCATGCTCTCCATGGACCAGGCCATCGAGGTGATCGCTCGCGTGATGCCGGAGGTTTCGGCGGGCCACGCGGAACTGCCGCTGCGCAGCGTGATCCCCGTCGGCGGTACGAACCGTATGGGCATCATGCCGGGCGCGCTCGCCGAGCCGGCCTGTTTCGGGATCAAGCTGGTCAGCCTGTTCCCGGGCAATCCCGCCAGGGGCCTGTCCTCGCATCGCGGTGCGGTGGTGCTGTTCGAGGCGGAGACCGGCGAGGCGACGGCGATGATGGATGCCAGCCTTCTGACCGCCATCCGAACGGCGGCGGCGAGCGGCGTGGCGACCCGGGCGCTGGCGCGTGAAGACTGCGAGAGGCTGGTCATCGTCGGCTACGGCGAACAAGCCGAACATCACCTGGACGCCATGGTGGCCGTGCGGCCCATCCGCCACGTCGTCGTGGCCGGTCGATCGGCCAACAAGGCAGCAGCCTTCTGTGATCAGGCGGCCACGCGGCACGAGGGGCTATCCTTTTCCTCCACCACAGACGTCGCGGCGGCCGTGCGCGACGCGGACCTCGTCTGCACCGTCACGGCCTCGCCGGCGCCGATCCTGAACGGCGACTGGCTGCCAGTTGGCTGTCACGTGAACTTGGTCGGCTCCTCCATCCCGAGCATGCGGGAAGTGGACGACCGGTTCGTCGAGCGGGCGTCGATCTGGGTGGATTACATGCCGTCCACCCTGGCGCAGGCCGGCGAGATCGTGGACACGATCGCGGCAGGCCGCTTTTCCGCCGACCGGATCAAGGGCGAGATCGGCAACCTGCTGGCCGGGAAAGCGTCCGGCCGGTCGTCGGCCGACGAGATCACGGCCTACCGGTCGCTTGGCATTGCCGCCCAGGATCTTGCCGCCGCGGCCTTCGTGCTCGACGAGGCCAGGCGGCAGGGAAGAGGCCAGGCGGTCTCCCTCTAGGATCGGATGGCCACTACAGCAGCGGGATCTTGACGGTCGCCTGCGGGCCGCCGTCCACCCTCAGGCGCCAACGATCGCCTTCGCCCTGGCGAGGTCGTCCACGAAGCGTTGCCGGGCCTCGGCAGCGACAGACGGTTCCCGGATCCGCAGCAGATAGGCCGGGTGCCAGGTCAGCAGCACCGGCTGGCCGCTGTTCGCGTGCTCAATCGTGCCCCGCCGCTTCTCGATGCTGCCGCCCTGTCCTGTCAGGGCCAGCGCGGCGGTGCTGCCCATGGCGACGAGCAACTTCGGGGCGACCGTTGCGACCTCGAAATCGAGCCACCAGCGGCAAGCGGTCACCTCGCCTGTATCGGGCCGCCTGTGCAGCCGGCGCTTTCCCCGCGGCTCGAACTTGAAGTGCTTGACCGCATTGGTGAGATAAACCGCGTCGCGATCCAGGCCCGCATCGGTCATCGCCTGGTCGAGAACCTTTCCGGCCGGGCCGACGAAGGGTCTTCCGGCAAGGTCCTCGGTGTCGCCCGGCTGTTCGCCGACAATCATCAGCCGCGCGTCCTGCGGGCCTTCGCCGGCGACCGCCTGTGTCGCGCACTGCCCGAGCGGGCACCTGCGGCAGGCATCCAGCGCCGGTTTCATGCCTTGCAGCGACAGGTCCCCGTCAGGGCTTTCGGCGGCCGGGCGCACGAACCGCATCCGCTCCACGTGCGATGGCGGGGCGGACGGCATGGCCTCCTGCATCCGGCGGGCACGTTCCGGGGCCGCCCTAATCAGACCGGGGATGAGGTCCGCCTCCGGAAGGTTCTTCCAATATTTTTTCGGCATTTCGGAGGTCATGGCCGACACCATCAGCCGGGCCGGGTTGAAGATGCTGGAGAAATACGTCCGCCAGAGCTCCTCACTGGCGTCCGGGGGCGGGGGCGTCCGGTCGCGGGTTTCCTCGAACGAGAGGTTTCCACCCTCGAATTTCGCTGTCAGGTCCGGCGTGGCGATGACCCAGTCCATGTCACCGAAGCGCCGGGCGAAGAACGGCGCCGCCGTCTCGACGACATGATGGTCCGGCTCGAACCAGGCCGCGAAGGCGCGTCTTCCCGGCGACACCGGCCCGACCTCGCGAAAGCGGACAAACGCGTGCATCTTGTGAATGTCGCGACGGACCGCCTTTTCCAGTTTGAGCAACCGGCCAATGGTGCTGTCGGAGCGGTCCCCCCATCGCAACCGGCGGCGGTGCAGGCCAACGAGCGCGGCATAGCCGTGGGAAAAGCGTTCGCCGTCGCGGTGGCAGAGCGCGGTCTCGATCGCCTCGACAGCGCTGCGCGGGACCCGGATGGTTGCGCCGGGCGCCGGGAGGGCGGGTGCGTCGTCGGCGAAGAGGTCGGCTGAGGCCTCGCCCACTGACCAGAGGACCTCTTCCGGTGCCGCGCCATTGCCGAGCAGGGTCCTGGCGTGACTGCGCCAGGCCGCGATGGTGCCGATCCGGGGAAGACGGACGTGGTGCATCAGAACAGGCTTTGCTGAACGGGTGGCGGGGCAAAACGGGCCCGCAGGTTCTCGTCGTCGGGCAGGTGGCCCGGTGACCAGCCCGGCAGGCTGATGAAGGGCCGGGCATGGCGCATGACGCAGCCGATCCGGACCAGGTCCTCGTAGCGGATGGAGCGGTGCCGGCGTGCCTCCAGGATCCGCTGCACGGAGCGGGTTCCGAAGCCTGGCACACGCAGGAGCAGTTCCCGCGATGCCCGGTTGACGTCGACCGGGAACATCTCGCGATGGGTCAGGGCCCAGGCGAGTTTCGGGTCGATGTCGAGATCGAGCATGCCAGAGGCCGGCGCGATTTCGCCGGAATCGAACTCGTAGAAACGCATCAGCCAGTCGGCCTGGTAGAGGCGATGCTCGCGCATCAGAGGCGGCCTGATCAGCGGCAGGCTCCGGGAGGAATCGGGAATGGGAGAAAAGGCGGAGTAGTAGACGCGGCCCATCTTGTAGGACGCGTAGAGCCTGGAGGATGTGGACAGGATCTCGGCATCGGTTGCCTGGTCCGCTCCGACGATCATCTGGGTCGATTGCCCGGCCGGGGCAAAGGTCGACGCGCGGCGTCCGCGAAAGGTCTTCTCCCGGGCCGCCTCGCGGAGGGCCCGGACATCGGCCATGGCCCTGCGGATCGTCAGGGCGGACTTTTCCGGCGCCAGTGTGCCGAGCGCCTGTTCCGTGGGCAGTTCGACATTGATGGACAGCCGGTCGGCCCACTTGCCGGCCTCTTCGACCAGTTCGGGTGCTGCATCGGGAATGGTCTTGAGGTGGACATAGCCCCTGAAGTTCTCGCGCTCGCGCAGTGTCCGCACAACGCGCACCATGTCGGCCATGGTGTCGTCGGGGGAGCGTATGATGCCGGACGACAGGAACAGGCCCTCGATATAGTTCCGCCGGTAGAACTCGACGGTCAGGTGGACGATCTCGTCCACGCTCAGGCGTGCCCGCTCGATCCGGCTGGAGACACGATTGACGCAATAGGCACAGTCGTAGATGCAGAAGTTCGTCATCAGGATCTTCAGCAACGATATGCACCGTCCGTCCGGCGCATAGGCGTGACAGATCCCGGACCCGCCGGACGACCCCAGCCCCTTTCCGTCCTTCGAATCGCGCCGCTTCCCCCCGGATGAGGCACAGGACGCGTCATATTTCGCGGCATCCGCAAGGATTGCCAGCTTTTCGTTCAGGGTTCGCTTGACCATTCGTTCACTTTATGTTCTCGCCGCTCCGGCATCAAGCACGGGATCGTTGAAGATGAACGCCGACCTTGCATCGAACGCCGCGGCAGATGGCGGCAGACCCTTTGGCGGGCCGCCCGGTGCTGTCCAACAGGAACCAATCGAAAGGCGGAGCGTTGTTCCCGGGCCAGCGAAAGGTGTGATCCCATGCACCAAAGACACTTCCTTTTCCTCTTTCTTCTCGCGGGCGTGGTGGCCTTGGCGGCCGCGCTCCGGCTCTATCTCATTCCGCTGACCGGCGTGACCGGAACGGCCGGCGCGGCGCTTGCCGTGCTGTCGGCGCTGGCGCTGATCGTCGCGGGGATCGTCCTGCTGACGAGTGACCGGCCGGCGTTGCGTGGCCTCTTTCTCGTGCTGTCGTTCCTCGGCGCCGCCGGCCTGCTCGCGGCCGGCTGGTTCCTGCACGGCTGGATCATCGTCGCGGCGATGGGTGTTGCCCTGCTGGCGCTGCTCGGCCTCCTCGTCTCCCGTCCTGAAACCAAAGCGACTGCCTGACATGAAACCCGTCCTTGCCGCCGCCCTTTCCGTTTGCCTTGCCGCCGGTTTCACCCCTTTCCCGGATTTGTCGGCGCAGGCGCAGACCGCGCGATGGGACACATTCCACGGTCAGCTCAACGGGCAAAAGTATTCGCCGCTGAACCAGATCAACGCGGACAACGTCGGGGATCTCGAACGGGTCTGGACCTATCACACCGGCGACGTGTCCGACGGGTCCGGCAGCAAGCCCGAAACCGTCTGGTCGGCCACGCCCATCTATGCCAACGGTACGCTCTACATTGGCACGCCGTTCTACCGGATCATCGCGCTCGATCCGGCGACGGGCCGTGAAAAATGGACCTTCTCGTCCGACAGCACGCTGGAGGCGCTGACCCAGCCCGCGCTGAAGAACCGCGGGGTCGCCTATTGGGAGGCCGCGCAGCCGGTCCCCGGCGAGGCATGCCAGAAGATCGTCTACCTCGGCACGATGGACGCCCAGTTGTTCGCTGTCGACGCGGACACCGGCCGGCCGTGCAAGCGCTTTGGCCAGGATGGCGTCGTCGACGTCAACCAGTGGAACACGACCAACGATCGCTGGCCGCTTTCGGTGCTGCAGCCGCCGGTCATTGCCGGCAATCACCTGATCCTCGGCTGGGCCGGCAAGGACTGGGCCTTTGCCGAGGCGCCTCCCGGCGCGGTGTTCTCGCTCGACCCGCAGACGGGCGAAATGCAGTGGAAGCTGGACACGCTGCCGGAAAGCGTGCGCCGGAAAACCGGAACGGCCAACGTCTGGGCCGGTTTTTCCGTCGACACCGAGCGCAACCTGCTCTTCATGCCGGTGTCGTCGCCGTCGCCCAACTACTGGGGCGGAAACCGGACGGAAAAGATCCCGCTTGCCACGTCGACCACGGCCGTTGATCTCGACACGGGCAAGGTCGTCTGGTCGCGCCAGTGGGTGCACCACGACATCTGGGACTACGACATCAATTCGGCGCCGACGCTGATGGACATCACCGTGGACGGCAAGACCATCCCGGCCCTGATGCAGGCCACCAAGATGGGGTTCCTGTTCGTCGTCAACCGCGAGACCGGCGAGGATGTGTGGCCGATCGAGGAACGCCCGGTGCCGCAGGGCGACGGCTCGGTGAAAGGCGAAGTCTATTCGCCGACCCAGCCCTTCCCGACGAAGCCGGCGCCGCTGCTCGACCAGTCGAAAAAGCCGGGTGTCTGGTGGATCGCCGATGCCGTGGGGCTCGGCTCGTGTTCCGCGCTGTTCGACAAGCTGTCCTATGACGGGATGTATTCGCCGCCGACCACGAAGGGCAAGGGCGTCCTGGCCTATCCCGACAGCGCCGGCGGCGTGCAATGGGGCGGTGTCGCCTTCGATCCGGACAGCCAGACAGCGGTCGTCAACACGTCGCACATCGTCCAGTACATCAAGCTCTACGACCGGAAATCCTACGATGCCCGGAGTGGTGGCGCCGGCAACGAGAACGGGTTCTACCCCCAGGAAGGGGCGCCCTACGGCATGGAACTGGCCAACGCGATGAACTGGGCCGGCATGCCATGCTGGAAACCCCCCTTCGGCGAACTGGTGGCCATCGACATGCACAGCGGCGACGTGAAATGGCGCCGGCCGCTCGGCGCGTCGCAGAAATACGGCTTCTACATGCCCGAGTCGCTCGGCTCTCCGACGCTCGGCGGTCCGGCCGTCACGGCCGGCGGCGTGATCTTCATCGGCGCGTCGATGGACTCGAAGGTCCGGGCCTATTCACTCGCCACGGGCAAGGAACTGTGGTCCGACATCGTCCAGGCTCCCGCGGTCGCCAATCCCGCCGTGTTCGAACACGATAGACGCGAATACGTGGCCTTCGTGGCGGGCGGCAACTCGATCATCAAGAAGCAGGTGGGCGACGCCGTCGCGGTCTACGCGCTTCCGAAGGCCGACATCGCCGCGACCCACTGACCGGCCTTCGTCACTTGCGGTCGAAGAATTCGGCGATCCGGGCCTTGACCGCCGGCGACCTGCCGGCCTCGCCCTGCAGGTCGCGTTCCATGGCCAGTTGCTCGCTTTCGCCGAAGTCCGATGCCTGGAAGATCAGCTTCTTGGTGGCCGAGACGGCGGCCGCGTCGCGCCCGGCGAGGCGCTGGCAGATCGCCAGCGCGGAAGGAACCAGCGCGTCGTCGTCGACGACGTCCCACACCAGGCCCCAGCGCTCGGCGCGCTCGGCGGGAATGCGGTCTCCCAGCAGCATCATGCCCGAGGCCCGGATGCGGCCGAGAATGCGCGACAGGTACAGCGTGTTCCCGGCATCGGGCACCAGGGCGATGCCGACGAAGGGCTCGTAGAAATAGGCCGAGCGCCCGGCAATGACGATGTCGGCGGCAAGCGCGATGCCGACCGCCGCCCCGGCGCACGGGCCGTTGACGGCCGACACGATCGGCAGGCGCGAATGGCGCATGGCCTCGACCAGCGGGTTGAAGTGGCGCTCCAGCACGGTATCCAGCGCCGGTTCGGCATCGGGATCGACGGTCGACAGGTCGTAGCCCGACCCGAAGGCGCGCCCGGCACCGGTGAGCAGGACGGCACGAACCGAGGCGTCGTCCTCAGCCGCTCGCAGGGCATGAACGAGTTCGTCGGCCGTCTCGTTGCGGTAGGCATTCAGCCGGTCGGGCCGGTTGACCTCCAGCGTCAGCACGCCGTCCGTCTGCGTGCATTTTATGTCCGTGTAGTCCAAGCCTGTTTCTCCCGTTCGTTATCATGCACGAGCGGGCGAAGGGCCTGCCCGTCATCCTGCTTTCGTGCCGCCGGCCGCGTTCAGCTTCCCAGTGCCCGCGCCACCCGTGCCGCGGCCTCGATCATGCGACCGAGGTAGCGGGGCTGGTCGTCGCCGCGCATTTGCGGGGTCAGCCCGGCCATCGACAGCGCACAGATGATCTGGCCTTCGGCATTGAGCACCGGAACGGCGATGGCCGCGAGGCCCAGTGTCACATCGTCCTCGGCATATTCCCAGCCACGCTCGCGGATTTCGAGGAGGTGGCTGCGGAAGGCACCGGCATCGGTGATGGCATGGGGCGTCACCGGCAGGAGCGGTTCGGACAGGACCCTGTCGATCTCCTGATCGGGCTGGTAGGCGAGAAGCAGCTTCGGTGCGCCACCCGAGTTCAGCGGCAGGGTGCCGCCCACCGGCCACCAGTGAACCTCCATCCCCTGCATGTCGTGGATCCGCTCCAGGCAGAGCGCGGTGTGATTGCGATAGACCGACAGGAACGTGGTGAGATGAAGCTCGTTGGCGATCGCGGTCAGTTCCGGCACGGCGACGGAGCGCAGGTCGAAATCGTCAACGACGCTTGCCGCCAGTTCCCGCAACAGCCGGCCGAGCCCGTAACGCTGCGAGGCCGGGTCCTGCACGATCAGGCCCGAGTTCATCATCGTCAGCAACAGGCGCCGCGTGGTTCCCTTGTCGAGCCCGGCTGCCGCAGAGACTTCCGCAAGCGACTGTTTCGGCTGGCTTCTGAAGGTTCGCAATATGTCGGCGGCGCGCGTCACGGCGCGGACGTTCCCCGTGTTCTTCTCCTGCTGATCCATTCCTGCCCTCATCCTCCCGAAGTTGCGGCGCCGGGGCAAGTGGCGCGCATTCGCCTTACTATCCATCGAAACAGATGGCAATTTGTCAAGATCGTTTCACGATACGAAATGCATTTTACCTGTTGACACGATTTTTCGACACTGTTTAGCTTGTTGCGAGGAACGGGAGGATCAGTGTCATGCTGGCATGGCGCATCGGAGACGTGACGATCGAGCGGGTCGAGGAGTTTTCCTCGCCCGGATTTCACCCCTCCCAGCAGTTTCCCGATTTCGACCTGTCGGTGTTCGACGCGTTTCCCGAACTGCGTTCGATCGACCGGATCGATCCGGAGACCGGGCATACCTTCGCCAGCATCCACACGTGGCTCGTCCGGTACGGCGACGAAATCATCCTGGTGGACACGGCGTCGGGCAACGACAAGGAGCGGCTTGATCCGAAGTACGGCCGCTTCCACATGCTATCGACGGACTATCTCGGCGAACTGGCCCGCCACGGCGTGTCCCCGGAAGACGTCGATGTGGTCGTCAACACGCACATGCACGTTGATCACTCGGGCTGGAACACCCGGCTCGCGGATGACCGCTGGGTGCCGACCTTTCCGAATGCGCGCTACGTCTTCGGTCGCGAGGAATATGCCAACTGGCAGCCGGGCGGGGTGACGGCAGAGGCGCAGCCGGAAGGCCGCCCGGTGATCGTGGACAGCATCGATCCCATCGTGGAAGCCGGACTGGTCGACTGGGTCTCGGACGGCGACGAGTTGCGCAAGGGGCTGACCTTCCGAGCCGCGCCGGGCCACACCAGCGGACAACTGGTGCTGGAGGTCGTGTCCGGCGGCGAGACGGGCGTCTTCACCGCCGACTGCATGCACCGCGCGATGCAGGTCTTCAAGCCGGACCTCAACTGTTTCCTGTGCGAGGACAACACGCTGGCGCCGGTGACGCGGGCGCGCCTGCTGGAACGCTGCGCGGACAGCGACGCCCTGATCTTTCCCGCCCATTTCGACCGGCCGCATGCCGGGCGCATCGGGCGCCGGGACGACGGGGGCTTCCGCTTTGTCCCCGTCGCGCCGCGTGAATGAACCGAGGAGGAGCCGTGGCCATGGCCGATGCCCAGATGAAACCGGATGCCGTCTCCGCCGCGCTCTCCGCCCTGGCCGGGCTCAAGGGCAGCGGCTTTCGCGATGACGAGGAGACGCGTGCCTATTACGCCAATGACGTGTTCTGGCAGCCCGGCGTCCGCCCGCTCGGCGTGGTGATGCCCGAGGATGCCGCCATCGCGGCGGACGCCGTCGCGCTCTGCACGCGCGCCGGCATCGCCGTCGTTCCGCGCGGCGGCGGCATGTCCTACTCGAAGGGATACCTGCCGGCGCGCGAGACCGCGGTCGTCTTCGACATGCGCAAGCTGGCGCGGGTGGTCGAGGTGAACGCGGACGATCTCTACATCACCGTCGAGGCGGGATGCACCTGGGAGCAGGTCAACGCGGCGCTGGAAAAGACCGGCCTGCGCACCGGCTACTGGGGGCCGCTGTCGGGGGTGAACGCCACCGTTGGCGGTGCGCTGTCGCAGAACAGCGCCTTCTTCGGATCCTCGCTCAACGCCACGGTCGCGGAATCGGTGATCGGGGTGGAGGTGATCCTGGCCAACGGCGACCGGGTGCGGACCGGTTCCGGCGGCCGGCATGGCGCCAAGCCGTTCAGCCGCGAAGGCGGGCCCGACCTGACGGGGCTTTTCCTGGGCGACAACGGCGCGCTGGGACTGAAGTGCGCGGCGACGCTGCGGCTCTGGCCGGCGCCCGCCGAGGTGGACTACCTCTCCTTCGGTTTCCCGTCCATGGCCGACATGGCCGCCGTACAGGTGGCGCTGGCGCGCGAACGGCTGGTGTCGGAAGGGTTCGGGATCGACCGGACCAAGGCATCGCATTCCGCCTCGGTGAACCGCATTTCCGACGGGCTGAAGACGCTCGGCATCCTGGTGCGTGGCGGCAAGACCGTCGCCTCGGGCATCAAGGACGCCGCGCGTGCGGCGGCCGGCGGCGCTTCCTTTCTCAAGGATCACGCCTTTACCCTTCACCTCGTGCTCGAGGCCCGCAACGGCGAGGAACTGAAGACCTCGATGGCACGGGCACGGGCCATCGGCAATGCGCACGGGGTGGAGATCGAGAACACCGTCCCGAAGGTCATGCGCTCCAAGCCGTTCAGCCCGGTGCGCGGCATGCTCGGGCTCAACGGCGAGCGCTGGGTGCCCATCCACGCCGTGTTCCCGATGGGCGACTGGAAGCGGGTGGTCGAGGCGAACGATGCCTTCTTCGCCGAGCGGAAGGCGGAGATGGACCGCCACGGAATCGTCTACTCGGTCATGACGATGACGGTTGGCGGAGAGTTCTTCATCGAGCCGGCGTTCTACTGGACCGACGAGATCACCGACCTGCATGCGCGAAGCGTGGGCGAGGACGTGGTCCGGCCCTGGCGCGACCGGCCGGCCAACGAGGCCACGCGCCGCGCCGTCGCGGACCTGCGGGCGGCGACGCAGGACCTCTACATCTCGCTCGGGGGCGTCAACTGGCAGGTTGCCCGCGACTATCCGTTCAAGTCCGTGCTGGAACCGGCGACCTACGCGCTCCTGACGGCGCTGAAGGATGCGGTCGATCCGGACGGACTGATGAATCCCGGGTCCCTGGGGCTCGGTTCCGACCAAACCCGATAGACAATTGACCGGCGCGCCATACGCCGGCGGGAGGAGATGGCATGGGTCACACGATCACCGAGAAGATCCTGGCGAGAGCGGCCGGTCTGCCGAGCGTGCGTGCCGGCGACGAGATCATGGCCAAGCCCGATTTCGTGCTTGCCTATGACTTTCCCGGCTACACCGACGTCTATTTCAAGCAGATGAAGGAGGAGTTCGGCATCGACAAGGTTGCCGAGCCGGAGCGCTACGGCATCTTCATCGACCACATGGTTCCCGTCGCCACGCCGAAGGAAGAGGAACTGCACGAGGGAACCCGCAAGTGGTGCGCCGAGAACGGCGTGGAACTGTTCGAGCGCCGCGGCATCGGCCACCAGGTGGCGGCCGAGGTGGGCTTCGCGACGCCGGGCGCCTTCGTCGTCCATTTCGACGGCCACATCAGCCAGCTTGGCACCTACGGCACGCTGGGGATCGGCATGCGGCGCAACGTGCTGGAGGCCTTCGTCCGCGAGAAGGTCTCGATCAAGGTGCCGGAAACCGTTCGGGTGAACCTGACCGGTTCGCTTCGGCCCGGCGTCATGGCCCGCGACGTGTTCCACCATATCGTCCGTGTCCTCGGCCCGGCCTCCTGCCGCTTCCAGGTCATGGAACTGGGAGGCGACGGACTGGAAGGCCTGACGACGGAGGGCATCCAGTCGATCACCTGCCTCGCCATGTTCACCGGTGCGCTGACCGCCATCGTAAACCCGGACCAGAAGCGCCTCGACTACGCCCTGCCGCGGGCGCGCAAGAAGCTGGAGCCTGTTTCCAGCGATCCGGACGCGACCTATGCGGCGGTGCACGAGATCGACCTGTCGGAACTGGAACCCATCGTGGTCGTTCCGCCGACCCCGGCGAACACGAGGAACCTGTCGGAGTATGCCGGGCTCGAGGTCCAGACCGGCTACCTGGGATCCTGTGCGTCGGGCCGCCTTGAGGACATCGAGATCGCGGCGAAGATCCTGGAAGGCCGGCGGGTCAAGACCGGGTTCAGCCTTCACGTCATTCCCACCAGCCAGGAGATCATGGCCGAAGCGGCACGGCGCGGCTACATCTCCACGCTCGTCGAGGCGGGGGCTTTCGTCTCGTCGCCAAGCTGCGACTACTGCTTCGGCCGCATCGCCACGATGACGGAAAACCAGCGCGCGGTTTCGACCGGCACGCTCAACGTCAAGGGGCGGATGGGCAGCCCGGATTCGGAAATCTATCTGTGCAACGCCGCGGCCGTGGCCGCTTCCGCGATCGAGGGGCGGATCGCCGACCCCCGCAAGTATCTTTGAGGCCGGCCATGGCACTGCAGAATCTCAAGGGGCGGGTTGCCTTCATCTTCGAGGAAGACGATTTCGACGTCGACCAGATCGTCGGGGTCAAGAACATCAAGATCCAGGACGTCGACGAACTCGCCGCGCTGGCGATGACGTCCTACGACCCGGACTTTTCAAAAGAGGTGCGCAAGGGCGACGTGATCGTCGGCGGGAGGAACTTCGGCTACGGCCATCCGCACTATCCGCCGATGAAGGCGCTGCGCCACCTGGGCATTGCCGGCGTCCTCGCGGAATCCTTCTCGCCCGGCTACTGGCGCGGGGAGATCTCGATGGGGTTTCCGCAATGCAGCTGTCCCGGCATCCGCGCGGCGGTCAAGCGCTGGGACGAGATCGAGGTGGACTGGCCGGCGGGCGTCGTGCGCAACCTGACGCAAGGCACCGAGATCCCGTTCGAACCGCTGGCGCACAGCGACGCGCTGATGCTCGAGGCCGGCGGCCTGCTTCCCTACCTGAAAATGAATCCGGCCGGCTGAGGCCCAAACGAGAGGTGTTCCCATGGCACGCATGCCTGATCTGAAAGCCCGGGCCACGGCCCAGAAAACCGTCTGGGCAGCCGGCGCCTACGATGCCCTGTCCGCGAAGTTCATCGAACATGCCGGATTCGACGCCGTCATGACGTCGGGCTTCGGCATTTCGGCGAGCCATCTCGGGCAGCCCGATGCCGAGCTCTACACCATGTCGGAAAACCTCGCGGTGACACGCCACGTGGTCAATTCCGTCAACGTGCCGGTGATCGCCGACATCGATACCGGCTACGGCAATGCCATCAACGTGATGCGCACCGTGCGCGAGTTCGAGGCAGCCGGGGTCACCGCGGTGATCCTGGAGGACCAGGTGGCACCGAAGCGCTGCCCGATCTGCGTGGCCGGCGTCGAAGTGATTCCCCTCGACGAGGGCATTTCAAAGATCGAGGCCGCCGCCGCGGCGCGCCAGGATCCGAACATGCTGATCATCGCGCGCACCGATGTCGTCGACCATGCCGAGGCCATCGAGCGCGGCAAGGCCTATGCGAAGGCAGGCGCCGACATCATCCAGCCGATCTCGAAGTGCTTCAACTCGATCGAGGGCCTGCGGGCGATGCGCGAGGGATGCGGTGTGCCGCTGTCGCTGCAGGTGCTGGGATGGCTGGAAAAGGACCTGTCGCCGGAGGAGATCGAGAGCGTTGCCGGGATCGCCACGTTCCCGCTCGTGCCGCTGATGACGGTCGCCCACGCGCTGCAGGAAAACCTGGCGCAACTGGCCCGGACGCACAGCTCCCAGGGCCTGCCGCGCCCGGTGACGGGGCACAACGAGTTCATCGACTTCATCGGTTTCAGCAAGGTGGAGGAACTGCAGCTGAAATATCTCCGCGCCGGCTGAACGATCTGCGGGCAGGAAACACGTTTGTTCAACAGGGAGGACTATGGAATGAAGAAGACGAGATGGATTTTGACGGCTGCCGCGGCCTTGCTCGCGGGCAGCATCTTCGGTGCCAGCGCGGAAGACAAGGCGCCGGTTCGCATCGGAACGATCGCACCGCTTTCGGGTCCCGGTGCTTTCGACGGCCAGCTCGCCGTCGAGGGCATGGAGGCCATGGCCGCGCTCATCAACGAGAAGGGCGGCGTCCTCGGCGGCCGCAAGCTCGAACTCGTCAAGTATGACGACAAGGGCAACCCGGAAGAAGGCGTGAGTGCCGCCAAGCGGGCCATCGAGCAGGACGACGTCGACGTCATCGTCGGCGGCTGGTTCTCGTCGGTGGCGCTGACGATGAAGGAGGTCACGCGCGACCGCATCCTCAACATCATGACGAGCACCCAGCACCCGAACACCACCAAGGAAGGGCACAAGTATCTCTTCCGGCTGAACGCCACGTCGACGATGATGTCGGACACCTATTCGAAGTTCATCTGCGACAAGATGGGCCTGAAGACCATCGCCTTCATCACGATCAACGACGACTACGGGCGCCTCGAAGTCGAGAACTACCGCAAGCTGCTCGGCCAGTGCGGCATCGAAATTCTCGGCAACGAGTTCTACAACAAGGAAGATACCGACTTCACGACGGCGCTCACGAAGCTGAAGGCGCTGAACCCCGATGCCATCTACGTCTCGGCCATCAACACGGCCCAGGGCGCGACGATCTATCGCCAGATCAAGCAGACGGGCTACCAGGGCACGACGATCGCTTCGGCCGGCAACATGAACCCGAAGCTGGTGGAACTGTCCGGCAAGGCGCTTGAGGGCGTCTACTCGGTGTCGCTCTACGCCCCGGACAGTGACAACCCGCGCCTGAAGGCATGGGCCGAACAGTACGGCAAGATGTTCTCCAACGAGCCCGCCTTCATCGGCACGCTCGGCGCGCAGGCGGTGGAACTCATCGCCGGCGCCATGGACGAGGTCGGCGACGCGCGCGACTACGAGAAGCTGGCGGCCGCGCTGAAGGCGCATCCCTGGGATACGCTGCTCGGCACCATCACCTTCGACGACATCGGCCAGGCGCAGCAGAACATCTACCTGGTGCAGGTCAAGGACGGCAAGATCACCTCCGTCAAGGAATAAGACCCTGATCCTCGGGCGCGTGCACCGGCGCGCGCCCGCCACCAGCCTGGGGGGAGTTCGTGGACTATATCGTTCTTGCACAGCAGATCGCCAACGGCCTGGTCAACGGCATGACCTACGTGCTGATCGCAACGGGCCTGACGCTTGTTTTCAGCGTGCTGCACATCATCAACTTCGCCCACGGCGAATTCTACATGCTCGGCGCGTTCTTCACCTATTTCGCGGCGAAGCTGCTCGGCGTGGACTATATCTCGGCCGCGGTGATCGCGACGCTCGCCGTCGCTGCGCTCGGCGTTCTTGCCAACCGGCTGTTCTTCTGGCCGCTGCGCAAGGAACATGAATTCACGATCCTGCTTTCCAGCCTGGGCCTGGCGCTCCTGCTGACGAACGGCGGCGAACTGCTGTTCGGTGCCGACCCGAAATATGTCGACAGCCCGTTCGCCGACAGCATCGTCCAGGCCGGACAACTGGTCGTCACCCAGCAGCGCGTGCTGATCTTCGTGGTCGGCGCGGTGATCCTGCTGGCGCTCAATCTCTTCATCCGCCATTCGCGCATGGGCAAGATGATGCGCGCCACGGCGCAGAACCCGGAAGGCGCGGCGCTGACCGGAGTCAATATCCGGCAGGTCTACACGGTCACCTTCGTTCTGGCCTGCGGCCTTGCGGCCCTGGCCGGCGCGCTTGTCGGCCCGACTGCCATGATCTTTCCCACCGTCGGAAGCTGGGCGGTTCTCAAGGGCTTCATCGTCGTCATCCTCGGGGGGCTGGGAAGCATTCCCGGCGCGCTGATCGGCGGCCTGTCGCTGGGGGTCATCGAGGCGCTGGCCGGCGGCTACATCTCGCTGGGCTTTGCCCAGGCGATCGGCTACGCGATCATCATCATCGTCCTGCTCTGGCGTCCCCAGGGGCTTTTCGGAATCGCGCGGAGGACATGACCATGCCGAGCCGGATCCTTCTTCCGCTGGTCATCGTGCTGGCGCTGGCCGCTCCGTTCCTGACGGCCAATACCTATTTCCATCACCTCATGGTGCTGTGGATGCTGTTCTCGCTGCTGGCGCTCAGCCTCAACGTGATCATCGGCTACATCGGCGAACTGAGTTTCGGCCACGCGGCCTTCTTCGGGATCGGCGCCTACACGGCGGCCCTGATAGGGATGAACTTCGGCCTTGCCGGCATTCCGGGCCTCGTCCTCGCGGCGATCGTGGCCGGGCTGTTCGGTTTCGTCATCGGCTACGTATCGCTGCGCATCGTCGGGCCGCAATTCGCCATCCTGACGCTGGGCTTCGGGTCGATCATCTACACGATCACGAATTACTGGGTCGACCTGACGCGCGGACCGATGGGCATTTCCAACATCCAGCCGCTCGGCCTGTGGGGCGAGGGCGGTCCGGCACTGACCGGTGCGCGCGGCTACTACTACCTGACGCTTTTCCTGGTGATCGCCTTCGCCTACGCCTGCCATGCGCTGCTGAACAGCCGGACGGGCCGCGCCTTCATCGCCACCCGCGAGAACGCTCCGCTTGCCGCATCGCTCGGCATCGACGTCTTCCGCATCAAGCTGCTCGGCTTCGTGGTCGCGACCGCGGTGGCCGGCGTGGCCGGCGGCGTCTATGCGCATTACCTGACCGTCATCACCCCGGACGTCATGAGCCTGCAGTATGTCGCCGCGCTGATCATCATGGTGATCGTCGGCGGCCGCGGCACGATTGCCGGGCCAATCATCGGCGCACTGATCTACGTGGCGCTGCTGGAGGCCCTGCGGGCGCTCGGGCCGTTGCGGCTCGTCATCTTCGCCGCGTTGCTGACGGCTTCGGTCATCTTCCTGCCCGGCGGCATCGTCAGTCTCTGGCGCCGCATCACCGGCGAGGACACCAGGCCCCGGGAGGCGGCGGAATGAGCGAAACACCCATCCTCGCCGTTTCCGGCCTGACCAAGGCGTTCGGCGGCCTGACGGCGGTCAAGGACGTCGACCTTGTGCTCAACAAGGGCGAAATCCTCGGTGTCATCGGCCCGAACGGGGCCGGCAAGACGACCTTCTTCAACGTGATCGCCGGCTCCATGCCACCGACCGCCGGCACGGTGCATTTCAAGGGAACCGACTGTACCGGCATGCGGTCGGACCGCATGGCGCGGCTCGGCATGACTCGGACCTTCCAGATCACGAGCCTGTTTCCCGCGCTGTCGGTGATCGAGAACGTGCGCGCGGCGACCTACCGCTTCACGCGGACCGGCTGGATGGGCTCGCTCCTGCGCAGCGGCGCCTGGCGTGACGAGGAGGCCGGGGTCGACCGGGCCGCCATGGAGGCGCTGGAGTTCGTCGATCTCGCGCACCGGGCCGATGTCAATGCCGAGGCGCTTTCCTACGGCGAACAGCGCAGGCTGGAAATCGCCATCGCCATTGCTGCAAAGCCGGACCTGTTGCTGCTGGACGAACCGGCGGCCGGCATGAACCCGGAGGAAGGCCAAAGGCTGGTCGGCATGATCCGCGGCATCCGCGATACCGGCATCTCGATCCTGCTGGTCGAGCACCACATGCGGGTCGTCATGGGCGTTTGCGACCGGGTGGCCGTCATCGACCACGGCATCAAGATCGCCGACGGGACGCCCGCCGACGTGGTCAACAATCCGGACGTCATCAGGGTCTACCTGGGCAGGGAGGCCGTCAATGCTTGAGATCAGCGATATCGTGGTGCGCTACGGCCGGCGCGAGGTGATCCATGACCTCTCGCTCACCGTCGCGGAAGGCGAGGCGGTCACGCTGGTCGGCTCGAACGGGGCCGGCAAGACGACGACGCTCAAGACCATTTCGGGCATGCTGCGGCCGGTATCCGGCACCATTTCCTTCGACGGACAGCGGATCGACCGCATGGAGCCGCACGACATTATCGCACTCGGCGTGGTGCAGGTTCCCGAAGGCCGGCTGCTGTTTCCCGACATGACCGTCTACGAGCATATCGAGCTGGGGGCGGCGCGTGCCCGGACGGACGGTCTCACCTTCGCCCAGCGGGTCGAGTGGGTGCACGACCTGTTTCCGATCCTGCTGGAGCGGCGGGACCAGAAGGCCGGCACGATGTCCGGCGGCCAGCAGCAGATGCTCGCCATCGCCCGCGGGCTGATGGCCAACCCGCGCTGCCTGATGCTGGACGAACCGTCGCTTGGCCTGGCGCCGATCATGGTCGACCTGCTCGAAGATACCATCCGCAGCCTGAACGAAACCGGCATGACCGTGCTGCTGGTCGAGCAGAGGGTCGATCTCGCCCTGCGCCTGGCAAAGCGGGGCTACGTGCTGGAAACCGGCAAGGTCGTGCTGGAGGACGCGGCGGCATCGCTTCTCAACGATCCCCGCGTCAAGACCGCCTATCTCGGCATCTGAACGGAGCAGCACCATGGCGCAGCCCACCCCCCGTTACGTGACAACCGCGTCAGGCCAGGTGCGGATCTGGCAGGCGGGGGAGGGACCCGACCTCGTCGTGCTGCCGGGCCTGATCCAGTCTGCCGAGGGCGTGGCCGCACGCACGGCCGCCGCCTGTCCCGGCATGCGCGTGACGGCGCTGGAACTGCCCGGGATCGGCGGCTCGGCCGGGATCGATCCGGCCGGTGCGGGCCGTTGCGCGGATGCCCTGGCGGAGGCCTTGCGGTGGACCGGGAATGCGGTTGCCGCCGTCATCGGGTTCGACCTGTCGGCCCCGCTTGCGGCGCTGCTCGCCGAACGCCTCGGCGGGACCGCGGCATTCGGGATCGCGACGGACCTTGCGGCGGGATGGCAACGGGCCGGCATCCGTCCGCCGGACCTCGAGCCAAGGCAGGATGGCACGCATCTCCAGGCCCTCTGGAGCTTCCTGCGCGACCGCCACCTGCTGATGGCGGACAATCCCGGCCAGCCGGCGACCGGAGGCGACGCCATTCCCGATGCCGCCTCGCTGTCGACCACGTTCAACGCGGCCGCCGTGCGGCCCGACCGGTTCGCTTCCCTTTGGACCCTTTGCCTGTCGCTTCCTCTGCCCGCCGCCATGCCGACCACCGACCTGGCGAACCTCCTCGGGCAGCTGGAGCCGGCCGGCCGCCCCATGCCAGACACCCAGCCGGAACCGGCCTCGGCCCTCACCGATGGCCGGATCTGGCACGAGGATATCCTGACCCGGCGCGGGTGGTTGCACCTTCGCCGTTCCGGTGCGGGCGGCCGGCCGGTCCTTGTCATTCCGACCGGCGGCGGTTCGTCGTCGCAATTTGCGCCCGTCGTCCAGGGGCTCGCAGAAGGGCGGGCGGCCTTTTCGGTGGATTACCCCGGCAATGGCCTTTCCGGGAAATGGACCGATCGTCCGACCATCGAAAGCCTGGCGGAGGACATGCTGGCGCTGCTCGACGCGATGGGCCTCGAGACGGTGGACATCTGGGGATCGCACACCGGCGCGCTGGTGGGGCTCGAACTGGCCATCCTGGCGCCGGAACGGGTCGGGCGCCTCGTCATGGAAGGCCCCGTCTTCATCTCGGCCGATTTCCAGGCGGACCTGCTGGAGAACTACTTTCCGCCGATCCGGCCGGACAAGTGGGGCATGCACATCCCGCTTATCTGGAACTGGCGGCGCGACCTGTTCATGTTCTGGCCGTGGTACCGGGTCGAGCGCGCGGCGGCACGGCAACTCGGCGTGCCGGATGCCTGGCAGTTGCACAATTACGCCATCGGCATCCTGCAAAGCGGCGAAACCTATGACGGCGCCTACCGCGCGGCATTCTCCTACGATACCCGCAAGCGGTTGCCGCTGCTGACGCGCCCCGCGCTCATCTGCGCAGGACCGAACGACATGCTGAAAAACGCGCTGGACGAGGCCGGAGACTTTGCGCCGCCAGGTCTCGTCGATATCCGGGAAACACCGACAACGGTCTGGTGGCCCGATCCGGATCCCGCCGCCGCGGCCCAATCGCTGCAACTATACCGCGATTTCCTCGACGGATAAGCGGTTGCGTGGACGAGGCCGGATTTCCCGGCGCGATGCCAGTCGCGGCCCTGTCGTCCTTGTCGCTTGCCCGGTTTTACCCCGAATTCAATTTTTGAAACGGGGACCTAAATACGTGCGTGACCTGCAATGAATTTTCCCGGCGCATTCGCCGGGCCTTTTTTGAAGTATTTCTTCAAAATCATCATCCTGTTTTCGTCCTGTCTGCGAGTTCGTCAGCTTCTGCTTTGCCGGTTTGAGCGAAGCGCTTCCACGCTTCGTCAAAATCCATATCGAGATAGAGCGGCGGTTCATGTTTTTGCCGTCTGTCATGCGATCAGTTTCTTGTAGGTCAGGCGTCTTGGCAGGTTGTGCAGCAGCGCATGAACGCGGTCGCCCGGGTGGTTGCCGCCCCGCTTTCCATCGCAGCGGCGGAGCGCATGCTCGAAACCTCGCTTGCCAGCCTGTCCAATTGTGTGGCCCTGCAGGACATCCCGGAAATGCCGGCAGCCGTCCGCGCCGGCGCCGGCGTCGCGGAACAGTTCCGATCCGCCGGATGCAGACCCGCAGTCGTTTCAGGTCTCCGCCGCTCTTCACCGGTCTGTGTGGAAAGACCGGTGAGTATCCGCAACGGAGCTTTTGACCCTGTCCGGTCATCCTGCCATGTTGTTTGCAGGTGGACTTCTGAAAAAGACTTGAGGGGATATTGCCAATGATCCGTGCGCCTGGGCGAGCGTGGAAACTGCGCGCGAATTTTCGCGTCATTTGGCCGGGAATGCTTGTGTTGTCGGCGATGCTGACGGGCGGCCAGGCCTGGTCACAAAGCACCAATTATGCGCCGCCAACACAGTATTATGGTGTTGGCTCCGGGGTTGGGTACATAAACGAATCGGCAACAGGCGATTTCAATGGAGACGGGCGAACCGATGTCGTGGTTGCACGCTCCTATTACCCGCTTCAGAACCAGGGAATACCGATCCAGATCTACCTCAACCTGCCGCGCGGGATCATCGACGGCACCAGTTCCGTCATCAATGGCAGTGTTCCGACAACCGTTCATCCGCGTGGCTCGGTGATCGCGGATTTCAATGGCGACGGCAAGGACGACATTTTCATAGCCGATCACGGCTACGATGCCTCGCCGTTTCCCGGTGCGCAGAACGTGCTGCTGCTGTCGCGGACTGATGGCAAGCTGGAAGACAAGACGGCCACCAACCTGCCGCAGGTTGTCGACTTCTCCCATTCGGCGACCGGCGGCGATATCGATGGCGACGGGGATATCGATATCTACGTCGGCAATATCTGGGGCCAGCAGCAGATCGGTCCCTATTTCCTGATCAACGACGGCTCCGGCAACTTCACCGCCGACGACAGCATGCTGCCATTGAGTTTCCGCAGTCTCAGCGAGAAATTCACAAGCAGCCTGCTCAAGGACATGGATTTCGATGGCAATCTGGATCTTGTCTTGGGTCCGCACGATCCGAATGGTCCTCGGCAAAACGTGCTGATGAAGGGTCACGGCGACGGCACGTTCACCTATACCCGGCTTGGTCCTATCCGGTCCGGCTACAATGACAGTGTGCATATCGCCGTCGAAGACATCACACGGGATGGTCTTCCCGAAATCCTGTTCTCGATCGTGCCGCCGGGATATGCCCATGCCGGCATTCAGGTCTACACCGGCAAGGCAGACGGCAGCTTCGTCGAGGTGCCGGAAAGCGAACTAGCGTTCTTTTTCACGGCCTACGACTTCAACGCCAGCAGCTGGATCAAGAGCACTTTCACGCCGCGCCTGAACAGCGGTGACTGCCTGCCGGACGTGGCGTTCGATCTGGTTGCGGAAAGCCCCAGGTTCCTCATCAGCAACCTGCCGGACAATCCGTTCGTCAATCCCGGCATCGATACCGGTTGGATGACACAGACCGAGATCCTGGACGTCGACGGGGACGGTGCGAACGATATCTTCACGGCCAATTCGACCGACGCAACGATAACGCGGCAGATCACCCCACCCGGTTGCCCCATCAAGCTTGTTTCCGCGGTGCTGCCGACCAGCCGCTCGGTCCAGGTGGGCCAGACCGCGACAATTTTCGGGGCCATGATCAATCTGTCGACGTCCGTAGACGCCACGAACTGCCGCGTGAGAATGACGGCACCGATCGCAGGCAGGTTTGACTACCAGACCACCGATCCGGCCGGCAACCAGCTGACTGGAAGCCCGAACACGCCGGTCAATATTCCGCCCCGCGGAGTGCAGTCCTTCGTGCTGGCCTTCACGCCGAGCGAACCAATGACCGGCCGGGAACTGGGCTTCGGGTTCGTCTGCGACAATTCCGACACGGCGGCGGATATCGTCCGCGGGGTCAACACGTATAGCTTCTCGGCCTCGACGGGCCCGGTTCCTGACATCATCGCCATCGCCCAGACCCCGGCGCCCAATGACGGTGTGGTACGGATCCCGACGCCGGGCGGTAACGGTGTCTTCGCCATGGCGGGCATCAACATCGGTGCCCCGGCGACCCTCAACGTCGCGCCGGTTATCGGCAACGGCCTGCCGGTCACTGCATCGATCTGCCAGACGGACTCGATGGGCGCATGCCTGTCGCCGCCGTCAGCGAGTGTCGCGGCGCCGTTCGCGACCGACCAGGTCCGCACCTTCACGGTCTTCCTGCAGGACCAGGGCGAAGCCGTTGCCTTCGATCCCGGACGCAACCGGATCAAGGTCGAGTTCCGAAACGCCAATGGCGGCGAGCTTCACGGCTCGACCGGACTGGCCGTCATGACGCAGTAGGCGGCACAGGGCCGGCACGCGCCAAGCGGGCCGGCCCGTCCGTCATGCGATCATGGAAGAAAGACCTTCCGCACGTAGACCGGCACGTCCATCACGGCGATGATCTCCTCGGAGCCATCAAGGACCGCGCCCAGGTCCGTCACGGTGCTGGTCATGCTGAACTTTCCGCTGGACGGCTTGCCGACGGCGGTGCTGGCGACCAGGTCAACCAGCTGTTCGTAGCGATAGATCCGCGAGAAGTCAGGCTTGGCGGCCGAGTGGGGGAAAAGCTGCCCGGGCGCCCAGCTGCGCTTGCCGGTCTTGTAGGCGAGCGAGAAGACGAGTTCACCGCCTCCCGCGGGCTTTATCCGCCATTCGTCGGTGCTTTCGCGCCCGCCATTGGCCGGGCCGGCGAGCGACGTCGTCCGCTCGATCTCCGCTGCTGTCGCCACGCTGTAGGGGTCGCGATCCGGAACCGTGGTGATCATCCGGAAGACGTACATGCGCACGGCATCATCCTTCTTGCCCAGCCCGACCAGGACGGCCGCGCGCCGGCTTGGCGGATCGAGGGGCTTTCCCTCCGCATCCATTTCCAGCACTCCGTCGATGAGAGCCAGGAGCAGGTTGGATCCCTTCATCGGCCCGCTCGGGAAGGGAACCGATGTCCAGCCCTCCGGCATCATGGCCTGAACGCCCTGGGCGTTGGCTTTCACGCCGACGAGGACCCGGCTGTCGATATTCGAACCGACAAAGGTTTCCGCGCGTGCTGCGACGGCGAGCGTGGCCAGTGCCACGGCGGTGACGAACGTTCGAAGTGCCGACCGAATAAGCATCATGCTGTCCTCCTCCATTTGCGATGATGAAAGAGTGCTTCCAGGCACGGCCGGCGGCATTGATGGTCATCAACAGGGAAATGGCGGCACCCGGCCGGCACGGCGTGGCATTCCAGCCTGGAACGGCGGATGTGAAAACCGTTGGTGATCCCGGCAGGATTCGAACCTGCGACCCTCAGATTAGGAATCTGTAAATTGGTTGATGAAGCGATTGCGAGGGAATGCTATTAAGTACGCAATTTCCGTATTTTATGCGGATCACTCGAACGGTATC
>NZ_PDVP01000015.1 GCF_002727065.1 Zhengella mangrovi | reverse complement strand
ATTTCCTGCAGCTTCTCCTTGTCCTTGCCGAGCTTCGGCATGAAATCCACCTCGACCCCACGGTCGCGGAAAATCTGCACGGCGGTTTCGGAAAGGGCATCGGATACGAGAACGCGGGGCTTGGTCATGTGGTCCTTTGCAAGGTCGTGCAATTCCCGTCGGGCTCGGAGGAACCATCGCCACGGCAACTGCTGGCGAAGAGGCATGGCAACCGCATTCCCGCGTCATTATCGCAGCATTGTCGGAAACAGGATGCAAGTCCACCGGCCGCGTCTCACCTGAACAGGGAATGCCCGTTACCACTGCTTTATTGTGGTGCCGGGATAAAGCGACGGGCGTCACTTCGCGAAAACCTTGCCGTGAGAAGGTCAGGACGCCGGGTCGACGGTCTTCAAGGCGTAGTGGCCAGCCGGCGCCGGACACGAGAGGGCGATGGCGTCGACGCATGACGAGGTGAAGGGAAATGACCGGGGAAGGAAGTGGTGCCGCTTGCGTGACTCGAACACGCGACCTACGCATTACGAATGCGTTGCTCTACCAACTGAGCTAAAGCGGCCCTCGGCGAAGCGCCGGAACTGAGCGCGTGATACCGTCAAACCCTGCGGATTTCAAGCAGCAGTTTCATTTATCGTGAACAGGACTTCCGGTGCCCGCGCGCCTTGTTCTTTCGGTCGTCGTGCACGCCGTTTTCTGGACAATGGATGCAGACCGCGCCATGCTCCGGGATGAGGCCATATGCCGCAACGATCCGGTGACAGGCCAAGCGGGAGGAAAACGAATGCACAACACGACTTATCACCGTGCGTCATCGGTGGAGGAGGCATCGCGGATGGCTGGCGCCGCCGCCGAGGCGAAGTATGTCGCGGGCGGCCAGACGCTGATTCCGGCGATGAAGACGCGCCTCGCTGCGCCCTCCGACCTGATCGACCTTCGTCACGTGTCGGCACTGAAGGGCATTTCCGTCAATGGCCGCTCGGTGACCATCGGGGCTGCGACACCCCATGCCGAGGTGGCCGGCTCGTCCGACCTTGCAGCGGTCTGCCCGGCCATCTGCAGCCTTGCCAGCCACATCGGCGACCCGCATGTCCGCCACATGGGCACGATCGGCGGTTCCGTCGCCAACAACGATCCGGCCGCCGACTATCCGGCAGCCATGCTCGGCCTCGGTGCGACCATCGTCACCGACAAGCGTGAAATCGCGGCGGACGACTTTTTCACGGGCCTTTTCGAGACCGCGCTCGAAGACGGCGAAATCATCACGGCGGTGAAGTTCGATGCGCCGGATGCCGCGGGCTATGCCAAGTTCCCCAACCCGGCCTCGCGCTACGCCATGACCGGCGTGTTCGTGGCCCGGCGCAGCGACGGCGTCCGGGTTGCCGTGACCGGGGCAGGCAATGACGGCGTGTTCCGAGCCGGTGAACTGGAAGCCGCGCTGGCAGGCGATTTCTCCGCGTCCGCGCTGGAAGGAAAGTCCGTTTCGAGCGCCGACATGATGAGCGACATGCATGCCAATGCCGAGTACCGCGCCAATCTCGTGACGGTGATGGCCAAGCGGGCCGTCACGGCAGCGCTCGGCAGCGGGTCGGTCGCAAGGGCGGACGGCGACCTGACGAGGGCAGCCGAGACCGTGGCGGACGAGGCCGCGAAGGCCGGGCAATCCGCTGCTGCCGCCGTGCGCGACGCGGTGGAGACCGCGGGCCAGGCGGCGGAAAAGGCCATGGACAACGCGGGACAGGCGGCCCGCCAGGCGACCGCTAGCGTGCACGCCGCGCCGCCCCGGAAAAAGCGTGGCTGGCTGGCGCGCCTGTTCGGCTTCGGAAAGTGAACGGATCCTTCGGGGACCGGAAACGGGAAACGGGCGCCGCGGGCGCCCGTTTTGCTGTTCCAGCGTGTGAGGTGCCGGACTCAGCCGCAGATGCGGGCCTTGGCCTCGGCATATTCCCGTGCCAGGCGGTCAACCAGCTGACCGGCCGGAACGACCTCCTTGACCGCGCCGATGCCCTGGCCGCAACCCCAGATGTCCTTCCAGGCCTTGGACTTGTCGCCGCCGAAATTCATCTTTGACGGATCGCTTTCCGGCAGGTTGTCCGGGTCCATTCCGGCATTGCGGATGGAGCCCTTCAGGTAGTTGCCGTGCACGCCGGTGAAGAGGTTGGAATAGACGATGTCCGCGGCATTCGATTCCACGATCATCGCCTTGTAGCCTTCCACCGCGCGGGCTTCTTCCGTGGCGATGAAGGGCGAGCCGATATAGGCCATGTCGGCGCCCATGGCCTCGGCCGCAAGCACAGCGCCGCCGTTGGCGATCGAGCCGGAAAGCAGCAGCGGCCCGTCGAACCACTGCCGGATTTCCTGCACCAGGGCAAAGGGCGACAGCGTGCCGGCATGGCCGCCGGCGCCGGTCGCCACCGCGATCAGTCCGTCCGCGCCCTTCTCGATCGCCTTGCGGGCATGCCGGTCGTGGATGATGTCGTGCAGGACGATGCCGCCGTAGGAGTGGATTGCCTCGTTGACTTCCGGCACCGCGCCGAGCGACGTGATGACGACCGGCACCTTGTACTTCACGCACATCTCCAGGTCGTGCTGGAGGCGCGTGTTGGTCTTGTGCACGATCTGGTTGACCGCGAAGGGGGCCGCCGGACGGTCCGGGTTGGCCTTGTCATGGGCGGCCAGTTCTTCGGTGATCTGCGCCAGCCACTCGTCGAGCTGCGCTTCCGGCCGCGCGTTGAGCGCGGGAAACGAGCCGACGATCCCCGCCTTGCACTGTGCCAGGACGAGCGGCGGATGCGAGATGATGAAAAGCGGCGAGCCGACCACCGGGATCCGCAGGTTCTTCTTCAGAATGTCCGGCAAAGCCATCCGGGTCTCTCCTCTCCGACTTACGTTTTCGTAAACTGCCGCCTTTTTCCAGTGTCTGAACCGGGCCGTCAAGGTGTCCGTTGCGGTTCGCAAGGGAATTGGCGCTGACCCGCCGATTGGCAACACCCCGCCCGTGTCCTTGTAGCCACACCGCCTTGGCCGGAGAAACGGCCATCGCGTAAGCAATTTTTCCCGCCCCGCACACGACCGTTTGCATCGCTGGGGAAAATCGCATAGATTGCATTTGAAATAATATAAACCAAAGATAGTACTGTGCCGGGGGATTGAACGCGGCGAATGCCAGGCGCTTCGGCACGAACGACACGGATTGCGTTGACCACGCGGCGGACCTGATGGAGGCGTCAGGGCTGGATGCGCAGACTGGAAGGCGGCTGGACCGGCAAAGGTCTGACTTGGGTCTCCCGGTCTGCGCATCCACGTCTTTCCGGCCGCCTTTTTGCGGCCGGCGGCTGCAGCGACCCGCGTTGCAAGGCGGGCCGATCAACCCCATATCGGTTGCACCGGTCATGCCGCAGGGATAACGTCGCGGCAGGTGCAATCGAGGGGAATCGTTTTGGATCCGATCGAGAAGGCGATTCGTACGGCGCTTGAAAAGGGCGACGCCTCGGATGCGAAGCATCGCGAACGGGTTTACCTGTCCGCGCTGTCCGCCCTCGAACGGTCCCTGAAAACCCAGCCCGGCATCCCCGCCGAGGTGGCGGCCAAGCGTCGGGAAGCCTTGCGCCATCGTATTCGCGAAATCGAGACGGAGTTCCGCCCCGCAACTGCGCCGGAGCCCGAACCGGTCGTCGAGAGGGTGGAGCCGGTGGTTGCAGCCGGACCGGCCGGGACCCGCAGCGAGCCGGCGGTTCCCGACGTCGCGCCGGAGCGTCCGGCCGATGCGGGGTCCACCGGGCGCGAAAGCGATTTCGTCTCGCAACTGCGTGTGACCCGCGGCGAACCCGACGCCGCCGGTGCAGTGCAGGTCTCTGCCGACGATGCAGGGGAACGCCGGATCTTCTCCCGCCGCCGCCGCCCCTACGCGCGCTTCCTGACCATCAGCCTGCTTGTGGTCTTCGTCGGCATTGGCGGCTGGTGGCTCTATTCGAGCGAGGCGCTGGTGCCCCTGTCGGTCCGAGACGGGGCCGTGCCCAACCCGCCGACCACCTTGCGGGAAGACGAGTTCAGCCCTGCCCAGACCGGCGATGCCGGCCGTGTCGGCCAGCCGCCGCAGGGCGGCAGCTGGATCACCGTCTTTTCGCCCGAAGACCCGACCACCGTGACCGCGCCTTCCGGGACGGCCGTGGAGGTGACAGGCGACGGCAAGGAAATGGCGGTCCGCATCTCTCCCAGTGCTCCCGATTCCGCCGCGGTCTTCGACATGGGCGAGGGGATCCTTTCGCAGCTGGCCGGCAAGCGGGTCACCTTCGACATCAACGCCTCCTCCCCGGAAGGCCAGACGACCCAGATGTCGATCCAGTGCAATTTCGCGGAACTGGGCGGTTGCGGCCGCAAGCGTTTCGACGTCGAGGCCACGCGGCAGGATTTTCTCTTCGACGTGGACCTGCCGGACAAGAATCCCGGGTCGTTCGGGTCGATCAGCCTGACGCCCGACATCTCCGAGGGAAGCATCCCGGTCAACATCTACGAGATCCGCGTCTTCATGCCCGAAGGCTGATCGCCGGCCTGCCTTGAAAAAGCCGGTTGATTTCCGCGCCGTTCGGCGGCATAGGCGCTCGTTCCCTGCTGTTTGGTCCCTCCCGAATGAAACCTGTCCAGCTTACCTCCGGCGACATGATCGCCGATCGCCGTGCCGAATATGCCGAAATGATGTTTGATGCCGGCGATGCCGCGGCGGCAGCCGAGATCTATGGCCAGGCGCTGGAGATGGCGCCGCGCTGGTCGGCCGGCTGGTTTCGCCTCGGCGAAATCCAGGAGCGGGCCGGCGACCTCGACGGCGCCGCGCAAAGCTGGCGCCGGGCGCTGTCGATCGACCCGGCCGATCCCCTGGGCGCGACGCTGAAGCTGCAGCTGGCCGGCCAGGTCGCCAATGCGGCGATCATGCCGTCGGCCTTCGTCGAGACCCTGTTCGACCAGTACGCCGACGATTTCGACCAGGCGCTGGTCGAGCGGCTGGACTACGCCGCTCCCGATCTCCTCGCCGATGCCCTTGCCGGGGTGCAGGCCGATGGCTTTGCCAAGGCGCTCGATCTCGGCTGCGGGACCGGCCTCATGGGAATCCGCCTGCGCGCCGTCGCGAGCCAGCTGGAAGGCTGCGACATTTCGGGCGAAATGCTGCGCAAGGCTGCCGGGAAAGGCATTTACGACCGCCTTCAGCAGGCCGACCTGACGATGCTGCCCCCCGGTTTCTGCGCGGTATCCCCGGACCTGGTCACGGCGGCCGATGTGTTCATGTACCTCGGCGATCTGGCCCGAATCTTCGATTGGGTGTCCGCGACCCTGGCCCCGGGCGGCCTGTTTGCCTTCACCGTCGAGGCGGCGCCCGACGAGGTTGAACTCGTGCTCCTGCCCTCGCGCCGCTATGCCCACGGCGAGGCCTATGTCCGCGAGCGCCTGGCCGCGTCCGGTTTCGAGCTGGAGACGCTCGGCCGCGCCGCCATCCGCAAGGATCGCGGCCTGCCCATCGAGGGGCTGGTGGTGATTGCCCGCAAGCCGGCAGCCCGCCTGGTCGCCGCCGTTCCTGTCGGCGTCGACAAGCCCGTTCCCGAAGACGCCGCGTCGGGCGAGGGCCCCGCCCTGCATTGATGCTTGGCGGCGACGGGACGCCACCCTATCTTGCGGGCGTGACAGATGCGCCCGCTGCCCTTGTCGAAGACATTGATTCCGTCGCTCTGCCGCGGCGGTTCCGCCTTTGGTTCGAGGGCAGGGGCTGGCAGCCGCGCCCGCATCAGCGTGCCGTTCTCGACCTGGTCACTGCCGGCCGTTCGGCGCTCCTGATCGCGCCGACTGGTGCCGGCAAGACGCTTTCTGGCTTTCTGCCGAGCCTCATTGCGCTGGATGGCCGTCCGCGTTCCCGCCCTGGAGCGGCAAAGCGGGGCATTCACACGCTCTACATCTCGCCGCTCAAGGCGCTGGCCGTCGATATCGAGCGCAATCTCGCCCGCCCGATCGCCAAGATGGGCCTTGATGTCTCCGTGGAAACGCGCACCGGCGACACCCCCGGCCACAAGCGCCAGCGCCAGAAGCTGGTCCCGCCCGACATCCTGCTGACCACCCCCGAACAATTGGCCCTGCTGCTGGCCTCGAAGGATGCCGACCGGTTCTTCTCCGACCTTCAGACCGTCGTGCTCGACGAACTGCACTCGCTGGTCACCTCGAAGCGCGGGCACCTGCTGTCGCTGGGCCTGGCGCGGCTTGGCCGGATGCGCCCCGGGCTGACGACGATCGGCCTGTCGGCGACGGTCGCCGACCCGGACGGGCTGCGCCGCTGGCTGGTGCCGCAGGATCCCCCCGGCGCCATGGCCGAGATCATCGAGGTGAAAGGCGGCGCCAGGCCGGTCATCCGTATCTTGGAGTCCGACGATCGCATTCCTTGGTCGGGCCATTCCGCGCGTTACGCCATCGCCGACATCTACGAGGAAATCCGGCGCAACCGCACCACGCTGGTCTTCGTCAACACCCGCAGCCAGGCCGAGATGGTTTTCCAGGAACTGTGGACCGTCAACGAGGACAGCCTGCCCATCGCCCTTCACCATGGTTCGCTCGATGTCGGCCAAAGGCGCAGGGTGGAAAAGGCGATGGAGACCAACAGCCTGCGCGCCATCGTCGCGACCTCGACGCTCGACCTCGGCATCGACTGGGGCGACGTCGACCTGGTGATCCACGTCGGCGCGCCGAAGGGCGCGAGCCGGCTGGCGCAGCGGATCGGCCGGTCCAATCACCGCATGGACGAGCCCAGCCGCGCGATCCTGGTTCCCGCCAACCGCTTCGAGGTGCTGGAATGCCGGGCCGCGGTGGAAGGCAACTATCTTGGCGCCCAGGACACCCCGCCGCTGGTCGACGGCGCGCTGGATGTCCTCGCCCAGCATGTCCTCGGCATGGCCTGTGCGGGCCCGTTCACGGCGGATGCCCTCTTTGACGAGGTCCGCCGGGCAGAGCCCTACGCGCGGCTGGCGCGCGAGGATTTCGACCAGGTCGTCGCCTTCGTCGCGACCGGCGGATACGCCTTGCGCAGTTACGAGCGCTTTGCCCGGATCCGCCAGACCGCCGACGGGACCTGGCGCCTGTCCCATCCCTCCGTCGCCCAGCAGTACCGCCTCAATGTCGGCACCATCATCGAGGCGCCCATGCTGACCGTGCGCCTGGCCCGCTCCCAGCGCCGTAGCGGTCCCCTGCGAGGCGGCCTCGTGCTCGGCCAGGTGGAAGAATATTTCCTTGAGCAGCTGGCGCCCGGCGATACCTTCCTGTTCGCCGGCAAGGTGCTGCGCTTCGAGGCCATCCGGGAAAACGAATGCTTCGTCTCCACGGCCGCCGACACGGAGGCCCGTATCCCGGCCTATGCCGGCGGCAAGTTTCCCCTGTCGACCTACCTGGCCGACCAGGTCCGCGCCATGCTCGCCGATCCCGGCACGTGGTCCCGGCTTCCCGATCAGGTCGCCGACTGGCTGCGCCTGCAGCGCGACAAGTCGGTGCTGCCGGACCGGGACAACCTGCTGATCGAGACCTTTCCCCGCGCCGCTCGCCACTACATGGTCTGTTATCCCTTCGAGGGGCGGCTGGCGCACCAGACCCTGGGCATGCTCCTGACCCGCCGCCTTGAACGGCTTGGCGCCCGCCCGCTCGGCTTCGTCGCCACCGACTATGCGCTGGCGATCTGGTCGCTCGGCGACATGGGTGCGATGGCGGCGCGGGGAGACCTGTCCTGGGCGGCGCTGTTCGAGGAAGACATGCTGGGCGACGACCTAGAGGCCTGGCTCGACGAGAGCTTCCTGCTCAAGCGCACCTTCCGCAATTGCGCTGTGATCGCCGGCCTGATCGAGCGCCGTCATCCGGGCAAGGAGAAGACCGGCAGGCAGGTCACCGTCTCCGCCGACCTCATCTACGATGTCCTTCGCACCCACGAACCGGACCACATCCTTCTCAAGGCAACGCGGGTCGATGCCGCCACGGGCTTGCTAGATGTGCGCCGACTGGGTGAAATGCTGGCACGAATCAAGGGACGAATCGTACACAGGGACCTGGAGCGCATTTCGCCGCTCGCCGTTCCGATCATGCTCGAGATCGGTCGTGAAACGGTTGGCGGCGAGGCGAGCGACAGCCTCCTGGCGGAAATTGCCGATGAACTGGTACATGAAGCCATCGATGACTGAACGCCGTGCCATGCCGCCGCGCGCGCCCGCACTGCTGGAAACCGGTCTCGCTGGTGAAACGGTCCTGCTCGATCCGGCCGGCATCGCCTTTCTGCCCGACAGCCGCACCATGCTCGTCTCCGACCTGCACCTGGAAAAGGGCACCGCGCTTTCGGGCCGCCGCAACTTCCTGCCGCCTTACGATACGCGCGAGACGCTGCTGCGGCTGGCCGTCACGCTGGCACGCCATCGTCCCGCCGTCGTGGTTTCGCTCGGAGACAGTTTCCATGACGGCAACGGGGCGGCCCGCCTCGCCGACGAGGACCGCGCGCTGCTGTCGTCCCTCATGGCCGGGCGGCAATGGGTCTGGATTTCCGGCAACCACGATCCTGATGCCCCGGCGGGCCTGCCGGGCGACACGGCCAGCGAACTGTGCATCGGTGCGCTTGCCTTGCGCCACGAACCGTCGGCCGGTAGCCCCGGCTGTGGCGAGATCGCCGGCCACCTGCACCCCGGTGCCCGCGTGGTGCAGCGGGGACGCTCCGTCCGCAGGCCCTGCTTCGCCATCGATGGCCGGCGGATGATCATGCCGGCCTTCGGCGCCTATACCGGCGCCCTGAACATCCTCGACCGGGCCTTCCACGGTCTCTTCGATCCGCAAGAAATGCGCGCCTGCATGCTGGGTCAGGACCGGCTCTATGCCGTGGCCCGCAACCGCCTGATCGGTGACTGATCCTGCGCGATGGCGCGTCGGCCGACGAGCGCAGTGCAGCGTGTGGCGGAAATGCTCTAGCGCGTCAGCCAGACCGCGGCGATCATGGCCGGAACGACCAGCAGCGTGAGGCGCATGCGCAGGCGGCCGAACCAGTCCGGCGCGCGCCCGCCGTTCACCGCGAACTGGTCCCATGCGCCTTGCCCGGCAAAGCCCGCCGCCAGCAGCGCGAAGGCATGCGGATCGGGAAGCGCCAGAGCAACCCAGCCGGCGAGCGACGGGATGACCGACAGCAGCAGGCCGCGTGACGTCGCCGCGTCATTGTCGCGGGTCGCCATCCCCCAGCGGATGCCGCCCAGGAACGAAAGGATGACCGCGCCGTAGCCCTTGAGAAGCAGGATGGTCATGGCCCGCCAGGGATGCGCGGCATCGATGCCGGCAAGCCAGAGCGTCAGCGCGAGGAAGGGAAGGAACCCGGCAAGGGCAAGGCGCATGGCCATGCGCTCGTTCGCAACGCCATCGGGGGTCCGCGGCTCCTGGCTGGATCCTGCCTGCATCGTCAATCCTTGCGGAAGAGCAACCGTCCGAGCCACCCGGTCAGCATCGCCAGCATGACGGAGAGCACACCGTAGGTCAGTCCCTGGGTCTTGGCGCTGGTGTAGATGGCCGCCTCGAAACCCGACTTGACGATGACCAGCGGCGCCGAGACCTCGTCGACGAAAATGCCGTTGCGAAAGAGGAAGGCCCGGGCACGGTGGGTGCCGACAGGCACGTTGGCTGGAATGGCGACCGCCGCGCGAAACAGGTTCTGCGACAGGAAGCGAACGCCGCCGATGCGCTCGGTATAAAGGCCCGTCTGCTCCTTGATGCCGCGCAGCGCCGTCGCGAACTCGGCGATCTGCGGATTCTCCGACGAGCCGATGTTGAAGGCGAGGTTTCCGGAGCCGAGCGCCAATTGCCGGTAGCTCGTCTCGGTCGTGATGTCCTGGATCGGCCGCGTCGTCGAGATCGAGTAGGACGACGGCACGCTGTCGAAATGTTCGGAATCGCGGTTGATCCAGAGGCCGAAGATCCGGTCCTTGCGCCGGACGGTCACCGGCCGCGTCGGCCCTTCGAGCACGACGATCACGTCGTAGCGGCCGGTCCGGGAAACCTGCGGGTCGCTGTTCTCGATGGCGCCGAAGATCGTCAGGTCCGTGCCTGAGAAGCCCGAGGTGATGCCGATCTTGTCGGTCGAAAGGCCGATCTGGATGGTCTCGCGGCCGCCGGTCTGGACCTGGGCCTCGGCGCCGAGGCTGGCGGCCAGCAGGGCGAGCCCGGCGAGGACGGTCCGGACCGCGCGTGTCAGCCCGCCGGCCATTACGCGCCACCCACCGCGGCGATGGAGTAGATGTTCGCCGGATGCAGGAACAGGTCGATGCCGAGACGCAGGCAGACGAGCAGCACCAGGCCTGCCAGCAGGGCGCGCAACTGTTCGCCGCGCAGCCGCTGGCCGACCTTCGCGCCGTATTGCGCGCCGATCACGCTGCCGATCATCAGCAGGAACGCCAGCACGACGTCCACGGTCTGGTTGGTCATGGCATGGACGATGGTCGTGAAGGCCGCGACGAACATGATCTGGAACAGCGATGTGCCGATCACGACATTCGTCGGCACCTTCAGCAGGTAGATCATCGCCGGGACCATGATGAACCCGCCGCCGACGCCCATGATCGAGGCAAGGAACCCGATGAAGGCCCCCAGGCCCAGCACGGGAATGACGCTGACGAACAGTTTCGAGGCGCGGAAGCGCATCTTCATCGGCAGCTTGTGGATCCAGTTGTGCTGGCCCGGACGGCGCAGGTTTGCCGGCGCTCCCTGCTTGGTGCGGATGATGGCGCCCAGGCTCTCCCACAGCATCAGCCCGCCGACGGTGCCGAGAAAGACGACGTAGAGCAGGGAGACGATCAGGTCGAGCTGGCCCAGTTCGCGCAGTTTCGCGAACACGAAGACGCCGCCGAGCGAGCCGGCAAACCCGCCAAGCAGCAGCATCGCGCCAAGCTTGAAGTCGATGGTCTTTCGCTTGAGGTGAACCAGCGAGCCGGAAAAGGACGATGCGACCACCTGGTTGGCCCCGGTCGCCACCGCCACGGCCGGCGGGATGTTGTAGAAGATCAGCAGCGGCGTGATCAGGAACCCGCCGCCGACGCCGAACATGCCTGATATGAAACCAACCGCAGCGCCCATGGCCAGCAAGACGGCCATGTTGGCTGACAATTCGGCAATCGGGAGATAGATGCTCACCCGCCTGTCCCGCGTGAATGGAAATCTGGGGAGTCCCGCCCCCGGTCACGCCGCTTCTTGCGCCTTCACGCGCGGCGAGTCAAATGCTCTTTGCCGCTATGGTTCACGGGCTTTGCCGGCACCGGGCGTTTGCCGGTGCCGCCACGTCACTTCTTCTCCAGGAGCTTGGAAATCAGCGCGTTGTCGACCTCGCCGGTCGCGGCCATCCCGTTGGCCGTCTGGAACGCCTTGATGGCCTGCTTGGTCTTGTCGCCCATGATCCCGTCCGGTGTCCCGGCATCGAAGCCGTTCTTGTTCAGGATCAGCTGGATGTTGCGCACGGCCTTGGTCATGTCCACGCTGGCCGTCTGTTCCTGGGCCGCGTTCCACGAGGCCGGGATGCTGGGCGTGTTGGCCTCGGCATCGGGCGTGCGCGGCTTCCACAGGTCGGCCTTGGCGCGTGCCTTGTCGAGCTGTTCGGGCCGCAGCGCCTTGGCCACCTCGTCGCGCTTGGCCGCCGCGTCCTTGTCGCCGTTGCGGGCGGCGACCGCGAACCACTTGTAGGATTCGATCAGGTCCTGCTTCATGCCGACGCCCTTGGCCGCCAGGATGCCCAGGTTGAACTGGCTGTCCTTGACGCCCATTTCGGCCGCGTCGAGGAACCAGCGCACGGCCGAGGTATTGTCGACCACGCCGTCGACGCCGGTGGCGAACAGGACGGCCAGGTTGTGCATCGCGCCGGCGTTGCCCTGCTGCGCGGCCATCTGGTACCAGGTCTTGGCGCCCTCGAGGTCGCGGTCGGTGCCGATCCCCTTTTCCAGCATGTTGGCATAGCGGTACTGCCCGGGCGCGAAGCCTGCTTCCGCCGAGCGCTTGTACCACTTGGTGGCCTCTTCCGGCGACGCCGCGATGCCGCGGCCTTCCGAATAGCGGTTGCCGACCTCGAAGAAGGCCTTCGCATTGCCGCTGGCCACTGCCTCGCGCAGGTCGGCCGGACCGAAGTCGATGGAGGCGCCGGTCGCTTCCGGCGCGGTGTCGGTGGAGGCCATGGCTTCCGGAGCGGCCTGGTCGGTTGCCATCGTCTCGTCCGCGGCCATGTCCGGCGCGGTGGATGCGGTCTGTTCGCCGGTCGCGTCGAAGGTCGAGGCGCTGTCGGTCGTCTCGTCCGCCGGCAGGTCCATGGACGACGGGTCCGACGCCATGCCGGCGGTGTTGCTGTCGTCCGCTGTCGGCATCACCTGCCGCGCCTGGATGTCCTCGGTCTGCGCCGGTTCGGAGATGGCGGCGGTGTTCTCCACCGGGGCCTCGTCGGTTCCGTTGAACAGCACCATCTTGCCGACCTGCAGGCCGGCGAGCAGGACCAGGACCGCGCCGACGCCCATCAGCAGCGGCTTGCGGTTCTTCTGCAGCACGCTGCCGACACCGCTCTTGGCCTTGGCCGCGCCGCCGGAAGTCGCCTTGCCCTTCAGCATTTCCGCCTCGGCGGCGGCCGCCTGGGCAGCACGGCGCGCGGCAGCGATGAAATCGGCCTTGGCGACGTCCGGATCGGTTGCCTGGCCACCGTCGCGCTCGGCACGCACCTTGTTCATGATGGCGGTGAGATCGGGCGCGCCTTCGCCGGGTGCGAGCGGCTCGTCATCCATGCTGTCGTCGAGGATCGGTGCGCCGTCCAGGTCGGGCTCGCGGGAGGTCGTCTCCTTCTTGCCGCGCAGGGCGCGCGTCAGTCCGCCGAGCATCGACGGCCGCTTGTCGCTCTCCGGCTGTTCCTCGCGCTCGTCATCCGCAAGCGCAGCAAAGGCGGCAGCGGCTGCGGCCTGCGACGGCGACACGGAGGCTGCCGGCGCGGCTTCTGCACGGGCCGGCTCCCGCTCGAGTTCCGGTTCGGGGAAATCCTCTGACATGTCCAGCGAGGGAGCCTCGGCAACGGCGCGCTTCGCCGCCTTCTGCACCGGCGCCTTCGCCTGCGGCGCCGCCGGTCGGGACTGCGAAGCCGGGTTTTCGAGCGCGGCGAGACGGTCGACGATCTTCAGCAGCGTCTCGTGAATCGCTTCGAATGTCTTGGAGCTGCGCTCTTCGGTCCGGCGCGCCAGGCTGTCGAGGGCCTTGAGATCGGCGGCAAGGCCCGCGATCGTCTCGTGGTGCGCGTCGCTCGTCTTGGCGGCAGACCGCAGCGCGTCCTCGGCGGCGCGTTGCGCCGTCTGCAGGATCGTGTCGTGGTTCGCCGCCAGCGCGCGTTCGATTTCTTCCAGCCGCGGCGCCAGGTTTTCCAGCTCCGGCAGGGCAGGGCCGGGGTTCGACATGAACCGCGCCATGTCGGACACCTGGTTCTCCAGGTTCTCGATGAGGCTGCGGTCGGCCTCCCGGGCGGAGCGGCTGGTCTCGTAGAGACGGCCGGCGATTTCCTCCAGGCGGCTCTCCAGCGTTTCCATCATCGACGCGTCGATTTCCGGCGCGATCGCGCGGCTCGCCTCGTCCAGGTGGCTCGAAATGGCGGCCAGCCGGGTTTCGATGCCCGCGATGGCCTGCGTGTCGATCTGCGGCGCCTGGCGGGTCTCCAGTTCCTTCTGGAAGCCGCGCAGCCGTTCGTCCAGCGTATTGAGCAGGGCCTTCTCGCTCTTGCTCTGGCGCCGGGTGCTCTCGTCGAGCCGGGCCGTCAGGTCGTGGAACCGGGCCTCGATGTCCTGCGAATAGGCCGCCGCGATCGTGTCGCCGTTGCCGCGCGGCATTGCCTCGATCTTGTGGGTCAGGTCGGACAGCCGGCCTTCCAGGTCCTTGAACAGCGACAGGCTCTGGCGCGAGGCGTCATGCGTCTTGTTTTCCAGCGTCGTGCCGAGCGCGTTGATGCGCTGCTCGATGCCGTCGAGGATCACCGCCATGTCCGGCGGCGGCGGCGTCTCCGCGAGGATCCGCGTGATCGAGCCGAGCTGGTGGGCGATCCGCTCCAGGTCCTCGGACGGCAGATCGCGGTCCTGAGCGAGCGAATCGACACGCTGCGACAGCGCGTTGATCTGGGCGACCAGTTCGGAGGAATCCCGCGCGGCCACCTCGTTGATCTGGTTCGCCAGCGACGAGATTCGCGCCTCGATGCGCTCCAGCGGCTCCGTATCCAGCTGCACCGGCTGCGCCGACACAGACGAGGCGACGATGGCGCGCGAAATCTCGTCGAGCCGGTCCTCGACCATGCGGAACAGGTCCGGCGAAATGCGGTTCTGGGCATCCGCGATCTGGCCGACCGCTTCGGTCAGCACCCGCACCTTGTCCTCCAGCGACGACATCGCGCCGCGCGAGGGAACCTGCTCCAGCGCGTCATAGATCGCTTCCATGCGCTCCGACAGCCGGCCGAACAGGGCGTCGGCACGGTCGGAAGCCGCCGCGCCGCCCTCGATGTGATTGGCGATGCGGTCCCAGCGGCGGTCGAAATCGTCCCAGCGGTTGCTCACCGTGCGCAGCGTTTCCTCGCGCGCCAGGTCGGCGACGGTTTCGCGCAGGTCTTCCACCTCGTGCCGCAGGGCAGCCACGTCGCGGTTGCCGCTGCGCTCCGACAGCGCCGCCACGGCCTGGGAAATGCGGTCCAGTTCCGGCGCCAGTTCGCGGCTGCTCAGGCCCGAGCGCACATCGTCGTAGATGCTGGCCATCTGGCGGCGCAGGGTTTCGAATTCCTGGCGTATGCCCTGGCCCATTTCCTGGCGCAGCTCTTCGCGCAGCGCCTGCAGATCAGACGAGATGCGGCTGATCGATCCAAACTCGTCGGACCGCTCGCGTGCCCGGTCGAGATCGCGGGCGAGGTCGCAGTAGGACCCGCCCCGCGCCTGGCGCTGGTCGCGGTAATCGTGATTCGCCGTGCCGGCGCCGCGCATCGGGCGTTCGTCGCGATAGTCACGGCTTGGCAGTTCGGCGTGGCGGGCCTGGACGGGCTTCTGGTTGCGCGCCACGCGCTCGCCCGAAATCCGGCGCTCGAGGGCGTCGAGCTTCTCGGTGATGTCATCGAGGATCGCGCCCGAACGGCGTTCCCGTCCCGCGTTCAGGGTGCCGAGGTAGGATTTCTTCTCGTTCATCGAAACGCCCGCTTGCAAATCGGCACCGCTCAAGGGTGCCTGCCTTGTCTGGCCTGGCGCGGTTGCCGCCGGAACAGCCGAATGGCTGGAATTGCTCTGGCTGGCGGAAGCGCCGGGGTGGTGGGCCATGAAAACGCGGAACAGGTGGCACGGATCACCGACGGCCCACATTCATCCGATCATGGTAAACAACGCGTTAACCGCTCACGGATTCGTTAATTTGATCGGTTGGTCAAAAAAATGCCGGCAGCGACGAATTGCCCCTTGAAACGGGGCTTCGGGGTCGGTATATGGCGCTTACGTAAACGTCATAACTTAACGTAAGCCCGACAGGGAGCCTTGTCCGGAACCATGCCGGATGAGATTGCCGCCAGGATTGGCTGGCCGCTTCCGGGGCTTTTGTGCATGGAAAGTTGAGAACAGGATGAACATGAACACTGCGGTCGACCACGGTCTCTCCGTGGACGGCAACGTGACGGGTGATGCCGCCGCCCTTGCCTGCAAGCGTATCGGCGAACTGGCCGAGGAATTCGGCGTGACGCTGCGCACCCTGCGCTTCTACGAGGACAAGGGTCTGCTCAACCCGATTCGCGACGGCAACATGCGCCTCTACACCCACCGCGACCAGGTCCGCCTCAAGCTGGTCCTGATGGGGCGCAAGGTCGGCTTCTCGCTGCGTGAAGTGAAGCAGATGATGGATCTCTACGAACCGGACGGGTCCAATGTCCGCCAGTTGAAGGTCACCCTGGAGAAATCCGAGAAGCAGATGGCCAGGCTGCAATCGCAGCGCGTCGCCATCGACGAGGCGATCGGCGAATTGTCCGATGCCATCGGCGCGGTGCGCTCCATGCTCGAACACAGGGCCGCCGGCAGCGCCACGGGCCAGTGACACGGACCCCCTCCACCACCGGGTGCGAGGGGGTCTTGCTTTTCCGGGGGCAGGGAAATGGCGCAGGGCAAAAAAGCTGCGCCAAAAATTTTCGCCCGCTATTGACGTTTGCGTAAACGTAAATCATTTTGTGCTGAATTGACCATGACCGCCGGCTGGCCCGGCGCAAGCAACAATCATCTCTCTGGAGGACTTTCATGCCGACCTATACCGCTCCGGTGCAGGACACGCTTTTCGTACTCAGGGACGTCCTGGGCTACGAGCGCTTCAGCAATCTTCCCGGCTTCTCCGATGCATCCCTGGATGTCATCGAGGCGATCCTGGAGGAGGGCGCCAAGCTGGCGGAGAACGTCATGTTCCCGCTCAACCAGGTCGGCGACCAGCAGGGCTGCACCCGCCACGACGATGGCTCGGTCACCACGCCCGACGGTTTCAAGGATGCCTACGCGCAGTATCGCGAGGGTGGCTGGATGGGTCTCGCGCTGCCCGAGGAATTCGGTGGCCAGAACCTGCCCTACGTGCTGCATACCGCCGTCGGCGAGTACATGTCCTCCGCCAACATGGCCTTCATGATGTACCCGGGTCTCACCCAGGGCGCCATGGCGGCCATCCTGGCCCATGGGTCGGACGAGCAGAAGCAGGCCTACATTCCCAGGATGGCCGAAGGTGTCTGGACCGGCACCATGAACCTGACCGAGCCCCATTGCGGCACGGACCTGGGCCTGCTGCGCACCAAGGCGGTGCCGCAGGAGGACGGTTCCTACCGCATTTCCGGGCAGAAGATATTCATCTCCGCCGGCGAGCATGACCTGTCGGAAAACATCATCCACCTGGTGCTGGCCCGCATCGAGGGCGCGCCCGAGGGCGTCAAGGGCATTTCGCTCTTCATCGTGCCCAAGTTCACGCTGGATGCCGATGGCAACCCCGGCGAGCGCAACGGCGTGTCCTGCGGGTCCATCGAGGAGAAAATGGGCATCCACGGCAATGCCACCTGCGTCATGAACTATGACGAGGCCACCGGCTACCTGATCGGCGAGGCGCACAAGGGCCTCAAGGCCATGTTCACGATGATGAACGAGGCGCGCCTGGGTGTCGGCCTGCAGGGCCTCTCCATCTCCGAGATCGCCTACCAGAACGCCGCCGACTATGCCCGTGAGCGCATCCAGGGCCGCGCCCTGACCGGTCCCAAGGCCCCGGACAAGAAGGCCGACCCGATCATCGTCCACCCGGACGTCCGCCGCACGCTGATGACCATCCGCGCCTTCAACGAGGGCGGCCGCGCCTTCATCCTCTGGAGCGCGCTGAAGTCGGACGTCGCCCACCGGTCCGGCGACGAGAAGGAACGCCAGGAAGCCGATGACGTGATGGGCCTGCTGACGCCGATCATCAAGGGTGTGCTGACCGACAAGGGCTTCGAGAACGCGGTCAATGCCCAGCAGATGTATGGCGGCCACGGCTACATCGAGGAATGGGGCATGAGCCAGTACGTGCGCGATGCCCGCATTGCCATGATCTACGAGGGTGCCAACGGCATCCAGGCGCTCGATCTCGTCGGCCGCAAGCTGCCCTCCAACGGCGGCCGGGCCGTGCAGGCCTTCTTCAAGGAAGTCGGCGAGTTCTGCGAGAGCCATCGCGACAACGAGCAGATGAAGGGCTACACCAAGGCGCTGAAGAAAGGGCTCAACGACCTTCAGGCCGCCACCATGTGGTTTGTCCAGAATGCCATGGCCAAGCCGGACAACGCCGGCGCCGGGTCGACCGACTACATGCATCTCTTCGGCCTCGTCGCGCTGGGCTACATGTGGGCCTTGACGGCCAAGAGCGCGCAGGAGCAGCTTGATAGCGGCGCCAGCGATGCAAGGCCGTTCCTTGAAAACAAGCTGGTGACCGCCACCTTCTTCATGGAGCGGCTGTTGCCCGAGACGGCCCTGCGGCTCGCCCGCGTCCAGGCCGGCGCCGATTCCATGATGGCGCTGTCCGCCGAGGCGTTCTAAGCTGCCGCAGGAGAAAGGAACGGGCCGGGACGAACCGGCCCGCTCCAGTTTCAGGAACAGCAGATCCGGGAGGATACCGATGGCTGCAAATCCGGCCGATGTACTGGGCGTGACCAGGCCCGAATGGGAGACCGAGGACGTCTCCATGCTCAAGGACATGGCGACGAAATGGCTCGAGGCCGAGATCGCGCCCCACTACGAGGAATTCGAGAAGAACGAGATCGTCGGACGTGAGCACTGGCTCAAGGCCGGCGAGGCGGGTCTCCTCTGCCCGGCCGTTCCGGAAGAATACGGCGGCGCCGGCGGCACCTACGCCCACGAGACCGCCATCATCGAGGCGATCAGCCATGTCGGCGTCGACGGCTTCGGCATCGGCCTGCACAATTCCATCGTCGCGCCCTACATCGTCCACTACGGCTCGGAAGAGCAGAAGCGCAAGTGGCTGCCGCGCATGGTGTCCGGCGAGCTCATCGGCGCCATCGCCATGACCGAACCGGCGGCCGGCTCGGACCTGCAGGGCATCAAGACCTCGGCGAAGCGCGACGGCAACCACTATTCGATCAACGGCTCCAAGACCTTCATCACCAACGGCCAGAACGCCAACCTGATCATCGTCGTCACCAAGACCGATCCCTCGGCGGGCGCCAGGGGCACGTCGCTGATCGTGGTCGAGACCGACGAGGTGGAAGGCTTCGAGCGCGGCCGCAATCTCGACAAGGTCGGCCTGAAGTCCAACGACACCTCCGAGCTCTTCTTCAACGACGTGCGCGTGCCGACCTCGAACCTGCTTGGCGCCGACGAGGGCCAGGGCTTCATCCAGCTCATGCAGCAATTGCCGCAGGAGCGCCTGATGATCGGCGCGACGGCCATTTCCATGATCGAGCGGGCGCTGGCGCTGACCATCGACTACGTCAAGGAGCGCAAGGCCTTCGGCAAATCGGTGCTGGAGTTCCAGAACACCCAGTTCAAGCTGGCCGAGGCCAAGACCGAGGCGACGGTCGGCCGCGCCTTCTACAATCACTGCGTGGCCGAGCACCTGGAAGGCCGGCTGAGCGCCGAACTGGCCTCCATGGCCAAGTACTGGCTGAGCGACCTGCAGAACAAGATCATCGACGAATGCCTGCAGCTGCATGGCGGCTACGGCTACATGAACGAATACCCCATCGCCCGCATGTTCCGCGATGCCCGCGTGCAGCGCATCTACGGCGGCACCAACGAAATCATGAAGCTTTTGATTGCCCGCAGCCTCTGAGCCGCGGCGGAAGAAGGAGACATTCCATGGCAGACGCTTTTGTATATGACGCCGTGCGCACGCCGCGCGGCCGCGGCAAGAAGGACGGCAGCCTGCACGAGGTGCCGGCGGTTCGCCTTGGCGCCAAGGTGCTGGAAGCCGTGCGCGATCGCAACGGCCTCGACACCGGCAACGTCGACGACATCATTTTCGGCTGCGTCGATCCGGTCGGCGAGGCCGGTTCGGTCATTCCCCGCGCCTCCGCGTTCGAGGCCGGCTATGACATCAAGGCCCCGGGCCTTCAGCTCTCGCGCTTCTGCGCCTCGGGTCTCGACGCCATCAACATGGGCGCGGCCAAGATCGCCCAGGGTTCCGACGATATCGTCATCGCCGGCGGCGTGGAAAGCATGTCGCGCGTCGGCATGGGCATGTCCGGCGGCGCCTGGTTCATGGACCCGTCGGTCGGCCTGCCGTCCTATTTCGTGCCGCAGGGCGTCTCCGCCGACCTGATCGCCACCAAGTACGGCTTCTCGCGCGACGATGTCGATGCCTATGCCGTGGAAAGCCAGAAGCGTGCCGCCCACGCCTGGGAGAAGGGCTGGTTCAAGAACTCCGTCGTGCCGGTCAAGGACCAGAACGGCCTGACCATCCTCGACCGTGACGAGCACATGCGTCCCGGCACCGACATGCAGTCGCTCGCCTCGCTCAACCCGTCCTTCGTCATGCCGGGCGAGATGGGCGGCTTCGAGGCCGTCGCCATCCAGCGTTACCCGGAAATCGAGAACATCAACTACGTCCACCATGCCGGCAATTCCTCCGGCATCGTCGACGGGGCGGCCGCTGTCCTGCTGGGCTCGAAGAAGGCCGGCAAGACCATGGGCCTGAAGCCGCGGGCGCGCATCCGTGCCTTCACCAACATCGGCTCCGAGCCCGCCATCATGCTGACCGGCCCGGTGGACGTGACCGAGAAGCTGCTGAAGCGCGCGAAGATGAAGCTGTCGGACATCGATCTGTTCGAGCTGAACGAGGCCTTCGCCTCCGTCGTTCTGCGCTACATGCAGGCCTTCGACATCCCCCACGACCGCATGAACGTGAACGGCGGCGCCATCGCCATGGGTCATCCGCTCGGCGCCACCGGCGCCATGATCTTCGGCACCGTTCTCGATGAACTGGAGCGTCGCGACCTCAACACCGCGCTCGTCACCCTGTGCATCGGCGCCGGCATGGGCACCGCCACCATCATCGAACGCGTCTGATCGGGAGAAAAAGAAAATGGCTGACTACAAGAATTTCACGGTCGACGTGGACGCCGACGGCATTGCGCTTGTCACCTGGGACATGCCCGACAAGTCGATGAACGTCTTCACCCAGGAGGTCATGGACGAGATCGACGCCATCGTCGATCAGGTCGTCGCAGACGAGGCCGTCAAGGGCGCCGTCTTCACCTCCGGCAAGAAGGACAGCTTCTCCGGCGGTGCCGACCTGACCATGCTGCGCGGGATATTCGACACCATCCGCGACGCCAAGGCCAGGGACCCGAAGAAGGCTGCCGAACTGGTCTTCGAGGCCGCCGGCCGCATGAACTGGCTCTGGCGCAAGCTTGAAACCTGCGGCAAGCCCTGGGTTTCCGCTATCAACGGCACCTGCATGGGCGGCGCCTTCGAACTGTCGCTGGCCTGCCATGCCCGCGTGGTCGCCGACAGTGACGCGGTGAAGATGGCCCTGCCGGAAGTCAAGGTCGGCATCTTCCCGGGCGCCGGTGGCACCCAGCGCGTGCCGCGCCTGACCGACACCCAGTCGGCCATGCAGATGATGACCTCCGGCCAGACCCTGTCGCCGGCCAAGGCCCTGAAGATGGGCCTGGTGACGGCGGTTGTCCCGGCGAAGAAGCTCGTCGACGAGGCGAAGAAGCTGATCAGGGACGGTCTCGAACCGGTCCAGCCGTGGGACAAGAAGGGCTTCAAGCTGCCCGGCGGCCCGGTCTATTCCGCCGCCGGCGCCAACCTCTTCCCGCCGGCCATCGCCCACCTGCGCAAGCAGACCTACGGCAACTACCCGGCGGCGACGGCGATCCTGAAGTGCATCTACGAAGGCCTTCTCGTGCCCTTTGACACCGCGCTTCGCATCGAGCAGCGTTATTTCGCCGAAATCCTCCAGACGACCGAGGCGGGCATGATGATCCGCTCGCTTTTCGTCTCGCTGCAGGAACTGAACAAGGGCGCCCGCCGCCCCGAGGGCGTCAAGCCGACGAAGTTCAAGAAGGTCGGCGTGCTCGGCGCGGGCTTCATGGGCGCTGGCATTGCCTTCGTCACGGCGAAGGCCGGCATCCCCGTGGTCCTCGTCGACCGTGACCAGGAAGCCGCCGACAAGGGCAAGGCACATTCCGCCAGCCTGATGGACGGGCTCATCAAGAAGGGCCGCGCCACGGCCGAGGACAAGGAAAAGCTCCTGTCGCTCATCACCGCCACGCCGGACTATGCCGAACTCGACGGCGCCGACCTCGTCATCGAGGCCGTGTTCGAGGATTCCGAGGTCAAGCGGGGCGTGACGGAAAAGGCGGAAGCCGTGCTGAAGTCCACCGGCATCTTCGCGTCCAACACCTCGACCATCCCGATCACCGGGCTCGCGAAAAACTCGGCGCGTCCGAAGAACTTCATCGGCATCCACTTCTTCTCGCCCGTCGACAAGATGATGCTCGTGGAGATCATCATGGGCAAGAAGACCGGCGACAAGGCACTGGCCACGGCCATCGACTATGTCCGGGCCATCAGGAAGACGCCGATCGTCGTCAACGACACCCGCGGTTTCTACGTCAACCGCTGCGTGCTGCGCTATATGTCGGAAGCCTACAACATGCTCATCGAGGGCGTGCCGCCGGCCATGGTCGAGAATGCCGCCAAGATGGCCGGCATGCCGGTCGGGCCGCTGGCCCTCAACGACGAGACGGCCGTCGACCTGTCGCAGAAGATCCTCAAGCAGACCATCCGCGACATGGGCGAGAAGGCGGTCGACATGCGCCACGTCGAACTCATCGACGCCATGGTCGACACCCACGGGCGCCTTGGCCGCAAGAACGGCAAGGGCTTCTACGACTACCCGGCCAAGCCGGCGAAGAAGCACCTCTGGCCGGGCCTGAAGGATCTCTATCCGCAGCAGAAGCCGGAAAAGGTGGACGTCGAGGAACTAAAGCAGCGTTTCCTCGTCACCATCGCGCTCGAAGCGGCCCGCGTCATGGAAGAGGGCATCGTCACCGACCCGCGCGAGGCAGACGTCGGCTCCATCCTCGCCTTCGGTTTTGCGCCCTACACGGGCGGCGCGCTGTCCTACATCGATGGCATGGGCGTGGCCGAATTCGTCGACCTGGCGAAGAAGCTGCAGAAGAAGTACGGCAAGCAGTTCAAGGCGCCGAAGGGCCTGGTCGACATGGCGGAGAAGGGCGAGACCTTCTACCAGCGCTACGGCGCCAGGGCCGAAGAAAAGCAGGCCGCCTGAGGCTGAAAGGGCTCGCATCCCATGTATGTCTGGGCCCGCATGATCCGGATCGCGGCGACGCAACGCCGCCGCGGTCCCTTTCGGGCCGGCGATCAGAGCCGGCTCACCTTCCGTTGCCTGCCGACGGACATCGATCCCAACCTGCATCTCAACAACGCGCGCTACATGATGCTCGCCGATTGCGGCCGGCTCGACATCTTCTTCCGCTCCGGCCTGCTCAAGCTGACGCGCTCGCGCAACTGGGGGCCGCTGATGGGCGGGGTCCAGGCGGTTTATGTCCGCGAGATACGCCTGTGGCGGCGCTTCGAGGTCGTTTCCACCATCGAGACCTGGGAAGAGAGCCAGATCATCGGCCGCCACCGCTTCCTGCTGGAAGACGGCACGACCGCGGCCATGGTGATGACCACCGCGGGCATCTATGACTTTGCCAACCGGCAGTTCGTCCGCGCCGGCGATGTGATCGAGGCGCTCGGCTACGAGGACCGGCCGCGCCCGCCGACCGAGGCCGAGCGTGCCTTCATGGCCTCCCATGCCAACCTGCGCGCCTTTGCCAAGCAGGCCGGGTCGCCGGGATGATCGCCATCCTCCCTGTTCTTTTCCCCGCGGTGCACTAGTCTCCAACCCGTCCGGCAAACGGGCCGGCGAGGGAGGGACCATGACCACCGCAATCGACTACTATTTCACTTGCATTTCGCCGTTCAGCTATTTCGGTCACCGTGCCATCGGCGCGGTTGCCGCCCGCCATGGCGCCACGCTGAACCTGAAGCCGTTCCGGCTCGGCGCCGTGTTCCAGACATCGGGCGCGCTGCCGCTGGGCCAGCGTCCCGTTTCGCGCCGGCGCTACCGCATGCTCGAACTCCAGCGCATTTCCGAGATGCGTGGCCTGCCGGTGAACCTGAAACCGAAGCATTTCCCGGCCGATCCGTCGCTGGCCGATGCCACGGTCGCCGCCCTCGTGGCGGACGGGCGCGATCCCTTCGACTATGTCGAGAGCCTCTACCGCGTGGTCTGGGTGGACGAGGCCGATATCGCGGACGAGGCGGTGATCGCCGATCGGCTGGGCAAGGCCGGCTTCGATGCTGCAGGCGTCATCGCCCAGGCCCGCAGCGGGCTGGTCACCGGGATCATCGACGTCAACACCGAAGAGGCCATCGCGGCTGGCGCGCTGGGCAGTCCCTCCTATGTGCTGAACGGCGAGGTCTTCTGGGGGCAGGACCGGATCGACTACCTCGATCGCGCACTGGAAACCGGACGCAAGCCCTTCTCCGCAGACATGGCCTGAGGCCTTCAGCGCCACCGCAGCGAAACCGGGCATCGGTTCCACATCCGGGCATGCGCTATGGACAGCCAAGGGACCGCTGGCATAAGGTAAATTTTCCTCTGACCGGAAGGGGCCGATCATGCTTTCCCATGCAGGCGTCTGGGCAGCGCTGGATGCTCTTGCCGAGAAAAACGGTCTGTCGGCCTCCGGGCTGGCGAAGAAGGCCGGGCTCGACTCCACCGCGTTCAACCGGTCGAAGCGCCAGTCGGCGGATGGCCGCCCGCGCTGGCCGTCCACCGAATCCATCTCCAAGGTTCTGGTCGCCACCGCCACGCCGCTGGATGTTTTCATGAAATTGCTGCACGCCGGCGCCGGCGGCACAGCGCCCGCCCGCGTGCCGCTGCTCGGCGTGGCGCAGGCCGGTGCCGGCGGTTTCTTCGACGATGCCGGTTTCCCGGTCGGCCAGGGGCTGGATATCGTCGATTTCCCGGTGTCTCCGGGTGAAGGCGTCTATGCGCTGGAAGTGACGGGCGATTCCATGTTGCCGGTTTATCGCGACGGTGATCGCCTGATCGTCCAGCCCGGTGCCCGCGTCCGCAAGGGCGACCGCGTCGTGGTCCGCACGTCGGGCGGCGAGGTCATGGCCAAGGTGCTCGCCAGGCAGGGGGACGGCGAACTGGAACTGGCCTCCCTCAATCCGGAACATCCGCCGCGCACGCTGCCGCTGGATCAGGTCGACTGGATCGCCCGCATCCTGTGGGCCAGCCAGTAGGCCCGCCGTGCGCCTGCGCTATCTCCTCCTGCCTGTCGTCCTCGTCGCGGCCCTCCTTGCCGTGATGGAGTACTGGCCGCGCGACGAGCGCCAGGCGGTGGCCAAGCTGCCGCCGCAGTCGGATGCCGCCGGCCCCGCCGCGGCCGCGCCGGAACCGGTTGCCACACGCCTGCCGGAGGCAGAACCGGCGCCCAAGCAGGCGCGCCCGAACGAGGGACCGGCTCCCGCGGCCCTGCCGGGCTACGAGCGCGTCGCGCCGCGTCCGCCGCTCGGGCCGCTCGGCGCACCGGCGACACCGGCCCCGCCGCCCGATCCGTCGGACAGGACAGGCTGGAAGAAGCGCCTCCTGCATCAGCCGGTCGCCGCGGAGACCAACCTGATCGAGGCCGAGGGCCAGCGGGTACGCCTCGAAGGCATCGAGGTGCTGCCGCTGCAGGCAACCTGCAGCGTCGAGGGCGGCGAAACCCGGCCCTGCGGGATGATGGCGCGATCCGCACTGCGCCGTTGGATGCGCGCCCGGGCCATCGAGTGCCGGGCGCCGCAAAAGCCCAATCCGGCGATCATCACCACCTCCTGCACGCTGGCCGGCGAGGACATGGCGGCATGGCTGGCGGACAACGGCTGGGTGGCGAAGGCCCTGACACCGGACCTCGGCGCCAGGCTCGACGCGGCGCGCAAGCAGGGCAGGGGATTATATGCCTTCCGGACAATCAATTCGCCTGCGCCGTCTTCACAGGCCAGCCAATGACGCCCATATGCGGGCCAGAGAACCTCAAGCAGTCAGGACCCGACGATCATGGCCAAGCCCGTCACCATCACCGTCTCCCACGAACTGGGCCGTGAACAGGCGCTGCAGCGCGTACGCGACCGCTTCGACCAGGTCGAGAAAGCGCTCGGCATGGGGGTGCGCCTCGACAAGCAATGGAACGGCGACCAGCTCAATTTCTCAGCCGGTGCTTTCGGCCAGACCGTGACCGGCACGGTGGATGTAAGCGAAACAGACATGACCATCGTGCTCATGCTGCCGACGCTGCTCGCCGGCATGGCCGGCAAGCTGTCGGAGACGCTCGGCAAGCAGAGCCGCCTGCTCCTGTCGAAGGAATAGCAGGGCCGGTCAGGCCAGGTCGCCGGCCAGCGCCTTGCGGATCAGGGCCCGCATTTCCTCCACGCCATAGAGCGCGGTGAACGAGCCGAAGCGCGGCCCGCGTTCCTGCCCGAGCAGCACCTCGTAGATCATCTGGAAGAAGACCACCGAGACGCCCGGCCCACCGTCGGGGCTGGTCTTCTTGTGGTCCTGGTAGCGCTCGATCCCGCGTGCCACGTCCAGTGCCGCGTCCTGGATCGCCGCGCCGTCGGCATCCGCCGGCAGCGTGCCGAGAGAGGCTTCCAGCGCGCCAAGCGCCGCGCGCTCCACCTCGTCGGGGGCCCGGAACGTCTTTGCCGGCAGCACGAAATCGTCGAAATAGCGGATCGCGTAGCCGACGAGCTCGTCGAGCTTGGGATGCGTTTCGGCCGTCACGCCCGGGGCATAGCGCGAGATGAAGCCCCACAGCACGTCCTTGTCATGCGCGTTGGAGGCGCTCACCAGGTTGAGCAGCATGGCGAAGCTGACCGGCATGTCGCCGGCCGGCGGGTTGCCGTTGTGGATGTGCCAGACCGGGTTGGCCAGCCGGTTGGTCTCGTCCTGCCGCTCGTAGGCCGACAGGAAGGTGAAATACTCGTCCACCGCGCGCGGGATCACGTCGAAAAAGAGCCGCTTGGCGGTGCGCGGCTTCTGGAACATGTAAAGCGCCAGGCTTTCGGTCGGCGCATAGGCCAGCCACTCGTCGATGGTCAGCCCGTTGCCCTTCGACTTGGAGATCTTCTCCCCCTTGTCGTCGAGGAACAGCTCGTAGACGAAATGCTCCGGCGGACGGCCACCGAGCGCCTTGCAGATGGAATCGTAGACCATCATGTTCGGCCCGTGGTCCTTGCCGAACATCTCGAAATCGACGTCGAGCGCCGCCCAGCGTGCGCCGAAATCCGGCTTCCACTGCAGCTTCACCTGTCCGCCGGTCACTCGCTGGGTGATCTCGTCGCCGTCCTCGTCGACATAGGTGATCGTGCCGTTGACCGGGTCGGTCGCCTTCATCGGGACGTAGAGCACGCGCCCGGTCTTCGGCGAGATCGGCAGGAAGGGCGAATAGGTCGCCCGCCGTTCCTCGCCCAGCGTCGGCAGCATGATGTCCATGATCGCGTCGTAGCGGTCGAGAACCTTCAGCAGGATGTCGTCGAACTTTCCGCTCTTGTAATAATCCGTCGCGCTGGCGAATTCGTAGTCGAAGCCGAACGTGTCGAGAAAGCGCCGCAGCATGGCGTTGTTGTGATGGCCGAAACTCGGGTAGTCGCCGCCAAACGGGTTTGGCACCACGGTCAGCGGCATGTGCAGGTACGGCTCCAGCGCGGCGCGATCCGGCACGTTCTCCGGGATCTTGCGCATCCCGTCCATGTCGTCGGAGAAGCAGAGCAGGCGCGTCGGCACCTTGTCGCCGGTCAGCACGCGGAACGCGTTGCGCACCATCGTCGTGCGCGCCACCTCGCCGAATGTGCCGATGTGCGGCAGGCCGGACGGCCCGTAGCCGGTCTCGAACAGCACCTCCGCCGGGTAGCCCGTTTTCTCGTACCGCTTGATCAGCTTGCGCGCTTCCTCGAACGGCCACGCCTTGCTGGCCTGGGCGGCATGGGTGAGGCCGGGGGTGATGCCGAGGGACGGAAGGGAAGACGCGGTCATGGGGCGGTGGCGCTCCGGAAAGGCTGCTGGAGGTGTCGATTGGCGCGCGGACCCTGATATTGAACTGCCGCACGGTGGTCAATTGGCCGCTGCGATTTTGCTTGCGCGATGCCGGCGCACTTCCTACCTATGCGGCGGATTCGATTGAACTGGAGTTGCCGATGAGCTTGCTCGCGAAACAGGATGCCCTGGTCTATGTGATGGTGGTGATGTCGGCGGTGGATCGCTCCATGTCCGATGACGAACTGGAACGGATCGGCAATCTCATCAACACGCTTCCGGTGTTCCGCGGCTATGGCGAGGACCGCCTGATGGACGCTGCGCGGGTCTGCCAGGAACTGCTCCAGGGCGACGACGGCCTCGACCGTATCTTCGATATCGTTCTGGAATCGGTGCCGCCGCGTCTCTACGACACGGCCTATGCCGTTGCCGTCGAGGTTGCTGCCGCCGATCTCCACGTCGAGCAGGAGGAACTGCGCTTCCTCCAGATGCTTCGCGACCGGCTCGGCCTCGACAAGCTGACGGTGGCCGCCATCGAGCGCGGGGCCCAGGCCCGTTTCCGCACCAGCGAGTGAGCGGCCGACCGGGTCAAGCGAATGTGACTTGCCCGTGCGGACGCGCTGCGGGATGGCAGGTCGGACATGCCCTGATCCAGGATGAAGGCCGCCCATGACCCTGCCATTTCCCGAACCCCTGATCCGCTTTGCCGCCTTTGCCGCGGTCTTTGCCGTCATGGCGCTGTTCGAACTTGTCTCGCCGCGTCTGGCGCGGCCGGAAATGGCGGGAAGCTGGAAGGGTCGGCGCTGGTTCACCAACCTGTCCATGGTCGTCCTCTCCACCGTGCTGCTCCGCCTGGTGTTTCCCGCCGCCGCCGTCGGCATGGCGCTGTGGGCCGAGGCCAACGGCTGGGGGCTCTTCCGCCAGGCCGGCATTCCGCCCGTCGTTGCGGGCATCCTGGCTTTCGTCATTCTGGATTTCGCGGTCTGGCTGGAGCACGTGGCCAGCCACAAGATCCCGCTTCTGTGGCGGATCCACCGGATGCACCACGCCGACACCGGCTTCGACCTGACGACCGCGCTGCGCTTCCATCCGCTGGAAATCCTGCTGTCCATGCTCTGGAAGGCCGCCATCGTCATCCTGCTGGGCCCGCCTGCCGTCTCTGTCCTGGTCTTCGAGATCGTGCTGAACGCGACGGCCATGTTCAACCATGCCAATGCCCGCCTGCCGGACCGGCTGGACCGGATCCTGCGTCTGGTCCTCGTGACGCCCGACATGCACCGCGTGCACCACTCGTCCTGGCAGCCCGAGACCGATTCAAACTACGGCTTCAACCTGCCGGTCTGGGACCGCCTGTTCCGGACCTACCGCGACCAGCCGAAGGCGGGTCATGACGCCATGACCATCGGCCTAGATGATTTTCGCGGTCCCGTGACGGCGAGCCTGCCGTGGACGCTGGCGCTTCCCTTCAGGGTGGCCGGCTACCGCGTCAACGATGGCGCGGACGCGGCGGGTCAGAAGAAGCCGACCGGGAAATAGCGCAGGTAGAGTTCTTCCATCACGCCTTTTATCGCCAGTTGCTTGAGCGCCTGGTCCAGTGCCGGCGCCAGCCTGGCGATCTTCGCGGTGACCGCGATCCGGTGCCCGGGGCCGAGCAACGCCGGCGCGTAATAGGCGCCGCCGGAAAACATGCAGCAGGCGTCGGCCTCCTTGCCGCCCAGCCAGAAGGACAGGCGCATGCCGTCGGAGAACGCGGCGTCGGTCTTGCCCTCCTTCACGTCGCTCAGCATCCAGTCTTCCCGCGAGTAGGTCACCACCTGTGCCTCGGGGAACCAGGCGCGCAGCATCGCCTCGTGGCGGGATCCGGCCATCACGCCGGTTCTGTGGCCGGCGAGCGAGCGGGTGAGCGGCTCCTCCAGCGGCGCCTTGCGCCGGGTCACGAAACGCGCGGGAAGCGGGAAATACGGACGCGTCAGCACGATATCCGAAAGGTCGGCGCCTGCCGGCAGGCCGCTCAGCACCGCTTCCGCCTGGCCGGACCGCAGCGCCCCGGCCAGTTCGTCCCAAGGCAGCGCCTGGATCTGGCACGCGTCGAGGATGTCCAGTTCGCGGCAGAGGCTCTGGGCCAGGTCGACGTGAAACCCGGCCAGCTTGCCGCCCGAATCCAGGAAGCTGAACGGCGGGTAGTCCAGCGTCACCAGGAAGCGCACCCGCTGGATGTCGGTAAGCTTGACCACGGGAAGCCGCTCGTGCGGGTCCCATACCATCGGGAAGGACCGCGGACCGGTCTCGGCGGCCGCCGCCGCCATGGAGACGGACGCGAGAACGAGGGTGAGCAGGTATCGAATGGTCCGCACCGCCGCTGGGCCTCCTTGGGGATTCCGGCCGGCGGGCACCGGTCCGGGGGACGTCGTCAGATGCCGTGCATACCATGACCGCGGCAGCGGCGCGACCGGCGATAACGATAAACGCGATCACAACCCGTGATTTATGGAAAGCGTGTGCGCACCTTGGTTTAATCAACCTGCGCTAGTGTGTGGCGCCGACATATATCTTTGCGGGGGCAATGGATATGAACAAGAGCATCTTCGAGGATACCCTCGATCACGTTGGCCGGATCGGCCGGACGAACTGTGCACAGGAAGTCTGTGACACCCTGCTCGGCATCACCGGCCGTTTCGGTCTCGATCGCATGATCATCGGTTCGCAGGCCAATCCGCATGCCGAGCCGCGATACGAGCGTGAGCACATCCTGCTGCGCGGATGGCCGGAACCTTGGGTTGAACGCTATATCCTGCGCGACTATGCGCGGATCAGCCCGGTGGTTCACTACGTCAAGACGCACATGCGCCCCTTCGACTGGCGCGAAGCGGCCGCCGCGGCCGGAGAGGGCCATCCGGGCCAGGTCGTGCTGCATGAAATCGCCGAGTTCGGCATCCGGATGGGGATTTCCATCCCGCTCATCACCGGCGATGGCGCGTTGGCGCTTCTGTCGCTCGGCGGCGAGGACATGGACCTGTCGCCGGAGGACTTCGGCATGGTCACCCTCGTTTCAACCTATGCGATAGAACGGGCTATGCAACTGGTTGTCGCCGATGACGCCAGCCGCCCCATTCGCCTTACGCGCCGGGAGGCCGAGTGCATGCGCTGGGCCGCTGCAGGAAAGAGCGAATGGGAGATCTCCCGCATCCTCGGCATTTCGGAACACACCTCCGAGAAGCACCTGCTCAGCGCCAAGATGAAGCTTGGCGCGGCAAACCGCACCCATGCCGTCGCCGAAGCCATCCGGCAGGGTTACATTACGTGATCGCACCATTCGTCCCAGCCCGCCGGTCCTTACACTGGACCGGGCAGGAGCAAGGGTGCGGATCGTTTTGTTGCAGGGCCAGGATCGCGGGAAGGAAGCAGGCGCGCCGGCACTGCCGGGCAGGGGCCATGTCGTGGCCCGGACGGAGGCCAGGCGGTATCCGCAACCCGGCGATGCCTCGGGCCTCGACCCGCCGCCAACCGGCACTCGGGAACGGGATCAGCCGGCGGCCGGGCCCGCGTCACCGGATTTGCTCCATGCGGAATCCCGCCGCCTGGTCCGGGTCTTCGCGGACGCCGGCATACCGCCGCAACGCACGCTGCAACTGATCCGCAGGGCCCGGGAAAACGGCACCAGTGTCCAGGAGGAACTCCTGGCCCTGCCGGGCACTGACACGGCGCGCTACTTCCGCTGCCTTGCCCGGGAATTCGGCCTGCGCTTCCGCGCGGTCATCGATCATCGCCACGTTGCGGCCACAACCGGCGACAGGCCGCAGCTGATCTACCAGCAACCGGGCGGACGCCCTGAACGGCTGGTCTCGCCCGATATTTCCGACCTGCAGGTGATGCAGCGCCTGCAGGGCGCCCGGCAAGGGACAGTGGAGCATCTCACCGTGGTTTCGCCCCATGTCCTGCGCGGCGCGCTCCTGCAATGCCAGGCCGGGAGCCGGGTCGGCGACAGCGCCGGCAGGCTCTTCGTCCGCCGTCCGGACCTGTCCGCGCGGCTCGTGGCCAACACCTGGCAAAGCCTTGTCGCCGGCATGCTCCTGGTCGCCATTCCCGCGGGCCTCTTCGTCGCCAGCCAATCGACTCTTGCGCTCCTGCATGGTCTCGCCAGCCTCTTCTTCCTGTCCTGCCTTGTGCTGCGGGTTCTCGCGCTTCCAGCCGCGGGGACACGGCGCCCGGCGCCCTTGCTGCCTTCCAGGCCGTGCGATCTTCCCCGCTACACGGTCCTCGTCGCGGCCTACCGGGAAGCGCCGGTGATCGGCGAACTGCTGGTCCACCTCGGCCAGTTGCGCTGGCCCAGGTCCAAGCTGGAGATCAAGATCGTCTGCGAGGCCGACGACCGTCCAACGATCGAGGCGGTCCATGCCCATGCGCTGGCCGCCTTGGTGGAGGTGATCGAGGTTCCGCCCGGCGGGCCGCGAACCAAGCCCAACGCGCTGTCCTACGCCCTGCCGCTGACCCGGGGCGACTTCGTGGTTCTCTACGATGCGGAGGACCGGCCCCATCCGGACCAGTTGCTGGAAGCCTGGCAGGCCTTCGATATGGCCGACGACCGGCTTGCCTGTCTCCAGGCGCCGCTCTTCGTTCGCAATTCCGCGGACACATGGCTGACGGCCATGTTTGCCCTGGAATATGCATCACTGTTTCGCGGCCTCCTTGTCGCGCTGGCCCGCCGTCACCGGTTCCTGCCGCTCGGCGGAACCTCGAACCATTTCCGCCGCAGGGTCCTCGACGCTGCCCTCGGCTGGGATCCCTACAACGTGACCGAGGATGCGGATCTCGCCGTTCGTCTTGTCCGGCTCGGCTACCGTATCGGCGTCATCGCGCGGCCGACGCTGGAGGACGCGCCGGACCGGCTCGGCGACTGGCTGGGGCAGCGCACCCGCTGGCTGAAAGGCTGGATGCAATGCTGGCTCGTCCACACCCGCGCGCCGCTGCGTCTCGTCAGAGAAACAGGCCTGGCCGATTTCCTCGTCATCCAGGTCTTCCTGCTCGGCATCGTGTTCTGCGCCCTGGTGCATCCCGCCGCCTACGTCCTCGCCGCGCTCTACTGGACGGGTGCCCTCAAGCCGCCGGAAGGTCCGGCATTGGCCCTCTGGTATGGCGACCTGGCGGTGATGGCGGCGGCCTATCTCACGCAGGCCGCGCTGGGGTTGAAGGCCATGTCGCGGCTGGAACGCGCCCGGCAATGGCGCTTCCTCCCGGTCCTGCCGCTCTACTGGCTGCTGCAGTCCTGGGCGGCCTGGCGCGCGCTCGCCAGTCTCGTCCGCTCGCCGCACTACTGGCACAAGACGCCGCACCGCCCGTCTTCGCTCAGGCGTTATCCAGCCGTTCGATGAACTCCGCGCCCGAGCAGATGATCTTCTCGTCCGGTTCGCCGATTTTCTCAGCGTCCCTCTCGGGGAAATCGATGGTTCTCAGCACGTGACGGATGATCTCGATGCGCGCCCGGCGCTTGTCGTTGGCCCGGACGACGGTCCATGGCGCGTGTTTTGAATGCGTCTTTTCCAGCATGGCGTCGCGGTGCTGGGTATAGGCGTCCCACTTGGTGATGCCGGCGATGTCGATGGGCGAAAACTTCCAGTATTTCAGGCTGCTGTGGACCCGGTCGTGGAACCGCTTGAGCTGCGTCTCCTGGCCGATGTTCAGCCAGAACTTGAACAGGTGAATGCCTTCGTCGACGATCATCCGTTCGAAATCCGGAACGTCATCGACGAACTTCAGATATTCCGGTGTGGTGCAGAACCCCATGACCGGCTCGACGACGGCCCGGTTGTACCAGGAGCGGTCGAAGGTGACGAGTTCGCCGGCGGTCGGGAAATGCAGCACGTAGCGCTGGAAATACCATTGCTGCCGCTCGATCTCCGTCGGCTTGGACAGGGCCACGTTGCGCGCGTTGCGCGGGTTGAGAAACTGCCGGAAGGCGGCGATGGAGCCCCCCTTGCCCGCCGCGTCGCGGCCTTCGAACAGCAGCATGGCGCGGTGCCCGGTCTTCTGCATCCAGGTCTGCAGCTTGACCAGTTCCTCCTGCAGGTCCTCGAGCGTCTTGTCGTAGTCCTTGCGGTCCATCTTGTCGTCGTAAGGGTAGCCGCCGGCAGTCATCACGTGGTCCTTGACCCAGTCCGGCAGGTCCGGATCGCCGATGTCGAACACCCGCTGGTGGCCGTCGACCTCGATGGAAATCGGCTTCAACTCGGTTTCGCCGATGTGACTGACGCGCTTTCCCATTGTCATCAAACCTTCATTCAAACAAAACATGGAAGCTGATCTTTGCCCCAAACGCGTCGCAATGAAAACCGGGGCAGCAAGTCCGGCGCCATGCGCCTCAACTCCGAAAGGCTCCATGTTGTTTCCTCCCGGCCCCTGGCGCTCCCTTTTGTTCGTGGTCCTGGCAGCTGTTCCGGCCCTGCTGCTGGCTCTCACCGGGTCGCCGTTCGCGCCAGCCTCGGTCATTCTCTTGCTTGTGGTCGGAGCTGTTCAGATCTGGCGCCTGTCCCGGAATGAGGAGGTGCCTGACAAGACGGATTTCCTGCCCGATCCTGCCAACGACGAGGCCGCCCACGTCTTCGCCGATGCCTTTCCGGACCCCCTGGTGATCTTCGGCCGCAACGCGGAGGTCCGGTTCGCCAACCTCGCGGCGCGCGAGATCTTCGGCGAGTTCCGGCAGGGGGCCTCGTTCCGCCTGCGCTTCCGGACCGCGGAGATGATGGACCTGGTGGATGCCGTCCTGAGGGACGGGCGCACGCATTCCGCCGACTATGCCGAGCGCTCGCCGCTGGAGCGGCGCTACCGCGTGACGGCCACGCCGTTGCCGGGCGCACCGGGTCACTACCTCGCCACCTTTTCCGATCGAACCGAGGTCTGGCGCATGGAGCGGATGCGCTCCGACTTCATCGCCAATGCCAGCCACGAACTGCGCACCCCGCTGGCCTCCGTCTCCGGCTTCATCGAGACCCTGCGCGGCCCGGCGAAGGATGACCCGAAGGCGCGCGACCGCTTCCTTGGCATCATGCAGGACCAGGCCGACCGGATGGCCCGTCTGATCGATGATCTCCTGTCATTGTCGCGTCTTGAAATGAAGCCAGTGTTGCGGCGTCGTCAATCGGTTGATTTGCAGGCACTGATGGATCGGTTGATTGGCTCGCTGGCCCACCTGGCCGGCGACAACAGCGTCGAAATCCATTGCGACTGGCACGAATCGCCCCGGCTGGTCGCCGGCGAGGAGGATGAATTGTTCCAGGTCTTCGAGAACCTGATCGCCAATGCCTGCAAGTATGGAAGCGCGGGCGGCCGCGTGGACATCGACGCCCGCCCGGTCGAGATCGACGGCCAGCGATCGCTCGCCGTCGCCGTTCGCGATTATGGCAAGGGCATCCCCAAAGAGCACCTGCCGCGCATCACCGAGCGCTTTTACCGCGTCGACGCCGACGAAAGCCGGCTTCGCAAGGGAACGGGGCTGGGCCTGGCCATCGTCAAGCACATCGTGGCGCGCCATCGTGGCCAGCTTCGCATTGAATCGGAACCGGGCAAGGGTTCGGTCTTCACGGTGATCCTTCCGCTCGGTCAGAACCCGTAGGGGTTGCAGGCGACAAGGACCGGAAAACATGTTAGCCGGTTAGTGAGATCGGCTTGCTTCGGGAAGCCGCAACAGAGGGAGGAGTTGAAAGCGACCATGCCGGATTCAAACCATACCGTGCGCGCCTTCGACACGGATCTCCATGCCCTGTCGGACAAGATTGCCCAGATGGGGGGCATGGCGGAATCCATGGTCTTCGATGCCGTCTCCGCGCTCGTGCGGGCGGACGAGAGCTTCGTCGACGAGGTCCGCGAACGCGACGCCGTTCTCGACCGGCTGCAGCGCGAGATCGACGAGAAGGCCGTCCTGATCATCGCCCGGCGCCAGCCCATGGCGCAGGACCTGCGCGAGATCATCGGTGCCATGCGGATTGCCGCCGACCTGGAACGCGTCGGCGACCTCGGCAAGAGCATTGCCAAGCGTGTTTCCGCGATCTCCCGCGACAGCCAGCCGCGTTCCTTCTACCGCGGCCTGGAAGCCCTCGCCGAGCTGGCGCTGAGCCAGTTGAAGGACGTGCTGGATTCCTACGCCTCCCGTTCGGTTGAACGCATACCGGCGATGCGCGATCGCGACGAGGAGATCGACAGCATGTACACGTCGTTGTTCCGCGAACTCCTGACCTACATGATGGAAGACCCGCGCAACATCTCGCCCTGCACCCACCTGCTGTTCTGCGCCAAGAACATCGAGCGCATCGGCGACCACGCGACGAACGTGGCCGAGACGGTCTATTTCATCGCCACCGGCCGCCAGCTCGACGCGGAACGGCCGAAGGACGACGACAGTCACAAGGTTGTCTACGAGACCTAGGGCAGATCGGCTTTTCGTTGAAGCGCTGCGCGGTCGCGTTGTCTTGACGCAATTGCGGACGAGAAACCGGCCGCCATCGTCGCTGCAAGTGCTCCGGGCGGCTCCCGCGAAGGCGGGACCCGGTATTGCGTTTCGATTTTCTTGAATGGGGAAGGCGCTCGCCTGCGCCTCCTTGCCCTGGCGGTCCGGTGATCGGGGTCCGGCAGGGAAGCGCGGGCATCAGGGCATTCGACCGATAGGCGGGAATGCTCCACGAGCCGCGCCGGCGGGGCCAGGCTGGAGGCCCCGCGGCATAGGCGGTCAGCGGCGGTTGCGCTTCCGGTCGGATGCCGGCTGAAAGGCCAGCCGGGCGTGGTAGGCGCAATAGGGGCCGCTCTCGCCGGAGTCGTTGCCGCAGAAATGGAAATCCTCGGCCAGCGGATCGCCGATCGGCCACTTGCAGGTCCGCTCGGTTAGTTCGGTCAGTTCCAGCTTGCGCGAGATCGGCACCACGACCTCCGAAGAACGGATCACGGGGAGTTCTTCCACCATCACGTCCATGTCGTAGTCGGCCTTGAGCGCGTTGGCGCCCGATGTCATCGGCGCCGAACGCGGAACCGATGTGGACGGGCGCTGCGTGGCCGGCTTTCCGGCGGCTGCGGCCGGACGGGCCGACTTCTTCTGGCGCTGCGGGCTGGCGGTCGGGCGGCCCCGGCCGGACAGCTTGAGCCGGTGCACCTTGCCGATCACCGCGTTGCGGCTCACGCCGCCAAGCTGGGACGCGATCTGGCTGGCGCTCAGGCCTTCCGCCCAAAGTTTCTTGAGGAGTTCAACTCGCTCATCGGTCCAGTTCATGTTTGTTGCTCCGGTCGCCGCATTTCAATGAATCCGTCCGCGCTCGCCCGGATGACCGGGCGCCCTGTTACGCAACATTTAGGGTTCGCCGCACGAGATGTAGTCTCTGATTGACCGGAAACTACAATACCGGGTGACTCGGTGACAAGAGTCCGCCCTGCCGCCGGTTTGCCTTTTCCGGGTTTTCCCCAAATTTGCTCCCGCGGTGAGTCCGAAATGCGACAGTCCCTGTTTCGGACCCGGTTTGCGGGCCCCTGCGCAGGGCAAGGCCAGAGCAAAGATTGACTTCATGTCATGAATTGGGAATATTACGGAAAGGCCGCCCGGAGAGGCGGCTTTTTTGATTTTCCTTGCCCCGTGACGGCCGGAAACGGAAGGCTCTGGGCGCCTGTCTTTGGAGTTTGACTGCAATGCCTGGGTCTGCGCTGTTCGATACCTACGCGCGCATTCCGGTTTCCCCGGAACGCGGTGAGGGGTCCTGGCTCATCATGAGCGACGGCGACCGATACCTCGATTTTTCCGGTGGCATCGCGGTGAACTCCCTGGGCCACTGCCATCCGCACCTGGTCGCCGCGCTCACCGAGCAGGCGGGCAAGCTGTGGCACACGTCGAACCTGTTCGAGGTGCCTGGACAGCGCCGGCTGGCCGAGCGCCTGGCCGAGCATACCTTCGCCGACCGGGTTTTCTTCACCAATTCCGGTGCCGAGGCGCTGGAATGCGCCATCAAGACCGCCCGGCGCTACCACTACCAGAAGGGCGCGCCGGAGCGCATCGACATCATCACGTTCGAAGGCGCGTTCCACGGGCGCACGCTGGCCACCATCGCGGCCGGCGGCCAGGCCAAGTACCTGGAGGGCTTCGGCCCCAAGGCGCCAGGCTTCATCCAGGTGCCCTTCGGCGATCGCGAGGCGCTGCTGGCTGCCGTCGGCGACACGACCGCCGCGATCCTGATCGAACCGGTCCAGGGTGAAGGCGGCATCCGCCCGGTCTCAGGCGAGGCCATGCGCGACCTGCGCGAACTGTGCGACCGCACCGGCGCCCTGCTGATCCTCGACGAGGTGCAGAGCGGCGTTGGCCGGACCGGCCGGCTGTTCGCCCACGAGTGGTCGGACGTCACCCCGGACATCATGGCCATTGCCAAGGGCATCGGCGGCGGCTTCCCCGTGGGCGCCTGCCTGGCGACCGAGGACGCGGCCAGCGGCATGGTCGCCGGCACCCATGGCACCACCTTCGGCGGCAATCCGCTCGCCATGGCGGTCGCCAATGCCGTGCTCGATGTCGTGCTGGAAGACGGCTTTCTCGACGAGGTGTCGCGCAAGGCGCTGCTCTTCAAGCAGGGGCTCGCCTCCGTGGTCGACGAGTTCCCCGATGTCCTGTCGGAAGTGCGCGGCTCCGGCCTGATGCTGGGCGTCAAGTGCGTAATGCCGAATGCAACGGTCAACGCGGCGCTGCGCGCGGCGAAGCTGCTCGCAGTCCCCGCCGGCGACAACGTGCTGCGCTTCCTGCCGCCCCTGACCGCGACCGACGACGAGATCCGCCTTGCGGTTGATTGGCTGCGCGAAGCCTCCGCCAGCCTTTCGACACCGTAACCAGAACACAAGCAACCGGAGTGGAGCCAAGCCATGGCCGACACCATGCGCCATTTCCTCGATCTTTCCGCCGTCAGCGCCTCGGAATTGCGCCAGATGCTGGACAGTGCGCGCGAGATCAAGACGGCCACCAAGGCCGGCCACGGCCCGCGGCCGCTGGAAGGCAAGGTTCTCGCGATGATCTTCGAGAAACCCTCCACCCGCACCCGCGTGTCCTTCGATGTCGGCATGCGCCAGCTCGGCGGCGAAACCGTCATGCTGACGGGCGCCGAGATGCAGCTCGGCCGATCCGAGACCATTGCCGACACCGCCAAGGTTCTGTCGCGCTATGTCGACGCGATCATGATCCGCACGACCGAGCATGCGCGGCTGCTGGAACTGGCCGACGCGGCAACGGTTCCGGTGATCAACGGCCTGACCGATGACACCCACCCTTGCCAGATCATGGCCGATCTCCTCACCTTCGAGGAGCATCGCGGCCCGGTCGCCGGCAAGCGTTTCGCCTGGACGGGCGACGGCAACAACGTGCTGCATTCGCTGATGGAGGCGGCCGCCCGGTTCCGTTTCGACCTGGCGATCGCCCACCCCGAGGGCAGCGCGCCGGAGCAGAAATACGTCGACTGGGCGCGCGCCAACGGCGCATCCATCACGGTCACCAGCGATGCTGTCGAAGCGGTCACCGGCGCCGACTGCGTCGTCACGGACACCTGGGTTTCGATGGGACAGGAGCACCGCGCGCGCGGTCACAACGTCTTCCTGCCTTACCAGGTCAACGAGAAGCTGATGGCGCACGCCAGGCCGGATGCGCTTTTCATGCACTGTCTCCCTGCGCACCGCGGCGAGGAGGTGACGGACGCCGTGATCGACGGTCCGCATTCGGTGGTCTTCGACGAGGCCGAAAACCGCCTCCATGCGCAAAAGGCCATCATCAACTGGTGCTTTGCAGCGGGGCATTGAACGTGGCGGGGTCCGACAGGGAACTTGGCGAGATCGGCCACGCCGGCGATGACGCCGTGGTGCCGTTCCAGGTGGAGCCGCTGGACGCGCGCGGGCGCATAGTCCAGCTCGGGCCGGCGCTCGACTCGATCCTCGCCCGCCATGCCTATCCGCCGGACGTGTGCCTGCTCCTCGCCGAGGCGACGACGCTGGCCGTCCTGCTCGGAACGTCGCTGAAGTTCGATGGCAAGTTCATCTTCCAGACCCAGTCCGACGGTCCGGTGGACATGCTGGTCGCCGATTTCACGACACCTGACGGCATTCGCGCCTATGCCCGCTATGACGAGGAGCGTCTGGCGGAAGCGGTCGCGGCGGGCCGGACGGCGCCGGAGGACCTGCTCGGCACGGGCATCCTCGCGCTGACCATCGACCAGGGCGTGCACATGCAGCGCTACCAGGGCATCGTCGAACTCGACGGCTCCAGCCTGGAAACCGTCGCGCAGAAGTATTTCAGGCAGTCGGAACAGATCCCGACAGCCGTTCGCCTGGCCGCGGGGCGCCAGATCCTGCCGGGTGGCCACGAGCAATGGCGTGCCGGCGGCATCGTTGCCCAGTTCCTCCCGGAAGCGCCCGAGCGGATGCGCATGCCGGACCTCCACGGCGGCGACGGCGACGACGGCAGCGGCCACATGTCCGTCGACAATGCCTGGCGCGAGACGGAGGCACTGCTGGCGACCATCGAGCCGACCGAGCTGTGGGATCCGAGCGTCGGTGCCGAGCGGCTGCTCTACCGGCTGTTCCACGAACACGGCGCGACCGTCTACGAACCGGCCCCGGTCTTCGACAAGTGTTCCTGCACGCGCGAGAAAATCGGCTCTATCCTCGAAGGCTTCACCGCCGAGGAAATCACCGAGAGCATCGAGGACGGCGAGATCAAGGTGACCTGCGAGTTCTGCTCGACGCACTACACCTTTGATCCGAAGGAATTCGAAGGCAAGTAGCCGTCAGGCCGGTTGTCGGGCGCTCAGTTGACCGTGCGCAGGGTTCCGGGGATGTCCAGAGAGAACGCCGGGATGTGGACCTCGAAGTGATGGCCTTCGGGATCGCTCATCGTGTAATAGCCCTGCATGATCCCGGAAGGCGTCGGCAGGGGACAGCCTGACGTGTACTCGTACTGCCCGCCGGGTGCGATGATCGGTTGCTCGCCGACCACGCCGGGACCGCGCACCTCTTCCACGCGCCCGAGGCCATCGGTGATCCGCCAGTATCGCGACAGCAGTTGAACCGCCGTGTCGCCGTCGTTCGCGATGTGAACCTGGTAGGCCCAGAAGAACCGGTTGTCGTCCGGCTCGGACTCCTCTTCCAGGTAGACCGGCTCGACACTGACCTCGATGTTTCCAGTTCGAACGCTGTACATGGACGGCTCCGTGACGGAATCTCTGTCTCCAGTAATCGCTTTCAAAACCGACAGTCCCGCAAATGTGTGTTTCAGTAGTTGGGTGTAATACTGACGAATGAACGTGTTGTAGGCAAGGGACGTTTTCAACCGTCAATCGTAGCGACGTAAACACGGGGAAATGATTGTTTTTGATTTATGGCTCGCGGAAAAATTGAGCTATTTGTTCGATAAACAGAAACGCCGCGTCGAAATAGCGTCCTGACGGCCATGGTCAGGAAACAAGGGAGGCGCCCAATGCTGGACGGATGGATGCGTCAACGCATCGACCCCGGGCTGAGAGCCATGGCGCGCTCGCTTGCCGCTCTCGGCGTCTCGGCCAATGCCGTGACGTGGACCGGCTGGGCCGTCGGCATGGCCGCCGCGGCCGCCATTGCCGCCGGATGGCTGGGAACCGGCCTGGTCCTTCTGCTTGCCAGCCGCCTGGCCGACGGCCTCGACGGTGCGGTCGCGGCCATCAACGGCAGGACCGGCTACGGCGGCTACCTGGATATCGTTCTGGATTTCGTCTTTTACGGTGCCGTTCCGCTGGCCTTCGCGGTGCTGGATCCGTCCGCCAATGCCCTGGCTGCGGCGGCGCTGATCTTCACCTTCTATGCCAATGGCGCGAGCTTCCTGGCCTATGCCGTGCTTGCCGAGCGCCATTCCATGGAGACGGTGGCGCGTGGCGAGAAGTCGATCTACTTCACCACCGGCCTTGCCGAGGCTACCGAGACCATCGGCGTATTCGTGGCGATGTGCCTGTTCCCCGGCTGGTTCACGTTGCTGGCCTGGGGTTTTGCCGCCGTGTGCCTCTACACGGCGGCTGTCCGTATCATGCTGGCGCGGCGGGCTTTCGCCGGCCGCGACTGAGCCTGTCAGGCCCTGGCCAGCGCCTGCTCGATGTCTGCGATCAGGTCGTCGGCGTGCTCCAGCCCCACCGAGAGCCGCACCGTGCCGGGGCGGATGCCCTGCTCCAGCCGGGCGTCCTCGGTCAGGTTCTTGTGCGTGGTCGTCGTCGGGTGGGTGACGAGGCTCTTGGCGTCGCCGAGATTGTTGGAGATCGCGATGATCTCCAGCGCGTTCTCGAAGGCGAAGGCCGCGTCCTTTCCGCCCTTCAGTTCCAGGCACACCATGGTCGACCCGCCGGCCATCTGCCGGGCGATGATCCCGGCTTGCGGATGGTCGGAACGCCCCGGGTAGATGACCTGCGCGACCTTGCCGTGGTCAGCCAGGAAGTCGGCGATCCGGCCGGCCGTCTGCGTCTGCTGGGTGACGCGCAGCGGCAGCGTTTCCAGCCCCTTCAGGAGCGTCCAGGCGTTGAACGGCGACAGGCTTGGGCCCGTGTGACGGAAATAGTCGTGCAGGTTCTCGTCGATCCACTCCTTCGACGACAGCACGATGCCGCCAAGGCAGCGGCCCTGGCCGTCGATGTGCTTGGTGGCCGAGTAGACGACGACATGGGCGCCCAGTTCCAGCGGCTTCTGGTAGAGCGGTGTCGCGAAGACGTTGTCGACCACCACCGTGATGCCGTGATCATTGGCGATGCCGGCCACCGCGGCGATGTCGATGACGGCAAGCGTCGGGTTGGTCGGGCTTTCCAGGAAGAAGACCCGGGTGTTCGGCCGCCGCGCCGCGTCCCATTCCTCCAGCTTCGTGCCGTCGATGATCGAGACCTCGATGCCATACTTCGGGCACAGCGTCTCGGCCACCCAGCGGCATGACCCGAACAACTGCTTGGCCGCCACGATGTGGTCGCCGGCCTTCAACTGGCACAGGAGCGCGGCCGAGACGGCGGCCATGCCCGAGGCCATCGCCCGCGCGTCTTCCGCCCCCTCAAGCGCGATCATGCGCTTTTCGAACATGTCGACGGTGGGATTGGCATAGCGCGAGTAGATGAAGCCCGGCTCCTCGCCCTTGAAACGGGCCTCGGCCGCCTCGGCGCTGTCGTAGACAAAACCCTGCGTCAGGTACATCGCCTCGGACGTCTCGCCGAACTGCGAACGCAGCGTGCCGCCATGAACGAGGGTGGTTTGCGGGTGGAGAGGGCGTTTTGTCTCGGCCATCGTGTCAGCTTTCAAAAACAAAAAAACCGGCCGCGAAAGTCGCAAGCCGGGTTCCCACTCGGCCCTTTAGCGACTTATTTTACGTGGCTGCAAGCCGGCCGGCCAAATCACCACGGGATAACGGGCTTATACGGCCGCCGCTCCCTTGCGTCAACGCACCGTGACGATAAAGCTGTCCGGTCAGACAGGAGGAGTGGGACACGTGCGCCAGACCGGCATTCTGCCCGACCGGGACATCACCGACCTTTTTCGGACAGGCAGCCTGAAAAGCGCCCGGCCGCTGGATGAAGACCAGGTCCAGCCGGCCAGCCTGGACCTGCGCCTGGGCCACACCGCCTACCGCGTCCGCGCGTCCTTCCTGCCCGGCCCCACGTCGACCGTCGAGGCCAAGCTGGACCGGCTTCGCCTGCACGAGATCGACCTGACCGAGGGTGCGGTGCTGGAAACCGGCTGCGTCTACATCATCCCGCTGCTGGAAAGCCTCGATCTGCCCGAGGCGATCTCCGCCTCCGCCAATCCGAAGAGCTCGACCGGCCGCCTCGACATCTTCACCCGGGTGATGACGGACCACGGCCGCGAGTTCGACAAGATCGCGCCGGGCTACACCGGCCCGCTTTACATGGAGGTCAGCCCGCGCACCTTTCCCATCGTGGTACGGACCGGCTCGCGCCTGAGCCAGATCCGTTTCCGCAAGGGTCATGCCCTGCTTTCGGAAGGCGAGCTCATGCTGCTGCACCGTTCCGAGGCGCTGGTGGACGAGGGCGAGCCGCATATCTCCGGCGGCGGACTGGCGCTTTCCATCGACCTGATGGGCGGCGAGGGCGGCCTGATCGGCTATCGCGGCAAGCATCACACCGGCCTGGTCGATGTCGACCGGAAGGCCGCCCACGACGTCCTCGACTTCTGGGAGCCGCTGCAGGGCCGCGGCCTTGGCGAACTGGTGCTGGACCCGGACGAGTTCTACATCCTCGTCAGCCGCGAGGCGGTGCACGTGCCGCCCGATTTCGCTGCCGAGATGACCCCGTTCGATCCGCTGGTCGGCGAATTCCGCGTCCACTATGCCGGCTTCTTCGATCCCGGTTTCGGCCATGCCGGCGCCGGGGGCAGGGGCGCGCGCGCCGTTCTGGAGGTGCGCAGCCACGAGGTTCCCTTCATTCTCGAGCATGGCCAGATCGTCGGCCGCCTCGTCTACGAGCACATGCTGGCGCGCCCGGGCGCGCTTTATGGCGCCGACCTGAAATCCAACTACCAGGCGCAGGGCCTGAAGCTGTCCAAGCATTTCCGCTGAGGCGATCGCGCTTGACTTGCGACGGCCTGGCGGTCTCCCATGTCCGCAAGCAAAAGCCTGCATGCATGCGCGGAGGAAGGCCATGTCGATCGACCGGGAACTGGCGGACAGGTTCGAAAAGCTGCAGGACGACCTGGAAAAGGCGATCGCCGAGCGCCGCGAGAAACTGAATTACCGCATGGAGCGCGGCAGGGCTGTCTTCGAGGCCGAGGCGGTGCGTCTCCACCGCGAGATGCGGACGCATCTGCTCAGGTATATCGCGGGCGGGCGGCTGTCCGTGGCGCTGACGGCGCCCTTCATCTACGCGGTGATCATTCCGCTGGTGCTGCTCGATCTCTTCGTCTCGCTCTACCAGGCGGTCTGTTTCCCCGCCTACGGCCTGCAGAAGGTCAGGCGCGCCGACTACATCGTCTTCGACCGCTACAAGCTGGCCTACCTGAACGGGCTGGAGAAACTCAACTGCTGGTACTGTTCCTATGCCAACGGCCTGCTTGCCTATGTCCGCGAGATCGCCGCGCGCACGGAAACCCGCTGGTGCCCGATCAAGCACGCACGGACGGCCAGGGGAACCCATCCGGTCCACGCCGGCTTTGCCGATTTCGGCGATGCCAGTGCCTATCAGGCCCGCAAGGGCAAGGTTGCAGCTGGGCAGGCAAAAGGCGACCCGACGTGATCCCGCGATGTGCCGGGATGGAGGTAAGGTCATACAAAATACAAATATAATATGATAATATATAAAACATAGTTTCAAGAAACGAATATTAACCACGGAAATAGCGATTCACCAAAGTATTGGCGTTCGATTCGTCCTCTGGTAACGGCTCGTATGGAAAACATGCTGTAGCGAAACGCCGGCCGGACGTGTGCCCGGAGGAAGGCGCGGTTCATGGCGGTGGTCCCGGGCCCGCCCCGGCATGGCGGAACCGGAACGTCAATGCATTTCAGACCAGCAGGGTGGAACCGATGAGAATTGTCTGGCCGGGGGACGAAACAGGCACTGTCGTCGCCAGCGAAAGAAGCCTGTCACGCCTTGTCGTGGATGAGCTCCTCTCCCGGGCACTGGACCGCATGGCAAAGCGCGCGACGCGGCGCACGGGGCGCATTCCATCCGTTTGCGTGTCTTCGAACGACCTGATCGCCCGAAGGATCATCTCGACCGGCATTTTCGAGAGTTCGCAACTGGAGACACTGGACCACCTGGTCCGCAACCGGTTCGCCGATCTTGGCCGCGACCTGGACCGGATGGACCTGTTCGTCGATGTCGGCGCGAACATCGGCATTTACGCGACCCGCTATTCGGACTTCTTCGAGGAGACGATCGCGGTCGAGGCGAACCCCGTCACCTTCAAGCTGCTGGAAGCCAACCTCATGCTGCAGGACACGTCCAGGGTGACGCCGGTCTGCATCGGGGCGTCGGACACGAGTGGCGAAGGCGTGATCACCATCCGCGAGGAAGGCAATCTCGGCGGCGCATCGATTGCGCGGCCCTGCGCGCGGGCGGCAGATGGCGTGCTCAATGTTCCGGTCCGGCTGGAACCGCTCGACAGCCTCGTCGAAGCCCGGGCGCCGGGCCGCCGCGTGGATCTGATCAAGGTGGACGTGGAAGGATATGAGGCCCATGTTCTGCGCGGCGCCAGGAAAACCATCCGGCGCGATCGCCCTGTCATCCTGTACGAACGCACCGGCGCATCGGACGGCCAGGAGGTCGATGCCATCCTGAAGGAATGCGGCTACGAGGATTTCTGCCTGTTCGAGCGGGTTCTCGGGCTGGACAGGCTGCCGCCGAGAACGGCGCTGCAACTGCGCAAGCTGTCGCCCGACAGCATCGTCAATTCGGCGCTGGTCTGCGCTTACTGAGACGCCCTCCGCGGATCCGGCGGCTGCGAACGCGCCCGGGCGCTTCCGGCTCAGCGGTCGTTGAACCCCTTGCCCTCCAGGATGGCCGGCCGGCAGGCCTCGACGCGCCGCCGCCGGGTCTCGGCCTGCCGGGCGCCGGTGAAATGGATGAGATAGCCCCGTTGCCGCCCGGGCGTGAGCGCATGGAACGCGCTTGCGAAAGCCGGGTCGCGTTCGAACGCCTCTTTCAGGGCCTCGGGATAGGCGGGCGCCGACGATGCCTTGAAATCGATCTGCCGCCCCTCCTGCTCCAGCGTGATCGCTTCCGCCAGAAAGGCTGAAAGCGCCGGCGCGCGCGCCAGGATGTCGTCGACGCTGTTGAACCGCATCTGCCGCATGGCCTGCGAGTGCGGCCCCGGGGCGACAAGCAGCCGGTCCGGATCCGCGAGCAGCGCACCCTTGAGGAAGCCGACGGCGCAACAGGCCTTCATGCCGTAGATGATGGCCACGTTCCGGCCGTCGAACCGGTAGCAGAGCTTGCCCCACTTGATGTCCTCCAGCAGCCCGCTCTCAAGGATGATCCGGCGCAGTTCCAGGCGTTCCGGCTTCCACTGCTCCCGTTCCAGCAGGGCTTCGATGGCCTTGGTCGGTCCGTTCATGGCGATCGTGCTTCCGTTTTTCGGTTGGACGCGGGATGGTGGCCGGCAACCCGTCCCGTCAGCGACAGGCCGCCACCGTGCCACTGGCAACAGCCCGCGTCGCGGTGTCTATCCGCTTGACATCTCGCTTGCCACGGTCAATCTAGGCCTCCGCTGCGCGGGTGTAGTTCAGTGGTAGAACGCAAGCTTCCCAAGCTTGATGTCGTGGGTTCGATCCCCATCGCCCGCTCCAGCCGTCCCTCTCATGGTTGCTTCAGCTCCGGGTTCGGCATGTAGCCCGGGCCGACGGTCAGCGGCTTGTCGGCGATCATGTCCGAGCCGACCTGGCTGCGAAAGGTCATGGACGTGTGCCAGAATTCCTCCGAACGGTCATAGGAGAGCAGCCGCACGTCGACGGCATAGGGCCTGTCCCTGACCACGTCATGCAGCGCCGGCGTCCGCAGAACGATGCGCGGCGATTTCACCCGGAAGCGCTCGCTGACCGTGATCGGCGGTCCGCCGGCCGGGTCCTCGAACGTGGCTTCCAGGATGGAGCCGGAGGCCACCGGCTTGACGACGAAAGCGGTAAAACCGGCGAAAATCTCCGAAACGCGGTAGTTGGCCACGAACCCGCCGCCGGCGATGGTCACCGGGTCGGCGCTGTGCGGCGTATCGTCCACCAGCCGCGCCAGGCCGAACAGAAGGGCACACCCGGCCAGCGCCGCGAGCCCGGCGGCCTGAAGGGAAATCTCGTGTCGAACCGAAGCTGCCATGGCGCACCGTCCCTTGAAGTCGACATGATGAGACCGTATCTGACCATCGTCAACTGCGTGCGAGGACAACAGCATGAGCAATGGACTGGTCAGGTTTCTGGGCGATTCGCCGGTGCGCGTCGTCTTCAAGCTCATCGTCGTGTCCTTCTTGGTCGGCCTTGTCTTGGCCGGGCTGGACTGGACGCCCTGGGACGTGATCTTCGCCGCACGCGACTTTTTCCACGCGATCTGGGAGATGGGTTTCCAGGCGATCGACCGCTTCTTCGGCTATTTCCTGCTCGGCGCCGTCATCGTGGTTCCTGCCTTCTTCGTCCTGCGCCTGCTCAACTACCGCAGGGGCTGAACCAAGGGGCCGGCGAACTGAGCGGCCACGTCGAACAGGATGGCGTGGCGCTCGCCGAGACCTGTCATCTCGCGCGCATAGCCGCCCCCGATGACGCCGCAGACCGGGATGCCCCGTTCCCGGAAATGGTAGAAGACCATCCGGTCGCGCGCCCTGAGCCCGTCGTCGCTCAGCGCAAGCCGTCCGAGCCGGTCCGCCCGGTGCGGATCGACGCCGGCATTGTAGAAGACGAGGTCGGGCAGGAACCGCGTCTCGATCCGGCCAAGCGCCTCCGAAAGTGCCGACAGGTAAGCGTCGTCCCCGGTCCCGTCCGGCAGTTCCATGTCCAGGTCGCCTGGTATCTTGCGCGCCGGGTAGTTCCGCGCGCCGTGCAGCGAGAAGGTGAAGACGCGCGCCTGGTCGCGAAAGACATCCGCCGTGCCGTCGCCCTGGTGCACGTCGCAATCGACCACGAGGATCCGTTCCGCCTCTCCCGTGGCCAGCAGCACGCTGGCCGCCACCCCGACATCGTTGAAGGTGCAGAAGCCGGCCCCCTGGGCGCGCCTGGCATGGTGGCTGCCGCCGGCCGTGTTGCAGGCCACGCCGTGCTCCAGCGCCAGCCGTGCCGCCATCACCGTGCCCGCCGAGGCCAGCCGCGCACGCCGCGAGACGGCCGCATCCACCGGAAAGCCGATCTCTTTCTCGATGCGCTCCGGTACCGCCAGGCCGATCACCTGGTCCACGTAAACCGCGTCGTGGGCCATCATCAGCCAGCTGCGCGGCGCTTCCCCGGGAACGTGCAGGGTCTCCGGGCGGATCAGTCCGCGCTGCCGCAGCGCTGTCATGAGCAGCGTGTACTTGCTCATCGGAAAGCGATGGACAGGCGAGAACCTTGCGTCGTAATCGGGGTGGTGAACGATATGCAGCGCCATGAATCGTGTTGTAGGGCAATTCCAGCAAAAGTGGACACCGGTGTTGCGTCCGCAATTGCGCAACTCCGGAACGGCCCGGGATTGTGGCGCATTGATGAATCGCAGCAATCCCGGACAGCCTGTCCGGTGGCGCCGGAAGGCCTGGACGGGCTGAAGCGCGCGAATTGACAGGAGTGGCCGCCTTGGCCGTTGTGAACGCAGACCCTGCCGGCGGCCGGCCTTTCGAGGTCAACAACCGCCTCGTGCTCGCCATCGCGGTGCCGATGACGCTGGCCTACCTGTCGACGCCGCTGCTCGGCCTGACCGACACGGCCGTTGTCGGGCGTTTCGGCGATCCCGCGCTGCAGGGCGGGCTGGCGGCCGGTGCCATCGTCTTCGATGTCGTCTTCACCACCTTCAATTTCCTGCGCGCCGCCACCACCGGTCTCGTCGCCCAGGCGACCGGGAGAGGCGACGCGGCCGGCGAACGTCTCGTCCTCTACCGGGCCCTGTTCGTCGCGCTCGTCTCCGGCCTGCTCGTGCTCCTGGCCGGCCCGCTGATCGCCGCCGCCGGGAAGGCCTTTGTCGATCCGGGCCCCCGAGCAGCCGAGGCCATGGTGGTCTACATCCTCATCCGCGTCCTCTCGACGCCGGCCGCGCTCGGCAACTACGTCATCCTCGGCTATGTGCTGGGCCGTGGCGAGGGGCGCACGGGCCTTGCCCTGCAGATCCTGCTCAACGGCACCAATATCGCCCTTTCGATCGCGCTCGGCCTCTGGCTCGGCTGGGGCCTGGAAGGCGTGGCCTGGGGAACCGTGTTCGGTGAGACGCTGACCCTGGCCGTCGGCCTTGCCCTGCTGGCCCGCCGGTTCCGCCACACCTGGCGGGTGCCCTGGCGCTCGGTCATCGACCCGGTCGCGCTGAGGCGCCTGTTCGGCCTGAGCGGCGACATCATGATCCGCTCCTTCGCGCTGCTCATGGCCTTTGCCTGGCTGACGCGCGTCGGCGCCCAGCTTGGAACGGTCACGCTGGCCGCCAATGCCATCCTGCTCAACTTCTTCATGCTGGCCGGCTATTTCCTCGACGGGTTCGCAACCGCCGCCGAACAGCTCGTCGGCCGCGCCATCGGCGCCCGCTTCCGCCCCGCCTTCGACCGGGCGGTGACGCTGACGCTCTGGTGGGGTCTCGGCCTGGCGGCGGCGCTGCTGGCGATCTTCCTGGTGACCGGCGACTGGCTCATCGACGCCATGACCACGGCTCCGGCCGTGCGGGCGGAAGCGGCCGATCACCTGGCGCTCGCGGCGCTCTGCACGCTGACGGGAGTGCTGGCCTTCCAGATGGACGGCATCTTCATCGGCGCCACCTGGTCGCGCGACATGCGCAACATGATGCTGGTGTCGCTTGCGCTCTATTTTGCCGCGGTCTGGGGTCTGGTGCCGCTCTATGGCAATGCCGGCCTGTGGGCGGCGCTGCACGTCTTCCTCGTCGCCCGGGGTGTCAGCCTTGGCGCCATTCTCCTCACCCGGCGCCGCCAGGTCTTCGCCGCCTGACGGGTCAGAGCCGGGTCGCGGCCCATCGCTCCAGGCTGGCGGAGCGGATGTCGCCGAGGCCGGTGAGCCCCTCCCGGTCCATGAAGGCGGCAAGGCCCTTGAGGATCGTCGCCGGCAGACCCGGCCCGGCGTAGATCATGCAGGAATAGAGCTGCACGAGGTCGGCGCCCGCCCGGATCTTCTCCAGCGCGGTTTCGGCGTCTTCCACGCCGCCGACGCCGATGATCGGCAGGTCCGGACCGACGCGCTTGCGCAGTTTCGCCAGCACCGCCGTCGAGCGCTGGAACACCGGCCGTCCGGAAAGCCCGCCCGCTTCCTGTCCCGTCGCCGTATCGGTCAGGCCGGCGCGCGAAAGCGTGGTGTTGGAGACGATCAGCCCGTCGGTGCCCTTGTCGAGCACCTCTTCGGCGATGTCGTCCATCTCCTCCTCCGAGAGGTCCGGCGCAACCTTGAGAAAGACCGGGGGCCTCTTGCCGGTGTCGCGGGCACAGGCATCGCGCGCCGCCATCACCTGCGTCAGCAGTTCCGCCAGGCTTTCCCGGCTCTGCAGGTTGCGCAGGCCCGGCGTGTTCGGCGACGACACGTTGACCGTCAGGTAGGAGGCGTGCGCGGCAAAGGTCTTCACGCCCGCCACGTAATCGGCCACGCGGTCGCTGCTGTCCTTGTTGGCGCCGATGTTGACGCCGACGATGCCGGCCCGGGCAGCCCGCGCCCTGATCCGCGCCAGCGCCGCCGCGTGGCCCTCGTTGTTGAAGCCAAGCCGGTTGATCACGCCCCGGTCCTCGGGAAGCCGGAAGATGCGCGGCTTGGGATTGCCCGGCTGCGGCCGCGGCGTCACGGTCCCCACCTCCGCGAACCCGAAGCCGAGCCGGAGCAGCGCATCGGGAACTTCCGCGTTCTTGTCATAGCCAGCGGCCATGCCCAGCGGATTGGGAAAGGCGAGGCCCGCCACCGTGGTTGCCAACCGCGGGTCGAAGCCGGCATCGAACCGGCCGCCCAGCCCCGCTTTCAGCGCCGCGATGGAAAGCCCGTGCGCCGTTTCCGGCTGGAAGCGGAACAACAGGGCGAGGCCAAGCGTGTCGCCAATCATGGCTCAGTCCGCCTCCAGGTCCGGGAACACGTGCTGCCCGTCCGGCCCGAGCGGAAGCGGCGCGACCGAGCGCACGGCCGAAAGGTCGAGCAGGGCATAGAGGTGCGGGAACAGCGCGCCGCCGCGCGAAACCTCGTATCGCAGTGCGTCGCCCAGCGCGCCGGCATCGACGGAAACCAGCAGCAGGTCGTGCTGCCCGGCAAAATGCTTTGCCGCCGTTTCCCTCACCTGTTGCGCTGTGGAAAAATGGATGAAGCCGTCGGCGAGATCGACGGGGGCGCCGTCGAACCGGCCCTTGGCTTCGGCCTCGGCCCATTGGGCGCGCGTCGCAATCTTGTAAATGATCCGGTCCATGGTTTGGCCTATAGTCTCTTCTGTCGCAAAGCGAAAGAAGGAGCGGTGCCAATCCGGGACCTGTCCCCATTTCCGGCCATTTCCGCCGCTATCATCGCTTGTGAAAGAGACGATCGATGACAACCAGCCAGAGGACGAACGCCATGATGAACCCCAGGATTGCCGCGGCAGGCCTTGCCCTTGCCATCGGGGCGGCCGCTCCCGCGAGCGCCCAGGAAATGCGCTTCGACCTTCAACGGGACGGCGACCGCTATGTCCGTCTCGACCGCCAGACTGGCGCGATCTCGGTATGCCGGGACGAGGAAGGCGGCCTCGTCTGCCGCATGAGCGCCGACGAGCGCCAGGCCTGGGACACGGAGGTCGCGGACCTGCGCACCCGGGTCGAGGCGCTGGAAAAGCGCCTCGCCGACCTGGAGGGCCGCCCGGCGGCTACGGGCAACGATGGCCTGCCCAGCGACGAGGAGTTCGAGAAGACCCTCGGCTTCATGGAAAAGTTCATGCGCCGTTTCATGGGCATCGCGAAGGACCTCGAGAAGGAGAACGGCCGGACGCCGCCCGACCGCACCTGAACGCCAGGCCTGACTGGGCCCTAGCCGAAGGCTTCGAGGTCCAGCCGGACCGACTTGCGCGTCGTCAGGTCCATGACCAGCCCGATCACTTCGCCGCTGGCAATGGGCAGGCCGTCGGTCGCTCGGATCAGTTCGTGGTGCAGCCGGATCGTTTTTCCGCCGCCGGTTTCCGCCCGCGAAACCAGCTTCAGCGCATCGCCGGCCATGGCCGGGTTGTGATGGCGGATCTGCATTTCGACGGCCACGCGGCCAAGCCCGTTGTCGATGAGCCAGCGCGTGCTGATGCCCGCGTGATCCCAGAGGTGGGGCGCGCCGTCGGTGAACCGCGCGATGTGGAACTGCTGCATCAGCCGGCCTTTCGCGTCGCATTCCGATGGCGCGACGATGCAGCGGTGTACGACGAGGCCACCGCCGTCGAGCATGTCCGCCTCACTTCTGCCCGGCCGCGGGGTCGGATCGACGCTGCGCGGCAGGGCCGGCGCTGCTTCGTCCTCGCTGGCAAGCGCTGCGCTCCCGAAGCCGGCCGGCGCGTCCACGGCCGTGGCGCACAGGCGCCCGGTGCTGTTCTCCTCCATCCGGTGGACGGTCCAGCCGACAAGTGGCCCGTCGCCTACGACGCCGGAACGGATGACCGCGGATTGCGCGCCGGCCAGTTCGGAATGGTAGCGCACGTGCCGCACGGCGGGCAGCGGCCCCGCATGGTCCCGGCCGTGCGCAAGCGCAAAGAACCGCGCCGCCTCGTCGAACCGCTTGAGGTAGAACTGGACGTTCAGGTGAACGTTCTCGTCGCATTCCCACGTGTTGACGAAGGAGCGATGCGTCTCGATCAGAAGGCTCACGCGCGGTCCTCCGGCACACCGCCGGCGAAGGCCTCGATCTCGGCAAGGCTGCGGTCGGCCTGGTCCGTCGCGAAGGCCTGGAACACGTGGCAGCCGCCGGGCCAGATCGAGACCTGCGCCGTGTTGCCGGCCGCGCGCCAGCGGGCCGCCATGAGCAGCGTGTCATCGAGCAGCAGGTCGCGTGTACCGCAGGTGAAAAGCGCCGGTGGCAGGCCGGCAAGGTCGGCATGCAGGGGAGAAACGTCCGGTGACGCGGTCTCGCCGCCTGCCGACAGGAAATGCGCGACGAACCTGTCCATGTCGCGGGTGTTGAGAATGAGCTTCTCGTCGCCCCAGCGTCGCACGCTCGGCGTGCCGGCGAGATCGTAGCATCCCGCGTTGAGGTTGGCCGCCTGGAACGGGCGCAGGCCGTGCCGGTCGCGCAGACGCAGCAGCGTCATGACCGAAAGATGCGCACCGGCGGATTCGCCGCCGATCACCAGCCGCCCCGTCTCGAAGCCGTGGTCGCCCGTCGCCAGCCACAGCGCCGCCGCCTCGCAATCGTCCGGACCGGCGGGATACGGATGCTCCGGCGCCAGCCGGTAGTCGAGCGAGATCACCGTCAGCCCGGAGGCATCGGCGAGCCGCCGGTTGCGCGAATCGTTCTCGCGCGCGCTGCCAAGCACCCATCCGCCGCCATGAATGTGCAGGTAGACGCCACGGGATCCGCCGCCGGCCGGGCGGTAGACACGCGCCGGGATATCCCCGGCGGGTCCGGGAACGGCAAGGGCCTCGGCGGCCTCGTCCTCCGGGCAGAGCGGAAACGGGCCGCGCCCGTCGAGCCGGAATTCGCGCAGCAGCGACGGCGGAAACAGCCACATGTCGGGTGTGTCGCCGAGCCGTTTCAGGATGTCGGCGTTCAGGTCCTTGACCTCGCCGGGAATCCGGGTCTCGTCGAGAAGCGTCGGGTCAAGCCCCAATGCCGCCAGGTTGTCCGCGCTCATGGTCTTGGATCCTCCGCGTCCTGTTCTTGTCTTCTTTCCACACCATGCCCGCAAGGGCCATCGCCAAAAGGTTGGCCGCAACGCCCGCCAGGGTCGCCAGTGGCACCGGGATGGCAGCGAGAAGGTGAATGAGGTCTTCGCCCGGATCGCCGGCGCGAATGACGAATTCCGCGCCCTGGCAGGCCATCACTGCGGCCGGGGCCAGCGCGCCGGTCAGCATGCCGGCGATCACGGGGCCGCGCCGCGCGGCGGTCTTCCACCCGGGCAGGGCAAGGGGGACGGCCAGTGCCGCCACGGCCAGCGCGCCGGGCCAGATCAGCAGGCCCAGCGGCGCGATGCCGCCGTGAGCGGCGATCCAGGGGGCCCCGAAGGCAGCGGCCAGCATGGCTGCGCGGGCCGTGGCGAGCCGGCCCGAAACCGGCCGTCCCTTCTGCCCTGCGAACTGCGCTGCCGGTCCTTCCGCGAACAGGTTGCCGAGGGCTGCGAGCATGGCAGCCGCCGTTCCGGCGGCAGCCAGCGCAACACCGGCGATCATTGCCGGCCAGACTGCCACCGGCATGCCGTAGGCAGCGGCGGGAATGAGGAAGGCCGTCGCCGGGTTCACGCGGATGTCGGCCAGGTCGATGCTGTGCGCGGCAGACCCGCAAGCCGCCTGCACGACGAACGGCGTGTCCGCCGGCATGCCGCAGATGTCCACCAGGCCGGACAGGAGCCCGGTTCCCGGCTTGAACAGCCAGGCCGCATCGGTGCCGATCTGGCCGGCGGCCAGGTCCGGCAGGGAACCCGCGATTACGATCCCGGACAGGCGGGCGTTCAGGGCTGCGGCCAGCGCGGCGACCAGGAACAGCAGCGCGGCGATCAGGGAGCCGCGGCGCGACGTGACCCGGCCACGGACCACCGCCAGGGATGGGTAGAGGCTGGCGAACACGAATCCGGCAAGCATCATGCTGGCAAACAGGGTGCCGAGGCCGGCCCAGTCCCCGGGAAGGGAGAGGGGCCATTCCAGCGTAGCAAGCGCCAGGGGCAGTTGCGCCGGGTCGGGAGCGGCGCTGGCAATGTCGACGGGCCCGGCCAGCAGGTCCGTCCAGGTCAGGTCGCTGGTCCGGTAAAACAGGATGAAGAGCGGAGTGATGACGCCGAGCATGGTCACCACCAGGGAGAAGGCGAGGCTGCGTCCGGCGCTGTTGAACCCGCCGGTCCAGGCGCCGGCCAGGATGATCACGCTGGTCAGCAGCCAGGGAAGGGGCATCAGGCCCGGCGCCAGCGTATCGAGCAGCAGGTGGAGCGCGCTGCTCTGGGCGACGAGCACCCCCAGGGCGAGAAGGCCGAGGAACAGCCCGGCGATCCGCCGGACCGTCTGGCTTCCGGTCTGTTGGTACAGGCGGGCTGATCCCGTTGCGGGCTGAGCCGTGCGCTCGCCCGGGCGCGGCACCGCGAGACCGGACAGCAGCAGACCGGCCGCCAGTCCGGCCACGGCCGCAAACATTGCGCCCGTGTACCGGATGGTCAGCACCGAGACGAAGAAGAACAGGCCGCCCGTCACGGCCGCCGCGCTGAGACCGCCGGCCATGAACAGGCTTCCGCCCTGGCCGTCCGCGCCCGTGAAGACGCGCTGGCGCATCGAACCCGAAAAGACCCCGAGGGCCACGAACGGTGTGAATGCCGCGATGACGACGATCCAGTGAATGACGCCGGCGGGAACGCCCAGCCGCTCCAGGAGAGCCCCGCCAAGCAGAACCGCTGCGTATCCCGTGCCCAGCGTGCCTATCAGAACCGGCGCCGGAATGTCGCTTTCTTGTCTGTGCAACGTCGTCTGTCCTGCGGTCCCGTGTGCCGGCGCTGCCGCTTCCGGCCCCGCCGCGTCTGTCCGATCGGCATGCGCCCCTTGCCCCCTGGTGTGCGTGCCGAAAACTTCAACTTGAAAACAACTGGTAACATCGGATAATCCAAACGCAAGCATGGAGCATGCATCCGGAGCGTGCCCGTTGCGAAGGGGAGGGTGATTTGACGGCTGGAACGAAAGTCCTCGTGGCGGATGATCACCCCTTGTTTCGCGGCGCCCTCAAGCAGGCCATCATGGGTGCCATCGCGGATATCGAGATCGTCGAAGCGGGCGATTTCGACATGGCCAAGACCCTCGCGGGAAGCCACGACGATCTCGATCTCATCCTTCTCGACCTGTCGATGCCCGGCGCCAGCGGCCTGTCCGCCCTCGTTGGCATGCGCGGGCTCCAGGCCGCCGTGCCGGTGATCGTCGTTTCGGCCACCGACGATCCGGAAACCATCCGCCGTTCGCTCGAGCTGGGCGCGTCGGGCTTCATTTCCAAGTCCGCCAGCATGGACGAGATCCGCGGCGCGGTCGAAGCGGTCCTCGAAGGCGAGATCGTCACGCCGGCCAATATCGATCTTGGCGAGGAGCACGATCCGGAGATCTCCGACCTGATCGCGCGCATCCAGACGCTGACCCCGCAGCAGACCCGGGTGCTGTCCATGCTCGCCGAAGGCCTGCTCAACAAGCAGATCGCCTACGAGCTCAACGTCTCGGAAGCCACGATCAAGGCCCATGTCTCGGCCGTGCTGCAGAAGCTCGGCGTCGATAGCCGGACGCAGGCGGTCATCCGGCTGTCCCGGATCGGCACCGAACCCCTGTCCATGGGCAACTGATCGTTCCGCGAGCCAAATCCGCTTCCGGCCATTGTCATTCCGCCGCCCGGGTCACGATTCGCCGGCTGCGCGTCAGCGCGGTGCGAAGCGCTGCCGGCTTGACCGGCTTGTAGAGCAGCGGGATCTGCCGTTCTTCCGCCGCCGCCTTCACCTCGTCGGAGCGGTTGGCCGTCAGCATGATCGACGGCACCGGTTGGCCAAGGACCTGGTGGATCGCGCTGATCGCCTCGAAGCCGGTGGCGCCGTCGAGGTGGTAGTCGGCCACCAGGACGTCCGGCACCTGCCCGTCGCGCGCGAACGCGTCGGCGAACTCCGCCGCCCCGGTATAGGCAAGCACCTCGCATCCCCAGTTTTCCAGCAGCATCCGCATCCCGTCCAGGATGCGCGCGTCGTTGTCGATGCACAGAACCCGCGTGCCGGCCAGCGATCCCCGCGAGGCCTTGCCCGGCCCGGACGGGGCGACGATCTCCAGCGGATTGGCCTGCGTCACCGGGATGAGCACCGAAAAGCAGGTGCCCTTGCCCGGCTGCGACGAGATGCGGATCTCCAGCCGCAGCACGCGGGCGATCCTGTCGACGATGGACAGGCCGAGGCCCAGCCCCTCGGCTTCCCGCGCGCCTTCGTCGAGGCGGGTGAACTCGCGGAAGACCGTATCCAGCTTGTCCTCGCGGATGCCGATGCCCGTGTCGAAGACCTGGATTTCGCACAGCGGTCCGCGTCGCCGCACACCCACGACGACCTTGCCGGTCCGGGTATACTTGATGGCGTTCGAGACCAGGTTCTGCAGCAGCCGGCGGAACAGGTTTCGATCCGTCTCGACATGCAGGGCGGACGGCACGATCCGCAGCGCGAGCCCCTTTTCGCGCGCCGACGGCTGGAAGTCGTTGCGGATTTGCTCGAGCATCGAATCGAGCCGGAAGGTGGTCTCCTTCGGCTTCAGCGCGCCCGTGTCGAGGCGCGAGATGTCGAGCACGGCGCCGAGGATCGTCTCGACCGAATCCAGCGAGGAATCGATGTTGGACAGGGCCGATCGCGTCGGGTCGTCGGCGATGGATTCCTTCAGCGCCGAGCAATAGAGCCGCGCGGCGTTCAGCGGCTGCAGGATGTCGTGGCCCGCGCCGGCCAGGAAACGCGTCTTGCCGAGGTTCGCCTCTTCCGCCAGCCGTTGCGCCTGCCCCAGTTCCTCGTTGAGTTCCATCAGTTCGGCCGTGCGCGCGGCGACGCGCTGTTCCAGCGTTTCGTTGGCCCGCTTGAGCGCGAGATCCGCCTTCACCCGGTCGGTGATGTCGGCGTAGCTGGCCACCACGCCGCCGCTCGGCATCGGGTTGGACCTGACCTCGATCACCCGCCCGCTGCTCATCAGCTCGATCTGCCAGGTCAGGTGCGTGACCGTCATGCGCTCCAGGATCGTTTCCTCGTCACCCTTGGCGATGTCGCCGCGCTGGGCGAGGTGTTCGATCACCCGGGATATGGACGTGCCCACCTGGCCCAGTTCGTCCGGCAGGTCGAACAGGGTGCGGAACTGGCGGTTCCAGCACGACAGCCGGAAGTCCTGGTCGTAGACCGTGATGCCGTCTTCCATCTGGTCGAGCGCGATCTGCAGCAGGTCGCGGTTCTGCTGCAGGGCTTCCGAGGCGTCGTCGAGCAGCCGGTAGGCATTGCGCGAATTGGCGTCGACCCGCTGGAACAGCAGCGACAGCACGAGCCGGGCCGACGACGATCCGACGGCGCTCGCCAGCAACTGCTCGGCAAACCGGATGGTCCCGGCATCGGCCAGTTGCGACCCGGTGAACTTGCGGCCTTCTGACTGTTCGAACGTCTGGAACGAGCGCTCGGTGCGCTCCGCGCCGAGGTAGCGCGAGATCGTGTCCTTCAGTTCGCTGTTGGTGACGGCCGTGCGGAAACGGCGCAGACCGGCGATCTGGGCGCTTTCGCGCGGCACGAAAATGGCCGCCTGGATGCGCTCGCGCGGCGTAGCCGCGCGTGACAGGCTGCCGATGACGAAGAACAGCGTGTTGGCCGCCAGGCTCCACAGCACGCCGTGGTTCAGCGGTTCCGCGATCGAGCCGAACAGCGCCTGCGGCCGCAGCGCGGCAAAGCCCCACAGGCCGTCGGTCAGCAGCGTGGCGTCGTCCGGCAGGAACGAGGGCAGCAGCAGCGTGTAGCCCCAGAACAGGATGCCGGCGGTCATGCCCAGCACCGCGCCGCGAGCATTGGCATTGCGCCAGACAAGCGCGCCGATGAAGGCCGGGGCGAATTGTGCCAGGGCCGCGAAGGACAGCAGGCCGATCGAGGCCAGCCGTATGTTGTCCGCGATTTCCTGGTGGTAGAAGAGCGCGGCGACGAGGATGAGGCAGATCGACGCCCGGCGCACGTTGAGGATGATGCGCGACCAGTCCTCCTTTTCGCCCGCCGTCGGGATCTTCGCCCGCTTCAGCAGGACCGGGATCACCAGGTCGTTGGATATCATGATCGACAGCGCCACGCTGGCGACGATGACCATCGCCGTGGCGGCCGACATGCCGCCGATCAGCGAGACCAGCGCCAGCAGGTCGTCGCCCTTCAGGAGCGGGATGGCGACCACGTAGAGGTCGGCGCTGGCCTGGCTGCCGATGGTGGTGATCCCGGCGAAGGCGATTGGCAGGACGAAGATGTTGATCGCCAGCAGGTAGAGCGGAAACAGCCAGGTAGCAGTCTCCAGTTCCCGCTCCGACCGGTTTTCCACCACCGAGATGTAGAACTGGCGCGGCAGCATCAGGATGGCCATGCCGCTGAGCATGGTCATGACGATCCAGGTGGTCGGGCTGGTCTGGTAGCTGAGCGCCGCCTGCACCCGCTCGTTCGCGCGGATCGCGTCCATCAGCGTCGCCGGCGTGTCGAACATGAAGAAGGTGACCGCCACGCCGATGGTCAGGAAGGCGACCAGCTTGATCACCGATTCCACGGCGATGGCCATGACCATGCCGTCCTGGTGTTCCGTCGCATCGGCATGGCGCGTGCCGAACAGGATGGCGAACAGGGCCAGCAGCGCCGCGACCATCATCGCCATGTCGCCGGGGAACGGGTTGCCCGTGCCGCTGCTTTCATGGGTGATCATCAGTTCGATCGAGCCGGCAACGGCCTTGAGCTGCAGCGCGATGTAGGGAACCGTGCCCACCACCGCGATCACCGTGGCCAGCGCCGCAACCGAGAAGCTCTTGCCGTAGCGCGCCGCCAGGAAGTCGGCGATCGAGGTGATGCGTTCGGCCTTGGAGACCCGCAGGATGCGCCTGAGCATCCGGTGCCCGAACAGGTAGACCAGCACCGGGCCGATGTAGATGGTGAGAAACTCCAGCCCGCGTTCGGAGGCCAGCCCGACCGATCCGAAGAACGTCCACGACGTGCAATAGACCGCCAGGCTCAGCGAGTAGACCATCGGGCGGTACTGGCTGGCGTTCATCTTGCGCTGCTTGTCGCCCCAGCTCGCGATCGCGAAGAGAAGCGACAGGTAGGCGAGAGCGGTGAAAATGATCACCCAGTTGTTCATCCCGCCGGCATCCTCCCGTTTGTTGTTCCAGTGATACTGGATTGACGGGAAAACCGCGAGTCACCCGGGCCCGGGCGGCTATAGCCAATTGGTTTGACGGCACGTCACCTGCCGGCGCGGCATGTAACCGTAACCGGCGTGGTGTTCGGCGGGAAACGTGCTACCGATTGTACCGGGCTTGCCTGAAGGCAAATCCGTGGGGCAACCGGGACATGAGGACAAACCGATGCTGAAAGAATTCAAGGAATTCATTGCCAAGGGCAATGTCATGGATCTGGCCGTCGGCGTGATCATCGGCGGCGCGTTCGCCCTGATCGTCAAGTCGCTGACCGACGACATCATCATGCCGATCGTCGGCGCCATTTTCGGCGGCTTCGATTTCTCCAACTACTTCCTCCCGCTGGCTTCCGGCGTCACGGCGAGCACGCTCGACGCGGCCAGGGAGCAGGGCGCGGTGCTGGCCTACGGTCACTTCGTGACGGTGATCATCAATTTTGTGATCCTCGCCTTCATCATTTTCATGATGGTCCGGGCGGTCAACAAGGTCCGCCGGTCCTTCGAGGAGCCGCAGGCACCGGCCCCCGACGCGCCGCCGCCGGCAGACATCCGGCTGCTGACGGAAATCCGCGACGCGCTCGTCCGCAAGTAGGTCGTTCCGCCCCGCAGCCAGGCGGCTGCGGGGTGCCCCGTCCCGTCGGGGTAAACCATTCCTTGCACGGATGGCTAAAATGCCATGCCGGGAACTCGCCGGATCTCAAAACATCTTCCCTAAGCTGTGCGGACAGATGGGGCGGAACCGGCATCGTGACCGGCGCCGCCCCGCATCCGCAAGGAGGTAGGGTGATGGCAATTCTGGTCACGGGTGGTGCGGGCTACATCGGCAGTCACATGGTCTGGCGGCTGATCGATGCCGGCGAACGCGTGGTCGTCATCGACCGCCTGTCGACGGGCCATGCATGGGCGGTTGCGCCGGCAGCCCGTCTCGTCGTCGGCGACATTGCCGATACCATGATGGTCCGCCGGGTCCTGCGAGAGGAAAAGGTCGATGCCATCCTGCATTTCGCCGGGTCGGTCGTCGTGCCGGACTCGATTGCCAACCCGCTCGGCTACTACGACAACAACACCTGCGCCACGCGCGCGCTGATCGAGGTCGCCATCGCGGCGGGCGTGCGCAATTTCGTTTTCTCCTCCACGGCGGCCGTCTATGGCGAGGGCGACGGAACGCCGGTCCGCGAGGACGGCCGGCTGGATCCGGCGACCCCCTATGGCCGCTCCAAGCTGATGAGCGAGATGATGCTTGCCGACGCCGCCGCGGCCCATGATTTCCGGTATGCGGCGCTGCGCTACTTCAACGTGTCCGGCGCCGATCCGGCAGGCCGGACGGGGCAGTCGACCCCGGGCGCGACCCACCTGCTGAAGGTCGCCTGCGAGACGGCCGTGGGCCGGCATCCGGTCATGCGGGTGTTCGGCGACGACTACCCGACGCGCGACGGCACCTGCATCCGCGACCTCATCCACGTGACCGACCTTGTCGAGGCGCACTGGCTGGCGCTGCGCCACCTGCGCGCCGGCGGCGACAGCCTCGTCGCCAACCTCGGCTATGGCAACGGCTTCACGGTCCGCGAGGTGATCGATTGCGTGCGCGAGGTCTCGGGCCGTGAGTTCGACGTCCGGATGGAGCCGCGCCGCCCGGGAGACCTGCACACGGTGATCGCCGAAGCAGGACGCGCCCGCCGCGTCCTGGGCTGGAAACCGGCCCATGAGTCGCTGCGCGAGATCGTTTCCAGCGCGCTGGACTGGGAACGCACGCTCACCCGCCGCCGCAAGGTCGCCGACGGACCGGGCATCGAGCCGCCGGAACTGGACGAATGGGTGGGCACGCGGCTGCACGTCGCCCCGAGCGGCTGACCGGCGGTCAAATCATCGGCGATGGATTGCCGGGCTGGTGCTGCCTGAGCGATTTGAATGCCCGCGTAACCTTCTTTCCTTGCGATTTTCGGGAAGGAGGAAGACCCCATGGGACGATCACCGACAACGAAGAAGGCGGTCACAAGGCTCGGGCCGCCTTCCTTTTCCGGTAGGGTCCGGTCGATGCTGTATGGAGGTCAGTTGGACCGCATTGGATGCTGATCGATCAGTTTAGTGCTCTAAGACCCAGCAATCTTTGACCACGCCGTACAATGGATCGCCGAAGGTCTGGTTGTTACAGGCTACCGGACTTCTGGCCGTGACATAGGCGTACTCGCCCCTGGCTCCGTAGCGAACCTGGCGACTACCGCCGCGGAAGCGGCAAACATCGTTCTCCTTTGCGCAATGAACCCAGCGGTTCGAGCGCTCGTTCACCCATTTGAAGCAGGCCTTTCGGACACCGTACAAGGGATCGCCGAACGTATTGTTGCTGCAGTGCATTCTGCCGGCGCCGAAATAGTCCATGGCGAAGGTGCCCCTTGCACCGTATCTCACATCGGTCCCTTGCTCCAAATAGCAGTATCCGTTCTCGTCCGCGCATTTCACCCATTCCGCGCGCGCCTGTTCCGGCGAGGCGAGGAAAGAAATCAGGAAAAAAGTTATCGCTGCGAGGAAAATAGTCCCGATGCTGAAACTATAACTGAAATAACGTTTCATCTGTTTCTCTCCTTTTTTGTGAGTCAAATCTGAACTGGCATTCTCCGGGATCGAATATTGTGATGAAATGAGATTGGCATTTTTGTCTCAGTTTTCCAAGCTTGTACATTTCATGGATGCATTCCGGCCACCGACAGAAAATATCCGCATTTGTGAAAGTAGCCAGGCTTCGGAATCTGCAAGCGTGTTTTGTACGATGCATGTTGATGGGAGAAACTACAGAACCGGTTGGGTTCTGTACCAAGTGTGCTTGTCCGGAAGCTCTTTCGGCGCGAGAAACGTGTTCCACTGGGCGGTGGCGTCGATGCGCATGTCGGCTGGCTCGGCCAACGTCCTGGTCTGGTCGATGTCGACAGGATAGGGCTGGTCTGGAGGGGGTGGATACCCCGCTTTTCCGCAGATGCCCATTTCTGCAGCGGATTTCTGCGGGATACATGCCAGCCAAAACGCTGGTTTTGGGCATCAGGCTTCTGGTTTTTCTGGAATGTCCCTGGTGCTGCCGGAGAGATTTGAACTCTCGACCTCTCCCTTACCAAGGGAGTGCTCTACCCCTGAGCTACGGCAGCGCTCTGGAATGCGGCGGACTTCTGCCACATCGATGCCCGGGGCGCAAGCACTCGCGGCCGCATTTTTTTCTCTTCCGCACTTGCCAGCCCGCCGGTGACGCGGCATCTCCTTGGCCGTGCCTCGCGCAACGGGATTTGAAGCGGATGGACAAGGACAGGCAGCCGGCAGCGAAGACGGCCGAGGAAGCCCGCAGGAAGCGGCTGGCCGACCAGTTGCGCGCCAACCTGCAGCGCCGCAAGGCGCAGTCGCGGGCGCGGCGATCCGGCGAGCCCGACACGCGCCCGGCCGGCCTCGCGGCGGACGGGGATTCGGACACCGGAGACGGGGGCTAGGCCGGGTCCGCCCGGCGGCCCGCATCCGGCGAGCAATCAACATTGCATGCACCATGTTCTTGAACCGTTTCGGCCTATGGTCTAGAGCATCCGCTTTGCCGGGGCGCCCGGCACCGACCGAACCGAATGGCGGGAGCCCATGGACAGGATACGCATCAAGGGTGGCAACGAACTGCGCGGCGTGATTCCGATCTCCGGCGCCAAGAACGCGGCCCTGCCGCTGATGATCGCCGCGCTGATGACCGACGACACGCTGACGCTCGAGAACGTCCCGCACCTGGCCGATGTCGAGCAGCTGATCCGCATCCTGGGCAATCACGGCGTCGACTATTCGGTCAACGGACGGCGCGAACGCCAGGACGAGGGCTATTCCCGCACAATCCATTTCACCGCCCGCAACATCGTCGACACCACCGCGCCCTATGAACTGGTGTCCAAGATGCGGGCGAGCTTCTGGGTCATCGGCCCGCTGCTGGCACGCATGCACGAGGCCAATGTCTCGCTGCCGGGCGGCTGCGCCATTGGCACTCGGCCGGTCGATCTCTTCATCAGCGGCCTGACGGCGCTCGGCGCCGAGATCAACATCGAGAACGGTTACGTGCAGGCGCGCGCGCCTGGTGGCCTGCGCGGCAATCGCTTCACCTTCCCGAAGGTCTCCGTCGGCGCCACCCACGTCATGCTCATGGCCGCCAGCCTGGCCCGCGGCGAGACGCTGATCGAGAACGCGGCCTGCGAGCCGGAAATCGTCAACCTGGCCGAAAGCCTCAATGCCATGGGCGCGCGCATCGAGGGCGCGGGCACGCCGACCATCCGCATCGATGGCGTCACGGCGCTGTCCGGTGCCCGCGTGTCCGTCATTCCCGATCGCATCGAGACCGGCACCTATGCCATGGCCGTGGCCATGACCGGCGGCGACGTCCTGCTGGAGGGCGCCCGCGCCGACCTGCTGGAGACCGCGCTGGACAAGATCCGCGACACCGGCGCCACGGTGGAAGCCGTTGATGGCGGCATCCGCGTCGCGCGCGCCGGCGGGGGCATCCGCCCGGTCGATGTCGCGACCGAGGTCTATCCCGGCTTCCCCACCGATCTGCAGGCGCAGTTCATGGGCCTGATGACGCGTGCCGGCGGCGTGTCGCACATCACCGAGACGATCTTCGAGAACCGCTTCATGCACGTCCAGGAACTGGCGCGCCTGGGCGCGAAGATATCGCTGTCCGGCCAGGTGGCCCGCGTCGAGGGCGTGCCCCGGCTGAAGGGCGCGCCGGTCATGGCGACCGACCTGCGGGCTTCCTCGGCGCTGGTCATCGCGGGCCTCGCCGCCGAGGGCGTGACCGAGGTCAACCGCGTCTACCACCTCGACCGCGGCTTCGAGCGGCTGGAGGAAAAGCTGTCGCGGTGCGGGGCGGCGATCGAGCGCGTCTCCGGATGATCCCTTTTGTGCAGTTGCACACGGGCCGCGCACGGCCTAACTAGGGGAGGGCCCTTCGCCGGCCGGGCGGGTCCGACATCAACCAGCGAGGCGTGACCGGATCATGAATCCCCTCAGACTGATCGCTTTCGACAGCGAAGACCTGCGGATCGTCTCCGCCCACGTGCAGGACGCGGTCATGCGCGTCGCCGACCTCGTTCCGGATCCGCGCAGCCGGACTTTCACGCTGGAGATGAACCGCTTCGTCTGGGAAAAGCGGCGCGGCCTGTTCGACCGGCGCGGCGAGCGCCGCCGCTCGGTCCTGGCGATCAAGCGGGTCACCGGCGTCCGCTCCTCGGGGATCGACCGCTCGAAGGGCGAGGACATTCTCAACCTCCTCTCCGTCACCTTTCATCGCGGCGAGGATCCGGCCGGCGCCATCGAGCTGACCTTCTCCGGCGGCGCGGCCGTTCGCCTCGAGGTCGAATGCATCGAAGTCCAGTTGACGGATATCGGCGCGGCATGGGAAACGCTGTCTCGACCCGATCACGACAACAGCCGCAACGAGCAGTAGGACAGGCACGGCGATGGCCATTACCTTGAGACAGTCGGAACCGGATTTCGAAACCCGGTTTTCCGCCTTTCTGGCCACCAAGCGGGAAGTCTCCGCCGACGTGGACGCCGCGGTCCGCGACATCATCGCTGCCGTGCGCCGCGACGGCGACGCCGCCGTGATCGACTTCACCCGCCGTTTCGACCGCACCGACCTGTCCGCAACCGGTCTCGCCGTCACCGCGGCCGAGATCGACGCGGCGGCCGCGGCCGTCGATGCCGGCACCATGGCCGCGCTGGAACTGGCGCGCGATCGCATCCGCTCCCATCATGAGCGCCAGATGCCGAAGGACGACCGCTACCGCGATGCCATCGGCGTGGAGCTTGGCTCGCGCTGGACTGCCGTCGAGGCCGTCGGCCTCTACGTGCCCGGCGGCACCGCCAGCTACCCCAGTTCCGTGCTGATGAACGCCGTGCCGGCCAAGGTCGCCGGTGTCGAGCGCATCGTCATGGTCGTGCCGTCGCCCGATGGCCGCATCAATCCGCTGGTGCTCGCCGCCGCGCGCCTTGCCGGCGTCTCGGAAATATACCGTGTCGGCGGCGCCCAGGCGGTGGCCGCGCTCGCCTATGGCACCGAGACGATCCGGCCCGTTTCCAAGATCGTCGGCCCGGGCAATGCCTATGTCGCCGCGGCCAAGCGGCAGGTCTTCGGCACGGTCGGCATCGACATGATCGCCGGCCCGTCCGAGGTTCTCGTCATCGCCGATGGCGAGAACGATCCGGACTGGATCGCCGCCGATCTGCTGGCCCAGGCCGAGCACGACACGGCTGCCCAGTCGATCCTGGTCACCGACGACGCCGCCTTCGGCGAGGCGGTGGAACAGGCCGTCGAGCGCCAGTTGAAACTGCTTGGCCGCAGCGAGACGGCGGCGGCCTCCTGGCGCGATTTCGGCGCCGTCATCGTCGTCGGCAGCCTCGACGATGCCGTGCCCCTGGCCAATCGCATCGCCGCCGAGCACCTGGAGATCGCCACCGCCGATCCCGAGGCGCTGGCCGATCGCGTGCGCAACGCCGGCGCCATCTTCCTTGGCCGCCACACGCCGGAAGTCATTGGCGATTATGTCGGCGGCTCCAACCACGTCCTGCCGACGGCTCGCTCGGCGCGCTTTTCCTCGGGCCTGTCGGTGCTCGATTTCGTCAAGCGCACCTCCATCCTGAAGCTCGGCCCCGACCAGCTGGCCGAACTGGGCCCGGCGGCGATTGCCCTGGCGAAGGCGGAAGGGCTCGATGCCCATGGCCGGTCCGTCGCCATCCGCATGAACCGGGCGGGCGCTGCCTGATGGGCGCCGCCGGCGAGACGGCGCGGCTCGTCGACGTCGTGCTCGACGAATCGATCGGCCGGTCGACGCCGGACGTCGAGCACGAGCGCGCCGTGGCGATCTTCGACCTGGTCGAGGAGAACAGCTTCCAGCCCGTCGGCGATACGGGCGAGGGGCCCTACAAGCTCAGGCTTTCGCTGGTCGAGTCGCGGCTGGTCTTCGAGGTCACCCGCGAAGGCGGCGATCCGGTCATCACGCATATCCTCTCGCTGACGCCCTTCCGCAGGATCGTGAAGGACTACTACATGATCTGCGAGAGCTATTACGAGGCTATCCGCACGGCGTCTCCGACCCAGATCGAAGCCATCGACATGGGCCGTCGCGGCCTGCACAACGAGGGCTCGCAGACGCTCATGGAGCGGCTTGCCGGCAAGATCGAGGTCGATTTCGATACCGCGCGCCGCCTGTTTACGCTGGTTTGCGTGCTGCATTGGCGTGGATAGGCGGAGAGGCGGATGACGGCGCGGCCCGGCTCGATCCTCTTCCTGTGCTCCCTGAACGCCATTCGCTCGCCGATGGCCGAGCAGATGGCCCGTTCCCTTTTGCCGCCCGGCACCTACATAGCGTCAGCCGGCGTGCGCAGGGGCGAACGCGATCCGTTCGTCGATGCGGTCCTGGCGGAAAAGGGATTGTCGCTCGGGCAGCGGCTTCCCCAGACGCTGGACGAACTGGAGGACGACTACTTCGACCTGGTGGTGTCGCTCTCGCCGCAGGCCCACCACACGGCCGTTGACATGATGCGGACCCATGCCGGCGACCTGGAGTACTGGCCGCTGCATGATCCGAGCGACACCCGGGGAACGCGGGAGCAGATCCTGGGTGCATACCGCGATGTGCGCAACCTGCTGGAAGACAAGATCAGGCAGCGCTTCGGCTTGCCGGGTCCGCAAAACAGCGGCAAATAAGCGTGTTCACAATCCGGCGGCAATCATATAGGTTCCGCCCGAAATTTGACGCCGATATGAATTCGACGAGAAAAGGCTACGCATGGCGAAGGAAGAAGTCCTGGAATTTCCCGGGGTGGTGACGGAACTGTTGCCCAACGCGATGTTTCGCGTGAAGCTTGAAAACGAGCATGAGATCATTGCCCACACGGCTGGCCGGATGCGCAAGAACCGCATCCGCGTTCTGACCGGCGACAAGGTGCTGGTCGAGATGACGCCCTACGACCTGACCAAGGGCCGTATCACCTACCGCTTCAAGTAACGCCGCCGGGGTCTGCCCGGCCGGCCGCCGACAGGAACAAGACCCGTCATGAGCGTATTCCAGAAGCTTGTCCTGGCCTCCGGGTCGCCGCGGCGGGTGGAACTGCTCCAGCAGGCCGGAATCGAACCGGACCGGCTCGTGCCTGCCGACATCGACGAAGAGCCGCAGCGCGCCGAGCATCCCCGGTCGCTGGCCAAGCGCCTGTGCCGTGAGAAGGCGGAGAAGGCGCTGGCCATGCTCCGCGCGGAGCCGGATTTCGAGCATCCCTACATCCTGGCCGCCGATACGGTTGTGTCGGTCGGGCGGCGCATCCTGCCCAAGGCGGAGATGCTGGACGAGGCGGCCAACAGCCTGCGCCTGCTCTCCGGCCGGTCCCATCGCGTCTACACGGGCATCTGCCTCGTCACCCCCCAGGGCAAGGTCCGCACCCGGCTGGTGGAGACGCGGGTCCGCTTCAAGCGCATCACCCGCGAGGAACTGGAAAGCTACCTGGCCTCCGGCGAATGGCGCGGCAAGGCCGGCGGCTATGCGGTGCAGGGCCTGGCCGGCACCTTCGTCGTCAAGCTGGTCGGCTCCTACACCAACGTGGTCGGCCTTCCCCTCTACGAGACCGTCGCCCTGCTGACCGGTGAAGGCTTCAAGGTGCATTTCAACTGGCTGTCCGGCAGCCAGCAGGTGTGATCGTGGCGAGAACCGGTGAAAAGGTGACGCCCCTGCGTCCGAAACGTGCCTGTCCGGAATGCGGCAAGCCGTCGGCGCGCGAGACCTATCCCTTCTGTTCGGCGCGCTGCAAGGACATCGATCTCAATCGCTGGCTGTCCGGCTCCTATGCCATTCCGGTGACCGAGGCCGAGGAAAACACCGACCCGGATCCCGACGGCGGCGAATAGGCGTCTGTCTGCCGGCTGCAGGCCGCCCTGCCGGGTTCCCGGGCGCCCTTGCCTGGTGCCTGAAAGCGCACGGGAACAAGGCCTTGACGCGGGTTTGGCAGGCCACCGGTCACCAAAAACACGCGGGCGCCGAAAAATGCGCGGGCAGGCGCTTGCCAGCGCAAAAACACGTGATATAACGCCCGCCATCGCCGACGGAATGCCAACGCCGCCGGCCCGACGAAGCCCGCTTCGTCATGATGTGCCCAGGTAGCTCAGTTGGTAGAGCAGCGGATTGAAAATCCGCGTGTCGGTGGTTCGATTCCGCCCCTGGGCACCATTTATTTCAATTAAATTTTTGATTTTCTTGAGTTAATTGACGTGGCGGAAATCTTAGACCACCCTTTGGCCCACCTTTTCTAGCGCGCTTCCCTGTTCCGTAATGTGCTGCGCTGAGCCGGTTTCGCCGTGGTAGAATTCATGGATGACGAACTCATACCACCTGAACAGCGAGCCTTTTCGGCGCGCAGTTCCAAGATTTGGATCGCCCAGCCCGCAGGAAAATGAAGTTTCCGAGGTGCGATCTGATGAGAGTAGCAAGCTGCAGGCGGATGCAGCTGCATGCAGCGCACTGCCGGACGCAGCTAGGCACGCGATCGGAAAAGGCGCGTTGACGGGTCATGACGATTCCAAGTCGCCGATTGCCGCCTCCTCTGTGGAGCCGCCGACCGAAACGACGGCCAACGACGAACCGTCCAATTTGGATCCGGACATCTCCGAAGTCGGCAAGGTTATGTCAGGCGAGGATCGAGGCGAGCTGGAGGATGCAGATCTGCCGTTCGTGCCGGAAACGTCCGTTGCTGATGCCGACGCAACCAGTCAGCGCATCTCTGGCGATCCGCATGCGGTCTATCCCCTGTCGGTCGATGACATCAGATCCCGGCTCTTTGCGCTGGGCATCTCCAAGTCAAAGGATACGGTACAGCGCTATTGCCGCGAAGGTGTGCTCGACTGTGTGAAGCTCGGTATGTTCCGACGCTACTTTGCCACCGAGGCATCCGTCGCCTCCCTGCTGGCGACGTTACAGAGCGATGCGGCTGCAGACAGCGGCATGCAGCTGCGTGCAGGTGAACAAAGGCGCACGCAGCCAGATTTGCAGGTGCATGCAGCTTCACAGAACCAGGCCGCGGCGCTAGATCGAGACCTTTATCAACCTGCAACCAACCGCATGCAGGTTGATACCGCTGCAGGCACCAGCATGACGGCGAATGCCGCGGCGGGCAGCTCGGATGCAGGAGTGACTGGTTCTGGCTTCCCAAAAAGCCTTCCGGATGGGGTGGACGTCCGAACAAAACCGACAGAGGTCGAAGGCCAGGTCAAGGCAGATCACGAAGGCGACGAACGTCACGCCGTGTCACGATACCATCGGATGCCCGAGCCAGGCAGAATGGCTGATCCAGACATGCTGGACTTTCTGAAAGAGCAACTGCGGGTGAAGGACGACCAGATCAAGGTCAAGGATGAACAGATCGCAGCGATGCTGGAACGCGACCGGGAAACCAACATCCTGATCCGGGGACTGCAGGATCGAATAGGTGAGGCGTTTGGCCTGTTGGTGTCGGGCCGGAAACAACGCGATGACTGGCCGGATCCAGGCAATCGGCCTGATGAAGACGATCACTATCGAAACCTCTGAGCGCGCCTGTGGAGAAGTCCAAGCAGCGCGGATTGGATCGATGGGGTATAATAATCTGATATGGGGGGAGCCAAACCAATCGGCAGCATGATCGACCAGACGCGGTTCAAGAAGCGACCGCGCTACACGGTCGTGCTGCACGAAGTCCGGGAAAAACTCGGCATCTCATTCAACACCTATGCGGTGGTCGACAGCATCCACAAACTCTCGTCCAGTGACTACCGTTTTCCGTACTGCGTCATGTCGAAGGACGACATGGCGGAGTTCCTGCACTTGAGTCGCCGAACAGTCTTTCGCTCAATTGATGAAGCCCACGAAATGGGCCTGATCGAACGCACCGAGCACGGGCTTCGCGCAACGGACAAATGGATTCGGTCGGTCGAAATCTACGCGATCGATGCCTGAGGAAACCGGTGAGTGCCAAATTGGCACTGACAGTGCCATGACCCTTTTGTGACCCTCCAACTGCCGATGCTGTTCGACGGGTTCTTTGCTCTAGGTCGTTCAAGCCTGGCGTCAGCCAGTGTCATGCTGGCACTGGGATGGTGACACTCTGGCACTGCCAAAGTGTCATTCTGTCACTGCCTTAGTGCCAGAGTGACACTCCTCTATAATAGTATGATATATATATGAAATTATTAGATATTGAAAGAAAAGGCAGCAATCAAAAGGGAGGCGGGTCCGAGAAAAACATCCGCCATGCTGGTCATCGTGGGGTTCTTGAGGCACACTATTAAAGTTCCGGGACAAAACCCCAACCCGGAGCATCGCGATGCTCCTTATCAAAGGAGTATTCGCGATGAAACGGATTTTATCGAAGAAGCAGTTGAAGGATCTCATTCCGTACTCGTCTCAGCACATCGCCCGTCTGGAGAAGGCAGGTAAATTCCCTCAGCGGATAAAGCTGGGCCCGAACCGGGTTGGCTGGCTTGAGGACGAAGTGAAGGCGTGGATCCAGGAACGCATCGACAATCGATAGCCGTTTGCGGGACGCTCCCTTCGAGGAGTCGGGTGGTTCGCCTGGCCAGGCGGGCCACCCATTTTTCTGGTATAATGTTTTGATGAAATCCGAAGACATAATCATCGAACCGCTGCCGGAAAATGGTAATTCTATCAGCCCGGATAACGGCTACCAATTTTACGTCAATGGTGCTGGGGATCTGAGTATTTTGCCGTCGCCGGTTCGTCAGCTTCCGGTCATAGAATGGTAATCGCGTGATACGGCGTCCCGTTAGCAATCATTGCTGACCAACTGTTACTGAAGTGTAGATTTGACTCTTCATCCATTCCAGCATGATCATATTCAGGGGTGTTTGTAACCTGGGAGGGGATCATGCATTCATATGCCACAGCTCGAACCTACTTTGGCTTTCTTCAATTCATGGCATCAATTATTGTCGTCGTAGGCGCTGCGCTCTTGTTTGTGGGCCTTATTTCGAGTCAGGCGACCCGAGGGTTCGGCAGCTTTGGGTTTTTCGCCGGATATGCCGGTGTGATCCTAGGACTTCTTCTAATCTTTTTCGGCCTTGGCGGCGTTGTCATTGCACAAGTCGGGCGGGCTGGCGTCGATACCGCAGAGATGACGCGCACCTTGGTCGATCTCTCTCAGAAGCAGCTGCAAGCTGCGCAGGCTCTTGCCGCAGGCTCTGGCTTTCAACGCATGCACGATGATCTTGCTGCTGGGCCTGGAGCGGCTCAAAGCCGGTCCCGACAGGCGGAAAACAACACCACAAGAGCGGATGCAGTTGCGCAGACATCCGTCAACGTACAGGCGACCGCGAGCGGCTTAACTGAAGCGTCCGGCGAACCGACGCGTCAGACAATCCAGCAAGAACGTAAAGCCCAATATGCTTCCCTTATGGGTTTGACGCGACCGGACCTCCAGCCTGTCACCGAAAAGCGCGACGATGGGACCGCTGTCGTTGGCGGACAGAAATTCGAGACGGGGGAAGCGGCTCGAAAGCATCTCGACGGATCAGGTTGACGTGCGATGCAGATCGCCGGCAGTGTCATGATGGGGCTTGGCGGTGTGCTAGGCTTGATCGGTCTGTTGACCATCTGGGTTCCGATCTTTGGGATCATCTTCCTGATGATCGGTTTTGGCCTGTTTGTCGCCGGGCAGTTTCTCAAACGAAAAGGCCGCCACCACGCCGTCCTGCGCAAGCAGGGCGGACGAGGCCTGTTCTAAAGCCAGCCCGTTTTCCGGGTGGCTTTTTCGGTACCCATGCGCCGTACCCATAGGAAATACCCAACCTCTATGGGTATTCCGTATGGGTAACCAGCGCGAGACATAGCAACACATTCCGTCACCAGTCGTCAGGGCGCACGCCCATGACTTCACCCCGTCATTCCTGTCGTCATGACGACGCCACGCCCGGCTGCCCTTATGGCGGCCTTGATCCGACACGGATCCCGAACCGACCAGGGCAGACCGTAAGACGGGGTGAAGTCATGGCCTTTGGCCAGACGACTGGTGACGGGACTTTTTGACTCTTCCCAGAGAGGGGACAGCTTCCTTCGGAAGGCCTCATCACTATTTGAAACGTCCAGCCGGTCCGACGAAACACAGTTTGCCAAGGGAAGAGACCTTTTGGCGGCGGTCCCGCCCGGTCCTACAAACTGGTACAATGAACATGGATTGTTCCTTGACGACACGTCCTCACATCGGATTGCCTTGCCACCACACGAGGATCGATCCGGTCTTTGGGGCCGTGTCTTTATGGAACTGCCAACTACCCATCGATTCCAGCACCGCGCCATCCTCGGCAAAACCGGCACCGGCAAGTCGACCTGCATGCGGGCCTTGATGCTCGATGACATCGCCCGCGGCGACGGCCTTTTCTATCTCGATCCACATGGCGAGGACGCCGACCGTTTGCTGGAACGCATTCCGCCGAAGCGGCGGACAGACGTGATCCTGTTCGATCCATGTGATGACGACAACGCCCAGCCGATCAATCTCATTGGAGAGATCGCGCCGCCCTGGCGACCGTTCCTGGCCTCGTCACTGGTCGACACCTTCAAGAGCATCTGGGGATATGATCAGATCGCCACACCGGTGCTGGATCAATATCTACACAATGCCATTGCCGCGCTACTTGATCGACCGGGCGCTACCCTGATCGACATTCACTTCATGCTGACCAGCCAGTCGTTCCGCGACGAGACCGTATCGCTGATCCAGGATCCGGCCATCCGATCATTCTGGGCCGATGACTTTGCCGCGATGTCGGAACGGGAGCGGCGCGAGACGACGCGCTCGACATTGAACAAGATTGGAGCGCTGCTCGCTGACCCGCGCATGCGTAGCGTCATTGCCTATCCTAAAAGCCGGATCGATCTTGGCGCTGTCCTGAAGACCCGCAAGATCCTGATTGCCCGCTTGCCGCAGGGCCGCCTTGGCCTTCACAAGACCCGCATACTGGGCAGTCTGTTGGTGGCCCGCCTCCACATGGCTGCCCTGGCCAGGGAAGGGCGCAACCCTTTCCACCTTTACCTCGATGAGTGCCATCACTTCGCGCCAGGTACGCTGGCCGAGATGCTATCCGGGATCCGCAAGTTCGGCGTCAGTCTGACGCTATGCCACCAATACATGGCCCAGCTGTCCCCGGTGCTTCGCGAGGCAATCCTTGGAACAGTTGGTACCAAGATCGTCTTCCGTGTCGGCCTGGCCGATGCTGAGGCGCTGCGTCATGAGTTTCCGCCTGACCAGTTGGCTTTCTCCGTCGCCGAGACCCCGCCGCTGGTCGCGGAGATATCCAGTCCCGATGGACGCAGCCGGCTGCGACTGATCGATTTTGGCGATGATGCTCCTGCCAACCGGGAGACGGCTCGCCGGATCCGTGCCTACTCACGGCGCCATCATTCCATCAAGCGGGCGCGTGTCGAGGCGCTGGTTGCCAAGCGCTTCCGAGACTATGGCGCCAGCACGACTTGACAGACCCTGCCGCTTGCAAGCCCAATAGACGTGGAGGAGTGGGGGAGAGAGAAGCGTGCGCGTTGCCATTCGCCACGAGGAAGTCCGCGACGGGCTGCTGTTCAAGACCACCTGGCATGATGTCTGTGTCAGGGTCGACTTCACCCATGAAGAACGCCAGATCATCGTCCAGCGCAATCTGGGTGACCACGTGCTTCTTGATCGTTCGCCAGCCGGCACCGCCCCGGACGATGATCCGGAATGGTATATCCTGAGAGTGCGCCACCTGCTGGAACGCAAGCCCGATCGGCATCGCACGGCCAATCCCTTTGAAGCAAAGCTCTATGAATCCCGCCTGATGGACGCGCTTCGCCTGATGAAGTCCTGGCTCGCCGTCAATGCCGATCCGGGCGATGACAAGGTGATTGAGCTTTGATCCCGCGCCCGACCGACAACATGGCTGAGGGCGCGATGATGGCGACAGTGTTTGTCGTTGTCATTCTCCTCATCGGTTTCTTTGTTGCTCCCGTCGCTCTGGTCGGCATCCCTGCATATCTGGGATACCGCCTTTATCGCGACAGCCCGCGGCGCCATGAACGTATCGCCCGCGAGCAAACCGAAACCTTGCTGGCGGCCGTACGCGACGCCGATGCGCATCTGAGCGAAGACGAGATCCGCCGCGCCCTTCTTGCCGAGGTGCCCGCGAAGACACCCCGGGTGGTGCAGGATCAGTTGGTGGAGGTCGGCCGGCGCCTGTTCGAGGCCGAGCACATGGATGCGGCTATTCCGCCGCCACCGCCTCTTCACAACACCATTGAAGGTGCCCGCTATCGCGACATGATCTCCCGCGTGGCTCAGGCTGGCATGGATCGCAAGATGGCGATGACGGCGCTCGCATCGATCTCGAAAAGCCTCGGCGTTGTCGCTCGCGAAGTCCCACCTATGGACGGCGAACTGCTGGTGCCGATCACACACTTTCTCGACCGGCCGCACCAGGTCGTCGAAGATGTGGTGGCGCCCTTCTTCGAGCTCAACGACTACAATCACTTCAAAGCGCTTCGCGAGCGCCTCGATGCCAATCTCGCCGAAACCAATCGCACGAAGCCGATCTGGCCGCTTGACTACAAGGGCGACAATCCGGCCGAGGTCTATCTGAAGGGCACAGCGCTCTTCGATCTGTTTGCTCTCAAGGCCCCATTCGGGATTCCGGAATCGATGCGCTTTGAGCATACGCACATCGTCGCGGGGACAGGCCACGGCAAGACGCAGACGCTGCAGTATCACATCGTGCGCGATCTTGAAGACATCGCCCGCGGCGAGAAGACAGTGATCGTCATCGACAGTCAGGGCGATCTGATCAAGAACCTGAAAGCTGCTCGCACTTTGCGGCCCGAGCGCATCGTCCTGATCGACCCGGAGGATATAGCCTATCCGGTGTGCCTCAACCTGTTCTCGGTTGGCCAGGAGCGCCTGGCAGCCTACAGTGCGCTTGACCGAGAGCGGCTGACCAATTCGATTATCGAGCTCTATGACTTTGTGCTGGGCTCGCTACTTTCGGCTGCCATGACGCCGAAACAGGCCGTGGTCTTTCGCTATGTCACGCGGCTGCTCTTTCACATTCCCGATGCCACGATCCATACGTTTCGACAGGTTCTTGAGCCTGGCGGTATGAAGGCCTTTGCCGACCATATCGAAAAACTCGACGGCACCGCGAAGAGCTTCTTTGCCAACGAGTTTGATGGAACGGAGTTCAAAACGACCAAGCTCCAGGTCTTGCGCCGTCTCTATGCCGTTTTGGAGAACCGAACCTTTGAGCGGATGTTCAGTCATCCGCAGTCGAAGTTTGACATGTTCTCGGAGATGAATGCCGGCAAGCTGATCCTCATCAACACGGCCAAGTCGCTGTTGAAGGAAGAGGGCACCGAGATCTTCGGCCGGTTCTTCATTGCGCTTGTTGCCCAGGCCGCGCAGGAGCGCGCGACGATCCCGGAGCACGAGCGTACCCCGGTCATTTGCTACATCGATGAGGCGCACGAATATTTTGATGCCAACATCGCCACGATCCTGGCCCAGGCGCGCAAGTTCAAAGTTGGCTTGGTCATGGCGCATCAGTTTCTGGGCCAGCTAGATGGAAAGCTGCAGGATGCCTTTGAGGCCAATACCTCGATCAAGATGGCCGGTGGTATCTCGATGAAGGATGCCAGAGCCCTGGCCAGCCCGTTTAATTGCGATCCTGACTTGTTGCATCGCCAACCGAAGGGAAGCTTTGTCACCTATGTCCGCGGCCTGACACGCAAAGGGATCCCGATCGCCTTTCCGTTCTTTGCACTTGAGAATTTGCCGCGTTCGAGCCGGCAAGAGCAGGACGCCGTCCGTGAATACAGTCGCGCCCGCTATGCAGAACCCTTTGTCGAGCCTGTGCATGAGACCGGGGAGCCGTCGGTCAGTGAGGACGATGATCCGAACGCCGAGAGGGGATGGGATGCGACGACGCCAGACAACGAAGTGCCCTCCGACACATCCGACGAGGCGAAGAACAACGAGAATTCCGTGGTGTCGGACGGAGATAGCGACGCCCCGCAAGACGGCCAAGGCGCCAAGCGGAAACGCAAAAGGAAGCCCAAGCCCAAGAAACCGGGCCCGGACGATGATCCGGATCTTGGTCCGTCGGGTTCCTGGTAGGAAAAAAGAATGCTAATATCAATGGGTTATGAGAACTCACGATGCGCTTGGACGGGCCACATTCCATCACATAGATTACCGCCCCGGAACACGTCCGACGGAGCGCGAAATCCGCTGGCTCAGGTTCATTCAGCGTCACGGGCCGCAAAGTTCGATCTATCTTCATGAATTAACCCGCGACACGCACCGCGATCGTGACACCTCTCTGCGTCAGATGCAGAAGCTTCGCGCCGGCGGCTTCCTGATGTGCCCTCGTCAGCAACGCGCCACCGAGAACGCCAGTTTCAATCCCTACATCTATGAGCTGACCTCAAAGGCCCGCGATTGGCTGGAAGAGCTTGGGCTTGCGGAAAACACTGTCCGCCCGACCGGGCATTGGGTTCACCAGTACATGGTCAGCTGCATCACTAGTTCCATCGACATCGCGCTGCAACGCCAGGGCATGGGCTATATTCCTGCTCACAAGATCCTGGAACGCGCCCGCACCACGATCAGCATTGATCTGGGGCGCAAGACACTCACACCCGACGCGCTCTTTGGCATGGATTATGGTGGTCTCTATCGCTTCTACTGCCTCGAAGCGGATCGCGGCACCGAACCCAAGGACAGCAAGGCGGCCCGGAAAAGCTACCGCTCAACCATCGAGGATTATTCGACCCTGATCGGCGACAAGCTCTACAAGAAAGACTACGGCCTTACCGCTGGCATGCTGCTGCTCTACGTGTTCTCATCCAAAGCCAACGAACGCCGTTTTCTGGAGACCGTGCAGGCGACGCTTGGCACACGATCCGCCTACATCCTTACCCAGACAATCCCCGGCTTCCACGGCTTTTTCCGACCACCGCAATTGCTCTCGGCTTTGATGGAAAAACCCTGGAGTAGGGCAGGGCATGAGCCATTCGAGATCGGGGCGGAGTAGCCAAGTTGCCGGAAAACATATGCCTTTGCGCTTTTCTGAGTTTCAATTGGCCGCCTTCTTTTAAATGACCGCTTTGCGCCCTCATATCGGTCGGTGGCGGTCGGTAGCGTTCATCCTGAAAGCTGTCGTCGCCGTAACTTGATCGAATATCTGGGTAGGGTGGATTACGGTCATCGAAACTTTAGTGGAACACGCGGACGGCATCGAACAAATGGACTTTCCACCAATCAATATCGTTTTTGCTCCAAGAAACATTTCGGAGTACTCGAGCATAACTTACCTAAGTCAACTCACAACCAACGCTGTAACGCTCGCCAGTAGGAACCCAACAGTAAGCCATTTGAATGCCTGTTCGTTTACATGCCTGGCAATCGCGCTTCCGGCCAATACACCGGCGATTGTTGGCAGTGAAAGCGGAGCGGCGATCGCCCACAGGTCGGCCGAAATGCCTGCAACAAGGTGCTGCATTCCAAACGCGATCGGATAGGCAAGCAGAAACGCAACCAGTGTCGTGGCGCGGATAATCGCCTTGTCGCTTCTGATCGCCGTTGCATAGGCAGCAATCGGAGGGCCGGGCATCGCCAACGTTGTGTTCAACACCCCGCTAATTGCTCCGGCCGCCATGCGCCGTCGTGGGGTGTCTATCTCAAACACCGGATAACGTGACAATACGCCTGACGCGATCACCGTCATCGTACCAACGGTAATCGCCGCAAGTGTCTTCAGCGCGTCGATCGACAGAATCATAAACAGAATTCCGCCGACCGGCGTGCCTATACAGATGCCGAGAAACACCGGCCGAAGTAGCGAGCCACTGACCAGTCTCAGGGTACCGGGCGCGAGGATGACGGCAATCAGCAGGCTCAGCACGATAGAGGCCTGTATCGCCGAGGCACTGCCGACAGAGGCGAGCAGCAACGGCCCGGCGATGACGCCGAAACCGATCCCGGTGACCGATTGCAGCAGTGACGCGGCAAAGACCGCGACGATCAACGCCGGTGGAAACTGCGACAGCCCCAGAAACGCGCTCATACTGCCGCAGTCTCAGGAGAATATAACCTGCAGATCGGTATATTCCGCCAATCCTTCCTCGCCGAATTCGACGCCAATGCCGGATTGCTTGACCCCGCCGAAGGGTGCGTTGGGCTGGATCATGCCGTGCTTGTTGATCCACACGGAACCACATTCCAGGCGCGTCGCAACCCTTTTCGCTGCGTTGATGTCGCGGCTCCACACCGAGCCGCCAAGGCCGTTCGGGTTGTCGTTGGCTTTCTCGATGACGTCATCGATCTCACGATAGCGAATGATCGGCAGGGCAGGACCGAACTGTTCTTCGTCGACCAGCCGGTCGCCATTGTCGAGGTCGGCGATGATGGTCAGTGGAAAGAAGTAACCGGTCTTCTTGCCATTTCTTTTCGGGATGTCGCCGCCAAGCAGGACGCGCCCCCTGGAAGCTGCATCCGCGACAAGGTCGCTGACGATGCCAAACTGTCTCTCGTTTTGAACCGGCCCCAGCACCACGCCCTCGTCGGTGCCAACGCCCATCGACATCTTGCGAGCAAACTTCACCAGTTCCTCGCATACATCCTCATAGACGTCATCATGGACATAGAGCCGCTTCAGCGCGGCGCAGGTCTGGCCGCCATTGATGAACGCGCCCCAGAAAATGCCTTCCGCGATCTGCTTGGGATCGACATCGGGCAGGACGATTCCGGCATCGTTGCCGCCCAGTTCCAGCGTCATCCGCTTCATGGTCTCGGCAGCATTGGCGTATATCTTCTTCCCGGTGGAGCTGGAACCGGTGAAAACGATCTTGCCGATATCCGGGTGGCTGGTCATCATCGGTCCGAGGTCGTCATCGCCGGTGACGCAGTTGACCACCCCGCGCGGCAGTACCTCGTTCATCAGTTCAACCAGCCTGAGCGTTGTCAGCGGTGTGTAGGGCGACGGCTTAATGACAACAGTGTTGCCCGCCAGCACCGCCGGGATGACGTGCCAGATCGCGATCAGTACCGGGAAATTCCAGGGCGTGATCGAGCCAACGACACCGATCGGCTTGCGGTAAAGCTCCACACGGCCTTCGTTGTTGTCCTGCAGCACGCGCATCGGAAGCGACAGGCTGGCAGTGTATTGTGTCCAAGCCACCGCACCGCCGATCTCCCAGCGCGAACCCAGGCCGTTGAGCGGTTTCCCCTGCTCCGTTGTAAGTAATTGCGCCAGTTCCTCGGCGTGGTGTTCGATCTTTTCGGCGATCTTCCGGCAGGCCGTCTGTCGCTTTCTCTCGGTCTCCTCGCGCCAGCTCTTGAAAGCCACCTTCGCGGCGCGAACCGCATCCTCCAGTTCGGCTTTGCCGGCAAGCGGGGCCAACCCCGCCACTTTCTCCGTCGCCGGGTTCAGCACTTCAAAACACTGCTTGGTAGGCACTTTCTTGCCATCGATAACCAGGCGGAAAGGTTCCATCGTTCTGTCCTCAGTCGCGTTCTTGCGGCATCTTGTTTCCGTACCAGTCCCGGAAATGGTTCTTGTGGGTCTCCGAGTAGGCGCCGGGCTTCATGTGCTTGTCGTAAAAATCGAGATCGAGATGGTGGGCCTGCGCGAACAGCGTCAGCTGAATCGGATCGACCGTTCCGGGGAACTTGCCGAACGTCTCGTGAATGTAGCTGCAGATGTCCTTGACGCATTCCACGCCTTCGGGGCTTGCCTGTACGGTGGCCGCATCGAATTCCGCGTTGGGTGCGGTATGCGGCTTGACCATGCCTTTCGCCTCCCATTGGTCCATCGTCATGGTGGCGCCGGCAATCGCGGCATCGACCGCTTCCCGCATGGAAGGGTAGTAGGGCGGGCAAAACGCCTCGAACACGCCGTCGCGGCCGACCGGTATCGGAAACGGATCCGTTCTCGACTGGATGAAGCGGAAACCCAGGCCGCGACACGCCGGCGTGCCGCCCAGAACCACGGTGGATGAAAAACCACCATAGACCCAGCCACCTATGCCGGTTGCCTGCAGGGCAAGCGCGATCAGCTGGGACATAAAGGCACCCTCGGCCAGCATGCCGTCGCTCAGGAGCTTTTCCAGCCGCGAGAGGGTCATCACCTTCTTCTTGTTAAGGAAGCCGTTTTCCACCCATTTTCCGTTGCCGCAGGGTCGCATACCGTTCCGGTCGTCCACGATATAGTAGCCGCCCGTCGCCTTGGCATAGCGCCCGGCCTTGCTGTCGCACAGGTTCAGGATCAGCTTGATCATGTCCTTGGTGACGTCGATCACAGGCATGAACATCGTGGTGCCCGGCATGTTGGTGACCCATTGGTTGTGGGGCCACACGCCTGGCTCGGCTGGCGGCAGGTCCATCCTGCCGTCATTGATTTTTTGCACATAGGTTTCATAGAAGCCCAGGATCTTCTCCCGGTCGCTCTTGTCCTCGTACTCGCGCATCTTCGTCATCTTGGCCTGGTCGCCGTTTACGACGTAGACGCCAGTGTCATTGGTGAAGAACAGCCGCGCACGATGCGACCCCATCGCCGAGGGGTAGGGCTTGCCGATCGTCTTGACCATGCCGCCGGGGAATTCGGTTTCGGCGAGGATCGGTCCAGTGGTGGCGGTCGCCGCTGCAACCAGCATGGCGGTCTCAAGGTCGTTCAAGCCAACAGGCTGCTTGTCCGACTTGTGCTGAAACGGGCCCGAAGCCATCTCCATGCCGAGCCCGAAACGGCGGGAACGTCGACCCATGATCGCATCATAAAGCGGATAGTCCCACGCCGCTTCCGCCTGTTTGGGCAATCCTGCCGGTTTTAGCGAGCTCATTCAGGCACCCTCCCGACCGGTTGAGGGCTGTGACCTCAGCCCCCAAAACATGCGAGTCAGATAGCCCCAGATACGTGGCTTGGAGAGGACGAGTCGCAACAGCCGGCGCAGGTCGGCGCCCGACATGGTGGTCTCGGCTTCCCAGACGCCCATTTTGCCGACAAGCACAAGCCCGTCATTCTTGAGATCGAGTTTCTCGATTTCGAATTCGAACTCTCCAGCTGCCGACTCAATCTTCACGGCTTCTTCCTCCCGCTCCCCGTCAAGGGATCATTTTCCAGTAGGCGTCCTTCACAGTGATCAGGCCGCCGCCGATTTCATAAAGATCCATGCCCTTGGACTGCCGCCATTTGCCGTCCGCGCCCAGGTACTCGACGTCATAGGTTTGGATGACTGTGGTGTCCTTGAACCGCCACACCGAGCCCGAGAAACGGGGGGCGTTGGGCATTGCGAAGCGGCGCTCCATCTCTTCGAGCGCTTCCTTCTTTCCGTAGGCCACCTGCCCGTTGGGCAAATGCCATTGAAATGAAGGCGACAGGCAGTCGCCGATCGCTTTCATGTCTCGCGTGATGAACGCCTCTTCGAAACGGGTGATGAGTTTCTTGTATCCGATCTCATCATCGGCCGGAACGACAAGGGCGACCGGCCTGATTTTCTGGACGCGCTGATAGGCCCGATTGTCGACGACGCGAAAGCCGTTTGCCAGACGGTGGGAGTTCGACTCTCTCGTCGAGGAGGGCTTTTGGACAATCTCCTCGACCTTCTGCGCAGATTGGTTTTCGTGCACCTGCGGAGTTGACGGTTCGCGCGGTTCGGACCTGACGATTTCCTCGATGTCCTGTGCTTCCGGTGCGCCGACAACGCGCAGCTTGGCAGGTAATGCGCCGCGGCCAATCGTGGCCCGGTTGTCAGCCCCATCCGTTGTCTTCGTCGGCTTCTTCATTCGGATTCCGCTTCCGTGGGCAGTCCTGAAATCAATCGTCCCATGCGCAGAGACGCTATCATCGCGCAGGCGGAAGTGTCAACAAAAACGAATACAAATTCATATTACGATTATTGATATGGACATATATTACAATAAAAACAACGATATAAAAGCTAACATGAATTCCAATTCATATTTATTGACAGAATCTGACATTCCGCTTAACATTAGGGGCAGTCAGGGCGCTCCAAGCCCGAAAGAGGGAGGATATGTGATGAGACTCGTTTCGCTTGCCGCCGCGCTTCTGATGGCGACCAGCCTGTCTGCGGGCGCGAAGGAATTACGACTGAGTGCTGCGCCCCCTCCGGGCTCGCCCTGGGGCAAGATCACCCAGAAATTCGTCGACAAGGTAGCCGAGGTGTCCGGCGGGGCGCTGACCATCAATGCCTTCATGGGCGGGAAGCTTGGCGGCGAGCAGGATGTCGTCAAGCAGATTGCGCGCGGTCGTATCGACATGGGCGTAATGTCCAACACGGCAGTCTCGCTCGTCGTACCCACCTTCGGCCTGCTGGCTTCGCCCTATGCGTTCGACAGCGCCGAGCAGTTCGACTGTGTCGCCGACAATCACCTGCTCGCCACCTACGGCGAAGAGTTCGACGCTGCCAACATCAAGACGCTGAGCTGGATGGAAGTCGGATACCAGTCGATCTTCGCGAAATCGCCGCTTCGGGTGCCGAGCGATCTCGCCGGAATGAAGATCCGTACCGCGCCTTCGGCGACGGACACTCTGTTCATCAAGCAGGCGGGTGGAACCGCCGTGCCGCTCGCTCCCAATGAAGCGATCCCGGCCCTTAAAACCGGCCAGGTCGAGGCAGCGACCCAGCTTTCCGTCTTCGGCATCGCCACGGGCTACGACAAGGTCGCGAGCAACATCGTCCTGACGCGTCATCAGCATCAGGTTGGAGGGATCATAATCTCGAAGAAGACCTGGGACAGCCTTACCGCTCAGGAGCAGGGCTGGATGAACGAGGCAGCGCCGATCTTCCTCGAACTGCGCCAGGCTATCAGGGGTGCGGAAACGGCGCTCCTCGGCAAGGCTGAGAGCGAAGGGGCGACCGTGATCAATCTGAGCGATGAGGAACTGGCGCAGTGGAAGGCACTCGTGCCGGCCGCGCAGGAAGCCATCCTCAATGATCTTGGCGATGCGGCCAAAGCCAAGTGGGATGCGATTCAAAAGGCCAAGGCCGCCTGCAGCTGAAGCCAAGACCATGCTGCGCGCCATCCTCAAAGGCCTGGCTTCCACTGAATCAGCCGTGGCGACGGTTGCCTACGCAATTGTCGCCGCGCTGCTGATCGTGGACGTCGTTGGTCGCGAACTGTTCTCGACGGCATTTCTGGGCATGCAGCAGATTGCCGTTTACGGTGCGATCATCGCCGGATTTCTCGGCCTGACGCTGGCAACCTCGGACAACTCCCACCTGCGTCCGGGGTTTCTTGACTTCCTTTCGGGGCCCAGGCTCGACCCCCATGTCGCTCGGCTTGGCGACGCCGTATCGGCCCTGTTCTACTTCGCGGCCACAATCGTCTGCTGGAATTTCGTGCAGGTTTCGATGGAGAGCGGCGACAAGGCGCCGGTTCTCTATTTCCTGCTTTGGCCGCTGCAGCTGGTCATTCCCTACGCGTTCGCGTCAGCGGGCCTCAAGCATGCGATATTCTGCGCTGACCCATCGTTGAAGCAGCTGAACTCCGACAGGACCCACTGACGATGGCCGCCATCCTCCTTGTTCTTCTCGTGCTTGTGATGCTCATTCTGCGGCAGAACATCATCGTGGTTCTGCTGGGCTCCGCCGCCTATGTTCACGTGGTGTGGGGCGACGGCCATCTGGAATATCTCGCCGAAGACCTTTGGATCAGTCTCGACAACGCGCTTCTGCTGGCCATTCCGATGTTTCTTCTGGCGGGAAACGTGATGACACGCGGATCGATCGCCAAACGCTTGATCGACATGGCGATTGCGGTCACCCGTCCCCTGCCGGGCGGTCTTGCCGTGGCCACCATTCTTAGCTGCGCCATCTTCGCGGCAATTTCGGGGTCTTCGCCGGTTACGCTCCTGGCAGTGGGTACCATCATGTATCCGGCATTGCTGGAACATGGCTATTCCAAGCGCTTTGCCCTTGGCGCACTAACCTCCGGTGGCACTCTCGGAATCATTATTCCGCCGTCAATCCCGCTAATCCTGTACGGCATCGTCACCGAAACGTCGATCGCGGAACTGTTTATAGCCGGGATCGTGCCGGGTCTGATGATCGCCGGTGTCCTCGCTTTCTATTCCTATTGGGTGAACCGGAAGATGCCGGCGCAATCGCTGGATTTGGCAGAGCTGCGCACCGCGGCAATCCGGGGCGGGTGGTCGGCTATGCTGCCGATTATTCTGCTGGGCGGCATCTACTCGGGTTACTTCTCGGCAACCGAGGCCGCCGCCGTTGCGCTTCTCTACGCGCTTTTCGTGGAAATCCTTGTCCATCGCGAGCTGAAGCTCGCCGACTTTTTCCATATCGCAGTCGATACGGCCAAACTTCTGGGCATGCTCTTTCCCATCGTTGCCGTGGCGCTCAGCCTCAAGACGATCCTCACGATCGAGGAAGTCCCGGACCAGTTTGCCAATCTCATTACCACGGCGACTGACAATCAGGTCACTTTCCTGCTGGCGGTGACGGTATTCCTGCTGATCGTCGGATGTCTGTTCGATGTCATTTCCGCGATCCTCATCCTGGCGCCGCTGTTGCTGGTCCCGGCGATGGCCTACGGGATCGACCCCGTCCATTTCGGCGTCATTATGGTCATCAATCTGGAGATTGGTTTTCTCACGCCGCCTCTGGGCCTGAACCTGATCGTTGCAATGACCGCGTTCAGGGAGAGCTTCCTCGAAATCTGCCGCGCAGTGCTGCCGTTCATTGCACTGATCCTGGTTGTTCTGCTGGTCGTGACTTTCGTGCCGCAAACAGCTCTGGTTTTTGTGCGGTGATTTCGGATAGCAATAGTCTGGCATAGTATCGCCGGTCGCGAGCCGACAACCGCGAGGAGACTATAAGATGGACCTGAATGCTGTATTGCTGGAAGAAGACATTCCCGGCGTCCATCCTGCACAGCAGCAGCGCAGCAGGCGTATCCGCGACGCCTTCATCAACTCGGGTGTCGAGATGTTGAACTCGATGCGGCTTGCCGACCTGAAGGTTTCCGATCTGGCGGAAGCCAGTGGTGGATCGGTCGGCAGTTTCTACAACCGTTTCGAGGACAAGGAGGCCTACTTCCGTGCTCTGCGCGCCGCGGCGATCGCTTCCTGCAACGAGGAGATTCAGGCGCGCGTCAACATCGATCGCCTGTATGAGTTGGAGCCGGAAATTGCGCTCGATGAACTCGTCGATCTGATGGCTGACCTGTTTACTGGCCCGATGCGGGGCGTGTTGCGGGAATCACTGCTGCGTATCCTCGAGCCGGATGATCCCTGGGCGCCCATGCGCGATTCGGCTCGCGAGATAATGCGCTACTACCGCAAGGCATTTGCCAGCCAGTTTCCGCAGTTCGGCGAGGAAGAAACGAAAACTCGGCTCAGTTTCTGCTTCCAGTTGATCGTCGGCGCCCTGCAGAACGATCTCGTCAACGACTATCACGTGTTCTCCACGCGCGACGAAACGCTCCGTGCTGGGCTCAAAGAGGCTCTGCGTAGTTACATGCGGTTGCCGCTGGATTGAACGGTGGCTTTCGCCTAATCCGCCACAAGTAAGTTTTACCCGCCAAATGGCTGCTTCGGCCGTTAAAGCAAGAGCGAAGCACACAGGCGAAGGTCTGTTTCATCGAAATCGAGAATCGTAAGCCGACAGTCTGGAATCGGCCCCGAAGCTGCCAGTCGGCGATGCGCCGCCCATCCAGTCGTTCACGGTCTCAGAGCCATGTCCCGAAACCAGCCATTCGACCTACTGAGGTTGAAGGTCCTGGCCGGGCGGGAAGCAGACTTGCGGCAGCGCAGTATCTCAGGTGCGGAAATTGGCAAACGGCTGCCGTTTCTACACGTCGCAGCAAAATCTTGGCAAGCATTTGACGCCACAGCGGACTTTCCGCCCTTAACGCGGATCGTCAGCCTAATAATACATGCGGATGAGATAAGGTTTCGAACATGGTGGTCTGGGCTATTCCCTCGCGCGGGCACAGAGCGGCAATCCCCTCCTCGCCACGCAATCCTTCAAGCACGCAGCCTCATTTGGTGGCATAGTGTGCCAGGCCAAGTGAGGCACGGTTGCCGGACATCTCGGTTTGCCACTGCCAAAGGTTACATTCGCATACGTGGAACGCTTTTCGGATCCAGTTTCAGCTCGACGATGATTGGACCTTTTCGGGCATTGATCGCCTCAATCGCAGTCTCCAGCTCTTCGGGTGATGTCACCTCGACGCCCATCCCCCCCATGGATTTTGCGATATCGGCGAAAGAGGGCCAGTCAAACTCGGTCAATGATGGGTCCATCTGCCGGTCTAGCATTTGAACATGCTCGGCCCCGTAGGCCGAGTCGTTGCAGATGATCACGATCAGATCACGTTTGGTTCGAACGGCGGTATTGAACTCGTTAGCGCCGCCCATCATGAATCCGCCGTCGCCGATGAACAGTACGACAGGGCGCGTAGGATCTCCATGCGCCGCGCCAACGGCCTGCTGCATGCCTTGCCCAATAGCCGCGAAATTGTCAGTCATGTGAAAGCTATTGGGGTCCGGCACCCCAACACGGCACCAGACTTCGGTGATATAGCGCCCGCCATCGGTGAGCATGATGCGGTTATCAGGGAGCGTTTCATTCAAACGGTCCAGCGCGTATTCAAGATTGATGCAGCCATCCTTGGACTTGCTCGGGTCGCCCTTTGGATGCTTCGAGATGTCATGGGAGGGCAATTCCTTGGAGAACCCAGAAGGCGCGATTTCGGCCTTATCCAGCCAGTAGAGGATGTTGTCGGCAGTCTTCCCCGCATCTGCTATCAGAACAGCGTCGGGCTGGTAGAACGCGCCGGCATCAGCGAGGCTGTTGTTGACCTGCACAACCCGCTTGCCTTTCAGCAATTCGCCACGATCCGTCGTCAGGAAATGCATCCAGGCGCCAAAGACGATGATACAGTCGGCAGCAGCGATCACATCATATGCTTGTGCTGTACTGAGCGTTCCGAAATAGCCGATATTGTTTGGGTGGCCCTCGAACAGTCCTGTGCCTTTCAAGGTGGTTGCCAACGGCGCTTCGAGCCGTTCAGACAATGCGATCAACTTGTCTTTCGCGCCGGCTGCCCCGGCCCCTGCCAAGATCAGAGGCCTTTTCGCGGAGGCTATCATACCTATCGCCGCTTCATGTACAGGCCCTTCGGTCACGGTGCTTTCGATTTCGGGCAGCGGAAAGACAACAGGGGTATGTTCGACCTCTGCCCACATGAAATCAGAGGGGATATTCACGACAATAGGACGTCGTTCCTTGCGCGCGCGATAGAATGCCGTCGCTACATCCCGCGTAGCTGTTTCCGGCGCCTTCACCTGTTCGAATCCGGCACCGGTGGCCTTAACGACTGCGCGTTGGTCGATGTTTTGCGGGTGAAACGGTGCAGTCACGGGTGTATCACCGCACAAGAGGATTATAGGGCAGCGCGCAACCACACCTTCCCGAAGGGCTGTAAAGCAATTCGTCAGACCCGGGCCTTGGGTTACTGTCGCGACCCCGACCTTCCCGGTCACTTGGGCGTAGCCTTGTGCCATCAGCACAGTGCCGCCTTCGTGCACGGCAGGAACCATCGTTCCGCCGCAACCGCTGACAAAGTGATTGGCCATAAACAGGTTGGCGTCCCCAACCAACCCAAACATTGTATCAACGCCATGGTCGCGCACCGCTTGGGCAATGGATTGGTGCATGTATTTTTTCTGGTCTGACATTTGTCCTGTCCTTCAAAGAAGGTCTGAGCCTCAATGGCCCCCGTCTTGTCCTATTACTGATTGAAAGGTGGTCGCTTGGGCTTCAATGGGACAGAAACACAGGGACATCCGCCCTTGCGATGATATCTGTCGTGACCCCTCCAAACATATCTTGGCTGAACTTACTATGTTCGAACGCCCCCATGACCACCAGTTGAGCTGAAATTTCCTGCGCGGTTGACAGAATGGTTTCAGCAATCGACCCTTGCTGAGATTTCAGAACAAAACTCGCGTCTATCCCGTGACGTTCGAGATTGCGCAGCAAGTATTCCGTTCCTGGCACTTGTTGTGTGCCGACGGTCAGAAGGGTAACTTTTGACTTATCCTCAAGGCCGATCATGGCGTCACCAAGCGAACGGGCCGATGATCTCTTGCCATCCCAGGCGACAAGGGCGTGGTCTGCAAGCCCTTCAGCTTCGTACTCATCGGGCACTACAAGAACCGGGCGGCCGCTGCGTAGGGCGATCAGATCTGGGTTGGCTGACATATGCGCCTCGTTTTCGCTATAAGAGTGCGCACCGGTGACAACCAGATCAAATGATCGCGCGAATTCCGATAATGAGAGGCCTTTTTGGGCGTCAAGTTTGACAAAGTCTGATCGGTCTTCAAGTCCGGCTTCGGCGGTTATCGCCCGAAACCTTTCGGCGATCTCTGCAAACCGCGCCTCTTCAGCCTCGAGGAACGGCTTGAGGAAGCTCGTCGGTACAGTCCCGCGCAGTGTTCGCTCAAGATCGCTTTGGCTGTGACGCAAAACGCCAGTCAGCCAAGCATCATGGTGTTTGGCCAGATGCAGTGCATGCCGCAAACCGCTGCCCTTTGATGCATCGCCACTATAGGCACTCAGGATGGATTTGATCGACATTCGGCCCCCAATTGAAATTTCAACAAATGGAACTGTTGAAGATGATCCACGTCATTCGTCCTCAACTCGCGCGTTCGTGCGCAAGAACCAGACCAACGAGACAACCGACAGGATAAGCAGCGCCACAGCCACAGGGCTTTTCAGAACCTGTGTCATGTCGCCATTGGTCAACGCCAAAGACTGGGCGATGGATTTCTCAAACCGTGGCCCAAGGAAAAACGCGATGATGAAGATCACCAACGAATAGCCAAAGCTGGTCATTAAGTATCCGATGATGGCAAAGATAAGCATGATAGCCACGCCAAAGAGCCCGCTGGTTGCCATCGAAACTCCGACAAAACACAAGAGCAGTGCTGATGAGAAGATGATGGATTCAGGTGCAGAAACGACCTTGACCCATAGCCGTAAACCAAGCTGTCCGACCCAAAGGTTGACGAAATTGGCCATGATCATCGCGCCAAACAGACCATAGACAAGCCTTCCCTGATTTTCGAACAGAAGCGGTCCGGGCTGCATTCCGTGAATCATGAAGGCGCTGATAATCAGTGCTGCGCCGACACTACCTGGAATGCCCAAAGTCAGAAGCGGGATCAGATTGGCACCGACCACGGCTGAGTTGGCAGATTCGGACGCGGCAATCCCGTGAATGTTTCCTTTGCCAAAGCTGCCTGGATCCTTGGAGCTTGCCTTTGTCATTGCATAGGACATGAAGGCGGCGGCCGTTGAGCCGATCCCGGGAAGCGCTCCGAGAATTGTGCCAATGATTGCGCCGCGCAGCATGGTAACGCGGCATGACCAATACTCCGCCCATGTAACACGGGAGTCATCCGGGTTGTCCGTATTCTTTGCGATGATGGCCGGCCGCAAATTTCCGTGGGCCTCGGATAGGCGGTGGAGTATTTCGGAGATGGCGAGCATGCCAATTGCGACTGACGGCAGCGCTAAACCATCAAAGAGGTCCCAGTAGCCAAAGATCAGGCGCGGCGTGAAGTTTTCGGGGTCTTGCCCTATGGAAGCCGCGAGCAATCCGAACGCCGCAGAGATGATGCCTTTGGCAAGCGAATTGCCGATCAATCCAGCAAGGATCGAAAAGGCAAAGATCATCAGCGCAACGACCTCGATCGGCCCCATTTTCAGGGCCAGAACGGCCAGCGGCGCGGAGACGGTAATCAGGACAATATCGCTGAATGTATCTCCGGTAATTGAGGAAAAAAGTGCCATTTTCGTGGCTTTCAGGGGCTTGCCCTGCTTTGCCAACGGGTAACCGTCCATGGCGGTGGCGGCCGCATCCGGTGTGCCGGGGGTATTCATCAGAACTGCAGGAACCGCGCCACCGACCAGGCCGCCCTTGTTTACACCCACAAGGAAAGCGATGGCGGGTAGCGGATCAAGCCCGAAAGTAAAGGGGATGGCGATTGCCATTGCCATAATCGGACCAATGCCGGGAACCGCCCCGACAAACTGACCGAGCACAACGCCAAACAGAATGAACGCAAGGTTCAAGAAGCTCAGCGCGTCTCCAAAACCCGCAAGCATTGTTGAAAAATCAACCATATCTTACGTCCTTACGGCAAGGCCCGGCCAAGCAATTGGGTTACGATGAACCAAATGGCCGCAGGCACTACAACGACTCCAAGGCCAAGCCAAAGCAGGCGGCGCTCTCCGACAAACCACATGATTGCCAGCGCAAGAACAGGCGCGACATACTCAAACCCGAGCCATGACATTGCCCAAATTCCAGCGACCAGCAGTGCTACGTAAAGGCCTGTCTTTGCCATCAGGACCGGATTTCGGACATGATGGTTGGTGGGCTTGATCGCGACGAACGCTCCCGCGACGGCAAGGATCAGCGAACAGATATTTGGGAGTGAATCAGGAGATAAATTTCCACCGTCAACGGTTTCGATGTAGGTCGGGTTTATCCAGAAGTACATCACAAGACCCAAGGCCATGAAGAAAAGCCCTGAAATGCGATCTGCCATGGTGCCCATGTTTACCTCCCCCGAGTACTGAAAAACCCCGCCACGGGCTGTGGCGGGGTGGGTTGGGATGGCTATTTTGCAAACAGGATCTTGGCGTTTGCCAAACCATCCACCATCATCTGCTTGGCGCCCTCAGGCCCCATGTTGATCGGAGCACCTTTCACGGCATTCTGAACAATCTCGGCAAAAGCAGGCGCCTTTGTCGCCTCGTCAATTGCTGCCGAAATCGCCTTGAGAGCTTCAGCGTCAGTGCCCGCTTTCATGGCCAGGAAGAACACTGGATCGACATAGGCATTGACGCCGGATTCGATGAAAGTCTTGGCCTCGGGCGCGTAGCTAAGTCGGGACTGGTTGGCGCTTGCAATGACTTTCATGTCACCGGATTCCAGATAGGGAAATTGCTCGCCCGATCCGAAGCCGGCCATAACCTGCCCACCCAGGATCAGCTTCATGACCTCGGCACCGCCATCGGCAGTGACAAGATTGAACTCAGCTCCGGTTGTTGCCTTGGTCTGTTTCATCATCAAGACCTGCGGCGGTGCCATTGTGGCCACGGGCAAAGTGCCTTTCTCCTTGGCATAGGCGATCATGCCTTCAAGATCGTCAAACGGAGCGTCCTTGCTTGCCACAAGCGCCAGCTCGGCCTTGGCGATAGTGCCAAGATAATCGAAGCTGTCGACGTTGAACGGCAGTTGATCACCGCGCTGCACGAGTTGTACGAGCACCGGTATGCTGACGCCCATGCCAATGGTCTTGCCGTCAGCCGGGCGTTGCGACAGACCGGTGAACATGGCAACACCGCCACCGCCTGGCTTGTTTTCTACCACAATGTTCCAGCCTGTATTCTCCTTCATGACCTCTGCCAGGACACGTCCCATGGTATCGGTCGATCCGCCGGCACCAAAACCGATCTCGATGGTCAACGGCCCATCGGGCGCCCAGTCTTCAGCGAATGATGGAGCGGTAAGGGCCATGACGGCACTTGCCGCCAGAGCCACGAGGTTTTTTGACAGTTTCATTGTGTTTCCTCCCTGTATGACTACGTTCATGCACTACTTGGATTTTTCAATTTCAAGCCGCTTAACGGCCCGTTCCCGCAATGCTGCAATCTGTTTGAGAAGGGCCTGAGGGTCGACGAAGACATTCGGCTCACCGTCTTTGCGGGCCACGTGCTTTTGACGGTTTTCATCGAGATCTGCAGAAAAACCATGCGTGGTGAGGTGCACTGCGACCGGCATCTCTTCCGCCTCTACAAGTTGGCGTACGCGGTCCACGCTATCGATGTATGCTTCGACCTGCGGCGGCCCCTCAATGGCATTAAGGCCAAGGCCTCCAATCGTGATTGCGCGATAGGTGTTTTCCCCGTCGTGCACATCATAAATGTAGGACGCCGTTCCCCATGTATGGCCTGGCGTTTCGATAACCTTGAACGTGTTGTTGCCGACCTTGATCTCGTCGCCATCGGCAACAGTGATTTCGGGCGCAATCATATCCCAGGCTCGAGCGCCACCTTGGGATGCAGTTGATGATTCAACTGCTTCGTCCCAGCCCGCTTTCGTCATCACAAATTTCGCATTGGGCAATAGCGGCTTCAATGCGACTGCACCACCGACATGGTCGAAATGGCCATGCGTCATCAAAACATATTTGATGTCTGCGAGATCGGTCCCCGTCTTCTGTATGTTTTCTACGATCATTTTTTTGAAGGGACCATAGAGCGTGTCGATCAGGACAACGCCGTCATCGGTGTGCACGAGCCATGCCGAAACCCAGCAAACTCCGACAAAGTCGACATTGTCAAAAGGCTTCCACGGCTCGATGTATTGATCAGCGGGTGTGTTCAGCCATTTGCCCAGATCCTTGGGCATAACGCCGGTTTTACCGAATTCAATGAAACGCTGAATGATAGGGCCCGAAGGGCAGCCGTCGAAGAGGGATTCAGCCGCCGCGGCTGCTGGCATGCCCGTACTCATCAACGCACTTGCGCACATGACCCAGTGGAATGTTCTCTTGAAGCTAGCCATATCGTTTCCTCCCTGAAATGGCTTGTATTCACACAACGAGCCGCCTGCGCGTCGGACTACTGCTAGGGAAGCAGTTTGCCGGGATTGAATATGTTATTTGGATCCAAGGCCTGCTTGATCGACCGCATGACTGCCAATTGCGCGGGCTCTTTCAATCTGGTCATGACAGGCAGTTTGCTCTGTCCTATCCCGTGTTCAGCACTAAAGGAGCCTCCCAGTTCGGCCAGCAGCGCGAACACCTTCTCCTTGGCGATCTCCAGTGGCAATGCATCCCAATTGTGGCCTTCCGAAGCAGACAAGGCGTAATGCAGATTGCCATCACCGAGATGGCCGACGGTCAAAGGCTGGAAGCCGAGCCCATCCATCTCGGCATCCATTTCCTCTACGAACCGGGCGATCCGTGCCAGCGGAAGCGATATATCAAGATGATAGGCTGGCCCTGCTTCGGTAATTGCCTCAAGGGTCGACTCGCGCATTTTCCATAGATCGGTGCGCTGCTGACCGGACTGTGCCAGCATGGCATCCAGCACCAACCCTTCGTCCATCAGCTCTCCCAGAAGCTCAATGATCTCAGCCTCCAGGCGGATCACGCCGTCATGCATTTCGATAGCATCGCTGGATCGTGTTGAGGCAACCTCGACCAGAATGCCAGTCGCCACGGCGCCCTCCAACGGACGGTTGATGGCAGGAAACACTTCGCAGATCACATCCACAGCAGCCTGGGGCATGTACTCGAAGGCTTCGACGCCGCCGCCCGTGTGGTCCTGCAGACGGTTCAAGACAGCAAGCGCGGCTTCAAGCGTAACGACAGACAAGAAGGCCGTCGAACGAGCCTTTGGCGTCGGGACAAGCTTTAAAACCGCGGCAGTAATGATACCCAAAGTGCCTTCGGCACCGATCAGCAGGTCCTTGAGGTCGTAGCCGGTGTTGTCCTTGCGAAGGCCCGTCAACGCATTGATGATCGAGCCATCAGGCATGACAGCTTCAATCCCAAGGCACAGTTCGCGGGCGTTGCCATAGCGCAGGACATTTGATCCACCGGCGTTTGTCGACAAATTTCCACCAATGGTGCAACTGCCCTTCGCGCCGAACATCAGTGGAAAGACCAGATCGTGTTTCAAGGCTGCCTCGTGCAGCGTTTCCAGGATGACACCCGCTTCGGCGATTACGGTCCGCCCGCCCACGTCGAGGGATCGGACCGCATTCATCCTGGTCATTGATACAACGACCGACTCGCGCCCCGCGACGGGGACGCCGCCACCACACAAACCTGTACGTCCACCTTGAGGGACAATCGCGATGTCGTGCGCGTTGCAAAGCCTGACCAGTTCAGCGACCTCGCCTGTTGAGGCGGGGCGAACAACCGCTAGAGCGCTCGAGCGATATTGTCCGGTCCAGTCCGTCAGGTAACCCTCGACACTCTCGGGCCGGGTCAGAACATGCGCATCGCCCACAACGGCTCGAAACGCATCGACCATGCAAGCTGCGTCGGGTTTCCGGATCGCGTCACTCAACGTCGTGGCTCCACCTTAATAGCTCTTGAGATCCGCAGAGAAGCACTGGGAGGATCAGAAAAACTAACATCTAACATGGTAGTTTTGCTGTCAAGCGTTATCTAACATGTCAGTTTGACACCGGCCGTTGACTTGATCATGATCCGGTTTCAGACAGGAGGAGCAGCCGTCAATGCAACGCGTCGATTATCCCAAGTCGCTTATGGAAGTGACCGCGGAGCGTATCAGACACGCTATTGTTTCCGGCGAATTGCCTCTGGGTTCGAAATTGTCCGAGCAACGACTTGCGGACGCCTTGGGCGTCAGTCGCTCGCCCGTTCGTGATGCATTGGCGGCACTGCAGTCCGAAGGGTTGGTTACGATCTCGCCAAAGCGAGGATCATTCGTTTTTATGCCCAATCTGCGCGTCGTTGACGAGCTTTGTGAGCATCGCGCGATTCTTGAAACCGCCGTCCTTCGTCTCGGCATCGTGCGAAATCATGGCAGTTTGTTGCGAAACCTGGAAAATGCCACCGCTGAAATGGAACGTGCCTTGGCAGCGCAAGATCCTCACGGATATACAGCGGGGGACCACCGGTTTCACAACGCAATCATCATGGGTGCGGAAAACCGAACTACCGAGAGGTCATACAACCTCACGATTTCTCCTCTTAAAGCGCTGAGAACGCACCTGTTCACGATCATGAGCGAAAATACGGATCGCTCAATGAACGAACATTTTGCAGTGATCAATGCGGTGCGTGCAAAAGATGCTGAGTTGGCTGTGTCGCATCTTTGGGAGCATATCGAGCATCTCGCCGAAGCGTTTCGCACCAAACTTTCAGTCGAAGCGTCAAAAAACACAAAGCGCGCTATGTAACGCGCCAGATACCAGACGATGAGCATCGGCCCCAGATAATAGGTCTCGCGAAGATGCAGAACCTTCTCGACGATCTCAGGTGCAGTCATGGCGAATGTGGTGTGGTCCCGTCCGGTGAGACAGATTTGCGGCTTGGCTAAGGTGGATCGGGTTCGTTTCTACGCCGCCAATTGCTCCGTCATTTCCCCCGTAGCATAAACCTCATCGGGCGTCTTGCCGTCGAAGGTCGAGTGCGGGCGTCGCTGGTTGTATTGATCTATCCAGGAACCGATGCCAGCCCGGGCCTCACTGCCGGTTTTCAACGCGCTAAGGAAGACGCATTCGTATTTGAGGCTTCGCAACAGCCGCTCGATGAAGACATTGTCCATCCAGCGCCCGCGCTCGTCCACGGAGATGCGGATACCGGCGTCCTTCAGTATGCTCGTGAAGGCGAAGCTGGTGAACTGGCTGCCTTGATCCATGTTGAAGATATCAGGCCGGCCGTGGCGAGCGTTCGCGTCTTCGGCGGCTGCAACACAGAAGTCGGCATCCATCGTATTCGACAGCCGCCATGTTCACCGGCCGCCGTTCTTTACGCCATAATCGCTACGCGCCTCGCAGATTGCCTGATGGTTTTCGTTCGCCCAAGCAATGAGGTTCTTCAATGGCACCAGGAAGGAGCGGCCCAGTTCCGTCAGTTCATATTCGACCCGCGGCGGCACTTGCGGATAGAGCGTGCGCCTGATGAAGCCGTCTTCCTCCAGGCGCCTCAGCGTCTTGGCGAGCATCTGCTTGGAGATGTCCGCGATCGCACGCTCGATCTCGCTGAAGCGCATGGTCCCGTGCTCGAGTACTTCGAGAATGAGCAGGCTCCACTGGTCCCCGATCCTGTCGAGAACGTCTCTGATCGGGCAAGGTTGTTCGAACACGAATGGTATGGATATGAGGTTACCCTGGCTCATCCTACTAGGCTCCATGACGCTCACGGTCACGCCGGGATGACCTGATCACCGTGCGATGACGTCTTGCGGGGACGATCCTGATATCATAGATCGCACCCTCTGGTCTAGTTAATAGACCTGATCACGAAATCGAACTGAAAGAAGCTTGCAATGGTAAAAGTTGCTCTCATCGGCGCATCCGGCAATGTCGGATCGCGCATCCTCAAGGAACTTTCCGATCGCGGCCACCAGGTGACCGCCATCGCGCGCAATCCTGAAAAGATCGCAACGCTTCCGGGCGTAGAAGCGGTTGCCGGGGATGCGCAGGACAAAGACGCTCTCGCCGGATTGGTCAAGGGGCACGACGCCGTCATCAGTTCAACCCGGTTCACCGGCACCGACTTCTCAATCATTGTCGAGGCTCTGCGTCAGGCGGACGTCAAGCGCTATCTGGTTGTCGGCGGCGCGGCCAGCCTCGAGGTTGCACCCGGCAAGCGCCTGCTCGACCAGTCTGACTTCCCTGAAACCTACAAGCAGGAAGCCAGCAATGGCGCCAAACTGCTGGATTACCTGCGCAGGCTTGACGACCTCGACTGGACCTTCCTGTCACCGTCGGCGATGTTCGTACCCGGCGAGCGCACCGGCACCTTCCGGCTCGGCAAGGATGCGCTTTTGACCGGTGAGAACGGGTCGAGCATCTCCTACGAGGATTACGCCATCGCAATGGTGGACGAGATCGAAGACCCCAAAAACATCCGTCAGCGTTTCACAGTCGGATACTGATCGATGGCCGGCGCCGCGACCGGAAGCCGGCCTCACTCGTTACGAAGAGTCCTCTCCATGTCCGAAACTATCCATCTTACCTATCTGTTCGACCCGCTCTGCGGATGGTGCTACGGCGCCGGTCCCGCCATCGAGACCCTGATGCAGCAGGACGACATCACCGTCACCGCGCTGCCGTCCGGCCTGTTCGCCGGATCCGGCGCCTTTCCGATGAACGCCGGTTTTGCCGCCCATGCCTGGCAGGCCGACCAGCGGATCGCCCAGCTTACAGGGCAGCAATTCAGCGAAGCCTATCGCCGGCAGGTTCTGGAAAGCGGCGCCGGCAAAGTCGATTCCGGCCCGGCCACTCTGGCGTTGAGCGCCGTGCATTTGACCGCACCGGAACGGGAGTTCGAAGCCCTGAAGGCGATCCAGAGTGCCCGCTATGTCGACGGACGCGACAATGGCGATCCGGCGGTGATTGCTTCGGTCCTCGCCGAGGCGGGCCTTGATGCCGCCGCCGCACGCTTTGCCGAGCCTGACGACGAGCTGAGGGAGGTCAACCGATCTCGGATCGAGGAAGCCCAGACTGAGATGCACCGCTTCGGCGCGCGCGGCGTGCCGACGCTCATAGCCGGCACCGGCGCCGACGCCCGTGTCGTCAATTCCAGCGCGCTCTACGGCGGGGCCGACGAGCTGATCGCCGGACTCCGCGCCGCCTAACCTCAAATACCCGCGAAACCAAGGAGCACCCTCATGATTACTCGCAGAACCATCCTCAAGACGTCGCTCGCCGCCGGTGCCGCGGCCACCAACCTGCCGCTGCCGGACCTGGCGCAATCCGGTCTGAGCTGGGAGTAATTACCGGCCGACGACACCGGCTTCCTTCGTGCACCGGTGCGGGTCGACGGCGGCTTCACCCTGTCAGACGGTCAGGCCGTGGCCGATGCGAACAGGGCGACCGGCCTGACGCTCATCACGACCTATCTCAGCGTCAACGATCCGGACTACTATCTCAGCCTCGGCCCGATCAAGGCGGCCTTCCCCGAGGCGTCCGTCATCGCCGCCCCCGAGACGGTCGAGTTGCTGACGAAGAAGCTCCCCGGCAAGATTGAGGCCTGGGGGCCGCAGCTGGGCGAGAACGGCCGCAATCGCTCGAAGAGGCGGTGATCCCCGAAGCCTCCGATGTCAGTACGCTGGAAGTGGACGGCGAGGCGATCGAGATCGTTGCCATCGCCGCTAGTAAATTGGATGCCCGGAAAGGGCGGAAAGCGGACAGCTGCAATGTGGCTCGCTGATGACCGCCTTTTGAACAAAGTGGTTCTTGTCCTGCTAATCGTTAGCCGTCGTTGAAGGCGAGCATTCCGGCATCAACGATGCTACTGCCGCCATCCACTTCGACATGCGCCCCGGTCATGTAGGACGCGGCGTGTGACAGGAGAAACCCAACGACCGCGGCGATTTCGTCTGGCGATGCGGCGCGGCGTTGCGGAACGTGCTCGCTCACTTGAGCATACCCCGCCTCAGGAGATCCAAAAAGGGCTGTCATCTCCATGTCTCCCATTTCGGTTCGCACCCAGCCCGGAGAGACAGCATTGGCACGGACCCCAGATGCAGCGGCTTCGAAAGCGACAGATTGCATCAGTCTCACCATCCCGGCCTTGGACACGCCATAGGCCGATAGACCGGCGCCGGTGTGTTTTGCCGCGGCCGAGGCGATTCCGACAATCGCCCCCTTCTGCCGGGCAAGATGCGGAAGGGCCGCCTGCACCGTCAGGAAGGGCGAGGTCAGATTGACCATGATCTGCCGTTGCCAGCTATCCAGCGACATCGTTGTTACTGGTGCAGGCTCTACAATTCCCGCGTTCAGGACCAGTGCGTCCAGCCGCCCAAAGCGGTCGACCACCTGCTGGACGATCTCGACAGAGGGTTGGACATCAGAGAGGTCCGCCTGAATGGCATGTCCCCCGGTTTCGGCAGCAATGGTCTGCAAGGGTTCGTAACGTCGGCCACAAATGATGACGTGATAATCCTTGGCAAGTGCGCGGGCGACGGCCGCACCAATTCCGGTACCCCCGCCTGTCACCAAGGCCACCGGGCGATCTGTCTGGCTCATGTCAGGCGTCCTTTGCATTGGAATTCATGACAAGATTTTATAGGAACAGGCAGGGCCTCTCGCGCTTGAAAATGCGGTCGGCGGGCTCTGTGCCAAGGATTTCGCGGGCATGGCGGTGTCCGGAAAACACCGCGCCCTGCATGGCACCAGGACATTCCGCGTCACCGATCACCCGATGCGCGATACCAAGCGCTTCAAGCTGAAGGGAAAGCGAGGGGTCAGGCAGGCGGATGCCGACCATCACCAAAGTCTGGGCCGCAATGCCGGGCGAGGCTTCGCCCGTGTCCGCGCGGACGAGAGACAGACGGCCGTCCTGCCAGCCGCTTGCCGCAGCGTAGGGTGTCATGCGCACCCCCGCGGCCATCAGTTCCGCAATCATCCGGGGCTGTTCGAGCGTGTGGCCCATCCATGGAGCGATCGTCGGCTGGGGAGAAACGATATGCACCGCATGTCCCCTGGCGGCCAGGTCGGCGGCTAAAATGTTGGCCATGTAGTAATGGTCATCGTCATAGATCACCACGGGGCCTGTCACCTTTGCTCCGGCCAGAATGTCATCCGGCGTCAGCGCCCGGCCTGCAAATCCGGGGATTGGGTCCAGCCGCGTCCGACCCACCCCGTCACCCCGCCAGCTGGCCCCGGTGGCCAGGATCACATGATCCGCCGCCATTTCCGCGATCATGGCGGCGTCCATGTCGCTGTCCGCAAAAAGGCTGACATTGGCCATGCGTTGCAACTGGAACAGCCGGTAATCCTTTACCCGCGCCCAGGAGGCAAGGCCCTTGAGCTGCGCCTCCGATCTGCTGCGCCCCCCGAATTCGGTCTCGCGCTCGGCCACAGTCACCTGATGACCGGCGCGGGCCAGTACAAGGGCGGCCTCAAGTCCAGCGGGACCAGAGCCGACAACCAGCACGGTTTGCGATTCGGCCGCGGGCGGGGTGCGTTCGGGGTGCCAACCCCGCCGCCATTCCTCGGAAATCGTCGGATTTTGCGTGCAGCGCAATTCGACACCGATGGTTTCGACCGAGACGCATATGTTGCAGCCGATACATTCGCGGATGTCCTCGACACGGCCCTCGGCGATCTTGCGCGGCAAGAAGGGGTCAGCGATCGACGGCCGTGCGGCCCCGATCAGGTCCAGCACCCCGCGTTTGATCTGGGAAACCATCGCATCGGGCGAGGTGAACCGCCCCACACCCAGGACCGGCTTGCCCGTCACCTGTTTCACGAATGCGGTGAATTCTTCCTGAAACCCCTCAGCATCGTATCGCGCCGTGCCGCTGTCGCGACTCCAGCTGGAAACGTTCACATCCCACAGGTCCGGCAGATCGGCCAAAGCCTCGATCACCGCACGGCCTTCGCCTGTGTGCAGTATGCGCTTGGGGCCGGTAAGCTCATGCACGGCAAAGCGGACGGCGACGGCCATGTCAGTTCCGGCCTCTTCCTTGGTTTCCTCCAGCACCTCGCGGAACAGCCGCAGGCGGTTTTCAAAGCTGCCGCCATATTCGTCGGTGCGGGTATTGTAGGCAGGCGAGAGGAAGTGCCACAGGATCGAGGCGTCATGCGAGGCATAGACATAGGCGATGTCGTATCCTGCTTGCTTGGCCCGCCGTGTTGCTGCCCGGAACATCTGCCGCAGGGTGCGGATGTCGGATTTGTCCATCGCCTTGGCCATCAGCGGCATGTCGGGTTTCAGGATCGGCAGCACCGAAGGCCCCATCGCCGGATAGCCGTTCGAGAGGCCCCTTGACCGGATGCCGGTATGGCCCAGCTCGATGGAAGCCAGCGCGCCATTGGCATGGATACGCGCGACCGAACGGGCATGGGCCTGCACGTCGCCCTCATCCCACAGCCGCTCATAGGGAAGGCCGGACAGGTCCGACGTGGGGTCGATCTCGCTGAGCTGCATGGCAACGATGCCCCAACCGCCCTCGGCACGCGTTTCACGGATGCCGATGGCGCCGTTGGGCATGAGGTAGCTGTGACCAATGGCGTGCGGCATCGATACCAGCCGGTTGGGCGTAGTGACCGGCCCGATCCTCAAAGGTTCGAACAGTGGCGCATAACGCGGATCCATCGCCGTCAGCCTTTGGTCATCTGGATGGTACCGTCGGCGATCCAGCCGTCGATGATCTCAAGCACGCGGGCCGAAAACGCCTCGTCGTTGATATGGCAATCCAGAACCGAAAGTTGGATCGGATCGGTCATTTCAGCGCGGTAGCCTTCGACCATCTCGGCCAGGGCCGCCGGGTCATGCGCGGGCATGCCTTCGGTGTCCCAGGCGTGAACGCCTTCGGTCGGCAGCACGAAATGAACCGGGCCGGTCGCGGTTTTCAACCGCCGCGCCACCTCGGCCGCCAAATCCCGACGCTCTGCCCCGGTGAGTGAGGCCGACGCGATCAGCCGGTTATGCGCGTGATAGGGGCGGTCGCGGAAACGCTCGGGCACCGGCGCCCAGGTGGGAAAGTCGATCATGTCGCCAAAGCCCGGCGCGGCAATGATGGGCGTGCCGCGCTTGCCCGCTGCCGTCATGCGGTTGGCCCCGGCATTCACCACCGATCCGACCATGATATTGCCGATCTCGGCGACGGCCAGTTCCAGCATGCAGGCGAAATACCCTTGTTCCGCAAGGCTTTCCATCGCCATGCCGCCCATGCCCGTGCCGTGAAACACCGCCACGGAAAAGCCCCGGTCAACAAGCGGTTGGCGCAGGTGGACCATGTACTTCAGTGCCGAGGAGCCAAAGCTCATCATGCCAATGACTGGCTGGTCGGGCTTGGGCGGAACCACCGCCAGCGCCGCGCCATAGACCGCCCCCGCCGCTTGGCTGAGCGTGGCCATGCAGATGTCGTTCAGCCCGTAAAGCCCACCGGCCCAGAGGATCATCTGGATATCCGCCGACAGCCTCTCCGCCGGGATCAGCGGAGAAAAGGCCACGGTCGAAACAACATATTTCGGCACGCCGATCGGCAGGGCGCGGGCACAGTCGAGCGCAAGGTCGGTGCCCATTGTGCCGCCGAGCGCGATCATGCCGTCGATCCGTCCTTCCGCATGAAGCTGGGCCGTCAGCCTTGCCGATCCCGCCGCCATGATCTGCATGGCATGGTTTTCATCGCCTGCGTCAATGGCGTCCTGAATGGTCTTGCCCGCCGCCGCCGCAACATCGTGTTTCGAGATCGCGACGGGGCGGGAGGGATCGCCAAGCACGCTGACATCCATCTCGATCACCGAGCCGCCCATGGAACGGATCGTCTCGGCGACGAAGTTCAATTCCGGGTCCTTGGTGTCATAGGTCCCGATGATCAGGATGGTTTTTTGCATGGTTCCTCCGCCTTGCAAGGTTTAGCCGCGCATGATCCGGCCTTCGGGGTCAAGGAAGGGCCCTAGCTGCACCCGTATCGGATAGTGCGTCCCGGCGATCTGGGCGGTAAAGCCGCCATCTTCGATCCAGGCTTTGGTGACCCCCGCATCGCGATGCAGCGAGGCAAGGCCCACCATGGCCCCCAGTCGCCAGCCCCAACCGCCCGACGTGACATGCCCGACAATTTCGCCATCGCGCCAGATCGGTTCGTTATGGATGAGGTAGGGACCAGCCTCGGCCGTGGCCCCTTCGACCAGTATCGCGACGGTCCGGTGATGGGTGGCAGCCCCTTGTTCGGCCTTTTGCTTGGCCAGCACGGCCTTACCCACGAAATCGCCCTTGTCGAGCTTCACCGCGAAGCCAAGCCCGGTCTCATAGGGCGTGTCCTCTTCGCCGATGTCATGGCCAAAGTGGCGGAAGGCCTTTTCCAACCGGCAGGCGCCTAGTGCGAACATGCCCGCAAGACGCAGGCCTTCGGGTTTGCCAACCGCCATCATTGCCTCGTAGACATGGGCGGAGAACTCGGTCGGCATCAGCAGTTCATAGCCCAATTCGCCAAGAAAGGATCGCCGGATCGCCCAGACGCGCGCATGGCCAAGGTCGATCTCGCGCGCCGCGCCAAACGGGAAGGCGGCGTTTGACAGGTCATCCGAGGAGATCGCCTGAAGAATCCCACGCGATTTCGGCCCGTGAATCGTAATCAGGCCATAGGCCGACGTGGCATCAAAGATCTCGAACTGCCACTCGGGTTTGGCATGGTCGCGGATCAGCGCCTGATCGCGGATCTGGCTGGGGTGGCCGGTGACGACCAAAAATTGCTGGGGCGCAAGGCGGGTCACGGTCACATCGGCCTCGATCCCCCCCTTTTCGTTCAGGAATTGGGTATAGACCGAGGTGCCCACGGCCACATCCATCTCCGCCCCGGAAACGAAGTTCAGCGCATGAACGGCATCCGGCCCCTGAACGATGATCTTGGCATACATCGACTGGTCGATGATCACCGCCGCCTCGGCCGCAGCCCTGGATTCCGCGGCCACAAAGAGCGACCAATCCTGCCAGCCAATGCTGGGCCGGTCAGGCCAGCCCTTGCCTGACGGATCGAAATACATCGGCACTTCCCAGCCGATGCGTTCCGCCATCACCGCGCCTTCGGCGATCAGCTTGTCATGCAGCGGCACCCGCCGGATACCGCGCGCCGAGGCGATCTGACGGCCAGGCCATTGCAGCCCGTAGTGAAAGCCGATGGATTCCTCGGCCCTGTCGGCATTATAGGCACGGTTCATCTGGAAGGGGTGCGCGCGGGCGGTCAGCATCGAACCCACGGCGCGTACCGGCATGCCGTCGGTCATCCAGGCGGCCATGGTCAGGCCAAATCCGCCACCGTTCAGGATGCCGTTCGAGTTCATCCCCGCCGCGATGAAAAGCCCCGGCATTTCCGGTGCCGGCCCCAGATAGGGGCGGCCATCTGGGGTAAAGCTTTCCGGCCCGTTGAAGAAGGTACGGATGCCGGTCGTCTCAAGGAAGGGGAACCGCGCAAAGGCGCGTTCGAGCATGGGCGAAACATGGTCCATGTCGAAGGGCAATTCGTCGAACTCGAAGCTCTCGGGGATGCCCTCGCGGCCCCAGGCCTTGCCCTGTGCCTCGAACCCACCGATCAGGAGCTTGCCCGCGTCTTCCTTGGTATAGAGCCGTTCTTCCGCCACGACCAGGCCGGGAGTTGCCCGCGACAGGCCCTCTAAAGGCTCGGTGACGATGTAGAAATGTTCGGTCGCGTGCAGCGGCACCGTCACGCCGTGGGCGGCGGCAAAGCGCGAGGTCCACATGCCGCCAGCGAGCAGCACTTTCTCGGTGGCAATCACGCCGCGGTCGGTCTCCACGCCGCAGACCCGGCCGTTGCGGGTCAGGATGCGCGTGGCCGCCGTATGTTCCAGCACCTGCGCGCCGCGCGACCGCGCCCCTTTAGCCAACGCCTGGGTGACATCCAGCGGGTTCACCTGCCCGTTTGAGGGTACGTAAAAACCACCCAGCACATCATCGATCTGCAGATGGGGGTAAATTTCTGCTACCTCTTCAGGGCGCAAGAGATGGCTTTCAATGCCCATCCGGCCCGCGTGGTCATGGTTGCGGCTTAGCTGTTTCTGCCGCAGGCCAGACAGGGCCACATGCAGCGTTCCGTTTTGCTTGTAACCGGTGCCCTGACCGGTTTCGATTTCCAATTCCGTGAACAACCGCGCGGTATAGCGCGAAAGCTCTGTCTGCCCGGCACTTTCCCGCAACTGCCCGACAATGCCCGCCGCATGCCATGTTGTGCCGGAAGCGATGGTCTTGCGTTCCAGAAGGACGGCCGAATTCACCCCCTTTTTCGCAAGGTGATAAAGCGTCGAAACACCGATGATCCCGCCCCCGATGACGACGACATCGGCGCTTGTGGGAACGGCCGGGAGGGGAGCGGATTGGGTCATGCGGGTTTTCCTTGAATGGAATCCAGATAGGCCAGGGCGCGCGCTTCGGCCTCGGCGATAAAGCGGGTTGAACGGGCGGGGGACCCGGGTTCGTTGAGGCGGGAAATGACCCAGCCGACATAGGTCATGGCGCGCAAGGCCCGGAACAGGGGCAGCGCCGTGATGTCGAGCGGACGTGTCGAAAGATATCCGCTCAGAAAGGTCTGGCTTGTCGCACCGCTCGGGTCATGCCGGTCAAATCGGTTGGTGGTGGTGGCAAGATCGAACAGCCGATAGCCAAAGCCGCCGTCGTCAAAGTCGATCAGATAGACGGCATCTTTCGCCACAAGGACGTTTTCCGGCACCGCGTCGGCATGGATCAGGCCATAGTCGGGATCAGCACCAAGGGTGGCAAGATCACGGGCAGCGCGGTCTTTGAACTCGACAAAGAGTTTGACCTGTTCGGCGGTCAGGTCCGGGTTTTCCCAGAACCGGTCCCACAGCGGCGAAGAGCCGATCAAGCCCGCAGCATCCCAATGCGGACGGGTGAAACCCTCGGGCTTTTGCCAGTTGTCGGACAGATCATGCAAATGCGCCAGGGTCCCGCCGATATGGCGGGCGCAATCGGTCGGATCAGCTGCCGCATTCCACTGGCCATTCGCCATCAGGGGCTGGGCATCGAGAAAGGTCAGCATGTCCACAAGCTGCCCCTTCACCTCGACGCAGCGCGCGCCCGCCCGGGTCGGAATGGGCTGCGGTACCGGCACCCCGGAGCGAGTCAATTCTGCCATCCAGTCAAGTTCCGAAGTCAGCTCTGCCTGACTGCGATAGCCCAGCCGATGCAGGCGCAGCACCAGCGGGCGATCAGGAGTCTCCACCCGGAACACCTGGTTTTCCCGCTCGGCGATAAGGGTGGTGGGGCAGTGTTGCAGGCCCCATGCGGCCAACGCCTGACGAACCAGCTCAGGCATCGGGGGCTCCCAACTCGCCCAGAACCTCGTCCAGAAGGCCAAGAAGGTGGTCGGCGTTGGCGATGGAAAACGGCATGGGCGGGCGGATTTTCAGAGTGTTGTAATGGATGCCCAAGCGGTTCAGCAGGACGCCGCGGCGCCGCATTTCGTTGGCCACACGGGCAACATAATCGGCCGCGGGGGCCTTGGTGGCGCGGTCAGTCACGATCTCGGCCCCGAAAAACAAGCCATAGCCGCGCACATCGCCGATCCAGTCGTATTTCCCGGCCAATTTTTCCAGCCCTGCCTTGGCATGGGCACCAACCACCCTTGCATTGGCCTGCAGGCCTTCAGCCTCGATCACATCCAGCACAGCCGATGCCGCGGCAGCCGAGACCGGGTTGCCGCCAAAGGTGTTGAAATAGCGAAAAGACTTGCGGAAGGCCGCCATGATGTCCGGCCGCGTCACCACGGCGGCGACCGGGTGGCCATTGCCCATGGGCTTGCCCATCGTCACCACGTCGGGCACCGCCCCGATGCGCTGGTGCCCCCAGAACCGTTCACCATTGCGGCCAAAGCCAGGTTGCACCTCATCTGCAATGAAGATGCCCCCTGCCGCCCGCACTTCGGCCAAGGCCGGTTCCAGCCAACCCGGTTCCAGTGCCGGGAAGCCTTCGTTCAGGAAGGCGGGGCAGAGTATGATCCCGGCAAAGCCGTGGCCGGAGGCTTCCAGATCATCGATCTCCGCCCGCACGGCGACGGCAAACGCCCGTGCATGGGCCTCTCCCCCTTCACCGCCCAAGGGGCGATAGCTGTCGGGTGCGGGCACATGGCGGACATGGCTGCCATCGCCGGTGGCCGGGATGTTGGTGCGCGAAAGCTGCGACACGGCGGTCGTATTGCCATGATAGGTGTGGTCGGTGGCAATCACACCCCGCTTGCCCGTCACCGCCTCGGCCATCCGCAATGCGATATCATTGGCCTCGGACCCGGTGCACACCATGATCGCGGTTGAAAGATCATCCTCAAATGTGGCTGTCAGCCGCTCGACATAATCCAGAATGCCCTCGTGCAGATAGCGCGTATGAGTGTTCAGTGTTGCGGCCTGCCGGCAGATTGCCTCGACCACATGGGGGTGGCAATGGCCGACATGTGGAACATTGTTGTAGCAATCCAGATACTTGCGCCCATCGGCGTCCCAGACCCAGACCCCCTCACCGCGCACCAGATGCACCGGTTCATCATAAAAGGTCGAGACGTTGGGTCCCAGGAGACGGGCGCGGCGGGCAAGAATTTCGGCTATGCTGGCCAATGCGGCCTCCTGCAATGGGGTTAGCGGGCTTTTGCCTGGCGCAGATGGTTCCACGAGAAAACCACGACGGCAGCGATGGCAAGGCCAAGGAAGGTGGCGGCGATGGGACGGGCGAGGAAGATCGTCGGATCGCCCGACGAGATGCTGAGCGACTGTTTCACCCGCCCTTCCAGCATCGGACCAAGCACCAGCCCGACAACCATGGGAAAGGCCGGGATGCCGTTTTTCAGCATGAAGCGCCCGATCACGGCAAAGACCAGCGTGAACAAGGCGTCGGACACGCGGAAGTTCTGGGTATAGGTGCCGATGAAGCCCAGGATCATGATCGAGGCCCCGATCACCCGCGGGGTGATGGACGACAGCTTGACCACATATTTCGTGAAGATCAGAAGCAGGATCATCACGAAAATATTGAGCAGAAACAGTGAGATATAGAGACCCGAGATGAAGTCCGCATGTTCGGCGAACAATTGCGGGCCGGGGATGATGTTGTGGATCATGAACACGGCCAGAAGCATCGCCATCAAGGGATCGGCGGGGATGCCCAGCGACAACAGCGGCACCAGCACGGTCGAGGTGCAGGCGTTGATCGACACTTCCGAGGCAACCAGACCCTCGGGCGAACCCTTGCCGAATTCCTCGGGCTTCTTCGAAAAGCGCCGCGCCAGCGAATAGGACAGAAATTGCGCGCCGAACTCTCCCACGCCGGGCAAGAGGCCCATCACCAGGCCGAGGAAGCTTGAGCGGATCACGGTGGCGCGGTATTTGAATACCTCGAACAGCCCCGCGAAGCGGCCGGCGCTGCGCAGGTCTTCGGGAACCTTGGGCGGCGATTTGGTTTCCAGAAGGACAAAGGCCTGACTGATGGCGAAAAGGCCGATGACCATGGGAACCATGGGAATGCCACCAGTCAGCCAACCCTGCCCGAAGGTATAACGCAGGGTGTGGTGTGGACTTTCAAAACCGACCGTGCCCAGGAATGCCCCGATGGCAAAGGTCAGGATCGCACCTTGAATGTTCTGATGATGCGCCAGGATGACCGAGACGGTTGCCAGGAGCATGACCATGGCAAATTCGGGCGGGCCGAATTTCGCGGCCACATTGGCCATGAAGGGGGCAAGGAACACCAGCGCCAATACCGAAAGGATGCCACCGACAAAGGACGAGGAATACGCCAGAGACAACGCCCGCATCGGCTGGCCCTTTTGCGCCAGCGGATAGCCGTCATAGGTGGTCAGCACATTGACCGGCGTACCCGGAACGCGGATCAGGATGGCCGGAATGGCTCCGCCATACCACGCCCCGCCATAACACCCCAGAAGCAAGATAATACCCGGCAAAGGCTGCATCGTCAGAGAAAAGGGTAGCGCGATGGCCATGGCACCCGCAGGCTCCATCCCCGGCACCGCGCCCACTAGAATTCCGGCCATGGCCCCGATCAGAAGTGCGGCAATCACCTGCCATTGGGCCACTTCCTGAAAGCCCAGTAGAACAGCATCGATCACAGATATTCTCCCAGGCTATTGCCGACCCAGTCGGGGAAGAGCTGCATGACGGGCGGAAGCGGGAACCAGATCCCAAGGCCAACCCGGAAGGCCAGAACAATGGCTGCGACGACGGCAAGGCCAACCAGCACCCACCGGGTCCCACGCAGGCCCGAGACATATAGCAGCGCCTGCATGAAAATCAGCGAGGCCAGGGTGAAGCCGACAACAGACACGCCGCCGATGTAGAGCAGGAACCCGCCGGCATAGATCATCGCCCGGCCCATGCCATCGAAAGCCAGCCGTGCTTTTTGCGAGAATGACGGATTGCTGCGTTCGCGCAGATAGGCACGCAGCGGCCCAAGCCCCCCGATCAGACCGGTCAAAAGGGTGACAAACGGCCAGGACCATGGCTCTTGCACCCAGCCCAGATCGCGTTTGCCCGGAGACGTCGCAAGGGGCAGAGCGGCCAGCGCCAAAAGGGCAAAACCCCAGAAAAGCGCGGTGGCAAGGTGGCTGGCTTCGGGGATGATCTCATCCTCAAAAGCCTCGGCATCTGCATCCGCAATTGTCGGGACGTGGTCGATGTGATCGGTCATCTGCGCCTCTCCAGGTTGAACGAAACCGCGTGCGGCCCGCACCGGGCCGCACGGCTTTCAGCTCTTTCTGAAAAAGGGGATCACTTCTTCATCTTGGCAAAGAGCTCTTTCACCGACTCATAATCGGCGTTGATCCGGGCCTGGGCTTCGGCAGCGCCCTGCCAATAGACCTCTGCACCGGTGGTTTCGGCAATCTGCTTAGCGCCATCGGATTGCATTGCACGTTCGATAATACCGGCAAGCTTGTCCTTCACCTCTTGCGGGGTGCCTTTGGGTACGAAAATGCCCGACCAAAGGGTAAAGGTCGCACCTGTCATCTGGTCGCTCAGCAAGGGCGCATCCGGGAAAACCGACAGCGGCTTTTCGGTATAGGCGGCCAGAACCTTGATATCGTCCTTGCAAGCCAGGATTAGCGCTACAGTCGTATTGATGACGTCAGCATCGCCGTTGGCGAGCGTGGTGCAATCCGTCATATCATAGCCTGTTTCGGTGCTGAATTCGAAGCCCAGCTGACGGGCGGCCTCGAACGTCTGCTGGGCAGGGATCGTCTCGAACCCGAAATGCCCAAAGCTGACCGGATTGTCTTTGGCATAGGCAGCCAGTTCGGCCAGATTGTTGTAGGGCGCGTCCTTGCGGGCGGCCAGCATGAAGGGGAAGTTCAAGTTCAGCCCTATGACTTCCATGTCTTCGCGCGCATAGGGCGCAATGCCAAGCACCGGATAGCTGGTGGGAATGTCGATCAGGAAGCTGCCGATCGTATAGCCGTCGGCGGGCGATGACAGCACCGAAGCCGCCCCTTCCAGACCATAACCACCGGGACGGTTCACCACCTTGGCCGGAACGCCGGTTTCCTTGGTGAATTCTTCAGCGATGACGCGCAGGAGCTGGTCATCCACGTCACCTGCCGGCCAGGGTTCGATGATCGACACCGGACGCTCGGGATATTCCGCCATGGCCATGGTGGACGTGCTTACCGAGGCCATCAGGAGGACGGCCGCACCGATTATTTTCTTCATCTTGATCTCCCATTGTGTTTCATTATTATCAACTGTATTGACTTTATTGTTACCTTGATGCTAGACGCTGTCAAGAATTCATTGTGGGGGGACGTCAAGCCATGGAAGCCGCCGCGCCCAAGCGCGCCCAGTCGATGAAGACGATCGACAAGGCCATGAAATTGCTGAATCTGTTCACGACAGAGACACCGGAGTTTCGCCTTGTCGACATCGCAAGGGCGTCGGGTCTTGATAAGGTGACTGCGATGCGTGTGCTCAATTCGCTCGCGTCAGGCGGACTGCTGGAGCAGCATCCCGAGACAAGGAAATACCGTCTGGGAACGGCAATTCTGCGTCTGGCGCGGATCCGCGAGACGTCATTCCCGATGATATCGACCCTGCAACCCATCGTCGACCGGCTGTCGGAAGAAACGGGCGAGTCCGGTCACGCCTCTCTGGCTTCTGACGCGGGGCTGACCACAATCGCTTTGTGTGAACCCAACCGGTCGACCCGTGTCTGGATTGACCCGACGCAGGTCCTGCCATTTCACGCAACTGCCTCAGGAATCGTCTATCTGGCGCATCTGCCGCCGGAAGAAGCGGCGTCTCTCCTCGCCCTGACCTCAGATCGGCGCTACACTGATGAAACGGCTTCCGGCGATGAGTTGCGACGGCGCATACAAGAGGCGCGGAAACTTGGCTATGCACGGTCCTTCGGCGGATTCGAGGTTGACACGGCAGGCTTCGCGGCACCGGTGTTCGACTGGCACGGCAAGGTCATAGCAACCATGGGCCTCGCCTGCGTCAGAAGCCGTTTGGATGAGGCCAATGACGGCCACCTCATCAAGGCTGTCGTCTCGGCCGCAAGCGCGGCCACACGCGCCTTTGGAGGAAGAAGTCCAGGCAATGCACCGGTAGCCGTATAAAAACGTTCCCCGGCTGTGTTCTGGAAAACATACATGTCGGGAATTGCACCTCGTTTGCCAACAGTCCGCTTGCAGCCGTTGATCGATGAGGCGATGAACGTCACCTGTGGGCCGTTAGGGAAAAAGCGGATCGCAAGATTCAATGTCCGCTTTACCCGTTATCGCCACCGAGGGCAGACCGTCTCCTCACGGCCCCTTATAGGCCAGCCGCGTCGCGTCTTGGGAGCAGCGAAGAGCTCTCTCACTGAACGGACATTGGTCGCAGCATTTCGTCGGTGTCGAGTTTGATCGCGCTACGCCAGAGCGGGGTCTTGAACACATGACACACTTGGTTGCCAACGTTGTCTTCACGCGTCTCCACTAGCAATCCCGCCCATTCGAGCGGTCGAAGAACGCAAGATGAAAACACTGTCAACTCTTGCCATCCTGCAGTGTGCCAATCTTGTGGCTCGCCGTAGAAGGTTTTGAACAAGGCAGCCTCGGTCGTACCATGATCGGCCTCGACGTTGATCACGTTCATCCACACGTCCCATTTTCCGACGGGTCGTTCTTCGAAGCGTGCATGGGAAGCGTGATCAATCTGGAGCACAAAGTAGGGGATCAACTCTGCAAACAGCTGGCCAGGGGCTTGTGCCAGCTCCTTGCCACGCTTGGTCAGCCGAAACTCATCCTTGATGTGACGTGCCAGGCGCAGCGAAATCAGCAGGAAATGAAGAACCTCAATCGGGGGAAACTCGTACTCATTGATCACCTTGTTGTAGCGGAACATCTCGTCTGCGCTCTTCCCTGGCCAGTCGAAATGTTCGACGGCAAAATGGACGAAGACGCGCTTGAAGGCTTTGGTTTTGGTCAGACCGATTGATCCGTGTTTCTGCGCATATTGCAGGGTCAGGAGCGCGCCCCGAAGTAGCGGAGAAAACGCGAGGTCGGGATGGTCATCGGCAAGTGTTCGGAACTCAAACATGAGATGAAGCTGCCACAGACCGTGCTACAGTTCCATGATTTCCCCACAGTCCAAATGCACTGGCCCTGTCATGTTTCAACCACAGCACTCAGAAGTTAAGCGATTTCGGTTTCTGCCCAATTTCATTGCTGCGCAACTTCAGCGTTGAGTCCGCGACGGACATTCATTTGCAGACACAACGCGCCACCAACTCTCTGATCTCTTTTGTTATTGACAAGCTCTATACGGTACCGAATATTTCGTTTGGGTCTGATGTCTGCGTTCAAGATGGTGCTGGCCGTCGCGTTTTTTGTGGCGGTTTATTTGGGTTAGACCTTCTTGTTTCCCTCTCGCCAGGGAGGGTTGAGTTGGTCCGTTGTTCTGGAAGCCCACCATGCCGTATTTCAGATGGTCCTTAAGCGCAGTCGTGCTGACTGGCTTGTTTGCTTTCGCAGCTTTCCTCCCTTCCAATTCATCCCGAGCCGCGAACATTTCGCCGCCCGATGGCGATATCATCGGCGCCGTATTGGCTGGACCGCTTGCCGAATGGGACAAAGTGGAAGACACAGAAATTGGCGGGGCTGGCGCCAAGACCCTTGCCGATCTGCCTGAAAAGACGAGCAACACGTTTCTAGACCTCATCCAGGCGGATCGATACACAGCGAAGCCGGTTGACCTGCCTTCCGAAGCGGAAGGAGAATTTGAAGCCGACAACCCGGATCAGGGCTATCGGACGCTGTTCGGCCAGGACGGCGTTTCGATCCATCCAAGAGGGCTTCAGACATCCTTTGGCATGAAGATTTCCGGGTGGGGTTACGGTGAAGACCTTCAGCCGCTTCCAGCAGCGAGTCCTAAGGAAGACGGCATTCGTGTCGAATATGTCCGTGGGCCTGTGACGGAATGGTATGTCAACCGCAAGTCCGGGCTGGAACAGGGCTTCACGCTGGCCGAACCGCCGGCGTCTTCCGGTTCCGATGAAGGTGCGCCGTTCAATGTCGAACTGGCGCTGAACGGAGCGCTGACGCCAAGTCTCGCCAACAACATCCTGACGCTGACCGGCACGGATAACGAAACCGGCAAGCCGGTCCGGCTCACTTATGGCGGGTTGAAGGTTTGGGATGCGACGGGCCGCATACTGCCGTCGCAGATGCAGCTTGACGATGCCAGACTGACCCTCTCGGTCGAGGACACCAACGCCGTCTATCCGGTCACGATCGATCCGGTGGTCACTAATGAGCAGCAGAAGCTGACGGCTTCCGATGCGGGGGCGAATGATTTATTCGGTTATTCTGTGGCGATCTCGGGATATACAGTGGTGGTCGGGGCTCATGCGGATGGCGATGGCGGAAGCTATTCTGGTTCGGCTTATGTGTTCGTGCGCAGCGGGACGAGTTGGGCTCAGCAGGCCAAATTGACGGCTTCCGATGCGACGGCATACGATACGTTCGGTTGGTCGGTTGCGATCTCGGGCGACACGGTGGTGGTTGGCGCTAATGCGGACGACGATGGCGGCAGCGGTTCCGGCTCGGCCTATGTGTTCGTCAGGAGCGGAACTAGCTGGAGCCAGCAAGCCAAACTGAGGGCTTCCGATGCGGCGACAGATGACCAGTTTGGTTGGTCGGTTGCGATCGCCGGTAATACGGCGGTGGTGGGCACGTATTCCACCTCGGCAAGCTCTGCATATGTGTTTGTGCGCAGTGGAACGACCTGGTCAGAGCAGCAGAAACTTGCGCCTTTGGTTGGTACATATGGAGATCTTTTTGGCTCTGCGGTTGCGATCTCAGGCGATACGGTTGTCGTGGGCGCGTACGGAGACGACATTTTGAGCCTTGATGAAGGCTCTGCCTATGTTTTCGTAAGGGATGGAACGAATTGGAGCCAGCAAGCCAAACTGAGGGCTTCCGATGCGGCAACAGAGGACCAGTTCGGGATTTCGGTCGCGATCTCAGACGATACAGTGGTGGTTGGTGCGTGGGCTGATGGTGACGGCGGCTATCGTTCCGGGTCAGCCTATGTTTTTGCACGAAACGTTACAACTTGGAGCCAGCAAACCAAGCTAGTAGCATCCGATGCTGCCGAATTGGATCAGTTTGGTTGGTCGGTAGGGATCTCCGGGGACAGGCTGGTTGTAGGAGCGCTTGGGGATAGTGACGCTGGCACCAATTCGGGCTCGGCATATGTTTTCGAACGTAGTAGCACAAGCTGGGAGGAGAAGCATAAGCTGCTAGCTTCGGATGCCGAACAATTTGACACGTTTGGCTATTCGGTCGCAATATTCGGCGGCACGACAATTGTTGGTGCGTTTTATGATGACAATACAGGTGGAATTGATGCGGGTTCGGCTTACGTATTTTCGAGTTTGCCGCAGACCTTTATCGTCGCTTCCGTCTTGCCTAACGCTAGGGCGATGCAGACTGGCGCCGGGCCAGTAACCGCCTTTTCCACTATCCTCAATGCCGGTGCGAATACAGCCCTCGATTGTTCGTTTGGTCTGCCGGACGGCGCGCCAGCGGGAATATCCTCCTTCCTTTACCAAACAACCGACATCAGCAATGCGCCGACTGGGTCGCCCAATACACCGGTTGATATACCAACATCGGGAGCCCAAGGCTTCTATTTCGCCATCGATGCCAATGCAGCAGTGAGCGAGAATTTGGCTCTAGTTTTTGATTGCGCCAACGCCGACCCGGTCCAAATACTTTGGGGTGTCAACACGTTTGCTTTCACGGCATCGTCTTTGCCCCTTCCTGACATGGTGGCGATTGTCTCCACGCTCAACAACGACGGCTACATCACCATTCCAGCTTCGGGCACGGCTGCCCAGAACATCGCCGCTGCCGCCGTCGTAAACATCGGTGCTACCGGTGCTGTTACAGTTCAGGTCACCGAACAGGCCGACAACGGGCCGGACCCGAACATGGCAGCCAACCTTCTCATCTGCGAAACGAACAGCAGCGGGGCGTGCATCTCCAGTTATGCCCCCTCGTTAAACATCACGGCGACCAATGGCGAGACCCGCTTCTTCCAGATTCTCGCTATCGGCACCGGCGGTGCCATTGCCGACGACCCCGCCATTAACCGCGCCCATCTCTACTTCCGATCGGGCGCCGATGTAGTCGGCGCGACCAGCGTCGCGGTGAGGCGGGCGGCAGAGTAGGACACAAAGCGAGGCCATAGTGGCCACCGCCTGTTGCTTGCCTCTGGCAGCAAGTCGATGCTCTCGGAACGAATGTCCGCTTTGTCCGCATTGCCGACAATTGCTCCCTGGAAATGCTGCAAGAAGCACGCATGGCAGGAATGCGAAAGGTGCGTCGCGACATGACCGACCTGACGGAAGTCCGCATAGGGCCGAAAGCGCCAATGCATTTTATGAATTCGAATGGCCGCTTTTCTCGAAAGCTGGACGAAACCAGCTAGTCTCCCCACAGCCCCGAAGCTGCCCTGCGAAAATGCGTTCTCAATTCTGCCTTTGTTGGTCTCGGTCAATTGCAGGATCAAGCCCGTGAATCGCCAAAGACAGATGGGTTCTTCGATTATGCGAGCCGCAATCAATGTGCACTTGGGCCTGCAACGCTTGCAAGCCGCCAGAAAGCAACCGGAAACAGCCTTTTCCAAAGCAACGATCTAAACGTGTCGTTGGTACCCGACTTAATCGGCTGCTACGCTCAAGAGCCTTCGCACGGCATCGTGCGGATCAAATCCAATGGCTTCAGCCAGATCAAGCAGCTCGACCACATCGACCCGACGCTGGCCAGTCTCGATGCTGGCGATGAATGATTGGGGGCGTTTGAGTCTCGCCGACATTTCGTGCTGTGTGAGGCCCGCTCGCTCTCGCTGCTCGACGATGAAGCTCCGCAAGGCTTCGTGACGTGGCCGACCAAGTGTTCGAGGCATGCCCGACCTCCGATTTGGTAGTTGGCAGCCTCAATACGTTCACTGGGTGTTTAGTCGAAAATCAACTAACCGACTTGCGTCATTAGTGGAATATCAACTAGGATTCACCCGTGACGTTCGAACAGAGGATACTTCAATGAGCATTGTTCTGGCATTTAGCGGTGGCGGCAAAGGATAAGTCGCCGAACCCTCGTCTTTCAGAGGGCTGTGGATTGTGGCGCACTTCCAATCGGGAAGTGCGCCATAATTGTAGGAATGGTCAATGGATGGGAAAGGGTCTATGAAATCGTCGCGGGAAATGCGTTGGCGGCATTTGTTGCCTTTTTCGCCCTGATTGCCGCTGCGATCGCCGCTTACGCCGGCGACCAAATCCGATCCGGCACCTATTGGGCGCTCAAGCCCGTCTCGCGACAACTACCCTGGAATCGCGGATCAGATGCTCCGAACTCGTCTGGCGAGCTGTCTTCGGTCTTTACCCTGGTTCAGTTGTTTCTATTCGACGCCTCAGGCTGTCGAGCCCGATATCGAAAGACGACATTCTTCGTCGCACATCACACCACGACGACTTACCAGGAAGCGGTGACCGCGGAGCATGTTGCGGCGGGCTTTGTCACGATGTGCGGCACGATCGTCGACACCGTTGTGGAACGTGGCTTTTATGTCTCGCAGATCAATCTTGGCAGCTCGGTCAGCTGCGGTGAGCATTTCGCGAATGTGTATTCGGCCGACCTGCTTGGCTCGTTCACACGCCCGCATGAGCACTGGACGCAGGAATTCACCTATCCGACTGGACACCTCATCCTTCAAGTCCACTTCCCAGCGGAGCGCCCCCCGAAATTGATTGCGTCAAAGATCGTCGAAGGCGCAACTGAGAAACCAGCCGACACGTCGGCTCGCATCATCAACCTGTACAGTCAAAAGTCGATCGTGTGGGATATCGCCAAGCCCAAACCGCATCAGGCGCTCAAGCTCGAATGGACCTGGTAGGTGTACAGCCCTTCATCGCTACTTCCAGGACATAATCTCAACCGCAGCCTCCTATAGTTTTCCCGTAAGCCATCGGGATCTTCACTGGCTTTGGAGCCCCCATCGCGACCGGCATTTAACCTATGGCTGCCTCCACAAGGTTGCATCCCGATATCTGACTGTCCGTTCCCAACGCCATTGCGTTAGTTCGATGGCTGGCAGCATAAGGCCGCGGTCAGCACCATCCCGGCGGCCACATAACATTCGAACTCTTGCATTGCGTTGGCGTTTGCGACGGCAACTTCCTAACCCACCGATCCCGGCTTCTGTCAAAATTGAATGGGGGAAAGGGGCACGGGTTCCGGACACCGAGCCGCCGGTCGATTTCATCCGGTTTATCCACCTCGAAGCCGCGCCGGCTCTGTCCGGCGCGGTAGAATGAATGGGTATCCAATCCGTTCTTTGAAACAGGAGGAATCCGATGACACTCATGCTCCACTGCGGAGCGGAGGAGGTTCCCTATGAACACCTCCGCATGGTCGAAACACCACCGGCCACCAAGTCGCATGTCCCGATCCCGCATCACCGCGTCGTTGACCTGGTCCGCCACACATTGTCCTTCTACGGTCACGAGGTGACCGAGGAGCACTACGGCCTGACGGACGACGGTCTGCGTTTCTTCGGCCTGCTATCGCTGCGCAGCCAGTACGGTGACTACGAAGACACGGTTGGCTTGCGCAACTCGAACGACAAGAAGTTCCCGGTCGGCATTTCCTTCGGCAGTCGCGTCTTCGTCTGTGACAATCTCGCTTTCATCGGCGAGAACACGGTCATGCGCCGGCATACCGTGAATGCTGTCAGGGACCTGCCATCACTCATCATGCAGATCATCGAGCCGCTTGCCGATCAAAGGGAGGCGCAGCATCGCTGCTTCACGACCTATCGAAACACGCCTCTGACCGACGCGATGGCGGATCACGGGATCATGGAAATGTACCGAAGCGGCATCATCAACGTCCAAAGGATCGCCGATGTCGCAACCCAGTGGGAGACCCCGGATTTCGATTGGGGAGACCGCTCCGCCTACCGGCTCTTCAACGCGGCAACCCATGCCCTTGAAGGCCGCATCGCCGAGAACCCGGCAACCGCCGCCCAACTGCACAAGTTGATCGACGGCATCTGCGAACGCGTTCATTGAAGACTACCAAGCCCTCGAACCCGGGGGCTTGTTTTTTATCTGAAGTGGAATCCGCTGCGGACAGGGTAGGGGGATACGATCGTTCCGCCTGTATCCCCATGGCCTATCCTCATACAGCGAAACACATAGCTGACCAGGGGGAAACATTTGCCGGCCTATCGAACCGTGACTTCATCTTCATCATCCTTGTTTTTCTGATGAAGTTGACCCTACCTGGGTCTCTCGCGCGTGATGCTGTTGCGCTCGACGCGCACATCTTCGTTCCGGTCGTCAACGACGGTTGCCTCTAACATTTTCGACAGAACACCTGACGAGAGAAACGCCCTCGTGGCGGCTTCGGTTGCTGACAGCTTCAAGGCACCCTGGGGCTAAGGGGTCATGCCTGCCAGGACACTGTTTGGACGCTTTTCAGGCATTCGCCATTGCGTACCGATCGACTGCCTGCAGCCCGTTTCACAATCTGCCTTACAGAAAATGGAATGCCGACGCCCAATCCTGTCGGGCATCGGCACGGTAGTCAGGGTTCTGCGCAGCTCTATCGTGGCACGCCGAAAGAGGCCCCATGGATGCCGCCTTCGAGACATGCCTTCACGAAGCTGAACTGATCCTCCGGGAATTGCCCGGTTCGCTTTTCATGGAGCTTCTGGCCGACAATGTCGGCGAACAGGATACGCCGCCACCGTTTTGTCATGGCGTTGTCGCCGTAGATCGCGACGAGGTGGCAGTGCTGCATCCGGAACGTGTCATATTCTCCGCGCACGGTGAATTCGTGGGCTCCCTTCCAATGACACCAGTCATGCCAGGCGCGGAAGTGGAAGTTGACCTCCGGATCGCCGAAAATCGTGCGGTCAGATCCACCGGAATAGACGACGTAGCGCTTCCCCGATTCAAACAGCGCCTTGAGCTTCTCGTAGGTATCGGGCGCATCCTCGGCGACATCGAAACCAGCAGGGAAGAGCCGGTTGGCAATCATCATGGCTGCGACGTTCAGTTCGTGATCGAGAATGCGGGTCTGGTACCAGGTCCAGTCGGTTTGCTTGGTCGGATCCATGGCTGTCCTCCTTTCCATGAAGGACATCCCAGTTATCAGCAGGAACTGTTCCGGTAACCGTGCGCTATACGCAGCCATGGTGTCGGATGACACCCGGCGGTACGCCATGTTCATTGATCACATTTGCGTTACATATTGATATTTATGCCGGTTTTGTCTCAACGCCTCTGATTTGACATCGCGGGGATCCGTGGTCCGGCGACCTTTGCAGCCATGGCCATGATAGACTGAACCCAGACCAATCCGGTTCCTTGAAATCCAATCATTGCAGGAGGCGACCATGCCATTCGTGGACTTCGCCGCGCTCAAGCAGCGCGTGCGGATTGAAGGTGTATTGCCCGACCTCGGGCTGGAAATGAAACAATCCGGCGGGCAATGGCGCGGGCCATGCCCGGCTTGCAGGAGCGGCGGCCCGAGAGCGCTGGTGGTCACGCCAGCCAAATCGGCCTTCTACTGTTTCGGTGGACGGACGGGTGGTGATGTGATCGCGCTCGTGTCCCATATCCGCGGCCTTTCGATGAAAGCGGCAGCTGAAGACCTTTCCCGCAGGACGGGGGAGGGAAGCGGCTCGCAGGATGAGAACGGCGGAAATGCTGGCGGTTTGACAGTTCCCCGGGAGAGGACGAAGGAGGCCGTCAGAAGCCTCCAGCCTCTGACCTATCTTGAGGTCGAGCACGAAGCGGTGCAGGCACTCGGCCTGTCTCCGCAGACCTGCACGGACTTTGGCGCCGGCTATGCGCCGAAGGGGATCATGCGCGGGCGGCTGACCATCCCTGTTCATGATCGCAGCGGAACGCTGGTGGCCTATTGCGGTCAGACCGTAAAGGCTGAAAGTCCGGCGCTGATCTTTCCCAATGGCTTCAAGCCCTGGGACATCATCTTCAACGCCCATGCGCTGGAAGCGCTCCCAAGCGGGGAAGAGGGGGAATTGTTCCTCGCTCGTGATCCGCTGGAAGTCATGCTGGCTGCCGAGAACGGTATCACGAATGTCGTCAGCTTTCTGACCGACAGCATCCGACCGGAGCAACTGGAAATGCTCTCCGGCCTGATGGATACGCTTGGCTGCGAGCATCTGCACATGGCGTAGGGGAGGGGAGACCCTTCGACAGACAAAACCCTCCGGACAGGATCCGGAGGGTTTTTTGCTTTTTAGTATTTGGTCCGCGTCGACGGATGACCATCCGGGTCTTTCTCAATATCAGAGAACCCGATGGGCTCGAGTCTGATTGTTATCCGATCAAGCCGTCGCCATGCCAGTCAAAGCTTCAGGTCACCGCATTCGCCGAATATAGGCATGTGTGCTAGAATTCAAACTGCAATCCATGCAAACGACATCCATCGACATCCTGAATATGCTGGTCGACGCCGGTATCGACCGCGACAAGGCCGAGCCATTGGCACGCGAGATTTTGACGCGCACCGAAGCGCGCGAGACGCTGGCAACCAAGTCGGATCTTTGGCGCGTTGCGCTCACGCAGACCGGCATGACCGTCGGCGCGATCGGCGTGCTGCTGGCGCTGTTCCAGGCGATCTGATCCGACCGAATCTTGTCGAGATCCAGACAAGGATCTGGCTTTGTTGAGCCCTTCCCTGGCGTTTGGGTCGCAAAACAGATCTTGTGCGACCCTTGGGGAGGGCGCGTTTCTTGGCGCCTCGGTCCTTCCCGAGCTGATCACCATAGCTCTGCTGCGTCTTCCCTGCCGGCTTGAAAATTTGCTGCTGCTCTGGGCGGCCGCTTTGGCTGATGTGAAGCGAACGATTCCGTTTTGTTCGCTGGTTTGGATTTCAAGTCTGGACCATCGTGCCGGCATTGTTGTTGCCGATGCGGCCGATGGGTCGATCCAGTTGCTGTGCCGTCGGCAGCATCAGCAAGCCTCGCGTTCCTGCGCCGCTTCCCTTCCTTAGGCCTGCGTCCGATCATCATTTCCAGCAAACTTGACAGCTGGCCGTTTCTATTGCGCAGCCGAAACAGGCCTCGCGGGCATGGTAGGCTGATAACAGCCAGTTCCTTGGCAGTTCCCAACCACTTCCCTTCCCACGTGATCTTCCATCAAAAGGAGGCGAAAGCCATGCCTGCAATTGGTCGTGTGACAAGACAAGCCGACGGTACCTTCAAGGGCCAGCTCTCCACGCTGTCCATTCGTGCCAACATCCTCTTTCTCCCGAAGCGCAAGTCCGCTGAAAACCAGCCCGACTTCCAGATCATGGCCGGCGATATCGAGATCGGGGCCGCCTGGTGGCGGACCGCCATTTCCAGCGGCAACGAATACCTGTCGATCTCCTTCGCGGTGCCGGAGTTCGGCAACCGGACCCTCTACGCCAATCTCGGCCGGCCCGCCGGATCCGACAGCGAGGACGATTTCGTGATCATCTGGAATCCCCAGGATTGACGGAATGGGGCCTCGGTGCCGTTCACTAGTTCCGATGCCAGGTCCAACATGGATGCGCTGTTCCAGCTGGAATTGCGCATCCTTTTTCTGTTTCCGGCTGGTCGGGAATCCCCTGAGCCACTTCCCTGTCCCCTCCCGGCCGACGCGCCCGAATGGTTCGGACGCGGCAAACGGGAAAGGACAATCCATCATGACTGAAACCGGCGAAAACAGGACTACCACAATCCGGGACCTCAACGACCGGATGCGCAAGCGCGATCCGATGGTTCCTGGACGCATGCTGATGACCGTCGGAGTTCAGGCCCTGCTCGACGGCGATGAACTGAAAACGGCAGCCCTGCTGAAAGCGATTTCCGACGACGATCGCTTTGATGCTGACAATGATCCCTATGGCGAGCATGACTTGGGCGCTTTCGCCTTTGACGGCCAGAAGCTGTTCTGGAAGATCGATGCCTATGCGCCCGACATGCTGCATGGCTCCGAGGATCCGGCCGACATCACGAAAACCGTTCGCGTGCTGACCATCATGCTGGCGGAGGAATACTGATGGCATATCCGGAGGCGGGGAATACACCGTCAGATGCCACCGGCCATCCTCAGGAGGACTCCGGGCTGCCTGAACGCAGCTTGTCGCCGGAGCGAGCGGCACTTGGGGACGGGGACAAGTCGCAACCGCAGGAGCCGTCAGGGCGTCCGTCCAACAAGCCGCTCACCGAGGCCGACAGGATCGAGGTGTTCAGGATTGCCACTCGTTCTTTGGTCAGACGATATTCCAAACAGATGGAAAATGGCATGACCGACGAGGAGCTCACCGCCGCGCTTGAAATCGCGCTCGGTATCTTCGGGGGTTCCGGCAGCCTTTCTCGGCTTTCTGTCGCTCATACCGCGTCAGGACTCCGTATCTGGGGTGGCTGGCACATCGTCAATCATGTCGCCGAGACGCCGCTCTTTGCCGGCAGGCGCACCATCGAAACCGCTCGCGCCATCTACACGATCAAGAACCCGGGCGATCGTCAGTTCAACCTGTTCTGACCATTTCCCCGCTCCAATAATGGAGTGGGGTATTTCTTTCTTCGCGCGGCACCGGGGCGGCCCGGGACGCCTTGACACGATGCGCGTTCCGGCACTCGCGCCATAGGATTAGGTGACCGGCGTGAAGCAGGGCGTCAGATTGAGCGCCTTGGCAAACAGCCTCGTGTCCCGCGCTGTATAGGCCGAGCCATTGGCCGAGAGATGCTCGATAGCATTTGGGCACGGGGTGCGCCGAAGCGTTTCTCGACAGCCTCCACCATCATGTCGCGGACATTGAAGCCGGAGATGCCTGCATTGACGACCACCGTCCAGGCGATGATCTCGTGGTCGAAGGCGTCGATGGTGAAAGCGAGGCGAACGACCTCGGCGTTCCACTAGGTGAACTCCAGCCCATCGGAGCACCAGCGCAAATTGGAGCGCATGACCATGACCTTGCCGTCGCGGATTCGGCCCTTGCGAACAGCCGTGTGCTTCTCCAGCAGCATGGCATGGTTGCCCATGATGCGATGATGGCCTGCTGCCGGTTTCGTGGACACGAAGATAAGATCGTGACCAAGGAACTGGAGAGTGGATATGACGAGACGGAAGTTCAGCCGCGAGTTCAAGATCGAGGCGGTGAAGCTGGTAA
>NZ_PDVP01000014.1 GCF_002727065.1 Zhengella mangrovi | reverse complement strand
TCCGCCATGTCTCTTGAACCGCAATCTCCCTTTCAGGAAACTGCTTGGCAAATCAAGGACCTGCCGCCCACGTTTCTCTTTCTTCCATATTCGGTTGTCAAAGAACAAAGCCGCAAAAAACAGCTTTCAACCAGCCAAGCCCCTCAAAAGAGCCGCCCAGCCGGGCCGTCCAATCAGTCGCTCGAAGCGGCTATCTCGGAAACTCAAGGGCGCAGCGCTCTGTCGCCAGCGGCGCCGCCGCCCTCGTTGTGGGGCGTATATAGGCTCCAGCCGTTGCAGGTGTCAACAGCCCAAAATCGCTTTTTTGAACTTTTTTTGACAGCCGGGTTTTTGCCCCTCGTGCGCGTACGCCGCGCGTGCGCGGTGCCTTATTCAGGCTGGATTTCCTGCTTACCCCCCGAATGGACTTCGGTTCGGTGCGGGCTTCCTGGTTGACTTGCATCGGTCAGCGGGCAACTGTCGCCATCGCTGTTCAAGGCACGGTCTATGGAGCGCCCGGCCAGGGCGCCTTGCATGAAAGAAGGGGAATAGGGGCAGGATGCAGGATTCGCCGCGCATCATCGAGGAACTCGGCAACACCGAGCCCATTCTCGCTGGCGATCGCCACCAGCCCCCGGACCGGCGGGAGATTTCCGCCCGTTGGCTCTCGGGAACCTTTCTCACCGGCCTTACCTCGACCCTGCTCATGGGCGTTGCCCTGTCGGCCGCCCTCGAAGGGCGCCAGCAACTGGCCACGCCGCCGGAAATCATGGCGCTGAACGAGCTTTCGCCGGCCCAGGCAGGTGGCGAGGAATCGAAGACCGGGCGGATCGCGCTGGTCCGCGCAGCCCCCAAGGCCAACGACCGCAAGCGCATGGAAGTCTCCACCATGGTTCGCTCCGGTGATTCCAACGTGGTGCGCATGGTTCCCTTCGTGGAAGTGTCCATGGCGCTGGCCGCCGGCCACACCACCGACAAGTCCTATCCGAAGTTCGATCCGCTCGGCGTCTTCTCCGAGGATCCGATTGCCGCGGGCGGCGTGGCCACCGGCACGATCTACGGCGCCAAGGTGGAAAGCGAAGTCACCCTTCGCACCGTCGATTTCCCGCTCGATTCCGCCGAGTATGACAAGCGCTCCAGCCTGTCGGCCAACGAGGTGGAAGAGGTCGTGCGCCGGACCGGCGCGATCCTGACCGACGGCGCGGTCCAGGTGGCCGCGCTCCATTACGTCGATCCGACCCGTTTCGGCGAGACCTACCCCGGCCTGACGATCTCGCTGCCGCAGAACGTGAAGATCGTGCAGGAAAACGTTTCAGTGGCGCCGCCGACGATCAGCGACCAGCCCTCGGTCGGCTATGCCGAGGACGTCATCGTGGTCCGCGAGGATGCCGAGATAAAGTCGATGTTCTCCCGCCACGGTTACGAGAGCGACAGCGCCATGAGCATGGCGGACGCCATCTCCACCCTGTTGCAGGGCCCGCGCCTCAAGGGCGGCTCGGTGGTACGGTTCGGTCTCGAGACCAGGGGCGATGACGCGACCATCATGCGTGCCAGCGTCTACCACGGCCGTGACCACGTCCTGACCATCGCCCGCGACGACCGCGACCAGTTTGTCCCCGCTGACGAGCCGGACGGCCCCTTCGATGCCACGGCCTACCTGGAGAATTCGCCGCCGCCGGTCCGGGCGGCCGCCGATCTGCCGACCGTCTACGACGGCATCTACCGCGCCGCGTTTTCCTATGGCCTGACCGGCGACATGACCAAGGAACTGATCCGTCTCCTGGCCGCCGACGTCGACTACCAGGCCAGGCTCAACCCGACCGATTCCATCGACGTCTTCTTTTCCAACCCCGACGATAACAGCCGCGCCACCGAGAAGTCGCGCATGCTCTACGTCAAGGCCTCCTTCGGCGGCCACACGCGCCTCTTCTTCCGCTGGCAGGGCAAGGACGGGACGACGGACTTCTTCGACGAGAACGGACGCTCCGCGCGCCAGTTCCTGCTCCGCACCGTGGTTCCGAACGGACGCTTCACCTCCGGCTTCGGCATGCGCCGCCACCCCATCCTCGGCTATTCGCGCATGCACACCGGTGTCGACTGGGCGGCACCGACCGGCACGCCGATCATCGCGGCCGGCAATGGCGTCGTCGAAAAGGCCGGCTGGGCTGGCGGCTATGGCCGTCAGACCGTGATTCGCCACGCCAACGGCTACGAGACCAGCTACAATCACCAGAGCGCCTTCGCGAAGGGCATCAAGGAAGGCGCCCGTGTCCGCCAGGGCCAGATCATCGGCTACATCGGCACGTCCGGCCTCTCCACCGGCCCGCACCTTCACTACGAACTCATGGTCAACGACCGCAAGGTCGATCCCATGCGCGTCCGCCTTCCCACCGGGAAGGTGCTGAAGGGCGAGGAACTGGCGGCCTTCCAGGAAGAGCGCAAGCGGATCGAGGCGCTGCTGCAGACCGACGACGCGAAACAGCTCGAAGTGGCCAGCCGGTAACCAGCAAAATCAGCGAAAGTTGCAGACTTTCGCGCCCGTGAATTTGCTCCTGGAAAGACAGTCGCGGAACACGGCGGTCCCGCAGTGTCCTGAACGCGAACGTCGACCGCGACATGCAAATTCAGCGAAAGTTGCAGACGTTCGCGCCCGTGAACTTGCGCCTGGAAAGACAGTCGCGGAAAACGGCGATCCCGCAGTGTCCTGAACGCGAACGCCGACCGCGACATGCAAATTCAGCGAAAGTTGCAGACGTTCGCGCCCGCGAACTTGCGGCAGGCAAGACAATCATCGCGGAACCGTTCGCCCGTCTCCCGGGCGCCTTTGAGCGCAGGGGAAACGGGCCAAGCAAACGACCAAGGCGGCAGCACGTGCTGCCCCCGGCCGTCTCAGTCGGTAAACTCCACCGTCACGCCCGGCTTGACCAGCTTGGCCAGTTCCGTCGCATCCCAGTTGGTCAGCCGCACGCAGCCATGGCTGTTGGTCTTGCCGATCCGGGACGGCTCCGGCGTGCCGTGAATGCCATAGGTGGGCTTGGACAGCGCGATCCAGATGCTGCCGACCGGGCCGTTCGGACCAGGGGGAATGCGCAGCACCTTGTCATTGGCGCCCTGCTTGAAGTTGATCTTCGGGTTGTAGGTGTACTCCGGGTCGAAGGCGATCCGGTCCACCGTCACGGTCCCGCTCGGCGATGGCGTATCGGCCGAACCGATCGTCGCCGGATAGGCCGCGACCATACGGCCGGCCGAATCGAAGGCGCGCACCTGCTCCCGGCCCTTGTCGGCGACGATTCGGGCGACCTCGCCCAGAACGCGCATCCCCGGCACGGCGACCTTGATGACCGTTCCCGGCCGCGAGAAATTCGCCTCCGGGTTCAGCCAGCGCAGGAAGCCTTCGTCCATGTGGAACTTTTCCGCGATCGCCTCGGCTGGCGAGGTGTAGGACAGGCGGTCCAGCGTCGCCTTGGCGCTGTAATCGGAAGGCACCGAGGCCACGTAGGGGCCGGCCGCGTCCGCATTGGTGATCCGGTAGTCGGCGAAGGCCGCGCCGCCGCGGGCTGCCAGTTGCGCGTCGATCGACGCCTCGTCGGCCACGTCGAGCGCCTGGCCGGTCATGACCCGCCACGCCTCCAGCGCATTGGCCATGTTGGACCCGTCCAGCCCGTCGATGACACCGGGAGAGGCCCCCGCCCGGTCGAGCAGCACTTGGGCCTTGGCCAGCAGCATGCGCGAACCGGCCAGTGGCGGCTGGTCCGTTTTCGGCGTCAGCGGTGCGTCCTCTTTTGCGCGAATCGTACCGGTGGCGCGGCGGTCGACGCCTTCCCGCTTTGCCAGCTTCGCGTCGGGCTCCGGCTCCCGTTGCCGGGTATCCGGCGGCACCAGCGGCTGACGCCGCACCGTCTCGTCCCGGATCGCGGGGGCGATGACTGCCCGCCGTTCCGGCTGTCGCGCCCCGGGATAGGCCCGCGCCCGCCGCTCGGCCGGCACCTGCCGGTACTGCCGGCTGCGCGGTTCGTAGTAGTCGCGCGGAAGCTCGCGCCTGCGCTCTTGATAGCGCCGCGACGGTGCCGGTTCGATCGCCACGATGTCACCGGAGTAGGGATCGACATAGATGCGCTCCCCGTTCCGGCCGATGTAGACGTCCGCCTCGACCTGGGCGAGGCGGACGGGCTGGTCGCCGGCAAACGCGGGAACGGCAGCCGGCATGGCCACGAGCGGAAGCAGACAAAGGGCAAGGCGAAAGCGGATCAAGAAACGGACTCCTGAAAATCGATTGCATGTCATTCGTCAAGACAACCACATGCAACATGAACCGGGCATGAAGATGACGCCCGGTCAATCGGCGGCCAGGCCGAGCGACTTGCGGCGTTTCAGCGTCAGGCTCTGGGCCGCCAGCCGGTGGCTTTCGGCGAGATAGTCCTTCAGCGCCTCGTCATCCATGGTCTCGTCGGAAATGCGCTGGATCCAGCTCATGCCACGGCTGGCCAGGTGCGGCGCGGGCCGCAGGCCGGGCTGCTCCTTCAGGATGTCGTAGGAAAAGGCGGAGCACTTGAAGGTCACCCGCTCCCGCTCGCCCTCATCGAACCGGGCGATGGCGAAAACCTTGGTATCGACCTTCCACACGTGGGCGCCCCGCCACTGGACCACGTGGTTGGCGTGGGGCAGCGAAGCGCAGAACGCGTTGTACTCGTCCAGCGTCATCGCGTCAGAACGCCATCGGGTCTCGGCCGCGCGGCGTCACCTCGTAGCCGGGTGCAGGCGGCTCGTCGTCGACCATCAGCGCCGGGAAGCCCGGCGCGGAGATGTCGAGCCCGGTCGCCTCTTCCAGCCGGCGGATGATATCGTCGGAATTGGCCCGTGCGCCGTAACGCCTTTGGCCGTCGCGGAAGATGTCGATCATCAGCGGACTGATCTCGAGCGGCACCCCGTGCCGGTCGGCGATGGACTGGAACAGGCCGATATCCTTGAGCACGAGGTCCATGGTGAACTCGATGTCGCGGCTGCCGTTCAGGATCACCTGCCCCTCGGTCTCGGCCACGAAGGAGGTGCCCGACGAGATCACCATCGCCTCGTAGGTCGTGGCGAGATCGAGGCCCGCAGCCTTCATCACCGTCAGGGCTTCGCAGACCGTCAGCAGGTTGGCCGTGGCCAGGTAATTGGTCATCACCTTCAGGATCGAGGCCGAGCCGATCGGTCCGGTATGCAGGATGCGCCGGCCAAGCGTCTTCAGGAGCGGCAGCATGCGTTCGAAGGTTTCCCGGTCCGACCCGGCGAAGATGGAAATGTTGCCGGTTGCGGCCCGGTGGCATCCGCCCGAAACCGGACACTCGATCGCGCTGCCGCCCCGCGCGTCGACGAGAGCAGCAAGCCGCACGATCTCGGCGGCGTCGGTGGTCGACATTTCCGCCCAGATCCGGCCCGGACCGATCCCGGCGAGGATCCCGTCCTCGCCCTCCATCACGGCAGCGCAGGCCTGCGGCGACGGCAGGCAGGTGATGACCACGTCACAGGCCTCGATCATCGCCTTCGGCGTGTCAGCCCACCGCGCGCCCTGCGCAAGGAAGGGCTCGCCGGCACTGCGGTCGAGATCGCGCACCGTCAGGTCGTGGCCGTTACGAAGCAGGTTGTCCGCCAGCTTGGCACCGACATTGCCAAGCCCGATGAAACCGATCCTCATGTGCGACGCCCCCCGTTTGCCCATGGCCGATAGAGACAGAATGTTTCACGCGAGCAGGCTTGCCGCAACCGAAAAAGGCCGGGCGCATCACGCACCCGGCCTTTTCCTCGATTCGTGTGACGACGGATGTCAGGCCGCCTGTTCGGTGGTCTCGCTGCCGCTCTTCGGCCGGAACACCAGCCGGTCGGACCCGGCGGTGATCTTGACGGTGGAGTTGTCGAACACCTCGCCCATCAGGATCTTCTCGGCCAGCGGGTCTTGCAGTTCCTTCTGCATCACCCGCTTCAGCGGCCGTGCGCCATAGGCCGGATCATAGCCCTTGTCGGCCAGCCACTCGACGGCGGAAGCATCCAGGTCGAGCACGATCTTGCGGTCCGCCAGCAGCTTTGCAAGCCGCTTGAGCTGGATCTCCACGATGGCGCCCATGTCCTTGCGCCGCAGACGGTGGAACAGGATCACCTCGTCGACCCGGTTAAGGAATTCCGGCCGGAACGACGCCTTGACCACGTTCATCACGTCGTCGCGCGCCACGTCCACGTCCTGCTCCTCGCCCAGATTGACGAGGTATTCCGAACCGAGGTTCGACGTCATGATGATCAGCGTGTTGCGGAAATCGACCGTGCGGCCCTGCCCGTCGGTCAGACGGCCGTCGTCGAGCACCTGGAGCAGCACGTTGAACACGTCCGGATGCGCCTTCTCGATCTCGTCGAACAGCACCACCTGGTAGGGCCGGCGCCGCACCGCTTCCGTCAGCGCCCCGCCTTCGTCGTAGCCGACATAGCCGGGGGGCGCACCGATCAGCCGCGAGACGGCATGCTTCTCCATGTATTCCGACATGTCGATGCGCACCATCGCGCTTTCGTCGTCGAACAGGAAATTCGCCAGCGCCTTGGTCAATTCCGTCTTGCCCACGCCCGTGGGGCCGAGGAACATGAACGAGCCGATCGGCCGGTTGGGATCCTGCAGGCCGGCACGGGCACGCCGCACCGCCTTGGAAACCGCCTGCACGGCCTCGCCCTGGCCAACGACACGCCGGGCCAGTTCGTCTTCCATGCGCAGCAGCTTCTCGCGCTCGCCTTCGAGCATCTTGTCCACCGGCACACCGGTCCAGCGCGACACGACATGGGCCACGTGATCCGGCGTCACCGTCTCCTCGACCATCGACCCGGCATCGCCATCGCGTTCCTCCGCCGCCTGCAGCTTGCGCTCCAGGTCCGGGATCCGGCCATAGGCCAGTTCGCCCGCCTTCTGGAACTCGCCGGACCGCTGCGCGATCGCCAGTTCGTTGCGCGCTTCGTCCAGCTGGCGCTTGAGGTCGGCAGCCTCGCCGAGCTTGGCCTTTTCCGACTGCCAGGTGGCGGTCAGCGCGGCCGATTCCTCTTCAAGGCCGGCCAGTTCCTGTTCCAGCTTGGCGAGACGATCCTTCGACGCCTCATCCTTTTCGACCTTCAGCGCCTCGCGCTCGATCTTCAACTGCATGATCCGCCGGTCGATCTCGTCCAGCGCCTCGGGCTTGCTGTCGACCTGCATGCGCAGCCGCGACGCTGCCTCGTCGACCAGATCAATGGCCTTGTCGGGCAGGAAGCGGTCGGTGATGTAGCGGTTCGACAGCGAGGCCGCCGCCACCAGCGCGGAGTCGGAGACGCGCACCTTGTGGTGCTGCTCGTACTTTTCCTTCAGCCCGCGCAGGATGGAGATCGTGTCCTCCACCGTCGGCTCGCTGACGAACACCGGCTGGAACCGGCGTGCCAGCGCGGCGTCCTTTTCCACGTGCTTGCGGTATTCGTCCAGCGTCGTGGCGCCCACGCAATGCAGTTCGCCGCGCGCCAGTGCCGGCTTCAGCAGGTTGGAGGCATCCATCGCGCCTTCCGACTTGCCCGCGCCCACCAGCGTGTGCATCTCGTCGATGAACAGGATGACGCCGCCGGCCGCGGCCTGCACTTCCGACAGCACGGCCTTCAGCCGCTCCTCGAATTCGCCACGGTACTTCGCGCCCGCGATCAACGCGCCCATGTCGAGCGCCAGCAGGCGCTTGTCCTTCAGGCTCTCCGGCACGTCGCCGTTGACGATGCGCAGCGCCAGGCCTTCCGCGATGGCGGTCTTGCCGACGCCCGGCTCGCCGATCAGCACGGGGTTGTTCTTGGTGCGCCGCGACAGCACCTGGATGGTGCGGCGGATCTCGTCGTCGCGCCCGATCACCGGGTCGAGCTTGCCGGCACGCGCATCGGCGGTCAGGTCGCGGGCATATTTCTTCAGCGCGTCATAACCCTGCTCGGCAGAGGCCGAATCGGCCGTGCGCCCGGCACGAATGTCGTTGATCACCTGGTTGAGCGCGGTCGGCGTCACCCCGGCCTTGGCCAGGATGTCGGCGGTCTTGGCGGATTTTTCCATCGTCAGGGCTGTCAGCAGGCGCTCGACGGTGACGAAGCTGTCGCCGGCCTTCTTGGCCAGGTTTTCGGCCGTGGAAAACACCTTGGCCAGCGGCTGCGCCAGATACAGCTGCCCGTTTCCGCCTTCCACCTTCGGCATGGCGTTAAGGGCCGCTTCGACACCCAGGCGAACGTCCTTGGAACGGCCGCCGGCGCGATCGATCAGCGAAGCGGCAAAGCCTTCCTCGTCATCGATCAGCACCTTCAGGAGATGTTCGGGCGAAAACTGCTGGTGATTGCGGGTCAGCGCCGCCGTCTGGGCGGACTGTATGAAACCGCGCACGCGTTCGGAATACTTCTCGACATTCATGTCCTGTCTCCTCTCCTCGCCGGCCCGCCTTGCGCGGCACCGGGTCGGGCCAAGTGACGGGAACCCTCTTCGAGGCGTCCCCTCTTTGTTCCCGCCGGATATGGGGAGCGGATTTGCCTTTCGCAAGCTTCGGCGACGGCCTCTGCGGCATGCTGCCGCAAGAAATTCTGATTGGACCGGAAACCGGGTGCGGGTTAAGCCTTGGGCATGCAGGTTGCCCTGGTCTACATCGCCGCCGCGCTGGCCGAAATTGCCGGGTGTTTCGCCTTCTGGGCGTGGTTCCGGCTGGACCGGACCATTCTCTGGCTGATCCCCGGAATGCTCTGCCTTGCCGCCTTCGCCTGGCTGCTGACTCTGAGCACGGCGGCTTTCGCCGGCCGCGCCTACGCGGCCTATGGCGGCATCTACATCGCCACGTCCCTGCTTTGGCTCTGGCTCGTCGAAGGCCAGCGCCCGGATCAATGGGATCTTCTCGGCGTCGCCGTCTGCATCGCCGGGGCGGGCATCATCCTTCTCGTTCCCCGCGGCAGTTGAACGCGCGGCGGCATGCACCGCCGGAACGAAAAAAGGCGGAGCCGAAGCCCCGCCCTTGTCGGAAAACAGACTTGCGCCTTGCGTCTTATTCCGCGGCCTCGACCGCGCTTTCGCCGCCCTCGGCCTTCGTTTCCTCGCCGTCGCTGTCCGCCTTGGCCTTGCGGGGCCGGCGCGTGCGCTTCGGCTTCTCGGCCTCGCCGTCCTCGGCCGGCGCCTCGCTCTTGGCTTCGCCATCCGCCGAACCGGAAGCGGCGGCCGTGTCCTGATCCTGGCCCTGGTCCTTGTCGCGGCGGCGCGGCCGGCGATTGCGGCGGCTGCCCTGGCCTTCGCCCTGGTCGTCGCCGAGCGCCACTTCCGCCGGCGTTCCGTCGATCACCGGCTGCGGACCGGAACCGTCGTCATTGCCGGAGTTCTGGTCACCGCGGTTGTCACGTTCGTCGCGCCGGTTGTCTGAGGCGCTGGCGTTGTCCTGCCGGTCGTCGCGGTCATCGCTGTCGTCGTCATCGTCGCGGGCGTCGCGCTGCGGCTGCATCTGCGCCGTGGCGGCCGCGATGATGCGGTTGTAGTGCTCGGCATGCTGCAGGTAGTTCTCGGCCATCACGCGGTCGCCGGCGCTCATCGCATCGCGCGCCAGGGCACTGTACTTGTCGGCGACCTGCTGGGCGGATCCGCGGATCTTCACGTCCGGGCCGTTGCTCTCGTAGGTCCGGGTAAGCGGATTGGGGCCCTTGCGGTTGTTGTTGTTACGTCCGCGCATGCGCCGATTCTGCTGGTTTGGCCTCATGGTTCTCTCTTCAATCGGAGTCGATAGTCGTTCGGGATCGCGTAAAGCCCTGCTTCATGGGCTTCGGCCCGGCGTTGCCCCCTGGCTCTGCCTCTGGCTAATATCAATCTGGCTGACAGGTCCTGGCGCAGCGATCAACGTTACTGATTGTGTTTTCAGCGCGCGCCCGGCGATGCATTTCGCACCAGCCTTCCAGAGCTTCCTTTTTGGTCAGCGGGAACCGGATGCACATCAGGTTCAAGACCTGTTTTCCTTCCGGTAGCCCGAAACTATCGCCAATCGGGCACAATGCCAAGCTTTTTTTCGCCGTTCCCCTGCCCGCCATTTCCTACTGCAATTTGAACAGGATGGCACGATCTCTCCCACCCAGATCCCGTGCCGCCTCTGCCACATTGTAACCTGATTCGGTGAACAGGCGGCAAATCGCTTCGCGTTGATCGAAACCGTGCTCGACGGCGACAAGCCCCCCTGCCGCGAGATGCTCCCGGGCCTGCCGTGCAATCAGCCGGTAAGGATCCAGACCGTCGGCCCCGCCATCGAGGGCGGTACGCGGATCGTGGTCGCGCACATCGCGCGACAGGTCCGCGATGTCGTCTGTCGGTATATAGGGCGGATTGGAAACGATGACATCGAAAGCCGGCGCGACGGCCGAAAACCAGTCCGAGACGAGGAACGACGCCCGGCTATCCAGGCCGGCGGATGCGGCGTTTCCTGCCGCGGTGGCGATGGCACCGGGCGAAATGTCCACGCCGAGCCCGGTCGCCTCGGGAACCTCGTCGAGGATCGCCAGCAGGATGGCTCCGGTTCCTGTCCCCAGGTCGAGCACCCGGGGGGCCCTGCCGTCGCGCACCATGCGCCGCAGGTGCGGCAGCACGAGGTCGACCAGGATTTCCGTGTCCGGCCTTGGCTCCAGCGTGTCCGGTGACAGCGACAGCACCAGGTTTCGGAAGGCGCGCGCGCCGAGAATGCGGTGGACCGGCTCGCCGACGGCCCGCCGCGCGACCGCCGCGCGAACCCTCTTGACCTGTTCCGCATCGACCTCGCGATCGCCCCCGGCGATCAGGGCGGCCGTATCCAGCCCGAGAAGCTGGCAGACGAGCAGGCGGCTGTCGGTGCCCGGTTCGCCGATGCCCGCATCGCCGAGCGTCCGGCGGCTCTCGGCCAGCAGCGCATCGAGACGCATGCTCAGGCACCACCCTCGGCCGCCAGCAACGCGGCCTGGTGATCGGCGACCAGCGCATCGATGATCTCGTCGAGATCGCCTTCCATGACCTTGTCGAGCTTGTAGAGCGTCAGGTTGATGCGGTGGTCGGTGACGCGCCCCTGCGGAAAATTGTAGGTCCTGATCCGCTCCGAACGGTCGCCGGACCCCACTTGCAGCCGCCGCGCCTCCGAGCGCTCGTCGGCTGCCTTCTCCCGCTCAAGGTCGTAGAGCCGCGCCCGCAGCACCTGCATGGCGCGCGCCCGGTTCTGATGCTGGGACTTTTCCGACGAGGTGACGACAATGCCCGTCGGCAGGTGCGTGAGGCGCACCGCCGAATCCGTCGTGTTCACGTGCTGCCCGCCGGCGCCGGAGGCCCGCATCGTGTCGATGCGGATGTCTTCGGGCCGGATGTCGATGTCGACATCCTCGGCTTCCGGCAAAACCGCCACCGTCGCCGCCGAGGTGTGGATGCGCCCGCCCGCTTCGGTGACCGGCACGCGCTGCACCCGGTGAACGCCCGATTCGAACTTCAGCCGCGAGAAAACGCCCTTGCCCGACACGCTGGCGATGATTTCCTTGTAGCCGCCTGCCTCGCCTTCGCTGGCCGAGGCGACGTCCACCTTCCAGCCATGGTCCGCAGCATAGCGTTCGTACATGCGAAACAGGTCGCCGGCGAACAGCGCCGCCTCCGAACCGCCCGTTCCGGCACGGATTTCGAGGATGGCGCTCTTTTCGTCGGCCGCGTCGCGCGGCAGCATCAGGATGCGGATATCGCTTTCCAGCGCCTCGATACGCGCCTCGACATCCGGGTAGTCCATCTCCGCCAGGTCGCGCATATCGCGGTCGGTCGTCTTGTCCGCCAGCAAGACATCCAGCCCCTCGAGCTCGTCGCGCGCCGCCGCCAGGTCGCGGACCTTCCTGGCCAGCGGCTCGAGTTCGGCGTATTCCGAGGCCATCTTCACATAGGCATCCGGCTCGACACCGGAGGCCATCTGCGCCTCCAGCATGTTGAACCGCTTGAGCACCTGCGCCAGTCGATCAGAGGGAAGAGCGGTCATGGACCGGTCACAGCCGAATGTTGTGAGCGCGCGCGAAATCCCGCAGCAGCGCGTGAATGTCCTGGCGTCCGGTCGAATCGAGCGCGTGGGTGAGTTTCTCGTTCAGCGCCGTAGCGTCCAGGTCCAGCAGCATGGCCTTTACCGGACCGATTGCCGCCGGGGCCATCGAGATGGCGCGGAAGCCGATTCCGACCAGCGCCATGGCCGATAGCGGCCGCCCCGCCAGTTCGCCGCACAGGGTGAGGCTCTTGCCGGCCGCGTTGGCCGCCTCGACGATCTGGCGCAGCACCCGCAGGAAGGGCGCCGATAGCGGATCGAACCGGTCGGAAACGAGCGAGTTGGAGCGGTCGGCCGCCATGATGAACTGGAACAGGTCGTTGGAACCGACCGAGAGGAAATCCACCTCGCGCATCAGTTCCGGCAATTGCCACAGCAGCGCCGGCACTTCCAGCATGGCGCCCAGCTTCAGCCGCGTCGGCAGCAGGTGCGCAAATCGCGACAGGTGGCGCACTTCCCGGTCGATCATCGCCCGCGCGGCCCGGATCTCCGAAACATCGGTCACCATCGGCAGCATCACGCGCAGTTCCCGGCCGCCCGCCGCTTTCAGCAGCGCCCGCATCTGCGTCCGGAACAGCCCCGGCTTGTCCAGCGTCAGCCGGATCGCCCGCCATCCCAGGGCCGGGTTTTCTTCCGTTTGCGACGCCGCGAAATAGGGCAGCACCTTGTCGCCGCCGATGTCGAGCGTCCGGAAGGTCACGGGCTTGTTCTCGGCGATGTCGATCACCTGCCGGTACAGCCGTTCCTGCTCCTCGGCGCGCGGAAACGTGGCCGCGACCATGAACTGCAGCTCCGTGCGGAACAGGCCGATGCCTTCCGCTCCCGATTCGGCCAGCTGCGGCAGGTCCACCGCGAGCCCGGCGTTCATGTGCAGGTCGATGTGCTGTCCGTCCTTGGTCACCGCCGGCCGGTCGCGCAGCGAACGGTAGAGTTCCTGCCGCCGGGCACGGAATTTCACCTTCTCGGCAAACGCCTGCTCGATGTCGGATTGCGGCCGCAGGTGAACCGAGCCGTCATCTCCGTCAATGATGATGGCATCGCCGTTTTCCGACATGGAAACGACGCCCTTCACCTGCCCGGCGACGGGAATGCCCATGGCCCGCGCCACGATGACCACGTGGCTGGTGACCGCGCCTTCCTCCAGCACCAGGCCGCGCAGCCGCTCGCGCGGGTAGTCGAGCAGTTCCGCGGCCCCCATGGACCGGGCGACGATGATCGCGTCGCGTGGCTGGCTGGCGGCCAGGTCTTCCGGGCTGCGGCCCATGAGCTGGCGCAACAGCCGGTTGGCGAGGTCGTCAAAATCGTTCATCCGCTCGCGGATGTAGGGATCGGTGACATGCATCATGCGCGCGCGCATGTCGCTCTGCACCTTTTCCACGCCGGCTTCAGCGGTCAGACCGTTGTTGATCGCCTCTTCCAGCCGCCGCACCCAACCGCGGTCATGGGCGAACATGCGATAGGCTTCCAGCACCGCCCGGTGCTCGCCGTCAAAGGCGATCTCGGTGCGCGTGAGCATATCGTCGATGGACAGCCGCAGCGAACTCAGCGCCTTTTCCAGCCGCTCCAGTTCCGCGTCCGTGTCCTCGGCGAACAGGTTGGTGACGACGATGCGCGGCTCGTGCAGCACCACGTGCCCCAGGCCGACGCCTTCGGAGAAGGCAACGCCCCGGAAGGTCGCCGGGCGCCGCAGGTCGAGCTCGATGCCCGGCCGCGACAGGTTGGCCAGGTCGCCGGTCGCGATCATCTCGGCGATGACCATGGCCGTGGTTTCCAGCGCCTCGACCTCGTCCTCGCGGTAGACGCGCTGTGTCTTGTTCTGGACGACCAGAACGCCGAGCGTGCGCCCGGCCCGCAGGATCGGCACGCCGAGGAAGGAGGAGTAGATCTCTTCGCCGGTCTCCGGCAGGTAGGTAAAGGCGGGATGGGTCTGCGCGTCGGCCAGGTTCAGCGGCCGCGCCGAGGCCGCGATCGTGCCGACGAGGCCCTGCCCGAGACGCAGTTGCGCCAGGTGGACGGCCTGCGGGTTGAGGCCTTCGGTGGCGTAGAGTTCCAGCACGCCGTCGGCGCGCAGCACGTAGAGCGAGCAGACCTCGGCCACCATGTTGCGCGCGATCTCGGCGACGATCCGGTCCAGGCGCGCCTGCGGCTCCAGCGCCTCCGCCATGATCTCGCGCAGACGCTTGAGCAGAACCCGGGGGCCGACCGCATACTCCGCCATGAATGTTTCCACCTCCAACAGGTTCGGGCCACGCAGCCGGAATGGCTGCGCCACCCCGCCCCGCGATTCGATTGGTCCCGCCTTGTCATGCGCCCGGCTTGTTTGCCCGCCGGTTCGCTGCCCGAGTCAGGTTGTCCGAGTCAGGCCTTGTCCAACCCGTATACGGAATGGAGCGTACGAACTGCAAGTTCCGCGTACGGACCATCGATCAGGATCGATATCTTGATTTCGGATGTCGTGATGGCGCGGATGTTGATGCCCTTCTCCGCCAGCGCCTTGAACGCCGTGGCCGCAACGCCCGCATGGCTGCGCATGCCGATGCCGATGACCGATACCTTGACCAGCCCGCCTTCCGACTGCACGGCATCGAACCCGACCGTGTCGCGGTTCTTGTCCAGCACGGCCAGCGCCTTGTCGAGGTCGCCGGTCGGAACCGTGAACGTCATGTCGGTCTTCGATCCGTCCTCGGAAATGTTCTGGACGATCATGTCGACATTGATGTTGGCCTCCGCCAGGGGCCCGAAAATCCCCGCCGAGACACCCGGGCGGTCGGCGACGCGGCGCAGCGAGATCTGTGCCTCGTCCTTGGCATAGGCGATACCCGTAACGACCTGCTGTTCCACGATTTCATCCTCGTCGCAAATGAGAGTTCCGGGCGGATTGTCGAAATCGCCCATGCCGGGTGCATCCGGATCCTCGAAGGAGGATCGCACGAAGGTGCGCACCTTATGCACCATGGCCAGTTCGACCGAGCGCACCTGCAGCACCTTGGCGCCGAGCGACGCCATTTCCAGCATTTCCTCGAACGAGACCTTCGGCAGCCTGCGCGCCTTGGGTTCGATCCGCGGATCGGTGGTGTAGACGCCATCGACATCGGTGTAGATGTCGCAGCGGTCCGCCTTGACGGCTGCCGCGATGGCCACGGCCGACGTGTCGGACCCGCCGCGCCCGAGCGTCGCGATGCGGTTGTCCGGGCCAATGCCCTGGAATCCGGCGACCACCGCCACCTGGCCTTCGCCGAACCGGCGGATCAGGTCGCTGCCGTCGATATCGGCGATCCGGGCCGCGCCATGCGCATTGTCGGTCTTCACCGGGATCTGCCAGCCCTGCCAGGACCGGGCATTGATGCCCATCGACTGCAGCGCGATGGCCAGCAGGCCGGAAGTGACCTGTTCGCCGGAGGCAACGATCGCATCGTATTCGCGGGCATCGAAGAACGGAGAGGCCGCGCCGGTTACCTTCGGCATCGCCTGCACCCAGCCGACCAGTTCGTTGGTCTTGCCGGCCATCGCGGAGACGACCACGGCCACCTCGTGGCCCGCGTCCACTTCACGCTTCACGTGCCGGGCAACATTGTGGATGCGGTCCAGGTCCGCAACCGATGTGCCCCCGAATTTCATAACGATACGCGCCATGCAATGCCGCCGACTGTCCTGAACGATGGCGGACTGCCGCGAAGGCGCCCGTCACAAGGAAAGCGCCCCGCCTGTTGTGGGTAGCCGGAGCGCCGTGCGCGGTCTGCATATCCAATCGCTTGGGCTTTCGCAAGGTTGTGCATCGCTTTGACGCCTTGACTTTCTGCGACCGGCGACCGACTTCCCTGTCCGGAAAAGCAGTGTGACGAAAAGGAAGCGACGCGATGACGGACACCGGCCAGACCACCATCGACAGCGCCGAGGTCGAGCGCTTCTCGCGCATGGCCGCCGAGTGGTGGGACCCGCGCGGCAAGTTCCGCCCGCTGCACAAGTTCAATCCCGTCCGGCTCGACTACATCCGCCAGTCGGTGATCGCCCACTTCGGCCTTGATGCCCGCGCCACCCGCCCGTTCGATGGCCTGCGGTTCCTTGACATCGGCTGCGGCGGCGGCCTGCTCAGCGAGCCGATGACCCGTCTCGGCGCATCCGTCACCGGCGCCGACGCCTCCGAGGTCAACATCGAGGTCGCCCGTATCCACGCCGCCGAAAGCGGCCTCGACATCGACTACCGCGCCACCACGGCCGAAGCGCTGGCCGATGCCGGGGAGCGCTTCGACGTCGTCCTGAACATGGAAGTGGTCGAGCACGTCGCCGACGTGAACCTCTACATGCGCAAGTGCGCCGAGATGGTGAAGCCGGGCGGCCTGATGTTCATCGCCACGATCAATCGCACCATGAAGGCCTGGGGCCTTGCCATCTTTGGAGCGGAATACGTTTTGCGCTGGCTGCCGAAAGGCACTCACCAGTACGAGAAGCTCGTCACGCCGGCAGAACTCGATGCCGCCCTCGCCCCGACCGGCATGACCGTTCTGGAGCGCAGCGGCGTGTCCTACAACCCGCTGGCCGACCGTTGGGCGCGCTCGCGCGACCTCGACGTCAACTACATGGTGCTTGCGTCCCGGCCCGGCGCTTAGGCCGGCCTGCGGTCAGGATCAGTTCTTGTCGTCCGGCAAGGCGGGTATCGGCATCACCGGTACGCCTTCCTCCAGCAGTTCTGACACTTCGGTGATGTTGGCCTCGCCGCGGATGGCCCGGGATTCCACCTCGCCGTAGTGGATCTTGCGCGCTTCCTCGGCGAAGCGCTCGCCGACGTCCTCGGAATTCTCGATCGCCGCCTTCGCCAGTTCGCGCAGCTTCGCCATGGCGGCCTTCTGTTCTGCCGAGACGGCCAGCGCCATCTTCTCCTTGCGGCGCGCCGTCGAAACCGCCGGCGCCATCAGCGCCTTCGAGATGGCCGTCGAGCCGCAGGACGGGCAGGAAACGAGCCCGCGCGCGTTCTGGCTGTCGAAATCGTCGTTGCCGCGGAACCAGCCGTCGAAGTCGTGGCCCCGGTCGCAGGCCAGCGAGAACCGGATCATGCCGCTCCCCCGCCCGGCGCGACCCGCACGTCGAAGTCGCGCGCATTCTTCAGGTTGGGAATTTTTGCCCGGGCCTCGGCCACCGCGTCGGTATCGATCTCCGCCAGCAGCACGCCCGGCTCGGCATCGCCCTTGTCGGCGGCGACACGGCCCCACGGATCGACGATCAGCGAATGACCATAGGTCTCGCGCCCGTCGGCATGCGTTCCGCCCTGCGCGGCCGAGATCACCCAGGCGCCGTTTTCGATGGCGCGGGCGCGAAGCAGCGTGTGCCAATGCGCTTCGCCGGTCTGCCGCGTGAAGGCCGCGGGCGTCGTCAGAACCTGGGCGCCGGCCAGCGCCTGCGCCTGGAAAAGCTGCGGAAAGCGCAGGTCGTAGCAGATCGACAGTCCGATCTTTGCGACCGGGAGATCGGCGACCACCGTCTCGCTGCCCGGTGAATAGACGGATGATTCCCGCCAGCTTTCGCCATTGTCGAGATCGACGTCGAACATGTGAATCTTGTCATAGGTGGAGACCAGGCCGCCATCGGGACCGAACAGGAAGGCGCGGTTGGCGATCCTGCCGTCCGCCACGGCGATGGCCGTCGATCCGACGTGGAGGAAAATGCCCAGTTCGCCGGCCAGTTGCGCAGCCCGCGCCGCGACGGGGTCATCGTCCTGGCCTTTGAGCACCGCGAACAGCGCCTTGCGGTCGCGCTGCACCGCGCCGGTCATTTCCGGTGTCTGGATGTAGCGCGCGCCGGCAGCGGCGGCTTCGCGCACCATCGCCTCCATCGCAGCGATATTGCCGTCCGGATCGGTACCGGAGCGCATCTGGATGCAGGCGGCCACGAAGCGCGTCATTGTGGTCGGCTCCTCAGGCCAGTTTGCCCGTGGCCAGCAGCCCGTCCAGTTCCCCGGCGGCGTCCAGCGCGTGCAGGTCATCGCATCCACCGACGTGGACATCGCCGATGAAGATCTGCGGGAAGGTCGAGCCGCCCGAAGAGCGCTCGATCATCTCGCGCCGCAGGTCCGGCGAATAGGTCGCGTCGTGTTCGGTATAGGCCACGCCCTTGCTGTCGAGCAGCCGCTTGGCCGCCGTGCAGAAGCCGCAGAACATGCGCGTGTAGATCGTCACTTCAACCATTCAAAGGTTTCCCTGTTTCTCCCGCTATATAGGCTCCGTTGCAACGCTCTGGAAGTCCCCGGGCAGGACGCGCGCGAAAGTCAGCACGTCCACGTCCGCCGCCCGCGCCCGTTTCAGCGCCCGCGTCGCGGCGCTCACCGTCGCCCCCGTGGTGTAGACGTCATCGATCAGCAGCACCCGCCGGCCATGCACCGCGATCTCCATGGCCTCCGGCACGACGAAGGCGCCGCGCACGTTTGCCTCGCGCTCGGACCGTGCCAGCCCGACCTGCTGGCGTGTCTTGCGCCTGCGGACCAGCGCGCCGGGCTCGCAGGCAAGACCGGTCCGCTCGGCGAGTGCACGGCCGAGCTCCGCCGACTGGTTGAACCGCCGCCGGAAAAACCGCCAGGGATGCAGCGGCACCGGGACGACGACCTCCGCGTCGGCGATGAGGTCGTGACCGGCGCGAAGCATCCACTTGGCCATCCACCGGGCGAGATCGGTCCGGTCGTTGTACTTGAGCGCCTGCACCAGTTGCCGTGCGGCGCCGTCATAGGCGGCGGCCGACCGGCACCGGGAAAAGGGCGGCGGATTGGCGATGGCCTCGGCCGAGAGGAAGTTCTCTCCCATGTCATGCGAGAACGGCGTGCCGTACACCGGACAGAGCGGGTGCTCGATCAGGCGGAGCTGCGGCCAGCAGGTTCCGCACAGCGTTCCCGGTTCGCTGACCAGCCGCCGGCACCCCGGGCAGACGGGCGGAAACAGCACGCGGGCCGCCTCGTTGCCCAATTTTTCCACGAGCCCCTTGATCATCCGGCCACGATCCGCCACCTCTCCGCACCAGAAGGCGCCGCACTATGCACCCTGAAATTGCGCCCTCGCAACCTGGGAAACGCCACCTTGGAAACCGTCTTCGACAGTGAACAGGTTCTTGCCCGGCGCCGGCGCGCCCTCGCCCGCCCCGTCGAGGGCGCGGACTTTCTCATGCGCCAGGCGGCCGAAGACCTCGCGCTCCGGCTTTCGACCACCGGTCGGACCTTTCAGCGCGCCGGCCTGCTCCATTGCATCACGCCCCATGCGCACGATGTGTTGGAGGGATCAGGAAAGGTCCGCTCCCTCGTCTCGGTCGAGGCGGATCCCGCCTTTCCCGCCTTCGCCGGGGACACCCGGCAGGCGGGGCCGGAAACGGTCGGCCTTGAACCGCAGAGCCTCGACCTCGCGGTCAGCCTTCTGACCCTTCAGGATGTGAACGACACCCCCGGCATGCTTGCCCAGATCCGCAAGAGCCTGAAGCCGGACGGTTTGTTCCTGGGAGCCATGCTCGGCACCGGCACGCTGGCCGAACTGCGCGAGAGTCTGCTGGCGGCCGAGACCGAAGTCAGCGGCGGTGCTGCGCCGCGGCTGCATCCGCTGGCCGATGTGCGCGCCGCCGGCGCCCTGCTGCAGCGGGCGGGCTTCGCCCTGCCCGTCACCGATTTCGAAACCGTGACAGTGCGCTATGCCAACGCCCTGTCCCTGATGCACGACCTGCGCGCCATGGCGGCCACCAACGCGCTGCACCGCCGCAGCCGCAAGCCGTTGCGTCGCGCGGTCCTCGAACGGGCGGTGGAAGTGTACGCGGAACGGTTCAGCGATCCGGACGGAAGGATCCGCGCCACCTTCTCGATTGTCTGGCTGTCGGGCTGGGCCCCGGATGCTTCGCAGCAAAAACCGTTGAAGCCGGGTTCCGCCAGTCATTCGCTCGCCAGCGCACTGAACCGGACCCCGGAGTGACGGGCATCCGGACGGCTACTGCTGCAGTTCCGTTTCGATCGGCTTGAACTTCAGGATGAGGTTGGAACCGATCGAACCGGCGCTGGCAAGAAATCCGATGGAGATGATCGACGCGATCAGAGCATACTCGATCGACGTTGCGGCTCGCTCGTCCAGCAGGAATGTCTTGATCAGGTGCATCATCGATTCAGTTCGGCCTCCGCTGATGGCCTAATGTACGATGCCCGACTTCATGAAAGGTTAATGGCCGGCGCCGCCCTGATGGAATCAGGCCCGCGACAATTGACCCCTGATTTCTGGTATGGACTGTGCCTGCGCCGTCAGCAGTCGCCGTTGCGCACACCGTTGTCCCGGATGATGCAGACCGAATCCGGCCTGTTCTGAAGGACCGAGCGGCGCACCGTGTACTTTCCGGAATAGCGCTGGACAGAACCGGTGGAAATCCGGTCGATCCCCGGACTAATGACGTTTTGCGCGTAATTTCGCGATTGCCGGTCGGCGATCGGGGTCAGGATAACCGCCAGCGCGGCTGCAGCCGAACCGAAAAGCAGGACGACGCGCAGGACGCCCATGCTCGCGGCGCTGGCGCTGCTGCGAACACTGCCCCGCGGCGTGTACCAATCCGAACTGTTAGCCATTCTCAAACCCCCAGGAACTCAACCAAGACAAGCGCAACTTCGCGCGACCCGGCATCATGATGCCATGCAGGGCTAAACGATCGATTAACGCTAATTGTTCGTTACGAGGGAGAATTTTCCGCCGCGATGGACGGACTGCCAGGCGCCGCGACATGCGCGTCCAGCGCCGTGCGCCCGCTCACAGCAGGTCGATGAGGAAGGGGATCAGCGGCTCGTCGGCCGGCGGCATCGGGTAGCCGCGCATGTCCTTCGGCCGCACCCACTTGATCGCCTGGCCCTCCAGGCCGCGCGGCTGCCCCTCGTAGCGTCGGCAGACGTAGAGCGGCATGAGCAGGTGAAAGGTCTCGTAGGTGTGGCTGGCGAAGGTCAGCGGCGCCAGGCAGGCCGTCTTCGTCCGGATGCCGATCTCCTCCTCCAGTTCGCGGATGAGGGTTTCCTCCGGCGTTTCACCGGCTTCCACCTTGCCGCCCGGGAATTCCCAGAGACCGGCCAGCGCCTTGCCCTCGGGCCGTTGCGTCAGCAGCACCCGGCCGTCGGTATCGACGAGCGCGCAGGCGGCCACGAGAAGGATCGGCCGGGTCGCTTCCATGGTCATCGACCCGCGCTGCCCGGCTTGCGATAGTGGTAGAAATAGAGGGTCTGGAAGCCGAGGCTGCTGTAGAGCGCGACCGCCGGGTAATTGGCCGTCTCCACCTGCAGCCACGCCGTTCTCGCGCCCCGCATCCGCGCCCATTTCAGCGCCGAGAGCACCGTGTTGCGGGCATGGCCCTGCCCCCGGAAGGTCTCCGCCGTCGCCACCTCGAACAGACCGGCGAGGTCGCCGTCATGGACGCAGATGGCGGTGGTCACCGCCTGGCCGTTGACCTCGGCCAGGAACAGCCCCGTCTCCGGTTCGATCGTGTTCACGACCTCGGATATGCCCGCGCGCATCGAGGCATTGAGCCCGCGCACGGCAAGGTGGGCGGCAGAGAAGCGCGCCACGTCGCGCATCGGCAGCTGGTCCATGGTGCCGTCGAGGTCGAGCGACGCCATGTCGGCGATCATGACGATGGATTCGCCAAACCGTTCCCAGCCGCGCGCATCGCACCACAGCGTCAGTTCCTCGCCCGCCAGCGGCGACAGCCGCAGCACCAGGTCTCGGTCGTAGGCTTCGAAACGCGGCGCCGCCCGGGCGATGCGCCCGGTGATGTCGCGCACGTCGGCCGGGTCGAGCGGGTTGATCGAGTTCAGGCGCTTGGCCGGGTGGCTGGCCGTCAGGCGGATCGCCCAGGTCCCGTCGTACTGGATCGAGGTTGCCGGCCAGGCACGAAAGCCCGCCGCCTCGAAGCGCCTGACGATCCCGAGATCTTCCGGAGCAATCCGTCTCACCGGTCCGACCACCCCGCGCTCAACTCCGGTAGTCGCCGTTGATGGCGACATATTCCTTGGTCAGGTCGCAGGTCCAGACCGTCGCATGACCGTCGCCCAGGCCGATATCGGCCCGGATGACGATCTCGTCGTTCTTCATGTACTCCGACGCCTTGGCTTCCGAGTAGTCCGGATCGCGTTCGCCCTGGCGCGCCAGCCGCATCGGGCCGAACCAGATATCGAGGCGGTCGCGGTCCGCGGGTTCGCCGGCCTTGCCGACAGCCATGACGACGCGGCCCCAGTTGGCGTCCTCGCCCGCCGCCGCCGTCTTCACCAGCGGCGAATTGGCGATCGACAGCGCAATGCGCTTCGCCGAGGCGTTGCTTTCGGCTCCGGTCACCTGGACCTCGATCAGCTTGCGCGCGCCCTCGCCGTCACGCACGATCTGCAGCGCGAGATCCTGCATGACGTCGAAAAGGGCTTCGCGGAAGGCCTCCAACCGGCCATCGGCCGGGTCGGAGATGCGCGGCGCACCGCGTCCTTCCGCCTTGCCCGTGGCAAACAGGAGCAGCGTGTCGCTGGTCGACGTGTCGGAATCCACCGTCACCGCGTTGAACGTCGGCCCCGTCGCAGACGACAGCATCGCCTGCAGCGCCGCCGCCTCGATCGGGGCGTCGGTCGCAATGAAGCTGAGCATCGTCGCCATGTCGGGCGCGATCATGCCGGCACCCTTGGCAATTCCGTTGATGGTCACCGGAACGCCGCCGAGATCGACCGTGGCCGTCGCATATTTCGGGAACGTGTCGGTTGTCATGATGGCTTCGCCGGCGCCGTGCCACTGGTCGGCGGCCGCCGATTGCGTCACATCGGCCAGCAGACCCGTGAAACGGTCTGCCGGCAGCGGTTCGCCGATCACGCCGGTCGAGGCCAGGAAGACCTCGTTCTCGCCGCACCCCGCGGCCGCTGCAGCCGCTGCTGCCGTTGCCGCCGTTGCCTCGCTGCCCTTGCGCCCGGTGAACGCATTCGCATTGCCCGAGTTGACCACGAGGACGCGCGCGCTGCCATGCGGCAGGTTCGCCCGGCAGAAATCCACCGGTGCCGACGGGCACTTCGACCGCGTGAACACCCCGGCCACTTCCGTGCCGGGCGTGAACGTCATCACCAGGAGATCGGTCCGGCCCTTGTACTTGATGCCGGCAGCGGCGGTCGCCATGGCGACCCCCTCGATGACAGGCATGTCGGGCCGCACCTTGGGCGCGAGCGGGGAAACAGGGGAAGCCATGGCGGGGGCGCTCCGTGGGTGCGGCCGGTTACTGGGCCTTGTTCATTTCTTCGACGGTGCCCTTCAGCTTCTCGTCGACCACGTCGACCTTGGCCGCCTCGCGCATCTTCTTGACCATGTCGAAATAGGTTTCACGCAGCAAGGCCGAGCGGATCTGGTCTTTGACTTCGTCGAAGGCCGGCGGCTGAACGGCGCGCTTGTCTTCCACCTTGATGACATGCCAGCCGAACTGTGTCTTGACCGGCTCTTCCGAGTAAGCCCCTGCGGAAAGGCCGAAGGCGGCCTTTTCGAATTCCGGCACCATCTGGCCCTGGCGGAAATAGCCGAGGTCACCCCCGTTCGGTCCGGACGGACCGGTCGACTTCTCCTTGGCCAGCTTTTCGAAATCCGCGCCGCCATCCAGTTCCTTGATGATGGCCTCGGCCTCTTCCTTCGTCTTGACGAGGATATGCCGGGCATGAACCTCGTTGGAGGGCGGCGTGTCGGCCAGCTGCTTGTCATAGCGCGCGCGCACCATCTCGTCGGTCACGGCGGCGGCGACTTCCTTGTCCACGAACTCGGAATGCAGCGCGCGTTCCTGCAGGAATGCCATCCGCTTCTGGAAATCCGGGTCCTTGTCGTAGCCCTTTTCCTTGGCCTTCGACGCGAGCAGGCGGATCTCGATGAGCGCCGAGAGCGCCGCGCCGCGCCGCTGGTCCTCGGGAAGCTGGGCGAACTGCTGGTCGAGGTTGGCCATGGCCAGCGAGAGATCGCCGTCGGTGATGTTCATGCCGTTGACGGTTGCCACGACCGTGTCGTCCGCCGCGAAGACCGGCGCGCAAGCGAGACCGGCGGCAAGGATGGCGGCAGAAAGGCCGGCAGAGAGGCGGCGGATCGAAACAGGCATGTGAGCTAACTCCAGTGGGATCGTTTGCCGGTCTGGAAAACCGGTAAATGTGGCCGAAATGGGCATGCCGCGCCACCGACCGGCGGCGTTGACATCGCATGTGCCCCCTCTTATCTGTCCTGCGACCGTGCGTCCAGAACTTGTGTTGCGCATGGCCGGCGGATCTCGGCGCTGCCTTCCGGAAAACCGGCGCCCCGGCCCGTCCCCCGCAACCGGCCTTCTGCCAGGGTCGGACGATCGAGATTGAGAGGACCGATATGGTCAGTTTCGGCGGATTTGCCCGCAAGATTTTCGGCTCGGCCAACGACCGTCGCATCAAGGCGATGCGCCCGCGTGTCGAAGCCATCAATGCCATGGAAAACGAGATGGCGGCCCTGAGCGACGCCGAACTGGCAGGTCGCACCCGCCAGTTCCGCGACGACCTGGCGAACGGGGCCAAGCTCGATGCCCTGCTTGTCCCTGCCTTCGCGACCGTCCGCGAGGCATCCCGCCGCGTCCTCGGCATGCGGCATTTCGATGTGCAGTTGATCGGCGGCATGGTGCTCAACGAGGGCTCCATCGCCGAGATGCGGACCGGTGAGGGCAAGACGCTGGTCGCCACGCTCGCCGTCTACCTCAACGCCCTGGAAGGCAAGGGTGTCCATGTCGTCACGGTCAACGACTACCTGGCGCGCCGCGACGCCGAGTGGATGGGCCGCGTCTACGGTTTCCTCGGCCTGTCGACCGGCATCATTGTCCACGGCATGTCCGATGAGGAGCGCCGGGCGGCCTATGCCTGCGACGTCACCTACGGCACGAATAACGAGCTGGGGTTCGACTACCTGCGCGACAACATGAAGTACCAGCGCGAGGACATGGTCCAGCGCGGGCACAACTACGCCATCGTCGACGAGGTGGACTCCATCCTCATCGACGAGGCGCGCACGCCGCTCATCATTTCCGGCCCGCTCGACGACCGCTCCGAACTCTACGTCCAGGTCGACGGCTACATTCCGCAGCTTCTCGACAGCGATTTCGAAATCGACGAGAAGCAGAAGACGGCGACCTTCACCGAGGAGGGCACCGAGAAGATCGAACAGCTCCTGACGGGGGCCGGCCTTCTGAAGGGCGAATCACTCTACGACGTCGAGAACGTCGCCATCGTTCACCACGCCAACAACGCCCTGCGCGCCCACAAGCTGTTCCAGCGCGACAAGGACTATATCGTTGCCAATGGCGAGATCGTCATCATCGACGAGTTCACCGGCCGCCAGATGCCAGGCCGCCGCTTTTCCGAGGGCCTGCACCAGGCGCTGGAAGCCAAGGAAGGCGTCCAGATCCAGCCGGAGAACCAGACGCTCGCCTCGATCACCTTCCAGAACTACTTCCGCATGTACGACAAGCTGTCGGGCATGACCGGCACGGCCTCCACCGAGGCCGAGGAATTCGGCAGCATCTACGAGCTCGACGTGCTGGAAATTCCGACCAACCTGCCGATCCAGCGCCTGGACGAGGACGATGAGGTCTACCGGACCTTCGAGGAGAAGTACAAGGCGATCGTCCAGGAGATCAAGGACGCCAGCGCCAAGCGCCAGCCGATCCTCGTTGGCACCACCTCCATCGAGAAGTCGGAATTCCTGGCCGAGCTGCTGCGCCGCGAGGGCGTGACCGATTTCGAGATCCTCAATGCCCGCCACCACGAGCGCGAGGCATCCATCGTCGCCCAGGCCGGCGTCCCGGGCGCGATCACCATCGCCACCAACATGGCCGGCCGCGGCACCGACATCCAGCTCGGCGGCAACGCCGACATGCGCATTGCCGAGGAACTCGGCGACATGCCCGAAGGCCCCGAGCGCACGGCGAAGGAAGACGCCATCCGGGACGACATCAAGCGGCTGAAGGAAGAGGCACTGACCGCCGGCGGCCTCTACGTCCTGGCCACCGAGCGCCACGAAAGCCGGCGCATCGACAACCAGCTGCGCGGCCGCTCCGGCCGCCAGGGCGACCCCGGCCGGTCCAAGTTCTACCTGTCGCTTCAGGATGACCTGATGCGCATCTTCGGCTCCGAGCGGATGGACGGCATGCTCCAGAAGCTCGGCCTGAAGGACGGCGAGGCCATCATCCATCCCTGGATCAACAAGGCCCTGGAAAAAGCGCAGAAGAAGGTCGAGGCCCGCAACTTCGACATCCGCAAGAACCTTCTCAAGTTCGATGACGTGATGAACGACCAGCGCAAGGTGGTCTTCGAACAGCGCCTCGAACTGATGGATGGCGTCAACCTGTCGGAGACCGTGGCCGAGATGCGCCAGGACGTCATCGACGACATGGTCGCCAAGCGGATCCCGGAAAAGGCCTACGCCGACCAGTGGGATGTCGCCGGCCTGAAGGAGGATGTCCAGGCCTACCTCAACCTCGACCTGCCGATCGAGGACTGGGTCAAGGAAGAAGGCATCGCCGAGGACGACATCGTCGAACGCCTGACCTCTGCGGCGAAGACGGCTGCCGATGAACGGCTGGAGCGCTACGGCCCCGAACTGCAGACCTATGTGGAGAAATCCATCATGCTGCAGACGCTGGATCACCTGTGGCGCGAGCACCTGGTCAATCTCGATCACCTGCGGTCGGTCATCGGCTTCCGCGGCTACGCCCAGCGCGACCCGCTGCAGGAATACAAGGGCGAGGCCTTCGAACTCTTCCAGGGCATGCTGACCAACCTGCGCCAGGTCGTCACTGCCCAGTTGATGCGCGTCGAGATCGTCCAGCAGGCCGCCGAGGCACCCATGCCGGAAGCGCCGGAAGGCGAAGGCAGCCACTACGACCTGACCACCGGCATGGACGAGTTCGACGAACCGGTCGAGGCGGTCTACGACGATACGGCACAGCGCCAGGTTCCGCCGCAGGACCGCGACCCGAACGATCCATCCACCTGGGGCAAGGTCGGACGCAACGAGGCCTGTCCCTGCGGATCCGGCAAGAAGTTCAAGCACTGCCACGGCGTCCTGGTCTGACCGCCGGCCGTCGAAACAGCAAAATGAAAACCGGCGCGGCCAGAAGCCACGCCGGTTTTTTCTTGGTCGGTGAAATGACGCGCGGGCGTCAGTCGCAGCGGCCGGTCCGCATGCAGCGGCGCATGTCGTCGCGCAGGTCCGACTTCCAGTCGCGGGCGTCGTCGCGCCCGTCACGCGATCCGTCACGCTCGCCGGCGCGGTAGCCCATCATGTATCCCTTCCGGTAGCCCACCTTGTAGCCGCGGGCATAGTCGGCGTCTTCGGAAGAACGGCGCGACATGGTCCCGTTCAGGCCGTTCATCAGCTCGTCGACGTAGGAAGCCTTGTAGGCGCCCTTGTAGCCATCGGTGTAGCCATCCTGGCGTCCGGCCTGCTTGCCCTTTTCATAGCCCTGCCAGTAGGCCCGCGAAGCGGCTTCGGCAGTGGCGGGAATGAAGGCAGGGGCGGCAGCAACGGTCGCGGCGGCAACCAGCGCCGGGGCAGCGAAGCGGCGGAAGAACGAACGGCGGTTGAGGGAGGTCTGCTGGGTCATCGGGGGTCTCCTTGGCGGTTGATTGGCATCGAGTGACGCAACAATGCGCCATCGAACCTGAACCGCGACGGAGCGCTCCGTTCATGTCCAATTCATGTCTCAGGCGGCGCGCCCGGCACCCGTTGCGCGGCCCATGATCAGTGCGATGGCTATCATCGCCACGGTACCGGTCAGCCCCACGCCGATCAGCAGCAGCAGCGCCATTGGCGGCCCGGCCTGCTCCAGCACCAGCGACAGCACGAAGGGCGCCAGCGCGGTGAAGAAAAGCCGTACACCGTTCAGCCGGCCGGTCACCGTGCCGTAGACCGCCCGGCCGAAGGCCTGCAGCGGCAGGATGCCGCGCACGATGAAGGCAAGCCCCTGGCCGGTGCCGAACGCGAGCGCGAACGCGACGCCCCAGCCGGTCGATGGAGCGCCGCCCAGCAGGAGCAACAGCGCCAGCGGCAGCATCGCCACCGAGATAATGGAAGGAACGTGGATCGACGTCCGCCGCGCGGTCGCGAACTCCAGCACCCGGGCGCCGACCTGCGCGGGGCCGATGCAGGCGCCGACCAGCGCCGAGGACGTGCCCAGTCCGAGCGCGCCCAGCACGGTGATCAGGTGCAGGTGGACAGCCGAGATGACGAAGGACGTTGCCGAGAAGCCCACCAGCAGCAGGAGGAAAACCAGCCGCCCCTCGCGGCCCGTCAGCGGCGCGGCGTCGGGTGTATCGGTCGTCCCGGCCGGCGGCGCGGGCGCGATGCCGCGCCCGTTCGCGGACCGGGTCCTGCGGGAAAGGCCGAAATGCAGCGGCGCGCAGACGAACAGGTGCAGCAGGGCATAGAGCCCGTAGACCCCCCGCCAGTCCGTCATTGTCAGCAGCCACTGCGTCAACGGCCAGAAGATCGTCGACGCGAACCCGGCGACGAAGGTGATGCCCGCGATGACCCGTCGCGCGTCCTTTGCTCCCGCAACATGCGCCACCACCACGAAAGCGGCCTCGTAGAGCACGAGGATCGAGACCAGTTCCGCCAGCAACAGGAACAGGCCGAAGGCCGCCTGCGACGGCACCAGTGCCCACCCGGCAAGGCAGAAGCCGGCCAGCACCGAGCCGGCGGCCATCACGGCGGCCGGGTTGCGCCGGTCCATCATGGCGCCCGCGCGCGGCGCCACGACGGCACCGGCGATCATGGCCGCCGAGAACCCGCCGTAGATCAGCGGCAGGGGCAGCCCGGTATCGGCGGACATTCCGGGCGTCAGGACCCCGAAGGCGTAGTAGAGCGAGCCATATCCGATGGTCTGCGTGATGCCGAGCATCAGCGAAATGCCCCAGAGGGGCAAGGCACGCACCGTTCCCGTCATTGCATCTCTCCCGAAACGGTCCGTGGCATCGTCCGGCGCGGCCGGCCCGTTGTGGCTTTTCGAGGGAAAAGCGGCGCACCCGGGTAAAACCAACTGTTTCTTAAAGACTGATTGGTAATCAGGAAAGGGATTTAGGGAATTGAGGGAACAGGGTGCGTTTCTCCGCAGCCGCCACGACCAGACGCATCTTGCCGGAGCGCCTCGCGCAGCGGGCGCGCCCGCTCGCCGATCGCATCGACGGCCTGGTCTTTGCCGCCGACGAGCGCGGCAAGGCGAGCCGCATGTCCCTGATCGCCTTTTCGATTCGCATCGTCTCGGCCGCGCTCGCCTTCCTGTCGCAGGTGCTGCTGGCACGCTGGATGGGCAGCTTCGAATACGGCATATTCGTGCTGGTCTGGGTGACCATGGTCATCGTCGGCAACATCTCGTGCTTCGGCTTCCACACCTCGATCATCCGTTTCCTGCCGGAATACCTCGTCAAGGGCGATCTGCCGAGCCTGCGCGGCATGCTGTTTGCCAGCCGCCTCGTCGCCATCCTCGCGTCCTCCGCGCTTGCCCTGGCCGGCGCGCTCGGTGTCTGGTTCTTCTCCGACCGGATCGAGAGCTACTACGTCATCCCCTTCTATCTCGGGCTGATATGCCTGCCGATGATTGCCCTGTCCGATGTCCTGCAGGGCATTTCGCGGGCCAACACATGGGCCGTCTCCGCCCTTGCGCCCATCTACCTGATCCGCCCCGTACTCATCCTCGCTTTCATGGGCGCGGCCCTCCTGGCCGGGTTCTCCCACGATGCCCGTACCGCGATCATCGCCGCCATCGCCGCGACCTACGTCACCACCATCGGCCAGTTGGTCTTCGTGACCGCGGGAACCGACCGCAAGATCCCGCAGGGGCCGAACGCCTATCACATGCGCGAATGGGTCGCCGTTTCACTGCCGATCTTCCTGGTCGAGAGTTTCTTCTTCCTGATGACCAATGCCGACGTGCTGATGGTCGGCCGCTACCTCGACCCGCACGATGTGGCCGTCTACTACGCCGCGGTGAAGATCCTGGCGCTTGTCCATTTCGTCTATTTCGCCGTCAAGGCCGGTGCCGCCCAGCGGTTCGCCGCGCTCGCCAATGATCCCGATTCCGACAGCCTCGGCGAATTCGCCCGCGAGACCGTCCACTGGACCTTCTGGCCCTCCGTGCTCATGGCCGCCGTCATCCTGCTGACCGGCCACCTGCTCCTGCGCCTCTTCGGCGCCGAGTTCACCGCCGGCTACCCGATGCTGTTCGTCCTCGTTCTCGGTGTTGTCGCGCGCGCGTCCGTCGGCCCTGCGGAGAGCCTGCTCACCATGTCCGGCAACCAGGCGGTCTGCGCGGCGGTCTACGGCGCCGCCCTTGCCACCAACGTGGTGCTCAACGTCATCCTGCTGCCCGTGTGGGGCCTATGGGGTGCCGCCGTCGCCACCGCCATCGCCATGTCGATCGAGGCCGCCGCCCTTCTCTACACCGTATGGCGGCGGACCGGGATCCTGATGTTCATCGGCCTGCCAGCCGGCCTTGCCCGAGGAAATGCCTGATATGGCCGCCATCCCCCTGATCGAGGAACTCAGCGGAACCGCGTCCGGCCAGATGATCGCCGACCTTGCCGGCGTCCGGGGAAACCTGGACGTCTCGCCCCACGACGCCCTGCGCGGCGCGTCGCTGCCCGACAGTCCCCGCAAGCTCTCCATCTATGCCGCGTCCGCCGGGTTCGACCTGGTCGAGGAACTGGACCACCTTGCCGCGCGCAGCGTCGAGCCGAACGTCTTTTTCAATCCCCGCTTCCTGGCACCGGCCATGCCGCGCCTGGAGGATCGCGAGGTCTTTCTCGCCGTGATGCGCGACGAGAGCGATCACCGCTCGCGCCTGCGCTTCCTTCTGCCATACTCGGTCGAACGGCCCGGCCTCGGCATCGGCCCAGCCATCGTGCGCGCCTGGTCGAGCCCCTATGGCCCGCTTGGCGCGCCGCTGATCGATCGCGACGACCCGGTCGGCACCGTCGATGATTTCCTCGCCATGCTTGCCCGGCCCTCGCTCGGCCTGCCGCCGGTCCTCGTCCTGCCCGACATGCCGCTGGAAGGCGAGGCTGCCAGCATCATCCGGACGGCCGCCATGGGGCGCAACCTCCCCGTCCTGACGGCGAACACGCGCCAGCGCGCCTGCCTGAAGAGCGACCTGGAGGGCGAGGCCTATCTCCGCGAATCGCTCAAGTCGCATCATTTCCGGGAATACAGGCGCCTCTGGCGGCGCCTCGCCGAGCAGGGAGACCTGCAGTACCAGGTGGCCCGCCACCCCGACGAGATCCGCCGCGGCTGCGAATCCTTCCTGACGCTGGAACTGATGGGCTGGAAGGGGCGTGAACGCACCGCCCTGGCATCCGACCGGTTCCAGGCCGCCTTCATGCGCGAGGCCATCCACCGCATGTCCGAACAGGACATGGTGCGCGTCCACACGCTGACGCTGGACGGCGAGACCATCGCCGCGCTCATCGTCTTCATCGAGCGGGGCATCGCCTACACCTGGAAAACCGCCTACGACGAGACCCTGTCGCATTTCTCGCCGGGCGCCCTGCTGATGATCGAGGCGACGAAGACCCACCTCGACGATTTCAACATCGACATGACCGATTCCTGCGCGGCGCCGGAACATCCGCAGATGGACCGGTTGTGGAGCGAGCGGCGCGAGATGGGTACCCTGGTCATCGGCCTCACGCCGGGCGCCGATCGCAGTGCCCGCCAGACGGCGACCCAGTTGCATCTCTACGTCGAGACCCGCAACTTGGCCAAGCTGGTGCGCAACCGCATGCGCGGCTTCATCCGCCGCCGCTGAACCAGGGTCAGTCCTTCGACACGATGGCGCCAACGTCGAGCACCGGCGAGGCATCGATCTCGCCGGCATTGAGCATGTCGCCGACGCGCTCCAGCACCGAGAGCACCATCGCCTGCTCCCAGTCCGGCAGATCGGCGAACTGACGCGCGAAAATGCGCTGCAACGGGTCGGGCGCGGCATCCAGCACCGTCCTGCCTTCCTCCGTCACGCTGACCCAGACGATTCGCTTGTCGCGCTGGCCGCGCGTGCGCGCGACCAGCCCGCTCCGTTCCAGCTTGTCGATCAGCGTTGTCGCCGTCGCCTGCCCGACACCGGCCTGCCCGGCGATGGTCTTCGGGGTGACCCGGTCGTGCCGGGCGACGATTTCCAGGACGATGAGTTGCGGCACTGTCAGCCCGGTCGCCTTGGCCAGCGCCCGCGCGTTGAACTCGGTCGCCCGCAGAATGCGTCTGAGCGCGATCAGCGTGGCCTGTACCCTGTCTTCCATGTCACCTCTTCCGGTTTCATATGCGCCAGAATCTATTTTGATTTGCAAAACATATTATCATGGTAATTTTTGTTATGATTACAGCAGGATAGGAATTTTTTCGAACTTTTTCGAGAGTCAACGGTTGTCATGTAATTCGATAATCATAATATCCGGACCACATTCAACAGCCGCAGTGGAGACCCATGCCCCCGATCGAAGCCCTCAAGCGAAAAGACACCATCCTCTTCCGCGAGCCCACGCGCGAGGATGGCAGCGACGTCTGGGAACTCATCAAGGCTTGCGAGCCGCTCGACGTCAACTCCCGCTATTGCAACCTGATCCAGTGCGACCACTTCGCCGACACCTGCGTGGCCGCGGTCCGTGCGGACGGGCGCCTTGTGGGATGGATCTCGGCCTACATCCTTCCCGACGATCCGCAGACGCTGTTCGTCTGGCAGGTTGCCGTTTCCCCGCTGGCCCAGGGACAGGGTCTTGCCAAGCGCATGCTCGGCCATCTCCTGGGCCGGGATGCCTGCGCCGATGTCACGGCGCTGCAGACGACCATCACGCCGGACAACGAGGCGAGCTGGGGGCTTTTCACCTCCTTCGCTCGCAGCCGCGGCGCGCGGCTGCGCGACGAACCGCATTACCGGCGCGACGACCATTTCGACGGCCGTCACGAGACCGAGCACATGGTCACGATCCGCTTTCCGCAGGCGGGACGCGCCGCGGCCTGATTTCGCTCGGCCGTATCCCGGCCTGATTCGAAATCGTTCAAGCAATCCAACCGAAAGAGGCAGTCATGACTTCCGTTACGACGGACGACAAGAGCATTTTCTCCCGCCGCGAGTCGGAGGTGCGCAGCTATTGCCGCAGCTTCCCCGTGGTCTTTGAAACCGCGCGCAACGCCACGCTGACCGATGCATCCGGTCGCGACTACATCGATTTCCTGGCCGGATGCTCCTCGCTGAACTACGGCCACAACGATCCCGACATGAAGGCGGAACTGGTCGAATACATCGCCGGCGACGGCGTCACCCATGGCCTCGACATGCACACCGGAGCCAAGGCGGCGTTTCTCGACGCCTTCGACCGCCTTGTCCTGAAGCCGCGTGGCATGGACCACAAGGTCATGTTCTGCGGCCCGACCGGCGCCAACGCTGTCGAGGCGGCGCTGAAGCTCGCCCGCAAGGTGACGGGTCGCACCAATGTCGTGGCCTTCACGAACGGCTTTCATGGTGTGACCAACGGCGCGCTGGCCGCCACCGGCAACGGTTACCATCGCGGCGGAGCCGGCGTCGCCCTGCCCGATGTCACCCGCATGCCGTTTGACGGGTTCCTCGACGATGGAGCGGATTCGGCTGCCATGCTGGAGCAGATGCTGGCAGATCCGTCCGGCGGCATCGATGCGCCGGCGGCGATCATCCTGGAAACGGTCCAGGGGGAAGGCGGCCTCAACGCGGCTTCGCCCGAATGGGTTCGCCGCATCGCCCGGATCGCGCGCGACAATGGCGCCCTCTTCATCATCGACGACATCCAGGCCGGCTGCGGGCGCACCGGAACGTTTTTCTCCTTCGAGGATTTCGATGTCATGCCGGATATTGTCACCATGGCGAAATCGCTTTCGGGCTACGGCTTGCCGCTTGCCGCGGTGCTGATCCGTCCCGAGCACGACGTCTTCGGCCCGGCCGAGCACAACGGCACCTTCCGGGGCAACAACCACGCCTTCGTTACCGCTCGCGTTGCGCTGGAGAAATTCTGGGCCGACGACGCCTTCCAGCAGGAGATCGGCGAAAAGGCGGCCCTGCTTCGCAAGCGCCTGCAGCGCATCGCCGCCCAGGTGCCGGGCGCCAGCCTGAAGGGCCGCGGCATGATGCAGGGCATCGATGTCGGCAGCGGCGACCTCGCCGCGGACATCTGCGCGGAATGTTTCCGCAACGGACTGGTCATTGAGACGTCGGGCGCCTGGGACGAGGTCGTCAAGATCCTCTGCCCCCTCACCATCGAGAGGAAGACGCTGGAGCGAGGCCTCGACATCCTCGAGGCCGCCGTCTCCTCCATCGTCAAACCCAAGACCATTGCAGCGGAGTAACAGACATGATCGTACGCGATTTCAACGAAGCGAAGAACACCGAGCGGCGGGTCGTCTCTGATGGCTGGGAAAGCGTTCGCCTGCTGCTGGCCGGCGACCGGATGGGCTTCAGCTTCCACATCACCACCATCTATGCCGGCGGTGAACTGCAGTTCCACTACAAGAACCATTTCGAGTCGGTCTACTGCATTTCCGGCTCGGGTTCGATCGAGGACCTGGCGACCGGCAAGGTGCACCAGATCCGTCCCGGCGTGATGTATGCGCTTGACCAGCACGACAAGCATATCCTGCGCGCCGAGGACGAGATGATCCTCGCCTGCGTGTTCAATCCGCCTGTGACCGGCCAGGAAGTCCACCAGGACGACGGATCCTACGCCCTGGTCAGCGAGGACGCCTGATCCCCTGACCGGACCCCAGAACCAGAGAATCCAGACAGACAGACGGGAGAGAGCAATGAACTTCATGCAGAAACCCCAGACGACGGAACTGGACGCCTATCCCACCCGCCTGCCGCGCGAACAATGGAGCGAGCGGCAGGACCGGACGGTATGGAGCCAGTGGCGCCCGGATGCGCCGCTGACCGCCCAGCAGGCAGACAGTTTCGAACGCAACGGCTTCCTCGTGCTGAAGAACCTATTTACCCCTGAAGAGGTGAAGGCCCTTCAGGACGAGGCAAAAGGCCTGCGCGAGGGCGGCCGCACGCTCATGGAAGACACCGTGATCACCGAACCGGGCAGCGATTCCGTACGCACCGTTTTCAAGCTGCCGGAACAGAATGCCCTTTTCGACCGGCTCGCCCGAGACCGCCGGCTGGCCGGCATTGCCCGTTTCCTGCTGGGCGACGAGGTTTACGTCCACCAGTCGCGGCTGAACTACAAGCCGGGCTTCACGGGCAAGGAGTTCTACTGGCATTCGGACTTCGAGACCTGGCACGCCGAGGACGGCATGCCGCGCATGCGCGCTGTCTCCGCGTCGCTCCTGCTGACCGACAACGATGCCAGCAACGGCGCCCTGATGCTGATGCCAGGGTCGCACAAGACCTTCGTCGGCTGTGCCGGTGCAACGCCGGACGACAACCACAAGACCTCGCTGAAGGCCCAGGAAGTCGGAACCCCGTCGCACGAGGCGCTCGCCCGGCTGGCCCGCCAGAACGGCATCGAAAGCGCGACCGGACCGGCCGGAACCCTGGTTCTGTTCGATTGCAACACAATGCACGGGTCCAATTCCAACATCACGCCCTTTGCCCGCTCGAACGCCTTCTTCGTGTTCAACGCGGTCACCAACGCCTTGCGCGAGCCCTACGCGGCCAGCAGGCCTCGGCCCGACTTCCTTGCCGCGCGCGGTGAACCGTCGGTGCTCGAGATCATGTCGGGCCCGCTGTCCTGAAAGGAGTAACGACACGATGACCAAGGCCGAGAAAGCCAGTCAGGCAGGAAATGACCGGCGCACGCCCGAACGGGGCGTACACACGGTCGAGAAGATCGGCGGCACGTCGATGAGCCGTCTCCGCGAGTTGATCGGCACGATCCTCGTCGGGGACAGGACCGAAGCCGGCCTCTACAACCGTGTGTTCGTGGTTTCCGCTTTCGGCGGCATCACCGACAAGTTGCTGGAGCACAAGAGATCGGGCGAATTGGGTGTCTATGCGCTGTTTGCCAGCGCCGACAACCATCACGGCTGGATGGATGCCCTGTCCGGCACCTCGCGCGCCATGCTCGACATCAACGCCGACCTGTTCGACCATGCGGCCGACCGCCAGGCGGCGGACGAGTTTGTTCGCGAACGCATCGAGGGCGCGCGCGGCTGCCTGATCGATCTGCAGCGCCTGTGCTCCTATGGTCATTTCCAGTTGTCGGAACACATGCAGACCACCCGCGAACTGCTGGCCGCGCTCGGCGAGGCGCATTCGGCCAACAACCTGGCCATTCTCCTGCGCCGGCATGGCGTCAATGCCAGGCTTGTCGACCTGACCGGCTGGCGGGACGAGACCCAGCCCGACCTGCACGAACGGATCGCCACCGCCTTTGCCGATATCGACCTTGCGTGCGAGCTCCCGATCGTCACCGGCTACGCCCAGTGCCGCGAGGGCCTGATGAGCGAGTTCGACCGCGGCTATTCGGAGGTGACCTTCGCCACCATCGCCGCCCAGACGGCGGCCCGCGAGGCAATCATCCACAAGGAATTCCACCTCTCCAGCGCCGACCCGAAGCTCGTCGGTGCCGGCAAGGTCCGCAAGATCGGGCGCACGAACTACGACGTCGCCGACCAGCTGTCCAACATGGGCATGGAGGCCATCCATCCCAAGGCCGCCAAGACACTGCGCCAGGCCGGCGTTCCGCTTCGCGTGGCCAATGCGTTCGAACCGGAAGATCCGGGCACGCTCATCGACGCGGACCTCGCCGGCGAGCCGGGCGTACAGATGATCACCGGCCTGACCGTCACTTCTATCGAGCTGTTCGAGCAGGACATGGTCGGCGTCAAGGGTTACGACGCGGCCATCCTCGAGGTCCTGACGCGCCACCGCGTGCGCATTGTCTCCAAGACCTCCAACGCCAATTCCATCGTACACCACGTCGAGGCGACGCTGAAGGGGGTGCGGCGTGTCGAGCGTGACCTGCGCGAACGCTATCCCTCTGCCCGCATCACCGCGCGCCGTGCCGCCATCGTCTCGGCCATCGGCCGCGACCTGACGGGACAGGACGTGATGTTGCGCGGACTGGCAGCCCTGCGCGAAGCCGGCATCACACCCATCGCCGCGCAGGAGACGGGCCGTGGCGTCGACGTCCAGTTCCTGCTCGCCGAGGACGACAAGGAAGCAGCCGCGAAGGTCCTGCACGGCGCCCTTGTCGAAACCGGGCAGGAAAGCCCGCTTCAGGCCGCGGCCTGACCGGAACCGCGGGGGAGCGCGATGATCCGCGCTCCCGGCTTTTCCACGAGCCGGTCGGCGTTTGCGCGACCGCCTCCAGAGCATCGCAAGGCCGATTGCCCGTCCCGTCTGGCGGTCGTGGCCGTTCTCCTGTAGGCTGAAGCACATTCGAATAAGCCCCGAGATGATGTTTTCAGTCATGGAGCGCGTGATGACGTCGACAAGTTTCTTGATGACCGCACAACTTCGAAACAGGATTGCGGCCGTGGCCCTTGTGGCCGCATCCTCCCTTCTGGCTGCCGGCGGACAGGCCGTCCGGGCCGACGTGATCATCTCCGGCGGAGCCGATGGAAAGGACCTGACGGTCGAGGTCACGAACGACTCCCGCAAGGCCGTCGCCGACAAGCTGGCGGAGCACTTCGGCCTCAAGGTGACGGGCGAGATCAAGGATGCGGATGCCATCACGGCGCGGGTGCGCGGCGACCTGAAATCCGTCCTGAGCCGCCTGTTCGGAGAACGCAATGTCATGCTCGTCTATGGCGCGGACGGCCCCGAGGAACTGATGATCATCAACGGGTCGCCAAGCGGTGGACAAAAGTCCGCGGGCACACAGGTGGCCGCCGATGACAGGGCCGCTTCCAGGCCCGTACAACTCGCCCAGGCGCTCGAGACGGGCAAGTCGGTCGAGGCGGCAAAGCCGGAAAAGCCGGCGAAGCCGGCTGAACGGCAGGTCGCCGTTTCCGGCTTCAACGTCGGCCAGATGCGCCCCCTGCTTCCGGGCATGAACGTTAACAATGCCGACAAGGACGCCGCGACGCCGCCCCCGGCAGCGCAATCCGGGTCCGACATGGCCGCCCTGACCAGGCAGTCGGAGGAATCGTTGAAATCGCTGGTCCAGGCCCTGAAGGCCCTGTGCCCGCCCGGCCAGACATGCGGCTGAACGGCGGCCGGACCGGCAGGACGCACAGGTGCGAAAGGCGGCGCAAGGAGTGCTGACGCCGCCGTCGCGGCGTCTGTCCGCCCGCAATGATTGTCGCATAAGGAACACGCCAGCCTGGAAACGACGCTGAATCCCCGCCAGTGTTAGCCAAGAAATCAGGAATGTCTTGGCATCGGTGGCGCGAAGTGCGATTGAGATGACGTCTGTGGGGAGAGTGGTATGGTCGTGCGTAAGACTGGGGTTCGGGGTGTCCGTGCGGCCGCTGTAGCGGGCGCCTGCGGGCTGCTCGCCGCAATCGCAGGATGCACGAACAGCAAGTTCGGCAATGACAACGTCGTCTTCGGCATCGACACGTCGGACTACGTCCGCAACGTCGACCTGTCGCCGCGTGCGCCACGTGGAAACGGCCAGTCCCCCGATCTCCTGAGCCGCCAGCAGCAGGGTGGCCAGGGCCGCAACCTCGTCTTTGCCGGCGGCAATCCGTCGAGCGCGTCTCCCGACCGGCCTCTGTTCGCGCCCTCCACCGATGGCAAGGCCTACGACCTGAACCTCGAGGACGTGGATATCGCCACGGCGGCGCGCATCATCTTCGGCGACATCATGAAGACCGGCTACAGCGTCTCCCCGGCCGTGAAGGGAACGGTGTCGCTGTCGACGGGACGACCGATTCCGGTCGACCACCTGGTGGCCTATTTCGAGAGCGCGCTGTCCTTCTCCAACGCGGCCATCACCAAGGACGCGCTCGGCTACAAGATCGTTCCGCTCTCCACGGCGACCCTCTCGGCCTCGGTCGATTCGGGCGGTCGCCGCAGCGTTTCGCCGGGCTACGGCGTGTCGGTCGTGCCGCTCTACCATGTGTCGGCGGATTCAATCATTCCCCTGATCGACAATTTCATCACCCGCCAGGGCCTGGTGAAGGTCGACAAGGACCGCAATGCGCTGATGTTCCAGGGAACCTCGGCCGAGCGCCGCGCCGCCATCGAGGCCGTCCTCTCCTTCGACCAGGAATGGCTGAGCTCGCAGGCCGTCGGCATCTACCGGGTCCAGACCACCAATCCGCAGATCATGATCCGGGAGGTCGAGGAGATCCTTCACTCCAAGGAGGGTGGACGCGCGGCGGGCCTGGTCCAGATGGTCCCCGTCGAGCGCCTGAACGGCGTCCTCGTCGTGGCGAAGTCCAATTCCATGCTCCGGCAGACCTTTTCCTGGCTCGAGCGGATGGACCGCAACGACCTCAACAGTGTCGGCATCCGGGTCTACCAGGTCCAGTACGCCGATGCGGCCCAGCTCGCCAGCACGCTCAACGCCATGTTCCTCGGCGGGGCGCCGGCGGCGGTCGACGCCACGGCGCAAAGCCAGTTCCCGCCGGATTCCGCCACGGGCCAGGGCGTGACGAACGGCGCCACAGAGCAGGCCAAGGCGGCGCCGGTGGTGGCCACCTCCAGTGGCAACGCCCTTCTGGAAAACGTCCGCATCAGCGCCGACCCGACCAACAACACGATCCTGATCTACGCCAACAACGAGAAGTACAAGATCATCGAGCGCGCCATCGCGTCGCTGGACCGCCGGCCCCTGCAGGTCGCCATCGAGACCACGATCGCCGAGATCACGCTCAACAACAACCTGAGCCACGGCGTGCAGTTCTTCCTCAAGTCCAAGGACTTCGGCCTCAGGGACGATTCCGGGTCGATCGGCCTGATCGGCGCAGGGACGAACGCGGTGCTTGACCGCGTCATTCCCGGCTTCAACCTCCTGCTCGGCCCCGAGACCGAACCGCGCGTGGTGATCGACGCCCTGCGCAACCTCACCGAGGTCAACGTGCTGTCGCAGCCATCGGTCGTGGTCCGGGACAATTCCCAGGCCGTGCTCCAGATCGGCGACGAGGTTCCGATCACCACCCGCACGTCGAAGAGCAACGACGACCTTTCCGCGCCGATCGTCAACAGCATCTCCTTCCGCGACACCGGCGTCATTCTCAAGGTCAAGCCGCGCATCAGTTCCAACGGCGTGATCAGCCTCGACATCAAGCAGGAGATCAGCTCCGTGGTCGACAACGCCGCGGCCAACACGCTGACGCCCACCATCTCGCAGCGCAAGGTCGAAAGCGCGCTCTCCGTCGTCTCCGGCCAGACGGTCCTCCTCGGCGGCCTCATCAGCCAGCGGACGACGGCGGGATCGTCAGGACTGCCGGTGCTTGGCGACATCAATCGCTGGGGCGATCTCTTCGGCGCCAAGAGCCGCAAGGCCGACCGCACCGAACTGATCCTGCTGATCCGGCCGCGCATCATCGCCAACGAGGTCGATGCCTCCTCCGTGGCCTCGGAAATGCGCTCGCGGCTGCAGCTCCTCAACGTCAACCGCCCGCCGACGGCCATGCGCGTTCCCGCCAAGTCCTTCATCAAGTAACCGCGGCCGGTGGCGGGGAACGCATCCACGTCCTGGCCGGGCCCTGCGGCCTGGCTGTCGGCCGCCGCCGGGTTCGCGATCTCCCTGCTTGTCCTGCCGCTGCTTCCGGCACTCGCTCATGGCCTCATGCTGCCGGTCGCCCTCGCCGTAGCCCGCAGCGACTTCCGCCGCTACCGCATCGACCACGCCGCCCTGGCGTGGATGGTCGGGCTCGGCTTCGGATTCGCAGCCGCCGTCGCCCTGACCGGCGATGGCTCCGCAACCGCACGGTCCGTTGCCATGCACCTGGCCCTGGCGGCGGGTCGTGGCGCGCTTCTTTTTGCCTTGTTCTGGGCGGTCAATCGCGTCTACCGGGCCTGGCGCGGCATCACCGGGATCGCGCCGGGCGACCTCGTCCTGTTCGCGGCAGCCGGCGTCTGGCTGCCGCTCGACGCCTTTCCCGTCTTCCTGCTTGTCGCCAGCATCGGAGCGCTCACGGCCACCATCTTGAGGAATCGCCGGCGCGGGCGGGCGCTCCTTGCAAGGACCTATGTGCCCTTCGGCGGGTTCCTGTCGGTTTCTCTGTGGCTTACGGTTCTTGCGGCGTATTAGGACGGGCCGCGGAAAAAGCTTTGGATGAAATTTCCACGAATTTTATTTTGTTGAAAAGCGATGCTTTTTCTATAGCCTAGATGGTGTTTTCACAGGGGCAAAAAGAAACAACCAGCTTGGTAGAGGTGGAGGGTTGTCGCATGAGAATCTTTAGGCAGGCGCTCAGAAGTAGCGCCTTGAACTTGATCGCGGTGGCCGGCATCACGCTGGCGACCATGGGCGGCGGAACAGTTCCGTCATTGGCCCAGCAGAGCGTCAGCCTCCCGCTGGCAGCCCCGACACTCGACAAGATCGTCGATGCGAACAGCCTGGCCAAGATGATGGCCGACAATCCCGCCGGCCGCTATCGCGTCATCATCCAGTATGAGAACTCCGACCTCGGCGCCCCGGATGCCGCCGGGTCCAAGGACGACGACGCCCAGTATATCGCCCGCAACCACGCCCTTCAGGACCTGGTCCTTTCCGACGTGTTCGGATCGTCCGACGGCGTTCTCAACGGTCCGCTGTCCGATGTCTATGGCACGGAGCGGATGAACTACAGCCAGATGCTCGTCATGAACCTGACGGCGGAGGAAATCGACCGTATCGCGGCCAGCGGCCGCGTGACGCACATCCAGCCGGACGTGGCTTCGCCGCCCGTGATGGACGAAAGCACCGTGCACATCAACATGCCGGCCGTCTGGGCGGCAGGCGGCACCGGCACCGGCCGGACGGTCGCCATCATGGACACCGGCGTGAAGAAGGCCCATGAGTTCATCACGCCGGGCCGCGTGGTTGCGGAAGCCTGCTTCAACACGACTGTTCCAGCCCAGAGCGCGACGACACGCTGTCCGGGCGGATTGGAAGAATCCACGGCCTCCGGTTCCGCCGCGGACTGCGCCTCGACGACGGCATTCGGATGCAGCCACGGCACGCATGTTACTGGCACCGCGGCCGGCAACAACACCAACCGCCAGAGCGGGGAACCGCTGCATGGCATGGCCTACCAGGCCAATATCATCGGGATCAACGTTTTCAGCCTGTTCAGCAGCACGTCCTCGTGCGGATCAGCGTCGAGAACCCCTTGCGTCCTCGCCTTCACGTCCGACATGATTGCTGCGCTTGAACATGTCTATTCCCTGCGCAGCACCTACAATATCGACGCCGTCAACATGAGTATCGGCGGCGGTGCTTTCTCGAGCGCCTGTGACAACGACTCGCGTCAGCCCATCATCACGAACCTGCGCAATGCTGGCATTGCCTCGACCATTTCGGCTGGCAACGACGGCCTCGACAACCAGGTCGGCGCCCCGGGATGTATCTCCAGCGCCATCACCGTGGCCTCGTCGCTGGACACGTCGGACTCGCGGTCGAGCTTCTCCAACTGGGGCAGCCTGATCGACGTCGTGGCCCCGGGCTCCAACATCCTGTCGTCGGTCTATGGTCCGTCTGTCAGCTCGACCTCGACCTATGAGAACTACAACGGCACGTCCATGGCCGCGCCGCACGTTGCCGGCGCCTTCGCCGCGCTGCGCTCGCTGTTCCCGACGAAGACCGTGACCGAGATCGAGAACGCGCTGGAATCCACTGGTGTCCCGATCACCTCGGCCGGCACGACCAAGCCGCGCATCGACATGCTGGCAGCCTGTAATGCCCTTGGCGCAGGCACCTGCGCCGGCGGCAGCTCCGGCCCGACGAACGACAACTTCGCCAACGCCATCGTTGCCAGCCTGCCCTATGCAGTGACAGGCCATACGAATGTCGGCGCGACCAGCGAGACCGGCGAGCCGGCACTCAGCGCACCGAACAACTCGGTGTGGTACAAGGTCACGATCCCGAGCTCGACCACCCTGCATGTCGATACCAACGGCTCGGCTCTCGACACTTTCATCGGCCTGTTCTCGGGATCGTCGGTCAGTTCCCTGACCACGCTTGCGACCAACGATGACGGCGGCACCAACCTGGCGTCCCTGATCGAGATGGCCGTGAATGCCGGGACCTATTACATTGCGGTGGACGGCTTCAGCGGCAACACCGGCACGTTCAACCTGAACATCTCGACGACCGGCGGATCTTCGGGCGGCGCGGTCGTCGCGTCCGTCCTGCCGACGGCCCGGGCGACGCAGACCGGAACGGCCGTGACGGCCTTCGCCACCATCATCAACCCCAACGCCACCGCGGCGACCGGCTGCAGCATCGCCCTGCCGTCCGCCATCGCCGGAACCACCTTCCTCTACCAGACGACCAACGCGTCCAACGTGCCCATCGGCACCGCGAACACGCCGGTCAACATCGCCGCCGGCGGATCGCAGGGCTTCTACTTCGCCCTGTCGCCGACCGCAGCCGCGTCGAGCAACATCCCGCTCGTCTTCGACTGCACCAACACCTCGCCCGCCGGCACGATCTTCGGGGTGAACACCTTCCAGTACACCGCCTCGACCACGCCGATCGCGGACCTGGTGGCCATCGCCGCGACAGTCGGCAACACCGGCTACATCTCGATCCCGGGCACGACCGGCCAGTCGGCCGCCTCCGTCGCCGCGATCAACATCGGTGCGTCGCAGACCGTCACGGCCAGCGTGACCGAGCAGGCCATCGGCGGAACCGACCCGAACATGCCGGCCACGCTGACGATCTGCCGGGCCAATTCGAGCGGCGTCTGCCAGACCACGTTTGCGGCCAGCACATCGTTCACGGCGACGGCCGGGCAGACCTACTACTTCGTGGTCCTCGCCCAGGGGTCGGGCACGGTGGCCGACAACCCGGCCACCAACCGAGCGCATATCTACTTCCGCAATGCGAGTTCGCAGGTGGTCGGAGCGACCAGCGTGGCCGTCCGCACCCAGTGACGCGGACGCGCGACGTGGCCTGGAGCAATTCCAGCGAAAGTGGACACCGGTTTCGCGTTCGGAATTGCGACAAAGTCGCCAACTAGAATTGAAGATGGCCGGGCACTGTCCTGGCCATCTTCGCTTTCACGGGATGAATCGGAGAAAGGAACCGCATGTCCAAGTTTGCATTTCTTGCCGTGGTCGCCGCCGTGGCCATCCCGGCGATCCATTCCGGCACGGACACCCGGTCCGGGGGCCATGCCGCGGCCGCCATCCAGGCGCCCACGCTGGCCATGGGCAGCATGAAGCCCGCCGAGAAGTCGGTCCGCAGATCCTCCGAACGCAAGGGAGGCGCCATGAAACGCTACATCGTCACCCACAATTGCCCGGACCGCAGCGCCGAGGACATCGCCCGCTCGATGGAGGGGACGTCCTATTCCATCGTCAAGAAGATGCAATACACGCCGCAGTTCGTCATCGAGGCATCCGACCGCGCGGTTGCCGCGCTCAGGAAGAACCGCTGCATCAAGTCCATCCAGCGGGACGGCCTGAACGCGCCGGCCGGCGGCTGACAGGTGTTCCGGCCCTGGCCCGGGCCCGGGCGGCGGGGACCTGACCGCCGCAGGCGATCTCGGATGAACAAGCCGACGGGAAAGACCGTCGGGAGAACGCGCGGTTTCATCCTCTTCACCGTGCTCGGCACGCTGTCGCTGCTGACCGCGATCATGGTCTCCACCCGGCTCAACACGGCCTCCATCGTCAGTGAAACGCGAATGCTGACGGCACGCCACGGCCTGCCGTCCCTCGCGATGAGCGGGTTCGAGACCGCCGCTGCCGAGATCATGGCGAGGACGGATCCCGCGGCCCAGGTGTCCGGCAGCTTTGCCGACCGGCAGGCCGGCGATACGATCACCGGCCGCTTCGTCAACAATGCCGGCCGTGTGGACCTGAACGCGGCGCCGCCGGAATTGCTCCAGGCGGCCCTGGCGGCGGCCGGTGTTCCCGTGAACGACGTCGTCACCCTTTCAGGCCGGATCATTGACTGGCGCGACGACGACGGGCAGCGGCTGACCGACGGGGCAAGCGAATCCATCGATTACGGATCGAACCGCAATACCGGTCCGAGGAACAAGCCGTTCCAGTCCGTGCTCGAACTGGCGCAGGTCCCGGGATTCGATGCCGGGCTGGTCCGGCAGATGATGACACGTGTCACGGTCGGTTCCGGCATACCGACGGTCCATCCCGACCTCCTGTCCCCGGATCTCCTGCTCAACGTGCCGGGCATCCTCCCCACCACGAGGTCGAGGCTCCAGGCGCTCGTCGCGGTCGAGGGAAAATCCACCGACAGCGTGGCGGATATCGCCGGCAGCGATCCCGTGCTCGGCAATCTCGTCTCCACGGCCCAGTCGCGCGGCTGGCACGTCACCGAGACGATTTCCACCAGCGCCGGCATCGTGGAGATTTACGAGGGCGATATCGCCCTGCTCGCCAACGATCCGCGTCCCTTCCGCATCCTGTCCTTTTCCGGCCCGCTCGACCGCATCGACTGAACCGGGTCCGGCCGGCCGCAACGGCGCGGCGGGCAAGAATCACCGTCCGGCCGATTGGCATCCGGTTTACGCGGGCCGGACCAGCCGCTATGTAGCCTTGAAACGGCACGCCGGGCCGGCATCATGGTCCGCATCATCACAAGTGGCATTTCGTTGAGTCTGTTACCAAGCATCCAGGTTTCCATGCGCGACATTCGCGGGGCGCTCGACAAGGCCGAGTTCGCCCTGCTGCTCGGCTGGAACGACATCGCGAAGCGTTATCGCCGGTCCTTCTTCGGCGGTTTCTGGCTCACCATCAGCATGGCGATCCTCATCGGGACGCTCGGGCTGATCTTCGGTGCCCTTTTCGGCCTCCCGCTGGCCGAATACCTTCCCCATGTCAGCGTCGGCCTGATCTTCTGGGCCTTCATGTCAGGGGCGATCACCGAGGGCTGCTCGGCCTTCATCCAGTCGCAGAACATCATCCTGCAGATCAGGCTTCCCTTTTTCCTGCACGTCATCCGGGTTTTCTTCCGCAACCTGGTGACGCTCGGGCACAACATCCTGATCTACCCGCTGGTCATGCTGATCGTCGCCAAGGGGCCCGGCATCACGGTCCTGCTGGCCATTCCGGGCTTCATCCTGATGGCGCTGAACCTGTTGTGGATCATGACGGTGCTGTCGGTGCTCTGTGCCCGCTACCGCGATCTCATCCAGATCGTCCAGAACCTGCTGCAGGTTCTCTTTTACGCCACGCCGATCATGTGGCTGCCGGAAACCCTGGCCGGCAAGCCGATCATCGAGGTGCTCAAGTTCAACCCCTTCTACCATCTCCTCGCCATCGTCCGCGACCCGCTGACGGGTTCTCCCCCCGAAACCGTCAGCTGGACGGTCTGCATCGCCGGCGCCATCGCCGGATGGCTGATCGCCCTGCTGGTCCTCGGGCGGTCGAGGCGGCACATCCCATTCTGGCTGTAGCATCCCATGGCATCCATCAAGCTGGACAACGTGACGATCGACTACCCGGTCTTTGACGGCAAGAGCCGGTCGCTGAAACGCGAGGTGATGAACATCGCCACCGGCGGCGTCATCAGCAGCCTGGCCGACGGTGTCGTCACCGTTCGCGGCCTCGATTCGATCTCGCTGGAAATCCATGACGGCGAACGCGTCGGCCTGATCGGCCACAATGGCGCCGGCAAGACCACCATGCTGCGGCTGCTGTCCGGCATTTACGAGCCGACCTCCGGCACGTGCCACATCGAAGGCGAGAGCTTCCCGCTGATCGACATGGCGCTGGGCATCGACCCCGATGCGACGGGCCGCGAGAACATCCGCCTGCGCTGTGCCATGATGGGCATCACCGGCGCCCGCTTCCGCGACTACTATGCCCGGATCGCCGAGTTCAGCGAACTGGGTGACTTCCTGGAAATCCCCTACCGCACCTATTCCACCGGCATGCAGACGCGGCTGGCCTTCTCCATCTCGACCATTCTCAAGCCGGATATCCTGATCATGGACGAATGGCTGTCGACGGGCGACGAGCATTTCCGCGACAAGGCCAACAGGCGGCTGGCCGAGATGGTGGACGAGACCAACATCCTCGTGCTCGCCAGCCACTCGCGCGACCTGATCGCCGTCAACTGCTCGCGGGTGATCTGGCTGGAACACGGCAAGGTAATCATGGACGGACCGTCAGCCGACGTTCTGGCCGCCTATTTCGATCCGCCGCACCGTCCGCCCGAACCCGCTACAGCGAATGCAGGTGACGGCTGATCAGGTCGGAATCGTAGTCCGTGCACTCGTCGACCACGTCCTTCCAGCGCCAGACGAAGGGGATGCTGAGCGGGTTTTTCTGGATCAGTTCGCGCTTCAGGAAGAGGCAGCCGCGTTCCCTGATCACCCTTTCCCAGAACGAATGGGATGGATTGAGCGGGATACCCAGCACGATCTTGTCTTCCATGTCCTGGAGCCAGCGCACCTGCAGCGGTGAAAACTTGTCGACGGTCTTGGCCGACAGAAAGCTGCGCAGCGGCGTCACGTGGTCGGCAGCCACTTCCCAGTAGGGGCATTGCACCTTGATGCGCAGCTTGTCGCGCGCAAGGCGTTGGGCCAGCCGGATTTCACCGCGCTTGATGACGAAATGCTTGTTGTTGAGATTGGGAAACCGCTTCCAGAATTTCTTGAACGCCTTCGACCGCAACGCCCTGGGGAAGAAGAGCATGAAATAGCTCTGGACGTGGTAGTTGAACTCCCAGCTGTCCGTGATGCCCCAGACGTCGAGGGTCTCGGGGTCGAGGCCGGCCAGTTCGTCCTTGAGCGAGAAAAGCGGTCCGTAGACGCTGTCATTCGCCAGGATCAGCGCCTCGCACTGGTCGAGATTCGGGATCTGGCGGATCCCGTCGCGGTAGGCCGCGAAATCGTAGCCGGAATTGTAGCGGTGGACGATCAGCCGGCAGAGCGGCTTCAGCAGCGCCACACTTTCATCCGGCATTTCCGGCGAATTGGTCACGAACGTGATCTCGAACCCGCAATCGCGCAGGTCGTCGAGATACTTGATTACGTAGTCGTGGATCACGCCCTCGGTGTCGAAATGAACGAAGACGGCATGTTTCTTCGCCGGAGTCGAAAAACGGTCGCCTTGCCACCGTTTGCGGATGTTGGGCAGCTTGGCGCGCAGGTGGCTGATCGCCAGCGACGAATACCAGTTCGCCTTGTTGTACAACGCGCGAATACGCCGACTGATGGCACCCATCCCCAACTCCACACACCGGTACGGACCGGTATACCCGATTGCTCAGCGGCAATACTGTTTCATGTCAGTCTTTACTATCGCGCGGAAAGCCGAGTGCAAACGTTTTCTCGTCCTTCGCCAGCAGGGCATCGCGATTTCCGATTTCGACAAGCGACCAGCCGTCGCGGCTCTCGCCGACGGCAAGCCGAAACGTCTCGTTGCTGAGCGTGTCGAGCACGACGACCATGTCGTTACCCTCGCCGCGCACGATACCAAGCAGTTTCCAGCTGTCCGGCTGCGGTGCCACGACCACCGGCGCGCTCGAGGGTGGGGCTTCGGGTGGCGCGACAACCGGTGGCGGCGGCGGAAGTGGCGGCCGGCGGTCCGGGTCGAACAGTGGCCGTTCCTCGACCGGCGCGCCCAGCGCGTCGACCAGGGCATTGAGCGGTCCGAAGTCGAAGGCACTCGCCGGCGCCGGCAGCAGGTTGGCAAGCAACGCCAGCACAGCCGTCATTCCCGCGCCGCGCCGGCGCCGGCAGGCTTCGGGGCGGCCACGCCGCCTGGGAAACGGGTGCCTATCGCGCATCGTTGCCCACCAGCCAGTAGCCCGACACGGCAAGCGTCGCGGAAAGCCTGCGCCAGTCATCCGCGTAGACGACATCCGCCAGGTCGGCACCGCGCCGGCCCGCCCCGCGGATTTCCAGCCGGTCGATTTTCAGGGCCGGATAGGCGCTTTCGGCCATGGTGAGAATGCGGCTGGTGTCGCCTTCCGGGAATTCGAACTCGGCGGTGACCTGGACGCGCCCGATCGACTCCGGCAGGTCCGGGTCCAGGTCGCGGGCCTGTACTTCCACGGTTTTCGGAGCGATGCCGATGGCCTGCAATTCCCGCACCAGGTGATCCTGCAATTGCGCCGCCGCGGCCGAACCGTTCTCCGCCTGCAGGAACGGATCTTGCGCGACCGTGCCGGCCGGATCGTCCGCCGATTGCTCGCGGCGTTTCACCACCTCTTCCATGCGTGCCAGCAGGGCGCGCTTGCGCGCCAGTTCATCGAGGTCGCGGCCGGTCTCCATGGCCAGCGACAGGACCGACCAAAGCGCCGCGGCAACCAGCAGCAAGAAAGCCGCGAGACTTGCAATCCGCGTCGAGGACGCCTGTCCTGTCATCCTCCGCGCCATGTCAGCCCTTTACCTCCGCCAGCAGCAACTGCTCCAGCGCACCGGCCGCATCCGCGCCGGAAGCGATCTCGGCGCTGATCTGGAGCCGGACAGAGTTGCTGTCCTCCTCCCGGACCGTCGGCCCGGAGAAGGCGGCATTGCGGAACACCGGGCTTTCCGCGAGCAGGCGAAGCACCATCGCCGCATCGTCGGCGATCGCGGTGAAACCGAGGACATCGCCCTCGATCGTCAGCGACTCCAGGTGAACGCTGTCCGGCAGCAGGTGCGCGAGCGCGGCGACGACCGCCAGCCGCGACGGGCGGCGGTTGAGCGCATCGCTCAACTGGCGGGACGGAGCATCGGCCGCGGCCTCGCCGCTCGACTGCCGCTCCAGCCTGGCGCGCAACGCGCCCTGCGCCCGGTTGATGGCCGACAGGTCCCGGTTCACGAAATAGGACTGGACCGGACCGGCGATCAGCGGGCCGACGGTCAGGAGCAGCAAAAGCACGAGCAGCGCCTTGATTGCCGTTACCTTCCCGGCCCTCTCCCGCCGGCCGCCGGCCGCAGGCTGGCGGAAATCGATACGGTCTCCCGCCGGCGTCCGGACGCAATAGGTCACCGGCACGCCCTTGCCCCGGAACGGAATGGACGGCACATCCGCCTTGCCGATGATGGCGATGGTCACCAGGCCGCCGGCCTCGTCGCGCGGTCGCAACGCATGGCCATAGATGACGTCCGATACCTTCCACGGGCTTACCTGCGGCAGCTTGCTGCTGACGATGCCGTCGACGTGGTCCTCGGCACCCGGCGGGATCGGGAGATCGACGAACACGACACGTTCGGCGTCGAGTTCGCAGCGCACCGTCCGCCTCGGCCGGACCTCCAGGGGAAGTGCAACCGCATTTCCATCCTTGTCCACGAAGCCGTCGCCGGACGCGGTGATCACCATGCTGGACGCCTGGCCCGAGAACGCCTCCGCCAGCGTTTGGGCCCAGCGGTCCAGCAGGATGAGCGGTGTCCGAATCGCCGGGGTCAAGCTGCGCCTTTCCGTGTCCGAGCCTCGACCGGAGTGAAGCAACTGCGGCCGGGTTTCAACACTGCCAAGCCCGGAGCCGAATGGCTAGAGCAATTCCAGCGAAAGTGGACACCGGTTTCGTGCCCGGAATTCCTTGAAAACAAGGAGATAGAACAATGGAGCGGTTCAGCGGGCACCGGAAATGCTTGAAGGCCGCGGCCCATGATCAGAGCGAACTGGCGTCGCCAACCTCACCGGCTCGCGAAAGCGCGCACCGCGCCAGGTAGAGCGACGAGTAGCAGGCCAGGACCTCGGTTTCACCGTCTCCATAGCCGCCTGCCTTGTAATAGGCCATCTGCCCCTCGGCCACCCGGACGGCGGCCCAGAAATAGTCGAAGGCCGCTTCCTCGCCGATGGTGTTCATTTTCAGCACGCCGATGAAATAGAACAGGTTGCAGATATGGAAGGGCGCATTGGCCCGCCAGTCGGATACCTTTTCGCCTTTGCGCATGCGCTCGGTTTCAATGTGGTAGCGCGCAGCGAACAGCGCCGGGTTGCCGATATCGATGTCGAAACGCGCCAGGTATTCCTTCCTGAGCCCGCCGAGCGCCTCCCTGGCGCGATCGTAGAAGCCGAAATTGACCAGCGCCTTGAAATGCCGGTAGGCGAAACCGGACCAGAGCGAGTCGTCCCCCGAAACCGTTGCCATGCGATCGCCGGTGTAGGTCGCGAAGGCTTCGCCATCGATCTCCAGGTCCGGCGAGATCTCGCGTCCGTCCACGGTCGCGACCACCAGCAGCGACGTCGGCTCGTCGCGGACCGCGGCGTAGCCGAACCCGGCCTTGAGGAATTCGTTCTTCAGCGCTTCGGCGGAGAACAGGATGGCGTGGAAGCCGGGCGAAAGCACCGGCAGCAGCATCTGCGACTCCCGCTCCGCCAGGGCCGCCACGTTCGGCGTCGACATCACGACGATGCCCTGCGGCGTCAGGTTGTCCTTGATCATCTTGAGGAAGGGCTGCGGCTCGACGATATGCTCGATCACCTCCATGGCGACGATCATATCCTGCAGGCCGAAGACGCTGGCGCTCTCGCTGGTCAGGTAGTCGGGCACGATGTCGATGCCGAGCGCGTCACGGCCGGCCTTTGCCTGCGGGGCCGGGTCGATGCCGCGGGCGTTCATGTCGAAGGTGCGGGCAGCGAAATCGACCCCGAAGCCGAAACCGCAGCCGATTTCCAGGTAATTCCTGGCGCCCGTCTTGTGGGCCAGGGTCGCCGGGCGGGACAGGATGTCCATGCCGGCACCCTGCTCGACGTAGAAGCGCACGGCCTCCTTGGTGATCTCGTAGTTCTGGTAGTCGGGGTAGCGGAACTCGTGCACGTAGCCGCTGCCGCACCCGGTGCAGCGCAGCAGGTGAAGCGGACCCTCCGGCGAGGTGGCGACGGACATGTCGAGCACGTGCGGCTGGTCGCCGCTCGTACCGCAGACCGGGCATTTCGAGTTCATCACCTGGTCGCTCGGCATCCAGCGAATTGGCCCGGTCGAAGTCATGTCTATTCCACCTCTTTTCCCTGCAGTGCGATGAAGCCCGACGATGACACTCGCCCAGAACAGTGTACCGGCCCGATCGGATTGCACTATGTTTGCCGGAACACCGGAAGATGAATATTCTTGGCTTTGGGCGTTTGCAATGGCAATACTCGGCTTCGTGACTGCCCCGACCGCCCGATGAACCTGTTTCGGCCGCCGTCAGGGCCGCAATGCCGCGTGGTGTGTTTCACACAGGAAGTCGATGCAGATGGGTCCCGCAAACACGTTGCAGCATTTCCTGCACAGCCTGGTCGAGCGGGACCTCCTGGACCTCGATACCGCCGAAAAGCTGGCCGGGTCGGAAAAGCCCGAGACCGAAGTGCGCTACGTGCACCTGAAACGGCTGGTCGAGACCGGCACCATCTCGGCGCCTGACCTGGCAAGGTTCCTGGGTGAACAGTTCGGCCTGCCCGTGGAGACCGACATCACCCCGGCATCGTTCCGGCCGGAACCGGACGCGCTGGCCGGAACCTTCATGCTGGAAAACCGGCTCGTCGCCGGCCACAAGCTGCCCCTGGCGCCGGAAGCGGATCCGGAGAACCCGCCCTTCACCCTCCTGACAAGCAATCCCTTCGGCACGGCGGCCATCCGTTCTGCGATCAAGGCGATCGGGCGCCAGACCATCGTCGCCCTGGCGCCGCTGGACGACCTCGACATTCTTCTCGAAGCCCAGCGTTACGGCCCCTCGGACTCCGCGGCGAGCGCCGCTGAATCGGCGCGGCGCAACCGTCCCGCGCTGGAAATGCTGCTCGATCTGGCAAGCGGCACGCCCGTGGTCGCCATTGTCAACGAACTGCTGGAACAGGCCATCGACCTGCGCGCCACCGACATTCACCTCGAGCCCAACGGCGAGGGCCTGGGCGTGCGCTACCGTGTCGACGGCGTGCTCCGCAAGATGCCGGACCGGCCCGCCGAATTTGCCAACGCGATCGTCTCGCGCATCAAGGTGCTTGCCAAGCTCGATATCGCCGAGAAGCGCAAGCCGCAGGACGGCGCGGTTCGGCTCGACATCCATCGCAGCGATATCGACCTGCGCATTTCGACCCTCCCGACCAGCGATGGCGAAAGCGTCGTCATCCGCCTGCTCGACCGCAGCGCGCGCCTGTCCACCCTCGACCGGATGGGCATGAGCCCGGACGACCTTGCCCGGGTCCGGCAACTGCTCGACCATCCCTACGGCATGATCGCGGTGACCGGGCCGACCGGCAGCGGCAAGACCACGACGCTGGCCACCGCGCTGTCGCAACTCAACGATGTCGGCAAGAAGATCGTCACCATCGAGGATCCGATCGAGTACCGCCTGAAGAACGTGGTGCAGGCCCAGGTCCATCCCGAGATCGGCCTGACCTTCGCCGCCGCGATCCGGTCCTTCCTCCGCCAGGATCCCGACATCATCATGGTCGGCGAGATCCGCGATACCGAGACCGCGAAGGCTGCGGTCCAGGCATCGCAGACCGGCCACCTCCTGCTGACGACGCTGCACGCCAACACGGCCGTGTCCGGCCTCACCCGCCTGCAGGACCTCGGCGTCGAGAACTACATGATCGCCAGCAACCTGCGCGGCATCATCGCGCAGCGCCTGGTGCGCGTGCTCTGCCCGGCCTGCAAGAAGGAGCAGGCCATCTCCGCGGCGGACCTTGCCGGCGACGCCCGCTACCGGGTTTTCGGCTTCGTCGAGGGCGAGCGCGTGTTCCGGGCCCATGGCTGCAGCCGCTGCGCCGGCACGGGATACAAGGGACGGACACCGGTCTTCGAGGTGTTCATGATCACCGACGAGATCGCCCAGGCGATCGGCAACCGGGCATCGCAACTCGATCTGCGCGACCTGGCGATGGCGGCCGGCATGACCACCATTCCCCAGGACGCACGGCGCCGCTGCGCGGAAGGCATCACCTCTCCCGAGGAGATCTTCCGCGTTGCCGCCTACCTGTAGCGTGAACCGGCACTGCCATGGCCGACTATGATTTCGAAGCCATTGCCGCCGACGGCGCCCTGCAGAAGGGCCGCATCACCGCGACCGATTCCCATGCCGCGGTCCGGGAAATAGAAGCCCGCGACCTCATCGTCGTCCGCGTTGCGCCGGCGGCCGAACAGGTACGGCGATTCGGCCGGTCGGGCCTGTTCTCGCGCTCGGTCAGCCAGGCGGACATCACCATCCTGCTCTCCGATCTCGCCGCGCTGGTCCAGTCGCGGCTGCGCATCGACGAGGCCCTGAAACTGATGCTGCAGGAGGTGGAATTCGGCAACTCCCGCCAGTTGCTGACCGACATCCACCGCCGGCTGGAAAACGGCGAAAGCCTGTCGCAGGCCATGCAGGCACAGGGCAATCTGTTCGAGCAGGTCGAGATCGAGATGATCCGCCTCGCCGAAAGCACGGGCGACCTCGGCGTCACGCTCGGCCAGATCGCCGAGGACCGGGAACTGCGCGCCGGTGTCGTCGCACGGATCTCGGCATCCCTGCGCTACCCGGCCTTTCTGCTCCTGGGCGCCCTGACGATCATGGTCTTCTTCCTGATCTACGTTCTGCCCCAGTTCGAACCCGTGCTGGCCACGCTCAACCGTGGCGACGATTCGCTCGGCTACATCTTCGCCGTGTCGCGGCTGATCCGCGACAACAGCGACCTCATCATGGTCCTGGCGCTTGTCGCCATCCTCGCCGCCTGGATCGCCTCCCGGTCGGCACGCCTGCGCTCCCTGCTGCGCCGCGCGCTGTTCAGGCTGCCCGTGGCCGGGACCATCGCCAAGACCTTCCGCGACGGCCGCATCTGCACCCTCATCGCCCAGACCCAGCGCGCCGGCGTCGACCTGCCCACCGCCCTTTCGGTGATCGGCCTGGCCGTCGACGGCCCGGCGGAGACGAAGATCAGCCGCGACGCGGTGGCCGGATTGCGGCGCGGCATGAAGCTCGCAGACGTTCTCGACGAGAACGCCAACCTGCAGGACCTGGCCCTGCGGATGATCCGCCTGGGCGAGCAGTCGAGCCAGATCGAGGCTCTCGCCGCGCGGGCCGGCATCCTCTACGAAGCCCGCGCGCAGCGCCACCTCCAGCGGGTCCTGGCGATCGTCGGCCCGGTGGTCCTCGTCCTCATAAGTACTGTTATTGGCGGTTTGATCGTGGTAATCATGAATGCTCTGTTGTCGATCAACGACATGGTCGGCTTGTGAACCCAGGGCAGGATGGAAACGCCCCGGAAGGGGCGGGCAGGAAGATGACCAGGGCGGAAAAAATGACACGAGCAGACATCCGCAAACCGGGCACGGCCAGGCCTGCGGCGGCCCGGCGGAAGCAGACGCGCGGCTTCACCCTCGTCGAAATGCTGGTGGTGCTGACCATCATCGGCCTGATCGCCGGCCTCGTCGGTCCGCGCGTGCTGGCCTATGTCGGCGATGCGCGCCAGAAGAGCGCCGAACTCCAGATCAACGCGCTGACCAGCGCACTGGACCTGTTCTACATCGACGCCGGCCGTTATCCGACCAAGTCGGAAGGCCTGCAGGCATTGGTGACCAAGCCGACAAGCGTCCAGAACTGGAACGGCCCCTACCTGCGCGACGGCAAGGTCCCGCTCGATCCGTGGGGATCGGAATACACCTACAATCTGTCCGGGCCGAACGGACCGCTCCAGGTGACGTCGCCGGGATTGGCCAGCACGCTGGGCCAGTAGGATGCCGGCGCGCCACGCCCGCCGTCGCGGCGTGCGCGGGTTCACCATGCTCGAAACCGTCGCTGTCATGGCCATCATCGCCATGCTCGCAAGCCTGACGCTGCCGCGCCTGTTCGGCGGCACCTCGCGGGCGGAATTGCGCGCCGTCGCCACCGCCATGACATCGCTGTTGCGCGAGTCCCGCCTCCTGGCCATCCGCACCGGGCATGAAACGCGGATGACCTTCGATACCGCGCGGCGCACCGCCCGGCTGGCAGGATCGCCCGTCGAGCCGGTCACGGTTCCGGGGGACGTCGCCATCAGCCACGAGATATCGACCCGCTGTCGCCAGAACGGCGCCGTGATCGAGGTTGTCTTCCTGCCCGACGGCCGCTCCTGTGGCTCGCAGATCACTCTGTCGATCGAGGGCCTGCGCGCGGTCATCCGCACCAACTGGCTGGTCGGCACCTCCAGTCTCGATGTCGCCGGCACGGCGAAGGAGTACTGACATGACGCCCGGCAGGCGCGGCGGCACGCGTGGCTTCACCCTGCTGGAAGTGCTCGTGGCGCTGGCCGTGATGGGCGTCGTCCTTGGCGCGCTGGCGCGGATCGGCGGCGTTTCCGCACGCTCCGGCAAGGTCGTCGTCGACAATGTCGAAACCGTTCTGGCCGAAGAGCAACTGGCCCTGGGCGTGATCGGGCAGATCCGGCGCGGCCAGATACCGGACATGCCCGATCCGCTGGTCATGCGGATGGAGCGCTCCGCCGGCTTCTCCGACCGCCAGCGCCAGGAACTGGCCACCAGGGGCGTCGAACTGGTCAATGTGGCGCTGGTCTCGACCCGGACGGGGCGCACGGCATGGCAGGGCCAGCTCCTGCTGCCGGCCCGGCTCCTGGCCGAGGATGGTGGCGGGCAATGAAGCGCCGCGATGCGCCACGCGCCGGCGGGTCCCGGGGCTTTTCCCTGATCGAGATCATCGCGGTCGTCGTGATCTCGGCCTTCGTGCTGCAAGGCCTTGCACAGATCACCGGTACGATGCTGCGCAACTGGGGGCAGTTCAACCGGAACATCGGCGACTTTGCCGCAGCAGTCGGGACGGCGGAAACTTTTTCCCGTGAAATCAACGGGATGATACCGATCACGATCGCCAGCGACACCGGGCCCAAGGTCTTCTTCAGCGGTGATGCGGCCCGCATGGTCTTTGCCAGGCCGGCCATCGGCTTCGACAACGCGGCGGACCTCAACGAGGTGACCTATGCCCTCGAACCCAGGGGCAAGCGCACGGACGTGATCCGTTACAGCGGCCCCCTGGCCGTGACCAAGCCCGTCCCGGGCAGCGCCGGCACGGTCCGCACCCTGCTGGCCGAGATCGAAGGGCAGGTCTGGTTCGAATATTCGCCCGATGGGATCGCCTTCAAGGACCGGTGGCAGGACAGGGCTGCCCTGCCGGCAGCGGTTCGCATCGCCTTTTCGCTGCCGGGCCTGCCGGAACGTGTGTTCCGCAAGACGGCCATGCCGATGGCCGACGCCGTGACAGCGTGCCTGTCGGACTCCGGCGAGGCCGATTGCGCCGCCTACCTCGCCGCCAATCCCTGATCGCCGCCGCCAGATCTGTGGACCGCGCCGCCCGACCGGGCGTTGCAGGGTCGACTCTCATAATATTAGCAATTTATATTATGCGAATTGTCATTCACCGGAATAAAACGAATAATGTGGAGTTTGAACGTCGGTGGGCAGATGCCAATAACGGCACGCTGGCAACAGGGCAGGCTATGAACTTCGTGTCTGGCTTCAGGGCAGGCTTGGGGACCGGGGATTTCGACCCGGTCTATGAAACGTCGGATGAGACGTCCAATCCGCTTGGGCGGGTTGCGGTGCTTCTGGCGACCCACAACGGCGAACGTTACCTGGCCGAACAGTTGCGCTCCATCGAAGACCAGACATGGAGCCGGATCGACATCCTTGTATCCGACGACGCGTCGTCCGACAGCACATTGGGCCAGCTCGAAGACCACATGGCACGCTGGCCGAAGGGACGCTTCTCCGTTGTCGAGGGTCCGAACCGGGGGTTCTCCGAAAACTTTCGCTCGCTCATTCTCCGTCACGAACCGCAACGCGCTGATTACGTTGCGTTTTGCGACCAGGACGACATCTGGAACGCCGACAAGCTGGAAAACGCCATTGCCTGGCTGTCGAGCCAGCCGGCAAACACGCCGGCGCTCTATTGCGGCCGGACGCTGAACTTCCGCTCGGGACGGGAAAGCTTCTCGCCGCTGTTCCGCAAGCCGCCCTGCTTCCAGAATGCGCTGGTGCAGTCCATCGCCGGCGGCAACACGATGGTGATGAACCGTTGCGCCTTCGCCATCCTGCGCAAGGCCGCCAGGCGGGGACCTTTCGTGAGCCATGACTGGTTCAGCTACATGCTGATCACCGGGGCCGGCGGCCGTGTGTTCTACAATCCTGTTCCCGATATTCGCTACCGGCAGCACGAAGGCAATCTCGTCGGCGAGAACAACAGCTGGGGCGCCCGCGTCCTGCGCATGCGCTATTTCCTGCAGGGCCGTTTCCGCGACTGGACCGATCGCAACCTGGCCAACCTCGAGGCCTGCGAGGACCTGTTGAACGACGAATCCCGACGCACGCTGGCACTGTTCCGCGAAGCGCGCACCGCGCGGCTTCACCGCCGCATGGCACTGCTGTTCGGCTCCGGCGTGTTTCGCCAGACCTTCAAGGGCCAACTGGGGCTGTTTGTCCTCGGTGGCCTGTTCCGGCTGATCTGAAGCCGCCGGGCTGCCCTGCCCCCTTGGCGATGCCGAAGGCATCCCGTCTTGTCCGGGCGCAAATCGCGCACCGTTCTGAACGATCCTGCCCGCTTGCCTGCGAAAGAAACTGCGATACAACTAATGCTGTAAACAGGAAGAACCGGGGGCCTGCCGCGAGTGCTGAAACGTCAGAGACCCGACAAGACGCCGTTGAGCTTTCTGGCCGGGAGTGGCGAGATGGCGACACGCATCCGCGAGTTCGCCTGGGCCGACCACCCGTTTGGTCCTCCCGAAACCTGGCCGCTGTCACTGCGTTCGGCGCTCGGCATCTGCCTGAATTCCGCGTTCCCGACTGCGATCTACTGGGGTCCGGACCTCCGCCTCCTGTACAACGACGCCTGGTCGACCATTCCGGGCCCGCGTCATCCCGCCTGCCTCGGCGAGCCGGCCAGGGAGGTCTGGGCCGATATCTGGCACGTCATCGAGCCGCAGTTCATCCACGTGATCGAGACTGGCGAAGGCCTGTTCGTCGACGATCAGCTGCTGCCGATGCGCCGCTTCGGCCTGGTCGAGGAAACCTACTGGTCCTACAGCTTCACCCCGATCCGGGGCGAGGACGGCTCGATCGAGGGCATCTTCAACTCGGGCCAGGAAACGACCGCCAAGGTGCTGACCCGGCGGGAAACGGCCTTTCTCCTGAAACTGAACGACGGGCTTCGCGCGGGCACCGATCCCGGCAGCATGATGGACCTGATCTGCGGGATGCTCGGAACGCACCTCCAGGCCGCGCGGGTGGGAATCCGCGAAATCGATCCCCTCACACGGGACCTGGCCATCCGCTCCGAGTGGACGGCCGACGGCGTCGAGCCGGCCGGCAGCATCGTGCCCTGGGCATCCATGGACTCCATTGCGCGCACGCTGGCCAGGGGAAACGTGGTGCGCATCGATTGCACCGAGGGATCGGCCGAGCCCGATGTCCGGATGCTGGCGCAGAAGGGCGCCGCCTCGGTCCTGGCCATACCCGCGCACCGGGCAGGTGAACTGCACTCGGTGATCTTCGTTCACCGCGCCAGCGCGCGGCCGTGGAGCGACGAGGAAGTGGCCACCGTCGAACACGCCTTCGCGGTGGCGAACCAGGCGATCGAGGAGGAAAGGACCGCGCTGCGCGAACAGGCCATGATGCGCGAGATCGACCACCGGGCGCGCAACATGCTCGGCGTTTCGCAGGCGCTCATCCGCCTTGTCCGGGCCGACGACATCGAGAGCTTCCGGGCCTCCGTTCTCGACCGGATCAGTTCGCTGGCCAAGACGCTGGGGCTCCTGTCGGAATCGAAATGGGTCGGCGCAAGGCTGTCGGACCTGCTGGAGGGCGAACTCGCACCCTACCTGTCGGCCAAGGAGCCGCGGGCTTCGCTGCAGGGCCCGCCGGTGATCCTCGATCCCGCCCTGGCCCAGCCCGTTGCCATGGCGATCCACGAACTGGTCACCAATGCGCTGAAATACGGTGCGCTGGCGACCCCGGACGGCAGCCTCTCCGTCTCCTGGACGCTTCGCGACAACACGGTCCTCGACATCGACTGGACGGAAACGTCCACGGCGCCGCGCGCGACGGCCGCAAGCGGCGGATCGGGCTTCGGCACCAAGCTGCTGCAGATGACCATCGAAAGCCAGTTGCGTGGCAAGCTCACGCGACGTCTGGATGACCAGGGCTTCCATTGCCGGATCGAGATCCCGCTGCCTCGCGCCGGCTAGCGGACGCCGGGTGGCCGGACCGGGACCGGGAGAACGCACGGGCGCGAGGCGCCATCGCCCGTTCTCCCCCAGGGGTCGCCGTTAGAATTCCACCTTGTCGCCACCCTTCAGCGACAGCATGTCGCGCGCCTCGTCCGGCGTGGCGACCTCCATGCCGAGGCCCTCGATGATCTTGCGCGCCAGCCGCACCTGGTCGGCGTTGGAGGTCGCAAGCTTCCCCTTGCCGGCCCAAAGGCTGTCCTCGAGCCCGACGCGGATATTGCCGCCGAGCGCCGCGGCCTGTGCCGCCACCCGCAATTGGGCAGCGCCCGCGCCCAGCACGGACCATCGGTAGGACGATCCGAACAGCCGGTCGGCCGTGCGCTTCATGTGGGACACGTCCTCCGGATGGCTGCCGATGCCGCCCAGCAGGCCGAAGACGGACTGCACGAAGAACGGCGGCTTCACAAGGCCGCGGTCTGCGAAATGGGCGAGATTGTAGAGATGCGCAATGTCGTAGCACTCGAACTCGAAGCGCGTGCCGTTGTCGTAGCAGGTCTCAAGAATGTACTCGATATCCTTGAAGGAATTGCGGAACACCAGGTCGCGTGTCGCCTCCAGATGCGGCCGCTCCCAGTCGAACTTGAACTCCTTGTACTTGTCGACGAGGTGATAGAGGCCGAAGTTGATCGACCCCATGTTCAGCGAGGCCACCTCCGGCTTGAACTGCGCCGCCGGGCGAACCCGCTCTTCCACTTTCATGTAGGGACTTCCGCCGGTCGTGATGTTGATGGCCGCGTTCGTGGCCTGCTTGATGCGCGGCAGGAAGCGCGCGAACGCCTCCGGCGTCTGGTCCGGCTGCCCCGTTTCCGGGTTGCGCGCATGCAGGTGCAGGATCGCCGCACCGGCCTCGGCAGCCGCAACCGCGTCATTGGCGATCTCGTCGGGCGTGATCGGCAGGTAGGGGGACATGGTCGGCGTGTGGATCGCCCCGGTAACGGCGCATGTGATGATGATCTTGCCTTGGGTGGCCATGGTGCTTGTCTCCCTCTTGGATATTCCAGTGAAAATGGGGACCGGCGTCGCGTCCGGACCTGACAGGAAATTATGGGTTTGTGCCGTGCTGCGGCTCGGCGGACCGCCGAAACGTCCTACTCTCCGATATCCTCGCCGGCACGCCGCTTGTGGGCCGCCAGTGCCATCAGGCGGCGGTCGCGCCACGCCTGCCGGGCGCCAAGCTGGTCGGCGGGCAGCGCAGCCCGGCGCTCCGCTTCGATCGTGTCCATCACCGGGCCGGTCCAGTCGACGCGCCGCTGCATCTGCGGAAAGATGTTGGAATAGATGCCCTCGTAGCGTTCGGCATAGTCGCGCACGCCGGCCGGCGCGTTCAGGTCGATGGTCTCGAACGGCCCCATGAACGACCAGCGCAGCGCAAGGCCTTCGCGAATGCCGGTATCGATATCTTCCACGCTGGCATAGCCGTCGGCGACCAGGCGGAAGGCCTCTTCGAGCAGTGCGCCCTGCATCCGGTTCATTACGAAGCCGTCGAGCTCGCGTTTCATGACGATGGGGGACTGCCCGCATCCGGCCATGAAAGCGCGGGTCCGCTCGACCACCGCACCGGACGTCCAGGGGGCAGGCACGACCTCCGCGGCCGGCACCAGGTAGGGCGGATTGATCGGGTGAACGACCAGGCAGCGGTGCCGGCCTGGCAGGGCCTCGGTGAACGCGGAGGGCAGCAGCGCCGAGCTTGAGCTGGCAAGCACCGCGTCGGCCGGGGCAAGCCGGTCGAGCATGGCGAAGACCTCGGTCTTCACCTCCAGCCGTTCCGGGGTGTTTTCCTGCACGTGGATACAGTCCGCCAGCGCCCGTTCGAGATCCGGTTCCGGCTGGATCCGGCCGATCACCTCATCCGGCGCGGCCCCGTTCAACAGGTCGTTGGCGGCAAGATCCGGAAGGACGCCGCCGATGAAATCCAGCGCCCGGGCCGGCGCCGCCGCGTCCTGGTCCCACAGCGCGACGGAATGGCCCGCGCGGGCAAAGGTGATGGCCCAGGCCCGGCCGATGAACCCGGCACCGATGATGGCTACGCGTTCCATGTCACAGGGTCTCCATGTTGCCGTCGACGCCGATGGACTGGCCCGACAGGTTGGCACCCGCATCCGACAGGAGGAAAGCGACCATCGCCGCCACGTCCTGCTGCGTGACCATCCGGCGCAGCGAGATCTTCGCCAGGTATTCCCGTTCCATCGCCTCGTAGGACACACCCACCTGGGCGGCCCGGTCGCGGATGACGCCGAACATGCGCTCGCCCTCGACGATCCCCGGACGGATGGCATTGACCCGGATATTGAACGGTCCGAGTTCCTTGGCCAGGCTTTCGGTAAAGCCGATGATGCCGAACTTCGCCGCCGCGTAAGGAGTGCGGAAGGCGTAGCCGAACTTGCCCGCCGCCGAGGACATGGAGACGATGGACCCGCCGCCTGCGGCCTTGAGCATGGGTACGGCATGATGCGCGCAAAGGAACTGTCCCGTCAGGCACACGTCGATGCACCGCCGCCAGTCGGCCGGCGAGATCTCGTCCACGCCACCGGTCGGTCCGGCGATGCCGGCATTGTTGATCAGCGCGTCGAGGCCGCCCAGCGTCCCGTCGACAGCGGAAAACATGCGCGCCACGTCAGCCTCGTCCGACACGTCGGCCCGGATCCGCCCGGCGTCGGGAAACCGCTCGCCGAACGTTGCCAGCGCGTCCTCGGACACGTCGCAGACGAAGAGCCGCGCGCCGTGGGCCGCAAGCCGCTCGGCGATGGCAAGGCCGATGCCGGCCGCACCGGCGGTGATCAGGACACGCTGCCCCGCGATTCCTCCGGCCAGGTCGGCGTTCACCGTCTTGTCACTCATTGGTCCAGGTTCCTCCCGTTGGAATCACACCCTATCCCGGCCGTGATGATGGCACCGGGCGCTCCGGAATCCGAGTATGACAATCACAGGAACGAAGAAAGGCAATTCCATCCGGCCCGGGACGGGCGACTTTGCCGGCGCTGCTTGCGACGGGCGAAAAAATTTTCCGCCCGCGTCATCGCCGCTCTTGTGTCCAGGCACCCGTCCCCACATCTATCGTCGGCCCCGCTCCGTTCGTGGTAGCGGTCTTCAAGGACCATGTGACGCATGTCGTCGCCTCTAGAGCAATTCCAGCGAAAGTGGACCCCGGTTTCGCGTCCGGAATTGCGTAAAAACAACAGCATTGAGCATCTGAACGGTTCAACGGATAGCGAAAATGGTTTCGCGGTTCAGCCGGATCAGCCCTCATATCCGGCACAGCATTCGCGTGTCATCTCTCTCGCCACCATGATCGGAACAGTTGCCGTCACCGTCTTTTTCGCGACGGAGGCCCTGGCCGGCGCATTCGCCATGGTCTGGGCGTTCAGCGGGCTGATGCATCTCGCGCCGACGCCGACGCTTTTTCTCTACGGCCTTGCCATCACCGCCTCGCTTGCCGCCACCGCCAAGGTCGCCATGCTTGCCTGGGATGCAGAGACTGACCCGATGAACAATCAGGAAAATTCATGACCGAGTGGCTTTTCGTTTGCGCTGGCCTCGTCCTCCTGTTCGCCGGCGGCGAGGCGCTGGTTCGCGGTGCCGTCGGGCTCTCCCGCCGGTTCGGCGTCTCGGAACTCGTCATCGGCCTGACCATCGTCGGCTTTGGCACCTCGACGCCGGAACTCCTCGTCTCGCTGGATGCCGCGCTCTCTGGCGAAAGCGACATTGCGCTCGGAAACGTGATTGGCTCCAACACGGCCAACGTGCTGCTGATCATCGGCATTTCGACGCTGATTGCCCCGATCATGGCGTGGGATCGAGGCGTCCGGCGCGAAGCGATGGTCATGGCGGGTGCCGCGCTCGTGGTCGCCGGGATCGCCTTGACCGGGACGATCTCGATGGCGGCCGGTATCGTCATGCTGGGCATGCTCGGTGCGTTTCTCGTCGCCGCCTTCCGGTCATCGCGCCGGGACCACCCGGACACAGAGACGGTTCGGGAGACAACCTCCGTTCCGGCGCTGCTGCTCATCACCGCGCTCGGCCTGGCCGCACTGTTCGGCGGTGCCCGTCTTCTCGTTGACGGGGCGACGACGATTGCCACGTCGCTCGGCGTGTCCCAGGCAGTCATCGGCCTGACCATTGTCGCTGTCGGCACGAGCCTGCCCGAACTCGCCACGTCGCTCGTGGCCGCCATCAGGGGCAACTCCGCCGTCTCGCTGGGCAATATCGTGGGTTCCAACATCTTCAACGTCTTCGGCATCCTCGGCATCACCGCCATCGTCACCCCGGTTCCCGTATCGACCGCCATGCAGCAGTTCGACATTCCGGTGATGGTGATAAGCGCGCTCCTGCTGCTGGCGATACTGCGCTTTGCCAGTCGCATTCCGAGGCTCGCCGGCGCGGCCATGCTGGCCGGCTATGCCGTCTACGTGGGCGTCCTCTATGCGGCATAGGCCAGTTCCGGCGAAAGCGCAGCAAATGCTCCAGCGAATGCTGGTGAAACAGCGGGAAACGGCCATCCCGGCACCGCCGAATCCATCCGCAAGCGGATGAACCGGGACAGGTGATCAGTCCTCGTCCGCGGTTGTCATCACGCCTCGTGGACCAGAATGGAGCCCTGCGGGCGCGAGGCCGGCGAGGGCCTAGTTCGTGCCCACCAGCCCGCGTCCAATCACCTGCGCCTGGATTTCCGCCGCCCCCTCGAAGATGTTCAGGATGCGGGCGTCGCAGAAAACGCGGCTGATCTCGTATTCCTGCGCGTAACCGTTGCCGCCGTGAATCTGCAGGCCCACGTCGGCGTTGGAGAAGGCGACCCGCGCGGCCAGCAGCTTGGCCATGCCGGCCTCGATGTCGCACCGCCGGTTCTTGTCCTTCTCGCGGGCGGCGAAATAGGTCAGTTCGCGCACCATGATGGTTTCGGCCAGCATCATCGCCAGCTTGTCGGCGATCCGCGGAAAGTTGACGATCGGCTGGCCGAACTGGACCCGGTCGCGGGCATAGGCATGGGCGAGTTCGAACGCCCGCCATGCCACGCCGACCGCGCGCGCCGCCGTCTGGATCCGCGCGCCCTCGAACGTCTTCATCAACTGCTTGAAACCCTGCCCTTCCTCGCCGCCGAGCAGGCCGTCGGCCGGCACCGCGAAATCCTCGAAGGCAATGTCGTATTCCTTCATGCCCCGATAGCCCAGCACCGGGATTTCGCCGCCCTTCATGCCGGCCGTCGGAAACGGCTCGGCGTCCGTGCCGCGCGTCTTCGGTGCCAGGAACATGCTCAGGCCCGCGTAGCCGTCGGCGGCATTGGAGCGCGCCAGGACGGTCATCACGTCGGATCGCCCCGCATGGGTGATCCACGTCTTGGCGCCGTTGATCCGCCAGCTGCCGTCCTCCTGGCGCACGGCCTTGGTCCGCACGCTGCCGAGATCCGATCCCGTGTTCGGCTCGGTGAAAACGGCCGTCGGCAACACCTCGCCCGAAGCGATCCTGGGCAGCCAGTAGGCTTTCTGCTCGTCCGTACCGCCATGGGTGATCAGTTCGCTGGCAATCTCCGAACGCGTGCCGAGCGATCCGGCCGCGATCCAGGCCCGGCTCAACTCCTCGGTCACGACGCACATGGCAAGCTTGCCGAGACCTAGGCCGCCATGGGCTTCATCGACGCAGACGCCGAAGGTGCCGAGATCGGCCATTTCCGTCACGATCTCGTCCGGGATCAGTTCGTCCTTGAGGTGCCATTCGTGGGCGCCCGGAAGCACCCGTTCGTTGGCAAAACGCCGGAACTGGTCGCGGATCATGTCGAGCGTCTCGTCACCGAGCCCTTCCTCGACGCGGTCTCCGCCGTTGAGATGGGCGACCAGGTCGGCGCGCGTCTCGACCGTGTTTCCCGTTGTCAGGAAATGGGCGACCCCGGAGTGCGCACGCAGCCTGGCAGCCTCGTCCTCAAGCCCGATTTCGGAAGGCCGGAAGATCTCGCTCTGGCTCATCGGCACGCCGGAGGTCAACTGGTCGACATATTCCGCGATGCCAATGCCAAGCGCCAGCTGCGTCGTCTCGGTCAGCTTGCCCTCGGCGGCCAGTCTGGCAGCCCAGGTCGCGGCCTGCCGCACGGCTTCGGCCTGGGAACTGATCCAGGCAAGGCCATGCAGCGCACGCTGCTCGCGGTCCGCCAGCTTCCGGTCGACGCGCCCGTCCCGCACGACCCGCTGCGCGACGGCGCTTCGCGCCGAAGCCACGTAGTCGGTCATCGCCGGTCCGAGGGATTGCAGGGCCTGTTCCATCGTTGTCACGTCGCATGCTCCAATTGGATCGCAGGCCCCCGGCCTGCCGGAATCGTTCAAAAGAAGGCTGCCCGCGCCTCGTCCGACATGGGCACGCCGGTCACTGCCGCGCGCTGCAGGCAGCTCCAGAAGTAACGGTAGGTCGCCCGGTCGTGCAACTCGCCCTTGTACTGGATCGGCCCCCAGTCCGCAGCTTGCTCGGCAAGGAAATGTGGCGGGCCGCCCGCCGCATCCACGGGAGGGAAGTGACCGCTGACCCGCGGAGAGGATTGTGCTCGAACTGGAGCAGCGCGGCAGGCAGCGCAACCGGGAACCGGGCGGAAGAAGGTGGCCCCAGGGGCGGGCCCTGCATCGCGACGGGTCGAGCAAATCGACAAGACGGAATCTTGCTTGAATTAGGATGGTGCCCCTGGCCGGGATCGAACCAGCACTCCTTGCGGAACTCGATTTTGAGTCGAGCGCGTCTACCAATTCCGCCACAGGGGCCCGTGGCGGACCGTGATCGCCCCGCCACGGTGCCGGACTATACGGACCTGCCTGCCCTCGTCAATCACATTCCGAACGCGGCGCAGCATGCAGCCTTGCCACTGACCCGGCGCGCGCCTAAAGAGGGCCGCGCAGCCGCATGTCCGGCTGGCCGGACAGAGAGAACGGGAACCATGCTGCGCCGCCTTTACGACTGGACACTGTCGCTCGCCGGGACACGGCATGCCGAAAAGGCGCTGGCCGGCATTTCCTTCGCCGAAAGCTCCTTCTTCCCCATTCCGCCGGATGTCCTGCTGATCCCCATGGTGCTCGCCCGGCGCGACAGGTGGGTGCGCATCGCGGTCATCTGCACCGTCTCCTCCATCCTCGGCGCCTTCCTCGGCTATGCCATCGGCATGTTCCTCTTCGAGACCATCGGCCAGCCGCTGCTCAAGTTCTACGGCAAGGCCGACGCCTTCGAGCAGATCAGTCAGTGGTACAACACCTGGGGCGGCTGGGGCGTGCTCTTCGCCGCCGTCACACCTTTTCCGTACAAGGTGCTGACCATCTTCTCCGGCGCCACGGGGCTGAATTTCCTCATCTTCACGCTCGTGTCTGTCATCGGCCGTGCCGCCCGCTTCTTCCTGGTCGCCTGGCTGCTTCACCGCTGGGGCGAGCCGATCCGGGTCTTCATCGAGAAATACCTGAACCTCCTCGTGACCGCCTTCATGATCTTGCTCATCGGCGGTTTTGTCGCCATACGCTACGTATTCTGAACAGGAGCCGCCATGATCGCCGCCGCCAGCCGCACCGCCACCTGGACCGCCCTTTTCCTGGCTTTCGCCATGGCTGCGGTCGTGCTCTCCGCGCTTGGCTTCGAGCACATCGGCGGCTACATCCCCTGCGCGCTCTGCCTGGAACAGCGCCTGCCCTACTACATCGGCGCACCGCTGATGCTGGCGACCTTCCTGCTCGGCCGTTTCGGCAGCCCGGCCCTGCTGGTCCGCCTGCTGCTGGCGGCCGGTGCCGGCCTGATGCTGTGGGGCCTTGTCCTCGCGGTCTACCATTCCGGCGTCGAGTGGCACTTCTGGGCCGGCCCGACGGACTGCACCTCGGTCGCACCGGTCACGCCCGGTTCGGTGGAAGAGCTTCTCAGCGGCGCGGTGAACAAGCGCCCGCCGTCCTGCGACGAGGCGGCACTGCGCGTTCTCGGCCTGTCGATGGCCGGGTGGAACGCGCTCGCCAGTGCCTTCCTCGCCGCGGTCGCCATCCGGGGCGTCTTCGCGAAGCGCTGAACAGGCCCGTCAGGGCTCCAGTTCGACATCCCAGTAGAGGTAGTCCATCCAGCTTTCGTGCAGGAAGTTGGGAGGAAAGGCGCGGCCGTTGTTGTGGAGGTCGTGCACCGTCGGCTGAAAGGGCTTCTGCCGTGGCCACATGTGCGCCTGCTCCGGCATCATGCCGCCCTTCCTCAGGTTGCAGGGCGAACAGGCCGCGACGATGTTTTCCCAGTTGGTGGTGCCGCCGCAGCGCCGCGGGATGACGTGATCGAACGTCAGGTCTTCCTCCGAACCGCAATACTGGCAGCGAAACCGGTCGCGCAGGAAGACATTGAAGCGGGTGAACGCGGGATGGCGCGCCGGCTTCACGTAGCTTTTCAGGGAAACGACGCTCGGCACGCGCATCCGGAAGCTTGGCGAGGTCACCTCGTGGTCGTACTCGGCGACGATGTTGACCCGGTCAAGAAAGACCGCCTTGATCGCGTCCTGCCACGACCAAAGGGACAGCGGATAATAACTCAGGGGACGGTAGTCCGCATTCAAGACAAGAGCGGGCAACCCGTCCGGTTTGACGTGCACCGTCACGCCACGACCCCCTATGTTTCAGGTCTTTCGGCGCGGATACTGTAAGCTGGACATGACAGCATTGTGAAGCGGCAATTTTACACCGATCACGGTTAGGCTGGACTGTTTTTATTGCTTTTTTGGCGTCAGTCGCTGGGCGGAGCGCCATCCCGCCCCCGGATCGCCGCGTAATGGGCCCAGAACAGGCGGGCCGCCACGCCACGCCACGGCGCCCATGATTCGGCGATCGCCTGGAGGGCTTTCTCGCCCGGCCGCGCGTCCAGGCCGAGCGCCTCGTGCACCGAGGCCTGCAGCGCCACGTCCCGGGCCGGAAAGATGTCCGGATGCCCGCCGGCAAACAGCAGGTAGACCTCCGCCGTCCAGGGTCCGACGCCGCGGATGGCGGTCAACCGGTCCATCGCCTCCGCCGCGGGCAGGCCGCACAGGCCCGCCAGGCCCAGCCCGGCCGCTTCCGCCTCGGCGATGGCGATCAGCGTCGCCTGTTTCGGCCGCGACAGGCCCGCAGCGCGGAAGACGTCCTCGTCCGCGTCCAGCACGGCCCGTGGCGTCAGCGGGTCGAGAAGCCGCGTCAGCCGGCCGAAGATCGCGTCGGCGCTGGCCTTCGACACCTGCTGCGCAACGATGATTCCCGCCAGGCTGGGAAATCCGGGCGCCGAGCGCCGCAGCGGCACCGGCCCGGCCCGCGCGATGACAGGCGCCAGCCGCCGGTCCTGGTCCGCCAGCGCCGCCAGCCCCGCCTCGATGTCGTCCAGTGTCTCGATCGCTCGCATGGCGCGATCTTGCCACGTCGCCGTCCCTCCGGCTAGCTTGCCGCCCCGATGATCCCTGCCCTGCCCGACCGGTCCGCCCCATGACGCAACCCGTCTTCCGCTTCGCGCCCAGCCCGAACGGCGCCCTGCACCTGGGCCACGCCTATTCGGCCTGCCTGAACGACCGGATGGCCCGCGAGGCCGGCGGCCGCTTTCTGCTGCGCATCGAGGACATCGACGTCACGCGCTGCACCCCGGCCCTCGAAGCCGCCATGCTGGAGGACCTCGCCTGGCTCGGCCTCGACTGGGAGCGCCCGGTCCGCCGCCAGTCGGAACATTTCGCCGACTACCAGGCGGCCCTCGACGCGCTCATCGCCGAGGACCTCGTCTACCCGGCCTTCATGACCCGTGGCGAGGTCCGCGCCCACATCGTCGAGGCCGAGAGCACCGGCATGACCTGGCCGCGCGACCCGGACGGTGCGCCGCTCTATCCCGGCATCGACCGCGACCTGCCGCACGCGGGCCGCCGGACGCGGATCGCCGCCGGAGACCCCTACGCCTGGCGCCTCGACATGCGCGCCGCCCTGGCGTTTACCGGCGGGGTGCAGGGCTGGGAGGAAACGGGAGCCGGCCCGGACGGCGAAACCGGACGGATCGCGGCCGATCCCGCGCGGTGGGGCGACGTGGTCCTCGCCCGCAAGGATATCCCCGCGAGCTACCACCTCTCGGTCACGCTCGACGATGCGCTGCAGGGCGTGACGCACGTGGTGCGCGGGCGCGATCTCTTCCACGCGACGGCGGTTCACCGCCTCCTGCAGGACCTGCTCGGCCTGCCGGCGCCCGTCTACCACCACCACGGGCTGGTGCTGGGCGATGACGACCGGAAACTGTCGAAGAGCCGCGGCGATACGGCGCTCGCCCACCTGCGCGATGCCGGCATGACGCCAGCCGATATCCGCCGCATGGTCGGCCTGTGAAGCCGGTCAGTTGGTGCGGTAGAACAGCGCTTTCAGGACGTAGAAGACGGTCAGCATCGCGAAACTGCCCGCCAGGCCCGCTGCGACCGCAACCTGCACGTTCCAGAACCGGATGCCGTAGAGGTTGGAAAGATAGATGCTGCCGAAGAAGCCCGCCACGAGGAAGATCATGTTCCCGACCGGCCCGAAACCGTCGCGGTTCAGGATCCGGTCCAGGAAATACCCGAACAGGTAGGAAAGCATCGTGACCAGCATGAAGCTGAAAAAAAGCCAGAAAGGATCGATTTTCCAGATCATTTTCAATGCCCTCGGATTGCGGCAGGCCAATCGCGTAAGCCTGCCCTTCTTGTAGGACAAATTTCTTTCGCTTTGCTTAAGCCGGCCGCCGGTATATGGCGGTGGTCCCGTCACCGGATCGTCCAGAATTGCCTTCATGACCCCCACCCGCCTCGCACCGCCCCTCTTCGTCGCCCTCTGGGCCACCGGCTTCATCGGTGCGCGCTATGCCATGCCCTATGCCGAGCCGTTCACCTTCCTCGGCATCCGCTTCGTCATCTCCGCCGCCCTGATCGCCGGCCTCGTGCTCTGGTTCGCCGGGCCGCGCCTCAAGCCCTCGCACATCTACAATTCCATGATCGCCGGCATGCTCATGCACGGCGTCTACCTGGGCGGGGTGTTCTGGGCCATCCGCCACGGCATGCCGGCCGGCCTGTCGGCGCTCATCATCGGGCTGCAGCCGCTCGTCACCGCCTTCATGGCCGTCCCGGCGCTGGGCGAACGGGTGACGCTGCGCCACTGGACCGGCCTCGTCGTCGGCTTCGCCGGCGTTGCCATCGTGCTCTGGCCGAAGATCGGCGTCATTGGCGCCGGCGTGAACGGGGCGACCCTGACCGCCTCGATCATCTCGGTCCTCGGCATGAGCGCCGGAACGATCTGGCAGAAGCGCTTCGTCCAGGGCGCGAACCTGCTGCGCGGCACCTTCTGGCAATATCTCGGCGGCGTCATCGCGGCGCTGCCCATGGTCCTGTTCTTCGAGACCGGACAGGTCGTTGTCAACGGCAGCACCATCTTCGCCATGGCCTGGCTGGTGCTGGTGCTGTCGATCGGTGCCATCATGCTGCTGATGTACCTCATCCGCGAAGGCGCGATTTCGAAGGTGGCGTCGCTCTTCTATCTCGTGCCGGCCTGCACCGCGGTCTTCGCCTGGATCCTCTTCGACGAGGAACTGCTGCCGATCCAGATCGCCGGTATGGCCGTCACGAGTTTCGGCGTGGCTCTTGCGACGATGGCAAATCAGAAACCTGCTCCCGCAGCGCGCGGTAACGCATGATCGCGGCATTCAGCTCGCCGCCGATGATGAAGATCGCGGCGATCATGTAGAGGAAGACCAGCGCCACGATGATCGAGGCCAGTCCGGCATAGGTCGAGGCGTAATTGGCGAAATTGTTCAGGTAGGTCGCGAACGCCGACGACCCGAAGATCCAGAACAGGAAGGTCAGCGCCACGCCGGGCAGGATGTCGCCGATGCCGCGCCGCCCGCACGGCAGCCAGAGATGCGCCGAGATCAGGCCCGACAGCAGCACGATGGCCGCGATCGCGATGCGCAGGGCATCGAAACTGCCGTACCATTCCGCAACGATCGGGAAATGCGTCGCCACCTGGCGGGCCACCACGGGCAGCGCCACCAGCAGCAGGCTGACAATGACGAGCACGAAGGTCGCCAGCAGCACGAAGGCCAGGCTCTGCAGGCGCAGCGCGATGATCGACCGGCCCTCCGTCTGGCGGTAGGCGCGGTTGAGCGAGGTGCGAAGCGCCTCCACGCCGTTGGACGCGAAGAAGAAGGCCAGCACCACACCGATGGTCAGCAGGTCGCTGCGCTGCGTTGTCAGCACGTTGTTGACTTCCCGCGCCAGCGGTTCGGCGATGGTCTCCGGCCAGGTGTCGAAGATCAGGTGGACCGCCGATTGCGCGAAGGCATCCGCACCCAGGAAAACGGCCAGCGCCGTGGCGAAGATCAGGAAGGGAAACAGCGCCATCAGCGTGGACAGCGCCACGTGACTGGCCATCGCCCAGCCGTCATCGCGGGAAAAGTGCCCGAGGGCGTCCCCGATGATCCGCTTGGCGGCGATGTATCTGCGCATGAACCCGTCCTTCTGGTTGCGTAACGCTGTCCTATATGGGAAATGCAGGCAAGACAAAAAGGGCAGCCTCATCCATGCGGGAGTCCCGTTCGATCATCGTGACCGGCGCCTCGTCGGGCATCGGCGCCTATTGCGCCCGCGCCCTGAAGGCCGACGGCTGGCGCGTTTTCGCCACCGCGCGCAAGGCAGCCGACATCGCCGCGCTGGAAGCCGACGGCTTCGAGGCCTTTTTCCTCGACTACACGCAACCGGTTTCCATCGCCGCCCTGGCCGAAGCCGTGCTGGCACGGACGGGCGGCACGCTCGATGCCCTGTTCAACAACGGCGCCTATGCCCAGGCCGGCGCCGTCGAGGACCTGCCGGTCCAGGCCCTGCGCGACCAGTTCGAGGCCAATTTCTTCGGCTGGCACGACCTGACCTGCCGCATCGTTCCGGCGATGCGCGCCCAGGGCCATGGCCGGATCGTCAACTGCTCCTCCATTCTCGGGCTCGTCCCGGTGAAGTACCGGGGCGCCTATGCTGCCTCCAAGCATGCCCTGGAGGGGCTGACGCTCTGCCTGCGCGCGGAACTGGACGGCAGCGGCATCAGGGTGTCGCTGATCGAGCCGGGCCCGGTCGCCTCGAAGATCGCCTCCAATGGCCTGCCCTGGTTCCTCAGGTACATCGACATCGAGGCCTCGCATCACCGGGAGGCCTACCAGGCCCAGCTCGCCCGCCTGAAGGCCGGGGGCTCGGTCTCGCGCTGGAAACCGGGGCCGGAAGCGGTCTACCGCGTCCTGTCGCACGCGCTGAATAGCCGCCGGCCGAAACCGCACTATGTCATGACCTTGCCGGCCCGCGCCGGCGTACTCGCCAAGCGTTTCCTCCCGCCCGCGCTTGCCTACCGCATCACTGCCGGGCAAGGATGAAACCGAAAGACCAACACCGGTTCGCCGCCCGGCGCGCCTGAAGGAATATCGACAATGGCTACCGTATTCAAAATCCTGGCGATGGTCGTCATGGCCGCCGTGGTCTTCGTGCTGATCAGGGGGCTGATCAACATGATGAAGGCGGGCGATGCCAACACGTCCAACAAGCTGATGCAGGCCCGTGTCTTCCTGCAGTTCATCGCCATTCTGCTGATCGTGGGCGCCATCTACTTCGCGCGGCCGGGCTGATCGGCGGCACGAGGAGGGGAAAAGATGGTCAAGCTGAACAAGATCTACACGCGCACCGGCGACGACGGCACCACGGCGCTTGCCGCCGGCGGCCGGCGGCTGAAATTCGACCTGCGCGTGGAAGCCTACGGCACGGTTGACGAGGCCAATGCCTGCCTCGGCATGGCCCGCCTGCATACCGGCACCGCCCATCCGGAACTCGACGGGATGCTGTCGCGCATCCAGAACGACCTGTTCGACCTCGGCGCCGACCTGGCCACGCCGGACAGCGAGGAGGACCTGGGCTACGAACCGCTGCGCATCGTCCACCACCAGGTCGAACGGATCGAGCAGGACATCGACGCGCTCAACGCGCGGCTGCAGCCGCTGAAGTCCTTCGTCCTGCCGGGCGGCTCGCCGGCGGCCGCCAACCTGCACCTGGCGCGCACCGTCGCCCGGCGCGCCGAGCGGCTGATCGTGGAACTGGCCGAGAAGCCCGGCGAGCATGTCAATCCAGAGACGATCCGTTACATGAACCGGGTTTCCGACCTGCTCTTCGTCGCGGCCCGCGTGGTCAATGACAACGGCACGGCCGACGTGCTATGGATTCCGGGGGCGAACCGCTGACAGGGCGCAAGGGGAACGGCCGGTTCGATGTTCATTCCACTGCATGACGCAAACAGCCTCCGGTATATCAAGGCGCAATACGTCACCATCGCCATCATCGCCATCAACGTCGTGGTCTACCTGCTGACCGGCTTCAACGGCGAGCAGGCGCTGATCGCCGACGCGCTGGGCTTCGGCTACGTCCCGGCTGTCGTTCACGACATCAACGAGCTGTCGCCGGAACTCGTTCGCGTTCCCGAGCAGCTCACCTACGTGACCTACGCCTTCATGCATGGCGACCTCATGCACCTGGGCGGCAACATGCTCTTCCTCTGGGTCTTCGGCGACAATGTCGAGGATGCGCTCGGCCACGTGAAATACATCCTCTTCTATTTCGCCTGCGCCGCCGCAGGCGCCTGGCTGCACGGCTACATCGATCCGGCATCCGAAACGCCGCTCATCGGCGCGTCGGGCGCCGTGGCCGGCATCATCGCGGCCTACCTGCTGCTGCATCCCCGCGTGAAGGTCTGGGTGCTCGCCCTCGGCCGCATTCCGTTGCGCATCCCTGCCTTCATTCCCCTCGCCCTGTGGATCGGCCTTCAGCTGGTCATGTTCTTCGGCAACGGCGAGGACCAGGTGTCCTGGGCCGCCCATCTCGGCGGCATCGTCGCCGGCGCGGCGCTCGTCCTCGTCCTGCGCCGCCGCGGCGTGCCGCTCTTCGACAAGGCGATCGTGACGCCGAAGGCGGTCGCCACCGAACCGCCGCCCCTGCCCGCCGAGGCGGCCCCGCGCGAGCCGGCCGGCCGGCAATGGGGCCGGAACTGACCGGGCACCTTTTTGCACTGCATATAATTGACGCTAACGTCAGCAAGCGCTAAATCCGGCGCGACAAGAACAAGCGTGGGTCTGCGTTACCCCTAGGAAACGTCGATACCGAGCGGAAATAATGCGCAGCGGGACTAGCCTTGACCTTTCAAGGTCCGCTAGTTTCCGCCGACAAAATTCCAACGAGAGAGGTCAGGTGCATGAAAGTCCTGGTACCGGTCAAACGAGTCGTTGACTACAACGTGAAGATCCGCGTCAAGGCGGACGGCTCGGGCGTCGAACTTGCCAACGTGAAGATGTCGATGAACCCCTTCGACGAGATTGCCGTGGAAGAGGCGATCCGCCTGAAGGAAGCCGGTGTCGCGACCGAGATCGTGGCGGTCTCGATCGGCGAGCAGAAGTGCCAGGAGACGATCCGCACGGCGCTCGCGATGGGCGCCGACCGCGGCATCCTGGTCAAGACCGACGACGCCGTCGAGCCGCTGGCCGTTGCCAAGATCCTCAAGGGCATCGTCGACGAGGAGAAGCCGGAACTGGTCATCCTCGGCAAGCAGGCCATCGATGACGACGCCAACCAGACCGGCCAGATGCTGGCCGCGCTGCTCGGCTGGTCGCAGGGCACCTTCGCCTCCGAGGTCAAGATCGACGGCGGCAAGGCCACCGTGACCCGCGAGGTCGATGGCGGCCTGCAGACGATCGAGATCACCATGCCGGCCATCGTCACCACCGACCTGCGCCTCAACGAGCCGCGCTACGCTTCGCTGCCCAACATCATGAAGGCCAAGAAGAAGCCGCTCGACGAGAAGGCCCCGTCGGACTACGGCGTCGACACGGCCCCGCGTCTCAAGGTGCTCAAGACCGCCGAGCCGGAAGGCCGCAAGGCGGGCGTCAAGGTCGGTTCGGTCGCCGAGCTGGTCGACAAGCTGAAGAACGAAGCGGGCGTCCTCTAAGGGACCGGACGGAAAGGAAAACGACAATGGCCATTCTTCTCGTTGCCGATCACGACAACGCCTCGCTGTCCGACCAGAACGCCAAGGCGCTCTCCGCTGCCCTGAAGATGGGCGGCGACGTGGATATCCTCATTGCCGGCAAGGACGCCAAGGCGGCCGCCGACGCCGCCGCCAGGCTGTCCGGCGTTCGCAAGGTGCTGCTCGCCGAAGCCGGTGCGCTCGCCGAGCGCCTCGCCGAGCCGACCGCCGCCCAGGTCGTCGCGCTGGCCGATGGCTACGACGCCTTCGTCGCGCCGGCCACCACCATGGGCAAGAACGTCATGCCGCGCGTGGCTGCCCTGCTCGACGTCATGCAGATCTCCGAGATCATCGCCGTCGACAGCGCCGACACCTTCCAGCGTCCGATCTACGCCGGCAACGCCATCCAGACGGTGCAGTCCACCGACGCAAAGAAGGTGATCACCGTGCGCACGGCCTCCTTCCAGGCTGCCGGCCAGGACGGTTCCGCATCCGTGGAAACCGTTGACGCCGTCGCCGACCCGGCGCTTTCCAGCTTCGTCGAGAACAAGCTGTCGGAAAGCGACCGTCCGGAGCTGACCTCCGCCAAGATCATCATTTCCGGCGGCCGCGCACTCGGCTCGGAAGAGAAGTTCCAGGAAGTCATCCTCCCGGTCGCCGACAAGCTCGGCGCCGCCGTCGGTGCCTCGCGTGCCGCCGTCGACGCCGGCTATGCGCCGAACGACTGGCAGGTCGGCCAGACCGGCAAGGTCGTCGCGCCGGATCTCTACATCGCCTGCGGCATTTCCGGTGCCATCCAGCACCTCGCCGGCATGAAGGACAGCAAGGTCATCGTCGCCATCAACAAGGACGAGGAAGCCCCGATCTTCCAGGTCGCCGACTACGGCCTCGTCGCGGACCTCTTCGAGGCCCTGCCGGAACTCCAGAAAGCGCTCTGAGACCGGGACCTGAACCGATCGAAAGCCGGGGCGGCAGGACCGCCCCGGCTTTTTTGTTGGCACACCAAGCCAGATTGCTTGTTCCAACTGTGACAATCCTGCCGTAATGTGCGGCGCAATATGGGCTGCAATGCGCGCCCACCAGGGTTGAAACGACAGAAACGGACGGGCAGGCAATCATGACCGGGATCAGGACGATCGGCGTAATCGGGGCGGGGCAGATGGGAGCCGGCATCGCGCATGTCAGCGCGATGGCGGGCTACAACGTCCTGCTCAATGACATTTCGGAAGACCGCATCGAGCACGGCCTGGCCACCGTCAACGGCAACATGGCCCGCCAGGTCGCCTCCGACAAGATCAGCGAAGAAGATCGCAAGACGACGCTCTCGCGCATCAAGCCGGCCCCCAAGGTGGAAGACCTTGCCGCCTGCGACCTGGTGATCGAGGCGGCGACCGAGGACGAGACGATCAAGCGCAAGATCTTCGCGCAGCTCTGCCCGATCCTCAATCCGGAGGCCCTGCTGGCCACCAACACCTCGTCCATTTCCATCACCCGCCTGGCCGCCCAGACCGACCGGCCGGAACGCTTCATCGGCATCCACTTCATGAACCCGGTCCCGGTGATGAAACTGGTGGAAGTGGTGCGCGGCATCGCCACCGACGAGACCACCTTCGAGGCGACCAAGGAATTCGTCTCGCGCCTCGGCAAGTCGATCACCGTGGCCGAGGATTTCCCGGCCTTCATCGTCAACCGCATCCTGCTGCCGATGATCAACGAGGCGATCTACACGCTCTACGAGGGCGTCGGCTCTGTGGAAGCCATCGACACCGCCATGCGGCTCGGGGCCAACCACCCGATGGGTCCGCTGCAGCTCGCCGACTTCATCGGCCTCGACACCTGCCTGTCCATCATGCAGGTGCTCTACGACGGTCTGGCCGACAGCAAGTACCGGCCCTGCCCGCTGCTGGTGAAATATGTCGAGGCCGGCTGGCTCGGCCGCAAGGCGGGCCGCGGCTTCTACGATTATCGCGGCGACACCCCGGTACCGACCCGCTGAGCCGAAAGAAGAGGATCTTGCATGGCCTTTGACGAACAGACGGCCGGTCGTGTCAGGACCCTCCTGGCCAGCGAACCCCGGATCAGCGAGCGCCGCATGATGGGCGCCCTGGTCTTCATGTTGGGCGACCACATGGCCTGCGGCGTCAACGGCACGTCGCTCATGGTCCGTGTCGGCGCGACCGGCTATGCCGATGCCCTCGGCCGGCCCCATGCCCGCCCCATGGAAATGGGAAACGGCCGGGTCATGAACGGCTTTGTGCGCATCGACGCCGAGGGATTCAGCGACGACTCCGCGCTTCTGGCCTGGCTCGACGTCGCCAAGCTGTACATTTCCACCCTGCCCGAGAAGAAGCGCTGACCGGCACCGGTAAAAAGGCGCCGTGCCCTTCCCTCCCCGGGATTTGGTGGCTAGGTAGGTCCGCACTGAACCGGAGAAGACAAACCATCGCATCACGCCACTGATGATGGCGACAGGATCCGGCCTCCGGATCCGCCCCTCGACGGGTCACGATGTGAACTGAACGGGAGAACCGCCGGATGGGCAAACCCAACCTCGTGATCATCGGCGCCGGCGGCGTCGGCGACGTGGCCGCCAACAAGGCCGTGCAGTTCCGCAGGGAATTCGGCGACATCTACTGGGCCAGCCGGTCGCTGGAAAAACTGACCGCCAAGGCCAACGCCGTGCATGCCCGCTGGGCGGCGGCCAACGAGAACCGGCTCATCGAGCCCGTGCGGGTCAATGCCCGCGACGTGCGCGAGACCGTCGCCATGCTGCGCGAGACCGCGGCCGACATCGTCGTCAACGTGGCCTCCCCTTACTGCAATCCGGCCATCCTGGATGCCTGCCTGGAAACGGGCACGCAATACATCGATACCGCGCTGGCCGAGGACGAGCATGTCGAGAACATCCAGCCCAACTGGTATTCCTATCACGAGTGGCGCCGCCGGCCCGGCTTCGCGGAAAAGGGCCTCAACGCCCTTCTCGGCATGGGTTTCGACCCGGGCGTCGTGAACGTCTTCTGCGCCCATGCCCGCAAGCACCTGCTTGACGAGATCGACGCGATCGACATCATCGACGTCAACGGCGGCAGTCACGGCCGCTACTTCGCGACCAATTTCGATCCCGACGTGAACCTGCGCGAGATCAAGGAAGACGTCATCACCTGGGACGGCGGCGCGTGGCGCACCACGCCGCATCACGCCGAATGGATGGACGTCACCCTGCCCGAGGTGGGGTCGCACCGCGTCTATTCCATGGGCCATGACGAACTGCAGTCTCTGGCCGTCAATTTCCCGGACACGCCGCGCATCACCTTCTGGATGGGCTTCGGCGAGCACTACCTCAAGGTCTTCGAGGTGCTCGACAAGCTCGGCCTGACATCCTCGATCCCCGTCGAGGTGGACGGTGCCATGGTCACGCCAAACCGGCTGGTCAAGGCGTTGCTGCCCGATCCCGCCAGCCTGGCCAAGGACTATACGGGCAAGATCTGCATCGGCGTCGACATCCGTGGCCGCCGGAACGGCGAGGAGAAGCGCTTCTTCATCTGGTCGATCTGCGACCACGCGGACAATTTCCGCGAGGTCGGCGCCCAGTCAATTTCCTATTCCACCGGCGTTCCGGTGATCACCGCGGCACGGCTGCTGGCCAATGGCGCCTGGAACCCGGGAACCATGGTCAACATGGAGGAACTCGATCCCGACCCTTTCCTCGCCATGATGCCCGAGACCGGCATCGGCTGGCAGGTCCGGGAACTGCCGCTCGACGGCTCCTGGCCCTGGTCCGGCTGACGCCATGCAGCCGGGCTATTTCCACATGCTGGAGACGGCGGGCCTTCCGAGCCCCGCCTACGTGATCGACCGCGCCCGCATCGAGCACAATTGCCGCATCCTGCGCCGCATCGCCGACGAAGCCGGCGTCAGGGTGTTGCTGGCACTGAAGGCCTTCTCCACCTTTGCCGTGGCCGACATCATCGCCCGGTACCTGGACGGCACCGCCGCCAGCGGCCTTTACGAGGCCCGTCTCGGCAAGACGCGCTTCGGCGGCGAGATGCACGCCTTCGCGCCCGGGCTGAAGCCCGAAGAGATTGACGGGATATGCCGCTATGCCGATCACCTCATCTTCAATTCGCTGACGCAATACCGCCGCTTCGCGCCCCTGCTCAAAGGCCGGGACAGCCCGCAGCTCGGCCTGCGGCTGAACCCCCATCACCGCGAGGTGGCCAACCCGCTCTACGATCCCGCCGGACCGTGGTCGCGGCTCGGCATCGATGCCGCGGACCTGACGCCGGACGACATGGCGCCCTTCTCCGGCATCCATGTCCACGCCCTGTGCGACCATGGCCTGGATGCCTTCGCCCGCTACCTCGAAGCGGTCGAGACGCGTTTTGCCCACCTGTTTCCGGCCATCGGCTGGATCAACCTGGGCGGTGGCGTCCTTTTCACCGACGACGGCTTCCCGGTCGACGAGGCGATCGCGCTCCTGCGCGGCTTCCGCGAGCGCACCGGCCTCCAGGTCTACCTGGAACCAGGCACGGCCGTCGCCCTGCACGCGGGCGCCGTCGTGGCCGAAGTGCTGGATGTCGGCACCACGGGCGCTCCGGTGATCATCACCGATGCCTCCGCCACCTGCCACATGCCGGACGTGCTCGAAGCTCCGTTCACGCCGGATTGCCTCGGCGCCGCCACGCTGCCGCGCGACCTCGACCCGCGTGACGTCAACGACCCCGCCGTTGCCCGTGTCGGCGGTCCCACCTGCCTGGCCGGCGACACCATCGGCACCTACCGCTTCGATCGGCTGCCGGAGATCGGCGACCGCCTGGTCTTCCTCGATCTCGCCTATTACACCGGCGTCAAGGCCACCACCTTCAACGGCACGCCGCTTCCGGCTCTCGTCATCTGGGACAGCCGCACCGGTCAGGCCGACGTGGTGAAACGTTTCGGATACGAGGATTTCGAAGCCCGTCTGGGCTGATCCTACTGCGCGGGCGCGGCACCGCCCATCGCCGCCTCGATCAGGCCGATGGCATCGGCGCTGTCCCACTCGGCCGGACCGTTGATCTTGCCCAGCAGGCAGCCCTTCGGATCGACCAGCACGGTCGCCGGCAGGCCCAGCGCCAGGCTGCGCTTCTTGAACTCGTTGAAGATGCGCATCGAGGAATCGCTGTAGCGCCCGAGCGCCGAGACGCCCACCTCGTCGAGAAAGCGGTCGACCTTTTCCGGCTCGCCGGTGTCGATGTTGATCGCGACCACCTGGAACTCGTCGCCGCCAAGCTGCTGCTCCAGCCCGTTCAGCGCCGGCATCTCCTTGCGGCAGGGCACGCACCAGGTCGCCCACAGGTTGACGAGGATGGTCTTGCCCTTGAAATCGGCGAGCGTCATCGCCTTGCCGTCGCGCCCCTGAAAGGACAGGCCGGACAGGTTTTCCGGATCGGCCGAGGCGAAGGCAGCGACCTCGCCTGTCGCCGCGGCGTCGATGGCTGCGCGGCGCTCCGCGTTGACCGGGCAGTCGACGTCCGCCGTCTGCGTCCCGCCATTGCCAGACGGCGCCATTGTCACGTATACCGCGCCGGCGCCGGCAAGCACGGCGGCAACCGCCGCGCCGGCAATCCACTTGAAGGACAGGGACGTCTTTCCGTCAGCCATTGAAGAACCACTCCCGGGGTGTGAACAGGGCCATGAGCGACAACAAGACCAGCAACCAGATGTGGGGTGGACGCTTCGCCTCCGGCCCCGCCGCCATCATGGAAGCGATCAACGCGTCCATCGGCTTCGACCGGAAGCTCTATGCCCAGGACATCCGCGGATCGCTGGCCCACGCCGCCATGCTTCGTGAAACTGGCATAATTTCGGCGGACGACCATGACAAGATCGTTCACGGGCTGAACACGATCCTGTCAGAGATCGAGGACGGGAAATTCGAGTTTTCCACCCGCCTGGAAGACATCCACATGAATGTCGAGGCGCGCCTTGCCGACCTGGTCGGCCCGGCCGCCGGAAGGCTGCACACCGCCCGCTCCCGCAACGACCAGGTGGCCACCGACTTCCGCCTCTGGGTGAAGGAGGAACTGCAGCGCACGCATGCCGCGCTGAAGGGGCTCATCGAGGTGCTGCTCGCCAAGGCAGAGGCCCATGCGGCCACCGTCATGCCCGGCTTTACCCACCTTCAGACCGCCCAGCCGGTCACCTTCGGCCATCACTGCATGGCCTATGTCGAGATGTTCGCCCGCGACCGCTCGCGCGTTGCCGACGCCATCGAGCGTCTCGACGAATGCCCGCTCGGCGCCGCCGCGCTGGCCGGCACGGGCTATCCGATCGACCGCCACATGACCGCGAAGGCCCTCGGTTTCCGCGAACCGACGCGCAATTCCATGGACACCGTGTCCGACCGCGATTTCGCGCTGGAGTTTCTCTCCATCGCCGCCATCTGCGCCTCGCACCTGTCGCGCATGGCCGAGGAGATCGTGATCTGGTCGACGCCGCAGTTCGGCTTCGTGAAGCTTTCCGACAGCTTTTCGACCGGGTCGTCCATCATGCCGCAGAAGAAGAACCCGGATGCCGCGGAACTGATTCGCGCCAAGACAGGCCGCATCAACGGCGATCTGATCGCCCTGCTGACCGTGATGAAGGGCCTGCCGCTGGCCTATTCCAAGGACATGCAGGAAGACAAGGAAGCCGTCTTCGATGCCGCTGAGACGCTGGACCTGATGCTGGCAGCCATGACCGGCATGTTCGCCGAGATGGACGTCAATGTCGCCGCCATGAAGAAAGCCGCAGGCTCCGGCATGTCCACGGCCACCGACCTGGCCGACTGGCTGGTCCGCGAGGTCGGCCTGCCCTTCCGCGAGGCGCACCACGTCACCGGCCGCGCCGTCGCGCTGGCCGTGGAGCGCGGCTGCCCGCTGGAGCGCCTGCCTCTGGCCGACCTCCAGGCGATCAACCCGGCGATCACCGATGCCGTCTTCCCCGTGCTCCAGGTTGCCCAGTCGGTGAAGAGCCGCGCCTCCTATGGCGGCACGGCCCCGGCGCAGGTGAAAAAGCAGGTCCGCTACTGGAAAAAGCGACTCGCAAAGGGGTGAGGCGGGGTCGAACGCGGGTGCAAAAGACGCTGCGATCAGTTATAGGAAGTCCCGGATCACACAACGGAAGACCGATGACCGCGATCAGTAAATCCCTTTCGACCGGGCTCTGCCTCCTGATGATCGCGGCCGTGGCCGCCGGGTGCGGCCGCCGCAGTTCGCTGGAAACGCCCTACCAGGCATCGGTTCGCGAGGCCCGGGACGCGCGCAAGACCGGCGAGAAGGTGCCCGAGCCGCAGAAACCGGAAAAGAACAAGCCTTTCATTCTCGATCCGCTGATCGAGTGATCCATCTGTCTTGAGCGCCAGGATCGTCTGCCGTGAACCATTTCGAATATCGTGACGGCGTGCTCCACGCCGAGGATGTGCCGGTGCCGGAGATCGCCCGCGCCGTCGGCACGCCCTTCTACGTCTATTCCAGCGCCACGCTGAGACGGCATTACGAGGTTTTCGCCAAGGCCTTCGAAGGCCTCGACGCGATGATCTGCTATGCCATGAAGGCCAATTCCAACCAGGCCGTCCTGAAGACGCTGGCAGCCCTCGGCGCCGGCGCCGACGTGGTCTCCGAGGGCGAACTGCGGCGCGCGCTTGCCGCCGGCATTCCCGCCGGCCGGATCGTCTTCTCCGGCGTCGGCAAGACCGCCCGCGAGATCGATTTTGCCTTGCAGGCCGGCATCTGCTGCTTCAACGTCGAATCGGAACCGGAACTGGAACTGCTGTCGGCCCGCGCCGTGGCGCTCGGCCGGGAAGCGGCCGTCTCGCTGCGCATCAACCCGGACGTGGACGCCAGGACCCACCGCAAGATTTCCACCGGCAAGGCGGAGAACAAGTTCGGCATACCCTGGCAGCGCGCCCGCGCCGTCTATGCCGAGGCCGCCGGATTGCCCGGCATCCGTGTCGCCGGCATCGACATGCACATCGGCAGCCAGATCACCGAACTGCAGCCCTTCGACGACGCCTTCGCGCTCCTTACCGAACTCGTGCAGACCCTGCGCCAGGACGGCCACGAGATCGAGCACGTTGACCTCGGTGGCGGCCTTGGCATCCCCTACAAGGACGACAACAACCCGCCGCCGCTGCCCGAGCACTATGCCGAGGTCGTGCGCAAGCACGTCACGCAGCTGGGCCTCAAGGCCATCTTCGAGCCCGGGCGCCTGATTTCCGGCAATGCCGGGATCCTCGTGACGGAAGTGATCTACGTGAAGGAAGGCGACGCGAAGAATTTCGTCATCGTCGACGCCGGCATGAACGACCTGATCCGCCCGACGCTCTACGACGCCCATCACGAGATCTATCCGGTCGAGCAGAAGGCCGCGACCGCCTCGCGGATCTTCGCCGATATCGTCGGCCCGGTCTGCGAAACCGGCGACTACCTGGCCCAGGACCGCGAAATGCCGCGCGTCTCGGCCGGCGACCTGCTCTCGGTCGGTTCGGCCGGGGCCTACGGCGCCGTCCAGGCATCGACCTACAATTCCCGCCCGCTGGTGCCCGAGGTGCTGGTCAATGGCGACCGTTTCCATGTCATCCGGCCCCGCCCCGGCTACGACGACATGATCGGCCTCGATTCCCTGCCCGACTGGCTCTGAGCCGCCGCCGGCCGGAAAAGACGGCCGCTCACGTTTGCGTGGGGTGGCCTCGCCTTTGGCGCATTTTTCGCTATCCTTGTCCCTGGTCCCGGCCGATGATGGGCAGGGAAAGCGGAAGGACGCCATGCAGACCACGACCGGCCTCATGCAACGTTTGAAACGCACGCGGTTCATCGTGCGCCTCGTGATGATCGTCGAGCGCCTCTGGCCGCTCTGCCTGCCGCTGGTCATCGTCGCCGCGCTCTTCGCCGTCATCTCCTGGTTCGGCCTCTTCCGCCTCATGCCCGATGGCGTCCGCTATGCGACCGGCGCGGCGCTTGCCCTGGCCGCGCTTGCCTCCCTTTACCCGCTGACCCGCCTGCGCCTGCCGCGCTCGCAGGACGTCGACCACCGCATCGAGCGCGCCAACGCACTGCTGCACCGGCCGGTCACGGCACAGACCGACACGCTGGCCGCGCGCGCGCGCGATCCCTTCGCCGAGGCCCTGTGGCGCGAGCACCAGAAGCGCATCGCCGCCGGACTGGACCGGCTGGCGCCCGGCTCGCCCTCCACCGGCGTTCCGGCGCGTGATCCCTGGGCGCTGCGTGCCGTTCCGGCCCTCCTGCTTGCAGCCGCCTTTGCCTTTTCCTTCGGCCCGAACGGCGGCCGTCTCACCGACCTCCTGACCGCGCGCGGCGGCGCCCCGGCCATCCCGCCCCGTGTCGATGCATGGGTCACGCCGCCGGCCTACACCGGGCGGGCGCCCGTTTTCCTCACCGCCGATGCCAATCGCGGCGAATCCGGTTTCACCGTTCCGGAAGGCTCCAGGGCCATCGTGCGCGTCACCGGCGGCGAAGGCAGCGAGGACCTGTCGTTCCAGGCCGCCGGCGCCGAAGCCGCCCGGGTCATCGATCCGGAAGGCGCCTCGTCGTCCGCGCCCGCCGGCAGCACCGGAACGGCGGCCCGCCAGTTCTCGCTGACGCTCGAAGGCGACGGCCACCTCCGGCTGTCCATGGGTGACACGCCGATCAACGACTGGGCCTTCACCGTCATCCCCGACCAGCCGCCCGAAATCGCCCTGAAGGGAGATCCCAAGCGCGAACCCAACGGCACCTTCACGCTCGGCTACACGGTCAAGGACGACTACGGCGCCCAATCCGGCGAAACCCTGTTCGAACTGGCCGAGAAACAGGCGCCGAACGCCCATCCGCTCTATGAAGCACCTGAAATGCCGCTGACCATGCCGCGCGGCCGCCAGGCGGATGCCGAAACCACGACCATGATGGCCGAACACCCCTGGGCAGGCGCCAGGGCGCGCATGCGCCTCAAGGTGACGGACGCCGCCGGTCAGGAAGGCTACACGCAGCCGGTCGCGATCACCATGCCCGAGCGCGTTTTCACCAACCCGCTGGCCAGGGCGGTGATCGAGCAGAGACGCATGCTGGCACTGGATGCCAACCGCAAGCCAAGGGTGCTGCTGCTGCTCGATTCGGCCACGCTTCGCCCCGAGGACACGTTCTCAAACATGGCCCATTACCTGGGCCTTATGGCGCTGCGGACCCGGCTCAAGCTGGCCGACAGCGACGATGCCCTGCGCGAAACCGTCGATTACATGTGGGAACTGGCGGTCCAGATCGAGGACGGCGACCTGACCGACGCCGAACGCCGCCTCCGCGATGCCCAGCAGGCCCTGCGGGACGCGCTAGAAAACGGCGCCAGCGACGAGGAAATCGAGAAGCGGATCGCGGAATTGCGCGAGGCGCTGAACAATTTCCTGCGCGAATTCGCCGAGCGCGCGCAGCAGGATCCCAACATGGCGCAGCAGATGCCCCAGCAGGGCCAGGAACTCAGCCAGTCCGACCTGGAGCAGATGCTCAAGCAGATGGAGGACCTCGCCAAGTCCGGTCAGCGCGACAAGGCCGAGCAGCTTCTTTCCCAGCTTGAGAACATGATGCGCAACCTGCAGGCCGGCCGCCAGCAGAATGGCCAGCAGGGTCAGCAGGGCCAGATGCGCCAGCAGATGAACAAGCTCGGCGAACTGATGCGCCGCCAGCAGGAAATGATGAACGAGACGTTCCGCCTCGACCAGATGCAGCGCGGACAGCAGGAGGGCGAAGGCCGGCAACAGGGCCAGCGCGGGCAGCAGGGCCAGCGCGGACAGCAGGGGCAACAGGGCCAGCAGGACGGCCAGATGGGCCAGAACGGCCAGCAGCCGGGCCAGGGTCAGGGTGGCATGACGCCCGACGAACTGGCCGAGGCGCTTCGTGGCCTCCAGGAAGGCCAGGGACAGCTGCAGGGTGAACTGGGCCAGCTCATGGAGAGCCTGCGCGGCATGGGCATCGAGCCGGGCGAAGGCTTCGGCGAGGCGCAGGACCGCATGGGCCAGGCCGGCAAGGCGCTCGGCCAGGCCGATGGCGAATCGGCCGTCGGCCGCCAGGGCGAGGCGCTGGAAGCCCTTCGCCGCGGCGCCCAGGACATGATGAACCAGATGCAGCAGCAGGCGCAGCAGAACGGACAGGGCGGCTCCGAGCCCGGCGGCAACACGCGCGCCGACGACCGCGATCCGCTCGGCCGGCCGCGGGCGACTACCGGTCCGGATTTTGGCGATACCGTGAAGGTGCCCGACGAGATCGATGCGCAGCGCGCCCGCGAAATCCTCGAGGCCATTCGCAAGCGCCTGGGCGATGCGCTGTCGCCGCAACTGGAGAAGGAATATCTCGAGCGCCTGCTGGAGCAGCAGTGACGGCTCTCGGCACTCCGGTTCCCATCCTGCGAATCTTCGATGAGCAGAAGGCCCGCGAATTCTATTGCGGCTACCTGTCCTTCACGGTCGTTTTCGAGCACCGTTTCGAACCGGCGCTGCCCCTGTACCTGGAAATCCGGCGTGATGACGCCGTGCTCCATCTCTCCGAGCACCACGGCGACAGCTCGCCGGGCGCCAGGATTCGCATCGCCGTTCAGGATATCGAAGAATTCCATCGCGAACTGGCCGCGAAAGACGATCGCCATCTTCGACCGGCCATCATCGACCAGCCCTGGGGCATGCGCGAAATGACGCTGACGGACCCCTTCTCGAACCGGCTGACCTTTTTCCAGTCAGCCGGTAGCTAGAGCAATTCCAGCGAAAGTGGACACCGGGTCCCGTCCGGAAGCGCGTAGAAACAACGGGGAGCTTTGGAGCAATCCAGGGAATTGCGGAAACGCTCCAGGCCGCTCAGGCGGCCAGGGCGCCGGCAACGGCCGAGCGGATTTCCGACAGCGTGAACGGCTTGGGCACCACGTCGATGATGATCTCGGCCAGGTCGCCGGCCCGTTCGCGCTGTTCGGCATAGCCCGTCATCAGCAGGATCTTCAGTCCGGGAAAATCCCGGGCAGCCGTCCTGGCCATCTCGATGCCGTCCATCACCGGCATGCGGATGTCCGACAGCACGAGGTCAAAGCCACCCGATTCGCCGGTCAGGATGGACAGTCCGATCTCGCCGTCCTCGGCCGTTTCCACGCTGTGCCCGTCCACGCCGAGCGCACGCGCGGTGAAGGTGCGCACCGAATCGTCATCTTCGACAAGAAGTATCTTGGCCATGGTTGTCCTCAAGCCTCATCCTTGATGAACCCGACATAGGGCAGTTCGCGGAACGCGTGACCGGCATCCATGCCATAGCCGACCACGAAATAGTCGGGGCAGTCAAACCCCGTGAAATCGGCATCGATCTCGCTGGTCCGGCGCATGCGCTTGTCGAGCAGAACGGCGATGGAAACAGACCGCGCCCCGCGCGACAGCATCAGCTCGCGGACGAATTTCAGCGTCTTGCCCGATTCCAGGATGTCGTCGATGACGAGGATGTCGCGCCCGGTGACGTCGTTGTCGATGTCGCGCAGCACCTTGACCTCGCCGCTGGTGCGCCCGGCCCCGTAGGAGGAGATCATGATGAATTCCACCTCCGGCGCCACCCCGACATCATGCATGGCCCGGATCAGGTCGGCCGCGAAGATGAACGAGCCCTTGAGCACGGAAATGACGAGCAGGTCGTTGAAGTCGCGCTCGGCGATCTCCTTGGCCAGTTCGAGGTTGCGCCGGGCGATGGTGGACGCGCTGAACAGCACTTCGATCTGTTTGCCCCTGACCGTCTGCATTAGCCGCTCCCCGCGTTTGCCAGGCGCACAGACACCCGGTCAACGCCTACATTAGGCGCTGCGACATGGCCGGAAAAGAGGTGGCTTGCGCCCGGTCCGAGGCCGTTCCGGCTTGTCCCCAGCTTGTACCGTGTGGTCGATCCGTCCCGCCCGTGCACCGAGACCACCAGGGTCGGCAATTGCGCCGTTCCGCTGCCGCGGTTTTCCACGCGCGTATCCACCCGCACCAGCGATTGCCCGTCGCGCGTCTCCAGGCGCGACGTCACGTCGGCGATCACGAGGTCGGGCGCGGAAGATGGGCCGATGAACAGCGCATGACCGCCATTGACCCAGAACGCGGCGCCGGCACAGACGAAACCGGCCGTTTTCAGCCAGCGGCCGGCCCAGTGCTCCCGCGTGGCGCCGTCTTCGGCGCCCGCCGGCTGCGCGCGCAGCATCGCCAGGCCGTCTGCGCCGGCCGCCAGAACCCCGGTGTCAGGCGGCTGGCGCCACGCCCGGCTGCCGTGGGCCTGCGTGTCCGTATCCGGCGTCACGGCTTCGAAGCCGACGACCTCGGCATCGTCCCGCAGGCCGGCGGCCCCGGGAGCGCCCGCCGGGTCCCGCATGTCGATGATCTCGCCGTCCAGCGGCTGGGGGCCGGTCTGCGTCGCCATGGTTCGCCTGATTCGTCGTTCCCTCATGTGTGGCGTGGCCCGCGTCAAGAAATGGTTAACGCTTCCTCAAAACCGCCACCGGGCGAGAGGATTCTTGACCCCTCGTGCCCGGGACAGCTAACCAAGACGAACGACTGATTTGCCCGGCACCGGGTATGGCGTCCGCGGCGCCGCAGGCGAAGGATTGAACGGCGTGATCCGTTTCGAGAATGTTGGCCTCAGATATGGCATGGGACCGGAGATCCTTCGCGACATCTCCTTTCAGTTGCCGGAGCGCTCCTTCCAGTTCCTGACCGGGCCGTCGGGCGCCGGAAAGACCACCCTGCTGCGCCTGTTGTTCATGTCGCTCAAGCCGACGCGCGGGCTGATCACGGTCTTCGGCAAGGACCGCACCCAGATCACCCGGGCCGAACTGCCGCACCTGCGGCGGCGCATCGGCGTCGTCTTCCAGGATTTCCGGCTCCTCGACCACATGACCACGTGGGAAAACGTTGCCTTGCCGCTGCGCATCCGCGGCCGCGAGGAATCCGGCTACCGCAACGACGTCACCGAGCTGCTCAAGTGGGTCGGCCTCGGCGACCGCATGCATGTCCTCCCCCCGGTCCTCTCCGGCGGCGAGAAGCAGCGTGCCGCCATCGCCCGCGCCCTGATCGAGCAGCCCGAGATTCTGCTCGCCGACGAACCGACGGGCAACGTCGACCCGCCCCTGGCGCGACGCCTGCTCCGCCTTTTCATCGAACTGAACCGGTCCGGAACCGCCGTCCTCATCGCCACCCACGACCTGTCGCTGATGAACCAGGTCGATGCCCGGCGCATGATCCTCTCCGACGGGAGGCTGGATATCTATGACTAGGCCGCCGCAGGCAGCACCGGGCACGAAGGCGCCGAAGGACGGCGGCAAGGCCAGCCGGGTCGGCGAGACGCCGCGCCTGCCGAAACTCCCCGACATGCCGGTCCGGGCCATTCCGCGCATCCTCAACACCCGCGCGCGCAGGCCCACGCCCATCGTCCCGTCCGGCAACGTCGCCGGCCGGGCGCTGATCTTCGTCATCGCCATCATGACCTTCCTGTCCTGCCTGACGCTCGGCGCCGTCACGCTGGTCCGCGACACCGCCTCGACCTGGCAAAGCCAGATCGCCCGCGAGGCGACGATCCAGATCCGCCCGGAGGACGGCTTCGACATGGACGCGGCGCTGGCCAAGGCGGCCGCCATCGCCGAAGGGTTCGACGGCGTCAGGTCGGCCGAGATCGTCGACCGGGAAGCCACCGCCCGCCTGCTCGAGCCCTGGCTCGGCAGCGGCCTCGACATCGATGAACTGCCGGTGCCACGCCTCGTCGTGGTCACCATCAACGAACGCAATCCGCCCGATTTCAACGCCATGCGCCAGGCCCTGACCGGCGCGGTGGAGCACCTGTCCCTCGACGATCACCGCGCCTGGGTCGACCGCCTGGTCTCCATGGCGCGCACGACGGTCGCCATCGGCATGGCCGTTCTCGCCCTCATGCTGGCGGCCACCGTTCTGACCGTGGTCTTCGCCACCCGTGGCGCCATGGCCGGCAATGCCCATATCATCGAGGTGCTCCATTTCGTCGGCGCCGAGGGCAAGTTCATCGCGGTGGAGTTCCGCAGCCATTTCCTCTCCGTCGGCATGAAGGGCGCGGCCATCGGCGGGGCGCTTGCGGTTCTCGTCTTCCTGCTGATCTCCTGGTGGACGGCGAGCAACCTGGCCACGCCGCAGGCCGACCAGGCCACGGCCCTGTTCGGCACCTTCGGCATCGGCATTCCGGGCTATCTGGGCGTCATCGCAGTCGTGATCCTGATCTCCCTTCTCACCGCGCTGACAACCCATTTCACCGTCCTGTCCCATCTCAATGACCTCGACGCCACCAGCAGCGGCTGACCTCCCGCGCGGGCAGCGAACCGCCGGAGCGGCCGGATTGTCCGCATTTTTGGCTATTCAATGCCGCAATTGCCATGTAACGAAATTGCATGAACGCGAATGCCAACGATGATTGCGCCGGGGCTGCCATGCCGGCAGCGATGGCGGAGAAGACGGAGGGGCCGACCGTGATCCGCCGGCTCCGCCGTGCCTGGCGCTACACGTTTCTCGGCATTCTCGTCATCGCCGCGGTCTTCGTCGCCGGCTTCACCTTTTTCGCCGACTCCGTCAGCCGCATGGCGCCGCCCGGGGCGATTGCCGATGCCGACGCGATCATCGTGCTCACCGGCGGCTATCATCGCCTCGACACCGCCATCGACCTGCTCGAGAACGGCCACGGCAAGCGCCTGCTGATTTCAGGCGTCAATCCCGTCACCACCCGCACCAGCCTGCGCAAGGCGACCGGCGCGCGCAGCGCCCTGTTCAACTGCTGCATCGACATCGACATCGAGGCGCTGGACACCATCGGCAATGCGACGGAGAGCGCCAAGTGGCTCAAGCGCAACGGCTACAGAAGCGTCATCCTGGTGACGAACAACTACCACATGCCGCGCTCGATGATGGAACTGAAGCGGACGGCCGGCGACATTGCCATCACACCCTGGCCGGTGGTCAACACGCCCATGGATGACGGCCGCTGGATGGTGAAACCGGCCGCGCTGCGCGTGCTGCTGACGGAATATACCAAGTATGTGGCCGCGATGGCGCGCGGCGTCTTCCCGGGCGACCAGGAATCCGAATCCCTGCGAGCCTCGGTGCACTAGCATTTTGCAGGCGGATGAAATCATCCGCCGTCGCACAAATGCGAAACAAGGAACCGTTCTGCAGGCGGATGAAATCATCCGCCGTCGCACAAATGCGAAACAAGGAACCGTTTTGCAGGCGGATGAAATCATCCGCCGTCGCACAAATGCGAAACAAGGAACCGTTCTGCAGGCGGGTCGGGCGATCCGCCGCCGCAACGGCGATTTCAGACCGTCCGCCGCCCCGGTCAGGCAGGGCAAACCTGCGCCACCGCCATCGCCTGCCCGGCATTGGCCTTTCGCGCGCCATCGTGTAATCCGGTCGGCAGCACATCATACTGGTCCGGACGCTTCATGATCCTCCTGCGCTCCCTGCTGTTCAACGCGGCTTTCTACGTGGCGACCATCGTCCAGATGATCGTCTACACGCCTTTCTACTTCGTCGCGCCACGAAAGAAGTCCTGGTGGGTCCCCAAGACCTGGGCGAGGGTGAACCTGTGGTTGCTCCACTGGATCGGAGGCGTGAAATCGGAAGTCACCGGCCAGGAGAACCTGCCCGATGGCGGCTATATCATCGCGCCGAAGCACCAGTCCGTCTGGGACACCATCGCCTTCCTGCCGTGGATTCCCGATGCCCTCTACATCCTCAAGCGGGAACTGATGTGGATACCGCTGTTCGGCTGGTACGTGGCCAAGATGCGCATGATCCCGATCGATCGCGGCAAACGGTCGGTCGCGCTGAAGAAGGCTGTTCGCGAAGCCCGGGAGAAAATGGCCGAGGGGCGGCAACTGATCATCTACCCGGAAGGCACGCGGCGTCCGCCCGGCGCCGAACCGGCCTACAAGTACGGCATCGTCGAGCTCTATTCGCAGTTGAACGTGCCGGTGGTCCCGGTCGCCCATGTCGCCGGCCTCTATTGGCCGCGCCGCAAGATGCTGCGCTATCCCGGCACCATCCGGGCCCGTTTCCTGCCGCCGATCCCGGCCGGGCTCCCGCGCGAGGAATTCCAGGCGCGCCTGCAGTCGGAGATCGAGGCAGCCTGCGACGCCTATCTCGTCGAGGCGGCCACCGGCGCCAACCCGCCGCCCATGCCGGAGACGGCCATACGGCGCCTCGAGGAACTCGGCATCGATACCGCCGGCCTTCCGCGGCGCTGATGCCCCGGTCAGCGCTGATGCATGTGGTGGGCGACCGCCTCCAGCCAGCGGTCGCGGATCCCCATCTGGCGCAGGTGCTCCACCGTGTTGGCGACATATTCCTCGTTCGGGCCGGACTGCCCCCGCGCCCCGGCCACGTGGCGGGCCGCCTCGTCGACGCCCAGGCGTCCGGCATATTGCCGGTGGTGCTGGTCGACGACATAGCCCAGCGCCGGAACCCGCCGGCCATCGTCGAGCGAGATGCTGAGCCAGCGCTCGCGGTAGACATGCGTCACCAGTTCGCGCTCCCGCAGGTAGGTGATCACCCCGTCGCGATGGACGCCCGCCACCTGGAACGCCACGCCGACGCACGACCCGCCTTTGTCGAGGCCGAGCACGAGGCCCGGCCGCTGTTCGGTGCCGCGATGCACGTAGGACCGCACGCACAGTGCCCGCCGGAAGCCATGAAGGTGCGCGCGCCGGCTCTCGATGAAATCGAACCCGGGCCGCCACATCAGCGAACCGTAGCCGAAGACCCAAAAATCGCCCATATCGGCGTTCGTGTTCATGCGAAACGTTCCATGACTGAAATGAAAGGCCGCCCGTCGCGATGACCCGAACCGACAAGCCCGCTCCCCGCTACGCACGCCGCTTTATCTGGCTCGCCGTGTCCATCGTCGCGGCCATCGCGCTCTACACGGCCGGCTGGTTCTATATCGCCGGTCGCCTCGAAGAGCAAACCCGCCTCGCCCTCGCCCGCCAGGCCGAGCGCGGCGTCGAGGCCGAATGCGCCAGCCCGGAAGCCCGCGGCTATCCGTTCCGCATCGGCCTGTTCTGCGATGCCACGGGATGGCGCCGCCCCGAAGGCGGCATCGCGGTGAAGGCCGGGGCCCTGCGGACCGCCGCGCAGGTCTACGCGCCGAGCCACGTCGTCGGCGAGATCGACGGCCCGGCCGAGATCGACCTGCCCGGCCTCCTGCCGCTGGCGGCCGACTGGGAAAACCTCCAGGCCAGCGTACGCGCGAGCCGGCCCGTGCCGGCGCGCGTCTCGCTGGAGGCGCGCAAGGCACGCCTGGCTGTCCGCTCCGGCGAACAGCCGCCAATCGGCACGGCCGAGGATGTCCAGCTTCACATGCGCACCAACCAGGGTGCGCTCGACATCGCAGCGGCACTGACCGGCGTGCAGGTCGACAAGGCGCTGACCAGCGGCCAGGACCTGCCGCCCCTCGCCCTGACGGCCGATCTGGGCATGCGCGACGGCGCCTTCTGGCTGGCCAGCGGCAACCGGTCGCTGCGCGGCACGGAGGGCACGCTGCGCGATCTCTCGCTGGCGATCGGCGAGACCTCCGGCATGCGCATCACCGGCCCCTACAGCGTCGACACGCAGGGGCGTCTCAGCGGCGATTTCTCGCTGACCCTGCGCAACCCGTCCGCGCTGGCGTCGCTGGCGAAGAAGTTCTACCCGCAACAGGCCAGGACGGTCGATACCGTGCTGACGGCGGTCACCGTTGCCGGAGGCAGTGCAGAAGGCCCGACCCTGCCGGTCAGCGTCAAGGATGGCGTGCCGACGATTGGCTTCATCCGGCTGAACCCGCTGCCGCCGCTGCCCTGACCGGAGACGTCAGCCCTTCGGGGCGTGATCCGCGTGACGCCCGAAATCCGGTTCCGCGGTATCCTGGCCGGCCTCGATGATCGAGCGGCGGATCGCCCGCGTGCGGGTGAAGAGGTCGAACAGCTTGTCGCCGTCGCCCCAGCGCACCGCCCGCTGCAGCGCCGAGAGGTCCTCGGAAAACCGCGCCAGCATTTCCAGGATCGCATCCCTGTTGTGCAGGCAGACGTCGCGCCACATCGTCGGATCGGACGCCGCAAGGCGCGTGAAGTCGCGGAAGCCGGAGGCCGAATACTTGATGACTTCCGACTTGGTCACCGTTTCCAGGTCGTCCGCCGTGCCGACGATGTTGTAGGCGATGATGTGCGGCAGGTGCGAGACGATGGCCAGCACCCGGTCGTGGTGGTCTGCATCCATGACGTCGACGCGCGAACCACAGGCTTCCCAGAAGGCGCGCAGCCGGTCGGCCGCAGCCTCGTCCGTGCCGTCCACCGGGGTGAGAATGCACCAGCGCCCCTCGAACAGGTCGGCAAAGCCGGCGTCGGGGCCGGAACGCTCCGTACCGGCGATCGGGTGACCGGGAATGAAATGCACGCCCTGCGGCACGTGCGGCGCCATCTGGTCGATGACCGAGCGCTTGGTGGAGCCGACGTCGGTGAGGATCGCGCCCGGCTTCAGCGCCCCGGCGATGGCCTTGGCAACCGAACCCGACGCGCCGACGGGAACCGAGACGATGACGAGATCGGCATCGCGCACCGCCGTGGCCGCGTCGGCCTCGTAGCGGTCGCCCAGCCCCAGCTCTTCGGCGCGCTTCAGCGTGTCGGCGCTGCGCGTCGACACGACGGTTTCGCCGGCCAGCCCCTCCCGCCGGATGACGTGGGCGAGCGACGAGCCGATCAGGCCAATGCCGATGAGGGCGATGCGCGCGAACATCGGTTCGCCGCCCGCCGCCGCGGAACTGCTGTCAGCCAAGGGATTATCCTTTCAGGAACGCCTTCAGCGCCGCGATGACGCCTTCGTTGGCCTCCGCCGTGCCGATGCTCATCCGCAATGCGTTCGGGAAACCGTAACCGGTCACGCGGCGCAGCACGTAGCCGCGGGCGCAGAGGAAGGCATCCGCCGCTTCCGCCGTGTGCTCCGGATCGTTCTCCGGGAAATGCACCAGCACGAAATTGCCGACCGACGGCGTCACCCGCAGGCCGAGCCCGGTGAAGGCCTCGGTCAGCTTCGCCAGCCACTCGTCGTTGTGCGACACCGCCGCCTCGATGAAGCCGCGATCGCGGATCGCCGCAGCACCGGCCTTGATCGCCAGTGCGTTGACGTTGAACGGCCCGCGCACCCGGTTGATGGCATCGCAGATATGCGCCGGCGCATACATCCAGCCGATCCGCAGGCCCGCGAGCCCGTAGATCTTGGAGAAGGTGCGCGTCATCACCGTGTTGTCGTTGTTGGCCACCAGTTCCATGCCGGCCTCGTAATCGTTCCGGCGCACATATTCCGCGTAGGCCGCATCCAGCACCAGCAGCACGTGGGACGGCAGCGAGGCGCGCAGCCGCTTGACGTCCTCGTAGGGAATGTAGGTGCCGGTCGGATTGTTCGGGTTCGCCAGGAACACGACCTTGGTGCGCTCCGTCACGCAGGCCAGGATGGCGTCGACGTCGGCCGTCTCGTCCTTCTCGGCAGCCACGACGGGCGTCGCGCCGTTGGCGAGGATCTGGATGCGGTAGACCAGGAAACCGTGCTCGGTATAGATCGCCTCGTCGCCTTCGCCGAGATAGACGTGGGCCAGCAGGCCGAGCAGTTCGTCGGAACCGTTGGAGCAGACGATGTTGGCCGGGTTCAGGCCGTGCACTTCGGCGATGGCGTGGCGCAGGTCCTCCGACTGTCCGTCCGGGTAGATTTCCAGCTTCGCAAGCGTCGCCTCGATGGCCGCGCGCACCTTCGGCGAGCAGCCCAGCGGCGTTTCGTTGGACGAGAGCTTGTAGACCTTGTCGACGCCATGCACGGTTTCGCGTCCGGGCACATAGGCGGCAATGTCCATCACGCCGGGATTGGGCTCGGGACGGGTGGGATTGGCTCTCTTTTCCATGGCGGGGGTCCGTTGATGAAAGGAAGGCCGCCCTTCGAGACGGCCGCGAGCCGACATACAGGCGATGAGGCGAAATGTCGAGGTGGCGCGGCGCATCGCGCGCCGCCGGCATCATGCCTCCCTGGTCCGCGAGACGGCCTGCGGCGCCAGCACCGGCACGAAGACGCGGCGCGAGGCGCGCTGTGCCACGGGGCGGCCCTGGTAGAGCCGCTTCTGTGCCTCGACCACGAGGACGCCGGCGAACACCGGCCAGAAGCGCCGGCCCGCCTGTTCCAGCGTCGGCGCGGCCTTGATCAGCCAGCGTTTGCGCAAGGGTGGGAAGAACAGGGCATCGGCAAAGGCGCCGGGCGTGAAATTGGCATCCCGCAGCAGCGTCGTCACCTGTCCGCGCGAGAACGGCCGCCCGGAACCGAACGGCGTGTGCTCGAACCGCGCCCAGACGCCGCGACGGTTCGGAACGACCACGATCAGCCGTCCGCCGGGCGACAGGACGCGCCAGGCTTCCGTCAGCGTTTCGCGCGGGTTTTCCGAGTGCTCCAGCAGGTGCACCATGACCAGCCGGTCGATGGAGCTGTCCGGCAGCGGCAGTTCCTCGTCGAAGACCAGTGCGGCAGCGCTTGGCCCTTCCGGCGGCCAGCTGACAGCGCCCTGCCCCGCCGGCATGAAGGCGAAGGTCCGTTCGGTATCGGGCGAGAACCGGTCCAGCCAGGGCAGCGGGTAGCCAAGGCCGACGAGCCGCTCGTTGGCCAGCGGCTGCCAGACCGCCGTCAGCGCCCGGGCGATCGACCGTTCGGCCAACCGTCCGAGTTCGGACGCATAAAAGGTTCGCAAATCGACGATGTCGCCATACATGGGCGGGACGGTAGCACGCGCAGACACCAGCGCAACCACCCCGACCAAGTGACATTGCGCCGCGCGTCCAATAGGGTCTGGACGAAACGAGGGAGACGATTGATGCCATTGCAGATCGAACAGTTCATGTGCCGCTCCGACAATTTCTGCGTCCTGGTGCACGACCCGGAAACGGGCAGCACGGTGGCCATCGATGCGCCCGAGAACGGCCCGATCCGTGACCGCCTCGCCGCCCGGGGCTGGACCTTGACGCATATCTTCATCACCCATCACCACGGCGATCACGTCGAGGCGGTCGCGCCGCTGAAGGCTGCCTATGGCTGCGAGGTGGTCGGGCCCGCGGCCGAGGCCGGGCGCATCGACGGGCTGGACCGGCTGGTTGGCGACGGCGACCGCTTCGACTGGGCCGGCCACCGCGTCGAGGTGATCTCCACGCCGGGCCATACCGCCGGCCATGTCTGCTACCATCTGCCGGACGATCACGTGGTCTTCACCGCCGACACGCTGTTCGCGCTCGGCTGCGGCCGCCTGTTTGAGCGCGGCCCGCAGGAGATGTTCACGTCGCTGTCGAAGCTCGCGGCCCTGCCGCCGGAGACCGCGGTCTACTGCGGCCACGAATACACCCTGGCCAACGCGCGTTTCGCCGTCACCGTGGACCCCGACAACAGCGCGCTCGCGGCACGGCTGAAGGAGATCGAGGTCCTGCGCGGCGAAGACAAGCCGACCCTGCCGACCACCATCGGCCGGGAACTGGAGACCAATCCCTTCCTGCGCTGGGGCGACCCGGCGATCCGCGCCCATCTCGGCATGAGCGGCGCCGAGGACTGGGAAGTGCTCGCCGAGATCCGCAAGCGCAAGGACAATTTCTGACGCCATGGCCGGGGATGACAACACTGTCCTGACGCCGGAGGCGATCCGCGAGACGCTGGCGATGCGGCGTCATCCCGAAGGCGGCTGGTACGTCGAGACCTTTCGCGACGGCAGCGGTGGCGGCGAGCGCGGTCATTCCACCGCGATCCTCTACCTGCTGGAAGCCGGCGAGCGCTCGCACTGGCACCGCGTCTCCGACGCCGCCGAGATCTGGCACTGGCATGCCGGCGCGCCGCTGCGGCTGGACCGGTCCGGCGACGGCCGGTCCGTGTCGAGCGTCGTGCTCGGCATGGACCTCGCCGCCGGCCAGCGCCCGCAGGCTGTCGTCCCGCCCAACGGATGGCAGTCGGCGCAGAGCCTCGGCGCCTGGACACTGGTCGGCTGCACGGTGGCGCCCGGCTTCCTGTTCGACCGTTTCGAGATGGCGCCGCCGGGCTGGCAGCCGTCAGGTTAGCGCGACCAGGAAGGCCGCCTGCGCCAGGTAATAGGTCGACCAGACGAAAAGATGCGCAGCGCCCTGGCGCGGATCGCCCTCGCGCATGAGGAAACGCTCGATGGCGAGCACCGAATCCGAGGCCACGAACAATAGCGCGCCGGCCACGACGCCGAGCGGCTGGAACAGGAAGGCCGTGGCCGCCATCGCCACGATGGCCGCGATGTAGATGGCGACGGGCACCCGCATCCCGCCATCCAGCGCCGGCATCAGCCGCGCGCCGAGGAACAGCGTCCAGCCGGCGGCCAGCGCGATCAGCGCGTAGGCGGCCGCGGCGGGCAGCATCACCACCGGCAGGGCCGAAGCCGCGGCCGGATCGTGCGTCGCGAACAGCCAGACGAAGACGAGATGGGCCGCCAGGAACGACGCCAGGCCGGCCATGAACGAACGGTCGTCGTGATGGGCCAGGAAGAAATCGCCCAGCGCCGACAGGGCCAGTCCCGCCGCCAGCGCCCATGGCCCTCCGGCGTGGGATGCGATCAGCGCCAGCAGCGCGGTCGACAGCGTCTTGGATGCCGTGCGCCGCCACGAGACCGGCTGGCCGAGCATCAGGGCATAGAGGACCGCGGCAATCGCCGACAGCAGCAGCAGGCCGTTGCCCGTTTCGTGAATCCCACCGGGGAACGGCAGCAGCGTCATGGCACGGTCTCGGCCACCGGGGGCTTGCCGCGACCCGCCAGCATAGGCCAGGCGGCCAGCACCGCGCCGCCGGTGATCAGCAGGCAGGCGGCCAGCACGATGGCCGTCGGCTCGGCAAACCCGGCGCCGATCAGCACCAGCGTGGAGAGCAGCGGCGCGCCGTAGCTCGACGCGCCCAGCACCTGGATGTTGCCGTGCTTGACGCCGTGGTCCCAGAAATAGAAGGCTGCGCCCACCGGTCCGAGGCCGAGGCCGAGAACGGCCAGCCATTGCGTCGGCGTGGCCGGCCACACCGTCTGCTCGAGCGCCAGGTGGCAGGCGAGCGCAAGCACGGCCGTGGCCGCGCAGAACCCGGTCACCGCGTCGGTCGGCACGTTCGCCAGGCGCCGCGACAGCAGCGAATAGCCCGACCACAGGAAGGCGCAGACGAAGGCCATGGCGTAGCCGAAGCCGTAGGCGGGATCGAAATCGAGCCCCTTGCCCTTGGTCACGATCAGGCCGGTGCCGACAAGCCCCATCAGCGTCCCGATGACGTGATGGATCCGCAGCCGCTCGCCCGGCATCAGCGCCGAACCGGCGACGATGAACAGCGGCCACAGGTAGGCGATCAGGCTCGCATCGACCGCCGGCGCATTCCTCAGCGCCGAGAAATAGAAGAAGTGGTAGCCGAACAGACCGATCACGCCCACCGCCCAGGCCTTCGGCTCCACCCGCAGGGCCGACAGCGACTTGCCGCGCAGCACCAGCGCCACAAGGCCGACCGCCGTTCCGGCCGCGAAGCTCATCGCGGCCAGCTGGAAGGGCGGCACCGCGCCCGAGGCATCGGTGAACAGCGCCAGCAGCGCCCACAGGACGACGGCAAGAAATCCGATGAAAGTGGCGCGCGCCATGCGTCCGGTCCCCCTGTCGGGGAAAGCGGCCCCGCGCCCGTGCCTCAGTCGGCCGGACCGAACCGGGTCGCGGCTATCGTCAGCGTCCCGATATAGGTCGGCACGGAAGCCTTAACCGGCGCATAAACGTCTGTCGAGCCGCGCCGGGCGAAGGTGACCGAGATATTGTTGTTGGTCCGCAGGAACTCGATCGACTTCTTGCCCTTGCGGTAGCCGGCCACCGGCGTGAACTTTGCCTTGCAGGTGACGGCAGGACCGGAATAACCGGCGAGCCTCACCTTGCCGACCTGCGGCGCCGACAGGGCGATGTCCATGCGCATCTGGCCGTCGAACACGTGCAGCGTCCGGGCGCAGACCGCTTCCGGGCTGCCGGCACGCACGATGCTCGCCGTCAGCGGATCGCTGACCGCCGTCAGGTGCTGCGGGCCAACCGGCACCAGCCGGTCGTTCTTGCGCGGCTTCGGCGACAGGCGCGTTTCCACGACGTTCCCGTTCCGGAACACGAGCTCGGCGGCGCGCTTCTTCTTGCCGGAGACGTAGTTGAGCGCGTAGCTCGTCGGCTGCACGCCTTCGTCGGTCATGCGGCCTTCGACGCGGGAATTGGCGACCGTCTTGTCGAAGATGCGCGCGATGCCGGCGCTGCGGACGGTGCCTTCCACCGTGAAGCGGTCGCCGTCGACCCGGCTCTCGAAATGCGAGACGCCAAGCGGCAGCCCGAGAATCGAGATGCGATACTCGGTGACGAAGGCCGGTCCCGCCTCGAGCGCCTGCGCTGCTGCCGGCGTCGCCGCCATCGCGGTGGCAAAAAGGATGGTGCGTAAATGGCGCATGCGTCGTAGCCTCTCTCGCGCCGGCCAGATGCCCGGTCGCCTGCTGTCCCTCTGCGCTCGCGGCTACAGGGCGAATCCGGCGAAGTTGTGTCGTTTGCCGGAATGCAACGCAGCGGCAGGCGCATTCGTTGCTTGACGGCAAGGCGCTTTGCCACTAAGGAACGCGGGATTTTTCCACGAGGCCGCCCCGGAAACAAGACGCGGTTGAACAACCGCTGATCGTGTTCGGGCTGGCCGCGAAAGAGACAAACGAAGAAAAAGGTGATCTCATGTCCCGTGCTTGCGAACTGACCGGCAAGGCCGTCATGTCCGGTAACAATGTCAGCCATGCCAACAACAAGACCCGTCGTCGCTTCCTGCCGAACCTCGTGCAGGTCACGCTGATGTCGGAAGCCATGGGGCAGAGCTACCGCCTCCGCATCTCCGCCAACGCGCTTCGCAGCGTCGAGCATCGCGGCGGCCTGGATGCCTTCCTGCTGAAGGCCTCTTCCAACGATCTGTCGCAGCGCGCCCGCGTGCTCAAGAAGCAGATCGCCAAGAAGCTCGCCGAACAGGCCTGATCGGCCTGAGAGCCCTCCCGGCAGGCGTCGGCTTGCCGGGCACATCGTGAACCGCCGGGTTTCCCGGCCAGCTGGTGGCATCACCCAGGATAAAAAAATGCGGGTCAGCATCCGTGCCCTTCTGCCTTTCGTGGCAGCCATGGCGGCCGTCGTCGCCGTTTCCAACGTCCTCGTGCAGTATCCCTTTGCCCATTTCGGGCTTGGCGAGATCCTGACCTGGGGCGCCTTCACCTATCCCGTCGCCTTCCTCGTCAACGACCTGACGAACCGGCATTTCGGCGTTTCCGCCGCGCGCAAGGTCGTGCTGGCGGGCTTCGTCATTGCCGTCATCCTGTCGGTCTGGCTGGCGACGCCGCGCATCGCGATCGCGTCCGGCTCGGCCTTCCTCGTCGCCCAGATGCTGGATGCCACGGTGTTCAACCGCCTGCGCCGCCTTGCCTGGTGGCGCGCGCCGCTGCTCTCCACCGTGCTCGGCTCGATCCTCGACACGATCATCTTCTTCAGTCTCGCCTTCGCCGCCCGCTTCGCGGTCCTCGACACGGGCCTCGGCATGGAAGACGGCTCGCTCGCCTTCCCGGTGGCCTTCCTCGGCCGCGAGGTTCCGCTCTGGGTGTCGCTGGCCTTTGGGGACTTCTGCGTCAAGATCGCAGTCGGCCTTGTCATGCTCGCCCCCTACGGCGCGCTGCTGAACTGGCTCAAGCCGGTCCAGACCAGGGCAGCCTGAGCGGTTCCGGCGGCGCCGCTGTGCGCCGCCCGAACGCCCGCCTGCCTTCCTCGTCATCCCCGGGTCAGGTCCTGGGACCCATGGCATCGAGCCTCGTCTCAAGGGCGGGGGATGGCGAAGCGGACGCCTGCTTTCAGGCCGGTCGCTGAAAGCGGAGAGACCGCCGCCGGAGGAGTTGCCGGCCCGGAGGCGCACTGTGCACCGGCACGCGGCCCGGGCTTATTCCTCGATCCGGAATTCCAGGTAGAGAGAGCGCTGCAGCAGCGACTTGTTGTCGTCGGAGACCATCGACAGCCGCAGGCTGCCATCGGCGGCGCGCCAGATGTCCATGCCTTCCATGTTGTCGATCTGGTAGTCCATGCCGCCAGAGAACAGCACCTTGCCGTCGACCAGCCGGCCCGGCGCGATGTCGCTCCCCGCGATCCGGCGCAACTGCATGCCCACGCCCGTCGCGATCGAGTAACGGCGCTCCAGGACCACGAGGTCGCCGCCCGGCAGGAAGGCACAATCGGTGATATCGAACGGGCCGGACTTGGCGACGGTGAAAATCCCGCGCTTCGGTCCTTCCAGGATGGCGCCGAAAATGTTGCCCTTGCGGTCGAGGCTCTTCTCGGTCACGGCCACCCGGACACCGGCAAGCGGACTGTCCGGCGGCGAATAGGCGAGGCATTCAAACCCGCGATTCGCCCGCAATTCCTGCACCGGGACCACGATATCGAGATTGCGGCCCGCCCGGCCCGGCTGCCCGTCCGCTGACAGCGGATAGTCGACCATGCGGTGAAAACGCTCGAACCCGACAGTCGCCACATTGCCCCGGACCGTCAGGCTCTCGGCATCCGCCTCGTACTTGTTGCCGAGCGGCCTGCCGTCAGTACCTTCGATCTCGCTCATATGCCCGTCGCGGATGCCCGTCGGCACCCCCGCCTTGTCCCGCGTCACGGTACCGCTGAGCCAGAAGCCGTTGTCGGTCACCGCCAGGAACCGCCCGCCGGGCTCGATGAACCGGAACGCGGAGACCGCGCCGAAATGCGACTGGCTCGAGGTGAGCGAAAAGCCGCCGACGAAGGTCAGCGGCCCGAAGCGGGTTTCGGTGGAATTGACGCTGAACGCGGTGATCGGACTGGCCGCGAGCGGGGCGTCGAAATCGCGCGGCAGCCCCGGTCCGGATCCGCTGATCAGTGCCAGGGCGGCCAGGGCCGGCAGAAGGAACGCGCGTTTCATCCCGCCCGGCGCATCCCGTGTCCCGGCTGTCGTCCGCGTGCGCTCTGCTCCTCGAACAGCGCCGCAAGCTGTTCCGTCATCGCGCCTGCCAGCTCTTCGGCGTCGACGATGGTCACCGCGCGGCGGTAGTAGCGCGTCACGTCGTGGCCGATGCCGATGGCCAGCAGTTCGACCGGCGATTTCGTCTCCACCAGGTCGATCACCGCGCGCAGGTGCTTTTCCAGGTAGTTGCCCGGATTGACCGAGAGCGTGGAATCGTCCACCGGCGCCCCGTCGGAGATCATCATAAGGATCTTGCGCTGTTCCGGCCGGCCGAGCAGGCGCTTGTGCGCCCAGAGCAGCGCCTCGCCGTCGATGTTTTCCTTCAGCAGGCCCTCGCGCATCATCAGGCCGAGATTGTTGCGCGCCCGCCGCCACGGCGAATCCGCCGACTTGTAGATGATGTGGCGCAGGTCGTTCAGCCGTCCCGGGTTGACCGGCTTCCCGTCCTTCAGCCATTTCTCGCGCGACTGGCCGCCCTTCCAGGCGCGCGTCGTGAAGCCCAGGATCTCCACCGACACGCCGCAGCGCTCCAGCGTCCGGGCCAGGATGTCGGCGCAGGTCGCGGCCACCGTGATCGGCCGTCCGCGCATCGAGCCCGAATTGTCGAGCACCAGCGTCACGACGGTGTCGCGGAAATTGGTATCGCGCTCGCGCTTGAACGACAGCGACGCGAACGAACCCTTCAACTCGTCGATGACGACGCGCGGCAGGCGCGCCGGATCGAGGTAGCCCTCTTCGAGGTCGAAGTCCCAGGAGCGGTTCTGCTGCGCCATCAGCCGGCGCTGCAACCGGTTCGCCAGCCGTCCGACCACGCCCTGCAGGTTCGACAGCTGCTTGTCGAGATAGGCGCGCAGGCGTTCCAGTTCTTCCGCGTCGCAGAGTTCTTCCGCGCCGACCGTCTCGTCGAACTCCGAGGTGAAGACCTTGTAGTCCAGTTCCGCCGTCATCTGCGAGAACGGATCATCCTTGCGCTGTGCCTCGCCCGGCGTCTCGGCCTCGTTGTCGTCCTCGGCGAAATCGTCGGCCGTGGCATCGGCGCTTTCCATCTCGCCGGCCTGCTGCTCCTCGTCGGAGGCCTGTTCCTCTTCCGACTGAGACGGCTCGCTGCCGTCGCTTTCCTCCTGGCCGTCCTCGCCCTGGTCCTGCGGCTCCTGCTCCTGCTCCTCGTTTTCCTCGCTTTCCTCCTGCTGGTCCTCGTCCTGGTATTCGTCGGACATGTCCATGCTGACCAGCATGTTGCGGACCGCGCGGGCGAAGGCCTGCTGGTCGTCCAGCTTGGCGGTGAGGTCGTCGAGATCGCCGCCGGCCTTGGTCTCCACCCAGTCGCGCCACAGCTCGACCAGGTTCGACGCCGACGGAGGCACGGGCTGGCCGGTCAGCCGCTCGCGCACCATCATCGCCACGGCTTCCTCCAGCGGCGCTTCCTCGCGTGCCGTGACCGCGCCGAGGTTGGCGCGCTGGTACTTGTCCTCCAGCATGGTGGCGATGTTGGCGGCCATGCCGGACATCCGGTTGGAGCCGATGGCCTCGCAGCGTGCCTGCTCCACCGCGTCGTAGATGGCGCGGGCCTGGCGGCCGTCGGGCGCCATGCGCATGTGCACCCGCCCGTCGTGGCAGGCCCGGCGCAGGGCCATGGAATCGCCGGTGCCGCGCGTCACCGCCACGTCATTGGCGGTCGGCCGTTTCGGAAGGTCGGGCAGGCGCGCCGCCTTGCCCGTCAGCGACGGCTTGTCCTTGGAGAAGGAGACCTCCATCTCGCCGTCGCCGGCGATCGCGCGCACGGTCGCCGTGATGGACCGGCGGAAGCTCTCGCTCTCGGCCTGTTGCTGCTTGCGTGCGCGCTGGTTGTCTCCCGGCCCTGCCATGGCGTGTCGGCCCTCAGCTCAGCGTGATGTTGGCCGCGCTTTCCGGCAGTTCCTCGTTGAAGCAGCGCTGGTAGAACTCCGCCACGATGGGCCGTTCCAGTTCGTCGCACTTGTTGAGGAAGGTGAGCCGGAGCGCCATGCCGACATCCTTGAAGATGTCCGCGTTCTCGGCCCAGGTGATGACCGTACGCGGGCTCATCACGGTCGACAGGTCGCCGTTGATGAAGGCGGCACGCGTCATGCCGGCCAGCCGCACCATGCGGTCGACGATGTCACGGCCCTGTTCGTTGCGGTAGTGATGCGCCTTTGCCAGCACGATCTCGACTTCCTGGTCGTGCGGCAGGTAGTTCAGCGTGGTCACGATCGACCAGCGGTCCATCTGCGCCTGGTTGATCTGCTGCGTGCCGTGGTAGAGGCCGGTCGTGTCGCCCAGACCGATCGTGTTGGCCGTGGCGAACAGGCGGAAGGCCGGATGCGGCCGGATGACGCGGCTCTGGTCGAGGAGCGTCAGGCGGCCGGAGGATTCCAGCACGCGCTGGATGACGAACATCACGTCCGGACGGCCGGCGTCGTATTCGTCGAATACCAGCGCCACGTTGTGCTGGTACGCCCAGGGCAGGATGCCGTCGCGGAATTCCGTGACCTGCTTGCCTTCCTTGATGACGATGGCGTCCTTGCCGACGAGATCGATACGGCTGACGTGGCTGTCCAGGTTGACGCGCACGCAGGGCCAGTTGAGCCGCGCGGCGACCTGCTCTATGTGGGTCGACTTGCCGGTGCCGTGATAGCCCGACACCATGACGCGCCGGTTGTAGGCAAAGCCCGCCAGGATCGCCAGCGTCGTCTGCTTGTCGAAGAGGTAATCCGGATCGACGTCCGGCACGTTCGGATCCGGCGCGGAAAACGCGGGAACCACCATTTGCGAATCGAAGCCGAAGGTTTCCTTCACGGGCACCGTCGTGTCCGGAAGGTTGGCGATATCGCGATCGACCTTGTTCATCATGCCTCCAACGGCGCGCAAGCAGGTTTGACCCGGTTTGCCCGCCGGTCTGTAATACGGTTCGGTTCGGCTTAGCAGAAACCGGCTTGCTTGAGCAATCGATAAGCTTGAATGACATTGCGGAACCGCTCCTCGGAGCCCCGGTCGCCGCCATTGGCGTCGGGATGGTGCTGCTTCACCAGTTCCTTGTAGCGCGTCTTGATGTCCTGCTGCGTCGCCTTGGCCTCCAGGCCCAGCGTTTCGAAGGCCTTGGCTTCCAGCGGCTTGAGCCGCCTCTGGCGCGCCATGTCCGGCCGGTTGGCGTTCTGCCCGAACAGCCCGTGCGGATCGCGCAGCCGCGCCCGCGATGCGGCCGATCCGGTGCGCATGTCGCTGGACGTCCAGGTCTGGCTGTTGGTCCCCAGCTTCCAGGTCGGCCGGTGACCGGTCAGCGCCTCTTTCTGGTAGCGCGCCACGTCGGAATCCGACAGGCCGGAGAAATAGTTGTAGCCCTTGTTGTACTGGCGCACGTGGTCGACGCAGAAGTGGAAATACTCCCCTTCCGCCATCCGCCCGACCGGCGCCCGATGCGTGCCCGGCGCCTCGCAGCCGTCCCACTGGCAGACCGGCGCCTGCGCCTTGGCCTCGGCCTGCGGATCGGGGCGAACGCGGATGCGCTCGAAATATTTCGAATAGGGTTTCATCGTCCAGTCTTCGCCATGGTGCGTCAGCGGCGCGTCGTTTCGAACGCGTGATTATGGGCGCTTCGTCAGGGGAAACAAGAATTGACAAGACGGCTTTTATGCCTGTCTAAGGGCCGATTCACCGCCCGCCTGCGCCAGATATGGGAAAGAGGCATCACGATGTCCATGGATGAAACGATCAGGACCAAGCTGACGGCGGCATTCTCGCCGGAACACCTGGAAGTGCTCAACGAGAGCAGCCTCCACGCCGGCCACCACCACACCGGCCGGCCGCACAACGAACGCTTCCCGCGCGACGGCGAGACCCATTACCGCGTCCGCATCGTCGCCGGCGCCTTCACCGGCATGAGCCGCCTGGAGCGCCACCGGGCCGTCAACGCGGCGCTGGCCGACGAACTGGCTTCCACCGTCCATGCCCTGGCCGTCGAGGCCCGCGCGCCCGGCGAACCGGGGCGGCGCGGCACCTGACAGGCCGGTCCGGTCAGGTCGGTTCCAGCGGCCGGATGCGCAGCCGGGTGATCCGGTTCTTCTCCCGCTTCAGCACCACGAAGCGCTTGCCGTGGAACGTGAAGGCCTGCTTTTCCTCCGGGATCAGCTTGGTCTCGTGGATGACGAGCCCGGCGATCGTCGTCGCCTCGTCGTCCGGCAGCGACCAGTCGAGCGCGCGGTTGAGGTCGCGGATCGGCACCGATCCCTCCACCACGATCGATCCGTCGGCTTCCTGCTTGACGCCCTGCATCTCGACATCGTGCTCGTCGGCGATTTCGCCGACGATCTCTTCCAGGATGTCCTCCAGCGTCACCAGTCCTTCCACCTCGCCATATTCGTCGACGACGATGGCGAAATGCGCCTTGCGGCGCAGGAAGGCATTGAGCTGGTCATGCAGCGTCGTCGTGTCGGGCACGAACCAGGGCCGCGCGGCGACGCGCGTCACGTCGATGCGCGACGGGTCGTTGTCCACATCGTGCAGCGCCCGCAACAGGTCCTTGGCATGGACCACGCCGATGATGTTGTCGGTCTCGCCCTTCCACACCGGCAGCCGGGTATGCGGCGATTCCAGCACCTCGCGCACAACCTTCTCCGGCGGGTCGCCGGCATTGACCATGCGCATGCCGGTGCGATGCACCATCACGTCGGAGACTTCCAGTTCGGCCAGGTCGAGAAGGCCGCCCAGCCTGTCGCGGTCCTGCTTCACGAAGGCGCCCTCGCGGTGCAGCACTTCCATCGTTCCGCGCAACTCCTCGTGTGCCGACAGCATCGACTGGCCCGCGTCGAGGCGCACGCCGAAGAGGCCCAGAACGTGGCGCACGATCCAGTTGACCCCGCTCGACAGCGGGCCGATCACACCGACGTAGACGCGCATGATCGGCGCGATCGCCAGCGAGAACCGGTCCGGGCTGGAAATCGCCCAGCTTTTTGGCAGGACCTCGGCGAAGATGACCAGCAGCACCGTCATCGCCAGCGTCGCATAGGCCACGCCGGCATCGCCGAACAGCGTCAGGAAGGCCGAGGTGGCCAGCGATGACGCCAGGATGTTGACCAGGTTGTTGCCGATCAGCAATGCGCCGATCATCCGGTCGCGCCGCTCGATCAGCGCCCCCACCGTGCCCGCGCGCGCGTTACCGGCGTTCTCCATCGAGTGCATGCGCGCCCGCGACACCGCGGTCAGCGCCGTCTCCGATCCTGAGAACATGGCGGACAGGAGGATCAGGCAGAAGATCGCGCCGAGAATGATCCAGAGTTCCGGTGTCATGAAACCAGTTGCTCCCGCAGAAAGGACAGAACTTCCGACGGCGGCACGTCCTTCGCGATGTAGGACTGGCCGATGCCGCGCGTCAGGATGAAGGTCAGGCTTCCGCGGCTGACCTTCTTGTCCTGCGCAATATAGGTGAGAAGTTCGTCGGCGGAAGGCAGGCCGCCCGGAACATCCTGCAGGCGCGTCGGCAGGCCGACGGCCTTGAGATGCGCTTCCACCCGTTCCGCGTCGTCCGGGCTGGCCTGGTTCAGCCGCGCGGAGAAGCGGTGCGCCAGCGCCATGCCGATGGCCACGCCCTCGCCGTGCACCAGCCGGCGGCTGTCGTAGCGCGTCGCCGCTTCCAGGGCGTGACCGAAGGTATGGCCGAGGTTGAGCAGGGCCCGGTCGCCGCTCTCGCGTTCGTCGCGCGCCACCACGTCCGCCTTCGACTGGCAGGAGACCGCGATGGCATGGGTGCGCGCCTCGCCGCCGGCGAAGACGTCGCGCCAGTTGCGCTCCAGCCAGGCGAAGAAGTCCGGCCGGTCGATCAGCCCGTACTTGGCGACCTCGGCGTAGCCGGCGCGGAACTCGCGTTCGGGCAGCGTGTCGAGCACACCGGTGTCGGCCAGCACGAGGCGCGGCTGGTGGAACACGCCGACGAGGTTCTTGCCATGATCGGAATTGATGCCGGTCTTGCCGCCGACCGAACTGTCGACTTGCGCCAGCAGCGAGGTCGGTATCTGGACGAACTGCATCCCCCGCCGGATGACGCCGGCGACGAAACCGCTCAGGTCGCCGATCACCCCGCCGCCGAGCGCCACCACGGCGTCGCCGCGTTCGAACTTCCCGGCCAGCACGAAATCGACCGCTTTCTCGAAATAGGGAAAGCTCTTGGTTTTCTCGCCAGCGGGCAGCACGAGGCATTCATGGGCGATGCCGGCTTCGCGCAGGCTCTGCTTCAGCACGTCGAGATGGGCCGCGGCCACGTTCTCGTCGGTGATGACGGCCGCCCGGCTGCCCGGCAGCCGCGAGGCGATTTCCAGCCCGGCGGCCCCCACGAGACCGGACCCGATCAGGATGTCATACGCCCTGTCGCCGAGCCCCACCTGCACGCGTGCGGAGGTTTCGCTTGTCACTGCGCTCATGTCGGTCTGGCTCCGTCCGGGTTGGATTGTCCGCTCAGGTGGGCATGCAGCGCTTCGATGACCCGCTGTGCCATCTCTTCCTTGCTCACGTCGGCCGATTCCACCGTGACGTCGGCCTGCGCATACACCGGGTAGCGCACCTCCATCAGCCGGCGCAGGACGCCGCGCGGATCGGGATCCTTGAGCAAGGGCCGGTTCTGCTTGCGGCTGACGCGTTCCATCAGCAGGTCGAGGTCCGCCTTCAGCCAGACCGAAACGCCGTGCTGGCGGACCGCCTCGCGCGTCTGCTCGTTCATGAAGGCGCCGCCGCCCGTCGAGAGCACCTGTGCACCGGTACCGATGATGCGCTGGATGACGCGGCTTTCCAGCGAACGGAACTCCGGCTCGCCATAGGCTTCGAACAGTTCCGGGATGGTCATCCGGGACACGTGCTCGATCTCGTGATCGCTGTCGACGAAGCCGAGTCCCGTCATCTGGGCCACGCGTTTGCCGACCGCCGTCTTGCCGGCGCCCATCAGGCCGACGAAGACGACGGAACGTTCTCCGAGCAACTGCCGGATCGCCGATTCGGGTCTGGCCTCTTGTGCTTCCATCCGGGACTGGTCCGCCCTCGCTGCATTGGCCGCGTTTCGACATGAAAAGCGCCGCGCCGTCAAGCGTCCGGGCCGCGGACGGGTTGCATTGGAGATCGTCGCGTCCCATAACGAGCCAGGGTAAATCAAGGGGTAAGGGCGAGGAACGGCACGATGCCAACTCTGTTCCGGTTTCTGGTAACGATCGGCATCCTGGCAGGGCTCGCCTATGGCGGCATGTTCGCGCTGGCCACCTTCGTGAAGCCCAACAAGGGCGAGATGCAGGTGCGCATTCCGCCCGACAAGCTGAAACTGGACGAATGACGTCCTCCGCGGCCCTGATTGACGCCTTCCTGGAAATGATGGCCGCCGAGCGCGGCGCCGCCGGCAACACGCTCGACGCCTACCGGCGCGACCTGGAAGAGGCCGATGCCGGCATGGCCGGCCGCCTTGCCGCGGCGGTGCCGGACGACATTTCCGCTCACCTGGCCGATCTCTCCGCCCGCGGCTTTGCCGTCTCGACGCAGGCCCGGCGGCTGTCGTCGCTGCGCCAGTTCTTCGCCTTTCTCTATGGCGAAGGCGTCAGGGGCGACGATCCGACCGGCGTGATCGATTCGCCGAAGAAGGCCCGCCCGCTGCCGAAGATCATGTCGGAAGCCGAGGTCACCCGCCTTCTCGACCTCGCCGCGTCCGAAGCCGCAGCAGGGGACCCTGCCCCGCTGCGCATGCATGCCCTGCTGGAAGTGCTCTACGCCACGGGTCTGCGCGTTTCGGAACTGGTCGCGCTTCCGGTCACGGTGGCACGCCGCGACGAGCGTTTCTTCATCGTTCGCGGCAAGGGCGGCAAGGATCGCATGGTGCCCCTGTCGCCAAAGGCACGCAGGGCCATGGCCGCCTGGCTGGCCTGGCGCGACGCACGCGCCGACCTGTCGCAGTCACCCTTCCTGTTTCCCTCCGGCAGCGCAGCCGACGGGCACCTGCCGCGCCAGGTCTTCGCCCGCGACCTGAAGGCGCTGGCCGCCCGTGCCGGCCTCAAGCCGTCTGCCGTCTCGCCGCACGTGTTGCGCCATGCCTTTGCCAGCCACCTCCTGCAGAACGGGGCCGATCTGCGCGCCGTTCAGCAACTGCTCGGCCACGCCGATATTTCCACCACCCAGATCTACACCCACGTGCTCGAGGAACGCCTGGTGGAACTGGTCCGGGATCACCACCCGCTTGCCGATTGACGCCTTGATCGCTATGTGAGGGTCCAGAAAGGCGGGCGCGCCGCCAGGCGATGCGGTGCGCTCCGGCAATTTGCCATGACCAGGCCGCAAGACGCGGGATCAGGGGCGCATGTACAACTATCTCGATTTTGAAAAACCCGTTGCCGATCTCGAAGGCAAGATCCTCGAACTCAAGACGCTGATGGACAGCGGCGAATCCGTCGACGTCGGCGACGAGATCACCCGCCTCGAGGCCCGGTCGCAGGAAGCCCTGCGCGACGTCTACAAGGCGCTGACCCCCTGGCAGAAGGCCCAGGTCGCCCGCCATCCCGACCGCCCGCATTGCAAGGATTACGTCGAGGCGCTCTTCACCGAGTTCACGCCGCTGGCCGGCGACCGCAACTTCGCCGAGGACCACGCCATCATCGGCGGCCTGGCGCGCTTCAATGGCCGCGCCGTCTGCGTCATCGGCCAGGAAAAGGGCGCTGACACCCAGAGCCGCCTGAAGCACAATTTCGGCATGGCGCGGCCCGAGGGCTACCGCAAGGCCGTCCGCCTGATGGACATGGCCGAGCGTTTCGGCCTGCCGGTCATCACGCTGGTCGATACCGCCGGCGCCTATCCCGGCATCGGCGCGGAGGAACGCGGCCAGGCCGAGGCCATCGCCCGCTCGACCGAGAAATGCCTCAACCTGACCGTTCCCGTCATCTCGCTGGTCATCGGCGAAGGCGGTTCGGGCGGCGCCATCGCCATCGCCACGGCCAACCGCGTCTACATGCTGGAACATTCCATCTACTCGGTGATTTCGCCGGAAGGCGCGGCCTCGATCCTGTGGCACGACTCCACCCGCGCCAAGGATGCGGCGACGGGCATGAAGATCACGGCCCAGGACCTGCTCGAACTGAAGATCATCGACGGCATCGTTCCCGAACACGTCGGCGGCGCCCATCGCAATGCCGCCCGCGTCATCGAGGCGGCCGGCGACCAGATCGGGAAGGCGCTGGACGACCTGTCGGCGGACGGCCTCGACCTGCGCAAGCAGCGCCGCGAGAAGTTCCTGGCAATCGGCCGAAGCCTCTAGGCACCGGGCACCGACGTCGGTCGGGTGCCACAAAATTGCCAATCCTGCCATCCAATGACGCTTGCGTGATCAGGCGTTGCTGGCACTTGCGGTAATGGTTTTTCAATGGTTAACGCATATACGCTTGATCGGTGCGTGCCTGCCGGCGCGTACGGGACGAAGATGTTGAAACCGGTTGTCACGTCATGAAGCGGAAACTCATTTCCGGACTGCTCATCGCTGCCGCGCTCGCGCTGTCGGGCTGCACCGACGCGCTCGACAGCGCCGCCAAGGCCGAACGCCCCCTGCCCGAGCGCCTGGTCCGGGTGCTGAAGTCCAAGGGCATGAGCAAGTCCTCGCCGATCATGATCCGCATCTTCAAGGAAGAGGGCAAGCTGGAGGTCTGGAAGCAGAAGGACAACGGCCGCTACGACTTCGTCACCGACTACGACATCTGCAAGTGGTCGGGCCAGCTCGGTCCGAAGTACATCGAGGGTGACCGCCAGGCGCCGGAAGGCTTTTACACCATCCGCCCCTACCAGATGAACCCGAAGTCGAACTACTACCTGTCCTTCAACATCGGCTTCCCCAATGCCTATGACCGGGCCCATGGCCGCACCGGCCAGCACCTGATGGTGCACGGCGCCTGCTCGTCGTCCGGCTGTTATTCCATGACCGACGAACAGGTCGCGGAGATCTTCGCCTTCGGCCGCGACGCCTTCCGCGGCGGCCAGAAGGAGTTCCAGGTCCAGGCCTATCCCTTCCGCCTGACGCCGGCCAACATGGCCCGCTACAAGGACGATCCGAACATCGGCTTCTGGCGCATGCTGAAGGTCGGCTACGATCACTTCGAACTGACCAAGGTCCCGCCCAAGGTGGATGTCTGCGAAGGCCGCTACGTCTTCAACCAGGTTCCTGCCGAGGGCCAGTCGTTCCGCGGCCCCTCCGCCGCCTGCCCGTCGATGTCGGAGCCGGAAAGCCTGCGCCTGGCCTACGATGCGCTGAAGCGCGACCAGGACGAGGCCTTCACCAGGCTGCTCTCGAACGGCGGCGCTTCCACCCCGCCGCGCCCGTCGATCGACGGCATCAAGGAAGCCCGCCTCGTCGCCGACTGGTCGAAGCGGCGCGCCCGTGGCGAGAAGGTCTCGCGCCAGCCGCCGTCGCTCGACGTGCCGGCCCGGGCGCCGGCCCCCGCTGCGCGGCCCGAGCCGAAGCAGGAGGAAGCCGCCACCGAAGCCGTGGCCGCTGCCGAACAGCCGAAGCAGGCGCCCGCGGAAGCCGCGACCCCTGTCCCGCAGGAGCGGCCGGACCAGGCTACCGCCGATGCAGAACCGAAGAAGAAGCGCTGGTGGAATGTCTTCTGACCCGGCCGTCTACGACCTGCGCGGCCTCAACTGTCCCCTGCCGGTGCTGAAGGCGCGCAAGCGCCTGAACGACATGGTTCCCGGCACCCGGCTCTGGCTCGAGACCACCGATCCCCTCGCCGTGATCGACATTCCCGCCTTCTGCCAGGAGGCCGGCCACCGGCTCGTCGAGACCGTGACCGCCGGGAGCGGCCACCGCTTCCTCGTCGAGCGCGGCGCCTGACGCCTTTCAGCGCCTGAAACCGGGGACCGCCAGCGGGTTCTCCGTGACCGCCTGCCGGTCCGGCGTGTCGATCGCCGGCGTATCGGTGAAGGCAGCGAACATCCGCCGCACGAAATCCTCGCCGAGGTCCTGCGTGATCAGCACGATCCGCGTACCGCGCGGCCCCTTCGGCCAGGCATCCAGCCGCACCGGCGGATGCATAACCGATTGCACGCCGTGGATGACCAGCGGCCGCTCCGGATCGTCCTTCAGTTCCACGATGCCCTTCATCCGCAACAGCTTGTCGCCGTGCCCCGAGGCCAGCAGGTCGAGGAACATCGCCACGGCCAGCTTGTCCACCGGCTTGTCGTGGACGATGGAAAACGAGCGGATCCGGGCATCGTGCCGGTTCACGTCGTGATGATGGTGATGGTCATCGCCATGGCCATGGCCATGGTCATGCCCGCCATGGTGATGATCGCGGCCTTGATCCCCGCCCGCCTCCGCGGCCAGCCACTTGCGCACGTCGGCGCTTTTCGTGTCCGGGTTCCAGGCGCCGCAGTCCATCAGCGCCGCGACGGAGGGCTCGTCCTGCGCGTCGAGGATCTGCGCCTGCGGATTGAGCGCCGCCAGCCGGCCCTTCAGCGCGGCGACAGTATCGCCGTCCGCCAGGTCCGTCTTGGTCAGCACGATGCGCTCGGCCACCGCCGCCTGCTTCACCGCCTCTTCATGATTGTCCAGCGTGCGCATGCCGTTGACCGCGTCGACCGTGGTCACCACGCCGTCCAGCCGCAGCGCCCATTGCAGGGCCGGGTGACCGATCACCGCCTGCAGCACCGGCGCCGGGTCGGCCAGGCCCGTCGTCTCGATGACGATCCGCTTCAGCGATGCGATCCGGCCCGATTGCACCCGGTCGACGAGATCGGCCAGCGTCAGCACCAGGTCGGAACGCACCGTGCAGCACAGGCAGCCGTCCGACAATTCGATCACGCCGTCCGCCGACTGTTCCACCAGCAGGTGGTCGATGCCGACCTCGCCGAACTCGTTGACGATGACCGCCGTGTCGGTCAGCGCCGGGTCCTTCAGAAGCCGGTTGAGCAGCGTCGTCTTGCCCGAGCCGAGAAAGCCGGTGACGACGGTGACGGGAATCTGGTCATGCATGGAGGCTGTACCGTCAGATGGAGGGCCGCGGCGTCGGCACGGGAATGCCGGGCGCCGGCGTGCCGCGCAATTGCGAGGTGATCTCTTCCTGGTCCTGGTCCTGCGCCGGCGTGGTGAGCGCCACCTGCGGCGCGTCGTCCGGCCGCGGCGTCGGCACCGGCACGTCGGCGACCAGCGTGTTGGCGGCAGCCGGCCCGGTGGCCCCGCCGGTTCCGACGGCGACGGCCACGGGCGCCCGGTTCATCGGGTGCAGGTAGGACGAGCGGTAGACCAGCTTGCCGTCGAAATCGCGGCCATCGTAGCGCGCCTTCTGCGCCGCCTGGGTGCAGATGTCGTTGCGGATGTTGGCCACCTGCATGCGGTTGTCGCCATAGGGCTCCAGCGTCCACAGCGTCGGCTTGCCGGCCGGGTCCGTCGCGAAGCCCCTGGCCAGCAGGTCGGCGGCAAGGTCGGCACGTTCGTTCTGGCTCGGTGCCCCCAGGACGATGGCCACCACCGTGCGCCCGTCCCGGGTCGCCGAGGCCGCCAGGTTGAACCCGGATGCGCAGACGTAGCCGGTCTTCATGCCGTCGGCGCCGGCGAAACGGCCAAGCAGGATGTTGTAGTTCGGGATCACGTGGCCGCCGGTATCGATGGCCTCCAGGTCGAAGAAGCCGGCATAGTCCGGGAAGTCGCGCCGCGTGCGCACCGCCAGGATCGCCTGGTCGCGCGCCGTTGTGTATTGCGTGCCGCCGGGCAGGCCGTTTGGATTGGCATAGATGGTGTCGGTCATGCCGATCGCGCGGGCTTCCTCGTTCATCGCCGCCACGAATTCCATCTCGGAGCCCGCCACCGCCTCGCCGACCGCCATGGCGACGTCGTTGGCCGACTTGACCAGCATGATCTTGAGCGCGTTTTCCATCGTCAGCACGGTGCCGACCTTGTAGCCCATCTTGCTCGGCGGCTCCTTGGCCGCCCGTGCCGTCATTCGCACCGGGCTTTTCATCGACAGCTCGCCAGAGCGGATCGCCTTGAAGGCGAGCCGCGCGGTCATGATCTTGGTGACCGACGCGGCATACCAGCGCTTGAAGGCCCTGTTGTGATCGAGCACGGCGCCCGTCTGCACGTCGGCGACGACATAGGGGTTCTGGGCAAACGCCGGCGCGGCGAAAAGGAAAATGACAATCGCGGCGAGAAGGGCGCGGATCGGGCGGAATGACATGACGGCAGGCGTCCCGTGAATTTCTGGGTGATCAACGGCGTTCGGCTACGCGTGTTCCGTGGTATCCGATCCGCCGCGCGAAATCAAAGCCGCAAAGATTGACGATCGCGTGACCGGCGTGATCAATCTGTGGCTCTCAACGAGGAATCCGTCATGCCTGTTCTCAATCGTGCTGCCGAAATCGCCCGCGAGGCGGCCGAGTGGCGCCGCCACCTCCACGCCATCCCGGAACTGGAGTTCGACCTGCCGGAGACGGCCGGCTTCATCGCCGCGCGCCTGCGCGAGATCGGGGTGGACGAACTGCACACCGGTATCGCGAAGACCGGCATGGTCGCCCTCATCCGCGGCAACCTCGGCGACGGGCCTGTCGTCGGCCTGCGCGCCGACATGGATGCCCTGCCGATCCGCGAGGCGACCGGCCTGCCCCATGCCTCCCGCTCGGTCGGCAGGATGCACGCCTGCGGCCATGACGGCCACTCCTCCATGTTGCTCGGCGCCGCCAAGCACCTGGCGGAAACACGCAATTTCGCCGGCACCGTCGCACTCGTCTTCCAGCCGGCCGAGGAAAACGGCGGCGGCGGCGAGGTCATGGTCCAGGAGGGCATCATGGACCGCTTCGGTATCGCCAGCGTCTATGGCCTGCACAACGTGCCCGGCGTTCCGGTCGGCTGCTTCGCCACCCGGCCCGGCGCCATCATGGCGTCCACCGCCGAGTTCGACATCACCATCACCGGCCGCGGCGGCCATGCGGCCCATCCCAACGAGACCGTCGATCCCATCGTGGCCGGCGCCCAGATCGTTTCCGCCCTGCAGTCGATCGCCGCGCGCAACGCCGACCCGGTCGAATCGGTCGTCGTCTCGGTCACCCAGTTCCATGCCGGCGATGCCTATAACGTCATCCCGCAGACCGCGACGATCGCCGGCACCGTCCGCGCCCTCAAGCCGGAGCTGGCGGCCCTCGCCGAAAGCCGCCTGAAAGCGCTCGTCACCGGCCTGGCGCAGGCCCACGGCGCCACGGCGGAGATCGCCTATGTCACCAGCTACCCGGTCACCGTGAACCACGCCGCAGAAACGGCACTCGCCGCCTCTGTCGCCCGCACCTTCGCCGGCGAGGACCAGGTTCGCGACGACATTCCGCCGACGCTTGGCGGCGAGGATTTCGCCTTCATGCTCCAGTCCCGGCCTGGCTGCTTCATGTATATCGGCAACGGCGACACCGCCGGCCTGCACCACCCGGAATACGACTTCAACGACGACACCATTGCCCATGGCATCACCTACTGGGTGAAACTGGCCGAAACCGTGCTGGCGCCAAAAGCCTGACATCGCCTTTTCCGCGCGAAAACCGGAACCGGACGGCCCCCGGCGCGTTCAAACCCGTCGGGGTTTGCCTTTCGCGCACCCCTGGCCTATGACTGCTGCACTGCAACAATATCGGCGTCGCAGAAATAATGGTTGATTTCGGGGAGATGCTTTCCCCAATAACGAAAATACAAGAGGAGAATAGATCCCGACATGTGTGGAATAGCCGGGGAAATCCGTTTCGATGAGAAGTTCGCCAATTCTGAAGCCGTCTCGAGAATAACTGCGGCACTGGCGCCAAGAGGGCCGGATGGATGCGGCATTGTTCAGCAAGGGCGCTATTGCTTCGGACACCGCCGGCTGAAGATCATTGACCTCTCGGAACGCGCGGCCCAGCCCATGGTCGATTCCGATCTCGGCCTGACCATCGCCTTCAACGGCTGCATCTACAATTACCCGGAACTGCGCGCCGAACTGGAAGGCAAGGGCTACCACTTCTTTTCCCACGGCGACACGGAGGTCATCCTGAAGGCATGGCACGCCTGGGGCGCCGATTGCGTCCGGCGTTTCCATGGCATGTTCGCCTTCGTCATCGCCGAGCGCGACACCGGCCGCACGGTGATGGCGCGCGACCGTTTCGGCATCAAGCCGCTCTACCTTGCCGGGCTTCCGGGCGCGATCCGCTTCGCCTCCACGCTGCCGGCCCTCGTCAAGGGTGGCGACATCGACACCGGCATCGACCGCGAGGCACTGCACACCTACATGACCTTCCACGCCGTGGTGCCGCCGCCGCGCACCATCATCAACGGTGTGCGCAAGCTGCCGCCGGCCACCATGCGCATCTATGACGCCACCGGCAATTTCACCGAGGAGCGCTACTGGAACCCGCCCCACGCCCGCCGCCCGGAGGACAAGGGCCTGACCCGCAACGACTGGCGCGATCGCGTGCTCGAGGCGCTGCGGGTCGCCGTGCGCCGCCGCATGGTTGCCGACGTGCCGGTCGGCGTGCTGCTGTCCGGCGGCGTCGATTCCTCCATCATCACCGGCCTGCTCGCCGAGGAGGGACAGCGCGACCTGATGACCTTTTCCATCGGTTTCGAGGAAGCCAACGGCGAGAAGGGAGACGAGTTCGTCTATTCCGACCTGATCGCCGAGCGCTTCGGCACCGATCACCACAAGATCTTCGTGCCGTCCTCCGATCTGATGACCCACCTGCCCGGCGCCATCGCCGCCATGTCGGAACCCATGGTCTCCTATGACAACATCGGCTTCTACCTCCTGAGCAGGGAGGTATCGAAACACATCAAGGTGGTGCAGTCCGGCCAGGGTGCCGACGAGATCTTCGCCGGCTATCACTGGTACCCGCCGCTGCAATCCTCCAACGATGTCGTGTCGGACTACGCCCGCGTCTTCTTCGACCGCGACCATGCGACGCTGAAGTCGCAGCTGGCCGACGAGTGGATCGCGGGCAGCGATGTCAGCCGCGACCTCGTCGCAGCCCACCTCATGGCCGATGGCGCGGAAGACCCGGTCGACCGGGCCCTGCGCCTCGACAGCCAGGTCATGCTCGTCGACGATCCCGTCAAGCGCGTCGACAACATGACCATGGCCTGGGGCCTGGAAGCCCGCGTGCCGTTCCTCGACCATGAACTGGCCGAGCTGGCCGCGGCGATTCCGCCCGAGTTCAAGCTCAACGACGGCGGCAAGGGTGTCCTGAAGGATGCCGCCCGCCTGGTCGTCCCGCACGAGGTCATCGACCGCAAGAAGGGTTACTTCCCGGTGCCGCAGCTCAAGTACATCGCCGGCCCCTACCTCGACATGGTGCGCGACACGCTGTCCTCGGCCCCGGCGCGCGAGCGCGGCCTGTTCCGGCAGGAATGGCTGGACCGGTTGTTCGCCGATCCTGCCGCCCACATCACGCCCCTGCGGGGCTCGGAGCTGTGGCAGGCCGCCCTGCTGGAAATGTGGCTGCAGGAGCATGCACTGTGAGCAAGGCACCCGGCAACAGGCAGAAGGGGCGCGGACAGGCCGGTGCGCACCGGCTCAAGCGCCTCCGCGAACAGGGGCTCAAGCCGCCCATCGAACAGCGCGAAAGCCGCCAGGAGCCGATGAAGGAGAACTTCGCGCTCAATTGCGGCTGGGGCCGCCTCGTCTTCGGCCAGACCTTCACCGATGCCACCGCGCTCGCCGGCTCGCTCGGCGAGGAATTGCCCGACCGCCGCGACATTGCCATCTATGTCCGCGATCCGCACGTGGTTCTCGCCGAGGCCCCCCAGGAGCTTTTCCTCGATCCCTCGCACACCTACCGGCTCGACCTGTCGACCTACCGGCCCTCCCATGACGGCTCCCGGACCTTCTTCGTCCGGCGCCTGACGTCCCAGTCAGATGCCGATGCCATCAACCGCATCTATGCCGCGCGCGGCATGGTCGCCGTGCCGCCGGAGTTTTTCTGGTCGCGCCGCGATGCCCGCTCCATCACCTATTTCGTCGCCGAGGACGAGGCGACCGGCGAGATCCTCGGCACCGTGACCGGCGTCGATCATTTCCGCGCGTTCAACGATCCAGAGCGCGGCTCCTCGCTCTGGTGCCTTGCCGTGGATCCGCAGGCCAGGCACCCCGGCGTCGGCGAAACCCTGGTCCGCCGTCTCGCCGAACACTATGCCGCGCGCGGCGCCGCCTTCATGGACCTGTCGGTGATCCACTCGAACGAACAGGCCATCAGGCTCTACGAGAAACTCGGCTTCCACCGGGTCCACTTCTTCTCGCTCAAGCGCAAGAACCCGATCAACGAGACCCTGTTCACCGGGCCGGAAACCGACCAGTCGCTCAACCCCTACGCCAGGATCATCGTCAAGGAGGCCCGCCGTCGCGGCATCCATGTCCAGGTGCTCGACGCCGGGAGCGGGTTCTTCCGCCTCACCCACGGGGGCCGCACGATCGATTGCCGCGAAAGCCTGTCGGAACTGACCACCGCGGTTGCCATGTCGATCTGCGATGACAAGACCGTCACCCGGCGCTTTGTCGAGAAGGCCGGCGTCGTGGTGCCCGACCAGCTGTCGGCCAGCGCCAGCCGGGGCGAGATCGAGGAATTCCTGAACCGCCATGGCGAAGTGGTCGTCAAGCCGGCGCGCGGCGAACAGGGCCGCGGCGTTTCCGTCGGCCTGGCCGCCATGGACGATGTCGACCGCGCCATCGGCGAGGCCCGGTCCGTCTCCGACGATGTCCTGATTGAGGCCTGCATCGCCGGAGAGGACCTGCGCCTGGTCGTCATCAACTACCGGGTCGTGGCCGCCGCCATCCGCCGGCCGGCCATGATCACCGGCGACGGCCGTTCCACGGTCAGGGAACTGATCGACAAGCAGAGCCGCCGCCGCGCGGCCGCGACGGGCGGCGAATCGCGCATCCCGCTGGACGCCGAGACCGACCGCGCCTTGCTGCGCGCCGGCTTCGCGCTGGAGGACGTCCCGCCGGACGGCGAGGAAATCCAGGTCCGCAAGACCGCCAACCTGCACACCGGCGGCACGATTCACGACGTTACCGGGGTTGTTCACCCCGTCCTTGTCGACGCCGCCGTCAAGGCCGCCCGCGCCATCTCGATCCCGGTCACCGGCATCGACCTGATGGTGACATCGCCCACCAGGCCGGACTATGCTTTCATCGAGGCCAACGAGCGGCCGGGTCTGGCCAACCACGAACCGCAGCCGACCGCTGAACGATTCATCGACCTGCTGTTCCCCCTTTCCGTGCCGGCCGCGGTCCGCCAGGCCGTCCAGGCCGGATGATGCGCCATCGCAAAGTCGGCGCAGAAAGAATGGCGGAGAACCGGCAGGGATGCCGGAGACCGGAGCCGCCTCAGGATGACCGAGACATGACCAGACTAGCCATTGACAACGAGTACCTCGCCCGCACGCTCCACGACCTGCTCCTGATCCCGAGCCCGACGGGCTACACCGACACCGTGGTGCGCTACGTGTCGCGCGAACTGAACCGGCTCGGCCTCGACGTCGAACTGACCCGGCGCGGCGCCATTCGCGCCATCCGCCAGGGCTCGCGCCGCGAAGGCGCGCGCGCCATCGTCACGCACGTCGACACGCTCGGCGCCCAGGTCAAGGCGATCAAGCCGAACGGTCGGCTGGAACTGGTGTCCATCGGGCACTGGTCGGCCCGTTTCGCCGAGGGCGCGCGCGTCACGATCTTTTCCCGGAAGGGCAGCTATCGCGGCACGATCCTGCCGCTGAAGGCCTCGGGCCACACCTTCAACGAGGAAGTGGACACGCTGCCGGTCGGGTGGGACTACGTCGAGCTGCGCGTCGATGCGCTGGCCCGCGACCGCGCCGAGCTGGACCGGCTCGGTATCGAGATCGGCGATATCGTGGCCGTCGATCCGCAGCCCGAGTTCCTCGACAACGGCTACATCGTCTCGCGCCACCTCGACAACAAGGCCGGCGTTGCCCTGGCCCTCGCCACGCTGAAGGCGATGCAGGACCAGAACGCGATCACGCCGGTCGACATCCATTTCCTCTTCACCATCGCGGAGGAAGTCGGCGTCGGCGCATCCTCCGTCGTCAGCCACGACGTGGCCTCCATGATCGCCGTCGACAACGGCACCTCCGCGCCGGGGCAGAATTCCAGCGAGTTCGGCGTCACCGTCGGCATGGCCGATCAGACCGGCCCCTTCGACTACCACCTGACCAAGAAGCTGGTCGACCTGTGCATCGAGAACGACATCCGCTACCAGAAGGACATCTTCCGCCACTACCGGTCGGACTCCGCCTCAGCCATCGAGGCCGGTCACGATGTCCGCACCGCGCTGCTGACATTCGGCATCGACGCCTCGCATGGCTACGAGCGCATCCACATGCATGCCCTGCGCTCGCTCGCCGAACTGCTCACCGCCTACGCGGTCAGCCCGGTCCGCATCAAGCGCGACTTCGAGGAAACCGGCGACATGTCCGGCTTCACCCGCCAGCCCACGGCAGAGGCCGAGCAGGTGCTGACGCCGGAAGGGAAGTGACAGGCCCGGAGCCGAAAAACGGGCGTTTGAAAACCCGCGGCCTTCTGCTATCAGGAAGGCTAGTGGTCCCGTAGCTCAGCAGGATAGAGCATCAGATTCCTAATCTGAGGGTCGCAGGTTCGAATCCTGCCGGGATCACCAATAAATTCTGACACTTACAATTTTCAGACCCAAAGCCAAGTCTCACCTTGTAAGCGCATTGTAAGCAACCGACACCGCTTGTCTGAGCAGCTTGCCTTTCTGATTTCATACCTCTTTTCTGTTTTGAGAACGGGTTGTCACAGCCGTCACAGCCGTCAGGAATTTAGTGGAATCAATCACTTGGCCTGCGCCGGAGGCCGTCACTTACCGTCAGCCCTCGTCATTTGGGCCAAATCGCTGATACCCGCACGCGTTGGCGAGGATCGGGAAGCCTCGATTGCTGGCGGCGCATAGCGTTTCCAGCCTTGGGCACTGGCGCGGTGTGCTGGCGACCCCGGCATGGGTGGGAGACTTGACGTCTGTCTGCGCCTGTGCGGACGCATGCGCGCTGGCGTGTCATGGATTGCTGCCGTGACCTGGATGAGCATGGCGCGTCATGTCAGGCAGCATGATGGCGCCCATTGGCGCCAGCGCTCGGGATTTGTTGCCTCGGCGGGCGTACGGTTCACCGCCTTTTGGACGTCCTGTCCAGGCTGATCGTGATCAATCGTCGAGCGGCGGTCTTGTATCTGTCCACGAGGATGCCTTTCTGCCGCAGCGATGGCTTGGCCCGCAGAACCGCGTTTCCCATCTCGTTTGCCTTCTTCGGCCACGGGTGCAGACGCCGGATCTCCGGGCTCGCGGCCCGATTGAGCGTGGCCAGGAGTTCCGTCGCCGTTCCCTCCCATGACCATTTCGCACCTGCCTTTGACGGCACAAGATCGTGGATGGCCACGGCCACGGGATCGGCTTCGAACGCCAGATCGTTCGCGCAACTGCGGTTTTCCGCGTAGGCAGCCGAGAATGCGCCGTCTTCCCATCCAAGACCCGGCGCTGCTGCCTCCACGAGGCGGACGAAGTCGGCCATGCGCGGGAGCAGCTCGAGCTTGACCGTGTCGATCCTCCGGATCGCCACCGAAAGGGCACTGAACAGGACGCCGAGGATATTCGGGCGCACGGAATGCCACGACGTCCACCATTCGGCTTCCGTCTGCCGAGACCGGCCACCGATGTCGAGGAGCCGGACCTGCAGCGAGCGGTCAGCAAGATCGGCCCTTTCCGTCAGCATGGGGATGCCATTGAGAATGATCGGCCGCGCGCCCTGGAACCAGGCAAGATCGCTATCGGTGTGAAGCTTGCGCGTTGTGAAGGCGCCGCCGGTGGAAAGCCGGCAGATGGCATCGGAAAGCCTGCTGTCGATGCGCGACAGGTTGTCGAAACTCAGCAGGTGCGAATGGCGCGCTGTCGCCATGAGATCACGTTCGTCCCTCGGCGGCGCTGCGTTGTCGTACGCCGCCGGATCTGTTTGCGGCAATGGGACTGATCGCATTCTACAACAATCAGCGCCCCCATCAGGCGCTAACATGAAAAGCCCGCTCAGGCATTCGCTTTAGCGGCTCAACCTGTGCAGATTCTGCTGGGTCGATACACAAGGCCATGGAATAGGTGCGCCCGAAAACGGCGAAAATGCACCAAACCGACCCTCATGCCGCACCGAGGCTCCAGTTTTTCCGGTAAAGTCCAACTGGTGACCTGCTCCCCTGAGATGTCCCCGATTTTAGGTTAGCCTGTTCCTGGAATAAGGAGACAGGCAATGAAGCGATCACGGTTCTCGGAAGAACAGATCATCGGCATCTTGAAGGAGC
>NZ_PDVP01000013.1 GCF_002727065.1 Zhengella mangrovi | reverse complement strand
CAACGTGCCATCGCTGGCCACGGAGACGCCCGTAAGGCCGCCATCGGAAACGAGCGTGGTGACAATCACGGCCGGGTCGACGGCTACGCCATTGACGGTGTCGTTCAAATGAACCGATGGCGTGGTGCCGCCGGTTCCGCTGACGATGGGCGCGGCCGAGAAATCGTCATTGACCGCCGAGATCGAAAAACCCGCCTGCGCCTCCTGCAGCGATATCCCGTCGACGGCGATATAACCCAAGCTTCCGCCACTCACAATCTGAACCTGGAAACGGAGGATTTGCGTCGCACTGGTCGCAGTGAAGGTCATGCTCTGCTGCACCCAAGGCAAAGCGGTCCCCTTCGCCGGACAGGTGACGTCTGCCCCGAACTGGCTCTGGGCGCCAAAAGTGACCTCCCATTTGACGCTCACGCCGGCAGGACAGTAGATGCGCATGTAAGATGCTGATTGATAGAAAGAAACAATATAATCATTGCCAGGCACGAGCCCGGTCACAGTCTGCTCCAATCCTTCCCTGTAGGTTGCGCTGGAGGTGCCAGAATGAACGAAATCACCGCCATCCGGCGATGCCACCCACGTCATAGCGTTGTCAGCGCTGCTGGAGTTACGGGTATCCGAGGTGGTCCCCGTAATCTGTGTCCAGCCGGGCGGCAGGGTGTTATTGAAAGTGGACCTGTCGACCGCAGGGTCCACTCCTTCCAGGCTGCCGTTGGTAGCCAGTTCCACTGCCATGGCCGGTGACGGAGCCCAGACCAGGGCGGAAACCGCCAGCAGGACGCCAGCCAGGCAAATATGGAGTAGGCGGTCGGTATCAAGGCAGCGTTCAGCCTTGCCGTCGACGCCACCGGCCAAACGCTCCGACGCACGCGTATCCCGCCGCCCCCGGCGGACGGCTTGCCGTTTCAAGATGTTCATGATTGCCCCCGGTCCCTTTCCCGTCGTTTCCGGCCGGTCCGGCGCGCACATTCGCCGACCCTGCCCCTCGCTGTCAGTGCAAGCTCCGGATGATACAACCCGGAGTTTATCCGATCAATCCACACCATTAATCGAATCAGCAGTTAAGGTACCATGAATGCATGGCCTGACAAGGCGCAGGTGCCTGCCTGGCCCTGCGTTTGGTGAATCCTTTGCGAACGGGAGCGCAGTCCCTCTACTGCAGCGCGTCGACGTCGGCCTGCACGACCGCATAATCGGCGGTGAAGGTGACGGTGTCGCCCGGCGCCAGCGTGTCCCAGACCGGGCCGGCGTTGTCGGCGTCCGTGGAATCGCCAGTCGTGCCGGCGTCGGTCGTCAGCGAAACGGTGACCGGCTGGCCCGGGCTGGCGCCGCCGAGAAAGGCCGGATCATTGCCGTTGGTCACGTCGGAGACCGCCACGCCGGCGACAGTGACATTGCCGGTGTTGGTGACCGCGTAGGCGTAGCGGATCACGTCGCCGATCCCGGCCTTGCCGTCGCCATTGGCATCGGTGACGAAACTCCATGTCTTGGCAAGGACAAGGGCCGGTTGCGGGTTGAACACCGTGACCGCCTCGACCAGGTCGTCGCCCGTGGTGCCGGGATCGGTCTCGTTGCCGACGGCGGCCGTCGTCGTGTTGGTGATGGTGTTTCCGGCCTGTCCTGCATCGACGGTGGCCGCGATATCCAGCGTCACGGGCGTCGTGTCGGTCACGTCGCCGACGATCCAGACACCCGTGGCACTGTCATAGGTGCCGGCGCTGGGCGTGGCCGAAACAAAGGTCAGGCCGGCGGGCAACTGGTCGGCGAGCGCAACGCCCGTGGCCGTGGTGCCGGCCGTCGCGTTGGACACCGTGATGCGAAAGGTGACCGTGTCCCCCTCGGCCGGACTGGCATTGGCCGACTGCAACGTCTTGACCGTGACGAGGTCGACCTCGGACGGGGCGCAAGTCATCGTGTTTGTCGTACTACCGAGCGCGACCTCACTGAATTGGATCGGTCCACGCGTGTAAGTGTCGTTCACAACCAGATCGAAACTTGCAACGCCATTGTATTTTGCCGCGAACGGGAAAACCTGATCGCCCCTGATATCCTGCGCGGTAAATCCGGTTTCGCTTCCCAACAGGGCGCCAGCACTGTTGTACAGGTTGATTGTGAACGAATGAATGCCATCACTGGCACCCGAGACCCAGTTGTGATCATTGATGAGAACAAATTTGTCGATCCCGTCAAAAACGCCGATGAGCGTATACCGGATACCGTTTCCCTGATTGTTGTGCACCGCGGGCGTCCACCGATTTACGGTTCCGATATTGAAGCCCGTAAGGCCACCATCCCGCCCGGTCGTTCCCTCGTATGTGTACCTCAGGTCAGTTGAGCTGAGTACTCCATTGTCCCACGTGTACTGGCCAGCGGCTGTCAGTGCCGTGAGAATCGAATGAGACGATATCCTGGTCACATCACCGATGACCGCGTCCCAGTTCCACATGGTACAGCTTGCCGTCTGGGCCTGCGCCTGGCCTGCCGTTGCCAGAAAAGCGATTGAAACCACAAGGCCAGCAGACCACGACAGCCGACGTGGCGGCGCTCCCCGCCTCTCACAGCCACCAGTTGCCAAGATCGCCCGCGCCGCCGCACGCAGCGCAGTCCACCATACCAGCATGTCCATGATTGCCCCCGGTCCCTTTCCCGTGTTTCCCGGCAGGTCCGGCGCGCACATTCGCCATTCCTGCCCCCTCGGCGCCGATTCGAACCCCGGCATCATGCAACCCGGAGTTTCATACGATCAACCCGCACGCCTGATCGAATCAGCAGTTAAGGTACCATGGATGTATGGCCTGACAAGAGGCGGGCGCAACGCCCCGCTTTCTGGTGCCTCCGTGCCGATCCTGCCTGACGTTACTGCAGGGCGTCGACGTCGGCCTGCACGACCGAATAATCCGCCGTGAAGGTGACGGTGTCGCCCGGCGCCAGCGTGTCCCAGACCGGGCCGGCGTTGTCGGCGTCGGTCGAATCGCCCGTCGTGCCGGCGTCGGTCGTCAGCGAGACGGTGACCGGCTGGCCCGGGCTGGCGCCGCCGAGAAAGGCCGGATCATTGCCGTTGGTCGTGTCGGAGACGGAAACGCCGGCGACACTGACATTGCCGGTGTTGGTGACCGCGTAGGCGTAGCGGATCACGTCGCCTGATCCGGCCTTGCCGTCGCCGTTGGCATCGGTGACGAAACTCCAGGTCTTGGCAAGCACCAGGGCCGGCTGGCGGGCGAGCGTCGCGGTCACCTGCGCATCGCCCGAGCGGATCGTGTTCGCGCCGGTGCCGGCCTCGGCGTGGGCGATGTTGGTCACGCTGCCGGCATCGAGGTCGGCCTGGGTCAGGGTGTCGCTGGCCGAGACGGTCCAGGTTTCGCCGGGATCAAGCAGGCCGTTGCCATTGGTGTCACCGCTTGCGGGGGTGGTGACGGAGACCGTCCCGATCCTGTCGTCGACGAGCGTCACGCCGCCCAGCGCTACCTCGTTGCCGGCCGGGTTGGCGATGGTGAAGATATAGCTGATCGTGTCGCCGGCGCTGTCCCCGCCCGAGCTGTCGACATCGGTGCGGGTGCCTTCCGCCTTGGCCAGGGTGAGATAGGTCTGGCAGACCTCCACGGTGTCGAGGACGTTGTTGTAGAGGCCGCCGGTATCGAGGAACTGCATGGCCAGGGAGGTGGCACCTGCACCCGGCACGTAGGTGCGGCTGTGCACCTGCCAGGCCGCCGTGCCCGGCGTGTAGGGCCCGTCGCCCAGCGACCCGCCGGCATCGTCGGTGAGCAGCAATTGCGCGGCGTCGCCGGCATACAATCCGCGATGGGCCCAGTGGACGCGCAATTCGCTGCGCGGATTGAACCCGGTCAGCGTGGTGCTCAGGCCCGTTCCCAGGATGGCGGCCTGGGTGCCGGTGTGCTGCTGCACCTGGTAGCCATGATCCAGGATCGTCACGGAGGCATCGGCCGTGGACCAGCCGGAGACCGCGGCAGCGCTGTTGGCCGAGGGCGGCGCGGGATAAACCGGCGCCTCGAAGCCGCCATTGGCCAGGAGATTGGTGCCTGAGCAGGACGCGGCGCCTGCCGGCGGCGTATCGACGACGAGCACCGTGGCATTGGCCTCGGCGCATCCGATGGCCGGATCCTGCTGCGGGTCACAGATCCGGTAGCGCAGCGTGTAGCTGCCCGAGGCCGTGCCGGCCGGCACATGGACCAGGCCGTCAGCGTCGACCGACACGCCGGTGAGGCCGCCATCCGAAACGATGGTGGTGACGATGGCAGCCGGATCAACCGCGGCGCCGTTGACGGTATCGTTGACATGGACAGACGTGGTCGATCCGCCGGGGCCGCCCATGATCGGCGCCGACGAGAAGACGTCATCGACAGCGGTGATGGTGAACGGCGGAACGTAGGGCTGGAGCGATACGGAATCGATGCCGAGATCGATGCGGTTGCCGCTATCCACGACGGCTTTCAGCACCAGGGACTGCGTCGTTGACGTCGCGGTGAACAACATGGATTGCTGCTGCCAGGCCAGCGCAACGCCGGTTGCGGGAACCGTCAGCGCACTGGCCGCCTGAGACTGGGTGCCCAATGACACCACCCAATGGCCCTGGTTGCCGACGGCGCTCCAATCGCTGAACGACGTCGCCTGGCTGAAGGTCAGTTCATAGGTCTTTCCCGGCGTCAGCCCGGTCACCGACTGGAGGATGCTTTCATTGTAGGTCGGCGAGGCGAGCCCATGGACGAAGTCGCCCGCGTCTGGGGGCGATTGCCAAGTGTAGCTGCCGAAGGTCGTCGCGGCACTGAAAATATCCGTCGTGCCGTTGGCGAAAGACCAGTTGAGCGGAGCGGTGGCATTGTGGACGTTGCGATCGACCGTGGCCGGCGTACCCTCGAAGCCGCCATTGACCAGCAGTTCCGCCGCGCCGGCTTGTGCCGGCAGGCCCAACAGGATCGCCAGGGCCAGGCCTGACGCGACACTCACTACCTTCAATCCGTTCGCCCAAGCTCTTTCTTGTTCATTTTGAAATAATGAATAAATAAACATAGTTACGTCCTGTCTCGACGCGAATCAGCAATGAACCACTAATATCTCCCTCGAAAATTTCGATACAACCGACCTATGGCAGTAATTACATCGCCTGGCCAGGTCATGTATTTCATTTCTATGCTCACAAGATACTCAAAGGTAAATATATACATAATCTTATCTCGACAAAGCCCGCCACGCTGCAGCCTTGTGGCGACAGCAGAACCTCAATACAGGATACCATTTTGTTGCAGTATTCAAAGCCATCACGGCGACTGGCGGGACTGGCAGTTGCCGTTTTTTTCATCCAAACAATGCCGGATTGCCGTTACACTTGTCATTACAGGCATTCGAGGCGGGCGGGCCAAAGATGAGATACACGCATCGGTTGAATTCATGAAGGCGAAAGAACATGCCGCGACCGGCCTGGAAAGCCAGGGCAGCGAGAACCGGATCGATCCCGCCATCTTCGACCTGATCTTCGAGGGGGCGCCAGGCGAGCGCATGCAGGCCGGTCAGATCCTGTTCCAGCAGGACGATCCGGCGGAACGGTTGTACGGCATCGTCTCCGGGCGGGTCGAGATCAGCATCTATTCCGAAACCGGCCGCAAGCTGGTGGCCAACATCCAGACGGCCGGCCTCGTCGGCGAGATCGCCACGCTGGACGGCGGCCGCCGGACCGCCGCGGCGACCTGCCTCAGCGATTGCGACATCGTGTCGGTGTCGCGCACGCGCCTGTACGAGCGCATGCAGGCGCATCCGGCCATCGCGATGACGATGGTCCGTCTGCTGTGCGATCGCCTGCGGCGGATCAGCGGCGATCTTGGCGACCAGGCGCTGCTGAACATCGAGGCGCGGCTGGCCAAGCGGCTGATCGCGCTGGACGCGACCCTTGCGGGCGCGGATGGCTGGATGGCGCTGTCGCAGACGGACCTTGCCGAACTGCTCGGCGCGACCCGGGAATCGGTGAACAAGACGCTGAAGGACTGGGCGCGGACCGGGCTGGTGGATCTGCGCCGGGGCGCCGTGCGCCTTGCGGACGCGCGGCGCATCGCGCGGCTCGCCGGCCTGCCCGGTCAGAGCCGCGACACCATGTAACGCAGGGCGCTGCGCGACGGCATGAAGAAATAGCCGCCGCCGCGCATGGTCACGAAGGACGGCAGCCCGGCCAGCGCCACGCCGCCGGTCAGGGTGGGGATGGTGAAGCGGGCCGCATCCCCCTGGTGGCCGATGAGCGGATCCTTTTCCTGCATCAGCCCATGGAAGAGCGGCGCCGACACCCAGGTCTGCTGGACGAATTCGAACTGCCGCTCGATATCCGCGTTCAGGCACATGAAGAACAGGCCGCGTTCCTCGCTTCCGGCCGGGCCGGAGCGGCGATAGCTGCGGCCGACCCGAAGGATGCGATGCCGTTTGCCGATGGCGATCATCGTTTCGCGGTCCTGTCCCAGCGAGTCGCGCGGGTTGGCGCGGCGGACATGGCTGCCAAGCGGGCACCGCAGCCCTTGCGGATCCTCGGACCCGAAGCGGAAGTCGTTGTCCGGCTCACCGCCACCGGCCTCGTGGGGATTGCGCACCAGCGACGTGCCGTCCGGCCAGCGGCCGACCATCTTGGCCGCGATCCAGCCCGGCGCATTTCCGGCGACCTGCCCGTCCTGACCGAGCGAACCGGCGGCTCTGCGGCAGAAGGCATGAAAGCCGTCGACATCCTGCGCGAGGTGGCGGACGACGAGGAAGCTTCCGTTGCGGCCGAAGTCGCGCGGCAGGCCCGGTCCGGGGTCGCTCTGGCCGATCCGGTCCTCCGACACGGGCAAGAGGCAGGCGGGATCACGCGATGCCGGGATCTCGATGGCCGGCGGGACATGGCCACGCTGGTCGCGATACCCCAGGATGAACTCGCCGGCGGCCAGGCGGTGCATGGGATCGGCCGGCTTGCGGGAGCGCGGCGTTCCCTCGATCACCGGCTGGGAAATGCCGTCGGCAAAGCCGAAGGACTCCACGGCCTGGCCATCGCGCGTCTCGATCGCCAGCGGCATGTCGCAGGTCTTGCGCAGCCCGCCGGCCAGTGCGGCTTCCTCGTGGCGGGCGCACAGGCCCTCCAGGCGGGCCGGGCTGTCGGCATAGGCCAGAAGCAGCACGTCGGCGCGGGCGGCCTCCATGCCCCACTCCCAGTTCGCGGGCGCGTTCGGGCCGGTATCGTCAAGGATGCGGGCGCGCGAGGGATGGTGCATGGTCTGGCGGAAGGCGGGCGGAAATCCGCCAAGCGGCTCCTGGCCGCGGCCGGGTTCCAGCCCGAGCCGTTCCAGCCCGGAGGGACCGAAGGCGCAGATCACCGCCTCGCCGCCCGGCAGGCGATCGCCGAAACGCGTCTCGGCCAGGAGGGCTTCGAGGAAAGCCTTGCGCCCGAACCGCGGGGCATCGTCATCGACTTCGAAGACAAGGGCGCGGGCATGGCCGAGGGCTCCCATCGGCCCGAACATCAACGACTGGATCTCGTCGGTCTCCAGAACGCCCCCGGGCCGCGGAATGGACCCGAAGCTGGCCAGCCAGTCGCGCGCCTCACGCTCGGTGTCGGCGCGGACCAGCCCCTGGCGGACGGCCGAATTGATGCGAATACGCCGGGTATCGATCCCGGGATAGGCACAATACCAGAAGAGCGTCGGAACCTGCTGGTTGCGCGCCCAGCGCTTGAAGCGGTCACCATCGCTGGCGCCGTCGAAGAAGAGGTTGCGGCTGCGGGGAAAACCGATCGTGTTGCTCCACACACCGGTCAGGCCGAAATTGGCCTTGGTGATGAAATCCTCCAGATAGCTTTCCCACGACCCGCCGTAATTGGAGAAGAAGACAAGCCGTTCGGTGCCCGGGAGATGAATCCAGCGCGCGAAGTGGATCGTGTTGATCGTGCCCAGGAAGCCGGGCCGGAAGCCGTAGACGACCGCGAGGCGGATGATGAAAAAGGTCGTGCGCAGCGCCAGCCGTCGCAGCCATCCGGCCTTCATCACCGACACGCCGGTCAGGTGATTCTGTGTTCCGAGCCGGTTTTCCCGGTCGATCACGGCTTCGTAGCGGTCGAAGGGCGGCAGCGCGTCGGACGGGACATCGCGCGCCTCGGCGCGGTTCAGGGCCCAGACCAACGCCAGGCCCGCCAGGGCAAGGATCAGCCCGAGGCCCAGCACGGCGACGACGGCGGCGGCGACGAGCGTCGCCACCAGGACGAGGAACGAACCGGGAGAAGCCAGCGAACCGGGTGCGCCGAAGACCAGCGCGTAGTTGAGGCCGGTTCCGACCAGCGCAAGCAGCAGGAAGGCCACGATGGCGTGGCGCAGTTCCGCGGCGCCGAGCAAGGCGCTCGACAGCTTTTGCGGCGCGTTCTCCTCGAGCAGAGACTGGGCGGGGCGCAGCGCCCAGGCGAAAGCGTCGAGCGAGGCCAGGCGCTGCCTTGTCTCGGCAACGACGCGCAGGGCATCGGTGGTGCCTTCCGCGGTGATCGCGCGGACCATGGTCTGGACGGTGTCGAACAGGCGCGCCTCGTCGCGGATGCGGCGCACGGAATGGCCGGGCGTGCCGGAAAAGACGAGGCCCGCGGCGGTGCCCGGATAAGGGCCGACGGGGACCACGTGGCGTTTCAGCCAGGCCACCAGATCGGCGCCCTCCTCCAGGGCACCGGCGGCCTCGAAGACCGGCCGGAGAAACGGGCCGGCGGCAATGGCGATCTTTTCCAGCGCGCGGTCGGCGTCGCCATCGGCGGATGCCTCCAGCACGACATGCGCCGCTTCGCCGGATCTTTTTCCGTCCCCGTCGTCGGCGTCGATCACGGCGAGGCTCATGAAGTGGACCAGGCCGGTGCCGTCGAGCGCCGCGGCCACATCGTCCCGTGCCGGATTGCCAAGCCCGGCCGCCATGGCGCGAAGGGAAGCGATATCCGTTTCCGGGTGGACGGGCGCGACGACGGTGACCAGCGACTGTTCGGTGAGGCGGTCCACCCGCGGCGGGTCGAAGTCGACATGCAGGGCGGATGGGAATGCGCCGATGCGCCTCAGCCGGCCGGCGGCGCCGGAGGCGCGGCGCACCCCTTGGCAGGCGAACAGGGCCTTGAAGCATTCCGCGATCTGGACGCGGGCAATGCGCGATCCGATGCACCAGTGGATGCCATGGCCGAAAACGAGATAGGCCTCGCCGCCACGGCCCGGGCGGAAGCTCTCGGGATCGTCGACCACGTCCGGATCGAACATGGCCGACAGTGTGGCCGGCATGACGATCGCCCCGGCCTTGATCTTCTTCTCGCGCGGGGTTCCCTGGGCGATCACCGTATCCCGGGCGACATAGCGCAACGGGCCGATATTGATCGGCTTGAACCGCATGGCTTCCAGGATGACGGAATCCACCATGGCGTCGTCGCCGGCCGCAATGGCTTCCTCGAGTGCCGATTGCGCCTCGGAGCGCGACAGTATGACGTCGAGGCCATTGCCGCCGGCGAGCAGGTCAGTCGGCACGAAGCCGGAGACCATGCCCATCATGATCGCGTGAATGGCTTCCTCGGACAGGCGGGCCGGATCGCTCCCGTTCAGCGCGACAAGGCGGGCCAGCGGCGTGTCGGGTGACGCCTCGCCCCGGCGGACGGCTGCGATCGATGCCGCGATGGCCGCGTTCATGCCCTCGGCGGCAACCCTTGCCAGCTGGCGGACCGTGCGGCTGCCGAAATAGTCGGCGAAGAAGAGCGATGAGAGCGCGATCGACCAGTCGGCGAAGCGTTCCTCGTCCTCGACAATGAGGCCGAAATAATCGCGGCAGATACGCACGGGAACGATCTTCAGCAGGTCATGGACGGGGTTGAACCCCGGCTCGGCGCGCTGCATCACCTCGCCTGCAAGGCGGCGGCAGAGCGGGCGGACCCGGCTCTCCACCTCGCCGGGCGGGAAGGCCATCAGGCAGGCCGCCTTCATCTGGCGGTATTCCGGGCCGTCCTGCATGCCGAGAATGAAGTTGGTGCCGCCGGCCATTTCCTCCATCTCGGGGCCGAAGGGAGTCTGGAAATCAGCCTGGCGCTCCAGTACGTCCACGACGTCGGCATGGCGGGTCACAATGGTCACGGGGCCGATCCGAGCCACCGGCCAGACATTGCGCAGCAGGCGCAGGAACCAGCGCGGGTTCTCCAGGAAGCGCGAGACAAGACGGCCGGTCAGGGACCGGGTCTCGAGCCGCGACATGTCGAAGGGAGGCAACTCGGAAACGGGCTTGCTGGTGCGCTGCGCCTCACGGATGCCATCGAAATATTTCATTGACCGTAGCCACCTGTCCAAGGGCTGCCTTCTCAAGCCTAGGATTGTATGCAGGCACCGTCTGTGAAACGGATCACACTGGCCGGATCGTGTGCATCCGTGTCAGGCGGCGCTTTCCCAGGCTTCCACCATCGCCCTGTTCACCGAACGGTCGACGAAGGGAATCCACTCGATCCTCGCCGAATTGAAGTCGGGATAGCGGTCGAGGAGAATGGCCCGCTGTTCGCGCGCGTCGTCCTTGCGGCCGAGCCTCGCCAGCGCCCCGGTCAGCAGCATACGCGCATACCAGTAGGCGGGCGACAGGCTGAGGGAACGGCGAGCCTGCTCGACGGCTTCGGCGAAATCGCCAAGGGCAAAGCTGGCGGAGGCCATCTCGCCCTGGTTGTGAAACTGGTAGAGATCGAAGGGACTGAGCCGATCGGCCTTGTGGAGCCATTCCAGCCCCGCGCGATGGTCTCCCAGGAGCGACAGCGAACTGCCGTAGCAGGAGGCCGCGAAGGCGAAGCTGGGATTGATCCGGGTGGCGGTGGCCAGGTGGGTCCGGGCCTGCCCGGGCCTGCGTAGCATGATGTCGGTCGCCCCCAGATAGGCATGCGGACGCGCGTCCTGGCTGTCCATGAACAGCGCCTTCTGGCTGAGATCGATCACCTGGCGGAAGTGCTCCTCGTTCATCGAGACGAAGCCCTGCCAGAAATGCCACCAGGCCAGTTCGCTGAGCACGTTGGACGATGCCGGTTCGCGCTCATGGGCACGGAGGAAATAATCCTGCGCCAGCTTCGTGTCGGCGCTGGTGCGCCTGGCCATGTGGAAACGCCCGCGCGCGACGAGCTGCCAGGTCTCCAGGTCCTCCCAGGGAAGCTGGAAGGTGCGTCGCTGCTCGGCCCGGTCCAGTTCGTCGGACAGGATGGTGACCAGTTCCATGCCTGCCGCATCCTGCAGTTCGCGGACCAGCGAGACAGGCCGGTCGAACCGGCGCGACAGGAGGACACGGCGGGTCTCGATGTCCTCCAGCACCACGGTCAGGCGAAGAACGTCGGCGTGGCGGGCGAGCTTGCCGAAGACGACGTAGCGCGCGCCGAGCGACCGCGCGGCATCGTGGTGGCTGACGTCATCTTCATGAAACTGGGAGCTCGACGCGTGGGAAATGACCGGAAGCCAGCGCATGTTCGACAGGCCGAGAATGAGATCCTCTGCCAGCGCATCGCCAAGATAGTCGATATCCGCGTCGCCGCTGACGTTCTGGAAAGGCAGGACCGTCACGGCCGGCGGTCCCTCGGCGCGCGGGGCCGGCGCTGCCGGGTCTGGCATCCCGGCGGCAGCCTTTTCGCCGGTGTGCCGGCCGACCGAGAACGCCTGGACGGGCTCGCGAATGTTCTTGAGCCGCTGGCTTCCCAGGGCGGCCATCTCGTAGGCGGTCTTGCCGCGGACCTGCATGAAGGTCGTCTGGGAGATGACGATGCCGTTGGCCACCGCCCGTTCCTGCAGGCGGGCGGCGATGTTCACGTCGTGGCCGAACAGCAGGTCGCCATCGACGATCACGTCACCGGTGTTGATGCCGACGCGGAACGCCATGCGCCGGTTGTCCGGCACACCGGCATTGAGGCTTTCCAGGGCCTGCTGGAACTCGACGGCGGCGCGCACCGCGTCGACGGGATTGCCGAACTCCGCCATGAGGCTGTCGCCGGCCATGCCGAACATGCGCCCGCCATGGCGCTCGCAGACGGACGAAATGATGCCGGCGCGCTCGCTGAAGGCCTCCAGCGCCGCCTCGTCGTCTTCCGACATCATGCGGGAATAGCCGACCGCATCGATGGAGAGGATCGTCGCCATCTGACGCGTGTATTGGCGGTCACCCATCGATTGCCCCACCCACTCGAACGGTTGCCGGATCCTGTCGGCTTGTCCTGCCTGCCGGTCCGCCCGGCCTGCCGGCCTGGTCAAACCCTTGTCATCGTTGGATCCAACGTTCATTGATCCTGCTTAATTATCAAAGTCAAGGTTACAGCGGCAGGTAGAAGCCTGAATTGCACCACCTGGACGCGAACCCGACCGGGTTTCCGGCGGGTCAGGCGACAGGGCAGCCAGGCCCCTTGCACCTCTGGACAAGGGGCGGCGGTCGTGGAAAACACGCCTGAGGCCAGTCAAGGGAGCATGAGCGACATGAGTGAACCGCTGGACACCTGGGTCGGACGCAGCGAGCGGCAGACCGACATCATCTCGGCCGACGTGCTCACCCGGCTAGCCGCGACGCTGGACCATGACCGGCCTGCCGTGGCAGCGGGCGATATCGCCCCGCCGCTCGCCCACTGGCTGCATTTCCTGCCGGACACGCGCCAGAGTGGCCTCGGCCCGGACGGGCATCCGCTGCGGGGCGGTTTCCTGCCGCCGGTGCATCACCTGCCGCGGCGGATGTGGGCGGGAAGCCGGCTGACGTTCCCCGGGGACCTGAAGGCGGGAATGACCGTGGAACGGCGCTCGACGATCACCCAGGTGAAGGAAAAGTCCGGCAGCGCCGGCGACCTTGTCTTCGTCACGGTCCGGCACGAGTTCGGCGAACCGGGCGGCGAGGCTCTCGTCACCGACGAACACGACATCGTCTACCGCGCCATGACCGGGCCGGCCGTCACCCCGGCCCCGGCAGCGCCGCCGCCGGGCGCGTGGAGCCGCAGCCTGGTTCCCGACGCGGTGCTGCTGTTCCGCTTCTCCGCGCTGACCTTCAACGGACACCGGATCCACTACGACCGCGACTATGTCACCAGGGAAGAGGGGTATCCGGGCCTCGTGGTGCACGGACCGCTGACGGCGACGCTGCTGGTCGACCTGCTGCGCCGCGAGATGCCCGGCGCGCGCCTTGCCGGGTTCTCTTTCCGGGCGCGATCGCCGCTTTTCGACGGCAACCGGATGACCGTTCACGGCAATCCGCCGGACGCCGACGGGCGTGTCCAGCTGTGGGCGACCAACCACGAGGGAGGCCTGGCGATGGAGGCCGAGGCGACGGTCTCGTCATGACGCGCCCGCTCGACGGATTGCTGGTCGTCAGCCTGGAACAGGCGATCGCCGCGCCCTATTGCACCCGGCAGCTCGCCGATCTCGGCGCCCGGGTGATCAAGGTGGAGCGGCCCGACGGCGGCGACTTTGCCCGGGGATACGACACGCGGGCGCGCGGACTGTCGTCGCATTTCGTCTGGACCAACCGGTCGAAGGAAAGCCTGGCCCTGGACCTGAAGCGGGACGACGCCGTGGCCGCGCTCCGGCGGATCATCGGGCAGGCCGACATCTTCGTGCAGAATTTGGCGCCGGGCGCTGCGGAGCGGCTGGGCCTCGGCCATGCGCCCCTCCGGGCAGCCAACCCGCGCCTGGTAACCTGTTCCATTTCCGGCTACGGGCCCGGCGGGCCCTTCAGCAGCAAGAAGGCCTATGACCTGCTGGTGCAGGCGGAGAGCGGTTTCCTGTCGGTGACCGGCACGCCGGAAACGCCGGTCAAGGCCGGCATCTCGGTCGTCGACATCGCTGCCGGCGTGACGGCCTATCACAGCATCCTGGCGGCACTCCTCAACCGGCACCGGACGGGGGCAGGCGACCACGTGGAGGTGTCCATGCTGGAAGCCATGGCGGAATGGATGGGCTTTCCGATGTACTACGCGATGGATGGTGCGCCACCTCCGCCGCGCGCCGGCGCCGGCCACGCCACGATCTTTCCCTACGGACCCTATTCGACCGCCGACGGCGCAGTGCTGTTCGGACTGCAGAACGAGCGCGAATGGGCCGCCTTCTGCCGTGTCGTGCTGGGCCGGCCGGAGCTTGCCACGGATGCCCGCTTTGCCGGCAATGCCCAGCGGGCCGCCCACCGCGATGCGGTCAATGGCGAGATCGACGGCGTGCTGTCCGCCCTGACGACCCAGCAAGCCATCGACCGTCTGGAGGCAGCGGGCATCGGGACGGCGCAGATCCGCAACATGGCCGACCTGTGGGCGCACGAGCAACTGGACGCACGCCAGCGCTGGACCGAGGTCGGTTCACCGGCCGGCGCCCTGCCCGCGCTCAAGCCGGTCGGCGGGCAAGGCTGGGAAGCGCGGATGGACCCGATCCCGGCGCTCGGCGAACACAGCCGCGCAATCCTGGAGGAATTCGGCTTTTCCGGCGAGGAGACCGGCGCACTGCTCGGCCCCGGCTGACCGTCTTCGCCGAACGCGCTGGCACCAGTTCAAACATCCTCATGCGACAGACAATCAAATTGCAGGCCTGCGGCGATTGATCTGGTGCATGCCCGTGGCTCATAGGAAAAGGGGACCTTCCGTCCCGCATCAGGAGATCCTGCCATTCCCGTCATTCCCGCCACACCGGTGCTCGTCAGCGACGCGGCCAAGCCGGTTCAGAACGGCCGCGGCATCGCGCTGATGACGCTTGGCTTCTTCGTGTTTTCTGCCGTGGACACGCAGGCCAAGTTCCTGGCGCAGGACTTTCACCCGATCCAGGTCGTCTGGGTCAGGCAACTGGGCCTCCTCGTCGGAATGTTGCTGCTATTGGGGTGGCACGGTTTCTCGGTGCTGAAAACCAGCCGGCCCGGCATGCAGTTGACCCGCGGGGCACTGGCGGTGGTTTCCGCCACCATCTTCATCTTCGGCGTCCGCTACGTACCGCTGGCCGATGCCGTGGCCGTCAGTTTCGTCGCACCGTTCTTCGTAACGATCCTGGGAGCCCTCATCTTGCGCGAACCGGTGGGAATCCGCCGCTGGATGGCCGTGGCCATCGGCTTTGCAGCGACACTCATCATCATTCGCCCTGGCATGGGGATGCTGCATCCTGCCATTCTGCTGATCGTTGTGGCTGCGGGCATGTTCGCCTTGCGGCAGATCATTTCGCGCGTTCTGGCAGCGGATGACCGGACGGCCACCACGGTGGCCTACACGGCGCTCAGCGGCAGCCTGCTGCTGACCATCGCCCTGCCCTTCGTCTGGGTGTGGCCGACCCATGCCAGCCAGTGGATGCTGTTCTTCAGCATCGCGGCCATGGCCGCCTTCGGAGAACTGATGATCATCAAGGCCCTGGAGATCGCCCAGGCGGTTGCCGTGGCGCCGATGCAGTACACGATGATGATCTGGGGCACGTTCTACGGCTGGGCGGTGTTCTCGCAATTGCCGGACGTGTGGACGCTCGTCGGCGCGGCGATCATCATCGCCACGGGCATCTATGTCATCAACCGCGAGCGGATAGCCGCGCGCGAAGGCCGGATGCGCGCCGTCCGCACGGACGACTAGAGCATTTCCCGCCTGAGAAAACGGCCGGCGCGAGGATCCCGCACCGGCCGTTCAACTGTCATGTCCGGCCGGCCGGGTCAGCCCTTGTAGATGCCGATGATCTTGTCGAGCAGGGCGACCGCGTCATCGTGCGAGCGCTGGAAGGAGTTGCGGCCGACGATGGAGCCGAAGCCGCCACCGGCGTTGATCTCGCCGATCTCCTTGAGCAGGCTGTCGGCATCCTTGGCGTCGCCACCGGAGAAGACGACGATGCGCTTGCCGGCATAGGAGCACTGCATGACGTGCCGGATGCGGTCGGTCAGGGTGTCCTGCTTGACCGTTTCATAGGCCTTTTCGGCGGCCTTCAGGTCAACGCCGGCCTTGGGCGGCTTGACCTTGATGATGGTGGCGCCCATCAGCGCGGCCATGTGGGCGGCGTAGGCAACGATGTCGAGCGCCGTCTCGCCGGACTTGGTCACGGCACCGCCACGCGGGTAAGACCAGACGACCGTCATCAGGCCCTTCGACTTGGCCTCGCGGGTCAGTTCGCGCAGTTCTTCCTGCATGGCGAAGCACTGGTCGGAGCCGGGGTACATGGTGAAGCCGATGCCGACGCAGCCAAGGCGCAGGGCATCGTCCACCGATGCGGTCACCGCCTGGTCCGGAACGCCCGTGGCCAGTGAGTTGGCGGAATTGACCTTGAGGATCAGCGGGACTTCGCCGGCGAAGGTGTCGGAGCCCTGTTCCAGCGAACCGAGCGGCGCGGCATAGGCCGACAGGCCGGCATCGATGGCGAGCTGGAAAAGGTAGTGCGGGTCATAGGCCGGCGGGTTGGGCTGGAACGAACGCGCGGGTCCGTGCTCGTAGCCCTGGTCGACGGGCAGGATGACCAGCTTGCCGGTTCCGCCCAGCTTGCCGTGCATCAGCAGGCGGGCGAGGTTGGTTTTCACGCCGGGGTTCTCCCCCTCGTACCAGGACAGGATTTCCTTTACGCGCGGCGACACATTCATCGTTGAGACCTCTCTGCGGGACCAGTTTCGCAGGCCTTATAGCCACGCTTTTTCATGGTTTCCATCCCCGCGGACAGGGTTGAACCGATCTAAAAACGTTTTCGGTAAATATTTGTGATTTCAATCGTTTTAAGAATTCTTCGAACAGACAGGAAGACAAGAGCAAGCCCGGGTAATCCACAGGTGAGCTCAGTAATCCTTCTCGTAGAAGACGCCCAGCGAACTTCCCTCGGTGCCCAGGGCGCCGCGCGCCTTCAGGTCGCCGGTGATATCCAGGTCGATCGTCACCTTGCCCTCGCCCTTGGCGCCGGCCTCGACGCCGAGGTAGGCATTGTCGGAAATGTAGCGGCCGGCGCGGGCGGCCGTGTTGCCTTCCTTGTCAGTCACGACATCGAGGTCGTCGAGGCCGGTCGCCTCGCGCACGCTGTCCATGATGGACGGGCCACCTCCGGCCAGTTCGGCCGCGGCGGCTGCCAGGCGCGCTACCTGGAGCGGCGACAGGGACGAGATGCCCTTGCCGAAGATCAGGCGGGCCAGCACCTCGTCCTGCGGCAGTTCGGGCTGCGAGGAGAACTTGATCGACAGGTCCGAAACACGGCCGGTGACGCGGATGGTCACGGTAATGTCCGTGCCCGGCGTGGTCGCGGTGAAATCGACATAGGGGTCGAGGTCGCCGATGAGCGTGACGCGGCCGGAATCGAAGGTGATGCGCTGGCCGAGAATGGACAGGCGGCCGCGGATGATCTCGAAACCGCCGGACGGCGAAACGCTGGTGACGGGGCCGGTCAGCTTCACCGAACCGCCCAACTCGGTGTCGAGCCCGCGGCCGCGCACGAAGATGCGTGCCGGCGCGTTGACACGGACATCGAGACGCGGGACCGACGGGCGCGCGGTCGGCACAGGGGCGCCGGCTTTCGGCAATGCCTTCTCGATCGTCCGGCGCACGGCCTGCGGCGTGTTGCGGTGGGTGACGTCGGCCACGTCGTTGGCGGCAGAGAGGTTCTCGGGCACGGTAAGTTCGGCGCGGTTGATCGTGACCATTCCGGCGATGAGCGGATCGCGCAGAAGCGGGCCGCTGACGGTCAGGCGCCCGGCGAAGCTCGCGGTCACCAGTTCGCCGTCGGCATAGCGGGCATCGTTCAGGTTGATCGACAGGTCCGCCGGCAGGTCGCCGGACAGGTCGACCGTGCCGTTGACGGCCAGGCTGCCGCCGGTCGCCAGCGCCGCACCGAGACTGGAGATGCGCAGCGTGTTGCCCTCGATGCTGGCGGACAGCGCGATGTTGTTGAGCCGGACCCGGGACTGCGGGTCGACGAAGCCCGCGCCCTGGGTGGACAGGCTTGCCGTGACCACCGGATTGGTCAGTGCCCCGGTGGCGCGGCCCTGCAGGCGCAGCGTTCCATCGGCACGGGCCCCGCGGTCGGCCAGGAAGCGGTTGGCAAGCGCCAGCGGCAGCGCGCCGTTGAAATCGATCGCCAGGCCACCGCCCGACAGGGGGAGCGTGCCCGAAGCGGCAACCGAGAGGCCGCCTGCGCCGTTCGCGGTCGCTCTTTCGAGCGTCACGGCCTGGCCGGAATAACCGCCACGCACCGCCAGGGATAACGGCGGGATGCCGTTGTCCGACAGGGCATTGGCGCTGACGCCGCTGCCGTCGATGGCGAAGCTCACCTGCGGGCGCGCCGCGGTTCCCTTGACCTTCGCCGTTCCGGTCAGGCGGCCGGAGAGGCCCGCATCCGGCGCGCTGGCATTGGCGATGGCCAGCGGGAACGCGCGCAGGGCGACGTCGATATCCATGGCCCCGGTCGCAGTCTGCGGCGCGAAGCCGGTCAGGCGGACATCCATGCCCTGGCCGTTGGTGATGCTGGCATCGACGGCGAGACGCTGGCCCACGGTGCGCCCTTCAAGGCTGAGCGCAATCGGCTGGACGCCGGCGCGGGACAGTTCGGCGATCGTGATGCCCTGGCCACGCAAAAGGAAATCGGCCTGCGGGTTGGTGCGCGGACCATCGATGTTGATAACACCGCCGATCGTACCGGCTGCACCGAGATCGGGGCGAATGAGGTTTGCGATCGACAGGGGCACCCGGTTGAGGGCCAGTTGCAGTGCGTAGGTTTGCGCCGCCGTACCGCTGGCCGTGATCTCGCCGGAACCGGCCGCGAAGCGGAGGGCGTTGAGGTCGATGCGCTCGCCGGCGATGGTGACCGTGGCAGGCGCCTTGAGGTCGAGACCCTGGCCCGCCTTGCGCAGTGAGGCCTTCTGCAGCGCGATGCGATAGCCGCCATCACGGGGCTGGAGGGCACCGGCGACGGCCGCGGTGGCCCCATCGGCCAGCTTTGCATCGAGTGTGAAGTCGGTCGCATCACCCTTGCCGCTGGCGGTCGCTTCGAGCGACTTCATGTCGACACCGGCAAGCCCGACGCCGGCCGCGGCGAGCTTCGCGCGAAGCGTCGGAACCGCGAACAGGTCGGCCGCATCGGCATCGAGCGTGAGGCGGTCCACGGAAACCGCCGGTTCGGCCAGCCAGAGCCGCGACAGCGCGGCCGTCACCTTCGCCGACTGGCTTTCGCCGTCATGGGCGAGATCGACGCTGGCCTTGGCGGCACCAGTGGCCTCGTACAGCGCCAGGGCGGCAAGCCGCGAGATATCGGTCGCATCCAGCGCCAGCGATCCGTTGAGATAGCCGTTTTCATTGCGCGCCACGTCGCCGGACAGGCGGGCACCGGCGGTTGTCAGCGTGAGACCCTCGAGGCTGACAATGCCGTTCAGCCAGGCAAGATTGGTGCGCAGGGCCGTAGCCGCGCCATCAAGCAACAGGTCGCCGGCCACGGTGCCCCGGTAGCCGGCGTCGCGGAAGGCGCCGTCCAGCTTCAAAAGCGCGTTCCTGACGGGGCGCCCGCCCAGTTCGCCGCTGGGCAGGCCCAGGGAAAGGCTGGTGCCGATGATCCCCTTGTCGCCGGCTACCCGGCCCGTCACGGTCAGTGCACCCGCCATTTTCTCGCTCAGCGCCGAAAGGTCCGCGATGCGCGCGTCGAGATCGAAATCGGCCCGGTCGGATGACACCGTGCCATCGGCGGTCACTTCGGCCTGGGGATTGCCGAGGCGGAATTTTTCGGCACTGAAGCCGTATTGGTCGCGGGCGAGGCGCCCGGAAATCGTGGTCTCGCCTTCGAACAGCCGGTCGGTGCGCGGGTCACCGGTGCCGACCGCGCGAGCGGTGCCATCCAGCACCAGGTCGAAGCCGCCCGCCAGGACCGAAATGGTCCCCCTGGCGGCCATGTCGGCCGATCCGGACAGGTCCCGGCCGGCAAGGCCGGAGAACGGCGCAAGGCTCTCGGAGCGCAAGGCAAGCTGCCCGTCGAAAACACCCTTGTCGACCTGGCCGCTGGCCGTGGCTTCCAGCGCCTTGCCGGTCAGGGCGAAATTGCCGATCCGGAAGGGTGTTCCCGCCCGGTAGGACCCCGAGAAAGCGAGCTTCAGGGCGGTTCCCAACGCCTCGGAAATGGCCGGGTCGTCCGATTTCACCGCCTCGGCCTGGCCGCTGGTGTCAAAGGTGACGGTGCGCCTGGCCGGATCGTCCAGCGACGTCACTTCGCCGCCCATGTCGAACCGGAAACCGCCGATGGTGAAATCGCGCGTCCGGATGTTGCGGGCGGTTAACTCGCCGGTCCATTGGCCCTCGGCCGTGTCACCATAGGCAACCGACAGGCGGGCGCCGCCAATGCTGGTGTCGTTGCCGGCCGACGGGAGAACGACACGGTCGCCCTCAACCGGTTCGATCGCGGCGGCAAGATCCAGACGGCGCAGGAAACCGTCGGGCAGGACCCGGGCACTGCCGGACAGCGACAGGGCGCCGCCGTCCGTCTTCAGCGTCTCGATGACGACACCGCCCTCGGCAGGCACGGTGCCCGCCAGCAACAGCGTCGTGCGGTCACCGAAGAAGCCACGCAGTTCCGGGGGCGCCAGCACCGCGATCCTGCCATTCAGGCTGGCGGCAAAGCCGGTGGCCTCGTCGGACTGTTTCACGGTCACGCGGCCGTCGAGCGTCGGATCGCCATTGGCGGCGAGCGCGATATCGGCGGCGAAATCGGACAGTTCACCCTTGCCCTTGACCGACAGGTCGACGGCAGGCCGGCCCTCCAGGTTGAGAAGGTTGGCGAGCACGCCGTCGGCCGGCTCACGGGCCTCCAGGTCGATCGCGAGGACGCGGGTCTCGTTGGAAAAGGACGTGTCGAGCGTCAGCGCGCCTCCCGGACCGTCGAGCCGCTTCAAATCAAGCTTTGCGTCGAGCGCGCCATCGGCGAGGGCGATGTTTCCCTTCAGCGACAGGGACGCCGCTTCGCCGAACACCACCTCGGCGAAACTGGCCTCGCCAACGGCAAGGTCGCCGATCTTCACCGAAACCGGCAGTTCCGGCAGGGAAAACGGCTTGCTTTCCGGCGATGGCAGGTCCGTGGCGGGCACCGGCATGCGGGTCATGTCGATGGTGGCGGCGGACAGCTTGTCGATCACGAGGTTGCCCGTCAGCAGGGCCGAGCGGGTCCAGGTGATCTTCGCGTCGGTGACCGTCAGCCAGACGCCCTTGCGGTCGGCCACGGTGATCTGGCCGATGGTGGCGTCGGACGAGAGGACGCCATCGATGCCGGAGATGGTGATGCGCCGGTTGTCGCTTGAAATCGTGTCCTCGACATAACGCAGGAAGTAGGACTTTTCCTCTTCCGGCGACTGCTGCGAGGACGCAACGGCCACAAGGGCGAAAACCGCGAGAAGGGCCAGGAAAACCGCGCGCATCAGAACGCCTGCCCGATGCCTGCATAGACGGCAAAACGGCTGTCGCCCGGCTGGCGGTTGAGCGGGACGGCGGCGTCCAGGCGGATCGGCCCGAGCGCGGTGTAGTAACGAAGACCGAGGCCGGCGCCGAAGCGCATGGCGGAGAAGTCGGGCGCCGCATCCGGACCGACCGCACCGCCATCGGCGAAGGCCACGATGCCGATGGTGTCGGTTGCCTTCAGGCGGATCTCGGCCGAGGTTTCGAACAGCGACCGGCCGCCGACGAGGCCCAGCGGCGTGGTGACGCCGATGGTCTTGTAGCCATAGCCGCGCACCGAGCCGCCGCCACCGGCGAAGAACAGCTTGTCGGGCGGCGTCTGGGCAATGGGGACGCCGGCCAGCATGCCGGCCTTGACGCGGGCGGCCAGCACAACGCGGTCATTGTCGGCCGGGGAGACATAGGCCCGCGCCTCGCCGACGGCCTTGACGGCCGCATTGGCATATTCGAACTCGTAGAAGGGCTCGACCTCGCCGGACAGGTAGAAGCCCCTGGTGGCATCGGTCTCGTTGTCGCGCGTATCCCAGATCAGACCCGAGCGCAGGCCGGCCGTGGTGAAATCGCGGGTGCCGAAGACGTCGTTGTAGCGGGCGTATTCGCCGAAGGTGGCGACGTAGCCGCTCAGCTTGTCGGAAAAGAGGTGGGACAGCTTGATCTCGCCGCCGCCGGCAGTGCGCTTGTAGGCCGGCAGGATTTCCCGCTCCACCTCGCCGGACAGGATGAGATCGGTATCCGGCGTGATGACGCCGGGGCGCGTGAAGGTTGTTGCCAGGCGATAGTCGAAATTGCGCGGGTCGGCAGTGCGGCCGATCCCTGCCACCTTGGCATCGATGCGCAAGCGCTCGGCATGGCCGAACAGGTTGCGGTGCAGCCAGTAGCCCTCGACGCCCAGCCCATCGGTGGTCGAATAGGTCGCTCCGACGCCGATCCGGCGCGGCTTGCGCTCCTGGACAACGAGCGAGACGGGAAGGATGCCATCATCGCCGATGGCGTCCGCCTCGACGAACCGTTGCGAGGTGAACACGTCCAGGCGGGCGAGGCGCTTGGAGGCGCGGGCCAGGTCGTCCGGGTCGTATTCCTTGCCGGGCTCCAGGCCCGCCATCCACGCGACGAATTCCGGGTCCATGCGTGCGGTGCCTTCGACCGAGACCTGGCCATAGCGGGCAAGCGGTCCCGGTTCGACGGTCAGCTCGGCATCGACGGTGTTGGTGTCATGGTCGGCGACAATGGCGGTATCGGCGATGCGCGCCTTGGCGTGGCCCTGCTGGCGCCAGGCCTCCACGGACAGGCGCGCGGCATCCTTGACGGCGGTCGAGCGTGCCACTTCACCGGGCGCATAGCCCTTGTCGGCAGGCGCCTCGACCGTGTCGCCGGACTCGACGGGCGGCGGCGCGGCGTTGATGACCCCTGCCCCGCTGAAGGTGAAGACGGGCCCGGGCCGGACCCGGACGGACACGGAGACGGGCTCGGGGAAGACCGCGTCGGGCTGCAGGCCAGCGGCATCTCGGCCATCGATGCTGATCTCGATGACGCCGCCGTAGCGGCCCTGACGGTAGAGTGCACCAAGAAGGGAGCGATAGTCGCCGCGGGCCGTAGCGATCAGGCCCGCCGCCCCGGAAGCCGGTTTCTCCCGTCCCTGCCACAGGGACGACGCACCCTTCAGGGCATCCTCGACATCGCCGTCATCGCCCTCGACGGAGAAATCGACGGTGTAGGACTGCGGGTCGCCAATCACCGCCGCCTCGTCCTTGTCCGCCTGGGACTCGAATATCTTGATGCCAAACAGCTCCAGCGCGCTCGCCGGGGCCGGCAGCGCGATCAGCAGGGCCGCGGCAAGAATGGCGGCATGGCGGGGAAAGGGCGAACTCATGGCATACACAGTTACAAGGCTATCACGATAAAATTAGGCCCCGAAAATAAACTTTTCAGTAACAGCGCGAAGATTGCCGGAAAAAGAAACGACCCGCCTTCTTCGGCACAGAGAAAGCCGCCGATTCGCAGCTCAACCCTGTGGCGAGGAAAGCAGGCATTTTCGAGGCGGAAGAGCGGCGCGGCCGATCAGTTGAAAGAACGGATCATGCTGCCGACAAGCAGGTTCCAGCCGTCGATCAGGATGAAGAAGAGGATCTTGAACGGCAGCGCCAGGACGGTCGGCGGCAGCATCATCATGCCCATTGCCATGGTGATGGTGGCGACAACGAGGTCGATGACGAGAAACGGCAGGATGACCAGGAAGCCGATCTCGAAGCCGCGCCTGAGTTCCGACACCATGAAGGCGGGCACCAGCACGCGCCAGCCCGGCGTGTCGCCCTGCTCGTAGGCCGGATCCCGTTCACGGGCCAGGTCGACGAACAGCTTGATGTCTTCCTGGCGGACGTTCTGGAGCATGAAATCGCGAAACGGCGCGCTGATCCTGTCCAGTGCCTCGGCCTGGGTGATCTCGTTGTTCATCATCGGCTGCAGGCCCTCGGTCCAGGCCCGGTCGGCCGCGGGCTGCATGACGTAGAAGGTCATGAACAGGGCGAGGCTGACCAGCACGAGGTTGGCAGGGGTCGTCTGGAGTCCGAGACCGCTGCGCAAAATGGAAAAGACGATGATGAACCGGGTGAAGCTGGTGATCGTGATGAGGATTCCCGGCGCCACGGCCAGCACGGTCAGCAGGCCGAAGAGCTGGATGATCTGGCCGGCGGTCTGCCCCTCGATCCTGTTGGCCTCGGCGAGGTTGGACAGGGCATTGCCCAGTCCGCCGCCGGGCGCCTGGGCCATGGCCACCGGGGCCAGCAGCGCCACCAGGGCCAGCGCGATTGCCAGGGTCAGGACGCGTTTCATTCAAACAACATCGCCTTGACCATCACCTGGCGGACCTTGCCGGGGCCGGCGCGCATGCGCGCGCGGTCGGTCAGCTCGTTGCGGAACTGGAGATAGCCCGTCGGCGTGTCGACATAGGCCAGGTGCACCGTGCGGGCGAAGGCGAAGAGGTCCTGCTGGATGTATTTCTCGACGTTGATGTCGAGCGGCTCGTCGAGGACGAGCGCCAGTTCGAGGCGCATCCAGGTTTCCGACGGGACCGCGACATTGGTGACGATGGGGTCAAGATCGACGATTTTCACCCCGCCCGTCTCGGCGGCGTGGCCTTCGCCCTCGGCGGGCTTTGCGTCATGACCGCCCGCCTTTTCTTCGCCATGGCCGGCAGGAGCGGCGGCCTCGGCCACGGGCGCTGGCACGTTGGGCGCCAGCACGAAGGTGCCGAGGCCCCAGCCGGCGCCGCCGCCGACGAGCACGATGGCCAGAAGCGGCACCACGAGACCCATGATGACGGAGGGTTTTTCGGCTTCTTCGGCTTCCGCGTTCATGGTGTTTCCTCAGAACGGCAGGATGCGATCGGTGAGGCGCTGGCCCCATGACGGCTGCTGCACCTCGGTCAGGCGCCCGCGGCCGCCGTAGGTGACGCGGGCCTCCGCGATCCGCTCGTAGCGGATGGTGTTGTCGGGGCCGATGTCGTCGGGACGGACGATGCCGGCGATGGTGAGTATGCGCAGCTCGTTGTTGACGCGGACTTCCTGGCTGCCCTGGATGAACAGGTTGCCATTGGCAAGAACGCGGACGACCAGCGCGGCAATCGACAGGCTCAGGTTTTCCGAGCGGACGGTCGAGCCGTCCCCGGTATAGTCCGAGCCGCCGGTGAGGTTGGCATTGGCGGAGGCGGAACTGCCCGCGCCGCCGACATCGAAGCCGGCCGAGAGACCGATGTCGCGCTTGTTCTTGCGCGACCGTGCGGACTTGTTCTGGAACTTGGCGTTGTCGTTGATCGAGATGAGGACGGTGAGGACGTCGCCGTCCTGAAGCGCCCTGCTCGACCTGTATAGATTGTGCGCGCGATCGTCCCAGAGCGAGTAGCGCGACGTGCTGGCAGCCGGCTTGTCGGGATAGCTCTTGTAGGCCAGCATGCCGTCCTCGACGCCGGCGCCGACCGGCGACATGTTCGGGGGCCGCCCCATTTCGGAGACCGTCTGGCTGCATCCCGCCATGACCAGCAGGGCGCCCGTGATGGCCACGGAGTGAAGGAACGTCCTCATGTACCGTCATCCTTGCGGGCCGCAGCGGCCAGGATCATCGTGATGTTGGCCGCACTCTTGGGGTTCATCTCGTTGAGAATGACACCGGCCTTGGCGGGCGGCAGGGCGAGAAGGATGGATGAGGCAAGCTGCGGCGAGATCACCTCGAGGCGTGCCGCCGCCGCGTCCGGACGCATCTTCTGGTAGATCTCAACGAGGGCGTCTGTGGCCTTGTTGGCGAAGCCGTCGCGCAGGCCGACCCATTGCTCGAGTTCCTTGCGCTTGGTCTCCAGCTCGGCGATCTTGGCTTCGACGTCGGCCTGCAGCTTGCGCAGCTTCTCTTCCTTGATCTTGTAGCGCAGCTCCTGCATTTCCTGCGTGATGTTCTTGCAGTAGCGCTCGGTATCCTGGTCGGCGGACGGCGCACCGTCGACAGACAGGTTGCGCACGTCACCGGCCAGGGCGGCGCCCGTTCCCAGGGCCGCGAGCACGATCAGGCTGGCGAGGACGACGCGGCTCATTGCAGCACCAGATCGGCTTGCAGCGCGCCCGCCGACTTGATCGCCTGCAGGATGGCGATGGTGTCGGTCGGCTTGACGCCCAGCTGATTGAGTCCGTTCGCGACCGCCTGCAGGCTGACGCCGTTGACGATGGCGACCACGGAGTCGGGCTGGGTCGCGGAAACCGCGGTCGAAGGCTGAACCGCCGTCTCGCCCTTGGAGAACGGATTTGGCTGGATGATCTGGGGCAGTTCGGTCACGGTCACCGACAGCGTTCCGTGACTGACGGCGACCTGCGAGATGGTGACGTCGCGGCCGATGACGATGGTGCCCGTGCGTTCATCGATGACGACGCGGGCCGGTGTGTCGGGATGGACCTGGAGGTTCTCGATCTCGGCAACGAAACGGGCCGTGCTGGTCTTTTTCGGCCGCGTCAGGATGACGGTGCGGGAATCCATTTCCTTGGCCACCTTCACGCCGTACCGGTTCTTCGCGAAGGCGTTGATGACGTCGGTCATCTCCACCGCGGTAGAGAAATCCGGGTTGCGCAGCATGAGCGTCAGGCTGTTCTCGTCGGAGAACCGGACGGGGATCTCGCGCTCGACGATGGCGCCGTTGGGAACGCGACCCGTCGTCGGCACGCCTTGCGACACCTGCTCGGCAACGCCCTGGGCGGCGAAGCCGGAGATGATCAGCTGACCCTGGGCGGCGGCGTAGATCTCGCCGTCGGCGCCACGCAGCGGCGTCATGACCAGCGAGCCGCCGGCCAGCGACGATGCATCGCCCAGCGACGAGACCGTCACGTCGATGCGGGCGCCGGAACGCACGAAGGGCGGCAGGTTCGCGGTGACGATGACAGCGGCGACGTTCTTGGCCCGGGTCGCGCCGTTCTCCGTCGCAATGCCCAGGTTGGAGAGCATGGAGCGCATCGACTGCTCGGTGAAGGGCGAATTGCGCATGCTGTCGCCGGTTCCCTGGAGGCCAACCACAAGGCCATAGCCGATCAGCTGATTGTCGCGCGCACTGTGCAGGGCAGCGATATCCTTGACGCGGGCAGCCGAGACCGGACCGACCGCCGCCAGGGCGAAAACGGCAGCGAGGAGAAGGCGGACCAGCTGCATCATGGGATGTTCACCAGCACCGAACCATCCGCCTGCACCGTTCCGGAAAACTGACGGCCACTTTCGCGGTTGCGCAGCCGCACCTGCTCGCCTTCGGCGGCATCTGACAGCGGCACGCCGAGCAGGGAGATCTCGAGGCCGCCGGAGCGGTAGATGGCCTTCACCGGCACGCCGGCGCGGACCAGGTCGGCCTCCCTGAGGTCCTCGGGATAGATGAGCCGGTTCGGCAGGATCGTCCGGGTCGCGACCTTTCCCTCGGCTTCGCCCGGCTCCTTGAGGAAGGCACGGCTCGAAATCACGTTGCCCCTGACGTTGATCCGGTCGACCAGACCGGCGGTCACTTTCTGGCCGGGATAGATGATGCGCGTCGCCACGAGCACGGCCTCGGCCGACGCCGTGCCGCCTGCCGCCAGGGCTGCAAGCCCCGCAAGCGCCGGTATGGCAGCGCGCAGCGTCATGGCCTTACCTCAGGTTCTTCGAAACGGTCGCCGCCATGTCATCGGCAGCCTGGATGACCTTGGAATTCATCTCGTATCCGCGCTGGGCGGAAATCAGCGAGGTGATCTCGCGGACCGGGTCAACGTTGGAGGATTCCAGGTAGCCCTGGCGCAGGGTTCCGAAACCCGGATCGCCCGGAACGCCGACCACGGCCGGGCCGGAGGCCTGGCTTTCGGCGAACAGGTTGTCGCCCAGCGGCAGGAGGCCGACCTCGTTGACGAAACTGGCCAGGGTCAGCTGGCCAAGCTGCTGCAGGGCGACCTGGTCCTGGAAGCGGGCGAAGACCTGGCCGGTCTCGTTGATGACGACCTGCACGGCATCGGCCGGAATGGTGATGGCCGGTTCGACCGGGTTCCCGCCCGCGGTGACGAGCTGGCCGTTGGCATTGGTGTTGAGCGCACCGGCGCGGGTGTAGAGCGTCTCGCCGTTCGCGCCCTGGACCTGCAGCCATCCCTTGCCGGAGATGGCGACGTCGAGCGCGTTGCCGGTCGCGTCGAGCGCGCCCTGCAGGTTGATGTTGCGGATGGCCGCGGTGCGCACGCCCATGCCGACATAGGCGCCCTCGGGCACGATGTTGGTGTTGGCCTGCGCGGGGGCGCCCTTCAGCGTCTCGGCCTCGTAGAGCAGGTCGGTGAACTCGGCGCGGGCGCGCTTGAACGCCGTCGTGTTGACGTTGGCAATGTTGTTGGCGATCACGTCGAGGTTGGTCTGCTGGGCGCTCATGCCGGTCGCGGCGATGGACAGGGCTCTCATGGCGTGTTCCTCAAATGCTCATCCGGCTGATTTCCAGGTAGGCCGAGACGATCTTGTCGCGGATCGCCACGGCGGCCTGCAGTGTCTGCTCGGCCGTCATCACGGCATCGACCACCTCGCGGGGGCCGGCATTGCCGATGATGCCGCGCAGCGCCATGCGGTCGCCCTCGGCCATGGTGCCGGCGAAGTTCTCGCCGGCGCTCTTCAGCGCAGCGCCGAAGGTCGCGGCAGCCTTCTCCGCGTCGGCAGACGACAGGGTCTTGCCGATCTCGCCGGTGACCGGCAGCGCGAGGGCGGAAATTGCGGAAACGGGATCGGCCATCAGTTCTGCCCCAGCAGTCCGATGGTCATCGACACGAGCTCGCGCACCTGCCGCATGACCTGGATATTGGCCTCGTAGGACCGGTTCGCCTCGCGCATGTCGGCCATTTCGACCAGCACGTTGACGTTTGGAAGCTTGACGTAGCCGTTGGCGTCGGCGGCCACGTTGCCCGGGTCCAGTTCGAGCGGGAAGTCAGCCCCGTCGCGGCCGATCTGGGCCACGCGAACCTTGGACACGGGCATGGCGCGCGAGACCTCCTCGGCGAAGGTGATCGTCTTGCGCGTGTAGGGATCGCCGCCGGCCTGCAGCGAGGTCGAGGCGGAATTGGCGATGTTCTCGGAAACGACGCGCAGCCGGGTCGACTGCGCGTGCAGGCCCGACGAGGCAACGTTGAGGGAGGCGGAAAGCGGATCCATGCCTATCCTTTCGCCACGGACATGAACATGCGGTGGAACGACTTCACGATGGCCGTGTTCAGCTCGTAGTCGTTGCGCAGTTCGGTCTGGTTGAGCAGTTCGGTTTCCAGCACGACGGGCTTGGCCGTCTTGAAGATGGAGTAGTCGGCACCGCGGCCGGCGCGCGCCGACGAGGCCTTCTCACCGGACGAGAGAAGGTGATCGGGTTGCGTGACGGCAAGATCGCGCCCCGATCCGTTGAGGTAGACCTCGAACGGCGTGACCGTGCGCGCCTTGAAATCGGGCGTGTTGGCGTTGGCGATGTTGGTCGCCACCGCGGACTGCCGGGCGGAAAGCCAGGTCGCCTGCTGGTGCGCCATGTTCAGCAAGGGAAGGATCTGCATCTTTTCACCTTTCTCCCTTCGATGGCTAGGCGATTCGACTTGTGCGTAGCTTGTCGGAAGCCTTGTCAGCGCACCGCCGAGAGGACCTGCCCGGTGCTGGTGACCAGTTCGCCGCCGTTTGCGGAAGTGCGGATCGCCTCGACGCGGGCACCGTTGGAGAGCTGCGAGCCGACACGCACGAGCTGGACGACCGCGCCATCGACGACCAGCGCCGAATTGGCCGATACCGACAGGAGGCGCAGGGCCTGCACATCGCCGGGATAGGGCTGGTCGCCGATCGGCTTCGGCTCCTCGGTCGGCGTCGCCGTACCCGTGGCCACGCCGTCGACCACGGTGACCTGCCCGGACGCGCCAAGGCTCTCGAAGCGGGCCGTGCGATCCTCCTTCTCGGCGACTTCGGCGACAACCCCGGTGAAATGCATCTGCGGCGGGGAGAACTCGTTCTGGTGGTAGTAGATATAGAAAGGAAGTGCGCCGCAGACCGCCGACAGGGCGGCGCCGGAGGCCTTCCATCCGAGGTCCTGGAACAGGATGCGCATTTCAATTCTCTCCATGGTTCTGTTGCGGGGCGGCGTCCGGCTGCTGCGCCTGGCGCTGGCGTTCCTTGAGCCGGCGGGCCAGGTCGCCGAACGGATCCTGGCTCAGCGGGTCGTGCGGCCCCTGTTTCATCGCGTCGTAGATGACCGGAACGAGATCGACGGCCTGGTCGAGCGCGGGATCGGCACCGCGCATCCAGCCGCCCAGCATCCGGATCTCCCGGGTCTCCTCGTATCGGGCCATGAGGCCGCGCAACTCGGTGACGAACAGGCGCTGCTCGTCGGTCCAGACACGCAGTGCGAGGCGCGACAGGGACGCCAGGATGTTGACCGCGGGGAAGCGTCCCTGGTCGGCAATATGGCGATCGAGGACGAGGTGGCCGTCGAGGATGCCGCGCATGGTGTCAGCGACCGGCTCGTTGTGATCGTCGCCATCGACGAGCACCGTCGCGATCGCCGTGATCGAGCCGGAATCCTCGCGCCCCGGACCGGCCCGTTCCATCAGCTGCGGCAGGGCGGCGAAGACGGAAGGCGGATAGCCGCGGGCGATGGGCGGTTCGCCAAGCGCGATGCCGACCTCACGAAGGGCGTGGGCGTAGCGGGTGACCGAATCGACCATGACCAGCACCCGCATGCCGCGATCGCGGAAATACTCGGCGGCGTCCATGGCCATGACGGGGGCGGAACAGCGCATCATCGCGCTCTCGTCGCTGGTGGCGACGATGGTGACGGTGCGCGCAAGCGACTCCGGACCGACCGTATCCTCGAGGAATTCCCGCACCTCGCGCGAGCGTTCGCCGACAAGGGCGATGACCGCCACGTCGAAGGCATCGGAGCGGGCGAACATGGACAAAAGCGTGGACTTGCCGACGCCGGAACCGGCGAAGATGCCGATACGCTGGCCATAGCACAGCGGCGTGAAGACATCGGCCACGTTGACGCCGGTCTGGAAAGGCGCATCGACGCGGGCCCGGTCGAGCGCCGGCACGATGCGCGGGCCGTTGCGGCGCTCGGGTAGCACCGGGATCGCGCCGCCGCCATCGACCGGTTCGCCAAGGGCATCGAGGACGCGGCCGAGCCAGGCCATGTTGGGACGCGGTGCGTGCGACCGTCCCGCCGCCAGGACGACATCGCCGCGGCGCAGCGACTGGACCGTCTTGTACGGTGCCACGATCACGGCATCCGGATCGATGCGGATGACCTTGCCCCAGTGGCGCTCGCCGCCGCTTTCCGCCCAGACCGTGTCGTTTAGCGCGACATCGGTCTCCAGGCCACGGACGCGGTAGAAACCGGCCGAGACGGAATCGACGTAGCCGCCGCGGAGGATGCTCGCTTCGAGCGAGCGGGTCATCGCCTCCAGGTGATCCAGCGTCGCCGTCATGAGCCTTACTTGCCGCCGAGAAGCTGCACGGCGCTGTTGAGGGAGCTGTCGGAATCCTTGATCAGCGAAGCGACGCTGTCGAAGGTCCGCTGCAGCATGATCAGCCGGGTCATTTCATGAACCGGGTTGACGTTGGAATCCTCGAGGAACCCCTGCACGGTGCCGACATCCATGCGGTCGACGACCGGCGTCGGCTGGGTCGACGGGATGACGCCCGAAGCGCCGTAGCGTTTCACTTCCCCCGTGGTGTCGAACTCGTAGAGACCGAGCGAGCCGACAAGCCGGTTGTTCTGGTAAAGCAGGCCGTCCTTGCTGGCCGTCACCTCGCCGGCAGCGGGGTTGATCAGAACCGGGGCGCCGCCGGCATCGAGCACGGGATCGCCATCGATGTTGACGAGCTGGCCGGCCGGATCGACCGAGAACCGGCCGTCGCGCGTCAGCACCATGCCGATGCTGGAATTGACGGCGAACCAGCCCTTGCCCCGAATGGCGAAATCGAGCGGGTTGCCGGTCTGCCGGAAGGCGCCGGACGTGTCGTCGATATAGGTCTTGCCTTCCACGACATAGGCCGTGGCATCCTGGCCGGTGCCCTGGACCGCCTCGTGAAACTGGATGCGCTGGGCACGGAAGCCGACCGTGCCGGAATTGGCGACGTTGTCGGCGAGCGTATCGAGCCGCCGCTCGATGGCCATCTGCGAGGACAGGCCGACATAGGTTCCTACTTGCATGGCGCCTACCGCTTCAGTGTCTGGATGGCCATCATCAGGTCGGACGAGATGCCCGTGCTGGCGGAATTGTTGAAGAGCAGCCCGATCGTCGAGGCCGTCGTCTGGTCGGGGTTCTGGGCGTCCCACATCGCGGAGAAGCGCTCGATCTGCTTGGCCACCGCCTCGGGATCGGAAAACTCCTTCAGGTCCACCTTGTCCTTGAGGATGGAAATCTGGCGATCGATGTCGAGCATCGAGAAGCTGGTCGGAAGACCGAGGTTGGTGCGAACCACGGTAAACAGGGCCTTGTCGGCGAGGATGTCCGTGACGCTGGTGATCTCCGGTGCCTTGCGTTCAAAGTAAAGCGCGAGGCGGACGGCGTCGTTGGTCTGGCCGGCGTTCTCCTCCAGCGTCTGGCGGACGTACTTGTCGACCACGCCGGTCTGCGCCCGCGTAAAGGTCGTCGCGGTGGCGCCGTAGCGCTTGAAGTCGAAGGTCTTGGCGAAATCGACGTAGCGCGTGTCGGCGAGCTGGTTGACGAAGGCTTCCTTGTCATCGTGGCCCTCGTCGAGGACCTTGGTCATGAACGCCTTGGCGAATGTCATGTCGGAGAGACCGAAGGCCTTCATCGCGTAGGTGAACAACCGGGTGTCGGAGACGAATTCGTCGACCGAGTTCACCTCGGTGATATGGGAGAGATAGTATTCGGTATCGCGGCTGACGACGGGATCCCGATTCACGGCCTCCACCGACCGATCCATGTTCTTTGCGATCATGTTGTATTGCACATAGGTGCTGAGCATGGGCGCGCCTCCTGCATCATCCAAGCTTTAGGCGCCCAGCCTTGCGCCAGGCTATCGCGTGGCCCGGACGGGGAAACCAGGCTCACGCAAGCATGCCCGGATACATCTGGCCCCAGACGGATGCGAAGGGGTTCAACGTGGGCATCATCGTAGGTTTGATCGTGACCCTGGGCTGCGTGCTCGGCGGCTTCATGGCCATGGGTGGCCATATCGAAGTGCTGGCGCAGCCGTGGGAGTTCGTCATCATCGGCGGCGCGGCACTGGGCACGTTCCTGGTCGCCAACCCGCTGTACGTGGTGAAAGACTCCGGCAAGGGCGTGATGGAAGCCCTCAAGAACGCCGTTCCGCACGAATCGGACTACCTGGAAATCCTCGGCCTGCTGTACAGCCTGCTGCGGACGATGAAGGACAAGCCGAAGAGCGAGATCGAGAAGCACATCGACGCGCCGGACGAATCGCCGCTGTTCCAGAACTATCCCGGCGCGATCCAGGACCCCGAGTTCGTCGGCTTCGTGTGTGACTACTGCCGCCTGATCACCGTGGGCAACGCCCGCCCGCACGAGATCGAGGCGCTGATGGAAGAGGAAATCTCGACCATCCGCCATGACCGGATGAAATCCTACCACGCCCTCCAGGCGGTCAGCGACGGCCTGCCGGCGCTGGGCATCGTCGCGGCGGTCCTGGGCGTGGTGAAGGCGATGGGCAAGATCAACAGCTCGCCGGAAGTTCTGGGCGGCCTGATCGGCGCGGCGCTGGTGGGAACCTTCGTCGGCATCTTCCTGTCCTACGCGGTCATCGGGCCGATCGCCACGAAGATCAAGGTCGTGCGCGACAAGGGACTGCGCAAGTTCTTCGTCGCCAAGCAGACCCTGATCGCGCACATGAACGGATCGGTGCCGCAGGTGGCGCTGGAATTTGGCCGCAAGGCGATCGCCGGCCACGACCGGCCCTCCATCGACGCCGTCGAGGAATCCACCACGACCAGCCCGGCGGTGTCAGGATGAGCGCGATGCAGGGGGGACGGCTTCCCGGCGCCGACGAGCTTCTGCTCAAGTGCCTGAAGGAAAACGTGAACGCCGGCGAGGTCAACGACGCCGCGGCGATCATGAAGAAACTCGGCAAGGATCTCGCCCAGCGCATGACCGGCGAACTGGAAGGCGAGATCGGCGGCGACCTGCTGTTCGACTACTCGGCCCACGAATCCGGTACGCTGAACGCGCTTCACACGCGCCTCGGACCGCAGTGCGCGGTCGCCGTCTACGGTACCGAGGCGGATCCGGAGATGACCTGCGTGCTGTGGATGGACATGGCGCTGGTCTCCTGCCTCTCGACGGTCTTCATGGGCGGCGAGCCGACGGCCCCGGACCAGCCGAAGACCACGCTGACGGGCGTCGAACTGTCCTTCTTCCGCATGCTGGCGGAAAACCTCACGACGACGATCTCGGGCGTCGCCGGGCGGGAAATCCCGATGCCGACGGTCGGCACCGGTCCGGCAACGGACCTGACCGCGCTGACCGGCATTCCGGCGAACCTTTTCCGCCTCAACGGCCGGTGCGGCAAGGCCAACCTGCCGGTGTCGGTCGCGATGACCGGCATTTCGCTGGACGGTCTCGCCGTGACCGCCGAAATGGCCCAGCGCAACGTCGCGGCACTGAAGCGGCTGGGCGTGAAGGCCGAGTTCCTGCTGACCCTGAATGACATGACACTGCGCGACATCGGCCGGCTGACCCCCGGCTCCATCATCCCGATCCCCTCGAGCAGCCTGCGCGACTGCAGCGTCAGCGTCGGCGGACGCCGGATCCTCGCCGGCCAGTGCGGCCAGGCCGGCGGCATGCTGAGCGTGCGGATCAACGCCACCGAAAGCGCCGGCGGCGCAAGAACGAACAATACCGGAGTGACCCGATGACCCCGCTTGAGAAATCGGAACAGGATCTCGACCAGGCGATCCGCGAGCTCAAGGGCGAGATCGCGGAGCGGCCGTCCGGCGGCATGAACGAGCGGTCCGATGCCGCGTCCAGCAGCCCCGGTTCGCTGATGAACATCCCGCTCAAGGTGCAGGTGGCCATCGGCGCCGTCGAGATGACGGTCGGCGAACTGTCCAACCTCGGTCCCGGCCAGACGGTGGCGCTCAACAAGCTGGTCGGCGACCCGGTCGACATCATCGTCAACGGGACGCGGATCGGTACCGGTTTCCTGGTGGCCATTCCCGGCAACACGCCCAGCTTCGGTATCAAGATCCACAGCCTGAACGACTGATCCCTCCGGCATGAAGGCCTGATCGCTTTGATGAACCTGACCAAGCCCCAGAAAGCTGTCGCCATCCTGGTTGCCATCGGTGCGCCGAAAGCCCCGGAACTGCTGAAGCATTTCAAGAAGGACGAGCTGAAGGCGCTGCTGTCCATCGCGCGGGGATTCAAGAACGTCGAGCCGGAGATCCTCGAAGACATCATCCGCGAGTTCGAGGGCGACTTCGCCCAGGGCGCCGGCCTGATGGACTCGGCCGACATCATGAACCAGATGCTCATCAAGAGCCTGGGCGAAGAGGAATTCGCCGAGCTGACCGACAGCAAGAAACGGGCGCCGGAACCCAGCAAGGAAGACGTCTGGAGCATCCTTGCCAAGGCCGACATCGACCGAATCGTCGTCCATGTCACGTCGGAGAACGAACAGGCGGCCGCCTACATCCTGTCGCGACTGCCCGAATCGCTGACCGCGCAGACGCTGGAGAAGATCGAGAAGACGCGCCGGGCCGGCCTCGTGGCCCGCATGCTGACGGCCAAGGACCTGCGTCCCGAGGCCGCGCGGCTGATCGAGGAAAGCGTGCGCCAGGTGTTCGGCGGCACGGCGAGCTCCGGCCCCGCCAACGAGCCGGGACGGCTGGCCAGCGTGCTCAACGAGATGGACCGGGTGCTGCTGGACGACCTGCTCCTCGACCTGGAGCCGCGGGTGGAGCCGAACCAGCTCGCGTCGGTCAAGGCGCGGCTGTTCCGCTTCGAGGACATCGTCCGCCTCGAACAGGATGCGCGCTCGATCATTCTCGACGCCATGGAATCGACCCTGCTGACCGACGCCCTGCGCGGCACCAACGACGACATCCGCGAGGCCGTGCTCTCGGCCATCGGCCAGCGCAGCCGCCGCATGATCGAGGCCGATCTCGCGTCCGGCGCCAAGGGCAATCCGCAGGCGGTGGCCGATGCCCGCCGCGCGATCGTCGCGGCGGTGCTCGACAAAATCGACAAGGGCGAGATCAGCCTTGGCGAACCGGGCGAACTGGCAGCCTGACGGTCTGAACGACGATGGCGGACAACGACAAGGACAGCAAAACAGAAGCGCCGACGGAGAAGAAGATCCGCGACGCGCTGGAGAAAGGTCAGACCGCGTTCTCGCGCGAGGCGCCCCTGTTTGCCTCCCTGCTCGCGGCCGCCGGCTTCATGGCACTGTTCGCCAAGCCTTCGGCCATGATCATCACCGACCGGCTGTCCTATTTCATGAGCCACGCCCATGAAATCCACCTCGACACCGGCCTCGACGCCACGGCGGTGACGAGCGCCCTCTTCAGCCCGGTCATGACGACCATCCTGCCGCTGTTCCTGGTGCTCATCGTTGCCGGCATCGTGGCATCGACGGCGCAGAACGCGCCGCGCATGGTGCGAGACCGCATCGCACCGAAGTTCTCCAACGTGTCGCCGGCCAGCGGATGGACGCGGATCTTCGGCAAGCGCGGCTTCATCGAGTTCGCCAAGTCGCTAGTGAAGATCGGCTTCGCCTTCGCGATCGTGATCTTCTTCATGCGCGACCGCATGGAGGCGCTGGTCGGCTACGTGAACCTGCACCCGCTGGCCATGCTGCAGATGCTGGAGACGAACATCGTCTACCTGCTGTTCCTGGTCTGCGGGTTCATGGCGGCCGTGACGGCGGTCGACATCTTCGCCTCGCGCTTCCTCTGGTACGAAGACCTGCGGATGACCCGCCAGGAAATCAAGGAAGAGCACAAGCAGGCGGAAGGCGACCCCATGGTCAAGGCGCGCATCCGCTCGATCGCAAGGGCCCGGTCGCGCAGCCGCATGATGAGCGCGGTGCCGACGGCCACGCTGGTCGTCGCCAACCCGACCCACTTTGCCGTTGCCATGCGCTACGATCCGGCGCGGGATGCCGCCCCGGTGGTCGTGGCCAAGGGAACCGACGACCTGGCCCTGCGCATCCGTGCGATCGCGGAGGCCAACGACGTGCCCGTCTTCGAGCGGGTGGAACTGGCCCGAAGTCTCTACAAGGTTGTCAAGGTCGACCAGATCATCCCGCAGGCCTTCTTCAAGGCGGTGGCCGAACTGGTTCGCTACGTCCACAGCAGAAAGTGATCCGGGATGAAAACCGACGATCTGAAATCGACCCGCGAACGCATCATCTCCCAGGGCATCCGTGATTTCATCGGCGAGCTGCAGATGATCAACCCGGAGTATTTCGTGTCCTTCATCACGATCGGCATGCATGCCTCGCTGGAGGACCTGGTCAATTCCTGCGCCGAGCTCTATTTCGAGCCCGGTTTCGTCAAGCTCGGCCAGGGCAGCAGCGTGGAGATGTCCTGGGTCCGCCCGCCGAAGGTGACGCTCGACATCGAGCTGGAGGACCCGCTGATGACAGCCTTCATCCAGGTCAACCTGGAACGGAACATGGCCAAGGTGCGGCTCAACTACATCCGTTTCGGAACGGGCCACGAAGACCCGGAGCGCAACACCGAACACCTCGCCATCGCGATGAGCCGGCAGGGCCGCACGGCCGCCATGAGCCGCTGAGCCGGCGGGCGTAACGGCGCGCCCGCTGCGATTTTTTCAATATCCCTGATATATGCCGCTCATATTCACATCGAATTAAACGTTCCGCGCCATCATCGCCGCGGGAATGAGTCCCCCTGCTGGCCGGAATGCTTCCGGTGTCAAAAAACTGCCGCCCGAGTTCCGGGCCGGCAACCAAGAACAAGAAGCAGTCTACAGGGGATATCATGGAAGGCCTCAAACGCCAGCTTCTCACGGAGCTTGCCCGACAGAACTCCGTTCTCGAGGTCGTCATGGCCTGCGTCGCTCAGGGCATCGCGCTCTACGACCGCAAGCTCAATCTTGTCCTGCACAACGAGAAGTACCTGTCGATCTACGACGTGCCGCAGGAAACCTCGCTCGTCGGCACGAGCAAGCTCGACATGCTCTCGATGCGTTCCGACCGGGGCGCCTACAGCGAAAAGCATTTCCGGACCTACCTGCAGCAGATCCACGCCATGCTGAGCCGGCGCGAACCGATGCGGGCCGTCTGCGAACTCACCAACGGCAAGGTCATCGAGGTCAACGCGGCGCCAATGGAAGACGGCGGCTGGCTGTGCACCCACCACGACATCACCACCCAGCACAAGCTGCAGAAGACGATCGAACACATCGCCTGCACGGACGAACTGACCGGGCTCTATAACCGGCGCGTGCTGGAAAAGACGTGCCTGGACGCGCTCTCGGACTGCAAGCCCGGCTGCGGGACGGCCGTCGCCCTGCTCGACCTGAACGGCTTCAAGCAGATCAACGACGCCTACGGCCATTTTGCCGGCGATCTTATCCTCAAGCAGGTTGCCAGCCGCTTGCGGGCCGGAACCCGCCGCGAGGACACGATCATCCGGCTCGGCGGCGACGAATTCGCCGTCATCCAGCCCAGGATCGGAACGGCCGCGGATGCCGAGGATGCCGCGCGCGGCATCATGGAACGTTTCCAGGAGGAATTCGAGGTGGACGGCCGGCACGTCTTCGTCGGCAGCAGCATCGGGATCAGCTACTGCGACACGGGGAAGACGGATCTGCAGCACATGCTGGTCGAAGCCGACAAGGCGCTCTACCGGTCGAAGGAATCGGGAGAGGGATCGCTTTACCTGGTCCGCTTCGGGGCCAACGGTCCGGCGATCAAGCTGCTGGCGCAGGACGATGCGGGCGCCGGCATGCCGGCCGCCGCGATCCGTGCCATGCCGGCCGAGGCCGTCGTCTGGAACGGCTACACGTAAATCGCGCCAGCGCCACCGGCGCCTTCTGCCGCATCGCCACCCGTTCCAGCCCGGCCGCCCGGCAGGGAGTCCCTGGCGTTCTGACCACCACCGGAGGCACCGCCGGAGTGACCGTTGCCACCATCACCGGCGTGCGCCTGGCCGCCCGGATCGAAGCCCTGCGACGAGGCGCGGTCCGCCCCGTTCTGGTGCATGGTTGCGGCTGGCGCGCCCTGGGCGTTGTGCGCACCGGTGACGCGAAGCTCGGCGATGGTGCAGCCCTGGTGGCGCAGCCAGTCGGTGACGCTGTCGGCATCCATTTCCAGCAAGCGCTGACCTTCCGCCGTTTCCGCCCTCATCTCCACGACCAGGCCTTCGCCCGTCGTGCGCAGCGTCAGGCCGACATGACCGAGGTGCTCGGGTTTCAGCTGGATCCGCATCGTCTGGGGCGTGGACTGGGTCACCCTGGCGTCGTCCGGAAGACGGGACTGCCGGTCACCGGCCTGGTCGGCTCCGTCCACGATGTCGGCGATGGCCGAGGCAAGCGAACGCGTATCGAGCGGCGATGACTGGACCTGGCCCGAGAAGGCCGCGTTGACAGGCTGGGCCTGCGAGGTGACCTGTTTTGCCGGCGGGACCGGATCACCGAAGGGCGACTTGTCACCCGGCTGGTCGTCGGAGACATCGCCATCGCCGGTTGGCACCGGCTGCCCGGGCGCTATGCCCAACCCGTCTCGCATGTCCGCGCCGTCACCGGCAGGACCGTCCGCGACCATCGCTTCGGTTCCCGACGCAATCCGCGGCTGGCGGTCGCCTGCGTCCCTGACGGTCCTGGCCTGCGGATTGACCGGGAGTTCCACGATCCCGGCGCGGGCGGTCATGTCGGCCTGTCCCGCAGGCGCGAGAGGAATCGCGTAGGGCGGCGGGTCGATCCGCTTGGCCGGCGGGACATCGCCGTCTCCAACCGGCGCCGGTCCGCCAGGCGTGATACCCAGCCCGAAACGCATGTCCACCCAGCCGTGGCGGATGGAATTGGGGACCAGCGCCTCGGTGCGGTTGCCGGTTCGCGGCGCCGGGTGACCATGGCGGAAACGGGCCGTCAGCGACAGCAGCGGCAGAACATCGTCGACCAGCGTTTCCGGTCCCGGCTCGTCCGGCGTTTCCTGCACCAGGTCGTCTGTAAGCGGTATCTCCTCCTCCTCGGCTGGCGGAGGATCGGCGATGTCGGACGCGGTCTGTGCACCGTTCAGCCCGGGCGTCGTTCCCGAAAGAACCCCGGAGAAGCGCCCGCCGGCGCCGGGCGCAACGGCTTCCTTCGGCTGGTGGGGCCGCGCCGGCGCGGCGACAAGGGCGGAGAAGGCGTCGCGGCCCGGATCCTTCAACCCGCCACCGCGGTTCTGCGCGGACGTCCTGTCGCCCGGCCCATCCTGGGCGGGCGGAGAGATGAAGCGGCTCTGGATTCCATTCATGGCGCACCTCGTCGTGGCAATGATTTCAGAAGGTCGTCCACGGCATTCATCTGTTCACCGGCCTGGTCCATCAGCGGCTTCAGGTCGGCAAGGGCCTCGGCTTCGGCGGCCTTGGGATCGCTGCCCGGCTCCGCGTCGCCGGTCTTCGCGGCCTGCCCGCCTTCCGTTCCATCCTGCGGGGCATCGGCGCCATCATGGGCGCCGGCGTCCTCCCCGCCGAGCGCGGAAGTCACCAGCGCGGCGGATTCCGGATCCCCGTCGGTCGCCTGGTTGACGGCCGCGACGGCGGCATCGAGAAGGCCCTTGTCATTGTCGGGCAGGTCATCACGGCGGACATGCTTCAGCGTGCTCCAGGCGCGGACCAGTTCGCCCTTCGCGACCTGCGTCAAGGCAGAATAGAGATGGGCACGCTGGACCCGCTTGTCGGCGCGGTCTGACAGGTCGGCGAGCAGGCTCCTGGAGAGCTTTTCCGCCAGTTCCGTGCGGCCCGCGACCAGCGCTTCCCGCGACAGGCGCATCTTGACCGGCACCCGGGAGGCGGCAGGCAGAAGGTCCATGACACTGTCGATGCCAGGCGCCGTGGGCAGCTTGACGACACCCTGCATGAAGAATTTCAGGAACTGGCTGAAATAGGGTGAGGTGCCGAAGCGATGGGCATAGCTGGCCGCGCGATCGTAAAAGCCTTCCGCGTCGCCGGTGGTCGCGGACAACCAGACGAGGCGCCGCAACGCGACTTCCTCGAGCAGGGTTCCCGGTGCGAGCAGGCGGACGAGGTTGAAGTTCTCGGCCGCCACTTCCTTGTTGCTGCCGATCGATGCATTGGCCTTCGCCATGGCGACATAGGCACCGAGGGGAAGCGGCAGGTCGCGGACGTCGATGTCCTTCAGGCGCGACGCGGCCGTCTTGGTATCGCGGCGCAGGTAGGAGACAATCGCCTTGGCGAGGTCGACCTCGGGGTGGTCGTCGGGAACGAACGCCAGCACCTGGACGGCTGCCACGGGATCGCCTCCGGCCAGCGCGAAGACGATGACGGGACTGATATCGGTGTCGGGGAGCACCGGCTTGCCGCGCATGGCGCGCAGCTGTTCGCGCATCATCTTGAGGATGTCGCCCTGCAGCTTCAGCGCATCGCGGTCGCCTTTCACGATGCTGTCCTGGACCTGGTAGAGCCCGGACAGCATGGCACTGGCCCCCGGAAGGGCCGAAGCGCGCGGCGCCGGCAGGGGCGGCGCTTCCGGCACCTTCCCAGGCGCGGCGGCCTCTCCGCCATGTTCGCTGCCACCGTGATCGGCCGCCAAGGCCGGCGCCCCGGCAAGGAGCGTCAGCATCACGGCCAGCGCAACGCGATGCCCCGTGCTCATTGCGCGACCTCGAGCAGCAGTTCGATGCGGCGGTTGGAATCGTCGTAGGGATCCTCCGGTACGCGAAGCTTGCGGTCGGCAAAGCCGGTGATCTGCGAAATCCGGGCCTCCTCCATTCCGCCGCGCTTGAGCATGAAGAAGGCGGCGCGGGCGCGGTCCAGCGACAGGCGCCAGTTATCGTCGTTGGCGGCGCGGATCGGGCGGCCGTCGGTATGGCCGAAGATGCGGATCTTGCCGGTCTCCTCCGCCAGGACCTTCGAAATGGCGTCCATCGCCTTGACCAGCGGCTGCTTGGGCACGGCCGACCCGATCTCGAACATGGGGAACCCGAGCTGGTCGGTCAGGGAGATCATGACGCCATTGTCCTGCGGCTTGACCTCGAGCTGGTAGATCTGGCCGGCGGCGGGGCCGAGCGCTTTTTCCAGCGCCTGGCTGATGTCCTTGGACACCGCCTCGACCTTCTCCGCATGCTGGCCGGTTATGTCCGTCGCGGCCTCGCCCGGTGGCTGGTCGGTCTTCTTGCCGGCCGGCTCGCTCTTGTCCTTGCTTTCCGTCTCGCTCGCCGCCTGGAAGGCCTGGTCGGTCATGCCGCCGCTATCGGGCGAGTCCTTCTTGCCGTCCTGCTTGCTGGCCACCTCGGACGGGGCCCAGTAGTCGGCGGCAAGCGGATCGATGAAGCCATCCGTGGTCTCGCCGCTGGCGTTGGACATGGGGTCGGCCACCGGAACCGTGGGGAAGCTGTTCATGTCGGGCGGGCCTGCGATGGCTTCCAGGCTCTTGGCGGGATTGGCGAAGAATGCCTGTTCGCTGAGCGGATCGGGCGGCGTGTCAGCAGCCTCGGTCGGCTGGTTGGCCTGGCCGGACTGGGCCGTCTGTTCGCCCGTAGCAGGTCCGCCCTCGTTTTCCTGCAGACCCTTTTCGCTGCGGTTGCGCTCGACCAGCTTGATCGGGTTGAAGTAGCTGGCGACGGAACGCTTGGTTTCCTCGTTGGCGGCATTGATGAGCCAGAGAACGAGAAAGAGCGCCATCATGGCGGTCATGAAGTCGGCGAACGCGATCTTCCAGGCGCCGCCGTGATGGCCTTCCTCGCCTTCACCGCCCCGCTTGACGATGATGATTTCCTGGGCGTTGCCTCCGTCAAGCATCGTCAGCGTCCCCGGCGGCGGCCGACAGGGCCTCGAAGCGGGTGGCCAGCACCTCGCGGTCGAGATGCAGGGTCAGGCCGCCGGGCGGCCCTTCGCGCAGGTCGACGGCGCACGCCTGTTTCTCCAGTTCGCCGCGCAGCGAGGACAGGAGGTCGCGCGGGACCTCCAGCCGGAACGGACCGCCGGGCCGCGCGGCCACGGCTTCACGCACTGCTGCCATGAACATGGACACGGTCCGGTCCCGCACGGCGGTGGCGACGATCGGTTCGAGAATCCGGCCGATGGTCGCCGACAGGGTTTCGGAAAGTTCGACGGCAAGCCGGTCGAGGCCCGTGGCAAGCTGGCCGGCAAGATCGGCCGATTGCGCCTTGATCCGGGCGTCGGCATCGGCGATCCCCCCGACGGCTCCCATGAAGCCGTAGTCGTCGGAATCGCCGCTTTCGTCCAGTTCCCCCGACAGTGCCAGCGGATCGCCCGTCCCGGCAGGCTGCTCTCCGGCGGTCTCGTCGCCCTCGGGGGCCGCCTCTTCCGGATCCATGCCGTCATCGGCCTCTTCCGTGGCGAGATCCGGGAAGGGCTCGAAAGCACCGTTGGCGGCTTCGGCATCCAGGGGCGGCAAGGCGAAGTCGGAAGGCTCCGACAGGGCCTTTTCCCAGGCCTGCGTGTCCTCCAGCGGCTCAAGCCCGCCGGACGGCAATTCGGGTTCGGCAGCCGGGAATTCGAAATCGGCCGTAGCGGGCAGCGGCGCGGCGGCAGTTTCCGGCTCTTCCGACAGGACCAGCGGTTCCCATTCAGCCACCTCATCGGTGGCAAAGGCGACGAAGGGCTCAGGCGCGGCCTGATCCTCGCCGAAGGCCTCGAACGCCTCCTGTCCGGGTGTGGCGGCGGGGTGGTTCATCATGCCGCCTCATTGAGCCAGCGCCGCAGGACCTGGATGGTGCGTTCCTCGTCGTAGTCGACCATGATCTCGAGCCGTTCCTTCGGCGTCATGCCCTGGTTTCGCAGGACCTGGAGATAATCGCCGTCCTCGTTGGCCGCCTGAAGGTCCGGCAGGCCTCCAATCCCCTGGCCAAGGCCCTGCCCCATTCCGGGCGCGAAGTCGCCGCCAAGGCCGCCTTCCCCGAAGGTGGTGGCTTCCAGTTCGGAGGAGAAATCCGCGTTGAAGGCATCGGCCCCCTCGGCGGCGGCATCGGGATTGGAGAAGGCGGCGCGCGTGAGCGGGCGCAGGCCGAAGAAGACCACGAGGGCCGCGACGGCGAGGAAGGCGCCGGCCTTGATCGCCGTGTTGACGTAGCTCTGCATCTCGCTGCCCATGCCGGCGTCCACCGGCGCCATCTCCTGGTCTTCCGGCAGGAACTCGATGGCCGTGACGTTGAGCTTGTCGCCGCGGTCGTCCTTCAGGCCGGCGGCGACGGAAACCATGTCGCGGAGCTTGGCCAGGCGCGCATCGATGTCGGTGCCGGCCGGCAGCGTCTTGGCCAGCATGTCCCGGTTGACGACGACAGCGACCGACAGGCGCTTGATCTCGAACCCGTTGCTGGTGACAGCGACGCGCTTGGTGTTGATCTCGTAGTTGGTGGTTTCCTCGCGGCGCTCGCTGTTTTCCTGGGTCTTCTGGGCGGAGTTGTTGGCACCGTTGTTCTGGTCGGTGGGAATGTTCTGCTCGACGGTGGTGTTCTGGACCGACTCCGCCTGGGACGAACTGTCCTGCGTCTTGACCACCTGGACAGAGCGTTCGACGCGCGAATCCGGATCGTAGATCGTCTCCTCGACCCGCTTGCGGTCGGTATCCAGCTCGGCATTGACCGACACGCGGAAATTCTGGTTGCCGATATGCGGCCGCAGCGCGTCGGAGATCTTCTGCGCGAGTTCGTTCTCGACGTTCTTCTCCAGGTCCAGCGAGACGCTGATGGCGTCGCCGAAGGTGTCCTCGCCGGCGGCCAGCAGCTTGCCGGACGCATCCAGGACCGTCACGTCCGAGCGGGACAGGCCTGGCACGGCCGCGGCGACGAGATGGCGGATGCCCATCGCCTTGGAACTGACGTCAGAGCCGTTGGTGCGGATGAGAACCGACGCGGTCGGCTTGCGGTCACGGTCGCGAAATCCGCCCTGGTCCGGAATGACGAGATGGACGCGCGCGGCCTTGATGCCGCTGACGGACTGGATGGTGCGGGCAATTTCACCCTCGAGCGCGCGTACGCGCGTGACTTCCTGCATGAAGGAGGTCAGGCCCAGGGTGCCGAGGTTGTCGAAGAGCTCGTAGCCGGCGCCCGCGCTGCCCGGCAGGCCCTTTTCCGCGAGGATCATGCGCGCGCGGCTGGTTTCGCCGGCCTCGACGAGGAAGGTGCCGCCCTTGGAATCGATATCGTATGAAATGCCGGCTTCCGACAGGACGATGCCCATCCGGTTGACGTCATCCCGGTCGAGCCCGACGTAGAGCGTCTCGAAGGTCGGGCGGCTCATGAACCAGGATCCGCCGGCGACGAGCGCGACGACGGTGACCAGCACCGCGGCCAAGGCCGCAAGCCTTGCCGGTCCCAATCCCTTCAGATTGCCGATCAATGTCTGGAGTTGATCCGCCACATTCCGCTCCGCCTATTCGACGGTCAACCTAGCGGGCGAAACTTGCGCGGAATTGGCGCGGACGCAAAAGCGGTGCGCCCGGCATGAAAAAGGCCGCCCGGAGGCGGCCTTTCCCGGAGGTCAGTGCGTGACCGCGATCAGCGGAACAGCGACAGGATGGAGGACGAGCTGGAGTTCGCCATCGACAGGGCCTGGATGCCCAGCTGCTGCTGCGTCTGGAGCGCCTGAAGGCGGGTCGATTCCTCGGTCATGTCGGCGTCGACCAGCTGGCCGACACCACGGTCGATCGAGTCCATCAGGTTCGAGACGAAGTTCGTCTGAATGTTGATGCGGCTCTTGGCGGCACCGAGGTTGGCGGCCGCGGTGGTCATCGACGAGAGGGCCGAATCGACGTTGGAGATCATGTCGTCGATGTCGGTGTCGTCGATGCCGGCTGCCGTGATGTCGAGGTCGGAGACCGAGACCGTGGCAGCGCCCGCACCCGTCGTGGTGAAGGTGGAGTCGAGGATACCGGACTGGTCATTGGCATCGAACAGTTCGGTGGTCGTGGTGTCGACGTTGATCAGGCCGACCGACACAGAGCCGTCGGAAGCGCGGTTGAACGAACCGACGATTTCCTTGGTGGCAATGTAGCCGGCAGCGCTGGAGTCGACGCTCAGCCAGTTCTCGCCGGAGAACGACGCCGATTCGGCGATCGAAACCAGCTGGTTCTGCAGTTCGCCGATTTCCGACTGGATCTTCGACTTGTCGACGCCCGGCTCGCGGGAGGCGACCAGCTTGGACTTGATCTCGTCGACCACGTCGATCGCCGAGTTCATGCCGGTGTAGGCCGTGTCAACCTTGGCGGAGCCGAGGCCGAGCGCGTCCTGGACCGTGGAAAGCGCCTTGTTGTCGGACCGCATCGTGGTCGCGATCGACCAGTAGGCGGCGTTGTCCGACGCTTCGGCAACGCGGTAGCCGGTCGAGATCCGGTTCTGCGTCGTTTCCATGGCGTGGTTGGTCATCTGCAACGACTTCAGAGCGGTCATTGCGGCAGAGTTCGTGATAATGCTGGACATGAAGTGTCCCTCCAAACTTCCAAAAAAGGGACATACCGGGCCGTCCGGTACAGCAGTCTGGCATCATGCCACGCGCCACGGAAAATGGCGCCTCTGCTGTTTCAAGAGCCGGTGATAAGGGTATTTCGTTTCTGACTCCTAAATACCCGTGCTCAAAAGCGTCGTTTCGCGGAAACTGGCACGGACAGGGTTACCAAATTCTTTCCCGCAGACTTCGCGCAAGCTTCACCGGATAGAAGGGTCGGAAGGCTTGGAACAGGACGTGCATTCATGCTCAGGAGCGCCATCATCGCCACGACCGGCATCGTCACGGTGCTGGCGGTCGCCTTCCTGATCGCGAGACCCGTCGCACCGGAAGCGCCTGCCGTGTCCGAGCACGCGGTGGCGGCGCCGAAACAGATGAAAAGCGCCGACCTGATCGTCCCCGTGTTCACCAAGGGATCGGTCACGGGGTACATCGTGGCCAACGTGGCGGGCGAGCTTGCGCCATCGGTCGATGACCAGGTTGCCGCCTGGTATCTCAGCGACGCGCTTCTGCAGCTGCTGCACGACGCCAAGGACGTGCCGAAGGACGAGGAAAGCGTCCCCGAATCAGACTGGCTGCGGGACCGGCTGGAAGAGGCGGCCAATCGCCGCTATGCCGCCCCGCTGATTTCGAAACTTGAAGTGTTGCGTATCAAGTACCTGAAACGCATATGATATTTTTTCCCTGTTAACATGGTTTAACATTTGTTAACCATGCTGGATAAAATCGTAACGTGTTTGTAAATGCGTTTTGAGCGAATTGGGGTGGTGGGCCGCATGGCCCAGGCATGATGCCGCATCACCCCACCTGGTTGACAGGATGTGACAGCTTGTTCCCAACAGGACCGGGATCGTGACCAGCATCAAAACCAACCCCGCCGCAATGATTGCGCTGCGGACGCTCAATGCGACCAATACAGCGCTCCAGCAAACACAGAACCGGGTATCGACCGGCTACCGCGTTTCCGAGGCTTCGGACAACGCCGCCTACTGGTCGATTGCCACGATCATGAAGTCCGACAGCAAGGCGCTTTCCACGGTCCAGGATGCGCTCGGCCTCGGCACTGCGAAGATCGACGTCACCTACATGAGCCTGAACTCCAGCATCGACGTGGTCGACAAGATCAAGTCGAAGCTGGTCGCGGCACGCGAACCGGGTGTCGACAAGTCGAGCATCCAGAGCGAAATCACGGAACTGCAGGCGCAGTTGCGGGCCATCGCGCAATCCGCGTCCTTCTCCGGCGAGAACTGGCTGTCGGTCGATTCCGGCGCGGCCAACTACGTGCAGGTCAAGGAAGTCGTTTCCTCCTTCACGCGGTCCGGCGCCGGCGTGACCGTCAACACGATCCAGATCGATACCGCGAACCTGGAACTGTTCGACGCGGCCGACCAGTCGGGCATGATGGACTCGACCTTCACGACGACGGGCACGGGTGCCCTGACCGTGTCGGTCGCCACGCTCGACATCACCGATCCGACGATGACCAACCAGGATCTCGACGACATGATCTCCGCGGTCGACGCGGCGCATGTCGGCCTGACCTCGGCGGCTGCCGACCTGGGCGCGACCAAGAGCCGGATCTCGATGCAGACGGACTTCGTCAATACGCTGCTCGACGCGATCGACCGGGGCATCGGCACGCTCGTGGACGCGGACATGACGGAGGAGTCGACCAAGCTGCAGGCGCTTCAGACGCAGCAGCAGCTGGGTATCCAGGCCCTTGGCATCGCCAACTCCTCGGCTCAGAACATCCTGGCGCTGTTCAAGTAAGGAAATCGCGGTCCGGCGCCCATTGCCGGACCGGAGGCCCGCGGCCCCGCCGGCGCAACGCCGGCCCTCCGCTTCGTTCCGGGCATGGCTATCGTACCTCACGCCTCATGATGCGTCTGGACGCGTCCGCGGTCCGGCCACCCGCACCGCCGCCATCGCTCGCAAATCAAGGTTGCCGCGGCGCTCTCCGGGCGCAGGCCCGGATTCAGCGCTCTTCGTAGAGCCGGTTCAGCCGGGCCCTGATAGCCCACCACAGGCGGCCGCCCCGTTCGAAGACGCACAGCATCTCCAGAAGGTAATCAAACATCTCGCCAGCTTCTTCGTGCCCGTGCGGCTCATAGGCCAGGATGTTCTCGAATGCCTCGATGGCCTGCAGGTCGAGTTTCTTCAGCGCAGCCATGTCCTCGGCCTGAATCGCCACGTCGATGGCCGACATGATGCTTTCGTATTCCATCGAAAGCACAGGGAACGAGTTCGCGCTTCTATATTTGAACATGAAGTGGTTCGGCTGCTCATTATTGACTGTATGCAATTATTTTGTGCAGAGCACTTAAAGCAGCAGGTTACAACGCCTTCCACCTTGAGGCAATGACGAACAAACAGCCAGATTGTATTTTCGATATCGCTTAAATAAAGCCGCTGCGGACGGCCTTCGCCACAGCCTGGATGCGGCTGACGCAATTGAGCTTGCGGCACGCGGTCGTGAAATAGTGGTTCACCGTGTGCTCGGAAAGGCCGGTGATGAAGGCCATTTCGGCACTCGTCTTGCCCTCGCCCGCCCAGTACAGGCATTCGCGCTCGCGCGCGGTCAGCACTTCGTCTTCTTCCCGCATGCCACTGCTCACAAATCGTGCCGCGGACTCGAAGGTCGCAAGCGCCTCGACAATCAGTTCGGACGTGATCCGGCGAACCGGTTCGGCGGATACGAAATGAAAGACGACAATGCCGAGTTCATCGGTCGCGATCGGGATCATCACGCCCCCGGCGATGCCGCTCTCGGCAAACACTTCCCGGAGCTTTTCCTTGCCCTCGTCGATGCCCTCCCCGTCTTCATCGCCCGCCGCCTCGGGGTCGAGCTCGACGAGGTTCCAGAGCACCGGGGCAACATGGCCCCGCACCGGGCCCAGCAGATCGCAGCCGCTGCGCTGGATGGCGCCATCCAGCATCTCGATGAAATAGGACGACATGCTGGTCATCAACAATACATCGGCCAGCGACCCTGTCTGAAGATGAACCGGCTTGCCGCGATAGATCAGGAAGTCCTCAAAACCATGGCGCTTGCACAACTTCAAGATCTGGGAGAATGCATCATGGGGCGACGAGATCAGCCAGGACATGTTTTCGACGACAACCCGCCGCTGCGAATTCCTGTCGCCAGGAAGTCCGGAACCGATCAATTCACGTTTCACCTTACCGCCCTCTTTCAACGGTGACATGTTACGAAAATTCGCAAAGATTGAAGTTGATGGATATCAAACAATTCACAGATCAATGCGCCTTTTCGGTCTCGACCCCCTTCTTGACTTCGTGGCCAACGCCAACAGTCCCATTGTCGTCGATGAGGTTCTTGCGCAACTCGTTGGGGGCAAAACGATCGGCATGAACCACCAGGACATCCTTCACGTCACTGTCCGGGAAGGCTTCCGTCAAGCGAAGACTGATGTTTTCCGAAATAACCTTGGGGTTAACCGCCGTATCGATCATCTTTTCGATGAATTCCGGAGACAATAGCAACTCCTGGTAGATTTCCTGAATCCTGATCGGAACCATCGGGTAGCGGTCCGGCGAACTGTTGGCACCAGTCTTAACGATGATGTTCAACGTCCTGTATTCGGCCACGGTTCCATTCCGGATCACCGGAGCGACCAGAATGCCTGAATCCCAGAAGACCGGTTCCGGCTCGGCGGCCTGCTGATCCGCAGCCATTTCCTCGACCGGCGCGCCGGCCGGCATGAGCGTGGAGGCCAATCCGCCTCCGAAGGCGGCCGCGATCGCGACCAGGCCGAACAGGATGGACTTGATCATAGCCGGCCGGCAACCGATGCCGTCGAATAGGTTCCGTCATCCTCGCTGTCGCGGATCTCGTTGATGACGAGGTCTGCCACGGAACGCACGGCGGCGGCCTGGGCCTGGAGGCTGCGGGCATTGGCCCTCAACTTGGAATTCAGGTCGTCGAGCCGCTCGCGAAGGCCGGCGATGCGCCGCCAGCCCGGATTGCCGTTGATCGCGCGGGACAGCTCGTAGAGAAGCCGGCTCTTGCGGGTGTTGTAGGCCTGCAGTTCGGACAGGCGCCGATCGGCAAGCATGTCACGCTCGCCATCGAGGCACGCGCCGATGGCCTCCAGCACCTGGATAATCGACCGGTGGTCTTCCTCCTCGCGCTTGCGGAGACTGTCGATCCGTTGCTCTACCATGTCGTCTCACTCCGTCTGTCCAGGCAGTCTGGGACGTCCTTCAGCCTGCCCGGCCCCGACCATTCGTCCTGTCTCATGCGCCATCGGCCTGGCGCGCGGCGCGCCGTGCCAGCTGCTCGCCGATCCGCTCGGCAATGCCCAACCCGCCATTGCTGGCGACCTGCTCGGCGATCTTTTCGCTGAGCATGGATTTCCACATGTCGCCCGACAGACCTGCACCGTAAACGGAATCCCCGTCCTGCGGCAGCATCTCGGCGATGAACGTCTGCAGGACGACCGCCTCGAAACGGGTCAGCGCGCTGGCATCCGCGGCCGCGGCCTTCTCTGCGCGGACCGGAGCACCGACGGCGAGCGTATCGCGCCAGGCTGCTCCTTCTGCCGCCTTCGCGGCCGGTGCAGACGGCGTCCCCGCAACCGGCGCGGCGGGCGCCAGACCTGCCAGGGAAGCTATTCGCGCATCCATGATCACACCCCGATCCTACGGCTCCGAACAGGTCTCACACTAGTGTCTCATGCTTGCCGGAAACTGGTCCCGGAGCGGCCGGAACGCGCGGCCCAGTCGTTGCCGTTTTCCTCCTGGGACGAGCTCTCGGCCTCGTGCTCGGCCTCGGCAAGGCGCTCGCCGAGCTTCTCCTTCTGGCGCTCCCGGCGCTTGCGGTCGCGCTCGACGCGATCCCGTTCGGCCACCAGGCGGGACTTCTCGGTCTTCAGTTCCGTCTGCTTGCGCACGAACATGTCGGGAAACAGGTCCATGGCCAGCGAGGGCCCCTGGGCCAGCGCGTCCAGCGCCTGCAGGTCGGCCTCCACCGCGCTGATACGTCCGGCCAGATGGGCGCTGTGCGCCTTGTTGAGATTTTCAAGCTGGCCGGTCAGCCGGACCAGCCGCCGGATATCCTTGCTTTTCTGTGCCATGGCTTCCCCTTGCCCAGACGTCATTTCCGCGATTCGCCGAACCTGCCCGGTTCCATCTTCGAGACTTTCGCAACTCCGGGCGTGAACCGGCATGCACGTTCGCCGGACCTGCCTAGTGGAAAAATCCCTTGTCCGGCACGGCCGTAATGAACAGGCTCAGCATGGACGGGAAAACGAAATAGGCGATGAGCAGGCCACCGGCGAGCACGAAGGGCAGCGAGATGAAATAGACCGGGATCTGCGGCGTCAGCTTGTTTAGGAGGCCGATGATCAGGTTGATCAGGATCCCGTAGGCGATGAACGGACTGCCGAGACGCAGGACCAGCAGGAAAGCGTCGTTCAACCGCTGACCCAGCCGCGCAAGAAGCTGCTGCGGATCCAGGACACCGGCCGGAGGGATGATGTCATAGGAACGGATCAGGCCCGCGAGGACCGCGTGGTGCGCATTGACGAGAAAGAACAGGACCACGGCGGCCATGCCGAGAAAGGCGCTGAACGCTGCCTGCGGTTCGGCCTCGGTGACCGGGGTTCCCATCATGTTGCCGAAGCCCATCGACATGGCCGCGGCGGATGCCATGAACTCGAGGGCTGAGAACAGGACCCGCACGAGCAGGCCGAGGAAGGCGCCGATCAGCGTTTCGGTGAGGATGAAGAGATAGAAGGGCGCCGGCGCGCTGACGGATACCTGCGGCAGGCTGGACCAGACCAGCGGCGCCAGCGCCACGCTGAGCGCGATGGCGGTAAAGAGGCGGACGCGTACCGGGACGCGGATGGAGGAGAAGCCCGGCAATACCATGAGGCAGCCGCCGATCCGGCAGAAGACCAGCACGGCCGGCATGAACAGGACCGGCAGGAGCGCGTTCATCCAACCGAGCCGATCACGTTGACCTCGACGCCCCGGGCGATCTCCACATGGGAGAGAACGGCCAGGGCCGGGAAGAGGCGCTCGAGGATCATGCGGACGTAGGGCCGCGCTTCCGGCGAGGTGAGCACGGCGAACTGCTTGGACTGGTCGAGCAGCTTGTTGATGGCGGCCGCCGCCTCGCGCCCGAAGGATTCGAGCTGTCGCGGATCCATGTCGAACTCCCGCACCTCGCCATTCGCGTCGCGCTTCACGCTTTCCTGGAAAACGAGGTCCCAGCGTCCGCCGAGACGCAGCACGTTGAGTACGCCGTTCTCGGCGAGGTCGCCGCAGATCTGCTGCGCCATGCGCATGCGCACATGCTCGACCAGCTTCTCGGTGCGCCGGACGTGGGGCGCCACCTCGGCGATCGCCTCGATGATGAGCGGAAGATTGCGGATGGAGACCCGGTCGGCCAGCAGCAGTTTGAGCACCGCCTGAAGGCCGGGATAGGAGATATGCGTGGAGCACAGTTCGTCGGCGAGCTTGCGGTATTCCGGATCGAGCTGGGCGATGAGCCGCTTGGTATCCTTGTAGGAAAGGAGCTGCGGCAGGTTGTTGCGGATAACCTCGCTCAAGTGGGTCAGCAGAACCGAGAGGTTGTCGACCGTCGGGATCCCCATCCGCTTGAGATCGGCAGCGAAATTCTGCGGCACCGACAGGGCCGGCATGCCGAAGGCCGGCTCCTTGACCGGCTCGCCGGGAATGTCGGGCAAGGGCTTGTTGCCGGTCAGCGCCAAAACCTCGCCGAGGCGCAGTTCGTGCATGGAGAATGCCGTGCCGTGGATCCGGATCTGGTAGGCCTTCTGCGGCAGTGCCAGGTCCTCGGAAATCTTCACCTCGGGAATGACGAAGCCGTACTGGGTGGCGAATTTCTTGCGCATCTTGGTCATGCGGAAGGCGAGTTCTTCCTGCGAGGCCAGGAAGGCGGTCGCGATCTGCTTGCCGAAGGCAACCTCGACTTCCGACGTCTTCAGCGACGACTTCATGGAGTTTTCTTCCACCGCCGCCTTGGCGCGATCGGCCTGTTCGCGTTCGCGCTCCCGCGACTGCACCTGCCGGAAATGCTGGCGGCTGACCGTGTAACCGATCAGGCCGAAGCCGGCAGACAGCGTCAGGAATGGGAACAGGGGCAAGCCCGGCAGGATCGCCAGGAGCAGCATCAGGGCGGCGGCCACGAAGAGCGCACGCGGATAGTTGCCCAGCTGCGCGAACAGGGCGACGTCGGCGGACCCGCGGGTGCCGCCTTTCGAGACCAGCATGCCGGCGGCCAGCGACACGATGAGCGCGGGGATCTGCGAGACAAGGCCGTCGCCGACCGACAGCTTGATGAACACGTCGCCGGCCTCGTTGAGCGACATGCCGTGACGCGCGTAACCGATGATGATGCCGCCGAAGACATTGATGGCGGTGATGATGAGGCCGGCGATGGCATCGCCACGGACGAATTTCGACGCGCCGTCCATCGAGCCGAAGAAGGCGCTTTCCTCTTCCAGTTCCTTGCGCCGGTCCTGCGCTTCCTTCTCGTTGATGATGCCGGCGGAGAGATCGGCGTCGATCGACATCTGCTTGCCGGGGATGGCATCGAGCGTGAAGCGCGCACCGACTTCCGCGATGCGGGTCGAGCCCTTCGTGATGACGACGAAGTTGACGATCACGAGGATCAGGAAGACGACGACGCCGATGAGGAAGTCGCCCCCCATGACGAACTGGGCGAAGCCGCTGATGACGTAACCGGCCGCGTTCACGCCCTCGTGGCCCTGCGACAGGATCAGACGGGTGGTGGAGATGTTGAGCGCCAGGCGCAGCATGGTCGCGATCAGCAGCACGGTCGGAAAGGCCGAGAAATCGAGCGGGCGCGCGATCCACAGCGACACCATGAGGATCAGGACCGAGAGGGCCAGCGAGACCGCCAGGCCGAGGTCGATCAGGAAGGTCGGGACCGGCAGGAAGAGGATGGACAGGATGAAGACGATACCGGCGGCGAGCGCGATATCGGTCGGACGGCCAGGCAGGGCTGAGACGGCAGGGGCGGACACTGGCATTCTCTTCGATGGCAACAATTGCCCCGCAGGTTAGACGCTCTAGCTTGTGCGAAAATCACGGCAGGAAGCCTCGATCTGTAAATTCCGGCTTAACGTGAAATTAAGAGCTGACAGGCTACCCAGAAGCCAAGCGAACAGTCCTTCCCGGACCTTGCATGATGCAACTTCGCGGCCCGGTATGCACCGGATGTCCTGAACCGCCCGACCTCGAATCTTGATTGCTGCCCGCTTGCGGGTCGCCCGGTCGCGGCCACGGTTCTCCTTTGACAGCATTAACTTACAGGTTGATCCGATCAACCTAGTGGGCGGACAGCCGGGCCATATCCCTGCCACTTTATGTCCCGGCTGCCGCCTCTTTTTTTTCGCGAAGGCCGCGCTGGCCATCGTTCAAATCCCGAACAATTTCTCAACGACCCGTCAACCCGGCTGGTGTTCACTATGCCTGCGAGCTTGCCCCGGGCAACGTGTATGAAACCGGCTCGCAGCGCCGTGTCCCGGCATGTTTTCCCGATCTCCCCGCACGCATTGCCGCGCCATCGCTGCATCCCATGCGTCGCGACCGCGCCCGACCGGACTCCATGCCCTTTTTCGCCCGCCCCCGCGGCCGTTCCTTCGCAAGACGGACGCCGCCGCCTCCTTCCCGGCCGCTTCAGCGCATCGCCGGTCTTGCAGCCTGCTTTCTTGCGGTCAGCGGTGCCGGCGCGGCGCAGGCTGCGGGACTGTCATTTTCCGGCCACGTGCCAGCCGCCGACCATCGGGATTTCTTCGCGGTCAATGACATGGCCATCCATCTCGGACCGGAGGCGGGTTTCCGCCTGCATATCCGCAATCCCGGAAAAGAGGATGTGCAGGTTGCGTTGACGGTCTCCCCGGACCCGGCGTCCAGCCGAATGCGGCTCATCGGCTTTCCAGCGCGGATCGCGGCGGGTGCGTCCGGCAGTTTCCTGCTCGTGGTCAGCGGCGCCCTGCCGGCAAGGGAAGGCCGATACAAGGTCTGCCTGAGCAGGCAACCGGCCGGCAATTTCCCGGTGAGAACGGACTGTCTGCAGCTTCGCAGCATCCCTGCGGACCGGGCCGGATCAAAGCGGGGGCCATTCGCCAGGTCTGCGGCGCGGCGCGGACCTTAGCCGTTCGTGTCGAAGAGCGCGACGAGCTTGTCGCGAATGTCGCGCATGTGGCCTTCGCCCGAACCGGTGGCTTGGAGCATGTAGTCGATCAGGTACACGAACAAGCGGCGCTTGTCGTGGTCATCGCGAGGGGCATAGGCCAGGATGGATTGCCAGGTCGAGCCGAGCCGCCGGTCGATCTCGTTGATCTCCGACACATCATCGTCCTCGATCGCGGCGATCAGCATCCGGTCGCCATGATCGAGCTGGTTGAGAAGCGTATCCAACATGCTTTCCAGTATTTCGTGTTGGCGGCTCAACGACATGCCGTCCTTCCGGCGCGGTCATGCACCCGGTGCGGGCTGCCAGTACATGATCTTTCGCCGTATATCACTACTTACTTAAATTAGTAGTTAAACTATCTATTATAGGCTAATTTTAATAAAATTCTGGACGATACTGATTTCGACAAGATCACAGACCGGAACCCGGCGTTCACTTTCGCTGGAATTCAGTTTTCCCGACGCAATTCCGGACGCGAAACCGGTATCCACTTCGCGGGAATTGAGTTTTCCCGGTGCAATTCCGGACGCGAAACCGGCGTCCACTTTCACTGGAATTGTGTTTTCCCGGCGCAATTCCGGACGCGAAACCGGCGTCCACTTTCGCTGGAATTGAGTTCTCCCTGGCGCAGTTCCGGACGCGAAACCGGCGTCCACTTTCGCTGGAATTGAGTTTTCCCTGGCGCAATTCCGGACGCGAAACCGGCGTCCACTTTCGCTGGAATTCAGTTTTCCCGGCGCAATTCCGGACGCGAAACCGGCGTCCACTTTCGCTGGAATTGCTCTAGAACCCCGAGGCGATCCGCCCGTAGAGCACGTTGGTCAGGATCAGCAGCTTGCTGCCGACGAACCCGGCGGCGAGCGTTGTGGAAAAGAAGACGATCATGATCTTCGGCACGAAGGTCAGCGTGACCTCCTGGACCTGGGTCAAGGCCTGCAGCAACGCGATGACGACGCCGGCGACCATGGCCGGGAGGACCGCCGGGGCGGCCACCACGATCACCGTCCAGATGGAGAACTGGACCAGGTCGAGGGCGTCGGTCGCATTCATTCGCTGATGACCGTTCCAACCGTCACGGGCACTTCGGTGCCATCCTCGAGGATGGCAATCAGGCCGGACGAGCCGATGCGGACTTCGGATACCACACCGGTGACATTGCCATCGGCGCTGGTGATCGTGTGACCGATCACGCTGCCGGCCTGCGAGACGACCGAGGCGGCGAGGAGGATATCCAGCTTGTTGTTGGTCTGGATGTTCTGCTCGACGTTGGAGAAGCTGGCGAGCTGCGAGACATACTGGCTCGCATCCATGGGCTCCGTCGGATCCTGGTTCTGCATTTCCGTCACCAGGATCTGCAGGAAGGTGTCGTAGTTGAGCATGTTGCTCGTGCTGGCCTGGCTGGCAGGCGCGGACGGCGTGGCCGCCGCGGTTGTCGCTGATACCGGTGTCATCGCATGGCCATCCTGTTGGCGCCCATGAATTCGCTCTCGGCCATGGGCATTTCGGTGGACGGAGCGCTGGCCAGGATCTGGGCTTCGAGCGGGAACAGCGCGCGGGTGGACCGCATGGCCTCGAAGTACATCTTCTGATGAACCATCCGGTCGATATCCTTCAGCTCGGACAGGATATGCTCGTTCTCGAAGGCTGCCAGCAGGCCGGGCATCTGGTTCTTGTAGACCACCATGGCCGGGTCGGTTTCGTTCGGCGCCATCAGCATGATCTGGACGATGAAATAGAGCTGCTTGAGCGGCGTCGTCGCATCGGATGCCTGGAGGATGTGGTTTTCCAGGAGAAAGTTCACATCGTTGAGGATCTCGATGGCGGTCTTGCGGTCAACACGCAGAACCGCGCCATTGATGTAGATCTTTTCGTTCGCTTTCAGCGAAATCTTGAACGTGCTTTTCATCGTATTCCGTCCCGAATGATTTTTGAAATGTCGATCAGGCCATCGAAGTTTTCCGACCTTTCCTGTCTGATCTCGTCGACCGTGCGCAGCATCCAGATGCCGATACTGAGAAGGCTGGCCCGCACTTCCTTGGGAAGTGCGTTTTCCGGGTCGGCCAGATCGGTCATCAGCGCCATCCAGACCTTCGCCGTGAAGTGAAGCGCGTGGATGGCTTCGATCGACTTTGCGCCTGCAGCCTTGGCTGCCTGCAGCATGTCGATCGACTGGTCGAAGGCCTCGCGTTCACGCGCGCGGGCCTCCTCAAGGTCATCGGTCTGAATTTCTTCGTACTTGTGAATATACACGTCAGCCCTCCTGAATGGCTGAGGGCATGGAGCGGGCCGCCGCGGGACCGTTCCAACATTCGGGATGTCCGGCCAGCCTCATGCTGGCGGGGTACCGGGACTCGAAAGGGGGGGCGATATGGATCAAGGTTACTCCCTTTCTACAGATACCGGGTCAGTGACAGGGACTGAACGCGCTGGGTCAGCGTGTAGGCCGTTTCCAGCTGGTTGAGCAGGTTGGTCATGCGGGTTGCTGCCTCGTAGGGGTCAACCGACCCCATTTCGGTGGCGAGATCGGACATGTAGTTCTTCTGCAGCGTCATGCGCTCGCTGGCGTCGGAGACCTGGTTCTCGACAAGGCCGAGCCGGCCCTGGACGAGCGTCACGTTGGTCGCGGAATTGCCGAGCCCCTCGCCCGTCTGGCGGATCAGTTCGTGGCGCGCGGCGCCGGAAATGCCGGAGTTGACGAAGTTCGACGCCATGGTCAGCGCGAAGAAGGCATCCTTGAAGCCGGCCTCGTTGGCCGAGACGGACGTCACGGCAGTCTGGTTCTGCGATATGCGGGAGCGGATGCCATCGTCGCTGGCCACGGAAAGGCCGGGCCAGCCCGAGGTCTCGAACAGCGGACGCGCCACGTTGTCGACGAAATCCTGCATGTCGGCGGCGGTCAGCGACGCGGCACCGGGATCGTCCTTGGCAAAGCCGAAATGGCTCTGGAAGGCGGCGTCGAGGTCGGCCTGCCAGGCGCTGCCCTCGAAATCGGCCAGCGGCCTGGCGTCGGCATTCACGCCGGCAAAGATGTATTCGCCGTTGACCGCGGTGTTCATGACGTTGGTGAGGTCCTGAAGCGCGGTTTTGGCCGTATCCAGCAGCATGTCGGCCGACCCGGTGCCGCTGAGCGCGGCATTGAATACCTGCATGGCATTGCCGGTCATGTCGGAGAACTGCGACATCGCGGTCTGCGCCGCGGTCATGCGGGTGCGGGCAAGCTCGTTGGTCGTCAGGATCGAATCGAGCCGCTCGGACTCGCGCTGCAGCGACAGGCGAAAGCCGTTGCGGGTTCCGAGTTCGCGGGCCGGATCGGCCTTCTGGCCGGTCACGGTTTCCTGCTGGGCCGTGACCATGGCGGCCTGCGTCGCCCGGATTGACATCCGGAGCGCCGTTGCCATGGAGAGGGTGGAGACGGACTGGATTTTCATGGCTTACCTCGCCGCCTCGAGGAGCGCCGCCAGCATGCTGTCGACCGTGGAGATGATCCGGCTTGTTGCCTCGTAAGAGCGCTCGATCTCCACCAGGGACGCCATTTCGTCGTCGATGTTCACGCCCGTTTCAGCGACCAGCTTGTCGTTGAGGGCGGCATGAAGGGCGGTCTTGGTTTCCGACGCGGCGCCGGAATCGGCCCGGTAGGATTCCAGCCAGGCGTGGGCTCCGTTGGCGAAGTCGAGGATACTGGCATTGGTGTCGAGGCCGGCCGCCGCATCGTAGGCCCCCGGCACGGACATGGCGTCGGTCATCGCGATGATGCGGTCGGAAAAGGCCGACCCGCCCCCGGTGTTGGCGACGTAGGCCGCGCCATTGGCGCCGCCATCACGCAGGAAGGCCGCATTGCCGCCGGCCTGGGGATCGTAGAGCGCGTTCACGGACAGCGACGCGGCAAGGCCCGGAACCAGGACGCCGGCGGGCGGAATCGCGGGACCGCCGGACCAGGAGAACAGCCCGGCCAGGGGCGGCTGGCCGCCGCCGGTCTGGTCCGTTTCCGCGAAGGTCGCCACGAGGCCGCGGGCGATCTCGTCGATCTGCGTTTCGGCCTTCGGTGCGAATTCGTCGCGCAACTGAAGCATGGCGGCGATGCTTCCGGTGGACGAGGAGTCCGCGCCGGCGCCGGGATTGACCGGCACGCCGTCAATACGGAACACGTTGCCGACCTCGCCCGGGCCATAGGCGACCTTGGGCGTGAAGCTGATCGACCGAGGCGTGGTCTCGAAGAGCATGGCGCCATTGGCCGTGGTCAGCATGACGTCGCCGTTGTCACGCTCGGTCACCGTGACCGGCACGATCTCGGCGATCTGGCCGAGCAGCTTGTCGCGGCGATCCAGCAGGTCGTTGGCGTCGGTTCCGCGCAGGTTCGCCTTGACGATGCCCGTGTTGACGTCGTGGAAATCGTCGAGAAGCGTGCGCAGGTCCTCGGCTGCGGCCGCGATATCGCCATCCATCCGGGCGCGCAGCGCGTGAATCTCGTTGGCGGCACCCCTGATCGAAGTCGCCAGCGTGCGGGCGGATTCGACCACGGCATTGGCCTGCAGCGTGTCGCTCGGGTTCGAACTGTAGATCTGGAGCGCGTCGTGGAGCCCGGACAGCAGCGAGGACGGCGACAGGGAGCCATCGCTGCCGTTCAGGGCAAGGGCGAGTTCCTTGACGGTCTCGCTGATCCGGTCCTGCGCCGACGCCTGGGACAGGGCATCGCGCGACGATGCGGCAACGCGCGCGTTTGCGGCACGGTCGATGGTGACGATCGAGGCGCCGTTCTCGGAGGTTTCGAGCACCGCGGCGCGGCGCGCATAGGTCGGATCGGAGGCATTCTGGATGTTGCGCGCGGTCACGCCCGCCCGGCTGGACAGGTTGAACAGCGAATTCTGGGCCGTGTAGAGCACTGCTGATAGTGACATACCCTACTGCCTCCACTCGCGGCCGCCGCCCGTCATGCGGCGACCCGCGATCACCTCTTCAGATTGACAACGACGTCCATCAGATCGGACCCCGTCTGAAAGACCTTGGAATTGGCCGTGAACCCGCGCTGGGCCTGGATCATCTTGGTCAGTTCCTCGGCGATATCGACGTTCGAATGCTCGACGGCGGATGACACGATCGTGCCGGCCCCGCCCTGCTGCGGGAAATCCAGCATGATGTCGCCCGAATCCGGCGTCTGCGAAAACACGGTGCCGGTGACCGCGCGAAGCGCGGACGGATTGGCGACCGATCCCAGCGGAATCCGGTAAAGGTCACGGAACGAGCCGTCCTCGTACTGGCCATAGAGAAAGCCGTCCTCGGACACCTGCACGCTGCTGATCGTCGAGGGGGGACGGCCATCGGTGTTGGCATCGGAAATGCCGAACTCGGCCTCGAGCTGGGTGAAGTCGGAAATGTCGAGGTCGAAGGTGGCGCCGTTGGGAATGGTCATCGACAGCGACGTCGCCGAAGCGGGATCGAGCTGGCCGGTCGTCGGATCGAAGCTCATGGTGTCGGTCGAGAGCGCGGCCGAGGAATAGGGGAAGCCGCCGCTGGTCGGGTCGGCATCGGCCGCGTCGTAGACCGTGACCTCCCAGGTGTTGTCGGCCGTCTTGGTGTAATAGACATCCAGGACCACCTCGCCGCCAAGGTTGTCGTAGGTCACCATCGAGATCTTGTTGGTGAAGGTCGCGTCGGCAGCGTTGGAGGACGGCGTGTTGCCGGTGACGATATCCGCCCCGGCGGGCAGGTTGCCACGCAGGTATCCCGAGGTCGTCGGCACCGCGCTCAGCTGGAAGGTATCCAGCGTGACGATCTCCAGATCGGAAATGCCGTTGGCGGACGGATCGCCGGCCCCGTCGGCCGGGTATCCGAGCAGATAGTAGCCGCTCTGGTTGACCAGCCGCCCCTGCTCATCGGGCAGGAAGGAGCCGGCGCGGGTCAGGAAGACCTGGCCGCCGGCATCCTGGACCATGAAGTAGCCGCCACCGGAAATGGCGAGGTCGGTGGCCGAGGAGGTGTATTCCAGCGCGCCCTGCTGGTTGGCCATCCGGACGGTATGGCTGAGAACACTGCCGGACGTATAGGTGCCGGTGCCGCCGCTGCCTGCACCGCCGCCGGCAACCAGCGTGGAGAAGAGCACGTTGCTGCGCCGGTACCCGTAGGTATCGGAATTCGCAATGTTGTCAGCAACCGAGGACAGGCGGTTCGATTGTGCCTGCATCCCGGATATGCTGGTCTGCATCATGCCATAAATGCTCATTTCGCACCTCCGCGTTCATACGCGCGATTCTATGCAGCCAGGCTTGCGCCAGGCTCGTCTGCCCAATTCCGCCGCTGCCGCGACAGCCCGGGGGCGGGCGACGCTTCCGACGGCAGGGCGCTCAGGCCATGGACAATTCACGTGAACGCCCCTTCTCGGCGGGCGGCGCCTCGCCGCCCTCAGATTCCACCACCAGCCGGTATCCGAGGTAGCGCCTTGAATCGATCGGATCGTAGCCGAGCGCACCGCGCAGCTTGCGGCGCAGCTTCGAGATATGGCTCTCGACCACGCATTCCTCGATGCTGTCATCGAAGACACCGTAGGTCGCGTTGAAGATCTGCGCCCGGCTGACGCGCCGGCCCTCGGCGGAAGCGAGGAATTCAAGGATGCGCCGTTCACGCCGCGGCAGCGGGAAGACCTCGCCGTCGATCTCGGGATCGCGGCCATCGAAGAAGACCTTGAGGCGTTCGGTGCCTTCCTGGACGACTTCCGGCGCGTGGCGTTTGCGGATGACCGAGATGCGCGCCAGGATTTCACGAACGTGAACCGGCTTGCGAACAACGTCATCGAAACCGGCGTCGAACAGTTCGAGCGTACGGGCGAGGTTCTGCCGCTCGATCAGGGCGATGCGGGCGATCCGGTTTGCGCCCTGGCCGGCCTGCGGCAAAGGCACGTCGTCCGGAACATCCCCGACCAGGCAGGCGATGATCGAATCGAAGTCGGATTCCCCGGCCGTTTCCATCCACTCGATGAACTCGTCCGGTGAAAAACCGGCAACCGGAAACCCCTCGCGACCCAGCATGGACCTATAACTGTCCACAACGATCTCGCGATCATCCACGACAACGATCATGTGCCTAATCCCCTCGAATCATTAATTGATTCTGGTTAACAGGGCTAACGCGGCGGGATTCTCAGTGGCAATTACAAGATTTCGCACTTCATTTTTCAAGGAAGCACTTAACCGACTGCAATGACTCGTGAACTTGCTGTTTGAGTCATGCAAAATATTCTGACGGAGAGGCTTTTTGGGGCTGTTTTCCCAAGGTTCGGCGACACTTGCCGCAGCGCTCGATTCAGGCGTCGAACGGCCATGCGTTTCCTGCCGGCGCCGCCCTGCCCAGGGCGCCCGTGTTTCACCATCCGCTCCGGCGACACGACCACGACGTCCGTGTCTTCTGCAGCCCTGTATCCGGCCCGAGGACCGGACGGACCCCGTCCTGGATCCGCGCCGAAATGTCGACGTGCGGGCTGGCCCGTCGGCGGAGGTTGTAGCGCCGGCTGCTTGCGCGAGGCTGACGGGCCCCGACGCAGCGTCAGGGCCGCGGCAACGGCATCTTTCCAGGGATCAGAACTCTTCCCAGTCGTCCGCCTTGACGGCTGCATTGCCCTGGACCGGGTAGACCCTCGCGGTCTCCTTGCGGGTGGGCCGTTCCGCCGGCTTTGACCTGGAGAGTGGGGCGAGACCGGCCAGCTTGAACTGAGACAGAAGGCCCGAAAGTGTCGTTGCCTCGTTGGCCAGGCTGTGACTTGCCGCGGTGGATTGCTCGACCATGGCCGCGTTCTGCTGCGTGCCGCGATCCACCTCGTTCACGGCGGCGTTGATCTCCTGCAGGGTTGTCGACTGTTCCTTGACCGCTTCGACGATGGCGGAGACGTCGGCGTTGACTTCCTGCACCTGGCCGACAATCGTCTGCAGCGTCTGGCCGGTGCGGTTCACGAGTTCCGACCCGCTCCTGACCTGCTGCGCCGAGGTCTCGATCAGCGTCTTGATCTCCTTCGCGGCTTCCGCGGAGCGCTGCGCCAGTTCCCGGACCTCCTGCGCGACGACGGCAAAGCCCTTGCCTGCCTCGCCGGCCCGCGCGGCCTCGACGCCGGCGTTGAGCGCCAGAAGGTTCGTCTGGAAGGCGATGTCGTCGATCATGCCGATGATGTTGCCGATCTGGCGCGACGACGCCTCGATCTCCTGCATCGCCGCGATGGCTTCGCGCACCACTTCGCCGGAGGTTTCCGCCGTCGTCCGTGTCCGCGCCATGAGCACGCCAGCCCCTTCGGCGCGGCCGGCGGATTCACGCACCGATGCAGTCACTTCCTCGACCGCGGCTGCGGTCTGCTCGACGGCGGCGGCCTGCTGTTCGGTCCGGCGCGACAGGTCGTCGGCGGCGGAGCGGATCTCGCCGGAAACGTTCCAGATCGTCGACGCGTTCTCGTGGATATGCCCCATGGCTTCGTGCAGCTTGCTGACAGCGGTGTTGAAATCGATCCGCAGGCGTTCGAGATCGCCCGGGAAGGCATCGTCGATCGTGACCGTCAGGTCGCCGCTGGCCATGGCATTGAGCTTGCCGGCCAGCTGGTTGACGACTGCGGCAACCGTGGCAGCCTCCTGCTCCCGGGCCCGTTCGCGCGCCTGGCGTTCGGCATCGGCCGTTTCCCGGGATTCCTCGGCGCGCCGGTTGCTCTGCAGGGCATCCTGGCGGGCCGCATCCGATTCATCGAGCGCGGTTGCCGCATCGCCCAGCGCGCGCCGCATGATGCGGGTCATCTGGAGCAGGGTGACGGCCTCCGTCAACAGGATGATCGCGTGCAAAATGACCCGGGTGAAATCCGACTGGCCCGGAAAGACGGCGTGCGGCAGCAGGACATACAGAACCGTATGATGCAGCGCCGTGACGGCGGTGAACGCCACCAGCGGCCGCCAGTCCACCCAGAAGGCCAGTGCCGCCAGGACGGCAAAGAAGTACATGTGGATGTCGATCTGCAGCGAAGACCCGGTGAAGGCATAGACAAGCAGGGCAATCAGCCCGGCCTGGGCGGCCCCGATCGCCGTTCCGGTCTGCTTTCCGGTCCGGTCGATGCTCCAGAGGGCGGTTGCCGATCCGGCGAGCGCCAGAGCCCCGATGGCAAGCACGGCAAGGCTCGCGTCGGTGCCCCAGGCCATGCGCGCGGCGACCAGGCCCACGTTCAGCCAGAGCAGCCCGATGGAAAAATTGGAGGCGTTCCTGCGAATGGCGGTCAGTCCATCCATTGTTCAAATCCCCATGCATGCAGAGGCGAGGCGCCCGTCCAGGACGAGCAATGCGCCGGATTCAAAAAGACGTTGCGCGAAGTCGGCGGAGCTGCCTTCGGCGATGACGATCCAGTCGACGGCGCCGCCGTCGACGAGGGCGCCCCCGGCCTGCGAGACCACGCCCATCAGGGCACCGGGCGGCGAAAAGGGTGATCCCACGACGACCAGGCGCGATCCTGTCGGAACGATGGCGATGGCGAGGATCACGAAGAGCGCCGCGGCCACGTTGGCGGCCAGCAGCCATTGCCGGACAGTCGATCGTCGCGGTGTTGCGCTGGAGGCTGGGTCCTGAACCGACATTGGATATTTCCTGCGGACCAAAGCCGTCATGCACGGCTTCGTCCGGGGTCAGAAAGGGGACGGAACCACGCGGTGCCGCCCCCTCCCCGCGGCTGTCAGATCTCTGACAGATTCACACCGATGGTGATCGCGCCGATGGGCTTGCCGCTCTCGTCGACGATCGTCAGCGACGCCTGCGACTGCAGCATCTGCGTCGACTCGTCCTTTTCAGGGGCATCGACGAAGACCGCGCCGGCGCCGGCGCCATAGGACTTCTGGAACTTCGCCTCGTCGCCCTGCCAGTAGTCCGAGGTCAGGTCGTTCTGGCCGACGTTCAGTCCCTTGTCGTCCATGAGGATGATCTCGGTGATCATCCCGGCGGAGTCCTTCTGCTTCTGCTTCAGGAACTGGGAGACCTTGTTGCCGAGGACCTCGTTGATCAGCTTGTGGTCACCGCCGTCGACACCGGCGCGCCAATCCTTGTCCATCGCATCGATGTCGGATTGCGTCAGGCTGGCGTGGGCCGCGTTCTGCTCCTTGACGGCAGAGATGACGACCGGATCACTCAGCCAGGGCTGAACGTTTTCCTGGATGAAGGCCTTGATCGGCGCGACGTAGGCTTCCTCGGCCTGGGCGGCCGTGTTGAGCGATGCAAGACCGGCCAACAGGGCCGTGGTAAAAAGGGCTTTCCGCATGCTGGGTCTCCTCTGGAACGAAAGCGCGAAGTTGTTTGTCAGGATCAGAACTCTTCCCAGTCTTCCGCGAGCGCGGCATTGCCGACGCTGGCCCGGACCGGGACGGAAGACGGTGCGGCTGCCTTTGCCGCGACTTGCGGCCTGACGGCCTGCGGCGCCGGCCGGGCGACACGCGCGGAAGCACCGGCCGAGGCGGTTCCGGTGACAAACCGGGCCACGGCCTTCTTCAGGATGTCGCCCTGGGACACCAGGTCGTGGCTGGCCGCGTTCGTTTCTTCCGCCATGGCGGCGTTCTGTTGCGTCACCTGGTCCATGTAGGACACGGCCGTGTTGATTTCCGACAGGCTGGCAGACTGTTCGCCGTAGGACTGCATGATCCCCTGGATGCTCTCGAAGATCATCCCGATCTGCTGCTCGATCTCCGTCAGGACGCTACCGGTCTGGTTGACCAGCGCGGCGCCGGTTTCGACTTCCTCGACGGAGGTGGCGATCAGCTGCTTGATCTCCTTGGCGGCCTCGGCGGAACGCTGCGCCAGTTCGCGCACTTCCTGGGCGACGACGGCGAAGCCCTTGCCGGCTTCCCCGGCACGGGCCGCCTCGACACCGGCATTGAGCGCCAGGAGGTTGGTCTGGAACGCGATCTCGTCGATGACACCGATGATGCGCCCGATCTGCGAGGACGAGGCCTCGATCCGGTCCATCGCGCCGATGGCATCCTGCATCTTGGCGACGGACTTGCGGGCTTCCTCCTTCGTGTTGCCGACCAGATGGCCGGCCTCGGAGGCGCTTTCAGACGAACGCCGCACGGTGGCGGTGATCTCCTCCAGGGAGGCAGCGGTCTCCTCGAGCGACGCCGCCTGGCGCGCGGTCCGGTCGGAGAGCTGTTCGGCCGACTGCAGCAGCTGCTGCGAGCCGGTTTCGATGCTTCCCGCCGTCACCTTGATCTCGTCGAGAACGGCTGCGACGGCGCCGACCATGCGGTTGAAATCGCTTGCCACCTTCTCGAATTCCGGTCCGAGGTCATCGACCCGGGCCGAGAAGTCTCCGCCGGCCAGACGCTCGAGCGCATTGGCCAGCCGGGACACGACGTCCGCCTGCATGCGGGCCTTGTCCGCAGCCTCCTCGGCGTTGCGGTTGCGCTCCAGGTTGATCGCCTCGCGCTCCTGCGCGGCCGACTTTTCCTGGACCTGCTTCTCGATCGTCTCGGTCCGGAACATCTCGAGCGCGCGGGCGACCACGCCGATCTCGTCGTTGTTGGCCTGGTAAGGCACGGCGCTGGTGGTGTCGCCCTCACGCAGGGCAACGATCCGGTCGCTCAGCTTCCGCAGCGGCTGGCTCATCAGCCGGCGTTGGGCGAACAGGAAGACGATCACCACGAGGCTCATGATCAGGGCCTGGGACCCCAGCAGCACCAGCGCGCTGTTGCGGGCCTCGGCCACGATGGCGGCCGTGCTCCAGACCGTGGTCACCGTGCCGATGCTCTTGCCTGCCTTGTCCTTGGGCAGGGCCGTCGTGATCGCCAGCAGGCCGCTGCCGACATCCGTGACAGAGTCTGTCGTTTCCGGGTCGGCCGACGCAGCTCCGGCCACGGCCGTTCGCGCATCGGCGGGAACGCTGGCGTCATCGAACCAGTCGTTGACGGTCTCGCCGCTTCCGTTGACGGCAGAGAAGCCGACAAGCGCGAGGCTCGGATCATCGCGGTAATGCTTGTAGGTCTCGGCGACGGCATCGCCCTGGCCCCACTTCACCGCACCGGCGGCGAGCGTGGCGAACTGGTCGGTTGCCTGGGACCAGGTGCGGACGGCATGGCCGATCGCGGCCCGTTCCTGCATGTACCAGGACGCAGCGGAATAGGTGAGAAGGCCGACCAGGCTCACACCGATGATGACGCCGGCAAGTTTCGCCGACAGCTTGAGCTTGCTAAACCAGGTTCCCATGATCTTTCCGTTGGAAGCGATGTCCACGTGTCATTCGTGGCGGCCGTGAAATGCCGAATTCCAAACGGATCGATCATGATCCGTGCAACGAGCATGCAGTCTTCGGCGGCATTCGTTAATTGCCGCCTAATGTCACGTTGCAAGATCTTGTAAAAGCTTGTTTCCAATAGGAATATTTCCGATGCATCGTTTTTTAGACAAATACGTAAAACTGCGCGCAGCGAAGCCACGCACAGGAAAAAGAAGCCAAAAAAGGGGCTGAATCCCCGCCAGCGGCGGCGGGTGGGATCCCGAACCGGCACAGGCCGCGTCGAACGCGGGGCGGACCGGCCTGCGGCGCCCGGCCTAGCGGCCGCCGGCGATCCTGCGCTGGAGCGACTCCAGGCCGCTGTGAAGTTCCATGTCGAAACTGTCCGTCGTCTTTTCCTGGTAGGTGCCCATGATGCGCGCAATCTCGCGCAGTTTCTGGCTGATCAGGTCCAGCGACTGGATGAAATCGAGATGATCGGTGGAGAGCGCCTCGACCGGCCAGTGATCGCTGTTGTCCAGCGCCCTGGCGACGTCGAGCAGCTCGTCGACGGCGCCGCCGAGAACCTGGCGGGAGGAGACGCGGACCGGAGCCTCGTCGCGCCACGCCGTTTCAGCGGCCTCGTCGCCACCGTCGAAGAAAAACATTTCGTGATCTGACACCGACATCGATTGCCCCTTAGAAAAGATCGACCTCGCCCGCGCAAACAGGCTGTCTGGGAAGCGGCCTTTCGACCGGCTGAATGGTTTCGCTGCCCTGCAGGAACTTCATCATCGCCTTGCCCGTGGTCGGCGTGAACTCGACCCGGCGACCCTTGGTTCCGGCCAGGCTCTCGGAGGCGATGGCAAAGCCCTCGGCCTCGAGGAACTGGCGAACGAACGCGACATTCTTCTCGCCCGGCCCGCGGGTCGCCCCGAACAGGCTCGCGCCGCCGAAGACCTTGAAGACGAGGTCCCGCTTGCGCGATCCGCGCTTATACATGTCGTTGAGCATGATCTCCATGAGATAGGCCCCGTAGCGCCGCTCCGCGTCATGCTCCGCGGATGCCTGTCCGCCCGGCAGGAGAATGTGATTCATGGCCCCGCAATTGAGCGCGCGATCATAGACGCATGTCGCCACGCATGACCCCAGGATGGCGCCGAAGACGACGCCGGGATCGTCGCTGAAGGCGTGCTCGCCCTGCGCGATGATGATGCGGTTCATGGTCAAGGTCATCACAGTCTCCCGATGACCCCCTCGATGGCGCGCCGCAGGCCGGCCTTGTCGATCGGCTTGGCCAGAACGTTGTTGGCGCCCAGCGCCTGGGCCTTGGTGATGACCTCGTAGTCGCGCTTGCCTGTCAGGAGAATGAAGCCGAGCTTGGACAGCTTCGGATGGGCGCGAACGGCCTTGAGGAGCGCCAAGCCATCGACATCCGGCATGAACACGTCGGAAATGACCAGATGCACCGGCTGCGTCGAGAGCTTGGTGAAAGCATCGCGGCCATCCTTGGCGATCTGAATGTTCTTGACCCCCATCTCCTGCAGCGATTCGACCGTCATCATCCGGCTGGTGATGTGGTCATCCACGACCATGATATGAACGATGTCCTTGAGGCTCATTGGCCCATTCCTTCATTTTCTGTGTTCTTGCGGGTCGCCAACAGCGCATCGGCGATCCGGTTGATGGGGAGTATTTCCGAGGCCGCCCCGAGTTCTGCCGCGGCTCTCGGCATTCCGTAGATCAGGCTGGTCGCCTCGTCCTGGGAAATGGTGCGCCCGCCATTGCGCAGGATCTGGAGCAGGCCGCGGGCGCCGTCGGCGCCCATCCCGGTCAGCAGGGCGGCGGAGACCGAAATGCCCTTCATCTGGGCCAGCGAACCGAACAGGACGTCGATCGACGGGCGGTGGCCGGTCACGGCGTCGCCGGCCAGCAGCTTGCATTTCGGCGACGCCCCGGCGACGACGAGATGGCGCTCGCCGCCCGGGGCGATGTAGACGGTGCCGGGCGCCAGCGCCTCTCCGTCGGCTGCTTCCTTGACCGTCGGCTGGACGAGACGGTTGAGCCGCTCGGCCAGGTTGCGGGAAAAGCCCGCCGGAAGATGCTGCACGATGACCGTCGGCGGGCAGTTGGCCGAAAAGGTCGAGAGGATTTCCGAGATCGCCTCGATGCCGCCGGTCGAGGCGCCGATGGCAATCATGTCGGGCTGGCCGGCCGATGTGCGCAGCGGCTGTGTTTCCGGCATCCGCCGGCTCTCGGTGCGGGGCGCCAATGCGCCGTCGGCGGCGCCGCGGCCCGGAAGGACCAGCTCGGCCTGGCGGACGACGCGGCGCATGGCCAGCAGGCTGCTCTCGTCATCCAGCTTCGGCTTGGGCAGGCAGGCATAGGCGCCCGCCTCCATCACCTCGCGGGCAACCGCGGCGGACTGCTCCACGTGGCTGGAGATCACCACCACCGGCATGGGCCGCAACTGCATGATCTTGTGCAGGAAATCGATGCCGTTCATGTTCGGCATCTCGAGGTCGAGCGTGATCACGTCCGGGTTGAGCTCCTTGATCAGGGCCCGCGCCTCGTATGGATCGCCGGCCGTCCCGATGACCTCGATGGCCGGATCGGCGTCGAGAATGGCCGTCAGCAGGTGGCGCATCATCGCCGAATCGTCGACGATCAGAACTCTGGTCATTGAACACTCCCCGTTGACGGCAAGAAGCGGTAGGTCGTGATATCGGTCTGCTCGAACCTCGACGCGGCCGGACCGTGCATCCGTTCCGAATGACCGATGTAGAGATGGGCGCCGGGCTTCAGGCGCTCGGAAAAGCGCTGCAGCAGCTTGGCCTGGAGGTCCCGGGCAAAATAGATCAGGACGTTGCGGCAGAAGATCGCCTCGAACGGGCGGCGCATCGGCCATTCGCCGATCAGGTTGAGCTCGCGGAACGCGACGAGGGTCCTGAGGTCCTGGCCGGCCTCGACGCCATCGGCGGTGCGCTCGAACCAGCGGCTGGCGAGTTCCTGCGGCAGCTTGCCGGCGTTCTCGGCGCTGTAGCGGCCGCTGCGGCCACGGTCCAGCATGTTGGCATCGATATCGGTGGCGAGGATGCGGATGTCACGCCGCGCGGCATCGGGAATGGCATCCAGGATCACGGCACCGAGCGTGTAGGGCTCGCGCCCGTCCGAGCAGCCCGCCGACCAGATCCTGACCGGCTGGCGTTCCGCCACGCGCTGGCGCAGGACCGGCACGACATGGTCGCGGAAATGTCGGAAATGATGCGGCTCGCGGTTGAAGTCCGTCACGTTCGTGGTGATGGCCATCATCAGCTGCTGCAACTCGCCGGCATTCGCCGGATCGGCCACGTAGTCCAGGTACTCGTCGAAGCCGCTGCACTGGAGAACGCGAAGGCGCTTGATGAGCCGTGTCCGGACGAGGTCGCGCTTGGCATCGGTGAGGTTGATGCCGATCCGCTCGTGGACGAGCGCCTGCACGGTACGAAAGGCCTTGTCGCTCAGCACCGTGTCGAGCGGCAGTCCCTCAGCCGTTGTCCGGAGGAGTGCTTCCATGCGCGTCAGGCCGCCGCTTCCAGCTGATCGGTGTCGACGACCTTCTCGAGCATGATCTCGCAGATGATGCGGTTGTCATGCAGGATGACGCGCTTGAGGAAATCCCGTGCCATGTCGGATTCGACATCGGGGAGATCGCGGATCTGCGCGCTGTCGACGTGAAGGATGTCGGAGACGGAATCGACCAGCAGGCCGACGGTGCGGGCACCGATCTGGGTGACGATGATGACGTTCTGGCCGCCCGAGGTCGACGGTTCCATCCCGAAGCGCTGGGCCACGTCGAAGATCGGCAGGATGGTGCCGCGCAGATTGATCACGCCGACGACATAGCCCGGGACATGCGGCAGGCGCGTGGCATGGGTCCAGCCGCGGATCTCGCGGATCTTCTTTATGTCGATGCAGAATTCCTGGTTGCGCACGATGAACGCGATGAATTCCTGGTTCTCGTGGGTGGATTGAGTGTCGGTCATGCTGACATCCTTTCGACATGGCCATTTTGCAGGTGCGATCTCGCCTCGGCATGCTTCGTGCTGGCGATCTCGTCGATATCGAGAATGAGGGCGATGCGGCCGGTGCCCAGGATGGTGGCCGCGGACACATGGCGAACCGAGCCGAAATTCTGCTCCAGGCTCTTGATGACGATCTGCTGCTGGCCTTCGATCTCGTCGATGAGAAGGGCGACCACGGAGCCGTCCTGCGCCTCGACGACCAGCAGCGTGCCGCTGTCCATGTCCTTCTGGGCGCCGCGGAAACCCAGCCGCTCGGCCACGTTGATGACCGGCACCAGCGTGTCGCGGCGGCGGGCGACGTACTTGCCGCCGATGATGTTGATGTCGCCCTTCTTGACGCTGATGGTCTCGATGACACTGGTGATCGGGACGATGAAGACCTCGTCGGCGGCGCGCACGATCATGCCGTCGAGGATGGCCAGCGTGAGCGGAAGGCTGAGGCGGATCTGGGTTCCCTTGCCCGGGGCGGAGATGATCGATACCCGGCCGCCGAGCTTCTGGATCGACTGGCGTACGACATCCATGCCGACGCCGCGGCCCGAAAGGTCGGAAACCGTCTGCGCGGTGGAGAAACCGGGGGCGAAGACGAGGTTGTCGATCTCGCTGTCGGCCAGTTCCGCGCCGGCATCGACGATGCCCTTTTCGACGGCCTTCTCCAGGACGCGCTTGCGGTTGATGCCGGCGCCGTCGTCATCGATGGTGACGACGATGCGGCCGGACATGTGAAAGGCGGAGACCTTGATCGTGCCTTCTTCCGGCTTGCCCAGTTCCCGCCGCTTCTCCGGCGATTCCAGTCCATGGTCGATGGCATTGCGGATCAGGTGGGTGAGCGGGTCGTTGAGGTTCTCGATGACGGTGGTGTCGACCTCGGTGCCCTCGCCTTCCAGGACAAGGCGGGCCTGCTTGCCGGTGGCGGTGCAGGCTTCGCGGATGACGCGGGCCAGGCGCATGAAGACCGGCTTGACCGGCTGCGCCCGGATGGACATGACGCTTTCCTGGATCTCGCGCATCAGGCCCTGCATCTCGTCCAGCACCTGGTAGGACGTGGAGCCGTTGGCGGTCTCGATGTTCTCGGCGATGCGCTCGGCCAGCATGGCCTGGCTGATGACCGCTTCCCCCATCAGGTTGATCAGCCGGTCGACCTTTTCCGACTCAACGCGGATCGTCGCGGTCGCCTTGGCCGTGGTGCCCTGGGCAGCGGCGGCCTGCGCAGGCACGGCGCCGCGCGGCTCCTTGCGGTCACGCGCCTCGGTCTCCACGACGGCCGGCGCCGGGGCCGGACTGTCGAGGGGCACCAGGTCGGCGTCCGATCCGGCCAGCGCCGGCGGCGTGAGAATGTTGCGTTCCTCGACGGCGCCGGTCGCTTCGAGAGGCTCGAGCGCCGGCAGGTCCAGGCCGAACGGAGCGTCCGGGGCGGCCACGTCGCCGGTCGAATCCAGGCCGGCCAGCAGGGCGTCGAGATCGAAGTCATCGCCGGACCCGGCGCCCTCGACGTCGATGGAAAACTGGCAATCCTCGTCCAGCCATTCGAAAACGCTGTCAACTTCCTCGCGCGGAGCTGCGGTTTCCAGGCGGATGCTCCAGGTGAGATAGGCCTTGTCCGGGTCGAATCCGTCGAGATCGGGCAGCGCGGACTGGTCGCAATCGACCTGGATGCGGCCGAGTTCGGCGAGGCTGCGGATCAGCTTGAGCATGTCGTCGCCGCGGACGTAGAACGACATCTGCGGCCTGAGCGTGATGAGGTAGACCTGCTCCTGCGGGGCCGCGATCTCGAGCGCCTCGATGGCGATCGGGACAGCGTCGAAGGCGATGTCCTCTTCCTCCGCGTCGGGATCGCCGAGCGCGAAGGCCGTGGTAATCTCGCCGACGATGGCCGCCGTCTCGGGAAACGCGGTTCCGTCGCGGGTCGCGGAAATGGCGTCCGACAGGATGTCGGTCGCCCGCGCGATCAGGTCGAGGCGCGGATCGGCGCCCGGGTTGGCACCGTTGCGCAGCACGTCGAGGCCGTTTTCAACGACATGGGCGAAGTGAACAAGATCGTTGAAGCCAAAGGCGCCCGCTCCTCCCTTGACGGAATGAACCGCGCGAAACACGGCGTTGATGCACTCCGGCTGGGCCGGGTCCTCGTGCAGCGACATCAGTGATTCCTCGATCTCCGCCATCTGCTCGGCGCATTCGAGGAAGAATGTTTCCTTGATCCGATCTGTATTCATCACCAGGCCGTCCACACTCGTCTAATGGGCTACGCGCTCAATGGCCGCGATCAGCTTTTCAGGCATGAAAGGCTTTACGATCCAGCCGGTGGCACCGCTGGCGCGTGCCCGCTGCTTCTTCTCGGGGCTCGACTCGGTGGTCAGCACGAGGATCGGCACACGGCTGGCCGTACCGCCCTTGCGCACGGCCTCGATGAAGGCGAAACCATCCATGACCGGCATGTTGATGTCGGTAATGATGACGTCCGGCATGTTGCCGTCGAGCTTGTCCAGCCCGTCCTGACCATCGACGGCCAGCACCACGTCGTAACCGGCCATGGCGAGGCAGTCCTCGATCATCAGGCGCATGGTGCGGGAATCGTCGACCGCGAGAATCTTCTTGCTCATATCAGTCTCCCTCTGCCTGGAAGTCGTCGGACGTCAGGCCAATTGTCTGGATTGCCGAGTCGAGAACATCGGGAATGTTCTCGTAGCGAAGCGCCTTTCCGTCCGAGCGCCAGGTCCTGGCGGCGGAAAGGCAGATTTCCAGGCCCGGCGTGTCCACCTTGCGCACCGCCGAGGCATCCACGACCAGGGGCTTGCCCCGCGCTTCGCGAAATGCGTCGAAGAGAGCGGCGGACTGTGGTCCGGCGAGGTCTTCCTTCAGCTTCATGCCCTTGCTCCTCTTGCTCCTGTCGCGTCTCAAAATTCGGTCCAGTCCTCGTCGACCGCGGCATTGCCGCGCGGCGCCTGCGCGAAGGCGCTGGCGACCCGTTTCTGCATGGCCGACACCGGCGAGGGGCGCGGCGCGCTGGCGGGGCCGGCGGCGGCGACCGCGGGTTCGGCCGCAATGCGGAAGGTGCGGACCATGGCGGTCAGTTCGGCGGCCTCGTTGCTCAGCGAATGGCTGGTGGCGGTGGCCTCCTCGGCCATGGCCGCGTTCTGCTGCGTCATCTGGTCCATCTCGTCGGTCGCCACGCCAAGCTGCTTCAGCGCGACGGCTTCCTCGCGCGCCCGGGCGGCGATTTCCTCGATGTCGGTACTCATTTCCAGCACCTGCTCGGCGATGCGATGCAGGGTGTTGCCGGTCTCGCCGACGAGGCGCGAACCGGTCGCGACCTGCTCGGTGGACTTGGAGATCAGCTCCTTGATCTCCTTGGCGGCCGTCGCCGAGCGCTGGGCCAGCGCGCGCACTTCCGAGGCGACCACGGCGAAGCCCTGGCCGGCATCGCCGGCGCGGGCGGCCTCGACCCCGGCGTTAAGGGCAAGGAGGTTGGTCTGGAAGGCGATGTCGTCGATCACGGCGATGATCTGGTTGATCTCGGATGCCGAGGTCTCGATGGCGCCGATCGCGGCGAGGGCGTCGGAGACCACGGCACTGCTGGCCTCGGCGTCGGCGCGGGCGGCGGCGGTGCGCTGGCGGGTCTTCTCCAGGCTCTGCGAGGAGCGCTCCACCGTGCCGTTGATCTCGCGCAGGGTGGCGACGGTCTCCTCCAGCGCGGCGGCAACGCGCTCGGTGCGGCGCGACAGGTCGTCGGAAGCCGTGACGATCTCCGAGACGCCGCCATCCAGCGTCTGCGCGGTGGCGACGACGCGGCCGAAGGTGGCGTTGATGGTCGCGCAGGCCTCGTTGAAGTCGTCGCGGATCTGGTCAAGCTTGCCGTCGAAGGGCTGCTCGATGCGGGTCGTCAGGTCGCCGGCGGCCAGGCGGCGCAGGCCGTCACGCAGCGCGCCGACGGCGGCATTGGTGGCGGCGGCCTCGGCATTCACGCGGCGGTCAGCCTCTTCCTTCAGGCGCGCGTTCTGCTCGCGCTCGGCGTTGATCTGGCGTTCCTTTTCGAGGCGGTCGCGGGCGGCGGACTGGAAAACCGTCAGCGCCCGGGCCACCTCGCCGATCTCGTGAGCGGCCTCGACGTAGGGGATTTCCTCGGTCTGTCGGCCTTCGGCCAGGGCATTGGTGACATCGCGGATGCGCCGCAGCGGCCTGATCAGGAACTTCAGCACGACCAGCACCGTGGCGATCGCGCTCAGCAGCGCGAAGGCGCCGACCGCGTAGTAGAGGTTGTTCAGCCAGTTGACGGCACCCGACACCTCGGCGAGATGCTCGCCAGTGCTCTCGTTGGAGCGGCGCAGGATCTCGGCGGCAATCTTCTGGTGCTCGGTGAAGGCCTTCTTGGCGGCCGCGTATTCGGCGGTCAGGCCATAAAGAATCGTGTTCGGGTTCTCGATGAAGGCCGGGAAGATCTTGTTCTCGGCAACATCCCAGAAGGGTTCCAGCGACGCTGGCGAAGCGACGGTCAGGAGCTGCTTCGTGCCGGCGTCGATATCGAGGGCGCGCCAGGTTTCGACTTGGTCAAGGAATTCCTGCTTGTGCTTCTCGAACTCGGCGAAATGCTCCCTGGCCTTTTCCGGCTCGGCGACGACCTCGAACAGGTCCTTGTAGGCGTTGATGACGAAGGACGGCGGCGGCTGGATGTTCGCGATCACCTTCTGGTCGGCCATGATGCGCCGGAAATTGCCACTGCCGATCTGTCCGACGCTGTCACGATACAGCGACAGGCCGAAAAGCAGCGCAATGTTCACCATGCTGGCAATGCACAGCGTGATCGCGACGTTGCGGATGGTCAGGAAATTCCACTGATTACCGACATCGCCGGACGCATCGGTCCGAAAGGCCATGAGGGGGCACTCCGAAGACATTTCTTCAATGACATTCCGGCTACCCCGGTTCGCGGAAACGGCCTCACATGCCTCGTCCAACAAGGGGACTTTTCCGCGGTGGTCTTTCGATCTATCCCGCCTTCGATTAAAAACGCCTTAATCAGGCTAAGTCGTTTTTAAGGATGCGGACACCTGTTCGCTGCGGCCCGTACCAGCCGCGGACGACCAGTCGGGACCGGCATTCCCGGCAGGGCCCGTGACCGGCCCCGTTCGTTGTCAGAATTCTTCCCATTCCCGGGCCGCGAGCGCGGCATTGCCCTGCACCAACTGGATCTTCGGGCGCCCGGACGGCCGTTCCGCCGGCCCGGTGTTGCTGTCACCGCCGACCCGGAAGCGGGCCACCAGTTCGGCCAGCGCGGCGGCCTCGTGGGCGAGGTTGTGGCTTGCCGCCGTCGACTGCTCGACCATGGCGGCGTTCTGCTGGGTGTTACGGTCGATTTCCGTGACCGCGCGGTTGATCTCCTGCAGGCTGGTCGACTGAACGTCCACCGCCTCGGCGATCGCTGCCACATTGGCATTGATCTCGGAGACATCGGTCGCGATCGCTTCCAGTTCCTTTCCGGTTTCGCCGACGAGGCGCGAGCCGTTGCGCACGTGGCCCTCGGAAGTCGTGATGAGTTCCTTGATGTCGCTGGCGGCGGTGGCGCTGCGTTGCGCCAGTTCGCGAACTTCCTGCGCCACCACGGCGAAGCCACGGCCGGTCTCGCCGGCGCGGGCTGCCTCGATGCCGGCATTGAGGGCGAGCAGGTTGGTCTGGAAGGCGATGTCGTCGATCATGCCGATGATCTTCGAAATCTGCGCCGCCGATTCCTCGATGCGGGCCATCGAGGCGATGGCACTGTCGACGACCGTGCGGGAGTCGTTTGCCCGTTCATGGGTGCGCCCGACCAGGATACCGGCACGGCGCGAGCGCTCCGCCGTCTCCGTGACCGACGTGGTCACCTCCTCGATGGAGGCAGCCGTCTGTTCCACCGCGGCGGCCTGCTGCTCGGTGCGGCGGGCCATGTCGTCGGCCGCGGACAGGATTTCGCCGGAGGCGCCGTCGATGGCCTCGGCATTCTTGCGGACCACGCCCAGGGCTTCGCGCATCTTTTCCAGCGAGCGGTTGAAATCCGCGCGCAGGGTTTCCAGCGACGGCACGAACGGCCGGGTGATCTCGTGCTCGAGGTCGCCGTCGGCCATGCGGCCGAGACCGGCCTCGAGGACAGCGACGTCGGCCATGGTGCCGGTCAGGTCGGTGGCGATCTTCATGACCTTCACCACCGCGCCGTCCGCATCGAAGACCGGGTTGTAGGACGCCTTGATCCAGACCGTCTTGCCGCCCTTGCCGATCCGGCGGAAGTCGTTGGCGATGTACTCGCCCTTGCCAAGGCGCTGCCAGAACGCGGCATAATCGGCGCTCGCGGCATAGCCGGCATCGACGAACATGGCGTGATGCTTCCCGACGATCTCGTCGAGCGCATAGCCCATGGCGTCGCAAAAATTCCTGTTCGCGGTGAGTATCCTTCCTTCGCGGTCGAACTCGATGACGGCCTGGGCGCGCGAGATGGCGTCCAGCTTGCTGTTCTGCTCGGCGGCGACGCGCTTTTCCTCCGTCACGTCGGAGGCGAACTTGACCACCTTCACCGCCTTGCCGTTACGGTCGAGGACGGGGTTGTAGGTGGCGTGCAGCCAGATCTCGCGGCCGTCCTTGGCGAAGCGGCGAAAATCGCCGGACTTGGGCTCACCGCGCCCGAGCGCTTCCCAGAAGGCCTTGTATCCCGGTTTCCCGGCGACCCCGGCCTCCATCAGGATGGCATGATGCTGGCCGACCAGTTCGCCGACGTCGTAGCCGGTCACCTTGCAGAACCGGTCGTTCGCGCAAAGGATGTGGCCCGTCATGTCGAATTCGATGATGGCCAGCGAGCGATTGAGGGCAGCAATGACGGCCCCCGCATCATGGTTTCCCGTGCCGAAAAGCCGTTTCATTGAGTGACCTTCCCCACAAGCCCCGTCTACCCTTTCTGATTAGGGGTGATGGATTAACTATTACTGTTCTTGAAACAGCTAATCTTAGCCAATGCCATCCCGGCATCGCCCTGCCGTCAGAGCCCTTCGAGCCCGCACCAGCCGGCGATAAACAGTGCCGTGGCCTGGGTCACGCGGCGCATGCTTTCCAGGTCGACGCGCTCGTTGAACCCATGGATCGCCTCGGCGTGGGGGCCGTAGACCAGGGCGGGCGTGTCGGCATAAAGCCCGAAGAACCTGGCATCCGTGGTGGCCGTGATGGCCGCACGGTCCAACGCCTGCCCGGTGACCGCGCCATGCGCGTCCTCCAGCGTTGCGATGACATCAAGCGTCGTGTCGCGGCGGTCGTCGGCCAGCGCGTAACCCTCGGCGTGGAAGCCGTGATAGACGACCTGGGGCAGGTTGTCGCGCAGGAAGGCATTGTCTCCGGCCGCCTCGTTCAGCGCCGCCTCGATCTCCTCCCTGGCCTGTGCGATGTCCTGGCCGGGGAAGATGCCGATGCGGACATCGAAGACGCACCATGCGGGCACGGAACTGGCCCAGTCGCCGCCCGTGATGCGGCCGATGTTGAGGTTCAGCGGGTGGTGGACGTGATCGAAGGCGCCGTGGCGATGGTTGCCGACGTTCCAGCGGTCCTGCAACTTGTGCAGCGCCCCGATCAGCGGTACCGCCGCCTCGATGGCATTGGCCCCGCTGCCGGCATAGGCGACATGCGTGGGCAGTCCCTTCAGGTGGACCTGGAACCAGATCACGCCGACCTGGGCGGTCACAAGGCGCTCGCTGAACGGCTCGGGAATGAGCGCGGCATCGGCGCGATAGCCGCGTTGCAGGCAGGCGAGCGCGCCATTGCCGGTGCATTCCTCCTCGACGACGGACTGGACGAAAACATCCGCCGCGGGCGCGAAGCCGCAGAAACGCAGCGCGTCGAGGGCAAACAGGTTGGAGGCCAGGCCCGCCTTCATGTCGCCGGCACCGCGGCCGTACATCCAGCCGCCGTCCACGCGGGGGGCGAAGGGCGGGCTGTCCCACATGTCGAGGGGGCCTTCGGGCACCACGTCGATATGGCCGTTGAGGATAAGCGACCGGCCCTTCGCGGTGGAGGAACGGTGGCTGGCGACGACGTTGACCGCATCCTCGTAGGGACCGGCCACGGGCGAGAAGCCCGGCAGGTGCCTGATGTCGTCGATGTCGATCTGCCAGCGGTCGACCGCATAGCCGCGCTCGCCAAGTTCAGCGGCCATGAAGTCCTGTGCCGCCTGTTCGTTGCCGCGGGTGGAGGAAAATGCAGTCAGTTCGGCGAGGAAGGCAATCTGCTCGTCGAACAGCCGGTCGACGGCGGACAGGATGGCGGTTTGCTGCTCGGTATCCATTGCGTGCCTTCCAGGCTTAAAAGACGGGGATCTCGCCGGAGGGAATTTCCAGCGCCGCGCCCGTGGCGTGCCTCACGTCGCCGGCCGAGACGCCCGCGGCCAGTTCACGCAGGGCGAAGCCGGACGGCGTCACGTCGATGACGGCGAGATCGGTGAAGATGCGGCTGACGCATCCGCTGGCGGTCAGCGGCAGGGTGCATTCGGACAGAAGCTTCGGGTTGCCGTCGCGGTCGGTGTGGGTGGTCAGCACCACCACGCGCCGCGCCTTCTGCGCCAGTTCGATGCCGCCGCCGGCGCCGGGCGAGAACTTGCCGGGAATCTTCCAGTTGGCGAGATCGCCGGTCTCGGACACTTCGAATGCGCCCAGCATCGTCAGGTCGATGCGGCCGCTGCGCACCAGGGCAAAGGAGACCGCGCTGTCGAAGAAGGCGCTGCCGGGAATCGTCGAGACATAGGCGCCGCCGGCGTCGATCAGATTGCGGTCGGCCCGTTCGGGCGGAAGGGTCGCACCGATGCCCGACAGGCCGTTCTCGGTGTGCAGGCAGAAGGGGAAGTCGGCGGGCAGATGGTTCACGACGCGCGTCGGCAGGCCAATGCCGAGGTTGACCACCATCCCGGGCGCGATCTCGCGGGCGGCGCGGGCCACCATCCTGGTCCTAGCGTCGGACAACGTCGTATTCCCTGCTGAGCTCTTGCAATTCCACCACGCAATCGACGAAGGGCCCTGGCGTGTGCACCGCGTCCGGCGCGATGCCGCCGAGCGGCACCAGTTCCTCGGCTTCGGCGATGACGCAGTCGGCCGCCATGGCCACGAGCGGATTGAAATTGCGCGCCGTGGCCACGTACTGGAGGTTTCCGAACACGTCGGCCCGGACGGCATGGACGATGGCCACGTCGGCGCGCAGGGCGGTCTCCAGCAGCACCGTCTTGCCATCCAGGTCGAACGTGGTCTTGCCGCGCGCCAGTTCGGTATCGACCCCGACATCGGTAAGGAAGCCGTGCAGGCCGGAACCGCCGGAGCGGATGCGTTCGGCCAGGATGCCCTGGGCGCAGAACTCGACTTCGAGCCGGCCGCCGTTCATCAGTTCGATGGCGCGGGGGTTGAGGCCGATATGGGTCGTGACCAGGCGTCGGACCTGGCCGCTGGCCAGCAGGTGGTCGATGCCGAGGTCGCGTTCGTTGGCATCGTTCTTGATCAGCGTCAGGTTCTTCGGTCCCTGGCGGACGATCTCGCGGATCAGCGTGAACGGGGTGCCCGGTACGCCGAAGCCGCCCACCATCACGGTGGCGCCGTCGCCGATGCGCGATACCGCCTCCGCAATCGCCACGCTCTTGTCGGGCAGGATCATGCCGTGCTCCCGGCCAGCGCCCGGAAGGCGCCGCCCGTCACCGACATCGGCCGGTCGCCATGGGCACCGAAGCCGAGGCGCTCGTAGAAGCGCATGGCGGCCGCGTTGTGGTCGTGGACGGTCAGTTGCAGGAAGGCCGCACCCCAGGCGACCGCGCCTTGGCGGGCGGCGGCCTGCAGGAGCCGTTCGCCGAGGCCGCGGGAGCGGGCCGCCGGCGCGACCCACAGGTCCTGGACGTAGACACCGCTGGCGGCGCGGTGGGTGGAATAGTAGCGCAGGAAGAGGACCAGCCCGAGCGGTTCGGCGTCCCTGGTCGCCAGGATGCAGGCAAAGGCGGCCTCCGGACCGAAACCGTCGCGCCGGACGGTCTCCGGCGTCGTTGCGAAGCGGCCGGCCTCGCCCAGTTCGCCGGCCAGTTCGGCCAGCATGCCGGCAATTGCCGGCGCATCGCCCGGCGCAGCCGGCCTGAGGGTCACCGTCGCGGTCACGCGGCGTTCTCCACGGCCAGCCCGGATTCGGCGCAGAACGTGTCCAGCGAGCGGACCAGCAGGCCCATCATCTCGTCGACCTGGGCCTCGGTGATGATCAGCGGCGGGCAGACCAGGAAGTGATCGCCCTCGGCGCCGCCGCGCGTGCGCCGCGAATAGATGATGAGGCCGTTGCCGTAGGCGATTTCGACGAGGCGCAGGTATGCGTTCATCCCGCGCGGCAGCGGCGCCATGGTCTCGCGGTCGCTGACCAGTTCGAAGGCGGTCATCAGGCCCTTGCCGCGCACGTCGCCGATCATCGGATAACGCCGCATCAGCCCTTCCAGGCGCTGTTTGAGCACTTCGCCCATGCGCGCGGCATTGGCCACCAGCCCCTCGCGCTCGATCTCCTCCAGCACGGCAAGGCCGGCGGCGCAGGCGAGCGGGTTGCCGGCATAGGTGAAACCGTGCAGGAAGCCGCCGGCATCGAGGATGGCCTCGACGATGTCGTTGCGCGCCACCATGGCGCCGAGCGGGGCGTAGCCGGCGGCAAAGCCCTTCGACAGGGCGACGATATCCGGCGTGATGCCCCAGTGCTCGGCGGCCAGGAAGCGGCCGGTGCGGCCGGCACCCGTCATCACCTCGTCGTAGATGAGCAGGATGCCGAACTCGTCGCAGATCTCGCGGATGCGGGCGTAATAGCTGTCGGGCGCGACCAGCGCTCCGGTGGAGGCGCCGCCGATCGGCTCCATGATGAAGGCCAGCACCGTGTCCGGCCCCTGGGCGATGATCTCGTCGCGCAGCAGGTCGGCGTATTTCAGGCCACGGGCCTCGTCGGTCAGGTTGTCACGGTCGAGGTAGCAGGTCGGCGCGGCGATCTTCGGCATGACCTGCATCATCGGCGCGAACGGCAGGGCGAGCGGGTCATAGCCGGTCAGGGCGAGCGCGCCGAGCGTGCAGCCGTGGTAGGAGGGAAAGCGCGAGATCACTTTCCAGCGGCTGGCCTGACCCTGGGTCAGGGCATATTGCCGGGCGAGCTTGACGCAGCTTTCCACCGCTTCCGAACCGCCGGAGACGAAGAAGACACGGTCGAGGCCATCGGGCATGAGCGAGGCGGTCTTCGTGGCGAGCCGCTCTGAGGCCTCGGTGCGGAAGTGCAGGCGGTAACCGAAGGTGGCCTTGTCCATCTGCGCCTTCATGGCCTCCAGCACGCGCGGGTTGGAGTGGCCGATGTTGGAGACCATGGCGCCGGACGAGCCGTCGATGTAGCGCTTGCCGTGCTCGTCGAAGAGATAGATGCCTTCGCCGCGATCAAGGAAGGGTCGCGGCTGGCGCGACTGGTAGAATAGGTTGGACATCGCCTGTCAGCTCCTGACGCCCTCTAGGTGTTTACGCAAGAAATTGCGGGTCCGCTCGCTTTCCGGGTTGCGGAAGATCACGCTCGGCGGGCCCTCTTCCACGACGACGCCCTGATCCATGAACAGGACGCGGTCGCAGACGGATTCGGCAAAACCCATCTCGTGGGTCACGATGATCATCGTCATGTGCTCGCTGGCCAGCTTCTTCATGACCTGGTTGACCTCTTCGACCAGTTCAGGATCGAGCGCCGAGGTCGCCTCGTCGAAGAGCATGACCTTGGGCTTCATGGCCAGGGCGCGGGCAATGGCGACGCGCTGCTTCTGGCCACCGGAAAGCTGGGACGGCATGAAGTCGATGCGATCGAGCATGCCGACGCGGTCGAGCTGCTCCTCGGCCAGCTTGTTGGCATCAGCGTCCGACAGGCCCTTGAGCATCTTCGGCGCCAGCGTGATGTTGCCGCGCACCGAGAGATGCGGAAACAGGTTGAAGTGCTGGAACACCATGCCGATGTCCTGGCGCACCTGGTTGATGTGCTTCTCGTACTGGCGGTGCGGCAGCTTCTTGTTGACCTGCGTGCCCTCCAGCCAGACCTCGCCGCCGGTCAGCGGATCGAGATCGTTGATGGCACGCAGGAAGGTGCTCTTGCCCGAGCCCGACGGCCCGATGATGGCGACGATCTCGCCGCGGTCGACGGTCAGGCTGATGTCCTTGATGACCTCCAGCGAGCCATAGCTCTTGCGGGCGTGGCGGATGTCAAGGAAGGGTGTCTTGTCGTTCATGTCCTGCCTCCCTTACCGCGCCAGGGCGATGCGGCGTTCGATCTTCCGGAGCACGTATTCCATGCCCAGGTTGATGATGTAGTAGACGACGGCCGCCACGAGGTAGAACTCGAACGGCCGGTAGGTGCGGCCGATGGCAAGCTGCGCCGAGAGCGTCAGCTCCGACACGCCGATGACGGAGACCAGCGCGGAATCCTTCAGAAGCGCGATCATGTTGTTGCCGATGGGCGGGATGACATCGCGCACCGCCTGGGGCACGACCACCTTGCGCAGCGCCTGGCCGCGGCTCAGCCCCAGCGTTCGGGCGGCTTCCATCTGGCCCTTGTCGACGGCGACGATGGCCGTCTGGATCAGCTCGGAATTGTAGACGGCGAAGTGCAGGCCGAGGCCGATGACGCCGGCGACGAAGGCCGGCAGGTCGATGCCCACCTGGACGAGGCCGAAATAGATGAGGAAGAGCTGGAGCAGCAGCGGCGTGCCCATGAACACCCATTCGAAGGCGCGCATCGGCAGGCGGATGACGGCGGGCGCATAAAGCGCGACGACGGCGAAGAAGATGCCGCCGAAGAAGCTGAGCAGCGCGGCGCAGACCGTGATGGCAACCGTCCACAGGCCGCCCAGCAGGATGACATCCATGAATTTCGGGACGACCGAGAAATCAAGACCCATGACGGCCTCCCGTGGCTTGCATCATCGCGCTCATGCGATCCTCGCCTTCCGGTCGGCCCAGGCGATGGCCCGGCCAGCCACGTAGATGATGACCATGTAGAGGGCGCCGGAGAGCATGAACATCTCGAACGGCTTGTAGGTGGAGCCGATGTAGCGCTGGGCGGTATAGGTCAGTTCCACCACGGAAATGGCGGCGACGAGTGCCGTGCCCTTGATCAGCGCGTTGATGTTGACGCCGAGCGGACGGATCATCAGGCGGGCGGCCTGCGGCAGGATCACCCGCGCCATGGTCTGGAAGCGGCTCATGCCCAGCGTCCGGGCCGCTTCGGTCTGGCCTTTGTCGACGGCGATGATGGCGCCGCGGATCGTCTCGGTCATGTAGGCGCCGATGTTGATGCCGAGCCCGATGACGCCGGCCTGGAATGCATCGAGTTGGATCCCGATCTGCGGGCCGCCGAAATAGAGCAGGAAGAGCTGGATCAGGGCCGGCGTGCCGCGGAACAGGCTGACATAGGCCGTGCCGAGGAACCGGAAGAAGGCGAGGCGCGACAGCCGCGCGGCCGCGCCGAGCGCGCCGCAGGCGAGCCCCAGGATCGTCGTGAGCAGCGAGAGCTCGATCGTCACCCAAGCCGCCTTGAGGAAGAACGGGTAGACCTTGAGCATCAGGTCCGTGTCCATGGTGCTGCGTCCTCCCCTTGTCCCGCCCGGCCGGGCTCAGTGATGGTCCTTGCGCTCAAGGATCGGCAGCGCGCGGATCTCGCGCACCAGCGCGGTGGTCTCCTCGATGGCCGCGGCGAGGAATTTCCGGCCGGTCTCGGCATCGGCCACGGTCGGATCGCCCATGGTGCCGTCCGGCGACACTTCCGACCACCAGCGCATCAGCATGGCCTTGCCGCCACCCTTGGCGAGGTCGAGGTTGAAGAAGCGGCTGTCCGGATTGTGCAGGTTCTGGTTCGCCGCCTTTTCCGGATAGACGTCGCCGGGATGCAGGTGCATGTACATCGCCGCCTCGAACTCGCCGGCATGGGCGATACCGCCGATCCCGGACTTGCGGTGCTCGTTGATGCGGTCGGCGCAGAGGTTCCAGTAGGAGGCCGAGACGCAGATGATGCCGGTCTCGATGACCGTCTTGCGCGCGGCAAGGTCCAGCACCGGGTGGTTGGAACCATGGGAATTCAGCAACAGGATCCGGCGGAAGCCATGGTGGGCCAGCGATTTCGCCACGTCGGTGACGAAGGCGATCAGCGTTTCCGGCTGGATCCAAATGACGCCGGGGAAATCCTTGTGGTGCTCGTTGAAACCGTAGGGGATGGCCGGCATGACGAAAACCTCGTCCGGCGCCGCCTCCGCCACGCCGTTGGCGACCGCCATGCCGAGCACGGTGTCGGTGTCGAGCGGCATGTGCGGGCCGTGGTCTTCGGTGGCAGAGACATTGAGGATGACGACGCGGTCCTTGTCGGCGTCGCGCACCTCTTCCCAGGTCAGTTTTCCATATGCGGTCTTCATGGCCGGCCTTTCCCGGAAAACGCCCGCCGACCCAGGGCCGGCGGGCGCAAGAGGGCGTGTCAGCGAATGTCGCCGCCGACCCACTTGTTGGCGATCTCCAGATAGGTGCCGTCTTCCATCATGGAGTCGAGCGCCTTCTGCATGGCCGCCTTGAGTTCCGGGTTGCCCTGCCGGATGGCGATGCCGGCGCCGATCTGGTCGGTCTCGAGATCCGGCAGCATGCGGAAATCGTCGCCGTTCTTCTTCATCGCCAGGATGGCGGCGATGGAATCGTTGACGATGACGTCGACGCGGCCGTTCTTCAGTTCCAGCAGCAGTTCGGGAAGGCCCTTGTAAGTGCGCACGTTGTAGCCCTGTTCGCGGGCCCATTCCTCGTGCGTCTCGCCGAGCGTCACGCCGACCTTCACGTCGCCGTCGATCTGCTTGACGCTGGTGATCTTGGAATCCGGCTTGGTGAAAATGGCCCGCTTGGTGGTGTAGTAGGGGCCGACGAAATCGACCACCTTGGCGCGCTCCTCGGTGATCGACATGGAGCCGACGATGGCATCGTACTTGTTGGCGAGCAGGCCGCCGATGATGCCGTCCCAGGCCGTGGTCACGATCTCCGTCTCCAGGCCCATGCGCTTGGCGATCTCGGTGCCGATGGCCGGGTCGAAGCCGACGACCTCGTTCTGCTCGTTGACGAAGTTGAAGGGCGGATAGGCGCCGCTCATGGCGATGCGCATGGAGCCCTTTTCCTTGAGCGCTTCCAGTTCGTCGGCGGAGGCCGCGCCGGTTGCGCCCAGTCCGGCCGTCGCCACGAAACCGGCCGCGACGACCGCCTTGAGAATGGTTCTGCGAGTTTTCATGTCAGTCTCCCTTGGCTGCCTTTCGGGCCGACCGGGTTCCTGTCCCGGGTCCGGCCATCCGGCGTTTGTTCCCGGTCAGAACGCTTGCATGGGAGAGATCATCATGCAAATAGATATATGAAATTCTGATTATAGATTGGCTCAATGCTCAAACCCTACGAACAGCGCTTTCCTTGGAATCTCGACTGGAACCTGCTGCGCACCTTCATGGTGGTGGTGGAGCAGAAAAGCATCTCGCGGGCCGGCGACTTCCTGGGCCTCAAGCAGCCGACGATCTCCAGCGCGCTGAAACGGCTGGAAGAGACGACCGGCCATCTGCTGGTGGAGCGAAAGCCGAACCGGTTCCGTGTCACGCAGGCCGGCGCCCTGCTCTATTCGGAATGCGCCGCGATCTTCGGCGCGGTGTCGCAATTGCCGGCGCTGCTGGATGCGAGCGAGGAGGAAATGACGGGCCATGTCGGAATCGTCATGGCGAGCCACGTCGTGTCGCCGCACCTCGACGCGGCGCTGGAGCGGTTCGCGCGCCAGAATCCCCGGGTCACCTTTTCCATCGCCGTCACGGAAAGCGCCGACGTCGTCAGCCGGATCAGCCAGAACCGGGCGAGCTTCGGCGTCTGCCTTGTCGACACCATTCCCAAGACCCTCGACGCGCGCGTGCTGTTCCGGGAATTCTTCGGCCTCTACTGCGGTCCCCGCCACCGGCTGTTCAACCGCGAGCATCTCACCATCGCGGACCTGAAGGGCGAGGACTCGGTGTCGTTCCAGACCGAGATCGAGGGTGGCCCGCTGGACTCGGTCGCCCGGCTGCGGGAACGGGCGAAGCTCGCGCCGGGGCCGCGCGGCGTGTCGTCGAACCTGACCGAGGTGCGGCGCATGATCGTTGCCAACATCGGCATCGGCGCCTTGCCGGTGCACGTGGCGGAGCGGGACGTGAAGGCCGGCCTGCTGCGGCAAGTGCCGCCCTATACCCGGCTGCCGGCCGTCGACATCTATCTGCTGCGCAACCCGAAGCGGAAGATGACGGCTGCGGAAAATCTCGTGCTCGCCATTTTCGACGACCTGATCGCCGGCCGGCCGTTTCCGGAGCGGACCTATGGCCAGACGGCTGCGGCCACCCGGGCGGACTGACCTTCCTGCTTGACCTTCCTGTTGATGGAAGGTTTAGATAGCCGCCATGCGCCGGTTCCTTGCCCTGTGTCTCGTGTTCCTGTTCGCGTCCGTCCATCCGGGCGTGGCGGCGGGACCCGTGACGATCGCGCCCATGGCCGCGTCGAACGTGTCCGGGCAGGCGCACCCTGCAAGCCACGCAGACGAGGCCAGCCTCCTGGCGACGGCAGGCCACTCCTGCTGTCCGTCGATGGATTCCGGCAGAGCCGCGCACGGGAAGGCCGGCCATTGCAGCCTCGACGGCGGCTTCCTGCCGCCGGACGCTTCCGTCCTGGCGGCGTCCGCACACCGCGTCGCCCCGGGGGCGGCAAGCGACCAGCCAAGCGGGGCCGATCCCGCGGTCATTCCCCATCCTCCCAAGTCCGCCTGACCCGTTCGCGAATGCCGCCCCTGCGGCAGGACAGATGCACCATCCGGGCCAGCCGGACGCCACGTCCGCACCCGGAACGACGAGAGGAAGACCCCATGAACATCGGCCAGGCGGCGCAACGCGCCAACCTTCCGCCCAAGACGATCCGCTATTACGAGGAAATCGCGCTGATCAAGCCGGATCGCGCCTTGAACGGCTATCGCGATTATTCCGATGCCGACATCCACCGGCTTCGCTTCCTGCAGCGGGCCCGCAGCCTCGGCTTCACCATCGAGGAATGCCGCACGCTGCTTTCCCTCTACGAGGACAAGCATCGCGCCAGCGCCGACGTGAAGGCCGTCGCCCGGCACAAGATCGGCGAGATCGACCGCAAGATCGAGGAACTGAAATCGCTGCGCGAAACCTTGTCGGTGCTGGTGAAGAGCTGTCACGGCGACGACCGGCCGGACTGCCCCATCATCGACGGACTGGCGGGGGAAGCCGACCAATGAACAACCGGACTGTTCTCCTGAGCATCGTGGCCATGGTGGCCGTGCTGCTCGGGCTTCGCTTCTATCTCGCCGGCGGGCGGGAACCCGCCATGGCCTCGGGCGCGCCGATCGTCAACGTCAGCGTGCCGGCGCTTGCCGGGACCGCGCAGGAAGGCAAGGTGCTGTTCGACGCCAATTGCGCCACCTGCCACGGCGCCAATGCTTCTGGCCGCGACGGCTATGGTCCGCCGCTCGTCCATCCCTATTACCGGCCGAACCACCATGCCGATGCGGCCTTCGTGATCGCCGCGCGCAACGGCGTACAGTCCCACCACTGGAGTTTCGGCAACATGCCGCCCGTGCCCGGCATCAACGAGGCGGGCGTGCGCAAGGTCATTGCCTACGTGCGGACGCTGCAGCGCGCCAACGGCATCGAATAGGCGGCCAGGACCGGCGGCGCCGCCGCCGGCTCCTCAACTGCGCAGGTACTTGATCAGGGCGGCGATCGCCAGCACGACCAGAACGAGGATCAGCAGCATGCCGATGCCGCCGAACCCCATGCCGTATCCATATCCGTCCATCATCGTGCGGTCTCCTTCTGCCAGGTCACGAGGTGCCGGCGCGTCAGCCAGAGCGCCAGCGGCGGGATCAGGATCCATTGCACCAGGGGGCTCACGCCGGTGCCAAGAAGCGGCAGGCGCGGCATGAGATCCGAGTAGGTCCAGCGCAGGCTGACCTCGGTGTAATAAAACTCAAAGCCGATGGTCAGCAGCAGCCCGGCCGCCATGTAGACGAGCGTGGGGAGGACCGGCCAGGCGCGGTACCAGCGGCGCGAGCGGGCAGCCGCGCTTGCCAGCCAGAAGGCGATCAGCGCGAACAGGACGTCGCCAAGGGTCGCTTGAAGGCACAGGATCGTGGCGTCCCAATGGGGCATTTCCGCCATGCCGGCATAGGTCGGCGTCTGCAGCATCTCCCAGGCGAAATGCAGCAGGAACGAGAAGAAGGCCAGCCAGAACTCGGGTAGGCGAATCGTCATGGCGGGTCGGCCGAGAGGTTGATCGGTTCGGTTTCCGTCTTCCAAGTGAGCCTTTCTCCTGCTGGAAGGTCAACCGCGGCAGCGCGGATTCCGGGGCCTTGGTCGGGCCAGGACCAGAGATCGACCGGACCAGGGTCTGAAACCGCACCGGACCGAAGGCCGAACGGGGCCGCGCATCGGTCCCGGACCCGTTCAACCCGGCCGGGTTTGTCCGTAGCGTTCTTTCAGCGGGTTCACCGACAGCCCGTGGAAACCCCGAACCGGAGGACAATCCCGATGAGCACATTCCTGAAAACAGCCGCCAGCACCCTCGCCCTCGCCTATGGCCTGGCCGCCTTCCCGGCGACCATCCAGTTTCACGGCGCAACGCCCGGGCTTTCCATGACCAAGGCCTTCGCCGATTCCGAGAGCGGGTCGGAGTCCGACGGCGACGGCGAGGGCAGCGGCTCGGGTTCTGGCTCGGAAGGCGGCGAAGGCCATTCCGGTTCGGAGGGCCATGGCTCGACCGGCGAAACCGGCCATGGCGCCGAGACGGGCAGCCACGGCCATGCCGAAGGCAACGAGACCGGAATCCAGGAGCGCGGACGGTCGGAAAACCACGGCTGACGCCCTGCCTGGAACGGAGACGGCCGGGCGTCCGGCCCACCACCCTGCCCGGCCGTCTCCGTGTCATTCAAGCGTTCCCGCCGTGAAACGCGGCAAGACAAGCCCTGTTGCTGCGTCTTGACTGCCGCATGGAGGCCGGGACGACTTGACCGGAACCATCCCCTCGGTTCCGGCACGCGGGCGGACCCGAACCGCCGCTCGAACGGCCGCCCGCGAGACAGCCGGCTTCATCCGCAGGGATCGAAGCCGGCTGCGCTTTGCTTTTCTCCGGCCCGGGTGGCAAGGAAGGGGCTGCAGCGCGGCGCGTGCGGACAGGAGGCGTTGAGACGGCATGAGGAAGACGATCGCGAAAGCCCGGACTGCCCAAGGCTTTTTCCGCGCCTTGCGCCGCGGCATGGGGATAGCCCTGGCGGGCGCCCTGCTGGCCATGGTGCAGCCGTCCGCACTGGTCTTCGATGCGCACCATGGCCTGATCGGCATGGCCCATGCCGACGAAGGCGGTGGCGAGGGTGAAGGCGAAGGCGAGAGCGGCGGCGCGAATGGCAGCGACAGGCAGCACCAACCCGTCACGACGCGTCACGACGGCCCCTCGGCGCTTGCACGGTTTCTCGACGTCCTGAAACAGCAGGGATCGGTGACGAGCAGCCGGACGGGTGCCGGCAATATCGTCGTTCGCTACAGCGACGGATGGGCCGAGCAGATCATCGGCGGCACCTACAGCCTGCTCGACCGCACCGGCCGCCCGGTCATCGAGCGCCCGGCCAATGACACGGATTTCAAGCGGCTGAAGGCAGCCGAAGGCCGGTAGTGCCCCGTTTCGCGGCAGCAGGCCGCAGGGCGTGAACCGTCATTGGCCGTCGCGTGCGCGCGTCGCCACGAGGGCCGCCTCGGTGCGATTGCGCACCTGCAGCTTCTGCAGGATCCCCGTCATGTAATGCTTGACGGTCTTTTCCTGGAGATCCAGCGCCCGCCCGATTTCCTTGTTGCTCATGGCCCTGGACACCAGGTCGAGGATCTGCCTCTCGCGCTCGCTCAGCCCGGCGAGGCCGTCCTGGCTGGCGGGCTTCGCGGCATCCCTGCGCATGGTCAGGAGCATGCGGCCGGCCAGCGACGGCGAGACATAGGATCCGCCGTCCGCGACCGTCCGCAGGATCTGCAGCAGGTCCTGCGCACCGGCGCCCTTGAGGGCGTATCCCCGGGCGCCCGCGGCCAGGGCATCGAGAATGTCGCTTTCCTCCTCGGAGGCCGTGAGCATGACGATGGCCGTGTCCGGACTGGCATCGGCGATGCGTGCCGCGGCGGCAATTCCGCCCCCGGGCATGGAAATGTCGAGCAGCACCACGGCGGGGCGCTGCCGGCCGACCAGCTCGACAGCCGCATCTGCACTGCCGGCCTCGCCGACGACGGTGAAATCCGGGGCTTCGGTCAGGGTGCGCACGACCCCGGCCCGATAGAGCGGGTGATCATCCGCCACGACCACGTGTACCGCATCAGGCATGGAAGGCTTCTCCCGAAAGGTCCAGGTCCATCGTCAGCACGGCGGCGCCCTGTCCGGCCAGTTCGAAACCGAACTGCCCGCCGAGGCTCTCGATGCGCTCCTTGAGGCCGGTCAGGCCAAGCCCGGTCGACTCCCTTGGCGGAGCCGGAGGCAGGTCGCGGGTCGCGCCATTGGCGATCCTCGCTTCCAGCCGGTCGCCCGCCAGACGGCAGGTGACGCGAACCGCCGCGCCCGGGGCGTGGCGGTGGGCGTTGTTCAGCCCTTCCTGGATGAACCGGTAGAGGCAGGTCTTGACGGCGTGGGGTACCGGGCGGGACGCCACTGCTATGTCCTTTTCCACGACAACCCCCGTTCTGCGTTCATGGAGGGAGATTATCTGGTCGGGAATGTCATTTAGCTGAACGGCCTGGAGATCGGGCAGGGACAGACCGCGGCAGACGTGGCGGATTTCCTGCAGCGCCTCCGCCAGCGCGCCTTCCATCACCGCGATCTCGGCCCGGCGGGCCTGCGGATCGTCCAGCGTCGCTAGCGAATCGAGGCGCAGGGCGACAAGGCCCAGCAGTTGCGCGGGTCCGTCGTGCAGGTCTGCGCTGACCTGCCGCATGCGCGCTTCGAGGATATCGGAGACCTTGCCCGAGGCGCGCATGGAGCGCTGGCGCAGCCGGTCGATCTCGGCGAGCATGGATTGCCCCTGCTCCACCTTCTCCTGGAGCGCCGCGCGCTGCCGCTCGATCGTGCGGCTGCCGTTGGCGACAATGCCGAACAGGCTCGCCCCGATCGCCGCGGTTACCGCCAGGACGGCGATCCAGCCCTCCATGATCGTCCGCCGGATGCCGGCCTGGAGCCGGGTGGCCGCCTCGTAGACCTCGGCGACGGCAATGATCTTGCCGGTCCAGTTGGCCCGAATGGGACTGTAGACCTCCAGCAGGGGCTGTCCTGCGGGTATCCTGGCAGGACCATCGTGGATCGAATCGACCAGCGTGGCGGCGACGGTGCCATCGAAGGCGCGCAGCATGTCCTCGCGCGGCTCCGCCTTGCGGCCCAGGCCGGTCTCGTCGCTGGAATAGGCGAGGATGGCGCCGGGCTTCCAGATGCGGATGGAGACGACACGTCCCTGCAGGCTGGGCGAGGCGATGAGTTCATCGAGAGCACGGATCGGGCCGATGGACAGCACGTCGGCGGTATCCAGCTCCTGGGCCAGCGGCGTGATGAAGCTGTCCATGAAGAGCGCCGTCGCCGATCCCGCCCCGGCAACCGCGTTGCCGGCGATCCGGCTGGTGATCCACGAGCCGACCAGTGTCATCGACAGCAGGATGACCAGCCCGCCGATGATCAGGAACCGCTTGTTCAGGCTCCAGGTCTCTGCCCTGCGGCGAAATGTGTCCAGCATGCTCCGTTTCCAGTTCGGTGCGCCAAGCTATGCCAGACGGTGCCACTGTTACAACGGACCGAGGCCCATGCGCCGCCCGACCAAGGTCGGAAATGAGTTCCCGGCCTTGCAATCAAGCCGCCTGGTCCGCGTCCGCCATCGCGTGAATGGGAGAGCTTGCCGCGTGCCTCGCCGGTCTTTCGCCGATTTCCGGCGCGAAGACGATTTTGCTTGTGCTCACGGCGTGCGTATCAGAAAACCCAAGGGGTCCGGATTTGCGGGAGATCCTGTTGACCTTGCACAAGCCTGCCCTCACCGTCGGGACGTCTTCGCGGAAAGCCCTCTCCCATGTCTGAACCCTACCAGGACATCTACCAGGATGGCGAGATACTGGCGGCAGGGCTCAACCCGTCATGTCCGGACCGGTACGCCGTCCTGGAGCCGTACCTCCGCCGGTTCAAGCGGCGGTTTTCACTGATCGACCTGGGATGCGACCAGGGCTATTTCGCCCTGCGCACGCTGGACGAGTTCGACAGCGTGGCCGTCCTCCTCGAAGGCGACTGGCGCAAGCAGCGCTCGCTGGTGGCGCGGCTGAAAAAAGCCGCCTCGCGCGACCGGTTCTGCTTTCTGCGGCACAAGCTCACCAACGAGAAGATCGCCCGCCTCGCCGAGTGCGAGCACTTCGACGTCGTGCTGGCACTCAACGTGGCGCACCACCTGGAAGACATAACCGGTGTCATCGAATCGCTGCTCGACCTGGGCAGCCTGGTGGTGATCGAAGTTCCGTCTCCGGCGGACGAGGGCGCTTGCAACCCGCAGACCACGGCCCGGCTAAAAGCGCAGCTCGATGCCGCCGGCGGCTCGCCCGACATCTACCGGACCGCCCGCCATACCAGTGCCGAACCGGGATTTCTCTATGTCTTCGACCGCACTGGCCGGACGAAAAGCCTGCGCCGGCCGTATTACCATGTCGAAGACCGTGCCGCGCCGGCAGAGATCGACCACATTCGCATCCGGTCGGACTGGGCAAGCTCGGACAAAGAGGACCTGAAGCGGCAGCAAGTCCGCCCCTTCATCCCCGGTCTCAACCTCCGGACGTTCCTGCTCATGGGGGGCCAGCTGCCGGAGCGTGAAAGCATCGTCGACGCCCTGGAACGGCGGCTCATTTCCAACCACGACCCGGCGCGCATCCACGGCGATATCCGGCCCTGGAACATCGTGCTCAGCGGCGCCGCGCTGCATCTCATCGACAGCGAAGACCCGCGGAACTCAAGTCTTGAGACCGACAACCGCGGATTCAGCAGGACCGTCCGGATGATCCGCAATCCCCGGATCATGGAGCAGGGACAGGCAGGATGGCCTGGCCGTCTCGCTTCCCTGGCGATGACGCTCGTCAGTGCCATCGCCTATGCCGGCCGCCGCCTGGCGCTGCGCCTGCGGTCCTGACGCCATGGCGGATTGCCCGTCACCAACGGTTGAGCTGTGTCCACCGCCCTGCCTTTGCGAAAGAGACAGGCTCCGCGATCGGGTTTTGCTTGTGAAGTCGCGCCGTTCCGGGTAGCCAGCAACGATCAACCGCCCATTGCGCGGCCCGCCACCGTTGAAGACCTTGCGATGATCCCGCGCATCCTGTCACAGACCTGGAAAACCAGCGAGCTTCCAGGCCCGCTGGCGGCCTACCGGGACAGCTGGGTGCGACACAATCCCGGCATGGAGTGCCGCATCCACGACGATGCCGCGGCCCGGGACATCGTCCACGATGTCATTCCCGGGAAGATCGACGCCTACGACCGCCTGCCTTTCCCGGTGATGAAGGCCGACATCTACCGCTACGCCGTGGTTTGGCGCGATGGCGGATACTACGCCGACCTCGACATGGAATGCCTGAAGGGATTGCCGGAAGCCCTGTTCGAGCCGGGCTGCCTGCTTGCCGTCGAGGCCATCGTGACCGAACGGCGGCGGCAGGAGCTGGGCTACGCGCGGCCGTACCAGATCGCCAACTGCATCTTCGGCGCGGTGCCGCGCCACCCTTTCCTGCGGGCAGCGCTCGACCGGGCCTTTGCCCTCCTTTCGGAACGGGACAGCGTGGCGGTGGCGGATATCGAGGATATCACCGGTCCTCGCATGCTGACGCGTCTCTTCTACGAAACCGCCTACCCGGACCTGCGGGTCGCCCGGCCCGTCGTGCTGATGGCGCCGCTCCACTACCCGGCGGCATGGCCGATCAACCGCGCCATGCACGCGCGGCACTGGACGATGGGGTCCTGGAAGGACAGGGCCGGATCACAGCCGCTCTCCCGGCGGTGGATCGAACGCAATCGGCTGGTCAATCCGTTCGTGACGACCCTGACCAGAAGCCAGTCCGAATTCCTGCAGGATGAAGCGGCCGATGGCACTCACTGACTGGCTGATCCGGGACCTGAAGCGCGCCGGCGAGCGATTCGGCAACCTGCGGCTTTCCGATGTGGTGCGCCAGTACTGGCGAGTTCTCCGCCTGCACCGGGGCAAGGCCGCCGGCAGCGCGGCGCCGGTCACTGCAGCGGACACGTCCGGGCCCGGCCTCCGCGTCGTCATCTCGCTGACGACGATCCCGGTCCGTCTCGGCCACATCCTGCCGACCCTGCGCAGCCTCCTCGATCAGAGCGAGCCCGCGGACCGGATCGTGCTCAACTATCCCGGCGTCTCCGGCAGGACACGGGACGCCTACCCCGACCCCGGGGCTCTCGGCCTGCCGCCCGGCGTCGACATCAACCGCTGCGACGACGTCGGGCCGGCCACCAAGCTGCTGCCGACGCTGTCGGCGGAACCCGACGCGCTGATCATCGTCGTCGATGACGACGTGGTCTATCCGCGCGATTTCGTCGCGACGCTCAAGGCGGCGCACCGGCGCGCGCCGGACGTTGCGTGGGGCTACCGCGGCGTGACGCTGGTGCCGGCCACCCGCTACGTCGACCTGCATCACGTCTTTGCCAGCGCGGTCGGCGAACCGCGCGACGTGGACGTGCTGTTCGGTACCTGGGGCTACGCGGTGACCGCCGCCATGTTCGACGGCCAGGTGCACGACTTTTCACACGCCAGCGACGCGGTGCGGTGGGCGGACGACATCTGGATATCGGGTCACCTCGCCCGACGGAACGTCGCGCGCAGGATCCCGCCGGCGCGCTCGTTCCCGGTCGAATCGCTTGCCGCGCTGTTCGGGTCCCTGTCGGGCGGGGTGAACAAGTCCGGCGAGAACGATGCCGCGGCCATCGCCCATTTCAAGGCGGACTGGTAAGCGACCCCGCGCCGGGGCTGGCGGCGCCGCAGGCAGAGAGCGGTCAGGGGATCTCGTCCGCGCGCGAAACCGCAGCCAGCAGCGCCACGAACAGGCCGGTACAGAGCAGCGGAAACGCCATGGTGACGAGGAAGGGCGAGGCCGGGGAATTCTCGATGATGACCGCCGATATGCGGGTGACCGAGTAGAGGGCATAGGCGGCGAACAACGAGGCGACCGTGGCCCGCAGCAGGCCGTACCGGTCCAGCAGGAGCGCGAAGATGGCGCTCAGCGACAGCACGATCAGCGCCGGCGCCAGCGACTGGAACAGGCGGATCATCAGCCATTCGCGGTAGGCCGGATGATCGTCCGGCAATGCCGTGTCGCCGGACAGGCGGACGAGATCGCCGAAGGGGATGTATTTCGGATGGATCCGCAGGTAGTCGAGCCAGAGCCGGCTGATCCTGATGCCGGACGGGTGGCTCACGAAATGCTCGACGGCCGAGGCGGCCGACCCTTCCCCCGCCTGCCCGGCCGAGGCGGCGACCGAGCGGACATCGGCCTGTTTCAGGATCCATTCGCCGGCCGGATCGGCGGAGGGCTCCAGGCGCGCGGCATGGGCGATACCCGTCATCGAGCCGCGGTCGGTGAAATAGAACAGCATGACATCCTGGAAATGGGGCCGCGGGTCATAGTTCAGCGTGCCGTGCACGACGGTGTCTCCGCGCGCGATCCAGAGCGTGCGCTCGGTGCGCTTCTTCTCGAAGCTCCAGCCGTATTCGCCCAGCCCCTGCCGGCTCTGCGTCATGAAAGCCGCGGGACGGACGAAATTGTCGAGCGTGAAGAGGACCGGAACGCTGGCCGCCGCGATCAGCAGGACCGGATAGGTGCGGCGCAGGAAGGGCATGCCGGAGGTGCGGATCATGGCAAGGCGGCCATTCCAGGCGTGGGCGACCTCGCCCCAGAGCATCCCGAGGACGAAACTGATCGGGAAGGACTGGGTGCCGTTGTCGAGCAGCCGGAGCACGATGAACAGCAAGGTGCGGGACACCCCCGCCCGGGTGCCCTGCTGCGACTGTTCCTGCCAGACGCGGCTGATCTCCGGCGCCACGTCGATCGCGGTCACCGTCGCCACGATGCCGACGAAGCAGACCAGGATGAACCAGGCATGGTGGCGCACCATGTACCCGGTATAGGTCCTCGGGAAATGCTGCAGCCATTTCGGCTGTCCCGGGAAGACGGTTCTCGGTACCGGCGTCCGCCTCATGTGCGCCTCAGGCCCGGTACGAGCAAGCGATTGTGCAAGAGCCGGAAGATGGCATGAACGGCCAACCCGAGGCCGAGCAGCATCGAGGCGAGAACGACAAGGACGCCTGTTTTTCCCGGGATGACGTCCTGCGGCACCAGGATGCCGGAGACGGCGGTCATGTTGATCAGCATGGTGGCGGCGACGGCGCCGGGCAGGACGAAGAACCGGCTGCGCGACGAAGTCAGCGCGACGGCCACGACGCCGAGAACCACGGCAATCGCGCTGCTGAACGCCGACGAGAGATCGATGATCCCCTTGCGCGCATCGGCGGCGGAGGCGAATTCCCCCTTGCGATCGAGCGCGAAGAGACGGGTCAGCGGGCGTTCGTTGAGCCGTTCGGTCAGAAGCGCCGGGACGATGCTGTTGAGCGAGAAAAAGACGCTCGATTCGCTTGCCTGAAGCGTCGTCACGGTTCCGTCGCTGCCGGCCGTGGAACTTCCTTCTGCCGGCGCCGGGGCGAAGGGGGCGCCGTTGAAGAGATAGGCATTGGCGGCACACATGTTCGACAGCATGCCGCCCTGGCCAACCACCAGCCTGGCGCAACTGGACACGACGATCTTGTCGAGGGCGTCGTCCTCGCCAAACTGGAAAACACGCAGCGTCCGGTTGCCCCGTGCGTCCGGTCTAGAGGCCTGGAACACGTTGCCGCCGTCCGTCATGAACTCGCCGGATCTAGGACCGCCCGCGGCGAACGCGGCGCGCGCCTTGTAGGTCTCGGCGCGATAGGCATGGGCGGCCCCCGGCATGATGTAGCCGGTGATCAGCAGGTTGACGAGAAACGCGCCGCCGGCCAGCAGCAGCGTCAGGCGCGTGATCGGCTTCAGGCTGCTTCCCGCCGCTTCGAGGGCGAGAAACTCGCGGTTCTCGCGGCAGGAAAGGACCACGAAATAAACCGCCGTCACCACCGACACCGGAACGATGTAGCTCATCACCCGCGGGACGTAGAAGACGAAGAGCTTGACGAAAACGAGCGGCGAAACATCGTAGGCGATCGATCGCTGGATGATGTACTCGGCGCGCTCGATGGCGAAGATCAGCAGCAGTCCGGCGAACAGGCCGAGGAAGATGAGACCCGTGCGGCGAATGGCGTTCACAAGGTAAGTCACAGCTCCCCCTTGCCGTGTCCGGAGTGCGTCAGAAACGACTCAAGAGTGCCCGGAACCGGCTCCAGCGACTGCCTGACCGCCAAAACCCGGCCCGAGGAAAATGGCCTGGACCTGCGGATCGCGCGAGACTGCCGCTGGCGTTCCCGAGGCAATGACGACGCCGTGCTGGATAATACTGGCGGTGCTGCAAAGGGCAAGCGCATCGCGCGCCGAATGGTCCGACAGCAGGATGCCGATGCCGGATCGCGCCAGGCCCCGCAGGATCGCCGAAACCCGGGCGACGTTGATCGGATCAAGACGCGCGAACGGTTCGTCGAGCAGCAGGAAGCGCGGAAAGGAGCACATGGCGAAGGCGATCTCCGCCAGCTTCCGCTGGCCGCCGGACAGGGTGGCGACCGGGTTGCCCAGCATCGGCTGCAGGGAAAAGGCCTTGCTGATCCGGCCCATGACGGCTGCCGCCCGGTCGCGGTCGAGACGGCGGCCTTCCAGCGCGATCTGCAGGTTGTCGCGGACCGTCAGTTGCATGAAGAGCTCTGGAAACTGCGGGATGTAGCCGATGCCGAGCCGGGCACGCGCATCGATGCCCAGGCGCGTGATGTCGCGCTTGCCCATGGTGACAGCGCCGCTGTCCGGGCGCTCGACGCCACAGAGGATCCTGAAGATCGTCGACTTGCCGGAACCGGAAGGCCCGAGCAGGCCGGTCACCTTTCCGCGTTCCACGGCCACGTCGACATCGAACAGGATGTCGCGCTGGCCGTAGACCCTGCGCAGGCCGCGGCCCAGGAGTACCTCTTGCGGCCCGGGTTCAGCCATCGTTTTCCGTGTAGGCCAACAGGCTGTCCATCGCCACGCCGTCGTCCATCTGGACCGGCGGATGCTTGAACAGGTAGGCGCAGAGATCCGGCAGGGCGCCGCAATCGCCCCGGTCGAGGGCGATCCTGGCCGCGCGGATCGCGGTAATGGCCAGCGCCGCGGCATTGGGGGAATCCTCCACGTCGAGGCGGACCTCGACGTTGATCGGCGCGCCGCCGAACAGGAGCCCTTCCAGCCGGATGAAGGCGACCTTGCGATCGTTCAGCCAGGCGACATAGTCGGACGGGCCGACCCGCAGATCGTTGTCGGCCAGCCGTTCGCGCGTCACGCTCTGCACCGATTCCGTCTTCGACTTGCGCTTCGTGGTCAGCCGTCCCGCGCTCATCATGTTCAGGAAGTCGCTGTTGCCGCCGACATTGAGCTGGTAGGAGCGTTCCAGGTCCGCGCCGCGCTTCTTGAACAGCGACACCAGCGCGCGGTGCACGATGGTCGCGCCAACCTGTGCCTTGATGTCATCGCCGAGCACCGGCAGGCCGGCCGCCCTGAAACGCCCGCTCCATTCGTCGTTGCTGGCGATCAGCACCGGGATGGCGTTGACGAAGGCGAGCCCGGCCTCGAGTGCGCAGCCGGCATAGAATTCCGTCGCCTGCTGGGAACCCACCGGGAGAAAGTTGATCGCGACCTCCGCACCGCTTTCCTTCAGCTGCCGGATAATGTCCTCCCGGCTTGCCTCGCCGCTTTCGATGGGTTCGAAACACAGGTCCGGATCGGCACCGAGCATCGTGTCGGCAATGCCGTCGAGGATCTGTCCGGCTGAAACGGTGACATCGGCGAAAAGCGGCTGGTCCTCGAAGACAAGCGTGTTGTTCGGCGCCGCGAAGATGGCCTCGTTGAGCGGCTGTCCGACCTTTCGCCGGTCGATGTCGAATGCCGCCACGATCTCGATGTCTTCCGGACCGTATCCGCCAAGCTTCTCGAACATGATGCCCGGCGTGTCGGTCCCGCGCCGGCGCACGCTGCTGATCCCCTGAACGAGCGAGCTGGCACAATTGCCGATTCCAAAAACCGCAGTCCTGATCATCTTCCCCTCTTGCACCCGGACAGATCCCCTGTCCGCCTCGCGTTTTCCCGCCCAGCATCCGCCAGGCACCGGTCAGCAGTCCACCTCGATTTTCTGCATGACCAGGCCCAGGCATCCTGCCGTCACGGGCGACCTCACCACATCCAGAAAGACGGCCTCCTCGCGCCAGTCAAGATGAATGTGATTGCTTTGTGTACCCTCAATCACCGACGGCGCAAGCGAATAGCGACCGACCGGCAGATAGGGCATGGTGAACTGCATCCGGCCTTCCAGGACCGTCCCCGCGCCGGCACTGACGGGCTCGTCCTTGTAGGCGAGGTAAGTGTTGTCGCCAAAGAGGTTCTGGCCGTTTTCGTCGCGGAACATGAAGCCGAAGATCGGGCTGTCGACGCGCCGCGCGACCCTGGCGCGGATAATGAGCGTGACCTGCATGCCGGCCACGAGACGGCCGAGCCGCCCGCCGTCCTCACCGGTGAAACAGCAGTCCTCGATCACGCAGCCGCCAAAGCCGTGCGAGGGGGATTCCGGACGGAAGGGACTGACCTCGATCTCGCAGGACTTCTGCCACTGCCAGTCTTCCGCCGGCATCTCGACCGGTGCGCCGGCGGGTTGGCCGTCGCCGCCGCTGCCATCCAGACCGTACAGCGCATCGACATAGGCTTTCGTCACCTGCGAGGAATCGCCCTCGGCCGCCTTGCGCCCGTTCTCCAGCCAGACGGCGCGCCGGCACAGCGACATGACGGCGGCGGGATCGTGGGACACGAAGACGATGGTGTTGCCGCTGTCGACGAAGCCCTGCATGAAGGCGTGGCATTTCTTCTGGAACGCGTTGTCGCCGACACCGAGGATCTCGTCGACGATCAGGATCGAGGCGTCGACGTGGGACGACACGGCGAAGGCGAGGCGCGCAAACATGCCGCTGGAATATTCCTGCAACGGGCGGTCGAAGTAGATGCCGATGTCGGCGAACCGCTCGATGTCCTCCATCCGGTTGTCGATCTCGTCAGCGGCCAGACCGTGGACCGCGGCCGACAGGCGCGCGTTTTCGCGGCCGCTGAAGGCGGGGTTGAACCCGGCGCCCAGTTCGAGCATCGCGCTGGTGCGCCCGTTCAGTTCCACCGTCCCGGCGGACGGTTCCATGGTGCCGTAGAGGATCTGCAGGAGCGTGGACTTGCCCGAGCCGTTACGGCCGATGATGCCCACGGCTTCGCCGAAAGGCACCTCCAGATCGATACCGTCCAGCGCACGGAACGCGTTCCTGCTGCGGCCGCCGGACAGGACATGCCACAGTTTCGCGACCTGGTTGGAGCTGCGGCTGAAGGTCTTGGTGATCCCCCGCGCGACAATGGCATTGCGGGCGGTCATGGTTCGCTGCCTTCCACGACGGCGATTTCGGCTGCGCGCATGGCAAGGTTTGCCAGGCCGGCGGAAATATGGCGCGACGAGACCTGGAAGCTGGCGGCGAATTCCTTGCGGCCCATGATGCGCGCCGGGCCGGTGCCGGCATCCGCCACCGCGGCGTCGATCGCATAGGCGCCGGATGCCAGGTAGGGCAGGACGAAGTCGAACCGGACCTGGCCGCTTCCGGCGGGCTTCACGCCTTTCGTCGCTTCGATGCCCCCGGTGTCCCGGTAAAACAGCACCTGCCCGAGAGGGTCGCGAACGACAAAGGCCACCAGCGCCTCGGACGGCCCTCCCGTCCAGGCGATCGAGAGCGTGACCGGTTCTCCGCCGTGAAAGGAGGAGGCCGGCTTGCCGTTGACGGCCAGCCCGGCCTCGATCACCAGGGTGCCATCGTCGTCAATGTCCGCAGTGCCGAAATCGACCAGGGGCAGCGCACCCGCTGCCTCCTGCCCGGCTTCGCCGAAGACCCGCGCCGCGTCGTCCCCCGTCACCAGGTCGCCCAGTTCGCTGAACGTGCCGGCGGCGCCGGTGCCGCGTGCCGTCGCCCGGTGATAGGCATGGACGACCGCCTTCGGCGCGCCGCTCTTCACGACGCGCCCGTCGTCGATCCAGATTGCCCGGTTGCAGAGCGCGGTGACGGCGGTCTGGTTGTGCGAGACGTAGAGGATGATCTTGTCGGCGGCGGCCTCGCGCAGGAAGCGCATGGATTTCTGCTGGAACTGGACATCGCCGACGCCCAGTATCTCGTCGATGATCAGGATGTCGGCATCGACGTGGGCACAGACCGCGAAAGCCAGGCGCGCAAACATGCCGCTGGAATATTCGCGGGTCGGCCGGCGGATGAAATCCCCGATTCCGGCGAACGCCACGATGGCCGGCCAGCGTTCCCTGAACTGGGCGGGGGTGAGGCCGTAGGCGACGGCACTCAGCCTGGCGTTCTCCAGTCCGGAAAAGTCCGGATTGAAGCCGGCCCCCAGTTCGAGCAAGGCTGCCACGCGCCCCCGGACGGTCACCGAACCGGAGGTGGGGGTTCGCGTCCCGGCGATGATTTCGAGCAACGTCGACTTGCCGGCGCCGTTGGCGCCGACGATGCCGATGACATCGCCGGGGCGGGCATCGAGATTGACGTCCTCCAGCGCAGCCTTGCGGGTGGCGGCGTGCCAGCCGAACAGCGACGACAGCAGGGCCTTCCAGGGGCTGTCATGAAGGTCGTACACCTTGCCGAGGCCACGGACCGACAGTTCGACGTCAGATGACATCGGCAAAACCGCGCCTGGCCTTCTGGAAAAAGGCGTATCCGGCGAAGAACACCAACAGGGCTCCGGCCCAGAAGGTCAGGTAGCCGGTCCAGTCGATCCGTCCGTCGAAAAAGAGCACGGCCCGGGCGTTTTCCAGCACGAAGGTCAGCGGGTTGAACCAGAAGACGGCGCGGGCGGAGCTAGGCACCTGTTCGATCGAGTAGAAGATCGGGCTGACGAACATGAAGACCGGTGCGACGGCGAGCAGGAACTGGTAGAGGTCGCGGACATAGGTGCCGATCGCGTTGAGGATCCAGGCCAGCCCGGTGCACAGGAAGAGAAGCGGCAGGTAGATCACGGGCAGCAGCAGCAGGCCCGCGGGGAGATGACCCATCACCAGCACCATGAACACCGCGAGCAAAGCAATGCTGGCGAGCAGTTTCATCGCCGACGTGCCGACGACAACCCACGCCAGGATGTCGACCGGAAAGACGATCTTCGTCACGTACGTCTTGTTGGAGCGGATGAATTCCGGCGACCGGGTAATGATTTCGAAGAAGAAGGAAAAGGTGACGAGACCGAGGAAGTAGATCAGCGGCACTTCAAGCGGGCTTTCGGTCTGCCCGATCCAGGTCGACTTGAGCACGACACCGAAGACGAAGGTGTAGATGGCCACGAGAACCAGCGGCGTGATGAGCACCCAGGCGAGGCCGAGCATGCTGCCGCGGACGTTCGTCAGGATGTCCCTGACGAGAAGTTCCCAGTAAAGCTGCCTGTTGGAGAACAGAGAATGCAGCGGTTTGATCCAAACTGCCACGAAATGCCTCAAGCCCCGGCCTGCCACTTGGGCATGGCCCAAAACTACTTTCCGACGGAGCCTCGCTTCCCGCCCATACCCGTCTCTATAAGTCCAAATCATGGTATTGGCTAGTCACCCGAAGTCCAATAGGAGAGAACCTCTGCAAGAGGTCCCGCCGACGCCGATGAAACCGCCCGTTCCCGATTGCCGCATTTGGATTGAAATCGACGATTTCATGCGCATGTTCGACTGGTCCCTGACGCCGACCGGGATCGGCCGCGTCCAGATGGAACTGATCCCTGCCCTGCTCGACCGCCATGGCGACCGGATCCGGCTGTTCCGGCTGGGCCATTCGGCCGGCGACGTGCGCACGGTGAGCCACCGCGAGGTGCGGGCGCTCGTCGCACGCATGCGGGCGCTGAGGGGCGACACGCCGGCCAAGCGGGCGCGCATCCGCGTTGCGCAGGCCCTGCGGGCCGCAAGACGAACGGTCGGCCGCTGGGCATCCGCGGCCGCGCCGGGCGGGCATGCGCGACAATTTGCCACCGACATCCGTCCGGGCGACCTCGTCGTCAACTTCGGCGCCTCCTGGGAAAATCCGCACTATGCCGCGGCCCTCGGTGCCCTGAAGCAGCAGCACGGTTTCCGCTTCGTGCTTTTCGTCCACGATATCCTGCCGGTGTCGCATCCGGGGCTGGTCAGCCCGGTGCATGCGCCGAACTTCGCCCGCTGGCTGACGGCGATGATGCCGCTGTGCGACGCGATCCTGACACCGTCGCGGGCGACCCGGGTGATCCTGGAGGACTGGCTCGCGGAACACGGCATGGCGATCCCGGCGATCCGCCCGGTGCGCTACGGCGACGGTCTCGTTGCCCCGCGCCGCGACGCCGGCATCGCGCCGGTCTGCGAGGCGCCCTATGTCCTTTTCGTCTCGACGATCGAAATCCGGAAGAACCATCTCGCGCTGGTCCGGATCTGGAAGCGCCTGATCGAGGCGCACGGCCGCGACGCCGTTCCTGCCCTGGTATTTGCCGGCAAGCTCGGCTGGCAGATCGCCGACCTCCTGCGCGAACTGGAGGCAACCGGCAGGCTGGACGGAAAGATCAGGGTCGTTGAAAACCTCTCCGACGCCCAGATCCAGGCGGCCTACGACGCCTGCCTGTTCACCGTCTTTCCCAGCCTGTGCGAGGGATGGGGGCTGCCGGTGTCGGAAAGCCTGGCGCATGGCAAGTATTGCATCGCTTCCGATGCGACCTCCATTCCGGAAGCCGGCGGCCGGTTCTGCGACTACTTCCCCCCCACCGACGAAGACGAGGCCTATCGCCTGATCGAACGGGCGCTCTTCGAGCCGGGATTCATCGAAAAGCGCGAGGCCGTGATCCACCGCGAGTTCGCACCCGTTCCGTGGACGCAAACGGCCGACCAGATCGTCGCTTTCTTCGGCGAACTGGACGGCAGGACGGCGAAGGCATCCCTGCAGGCCGCGCAATAGGGCGTTTCCAGCGGCAAGGCGCCCGGGCCGGCCCTCAATTGGTTTCGCGCGCGGGCCGGCTGCGGATCCCGAGGCTTCTCGCCTGGACGGCAATCATCCGCTCGCTGGCCTCGGCCGGCCCGTTGGCATGTTCGAACGCGCTGGAAAACAGCGGCAGGTCCGGGCGCGTCGTCGCGACACAGTCCTTGAGATGGTCGTCGCAGGTGGTCAGGCGGCGCGCGGTATCCAGCTCGTAGAAGGCGTGCTTGTAATTGTTGGCGAAGTAGAGGTTCCGAGGGTGCGCATAGCGGCGGAACATGCTGCGCCCGAGGAAGCCGCCGGCCATCCGGTCCAGGCCGAGATAGTCGAGGATGGACAGGGAAATGTCGGCCTGCTGGAAGGTGTCGTCGATCCGCAGCGGCGTCCGGTCCGGTGAGACCGCGACCATCACGCCCCAGTTCTCGGTCAGGCCATGCAGCGATTCCTCCTTGTCGCGCCTGTTGGCAAGACCCAGCGACGCCTCGTCCGCGGTGATCAGCACCAGCGTATCGTCGAGCTTGCCGCTGCTGCGCAAGCGGTCCACGAAATCGCCCACGGCCTTGTCGGCATAGGCCCAGCTGCGGATTCGCGGTATCTCATCGGGCATCCCGGTGAAACTGTCTGGAATGTTGAATGGGTGATGGGTCGATGACGTGAACAGGGTCACGAACCAGGGCTTGCCGGATTTCTCCAGCGCGTTGATCTCGTCGAACGCAGCCGAATAGAGGATTTCATCGGAGACGCCCCATTGCTGCCTCGGCAGCGAGGGGTCGAACCCCTTGTTTCCGTAAGCGCGCTCGTAGCCGGCCTTGCGGGCGAAGGTGTCCATCTGCATGTAGCTGATGTTCGCCGACTTCATGAAAAGCGTCGAATAGCCCGCGCTGGCCAGGAGCCCCGGCAGGCAGGCGGAGTCCTTCCCGTTCGCGATCTGCGACATCTTGGGCGTCGTATAGGTCAGCGTCGGCAGGTCGCCGCAGAGCGCGCTGTAGATGCCGCGATCGGACTTGCGCTGGGCGGTGATGAACTGCGTGTACGTGATATTGGCGCGGGCAATCTCGTCGAGCCGGGTCATCTTGTTGCGGCTGTCGATCCCGTGAACCGCCGCGACCGACGGGACGAAGGCCCCGCTCGCCCCCTCCATGAAAACGAGGAGCACGTTCTTGGCCCGCTTCTGCGCCGGGCCGAACAGCGGCATGCCGTCCAGGTCGGCCTGGAACACGGCTTCGACCTGCGGAGAATGAAGCAGGGCAGCGTCCAGCGCCACTGCAGGCCGCGTCATGCGCTCGAACAGGTCGCGGAGATTGGTGACCACGAAATCGCGCTGGCGCCATTCGACCACGTTGATGTTCCGCGGGTAGAGTTCGACCGCGAGCAGGCAGAGGAAGGCCACGCCCGCAATGCGCTGCCACTGCCCGGCATCCGGCTTGCGACGGATCACGGCGAGCGACCCGACGAGACCCGCGAACAGGGCTGCGGCAAGCCAGGCATGATGGATGTTGGTTCCCGATCCCGCCATGAAGACCGGCTCGAGGACCTGCGCCGCCTCGACGGCAAAGCTCGTCGAGCCGAACTCGCGCAGGAACTCGTAGTTGACGACGTTCAGCACGACCCACACGCCGCTGGCCACGACCCAGGCAAACCGGGTTTTCCGGGCGAACAGGATCAACAGCACGCTGACCATCAGGCCGACCGCCAGGTCGCTGGCGATCCCGACATGATCGTAGTGACGCAACGGGAGACCGGTTTCGTCCATGTGGAGAAGGCGGAAGACCAGCGGATAGGCCGACAGCGCCGCCAGCACGAGGACGACCGGGATCGTCAAAAACCGTCGGATTTCCAATATCAGCGGCGGGCTCTTCACCGTGTCCGTCCTGCCTTACCAAGGCCTATCGCATGGTCCTACTTACCCTGCCGGCTTACGATTTCCAAGCGAGAGGCCGGAGAGACAAATTGTCCGGCCTGCTTCAGATCGTCTCGCGCACACGGGCCTGCGTCTTTCGATAGAGCGCCAGGTGGCGCTCGAGGACCGGTCCCCAGTCGAAGGGCGCCACGGTGGCACAGGTGTTCGCGGCATGGCTCTGGCGGAAGGCCCTGTCTCCAAGGAAACGGGACATGGCGATGGCCGCCTCCTCTTCCGTTCCGGCGAGGACGCCGGCGCCCTTGCCGTCAAGGATGTCGCGCACGCCGCCAGCCTTCATGGCGACGACCGGCAAGCCGCTGGCAAGGGCCTCGAGCGTCGCGATCGACAGGGCTTCCTTCGTCGCCATGCTGACAAACGCGGCGGCATTCGCGTATTCGCCGCGCATCGCCTCATGGTCCAGCCAGCCGGCGAAGCGCAGCGAGTCCCGCAGGCCCAGTTCCTCGGCCCTCCGTTCCAGCCTGGCACGCAACGGGCCGTCTCCGATCACCGTGAATTCCGCCGCATGGCCAGGCCCGAGCAGTTGCTTCGCCTTCGCGGCCGCCTCGAGAAAGGCAAAGGGACGCTTGCGCGGGACAAGGCGCATCGCCGTGACGATCTTGCCGGCCGGGACGCCGGCCCGCCCGGACCATTTCGAGATGTCGACCCCGTTCGGCAGGATAGACACCGGCCGGTTCGTCAGTTCGCCGATGTCACGGGCGGCGACAGAGGACACGGCGGTAATCTCGTCGGGGAAATGGCGCCAGCGGAAAAGGAGATCGAAGAACCGCAACGGCCAGCGTTCGGCGCCGCGAAACAGCGAATGCTCGGTCAGGATGCTCGCCGTGCCGGTCATCCGCGCGGCGCGGCAACAGGCGAGCGCGATCGGCGAATAGGCGCTGTGTGCATGGACGATATCGTATCCCCCGGCCCTGACGGCCTCCAGGGTGACCGACAGGAGGCGCGGAAGCCAGGCGGCCTCGACGCCGGGAAGCAGCGGGCCGACATCGAGACGGCGCACAGGGATACCCTCGAAATCGGGCATTCCGGGCGTGGCGCAGATGATTTCGATGCTGTGACCGGCTGCCTTCAGACGCAGGGCCAGATTGGCCACCTGCATCTCGAGCCCCCCTCTGCGCGGCCAAAACCAGTCACTGGCCAACGCGATACGCATATTCCGTTTCCATGTCCAACCAGCGGCAGTTCGGGGCAAGGCGCAGCAATTGTGCCTGATCGCGAGCCGTTCTATAGAGTTTTTCCCGATATTCAACGCATGGCGCTGATTTGTTAGCTGGCAACGCAAGTGGATCCGTGATGCGCGTTTCCTACACGATCGACCTGGAGCATGACTGCCCGCCATACCTGACCAGCTACCAGGGCATGGCGGAAGGGCTTCCCAGGCTGCTCGACCTGCTCTCGGCCCGCGGTGTACGGGCGACGTTTTTCGCCACCGGGGACGTGGCGCGCCGGTTTCCCGCGCTGATCCGAAGGCTGGTCGACGAGGGGCACGAACTGGGATGCCATGGCGATACGCACAAGCGGTTTTCGGCCATGTCGGCGGACGAGGCTTTCCGGGAGATCGACGCGTCATCGAGGACGCTGCGGGCGTTTTCCGCCGTTACCAGCTTCCGGGCACCCAACCTCGATTTTCCCCGGGAATACTATCCCATCCTGCGCGATGCGGGTTACGTCCACGATTCCTCGCGGGCGAAATACAAGCGCGGCTCGTTTTTCGCCGGGGCGGAGGTCTTCTCCGGCGTGCGCTCCGTCCCGGCATCGACAACGCCCTCGGCCACGCGGCTGCCGGCCTTCCTGAGCCGGCGGGTGCTTGCCAGCCTGAGCGACCCGGCCGTCCTCTTCTTTCACCCCTGGGAATTCGTCGACATGCGCAGCGCGCCCATCCCGCTGGATTGCCGGTTCGGCACCGGTGACGGCGCACTGGCCGCGCTGGACAGCGCAATCGACCATTTCGCCGATGCCGGCGCCCGCACCACGCTCATCTCGGAGCTGTGAGGCAGGTTCCAGGGCCCGTCATTCCTGCGCGGACCCGGTACCGGCGTTCCGGCCTGTTTCGTGCCTCGCCGACAGGAGACGGTTGAGCGCGATGAACCCGCCGAAAGAGGCAACGAGAACGGCGATCATGACCACGAACGGACCGACGGTGGCGAACAGGCCGCGCTCCGACCATTGCCGGGCGGCGATCAGGACGAAATAGATGCCGACGGCCACGGCGATGACCGGGACGCGCTTGGGAAAGAACAGCAGGACGAAGCGGTTGGGATTTTCCCAGGCCGGGCGCGCGTAAACGCCGAACGGCAGTGTGCAGATGTTGGTGACGACGAAAATGATCGCGCTTGCGGCCAGGAAGAGCGCGGCCAGGGCAACCAGCGTCCAGTAGGTGAAGCCGTCCGGGTCATCCTCCATGCGGGCGCCGAAGGTGCGATGAATGAGGGCGTAGAGCCTTCCATGCCAGCTGCCCTGCCGTGTCTCCTGTTTCATTCCAGATGCTGCCCCACCGCGGTCCGTGTCGATTTCAAAATGGAATATCTATCTGATTTGGCCTAAAAGATACCAGTCATCGATGGGAATGCGACGGGCCGGATCGTGTTTGCCGGCCAATGGTCGCGAGAAGGACTGGCGGGCATGCCCGGAACCCGGAGTTCGGACTTGGAAAGCGCTGAAATCGTCATAGGCGTGGACGTCGGTTCCACGACGGTGAAAATGGCCGCCGTGGACAGCACGGGCGATCATCCGATCCTCTGGTCAAGCTACGAGCGGCACGAGACCTACCAGGCGCGGACCGTGCTGCGCCAGCTGGAGCGCCTGCTCAGCGATCTTTCTCCGCGCGAACCGGAGACCATCCGGATCTTCATGACCGGGTCGGGCGCGGGACCGCTGGCGCCCCTGCTGGGCGCGCAATTCGTGCAGGAGGTCAACGCCCTGACGCTGGCGGTCGAAGCGCTTCATCCCGACGCCGGAAGCGTGGTCGAACTCGGCGGGCAGGACGCCAAGATCGTCATCTACAAGGAAAACCGGGAAACCGGCGAGCGCCAGACCATCGCGTCGATGAACGACAAGTGCGCATCGGGCACCGGCGCGACGATCGACAAGTGCTTCGAGAAGCTCAACATCGCCGAGGACGAGCTGCCGGGCCTGGCCTGGGACAGCAGCAAGCTGCACCACGTGGCCGCGAAATGCGGCGTCTTCGCCGAGACCGACATCGTCAACCTGATGAAATCCGGCGTCGCGCGCGACGAGATCGCGTGCTCGCTCGCCGACGCCGTCGTGCTGCAGAACCTGTCCGTGCTGGCGCGCGGCAATACGCTGCGACACAAGGTCATCCTGCTTGGCGGCCCGATCACCTACCTGCCATTTCTCCAGGCGGCCTGGCGCGAACGCATCCGGGAGAGCTGGATCGAGCGGGCCTATACCTTTCCGCGCGACATCCCGCTGGAAGACCTGATCATCGTGCCGGACAACCCGGTGCTTTACCCGGCCTACGGCACCGCCCTGTTCGGGTTTCTGCAGCCGGAGACCCTTGGCCGCTTCGCGGGGCTGGAGCGGCTGCGCCAGTATGCCGAACTCGGGCAGCGGGCCGGGCTGGAAAGCGTCTCCGGGCCGCCGCTTTCGGCCAATGCGGAGGAACTCGCGGCCTTCCGGCAGGCCTATGCACCGGCACCCTTCCAGCCGCCCGCCCTGAACGGCGAGACGGGCGGCTACCTCGGCATCGACGGCGGCTCGACCTCGTCCAAGGCCGTCCTGATTTCCGGCGACGGCGAGGTGATCGCCAAGCGTTACGTTCTGTCGAAGGGCAACCCGATCGCCGATGCCAAGGCGCTGATGGCCGATCTCGAGGAGGACATCCGGTCGCGCGGCGGGCGGCTGCGCATCGACGGCCTCGGCGTCACGGGTTATGCCGGCGACGTGCTGGAGGCGACGCTGTCGGCCGACGTCAACCTGGTGGAGACCGTCGCCCACATGCTGGCGGCCAAGCAGCACTTTCCCGATGTCGACGTCATCTGCGATGTCGGCGGCCAGGACATCAAGATCCTGTTCCTGGTCAATGGCGAGATCCGCAATTTCCGCCTCTCGAACCAGTGCTCGGCCGGAAACGGCATGCTGCTGCAGGCGATGGCGCGCCAGTTCGGCGTGAAGATGACCGATTACGCGGACCTGGCCTTCGAGGCCCGGCTCGCGCCGAAATTCAACTATGGCTGCGCCGTGTTCCTCGATGCGGACCGGGTCAATTTCCAGCGCGAGGGTTACACGCGCGAGGAAATCATGGCCGGGCTGGCGCAGGTCCTGCCCAAGAACATCTGGCAATATGTCGTGCAGATCCCACGCATGGCCGAACTCGGGCGGAGTTTCGTGCTGCAGGGCGGGACGCAGTACAACCTGGCCGCGGTCAAGGCGCAGGTGGACTACATCCGCGAACGGGTGCCGGATGCCGAGGTCCATGTGCACCCGTTCTGTGCCGAGGCCGGCGCGCTCGGTGCGGCACTGGAAGCGCGCAACGAGGTGCTGCGGCGCGGCAAGAGCCGGTTCATCGGGCTCGAGATGACCGGGAAGCTGACCTACACGACCCGTAACGACGCCTCGACGGTCTGCGATTTCTGCACCAACCACTGCCAGCGCACGTTCACGATGGCCGAGACGCCGGACGGGCACACGACGCGATTCATCGCCGGTTTTTCCTGCGAGAACGGCACCGTGGCCTCGAAAGGGGAACTGAAAACGATTGCCCAGCGGCGCAAGGGCCTGCAGCGGCAGTTTCCCAACATGGTGGAACTGGAAGCCGAAGCGGCGTTCCGGGAACCGGCCACGGCGTCCGAACTGCCGGCGGACGGCACCCTGATCGACGACATCAAGGTGTCGCGGACGATCCTCGGAGCGGTCCGGCGCAAGGCGATCAGGCGCGGCTTCATGCGCTCGGACGCCGATGCCGCCCGGCGCCGCGACACGGTCCGGATCGGCATTCCGCGGGTCCTGAGCATGCATTCGACGGGCCCGTTCTGGCGCGCCTATTTCCAGACGCTGGGGCTGCGGCCGGAAAACGTGGTGTTCTCGACCGAGACCAACGAGGAACTCTGGCTCAAGGGCGGCAAGTACGGATCCGTCGACCCGTGCTACCCGGCCAAGGTCGTCCAGGCGCATATCCACCAGTTGCTGGCCGGTGAATCCGACCGGCGCGGCAAGGTGGACTACATCTTCCTGCCCGGCCTGACCCACATCCCTTCGTTTCTCGAATACACCAAGGATTCGGCCTCGTGCCCCATCATTTCCGGAGCCGCTGCGGTCAACCGGGCGGCGTTCACGAAGGACGTCAACTTCTTTCAGCGCGCCGGGGTCGAGTATGTCGACCCGTCGCTGACGCTGATCGAGCCGAACTACCTCAAGGCACAGATGTTCGACTATTGGGGCGGCCGGCTGGGCGTCAGCCAGGACGAGAGCGACCATGCCATCGACCGGGCCTACGAGGCGCTGGCGCGGTTCGAGAGCGGCCTGCAGGCCAAGGGGCGGAAAATCCTCGACAGCCTGGAGAAGGAGGGCCGGATGGGCCTGCTGCTCCTGGCGAGGCCGTACCATTCGGACCGTGGCCTGAACCACGGCATCCTGGAGGAGTTCCAGGCGCTCGGCTACCCCATCCTGTCGATCCGCTCGATCCCGAAGGACCAGGACTACCTGGAGCGCTACTTTGCCGGCGACCTGGCCGACGGGCGCATCCAGTCGGTCCACGACATCAATGACGTCTGGCCGGAAGGCTACTCGACCAACAGCGCGGAAAAGGTGTGGGCCGCCAAGTTCGCAGCGCGGCATCCCAACCTCGCCGTCCTCGACCTATCGAGTTTCAAGTGCGGACACGATGCGCCGACCTACGGCCTCATCGACAACATCATCAACGCGGCGGGCACGCCCTACATGGCGCTGCACGACATCGACGCGAACCGGCCGAGCGGATCGATCAACATCCGCGTCAAGACCTTTGCCTACACGCTTGCCCGCCACGAGCGGAAGCTCGCCGAAACGGCGAGAGCGGCGATGGCCAGCGTCGGTCCAGCCGCCGCGGCCGAATGACGCCAGCACATGGTGTGCGCCATCGCGGCGGCTTGTCGCCGCGATGAAAATCGAGGTAAAATAAACCGGTTGGCAGTTCACTTGCGGCTGCCGGGACTGGGAAGTCCATGTGCCCTGCCAGGTCTTGCGAGAAGAAACACGCCGATGAACCAGCGTCCCGAGTTACGGCAATTCGTTGAACCGGACGATGGCGTTCACGGCCGGGTCCCCGGTGCGCGCAGCGATGCCTCCGCCCGGCCCGTTCTGCCCGACCTTTCGGCCGGACCGTCCTGCCAGAGCTGCGCCGGCGAGGCGAAAGCGGCACCGCGGCACTGGTTCGACGCCAACCCGCAGGGTTTCACCCGGGCCCAGCGCGAGCATACGACCCTGCTGTTCGGCGGGCTGACCCAATCGCAGGACATCCTGATCGGCGGGGCGCTGGAGGGACTGGGCTACAAGGTCCGCGTGCTGGATACGCCGGACAACGACGCGCTTCGCTTCGGCAAGGAATTCGGCAACCGCGGCCAGTGCAACCCGACCTATTTCACGGTCGGCAACCTGATCAAGTACCTGCGCGACCTGGAGGGCAAAGGGCTTTCGCGCCAGGAGATCATCGACAATTACGTCTTCACGACGGTCGGCGCGTGCGGCCCCTGCCGCTTCGGCACCTATGCCACGGAATACCGCAAGGCGCTGCGCGATGCAGGCTACACCGGTTTCCGCGTGCTGCTGCTCGACAACAACGGCGGCCTGCGCCAGGCCTGCGGCGACGACGTCGGCCTCGTCCTGGACCGGGTGTTCATCTTCGCGCTGATCAAGGCGGTGATGATCGGCGACATCCTCAACGTGATGGCCTATCGCATGCGGCCCTACGAAGTGACGCCGGGTGCAACCGACCAGGCGGTGGAGGCGTGCCGCAAGATCCTGCGCGAGGCGCTGTCGAGCGGGCGGAATTCCCTGCGCGCCATGCGGCGCTGCCGCACGGTGCTCGACACGGTCGAACTCGACTGGATGCGCGCCAAGCCCAAGGTCTCGATCATCGGCGAATTCTGGGCGATGACGACGGAAGGCGACGGCTGCTACCACCTGCAGCGCTTCCTGGAGCAGGAAGGCGCCGAGGTGGACGGACAGATGGTGATGGCCTGGGTGATGTACCAGGTCTGGCAGAACCGCTGGGACACGCGGCGGCGCATGATGCTGCGCAAGTCCGACCACGCCCGGATGGGACTTGGCGACAAGGACGAGCGCAAGCGGCTCGTGCAGCTCTGGATCGCCGAGAAGGCGCTGAAGGCGGCCTTCCATACCTATGCCTGGGCGATCGGCCTGCGCCATGCCCGGCTGCCGGACATGGACGAGATGGCGGAGCTTTCCAACCGGTTCTACGACAACCACATCCGTGGCGGCGAAGGCCACATGGAGGTCGGCAAGCTGATCCAGACGGCGCTGTACCGCAAGGCGCACATGGTGATCTCGATCAAGCCTTTCGGCTGCATGCCGTCTTCGGGCATCTCGGACGGCATCCAGTCGCAGGTCAGCGAGCTCTATCCCGATGCCGTCTTCTGCGCCGTGGAAACGACCGGCGACGCGGCTGTGCTGCTGCATTCGCGGGTCCAGATGCAGCTTTTCAAGGCCCGCGAGATGGCCCGGTCGGAATTCGCGCGCGCCTGCGAGGAAACCGGTCTCGACGCGGACGAGGCGCGCCTCCGGCTGAAGCGGGCCGGGCTGAACAGCGTCAGCGGCTATCGCTGGCGCAAGCGGACGGCAGCAACGGCCGTGGCCCAGCTTCATGCCGTTTCCGGCGGCTGGATGAAACGCCCGCTGGCGGCAACGCGCCGTCTGCTCCAGACGCAACCGATCAGCTGAGCCAAGTCCTTATGATCATCGAGGCCCTCGTTTCCCACGTCGTGCGGTTCGGCAAATGGGCGTTCGTCCAGCTTTGCGAATCCGGCGTCTCGCCGAACCAGATCACGCTGATCGGCCTGTTCCTGATCATTGCGCACAGCACGGCCTACGTCATCACGCGCGACCCCTACTGGCTTGCCGTCGGGCTGTCGCTCTCCTTCACGACCGACGCGCTGGATGGCGCGGTTGCCCGCTACCAGGGCCGTTCGACGCGCTTCGGCGGCTATTTCGACGCCACGATCGACCGATACCAGGAGGCCATCGTCTATTTCGCCGTCGGCATCGTGACGGGCTACTGGACCCTCCTGTTCGTGATCCTCTTCGGATCGATGATGATCAGCTATGCCAAGGCGCGGGTGGCGCTGGAAAGGCCGACCGGGAACAAGGACTGGCCGGACTACCTGCAGCGGCCGGTGCGCCTGTGGTTCCTGCCGGTGGCCCTTTTCGCCGAAAGCGTCCTGAGCTTGCCGGCCATGCTCGGCGGCAGCCCCCTCTACGCCGGCCTCGTCATCCTGGCGGTGCTCACCAATTTCACCGCGTTGCAACGCATCCTGCGGGCCTATTTCTTCCTCAGGCCTTCGAGCGAGCTGACCGGCGGACCCACCACCTGAGCGGAGGCGGCAGGCCATGTCCGCGCACAGCCGAGAGCCGACCTTCCGCGAAATGGTGCGCAGGCCGCACCAGGCGATCGCGCTCGCCTTCGGGCTCGGGCTCTCTCCCTACGCGCCCGGCACCGCGGGGGCACTCGGGGCAATCCCGCTGTTCTGGGCGCTGTCCTTCCTGCCGTTGCCGATCCAGCTGGCGGTCCTCGCCGCCCTGATCGCGATCGCGTCGTGGGCCTCGGGAAAGACGGGCGACGATCTCGGCGAGCACGATCACAACGCCATCGTCATCGATGAAACGATCGGAATGGCCCTGACGCTGCTGGTGGCACCGGCAAGCTGGACCGGCTGGCTGGCAGCCCTGATCCTGTTTCGCGTTTTCGATATCGTGAAGCCATGGCCGGTGCATATTCCCGACCGGCAGGGCACGTCCGGCTTCGCGGTCATCCTCGACGACATCCTGGCGGCCGGCTGGGCCATGCTGATCCTGGCCGGCTGGCATGTCCTCGCCACCCGTTGGCCGGCGTCCGCGTTGGGGATGTGACGGATTTCCGGCGATGTTCCGGCGAACCGCCGATGCCTGAAAAGCCGGCGATCACGTCTCGAACGGCAAGCCGAGATACTCGTGTGCGAGTGCCTGCTGGGCGGCCTCGGACCGCAGCAGCAGGTCGTAGTCGCTTTCGCGCAGCTTCTGGTCGAACGGGGTTTCGTCGGGAAAAACGTGCAGCATCTTCGTCAGCCGCCAGCTGATGTTTTCCGCGGCCCAGATCCGGCGCAGGGCCATCTCCGAATAGGTGTCGAGATAGTGATCCGATCCTTCGAGGTAGTGCGTGGTCAGGGCCCGGCTGAGATAGAAGACATCGGAGAATGCGAGATTGAGCCCCTTGGCGCCTGTCGGTGGCACGATGTGGCTGGCGTCACCGGCCAGGAACAGCCTGCCCCACCGCAAGGGTTCGGACACGAAGGACCGGAGCGGAGCCATCGATTTCTCGATCGAGGGTCCGGTGCGGACCTGACCGGCCAAGTGATCCGGAAGCCGGCGCAACAGGGTTTCCCAGAAGCGGTCGTCGGGCCAGTCCTCGATGCGGTCTGAAAGCGGGACCTGGACGTAGTAGCGGCTGAGCATCGGGTTGCGCTGGGCCGCCATCGCCATCCCGTCCGAATGGTAGGCGTAAGTGAAATTCTCCAGGGGCGGGCACTCGACCATGATTCCAAGCCAGGCAAACGGGTAGACCCGTTCGTACTCGCGTCGTCCATCCTTGGGGATGGCGTGGCGGGAAGGACCGTGGAACCCGTCACATCCGCAAATGAAATCGCAGTCGATCCGGTGCCGGACGCCGTCCTTCTCGTAGGTCAGCGACGGGTTGCCGGTGACGTCGTGCAGTGCAACATCCCCGGCCTCGTGGACGAGCTGTGCCCCGGACGCGATCAGGGCGCGATGCAGGTCTTCCTGGATATAGGTCTGTCCCCAGGCCCACATCTGCCTGCCGGTCCACCGCGTCAGGTCGATGAAGAAATCCGGGCGGTTTTCCCACACGATCAGCGTGCCGTCCTTGGGTTTTCCTTCCCGCAGCATCCTCTCGGCCAGCCCATGCTGCTTCAGGAGTTCGGCGGTTCCGTATTCCAGGACGCCGGCGCGGATCCGGGACGCGACATGGTCGATGCTTTGGCGTTCCACGACGATGTTGTCGATGCCGTTGCGGCCCAGAATATGACTGAGCATGAGGCCTGCGGGTCCGCCGCCAACGATGGCAACCTTCGTCCTGGTGACCGTCATGTGCCGCCTCCCCTCTGCCCCGGCAACGGACCCCTGCCGCCCGCCAGCGATCATGGCACCACATTGCCCTTCGCGACGCCAGTAAATTCAGGCAAGGCCCAAGGAGGCCGCGGCGATCATCGCAACCGTGCACGCGTGGAACAACATTCTCCAGCAGGGTCGATCCGGCCGGTCCGGCGGCGCTGGCCTCTAGCCGGGCACCAGGCGGATCACGCATCCCGTCAGGTCGTCCTTCAGAACAATCCGGTTTTCCCGATCGATCCTTCCAAGCAACGGCGGCCACTGTCCACCGGGAGAGATGACCGTCACCGCGTCTCTTACCGCCGCGCCAGAAAATGTCTTCTCTCCCTGGCGTATGGCGAGGCGAAAGTGATCCTGTTCGACGGTCACGGGACCCCTTGCCAGCCAGTGGCCAGCACAGGCTTGCGTGACGTCGGCGCCGTAGCGGCGGGCGATGCTTCGAAAGCCGCGCTCCAGGATCGCATCGGCATAGCGGTCTTCTTTGCGCTGGACCGTGGCGATGAACGTCGCCAGTTCGGCCAGGTGCGTGAACCTGATCTGCGAAACCGAACCGTCCGGGTTCTTCATCATGTAGGTCAGCGCGAAAGGCATCTTGCCGTCCGGACTGCCCCGCAGGTTCTCGTAGACGATCCCGAGTTGTCCCTTCAGCGTTTCCCGGGCGGAAAGAAAGTCGTACCCGAGTTCGAAATCCCCCGCGTCAGGTCCGGATCCGCGCCCCTGGTCCGGGGCGCTGACAGACCCGGCACCGCGGTCCGCTGCCGCCTGGCCTCCGGCAACGACAAACGCCAGGCCGAGGCTGGCGACTGCCGCGAACGCTGCACATCGTGCCAGGCCATGCATCCGTTCCATCTGTATCTCCCTCTGTTCACCCCGCCCGCCTCCGCGGGTCTCCGGGAAAACCGTAGCCAAGCCGCCATGGCGCGTTATTGGAAAAAGATGGAGTTATTCTCATTTTTATATTATCATGACTTTCCAATGGGTTAGATATCCAGAGGAGTACTGACGGCGATGCCGGGGGAACTCTGGCCAGTCAAGGGCGACCACACTGTCGGGAGCATGGCTCTGTCCGAACAGCGCTTTCGCCTGCTCGACTGGCTGGTCGACGCGCCGTCGGGCCGCATTTCCCGCGATGGCGAAGAAGCGAAGCTCGAGCCCAAGATGATGGACGTGCTGGTCTTTCTGGCCGGCCATCCAAACCTGGTGATCAGCCGGTCGACGCTGGAAGAGGCTGTCTGGGCCGATACGATCGTCAGCTATGAAACCCTGACCAGCACGGTGCAGAAACTGCGCAAGGTCCTTGGCGATGACGCGCGAGATCCGCGCTACATCGAGACGGTTTCCAAGAAGGGCTACCGGATGGTCGCTCCGGTGACTTTGCCCGGGCACGAGGGGAGCCATGCTCTCCGGACACGGGATGCCGGCAGCACGCCACGGACCACGCCGGCCAGGCGCCGCCTGCTCACGGCGCTTGGCGCCATTCTCGTCGTACTTGCGATCCTCGCCGTGTTCCGGACCGGACAGGTGGATGAAGCCGGCCCATTGGCGGTCAGCCGTTTCCCGGAAAAATCGGTCGCGATCCTGCCGTTCAAGAATGTCGGCGGGGATTCGACGCAGGATTACTTCGCCGACGGCATCACCATCGACCTGATCACCGACGTTTCGAAGATCTCGGGCCTGTTCGTCATCGCCCAGAACTCGACCTTCGCCTACAAGGACGACCCGGCGCCGCTTGACCAGATCGCGCGCGACCTGGGCGCGCGCTACCTCGTCCAGGGAAGTGTGCGGCGTTCCGGCGATCATGTCCGGGTGAACGTGAATATCGTCGATAGCGAGACGGGGGCATATCTCTGGACCGACCGCTACGACCGCCAGCTTTCCGATGTCTTCGCCCTGCAGGATGACCTGACGAAGCAGATCGTCACGGCGCTCTCCGTGAGGCTCACGCCGCACGAGGAGGTCGGCTTGAGCGAATACGCCAAGGTGGACCCGGCGGCCTATGACCTGTACCTCAAAGGGCAGGCCCGCGTCGCCGTCTATTCGCCGGAAGCCAATGCCGAGGCGCGCGAATTCTTCGAACAGTCCATTGCCATGGACCCTTCCTTCGGACGCGCCCAGGGCGGACTGGCCCTGGCGCACGCTGTCGACGCAACATTCGGCTGGTCGAACGACCCTGACCTTTCGCGCAGGCTGGCTGCGAAACACGCGCGTGCCGCCCTCGCCCTCGATGAACGATCGCCGCAGATGCATTACGTGCTCGCCCAGGTCTACGGATCGGAGCGGCGGATCGAGGACGGCATCGCGGAACTTCGCGAAGCGGTTGCGCTCGATGCCAACTATGCCGACGGCCACGTGGTGCTGGGTCTTTTCCTCGCCTATGCGGGCAGGCCCGAGGACGCCATCGTCTCCATTCGCAAGGGAATGAAGCTGAGCCCGCGCCATGGCTACATCTACCCCTACGCGCTGAGCAATGCCTATTTCGTCATGGAGCGCTACGACGAGGCCGTGGCCATCATCGAAAACGTGCTCGAGCGGAACAACAATTTCCAGCAGGGACGTTTGCTGCTGATCTCCATCTACGGACTTCTCGACCGGAAGGACGATGCCGAATGGGAGATTGCCGAAGTGCTGGCCGCCCTGCCCGGCTTCTCAATTGCAGACGAGGAGGCCCGCGTCCGGTTCGCACGGCCAGACCTGCGCGCCCGCTACGTCGCGGGCCTTCGAAAGGCGGGCCTGCCCCGATAACTTCGCCATGCCGGTCCGGCTCGCCGGCGTTCCGGTGGACGGCACGGGATCGGTTGCGAGCATGATCGCCATGTAAAACGTTCATGTGAAATCTCCCTAATCATAGGCAATATTGATCTTGCAGCCATGGGAGGAGCGGCTGCATCCCGTTTTCCGGACGATTGCCGGCCTGCGCCTTGCGGGCGGCTGCGTGATGGGCTGTGCCCAGGTTCCGGCTGTCGCGGGCCTCCTGCCTCCTCCGCCGGAAGGGAGATGGCGCGACGCGCCAGGGCAAGGGATGCACCGTTTCCAGCTTTCACAGCAGATGATCGTCAGCGTGATCTTCGTGCTGCTGTTCGCCGGCCTGTCGCTGCTGCTGCCCGGTTTCGCCAACACCGAAAACCTTCTGACGTTGCTCCAGAACGTGGCCATTCTCGGCATCCTGGGCCTCGGCATGGCCGTGATCGTGATCGGCCGGGGCGTCGACCTGTCGATGATCGCCTCTCTTGCCATCCCGGTCGCGCTGACCCTGCAACTGGCGGACGCCGGGCATTCCACGGCGCTGGCCATCATTGCAGGACTGGCCCTTTCGGCCCTGTTCGGCGCGGCCAATGGCTGGCTAATCGCCTATGCCGAGGTGCCGCCGCTGTTCGTGACGCTTGCGAGCGGCCTGTTCCTGGCCGGGCTGGGGCAGGCTTTCCTGTTCTCGACTGAAGCCGTGGTCTGGCCGGAACCGCTGCAGTTTCTCTCGGCGATCGGCCGCGGCCGGCTGGCCGGAATCCCGAATTCCATCTGGATCTTCGCGCTGGTGGCGGTGGCGGTCCATGCCTTCCTGTCGCGCCTGACGGCAGGCGTCTTCACCTATTCGATGGGCGACAACCCGATGGCCGCGCGCCTGGCCGGCATCCCGGTGCGCATCATGGTGATCGTGCAATATGTCTCGTCGGCCCTGATCGCCACGCTGGCCGGCTTCGTGATGGCCGCCTCGGTCGGCTCGATGTCGACCCGCATCTACAACTCGACCTGGATCTACGACGTCATCCTCGTGGTGGTGCTCGGCGGCATCGGCCTGTCGGGCGGGCGCGGCAGCGTGACCAACGTGCTGATCGGCACGCTGCTCATCGGCACGCTGCTCAACGGCCTGACCATCCTGGACGTCAGTTTCCCGGTCCAGAACCTGATCAAGGGTTTCGTCCTGCTTGCCGCGATCATGGCCGACACGGTGCTGAACCCGCGAAACGAGGAAACCGCCCAGCAGGGCGACATCTGAACCAATATCAAGGGCGCAAACGGCGCTGCAACAAGGGGAGTGAGACCATGAGAAATTCCTTGAGAATACTTGCGATGGGTGTTGCGCTGCTGGCGCTGCCCGGCGTCACCGTGGCCAAGGGCATCAAGGAGCCGCTGCGCGACGGCTATTACCAGGCGCTGAAGGGCAAGAAGGTTGCCTTCCTTCCCGGCGCCATGGCCATGGACCTGGCAATCGGCTGGCTGGCCGGCCTGAAGAGCGAACTGGAGCCGCAGGGCGTGGAAATCGTCGTCCGCGACCCGAACTTCAACATCCAGGCCGGCGCCCAGGCGCTGACCCAGCTCATCGCCGAGAAGCCCGACGTCATCGTGGTGCACAATCCCGACGTCACCACCTATGCCAAGCTGATCAAGCAGGCCGAGGCCAACGGCATCCTGATCGTCCAGATCAACATGGCCTCGCTGCAGAAATCCACCGCCTATGTCGGCGTCGACTGGGTCGAGATGGGCGCCGTACAGGCGCGCCACGTCGTGGAGGCCTGCAAGGGCAAGTCGGGCAAGATCGCCATCGTGCAGGGTGACCTGACGGCGGCGGCCTCCGCCTACACCATGTCCGGCATCGAAAGCGTGCTGGCCGAGAACCCGGACATCAAGGTGGTCTCCAACCAGTCGGCCTCGTGGCAGTCCGACAAGGCCAAGTCGATCACCCAGACGGTGCTGAAGCAGAACCCGGACCTGTGCGGCATCATCGGATTCTGGGACAACATGGACCGCGGCACGGCGGCCGCCGTCGATGAAGCCGGGCTTTCCGACCAGGTCTACGTGGCGACCTCGGGCGGCGGCGAAACCAAGGCCGCCTGTGACATGGTCAAGTCGGGCGCCTACGATCTCAATGTCGTCTACTCGGTTCCCAACCAGGGCGCCAACCTGGCGTCGACGATCAAGTACCTGCTGTCGGCGGGCGTGAAGCCCGGCGAGATCTCCGGACAGATGTACACGACGCTGACGCCGGTCACCGCCGCCAACGCCGGCGACGAGGGCATCTGCTGGACGATGAAGCAGTAGGCCATCCCCGATCGTACGGGCGGCGATCCCCGCCGCCCGCCTTTCCCGCGTTTCCAGACACCGGTCCGCCATGGCCCACCTGAACGAGACCCTGACACGCATCCGCTACCGCATCTGGCCCGATCACGTGGTCGGCGAGATCCTGTCCAAGCCGTGGATGGAGACCGCGATCCCCGTCCTGGTGCTGGTGGCCACCTTCGCGATCCTGTCCTGGCTTGTGCCGGGTTTCTTCACCTTCGCCCAGCTGTCGATCATCGCGCGCGAGGGCGGCGAACTCGGGTTCATCGTGCTCGGCCTGTCGATCGTCATCATGGCCGGCGGCGTGGACCTGTCGGTCGGATCGATCTTCGCGGTGACGAATTTCATCGTGCTGCTGCTGATGCACGAATACGAATGGTCCGCCGCGCCGGCCGTCGCGGTGACGATCCTTGCCGGCATGGCGCTCGGCGCGGTCAACGGCATCCTGATCGGCTACCTCAGGCTGCGCGCCTTCCTGACGACCCTGATCACGCTGATCATCTTCCGCGCCGTCTACGAGATCTGGACGGCGGACCACGCCACGGCCATCGCCATGTCGCTGCCCGACTCGGCGACGTGGGATTTCCTCGGCATCGGGCTCATCCGGGGCATCCCGGTCAATGTCTGGCTGTTCGCGGCCGTGGCGCTGGCCTGCCACGTCCTGCTCACGCGGCTCAGGCCCGGCTGGCACCTGATGGCGATCGGCGGTTCGCGGCGGGCAGCCTACAATGCCGGCATCGCGGTCCGGCGTACGATCGCGCTGACCTATGTCGCCTCGGGCGGGCTGACCGCCATCGCCGCCATCTTCTTCGGCGCGCGCCTGGCCTCGGTGGGCGGCAATATCGGCGTCGGCATGGAGGTGACCGCGCTGACCGCCGCGGTGCTCGGCGGCATTACGCTGGGCGGCGGCCGCGGATCGGTCACCAAGGCGATCGTGGGCCTCGCCATCGTGCTCATCATCACCAACGGCATGACCGCCTATTCCGCCTCCGGCGGCGCCATCCGCATGACGCTCGCCGCCATCCTCGTCGCCGCCGCAGTCATCGACATCCGCTGGATCAAGAACCGGCACCGCATCATTTCCAGCGTCTACGTCAGCCCGGACTACCTCTACCTGCCGCCGCCACCCTCCTGCGAGGCGAAGCCAGGCAACGCCTGGGCGGTCAACGACACGCTGCGCGGCGTGGACGTGATCGGCCTCGGCGAGGTGGAGGGGCCGGAAGACGTGATTCTCGACCGCAACGACAACCTCTATTCCGGTTCGCGCCACGGCGACATCGTCCGCTTCCTCGCACCGGACTACAAGCGGATGGAGATTTTCGCCCATATCGGCGGCCAACCGCTGGGCCTTGCCTTCGACCGGGAGGACAACCTGAACGTCTGCGTGGGCGGGATGGGGCTCTACCAGGTCTCGCCGGCGGGCGAGGTGCGCAAGCTGACCGACGAGACCAACCGGTCATGGACCTCCGTCAACGACGATTCGCGCCTGCGGCTTGCCGACGACCTCGACATCGCCGACGACGGCCGCATCTTCTTCTCCGAGGCGACGCGGCGCTACGAGATGAGCGAATATGCCGTCGACGCGCTGGAGTCGCGGCCGGCCGGCCGGATCATCTGCCACGATCCGCGCACCGGCTCGACGCGTACGGTCATCGACCGGCTGCGCTTCCCGAACGGCATTTCCATGTGCGACGACGGGCAATCCTTCCTGTTCGCCCAGACCTCGGCGGCCTCGGTCTCGCGCTACTGGTTCGACGGCCCGAAGAAGGGCAGGATCGAGGTGCTGATCGACAACCTTCCCGGCTATCCCGACAACATCAACAAGGCATCCGACGGCAACTACTGGGTGGCGCTGGTCGGCATGCGCGGCCCAGCGCTGGACCTGGCCATGCGCATGCCCGGGTTCCGCAAGCGCATGACCCAGCGGCTGCCGTTCGACGAGTGGATGTTCCCCAACATCAACAACGGCTGCGTCTTCAAGATCAATCTTGAGGGCAAGGTGCTCTACAGCCTGTGGGACCCGCAGGGTATCAACCACCCGATGATCACCTCGATGCGCGAACACAAGGGCTGGCTCTACCTCGGCGGGCTCTCCAACAATCGCATCGGCCGCTACAAGCTGCCGGAGAGCGAGGCCGATCCGGCCTATGTGCAGTACGCGCGCCGCTGGGGATTGCCGACATGATCGCCGCCCTGCGTTCCTTCAGGGACCGGCTGCTTGGCCGCGGTGATGCCGCCTGTACCGTTCCCGTCTTCGACGGCGTGCTCAAGCCCAACCATGCCCTGGACCGGGCAACGGCCTGGGCCGGCGTGAGCGACCCGGCGGACATGGCGTGCGATGGCAAGCGCCTGTTGGTGGCGGCGGGCGAGCGCGTCCTGGAGATCGACCCGGCCGAGCCGGCGCAACCGCGCGAGGTGTTCCACGCATCGGGGCGCATCACGGCCATCGCGGCCTTTGCCGGCGGGATCGCCATCGGCGTCGAGGGCCTGGCGGTGCGCATCCATGGCGGGCGTTTCGACGGGACACGCTGGACGAGCGCCTGCGGCCAGCCGTTCAAGTGCGTCAACGCAATCGCCGCGAATGGCGATACGCTTCTGGTTTGCGATGCCAGCCGCCACAATGGACCGGAGGACTGGCAGCGCGACCTGATGGAGCGGCGCAGCAGTGGTCGGATCGTCCGGCTCGATCCGGCTTCGGGACAGGAGCTGCTCCTGGCCGAAAAGCTGGCGTACCCGTTCGGCGTGGCCGTGGAGCCGGACGGCAGCCTGCTGTTTCCGGAAAGCTGGAAGCATCGCGTTGTCCGGCTCGCGCCCGGCAAGCACCCGGAACCGGTGCTGGAAAACCTGCCCGGCTACCCGTCGCGGCTGGTGCCTGCACAGGGAGGCGGCTTCTGGCTGACTGTCTTTGCCTGCCGTACCCAGCTGGTGGAATTCATCCTGCGCGAGCGGAAGTACCGCGAGATCATGATGGCGACCATCGCGCCCGAACTCTGGCCGGCGCCGCAACTGCGCCCGCCGCACAGTTTCCTCGAACCGCTGCAGGGCGGCGGCATCAAGCAGATGGGCGTGCTGAAGCCGTGGGCGCCGCCACGGTCCTACGGTCTCGTCGTGCGCCTCGATGCCGGCGGACGGATTCGCCGCTCGCTTCACAGCCGCGTGGACGGAAGCAACCACGGTGTCGTGGCCGCCGCGGCCATCGGGCAAGCACTGTTCTGCCTTTCGGTCGGCGCCGATGCCGTGCTGAGACTGGACGCGGAACCCGCGCAAGGAGACGGTGCATGACGCACGAACCCACGCAACCCGTGGTCAGCCTGCGGCAGGCCGTCGTGCGATACGGCGGGTCAGCGGCCATCGACGGCATCGATTTCGACCTCAGGGCCGGAGAGGTCCATGCCCTGCTCGGCGAAAACGGGGCCGGCAAGTCCACGCTGACGAAGGTGATGGCGGGGGTCGTGCACCTGTCGGAAGGCGAGATGCTGGTCGATGGCGCGCCCGTCTCGCCATCCACGCCCAAGGACGCGCTGGCGCTCGGCATTGCCATGGTGTTCCAGGAAACGAGCCTGGTGCCGACCATGACGGTCGCACAGAACCTCTATCTCGGCCAGGAACGGGCCTTCAACCGGCTGCGCGGGATCAACATCGCCGCCCAGCAATTCCTCCAGTCGCTGAATTTCGACGTGAACCCCACCGTGACCGTGGCCATGCTCGGGGCTGCCAAGCGGCAGATGGTGGAGATCGCCCGCGCGGTGCTCCACAACGTGCGGGTCATCATCTTCGACGAGCCGACCGCCACGCTGACGCCGGAGGAAAAGCAGCATTTCTTCAAGCTGGTGAAAAACCTGAAAGCGCGCGGCGTCTCGGTGATCTTCATCTCCCATGCCCTCGAGGAAGCGCTGATGATCGCCGACCGGATCACCGTGCTCCGCGACGCCCGCCACGTGCTGACGGAAGCGACCGGGCGGCTGGACCGTGAGACCATCATCAAGGCGATGATCGGCCGCGACCTGTCGCAGTCGTTCTACGGCCATCGCCGCGGCGATACGGACGCGGTGCGCCCGGAAGGCCGGCGCCTGCTCTCGGTGCAGAACCTGCGCATGGCCGGCGTGGTGAAAAACACCTCTTTCTCGGTCTTCGCCGGGCAGGTCACCGGCGTCTTCGGCCTGGTCGGTGCCGGGCGGACGGAAACCTTCAAGGTGGTCGCCGGGGCGCTGAAGCGCAACTTCCTGCATGGCGGCGAAGTCGTCCTGAACGGCCGTCCGGTGCGCTACCGCACGCCCGCCCCGGCCATCCGCGACGGCATTGCCTACATCACCGAGGACCGCAAGGTGGAAGGCTTCTTCGAGACGATGACGCCGCCGCGCAACATCCACGTCGGCAAGCTCGCGCGCTCGTGGCGGTCGCAGCCGCTGGCGCCGAAGCGCGAGGAACGGCAACTCGGCGAGACCTGGCGCACCGCCCTCAACATCAAGGCGGTGTCGGGCGACGTGAAGGTGATCGAGCTTTCCGGCGGGAACCAGCAGAAGGTCGTCATCGCCAAGTCGCTGGTGCAGGACCCCGACCTGATCATCTTTGACGAGCCGACCCGCGGCGTCGATGTCGGCGCCATCGCGGAAATCCACGAGATCATCAACCGGCTGGCCGATGCCGGCAAGGGCGTGGTCGTCATCTCGTCCTACCTGCCGGAAATCCTGGCGCTTTCCGACCGGATCCTGGTCGCCCGGCAGGGCAAGATCGTGGAGGAGTTCTCCGCCGGGGAAGCCGACGAGAAGAAGATCATGTACGCGGCGATCCACTGAACCATTTCCGCTGCCTGCCGGATCGCTCCAATGCCGGTTTCCGTGACCCTGACGCGATTGCGGACGCCAGACAGGGCCCCGCGTCCGCCGGACTTGCTCCAGGTCGCGGCCAGCGATTGCCACGTGTGGCCGGAACGGAGCGCCATCATCGCCTTCCGGAGGCGGCGTCGCTTCCTGCACGAAAAGTTCGGTTTCCGGCAAGCGGACCTCGCGCGGAGCGCTCATCCTGCCTTCACATGAGGAGACCCGGAATGAGCGAACATCCCACGACACTGCGGTCGCGCGCCGGCGGCCGGTCGGCGCGCCGCACGCTGCGCACCACGCGCGACTTCACCATGCTGCCAGGCCTCACGCGCGGCATTCCCGAATGCGAGGTGATGGACGGCAGCCAGGTGGAGCGCATCGACAATGCCTCCATGGATATCCTGGAAAACGTCGGCGTGCTGTTCCGGGACCCGATCGCCATCGCCGACTGGAAGCGGGCCGGCGCCAAGGTGGACGGCGAGATGGTCTACCTCGACCGCGGCCTGGTGCGCGAACTGATCGCGACCATCCCGGCGGAATTCACCTATCACGCGCGCAACCCGGCCAACAACGTGAAGCTCGGAGGCAGGCACTCGATCTTCGTGCCGATGACCGGCGCCCCCTTCCTGCGCGACCTCGACGACGTGCGCCGCAACCCGACGCTTGCCGACCTCGCCATGTTCCACAAGCTCAGCCACATGATGCCGGCGCTGCACTCGACCGCGCACCACATCGTCGAGCCCTACGACCACCCGATCAGCCAGCGCCACCTGCGGATCACCTATTCCTCGATGAAGCATTCCGACAAGATGTTCATGGGCATGACGACCAGCCCGAAAAACGCCGAAGACGTGATGGAGATGTGCGCCATCCTGTTCGGCGAGGACTATCTCGAGGACCATCCCGTCACGACCGGCAATTGCAACGGCAATTCGCCGCTGGTGTGGGACGAGACCATGCTCGGCGCCATGCGCGCCTTCTGCAAGCGCAACCAGCCGGTGCTGTGCTCGCCCTTCGTGCTGGGCGGCGCCAACACGCCGGCATCCGTGCCGGCGACGATCGCGCAGCTCAATGCCGAGGCGCTTTCGGCGCTGGCCTACACGCAGGTCATCCGCAAGGGCGCGCCTGCGATCTACGGGCACTACCTTTCGACCGTGTCGATGAAATCGGGGGCGCCCATGGCCGGCACGCCGGAAATCTCGCTGATGAACTTCATGATCGGCCAGATGGCGCGCCACTACAACGTTCCCTGGCGTACCTCGTCCAACCTCGGCGGTGCCAAGACATTCGACGCGCAGGCCGGCTACGAGAGCGCGACCACGCTGTCGGCGACGCTGCACGCCGGGGCCAACTACATCTGGCACTCGGCCGGCTGGAACGAGGCCGGCATGCATTGCTCGGTCGCCAAGTTCGTGGTCGACGCGGAACAATGCGCCATGGCCTACCGCATGGCGGAGGGTCCGAAGTGGGACGATTTCGACCAGGCGCTGTCCGCCATTCCCGACGTCGGCCCCGGTGGCCACTACCTCGGCCACCCGCACACGCAGGAGAATTTCCAGACCGCCTATTTCATGCCCGAACTGTTCGACAACAATTCCGTCGAGCAGTGGATGGCGGAAGGCGAGAAGGAGATCACGCGGCGTGCTCTCGACCATGCCCGCCGGCTGCTGGCCGACTACCAGGAGCCCGCCCTCGACATTGCCAGGGACGAGGCCCTGCGCGCTTACATCGCCCGGCGCGAACGGGAAATTCCCGCCGCGGACGAACTGAACCAGAGCTACTGACCTCGCCTGCAACCTGGCCCGCAGAATGGCGGGTCTTCTCTTGGGGACCCGTCCTTGCGCATCACCGAGATCCATCTCTATCGTCATGACCTTCCGGTGCAGAACGGCCCCTACAGGATGGCCAATGCCGAAGTCCGGTCGCTCACGACGACGCTCGTAAAACTGGTTGCCGACCATGGCCTTGCCGGCTGGGGAGAAACCTGTCCGGTGGGCCCGACCTATGCCGAGGCGCATGCCGCCGGCGCGCTTGCCGCGCTGCAGGCGATGGCACCGGGTCTCATCGGCGCGCCGTTGCTGCCCCTGCCCCTGCACCGCGCCATGGACACGCTCCTCAACGGTCACAACTACGCCAAGGCCGCCATCGACATCGCCGCCCATGACCTGGTCGGCAGGGCGCTGGGCATGCGGGTCTGCGACCTTCTCGGCGGCGCGCTCACCGAACGGGTCCCCTCCTACTATGCGACCGGCGTCGGCGACCCCGATGACATCGCACGCATGGCGACGGAAAGGCAGCGCGAAGGCTATCCGCGACTGCAGGTCAAGATCGGCGGCCGCGATGTCGAGACGGATATCGAGACGGTCAAGAAGGTCTGGGAGGCGATCGGGTCGACCGGCATGCGCCTGGCCGTCGATGGCAACCGCGGGCTGCCAACGCGCGATGCCATCCGGCTCAGCCAGGCCTGCCGGGACATCCCGCTTGTCCTCGAACAGCCCTGCAACACCCTGGAAGACCTTCGGACGATCCGGCCCCTGATCGCGCATCCGCTGTACATGGACGAGAACGGAACCAGCCTGAACACGGCCATCACGGCGGCCGGAACAGGCCTCGTCGACGGGTTCGGCATGAAGGTGACACGCATCGGCGGGCTTCACCCGATGCGCGCGTTCCGCGACCTCTGCGCCGCGCGGAACCTGCCGCATACCTGCGACGATGCGTGGGGCGGTGACATCATCAACGCGGCCTGCGCCCATGCCGGCGCCACGGTCCTGCCCCGCCTGAACGAGGGGGTCTGGCTGGCCGCGCCCCATGTCGCGGGTCACTATGACAGCGAAAACGGGGTCCGTATCGAGGGCGGCCACATCCGCCTGCCGAAGGGACCGGGACTCGGTATCGAGCCGGATGAAAGCCGGTTCGGCAATCCGGTGGCCAGCTTCGGCTGAGACGGGCGAAACACGCCTCCGCCCTTGTTCTCCGCAGGCCTTCCAACCCCTCCGGCGCGCCACGAGGCCGGTGCCGATTTGCTGCATTGGCCTGGCATCGCGGTCGCGCACCAGGGCCATCGGCCGATCGGTTCACGGCTCCTGGCAAGTCGTTCCAATACATATTGTCTACATTCGAGGTTCAAGTATCCTGTGCGCGGTGCCAGAGAGGATGAAAGACGGCCAATGGCGGATACGCAGCATGTCGTTTTTGCCCTGGTGGAGGATTTCACCCACATTGCCTTCGCCTGCGCGGTCGATCCCCTGCGGATCGCCAACCTGATCAGCGGCGAAGCACTCTACCGCTGGTCGTTTGCTTCCGAGGACGGCGAGACGGCAACGGCCTCCGACGGTGCCGTTCTCAGGGTTCATCACCGCTTCGACACGCTGCCGGCCAGCCACCGGCTCTTCGTCCTGTCCGGCATCCACATGCGCCAAAAGGACCACGGCAGGCTGATCACGGCACTTCGCCGCGAGCGGGTCCGGGGAACGAAGATCGGCGCCCTTTGCTCGGGCGCCTACGTGCTGGCCAAGGCGGGCTTCATGGACGGGTTGGCGACGGCCATCCACTGGGAATACCACGACAGCTTCATGGAGGAGTTCCCGGAAGTGAACCTGGTGCGCAACGTGTTCGTGGCCGACGAGGCGTTCACCACCGCGTCGGGCGGCACCGCCACGGCCGATCTCATGCTGCACCTGATCGAGCGCGATCACGGCTACGACCTCTCGGTCGCGGTCGCCGACCAGATGGTCTACAACGCGGTCCGCCAGGGCACGGCCGCACAGAAGGTCTCGCTGCAATCGCGCAACGGGCTGCGCAACCGGCACCTGGTGCGTGCCATCCAGATCATGCGCGAACGGATCGAGGATCCGATAAGGCAAGCCGAGATCGCCCGGGAACTCGGCATTTCGACCCGGCAGTTCGAGCGCCTTTTCGCCAAGTACCTGAACACGACGCCGAAAAAATACTTCATGGAAATGCGGCTCGACCGCGCGCGTCATCTGCTGCTGCAGACCGACAACATGGTGTCGGAAGTGGCGATCGCCTGCGGCTTCGAGAATTTCGGCCACTTTTCCCGGGCCTACCGTGTCGCCTACGGCGTGTCGCCGACCGCCCAGCGGGCGCGTCTTTCCTGATCAGGGCCGGATCGCGGGCTTTCGCCGTCGTGCGATGGCGTCCCGGGGCATCGGTCAAAGAACTCCCGGCCGACTGTATTGGCCAGAAGGGCGAGGGGACAAGGAGTTGGACAGCGATGAGGCTTGAAAGGAATGGCGCACCCGAAAGGATTCGAACCTGCGACCCTCAGATTAGGAATCTGTAAATTGGTTGATGAAGCGATTGCGAGGGAATGCTATTAAGTACGCAATTTCCGTATTTTATGCGGATCACTCGAACGGTATC
>NZ_PDVP01000012.1 GCF_002727065.1 Zhengella mangrovi | reverse complement strand
CGCCTTGAATTCCGGCGAATGCTGCTTCCGTTTCGACATCTCTGATCTCCTTCTCGTCGAAGATCAGCAGACAGCAATTCATAGCCTACGTCAGCGTCCGAAATTCGGGGGGCAGCTCAACACTCGCCGGTCACGGCAAGGAAGCGAACCGTAAGGGTGTTACATTCGCCGATTCGGAAGCAATTCTGCTTGAAACCCTCGCAAGGCAAGAACGCCCCGTGATTCTCGTCGGGCATTCCGCGGCAGGCGTACTGCTTCAGCAGGCGGCAGGAAAGGCCGGTGACAAAATCTCAGCCGTTGTCTTTCACAACGCATTCATCATCGCCGACGGATCATCGCTTTTCGATGCGCTGCCGCCAGATATCGCCAAAGCCTTTGACGCCGAGGCGAAGGCATCGGCGGACAATACACTGGGGGTAAATGATGGCTTCTGGAGACATGTCCTTCTTGCTGGGGTAGAGGAGACGCAGGCAAGCGAGATCATTGCGCAGATGGTGCCCCAACCGTTCGGCTACTATACTCATAAAATCGACACCTCGTCCTTTGCCAAATTGACAGCCCCGAAGTTCGTTCTGCTTGCGACGGACGACAATTCGCTTCCGCAGGCTGCATGGAAGGCGATGGCGCAGTCTGTCGGCGAAAGCACTCTGATCCAAATTTCCGGCGGCCATGAGGCGTTGTTTACTCATCCTGCCGACGTTGCCGGGGGACTTGCAACAATCGCCAAATTGGTAGCCGAACAATAACGTAGGTCGTGTTGTTATAAACCGGTACGGGTAGGTGGACAAAGTCTATCCGGCGACAGATGTCGCGGCTGAAATTAGCCATCAATCTGTGCTTCGAACACTTGAAGCTTACACACTCGTCAAGCGTCAAGAAACAATGCTTGGAGTAGCCTCCTGGAAGTGGTCTACTTACTTGGATATATTTTCCCGCAATGAAGTGCTCCCCATCTTTGGATCGCCCCGGGCCGGAATTGCCGGGGATCAGAGCAATCAGAGCAGCAATTGGGGGATCACGTTCAGGGGGCTGCTGCAATCTGCGAATTCATTGGGAAATGATCGGATAAACCAAGAGTGAATAACTGAATTTTGGGCCGCCGCTATTCCGGCTCAGGGGTCATGTACTCGTCAGGTGGCAGAACCAAACCGTCATCAAAATCGGTATTGGCTTATGACCGCTTTGCCGAGTGGCATTCCGAAACCAGCCTGACGGCAAGCGGCCCCAAATCGGACCGAGAACAAGAAGTGAATCCAGAGGCAATTCACCTTTTGTTTGTTTTCGGGCGCTTCTCCTAGGAGCGGATCTGCCAGCGGAGTGAATTCACGGATTCATAATCGAGATGTAAAATCATAGAGTTGCAAGCTATTTACTAAATCCGCGCAGTCATCAGGTCTGGAGAATATCGGCCCTGAGAGACCGCTTCCGGGCCTAAAGGTGCCGAGGCCGGTGCTCAGCCTCTCCCGCATAACCCTCGAAAACAACAACAATTCTCTGCGGGCGAGGGCAGTGGAAAACGCTTTTTCGAGGGTAAATGGCGGATGGGGTGGGATTCGAACCCACGGTACGCTCTCACGCACGCCGGTTTTCAAGACCGGTGCCTTAAACCGCTCGGCCACCCATCCACGCGCCTCCTATGAGCCAAGCGCGTGATCTTTTCAAGCGGTTCGCGACTGCCAAAACAGGGCAGGGGCCGTCTCGGCCGCCGGCGCCAGGGACAAAACCGCACAATTCCTGACGGCCAGATCGCCTGCTGCCTTATTCTTGCCCGTTTGCCACCACAATGAATTAATCGGCTACTAAAACTTTTCCGCTAGGGTTGGTCATTGACGAGACCGGGGAAACCGGCGGAAAAGGGTACGGGTCAGGAGAGGGCAGGTCATGTTAACGGGCTTCAAGCGCGCTGTCGCATTCTTCGCCGCGGGGTCGGCGATGCTGATGCTGGGTGCATGCGCGGATTCTGGAACGAAATTCTCCTACAAGTCCGCCAGGGGCTCGGAAGCCTCCGGCAAGGAGTATTTCTCCGAGGCCAAATATGGCGTCAAGGCCAGCCCCCGGGTGACCAACAAGCGCTCGCGCCTCAAGCGCGGCGGCGGGCGGGTCCAGGTCGGCAAGCCCTACAAGGTCCGCGGCAAGTGGTACTATCCTAAGAAAGATCCCGGCTATTCGAAGGTCGGCAAGGCGTCCTGGTACGGGGACGCGTTCCACGGGCGCCTCACCGCGAACGGTGAAGTCTACGACATGACGCACCTGTCGGCGGCCCATCCGACCATGCCGCTGCCGAGCTACGCCCGCGTGACCAACATGAAGAACGGGGCTTCGGTCATCGTTCGCGTGAACGATCGCGGCCCCTATGCGCACGGCCGCATCATCGACCTGTCGCGCCGCGCGGCCGAGCTTCTCGATTACAAGTCGTCCGGCGTGGCGACGGTGAAAGTCGACTACGTCGGGCCCGCGCCGGTGGACGGCGAGCGGACCGAGACGCTGATGGCTTCCTACAATCCGGGCAATGCGACCCCGCCGAGCGGCCTTTCCGGCGTGATGCTGGCGATGGCCGACCAGGGCGGATCATCCGTCGTGAAGCCGCGGCACCCGTCCGAAGGCCTCCCCGGCGTCGGCTTCAACGCCTACGCCCAGACGGCATCGCTGCCCGTGGGCAGCATCACGCCCTCAGCCTATGCGCCGGCCGGCGTCACCACCTTCCAGTTGCCAGACATCGCGCCGATCCCGACCGCCCGTCCCGGGTCCGACCTAGCCCAGTTCAAGCCTTTCAATGCCTTGTCCTATGCCTCGGAACGTGTCGCCACGGCCGCGGACGCATTCTCGGTCCACGGGCTGGACCGGAAGCTGAACGCCGAAGCGCTGAAGGCGTCCTGGAAGCGGTCGCAGGGCGGGGCTGCATCGGGCTCCGTGCTCAATGTCGGCAAGTTCGACAGCCGCGGGGCAGCGCTTTCGGTCGCGGATGCGCTGAAGACCAAGGGACGCGTGGAACTGCAGACGGTTCCCGGCGAAAACGGCGAAACGCACATCCTGCAGCTCTACGTGGATTCGCGCCAGGACGAGGATGCCGTTCTCCAGGCCGCGTGGGCGGCGGGCGCCAACGACGCGTTTTATATCCGCGACTGATCCCGACGACGGTTGATCCCGTCGTTCATATGTTGCTAACGTTTACCGGGGCCTGAAACCGCACGGCAAACGGACAGCAGACATGAAATTCGCAGGTGCAGCGGCTCGCATTGTCCTTCTGGGATGGGCGATCCTGTTGGTTGCTCTCGCGCCCGCTCGCGCGCAGCTATTCGAAACCACCGCCGATACGGCCTACATGATCGATGCCGATACGGGCTCGATCCTGTTTGCCAAGAACGAGAACAAGCCCGTTCCCCCGGCCTCGCTGGCGAAGCTGATGACCATGGAAGTGGTCTTCCATGCGCTGAAGACCGGCCGGCTTTCCATGGACGATACGTTCTACGTGTCCGAGAACGCCTGGCGCAAGGGCGGTGCGTCCTCGGGCGGATCGACCATGTTCGCCGAGCTCAAGTCCGAGATCCGGCTGGAAGACCTGATCCAGGCGGTCATCGTCCAGTCGGCCAATGACGGCTGCATCATCATCGCCGAAGGCATGGCCGGCTCGGAAGAAAACTTCGCCAGGCTGATGACGGAACGCGCCCGCAAGATCGGGCTGGAAAAGTCCGTCTTCAAGAATGCGACCGGCCTGCCGGCGGAGGGGCAGGTGGTGACGATGAAGGAACTGGCGCAACTCGCCTTCCACATCTGGAAGACCTATCCCGAATATTACAAGTTCTACAGCGAGCCGGAGTTCACCTGGAACAAGATCCGCCAGCGCAACCGCAACCCGCTGCTGCGGATGGATATCGGCGCGGACGGGATGAAAACCGGTTTTACCGAGGACAGCGGCTACGCCATCGTCGGGTCCGTCAATCGCGAGGGGCGGCGAATCTTCGTGGCGATGTCAGGCATGAAGACCGACCGGGAACGCGCCGAGGAGGCCCGGAAAATCCTCGACTGGGGCATCCGGGCCTTCGAACGCAAGCAGATCTTCAAGGCCGGGGAAATCATCGGCGAAGCCGACCTGTACGGTGGCGAGAAATCGGGCGTGGCACTGCGGGCCGAAGGGGCGGTGTCGATCCTGGTCCCGATCACCAACCGCGACCGGCTCATCGCCCGCATCGTCTACCAGGGGCCGGTCGACGTGCCGGTGGAAGAGGGCGCGCGCATCGGTTCGCTCAAGGTGTGGATCGGCGATACCCTCAGCCAGGAAACCCCGCTCTATGCCGCGGAGAGCGTCGGCAAGGGCACGCTGCAGCAGCGGGCGATGGACGCGATCGAGGAGCTGATGATCGGCTGGTTGCGCGGCTAGCCGATCCGGTCCCGCTTCAAAACTGGCAAACGGGACGCCGGGCTGGACGGCCTGTGCAAGGCGGACTATGACGGTTGCAGATCGATTGGCGTCAGGAAGGCCGGAATACTTGCCGACAGGGCTTTTCATCACATTCGAAGGCGGCGAAGGGGCTGGCAAGTCCACCCAGATCGAGATGCTAGCCGAATGGCTTCGCGCCACGGGACACGAGGTTCTGGTGACACGCGAGCCGGGTGGTTCGCCCGGCGCCGAGGCCGTGCGCCACGTCCTGCTGTCCGGCGCCGCGGAGCGCTTCGGCCCGGCAATGGAAGCCATTCTCTTCTCGACGGCCCGTTCCGATCACGTCGAGCAGGTGATCCGGCCGGCGGTGGAAGCCGGCATGATCGTCCTGTGCGACCGGTTCATGGATTCCTCCCGTGTCTACCAGGGCGTGACGGGAAAGCTTTCGCCGGATTTCATGGCCCGGCTGGAGGAAGTCGCCATCAACGGCATGGTTCCGGACCTGACGCTCATTCTCGACCTGCCTGCTGAACTCGGTCTCGAGCGTGCGCGCTCGCGGCGCGGCGACGAACAGGCGGACCGTTACGAAAAGGAACAGGCGGGCGTACACGAGGAACGGCGGCAGGCTTTCCTCGATATTGCCGAGGCCGAACCGGACCGCTGCCGCGTCATCGATGCCAGCGGCGATACGGAGTCGGTCGCAAAGGCGGTGCGCGTGGCCGTCGCCGCTCTCCTGGCCCATTCGGCGGGCCGTGAACCGGCCACGGCAGACGGCTAGGCAGTCATGAGCGAACGCCTTGCCCCGGAACAGGCAGACAGCCTTCCCGACATTCCGGAACCGGCCGAAAACGTGCATCTCGTCGGTCATGACGAAGCCGCATGCCGATTTGCCACGTCGTGGCGGACGGGCAAGATGCATCACGGGGCCTTGGTGACCGGGCCGCAGGGCATTGGCAAGGCCACGCTGGCCTTTCACCTCGCCTTTCACATGCTGACGCAGCGCGACCGGCCGCATGCACCCGATACGCTGGTTCCTCCCGCCGCCGGGCACCCGGTCTGGCGCCAGATTGCCAGCGGCGCCCATCCGTCGGTCCTGCACCTGACGCGACCGCCACGCGATACCGGCGGGGGGTTCAAGAATTTCATCACCGTCGACGAGATCCGGCGGCTCGGGCATTTCCTCTCCATGACCAGCCATGACGGCAGCTGGCGCATCGTGATCGTGGACGCCGCCGAACAGATGAACACGGCGGCCGCCAACGCGCTGCTGAAGAACCTCGAGGAACCGCCACGCGATACGCTGTTCGTCCTGATCAGCCATTCGCCGGGGCGCTTGCTGCCGACCATCCGGTCACGCTGCCAGGTTCACAGGCTGCGTCCGCTCGGCGATGACGACCTCATGGCAGCAATGGGCGCCCTGTCGGAGGACGTGCCGCCGGATGCCGGCGCGCGTGCCAAGCTTGTGCAACTGGCCGAGGGCAGCGTGCGCAGGGCGCTCCTGCTGACCCGGCACGGCGGGCTCGATGTCGCCCAGGCCGTGGACAAGGTTCTCGATTCGGCCCGTTTCGACACCGGCGAGGCAATCCGGATCGGCCAGGCGCTTGCCGCACGCGACGCGGAAATCGCACTCGACCTGTTCAACCGTCACGTGACCGACCGGCTCGGCCGCGATGCGGTCTCCGCCGCGCAGGCCGGTGACACGCCGATGGCGAACCGTCTGGCCGGCCTCTGGGAAGAAGCACGGCAGACGATCATCGAGCGCGAAACCTACAATCTGGACAAGCGCCAGCACGTCACCGGCCTGTTGCAGCGGCTCCACGGCGCCATCAACGGCTGAGGCCAAATCGCATCCGGCGCACTGGCAAAACGGCAACAATTGCGCTATCCCGCCGCGAGCACACAATCGCCCAGTGCGGGAGCGTTTCAGGACCCATGACCCAGTCGAAATATTACATCACCACGCCGATCTTCTACCCCAACGGTGTGCCCCATATCGGCCACGCCTACACGGCGATCGCGACCGACGTTCTGGCCCGTTTCGCCCGCCTGGACGACAAGGACGTGTTCTTCCTGACCGGCACCGACGAGCACGGCCAGAAGATGCAGCAGACGGCGGTCAAGGAAGGCATTGCACCGATCGAACTGGCCGACCGCAACTCGGCGGTCTTCCAGAAGATGGTTTCCGTTCTCGGCTGTTCCAATGACGATTTCATCCGCACCACGGAGGACCGCCATCGCGTCTCCTGCCAGGAGCTCTGGCGGCGCATGGAAGCCAACGGCGACATCTACCTCGACACCTATGGCGGCTGGTACTCGGTGCGCCAGGAGGCGTTCTTCGACGAAGGCGAGACGACCGTTGGCGAGGACGGTGTTCGGCGCGAGCCGCTCGGTTCCCCGGTCGAGTGGGTGGAAGAGGAAAGCTACTACTTCCGCCTGTCGGCCTATGAAGAGAAGCTGCTGGCGCTCTACAACGACAATCCGGAGTTCGTGGCTCCCGCCGAGCGGCGCAACGAGGTGATGAGCTTCGTCAAGGGCGGGCTCAAGGACCTGTCGATCTCGCGCACCAGCTTCGACTGGGGCATACCGGTGCCCGGCAATGACAAGCATGTCATGTACGTCTGGGTCGATGCGCTGACCAACTACATCACCGCGGCCGGTTTCCCGGATGCCGATGCCCCGCGCTGGGATTACTGGCCGGCGCTGCACATCATCGGCAAGGACATCGTGCGCTTCCATGCCGTTTACTGGCCGGCCTTCCTGATGAGCTCCGGCGTGCCGCTGCCACGCCGCGTCTTCGCGCACGGGTTCCTGTTCAACAAGGGCGAGAAGATGTCCAAGTCGGTCGGCAACGTGGTCGATCCCTTCGCCCTGGTGGACGAATACGGACTGGACCCGGTGCGCTATTTCTTCATGCGCGAAGTCCCGTTCGGCAATGACGGCTCCTACAGCCACGAGGCCATCGTCCAGCGGACCAACGCGGACCTCGCCAACGGCCTCGGCAACCTGGCGCAACGCTCGCTGTCGATGATCGCCAAGAACTGCGGCGGCCAGGTACCGGACAACGGCGCCCTCAAGCCGGAAGACGAGGCGCTGATCGCGTCGGCCGCAAAGGCGCTGGACGCCGCGCGGGAAGCGATGGACCGGCAGGCCATCCACAAGGCGGTGGAAGCCGTTTTCGCCATCGTGACCGAAGCCGACAAGTACATCGACACGCAGGCGCCCTGGGTGCTGCGCAAGACCGACCCGGACCGCATGGCCACCGTGCTCTACACGGTTGCCGAAACCGTGCGGCGCATCGCCATCCTTGCCCAGCCGATCATGCCGGCGTCCTGCGCCAGGCTGCTCGACCTCGTGGCCGTGGCCGATGACGCGCGCGCCTTCGCCAACCTCGAGGACCGCCTGGTGCCCGGCACGACCCTGCCGGCGCCGCAGGGGGTCTTCCCGCGCTACGTGGACAGGGAGCAGGCCTGACATGGCGGACCAGCCCGTGCTCATCGACAGCCATTGCCATCTCGACTTTCCGGATTTCGAAGAAGAGCGGGCGGCCGTGGTGCAGCGCGCGCTGGACGCCGGCGTCAAGCGCATGGTGACGATCTCGACGCGGGTGCGCCGGTTCGACGCCATCCGGGCCATCGCGGAAGCCCATGAACCGGTGTACTGCTCGGTCGGCACCCATCCGCACAATTCCGGCGAGGAACCGGACGTGACCACGGCGGACCTGGCCGGCCTGGCTGCGCATCCAAAATGCGTCGCCATCGGCGAGGCGGGGCTGGACTATTTCTACGACAAGTCGCCCCGTGAGGCCCAGGCCGCGAGCTTTCGCCAGCACATCGCGGCGGCGCGTGAAACCGGCCTGCCGCTTGTCATCCATTCGCGCGATGCCGACGACGACATGGCCGCAATCCTGACCGAGGAAACAGGGAAGGGGAGCTTTCCCTTCATCCTGCATTGTTTCTCCTCCGGCCGCGCCCTGGCGGAGACCGGCATCGTGCTCGGCGGCTACGTGTCCTTTTCGGGCATCCTGACCTTCAAGAACAGCCAGGAAATCCGCGACATTGCCGCCGATCTGCCGCTGGAACGCCTGCTGGTCGAAACCGATGCGCCATATCTCGCGCCGCCGCCGCATCGCGGCAAGCGCAACGAACCGTCCTTCGTGGTCAACACGGCGCGGGTCCTGGCGGAGTGCAAGGGCGTCAGCGAAGCGGCGCTGGCCGAGGCCACCACGGCCAATTGCCTGCGGCTGTTTTCCAAGATGCCGGCTCTCTGAGGGTGGTCATGGCGGACACGCTGCGCTTCACCATTCTCGGATGCGGCTCGTCGCCTGGCGTGCCGCGCATTTCGGGTGACTGGGGCGCCTGCGATCCGCATAATCCGAAAAACCGGCGGACGCGCGCCTCGGCGCTGGTCGAGCGCATTTCCGACGCCGGCATTACCCGTGTCGTGATCGACACCGGACCTGATTTCCGGGAGCAGATGGTGCGCGCGGGCGCCGATACGCTGGACGGTGCCGTCTACACCCATCCGCATGCCGACCACATCCATGGCATCGACGACCTGCGCGGCTACGTGATCACGCAGCGCAAGCTGATGGACATCTGGGCAGACGAGGCGACCAAGTCGCGTCTCATGGAAGCCTTCGGCTATTGCTTCCGCACGCCCGAGGGGTCGTCCTATCCGCCGATCCTGCGCGCCAACCCGATCCGCCACTACGAACCGTTCCAGGTGACCGGCGCAGGCGGGCCCATCACCTTCGAACCCTTGCGCCAGGTGCACGGCGACATCCATTCGCTGGCTTTCCGCATCGGCGACCTGGCCTATTGTTCCGATGTATCAGCATTTCCTGAAAAGACACTGGAACGGTTGGATAATCTGGAATTTCTCGTCATCGATGCCTTGCAGTACCGGCGGCATCCGAGCCATTTCTCGCTTGGTGAAGCGCTGGACTGGATCGACCGGTTGAAACCGGGTCGCGCCGTCCTCACGCACATGCATGTGCCGCTCGATCATGCGACCGTCATGGCCGAAACGCCGCACAACGTGGAACCGGCGCACGACGGGCTCGTCTTCGAATTTTCCATGTCATCCGGGACTGTCGGCGAGAGTGGCGCATGAGCAAGAGCATTGCACGGGTGGAAGCGGCCGCGAAGGCTGCCGGCCTCGATATCAGCGTCCGCCGGATGGGCGAATCCACGCGGACAGCCGCGGAAGCCGCCCGGCAATGCGGCTGCGACGTCGCCCAGATCGTCAAGTCGCTGATCTTCCAGGGCCAGAACAGCGGCCGGCTGTGCCTGTTCCTGGTGGCCGGCGACAACACGCTCGACCTGGCAAAGGCCGCAGCACTTGCCGGCGAGCCGCTTGGCCGTGCCGATCCGCGCCTGATCCGCGAGGAAACAGGATTTGCCATCGGTGGGGTTTCGCCGCTCGGCCACAAGATCGAGATACCGTGCCTTGCCGATGAAACGCTGCTGCGCTTTGAAACGGTGTGGGCCGCGGCGGGCGCCCATGACGCGGTGTTCGAAGCCGGAACCGAAGCCTTGCTCAAGGCTGCGCATGCGACGATCGCGGACCTGAAGGGATAGGCGGCCAGGAGTGCACCAGGCGTAGTCCGGCAAGCCCGGGTCCTTGCCACACAAGGACTTGCCTATAGCATACAGTTCCATAATCCATCTTATGCAACATTTATCTGGAGGTGTCATGCAGCGGCTGCACACCGGTCCCTGCGCCCGGTCACATCGCGAAACGGTCGATCGTGTAGTCCGGTCGCGCCCCGTGTTCGGCATACAGGCGCTCGAGTTCGCGCTCGTCCATGTCGGCAAGAATGCCCGACCGCACCAGCGCCGTCGTCAGCCCCAGGCCGGCACCGCCGGCGATGTCATGCTCGATGCTGTCGCCGATGCAGCAGATATCCGGCGAAGGCGCCGCGCCGAACATGTCCAGCGCGAAGCGATACATCTCCGGATACGGCTTGCCGATCCAGCGTACCGGTCCGCCCATGGCCTCATAGGCATCGGCGATCGCGCCGGCACCGAAATGCGGACCCGTTGGCGTCAGCATGATCTTGTCCGGATTGGTGCACAGGCACGGAATGCCGCGCCGCGCCGCGGGTGCCAGCAGCGCCTCGTAGTCCGCCATGGTGATCCGGTCGCCGCGGCTGCCTGACAAAAGGATGACGTCGGCATCTGCGCCATCAACAGCATCGACGAACCCAAGACCCTCGATGGCGGAGCGGTCGTCGTCGCGGGCGACGAGCAGGCAGCGGCTGCCGCTGGCCATCTGGCCTGAATCGAGTTCGCGCTTGAGAATGTGCCAGGCAACCTCGCCCGAGCTGACGAACGCGCTGTAGGTGTCAGGCGCGAAACCGAGCGTGTTCAGCCGCTTGATGTTGGACGCCGCCCGCTTGCCGGAGTTGGACAGCAGGACGACCGTGCACCCCGCCCGGGTCATGTGCGCCAGGGCATCGATGGCGCCGGGATAGGCCAGCGTACCGTCATGCAGCACGCCGAACTGGTCGACGAAAAAGGTGCCGTGGCGGCCGACGAGGCCGGCCAGTCCGATCCGGCTGGATGTCCCGGTTTCCGGGCTCATGCCGCGATCTCCGGCGTTGCGCCCTGCAGCGCCAGGAGTGCCGTGCCATAGGCCGCGTCGAGCGAAGTGACGGAACGGGCAGGGACACCCAGCCCGCGCTCCCTCATCCGGGCCCAGGCGGTGTTGGAGGCCCCTCCTCCGACGGTACGGATCGAAGCCAGCGCCGGCGCGCCGAGTTCGACGAGTTTGCGGTAAGCCATGGCCTCGATCGCGGCGATGCCTTCGAGGATGGCCTTGAGAAACAGCGTGTCGTCGGCCGGCCGCGGCTCCATGCGTGGCGCGAAGTCCGGGTCGCTGACAGGAAAGCGCTCGCCCGGCCTTGCAAGCGGATAATAGTCCAGGCCTGTATCGGTCTCCGGATCGATGGCCGCCGACAGTCTGGCAATGGTTTCGCTGTCGAAATAGGCCGCCAGGACGTTTCCGCCCGTGTTGGACGCGCCGCCAGCCAGCCAGCCGCCCGCCAGCCGGTGGCTGTAAATCCCGAATTGCGGAGCGAAAACCGGCGTGTCGCTGAACAGCTTGATGGTGAGCGTCGTCCCGAGCGCGGTGACGCCGTCGCCCGGTTCGCTGGCACCGGTGGCCAGGAACGAGGCGCAGCCATCGGTCGTACCGGCCACGATCAGGGTCTCTGGATGAAGCCCGAGCTGCCGTGCAAGCGCGCCCCCTGCCCGCCCGGTGACCGTTCCCGGTTCCACGACGGACGGTAGCATCGCGGCCGCCATGCCGGTTTTTGCGATCCAGTCCGGCCATTGCCGGGCGACCGGGTCGTAGCCGGTTTTCAGGGCGTTGTTCTCGTCGCTGACGTCGAACCGGCCGGACAATTGGCCGGCAATCCAGTCGGCCTGGTGAATGATCCGGACCGTGCCCGGTGCAGCCTGCAGCACGATGGCGCGACCGAGCGCCGAATTGCTTCCCAGGGCAGCGCTCTCCGGTGGCGCGACGGCGGCGATTGCCGCGATCACCGCCGGATCGTCGACCGGGTCGTTGTACATCATGGGCTGCGCCAGCGGCGTACCGGCGCCATCAACCGGCAGCATGGTGCCCGACGTACCATCCACGGCCAGCGCGCCAACCGCAGCCGGATCGACGCTCCCAAACAGGGCGGCGAGAGCGGCCTGGAGCGCGGTACGCCAGGCATCGGGCGAGCGATGGTCCTCGCTGAATGAATCCATTCGCGCAGCCCCCTGCGCGACGACCTGCCTGTCGCCGTCAATCGCGACGGCGCGGACGCCGGAGGTTCCGACATCGATGCCGACGAAAAGCGAAGGCGCGGCTGTGCTCACGCCCCTGCTCCCTTGTTGTTCAGCGCCTGGCGGTATTTTTCCGCGTCCCAATCCAGAAGCTCGGCATTCTGCGCTTCGGTCAGGTAGTTCAATGCCGTTCCTGCCGGGATCCGCGTCGTCACGTCGGCGAGGCAGCGGGCCAGCGCCTGGGCACCGGCATTCGCCGAGCCGTTCATCAGCACACCCTTGCCCGGAAACAGGATCGACACGGGTGCTGGCAGGCCGGCCGCTTCAAAGCGGGCGGCGACATCCGCGGCTGTCTCCCCCTCGCCGGCCAGCACGGAGCCGACGCCGAGGAAGATCACGTGGTCGGGATAGAGACTGCCCTGCCCGGCCATCGCAGCGCTTGCCGCATCGAGCGCCGCGCCATGGCTTGCCGGGTCGGCGGGCAGATCGTAGCCGGTGCCCTGCGCCAGCCGTTTCAGCGCCTCGATGTCCGCGCTTGCCGTTGCGCGAGGCGTGCCGGTCAGGCGTGCATGGACATCGTCCATCAACGCTTCGGTTTCTGCCACCGTATCGCCGCAGACGACCAGGCCGTGATTGCCGAGGACAAGCACGCGGGTTTCCGGCTTCAGGACCGCCTCGATCGAATGGGAAAGGGTGAGGCCCGGCTTGACGTAGGGAACGAAGGCCCAGTCGAGACCGGCAAGCTTTTCGGCCAGCACAGCCCCGGCATCCGCCCGCACTGCATGGGCGATGGTGCCGACGCAATGGACATGGATCACCACGTCCTGCGGCAGGGCCGAATGAACGGTCGTCTCGATGGAGGGGCGCAGGCCGGACGGGTTCCGGTCGGCGACCACGAAATCCTGGGCCTTTTCGGCCGAGCCGTCATCGCGGCGCACCGCCTTGTTCAACTGGCCGAGATCGACGGGAACGAAAATGTCGTCCTTGTCCGCGTTCATCAGCCAGGTGCCGGACGCCTTGATCCAGAGGATGCCATCACGCTTGATCGAGGTGTTGCCGCCCGCCGCCTGAACGAGCAGCGGATCGGCGCCGGCCCTTGCCGATACCGTGCGCAGGGCCTGGAATTCGGGGTCGTTGGCGATCTGTGTCATCGTCCTATCCTGGTTTCGATGCCGGCCTCTTGCGGGCGATGGGTCAAGGGACGATCCTTGGTCAGCACTGGTTGCGGGGGCCTTCGCCGGCGATGTAGCGGCGTACCTCCTCGGCCGCCTGCTCGGCGGCAAAGGTGACCGTGCGCACCGACGCGCCGGCAATATGCGGAGTGAGCGTCACGTTCGGCAATTGCAGCAGCGGCCAGTCTTCCGGCACCGGTTCGACGGAGAAGGTTTCCAGCATGGCACCGGCGAGATGGCCGGACTCCAGCGCATCGTAGAGCGCGTCGTAGTCGACCAGCGGGCCGCGCGCGGTGTTGACGAAGATCGTGCCGGGACGCATGGCCCTGAGCGTGTCGGCGTTGATCATCTTGCGCGTTTCATCGGTCACGCGCGGATGCATGCTGACGACGTCGGAGCGCTGCAGGATCTCGTCCAGCGCGACATGCTCGACACCGGCGAGGCGATCCTCCTGCGACAGCTGGACATAGGGGTCGCAGACCAGCACCCTGGTGCCGAAGGCCCGCAGCAGCTTGACCACCTTGGTGCCGATGTTGCCGTAGCCGATGACGCCGACGGTCAGTTCGTTCAGTTCGCGGCCGGTCACATCTGCGCGATAGAGATCGCCGCGCCAGATACCCTTCCGAAGGGCTTCGTGGCCTTCGCGGATCTTGCGGGTCTCGGCAAGAATGGCGCCGATGGTGAACTCCGCGACAGCGGTGGCGTTTCGCCCGGGCGTGTTGACCACCGTGATGCCGCGTTCGCGGGCAGCGGTCATGTCGATGTTCACCGGTCCGCCGCGCGATACCGCCACGAGCTTCAGGTTCGGAAGGCGGTCCATCATGCCGGCCGAGAGCGGGGCCAACTGGGTGACGAGGATCTCGGCGTCGCCGACGAAGTCCACCACGTCGTCGGCGGTGCCGAAATATTCCTTCAGCCCGTCCATGCCTTCGACGGCGTAGCCGTGTTCCATGGGTTCGTCGGGCCAATTGTCCTTGCGGGTGCGGATCGACACCTTGTCACCGCAGGCCGCGACGATCTTTTCCTCGAACACTTCCGGCAGCATGAAATGATCGCCGATGATGGCGACGGATCTGGACATCTCAATTGTCTCCTGTCTCGGAAAGCTGCGCCCAGACGGGCACCAGTGCCTCGCGGGCGGCACGATAGGCGGGATAGGTACGGGCATAGACGGCGGCCAGGCCGGCATCCGGCGCTTCGGCTTCGCCCAGCAGCGGCGTCACCCATTCGGCGATGCAGGCGTCCATCGTGTCGTAGACGCCGTTGGCAACGGCCGCCATCATGGCCGCGCCGGCGGCGCCTGCCTCCTCGCGTGCGGAGGTGCGAACCGGGGCATCGATGGAGGCGGAAAAGATGGAGCGCAGCGCCTTCGACCGCGCCGCGCCGCCGGTCAGGCGCACCTCGGACGGCATGTCGCCCATGGCGCCGTAGCAATCGCGTGCGGCAAGGCCGAGGCCCTCGATGACGGCGCGGACAAGGTCCGGAAAACGATGCGAGGACGACAGGCCGATGAAGCTCGCCCGCGCCGCGTTGTCGACGAAGGGACCGCGCTCGCCGGCCTCGGAGATATAGGGGTGGTAGACCCCCCTGCCCGGCTGCGCCGCGGCGATCCAGGTGTCGATGTGGGCGATAAGGTCGCGATGATTCACCGGCTTGCCCATGTCGGCCATCAGGTCGGAGGCGACCTTCAGCAGCCAGTCGATGTTCAGGGTCGCGGCCATGTTGGACTGGATCTGCGCCACGACGCCGGGAATCGGGAGGCACATGACGTAGCCGGTCCGCTCCTCGTTGAGGAAGACGTTTTCCGGCGTGGTCGCGCGCATGTGCATGCCGGTCGAGCCGATGATGGTGCAGCCGGCTTCGGAGCCGGCAGTATAGATGCCGCCGCCAAGCGCCGTGCAGGCAACGTCGACATAGCCGAGCGAGACCGGCGTTCCGGCCTTCAGGCCCGTCGCGGCCGCGGCCGCATCACTCAGCGGATGCGTGACCTGCGACCCGTCGACGATCTCGGGCAACAGGCGGCGCTCCGACGTCAGGCCGAGCGCGTCGATGACGCTGTCGTCGTAGGCCCGCGTGCGAAAATCGCCAAAGGTGAAATTGGCTTCCGACGGATCGCAGGCGCGAACACCCGTGAAATTCAGATAGAGCCAGTCCTTGCAGTGCAGCGCCACCTCGGCCGTGGCAACGGCCTCGGGCATGATCTCCTTCATGCGGACGAGCTGGGTTCCCATCTGGCAGGCGTTGAGCCCGCTGCCGGTATGGGCGAAACGGTCGATATCGGCGGCGGACTGGCGCAGGCGCCGGACGACCGGCGCCGCGCGGGCATCGAGCCAGAGCCAGCCGTCGGCAACCGGTTCGTTGCCGGGGCCGACGAGCCAGGTACCATCCCCCTGCGCCGTCACGGCAATGCCGACGGTGCGGTTCGCGAGGCCGGGGACCAGTTCGCCCAGTTCCCGCAGCGTCCGGGCACAGTCTTCCCAGGTGTCGGCCAGGGGCTGGAATGCGGCGCCATCAGGCAGGACGGTGTAGCGGTTCGGCGTCGAGGCCACCGCGATCTGCCGGCCGGACAGGTCGAACGCAATCGACTTGATGACGGAGGTTCCCGCATCGATACCGATGATGAGATCGCCGCCGCCGGTCATCACGCCAGTTCCTGTCCGTGGCTGATCGCCTTGCCGCTCTCCAGGTCGAAGACGTGGAGGTCGGCCGGGTCCAGCTCGACGCGGATTTCCTCGCCGATCCCGACCCTGGCGCGGTCATGTTCAACGAGCACGAGGTTGCCGTTGGCGAAGGCTGCCGCGATGTGGCTCTGGTCGCCGAGCCACTGGTTCGTCAGGACCCGCGCTGCAGGGCCGTGCTCGGACCGGCGGACGGCATAGGGCCGCACGCCGACCATGACGCGGCCACGCTTGAGGATGGCTTCGCGGACGTCGGGTGCGAAGGCATTGGAGGCATAGGCCAGGTCGAGGCCGCCTTCCAGGTCGAAATGCAGCTTGTCGCCGACGGTGGAGGCGGTGACGGGGAAGACGTTCATCGGCGGTTCCCCGACGAAGGTCCCGGTGAAGAGATTGGCCGGACGCTCCTTGATCTCGGCCGGGCTGCCGTATTGCTGCAGCACGCCACCTTCCATGACCGCGATGCGGTCGGCCAGGGCGTTGGCCTCGGTCTGGTCGTGGGTGACCAGGATGGCGGTGAGACCGCGCTGCTTGATGAAGTGCTTGATGCGGCCGCGCAGAAGCGTTCGCAGTTGCGGCTCGAGCTGGCCCATCGGCTCGTCGAGAAGATGCAGGTCGGCATCGCGGATCAGGGCGCGGGCAAGCGACGCGCGCTGCTGCTGGCCGCCCGAGATCGAGTTCGGCATCCGGTCGAGGATGTCGGAGATCTCCAGCATCTCGGCGACGTCGCGGACGCGGGAGGCGACCTCGGCCTCCGGCAGCTTCGCCGCCTTCAGGGCGAAGGCGATGTTGTCGCGCACGTTGACCGTCGGGTACAGCGAATAGCCCTCGAAGGCCATGGCGACGTGCCGCTTGACCGGGGGAAGCCGGTGCACCTCGCGCCCGGATAGAAAGATCTTGCCGCGGCTGGTTTCCTCGAAACCGGCGATCATGCGCAGCGTCGATGTCTTGCCGCAGCCCGAGGACCCGAGCAGCGCGATGATGTCGCCCTTGGCGACGTCCATGTTGATGTTCCGGACGGCGTGGACCCCCTTGCCGATCGGTCCGTAGAACTTGTCGACATTTTCCAGCCGGAGCATGGTCTCGCTCATGCTGCCCCTCCCTTCGCGGCATCGGTTGCCGGCAGTGCAATGCGGTTTCCGGTTGCCCTGTCGAACAGGATGACCGCGCCGCTGTCGATGACGATATGGGCCTGTCCGCTGTCGGGCGCGGATGTGCCACTCGGCCGCGAAATCAGGATTTCGCGCTTGTTCTCGGTCGCCGCGAGGGTGACAGTCTTCTCGTTAAGCGGCGTTTCCGCCTCGATCGTGACCGGGAACGCACCCGGCGTGCCGGCATCGGCGAAGTGAATGCCCTCGGGGCGGATGCCCAGGATACAGGAATGACCGATCGACCCTGTGTAGCCGGGATTGATCGGCACGGCCGTTCCCGAAAGCTTGACCTGCACGCCGGCCTCGCCGCGTTCCGGCGTGACCTCCAGCAGGTTGATGACGGGATCGCCGAACAGGCGCGCGATCTCGGTGTTGGCCGGCGACAGGTAGATGTCTTCCGGCGTGCCGATCTGCGCGATGCCATGGCCGCTCATGACGGCGATCCGGTCGCCGAGCGCCATGGCTTCCTTGTAGTCCTGCGTCACGTAGATGACGGTGGCCTGCTGGTCCTTCAGGAGGCGCGGCAGCTCCAGCCGCATCTCGAAGCGCAGCTTGGCATCCACGTTGCGCAGCGGATCGTCCAGCAGAAGGATGGACGGCTCACCCGCCAGTGCCCGTCCCAAGGCGGTGCGCTGCTTCTGGCCGTTGGAGAGTTCCTTTGGCTTGTGATGCAGCACATGATCGATCTTGAGCAGCCTGGCGACGTCCTCGACGCGGCGCTTGATGCCGGTCTTGCTCTCGCGGCGCGCGATCAGCGGGCTGGCGATGTTCTCGCGGGCATCCATGTGCGGAAACAGCGCGAAGTTCTGGAACGCCATGCCGATACCGCGATCCTCCGGCTCGACGCCGTCCATGTCGGCGCCGTTGATGCGGATGCTGCCCTCGTCCGGTTCGATGACGCCGGCGATGAGGCGAAGCAGGACCGTCTTGCCTGCGCCCGAGGGGCCGAAGAGGACGAGGGTCTCGCCGGTGGCAACGTCGAGCGAGACGCCGTCCAGCACCAGGTCCTCCTTGAAGGATTTGACGATGTCGGTGAGTTGAAGCGACATGGGGTTATCCTTTCACCGCGCCGAGCGACAGGCCTTCGACGAGGTAGCGCTGGGCGTAGAGGGCCAGGGCGAATGTCGGCAGGATCGACAGGACGATGCCGGCGGCCACCTGGCCGTACTGAATGCCCGACGCCGTGACGAAGGCGAGCGCACCGACGGTCACCGGCTGCTTGTCGGCCGAGGCCAGCACGAGGGCGAAGACGAAGTTGTTCCAGGCGAAGATGAAGGCCAGCAGTCCCGCGGCGGCGATGCCGGGCCCGGCCAGCGGCAGGGCGATCTTGCGGAAGGTGGCGCCCCAGCTGTGGCCGGCGATGCGATAGGCATATTCGACATCGGCCGGGATGTCCTCGAAGTAGCCGCGGACGATCCAGAGGATCAGCGGCAGGACGATGAGCTGGTAGACCCAGATCAGGCCGAGGTAGGTATCGGCCAGGCCGATCTGCTGGAAGTAGATGGTCAGCGGCAGCAGGACCAGCAGCGGCGGCGCGAAGCGGAAGCTCAGGAGCGTGAAGGCGATGTCCTCGGAGCCGCGAAACTTCAGCCGGGCGAAGGCATAGGCCGCCGGCACACCGAGGACCAGGCCGACCGCGACGGAAGCCGCGGAGAGGAACAGCGAGTTCCAGAGGTTCTTCATGAAGCTGATTTCCAGCGTTCCGGCTGCCGTGTCGAGCTTGCCGGTGATCAGCGCGGTGTAGTTCGACAGCGTCGGATCGAAGACGATCGACGGCGGAACGCGCAGGATCGTCTCGTTCGTCTGGAAGCTCATCAGGAAGATCCAGAAGATCGGAAACATGAAGAACAGGATGACCAGCGTGATGGCGGTGCCGCGCAGGACCTTTTCCAGGGTGCTTGTGTGTTCCATGGTTATGTCCTCACGCCTCTCCGCGCTGCCGTTCACGCAGGCGCAGCCAGTTCTTGATGAAGATGTTCGACAGGATGTAGGTGATCGCCCAAAGGATCATGAGCAGTGCCGCGGAGCGCCCCACATTCGTCGACTGGAAGAAGTTCAGGTAGGCCTCGACCTGGAAGACGGTGAGTTTGTCGCCCGGGCCGCCCTGGGTCATGGCGTAGATGATGTCGAACTGCTGGATGCTCTCGATGACGCGGAACAGCGTGGCCGTCAGCAGGAAGGGTGTCAGCATCGGCAGAGTGATGCGCCAGAAGACGAACAGGCGCGGCACACCATCCAGCGCGGCGGCCTCGAAGGGCTGCTGCGGCAGAGAGCGCAGGCCGGCGAGCAGCAGGATCATGATGAAGGGCGTGTAGACCCAGATGTCGACCAGAACCACCGTCAGCATGGCCGTGGACGGATCCGATGCCCAGCGGAAATCATGCAGCCCGATCAGCGAGGCGAAATAGCTCAGGATGCCGAAGCCAGGATTGGTCATCAGCTTCCACATCAGCGACGCCAGTGCCGGAGCGGTCATCAGCGGCATCAGCAGCATGATGGAGACGAAATTGTTGAACCGCGTGCGCTTCTGCAGCAGCAGCGCGATGCCGAGCCCTAGCAGAAGCTCGATGCCGACGGTCAGGAACGCATAGGTCAGGGAGACCTTGAGCGTGTTCCAGAAGGCAGGATCGGACAGGAAATTCAAATAGTTCTCGCCCCAGTTCCACTTTCGGGCCCAGGGTTGCGACAAGCGATAGCGCTGAAGCGAATAGGCAACGGCGGTGAAGAACGGGACCAGGATCCCGATACAGGTCAGCAACGCCGGCAGGCTCAGCAGGTAGGGCAAGGCGCCGCGGCTGACGCGAAAACCGCGTCTCGGCTTCTGGTTCATCGTGGCGTCGCTCATCACAAAATCCTTCTGTCAGCAGTATCCGGGACACTGCTGGCACATCGGTCGCCAATGGTCGGGTTCGGTTGTATGCGGGGCGCCCCTGTCGCGGGGCGCCCCGATACCGGCGGGCTTAGCCCAGGCCGGCATCCTTGAGCTGACGGTTGACGCTCTCGGCCAGCTGGTCGATGCCTTCATCGACCGGGACCTCCTTGGCGACCATCTTCTGCAGCATGGCTGCCCATTCGGTCGTCAGATCGAAGAACAGCGGCTGAGCCGTGAACTTGATCGAGGCGCCGGGAGCGGAAACGTCGTGCATCTCGACGTAGCCCGGGTAGGACGCCGACAGCTTGTCGCGGAACATCTCGTCGGCCCAGACGCTGGACCGCGCCGGGTTGACGAGGTCCATCTTGCGGGCGCCGAACAGGTCGTGCTCCGGACCCGTGACCCACTGCAGGAAGTACCAGGTGGCGTCCTTCTTCTGGGAGAAGGTCGACATGGCCATGGCCCAGATCCAGATGTTCGGGGTCGGCGCCTTGGCTTCCGGGTTGGCGGCAAAGGCGGAGAAGGCCAGGTTGCCGGCTTCCTTGTTGTCGCCGCCGTTCATGAAGTAGCCGAGGATGTCGGCGTCGAACATCATCGCCGACTTGCCGGCGCCGAGGTCGGTGCCGACCTGGTACCAGGTGTGGGTCGACCAGTCCGGCGCGCCGGAATCCTGGATCATCTTGACCCACTTGCGGTGATATTCCTTCGACACGTCGGTATTCATGGCAGCCGACAGCTTGCCGTCCGCGCTGACGTTGAGGTCCTTCTGGCCGAAGTTGGCATAGCCCGACAGGAAGCCCGGGTGAATGGTCGCCCAGGAGCGCGAGCCGCGCACGCCGATGCCATAGCCGCCGTTCATCACTGCCTTGGCCGCGGCGGCGGTGTCGAGCAGTTCGTCGATGTTGGTCGGAACCTTGAGGTTGTTGGCGTCGAAGATGCGCTTGTTGTAGGTCAGGTTGTTCTGCTCGTAGGCGAGCGGAATGCACCACTGCTTGGCATCGTCGGAGCCCAGTTCACCGCCCGGCTGGCCGTTCCAGGCACAGGACTTGACCACGCCCGGCAGCATGTCGCCCCAGTTGTAGTCCGGGTTGGTCTTGCTGTCGTCCTTGATCCACTGGTTCAGATCCTCGATCCAGCCGGCCGGACCGTAGGTCCAGGTCATGTAGGCGCCGCTCATGAAGGCGTCGTACTCGGTCGAGCCGGAGGAGAGCGCAGCCGTCACCTTGTCGAAGTAGACGTCTTCCGGGAACACGTCGTACTGGACGTCCATGCCCGTCATTTCCTTGAAGTTCTCAAGGTCGGCCAGCATGGCATCGGTGTAGGGGTGCTTGTTCAGAAGCAGCTTGATGGTGGTGCCGGAGTGCTTCTTCCAGTCGAATCCGTTGGCCGCGAGGGCACGGGTCGCGGCCGCGTTGACCAGAACGCCGGCCGTCGCAGCCGTGACGCCGAGGGCGCCAAGACCGCGGAAGAGATCGCGGCGGCTGATCGATCCGCGGACATACGCGTCTACGATCTGCTTTTCCTTTTCATACATGTGGGGTTCCTCCCGTTGGTGTCCCGATCAGGACGCTTCAAGCTTGACGAGCGCGCGCGCGGTGCGTTCGTCGGTAATGAGACCGCTGAGCAAGCGGCTCTCAAGCACGGAATTGATTGCGGGGACCTTCAACTGTCCCCCGGCCAGGGCGATGATCCGCCGGTCGCGCAACTCGTCGAGCCGCAGCGCGAGCGTCCGCTCGGTCAGGGTCGTATCGACCGGATTGCCCCTGGCATCGAAGAAATGGCCGAGGATTTCACCGGTCCCGCCCCTGGCGCTGACCTCGGCGATCTCGCCCGGCTCGATCATGCCGGTCGCGACGAGCGAAGCACCCGGCTCTGCGGTACCGATGCCGACGAACAGCAGGCTTGCGGAGCGCGCCAGGTCCATGACGTCGGAAATGCCGCGCTGGGACAGCAGCACATCCCGGTCCTCGACCGTGTTGGCAAAGAAGGGAACCGGCATGACATAGGCCTCGGCGCCGGTCCGTTCGGCGAGCCGGTGGATCACGTCGTGCGGATTGGCGGCGAACTTGCGGGTCAGGCCGCCCAGCAGCGAGACGAACCGTGTCTTGCCGGCGCTCATCCGCGGAAGGAACTCCACGCTGGCGGCCAGCGTGCGGCCGTGGCCGATGCCAATCAGAAGGTTCTCGGAGCGCTCCATCTCGCGGCGCAGGAACTGGGCCCCTGCCCGACCGAGCGCGCGCAACGGCAGGTCGTCGGCATCGATGTCGGGGACGACCTCGCAATAGTCGAGACCGTACCGCTTGCTGAGTTCGGCCTCCAGCGCAACGCATTCTGCGACTTCGCCGTCGATGAAAACCTTGACCAGGCCGGCCTGGTTGGCACGCGTGATCAGGCGGTGCGCCTTCATGGAGGTAACACCCAGCCGCTTCGCGACCTCGGCCTGCGTCAGGCCGCCGGCATAATGCAGCCATGCAGCGCGGGCTGCCATGGACGCATCAGAATCCGGCGCAAGTGTCGTGCCGTTGACTGCCAAGTGATTTCCTCCCGGATGATAAAAATATCATCTGATGAAATTTTTTTCATGACGCGCAAATTTTGTCAAGGGCGTGACAGGAGAATCTCCGCCTGTGGACAGCGAACCTTGCGTGGCAACGCGTGCATTTCAGAATGCAGGACAAAGCGCCGGAATGACGGCGCGCGCCATTCGCAGCGGTCCGCCGGACCGGCATGTCACGTGGGAACCAGGATGCCCGAAGGGCGTTCAGGGGGCCGTGCGGCGCAGTTCTTCCAGGAGATCCAGCAGGGTATCGAGCCTGGCGCGGCCAAACCGGCGTTCAAGCCGGGCGAAGATCGCGGCATTGTCGTCGAGATGCTGGAGGATCAGCACCCTGCCCTCGTCGGTGATCCGGACGAGGGTGCGGCGGCGGTCGGTCTCGTCGGTCCGCCGTGTGACCCGTCCCTGCCCTTCCAGGGTCTTGAGAATCCGGGTCAGGCTCGGCAATTGCAGACAGGCAGCCTCGGCGATCGCGCTCTGTTCCACTTCGCCCAGTTCATCGAGCACGCGGAGCACGCGCCACTGCTGTTCCGACACGCCACTCTTCTGAAGCATGTCCCGGATCGGCCCCATCACGGTCTCGCGGGCGCGCAGCAATGCGATGGGCAGGGAACGCGTGGTCGGCGCGAATTGGCCGGGTGCCTTGGAATCGTCGGTCATGCCCCCACTCTATCGACTGTTTTTTGGAACGTGCCAAGCCATGGTTGACCATCACTCCGGATAAACTTAACACATTAACCAACAGGGCGGCCGGGCATCCCGCGGTCCGGACCCGCAAGAGGCGGGGTCATCAGTTTGAGTTCATCAGGCAGCGGTCACATTTCGCCAGTCGAAGACAAGGTCCTCGCGAAAGGCAAAGCGAACGATGTGTTTTTCGACCACGTCCTTGAGCCGGTCCCGTTCTTCGGCACTGGCCGATTCGATGCTGACCAGCAGGGCCTCCTCTTCCGCCGCCATCTCGCAGAGGCCGGACGGAAGCTCGATCCGGCTTTTCTCGGGCGTGAAGTTGACCGGGAACTTGTGTGCCCAGTGCTTGCTGAGCTGCTGGAGGTATCGCGAGCCGGCGGCGGTCGGGACCCGCGCTGCGGCGGAAAAGGCCTGGTCTGTCATGGTTGAATCTTTCTTCGTTTGCGTTGCCCTTCAGATGGGATCAAGAAGCGGCTCAGACAACGGCACTGGCGAAGACACACTGTACCGGCCAGGGGCGGCCGGGATGAAGGAGGCAAGGACATGACGCCGGAAGATTTTCGATCCTGGTCGCGAAAGGCGGCCGACTGGGGCGCCGATTACCGCGATACGCTCCGCGACCGGCCCGTCCGGGCCAAGACCGCGCCGGGCGACATCGCCGCGCAATTGCCGCCATCGCCTCCGGAACACGCCGATGCGATGAACGCGATCATGGCCGATTTCGAGCGGATCGTCGTGCCGGGCATGACCCATTGGCAGCATCCGCGGTTCTTTGCCTATTTCCCGGCCAACGCCGCCGATGTTTCCGTCCTTGCCGAGTACCTTGTGACGGCCATGGCCGCCCAGTGCATGCTGTGGCAGACCAGCCCGGCTGCGACCGAGATGGAAACGCGGATGATGGACTGGCTTCGGCAGGCCATCGGCCTGCCTGGCGGTTTTTCGGGCGTGATCCAGGACAGCGCCTCGTCCGCCACCCTGGCGGCGGTGCTCACCATGCGCGAACGCGCCCTCGCCTGGGCCGGGAACCAGGCAGGCCTCTCCGGCCAGCCGCGGCTTCGCGTCTATGCGAGCGCCGAGGTGCACACCTCGGTTGACCGTGCCATCTGGATTTCCGGCATCGGGCAGGACAACCTCGTCCGGATCCCGGTCTCCGGACCCATGAGCGGCATGGATGCGCAGGCGCTGGAGGCAGCGATCGTGGCCGACCGGGAAGCGGGCTTCCTGCCGGCAGGCGTCATTGCCTGCACGGGCGGAACGGGCACCGGGGCCTGCGACGATCTGCGGACTGTTCTCGGTGTTGCCAGGGGCCACGGCCTCTACAGCCACGTCGACGCGGCCTGGGCCGGATCGGCGATGATCTGCCCGGAATACCGGTCGCTGTGGGAAGGCGTGGAGGGTGCCGACTCCGTCGTCTTCAATCCGCACAAGTGGCTCGGGGCACAGTTCGACTGCTCGGCGCATTTCATCGCCGATCCGGAAAGTCTGGTGAAGACACTGGCCATCCAGCCGGAATACCTCAAGACCCACGGTCACGACGGGCTGATCAACTACTCGGAATGGTCGGTACCGCTCGGGCGCCGATTCCGTGCGCTCAAGCTGTGGTTTCTGATGCGCGGCTACGGCCTGGAGGGCCTGCGCGAGCGCATCCGCAACCACGTCGCATGGTCGCAGGCCCTGGCCGAGCGGTTGCGTGCCCTGCCCGGCTTCGAGATCGTCACCGAACCGGTGCTGTCGCTTTTCACCTTTCGCCTTGCAGGGCGACCGGACGACGCGCAGATCGCCTTCGTCAACCGGATCAACGACGATGGGCGCATCTACATCACCCAGACCCGGGTCGACGGCCGCATCGCCATCCGTTTCCAGGTCGGCCAGTTCGACGCCACAGAGGCCGATGTCGCCATGGCCGGTGACGTGATCCGCGAATTGTCGCAGCACGGGTGACGCCAGCCGGCGCGCGGCGCCGGCCTGCCTTGCCCTCGACATCAATCCGGTCTATGCGCAGCGCCGTCGGCTGCGGTCTGGCCTGACGGCCGTTTTGCCGGCCTGCCGCCCTTCCTGCCCAAACGGACGAAGAGAGCCCCATGTCTGCACCACGCGTCAGTTTCGTTTCCCTCGGCTGCCCCAAGGCGCTGGTCGATTCCGAGCGGATCATCACCCGCCTGCGTGCGGAAGGCTACGAGATCGCCCGCAAGCATGACGGCGCGGACCTCGTGGTGGTCAACACCTGCGGGTTTCTCGATTCCGCCCGCGACGAGTCGCTGGGCGCGATCGGCGAGGCCCTGAACGAGAATGGCAAGGTAATCGTGACCGGGTGCCTGGGCGCCGAACCGGACGTGATCCGGGAACGCCATCCGAGCGTGCTCGCCATCACCGGGCCGCAGGCCTACGAGAGCGTCATGGCCGCGGTGCACGAAGCCGCCCCGCCGGCGCATGACCCGTTTCTCGACCTGGTTCCCGAGCAGGGCGTGAAGCTGACGCCGCGCCACTATGCCTATCTGAAGATCTCCGAGGGCTGCTCCAACCGCTGTTCGTTCTGCATCATCCCGCACTTGCGCGGCGATCTCGTGTCGCGGCCCATCGGTGACGTTCTGCGCGAGGCGGAAAAGCTGGTGAAGGCAGGCGTGAAGGAGATCCTCGTCATCAGCCAGGACACAAGCGCCTATGGCCTCGACATGAAATATGCCGAGAGTCCGTGGCAGGACCGGCAGGTTCGCACGCGCTTCCTCGACCTGGCGCGGGAACTGGGCGACATGGGCGTCTGGGTGCGGATGCATTACGTCTATCCCTACCCGCACGTGGACGAGGTCATCCCGCTGATGGCGGAAGGCAAGATCCTTCCCTATCTCGACATTCCCTTCCAGCACGCCAGCCCGGCGGTGCTGAAAAACATGCGGCGTCCCGCGCACCAGGAAAAGACGCTGGAACGGATCCAGCGCTGGCGGGACATCTGCCCTGATCTCGCCGTCCGTTCGACGTTCATCGCCGGCTTCCCGGGCGAGACCGAGGAGGATTTCTCCACCCTGCTCGACTGGCTGGACGCGGCGAAGATCGACCGGGCCGGCTGTTTCAAGTACGAGCCGGTGAAGGGCGCGCGCTCCAATGACCTTGGCCTCGAAGACGTGCCGGAGGACATCAAGGAGGCGCGCTGGAAGCGGTTCATGGAGCGCCAGCAGGGCGTTTCCGCACAGCTCCTGAAAAAGCGTGTCGGCAAGCGCCTTCCGGTCATCATCGACAAGGCGGAAGGAACGGTGGGCACGGGCCGCACCAAGTACGACGCGCCCGAGATCGACGGCGTCGTTCACGTCACGTCGCGCCGGCCGCTGCGCGTCGGCGACATCGTCACGGTCAGGATCGAGGCCGCGGACGCCTACGACCTGCACGGGACCGCCGTCTGAGCGGTTAACCCTGCCCGTTCACCCTGTCGCACGGATTTCCTGTTTCCTGGCCCGGACCGATGGCATTCTCCGGCCCGGAAACGGAGATGGACCCCCATGGCAGCACGGGATGAAACCGGGCGCGGCGCATCAGAGCGCATGGCATCGCTTGACCTGCTGCGCCTGTTCTCGGCGGTTGCCGTCGCCGGTTACCATTACCTGTTCCGCGGTTCGGCCGGCACACCGGCCTACCTCGACCACGGCGTCTCCACGGCCGCACCTGTCGCGATCTTCGGCTATCTCGGGCTGAACCTGTTTTTCATGATCTCGGGCTTCGTCATCGCCTGGTCCGCCGAGGGACGTTCGTTCACGGGTTTCGTCATCGCACGCTTTTCCCGGCTCTATCCGGGCTTCCTGGCTTGCATGACGATCACCTTCGTCGTCCTCCTGCTTGCCGGGGATCCGCGGCTGCCGGCCGGCGCCGGGCAATACGGGGCCAATCTGGCAATGCTGGCGCCGGCTTTCGGCCAGCCTTTCATGGACGGCGTCTACTGGACCATCATCCTTGAAATGGTGTTCTATTTCTGGGTTTCACTGGCCATCCTGTCCGGCCTGTTCTCCAGCCGGCGGCTGCTGCTCGTCGCGGCCTGGCTGGTCATCGCGATGATCAACGAGAGATGGCTTCAAAGCGGCGCCGTGCGCCTGGCGCTCATCACCGAATACGCGCCCTTCTTTGCCGGCGGCATTCTTGCCTATCACCTGGTCGCGCATCGTCGCGGCGGCGACGTTCTCATGCTGATGGCGGCGGCCTTCCTGATGGCGCTGAGCCACATGGCGGGCATGCAGGCCTGGATGCTCGAGCATTACGGAACGGCGCTCACGTCGCGCGAACTCGTCCTGGCCGGGATCGCGCTGCACCTGGTCTTCTGGGCGACGGTCATGGCGCGGCGGTTCGTTTCCCCGACGCCCCTGGTGCTGATGCTTGGCGGCCTGACCTATCCGCTCTACCTGCTGCACCAGAATATCGGCTACGTGACAATCAATGCGCTTGCCCCGTCCATCGGCGAGGCCGGCGCCCTGTCCGCCGCGTCGGTGATGGTGCTTTTGCTTTCGTGGTCGGTATGGCGGTTCATCGAGGCGCCCGGGCGCCGCTGGCTAGCCGGCCGGCTCCACGCGATGGCTTCTTATGCCTGGCGCTTTCTTCCGGCCGGCCGCACAACGGCTGCTTCCTGAGTTCGCAAACCGGTCAGAAACGACAGGAGCGCGGGACCGTCCGGCCCCGCGCTCCAGAAATGCTTCGATGCCGTGTCCTTACTGCGGCAGCTTGTCGTCGACGCCTTCGACGTAGAAGTTCATGCCGAGCAGCGTGCCATCGTCGGACACCTCGCCATCCTTCAGCCAAGGCGTGCCATCCTGCTTGTTGACGGGGCCGGTGAAGGGATTGAACTCACCCGACTTGATCTTCGCTTCGACGGCCTCGGCCTTGGCCTTCACGTCGTCCGGCATGTTGGTGTAGGGCGCCATCACGACTTCGCCTTCCGGCATGCCGGCCCAGACATCGACCTGTTCCCAGGTACCGTCGAGCACGGCCTTCACCCGCTTGATGTAATAGGGCGACCAGTTGTCGATGATCGACGTCAGCTGGGTCTCGGGACCGAACTTGATCATGTCCGAGGCCTGGCCGAAGGCCTTGATGCCACGCTCGGAAGCCACCTGCATGGGCGCGGTGGAGTCGGTGTGCTGGGTGATGATGTCGGCACCCTGGTCGATCAGCGCCTTGGCCGCGTCGGCTTCCTTGCCGGGATCGAACCAGGTGTTGGCCCAGACCACCTTGACCTTGAAGTCCTTGTTGACGGACTGCGCACCGAGCATGAAGGCATTGATGCCCATCACCACTTCGGGGATCGGGAAGGAGGCGATGTAGCCGGCCGTGCCGGCCTTCGACAGCGATGCGGCGATCACGCCCTGGACGTAGCGGCCTTCGTAGAAACGGGAATTGTAGGTCGAGACATTGGGATGCTCGCGCTTGTAACCCGTGGCATGCTCGAACTTCACGTCCGGGAACTTGGCGGCGACCTTGTTGGTGGCATCCATGTAGCCGAAGGACGTCGTGAAGACGATGTTGCAGCCGGAGCGGGCAAAACGCTCGATGGCACGCTCGGCGTCGGCACCTTCCGGCACGCTTTCCAGGTAGGCGGTCTCTACCTTGTCGCCGAGTTCCTTCTCGACGGCGAGGCGGCCCTGGTCGTGCTGGTAGGACCAGCCGAAGTCGCCGATCGGACCGACGTAGATGAAGCAGGCCTTGACCTTGTCCATTTGCGCCATGGCTGCGGTCGTCGCGGCAGCGGTCAGCGCCGTGGCCGTGGCGAGGGAGAGGATCAGTTTTTTCATGTGTTCAACCTCTTGAGTGTGAATGTCGCGGGGCTACCCGTCTTTTTTCTTGTCTAGCGGTCCGGCACGAACGGCCGCCCCAGCGAGGCCGGCGTGTTCATCATCGTCAGCCGCCTGTTCCGTGAGATAAGCACAAGCACCACCACTGTTGCCAGATAGGGCAGCGAAGAAAGGAACTGCGACGGCACGGATTTCACCAGTTCCGCGATCCAGAACAGCGGCGCTGGAAGGAATCCCAGCTCATTCAGGCTGATCGCCTGGATGTGAAGCTGGAGAATGGTGATGGCACCGAAGAGGTAGGCGCCGGCCAGAACCCGCCACGGACGCCAGGATGCAAAGACCACCAGGGCCAGCGCGATCCAGCCGCGTCCGGCGGTCATGTTTTCCACCCATTGCGGCGTATAGGCCAGCGACAGGTAGGCACCCGCGAGGCCGGCACAGCCACCGCCGAACATGACGGCAAGGTAGCGGATGCCGATGACCTTGATGCCCAGCGCATGGGCCGAACCGTGGCTGTCGCCCACCGCGCGCAAGGTGAGACCGGCGCGCGTGCGGAACAGGAACCAGGCGGTGGCGGCCGTCAGCGCGATGGAGACGTAGAACAGCGGATCCTGGCCGAAGAACAGCTTGCCGACATAGGGCAGGCTGGAAAGGCCGGGTATGCTGATCGCCCCCATGCGGACGCCCGGCATGCCGACGAAGGCCTCGCCGATCTGGCCGGACAGGCCTATGCCCAGCAGCGTCAGCGCCAGGCCCGTCGCTACCTGGTTGGTGACGAGCGTCAGCGTCAGAAAGCCGAAGAGAAGCGAGAAGGCCGATCCGGCGATAATGGCGGCAAGCGCGCCCAGCCAGGGCGATCCGGTGGAGAGCGCAACGCCGAAGCCGGTGACCGCGCCGATCAGCATCATGCCCTCGACGCCGAGATTGAGAACCCCGGAGCGTTCGACCACGAGTTCGCCGATGGCGGCAAGAAGGAGCGGCGTCGCGGCGGTGGCGACCGTCAGGAGGATGGCCTCAAGCACGATTTGCCTCCCCGGCGCCGCGCACGATGCGGACGCGATAATGGATGAGGGTGTCGCTCGCCAGGACGAAGAACAGGAGCATGCCCTGGAAGACGCGCGCGGTCTTGTCCGATATCTGGAGGGATATCTGGGCCGCCTCCCCGCCGAGGTAGGTCAGCGCCAACACAAAGCCGGCGACGATCACGCCAAGCGGGTTCAGACGGCCGAGAAAGGCGACGATGATGGCCGTGAACCCGTAGCCGACAGACAGCTTCTCGTTCAGGGCCTGGACCGCGCCGGAGACTTCCGTGATGCCGGCCAGGCCGGCGAGCGCGCCCGACACCAGGAAGGCAAACAGCGTCATGCTGCGGGGCGAGAAGCCGGCGAACCGGCCGGCACGCGGACTTTGCCCGAGGACGCGGACCTCGAACCCCTTCAGCGTGCGGGCGAGGATGAACCAGACGACGATGGCGGCGACGAGCGCGAACACGATGCCGATATTGGCGCGGCCGGAGGCGGGCAGGATTTCCGGCAGCAGCGCGTCGGCGTGGAAGGTGACGGTGCCGGGAAAGCTGAATCCCTCCGGGTTGCGCCATGGCCCGCGGACGAGCCAGTCGTTGAAGAGCTGGGCGACGTAGACCAGCATGAGGCTGGTGAGAATCTCGTTGGTCCCGAAGCGCATCTTCAGGACCGCCGGGATGCCGGCATAGGCCGCCCCCCCGATCATCGCGAGAAGGATCATGATCGGCAGGACCAGCGGCCCTGTGAAGCCCGGAAAGATCACCGGCAGCAGCGAGCCAAGAATCGCGCCGGTGATGAACTGGCCTTCCGCGCCGATGTTCCAGTTGTTGGACAGGTAGCAGACGCACAGACCCGTGGCGATGAGGATGAGCGGCGCCGCCTTGATGGCCAGTTCGTGCAGCGACCAGGTTTCGGTCAGCGGCTCGATGAAATAGGAATAGAGGCCGACGACCGGGTTCTTGCCGAGAAGAGCGAACATGATCGCACCGGCGAGGATGGTGAGGCCAAGCGCCACGAACGGCGACAGCGCGCTGAACAGCACGGAATGGCGCGGGCGCTTGACGAGTTCGATGCGCATCACAGGCCCTCCGCGTGGGCCGTCGCCTTGTGCCCGGGTTCGGCGCCGCCCATCAGCAGGCCGACGCTCTCATAGGTCGCCTCCGCGATCGGCACCGGACTCGACAGCGTTCCGTTGTGCATCACGGCGATGGCATCGGACATCTCGAACAGTTCATCGAGGTCCTGGCTGATGACGAGGACGGCCGAGCCGGAGCGCGCCAGCTCGATCAACGACTGTCGGATGCGGGCAGCAGCCCCGGCATCGACGCCCCAGGTCGGCTGGTTGACGACCATGACGGCCGGCCGCCGGTCCAGTTCGCGGCCGATGATGAACTTCTGCAGGTTGCCGCCCGAGAGTGCGGCGGCTTCCGGGTCTTCGCCGCTCTTGCGAACATCCATCTCCTGGACGATACGCCGCGCGCCCGCCGTAAGCGCGCCGTAGCGGACCGTGCCGAGCGGGCCGAGATAGGTCCGGCTGTCGGTGGCGTGCCGCGACAGCAGGAGGTTCTGCGACAGCGGCAGGCCGGGCGCCGCGCCATGGCCAAGGCGTTCCTCCGGCACGAAACCGGCACCCAGTTTCCGGCGCGCCGAGATGGAAAGCTGCCCGGCGTCCGTGCCGCGAATGCGCACCGCGCCTGCCTCCGGCTGCCGTACCTCGCCCGAGACCGCCTCGAAAAACTCGCCCTGGCCGTTGCCGGCAACACCGGCGATGCCGATCACCTGACCGGCGCGCACCGACAGGTCGATGTTGCGCAGCGGAACGGAGAATGGCGTCGCCGCCGGGCGGGACAGGCCGCGGATATCGAGCAGGGCTTCTCCGTCGCCGCCGGCGTGGTCCGGCCGCGAAACGGCCTGGACTTCCTCGCCGACCATCATGCGGGCCAGCGATGCAGCCGTCTCGTCGCGCGGATTGCAGTGATCGACCACCTTGCCGTGGCGAAGAACCGTGGCGCGGTCGCACAGACGCTTCACCTCTTCCAGCCGGTGCGAGATGTAGAGGATCGACTTGCCCTCGTCGCGCAGGCGTTCCAGCGTTTCGAACAGCTTGTCGGCTTCCTGCGGGGTCAGGACCGATGTGGGTTCGTCGAGAATGATCAGTTCCGGCTTCTGAAGCAGGCAGCGGATGATCTCGATGCGCTGGCGTTCGCCGACGGACAGGTCGCCGACGAGGGAATGGGGATCCAGCGGCAGTCCGTAATCCCGCGACAGCTTGCGCGCACTCTCGGCAATCTGGGCGATCGGCGTCGACCTGTCGAGGGCCAGCGCGATGTTCTCGGCAGCCGTCAGGGCCTCGAACAGCGAGAAATGCTGAAATACCATGCCGATGCCAAGCTGGCGGGCCATGCTGGGCGAGGTGATCGCCTGCGCCTCGCCCTTCCAGCGGATCGTCCCGGCATTCGGTTCTAGCGAACCGAACAGCATTTTCACGAAGGTCGACTTGCCGGCGCCGTTCTCCCCGAGCAGGGCGTGGATTTCACCCTTGGCGATGGAAAGGTCCACGCGGTCGTTGGCGACCAGCGACCCGAAGACCTTGGTCAATCCCTCGACATCCAGAAGACGCCTGTCATCGCCTGCTACCGGATCGTTCAAACGGCCCTACCCCTCGCAAATCCCAACCCAGCCAGTCTAAACGGCACTCCCGTGTTCTTTAGCCCTGCCCGATTTGAAACAGCTTCAAGGTTTTGCGCAACAAATCAAGGGATGAGAACGGTTGTCCCCGTGGTCTTTCGGCCTTCCAGATCACGATGGGCCCGGGCGACATCCTTGAGGTCATAGCGCTGGTTGATGTTGATGGTGACGATGCCGCGCGAGACGAGATCGAACAGTTCGCCGGCTGCCTGTTCCAGGTCCTCGCGGGCCGCGACATAGGTGAACAGCGTCGGACGGGTGGCGAACAGCGAGCCCTTCTGCGACAGGTGCGCCAGGTTGAACCCCTCGATCGGACCGGACGACTGGCCGAAGGATACGAACAGGCCGAAGGGCTTCAGGCAGTCCAGCGATCCGGGATAGGTATCCTTGCCCACCGAATCGTAGACCACGTCGCATTTCTTGCCGCCGGTCAGGCGGGCCACCTCGGCGACGAAATCCTGGTCGCGGTAGTTGATCACCTCGTCATAGCCATGGGCAAGCGCCAGCTCGATCTTGTCGGGCGAGCCTGCGGTGCCGATGACGTTGGCGCCCAGATGCTTGGCCCACTGTCCGGCGATCAGGCCGACACCGCCGGCCGCGGCATGAAACAGGATCGTTTCGCCCGGCTTGACCGCATGGGTACGGCGCAGGAGATACCAGGCGGTCATGCCCTTGAGCATCATTCCCGCGGCCTGGTCGTCGCTGACGCCATCGGGGATCCGGACGAGCCGGTCGGACGGGATCACCCGCTTTTCCGCGTAGGCACCAAGGCCGGCGGCATAGGCCACGCGGTCGCCCACGGCCACTTCGCTGACACCCTCGCCGATGGCCTCGACGACGCCGGCGCCCTCGTTGCCCGGAATGAAGGGCAGGCCGGCCGGCGCCGGGTAGAGGCCGGTGCGGAAATAGGTGTCGATAAAATTCATGCCGATAGCCGTATGACGGATCAGCGCCTCGCCCTTGCCGGGCGTCGGTGTCTCGACGTCGTCGTAGCGAAGAACGTCGGGTCCGCCGGTTTCGTGAACGCGAACAGCCTTGTGCATGATCACTGGCTCCTTTTGCCGAAATTTGGGAACAACTGCATGATGGCACCGATCCAGTAGAGGTAGAGGCCGGTCGCGGTGATGCCAGCCTTGACCCATACGCTCGCCTGCATTTCCTGGACCAGCGCGATCACGCCGAAGGCGCACCAGGCCAGGAAGACCGGCAGGTTGATCTCGCGCAACCGCTTGACGCGCACGGGATGGAGGAAATTGATCGGCAGGAAGGTGAGAACGGCGGAGAAAACGACGGCCGCAAAGGACGTCCACTCGCCCGGTTCGATGATGAACAGCGTGAAGACAAGCATGTTCCAGACGACCGGGAAGCCCTTGAAAAAGTTCTCCTTCGTCTTCATCGACGTGTCGGCGTAGTAGACCGCGCTGGAAATCACGATGATGGCGGCCGACAGGAACGACAGTCCCTCGCCCATGAAGCCGCGATTGTAGAGGGCAAAGGCGGGAATGAGGACGTAGGTGACATAGTCGATCACGTTGTCGAGCATGTCGCCCGACCAGGTCGGCAGCACCGATTTCACCTGCAGCTTGCGCGCCATCGGCCCGTCGATGCCGTCGACGAACAGGGCCAGCCCGAGCCACAGGAACATGGCCGTCCATCGCTCCTCGGCGCAGGCGACGAGCGACAGGAACGCCAGGAAGGAACCGGAGGCGGTCAGCAGATGAACGGAGAAGGCCTTGGCCTGCGGCCAGGTCACCTTCTTGCCGGTGGGGCGGCTGAAAAGCGGTCGTTTCATCCGCGCTCCGCTCGTGCCGACGATTGCTTGGGCAACATGTCCCCTCCCCTTATCCAGGCGGACCCTAGTCCACGCGCATACACGCGAACAAGACCAATGTCACTCTCTACCCTGCATTGCCGACGACGGGGTGGTGCCATATACCCTCTCTCGAATGCCAGTGTCGTCGCACGGGAGTGAATGGACGGACCATGAGGGAATGCGGGATCATCGTTGTCGGCGCCGGACCTGCCGGAATGGCGGCCGCGCTTGCACTGGCCGAATCCGGGCGCCAAGTCTGCCTCGCAGGCCCGCCGCCACGGCCGGATGACCGGCGAACGACGGCGATCATGGCGCCGGGAATGGCGTTCCTTGCTTCTCTCGGCGTTACGTTCGAAGCTGGCGAAGCGGCGCCGCTGCGCGTCATGCGTATCGTCGATGCCACGTCGCGGCTGGTTCGCAGTCCCACCGTCGCCTTCCGGTCGGCGGAAATCGGCGAGGAGGCGTTCGGCTGGAACATCACGAACACAGTGCTCAACCGCCGTCTATCGGAGGCTGTCGCGAAAAGCGGCGCGATCGAGCGGATCGAGAAACCGGTGCTGGCGTGGGCCACGGATCCGGAGGCCGTGACGATCACGCTGGACGGCGGAGAGGTCCTCGTCGCGAAATGCGCGGTGGCGGCCGACGGCCGGTCTTCCGGCGGACGCGAGGCTGCCGGCATCCGTGTTCATTCCCGGCCATTGCCGCAGGTTGCCCTCGTGACGACGTTCCGTCACGCCATCACGCACGAGGATACGTCCACCGAACTGCATACCGAGCATGGCCCGTGCACGCAGGTGCCGCTGGCCGATCCCAACCGGTCAAGCCTGGTCTGGGTGACCAGCCCGGACGAAGCGGACCTCCTTGCCTCGCTCGACGAGGCGTCCTTCTGCCTGGCCGTCGAACGGCGGATGCATTCCATGCTCGGCAAGGTTTCGGACCCCGGTCCGCGCCAGACTTGGCCGCTGTCGACGGGACTGCCGGCGCGATTCGCCGACAAGCGGATCGCCCTCGTCGGCGAATCGGCCCATGTCTTCCCGCCGATCGGAGCGCAGGGACTGAACCTCGGCTTGCGCGATGCAAAGGACCTGGTCTCCTGCCTGCGCAACGCTTCCGACCCGGGTGCGCCGGATGTCCTGAACGCCTATTCGGCGCGCCGGCGGCCGGACGTGCTGGCGCGGGCCGGTGCAGTCAATGCGCTCAACACGGCGCTGCTGTCCGATTTCCTGCCGGCGCAGATGGCGCGCAGCGCGGGTCTCGGCCTGTTGCGGGCGCTTTCGCCGCTGCGAAGCTTCTTCATGCGCGAGGGCATGGCGCCCGGCAGCGGCTTCCGGCGAATGGGTACGGAGATCCGTTCCCTAGGGAAAGAGGTCGGCGGGAAGATATCCGCCCGTGACAAGCAGCAGCAGTCCGGTCACTGAAACGACCGAGATGGTCGTGGTCACGAGGATCGTCGCCGAGGCGCGTTCGATCCAGACGCCATATTGCTGCGCGATGACGAAAACGTTCGTCGCGGTGGGCAGGCCTGCCAGCAGCACGGCCGACCAGACCCAGACAGGATCGAAATTGCCGATCCAGCTGAGCGCGATCCAGCAGATCAGCGGATGGACAATGAGCTTGAGCGGCACGATCAGCCCGATCTCGGAGGGAATGCGCTTCAGCGGTCGCAAGGCCAGCGTCACGCCCATGACGAACAGCGCGCAGGGAGCGGCGGCATTGGCAAGATATTGCAACAGCCGCTCCAGCGGCACGGGCGGGGTGAAGTGAGCCGCCGCCGCGCCGACGCCGACGATCGTCGCCAGGATGAAGGGATGCAGCGCGATCTTGCGGAGGACACCGATCGCGGTTTGCAATGGCGGTTCGTTGGTGCCGCCGGCGAGCCCCATCATCAGCGGGGCAATGGCAAAGTGCAGGATGTTTTCGAAACAGAAGATGAGGGCCACGGGAACCGCGGCCTCCTGCCCCAGTGCGAGCAGCGCCAGGCCCGGCCCCATGTAGCCGATGTTGCCATACGCGGCCCCGAGCCCCTTGATCGTGCTCTCGGCGATCTCGCCGCGGGAGCGGATGACCGAGATGACGAACATGAGCGCAAAGATCGTGTAGGTGGAGAAGACGGAGCCGAAGATATATCCCCACTCGGTCAGTTTCTCGATCGGTGTCTTGGAGAGAAGCTGGAAAAACAGCGCCGGCAGGGCGATGTAGATGATGAACGTGTTCATCCAGCCCAGCGCCTCGACCGGCTGGCGGGTGATGCGTGCGACGACGAATCCGAGAAGAATCAGCCCGAAGAATGGCAGCACGAGGCCGATGACATTGCTCATGGATTGACTGTGGCCGTCCGTGGCTTTGGCAGGTGACAGGTGAAGCCGGAAGTCTCCCAGCCCGGGAGATCTCCATGCCTCCCATACACAAGCAGGCCGACGGCGTCACGCCATGCCGGGCGGAAATTCCTTGTCCGACGGAAAAGCGAATGCCGTCCGGCGGTTCAGCGATGGTTCATCCATCCAATGCTATCCTGGCATCATCTGCCAGGTCCAGCGCACGGCTCACAGGCCTTCATCCCGGGAGGGATTGAACGATTGCGTCAGGATCCCACATAAGGGTTTCGGGAGTACGTGGAATCCATGAGCAAGATCAACGAAGCCAAGTTCCAGATCGGACAGGTCGTGCGTCACCGGTTGTTTCCGTTTCGTGGCGTGGTCTTCGATGTCGATCCGGTCTTTGCCAATACCGAGGAATGGTACGAGGCGATCCCGGCCGAAATCCGGCCGCGAAAGGATCAGCCTTTCTATCACCTGTTCGCCGAGAATGCCGAGACCGAGTATGTCGCCTACGTGTCAGAACAGAACCTGCTGCCCGACGAGACCGGCGAACCGGTGCGCCACCCCCAGGTCCAGGAATTTTTTGCCGGGATGAGCGACGGGCTTTACGTGCCGCGCGAAGCCAGCATGCACTGACCGGTCGCAAGAGATGAACCGGTAGAACGAAAAACGGGGCCGCAAGGCCCCGTTCCGCATTCTGTCGATGGAAGGCAAACTCAGTTCGACTTCGCCTTGTCCTGTTCGGCCTGGAGCTTCTTCTGGAACTCCTCCTGGCGCTTGGCGATCTCTTCCTGCAGCTTCTTCTGGCGCTCTTCGTAGTCCGACTGCTTGATCGGCTCGCCGTCGTAGGCCTCGGTGAAGCCGGAGAGGGTCACCTTGACCGGGGTCGGCTGGTTCTGGAAGTTCACCGCGGTGATGGTGAGCTCGCCGCCGCGCTTGAAGGAATTGATGATCTCGTCGGTCAGCGGTGCTTCGGCAATGCAGCTCGGCGACGGCTGGATCGGGCAGATCACGTAGTCGAGCTTGGCGGTCTTGCCGCCGTCAATCTGCAGGCCGATGCCGGGCGGCAGGATGCGCATGGGCGGAACCGTGATCTGGATGATCCGGCGCTGGGCCTTGCCGCTCAGTTCGATCAGCGAAATGCCGACGAGGAGCTGTCCGGTCTCCTTGGCCGCCTTGATGAACTGCACGTTGCAGACATCGCTGTCCTTCTGCTTCTGGCAGAGCTTGAACCAGCCCTCGGGAATATCACGCTGCTGGGCAGATGCGGGCGTTGCAGGCGCCATGCCAGCGAGGGCCAGGGCGAAAGCTGCAAGGGTCAGCTTCTTCATCATGTCTTTCCTCTTAATCCACAGGCGACCTCTCGCCGCCGCCAGCTGCTCTGGTGTTGCCCAAATAAGGCAAATACATGTCGCCGGAACAATGTTGGCCAACATGGGTATTCGCGCGGGTGTTACACCGTGGCGCGTCCGAGGGCAAGCATCGAAGGGAGGCGGAAGGCGCGCAGCCGGTGCGGCGACAGACATTGAGCCGCCGGACATGCATGCTACCTTCCTGAACGAATCAAGCCGTCCACCGCCAACGGGGCCGTCCCATGCCATTCCAACGCCTAGTCCTCGCCCTGGCCGCCATTCTCATGCTGACAGGCGCCGGGCGCAGCGACCCGGTTCACGCGATCTCGATGCACGGCGCCCCTGCCCTGCCCGAGGGGTTTGACCATTTTCCCTATGCCAACCCGGAGGCGCCCAAGGGCGGGCGCATCGTCTATGCGGTGCGCGGAACGTTCAATTCACTCAATCCCTTCATCGTCCAGGGCGACGCGGCGCGCGGCCTTTTCGACCAGGAGTTCGGCTACAACGTCTTTGAAAGCCTGATGGCGCGGTCGCGCGACGAGGCCTTCACGCTCTATCCGCTGATCGCCCGGCAGGTCGAGACCGACGAGGAGCGCACGTTCATCGAGTTCACGCTCGACGAGAGCGCCCGCTTTTCCGACGGCACGCCGATCCGGGTCGAGGATGTTCTCTTCTCGATGAAACTGATGCGGGAAAAGGCGCGCCCGCTGTACCGGCGCTGGCTCGATGGCGTCGATGCCATCGAGAAGACCGGCGAGCACAAGGTACGCTTCACTTTCAACGACAAGGCCGACCGCGAGCTGCCGCTGCTGCTGGCGCTGCTGCCCATCCTGCCCGAGAAGACGACCGATTTCGACACGTTCGACAAGTCGTCGCTGAAGCCGATGGTGGCGTCCGGCCCCTACGTGATCTCGGCGGTCGATCCCGGCCAGTCGATCACGCTGAAGCGCAATCCCGACTACTGGGCGAAGGATCTCCCGTCGAAACGCGGCTTCGACAATTACGACGAGATCCAGATCCTCTATTTCCGCGACGAAAGCACCATGTTCGAAGCCTTCAAGAAGGGCCTCGTGGACGTGTTCGTCGACAGGGACCCGATGCGCTGGCAGAGCGAATACGATTTCCCCGCCGTCACGAACGGGCGCGTCGTCCGGTCGGAGTTCGACGAAGGCCTTCCGTCCGGCATGCTCGGCTTCGTGTTCAACACGCGGCGTCCGCTGTTTGCCGACAAGGCGCTTCGCGAAGCGCTTTCGGGTCTTCTCGACTTCGAGTGGATCAACCGCAACCTGTTCAACGGCGCCTACACGCGCACCAAGAGCTTCTTCGACGGATCAGCGCTGGGATCGCACGGACGCCGGGCAAGCGAGGAGGAGCAAGCGCTTCTTGCGCCCTTCCCCGATGCGGTCGAACCGGCTGCCATGGACGGGACGCTCGAACCGCCGGTTTCGGACGGGTCCGGCCGCGACCGGACCTTCATGCGTCACGCTTTCAACATCCTGAAGCAAGCGGGCTACAGACTTGAGGACCGGCACCTGCTGACACCGGAAGGGAAGCCGGTTCGCTTCGAGATCCTGCTGCGCGGCAAATCCGGTGATGCGCTGGCATCGGCCTGGCGCCGGACGCTCGGCATGCTGGGTATCGAGGCCGAGCTGCGAAGCGTCGATGACGCGCAGTACCAGCAGCGTCTGCAGACCTACGACTATGACGTGATGATGCAGTTCTACTACTCTTCGCTGTCGCCCGGCGCCGAACAGATCGGCCGGTGGGGTTCGGCGTCACGCGACCTGCAGGGCACCTACAATTTCGCCGGCGTCGCCAACCCGGCCATCGACGCGATGATCGATGCCTTCCTCAAGGCGCGCGACGAGGACGATTTCGTCACCGCGGTGCGCGCCTATGACCGGGTCCTTCTCTCCGGTCACTACCTGGTGCCGCTCTACCACCTGGAAGGTCAGCGCGTGGCGCACGCCAGCGCGATCCACCACCCCGACAAGACGCCGGTCTACGGCTACCAGCTCCAGACCTGGTGGCGGCAATGAGCAATCCGCTGACGCCCGGACCGTCGCGCCGGATTGACGGCCTCATCGAAATCATGGCCGCGCTGCGTACGCCGGTGACGGGCTGCCCGTGGGACCTGGAGCAGGATTTCGCTTCCATCGCGCCCTATACCATCGAGGAGGCCTACGAGGTCGCCGACGCCATCCAGCGCGGCGACCTGCTGGACCTGCGGGATGAACTGGGCGACCTGCTGCTGCAGGTCGTCTTCCATTCGCGCATGGCCGAGGAAGCCGGCGCGTTTTCCTTTGCCGATGTCGTCGAGGCCATCAGCAGCAAGATGATCCGGCGTCATCCGCATGTTTTCGGACAGGGCGATGCCGAGGATGCCGCTGCGGTCAAACAGACATGGGAGGAGATCAAGGCAGGGGAGCGCGCCGAAAAGCGTGCCGAACGGCTGGCAAAAGGCCTCGATCCGGAGCCGGGCGGCAAGGGATACCTCGACAGCGTTCCGACCGCACTGCCGGCACTGACACGGGCGCTCAAGCTGCAGCAGCGGGCCGCCCAGGTGGGTTTCGACTGGAAGGATGCCGCGCCGGTTCTCGCCAAGATCGAGGAGGAGATCGGCGAATTGAGGGACGCGCTTGCCAGTGGCGACACCGCCCATGCGCGAGAGGAGTTCGGCGACGTGCTGTTCGCGCTGGTCAACCTCGGCCGGCATCTCGGCCTCGACAGCGAAGACGCCTTGCGCGGAACCAACGACAAGTTCACGAACCGCTTTCACAAGGTCGAGGAAAGCCTGGAAACTGCAGGCCGTTCGCTCCTGGAGGCGGATCTCGAAGAGATGGAGCGTCTCTGGCAGGAGGCCAAGGCCACCGATTGAGTCACCGGCGCCAGTGGTCGCGGTTCAGTCCTCCCAGGGCTCGCGCATGCGGCGCCCGTGGATACGGTCAAGCAGTTCGTCTGCGGCCGCCTGCGGCACGCTGAGTTCGAGGCTGACGCCGCCGTCATCCAGATCCTTGCGGGCCAGGACGGTGGCGTGGCGGTAAACCCAGTCGACCAAGGGCATCTGGTCCGGCCGCAGGGTTACCGACAAGGAACGCAGCTTGCCCGATATCCTCGTCTCGATGGCAGCCATGAGACCGTCCACGCCCTCGCCCGTGATCGCGGATACGGGAACGGGGCGCTCGATGGCATCGCGCGACTGTGCATCCTCCTGGAGGTGGATGCGGGCGGCCGCATCGAGGTTGTCGATCTTGTTCCAGACTTCCAGGACGCGTCGGCGGTCGCCAGGGTCGAGGCCGAGGCTGCGCAGGATTTCCTCGACGTCCTCGGCCTGGGCCGCCGTGTCGGGGTCGGAAATGTCGCGCAGGTGCACAACGAGATCGGCTTCCAAGACCTCTTCCAGCGTGGCGCGGAAGGCGGCCACGAGGTGAGTCGGCAGGTCGGAGATGAACCCGACCGTATCGGACAGGATGATGATGGCGCCGTGGGGAAGCCTGACCCGGCGCAACGTCGGATCGAGGGTGGCGAAGAGCATGTCCTCTGCCATGACATCCGCCCCGGTCATGCGATTGAACAGGGTCGACTTGCCGGCATTGGTATAGCCGACGATCGCCACGACCGGATAGGGAACCTTCTTGCGCTTGGCGCGGTGCAGGTCACGCGTGCGGCGCACCGTCTCCAGTTCGCGCTTCAGCTTGGTGATCTTCTCCTGCAGGATACGCCGGTCGGCCTCGATCTGGGTTTCACCCGGACCGCCGAGGAAACCCGCGCCGCCGCGCTGACGTTCCAGGTGGGTCCAGCTGCGCACCAGCCGGCCGCGCTGGTATTCCAGGTGGGCCAGTTCGACCTGCAGCACGCCTTCCTTGGTGCGGGCGCGACGTCCGAAGATTTCAAGGATCAGTCCCGTCCGGTCGAGGACCTTGGCACCCAGTTCCCGTTCCAGGTTGCGCTGCTGCACGGGCGTCAGCGGATGGTCGACGACGACCAGTTCCACGCCGTTGTCCTTGACGAGACCGGCGAAGCCTTCGATCCGGCCCGTTCCTAGCAGCGTCGCCGGACGCGGCTGTGCCACGGTGACGATTTCGGCATGGACGATTTCCAGGTCGATGGCACCGGCCAGACCGCAGGCTTCCTCGAGTCGGGCTTCCGGTGTCCGGCGCAGACGCGGCCGCGTTGTTCCGTCCGCCTCGCGCCTGTCCTGCTGGCGCGTCAGAACCGGCACGATGACAAGCGCGCGCACGCCAAGGCGCACACCGTCGTCAGGCCCGCCGGACAGTCCGTCTGACAGGGACTGGATCAATCAGGAGCCACTCTCTTCGCTTTCGAACATCTGCACGGGCTGGCTCGGCATGATGGTCGAAATGGCGTGCTTGTAAACAAGCTGGGAGTGCCCGTCCCGGCGCAACAAGACGCAGAAATTGTCAAAGGAAGTCACGACCCCGGTCAATTTCACCCCGTTGATCAAGAAGATTGTCAGCGGGTTCTTGTTCTTGCGGACGGTGTTGAGAAAGAGGTCTTGGAGGTTCTGTGAGCGTTCAGCCATATTCTTCTTTCACCGTATCATTCTTGTTGGACCATCCGGGGGCATCATTACCGGCGACCGGTATCATCTCGTCAAGGGAAGACGGCTGACCTAGCAACACACAAGAAACAGTCGACCCTCTCCGAATACTGCGGTTATCAAACCATGGTCTTCTCTGCAATGTCAAAGAAGGCTTTGCGCAAGGAAAGTGCTATCGAACCGGGCATCCCGTTGGCCACCTGCCTGTCGTCGATCTGCACGACCGGCATCACCAGCGTGGTGGCGGCGGTGATGAATGCCTCACGGGCGGCCTGCGCCTCTTCCACGCTGAACGGCCGCTCCTCGATGGCGAGACCCAGCGATGCCGCGACATCGAAGACCGTGGTACGGGTCACGCCGCGGAGAATGCCGAACTCGGCCGGCCTCGTAACCAGGATGCCGTCCTGGGTCACGATCCACGCATTGGTCGCCGCGCCCTCGGTCACGAGGCCGTCATCGTCGACGAACCAGGCTTCAGCGGCACCGGCCTCGCGGGCGGCCTGGCGTGCCATCACGTTGGGAAGCAGGCCGATGGTCTTGATATCGACCCGTTCCCAGCGGTTCTCGGGAACGGTGATGACCGAGATTCCCTTCTCCGCCTTCGCCATTGCGGCGGCCGGGCTGGTCTTTCGCGCGGTCAGGACGAGGGACGGACGGACCATCGGCACGGGAAAGACATGATCGCGCGGCGCCACGCCACGGGTCACCTGCAGGTAGACCATGCCGTTTCGCACGCCATTGCGGCGAACCACCTCGCGCATGACCACTTCCAATGCGCCCCGGCGCATGGGCCAGGCTATGTCGAGTTCATGCAGAGACCGGTCGAGGCGGTCCAGGTGCCGGCTGATGTCGATGATGAAGCTGCGTGCGACCTCGCAGACTTCATAGACGCCGTCGGCGAACTGGTAGCCGCGATCCTCGACATGGACCACCGCTTCGCGGTGCGGAACATAGCGGCCGTTGACGTAGGCAATGCGGGGCATGAGTGGCGTACTCCGACTCGAAAATTGGATGCAGCGTCGATCAGAAGAACTCGAGGCTGACGCGGAACATCTGCTCGACCTGCTTGACGGCCCGCTGCAGCGCGAAGATCACCACGCGGTCGCCGGGCCGGATCCGGACATGGCCACCCGGCTTGAGCATCTTGCCGTCGCGCCAGATGGCGCCGATTCGCATTCCGTCCGGCAGGTCCAGGTCCCTCAGTTCCGCGCCGACCAGCGAGGAGGTCTCCAGCGCTTCGGCCTCGATGATCTCGGCAGCGCCGCGCTGGATGGTGTGGACCGCGCGGATGCGGCCGCGGCGGACGTGCTGGAGCACGCGCGAGATGGTGATGTTGCGCGGGTTGACGTAGGCATCGATGCCGAGCGTGCGGGCGAACTCGTGGAAACCCGGGTTGTTGATGAGGACGAGGTTCGACTTGCAACCGAGCCGCTTTGCCATGGCCGATGCCAGGATGTTGACCTGGTCGTCATTGGTCAGGCCGACCATGAGATCGGCGTCGGAAATGTCGGCTTCCATCAGCAGGCGCTGCTCGAGCGCGTCGCCATGCAGCACGACGGTGCGGTTCAGCTGGTCCGCGATCTCGATGGCCCGCTCACGGTTGTTCTCGATGATCTTGACCTTGGCATGGGCCTGGCGTTTTTCCAGCGTCCGGGCCACGAAAAGGCCGATGTTGCCGCCGCCGACGATGACGATGCGCTTGGCTTCGGGCTCCTCGTGACCGAACAGGCCGAGCGTGCGCTTCACCTGCCCTTTCTCCGTGACGACATAGGCCAGGTCGCCGGCCGCCAGCTGGTCTGCCGAATGGGGAATGAACACCCTGCCGTCGCGGGAGACACCGACCACGGTGGACGGCAGGTCGGGGAACAGCTCGGTGAGCTGCGCCAGCGGCGTGTTGATGACCGGGCATTCCTCCATGCACTCGATGGCCACCATGACCACGTTGCCCTCGGAAAAGCGCACGATGTCCGTGGCGCCCGGCAGCGCGATGCGCCGGAGCACCATCTCGCCGACTTCCACCTCCGGCGAGATGATCACGTCGATGGGCATGTGATCGCGCGAAAACAGGTCGAGGTAGTGCTTCTGCAGGTAGGACTGCGAGCGGATGCGGGCGATCTTGGTCGGCACGTTGAACAGGGAGTGCGCCACCTGGCAGGCCACCATGTTCACCTCGTCATGCAGGGTCACCGCGACGATCATGTCGGCCTGCTCGGCGCCGGCGGCTTCCAGCACTTCCGGGTGCGAGCCATGGCCGATGAAGCCGCGCACGTCGAGCGTGTCGCGGACCGCGCGGATCAGTTCGGGCGAGGTGTCGATGACGGTGACGTCGTTTTCCTCGGCGGCCAGCCGTTCAGCGATGCCATAGCCCACGCGGCCGGCTCCGCAGATGATCACACGCATGAATGGCCTCCGCCCCTTGTCAAACGCCCAGCGACTTCAACTTGCGGTGAAGCGCGGACCTCTCCATACCAATGAATTCGGCGGTGCGCGAGATGTTGCCGCCGAATCGATTGATTTGTGCAACGAGATAATCGCGTTCGAACATCTCCCTGGCCTCGCGCAGCGGCAGCGCCATGATGTGCTGGTCGGTCTGGCTCGGGGTCCGCGGCATCATCTCGCCGATCTCGGCGGGCAGAAGGTCGGCCGTGATCGGCGCCTCCGGATTGTCGCCGCGGGCCAGGATCATCAGCCGCTCGACATTGTTGCGCAACTGGCGGACGTTGCCCGGCCAGTTGTGCGCCTGGAGCACGGCCATGGCGTCGTCGCCGATGCGGCGCGGCTTGATGCCGGACTGGCGGGCAATCTGGGTCACGAAGTAGTCCACCAGGTAGGGAATGTCCTCGCGCCGGTCGGCCAGCGGCGGCACGTTGACCGGGACGACGGCGAGCCGGTGGTAGAGGTCCTCCCTGAACAGGCCTTCGGCGATCATGGCCTCCAGGTTACGCGCGGTCGAGGAAATGATCCGCACGTCGACCCTGACGCGGCGGGTGCCGCCGACGCGTTCGAACTGCTGGTCGATGAGCACACGCATGATCTTGTTCTGCGTCTCGCGCGGCATGTCCGCGACTTCATCGATGTAGAGGATGCCGCGATGGGCTTCCTCGAGGGCGCCAACCTTGCGCTCGGCGCCGTTCGATTCGGTTCCGAACAGCTCGATTTCCATGCGCTCCGGCGTAATGGCCGCCGCGTTGATGGTCACGAACGGCGCATTGACGCGGCCGGACTGGCCGTGGATCGCGCGGGCAACGGCTTCCTTGCCTGAGCCGGACGGCCCGACGATCATCACGCGGCTGTTCGTCGGCGCCACGCGCTCGATCGTCTGGCGCAATTGCATCATCACGTTGGAATTGCCGACGAGATCGAAGGAATCGGTCGAGCGCTTGCGCAGTTCCGAGACTTCCCGCTTCAGTTTGGACGTCTCAAGGGCGCGCTCGGCGATCAGGATCAGCCGGTCGGACTTGAACGGCTTCTCGATGAAATCATAGGCGCCACGGCGGATCGCCGAAACGGCCGTCTCGATGGTGCCGTGGCCGGAAATCATGACGACCGGCAGGTCGGGATGCATCTTCTTGATCTCGTCGAGCAAGGCCAATCCGTCGAGCCTCGAGCCCTGGAGCCAGATATCGAGAAACACGAGGCGCGGCACGCGCTCCGAGATTGCCGCCAGCGCGCTGTCGCTGTCATGGGCAGTGCGCGTTTCGTGGCCCTCGTCCTCGAGGATCCCCGCCACCAATTCGCGGATATCCGTTTCATCGTCGACGATCAGGATGTCAGACGCCATGGTCCACCTTCCGGTCTTTTTCCTGTTTTTCCCCTGACCCGCCGGCGGACGGCGCGCGCGGCGCATCCCCTGCAGGCAGAATGATCTGGATCATCGCGCCACGGCCATCATGGAACGAGGCCGGTGCATCGTGAAGGCTCAAGGTTCCGCCGTGGTCCTCGATGATCTTGCGAACGATCGCCAGGCCCAGACCCGTGCCCTTTTCACGCGTCGTCATGTAGGGCTCGAGCAGCCGCTGGCGATTCTCCCGCGGAAGGCCGCGGCCATTGTCGATGACATCGATGACGATGCGGCCGTTTTCAAGGCGTGCATCTACGCGGATGACGCCTTTCAGGCCCGGCGTGTCCAGCATGGCGCCATCGATCGATTCGGCGGCATTCTTGACGAGATTACCGACGGCTTGGGCCATCAGCCGGTTGTCGAAGCGGCCCGGCAAAGGGGTCTCCATGAAATTGCGCTCGACGGTGATCTCGCTGCGCGACACCTCGACCAGGAAGGAGGCCTCCCTGAGGGCCTCGCGCAGGTCGGTCTCTTCCATGGACGGCTTCGGCATGCGGGCAAAGGCCGAAAACTCGTCCACCATGCGGCCGATGTCGCCGACCTGGCGGATGATGGTGTCGGTACACTGGTCGAAGACCTCGCGATCCTCGGTGATGACCTTGCCGTAGCGGCGCCTGATCCGCTCGGCGGAGAGCTGGATCGGCGTCAGCGGATTCTTGATCTCGTGGGCGATGCGGCGCGCGACGTCAGCCCAGGCGGAGGTGCGCTGCGCCGTGACCAGGTCCGTGATGTCGTCGACGGTGACGACATAGGCATTGTCCTCCTCGTCGGAGTCCTCGACCGTGATCTGGACGTTGAACGTGCGCTCCACGCCGTTGCGGTAGAAGGCGGTCTGTTCGCGCCAGACCGGTCGGCCGGAATTGCGTGCGATCTCGAAGACCTGGCCGATATGCGGCAGGATTTCCGACAGGTTCTTGCCTTCGACATCGGCCGACAGCACGCCGAGCATCTGTTCGCCGGAGCGGTTGACCAGCGAAATGGAGCCATCGAACTGCACGCCGATGACGCCTGCGGTAACGCCGGAGAGGACTGCCTCGGAGAAGCGCCGGCGGTCGTCGATCTGGTCCTTGGCGGAGAGGAGTTCGTTGCGCTGGCTTTTCAGCTGGGCGAGCATCTTGTTGAACGTGTCGCCGAGCGAAGCCACGTCGCCATCGGTGATGCGCACGGGCACGCGCACGTCGAGATTGCCGGTCGAGACCTCGTCGGCCGCGCCGATGAGCTGGCGGATCGGGCGGACCAGCCGGTCGGCCACCGCGATGCCGGTCCAGATCGCCGACAGGACGACGACCAGCGTCACGCCGAGGTAGAGCAGCGCGAACGCAATCTGCGTGGACGTGCGGTTGTTGGCCAGCCCCTGGTATTCGGCGACGTTCGCCGCCACGATCTGGCGGGCCTTGATGACCTCCGGGTCGACCAGGCGGACCGTGTAGAGAAACAGCTTGCCGTCGTCTAGGTCACGCAGCTTGATGACGCAGCCGACGAGGTTGCGGAACCTCGGCGGGATCAGCACGGGGCGGCCGTCCTTGGCCTGCTCGATAACCTCCGGGAAGGCTTCCGGCATCGGGAAGTCGGCGCCGGTCTGGGCGCTCATCACGAAGGCGCCCTGCTCGTTGATCAGCGCGGCATGGGCCAGCGCCCGGCCATTGGCCTGCTCGGTCAGGAACTTGAGGAAACCACCCTTGTCGAGGTCAAACAGAAGGCGGTTCTGGTCGAGGTCGCCGGCCATGGAGAGGGTCGTGCCCTGCAGGCTGCCGGCGTTTTCGCGGATATAGGCCTCGGCGATGGACAGCGAGGAATTGATGATCGCGCGGGTGCGGATCTCGAACCAGCGGTCGAGGCCGATGTCGAGTGTGATGGAGGCGACGATGGCGACGAGGATCGCGGGGATGGCCGCAACGACGGAGAACAGGGCCACGATGCGGACGTGGAGGCGCGAGGCCGCCTTGCCGATCCGGCGCGACTGGATGATGCGAATGGCCTCGCGCGCGATCAGGATGATCAGCAGGAGCACCAGTGCCGCGTTGACCGCGATGAGAACGAGCGTCGTCGCCTCGTCGGGCTTGATGGGCGTGAGACCCATCAGGATGACAAAGGAAACGACCGCCACGAGGAGCGCGGCAATGACCGTGAAAACGCCCGGCAGGGCGAGCAGCCTGCGCCCCTCGCCCGGCGTCATGCCATCCTGTTGCTGCGCCATGCGATCAAGCACGTGAAACCGTCCACCGTTCCGGATCGGCCTGATTGGCCGAGCGTGTCTCTATTGCAACGCAATGTGGCGATTCTGCAACAAAAAGACCGCGAAAGGAAGCGCTATGAAGGCGCGGTGGCCAAATTGAGGCGGGGCCGACCGCTAGCCGGGCTTGGCCGTGCGATAGACGTTGACGCCGAGTTCCCGGATTTTCTTGCGCAGCGTGTTGCGGTTGAGCCCGAGGAGTTCGGCCGCCTTGATCTGATTGCCGCGTGTCGCCGTCATACAGGCAAGCACAAGCGGATATTCGACCTCCTGCAGAATGCGCTGGTAGAGGCCCGGCGGCGGCAGGTCTTCGCCGAAACTGCGGAAATAGCGCTGCAGATAGTGTTCAACCGCCTGGGAGATCGTGATCTCCTCGGGAAGGCTCGACATGGATGCCGGCGTGGAGCCCGGTGTCACACCGGCCAACTCGCTCTCGACGATCTCGGCGGTGATCTCTTCCTGCGGATAGAGCGCGGCAAGGCGGCGGACGAGGTTCTCCAGTTCGCGGACGTTTCCAGGCCATGAGTAGCGCTTCATGATGTCCAGCGCATCCTGGGAGATCCGCTTGGCCGGCAGGCCTTCCTTTTCGCCGGCCTTGAAGAAATGGCGGACGAGATCCGGCACGTCCTCGGCGCGTTCCCGCAACGGCGGAAGCCGCAGCGGCACGACGTTGAGGCGATAGAACAGGTCCTCGCGGAAGAGGCCCTGGTTGATTGCGACCCGCAGGTCCTTGTTGGTCGCCGCGACGATGCGCACATCGGTCTTGATCGGCGTGCGTCCTCCGACCGTGGTGTATTCGCCCTGCTGCAGCACGCGCAGGAGCCGCGTCTGGGCCTCCATCGGCATGTCGCCGATCTCGTCGAGGAAGAGCGTTCCGCCCTCCGCCTGCTCGAAGCGGCCGGTCGAGCGGTGCTGGGCGCCGGTGAAGGCGCCGCGTTCATGGCCGAACAGTTCCGACTCGATCAGGTCGCGGGGGATGGCGGCCATGTTGATGGCCACGAAGGGGCCGTTGCGGCGGCGCCCGTATTCATGCAGCGCCCGGGCGACCAGTTCCTTGCCGGTCCCCGATTCACCGGTGATCATGACCGTCAGATCGGTCTGCATCATGCGGGCCAGCATGCGGTAGATGTCCTGCATGGCGGGCGAACGGCCGACAAGCGGCATCGAATCGGGCTGGTCCTCGGTGCCGCGGTCGGACACCGGGCGGCGCGGCTCGGCCATGGCGCGGCTGACGATGTTCAAGAGTTCGGTAAGGTCGAACGGCTTGGGCAGGTATTCGTAGGCACCGCGCTCGGACGCCCGGATCGCGGTCATGAACGTGTTCTGGGCGCTCATGACGATGACCGGCAGTTCCGGCCGGATCTTCTTGATGCGGGGCAGCAGGTCGAAGGCGTTCTCGTCGGGCATCACAACGTCGGTGATGACGATATCGCCTTCCCCGGCCGATACCCATCTCCACAGCGTACCGGCATTGGATGTCACGCGGACATCGTAGCCTGCGCGCGCCAGCGCCTGATTGAGGACGGTCCGGATTGCCGCGTCATCGTCGGCGACCAGAACGGTTCCGTTGGCCATGGATCAGATCTCCGTTGCCGGCAGGGGCTCGCCGGACTCTTTGCTTCCCGGCTTCCAGGCCGGCATGAGGATGCGAAAGGTGGTTCCGCGGGACGAGGTGTCACATTCGATGACGCCGCCATGCTCGCCGACGATCTTGGCCACCAGCGCGAGGCCAAGTCCCGATCCGTTCGTCTTGGTGGAGATGAACGGATCGAAGATATAGGGGAGGATATCGTCCGGCACGCCGGGGCCGTTGTCGCGGACGCAGAATTCGAGCGGCAGCGACACGCGCTCGGCAGTGCCGGGCACAGACAGGCGGATGCCCGGGCGAAATGCGGTGGAAAGCGTGATCTCGCCGTCGGCACGGTCGCCAAGGGCCTCGGCGGCGTTCTTCACCAGGTTCAGGAAGATCTGGACGAGCTGGTCGCGGTTGGCGAATACGGGCGGAAGCGACGGGTCGTAGTCCTCGTGGATGCGGAACTTGCGGGCAAAGCCGTTCTTGGCCAGTGCCTTCACGTGGTCGAGGACGACGTGGATGTTGACCGGGGTCCGGTCGATCGGCCGTTCGTCGGAGAAGATCTCCATGCGATCGACCAGCGCGACGATGCGGTCGGTCTCGTCCATGATGAGCCGGGTCAGGCCGCGGTCCTCGTCGGAAGCGGAGAGTTCGAGCAATTGCGCCGCGCCTCGGATGCCCGACAGCGGATTCTTGATCTCGTGGGCCAGCATGGCGGCCAGACCCGTGACCGAGCGCGCCGCGCCGCGATGGGTCATCTGGCGGTCGATCTTGTCGGCCATGGTGCGTTCCTGGAACATCACCACGACGGAGCCCGGCATCTCGATCACCGGAGCGACGTAGATGTCGACCACCTTGTCGGGACCGAGCCGCGGAGAGGAAATGTCGACGCGGTACTCATTGACCGGCGCGCGCCGCTCGCGGACCTGCTCCACGAGGGTCGCCAGTGGCGAGCCGAACGGAATGAACTGGTCGAGCCGGTTGCGCGCCAGGATGGCCGAGGACGAGCGGAAGAAAGATTCCGCATCGGCATTGGCAAAGGTGATGTAGCCGCCCTCGTCGACCATGATGACGGGATGGCGGATGGTGTTGAGAACGAGCTGGGCCGGATCGGCCGTGCTCGGCATGGACTGTGCGGCCGGCTTCATGCGGCACTCCGTTTCGTGAAAAAGGCGTCTTCTGTCAGGGCGAGCTCGAGGGCCGCGATGACGGCTTCCGGATCGGTTCCGGTCATGATGGCCGCGCGGGTCTGCGCGGGGCAGAAGGCCGCATGGCGGTCGAGGTACCAGCCCAGATGCTTGCGTGCCTGGCGCAGGCCGGATTGCTCACCGTAGAGGTCGAGCATGTCACGGTAGTGCTCCACAACGTAGGCCGCGAGGTCGCGGCGCGATGCAGGAGCAGCCCGGGCAGCAGACGGGCTCATCGCGCGCGCCGCGATCGTTCCGGCAAGCCAGGGCTGGCCGTAGTGGCCGCGCCCGATCATCACCGCATCCGCACCGGACTGTTCCAGGATTTCGGCGGCATCCTCCGCGCATTCGACATCGCCATTGGCCACCAGGGGAACCGACACGGCCTCGCGCACGGCGCGGATGGCGCGCCAGTCCGCCCTGCCCTTGTAGAACTGCTGGCGTGTGCGGCCATGCACGGTGATCATCGCCACGCCGGCATCTTGCGCCATGCGGGCGATCAGCGGCGCGTTGCGGCTGTCGTCATCCCAGCCAAGGCGCATCTTCAGCGTGACCGGCACGGACACGGCAGCGACGACCGCGCTGACCAGCGACAGGGCATGGTCCGGATCGCGCATCAGCGCGGAACCGCAATAGCCTCCGGTTACCTTCTTCGCCGGACAGCCCATGTTGATGTCGATGATGTCGGCCCCGCCCTCCTCGGCGATCCGGGCGCCTTCGGCCATGGCCTCCGCCTCCCGGCCGGCGAGCTGAACGGACTGCACCGGCACGCCTGCCAGCCGGATGCGGCGCACCGATTCGGCCCGCCCTTTCGCCAACTCGCCAGACGCGACCATTTCCGATATGGTCAGGCCCGCGCCGGCCCGGTGGGCGCGCAGGCGGAACGGCTGGTCCGTGACGCCCGACATCGGTGCCAGGAAGACCCGGTTCGGGACGGCGACCGAGCCAATCGTCAAGGGTTGCGCAAGTGCTGCCAGGTTGGGCATGATTAATTTTCGTGCATTCTTTTGTCTGCCTGTTTTCTAGACAGTTTCCCATTCCGATGCAATCGCGAATATTCGTCGCACCGCAGGAAAGCGTCTGGCAGGGTGGCGCCGGCACGCGTTGCCGACTATGCCTTTGGCCCGGCCGGTGCAAGGATGGGTCAGGAACAGGGCGAACATGGCAGAACAACGGATCGACGCAATCATCGTGGCTGCGGGCCGCGGCGAACGGGCCGGCCAGGCGGACGGGCCGAAACAATACCGGCGGATCGGGGGCAAGGCCGTGCTGCGCCATGCGCTGGATCGGTATGTCACGCATCCGGCCATCCGGCGAATCGTCGTCGTGATCCACGGCGACGATGCCGCGCTTTTTGCCGAGGCTGCCGCGGGCCTTGATCCGCGCCGCGTTTCGGCCGTCGTCGGCGGTGCGGACCGGCAGGATTCGGTCCTCAACGGGCTGGAGGCCCTGGCCGGCGATGTGCCGGACCACGTGCTGATCCATGATGGCGCCCGCCCCTTCTGCGATCACGCGATCATCGACCGCGTGCTGGATGCAATGTCACCGGACTCCGGCGTGCTGGCGGCCGTACCGGTTTCCGACACGCTCAAGAAGGCCGACGATGCGGGCCATGTCGCCGGAACCATCGCCCGTGACCGGCTGCATGGCGCCCAGACGCCGCAGGCCTTTCCTTTCGCATTCATCCTGGACGCGCACCGGCGCGCGAAGGCGCAGGGTCATGCCCGCTTCACCGACGACGCGGCGATCGCCGAATGGGCCGGCCTGCCCGTCCGTCTCGTCGCCGGCTCGCCCGACAACATCAAGATCACCTGGCCGAGGGACATTGCCATGGCAGAACGCATCCTGGGCGCCACGTTTCCGGATGTCCGGACCGGTAACGGCTACGACGTGCACACGTTCGGCCCGGGCGACCACGTCTGGCTTTGCGGCGTCAAAATCCCGCATGACAGGACCCTTTCGGGACACTCCGACGCCGATGTCGGACTGCACGCCCTGACGGACGCGCTTCTGGCGACCATCGGCGCCGGGGACATCGGAACGCACTTTCCGCCGTCCGACCCGCAATGGAAGGGAGTGCCATCGCGGATTTTCGTCGAGCATGCCGTCGGGCTCGTGAAGGCCAGGGGCGGCCGGATCGCCAATGCCGACATCACGCTGATTGCCGAGGCACCGAAGGTCGGCCCTCACCGCGCGGCGATGACCGAGGCGCTATGCGCCATGCTGGGGACCGGCGCGGACCGTGTTTCCATCAAGGCCACCACCAACGAGAAGATGGGTTTCGTCGGCCGCCGGGAAGGCATTGCCGCCATCGCCACGGCCAGCGTGGTCTATCCCGGCGAGGTGCCTGAATGAGCGCGGTCACGGAAGCGCTTGCAAGCGCCGTCCTAGCGGCAGCACGGGAGCGCGGCGTGATGATCGCGACGGCGGAGAGTTGTACCGGCGGCATGATTGCGGGCGCCCTGACCGATATCGCGGGGTCGTCGGACGTTGTCGACCGCGGCTTCGTGACCTATTCCAACGAGGCCAAGCAGGAGATGCTCGGCGTCAGGGTGCAAACCCTTGCGCGCTTCGGCGCCGTGTCCGCCGAAACAGCGGCGGAAATGTCGGCGGGTGCGCTCGCGCGCTCGCGGGCAGGACTCGCCGTCTCCGTGACCGGGATCGCCGGCCCCGGCGGCGGTTCGCCCGGAAAGCCTGTCGGGCTGGTATGGTTCGGTCTGGCCAGGGCCGGTGAACCGGTCCTCACGCAGCACCGGATCTTTGCAGACGCCGGCCGCGCCGGCGTCCGCCGGGCAACGGTTGTCCACGCGCTGGAAATGCTGCTCGCCGCGCTCAAGGATTGACGGTCCGGACCGGAACATGGTGCCCCCTGCCGGGCTCGAACCGGCACGGCCTAGGGCCGAGGGATTTTAAGTCCCTTGTGTCTACCAGTTCCACCAAGGGGGCACGGGTGAGACCGGTATCCTGACCGGGCGATTCAATCAAGCCGGGAAGGCGCGGGCCGCCATGGCCTTGACGAAGGCAGCGGTTTCCTCGGGCGCCGCGTACTGGACCATGTGCCCGACCCCGTCGAGAAGGCGGACATCCGTGCCCGGCAGCCGCTTTTCCATCGTCAGGGCCTGGCGGCGGTAATCCAGCACGCGATCGGCCGTGCCGATCAGGATGCCGGTCGGGACGGTAATCTCGCCCACGCGCTCGCCCACTTCCGGCATGGCGCGCTCGACCGAGACGAAGTCGGTCGACGCGGCATAGAAATGGGACGGGCGAACGCCGGTCAGGGCTGCCCCGCCGACAGCGAAATCGTCCGGCGGCTGCTGCGGGCCGAAGACGAAATCGAGCGTCTCCTCGGTGGCCTTGACGGCAGCGGGAATGGCGTAGGTATGCGCCAGGAACTTGCGCATGCGCGGTGACCGGATGAACAGCGGGCGGAACTGCGGAGCGATATCCGGTACGTGCATGGTCAGGGGCGCGATCAGGGCAAGGCCGGCCACCTTTTCAGGCGTGGTCAGCGCCGCGGCCAACGAGACAGCACCCCCCAGCGAATGACCGACGTAGAGCGCTTTCTCGACGCCCAGTTCATCGAGGATGGCCGCAATGTCAGCGGCATGGGTGGTGATCGCGCCGTCGTCCCCCCAGTCCTGCTCGGAGTAACCCGACCCGCGCCTGTCGATGGCGATCAGGCGGTATCCCTGGCCCATGGACGGCCACAGCGGAATGTCGAAATGGTGCAGGTTTCCGGCCAGGCCGTGGACAAACACGATCGGCCGCCCCTGCCCGCGATCCTCGATGTGGAACTTGCGGCCCCGGACCGTGACGAAGCGGCCGGTCGGCGGCACCATCGTTTCGGCGAACTGCGCGATGCCGCGGGTCTTTCGCGCATACCACCAGATGTGAAGTGCGACAGCCAGCAGGCCGAGAACTGTCGACAGAAGAAGCGTCGCACCCATGAATTCCGCATGTCCCCACGTTCAATGCCTCGTCCGGGACTGTGGCCCATGTTGGCCGCGGCTGCAATGCAGACCGTACACGAAAACCGGGGCGCCGATGGTGCCCCGGTCCGGTCGAGGGATGTCAGCCGGCAAGCTTCGCGGCAATTTCCGCGACACGGCGGCCCTGGAACCGGGCGCCGTCGCGTTCCTGGTCGGACGGCATGCGCGAACCGTCGCTGTTGCTGGTCGTGGTCATGCCGTAGGGCGCACCGCCACGCACGACGTCGTTGCCGACCTGGTCCTGGTAGGCATAGGAAAGCGGAACGATGATCATGCCATGATGCTGAAGCGCGGCCTGGGTGGTGATCAGGGCGAGTTCCGCGCCGCCGTGCTGCGTGGCGGTGGAGGCCATGACGGAAGCCACCTTGTTCACCAGCGCGCCCTTCGCCCAGAGCGGGCCGGTCTGGTCGAGGAAATTCTTCAGCTGCGAAGCCATCATGCCGTAACGGGTGGAAATGCCGAAGATGACGGCATCATAGTCGGCCAGTTCCAGCGGTTCGGCAACCGGCGCTTCCTGATCCAGCTTGTAGTGCGCTGCCCTCGCCACTTCCTCCGGAACGAGTTCGGGAACGCGCTTGACCGTGACATCGGCGCCCGCTTCCCGCGCGCCTTCGGCCGCGGATCGGGCCATGGCTTCCATGTGACCCCAGCTGCTGTAATAGAGAACGAGTACTTTCGTCATTTCCAATCTCCTTGTTGGCCGATCCCGCCGGGACCGGCTTTTCAGGAGGGCAGATATCGTCTGGATTCGAGATTGAAAGATGAACGATGAACGACAGATTGTTCATGAAAAAGCATGCTTGCCAGGATGGGCGGCATGACCGAACCTCCGCGCGCGGAAACCGGAGCATATGTGCATGAGCGAAATCATTACGGCCGGCATGGTGGTCATCGGCGACGAAATCCTGTCCGGCAGGACGAAGGACCGCAACGCCGGGCATCTGGCCGACATGCTGACCGCTGTCGGCATCGACCTGAAGGAGATCCGGGTCGTGCCCGATGACGAGCCGGCCATCGTCGAAGCGGTCAACGCCCTGCGCGCGCGTTTCACCTACGTGTTCACGTCCGGCGGGATCGGGCCGACGCATGACGATATCACCGCCGATTCCATATCGGCAGCCTTCGGGGTGCCTTGCGAGACCGACAGCGAGGCCGAACGGCTTCTTGCCGCCCACTACGACAAGCGCGGCATGGACTTCACCCCGGCGCGCCGGCGCATGGCGCGCATGCCACACGGCGCCCGGCACATCGAGAACCCGATTTCGGTCGCACCCGGCTTCGTCATCGGCAATGTCCACGTGATGGCCGGTGTGCCCTCGATTTTCCAGGCGATGCTCGACAACGTGATGCCGACCCTGAAAACCGGCGCCCGGCTGATTTCCCAGTCGGTCCATTGTCCCTTCGGCGAAGGAACCATCGGGGATCGCCTTGGCGTCATACAGAAGGAACATCCGGAAACGATCATCGGCTCCTACCCGAAATACGAAGGGACCCGTTTCTGGACCGATATCGTCGTCCGGGCACGTTCGCAGGATGTGCTCGCGCCCGCCGTCGCCGCGGTCGAGGCCATGGTCCAGGACCGCGTGACGGCCGGGGCCCCGAACATGTAGGCATTGACGCCGATCAAGGCAGGGTGAAATCTCGTCCTGCATGGTCGCGGCCATGGAGGGATACCGCAGGCAGGCAAAGCCGGCCGTGCACGGGTCCGAAGAAGGGAGAAACCAATGACCTACAAGACGATCGTCACGATCATTCCCGATGCGGAAACGGGGGCACGCGTGCTCGAAACCGCCATCTTGGTCGGCAGCCAGCATGACAGCCACATCATCGCCGTCCATGCCGAGCCGAGCGCGGCCGCCTATGCGACGCCGATCGGTTTTCCCGACGCGGGCGTTCTGGAAACAAATCTCGAGGAAGGGCGCGAGAGAGCCCGCGACCTCAAGGAAAAGATGACGGAAAAGGCACGCGCCGCCGGTGTCTCGCTGGAATGGCGCGACATGGAGAGCTTCATCGGTGACAGCGCCGTGGCCGCCCTGTCGTCCGCCTATTGCGCGGACCTCGTGATCGTCGGGCAGCCCGAACCCGGAAACGCGGCGGCCCCTGCCGACGACGTTGAAGCGTTGCTGTTCGAAGGCGGCCGCCCGGTTCTCTTCGTGCCCTACGCGGCGAAAATGCCCGCCAAACTGGACAAGATCCTCGTTGCCTGGAACGGCACCCGCGAGGCTGCCCGTGCCGCCTTCGACGCGCTTCCCTTCCTGCGCGAAGCCGGATCGGTCGAGGTCTTCACAGTCGATCCGCCCAACAATGCCGACCAGAGCAGCGCGGTCGCCGGGGCGGAAATCGCAGCCGTCCTGGCACGCCATGGCGTCGAAGTGTCGGTGGAAACACAGATCTCCGACGGCGTGGCGGCGTCTGCCATCATCGAGAACCGGCTCGCCGACACGCAGGCGGACATGCTGGTGATGGGTGCCTATTCCCATTCGCGCCTGGCGGAACGCCTGTTTGGCGGCGTGACACGGACCGTGCTGAAATCCATGCCCGCCATCACCCTGATGTCGCGCTGACAGCATTTTGACGAGACTGCATCGACCCGCCGGTCTGCCGGCGGGTTTTTTGTTTTTTCAATGCTCCCGCTTTGACCGACATCAAGGAATTTGTGCACTGCCGAAGGCATGGTCCGCTCCATCAGCCGGGCCTGAATGATGACCAAGGACCAGGTCGCGGCGTGAAGGAGAGGACGATGAGCTACAAGACGATCCTGGCGTTCCTGCAAAGCCCCGCCGACGAAGACCGGGTGCTCGACACCGCATTCCCGATTGCCAGCCTGTTCGGGGCCCACCTGATCGGCTTTCATGCCGAGCCGGATCGTGCGGCGATCGCGGCGCCTGCCTACTATGCGCAGATGAACAAGCAGGTCGAACTGGCCGAACGGTTCGAAGAACGGATGGCCACCATGGCCGACCGGTTCCGCGAGCGCGCCAAGCGCGAGGACGTGCTTTGCGAATGGCGTTCTGCCTCGACCCGCAGCATGGACACGTCGCGGGCCGTCATCGACAGCGCGCGCTGCGCCGACCTGATCGTGGTTGGCCAGCCGGACGGCAAGGGCGCCAGCAAGCTCAGCGCCGAGATCGAGCGGGTGATTTTCGAGAGCGGGCGGCCGGTGCTGTTCGTTCCCTATGCGGCCAGGATTCCGGCGCGCATCGACCGCGTGGTCGTTGCCTGGAATGCCACCCGCGAGGCGGCTCGCGCCACGTTCGACGCGCTGCCCTTCATCATGGGCGCCAACGAGGTCGAGGTTTTCACCGTCGATCCGAACGGCAATGACCAGACGCCTGCGCTCGCCGGGGCCGAGATCGCCTCGGTCCTGTCGCGCCACGGCGCCAACGTGAAGACCGAAACCCAGATTTCCGACGGGATTCCGGTGTCGGCGATCATCGAGAACCGCCTCGCCGACACGCAGGCCGACCTGCTCGTCATGGGCGCCTATTCCCATTCGCGCCTCTCGGAACGGCTGTTCGGCGGCGTGACCCGGACGGTGCTCGAATCCATGCCGTGCATCACGCTGATGTCGCGCTGAACCCAATTTCCGATCACGAGACCCGGCGCTTGTCATGGGACGGGCGCCGGGTTTTACTGCGCACCTGTAACGGGTTGTGGCTGCCGGGGGGAGATCAGGCTGTCATGACAATCAACGAGAATGACCGGGAACCGGGCCGTGGCGGAAGCGCCCTGCCCAGAGACCAGTCCGAATACGAAAGGCCGGGCAAGCGCGCGGCAGGCAATCCAGTCATGGGACCCACTCAACTCTCCCCGCTCTTCAATCCCGAATCCGTCGCGGTCTTCGGGGCATCCGAATCAAGTGATTCCGTCGGCGCCAAGGTTTTTGCCAACCTCATCGAGGGAGGTTATTCCGGCGAACTGATCGCCATCAATCCGAAGCATGACAAGGTTCTGGGCAAGCCCTGCTTTCCGACCATTGCCGCCGCCGAACGCGATATCGACCTCGCCGTCATCGCGACGCCGGGCAAGACCGTGGCCAAGATCCTGCGCCAGTGCGGCGAGGCCGGCATTCACCACGCCGTTGTCCTTTCCGCCGGTTTCGGCGAGACCGGCGAAGCAGGCCACGACAGCGAGACGGAACTGGCCCAGATCGCGCGGCGCTACGGTATCCGCTTCGTCGGCCCCAATTGCGTCGGCATCGTGCGCCCGTGGCTCGACCTCAATGCCACCTTCCTGAAGTCGGCACCGCCGAAAGGGCGTCTGGCGCTGGTGTCGCAATCCGGGGCGCTGTGCTCGGCCATCGCCGACTGGGCCGAACCCCAGGATCTCGGATTCTCCGCCATGGTATCGCTCGGCAATTCCGTCGATATCGATTTCGGCGACGTGCTGAACTTCCTGGCGACCGACCCGAAGACCGACGCCATCCTGCTTTACGTCGAAGGGGTGCGTCACGCACACTCGTTCGTGTCGGCGCTCCGGGTCGCGGCGCAGATCAAGCCGGTGATCGTGCTGAAGGCCGGGCGCCACAACCAGTCGTCCAAGGCAGCCCATACGCATACCGGCGCCCTGATCGGCTCGGACGCGGTGTTCAACGCCGCGCTGGAACGTACCGGCGCGGTCCGCGCGCACACCTATGGCCAGTTGTTCGCTGCGGCCGAAATCCTGTCGGCAGGCAAGCGCGCGGCAGGCAACAATCTCGGCATCATCACCAATGGCGGGGGTGCCGGCGTGCTGGCGGCGGACCGGGCCGGCGACATGCATATCAACGTGCCCGTCCCCTCGCCCGAAACGGTCGAAACGCTCGACAAGGTGCTGTCGCCTTACTGGTCGAAATCGAACCCGATCGACATTCTCGGCGACGCCGGGCCGGAGGCCTATGGCGCGGCAGTGAAGGCCGCGCTCGCCGACAAGGCCTTCGACGGCGTGCTCGTGCTGCTGACGCCGCAGGCCATGACCAGTCCGGTGGAGGCCGCGCAGGCGGTTCTCGATGCCATTCCGCCCCGCAACCGCAAGCCGATCCTGGCCTGCTGGATGGGCGAGACCAATGTTCACGAAGCCCGCAAGCTGCTTTCATCCAACGGCATCCCGGATTTCATCACGCCGGAGCGTGCCATCGAGGGCTTTTTCTACCTCGCCCGGCACGAATTGAACCGGCGCATGGCGCTCGAACTGGCCAGCCCGCTCTCCGATCTCGAATCGCCGGATCTCCAGGGCGCACGGATGATCATCCAGCAGGTGCTCTCCGAAGGACGCGAAATGCTGTCCGACCTGGAATCGAAGGCCGTGCTGCGGGCCTTCCGCATTCCCGTCAACACGACGATCGAGGCCGACACGCCCGCCAAGGCGCTGATCGCGGCCCAGACGGTGGGATTCCCGGTGGCGGTGAAGATCAACTCGCCGCAGATCACCCACAAGTCGGACGTCGGCGGCGTGCGCACCAACGTCAACAGCGCCGGCACGCTGCACGCGGTGGTCCGCTCGATCATGGAGAACGCCCGCAAGGCGCGTCCGGATGCCGAGATCAAGGGCGTGACGGTGGAATCCATGGTCGATTATCCCCATGCCCGCGAACTGATCGCCGGGGCATCGCGCGATCCCGTCTTCGGTCCGACCATCGTGTTCGGCGCCGGCGGCAAGATGGTGGAAATCCTCGAAGACAGCGCCGTGTCGCTGCCGCCGCTCAACGAGGTCCTGGCCAAGCGCCTGATCCGCCGCACCCGCGTTTCCCGCCTGCTGGAAGCCTACCGCGATGCGCCGCCGGCCGACAGCGAGGCCGTCATCCAGGTTCTGATGCGGATTTCCGACATGGTCTGCGAGATTCCGGAGATCGAGGAACTGGACATCAATCCGCTGTTTGCCGGACCCGACGGGGTCATCGCCGTGGACGCGCGCATCCGCGTGTCGCGCCCGCCGGCGACCCAGGGGCGCTACGAGCACGTCGCCATCGCGCCTTACCCGCGCTACCTGGAACGCGAGGAGATGCTGCCGGACGGCCGCCTGCTGACCATCCGGCCGATCCGCCCCGAAGACGCCGAGAGTGAACGCGAGTTCGTACACAACCTCTCCGACCAGGCCCGCAAGTTCCGCTTCATGCATGCCCTGAACGACCTGACGCCGACCATGCTGGCGCGGTTCACGCACATCGACTATGCCCGCGAGATGGCGCTCATCGCGATCACCGAGATCGACGGGGAGCCCACCCAGGTCGGCGTGGCACGCCACGCGATCAACCCGGACGGCAAGTCCTGCGAATTCGCCATCGTGGTTTCCGACAAGGTCCAGGGCCAGGGCATCGGCACACGCCTGATGCAGGCGCTGATGGACGAGGCACGCGAACGCGGGCTTTCGATCATGGAGGGCACCGTGCTGGCCGAGAACCGCGGGATGCTCAAGCTGATGGAAGGACTGGGCTTCACCATGCGCCGTTCGCCGGACGAGCGCGACATCATCATCGTGGAACGCTGGCTCTAGGAACCGATCCCGGGGCCGGCCAGAGGGAGGGGGCGCCCATGCTCGCAATGATTTCGCACAACGATTGCCTGCTGCACGATCCGGGAAGCCATCATCCGGACCATGCCGACCGGCTCTACGCGATCAATAACCAGATCATCATGTCCGGCCTGGACTTCGTGATCCGGCACTACGATGCGCCGCTGGCCACGCGCGAAGAGCTCGCGCGGGCCCATGACCCGGCCTATGTGGAACGCGTCTTCGACATGGCACCGGACGAGGGCTCGGTCGAGATCGACGGCGACACGGTGATGTCCAAGGACACGCTGCAGGCGGCCCTGCGTGCCGCCGGGGCCGGCATCATGGGCGTCGACCTGATCATGCGCGGTGAAGCCAACCCGGTGTTCTGCGCCATTCGCCCCCCTGGCCACCATGCCGAATATGCCAAGGCGATGGGATTCTGCCTGTTCGACAACATCGCCGTCGCCGCCGCCCATGCCCTCGAGACCTACGGGCTGGAGCGCGTCGCCATCGTCGATTTCGACGTGCATCATGGCAATGGCACCGAGGACATCTTCAAGAACGACGAGCGCGTGCTGTTCTGCTCGTCGTTCCAGCATCCCTTCTATCCCTACACCGGGCACGAATCGGACACAAAGAACCTCGTCGACGTTCCGCTTTCCGCCGGCGCCGACGGGGCGGAGTTCCGCCGCCAGATCCGCGAGCACTGGCTGCCGGCGCTGGACGCGTTCCGGCCACAGTTCATTTTCGTTTCGGCCGGGTTCGATGCCCACATCCTCGACGACATGTCGGGCCTGAAGCTGACCGAGGCCGATTACGGCTGGGTCACCGAGGAGCTCGTGGCCATCGCCCGGACGCATTGCGGCGGACGCCTGCTGTCGATGCTGGAAGGGGGCTACGAGCCGTCAGCGCTGGCCCGCTCCGTCGTCGCCCATCTCAAGGCCATGCTTGGCTGAGCGCAATACCCGCGCGGACATGGCGGGCCGGACGGATTGCCGCCTTGCCCGCGCCGCCGCTTTTGCGCTATCTGCGTTTCCACCGTTTTTCGCTCAAGGATGAGGCCCCAGATGTCGTTGCCGGAAAAAGCCTTCCCCGTTTCCTGGGACCAGTTTCATCGCGATGCGCGCGCGCTCGCCTGGCGCCTGTCCGGCAAGGCGGAGAAATACCATGCCATCGTCTGCATCACGCGCGGCGGGCTTGTGCCGGCGGCGATCATCTCGCGGGAGCTGAACATCCGCGTGATCGAGACCGTGTCGATCGCCTCCTACCACGACTATACCGAGCAGGGTGAACTGAAGGTGCTCAAGGACGTCTCGGCCTCCATCCTGGAGAACGAGGGCGAAGGCGTTCTGATCGTCGACGACCTGACGGATACCGGCAAGACGGCCGGCATCGTGCGGGCAATGATGCCGAGGGCCCATTTCGCCACCGTCTATGCAAAGCCGAAGGGCGTGCCGCTGGTCGACACGTTCGTCACCGAGGTCAGCCAGGACACCTGGATCTATTTCCCCTGGGACATGGGCTTTTCCTACCAGGAACCGATTGCCGAGGGACACAAGGGCTGAGGGCGAACGCAGGCCGCCCCTTCCCTGCCCTACCGTTCGTCGCCTCGCCACGCGGCGCGGCGGTGCAATCCTGAATGGAATTGTCACATGACTGTCATGTGAATCGTCCAAGGCATGGTTCTTCACTGGCCATTCCTTTCCGACCACCTATCTTGAAGCCATGATCACCAACCAGACACGCATTCGCATGCTCGAAGGCGTCCGCCGTGTGCTTGGCGGGCCGGAGGCGGCCTTGCAGTCTGCGGCCCTGCCCTGGCGCAAATCCGGCAAGGAGATCGAGATCCTGCTGATCACCAGCCGCGGTACCGGCCGCTGGGTGCTTCCCAAGGGCTGGCCGGAAAAGGGCGAGACGATGAGCGAATCGGCCGCGCGCGAGGCGGCCGAGGAAGCCGGCGTCGAAGGCCCGGCGGACGAGGACAAGACCGGCGTCTATTTCTACGACAAGGAATTGCGCAACGGCGTGCTGCGGCGTTGCGAGGTTCACGTCTTCGCCCTGAGGGTGCGCAAGCTGGCCAAGGACTGGCCGGAGAGCGATCAGCGCCAGCGGAAATGGTTTCCCGTCGCCAAGGCGGCGAGCCTGGTGGACGAGCCCGACCTTGGCGAACTGATCGCAGGTTTCGGTGGAAAACCAGCCAAATCGCAAGGCTGAATCGCCTTTTATGACAGTTTTGTGACAATGCCCTTGCGGGACGTGAAGTCTCCGCGATATGGCGGTCGGAACGATCATGCAAGGACGCCCGGGAGCCGACATGCCAGCGAACAAGCCACCGCTTCGCAAGCACACTCTGGACAAGGATCTCGGCAAGCTCACCCGCATCGAGGAAGCGACCGTCACGCTGTCGCGGGGGCTCGTCGCTCCCGGCGTCGCCCTCGCCTTCCTGGCGCTGTCGGCCGTGTTCGCCGGTCTCTACGCGGGATCGGGCGCCGGCGCGCTCACGGTGATCGCGGCAGCGGCCATCGGCGCCTACATGGCGCTCAACATCGGCGCCAACGATGTCGCCAACAACGTCGGCCCGGCGGTCGGTTCGCGCGCCATGACGATGGGCGGCGCGCTGGTTCTGGCCGCTGTCTGCGAAAGCGCCGGCGCCCTGATTGCCGGCGGCGATGTCGTCTCGACCATTTCCAAGGGCATCATCGCGCCTGCCTCGGTGGCCAACCCGGATGTTTTTGTCGCCGCGATGATGGCGGCTCTCATCTCGTCGGCGCTCTGGGTCAACCTCGCCACCTGGATCGGCGCGCCCGTCTCCACCACGCATTCGGTGGTCGGTGGCGTCATGGGGGCAGGCATCGCCGCGGCCGGCATCGCGGCGGTGAACTGGCCCACCATGGGCGCCATCGCGGCGAGCTGGGTGATCTCGCCGATCCTCGGCGGCATCATCGCCGCCGCCTTCCTCGCCTTCATCAAGGCCTTCATCATCTACCAGGACGACAAGATTGCAGCGGCGCGCCGCTGGGTGCCGGTGCTCATCGCCATCATGGCCGGGGCCTTCGCGGCCTACCTGGCCATGAAAGGCCTGAAGCACCTGGTGAAGCTTTCCGGTCCGGCCATCCTGTTCCTCGGCATCGGAACGGCCATCGTGGCATGGACCGTCGTCAGCCCGATGATCCGGCAGCAGTCGGAAGGCATGGAGAATCGCAACCAGTCGCTGCGCAAGCTGTTCCGCCTGCCATTGATCTTTTCCGCTGCCCTGCTGTCGTTTGCCCATGGCGCCAACGACGTGGCGAATGCCGTCGGCCCGCTGGCCGCGGTGGTGCATACCGCGATGGAGGGCGACGTGGCGGCCAAGGTCGGCATTCCGCTCTGGGTCATGGTGATCGGCGCCATCGGCATCTCGGTCGGCCTGCTGCTCTACGGTCCGAAGCTCATCCGCATGGTTGGGGAGCAGATCACCAAGCTCAACCCGATGCGGGCCTATTGCGTGGCGCTGTCGGCGGCCATCACCGTCATCATCGCCTCCTGGCTCGGGCTTCCCGTATCCTCCACCCATATCGCGGTGGGCGCGGTGTTCGGCGTCGGCTTCTTCCGCGAGTGGTACACGGCCAATTCGAAACGCCGGCGGGCCTATCTCGAACGCAAGCAGGGCAAGCTGAAAGCTGAACGCAAGGCGGCCGCCGGCAAGCTGGAAAAGGCCTGGGAAGCGGCCGAGCGGCCGTGGGAAGACGAGCCGGATACCGGCCAGGACGAGATCCAGCGCCGCCGGCTGGTGCGCCGCGCCCACGTGACGACGATCGCCGCGGCCTGGGTCATCACGGTGCCGGCCGCGGCCGCTCTCGCCGCGCTGATCTTTACCGTCCTCCGGCTGTTCGCCTGAGGCCGGCCGGGACCCGCGGCGCAAGTCAAGTCCAACCTCCAGTTTTCTTGCGGGCCGGTATCCGGGAACGGGTGCCGGTATCCTGCCGGCTGCCTGGCGGAACGCCCGTGGCCTGCCCGCAGGACGGGTCCGGCCGGCAGGCGCTTTCCTTTCCCGACGGTGGATAACAATCGTCGTCCCTCCCCGATATCCACACCCTCCCACATACAAGATGTAGCGTCACACAAGTTTAAAGGAACGAGTGCTTGACGGTCCGGGGCGAGTCATTTTTTATGGCCTCAGGGTCGGAGTTCGGGCGTGGGCGCGCCGTTTCAGTCGCGCTGTCTTCCACTCAGTTTCAAGCGTTTTCAAGCCGCGGAGCACAGGCTTCCCGGTGCCGGCGGAGCCATGACGGCTTTTCCGGAATTGGGTCCGCAAGAGGGTGTGTAAACAGGGTATTAACACTATATTTAGTGTTTGCGACAAATCTGGACCCAAGATAAAGTGACCATCCCTGATTTAGGGAATCACAAAAAACTGGACGGGGAAGCGGGCGATTGGGCCGCTTGGGCAGCCGGAACACCGGATCTTGTCCGGCTTTCCGCGCCATTTGACGACAACGGGTGCATGTCCCGGCGGACATGGGCCAGACAGGCCAGGACGGGCCACAACATCTAGCGTCCGGGACGAGGACCGGACAACGAAGGGGACCTGGAAAGATGCGCATTGAACGGCGGTTCACCACTAAGGAAAGCGGAGCCTTTGGCGGGCTGGAATTCCGCAAGGCGACAAGCGAGATTCGCAACCCGGACGGCTCGGTCGTCTTCCGGCTGGACAACATCGACGTGCCGGCCCAGTTCTCGCAGGTGGCTGCCGATATCCTGGCGCAGAAATATTTCCGCAAGGCCGGCGTGCCGGCGCGCCTGATAAAGGTCGAGGAAAACGACGTCCCCTCCTTCCTGTGGCGGTCGGTCGCCGACAAGGATGCCCTGGCAGAGCTGCCGGAAGACGAGCGCTACGGGTCGGAAACCGATGCGCGCCAGGTCTTCACGCGCCTGTCCGGGACCTGGACCTACTGGGGCTGGAAGGGCGGCTACTTCAATTCGGAAGACGACGCGGCCGCCTTCATGGACGAGCTGTCCTACATGCTGGCCGCGCAGATGGTCGCGCCAAATTCGCCGCAGTGGTTCAACACCGGCCTGCACTGGGCCTATGGCATCGACGGACCCGGCCAGGGCCATTTCTACGTCGATCCCTTCACCGGCAAGCTGAAGCAGTCGGATTCCGCCTACGAACATCCCCAGCCGCATGCCTGCTTCATCCAGTCCGTCGGCGACGACCTGGTCAATGACGGCGGGATCATGGACCTGTGGGTGCGCGAGGCGCGGCTGTTCAAGTACGGTTCGGGCACCGGTTCCAACTTCTCGCACCTGCGTGGCGAAGGCGAACGGCTGTCGGGCGGCGGCAAGTCCTCCGGCCTGATGAGCTTCCTGAAGATCGGCGACCGCGCCGCCGGCGCGATCAAGTCGGGCGGCACCACGCGGCGCGCCGCCAAGATGGTGGTCGTCGACATCGATCACCCGGACATCGAGGCCTATATCGACTGGAAGGTGAACGAGGAACAGAAGGTCGCCGCGCTCGTCACCGGTTCCAAGATCGTCAAGAAGCACCTGACCGCCATCATGAAGGCCTGCGTGAACTGCGAGGGCCATGACGACGACTGCTACGATCCGAAGATCAACACCGCGCTGAAGCGCGCGATCCGCGAAGCCAAGCGTGACCAGGTTCCGGAGAACTACGTCAAGCGGGTGATCCAGTTCGCCCGGCAGGGCTACACGTCGATCGAGTTCAAGACCTATGACACCGACTGGGATTCGGAGGCCTACCTGACGGTTTCCGGCCAGAACTCCAACAACTCGGTCTCGCTGAAGGACGACTTCCTGCGCGCGGTCGAGGACGATGGCGACTGGAACCTCATCAATCGCATCGACGGCAAGGTCGCCAAGACGCTGAAGGCGCGCGACCTGTGGGAGCGCATCGGCCATGCGGCCTGGGCGTCGGCCGATCCGGGCCTGCACTTCAACACGACCATGAACGACTGGCACACCTGCAAGGCGGCCGGCCCGATCCGCGCCTCCAATCCGTGCTCGGAATACATGTTCCTGGACGACACGGCGTGCAACCTGGCCTCGCTGAACCTGCTGCAGTTCAAGGACGTGGAAACCGGCCGTGTGCGCATCGCCGACTACGAGCACGCAGTGCGCCTGTGGACGATCGTGCTGGAAGTCTCCGTCATGATGGCGCAGTTCCCGTCGAAGCAGATCGCCAAGCTGTCCTACGAGTACCGCACGCTCGGCCTCGGCTTCGCCAACATCGGCGGCCTGCTGATGACCTCGGGCATTCCCTATGACAGCCCGGAAGGCCGCGCCATCTGCGGCGCGCTGACCGCGATCATGACCGGTGTCGCCTATGCCACCTCGGCGGAGATGGCCGGCGAACTGGGCGCCTTCCCCGCCTACAAGCCGAATGCCAAGCACATGCTTCGCGTCATCCGCAACCATCGCCGGGCCGCGCATGGCCTCGGCGACGGCTACGAGGACCTGGCGGTGGCGCCGGTTCCGCTCGACCATGCAAGCTGCCCGGATGAAGCGCTGATCGAACATGCCACCCGTGCCTGGGACCTGGCGCTGGACCTTGGCGAGAAGAACGGCTACCGCAACGCGCAGGCCACCGTCGTCGCCCCGACCGGCACGATCGGCCTGGTGATGGACTGCGACACGACGGGCATCGAGCCGGACTTCGCCCTGGTGAAGTTCAAGAAGCTCGCCGGCGGTGGCTACTTCAAGATCATCAACCGCGCCGTTCCGGCGGCCCTGCGCACGCTCGGCTACGCGGAAAACCAGATCGCGGAGATCGAGGCCTATGCCGTGGGCCACGGCAACCTGAACCAGGCGCCGGGCATCAACCCCTCGACGCTGAAGGCCAAGGGGTTCACCGACGACAAGATCGCGGCACTGAACACCGCGCTGAAGAGCGCCTTCGACATCAAGTTCGCCTTCAACAAGTGGACGCTGGGCGAGGATTTCTGCCTGCACACGCTCGGCCTGACCAACGAGCAGCTCGACGACTTCTCCTTCGAGATGCTGCCGGCGCTGGGCTTCACCCGGAAGGAAATCGAGGCGGCCAACATCCACGTCTGCGGTGCCATGACGCTGGAAGGCGCGCCCTTCCTGAAGGACGAGCACCTGCCGGTCTTCGATTGCGCCAATCCGTGCGGCAAGATCGGCAAGCGCTACCTGTCGGTCGAGAGCCATATCGACATGATGGCGGCCGCGCAGCCGTTCATCTCCGGTGCGATCTCCAAGACCATCAACATGCCGAACGACGCGACGGTGGACGATTGCAAGTCGGCTTACCTTCGCTCCTGGAAGAAGGCGCTGAAGGCCAACGCGCTCTATCGTGACGGCTCCAAGCTGTCGCAGCCGCTCAATGCCTCGCTGATCGAGGACGAGGAGGACGAGGACGCGCTGGAGGCGATCGTGGAAGCGCCGAAGGCGGCAGCCGCCGCCACGGTGACCGAGAAGATCGTCGAGCGTATCGTCGAGAAGGTGTCGCGCGAACGCGAGAAGCTGCCGAACCGGCGCAAGGGCTATACCCAGAAGGCGGTGGTCGGCGGTCACAAGGTCTACCTGCGCACCGGCGAGTTCGACGACGGCCGGCTCGGGGAGATCTTCATCGACATGCACAAGGAAGGCGCGGCCTTCCGCGCGATGATGAACAATTTCGCCATCGCCATCTCGCTCGGCCTGCAGTACGGCGTGCCGCTTGAGGAATATGTCGAGGCGTTTACCTTCACCAAGTTCGAACCGGCCGGCATGGTCATCGGCAACGATGCCATCAAGAACGCCACGTCGATCCTCGACTACACGTTCCGCGAACTGGCGGTTTCCTACCTCGGCCGGCACGACCTTGCCCATGTCGACACGTCGGACTTCACCAACACGGCGCTCGGCAAGGGCATCACCGAGGGCAAGCTGCAGCCGGTTTCCAAGGGGCTGACCCGGGGCGCCACGCTCAAGGTCGTCACCGGGACGGACACGCCCAAGGGATCGGTCGGATCGCCTGCCCCCAAGGGCTCGGGCGCTGCGCCGGTGCGCGCGGTTGCCGCCTCGGCCGCCGTGGCGGTCGCGCCGAAGTCCAACGTGCTGGAACTGCGCGAGGAATCGACCGCCTTCAAGCGAGACTACGAGGAGCGCGCGAAGGAGTTCGAGGACGAGGTGGAGATGGAGGAACTTTTCTCCGACGACGCCCAGGCCGATGCCGAGACAGCCAAGGCGGAAGCCAGGAAGGTGGAAAGCGACCGCCGCGCCAAGGCGATCATGCAGGGCTATACCGGCAATTCCTGCCCCGAGTGCCAGAACTTCACCATGGTGCGCAACGGCACCTGCGAGAAGTGCGACACCTGCGGCTCGACGAGCGGCTGCAGCTGAGGACTGACGAAACCAGCCCGGCCCGGACTTCCGGGCCGGACGGCTGAAAAAAGGCAGGGCCATGGCCCTGCCTTTTGCTTTTCAAGCCGCAAGAATGCCAGCCATTTGGCGTCAGGGCGGTTCCCGTCGGACCGGGCCGCCCTGCCCCGGCCTCAAGCGTGTCCGGCCAGCCGGCTCAGGTCTTCCAAAAGGTCTGACGGCAAGGCGACCCCGCTTGCCTCGGCGGCGGCGAGATTGCGCATTTCCCGTTCTCCCGGCAGCATGACCGGGACGGCCTCGTCCACCGGCGGGGTCTCGTGGATGATCGCGGCAAAATCATTCATCCGCCCGGCGAGGGAACCCACCGGCATCAGTCTCCTGGTATCGATCAGGATGAAGGTGTGGCCCAGGTCCTGCGGCGCTTCCGGCTCATTGCTCCACGACCTGACCCGGGTGAGGTAGGACGCGCCGGAGAGAAGCCCGGTCATCAGGTCCACGCAAAGCGACAGGCCATAGCCCTTGTAGCCGCCGACAGGCGACAGGAATCCCTTCAGGGCGACGTTCGGATCGGTGGTTGGCCGCCCGTCCGCGTCCGTCGCCCATGTGTCCGGGATCGCCTGTCCCGCCTTGGCGGCATCGCGGATCTTGGCGCGGGCGACGACCGACATGGCCATGTCGAGGATGACCGGTTTGCCTACGGGGTTGGGAAAGCCGAAACCGAGCGGATTGTTGCCAAGGCGCGCCTCCCGGCCACCGCTCGGCGCGATGGTCGTCGTCGCGTTGGAGGCAATCATCGAGGCGAAGCCCTCCTGTGCCGCCATCCAGGCGTAAGGGGCGATCGGGCCGAAGTGGTTCGAGCCGCGGCAGAACACGGCTGCCATGCCGGTCTGCGCCGCCTTCTCCATCGCCGCTCTCAGCGCCACCGCGCCGATGGCCGGACCGAGGCCGTTGTTCCCCTCGACGATGGCCATGGCGGGCGCGATATCCACGACGGCAATGTTCGCGCGGGGGTCGATGCCGCCGATGCGCATGCGTTCGCCATAGGAGACGACGCGGGCCGTGCCGTGGGTGTGCAACCCCATCATGTCGGCAAGGACGAGGATGTTGGCGGCCTCGTCCGCATGCTGCCGTTCGACCCCGAACGCGCACAGGGCTGCGGTCGCCAGATCTTGCAGATCGGGCTTGTTTATAATCGTTTTTTCAATGGCTTGCATGAATTTCCTGATGCGCCTCCAGGTGCTTTTTGCTATGCTGACCCCAGTTTTGAAACCGGGAAATTGAACCAATGGATCTGCCGTTTCCGCCTCCGGGCACCACCGATTGCCACACCCATGTGGCCGGTCCGCGCGACCGTTACCCGATGGTCACGCCGCGTGCCTTCACACCGAAACCGGCGACGCCGGAGACGATGCGCGCGATGATGGACAGGGTCGGCAGCGACCGGATCGTGCTGGTCCAGTTCAGCGTCTACGGCACGGACAACACCTGCATGCTGGACGGGCTCAAGACACTCGGCGACTGCGCCCGCGGCGTTGCCGTTCCGCCGGCCGACATGGCGGGCCGCGACCTCGACGCCATGCATGCGCAGGGGGTGCGCGGGATCCGGGTCAACCTCAACACGACCGGTCTGAACGACCCTGCGCTGGCGCGCGAGCGGCTGGCGACCACGGTGCGGCAATGCGAACGCAACGGCTGGCACATCCAGCTCTTCACCACGCCCGCGGTCATCTCCGCGCTTGAAGCGGACCTGACCGGCCTGCCCGTGCCCGTCGTGTTCGATCACTTCGGCCTGCTGTCGCCGGTCGAGCGGGGCGCCCACGCGGAAGCCATCATCCGTTCGCTGCTTGAGAGCGGGCGCGGATGGGTCAAGGTCTCGGGCACCTACAGGCTTTCCGACCCGAACGCGAAAGTGGCCATTCGCGACCTCGCCCGCGACCTTTACCATGCCAACCCGGATCGCATCGTCTGGGGATCCGACTGGCCGCATTCGCCGCACCATGCCGGGGTCGCAGAGGCCGATCCGGCAGAACTTCCCTATCGCGACATCGACCCGGCCGACATGTTGGACACGATACGTCAATGGTTCGATGATCCTGCTGAGTGGCGCCGTATCCTGGTGGACAACCCGGCCCGCCTTTACGACTTCCCTTCGTCCTGAAGGGCGTGGCGCCGGCCTTGGAGAAAGCCGGCGCCCCCTGTTCTGGCTTATTCGGAAACGCCGCCGATCTCGCGCAGGCGTGCCATGACCTTTTCGCCGACCAGATCGGCGCCGAATTCCTTCCAGACCGGCTTCATCGCCACCGCCCATGCGGCGCGCTGCTCGTCGTTGAGCTCGTTCACGGTCTTTCCGGCGGCAACCACGGCCTCGTAGCCCGCCTTGTTCTCGGCCGCCGCATTCTCGAAGTTCCAGGCGGTCGCCACGTCGAGCGCATCCTGAACGGCCTTGCGCTCGTCGTCGCTCATCCCGTCCCACCACTGCTTGTTGGCGCCGACGATGTAGAACGAGTACTGGTAGCCGAACTTGGTCATCTGGTCGATGATCTCGATGAGGCCGGCGCCCTTCAGGGCATTCGGGGTCGGCTCGACCGCGTCGATGACGCCCTGCTGCAGCGCGGTCGGAACCTCGCTCCAGGACATGGAGATCACGTTGGCGCCGACCGCCTTCATCGCGGCGATGTCGGAGGGCACGTTCTGGACGCGGATCTTCACGCCGGCCAGGTCCTGCGGATTGAGGATCGCCTTGGAGCCGCGATAGCTCAGTTCACGCGGACCGTTGACCCAGATGGCGACGGGAACGATGTTCTTGGATTCCATCGCCGGGGCGAAGGCCTCGCGGACCGTCTCGTCCTTCATTGCCTCGGAGATCTGCTCGGGCGAGGACAAAAGGAAGGGCAAGGTGAGCGCGCTCACGCCCGGCGCGATCGGCGCGTAGATGCCCGAGGTCGGGGCGATCAGGTGGGCTGACCCGAGCTGCAGGCCCTGGATCTGGGTCTTCTGGTCGAACAACGCGCCGGAATGGTGCACCGTGACATTCGCATCGGGAAGGCGGTTCTTGATTTCCTTGGCCAGCAGATCGAAGGTCTGACCCTTCACGCCGAGGGCGTTGTTGTCGTTCGACATGATGACATCCAGGGCGGATGCCTTGCCGGCGAGGCCGGTCATGGCCAGGGCGACAAGCGCGGTGGTCATCAGCAGTTTCTTCATATCCAAGTCTCCTCCAGAAACGTTCGGCAAATCAGGTCGACCGCGTCAGCCGAACATCAGACGCGGCAGGAAAAGCGAAAGCTCGGGCACGAATGTCACGATCATCAGCACGGCGATCGTCACGATCATCCACGGCAAGGCACCGCGAAACACTTCCAGCACCGGTTCGCGCGACACGCCCGAGGCGACGAACAGGTTCAGCCCGACGGGCGGCGTGACCAGGCCGAGCTCGATGTTGACGATGACGATGATGCCGAAGTGGATCGGGTTCACACCCATGGCCACGGCAGCCGGGAACAGCACCGGAACGAACATCAGGATCGTCGGCACGCCTTCCAGGAAGAAGCCGATCACCAGGAAGATCAGGTTGACCAGCAGCAGGAATTGCCACTGGCTCATGCCGAGCGAGGTGATGAAATCGGTCACGGCCGCCGGGATGCCGAGCTTGGTGATGAAGAAGGCGAAGAGCAGCGCGTTGGTGGTGATGAAGAAGATCATTCCGACCGAAGGCGCCGTGCTGACAACGGTGCGCACCGCGCCACCGACCGAGAGCTCGCGATAGACGAACATGCCGATCAGGAGCGCCAGGAGCGTTGCCATCACGGCTGCTTCGGTGGGCGTGAAGATCGCACCGCCGTCGTGTTCGAACCCGAACAGCGAGAAGGACGGGATGCCGTAGATCCCGATCAGGATCATCACCGGCAGCGCCAGGGCCGGAAGGGCCGACACGACCGGTGCGCGCCGCTCGGCCCACGACTTGCGGACCTGGCGCGGAACGCCTTCGCGACTGGCGAGATACCAGGCCATGAGCATCATGCCGCCGGCGTAGACCAGTCCCGGAAGCACGCCGGCCAGGAAGAGCCGGGTCACCGAGGTCTCGGTCACGAAGCCATAGATGATCAGCGGAATCGAGGGCGGGATCAGGATGCCGATGGACCCGGCCGTCACCAGCGCGCCCAGCGCATAGCGCGACGAATAGCCGTCGCGGACCAGCGCCGGGTACATGATCCGTCCGATGCCGGCGACCGTGGCCGGACTGGACCCGGAAATGGCAGCGAAGAAGACGCAACTCAGCACCGTCGTGACGCCGAGGCCGCCGGTCCAGTGCCCGACCAGGGCATTGGCCAGGTTGATGAGGCGACGCACCAGGCCGCCCGTCTCCATCAGCGCGGAGGCGAAGAAAAAGAACGGCACGGCCATCAGCGCGTAGTGGTCGAGATTGGAAAAGATCTTCTGGCCGATCACAGCCAGCGGGACCGGATCCAGGATCATCGAGGTGACGACAACCGCGCCGCCCAGCGCCACGGCGACCGGTGCGCCAATGGCGATCAGAAGGAAGAAGAGGGCAATCAGCAGCGCGACCGTCATTGCCAGCCCTCCGCACCGGTGGCCGCACCGTCGTTGCCGTCAGGGGCATGGTCGCCGGAGCCGGCGAGCGCCTCCCGGATCTTCAGCAGGTAGCGGATGCAGAACATCAGCAGGGCCAGCGGCATGATCGAATAGACGATCCAGTCCTTGATGCCGGTATCCGGGGATGCCGTGTCCATCATCTTCGCGAAACCCACGAAGAGATAGCCGCACCAGACATAGAAGGCGCAGAGGGCCAGGGCGGAGAGATAGGCCAGGACGTCCAGCCATTTCGCCACGGCCCTCGGGGCCACCATGTGGAGGACATCGACCCGCACGTGGACGTTCTCGCGCACCGCGCGGCTTCCGGCCAAAAGCATTCCCGTCACGGTGCACAGGATGAAGACGGCCTCGTTCCACTCGAAGCCCGTGTTGAAGACATAGCGCAGGACGACCTGCATCGTGCCGAGGGCGAGCGCGGCGAAGGCAAAGACCGCGATGAACACCTGCTCGATCCACCAGAGAACGATGTCGGTCCTGCGAGCGACGGTATCGCCGAGGCTCATGACGCCCCTCCCCTGACCTGTGCAGCGACGGCGCGGGCAAAGGCGGCGGTGCCGTTGCTGCCGCCAAGGTCGGGCGTGCGCTGGCCCGGATCGGACAGGACGGTTTCGAGCGCGGCATCGATGGCGCTGGCGGCCCGGGCGAGCGCCGGATTGCCGCGCCGCGTGGCAATCCAGTTGAGCAGCATGGCAGCCGAGCCGATCAGCGAGGACGGGTTGGCCACGTCGCGCCCGGCGATGTCCGGGGCCGACCCGTGCTGTGCCTGTGCCATTGCATAGGTGTCGCCGGCGTTGATGGAGGCGGCCAGACCGAGGCTTCCGGACAGTTCTGATGCCAGGTCGGAGAGGATGTCTCCGAACATGTTGGTGGTACAGATGACGTCATACTGGTCCGGCCGGCTGACGAGATGCGCGCACATGGCATCGACGATGCGCTCGTTGTAGTCGATATCCGGGTTCTCGGCGGCCACCTGGCGGGTGCATTCCAGGAACAGGCCGTCGCTGACGCGCAAGACGTTGGCCTTGTGCACGGCCGTGACGCGTCCCGGCGCGGTGCCTTCCGCCTTGCGGCGGCGTGCTTCCTCGAAGGCGGCCCGCGCGATGCGCAGCGAGGCGTGGCGGGTGATCTTGCGGAACGACATGGCAAGATCAGGTGTCGGCATGATCTCGCCGGGGCCCTGGTAGAGGCAGCGATCGGCGTAGAAGCCCTCGGTGTTTTCGCGCACGATGACCATGTTGAGGGGATGGCCGGCCCGGGGCGCGATGCCGGCGCGGGTGATCGCGGGCCTGATGTTCGCATAGAGATCGAGCCTGCGCCGCAATTCGCCGGACGGGTTCAGCCCGCCCTTTTCCCGCGACGGATAGTCGTTGTGCGAGACCGGTCCGAGGACAATCCCGTCACAGGCCGCGGCAGCCTCGAAGGCCGCGTCGGGCAACGTGCTACCCGACTGTTCGAGCGCCTTGAAGCCGATCTCGATCGTCCTGAAGGACAGTTGAAGGCCGAACGCGTGGTCGGCCGCCTCCAGGACAAGGCGTGTCGCCTCGGCAATTTCCGGCCCGATCCCGTCACCCGGCAGGACGGCCAGTTCCAGCGTCTCGCTCATGCAGTTGCCCTCTGTGAAGTCGTGCCGGCACTCTCGCCCAGCAGCCTGTTGATGGTGCGCGGGAAAACCCCGCCCGAAGCCAGGAGTTCGGCTTCCAGTGATGTGTGGCAGGCCAGCCGGCCGGTGCCTGTCGCCAGGCATTCGCCGGCGCGCATGTGCTTGAGCGAAACCGGAGCGTGGACGCCCGGCCTGTCGGGAAACGTCGCCGCTATCGTATCGCCTGGCTGCATCCGGCGTCGTTGCGGATGCCAGTCCTCCGGCAGTTCGATGGGGACGATCCCCATGCCGATGAGGTTGGAGCGGTGAATGCGTTCGAACCCGGTCGCGAGAATAGCGCGGATGCCGATGAGGGCCGGCGCCTTGGCCGCCCAGTCGCGCGACGAGCCCTGCCCGTACCGGTCGCCGGCCAGAAGCACCGGCATGCGCCCCTGCCCGGCCGAACGGCTGGCCGCTTCTTCCAGCGTGACCGGCGCCTCTTCCGTGGAAAGCCTCGTCATGCCGGGCATGGCATCTGGCGCGAGGAGGTTCTTCAAGGCGGGCGCGGTGAAAGCGCCGCGGCGCATGACTTCGAAATTGCCACGAAATGCGGCGTAAACGTTCAGGTCGCGCTCCGAGACGCCGAGGTCGCGCAAATAGTGGCCCGCCTGCGAGGCCGGAGGCACTGCGCCGGCGGGCGAAATGGCGTCGGTGGTCACGTCGTCGCCATAGGCGCCAATCACCGCCAATCCCTGCGTGCCGCGCGGCCAGGCGGGTGAGGAGCGCCTGACGAAGGGGGGCCGGCGGATGTAGGCCGATGCGGGGTCCCAGTCGAACCGTTCGCCGGTCCTGACGGGAATGTCCGCCCAGGGGGCCGGACCGGTCCGGTCCCCATAGGCCGAAAGCGTATTCTCGGGATTTCCTGCCTGCCGGACCGCAGCATCGATTGCGCTCGCCGAGGGCCAGATATCGGCCAGGGCCACGGCCCGCCCGTCGGCCGAGCGGCCGATTTCGCGCTCGATGTCGCCGAGGCGCCCGGCAAAGGCATAGGCCACGACGAGCGGCGGCGAGACGAGGTAGGCGTCCATGACCGCAGGGTGGATGCGGCCGGGAAAATTGCGGTTGCCCGAGAGCACCGCGACCCGCGCCATCTCCGGCCGGCCGGCGAGTGCCCCGTCCATCGCCGGTGCCAGGGGACCCGAATTGCCGATGCAGGTCGTGCAACCGATCCCGACGGCATTGAAGCCGGCCGCTTCGAGATCCGCCAGAAGGCCGGCCCGTTCCAGCGCATTCAGCATGGCCCGGGATCCCGGCGCGAACGACGTTTTCACCCAGGCTGGAACCGTCAGCCCTGCCCGTTTCGCGGCCCGTGCCACCAGCGCCGCGGTGACCAGCATCCCGAGATCCGCCGTGTTGGTGCAACTGGTGATCGCCGCGATGGCGACCGCCCCATCCGGCACGGCACCCGCTTGCGTCTCGACCGGATCAAGCGCGATGGCATGCAAGGGATGACGATCCTGCGGCCGGCGCGGACCGGCGGCCGAGGGGTCGATCGCGTCGAGGTCGATTTCGATCGCGCGGCTGTAGGCCGGACGGTCATCGGGATTCCGCCAGAGCCCGATGGTGCGTGCATAGAAGCCGACGCGGTCGACATGGCGGGACGGGCGGCCGGTCGCTTCCAGATATCGAAGCACGGCGTCGTCCACCGGGAAGAAACCGACTGTCGCTCCATATTCGGGCGCCATGTTGGCCACGGCCGCCCGCTCGCCGACGCTCAGGCCATCCAGACCCGGACCGAAGAACTCGACGAACTGCCCGACAACGCCAAGCTGGCGCAGCCGCTGCGTGACATGCAGGGCCAGGTCCGTTGCAAGAACGCCGTGCCGCAACCGGCCTGAGAGGCGGACACCGACGACGTCCGGCAGGGCCAGCGGCATGGCCTCTCCCAACATGGCGCTTTCAGCCTCCAGGCCGCCGACACCCCAGCCCAGGACCCCGATGGCATTGATCATCGGGGTGTGGCTGTCCGTGCCGATCATCGTGTCCGGAACGATGCGAACCGATCCGTCCGGACCTTCCACGCCATCGGCGACGCTGGCCAGGTGTTCCAGGTTGATGGTGTGAAGAATGCCGTATCCCGGCGGGAAGACCTCAAGCGATCCGAAAGCTCGGTCCGCCCATTTCAGGAAGCTGTAGCGTTCGGCGTTGAGCTCCACTTCCCTTGTGGTGTTGTAAGCCATGGCTTCCGGGGTGGCATGCCGCACCACGGACAGGGAATGGTCGACGGAAACGGCCACGGGACAGATCGGGTTGACCCGGGACGGATCGCCACCGGCTTCCGCAACCACATCGCGCAGGGTGGCGAGATCGACAAGAGCGGGCATGGCCGTCGTGTCGTGCATGAGCAAACGGCGCGGAACGAAGGCAACTTCGGCATCCGACCGGCGCGCCTCCAGCCAGTCGAGGATGGCACGTGCATCGTCCTGGCGGCCGTCGGCCAGCGCGCAGGCAAGCAGGACGCGGAAACTGTAAGGCAACAGGTCGAGCCGGGCGCCGGCAAAGGCCCGCACATCGATGCAGGACCCCACGCTGCTGTTTGTCCAGATCGGCCCCTGAGCCATCCTATCTGTCCTCCCTTGATCAAGGAGGTACCAGATCAGTCTGCCAGCCTCAAGCGTATTTTGTATTTTAAAATGCCAAAATGCAAAATACTGGCCTATTGCACTGCAATATGGATTTTAAGTGCTTCTTTATGCGATTGATGCATGAATGGATTCCAGATCGTGTTCGCGCTAGGGTCATCCCGTGCGATCGCGCGGGACAGGAAAGACGGATACTGAAGGCAAGATGAGTGACGGATGGACCGGCCAGGCCGGATTGAGCGACCAGCTGGCGGATCAGATCGAGCATTACCTGCATGATGCCGCCGTTCCCTCGGGGAACCACATCTCGGCCCAGGCGCTGGCCGACCGGTTCCACGTCTCCCGTTTCCCGATCCAGAAGGCACTCAAGATTCTCACCGAGAAGGGGGTCGTCACCCACGAGCCGCGGCGGGGCTATTTCGTTGCCGAACCGGGCGCCCATGGAACCGCGACGGATGAGACGGCAACGGCCGATCCGCTTTCGGAAATCTACTTCCGGATCGGCGAGGACCGGCTGAGCGGAAAGCTTCCGCAGTCGGTTTCGGAAAAGCTGATGCGGGAGCGATACGACCTCAGCCAGGCGAACCTCAAGTCGCTCCTGAACCGCATGCTCAGCGAAGGCTGGATCGAACGCCGGCAGGGGTATGGCTGGCGGTTTCACGACATGCTGACCACTCCGGACGCGCTGGTCCAGACCTACCGGATGCGCGCGGCCCTCGAGCCCGCCGCCCTGCTGGAGCCGACATTCCACATCGACATGCGGACGCTGGCAAGGCTCGGCGAAACGGAACAGCGCCTGCTGGACGGGGAGATCGAGACCGCATCCAGCGATGCGCTCTATTCACGCGGCGTGGTGTTTCACGAGACCCTCGCCCGAGCCAGCGGCAATCCCTACATTTTCGATGCGCTGCAGCGCGTCAATCGCATCCGCCGCCTGCTGGCCTACCGGTCGATGATCAATCGCGAACGCTACTACAAGCAGGCGGCCGAGCATCTCGAGATCGTCAATCTCATCAGCCGCGGTCTCAACGCCGAGGCTTCGGTCGCGATGCGGCACCACCTGGGAACCGTGATGACAAACCTCATCCAGCTCGAACCGATCCTGCGCCATGACAAGTAGTGCCGGCTGACACGATCGCGACGCGGAGTCGCGCGCATGTCCGTGCGGCGCGGACCCGGGAACCTCACCGTCGTGCTTCCGGGCGTTCGACCCGCGTTCCGGCCTCGGTCAGGATGAGATCGAGCGGAATGTCGTGGGGTTGTGGAAAGATCGTTTCGAGCCTTGCGCCATCATACCCGATGCCGATCGTGAATGGTTTGGGTTTCAGGGCCGCCAGCGTGCGGTCGAAATAGCCGCCGCCATAGCCGAGACGATAGCCATCGCCGGTCCACCCGACGACGGGCGCCAGCGCGATCGCAGGAGCGACTTCCTGTGCATCCGGTGGCGGGACGGGAATGCCCCAATCCCCCTTCACCATTTTCGTTTCCGGCGTCCAGCGGCGAAACACAAGCGGCGCGGCCCTGGTTTCCACCAGAGGCAAGGCGACGATGACGCCCGCCCGGTGCAGTTCCGCCATCAGGGGGCGAAGATCCGGTTCCCCCTTGATCGGCCAGTAAGCCGAAAAGACCTGTCCCGGCGCACCTTCAAGTCGTGTCAACACGATCTCTCGCAGATGCCCGGCAAGGATTTCACCGGCCTGCCTTCGTTCCGCAACCGACAGTGCCATTCGCCGGGCGCGCAAACGGGTTCGCTCCGCCTTTCGCCAGCGTGCAACGTCGCGGGCCTGTTCGGGATCAACGGCCATCGGGTCGAAGTAACCGGGTGCGACCTCGGCCGCGTAGCAGGGCGGAGAGGAATAGCCGCCGGCCGCGCGCCCGTCTTTCAACTCGTCCGCCATGACATTGCCTCCCGTTTTCCCGTGACCTTTCGATCCGGCCTAAGCGTCCTTGCCACGAACCGGATAGATCGGCCGCCGGATTGTGGAACGCTTTACGATACTCTGCAAACTTCCCGCCGTTACAATTCGCGGTTCCGGACCTGCATCGGGTCCAGGGCAATGGGCGCCAGCGACATGGTTCGAGGCAATCTGCGCTGCCGATTGTCCGTTCGATGCGTCACTCTTCACGCTGGTTGAAGAGTGTCTTTACCGCCGGCCTCTCACGGCGAACCGGCAAACCGGTCGATGGTCCGCGGGTCAACAGCCCGAGGATACCAGACATGACACGCATACTCATTCTCTACTATTCCAGCTATGGCCACGTTCGCGCCATGGCCGAGGCCGAAGCCGAAGGCGCGCGGAGCGTGCCGGGTGTATCCGCCGATATCCGGCGCGTGCCGGAAACACTGCCGGCCGACATCCGGCAACGGGCCGGTTTCGCGCCGGACACCACGCCGGTCGCGGCCATTGCCGATCTTGCCGGTTACGACGCCATCATCATCGGGACGCCAACGCTGTTCGGCACCATGGCCGGGCAGATGAAATCCTTTCTCGACCAGGCAGGGAGCCTGTGGGCGCGCAATGCGCTGGAAGGAAAGGTCGGCGCGGTCTTTGCCTCGACAGGGTCGCAGCACGGCGGCCACGAGGCCACGCTGCTGACCAGCCAGATCCCCTTGCAGCATTTCGGCATGATCCTCGCCGGGATGCCCTACAGCTTTGCAGGACAGACGAGGTCCGACGAAATCGTCGGCGGTGCGCCCTATGGCGCCGGCACGATCGCCGGTCCCGACGGGTCGCGCCGACCGAGCGAAACCGATCTTGCCGGTGCACGCCATCAGGGCCGCCACGTGGCGCGGATCGCACGGCGTCTCGCCCTGGCTCCGATGGAGACCATCCAGGAGGAGGCGGCATGACGATGACCCGGTCCCCGACCCTGACAATCGACTTCTTTCACGATGCGGTTTGCGGCTGGTGTTTCAACATGTCGCCGCGCCTGCGCCACCTGGCGAATGACCTCGATATCGCCGTCAGGCATCGCAGCTTCGTGCTGCAGGACAGCCCGCAGCGCATGGCCGAGGTGTTCGGTTCCCTTGCTGCAGCCAAGGAGACGATCCTCGGCCACTGGGCGGCCTGCCGCGCGGCCAGCGGCGCACCGGAGAGGATCGACATCGCCGCCATGCGGTCCGCCGGCTTCGACTATCCCCACGGCCTGCCTGCCGCCCTGGCCTGCAAGGCCGCGCAAGCCCTTGCCGGGCAAGCCGGGCATTGGAACATGTTCGATGCGATCCAGGCCGCGCACATGGGCCAGGCCCGCAACATCGCGGACCGCGACGTGCTGCTGGATATCGCGGCCGGAGCCGGTCTTGACGTCGCTGCCTTCCGGCTGGCGCTGGACAGTCCGGCCACGGCGAGCGCGGTGGAAGCGGACCGCCGCCTGGCACGGCGCCTCCAGGTTTCTTCGGTTCCTGCGCTCATCGTGGCGGAGACCGGGATGCGGCTGGCGAATGGCCCGGTCGAAGACCTCCGGGCGCAATTGCTTGCCAACATGCGTCTCGTGGCGTGAGGCAGCATGATGTGCAAGCGCTGTTTTTCTCGTTTCCTGCTTGCGGGGCGCCCGCTTCGACGACGCCGCCCCGGCAAACCGCCGGACAGCGGGCATCTGCGCCGCGACATCGGTATTGCCATGACCCGCACCCTCGACCTCCTGCTCACCGCTCTTGCCCCGACGATCTGGGGAAGCACCTACATCGTGACGACCCAGTGGTTGCCGGAGGGCCACCCGGTCACGCTCGCCGCAATGCGGGCCCTTCCGGCCGGCCTCCTTCTGCTGCTCCTGGTGCGAACATGGCCGCCGGTCGCCTGGCTGCCGCGTCTCGTCATCCTCGGCGCCGCCAACTTCGCGGTGTTCTGGACGTTGCTGTTCATCGCGGCCCATCGCCTGCCGGGCGGCGTTACCGCCACGCTCGGTGCAACGCAGCCGCTGATCGTGATCGGCCTCGCCCGCGCCTGGTTGGGCACACCGGTTCGTCTCGCCGCCGTGGTGGCAGGCGTTGCCGGGGTTTTCGGCGTGGCGGTCCTGGTGCTTGGTCCGGACGCCCGGCTGGACTCCATCGGGCTCATGGCCGGGCTTGGCGGGGCCCTGTCGATGGCGATCGGAACCGTGCTTTCGCGAAGGTGGCAACCGCCGGTGCCAGCACTGACCTTCACGGCCTGGCAACTGACCGCCGGCGGCTTCCTGCTGGCTCCTGCCGCATGGATGTACGAACCGGTGCCGCCGGCGCTGGGTTTCCCGGCCGTGATTGCCATGACCTATCTTGGCCTCGTCGGCGCCGCCCTCTCCTACCTGCTCTGGTTCCGCGGTGTGGCCCGTCTGGACACGCCGTCGGTTGCCATGCTCGGCATGATGAGCCCGGTCAGCGCCGTGGTTCTCGGCTGGGCCATAGTCGGTGAGCAGTTTTCGCCCCTGCAACAGGCGGCGGCCGGCCTCGTTCTCGGTCCGGTCTGGGTCAGCCAACGTTCCAGCCTGCCTCCCAGGTCACCGGCCATGGCCCGTTCGCAGGATCGTCGCGCAACGACCTGAACTCGTTCGCGTTTGCACTTCAGTTCGCCGCCGCGCCTGTCTATGGTCGTCGCGTCTGCCGGGAGGGTTGCCTTGGACAGGTTGAGCGTCATGAAAGCCTTCTGCCGCGTCGTCGAGCGCGGCAGCTTCGCGCGGGCAGCGGAAGACCTCGGCATATCGCCGGCGCTTCTGAGCCGGGATATCAAGCTGCTCGAACAGGCCCTGTCGGTCCAGCTCCTGTCGCGAACGACCCGCCGCATGGCGGTGACCGATCATGGCCGCCTGTATTACGAGGACTGCCGGCGGATCCTGCAGGAGATCGACGAGGTCGAGGCGCGCGCCAGGCGTGGTGCCGGCCGCGTCGCCGGATCGCTCCGGGTGAATGCACCATCCTCTTTCGGTTTGACAGTGCTGTCGGCCATGCTGCCCGGGTTCATGGATGCCTACCCGGACGTGCAACTGACACTCCACCTCGACGATCATGTCATCGACATGATCGAAGGCGGGTATGACCTCTCGATCCGGATCCGGGCCGGGCTGCCCGATTCCGTTCTCGTGGCGCGCCGGATCGGAACGGTCCGGCAAGCCCTGTTCGCTTCACCGGACTACGTCACCAGCCACGGAGCACCCCGGTCACCAACGCAATTGCAGGGGCATGATATCCTCGGCTATCTCCTTGCGGACCAGCCCCAGGACTTTTCCATGACGGGTCCGGCCGGGGAGGAAACGGTGCCGGTCACGCCCAGGGCTTTCCTTGGCAGCAGTCTCCTGCTGCGCGACCTCCTGGCGAACGGCCGCGGCATCGGCGCGCTTCCGGATTTCCTGTCCGCTCCGCTTGAATGCGACCGGCGCCTGGTCCGCATCCTGCCCGGCTGGTCCCTGCCCGAACGCCAAATCTACGCGGTGACGCCATCCCATCTGGGCATGGACGGGCGCGTTTCGGCCTTCGTGACGTATCTGCAGCAATACCTGCCGGCCCCGGAAGAGACCGGTTCCGGCAGCTAGGGCGCTTCAACCGTTCGCCCGGCGTTTCAATGACCTGACCCACTATCTTCTGGTGGCACCGCCTAGACCGCCATGCACAGGTACTTGATCTCCAGGAATTCATCCATGCCGTATTTCGAGCCTTCGCGCCCGAGGCCGGACGACTTGATGCCGCCGAACGGCGCTTCGGCCGTCGACACGAGACCGGTGTTGATCCCGACCATGCCGCTTTCCAGTTCCTCGGCCACCTTCCAGATCGTCGAGATATCGCGCGCGTAAAAATAGGCGGCCAGGCCGAACTCGGTGTCATTGGCAAGCGCGATCCCGTCCTCGACCGTCTCGAAGGTAATGATCGGCGCGACCGGGCCGAAGGTTTCCTCCGAGAGGATCTTCATTCCCCTCGCCACGTCCATCAGCACCGTCGGCTGGAAGAAGGTGCCACCAAGGTCGGACCGCTTGCCGCCGGTCAGCACCCGGGCCCCTTTCGACACGGCATCGGAAACGTGGTCCTCGACCTTCTGCAGGCCGGCCGTATCGATCAGCGGCCCGATGTTGACGCCCTGGTCCATTCCGTTTCCGACCGTCAGGCCCGCGGTGGCCGCCGCCAGTTTTTCGGCGAATGCCGCCGCGACCCCGCTCTGGACATAGATCCGGTTGGCGCAGACGCATGTCTGGCCGGAGTTGCGGTACTTGGCGATCATCGCGCCTTCGACAGCCGCATCCAGGTCGGCATCGTTGAAGACCAGGAACGGCGCATTGCCGCCGAGTTCAAGCGACAGTTTCTTGATATCGTGCGAGCACTGTTTCATCAGGATGCGGCCCACTTCCGTCGATCCGGTGAAGGTCAGCTTGCGCACCTTCGGGTTCGTACAGAGTTCAAGGCCGACCCCCTTGGAATCGGAACTGGTGATGATGGACAGAACGCCCTTCGGCACCCCTGCCCGCTCGGCAAGCACGGCCATGGCGAGCGCCGACAGCGGCGTCTTCTCGGCGGGCCTGCCGACAAAGGAGCACCCCGAAGCCAGCGCCGGACCGACCTTCCTGGCGATCATGGCGTTGGGGAAATTCCACGGCGTGATCGATCCGACGACCCCGATGGGCTGCTTGATGACGACGATACGCTTGTCGGCCTGGTGGCCCGGGATGACGTCGCCATAGACCCGGCGTGCCTCTTCCGCGAACCACTGGATGAAGGACGCGCCATAGGCGATCTCGCCCTTTGCCTCGGCCAGGGGCTTTCCCATTTCCGCGGTCAGGATGGCACCGAGGTCATCCTGGTTTTCCATCAGCAGGTCGTTCCACTTCAGCAGAACGGCGCAACGCTCCTTGGCGGTGCGGTTGCGCCATTCCCTTTGCGCGTCGTAGGCCAGGTCGATCGCGGTGGCCACATCCTGCGGCGTCAGATCGGCCACATCGGCGATCTTTTCGCCAGTGGCCGGATTGAGAACCGGAAAAGTCCTGCTTCCCGCGACCCATTCTCCGCCCAGAAAGGCATGGCTCTGCAGAAGCGTCGGGTCTTTGAGCTCAAGCGTCATGGCAGTTCCTCTCTTCGGTGTCAGTAGGCCGCAGTATAGATGGCGAGCGCATCCGCCTCGGTCAGCGGGCGCGGATTGTTGACGAGCAGACGCGTCTGGTTCATCGCGTCCGAGGCCAGTTTCGGCAATACGTCTTCCGGGATGTTCATCGCGCGGAGATTGGGCTGGAGGCCGCAGGCCACGGAAAGGTCGGCCAGCCGGTCGCAGAAGGCCGCTGCGCGCGCCTGGCCTTCGAGATCCGCCAGGTCGGGAAATGCGAACGGGGCCAGTTCCGCGTAGGGCGACGGCGACGTGACGATGTTGAACCGGAGGACGTGGGGCAGCACCAGGGCATTGGAGAGGCCGTGCGGGATGTGGAAATGGCCCCCGAGCGGATAGGCCAGCGCGTGGACGGCGGCGACGGGCGAATTCGCGAAGGCCTGGCCGGCCAGCATGGAACCCAGCAGCATGTTGGACCGGGCTTCGGTGTCGGCGCCGTTGCGCACTGCCTTCAGGACGGAACCGCCCATCAGCGTGAGCGCCTGGGTCGCCAGCATGCGCGACACCGGATTGTTGTTGGCGCTGGCCGACGCATAGGCTTCGATCGCATGCACCATGGCATCGATCCCGGTTGCTGCCGTGATATGCGGCGGCAGGCCATAGGTGAGTTCCGGGTCGAGCAGCGCGATATCGGGCAGGATAACCGGCGATACGACGCCCATCTTCTCATTGGTACCGGTGGTCACGATCGATATCGGCGTCACCTCGGAGCCGGTCCCGGCGGTCGTTGGCACGAGAACCAGCGGCAGCCTGGGGCCCTTGGCGTTACCGACACCGTAGACATCGGCTAGCGTCTCCTTGCCATGGGCAAGCAGGGCCGCCAGCTTGGCGACGTCAAGCGAGGAGCCGCCGCCGAAGCCGACGACACCATCGATGCCGGCCTCCATGGCGCGCCTTGCAGCCTCAAGGACAACGGCTTCCGGCGGATCGGCCTCGACATCGGAAAACATCTCCACCGTGATATCTGCCTTGCGCAGGGCATCCAGCGCCCGTTCGACAAGGCCGGTGGCAATCATGCCAGGATCGGTGACGAGCAGGACCCGGCTGCCGATTTCCGACGAAACGATGTCGCCCAACTGCCCGATCGCACCGGCTCCGAAGCGGATCGACTTCGACGTGTTGAACGTGAACGGGGTCATCGGGCTCTCCTGGGTTCGAAACGCCGGATCACCGGCTGAATATGAATGCGGCGAGAACCGCCAGGACGAAGACGATCGCGCCGGCCATGAACAGGATCCGCAGCCGCTCCTGTTCGATCTCGGTATTGTTGCGGCGAAGCTTCAATGGCGGCGTGTAGGCGGGGATCACGGCCTGCGACGGGTTCGCCATCTCCATCCGGTAGGCCAGGAACCAGATCATCCCCAGGCCGCTGACCCAGCCTGCAATGCCCCAGGCCCAGAGCGACGGCATGCCGAGAAGCCAGGCGGTCGTCTCGCCCTCGCCTGACACGAAGGCGGTATTCCCGAAGATCAGGCCCGGTCCGGCCGCGAGGAAAAACCAAGCGATCACGATCGACCAGGCGAATGACCGCCAGTCCCGGGCTTTGGGAGAAATGGCGAGCAGGCCCGAGAAGAGCGCGCGGATCTCGGCCGCCTCCTGCCGCACGACCGTCCTGTTGGTGATCGCGGAAATGATCAGCACGGCGGCAAGATTGGCCGCCATTCCCCAAAGAGCGGAATGGATCGTCCAGGGCCAGCGGCCCCACGGCAGTTCCAGGCCGAAGAAGGACAGGACCTGGTAGCCGAGCGGCTCGGTCAGGAGGACCCCGGCAATCCCGAAACCGACGCCGGTGGCCGCGGCCTGCCGGGTGATCCACCCCAGCCATGAAACGCCGAGGAGCGGGGTCCACAACTGGAAGGCCAGCGGCAGCGCCAATGCCGCCAGGGCGGAAAGCGTGACCGGCGCGATGGTCTGGAGGATCATCGCGAGGACGGCCAGGATGGCAATGGCGATGCGGGTGATGGTCACGGTCGCCGCCTTGGACAGGGCCGAATGGAAGTACGGCCTGTAGACGTGGCGCACCAGGCCTTCAGCCGCGGCAAAGAGCGAGAGACCGGCGAGCAATTGCACCCCGGCCGCCACGCCGATGAACATCCAGGCCGCGAACCACGGCGAACGGTCATGGAGGCCCTGGAACAGGGTGACGATCGAGAAACCGTCGTCGACGAGCCCGACGGCGCCGGTCAGCATGATCCCGCCGGCGATCAAGGCGCCGAGGAAGCCGGCCGTAACCCAGATCTGCCCTGCCGCCACGCCACTGGGCCTCCGGGTCGAGAACAGGATCTTGAAAACGAGCGGGCTTGCCTGGAAGCCCATCAGGGCGAACGCAAGGCTGAGATTGGCGAGCGCGGTATGCGATGTCGCATAGTCACCGCCGCGGCCAAGACCGGCGGTGAACTCGATGACCTTGCCGACCGAGAAAAGCCGGGCGGTCTCCGGTTGAAGACTGAGCGCCAGCAAACGGGCATTGACGGGTTCAAAGCCGCCGGCCGAAACGACGGCGAACCCGGCCACGAAGACGATGGCCGACAGGACCAGCACCGTCTGGATCACGCCGAAATAGCCGATCGACCGCATCCCGCCGATCCCGACGCCGGCAAACAGGATGAACCCGAAAATGGTCGTCGCGGCCAGTTCGGAGACGGCGCCCCCCGTCATGGCCTCGACGAGGCCGGACAGCATGCGCACCTGCAGTCCGGAAAAGCCCAGCGCGAAAAGGACCGCGATGGCAGTCGTGACGACGACGAGGAACGGGCTGCCGTAGTAGAGACGGAAGACGTCGGCCAGCGACGAAACATGCAGGCGCTCGGCTGCGAACCAGAGCCGCTTGAAGAAGATCACACCGGGAAGCGCCAGCAGAACCCCGGCTGAAACGAGTACCGGCAGCGTAAAGCCGTCCCGGGCGACCAGTTGCGTTCCGCCGAGCACGAACCAGCCCGTCAGGCTGACCCCGGCAGTGACCAGCGCGCCGAGCCATGGCGGCAGGCCGTGGCTGGCGGAGAAGAAGCCGTCCGCGCCCCTGTTGCCGGCGATGGACACCCGCACCCAGTACAGCATCACCATCGCATAGAAGAAGACCGACAGCGGCAGCCAGATCGCGTGGTGAAGACCGGTCATTGATCGGAATCCTCGAAATCGGCGTGCCGGACGTGGAAATGCGAGAATGCGCCGCGCAGCCCGTAGCGGGTCGACAGGTAGACGGGCAGCCCGAGGGCGAGCACGGCGAAAAGGGTCAGGCCCGACCAGTAGTCGCTTTCCGACAGGGCACCGATTGCCCATCCTCCAATGAAGACCATCAGGATCACCCCGAAGACGCCGATGCCGAGGGCAGCCTCGCCCGGGCCGAAGCCGACGCCGAAAATGCCGTTGACGATGAAGTGGGCCACGAAACTGGCGACGATTGCGGCAATCCCGATCAGGGAAAGAAGATAGGAGTCACGGGAGAAGCCTTCGAGCAGGAAACACAGCCCGCCGCTTCCGAGCACGGCCCAGATCGAAAAGACCAAAAGATCACGCTCAACCCTGGCAGGCTTGGACATGGCTCGGCTCCAGTCTGTCGGCGGCAGGACAGGGGCCCTGCCGCGCAGAAGACATCATCGCAACGGGTTCACTTCGCGGGCGGCTTGCCGGCGCTTCCGGAAGCCGGCGTCTTTTTCGCCTTTCCTTCGACCGAAGAGGGATCCGTGTAGACGATTTTCGACAGGTCCTGCAGGGTATGCGGCCGGTGAACGGTGTCGGCGCTCAGCCCGATCTCGTTCAGCAACTGGTCCACGAAGGGCGCCTGCGACCGGTAGCGCAACGCCGAGGACACCACCTGGTCGGCCAGGTTCGGATCGCTGGGACCGGTGCCCTCGCCGCCCGCGCCTCCCGTGCCACCGCCAGCACCGCCAGCAGTGCCGGAGAAGCCCGGCATGCCGTCGACGTGGAGGATCTTGATACCCTCGATCTTCTCCATAGGCTTGACGCTTTCGCGAATGATTGCCGGCAGGTTTTCCACCAGCGCCTTGTGCAGGCCCGAGCGGCGGGACGCATCGGAACGCAGGTTTTCCGCCTCGTTGAGCTTGCGCTTGCCTTCGGCCTCGACCGCGAGACGCTCGGCGAGTGCCGCAACGGCGATCTTGTCGGCATCGGCACGGTCCTTTGCCGCCGCCTTTTCTGCTTCGGCGAGGATCTTCTGGCGCGCGGCTTCCGACTCGGCGACCTTCTGCGCTTCCAGCAGTTCGATTGCCTTCTGACGGTTGGCGATCTCGGTGTCGCGGATGGTCTGCACCTTTTCCTGCGCCTCGATCATCTTGGCGCGGGCAGCCTCCGCGAGCGCCTGCGCTTCCGAACGCTCCTTCGACTTCATCGAAACGGCGATCTCGCGGGCCTGCTCCTCAAGCTGGAGCGCTTCCCGGCGCTTGACCTCGATGCGCTCGACTTCCTGCTCCATCGAAATGCGGGCGCTCTCGACAGCCCTGCGCTCGGAGAGCTTGATCTCCTCGATCTCGCGCTCGCGGCGTGCGTTCTCGTTGGAGATTTCCGCCTTGCGCTCGGCGCGCTGGATCGCGACTTCCGCCTCGTGGGCCAGGCGCGCATATTCGCTGTCGCGCTGGATCTCGAGAGATCTCTTTTCCGCTTCCAGGTTCTTGGCGCGCATGGCGATCATCGTGTCCTTCTCGATGTCGTTGCGCTTCTTCTTCCGGCTCTCGATCTGCTCGGTCAGGATCGTCAGACCCTCGGCGTCGAAGGTGTTCGACGGGTCGAAGAGGGAAATGTCGGTCTGGTCGAGCGATGTCAGCGAGACCGATTCAAGCTCCAGACCGTCCAGCGCCAGGCTCTCCGCGACCTCGGTGCGGACCTCCTTGACGAAGTCCGAGCGATGCTCGTGGATCTGCTCCAGCGTCATCTTGGCGGCCGCCCCGCCCATGGCATCCACGAACCGGCCCTGGATGAGATCCTTGAGCTGCTCGGCGTGCATGGTGCGATTGCCGAGCGACCGGGCGGCGGTGGCCACCGCATCGACCTCCGGCTGGACACGGACGTAGAATTCGACCGTCAGCTCGACACGCATCCGGTCCTTCGTGATCAGCGACTTCTCCCGCGCCCGGAGGATTTCCAGGCGCAGCGTGTTCATGTTGACCTCGGTGATGTCGTGAAGGATCGGGAGCACGAAGGCGCCGCCCCCCATCACGACCTTCTCGCCGCCGAAGCCGGTTCGTACGAAGGAAATATCCTTTGTCGAGCGGCGGTACAGCCAATGCAGGAGATAGGCGCAGACCGCGATGACTATCGCTGCAAGGATGATGATTGCAATGAAATCTGCACCCTTCATTGATTTGTTCCTTCACAATTGTACGGACGTTTCTGGTTGACGTTCGGTCGCTCAGTTCCGGTCATGACGCGCCTCCTCGCCCTGGAGCATGGCGGTTGCCAGCACGGCGGCCCCAAAGGCCATCCGGTTCAGGAAATCGGCGATGTTGTAGGCAACCGACAGCGCCCCGTCGTCGGCATAGCCGGCAAAGGACGTGATGAAATTGCCCAGCGGGTAGATGGCCCAGCCCACCGTGACGATCAGCCGAAGCCAGAAATAGCCTCGGCGCAGCGTCTCGCTCGGCGACTTGCGGATGACTTCGTCCATCCTGCCGAAGAACAGTTCTCCGAGGATGTACAGCCAGAAGACGAGGCCGATGAGGAAGGCGAGCGTGGCATGCATGAAGCCGGCCTCGCCGAGGTAGCGGACGAAGACCATCAGGACCGACACGACGCTCAGCCGCCAGAACAGCCCTATTCCGAGCCGGCCGCTGGTCAGCGCCAGGAAATAGAGCGCCAGCACCTGCAGCGGCATCGATATCGCCCAGCCGACGTAGTGGTACACCACCGGCACGCTCTTCGCGGCCGCCCAGGCGGTGCGGGCCTCGTACATCGCCACCACGCCAACGAGAGCGGCCAGCGCGCAGAGCGTCACGGGGAGTTTCCAGGCGCGGCCGACCCAACCCGTGCCGATGAGCAGCAGGACACTCGTCGCGACCAGTCCCAGAAAGGCCGTCGAATAACTCGCCGCCGTCAGGTCGGCTGTCTCGAACACCGCCATCACCTTGCACTCCCCTTGCGTATCATGTCCGACTTCATGGCATGTCTTCCTAGATTTGGGTTCTGATGTGCGGGGAGCGCGCGTAAAGCGCGACCATCGGCAGGATCAGAAGACCGAAAATGAATTGCTGCCATTCGAAATCCAGGCCGATGCCGATCAGGAATGACGAGAGAACCTGGAGAACCAGCACGCCGATGACGGTGAAGCCGTATCCGCCCTGCCCGCCGAGCAGCGACGTTCCGCCCACGACCACAGCGGCAAGCGTCAGGAAGAGATACTGGTCGCCAACGCCGATGAACCCGCCACCCGACCAGCCGAGCAGAAGCCCGCCGGTCAGCGCGGCGAAAAAGCCGGAGATGGCATACATGGTCACCCAGTATCCCAGTTCCGAAATCATCACCCGCTTGGCCGATGTCCTGTTCACGCCGAGCGCGTAGAGGTAGCGGCCATAGACCGTCAGCCGCATGCCGGCGATCAGGACGATCAGCACCAGGCCCCAGATGGCAATCACCGGCGGAAACGGCAGGCCGAAGGTCGAGCCGTTCATTGCGGCGAGATTGGACAACCAGGGCGGCACCTGGCCGAAGACGTTGCCGGAATAGGCCGAACCGATCGAGGTGATGATCTGGACGCCGCCGGAGATGGCAAAGCCGGTGCCGAGCGTCACGATCAGCGCCTGCCCCTGCAGGCGGTAGCTCAACAGGCCGTTGATCACGCCCAGCAGCGTGCCAATGGCCAGCACGATGATGGCGGCCAGCCAGGGCGGGACGCCGAGTCCGATGAGGTAGAGCAGGCCGACGTTTGCGGCGCCGATGATGAAGGGAATGGACAGGTCGAGACCGCCGAGAAGCGCCACCAGCGTCTGGCCGACCGATGCGATTCCGAGAAACGATGCAAACAACAGCATCGACTTGATGTTGTTGGCGGAGGCGAACCCCTCGATGTTCATCGACCCGATCGAAAACAGTCCGCACAGGACCATGATGCCGATGAAGGCCGAGCGGTTTTCCTGGAAATGGCGCCCAAGAGTCCGTGTCAGCACGATGATGGTCAGGATGATCAGGAACGAGACGACGTTCCAGACATTGAAGAAGCCGTCGATGGTGAGCGACAGGATGATGAAAAGGGCCAGCAGGACCAGAAGGCCGTAGATGGCCGGACGGAACTGGAGCCAGACGCGCCGTCCCTCGCTGATCTGCCCCTCGCCCAGCGGTTCGGCATCCTGGTTCATGAACTGTCCGAGCACGAACCGCCAGGCCCAGACGAAGGCGCCGAGCGTGGCGATGGCCGACAGGATGATGATCTGGACGGACAGCCCCTGGATGAAACCGTAGACGACGCCGATCGCGGTCAGGATGACACCGGCGACGAGGCCGATGATGGTCGCCGGCAGTCCGAGGGACGGAGGATTGGCCGAAACGGTCATTGGACGCGCTCCGTATTTCCGGCCGGTGCCTGCGGCGGTGTGCCCGCACCGTCATCCGCCTGCTCCCGCACGAGATAGGCTGCAAGAAGCACCAGCGAGGCCACCACCACGGCCACCGCGGGCGCAACGGTCCTGCGGTTCGAACGGCTGACCGCAAGGCGCAGGAAGACCGCGATCACCACCAGGAGGATGGCCGACAGGATCATCGGAACGGCATCGCGGCGCAATTCGTCCGTCCTGGCATCGGGCCGCGCGACTTCGAGAGGGCCGACGTAAAGCTGGTCCGCAGGGATCGGTTCGAGCACCTGCATCGTCACGACGGCCGTTTCCGCCGGCGCGCGGCGCGCCCGGGGATCGTGGTCGTTGGTCGCGTGAAGAATGACCCCGAGCGCGACCACGCCAAGGACGACGAAATAGAGAACCGGCGAGAAATTGTGGATGTGGCGCTGGATGAAGGGGATGATGAGGGTCAGCAGCAGGGAGATCACCAGGATCGACCCGTAGGCCAGGTTGGTGACGAAACTCTGGACCGCGCCGAAGTTGAACGTCGCCAGCACGTATGTGATCAGATAGAGGTTCACCGCGCCAAGGAAGGACCCGAAGACGCCGGCCCGTCCGCCGCCAAGGGAGGCGCCGCCGAGCACCAGTGCGGTTACGGCGATCAGCGTGTATGTGGTTCCCTGTGAGGGATCGCCGGACGAGATCAGCGCCGTGAAGGCGATCGCGGCAAGGCCTGCAAAACCCCCGGAGATGATGTGGGCACCGATGCGCACGATGAAGATCGGCACGCCCGAGGTGTAGGCCGCGCGCTCGTCTGATCCCATGAGGCGGAGGTGGGTGTAGAAGGCCGTCCGCGTGAACAGGAGCCATGCCAGCGTCGCCAGCACCAGGATGACGAAGACCGGAGAGAAAATCGAGGTGCCGAGGCCCCAGTCCGCCATGAACTGGGGGGCCATGCCGCCTGGCCGGGGCAGGATCACGAGGTTGATGCCGGACAGCGCCAGGTAGCCCGACAGCGACACGATGATGGGCTGCACGCGAACGTAGATGACGATCAGCGCAAAAACGAACTGGTAAAGGGCCCCGAGCGCGATCGCATAGGCGAAGATCGCAATCGGGTTCTGGAGGATTTCCGCCGCGTAGAGCTGGATCAGCGTGACGTTGATGAAGCCAATGAGCGGGCCGATGGACAGGTCGACCGTGCCACGGCCGGAGATGACGGATGCCATCAGCGCATAGGTTGCCAGGATCAGCGGCGTCGCGACGATCACGGCGCTGCCGAGGCCATAGGAGGTCATGAGGCTCGGCGAGCGGAGAACGGCAAGACCGAGCAGCAGGAAAAACAGCGTGATGGGGACCAGCAGGAAGGGATTGGCGCGGCCGCCGCGGACCATTGCGGCCGCCTCGGTCTCCGGCACTGCCTCGCCATTTCCGTCCAGTGTCATGCCGGCCTGGCTCATGGGCGCGGCCCTTCCGGGTTGACATCCCGCGCCTTGCGGACACCGCCCTCGAACTCCACGATCCGGATGGACCTGGGCAGGCCATCGCGCTTCGCCGCCCTTTGAGCGGGTATGGCATCTCGCGTGTTGTCCCGATCAAGAGGTGCCACGGGAGCATGACGCGGCGCGATATCCAGCGATGCGGCCAGACCGGAACCGTCCGTCTGGCCGAACATCGCCTCGAGGACCTTCTTGGGATCCAGTGTCCGCCCGTCGAAAGCATCGAAGGGCTTGCCGTCGCGAAACACGATGACGCGCGTGGCGAAGCCGATGAACTCCTCCAGTTCGGACGATAGGTAAACGACGGACTTCCCCTCACCCGCAAACGTCCGCAGGTGCTTGTAGAGTTCGCTCTTGGCTCCCACGTCGATACCGCGAGCCGGATCGTTGAGCACGATCACGTCGGGACGCATCGCGAAGCCGCGCCCGATCAAGACCTTCTGCTGGTTGCCACCGGACAGTGACGTGATGCGATCCTCGCGCAGGCCGAACTTGATCAGGAGATTCCCGGCTTCGCGCTTGAAGATCGCGCCCAGCGTTCCCCAGTCGATCAGACCGAGGATGCCGCCACGCTTCTTCTCGCGGTAGAGCGGCATCACCATGTTCTCGAAGATCGACAGCGAGGCGAAAATGCCTTCCCGCTTGCGATCTCCGGAGACATAGGCGATCCGGTTTTTCACCGCATCGGCAAGGGAGCGGACGAAATGCCGGTCGCCGTTGCGGTCCAGTACGCGGACCGTTCCCGTCAGCACGGGCTCGACGCCGGCGATGGCCCTGACGAACGCATCCTGGCCCTGTCCGTCGAGGCCGGCCACCCCGACGATCTCGCCACGCCGCAGGCGGAAATCAAACGGCTTCGTTCCGGCCCAGACGCCGATACCCTCGCCAACCATGGCCGGTGTATCGTCGACGGGCTGCGGGGCGGCGTGTCCATGGCCATGATCCGCGCTCTCGTCTCCCGTCATCAGGGCGAGCAGGTTCTTCTCGGTGATTTCTTCCTTTTCGAGCACACCGACATCGCGCCCGTCGCGCAGGACCGTTGCCCGATCGGAAATGCGGATCAGTTCGGCAATGCGATGCGTGACGATCAGGATCGTCGTTCCGCTGTCGCGCAGTTCCCTCATCTTGGCGAACAGCCGTTCGGTGCTGTCGAAATCGAGCGCCGCGGAACTTTCGTCGAGAATGAGGATCTTCGGTTCGCTGACGAGCGCACGCGCAATCGTGATCCACTGCTTGAGGCCGAGCGGCAAAGTACCGGCGATCGCATGGGGATCGACAGGCTCGCCGGCCAGGTCCTTCATCAACTGCGCGGCGCGCTGCACCTTTCGTTCGTGCGAAAGGTTTTTCGAGAAAAGCGCGTCGGCGCCCATGAAGATGTTGTCCGCGACGGTACTTTCATCGGCTACCAACACTTCCTGGTAGACGGTGGAAATACCGAGCGCCTTGCTTTCGGCCGGGGTCGAGGGCGTCTCACCCAGGATCGACACGGATCCGGAATCGATCGGCAGAACTCCCGAGACCACCTTGGCCATGGTGGACTTGCCGCAACCGTTCCCGCCGACGATGGCATGGATTTCCCCGGCGCAGGCCGAAAAGCTGACGCCATCGAGCGCACGGGTCGGCCCGAAAAACTTCTTCACATTCCGGACAGCGATGGTCTCTCGCCTCGCTGCCGTCTGTGTGATGTCGTGCTCGGTTGCGGTCATGGGTGATCGAACTTCGTTGCTGCCCGGGAAAGAGGGACCGCCGCCGCGCGGCGACGGTCCGTGTCGGGATGCCTGTCAGGGCTTGTACTTGGTCGGGTCGGCAGGATTGACGAAGAACTGGTCGAGGTATTCCTCGGAACCCCACTTCTCGGCGCCGACGTTGAGCCAGTTCTGCGCATTCTCGTCGCAATTCTCCGGCAGCAGCTTCATCACGTCGTCGTGGGTGATGGTGACCGGATCGACGAGAACCGACTGAACCTTCGGACCCTGGCCCTGCAACGTGCGCATCATGATGCGCCAGATGAGGTTCACGTCATCGGCCGGCGGCCAGGTCTGAACGGCGACCGAGATCAGGTCGGGGTTCTTGCGCCAGGTGCAGAGCGCCCCGAGTTCACCACCGATGGCGACCTTGACGCCCGTCCGGCCGGATTGCTGTAGGGCGCGCAGCACGCCCATCTCGGCGGCGGACTGCACCACGATGCCGTCGAGCTTGCCCGGATGGGTGGCGAGCCACTTCTGCACTTCGCCCTGGGCGACCTGGTCGGTCCACATGCCGGCGATGGAGCCGACCACCTTGATGCCAGGCGCGGTGGCGAGGCCGGCCTTGACGCCGCGGTCCTGGCTGTCGGAACCGGAGGTGCCGGGGATGCCTTCCACGACGAGGACATTGCCCTCACCGCCGAGTTCATCGGCCATGCGCTTGCCGATCTCGAAACCGGCAACCTGGTAATTGACCGAAGAGTTCACGGCGCTGGGCGCCGTCAGGTAACCGGTCATGGAGAAGACCGGAACGCCCTTGTCGATCGCGTACTGGACGGTCTGGTTCAGGGCCGTCGGGTTGGAGCAGCAGACGAAAATGGCGTCAACGCCCTGGTCGACCAGCTGGCGCATCTGCTGGATCTGGGTGGAGTCGTTGAGGTTCGACTGGGTCACAACGACTTCGCTGATCAGGCCGAGTTCCTTCCACTTGGGAATGATCTCGTTCTGCAGCGCGTCCATGGCGTTGGCGCGCCAGGTGTTGCCGGCGTAGGACGAGGCGTAGCCGATCTTCCACGGCGGCGGGTTCTTCGCCTTGAAGTCACGCAGCGTGCTCGGCCCGACCGGCTGCATGGGGTCGAGCATGTCGGGGTTGTAGAGGCGCTTGGCGACCTCCGGGTTGATCTCGTCCACGCCCTCGGCCAGCACGGCCGAGGAGCCGATGGCGAGAATGCCCACGGCCAATGCCAGTTCTTTCAAGAATTTCATTGACGTCTCCTCCTTGTTGCAAACTCCCGTCCCGTCCGGTCACCCGGAGCGGGACACACTGTCCAGGCAGTCACCTGCCCACAGCCGCCCTTGTCCGCGCCTTGCGCCAAGGTCCGGCCGTCAGTCGTAAAAGTCCTTCGGCGCCTTTCGGAACGTCTTCCAGTTTTCCGGATCATGGCCCGTGACGATCATGGCGTTGGTGTCGCTGGCAATGCGCCGCAGCTTGGCCACCGAGTTGGCGGCGTCGGCCGACGACACGACCAGGCCCGGCAGCGCCTTGTCCTCCCAGTGATCAAGCGTGTAGGCCGCATCGATCGTCAGCAGGACCGGACCCGTCCGCGGCAGCGTGACCAGGAATGACTGGTGCCCCGGTGCATGGCCCGGAGTGAAGATCATGCGGATCGTTCCGTCACCGAACAGGTCGTAGTTGTCGGTGTATTCCCCGCCGAGGAATTTCCAGTTCAGCCCGGGCCGGTCGAAATCGGCGCGGATGTAGGCGCCGGCCGAAAACCAGTGCGGGTTGAAGGCGTATTCGTATTCTGCCCGCTGGCAGATGATCTGCGCCTTGGGAAAATGCCCGATGGCACCGGTGTGATCGAGGTGCAGGTGGGACTGGAGAACATAACGCACGGATTGGGGATCGACGCCGACCGAGCGGCACTGGTCAGCGCAATTGTCGGCAACATCCATGATCGGGTCATAGGCGTCCACCACGTCGCCCCAGTGCCCGCGCTTGTCGATGGCCGCCTCGACGGCATTGCCGCCGTCGATGACCACGTTGCCGGCCGGATGCTTGATCAGGAACCATGGCACGGGAATCTCGAAGTCTTCCTCGCCCTGGTTCATCTTGATGTACTTCACCTTGGTCCGGAGCGTGCCTGTCTGGAACATGTGAAGCTCGATGCCCGAGGAGTTGCCGCGCTTGCGCGCGGCGGCTTCCGGTTCGGGCGTCTTGAAACTTGGACGCGGGGCGAGACTGTCAGCACCCAGCGTCGAGCGGAACGATCCCGCCTCGGTCGTGACGCGCTGCCCTTTCTCATCGAATTCGATAATCTTCATCTGGATGTCCCCGGGGTGTCCTGTGTCTTTCTGACGAGCATGACGGTCAGCGCCGCTCTTCGATGAGGCGAAGGGCTTCCTTCAGATAAACCGAAAAGACCGGGTAGTTCTCCGACATTGGAAAATGCCCGATGTCTTCCATCTCGATGTAGATTCCCCCCGGGATCTGGCGGGCCGTGTTCTCGGTTGCCTCCGGCGGAGTCAGGTAGTCGTAGGTGCCCGTCATCATGATCACCGGACAGCGCCCGGTGTCGATGTCGCCGAGGCGCCCGCGCAGATCATGGTCGACGGAATAGAAATAGAGGTCGCCCTGGAAGACCTCCGATCCTTGGGTGTAGTAGTGCCAGGTCAGCCAGCGATCCCGGTCCGGGCTTTGCGGCGCCATCAGGTCCCAAACACCCGAGGCGCATACCTGCGCCGCGTTGGCATGGGGGTGACGCCACCATTCCAGGAAGAACCCGGGCGCATGCTCGGCTGCCTCGACCGGGATGACAGCACGAAACCGGTCGGGATGGTGGAGCGCCAGCTGAAGCGCGACGTTGCCACCGAAGGACGACCCCATGAAGATGGGGTCTTCGAGGTCCAGCGCATCGCAGAAGGCCAAGATGAAATTCATGTAGTGCTCGGCGGTCAGCCGGTACTCCTCCTTCCACCACTCCTTGTTGAGCGGCGGATCGGACTTTCCGTGACGCGCAAGGTCATAGGCGATCACGTCGTAATTCGCGGTAATCTCCGGATCTTCCAGCAGGTCGCGCCACTGGTGATTGTGACAGCCCGCGGTGTGCTGGCAGACCAGCGGCGTTCCGGACCCGTTGCGCAGGTAGAACACCTTGTATTCGCAGCCATCGACCTCGATGGTGACGTAACGGCCGATGACCGGGGAATGCTTGGCCATGGATGACTCCGTGAATTGAATAAACGCGGCCCGTCCGGCGGGAGGCGGCTTTAACTCCGGATCACACCGGTACACCCACCTTGCGCAACAGTTCGAACTGGATGGTGAAGTTCCTGAGGTTCTGCATGAGAACGAGCAGATTGCCCTCGAGCTTCAGGTCGCGGCGGAAGCTCGCGGACCAGATGCCATGATACATGGGCGCTGGAACGCGCCGGGCGAACTCGCGCCAGGTCTCGGGGCTGGCACGCAGGGCAAAATCGTAGGAGTCAAGCGGACCCGGAGCAATGTTGATCTCGTGGACCAGGCCATCGACCATGCGGACGATGACCTGCACGGCGCCCATGTCCCAAAGATAAACGCAGGTAAAATGGCGTGCCATTGCCGCGATCGCGGGATCACGATCCGAGGCTTCGCTGAACCGGGCAGCCCAGTCCCTCACGCTCATAGCCATGCTCTCCTCCCAAACAGCACTTGAGCTACAAAGAAAAGATGTTCGATGCGTTTGTCAGACTTGCAAAGGATCTTGCTTTCTGGCTATCGTTCAACATACTGAACACAATTCAATGATAAGAACACTATCCACCGATCTTTCTGACTGTCAAGGAACATTCGGTTGGCAATGGGTCTTTTCGGGAGGGACCATGGCTCAGGCGACGAAACTTGTACCTGCGGTCGAACGCGCCACCCGCATTCTCGATCATGTCAGCCGCTGCCGGGTTCACCCGACCCTGTCCGACCTGGCGAGAGAACTCGAGCTTGCCAAGAGCACGACCCATACGCTCTGCCAGACGCTGGTCGAACTCAACCTTCTCATTCGACGATCCGACCAGACCTACCAGCTCGGCCCGCACCTTATGCGCTGGTCCAATGCCTTCAATCGCCAGTCCGACGTGGCAACGGAGTTCGCATCGATCTGGGACAAGGAGACGGAACTGCCCGGCGCGACGATCACGCTGACGGTGCTGGAAGGGTCCGAGGTCGTCTACATCGCGGCGCGCAATTCCGCGGTCAGCCATTCGCTGGTCGACTTCCGCGCCGGGATGCGTCTTCCGGCCGCGTTCACCGCGACCGGAAAGTCATTCCTCAGCTACATGAGCGATTTCGAGGTCAAGAAGCTGTACGCGAACGGCCTGCCCGAGGCGCGAACACCGCACAGCGTGCAGTCGATCGACGAATTGCTGAAGGAACTCGCCGAGACCCGGAAGCGGGGCTATTCGGTCGACAACCAGCAGGTGGCCGAGGGCATCGTCTGCTTCGGCGCGTCTGTCCTCGATTCCCGCAACATGCCGATTGCCGGCGTGGCGGTCAGCGTCCTGGCCGAGGACATTGACGACGAAGACCGCGAGCGGATCATTGCGAACATCAAGCGCATCGCCTCCAGCCTGTCGATCAGGATGGGCGCAGATCTGGGCTGAGGCTGTCACGTCGCCTGTTCATGGGATGCAGGCTACCGGCTCCCTCTCCCGAACGCCTGCGTTCAGTCCTTCGCACTTAACCAGCCGAAGGCGGATCAGCCGCGGCCCGCCAGCCATGTTTCCAGGTCGCGCTGTGCCGCCTCGAGTGTTTCGGTGTTGATCATCCGCGTCACCAGGGCGCGGTTCAGCGCCCTCACCCGTTTGTTCAGGGTCAGTTCGGCGTCGAGGTCCGACAGCACGCCGAGCTTCTCGTAGAGCGACAGCAGCCGGTTTTGCACCGTTCGCAGCGACATGCCCCGCCGCTCGGCGATCAGCTTGTCCTGAAGCCCAAGCGCGAGGTCCAGCAGGACGGCGAACTCGCTGTCGTCGAGCCGGTTGCGGGGCGAGGCACTGCGTTTCTGGAGCCGGTGGATTTCCCGGTCGACCATGATCTGCCCCTCGACCAGTACGGCGCGAAGGGCCAGCTTCAACCGTTCCCGCGATGCCGTCTTCAGGATATAGCCATAGGCGCTGTCCTCGGGCACGATCTGGGCGATGCCGCGCAGATAGGCCTCGTCGGCATAGTTCGACCAGAACAGGATGCGGCTTTGCGGCCGCCGGGCCCAGATCGCGCGGGCCGCCTCGATTCCATTGCGGCGATCCATCTGAAGATCCATGATGATCGCCTCGATCTCGTCCTTTCGGGCTTCTTCCTCGCCGGCGACGCCGTCGGTGGCGTGGAAGATCTCGGTCACCTCCGGCAGCGCCTCGGCCAGCGCATCCTGGAGATAGCTGGCATGGAACTGGTCGTCCTCGACGATGAGCACTCTCATGGCCGGCCCTTCAGCACCACGCGGAGCGTGCAGCCGCGTTCCTGCAGGATGTCGAGTTCGGCCGAGATCAGGCGCGCCCGGGTACGCATGTGCGCAAGGCCGGACTTGCGCTGCAGCTGGGACGGGATGCCGCGTCCGTCGTCGCGCACCGTCATGACCAGGCCGGACCGGCCCAGGGGCTCCACCCGGACCTCGATGCGGCGGGCCCCGGAATGGCGGGCGGCATTGTTGATCGCCTCCTGCGAAATGCGGAACAGGGCCGTCCGCACGTTCGGATCCAGCCGGTCCGGCGCCCCGCCGGTTTCATCCACGACATCGATTTCAACGGGTTCCATGCCGACGGCCCGCTCCAGGTGAACCCGCACGGCGTGGACGAAGCCGAACAGTTCCAGCAGCGTGGGCACGGCCGTGTCGATGATGCGCCGGAGATCGCCGATGGTTTCGGAAATCCGCCGTGCAAGGTCATCCGGGCTGGGCGGCGTGTCGCCGGTGACCTCGCGGAGGAGCCTCGTCAGGTCGGCCAGGGTCTGATCGTGAAGATCCATGCCGATGCGCTGGCGTTCCTGCTCCAGGGCCTGGGTCAGTTCAAGCGCGCCACGGCGCAGGCCCTCTTCTCGGGCCTGGGCCTCCTGCCCCACCTGCGCGGCACGCTGGGCCTGTTCGGCGGTGTGCAGGGCGTGGAAATAGGGGGACAGGACATCGGCCACGTGCTGGGCCTGCTGAACGGTGTCCTCGGTGTAAAGGCCCGGGGTCGAATGGGAGATGTTCAGTGTCCCGATGGACTGTCCCATGACCTTCATCAGCACGTGGACGCGCGACCGGAGCTTGTGGTTGAAGATCGGCTCGGAACAGGCGCCCTCGAAGGTCTGGCGCGGGTCCTGCATCGCGTCCTCGCACAGCATGTAGTCGCAGTTCCCCGTGATGAGGTCGCGGATGGGCGAGGCATCGACGCGGGTATGCGCCCGTGACCACCGGGTCTGGATGCCGACCTCGTAGCTCGACAGCCAGCCGGGCCGGTCGTTCAGGCACAGGTCGGCATGGGTGAAGGGGATGACCTCGGCAATCTCGTCCGCGACGGCCTCCAGCGCCGAGGCGATGTCGGTCCGCTCGGCCAGATGCGCGGATATGCGCAGGAAGACATCCCCGCTGGTCGGGGCCTGCAAGGCTTGCGTCATCATTTCCTCCCGTCGCGCAGTGCGCGTCCCCGCAATTCTCGCAAGAGATCAGGCGAAAAGGAACACCCGAAGCCGCAAAGTCGTTGCGGGAACCCGCATCATGTCTGCGGGCGGTTGCCTTTACAGCCTCCCAATCGCCGCTCATCATCCGTGTATCCGTGCCCTTTCCGGGACGGGATGCAGCGCACTGTCATTGCGCGATAGGGAGGAAAACATGACGATTTCGAGAATGCTGCTCGGTGCAGCAAGCCTTGCGCTCATCGCCGGCATGGCGCACGCCGAGTCCGGCACGGCCGACAAGCGGATTGCTCTGTCCAACAACTATGCCGGCAATTCCTGGCGGCAGGCGATGCTGCAGACCTACGAGGAAATCGGCAAGAAGGCCGTCGCCGACGGTGTCGTGGCCGCCGCCGACGCTTATACCACGTCGGAAAACCAGGCGACCGAGCAGGCCGCCCAGATCCAGAACATGATCCTTCAGGGCTACGACGCGATCGTGCTCAATGCCGCATCGCCGACCGCGCTGAACGGCGCCGTCAAGGAAGCCTGTGATGCGGGCATCACCGTCGTCAGCTTCGACGGTATCGTGACCGAGCCCTGCGCCTGGCGGATTGCGGTCGATTTCGCGGCCATGGGCAAGGAAGAGGTCGACTATCTTGCCACGCGCCTGCCAGACGGCGGCAACCTGCTCGAAATCCGCGGCCTTGCGGGCGTTTTCGTGGATGACGAGATCTCCAAGGGCATCCACCAGGGCGTGGCCGAGCATGACAAGTTCAAGATCGTCGGTTCGGTGCACGGCGACTGGGCCCAGGACGTGGCGCAGAAGGCCGTGGCCGGCATCCTGCCTTCGCTGCCGGAGGTCGTCGGTGTCGTGACCCAGGGCGGGGATGGCTACGGCGCAGCGCAGGCCTTCAAGGCCGCCGGACGCCCGACGCCCCTGATCGTGCTCGGCAACCGACAGGACGAGATGAAGTGGTGGGCCGAGCAGCGCGATGCCAACGGCTACGAAACGCTGTCGCTGTCGATCGCACCGGGCGTCGCCTCGCTTGCCTTCTGGGTCGCGCAGCAGGTGCTGGCCGGCGAAGAAGTGCCGAAGGACCTGACCGTGCCCTTCCTGAAGATCACGCAGGACACGCTCGACGAATCCCTGGCCAACACGCCGGAAGGCTCCGTCGCGAACGTGACCTATTCGCTGGATGACGCCAAGAAGGTCATCGCGGACGCCAAGTGATCCTCCCGGGCGGGTCGCTCTCCGGGGCGGCCCGCATCTTCATCACTTCATGGAGCCCTCATGACCGATCATGAGAGAGCCCCGATCGTGACGCTGACGGACGCGGCCCGGCATTTCGGTCCCGTCCGCGCGCTCGACGGGGTGAGCCTGTCCGTCGCACCGGGCGACTGCATCGGGCTTGTCGGCCACAACGGGGCCGGCAAGTCGACGCTGGTCAATCTCGTCAACGGCGGACTGTCGCCGTCGTCCGGCAGCATTGCCTTCACCCGCGGCGAAACCGCGCTACAGGCGGGTGTGCGCTCGGTGTTCCAGGAACTGTCGCTCTGCCCGAACCTGACGGTCGCCGAGAACCTGCGCATCTCGCACACGGCATTGACCGGTCCCGGCTGGAGACGCCGGGCGCGGGCCGAGATCGGCGCCAGCCTCGACACGATCTTTCCGAACCACGGCATCGACGCCGACGCCGTGGTGGATACGCTTTCCATCGCCGAACGGCAAATGGTCGAAATCGCCATCGGCTTCGCCCCGCGCGGCACCGAGGCGCGACTGGTGATCCTGGACGAGCCGACCTCGTCGCTCGACGCGGGCATCGCCGATCAGCTCATGGCGCACGTGAAGCGGTTCTGCGCCGCGGGCGGGGCCGTCATCTTCATCTCCCACATGCTGGGCGAGGTTTTCGAGGTCGCCAGCCGCATCGTCGTTCTGAAGGACGGCAGGATCGTCGCGGAGCGGCAGACCGCAAAATTCACCCGCGCCGAACTGGTCGATGCGATGGGCCATGTCGCCGCCGAAGCGGTCGAAAGCGCGGTCGCCGAGCGGGCTTTCGGCCCGGAGGTCGTCAGCACCGCGCAGGGGCTTCGGGCACGCAAGGGCGAGATCGTCGGGCTTTCTGGCCTTGCCGGGCATGGCCAGGCAGCGGCGCTGGCAAAGCTCTACCTGTCGCGGTCGTCGTCCTGGCATTCGCGCAAGGATCCGGACGTGGTCTTCGTCGCCGGCGACCGTGCCCGTGACGGGATTCTTCCGCTGTGGTCGATCCTGCGCAACATTTCCGTCTCGGTCCTGCAGCAGGGCGCCCGTTGGGGCCTCGTGAACGGCGGCGCCGAGGCCAGGATCGCCGCGGAATGGAAGAGCCGCATCGGCATTCGCACCGACAATGTCGAGAACCCGATCCTGTCGCTTTCCGGCGGCAACCAGCAGAAGGTACTGTTCGCCCGTGCGCTGGCGTCCCCGGCCCCGGTTGTCATCATGGACGACCCCATGCGCGGCGTGGACGTCGGCACGAAGCAGGATGTCTACGCGATGATCCGCGCGGAGGCCGCCAAGGGACGGACCTTCCTCTGGTACTCGACGGAAACGGAAGAGGTCTGCCAGTGCGACCGCGTCTTCGTCTTCCGCAACCACGAGATCAGCGCCGAACTGACCGGAGCCGACATCAGCGAGGAGAAGATCCTCGAAGCGTCCTTTGAAATGCAGGAGGCGTCATGAGTTTCCTCGCCCGCCACCGGATCATCCTGCCGGTGGTCTCCCTGGCCGTGCTTCTGGCGGCGACCTTCTACATGCAGCCCCGCGCGATGAGCTATTTCGGGCTGAACCTGTTGTTCAACCTGGCGGTGCCGATCGCGCTGGCGACGATCGCGCAGATGATGATCATCATGGTCAACGACATCGACCTGTCGCTCGGGGCCTTCGTCTCGCTGGTCGCCTGCGTCACGGCAACGTTTCTGAACGACACGCCGATGCTCGGACTGCTGATCCTGCTGGCGCTCATCCTGAGCTACGCGCTGCTCGGCGCGTTGATCCATGCGCTGGACCTGCCGGCCATCGTGGTAACGCTCGGCATGTCCTTCGTGTGGGGCGGCCTTGCGCTGTTCATCCTGCCCTCGCCCGGCGGCGCGAGTCCGGACTGGCTTCGCACGCTGATGACCGTGAAGCCGCCCATCGTGCCGATGGCCGTGGTCGCCTCGGTCATCATCGCCGCGGTCACGCATCTCCTCATCATCCGGTCCGGCATCGGCACGGTGCTGCGCGGCGTCGGCGGCAATGCGACCTCGGTGGCGCGGGCCGGATGGCCGGTCATCCGGCTCAAGGCCTTTGCCTACGGACTGGCCGGCCTGTTCGGCGTCCTGGCCGGGATGACGCTCGTCGGCCTGACAACCTCGGCCGATGCCAATATCGCCCTGCGCTACACGCTCCTCTCCATCGCCGGAGTGATCCTGGGCGGCGGTGAGTTCATTGGCGGAAAGGTCAGCCCGACAGGCGCGGTGATCGGCGCGCTGACGCTGACGCTGGCCGCCTCCTTCCTGTCCTTCATGCGCCTGTCACCCGACTGGCAGATCGGCGCCCAGGGCGCCATCCTGATCCTCGTGCTGACCGCGCGCCTGATCTTCAGCCGAAGGGGTGAGGCATGAACCCGCTCTCGAAACCCTGGATCTGGTCGTGGCTGGCCGCCGCCGGTGCCTTCGCGCTGACGCTCGGGCTGACGTCGGGCCGCGGCGCCGGGGAACTGGGTTATGCCGCCTTGTCGTTTGGTGCCTTCGCCGCGATCGTCGGTCTCGGGCAGATGCTGGTGATCACGCTCGGGCCCGGCAACGTCGACCTGTCGATCCCCGCCACGATGACGCTGGCCGCGACCCTGGCGCTCAAGACCATGGGCACCGTGGAAGGCACGGCCTTCGTGGGCCTCGCGGTGGCCCTGGGTGTCGGGCTTGCCGCGGGATTTGCCAATTACATGCTGATCCTGCTCCTGCGCCTGCCGCCGATCATCGCGACGCTGGCGGCCTCGCTGATCTACCAGTCGCTGGCCATCTGGTCGAACCGCGGCCTGCGCATCAAGCCGCCCCGCGAACTCGCCGACTTTGCCACGGGCCAGGTGATGGGCATCCCGAATGTCGCCTGGGCCGGCCTGCTGCTGGCGGCGGTCGTGTGGGTGGTCCTGGAACGCTCGGTCTGGGGGCGCTGGCTGCTCGCCACGGGGCAGAACACGCATGCGGCGCGGCTCGCCGGCATTCCCGTCGAGATGATCCGGGCGGCGACCTACCTGTCGGTTGCCGTGTTCGCGTCCCTTGCAGGCTACCTGCTGGCGAGTTTCTCCGGAGGCGCGGCGCTCAACATGGGAACGGAATACCTGCTGATGTCCATCGCCGTCGTCGTCATCGGCGGCAGCTCCATTGCCGGTGGCAATTCCAACGTCCCGGGCGTCTGGGGTGCCGCGCTGTTCATGTTCCTCGTCGTCTCGATGCTCAACAGCTATGGCGCGGGCGCCGGTGTGCGCAGCGTGCTGACCGGGACGATCATCATCGCCATTGTCATTGCCGCCAGTACAAGGAGGGTCCGCGCGTGATTACCGTCCCGCCGCATCTGGAAATCCACGACGACCGCTTCGCTTCGCTGGTCCATCCCATGTCGACCCTGGACGTCATCGCCGAAGGGTTCACCTGGACCGAAGGCCCGGTGTGGTTCGGCGATCGGGATTGCCTGCTCTTCTCGGACATCCCGAGCCAGCGCATCCTGCGCTGGTCGGAGACGGAAGGCCTGTCCGTCTACCGTGCCGGGTCCGGGTTCAACAACGGCAACACGCGGGACCGTCAGGGCCGGCTCATCGGCTGCCGCCACGGGATGAGGGATGTGGTCCGGACCGAACACGACGGTTCGCTGACGGTGCTCGCCGGCCTGTTCGAAGGCAAGCGCCTGAACTCGCCGAACGACGTGGTCGTCAGTTCCGACGGTTCGGTCTGGTTCACCGACCCGACCTACGGCATCATCTCGAATTTCGAAGGCTACCGGAGCGAACCGGAACAGGCCGCGCGCAATGTCTACCGGCTTTCGCCGGACGGCGAACTGAGCGCCGTCATCACCGATTTCACCCAGCCCAACGGCCTGTGCTTCTCACCCGACGAGGCAATTCTCTACGTGGCCGAAAGCGGTTCCAGCCACGACGATTCCGTGCCCTCGGTCATCCGCAGGTTTGCCGTCGACGGGGCCACGCTTCGGGATCTCGGCGTGTTCGCCGAGATCGATACGGGCCTGCCGGACGGCATCCGCTGCGACATCCTCGGCAACCTGTGGTCCTCTGCGGCAGACGGCGTGCATTGCTTCGATGCCAGCGGCACGCTCCTCGGCAAGATCCGGGTTCCGCAGGTGGTCTCCAACATCTGCTTCGGGGGGCGCGACGGGCAGCGGATGTTCATCACTGCCACCACGGCGGTCTATCGCGTCTTCGTTGACGTGAAGGGCGCGGAACCCTGGACGCGCGGACGAGGCTAGGCCTACCCCGGCCCTGCCGCAGCCGCTTCCTTCAGACCGCGCGATCCATCGGGGGCGGATCATCCCGCAGACGGTTCTTCAGAACCTTGCCCATCGGGTTCTTCGGCAGTTCGTCGACAAAGGCGATGTGGCGTGGCACCTCGTAGTCGGCAAGGAAGCCGCGGCAATGGTCGGCCAGGTCCGCGGCGGTCAGCCCTGCGCCGGGTTTTGCGACCACGCAGGCGGCCACATCTTCGCCGAGTTGCGGGTGCGCGATCGCGAAAACGGCTGCCTCCCGCACGGCTCCGTGGCGATAAAGCGCGCTTTCGACCGCGACAGACGAGATCTTCAGCCCGCCACGGTTGATGATATCCTTCTTCCGGTCGCCGAAGAACAGGTAACCGTCCCCGTCGAGCTGGCCGACGTCGCCGGTGAGAATCCGGCGGCCGGAAAAGGCCTTTGCAGTGGCTCCCGGATTGCGAAAATATCCCAGCGCCACGGGCGGACCGCTCAGCGCAATCTCGCCTTCCTCGCCTGCCGGCAACGCCTGGCCGTGTTCGTCGACGATCTCGACGCGCATGTGCGGCATGGCGCGGCCGACCGAGCCGGCCTTTGCGGCCTTCATGTCCGGCGGCAGAACGGTTCCCGCGGGTCCGCTTTCCGTCATGCCGTAGATCTGCACCTGGTCGACCCACGGCCAGAGGCGCTGGATCGCCGCCAGAAGTTCCAGCGGCATGGCCGCGCCACCGTTGGCGACACGCCGGAGGCCGGTCAGGTCATGACGCGCGGGATCGAAGGCCTGCGTCATGAAATTGAGGATTGACGGCACACCGTGATAGAAGGTCGTTGCCTCGGAGCGGATCAGGTCCAGCCGTTCCTCGTTGCCGATCTGCCCTTCGATCACCAGGCCTGCTCCGGCGACCCAGCACGACATGCCCGCAAGATTGAGGGCTGAACTGGTGAAAAAGGGAAACGCGCCCTGGTAGATGTCGCCGGCGCGCAGGCCGAGCGCACTGCCTGTGCAATGACCGGTGGCGATCATGGTCGCGTGGCTGTGCATGACGGCCTTCGACCGCGCCGTGGTGCCGGAGGTGAACAGCAGGCAGCCGAGGCGGCCGGGCGAAAACGACAGCGGCTGGCTTCTCGGGGGCGCCTGCCCAGGGTCCGAAACGGCTTCGGCTTCCAGCAGCGGCGGCAATGCCGGGCCCAGCGCAGCGCCCAGCCTTTCGCGGCCCTCCGCATCACAGAGGATAAAACGCGGCTCGGCAAGCGAAACAGCATGGCCTATCTCCCCGGCCGAACTGCGCGTGTTCAGCGGGACGACGGTCGCGCCGAGCGCGAGGGTGCCGAGAGCCGCGACAAAGCATTCCAATGCCCAGTCGTTGGTCAGGTAGATGCCAAGCCGGTCGTCCGGACCAAGGCCCTCGTTGCGCAGGCGGGCCGCCGCGGCATCCATGCGGGAGACGAGCGCGGCATAGGACAACCGCTGCCGCTTCTGGCCGCCGGACACAGCCGAAAGGGCCAGCGCGCCGCCACGGCTTTCCGCCTGTTGGCGAAGGAGACCGGGAACGGTGATATCCGGTAGCGGGAGGCGGGGGTCGGCCGCGCTGGTTTCCGGGAACGTCCCGCGTGGTGGCATCGTCATCTCCGTCAGCCGGTCTGCCGCGTATCCTGCGTGCCGGACATGATCTTTTCCTCATCAATACCGAGACTGCGGGCAACGACGCGCAGGTAGGTCGTCTTGACATGCGCGGGCAGATCCTCGATCCGGCTGCCGCTGACCGCGTAGCGTTCGAGAAGGTATTCGCGGGCGCCGATGATCATGTAGGCGAGCACTTCAAGTTCGCTCTCGTCGTAGCCGTCGATTTCACCGGCCGACCAGCCGCGCTGCAACGAGCGGGTGTAGCCGCCGGCCATGCGGCGGAGATATTGCTGGTGGGCCTCCGGCGCGAAGAACGCCGCCTCGTTGAGGATGCGGTGCAGCGCGGGATGCTCACGCAGATAGGCGAAGTTCGCTTCCAGGCCTTCGCGCTCCCGGTCCGCCAGCGTCTGCGCGTCAAGGGTCGCCTGCGCGATGTAGCGCAGCATGGCCTCGCCCACGTGGGGCAGCAACTGGTCAAACAGGTCCTGCTGGTTCTTGAAATAGAGGTAGATCAGGCCGTGCGCGACGCCGGCCTCCTCGGCAATGCGCGCGATGGACGCCTTGCCGTATCCATGGCGGCCGACGACGACCGCCGCCGCATCCAGAATCGCCTGCCGGTTCGCCTGCGCCTTTTCCGCTCGCTTGGCCATTGTCCACCTCCTGCCGCTGCCCCGCCGCACGTGTCCCACCCGGTGTGCGGATTGTCCAGCCATCGGCCATTGTGACGCCGGGATCAAGTGCCCGCCCGCGTTTCCACCGCCTGTCGGATCATCGCACGCAGGATGTGCTTCTGGACCTTGCCGGACGCGGTGCGGGGAAGATCATCGACATATTCAATCCGATCGGGACATTTCTGGCGCGCCAGACCCGCTTGAAGCAGGTATTCAGTCAGGGCCGCGGCATCCGGCCGGGCCGTTCCCCCAGCAGCGATCAGGTAGGCACAGACCCCCTCGCCCAGGCGCGGATGCGGCATGGCCACGACCGCTGCCTCGCGGATGGCCGGATGGGCGTGCAGGGCATCCTCGATCTCCTTGGCGCTCAGGTTCTCGCCGCCGCGGATGATGATGTCCTTCTTGCGGCCTGTCACCGTCAGGATGCCCTCGGCGGTGACTGTACCCAGATCGCCGGTGCGGAAATAACCGTCCGCATCGAAAGCCTCCTTCGTGGCGGCCGGATCGGTGTATCCACGGAAGAGCGACGGACCCTTGGCCAGGATCTCTCCTTCGCTGCCAGCCAGGACGTCCCTGCCCTCGCCGTCGACGACGCGGACATCCCAGTCGGTGACGCGGCCGTCGCTGCGCGCGGCCAGGTGCATGTCCTCCATGCATCCCTGCGTGACCATGGGGCACTCTGAACTGCCGAAGACGCGAAAGGAGCGGCAATTGGCGAAATGCCGGTTGGCCCGGTCGATGAGCGCGGGCGGGACCGCCGCGCCGCCACAGGCGAAGATGCGCAGCGTTTCGAGCCGCGTGCCGGCCTTTTCCGACTCTGCCACCAGTTCGGAGAGAAAGGGCGTTGCGCCGATCATGAAGCCGATGCCATGCGCATCGACAAGGCGCACGGCCCCGGCGCCGTCCCAGCGTTCCATGAGGCGTGTCCGGGTGCCGAAGTGAAACGGCATCTCGAGGCCATAGGCATAGCCGGTCACGTGGGTTACCGGGCTCGGCATGAGCAGGCTGTCACCGGGTTTCAGCCCCCAGGTCTCCACGCTTGCCCAGAGCGGGCGGCGGGCCTGGTTGTGGCTGTAAATCACACCCTTGGGCTGGCCCGTCGTGCCGGAGGTGTAGATGATGAGCTTTGCCGAGTCAGGGGCGGCCGGTTCCAGCGCGGACGTGGACTGACGCCCGCGCGCCTCGATCGCCTCGAAGGTCAGGTCGCCGCTGCCACGCACCGTGGCGACGTGGCGCAGGTCGGGAAGACGGCCGCGCAGATCGGCGTACATCGCGCGGTAGTCGGTCGACCGGATGCTGTCCGGGATGAAGGCGATGCGGGCCCTGCAGTCCTTCAGAATGAAGCCGAGCTCGGCCTGCCGGTAAATCGGGATCACCGGGTTGATGACGAAGCCGGCCAGCGCGCAGGCCAGGTTGAGAATCCCGGCCTCGCTCCAGTTGGGAAGCTGGAAGCTGACCGTGTCGCCCGGTTCGACGCCGAGATCGAGCATGCCGCGCGCAAGGTCCGTTGCGCGGCGCAGGATGGTCGCAAAATCGAGGTTGGCGCGGTCATCGCCGATCGCGATCGTGTCCGGGTGGTCCGCCGCCATCTGGCGTGCCGCGTGGGAGAGGTTCGTTCCGAGCCATTCGCCAGCACCCGCGCGCGATTGGCGTTCGCCCGGTTCAAAGCGCAGCGGCCAGGCGCTGGCCTGCGTATTTGCCGGATCAGACGGCAAGGTAGCGTTCCTTGAGCCCGGGATCGGCATCGAAATCCTCCCACGTTCCATCAAAGACGATCCGTCCCGTATCGATCAGCACGACCCGGTCCGTGCAGGCCCGGGCAAAGGACAGGTTCTGTTCGGCGATCAGCAGTGCAAGGTCCTGGGTCTGGCGGATCCGCTCGATATGGCGGGCCATGTCCTGGACGACAACCGGCGCCAGGCCCTCGACCGGTTCGTCGAGCAACAGCAGGCGCGGCGCGCCTAGCAGCCCGCGCGCAACGGCGACAAGTTGCTGCTGACCACCGCTCAACTGGTAGCCGGCGCGGTCGCGCAGCGGCTCGATGAGCGGGAACAGCGTAAAGATGTCCTTCAGCGAAAGCGCCTTGCCGGCGCGCGCGGCATGGCGTCCGAGTTCGATGTTCTCGCCCACCGAGATGTTGGGATAGATGCGCCGGTCCTCCGGGACCAGCATCAGGCCGCGGCGGCTTCGCTCGTCCGTTGGCACGCCTGCGATATCGGCACCGTCGAACATGATCTCACCCTCGACGCGCGGGCCGGCGTCGAGAAGGCTCTTCATCAACGTCGTCTTGCCGGCGCCGTTGCGCCCGAGCAGGGCGACGCTTTCGCCCGGCCCGACGGAGAAGGCCGCGTTGCGGATGATATGGCTGCCGCCATAGAAGGCGTTGAGGTCGCGGACCGCGAGCAGGGTTTCAGTGCTGGCCAAGGTAAACCTCCCGGACGCGGGCATCGGCCCTGACTTTGTGCGGTTCGCCGGACGCGATAATGGCTCCGTGGTGAAGCACGGTCAGCCGCGTTGCAAGGCCGAAGACCACTTCCATGTCGTGCTCGGTCAGCAAAAGGGTCAGGCCATACTTTTCCCGCACCTGCGCGATCAGGCGCACCGCTTCGGCGCGGTCGGACTGCGACATGCCGGCGGTCGGTTCGTCCAGCATGAGCAGTTTCGGCTTCAGCGCCAGGCTCATGGCCAGTTCAAGGCGCTTCTTGTCGCCGTGCGACAGGGTGCTGGCGGGTTCATCGAGCCGGCCTTCCAGCCCCAGTTCGACGACCAGGTCCTCGGCTTCGCCGCGCACGGCGGCCCGCGGCGCCACGAGGCCGAAGGTCGACTTCAGTCCCTTGTCGACCCGTTCGCGCGTCTCGATGGCGACGATAAGATTCTCGAAGGCCGACATGTCGGGAAAGATACGGGCGACCTGGAACGACCGGCCGATGCCCCGTTTCACCCTTTGCCAGCCGGCAAGGCCGGTGATGTCCTCTCCTGCCAGCGTGATGGTGCCGCCATCGATGCGGGACTCGCCGCTCAGGCACCGGAACAGCGTCGTCTTGCCCGCACCGTTGGGGCCGATGACAACATGGGCCTCGCCCGCCTCCAGGTCGAAATCGACGTCTTCGAGCACGCGGACCGGGCCATAGGACTTGTGGATGCCCCTTGCTTCCATCATCCGGGTCATGTCGCCTTCTCCGCGTTGGCCATGGGAACGCGCTTGCCGGATCCGGTGAGGCGGCGGGCAGCCGTACGGCGGGACAGAAGGAAGCCCAGCAAGCCTCCCGGCATGAGAAGCACCACGCCCAGCAGCAGCATGCCGACGGTGATTTCGGACAGGCCGTAAAGCGCACGCGTGGCATAGTCTATGGCGCCGAAGAGGATCGCGCCGACCGCGGGTCCCCAGAAATGGCCTGCCCCACCCAGAAGCGTGAACAGGATGGGTTCGGTGGACACGGTCCAGTAGGCGATTTCCGGCGATGCAATCTGGGCAAAGGGAACCATGACCGCCCCGCAGAACGCGGCGATTGTGCCCGACAGGACGAAGGCGGTCAGCTGCCAGCTGCGGACATCGGTGCCTAGGAATGCGGTTCGCACCGGGTCCTGCCGGATGGCCTGGATCAGGCGGCCGGCGGGCGAATTCTGGAAAGACCACAGGGCGAAGGCGACAACGGCCATGGCAACGATGATGAAGTAGTAGTAGGCCAGCGCGCTCGTCAGGTCGATCGAAGCGACACCGAGATTGATCACGGGGCGCGGGATTCCGACGAGCCCGTCGTTGCGGCCAAGAAACGTCGTCTTGGTGATGACGATGTGGACCAGTTCGGAGAATGCCAGCGTCAGGACCGCGAAATAGACGCCGCTTGCCCGCCGCAGGGCGATGTAACCGAACACGAGCGCAATGATGCCGCCGGTCATCGCGCCAAGCAGAAGCCCGCCCGCAAAGGGGAGATCGGGAAGCCGGAGCGAAACGACGGCCATGGCATAGGCACCGCCGGCGAAGAACATGGCGTGGCCGAAACTCAGCAGTCCGACCCCGGAGAAGAGCAGGTTCCAGGACAGGCCGAACACGATGTTCACCGCGACGAGACCGGCCAGGAAAACCAGGCCGCTGTTGGCAACCAGGGGAAAGACGGCAAACAGGACCAGTCCGATGACCGCTATGGCCAGGTTGGCACGCATCCGGCGGCGGTAGTCAATCATGCGGTCTGCTCCTTGCCCATGATGCCTTCCGGCTTGATCAGCAGGATGACGGCCAGGGCGACGAGAAAGAAGATCCCCGGATATTGCGGAACGAAATAGGTACCAAAGCTTTCGATCATGCCCAGCAGGATGGCGGCGATGAAGGCACCGCGTATCGATCCCATGCCGCCCACGATGACGACACCGAAGGCCTGGAGCAGAAAGATCCCGCCGAGTTCGGGAGACAGGCTCTGGTTGGCCATCAGAAGACCGCCGGCAAGCCCGGCCAGTGCGAAGCTGAACACGACCGTGACGAGATAGATGCGCCGGACGTTCAGGCCGAGCAGTTTCGCCATCCAGGGATCGGCGGCAACGACTCGGATCAGGCGTCCCATTTCCGTGTGCGATATGAAAATCTCCAGCCCGATGAAGGCCAGGATGCCGCAGGCGATGATGAAGATCGTGTAGGTCGGCATGAACATGTCACCGAGAAAGACGACCGAGTTCAGCGCCGGCGGCGGCATCACGCTGAGATAGTTCAGGCCCCACACGAGCTGGACAGCGCCGACGCAGACCAGGAGCAGAGCATAGGTGGCGATCAGCGAATAGGCGTCCTCCACGTGGCGAAGACGCCGCAGGATGAGCTTGTCGACGCCCCATCCCATCCCCCCGACAGCAATGCCCGCGGCGATCGCCGCGACGAGGTAGAGCCAAAGCGGCATGGTGCCGCCGAACGCCAGCATGACCGAGTAGGCGACATAGGCGCCGATCATGAAAAAGCCGCCATGCGCGAAATTCAGGATGTGAAGGATCCCGAATATCAGCGTCAGCCCGGCGGCGACGAGGAATGTCGCCATGCCCCAGGCTAGCCCGTTGAAGACGGTCAAGCCGATATCGACCATGGTCCATGCTCCGGAATTGACCGGGCGGGACCCATTTCCCGCCCGGAGCCCTGGGAGGCTTGTCAGAGGATCGTGGTATCGAGCGGCTGGCCCGGCGTGGCCGGCTCGATCACCTTCTCGCCGTCCAGCGAGACGTAGTCCGTGACCGCGAAACCATCTGGCGCAGAAGCGGACGGCTCGATGAAGGCCAGTTCGGCATTCTTGACGGCCTGGTTGTCCTCGGCGCGAATGCGCCGCTTGCCGGTGGCACTGTCGAACTCGAGGCCTTTCAGCGCGGCAATGACATCGCCCGTCTCCGTGCTGCCCGCCTTGGCGATGGCGCCGGCGTAGGCCATGATCCCGGCATGGGCTTCGGCGGCCCAGCCCATCGGGTACTTGTTGCCGGTGCGCTCGACATATTGCGCATAGAGCTCGTCGGAGAGCGGATTGCCCTTGTTGGCCTCGTAGTACCAGTGGAAGCCGCTCCAATGCGCCGGTGTCTGGTCCTTCATCGCGGTCGCGACAAGGAACTCGTTGGCGGAGTCCAGAAGCACGTCGATCTTGTCGAACAGGCCGAACGGCTTGGCCTGCTGATAGAGCGTCACCGCATCGCCGCCGTAGACGGAGGTGTAGATGCCTTCCACATCGAGGCGCATGGCCTGGGTGATGTAATTGCGATAGTCGCCCGAGCCATAGGGAACGAGGATCGGATCGGCAATCTGGGCTTCCTCGCCGGTCAGTTCGGGCACGATCTTGCGCATGGCCGCGTCGAAGATCTTCCAGGTGGTGCGGCCATATTCATGGTCGGGGATGATCCCGCCCCATTTGCGGATCTCGGGCCGGCTCTGGACGATGTGCCGGACGAGGCCGGCATTGCGGCTGACCGGGCTGTCGCCGACGCGGAACACGTGGGCATTGTAGTTCTCGTGATTGAGCTTTTCGGTGCCGGCGCCCGATGTCAGGACGACGCCGCCCTCGCTTTCGAGAAGGGGCCCCATCGCCAGCGCCACGGCGCTGGAAATCGTGCCAAGCTGCAAGTTGACGCCCGAGCCGATCAGCTCGCGGGCAGCCACCGACGCATCGTTCGGGTTGGCCTTGGAGTCACGGAATTCCAGCGCGAGCTGGCGGCCGTTGATCCCGCCGTTGGCATTGATGTGCGCCACTCCGATTTCGGCGCCCTGGCGCACGAAATTGCCTATCAGCTGCACCGGGCCGCTGAGCGGCGTCACGATCCCGATGGTGATCGGGCCATCCTGGGCTGCCGCCGTGCGGAGGTTGATGAACGGCATGGCGAGGCCCGCTGCCGCGGCGCCTTTCACGAGATTTCGTCTGCTGATCCTGTATGTCATTGCATTTCCTCCCGGTTGAAACCTTTGGCGGTGGAGCCGAACCTACTCACCCGTGAATACGGGCTTGCGCTTCTCGCGAAAGGCGGCGACCGCCTCGCGATGATCCTTGGACACATTGGACATGGATTCGTAGGCAACGCCGGTATCCATGATGGAGTGGGCGAGCTGCTTGAGGCCGATATTGGCGGTGACCTTGGTCCAGCGGATCGCCTTGCGTGCTCCTGAGGCAATACGATGGGCGAGCGCGTAGACGTCCTCGTCGAGCTTGTCGGCCGGAACCGCCCGGTTGATCAGGCCCATGCGCGCGGCCTCCGGCGCCGGTATCGGGTCGCCCGTCAGCAGGTATTCCTTGGCGCGCAGGTAACCGATCATCTGTGGCCAGAGGATCGCGCCGCCATCCCCGGCCACGAGACCGATCGAGACATGCGGGTCGCCGATCTTGGCGGTGTCGGCGGCGATCACGATGTCGCAGGTCAGCGCAATCGTGGCGCCAAGTCCGATGGCGTGGCCGTTCATGCGGCAGATCAGAGGCTTTTCCAGGTCCAACTGGCTGAAGATGATCCTCTTGGCCTCGAAACCGGTCACCTCGAACTGGGCAGGGTCGTCAATCGCGTCCTGCATCCAGTCGACGTCGCCGCCGGCGCAGAAGGCGCGCCCGGCCCCTGTCAGCACGATCACGTCAGAGCCCGGGTCGTCATTGAGGTCGATGAAAAGCCGCGACAGCTCGGAATGCAGGTCGGCATTCACCGCGTTCAGCGTTTCCGGCAGGTTCAGCGTCACGGTCAGGACCCTGCCATCGCGCTTGAACGTCATCGTCTTGTAGTTCGCAAACCGATCCATACCCGTTTCCTCCCGGCTGGCTGCGCGTCATTCTTCAGGTGGTGAGTCTTTTCCGATGGTCCTCGGCCCCGCCGGGCATCAATTGCAGGACCTTGATGCGGCGCAGGCCGGCGCCGAGCGGCAGGTCCTCGGTCATGCCGACACCGCCGTGAAGCTGGATCGCCTCCTTCGCGACATGCAGGGCGCGGTCCACTGTCCCGACCACGGCCTGGGAGACCGCGCGGCCAGGCGCTTCATCGTCTTCCGCCGACCGTGCGGCGGCCAGAGCCAGTGAGCGTGCTTCCTCCACCGCGACATACATGTCCGCCAGCCGATGCTGCAGCGCCTGGAACCGTCCGATCGGCTGACCGAACTGCTCGCGCTGCGCCACGTAGGCAAGCGTCTCCTCGAACAGCCGCGCGGCGATACCGGATGCTTCCGCCGCCGTCGCGACCGAGAAAACCTGGCTCGCCCGGTCGGCCACCGGTCGGGCGGTTTCGCCCTCGCACAGGACCGAACCGTCATCCAGCGGGACGTCGCGGAAAACGATGTCGGCGTAGCGCCTTCCGTCCATCCCGCGGAATGCGCGCATGTCGATACCCCTCGCAGCAGGGTCGAGGGCGACGGCGATATCCGGCAATGCGAGCACGAGCAGGTCGGCCGCGGCGCCCGCATGGACCGTCGGGAAACGGCCTGACAGGACGCGTGAGCCGTTCCGGCCGGTGACCGACAATCCGCTGCCGGCTTGCGCTGCAAGTCCGCAGGCCATCGAATTACCGGACAATAGCCCCGGCAGTGAGCCGTGGGACGGATCGGCCGCTTCCAGGATGGACAGGGCGAGACAGGCCGTGACAAGCGGCTCTGCCATCATCGCCCGCCCTGCCCCTTCAAGCACGATGGCCATTTCGCGCGGGCCACCGAAACCGCCGGCGCTTTCGCCGACACTCGCGCCGAGCCAGCCGAGCTCCGCGATCTCGGTCCAGGTATCCCGGTCATACCCGCAGGCCTGCGCCTCCGCCCGGCGGCGTGCAGCGTCATCGTACCGGTCGGCCAGATAGCGGCTGATGCTCTGTGAAAGGAGCGTCTGCTCTTCGGTCTGGGAAATCTTCACGGCTCCACCATTCTACCCGAGACCAAGCGCATGCTTGGAAATGATATTGCGCTGGATTTCGTTGCTCCCGCCCCAGATCGTGGGCGCCCGCTGGAACAGGAATTCAGACACGATGCCCATGTGGCGCGCGAGTTCGTCGCCGGGATCGTTGGTACCTTCTTCCAGGCAAGCGGGATCGTAGGGAATCGCCTCGGGACCCAGTGCATCGGCGGTCGCCTCGGCGATGGCCTGGACAAGGGTCGAGCCGCGAAGCTTGAGAAGCGACGCCTCGTAGCCCGGGGCGGACCCGTCCATCACGGCTTCCAGCATCCGCAGCGTGGTCCATTCAAGGGCCAGGAGATCCGTTTCGAGCTGGTTGAGGCGTTCACGGTAGCGATGGCTGTCGGCGATGCCGGAGCGATCCGCAATGGTGCGGAGGCGGTCCAGCATGCGCTTCCCTTTCCCGACTTCGGCCGAAAGCACGCGCTCATGGCCAAGCAGGAACTTGGCATAGGTCCAACCCCTGTTCTCGTCTCCGACCCGGTTTTCGACGGGCACGCGGACATTGTCGAAAAAGACCTGGTTGAGATGGTGGGCCCCTTCAATCGACCGGATCGGCCGGATGGTGACCCCCGGCGATCGCAGGTCGATCAGCAGAAAGGAGATCCCGGCCTGCGGCTTTGACCTGGCATCGGTCCGCACCAGGGCAAAAATCCAGTCCGCCCAATGGGCCATGGAGGTCCATATCTTCGATCCGTTGACGATATAGCTATCGCCGTCCCGGTCGGCCCGGGTCGACAGGCGGGCGAGATCAGAGCCGGCATTCGGCTCGGAATAGCCCTGGCACCAGAAGACCTCGTTTGAAACAATCCCGGGGAGATGCCGTGCCTTCTGCTCTTCCGTTCCGTAGGTGTAGATGACCGGGCCGACGTAATTCACGCCGAACGGCAACAGCCACGGCGCCCCCGCGTAGGTGGTCTCTTCCTGGAAGATATAGCTCTGTGCCGGCGTCCAATCACAGCCGCCAAACCGTTGCGGCCAGAACCCGGCAATCCATCCACGATCCGCCAGAACGTCCTGCCAACGCATGTGGTCCGTGCGTGCCAGCGGCCGGCCACTCATGACCTTGTCGCGAATATCGGCAGGAAGGCTTTCCCTGGTGAACGCCCTCACCTCCTCACGAAACGCGATGTCGGATGGGGACCATCCAGCGTCCATGCCGCTCCTCCCAAAGCAAAACTGACTAGTGATTCATTATTCACTTCGATGCATTTGTCAATCATGTTTCGGAGGATTTCATCCACGGGGCGTGAGTTCGCCCGAGAATGCGAACCATGATCGACCGATCAGCGACCGCGAGGAACGGCTGCATCGTTTATCGGTTCGGGTGAGGTGGGCGCTTCGCAGGAGAAAAGGTGTGGGAGACCTGGCGTCCACGTGGGGACGACGGACAACCCGTTGTTGCGGTCAATCCGGCAAAGCCTCGATCAACGCGAAACAGCTAAAGGAATACCGTGGCAGTAAGCGGGAAAAGGATGACGAGCAGCAGGACGAGCAACATCACCGCGATGAACGGAAGGGTCGCCGCGAATATCTGTTCCACGGAGACAGTCGGATCGTTGAGCGTATTGTGCACCGTAAAGACCGATATTCCGAACGGCGGGGTGAGAAGGCCGATCTCGACTGCAATCACGATGACGATACCGAAGTGGCTGAGATCGATCCCCATGCCCTGGGCGATGGGAGCGGCGATCGGCACCATGATCAGAAGAATCGACGTGCTGTCGAGAATCATGCCCATCAGCAGGATGATGGCCGAGCAGAAGATCAGAAAGCCGAGCGGACCAAGCCCGGTCTGCCCCACCATGCCGGCAATCGCGTTTGGGAGGCCGGCAATGGAGAGCATGCGCGAATAGAAACTCGCGGCGAAGAGCAGCAGCAGGATCGAGACCGATATGACCCCGGTCTGTTTCATGACCTGCCACAGCTTGTGACGATCGAGGGAACGGCGCGACAGCGCGACGAGCAGCGCACCAAAGGCGCCGATTCCGCCGGCCTCCGTGGGCGTGAAAAAGCCGGTGTAAAGCCCGCCAAGAACCAGCAGAACCAGCAGAAGGATGGGCAACAGCTTGGCCAGCATGGTGCGCAGCGGCATGACGGGACCGTCGCGGTCGAGACGCCGGTCACGAACCGCGTCGGGGTCGGTCAGCACGAAGGACGGGAACAGCACGGTGATCGCGATCAGCATGGTGACGAAGCCACCGGCAAGCATCAGTCCGGGCACGATGCCGGCGATGAACATGCCGCCGATCGAGACCTCGGCCAGCACCCCGTAGATGATGAGCAGCAGGCTGGGCGGGATGAGCATGCCGAGCACGGAAGAACCGGCAACGGTACCGGCGGAAAAGGCTGCGCGGTAGCCGTGGCGGCGCATTTCCGGCACGGCGACGCGCGTGAAGACGGCCGCGGAGGCGATGGAAACGCCGGTCACCGCGGCAAAGACGGTGTTGGCCGCAACCGTGGCGACGCCGAGGCCGCAGATCATTCGCCTGAGCAGTTCCTCTGCCACCTCGAACGTGTCACGCCCGACGTTGGAGACACTGACGAGCAGGCCCATGAGCACGAAGAGCGGAATGGTGGCGAACAGGTAGTCGGCGATCCCGCTGTAGGCGGTCAGTTCGAGCATGCGAAACGCCAGATCGACGTTGTGGCGGATCAGCCAGATGCCGGCGAATGCGACGAGGATCAGTGCATAGGCGATCTGCATGCCGAGCAGGACGAGCGCGACCAGGGTCCCGATCAGGACAAAGCCGATGGCAAGGGTCGTCATGCCGACCTCCGGAGACTGCGGATCTCGTCCTGGGCGCGATAGAGCGATGCGCAGGCAGCGACGGCGCATCCGAGCACGGTCACGCCGCGAAACGGCCAGGTGGGGATGGTGAAGACGCCCTGGACGCCGAAGAACTCGGCGGTCGACCAGGCATCGACGAACTTGGGCCAGGATGCCCAGAGGATGAGAAGGAAAACGATGGCTCCCGTCAGGGCAAAGAACGCCTCGATCAGGCAGACCAGCCGCGGCGACAGCCGTTCCAGCCGCCGGACGAGGAAGTCGGCCCGGGTCAGGCGCTTCTGCAGGACGGCGGCGGCAACCTGGAGAAAGACGATGGCGACGACGGACCGCGCAGCGATCTCGGCGACGCCGGTGATCGGGGCGTTGAGGAAATTGCGGCCGAGGACGTCGGCCACGATCAGCACCATCAGGGCGCCGATTCCGAGCGTCCCGACCGAGGACATGACGGCGGCCACGCCCGACAGCATCGCGCCGACCGGCGCTTCCGCAAAAGGCGGGATGAAGGTGTCATCGGCCTCGGCCGCGCTGTCATCGCTCATGGTTCAGTCCGTCCCGGTCACGTGATCCGCCCGGCACATAGGCCGGGCGGGCAGTCTGGCATGGCTCGAGGCGGCTTACAGCCCCTCATCCCAGGCACGCAGCGGCTTCGCGCCGCGGGCGCGCAGGGCATCGAAATAGGCCTTGAGGACGACCCGGCCGGCATCGCCGGTCTGTTCCAGCCAGGGCTTGACGATGTTCGGAAGCCCGTTGACCCACTTGGCCTTTTCGTCGGCCGGGAGTTCATGGATCGTCAGGCCGGCGGCCTGCATGTCGGTCAGGGCCTTCTTGGCAAGGTCCTCGACATATTGACCGTGGGCAGCGGAGGTTGCCTTCGCGGCCTGGCGAAAGGCGTCCTGCACCGGTGCCGGGAGGCCGTCAAAGAATGCCTTGTTCGCGGCAATCCCGCCAAAGTACATCGAGCCGATGCCGACGCGGGTCAGTTCGGGGGCGACCTCGTAGACGCGGGTCGGCAGGATGCCGGACGCGAACGAGAGCGTCCCTTCGGTCACGCCGGTCTGGATGTTGGTGTAATAGGTGGTCAGCGCGCCATCGACCGGCGTCGCCCCGGTGCCCTGCAGCCAGTTGGCCGACGTGCCCGGCGCGTTGAGCTTGCGGTTTTTCAGGTCTTCCATCGAGCTGACCGGAAAGGTGGCGTAGATGTCGTAGCTGTCGGTGATCAGCGAGGACAGGTGCACCATGCCGTTCTCGGCCCAGCTGTCGCGAAGTTCCGGCAGGTTCTGCGACAGGTCGTCGAAGATCTCGATGATCATCTTGTGATCTTCGGTCGCGAAGGGCGTGAAATAGGTCACGTTCTGGAGCGGCATGTGCGCACCTTCCCAGACCGTGCCGACCATGCCGACATCGACGATGCCGTCCATCACGGCTTCCCGCGTGTCGGTGAACTTGTAGAGCGTCCCGGCATAGGCTTCGACCCAGTTGACCTGGTATTCGCCTTTCTCGGCGAGGATCCGGTTCACCTCCGGCTCGAAGGTGTTCTTCATCGCATAGACCCAGATGTTCTGCTCGGGATGCGACGATCCGATGTTGACCGTGATGCTCTGCTGCGCCATGGCCCAGCCCGTGGATGCCACGCTGAGCGCCGTGGCCATGAGAAGTGTCTTGAGTTTCATGCGCTTCCTCCCTGGATGGGGGCGCCTCCCAGAGCGCCCCGGTTCTCGTTCAGTTTCCGATCACGCGCAGGGCGCGAAGGATGCGCTCCGGCGTGAAGGGCATTGCGGTGACCTCGGCGCCCAGCGGGCGCAATGCATCGTTGATGGCGTTCATGACGGCTGCGGGCGACCCGGCGGTCCCGGCCTCGCCGGCACCCTTGGCACCGAGCATGCTCTCCATGGTGGGGGTCTCGACATGGCCAATGACCATGTCCGGCATCTCGGCCGCCATCGGCACCAGGTAATCGGCCATGGAGCCGTTGAGCAGCTGGCCTTCGCCGTCGTAGTGGATTTCCTCGTAAAGGGCGCCGCCGAGACCCTGGACGATGCCTCCGCGGATCTGCTCGTCCACCAGCAGCGGGTTGATGACCCGGCCGCAATCCTCCACGCACCAGTGCTTGAGAAGCTTCACGACCCCCGTTTCGGTATCGACCTCCAGCCAGGAGGCCTGAACCCCGTTGGTGAAGGCGAAGGGATAGTCGGAGGTGATGAAATGCCGGGTCTGGACCAGTTCGCGCGGCAGGCCCTTGGGCAGGGTATCGCCCCGGAAGTAGACGATCCGGCCGAGTTCTTCCAGCGGCATGCGCGCTTCGCCCGAGGCCGTGTCGACCACCTGGCCGGCCCGGATATCCAGCCCCGACGGATCGGCCTGCAGCATGGCACCGGCAACCTCGAGGATGGAATGGCGCAGCGCGCGGGCCGACTGCAAAGCGGCCTCGCCGCCGATGCCGGCGCCACGCGATGCCCAGGTTCCCCCGCCATAGGGCGTCACCTGGGTATCGCCGGTGATGACCCTCACCCGGTCGGGAGAGACCCCGACGCCTTCGGCGACGACCTGGCTCAGCATGGCCTCGGTGCCCTGCCCCTGTTCCGTCACGCCGGAGAGCGCCACGATGGAGCCGTCCGGGTCCATCCGCACGGTGCAGCCGTCCTGGGCGGAAATGCGCGCCCCGCCGATGCCGTACATGAAGGGCGAAGGATTGGTCAGTTCGATGAAGCTCGCGATGCCGATGCCGCGATAGATGCCCTTTGCACGCAGCGCTGCCTGCTCGGCCCGCAGGCCGTCGTAGTCCATCAGTTCCATGAGCCTGTTCATGGAGGCATGGTGGGACAGGCCCTCGAAGCGCATCATCGCCGGCGAGGTGACCGGGTAGGCATTGTCGCGGTACATGTTGCGCCGGCGGATCTCCACCGGGTCCATGCCGAGCCGCGCGGCAGCCATGTCGACGAGCCCCTCCGTGACCGCGACGGCAATCGGATGGCCGACGGCGCGATACTGGCAGGTCGGCACCTTGTTCTGGAAAACGACGCTGGTGCGCGCGCGGTAGTTGGCGAAATCGTAGGGACCGCCGCACAGGTTGACGACCTGGTTGCCCTCGATGGCGGAGGTGCGCGGATAGACCGAGTAGGAGCCGATGGCCGTCCAGTCATCGACATCCATGGCCAGGATGCGGCCCTCTTCGTCGACGGCCAGACGTGCCACGATCTCGTGATCGCGCGCGTGGATATCGGTGTTGAAGCTCTCGAGACGGTCGGCGATGAATTTCACCGGCCGGCCGAGGATCTTCGCGATGGCGGCCGTCGCGACCTCGTCGGGGTAGACGTGGACCTTGATGCCGTAGGAGCCGCCGACATCGCCGCAGATCACCCGGACCCGGCCTTCCGGGATATCGAGATGCTGCGCCAGCACCGTCTGGATCATGTGCGGCGCCTGGGTCGCATGCCATGCGGTCATCTGGCCTTCGGCCGGGTTCCAGTCGACGAGAATGGAGCGCGGCTCGGGCGTGACACCGGTATGGCGGGCCGTCGTGAAATGTGCCTCGACGACCGTGTGGGCCGCGGCGAAGGCGGCATCGACGTCGCCCTGCTCGTGCAGGCGGCGAAACGCAAGATTGTCCCCCATTTCCTCGTGCAGCACGGGGGTGCCGGCGTCCAGCGCGGTCATCATGTCGGTCACGGCCGGAAGCGGCTCGTAGTCAACATCGACCATGTTTGCGCCTTCTTCGGCTGCGAGCCGGCTGGTGGCGACAACGGCGACCACCGGTTCGCCAACCCAGGTGGCACGCCCGACCGCCAAGGGATATTGCGGCGGCGACTTCAGGCCCTTCAGGTGCGCCAGGACTGCGACCCAGGGCGTGCAGACTGCCGCCAGTTCTTCGCCGGTGAAGACACGGACGACGCCCTTGACGCGCGCCGCCTCGGCGGTGTCGATCGCGGCAATGCGGGCGTGCGCCAACGGCGAGCGCACGAAGGCGACATGGACCAAGCGCGGCAGCACGACATCATCGACATACTGGCCGCGGCCCTGCACCAGGCGGGCGGCATTGGGCCGCGGAACGGTCTTGCCGATATAGGAATTCGGCCGGTCCGGATTGTCGAAGCGAATGGTCATGCCGCCCCCTTACCGGCGCGCGCCCGCGCCACTGTTTCCACCGCATCGACAATGGCCTCGTAGCCGGTGCAGCGGCAGTAGTTGCCCGACAGATGCTCCCGGATTTCCTCCCGGCTCGGGACACCATCCGCTTCCAGCAGTTCTTGCGCCGAGACCAGCATTCCAGGTGTGCAGAAGCCGCACTGCAACGCGTTGCGGGCTACGAAAGCGTCCTGCAAATCGCGGATGGCGGCGCTGTCCGACAGGCCCTCCACGGTCCAGACCTCCGTGCGGTCGGCCTGGACGGCCAGCATCAGGCAGCCGCGGACGGCCTGCCCGTCGACACGGACGGTGCAGGCGCCGCAGACGCCATGCTCGCAACTGGCATGGGCGCCCGTCAGCCCCAGTTCGCCCCGCAGGAAATCGACCAGGTGCTGGCCGGCGGGCACGCGCGCCTCCACCGGTTCCCCGTTGACGGTGAGGGCTATGTCGATCCTGTCACGAAACACGTCGGTCATTCCGCCTCTCCCTGAAGTCCGGCCACTGCCCGCCGCAACAGGACGCCGGCGAGGTGCCCGCGATAATCCGCCGATGCCTGCGTGTCGGACGCCGGATCGATCTCGCCCTGGAGGGCCTCAACCGCCGCGTCGATGTCGCCGGCATCCAGTGCTGCCATGGCGCCCGGTGCAAGCATCGGCCGGGGACCGACCGAAAAGGCCGAAACCCGGTGGGTGTCACCGCGCCGGACGAGGCAGATACCGGCAAGGGCGTAATCGCCCGAGCGGCGCGCCACCTCGCGGATGACCTGGCGTTCGCCCGGCAAGGCCCTCGGCATCGAGACCGCGGTCAGGATCTCGCCCTCGGCGATGGCGGTCTCGAAAACGTCCTGGAAGAAATCGTCTGCCGCGACGTCCCTGCTTCCCTCGAGGCTTTCCAGGTGCATCGTGGCATCGAGCGCCAGAACGCAAGCGGGGAACTCGGCGGCCGGGTCGGCATGGGCCAGGGCGCCGCCAATCGTGCCTCGGTTGCGGATCGCCGAATGGGCGATGTGCGCGACCGCGTCGGCCAGAAGCGGCGCATGGCGGCGGACCAGCGGGTCGCGGCCGATCGCGGCATGGCGCGTCAGCGCGCCGATCCGCAACCGGTCGCCCTGCTCTTCCACGCCGGCGAGGGCCGCGATGCGAGAAATGTCGATCAGCATGTCGCCTTCCGACAGGCGCATGTTCATGGCCGCGACAAGGCTCTGGCCGCCGGCCAGAATGCGCCCCATGCCACCGGACGCGGACAACAGGTCCAGCGCGTGGCGCACGTCGGCCGCCCGGGCATATCCACCCGCCGATGCCTTCATGGCGTTCCTCCCTCGTTCTCGCCAGCGTCTCCCGCCGCCGGCTATTGAGCAGACGCTCAACCTTATTGATCGAATGATCTATAAAAATTTTCCAATTGCAAGTACAATCTTGCCCGGGGCAAAAAGACGGTGATGGACGTGGACACGAGAATCGAACGCAGGGACGACAGCGAAGACGAACGGCCGAGCCGGCGGCGGTTGCCTCCCGAGGAGCGGCGGCAGCAGATCGTCGATGGCGCCGTGGCCTTCTTCGCCGAGGTTGGCCTTGACGGAAAGACGCGGGACCTGGCGCGGCGGCTCGGCGTGACGCAATCGCTGCTGTTCAACTATTTCTCGACCAAGGACGACCTTCTGGAAGCGGTCTACGAGCAGGTCTACCTCAACCGGCTGTCGCCGGACTGGCCGGACCAGTTGAAGGACCGAAACAGGCCGCTGCGCGACCGGCTGCTTGGCTTCTACACCGAGTACAGCCAGTTGATCTTCCAGTACGAGTGGATGCGTATCTTCATGTTTTCAGGGCTTTACGGGACGGAGCTCAACCGCCGCTACCTGAAGCACATGAGCGATTTCATCCTGCGCCCGCTGCTCGATGAAATCCGCCATTCGGCCCGGGGCGGAACCGCCCCCGACATGGAGGACATTTGGAACCTGCACGGCGGCATCGTCTACATCGGCATCCGCCAGCACATCTACCGCACCCCCTGCCCCGACGATCCGACCCGGGCGATCACGCGGGCCGTGGACCGGTTCCTGAGCGCGTTCGGCATCGACGTGCCGGACGGTCCGGCGGCGGAACGTGGCGAAGGCTCCTGAGACAGCGCCCTGGCGCGTTTCAGGTCAGTGCCGGTTCGGGTCTCGGCCCGCGGATGGCCATGCGCGCCGGGAACTGCGGCAAATCTGCCATTTCCGCCGGACCCGGCTGGCCATGCGGCACCCGATCTGTCATGTCACGCGCATCCGGTTCGTCAACCCAAGCCAAGAGGCCAAAGCCCATGCGTCCAGCCTTCCTGATCGGCGGCCTTGCCGGCGCCGCGGGCGTCGCGCTTTCCGCCTATGCCGCCCATGCCGGCGGAACGAACGTCGCCACGGCAGCGCAGATGCTGCTCTTCCACGCACCGGCTTTCCTGGTTCTCGGCACGGTTCCGCGCTCGCGCCTGCTTGGCGCCGCGCTGCTCGTGCTGGCTGTCGGCGTCCTGCTGTTTTCCGGTGATCTGCTGGCGCGAGAGATCCTCGGCCACCGCCTGTTCCCGATGGCCGCGCCGGCGGGCGGACTGGCGATGATCGGCGGATGGCTGCTGCTGGCCATCGCCGGCATCGTCACCCGCCGCACCTGACCGGGTTCAGTTCTTCAGCGGCAGGAGCCGTTCCGTCAGCCGCACCCAGTAGCTGACGCCATGCGGAATCGCGGCATCGTCGAAATCGTAGGCCGGGTGATGCAGCGATGCGCTTTCGCCGTTGCCAAGAAAGATGAAGGCGCCGGGCCGGGCATTGAGCATGAAGGAGAAGTCTTCCGCGCCCATCATCGGTGCGCAGTCAGGCACGACCTTGTCGTGTCCGGCAATCTCGCGCGCGACCTCGAGGGCCAGTTGCGTCTCCTCGACGTGGTTGACGGTGACCGGATAGCCCTGGCGGTAGGAGAGCGTTGCCCTTGCGCCAAAGGCCGCCGGCACCGCCTCGATCATTGCCGCCATGCGTGCCTCGACCTCCTGGCGGACCTTCTCCGACAGCGTGCGGACCGTTCCCTTGAGCGCCACGTTCTGCGGGATCACGTTGTAGGCGTCGGTGTCGGTGCGCATGGAGGTGACCGAGAGAACGGCGCTTTCCACCGGATCGACGGTGCGCGAGACGATGGATTGCAGGCTGCTGATCAGTTGCGCTGCCACGAGCGTTGTGTCGACGGTCGTATGCGGCAGGGCCGCGTGGCCGCCCTTGCCTTCCAATTGCACGGAAAAATGGTCCGCCGCGGCCATGATCGGCCCGCTGCGCATGGCAAACTGGCCAACCGGCAGGCCCGGAAGATTGTGCATGCCGAACACGCGCTGGATGGAGAAGCGCTCCATCAGGCCGTCGTCGACCATTGCCTTGCCGCCGGCCCCGCCTTCCTCGGCCGGCTGGAAGATGAAGACGACCGTGCCATCGAACTGGCGCGTCCTGGCCAGCCATTCGGCAGCGCCCAGCAGCATGGTCGTGTGGCCGTCATGACCGCAGGCATGCATCTTGCCGGCGGTCTTCGACGCCCAGGACTTGCCCGTGATTTCGCTGATCGGCAGCGCGTCCATGTCGGCGCGAAGGCCGATGACCGCGCCCTGGCTGTCGGTCCGGCCCCTGATCACCCCGACGACACCCGTCCGCCCGATACCGGTGACAACTTCATCGCAACCGAATTCGCGCAGGCGATCGGCGACGAGACCGGCCGTGCGATGCACGTCGTAGAGGAGTTCCGGGTTCGCGTGGATATCCCGGCGCCATTCGGTCAGGTGGGCCGCGTTGCGGGCGATCTCGTCGATGGGCGCCATGGGATTTCCTGCTTCTCGTTTTCCTGGTGTCATGCCGGCCTACATAGGCCAGCCACGTTCGCTTCGCCAGTCGGCGCGGGTCAGGCCGCCTCGGCGAGCTTGGCCAGTTGCGCCATGACGACCGCCGCGCCGGCCAGGCGCTTTTCCTGATTGGGCAGGTCGCGCATCAGGAAAACGCTCTGGTCGGGGCGGATCTTGGCCAGGACGCCCTGCCCGGCGATGTATTGCACCAGGGCCGCGGGGTTGGGGAACTGCTTGTCGCGGAACTGGATGACGACACCCTTGGGGCCCGCATCGAGCTTCTCGACATTGGCCTTGCGGCAGAGCGCCTTGATGTAGACGATCTTGAGCAGGTGCTGCACTTCGTCGGGCAGCGGGCCGAAGCGATCGATGAGCTCGGCGCCGAAGCCGTCGATCTCCTGCGGCGACGCGAGGTCGGCCAGGCGGCGGTACAGCCCCATGCGCAACTGCAGGTCCGGCACGTAATGTTCCGGGATCATGACCGAGGTGCCGACCGAAATCTGCGGCGACCAGCCGGCGTCGGAGGCAATTTCCTCGCCGCGGATTTCCTGGACGGCTTCTTCCAGCATCTGCTGGTAAAGCTCGTAGCCGACCTCGCGGATGTGGCCCGACTGTTCCTCGCCGAGCAGGTTGCCGGCGCCGCGAATATCGAGGTCGTGGCTGGCCAGCTGGAACCCGGCGCCGAGCGTGTCGAGCGATTGCAGTACCTTCAGCCGCCGGTCGGCGGTGGTGGTCAGCGTCTTGCGCGCCGGCAGGGTGAAGAGCGCATAGGCGCGCAGTTTCGACCGGCCGACGCGGCCGCGCAGCTGGTAGAGCTGGGCCAGCCCGAACATGTCGGCGCGGTGGACGATCATGGTGTTGGCGGTGGGAATGTCGAGGCCCGATTCGACGATCGTCGTCGACAGCAGCACGTCGTACTGCCCGTCGTAAAAGGCGTTCATGATGTCGTCGAGTTCGCCCGCGGCAATCTGGCCATGGGCGACGGCGACCTTCAGTTCCGGCACGTGTTCGGCGAGGAAGGTGCGGATCTCGTCCAGATCGGAAATGCGCGGCACGACGTAGAAGCTCTGGCCGCCGCGGTAGCGCTCGCGCAGCAGCGTTTCGCGGATCACCACCGGGTCGAAGGGCGAGATGAAGGTGCGCACCGCCATGCGGTCCACCGGCGGCGTCGTGATCAGCGACAGTTCGCGCACGCCCGAAAGCGACAGCTGCAGCGTCCGCGGGATCGGTGTCGCCGACAGCGTGAGGACGTGGACATCGCTCTTCAGTTCCTTCAGCCGCTCCTTGTGCTTGACGCCGAAATGCTGTTCCTCGTCGATGATCAGCAGGCCGAGCCGCTCGAAACGCACGCTGGACCCGAGCAGCGCGTGGGTACCGACGACGATGTCCACCGTGCCGGCGGCAATGCCTTTCTTGGTCTCCGCCAGTTCCTTGGCGCCGACGAAACGCGAGGCCTGGCGCACGGTGACCGGCAGGCCGGCAAAGCGCTGCGAAAAGGTCTTGAAATGCTGGCGGGCCAGGAGCGTCGTCGGCACAACGACGGCCACCTGCAGGCCTTCCATGGCGGCGACAAAGGCCGCGCGCAACGCCACTTCCGTCTTGCCGAAACCGACATCGCCGCAGACCAGCCGGTCCATCGGCTTGCCCCTGGCCAGATCGTCGATGATCGCGTCGATGGCGGCCTGCTGGTCCTCGGTCTCCTCGTAGGGGAAACGGGCCGAGAATTCGCCGTAGAGGCCTTCCTGCGGGACCAGTTTCGGCGCACCGCGCATCTCGCGTTCGGCGGCGATGCGGATCAGCTGGCCGGCCATTTCCAGCAGCTTCTTCTTCAGCTTGGCCTTGCGGGCCTGCCAGGCGACCCCGCCCAGCCGGTCCAGCACGGCGTCGGAGGCATCGGAGCCGTAGCGCGACAGGAGATCGATGTTCTCGACCGGAAGGAAGAGCTTGCCGTCGCTGGCATAGTGCAGTTCGAGACAATCGTGCGGCGCGCCGGCGGCCTCGATCGTGCGCAGGCCCATGAACCGCCCGATGCCGTGCTCGGCGTGGACGACAACATCGCCTGCGGCCAGCGACGAGACCTCCGAGATGAAATCGGCGCCCTTGCCGCGGCGCTTCGAGCGCCGGATCAGTCTGTCGCCCAGCATGTCCTGTTCGGCGATGACCGCAAGGCCCGGCGCCGTGAAGCCGTGCTCGATGGGCAGGACGGAAAGCGCGATCGCCTGGCCCTTCAGGTTTGCCGCATCGTCCAGCGTCGGCGCGGCGACCATGTCGCCGAGCCCGTGCTCGGAAAGGATCTGCGTCAGCCGGTCGAGCGAGCCCTCGGTCCACCCGGCGACGATGACGCGGCTGCCCGAACTCCGCAGGGAGGCGATATGGCGCACGACATGATCGAAGACATTGGCCTTCGGATCGGCCCTCTCCTCGGCGAAGTTGCGGCCCTGGTGGGCCTTGGCGTGCAGTACGGCGCGGCCCTCGGTGAAGGGCTGGTCGAAGGGCGTCAGGGTGATGGTGAGGCGTTCGGCTGCGCGCCGTTCGGCTTCTTCCCGGGTCAGGTAGAGGCTCTCGGGCGCCACCGGCCGGTAGGGCACGCTGCCGGAAATGTCGCCCTGTCCGATGCGGGCCTCGTAGTGCTCGCGGATCTGCGCGACGCGGCCTTCCAGCGCATCATGGGCGAGGTGATCGAAGACGACCGGGGCGTCGGGCAGAAGGTCGAAAACGGTTTCGAGGTGATCGTAGAAGAGCGGCAGCCAGTGCTCCATTCCGGCAAAGCGGCGTCCCTCGGTGACCGACTGGTAGAGCGCATCGTCGCGCTGCGGCGCGCCGAAGGCCTCGATATAGGCACGGCGGAAACGGCTGATGGTCTCGGGCGTCAGTGCCACTTCGCTCATCGCCTCAAGCCGCATCTGCTTCTGCTGGCCGGTGGTGCGCTGCGTCGCCGGATCGAAGGCACGGATCGATTCCAGCGTGTCGCCGAAGAAATCGAGCCGCAGCGGTTCGTCGGCACCGGGCACGTAGAGGTCGAGGATGCCGCCACGGACCGCGTATTCGCCGACGTCGCGCACCGTGCCGGTGCGTTCGAAGCCGCTCGTCTCGAGGCGGCGGACGAGCACGTCCATGGCGATCTGGTTGCCGGGCCTGAGCGTCAGGCTCTGGGCGGCGATCACCTCGCGAGGCGGGATGCGCTGCAGGAGCGCGTTGGCCGAGACAAGGACGATGGCCTGGTGCGGCTTTTCCGCCAGCGCGATCATCGCGGACAGCGCGTCGAGGCGGCGCGCCGCTGCGTCGGATCCGGGCGAAACGCGGTCGTAGGGCAAACAGTCCCAGGCTGGCAGGTCGAGAACCGGCATGCCCGGCGCGGCATAGGCGAGCGCCTGCGCCAGCTGCGGAATGCGGGCTCCGTCGCGGGCGACGAAGACCAGCGGCCCGCGCGGCGCGGTTTCCCGGGCGAGCCGGGCCAGGGCGAAAGCCTCGTAGCCATCCGCAACGCCATCGATGATGACGGCACGATGCAGGTCCGGCCTCACGCCGATCGGGGCAAGCAGGGTCATGTCGCTTCCGCCTGCGTCAGTCAGAATGTCATCTGGTCGCGATGGGCCAGGATCCGGCGGTAGATCGCGGTGTCATGCTCGGCCGGCACGGGCCGTTCGCCCATGATCCACTTGAACAGGTCCTGGTCGTTTTCCGCCATCAGGGTTTCGAGTTCGTCGAGCTCGACGTCGTTCAGGTCGCGAATCATCGCGTCACAGAAACCACCGAACACCAGGTCCATCTCGCGCATGCCGCGGTGCCAGGCGCGAAACATGATCCTGCGCCTGCGGGTGTCGAGATCTGCGGAGGTGTGGGTGGTACCGGTCATCGCGCTGCCATGCTCGTTTCTTCCTCGAGTGATGCATATAGAGGTGAAAAGGCGTCCTGTCAGCCTTTCGCGCCGTGGTCCGGACACGTAATCTGCCCGCCATGAGACCCTCCGTCCTCGATCCGCTGTTTGCCCCCGTCACGTCGATTGACGGCGTCGGCCCGAAAGTGGCCGCGCTGATCGCCAAGATCGTTCCCGGCGGCGTGACGGACCGGGACGCGCGGATCGGCGATCTCGTCTTCACGCTGCCGCATTCGATCATCGACCGGCGCAACCGGCCGGGCATCGCCCATTCGCCGGAAGGCGCGATCGTGACGCTGGACGTTCGTGTCGACCATCACCAGCCGCCGCCGCGGGGCCGCTCCAACATGCCCTACCGCGTCTTTGCCCATGACGACACGGGCGAGATCGCACTGACGTTCTTCCATGCCAAGGCGCAATGGTTGGAAAAGCTTTTGCCGGAAGGCGAGACGGTGACCGTGTCGGGCAAGGTGGAATGGTTCAACGGCCGGCCCTCCATGGTGCATCCGGACCATGTCGCGCGGCCCGGCGAGACCCTGCCGGAAGTGGAACCGGTGTACCCGTTGACCGCCGGCCTTTCCGGCCGCGTGCTGCGCAAGGCCGTGCAGGGCGCGCTGGAACGCGTGCCGGACCTGCCGGAGTGGCTGGACCCGGAACTCATGCGGCGCCAGTCGTTCCCGACCTTCGCCGATGCGCTGCAGCGGCTGCACGATCCGCGCGACGCGCTCGACATCAGCACCGATTCCGTGGCGCGCCGGCGGCTGGCCTACGACGAGTTCCTGGCGGGGCAACTGTCGCTCGCGCTTGTGCGCGCGAAGATGAAGCGGTTGTCCGGGCGGCCGCTGCCCGGGACCGGTGCGTCGCAGGCGAAGCTCAGGACCGCCCTGCCCTATGCGCTGACCGGGGCCCAGGAGCGGTCCATCGCCGAGATTTCGGCCGACCTGGCCCGGCCGGAACGCATGTTGCGCCTGCTGCAGGGCGACGTCGGCGCGGGCAAGACCGTGGTTGGCCTCATGGCAATGGTGCAGGTGGCGGAATCGGGCGCCCAGTCGGCTCTGCTCGCCCCGACGGAAATCCTGGCGCGGCAACACCTTGCCACCATCGCCCCGCTGGCCGAGGCGATCGGGCTGAAAACGGCGATCCTGACCGGCCGCGAAAAGGGCCGCGAGCGCGCCGCCGTGCTGGCCGGTCTCGCCGACGGATTGATCCATATCGCGGTCGGCACGCATGCCTTGTTCCAGGAAGGGGTGACGTTTCACGACCTCGGGCTGGCGATCATCGACGAGCAGCACCGGTTCGGCGTTCACCAGCGCCTCGCGCTGACCGCGAAGGGCAACGCGCCGGACATGCTGGTGATGACGGCCACGCCGATTCCCCGCACGCTGGTGCTCTCCGCCTTCGGCGACATGGATGTCTCGCGCCTCGACGAGAAACCGGCCGGGCGGCGGCCGATCCGCACGGTGACATTGCCGGCGGAACGCCTCGACGACCTCGTGGCCCGGATGCGCGCAGCCGTGAACGAGGGCCAGAAAGTCTACTGGATCTGCCCGCTGGTCGAGGAATCGGAAGAGGTGGAACTGACGGCGGCAGAGGACCGGTTCCGGTCGTTGCAGCCGCTTTTCGGCGAGCAGGTCGGCCTGGTGCACGGGCGCATGTCGGGCACGGAAAAGGACGCCGCGATGGCTGCCTTCAAGGAGGGCCGCACGCGCCTCCTGGTCGGCACCACCGTCATCGAGGTCGGTGTCGACGTGCCCGACGCGACGATCATGGTGATCGAGCACGCCGAACGCTTCGGCCTGGCGCAACTGCACCAGCTGCGCGGGCGCGTCGGACGCGGCTCGGCGGATTCCTCCTGCGTCCTGCTCTACAAGGGGCCGCTCGGCGAGACGGCGCATCGCCGGCTGGAAGTGATGCGCGAGACCGAGGACGGGTTCGTCATCGCGGAAGAGGATCTCAAGCTGCGCGGCGAAGGCGAGTTGCTGGGCACCCGCCAGTCGGGCACGCCGGGTTTCCGCGTGGCTCGCATCGATGCTCACGGCGACCTGCTGGCGATGGCGCGCGACGACGCGCGTCTCGTGCTTGCCACGGACCCGGACCTGGAAGGCAAGCGCGGAACGGCGTTGCGCGTTCTGCTCTACCTGTTCGGCCGCGACGAGGCGATCCGCCTGCTGAGGGCCGGCTGAACGCTATTCCGCGGCCGGCTTGTTGCGCATGTCCTTGGCCTCGCCCGGCAGGGCCGGCGGCGTCTCCAGGCCTTCCTGTTCGGCCAGCGCCTGGGTTTTCGCTTGGTATTCCGGCGACACGAGGCCGGCGGAAATGATCAGCTTGGCCGCGTCCTCGACGGTCATGTCGAGGATGTGCACATCGCTGCGCGGCACGAAGAGCAGAAAGCCGGAGGTCGGGTTGGGCGTGGTCGGCAGGAAGACCGCGATGGTATCGCCGCTCTCGCGCTCGATGACCTGCTTGACCTCGCCCTGCGCTTCCGTCGCGATGAAAACCAGCGCCCACAGGCCCTTGCGGGGATACTGCACCAGCGCAACCTGCTTGAAGGTATTGGACTTGTCGGACAGCACCGTCTCGATGATCTGCTTGAGACCACGGTAGATCGACCGCACCAGCGGCATCTGCCCGAGCAGGTGCTCGCCGTATCCGACGATGGACCGGCCGATGAAGTTGGCGGTCAGGAAGCCGATCAGCGTGATCAGGAAGAGCGCGACGATGAGCCCGAATCCCGGCACCGGGAACGGCAGGTAGAAATCGGGATTGTAGCGCGCCGGAATATAGGGTTTCACCCAGCTGTCGACCCAGCCGATGAACGTCCATGCCAGCCAGGCCGTCACTGCCAGCGGCGCAAGCACGATGAAGCCGGTCAGGAAATAGTTCCGCAGCCGCATCATGCCTGACCGCTTGTGCGGTATTTCACTCATGTCCGCTCATGCCCCGGAGAGGTTGCAACCCGCTTAATCTAGTGCGCCGCAACATGGATTGAAAGGGTCGCGGTCCCGGAGTTTTTCGCCGCTATTCGACGGTGACGGATTTGGCGAGGTTCCTTGGCTGGTCGACGTCGGTGCCCATGATGACGGCGGTGTGGTAGGCCAGCATCTGGATGGGCAGGGCGTAGATGATCGGGGCGATGAACTCCGGCACGTCGGGCAGGACGATGGTGTCCATGGTCCTGACGGTGGAGGCTTCCGCGCCCTTCCTGTCGGTGATCAGGATGATCTTGCCGCCGCGCGCCGCCACTTCCTGCATGTTCGACACCGTCTTCTCGAAGATTCGGTCGTGCGGTGCGATGACGATGACCGGCATGTCCTCGTCGATCAGTGCGATGGGGCCGTGCTTGAGCTCGCCGGCGGCGTAGCCCTCGGCGTGGATGTAGGAGATTTCCTTGAGCTTGAGCGCGCCTTCCATGGCCAGCGGGTAATTGGTGTCGCGGCCCAGATACAGCACGTGCTTGTGGCCGGCCAGGTCGCGCGCCACCGCCTCGATCTGCTTTTCCAGGTGCAGCACCTGGGCGGCCAGGCGCGGCGCCTCGGCCAGCTGGGCCACCAATTCGCCCTCGCGCTCCGGCGTGATCGTCTTGCGCTTGGCCGCCGCGCGCAGCGCCAGCGCCGCCAGCACCGACAGCTGGCAGGTGAACGCCTTGGTCGAGGCCACGCCGATCTCCGGCCCGGCAAAGGTCGGGAAGACGGCGTCCGATTCGCGCGCGATCGACGATTCGCTGACGTTGACCACCGCCCCGATCGCCATGCCCTGCGCCTTGCAGTAGCGCAGCGAGGCCAGCGTGTCGGCCGTCTCGCCCGACTGCGAGACGAACAGCGCCGCGTCGCCCGCGCCAAGCGGCATCTC
>NZ_PDVP01000011.1 GCF_002727065.1 Zhengella mangrovi | reverse complement strand
AGACGAAGTGACGGCCGCCGCCGACAAGATGGGCGCGGCCATGCGCATCGGCCAGGCACGGCTCGATGCGGGCTACGACGCGAGCGAGTTCCGCGTCGCCGGCTGAGACGGACAAGGGGGTGCCGCCGCGAGGCGGCACTCCACACCCGGGGGCATACGGGGACAAGGCAGGGGATCGATCCGATGATGATGGACAACAAGCTGGTGAACTGGTTCGTGCCGCAGGGGATACGCGGCCGCACCAACATCGAGATGGCACGCATATTCGTGTTCACCCATCTGTTCGGCCCGGTCATTGCCCAGCCGATGGCGATCTATCTCTACATCGTCTCCCCCGAGATCAACTACCAGCTGGAAGTAATGGTCGCTGGCATCTACAGCTTCCTGGCCCTTCCTTTCGTTCTCAAGTATTCCGGCAGCATGACGATCTCGTCCCTGCTGTCCTTCGTCGGGCTGGCGGCGGTCTCCCTCTTCGGCACCTATCACTACGGCGGCTTCAGCTCGCCCTTCCTGCCGTGGCTGATCGTCAGCCTGCTGCTCGGCTTCTTCTATCTCTCCAAGAACACCAAGTTGGTCATCGGCCTGTTTGCGTCCATCGTCGGCGTCTTCCTGACCTTCCTGCTGAAGAACGGCCTGCCGAACACCGTCCCGGTCGAGGACCTGCGGATCCTCAGCTGGCTGTCGATTGTCGCGGCCACGGTGTACATGTCCTGGATGGCGCTCTACTACGCCCGCATCATCGCGCTGCGCAGCGAGCTGGAGCATGAAGCCGACCGTTTCCGCTCCACCATGGAGGAACTCGAGAAGGCCCGTGCCGTCTCCGAGGAGGTGAGCCATCACCGCTCGCTGTTCTTCTCCAAGATGAGCCACGAACTTCGCACGCCGCTCAACGTCATCATCGGCTATTCGGAAATCCTGCTGGATGATGCCAACGATGCCGGCGGCGAGGAGCAGACCATCAAGGATCTTGTCCGCATCAACACCGCGGGCAAGCATCTCCTGTCGCTGGTGTCCGAGGTGCTCGACTCCGACAAGATCGTCAACGACGTCAATGCCGTGGACGTTTCGGATTTCGCGCTGGGCGACCTTATCGACGAGGTCGTCGCGAGCGCCTTGCCGCTTGTCGTCAAGAATGCCAACAAGTTCGACATCGAGTGCGCCCAGCGCGAGATGCAACTGCGCACCGACAAGACCAAGCTGCGCCAGATGCTGATCAACCTGCTCAGCAACGCCGGCAAGTTCACCCGCAACGGAACGGTGACGATGAAGCTCAGCATCGAGCGGAACCTGGCGGACGATCGCCTGCATGCGACGGTCAGCGATACCGGCATCGGCATTGCTGCAGATGTCCTGCCGAAGCTCTTCCAGTCCTACATCCAGGCCGACGCCTCCATCTCCAAGCGCTTCGGCGGCACCGGCATCGGCCTGGCAATCACCCGGAAATTCGCCATCCTCCTTGGCGGCGAGATCACGGTGACCAGCCGGCCCGGGGAAGGGACCCAGTTCACCATCGACATTCCGGCGCATATCGAGGCCATGGCGCAATCCGGCGACGTGGAAGTCCAGGCGCAGGAAATAGCAGCATAAAATCCTGATAACTCTAAATAAACAAAAGCTCGCTAATATTGCTGGCAAAGCACGGTATGAGGGCGGATAAAAAAATGAACACTGCCACAGCTCACGCGATCCGCGAACCGAATGTCTCCTCGCCCGAGGGAGAAGAAGACCTGGCGCCGCGGATCCTCGTCGTCGACGACGTTGCCGATAACCGGGATATCCTGACCCGCCGGCTCGTGCGCCGCGGCTTCCATGTCACCGAGGCATCCGGCGGGCACGACGCCCTGAACCAGATCGAAACCGGCACCTTCGACCTCGTCCTCCTGGACATCATGATGCCGGATCTCAGCGGCAACGAGGTCCTGCGGAGGATCCGCGAGCGGTTCAGCAACACCGAACTGCCGGTGATCATGGTCACCGCCAAGAGCCAGAGCGAAGACGTTGTCGAGAGCCTGAGCATCGGCGCCAACGACTACGTCACCAAGCCGGTCGACTTCGCCGTTGCCATTGCCCGCATCAACGGCCAGATCGAGGCCAAGAAGGCAAGCGACCGCACCCTTCGGTCCAAGCAGACGCTGGAAGCGACGACCGAACAGCTCAACACCAGCCTGTCGGCCAAGGAAGTCGAGCTCGCGAACGAGAGCGGTCGCCGCAAGGTCTCCGAGGAGAAGCTTCACTTCCTCGCCTACCATGACTCGCTGACCGAACTGCTCAATCGCCAGGGCTTCCGCGACGCGCTCCACCACGCCATCGACGAAATGCCGGTCAATGACATGGAGCCTGCCCTCCTGTTCATCGATCTCGACGGGTTCAAGGCCGTCAACGACCTCTTCGGCCACGCCATCGGCGACAAGCTCCTGCGCGCGGTCGGCGAACGCATCCAGTCCGTGGTCCCCGCGAGCTTCGACATCGCCCGCCTCGGCGGCGACGAGTTCGCGGTCATCACGCGCTACGGCGTCCAGCCCGATGCATCCATGCAACTGGCGGAACAGATCGTCGCCGAAATCGGCAAGCCCTTTACCGTCGACGGCACGCAGCTCAACATCGGCGCGAGCTGCGGCGTGGCGCGCGCCTCGCATTTCTCCTCCGACCTCGACGGCCTCGTGAAGGCCGCCGACCTCGCCATGTACCACGCCAAGAGCAACGGCCGCGGCGGCGCGGTCCTGTTCGAGGCGCGCATGCTCCAGGAGCAGGAAGAAAAGCGGCAACTGGAAAGCGACCTCAGGATCGCGGTGCAGCACTCGCAGTTCGAGCTCTTCTACCAGCCGCTGATCAATATCGACACGCGCGAGATCACCGGCTTCGAGGCCCTGATCCGCTGGCCGCATCCCAAGCGCGGACTCATGTCGCCGGAAATCTTCATCCCGCTGGCCGAGGAAACCGGCCTGATCAACCAGCTCGGCGCCTGGGTGCTTCGCGAAGCATGCAAGGAAGCGTGCAAGTGGCCGGAACACATCAAGGTCGCGGTCAATCTCTCGCCGATCCAGTTCGAGAGCCCCTCGCTTCTGTCGACGCTGATCAATGCGCTTGCCGCGTCCGGCCTCGCGCCGAACCGCCTCGAGCTCGAGATCACCGAATCGGCGCTCCTCGGCAACGAGGGCAAGAACGTCCAGATGCTCCAGGCGATCCGCGAACTCGGCGTCCGGGTTTCCATGGACGATTTCGGCACCGGCTACTCGTCGCTCGCCTATCTGAAGAATTTCCAGTTCGACAAGATCAAGATCGACCGCCGTTTTGTCCAGGGCCTGGAATCCAACATCTCCGATGCGGCGATCGTCGAGGCGATCATCAACCTCAGCAAGAGCATTGGTGTCGGCACCACGGCCGAAGGCATCGAGACGGAAAGCCAGCTCAGCGCCGTGGTGACCCAGGGCTGCCGCGAAGGCCAGGGATACCTGTTCAGCCGGCCTCTGACGGCCAGGGACGCCCAGGAATTCATCGAGAAATACATCCACGGATAGCGCGCGTTCCGGTCGCCATCGCGGCCGGTCGCGATACCAGGTCAGGGAGGCCGGGAGCATGAAAGTGCTGCCCGGCCTCCATCGTTTTCGGACCTTGATTCCAGGCTCCAGGCACCCGTGATGCTTACTGACCTGTAAAAACCCGGTGCGAATTCCAGTAACGCCGGCTTAAGATTTTCGCAGGTTTTGAACGACTAGCCTGTAAACCCTGCAAATCCCCCGAAGGCCGGTCAATGCCGTATAATAAATGGAAGAATTCGCACCTCTTCGGTCGGTCAGAAAAGCTGTTCGGCAGGTTGCCGGGACTGGTTGCCTGCAGCTACGCCATCGGAAGCATCATCTGGATCCAGTTCAGCGACCGGTTCCTGGTCACGCTGGCAGGCGACTATGCGGAGTACCAGGCCTTCCAGACCTACAAGGGCTGGACCTTCGTCATCGTCTCCGCGCTGCTGATCTACGGTGTTCTCAAGAACGCCTGGAACGGGATGCAGGCGGCCTACCAGTCGGCGCTGGAAAGCGAACAGCGCCTGGAACTGGCGCTCGCAAGTGCTCAGGGCGGCGTTTGGGAGATCGACCTGGCCAATGGTGACCAGAAGATCGCCTATGTCTCGTCCGAACTGACGACACGCCTCGGCTTTCCTGGCGGCCATCAGCTCACGATGCAGGAATTCCGTGCCCGCCGCCACCCGGAGGATCTTCGGCAGTCCGAGATCCGCCTGATCGAGACGGCCCGCTCCCGCGGCGCAAAGCCCTATGATGTCCGCTACCGTGTCTTTGGCGGCGACGGCCGGATCCGCTGGGTCCATTCGATGGGCAACGTTGTGCCGGGTTCCGGCCGGCAGCATGACCGGCTTCTCGGCGTCGCCCTCGATATCACCGACCAGATGGAGGCGAGTGAGCGGATCGAGCGGTTGCTGCGCTTCGACTCGGCGACCGGCCTGCCCAAGCAGAACAAGTTCCTCGACGATATCGACGACCGGCTTGCCGCGCTGAAATCGGGCGAGACCATCGCCATCGTCCAGGTCCGCTTCGTAGACCTCGATCACCTCATGGGCGAGGACGAGACCATCACCGATGCCAGGATCGTGCAGATGATCGCGGAGCGCCTGCGGGGCGCCGACAACGTGCTGACCGCCCGCATCTCCGACGACGCCTTTGCCTTTGCCACCGAACCGGCCAAGGGAACCGCGGGCACGCAGCACGCTGTCCGCGACGTCCTCGCCGCGCTCCTCCAGCCATACGATCTCCAGCACGGCGCCATCCGCCTGCGCGTCCAGACCGGCGCCATCGTCACCTGCTCGGATGCCCAGCCCAGCATCACCCTGCTCCGCAACGCCGGCCAGGCGCTGGAACTGGCGGACAAGAGCGCCGACATCGACGTCAGCTGGTTCAATGCCGAGATCAGCGACGAATTCCGCCAGCGCAACGACCGCATCCGTGATCTCGACCACGCCGTCGAACGCGGCGAGATCGAATCCCACTTCCAGCCGCTGATCGACATTCGCACCGGCCGCACGGCGGGTTTCGAGGCCCTGGCCCGTTGGCACCGTCCCGCCGAAGGCATGGTCCGGCCCGACGAGTTCATCGCGCTGGCCGAGGAATACGGCCAGATCAACATGATCGGCGAGGAAATCCTGCGCCAGGCCTGCCGGACTGCGGCCGGATGGGGCGACGGAGGGCCCTTCGTTTCCGTCAACGTCTCGCCCATCCAGTTGCAGGACCCCACCTTCCCCAGCATGGTGGCACGGGTTCTCGCCGAAACCGGCCTGCCCGGACAGCGCCTCGAACTGGAAATCACCGAGAACGCCCTCATCAAGGATCTCGATGCGGTCTCGTGGCGCCTCGAGTGCCTGCGCGAGCTTGGCATTTCCATCGCCATCGACGACTTCGGCACCGGCTATTCGTCGCTGTCCCTGCTGACAAAGGTGCCCTTCTCGCGCCTCAAGATCGACCAGTCCTTCATTCGCGACTTTGGCCGCACGCGCGAAAGCACCATCATCGTGGATACCATGATCGGCATCGCCGAACGGCTCGGCCTGATGATCACGGCGGAGGGCATCGAGAATGCCGGCATCGCCGCCCTTCTCGCCGGCCGCAGCGCCATGCTGGGGCAGGGCTACCTGTTCAGCAAGCCGGTTCCCGCGCCCGAAACCACCGACATGGTCAGCCGCTACTGGACCGCGACCTGGATGGCCTGCCCGTCGGTGCTGGAATTCGGCTCCAATCCCGTCCAGGTCCAGCAACTGGCGTCCTAGGGATACTCGCCGGCCATCGGGCCCGGATGCCGCGGCATAAAAGCCGTGGCGTTGCCGCGATTGACGCATATCATGGTCAGGTGCTTCGCCATGACGCCCTTTCGGCATTGGCAGGCGAAGAATGACGGGATAGGGCAGCGCAACCAGTGCCGGACGATCACGGGAACCAGGACGAGGAACTGTCGACCGGCATGGCCTGCCTTCCGCACGAGGAGACCGCCGAAGGGATCCTCGCGCGCCTCCGGGTCCGCCGCGAGACCGGACTGCCGGAGGAAGAAGCCGCAAGCCGCCTCGCCAGTCACGGACCGAACGCGCTCCGCCGGAAGGCGCGCGCCAATATCCTTGTCCTGCTTTTGAGCCAGCTCGCCAGCCCGATCGTCTACCTCCTGATCGGCGCCGCCGGTCTTGCCCTGGCATTTGGCGAGATCATCGAATTCGCCGCCATCGCTGTCGTCCTGGTGATCAACACCATGATCGGCTTCATCACCGAGTTGCAGGCCGTCCGGTCCATGGAGGCGCTGCGCCAGCTGACCTCGCGAACCGCCGTCGTCCGCCGTGGCGGCCGGCAGCAGGTGGTGAACGCCGAAACCCTGGTTCCTGGCGACATCGTCATCCTCGACGCCGGCGATGTCATTGCCGCCGACATGCGCATCCTGGAATCGGCCGGCCTGGCCGCCGATGAATCCATGCTCACCGGCGAATCCCTGCCGGTCGACAAGTCGTCCGACCCCGTGGCGCACGGCGCGACCATCCACGAACGCGCCTCCATGCTGTTCAAGGGATGCGCCTTGACCGGTGGCACCGGTGAAGCCGTTGTCACCGCGACCGGCATGGAGACCGAGCTCGGCCGCATCACCCGTCTGGTCGACGAGGCGGATCCGGATCGTTCGCCGCTGGAGAAGCAACTGGAGCAGTTGAGCCGCAACCTCATCTGGCTGACACTCGCGATCACCGTCATCGTTGCGCTCTCCGGCATCGCCTCCGGCAGAAACATCGTCCTGATGGTCGAATCGGCGCTCGCCCTCGCTGTCGCCGCCATCCCCGAGGGCCTGCCCATCGTCGCGACCCTGGCGCTCGCCCGCGGCATGCTCCGCATGGCCCGGCGCAATGCCCTGCTCGAACGCCTGTCGGCGGTCGAGACGCTCGGCGCGACCACGGTCATCCTGACTGACAAGACCGGGACGCTGACCGAGAACGCCATGCACGTCGACCGCATCGTCACGGCATCGGGGACATGGCTGCTGGACCGGGAGAACCAGGTTTTCCGCGATGCGGAAGGAGCGAAGCCAGACCGGCCGGACGAAGCGCTCACGCTCACCCTTCGCAACGCCGCGCTGTGCAACAATGCCGCGCTGGACGGCGACGGCGAGAAGGCCACCGGCGACCCCATGGAAATCGCCCTGCTCCGCGCATCCCTGGCCGGTGGCATCGAGCGCAAAGGCCTGCTCCGCGACTGTCCCGAACAGGCCGAGCATGCCTTCCAGGTATCGACGCGCCGCATGGCGACGGTCCATCGCAAAGGCGATGAACTGTTCGTGGCCGTCAAGGGCGCGCCGGAAGCGGTCTTCGAGACCATCGCGGCCGTCCGCCAGGACGGGCATGACACTCCCTTCGATGCGGCACAGCAGGCCCGGTGGCGGGAGATGTGCAACACGCTCGCCGGACAGGGCCTGCGCCTGCTTGCGATTGCCGGCAAGCCGATGAAAACCGGCGGCGACCCGGTCTACGACGGGCTGACCCTGTTCGGGGTCGCTGCCTTCCGCGATCCGCCCCGCCAGGATATCGCCGCCGCGATCGCCGATGCACGGCGCGCCGGCATTGCCGTTGTCATGGTCACCGGCGATCACCCGGCCACGGCCCGCCACATTTCCTGCGAGGTCGGCCTGTCACGGGAAGCTGACGGCGGGATGGAGGGCAAGGACCTCACTGCCATCGACAAACTGCCGTCTGGCGAGCGCGACGCCCTGCGCCGGACGCGTGTCTTCGCCCGTGTCGATCCGGCCCAGAAGCTCGACCTCATCCGCCTCCACCAGGCCGCCGGCGACGTCGTCGCCATGACCGGCGATGGCGTGAACGATGCACCTGCGCTCAGGCAGGCCGATATCGGCATCGCCATGGGCGAACGCGGTACCCAGGTCGCCCGCGACGCCGCCGACCTGGTGCTGCGCGATGATCGCTTCTCGACGATCATCGAGGCGATCCGCGAAGGCCGGGTCATCTTCATGAACATCCGCCGGTTCGTGACCTATTTGCTCTCCTGCAACCTGAGCGAAATCCTCGTCGTCGGCCTTGCTGTTCCGTTCGGCCTGCCACTGCCGGTGCTGCCCCTGCAGATCCTCTTCCTCAACCTCGTCACCGATGTCTTCCCGGCCTTCGCGCTGGGAACGGTCGAGGCCGATGACGGCGTACTCGACCGCCCGCCGCGCCCGCCGTCCGAGCCCATTCTGGCCCGGCGCCATTGGGTCAGGATCATCTTCTACGGCATCGTGCTGTCGGCCACGACGCTCGCCGCGCTCCTGCTTGCTCTCGGCCCGCTCGCACTCACAGGCGATGCGGTCACCACCCTGGTCTTTCACACACTGGCCTTTTCGCAGATCCTGCACGTCTTCAACATGCGCCACATGCACGACGGATTCCTGTCCAGCCGGGTCGTCCGCAACGGATGGGTCTGGGCTGCGGTCGTTGTCTGCGTTGCGCTTCTCGCCATCGCCCAGTTCCAGCCGCACGTCGCCGCGGCGCTGAAGCTCGTGGCCTTGCCGTGGCAGGCATGGGCGACCGTGGCCGCCCTGTCCCTGGTGCCGATTGTTGTCGGCCGGCTTGTCGGGTGGATCTTCGACCATCATCGGTCCGATCGGCCGTCCTGACACCGGAACCTTGCGATCACCGGAAGAGCCGGGCAAACCAGCCTTTTCGCTCCGCTGCAAAAGCACCAATGACGGCACAGTCGAACCCCAGCTTGCGGCCGAGGCGGACGAGACGCGCAGCCTTGTCCGCCTCGATCACCGTGAAAACGGTGGCATCCGCAGCACGGTCGACCTGGACAATGGCCAGGCCCTTCTGCGCCAGCAGCGCCGCCGCCTTTTCAAGCCAGTCCGAGGCCAGGAAGGTCGTGCCGTCGTCCTTCAGGTGAAACCCCGTTGCAGCATGCGGTGCAACGGCATCCAGGACTGGCCGGATCGCGGTCTCGATATCGCCGGCATCCGCCTTCCAGTCGACCGCGCGCAGGAAGGACCTCGCGAAGAATTGGCTGTCGCTGTCGCGAACCAGCCCCCGCCAGGAGAAGAGCCGGCATTCCTCCAGGGTCATCCTGCCAAGACGGTCCTGTGTCCGCAGGTAGGATCGCGGATCGTAGGCCGCGAAGATGACGTGATCGTCGACATGTGCCGCTGTGTCCGGCGTGTCGCGCCCTAGCATAGCGCAGAAGGCGGCAAGTGCGCGCAGGTCGACCACCTCGCGCGGCACGACGGAAAGCTTGGCGTCGTCGCTGAGGTCGCTCGTCAGTTCGGACAGCATGTGCGCCTCGACCCGGACGAACAGGACTTCCATGTCCAGGATCGCGATCGGATCCGTCAGCGGCCTCCAGTAGGCGTCGATGGCCTCCTGGTCAGGCACCCGGGTGCCGGACCAGGGTGACGGACCGGACTGGCTGTTGCAGACGCGCGCGTCGATCGCGTCGTCGAGAAGCAGGAGCCAGAAGGTTGGCGCATGGCCACCGGCATGTGAGAAGCGGATCGAGCGCGGCACGAAAAACCCGTTGTCGTCTTCGACTGCCACATGGCGGATTTCCACTTCGATACCGGCCTGGCGGTCGATGCAGCGGGGGTTGGAGAGGCGAAGCAGGCGTTCCAGCCGCTCCCGGGTCACGACGTCGGAGCGGAGCGGCGCCGCCGCTGTTCTCGCTGTGTAAAAGGGCATGCCCGTATTCTCCACCACCGCCCCTGGAGCGTGGCAGGACAAGCGGATCGCCAAGGCCGGAAACGCGTACCCGGCACGACACCGGGCGCACTCCTTTTTTAGCGCAATAGAATATATAAGAAACTTTCACGCCCCAGGGTTGAATGCCATGAAGGAGCAGGGAAAACAAGACCCCCGCATTGCCCGCGAACATGGATGCCGGTTGCAGGCACGAGAGCGCAAACACGGCCTAGGACGCTTGGGCCTCGCTTTGCATCCCGGCGGGGATCGGCAGCCAGAGATGGAAAATCGTCCCGCACCCGGGAACGGATGAAGCGTCGAGCACGAGGCCATGGGTCCCGGCAAGGTCGAAAGCGATAGAGAGGCCGAGCCCGTGCCCCCGGGATTGATCGCCCTTCACGTAGGCTTTGCGGAACCGTGCCAGTTGCTCCCGGCTCATGCCGGCGCCCTGGTCGGCAATGCAGATGCCGGTCCTGCCCTGCCGGTGCCGCGCCCCGATCAGCACCGCGCCGCGATCGGTATGCTTGACCGCGTTGGACACCAGGTTGCTCACGATCCGCATCACGGCCATGAACGGAACAGCGCTCTGGGCCGATGTCGGCACGACGCGCAGGTCGATCCCCTTGGAGACGGCTTCGTCCCGGAACATGCGCGCAACGGTTTCGAAGACCAGCGAGAGCGGGTAGATCTCGATGGTGGCATCGTCCGCCTCGTCAGCGTCCCGCGTGTCCGCCGCATCCTCGTCGCGTTCCGGCCCGGTCGCCGCCAGGTACTCCGTCGAAAGCGAACGCATGTAGTCGAAGGCCTCGTTGAGCTGTGCCCGCACGGCCGGGTCGCTGTCGCGGGCAAGCGTGTCGACCGTCATCCGCAGCGAGGCCAGCGGCTGCTTCAGGTCATGCGAGGCCGTGACCAGTTGCTGCTGGCGCAACGCGGCCAGGTCCCGCGCTTTCATGTACTGGTCCTGCGCACGCATCCGCTCGCGATTGGCGTCCGCTTCCCGGCGGAGCGCATCGATCTCGCGGGCCATCGTGGCCGCGTGCTGGCGTCTCAGGTCCACGATCGAGGCCGTGTTGCCGAGGATCACCCAGAGCGCAATGACGCCGAAGAAGGCCTTGACGAGCAGGCCCGGATCGAGGACCGCGCCGAGCCAGCCGCTGGCGTACAGGACGACCAGGACCAGGCAGAAGGCGAGCGACGCCGGAAACAGCGCGTGGATCACCGTTCGCCAGCGTCCCTCGATGCCCCGCCAGTGCGAGGCGGCGACGACATTGGCGGCAAACATCATGACCATCAGGCCGTAGGAAAGGTTGGCCAGGATTTCGGGCGGCACCAGACCGATGAGCGCGATGGCGAGGAAGGGGATCGCGGCCAGGGCCTTCAGGATGAGCGCGGTCCGGTTGTTGCCCTTCTCTTCGCTGACAGACCGCCCGGCAACGAAAGTGCCCGTGCCGGCACAGGCAAGCAGCAGGAAGAGTCCGACCTTGAGATGCAGGTCGGGATGGTCGGGGTAGACGAAGCGGAAGAAGAACCCGTCGAGGTAGGCAAGGAACGACAGGCCGAGAATGAGCGCCACGCCATAGCCGACGCCGGACAGGCTGCCCATGGACAGGACGAAGCCGAGGAAGAAGAGGATGCTGGAGAGTGCGAAGGCATAGTAGACGGCGCTCAGCACGCCGGACAGGAAGGTCCGTGACTGCAACTCGCCCGCCGTCTCGAGACGGAAAGCGGCCTGGCGCACGGGCCCGAACACCATTTTCAGCATCAGCGTCGCGGTTTCGTCGGGCGCAAGCACGATGGCGGCGCTGCGCAGCCGCGTCCCGGCGAACTGATCCGCCTGGAATGCCCGCCGCGCGCTGTAGGAGAGCACCTCCTCGGTCGGCCCGCCGTGGCGCACCACCGAAACGTCGAGCCCGACCAGCCCGTAGACCTGCGATGTCAGGAACCAGCTGTCTCCTGTCCGCCCGTCGTCCGGCGTGTCGTTGGTGATCTCGACCGCCGCCCACACCGGCTGGTAGGGAACCTGGTCCTTGGCTGCCGTGGCGAGATCCGGCGTGAAACCGCCGGCGAGATAGGCCCGGTAGGCGGAAGCCAGCCCGCCTTCGTCTTCCAGCCGGAAAACGAGATGGTCGCTGAGCTCCGAGTAGGCCATCGACGGCTTGAGTTGCACGATTCCGGGCGCATCCGCCGCCGCAGCCACCGCGGCCCGCCCGAAAACGGCGAGGGCAATCAGCAACAGAACAAGCAACGGCCGAATGGTCGCGCTGCCCGGAACCCGGCGCCGCCTGGGAGGCTTCCTGAAAATGATGCGCCTTCTCCTCGCAAATGTCAGGGAAAGACAATAGCATTGGCTGCCACGATTTCAGCAAGGCAGATCAGGACAGGCCGGCTTGCCCAGATACACGTCGATCATCGCCGACGATCACGCCATCGTTCGCGCCGGACTGAGGGCCGCACTCGAAGCCCCGGGCATGGTGATGCCGGAAGGGCTGGAGGTCTCGGCGGAGACGGCGGACGGCGCCGAAACCATTGCCGCGGTCCGCAGCCTGAAACCGCACATCCTCTTCCTCGACGTCCAGATGCCGCTGGCCGGCGGTACGGAGATCGCGCTGGAGACCCGCCGCTGGTCGCCGGCAACCAGGGTGGTCGTCCTGACCGGAATCTCGTCGGTCGGCAAGCTGAGCGAACTCGTCGAGATCGGCGTCGACGGCCTGTTCTCCAAGGCGACGTCGAATGACGAGCTCTATGCCTCGATCCCGAAAATCCTCGCCGGCACGCGGTGCGTCTCATCCCACGTGCTGGCGCTTCTCGAAAACGCACCCGACGCGGCTGCCCTGACCGGCCGCGAACGCCAGATCCTCAACCTGATCGCGCTCGGCCAGTCCAACAAGGAGATCGGCGCCGTGCTCGGCATCAGCGCCAAGACCGTGGATCGCCACCGCACGCTGATGATGAGCAAGCTCGGCGTTCATTCCGTCGCCCAGCTCGTCGCCCATGCCCTGAAGCAGGGCCTTCTCGACGCGTCACCGGAATTGTAGCCGGCATCGGCCGCGATTGGGGGATCCGCCCCATCGTCGCCGATCGGCGGCCCGCCTAGTCTTGGCGATCTGACCAGCGGCCCGCTCGCTGGACCCGAGCCAGGAGGAAAAGGCCATGAGACAGTCACGACGCCACCTCCTGATCGCCATGCTGGCCCAGGCGGCCGGTCTCGCCATTCCGGGTGTGCGGGCCGGTTCGCCGGATGGCTGGACACTTGAAAGTGTCCGCGGGGACCGCATCCGCATCGAGTTCCTCGCCGGCCGCAGCGACGATGGCGACCGGATCACGGTCTGCCTGGCGGACGCGGCCGGCGGCTGCCCGAAGGCGTTCGACATTCGCCCGGATGCCCGGCCGCGTTTCGTGACCTCCGGTCCAGCCCCTGTCTGCACCCAGGTGGCGGCGGAGGTTCAGAGCCTCTTTCTTTGGGAAATGCGGACGGCAGGTCCGGTGAACGTGGTCAACGCGACGATTGCGCTGGACGCCCATCGCGGCCGGAACATGCGCATCACCTGGCTGGAGACCGGCAACCCGGCAGGATGCGCCGCACGATGACGGCCCGAAACGGGACGGATCACGTCAAAGATGCATGCCCGTCTTGCCGTCGAACAGCTTGGCCTTGGCCATCTCCACCTCGAAGCGGAAGCTTTCGCCCGGCGCCTTGGCGTCCTGCGGGCGGACGCGCGCGATGGCTTCCGTGCCGCCGGCCTGGAAGACGACCATCGTGTCCGGCCCTGTCGGCTCGATCACGTCGACGGGACGTTCGAAGATGAAACGGTCGGCGCCGGGCAGCTCCGTTCCGGCCGCGAAGATCGTCTCCGGCCTCAGGCCGAGAACGACCTCGTGGCCCTCCGGCTGCTGCAGTCGGAGGGCCAGCCGCTCGGGCAGCGGAAAGACCAGGCCCTCGCCGGCATCCACTGCCACAGCACTGCCGTCACGCTTGAGCCGCCCGCGCAGCATGTTCATCGGCGGCGATCCCATGAAACCGGCAACGAACAGGTCGACGGGATGCTCATAGATGGTTTCGGGGTCTCCGAACTGGCGGATATGTCCGTTGTCCATGACCGCGATACGGGTCGCCAGCGTCATCGCCTCGATCTGGTCATGCGTGACGTAGACGATGGTCTTGCCGAGGCGCTGGTGCAGCTTCTTGATCTCGGTGCGCATCTCGATGCGCAGCTTGGCGTCCAGGTTCGACAGCGGCTCGTCGAAGAGGAAGACGTCCGGCTTGCGCACCAGCGCGCGGCCCATGGCGACCCGCTGGCGCTGGCCGCCGGAGAGCTGGCCCGGCTTGCGCTCGAGCAGCTTGTCGATGTGCAGCAGCGAGGAGACCTCGTCGACGGCCGCATCCTGCTCGGCCCGCGGCACGCGCCGCGTCACCATCCCGAAGGTGATGTTGTCGCGCACCGTCTTGGTCGGGTAGAGCGCGTAGGACTGGAACACCATGGCGATGTCGCGGTCCCGCGGCGGGATGTCGTTCACGACGCGGTCGCCGATGCGGATCGTGCCCGACGACAGCGTTTCCAGCCCGGCCACCAGGTTGAGCAGGGTGGACTTGCCGCAACCGGAAGGGCCGACCAGGACGATGAACTCGCCGTCCTCGATCTCCAGGTCGATGCCCTTGATCACCTCGGTCGTTCCGAACCGCTTGAAGACCTTGTCCAGACGGATGCCTGACATCGCCTATCCTTTCACTGCACCGGCGGCCAGGCCGCGCACGAAATAGGTACCCGCGATGACGTAGACTGCGAGTGTCGGCAGCGCCGCGATGATCGCCGCCGCCATGTCGACATTGTATTCCTTCACGCCCGTCGATGTGTTGACGACATTGTTGAGCGCGACGGTGACCGGGTTGCTGTCGCCGACCGTGAAGGCAACGCCGAACAGGAAGTCGTTCCAGATCTGCGTGAACTGCCAGATCACCGTCACGACCATGGCCGGGATGGCCATCGGCAGCACGATGCGGAAGAAGATCGAGAAGAATCCGGCGCCGTCCACCATCGCGGCATGAACAATACTGTCCGAAACGCTGATAAAGAAATTGCGGAAGAACAGCGTCGTGAAGGCGAGGCCGTAGATCGTGTGAACCAGGATCAGGCCCGGTATGGTGCCCGCCAGGCCCATCATCCCGAGCGCGCGCGCCATCGGCAGCAGGATCACCTGGAAGGGAATGAAGGCGCCGAACAGCATGAGCGCGAAGATGACGTCGGCGCCGCGGAAGCGCCACTTGGTCAGCGCGTATCCGTTCAGCGCCCCGAGCAGCGTGGAAATGAACACCGCCGGAATGACCATCGCCACCGAGTTCCACATGTAGGGTCTCAGCCCGTCGCAGCGCACGCCGACGCAGGCCGAGCCCCAAGCCTTGGCCCAGGCGTCGAAGCGGATCTCCTGCGGCAGGCTGATCAGCGACCCGGTGCGGATTTCCTCCAGCGACTTGAACGAGGTGGAAACCATGATGACCAGCGGCACGAGGTAATAGAGGCAGAAGAGGCCGAGGATCGCGTAGAGGACCACCCGCGCAACGCGGTGCCGCCAGCCCCCCTGCCGGACGATGCCGTCGGTTCCCGAACCGCTCATCGGCCTGTCCTCCTCAGTTCCGAGTAGAGGTAGGGCACGATGATCGCCGTCACGGTCATCAGCATCATCACCGCGGATGCAGCGGCGACGCCCAGTTCGGAGCGCTGGAAGGCAAAGGCATACATGAAGGTGGCCGGCATGTCGGTGGCATAGCCCGGCCCGCCGCCGGTCAGCGCGATGACGAGGTCGAAGCTCTTGATCGCCAGGTGGGCCAGGATGATGATGGTCGACAGGAAGACCGGCCGCATCATCGGCAGCACGATCGAGGAATAGATGCGCACCGGCCCGGCACCGTCGATGGACGCCGCCTTGAGGATCTCGTCATCGACCGAGCGCAACCCGGCCAGGAACAGGGCCATGGCATAGCCCGAGGACTGCCAGACCCCGGCGATGACCACCGTGTAGATGGCCATGCGCGAATTCACCAGCCAGTCGAACGTGAAGTCGGTGAACCCCGCCATGTGCATCAGCCGTTCCAGGCCGAGTCCCGGGTTGAGGATCCATTTCCAGACCGTGCCGGTGACGATGAACGACAGCGCCATCGGGTAGAGATAGACCGTGCGGATGAATCCCTCGGCGCGGACCCGCTGGTCCAGCAGGATGGCGAGGAGAATGCCGATGGCCGTCGAGATCGCGATGAACAGCGTGGAGAACACGAACAGGTTCCACAGCGCCACGTACCAGCGCGGCGTGCCCCACAGCCGGTCGTACTGCGCCAGGCCGTCGAACGTGTAGTTCGGCATGACGCCGGACTTGGTGAACGAGATGTAGACCGTCCAGGCGATGAACCCGTAGACGAAGACGAGGCTCGCCGCGAACAGCGGCGAGACGACGATCTTGGGCAGCCAGCGTTCGAAGGTGCGGCTGAACGTGCGGTGGTTGGCCTGGGCGTCCATCAGGTGAGACGGTCCGGCCGGGGCATGGGCGCCCGGCCGGGCCGGATCCGCCTTACTGCGCGCGCTTGACCGCGTCGGCCAGCGTCTTGACCGCATCCTCCGACGACATGTCGGAATTGAAGAAGTTGGTCACGACGTCGAGGAACTCACCGCGCACCGAGCGCGGCACGGCCATCTCGTGGGCCATCGACGGCACCAGCGAGTTGTTCTTGATGGCCGCCAGCAGGTCCTCGTGCGACTTGATCGCACAGGCATCGAACTTGGTCAGCGGAACGTCGGTCCGGGCCGGGATCGATCCCTTGGCGAGGTTGAAGGTTTCCTGGAAGTCCGGCGACATGATCAGGCTCGCAAGCACCTTCTGGCCCTTCAGCCGGTCGTCTCCCGACACCTTGAAGAAGGTGAAGCTGTCGGAGTTGAGCACGAAGCCCTTGCCCGGGGTCGGTGCGCAGAGGAAATCCTTGCCCGGCACCTTGCCGGCGGCAAGGAATTCGCCCTTGGCCCAGTCACCCATGATCTGGAAGGCGGCCTCGCCCTTCATCACCATGGCCGTCGCCAGGTTCCAGTCGCGTCCGGAGAAATTGGCATCGACATAACCGCGCATCCGGCGAAGCTGGTCGAACGACTTGATCATCGTGTCGCTGGTCAGCGCTTCCTGGTCGAGGTCGACCAGCGCCTTGCGGAAGAAGTCGGCGCCACCAATCCCCAGCACCACGTCCTCGAATACGGTGGCATCCTGCCAGGGCTGACCGCCATGGGCCAGCGGCGTGATGCCCATCTCCTTGAGCTTGTCGGCCATGGTGTTGAACTCGTCCCAGGTCGTCGGCATCTCGGTGATGCCGGCCTTGGCAAGAACCTCCGGGTTGGCCCAGAACCAGTCGACACGGTGAATGTTCACCGGCGCGGCGACGTACTTGCCGTCATACTTCATGATGCTGGCCAGCACCGGCGGCAGCACGCTGTCCCATTTCTCGGCTTCGGCCACGTCCTCGACATCGTTGAGGGCGCCCTGCTCGGCCCATTCCTGGATGCCGGGACCCTTCAGTTGAACCGCTGCCGGCGGATTGCCGGCCACCACGCGGGCGCGCAGCGCCGTCATCGCGGCATCACCGCCGCCACCGGCAATCGGCGAATCTTCCCAGGTTCCGCCCTGGGCTTCGAAAGCTTTTTTCAACTCGCCGACGGCCTTCGCTTCGCCGCCCGATGTCCACCAGTGCAACACCTCGACGGTCCCGTCGGCGCGTGCCATGCCTGCGGTCGCGAAACCAATCGCGACGGTGGCAGCAAGAATTTTCATATGCTGGAACATGAATGGATCCTCCACGTAAGACAGCCCTCCCCGGCTGCCCCGTATTGGGAAACCGCCGGGCCTCTGTGTCAAGGGTCAGCGTAGCGATCCACGTCTTCGAGGGTCATTGACGGCCATCAACGGTATTGATTTCCATCAATGAATTTTCCCGACCCATGACCTTCACTCGAACTGCGAAAGGCGATGAAGCCGGTCGGCGCGATTGCTGGCTCTTTGCACCACGAGCAAGTCTCCAGGGGATTCTGCACATGACGAATGATCGGACGGTTGCAAAGGCAGGGGGCACTGTTCCCTTCTTGCTGACAAGGCTGCTTCTGCTGCTTGCGCTGCTTGCCATTGCCCCGGCGGCGAACGCGGAGCAGACCTTCAATCTTCGGTCTGTCTCCTTCTCCGTGCCGGACGATCTCGCGGTCACAAGCCGGACACGCGAACAGGAGTATGACTTCGCCAACGCCGCCGGAACGATCCAGCTCTGGGCGCGCTGGTGGTTTCCCGACGAACCCCTGCTCGGCTATCCCGATATCGTGCGGCACGAAGCCCGCACCGTTGCCGGGCGCGATGCGCTGTTCATCCACGGCAGCGCCGGCGGGCAGCGCTCCTTCACGCTGGCCTTCACCGGCAAGGACGGCCAGGGCGAGCAGTTCCTGCTGCAACTGCATGCCGATGAAGCATCGGTGTCCGAGTCCAAACAGATGGCCCTGTTCGACCGGCTGGTCGCCTCGCTGGTCTACGATGGCGTGCCGGCGGCCAGCGCCAACACCCGGCAGAAGGGTGATGCCGCGCCACAAGGCGGCGCAACACGCGCCTTCGACGGTTTTCGCATGGCCATCCCGGCGGATTGGAGCGAGCACGCTGGCGAGACGCCTGTCGACGGCGTCAAGCAGGTTGTCCTCGCGCCGCCGTCGGCCGACAGCATCGTCTGGGTCGCCACCAGTTCCGGCGGGGACGGCATGGATGCCTTGCAGACGATCGACGCCTTCGCCGGCCTTCTCTTCGGTGAATACCTGGTGATCAAGTCGATCGATGGCGAGACCTATCCGGAGATCGCCGGGTCGCCGGTCAATGCCATGGACTACACCGCCAACGTGTTCCCCATGGCCGGGATCGAACTGCCCTACAAGCGCGGGCGCGGACGGGTCTATCGCGGCGGAGACGCCGGCCAGGCTTTCGTGATTGTCACCATCACGGCGGCCGATGCACCGGCTGCCGGAATGGATGAACTGGACGCCATGGCCCGCAGTTTTTCTTTCGCGACCGCCGGCACGGGAGCGGCGGACCAGCCTGGCGGCACCACCACCATCGAAATTCCGCTCGCCGTCGATGGCAGGGCCGACCAGCCCGGCGCGAACTGGCTACCGCTGCTGCAGCAGCGCTTCGGGACCGATTGCGCCCTCGTCGACCTCGCCAGCTGGACCGACCCCCGCCGCAAGGTCCTGGAGGATGCCGGCGCCACCCTTGTCTTTGTCGCGTTATGCCAGGGCGGGGCCCAGCCGGCTTTCGGCGTCAATTTCCGCTACGACATCCGCACCGCCACGTCGGACTATTTCAATCCGCTGATCCTGGCCATGTTCAAGGCCAATGCACGCCAGGGCTTTGCCTTCCTGGAAACCCGGGATGCGGTCCTCGCCACAATTTCGCTGAAGGACAATCGCACGCTCAGCCTGTCCATCGACGAGGTGACGCCGCCCGCCGCGCCGGCAGACGATCCGAAGGCCAACGGCAAGGAAGGCCTGACCATCGAGCGCCAGGGCCGGCAGCAGGACAACGCGGCCCCCACTCCTGGCGGAAAGGACACGGAAGACACCGCGCAGGCCGACTGGGAAGCTGTCCTGCGGCCGCGCAACTTCGGGGTCCTGTTCGACGGGAAATCGCTGGACGCCTTTCGCGGCTTCGGCTTCCAGGGCGGTGATTTCGCCGCCCAGGCCCGCCTGGCCGGGGAAGCGCTGGACATCGCCATCCCGGACAAGTCCGGCTGGGCAAAGACGGGGATCGTCTCGGCCGCGCCCGTCGTCCGCATGCCCTATCCCGGTTCGCCCCTGGCAACCGAGATCGCCGTTGCCGCCACGCTGGACGCGCCGGACACCCACCTGATGATCGCGCTCGCGCCCGACAGCAAGGTGGCCGAGGATCCCTGGAACGGGTTTGAAGTTCATGTCGCGATCCGCCGCCACCAGGATGGCGCCGGCCGTTATGCCGTCCACTATCGCGGCGAACGCCGGGGTGCCGACGGCGTCTTCTTCTGGCCGTCCGGAACGCAGCGCCTGTCCTTCCTGCTGACGCCCGACCAGGAGCTCGAACTGCGCGACGAGGCGGGAAACGAGCTGTTCACGGTTCCCCTGACGAGTTCGTTCGCTGCCCGCAAGTGGCACCTGGCGGTTTACACCCAGGGCGCCGGCAAGAACGCGCCGGCCAGGCTCGATCTTCGCCAGGTCGCCGTCAATGCCGTCGACTGGCAATCTCCGCCGGCCTATTCCGCGCCGAAGCGGGAGGCCGGCACGATGGAGCTTTTCGATGGCAAGGGCCTGGGCCGGATCTGGCACGGCTTCAACCGTCATGAGGGCCAGTTTGATCGCTTCGCCGGCTTTTCCGGTGGGGCCTTGCGGATCATGACCACCGCGGCCGACAAGGCCGGAACTATCGGCCTCTATTCAACCGATGCCGCGCTCTGGCTCGACCGGTTCCGGGACGACGCCAGGCTGCGCCTCGATATCGGCCTTGCCGGCGCGGCAACGACCGGGTTCGAACTGGGCCTGCAGCAGGCCTATGGCCTGAACGGCAACGTGCCGGGCAACGGTTCCTTCTTCGCCGCCATTCGCCGCGACAAGGAAGGGCAATTGCATCTCCAGGCCGGCGTCAAGCCCGCCGCCCCGGCAATCGATGTACCCGTCGACGCCGTGCCGGACCACCTCGCCATTGTGCTGCATCCGCAAGGCATCCGGCTCGACATACCCGGCGCGCCGCAGGACCTGGTCCCCTGGGATGGCCTGCAGGACGGAGCAGGCCTGCGCGTCTACCTGCTCGCGCAGGCCGATCCGCAAACGGGTGCAGCCGGGCTCGTGCTGCGCTCCGTCTCGGCGGACTGGTTCCCGCCGGCCCTGCCGGCCTACGACGGACCCGATCCGCAGGCCGGGGCCCTTCCGCGCACCGAGGTCTTCTCGGGCGCCATGACCGATGGCTGGAAACCGATGGAGACGGCCTATGCGAAGTTCTCCGAACTCGCCACGCAGGACGGTGGCGCCCTTGTGCTGCGGCGGCGCGACGCGCCCAACAACGACCACCGCATCGGTATCGTCAGCACGGAACCCGTCATCGTCACCGACCGGCGCGTGCTCAGGACCAGCCAGCACGTTCGCCTTTCGCTCGTGCCCATGGAAAAGTTCGCCGCGTGGATCTCCTTGTCGCCGCGCCAGGATGACCCGAACCGGGACGGCGCCATTCGCGTGGTGCTGGAGGAAGTGCAGGACGGTCCCCATGCCGGGCAACTGCGGTTCGCCCTCGGTTTCGGCTACTACTACTTCTGGAACCGTTACCTCGAACCTGGTTGGCACCGGACTGTCTGGAACGGGGACCTCACCATTCGCATCGGCAACGGCTGGGTGTCGGCCGATCTCGGCCACGATGTGAAGATCGCCGCACGCTACCAGTCCATGGGGCCGGGAGAAAACCTCTACCTCTCCGTTCGTCCTGGAACCGAGCGCTACCGCGAGACCGGCGCACTCGCGCTCACCTCGATCAGCGCAGGCTGGGATGCCCCGCCCGGCATGACGGAATCGCAGCGTTGGACGCTGATGGATGACGAGGCCTTCGATCCGAAGGCCTATCTCCGGGCCCTGGCCTCGGAAATCGATGGAGTTGCCCGATGATCGCCCGCCCTTTGATCCTGGCGGCCCTGGCCGCCCTGTCGGCAACGGCCGTCGAGGCTGAGGACGTTGCGCTGCGCTCGCCCCGCGACGACGCCTATATCCGCTCCATCATCGGACTTGATTTCAAGAAGCACCAGCAGGTGATGAAGGAACTCGGCATCGCGATCAAGGATGACGTGCTCTCCTGCATCTGCCGCGCCGCCAACTACGGCTCGTCCTCGACCAGCCAGTTCTATCATCCCGACACGATCGGCGAATTCAACCGTCGCTATTCCTGCAACCACCCCGGTCCGCCCTGCGTGGTCTCCGGCTATGGCTGCACGCGCCATCCCTTCCCGACCGATTCGACGCTCTGGGACAGGTGCGCAGCCAGGTTTCCCGGCAGCGAGAACATCATGCAGGAGATGCTCAGGGCCAGCCGCGCCATCGGCGGCGGCAAGGACGACCTGGCCGATGCGCTCAAGGCCTGTCGCCGTTCCTACCAGGCAGAGCGGGACCTCCGCCTCGGCGCCTACGACCGCGCCGGATACGATTACCTGAAGCGCAAGGGCATCAAGCTTCTGCCGGAACCGGAGAGCGTGGCAAAGCGGTTCGACGACCGCGCCCGCTCGTCGCTTGCCGTCAGTTCCGAGAAGATGCGCGACCAGTCGAAGAAGGCCAGGGAGGAACTGGACAAGGCCATTCTCGACACGGTGGGCGGAAAGCTCTTTTCAGATGCCAAGGTGAAGGAAAACGCCAGCGCCGTGGCCCAGGCCGCTTCCGACCTTCTGGCCCTGCGCCTGGAAGAGACGCAGATGCGGATCCGCGCCCTGAAGAAGGAAAGCGATGGCCATGCCAGGGGCATCACCTTCGGCGAGGACCATCGCCTGAAGAACATGCGCGAGGCCAACAGCGAGTTAGCGCAACTGGAACGCCAGGCGTCGAAACTCTCCAGCGACAAGAGCCAGCTCGACAGCTTCGTTAAGGGACTGGCCACCGCCGGCGACCTGCTGACTCTGGAACAGAAGATCAACGGTGCGAAATCCGGTGGTGCTAGGGAGGCCGCCGACCTGGTGCTGCATGTCGGGACCATGGCGCAGGGCTATCTCAACGACTTCGCCACCGGCCGGAACGCGCTCGGCAAATCGGCCGGCGAAGCCTTGCGCCGTGGCGTTTCACCCGACCTGCTGCAGCGCTACGAGAAGCTCCAGGACCGGGTTGCCGCCGTCAACACGCTCAACAATGCACTGACCGGGGCGGTCAATCTCGCCAACAAGGGCATGCAGGCCTATTCCTACTACGAGAAGATCGACGCGGCCCGCCGCAAGGCGGAGGATCTCGCCCGCAGCGGCGATTTCAACGCGGCCCAGACGCAGATGCTGAACGCGCTGCGCTACGGCGCGACGGCAGCCAACATCGCCGCCGACTTCATGCCGCCGATCGTTTCCGACTATGCCCGCCTCTGTGGCGATGCCCTGAAGATACCGCAGGCCACGCTCGCCATCATCAACAAGTCGCGTGACCGGGCCGATGTGCTGGCCGACCTCTACGGCAGCCAGGCCGGCTCCGATGCCGTCACCTACTTCCAGAAGGCCTATCCTGGCGCCCATCTCGATCGCGAGCACTACCTGTTCCGAGAGGCCGGGCTGAACGGATACCGCATCGACAAGGGCGACCGGGCCAGCGGCGACGGCCTGCCCGCCTATGCCGTCATCCCGGATGCCGACATCGCCCCCTACTATTTCGACGAGCGCGGCTACAACACGCTGCGCGAGGCAGCCTTCCTGTTTCCCATCGCCACCGGCAAGCGGATGACGGACGGCGACCTCGCCGACATGCTCGCCCGCTCCAAAGGCCAGGTGCCGGACATCGCCGACCTGCGCCAGAAGGCCGATACGGCCCTGCGCAAGGCAGCCGAGGAAAAGGCCATGGCCGACATGCTCGGCCTCAAGGTGATAGACGACCGCACGCGCGGCGACCTGGTCAGCTTCCGGCTGCTGATGAGCGAGACCCTGCCGAAGTCCTGCATCCTGTCGCCGGACCAGCAGAAGCGCCTGTTCGACAGCTACCGCCAGGCCGAGGGCCGCGACAAGGTGACGGAATACCTCCAGAACTACGGCGCACGGCTCAAGGAAGCCGAGGCGGCCGCCCAGGCACGGCAATGATTGCCGCAGGGTGGCGTTGACGGGAACCGCCTGCTTCCCTCACATGGGTCGCGGACGTGCACGGGGAGGACCGCCATGACCAAGTTTGCACCGGCCACGGAACTTGAAACCCATGACGTGGCCAACCAGCCTGACGAATACCTGGGCCGCAACTTCTATCTCAACGACCCGGCCATGCGGGATGCGATCCGCCGTGAAGCCGGTGACTGGCTGGATGGCCGCATGACGCGCCTCGGCGCCGCGGTGGGCTCGCAGCAGGTCCTCGAATGGGGCGACCTGGCCAACCGCCACACCCCGGAACTGGTTTCCTTCGACCGCTACGGCCGCCGCCTCGACGAGGTGCGCTTCCACCCGAGCTACCATCACCTGATGACGCTCGCCATGGAGCACAACATCCATGACGTGGCCTGGACGACCGGCGATCCGTCGGCCCACGTCGGCCACTTCGGCCTTCTGGCCCTGTTCACCCAGGCCGAGTCCGGCACCATGTGCCCGATCAACATGACCTATGCCGTGGTCGCCTCGCTCAGGCAGCAGGGCGACGTGGCCCGCCCCTGGCTCGACCGGATCCTTGGCGGCTCCTACGATCCCGACCTGCGCCCCATCGGCGACAAGGCCGGCATCACCATGGGCATGGCGATGACCGAGAAGCAGGGCGGCAGCGACGTGCGCGCCAATTCCACCCGCGCCATCCCGATCGACGAGGAAGCCGGCCACTATCGCCTCGTCGGCCACAAGTGGTTCTGCTCCGCCCCCATGTCGGACGGCTTCCTGACGCTCGCCTATACCGACGCCGGCCTGTCCTGCTTCCTGGTGCCGCGCATCACCCCGGACGGCCGCCGCAACACCATCCATGTCATGCGGCTGAAGGACAAGCTCGGCAACAAGTCCAACGCGTCCAGCGAGATCGAGTATCACGGCGCCTTTGCCATCCTGCTCGGAGAACAGGGCCGGGGCGTCAACGTCATCATCGACATGGTCCACCACACGCGGCTCGGCACGGTCTCGGGAACGGTCGGGATCATGCGCATGGCCTTCATCCAGGCGCTCAACCACGTGCGTGGCCGCCGCGCCTTCCAGAAGACGCTGATCGACCAGCCGCTGATGCGTCTCGTCCTCGCCGACCTCGCGGTCGAATACGAGGCTGCCGTCGTGCTCGGTGCGCGCGTGGCCCGGGCCTTCGGCGAGACCGACCCATCCTCAAGGGCCTTCGCACGACTGGCCGTTGCGCTGGCCAAGTACTGGCTGACCAAGCGCAACCCGAATTTCGTGTTCGAATGCATGGAATGCCATGGCGGCGTCGGCTACGTGGAGGAGACACCCATGCCGCGCCTGTTCCGCGAATCGCCGCTCAATGCCATCTGGGAAGGCTCGGGCAACGTCATCGTTCTCGATGTCCTGCGCACCCTGCGCAAGGAACCCGAGGCCCTCGTCGCGTTTTTCGCCGCGATCAGTCCGGCGCTTGGCCGCTATGGCGACCTCGACGCCGCCGTGCGTGACCTCAGGGCGATGCTCGATGCCCCGCTGGGCGAGGGCGCCGGCCGCCTGCTGGTCGAACGCATGGCGCTCGTCCTCCAGGGCGCGCTGCTTGTGCAGGTGGCGCCGGAACCGGTCGCGCGCGCCTTCTGCGCCACGCGCCTCGGCGGACAAGGCGGCCATATGTACGGCGTCCTGCCGGACGGCATCGACACCGATGCCATCCTGGAGCGTCACCTCGAGGTGATCGACGCCGCCTGACACCGGTCTGCCGGCGGCTATGCCCTAGAGGCCGCGGAAACCGGCCCGCGCCGTCCAGTAGTCCCAGGCGCGCGCCCGCGGCATGTCGCCGGACAGCATGGCCGAGGCCTTGGCGATCTCGCCGGGCGACAGGTAGCCCGGCTGTCCGAGCGGCAGCGTCTTGAGGATCAGTTCGGCATTGTCGCGCATGTAGATCGAGACCATGCAGATGGCCTTGAGGTTCGCAGCCGCACACACCGCTCCGTGGCCGCGCAGCAGGCCGGCTGCGTTGGCGCCCAGCGTCCGGGCCAGCGAATGCCCCATCTCCAGCGAATCGACCAGCATGTTGGTGTCGCCGAATTCCGCCTGGCTGTCCCAGACGGGCACGTCGGCGCCCATGACCGAGGCCATGTGGAAGACCGGCCGCAGCGGCACGTCGGTCAGCGAGAACGGGATCACGGCCGGGGCGTGGTGGTGCGAAACCGAGTTCACTTCCGGGCGCGCCATGTAGATGGCCCCGTGGATGAACCGCTCGGCATAGGGGCGGCGGTGGTCCTCGGAGACCAGGGTGCCATCGAGTTCGAACTCCATGATGTCGTCTCGCGTGACGACCTCCGGGCTGCGCGACCGCGACAGCAGGAAGCGGTCGGGATTGGTCGGGTGGCGCACGCTGACATGGCCGAACCCGTCGATCACGCCTTCGCGCGCCAGGATCCGGTTGGCGATCACCAGGTCCTTGATCGCATTGTCCTTCAGGTCGTCTTCATGCATGGTTTTCTCCCTTCCTTTTTTTCTTGCCTGCCTCAGCCCAGGACCGACATCAGGATGACCCCGATGGTCGCCAGGACGGTGGCGGCAATGATGGTTTTCCCCGGCATCGGTTCCGTCCGGAACACGGCCACGGCGAGCACCGCCGAGATGTAGACCTCGATGGAATTGATGAAGGCAACGCGCCCGACTCCGGTCAGCATCAGTGCGGCAAACTGCGAGATCTGCCCGGCCGCCATCAGCACGGCCGCCAGCACCTGCCACGGGTTGGGCATCGAAAGCACGCCGGCCACGACGGCCCGGTAGTGCCGGTTGACCAGCGCCGCGACGCCGTAGAAGACGAGCGCCGTCAGCGATCCCGCGAAGGCACCGAAGAACGGATTTGCGTACTGTTCCAGCCCGAACTTGCGGGCGATGAAGCTCAGCGCGTAGAGGAAGGCCGAGGCGATCCCGAAACCCAGCCCGCGCGAGATCATGGCGCGCCGCGCCGGGTTGTCCGTGGTGATCCGGATGCTGGACCGGTTCTCCCAGTAGAGCAGCACGAAGCTGACCGCGATCAGCACCATGCCTGCCGCGGCGATGCCCGAAATCCGCTCGTCCAGGATCAGCCAGGCCAGCGGCACCGACAGGAAGGGCATCAGGCGCCGTGTCGTGGAGGCCCGGATGACGCCGGCGAATTCGATCGACTTGAACATGGTGATGCGCCCGCCCACCGTCGCCAGCAGGCCGGACCCGGCAAACCACAGGATCGAGAACCAGAAGCCGCCACTGCCCCCGCCGGTCCCCGCCGTGCCCGGGAACAGGGCCCAGGCAAGCCCGGCGAACAGGCCGGTGGCGATGGCCGACAGCAGGACGCCGCTTTCGCCGCTGCTCGTTTTCGCTCCCTTCGCGATGGCGACACTGGAAAGCCCGAAGGAAAAGGCGGCGGCAAGCGCGAGCAGTTCGCCGGTCAATGGGGCACCGCCGGAGGAAATCCCGTCATCGCTGCTGGCGGTCGCGAACGACCTGGCCCCTCCCGTTTCTTAGTCTTCTAAGGATTGCGGCTATATCCCGTTTCGCAAGCGCTGTCGAGCCGCCGTCAAATGCTGGCAAACGCGATTGACAGATCGGATTTCAGCGCCATATCCTGAAACAGTTAGCAATCTAATGATTGCCGATAGTGGGAGGAATCAATGAAAAAGACAATTGCGGGCGCCCTTGCCGGCGCCGCCGCCATGATGCTTCTGGTCACCGGTGGTGCCGAGGCCAAGACCTATAATCTCACCCTGTGCGGTGCGAGCCCCGGCGGCCTGTGGAGCCTGCTTGGCGCCGGAGTCGATGCCGCCGTCAAGAAGGCCTTCCCCGGTTCGACCGTCACCTACCAGACGTCCGGCGGCGGTCTCGCCAACGTCGCCCTGCTCGACAAGGGCCAGTGCGACCTGGCCATTATCCACGACGCCGAGGCCAAGCTCGCCATCGGCGGCAAGCCGCCGTTCCAGGCGCCGATCACCTCCATGGCCACCGTGGCCCAGCTCTACACCTGGGCGCCGATGCAGGCGATCATCAACGCCGATTATGCCAAGGAGCACAACGTCACCAGGCTGGAGGACATCGCTGCCCAGAAGCTGCCGATCCGCATCGCCCTCAACAAGCGCGGCAACATCGTCAGCTCGGTCGGCGAATCCATGCTCAACGCGATCGGTGCGAGCCCCGACAACATCAAGTCCTGGGGCGGCGACGTGCAGTTCGCTGCCTCCGGCGAGCAGGGCGATCTCATGCGCGACCGGCGTATCGACATGATCCTCAACTCGCTCTTCGTCAACCACAGCTCCATCCGCGAACTGGCCTCCTCGATCGACGTCAAGCTGCTGCCGATCACCGAGGAGACGGCCAAGACCGTGATCGACGAATGGGACATCAAGCCCTACACGATCAAGAACGAGGCCTATGACTGGACCGACCAGGATGTGCTGACGGTGACGGTCTCCGCCCAGCTCTTCGTGCGCGCCGATGCCGATGAGGCCATGGTGCATGACATCGCCAAGGCGCTCGTCGACAACGTCGACCAACTCAATGGCGTCCACAAGGCCATGGCTCCGCTCGACGTCAAGCTGATGGCCGGCGCGAAGACCGTGCCGTATCATCCGGCGGCGAAGAAGGTGTACGAGGAAGCAGGCTACTGATCCTGCGATGGCGGCGCCGGATACATGATGTGTCCCGGCGTCGCCGTTCCTTGTGATCGGGCAGGAAACGGCACGCAATCCCATGCTCAACATCTTTTTCGACACCGGGGCGCGACGCTCGCCGGGTGGACTGGTCGGCCATGCCGTCAAGGCATTTGCTGCCGGTACCGCTGTGTGGACCGTCTACGCGGCCGCCTTCTCGCGGGCTGACACCCTGTCGCTCATCATGACGTTCCTGTCACTGATGCTCGCGCTCACCTTCGTCCTGATCGGCCCGACCGCGAATTCGGACCGCCACAAGATCCCGTTCTATGACTGGCTTTTCGCGCTGCTCGCCGCCGTGACCGGCGTCTACTTCGTGTCGCAGGCCGACATGATCGCCCAGCGCATCACGCTGCTCGATCCCCTCTCGACGGCCGACGTGACCTTTGCCACGATCATCCTCCTGCTGACGATCGAGGCCATGCGTCGCACCGTCGGCGTCGGCCTCACCCTGATCGTGCTCGTCTTCCTGGCCTACAACCTGTTCGGCGACCGCCTCGGCGGCGTTCTGGGCCACGGCGAGATTTCCTACACCCATTTCCTCGACATCATCGTCTTCACCACCGACGGCCTGTTCGGCGTTCCGCTGCGCGTCGCAGCCACCTACGCCTTCCTCTTCGTCCTGTTCGGGACCACGCTTTCAGCCGCCGGCGGCTCGATCTTCTTCTACAACCTCGCCGCCTATCTGACCGGCAAGTCGCCTGGCGGCCCCGCCAAGATCGCGGTCATCTCCTCCGGACTTTACGGCACCATCTCGGGCAGCCCGACCTCCGACGTCGTGACCACCGGCGCCGTCACCATCCCGATGATGAAGAAGATGGGCTACCGCGCCACCTTTGCCGGCGCCGTCGAGGTCGCGGCGTCCACCGGTGGCAGCCTCCTGCCCCCAGTCATGGGGGCGGCGGCCTTCATCATGGCCGAGTATACCGGCATCGATTATGTCGACATCGCCTTTGCCGCGCTCATCCCGGCACTGCTCTACTATGTGCCGATCTACCTGCAGGTTCACCTGCGCGCCAAGCGCAACAAGCTGGCCGGCGTCGACCGCTCCGAGATCCCCACGCTGAGGATCACCATGCGCGAGGGCGGCCTGTTCATCATCCCGCTCGCCGCCATCACCTGGGCGCTGGTCGATGGCTACACGCCCACATACGCCGCGGTTTATGGCGTCACGGCGGTCTTCGTGGTCTCGCTGTTCCGCTCCAGGACGCGCCTGTCGCCGGCCAAGATCTACAACATCCTGGCCGAGACCAGCCTGCGCACGGTCCCCGTCGCGGGTGCCTGCGCCGCCGCCGGTCTCGTCATCGGCGGCATCACCATGACCGGCCTGGCCTCCAAGTTCAGCGCGCTGGTTTTCTTGCTGTCGGGCGCCGATCTCTTCTCGTCGCTGACCATCGCCGCGCTCCTGACGACCCTGCTCGGCATGGGCATGCCCACGCCCAGCGCCTATATCCTGGCGGCCGTGCTGATCTCGCCGGTGATGCGGTCGCTCGGCGTGGCGGACCTGCCCGGCCACCTTTTCCTGCTCTATTTCGCCGTCATGTCGGCGCTCACCCCGCCGGTTGCGGTCGCGGCCTATGCCGCCAGTGCCATCGCCGACGAGAATCCGCTCAAGATCGCCGCGCAGTCGGTGAAGATCGCCATCGGCGCCTTCCTCATTCCCTTCTGCTTCGTCTACAACCACGGCCTCCTGCTCCAGGGCAGCGTCTGGGAGATCGTCTACACCACGATCAATGCCGTCGCCGGCCTCGTCTGCGTGGCCATCGCGGTGGAAGGATTCTGGAACCGGCACCTGCCCGTCCTCGTGCGCCTCGCCCTTTTCGCTGCAGGCCTCCTGTTCCTGGCGGCCGGCTACCTGACGGCGGCCATCGCCCTCGCCCTCGTGGGCGCGGCGGCCCTCGTCGCCCGGATGACCGCCAGGCCACCGGCCATGGCCGCGGAGCCCAAGGCCGGAGAATAGGCCCGAGGATTGCGGCGGTCCCCGAAGCGCAGTAAACCGCGTCGACGAAGGGAACACGAAGCATGGATGAAAGCGACAGGAGACCGGGGCAGCAGGTCACAGATGACGCGATCCTGCCGTTTGACGACAGTGTCGGCTACCAGGTCCGCCAGACCCAGCGGCTTCTCCAGCGCTACCTCCAGCTCAAGATCGAGCCCTACGGCGTCACGCCCGGCATGTGGTACTTCCTGCGTGCCCTCTGGCACCAGGACGGCCTGACGCAGCGCGAATTGTCCCTCGTCGTCGGCACGATGGAACCGACGACCCTCACCGCCATTAAGTCGATGGAGCGCCGGGGCCTGGTCCGCCGCGTCAAGAATGCCGACGACCGCCGCAAGATCAACATCTACCTGACCCGCCGCGGCCATGCGCTGCGGCGCGAACTGATGCCGCTGGCCCGCCAGGTCGTGGAGGATTCCGTCGCCGGGTTCACCGGCGAGGAGCGGCGCGCCTTTCTCGGCCATCTCAAGGCCGTCCAGGACAACCTCCTGGCCTGCATGGACGACACCGAAACGGTGCGGCAGGAAGACTAGGTTTCGTCCAGGCCCCCGGCCAGGCGGGCCACGAAGGTCTCCGCCGGCATGACCTCGCGGATCGGCAGCAGCGCCTGCTCCGCCGTCAGGTCGCCCGCGTGGCTCAGCCCCTCGCCGTCCCACAGCCACCAGTAGACGACGTTGCCCTGCCGGTCGCGGATCGGCATGCGGAAGGTCGGAAACGCCTTGCATTCGGCGGGAATGGCGGCGGTCCCGAGCCGCGTCCCGCGAACCCTTCCCGTCTCCAGCGCACGCCCCAGCGGCAGCATGGCGATGAACCGGGTCTCCTGGCGCGCCAGCGCTTCCAGGTCGGCCGGCCGCGCGGTCTGCAGGCCCGTCAGTACCCGCACCACCTCCGGGTAGGACGGGTGATCGTGTATCACCTGGACATGGGCAGGGCCGCCGGGCGTCTCGATTTCGACGATGTCACCGGGAACGAGCTTCACGCCGCTTCCTTTCACAGGCTGTAGGCTTCCACCGTGGCGGGGTGGAACAGTTCGTCCACCTCGACCTTGCGCGGCGACAGGCCCTGGGCATGGTGGTAACGCAGGAAGGTTTCGAGCACCGCGCGGTTGGCATCGAGCCCGTAGGGCCAGAAGTCGCGCCCCATCAGCGCCCGTGCGCGGGCCAGGTTGTCTTCCACGAAGGGCATGGTCACCTTCGTCGCCGACGTGTCCGACAGCGCCTCGTCGGCCACCTGCTTGGCCTGGCCGAAGGCCTTGAGCAGCGCGCCCGGCAACCAGGGATGGCGGTCCGCGAGGCTGCGCCGCAGGCCAAGCACATGCATGATCGGGAAGATCCGCGTCTTCCGGAAATAGGCTTCCGCCTCCGCCACCGTGTCGGCGAACAGGCGGCCGATCTCGGGATGCCCCTCGTCGAAACAGCGCGGCGCACGCGGCCCGACGAACCCGTCGATCTGGCCGTCGATCAGCATCTGGTTCAGCGTCCCGCCTTCCGGTGCCTCGCTCATCCGGATGTCCGGCGGCAGGGTGACCTTGATCTTCTCGGGCCGGCCGGCCGTGTTCATGCCGCCGCGCACCCAGCCGATCTCCGACGGCTTCACTCCGTATTCGTCCTCGAGGATGCCCCGGAACCAGACATTTGCGGAAAGCTGGTACTCGGCAATGCCGATCCGTTTTCCCCTGAGATCCTCCGGCGTGAAGATGCCCCGGTCCTTGCGAACGTAGATCGACGTGTGCCGGAAGGCGCGCGACAGGAAGACCGGGATGGCGATGTAGTGCGGGTCGCCCCGCGCCACCGAGATCGAGTAGGACGAGATCGACAGTTCGGAAACGTCGAAGGCCTGGTGGCGGAAGGCCCGGAAGAACATCTCTTCCGGCGACAGCAGCATGGTGATCGGGTCGACGCCGTCGATCTTCACCCGTCCGTCATGAATCGCCCGCGTCCGGTCGTAGTCCCCCATTGCGATCGACAGTCTCAGGTCGCTCATGGCGCCTTGCCCTCCACGTTCGTTTGATGGTTCAGCCTGACAGGCATGCCGGTTTGCGCCGCCGAGAGGATGGCATGGCAGATCTCCAGGCTGGCCAGCCCCCAGGCGCCGGTCTGGACCGGCGGTTCGCCGTCGCGCACGGTCGCCACGATGGCATCGGTGATCTCCTTGCGCGGGTAGACGAGATCCGGCGCCGCGATGAACCGGCGTTCCGTGTCACCGTGCACATGCACCCCCTCCGGGGTCAGCCGCAGGTCCGCCCGGTCGCAGGATACGATGACCGGGCCGAAATGCTCGTGCCGCGTCGCCGGTTTCGGCATGTCGCCGGATCCGTAGGTGCGCGCGGTCTTCAGCCGGACTTCCTCGTCCGGCGAGGCGATGGCTGCCAGCTTGCGCCGCGCGTCGCCATGGCTCGTCTCGTCCTTCGCGTTTCCGAGTTCCCCGGTCCAGCCCATCCACGCGTCGCTGTCGAAATGCGCGTAACCGGAATAGGTGAGCGTGGCAAATGCGCCGCCGGCGAAGGAGACGAGCGCGCTGTAGGCGCCCTCTGTCGGCCGGTCCGGGTCCCAGCGCCCGGTCATGGCATAAACCTGCTCGCCCATGCCCCCGGCCAGCAGCCGGACGATGTCGATCTGGTGGATGCCTTGCGAGAACAGAACGCCGCCGCCCGTCTCGGTGCGCAACTCCTCCGGCCGCCGCGGCCGGTAGAGGAAATCGGTGTAATTGAAGGCATTGATCATCCGCACCTGGCCGAAGTCACCGCTTTCGATCAGCCGGCGGGCGAGCGCCACCGGCGCGTCAAAACTGTGGCTCGGCCCGACGACCAGGTGCACGCCGGCATCCCGGCAGGCCGCCACCATGCGCGCGCCATCGTCCATCGTGATGGCCAGCGGCTTGTCCACCAGCACGTGCTTGCCGGCCCTGGCGGCCGCGATCACGTGGTCTGCATGCATCTGGTGCGGCGTGGCGACGTAGACGATCTCCACCGCCGGATCGGCGCAAAGGCTTTCCACGTCGCCATAGGCCTTGCCACCGAATTCGGCCCGGAACGCCGCTCGGGACGCTTCCCGCGGCGCACAGGCCGCCACGAGGTTCAGCCGCGGGTCGGCACGGAAGGCCGCCAGCATGAGCACGAAGCCGCGCCCGAGGCCAATGACGCCGACGCCGACCGGGGAGCGATCAGAGGTCAAGGACCAGCTTCCCGCCTTCGGACCGCGAGACGCAGATCATGATGAAATCGTCCTTTTCCTCGTCCATCAGAACCATGTCGCGATGGTCCACCGCGCCGGAGACCAGGCGTGTCTTGCACGTACCGCAGGTGCCGCTCTCGCAGGAACTGACCGTGGCAAAACCCGCCTCGCGTAGGGTTTCAATGATCGTCCGGTCGGCCGGAACCGTGAGCGTCCTGCCGCTCCTGGCCAGTTCCACCTCGAAGGCCGCGTCGTCGGCGCGCACCACCTCGACCGGCTTGAAATCCTCGAAGTTGACGCGGCCTTCCGGCCAATGACCCGAAATCGCCTTGATCTCCTCCATCAGCGGTTTCGGTCCGCAGCAATAGACATGCATTGCCTGCGGTTCGGCGAAATGATCCCAGAAATCGTAGACCTTGTCCGGATCACCATCGTCGTGATGAACGGTCAGGCGGCTGCCGAAGGCCGCGCGCATCTCTTCCAGGTAAGCCGCTTCTTCCGCCGACCGCGTGCAATAGATGATCGAGAAGGACTTGCCGTCCTCGTCCAGCTTGCGCGCCATGGCATAAATCGGCGTCACGCCGATCCCGCCGGCGATCAGCAGGTACTTGTTGGCCTGCTTAAGCGGAAACTCGTTCTCCGGCGGTTCGACCACGAGTTCGGTTCCTTCGACGGCCTCGTCGTGCATCGACCGGGAGCCGCCGCGCGACTCCGCTTCAAGCTTCACCGCCAGGACATAGCTCTCAGGATCTTCTCCCGGCCCGACCAGCGAATAGCGCCGCATCGCCCCCGACGGCGTCTGCACGGTGACATGGGCCCCCGGTTCGTAGTCCGGCAGGGCCGCGCCATCGGCGGCAACCAGCGTGAATTCCGCAATCGTCGGCGTCAGCATGCGGCGGCTTGCCACCTTCATGCGCATTGCATCGCTCCCATCCCTCATGCGTGAGTGTATCCTCCCGTCACCGGACATACTTAGAAAGCTAACTATTTTGTGTCAATGGCTGGACGGACGTGGCCTCGCGTTCTATTTTTGCTTAGAAAGCTAATCAGATTTTTCCCGGGAGGTTCCATGCTTACGCAGGAAGAAAACGCCATCCTGACCGAAGTCGGTCCGGACAAGCCCATGGGCAAGCTGATGCGCCAGCACTGGACGCCGGTCTGCCTGATCGAGGAGGTTGCCGAACCCGATGGCACGCCGCTGCTGGTCGAGGTCCTTGGCGAGCGCTACGTCGCCTTCCGCAACAGCGACGGCAAGCTCGGCCTGCTCGATGAGCTGTGTCCGCACCGCCGCGCCTCTTTGGTGCTCGGCCGCAACGAGGAATGCGGCTTGCGCTGCCTGTACCACGGCTGGAAGTTCGATGTGGACGGCAATGTCGTGGCCATGTCGTCCGAGCCGGAGGGCAGCCCGCTGATGAACAAGGTCAAACACCGTTCCTACCCGGTGAAGGAATGGGGCGGGTTCGTCTGGGCCTGGTTCGGCGAGAAGGACGCGGCCCCGGACTTCGATCCGCCGGCCTTCGCCCCGGCGGAGGACACGCCCGTGTCGATCCTGAAGATCCGCATTCCCTGCAACTGGGCGCAGATTCACGAGGGCCAGATCGATAGCGCCCATTCCTCCAGCCTGCATTCCTCCGACATGGTACCGGCCCGCGTCGAGCGCGCCTCGGCCGACGACAAGTCCTGGTACCGGCCATCGACCGACAAGTCGCCGCGGATGCAGACCCAGACGACGAGCTACGGCTTCCACTATGCCGCCATCCGCAAGCCGATCAAGAATGCTGCAACGCACAATTACCTGCGGATCACCGAGTTCATCGCGCCCTATTACTCGTTGATCCCGCCGAACAACATGTACAACGTCGCCTCCGTCATCGTGCCGATCGACGACGTGACGACGGCCTTCCATTTCATCGCGTGGGGCACCGATGAAGTGCCTTCCACCGAGGAATGGCGCAAGTTCGCCCATGCCCGCAAGGGCATCGATCTGAACGATCGCTGGGAACCGGTGCGCACGCTGGAAAACAACTTCCTCCAGGACCGGCAGGCCATGAAGCTCGGCAATTTCACCGGCATCAAGGGCATCCCCAACCAGGACATCGCCATGTGGGTCACCCAGGGCCCGATTGCCGACCGGTCCGCCGACATTCTCGGCGCCTCCGACCTTGCCATCGTCGAGTTCCGCCGCCTGATGGTGGATGCCGCGCGCAAGGTCGCCGAGGGTGGCGCGGCCATCGGCACGGAGGAGCCGCGCGTCCGCCAGGGCACGATCGCCTCGCGCGAAGGCGTCTATCCCAAGGATGTCGACTGGCGCACGCTCGGCGACAACAAGGACGCCGTGGCGGCGGAATAAGCATTTTGCAGCCCGGTGATATCACCGGGCGTCGCATAAATGCGATGGGAAAGAACCCCGGTTTTGCAGCCCGGAGATATCGCCGGGCGTCGCACGAATGCGATGGGAAAGAGCCGGATCTTGCAGTACGGCGATGGCGTCGGCGGACATGTGAAGCCGGAGAAAGAAAGAGGCGGGACCCGGTACCCGGACCCCGCCTTTCCCGTCTTCGAAAGCGAACGCCGGCCAGTCCCTCAGGCCTTGTCCATCTGCTTCACCTTGTCGCCGCCGGCCACCGAATAGGTGATCGGCACCTTGCGGGTGGCGAGGAATTCCTCCAGCGTTTCGCCCCGGAAGGCGGCATAGACCTGCGGGTTCGGCACGCCGATGACGGCCGCCATCTTTTCGAGCACGAAGAAGCTCACGCCGTGGCGGATCATCTCGATCCACTTGCGGTCGCGGATCAGGGTTTTTTCTTCGTCCGTCAGGCCGTATTCCGATGCCAGCGCGTCGAAATCGCCGAGGAAGCGCTCCCTGTGAGCCGGCTCGACCAGCCGGTGCAGGAAGTCGTTGATGCGGAAATTGGCCTGGCTGCGGGCATGGGTGAAGGGATAGGTTCCGGCGAGCGTCTCCGCCCCTTCCAGTTCATGGCCGATATGCTTGCGGTAGGCGGCGATCTCCTCGGCATCCGGCTCGCCCCCCTCGTCCTCGAAAACGAGCGTGGCGATATTCGTCACCGACGGCGCATAGGTCTGCTTGTGGACGAGGCGGACCCGGTCCGACAGCGCACCGCGCATGATCAGCCACATGATGACTTCCGCGCCTTCCATCCCGCCCTTCACCGCGTAGTCGGCGATGCGCATGTCGACGAGCGCCTGCGGATTGGTTTCCAGCAGGTCGAGGAATTCGTTGTCCCAGTCCTCGTTGACAAAGCCGGCCCGCTCTCCGTGCACCTGGTGCGACAGGCCGCCGGTCGCGAACACCGCCACGCGCAGGTCTTCCGGGTAGCTCTCGATGGCCTTGCGCAGGCTCTTGCCCAGCTTCCACATCCGCTTCGCGCCCGGTATCGGCAATTGCAGCACGCCGACCTGTAGCGGAACCACCTTGCCCGGCCATGGACCGCTCTCGTCGCCGAGCATCGACAGCGGCGACAGGAAGCCGTGATCGACCGGCTTTCCCTGGAAGAAGGACATGTCGAACTCGTCGGCCACGAGCGCCGTGGCGATGTGCCGGGAGAGGCCGAGGTGGCCCGAGGCCGGGGCGACGTCACGCGGACCGCCGCCCTCGTCAGCCGGGCGATAGGTGTCGTCGATGCCCATGGCGAAGGCCGAGTAGTGGTCGAAGAAGAACGACGTGATGTGATCGTTGTAGATCATGAACAGCACGTCGATGTTCTTGTCCTGCACCCATTTGCGGATCTCGGCGAAGCCGTCGAAGATCGGCTTCCAGGCCGGGTCGTTCTGCTTCCCGGTGTCCTTGGCGAAGCCGATCGTGGGTGAATGGGATGCGCCGATGCCGCCGATGATCCTGGCCATGGGAAATGTCCTCCGAAACGTGATCTGAAGGACCTTCTAATTTCACGATATTTGCATGTGAAATGCCATTTTGAATTGCTTTTATAACATTTCTGTCATGATTCTGTTTTTGGCAATCGTCCGGATGATGCCGAGGAACCGTTCCTCGACAAGTGTCAGCCGGCGGCGGGGGTCGGTCGTGATCCCCACGGACGCGTCGATCCGCCAGCCGGAGACGGCCAGTTCGCTCAGGTCCCCGGTCTCCAGGTCGCGCGACACCACGCCCTCCGGCGCGATCCACACCCGGTCGTCGTCGATGACGAGACGCCGCGCCAGCGCCATGGAATCGGTTTCGATGGCATCGTCCAGCCGGCTGACCCCCTGCGAGAAAAGGAAGCGGTCCGTTTCGGCGCGGATGATCGTTTCCGGCTGGTGCAGCACGAGGCGCATCTGCGCCAGTTCGCCGGGCGGGATCGGCTCGCTTCCCTGCAGCGGATGCCCCGCCCGGACCACGCAGGTCACCCGTTCCGAGTAAAGGTGCTCGAACGACAGGCCGGTAAGAAGGTCGGAACCGGCGATCCGCCCGATGACGAAGGTCAGGTCGCCATGGCGCAGCATGGTCATGTGATCGGCATTCGTGCCATGCAGAACCCGCAGCACGGTACGCGGCGCCGCCCGCCGCATTTCAGTAAGCGCCTGCGGCATCAGCGAGACCGCCTCCGGCAGCGTGCCGACCACGATGGTGCTCTCCGCCTGCTCCGACGGCTGAAGCGCCGCGTAGGCCTGGCGGATCTGCGCCGCGCCCGGCGCCGCGAACTGGTAGAACTTCTCGCCGAGGTCGGTCAGCCGGCTGCCGCGCTTGCTCCGCTCCGTCAGCCTGGCCCCGGTGATCGCCTCGAGGTCGGCCAGCGCCCGCGAGACCGCCGACTGCGCCATATTGAGCGACTCCGCCGCCCGGCTGACGCTCTGGTAGCGGGCAACCTCGAGGAAGCAGACGATCTGCCGGAACTTGATGCGATTGTCGTTGACCGTCATTTGATTTGCCCGAAACATGATTTGAATGGCTTCTGCGCCAATTTAATATGACAGAATAGATATAAAACCATATCGAAATAGCAATTCTGTCGCGCGGCGGGCTTCGATATGGGTTTGTCACATGTGAACGGGAGGACACGCAACGCCAGGTGCTGGCGGATGACAGGTGTCCGCACGATCATGTGATGCCTGCGGCGGGAAACGCCGGCCTGACGGATGGCAGGCCCCCGCAAGCCGCGGGCCAAAGGCATCGGCCCCGGGCATTCCGGCCCGGAACGTCTCGAACGAGGCGCAGACCGCACGACGGTCTCGCCCAAACACCCGCTACGGGAGGAGAAACCAATGATGAAGACTTTGCTGGGACTGGCATTGACCGCCGCCGTTGCCATGGCCGCGCCCATGGTTCAGGCCACGGAACTGAAGCTCGCCGATTTCCAGCCGCCCACGCATTTCGTGGTCGGCAAGGTCTATGACCCGATGAACGAGGCGATTTCCGCGGCCACCAACGGCGCGGTGACGCTGAAGGTCTTCATGGGCGGGGAGCTTGGGCCCGGCCCGCGCGACCAGTACAACCGTGCCGTCGACGGCGTCGCCGACATCGTCTTCGGCCTGCCCGGATACACCGCCTCCAACTTCCCCAAGACGCTTCTGACGGAACTGCCCGGCGTCATCTCCGCCGACACCGGGACCGAAAAGATCGTCGCCAACATGGACATGCTCGACAAGGAATACCGCCGCGTCGTGCTGCTGTCGCTGTGGAACAACGCGCCCAACCTTCTGCTCACCGCCCAGAAGCCCGTGCGCAGCATGGACGACTTGAAAGGCCTGAAGATCCGCGTTCCCTCGCGCAATGCCGGCCTGGTGGTCGAGGCATGGGGCGCCACGCCGGTTTCCATGCCGGCTCCTGAAATCTACAACGCCATGCAGACGGGCGTCATCGACGGCGCCATGATCGATGCGACCACGCTGAACGCCTTCAAGCTCAAGGAAGTGACGAAATATGTCACCATGGGCATGGAGACGACCATCTCCAGCTTCTTCCTGATCATGAACCGCGACGCCTTCTCCGGCCTGACCGATGACCAGCAGAAGGCGGTTCTCGAAGCCGGCAGGCAGGCCTCGCTCAACGGCAACAAGGCCTGGCTGGGGATCGCCGACAAGGCACTCGCCGCGTTCAAGGAGACCGACGGCAAGGAAGTGATCACCCTGTCGTCCGAAGAGGCAGGCAAGTTCGACGCGGCATCCGCGCCGGTCGTCGCGAAGGTGATCGCCGAGGCCGATGCCGCTGGCCTGGACGCCACGGCCTTTGTCGAAGCCCTCAAGAAATGAGCGGATACACCTCCGGGGAAGACAATCGCGGACTGGCCCACTCGACACCCGTCGAGTGGGCCGTCCGGCTCCTGACCACGCTGTCCGCGGCCTCCCTGGCCGTGGTCCTCATCGTCACCTTCATCGGCGTCATCATGCGCTACGTCTTTGCAGCGCCCATCCTGGGCAGCAACGAGATCATCCAGCTGGCCTCCGTCGGCCTCGTCATGCTGGCCATGCCGCTGGCGACCCAGCAGGAGATCCATATCCGGGTCGATGTCTTCGACCGCCGTATCGGCGCGCTCGGGCGCTTCGCCGGCGATATCCTCTCGCGCGTCATCGCCGCCTTCATCCTCGCGATGCTGGCGCTGCGCGCTTGGGACAAGATGCTGGATTCCGCCGAGTTCGGCGATGCCACCAACATGCTCGCGCTGCCGCTCTGGCCTTTCTACGGACTGCTGGTCGTGGGCGCCGTGCTCTATGTCGTTGTCCTTGTCCTGCAACTCGCCGATATCCTGCGCGGGGGAGTGAACAGCCGTGACTGATTTCATGATCGGCCTGTCCGGACTGGGCGCCATGTTCGTCCTGATGATCCTGCGCATGCCTGTCGGCATGGCGATGCTCGCCGCCGGCTATTTCGGCACCATGGTTCTCAACGGCACCCGCTCCGCCAACGCCCTGCTCGTCACCGAGACCTTCTCGGCGGCGTCCAACTATTCGCTCACCGTGGTGCCGCTGTTCATCCTGATGGGCAACATCGCCTCGGCCGCCGGCTTCAGCCGCCGCCTCTACGAGGCTGCCTTTGCCTGGGTCGGCTGGCTGCGCGGCGGGCTCGCCTCGGCCTCGATCGTCGGCTGTGCCGCCTTCGCCGCGGTCAGCGGCTCGTCGGTCGCCACCGCCGTCACCATCGGCAAGGTCGCCCTGCCCGAGATGAAACGCTTCGGCTATTCCGATGCGCTGTCCACCGGCGCCATCGCCGCCGGCGGCACACTCGGCTTCCTCATCCCGCCATCCACCGGCTTCGTGCTCTATGCCATCCTGACAGAGGAGAGCATCGGCCAGCTCTTCATGGCCGGCATCCTGCCCGGCCTGCTGCTGACGGGCCTGTTCATGATCGCCGTGGCGCTCGTCACGTGGCGCAATCCGGAAGCCGGTCCGCGCGGCGCGTCGGTGGAAATGGCGGAGCGGTTCCTCGCCCTCACGCGCGCCCTGCCGCTGGTTACCGTGATCGTGGTCTCCATCGGCGGCATCTACCTCGGTGTCTTCACCCCGGTCGAAGCCGCGGGCGTGGGTGCCGGCCTGGTCATCCTGATGGCGCTCGCCGGCCGCAAGCTCGACTGGGTGACGCTGAAGGGTGCCGTCTCGGACACGGTGCGCACCACCGCCATGCTCTATCTCATCGTCATCGGCGCCAGCCTGCTCAACCCCTTCCTGGCGCTGACCCAGCTCCCCGCCACGCTCGGCGAGATCATGACCTCGCTCGGACTCGGCGCCTACGGCGTGCTTTTCCTCATCGTCGTCGCCTATCTGGTGCTCGGCATGTTCATGGACGGGCTCGCCATGCTGGTGGTGACCATCCCGATCTTCTTCCCGATCATCACCGCGCTCGGCTTCGACCCGATCTGGTTCGGCGTCATCGCGGTGATCATCATCGAGATGGGCATGATCACGCCGCCGGTCGGCCTGAATGTCTTCGTCGTCAAGAGCGTGGCCGACAACGTTCCCATGGCCACCATCTTCCGCGGCGTCCTGCCGTTCTGGTTCGCCATGATGGCCTGCCTGCTGCTGATCGTGATCTTTCCGCAGATCGCCCTGGTCATCCCGCAGGCCATGTTCCAGTAGCAACCGGAAGCACCCGGTCCCGGCCGGCGATCAGTCCTCGGGACCGGCGCCGGCCGCCGCGGCTTTCGCCGCCAGACGCACGAACTGCTCGTACTCCGCCTCGTCCAGCCCGCCGAGGATCTCCTTCTGCAGCGCATCGACCACCGGCAGCAATGCTGCGATGACGCGCCGGCCTTCCTCCGTCATCTCCAGCACGCGCGCCCTGCGGTCCGCCTTGCTGCGCGACCGCGTCAGCAGGCCCTTCTGCGCCAGCCGGTCAACCACGGCCCCGATCGTCGCCGGGTCCTTGCCGACCACGTCCGCCAGCCCCGCCTGGTCGATTCCCGGGACGTGGCTAAGCGCATCGAGCGCGGCAAACTGCACCGGGGTCAGGTCAAACCCGGCATCCCGGACGCGCTGGGTGAAGACATGTGTCGATTTCTGGTGCAGGCGCCGGATGAGATGGCCCGGCATCCGTGAACTGGCGATCATCATGGTTCTCCGCTGCCCCGCTCATCCCTGATCCGGCTTGCCTCGATCTTCATAGCGAAAAATGATAAGTGCGCATACTTATTCAATTGACGAAGGTCCGAACCGGCCATATAATACGTACACTTATTAATTCCCCCGAGGAGGATTGGCAATGCAGTACTACCTGAACGGTTTCAAGCCAGGTGACCCTGACGTCCAGGAAGTCGCACCGGCGCGCGCTGGTGCCGGCCTGCCGGAAAAGGTGGACGTGCTGATTGCCGGCTGCGGCCCCGCCGGGCTCTGCCTTGCCGCGCAGCTTTCGCAGTTCCCCGAGATCCACACCATGATCGTGGAGCCCAAGCCCGGCCCCATCGAGAAGGGCCAGGCCGACGGCCTGAATGTGCGATCGATGGAGATGTTCCAGGCCTTCGGCTTTGCCGAGAAGGTCAAGCGCGAGGCCTACTGGGTCAACCAGACCAACTTCTGGGCCCCCGACCCTGCCAATCCCGCCGGAATCAAGCGCATCGGCCGCGTGCAGGATGTCGCCGACGACCTGTCGGAAATGCCGCATACGCTGATGAACCAGGCGCGCGTCCACGAGATGTTCCTCGACGTGATGCGCAATTCGCCGACCCGCCTCGAGCCGCACTATTCTCTGGCCGTGCGGGATCTCACGGTGGACACGACCACTGACGATCATCCGGTCACCGTCACGCTGGAGCGCACCGGAGAGGGCGAGGAAGGGCAGACCGTGACCGTTCGCGCCAACTACGTTGTTGGCTGCGATGGCGCGCGCTCCAACGTGCGCAAGGCGATCGGCGGCGAACTCCAGGGCGATGCCGCCCACCAGGCCTGGGGCGTGATGGACATCCTGGCGAATACCGATTTCCCCGACGTGCGCATGAAATGCCTCATTGCCTCGCAGAAGGAGGGCAACGTGCTCATCCTGCCGCGCGAGGGCGGCTACCTGTTCCGCATGTATGTCGAGCTGGACAAGCTCAATCCCGACGAGCGCGTGGCCAACCGCAACCTGACCATCGACCACATGATCGCCGCCGCCAACCGCATCATGAGCCCCTATTCGCTCGACGTGAAGGAAGTGGTCTGGTGGTCGATCTACGAGATCGGCCATCGCCTGACCAACAAGTTCGATGATGTGCCGGAAGGCGAGACCGCGACGCGCAATCCCCGCGTCTTTACCGCCGGCGATGCCTGCCACACCCACAGCCCGAAAGCGGGCCAGGGCATGAACGTCTCCATGGGCGACACGTTCAACCTCGGCTGGAAGCTGGTCCAGGTCTTCAAGGGCCGCTCCGATGCGAGCCTGCTGCACAGCTACACCGCCGAACGCCGGGCGGAAGCCAAGCGCCTCGTCGACACCGACCACGCCTGGGCCCGCATCATGAGCGCACCGCCGGGACAGTCGGAACTCGACGGCACCGGCATGCCGCGCTTCCAGGAGCACTTCATCCGCAACGGCATGTTCACCGCCGGCCTGGAAGTCGAGTACGGCCCCTCGGCCATCATCGCCGGCAACGCGCGCCAGGACCTCGCCACCGGCCAGAAACTCGGCATGCGCTTCCATTCCGCGCCCGTCGTGCGACTGGCCGATGCCATGGCCATGCAGCTCGGCCATGCCGCCGAGGCCGATGCCCGCTGGCGGATCTATGCCTTCGCCGGCGCTGGCGACACCGGGGCGTCCGGTTCGGCCATGCGCGACCTGTGCGACTGGCTCGAAACCGATCCCGCCTCGCCCGTCCTGCGCCATACCCGCGGGGACGAGGACATCGATGCGGTCATCGACGTCCGTGCCATCTTCCAGCAGGGTTTCGACGAACTGGAATACGGCACGATGCCGTCGCTGCTCAAGCCCGCCAAGGGCCGTTACGGTCTGCGCGATTTCGAGAAGATCTTCTGCGTCGACAGGAAGAGCGGCATGGACATCTACGACATGCGCGGGATCAACCGCGAAAACGGCTGCATGATCGTGGTCCGGCCGGACCAGTACATCGCCCACATCCTGCCGCTCAATGCGCGCGAGGACCTGGCCGCTTTCTTTGCCGGCTTCCTGAAGAACGCCTGACCAGAAACGGTAACGGCGGATGAGCCACGGGCCCATCCGCCGCCTGCCACCCGTGAACGCCGGCCGTCAGACGGGCCGGCGTTTGTGGGTTCGGGGAAGCGTCAGCCGCTTTCCTGGTCATCGCCCGCGGCGAAGATGGCCACAACGTCGCCGCGCGGATAGCCAAGCTGGAAGTTTCCGCCGGCCGCCACCGCGATGTACTGACGCCCGTCCACCTGGTAGCTGATCGGCGGTGCATTCACGCCGGCGCCGAGATTGTAGCGCCAGACGGTTTCGCCGGTTTCCGCGTTGAAGGCATCGAACCAGCCATTGCCCTCGCCGGTGAACACCAGGTTGCCGGCCGTGGCCAGGACCCCGCCGATCATCGGCTGCGGTGCATCATAGGCCCACGCGATCTTGCCGGTATTGACGTCGACCGCGTCGAGCACGCCGTTCTGCACCGATGCGTCGCCCTTGACGTTCTTGAACGTGCTGCCGAGACGCAACTGGCCGGGAATGGTGGTCGTATCCGACGTCGTGAACGTCATCAGCTGGTTCATCTCCATGACGTAGAAGAGATTGGTGTCCGGCGAATAGGCCGGCGGCGACCATTCCGCCCCGCCGTTGGCACCGGGCAGCATCTTCACGCCTTCCCTGTTCGGCGTCGTGAACATGTTGTCGGACATTTTCACCAGCGGCTCGGACTTGCGGATCAGCTCGCCCGTGTCGCGGTTGACCTCGAACAGCCAGCCGACCTTGCCAGCCTCCGCCGCCACGGGAACGGTCTTGCCGTTCTCGTCCCTGGCATCGAACAGCACCACGTTCGAGACGGCATCATAGTCCCACACGTCGTGCTTCACTTCCTGGTAGTGCCACTTGATCCTGCCGGTGGAGGCATCGAGCGCGACGATGGAATCGGTATAGAGATTGTCGCCCTTCCGGCTGGCCCCGTTCAGGTCGGGGTTCGGGTTGCCGGTCGAGAAGATGACGAGGTTGCGCTCGGTGTCGATGGCCGGCGTCGTCCAGACCATGCCGCCACCCGTCTTCCAGGAATCGCCCTCGAAGGTTTTCGGATCCGTGGAATCCCAGCGCCAGTCCTGCTTGCCGGTCTTGGCGTCATAGGCGGCCACGAATCCGCGGATCGGCCATTCGCCGCCGGAACTCCCGACGATCACCTTGCCGTCATAGATCTGCGGCGCCATGGTTTCCGAGTAGCCGGCGCGCGGATCGGCGATGTCGGCGATCCACGCCTGCTTGCCGGTCCTGGCGTCCAGCGCCAGCAGCTTGGCATCCAGCGTGGCCAGGTAAACCTTGCCGTACCCGATTGCCAGGCCCCGGTTGACCGGACCGCAGCAGGTCTTGTTCGTCCCGACCTCGTAGGTGGTGGACCAGAAGCGCTCGCCCGAGGCGGCGTTCACTGCCATGACCTTCATCTTGCCGTCGACCATCGGCGTGGTCAGGTACATGACCCCGTCGGCGACGACCGGCGTGGTCTCGAAGCTGGCCACCATCCCTGTCTGGACCAGAGCCACTGGCTTGAGCTGGTCGACCGTATCGACGTTGATCTCGTCGAGGGGCGAGTAGCGCTGGTTCATGTAACTGCGGCCATGCAGCAGCCAGTTGTCCCGGTCATCCTTCGCGCCCGCCATCGCCTCGTCGCTCACCGCCACCGCGGCGTCGTCGGGAATGGGCGCGGTCTCTGTCCGGGTGACGTTGTCGCTGTTGGCGATTTCCTGGTTCTGCGCCGCCTGGGCGGGCAGGACGAAGCTCACCGAGAGCAGAAGTCCGGCTGCCAGGCCACGCGTGATGGTCCGTTCGGGCTTGAGATTTTGCATTGTCGTTACCTTCCGTGCTGGTGTTGAACGTCACGGAACGACCCCCTCGACGCGGCGATGGAATGCCGCGCAATCGCACCGAAGGCGTGATCAGGGAGAATGACAGGCCCCGGCCGGCTTGCCCGGCAAAGGCAGAAGCGTGACATTGCCGACCGAATCGGCATCGAGCGCGGTTTTCCCGGCCTTGAAGCCGTTCTCGCAGAGCATGTAGGCGAAAACGTCCCAGTAGGCTTTCTCAGGCAGGCTGCCCGGCTCGTTCTTCGGCATGTGCTTCGACATGAAGTCGAACAATTGGCTGGCCGTCATGTTCCCGTAGGAAAGGCTGCCGGAAAATTTCTTGCCGCGCAGGGCCGGCCCTGCGCCGCCCTGCAGCTTGCCGCCGTGACAGGCCGCGCAACTCTGGTTGTAAACGGTGCGGCCATGCACGGCCTGCTCCTTGCTGTAAGGGGCAGCGGCCAGGGACGTGGCGGGAAATGCCAGCGATGCGAGGATTGCCATCCATGCAAACCTCCCGAGCGGGAACGGATGGCCAGTTGATGTTGACGTCATGTGACCCTCCCAGGTCCTGTACGGGAAAACGGTCCCGCACTGGGAGGACAATGCGCCGCCCCCGGCAGCGTTCCTGAATATGAACAAAGATTAATGAGCGTGAACGCCACCGGGCGGCTGTCCCGTCCCACGGCCCCGCGCTTCGGCAGGCTGGGCTCAGATGCGCATGCGCGGAACGTCGTTCGGGTCGAGCCTGAGCTCGATCAGCAGCGGACGGTCGCGCGTCGCGATCGCCTCGATCGCCCTGTCGAGGTCTCCGGACGATTGCACCCGGATGCCCTGCCCGCCCAGCGCTGTCGCCACCTCGGCGAAAGACGGCCAGTCGAACTGGGCAAGGCCCGGATCCATGCTCCGGTCGAGGAACTGGATGTGCTCGGCGCCATAGGCGGAATCGTTGCAGACGATAACGATCAGGTCCTGTTTCATGCGCACGGCCGTGTTGAACTCGTTCACGCCCCCCATCATGAAGCCCCCGTCACCGGTGAACAGCACCACGGGGCTGCCCGGGTCGGCAAAGCTGGCGCCGATCGCTTCGGGGAGGCCAAGGCCGATCGAGCCGAAATTCGCGGTCACCAGGAAATGGCGCGGATCCGGCACGGATACCCGGCACCAGACCTCGGTCATGAACCGGCCGCCGTCGGTCGCCAGGATGCGATGCTTGGGCAGCGCTTCCTCCAGGCGTTCGAGCGCATGCACGTAGTTCACGACACCTTCGCCGGCCCTGTCGGCCTGACCCGCCGGGTGCGCCGTCAGCGCCGCCATGTCCAGTTCGCCGGTGAAACCGGTCGGCGGGATCTCGGCTTCATCCAGCCAGTGGATGATGTTGTCGGCGGTCAGACCCGCGTCCGCGACGAGCGCCGCGTCGGGGTGGAAGTTCCGCCCGATGGCCGCCGGATCCTCGTTGATCTGGATGATGCGCTTTCCCTTCATCAGCGCGCCCCGGTCGGTCGTGAAGGCATGCAGGCTTGCGCCGAACGCGATCACGCAATCGGATTTCGCGATGACGTCATAGGCCGCCGGTGTGCTCAGCGTCCCGAAGATGTCCATGTTGAACGGATGGGCGTTGAACAGTCCCTTGGCCTTGAGCGTGGTCGCCAGCGGCGCCTCCAGCCGGTCTGCCAGGCGAACGAGCGGCTCGCGCGCGCCCGTCGCGCCGCCACCGGCCAGGATGATTGGCCGCCGCGCCGAGGCAATAATGCCGATGGCCTCGTCGTGCGCCTCGCCTTCCGGCACGAAGGCCGGCGTGGCAAACACCGGGAAGACGGTCTTCTCGTGCGCCGTTTCCTGCCACATGAAGTCGGCCGGCATGTTCAGCACGATCGGCCTTTTCTCGACACGCGCCCGGTAGAAGGCGTTGGCCACGTCGTAGGCCGCCGTTTCCGGCGCGCGAAGCTGTTCGAAACCGGCACCCGTGACCTTGACGAGTTCGCGCTGGTCGATGCTCTGCAGGTGGCCCGGGTTGGCCACCGGCGTATCGCCGCAAAGCAGCACCATCGGCACATGCCCACGCGCACCCTCGGTCAGCGCCGTGGTGCAATTGGTCAGGCCCGGACCATGGGTCACCGTCGCCACCCCGACCTTGCCCGACACGTGCGAATAGGCGAGCGCCATGAGCACCGAGCTGCCCTCGAAGGCCGCCGGGATGAACCGTCCGCCACCGGCCCGGACGTAGTGGTCGACCATGAACAGGTTGGCGTCGCCCATCAGGCCGAAGAGCGTGTCGACCCCGTGATCGAGAATGGATTGGGCAATCGACTGGTAGGTGTAGCGCTTGGTGTCAGCCATGATCCTTGACCGCCTTGCGTCGTCCCGGACCGGTCCGCAGGATGCGGCGGGGTCCGGTAACGCGCGTCAGCGTACCCCTGGCAGGCCCGGACAGACAGGAAATTGTATGTCGGTCCAAAGGTCATAGCGCGAACGCGATACAAGCGGCATGCAAAATAGCCGCGCAACACGATCACTGATGCACGAAGCATGCGTTAATCAGGAAAATCCTGCGGGAAGTGGTATTCAGAGGCGGTCAGCCGGGAACGAACAGGGTCAATCCGTCCAGCTCATCGCTCATCGTGATCTGGCAGGCAAGCCGCGACTCGGGCCGCATCTCGTGCTGGGCAAACTCCAGCATGTCGGTTTCCGTCTCGCCCCGCTCACCGGTCTTCTCGAACCAGCCGTCGCCCACGTAGCAATGGCAGGTCGCGCAGCTCATCGAGCCGCCGCATTCGGCTTCGATGCCGGCGATCGCGTTGGAAACGGCCGCCTGCATGGCGCTTTCGCCGGCGCGCGCCTCGACCGTGGAACGGCTGCCGTCCGGCTGGACAAAGGTGACGTGGATCATGAAGGGCTGCTTTCGTTTCGCACGGGGAGGAATGGCCGGGCGCCCGGGATCAGGCACGGCGCCCGGTCGGCGTCACCACTGGTTGTAGGAGAGGAACTTGCCGGTCATCGAAACCTTGACCCGGTCGCCCTTAGGGTTCGCGATGCGGTCCACCTTCAGGTCGAAGTCGATGGCGCTCATGATGCCGTCGCCGAATTCCTCGTGGATGAGTTCCTTGATCGTGTCGCCATAGACATAGATGATCTCGAAGAAGCGGTAGATCAGCGGGTCCTTCGACACGGTCTCGGCGTCCTGTCCCTTCTTCGGCGGGCGCTGCAGGGCGATTTCCACGTCCTTTGCCCGGTTGCCGAGATCCAGGAAACCCGCGACCTTGGCCGCGGCATCGGCCGGTAGCGAGTTCTGGCCGAGACAGGCCGAGACCACGAAGACCTCCGACATGCCGGCGGCGGCCGCGATCTCCTTCCAGGTCTTTCCCTGCATGAACTTGGCCGCCATGATCAGTTCGGTCATCTCGACCTTCGACATCAGGCTGGCCACCGCGCTCTCACCCATGATCGTTCTCCTTTTCCGGTTTGCATTCTGGCTTGGGGGGTGGCCGGCGGCAGGATCGGCGCCGGCCGGAGTCCGTCAGAAGGGAAGACCTTCCTCGATCGGCAGGGACGGGTCGCGGGACCACTCGTTCCAGGATCCGAAATAGATCGCGACATCCCTGATGCCGGCCTCCTTCAGCGCCAGGAAGGTGTTGGAGGCGCGCGCGCCCTTGAAGCAGTAAAGCTTGACCGGCGTGTCCGGCGTGATGCCGACCGTCGCGCATTCGGCCAGCACTTCCGCCTTCGACTTGAAGACGGGTCCATGCGGCGTCGGCTTCATCATCCGGTACCACTCGATCCATTTGGCGCCCGGGATGCGTCCCTTGCGCGGGCAGAAATCCTTGCCGTAGGGCGACGAGGAATCGGCGATCCATTCGTCGATGTCGCGCACGTCGAGAATGACGACGCCGTCGTCGCCGATGGCCGCCTTCATGTCGGCGACATCCATCATGATCGATGCGGCTGCCGGATCGACGGTGAAGCTGCCCGGCGCCGGGGCAACCGTGTCGGTGGAAACCGGCAGGCCTTCCGCCAGCCAGGCGGCATAGCCGCCGTGCAGCACCTTCACCCTGGGATAGCCGAGGAACGAAAGCAGGTAGAAACCGCGGCACGACTGGCCGAAGCCGGTGTTCATCGAGGCTTCGTAGATGACGGCGATTTTCTCGCCGTCCAGGCCGGCGGCGGCGAACTCGTCGGCGAACTTGTCCTTCAGTTCAGCCATGCCGGCGGAATCGGACGTCGCCAGGAAGGTGAAGATGTCATGCATGTTGACCGCGCCGGGAATATGGCCGGCGGCGAAGCTCTCGGGGTCGCGGGTGTCGATGATGACGGCAAGGTCCGCATCGTGGAGGGTCTTCAGGTCGGCAGGCGTAAGCAGGGCGGATTCCATCTGTCGTTCTCCTGTGACTGGCTTGGGGTTTCGGCACGCGGGAAAAGGATGGCCCGGGGGGGGGCCGGACCATCCGGGGGATCAGGCGGACAGTTCGGCGATCAGCTTGCGCAGGTGCTTCGTCGCCGGCGTCACGATGGCGATGAAATAGGCCTCGCGCAGGCGCCGTTGTGCCGCGCCATTGGTGACATAGCCGCGCGCGCCGCAATGCAGTTGCGCCCAGTGAGCCGCTTCGACGGCAAGCTCGCCGCCCTTGAGGCGCGCTTCCAGCACCCGCCTGTAAAACGAAATGCTGTCGTCATAGGGCGTTTTCGCCAGCGCCAGCACATCGGCGACCAGGGCGTCGTAGTCCGCCTGGATGTCTTCCGGCTGCTTCTCAAGGAAGCGGTTGACGTGGCCGAGCGGCCCGGCGACCTGGGTCATCAGCTCGATGCAGTTCTTGATGATGCCGGCGGCCATTCCGCATTGCAGCAGCGTGAAGCCGGCGCGCATGCGCTTGACGAAGGGCTCCGCCGGGTCGGCGAGCACGTGGTCGTCGGGCACGAAGACGTCACGGAACTGGACGTTGCACGTCGCCGTGCCGCCCATGGCCACGAAATCGTGGTCGAGGCGCAGCCTGATCCCGTCCCAGGCGGCATGGATGATCGCCATCACGCGCTTCGGGCTGTCCTCGCCTGGAACGTCGACGTGGAACATCGTGCCGAAATAGCCGTCGTCGACGAGGTTCGAAACCCAGGGCAGCATGCCGCGCACCCGGTAGCCGCCCTCCACCCGCTCGCCCTTCAGGCGCATGGGTTCGATCTCGCCCATCGCCTTCATCGGGTTGGACATGCCGGTGCCGCCAAGTGCCTCGCCCCTGGCAACCTTCGGCAGCACGGTCGCCTTCAGGAAATCGTTGTCCGACGAGGCGATGTACCAGCCCAGCGTATCCTGGCACCAGACGCAGAAGCCGGTGGACAGGCATTCCTCCGCTGCCCGCGCCATCGCCAGGATCGCATCGCCAAGGTCGACCTTGCCGTTCGGGCCGCCCAGGTGCGTCGCATAGGCGCCTGCCGCGCCATAGGCCCGCACGATGTCCTCGGGATAGGTTCGTTCGTCATCGATCTTGCGCGCCAGGACCGCAAGCCGGTTGGCGGAAATCTCTTCGATCTTGCCGAAGTCGGCGGCGTTGAGAGGGGCTGCCACGTTCATTTCGGGTCTCCTTGCCTGTTCTGGATGGGGAAGCCGCGCCCGCCCGAAGAAAGGCGCGGCTCGCGGGTCAGACGGTCTCGGCGACCATGTTCACGGGCCGGGAGAAGGTGTTGAACACCGGCGACCACTGGACGACATGCGCCACCAGGGCCTCGATTTCCTCCTTTGGGCAATCGGCTTCCATGTCGACCTTGATGCGAACGTCGGTGAACCCGACCGGCTTTTCCGACGTATCGCCCGTGCCCCAGACGGCGGTGATGTTGAGATCGCCTTCCAGCGCCAGTTCCAGCTTCTTCACCTTGATGCCGCGGGCGACCGCATTGGCATGGAGCCCGACGGCCACGCAGGAGCCGAGCGCCGCCAGCGACGCCTCCGACGGGTTCGGCGCGGTGTCGTCGCCCAGCAGGCCCGGCGGCTCGTCGACGATGTAGGGATCGAGGTCGCGGATGTAGTTGGCATGGCGGAACCGGCCCTCGGCAACCGTCTTGCACTTGAGCGTCTTGACGGCCTGCGGATTGGCCTTGCCCTTGGCGATCAGGTCTTCGAGACCTTCCTTGGATATCGGCGCGAGGCCGGTCTCGGGATCCGGGGCGAGGCAGCCCGTCAGCACGGTAGCGGGTTGGGACATGGGGGGTCTCCTTTCGGTTTGCATGTCATGGGTTGGGTGCATGTCAGTCTTCCCGGTGCCAGCTCAGCCGGGCGATGGCCTGCTGGCAGGCGAAATCGAGGGTGAAACCGATGATGCCGATGATGATGACGGTGGCCGCCAGCCGGTCGTATTCCAGCGTGTCGCGGGCATCGTTGATCGAGTAGCCGAGGCCGGAAGTGACACCGAGATATTCCGCCGGCACCAGCACGATCCAGGCCACGCCGAGCGCCAGCCTCACCCCGGTCAGGATGTCCTGGCTGATCGCCGGCAGGATGATGGTGAACAGCATGTGCCACGGCCGGGCGCCGAGGTTGCGCGCCACCTTGAACCAGTCCGGATCGACCCGCCGCAGCCCGGCCGCGGTCGAAAACAGGATCGGCCAGATGGCGGCGATGGCGATCAGGAAGATGATCGCGCCATCCCAGGTCGAGTAGGCCATCACGGCGACCGGCATCCAGGACAGCGGCGAGATCATGCGCAGGAACTGGAACGGGATGTTGGTGATCTCCCGCAGCACCGGGACCCGCCCGATCAGGATGCCCGTCGGCACGCCGAGCAGGATGGCGATTGCCATGCCCTGCAGCACGCGTTCAAGGCTCGGAAGGGTCATGGCCAGCGCTTCGCCGCTCGCCACCATCTGGCCCAGCCGGTCGAGCGCCGGCCCCGGCGCGAAATCCGCGAAGGCAGCCATCGACGGGTTGCTGCGGATCACGAAACCGCCGAGCCACCACAGCCCGTAGAGCAGAACCATGCCGAGACCGGCGTAGCCGATGCTGCGCAGGGCCTTGATCCCGCGCATCGGCCCGGTGCCGGTCCCGGCCGCCATGGCGGCCGGGTCGAGGGCGATCTCCGCGCTCATAGCTCCAGGATCTCGGTGCGGTTGAACGGATCCTCCGGATTGACGCTCGGGTCCTTCTTCCAGTCCGGGTACTTGTCGAGCGCGTTCTTCACGAACTCGTAGTCGACGAGGTCGTTGGCGACGTGGTCCGGGTCGAGCCCGTCGAGGAAGGTCGTGTCGCCGCCGACCACCGTCCGGTTCATCTCTTCCACGATCAGCCTGGTGGCCGAGGGATATGGCCAGGGCTGGAAGTCGATACGCCCGTTGCCCCAGGCTTCGGCGTGCTTGATGGCGCCGCTCTTCTCGTAGGAAGGTTCCTCGGTGTAGAGCGTCATCGCCCGCTCCACCACGGCCGCGGGCATCGGCAGGTAGCCCTCGCCGTCCTTCGACATCAGGCGCGCCACCTCGGCCTTGTTCTGCGAGGCATAGACCTGCGCCCTGACGACGGCGTTCATGACCTTCTGCGTCCACTCCTTCTTCTCGGTCGTGGCCTGTTCGTGCATGCAGATCACGCAGCAGGGATGGTTCTTCCAGATGTCGCCGGTAAAGCGCAGCATCCGCGCGCCGGCCTTGATCTCGCCAAGCGCGTTGAACGGTTCGGCGACGATGTAGGCGTCGATCTTCCGCGACGCGAGCGCGGCCGGCATTTCCGGCGGCGGCAGGATCTGCAGGTTGCATTCATTGGCGGCCAGCGGCTCGCCCTCGCCCTTGATCACCGGCGTGACGCCCGACTTGCGCAGGGCATACTGCAGCACGATGTTGTGCATGGAATACCAGAACGGCACCGCCACCTGCTTGCCGCCGAGCTGGCTGAAATCGGTGATGTCGGTATGGCCGCCGACCACGAGGCCGGACCCGTTGGTATGCGCCCAGGCCATCAGCTTGACCGGGATCTTGTTGTTGTAGCGCATCCAAACCGGGATCGGCTTGAGGAAATGGACGAGGTTGAACTTGCCGGCGACGAAGCCTTCCACCAGCGGCGACCAGCCGCGGATCAGCGTCGGGCGTTCCGCCTTCAGGCCCTCTTCCTCGAAATAGCCCATGCCGTGCGCCACCAGCAGCGCCGTGGCATCGGTGATCGGCAGGTATCCGATCCGCACCACCTCGTCGGCCGCGGCCGCGAACGAGGGCGAGCTCATCGCGCCGATGAGCGGTCCGAGCGCCGCCATCAGACCGCCGGCAGCGAACATGTCCAGCGTCTGCCGGCGCGTGAAATCGGCCGGGAAATAGTCGTCATCCCAATGCGGGCTGTTCGGTCTGCGGGTTTTCTTGTCGGTCATGGCGCATTCCTTTCGGGGGCTTGGGGAGGATTACTTGGCGGCAGCACGGCCGGCGCGTTCCACCGGTTCCGCGGCCCGTGCGCCCGCGGCGGCCGCGGGCGCGGCCTCTTCGGTGAGGTGAATGCCCGCGGCGCGCTCGTAGGCGCGGGTCAGGCGGGCGCGGGCCGCGGCATATTCGGGCGTGCGCAGGTCGTCGCGGTTGGCAAGGTCGATCTCGACGATCTCGCTCACCTCGCCGGGGTTGGCGCTCAACACCACCGCGCGTTCGGCCATGATCACGGCTTCCGGCAGGTCGTGCGTCACGAGGACGAGCGTGATGCCCAGTTCCTTGGCGATGCGGCGGACATCGCGCTGCAGGCTGGAGCGGGTGAAGGCGTCAAGCGCCGAGAACGGCTCGTCCAGGAAAAGGATCTCAGGCCGCGGTGCCAGCGAACGGGCGAGCGCGACCCGCTGCTGCTGGCCGCCGGACAGGTCCTGCACGTTGCGGTCGGCGTAGTCCGAGAGCTCGACCAGCGACAGCAGGTCCGGAACCCGTGTCGCGATCTCGCCCGAACGCCGGGAGAACTTGAGACCGAGCGCCACGTTCTGGGCCACCGTCATCCACGGGTAGAGCGAGGGCTTCTGGAACATCACCACCCAGTTCGGCGACGGGTCGGTCACCTTGAGACCGTCGATGTAGATCCTACCTTCCGTCGGGCGCAGAAGACCGGACATGATGTGCAGCAGGGTCGACTTGCCACAGCCCGACCGTCCCACGAGGGCCAGCGCCTCCTCCGGACGGACTTCGAGGTTGATGTTCGCCAGGGCCTTCTGCTGACCGCGCCGGTAGGTGTGCGAGACGTTTTCGACTGCAAGGTGGGCGCCGGACATCGGGGGCTCCTGATGAAAACAAACCGTTCTGTACACCACCAAGCAAGGCCTGTGCCAAACCGTCCCCGCGATCGCGGGCATTTGTTTTCAAAGGATGATTTCCGGCGACGGAGGCATCTGCCCAAAAAGCGCGCCAGGGTGCACTGCACAATCGGAGTCCAGATAGACGCTGGCATCGCTTAAAAAAGCCGCATGTGTACGCCGGGTACACCCCGTATCCCGCACGCTTGCTGCAAGGTCGCTGCCGCGCTACAAATTCGGATACGGAACGTTCTGTATTCTGGAGGCACCGGATGACATCTGTCATGGAGACGCCGGCTGGCGGCATGCCCCACCATCCGGGTGCGGCAAGGGAAAGGCTCCTGCTGGCGGCCTGCGACCTGTTCTGCCGCTACGGGATCAACGCTACCGGCGTGGACAGCATCGTCGCTGCCGCCGGCACGGCAAAGACGACGCTCTACAAGGTCTTCGGCTCCAAGGAGGGTTTGATCGAGGCCGTCCTCGAACACGAGGGCCAGTCCTGGCGCGACTGGTTCTCCGCCGAGATCGACCGTTTCGAGGGCTCACCCGGCGAAAAGCTGGTGCATGTCTTCGATGTGCTGAAGAAATGGTTTGCCGAGGAGAACTTCTACGGCTGCCCCTTCATCAACGCGGTCGGCGAACATGACAAGGAAGACGACAAGATCCGGCTCATCACGATGAAGCACAAGAAGATCGTGCTCGACAAGATTTCCAACCTCGCTGCCGACGTCCGCCCGGATGATCCCGACGGCTTGACCCATGAACTGGCGCTCCTGATCGACGGCGCCATCGTCGCGGCCCTGATCACCCGCGACCCCGGTGTCGCAGATCACGCCCGCAACGCCGCAGCGCGCCTGGTCGCCTGATCCGGCCCGCGGGGTGGGTCGATTTGTCCGTGCCTCGCGCCGGCGTGCCGTGGTAACAGGACGGGCCGGCGCCGGGACCACCGGCGTTGTCGCCGTCATGCGCCGCCATCGCGCCGCGGACGGTATCGATGCATGCCCGTGACCGGGCCGCGCCACGGCAAGGAAACCGCGAGGAGACCGAATGACGAGCGATCCGGCACGGCACCACGCTCCGGGGAAACCTGACCACGGTCCCCGGCCTGGAACCCGGGCAATGGCCTGGCTGCCCTACGGTGTCATTGCCCTCCTCGCAGCCGTCCTGTGGTGGCTCGACCGCTACCAGGCCGCCTCGGTTCCGGTCTGGCTTCCCTACGAGTTCGACGCCACCTATTTCGTCGCCACCGCCCTGGCGGTCTGGTGGTATCTGCGCGGACTGGCCCTGACGCCACGCGGCGAGCGGCCCGCGCTCTGGCAGATTTTTTTCTATTTCGCGGGCGTCGCCACGATCTATGCCGTCTTGCAGACCCGGTTCGAATACATGGCCGAGCACATGTTCTTCCTCAACCGGCTCCAGCATGTCGTCTTGCATCACGTCGGTCCGTTCCTGATTGCGCTCGCCTGGCCGGGAGCGACGATGGCCCGCGCCATGCCCGGCTGGCTGATGCGCCTCGTCACGTCCCGCCCCGTCCTTGCGGTGCGCGATGTCGTCCAGCAGCCCTTCATCGCGGCCGTGCTCTTCGTCGGCCTCATCGCGCTCTGGCTGACACCGGCGGTGCATTTCGTTGCCATGATCGACACCGGCCTCTATCGAGTCATGAACTGGACCATGGTCGTCGACGGCCTGCTGTTCTGGTTTCTCATCCTCGATCCGCGGCCGAGCCCGCCCGCGCACGTGTCCCACGCCGGCCGGATCGTCACCGCCGTGCTGGTGATGTTTCCGCAGATCGCCATCGGCGCCGTGATCACCCTCGCGCATGGCGACATCTACACCTTCTACGACTGGTGCGGACGGTTGTACCCGTCGATCGGCGCCATCGATGACCAGGTCTATGGCGGCCTGATCGTCTGGATTCCCGCCGCCATGATGAGCGTCGTCGGCATGCTGCTCGCCCTCAACATGATGCGGCTGAGCGAAGAGGAAAAGGAAAGGCGGGAGCATGCGGGAAAAGGGAGCGAAGACGATGGCCTCGTGGTCTCGGCCGGCTGGACCGGGCGCTGACCGGCGGCTCTGCCTCTTGCTCGCGGCCCTCGCGGCCCTCGCGGGCGGCCATGCGGCGCTGGCAGCCGGACCATCCCTGAGCCTTCAGGATGCCTGGTTCCGTATGGTCGTTCCCGGGCGCCCCGCAGCAGGCTACTTCACGCTGCGCAACGACGGCGACACCAGGGCAACGCTCGTCGGCGCAGCATCGCCGGCCTGCGGCATGGCGTCCCTGCACAGATCCATGGAATCTGACGGGGTCGTGAAAATGGTGCCGGTCGAGGCGATCGCCGTGCCGGCGCATGGCGAACTTCGGTTCGCGCCCGGCGGCTATCACGTCATGTGCATGCAGCCCGCCGCCGCCATGGCACCCGGCGCGGCGGTGTCCCTGACCTTGCGCTTTGCCGACGGCACCAGCCTGACGGCGCAAGTGCCGGTGAAATCGGCGACGGGCGGCTGACGCCTCAGAACCAGGCGGCCAGCCCGCTGGCCCGGCTGCCCCCGACGAGACGCTCGAGATCGGCTTTCATGCCATCCGTGTCCGCGTCGCTGCTGCTGAGATTGCTGTAGAGCATGCGCGCCTTTCCCTCCTTGTCGAAGGCATAGACCGCCGGCCCGTGCGTGACGACGTAGTCGCCGGCGCTGTCCCTGCCCGCGGAATGGGCGACGCGGTAGCGTTTCGCCAGCGACGCCAGCTGGTCGTCGGTGCCCCGCAGGCCGACGACCTGCGGGCCGAAGGCCGAAACGTAGTCCTTCAGCACGTCCAGCGTATCCCGGGCCGGATCGACGGTGACGAACAGCACGCGGACATCCCCGGCCTTCTTGCCGAGCCCCTTGAGCACCTGCGCGACATTGGCCAGCGTCAGCGGGCAGACATCGGGGCAGAAGGTATAGCCGAAATAGAGCAGCACCACCTTGCCCTCGTAGGTCCCGCCGGTCACCTCCGCCCCGTCGCGCGCCCGCATCATGGTGAACTGCAGCGCCGGCAGCGCACCGGAAATGTCGGTACCGCTCCATGGCTCCGTCGACGACGAGCAGGATGTGAGCGGGATGGCGAAGACAAGAAGCGCGGTCGCGGCGAAAAACCGCCGGGCGCGCGCGGGGAGGGCCAGGAAGGTCAGCATGATCCTCGCTTTCTAGCAAATCTGGCCGCACGCCGCATCCCGACATGTCGACGCAGCCGACGGACCTACATGCGCCCGCGCAGCGAAAGCTCTTCCGCCATCATCATGCCGAACCGCCGCACCATACCCTCCAGGCGCATCGGGTCGTCGACGAAACGCGCATGGATCACGAGGCCGCGCAGGAAGGCACGCGCCATCGACCAGAGCATGGCGGCATCGTCTTCAAGGCCGCTGACGGCCCGGAAACTCTCCTGCGCCGCCTTGCCGATCTCCTCGTCCCACTCCGCGAAGTGTGGCGCCAGAGCGAGATCAAGCGCTGCATCCGTGCGGCAGGCGACGAGGATCTCGATAAAGGCGCGGCCTTCCCGCGTGTTGACGATATGCCGCCAGTAGAACATCAGCAGGTCCGCGACATTCCCGCCGGCCATGGCCCGCGCGGTGCTCAGCCGCCGCGTCGGCCGGATCGCGGCTTCAAGCAGGCGTTTCGCCGTCGCGACGATCATCTCCTGGCGCGTGGCGAAGTGGTACATAAGCGCGCCGCGCGACAAACCCGACATGTCCTGCACCGCGGCGATGGTCGTGTCCGCGTAGCCCTTCTGGTCGAGGCAGTCGAGCACCGCCTCGAACAGCGTTTCGCGGGTCTCGCGGACCCGGTCGGCCTGGCTGCGCCGTCGGTGCTGGGACGCGGGCTTCCGCATCGCGACTTCTCCTTTTTCAATGAAAATACCGTACGTTTGGTCTGTTTTCAATTGCGCCAAGGGATTCATATCCATATGTAAGGAATAGCGTTTTCTTCTGCAGCGCGAATGCCAGCGGCTCCCTTGTCATTCTTTCCGACCGTTTGTATTGTTTGTTCAACTGGGAGGAGACCGATGACCGAAACCACCCATTCGGCCAATCGCGCGGCAATGGAAGGCGCGGTCGCGGAGCTTCGCGGGCTGGAGGCGCGCGCCGCGCGCAAGTCGGAGGAGCGGCGCGACCGCTTCCGCGAGCGCGGCCAGATCACCCCGCGCGAACGGCTGGCCCGTCTGCTCGACCCCGGCATGCCCTTCCTGCGGCTCCACAGCCTCGCCGGCTACCTGGCCGATACCGATGACGCGGCGGCCTCCATTCCCGGCGGCACGTTCCTCGGCGGCATCGGCTTCGTCTCCGGTGTCCGCTGCATGGTGATCGTCGACGATAGCGGCATCAATGCCGGCGCGCTGAGTCCCATGGCCCTGCAGGCCGTGCTGTCGATGCAGGACATCGCGCTGCGCCAGAAGCTGCCTTTCCTGCACCTGGTCGAAAGCGCCGGGGCCAACCTGATGAACTACAAGGTCGAGGACTGGGCGCACGGCGGCGCGGTGTTCCGCAACCTGGCCCGCTTGTCGGCGGCCGGCCTGCCGACCATCGCCGTCCTGCATGGCCCGTCAACGGCCGGCGGCGCCTACATGCCCGGCATGTCCGACTACGTGATCGCCGTGAAGAGGAACGGCATGGCGGCCCTTGCCGGCGCCGCGCTCGTCTATGCCGCGACAGGGGAGAAGGCCCGCGACGCCGATCTCGGCGGCGCCGAGATGCACGCCACCGTCTCCGGCCTCGTCGAATATCTCGCCGAGAACGATGCCCATGCCATTGCCATGGCCCGCGATCTTCTGGCCCGTCTGGACTGGAACCGCGACATGCCGCGCCGGCAGCGCGATCATGCCCCGCCGCGCCTCCCGCCGCAGACCATCGCCGACGTGGTGCCTGCCGATCCGCGGGAGCCTTACGATGCCCGCGACCTCGTCACGCGGCTGGTGGATGGATCGCGCATGGAGGAGTTCAAGCCCGGTTTTGGCCCGGCCACCCTGTGCCTGCAGGCGTCAATCCACGGCCATCCCGTCGGCATCCTCGCCAACAACGGGCCGATCGACCCGCCCGGTGCCGCCAAGGCCACCCATTTCATCCAGGCCTGCGACCAGTCCGGCACCGCGCTCGTCTTCCTGAACAACACCACCGGTTACCTGGTCGGCACCGACTACGAACGGGCCGGCATGATCAAGCACGGCTCGAAGATGATCCAGGCCGTGGCCAACGCGCGCGTACCGAAGATCACGCTCTACGCGGGTGCCAGTTTCGGGGCCGGCAATTACGGCATGTGCGGCATCGCCTTCGAACCCGATTTCCTCTTCGCTTGGCCGACGTCACGCTCCGGTGTCATGGGCGGCGAGCAGGCGGCCCGCACGATGAGCGTGGTGGCCCGTGCCGGCGCGGCCAGGCGCGGCGTCGAACCCGACGAGGACCGGCTTGCCCGCCAGGAGGCCGCCATCCAGGCGCTGTTCGACCGGCAGTCCTCGCCGTTTTATACCTCCGGCCGCGTGCTCGATCATGGCGTGATCGATCCGCGCGACAGCCGCAAGGTCATCGCCTTCTGCCTCGACACTTGCTTGGAGGCACGCGCCCGCGCCCTCCGGCCGAACGCTTTCGGAGTGGCGCGGATATGAGCGGATTTCCGGAAACAGTCACCCTCGACCTGGAGCCGGACGGCGGCTGGCTGACGGTCTGGTTCAACGAACCGGAGCGCCGCAATCCGCTTTCGCCTGCCCGGGCGGCCGATCTGCTTGCCCTGGCCGGCGCGCTGGAAAACCGCCGCGACATTCGCGGTCTCACCTTTCGCGGCCGGGATGCCATGTTCAGCGCCGGCGCCGACCTCGCCGCCCTGAAGCGCCTCGGGCAGGCAGGCCGCGACGAGATCGAGGCGCTGAGCCGCGAGGGCGCGCGAATGTACCGGGCCCTGGCCGATCTGCCGCAATTCACCGTCGCGGTGATCGAGGGCGCGGCCATGGGTGGCGGCCTCGGCCTCGCCTGCACCGCCGACCTGGTGATCGCCACGCCGGATGCCCGGCTGGCCCTGTCGGAAGCCCGCGTCGGGCTGGTCGCTGCCCAGATCGCGCCTTTCGTCGTGGCCCGTGCGGGCATGACGGCCGCGCGGCGCCTGATGCTGACGGGAGAGGCCATGGATGCGACGGCGGCCTGCGCTGCCGGACTGGTCGACCGGGTCGTCCCGGCCGCCGCGATCGAGGCCGAGATCGGCGGCCTGCGTGCCAAACTGCGCAAGGCTGCGCCGGAAGCTGTGGTCGCCACCAAGCGGCTGCTGCAGGGCCTTCCCGCGCTGTCGGCGGCGCAGGCTGTCGATGCAGCCGCGAAGACCTTTGCCGACGCCATCCTGTCGGACGATGGCCGCGAAGGCATGGCCAGCTTCTTCGACAAGCGCCCCGCCGGCTGGACGGCCAAGCCATGCTGAAGCCGTTCACCTCCCTCCTGATCGCCAACCGGGGCGAGATCGCCTGCCGCATCATCCGCACGGCCCGGGATCTCGGCCTGCGCACCATTGCTGTCCATTCCGATGCCGATGACCGCGCGCCCCATGTCCGCCTCGCCGACGATGCCGTGCGGATCGGCCCCGGCCCGGCAGGCGAGAGCTACCTTGACGCCGCAGCGATCCTGGAGGCCGCCCGCCTGTCCGGCGCCGGAGCCATCCATCCGGGCTACGGGTTCCTGTCCGAGAACGCGGATTTTGCCCGTGCCGTCGAGGCGGCCGGCCTGGTCTTCGTCGGCCCGCCGGCCGAGGCCATCGCCGTCATGGGCGACAAGGCCGGCGCCAAGCGCGCCATGATCGCCGCGGGCGTGCCCTGCGTGCCCGGCTACCAGGACGCGGACCAGTCCGAAGCCACGCTCGCGCGCGAGGCCGAACGGATCGGATACCCGGTGATGGCGAAGGCGGCGGCCGGCGGTGGCGGCCGCGGCATGCGCCTCGTCGAAACACCGGATGCATTGCCGGATGCCCTCGCGCTGGCCCGCAATGAAGCTGTCTCCGCCTTCGGCTCGGGACAACTCATCCTGGAGAAGGCAATCCTTCGGCCGCGCCACGTCGAGATCCAGGTCTTTGCAGACGCCAGGGGGAATTGCATCCACCTCGGCGAACGCGACTGCTCGGTCCAGCGCCGTCACCAGAAGGTGGTGGAGGAAGCCCCCTGCCCGGTGATGACGGAGGGCCTGCGCGAGCGCATGGGTGCGGCCGCCGTGGCCGCGGCATCGGCCGTCGGCTATTGCGGCGCCGGCACCGTCGAATTCCTGCTCGACGACGAGGGCCGTTTCCATTTCCTCGAGATGAACACGCGGCTCCAGGTCGAACACCCGGTCACCGAGATGGTCACCGGCCATGATCTCGTCGCCTGGCAGATCAGGGTCGCCATGGGCGAGCCCCTGCCCGTGACGCAGGATGAGGTGCGCCTGTCCGGACATGCCATCGAGGTGCGTCTCTATGCCGAGGACCCGGCATGCGATTTCTTGCCCGTCACGGGGCAGGTCGCGCTCTGGTCGCCGGCTGAAGGTCCGGGAATCCGCATCGATGCGGGGATCGCCGGCGGACAGGAGATCACCCCCTTCTACGACCCCATGCTGGCCAAGCTGATCGCCTGGGGCGAAACCCGCGAGGCGGCACGAACCCGCCTCCTGGCAGCTTTGGAACGCACCGCCATTCTCGGCCTGACCACGAATGCCGGTTTCCTGGCGGGCATCCTCGATGCGCCGGCCTTCGTTGCCGGCGAGGCAACCACCGCCTTCATCGCCGAAACCTGGCCCGACGGCATGGCCGAAACGCCGCCAGGCAGCCGTCTCCTTGCCGCCGGTGCCGCCCTCGTCCTTCAGGGGGCCATGCACGAAGCGCTCGACGCCTCGCCCATGACGGACGACAGCCTGTGCGGCTTTGCCTCCGATGGCGGCCTTCCCGTGCCGGTCGACCTCATCGAATCCGGCCGCGTGCATGCTTTGCAAGCCGAGGCAGTCGGACCTCGCGGCTGGATGGTGACCGGGCCGGACTGGTGCCACGAGATCCGTCTCGAGGAGCCCGGACCCGGCTGGCGCGGGCTGACCATCGACGGGCGTGGCGCCGCAGTCGCAGAGGCCCCGGATGGCAACGGCGGCATGCATGTCCAGATCGGAACGCAGTCTGTGGCGCTTGCCCGCCACCGGCCGTGGGAGCCATCGGCCGGGGAAGCCGGGTCGGGCCGGGTCGCCGCGCCCATGCCGGGCCTGGTCGTCTCTCTCGCCGTGGGGCCGGGCGACCGCGTCGTGTCCGGCCAGGTGCTGGCCGTCATGGAAGCCATGAAGATGCAGCACCAGTTGCGAGCCGACATTGACGGCATCGTGGCGGACGTCGCCGTTTCCGTCGGCCAGCAGGTCGCCGCCGGAAGCCCGGTTGTCACCATAACGGAGGAAGAGCCATGAGCCTGCCGCAAGCCCGCGACTTCCTGGCCGAAAGCGAGGCCCTGCATGCGGCAGTGGCCGGTCTCGCGCCATCCGGCTTCGATCGCCCGACACAGTTCAAGGGCTGGACCATCGGCGACGTGCTCGTTCACCTCCATTTCTGGAACCTGGCAGCGGATTTGTCCGCAAGCGATCCCGCCGCCTTCGACGCGTTCGCGGCCCGGGTCACGGAAACATTCGCCGCCGGCGGCGGATTCCGCTCGCTCGAGAATGCCGCGATCTCGGAGCGGGGCCCCGAACTGCGCGATGCCTGGATTGCGCAGGCGCGGGCGATGGCGGCACGCTGGGAAGCGATGGACCCGAAGGCCCGCCTGGCCTGGGTCGGACCGTCCATGTCGGCGCGATCCTCGATCACCGCGCGGCAGATGGAGACCTGGGCGCATGGTTTCGAGGTCTTCGACACCCTGGGCAAGACCCGCGAGGAGACCGACCGCATCCGCAACATCGTCGTGCTCGGCGTCAACACCTTCGGCTGGTCGCACCAGGTCCATGGCCTGCCGGTTCCCGGCGCCGTGCCGCTGCTGGAACTGACGGCACCCTCCGGTACCCTGTGGACCTTCGGAGAGGCTTCGGCCGGCCGCATATCGGGACCGGCGGCCGATTTCGCCGCCGTCGTCACGCAGACCCGCGCCCTGGCCGACACGGCGCTCCACGTCGAGGGACCGGTCGCCACGACCTGGATGACCCATGCCCAGTGCTTCGCCGGCCAGCCCGTGAAACCGCCGGCGCAGGGCAGCCGCTTCCGCCAGTGAGGACCCACATGGACAAGGCCATCATCACCTGCGCGCTGAACGGCGTGCTCACAGACCCGCGCCAGCACCCGGTACCGGTCACGCCGGACCAGTGCGCCGCCTCCGCGCGCGAAGCCTGGAACGCCGGCGCCTCCATCATCCACGTCCATTTCCGGCGCCAGGAAGAAGGCATGGGCCACCTTCCCACCTGGGACACCGCCGTTGCAGGCGAGATCGTCGAAGCCATTCGCGCCGCCTGTCCCGGCATCCTGGTCAACACGACGACCGGCACGGTCGATGCCGACTACGCCGCGCCGCTCGCCGTGGTGCGCCAATTGGCGCCGGAGATCGCCGCCTGCAATGCCGGCTCGCTCAACTACCTGAAGCTCAAGGCCAACGGCGAGTGGGCCTGGCCGCCCATCCTGTTCGAGAACATGCCGGCGAAGGTGAAGGACCATCTCGACGCGATGGCTGAAAGCGGCACCATCCCCGAGTTCGAATGCTTCGACACCGGCATCGTCCGGTCGGTCGCCATGTATGTCGCCAATGGCATGACGAACCGCGCACAATACAATCTCGTCATGGGTGTCGCTTCCGGCATGCCCGTCGATGCCGCCCTGCTGGAATGGCTGCAGGACTACCTGCTGCCCGGCAGCTTCTGGCAGGCCACGCTGATCGGGCGCGCGGAAATCTGGCCGGTCCATCGCCGCGCCGCCGAGCTCGGTGGCATGTTGCGCACCGGCGTCGAGGACACCTTCTACCTTCCCGATGGCAGCAAGACCCGGTCCAACGGCCAGTTGATCGAGGCGCTCGCCGCATCCGCCCGGGGAGCCGGGCGCGACGTCGCGAGCCCTGCGGACGCCCGCCGGATGCTGGGCATCGCATGACCCCTGTCGGGATGCCGTCCCTGGCCGATGCCCACGGGCGGATCCGGAAAGCGTCCGCTCGGCGATTGTCCCGCGGCTAAAAAAGTGGAAGTCTGGCAGGCGAACAATCGCAGGACGGATTCATGTCGATCAAGGCGGCAGTCTATCACCTTACCCACTACAAGTATGATCGCCCGGTCACGCTCGGGCCGCAGGTCATCCGGCTGCGCCCCGCGCCGCACGGACGCACCCGGGTCATCTCTCATTCGCTGAAGGTTTCGCCGCAGGGCTATTTCGTCAATCACCAGCAGGATCCCTACGGCAACTGGCTGGCCCGGTTCGTCTTTCCCGAGCCTGTCACGGAACTGAAGATCGAGGTCGATCTCGTCGCCGACATGACGGTCTACAACCCGTTCGACTTCTTCGTCGAGGAAAGCGCCGAGACCTGGCCCTTCGACTATCCCGAGGACCTGCGCGACGACCTGTCGATCTACATGAAGGCGGAACCGGTGACGCCGCGCCTGGCGGCCTTTCTCGAGACCGTCGACCGCACGCCCCGGCGGACCGTCGACATGGTCGTCGCCCTCAACCACCGAATTTCCGACGAGACCGACTACCTGATCCGCATGGAACCCGGTGTTCAGACACCCGAGGAAACGCTGGAGAAGGCAAGCGGCTCCTGCCGCGATTCGTCCTGGCTGCTCGTCCAGGTCCTGCGCAACCTTGGCCTGGCCGCCCGCTTCGTTTCCGGCTACCTCATCCAGCTCAAGCCCGACCTGGTCGCCCTCGACGGCCCTGCCGGCACCGATCACGATTTCACCGACCTGCATGCCTGGGTGGAAGTCTATCTGCCGGGCGCCGGCTGGATCGGCCTCGATCCGACGTCGGGGCTTCTGACCGGCGAAAGCCATATCCCGCTGGCCGCGACCCCGCATTACCGCAACGCCGCGCCCATCGCCGGCGCGGCCAGCTATGCCGAGGTCGACTTCTCCTTCGACATGCACGTCTCGCGTGTCTCGGAGCATCCGCGGATCACCAAGCCCTTCCCAGAGGACTCCTGGCAGGCGCTCGACCGGCTCGGCAAGCAGGTCGACCGGCAACTGGAAGAAGGCGACGTACGCCTGACCATGGGCGGCGAGCCCACCTTCGTCTCGATCGACGATTTCGAATCCGAAGAATGGAACACCGCCGCCGTGGGGCCGCAGAAGCGCGCGCTGGCCGACACCCTGATCCGCCGCCTGCGCGGCCGGTTCGCGCCGGGCGGCATGCTGCACTACGGCCAGGGCAAGTGGTACCCCGGCGAAACCCTGCCCCGCTGGACCTTCTCGCTGTTCTGGCGCCGCGACGGCAAGCCGGTCTGGAAAAACGCCAGCCTCATTGCCGGCGAGCACGACGACACCAGCGCCGGCCCCGACGAGGCGGCGCGCCTGTTGGGCGCCATCGCCGACCACCTGGCGGTCAACCGCGACTATGTCGTGCCGGCCTTCGAGGATCCCGCAGAATGGGTGCTGCGCGAGGCCAACCTGCCGGAGAACGTCACCCCGGAAAACTCCCGCCTGAAGGATCCGGAGGAGCGCTATCGCATCGCCAGGGTCTTCGAACGCGGCCTGACAAACCCCTCCGGCTACGTGCTTCCGATCCAGCGCTGGCAGGCCCGAGCGGCCGACAGCCGCAAATGGCAGTCCGAGCGCTGGAAGCCCCGCCGCGGCCACGTCTTCCTTGTCCCCGGCGACAGCCCGGTCGGCTTCCGCCTGCCCCTGGGATCGCTGCCCTACGTCCCGCCGTCTCAGTATCCCTACGTCAACATCGCCGACCCGACGGAGCCCAAGGGCCCGCTTCCCGACGTGGAGCGGCCGAAGGCGCCGGAACCGGAAAAACCCGATGCCGCGCATCCGGCCCGCATGGCCTCCTTCTCGCCCGGGACGCCCGTCCAGAACGTCATCGAGCAGGAAATCTCCGAGGTCGGCCAGGCTGTCCGCACCGCCATCGCGGTCGAACCGCGTGATGGCCGCCTGTGCGTCTTCATGCCCCCCGTCGAGCGGGTCGAGGACTACCTGGAACTGCTCAACGCCGTCGAGAGCGCCGCCGAGACCGAGGGCCTGCGCGTGCACATCGAGGGTTATGCGCCGCCGCATGACCCGCGTCTGAACGTCATCCGCGTTGCGCCCGATCCCGGTGTCATCGAGGTCAACATCCATCCCGCCACCCGCTGGGAGGAATGCGTCGCGATCACCGAGGGCGTCTACGAGGATGCCCGCCAGTCGCGGCTCGGTGCCGACAAGTTCATGATTGACGGCCGCCATACCGGAACCGGCGGCGGCAATCATGTCGTCGTCGGCGGTGCGACGCCGATGGACAGCCCCTTCCTGCGCCGCCCGGACCTGCTGCGGTCGCTCATCCTGCACTGGCAGCGCCATCCGAGCCTGTCCTACCTGTTCTCGGGCCTGTTCATCGGCCCGACCAGCCAGGCGCCGCGCATCGACGAGGCCCGCCACGACAGCCTGTACGAACTGGAGATCGCGCTGGCGCAGATCCCCCACCCGGCCGAAGGCCAGCCGCCCTTGCCCTGGCTGACCGACCGGTTGCTGCGCAACCTGCTTACCGACGTGACCGGCAACACCCACCGCTCCGAGATCTGCATCGACAAGCTCTACTCGCCGGATGGCCCGACCGGACGGCTTGGCCTTGTCGAGTTCCGCGGCTTCGAGATGCCCCCGGACCCGCGCATGAGCCTGGCCCAGCAGCTTCTGCTGCGCGCGCTCATCGCCCGTTTCTGGAACAGTCCGGCCAAGGGCAGCTTCACCCGCTGGGGCACCACGCTGCTCGACCGCTTCATGCTGCCGCATTTCGTCTGGACCGATTTCCTCGACGTCCTCGCCGACCTGCGCCAGCACGGCTATGCCTTCCGTCCGGAATGGTACGAGGCGCAGGCCGAGTTCCGCTTCCCCTTCTGCGGCGAGGTCGAATACGAGGGCGTGAAGCTGGAGCTGCGCCAGGCGCTGGAACCCTGGCACGTGCTGGGCGAGACCGGCGCGATCGGCGGCACGGCGCGCTACACCGACAGTTCCACCGAGCGCCTCCAGGTCAAGCTGACGGCGGCCGATCCCGGCCGCTATGTCGTGGCCTGCGGCGGCAGGCGGATCCCGCTGGTCGATGCCGGCGTCAGCGGCGAGGCCGTCGGCGGCGTGCGCTTCAAGGCCTGGCAGCCGGCCATGGCGCTGCATCCCGTCATCCCGGTGCAGGCGCCGCTCACATTCGACATTTTCGACACCTGGGCCGACCGCGCGCTCGGCGGCTGCGTCTACCATGTCGCCCACCCGGGCGGACGCAACTACGATACCTTTCCCGTCAACAGCAACGAGGCGGAGGCCCGGCGTCTTGCGCGGTTCGAGCATTCCGGGCATACGCCCGGCGCATCCGTGCCCCCGCCCCGGACGCCGCATGCGGAATTTCCCATGACGCTCGACCTGCGCCGCCCTGCCGGTCTCTAGGGCCCGACGCCAGATGGACCAATCCGCACCGAACGAGGCGGCCGACCTGTCCGGCCTGCTTGCCGGGTACAGCCTGCTGCCCGGCATTGCCGACGAGCTGCTCGACGGGGCCGGCAATGTCCGCCCGGTCTGGCTGCCGCTGCTGCAGCACCTGGCCTCGCTCGACGACGAGGAGCGCGACATCGCGCTCAACCGCGCCGACCAGTACCTGCGCGACGGCGGGGTCTATTTCCGCCACTACGGCAAGAACGGGTCGACCGAGCGCGAATGGCCGCTCAGCCACATCCCCCTTCTCATCGAGAAGGCGGAGTGGGACACCATCGCCGCGGCGCTGACGGAGCGGGCCGAACTGCTCGAACAGGTGATGGCCGACATTTACGGCGAGAACCGCCTGGTTTCCGAAGGCATCCTGCCGCCCGAACTCCTGGCGGCCAACCCGGAATGGCTGCGCCCCGTGGTCGGCATCACGCCGCGTGGCGGCAAATTCCTGCACCATGTCGCCTTCGACATCGGCCGCGGCCCCGATGGCAGCTGGTGGGTGCTGGGCGACCGCACCCAGGCGCCCTCCGGCGCGGGCTTCGCGCTGGAAACGCGCATGGCCACCAACCGCAGCTTCTCCGCCCTGTTCCGGCAGAACCGCGTCATGCGCCTGGCCGGCTTTTACCGCCGCTTCCGCGACATGCTGCAATCCATGTGCGAGAGCGAGAACAGCCGCGTCGGCATCCTCACGCCCGGCCCGCTCAACGACACCTATTTCGAACACGCCTACATCGCCCGCTACCTCGGCTTCACCCTCATGCAGGGCGCCGATCTCACGGTACAGGACGGCCGCCTTCTTGCTCGCACCGTCGGCGGACTGAAACCCGTCGAGGTGCTGTGGCGCCGGCTCGATTCGGCCTGGGCCGATCCCCTGGAGCTCGAAGAGGACTCGCAGATCGGCACGCCCGGCCTCGTCGAGGCCCTGCGGGCCGGCTCCTGCACCCTGGTCAACGCGCTGGGGTCCGGCGCGCTCGAGGCCCGCGCGATGATGGCCTTCATGCCCCGCATCGCGGAATTCCTCACCGGCACGCCCCTCGCCATGCCCAACATCGCGACCTGGTGGTGCGGCGCGCCGGCCGCCTGCGAATACGTGGTGGCCAACAGTGCCCGCATGACCATCGACAAGGCCATGTCGACCGGCCTGCCCTTCGACCATGGCAGGGACGCGGTGATCGCCGGCGTCACCACGGACGGCGCGCCCGTCAACCCGGACTGGATCCGCGATCACGCCGCCGGACTCGCTGCGCAGGAGATCCTTTCCCTGTCCACCACGCCGGCACTGGCCGGTGGCAGGCTGACCCCGCGCCCCATGAGCATGCGCGTTTTCCTCGCCCGCACCCGCAACGGCTGGACCGTGATGCCGGGCGGCTTCGCCCGCATCGGCCACACCAGCAACAGCGCCGACATCTCCATGCAGCGGGGCGGCTCGGTCTGCGACGTCTGGGTGGTCTCCGACCGGATCGAGCAGCCGGAAACCCTGTTGCACCACAAGGTGACGGCGGCGCGGCGCTCCGAACTGGGCATCCTTCCCTCTAGCGCCGCCGACAACCTGCTCTGGCTGGGACGCTATGTCGAGCGCGCCGAGGACCAGATCCGGCTGTTGCGCGCCTACCACCTGCGCGTTGCCGAAACCGGCTCGGCCGATTACCCGCTCGCCAGCCACATCGCCGACCAGCTCACCGTCATCGGCGCCGATCCTGCCGAACCGGTTCCGCCGGGTCTGGCCCGCAACCTGGAATCCGCGCTGCGCTGCGCCGGGCGGGTGCGCGACCGCTTCTCGACCGATGGCTGGAATTCCCTCGTCGATCTCGACAGGACGTTGCGCGAATTCGCCTCCAGGGTCACCGCCGGCGACGACGCCGCACGCGCCTACAGCGTCCTGTTGCGCAAGATTTCCGGGTTCAGCGGCCTGGTGCACGAGAACATGTACCGCTTCACCGGCTGGCGCTTCCTCGGCATCGGACGCGCCATCGAGCGCTCGCTGGCCATGCTGCGGCTCCTGGCCGACTGCACCGCGCCGGATGCACCCTCCGGCGCGCTCGACCTCGCCATCGAGGTCGGCGATTCGATCATGACGCACCGCCGCCGCTATACCGTCGATACCGACCGCTACACGGCAATCGACCTGCTGCTCCTCGACGAGTTGAACCCGCGATCGGTGCATCACCAGTGCCGGGCCATGAACGAACATGCCATCTTCCTGCCCCGTCCGGCCGGGGAAAGCACCACGCCGTTCCAGACACGGACGATCTCGCTCGTGACCGCCCTGTCGTCCGCCTCGGCGGAAACCGTCACCGGCGAACGGCTGGCCGAACTGCAGGCCCAGGTCGGTGAACTCCATGGCCTTCTGGCCGAATCCTATCTTCACTGACCATGCTCTACGATATCCGCCTCTCCATCGAATACGACTACGAGACCCCGGCGGAAGCGGGGCTGCATGTCCTGCGCATGGTGCCGCGGGCGCTTGCCCCCCTGCAGAAGGTCATTGAGAGCCGGTTGGACTTCGATCCCCTGCCGGCCGGACGCAGCGAGCGGTTCGACTTCTTCGGCAATCCGGTAACGACCATCCGCTACGGCGAGGCGGTCACCCGCACCGCCTTCCTGATGACCGCGCTGGTCGATCGGCAGCCAGGCCGCGTCCCGGACGACACCTCGCCGCCGCTGGAAGACCTGAAGGCCGGAATCCGCGCGATCGCATCCCTCGGCCCGCAGGCGCCGCATCACTTCCTGCCGCCATCGCCGCGCGTCTCGCCGGACCCGATTGTCACTGCCTGGGCGGCCGGCATCGCGGTGGGCGCGGCAAGCGTCTTTGCCATCGTTTCCAAGCTCTGCGCCGCCCTGCATGAGGAAATGGTTTTCGACCCCACGTCAACGGCTGTCGACACGCCCTTTTCCGAGGCCTTCGCCGCACGTCACGGCGTCTGCCAGGATTTCTCCCATGTCATGATCGCCGCGCTTCGCTCGCTCGGCATTCCGGCCGGCTACGTCAGCGGATTTCTTCGAACGATCCCGCCGGAGGGCCAGCCACGCCTCGAAGGTGCCGATGCCATGCATGCCTGGGTCACCGCCTGGTGCGGCCCCGGCATGGGCTGGATCGAGTTCGATCCGACCAACAACCTGATTGCCGGGGAAGACCACGTGGTCGTCGCCCTGGGACGCGACTATTTCGACGTCGCGCCGGTGAAGGGCAACCTGCGCATGTCGGGCGGCCAGACGAGCCTCCAGTCGGTGGACATGATCGTCCGGCAGCCGGGATGACAGCGCGGCATCAGGCCGCCGGTTCGCTGACCGGCCCGGCCACCGGCGACGCGAGTCCCGGCCGCACGGCGCTTCGGTCCTCGGCCTGGCGCTGCCGGAACGGAAAGGACAGGCCACGGTCGGCGGCCAGCGCGACCAGATAGTGCGCGCCGATGCCCACGAGGATGATCGCCACCTTCATTCCCTCGCCAACGGGCCAAATTTCGAAGACCACTTGCAGCAGGATGGCCAGCACCGACCCGGCGGCGAAAACGGCCAGGCCATTGCGTCCCATGAGGATGACGGGTGCCATCGCGCGGCTGGACAGGATCCGCCCGATTGCCGGTGTGTAGATCACCACGTAGGCCAGCGCCAGCACGTGCGCCAGGCGCAGGAAGGCGAGCGGGCCCTTGTCGGTATCCGCGAAGAGGAACGGCAGGCTGGACAGGCCCGGCACGGCACCCATGTCGAACTTGATCCAGACCGCCGCGAACAGCACGAAGGCCCAGGCCAGCGCGTAGAGCGGGCCGTTCCAGGCCACCAGCGGCCGCCCGGTCTTCACGCCGAGCCCGATGGCAACGCCGATGGCGAAGATGAATTGCCAGCCGAAGGGGTTGAAGAACCAGCCCCACTGGCCGGGCCAGTTCGGGAAGTTGATGCCGGTCAGGTGCGCGAGCACCCAGACCAGCAGCGACACCGAGAGCATGGCATGAACGCTCCGTGTGGCCAGCGCCAGCAGGCCGGTGGAAGCGACCAGCAGCACCACGTAGAGCGGCAGGATGTTGAAATAGCCGATCTGGTATCCGAGCAGCGGAACGCCGATGGCCGCCCGCCACGTGTCGGTCTGGAGCCGGGTATAGTTCACGTGCTCGGCGACCGATGTGACCCCGAAGGCATGAAGTCCTGTCCCGATGATCACCAGCGCCAGCGTCATGATCAGCACATGGACGACATACAGCGTCCGGGCGCGCCGCAGGATGCGGGCGACCGGCTCGCGGAACGCCCCCTTGAGAAAGCCGCCGGAATAGGCGAGCGACACGGCAATCCCCGCCATCAGCACGAAGGCTTCAGCCGCGTCGGAAAATCCGAAATTGCGCGACGTGTACAGCTCCAGCGGATTGTTCGGGACGTGGTTGATGAAGATCGTCAGCAGGGCGAGGCCCCGCACCGCGTCGAGACGGAGGTCCCGCCTCGACACGCCCGGGATGATCGGCTGGCTCATGACGCGGCAACCTGCCCGGTCTGCAGGCCGGCCTGGCCGGTCACGTCCGGCGTGAGGGCCTCGTGCCGCCACCCTGCCCTGTGGGCCTCGTAGGCCTGGATGACCGGTGCCGGCGCCAGTTCCATCGGCGTGAGGAACAGGCCCGCCTGCGCGGCCTTCTGGCCGCTATGTCGCCGCGACGACCAGCTGATGATCGCAGGCGCCAGGATCATCGGCACCGCCACCGGCAGGAACCAGTAGAAGAGATCGGCCTTGAACTCCACCGAGCCGGCCAGCAGCAGCACGCCCGTGGCGACGATCCACCACGACGCGGCCCAGGATTCGCGCATGCCGATCTCGTCGGCATCGCGGTTGGAAGCAGGCCAGCCGCCGTCGCGTCCCAGGAGCACCTGGAAGACCGAACGGCTCTGGAACATCAGGGTGATGGGCGCCAGCACGCTTGACCAGAGGACTTCCGCCACCGTGCTGCGCAGGAAGGGCACGCGCATGGGCATCGTCTTCGACTGCCCGGTTACCAGCGCACGGCCGGCGATCAGCAGTTTCGGGCCGATCAGCAGGCCGAAGATCCCGACCAGCAGGGCGATGGCCTGCATCGTCTCGGGCCGCGGGAAGATTGCCGGCATGCGCGGCTGCGGGAAGTAGTTGAGCGGCGGCGCCAGCAGCGGCGCCAGCAGCGTGGCGACGAGGAAGACCAGCCAGAGCGGCGAGGCCAGGTAGGCCATGATCCCCTGGGCGAAAACGAACCGGCTCCACGGCTTCAGGCCCGGTGCGCCGAGCAGGCGGCCGTGCTGCAGGTTGCCCTGGCACCAGCGCCGGTCGCGCTTGGCGAAATCGATGATGTTGTCCGGCCCTTCCTCGTAGGAGCCTTCGAGGTCGGCATCCACCCGCACCGTCCATCCGTTGCGCGCCAGCATGGCCGCCTCTACGTAGTCGTGGCTGAGGATGTGGCCGCCGAGCGGCGGTTTCCCGGTCAGCGCCGGCAGACCGCAGCTTTCCGCGAAAGCGCGGGTGCGCACGATCGCGTTGTGGCCCCAGAACGGGCCTGTCCGCCCCTGCATGGCCGCCAGGCCGCGCGTGAAGGCGGGCGAATGGAAGGCCGCGGAAAACTGGATCGCGCGTCCGAACCAGGATTTGGCGTGGATGATTTTCGGCAGCGTCTGGAGCAGGCCGAGGCGTGGCTCGGCCTCCATCCGCCGGACCATCTCGACCATGGTCTCGCCTTCCATCAGGCTGTCGGCATCGAGGATGACGAGAAACGGGTAGGCCGCGCCCGATCCGCGCAGGAATTCTGCGATGTTGCCGGCCTTCTTGCCGGTGTTCTTCTCGCGCCGCCGGTAAAAGAAGCGGATCGCCTCCGGCCCCTCGCTGCGCAACCGCTGCGTGCAGCGCCGCTCGACGTTGGCGATCGTGTCGTCCTGCGTGTCCGAAAGCACGATGAAATCGAACCGCCGGCCTTCGCCGGTCGCCTCAACCGATCGCGCCATCGCCATCACGCGGGAGGCCACCGACACCGGGTCCTCGTTGTAGACGGGAACCAGCACGCCGATCTTCCCGGCATCGAGAGGCACCGGGTGGCGGTCGCGTGGCCGGCTCTTCTTGTCGGAGATGAAAACCCCCTGGACGGCCAGCGATGCGCCCCAGGCGATCCAGGCGGTGGTCGTCGCCAGGAGCAGGATGCGGACCACGTCCACCGGGTCGGATCCGTCGGAAAAGAAGACATCCGCCGCAAGGCGCGATGCGATGGCCGCAACCACGAAACTGAAGATGAACGACACTGAGCGTCGGAGACGAACCACGATGGCAATCCGGGATGGAAGGGAACTAGGACGCGGGCGAGAGGAAGGCCGACAGCAGGACCGCGAGGCGGAAGGGCCGCCGCGGACGTTCGATCATCTGTTCCGGCATCGCGAGGGGCGCGACGGGGGGATGCATGTCCTGCGAATGCCTCTCGGACATCATCTTCACCTCAGGAACGCTGCTCATCACCTTTTCTCCACTGGATAAGCCAATTTTCGGAAATGCGGACAGAACGCTGGTCAAGGTAGGCGTTGATCTCGACGGGACCGTCCTCTGGAAGCTCCAGGTCGATCACCATTCGCCAGCGGTGCGTCGTCTCCACCTGTGACACGGTCGCATGCGCGACCTTGCCCGCCGAGACGGACACTGCAGCCTTAACGTCGGCTTCCGGCGGAAGGTTCCCGAGCGGCCCGCCCTCGAAGTCGATGACGAACTTCCGGGTGCTCTGCTTGTCCTCGGCCTGGACGCCGGAAACGCCGCCGTCGCCGCTCGAAATCTCGACGACCCGCGCCAGGCGCGACCGGTCCTCCTCGATCGAACCCCATGTCAGGCGGTAGCGGAATTCGTGGCTCTGCCCCGCCTTGGCCTCGCCTTCGGGGATCCACAGCACCACGATGTTGTCGTTGACCTCCAGCTCGGTCGGGATCTCGATCAGCCCGATCATGCCGGGTCCCCACTCGCCGAGCGGCTCGACCAGCACCGATGGCCGCATCTCGTAATGCGCCCCGGCATCCTGGTAGTCGTCGAAGGCGCGCGACCGCTGGAACAGGCCGAACCCGCGCGGATTGGTCTCGTTGAAGAACGAACTGGCCAGGCGCGTCGGGTTGTTCAGGCTGCGCCACATCTCCTCGCCGTCGGCGCGGACGATCTTCAAACCCTCGCTGTCGTGGACGCTCTCGCGGTAATCGTCGAAGGCGTGGCGGTTCACCCCGTTGAACAGGAACATCGAGGTGAGCGGCGCGATGCCCAGCCGGCTGACGTCTTCGCGCAGGAAGATCCGCGCGGTCACTTCAATCTGGGTCGTATCGCCCGGCGTGATGACGAAACGGTAAGCCCCCGTGACGCTCGGGCTGTCCATGAGTGCATAAACGGTCAGGACGCCATCACCCCGTTCAGGCTTCTCGACGTAGAAATCGCTGAAGCGGGGAAATTCCTCGTCCACCTCGGTCGCCGTGTTGATCGCGAGCCCGCGCGCCGACAGGCCGTAGCGCGACCCGCGGCCGAGCGCGCGGAAATAGCTGGCACCCTGGAAGGCAACCAGCTCGTCCATGACGCCCGCATTGTTCAGCGGGTAGAGGATACGAAACCCCGCGACGCCCGGCATGTCCACCTGCTGAAGCTTCTCCGCGTCGAGCGGCTCGCGGTAGATGAAGTCCTTCGCCGTGAAGCGCACCGGCCGCGCCTGGCCGCCGGAAACCGTGAACACGTTCACCGGTGACCTGAACAGCCATCCCATGTGGAATGCCTGCAGCTCGAAAGATTCGTTGCCGCGCCAGACGGTCCGGTCCGGATCGTAGGCGATGTGCCGGTAGTCGTCGTAATTCAGCGCGGCCAGCGCTTCCGGAAGCTCCTCGCTCGGCGGTGCGAAGGCCTGCCCGGCCTTGGTCTTCGCCGCGCCGGTCAGCGTCTCGAAGTCGAACGCGATCGCGTCATCGGCCGCTTCTGCTGCCTTGCCTCCACCGTCCTGCGCCAGCGCGGAACGGGCAAGGGTTGTTGTTGCCAACAGGCCGAGCGCCATGGCGACGTTGAACTGGCGACGTTGCATACATGTTCCCCAATGTGGTTGGCAGCCGGGCCGAGCCGCTGGATGCTGCACCGCAAAACAAGCGGAATCATTTGCGGAAATTTTATGGCAGGAATCGTCGGCGGCTCACGAATCTGGTCGTCGTCCGCCTCAATTTTGATGAGCCGGCACAACCAACGGTGATCCGCCGTGGCGGTTCCGCGCGGCACCTCCACTTTAGAAAAATTCCAAGGAGGGGTGCTTCCGCTTGTATTCCGCGGCCGGATTGGCCATGCATCCGGCGAAAAGGCCGCGCAATCCTGCGGCAAACGGCTTCTGATGAGATGTTAGAGTGACGACACACGGCCAGTTCAGGCTCGGGCAGGCAAGGCGGGGCCAGCGCGGCATCATCGCGGCGGTCGGCCGGTCACCCGGCGCCACGAACGGCCGCGACGAGGTCTTCGACGTCGAGCTGGAGCGCCGTCTCTTGGAAATCGGCTTCGTCGAGGGGGCCCGCGTCGAGGTTCTCCACGAAGGCTTCCTCGGCCGCGACCCCATCGCCGTGAAGGTCGATTCCATGCGCGTCGCGCTGCGCCGGCACGAGGCCGACATGATCCTCGTTCGCGAGGCCCCCGCGCAGGGGCCCGCGGGAACCGCGCCACGTTGATGAACGTCATCGATCAGACAGCGCTGGTGAGAAACGCCCGGATCGCCCTTGTCGGCAATCCGAACTGCGGCAAGACGGCGCTGTTCAACGCGCTGACAGGCAGCCAGCAGAAGGTCGCCAACTATCCCGGCGTGACCGTGGAACGCAAGGAAGGCGCGCTTCGCACGCCCGCCGGCCGCCACCTCACGGTCATCGACCTTCCCGGCACCTACAGCCTGCGCGGCCGCAGCCCCGACGAGATCGTCACCCGCGACGTCATCCTCGGCCGGACGAATGCCGTCGAGCGGCCGGACCTTCTCGTCTGCGTCGCCGACGCCACCAACCTGCGCCTCATGCTGCGCCTGGTGATGGAAATGTCGGGCGCCGGCCTGCCCATGCTGCTCGTGCTCAACATGGCGGACATTGCACGCTACCGCGGCATCCGGATCGACATCCCCGGCCTGTCGCACGAGCTGGGCATCCCCGTCGTCGAGGCCGTCGCCGTCGAACATGGCGGCACCGACCGGCTGCTCGCCGAACTCGACCGCATGCTGACCGACCTCCGGCCCGCCCGCAGGGAGCATTGGCTGGAACAGAACGCGGCCGAGGTGCGCGACGCCCACCACGCCGCCGACAGCATGGTCGTCCGCTTCGTTTCGGCCGCCGGCGAGGACCGCGACTGGACCGGCCGCATCGACGCGGTGCTGCTGCATCCCGTCGCCGGCATCGCCATCCTGCTGGCAGTCCTCTTCCTGATGTTCCAGGCGGTTTTCAGCTGGGCAACCGTGCCGATGGACCTGATCGCCGCCGGCTTCGACTGGCTGGCCGGCACCCTCCGCGCCATCCTGCCCGACGGCCTGCTGACAAGCCTTCTCGTCGACGGCATCATCACCGGCGTCGGCTCCGTGCTGGTGTTTCTGCCGCAGATCATGATCCTGTTCTTCTTCATCATCCTGCTGGAAGATTTCGGCTACATGGCGCGGGCCGCCTTCCTGATGGACAAGATTATCGGCGGCGCCGGCCTGCACGGGCGCTCCTTCATTCCGCTGCTGTCGAGCTTTGCATGCGCCATTCCCGGCGTCATGGCCACCCGGGTGATCGAGAACCGCCGCCAGCGCCTGGCCACGATCATGATCGCGCCGCTGATGACCTGTTCCGCGCGGCTTCCGGTGTACACGCTGATCATCGCCGCCTTCATTCCCGCCCGCAAGGTCGCCGGCGTGTTCGACTTGCGCGGCCTGGTCATGTTCGCGCTCTACGCGGCAGGCATCGTCAGCGCCTTCGTCGTCGCCTGGGTCTTCCGCCACTGGGTATGGCGCGGCAAGAGCGAACCCTTCATCATGGAACTGCCGGGCTACAAGCGGCCCATGCTGCGCGCCGTCCTCACCGGCGTCCTGCAGCGCGGCGTCATCTTCCTGCGCCGCGCCGGCACCATCATCCTGTCGATGATGATCCTGATCTGGTTCCTGTCCACCTTCCCCGCACCGCCGGCCGGCGCGGCCGGGCCGGCCATCGACCATTCCTTTGCAGGCCTGATCGGCCATGCCATCCAGCCGCTGCTGGCGCCCGTCGGGTTCAACTGGGAGATTGCGGTCGCGCTGATCCCGGGCCTTGCCGCCCGTGAAGTCGCCGTCGGCGCACTCGCCACCGTCTACGCTGTCGGCGGCGATGCCGGCGGTGAAGCGCTGGGCACAATCCTCGCCGGGCACTGGCCGCTCGGCACCGCCCTGTCTCTTCTCGCCTGGTACGTGTTCGCCCCGCAATGCGTCTCGACGCTCGCGGTGGTCAGACGCGAGACCAATTCCTGGCGCTGGCCGGTGATGATGTTCGTCTACATGCTGGCGCTGGCCTATGTCGCATCTTTCGTGACCTACCAGCTCGCCAGCCTGGCGGGATACGGTTGATGGGCGCTTTCCTCGACCAGGCGGTGACCTTCGCCATTGTCCTTGCGGCCGCGCTCTATGTCGTCTGGCGTTTCTTCCTGCCCAAGCATGTCCGCACGAAGATCCGCTACGGCCTTTCCGGCCGCAAGGCGCCTTGTGCGCCGGAACCGGAGCAGACCGGCTGTGCCATCGGCTGCGCGGGCTGCTCCCTGGCCGGACCGCGACCCGGCGAGACCGAGGACCGCTGAGCCGCGGCCGCACGACAACCACAGGATCCGGGAAACGATGAAGACTTACAGGATTGCCGCGATACCGGCCGATGGCATTGGGCCTGAAGTCATTGCCGCCGGCCTCCAGGCGCTCGAGACGCTGGCAGCCCGTGACGGCAGCTTCCGCATCGACGTCACCACATTTGACTGGAGCTCGGACCGCTACAAGCGCACCGGCGCGCTCATGCCCGACGACGGGCCGGAGCAGCTGAAGGCCTTCGATGCCATCTTCTTCGGCGCGGTCGGAGCTCCGGACGTGCCGGATCACGTCACCCTCTGGGGATTGCGCCTGCCGATCTGCCAGGGCTTTGACCAGTATGCCAACGTCCGGCCGACCCGCATCCTGCCCGGCATCAGCTCGCCCTTGGCCGGCATCGGTCCTGGCGATCTCGACTGGGTCATCGTGCGCGAGAACTCCGAGGGCGAATATTCCGGCAACGGCGGCCGCACCCACCGGGGGATGCCGGAGGAGGTCGGCACGGAGGTCGCCATTTTCACCCGCGTCGGTGTGACCCGCATCATGCGCTACGCCTTCCGTCTGGCGCAGTCACGGGCGCGCAAGCTGCTCACCGTCGTCACGAAGTCGAACGCCCAGCGCTTCGGCCTGGTGATGTGGGACGAGATCGCCGCCGAGGTGGCCCGGGAATTCCCGGACGTCACCTGGGACAAGATGCTGGTCGACGCCATGACGGTGCGGATGGTGAAGAACCCGAAGAGCCTCGACACCATCGTCGCCACCAACCTGCATGCCGACATCCTGTCCGACCTGGCCGGCGCGCTCGCCGGCAGTCTCGGTGTCGCGCCGACCGCCAACATCGATCCGGAACGGCGCTACCCGTCGATGTTCGAGCCCATCCACGGATCGGCTTTCGACATTGCCGGCAAGGGCATCGCCAATCCCGTCGCCACCTTCTGGACCGCCGCCCAGATGCTCGAACATCTCGGCGAGCAGGCAGCCGCTGCCCGCCTGATGCGCGCGGTGGAAAAGGTCTGCGCCGATGGCATCTTGACGCCCGATGTCGGCGGCACCGCGACGACCCGGGACGTCACCGACGCGGTTTGCGATGCCATTCGCGGCTCCAATGTCTGATCGTCGGCGTACGCCGGAAATCCGGCATCAGGCCGATGCCTTCAGCGGCGCCGCCGACCCCTCGTTGCGATAGCCGAGCCGCATCATCCGCTCGGCTTCCGTCCAGACCGGCGCACCGGCCGCGCGGTTTTCCTTCCGGCGGTTGAGCTTGAACCGGCCGACGAGGCTGCCCAGCTCGCTTGCCTGCCTGGCCAGCATCTGGGTCGCGGCCGTCGACTCTTGGGCCATGGCCGAATTCTGCTGGGTCAGCCCGTCGAGCGCCTGGACCGCCGCGCTGACCTCGCGGATGGCCGTCGACTGTTCTTCGCTGGCTGCGGTCAGCGTGTTGATGTCGTCCGTGATCGCCACGACCCGCTCCCGGACCTGGCCGAGCGCCGTGCCGGTGGCCTTGACCATGTCGGCCCCTTCCACGACGCTGGTTCGCGTCGAACCGATCAGGCCGCCGATTTCGCTTGCCGCTTCCGAGCACCGCTGGGCGAGTTCACGCACCTCCTGCGCGACCACGGCAAAGCCCTTCCCCGCCTCCCCGGCCCGCGCGGCCTCGATGCCGGCATTCAGCGCCAGCAGGTTGGTCTGGAACGCGATCTCGTCGATCACCGTGTTGATCTTGCCGATTTCCACCGATGCCTTTTCGATCCGCTCGATCGACGCCACCGCCTTGTGCACGATGTCGGTCGCTTCCATCACGGTTCGTGAAATCTCCTGCGCCCCCGAGCGTGTTGCGGCCGTTGTGGCGGACGATGCCACGATCGTCCCCGCGATCTCCTCGATCGCCGAAGCCGTCTGCTCCAGCGTCACCGCCTGTTTCTCGACACGATCGGACAGGTGCAGCGAATCCTGGCTGAGCGACTGCGAATTGTCGTCGATCTCCAGCGCCAGGGCCAGCACCTGCTCCAGGGTTTCCTGGAACACGGCCATCGAGGAATTGAAGTCGTTGCGCAGCCGCTCGAATTCGCCGTCGAACGGCATGTCGATGGTCATCCGGATATTGCAATCGGCCAGCCGTTGCAGCCCGGCCCCGAGATGCTCGATGACGGCGTCGAGGCTTTCCGCCCGGCGGACACGGTCCACCTCGCTTTTTTCCCTCTCCTGGTCCACCAGGATCCGCTGCTCCTCGACGAGGCGAAGCCGCCTGTCCACGCGCTCGCCGACGGAATCGCGCAATTGCGACAGCGAAACGGCCATCGCGCCGATCTCGTCGCCGCGACCGGTCCCCGGCACATCGGCCGAGAAGTCCTCCTCGGCGATCCGGGCCATGGCGGTGCGAAGTTGCGCCAGCGGACCGGCGACACCGCGGATGATCGCAAGCGCGGCCAGTGCCATCAGCAGGATGCCGCCGGCTGCAATACCGCTTTCCCGGACCAGCATCGCCCGGGACTTCGCAGCGATATCGTCGAGATAGATGCCGTTGCCCACGACCCAGCCCCAGGGCTGGAACAGCGCCACGTTGGAGAGTTTGTCGACCGGTTTTTCGCTGCCCGGCTTCGGCCAGGTGTAGTCGACGAAACCGTTGCCCTGTTGCTTCGCAACGCGAACGAACTCGACGAACAGCTTCTTGCCGTTTGAATCCTCGATCGCCGAAAGATCGGTTCCGTCGAGCGCCGGCTTGATCGGGTGCATGATCATGACCGGCGTCGTATCGTTGATCCAGACATAGCCGTCCGCGCCGAATCGGATGGCCCGGATGGTTTCCAGCGCCCGGCGCTGGGCGGTCTCCCGGTCCAGGGAGCCGGCCTGCTCGAGCCCGTGAAAGTGCTGGAGAATGGAAATCGCGCTTTCATTGATTGAAGCCAGCTTCACCCGGCGCTCTTCCATCAGGTTGCCGTTAGCAAGGAAAAGGCTGGAAGCAACAACGACGACGGATACGATCATGGCCAGCGCGACCAGCGCATACAGCCGGATGGCAATCGGAAAGCGTTGCATGGAGTCTCCACAACGGGGCATGTCTTGGGGTCAACGGGTCGGTTGACGGCAGGCAACGAAGGGACGTCATGCCTGGCAGGCCGCGGCGGCGGCGGCGGGCCACTCATTGGCCGGGGGAAGATTTACGGATAAGTCTATTAATATTACATTTATATAGGGACTGCTCATTTGTGCAGGACTCATGCTCCCGCATGAGTTGCCACGACGGGCATCGGATGCAACGGCCCGAACAGCCGGACGCGACCGCAGGGAGGGGTGCCGGCGGCCGTCGTTTCCTTGAAAGCATCAGGGTGGTGCCGGCCGGAGCCTAGAACTCGACCCAGTTCTCGTCCGCCGCCGGGGCAAGGGTGCTGGTCGTCTTCAGGGCCGGGACGGGCGATCCGGAAGCCGGTCGCGGCACCGCGGGCCTGACGGCGGACGGCGCGGCACGCTGCAAGGATGCAGGGCAGGACGGCCCGGACTGGTCTTCATGCCGGAACGACCGCAGCATGGCGTCGATCTGCGCGATCTCGCTCTTCAGGGAATGGCTGGCCGCGGTCATCTGCTCGGCCATGGCCGCATTCTGCTGGGTTCCCTGGTCGATCACCGAGATCGTCCCGTTGAGTTCTTCCAGCCGCAGCGCCTGGTCACGCGAATCCGCGATGGTGGCCTCCATGTCGCCGGCAACCTCGTTGACCCGCGACACGATTTCCGACATGGCCGCGCCGGTCTTGCGAACCAGCGACACGCCGTTCTTCACCTCGTTGACCGAGCCGGTGATCAGCGACTTGATTTCCTTCGCCGCCTGCGCCGACCGCTGCGCCAGTTCACGCACTTCCTGCGCCACCACGCCGAAACCCTTGCCCGCGTCGCCGGCGCGCGCGGCCTCAACTCCGGCATTCAGCGCCAGCAGGTTGGTCTGGAAGGCAATGTCGTCGATGACGCCGATGATCTTGGAGATCTTGCTCGACGACTGGTCGATCTTTTCCATCGCTGAGACGGCCTCGCGCACCACGCCCTGCGATGTTTCGCCGTGCCCCTTCGCCTCGTTGACGAGACGGCCGGATTTTTCTGCCCGTTCCGCCATGGTGCGGACCGCGTCGGTGATCGTTGCCAGCGTTGCGGATGCCTCTTCCACCGACGCCGCGTGCTGTTCGGCGCGCCGTGACAGGTCGTCGGAAGCGATGCTGATCTCGCCGGACCCGGAATTGATGGTTTCCGCCGACGTGCCGATATCGTCGATGGCCCGGCTGATCCCGGCGATCGCCTGGTTGAAGTCGTTCCTCAGGTCCTGGTAGGCCTGTGGCATGTCGCCCGTCACCTTGCAATCGAGGTTCTTCTCGGCGAGGCGCGCAATGGCCTTGCCGAAGCTCGCGCAGACCCGGTCCCGTTCCTGCGCGATGGCCTCGGCCTGCGAGGCCTGGCGGGCTTCCTCCACCTTGGCCGTCTGGCGTGCCGCTTCCGCCTTCTCGAAATAGACCGAAAGCGACAGGTCCATGTCGAGATAGATCGCGCGCAGCAGGCTGGACAGGATGCTGGCCACGCGGTCGCCGCCCGCCTTGCCGCCGAGGCCGAACCTCGGCCAGTACTCGCGCAGGATCGCGTGCACGAGATGGTCGGTCAGCGTGCCGTAGCCGCCGATGTACCAGCGCGGCAGCAGACCGATGTCGGCGTGGATCGAGCCGATGCGGTTGACCCGCTCGGCGTAGGCATCATCGAACTTTCCTTCCGCGATAGCCCCCCAATGGGACACCTGGGCGTTCTTCGCCTGGCCCATGTGGGCATCGCCGGAAAAGAAGGCCGCCGTTTCCGGCGTTGCCTTCACCTTGGCGTAGAAGTGGTCGAGCCCGCGCGGGATTTCGCGCTCCAGGAGGGCGCGGATCGTCTTCAGATCGCGCTCGGTATCGGCATCGATGCCCAGGAAGGCCCGGCGTCCGTCGATATCCCTGTCGAACCCGGTTACGGCTGTTGCTTCGGTCACTGCTCAATCCGCCAGTGTGTTGAACAGTCTGCTGCCGGGAAAATCGCCGCGCCGATGCGATGGCCGGGGCGCCTGGCAACCAGAATGCTCGGTTGGTTCGGATTCATTCCCGCCAGCGGATCAGCGTCATGTAACCCTGCGTCAGGTTGCAGAAAAGCGCGGCACACTTAATCAATGGTAGAAGCAAACGTGTCAGATATCGCCCTTCCGGCATGCGAAAGCCCCGCAATCGCCGGTTTTCCGGGCTGCCGGCAGCCGCTCCGCTCAGGTCTTGGAGCCGCCGTCGCCCCTGCCGGACAGATCGCGCAGGACGGCGAGCATGTCGTCGAGCCCGGAGCAAGGCACCGCGCCCTCCTGGCGGATGTCCTCGCGGACGTCCCGTGGCAGGCCGGAGTTCGTGTCCTCGGGGATCTGGTTCAGCTTGCCGCCGGCCATGACGGCGATCGTGGCGCCGCGCCGCGCCAGTTCCCGCCGGACGGCACGGACATAGGTCAGCGCGATCCCGTTGTAGGTGCTGATGGCGATCGCGTCCGCCCCCTCCTCGCAGGCCCGGGCAACAAGGACTTCCGGATCCACCGCCGTGCCGGCATCAACCGCCGCGACGCCGAGCTGCTCCAGCGCCTGGCGCACCAGGTAGGCGCCGTGCTCGTGCACGTCGGTCGTCCCGATCACCACCCGAAGGTGCCGCAGCGCATCGGCGTCAGGCGCGGCCTTGCGCACCCAGCTGTCCGCCATGGCATCGAGCTCCTCCGCCCAGTCTGCCGGGATGAGCGCCGCCCGGCGTTCCCCGTCGTCCCGGCCCTGGCCCCAGAGCGCTTCAATCCGTTTCGGTCCCAGCCGCCGGATCGCCAGCATGAGGGCGGCCGGGTCGCCCGTGTCCACCCCGCGCCCGGCAAGTCCGGCAAGAACGGCCGCCGCGAAGCGATGGCCGCCACTGCGCAACGCCTGCGCCATCGTGTCGATGGCCGGCCGGTCCCAGAGTTGCCCGTGCCCGGCCGCGTGCTCCGCCAGCCTGGCGGCGAAGCATTGCGCGTCGAGGATCTCGTCGACGTCCGGGATGCGCTGGTTCTCGGTCACCGGCACCGGGTTGATCGCATGGCCGGTGTGGGCCGCCTGCAGCGCGACGATATCGGCCAGCAGGTAGCTTGCCAGGCTGGCGAAATTGGCCGCTGGCGCACCGCGATAGGCCACCGTGTTGCCGAACAGCATCGTGCCCGGCGTCTCCACTTCGGCGGCCATGGCCGCGTGGAAGGCCGCACGGGCCAGCGGCCGCGAGAAGTGATGCCCGAAGCAGAAGGACGCCCGCGCCCCGACAAGGTCCTCCACGATGTGCTTTTCGATCAGCATCATGCCGAAGGCGCTGGTCATGTCGAGGAACAGGCCGGCGAACCCGTCGTCGAGGTTGGAGTGAACCAGGATGTCCGCATTCTGCGCCGCGATCAGCCCGAGCGCCGTGACGGTGGCTTCCGTCATCGCCACGTCGTCATCCCAGTAGGGCAGGCGGAAGGTGAAATACTGGCCGAGATTGCCGATCGCCGTCGCCCCGGCCGCCAGCGCGGCCTGCGTGTTGTGCAGTGCTCCCGGCAGTCCGAGCATGAAATCCCCGAAATGCGCCGCGGCCGGGCTGGCATCGGTGATGCGGCGGAAATCCTCCGGCCCGGTGAGCACGATGCCGGTGCCCCGGCTGGCACCGGCGCGCCGCTCGGGCGGATAGCCCATCGACCAGTCCAGCGTGATGCCGAAGCGGTCGATGCGCACGCCCTGCCTGTCCGCGGTCTCGTGCAGGTGCCGGATGGCGTCCACGGTCCGGTCGATGCTGCGAAAGCCGATATGAGCGTGCTGCATCATCCGGCCGTCGCGCATCGCCTGGCGCTTGTACTCGGCCTCCGAGGCGACGCCGGCGCTGGCCAGGAAAAGATTGCCGCCGAGCCGCCAGTCGCCGGCAAGCGAGCGGCCTGCGGCCAGCAGGTCGGTGCCCGGCTGCATTCCGGGCGCGGTCAGGGGAAGGCTGGACGTCATGGCGCGCCTCCGCACCGGCCGGGGGCCGGGTGGTCAATCATCGGGTGAGAAGGTATCAGCATTCGGGCAAAGAGGAGAGAAGGCATGAAACTGGGTGTCATCGGCGTCGGCCATATCGCCGGATCGGTTCTGGAGGGTCTCTTGCGGGCAGGCATTGCCCCGCAAGGCATCCTGCTTTCGCCGCGCGGACATGGCCCGCAACTGGCCGAACGCCACGGCTTCACGCTGGCCGCCGGCAACGCCGCGCTGGTCGAGGCCTGCGACCTCGTCCTGCTGGCGGTCCGTCCCGCCCAGGCGGCCGAGGCCCTGCGCGGGTTGCCGTGGCAGCGCCGTCATGTCGTTGCCTCCGCCTGTGCCGGCGTGACGATCGCCGAACTGGAGGCTGTCGCCGCCCCGGCCCGCGTCGCGCGCATCATGCCGATCACGGCGTCGGAACTCGGCGCCAGCCCGACGGTTGTCTTCCCGGTTTTTCCGGAACTGGCCCCGCTTCTGGAAGCCATAGGAACGCCGGTCCCGCTTTCCGGCGAAGACCAGTTCGAGGTCGCGACCGTCAGCGCGGCGGTCTACGGCTGGGTCCAGGACCTGATCCGTACCGGGACGGACTGGAGCGCACGCCACGGTCTTGACCCGCGGATCGCCCGCCTGCTCATGGCGAAGACCTTCGTTGCCGCCGGCCGCATCCAGGGCGAACAGGAGGCGCCCATGGACGACATCCTCGCCAGCCTTTGCACGCCGGGCGGCATCACCGAGGCTGGGTTGAACCACCTGGCCGGAAAGGGCGTTGGCGAGGCCTGGGAAGGCGCCTGCGACCTCGTCCTGCGCAAGCTGGCCGGCAAGGCCTGACGCACCCGCCAGGCCAGCTTTCCCGGCCGCTGCCGGGCGGTCAGGACGCTGGCGGCCCATCGTGCCCGATGGTGAAATTGTTCCCCGCCCGGTCCTGCCCGCTGACGAGGTAGAGCGGCCGGACGCCATAGCCCTGCGCCGGGTGCTTCCTGCCGGTTTCCGCACCCAGCGCATGATCGTAGAACGACGTGGCCGGCATCAGCCGCACGATGAACGCAGCCCGGCGCTGGTCGGTGTGGTTCGCAGCCGAACCGTGGATCATGTAGACGTCGTGGAACGAGACCTGGCCCGCCCGGATGATCAGCGGCTCCGCATCGCCCTCGTCGAAATGATCGGAATCGGTCACCAGGTTGATCGTCTTGTCGGTTCCGTCCTTCCAGGAATGGCTGAACAGTTCGTGCGCCTTGTGCGATCCGGGGATGAATTTCATCGGCCCGTTCTCGGGCGTGACGTCATCCAGCGGAATCCACATGGTCAGCGTTTCCAGCGGCCGGATCGGGTAATACTCGCCGTCCTGGTGCCAGGGCGTTTCCTTGCCGTTGCGCGGTGGCTTGCCGAACAGCGTCGTGCCCCAGAGGATGATGTCGTCGCCGATCAGTTGCCGGGCGATCGCCATCAGTTCCGGCTGCGTGGCAAACTCCAGCCATTTCTCCGACCCCTTGATCCCCATCGACCCGCCATTGGTCTGGTGCGGGGCGAGGATGATGTCCGATTCCACCTGCGGATTGCGCGCCAGCAGGTCTTCGTATTCCTGCCGCATCTCCGCGATCAGTGCCTGCGGGATCTCCCACTTCGGCACGATCCACCCTTTCTCGTGGTACTGGGCGACTTCCCGTTCGGACAGGCGGGCAGCCTCGGTCCGGTCCGCGTTCATGGCTTCCGTCATGCGCCTCTCCTCATGCGTCTTTTGCCGACAAGATTGTCGACAGGTTTGACGGCATGATTGACGACACCCTGTCGATCTGTCAAGGACAGGGGAATTTCGCATCGGGGGGAGGACGTCATGGTCCGCACATCCGCAAACACGGTCGATATCGCCTATGACGACCTGCGTGACCGGCTGGTGACCTTCCAGGTGAAGCCCGGCGCACGCCTCAACGAGTCGGAAATCGCGGCGGCCCTCTCCATGAGCAGGGCACCGGTCCGCGAGGCTTTGAACCGGCTGATCGCCGACGGCCTGGTCAGCTTCGTTCCCGGGCGCGGCTTTTTCGGCCGCAAGCTGAGCGTCAGCGAGATCGCCGATCTCTACGATATACGCCTCGACCTGGAGACGGGCGGACTGCGGCGCATGATCGAGACGGTCCCGCCGGACGATCTCGCCGCTTTCCTTGCGCGCTGGCGCGCGACCGGCGAACGGGCCGAGGCCATGGCGCTCCCCGACCTCGTGGCCGCCGACGAGGCCTTTCACCTCGAGATCGCCGAACTTGCCGGCAACGCGCAGCGCGTCCGGGCCCTGCAGAACATCAACGATCGCATCCGCTTTGTCCGCCGCATCAACCTGGAAACGCCGCAACGGCACGCCGATGCGCTGGCCGAACATGGCCGCCTGCTCGAGGCCGTCGCCGCGCGCGATCCGGAACGGGCGGTCGTGGTCCTGCGCGATCATCTGGCCCGGTCGAACGAGGAAGTCCGCTTGCAGGTCCAGGGCGCGCTCACGCGCATCTATGCCGACGACGTCGCCTGAACCGGCCGACCGCCGATGGCCGTGTCCATCCGTGCTTATCCGGCATAGAGTGAAAGACCGGGACGCGTGGAGGGGACGTCGATGAAAAGAGGCAGCAAAGACCTCTATTACGGATGGGTGGTGGTGGCGATTGCCTTTGTCACCATGGCCGTCGCCGTCAATGCGCGCACCGGCTACTCGCTTCTGCTTCCGCAGATTTCCCGGGAATTCGGCTGGGCGACCGCCACGACGTCCGGGCCGTTCTCGCTCGGCTTCCTGGCGTCAACCGCCTTCGTGCCGGTGCTTGGCATCCTGATGGATCGCTACGGACCGCGCATCGCCATCCCGTTCGGCGCCCTTCTCGTTGCAGCCGGCTATGCCGGCGCCGTGGTCATCCAGTCGCCGGTCGGACTCTACATGGCGCTCGGCCTGCTGGCCGTCATGGGATCGATGGCCATGAGCTACATCGGCCATTCGATGTTCCTGCCCAACTGGTTCGTGCGCCGGCGCGGCCTGGCCATCGGCATTGCCTTTTCGGGCGTGGGCATCGGCGCCATCACGCTTTTGCCGCTCCTGCAATGGACCATTGACACCCATGGCTGGCGCACCGCCTGCCTCGGCATCGCGGTCCTGACCCTGGCAGTGGTCCTGCCGCTCAACTTCCTGTTCCAGCGCACGCGCCCGCAGGACATGGATCTCCTGCCGGACGGCGCGGGCGAACCCGTGGCGGCGTCCCGCGGCCCGGCGCCGGGGGAAGGCGATGCCAGGACCGGGCCGGCCATCGAGTGGACACTCGCACTTGCGCTGAAAAGCGGCCGGTTCTGGTGGATATCCGGTGCCTATTTCTGCGGCCTCTTCGTCTGGTATTCGATCCAGGTCCACCAGACCAATTTCCTGCTCCGCGAGGGCGTGGATTCGGTCACGGCGGCATCGGCGCTGGGGCTCGTCGCCCTGTTCGGCGTGGTCGGCCAGATCGCGCTCGGCGCGCTGTCCGACAAGGTCGGACGGGAAATGGCCTGGACGCTGGCGCTCGGCGGTTTCGCCGCAGCGGCCGCCCTGCTCGCGACCGTCGACTTCGGCCACGATCCGCGCATGATCTTTGTCATGGCGGCTGTCCAGGGCCTGCTCGGCTACGGCGCCGCCGCCATCTATGGCGCGATCCCGGCGGAGGTCTTTTCCGGCCCGCAGTTCGCGCGCATCTTCTCCATCCTGTCGCTGTTCGGCAATTTCGGCGCGGCAACCGGCGTTCTCGCGCTCGGTGTCATCGATGACCTATACGGCGGCTACCGCCCCGGCTGGTGGCTGTGCGTCCTCGCTTCCGCCTGTTCCATCGCCAGCATGTGGATGGCCGCACCGGGCAGGGCCAGGGCTGCCGGTCAGCCTTCCAGGTAGTCCAGCATGGCGTTGACCGAACCCATCTGGCCATAGTCGCTTTCAGGCATCTCCGCCCCGGTCTCCTTCGACAATGCGGCCACGAGGGTGAGGAAATCCATCGAATCGATATCGAATTCCTCCCGAAGGTCACCGTCCCGGTCGACATCGGCCATGCCGATGTCCGGGGCGATACGATGCAGTTCGCGGGTCAGGATGGCTTCCAGTTCCGAGCGTGTCATAGGGTCTCCGGTTCCAGCAGAAGGCGGCCGATCCGGTTGAGGAAAAGCGCGCCGCGATGGCCGTCGCTGACGCGATGGTCGGCCGACAGTGTGAGGGTGACGGTGCGCGCCGCGACCACCTTGCCGTCACGCACCCAGGGCCGTTCGGCCGGTGTGCCGAAGCCGAGAATGGCCACCTGCGGCGGGTAGATGACGCCGGCAAGCAGGTCGACGCCACGCTCGCCAAGGCTTGAGATCGTGATCGTCGGGTCCGACAGTTCGCGCTGGCGGAAGCGGCCGGCCCGGACACGGGTGACGAGATCCCGCATCGCAGCCATAACCGCGTCCAGCGAAAGGCCCTGGGCGTCATGGATCGCCGGCGCGACCAGCCCGCCGCCGCGCAGGTTGATGGCCATGCCGGCATGGACCGAGGGGGCCGGGGTGAAGGCACCATCGTCGAAGAACCCGTTGAACTCGGGATACTTGCCGACCGCTAGGGCCACCGCCTTGACGAACAGCGCCGCGAGCAGCAGCCGGTCGGCCGGTCCACGATCCTTGTTGGCGCGGGCGACGAAATCCTCCGCCGCGCCGATGTCAACGGTATGGGCAAGGTAATAGTGCGGGATCTCCCGTTTCGACCGCACCATCGCGGCGGCGATCGCCGCGCGCATGCCGCTCATCCCGTCCGGGGCCGGGGCGGCGGGCTGAGCCTTCTCCACGTCGGCCAGCACGATGGCCCCGCCGGGGCCGCTCCCCGCAAGCCTCGCTGCATCGATGCCGAGGCGCTCGGCCAGCCGGCGCGCGGCCGGGGAAATGCGGATCCGCGTCGCGGTGACGAGGGATTGCGGATCAGGCGGCCGGATTTCTGCCGATGCCGCCGGCCGGGCCTCTGATGGTGCCGGCGGCGCTTCCGCCACGGCGGCGGCCGACGCGGCCGGTTCGGGCGCCGCTTCCGCTTCGCCTTCGCCGCGAATGACCGCCAGCGGCGTGCCGACCGGGACGGTGGTGCCGGGAACGGCCTGCAGCTCCTCGACCACGCCGTCCTCGAAGACCTCGATCTCGATGGCTCCCTTCTGGGTCTCGATGACGGCGATGATGTCGCCGCGCTTGACCGCATCGCCCGGCTTGACGAGCCATTCGGTCAGCGTTCCGGCCTCCATGTCCGAGCCGAGCGAAGGCATGCGGAAGACGCCCACGGGATCAGCTCCTGCCCATCAGGGCCAGCGCGGCGGCCACAATGCGGTCGGTCTGCGGAATGGCGGCCTGTTCCAGGTGGTGGGCATAGGGGATCGGCACCTCCGCGCTGCACACGCGCGCCAGCGGCGCGTCGAGGTCGAAGAAGGCCCGTTCGGCCAGTTGCATCCCGATCTCGGCCGACAGGCTGCCGGTCTTCCACCCTTCGTCGACCACCAGCGCCCGATGGGTGCGCGCCACCGAGGCGATCACTGTCTCCATGTCGAGCGGACGCAGGCTGCGCAGGTCGATGACCTCGGTCTGGATGCCCTGCGCCGACAGCGCCTCCGCGGCGTCGAGCGTCTTGAACAGCGACCCGCCATAGGTGATCAGCGTCAGGTCGCGGCCCTCCCGCCGCACCACCGCCTTGTCGATGTCGACGGCCCCGGCGTTGGCCGCCAGCGGGCCGGAACGGTTGTACAGCATCACGTTCTCGAAGATCAGCACCGGGTCCGGGTCCTGGAGCGCGGTCCACAGCATGCCGCGCGCATCCTCCAGCGTCGCCGGCGCCAGCACGCGCAGCCCGGGGATATGCGCGTACCAGCCTTCCAGGCTGTGCGAATGCTGGGCGGCCAGCTGCTTGCCCGCGCCCGTCGCCATGCGGATGACGAGCGGCACGGAGAACTGGTTGTTCGACATGTGCCGGATGGTCGCCGCTGTGTTGAGGATCTGGTCGAGCGCGAGCAGCGAGAAATTCACCGTCATCAGTTCGACGATCGGCCGCATGCCGGCCATGGCCGCGCCGATCCCCGCGCCGGTGAATCCGGATTCCGAGAGCGGCGTGTCGCGGATCCGCTCCGGTCCGAACCGCTCGTAGAGACCCATGGACACGGCATAGCACCCGCCGTAGCGCCCCACGTCTTCGCCCATCAGGAACACCCGGTCGTCCCGCTCCATCGCCTCGGCGATGGCCGCCTTCATGGCCTCGCGATAGGTGGTCTGGACCGTTTCGCCGGGCGCCGCGGGCTCAGGCGCCGCCGGCCTGTCTTCTGCCGTCACATGGTGCGCCAGCGTCTCCACCGGCTCCGTGTCCGCCGCCTCGGCGAAGGCGACGGCCGCCGCGACCTCGGCATCCACGTCCGCGTCGATCCGCGCGACGTCCTCGTGGTGGATGAGGCTGTTCTGTTCCAGCCATCCCTGGAAGCGCACGATCGGCCCCTTCTGGCGCCAGGCCTCCACCTCGTCCTTGTCGCGGTAGAGCTGCGCGTCGAACATCGAGTGGGCGCGGAACCGGTATGTCCGGCATTCCAGCAGGAAGGGCTTTCCCGTTTCGCGGATGCCCTCGAGCGCCTGCCGGCCCGCCGCCTCGACGGCCACCACGTCCATGCCGTCGACCGTCGCGCTCTGGACGTCGTAGCAGGAAGCCTTGCGGGCGATGTCGGTCACCGCCTCGGACCGGTCCAGCGCCGTACCCATGGCGTACCCGTTGTTCTCGCAGACGAAGAGCACCGGCAACCGCCACAGCGCGGCTAGGTTCATCGCCTCGTGGAACTCGCCCTCCGCCACCGCGCCCTCGCCGAAGAAGCAGGCGGTGACCGCGCCTGTCCCGCCCATCCGGTCGGCCAGCGCCAGGCCCACGGCGAGCGGCAGTCCGCCGCCGACGATGGCATTGCCGCCAAAGAAGTTCGCCTCGCGCGAGAACAGGTGCATGGACCCGCCGCGCCCGCCGGCGCAACCGGCGGCCTTGCCGTACATTTCCGCCATGACCGCGTTCATCGGCAGCCCGCGGACCAGCGCGTGCCCGTGCTCGCGATAGGTCGCGACGATGCGGTCGTCGGCCGACAGCAGCGGGATGAGACCCGCGGCCACGGCTTCCTCGCCGTCATAGAGATGCAGGAACCCGCGGATCTTTTCCTGCGAGTAGAGCTCCGCGCACTTGGCCTCGAAATGGCGCACGCGGATCATCCGGGCCAGCAGGTCGAGCACATGGGCATGGTCCAGTCTGGGCTTGGTCATGTTTCGTCGCTTTCCAGGGTCGAGATGTCGCCCTCCGCCAGGCCGAGCTCGCGCGCCTTGAGCAGGCGCCGCATGATCTTGCCGCTGCGCGTCTTGGGCAGGTTGCCGCGAAAGGCGATGTCCTTGGGCGCGACCGCAGGCCCGAGGCGCTTGCGCGCGTGGCCGATCAGGTCGAGACGCAGGTCCTCGGACGGCTCGAAGCCGGGCTTCAGCGCCACGAAGGCCTTGACGATCTCGCCCGCGGTCTCGTCGGGAATGCCGATGACGCCGGCCTCGGCCACCGCCTCGTGCTCCATCAGCGCGCTTTCCACCTCGAACGGGCCGATCAGGTGGCCGGCGCTCTTGATGACATCGTCGGCCCGGCCGACGAACCAGAAATAGCCGTCGTCGTCTTTCATGGCGAGATCGCCGGACAGGTACCATCCACCGGAAAAGCACTTGGCGTAGCGTTCCTCCTCGTGGAGGTAGGCCCGCATCATCGATGGCCATCCCGGGCGCAACGCCAGCTCGCCGACCGTGCCCGGTTTTCCGATGGCGTGTGCCACGCCGTCCCTGCGGGTGACGATGGCCGCCTCGATGCCGGGCAGCGGCTTGCCCATCGAGCCGGGCTTGACGTCCATCGAGGCATAGTTGGCGATCATGATGCCACCCGTCTCGGTCTGCCACCAGTTGTCGTGGAAAGGCATGCCGAAGACATCTTCCCCCCACATCACCGCCTCCGGGTTCAGCGGTTCGCCGACGCTCGCCATGAAGCGCAGGGCAGATAGGTCGCGGCCGGCCGCTAGCTCGCGGCCCGCCTTCATCAGCATGCGGATGGCCGTCGGCGCCGTGTACCAGACGTTCACCTTCTCCGCCTCGAGGATTGCGTACCAGCGTTCGGCGTCGAAATCCGCTTCGTCGATGATCATCGTCACGCCGTTGGAAAGCGGCGCGATGATGCCGTAGGACGTGCCGGTGACCCAGCCGGGATCCGCCGTGCACCAGTAGATGTCGCCGGGCTTCAGGTCGAGCACCGTTCGCCCGGTATAGGTATGGGCGATCACCGCCTGGTGGACATGCACCGCGCCCTTCGGCTTGCCCGTCGTGCCGCTGGTGAAGTGCAGAAGCGCGGTCTCTTCCGGCGCCATGGCCTCGGTCTCGAACGTATCGCCAGCCCCGTCCATCAGCGCCGCGAGGTCGTGAAGGCCGGCATCGCCGCCGCCATCCGCGTCAATCAGCAGGACCGCCCGCAGGTCCGGCAGTCCGGACAGGATCGGGGCCACCTTGCGCCGGTAGAGCGCCTTCGACGTCACCAGCACGTTGGCGCCGCCGATCTCCATGCGCGAGCGCACCGGCTCCGGCCCGAAGGCGGAGAACAGGGGCGAGTAGACGCAACCGGCCTTCAGCGTGCCGAGCGCGGCGACGTAGAGTTCCGGAACCCGGCCCAGCAGCGAATAGACCCGGGCGCCCCGCCCGATGCCGAGCCCGCGCAGCACGTTCGCGAAACGGCTGGTGCGCCGGTCCAGTTCGCCATAGCTGATGTCGCTGCGCTGGCCGGCCCTGTCGATCCAGCGCATGGCGATCCGTTCGCCGTCCGGCCTCGCGTGGCGTGTCACCGCCTCGTGGGCGATGTTGAGCTTTCCGCCCGCCAGGCCCTCGACGAGGTCCGCGGCCTTGTCCCAGGAGAAGGCGGCGCGTTCGGCCGCGTAGTCGGGCATGTTGGCGGCGGCCCTTCGGCCCGCGCTCTTTTCGATGACCGGGTAGCGCATCATGGCCTCCTCTTCCCGCGCCGCCGGAAACGGCATCAGGCGATCTTCGCCGGACCGGGAGACCGGCGGACAAGCACCTTCCCCGTCTCTTCCCGGTGACTTGGAGCATCAGACACCACGGTGCAGGCGCACGGCATTGACGGGCATCAATGTGCGCACGCCGGAAGCCCGGTTTGCGGCTGGCCCGATCATGGCGCAAGTCAACGATTTTTATGGGAAAACCGCGTCAAAGACGGCAAAAACTGTCCTGCTCGCGACACGATATTGTGTCGGCAAAATACATCTTTTCAGCGATTGGAATTTGTGTCTTCCTTCGCGTCAATGGAGAGGCCGGATGTGACGCTCCCGACGATGTTGAAGCCCTTGCCGAAGGTGCGCGGCTAGGCCTTCCCAGCGCTGCGGACACACGAACGACATTTCACAACTGGGTTTGCCCGGGCCGGGGTCCGGGTAATCAACGTGGCGGGTCAACGCGGCAGCCCGCTCGTCGAGAATGGCCGCGCACAAGGGAACTGAAATGAACAAATTCCTTGCATCGACATGCCTCGCATTCGGCATTCTGGGAATGACGGCAATGGCCCACGCGGGCGAATGCGGACGGGTCACGATCGCCAGCATGAACTGGCAGAGCGCGGAGGTCCTGTCCTCGCTGGACAAGCTCATCCTGAACGAGGGCTATGGCTGCGAAGCCGAAGTCACGGTCGGTGATACCGTGCCCACGATCACCTCCATGGCCGAGAAGGGCGAACCGGACATCGCGCCCGAAGGCTGGGTCGACCTGCTGCCCGATGTCGTCAGGAAGGGAACCGAGGAAGGCCGGCTCGTCGCGGTCGGTTCGCCGCTGCCCGATGGCGGCGTGCAGGGCTGGTGGATCCCGAAATATTTCGCCGATGCCCATCCCGAGATCAGGACGATCGAGGATGTCCTGGCCCATCCCGAGCTCTTTCCGGATCCCGAAGACAGCTCCAAGGGCGCCATCTTCAACGGTCCCCAGGGCTGGGGCGGAACGGTCGTGACCTCGCAGCTCTTCAAGGCCTATGACGCGGAAAAGGCCGGCTTCGTGCTGGTCGATACCGGATCGGCCGCCGGCCTCGACGGCTCGATCGCCAAGGCCTACGAGCGCGAGCAGAGCTGGGCCGGCTACTACTGGGCGCCGACCGCGCTGCTCGGCAAGTATCCCATGGTCAAGCTCGGCCACGGCGTGCCCTATGACGCTGCCGAGTGGAAGCGCTGCAACACCGTTGCCGACTGCCCGGATCCGAAGAAGAACGACTGGCCCAAGGACACGGTCCAGACACTGGTATCCAAGTCGTTCGCCGACCGGGCCGGTCCCGAGGTGATGGATTACCTGGCCAAGCGCGCCTGGAGCAACGAGACGGTCAACGCGCTTATGTCCTGGATGACCGACAACCAGGCCGTGGGCGACGATGCCGCCAAGCACTTCCTGCAGGAAAACGAGGCCATCTGGACGGCCTGGGTTTCCCCCGAGGCCGCCGGGAAGATCAAGGCCGCCATCAAGTAGGCCAGCACCGCGAGGGCGGGAACCGGAAGCGGTTCCCGCCTTTTTCATTGGCCGGCGGCCCGGAACGCACCAGGGCTGCCGTCGCGATCGGCACGGCCGGGCAGAACGACATGAAAGGGGACCGGCATGGAATGGTTCATGTCCTTTCCACACCTCGACAACGGCTCACTGACGGCCCTCAAGAAGGCCATCGACAGCGGCTTCCGTGATTTCACCCGCGCCTGGGGTGGCGCCATCGAGACCTTTTTCGATCCGGTGAAGTGGTTTCTCATTCACACCGAGCGCTTCATGACCACGACCCCGTGGCCCATCGTCCTCGGCCTGATCGCCGCCCTGGTCTGGTTCGCCAGCCGGTCCTGGCGGATCACGCTCGGCTCCGTTGCCACGCTTCTCGTCATCGGCTTCTTCGACATGTGGGACGACACGATGAAGACGATCTCGATGACCTTCGTCTCGACCGTTCTGTCCATCGTCATCGGCATCCCGATCGGCATTGCCATGTCCCGCTCCAACCGGGTGCAGGCGCTCATCAGCCCCGTTCTCGACGTGATGCAGACCATGCCGAGCTTCGTCTATCTGATCCCGGTCGTCATGCTGCTCGGCATCGGCAAGGTGCCGGGCCTGATCGCGGTCGTCATCTACGCCATTCCGCCGATCATCCGCCTGACCAACCTCGGTATCCGCCTGGTCGACAAGGACGTCCTGGAAGCGGCCGACGCCTTCGGCTCGTCCGGCTGGCAGAAGCTGAGGAACGTGCAGATGCCCCTGGCGCTGCCGACCATCATGGCCGGCATCAACCAGACCATCATGATGGCGCTCGCCATGGTCGTAGTCGCCTCGATGATCGGTGTGCAGGGGCTCGGGCAGCCGGTGCTCAAGGCCATCGCCAACCAGTATTTCACGCTCGGCGTCTTCAACGGCCTGGCCATCGTCGGCATCGCCATGATCTTCGACCGTGCCAGCCAGGCCTATGGCAAGCGGCTGCAGAAGCACCAGGAGGTCGTCCATGGCTGAGCACGGCATCCCGATCGAGGTCAGGGACCTCTACAAGATCTTCGGCCCCCGCGGCGCCGACTTCGTCGACGCGGTCAGGGCCGGCATGTCAAAGGCCGAGCTGAACGAGAAACACGGCCACGTGCTGGGTCTGAAGGATATCAACATCCGGATGCCGGCAGGCGGCATCCAGGTGGTGATGGGCCTTTCCGGCTCCGGCAAGTCGACGCTGATCCGCCACATCAACCGCCTCATCGACCCCACCGCCGGGGAGGTCCTGGTGGGCGGCGAGGACGTGGTCCGGATGGACGCGCGGCAATTGCGCGAGTTCCGCCGCCACAAGACGGCGATGGTCTTCCAGAAGTTCGCCCTCCTGCCCCACCGCACCGTGCTCGAGAACACGGTCTATGGCCTGGAGATCCAGGGCCTGCCCCGGTCCAGGCAGGAGGAGGAAGCGCGCCGCTGGATCGACCGCGTCGGCCTGTCCGGGTTCGAGAACCATTACCCCAACCAGCTCTCCGGCGGCATGCAGCAGCGCGTCGGGCTTGCCCGCGCGCTGACCAACGATGCCCCGATCCTTCTCATGGACGAGGCCTTCTCGGCGCTCGATCCGCTGATCCGTGTCGACATGCAGACGGTGCTGCTCGACCTTCAAAAGGAAATCCGCAAGACCATCGTATTCATCACCCACGACCTCGACGAGGCGCTGCGCCTTGGCGACCGCATCGCCATCCTGCGCGATGGCGAGATCATCCAGCAGGGTACCGGCCAGGAGATCGTGCTCCGCCCGGCCGACGACTACATCACCAGCTTTGTCGCCGAGGTGAACCGTGGCCGCGTGATCCTCGCCCGCACCGTTATGCGCCCGCTTGCCGGGGAACCGCCCGCCGGACCGTCCATCGGCGCCGACGAGGTCCTCGAGACGGTGGCCCGGACGATGACCGGCGCATCGGTCTCGCAGGCCTGCGCGGTCGATGCGGCCGGCAAGCCGCTCGGCATCCTGGACATCCACGACGTGATCGGCGCCATGGTCTCCACGCAGGCCCCGCAACACGTCTAGCGCAATTCCGGCCGTCGCTGATGCCGGTTGGACGGCCACGGACGCAGGCCGGATCCGGCGCCCGCACTTCCTCCGTCATGCCGCCTCGGGGCGCCCTGTCCGTCACGGTCAGGGCGCCCTTTCGCCTCAGTATGGCCGGATTCGCATGGTTAGCGAATGGTTCGCACGAAGCGGTGTCGAAAGCTTTGCTTTACCAACATCTGCTATTCCTGCGAACGAACGGGATGCATGCCGCTGGCGAGATCGCCTGACCCGGAAGAGGGGAACGGTGCATGCGGAACGGGATTGGTACGGGCCTTGCGCGGAACCAGCCGCGCGGATGGACAGGGCGTTCCTGGAACGCCGCCCGGAACAGGATGATCGATTTCGACAGTCGGGGATGAGACATTTGACGGATGGGGTATGTGTATCGCGACCGGCAGGATCGCGGAGCCGCTTGAAGACAATGCCCGTGGCAGCCTGTGCCGGATCGCTTCTCGGCGTTCTCGCGCTGCTCGGCGCCACCGCGCTGATCGCCGGCGGCGTGGCCCGCTTTTCCACCTCCGTGGCACAAATGCCGGCCCTGCTGCACGCCTCGGCGGCCAGCGTCGATCCCCGCCGCGGCTACGAGGCCGACAGGGCCGCGCGCCCGGCCCGCATTGCGGAAGGTGATCGCGCCGCGCGCCTCGCCATGATCCGCAACGCCCGCGAGGACCGGTTTGTCCAGCGTTCCGCCGCAATCGACCCGCAGCGCTTCGCTGCCGTGCCCCTGCCGGTCCACCTGCGCCAGGCCTCCGCGCCGGTCACCGTCGCCAGCCTTGAACCGCAGGCGCAGCGGATGGCGGAGATACCGCTTCCGCGGCCGCGCCCGCAGGTCGCCGAGGCTACCGCCGCAATCGACGAAGCGCCGCAGGTGGCCACACTTCCCGCGCCCGACGTGACGCCGAGCCCGCGCCCGGAGCATGCGGCACGGAAGAAGCAGGGCCACAACGCCCTCGCCTATGCCAGTCCCGACGACGGCGCCGGCGAGGAAAAACCGGGCGGCATCTTCGGCCGCCTCTTCGGCGGCAGCGCCGCCGATGCTCTTCCCGGCCGCGCCAGCAAGGTCGCCGTCTACGACATCGGCTCGGCCACCGTCTACCTGCCGAACGGCGACAAGCTCGAGGCCCATTCCGGCCTCGCCCACATGCAGGACAACCCGCGCTACGTCACACAGAAGAACCGCGGTCCGACGCCCCCCAATCTCTACAACCTCGTCATGCGCGAAAGCCGGTTCCACGGCGTCGAGGCCATCCGCCTCCTGCCGGCCGATGGCCGCAAGAAGTACAACCGCGACGGCCTGCTCGCCCATACCTACATGTATGCCGGCGGGGGCAGCCGGTCCCAGTCGAACGGCTGCGTGGTCTTCAAGCGCTACGAACGCTTCCTGAACGCCTTCAAGCGCGGCGAGATCGAACGCCTCATCGTCGTGCCGAGCATGAAGGAACTGCCGACCTACGTCGCCGCGCTGTAGGTCAATTCCGGCATCCGCCATCCCGCTTCGCACCCCTCTGTTGCCTGCCGCACGCGGGCGCTGTACCTCTGCCTCCGGAACAGGATCCGCCGCACGGCGGCGCGGACGAGGGAGAGCGGCAGCACATGCAGGCGGGAATGGCAGCACCGGCAGGTCCGTGCGAATGCGAATGGGAGGTCGACGGCCTGCGCCTGACCGGACTGGCCTGGGGACCGGAAGACGGCACCCCGGTGCTCGCCCTGCACGGCTGGATGGACCACGCCGACAGTTTCCGCGAACTGGCGCCACGGCTGACCGGCTGCCGCGTCGTCGCGATCGACCTGAGCGGCCAGGGGCTCAGCGCCCACCGCGCCGCCCACGCCACCTACAATATCTGGGATGACCTGCCGCAGATCGCCGAGCTGCTCGACCGGCTCGGCTGGAAGGATTGCGTCCTGGTCGGCCACTCGCGCGGCGCCATCATCGCAACCCTGTTCACCGCAGCGCAGCCGGAAACCGTGCGCGCGCTGGTGGCGCTGGATTCCCTGGCGCCGGAACCGGCGGAACCCGGCAGCTTCGTACCGACCCTGCGCGCCTTCATCGAGCAGACCCGCAAGCAGAAGGCCCGCCCGCCGCGGACTTTCGGTACGAGGGCGGACTATGTCGAGCGCCGCCGCACGCAGGGCAATTCCGTCGAGGCCTCCGAGGCGCTCGCCGACCGCGCGCTGGAAGAAGGCCCCGAGGGCTTCCGGATGCGCGGCGACGCCCGCCTGTTCGCCTCCTCCGCCGTCAAGCTTACCGGCGACCACGTCGAGGCCGTGCTGCAGGCGATCCGCTGCCCGGTACTCAACATCTGGGCCGGCGACGGCATCCGCAGCCGGCGGCCCGCTGCCGATGCCATGGCAAGGCTCGGCGAAACACTGATCCCGCGCTACGAAACGGCGCAGGTTCCCGGCGATCACCACTTCCACCTCGACCCCGACGGGGCGAGCGCGACCGCCGAAGCCATCCTGGATTTCCTCGACCGCCACCACGCCCGGTAAAGCCCCCCTCGACCGGCAGACAGCCCGCCTTTCGGGGCGCATCCCGCTCCAAGGATCGGGCAGGGAACCAGTTTCCTGTTGCGCTCGTGCCAGCCTGCTTCATAAGGTCAGGCCAACAACGTCAGCGGTCTCCGTTCCGGGATCACGCGCATGCCGCCGCGGGCGGGTCGCGCCGCCGATCCGGCCGGACCGTCATCAACCTGCCAGCGGGAAAGCAGCGCGCCATGGACTGGGCGGCCCTCACGAAGGACTTCATCACCCTGGTCGTGGTTATCGACCCGGTCGGCTCGATTCCCGTCTTCCTTTTCGCGGTCCAGCACGTTCCCCGCCACCTGCATCGGCGCTTCGCGCTGAACGCCGTCGCGATCGCCGCGGTCGTCCTGCTGGCCTTCCTCGTCGGCGGCCAGTTCCTTCTGGAAACGCTCGGTCTCCGCTTCGGGTCGTTCCAGATCGCCGGCGGCATCATCCTGTTCCTGTTCGCCATGACCATGGTTTTTGGAGAGTCCAAGCCTGCCCGCGAGATCGAGGAAGCGGAACGCGATCACCTCGCCGGGGCGGTTTTCCCGCTGGCCATGCCGTCAATCGCCTCGCCTGGTGCCATGCTGGCCATCGTCATCCTGACCGACAACCACACCGAATCGATTGCCGAACAGGCGATTACCGCCGGCCTGCTCGGACTCGTCCTCCTGCTGACACTGGTTCTCCTGCTCGCGGCCAGCGTGGTCCACAGGGTCATCGGCAATACCGGCGCCAGCATCATCAGCCGGGTGATGGGCATCGTCCTGGCAACCATCGCTATCGATTCGATTCTGGGCGGCCTCGATGCGCTTGGCGTCCTCGACGTCGCGCCGGCCCCGGTCGAGAGCCCGCTCACGCAACCCGCGGCAGGTTAGAACCGGGTCGGGAGTTGCGGTCACCTTCCGGCATGGCGCCGGGATGGCTTGGTCCTTCAACCGCTCGCCCGGCAATCCGCGCAGAAATTCCGGGCCGGAAGTAATCCGTGCATCGCGATTTCAAAAGAAGCCCGGCCGGGGCGGCATGTTTCGAAATAAAGAACCGGTGACTATTGAGTCGGTCTTGTTTTCAAGTAAAATTAATCAAGTATTTAAAAATAACCATATGTGGGCATCACATCGGGAGGGACATGGCATGAGACCCGTCTGGAATGGAATCTTTCGCAGTTTGAGCATGATCGCCGTGCTTGGAATGACAGTCGCGTTCCTCGGCACCGGCACAACGGGCACCCTGGCCCAGCAGGCTGATGCTCTGCCGCTGGCGGCGCCGACGCTCGACAAGATCGCGGATGCAGGCCGCTTGGCCAGCATGATGGCCGGCAACCCCGCCGGCCGCTATCGCGTCATCATCCAGTATGGGAATTCCGATATCGGCGCCCCGGATGCCGCCGGCTCCCCCGAAGACGACGCCCTCTACATCGCCCGCAACCACGCCCTGCAGGACCTCGTCCTCTCCGACGTGTTCGGCTCGTCGCAGGCCGTCGTCAGCGGACCCCTGTCGGATGTTTACGGCACGAAGCGGTCGGACTACAGCCAGATGCTCGTCATGAACCTGACGGCCGAGGAAATCGACCGCGTCGCGGCGAGCCCCCGCGTACGCTACATCCGTCCGGATGTTGCCGTCCCGCCGGCGCTCGACGAGAGCACGGCCCATATCAACATGCCCGCGGTCTGGACCGCCGGCGGTACGGGCACCGGCCGGACGGTCGCGATCATCGACACCGGCGTGAAGAAGACCCACGAGTTCATCACGCCGTCCCGGGTCGTCTCGGAAGCCTGCTACAACTCCAATGTTGCTGCAAACAACGCAACGTCCCGCTGTCCCGGCGGCGCGGAAAGCTCCACGGCCGCGGATTCGGGCGCGGATTGCTCCGAGACCTTCGCAACCGGGTGCAGCCACGGCACTCACGTGGCCGGCATCGCCGCCGGCAACAATACCAACCGCCAGGCCGGCGAACCCCTGCGCGGCATGGCCTACCAGGCCGGCATCATCGCCATCAACGTCTTTACCAAGTTCGACAACACCGGCGCCACGTCGGCGGCTTGCGATCCTGCCGCCAATCCCTGCGTACTCGCCTTCACGTCCGATATCACGCTCGGCCTGGAACGCGTCTTCGCCTTGCGCAACACCTTCAGCATCGACGCCGTCAACATGAGCCTCGGCGGCGGCGCCTTCTCCACCCCGTGTGACAGCGACCCGAGTGCTCCCATCATCACGAGCCTGCGCAATGCCGGGATCGCGACGGTGATCGCGGCGGGCAACGAAGGCCTTGACAGCCAGGTCGGTTCCCCGGGGTGCATCTCGAATGCCATCACCGTGGGTTCGTCGCTCGACAATGCCGATACCCGGTCCGACTTCTCCAACTGGGGCACGCTCATTGACGTCGTGGCGCCTGGCTCCAACATCCTGTCATCGGTCTTCGGTCCGACCGATGGCAATACGACCACTTATGAGAACTACAACGGCACCTCCATGGCCGCGCCGCACGTGGCCGGGGCGTTCGCCGCGCTGCGTGGCCTGTATCCGACCAAGACCGTCACCGAGATCGAGAACGCCCTGGAATCCACCGGCATCCCGATCACCTCGGCCGGCGTAACAAAACCGCGCATCGACATGCTCGCGGCCTGCAATGCGCTGGGCGGCGGCACCTGCGGCGGTACACCAAGCGGTCCGGTCGTCGCGTCCGTCCTGCCGACGGCCCGGGCGACGCAGACCGGAACGGCCGTGACGGCCTTCGCCACCATCATCAACCCGAACGCCACCGCGGCGACCGGCTGCAGCATCGCCCTGCCGTCCGCCATCGCCGGAACCACCTTCCTCTACCAGACGACCAACGCGTCCAACGTGCCCATCGGCACCGCGAACACGCCGGTCAACATCGCCGCCGGCGGATCGCAGGGCTTCTACTTCGCCCTGTCGCCGACCGCAGCCGCGTCGAGCAACATCCCGCTCGTCTTCGACTGCGCCAACACCGCGCCCGCCGGCACGATCTTCGGGGTGAACACCTTCCAGTACACCGCTTCGACCACGCCGATCGCGGACCTGGTGGCCATCGCCGCGACAGCCGGCAACACCGGCTACATCTCGATCCCCGGCACGACCGGCCAGTCGGCGGCCTCCGTCGCCGCGATCAACATCGGTGCGTCGCAGACCGTCACGGCCAGCGTGACCGAGCAGGCCATCGGCGGAACCGACCCGAACATGCCGGCCACGCTGACAATCTGCCGGGCCAATTCGAGCGGCGTCTGCCTGACCACGTTTGCGGCCAGCACGTCGTTCACGGCGACGGCCGGGCAGACCTACTTCTTCGTGGTCCTCGCCCAGGGGTCGGGCACGGTGGCCGACAACCCGGCTACCAACCGAGCGCATATCTACTTCCGCAATGCGAGCTCGCAGGTGGTCGGAGCGACCAGCGTGGCCGTCCGCACCCAGTGACGCGGACGCGCCAAACCGCGCACAACCCGATCCCGTTGAAAATGGCCAGGCATAGTCCTGGCCATTTTCATGTTCGGGGGCCGGCTCAATTCGCCCCGCGCCGGAGACCCCCCAGCCCGTCCATGCGCCCCTGGCCAATCTCGTATCGTGAGGCACGACCGCTCTTCCCTCGACAGCAACAGGGGACAGTCCTGTGCCCGATCTTCCATGATGTTTCTGCATGATCACCATGCTCGCAATCGATTTCCCATCCACCCGGCCGCGCTCGACGCAAGCCGGACCCCTGTGGAGACAGTGGAGGTGGGCCGCAATTTCCCAATGTTTTCAAACGACGGGGAGTGGACCGGCTCCATGCCGTTGCATGCAAGGGCCGGGCCGCCCCGGCACCCCGGAGCCCGAGCAGCCATGCGGTCTGCGGTTGCCGTCGCGGTTGACATTTATGATGCACGGAATAACAGTTATATTACATAAGAATTAGCATGTGCGGCGTTTGAAGAAGGCATGCTTCGCGCTTTTTGCCGGTCGGCGCTGCGGACCGCAGGCATAGAAGCCGCGAATGCGTATCATGCTGAATCTTCATTATTGTACGTTCTTCACATGTCATTTCTTGATGGATGTGGCCGGACCGCCAAGGTGGCCGCATGGGGTTGAGGAGGAACCGGTTCCGGCCGGGTCCGATGCATTGCTTGTCCTGCCCGCCCCCAATGCCTGTGGGCGCCGGGCATCAACATCTGGGAGGATGTCATGAGGAAGTCTGTTCTGGGAATGCTGGCCGGTGCCGCCGTCGCGGTTATGGCCACGTCGGCCGCCAACGCCGAGACGATGCGCACCACGAGCGCGTTCGGCCCGTCGCACGTACAGGCCACGAAGGTCTATCCGAAGCTGTTCGAGAAACTGAAGGAATTCACGGGCGGCCGCTGGGAAGGCGTCGATACGCCCTCCGGCCTGCTGTCGCCCGGCGAGATGAATGCCGGACTGCGTGACGGCGTTTCCGACATGGGCCCGGTCATCCTGCCCTATTTCGCGGCTGACTACCCGGAGTCCGGGCTCGTCGCCGAACTGTCCGTGGTCGGGCGGGACAACCGCGCCATCGCCGGTGCGGTGACGGAGTACATTGTCAATTGCGCCGAATGCCAGGCGGAGTTCAAGAAGTTCGGCCAGGTCTATCTCGGTGCCGACGCCACCACGCTCTACGCGCTGCTCTCCACCAAGCCGATCCGGACGCTGGACGACATGAAGGGCCTTCGCATCCGCACGGCCGGCGCCGTCTTTACCCGCCTCGTCGAGGCCCTGGGCGGAACGCCGGCACAGATGCCGTCGAACGAGCTCTTCGAGGGTTTGAGCCAGGGCGTCATCGACGCCACCTATTCCTCGATCCCGGACCTCAAGAACGCCCGTCTCTACGACGTCGTGAAATACGTCACCGAGATCAACCAGGGCGTCTTCAACGCCGCCGCGACCAACAACGCCTCCAGGATGCTGTGGGAACGGATGGGCCCCGAGGACCGCAATGCCCTCGCCCATGCCGCGCAATATGGCCAGGCGCTCGGCATCGAAGGCTGGCGCGAGGCCGAGGCCGAGGCACGGGCCGAAGGGGCGAAGAAGGGCATCGAGTTCATCACCCCGGATGACGCCATGCTGAAAGCCGCCAACGCCTTCACCGAGCAGCACCTCGCCTCCGTCGTCGGCACGCTCGAACAGCGCGGCGTCACGGATGCCGGCGCCAAGGTGGCGAAGTACATCGCGCTCGTCGAGAAGTGGGAAGGCCTGGTCAAGGATGTCCGGACGACCGACGACTATGCCGAGCTCCGCTATCGGGAAATCTGGTCGAAGATCGACTTTTCCAAATACGGCGAGTAACCGGCCGGCCGGGAGCGGACTGACGCCATGCGTGGATTCGAGACCTTTGTTTCCAGGGTGACGGTCGCCTTCGGCGGCCTGATCCTCTGCCTGATGGTCGTCCAGATCATGCTGGACGTGTTCATGCGCCAGTTCGCCGGGGCCGGATTTCCGGCCACGGCCGAACTGGTGGCGAAATACTACATGGTCGCGGTCAGTTTTCTCCCGATCGCCTTCACCGAGATCAAGCGCCGGCACGTCGAGGCGACCATCTTCGCCGACGCGCTGCCGGCTCGGGCGAGGCCCGTCCTGCTGTTTGGCGGCTTCGCCCTGTCGCTGGTCATTTACGCTCTTATAACCTTCGGCACGGCACGTGAAGCGCTACGGCAGACCAGCCAGGGCGCCTATGTCGAGACAGGCACCATGAATTTCCTGACCTGGCCGAGCTACTGGATCCTGCCGGTCGCCTTCGGGCTGATGAGCGTCGTGCTCCTGCTCCGCCTGGTCGGCATGGCCACCGGCAGCTATGTCGACCATGCCCATGACCCGCTCGAGGAACTCGATTCCCACGCCGGGGAGACGCACTGATGGATCCCCTGTCGATCGGTATCCTGTGTGTCGTCTGCGTCCTGGCGCTGATTGCGCTTCGCGTTCCCATCGCCGTGGCGCTGATCACCGTGTCCTTCTTCGGCATCTATGGCGTGACCGGGCAGATCCCGGCCATGAGCATGCTGTCGACCGTGCCCTACAATTCGTCGGCAAGCTGGACCCTGTCTTCCGTTCCGATGTTCCTGCTGATGGGCTTCGTCACCTACCATTCCGGCCTCACGCGCGGCCTGTTCGACGCGGCGCGGGTCTGGTGGGGCTGGCTGCCCGGCGGCCTTGCCATCGCATCCCTGGCGGGCGCCGGCGGCTTCGCGGCCGTCACCGGCTCCTCCGTCGCCTGCTCGGCCGCCATCGGCCGCATCGCCGTGCCAGAGATGCAGCGGGCCGGCTACGACATCCGCATCGCCACCGGTGCGGTGGCGGCCGGCGGGACCATCGGCGCGCTGATCCCGCCCTCCATCCTGCTCATCCTGTTCGGCATCTACGCCGAGGTGTCGATCAATGCCCTGTTCCTCGGCGGCTTCTACGTCGGCCTGCTCTCGCTCGCCCTCTACATGGCGGCGGTGTTCAGCGTCTACCTGATGGCGCCGGAACGGCTGCCACGCGCAAGGTCCTACACTTTCGCCGAGAAGCTCGGCGCGACGCGGGAAATCTGGCCGGTGCTCGTGCTGGTGATTGCCGTTTTCGGCGGATTGTTCACCGGCTATTTTACCGCCACCGAGGCCGGCGCTGTCGGCGCCTTTTTTTCCATAGTTATCGGGATTGTTCAGCGATCCCTGACCCGCGAGCGCTTCGTCGAGAGCATTGTCGACACGCTCCTGTCGAGCGGCGGCCTCTTTGTCATCGCGGTCGGCGCCAACCTGTTCACCCGCCTGGTTGCCATGTCGGGCCTGTCGCACGAGATCAGCCAGTTCATCGAGGGGCTCGGCCTCGGAACCACCGGCGTGCTGATCGTCATCACGCTGGTCTATCTCCTGCTCGGCATGTTCCTCGAGCCAATCGGGGCCATGCTGCTCACCCTGCCGCTGTTCCTGCCGATCATCGGCATGCACGGGATCGACAAGATCTGGTTCGGCATCCTCGTCGCCAAGCTGCTGGAGATCGGCATGATCACGCCGCCGGTCGGCCTGAACGTGTTCGTCATCCACTCGGTGTCGAAGGACTTCGTGCGGCTCGAACAGGTGTTCGCCGGAATCATCCCCTTCCTGGCGGCCGACCTGATCCTCGTCGCGCTGATGATCGCGTCGCGGAGCCTCTTCTAGAAGTGCTCGGTCAGCCTTCGGGCACTTCGGTGATCGCCGAGACCAGCTGATCGCGTAGCCAGCGATTCGCCTGGTCGCTGTCGGAGTTGCGGTGCCAGTAGAGATAGAACTCGATCTCCTGGACGTCGAAAGGCAATGGCAGGAAGCTGTTGCCGTGAAGCCGGTTGGACCGCCTGGCGAAGGTTTCGGACATGGTGAGAACGAGATCGGAACGGGAAACGACGTCCATCGCCGTGCCGAGCTGCTGGCAACGCAAGGCGATCGTGCGGCTCTTGCCGAGCCGTGACAGGGCGATATCCTCCGGCCCCAACCCCTGCCGGCGGGTCGAGACGATGATGTGCCGCTGCGCAAGGTAGTCGTCCAGCGTCATGCCCCGGTGAGCCAGCGGGTGATCCTGGCGGACGACCACGACCGACCGGCCGCCGGACATCCGGCGGCGCATGATCGTTTCGGGCAGGGGAAGAAAGATGTCGACGGCGACGTTGAAGATACCGGCGGCGAGGTCGGCTTCGATGTTGCGGCGATCCAGCAGGACGGACGACAGGCCGATACCCGGCGCCGTCTGCTGAAGGCGTTCGGCCAACGGGCTGAACAGCAGGTTCTCGGTCAGCGGATGGATCCCCAGCTTGAAGGTCATGCGCGCCGTCGCGGGTTCGAATCCCTCCAGGTCGGCAAGCGTCGTCTCGATGGTCTGGAGGGCGCGCCGGACAGGGCTGATCATCTTGTGCGCGGCGGGCGTCGGCACCAGCTTCTGCCCCTGCCGCACGAACAGCGGATCGCCGACATGATCCCGCAGGCGCGCCAGCGCGTGACTGATGGTCGGTTGAGTCAGGTTGAGCGTTTCCGCGGCCTTCGTCACTCCGCTCTGCGTGTAGATCGCGTCGAAGACGACGAGGAGATTGAGATCGACCCTGGATATATGCATCGATTTAATCTCCTGACATATGAAACATTCATTTCACATATATTGTGCGAGTGCCCACTATGCGCGTCAAGCGGAATGTGGATGGTCGCTCTGCGCGCCGGGCTTCCGCGGGAGGACAGACGGCGACATGGGACAGGTCACGACCGGCGGCATCGATGCTGCGGCGCTCTCTGCATATCTCTCCGGCATCCTGCCCGGCTGCCACGGCTTGGCGCGGCTGGAGCGGATCGGGGGCGGCTATTCCAATCCCACGTTCTTCGCCTCCTTCGACGGCGGGGCCGATCTTGTCCTGCGCAAGCAGCCACCCGGCCCGCTTCTGCCCTCTGCCCATGCCATCGACCGCGAATATCGCGTCATCCGCGCACTGTCCGGCACGGGTGTCCCGGTTCCGGAGGCTTTGCACTATTGCGGCGACGCCAGCGTGATCGGCACGCCGTTTTACATCATGGAGCGGCTGGAAGGCCGCGTCTTCCATGACAATGCCTTACCGGACCTGACGTCGGCCGAACGCGGCGCCATTTTCGATTCCATGAACGCGACGCTCGCCGCCCTTCACAGCATCGATCCGGGCGCGATAGGGCTGGATGACTACGGCCGGCACGAAGGCTTCATCGATCGCCAGATCGCACGCTGGAGGCGGCAATACGAGAAGGGCATGACCCGCCGGCTGGAAGAATTCGAGACGCTCGGCGAATGGCTGTCGGTCCACAGGCCTGCCGACACCGGCGAGGTCCGGATCGTCCACGGCGACTATCGCCTTGGCAACCTGATGATCCACCCGGTCGAGCCCCGCGTCATTGCCGTCCTGGACTGGGAACTGTCGACGCTCGGCCATCCGCTGTCCGACCTCGGCTACAACCTCATGACATGGATCATGGACAGGAGCGAACATGAGGGCTTGGGTGGCCATGATCTCGTGGCGCTCGGCATTCCCGCGATGCGGGACTACGCGCGCGCCTACATGGGACGGCGCGGCATCGAAGGTGATCTCGACCCGTTCTTCATCGCGCTCGCCTTCTTCCGCCTGTCGGCAATCTTCGAAGGCATCGTCTCGCGCGCCGTCTCTGCTGGCAGGCCGCAAGCCGAGATCGAGGATGTGAAGCGCTACGGACCGGTTTTTGCCCGTCACGGGCTGATGATTGCAGGAGTGTGAACGATGGACTTTTCTTACAGCCCGAAAGTCGAGGAACTGCGCGCACGGGTGCGCGACTTCATGGACACGCACGTCGTGCCGCGCCACCGCCAATGGCTCGCCGAGGCCGCCGAAGGCCGCTACCCGGTTTCGTTCATGGGTGACCTCAAGGCCCTGGCCAGGGAGGAAGGCCTGTGGAACATGTTCCTGCCCCACCTCAAGGATGATGAGCCGGGAACGCGCCTGACCAACCTGGAATACGCGCCGCTGGCCGAGATCATGGGCCGCCTGCTCTGGGCGTCCGAGGTCTTCAACTGCTCGGCGCCGGACACCGGCAACATGGAACTGCTGCACATGTTCGCCACGCCGGAGCAGAAGGAACAGTGGTTGAAACCGCTGCTGAACGGCGAGATCCGGTCCTCCTTCGCCATGACGGAGCCGGACGTCGCCTCTTCCGATGCGACAAACGTGACGACGGTGATCCGCCGCGATGGCGATGACTACGTCATCAATGGCCGCAAGTGGTTCATCACCGGCGCGGTCAATCCGGCGACGAGGATCGCCATCGTGATGGGCAAGACAGATACCGGGGCGGAGACCCATCGCCAGCAGTCCATGGTGCTGGTGCCGTTCGGCACGCCCGGCATGAAAGTGGTTCGCAACATCGCCGTGATGAACCATCACAGCCACGAGAGCCATTGCGAGATCGTGTTCGAGAACTGCCGCGTACCGGCAACGAACCTGCTCGGCGAAGAGGGGTCCGGCTTTGCCATGGCCCAGGCCCGCCTCGGACCCGGCCGCATCCACCATTGCATGCGCTCCATCGGCCAGGCCGAACTGGCGCTGGACATGATGATCGAGCGGTCGCTGGAGCGGAAGACCTTCGGCAAGTATCTCCACGAGCAGGGCGTGGTGCAGGAATGGATCGCCCGCTCGCGCTGCGAGATCGAGCAGGCCCGCCTGCTGGTCCTGAAAGCCGCCTGGATGATCGACAACGTCGGCGCCAAGGCCGCCCGCAACGAGATCGCCATGATCAAGGTCGTCGTTCCGCAGATGCAGCTCAACGTGACCGATCGCGCCATGCAGACCTTCGGTGCCATGGGCTTGTCCCCTGACACCCCGCTGCCCGAACTCTGGACGATGGGCCGTTCGCTGCGCCTTGCCGACGGACCGGACGAGGTGCATCTTCGCTCCATCGCGCGTGGCCAGATCAAGGCGGCCCGCGAACGCAATTTCTCCACCCTGGCCTATTTTTCCACCCCGTCGCGCACCGAGGAAGTGGACATCTGGCCGGGTCGCGACGCCGCCGAATGACACCGGTCACGCAGGAGCAGATCATGGCCGCCGAACCCGCAGGGGATGCGGCGGCCTATCTTGCCGGCGCCGCGGCGCTAGCTGCCGAACGCGCGAAACGCGGAAGCGATTCCCGTGTCCGCAAGGTTCTTGTCTGTGGCGCCGGCGCCATGGGCCGGGACATTGCCCTCGCCTTTGCCAATGCCGGCCGGAGCGTCGTGCTGCAGGACATCGTCCCCGAAACGCTCTTGGATGCGCGTCGCGGCATCATCCGGTGGCTGGATGCGCAGGTGGACAAGGGACGCCTGTCGGCGGTGACGGCGAAGTCGCGCATGGCAGCAATCCAATTTGCCGGCAAATTGATCCCTGATGCAACGCTCGACATGGTCGTAGAGGCCGTGCCGGAAGACCTGGCACTGAAGCAGCGGATCATGGCGACGCTGGCAAGGCTCGCGCCGGGCCAGGCCATTCTCGCCACCAATACCTCGACCCTCGACATCGATGCGATTGCCGCAGCAACCAATTCTCCGGACCGGGTCATTGGCACCCATTTCTTCATGCCCGCTCAGGTCACCCCGCTCCTCGAACTCGTGCCGGGCAGGCAGACCGCGCCGGACCTCGTCGACGACGTGATGGCGCTCGCCCTGGCGATGGCTAAGACGCCGGTGATCGCCGGCAATGCGGACGGCTTTATCGGCAACCGCCTGTTCGATCGCTTTCACCAGGAGGCCATGTTCCTTCTGGAGGAAGGCGCTTTGCCGGAACAGGTGGACGCGGCGCTGGAACGGTGGGGCTATGCGATCGGGCCCTTCCGGACGCTGGACATGATCGGCAACGACATTCCCTGGACCGTGCGCAAGGCACGGCTCCAGGCAGACCCGGATCGCATTCAGCCGCTGATTGGCGACATCCTCTGCGAACGCGGGTGGCTGGGACAGAAGTCCGGCGCCGGCTGGTATCGCTATGGCCTCGGGTCACGGCGTCCGGAACCCAATCCCCGGGTTCACGCGCTGATCACGCAGGTCGCCGGCGCCGGACGCCGCCATGTCACCGCTGAAGAGATCGTCGCGCGCTGTGTCGCCACCGTCATCAACGAGGCGGCGAAGATCCTGGACGAGGGACTGGCGGTCCGCGGCTCCGATATCGATGTCGTGCAGGTCAAGGGTTACGGCTTTCCCGCCGCGCGTGGCGGACCGATGCACTTTGCCGATGAAGTCGGGCTCGGGCGGATCATCGCCCTGATGGAAGACATCAGGCGCAAGGCCGGCTGGAAGGCGCCGCTCTGGCAACCCTCGCCGCTGCTGGTAAAACTCGCCGCCTCCAACGGCAGGCTGAGCGAATGGGAGGCGTATCGTGCCGAACAGACTGTTTGACCTTTCCGGGCAGACCGCCCTGGTCACGGGCGGATCGCGGGGTCTCGGCCTCCAGATCGCCGAAGGCATCGTCGAGGCCGGCGGGCGCGTCGTCCTGACGGCACGCAAGCAGGGCGAACTCGACACCGCCGCCCGTCATCTCGAGGCACTGGGAGGACAGGTGGCAACCATTGCCTGCGACCTGCAGAAGCTGGAAGGCATCGAGGCGGTGGTCGACAGAGCGCTCGCCGCCTTCGGCGCCATCGACATGCTGGTCAACAATGCCGGGGCGAGCTGGGGCGCGCCGATGGTGGATTACCCGCTGGAGGGATGGATGAAGGTCATGACCCTCAATGTTACCGCGCCCTTCATGCTGACCCAGGCCGTCGGGCGCAAGGCCATGATCCCGGCCGGGCGCGGCAGGATCCTGAACATCGCCTCGATCGGCGGGCTGCGCGGCAATCGTCCCGACATGGAAATGCACACCATCGCCTACAACACGTCGAAGGCGGCGATCATCAATTTCACCCGCGCGCTGGCCAGTGAATGGGGAAGGCACGATATCAACGTGAACGCCTTGTGCCCGGGGTTCTTCCCCTCGAAAATGTCGGCCGGTCTGCTGTCGGACATCGAGGAAAGGCTTCTGCCTGCCGTGCCGCTGGGGCGTCTGGGCGGCGAGGCGGACCTGAAGGGACCGGCGGTCTTCCTGCTGTCCGGAGCCGCGCGCCACGTGACCGGCCAGGCCCTGGCCGTGGACGGCGGCGCAAGCGCAGTGTGACCGGGAGAGGCATGCCATGGAAATGAAGCCGCAATACAAGGTCTGGCCGCACGGCCTGCCCCACAAGATCGCCCGGCCGACGGGAACGCTCTACGAGAACCTGGCGGCCACCGCCGGTCGCGTGCCCGGCAAGACCGCCATGGTCTTCTACGACACGGAGATCACCTTCGCCGAACTGCACCGCACCGTTCTGGCGATCGCGGGATGGCTGCAGCAGGAGGCCGGCGTCAGGCCAGGTGACCGGGTGGCGATCTATGCGCAGAACTGCCCGCAATACGTGATGGCCAGCTACGGTATCCTGCGCGCCGGCGGCGTCGTCGTGCCGGTCAACCCGATGAACCTCGCCGACGAAGTACGCCACATGCTGGAAGACAGCGGCGCGGTGGCGCTGTTTGCTGCCCGGGACCTGCTCGACCATGCGCTGGCAGCGTCCGACGGAACGGCTGTCCGCACCATTCCCGTGATCCGCTACGCCGATTACCTCGGCGACGGCGGCGGACTGGCCATCCCGGACTTTCTGACAGCCGCACCTGAGGAACGGGAAGACCCTCGGCTGCAAAGCTGGGCGGATATCGTCGGAGCCGGGCTCGAGCCGGCGCCTTATGACCGCGTCACGGACGATCTCGCCTTCCTGCCCTATACCTCCGGATCGACAGGCCGATCCAAGGGCTGCCGGCATTCCAACGCCACCACCATGCATGCCATTCGCGGCATGTACGACTGGTTCGGCGTGACCGGCGACGACGTTGTGCTGGCGGTCGCACCCATGTTTCACGTGGTGGGTCTCCAGGGCTGCATGAACGCTCCGGTGCAATACGGCGCGACTACGGTGATCGTGCCGCGCTGGGACCGGGACGTGGTGTCCACCCTCATCCAGCGCCATCAGATCACCGCGTGGCCGGCGGTGCCCACCATGGCCATCGACCTGATCGCCAACCCGAAGCTCGCCGACTACGACATTTCCTCCATCCGCCTGATGTTCGGCGGCGGCATCGCCATGCCCGAGGCCGTGGCCGCCAAGCTGAAGGAACTGTGCGGCGTCACCTTCCTGGAGGGCTACGGCCTGACCGAAACCATGGCGCCCGGCACCGCAAATCCGCCGCAGAAGCCCTTGGCGCAATGCGGCGGAGTACCCGGACTGAACACGGACGTGCGGATCGTCGATCCCGACACGCTGGCGACCCTGCCGGTCGGCGACGTCGGCGAGATCCTCATTTCAGGCCCCCAGGTTCTGCTTGGATACTGGAACCGTCCGGAAGCCGACGCCGAATCCTTCGTCACGCTCGACGGACAGCGCTATTTCCGTACCGGCGACCTCGGCCGCCAGAACGACGAAGGCTATGTCTTCATCGTCGACCGCATCAAGCGCATGATCAACGCATCCGGCTTCAAGGTCTGGCCGACCGAGGTCGAAGCCATCCTCTACAGGCACCCCGCCGTGGAGGAAGCCTGTGTCATCGCCTCCAGGGACCCCAAGCGTGGCGAGACGGTGAAAGCCGTGGTCGTCCTGCGCCACGATGCGCCGGAAGTGACCGAGAGCGAGTTCATCGACTGGGCACGCGGGCACATGGCTGCTTACAAGGTGCCGCGACTGGTCTCCTTCGTCGACCGGCTGCCCAAGTCAGGCTCCGGCAAGGTGCTCTGGCGGCAGTTGCAGGACGAGGAAAATACCGCGCACTGAAGCCGCCGCGGGGGGATCCGTCAACCAGCCCCTGCGGGATGAAGGCCGCGGCCCTGTTCCGCCAGCGGCCGGCTCCGGGCGGCCTCATCCGCCGTCGCGGTATAGTGCAGGCCATAGAGATCGCACCGCATGTCCGGCGTTGCGCCATTGGCAATGAGGGCATCCTGGCCAAGCGACGCATCGGTGGCCGCGTCCAGCGCACCCCGGTCGTAGGCCGTGGCCACCACCAGCCAGGGCATGACCTTGTCCTGCCCGCGCAAAGCCTGTTCGCGGGTCATCGGCGGCGGTGGCGCCGGCCGCATCAGGTACGCGCTGACCATGCCGCGCCCCGCCACCAGCTCCTGCAGCACCGCTCCGGCCAGCCAGGCGGAAAGCGCATCTTCCCGTCCGGCTTCCGGATGAAACCGCAGGACCGCAGCCACCGCCCCGAGCCCGAACCCGGCGCTGGCCGTCACATGGCAGAAGCCGCGGACCATGCCGCGGAAACGCGGCATCATCTCGCTTGTCCATGGCGTCGGGTCGTTGAGCCGGTCGAGATAGCCTTTCGAAGTCGCGACATCGACATCGCTTACCTCGTAGGAGACCATGTAGCGCTCGCCGCTTTCCAGCGCGATCCAGCGCGTGGCGCGCAGGAAGCCCGGCACGGACAGACGTTCGTGAAAATGCTCCCGGCTGTGCCAGTCGTCATGATCGGCGGTATCGCCCTCGATATCGTAGAACAGCATCATCGCGGCATCGCTGGTCAGGGCCATGGTCTCTCCTTTGTCAGCTTTGTGCGCCCGGGCCTTCGCAGCGCATCACGTAGCGACAGGCGATATCTCCCACCATCCGCCGGCGGAAGGCAACTTCTTCCGCCGACGACAGGTCGACCCCGAGCGAAAGTCCCGTCGAGATACGATTGGAAACGGCATGGAAGCAGACCGCCACGATGGCGAGGTAAAGATCGAGGATGCGGATGTCGTCGCGCATGGCCCCCTCCGCACGGCCACGCTTCCAGATCGCTTCCAGCGACGCGAGATTGGCGGCTGACCGCTGCCGGACGAAATCCGACTCGCGGATGACCTCGCCGTTGTTCAGGTTCTCCGCCATGACGAGGCGGACGAAATCCTCGTTCTGGCGAAAATTGTCGAACGCCTCCTCGGCATACTGCCGCAGCGCCTGCATGGCTGAAAGATCGGCGGCGGCAGGCGGTTCGCGCCGCCCAACGCGTTCGTAGGCGGCTTCGAGGACCGCCCGGTACAGGCCGCGCTTGGAACCGTAGTGGTAGTAGAGCATCCGCTTGGATGTCTGCGTCGCGGCCGCAATTTCGTTGATGCTGGCGCCTTCGAAGCCGTTGCGGACGAATTCGCGGGTCGCAGCGGCGATGATGTCAGCCCTCGTCTGGGCCACGAGCCCGGCGGCGTCCTGGTCGGCCTCCAGCTTGCGGCGCCCCGGACCGGACCGCCGCGCCTTGATCACAGGACGTGTTTCCCCCTCGCCAGCCATCACTTCGCCTCCCGTCGCCTTCAGCCATAGCCAACGGAAAAGGCGCTTGACAAGATTGCCGCCACGAATAATTGTACCAATAGGTTCATTTAATGCATGAGACGGGAGGAGATCATGCGCAAACTGACGTCCATCCTTGCCGCCGGTGCCGCACTCGTGGCGGTTCAGGCAACGCTGACCCCGGCGCTCGCCGCCGACAAGGTCGAACTGATCTACTCCGACACGGTTTCGGAAAACGATATCCGCTCGACGACCCTGAAGAAGGAGTTCGGCGAGTGCCTCGGCAGCGACTTCGACTTCAAGCCCTATTTCGGCGCGACCCTGTTCAAGCAGGGCACGGAACTGACCGCGATGCAGCGCGGCAACCTCGACATGGGCAACCTGGCGATCTTCGATTTCTACAACCAGGTCCCCTCGACCACGCTGCTTGGCACGCCGTTCCTGTTCCGCGACTACGCCCACATGCGCGCGGTCTACAACAGTGACGTGCTCGATCCCATGCTCAAGGAGATCGAGGACACGGCCAAGGTCAAGATCCTCGCCTTCCCCTACATCGGCGCCCGCCACCTCGGCTACAAGGCAGACAAGCGCGTCATGACGCCGGAGGATCTCAAGGGCATGAAGCTGCGCATGCCGCCCGGCGAAGGCTGGCAGTTCGTCGGCGAGGCCATGGGCGCAACGCCCGTGCCGATCCCCTTCACCGAGGTCTACACCGCGCTTCAGACCGGTGCCATCGACGGCCAGGACAATGGTTTTCCTGCCACCCATTCGATGAAGTTCGACGAGATCATCAACCACATCGGCAAGACCGCTCACCTGATCGCGGCCAACGAGTTCACCATCTCGTTGTCGAAGTGGAATTCCATGACGCCGAATCAGCAGGCCAAGGTGCAATCCTGCGCCAAGAACTTCGAGGCGGCCCTGGACAAGATCACGCTTGACCAGGAAGCCGATCTGGAAGGCAAGATGAAGGCCGCCGGCATCGACGTCTACACGCCGGACAACGCTGCTTTCCAGAGCCATGTGCTCGAGGTCTACAAGGCCTCGAAATATTCCAGGGACTGGCCGGAAGGCCTGGTCGACAAGATCGTCGCCATCGGCAAGTGATGGACACGTGGCGGGCGGCCCGGGTCGTCCGCCACTCCCCGGCCCTGCCAGTTGTTTCCGGAGGGATCCGATGGATCGCCTGCGTTCGCTCGGACAATTGATCGCGCGCTACGGCGAGCATGTCACGGCCTTCCTGCTGGGCAGCATGTTCGTCGTCTTCATCCTGCAGATCGTGTTCCGCTACTTTCTCGACCTGCCGGTGGGCTGGACGGTGGAATGGGTCACCATCGCCTGGCTCTGGGGAATCCTGTTCTCCTTCGCCTTCGTCATCCGCACGGGCGACATGATCCGCCTCGACATCGTCTACAGCGCGGTACCACGCGGCGTGCGCCGGGCCTTCGACGTGTTCACCGGCCTGACCTGCGCTGCGATCTTCGCGATCACGCTGCCCAAGGCCTGGGAATACGTCGACTTCATGAAGATCGAGCGCACCGCCTACATGCGCTGGCCGTTCAACTGGGTCTTTGCCATCTACATCCCGTTCCACGTCGCGGTGATCGTCCGCATGCTGCTGGTCGCCTGGGGCGGGATCACCGGCGGGCGCCTGCCGTCGGAAGTCGTGACGACGCCGGAGACCCACGACTATGACTGACCCGTTCACGCTCGCCATGCTGCTCATCGTCGCCTTGTCCGTCGCCGGTCTCTCGGTCGGCCTCGCCATGATGTGCGGGTCCTTCCTCTACCTGCTGCTCAAGGGCTTCGACCCTTCGCTGGCCACGGAAACCCTTCTGCAGGGCCTGTTCAACGGCTACACGCTCCTGGCCATTCCGCTCTTCATCCTGGCCGCGGACCTGATGAACATCGGCTCGCTCGCCGACCGCCTGCTGGTCTTTTGCCAGGCACTCGTCGGGCGCTTCCGCGGCGGACTCGGCCATGTCAACGTCGTCGCCTCGGTCATCTTTTCCGGCATGTCCGGTTCGGCGGTCGCCGATGCGGTGGGCATGGGCAAGATCATCATCACGATGATGACCAGGGACGGCAAATACACGCCGTCCTACGCCGCGGCCATCACCGCCGCCACGGCGACCGTGGGGCCCATCATCCCGCCGTCGATTCCCATGGTGCTCTACGCGCTGGTCTCCGACCAGTCCGTCGGCTACCTCTTCGCCGCGGGTCTCGCGCCGGGCCTGCTGATGGCGCTCGTCATGGGATTGATGAACTTCGCCATCGCGCGCAAGCGCGGCTTCCCGGTCGATGACGCCATTCCGCTGCGCGACCTGCCTGGCGTCACCTGGCGGGCGCTGCCGGCCCTCATGCTGCCGGTCATCCTGCTTGGCGGCATCTACGGGGGCATCATGACGCCGACGGAGGCCGCCGCCGTGGCCGCCGCCTATGCGCTGGCCATATCCGTCCTGTTCTACCGCTCCGTTTCCTTCAGACAGTTCTGGGACACGTTGAAGACAGGCTCTCGCTCCGCCGGTGCCATCGGTGTGCTCATCGCCGGTTCGCTGACCTTCAACTACGTCATCACGCGGGAAAACATCCCCAACGTCTTCGCCGACTACCTGATGGGCCTGCACCTGTCGCAGACCGGGTTCCTGATCGCCGTCAACATCCTGGTCCTGGCACTCGGCTGCGTGCTCGAAGGTGGCGCCATCCTGCTGATCGTCGTTCCCCTGCTCATTCCCGCTGCCCAGGCCGTTGGTGTTGACCTGGTCCATTTCGGCGTCGTCGTCGTCGTCAACGCGATGCTCGGCCTCATCACCCCGCCCTATGGCCTCCTGCTTTTCATCACCGCCAACATCACCAACCAGTCCATCGGCGCGATCGTGAAGGACATCTGGCCCTTTATCCTGGCACTGCTCGGCGCTCTGGTCATCATCACCTTCGTTCCCGATTTCGTGCTCTACCTGCCCCGCCTGATGGGCTATGCCGGATGAGCCAAGCAAAGGTTCCACCCATGCTCGACCCCGAACTCAAGCCCTTTCTCGACACCTGGACGAAAAGCTGGGCGGTGCTGCCGGAGAACGCCACGCCGAAGGAGCGTCGGTTGCTGTTCGAATACATCGCCGAGAAGATGCGTCTGCCGGCCCCGGCGGGTATCACGCTCGACACGCGCTTCGTCCCTTCGGAAGGACGCAACGTGCTGGTGCGTATCGAGCGGCACGGCGATGGCGGCACGCAGCCATGCCTCGTCTACATGCATGGGGGTGCCTGGATGCAGGGCAGCCCGATGACGCACGCCGATATCACCAGCCGCATTGCCGCGGCCAACCGCCAGACGGTCGTCAGCATCGATTACGCGCTGGCGCCGGAGCACGTCTTCCCCAAGGCCGTCCACGAGGTGATGGACGTGGTCCGCTGGGTCCGCACCCATGCCGCCGATCTCGGTATCGACCCGGCCCGCATCGCCATCGGTGGCGACAGCGCCGGCGCCAACCTGGCCGCCGCGGCCTGTATCGGCCTGCGCGGCAGCGCCGACCTGCCGATGGCGCAACTGCTGGTCTATCCCTGCGTCCACTTCGAGATGTCGTTCCCTTCCTACGTGGAGAATGCCAACGCGCCGTTGCTGCAGGTCGCCGGCATGCCGCGCGTCAATGCCATGTACTGTCCTGACAAGACGAAGTGGACCGATCCGCTGGTCGCTCCCTTGCACGCGGCGAGCCACGCCGGTCTTCCGCAGGCCTTCATCGCCGTCGCCGAGAACGATCCGCTGCGCGATGACGGCTATGCCTATGCCGACAGGCTGCGCGAGGCCGGTGTCTCGGTCGAGTTCGATCCAGGGAAAGGTCTCATCCACGGCTATCTCCGCGCCATGGAGCATTGCACCGCGTCCAGGGAAAAGCTGAAGCGGATGGGCGACTGGCTGGCCGCCTGCTACGCGGCCGGGGTCGGCAGCCATGCGTGACGAAGAAGCGCCGGTGCCGCCGGGACTGGCCCACGTCTTCACCATCCGCGCGGAGATCGATGCGCCGCGGACCAACGGCCCCGGCGTCAACGGCGAGCGCAAGCACATCGCGATTACCGGCGGTTCCGTGGAGGGGCCGCGGCTCGCCGGTCGCATCCTGCCCGGTGGATCCGACTGGCTTTGGCAGCGCCCCGACGGAGTGGCGGAAATCCGGGCGCACTACACGGTCGAGGCCACCGACGGGGCGCTGATCTACGTCCGCAATCTCGGTCTGCGCGTGGCGCCGGACGACATCCGCGAGAAGATGATCGCCGGCGAACCGGTCGATCCCGCCGCGTTCTACTTCCGATCCTCGCCCGTCTTCGACGCGCCGGACGGCCCACATCGCTGGCTGCGCGAAACGATCTTCGTCGCGCGCCTCGCACCGCAAGCCGGCGGCGTGGTGATCGAGGTCTTCAGCGTCGCGTGACGCCACCCCTCTGGCCGGGCAAATGTGTGCTTGGTCCTGCAGGATTGCGGCATCGAAGGACCATCGCGTGAAACAATTCGGCGCCGGGCGCCGTTACGACCAGCAGATGACTTTCACTCTGGCGCGCCCCGGGACGACAGCTCATGGCAATCAACAATGCGGCCCCGCGAGGCGATCTCATGAAGATCGAGATCAGCCCGCAGCGGGTCAACGAGCAATCGATGCACGACGTCGGGCTACAGGGCGCGAACCTTCTGGATGTGCTGGCCCAGTTCGAGGAATTCGGTATCTGGCGGTTCGACCTGGGGGTCGGGCTTGCCTATTTCTCCCGTGATGCCTGCCTGTTGCAGGGCATGCGGCCGAAGACGGGGGCCATGGATCTCCTCCGCCTTGCATCCCACTATCATCCCGATGATCGCCCGTACTTCCTCGAATGCATCGAGGATGCGATTTCCCGGAAATCAGGGTTCCGCTACGTGCTCAGAACGCTCGTGACGGAGGAAGGCGACCAGCCGCGCGTCGTGGAAGTCAACGGGCGCTACCGGCTCAATGACCGTAACGGGTCGGAACTCTACGGAACGATCCGCCAGGTCCGCACCCGCGTCCGGTCCGTGGACCTGAACACCTGAACCTTCCCGCGACCCCGGCGGCGATGCCGCTCAAAGCGCCCGCGGATTGCCCGTCAGGACGTGACGAAGCATGATGATGGGCCACCCAGGCAATTCAACGCAGGGCGGAAGTGCCCGAAGGATGAACGATCCCGCGAACTGTGTTCGCTGCCTGCCGCCGCGCAGTCGGATTGCCGATCGGAATGCCGAGTTCGGCCGCCGTTTTCAGAAGGAGCGTTCCGTTGAAAGCCATGTCCATTCCTTCTCCGAAAACGAAGAAACCTGCCTTGAACCCGGGATTGGTCTCCTTCAGATGGTCGGCCGCACGCCTTGAGGCATCCATGTCGCCGGCTTCGTGATAGGCCACGGCCATGAACAGGCTTCGCGTCACGTAATCCGGCGCATTTCCGAAGGCGGCCGTCGATCCGGCCCAGTCCCGCACATTGAACCGGGCCAGGCCTTCGGCGATCCGGTACCATGGCGGCGGGTCAGGGTTCAGCAGGTAGGCCTTCTCGATCCAGGCGACCCCGTCCTTGCCAAGATCCATCTTGAGGTTTCCATTGAGCGCGGCATAGGCAAGGATATCGGGAATACCCTCCCCTATGGCGGCAGCACGCCTGATCGCGTCGGCCGCGGCCTCGTGATTGCCGTGGCGCGCGAGCAGCCAGGCGTTTTCCATGATCGCCATCGGGTCATTGGGCGCGAGGTCGATCGCCTTTTTCACGGCCATTTCGCGCGTCGCCATGATCTCGTGGAATTGCTCCGCGTCGGTTTCCACCATGGACCGGAGGTTCTGGACGACGGAAAGGGTTGTCCAGGCGGCAACGAACCCCGGGTCGATATCCAGCGCGCGCGAGAGCAGGCGGTGGGCCTCCTCGAACCCCTCCTTGGTAAAACGATGCTTGGCCTGGGTACCGCGCAGGAAAAGCTCGTAGGCATCCAGGCTGCCGGTCGGACGATGGCCGGCCCGGTTGGCATCGAAACGAACGACGGCACCCGACCATTGCCCGCCGAGTTCGGCGGCGGCCTCCTGGGAGACCGCGTATTGAAGGTCAAAAAAATCACCCTGCCGCCCGAGCCAGTTCCTTGACCAGACCAACTGGCCGGAATCGACCTCGGTGAGTTGCACGCTCACCTGTAGCCGCCCGTCGTCCGGCAACAATTGCCCGGTCAGCCGGAACCTGGCAGGACCCGGCTTGTCCGGAAGGTAAACCTGGAGCCACTTGTTGGCCGCGAGGATTCCCGCGATTCCGTTCGCCATGCTGCGCCCGAACAATTGCCAGCGCTGCGAATCGGAAGGGCCTTCAAAGGGATGGATCACCAGCGACGCCCGTTCCACCGCGGAATGACTTTCCCCGCCCGGACCCCCGAATGCCCCGAGGCCGGTCTGGCCCGATCCGGGCAACTGGGGCCAAAGCAGGACGGCCAGGCCCAGGACCGCGAGCAGGGCCAGCCCGCCGCGCCGGCCTGCCACGGGGATGGTGGAAAACCGCCGGCGGGCCTGCTCGGGCGCGACGAACCGGTAGCCACGCTTCGGAACGGTGCGGATCACAACATGCTTGTCGTCACCGATGGCACGCCGGATGTCGGCGATGCATTGGACAAGGCTGTCGTCGGTGACGTGGACGTCCTTCCAGACCGCCGCAATCAAGGCGTCTTTCGTGACAACTTCGCCGCCACTGTCGATCAGCCGCTGGAGCACGGCAGCGGACTGCGCACGCAGGGTGACGGGATATCCGTCCTCTCCGATGAAAGCCCTTGCCGGGTGGTCGTATCGGGCCGCCGGCCTGCCCTTGGACACCAAACCTGCCATTGGGTGCGTTCCCCAAAAATCTGATTTCGGAAAAATATCGTTCCGAATTCAGGACCGTACGTGCCTCCCCGGTGAAACTCATCCGCACTATCGCATTGAAACGGCGGAGGATCAAATGGACGCGCTGGCAGCATTGCTGATGACCTGGATTGCAGAAAACTCCGACTATAGGACAGCTCACCTGCCCGTCCCGGCAATCGTCGAGATGTCGCCGCAGGAACTCACGAGGGAAGCCTACAAGGACAATCCGAAAATGCTTCCCGACGGCGGGATCGATGACCGGATACTGGCGCTATACTCCTTCGAGGACGGGGCCCATGGCACCATCTTCGTCCTGGGAGCGAAATGGACGGACGACGGGTCCGCGCCAGACCTGCCGCCGCAGAGCGACCCGGTGTTCCAGGAGCGGGTGCTGCACGAACTGGTTCACCACGTGCAGCGGGTCACGGGGGCTTACGACCGGTTTCCATGTCGCAACTTCGGCGAACGAGAGGCCTACGATCTGGGCGGAAAGTTCCTCAAGCAGCGCCACGTCCGCGATCCGCTGCCGAACCGGGTCTTCTGGGCAACGATCTACAGCCGGTGCTGACAGGCCCCGGAGCGGAGCTTGCGATGCCGGCACGGTGTGTCAGTTCTCCGGAAGCCCCGCTTTCCTGAAACCGTCCGCGAAGAGGCCACGGTAGGTCGGATCATGGATCGCCGCCGTCTCCAGCAGATCGGACACCGTGGCGGACCGGCCGAGCGCCTCGTATTCCATCGCCATCCATTCCGCTTCGTCGGTATTGCCGGACTGCCCGTAGGTCGCGATCAGGAACCGGTACGGGAAGGGCGCCGTCGGGTTCTGGTCGCGCGCCTGCACCAGCGCCGCTTCCGCCCGGTCGTAGTGGCCGAGGAAGTAGTTCGCCATCCCGTCGGCAAGGTAATACCAGTACGGGGGCAGCGGGTTGCGTTCGAATCCCGACCGGATCAGGGGCAGCGCCTTCTCCGCCTTCCCGTCGAAAATATGGACATTTGCCAGGAACATGTATGCGTCGACGTAATTCGGGTCGAGCGCGATGGCCTTTTCATATTCGGCGATGGCAAGCGGGATGTCCGGCGCGTAGCTGCGCGTGTACAGCCGGCCCAGAGAGAAATGCGCGAACGGAAGATCCGGCTCCAGGCGGACGGCATTCCGGGCGGCGTCGAACGCGGCATCGACATATTTGCCCCGTTCCTGCGTCCACTTGTTCTCGACGCGGAAGCTGTAGACCTGGGCGAGATGCGCGTGGGCCAGGGCAAAGGCCGGATCCTCCCGGATTGCCAGCTTCAGCGCACCTTCGGCCGCGAGATTGGTCTCTTGCGTGTAGAGGTTCTCCAGTTCGCGCCCCCGGAGATAGGCGTCGTGCGCCGCGATGTTGCCGGTGCCGTGTACGCCGAGCCGGTCGCGTTCCGCCGGCGACAGGCGGACCGAAAGCACCCGGACAAGCTTGTCGAGCACATCCTTCTGGAAACGGAACATGTCCGTCGTCGAGCCTTCGTACCGGTCGGCCCAGACATTGGTTCCGCTTGTTCCATCGACAAGCGACGCGGAAACCCGCAAGTCCTTGTCCATCCGCCTGACGCTGCCCTCCAGCACGTAGTCGGCCCGTAACCGCTTGGCGATCTCGCGCGGATCGGTCCCGCCGTGATCGATGCTGAACGTGGTGCCGCGTGACAGCACCCGCAGGTCCGAGATGCGCGAAAGACTGACGATGAGATCCTCGGCCACCCCGTTCGACAGGTACTGCTGATCGGCCTCTCCACTCATGTTGCGGAAAGGCATGACCGCGATGGTGATCGGGGCCCCCGGCGTTTCGGCCTGCGGCCACCAGAGCGCGGCCGCGGCGGCGACGAGCACAAGAAGGACGGCAAGGCCCGGCACGAGGACACGAGCGGTACGGCGGGCCGGCAAGGCCGGTTCCGGCCTGCCCCCTGAAAGCCGGTACCCGGTCTTCGGGATCGTGGCCAAGAGCTGGCTGTCATTCGGACCGAGCGCCTTGCGGATTTCCGAAATGCACTGGACGAGGCTGTCGTCGGTCACGTGCGTATCCCGCCAGACGATGTCCATCAGTTCGTCCTTGGAAACCACGGAGCCCCGCCGCTCGAGGAGCACGTCCAGCACCCTGGCGGTCTGGGGGCGCAGTGCGACCGGCTCGCCGGACGGCGGGATGATCTCGAGCGAAGCCGGACGGAACATCGTCTCGCCGATGGGAAGGTTTCTGTCCGGTTTCGTCATGGTTTCGCTGCGCCTTCGTGACTTTCGGCAAGTCCGTGGCCTGAAGTCTACATGTGACCTGCGCGTCCGCAAGAACACATCGTTCCGAAAGCCCGACATCACTTGGCTGCCGGCGTTGCAGGACAGTTGAAGGAGGAAGACAATGAAAAGACGTCTTGGTTTCGCGATCCTGGCATCACTGGTCGCATTGCCGGCCTTGGCCGGTGACCGCATCGCCTACGCCGTCAACGGGAAGCCGTTCGAAGGCTACTTTGCCTCGGCCGGCAAAAACGCCATCACCGTTGTCATACTGCCGACGTGGAATGGCATCTCCGATTACGAGAAGGATCGCGCGCAGATGCTGGCGGACGAAGGCTACAACGCCTTCGCCGCCGATCTCCATGGTGAGGGAAACCTGCCGAAGACGATGGAGGACAAGCAGTCGGCGCATGACGCGCTCTTCGCCGCCAGGCCGGAGCTGCACGCGATGCTGCGGAGCGCCATCGGGAAGGCACAGGGCCTGGGGGGCGGAAAGATTGTCCTGCTCGGCTATTCCATGGGCGGCGGAGCGGCCATGGAACTGGTCCGCTCGGGCCTGGGAAGCGAACTCGGCGTGGCTGGCTATGCCGTCTTTTCGGGCCGTGTGACCGATCCGGAAAACCGGATGATCCCCGAAGGGATCGCCCCGATTTTCGTCGCCCACGGTGCCGAGGATCGCCGGGTACCCGGATCGGGCCTGCGCAATTTCGCCGATGATCTCGACCTGGCCGGCGTCGAGCACACGATCGAGATCTACCCCGGTGCCGGCCACCTGTTCTCCGCGTTCGGTTTCCCGAACTACGACCAGCAGACCGAACGCCGCAGTTGGGCAGCATTGCTGAAATTCCTCGGGGGTCTGGCCGACTGACCCCGACGGTCACCCCGGCCGGTTCGGCCGAAATCAGGAAAGGATACATGCCATGCAGAAGACATCTTTGATCAATGGGTTCGCCCTCGCCCTCATCCTGGCGACAGGCGTACTCGCTGCATCCACGGTCGGGTCCCGCGCGGCGCAGGCCACGCCCCCTGCCGCGGAATCCCATGTCGCTTCGCCCGATGTCTACAGGGTACTGGCCGAAAACGAGGCGTTGCGGGTGATCGAGGCCGCCTGGCAACCGGGTCAGGAGGACGCGTTTCATTCCCATCCCGCCAACCGCATCACGATCTACCAGACCGCGTGCGAACTCGAGGTCACCGGGGCGGACGGGGCGACTCGTACCGGCAGGCCCAAGGCGGGGACCGCGCGGATCGTCAGCGGCAAAGCGGTCGCTTCGCACAAGGTCAGGAACGCCGGTTCGAAAGCCTGCCGGATCTGGATGGTGGAGATGAAGTAACCGGCGAAGCCGCGGTCATGCCGGACGCACCGGCCCGGACCTGACTGCCCGTGGAACCGGGGCAGCGGAGAATTCCGGATCAAGCCGGACCGCAAGGCCTGTGGCCGCATCTGCGGCCCGGGCTTTCGCCCGGCCGGTCAAAGCCGCGAGCGGCGCGAACTGGCGTGGAAAGATGGCGGAGAGGGGGGGATTCGAACCCCCGATAGAGTTGCCCCTATGCCGCATTTCGAGTGCGGTGCTTTCAACCACTCAGCCACCTCTCCGCTCGTGGTTGACGTCAAACGTCGACGCGGGCGTCTCCATAGCGGGCTGCAACGGCCGACACCGAGCTGGCGGCTCCGCCGTGTTTAAAAAGCCACGTTTGGTCAATGTGCGCCGGGCAAGTGCCTCTCCTCAGATGGAGCCTTACGGCTGCGCCGCTCAGTGAGTTCAATCGAAAAACATGCCATAACCGATCCAAGGGTCCGTCTGCTTCGCCAAAGCCCAGAAATGCGAGAATTTCTAGATTGAACCGCCCCGAGTTTGCCGGAGGCGGTTGCAATAATCTATGCGGCCCACCGGGGGCGGATCAGCCTTAGTTTGACAGATGGGATAATCAATTCGAAGCCTTGCCCCAAGCCTGCCATTGCTGCTTTTGAGTTGGAAGGAAGCCGCGCTCCGATCTGCGATGAAATCCTGTAGTCAATCGTTTATCTCGCTCAAGGGAATCGAGCAGTGGAACTGGTAGCGTTCGCCCAACGCGATCTCCATTGTCCCTCCCCACTTCTGCTCAATCAGCGATCTCTTGAGACGACGACCAAAGCCGGTGCCATGTTGTTTCGTGGGCCGGGTTTCCGGGTCATTCCATTCAAGCTCGAAGAGCCGTGATCCGTCAGACCCTTCAGTCACCTTCCAGGTGATCGAGATCCCGCCCGCCTCGCTTCCAAGACTGCCATACTTGATCGAGTTGGTCGCCAGTTCATGGAGCACGAGGCCGATGTCAAAACACAGCTTGGGTGGAAGCAGGATGTCACGGCCCGATGTTTCGACGCGCTCTTGATATGGCAACATCACCTCGTCGACCAGCTCCTTGAAACGGGTCGGCATCCAGCCGCCCTGGCTGATCAGCCGGTTCGCACGGGAGATGGCGGAGAGCCGCTCGCCGAAGGTCGCGCTCGCCGTTGCCGGGTCTGCATCCTTCGTGAATGTTTGCCGTGCGATGACGCCAACCACCTGCAGTAGGTTGTTGGACCGGTGGGCGATCTCCCTGGTCAGCAGTTCCTGACGTCTCAAGGCTTCGACTTGCCGAGCCGCATTGGCGATAATGTTGGCCAACGATTGCAAAGAACCGGCATCCGTTTCGTCGAATTTACGGATGCGGGTGTCATGGATTCCGAACACCCCGAAGGGCCTGACACCCATGCCCTCGATCACGACGCTCATACCGCTCCTTACGCCGTGCTCTATCAGCAAAGGCGGACCGCTGAAACGGTGCTCGGTCAACAGGTCGTCGACAATGACCGGTCCATGCGCCAGGAGCGTGTATCCGGCCTGCGATTCGCTATCGATGCCAACGGTTGCATTGCCAACGAGCCCGTCCTTCCACCCCAGACCTGCTTTCAGTTCAAGCCTGTCGGCGGCACTTCCAAACTGCAGGATCTTGGTGAGGGGCACGCCGAAAATGCTTGCAGCAACATCGACTGCCCGGTTGAGCACTTCTTGAAAGTCGCTTTCGCCGAGCGCGAATGATCCAAGTTCGGTGATCCCGTCCAGATGCCGGAGCCGCTTTCGCAGTTCTTCTTCCTTGAGGACTTCTTCGGTGACTTCGCGACATGTGCCGGTGAGATACTTGGTTCCATCAACGACGACTGTTGCGCCGCAGGCGTGAATCCAGACCGGCTCACTGTTTCCATGAGGGGATGTGCGGTAGGTGATGTCGTAGGGTTGGTCTGACGCGACGGCCTCGTTGATCGCTGTCCAGACAGCGTCCACATCATCGGGATGGATGTCCTGGGTGAAACTGGCAAGCGTTCCATCGAAACTCCCCGCCGGAAGCCGATGAACCGCTTCGAGATTTCGGGTCCAGTCCAGATGGTTCGTATCGACCTTCCACCGCCAGACACCGACGCCGCATCTCTCGATCGCGTCAAGGAGGGCCGTGCTGTCTTGTAGAAACGGCGTTACGCTTCGATCCATGGCCAGACCAGTCTACACCAAAGACATCGCAAAATTATCACTTGGGAGTCCTTCCGTAAATATCGCTGGCAGGCATGAAAACGGCAGGACGCACACGATCGGGGATCGACAGTGACCTGAACCCCCTCAAGGGCTTTCGAAACCAAACAAGCTCGCCTCCAAAATGAGGCTACAACAGCCAGTCGACATCAATCCGCCCAATTCTGCGCTCGCTAGATGCATTGCAGAGACTGCGTCTGGCGGCGCGCTGGTTTGGCAGGGCAGCACCTCTGAAGATCAGTGGCTCGTGGTGTTGCCTATGGATGTCCAACTCGTTTTCGTGCTCGCGTTCACCTTTGTCATCCACCTGGTTGGGACGCTTGCCTTTGCCTTTCGGATTGCTGGCGTCCGCACCGGGCAAATCGCAGTCGCCTTTTCCTTGTTCAACATCCTAGTTCTGATTTCGAGGACGGCAAACTCGTTTCAAGGACCGTTGCTCGCCAAACGGGTCGAGACGGCGATTGGTTCTCGGCTGACCGCATCCCTTGATTTCGATTTCCTGCTGATCCTGATGATGGCAAGCGTTGCCACGCTCGTCGGTGGACTCCTGATCCCGACCTTCCAGCGGCTGTCATCGATTGCGGTGTCGAACTTCGGTCAACATCGTTCGCTGTTTCGGCTGATCTGCCGGTCGTTGACTCCGCGCGGCGTCTCCATTCTGACCGAGTCGGTATCGTTGCCTCGCTACTCCAGTGTCGCTGCGACCTCGCTCGGCATGAAGGCCCCTTTTTCGATCATCCTGATGAACTTCTTCGCAACAGCGCTGTGGACGGTCGGTGGTCTGGCAGCCATTTACGCCGGCACCCTGCAGCCGGAATTCCGTGTGACCTCAAGTTCATTGTCTGCTGTCATCAACGGTGTGGCGACCATCCTCCTGTTCACGGCCGTCGATCCCTTCCTGGCAGGGATGACCGACGACGTGGTGAAGGGACGTGAAACCGAGGCGCGTTTTCGCCAGGTCGTTGTCTGGATGGTCCTGAGCCGGTTTGCAGGAACGGCGGTTGCACCTGTGCTGCTCTGGCCCGCAGCCCATTTGATCGCGTCCATTTCGACCTGGATTTGATTCAACACACCGATTGTCTTCTTTCTGCGCCTTGGTGACACAAGAAGCGGGAAATTCAATTCGTATCGGATATGTCTCTCACGGCCCTTGTCAGGATGCAGCCCCCTTTTAAGTGGGCAGGCTGTTGAACAACCTACCGGGGTGATCGGGCCCGCCACCTGCACGGCAGCGGGCCCAATGCCGAAAGCTTAGAAGTCCATGCCACCGGGCATTGCCGGTGCTGGCGCATCCTTCTTGGGCTTCTCGGCCACCATGGCTTCGGTGGTCACCAGAAGGCCGGAGACCGATGCCGCGTCTTGCAGTGCTGTGCGCACGACCTTCACCGGATCGATCACGCCCTGGGCAAAGAGATCGCCGTATTCGCCGGTCTGGGCATTCCAGCCCCAGGCGAACTCGTCCTTCTCCCTGAGCTTGCCGACGACGATCGAGCCTTCAGCGCCGGCGTTCTCCGCGATCTGGCGGATCGGCGCCTCGATGGCCCGGCGGACAATCTCGATGCCATATTTCTGGTCGGGGTTGCCGGCTTCGACCCCTTCAAGTGCCCTGGCGGCGCGCAGCAGTGCGACACCACCGCCAGGCAGGATGCCCTCCTCGACGGCCGCGCGGGTCGCATGGAGGGCATCATCCACGCGGTCCTTCTTCTCCTTCACTTCGACCTCGGTCGCGCCGCCGACGCGGATGACGGCCACGCCGCCGGCGAGCTTGGCCAGACGCTCCTGGAGCTTCTCACAGTCGTAGTCCGAGGTCGTCTCCTCGATCTGCGCCTTGATTTGGGCAACGCGGCCCTCGATCTCCGCCTTGCTGCCCGCGCCATCGATGACGGTGGTGTTCTCCTTCTCGATGACCACCTTCTTGGCCCGGCCGAGCATTTGAAGTGTGACATTCTCCAACTTGATGCCGAGATCTTCCGAGATGGCGGTTCCGCCGGTCAGGATGGCGATGTCCTGAAGCATGGCCTTGCGGCGGTCACCGAAGCCTGGCGCCTTGACGGCAGCTACCTTGAGGCCGCCACGCAGCTTGTTGACCACCAGCGTGGCAAGAGCCTCGCCTTCCACGTCCTCGGCGATGATGAGCAGGGGCTTGGACGACTGCACGACGGCTTCCAGCACCGGCAGCATGGCCTGCAGGTTGGACAGCTTCTTCTCGTGAATCAGAACGTAGGGATCTTCGAGTTCGACCCGCATCTTCTCCTGGTTGGTCACGAAATAGGGCGACAGGTAACCACGATCGAACTGCATGCCTTCGACGACTTCCAGTTCGGTTTCGGCGGTCTTGGCTTCCTCGACGGTGATGACACCCTCGTTACCGACCTTCTCCATGGCCTGGGCAAGGAAGCGGCCGATTTCGCTATCCCCATTGGCGGAAATAGTGCCAACCTGGGCGATTTCGTCGTTCTTCGTGATCTTGCGGGCGTTGGTCTTCAACTCGGCGACAACAGCCTCAACCGCCTTGTCGATGCCGCGCTTCAAGTCCATCGGGTTCATGCCGGACGCAACGGCCTTTGCGCCTTCCTTGACGATCGCCTGGGCGAGAACGGTCGCGGTGGTCGTTCCGTCACCGGCGATGTCGTTGGTCTTGGAGGCGACTTCGCGCACCATCTGTGCGCCCATGTTCTCGAACTTGTCTTCCAGTTCGATTTCCTTGGCGACGGAAACGCCGTCCTTGGTGATGCGCGGAGCGCCGAACGCCTTGTCGATGACGACGTTGCGGCCCTTCGGGCCGAGCGTCACCTTCACCGCATCGGCCAGCGTATTGACACCCTTCAGCATGCGTTCGCGGGCGTCGGAATGGAACTTTACTTCTTTTGCAGCCATTGGATCACTCCTTCATAGGCAGCCATCGTTGACTGGATTGGGAAAGAAGCCGTCAGGCGGCCTTCTTCAATTCGTTTTCAGCCTGGAGGACACCCATCACGTCGCTTTCCTTCATGATGAGCAGGTCTTCTCCGTCTAGCTTGATCTCGGTGCCGGACCACTTTCCGAACAGGATGCGGTCACCCACCTTGACGTCGAGTTCAACCAGGTTCCCGCGCTCGTCGCGGGCGCCTGGTCCAACGGCGATGACTTCGCCCTGGCTTGGTTTTTCCTTGGCAGTATCGGGAATAATGATGCCGCCGGCTGTCTTCTCTTCAGCCTCAATGCGGCGGACCAGGATGCGGTCATGCAGTGGACGGAACTTCATGTCGTTCTCCTTCATGGACAAACTGTTTGAGAGGTCCCACCGTTGCCATCGGCAACGGCGTCGCGCGACCCAAAAATGGCATCGCGCGCGAAGATAGCTGGGTGTGCCTGGTCACCGGTTCAAGAGGCCGGAAGAAATTTTTGGCACTCCCTTTATAGGAGTGCTATAAAGCTGAAATCATTCATCTAATCATCGTAGGCGCAAGTTCCATCTTGCATTTTGAGGATGCCGGAACAAAATAACTTCCACGTCATGAGGAAGACTCATGACGTCGGGAAAGCCACAGGAGAATGCCACGACGAGACCCAAGCGGAGGAACACCGATGAAGAATCGCAACAGTTCGACCATCATTCCTTCATTCACGTCCGAAACCTCCGATCCGGACTTGGACCGCCTTTTGTCCCCAGCGCGCTTCTACGAGCACCCAAACGACGTTCTGGCGGATCCGACACTCGAGCTTGCCGAGAAGAGGGCTATCCTGTCCTCCTGGGTTTCTGATGCCTGTGCGGTCGAATCCATGCCTTCCCTGCGGAAGCCGCCTGGCATGCCAGCACCGATCCCCTTCGATGTCATCATGGATGCCTTGCATCGGCTCGACAGCGAGAATCTGCGTGCATCGGGCTCGAATGGGGATCGCAAGCGCGGTCCTGGTTCTCCGGCCCTGGATGCATGACGCGGATAACCTCCTGTCTGAATAGGTGGTTCCGGATTTCACATGCTTACAATGCCGGATTGGGAATACCGTTTATGAGTTCACGGCCTAGTTCCCTAAGTTATCAACGCGGTTTCGGTGCCCATTATCGCCGCCTGCGGCATTGGGGACGATAGAGGGGTTGCAGCAGCCTTCTGCCTTGGTGCGTCAGGAGTCCAGATGGGCACAGCCTTCTTACGCTGTCCTGAAGCAGCGACTGATCGTGTGGAGCGTGAGCAACTGCAGAACGCCAAGGACCGGGACACGATGGTGGCCGACGCCTTTTCGGGAGCCCCGCCAGGATCATGAAATCGAGGTTCGCCGAGGAAATGGAGCGCGACCATTGATGGCTTCCCGAGTTCCCGCGAATGTTCACGCTTGTTCGGCCCGTCAGGGAGGCAGCGGAACCGCGAAATGCTTCTTTCCTGCCTTACGGACAAGCCGCGCCTTTGTCGAAAGGGATCCCGGGCACGGAACTGGTGGCTCTGATCGTGCAAGAGGCGCAAGCAGTGCTGCGCCGGATGGCCAAGCGGGGGCCGGGTTCGCTTCGGGCTTAGAGTGACAGCCGCGCGGTTCGTTCAGCAGCGAGTCCGGAGCTGTCGAAAAGCGGACGTTCGCTTGCTCAAGGTCGGAGCAGCTACGCGGGAGCAGCAGTAAGGTGCTAGGTTGTAGTCAATGCAGGCAATGCAAGTAGCCAGAAACTGCAGTATTTGATATTGTTCACCATGGCCCTTAACCCTGAAGATATCGAGCCTTTCGTCAAGTTCGAACAGGACGGGTGGGAGGGAGCGGCAAGCGCCTATCACGATCATTGGGGTGGGCTGTCTGCGCAGTCTTCTGCCGCCATGCTGCAGGCAGCCGGTATCGGACCAGGGTCTCGAGTTCTGGATATCGCAACGGGCGCCGGCTATGTTGCAGCCGCCGCGGCCAATATGGGCGCAATATCGACGGGGTTGGATTTCGCCCACGCTCAGGTGGCGCTTGCGCGACAACTTCATCCAGAAATCGACTTCTGCCAGGGCAACGCCCAGGACTTGCCGTTCGAGAGTGAGACCTTCGACGCGGTCGTAATGGGTTTTGGCATGAACCATTTGCCGGACCCTGAAAAGGCCGCAACAGAAGCATGGCGCGTGCTCAGGCCAGGTGGTGCGTTTGCTTTCACCGTCTGGGCACCCCCAAGCCCTGGTGAAGGCTTTGGCATTGTCCTGTCTGCAATCCAGGAGCACGGCGTTCCTAACCCGAAGCTGCCTGCAGCCCCGCCCTATTTTCGCTTCGCGGACAAGAGGGAAGTTGAAGGTCTTCTGGGATCCGCTGGATTCGGGGGAATTTCGATCGATATCATTCCACAGGTCTGGCAGCACACGACTCCGGATCAGCTGTTCGACGCGTTCAACGAGGGCGCAGTGCGTGCAACGGCAATGCTTAGGTCACAGCCTGAAAGTGTCCGTGAAATAATCCGAAGCGTAGTCCGCCAAGAGGTCAGCAAGCTTAAATACGGCGACAAGTATCTAGTGCCGGTTCCGGCGGTGCTATCGGTGGGTTTCAAGCAAAGCTGACGCGTAGTTTCCTGCTAAATGAGGTTGTTTGCGGGCTAGAGACGGTCGATCGCATCGTTCATGAGGAAGGCCCGCTCCGACTTTGAGCCACCAACGTTCCTGGCCGCGCCGCACGGCAATTTGGTAGATCAAAAGGTCTCGCAATGCGACCCCACCCCAGCTGTTGCAGTCAACTGACGGTGGCCACGAAGCTCAGCAGTCACCGAGGTTAGTCAGGGCCTCAAAGTGGGTCAGCGATAGTTTTGTGGAGTTCGCCAGGAAGAGGGAAGCGGATACGCCAATCTGTTCGAAAGGAACCATTAGATCATGATGATCAGCGGCACGACTGACGCCGTGCGTGGTTCCCCAAATCCGGCGCTGCCAAAGCTGTCTGATCTTTCTGCAACGCTCAGGCGCGCGTTGCGATCAGGTCGGCTGCCTTTTCGGCGATCATGATAACCGGAGCTTGGGGGTGGCCCGTGTTCATCCGCGGCATCACCGAGGCGTCCGCGATGCTTAGCCCTTCCAGCCCATGCACCCGCAGGTCAGGCGCGACAACTGCGGTGTCATCCTGCCCCATCCGGCAGCTTCCCACCGGATGCCAGGAGGTCGATGACACCTCCCTGATATCTGCCAGAAGCGCATCGTCGGTCGTCTTGTCCGGACCAGGCGAGATCTCCCGCACTCCAAGCTCGGCGAAGGCGTCTTGCGATACGATCCGGCGCGCCGCGTGAATACAAGCGATCAACAGGTCGCTATCGGCCGGGTCGTTCAGGAAGCCCGGGTCGATCATCGGTCGGTCCAACGGATCGGCAGAAACGATGCAAACTCGGCCAGTGCTTCGCGGACGTGTGGGAAAGCCGGATATGGTGAAGCCGTGCCTGTCAGGTGGACGCATCTCCGGCGCGCCGAGGCTGATGAAATAGGGGATCATCAGCAGTTCGATGTCCGGCGCCGCGATGCCGGGAGTCGAACGGAGAAAGGCCCCAGATTCGAAATGGTTGCTGGTGAGCGGCCCACGCTCCTCTGCATAAAGGCGTTGCGCCTCGGCACTCTGTTCGGCGGTCCTGCCAAAAAATGTCAACGGTTTTTCGATTTCCCAACGGCTGCGGTAGTGAAGGTGATCTTGCAAATTTTCGCCTACGCCGGGCAGATCATGTAGCACCTCGACCCCGACCTCCCGAAGTCTGTCACCCGGGCCGATGCCTGAGACCTGCAGGAGATGCGGCGACCCGACCGTTCCTGCCGAAAGCACGGTTTCCTGCGCTGTCGCACGGTGCACCGAGCCCCCCGTGAGGTAGTCGATTCCAAGAATGCGAGAGCCGTCGAGGACGAGACGTAACGCAGTCGCGCCGGTGACCACTGTCAGGTTCGCCCTGCCAACTGCCGCCCCGAGATAGGTTCGCGCTGTGCTTCCACGCGCGTTGTCGCGCAAGGTCGCCGGGAAGTAGCCGCAACCGTCGATGTCGCTCCCGTTCAGGTCCGGGTTGAACGGGATACCGGCCTGCTGACAGCCAGCCAGAAAGATCGCTGTCAGCGGCGAGCGTTCGGCCTGTTCCGTGACCGTGAGTGGGCCGTCATAACCATGCAGGCCCGACTCGCCTTGTGCCTGCCAGTTCTCTGCCTTCCGGAAATAGGGAAGCACGTCCTGCCAGCCCCAACCCGTAGCGCCCAACTGCTGCCAAGTATCATAATCCGAGGGATGGCCCCGCAGGTAGATCATGTAGTTGATGGATCCGGTTCCACCGATGCAGCGGCCGCGCGGATAGCCGATCTGGCGTCGCGAAAGATGCTCCTGCGGCGCGGTTCGGAATCCCCAGTCGAACCGGGTGTTAGGCAGGGCGCCGAAGCTGGCCGGGGTCGATATTCGCGGATCATCGTCATCGCCGCCGGCTTCGAGAAGCAGGACGCGCCGTTGAGGATCATCACTCAGCCTGCTGGCGATCACGCATCCGGCAGATCCCGCACCAACGACGATGCAATCAAATGTGTCCGCCATGATCTGCCCTCCGAACAGTCCGACACCCGTGCAAAGGTTGGTAAGAAGGGTGCGCAGAAATTGTCCCAGCGTCAACAACCAGCGTAGAAACATGTCTGTGGCCATACGGCGAAGACCGAGATGCGCGGGCCATTCCGTTGGCAAGACCCCACCCAAACCACATCGCCGATCCGGCACGGGTTCAGCCTCTCTGGAAACCGTGATCCCGTCAGGGTTTTCTGCCGGAGACGACAAACGAAGGAACAGGCACAACGACGCCGTCAGCCGTATCATAGGCCGAGGCTGCCGTGTTTATCTCCTGCCGAATGCGCGCCACGACGTCGTCCGCCTGCGCGTCCACTATCATCGCACCTCGAACGGTCAAATGCATGAAGTTCTCGAAGAAATCCCCATCGGGCGCATGATAAACGCTGGGCACCTCGCGAACTTCGACGTCAGAGAAGCCGGTTGCTTCCATGAGCGATATGCAGCGTTCCCTGTCCGAAAGGGCGAAGGCATCAGGGGCCCGATCCGCTACCGACAGGTCCGCATGTTTCGCGATCGATCCCATGGTGATACGAAAGAAGTCCGACTCCAAGGGGCTGCACCACTGGCTGAAGGCGTAACGCCCGCCCGGCCGCAGCACCCGGTATGCCTCGGCGATTGCTCGGGCAGGGTCGGTGACATGGAAGATCCCGAAGGGGCAGAGAGCCGCGTCGAAGGTCGCATCGTCGAATTCAAGCTGCAGTGCATCGCCTTCCATGAAGCTGCAATGCGGGAAATTGGCCTTCGCTGCCCGCACCATCTCCGGGGCGAAATCGACGCCAACGGCCCGCGCGCAAACTGCATGCGCTGCGCCAGCGGCGTATCCGGGACCCGTGCATATATCTAGAACCGTGGCCCCGGCCCTAGCGCGCACCGCCGCCAGCAGCGTCGGGATAGCTTGCGTGGTGATGCGTGCGGTGTGATCCTGATAGCTGTTTGCCTTGGACCCCCATCCCTTGCGTTCCTTTTTGCTGAATTCCTCAAACATGTTCTGTCCCCTCCTCATTCACTTGTGGCTCAGTTTAGCACATCCTGAGGACAGCCCTGTCTTCGTCGAAAAAGTGCATGCTAATTGCGAACTGTTTCATCGACATGCGAGCATATTTGTTTCGATCCAGTGAAGATCTACTCATGCTATAAAGGTGGACGTGGCAATGTCGCCGTCGCCGATTTCCCCTCTGGGCTCAATCCAGCAATCTGACAGTTTTTGTCGGATGACGGGTTTGTCCCGGACTGTGGACATCGCTTGGTTGATTCCATCGGCGGCACCATCGTGATTCAAGGGCGACAGGAGGATATTCCATGTCGCATCTATTCTGGCTCGACCACGAGCACCTGAAACGCATCCAGCACTTGTTCCCGACGCCAAGCGGCGTTGCTTCCGGAAGTTTCCGGTTCTGACGCTTCGCAAGTTAGCTGAGCAAGAACAACGGACCGTCTTGAACGAAAAATCCTATTTGTTCAGCATCGGCTGAAAAGGTGGTGCTCGTCTACTTAAACTGCCAACACATTGTTCATATCATCGGCCTCAGTTCTCGCTAAGCGGCCGAAATCATCAATGTGTCTAAGGAGCTGAAACATTGGCAACCGTGCGACAACAACTGGGAGCCTACGGCGAGCAATTGGTCGCAAAGTCATGTCGATGCCCCGGCTGCAAACGGGAAGACTCTCTTGTCAGATTGCCCCCATACGCCTCGCCTGGCTGAAACGTAGCCTAGCCGTTTATCGTCTGGCGTTTGGGCAACCCCGGCAAGACGACTTGCTGGACTACCTGCAGAGTCTAGCGGGAACCAATATGGACCTAACCGACCTTGAAGACTTGCAGATTCGGCTTGAGCCGGAAGTTTCAGATCAGCGAACACGATAAATATTTCGGCAATTTCGGCCCGTAGTAGATGCGCCCATTTAGTAGACGCATCTACTATTTTGCATATCGCATTGGTTACTGCGGGATCGGCCGGTTGCCGGCCAGCGTGCCGATAATGGTGTAGAGGTCGCGGTAGCGCGCGTCGCCTGGGCCGGCGTAGCGGATCATGCCGGCGGCGAGGTTGAGCTCGATGTGGACGCCGCGCGACGGGTCGGTCAGCATGACCGTCGTCTGGCCCCGCGCGGTCTCGAAGAAGTTGAAGGTCGCGCCATTGTCGCCGCGTTCCTGCCACTGGCCGTTGCCGAGGAAATAGAACCCGCCGTTCGGATGGTAGACGGCGGCGACGGCAACCGCGCCGGCGGAGACCGGGGCGACCTCGTGGCCGCCACCGGTGGCATGGGCGGGGAGGGCGGCGGCGCCCATGGCGGAAGCGAAGGCAAAGGCAACGATGGCGAGGCGGCGGCTGGTGGCGGTCATGGCAGTGGTCCCTTCAAGGTTCGGGTTGAAACGATGAAGAAACGTTAGTCTTTGCTGATTGAACCCTTTCCGAACGCGCCCTTCATCCGGTGTTCATGAGGTGGGTTTCGTTGAATGGGATCGTGCGAAATGAACCGGGTAGGTTTTTGCGAGAATGTGGGTCGGCAAACAGGCAGCACCCTGCTCGTAGGTAGGCGGATTTTCTAGGACTTCGTTTCCGCGGAGGGTCTTCGCCGCGGGCATAGCTCTGGTTGCCACAGAGAAGCTCACCGGCAAGCGTTTGGGGTCCGGGAGCAGTCACGGGGCATGCCAACATGAAACGCGCGCCGGTGACTCTCTATTTCGATTTCTCGTAAATCACCGGCGAGACATGCTTCAGCTTCTAAAAGAAAACCGGGAGCAGCGTATTCGGGAGCCGGTGATGAAGTCGTTGACTTGTATGTTTGACACCTTTCAACCGGCGAGATTTTCATCAGCCGCGGATGGAGAGGGCGCAGCCCTCGACAGGCCGCGGATAAAGTTATGCTCGGAAGCACTACCCTCTCCGGGAGAGAGAGAAAAATGGCGGTGGCGTGGACGCGAAGCGGCCCGCCACCGTTACGAGCTTTGCTCGTAACTTATTACATATTTGTTTAGGTAGTTATTTAGCTACATATAACGAAATCGATGACACTCCGGCGTAGAAACAAGCACTTGAATTAACGAGATAAATTAAACTAAGGATCACGCGCCCGGGTCCGGTTTCCTAAATTCAGGGTCACGCGGCTCAACCGATGCCTCCAGACCTGAGATGGCGGGATAGTGGTAGATTCATCTACCTTTCGTAGCGCAACGTCTGTGTCAACGATCGCTGATCCGGCTATGAACACATTGTGAGCAGCGTCCGAGGTCTACGAAGGTGGAACCGCTACAGGAGCCCAAGCTTCTCCCGGTGCTTCAAGCCGCTCCACCAGCAAGCGTTTGCTCCTAGCCTGATCCTTGGTAAGCGAAATCCCGGTCATATTTTCATACTGCGTTGCGATGTCACGGTCAGTGGCTTTTGGATTTTCCATCCGGGCTATCTGGATTGCCTTCCAGAATGTAACAATCTCAGTCTCGCGACCGACAAGTTGCTCCATCCGTTTGCCCTTGCCATAAGCGCGCTGGCGCAGCGTAAGCCGTTTGTGTCGCCGTTCGGCCTCGACATTGATCGCTACACGAGGATCCGATTTATCAGCGGCGCGTTTCGCAGCTTTCACAGATCTATTCCGCTTCCGGGTCCTATTTTGCGAAAGCCGGAATTGATCGACGTAAAAGCGCCGAATGAGAGACAGGGGTATCCGATGTTCGGGAGCCGGCATATCCCGTGCTTCGATGCCGAGACGTTCAGCACTGGCGGGGTTTATTGACACTGAGCCGTAGACATAATGGCATTCGCTGCGCCCAATGCATTTTCCACAATCAGGCGCCTCGCGATCATAGAGTTTTGGGACTTTGAAACAAGCTGGCCGATCCTTGCGCGACCTGGCGCGCACTTTCGCCGACGGTCCGCTTGTTTCGAATTCATCGTCTGCCGGATTGTCGGATCTCTCATCAGGCATTGATCCAAAAGAGCCAAAGGCGTCCAGGTCTATCTTGTTGCCAAGCGCAACCGATGTAGTGCGCATGCTCTCAAACTCCTCTAGACCAAGGTTGTTGAGTGCGTCCAAGAAATCTTCGTCCATTCGCAATCCCTTCCTGCGTGCTGGCATGTATTCGATACTGATTTCAATAATTGAGAGGGCGGTAGCCATCCCGTTCTCCGCTACATAGCAATCGACCGGCGGACCTCTTCGAGAAAAAGGTCTGCTTGCGCATTTTTTTCGAATCAAGCCAATAAGTTGTATTCGGGAAACAGCACACGGCTTTACACACCATGTCATCCAAGCGACGCGACAACGCTTACTACGAAGACCTCCTACAACGCGCTCATCCGGAACACTTCGAGAAACTGAACGCCGGGGAATACAAGTCAGTTCGGGAAGCAGCGATTGCTGCCGGAATTCGAAGAAAACGCACGCCGCTTCAAACGCTGAAGGTCGAATGGGGCAAAGCCTCACATGAGGAGCGAGAGGCGTTCCTCAGATCGATTGGCGCATCGCTCTCGCCCGCTCCCTCTCCTATCACAACAGGAAGCGCTGCCGGACCCACGCCCAGTGGGGGCGGATCCGTGTTGGGACCGGATCGGAAGCTTATGCCCTGGGCGCATGCACGCATATCGGCCATTCTCGACACGCGTAGGATCACGGCGAACTGTGCGATGGGAGAGATGGGCTATAGCACGCTCGATTCGTCGCTGGCGAGCGCTCTTCGCAATCGCTACGCACTTCGAAGAATCGACGAGGCTCGGCTTGCCGGTTGGATCGACGAAAACTCAAAAGCATTAAAGCTATCGTAGACGCATCTACCTTGGTTTTTGGCATTCTTTACGGGCGATGACCCGCGCGTTACTCGATTCCGCCAAACGAGACGCTATGCCGATTCTCATCTAGCAGGTGCGCATGGAGATGTGCTCCAGACCGCCAAACTCGTAGTTTCTCGAATTGTGAGGAGCATTCCTCCGACACGAAGCACCCTATGCATCCCCGATGTCGCTCAAGTCATGACGATGAATTTTGGATACGTATTTTCCTTGAGAGGCTCGGCTTCCGAGTTCGTGGGAAATCTGGAAGTGGCTTCACCGGAAATAGATACGTCTACATTTCTTCACTAGCTACCGGCTGAGCAAGCACGATGGCTGAGCACCTTCAGCGGAGGCGCCTGTAAACACCCATGTCGGGATCGAAGCCGCTGGATTGCGTGTTCGTCGATTAAGCCAAATTTTTCCGACGCCGGAAAAATGAAGCGAAATGAATGCCCAAAAACAAAATGACATTTCGTCAACAGACGAATTTTGGCTCCAAACCGCGATCGCGAGATTAATTTCACTTAATCCGCAGGAACCAGTTAAGCTCGGGATGTGACATTCTGGAGGGTCTATCTTTCCCGCTCTACCCCAACCGGGAGACCAGATCCTTTGCGCGTAGATGCGTATACCGTCCCAACATCCGGAGCTCCTTGTGCCCGGAGATCGATGCGACCTCGACCACATTCAATCCGCGTTCAAACAGACGACTGACGGCTTCGTGTCGCAGGTCATGAAAGCGGAGCCCTACTACGTCAACGCGAGCGCACAGACGTCTCCACGTTTGCTCAAGCGCTCCGGCCGTTGTCGGGAACAACGGCTGTTCTCGGTCCTGGCCATCGCGTGCTAGCCCGGAAATGACTTCGAATGCGCGCATCGAGAGCGGTATCTCTCGCCCTGTGCCGTTCTTTGAGGTGCGTAAGGTTGCCGTCCTAGCAGAGAGATCAATATCAGCCCAACGCAGCGCCAGAAGCTCTCCCCGACGCATCCCAGTTTCAATTGCGACGACAACGAGCGCACGCAGCCATGGAATCTGACCGGCGTCACAGCCATCGAGCAGCCGATCCTCTTCATTGCCCACAAGTCGACGATTTCGAGCATTGGCGACCTTCGGGCGCCGGACCCGCTTCACCGCGTTGCTTGCCAGAGGATAGCCCCAATCACGAATAGCGACCTCAAGGACGTGCGACAGGATAGCGATCTCACGAGTGACAGTCGCCGGAGAAACCACGGCAAGCCGTTCATCCCGATAGGATGCGATGTCGGATGGAGAGATGCCGATTAACGTGCGATGAGCCAAGTCTTGATGGCAGAGCCAATTCAAACGTTGCCGCTCTTGTTCGGCCCCGCGCTTACTGGGTGTCACTTCATCTCGATAGCGCAGCAGTAGCTGCTTGACGGTAGTCGATTCGAGGATCCGAGTATCAGGTGCCGCGCCAAAACGATCCGCCTGTGATTCAAGATCTCGCGCCCAGCGCTCAGCCTCGGTTTTCGTATCGAACGACTTCGCGCGGGGCTTCATCCCGCGACGCCGCACTTGAGCTTGCCAGCGCCCCCGAAGCCTACGGATCGTTGCCATCTTCTGTCTCCGCGAATGATGCGAAGATCTGCGTAGGACGCCGGCGAAATGGCGCCAAGGATAAACCCGGCACACCGCAGGGGTTACCTCTCCACTCTGTTGACCGAGCAGTAGAATTTCGGTTCGAAAATGACTGCTAGCGTGTCGCACCGGTAGTATCTAAGGCGACTTGAGTCATAGTCAGAAGGCGACTATCAGAAGCGCTGATCACGGCTGATCCTCACCCCGGTAAGCCGTGATGGACCGGAGCGGCGCACACACATCGCTCCGGTCCGCTTATTCGCTGATCAAGTTGGATCAAAAGGTCGGCCCCTATTTGCATGTGTCGGTCGCGAGTAGTTCGTTTACGGGCATGAAGAAGGTTGTGACGTCCATCGCCACGATCTCCCCATCGCGAAGGTCCAGACCCGATTTATATGACTGGAAGAATTCGCCCCTTACTCTTGGTGATCCGATCGAGATGATGCCGCCACATACCCAACCGAATTCGTTTCCGGTAGGGGCCTTCATGCGCAAGACGGTAAGATGGTGGTTTTCAGCATCGATCATCCACCGCGGGGCTATCGCATTGACTGCCATCTCCGCGCGAAACTGTTCGAGCATATCTGCCTGCGAGGCGCTGCCAGAAAACGAGACCAGGGCCGTGCCGGTGATCAGTGCCGCAGTTCCTGTAACAAAATAACGTATCATGAGGTCGCGTCCTATCTGCAGGTCAGTGTTGAGACACACTCGCGTAGGACACGGTCAGTTCGGTGTGAAGGAGGTTTCCGGTTCCTTCGTCCTGGAAAAACATCCGAGGTTGGCGGGACTCTCACAAAGTGCTTTCATCCCGATGCATGAACCGTGAAATCTGCCTGATATCTTTGACGAAAGCGCATTTTTAAAATGAACTTCTGGTGGGTAAATCAGAACCAAACCTTCAGCAGCGAAATCGGTGGCGGCTACCTCTGGTCACCAAAGACTAAGAAGGACGGTGGCCGGAACGTCTTCTATGACAACATGACGGCCGTCCGACCGGGTGACATCATATTCTCATTCTATGGCCAGCACATTGGCACGCTCGGCGTTGCTCAAGGACCAGCAGTCACTTCTCAGAAGCCGGAAGAATTTGGCGCGATTACCAACTGGTCCAAGGAAGGCTGGCGCTTGCCGGTGCGCTTCTTCAAGGCAGAGACTGCGATACGTCCAGCAGACCACATGGATGTAATCGGGCCTTTGCTGCCTGATAAATACGCCCCACTGCAAGCGTCCGGTCGAGGAAACCAAGGCGTCTATCTTGCCGCGTTGTCGCCCGAATTGGGCAAGCTGCTCCTACACCTTTGCGATTCAGAAAACTCCGTCGCGGTCGACGAGACCACTGAAATCACGACTGAGCAGCGAACGGATATCCCGGCGACGACGAAAATGCAGATCGTTCAAGCTCGGCGAGGTCAGGGAGCTTTCCGCGAAGGCGTCATCAAGATCGAAAAGCAGTGCCGCGTAACCGGACTTAGCGAAAGCGGCTTCCTGGTCGCCAGCCACATGAAGCCATGGAGCGTCTCATCAGATGAAGAGAAGCTCGATGGCAACAATGGGCTACTTCTGGCGCCCCACATCGACCGGTTGTTCGACCGTGGCTATATCTCATTTGAAGATGATGGATCGTTGCTGATCAGTTCAGCTTTGCCTGAAGAGGTCGCCAAGGCTTGGGGCCTGCGAGACAAATACACGCCACGCTCGTTTCGAAAAGCCCAACTGCCATATGTCGCGTATCACCGAAAAGATGTCTTCAAACGCGAACAAGACTAGTTTCAACGCTGCCGGGCTTCCGGCTTGCGCCGCAAACGTGGCCCTGTGACGGATTGTGACGCAGCGAGCATCGGAAACAGAGCTCACCCGGATCGGGCAAGCTCACAAGCGTTTGATTTAATAAATTATTCTGGCGGAGAGGGGGGGATTCGAACCCCCGATAGAGTTGCCCCTATGCCGCATTTCGAGTGCGGTGCTTTCAACCACTCAGCCACCTCTCCGCTCGTGGTTGACGTCAAACGTCGACGCGGGCGTCTCCATAGCGGGCTGCAACGGCCGACACAAGGGCAAATTTGCGTCCCGCTTTGCTTTTGCCGCCTTGCGGTGACCGGATATGCTTGACTCCCGCGCCGTAGCCATGTATCCGCACGCCCGTCTGGCGGTGTGGGCCATCCACGCCGCCTGATTGTTTTGTTTCCGCCCGGAGAGCATGGCGGCCAGCCGGCCGCAACGACGGGAGAACCGGAAGCAGGACAGCCAGATCGGGCAGAAGCCCGTTCCAAGACTGACAAAAAGACGGACGGACCGGCCAGCAGGACCGGTTCAGATCCGGACGGACACTGAAAGGAAGAAAAATGTTCGCAGTCATCAAGACCGGCGGGAAGCAGTACCGCGTCGCCGCCGAAGACGTCATCGAGATCGAGCGCGTGGCCGGCGAGGCCGGTGATATCGTCACCCTCACCGACGTGCTCATGGTCGGCGAAGGTGCCTCCGCCTCCATCGGCGCACCCTTCGTGGACGGCGCTTCCGTCGCCGCCGAGATCGTGGAACAGAATCGCGGCCCGAAGGTCATCTCGTTCAAGAAGCGCCGCCGCCAGAATTCGCGCCGCAAGCGCGGTCATCGCCAGCTGCTGACCACGGTGCGCATTTCCGAGATCCTGACCGGTGGCGCCAAGCCCTCCAAGGCCGCGGCTCCGAAGAAGGCCGAAGCGCCGAAGGCTGCTGTCAAGGAAGAGGCCGCGCCGGTCGCTGCCGCCGCGCCGCTCTTCACCGCGCCGGCCGGCGAGCCGGACGACCTGACGAAGATCAAGGGCATCGGCCCGGTCGCCAAGCGCCAGCTGGCCGAGCAGGGCATCACCCAGTTCGCCCAGGTCGCCGCGCTGACCGACGAGGAAATCGTCACGATCGACGAAGCCATGCCCTTCTCCGCCGACCAGATCAAGGACTGGCGTGAGCAGGCCAGGGACATGGCGAAGTAAGCCGCAGACGGCTGAGCTTGAATTCGGGCGGCGAAACGCCCATAAGGAACAAAAGGCGCCTTGCAGGCGCGAAGGAGACTGACAATGGCACACAAGAAAGCAGGCGGTTCGTCCCGTAACGGTCGCGATTCCATCGGCCGCCGTCTTGGCGTCAAGAAGTTCGGCGGCGAGAAGGTCGTGCCGGGCAACATCATCATCCGCCAGCGTGGCACCAAGTGGCATCCGGGCAACAATGTCGGCATGGGCAAGGATCACACGATCTTCGCCGTGACCGAGGGCGCCGTGTCTTTCGCCAAGAAAGCCAACGGTCGAACCTATGTGTCCGTCGTGCCGATGGCCGACGCCGCGGAGTAAGCCGGTTCCGCACCAAACACCGGCGGCCCACCTCGGGTTCCGGTGTCTGGAAAGGCAGGAAAAGGATCAGGGGAGATGGGCCGCCATCTCCCCTTTTCTTTTGACCTGATGGAGGAACCCATGGTCGGCGATACACAGGAGAGTGAAGAAGAAAGTCTGTTGCGCATCGATTGCCCGGTCCTGCTGACAGAGCGGCTCGTGCTGCGCAAGCCGCACGAGAGCGATGCCGCCGACCTGGCCCGTCTTGCCAGCAACCCGCGTGTCGCCTTGATGCTCACCCGCATGCCGCATCCCTATGGCATGCGGGAGGCCGATGCTTTCCTTTCCTATGCCGCCAACCGCCAGCATGGCTGCATTTCTGCTGTCACCCTGGCCGCTACCGGCCGATTCATCGGCTGTGCCGGCCTCGAACCGGCCGACGGTGGGGCACTCGAACTCGGCTACTGGTTCGGCCAGCCTTACTGGGGCAAGGGCTACGCCACCGAGACCGCGCACGCCCTCGTCGACGTGGCCTTCCGCAACACCGATGTTGACATGGTGCATGCCTCCTGCCGTGTCACCAACAGCGCTTCGCGCCGCGTCCTGCACAAGTGCGGCTTCCAGTTCGCCGGACACGGCATGAAGACCTCGCTGGCCGCCGGCCGCATCAGCGTCGAGCAGTACCGGCTCGATCGTGCCACCTGGATCGGCCTGAAGAGCTGGGCCGCGAGGGCATAGCCCGTCCATGAGCGGCAGGCCGGAATGAAAGTGGCGGCGCTTCCAGGGCAAGCGCCGCCTCTCCATGCTCTGACGAGGTCAAGTCAGAACTTTCCGACGGCGTTGAGGAAGACGCCCTGGTCGTTGAGGGTTATGTCTCGCAGGTCGTCGGTGAATCGACCGAAGTTGTATCCGACGCCGAGCTTGAAGTTGTCGCCCATGTGGCGGTAGGCGCCGGCGAGGAAGCCGTAGTCGGCGGTCTTCGATCCGGGCAGGTAGAGCACGCGGGCCTCGGCCAGCAGGTCCCACTTCTTCACGACGTGGACGTCGGCGCGCAGGATGCCGAGATGGGCATCGGCCCGCGACCATGCGCCCGTCGTGCGGTCGAGGCTTCGGCCGAGCCGCATGCCGTACTTGCCGCCCAGCGTCAGCCAGCGGTTGATGTCGTAGTTGGCGTCGGCCGACAGGATGTGGCTCTGCTGGCCGGGACCGTTGAGGTCGCCGGCGGCATTGACCTGGGACGCGCCGGGGATGTCGTGCAGGAAGGTATACTTGAACAGCACGTTGAGGCGGTCGTTGTCGACCGGCCGGTAGGCGGCCGCCAGCGAGGCCTCGGCATATTCGCCGTTGCGCAGCGTCGAGGCGCCCTTGGCGTCGGCAAACAGCACGTCGGCACTGGCCTGCAGGGTCAGCGCCTCGTCGGGCATCCAGCCGACCTTGACGCCGCCGGCCCAGGTGTCGGCGTCGCGGCTGCCGTCGGACGAACGCTCGCGGCGGAACTCGCCGCGCAGGCGCGCCGTCAGCCCGTTGTCCTCGCCCTTGTAGGTCGCCGCCGTGGAGAGGGCGAAGCGGTCGAAGTCCGACGCCTTGACCCCGCCGACGATGCGGTCGTCGCGGATCTGCCCGCTCTCGAACCCGCCGGTCAGCG
>NZ_PDVP01000010.1 GCF_002727065.1 Zhengella mangrovi | reverse complement strand
ATTTCCTGCAGCTTCTCCTTGTCCTTGCCGAGCTTCGGCATGAAATCCACCTCGACCCCACGGTCGCGGAAAATCTGCACGGCGGTTTCGGAAAGGGCATCGGATACGAGAACGCGGGGTGCCATGGACTTGTCCTCCAATGGGCAATGATCTTGGAAATGTCGATGAAAATGCGGGCGGCCGGCGGGCCGCCCGGCAGGAACGCGCGGTCAGGCCGCAGCCTTGAGCGCCGCCTTCTGTGACTGGAAAGCCCATTCGAGCCACGGCATCAGCGCTTCCAGGTCGGAAGTCTCCACCGTTGCACCGGCCCAGATGCGAAGGCCGGACGGGGCATCGCGGTAGGCGCCGATGTCATAGGCCACGCCTTCCTTGTCCAGCGCCGAGACCATGGCCTTGGCGAAGGCCGCCTGCTGGTCGGCGTCGAGCGCGGCGATCTCCGCATCGGTGATCGACAGGCACACGGACGTGTTCGAGCGGGTTTCCGGCACCTTCGCCAGGTTGGCAAGCCAGCCCGACCGGGCGGCGAAATCGTTGATGACCCTGGCGTTGGCGTCCGCCCGGGCGATCAGCGCGGGAAGCCCGCCGATCGCCTTCGCCCACTTCAGCGCATCGAGATAGTCCTCGACGGCCAGCATGGACGGCGTGTTGATCGTTTCGCCCTTGAAGATGCCCTCGATCAGCTTGCCGCCCTTGGTCATGCGGAAGATCTTCGGCATCGGCCACTTCGGCGAGTAGCTCTCCAGCCGCTCCACCGCGCGCGGGCTGAGGATCAGCATGCCGTGCGCCGCCTCACCGCCGAGCACCTTCTGCCAGGAGAAGGTGACCACGTCGAGCTTGGCGAAATCCAGGTCCTGTGCGAAAGCCGCCGAGGTGGCGTCGCAGATGGTCAGGCCCTTGCGGCCGGCGGGGATGAAATCGCCATTGGGCACCCGGACGCCGGACGTGGTGCCGTTCCAGGTGAAGACCACGTCGCGGTCGAAGTCGACGGCGCCGAGATCCGGCAGTTCGCCGTAGCCGGCCTCGAACTTGCGCACGTCGTCGAGCTTGAGTTGCTTGACGGCATCCGTCACCCAGCCCGAACCGAAGCTTTCCCAGGCAACCATGTCCACGCCGCGCTCGCCGAGCAGCGACCACATGGCCATTTCCACCGCGCCCGTGTCGGAAGCCGGCACGATGCCGATGCGGTAGTCGGCGGGAACCTGGAGAACCTCGCGCGTCAGGTCGATGGCCTCGGCCAGCTTGGCCTTGCCGATCTTGGCGCGATGCGAGCGGCCGAGGGCAGCGCCTGACAGGGCCTCGAGGGACCAGCCGGGACGTTTTGCACAGGGACCGGATGAGAAATTGGGATTGGCCGGACGGACGTCCGGCTTCGAGATCTGTGTCATGTTGTAACCTACCCTTCCAGATAGCACGCTCCTCGGTGGGGAGGAGTGGCCCGCTGACGGCGTTACTCTGGCTTGCCCCTCCAAGTCAAGCGCAATTGTTGCAACGCGTCATTTTGTATCCTCATAGCGCCACCCGGGCGCAAACGGAAAACGGCGGCCCCGGGGGACCGCCGTTGAAAATGCGCGTTGCCGAAGAAGCGCTTACCAGAGTTCGTAGCGCAGGCCGACCCGGATCTCGTGGCTCGACAGGCCCTTGTCGCGGCCCTGCGCGCCTGTCGCACCGGCCGACTGGGAGGCGGAGTCGAAGTCGAACATGCCGCCGGCCGAGACCTTGCGATAGCGGTAGCCGAGATCGAATTTCAGGTTCTCGGTGACGTCGTAGCTGGCGCCTGCCATCAGCGCCCAGGTGAAGCGCGCCGAGTTTATGCCCGTATGCGTGACGCTGGTGACCGCGCCGGATGCGCAGGTGGCCGTGCCGTCGACACAGTAGACCGAGTTGGTCAGGTCGCCCCAGTTCATGAAGGTCACGCCGGCGCCGGCGCCGAGGTAGGGCGTGATGCCCACCACCGTGCCCAGGTCGACATAGGCATTGGCCATCAGCGAATAGGCGGTGAAGCTGGCGCTGTCATTGGAGGCGCAACCCGTGGTCGGGTCGGCCGGACCGGCGCAGGAGAACGGATCGCTCGTCTTGCCGGTGAAGTTTCCGGTGAACCGGTCGGCGGTGAAGTCGGTGCGCAGCCAGTCGTTGAACCGGTAACCGAAGCCGATCGAGGCGCTCCAGTCGCTGTCGATCCGCGCCATGTCCCAGGCATGCGATCCGTAGGCACCGCCGAAATAGGTCCGGTAGGGATCGGCGCCGCCCGAGGTGGAAATCGAGTAGCCGATATCGCCGCGGATATACCAGCCGGTGCCGATCTCGACCGGCTTGTACTCGTCCACCGGACCGGTGTCGGCCGGAATGATCGTCGGCTCGTAGTCGGCTGCGAGGGCCGCTGGAGCGCCGGCGAACAGCGCCAGGGCGACGGCTTGGGCAAGCAGGAAACGTTTCTTCATCTTGGACACTCCGGCTATTCGTGCCGCACCCGAACCGGCGGCCATAACTCGACTGTGTCCCAGCATTAACCATGATGGTTAAGTTGCGGTTAAGCATGACTGCTATTTCCGCGATGGCGCGCTCCGGGCGGCCGGATCGTGTCGAAAGACATGAAAATACCCGCGCGACGGGGTCGCGCGGGCATTGGAAATTTTTCCGGCTCCCGTTGCCGGGAGAGGCGGGTCCTGTCTTACTTGTAGACCGGCATCGGTTCCGGCTGGTACGAGACCACTTCCGGCTCCGGTGCGCAGCGCGGGGAATTGCCCGAACCGCCGAAGGAGTAGCGCAGGCCCGCCCGCACCGCGTGGGAGCTCAGGCCACGATCGTAGCCGGGGCCGCCGCCGGTCTTGTAGAGGAACATGTCGCCGCTGGAGATCCGCGTGTAGCGGTAGCTGGCGTCGAGTTCGAGATTGTTGGTCAGGCAGTAGGACGCACCGGCCGTCAGCGCGTAGGCGAAGCGGGCCGACGAGTAGCCGGTATGGCGCACGGTGCCTGTCGGCGCCACGTTGATGAGGTCGTCCCACTTGACGTGCGCACCACCGATACCGCCGCCGACGTAGCCGGTGATCCCGTGCCAGGTGCCGACATCGACATAGGCGTTGGCGAGAACCACGAGGGCGCTCAGGCCCGACGTGTCGGAAGAGGTGCACGGGACGCCGCCGCAGGTGCCCGTGGTCGAGCCCTTGAACTTCGCCTTCGTCATGTAGTCGAGCGTGATGTCCGCGCGCAGGTGACGGGAGATGTTCACGCCGATACCGCCGCCGACCAGCCACGAATTGTCGAGATTGGCAGTGGTGAAATTGTTGTACCCGGGCGCTCCGCCGGCCGTTCCCTGGAGGAAGTAGGCACCCCGCAGGTCGTTGATGCTGTAACCGACATCGCCGCGGATGTACCAGCTCGTTCCGACTTCCGGAGCCGGCTCGACATAGGTCTGCACCGGCGCCGGTGCTTCGACCACGTCGGGTTCGTAGAGATCGGCCGCCTGGGCGGTACCGGCCGTCAAGCCTCCCAATACGGCAAGGATGACGCCAGAGCGAAGCTGCAACATGATAGTGACCTCTTGTTTGCCGCCCCGTGCCTTCGATACCGGGGACGGACATGGATTCCGGTTAAGGATAATGAGGCGGAAAGGTTAAGGGCCACTTAAGCTTTAGAATTAACCATGATCGAAGGTTCCGGCATGAAAAAGCCCGCCATGCCGATGGCATGACGGGCTCGTTTCTCCGGATCTCCCGGAAGGTCAGGCGGCGTTGCGCAGCTCTGCGATGACGCCGGCGATGTCGTCGACCACGGCCTCGACCAGGTCGCGGTTGTCGCCTTCGGCCATCACCCGGATCAGCGGCTCCGTGCCGGACGGGCGGATGACGAGACGCCCGCTCTTGCCGAGCTTGTCCCGGCCCGCTTCGATCGCCTTCTGGACAACCGCCTCCTCGAGCGGCTTGGCCGTGCCGTAGCGCACGTTCTTGAGCACCTGCGGAACCGCTTCGAACTTGTTGCAGACCTCGCTGGCCGGCTTGCCCGAACGCTTGATGCAGGCAAGCACCTGCAGCGCGCAGACGAGCCCGTCGCCGGTGGTCGAGAAATCCGACAGCACGACGTGGCCCGATTGCTCGCCGCCCACGTTGAACCCGTGCGCCCGCATGTGTTCCACCACGTAGCGGTCGCCGACCTTGGTGCGGTGCAGTTCCAGGCCCCGGTCCGTCAGGAAACGCTCCATGCCGAGGTTGGACATGATGGTCGCCACGACGCCGCCGCCGCGCAGCCGGCCGCTTTCCAGCCAGCTTTCCGCGATCAGCGCCATGATCTGGTCGCCGTCGATCACCTCGCCGCGCTCGTTGACGATCAGCACGCGGTCGGCATCGCCGTCCAGCGCGATCCCGATGTCGGCGCGGACTTCGTGAACCTTCTGCATCAGCCCGACCGGGTGGGTCGACCCGCACTCCTGGTTGATGTTCGTGCCGTTCGGCTCGTTGTTGATCGTCACGACCTCTGCGCCCAGTTCCCACAGCACGGCCGGGGCCACCTTGTAGGCCGCGCCGTTGGCGCAGTCGACCACCACCCGCATGCCGGACAGCGAAAGCGACCGCGGCAGGGTGCGCTTGGCGAATTCGATGTAGCGGTCGTGCACGCCGTCGACGCGCTTGGCCTTGCCGAGGCTGTCGCCATCGGCCAGCCGCATCGACAGGTCGACGTCGAGCATCGCCTCGATGCGCATCTCGATCTCGTCGGACAGCTTGTAGCCATCGGGACCGAACAGCTTGATGCCGTTGTCGTAGTAGGGATTGTGCGACGCCGACAGCATGACGCCGATATCGGCGCGCAGCGAGCGCGTCAGCATGGCGACGGCGGGCGTCGGGATCGGGCCGAGCAGGAACACGTCCATGCCGGCGGCACAGAATCCGGCCACGAGCGCGTTCTCGAGCATGTAGCCGGAAATGCGGGTGTCCTTGCCGATGACAACCCGGTGCCGGTGCGATCCGCGATGGAAGGAGAGGCCTGCAGCCATCCCGACCTTCATCGCGATATCCGGTGTCATGGGATTGCTGTTGGCACGACCACGAATGCCGTCGGTTCCAAAATACTTGCGAGTCATGATTTTTCCCGTAACCCCTGAGCCGATCTTTTTTGCCACAAGTCACCGATGACCCGGCATCAAAATATGTTTTTCAATGTAACGAAAGGCTTTCGTGCCCGCTTGAACTGCAAACGTGGTTAACCGTCAATGAAAATCGGCGGCTTGCGCGCCCGCGCCTGGCTAACGAAAAACCCGCCGCGCAGGCGCGCGACGGGTCTGTCTCTGGTCCCTTGCCGGCAGGGAAGCCCCGGATCAGCCCTGCGGCTGCGGCTCCATGCCGGTCTCCGGCTCGTCGCCGCCCTTCTTCTTGCGCGATTCGCCGGCCTTCGGCACCGCCGATCCGCGGGACGGAGGCGTGTCATCGCCCATGTCACGCGACGGCTTCTCGCCGGCAAGCAGCTGCTTGATCTCGTCGCCCGACAGCGTCTCGTACTCCAGCAGGCCTTCGGCCAGCGCGATCCACTCGTCCTTCTTCGTCGTCAGGATGTCGGTCGCGCTCGCATAGGCCTCGTCGACGAGCCGCCGCACTTCGCCATCGATGATCTGCGCCGTGGCTTCCGAGATGTTCTTCTGTTGCGCCACCGAATGGCCGAGGAACACTTCCTGCTGGTTCTCGCCGTAAGAGACCTGTCCGAGCTTGTCGGAAAAGCCCCACTGCGTAACCATGGCCCGCGCCAGCTTCGTCGCCTGCTCGATATCGGACGAGGCGCCAGAGGTGATGTTCTCCTTGCCGAACTTCAGCTCCTCGGCCACGCGTCCGCCCATCATGATCGCCAGACGGGAGATCATGTACTTGTAGCTCATCGAGTAGCGGTCGCCTTCCGGCAGCTGCATGACCATGCCGAGCGCGCGGCCGCGCGGGATAATGGTCGCCTTGTGCACCGGGTCGGCCGACGGCACGTTCAGCGCAACGATGGCGTGACCGGCCTCGTGATAGGCGGTCAGTTCCTTCTCCGCCTGGGTCATCGCGGTCGAACGGCGCTCCGCGCCCATCATCACCTTGTCCTTGGCGTCCTCGAACTCCTGCATCGTCACCAGGCGCTTGTTGCGCCGCGCCGCCATCAGGGCCGCCTCGTTGACGAGGTTCATCAGGTCCGCGCCGGAGAAGCCCGGCGTGCCGCGGGCGATCGTCTTGAGATCGACATTCGGCGCCAGCGGCACGTTGCGCACGTGCACCTTGAGGATCTTCTCGCGGCCGACCAGGTCCGGGTTCGGCACCACGACCTGCCGGTCGAAACGGCCCGGGCGCAGCAGCGCCGGGTCGAGAACGTCGGGGCGGTTCGTCGCCGCGATCAGGATGATCGATTCATTGGCCTCGAAACCGTCCATCTCGACGAGGAGCTGGTTCAGCGTCTGCTCGCGCTCGTCATTGCCGCCGCCGAGACCGGCGCCGCGATGACGGCCCACCGCATCGATTTCGTCGATGAAGATGATGCAGGGCGAGTTCTTCTTGGCCTGCTCGAACATGTCGCGCACGCGGCTGGCGCCGACGCCGACGAACATTTCTACGAAGTCCGAACCGGAGATCGTGAAGAAGGGCACGTTGGCCTCGCCGGCCACCGAACGGGCCAGCAGCGTCTTGCCCGTTCCGGGAGGGCCGACGAGCAGCACGCCCTTCGGGATGCGCCCGCCAAGCCGCTGGAACTTCTGCGGATCGCGCAGGAACTCGACGATTTCCTCCAGATCGGCCTTGGCCTCGTCCACGCCGGCCACATCGGCAAACGTGACACGCCCGTGCGCTTCGGTGAGCAGCTTGGCCTTCGACTTGCCGAACCCCATGGCGCGGCCGGAGCCGGACTGCATCTGGCGCATGAAGAAGATCCAGACGCCGAGGATGATGATCATCGGCAGCCAGGACAGCAGCACGCTGGTCAGCGAGCTCGAACCGTCGCTCTCGGGCCGGGCATTGATCGTGATGTTCCGGCTTTCAAGCCGCGAGACGAGATTGCTGTCGCCCGGCGAATAGGTCTGGAACCCGGCCCCGTTGTCGCTGTAGGTGCCAGTGATCCGGTCGCCGGAGATCGTCACCGTCTTTACCCGTCCCGAATCCACTTCCTGGACGAACTGCGAGTAGGGGATCTCGCGCGCCGCGCTGCGCTGCTGCGGCGTCTGGAACAGGTTGAACAGGGCGATCAGGAGGACGGCGATGATCCCCCAGAGAACGAGGTTGCGGTAATTCGGGTTCATGTTCCGTCCTGTCGGCGCAGATTTCCGCGCTGCTCGAAATTCCGTTGTGTCGGTCTAACATAGGATCGCGGCAAGGCATTGCCAAGCACTGCGACCGATTTCCGGACCCTTCGGGAGACCAAATGCCGCATATGGTTACACCTCGCCTCCAATCGGCACGGGCGGGAACTCCGGCAGGTCCGTCCGCCGGGCCAGCGCATCGAAAACCGCGTGGTCGAAGGATGGGATGAGTTCGGGCACCTGGCCGCCCCGTCCCCGCCATCGCGGATCCCGTTCGATGCGCACCCCGTCGCGCGTTTTCCGGAACACCGCGCCGGCAGCCGTGAAGGCCACGCCGCCCGGTCCGGTCAGAAGCGAGGCAACCTGGCTCCGCGCATCGCCGGAGGGCCCGTACAGGTGGCCGGTCAGCAGCCGCGAGGCCTGGGCCGCGGCTTCCGCAAGCGCATCGCCCGGCAGGTCCCGGCCCGCGGTCCTGAACAGCAGCGTTTCCGGCCATCCGGAGGGGTCGAAGGAGGACGGGTCGAGCACGATGGCCGCGGCCCGCCGGGCCAGCAGGATGCGTTGACTGCCTGTCTCCCGCGCCGTTTCCAGCAGGCGCGCGGCATCCGGCGAATCCGGGGACAGCGATCCGCGAACGCGGACCCGCTCGTATCGGGGATCGGCGTTGGACGGATCCTCGAGCCAGCCAAGGCCACGGTCGGCGAGTTCGTGGCGCAGGGCCTGCCGCCGCCAGGCCATCAGCGGCCGCAGGAACCAGATGCGTCCCCCGTACAGCGTTGCCGGCGCCATACCGGCCAGTCCCCGCCCCGCGCCGCGCCCGGCGCGCATCGAGAGGGTTTCAATCTGGTCGTCGCGCGTATGCCCCGTCAGCACCGCGGCGCACCCGGCTCCGGCGGCAGCGTCGGCAAGCAGGCGGTAGCGGGCAAGCCGCGCCGCTTCCATCAGCCCGGAAACAGGCTTCGGCCCGCTCCAGGCGAGCGTGCGGTGGCGGATGCCGAGCCGGGCGCAATGATCGGCCACCTGGCGCGCTTCCCCGGCAGCTTCCGGCCGCAGCCGGTGATCGACGGTCAGCGCCAGGAGCCCGTCGCGCCGTCCCGGCCGCAGGTCCGCCACGCGATGCAGCAGCGCCATGGAATCGCCACCGCCGGAAACGGCCAGGGCAAGGGGTGTATTCAGAAATTCGTTGAGATCGGCAGCAGGCGGGGCCGGCATCGGCGCCGCTTCGTCGGGCCGGCGCAGGATGTCAGCAGCCGGCAAGGGCCTGTTCCTGGGCAATCCGTTCGCGCATGGCGGACGAGACACCCGGGTATTTCTTCCCGATCGCCTCGTAGGTCGCGCAGGCAATTTCCATCTTCTTCATCGCCGCCAGCGAAACGCCGAGCTTGAGCATCATGTCGGGCGCCTTGCCGGACTTCGGATAGGTCTTGGTTGCGTTGAGCAGTACTTCGGCGGCCTCGGGATAGCGTTCCTGGCCAATCAGCGATTCACCCAGCCAGTAGGTCGCATCCGCGATCTGAGGCCCGTCCGGATAACGCTCGGCATAGGCCCGGAATCCGGCCTCCGCCGCCTTGTAGTCGCCGGCCAGGACATATTGGTAGGAATCGCTGTAGAGGCTTTCCGGACTGTCGGACTGCGGCACCGCCGCGACGTCCTGCGATGCCCCCGCACCGTTGACATTGCCGTCCTTGTCCACCTCGAGCGTTCCGAGCGAGCGCGGCGGGTCGCCGAGCTTGTCGCTGCCGGACCCGGCCTTGGCCCAGTCGACGCCGGTCGCGTCCTTGCCGGCGTCCGCGACGGACGAGTTTCCCTCGTCCGTCGCATCCATGGGCCGTTCGTCCGCCGAGGCATGTTTGCCGTCGGTCGACTTCACTGATTGCGAACGCTTCTCTTCCAGTTGCTGCAGGCGGAACTCGTTGTCCTCCTGCGATTTGCGCAACGTCTCCTGCATCTGCAGGAGCTGGAAGTTCAGCTCTTCGATCCTGCCGTTCAGCTGCCGGACCTGTTCTTCGAGTTGCGTCACTCGCGGGTCATAGGTCTGCGCCATCGTACCGGTCATCGGCACGGCAGCCAGCATCACGGCGAGGAGTGCGATCTTCAAGCGCATTTCGATCCCCGTTTCTGTTGCCTGAGCCTGCCCGTCGGACAGGCATCACCCTTGTATCAAGGCGGCGGACTTCGGCCAAATTTTGTTTTCTGCGCACCGAACGAGAAACGGCCCCGCCGGGGCGGGGCCGTGAGACAGGTGTCACGCAGGCAGTTTCCGCCTCAGCTTCCGGCCCCGTTGAGCACGGTGACCGCGCGACGGTTCTGCGACCAGCAGGAAATGTCGTCGCACACCGCGACCGGCCGTTCCTTGCCGTAGGAAATCGTCTTGATGCGGCTGGCGGCGACACCCTGGGAGACCAGGTAATCGCGCGTTGCCGCGGCGCGCCGGGCGCCGAGCGCCAGGTTGTATTCGCGCGTCCCGCGTTCGTCGGCATGGCCTTCGATGGTGATGCGGTAGCTTCCGTAGCGCGTCAGCCACTGCGCCTGGCGCGACAGCGTCTGCTGTGCATCCGCGCGGATGGACGAGGAGTCGGTGTCGAAGAAGATCCGGTCGCCGACATTGACGGTGAAATCCTGTGACGATCCCGGCGTCGCGGCATTGGCGCCAAGCCCGATATCGGCAGCATTGTTGGGAATGGTTTTCTTGGAAGCGCAGCCGGCCAGCGAAAGACCGGCGACAAGCGCGATCATGGCCGGGTTGCGGGTAAGCGTGGCAAGACGCTGCATGGCCGAAAGTCCTTCAAGTTCTTTGCGGTTCGTTGATATTTTGATAACCACGTCGGGGTTAAGGCCGGGTCAAGAAAGAGGGTAAATTTTTCGTTGACGCCCCTCTTGTACCCCGTGTCGCGCACACTAGCCGCGAATGCGGCGGAAACGCGGCGCGTTTCCGCCTTTTTCGTCCGCGGGATCAATCCAGAAGCGGCGACCAGGCCGGGTCGGAGGCGAAATTCGGCGTCGGCACCGGCTGCTCGTTCCGGCCGGTCAGGTCGATCGAGAAAAGCTTCGGACCGCCGCCGCCGGGCTGCTCGCGGAAGAACATCAGGTAACGTCCGTTCGGCGCCCAGGTCGGTCCCTCGTTGAGGAAGCCCGTCGTCAGGATGCGCTCGCCGGACCCGTCCGGCCGCATGACGCCGATCGAGAAATCGCCACCCGACTGCTTGGTGAAGGCGACCAGGTCGCCGCGCGGCGACCACACCGGCGTCGAGTAGGTGCCGTCGCCGAAGGAAATCCGCTGCGGGTTCGAGCCGTCGGCCCCCATGACGTAGATCTGCGCCCGGCCGGCACGGTCGGAGGTGAACACGATCCGGTCGCCCTGCGGCGAGTAGGACGGCGAGGTGTCGATGGCATTTGCCGCCGTCAGCCGCTGCGTCGTGCGAGACCGCAGGTCCATGGCATAGATGTTGGCATTGCCGTCGTCCCGGCCGAGCGTCATGATCACCTTCTGCCCGTCTGGCGAGAAGCGCGGCGCAAAGGTCATGCCCGGGAAGTCCCCGACCAGTTCGCGCTGCCCGGTCTCGATCTGCAGCAGGTAGACCCGCGGCTGGCCACCGGCATAGGACATGTAGGTGATTTCCTGGCGGTTCGGCGAGAAACGCGGCGTCAGCACCAGGTCGCCGCCCTTGGTCAGGTAGCGCAGGTTGGCGCCGTCCTGGTCCATGATCGCGAGACGCTTCTGGCGGGCATTTTTCGGCCCGGATTCATCGACGAAGACGACGCGGGTATCGAAATAGCCCTTCTCGCCGGTCAGTGCCTTGTAGATGGCATCGGAGATGATGTGGGCGACGCGGCGCCAGTTGCTCTCGCTGGTGAAGAACTGCTCGCCGGTGATCTGCTTGCCGGCGAAGGTATCCCACAGGCGGTATTCCGCCTTCAGGCGCCCGTCGGCTTCGCGCGTCACGCGTCCGGTCACCAGCGCCTGGGCATTGACGACCTTCCAGTCCTCGAAGCGCGGCGCCACGTCCGGGTTGGTGACCTTCTCGATGAACGCCGCCTTGTCGACCGGCTTGAACAGGCCGGAGCGCTGCAGGTTGGCGGTGATCACGTCGGTGACCTTCACGCCCATGTCGTCGCCGGACAGGAAATCCGTGATCGCGATGGGCAGCGGCTCCACGACGCCGCGGTTGACGTCGATCTCGACCAGCGCCCGGGCGGGCTGAACGGCGAGGTTCAGGCTTCCCGCGAAGGCGGCAAGGACAATCAACGCGGCTTTGACAAAGGACTTCATGGATCCCTCTCGTCTCTTGTTTTCCTGCCGGACCGCACCTGCCGGCTGATAAGGGTTGCAGGCCGTCAGTAGAACATGTCGGCCGGGTCGAAATTGACGATGACTTCGCGCCACGTCTCGAATTTTCCGGGAGGCACGGCCAGCCCGCGCATGTCGCACTTCTGGATCGCGCGCACGGCTGTCCGGTCGAACTGGGAATTCCCGGAGGATTTGGTGACTTCCGGCACGCCGTCAAGCTTGCCGTTTTCGTCGAGGTTGAAGCGTACCGACACCTTGAGCTTGTCGGGGTCGGAAATGCCGGCATCGATCGACCAGCAGCCGCCAAGCTGCTCGCGTAGCACGTCCATCTCGGCGCGCGTCAGTTTCGGCGCGTTGGTCCGATCGTTGCCCGCCGCCGCCTGCCGCGTCTCCCGCTTCTGGCCGCCGCCCGACGCCTTTTCCTGGTTGATCAGGGCCTTCACCTGGTCGTCGAGCGATGCCGTTTCGCTTTTCTGCGCCGACGGCTTGGCTTGCTGTGCCGGCTTCTCCGAATCCTTGCGGTCCGGCGCCTTGGCGGTCTGGGCCGGCGGTGTCGGCCGCGGCGTCGGCAGGGGCGCGCTTTCCGGCAGCTTCAGCGCCGTCTCGCTCGCCGCGGGGGCGTCCTGGATCGCTTCCTTGACCGGATCGGGCTTCACTTCCTCGCGCGGCGCCGGCTTGGAGGCCAGTTCGGTCGCCGGCACCGGCTTGGGCGTCACCTGCGGCTCCGGCTTCGGATCGGGCACGGGAACCGGGACGGGCGCCGGGTCGGGCTCGGCCTTCGGCGCCGCCGAAGCCTCGATCTCCCGCGGCCGCGGATCCGGCGTCGGCGCGTTGGCGAGGTCGGCCGAGTTGTCGCCCACGTTCTTGGCTTCCGGCACCTCGTCGGGCCGCGTGGTCGGCTTGGGTGCCGGCGTCTCGTCGACCGGCGCCTTCTTGTCGCCCTTCACCAACTGCGCCAGTTGCGTCTCGCTGATCGTCGACACCGGGATGGCGTCCTCCACCACCTCGAACGGCTTGGGCGCGGCAAGGCTGACGAGGCCGAAGGCCAGCAGCCCGGCGTGCAGCACCAGCGATGTGGTCAGCCCCGCCTTCATCGCTCAGCCATTGTCCTCCTGCAGCGTGACGAGTCCCACGTTGGAGAACCCGCCGGACTGGATGCGCGCCATCACGCGCATGACCGTGCCGTAGTCGATGTCCTTGTCGCCGCGCACGAAGATGCGCGCATCCGATCCCGTCGAGCGGATCGCCTGCAGCTTGGCGACGAGGTTGTCATAGGCGATCTCTTCCTCCTGGATGAAGATCTTGCCCTGCCGGTCGACGGAAACGACCAGCGGCTGGTTTTCCGAGTTCATCGGCGCCGCCTCGGTCTTCGGCAGGTCCACCGGAACGCCGGTCGTCAGCAGCGGCGCGGCGACCATGAAGATGATCAGCAGCACCAGCATGACGTCGACGAACGGCGTGACGTTGATTTCCGACATCATCGAGTGACGCCGGCCGCGGCGTCTGTGCCCGCGGCCCCGGCTGGCGCCGGCCATGGATCCCGTGCTCATGCCCATCGCGGCTGTTCTCCCTGTCCCGGCTTACTCGGCGGCCTGGGCGCGCACGTGGCTGCGCTCGTCGATCTGGCGCGAGAGGATGGCGGAAAATTCGTCGGCGAACCCTTCCATGCGGGCGCCCAGCTTGCCGGCATCCGACGTCAGCTTGTTGTAGGCGACGACGGCCGGGATGGCGGCCAGCAGGCCCATGGCCGTGGCCAGCAGCGCCTCGGCGATGCCCGGCGCCACGACCGCCAGGTTGGTCGACTTGGACCCGGCGATCGCCTGGAACGAGGTCATGATGCCGACGACGGTGCCGAACAGGCCGATGAACGGGCCGGCCGAGCCGATCGTCGCGAGGAACCCGAGCCGGCTCTCCAGCCGCTCCATCTCGCGGCCGAGCGCCAGGTCCATCGCCTTGTCGATGCGCGTCTGCAGCGCCATCGGCGAGCGCGCGCCCTTCTCGAAGCTCTTCTTCCATTCCCGCATGGCCGCCACGAAGACCGCGCCCATGCCGGTCGTCTTGCGGTCCGACAGCGTGCGGTAAAGCTCTTCCAGCGACTGGCCCGACCAGAACACCTCCTCGAAGCGGTTCAGCGCCAGGCGCATCCGCGAATAGGAGATGAGCTTGTCGATGATGATCGCCCAGGTCCAGATCGAGGCCGACAGCAGGCCGATCATGACCAGCTTGACCACCCATCCCGCCTGCATGAACAGGCCCCAGATGGAGACGTCGGCCTGGGGTGCCGCGAGAGCGAGTTGTTCCATTTCGGTATCGTTCCCTTCGCCGCCGGGCGCATCATGAGCGTTGCGAGGCGTCCCGGCCGCATGTTTCGTGGCTATCCGGATATCGAGGCGCTTTTGTTCAAAAGCATGCCATTACGGGCCTTTTCCGGGCAAATCATGGTTAAACAAAGGCGCACGGCAAGCGCACGGCGCCGCATTGTCAGCATGGCGCAACATGGTAAACGATCCGTTAGGACCTGTCGCCCGAAACCGCCGTCCCGATCAGGCCCCGGGCAGGAAAATCGATTTCCATTCCTTCGGAAACCGGCGCGGCTTGCCGGTATCGGACATGATCGCCGCCTCCACGCGCGCCTCGATCAGCACCGTATCCCCGCGCAGGATGCGCTGCGCCATGAAGATGCGCGCCCCGGAGATCGCGTCCGTGCGGGTTTCGACCTCCAGCACGTCGTCGATGCGCGCCGGCTGGCGGAAATCGATTTCCATGCGCCGGACCACCCAGACGATCTTTTCGCCGAGGCTGCCCTCGGCAAGCTCGGTGTGGTGGACGCCGGCCAGCCGCAGGTAATCGGACCGGCCGCGCTCCAGGAATTCCAGGTAACGCGCATGGTAGACGACGCCGGAAAAATCGGTATCGGCATAGTAGACCCGCGCCAGCAGCCGATGCCCGGCGTCGGTCAGTTCTCCGGCAAGCGGGGCCGAGGGAGAGCCTGTCCTGTCCGTCGCATTCGTCATCGCCGCCGTCCTTTGCCTGCCGGTAACCCCTCCCGTGCCAGGATGGACGGAAGACGAACCCGGGATGGCACCGATGAACGCCCTGATCAAGACCTTGACCACGCTGGCGCTGCTACTTTTGCCTTTGCAGACCTTCGCCACGGCATCAAGCTTCAAGCCGGGACGCGGCCTGTCCATGGACCTCTGGACGACCTGGCCGGATGAAAGCGCCTGGGGGGACGCCGGCGTCATCCTGCCCTTTCCCGAATGGCGGCGTTTCCTCGACGCCGGTGACCTGAAGGCCCTTGCCCGCGACGGCTTCACCATGGTTCGCCTGCCCGTCGATCCCGCCGTCTTCCTCTCTTCGCAAACCGGCAGCCTGCGTGGCCGCCTGATGGCTTCCGTGCGCGATACAGTCGCCATGATCGTCGGCGCGGGCCTGGATGTCATCGTCGACCTGCATGCCATTCCCGGCGGGGAGAACCGGTCCATCGGCACCAATGACCTGATGACCGACGAAGCCGCCTTCGACCGCTATGTCGGGCTGGTTCGCGACATGGCGGCGCTCGTCGCCGATACCGATCCGGCCCGCGTTGCGCTGGAACTGATGAACGAACCGACGGCGGACTGTTCCGGCCGGCAGGCCGAGACCTGGTCGGACCGTCTCCAGCGGCTGGTGGCGACGGCCCGCGCGGCGGCGCCGCGGACGACGCTCGTCGTCTCGGGGGCCTGCTGGGGCGGGGCCGACGGCCTTGTCGCGCTCGATCCGTCCCGTTTCCCCGATGACAACCTGGTCTGGAGCTTCCACTCCTACGCGCCGTTCATTCTCACGCACCAGGGTGCCGGCTGGACCGGCGACATCAGCCCCTACGCGACCGGCCTTCCCTATCCGCCCTACGGCGCGAATGCGCGGGAAACCGCGGCGGCGCTGAAGGCCATCCGCGCCCGCGTCAGAGCCGAGGCTCCGTGGCTGCGCCGCGCCGGCATCATCTCCTTCGTCGAGGAGGAACTGGCGAAGATCGACAGCCCGGAAGATCTGAAGGTCGTCATCGGCACCCCGTTCGACCAGGTCGCAGACTGGGCCGACCGCCATGGCATCGCCAGGGAAAACATCCTCCTCGGCGAATTCGGCATGATCCGGCAGGAATACGACCACGAGTTCCGCACCGCCCCCGCCTGGCGCGCCGCCTACTACGGCGACATGATACGGCTGGCGGAGGATCACGGGTTCGGCTGGTCGCTATGGGGCTTTGGCGGTGCCTTCGGCGTCATCGAGGCCTTCGAAGGCAGGCCGTCGGAACCGGACGTCCTCGACGTGATCAGGGGCCTTCCTTCAAGGTAGACGAGCTCAGCCGCCGGTCATCACCGCTTCCGGGATTTCAAAACGCTGGTCTCCGATCGTCACGAGATAGAGGTCGGCATTGGTGCCGACGGTCATCTCGGCATCTCCATCGGCCTGCGCCTTGTCGAACCTGGCAGGCGTGTTCATCTCGAAGAAGATCACGCGGCTCCCGCCGTCGGGCCAGAAGACCGTTATGGCCCCGTTGCCATTGCCTTCCCGCGTCACGCCGAACTCGCACTGGCCCATGGGCTGGCCGGCGTAGCGCGCGCAGGGAACCTGCCCGGTCGCACTGAAATCGCTGCCCTGGGCCTTCGCACTGTCCGACGATGCGCCGGTGTCGGCGGAGGCCTTCGCGTCGATGGCGATATCGAGGCTGAAGTCCGACACCTCGTTCCGCCGTGCCGCCGAGCGCATCATGTAAACGGAGATCGTATACTGGCCCTTGGCAGGCAGGACACCCTCGAAGGTGTTGATGGGGTCACTCATCTCGGAGACCGCGATGGCTTCGTCGCCCGGTCCCTTTCCGGGCGCATAGATATTGAAGTAGGTCGCCGTGTGCCTGCTTGTCAGCTTCACCCGCATGACCTGACCGGCGTTTGCGCCAAGCAGGTAGGACACCGAGCCGTAGCCCTTGATGCGGCCCTTGATGGTGGTTCCGGAAGCCCCGGCCTTGAAGTGGACGGTCTCGGTGCGGATTTCATCGCTTGCGGCCGAAGGTGCGGTTGCAAGACCCAGTGCCAGGAAAGCCACACTGGCAGACAGCATCATTCTCATGGTCGAACCCTTGTTCCAACGATCGATATCCGGCCGCGACCCGCGCGGCTCTTGTCTGTTCCCGCCCTAGAGCGCGCCTTCATCCGTCAGCGACATCACCTCGGCCACCCGGCCACGTGAGACGAGGCAGCGCCACCTTGCCCGCTGGGCTCCGACACCGACGATGACCTCGGTATTGGCTTGCGAGAACTGCGAACTCAGCGTGACGACGTCCGGGTTGTTCGTCTGCTGGGTAACCGCACGTTCGCAGGCCCCTTCGTCTTCCTGGCTCCCCGTTCGCATCGGCGCCGGAGCCGGGGACGGGGTGGGCATCGGCGTCAGCACGGGGTCCGGCTTCGTACCGGGTGATGTCCCGGCGCAGGCTGCGAGGAGCAGCGGGAGAAGACCCGCCAGGCATCCGTTTCGAACAGCAACAAGCATGGCTTCCCCTCCTCTGTCATTCCCGGATGAAGTTCGTCCGGGGCATCGTCAACTGGTGGCGATCACGAAATCGCGGCCGGTGCGCCGGTCCGGCGTCAGCGAGGCGTCGGTGGTGATGAAGATCATGCCCGGATGCAGCCGCCGGGTCATGGCCTGCACGAAGCTGTTGTCGGCCTGCAACCGCCCCATGATGTTGCCGGCGCCGGGTCCGGCCCCTGCCTCGTGGTGATGGCTGATCGCCGACCAGTGCATGCCACGCGTACCATGATGCGCACCGTTGAGAACGAAGACATGCGAGCCGAGCAGCGAACCGCCACTGATCGTGAGCCGCGAGCGGACGATCACCTGGTCGTTTTCGATCAGTTCGATCAGCCGGTCGGCCGAAGAGGCGACGACGGTATGCACCGGGTTGCGCTCGGCCTCGGCCCAGTCGGAGGGATGCTTCTTGCCCTTCAGTCCGTCCAGGACCTGCTCGAACTCCGATTCCGCGTAGGCGCCGAGCACCATGCCCGGATGGGTCACTTCCCAGGGGTCGGAATGCGACCCCGCGACGATGACCGGCGTGCCGAGATGCGTCACCGAGAACAGCAGTTCCGAGAATTTCATCGGCAGGCGGACACAGCCATGGCTGGCCGGATAGCCCGGCAGTCGCCCGGCATGGAGCGCCACCCCCGACCAGGTCAGCCGGTTCATGTTCGGCATGGGGGCATTGTTGTAGGTCGATGAGCGGTGATGCTTGTCCTTCTGCAGGATGACGAACACCCCGGTCGGCGTTTCATGTCCGGGCTTGCCGGTGGAACAGGTCGAAACCGCGATGCGCACGCCATTGCGGTAGACGTGGACCCTTTGCTCGGGCAGAGAGACGACGACCGCCAACGCACCGGCTGGCGCCCGCTCCGGGTGCCAGGTGAATTCACCCGGCTTCAGGTCCGCGATTTCCTTCATCACCTCGCGGCCGAGGCCAAGCCCGCCCAGCATCAGCAATCCGCCGCCTGCGAGCCCGGTGACGAATGTCCGCCTGGAAACGTTCGAAAAACGCATGGCACCTCTCCATGTCGAATGACGTCGGCAAGGATCGTCGGCGACAGGATGCCAGTAATCAAGAATATTCGGAAATCTATTCTGGTAACATTTTCGCCCTATGCGAAAAAATGCAGTCAGGAGTCGTGTTTCACTCGTCCTGGAACAGGTTTGTCTGCGATGCCGAAAGGTCTTTGGGCACATCGAGGCCAAGGTGCCGCCAGGCGTTGCCGGTCAGCATCCGGCCGCGTGGCGTGCGCTGGATGAAGCCCTGCTGGATGAGATAGGGCTCGATGATGTCCTCGATGGCGTCGCGCGGCTCCGACAGGGCCGCCGCGATGGTTTCGATCCCGACCGGTCCCCCGCCGAAATTGCGCGCGATCTGGTTGAGGTAGCGCCGGTCGAGCTGGTCGAGGCCCATGGCGTCGACTTCCAGCCGGGTCAGGGCCTCGTCGGCAATCGTCTTGTCGACACTGGTCGCGCGGGCAACCTCGGCAAAGTCGCGCACCCGGCGCAGCAGGCGCCCGGCGATACGCGGCGTGCCACGCGAGCGCCGCGCGATTTCAACCGCGCCGTCCGGCGCCATCGGCAGGCCCATGATGCGCGCGCCCCGCCGCACGATCTGCTCCAGTTCGTCCACCGTGTAGAAGTTCAGGCGCACCGGGATGCCGAACCGGTCGCGCAGGGGATTGGTCAGCAGGCCGAGCCGTGTCGTCGCGGCGACCAGGGTGAACTTGGCGAGATCGATCTTGACGGAACGGGCCGCCGGACCCTCGCCGATGATCAGGTCGAGCTGGAAGTCCTCCATTGCGGGATAGAGGATTTCCTCCACCGCCGGGTTGAGGCGGTGGATCTCGTCGATGAACAGGACGTCGCCTTCTTCCAGGTTGGTCAGGAGCGCCGCCAGGTCGCCGGCCTTCGCGATCACCGGCCCGGACGTGGAGCGGAAGTTGACGCCCAGTTCCTTGGCCATGATCTGCGCCAGCGTGGTCTTGCCCAGCCCCGGCGGGCCGACGAAGAGCACGTGGTCCAGCGCCTCGCCGCGCGCCTTGGCCGCCTCGATGAAGACCTTCAGGTTGGCGCGCGCCGCCGCCTGTCCGGTGAAATCGTCCAGCGTCTGCGGGCGCAGCGTCGCGTCCAGGTCCTCGCCGCGCTTGTCGGCCGAGATGAGGCGTTCAGGGTCGGTCATGCACCGTCTCTTGCCCGGTTCCAGCCGGCTTGGCAATGGTCAGATAGGGCCGGAAAAACCGCAGCAGGACAGAGGTTGCAATCAGCGCCGGGATCGCCAGCAGAATATATGCGACCAGCCACCCTCCAAGAAAGCGGACGTCAGGGATTCCGCCCGTGAAAAGCAGATAGGCCGCCATGATCCACAGCACGTGAAGAGCGCAGGTTCCGAAGGTCAGCCGTTCGCCGAACGACGCATGAATGGCAACGACAAGGCCGGAAAGGAATGCCGGTATTCCAGCGACGGCATAGGAAGAGTATGCCAGAAAGATGGGAACGGTCGCCATTTCCAGCGCCACGGACGGTTTCAACGCAGCATGCTCCGGGACGTCCACGTTGAATATCAGAAAGGCGATGAGCAACACGAATCTGAAAGCGGACATGGCTAGCCCGAGGAGAAAACCGCCGATGGGTGGCCCCAGCACCGTTGCCGAGAGCAGGATCATCCAACCACCCCGCATCGGTATGCCCGCCCGCTCGCTCACCGCGCCAGTTCCTTCAGGCCAAGCCGGATGAGCCTGGCGGAATCGGCGTCCTCGCCCGCGCTCTTCAGAGCCGCCGCCACGGCATTGGCCGCCTGGTCGCGCGAGTATCCGAGATTGGTCAGCGCCGAGACGGCATCGGCCACCGGCGCCGACGCGACGCCCTCGCCGATCTCCTGCTTGATGCCGATCGATGCCGCCGCCTCGCCGGCAAAGGCCGGGGCCTTGGCTTTCAGTTCGACGACGATGCGCTCGGCCACCTTCTTGCCCACGCCCGGCGCACGGGACACCATGGCGATATCCTTCAGCGCGATGGCATTGGCGAGTTCCGGCGGCGTGAGCGTGGAGAGCACCGCCAGCGCCACCTTGGCGCCCACGCCCTGCACGCTTTGCAGCAGCCGGAACCACTCCCGCTCCAGCCCCGATCCGAACCCGTAGAGCCGGATCATGTCCTCGCGCACGTAGGTCTCGATGAACAGGACCGCAGCCTCGCCGGCATTGAGGTTGGCCAGCGTGCGCGCCGGGCAGAAGGCGACGTAGCCGACGCCGTGCACGTCGATCACCGCGTGGTCCTCGCCGACCTCGTCCACCGTGCCTTTCAGCTTGCCGATCATGTCACACCACCGCCCGGTTCGATGAAACGCTCAAGGATGAACTCTCCGCTGCTGCGGTCGAGAAACGCGACTTTCATCCGCCAGTTCTTGACCGGAAAACATTCCCTGATGCTCCGTGGCGATACCGTCGCATCCCTGGCGATTGCGATGATCACGCTGACGACACCGCCGAGCCGGTCTTCTGCCCAGGCCAGGTTGTCGATCAGCTCATTGTGCCCCGGTGATCCGACCCATGCCTCGTCGGCAGGAAATCCGGTCGACCGGTAAATGGTCGCGCCATTTTCGAACTGGTCTTGCCACAGGGTCACCGATACCCGCGAGCCGTCCGTGCTTCGTCCCGACCAGCTCCACCGGCTGTTTTTCGGAACAGTTCCGACGGCTTCGAAACAGGCCTTCAAAGGCATCTTGCCCATTCTGCCCTCACACCGCCTTCAGGAGCGCGCGCCGCTGCGCCTCGCCCACCCGGTTATGCGCGTGGCAAATGGCGATCGCCAGCGCATCGGCCGCGTCGTCGCTTTCGAATGTCGCCCGCGGCATCAGAACCCTGAGCATCATCTGGATCTGTTTCTTGTCGCCGTGGCCGACACCGATCACCGCTTTCTTGACTGCGTTCGGTGCATATTCGGCCACCGGGAGACCGGCCCGCGCCGGCACCAGCATGGCCACGCCACGCGCCTGGCCGAGCTTCAGCGTCGCCGTCGCGTCCTTGTTGACGAAGGTCACTTCCACCGCGGCCTCGTCCGGCCGGTAACCGTGCAGCACCTCGGCGAGCCCGTCGTGCAGCTGGCACAGGCGGCTGGCCAGATCCGCCTTGCCATCCGAGCGCACCGTTCCCGAGGCCACGAACTTCAGGGAATTGCCGAGCGTCTCGATGACGCCCCACCCCATGTTCCGCAAACCCGGGTCGATGCCGATGATTCGAATCGCCTGTCCCATCTGTCCACCTTGTCCCAACTGCGTCAGGCTTGCCAGCGAAAAGTGAACAAATCAGAAACAGAACCCCGGCATCCGGGCCGAAGCATGGGAATTCACGGTTCCCAAAACGCCGCGGATTGCCTATGGGCAGGCACCCGCCCAGGAACGCCTTCCATGACCCTTCCGGAGTTCGACATCGCCCTGATCGCCGTGCTGGCCACCATCGCGCTGGCAGGGTTGGTGCGCGGGTTTTCAGGCTTCGGAACGGGCATGATCGTCATCCCGGTGCTCGCGGCCACCCGGGACCCGGTGACCGCCGTCGTGGTGGTGGCGATCATCGACAGCCTGCCGCAAATGCCTGCCGCCCTTCCCGCGCTTCGCTACACGCGCTGGCGCGAGGTCCTGCCGCTGGCATTGGCCGCCCTGCTGACGCTGCCGGCCGGCCTCGCCGTGCTGCGCACCGGCGATCCCCTGGCGTTGCGCTGGGCGATCTGCGCTGCCGTCCTGCTGGCGGTCGCCCTGCTCGCCTCCGGCTGGCGCTACCATGGTCCCCGCCCGCCGCTCCTGTCCGGTACCATAGGGGCGCTGGCCGGTTTCCTCGGCGGGATCGGCGGCATTCCAGGCCCGCCGCCGGTTCTCTACTGGATGGCCTCGCCGGAACCGCCGGCGGTCATTCGCGCCAATCTCTTTGCCTTGTTGCTGATCCTCGACCTCGCGACGCTCGCCAACGTGCTTGGGACGGGGATGATGACGGCCGACCGTCTCGCTCTCGGCCTCGTCGCCGCCCCCGTTTACCTCACGGGCATCCTCGCCGGGCGCGCGCTCTTTCCGCTCGCCTCGGCGGCGGCCTATCGCCGCCTTGCCTTCGTCGTGATTCTCGTTGCCGTGGTCACGGCCTTGCCGGTCTGGGACGGCTGACGCGGCCGTCAGCGGCCGCCGAACGCCGTCTTCAGCAGGTCGATCTGGGCCGAGACCGGGTTCTCGTCTCCGGCAGTCCGGCCCGGGGCGGCGTCGCGGTCGCCGTAGACCTCGGCGTCCATCCGGCGCACCACGCGCTGCAACCGGAGCGAACGCTGGACCAGGTCGCGGAAGGTTTCCGGCAGTTCGTCCCAGCCCGGCGCGGCCATGTCCGCCGAACCGGTGTCGAGCCGGATCTTCGATTTCTCCGCCGCCACCTGTTCGCGCGTCATCTCGCCGGAATTGGCGGCGCGCTGCAACAGCAGCCACGAGGCGATCTGCATGAGGCGGGTCGTCAGGCGCATGGATTCAGCCGCGTAGAGCGTCGCGGCAACCCGCGAAAGGCCCTTGGCCGCCCGGCGCCCGTCACCATCGAGATAGGTCGCGGCTTCCTCGACCAGCCCCATGCCCTCCGCGTAGAGCGGCTTGAACCGCTCCGAAAAGACGCGGCGTTCGGCCAGCCGGATCAATCCATCGTCCGTTTTCTTGCTCTCAACCATGCGAATTCGAACCCTGCACTCCTGTCCCGGACAGCCAGACACGCCCGCCCGTGGCCACGTGGACACCTTCTTACCGTGGCCCGTCTGAAAATGCAGGTCCCGGCAGCCGCTGGCAAGGACATGTTTAATGAAAGGTTAATTCCCGGATTTCCCGCCCGTAGGGGCGAAAAAAAGAGCCGCTTCAAGGGAAGCGGCCCGTGGAAGTTTTACAGGGAGGCGTCAAACAGAATGGCTCTAGCCACTCAGGTTCGAATCCAGATCACTGGATACCCACAGTAATGAACCGTCAGGGTTAAGCCTCGGTTAACGCGCTGTCCTTTTTTCGGATTCCTCTCCGGGCGATCAGCCGCCCCGGGCCGCGTCGCGCAGCCGGAACTTCTGGATCTTGCCGGTCGAGGTCTTCGGGATATCCGCGAAGATCACCTCCTTGGGACACTTGAAGCGGGCCAGCAGCGCCCGGCAATGGTCGATGATCTCGGCCTCGCTGGCGCTCTTGCCCGGCTTCAGTTCGACGTAGGCGACCGGCGTCTCGCCCCACTTTTCATCCGGCTTGGCGACGACGGCGCAGGCGGCCACGGCAGGATGCTTGTAGAGCGCATCCTCCACCTCGATGGAGGAGATGTTCTCGCCGCCCGAGATGATGATGTCCTTGGAGCGGTCCTTGAGCTGGATGTAGCCGTCGGGATGCATCACGCCGAGATCACCCGAATGGAACCAGCCGCCGGCAAAGGCCTCGGCACTTGCCTGCGGATTCTTCAGGTATCCCTTCATGACGATATTGCCGCGGAACATCACCTCGCCGATCGTCTCGCCGTCGTGCGCCACCTCGTCCATCGTTTCCGGATCGCGCACCGTCAGCCCTTCCAGCGCGGCATAGCGCACGCCCTGGCGCGCCTTCTTCGCCGTGCGGGCACCCTTCTCGAGCGCGTCCCACTCGCCTTTCCACTCGTTGACGACCGCCGGCCCGTAGGTTTCCGTCAGACCGTAGAGGTGGGTGACGGCGAAGCCGGCATCGGCCATGCCGGAGAGCACGGCTTCCGGCGGCGGGGCCGCGGCCGTGTTAAAGGTCACCGTCTGGGGGAAATCCCGCTTCTCGTCGTCCGGCGCGTTGATCAGCGTCGACATCACGATCGGCGCGCCGCACAGCGTGGTGACGCCTTCGTCGGCGATCGCGTCATACATCGCTTTCGCCCGCACCCAGCGCAGGCAGACATGGGTCGATGCCGTCACCGCCAGGGTCCACGGGAAGCACCAGCCGTTGCAATGGAACATCGGCAGCGTCCAGAGATACACCGAGTGCTGGCCCATCTGCGAATGGATGGTGTTCGTATAGGCCATCAGCGCGGCGCCGCGGTGGTGGTAGACGACGCCTTTCGGATTGCCCGTGGTGCCGGACGTGTAGTTCAGCGAAATCGCGTCCCACTCGTCGTCCGGCATTTCCCAGGCGAAATCCGCATCGCCCGTGGCCACGAAATCCTCGTAGTCCAGCGAACCAATCCGCTCGCCCTTGGGATAGGGCGCATCGTCCGGGTAGACCGGATCGTCATAGTCGATGACCAGCGGCCGGACCTTGGCCATGGCGAGCGCCTCGGCGACGACGCCGGAAAACTCCCGGTCGATGATCAGCACCTTGGTCTCGGCGTGGTCGAGCTGGAAGGCGATGATCGCCGCGTCAAGCCGCGTGTTGAGGGAGTGCAGGACCGCCTTGACCATGGGAACGCCGAAATGGGCTTCCAGCATCGGCGGCGTGTTCGACAGCATCACCGACACCGTGTCGCCTTTGCCGATGCCGCGCTTGCGCAGCGCCGAACCCAGTTTCAGCGAACGCTCCCAGAACTGGCTGTAGCTCACCCGCTGGCTGCCGTGCACGATGGCGGTGTGATCGGGAAACGTCTTCGCCGCGCGCTCGAGATAGGTCAGCGGCGTCAGCGGCTGGTAGTTGGCCTGGTTCTTGTCCAGGTCGCGGTCATAGGCACTGGCCATGGTGGATGCATCCTCCCCGGAATAGTCGGGCTGTCGCCCGCGTCATTCCTATTAAACGCGCACCCTGCCACCTGCCAAGCGATCCCGTGACAGACCTTCGTTCGAGACGGTCACGACAGCATGGCCAGGACGCCGTCATGGATGAGCTTGATCGCGACGATGGCGACCATCGTGTAGGTGAAGGGATAGAAGACTTCCGGCTTCATCCGCTTGACCAGCCAGGCGCCCGCCAGCGTGGCCAGGGGCGCGAACGGCATCAGCACCGCGGACGCCATCAGGTTCTCCGTGCCGAATTCTCCCAGCATGAAATAGGGCAGCACCTTCACCGCGTTGACGATGGCGAAATAGATCACCGATGTCCCGGTATAGGTTCGCGGATGCAGGCCGAGCGGCAGCGCATACATCTGGAACGGCGGTCCGCCGGCGTGGGCGACGAAGCTCGTGTAGCCGGAGACCATGCCCCAGAACGCGCCTCGCACCCGGCTCGGCGGCTTCTCCGCGGAAGACTTGCGCAGCTTCAGCCAGAACCAGCGCCCGGCGAAAATCGCGGCGATCACGCCGACGATGAGCTTCACCATGTCGGTGGTCACGGCCGCGGCCAGCCACCAGCCGATGCCGATCCCCACCATCGCGCCGGGCAGCATGTAGGCAAGCGTCTGCGGGTGGCGGTAGCCGCGCCAGGTCCACAGCGACACCATGTCCATCAGGATGAGGATCGGCAGCATGATCGCCGCCGCCTGCACCGGCGGCATGACCAGCGTCATCATCGGCACGCCGATCAGGGCCGTTGCGCCGCCCAGCCCGCCCTTCGACAGGCCGACGAGAAGCACGGCCGGCACACAGGCGGCATAGAACCAGGGATCGGTAAGGAGACCTTGCATGGGCACCCGGAGGAGAGACTGGAAAGAGCCGGAAGGCAACGACCGGCCCGGGGACGGGGTTCACTCATAGACGGTTGCCGCCGGTTTGACGACCGGGAAGTGTCATTTCGTCCCTGCCGGAGCGTCGCCCTTGCGCCGCCGCCCAATTGAGACCATTTTCTGCCGCCAATCGAAACCGGACACTATCGGGACACCTCGACCCATGCCGCATGCCACACCGGACACCCGCTGCCGCCTCGTTCTCATCGCGCCGGACATCGCCGCCGACGATGCCTTTGCCGCCGCCGTATCGCGAGCGCTGTCGGGTGGCGACGTCGCCTCGCTCATCCTGCCCGCCTATGACCTGCCGGAAGCTGCCTTCCAGGCCCGCTGTGCGCACATCGTTCCGCAGGCGCAGGAACGGGGCGTGGCCGTCATGATCGTCGACGACACCCGCACCGCGGGCCGCGTCCGCGCCGACGGCGTCCATCTGGAAAACGCGAAGGCCGCCATCGCCGAAACCGCCGAGCGCTTCGACGGAAAGCTGATGCTTGGCGTCGGTGGAGCCAAGACCCGCCACGATGCGCTGGAACTCGGCGAAGTCCGGCCCGACTACATTTTCTTCGGCCGCATCGGCTACGACACCAAGCCGGAAGCGCACCCCCGCAACCTGGCGCTGGGCGAATGGTGGGCGGAAATGGTGACCCTGCCATGCATCGTGATGGGCGGATCGTCCATCGAGAGCACCGCCGCCGTAGCCGCCACGCGTGCGGATTTCGTCGCCATGTCGGCCGCGGTGTTCGGCGGGCCCCTCGATCCCGGTGAAGCCGTCGCGGCGATCAACCGGATGCTCGATGAAACGGCACCGGAACTGGACGCCGCATGAAACGCACGCTGGCCCTGCTGCTGATGATCGGCACTGCCGTCCCGGCTCTTGCCGCCGGCGACACGGCGGAAAAGGTATTGCCGTCGCTGGCCGACCGGGTGGCGAAGGAGGCGGGCGAGTCGACCGACATCGACCCCGAGCGGTTTGGCCAGCATCCGGCCGACAAGGCCTTCGGCGCGTTCCAGCGCGGCCTCTACATCACCGCGCTCAACCTGGCGAAGCCACTGGCCGAGAAGGGTGACCCGGCCGCACAGACGCTTGTCGCAGAGATCCTCTCGCGCGGGCTCGGCGTGCCGAGCAACCCTGCGGAAGCGGCCAAGTGGTACATCAAGGCGGCGAAGAACGGCAATCCGGAAGCGAAGTTCCAGTACGCTCTGCTGCTGACCGACGGCAAGTACGTGGCGAAGGACACCGACGAGGCCTTCCGCCTGATGGGCGAGGCTGCCGCGGCCGGAAACGCGCTCGCCCGCTTCAACTATGCCCAGATGATCGTTGACCGCAAACCCGGCCCGACCGGCCTGGCGGAAGCGGCCGAATGGTACGACCGTGCCGCGCGCCAGGGCCTGCCCGACGCGCAATACGCCATGGCCATGATCCTGGCGGAGGGAAATGCCGGGCGCGAACGCGACGAGAAGACCGCGCGCAAGTGGCTCGAACTGGCGGCGCGCGGCGGCTACGATTCCGCCATGCTCGACCTGGCGGTCTGGCTGGTCGACGGTCGCGGCGGCGCGCGCGACTTCGACACCGGGTTCCGGTGGATGCGCATGGCGGCGCTGGAAGGCAACGTGGCCGCCCAGAACGGCCTGGCGAAACTCTACCGCATGGGCCTGGGCACCGAGGGCAACCCGATCGAGGCGGCAGCCTGGTACATCCTTGCCCGCCGCGCAGGTCTCGATGATCCGGAGATGAACGTCTTTCTCGACGGACTGACCAAGGACCAGATGAAGAAGGCCATCGAACGGGCCAACCGGCTGCGCTGACAGCCCGCGCAGGCCGCCGCATTGTCGCCCGCTCTTGCCTCTTGTCGCGTTTTGTGGTCTTGGAGCGCGGAACAAACCGGGCGGCGCGCGCTCCCGGCGCGCAGACCCATATCAGCACTGGTCAGGATCCGCCGGCCGAACAGGGCCCGGCAGGACCGGCAATGGAAACGGACACCATGAAGATCAACGGCAACGAAATCCGTCCCGGCAACGTGATCGAGCACAATGGCGGCCTCTGGGTCGCGGTCAAGACCAACGCGGTCAAGCCGGGCAAGGGCGGCGCCTTCAACCAGGTCGAGCTGAAGAACCTGATCGACGGCACCAAGCTCAACGAGCGCTTCCGCGCCTCCGAGACCGTGGAAAAGGTTCGCCTGGAACAGAAGGATTTCTCCTACCTCTACGAGGAAGGCGAGATGCTGGTGTTCATGGACCAGGAAAGCTTCGAGCAGCTTGAACTGCAGAAGGATTTCGTCGGCGACCGCTCGGCCTTCCTGCAGGAAGGCATGATCGTGACCGTCGAGCTCTACGAGGAAAAGCCCATCGGCATTTCCCTGCCGACCCAGGTGACGCTGGCGATTGCCGAGGCCGACCCGGTGGTCAAGGGCCAGACGGCCGCCTCCTCCTACAAGCCGGCCGTTCTGGAGAACGGCGTGCGCGTCATGGTTCCGCCCTTCATCGAGTCGGGCGAACGCATCATCGTCGACACCGACGAACTCACCTACGTGCGCCGCGCGGACTGACCGCGCGGGCCCTCGCTGACCGGAAGACAGGAACTGACGAATGGCGCGCTCCGCGATCCTCAATGTCATGGTGCAGACGGCCTTGAAGGCCGGGCGCTCGCTGGTGCGCGACTTTGGCGAGGTCGAGAACCTCCAGGTCAGCCTCAAGGGCCCGGCCAACTTCGTCAGCCAGGCGGACCGCAAGGCCGAGGACATCGTCTACCAGGAACTGTCGCGTGCCCGGCCGGGCTATTCCTTCCTGATGGAGGAACGCGGCGAGGTGGAAGGCCATGACGGCCAGCACCGCTGGATCGTCGACCCGCTCGACGGCACGACGAATTTCCTCCATGGCATCCCGGTCTTCGCCATTTCCATCGCCCTGGAACGCCAGGGCCAGCTGGTCGCGGCCGTGGTCTACAACCCGGTCATGGACGAGCTCTACACCGCCGAGCGCGGCGGTGGCGCATTTTTCAATGACCGGCGCATCCGCGTCGCGGCGCGTTCGAACCTGGCCGATGCGGTGATCTGCACCGGCATCCCGCATCTCGGCCGCGGCCACCACGGCAACGCCCTGCTGCAACTGCGTAACGTCATGGGCGAATGCGCAGGCGTCCGGCGCACCGGCTGTGCCTCCATCGACCTCGCCTGGGTCGCTTCCGGCCGCTTCGACGGCTTCTGGGAAAACGGCCTCGACCCGTGGGATGTCGCCGCCGGCATGCTGCTGGTGCGCGAGGCGGGCGGCTTCATTTCCGACGGCAAGGGCGGCCAGGACATGCTGGACAGCGCCTCGATCGTCGCGGGCAACGAGGACATCCACCGCCGCTTGTTGGCCACGATCTCAAAACCAGTCTAGGTTGTTCCGGAACTTCTTCCCATTCCGTCATATTTCCGATTAAAGTTCCGGTTAACCGGGACCACGGCGAATCGGAAAGGACTGGGAAAAGCATGGCCATCGAAGAAGTCAGCGCCGAGCGCGAGCGGAGCGCCTACGACCCCGAACGGCTGTCGTCGCCGCAGGTCTTCCTGCTGTCGATGATCATCTTCCTGGCCCTGGCCGGCTTTGTCGCCGCCATCCTGTTCCGGCAGATTTCCTCCGCATTCTCCACCAATCCCGGCCTCAACGGCCTGATCGTCGGCGTTCTGGGCGTCGGCGTCCTGCTGGCCTTCCTGCAGGTCATCCGCCTGTTCCGCGAGGTCCGCTGGGTCAATTCCTTCCGCGAGGGCGAAACGGCGAAGGACCCGGTCCTGCTGGCGCCGATGCAGGCCATGCTGTCCCGCAACACCGCCACCTCGCTCTCCACCTCGTCGATGCGCTCGATCCTCGATTCCATCGCCACGCGCCTCGATGAAAGCCGCGACATCTCTCGCTACCTGATCGGGCTCCTCGTCTTTCTCGGTCTGCTCGGCACCTTCTGGGGCCTGCTGCAGACCATCGGCTCCATCGGCGACACCATCCAGTCGCTGGACCCCGGCACCGGCGACGCCAACGACACGCTCAATGCGCTGAAATCCGGCCTTGCCCGTCCGCTCGACGGCATGGGAACGGCGTTCTCGTCCTCGCTCTTCGGCCTTGCCGGCTCCCTCGTCCTCGGCTTCCTCGATCTCCAGGCCGGCCGCGCCCAGAACCGCTTCTACATCGAGCTGGAAAACTGGCTGTCGTCGGTCACGGATGTCGGCTCCGATCTGACCACGGCCATGCGTTCGCCGGGATCGTCCGACGAGATCCGCGAAATGGCCGAGAGCCTGCGCCGCCTGCAGGAATCGGGCGGCTCGTCGCAGCGCGTGACCGCGGCCATGGCCAATCTGGCCGAGGGCGTGGCCGGACTGGTCAAGTCCATGCGCGCCGAACAGCAGATGATGCGCGACTGGGTCGAGGCCCAGGCCACCGAGCAGAAGGCCATGCACCAGACTCTGCAACGCGTGGCAGAGGCCCTGGAAAAGGACAAGGACGCCTGACATGGCGCTAGCGCGCAACCGGCGCCGCGACCGCGGCATCGATTACTGGCCCGGCTTCGTCGACGCCCTGTCGACCCTGCTGCTCGCCATCATGTTCCTGCTGTCCGTCTTCGTCCTGGCGCAGTTCCTGCTCAGCCGCGAGATCTCCGGCAAGGACGAGGTTCTCACCCGGCTCAATTCGCAGATCAACGAACTGACGCGCCTGCTCTCGCTGGAACGCTCCAACAGCCAGGACATGAACGACCAGCTTGCCAACCTGCAGGCCTCGCTCGAAGCTGCCCAGAACGAGAAGAGCCGGCTGGAGCAATTGCTGGCCAGCGGCGCCGGTGCGGCCGGCGAGGCCCAGCAGCGCGTCGGCGAACTCTCCGGCCAGCTCGACGAGCAGCGCGAGGTCAGCCAGCGCGCGCTGAGCCAGGTCGAGATCCTCAACCAGCAGATTTCCGCGTTGCGCCGCCAGATCGCCGCCCTCGAGGATGCCCTCGATGCCTCCGAATCCCGCGACCGCGAGAGCAATGCCAAGATCGCCGACCTCGGCCGCCGCCTGAACGTCGCGCTGGCCCAGCGCGTCCAGGAACTCAACCGCTACCGGTCCGACTTCTTCGGCCGCCTGCGCGAGATCCTGTCGGACCGGGACAACATCCGCATTGTCGGCGACCGCTTCGTCTTCCAGTCGGAAGTCCTGTTTGCCTCCGGCGGAGACCAGATCAACGACGCCGGCAAGGTTGAGATGAAGAAGCTTGCCGATGCCCTGCTGGACCTCGCCAAGGAGATCCCCCCGGAGATCAACTGGGTCCTGCGCGTTGATGGCCACACCGACAACGTGCCGCTGTCTGGCACCGGGCGGTTCCGCGACAACTGGGAGCTCTCCGCCCAGCGCGCCATTTCGGTGGTCAAGTTCCTCGTTGAACAGGGGGTCCCGGCCGACCGGCTGGTCGCGGCCGGTTTCGGTGAGTTCCAGCCGCTGGACAATGCCGATACGCCGGAAGCGCGAGCCCGCAACCGCCGCATCGAGCTGAAGCTGACCGAGCGCTGATCGCGCGACCGTCCGCGTTCTTCGATGCTGGACATCCGCGTCCCGGCCCGGTTGAATGGCATGGGGCCTGACGACCGCAAGGGGATATTCCGGACATGTCATTGCGATTGATCGCCGCAGCGCTTCTGCTTGCTGTCTCGCTCGTCCTGCCGGTCGCAGCCGAGGACGCACCCACCGAACCGAACGGCCCCATCGCGACCAAGACCGATGTCGATTCCGACCGTGCGATCGATCGCCGCATCGAGGAGATCCTGTCGCAGATCGAGGGCCTCGACGACGTGTTCTCCTCGGTGAAATCCGGCGTGGTGACTTTGTATGGCCAGGTGGCGGAGCCGCAAATGGCCCTGGAGGCGGAAAAACTGGCCGGGCGCGTGGAAGGCGTCGTCGCGATCCGCAACCAGATCCGCGAGGTTTCGTCGGTCACCAAGCGGATCGTCCCGGCCTGGGAGCGCATTCGCAACCGCACCCTTCAGATCGTCAACCAGCTGCCCATGATCGGCCTGTCGGCGATCGTCTTTCTCGTCATTGCCTCGCTGGGCTTCTGGGTCGCGGCCCGGCGCTGGCCGTTCTCCCGCATCGCGCCCAATTCCTTCATCGCCGACCTGTTGCGCCAAATCGTGCGCCTGGTCTTCGTCGGGCTTGGCCTGGTCGTCGCGCTCGACGTTCTGGGCGCCACGGCGGTGCTCGGGACCATCCTCGGCGCGGCCGGCATTTTTGGCCTCGCCGTCGGCTTCGCCGTGCGCGACACGGTGGAGAACTACATTGCCTCCATCCTGCTGTCGGTGCGCCAGCCGTTCCGGCCCAACGACTGGGTGGAGATCGGCGGCAAGGAAGGCTCGGTCCTCATGCTGACGTCGCGGGCGACGATCCTCATGGACGCGGACGGCAACCATATCCGCATCCCCAATGCCGATGTGTTCAAGGGCATCGTCCACAATTACACGCGCAACCCGGAACGCCGTTTCTCTTTCACCTTTGGCATCGACCCGGCCGCCGATCTGTCCGCGGCCCGCGAGATCGGCATCCGCGCGCTGGCCGACCTGCCCTTCACCCTCAAGGATCCGGATCCGGATGCCTGGATCACCGAGGCCGGCGACTTCGCCATCGTCATCCAGTACGTCGCCTGGGTAAACCAGACCGAGACGAGCTTCCTCCAGGCCAAGAGCGAAGCCATCCGCCTGGTCAAGCACGCGCTGGAATCCGCCGGCATCGACCTTCCGGAGCCCGGGTACCGCATCCACTTGCAGCAGGAAGAGCCGGTCGTGACCACCAGGACGAAACAGCCGAAGGCAAGGCCGTCGTCCGCTGCCGCCGTTGCCGATACGGCCAGGGCGGACGACACCATCGCCCGCAAGGTGGCCGAGGAACGCGCCCAGTCCGGCCGGCAGGACCTGCTCGACGAGGACGCCAGCCAGGAAATCGGCTGACGCCCGTTCGCAGACGCAGGGCCCTTTTGGGAGGCGACCCAGTCCGGCTGCAAGTCAGTTGTAGACGGACAGTTTCTTCTTGTCGGGATCCCGCTTGGCCAGGACCGGATCGACATCCGCCTTCTTCAGGTCCAGCTTGCGCATCGAGACGGAGCGCAGCCGCTCGTGGTTGACGAGTTGCTCCAGCGTCGCAAGCGAAGCGCCGGTGCCGGAAATGTCGAGCGTCATCAGTTTTGGCATGACGATCGCCGACAGGCCGGCATCGGAGACCTGCGTGTCGCTGAGTTGCAGGAACTGGATCTCCGGCAGGGTCGCAATGGCCTTGAACCCCTCGTCGGAGAGTTCCGTATCGTTGATGAACAGCGTTTCCAGCGTCTTCAGCGCACCGATCTGGGCCGCGACACCGTCCCCGGCCCGGGTATCCGCCACCGAAAGCTTCGTCAGCACGGGAAAGGTGCCCAGGCCTTTCACCGTTTCATCGCTGATCAGTGTCTTCTGCATCGACAGGTTTTCCAGCGATACCGCTTTCGCCAGGTCGGGCAGGCCGGATCCGTCGATCAGCGTCTCGTCGAGCGTCAGTTCCTTCAGGCGCGGCAGCGTTCCGATCGCGGCAAGCCCGGCGTCGGTGATCGTGTCGATCTTGTTCAATCGCAGCGAATCCAGTGACGCGTGATTGGCAAAGGCCTCCAGGACGCTGTCATCGGCCCAGGTCTCGGCGATGTCCAGCTTGCGCAGCTTCGTCAGCTTGGCCAGTTCCCGCAGGCCCGCAGGGGTGACGCCGCGGGCCCGGGTCAATTGCAGGTCTTCCAGTTGCGGCATCGTCGCCAGGGCAGCGAGCCCTTCGTCGCCAACCGTCACGTCAAAGAGCTTGAGCCGGCGGATCGACCGGGACTTTGCGAGCGCGGCAATGCCCGTCGGCGAAAGCCCCCGGGCCGAAGACAGGCTGAGATCCCTGAGCCCGGTCATCTGGCCCAGTTGCGCCGCGCCCTCGTCGCCAATGTGAAGGGAGTTGAGGCTGAGGCGTTGCAGTGCCGGCATCTCGGCCAGGAAGGGAATGATCGCCGGCGTCAGTTCGCGGCGCCCGCCGAGATCGAGCGACTGCAGCTTGGGCAGGCCGGCCATCAGGGCGATGTCCTCATCGTGAACCCGGATCTCCCACGGCAGGGACACGTAGGTCATCTTGACCACCGTCTGCGGGGTCGCCTCCTCGTTGGAGACCTTTACCCCGAGCGTCTTGAACCGGGCGGCCAGCGCCTCGGCATCGAAGGCAAGCGCCGGCCCCACTGCGGCGAGGCACAGGATCGCCCCTGCCGCCACCGAACGGGCGAAGGATTGAAGAAGAGGGTGTCGTCGCATGGGCTGTCCTTTCGATCGGTCTCGTCGGGTCTTGGTTTCCGCCGGGACCGCCAGGGGCCCCCGCCGGGCTCAGGGCGTCGCGGGACGGGCTGCCTCGCCCCGGTTGCTGCGGGCCCGGCGCTTGCCGAGCCCGAGGAAGATGACGGCCAGCACCGCGCCGATGGCGATAATCGACCAGCCGAGAAGCGGCCGGTACCAGATCCACGCGATGCCGATGGTGACCGTGCCGAGCACGGCCGTCAGCGCCATGGCGGCCAGTCCGGTTGCGAAGCGGAAGACGTCGCCGATGAAGGGCACCACGTCACCGATCACGCCGACGATGGCGAAGATCATCCGGAAACCGATCAGCATGGCGATGAGTCCGGCGACACGCAGGCCCCAGGTGAGGGCCGTGTTGGCCGATTGCGCCGCCTCGAACATGGCCGCCGCCGGCTTGTCGCCTTCTTCGATCATGCCGATCTTGACGCCGTTGGAGGCCGTGAAGGAGCCGAGCGTGCCGCCATCGATGGTGCCGACCGCGCTGATGACGCCGGCACTGGACGTCTCGAAGCTGATTTTCACGTCGCCGATCCGCGGGCTGGCCGGGTTGGCCCCGACGTAGATGGCTCCGCTGGCTATCCGCACCGCTCGCCCGTCATTGAGCGCGCCGGCGATGGCATCGAGATCCTTTTCCGACGGCGCCAGCGGCGTTTCCGCCCCCAGCCCTGAAATACGGTTTCCCGGGATGGTGATCTGGCCGACCTTGCCCGACTGCGCCGGGAAGCTGTTGCCTTCCACCGGCATCGGCGGGTTGGCATGACCGGCCGGCTGCTTGAACGAGGCCGAATCCACCGGCCGCGAGGCCCAGCCGCGCGAATAGGAATAGGTCGTCACCGTCTCCTCGCCGCCGCCGAGCTTCTTGCGCGTTTCCGACTGGCTCTTCTCCTGCCACTGGTACATCTCGACATGGCGCACGAGCCGGTTGGCGTTGGTCGGAACGCCAAGGCCGGAGAAGAGCGGATCGGACGGCGCGCCCTGGATGATCAGGGGGCCGGTGAAATGGACGAGTTGGCCGGCATTGGACGACGGTGCAGCCGGATCGATGGTGACGACGCTGCCCGCGCCCTCGGTCAGCGCCCGCGCGGTGTTCACCGCCCGCCCTTCGTTCCAGAACAGGCCGCCGACCGACAGCAGCACCAGGAGAAACCCGAAGAGGATTCCGGAAAACGCGCCGCCGATCCGTGAAAACCACGAACGGCTGGTAACCTCTGAGAACTGATCGGACATGACATGGCCTCATCTCGATGCGGACGCGGCATCCCGCCGGCCCTCCCTGCCGCATGATCATGCCGCAACTCGCTGGCCGTCGCGATGACGATTGTCACAGCATGCTTGCAAAGCAGGATCGCCGCATACGCCAGATGGGGTATCGCCCTGACGCAACGGCAGGCGCGTGCCGCCTTGCAACCGCGGGCCCGCCGGTTACTCTGGCGCAAAACGACGGGAGGACGGTCCGATGGATGCCGATGTGATCATCGTGGGTGCCGGGTTGGCCGGCCTCGTGGCCGCCAACGAACTGGCGGAACGCGGCCGAAAGGTGCTCCTGCTTGACCAGGAGGGTGAGCAGAACCTGGGCGGTCAGGCGTTCTGGTCGCTTGGCGGCCTGTTCATGGTCGATACGCCGGAACAGCGCCGCATGAAGATCCGCGACAGTCTCGCGCTGGCGACGCAGGACTGGATGGGATCGGCGGCCTTCGACCGGCCGGAGGACCGCTGGCCGCGCCAATGGGCCGAAGCCTATCTCGACTTCGCCGCCGGCGAGATGCGTCCCTGGCTGGCCTCGCTGGGCATGCGCTGGTTCCCTGTCGTCGGCTGGGCCGAGCGCGGCGGCGCCCTGGCCACCGGGCACGGCAATTCCGTGCCCCGCTTTCACATCACCTGGGGCACCGGGCCCGGCACCGTCCGCCCCTTCGAGGAGCGCGTCCGCGCCCATGCGGAGGCCGGGCGCATCGACATGCGCTTCCGCCATCGTGTCAGCCGTATTGAAACCGCGAACGGGGCGGTGACCGGCGTGGCGGGAGAGATCCTCGAGCCGACCGCCGTCGCGCGCGGCCAGCAGTCCTCGCGGGAAGTGACGGGCTCGTTCGAGCTGTCGGCCGGCGCGGTCATCGTGACGTCAGGCGGCATCGGCGGAAACCATGACCTTGTCCGTAAGGTCTGGCCGGAGGGTCGCCTCGGTCCGGCGCCCGCCTCCATGGTCTCGGGCGTCCCCCACCACGTCGATGGCCGCATGCTCGACATCGCGCGGGCCGCTGGCGCCACAACCATCAACGACGACCGCATGTGGCACTACACCGAGGGTGTACAGAACTGGGACCCGATCTGGCCCAACCACGGCATCCGCATCCTGCCCGGCCCCTCCTCGCTGTGGTTTGACGCCACGGGCAACCGCATGCCGGCGCCCTGCCTTCCGGGCTTCGACACGCTGGCGACGCTGAAGCACATCCTCTCGACGGGATACGACTGGTCCTGGTTCGTGCTCACCCAGGCCATCATCGAGAAGGAATTCGCGCTCTCCGGTTCCGAACAGAACCCGGATTTCACCTCCGGCAAGTGGATGGAAGTGATCCGCGGTCGCGTTCTGAAGAAAGGCGCGCCCGCCCCGGTCGAGGCGTTCAAGCAGCACGGTGCCGATTTCGTGGTGCGCGACAATCTCGCCGACCTCGTGGCCGGAATGAACGCCCTGACCGAGACGCCGCTGATCGACCACGACCGGCTGAAGGAGCAGATCGAGGCCCGCGATCGCGAACTGGACAACCCGTTCTCGAAGGACGCGCAGGTCACCGCCATCCATGGCGCCCGCAACTACCTGGGGGACAAGCTGATCCGTACCGCCAAACCCCACCGGATCCTCGACCCTGCGAAGGGGCCGCTGATCGCGGTGAAGCTGCACATTCTCACCCGCAAGTCGCTCGGCGGCCTGCATACCGATCTCGCAGGCCGCGTGCTGGACGGCACCGGAGAGCCCGTGCCGGGTCTCTACGCCGCCGGGGAGGTCGCCGGCTTCGGCGGCGGCGGCTACCACGGCTACAACGCGCTGGAAGGCACCTTCCTTGGCGGCTGTATCTTTTCCGGGCGCAGGGCGGGACGCGCGGCCGGCTGATGCCGCGGCGCGTTCCTATTCCGCGGCCCGCGTGAAAGCCTCGGCACCGCTGGTGAACTGGAGCTTGGCAAGACGGGCATAGACGCCGCCATGTTTCACCAGGCTCTCGTGCGTGCCCTCTTCGACGATCTGTCCGCCGTCCATGACAAGGATGCGATTGGCCTTCAGCACGGTCGCCAGCCGGTGGGCGATGACCAGCGTGGTCCGTCCTTCCATCAGCTGTTCGAGCGCCTCCTGGACCAGCGTTTCGCTCTCCGCATCCAGCGCCGAGGTCGCTTCGTCGAGCAGCAGGATCGGCGCGTCGCGCAGGATGGCCCGCGCGATGGCGATGCGCTGGCGTTGCCCGCCGGACAGCGTCACGCCGCGCTCGCCGACCGGTGTGTCGTAGCCCTTGTCCATTTTCGAGATGAACTCGTCGGCATGCGCTGCCCGGGCGGCAGCCACGATGGCCTCGCGATCCGCACCCGGTTTGCCGAAGGCGATGTTGTCGGCCACGGTGCTGGCAAAGATCGTCACGTCCTGCGGCACGATGGCGATGCGTGACCGGAAGGCCTGCGGATCGGTCTCGCGCAGGTCGACCCCGTCGATCCGCACGGATCCCTTCTCGGGGTCGTAGTAACGCAGCAGCAGCGAGAAGAGCGTGCTCTTCCCCGCCCCCGACGGCCCGACGATGGCCACCGTTTCACCGGGCTGGACCGCCATGGAAAGCCCTGTCAGCGTGGAAACGTCGCGACGCGCCGGGTACGCGAAGGACACGTCCTCGAAGGCCACCGACCCGAGTGCCGGTTCCGGCAGCGCCTTTGGTTGCGCCGGTGCGGCGATGTCCGGCTGCTCGGCCAGCAGTTCGGTCAGGCGTTCCGCCGCGCCGGCGGCCTGCGAAAGCTCGCCCCAGACCTCCGACAGCGCGCCCAGCGCGCCCGCGGCGAAAACCGAGTAGAGCAGGAACTGGCCCAGCGTCCCGGCGCTGATCACGCCGGTCAGCACGTCGCGCGACCCGAACCAGAGAACACCGACCACCGAGGAGAAGATGGTGAAGATGGCCACGAAGGTCAGCACCGCACGGGCCCGCACGGAGGACCGCGCGGCCGTGAAGGCAGCCTCCACGGCCGCGGCGAACCGGCCGCGCACCATGGCCTCGTTGGTGAAGGCCTGCAGGGTGCGCACCGCGCCGATCTGCTCGGAGGCATAGGCCGTGGCATCGGCAAGCGTATCCTGCGCCAGCCGCGACTTTCGCCGGACCGACCTGCCGAAGGCGACCAGCGGAACGACGATCAGCGGGATGGCGGCGATGACCAGGCCGGAGAGCTTCGGCGAGGTGTAGACCATCATGCCGAGCGCCCCGAGACCCAGCAGCGTGTTGCGCAGCGCCACCGAGGCGGTGGCGCCGACCGCGGACTTGATCTGCGTGGTATCCGCGGTCAGCCGCGACACGATCTCGCCGGACTGTGCGGTGTCGAAGAAGGAGGGCGAAAGCCGGGTGACATGCGCGAATACGTCGCGGCGCACATCCGACACGACGCGCTCTCCGAGCGTGATGACGAAGTAATAGCGGCAGGCCGAGGCCGCCGCCATGACCGCCGCGATGACGATCAGCATGGAGAAATAATTGGAAATGAAGTCGCTGTTGCCGTCGGAAAAACCGTGGTCGATCATGCGCCGCACGGCCAGCGGCAGCGTCAGGGTCGTACCTGCGGCCAGCGTCAGCGAAACCAGCGCGCCGGCCACCAACCCCTTGTATTGCTTGAGATAAGGAGCAAGCCGAGCCAAGGGTCGCAGCGAGCGGCGTTTCTTGTCCTGCGTGTCCGCGTTTTGATCCGCCATGCCGGGCCTTTCCATGTCTGTCTGGGGGAACGCATCCTGCCGGAAGGATTCCGCACGCTCACCCTTGTACTCCTCGCGGGCCTGATGTATAGGCTCGCCGACCATTTTGGAAGCCGTGGCCGGGACATGCTGCGGCTTCACAAGTTTCAATCGGGTTGGCGCATGCCGGGCAGTTCACGCCCGTGGCCATCGCGCACGTACCCCACGAGCGATCAGGACGAGTGCGATGAAAGCCGACATCCATCCCGACTATCACACGATCAAGGTCATCATGACCGATGGCACCGAGTACATGACCAAGTCCACTTGGGGCAAGGAAGGCGATACGATGAACCTCGACATCGACCCGACCACGCACCCGGCCTGGACGGGCGGCCATCAGAACCTGGTGGACCGCGGCGGCCGCGTCTCGCGCTTCAAGAACAAGTATGCCAACCTCGGCATCTGATTTTTTCGGCACTGCCGGAAAGGAAGGAACCCCGGTCGTTGCGGCCGGGGTTTTTCTTTGTCTGATTGGCCTTCACCGGTCGGCGTGACCGAGATCGCGCTCGGGCCAGACCCGGTCGCGCACCCGTTTCTTCAGTTCCTTGGCCTCGGGAAAGCCGCCGTCGGCCTTGCGCTCCCAGATCGTCTCGCCATCGAGCGTGATCTCGAAGCGGCCGCCCGTCGACGGTTCCAGGATGACCGCGCCGAGGTCCTGGCCGAATGTCGACAGCAGTTCCTGTGCCATCCAGGCAGCGCGCAGCAGCCAGTTGCATTGCGTACAATAGGTGATGCGAACGGACGGCTTGTTCATCCGGGCCTCCAACGAAAAAGGGCGAGCCGCGGCCCGCCCCCGAAAACAGCCTTTCGGCCGGCATCACGCCGCGCTGAGCTTGGCCATTGTCTCCTCGTCCATCTCGAAATTCGCATAGACGTTCTGCACGTCGTCGTCATCCTCGAGACGTTCGATCAGCTTCATGATCGACTCGGCGCGCTCGGCATCCACCGCGATGCCGTTCTGCGGCTTCCAAACCGGCTTGACCGATTCCGCTTCGCCCAGCGCCGTTTCGAGCGCCGTCGAGACGTCGCCGATATCCTCGAAGGCGCAGGTGATCGTGTGGCCCTCGTCGTCCGAAACGACATCTTCGGCCCCGGCCTCGATGGCCGCTTCCATCACCGCGTCGGCATCGCCGGCATCCGCCTTGTAGACGATCTCGCCGACCCGGTCGAACATGAAGGCAACCGATCCGGTTTCACCCATGGCACCGCCGGCCTTGGTGAAGGCGGCGCGCACGTTGGACGCGGTGCGGTTGCGGTTGTCCGTCAGCGCCTCGACGATCAGCGCGATACCGCCCGGGCCGTAACCCTCGTAGCGCACTTCCTCGTAATTCTCGCCGTCGCCGCCCGACGCCTTGTTGATCGCCCGCTGGATGTTGTCCTTGGGCATGGACTCCGCCTTGGCGTTCTGGATCGCCAGGCGCAGGCGCGGGTTCATCGCCGGATCGGGCATACCCATCTTGGCCGCCACGGTGATTTCGCGCGCGAGCTTGGAAAAGATCTTCGACCGCACGGCGTCCTGGCGGCCCTTGCGGTGCATGATGTTCTTGAATTGGCTATGACCGGCCATGACACTCCCGTCGGAATCTGCTCTTGGATCACTTGGAATGGCGTGCCTTATAATCCAAACAGGGGGGTGGAGGAAACACCCGCCGCCCAGTTTTTCAAGCCGGCCTTGAAAGGACGATCCGCATGAGGACAGTCAGACTGCCGCGCTTCCCCGTCGAGGGCGGTTGCCAGTGCGGGCAATTGCGCTACCGCCTGACGGCCAGGCCGGTCATGTTCTACCTGTGCCATTGCACCGAGTGCCAGCGCCACACCTCGTCGGCCTTCGGCGAAAGCCTGCGCTGCCGGCGCGAGGACGTCGACATTTCCGGCCAATACCGCACCGTGTCGCGCGTCGCCGAATCCGGCCGCGTCCGCGAAGGCCTGTTCTGCCCGCAATGCGGCGTTCGCGTCTGGCATGGCTCGCAGGGCATCGCACTCGGCAACATCAAGGCCGGGACGCTCGATGACACGTCCTGGCTTGTGCCCGCCGGCCATATATGGACCCGTTCGAAACAACCCTTCATGGTGATCGGCGAGGATGAACTGTCCTGGCCGCAACAGCCGGACGACGGCTACGAGGCCATCCGCAACCGATGGGAAGAGATGACACGATGACCGGAAAAACAGCCCCTCTGGCCATCGACGCCGCCGGCGTGGCACCGCGCGAAAAGGCCTCAGCCTATCCCGAGCCCTTCGCCTCGCGGGTCGCCGGCCGGGTAAAGCGCCAGCTCGGCAGCGTTTTCGGCCTCACCAATCTCGGCATCAACATGACGGTGCTTGAGCCGGGCGCCGAATCGTCCCTGCTGCATCGTCACTCCGCCGTGGACGAATTCGTCTTCATCCTCCAGGGCACGCCCACCCTGGTGACGGACCAGGGAGAGATGGAACTGGCGCCGGGCATGTGCGCCGGCTTTCCGAAGGGTGGCCTGGCGCACCACCTCGTCAACCGCAGCAACGCCGAAGTCACCTACCTGGAGATCAGCGACCGCGCACCGGGCGATGCGGGCGACTACCCGGCCGATGACCTGAAGGCCGTGCAGGACGGCGACGGGCGCTGGATCTTCACCCGCAAGGACGGCACGCCCTACTGACGGGCGGTGCGCCACCCGTCCGATCACGCGCCCGTGATCGGTGCCCCCTTGCCGGCCCTGCTGGCCCGGCCTAGCATTTTCCGGCCGGGGCGATGAACCAGACGGGATGACCGATCCATGCCGCGTGCCCTCTCCTGCCTGTCCGTATCGCTGCTGATCCTGGCCGCCACGGCCATGGCCGGCCCCGCCCGCGCGCAATCGTCGCCCGCCCCCTCCAAGTGCATGGCCATCGCGCAGGACCTGCGCCAGCAGGACAAGCCCGTCCGCTATGCCTCGCTGGTCCCGGCATGGCCGGCGCAATACGAACCGGGCAAGGTGACGATCACCTATGCCGGTCACTCCACCTATGTCATAGAAACACCCGCCGGCGTGCGCGCGGCGACCGATTTTTCCGGCTACCACGGCTACGATCCGCTGCCGCGTGTCGTGACCATGAACCGGGCCCATTCGACCCACTACACGATGACCCCGGACCCCGGCATCGAATATGTCCTGCCCGGCTGGAAGCCGGACGGCAGTGGCCCGGCGGAACATCGCGTCGTCGTCGACGATCTCTACATCCGCAACGTGCCCACCGATATCCGCATGGGCGATTTCATGATGAAGGACGGCAATTCGATCTTCATTTTCGAGGTCGCCGACCTGTGCATCGGGCATCTCGGCCACCTTCATCACGACCTGACCGACGCCCACTATGCCGCCATCGGCCGGCTCGACATCCTCATGGTGCCCATCGACGGCGGCCTCACGCTTTCCCACGAAGGCATGGCGCAGATCGTCCGCCGCCTGCAGAGCTCAATCGTCCTGCCGATGCACCGGCGCTACACGACGATGGAACGCTTCCTCTCCCGCGTCCGCGGCGATTTCGCCGTCGAGTTCCGCGACAGCGAGTCGATCACCGTGTCCATCCGCGACCTTCCGCGCCAGCCGACCATCGTGGTCCTGAAAGGGGTATGACACCGTGCGCCTGATCCTCGCCGCCCTTGCCTTCGTGATCCTCGCAGCCGCGCCCGTCCGTGCCGATGCGGTGAAGAACCGGCTCTTTGCCCATCTCGCCGCAGCCCAGACGGAGGCGGAAGGCCGGAAGTTGGAGAACGAGGTCTGGACCTACTGGCTCGACCAGGCGCCGGACAAGGCGGTGCGCGCGGCCATCGACAAGGGCATGGAGCGGCGTGAGGCTTACGACTTCCGCGCCGCCGAGGAGCAGTTCGACATCGCTGTCGAACAAGCGCCCGACTATGCCGAGGGCTGGAACCAGCGGGCCTTCATCCGCTTCCTGCGCGACAACAACGAGGGCGCGCTGTCGGACCTCGAAAAGACGATAGCACTGGAGCCGCGCCACTTCGGCGCCTGGTCCGGCCTCTACCACGTGCTTCTCAGGATGGGGCGGACCCGGGCGGCCTATGGCGCCCTGGCCCATGCGGTCGACATCCATCCCTGGCTCAAGGAGCGCGATCAGTTGCCGAAGGAGTGGCGGGCGAGACAGCCGAAATCGAAGGATCTCTAGAGCAGTTCCAGCGAAAGTGGACACCGGTTTCGCGTCCGGAACTGCGACCGGGCAAAGCAGTTCCAGCGAAAGGGAGCACCGGTTTCGCGTCCGGAACTGGGACCGCGCAAACCAGTTCCAGCGAAATGGGGCGCCGGTTTCGCGACCGGTATGCCGGACAGGCAAGAACTGTTTCAGGGAAAGCGGAAATGCTCCCGCCCGGCGCGCTTACCAGAAATCCGGCACGGTTTCCGCCAGCCGCGGTCCGAGCCGGAGCGGCGCGATTTTCTCGCACAGGCCGGTGCGGTCGGAAATGTCGAGCCCGACGCCGCAGATCGTGGCCGGCCCGGACGCGGCTTCGAACCGTCCCTTTGGCACTTTCGAGAGAAACCGGTTGAGCGGCTCTTCCTTCTCCATGCCGAGCGAGGAGTCGTAGTCGCCGCACATGCCCGCGTCCGACATGTACCCCGTCCCGTTTTCCAGGATCTGGTGATCGGCGGTCGGGCAATGCGTATGCGTGCCCACAACCAGGCTCGCCTTGCCGTCCATGAAATGGCCGAAGCACATCTTTTCCGACGTCGCTTCGGCATGGAAGTCGAACACCACCGCGTCGGCCTGGTCGCCGAGCGCGCAATGTTCCAGCACGTTGGCGCCCGCCACGAAGGGATCGTCCAGTTCTGGGTGCATGAAGACGCGCCCCATGACGTTGGCCACCAGCACGCGGGCGCCGTTGCGCGCCTCGTAGAGCCCTGTGCCGCGCCCCGGTGTGCCCAGCGGATAGTTGACCGGCCGCAGGAAACGGTCCTCGCGCGACGCGAAGGACAGCGCCTCGCGCTGGTCCCAGACATGGTTGCCGGTGGTCACGACGTCAGCGCCCGCTTCCAGCGTCTGCCGGAAGATGTCCTCGGTAATGCCGAAGCCGCCCGCGGCGTTCTCGCCGTTGACGATCACGAAATCCAGACGGAAGTCCGAGATCAGGCCCGGAAGCTTCTCCCAGACGGTTGTGCGGCCCGTGCGGCCGACCATGTCACCAAGAAACAGCAATCTCATGGGAGGGCATTATCAGCGCGATGCAAGCAGGCGCAAGCGTCATCGCATCGCTGGTGTGAAGATTGTCACAGGCCGGTGCCGCACCGCGCGGGGCGCGCCCGCTCAGTCCTCCCGATCGAGCACCCGGTAGCCGCTGTCGGTCCACAGCGCGTGCAGCGGCACGTCATGCGGTTCCGCGGGAACGGCCTCTACCTGCTGGCAGTCGAAGGCCATGCCGATCAGCCGCGGCCGGCGCCCCTGCGCCTGCAGGGCCGCGATGGCCCGGTCATAATAGCCGGCGCCATAGCCGATGCGGTTGCCCGCGCCATCGAAGGCGGCAAGCGGCATCAGCATGATGTCGGGCAAGAGCACCTCCGCGTCCTCGGGCGGAGCCAGCGTGCCGAAGCCGTTGTCGACCAGCGGCGCGCCACGCACCAGGGCCCGGAAGACGATGGTCTGCCGGTCGATCATCGCCGGCACGCAGAGCCGCGCGCCGCGACTGGCCTGCGCCATCATCAGCGGCCGGATGTCGAGTTCGCTCCGGATCGGCAGGAAGCCGGAGACCACCTGACCGGGGTCCACGCCGATCGCCTCGGCCTCGTCGGCCATCCGCATCGCTGTCTCGATGCGATAGGCAGGATCGAGTGCGTCCCGGCGCGCCAGCGCCTGCAATCGCAGTTCTTTCTTGAGCGTTTTCGGATCGGTCATGGCCCGCTTATGCCGCCGCGGCTTTCGCAAGGCTAGTCCGAATGCGACGCGAGAGGGAAGGAGTGCGATCCACGGCGACCGATGGAAAGATTGATCCCGGGAACCTACAAAGTAGGTGGGCGCCGTATGGCCAGGCCCACGGGCGAGACCAGGGACAGCTCCCTAGGAGATCAATAAGGCCCCGGGGAAGTGTTATTCCTGTCGGGAAGCGCAGACCGCACCCCGCAATATAGGTCGCTTTGACCGCTTCCGCCAGTGGTCATGCGGCACGCGCCGCGATTGTTCACCGGAGCTGGAACACACTGTTTCACAAGGATATTTGCCGGAGGCACTGTTCACGAAGCCGCGACTGTCTGATCACGAACCAGTCGCCATTCGTTGTTTTGCATCCCGCCCGGTCGCGCCCCATCTTCAGTGCATCGGAAGCGGAACGATCCGCGCCGGACCAGATCCCGGGAAGGGACCGAGACACGAAGCGGAGGAAGGTGTGAACCACCCGTTTCGTGACATGAAGAAGGAAAAGAACCATGAAAAAGATCCTGATCGCGACCGCCCTCCTGCTCACCGCAACCGGCATGGCGTCCGCAGGCGGTCTGCGGCTCTATTCCGGCAACTACTCCGCCGATGTCCTGAGCCGGCTGGGAACGCACCACGTGATGTCGAAGTCGATGTCCCACGAACGCATGCCGTTCGATGTCGATGCCACGCGCACCGCGTCGATCGTGATGCCCTCCGGCGATGCGCCGGGCGTCCATGGCAACTATGCCCCCGACGTGACGCGCTTCGAAATCGATTCCGGCCGCTGACATCACGCCCGCGATCATGCGGAAGGCCCGCGCCTCGGCGCGGGCCTTCGTGTTTTAGTGAGTTGTAAAATAAATATATTTCTTTCTTAAGTTGTTAATCCGTTCGACTTGTGCCATACTCTGGTCTTCGGAAAGCGGAGCCGCCGCACCGAACCGATTCCCGGACGGGAAGACAAGGCGGCCAGGGCGAAAGCCTCCGAGGATCATACCAAGAGGGCAGTTTGAAAAGGCGCAGAGCGCCCGCGAGGGCGGCTGGCTGCGCACGCCCCTACCGCCATCAAAACAGAGGGAGTTCAATCATGAAAACGCTTCTGATCACGGCCACGTGTCTGCTCCTTGCCATTGCAGGCGCCCGTGCCGAAGGCTTGCGGCTCTACACCTCGAACTACGCGCCCAATGTGATCCAGCGCCTGGGTGCAGCCGGCGTGACGGCCGGCATAGACCGGACCCGGACATTCTCCATCCTTCCCGGTTGGAGGCATGGTGCGGGAATGGCGAGGCCCGGGCGGCAGCCCGCCGGCAACTACGCGGCCAACGTGCTGGAAGACAGCATCCGCTCCGGCCGCTGACAGCACGCCCGCGATCATGCGGAAGGGCCCGCGCCTTGGCGCGGGCCTTTTGCCGCTCGGCCCTTGCAGTGACCGGGCCGGCTGCCTAATGTCCCACGCGATTGATCCGGGAAAAAGGCAGCAGAGCCCATGCGTTTCGAGGGAACCGAACATTACGTCGCAGACAAGGACCTGATGGTCGCGGTCAACAGCGCCATCGCGCTGGAGCGCCCGCTCCTCGTCAAGGGCGAACCGGGGACCGGCAAAACGGAACTGGCCAAGCAGGTGGCGGCCGCGCTCGGGCTCGATCTGATCGAATGGCACATCAAGTCGACCACCAAGGCGCAGCAGGGGCTCTACGAGTACGATGCCGTCAGCCGTCTGCGCGACAGCCAGCTCGGCGACGAGCGGTTCAACGACATCCGCAACTACATCAAGCGCGGCAAGCTCTGGGACGCCTTCTCGGCCGACCGCAAGGTCGTCCTGCTGATCGACGAGATTGACAAGGCCGATATCGAGTTTCCCAACGACCTGCTGCAGGAACTCGACAAGATGGAGTTCCATGTCTACGAAACCGGCGAGACGGTGCGCGCGCAGGTCCGCCCCATCGTCATCATCACGTCCAACAACGAGAAGGAACTGCCCGACGCTTTCCTGCGCCGCTGTTTCTTCCACTACATCCGCTTCCCCGATGCCGACACGCTGAAAAAGATCGTCGATGTCCACTATCCCGGCATCAAGCAGCGGCTCGTTTCCCAGGCGCTGAACCAGTTCTACGAGATCCGCGAGGTCTCCGGACTGAAGAAGAAGCCGTCCACCTCCGAGGCGCTCGACTGGATCCGCCTCCTGGTGGCCGATGACGTCGATCCCGAAACCCTGCGGTCCGATCCGAAGAACGCCCTGCCCAAGCTGCATGGCGCGCTTCTGAAGAACGAGCAGGACGTGCACCTGTTCGAGCGAATGGCCTTCCTCGCCCGCCAGCGCGGCAACTGACCGCCGGACAGGACGGTTCGATGGCAGGCGCCCGCCCGCGCGAGACGGAGCTCTACCAGCCCGTCAAGACCTTGCTCGAAGGCCAGGGCTACACCGTGAAGGGGGAGATCGGCGCCGCCGACATCGTGGCCGTGCGCCAGGACGAGGATCCGGTCATTGTCGAACTCAAGACCGGTTTTTCGCTGTCCCTGTTCCACCAGGCGATCGAACGGCAGAAGATCACCGATGCGGTCTACGTGGCCGTGCCACGGAGCAAGGGGGTTGCATTCCGGAAAGCCCTGAAGGCCAACGTCACGCTCTGCCGCCGCCTCGGGCTTGGCCTGATCACCGTCCGCCTGTCCGACGGCTTTGCCGAAACCCACCTCGACCCCGCGCCCTACAGGCCGCGCCAGTCGAAACCGCGCAAGGGCCGCCTGCTGCGCGAGTTCCGCCGCCTGGTCGGCGATCCGAACACGGGCGGTTCCACCCGCCGCGGCATCACCACCGCCTACCGGCAGGACGCCACCGCCTGCCTCGTCCACCTGTCGGCCAACGGTCCCTGCAAGGCGGCAATCGTCGCCCGGGCGACCGGCGTGGAAACCGCCCGCCGCATCATGGCCGACAATCACTATGGCTGGTTCGAGAGGGTAGGCACTGGCATCTATGCGCTCAGCCCGAAGGGGCTGAAGGAAGCGGAAGGCGCGCCGCCCGCCTCCTGACCGGACGCGGACCGGTCAGGCCGGTCGCAGGTTGCGGAAATCGGCGAACGAGATCAGCCGGCTCGAACGCTCGTCCCACAAGGTCAGCTTCACGCAGTGCAGGCTTTCCATCAGGTTCAGACGCCCGGTTTCGCGGAACTTCGGAAACGCGGCAAGCACTTGTGGCAGCCGCCAGAAGGGAATGCGCGCCGCCAGGTGGTGCACGTGGTGGATCCCGATATTGCCGGTCACCCACATCAGCGGCTTGGGCAGATCGTAGAAGGACGAGCCTTCCAGCGCTGCCGTCTCGCGCTCCCAGGCCGGCGCATGCTCCCAGAACGTGCTGGCGAACTGGTGCTGGATGTAGAACAGCCAGACCCCGATCGACGCCCCGACCAACGACGCCGGCAGGTGGATGAAGACGAGCGTCTTCCAGCCGAAGACGAGGATGATGAAGACCGCAAGCGCGGCGATCCCGGCATTGGTGCCAAGCACCGAGACCCAGGCGCCGGGACGGTCCATGTGGCCAAACGGCAGGCGCTGCTTGATCAGGAAGACGAAGGCCGGTCCGATCGCGAACAGCACGAGCGGGCTTCGGTAGGCGCGGTAGGCAAGCCGCCCCCAGAAACCGCGCGACCGGTATTCCTCGACGGTCAGCGTCTCGATGTCGCCGATGCCGCGCTTGTCGAGATTCCCGGACGAAGCGTGGTGCAGGTTGTGATTGTGCCGCCAGTAGGCATAGGGCGTCAGCGTCAGCACGCCCAGCATGCGGCCGACGCGGTCGTTCAGCTTGGCCGTCGAGAACAGCGCGCCGTGCCCGCAGTCGTGCTGGATCACGAAGACGCGGACCAGCATCAGTCCGGCCACGAAGGCGAAAGGCATCGCCAGCCACCAGCTCCATTGCGACGCGGCGTAGGCGGTCAGCCAGAACGCCGCGAGAAGAACCAGCGTAAGCACGGTTTCGAAGGCGCCGCGCCGGTTCTCGGCACCGGTGAACGGCGCGAGCTTGCGCGACCACTTGACGTCTTTTTCAGTCATCGATGACACACTTCCACCCCAACGAGCGATTGCCCCTCTTTTTTTGTTGGCCTCCCTTATAGGATTCGCGGGCGTTTGGCGATTTGTCTTTGGGCGGGGTTCGGGCTTTTGACGGCGACCCATTGCCACATGGAAAGGGGAAAACATTTGACCCGGTGGCCGCAGCGGGTCTAGAAGATCGATCGTGGTGATTTGGCCGGCCGGCTTGCAGCCACGTAAAACAACTCGCTAAAAGGGCCGCGGACAGCAGGAGCGTCACGGAACCGGCAGCGAGGCCATTTCGGGCCGGTCGATTGTTCTGGAGTCCGACCATGCCGATCCGTATCCCCGATGCTCTGCCAGCCCGCGACATTCTCCTGCGCGAAGGCGTTTCGGTGATGAACGAGTCCACCGCCATCCGGCAGGACGTTCGCCCGCTGCAGATCGCGCTGCTCAACCTCATGCCCAACAAGATCCGCACCGAGACGCAGATTGCGCGCCTCATCGGCGCCACGCCCTTGCAGATCGAGTTTTCGCTCATCCGGGTCAGCGGCCATACGCCCAAGAACACCCCCGCCGATCACCTGATCTCCTTCTACCAGACCTGGGAGGAGGTTCGGGACCGCAAGTTCGACGGCTTCATCATCACCGGCGCCCCGGTCGAACTGCTGCCGTTCGAGGAGGTGGCCTACTGGAAGGAACTGGAGGCGATCTTCGACTGGACCGTCACCAACGTCCATTCCACCTTCAACATCTGCTGGGGCGCCATGGCGGCGATCTGGCACTTCCACAAGGTGCCCAAGTACGCGCTCGAGAAGAAGGCTTTCGGCGTTTACCGCCACCGCAACCTCAACCCGACATCGCCCTACCTGTCGGGCTTCTCCGACGACTTCCAGATCCCGGTCTCGCGCTGGACCGAGGTGCGCAAGGCGGACCTGGAAGGCAAGCACGACCTGGAACTGCTGATGGACAGCAGCGATACCGGACCGTGCCTGATCGCCGAGAAGGCCGCCAACCGGCTCTATATCTTCAACCACATCGAGTATGATTCCACCTCCCTCCAGGAGGAATACGAGCGCGATGTCGCCGCCCGCGTGCCGATCGACGTGCCGCACAACTACTTCCCCGACGACAACCCGGCCAACCAGCCGCTGAACCGCTGGCGTTCCCACGCCCACCTGCTCTTCGGCAACTGGATCAACCAGGTCTACCAGACCACCCCGTTCGACATGGACGCCATCGGCCGCGACCGGCAATGGCTGTGAGGGATGACCATGACCGGCACGCTTGAGATCCGCCCGCTCCGGTCCGGCGACGAGGCCGCATGGCGCCGCCTCTGGACCGCCTACCTGTACTTCTACGAATCGAGCGTTCCGGAAGAGGTCTACCGGTCGTCCTTCGACCGCATGCTGGCAGGCAATGCCGGCGCCGCGAACGAGTTTCGTGGTCTCCTCGCGCTGCTGGACGGCAAGCCGGTCGGTCTTGTCCATTTCCTGTTTCACCGCCACGGCTGGAAAATCGAGAACGTCTGCTACCTGCAGGACCTCTATGCCGATCCAGATGTGCGCGGCACCGGCGTCGGCCGGGCGCTGATCGAGGCGGTCTATGCCGCCGCCGATGCCGAGGGATGCCCGGCCGTCTACTGGCTGACGCAGGATTTCAACGCCACCGCGCGCAGGCTTTACGACCGCATCGGCAAGGTCACACCCTTCATCAAGTATTCCCGCTGAACGCGCGCCGTGCCGGCGACCGAGCGGGTATCCTGAGGCAGTGTTGCTGGTCGATTCCCGGCTGACGGGAAATGCCCGCGTTAACTATTTGTTAACCATGGTTAACCTATCCCTTGGGTAAGAGATTCTTTACCTGGATGACCAGAGTGTTAACCGGCACCACCCAAGCGATTCGCCTCAAGGGACGTTCGTTCCTGGCCACCGTCCTGAGCCCCGAACTGCCGCTCGACGAGTGGTTCGAGCGCTTCGATGTCCTCGCCTCGCGCTCCGCCGGCTATTTCCTGAAGCGCCCCGTCATGCTGGACGTGACCGGCATCGGCATGGACCGCGACAGCCTGCTGGACCTGGTTTCGCGCCTCGGCGAGCGTGGCATCCGCATCATGGGCATCGAGGGGGCAAGCGACGGCGAACTCGGCCCGGACCTGCCACCCGCCATGAGTGGCGGCCTGCCCGCCTCGGACCTCGACGCACGGACGCAGGAACCGGCATCCGGTCCGGTCCCCGCGCAACCCGCGCCCTCGCTCATGGTCACCGAGCCGGTCCGCTCGGGCCAGACGCTGATCAGCGACGGCGACATCACGATCATCGGCTCGGTCGCCTCGGGCGCCGAGGTGGTCGCCGGCGGTTCGGTCCATGTCTATGGAACGCTGCGCGGCCGGGTGTCGGCCGGGTCGTCCGGCAATGCTTCCGCGCGCATCTTCTGCCGCAAGCTGGAAGCCGAGCTGGTCGCGATCGCCGGTTTTTACCAGACATCCGAAGACCTGGAGCCCCGCCTGCACGGCCAGGCAGTCCAGCTCTGGCTCGACGGCGAAAGCATACTGGCAGAACGATTCAATTGAACCCGGGGGGTTCTGAGAGGGAGACGGACATGGGCAAGGTCATCGTGGTCACATCCGGCAAGGGCGGGGTGGGCAAGACAACATCGACGGCGGCGATCGGCGCGGCCCTGGCACAGAAGGGAGACAAGGTCGTTGTCGTCGACTTCGATGTCGGCCTGCGCAATCTCGACCTGGTCATGGGGGCCGAGCGCCGTGTTGTCTACGACCTGATCAATGTCATCCAGGGCGAGGCCAAGCTGGCCCAGGCGCTGATCCGCGACAAGCGGCTTCAGTCGCTCTACCTGCTGCCCGCGTCCCAGACGCGCGACAAGGACAAGCTGACGCCGGAAGGCGTGGAAAAGGTCATCGCCTCGCTGAAGAGCGCGTTCGACTGGATCATCTGCGACAGCCCGGCCGGCATCGAGCGCGGCGCGACGCTGGCCATGCGCCATGCCGATGCGGCAATTGTCGTGACGAACCCCGAAGTCTCCTCGGTGCGCGACTCCGACCGCATCATCGGCCTGCTCGATTCCAAGACGGTCAAGGCGGAAGCCGGCGAGCGCGTCGAGAAGCACCTCCTGCTCAACCGCTACGATCCGGCCCGGGCGGCCAGCGGCGACATGCTCAATGTCGATGATGTCATGGAGATCCTGTCGATCCCGCTGCTCGGCGTCATTCCGGAAAGCGCCAACATCCTTCGCGCCTCGAATATCGGCTCGCCCGTCACGCTGTGCGACAGTTCCAGCCAGACCGCCCAGGCTTATTTCAATGCCGCCCGGCGACTGGCAGGAGAAGCGATCCCCGTGACCATCCCGGGCGAGAAACGGAGTTTCTTCGGCAAGTTCTTCGGAAGGAAGGCTGCATGAAAATCCTGAGCTTTTTCCGGAAGCGGGCGTCCGCCACGGCGGCGCGGGAACGGCTTCAGATACTATTGGCCCACGAACGGGCGTCGGTCAGCGGTTTCGATCTGGTCTCGGTGCTCCGCGAGGAGATTCTGGCCGTGATCGCCAAGCACGTGCAGGTCGACAGCCGCCATGTCCGCGTCAAGATGGAACGCGGCATGCCGGTCTCGACCCTTGAAGTGGACGTCGAAATCCCCTTCGACGCGCGCGCCCGGGCAGCCTGACCGCTGCCCGTGCGACCATGCGCCCTGGCGGAGACGCATGAAAAACCCCGGGCCAGTGACTGCCCGGGGCCGTGAACCTCGATCTTCCGGTTGACCGGCACCGGCCGTCAGTCGACCCCTTCCAGGTCCAGCACCAGTTCCGGCCGCTTCTCGATCAGTGACAACAGCTTGCGCGCCGGACCCGTCGGATAGCGACGCCCCTGCTCCCAGTTGCGCAGCGTGGTGACCGGGATGCCAAGCTTGGTCGCGAAACCTTCCTGCGTCAGTTTCAGCTTCCTGCGCAGCTTGGCCACATCCGGCACCTCGATCTCGAAGGTATGCACGGTCACCTTCGAGTTGTCGCCCTCGAACCACATGGAGGCCTGCTCCAGCGATTCAGCAAGATCGGCCGCTGCCTGTTCCGGTGTTTTCTTCGCCTTGATCCTTGCCATTGCACCTACACTCCGAAAAGCCGCTTCAACTTGCCGATCCTGTCGACCCAGATCCAGAAACGCTCGGTCAGCCCGGTTTCCGGCGCCGACTTGGGACGCAGTTCCACGAGGACCAGTCGTGACAGGTCATCGGCCAGCAGATAGCTGAACACGAAGCCCGCCGATTGCCATTCCCAGAGCCGGGACTGCCCGGGCTTCTGGACGCCGATGACCGGATCCGCGCGAAGCTGGTCCAGCTTGCGCGCCTTCACTGCGTCATCCAGCCCGTACATGGCGCAGTCGAGCCTGAAGCGGTCCGTCTCCGCGATCTCGATCCTCAACGTCATCCACGGGTCCTATATACGCCAATGGCGTAGTCATTTCAACGGGCGGCTAAGTCAATGGCGCAGTTTGCAGTCGTCAACACATGGGAAAATCGATTGCATGCGGCATTTTCGTCAACCTGTATTCGCAAACGAAACGGGCTGACAAGGCCGCACGGGCGCATTATCTTCCCGTCCATGTTCATACCCTTTTTCCTGGAACTCAAGGCCGCCAAGATTCCCGTGTCCCTGCGCGAGTTTCTCTCGCTGCTGGAGGGCATGGAGGCCGACCTCGTCACCTATGACGTCGAGGGCTTCTATTACCTGGCCCGCACCGCCCTGGTGAAGGACGAACGCTTTATCGACCGTTTCGACCAGGTCTTCTCGCACGTCTTCAAGGGCGTCGAGGCCGTGTCCGGCGAAGGCGCGGTCGACGTGATGAACCTGCCGGAGGAATGGCTGCGCCGCCTGGCGGAAAAGCACCTGACCGACGAAGAGAAGAAGCTGGTCGAAAGCCTGGGCGGTTTCGAAAAGCTGATGGAAACCCTGAAGCAACGCCTGGAGGAACAGAAGGGCCGCCACCAGGGCGGCAGCAAGTGGATCGGCACCGCCGGCACCTCCCCCTTCGGCGCCTATGGCTACAATCCGGAAGGCGTGCGCATCGGCCAGCATGAGAGCCGGCACCGCCGTGCGGTCAAGGTCTGGGACAAGCGCGAATTCCGCAATTTCGATGACAGCGTCGAGATCGGCACGCGCAACATCAAGGTGGCGCTGAAGCGTCTGCGCCGCTGGGTCCGCGAGGGAGCGGAAGAGGAATTCGACCTGCCCGGCACGATCCGCGCCACGGCGGAACACGGTTACCTCGACCCGCAGACCCGGCCCGAGCGCCGCAACGCCGTCAAGCTTTTGATGTTCTTCGACGTTGGCGGCTCGATGGACGACCACATCCGCATTGTCGAGGAACTGTTTTCCGCCGCCAGTGCCGAGTTCAAGCACATGGACTACTTCTACTTCCACAATTGCCTCTACGAGGGCGTGTGGAAGGACAACAGGCGCCGCCACTCAGAGGTGATGAACACCTACGACGTGCTGCACAAGTACGGGCCGGACTACAAGGTTCTGTTTGTCGGTGATGCCTCCATGAGCCCCTACGAGATCGCCTATGCCGGCGGCTCGGTGGAACACTGGAACCCCGAACCGGGTGCGGTCTGGCTGCAGCGGGCGCTCAACCAGTGGCCGAACGCGGCCTGGATCAACCCGGTCCGCCAGGCCCACTGGGATTACACCCATTCCATCCGCATGGTCCGCGACCTCTTCTCCGACCGCATGTATCCGTTGACGCTCAAGGGCCTGGAACAGGCGACGAAGGAACTCAGCCGGAAGCATTGATGGCGGCAACGTCAGGAACCGCGTCCGGCACGCGGGGTCTGTATCCGGAATGAAAACGGGGCCGGCGCAAAAAGCACCGGCCCCGTTTTCGGAATGCCTGTCCGGTGACCCTCATTCCATGCCGAGCGCGGCCTTGTAGAGGTCGAGCATGGCCTCCTGCTCCTGGCGCTCGTTGGCGTCCTGCTTGCGCAGCCGCACGATCGTCCGGAGCGCCTTGGTGTCGAAGCCGTTGCCCTTGGCCTCGGCATAGACTTCCTTGATGTCGTCGGCGATCGTCTTCTTTTCTTCCTCCAGCCGCTCGATGCGCTCGATGATGGAGCGAAGCTGGCCAGCGGCGATGGTTTCGGATTCGGCGGTAATGTCGTCCACTTGCAAATCTCCGGCAATGTTGGCCCGGCTGGAAAGAGAATCGCGGGCATCTCGAATGCCGTTGTCGATGCCGCAGCCGGGCGCAGGGGTCAAGCCCGGCAGGTGTCGCCACCAGCATTCTGCAGGCAGGGGGTCACACCTGCCGTTGCACGAATGCGAACCGGAAACCAGCATTCTGCAGGCAGGGGATCACACCTGCCGTTGCACGAATAACGCCGCCCGGCGGTTCAGTGATCCTTGGGGCGGTTGACCTCGAAATCGGCCAGCTTCTGGGCATTCGCTTCGGTCTGGTAGGTCGCCTTCCACTCCTCGTAGGGCATGCCGTAGACGATCTCGCGGCTTTCGTCCTTCGACAGGTCGAGGCCCGCCTCCCGGGCGGCGTCGAGATACCAGTTGGAAAGGCAGTTGCGGCAGAAGCCGGCCAGGTTCATCAGGTCGATGTTCTGGACATCGGTCCGCGCCCGCAGGTGGCTGACGAGGCGCCGGAAAACCGCTGCCTCGAGATCCCGCTGCTCGGTTTCGCTGATCTTGGTCATCATGGTCTCCATGGTTCGACGGGTCCGGTCCGCGACCCGAAATGGCGCGCGACATGGATGCCGGGCTGCCGGTTGATGGCATCGAGCATGGGCGCAAGCCGGTCCACCCATTCGCCCTGGCCTGCCGCGTCGGCGATCAGGTCCTGGCGTATTTCGATGAGAAGATGCGCGAACCCGGGCCTGATGGCATGGGTATACATCGTGTCGCCCTTCAGCGCGCCATCGTAGGGCTCGTTGTCGCCGACCACCAGGCCAGGCTCCGCCTGGAGCATCTCCATCATCGGCCTGACCGCGCGGTCGTCGCTGTCCCACAGGATGCCGACATGCCAGGGCCGCGCCCGTCCCTGCATCTCCGGCGTGAAGGAATGCACGGACACGACGAAGGGCGCCTGCCCCGGCCCCTTGCGCTGCACCGCGGCGATCCGCTCCCACACGGCACCATGGTAGGGCCGGTAGAAATGCGACAGCCTCGCCTCGCGCTCCGTCCCGCTCATCGGGTAGTTGCCCGGGATGATCGTGCCGTCATAGAGCTGGCGGATCAGCGTCGGATCGTCGGCGCCCCGGTTCGGATCGATCAGCAGGCGCGAAAAGCCCGCCATGACCGCAGGCGCGCCGAGCCGCGCAGCCAGTCCGCGCGTGACCCCTTCCACGCCGATGTCATAGGCGATGTGGCGCTCGAACTCCCAGTCCGGAAGACCGAGCGAACCGTATTCGGGCGGCAGGTCGCGGCGCGCGTGATCGGCCACGAGCACCAGTCCCAGGCTGTCGTCTCCATCGACGGTCATGAATGTCTTGAATCGGTCCCGGCTGCTCATGTCCCTGCTATGACCTGTCCCGCTGGCGTCGCGCCCGCACCCGCGGTCGGCCAGGATCCCTCGTTGCCACTTTCTAAACAATCTTGCGGGCAACAGGTAGGCCGCGTTGACATGCCGGTCCACATTACCCAAAAAAGAAAGGCGGTTAACGCTTCGTATCATGGAATGACCCCTTGCGGGCGGGTGCAGGTCAGGCAATGAAATCGGCTGGTATTCGGTGGGGCGCTCCCGCGGCAGTGGCGACATGGTTCGCGACCGCCGTCGTTGCGCTTCTGGCCTTCAGCAACGAGGCTCGGGCCGATTTCCGCGTCTGCAACGCAACCCAGAATCTCGTCGGCGTCGCCATCGGCTATCGCGCGGCCTCCGGCTGGATCACCGAAGGCTGGTGGCACATCGAGGCATCGAGCTGCAAGACCCTCGTCGAGGGCGACCTCTCCTCGCGCTATTACTACCTCTATGCCGAGGATGCCGAGCGCGGCGGCCGCTGGGACGGCCCGATCAACATGTGCGTGGCCGACAAGGAATTCAAGATCGTCGGCATCAACGACTGTTTCGCGCGCGGCTTCCAGCGGGCCGGCTTCCAGGAATACGATACCGGCGAACAGGCGAACTGGATGGTCCAGCTGACCGACGAACCGGCCATTCCGCCTCCGCCGGGCACCGCACCCGCCAACTGAACGGAGGCAGCAGTCCTGTCATACGCGCGTCATCGCTGCGGTTGACCCTCTGCACCGCATGAATTAAAACGATTTAAATAACCTTGATCCGGATGGGACAAATGAACGCCGCCAGACGTATCCGAAAGGCCAAGGTCGTGGCGACCCTCGGCCCCGCCTCTTCTTCGCGCGAAATGATCGAAAAGCTAAGCCGGGCCGGCGCCGACGTGTTCCGCATCAACATGAGCCATGCCAGCCATGACCTGATGCGCGATCTCGTCGCCCGCATCCGCGAGGTGGAGACGGCGGTCGGCCGGCCGATCGCCATACTCGGCGACCTGCAGGGACCCAAGCTGCGTGTCGGCACCTTCGCCGGCGGCAAGGCCGCGCTGGAGCCGGGCCAGACCTTCGTGCTCGATGATCGCGACGAGCCGGGCGACTCGACCCGTGTCCACCTGCCCCATCCCGAGATCCTCGCCTCCGTGGAGCCGGGCCACCGCCTGCTCATCGACGACGGCAAGCTGCAGCTCAAGGCGGTGAGCACCGAGCCGGGACGCATCATCTGCACGGTCGTCACCGGGACGAAGATATCCGACAAGAAGGGCGTCTCCCTTCCCGACACCGACCTGCCCGTCGGCGCGCTGACCAACAAGGACCGCGCCGATCTGCAGGCCCTGCTCGAAACCGGCGTCGACTGGATCGCGCTCTCCTTCATCCAGCGCCCCGAGGACCTGGCGGAAGTGCGCAAGATCGCCCGCGGCCGTGCCGGCATCCTGTCCAAGATCGAGAAGCCGCAGGCCGTGCAGCGCCTGCCCGAGATCATCGAACTGTCCGATGCCATCATGGTGGCGCGCGGCGACCTCGGCGTGGAAATGCCGATCGAATCCGTGCCTGGCCTGCAGAAGCAGATCACCCGCACCTGCCGCCGCGAAGGCAAGCCGGTCGTGGTCGCCACGCAGATGCTGGAAAGCATGATCTCGGCCCCGGTTCCCACCCGCGCGGAAGTCTCCGACGTCGCCACCGCCCTCTTCGAAGGCGCGGACGCCGTCATGCTGTCGGCCGAATCCGCCGCGGGCGACTACCCGGTGGAGGCCGTCACGATGATGGATTCCATTGCCCGTCAGGTCGAGCGCGACCCGACCTTCCCCGGCATCATCGCCGCGCAGCGCTCCGAGCCGGAATCGACCGGCGCCGATGCCATCGCCGCCGCCGCGCGCCAGATTGCCGAAACGCTCAACCTCTCGGCCATCGTCTGCTACACCTCGTCGGGAACCACCGGCCTGCGCGCCTCGCGCGAACGGCCCATGGTGCCGGTCATCGCCCTGTCGCCGATCCCGGAGACGGCCCGCCGCCTGACGCTCGCCTGGGGCCTGCACTGCGTCGTCACCGAGGATGCGCGCGACGAGGACGACATGGTCAACCGTGCCTGCTCGATTGCCTACCGCGACGGGTTCGGCAAGGCCGGCAGCCGGGTCATCATCACCGCCGGCGTTCCCTTCGGCACACCGGGCTCCACCAACATGCTGCGCATCGCCTATATCGGCTCGGACGGCCACGGCGGCGTGTGAACGCCCGCTGGAGCGAACCCGGCTAAATGCCTACCCTTCTGCCAGGATGACGTCCGCCAGCTTTTCAGCCCAGGCCCGGTAGCCCGCGGCACTGGCGTGGAAACCGTCGCGTGAAAATCCCTCCGGCTGGATATTGTCCAGCGCCGGAACCAGGCGCGCGCCACGCTCGCGGCACAGCCGCTCTGCCTTGGCATTGAACGCGTCGGCGCGGATATCGAGGATCCGTGCCAGCGCCGGCGGCATGGCAGGCACGCGGCGCATGTCGATCATCTCCGGCCAGTAGATCCGCGCCACTGGAAAGCGCGTCTTCAGCGCATAAACCAGGGTGCCGAAATCGCGCTTGAACCGGGGCACGCTGTGAAAGTTCTTCATGTCGTTGGTGCCGAGCGAAAGCACGACATGCGTCCAGTCGCGCGGCTCGACATGCGGCAGAACATGATCCCGCACCTGGGCCGAAACCGCTGAGTTTGCCCCCGCGGCCCGGAACACCACCGGGCGGCCGGTGGCCCCGGCAATCAGCTGCGCCAACTGGCCGGCGAGCGAATCCGCGACACGGTCCACGCCCACGCCCGCCGCCGAGGAATCACCGATCACCAGCAGCCGGAACGGGTCGCCACTGCCGGGAATGGTGCCATGCGGCTCGTCGGGCGGCGGGGCAAGCCGCTCGGTCCTGAGCCGGGTGGCAATGCCCTGCCAGGCATAGACCGGGTAGAGCGGCCAGGTGAGAAGCGGTGCCCAGGCCGGGTAGCGGCGTGCCATGCAGGCTCCGTCAGGCTTTCAGGGCTTCGACACCGGGCAGGGCCTTGCCTTCCATCCATTCCAGGAAGGCGCCGCCGGCGGTGGATACGTAGGTGAACTGGTCGGCGACCCCGGCATGGTTGAGCGCGGCAACCGTGTCGCCGCCGCCGGCGACCGACACCAGTTCGCCGGCTGCCGTGCGCGCTGCCGCGGCCCGTGCCGCCGCCACCGTCGCCGCGTCGAAGGGCGTCAGTTCGAATGCGCCGAGCGGGCCGTTCCACACCACCGTGGCGGCCTTGCCGATCCAGGCCTTGACCAGTTCCACCGTGGCCGGCCCGGCATCCAGGATCATGCTGTCGGAGGGAACGGCATCCACCGGCACCACCTCGTTGTCGGCATTGGCCGCAAATTCTTTCGCCACCACCGCGTCGGTCGGCAGCACGATCGCGCAGCCGGCCTTTTCAGCCGCCGCCATGATGGTGCGCGCCGTATCCGCCAGGTCATGTTCGCACAGCGACTTGCCGACGTCCTTGCCCTGCGCGGCCAGGAACGTGTTGGCCATGCCACCGCCGATCACCAGCGCGTCCACGCGGGTGACAAGGTTTTCCAGCAGGTCGATCTTGGTGGAAACCTTCGCGCCGCCGACGATGGCGACCACGGGTCGGGCCGGGTTGCCCAGCCCCTTTTCCAACGCTTCCAGTTCCGCCTGCATGGTTCGGCCTGCAAAGGCCGGCAGCTTGTGCGCCAGGCCCTCGGTGGAGGCATGCGCGCGGTGGGCCGCCGAGAAGGCGTCGTTCACGTAGAGATCGCCGTTGGCTGCGAGCGCCTCGACAAAGTCAGGCAGGTTCTTTTCCTCGCCCTTGTAGAAGCGGGTGTTTTCCAGCAGCAGGATGTCGCCCCTGTTCATGCGCCCGATGGCAGCCTGCGCTTCCTCGCCCACGGTTTCGGGCTCGAACACCACCCGCTGGTCCAGCACCTGCTCGATGGCGGGCGCGATGGGCTTCAGCGACATCTCCGGCACCACCTCGCCCTTCGGGCGGCCGAAATGCGCCAGCAGGATGACCTTGGCGCCCTTGGCGGACAGTTCCGTGATCGTCGGCGCCACCCGCTCGATGCGGGTTGTGTCGGTCACCACGCCATCCTTCACCGGCACGTTGATGTCGACGCGCACCAGCACGCGCTTGCCGGCGATGTCGCCCATGTCGTCGATGGTCTTGAAGGCGGCCATGAAACTCTCCTCCGGTCGGGATCTCTGCCTGTTTCCGATGACGTAGCAGAAACCGCAAACCGCGCGCGAGCGCAAGGGCGGCCCGCCCCGTCAGGTCAATTTATCGCGGGGGCATCCGGCCGGGCGGGCAGGCTGGCGCACCGCCTCCGCCCCATGGTCCGGAACCAGCCGGCAGGCGCGCCAGATGCAACGCAACCGCCAGGCAATGCCGGCAGCCAGCACCAGGAAAAACAGGAGGGAACCGGCGAAGGACATGGCGTCAGGATAAAGGACCGCGGCACGCTGCTCAATCGAAAACCGCCGGGCCCTGGAGCCCGGCGGTCGTGAAGTCAGTCGGTCGACTCAAGCGTCTCAGAGGAACTTCGACATCGCGACAGCGGTGTCGCCCATGCGGTTCGAGAAGCCCCACTCGTTGTCGTACCACGACAGGATCGACACCAGCGTGCCGTCCATGACCTTGGTCTGGTCCATGTGGAAGATCGAGGAATGCGGATCGTGGTTGAAGTCGATGGAGACGTTCTTGGCCTCCGTGTAGCCGAGAATGCCCTTGAGCGGGCCGTCGGCTGCAGCCTTGATCGCCGCGTTGATCTCGTCCTTGGTCGTCGCCTTGCGGGCGATGAACTTCAGGTCGACGACCGAGACGTTCGGCGTCGGCACACGCATGGCGAAACCGTCCAGCTTGCCGTTGAGCTGCGGCAGCACCAGGCCGACGGCCTTGGCGGCGCCGGTCGAGGTCGGGATCATGCTCATTGCAGCCGCGCGGCCGCGGTAGAGATCCTTGTGCATCGTGTCCAGCGTCGGCTGGTCACCGGTGTACGAGTGGATCGTCGTCATCATGCCCTTTTCGATACCGACGGCTTCGTGCAGCACCTTGGCCACCGGCGACAGGCAGTTGGTCGTGCAGGACGCGTTGGAAACCACCAGGTCGTCGGCCGTCAGCGTGTCATGGTTCACGCCGTAGACGATGGTCTTGTCGGCGCCGTCGGCCGGAGCGGAGACCAGCACGCGCTTGGCGCCGGCTTCCAGGTGCATGGCGGCCTTGTCGCGGGCCGTGAAGATGCCCGTGCACTCCATCACGATATCGATGCCCAGTTCGCCCCACGGCAGGTTCTTCGGGTCGCGCTCGGCCAGCACCTTGAAGCTGTCGCCGCCCTCGATGTGGATCGTGTCGCCCTTGACCTCGACAGCCTTGGGGAAGCGGCCATGGACGGAATCGAAGCGCATCAGATGAGCATTGGTTTCCACCGGACCCAGATCGTTGATGGCGACGATGTCGATGTCCTTGCGCCCGGATTCGTAAATGGCGCGCACGACATTGCGGCCGATGCGGCCAAATCCGTTGATGGCGATTTTGACGGTCATGTCTGCTCTCTCCCGCAGGCTCGAGAGGCCGGGCTGGTCCGGCCGGTTACGGTTGGCTGGCAAGCGGCGGAGGCCCCGCCGAAGCTGCCGTTTCTTAGCGGTGGATGGCGCAAGAATCCAGATGCCTGCACCCCTTTCCGGCCCCCTTTGATGAAACCCTTCGCCCTTTCAATCGATAAAACCGGTTCGCCCTGCCCTCCTTGGTGGCAGGCGGGTGGTCCGAATGAAAAAAGGCCGCGCCGGGAACGAACCCGGCGCGGCCTCATGTCGCAGGATTCGGTCTGCTCAGCCGGCGGCTTCGAGAAGCGTTTCCGCCTGCTTGGCAACCCCCTCGGGCGTGATACCGAAATGCTTGTAGAGCTCTTCGTAAGGACCGGAGGCGCCAAAGGAGTTCATGCCGACGAAACCGCCGTCCTCGCCGACGAAGCGGTCCCATCCCATGCGGATGCCGGCCTCGACGGCGACACGCACCGGCGCAGAACCGAGGATGGCCTTGCGATAGTCCGCGTCCTGCTTGGCGAAGAGTTCCATGCAGGGCACGGAGACGACGCGGGTCGGGATGCCGCGGCCTTCCAGCAGCGTGCGCGCGTCCATCGCGATCTCGACCTCCGAGCCGGAGGCGAACAGCGAGACCTGGGCCTCGTCGGAGGCGGTCGCCAGTTCGTAGGCGCCGAAACCGCAGAGGTTTTCCTCGACGTAGTCGGTCCGCAGCGCCGGCAGGTTCTGCCGCGTCAGCGCCAGCGTCGACGGCGTCGACCGGCTTTCCAGCGCGATCTGCCAGCACTCGGCGGTCTCCATGGCATCGGCCGGACGGAAGACCTGGTGGTTGGGAATGGCGCGCAGGGCGGCCAGGTGCTCAACCGGCTGGTGCGTCGGACCGTCTTCGCCCAGGCCGATGGAATCATGCGTCATCACGTAGATGACCCTGAGACCCATCAGCGACGACAGGCGCATGGCCGGCCGGGCGTAGTCGGAGAACACCAGGAAGGTTCCGGAATAGGGGATCAGGCCGCCGTGCAGTGCGATGCCGTTCATCGCTGCCGCCATGCCGTGTTCGCGGATGCCGTAGTGGATGTAGCGGCCGGAGAAATCCTCCGGCGTCACCGGCGCCGTCTGGCTGGTCTTGGTGTTGTTGGAACCGGTCAGGTCGGCCGAGCCGCCGATGGTCTCCGAAACCACGCCATTGACGACTTCCAGCGCCATTTCCGACGCCTTGCGCGTGGCGACCTTGGGGCGGTCCTGGGAGAGCTTGGCCTTGTACTCGCTGATCGCCGTCTCGAAGGCGCCCGGCAGGTCGCCGCGCATCGCGCGTTCGAATTCGCCGCGGATCTCGGCCTCGGCGTCCGCCAGGCGCTTTTCCCAGGCGGTGCGCGTCTTGGTGGAGCGAAGGCCGGCCAGCCGCCAGGCGTCGAGCACGTCACTCGGCACCTCGAACGGCTCGGCATCCCACTTGAGCGCAAGCCGGGTGGCGGCAATTTCCTCGGCGCCCAGCGGCGAGCCGTGCACCTTGTTCGTCCCCGCCTTGTTCGGCGCACCGAAGCCGATGGTGGTCTTGCAGGCGATCATCGTCGGCCGGTCGGACTTGCGCGCGGCCTCCAGCGCCGCGGCAATGGCGTCCGGGTCGTGCCCGTCGACGGCCATCGTCTCCCAGCCCGACGCTTCGAAGCGCTTGCGCTGGTCGGTCGAGTCGGACACCGACACGGCGCCGTCGATGGAGATGTTGTTGTCGTCCCACAGAAGGATCAGCTTGGACAGGCCCAGGTGCCCGGCCAGAGAGATCGCCTCCTGGCTGATACCTTCCATCAGGCAGCCGTCGCCGGCCAGCACGTAGGTGTAGTGGTTGACGAGGTCATCGCCGTAACGCGCGTTGAGCATCCGTTCGGCCAGCGCCATTCCCACCGCGTTGGCCACGCCCTGGCCAAGCGGCCCGGTGGTCGTCTCGATGCCCGCGGCATGGCCGTATTCCGGGTGACCAGCAGTCTTCGCGCCGATCTGGCGGAAATTCCGGATCTCGTCGATCGTGATGTCCTCGTAGCCGGTCAGGTAGAGCAGCGAGTAGAGCAGCATCGAGCCATGCCCGGCCGACAGCACGAAGCGGTCGCGGTCGGGCCAGTGCGGGTTCTTCGGATCGTGGTTCATGAACCGGGTGTAGAGCACCGTGGCGACATCGGCCGCGCCCATCGGCAGGCCCGGGTGGCCCGACTTGGCCTTTTCGACGGCGTCCATGGAAAGGAAACGGATCGCATTGGCCATCCGGTCATGTTTTTCGCGTGTGGTCATGTGATTGCTGGTCCTTGCCGGCGGAAACAGGGACGATCCCTTGTCTGGTCCGCATCTGGCGCCTGGTGCGCCACCCCTCGGGAGAAAGCAGGCGCTACATAGCAGGTGCGCCTAGCGAGTCAACCGGAGGCGGCGTTGCCGGCCCCGCTCGTCCACCGGCCTTTTCCGATCGCTGCCGCTGGCTGCACCGGGGTGCAAAACAGGGGATGACGCAGCAGGCCGGTTGACCTTGCCTTAATCCGGCCCGTAATGTTTTGAACATAAATGGTTCACTTTCCGCCACGATTCGCCGCTCAATCAGTGTCCCGAGACCGGACTCCAACGCCATGACGGGTGACGTCACACTCAAGGAAGCGATCGACCGCATCTCGCGGGCCCTCGATATGCTTGAAAACGCGGTGGATGCCCGCCTCGAAAAGGAGGCCGATTTCGCCGAGGCGGAGGCCGAGGTGCAGCGGATGAACGCCGACCGCGCCCGCCTGGCCCAGGAACTGGACAATTCGGAAGCCAGGGCCGAGCGCCTGGAGGAAACCAACAAGGAAGTGTCGCGCCGCCTCGTGACGGCGATGGAAACGATCCGGGCCGTTCTGGACCGGTAGGGCATTGGGCACCCCGGCAGGGTCGCGAGGGAATTTCACATGGCGCAGGTATCAGTCACCATCGACGGCAAGGTCTACCGCATGGCCTGCGACGAGGGCCAGGAGGAACACCTGACCGATCTCGCCCAGCGCTTCGACCGCTACGTCACCCATCTCAAGGGCTCGTTCGGCGAGATCGGAGACCAGCGGCTCACCGTCATGGCCGGCATCATGGTCATGGACGAACTGGTCGAGTTGCAGAAGCGCATGCGCGGCCTCCAGGCCGAATCCGAAACGCTGCGCAAGACACGCGACGAGGCCCTCGCCAAGGCCGACCGCGCCGACGCCGGCCTGTCGAGCGCCCTGACAGCCCTGGCCGACCGCATGGAATCCGTGGCGGGAAAGATCGCCCGGAGCTGACGGCATGCAACGAGGCGGGAACCGTTCCACGCGCTTCGCCATTGTCGAAGCGTTGTCCTGAGGATCCGTCGTGACCGTCGATCTTGCTATCATCGCTGCCCTCGTGCTGGCCGCGCTCGTGCTGTTTCGGCCTTCGGTCACCAACAATTCCTTCTGGCGCGCCACGGTGACGCCCCTGGCCTCCATCATCGGGTCCGGCTTCCTCATCCTCGGTCCCGTGCTCGACCACGGTTACGGCGACCTGGCGCCCGCCGTCATGGCCGGCCTGTGCGCCGTCGCCTGGATGTTCGGCGGCGCCATCCGCTACAACATCGCCGCGCTGCATGACGGAACCGACGACACCCCGCTCGCCAGCCGGATCGAGACGACCGCCTCCTGGACCCTCGCGCTGGCCTATTTCATCTCGGTCGCCTACTACCTGAACCTGTTCGGCGCCTTCGCTGCCCGAATCGTATCCGCCGACGACCCGGTCCTGGCCCGCAGCATCACCAGCATCGTCATGGGCATCGTGCTCGTGATCGGCTGGACGCGCGGCTTCAAGGCGCTGGAACGGCTGGAAGAACTGTCGGTCAGCACGAAGCTCGCCATCATCGCGGGCCTGCTCGCCGGCCTTGCGGTCTTCTTTGTCGGCAAGGTTAGCGACAATGGCCTCGTCATCAACCCGGTTCGCAGCACCGGCTGGGAAGGAATCACGCTGGCCTTCGGCCTCATCGTCACCGTCCAGGGCTTCGAGACCTCACGTTACCTGCGCCAGCTTTACGACGCCGAAACCCGCATCCGGTCCATGCGCCTTGCCCAGATCATCGCGTCGGTGATCTACGTCGTCTATATCGTGCTGATGGCCTACGTTTTCCCCGTCAGCGACGTGCCCGTCAGCGAGACCGGCGTGATCGACATGACCAGCCGCATTTCGGTGATCCTGCCGGTCATGCTGATCGTCGCCGCGCTCAGTGCACAATTTTCCGCCGCCATCGCCGACACCGGCGGCTCGGGCGGACTGGTGCACGAACTGACCAACGGCCGTGTCCGCCAGCACCTGACCTATGCCGCGCTCGCCGCCACCGGCCTGTCGCTGACATGGATCTTCAACATCTTCTCCATCATCAGCTACGCGTCGCGCGGCTTCGCGCTCTACTATGGCCTGCAGGCCATGCTGGCCGGCATCCGGGCTCTCAGCCGCCGGGCGGCATGGCCGCGCATCGCCTTCTACTTCACGCTTGCGGTGCTCGGCCTTGCCATGACCATCCTCGGCCGCCCCGTGGAGTGAGGCGGCCGGTCTTGCCCGCGGGACCGGCTCAGCGGCCCATGGTCAGGCGGATCAGGATGTAGAAGACGGTCGGCACGGCGACCAGCGCCGGCAGGATGATGGCCGGGTAGCCGAAGAAATAGATCGCCAGCAGCCAGGCGCCGGCAAGGTTGAGAACCGGCAGGACCGGGCGGAAATCATCCTTTTCCGGCTCGCTGGCAGCAATCGGCGTGGAAAGGTCGCGGTCCATGACCGCATTGGCAATGCTCATCGGATATCCCTCATCGTGGTGCACGGCCTTTGTCCGGGGACCGGCCATGGCTGTTTGTGACGAGGTCTATTTGGGAGCGCGGGGTTCGGAACGGAACGTGACAGGAGCGCACATGCGTCAATCTGTCAGGCGTGCCTGCTGGCAGGTCTCAGCCTTCCAGTTCCTCGCGCAGCATTTCCAGTTCCAGCCACTCTTCCTCGGCCTTGTCGCGGGCCGCGCGCTTGGCGTCGAGTTCCGCGGCCAGCGTGTTGAACCGGCCGGGATCCTTGGCATACAGCGCCGGGTCGGCAAGCCTGGCTTCCAGCGCTTCCATCTCGCCTGCCAGGCGCTCGATGTCCTTCGGCAGGGTCTCCAGCGCGAACTTCTGCTTGTAGGACAGCTTCGACTTGCCCTGCACCGGCTTGGCGGGCGGCGCCGCCTTGGCCGGCGCGCCTTTCGGCTCCGGCCGCGCCGCCTGCGTGGTGGCGAGGTCGAAGCGGGATGTCCCGCGCTGCGCCAGCATGTCGGAATAGCCGCCGGCATAAACCAGCCACTTGCCGCCAGCCTCCGGCGCCAGCGTCGCGCTCACGGTCCGGTCGAGAAAGTCGCGGTCGTGGCTGACCAGGATCACCGTGCCCGGAAACCCGGCGACCAGTTCCTGCAGCAGGTCGAGCGTTTCCATGTCCAGATCGTTCGTCGGTTCGTCGAGAACCAGCAGGTTGGCGGGTTGCGACAGCACTTTCGCCAGCAGCAGCCGTGCCTTTTCGCCACCGGACAGTTCGCGGATCGGCGTGCGTGCCTGTTCCGGCTTGAACAGGAAATCCTTCATGTAGGACATCACGTGGCGCGCCTCGCCGTTGATGACCACCTGGTCGCCGCGCCCGCCGGTCAGGAACGAGGCCGGCGTATCGTCCGGGTCGAGCCGTGCCCGCCCCTGGTCGAGCGTCGCGATCTCCAGGTTGACCCCCAGCCGCACGCTGCCCGAATCCGGCGCCAGCTCGCCCGTCAGCATCTTGAGCAGCGTCGTCTTGCCCGCGCCGTTCGGCCCGACGAGACCGATCCGGTCGCCACGCAGGATACGCATGGAGAAATCGCGCACGATCGCCCGCTCGCCATAGGCCTTGGAAATGCCCTTCGCCTCGATGACAAGCTTGCCCGAGGCCTCTGCTTCCGCCGCTTCCAGCCGCGCCTTTCCTTCCGGCCCCTGGTGCTCGCGGAAGGCCTGGCGCATCGTCTGCAACTCGCCGAGCCGCCGCATGTTGCGCTTGCGCCGGCCAGAGACACCGTGGACGACCCAGTGCTCCTCGCGCGCGATCTGCCGCCCGAGCTTGTGCTGTTCGCGCTCTTCCTCCTCGTAGACCTGGTCGCGCCAGTCCTCGAAATGGGCAAAGCCCTTCTCCAGCCGCCGGGTGTTGCCCCGGTCCAGCCAGACGGTCGCCTTCGTCACCCGTTCCAGGAACCGGCGGTCGTGGCTGATCAGGATGATCGCCGAGGTCGATTGCTGCAACTCGTCTTCCAGCCACTCGATGGTCGACAGGTCGAGGTGGTTGGTCGGCTCGTCCAGCAGCAGGATGTCGGGCGATGGCGCAAGCACGCGAGCCAGCGCCGCACGCCGCGCCTCGCCGCCGGACAGGACCGCGGGATCAGCCTGGCCGTCAAGGCCGAGATGGTCGAGCAGGTAGGCCACCCGCCATTCGTCGTCCGCCGGGCCGAGCCCGGAAGAGACATAGGCTTCGACGGTCCGGTGATCGCCGAAATCCGGTGCCTGCGGCAGGTAGCGGATGGTCGCCGTCGGCTGGCGGAAGATGTCGCCTTCCTGGGCATCGACGAGGCCGGCCGCGATCTTCAGCAGCGTCGACTTGCCGGACCCGTTGCGCCCGACGAGCGCGATCTTGTCCCCGGCCCCCGCGGACAGCGTGGCGCCGTCCAGGAGGGGCTTGCCGCCGAAGGTCAGGCGGATACCGTCGAGATGAAGAAGCGGTGGCGCCATGCTGCCTGACCCTCAGAACTGCGAAGCGGGATCGGGGTGGGCAACCAGCAGCGCCCGGCCCGATGTGAGGTCCACCAGCAGCGGCCCTTCCGAGACGTTCGACATGGTGCGCGACGATCCGAAGGTGATGGCCGCCTCGGACAGCGGCCACTTGGCCCCGGCGATGGTCAGCCCGCCGAGGTCCGTGAACGGCAGGATGGAGAACAACGTGCCTTCGGGCAGGTCGAACCGGTTTTCCCCGTGCAGGACGGGATAACCCTCCTGCTTGCCGGAAGTCAGCAGCACCGGGATCCCGGTTTCGGCCACCGAGACGGCAGCGGTCAGATGCAGGAAGGCATGGTCGGCGCGCGGGCCGCCGAAACCCCCGGCCAGGATGAAGTCGCTCGCCCCGCGCCTCAGGGCCTCCGCAATGGCCAGTTCGCCGTCGGTCATGTTCTTGTCGACCGGGAAGACCTCGCGCGGGACATGCTTGTAGCGCTCCAGCAGATCCTCTTCGGCGCTGTCGAAATCGCCGATCCACAGTTCGGGGGTCACGCCGAGCAGGGCGGCGTGATCCATCCCGGAATCGGCAGCGATGACACGGGCGCCCGCCACCTGGCTCATCAGGCGCGGCGTCGCGTGCAGTTCGCCGCCAAGGAGAATGACAAATGTGCTCATGGCCGCGCGCTTAGCATGCCCGCGCGCCTTCGGGAAGCCGTGGAAAGGGTCAGCAGGCCGCGGCGCGGCCCATGGAGGACGTCACGCCGGCCAGGTCCAGGAGGTGCCGCACCATCAGGTCCGGCTCGCTGTGCAGCACCGTCTGGCCCCGTCCCGGCACCGCCTCGAAGCGCCCGTTCGGGAACCGGCTTGCCGCCAGCTTCGCCATGTCCGGATTGACCGCCGGATCGTCGCTGCCGTGCAGCAGCACGGTGGGCACGGTACAAAGGTCCAGCCGGTTGCTCCAGTCATGCCGCCCTGACCCCGTATCGGCGAGAAAGGCCGCCACGCCGTTCTGCATCATGTGCCGCAACCCGGCAAAATGGATCGGGCCGACAACCGGGTCGTCCAGCAGGCTCATGTCCCTGGGCGACCGTTCGAACAGGCTCGCCAGGTAGGCCCGCGCGCCGCCGTAGCGAAGGTAGGCATAGCCGATGCGCGCGATGAACTGGTGCGCCGCCGCCGATCCGATCCCCGTATGCGTGACGAGCTTCTGCACCGCCCCGCGCGGCGTGAAATCCGGGTTGAGCTGAAGCGGGAAATAGCCGGAGCAGATCAGCATCCCGGCCACCCGGTCGGGATGCCGGATGCACAACTCGATACCGGGCAGCGTGCCGAACATGTGCGCAAGCACCACGACGCGGTCGATCCCGGCGTGGTCCATGACCGCCAGGCAATCGGCGATGGTCCGCTCGACGTAATCCTCGTTGCCCGCCGGGTCCGTGACACCGTAGCCCGGCTTGGAAAGCCCGAGGTAGTCGAGGCCGGACCGCGTCAGCCGGTCGGCCAGGAAGGGCGTGATCTCGGGTCCCTGGGTGAGCCCGTGCAGCATCAGCACCGTGCGCGCCATGCCCTGCGCCGGCAGTTTCGCACGATGGTGGATCCGCCCGATCCGCCGGCCGCCGATGGTCGCCTCGCCCCACCCGTCCGGCCGCGCGGCGAAACTGTAGTGATGGCCGGCCGCCGCCCCCTTGCCAGCCGGCGGCGATTCATCGCCCGACAGGGCCGTCAGGCTGGCAAGGTCCGAGACGACCCGCACCGCCTCGACGCGCGACGTAACGCCGAGCTTGCGGAAGATCGACTGCGTCTGGCTCTTGATCGTTTCGGCCGACCGGCCCCGTTCCCGCGAGATCTCGGTATTCGAAAGGCCGGCCATCATGTGTCCGAGCACCTCGCATTCGGAGGGCGAGAGCCCGAGGCTGGCCTGCAGCAGCGAGTAGACCCCGTCGCGCCAGCCTTCATCCGGGTAGGTCAGCACCACCACGCCGAGGTCGCGGTCATGGCGGACCGACACGAACACCTGCTCGCCATCCTGCTCGTCGGAGACGATGCGGCGCCGGTCCGGGTCGCCGGCCTGCGCCGCGGCATGGATCTCGGCGATGGCCGCCCTCAGCGGCCGGGAAAGCGCGATCGTGCCGGGCTGGTCCATGGCCGTCTCGCGCGACGCCGCTTCGCGCCGCACCAGCCGCTCCATGGCCGCCGGCGAACAGGCGACCACCTTCATGTCACCGTCGACGGCAAAGCGGCATCCGGGGCCTTCGATGATGGGCCGGTACCGAGACAGCGGACTGGGCGCGATGTCGGCGGCCAGGTCGCCGGCGATTTCGAAATGCGCGTCGAGAGAGGCCGGGATGGCAGGCCCGTCGCTTCGCGGCGTCAGCAGGTAGGCTTCCAGGTCGAGGATGAGCTCGCCGAACGCCCGGTTTCCCTTCAGGTAGGAATAAATGGCCTTGATCGCCGCGGCATGGTTGCCGGCTTCTTCGTTGCTCACGCTTGTCCTGCAGTCCCTCAAGCCCCGCATCAGTCTGTTTTCATTGCCGGACCAAGTCAATCGGACTTCTCTCACTTTCGTGCCGCTTCCCCCGATCGGGGGATAGGCCGCGCGGTACGCCTTTCCTAACGTCGCCGGTGGCAGGGCAGGAAGGTTCCGTTCCCGAAGGTCCTGCCCCCGCAGGTCCCCGCCAAGACGAAACCCTCAAGCTTCGGGGATAGTGGCCGCGCCGCCAGGTGCGGACCCATCAAGGGGGCGCGTTGGCATTGCCCCGTCAGCGCGCCCCTGCGGGCATCCCCGTGTACCGGGGTCTTGCCAGCACCCGCCGCCTCCTCTACATCTCGACGTGCTCTAACGGGGTGCCCGCCGGAATTCCGGCGCGCTGAGAGGCAGTCTGCCAACCCGCTGAACCTGAACCGGTTAGCACCGGCGGAGGGATTAGACGCCTTGCATTGCCAGCAGCGCCTTTTCCCCGAAACACGAGAGAAAAAGGAGACGCCGACGATGCGTACATTCTTGCTTGCAGCCTGTTCCGCCCTCGCCCTCGCGGGCCACGCCGCGGCGGCAGACCTCACAATCTACACCTACGAGGGCTTCACCGCCGACTGGGGTGCCGGTCCTGCCGTCGAGAAGGCCTTCGAGGCCGAATGCGGCTGCGACCTGGAATTCGTCGCCGTGACCGACGGCGTCGCCCTGCTCAACCGCGTCAGGCTGGAAGGCAAGGCGACTGGCGCCGATATCGTGCTCGGCCTCGACACCAACCTGATGGCCGATGCCCGCGCCACCGGCCTCTTCGCCCCGCACGGCATCAGCCTCGAGAACGTCGATGTGCCCGGCGGCTGGTCCGACGATACCTTCGTTCCCTTCGACTACGGCCATTTCGCCGTCATCTACGACAGCGAGACGGTCAAGACCCCGCCGACGAGCCTGAAGCAGCTGATGGAAGGCGGCAACGGGCCGAAGATCGCCATCGAGGATCCGCGCACCTCCACGCCGGGCCTCGGCCTCGTGCTCTGGGTGAAGAAGGTTTACGGCGACAAGGCGCCCGAGGCCTGGGCGAAGTTCAGCGACCGCGTGCTCACCGTCACGCCCGGCTGGTCGGAAGCTTACGGCCTTTTCACCAGCGGCGAGGCTCCGATGGTGCTGTCCTACCTGACCTCGCCGGCCTATCACATCGTCGCGGAGGGCACTGACCGCTACAAGGCCGCCGCCTTCGAGGAAGGTCACTACATGCAGATCGAGATCGCGGCCCGGACGGTCAAGGGCAAGGACAATCCGCTGGCCGCGAAGTTCCTCGCCTTCATGACCGGCCCCGGCTTCCAGGACATCATTCCCGAAACCAACTGGATGCTGCCCGCCGGCAAGACGGACAAGCCGCTCAACGAGGCCTTCTCGAAGCTGGTCCAGCCGTCGCAAAGCCTGATCTTCACACCGCAGGAAGTCTCCGACCATCGCAAGGCCTGGGTGGACGAATGGCTCGCGGCGATGAGCCGGTGATCATCTCCGTGGATCGGGTGCGATGACCATGACAGGCGCCACCGGCGGACTTCCGGGAAGGGCCGCGCTGGCCCTTCTCGGGCTCATCGTCGGCGGCGCCTTCGCGGGCCTCGCCCTGTCGGCCTGGCGCCAGGGTGGCGACGTGGCCGGCGCCTTCGATACCTATCTCTGGAATGCCGCCCGCTTCACGCTGTGGCAGGCGGCACTCTCCACACTTCTCTCGGTCGTCCCGGCGCTCCTCCTGGCACGGGCGCTGTTCCTGAACCCCCGCTTGCCCGGGCGCGGCCTGGTCATCGGCCTGTTTGCCCTGCCGCTGGCCATCCCCTCCATCGTCGCCGCCATGGCCACGCTGGCGCTCTATGGCCGTGCCGGCCTGCTGGCCCCGTGGCTTGGCCCGTTGGCGGGCGGGTCCTGGCCCGGTGTGTTCGGCCTCTCGGGCATCCTGCTTGCCCATGTCTTCTTCAACCTGCCTCTGGCCACCCGCCTCTTCCTCGAAGCGCTGGACGCCATCCCGCCCGATCGCTGGCGTCTCGCCGCCCAGCTGGGCATGCCGGCGCCATCGCGTTTCCGCCTCATCGAATGGCCCGCGCTCGGTGCCGCGCTTCCCGGTGCCGCGGGCCTCGTTTTCATGCTCTGCGCCACCTCTTTCGCCATTGTCCTCACGCTCGGCGGCGGACCCGGCGCCTCCACCCTCGAGGTCGCCATCTACCAGGCGCTGCGGTTCGATTTCGATCCGGCCCGTGCCGCCGCCCTGACGCTGACCCAGCTGGCCCTGACCGGCCTCCTCGTCGCCGGGCTCATGCGCATCGGCGCGCCGCTGACAGGTGAAGCCAATCTCACGCTCTCGCGCCAGTCGTGGCGCCCGGCGCCATCCCCGTTCGAGCGCCGGCTCGCCATGGTGGTCGTGCTCGCCGGCACGGCCTTCGTCGCCGGGCCCATCCTGGCCATTGCCGTCGCCGGGCTCAGGGCCGACCTCGCCCGCCTTGCCATGGAGCCGGACCTGCATCGCGCGCTGGCCACGAGCCTCGTCATCGCCCTCGCCTCGGCCCTGCTGGCCCTGGCGCTCACGCTGGCCCTGCTCCGCCTGCGGCTGGACCGCGAGCGCAGCCGGCGCGTGCCGCGCCCCGGCTGGCTCGAATGGCTTGCCGGCAACGGATCCGCGCTGATCCTCCTCGTGCCGCCCGTTCTGGTCGGCGCCGGCTGGTTCATCCTCGCCGTCGAGGCCGGCCAGGTGCGCCACACAAACCTGTTCGGCCCGGTTCTGGTCGTCACGGTCAATGCCGCGATGGCCATGCCTTTCGTCATGCGCCTGCTGCGCCCTGCCCACGATGCCGCTGCCGAGCGCCATGACCGCCTCGCCGCCAATCTCGGCATGTCCGTCTGGACCCGCCTGCGCCTAGTCGATCTTCCCGCGCTGAAACGCCCGCTGGTCGCCGGATTCGCCTTCGCCATGGCCCTTTCGCTCGGCGATCTCGGCGTGATCGCGCTTTTCGGCTCCGACGATTTTGAGACCCTGCCATGGCTGCTGCTGGCCCGCATGGGCAGCTATCGCACGGCGGATGCGGCCGGCCTTGCCCTCATCCTTGCGCTTCTTTGCCTGTTGCTCATGATGGCCGCGGGCCGTGCAGGGAGGCAGCAGGCATGAGCAGCGGGCTTGCCATCACGATGGAAGCGGTTCACCTGGCCCTGGATGGGTTCGAGGCCGCGTTCGACACCGGGATCGAGGCCGGCAGCATCACCGCGCTGGTCGGACCGTCCGGCTCCGGCAAGTCGACCTTTCTCAACCTCGTGGCCGGCTTCGAACGGCCCGACAGCGGCCGGATTCTCATCGGCGGGCGCGACATGACCGCCATTGCGCCGGCCGGCCGCCCCGTCTCCATGGTGTTCCAGGAAAACAACCTGTTCGGCCACCTCGACATTGCCGCCAACGTCGGCCTCGGCCGGTCGCCGTCCCTGCGCCTGACCGCGTCGGACCGCAGCGATGTCGAGGCCGCGCTGGCCCGGACCGGCCTCGCCGGCAAGGGCCATCGCAAGCCGGCCGAACTGTCCGGCGGCGAACGCCAGCGCGCCGCCCTCGCCCGCGTGCTGGTGCGCGACCGTCCGGTCCTGTTGCTGGATGAACCCTTTGCCTCGCTGGGTCCGGCCCTGCGCCGGGACATGCTGGCGCTGCTGCGCGATCTGCAGGCGGAAACCGGCATGACCCTCGTGATGGTCACCCACCATCCCGACGATGCCGTCTGGCTGGATGGAAATGCACAATTCCTCGAAGCCGGGCGCATCGCGGCCCGGGGGCCGGCCGCATGGCTCTTCGGGCCTGATGGACCCGGGGCTGTTCGGCGCTATATCGGCGCAAAATGAGGAAACAGGCCGCCTTTCTGCCCGCTTGCCGCCGCAATTGCATCTGACACAGGGCCCTGCAGCCTTGCCATCGCTATGGTCCTGTGGCTACGTGAACCCGAAGACGGTGCGCCCCCACGCCTGATTTGCCGACGAGTGGATGAACTGGAACACCTGTTGCCCGATACCCTGTCTTTCGCGACACCGTTTCGCACGCTGATCCGTCACGCGGCGCTTGTCCTGCTGGCAATCACCGTATCGGCCTGTTCGCTGACGGGCCAGGATGGCGCGGACGGACTGTTGAAGCCCTCGGACCACCCGGTCACGTTCGAGACGTCGGCCAAGGATGCGCGCATGCGCAAACTGGCCGAAGCCCAGCATCCGAAGATTCTGGAAACCTACGGCGGTGAATATTCCGACCCCAAGCTGGAACGCATGGTCGCCCGCGTCGTCGGCCGCCTGATCGCCGTGTCGCAGGACCCCGACCAGTCCTACAAGATCACGATCCTAGATTCCCCGTCGATCAACGCCTTCGCCCTGCCCGGTGGCTTTCTCTACGTGACGAGGGGGCTTCTCGCGCTGGCCAACGACGGTGCCGAGCTGGCCGCCGTACTGTCCCATGAAATGGCCCACGTGACGGCCAACCATGGCATCCAGCGCCGACAGGCGGAACAGGAAGCCGGCATCGCGGAAAAGGTGGCGCAGGATGTCCTCGCGGGCGATCCCAAGGCACGGGCCGCCGTGATCCGCGGCAAGCTGCGCCTGGCCGAGTTCTCGCGCAACCAGGAACTCGAGGCCGACGCCATCTCCATCAAGCAGATCGGCGAGGCCGGCTTCGATCCCTTTGCCGCCGCCCGTTTCCTGCGCTCCATGAGCGCCTATTCGCAGTTCCGCTCGGTCAGCGGCGCAAAGGATCCGTCGCTGGACTTCCTCGCATCCCATCCTTCCAGCCAGCGCCGGATCGAACTGGCGCTGCGCCATGCCCGCACCATCGGTCCGCAGGGCACCGGTATCACCGACCGCGATGCCTATCTCGACGGGATCGATGGCATCCTCTATGGCGACACGCCGACCGAGGGTTTCGTCCGCGGACGCAGTTTCCTGCACCCGCGCCTCGGCATCCGCTTCTCCGTCCCCGAAGGATTCGTGATCGACAACGCCGCCGCGGCGGTAACGGCAGCCGGCCCCGGCGACATGGCGGTTCGCTTCGACGGCATTGCCGTCGACAGCGGAACCAGCCCTGCCGCCTATATCGCGAGCGGCTGGGTGTCCGGCCTGGACGAAACCTCCATCCGCCCGATGACCATCGGCGGCTTGCCCGGCGCGACGGCGCAGGCGCGCGCGGATGGCTGGAAATTCGATATTGCTGTCATGCGGTCCGGCCCGCAGATGTTCCGCATGCTCACCGCCGCGCCGCTTGCCAGCAACGACCTCGAGTCCACAGCGGCCTTCGTGCGCGACAGCTTCGCCGTCATGTCCGAAGCCGAGCGAAATTCGTTGCGGCCGCTGCGCGTTCGCGTCGAACGGGTCAAGTCCGGCCAGACCCTGGCGCAACTGGCGGCCCGCATGTCGGGCACCGACCGCAAGCTCGACCTGTTCCGGCTGCTCAATGCGCTTGGTCCGGGCAACGCGATCTCGGCCGGCGACCGGGTCAAGATCGTCACCGACCGGTAGACCGGCCGGCACGCGGCCGGCAGGGTCACGACAAGGACGTGGCGGGGATCAGTGCTGCGCCATCCGCGGGTCGGCGGCCAGCAGCGCGCCGTGCAATTTCTCGATGGCCCGGTTCTCGATCTGGCGGACACGCTCTTTCGAGATGCCGAGCTTGGCACCAAGCGATTCCAGCGTCGCCCCATCCTCGGTCAGCCGGCGCTGGCGGATGATGAACAGTTCGCGGTCATTGAGCACGTTGAGGGCGCCGTGCAGCCATTTTGACCGCCGCTCCTCGTCGATGGCGCCGCCGACGATCTCGTCGGGCTGCGGCGCGTCGGACACGAGGAAATCCATCTTTTCCGCGCCCGTCTCCTCGCTCTGGCTGACGGTCATGTTCAACGAGGTATCCGGGCCGGACAGGCGCGAATCCATCAGCGCGACGTCGTTCTTGGAAACGCCGAGCTTCTGCGAAATCTGGCTGTGGATTTCATCGATGTTGACCGGCTCCGGCCCACGCGACAATTTCGCGCGCAGGCGGCGGAGGTTGAAGAAAAGCGCCTTCTGCGTGGAGGAGGTTCCGCCGCGAACGATTGACCAGTTGCGCAGGATGTAGTCCTGGATGGATGCCCGGATCCACCATGTCGCATAGGTGGAGAAGCGGACCTCCCGTTCCGGGTCGAAGCGGGCAGCTGCCTCGAGCAGGCCGACATGGCCCTCCTGGATCAGGTCGTTGAGCGGGAGACCGAAGTTGCGGAACTTGGCGGCCATGGAGATGACGAGGCGCATGTGCGCCGTCGTGATCCGGTGCAGCGCCTCCTGGTCCTTTTCCTCCTTCCATCGCACGGCCAGTGCGAGTTCTTCCTCGCGTTCAAGGTAAGGCGCCTTCATGGCGGCCCGGACCATGCGATTGCGTATGGCGTCGTCGGACATGGATGCCTCCGGAAAGGTTTGGAACCTTGTTCTTCTCTACGCGGCGGCCGCCATCCGGATCAGGATGCAGACTGCTTGAACATACAACGCCACCTGTCGCGTAACTGTTCCAGCAAGGATTTCGTTCCACCCGGTTCAAAAAAAATGATGCGAACGAGCTGCATCTTTTCAGCCGGCTTCTTCGGAAATCCGGTTGCTATTACGATTTTGTTTTTTATTTCAATGCTTTGATCGACGCTCACTTGCATCTCCTGCGTCCCGGCGGTGGCGGGCTCCAGGCATGAAAAAGCCCCGGCAGTTCGCTCTGTCGGGGCTCGTCACATTGAAGTGAACGCTGTGTTCGCTTGATCCGCGCGGGACATGAAACCGTCAGGAACGGCCTGTTGGTCCCGTCCCAGCGGTGCCGTCGTCAGGCGGCGGCGGTCTCAGGCAGCCTCTTCCTGGTCGGCTTCCTCGTTGTCGGCCTTGGCGCCGCGGCGCGGACCCTTGTTGAGGTTCTGCTCGATCAGGTTGACGGCTTCCGTCTCGCTCATCTTGTTGACGGCCGCGATCTCGCGCGCCATGCGGTCGAGCGCAGCCTCGTAGAGCTGGCGCTCGGAGTAGGACTGCTCCGGCTGGTTTTCCGCGCGATAGAGGTCACGCACGACCTCGGAGATCGAGATCAGGTCACCGGAATTGATCTTCGCGTCGTATTCCTGCGCTCGCCGCGACCACATCGTCCGCTTGACGCGGGCACGGCCCTGCACGACCTTGAGCGCGCGATCGACGTAGTCGGTCTCGGAAAGCTTGCGCATGCCGATGGACACGGCCTTGGCGACCGGCACTTTCAGCCGCATCTTGTCCTTTTCGAAGTCGATGACGAAAAGCTCCAGCTTGTGGCCAGCCACTTCCTGTTCCTCGATGGCGACGATCTGGCCGACGCCGTGCGCCGGATAGACGATGCTTTCGCCGGTCTTGAAACCCTGACGCTGTGCCGATTTCTTCTGCTGGGTAGCCATACGCATTCTTACTCCCTGTTGGACCCGGGCTGCTGCGCCCGTGTCGGAATCGGGCCGGCGGTCATGCAATAGCAAGCCGAGGACAAGCCGCTCCGCCCGACACTCAATCGCCCTTCGGTCAAGGCTGCGAAGCCTTGCCCTGGATGACCTTGGCCTGACTGGTGAGGCTTGAACCTTTCAAAGATTAACGCGCGAGGCGCTCATGGCTGATTGCACTATCCGGCATGGAAGACTACGGATATCACAAAAAAGCGAAAGAATCAAGATTTTGCCGCAAGCGCGAACAAAACGCCCCTTTCGCTCATGACGAAAAGGTTAATGACGTTACGTTAACGTTTAGCGCGTTCCGCGCACCGCGTATACGGATTTATTCGTCGCCGGTTCCCGGCTCTGCCGAGAAGTATTTCTCCAGCTTGCCGGGCTCGCCGTCAAACTTCTCCGCATCCGCCATCTGGTCCTTCTTGACCGTGATATTTGGCCAGACCGAGGCATATTCCGTGTTCAGCTTCAGCCAGCTCTCAAGACCCGGCTCCGTGTCCGGCTTGATCGCCTCCGCCGGGCATTCCGGCTCGCAGACGCCGCAATCGATGCACTCGTCCGGATGGATGACGAGCATGTTCTCGCCTTCGTAGAAACAGTCGACCGGGCACACCTCCACGCAGTCGGTGTATTTGCACTTGATGCAATTATCGGTGACGATATAGGTCATGAACGGCTCCGGCGCTTGACGCATCGCTCTGGACTTTTGCGTGTCAGGTAACGGCTTTGCGCGGCCCTGACAAGAGCAAGCTTTGTCGCGGCAGAGCCATTTTCGGCCAAGATTTTGCGTTGCGTCATATTAGCGCGCCATGGCGGCAGCCGGTTTCATCAGCCGTCCTGCCCCTTGAGCCGGTCGGTGGCCCGGCGCTCCTTCTTGGTCGGACGTCCCTTTCCGGCCTCGCGCACCGGCGCAAGCTGGTCCGGCAATTGCCGGTCGCGCGGCGGCGCCGGCGTGGACAGGTCCTCGTAGAGCAGCCGCGCTTCCTCGTAGGGCCCACGGCGCGTCCCGGCGGAAACCACCCGGAGCACCAGCACACGCTCATCCAGCGTCACCGTCAGCACGTCGCCGGGCTTGGCCGCCTTGGCCGCGTTGTCGGTTTTCTCGCCGTTGATCCGGACACGGCCCGCCTGGACGAGCTTTGCCGCCAGCGAACGCGATTTCACGATGCGGACAAAGAACAGCCACTTGTCCAGGCGCTGGCGTTCGTCGCCCTGCGGGGCGCTTTCGCCCGTCATGGCATCACGCGCCCGCCGGGGAAGGGCAAGGGGTCACTTGCCCATCTTGTCCTTCAGTGCCGCCAGCTTGGCGAACGGCGAATCCGGGTCGATCCGCTGCGGCTTGGCCTCGCGCACCGGCTTGGCACCCTGCGGCCGGTCAGGCTTGCCGCCCGGCTTCGGGCCACGTTTCGGCGCGCCGCCCTTGCCCTTGAACCCGTCGCGCCGCGGCTGGTTGTCCCGGTCGCGCCCGCCGCCACGTCCCTGGTGAGGACGCCCGCGGCCCTCCGGCCGTCCCTGGCGCCAGACGGTCACGGTCTTGGGCGCTTCGGTGTCAGCCTCCGCCTCGCTGGGCGCTTCGGCTGCGGCGGCCGGCGCTTCCGTCCCGCCGGCTTCCGCAACAGCAGCCTCCGCCTCGGCCGTGGCCACGGGTGCTTGGCCCTCTTCGGCGGCAACCGGCGCCTCGACGGCACTGTCCCCGCCGTCATTCGCCCCGGCTTCGGCATGTCCGGCGTCCTGCGGCTTGCTCGCCACGTCAAGCGCATCGAGATGCGCCTGCACCTCGTCCGCCGGCTTGGTCTCGCCGCGGTAGCCGAGCGCCTTCAGGATTTCGTCCATGTCCTCGGCCGTCGCGCCGAGGATCGACATCATCGCCGGCGTCACGATGAACGCCCGCCCGTCGTAGCCGCCGTCCGGGCGCGCACCCTGGCCCGGCTGCCACGACACGGCCGGGCGAATGAGATCGGCCAGCCGTTCAAGGATGTCGACGCGCACCGCGCGCCGTCCGAGAACCCGGAACCCTGCCAGGCGGTAGAAATCCGGCTTGAAGGCCGGATCGGTGACCACCGAGGTCCGCCCCGCCGCCATCGCGGCCACGACATCGCCGAAGCCCGCTTCGTCCCGCGCATCGTGGAACAGCGCCCACAGCGTGGTGATCAGCCCGGCCGGCGCCGGCTTCAGCAGGGCCGGCACGAACAGGTGATAAGCGCCGAACCGGACGCCCAGCTTGCGCAGGCCCGCCCGCGTGTCCTGGTCGAGCGCCTTGACCTCGTCGGCGATCTCGCGCCGGTTGACCACGCCCATCTGCTCGGCGATGCGGAACGCGATGCCCTTGGCGATGCCTTCCAGGCCGTCGCCCGAGGCAAGGTCCTGCAGCGGCTTGAGCAGGCTTTCGACCTGGTATCCCACGAAACGCTCGGCCCGCGCCGCGACCTTGTCGCGCGCTGCCCCTGTCAGTTGCTCGTCGGCCAGCAGGATGACGCGCGGCTTGAGCACCTGGTCCCCCGCGGCGAGCAGTGCCACCGGCGCGCCGAGCCAGCGCAGCATCCCGTCGGAGGACAGCGCCAGGTCGCCGTTCGGGCAGGCGGCGAAGCGCTCGGCCCGCGCCTCGAACTCCTGGCCCAGCGCCTTCTGCGCGGCGGCCTTCACCGCCTTGGCATCCTCGCCTTCGGCAGTGGTGTCGGCCGTGAACCGGAACCCCTGCAACTGACCGACATGATGCCCTTCGACCGTAACGTCCCCGTCGGGGCTGATTTCCGCTTCCAGCATGGTATTTTCTCTCAAGCGCCTCATGAGCACGGATGTCCTGCGGTCTACGAAGCGTTTCGTCAACCTTTCATGCAGGGCGTCCGACAGTCTGTCCTCGATCTCGCGTGTTTTTTCCTGCCAGTGTGCCGGATCGGCCAGCCATCCCGGCCGGTGCGACACGAAGGTCCAGGTCCGGATCTGCGCCACGCGCGCCGACAGCGTGTCGATATCGCCGTCGGTCCGGTCCGACCGGCGCACCTGTTCGGCCATGTAGTCCTCGTCGACCCGGCCATGGCGGGCAAGATCGCCGTAGAGCTGGCCGATGATGTCGGCGTGCTGCGCCGGCGCGATGCGCCGGTAGTCCGGCAGCGCGCAGACGTCCCACAGCAGTTCCACGCGCTCCCGGTTGGTTGCCAGCGCCTGCACCTCGGGATCGCGCGAAAGGAAGCCCAGCGCCTGCTGGTCCACCGCGGGCAGTGCCCGCGTCAGGCCTTCCACCGGCGGAATCGTCTCCAGCGAATGGGCGAGCGCGGCAAGGCTGGAAAAATCGAAACGCGCCGTACGCCACTGCAAGGTTCGCACCGGCGCGAAATCATGCGCCTCGAGCCGCTCGACCAGTTCGTCCTCGAACATGTCGGCCTGCCCGGTGACGCCGAACGTCCCGTCCCGCGTGTGGCGCCCGGCGCGGCCGGCGATCTGGCCGAGCTCGGCCGGCGTCAGCTGGCGATACTGGTAGCCGTCGAACTTGCGCGTCTGCGCAAAGGCGACGTGATCGACATCGAGGTTGAGCCCCATGCCGATCGCATCAGTTGCCACCAGGAAATCGACGTCGCCCGACTGGTAGAGGCCGACCTGGGCGTTGCGTGTGCGCGGGCTGAGCGCGCCGAGCACCACGGCGACCCCGCCGCGCTGCCGCCGGATCAGTTCGCCGATGGCATAGACCTCGTCGGCGGAAAACGCGACGATGGCCGACCGGCGCGGCAGCCGGGTGATCTTCTTGGAACCCGACCAGGCCAGGTGCGACATGCGCGGACGGGTCACGACATTGAGGCCCCGCAGCAGGCTTTCGAGGATGCCGCGCATCGTACCGGCGCCCAGCAGCAGCGTTTCCTGGCGTCCACGCAGGTGCAGGATGCGGTCGGTGAAGATGTGCCCTCGTTCCAGGTCGCCGGCCAGTTGCACCTCGTCGATAGCCACGAAGGAAGCGTCCGTCTGGCGCGGCATGGCTTCCACCGTGCACACCGAGTAGCGTGCACCCGGCGGGTTGATCTTCTCCTCGCCGGTCACCAGTGCCACGTTGCCCGCGCCCACCTTCTCGCAGACACGGCCGTACACCTCGCGCGCCAGCAGGCGCAGCGGCAGGCCGATCACCCCGCTGTCATGGGCAACCATGCGCTCGATCGCCAGGTGCGTCTTGCCGGTGTTGGTCGGCCCCAGCACCGCGGTGACGTCCCGTCCGGACAGGACGAGCGGCTGGCTGGAGGTTGCGGATGCGGTCATCGGGCTCCGAATGGATCGTCATGTGTTGCAGGCCGCCGGCATGGGACATGCGCCGGACCGGCCTTCATTTCCGGGTCACTTCCAAAGCACAGCTGCGCGTCCCCTGCAAGCAGAACCGGGCCGGCTTCGACCCCGGAAGTTGTGGTTTGATGCCGCTACCCCCGGAACGAGTCTGGAACGGGACTGGAACGAATCGCTGACTCGCGCCGATTCCGGGTTTGTTCCCGCCAGGGCCGATGGAATGCGCGGCGGGCCCGGTCGCCCGCCCTAGCTGACCGCCTGGCACCGGCTCCAGCGTTCGGGCGCCCCGGCCTTGCCGTCGATGGTGCGGACGAGGTCCATGGCTTCCTCGGAGAGCTGCTGCATCTCAACCACCTGGCCTTCTTCCGGGTCGCCCGCCGGCCCCTCGTAGCGGAACCGGTGCCGGCTGTAGTCGCCGATGATGTCGGCGCCGGACGGAATGGTGATCGCCGGGCCGTCGATGCGCAGGTGCTTGCCCCCGGGCGAACACCAGTCGCCGTCGATCCGGTCGGCCAGGGCCGGGGAGACACCGGCCAGCAGGAGCAGCAGGCAGGTCGAAGCCGTTGTGAAGCGGGATATCATGGATTGCGAACTCCCTTGTGTGACCGGGAGAGCATAGCGTCACGCAGCGCCGGCATGAAGGCCCGGCGGACCCGCAAAAGGAAGCGGGCGCCCGAGGACGCCCGCCACTGATGCCGAAGGCTGTTTCTTCTTAAGAGAAATACTGCCCGCCGTTGGCCGAGATGGTCGAACCGGTGATGAAGCCGGCCTCGTCGGACGCCAGGAAGACCACGCAACGCGCGATCTCTTCCGGCTCGCCCAGACGGCCGACCGGGATCTGGCTGATGATGCTCTCGCGCACCTTCTCCGGCACCGCCATCACCATGTCGGTGGCGATATAGCCCGGCGCCACGACGTTGACCGTGATGCCGGCACGCGCGCCTTCCTGCGCCAGCGCGCGTGTAAAGCCGATATCGCCGGCCTTCGCAGCCGAATAGTTGGCCTGGCCCGCCTGGCCCTTCTGGCCGTTGATCGAGGAGATCGTGACCACGCGGCCGAACTTGCGGTCGCGCATGCCGCCCCAGACGTTGTGCGTCATGTTGAAGACGCCGGTCAGGTTGGTGTCGATCACCTCTTTCCACTGCTCCGGCGTCATGCGGTGGAACATCGAATCGCGCGTGATGCCGGCATTGTTGATGAGCACCGCCACCGGGCCGAGGTCTGCCTCGATCTGGGCAATGCCGGCCTTGCAGGCTTCGTAGTCGGCGACCGACCACTTGTAGGTCTTGATGCCGGTTTCCTTGGTGAACTTCGCCGCCGCTTCGTCATTGCCGGCGTAGTTGGCGGCCACCGTGTAGCCGGCTTCCTTGAGTGCGACGGAAATGGATGCGCCGATGCCGCGCGATCCGCCCGTGACGATTGCTACCTTGGACATGATTTCCTCCTCCCCTTGATGGGACGGACCGGGAAAGCGGGTTGTTGAAGGGTTACGCGGGCTTGCGCCCATGAATTCCCTTCGCCGCGCTGCCATCCCCGTCCGCCAGTCTCTGTCTGCTCGTTGCCGTTGATCTGTCTCACATCGCTTCGAAGCACATGGCCACGCCCATGCCGCCGCCGATGCACAGCGTGGCCAGGCCCTTCTTCGCGCCGCGGCGCTTCATCTCGAAGGCCAGCGTGTTGAAGATGCGCGCGCCCGATGCGCCGATCGGGTGGCCGATGGCGATGGCGCCGCCGTTCACGTTGACGATGTCCGGGTTCCAGCCCATGTCCTTGTTGACCGCACAGGCCTGCGCGGCGAAGGCCTCGTTGGCTTCCACCAGGTCGAGATCGTCGACCGTCCAGCCGGCCTTTTCCAGCGCGCGGCGCGACGCCGGGATCGGCCCGGTGCCCATGATCTGCGGATCGACGCCGGCGGTCGCCCAGGAAACGATGCGCAGCAGCGGGGTAATGCCGCGGCGCGAAGCCTCGTCCTCGGTCATCAGCACGGCCGCCGCGGCGCCGTCGTTGATGCCCGACGCGTTGGCCGCCGTCACCGAGCCTTCCTTGTCGAAGGCCGGGCGCAGCTTGGCCACGCTGTCCATCGTCACGCCGTGCTTGATGTACTCGTCGTCCGACACAACCACGTCGCCCTTTCGGGTCTTCAGGGTGACGGGAACGATCTCGTCCTTGAACCGGCCGGCCTTCTGCGCGGCTTCCGCCTTGTTCTGCGAGGCCACGGCAAAGGAATCCTGGTCGTCGCGGGTAAGCTGCCACTGGCGCGCCACGTTCTCCGCCGTGTTGCCCATGTGGTAGCCGTAGAAGGCGTCGGTCAGGCCGTCACGGATCATCGTGTCGATCATCTTCATGTCGCCCATCTTCACGCCGGAGCGCAGGTGCGCGCAGTGCGGCGCCATCGACATGCTCTCCTGGCCGCCCGCCACGATCACGTCGGCATCGCCGAGCGCGATCTGCTGCATGCCAACGGCGATGGCGCGCAGGCCCGAGCCGCACAGCTGGTTGAGGCCCCAGGAGGTTGCCTCCTGCGGAATGCCGGCGGCCATGGCGGCCTGGCGGGCCGGGTTCTGGCCTTCGCCGGCAGACAGGATCTGCCCCATGATCACCTCGTTGACTTCCTTCGGGTCAACGCCGGCCCGTTCGAGGGCGCCCGCGATGGCGACCGAGCCGAGGACGTGGGCAGGGGTGTTGGCGAACGAACCGTTGAAGGATCCGACGGGCGTGCGTGCCGCGCTGGCGACGACAACCGATTTTGACATGATGGTTCTCTCCCTTGAAGCTGGAGCTGGACAGGTGCCGTCACGTTTGCCCCTCCGCGCGTCAAAGTCAAACAGGACCTTGGGCGGATTTGGGCCAAGCCGGGCGGGTGCCGGGCTTATCGCAACGCAATATGACAGGGTGACGGCACGGTGCGCTGAATTAGCACTTCACGCAATGCAGTGCACAATTCGCTTGGAAACTCATGACTTTTGCGAATATGCTGCGCAGCATGGTGGCCTATCCGGCCGACAGGCAACCGGTTCGAACCAGGGAGGCGGACATGGCGAACAAGAACGATCCGGTGGTGATCAAGAAATACGCAAACCGGCGGCTCTACAACACCGGCACCAGCACCTACGTGACGCTGGAAGACCTCTCCGAGATGGTGAAGAAGGGCGAGGAATTCACCGTTCAGGACGCCAAGACCGGTGAGGACATCACCCACACGGTCCTGACCCAGATCATCTTCGAGCTGGAAAACAAGACCGGTCAGTCCATGCTGCCGATTCCCTTTCTGCGCCAGCTGATTGCCTTCTACGGCGACCAGATGCAGATGATCGTTCCCAGCTTTCTCGAACAGTCGATGTCGGCCTTCACCAAGGAACAGGAGCGCCTGCGCGCACAGATGAAGGACGCCCTTGGCAATACGCCGATGGGTTCGATGATCGACAACCCCACCATGAAGGTGCTGGAGGAACAGACCCGGCGCAACATGGAAGTGTTCCAGAACGCCATGCGCATGTTCTCGCCCTTCAGCGCCATGCAGGGCGGCGCGCAGGGCAAGGATGCCGCGCCAGGCGACGAGAAACCGGCGGCCAAAAGCAAGGAAGAAGAGGCCAACCTGTCCGAACTGAAGGAACAGATTGCTGCCATGCAGCGCAAGCTCGACGCCATGTCCTGACCCCGGCTCCCAAGCGGAACAACAAAGCCCCGGCGCCTGATATATCAGACGCCGGGGCTTTTTCTTGCATTGCACATCGGCCTTCGCCGCGCCGTATGGTCCGCCAACCGGTCCGGATCCCGCCGGTTCACCGGCTCGCAGATCCGCGGATCAGCCGGAAGAAGAGGCTCCGTGGCGCTACCAGCCGGCCGCCATGCCGTCCTTGCGCGAATCGGACCCGGCTTCCAGGAAACCCGTGGCGCGGTTGATCAGGATCGCCTGCGCTCCGCCCCAGGCCTTTGCCGTTGGCGCCACGGCGTGCCCCCGCGCGACGAGGCCGCGCAGCGTTTCCTGCGGCACGTGGGCCTCGTGGCGAAGCGTTCCCGTCTCGTCCCAGAACAGGCGCGGGTGATCGATGGCTGCCTGGACATCCATGCCGTGATCGACGAGGTTGGAAAACACGTGCGCATGGCCCATCGGCTGGTAGGCGCCGCCCATGACGCCGAAGCTGACCGCGGCCTGCCCGTCCTTCATCGCCATCGCCGGGATGATCGTGTGCATCGGCCGCTTGCCGCCCGTCAGCTCGTTCGGATGGCCGGGCTGGAGGCTGAAACAGCCGCCTCGGTTCTGCAGCACGACCCCGCTTTCCGGCGTCACCACCTGCGATCCGAACCCGGAATAGATGGAATTGATGAAGGAGACGGCCCGCCGGTCGCGGTCGACCACGGTCAGGTAGACGGTATCGGCGTCCGGCAGGACGGGCAGCACGATGTCGCCAGCCCGCCGCGCCGGGTCGATGCGCGCCGCCAGCGCCTCGGCATGCGACCGTGCCAGGATCTGGGCGGTCGTCGCCGTCATGCTCGCCGGGTCTGCGACCAGAAGATCGCGCACGGCATAGGCCAGCCGCGCGGCCTCGATCTCGACGTGGAAGCGCTCGGCGCTGTCCGGCGGCAGCTTGCCCGCCCCCAGGACGTCGAGGATGTTCAGGATCACCAGCGCCACGATGCCCTGGCCGTTGGGCGGGATTTCCAGCACGTCGTGCCCGCCGTAGCGCGTCGCGACCGGCGCCACCCAGTCGGCTTCGACAGCCGCCAGGTCGCCCGCGTCCATGAACCCGCCCGCCTTGCGCACCGTGGCGGCGATCTCCTCGCCGATGGCGCCCTCGTAGAAGGCCCGTGAACCGCCCGCCGCGATGGCCCGCAGCGTCTTCGCCAGCGCCGGGAAAGCGAACCGCTCCCCCGTCACCGGCGCCCGCCCGTCGATGAGGCAGTGCCGTGCCGCGCCCTCGTCACGCGCCAGCCCCGCGGCAAGGCCCGCCCAGTCCCACGCGACCCGCTCGTGGATGGCGAACCCGGCCTCGGCATAGCCGATCGCCGGCCATAGCAGGGCGCCGAGCCCGCGCGTTCCGAACCGGTCTGCCAGCGCTTCCCACGCCTTGACGGCGCCCGGCACCGTGATCGACAGCCCGCCTGTCTGAGGCATCCGCTCGTGGCCGAGATCGCGAAGCTTCGCCGCGTCCGCCGACGCCGCGGCCCGGCCGGAGCCGTTGAGCCCGTAGACGCTGCCGTCCGGCTCCGCGACGATGGCGAAACAGTCGCCGCCGATTCCTGTCATCTGCGGCTCGACAACCGCCAGCACAGCCGAGGCCGCGATGGCGGCGTCCACCGCGTTGCCGCCGTCCTTCAGCACGTCGAGCGCCACGACGGTGGCCAGCGGATGCGACGTGGCGGCCATGCCGTTCTCGGCGATGACCCGCGACCGCCCGGGCAGTTCGAATGTCCGCATGTCCGGAAGCCCTAGCCGAAGGTGACGTCGCGGCCGGCCGCGCGCAGCGAGACGGAGAAGCCGGCCAGCACGTCGACCAGCGCGATCACCATCAGCAGGAAGAACAGCGACGTCGAGGCGCCCTGAACCAGCAGAAACTCCACCAGGTAGGCGACGAAGACGAAGGTCGACAGCAGGTGGTCGATCACCGAGGAATTGTTCGTCCGGGTCGCCTTGAGGATCTCGAAGAACAGCAGCAGCAGCGCGATCACCATGATGAGGTCGGAGACGGTCATCGTGAAGACCCCGCCCGACATCATGTGCATCGAGAAGACGCTGCCGGAAAACGGCGCATCCGCCGCCCCGAAAACACCGGCCAGGCCGAGATTGTAGATCAGGAACGGGATGATGAGCAGGGGAATGAGACCGAGCACGGCAGGTGTCCTCCAGGGGGATTCGCGGTGCGCGGATGGTGGTGTGCCCGCCCGTCCGCGTCAAGCCGCAAGCAGGCAAACGAAAACCGGCCGCCCAGGGGCAGCCGGTTCGAAATCGCTTCAACGCCGCAAGGCGCCGTCGATTATTCCTTGGCTTCCAGAACCTGGCGGCCGCGGTACATGCCGGTCTTCAGATCGACATGGTGCGGACGGCGCAGTTCGCCGGAATTCTTGTCCTCGACGTAGGTCGGGTTCTTGAGCGCATCGGCGGAGCGACGCATGCCGCGCTTGGACGGCGACACTTTTCTTTTCGGTACAGCCATTGTTCTACTCCGGTATAAGGCAGACAGGCCAGCCGCATCACGCCCCGGCGGAGCGGCGGTCCGGCTTGAGACTCCTGAAATCCGCGCCGCCTATACACGCCCGCAAGCCGTTTGACCAGCGCTGGCGCCAAAAAAAGTGCTGTCCGGTCAATCGGTCGCCACGCAGCCCACGTAGCCGCCCGCCTTGCGCGCCCGCCGTTCGATCACCCGGGCGACACGCTGCATCGCCCGCGACGGCTTGGACGGAATGCGGACATAGGGGTTCGGCAGCGAGGCGGTCAGCAGCGCCGCCTGCCGCGCCGAGAGCTTCGCGGCACTGCGACCGAACTGCTTCTGCGACGCGGCTTCCACGCCGTAGATGCCGTCTCCCAGTTCCGCGATGTTGAGATAGATCTCCATGATCCGCCACTTTGGCACGATCGCGTCGAACATGATCGCCATCGGGATCTCCAGCGCCTTGCGGACATAGGACCGGCCCGGCCAGAGAAACAGGTTCTTGACCACCTGCATGGTGATGGTCGAGGCCCCCCTCACCTCCTCGCCATCCAGCGCATCGTCGATCACCTTGTTCAACTCGGCGAAATCCACACCGTAATGCCCGCAGAACTGGCCGTCCTCCGACATGATCACCGAGTGGACCAGGACCGGCGCGACATCTTCCAGTTCCACCCATTGCCGCTCGTAGGACTTCAGCTTGGCAAGGTCGCCGATCATCAGCGTCGAGACGGGATGCACGAAGGGCAGCAGGTAGATCAGCGTCAGCAGCACCGGCAGCACTGCGACCGCGACGGCGGCGAGCAGCGCGCGCAGGCCCCACCGGCGCCATCGCCGCACCGGCTTGGCGGCCGGCTTGGCAGCCGGCTTCGCGGCGGCCTTTGTCTTCTTGCGGTTGCTTGTCTTGGCTGCCACGAGCTTGTGTCCCGGATCGATCCTTCCGACATAACCCGCACGGCTTCCTGCCGCAATGCAGGGCTTGGAACCGCGCACGCTTGACCCTGCGGAGATTTCGGCGCATGCGCTTCTTCATGACCGAGACGCCCGATTTCCCGACCGCCCTGTCCCAGCATGCCGAAGCCATCGGGCGCCTGCTCGGCGATCTGCTGGACACCCGTCCGCTGGATGGCGAGATCGTCCGCCCCGGCCACCTCATGGCGGCCATGCGCCACGGCGCGCTCAATGGCGGCAAGCGCCTGCGTCCCTTCCTGGTCATCGAGAGCGCCCGCTTGTTCGGCAGCACCGGAGACGCCGTCATGCGCACCGCGGCGGCACTGGAATGCGTCCACTGCTACTCGCTGATCCATGACGACCTCCCGGCCATGGATGACGATGACCTGCGCCGCGGCATTCCCACGGTTCACAAGGCCTTCGACGAAGCGACCGCCATCCTGGCGGGCGACAGCCTGCTCACCTTCGCCTTCGACATCCTCGCCGACCCGGCCACCGACCTTCCCGACGCGACGAGGACCGCGCTGGTGCTGAAGCTTGCCCGCGCCGCCGGCCCGGGCGGCATGGCCGGTGGCCAGGCACTTGATCTCGACGCCGCCCGCGAGCGCCCGGACGAGGAAGGCATCATCCGCCTGCAGGCGATGAAGACCGGCGCGCTGATCCGCTTTGCCTGCGAGGCGGGCGCGCTCGCCGCCGGAGCGCCCTCCGCCGATGCCGACCGGATGGCTGCCTTCGGCTCGGCCATTGGCCTGGCATTCCAGCTCGCCGACGACCTTCTGGACCTGACCGCCGATACCGAAACCATGGGCAAGGCGACCGGCAAGGATGCCGGTGCCGGCAAGGCGACCCTGGCCGGCCTGCATGGCGAGGCCTGGACCCGCCGCCAGCTCCAGGCCCTCGTCGGCGAGGCCTGCGACCTGCTGGCTCCCTATGGGGAACGGGCATCGATGCTCGTCGAGGCCGCCCGCTTCGTCGCGGCCCGGGACCGCTGACGGGCCACCGGAAACCGCCCCGTCCCGCATCCGCGCAACGGCGCCTTCCGCACACCGGGATGCGTCGAATTTTCGCAGAATTAAGCGCAATTTAATCCTATTTACGGATCGTGGGACAAACGACCTTCATCGTTAAGGCCCCCTTATGTCCAAAGTTCTCACCCGAGCCTATCTGCGCACCCGGATTCTGCTCGCCATGGCATTGATGATCGCCTGCGTGATCGGGGGCACCAGCTATGTCTACCTGAACACGGAGATCACCAAGCGGTCGGCCCAGTTCAACGCCGTCATCTCGGAAGCGGCCAATGCGACGGAACTGCTTCTCTACCAGATCGGCCAGATCGATTCCGTGCGCAAGGACCCGGTCTACCGGTTCAAGGCGAAGGCCGACAGGGAACATGCGATCAGGGACATCCAGACCCGGCTCGACGAGTCGCTGACCCGCCTGGAGCGAGCCTTCAGCACCATTGCGCGGACCGAGAACGACGACATCACGATGAACGAAAGCCAGCGTCTCACGCTGGAACAGGGCGGCCAGGAGATCCTCCAGTCGCCGCTGGCCGGCCTGCGCATGCCGTCGGCCCTTCGCTCGATATGGTATGGCGAGAAGTCGGGTTTCCGGCTGAAGGATTCGCTGGAGACCATCATCTCGCAGGCCAATCGCATCGGGCTCTACCGCGATCTCTCGGCACCGGCGGCAACGCGCACCTTCAACCAGGTTCGCCATCTTGCAACCGACCAGCTGAGACCGGGACTGGCCACGGTCAACAGGCAACTCGGCGAGGAGGTCATCTCCGCCCAGGACGGCTTGCGCTATGCCATGCTGATGACCGCGGGCTTCATCTGCATTTCCTGCCTGATCATCGGCCTCGCCATCCTGATGCCGCTGGAGGCCGCCGTCATCGATGCCCAGGAAAAGCTGGAGCGGTCCCGCAACGATGCCGAGACGGCGCGCGAGGCCGCCCAGGCCGCCGACCGGGCCAAGTCCGAATTCCTGGCCAACATGAGCCACGAGATCCGCACGCCCATGAACGGCGTGCTCGGCATGGCCGAACTGCTGGCCAAGACCAGCCTGAATGCCCGCCAGAAGACCTTCACCGACATCATCGTCAAGTCGGGCAACGCGCTGCTGACGATCATCAACGACATCCTCGACTTCTCGAAGATCGACGCCGGCCAGCTGGAACTCGACCCGGCCCCCTTCCGCATCGGGGAGGCCGTGGAGGATGTCGCCACGCTGGTGTCCGCCAAGGTGGCCGAGAAGGACCTGGAACTGATCGTGCGCATCGATCCCGGGCTTCCCGCCGTCCTGTTCGGCGATGTCGGCCGCTTCCGCCAGATCGTCACGAACCTCCTCGGCAACGCGGTCAAGTTCACCGAGGCTGGCCACGTGCTGGTCGATGTCACCGGCGAAACCCGTGACGGCATCGCCCATGTCCGCATCTCGGTCGAGGATACCGGGGTCGGCATTCCCCGGGACAAGCTGCAGGCTGTCTTCGACAAGTTTGCCCAGGTCGATGGCTCCTCCACCCGCCGCCATGAAGGCACCGGTCTCGGCCTCGCCATTGCCTCCCGCCTGATCGACCTGATGGGCGGCGAGATCGGCGTCGAATCGACCTATGGCGAAGGCTCCACCTTCTGGTTCACGGTGCCAATGCCGGTGACGGAGACCGGCAGCGGAGCGCGCAGCCTGCCGGTCGATGTTTCCGGCGCACGCGTGCTCATCATCGACGACAACCCGGTCAACCGCTCCATCCTCACCGAGCAGCTGACCTCGTGGGATTTCGAGAGCGCCGCCGCGGAGAGCGGGGCCGTCGGCCTCGCCTTCATCGACCGCGCCACCGAACTGGGCATGAAGATCGATTGCGTCATCCTCGACTACCAGATGCCGGGCATGAACGGAGAGGACGTCCTGCGCGAGATGCGGAAGCGGCCGTCGGGTGCCGACATCCCGGTCATCATGCTGACCTCCGTCGACCATGCGGATGTCAGCCGCATGATCCTCAACCATGGCATCACCGCGCAACTGACCAAGCCGGCCCGCTCGTCGCTTCTCCTCGAGACGCTGGTGGAATCGCTGCAGGTCGCCAGGTCCGCACCGCTCCGGGCGCAAAATGCAGGCGCGGAGAGCGCCAGCCCTTCCGTGGCAACGCAAGACACCCCGGAACGCCCGGCGCAGGAACCGGCGAAGCCGCGTGAAATGCGCTTTGCCGGCGGCAAGCCGGCATCCATCGATATCCTTGTCGCCGAGGACAACGAGGTCAACCAGATCGTCTTCTCGCAGATTCTCACCGGCCTCGGCGTGACCTTCAAGATCGTCGGCAACGGGCGGCTCGCGGTGGAGGCCCATCGTACCCACAAGCCCGCGCTGATCGTCATGGACGTGTCCATGCCGGAGATGAACGGGCTCGAGGCCACGGCGTTCATCCGCCAGGCCGACGCGACGGCCGGAAGCCACACGCCGATCATCGGCGTCACAGCCCACGCCCTGAAGGGTGACCGCGAGCGCTGCATCGAGGCGGGGATGGACGATTACCTCTCCAAGCCCGTCTCGCCGGACAAGCTGTCGGAAAAGATCGCAAAGTGGCTCAGGAGGGCCGGCGCCCAGGCCGCGTGACCCGGCGCGCCTCAGCGGTTGCGCATGACGAGGCAGGAGCCGCCCGCCGCCCGCAGCTTGCGGCAGATCAGTTCGGCATTGGCGCGTTTGTCCGCGCCGATCCGCACCGCGTAGATGCCGCGCCGCCCGATGGGCGTTCGCACCCGGCTCACCACCGGCTTGTGCCCCTTGAGCAGCGAGGCGAAACGGCCTTGCAGCCGCTGCCATTGCCGGATGGCTGCCGACCGGCGGAAATTGCCGGCCACCTGCACGCCCCACGGCAGCGTGTGCACGCGCGCCATCGGGATCGTCGCCGCCGCGATCACCGGCAGCTTGCGGCATGCCGCGTCGAAACCGAGTTTCTCGTCCAGCGGACGGATCGTCGCCGCATGCGTGGCATCGGCGAAATTGTCGGCCGGTTCCCCGAGGATCGAGAGCACGTAGTCCTCCGTCTCCAGCGGCAGGAAACCGCCCTTGGCGATCCAGCGGTTCAGGCGGCCCTCCCCGGCATTGTAGCCGATTGCCGCGCGCCCGAGGTTGCCGTAGGTGGTCTTCATTTCCGCCAGGTAGGCCGCCGAGGCGGGAATGGCCTGCGTCATGTCGAAACTGTCGGCAAGCCCGCGCTGTTTCGCCGTTCCCGGCATGAACTGCGCAATGCCTTCCGCCCCGACGGGGCTGACGGCCTCTGCATCGAAACGGCTTTCCTTCCAGATCAGCCGGGCAAGAAAATCACGCGGCAGTCCGTGCGTGTCGGCGCTGTCGCGGATCAGCGTGCAGACCGTGTCGAGATGCGCCTTCGGGTCGGGCGCCGGCGGATCGGCCTTGTCCTCGGCCGCCGCCGGTCCGGCCAGCAGCGTGGCGATCATCGCCGCGATGGCGTCATTCCGCGGCCGCATGGCTCCCGCGCCCGAAGCGCCGCTCGATGTAATCGGCCACCATGACCTGGAATTCCCCGGCGATGTTGGCGCCGCGCAGCGTGGCCACCTTCTTGCCGTCGACGAAGACGGGGGCCGCCGGCATCTCGCCGGTTCCCGGCAGCGAGATGCCGATGTCGGCATGCTTGCTCTCGCCCGGCCCGTTGACGATACAGCCCATCACGGCCACCGACAGGGCCTCGACGCCCGGATACTTCTCGCGCCAGACCGGCATGTTGGCGCGCAGGTCCTCCTGGATGGTCTGCGCCAGTTCCTGGAACACGGTCGAAGTCGTCCGGCCGCAGCCCGGGCAGGCCGCCACGATCGGCACGAACTGGCGGAAGCCCATGGTCTGCAGCAGTTCCTGCGCCACCTGCACCTCGCGCGTCCGGTCGCCGCCCGGCTCCGGGGTCAACGAGATGCGGATGGTGTCGCCGATTCCCTGCTGCAGCAGGATGCCCATCGCCGCCGACGAGGCGACGATGCCTTTCGATCCCATGCCGGCCTCGGTCAGGCCGAGATGCAGCGCGTGGTCCGAGCGCGACGCCAGCATGGTGTAGACGGCGATCAGGTCCTGCACCTGCGACACCTTGGCCGACAGGATGATCTTGTCGCGGCCAAGCCCGATCTCCTCGGCAAGGTCCGCCGACAGGAGCGCCGACTGCACGATCGCCTCGCGCATCACTTCCACCGCGGTCAGCGGCGCGCCCCTGGCGTGGTTGTCGTCCATCAGCCGGGTCAGCAGTTCCTGGTCCAGCGACCCCCAGTTGACGCCGATCCGCACCGGCTTGTCGTGCCGGATGGCAGTCTCGACGATGGCCGCGAACTGCCGGTCCTTCTTGTCCTTGAAGCCCACGTTGCCCGGGTTGATCCGGTATTTCGCCAGCGCCTCGGCACAGGCCGGGTGCTCCTTCAGCAGCTTGTGTCCGATGTAGTGGAAATCGCCGACCAGCGGCACCGAGATGCCCAGCCGGTCGAGCCGCTCGCGGATCCGCGGCACCTGGGCGGCCGCCTCGTCGCGGTCGACGGTGATGCGGACGATCTCCGAGCCGGCCCTCGCCAGCGCGGCGACCTGGGCCACCGTCGCATCGGCATCGGCCGTGTCCGTATTGGTCATCGATTGCACCACCACCGGCGCGTGGCCGCCCACCATCACGTCGCCGACACGCACGCCAACGGTGGTCTTGCGCGGAAACGGAGCCGAGAAATACTGCGTCATGGCGATCCTGCCGGTCTGATGGGCTTTGCTGCCCGATGTGGCGGCCAAAGGCCGGATTGTCAACGGCCTGCCGATGCGGCGGCTATCCTGCGCGGCGAAGATGACGCAAATTTAATGCGGCTTCTGGTTGACCTTTCCCTGCACTGCAACAATCTTCTTTTGCATCGCAACAAGGTTCGGGAGTTCACCATGTCCACGCCACGCACTGCCGTCATCACCGGCTCCACTTCCGGCATTGGCATGGGCGTCGCCCACGCGCTGGCCGCCAACGGCTGCAACATCGTCATCAATTCCTTTTCCGACAGCGCGGCCGACCACGCCGTTGCCGCCGACATGGCCAGGGAGCATGGCGTCAAGGCCATCTACATCCAGGCCGACATGTCGAAACCCGACCAGTGCCGCGCCCTCGTCTCGAAGGCCGCCAACGAGTTCGGCACCGTCGACATCCTCGTCAACAACGCCGGCATCCAGTACGTGGCGAAGATCGAGGAATTCCCGCCGGAGAAATGGGATGCCATCCTCGCCATCAACCTGTCTTCCTCCTTCCACACCATCGCCGCCGCCGTGCCGCTGATGAAGGCGGCCGGCTGGGGCCGGATCGTCAACATCGCCTCCGCCCATGGCCTGACCGCCTCGCCCTACAAGTCCGCCTATGTCTCGGCCAAGCACGGCCTCGTCGGCCTCACCAAGACCGTGGCGCTGGAGATGGCCGAGGCCCGCGTCGCCGTCACCTGCAACGCCATCTGCCCCGGCTACGTGAAGACGCCGCTCGTCGAGGGCCAGATCGAGGACCAGATGAAGGCCCACGGCATGAGCCGCGACGAGGTGATCGAGAAGGTTATCCTCGAACGCCAGCCGACCAAGGAATTCGCCACCGTCGAGGAGATCGGCGGCACCGCGGTTTTCCTGTGTTCCGATGCGGCCGCCCAGATCACCGGCACGACGATTTCCGTCGACGGCGGCTGGACCGCCCTCTGAGAAGGGACATGGCATCATGGCGAAGGGCAACGGCAAGACCGGACCGCAATCCAGGCCCGTGAACCTCGCGCTCCAGGGCGGCGGCTCGCACGGCGCCTTCACCTGGGGCGTCCTCGACCGCCTGCTGGAGGACGACCGCATCGCCTTCGATGCCGTTTCCGGCACATCCGCCGGTGCGATGAATGCCGTCGCTCTGGCCGACGGCTGGGTGCGTGGCGGCCGCGAGGGCGCGCGCGAACGCCTCGGTGCCTTCTGGCGCGCCGTCGGCATGAAGGGGCGCTTCTCGCCTTTCCAGCGCACGCCGTGGGACATGCTGCTGGGCAACTGGTCGGTCGCCAACAATCCCGCCTACATGGTCTTCGATTTCATGTCGCGCATGGTCTCGCCGGCCATGGCCAATCCGCTTGGCATCAATCCGCTGCGCGAGGTCGTCGAAACCGAGATCGACTTCGACAACGTCCGCGCCTGCGAGAGCATGACCCTGTTCATCTCCGCGACCAGCGTCCAGACAGGCCAGTTGAAGGTCTTCACCGACGGCCACATCGATGCCGACACGGTGATGGCGTCGGCCTGCCTGCCCACCATCTTCCAGCCGGTGCGGATCGGCGACGAGGACTACTGGGACGGCGGCTATGGCGGCAATCCGGCGCTGTTTCCCTTCTTCTATACCAACACCACCGACGACGTCCTGCTCGTGCAGATCAATCCGATCCGCCGCGCCGAGACGCCGGCGACCGCGCGCGAGATCCAGAACCGTATCGAGGAAATCACCTTCAATGCCGCCCTGTTGCGCGAGTTCCGCGCCATCGCCTTCGTCAAGAAGCTGATCGAGAACGGCAACATCAGCCACCAGCACTACCGCGACATCCGCATGCACCGCATCGATGCCGACGAGGCGCTGGCCGGCCTGTCGGCCGATTCCAAGATTTCCGCCGAGTGGGAATTCCTCAAGTACATGCGCGATCTCGGACGCGCCGCCGCCGAGGACTGGCTGGAAGAGGATTTCCGCCATGTCGGCCACCGTGCCGGCATCGACCTCTCCGGCGAACTCGACCCGGCCATGGCGCCCGTTCCCCGGCACGGTCTTGGCCGCCGCGTGCGCGATTTCATGGCCGCGCGCCGGCAGCCGCATCACTGATCGGGGGAAATGGCGAAGGGAAAGCCGGTCAGGCGGCGGCCGAAAGCGCCGCCATCTGCATCGCCAGGAAGCGCTCCAGCGCCTCTTCGCGTTCACGGCCGCCCTTCACCCGCATCTTCATGCCTTCCAGCCAGTCGGAAAGTTGCGTCGCCAGCACCGCGCCATCCAGCGGCGCCCGGGCCCCGGCTTCCTCGTAGACCGGAGCCAGCAGCGCGATCTTGCGCGCTTTCCAGTCGTCGAGCCAGCCGGACGACAGGCCGCCCTTCATGTCGATGAGTTCCGCCCCGTGCGGCGTCGCCTCCATCTGGCCCATCATGTCCAGGATACCCCTGGTGATCGCCGCGCCGATCCGTGCCTTCGGCGAACCGTCCTGGTTCAGCGCCGCCTGCATCACGTCCAGCGACTGGTCCAGCATGGCGGTCGCGCCGGCTTCGTAAATTGCCTGCTTGTTGCGAAAGAACTGGTAGAGTGCAGGCCGTGACATGCCCGCTGCCTGGGCGATGTCGTCCATGGTTACGCGCGAGAAGCCATAGGCCATGAACTGACCGATGGCCGAATGCAGGATCGTTTCGCGCTTGTCTGTCTGTGCGGCCGGAATCATGGGCACAGCATAAGCATCATCGCGTGCATTGACAATCTGACATTTTGACGAATAATGTCAGAACGTGAAACGGAGGATCGCTCCATGCAACTGACGGTCAATGGCAAGACGGTCGAGGTCGACGTCGAACCGGACATGCCCCTGCTCTGGGTCCTTCGCGACGAACTGGGGCTGACAGGCACGAAATACGGCTGCGGCATCGCCCAGTGCGGCGCCTGCACGGTGCATGTCGGCGGCATGCCGGTACGCGCCTGCCAGATGGCAGCCGCCGATGTCGATGGCGATATCGTCACCATCGAGGGGCTTGGTACGCCGGAGGCATTGCACGCCGTCCAGGCAGCGTGGATCGAGCACCAGGTCGTCCAGTGCGGCTATTGCCAGTCCGGCCAGATCATGGCCGCAGCCGCCCTGCTGGACAGCAATCCCGAACCATCAGACGAGGATATCGACGCCGTCATGTCGGCCAATCTTTGCCGCTGCGGCACCTACCCGCGCATTCGCGAAGCGGTGAAAACCGCTGCCACCAAGCTCCAGGGAGCCTGATCCATGGGACGCATCGCGACAATCACCCGCCGCACGCTTCTCGTTGGCGCCGTCGCCGTGGCAGGCGGCGTCGCCTTCGGCACCTGGCGTTATCGCACGCCCTACGCCAATCCCCTGCTGGACGGACTGGGCGAGCGCGAGGCGGCCATCACGCCCTACGTCAGGATCGATGCCGACGGCGTCACGCTCATCACCCCGCGCGCCGACAAGGGCCAGGGGGTGTACCATGTCCAGGCGGCGCTACTGGCCGAGGAACTCGACGTCGATCTCGACCAGGTCCGCGTCGATCCCGGCCCGCCGTCGAAGGCCTATTGGAACACCGCGCTTGCCGAGGAAGCGGCCGATTTCATGGTCCCCTCGGCCGGCATGATGCAGGAGGCTGCAACGGTTGGTCTCTCTGCGGTCATGAAGTTCATCGGCCTGCAGATCACCGGCGGATCGACCACCGTGCCGGATCAGTTCGAGAAACTCCGCCGGGCCGGCGCCGTGGCGCGCGAGACCCTGAAAGCCGCCGCGGCAAAGCAGGCCGGCGTGTCCGTCGCCCGGTTGAAGACAGAGCGTGGCGAGGTCATCCTGCCCGACGGCTCGCGCGTGACCTATGTCGAACTGGCGCCTATCGCCGCGACCATCGAACCGGTCAATGACGTCGCCCTGCGCGATCCGTCGCAATGGCGCCTGATCGGCAAGCCGATGCAGCGCATCGACATGGTGGCCAAGTGCACCGGCACCCAGGTCTACGGCATCGACGAGAGCATCGACGGCATGGTCCACGCCACTGTGCTGCTGAACCCGGCCCAGCGCGGGCCGATCAACGGCTTTGACGCCTCGGCCGCCGGGAAAATGCGCGGTGTGAAGGCGGTTGTCCCGGTGACCGGCGGCGTCGGCATCGTCGCCGACAACACCTGGCGGGCGTTCCAGGCGGCGAAGGCCGTGAAGGCCGACTGGGGCAAGACGGCCTTTCCGGACACCATGGACGGACACTGGAAAGCGCTCGCCGATTCCTTCGTCAGCGACCGCCAGGACAGCCGCAACCGCGACGACGGCAATGTCGAGACGGCGATTGCCGAAAGTGCCCCGGTCGAGGCGGAATATCGCGCGCCCTACCTCGCCCATGCGCCGCTGGAGCCGATCAGCGCGATCGTCCGCGTCGGCGACGACGGCGTCGACGTCTGGACAGGCACGCAGATCCCCCGCTTCACCCAGGCCAACGTGGCGAAGATCACCGGCGTGGACTCGGAGAAGGTCCGGGTTCACGTCTACATGATGGGTGGCAGCTTCGGGCATCGCCTGGAAGACGAGGTGGTCAAGCAGGCCGCCGAGATCGCTGTGCAGATGAAGGGCACACCGGTCAAGCTGACCTATTCGCGCGAACAGGACATGACCCATGACTTTCCGCGCCAGATCGCCATGGCGCGCCTGCGCGGCACGGTGAAGGACGGCAAGGTGGAAACCATGGACCTCGGCATTGCCATGCCCTCGGTCATGGCCAGCCAGATGTCGCGCCAGGGCCTGTCCACCGCCGGACCCGACAACCAGATCGTGGCCGGCGCTTGGGATCAGCCGTTTGCCATTCCCAACCAGCGCATCACCGGCTATCGCACACCGGATCTCGCGCCGATCAGTTCGTGGCGCTCGGTCGGTGCCTCGTCCAACGGCTTCTTCTACAATGCCGCGCTGGACGAACTGGTCGAGGCAGCCGGTGCCGACCCGATGCAGGAGCGGCTGCGGCTGTGCAACGATCCGCTTGCCCGCAAGGTGCTCGAGGCCGTGGCCGGAATGTCGAACTGGACCAGTGCCAGACCCGGCGAAAAACGCGGGCGCGGCGTGGCCCTCACGAAGTCGTTTGGCGTCCATTGCGCCGAGGTGGTCGAGGTCACGGACACGCCGAACGGCATTCGCATCGACAAGGCCTGGGTGGCCGCCGAGGTCGGCACGGTCGTCGATCCGGTCAATTTCGACAACCTCGTCAAGGGCGGCGTCATCTTCGGCCTCGCCCACGCCATGAACTGCGAGATCACCTATACCGGCGGCATCGCCGACCAGACCAATTTCCACGCCTTCGAGGGGCTGCGGTTCTACCAGTGCCCCGAAATCGAGGTACGCGGACTGGAAAACGGCAGTCGCGTCCATGGCATCGGCGAACCGCCGGTGCCTCCTGCCGCCCCGGCGCTGGCCGGGGCCATTTTCGCGGCAACCGGAACGAGGCTTCGGGAAATGCCATTCAACAAGTTCGTCGATTTCGCGTGAGGCCGGCCATGAAAACCACTGTCATCGCCGCAGTTTCGCTGCTCATCGCCGCCACCGCGCCGGCATTGGCCGCCGGACAGGCAGCCACCATCGACCCGCCAGCCGAAGGCTCGGTGTCGGCCAGCGACGGCCTTGCCGCCTTCGACCGGATCTACGAAGTGGTCACGCATCCCCGTTGCGCCAATTGCCATGTCGGCCAGGAGGGCATTCCCATGTGGTCCGGCCCGTCCTACGGCAAGACCCGTGCGCATGGCATGAACGTCCGTGCCGGCGAAAGCCGCATCGGGATCGAGGCGCTGGCCTGTTCCTCCTGCCATACCAAGCTGTCGGAGGATCGCGAGGGCGCCAATGACCTGCCTCACGCAGCGCCGCGGGTGAACGCCTTCTGGCGCCTCGCCCCGGCGGAATTCGTCTGGTTCGGCCAGTCGAAGGACGAGATCTGTGCGCAACTCTCCGATCCCGATCGCACCGGCGGGCGCGACGCCGTCGGCCTGGCGCGCCACCTGGTCGAGGATGCCGAGCACGGCGGGTTCATCGGATGGGGCTGGAAACCGGGCGGAAACCGCGAGCCGGCTCCCTACACGCTTCAGGATCACGTCAACGACATCCTCGCCTGGGGTGCGGCCGGCACGCCCTGCCCCGGCCGGTGAGGTTCCCGGCAGCGCGATGGCGTGCATGATCCGCCGCGACCGGCGGTTCGTACCCTCGTAACCATGGCGCGACTTCGCACTGTGGCAACAGAAGTGTGATCGCCCCCGCACCTTTTGTGCGGCGCACAAGCATGCTATGGAGACGGGCTTGCGCAGGCCCTTGCCGATGAGCGCTCCCGCATAGCCTCGGGAACGCCACCGAAACGCCGCGAACAGGGCGCAGGAAAAGGCCGCAACGGACGGGAACCCATGTCACGATTTTCATTTCACAGGATCGCCGCCTTTGTCGTCCTGGCGGCCTCTGCGGCCTGGGTGCTGACCGGCGAATTCTCCTCCGTCGGCTCTGCGGCCAATGACCCGTCCGGCGAAACCGCAAAACCGGCCGCATCGGGGCCCGCGCCCGCGAAGACCCCGCAGCGCGACCTGAAGACGGTCGCCGTCATCGACCCGCCCTTCATCGACCATCGTCGCGCCATCCGGATCGCCGGCCAGACCATGGCCGACAAGCAGACCGCCATCGCCACCCGTGCTGCCGGCATCATCACCGCCCTGCCGGTCGCCCAGGGCGATCATGTCAGCGAGGGCGACGTCATTCTCTCGCTCGACAGCGAGGGCAAGGCCGCTGCCGTCGAATCCGCCAGGGCCGTTCTGGAACAGCGCCAGAAGGAATTCGAGGCCGCCGAACGCCTCGCCAACAAGGGCAGCCTTCCCAAGCTGCAGCTTGACAATTCCCGCTCCGCCCTCGCCACGGCCCGCACGCAGCTCGAGGTCGCCCAGGCCGAGCTCGCGCGCTTTGAACTGCGCGCGCCCTTTTCTGGCGTCATCGACAAGGTCTCCGTCGAACTCGGCAGTTCCGTCCAGCAGGGCGCCCCGGTGGCCACCCTGCTGTCGCTCGATCCGATCGTCGCCGCCGGCGAGATTTCAGAGCGTGACCTTGGCTACGTCAAGCTGGGCGACAAGGCCGACGTCCGGCTGATCTCCGGCGACACGGTGGAGGGGACGATCCGCTACATCTCCCGCCAGGCCAACGCCGCCACCCGCACCTTTCCCGTCGAGATCGCCATCCCCAATGCCGACGGCCGCATCCCGGCAGGCATGACCGCCGAGATCACGCTCAGGACCGACCCCGTCAGGGCGGTGAAGCTGCCGCGCTCGGTCGTCACGCTGTCCGATGCCGGCGACCTCGGCGTCCGCATCGCCACCGCCGACGACAAGGCGGCCTTCGTCCCGATCGACCTGATCGACGACACGCCCGAAGGCCTCGTTCTGGCCGGTGTGCCCGCTGATGCGCGCATCATCGTTGCCGGGCAGGACCTCGTCACCGATGGCGAGAAGGTTCATGCCGTGCCCGCCGACATGGACACGCTGCGCCGTCTCGTCGGCAGCCGCGCGATCAACTGACGGGAACACCTCATGGGCTTTGTCGGCTACGCCATCCGCAATGCGCGCCTGACCATCTCGGTTCTGCTCTTCCTGCTGGCGGCGGGAGCGATGGCCTATATCGCCATCCCGAAGGAAGCCGAACCCGACATCCAGATTCCCATCATCTACGTCTCGCTGAGCTACCAGGGCATCTCGCCGGAGGATTCCGAGCGCCTGCTGCTGCGGCCGGTCGAGACCCGGCTGAAGAGCATCACGGGCATCAAGGAGATGCGCTCCACCGCCTACCAGGGCGGCGGCAACGTCATCGTCGAGTTCCAGGCCGGCGCCAACCTCGACAAGGCGCTCGTCGATGTCCGCAACAAGGTCAACGACGCCAAGCCCGACCTTCCCTCCGGCGCTGACGAGCCCAGCGTCAACGAGGTCAACATTTCGGAATTCCCGGTTCTCGTCGTCACCCTTTCGGGCGATGTGCCGGAACGCGCCCTGACTGCCGCCGCCCGCGAACTGCGCGACAGGATCGAGGAAGTGACCGGCGTCCTCAATGCCGACCTGCGCGGCGCCCGCGACGACCTGGTCGAGGTCATCATCGATCCCGTCAAGCTGTCCTCCTACGGGCTGCGGCTCGACCAGATGATCGCCGGCGTCAACGCCAACAACTCGCTGGTCGCCGCCGGCCAGTTGCAGGGCGACGAGGGCAAGTATGCCGTCAAGGTTCCCTCGCTCATCGAGACGGTGGAAGACGTCGCCAACCTGCCCATCGTGGCCGGGCCGAACGCGGTCGTCCGTGCCCAGGACCTCGCTACCATCCGCTCCACCTTCAAGGACGCGACCACCATTACCCGGCTGAACGGCAAGCCGGCCATCGCCATCGAGGTCTCCAAGCGCACCGGTGCCAACCTGGTGGAAACGGTGGACGCGGTGAAGACCGTGGCGACCAGCTTCAAAAAACTGTTGCCGCCCGGCGCCGAGATCGCCTTCAGCCAGGACAAGTCGACGACGATCCGCCAGCTCCTGGGAGACCTGCAGAACTCGGTGCTGACCGCCGTCATCCTGGTCTTCATCGTCATCCTCTACGCGCTGTCCGGCCGCGCCTCGATGCTGATCGGCCTCGCCATCCCGGCCTCCTTCCTGATGGGCATTCTCGGCCTTTCGCTGGCCGGGCTGACGGTCAACATCGTCGTCCTGTTCAGCCTCATCCTGGCCGTCGGCATGCTGGTCGACGATGCCATCATCGTCACCGAGTTCGCCGAGCGGCGCATGAGCGAGGGCATGGGCAAGCAGGAGGCCTTCGCCATGGCCGCCCAGCGCATGGCGGGCCCCGTCGTCGCCTCCACCATGACCCGCATCGCCGCCTTCTCGCCGCTGCTGTTCTGGCCGGGCACCGTCGGCGAGTTCATGAAATACATGCCGATCACCCTGATCGCCACGCTGTCGGCCTCGCTGGTCTACGCGCTGATCTTCACGCCCACGCTGGGCGCCATGATCGCCAGGCCGGTTAAGGAGGAAGGGCCCGGCCGCGACGGCCTCTACATGTGGACGGTCAAGCGCGCCATCCGCCATCCGTTCCTGGTGATGATCACCGCCGTCGGCCTGCTCGTCGCCGTGCCCATGGCCTACGGCAAATACGGCTCCGGCGTGGAATTCTTCCCCTCCGTCGAGCCGGAATACGGCCTGCTCTATGTGCATGCGCGCGGCAACCTGTCACTGGAAGAGCAGGACGCGGCCACCCGTGAGGCGGAGAAGCGGATCCTCGGCTGGCCGGGGATCAAGACCGTCTACACCCGCGTCGGCTCCGTCCAGGGCGGCGGGGGCGCACAGGTCGCCGAGGATGTCGTCGGCGTGATCCAGTACGAGTTCATCGACTGGCGCGAGCGCAAGCCGGCCACCGACATCCTGGCGGATCTGCGCGTGGCCATGCGCGGCATCCCCGGCGTCGACATCGAGGTATCCGTGCCGCAGGCCGGCCCGCCCACCGGCAAGGCCATCCAGCTTCGCCTGTCGGCCGACAATCCGGCCGGGCTGAACGATGCCGCCCGCGAGGTCGCCGCCATGCTGAAGACGGTGCCCGACACGATCGACATTTCCGACGGCCTGCCCTCCCCCGGCATTGACTGGGAACTGCAGGTCGACCGCACGCTGGCCGCCCGCTACGGCGTCGGCCCCGCCTCGGTCGGCACCGTCGTCCAGCTCGTCACCACCGGCCTGAAACTGTCGGATTACCGCCCCGCCGGCGCCGACGATTCGGTCGATATCCGCCTGCGCCTGCCGGAGGACCGCCGGACGCTGGCGACGCTCGACCAGTTGCGCATCCAGACCGCGCAGGGCGCCGTGCCGATCTCCAACTTCGTCACCCGCAAGGCGGCCCACCGCACGGGCACGCTCAACCGGATCGACGGCACCCGCACCGTCACCGTCCAGGCCAACATCACCGAGGGCGTGCAGGCCGACAAGGTGCGCCAGGCCGTCGTCGCCAAGATGGACGGGCTGGACCTGGCCAGCCGCGGCATCCGCTGGAAGCTGGCCGGCGAGGACGAGGAGCAGAAGGCCGCCGGCGAGTTCCTCACCAAGGCGTTCGGCGCCGCCATGGCGCTGATCTTCACCGTGCTGCTGGCCCAGTTCAACCGCTTCCTGTCGGTCGGCCTTGTCTTGACGGCCGTGATCATGTCCACCATCGGCGTCCTGCTGGGCCTGTTGATCATGGGCCAGCCCTTCGGCGTCGTCATGACCGGGATCGGCATCATCGCGCTGGCCGGCGTCGTGGTGAACAACAACATCGTGCTCATCGACACCTATGATCACCTGCGCCACGAGCAGGGCATGGACAAGGTGGAAGCCATCATCCAGACCTGCCGCGAGCGCGTGCGCCCGGTCATGCTCACCGCCGTGACGGCCATTCTCGGCGTGCTGCCGATCGCCTTCGGCTGGAACCTGGAACTGATGAACCACGAAACGACCATCGGCGCGCCCTCGACGCAATGGTGGATCTCGCTGTCGTCGGCCATCGTGTTCGGCCTCGCCTTCTCCACGGTGCTGACGCTGATCGTCACCCCGTCGATGCTGATGATCGCCACCCGCTCGCATGATTCCAGCGTCACGGCCTTCTTCCGCTCCCTGCGCCAGCGCCCGCTGCGCTTCACGCTGGCCGTGCTTGCCACGCTGGGCCTCTGGGCCGGCGCTGGCCTGGCCGTGGCGGCCGGCTTCGCCGCCTTGCAGGGATCGTCCCGCCTGGCCCTGGCCGCCGGGGCGCTTGCCGTCGCACTCCTCCTGACACGGCTCTTGTGGAAGAACACCAGGGTGCGTCGGTGGCTCGGCCTGCTTCCCGCGCAGGGCGCCGAAGGGGAGGACACCTCGGCCACCGCCGACGATCAGGCGGAAGGCGAAACCGGCGAAGGCCCCATGGAAGCACCCAAGGCGGCAGAATGATCCCGATGGGTCCTTGCCCGGGCCCATCGGCATGAGCCGGCTCTTCCCCGGGAACCAACACGCGCGAAGCGGCGTTTCATTTCCGTTTGAAAACCGGAAAGGGAACACCCGATGTCGCTTGGCACCATTCTCCTCATCATTCTCGTCCTGCTGCTGATCGGTGCCATCCCGGCACGCGGCCGCTTCGGCGTCGCACCGATGGGCATCGTCGGCACGATCCTGCTGATCGTCGTCATCCTGATGCTGCTGGGGCGCATCTGACGCGCTGGCGTCCACGGGCGCCTGGCAACCCGGGTATCGCCGAAGCGCCGGACATGACACTGTCATCGCTTCGCGGCCCCGGAGGTGTGTGATGGAGAAAGTGACGGGCGGTTGCCTGTGTGGCGAGGTACGGATCGAGGCAACGGGACACCCCCACCGTGTCGGGTTGTGCCATTGCATGGATTGCCGCAAGCATCACGGCGCTCTGTTCCATGCCTCCGCGATCTTCCCGCGCGAAGCCGTGACGATCACGGGAGAAACGCGGGACTATGCCGGACGGTTCTTCTGCCCGCGCTGCGGCTCGACCGTGTTCGGCTGCAGTGGCGACGAGGTCGAGGTGAACCTCGGGTCGCTGGATGCTCCGGATCGCTTCCGGCCGACCTACGAACTGTGGACCGTGCGCCGCGAAGCCTGGCTGCCGCCGTTTCCCCTCGCCCATCACTACGAGCGGGACAGGCCGCCCAACGGCAGGCGGGAAGACTGAGGCGGTCCTCGGACAGGCACACGCGGCACCGGCATGACCCGGAAAAAACAGCGGCGGCAGACCTGCCCGGTCCGCCGCCGCTTTTCAAAGGGGCTGTGATGTTACGCGGCCAGCTTCGTCGCGCCATCCAGGTTCTGGGCGGCGATGGCTTCGGCGAGCGCCTTTGCCGGCGGGGTCGTGGGCAGCGGCCCGACGGTCGCTTCCAGGTGCGATCCGTCCAGCGAATGCGCCGTCCGCCACAGGTAGCTCATCTTGATCACCTCGCGCACCACCGGCATGAACAGGCCGGCGAGCTTCAGCACCATCCAGTTCACGTTGGCGCGCTTCAGCTTGCGGCCGCTCGCCGCTTCCGCAGCCGCCTGCATTTCCTCGCCGGTCAGCGTGTGCCCGGCGAAATGAAACCGCTCGAACCGGCCAAGCGTGCCGCGCTTGTCGGCCAGCGCCACGAAGGCCTGCGCCAGGTCCGGCAGATAGGCAAACGCATGCGGCATATCCCAGGGACCGGGCCAGGTGAACGTGTTCTTCTTCAGGTCCTTCAGGATCATCATGTCCATCCAGGTGCCGCCCTTCGGACCGCCGAAGAAGTCGCCGGCGCGCAGGATGATCACCTGCACCCCCTCTTCCCGCGCCGCGCGGGCCAGCCGCTCTTCCATGGCAATGCGGATCCGCGCCTTGCCGGTCGACGGGATCTGCGGGGCATCCTCCGCCACGTCCAGCCCGATCTCGACGCCGAAATTGTAGATATTGCCCGGCAGCATCAGGGTTGCGCCATGCGCCTTCGCGGCCGCGATCGCGTTTTCCATCATCGGCAGGACGGTCATTTCCCACTTGTCATAGGGCGGGTTGGCGGCATGCAGGATGACGTCGGCCCCGGCGGTTGCCGCGGTCAGGCTGGCCCGGTCGAAGGCATCGCCCTGGACCGGCGTGACGCCGGCCGGCATCTCGTGGACCCGCTTGCCGCGCCCGACGGCCTTCACGGTCCAGCCGGCCCGCGCGAAGGCTTCCGATGACGCGTACCCGATGTGTCCGGCGGCGCCGATGATTGCGATGGTTGACATGATTTCGCTCCTTCATCTCTTGATGGGAGAAATCTAATCACGCTATCAATGAATGAAAATTCGCAGAATATGCAGAATGTCTATTCATAAATGTATGGGTTGGCGATGGACGATTTCGACTGGAACCTGATCAAGAGCTTCCTGGCCGTGGCCGAAACCGGTTCGCTCTCGGCCGCCGCGCGGCGCCTGAAGGCCAGCCAGCCCACCCTTGGCCGCCATGTCACGGAACTGGAAGACCGGCTCGGCGTGACCCTGTTCGAACGCATCCCCCGCGGCATGATCCTGACCGACGCCGGCTCGGCCCTGCTGGATCACGCCCGCCGCATCGCTGCCGACACGGCCGCGCTTTCGATGACAGCGACGGGAGCTTCGCAGGAGGTGGCCGGCACGGTGCGCATAGCCGCCAGCCAGATCGTCGCCCACCTTCTCCTGCCGGACATTGTCACGGCCCTGCGCAGGGCCGAACCCGGCTTGCAGGTGGAAATCGTCGCCTCCAACCAGATCCAGAACCTGCTGACGCGCGACGCCGACATCGCCATCCGCATGACCGAACCGGCGCAGGCGGAACTGATTTCGAAGAAGATCGCCGTCGTGGCCATGGGGGCCTTTGCGTCGCCCTCCTACCTGGAAAATGCGCCGCCGCTTCAAGCGCCCGAGGACCTGCTGCATCACGCCATCGTCGGTTACGACCGGGACGACCTGATCATCCAGGGCTTCCAGGCCATGGGCTGGAAGCTCACGCGCGACTTCTTCCCGGTGCGAACCGACGACCAGGTGCTGCACTGGCGGATGGTGGAGGCCGGTGCCGGGATCGGGTTCAACCAGCTTTACGCCGGGCTGCAATCTCCCCGCGTCGTGCGCATCCTGCCTGACCTGCCATTGCCGCCGCTGCACATGCATCTTGCCGTGCACCGCGAATTGCGGACGAGCCTGCGCATCCGCCGCGCATACGACTTCCTAGCCGCGGCGTTGTCGGCCCTGCCGCTGGCCACCGGCGCCTGAACCGCCGCGCCGGCGAGAAGGCGTCAGGCCTCGAAACGCACCAGCAGGTCCTTAGCGTCGATCTGGTCGCCGGCGTGCACGAGCACCTCGGCAATCGTGCCGTCGCGCTCGGCATGGAGCGCCGTCTCCATCTTCATGGCCTCGATGGAGACCAGCACGTCGCCCGCCTTCACCGCCTGGCCGGCTGCGACAGCGATCGTCGAGATGACGCCGGGCATCGGCGCGCCGACATGGGTCTCGTTGCCTGCCTCCGCCTTGGGCCGTGCCTTGGCGGCCGAGGCGCCGTGGATGCGGTCCGGCACCCTGACGCGGCGCGGCTGGCCGTTCAGTTCGAAGAACACCGTGCGCATGCCGGTCTCGTCGGTCTCGCCGATGGCCAGGCACCGGATCACCAGCGTCTTGCCCTTTTCCAGGTCGACGAAGATCTCCTGCTCCGGCTCGATGCCGTAGAAATAGACCGGGGTCGGCAACACGCTGACCGGGCCATAGTCCTCCGACGCCAGGGCGAAATCCGTGAAGACCTTCGGATACATCAGCCACGAGGCAAACTCGAACTCGCTGACGTCGCGGTCGAGCTTTTCCGCCAGTTCCTTGCGCAGCGCGTCGAGGTCGGCGTCCTCCAGCAGCGCGCCGGGGCGGACGGTATAGGCCGCGTCGCCCTTGAGCGCCTTCTTCTGCAGGCCGGCCGGCCATCCCGCGGGCGGCTGGCCGAGATCGCCTTTCAGCATCGAAACGACGGAGTCCGGAAAGGCGATATCCTTGGACGGGTTTTCCACGTCAGCCACCGTCAGGTCCTGGCTGACCATCATCAGCGCCATGTCGCCCACCACCTTGGACGAGGGCGTGACCTTGACGATGTCGCCGAACATCAGGTTGGCATCGTGATAGGCCCGCGCCACCTCGTGCCAGCGCGTTTCCAGCCCCAGCGAACGGGCCTGCTCCTTCAGGTTGGTGAACTGCCCGCCCGGCATTTCGTGCAGGTAGACCTCGGACGCGGGCCCCTTCAGGTCGCTTTCGAAGGCCGCGTACTGGTTGCGCACCGCCTCCCAGTAGAAGGAAATGCGCCGGATCCATTCCGGATCGAGACCGGGGTCGCGCTCCGACCCCTTGAGGGCCTCGACGATGGAGCCGAGGCAGGGCTGAGACGTGTTGCCCGACAGCGCATCCATGGCCGCGTCGACGGCATCGACGCCCGAGTCCACGGCCGCCAGCACCGTCGCCGCCGAGATGCCGGACGTGTCATGGGTGTGGAAATGGATCGGCAGTCCGGTTTCCTCGCGCAGCGCCTTGAACAGCACACGCGCCGCGGCCGGCTTCAGCAGCCCCGCCATGTCCTTGACCGCGATGATATGCGCGCCCGCCGCTTCCAGTTCGCGCGCAAGACCGAGGTAGTATTTCAGGTCGTACTGCGGCCGGCTGCCGTCGAGCAGGTCGCCGGTGTAGCAGATCGTCGCCTCGCACAGCTTGCCTTCCTCGCGGACCGCGTCCATCGACACGCGCATGTTCTCCACCCAGTTCAGGCAGTCGAAGACTCGGAAGAGATCGACGCCGCCGGCAGCAGCCTGGCGAACGAAGTGTTTCACCACGTTGTCGGGATAGTTGGTATAGCCGACACCGTTCGCCCCCCGCAGCAGCATCTGGAGCAGCAGGTTCGGCGCGCCTTCGCGGACCAGCGCCAGCCGCTCCCACGGATCCTCGGTCAGGAAGCGCATGGAAACGTCGAACGTCGCCCCGCCCCAGCATTCCAGCGACAGCAGTTGTGGCAGCGCACGGGCATAGGTCCCGGCGACGCGGGCGATGTCATGCGTCCGCATGCGGGTGGCCAGCAGCGACTGGTGACCGTCGCGCATGGTCGTGTCGGTCATCAGCACCCGCGTTTCGCCGCGCATCCATTCGGCGAACTTCTCCGGTCCGTCGCGGTCCAGCCGCTGCTTGGTCCCCTCCGGTACGTCGCCGCCGATGAAGGGAACGATCGGCGCCGCCGCGTCCGCCTTGGGTTCGGGGCGCCCGCGCGCCTCGGGGTGCCCGTTGACCGAAACGTCGGCGAGATAGTTGAGCAGCTTGGTGGCGCGGTCCCGCCGTTTCACCTGGTCGAACAGCTCCGGCGTGTTGTCGATGAACTTGGTGGTGTAGGAATTGTCGCGGAACTTCGGATGCCCGATGATGGCTTCCAGGAACGTCAGGTTGGTCGCGACGCCGCGGATGCGGAACTCGCGCAGCGCGCGATCCATGCGCAGGATCGCCTCCTCCGGCGTCGGCGCCCAGGCCGTCACCTTTTCCAGCAGCGGATCGTAGTAGCGCGTGATCACCGCACCCGAATAGGCGGTGCCGCCGTCCAGCCGGATCCCGAACCCGGTCGCGCCGCGATAGGCGGTGATCCGCCCGTAGTCGGGGATGAAGTTCTGCTCCGGGTCTTCTGTCGTGATGCGGCACTGCAGGGCATGGCCGTTGAGCCAGATGTTTTCCTGCGCCGGAACGCCGGAGGCCGGTGTCCCGATGGCCGCGCCCTCGAGGATGTGGATCTGCGCCTTGACGATATCGATCCCGGTGACCTCCTCGGTCACCGTGTGTTCCACCTGGATGCGCGGGTTCACTTCGATGAAGTAGAACGCGCCGGTGTCCGCATCCATCAGGAATTCGACCGTCCCTGCGCCAACGTAATCGGTCGCACCGGCGATCTTCAGCGCGTAGCCGGGCAGTTCCTTCCGCTTGGCGTCGTCGAGGTAGGGCGCCGGAGCGCGTTCAACGACCTTCTGGTTGCGCCGCTGGATGGAGCAGTCACGCTCGAACAGGTGGACCGCATTGCCATGCGTGTCGCCGAGCACCTGGACTTCCACGTGACGGGCCCGTTCGACGAGTTTCTCGAGGTAGACCTCGTCCTTGCCGAAGGCGGCCTTGGCTTCCCGCTTGGCTTCCGTCACCTCGCGCGCAAGGTCCTTTTCCGAGCGGATGACGCGCATGCCGCGTCCGCCACCGCCCCAGGATGCCTTGAGCATGACCGGAAAGCCGACCGCCTCCGCCATGGCACGGACCTGGTCCATGTCGTCCGGCAAGGGTTCCGTCGCCGGCACGACCGGCACGCCGATCTCGACGGCAAGGTTGCGTGCCGCCACCTTGTTGCCGAGCCGCCGCATGGTATCGGGCCGCGGCCCGATGAAGATGATGCCGTTGTCGGCGCAGGCCTCGGCGAATTCCGGGCTTTCGGAAAGCAGGCCGTAGCCGGGATGGATCGCGTCGGCGCCGGAGAGCTTTGCCACCCGGATGACCTCGTCGATCGACAGGTAGGCCTCGATGGGTCCGAGTTCGCGCTCAAGGTGCGGGCCGCGGCCGATCTGGTAGCTCTCGTCGGCCTTGAACCGGTGCAGCGAATACTTGTCCTCCTCGGCCCAGATCGCGACGGTTTTCATGCCCAGTTCGTTGGCCGCGCGGAATACGCGGATGGCGATTTCGGACCGGTTGGCGACGAGAATCTTGCGGATGGCCAAGGCGAAGCTCTCCGTTTAAATCGGTTGAAGTCTGCATTTTATAACGCAGGCCGTGCTGCAATGCAAAACGATCGTTAAGTCGTAGAGTTCTTTGCCGGAGAATGCCAGAGCCAAAATCGGGCCCCGTCCAAATGTTGGATCCTGCCGGCAGCCGGCAATAAAAAACCCGGCCCCGCGAAGGGGCCGGGTCTTGTCGATCAGGTGACCGGGTCGATCACTTCATCTGGTTGTACTTGCCGTCATGCCATTCGTAGAACACGTAGCCCGGCAGCGTCACGTCGCCCTTGTCGTCGAAGGACAGTTCGCCGAGAACCGTGTTGAACTTGCCCTCGTTCAGCGCCTTGGTGACGGCGTCGAAGTCGGTCGAACCGGCGGCCTTCACGGCGTCGGCCCAGGTCTGGATGGCAGCATAGGTGTAGAGCACGTAGCCCTCGGTGGTCTTGCCGGCAGCTTCCAGCTTGTCCACCACGGCCTTGGCTTCCGGGTAACCGCGCGGATCCGGCGAGAAGGTCATCAGCGTGCCTTCGCCGGCATCGCCGGTGATCGCCCAGTACTCGTCGGTCACCAGCGCGTCACCGGAGACCAGCTGCAGGTCCATGCCCTGCTCCTTGGCCTGGCGGGCCATCAGGCCGGCCTCGGTGTGGTAGCCACCGACGTAGAGAACGCCGATGCCTTCGGCCTTGAGCTTGGAGATGAGCGCCGAGTAGTCCTTTTCACCGGCCGTGTAGGCTTCGTAAAGGGCCGGCTTGCCGCCGTTGGCTTCGAAAGCCGCCATCGTCGCATCGGCGAGACCCTTGCCGTAGGCGGTCTTGTCGTGGATGAAGGCGATCTTCTTGTCGGCAAAGTGGTCCATCAGGTACTTGCCGGCAACTTCGCCCTGCTGGTCATCGCGGCCGCAGACGCGGTAGATGCCCGGGCCGGGGCGCTCGTCGGTGAACTTCGGGTTGGTCGAGGCCGGCGAGATCTGCACGATGCCTTCGTCCGCGTACACGGCCGACGCCGGGATCGAGGAACCCGAGCAGAAGTGACCGGCCACGAAGACGACGCCCTCGCCGGCGAACTGGTTCGCAACGGCAACGGCCTGCTTCGGATCGCAGGCATCGTCGCCGACCTGCAGCTTCAGCATTTCGCCGTTCACGCCGCCGGCGGCATTGATGTCGGCCACGGCCTGTTCGGCACCGGTCTTCATCTGTTCGCCGAAGGACGCGTACTGGCCGGTCATCGGACCCGCGGTCGCGATGATAATGTCGGCCAGGACCGGAGTGGAAAACGCAAAGCTGAGCGCGACGCCAGCAAGAAGTGCTTTTTTCATGATGACTCCCATTTGCACCCTTGAAAGTTTTACGGCCGGCGCGGCGGGTGATGGTCCGGCTGCCGGCTGTGCGGATTGCCCGTCCGCTTGAGAGGCATCAAAGCCCAAAACGGAAAGGAAATAAAGCGTTCTGCCAAACTGTTTTTGCTTCTTTTTTCATCAGGATTAACCCGATAGGCAGAACGGGTCGTCAGCGCCGCCGCCAGGCAAAAGGCCCGCTGCGGTCGAATGTGAACCGGTATTGTTCGGCCATCTGGCCCGCGCGGGTGTAGCGGTAGCCGCCATAGCCGATGATCGCCAGGACGATCAGGTCGACCATGTAGTACCACGGCGCGATCAGGCTACCCTGGAAGAGCGAGAAGTGGATGAAACGAACTGCCGCAGCCAGCAGCAGGATGTACAGCCCGAAGCTCGCCATCGGTTTCCAGGTGTTGGCCACGGCGCGCCCGGTCATCCAGGCAGCCCCGCCGCCCAGCACGCAGGTGACCACGAAGAATTCGAAGAAGGTGACTTCCCAGAGCAGCGATGGTGTGTGTTCCATGGTGTTCCCCTCCGGCGTTTGCCGCCGGTAACTGGTGGTTGCGGACGCCGTTCAGTGGCGGCCGCCTTCGAGATAGGCCGCGCGCACTTCCTCGCGCTTGAGAAGTTCCTGTCCCGTCCCCGTCATCGTGATCACGCCATTGACCATGACATAGCCGCGATGAGCGAGCTTGAGCGCGTGGAAGGCGTTCTGCTCGACCAGGAAGACGGTGAGCTGCTCGTTGCGGTTCAGGTCGCGGATGGCGTCGAAGATCTGCTTGACGATCAGCGGTGCCAGGCCCAGCGACGGCTCGTCGAGCAGCAGCAGCTTGGGCCGGCTCATCAGGGCACGGGCTATGGCCAGCATCTGCTGCTCGCCGCCGGACAGCGTGCCGCCGCGCTGCGAGATACGCTCCTTGAGACGCGGGAACAGGTCGAACACCTTCTTCAGGTCGTCGTCGAAATGTTTCTCGTCGACCAGCGAGGCGCCCATCTGCAGGTTTTCCATCACCGTCATGCGCGGGAAGATGCGCCGGCCCTCCGGCGACTGCGCGATCCCCATGCGCATGATCTCGTGCGTCGGCATCGTGGTGATGTCCTGGCCGTCATAGACGATCTGGCCGGTCCGCGCCTGAGGATTGCCGCAGATGGTCATCATCAGCGTCGACTTGCCGGCGCCGTTGGCGCCGATCAGCGTGACGATCTCGCCGCGATGCACATCCACGTCCACGCCCTTCAGGGCGATGATCTTGCCGTAATAGGTCTCGACGCCGCGCACCTGGAGCATCAGGTCGGTCTGGTCGCTCATGCCTTGCCTCCCGTCTTGCCCTTGCCCGCACGGCTGGTGGACACCTTCCCGGCATCGACACGCCTGGAAAACTCCGTATCGCCGCCCGCGGCGAGCTGGCTGGCCTGCCCGGTCCAGTCCTCGCGCTCGATCCGCCCGGGAAAGGCGAGATAGGCACCGACCCATTGCACTTCCGAAGGCGTCCACGCCGCGATCTGGGAGAAGTGGTAGATGCCGAGCGCATTCAGCTTCTTTTCGTTGCCCGGGCCGATACCCTTGATGCGCGTCAGGTTGTCGGCGTCGCCCTGCGGTGCATCCAGGGACGCCGGCCGGTCACCGGGCAGGTCGCTGCCAGCGGTGTCCGCCTTGGTCGCCCTGGCTTCCGGCTCCGCGTCCTTGGCAGCGGCCGCCGCGCCCGGCATCTGCCCGGTTGCCGCATGGGCGCTCATGGCCGCCACCGGCGATTGCGGCTTGTCGGCCGATGCCGGCTTCGCGCCATCCTTCGATCCCTTGAGATCGCTGATGATCTCGGGATCCTCGATCTCCTCCTCGTCATCGACGCCGAGATAGGCCGCGATCACCTTCGGATCGTTGCGCACCGATTCCGCATCGCCGTCGGAGATCTTCTGGCCGTAGTCGAGCACCACGATGTGGTCGGAGATTTCCATCACCACGCCCATGTCATGCTCGATCAGCAGCACCGAGGTCTTGTGCTCCCTGCGAATGTACTGGAGCAGGTCGTTCAGGTCGGCCGACTCGCGCGGGTTGAGGCCCGCTGCCGGCTCGTCGAGGCACAGCAGGTGCGGGTTCGAACACATCGCGCGGGCGATTTCCAGCCGCCGCTGCGCGCCATACGGAAGGTCGCCCGCCGGATCGTCGGCACGCTCGATCAGGTTCGTCTGTTCCAGCCAGTAAACCGCCTTGTCGATGGCCGATTTCTCCGCCTTGCGGTAACCGGACAACCCGAGAAGGCCGCCGACGGTGAAGTTGGATGCCTTCATCAGCATGTTGTGCTGGGCCACCAGGAGGTTTTCCAGCACCGTCATGCCGCTGAACAGGCGGATGTTCTGGAACGTGCGGGCCACCTTGGCATGCGCCGAGATCTCGAAATCGGGCATGCGCTCCAGCAGGTACACCGCGCCGTTGGCCGTCCGGTCCCACTGCCGGTTGGTGTCCGTCAGCGTCTCGACGGCCTCCGACTGGCGGCCCGGCCCGTGACGCATCACGATGCGCCCCTCGGTCGGCTTGTAGAAACCGGTGACGCAGTTGAAGACCGTCGTCTTGCCGGCGCCGTTCGGGCCGATCAGCGCGGTGATGTCGCCGCGCCCGACGTTGAAGGAAAGGTCGTTGATCGCCACAAGTCCGCCGAAGCGCATCGTCAGATGCTCCACGGTCAGGACCGGGTCGGCGTCCCAGTTCGCGGTTGCGCCGGCGGCCTTGATATCCATCGCCTCAGCCATGATCAGTGCCCCTCGCCCTGCGCCACCATGTCGGCGCCGATTTTCTTCTTTTCCTTCAGCACGGCCGATGGATCACGCGTCGAGACCAGGCCGCGCGGCTTCCAGACCATGATGCCGACCATGGCGAGGCCGAAGATCAGCATGCGATACTGGGTCGGGTCGAACCCGGCGCCGAAGACATGCTGCAGGAAGCCCAGGTTGCGCAGCAGTTCGATACCGCCGATCATCGCCACCGAGGCAATGACGACGCCGATCTGCGAGCCGAGGCCGCCCAGCACCACGATCGCCAGGATGATCGCCGATTCCAGGAAGGTGAAGCTTTCCGGCGAGATGAAGCCCTGCCGGGTTGCGAAGAACGACCCGGCGAAACCGCCGAACATGGCGCCCAGCGCGAAGGCGGTGAGCTTCGTGTTGGTCGTGTTGATGCCCAGCGACCGGCAGGCGATCTCGTCCTCGCGCAGCGCTTCCCAGGCCCGCCCGATCGGCATCTTGCGCATCCGCATGGTGACCAGGTTGGTGATGATCGCGAGGATGAAGATGATGTAGTAGAGATAGATGAAGCGCTGGATCGGGTCGTAGGCGATGCCGAAGAAGTCGGCGAACCCGCCGGCCCCGCGCTTGAACTCCAGGCCGAACAACGTCGGCTTCGGAATGCCCGAAATGCCGTCCGGGCCACCGGTGAACTGGTACCAGTTCAAAAGCACCACGCGGATGATCTCCCCGAAGGCCAGCGTCACGATGGCCAGGTAGTCGCCGCGCAACCGCAGCACCGGGAAGCCCAGGATCATGCCCCAGAAGGCCGCCAGGATGCCCGCCAGCGGCAGGGCCATCCAGAAACCGAGGCCGAAATGCTCGGCCAGCAGCGCGAAGGAATAGGCCCCGACCGCGTAAAAGGCGACGTAGCCGAGATCGAGCAGACCCGCCAGGCCGACGACGATGTTCAGGCCCCAGCCGAGCATGATGTAGGTCATGATCAGGATGGCGAGGTCGATGAACTGCCGGTCCCGCTGCGGGAAAAAATAGGTGAAGAAGAAGGGCAGCACGAGCGCGAAGGCGAACAGGATGCGCTTGAGCCACCATGCAACACGCTCCAGCGAGCGCGTGTTGTCGCTGGCAGCCGCAGCAACGGTGCGCGTCACCGGCTTGTGTGTCTTGAACACGAAGATGTTGAGCGCCAGCCGACCGGCGAAAACGATCAGGACCGCCGTGATGAACAGCCCCCAGCGGGTCGTCATCACCAGGCCGCCCGGCGCGATGTCCGTACGAAGCCCGAGGAAGAAGAAGCCCAGCACGCCGGCCAGCAGCGCGGCCATGAAGGCGTCCTTGAGCGACTCCGCCATCGAGTTGGGATCCTTGGCGGGCACGATTTCCGGCGCGGCGGCGCGCTCCTCGTCCAGCCGCTGGGCGCCTTCCGGCGTCGTGGTTTCGGTAGGCTGGTGCACCATCAGACCTTCTCCACTTCCGGTTTGCCGAGCAGGCCCGAGGGCAGGAAGATCAACACGATCGCGAGGATCGAGAAGGCTGCCACGTCCTTGTATTCAACGGTGAAATAGCCCGACCAGAACACCTCGATCAGCCCGATCAGCAGCCCGCCGAGCATGGCGCCGGGCAGCGAGCCGATACCGCCGAGAACGGCCGCGGTGAACGCCTTCACGCCCGCCAGGAAGCCGATGTAGAAGTCGATCACGCCGTAGAGCAGCAGGAACATCAGGCCCGCGACGGCAGCCAGCGCCGCCCCCATCACGAAGGTCAGCGAGATCGTGCGGTCGACGTTCACGCCAAGCAGCGCCGCCATTTTCTGGTCCTGCTCGCAGGACCGCTGCGCCCGCCCGAGCGACGTCTTGTTGATCAGCAACGTGAACCCGATCATCAGCGCCGTCGTCAGCGCGATGATCAGCATCTGCATGTAGGAGAGCTGCACGACGATCGGGCCGTTCTCGGTCACGCCTTCCATCAGCGTCACGCCGCCGGAGATGATCGGCTGGAGCGGCTTGACGCGCGCGCCCTGCGTCACCTGCACGAAGTTCTGCAGCACGATCGACATGCCGATGGCGGTGATCAGCGGCGCCAGGCGGAACGATCCGCGCAGCGGCCGGTAGGCCAGCCGCTCCACTGTCCAGCCCCAGGCCGCGGTGAAGACCATCGAGATGATCAGCACGATCAGCAGGGCCAGGATGATGAAGCCGGTGCTGGACGCCGCCGTCAGGCCGATGGCGACGATCAGCGCCAGCGCGATGAACGAGCCGACCATGAAGATGTCGCCATGGGCGAAGTTGATCATGCCGATGATGCCGTACACCATCGTGTAGCCGATCGCGATCAGCCCGTAGATCGAGCCGAGCGTCAGCCCGTTGATGAGCTGCTGAACGAAATATTCCATGCCGTTCCCCTGTTTCCCGGCTGCCTCTGTCGGACAGTCCGGAAGCGCCCCTGGGCGCCGGACCAGTTTGTTATTCTTAACGGCTCGCCGTCACAACACAACCGGCTTTGGCCAGGCCGGTCTTGTCTGCGCCGCGCGCCGCATGCCTCCCCGCCGCTGTGTGCGGCATTTTCAAAATTCCTAGCACCGGACCTCCGGGAAGTCCTTGCATCCTTGCTGTTTAGAAGGCTGAAGTTTCGCAGAATTTTGCACGATCAGAAGATCTGTTGCAATCTTCTTGCAAATGCAGGGCAAACGGACTGCCACAGGTCCTTCGCTGTCAAACAACCGAAAACCCTTTCGAAAACGGATCGCGGTCGTCGATGAAGATCGTGTTCAGCCCCGTCATGACCGCCCAGCCGGCAATCGACGGAATGATGCCGGCCCGCCCGCCGACCGTGGCTTCCCCTTCGACACGGCCATGGAAAAGCGAACCGATGATGGATTCGTGCACGAACGTGTCGCCGGGCTTCAGGTCGCCCCGCGCGGCCAGTTGCGCCATGCGCGCCGAGGTTCCGGTCCCACAAGGGCTGCGGTCGATCGCCTTGTCGCCGTAGAAGACGGCATTGCGTGCATCCGCGCCCTCCACCGTCGCCTTTCCGGTCCACAGCACATGGGTAACGCGGTTGATCTCGGGCCTGTCCGGATGCGCCAGCGTATAGGCCTCGTTGAGCCGCTGCCGGATGACCGGACTCCAGGCGATCAGGTCGGCCGCCGAATGGTCCGCCATGTCGCGATAATTCGCCTGCGGTTCGACGATGGCGTAGAAATTTCCCCCGTAGGCGACATCGACGGTCAGGCGCCCGAGCACAGGGCAGTCCACCTCCCAGCCGGTCGCGTGCAGGTAGGCCGGCACGTTGGTCAGCCGCACCTCCCGCACGTATTCGCCTTCCATGGCGTATTCCGCCTTCACCGGCCCGGCCGGCGTGTCCAGCATCAGCACGCCGGGAATGCGCGGACGGACCAGCCCGTGCTCGACGGCCATGGTCACCGTGCCGATCGTGCCGTGCCCGCACATCGGCAGGCAGCCCGACGTCTCGATATAGAGGACGCCGACATCGCAGTCCGGTCGCGTCGGCGGATAGAGAATGGCACCCGACATCATGTCGTGTCCGCGCGGCTCGAACATCAGCCCGGTGCGGATCCAGTCGTGACGGGCGAGGAAATCCATCCGCCGGTCCATCATGGTGGCGCCGTCGAGCAGCGGCCCGCCGCCCGCCACGAGCCGGACCGGGTTGCCGCAGGTATGGCCGTCGATGCAGAAAAAGGAATGGCGCGCCATGGCTGCGGCTTTCAGAAACGCTTGGGCGAATAGGGCGAAAGGTCGATGGCAGGAGCCTGCCCGCAAACGAGGTCGCGCACAAGCCGCGCCGTGGCAGCGGCCTGCGTCAGGCCGAGATGGCCGTGACCGAAGGCATAGACGATGCCCGGCGCCTTGGCTGCCGCGCCGATCACCGGCAGCGAATCGGGCAGCGACGGCCGGTATCCCATCCACTCCCGTCCGCCCTCCGTCTTGAGGCCGGGCAGGAAGCGCCTTGCCTTGTCCAGCATGGCGCGGCTGCGCCGGTAGTCTGGCGCCAGGTCGAGACCGCCCAGTTCCACCGCACCGCCGATGCGCAGGCCCGTCTCCAGCGGCGTCGCCACGAACCCGTGGTCGCAGAAGACGAGCTGACGCTTGAGATCGAACGCGCCCACGGGAAGCGTCGTGTTGTAGCCGCGTTCGGTTTCAAGCGGGACCGGGTCGCCCAGCGCCGCGGTCAGCCTGTGCGACCAGGCCCCGGCGGCGATCACCAGGCGATCGGCTTCCAGCCCGCGCCCGTCTGCAAGCACGGCGGCCGGACGGCCGCCGGTCACCGCGATCTCCCGCACCGTTTCCTTCACCAGGCGGGCGCCGTTTGATCGCGCGTGGTCGAACAGTGCCTTTCCGAACAGTTGCGGGTCCGACACGGTCATCCAGCCGGGAACGAACACGCCCTTGGCGAATTGGTCAGACAGTCCGGGCTGGAATTCGCCGAGTTGCGCCTTCCCGACAACCTCGAAGGCCACGCCATGGCGCTCGCGCGCTGCGTACCCCGCCTGTGCCGCCCGGAAGCTTCCCTCACTGTCATAAAGCTCCAGGCAGCCGTCGCGCCGCAGGAACCCTTCCGTTTCCGTCAGTGCCGTCAGCGTCTCCCATTCGCGGCGCGCCAGGCCCATCAGGTTGGCCTGGGCACTGAGCGCGGCCTCGAACCGGCCCGGGCGGCCGGCCGCGAGAAAGCGGACCAGCCACGGCAGGATGGAGAGCAGGTAGCGCGGCGGGATGGACAATGGGCCCAGCGGATCGAGCAGCCAGCCGGGCACCTGTCGCAGCATGCCCTTCTGCGCCAGCGGCAGGAGGTCGGAGAATGCAAAGGCAGCGGCATTGCCCGCGCTGGTTTCCTCGCAGACCCCGGACCGGTCGACGATCGTCACCGCATGGCCCTCGGCGGCCAGCAGCGCGGCACTGGCGGAACCGACGATTCCGCCGCCAACGATCAGGATCGAGGGTTTGCCGTCCGCCATCGCATTCACCTGTCAGAAATCGGGCAGAACCGGGCGGCGTTCGAGCGCGGCGCGGATCACCGCCTCGACCTGCGCCCGCCGCTCGCCGGCCAGCGGCCGCCGCGGCCCGCGCACGCGGTCATTCGTTCCGATGGCATGAACCTCTGCCAGCTTGATGTTCTGCACCAGGTAGCTGGAAACGTCGAGGTCCAGCAATGGCCGGAACCAGCGGTAGATCTCCAGCGCTTCGGTCTGGCGCCCCTGCTTCATCAGCTGGTAGATCGCCACCGTCTCGCGCGGGAAGGCCGTGACCAGACCGGCCACCCAGCCCACGGCGCCAACGCAGAGCGCCTCGAACGCCAGGTTGTCGACGCCCGTGAACAGGTCATACCGGTCGCCCAGCCGGTTGATGATGTCGGTCGCCCGGCGAATGTCGTCGGAGCTCTCCTTGACGGCGATGAAACGCCAGTCCTCGGCCAGTTCCTCCATCATGTCGACGGTCACATCGACCCGATAGGCGATGCGGTTGGAATAGATCATCACCGGAAGGTCGCCGGCCTCGGCAACGGCGCGCAGGCCGGCCACGGCCTCGTCGCGGTCGGCATGGTAGACCATGGACGGAACCACCATCAGGCCGTCCGCCCCGGCCGCCTTGGCCTCGCGGGCACGCTGGCAGGCTTCGCGGGTCCCCGCCTCGTTGATCGTCATCAGCACCGGCTTGCCGTTGGCGACGCCCTTGGCCGTCTGGAAAACCGCGAGCTTTTCCTCCGGCGACAGCATCGGCCCCTCGCCCAGCGACCCGCCAACGATGATGCCGTCACAGCCGGCCTCCATCTGCAACCCGAAGCAGCGCTCCATTTCCGGGTGATCGAGCTCGTCAGATTCGGTGAACTTGGTCGTCACCGCCGGGAAAACACCTTGCCACATGACTTGTCTCCTTGTCGTTGACATGTGATATATCAGATAAAATCGCAAGCCGTCAACACTGATATATCAGACGAAGAAAAGAAAATGACAGGACCGGATTCATTGCAGGAAACCGCCTCCACGCAGCCTGAAAGCCAGGCCGACGCGGCCTACCGCAGGCTGGAGGAAAGCCTGGTCACGCTGGACCTCGAACCGGGCAGCCAGGCGACCGAAGGCGCATTGATCGCCCTCGTCGGCCTTGGCCGCACGCCGGTCCGTGAAGCGATCCAGCGCCTTGCCTGGGAAGGCCTGCTGGAAATCCGCCCGCGTGCCGGCATTCGCGTTGCCCCGCTGATCGAAAGCGACTGGATCAAGGTCCTTGAGGCCCGGCGCGGTGTCGAAGCGGTGCTCGCCCGGGCCGCGGCACGGAACCTGACGCCGGCAGCCGCCCAGGGGTTCGCCCGCGCCGCTGCGGCCATGCAGCAGGCGGTGGCGGACCGCGACACCCGCGCCTTCCTGGCCGCCGACAAGGCGTTCGATCTCGCCTTGGCGGAAGCGGCCGACAACGCCTATGCCGCGCGCCTCGCAGCGCCGCTGCAAACCCATTCACGGCGCTTCTGGTTCGCTTCGGCAAGGCCCGACAGCCTGGCCGAAGCCGCCGCCCACCACCTCGATCTCATCAACGCCATCCTGGAGCGCGACGGCACCCTTGCCCATGACGAGGCCCTGCGCCTGATGGCGCTGCTGGAGGCGATGGCGCGCGGGCAATAACAGGCAGGCGGGGCGAAGGCGAACGGAACCGGCGCCAACGGCAGAAGGGAACTGTCCGAAACAGCCTCATGCTTCCGGCGCGCCGGCTTCGAATCGATGCGCCGAAAGAAATGCGCCCGGCCACTTTCGTCGCCGGGCGCCAAACGTCTTTTGGTGAAGACCGGTCAGCGGCTCGTACAGGACCAGGCGACGAGCCTGCAGCCGCTGGTGTATTGCGAGCAACGGCGCGCGGCCTTTCTCTCGGCCTGGTTCCGGCTGTTGCCCCAGTCCGCGCCCCAGCCGTTCGAGCCGGCATAGACGGCGCCGCAGGCATTGTGGAAGTGGGTGACGACCTTGCAGCCGCGGCCATGCTTCCGGCAGGCAGCCATCGCGTTGGAGTTCGCCGCGCCCTGGCTGTTCGCGTCGTACCAGTATCCCCAGGCGCCACTGGAAGGCGAATAGGCGATGGCGCCGTACTTGTCGGCCGCGAAACCCGTTCCGGTCGCCGAAAGCGAGAAAAAGATCAGAAGAAGAAGCGATTTGAGCCGATTGGCCATGGTGACATCCCCCCTTGGATTGTCGTGGAGCCGCAACCGGATTAATCAGTAATATGAAACAAATGGCAATTCCTGTTTTAGCAGAAATCCTGCAAACGACATCGACGGGACAAATGTTGGCCGGAATGGTTAACCTGCCCGACGGGCAGGAAGCACCTCGTTGGAAGCCGCCCACGAAAAAGGGCGGCCCCGGAAGGCCGCCCTGTTCAGGCACCAGGTATTGCCCGGAAAACGATCAGTCCATCGCCTTGAAGTGGAACTCGCCGCCTTCCTTGATGCCGGAGAACCAGCGCGCCGTCACCGTCTTGGTCTTGGTGTAGAAGCGGAAGGCATCCGGGCCATACTGGTTCAGGTCGCCGAAGGCCGACTTCTTCCAGCCGCCGAAGGTGAAATAGGAGAGCGGCACCGGGATCGGGAAATTGATGCCGACCATGCCGACGTTCACCCGGTTGGCGAAGTCCCGTGCCGTGTCGCCATCGGCCGTGAAGATCGACGTGCCGTTGCCATAGGGGTTGTCCATGGTCAGCTTCAGGGCGTCCTCGTAGGTCTTGGCACGCACGGTCGACAGGACCGGGCCGAAGATTTCTTCCTTGTAGATGTCCATCTCCGGCGTGACGTTGTCGAACAGCGTCGGACCGACGAAGAACCCGTTCTCGTAGCCCTGCAGCGAGAAGTCGCGGCCGTCCATCACCGCCGTCGCGCCCTGCTCGATGCCCGAGCCGATCAGGCCCTTGACGCGGTTCATTGCCGCCTCGGTGATCAGCGGGCCGTAGTCGACATCCTCACCGGCGGTGTAGGGGCCGACCTTCAGCTTCTCCACGCGCGGCACGAGGCGCTCGATCAGCGCGTCGGCGGTCTTGTCTCCCACCGGCACCGCGACCGAGATGGCCATGCAGCGTTCACCGGCCGCCCCGTAGCCGGCACCCACCAGCGCGTCCGCCGCCTTGTCCATGTCGGCATCGGGCATGATGATCATGTGGTTCTTGGCGCCGCCGAAGCACTGGGCGCGCTTTCCGTTGGCCGCCGCGCGCGAATAGATGTACTGCGCGATCGGCGTGGAGCCGACGAAGCCGACCGCCTGCACCGTCTCGTTGTCGAGAATGGCGTCGACGACTTCCTTGTCGCCGTTGACCACCTGCAGCACGCCGTCCGGCAGGCCGGCTTCCTTCAGCAGTTCCGCCAGCATCATCGACGTGGTCGGGCAGCGCTCCGACGGCTTGAGGATCATGGCGTTGCCGGCGGCCAGCGCCGGACCCATCTTCCACAGCGGGATCATCGCCGGGAAGTTGAACGGCGTGATGCCGGCCACGACACCCAGCGGCTGGCGCATCGAGAAGAGATCGATGCCCGGGCCGCCGTCGTTCATGTACTCGCCCTTGAGCAGGTGCGGCGCGCCCATGCAGACCTCGATCACCTCGAGCCCGCGCTGCACGTCTCCACGCCCGTCCGGCAGCGTCTTGCCATGCTCGCGGCTGACCGCTTCGGCCAGCTTGTCCATGTTCTCGTTGATCAGCGCCGCGAATTTCATCATCACGCGGGCGCGGCGCTGCGGGTTGGTCGCACCCCAGCCCTTCTGCGCTTCCGCCGCACGCGCCACGGCATCGTCCAGTTCCGCCTTCGAGGCCAGGGCAACCGTGCCCTGCACTTCGCCGGTGGCCGGGTTGAAGATGTCTGCCTTGCGGCCGCTCTGGCCGTCCACGGTCGCGCCGTCGATATAGTGTCCGATGGAATACATGGGGGGTCCTCCCGTTTTCATGTCCGGCCGCGGCCGGTCCTGTCCATGGCGCCATCATGTCCAAGGAACACGCCATGCGCAACGCGCCGGAGTCCAAAACCGTTGTGCAGAAATTGAAGAAGTTGTAGCTAGTCTATCAACTTTAATGCGGATCATCGGAGGCGCCCGTGAACTGGGACGACGTTCGCATTTTCCTCGCCGTGGCGCGCGCGGGCCAGATCCTGGGCGCTGCGCGGCGGCTTGGCCTGAATCACGCCACGGTTTCGCGCCGCATTTCCGCGCTCGAGCAGGCCCTCGGCGTGAAACTGGTCGACCGGCAGACCACCGGAACGGAACTGACACCCGAGGGCGAGCGCTTCCTGCGCACGGCCGACGAGATGGAAGCTGGCATGATTGCCGCCCGCGCCGACCTGGCGCCGGATGCCGAGGGCGTGTCGGGCACCGTGCGCATCGGCGCGCCCGACGGCTTCGGCGTCGCATGGCTGGCCCCGAGGCTCGGCCGGCTGGCCCGCGACCATCCGGGCCTCACCATCCAGCTCGTTCCCGTCCCGCGCAGCTTTTCCCTGTCCCGCCGCGAGGCGGATATCGCCATCACCATGGAACGCCCCGCCGAAGGCCGCCTGGTGGCCGGCAAGCTGGTCGACTACACGCTCAGCCTCTATGCCAGCCGCGACTACGCCACCCAGTCCGGCCTCCCCTTCGGTCCCGGCGACATTGCCGGCCATCGCCTCGTCGGCTACGTCCCGGACCTGGTAATCAGCCCCGCCCTCGACTATGCCGGCGAAATGGCGCCCGACTGGCGCTCGAGCTTCGAGATTTCCTCGGCGCTCGGCCAGATGGAAGCGGTACGCGCCGGAGCCGGGCTCGGCATCCTGCACAGCTATATTGCCAGGCACCACGACGATCTCGTTGCGGTGGAAGGCTTCCCGCAGATCCGCCGGGCCTACTGGATCGTCTACCACGAAACCCTGAAACCGCTGCGGCGCATCCAGGCGGTCGTGAAGTTCATCCAGGAGCAGGTCGAGGGCGACCGGTCCTCGTTCCTGTAGCGCGATGGTCCCGCAGTTCCGCACCGCCTCCTGCCCTGGCTCCCGCCAGCCGGACGCATCGCCGAAAACCGGGATACGGGGCCACGACGCCGGCATCGGACCGCTGGATGCTCCCCAATTTCATTGGATCCTTTCGTTGCTCTGCCCCTCCTCTTCACGTGGGTCCCGATCCGCAACGCCCCCTCGCGCTGGCAAACCCGGTCCGGACCGCATGGCCGCCCCGCCCGCACACGTCGCGACCGGCCATGCGGGGGCAGACCGGAGCCCGCCCCCGGGTGACGGCGTTCGCCTGGTTGCCGGAGGGAACGCACTTTCCGGAGCGGTCAGGCAAGCATTCTTCCTCCCGTCCAGGAATGGCGTCTTCGCACCATGCGCGAAAGCGCCATTGGCGTTGCCGCGGCATTGAATGACGATGCCCGAAGACCCGGAACAGGGGGAACGGACATGGTTCTGCGTTTCTCGTTCGACCTCGGCACGGGCTCCATCGGTCTTGCCGCCGGACGGACAGGCGCGGACGGTCGACTGGAGCCTCTTTTCGCCGGCGCGCGGATCCTGCCGGCGCAGCCGGCACAGGCGGTGGCGCGCCTTGGCTTGCGGCGAAAGCAGGGCCGTTATCGCAAGCGGCGCCGGGAGCGCCGACGGCAGTTCGCTGCCTGCCTGCGCAAGGCAGGGCTCCTGCCCCCCGTCGGCAAGGCGTCTGCCCGCCTGTTCCGGCTCGATCCTTACGAGTTGCGGCGTCGCGCGCTTGACCGCCCCGTCTCGCTCCACGCGCTGGGACGGCTGCTGATGCACCTGCACAAGCGCCGTGGCCGGCCGATTGCCGGCACCTCGCCGCCGGGCGAAATCGCCGGACCCGGCCTGCGAACGCTGGGCGAACATCTGGCCATCCGCCACCGGGGGCCGGTGCGGGGGCGCAGGGCGGTGCGCCACCGTCTTGGTCTCAAAGGGATCGTCGATCCGCCCCCTGAAATCCGGCGGACCGATGTGATCGCAGAATTCCGCGCGATCTGGACGGCGCAACGGCAATTCAGCCCAACACGGTTGAGCGACACGCTCTTCGACACCATTCATGCCGCCTTTCAGGACGAGGGCCGGCGCGTCGAACGCCCGCCCCGGGAGGACCGTCGCACCGCCGTCGTGCTCGCACAGTTGCGCCAGTGCATGAACGCCATGGAGCGCCGCTTCGGCACCCCCCGGTCGGTCGTGCTCGAGCGCCCGCTGCCCCTGCCGTCCGGTGAAGGGCTATCGGCGCGCCATGCCATGCCGCCGTGGGCCTGGGACCTGCTGCGCCGGCGCGGCCTGCGGCCCACCCGCCATCGCCGGGTGGTTCTCGCCCTGCTCGCCCGCCAGGAGGCCGCGGCAAATGGACAGGCGGTCTGCCCATACAGCGGCCGCAACCTGAAACGGGCTGATCTGTTTTCCGGCCTGCACGAGATCGACCACGTCCTGCCCGTCTCCCGGGGCGGAGCCACCGCGGCCGCCAACCTCGTCCTGTGCCATGCCTTCGCCAACCGCCAGAAGGCGAACCGGACGCCGGAGGAGGCCTTTGCCGGGCAGGCCCGGTGGCGCCAGAACACCAGGCCGGGCGCCGTGGCCGGGCGCAACGGGCCGATGGCCCATGCCATGCCGGATCGCCGGGCCGCGATGCAACGTCTCGCTGCCGCCGCCGGCCGGATGATCGCTCGCCGCTGGCCCGGCGCCCGCGTTCAATGGGTCCACCCGTCCGGCATTGCCGCCCTTCGCCGGTCCATCGCTCCGGAAGGGCAAGCGGGGCCATCCGCCAAATCCCTTGCCGACAACCGCAACCATGCCGTCGATGCACTGCTGGCGCTTTTCCTCGCCACGGGCAGGAAACCGGATGCCGCCCGGGTCCTGGCCTTCCTTGAGAATGCCACGGTCACCCACGCCGGCGGCAGGAAGAAGACGGCCACCGGGGAAACCCGGTATGGCGCAACCCTCTCCCGTGACGGCACCGCGCATCTGCACTGCCGTCGCCCGTTGACCACCCTGTCCAAGGCGCAGGCCAGGCGCATCGTCGATCCGGCTTTGCGCGAACGGATCCTCGAAGCCCTGGAGCACCGGGACACGGGCACGAGCCGGATCGAGGCGCTGCAGGACTTGTCCCGGACGACCGGAATCCGGCGTGTGCGCATCGCGCGGGCTACCCGCATGGCTTGGCCCGTGGCGGGCGGCATCGCCTGGGTCATGCCGGCGGGAAATGCCTTCATGGACATCGTGGTGCTTCCTTCCGGCAGGTGGGTCGGCTTTTGCGCCACCCGCGCGGAGACCGCGCGCAAGGACTGGCGCCCGATCTGGGAAAAGGGACGCATCGGCGGCAAGCTGGTGATGCGCCTGCGCACCGGAGACCTCATCGAGCTGGACGGACCGGAGGGCGAAAGGGTCTGGCGGACCGTGCGGCAACTGTCGGCGGCGAAGGCCCGGATTCATCTCGCCGCCCCCGAGGAAGGCGGAACGCTGGCACGGCGCCATGCGGATCCGGACGATCCCTTCCGTTGGGAACTGGTCACCGCCGAAGGCCTGCGCCGGGCCGGTGCGCGGGCGCTCGACGTGACGCCGGCCGGCCTGGTCCGCCCGCGCCGCAGCAATCTTTCGCGGTAGCGGCAGGACCGGCAAACTCCCGTCCGCTGGCCGGACCCCGGCGATCCCGGAATCCGGCCACGCCCGGAAAGAGCGCCCAACCGGAACAGATATTTGGCCGAGTTGGCATCCTCACCCTATATCGCCGCGGGGTGCATTGCAGCGCGAAAGGGATTTCATGGTTAGCGCATCGCCGCCGCAAGGGGCCAGGACCCTCCGCCTTGTTCTGGGCGACCAGTTGTCCGGAGATCTGTCGGCGCTCGAGGACCTCTCGAAGGGCGACATCGTGGTCATGGCCGAGGTCACCGCCGAGGCCACCTATGTGAAGCACCACAAGAAGAAGATCGCCTTCCTGTTTGCCGCGATGCGCCATTTCGCCCGGACACTTCAGGAAAAGGGCGTGGAGGTGGACTATGCCGTCTATGGCGACCCCGCCGGCACATCGCTCGAGACCGCCCTGAAGGCGGCCGTGAAGCGCCACGGGCCCACCCGGGTGATCATGACCGAACCCGGCGAATGGCGCGTCCTGCAGATGATGCGTGACTGGAGCGAGACCCTGGGACCGGATGTCGAGATCCGGCCCGACACGCGGTTCCTCTGTGACCACGAGACGTTCCTCGCCTGGGCCGACGGCCGCAAGGCGCTGCGCATGGAGTATTTCTATCGCGAGATGCGCAGGCGCACCGGCTACCTGATGCGGGACGACGGTCCGGAAGGCGGCGAATGGAATTTCGACAGCGAGAACCGCGAGCCCCTGCCCAATGACGTCGCCGTCCCCGAACGCCCGGATTACGCGGTGGATGACACCACCCGTGCCGTCCTTGATCTGGTCGGCCAGGAGTTCGCGGATCATTTCGGCGATCTCGAACCCTTCAACTATCCGGTCACCCGCCGCCAGGCGCTGCACTACCTCGACTGGTTCGTGAAGAACGCGCTGCCCGGCTTCGGTACCTGGCAGGATGCCATGAAACAGGGTGAGCCCCTGCTCTTCCACTCCCACCTGTCGGCGCTGATCAACTGCGGCCTGCTGGACCCGCGCGAATGCTGCCGGCGGGCAGAACAGGCCTGGCACGAAGGCGAGGCGCCGCTCAACGCCGTGGAAGGCTTTATCCGCCAGATCATCGGCTGGCGCGAGTTCATCCGAGGCATCTACTGGCTGAACATGCCGGACTACGCCTCTTCCAACAAGCTCCAGGCGCGGCGCAAGCTGCCGGATTTCTTCTGGACCGGCGAAACGGAGATGAATTGCCTCGCGCAGGCCATCGGCGAAACCCGCGCCAACGCCTACGCCCACCACATCCAGCGCCTCATGATCATCGGCAACTTCTGCCTGCTTGCCGGCCTCGACCCCCGGGAGGTGCAGGAATGGTACCTGCTGGTCTACTGGGATGCCTATGAATGGGTGGAAATGCCCAATGTCGTCGGCATGATCCTCTGGGCAGACGGCGGCCTCTTTGCGTCCAAGCCCTATGCCGCGTCTGGCAGCTACATCGACCGCATGTCGGATTATTGCGGTGGATGCCGCTACGCCGTGAAGAAGAAGAGCGGAGAATCGGCCTGCCCGTTCAATTACCTCTACTGGGATTTCCTCGACCGCAATCGCCAGCGCCTGGCCGGAAATGCCCGCATGGCCATGATGTATCGCACGCTCGATCGCATGGGCGAGGACCGGAAGAAGGCATTTCGCGACGATGCCCGCAGGTTCCTCGACAGCCTCTGATCATTCCGCTGGCGCCAATGACAAGGATCAAGGCGCCGTCACGGCTCCGGGATAGCATGACCCTCGTCCCTTGATTTGGCCGGAGGCGGATGCATGCGTTTTTTCAGGATCATGGCTGCGGCAGCCCTTTTGGCCGCGGCGCCCATGGCCGCAACCCTACCGGCACGCGGCGGCGAAATCCGCGACCTCGACGGCGTCCGTTTCGAAGCCCCGGACCGCTGGGCCGAGATGGCTCGGATCCAGGGCAAGGAACTGGGCTTCGTCCGGCCGGACAGCCGTGGCCGCCTCTCCATTTACTGGTGGCTGCCGGACGAACCCCTGCTCGGCGCGCCCGACATCCTGTCCCACGGGCAGATCATGGTTGCCGGGCATCCCGCGCTGCTCATTCACTACGATTTCTACAGCGAGGAATCCCTCAAGGCCGTGTTCCTGGTTCCGCGTGCCGATGGCCGGCAGCTTGTCGTTTCAGTGGATTATCCCAAGGGAGAGACCGCGGACCTCCAGGCGCTCCTGCAGCGGGTCCTCGACAGCATCCGCTTTGACGGCGAGGCGCCGCCGCCAGCCGCCCAGGCCGGCAACGGCACCGAACGGCTGATCACGATACCGGACGAGGGTGTGGAGGCGGCCCAGCCGGCGCAGGCTGCGGCACCCGCTGCCGTCGATCCGTCCTGGCTGAAGGACCGGTTCGGCAGCGATTGCACCATGGTGGACCTGCAGACCTGGTCCCACCCGGTCGGCGATGTGCTTGCGAGGGCCGGTGCCAACCGGCTGCTATGGCTGGCGCTCTGCCAGGATCGCACCTACCCGGTCTTCGGCATGGCATTCGATTACGATCCGCGCAGCGCCACCCGGGATTATTTCGTTCCGCTGTGGAGCGACATGCTGAAGGCCAACGGCAACTGGGCCTTCACCGTGGTCGACGCCGGCGACGAAGTGATGATCCATGTTTCGCGCGAGGGACGGCGCGGCCTGACGCTGGACGAGGAGGATCTGCCCGCCGGGTTTGCCGCCCCGGCAACGGCTGTCTCGCCTCCCGGATCGCAAGGCTCGATCTTCGACGACGGCGCGAATGCCCCGGCCGTCACCGCACCGCAAGGCCAGGACGGTACGGCTGCGAACGGCAACGCGATCTTCGGCGACGGCGACACAGGGAACAGTGCCGGCGCATCGGCGCCATCACCTGGCGCCGCGCTGACCGGCGACCCGGAAAACCTGCCGCCCGTCTCCGCCAGCCCGGCTCCGTCAGGCGGCGCGCCGCGAAACGGCATGGACGCGGTCATCCGCGACCTGAATTCCTACCTGAAGGATTGACCAGATGGCCCGTATTCTCCGCGCCCTGCTCCTTGCCCTGCTTGTTCCGGCCCTTTCCGTCACCGTCGCCCGTGCCGCGCAACAGGATAACGTCGATTACATCGTCCGGCGCATCGATAGCGTGCTGAACCAGTCGCTGGAACGAAAGAGCTGGAAAAACAGCTACCAGCTGGTCGAGAAGAACATCGAAGACCTGAAGAACACGCTGCGCCAGGGCGGCACGATATCGTCCAACCCCGTCCAGGCCTATCGCGACAAGCTCGCCCAGATGATGGAGGAGAGAAAGCAGGTCTGGAAGGAACTCGACAGCCTGCAGCAGAAATTCCAGCAGGACCGCACGCGCTACTCGCAACAGGCCATCCGCGACATCGTCGGCGAGATGATCACCCGTCTCAAGCCCCGCGCCGGCGTTCTCGATCCCTTCGCCATCGCCCTGTCGAAGAACATGGAGGTCATCAAGGATGACTTCTACAAGCTGCGCACGGCAGACCAGGGCATCCGCCTCATCGATGACTACAAGCGGTCGATCCTGCCGGCGATCCACGACATGCGCGACCGCCTGCACGGGCTGGAACCCCTGCTGCAGGCCTACAAGGCCGTGTCTGAACCCGCCGGCTTCGAGGGCACCTATTCCGGCCGCCTGAGCGGCGGTGCGGCCGGCACCATCGAGTTCCGCATTTTCGGCTTCCAGGTCACCGGCACGGTGTCCGGATCCTACAGCGGCGACCCCGTCACCGGCTCGTTCACCGGCCGTGTGTCGCCCGACGGCGCCATTTCAACCACTTTGAACGGGCTCGTCGGCGCCGGCAAATGGGACAAGCCCATGTCCTATGCCGGCAACATCAGCGGGCGCATCACGCCGGCCGGGGCCACCGGCACCTGGAAGGCCGGCAACAACTGGGACATGCCCTCGGGCAACTGGTCGGCGACCCGGCGGTGACGGGCCCCGTATGCGTCAGCCGCCCGGCCGCACCGCCACGATGATGACGATGGAGGCGATCGCGATCAGGGCCAGCTTCCAGAAATCCTTGCGCCGCCGCAGGCCCGGCAGGCCGAGCGGCTTGATCAGGTGCACCACCATCATGGCAATCACCAGTAGGGAAAGGATTTTCGTCAAGCAGGGCTCCCGGGGCAGTTCCAGCGAATATGGCCACCGGTATCGCTCATGGAATGGCTGCGGCGACTCAACTGGTCGTTCGGCATGGACGCGACGGCGGGTGGCGGCAACGAACACCCTCGCGCCGGGGCCGTCAACCCCGCGGCCGGCGAATGCCGCCGGTTCCGGCCACCACCCGAAACCCTCCCCACTTGACCTTTGACAGGGGCTGGAGCACGGTCCCGGCCTTCCAAGGCAAGAGGAACAGACATGAATTTGCAAGGCAAGACAGCCATCGTCACCGGCGCAGCCACGGGGATCGGCCGCGCCATCGCGGAGCGCTACGTCGACGAGGGCATGAAGGTCGTCATCGCGGACGTCGACCAGGAGAGGGCCAAGGCGGCGGTCAAGGACCTGTCCCAGCGTGGCGAGGTCCGTTTCGTGAAGACCGACGTGGCCAAGCGGCTGGATGTCCACAATCTCGTTGCGCATGCGCTCGACCAGTTCGGCGAGATCGACGTGCTGGTGAACAACGCCGGCATCATTCACGGCGCCCCGTTCCTCGACCTGGCGGAAGAGGATTTCGACCGCGTCCTGTCGATCAACCTCAAGGGCGCCTTCCTCGCCGGCCAGGCCGTGGCCCGTCACATGGTGGACCGGGTGGAAAAGGGCGGCAAGCCGGGCGCCATCGTCAACATGTCGTCGGTCAACGCCGTGTTCGCCATCGACAACCAGGTGCCCTACTCCGTCTCCAAGGGCGGCATGAACCAGCTCACCAAGGTGATGGCGCTGGCGCTGGCACCGCATGGCATCCGCGTCAACGCGATCGGGCCGGGCTCCATCGCCACCGAGATGATGGCGACGGTGGCTTCCGACGAGGCGGCCCGCCGCAAGGTTCTCTCGCGCACGCCGCTCGGCCGCATGGGCGACCCTTCCGAGATCGCCGCCATTGCCGCCTTCCTCGCCTCCGACGAGGCCAGCTACATCACCGGCCAGACGATCTACGCCGATGGCGGCCGTCTGCCGCTCAACTACACGGTGCCGGTCAAGGAGAAGAAGGACTGACCGGACGACAGTCCGGGCCGCGGGGCAAATGGCCTGGTTTCACGAGAGGAGTGGAAGCGAATGCGTCTTCTTTTTGCAGCCATGGTATTTGCCGCCACCGCGGCCCACGCCGACCCCGTCGGCATCACCAGGGACATGATGAGCGTGACGGTCCAGACGGCGGATGGCCCCGTCGAGATTGCGCGCATCCAGGACAACGACGCGGTGATCGAGGGCGACTTCGCCCGCATCGCGCGGCCCTGCCCGAATTTCTGTATCCAGCCGATGATCCCGGCCGAAGGCGTGACACCGGTGGGCGAACTGGAAATGCTGCAGTTCCTCAACGATCCAGACGTCGTTGTGATCGACGGTCGTGTCAGGCCCGATTTCCTCGGCGGCGCGATCCCGGGCGCGATCAACATTCCCTACACCGAGGCGGCCGACCGGCTCGGCGAACTGGGCTGCGAGCCCGATTTCGACGGCTGGATCTGCGACGGCGACAACGTCAGGTCCGCCGCTCTCTATTGCAACGGGCCGTGGTGCGGCCAGTCCCCGGCAGCGGCCCGTCGCATGATCGAAGCCGGGTTTCCGCCGGAGAAACTCTACTATTACCGTGCTGGCATGCAGGGCTGGCGCATGCTCGGCCTCACGGTCGCCATGCCCGCCCGGTGATGGTCGTGGCCAGGACGACAGACGCCCCGGCCTCCTGACAGAATGGTGTCAGGAGGGGTGTGCGATGGTTGCCTTGTTGAAACACAGGTCTCGAAAGGAAACCGTCATGAACGCACCTGCCAACGCCAATGTCTGGGCTGAAATCCCGGTCACCGATCTCGCCAAAGCCAAGGATTTCTATGGCGCCGTCACCGGCTACGCGATGATCGATCAGGATATGGGTCCCAACCGGACCGCCGTGTTCGCCTACACCGGCGACGGCGGCGTCGCCGGTCATCTCTATGAAGGCAGGCCCGCGCCCGCGGGAACCGGTCCGACGGTTCACCTCGCGGTCAGTGGCACCACCGAGGAGGCCATGCAGCGGGTCCGGGATGCCGGCGGCCAGGTCGTCTCGCCGGTCATCGAGATCCCTGCCGGGCGTTTCGCCTATTGCCTCGATCCCGACGGCAATTCCTTCGGCGTCTTCGCGGCCTGACGCCATGCGCCGCGCCGATCGCCTCTTTGCCATCGTCCAGCACCTGCGTGGTGGCCGGCTGGTCACCGCCCGCAAGCTGGCCGAATGGCTGGAGGTCTCGGAACGCACGATCTACCGTGACATCGCCGACCTCCAGGCCTCCGGCGTGCCCATCGACGGCGAGGCCGGGGTCGGCTACATCCTGCGCTCCGGTTTCGACCTTCCTCCGCTGATGTTCACCCGCGAGGAGGTTGTCGCGCTCGTCGCCGGCGCCCGGATGATCCGCGCCTGGGGCGGCGCCGCCATGGCGAGGGCAGCGGAAGAGGCCCTGGTCAAGATCGCTTCTGTCCTGCCAGACGACGGCGCGGCGCGCATCGATGCGCCACGGGTCTACGCGCCACCGATGACCCTCTCCGACAACGAGCGCGGGCTCATCGACCGCATCGAGGCTGCCTGCGACACGGGATCGGTGATGGGTCTGAGCTATCGTGACGAGTCCGGCCGCGCCAGCGAGCGCACGATCCGGCCGCTCGGCCTCTGGTTCTGGGGCAAGGTCTGGACCCTCGTGGCCTGGTGCGAACTGCGCGAGGACTTCCGCATGTTCCGTCTCGACCGGATGCTGGCGCTGGCGCCGACAGGTGAACGGTTCCGGCCCGAACCGGGCAAGCGCCTGGCCGATTTCTTCCGCTACATGGAAGCCTGCGGCGAGATCCCGCGCGCCAGGCTCCCGTCAGCCGGTCCCTGACAGCGAAAAGGCCCGGCATCCATCCGGACACCGGGCCTTTCTGTCATTGGCGGCAGGGACGATCAGAACGAATCGTCGTCCTCGTCCTCGATCTTGCCCTTGAGCGAGGAGAGCTTGGCGAACACCTTGTCCGCATCCAGTTCCTCTTCCTCTTCCGCCGGGGCCGCCGTGGAGGCGGATCCGAACACCGACGTGCTCTCGTCGAGGTTTTCCGTCGCGCTGGCCGGCAGCAGGGTATCGCCCGTTTCCGGCTTGGGCGGCGCGTTCTTCGAGGCTTTCTGGACTTCCAGGTCGAGGTCGATCTGCGAGCACAGGCCGAGCGTGACCGGGTCCATCGGCTGCAGGTTGGCGGAGTTCCAGTGCGTCCGCTCGCGGATCTGCTCGATCGTCGACTTGGTCGTGCCGACCAGGCGCGAGATCTGCGCATCCTTCAGTTCCGGATGGTTGCGGACCAGCCACAAAATGGCGTTCGGGCGATCCTGGCGCTTCGACAGCGGCGTGTAGCGCGGACCCTTGCGCTTCTTTTCCGGGATGCGCACCCGCGATTCCTGCAGCTTGAGCCGGTAGTCGCCGTCGCCTTCCGCCCGCGCGATCTCGTCGCGGGTCAGCTGGCCGGTGGAAACCGGGTCGAGGCCCTTGATGCCCTGTGCCGCCTCGCCGTCGGCGATCGCCTTGACCTCGAGCGGATGCAGTTTGCAGAAATGGGCGATCTGGTCGAAGGAAAGCGCGGTATTGTCGACCAGCCAGACGGCGGTCGCCTTGGGCATGAGCAGTTGCTGGGCCATGTTGACGAATCCTCTTTCTTCGCCCGCGTCTCCCGTCGCGGGCGGTGGTCGCAGCCACCAGTTATAAAGGGAAGTGCCACCCCTATAGTCGCATTTGCCGCCAAGCGCAATGGAAACCCGCCGGACCGCTTGACAGCCAAGCGCCCCGTCGTTTATGAGCCAGCATCCTTTTTGAGAGAGGCGCGCCCGAGCTGGCGCGCTTGTCATGTCAGGCCCGCCCATCCATGGCAGGGCCCAGAAGAACGGGTCGGAACGATGAAGATCAAGAATTCGCTCAAGGCGCTCAAGAGCCGTCACCGCGACAACCGCATGGTTCGCCGCAAGGGCCGCATTTACATCATCAACAAGCAGAACCCGCGCTTCAAGGCGCGCCAGGGCTGATTGCTGACGCTGCCCCGCGCCGTGGCCCGGCCACGGATCGGGTCATCACGCGATTTTCGGTTTGACGTTTCGCTGAACGGGATTACCCTTCCGTTCATGCGGAACGTTTTTGCTTGCCTGTCCATCCTGCTTTGCCTTTCCGGCCCGGTGCTCGCCAGCGAGCAGGCACCGCGCACCGAGCGGCTCGACAACCTTTTTTCCGACCTCAAGCGGACGGCCAATGCATCCGCGGCCCGCAGGATTGCCGGCCGGATTTCGGCGATCTTCGCCGAATCGGACAGCGCGACCGTCGATCTGCTGATGGAGCGCGCCGCCAAGGGGATCGAGGACAAGAAATACGATCTCGCCCTCGACATGCTTGACCAGGTGATCATGCTCGACCCGGCATACGCCGAGGGCTGGAACCGGCGCGCGACGGTCAATTTCCTGATGAAGAACTACGCCAAGGCGATGGCCGACATCGAGCGCGTCCTCGAGCTTGAGCCACGCCATTTCGGCGCCATGGTCGGCCTCGCCGCCATCCTGCGCGCCGAGAACAAGGACGAAAGCGCACTCGGCGTCTACGAGCGGGCGCTCGAAGTCTACCCCATGATGCGCGAGGCGCAGGAAGCGGTCGGGAAACTGGCCGACAAGCTCGCCGGCGAACCGATCTGACTTCCGCCCCCAGGACGCCAGCACCGACAGGGACACCCGCGAGGCCCATGCTCAATCTTGCCGCCGCCGCCCTCGCTTTCCTGGTCGCCCTGGCCGCGATCCTCTTCGGGTTGACCCGCATCGGCGTGTTCCTGATCGAACGGCGCCATCCACCCGTGGGAACCTTCGCAACCGTCAACGGCACGCGCATGCACTTCTTGCACGTGGCCGCGCCGGAGGGCGCATCGCTGCCGCCGGTCGTCTTCATTCACGGCGCGAGCGGCAACCTGAACGATCCCATGGGACCGCTGCGCCCGCGCCTGGAAGGCAAGGCGGAACTGCTGTTCCTCGACCGTCCGGGCCACGGATGGTCGGGTCGCGGTCCGTCCGAAAACGCCACCCCGGCCGGCCAGGCCCGCACCATTGCGGCGCTGATGGACCACCTCGGGATCGCCAGGGCCATCATCGTCGGCCATTCGTTCGGCGGCGGCATCACGGCGGCCCTGGCGCTGGAGCGCCCCGAAAAGGTCGCCGGCCTGGTCTTCGTTTCGGCGGCGAGTCATCCCTGGCCGGGCGGCAAGACATCCTGGTACTATCCGATCGCCGCGCGCCCCGTTGTCGGCCGCCTGTTCTCCTACCTCGTCGCCCTGCCGGCCGGCAGCCTGCGCATGGCGGCCGGGACCGGATGCGTCTTCTCCCCCAATCCCGCGCCGCCAGGCTATTCCGGCACGGCGGCCATTCCGCTGGTGCTCCGGCCGGCCAATTTCCGCTACAACGCCATCGACGTCGAAGCGCTTTATCCCCACGTGCTGAAGGCCGCGCCGCGCTATCCCGCCATTGATGCGCCGACCGTCGTCATTTCCGGCGACCACGACACCGTGGTCTACGAGGAGATCCACTCGGTCGGACTGGCCCGCGACATTCCGGGCGCGAAACTCGTCTGGGTGAAGAACCTCGGTCACAAGCCGGATTACATTGCGCCGGAACTGGTTGCCGCGGCCGTTGGCGCCGTGGCGGGCGCGCCGCCAGCCCTTCTCGGCGATGTCGATGCGCTCGCCCGCGAGGCCGAGCAGCGCATCGCCGGGCAGAACTTCGGCCCGTACGAGAAATGCAAGGACGGCCCGCCGCCCGCCAGCGCCGCCATGGGCAGCCAGGCCGAATAGGCTTCCGCTAGCGGAGCGCCAGCATCGCCTCAGCCGCTGCCCGGTAGCGGGCGTGCCCCTCGGCGAAGGCATCCGCCAGCAGCGGGTCCGGATCGACGGTCTCGGAGATTTCCGGCAGGCCGGCGAGCGCCGTTTCGCCCGTCGCCGCCATCATGCCGAGACGTGCCGCGCCGAAGGCGGCGCCGAAGTCGCCGGCCACCGGCAGCGACAGCGGAACGCCGAGCGCGGTCGCGATCGCCTGGACCCAGTAGGCCGAGCGCGCACCGCCGCCCACCGCCACGCAGGTCTCGATCCGCGTGCCCGTGGCCGCCAGCGCGTCCTGGCAATCCTTGAGCGCAAAGGTGACGCCTTCGAGGACCGCGCGGATCATTCCGTCGCGATCGGTCGCATGGTCGAGCCCGGTGAAGGCACCGCGCACCGTGGCGCTGTTGTGCGGCGTCCGTTCGCCGCCGAGATAGGGCAGGAACACCGTCCGGCCCGGCGCGCGCAGGCTGCCCAGGTGGCTGGTCGCCTCCGCCGCCGTGACCCCGAAGACGCGCGCCGCCCAGTTGAGTGAATCGGCGGCCGACAGGATCACGCCCATCTGGTGCCAGGCACCCGGCAGCGCGTGGCAAAAGGTATGCACGGCGGTTTCGGGTGCCGGCTGATAGCCGTCGTTGGCCGCAAACAGCACGCCGGAGGTTCCGAGCGAGACGAAGGCCCGGCCCGGCCTGGTGACGCCGATACCGACCGCCGAGGCGGCATTGTCGCCGCCACCGCCGGCCACGACGACGGTCTCGGGCAGGCCCCAGCGCTCGACCAGCGCCGCGCGCAACTGTCCGGACACGGCCGACCCTTCCACGAGGCGCGGCATGGCGTCCCGCGAAAGACCGCTGGTCGCCAGCAGCACGTCGCTCCAGTCGCGCTTGCCGGTATCGAGCCAGCTTGTCCCGGCTGCATCCGACATCTCGCCCACGCGCTCCCCTGTCAGCCAGAGCCGCAGGTAATCCTTGGGCAGCAGCACCGTCTTTACGCGGGCGAAGATCTCAGGCTCGTGGTTCTGCACCCAGGCCAGTTTCGGCGCCGTGAAGCCGGGGAACACGATGTTGCCGCTGATCTCGCGCCATACCGGGTCCGCGTCCATGGCGGCGGCCTCCTGCGCCGCGCGGGTATCGTTCCACAGGATGCAGGGGCGAAGCACCGCATCGCCGGTATCCAGCAGCGTCGCGCCATGCATCTGGCCCGACAGGCCGATCCCGGTCACGGCGGACAGGGCGCCCTTGGCCGCCAGCGCGTCCATGACGCTCTCCGTCGCGGCGATCCAGTCGGCCGGCGCCTGTTCCGACCAGCCGTCCTGCGGCCGCGACACCGTCAGCGGTGCGTGCGCCTCGGCGACGATGGACTGCCCGTCGTCGATCACGATGCCCTTGAGGCCCGAGGTTCCCAGGTCGAGGCCCAGATACATGTTGCTCTCCCGTGCTTTGCCGTCGCCGGCGTCAGTCTTTTCCGGCCGTCAGGGTCGAAATGAAATCGACCATTTCCGGCACCAGGCGCCCGCCGTAACCGGCCCCGTCGGCGAGCTGCAGCAGCAGTTTTGTTCCACCGGACATCAGCGAGATCCCCCCGGCATCCTGTGCCATCTGGCTGTAGTAACTGACATCCTTGAGGGCGTTGCGCATGGCGAAGGCCAGCTTCTGCGGATCGCCGTCGACGGCGTAGGCCTTGATGAAATCCATCATGCCGGAATGGTTCGGCCCGGCCGAGAGCACGTCGTAGAGCGATTGCCGCGACACCCCGGCCTTGTCGGCCATCGCAAAGGCTTCCGACATCGCCGCCGCCGTGGTCATGGCATAGAAATTGTTGATCAGCTTGATGGTGTGACCCGCTCCCAGCGCGCCGAGGTGGAAGACGTTCTCGCCCAGATCGTCGAGGACAGGCCGGATGGCGTTGAACGTCGCCTGGTCGCCGGCACACATGATGTTGAGCTTGCCTTCGCGGCCGTGGCTCGGCGTCCGCCCCAGCGGCGCATCCATGTAGGTGCCGCCCGCCGCCGCCACGGCCTCGCCGATCGTCCGCGTCGAGGTCGGCAGCGACGTGCCGAAATCCACCACGACCGTGCCCTTCTTCAGGCCGGCGATGACGCCGTCGTCCCCATACATCCGGCTTTCCACCTGCGCCGACGTTCCCACGCACAGCATGACGATGTCGCAGGCGGCGGCCAGGTCCCGCGCCGACCCCGCTTCTTTCGCGCCCCGGGCCAGCGCCGCTTTCACGCCGCTGCGGTCGCGGTTTCCGAGCACGGTCAGGTCATAGCCCTGGTCGATCAGGCGCTGCACCATGGCGGAGCCCATGAGGCCGAGGCCGATGAAGCCAATGGACGGTTTCGACATGCTTTTTCTCCCTTCGGGTTGCCGCGGTCAGGTGGCCTTGGCGAAGGCCGGTTTTGCGGCATTCTTCTGAATTTCGTAGATCGACCGGTTGAGTGCCGGCTGTGGCTGGGGAATGCGTACCGATACATCCTTCAGCCTTGGCTTCAAGGTCGGACGGCCGCACAGCAGCCGCGAATCGTAATCCTCGATCGACGCGAAGCCGGTCATCGATCCCATGATCGGAAACGCGTCCGCCGCCATCATCTCGTAGAACAGCATCCGCCGGTCGCGCGCCGAGGTGTTCAGCGCCGAGCCATGCACCATGTGGCCATGGTGAATGGAAATGGACCCGGCCGGACCGGTCAGTTGCACCGCGTCGGCCATCGAAAGCCCGGCGGCATCGAGGTCCATCGCCCCGGCGAACACGCCGTTGGCGTGATGGTCGAAGATCTCGCCGCGGTGCGTGCCGGGAAACACCATCAGCGGCCCGTTCTCCGCCACCATGTCGTCGATGAGAACGCCGACCGCCAGCACGTCGTCATTGGTATGCGGATAGAAGGCGAAGTCCTGGTGCCATTCGATCGCCGCGCCGTAGCCGGCCGACTTCAGGTTCAGCTTCGTCGTGTGAAGCCGCACGTCGGAGCCGACCAGGTCCCGCACCGGCGCCAGGATATGGTCGGATCGCAGCAGATCGTTCATGACCGGCGAGATCAGGTGCGGCAGCTTGATGCGGCGGATGCGGGGATTGCCGGGTGTGTGGCTGTCTTCGAGGTCCAGCCGGTCGTTGGATTCGCTCATGCCCCGCGCTTCGTCCTGGAACCGCGCCACCTCGGCGCGGATCGCCTCGATGATCGCCATAGGCACGCGGTTTTCCAGCAGCAGGTAGCCGTTGTCCTGGTAGAAACCCACCTGCTCCGCCGTCAGTGTTTCCAGTTCACCCATGCATTCCTCCCGGAATCGGCTGCATTTGTTTGTTTTGTCGGATCAAGCCCTTGCCCGCAACCGCCCGATGGCTAATGTCGCGCTCAAGGGAGGCCCTTTCATGTCTGTCATCACATCCATCAAGACCCTTCGCCTTGACGAGTTTCCCAACCTGCTCTGGGTCGTCGTCGAGGACGACCGCGGCCACACCGGCCTTGGCGAGACCTTCTTCGGCGCGCGCGCCGTCGAGGCGTGGATCCACGAGACGGCCGCCGCCAAGCTGGTCGGCCAGGACGCCGAGCCGGAACCGGCGCGCATGGCGCTGACACCCGAGGTCGGCAGCCAGGGGGCGGGGGTGGAAATGCGCGGCATCTCCGCCATCGATATCGCGCTCTGGGATCTCAAGGCCCGGCGCCACGACGAACCGGTCTGGCAGGCGATGGGCGGGCGCTGCCGCAAGGCGATCCGCACCTACAACACCTGTGCCGGCTATGGCTACGTCCGCTCCACCGCCGGGCAGACGTCCTCCAACTGGGGCATCGGCTCGGGTGCCACAGGGCCCTACGAGGACCTCCAGGCCTTCCTCACCGACGCCGGCGCGCTGGCCCGCTCGCTGCTGTCGGAGGGGATCAACGGCATGAAGATCTGGCCGTTCGACCGCTATGCCGAGCGCTCCGCCGGCCAGAACATCCTGCCAGCCGAACTGGAGGAAGGGCTGAAGCCGTTCCGCCAGATCCGCGATGCGGTCGGCAATGACATCGACATCATGCTGGAGATGCATTCCTTCTGGAACCAGCCGGCCGCCCTCCAGATCGCCGAGGCCGTCGCGCCCTACGACATTTACTGGATCGAGGATGCCGTGCGCATGCAGGGCGTTTCCGCCTTGGCCGATTTCCGCGCCCGCAGCCCGATCCGCGTCACCGCCTCCGAGACCATTGCCGGGCGGCACCAGTTCCGTGAACTGCTCGAGGCGGACGCCGCCGATTTCGTCATGCTCGATCTCGGCTGGTGCGGCGGTTTGACGGAGGGCAAGGCCATCGCGGCGCTCGCCGATGCCTGGCACCGGCCGATCGCCCCGCACGACTGCACCGGTCCGGTTGTCTATGCCGCCTCCTGCCACCTGTCGGTCCATGCCCGCAACGCCGTGATCCAGGAGAGCGTACGCGCGCTCTACACCGGTTGGTACACCGAGGTGGCCGATGGCCTGCCGGTCGTTGCCGACGGCATGGTCGCGCCGGCGGAACGGCCCGGCCACGGCATCACGCTCAAGCCGGGTGCCTTCGAACGCGCCGATGCGACGGTGATGGAAAGCCGCTGACCGGAGGGATCCGGTCGCCCCGGCGCTGCCGTTCGCTGAAGTGCGGCGGGCGGCGGCCGGGTCCGGCATCACATGGTCGCCCCGATCTGCCAGGGCACGAACTCGAAATCGCCCAGCCCCTGGGCCTCCGACTTGGACTGTTCGCCCGACGCCACGCGAAGCAGGAGCTCGTAGATCTCGCGGCCCTTTTCCTCCAGCGAAACGCCTTCCGTCAGCATGGCCCCCGCGTTGACGTCCATGTCGTCGGTCATGCGGTTGTACATCTCGCTGTTGGTCGCGATCTTGATACAGGGCGCCGGCTTGGAACCGAAGGCCGAGCCGCGACCCGTGGTGAAGGCCACGAGGTTGCAGCCCGACGCGATCTGCCCTGTGACGGATGCCGGGTCGTACCCCGGTGAATCCATGAAGGTGAAGCCGCGTGCCGTTACCGGCTCGCCGTACTTGTAGACGCCGTTGAGCGGCGTCGTGCCGCCCTTGGCCGCCGCGCCGAGCGACTTTTCCAGGATGGTCGTCAGCCCGCCCTTCTTGTTGCCGGGCGACGGGTTGTTGTCCATCGAGCCCTTGTTGCGCGCCGTGTAGTCTTCCCACCAGCGGATCAGGCCAACGAGCTTGTCACCGGTCTTGCGGTCGCTCGCGCGCCGCGTCAGCAGGTGTTCCGCGCCATAGATTTCCGGTGTCTCGGCCAGCACGCCGGTTCCGCCCTGCGCAACCAGGAGGTCACAGGCCTGGCCCAACGCCGGGTTGGCGGTGATGCCCGACCACGCATCCGAACCGCCGCATTGCAGCGCCACCATCAGTTCGGACGCCGGGCACGGCTCGCGCCGGGCCTCGTTGGCCAGCGGCAGCATGGCGCGCACCTTCTCGATACCGAGTTCCACCGTCTTGCGCAGCCCCGCCACGTCCTGGATGTTCATCGCCTGGAACAGCGGCCCCTTCTCGATGCCATAGGCTTCGAGCAGCCAGTCGATCTGGTTCATCTCGCAGCCCAGGCCGACCATCAGCACGCCGCCGTGGTTGGGATGGCGCGCATAGCCCCACATCACGCGCTGCAAGGCGTCGAAACCGTCGCCGGACCCGGCCATGCCGCAGCCCGTGCCGTGCACGAAGGCAACCACGCCGTCGACGTTCGGGTATTGCGCCATTTCCTCCGGGCCGAACGCCGAGGCGATCATCCGCGCCGCCGTCGCCGAACAGTTCACCGAGGTCAGCACGGCGATGTAGTTGCGCGTGCCGACGCGGCCGTTGGCGCGGCGATAGCCCATGAAGGTGTCGCGGCCGGCTTCCGGCACGAAGGCAACCGGCCTGAGATCGGTGGAGAACTCGTACTCCGCCTCGGTGTTGCGGAACTCGGTGTTCTGCGTGTGGACATGCTCGCCCGGCGCGATGTCGGCGGAGGCATAGCCGATCACCTGCGCATACTTGCGGATCACCGCGCCCTGGGGAATGGCCACCGTGGCGATCTTGTGTCCGCGCGGGATCATCGTGGTGGTGACCACGCCTTCCACCGGCGTTCCGGCCTCGAGGGCGCGGATGGCGGTGACGACGTTGTCGGAGGCATCGAGGCGGACGGACACGGCAGAAGAACGGGTCATCTTGATCTCCCGGTTAGGGCAACTCCGGAGAAAGCGGGCACCGGTTTCGCGTCCGGAATTGCGATGAAACAGTGCGATAGAGCATTCGGGCCAGTCAATGAAGAGCGATAATGCTTCCGAACGGCGACGGCGGACCCCGATGGCCCGCCGCGTGGATATGCCTGCTCGCTCCCCGTCAGGACATGAAGAACATGGTCAGTTCCGGGAAGAACAGGATCAGGGCAAGAACCGCAATCTGGATGGCCATGAAAGGCATGAAACCGCGGAAGATGTCGGGCAGCGTGATATGCGCCGGCGCGACCGACTTCAGATAGAAGGCGGCAGGCCCGAAGGGTGGCGACAGGAACGACACCTGCATGTTGACGCAGAACAGGATGCCGAACCACACCTTGACGAAGCTCGGCATGGCAACCAGCGGGCCGAACACGCCGATCTGGTCGACCGGCAGCTTGAGCACGATGGGCAGGAAGACCGGCATGACCAGAAGCACGATGCCGACCCAGTCCATGAAGGCGCCGAGGATGAGGAAGATGACCATCATCACCAGCAGGATCGACAGCGTCGGCATTTCCGCGCCCACGATCAGGTTGGCGACGTAGTTCGGTCCGCCGGCAATGGTGTAGGCACCGGCCAGCGCGGTGGCGCCGAAGGTGACCCAGATGATCGTGCCGGTCGACCGGAAGGTGCGCATCATCGCGTCCCGCACCAGTTCCCAGGACAGCTCGCCGCGGATGGCGATCAGGATCAGCACCGCCACGGAGCCCATGCCGGCCGCTTCCGTGATGCCGGTGACGCCGCCGTAGATCGACCCCAGCACGACGAAGACGACGATCAGCGGGGCGACAAGGCCCTTGCTGAGACGCCAGGTGTCGCTGATCGTCTGCCGCCCGAAGGCGATTGACGGCACGAACAGGCCCGCCGCCAGCATGGCACTGTAGATGGCGAGGCTCTGCGCCGGGTAGGGATGGTAGTCCGTCGGCTTCAGCAGGCCGGCGGCGTTCTGCAGTTCGATCATCGCCGCATGGGCCAGGAACAGGGCGCCCCAGGCGCCGGCCAGCCACAGCACCAGCGTGAAGAAGGCGCGCTGCTTGTCGCGCGCCGGCATGTCGTCCGGTCCCGGCTCCGGCAGCGGCGCCAGCGAAGGGTTCAGCCGGGTGCGTACCAGGATGTAGACGATGTAGCTGCCGCCGAGAATGAAGCCGGGCACGAAGGCGCCGCGGAACAGTGCGTCGATCGAGGTTTCCGTGATCAGGCCGTACATGATCAGCACGATCGACGGCGGGATCATGGTGCCAAGCGACCCGGAGGCGCAGATCGTGCCGACCGCGAGGTTCTGGTTGTAACCGAGCCGCAGCATCTGCGGCAGCGCGATCAGGCCGAGCAGCACCACTTCGCCGCCGATGATCCCGGACATGGCCGCCATGATGATGGCCATGATCGAGGTGACGATGGCGATGCCGCCGCGCGTCCGGCTCATCCACAGCGTCAGGCTGTCATACATGTCGCGCGCGATGGACGATCGTTCCAGCAATGTCGCCATCAGGATGAACAGCGGCACGGAGATCAGCACGTAATCGGTACACAGGCCGTACATGCGCTGGGCGAGAATGTTCAGCGGCCCGGTTCCGAACGAATGGAACAGCAGGTCCGGGCCGAACTTCATCACCATGACGACGACGGCCAGGAAGCCGGAGGCGAAGCCGAGCGGCATGCCGATGGCCAGCAGCAAGAGCATGCCGACCAAGACCACGATAGAGATCGTACCGATGTCCATTGTCCCCACCCCGTATTCTTTTTGCGGCTCGAAGAACCCGACGCCGGCTTGTCTTGGAAAGTGTCAGTTCGCTCCCGCCGGGGAGCAACGGCCTAGGCGCCCCGGCTGGAACCCGCCCCGTGCCGCGCGTCGATTTCGGCCTCGGCCTTGCGGATGCCTTCCACGTCGATGTCGACCTCGTCGAGAATGCTGTGCTCGTTGGAGGTCCGGTTCCAGTCCATGATCAGGTTGGAGATGGCCTGCAGCGCGGTCAGCACCAGCACGCCAAGGATCAGCGGCTTCATGGTCGCCGGGATCGGTGGATCCCATGCCGTCCCGAAACGCTCCCAGCGCATCATCTTGGCCCAGGCTTCGCCGAAGCCGCCCCAGATGACGGAGAAGACGAAGACCAGCAGCAGCGCCAGCGAGATGATGTCGAAGGCCCGGCGCAGCCAGGTCGGCACGATGTCGTAGAGAAGCGTGATGCGGATGTGGCTGCGCTGCTGCATGGCATAGAGCCCGGCAAGCAGGTAGACCGCGCCGGCAATCCACAAGGAGAGTTCATTGGCCCAGAGGGTGCCGCTGGCGAAGATGTAGCGCTTGATGACCTCGATGGTCATGACCACCACGATCACGGCAGGCAGGATCATCGTCGCCCGGCTGATCGTCCAGGTGATGCGATCGATCCAGCCGGTCCGTTCATGCTCGACCATGGCAGCCTCCTCCCGGCACGTCCTGGTATGGGAAAAGCGGCGGGTCCCGGAGGACCCGCCGCAGGAGCATTACTCGACCAGCAGGCCGAGGGACTTCAGGTAGCCCTTGTGGCTGGCCACGAGGTCCTTGGCTTCCGGCGTGGTCGCGAACTCGTCCCAGGTGGCCTGGGCGGCAGCGTGGAAGGCGCGGCGGTCTTCAGCGCTCCAGTCGGAGATCGTGACACCCTTGGCCTTCAGTTCGGCGGCAGCCTCGTTGTTGGCCTTCTCGCCGGCGAGCGCCTGGCGCAGCGCCAGCTTTTCCATCGCCACGCTCATGATGCGGCGCTGGTACTCGGGCATGCCGTCCCACTTCGCCTTGTTGCAGGCCAGGTGATCCGACGGCATCGAGTGGAAGCCCGGATAGGTGGCATACTTGGCGATGTCATAGAGACCCATGCCCATGTTGTTGGCCAGGATCGAGGCGTCGGCACCGTCGATGATGCCGGTCTGCAGCGCGGTGAAGACTTCCGTGAAGTCCATCACCACCGGCTTGGCGCCGAGCTTTTCGAAGATCTTGGTTTCCATGCCGGGGGGCGAACGGAACTTCCAGTCCTTCAGGTCGCCGATGCCGCTGATCGGCTTCGTCGAGGCCAGCGATTCCTGGCCGACGACCCACCAGCCGACGAGCTGCATGTCGTACTTGTTGTAAAGCTTCTGGGCCGCATCCAGGCCGCCGCCGAGCAGCAGCCAGCTGAGCTGCTGGTAGGGCGTGTCATAGCCGCCCATGATGTCGCCGACGAACTGGAACGCCGGGTTCTTGCCGGTCTGGTAGGCACCGCCGGTCATGTCGCAGTCGAGAATCCCGGTCGCGGCCGCGTCGAAGGTCTCGACCGACTTGACGACCGACGAGGAGTAGAACATCTCGATCTTGATCGAGCCGTTCGACATGGTCTGCACGTCGTCGACAAACATCGCGGCATTCTTGCCCGAGATCGTCTCCGGTCCGTAGTGCGTCTGGATGCGCAGCGTCGTCACGTCATCCGCAGCAAAGGCGCCCGAGGTCGCCAGGGCGGCCACCGCGGTCATCGCCAGAAGCGATTTCTTGAATTTCATGGATTGTCCTCCCGATTGGCCGGCGCGACATTGTCGCACCGTGACATACTCAATGCCACGACCTCCCGCGGCGTCAGCGACATTACATTTGCCATGATGGACCGACAACCCTTTTTTCCAATTTCATCAGAAATTTTGAAATTCATTGCAGATCACAAAAATATTGGGTAGCGTTCCATCATGGCCCGCGCCGCCGTGCAGCGTCCTGCTGTGCCCGATTCCGGTGCGGCGAAGCCCGGCACGAGCAGAAAAAGCGGGCATCCTGGGGAGGAGGAGGCATGGCGAGCGAAGAAGGGATGACGGCCCAGGCCGTCTACCGCTCCATCAAGGCGCGCCTGATGGCCGGCGAGTTCAAGGCCGGCGAAAAGCTGCGCCCCGACGTGCTCAAGGAGTCATACGGCATCAGTTCCAGCGCCATGCGGGAGGTCCTGCTGCGACTGGCCCACGAACATCTCGTCAGCCAGGAGGAACAGCGCGGGTTCCATGTTCCCGTCGCCTCCGAAAAGCGCCTGACCGAACTGATGAACCTGCGGATACTCCTGGAATGCGAGGGCGCCCGCCTGTCCATCAAGCATGGCGACCTGGAGTGGGAGGCCCGGCTCAACGCCGCGCACCACAAGCTGGCCCACATCGAGGCCAAGATGCGGGCCGCCGGCGACATCACCGAATTCGTGCCCATCTGGACGCGCATCGACTGGGAGTTTCACGACACGCTGCTGTCGGCCTGTCCCTCCGATACGCTCCGGGCCATCCATCGCAACATCTACGAGCAGTTCCGCCAGCAGGTGGTTGCCGAGCTGGAATCAGCCGGTTTCCGGGAGGCGACGGTCCCCGAGCACGAGGCCATTCTCGTCGCCGCGATCCGGCGCGACGTCGCCGCCTGCCATGCGGCCCTGAACGCCCACCTGCAAACCTACCGCGACGATCTTCGGGACCGGAAGACCGCCTGACCGGCCATCCTTGCCGGGACGGGAGGCCGGCAGCCATGACATCTGATCTCTTCGACCTGACAGGCCAGACCGCCCTCGTCACGGGCTCCAGCATGGGTATCGGCCTGGCACTGGCCAGGGGGCTTGCCGCCCACGGTGCCGCCGTCGTTGTCAACGGCCGCAACCCGGACCGTGCAAGCGAGGCCGCCGCGTCCATCCGCGAGGCCGGCGGCAAGGCGACCGTCGCCGCCTTCGATGTCACCGACGCGGCCGCGGTGAACGCCGCCGTTGCCGACGTCGAACAGGCAGGCCCGATCACCATCCTCGTCAACAATGCCGGCATGCAGTTCCGCACCCCGCTGGAGGATTTTCCGGACGAGAAGTGGGATGAACTGTTCCGCACCAACGTGACCAGCGCCTATCTCGTCGGCAAGGCCGTGGCCCGTGGCATGATCGCCCGCCGTGCCGGCAAGATCATCAACATCGCCTCGGTGCAGAGCGAACTGGCGCGGCCGGGCATTGCGCCTTATACCGCCACCAAGGGCGCCATCCGCAATCTCACCCGCGGCATGGCGACCGACTGGGCCCGGCACAACATCCAGGTCAACGCCATTGCGCCGGGCTACTTCCGGACGCCGCTGAACAAGGCGCTCTACGAGGATGCCGATTTCTCCGCCTGGCTGGAGAAACGCACTCCGGCCGGGCGCTGGGGCGAGGTGGAGGAACTGGTGGCTGCCGCGGTCTTCCTGGCCGGCAGGGGCTCGTCCTTCGTCAACGGCCACACGCTTTACGTCGACGGCGGCATCACCGCCTCGATCTGACTAACGGCAACGAGAGACGGATCCGCCATGACCAAGCCGAAGATCGCATTCCTGGGAACCGGCCTGATGGGTGGCCCGATGGCCGCCAACCTGCTGAAGGCCGGCTTCCCGGTCACCGCGTGGAACCGGACCCGCGCTAAGGCCGACGCGCTGGTTCCGGCCGGGGCGACCGTCGCCGGGACGCCGGCCGAAGCGGTCGGCGATGCAGATTACGTGATCTTCATGCTCTCCGACGGCACCGCCGTCGGCTCCATGCTGTTCGACCAGGGCGTCGCAGAGGCCATGAAGAAGGGAGCGACCGTCCTCGACATGAGCTCCATCAAGCCTTCGCAGGCGCGCGACCATGCCGCCCGGCTGGAAGCCATGGGCCTTGGCCATGTCGATGCGCCGGTCTCCGGCGGCACCAGGGGTGCCGAGGCCGCGACGCTCGCCATCATGGCAGGCGGCGACGAAGCCGCCGTCGATGCCGCCCGCCCGGTCTTCGAGGCCATGGGCAGGCCGGTGCGCGTCGGCCCGCACGGGGCCGGGCAACTGTCCAAGCTTGCCAACCAGGCGATTGTCGCCGTCACCATCGGCGTTGTCGCCGAGGCCATGCTGCTGGCCGAGAAAGGCGGCGCCGACCCCGCCGCCATCCGCCAGGCGCTGAAGGGCGGCTTTGCCGATTCCGTCATCCTTCAGCAGCACGGCGAGCGCATGACCACCGGCAATTTCGCGCCCGGCGGGCCGTCCCGGTTCCAGTTGAAGGATCTCGACAACGTGCAGGAGGAAGCCGCCCGCTGCGGTCTCACCCTGCCGCTGACCACCCAGATGCAGGAGCGTTTCAAGCGTTTCATCGAGGCGCTCGACGGCGGCGAGAAGGACCACTCCGGCATCTACCTCGAACTTCTCGACATCAACAGCCTCACCCGATGAGCGGAGCGCGCGGCATGAACATCCTGATCATCGGCGGTGGCGGCATGGTGGGCCAGAAGCTGGCCAGGGCTCTGGCCGCAGGCGGTCTTCCCGGCGCCGCGATTGCCGGCCTGACCCTGCATGACATCGTCGCCCCCCGCCCGGTCGAGGCTGCTTTCCCGGTGACCCTCGAGACCGGCAATTTTGCCGACGCCGCCGAAAGCGCGCGCCTCGCCGCCCGACGGCCCGATCTCGTCTTCCTGCTCGCCGCCATCGTCTCCGGCGATGCCGAGCAGAATTTCGACAAGGGCTGGGACATCAATGCCCGCGGCTCCTGGCACCTGCTGGAGGCACTGCACACCGAACACGCGAAGAGCGGCGGCAGCTATCGCCCGCGTGTCGTCTTCACCTCCTCCATCGCCGTCTTCGGCGCGCCTTTCCCCGACAAGATCGGCGACGATTTCCTCTGCGCCCCGCAGACCTCCTACGGCGCGCAGAAGGCGATGACCGAACTGCTGGTCGCCGACTATGCCCGCAAGGGCTTCATCGACGGCCTGTCGATCCGGCTTCCGACAGTCTGCGTGCGCCCCGGCAAGGCCAATCTCGCCGCTTCCTCCTTCTTTTCCGGCATCATCCGCGAGCCGCTGAACGGCAAGGAGGCCATCCTGCCGGTGGACGACGACGTGCGGCACTGGCACGCCTCGCCCCGCTCGGCTGCGGGCTTCCTCGTCCACGCCGCCTCGCTGGACACGGCGACGCTGAAGGGCCGCCTGAGCTTGAACATGCCGGGCGTCTCCTGCACGGTGGCCGAGCAGATCGAGGCACTGCGCCGCGTCGCCGGCGACGCGCCGGTGGCGTTGATCCGCCGCCAGCCCGACGAAACGATCCGCCGGATCGTGGCCGGCTGGCCGCGCGATTTCGACCCGGCCCGGGCGCTTGCGCTTGGCTTCCGGGCGGAAGACAGCTTCGAGGACATCATCCGGATCTACATCGAGGACGATCTGGAGAGCCGGGCCGCCTGAAGGCGGCCTTGACGGCATCTGAACACGTGAAAAGGGACGACAAGACCATGGGCAGCAGGTTGAGGCTTGAAGGCAAGACGGCGCTGGCGACCGCCGCCGGACAGGGAATCGGGCGGGCAACCGCCCTCGCCATGGCCGAAGAAGGTGCGAAGGTTTTCGCCACCGACATCAACGAGGCGGCCCTGGCCGAACTCGCGGGCATGAACCATCCGAACATCGAGACCTTCGTGCTCGACGCCCGTTCGGATGCCTCGGTGGCCGAGGGCGTCAGGCGCGCCAACCCGGACGTCCTGTTCAACTGCGCCGGCTTCGTCCACCACGGCACCATCCTCGATTCCACCGACGAGGAATGGGATTTCGCCTTCGATCTCAACGTGCGCTCGATGTACCGCACCATCCGCGCCGCCCTGCCGGCCATGCTGGAGCGCGGCTCCGGTTCGATCGTCAACATCGCTTCCGTCGCCTCGTCCGTGACGGCTGCGCCGAACCGCTTCATCTACGGCACCAGCAAGGCCGCCGTGATCGGCCTGACCAAGTCGGTTGCCCAGGACTTTGTCACCAGGGGCGTGCGCTGCAACGCCATCTGTCCCGGCACGGTGGAAAGCCCCTCGCTGCACGACCGCCTGCGCGCGACCGGCGACTACGAGGCCGCCATGCAGGCCTTCATCGCCCGCCAGCCCATGGGACGCATCGGCAGGCCGGAGGAGATTGCCGCCCTTGCCGTCTACCTGGCTTCGGACGAAAGTGCGTTCACCACCGGGCAGGCCTGCGTGATCGACGGCGGCTGGTCCATCTGAGCCGTCCGATCCGTCACGCCGAACTGCCCCCGACCGGAGATTCCGAACCATGACCAAGAAGAAAAACCCCGCCGACCTGCGTTCCCGCCAGTGGTTCAACAATCCGGACGACCCGGAGATGACCGCGCTCTACCTGGAACGCTATCTCAATTACGGCCTGACGCTCGATGAACTGAAGGGCAGCAAGCCGATCATCGGCATCGCCCAGACCGGTTCCGACCTGTCGCCCTGCAACCGGCACCATGTCGAGCTGGCCAAGCGCCTGCGCGATGGCATCATTGCCGCCGGCGGCACGGTGATGGAAATCCCGGTCCACCCGATCCAGGAGACCGGCAAGCGCCCGACCGCCAGCCTCGACCGCAATCTCGCCTACCTGTCGCTGGTCGAATCGCTCTTCGGCTATCCCATCGACGGTGTCGTGCTGACGATCGGCTGCGACAAGACCACGCCGGCGCTGCTCATGGCGGCCGCCACCGTCAACATTCCCGCCATCGCCTTCTCCGTCGGCCCCATGCTCAACGGCTTTTTCCGCGGCCAGCGCACCGGCTCCGGCACCATCGTCTGGAAGGCGCGCGAACTCCATGCCGCCGGCCTGATCGACGACGAGGGCTTTGCCGAGCTCGTCGCGTCCTCCGCCCCGTCGGTCGGCTATTGCAACACCATGGGCACGGCCACCACCATGAACTCGCTGGCCGAGGCGCTCGGCATGCAGCTTCCCGGCTCCGCCGCCATTCCCGCGCCCTACCGCGAGCGCGGCCAGATGGCCTACGAGACCGGCCGCCGCATCGTCGACATGGTCCACGAGGACCTCAAGCCGTCGCAGGTCATGACCCGCGAGGCCTTCGAGAACGCCATTGTGGTCAACTCCGCCATCGGCGGCTCGACCAATGCGCCCATCCACCTGAACGCCGTCGCCCGCCATCTCGGCGTCCCGCTCGACAATGACGACTGGCAGAAGGTCGGTCACGAGATCCCGCTCCTGGTCAATCTCCAGCCGGCAGGCGAATACCTCGGCGAGGACTACCACCGCGCCGGCGGCGTTCCGGCCGTCGTCAACGAACTGCTCAAGGCCGGCCTGCTGCCGCACCCGGACGCGCTGACCGTCAACGGAAAGACGATGGGCGAGAACTGCGCCGGCCGCGAGATTGTCAGCCCGGATGTCATCAAGCCCATCGGCGAACCGATGAAGACCCACGCGGGCTTCATCAACCTCAAGGGCAACCTGTTCGACAGCGCCATCATGAAGACATCTGTCATTTCCGAGGAATTCCGCCAGCGCTACCTGTCCAACCCGGACGACCCGGAAGCCTTCGAGGGCCGTGCCGTGGTCTTCGACGGACCGGAGGACTTCCACAAGCGCATCGACGACCCGGCGCTCGGCATCGACGAGCACTGCGTCCTGTTCATGCGTGGCGCCGGACCGATCGGCTATCCCGGCGGTGCGGAAGTGGTGAACATGCGCCCGCCGTCCTACCTCATCAAGAAGGGCATCTCCTCGCTGGCCTGCATCGGCGATGGCCGCCAGTCCGGAACGTCCGGCTCCCCCTCCATCCTCAATGCCTCGCCGGAGGCCGCCGCGGGTGGCGGCCTGGCCCTGCTGAAGACAGGCGACCGGGTGCGCATCGACCTGAAGAAATGCACCGCCGACATGCTCGTTTCCGATGACGATCTGGCCGCCCGCCGCAAGGAGCTGGAGGACAGGGGCGGCTATCCCATGCCCGAGAGCCAGTCGCCCTGGCAGCAGTATTTCCGCGAGAAGGTGCAACCCTTCTCCGAGGGCATGACGCTGAAGGACGCCGACACCTACCGCGACATTGGCAACCGCTTCGTGCCGCGCAACAACCACTGACCACACGATACCGATCACACGACAAGGAAGAATCCATGAAACTCGTACGTTACGGAAACCCCGGAGAGGAAAAGCCCGGCCTGATCGATGCCGACGGTGCCCTGCGCGACCTGTCTGCCCATGTCGATGACATCGCCGGTGCGGCCCTGTCCGACGAAAGCCTGGCGCGCCTCGCCGCCCTCGATGCCGCCTCCCTGCCGAAGGTCGAGGGCAACCCGCGCTTCGGCCCCTGCGTCGGCAACATCGGCAAGTTCATGTGCATCGGCCTGAACTATTCCGACCATGCCGCGGAAACCGGCGCCGATATTCCGGCCCACCCGATCCTGTTCATGAAGGCGAACTCCGCCATCGTCGGCCCGAACGACGACGTGGTCATGCCGCGCGGCTCCACCCACACCGACTGGGAAGTCGAACTGGGCGTCGTCATCGGCAAGCCCTGCAAGTATGTCTCGGAAGCCGAGGCCCTGGACTACGTCGCCGGATATTGCGTCATCAACGACGTGTCGGAGCGCCACTTCCAGACCCAGCTGACCGGCCAGTGGACCAAGGGCAAGTCCTGCGACACCTTCGGCCCGACCGGTCCCTGGCTCGTCACCCGCGACGAGGTCGGCGACCCGCAGGACCTCGCCATGTGGCTCGACGTCAACGGCAAGCGGATGCAGAACGGCAACACGTCCACGCAGATCTTCACCGTGGCCCAGGTCATTGCCCACCTCTCCACGCTGTTCACGCTGCATCCGGGCGACGTCATCTCCACCGGCACCCCGCCCGGCGTCGGCATGGGCATCAAGCCCGCACCGGTCTACCTCAAGGCGGGCGACGTCATGGAACTGGGCATCGACAAGCTGGGCAGCCAGCGCCAGACCGTGAAGGCGGACGCCTGATCATGAACGCTTACGACTTTTCCGGCGAGGTCGCCGTCATCACCGGCGGGGCGCAGGGCATCGGCCTTGCGACCGCACGGCGCATGGTTGAAGGCGGCGCCCGCGTCCGCCTCTGGGACATCGACGCGGCCATGCTCGAAAAGGCGAAGGCCGGCCTCGGCGAGGCCTGCTCCGTCGCGGTCGTCGACATCACCGACGCCGCTGCCTGCCGGGCAGCGGCCGAGGCCACGGTCGCCGACCTCGGCAAGCTCTCCATTCTGGTCAATTCCGCCGGCATCGCGGGCCTCAACGATCCGGTCGAGACCTATCCGGTCGAGGAATGGCTCAGGATCATGAACCTGAACCTCAACGGTACCTTCTTCACCAACAAGGCGGTCGTGCCCCACCTGAAGGCCAACGGCTACGGCCGCATCGTCAACGTGGCCTCGATCGCCGGCAAGGAGGGCAACCCCAACGGCGCCGCCTATTCGGCGTCCAAGGCCGGCGTGATCGGCCTCACCAAGTCGCTCGGCAAGGAACTGGCGGGCCAGGACATCGCGGTGAACTGCATCACCCCCGCAGCGGCGCGCACCCGCATCTTCGACCAGATGAAGCCGGAGTTCATCGACATGATGCTGTCCAAGATCCCGCGCGGGCGCTTTGTCGAGGTCGACGAGATCGCCGCCATGATCTGCTTCATGGCCAGCCGCGAGAATTCCTTCACCACCGGCGGCGTCTTCGACATTTCCGGCGGCCGGGCGACCTACTGATTGCTTCGCGCCAGAGCGCAGAAAGGCTTGTTGCGACATGAAACCCGATCTCCTGCTCGTCGGCGGCACGACGCCGCGCACCCTTGCCGCCCTGGAGGACCGCTTCACGGTTCATCCCGGCCGCGAGGTGACCGACTGGGACGCCTTCCTGGCGAAGAACGGCGAGGCCATCGTCGCCGTCGCCACCAACGGCCACGACGGGCTGAAGCCGGACATCATGGCGAAACTGCCCAACCTGAAGGTCATCTCCTGCTTCGGTGTCGGCTATGACGCCATCGACGCGAAGGCGGCCGCCGAACGGGGCATCCTCGTCACCCATACGCCGAACGTGCTCAACAACGACGTGGCCAACACCGCCATCCTGCTGATGCTGGCGGTCTCCCGCCGCGTCCTGCGTGACGATGCCTATGTCCGGGCCGGCAAGTGGAGCGGCTTCGGTGCCGCCCCGCTGACAAGTTCCATCGAGGGCAAGAAGGTCGGGATCCTCGGCCTGGGGCGGATCGGTGAGACCATCGCCCGCAAGCTGGAAGCCGGCTTCGGCTGCGCGATTTCCTACCACAGCCGCAACCCGAAGGACGTTTCCTGGCGCTATTGCCCCGACCTCGTCGAGATGGCCCGCGAGGTCGACTACCTCGTCGTCATCACGCCGGGCGGGGCGGCCACGAGCAAGCTCGTCAACCGCGCGGTCATCGAAGCGCTCGGTCCCGAAGGCACGCTGATCAATGTCGCGCGCGGCACGGTGATCGACGAGAAGGAAATGGTCGATGCCCTGGTCGATGGCCGCCTCGGCGCCGCCGGCCTGGACGTGTTCGAGAACGAACCGCACGTGCCGGAAGCCCTGTTCCCGCTGGAGAACGTCGTGCTCCTGCCCCACGTCGGCAGCGCCACGGTGGAAACGCGCCGTGCCATGGGCGACCTGACGGTGGAAAACCTCGTCCGCTTCTTCGATGAAGGCACCGTCACGTCGCCGGTTCCGGAATGCGCCCGCCTGGTGAAGAAGGGCTGACGCGTGTCCGCGAATGATCATGGCCGGCAGGCCTTTCTGGACGAGTTGCGTTCGGCCCTCGATGAACGCACCCTGTCGGTCGGCGAGGCCGTGCCGGAACGCAATCGCACGGACTGGAGCGGCCTTGCCCCCGTCTTGCCGCTGGCCCTGGTCCGCCCGGCGAACACCGCGGATGTGTCGCGGGCCATGGCAATCTGCCATCGCCACGGCGTACCGGTCGTGCCGCAGGGCGGCCTGACCGGCCTGTGCGGTGGCGCCATCCCGGAGGAAGGCGCCGTCGCCCTGTCGCTGGAACGCATGAACGCCATCGAGGAACTCGACGTGACCGGCAGCGCGATGGTCGTCCAGGCCGGCGTACCGCTGGAAAAGGTGCAGCAGGCCGCTGCGGCGGAAGGCCTCTACATGCCGCTCGATCTCGGCGCGCGCGGCTCCTGTGCCATCGGCGGCAACATCTCCACCAATGCCGGCGGCAACCGCGTCATCCGCTACGGCATGACGCGCGACATGGTGCTCGGACTGGAAGTGGTCCTGGCCGACGGCACCGTGGTCACCAGCCTCAACCGCATGATCAAGAACAACGCCGGTTACGACCTGAAGCAGCTTTTCATCGGCTCGGAAGGCACGCTCGGCATCGTCACCCGCGCTGTTCTGCGGCTGGCGCCCTTGCCGGCCTTTTCCACCGCCGCTGTCTGCGCGCTGGACAGCTACGAGGCCGTTCTCGACCTGCTGAAACAGGCGCGCCGCGGCCTCGGCCCCATGCTGTCGGCCTTCGAGGTGATGTGGGCCGACTACTGGAGCCTGATCGCCACGACACCGGGCCTGCGCATGCCGCTTCCCGCCGGCCATGGCTTCTACGTGCTGATCGAGGCGCAGGGCACCGACGACACCCATGACCGCGCAAAGTTCGACGCCTTCCTCGAGGCCCGTGCCGAGTCCGGCCTGCTGGCCGATGCGGTGGTCGCGCGGTCGCAGGCCGATGTCACCGATTTCTGGACCGTGCGGGACGCCGTCTCCGAGTTCTCGCAGACCTTCGGTGCCCATATCCCCTTCGATATCGGCCTGCCGATCCATCGCATGGACGACTTCGCCGTCGCCTGCCGCGCGGCCCTGGCGGAGGCGCTCGACGACGCCCATGCCCTGTTCTACGGCCACATCGGCGACGGCAACGTGCATATCGTCGTGCGCGACCGTGCCGCGGGCGGCAACCAGCCGAAACGGCTGATTTCCGATACGGTCTACAAGCTGGTCGGCACGTTCGGCGGCACCATCTCCGCGGAACACGGCATCGGCGTGTCCAAGAAGCCGTGGCTGGGCCAGACCCGCTCCGTCACCGAGATCGAAACCATGGCCCGCATCAAGGCCGCGCTCGATCCGCTCGGCCTGCTCAACCCCGGCAAGGTCCTGTGAGGGCCGCGGCGATGAGGTCTTTCCTGTCCATCGGCGAGTGCATGCTGGAGTTTTCCCGCCGCGCCGATGGCGCCTGGAACCTCGGCTATGCCGGCGACACCCTGAACACGGCCTGGTACTTCCGCGCGCTGACCGCACCGGACGCCTGGGACGTCGGCTACTTCACCCGCCTTGGTGAGGACGCCCACTCCGCCGGCATCCTGTCCTTCCTGGAAGCCAACGGGATCGGCACCGGCCACATTGCCCGCGATCCGGTCCGCCAGCCCGGCCTCTACCTGATCGACACGACGGACGGCGAGCGCTCCTTCACCTATTGGCGGTCACAGTCCGCGGCCCGCCTGCTTGCCGACGACGAGGCCGCCCTCGGACTGGCCGTCGGTTCCGCGGACGTCGTCTATTTTTCCGGGATCACGCTCGCCATCCTCGCGCCGGATCGCCGCGCCGTGCTGGTCGCCATGGTCGATGCGGCGCGCAAGGCCGGCAAGATGACGGTTTTCGATCCGAATATCCGACCTCGCCTTTGGGAAACACCGGACGCCATGCGCGATGCGATCATGGCTGCGGCGGCGGTCTCGAGCCTCGTCCTGCCAAGTTTCGATGACGAGAAGACGGTCTTCGGCGACGCTTCGCTGGCCGCTTGCGCCGACCGTTATCGCACCGCGGGAGCCGGTGTCGCCGTGGTCAAGAATGGCGGCGATGACATGCTGGTCGCCGGCCCTGACGGGAGCGAGGCCATCGGCGGGCTGGAGCGCGTCACCCCGGTGGACACCACCGGCGCGGGCGATTCCTTCAATGGCGCCTTTCTCGCTGCGGCGGCAGCCGGCCATGATCACGGATCTGCTGCCCGTTTCGCCCACACCGTCTCGGCCCGCGTCATCGCCCACCCCGGCGCGCTGATGCCGCAGGCCGGGCTCGCCGGCCTGCTTTAGGGAAACTCCCGCGAAGGCGGAAACCGGGTCCGCCGCCTTCAGAGCTTGTGGATCGGCTCGGCGGTGAAAGCCCCGCCCTGGTATTTCGCAAGCGGGTCCTCGGCGTCCGGTGCCGGCCCGGCGGCCTCGACGGCAGCCCGGAACGGCTCGGATGAATCCTCCGGCTTCCAGCCCAGGTAACGCACCCGCGAATTGTCCCACCACGCCGTGGCATTGTCGGAAATGCCGTAGATGATCGGGCAACCGAGACGCGGCACCGTGAAGCACCGCTCGATCAGCCGGGCCAGGTCGCCCGCGCTCAACCAGGTCGACAGCATGCGCCGGTTTGATACCTCGGGAAAACAGGAGCCGATTCGAACGATGGCCGTCTCGACCCCGAACTTGTCGTGGTACATCGAGGCCATCGCCTCGCCGAAACACTTCGACACGCCGTAGAGCCCGTCCGGGCGTGACAGCGCGGTGTTGTCCAGGTGCTCTTCCTGGCGGTAATAGCCCACCACATGGTTGGAACTGGCGAAGAGGATGCGCGGGTTCCCGTGCATCCGCGCCGCCTCGTACAGGTGAAAGACCCCGTCAATATTGGCCGGCCGGATCTTGTCCCACGACTGCTCGGTGGATATGCCGCCCAGGTGGACGATCGCGTCGCAGCCTTCGACCATGGCCGAAACCGCCGCTGCATCCGCCATGTCGCAGGTCACGACCTCCTCGTTGGCGCCGGCATCGGGAATTGCCACGATATCCGCCAGGCGCAGGGTCTGCGCCATCGGAGCCAGCAGCGGGCGCAACTGCCGCCCGACGCCGCCGGCCGCGCCCGTGATCAGAATCCGGTTGAGCATGTCGGTCACCTCATTGGAACAGGGCAGGGAGCGTCAGCGAAACAGCCGGGACGTAGGTCGTCAACACCAGAGCCACCAGGATCGCGACGTAGAACGGCCAGATCGTCTTCAGCACGTGCTCGATGCGTACCTTGGCAATCGCGCAGCCGACGAACAGGCAGGCTCCCACCGGCGGGGTCGTCAGCCCGAGGCCCAGGTTCATCATCAGGATCATGCCGAACTGCACCGGGTCCATGCCGATTTCCTTGACTACCGGCAGGAAGATCGGCGTGCAGATCAGGATCAGCGCGCCCATGTCCATGAACATGCCCAGCATGAGGAGGGCGATGTTGATCATCAGCAGGATGACGAGCGGGTTTTCCGACACGTGCAGCATGCCGTTGAGGATCAGTGCCGGCACCTCGTAGAGCGCGAGGAAATAGGCAAACGACGTGGCCGTGCCGATCAGGATCATCACCATCGCCGTGGTGCGGATCGAGATCAGCACCGCGTCGCGGAATGCCGCGAAATCGAGCGAGCGATAGACGAACAGCGTCACGACCAGCGCGTAGATCACGCCGATGGCCGCCGATTCCGTCACCGTGAAAATGCCCGACAGGACGCCGCCGATGATGACCACCGCGGTCATCAGGCCCGGAAAGGCCGACAGGCCGGCCGTGGCCACGGCCCGCCATCCGGGAAAGGCCTCCGCAGGGTAGCCGCGGCGGATCGCCACCACGTAGGCGGCGACGCCAAGGCACAGGCACATGATGATGCCGGGGATCACGCCCGCAAGGAACAGCGAGGCGATGGAAATGCCACCGCCGGCGGCCAGCGAATAGAGGATCATGTTGTGGCTCGGCGGGATCATGATACCGGCGATCGACGCCGTCACTGTCACGTTGACCGAGTAGTCGTCGTCGTACTTGCGCTCGCGCATCATCGGGATCATGACCGAACCGAGCGCCGACGCGTCGGCCACCGCGGAGCCGGAAATGCCGCCGAAAAGCATCGACGACAGCACGTTGACGAGGCCGAGGCCACCGCGCATCTGCCCGACCAGCGTCTGCGCGAAGCGCACCAGCCGCATGGCGATGCCGCCGCGCATCATCAGTTCGCCGGCGAAGATGAAGAAGGGAATGGCCAGCAGCGAGAACACGTTCATGCCCGCCACCATGCGCTGGAAGACGATCAGCGGCAGCACGCCTTCGTAGAAGGCCGTCAGCAGCGCGGCCACGCCAAGCGCGAAGGCGATCGGCAGGCCGATGACGATGCCGGCCGCGAACGAACACAGGAGGATGGTCAGCCCCATCAGTCACGCTCCTCGTCGAAGAACCGTTCGCCGTGGCGAAGCTGGAACCACAGCCGCTCACCCATGAAGAGCACGATGAGCACGCCGCAGATGACCAGCGGGATGTATTGGAAGGCCTGCGGCACGCCGAGCAGCGGGATGTCCCGGTTCCACGTCCCCGCGACCAGCGTCCAGGAATAGGTCGCCATGGCCAGGCCGAACAGGCCGAGGGTCACCGTGTTGAACACCGCGATGGCGCGCTGGGCGCCCTTCGGCAGAGCTTCCACGAAGAAGGAAATGCCGAGGTGGAAGTTCTCGCGCAGGCCGACGGCTGCCAGCGGCAGCGCCACGACCAGGATCAGCAGCAGCGACAGCCGCTCCGCCCAGGTCGGCGTGTCGTTGAGAACGTAGCGGCCCCAGACCTGCCAGCCGGTGATGGCGACCAGCCCCACGAGGGCCAGCCCGCCGATCAGGGCCATGATCCGGGCAAGGTGATCGAGGATGCGAAAGCGCATCGGGGTTTCTCCGGCCTGTTCGCTGGATGGAAAGGCCGGACCGATCGCGGCGGTCCGGCCGTTCGATGGTACCCGGGCCTTATTCGGTGGCCTGGATACGCTGCAGCAGATCCTTGATCTTCGCGTCGGTCACGAACTGGTCGTAGACCGGCTTCATCGCGTTGATGAACGACGACTTGTCGGCCAGTTCGACGATGTGGTTGCCGGCAGCCCGCACCTTCTCCTCGGAAGCCTTTTCGCGCTTGGCCCACAGGTCGCGCTGCATCGCCGCGCTTTCCTTGGCCGCCTCGCGCACGATCGCCTGGTCTTCCGGGCTCATCTTGTCCCAGGTCGACTTCGCCACCACGAAGATTTCCGGGACGATGGTGTGCTGGTCGAGGATGTAGTTCTTCGCGACCTCGTAATGGTTGGTCGATTCATACGACGGCCAGTTGTTCTCGGCCCCGTCCACGACGCCCGACTGGATCGACGTGTAGACCTCGCCGAACGGGATCGGCGTCGCGTTGGCGCCCAGCGCTTCGACCATGGCCACGTTGACGTCGGAATTCTGCACGCGGATTTTCAGGCCCTTGAGGTCTTCCACCGAGTTCAGCGGCTTCGTGGCATAGAAGGAGCGCGCGCCGCTGTCGTACCAGGCCAGCCCGACCATGTTGACGCTTTCCATCGCCTTGGCGATTTCCTCGCCGATCGGACCGTCCACCACGCGGTGCATGTGGTCGACCGACTTGAAGGCGTAGGGCAGCGTGGTGACCTGGGTTTCGGCCACGAGGTTGTTGAGCGGCGTCAGGTTGAACACCGCGAAATCGATGCCGCCGAACTGCAGCTGCTCGATGGCCTGGTCCTGCTCGCCGAGCTGGGCGGAGTGATAGGTCTTGGGCTTGATCCGGCCATTGGTCTTCTCGGCGACGATCTCGCCGAAATGGTCCATCGCGACGGAGTTCGGATAGTCCGGCGCATGGGTGTTCCAGCCGCGGATCTCCTGCGCCTGCGCCATGCCGGCAAGGCCGGCGGCAGCCAGCACGCCTGCGAGTGCGGTGGAGCGGATGAATGCGAAAGCCGTCATGGTGGTGTCCTCCCGGGAACGTGACGTGAAACGGGTTCGGCCCTGTCGTGCAAGGTCGGCGAAGCTTACATTCATATGATAAGTAGTCAATAGTCATCAGTTGAATTTGAAGAACCTGATTGACAAATGACCCGTCCCGCAATCTTTTGGAGGCAGGCGAGGCAACAGGGCGGCGGGAATCATGGACGCGGTGGGCAGGAAGCAGGACGCGGGCAAGCGGCGGCGCAATCTGGTGCTGACCATGGCCACCGCGCTGCGCGAGGCAATCCAGCGCGGAGACTATTCCATCGGCGACAAGCTGCCGAGCGAAGCCGAACTCACCGCCAGCCACGCGGTCTCGCGCACGGTCGTGCGGGAAGCCGTCGCGGCACTGCGATCCGAAGGCCTCGTCGAGGCCCGGCAGGGCGCCGGCGTGTTCGTCACCGCCAATCGGCCGGCAACCTCCACCCCCTTCCAGGGCATTGATCCGGAAAAGCTTTCCAGCATCATTGAGATTCTCGAACTGCGCACCGCTGTGGAGATCGAGGCGGCCGGACTGGCCGCCGTCCGCCGCTCCCCGGCACAGGAAGAGGCGATCTACCAGCGATTGTCGGACATCGACGCCTGCGTCGAGGCCGGCGAAACCACGACGGAAGCGGATTTCGCTTTCCACCTCGCCATTGCCGATGCCACCAACAATCCGCGCTTCCGCGAATTCCTGGCCATGCTGGGCGGCGATGCCATTCCCCGCCGGCGACTGCAGACGGACCGCCGGGAAACCGTCGATTCCGCTTACCTGGAAATGCTCCAGGCCGAACACCGGGCCGTGGCGGATGCTATCGCCGAAGGCGACGACGAGCGCGCGCGCCAGGCCATGCGGACCCATCTTCTGGGTGGCCAGGCCCGCTATAAGCGCATGCTGCGCATGTCGTGAGGCAACTCATCATATAAATTATTGACAAAGGTCGCCCTGCATCTATGATGCCGGCCACGCCCTTTTCACGCGACAGGACCCGACACGACATGACTCCGCAAGACCTGAAGGTGGCGCTCGGCGCCGGCCTGCTTTCCTTCCCCGTCACCGCCTTCGATGCGGACGGCGCCTTCAACGAAGCGCCCTATCGCAAGCACATCGAGTGGCTGTCCGGTTTCGGCGCCTCGGTCCTGTTTGCCGCCGGCGGCACCGGGGAATTCTTCTCGCTGGCGCCCGAAGAAATCCCAGCCATCGTCTCCGCCGCCAAGGCCTCGGCCGGAAACACGCCCATTGTGGCCGGCTGCGGTTACGGAACGGAGATCGCGGTCTCCATCGCCCGGTCGGTCGAGAAGGCCGGCGGCGACGGCATCCTGCTGCTGCCGCACTACCTCATCGATGCGCCGCAGGAAGGGCTTTACCGCCACGTCAAGCGCGTCTGCCAGGCCACGGGCATGGGCGTCATGGTCTACAACCGCGACAACTCCATCCTCCAGCCGGCGACGCTCCAGCGTCTCTGCGAGGAATGCCCCAATCTCGTCGGCTTCAAGGACGGATCGGGCGACATCGGCCTGGTCCGCCAGATCACTGCGACCATGGGGGACCGCCTGACCTACCTCGGCGGCATGCCGACGGCCGAGCTGTTTGCCGAGGCCTATCTCGGTGCCGGCTTCACCACCTATTCCTCGGCCGTGTTCAACTTCGTGCCGGCACTGGCCATGGAATTCTACCGCGCCCTGCGCGCCGGCGAACGCAGCCGCACCGAGCAGATCCTGACCGGGTTCTTCTATCCCTTCATGGCCATCCGCAACCGCCAGAAGGGCTATGCGGTATCCGCCATCAAGGCTGGCGTGCGCCAGGTCGGCTTCGAGGCCGGCGGCGTTCGCCCGCCGCTGACCGACCTGACGGCGGAGGAGGAAGCCATGCTCGCCGCCCTCATCGAAAAAGCAGCCGACATCTGAAGGCCGGTTCCCATGAAGATTGCCGCGGTCCATACCCACATTCTCGATCACAAGCTCGAAACCGCCTTCGAAAGCGCCTCTATGCGCTTCGACCGGCGCCAGCACGTGCTGGTCGAGATCGTCTGCGAGGATGGCACCACGGGCTGGGGCGAATGCCTTGGCCCCGCGCTGCCCAATGCCGCGGTCGTCAGGGCCTATGCCGGCAGGCTTGTCGGGCGCAATCCGCTCGATACCGAGATCCTGTGGCAGGAACTCTACAACCTCTTCCGCGACCAGGGCCAGCGGGGCCTGGCCGTCACGGCCCTGTCCGGCATCGATGTCGCGCTGTGGGACATCAAGGGCAAGCATTTCGGCGTGCCGGTTTCCGTCCTGCTCGGCGGGCGGCTGCGTGAGAGCGTGCGCGCCTATGCCACCGGCTCCTTCCGCCGCGACGGCGTCGACCGGGTGGCCGACAATGCCGCCGAGTGCGCTGCCCACGTCAGGGCCGGCTTCCACGCGGTGAAGATCAAGATCGGGTTCGACCCGAAGCAGGATCTTGAGGTCATCGCCGCGGTGCGCGAGGCCATCGGCCCCGACACCCGCCTGATGATCGACGCCAATCACGGCTACGACGTGCTGGAAGCGGTGCGGGTCGGCCAGGCAGCCGCGCAGTTCGGCATCGACTGGTTCGAGGAGCCGGTGATCCCCGAGCAGCTCGGCGCTTATCGCGCCGTGCGTGCCGGCCAGCCGATCGCGGTCGCCGGCGGCGAGACCTGGCATGGACGCTTCGGCTTCCGGGAACCACTGGAGACCCGCTGCATCGACATCGCCCAGCCGGACCTTTGCGGTACGGGCGGCTTCACCGAGATGCGCCGCATCGCCGACATGGCGGCCCTGCACGGGGTCCGCCTCGTTCCGCATGTCTGGGGCACGGTGGTGCAGATCGCGGCCAGCCTGCAGTTCATGGCCTCCCTACTGCCCGATCCGCCGCGCCGCGAGCCGATCGAGCCCATCCTCGAATTCGACCGGACGCCGAACCCATTCCGCCAGGCCATCGCCAAGACGCCGATCGAGCATGACAACGGCATTGTCCGCATCCCCGACGGGCCGGGTCTCGGCATCGAGATCGACCGCGAAGCGCTGGCGAAATTCGCGCTCCGGGACGAGGCATGATCGAGCGGACCTACGCCGGGCGAAAGCCGCGTGTCACCCTGCCTCCCGGCACGGTCGACACGCAGATGCACATGTATCTGCCGGACTATCCGGCCATGCCGGGAGGCCCGGCCCTGCCCGACGGCATCCCCGGCCCCGCCGATTACCGCCGGGTGATGGACTGGCTCGGCATCGCGCGCGTCGTGATCACCCAGGGCAATGCCCACCAGCACGACAATGAAAGCCTGCTCGCCTGCCTTGCGGACATGGGCGCCAAGGCCCGCGGCGTCGCGGTCGTGTCCCCCCGGACCGGACCGGCCGAATTGCAGCGCCTGCACGAGGGCGGCGTGCGTGGCGCCCGCATCATGGACCTGCCCGGCGGCGCGGTCGGCCTGACGCAGCTGGAAGCGGTGGACGGGATTGCCGCCGACATGGGCTGGATGATGGCCGTCCAGTTCGACGGATCGGACATCGCCGACCATTTCATCCGCCTGGCATCGCTGCGGTCCCGCTTCGTCATCGACCACCACGGCAAGTTCTTCCGTGGCGCGACGCCGGACGGGCCGGAACTTCGGCTCGTCAAGCGGCTGATCGACGGCGGCAATTGCTGGTTCAAGTTCGCCGGCTGCTACGAATCCTCGCTGGCCGGCGGACCGGACTATGCCGACATCGCCGCCATGGCGCGCGACGTCGCCGCCTATGCGCCCGAGCGCATCATCTGGGGCACCAACTGGCCCCACAACCTGGCGAAGACGACGGCCGACTATCCCGATGACGCGGCCCTGACCGACACCGTCCTGTCATGGTTCCCGGACGAACAGTCCCGCCACCTGGCCCTGGTCGAAAACCCGCAGGACCTGTTCGGCTTTCCTGCCGACGGCGACTGAGCGCCCGGATGGCGTTTCACTCCGCGTGCTGCGCGGCCGGCGCCGCCATGGTCGCGCCGCGCGGCTTGCGCAGCATCAGCGCCAGCGGCACCGCCATCAGCGTGACCACCATCATCAGCAGGAAATCGTTGACGTAGGAGATCATCAGCGCCTGCTGGTTGACGATCAGGTCGACGATGGAAAGCATCGTCGGATCGCCCGCCGCCGCCTGCGGTGACAGGTGCACGAGGTTCGGGTTGTAGGGGTTGATGAAGGCCGACAACTCCGTGTGGTTGACCTGCACGTTGTGCGTCAGCACCACGGAGACGAGCGAGATCCCGATCGACGAACCGATGTTGCGCGTCAGCGAGAACAGGCTGGTGCCATCGGCACGGTATTTCGCTTCCATCGTCGAGAAGGCCACCGTCGACAGCGGCACGAAGACAAGGCCCAGGCCCAGCCCCTGGACGACGCCCGAGATGATCACCAGCGAATCGTCCATCTGCGGCGAGAATCCGGACATCATCCACAGCGACGCCGCCGCGAGCCCGAGCCCTGCGAGCACCAGCAGGCGCGCGTCGACGGTGCGCACCAGCCGGCCGACGAGGATCATCGAGATCATCGTGCCGACGCCGCGCGGCGCCATGACGAGGCCCGTCGTGATCGTCGGGTAGCCGAAGATGCGCGCCAGCATCGGCGGCAGCAACGCGAGGCTCGCCAGCAGGATGATGCCGATGACGAAGATGAAGACGAGCCCGGTGACGAAATTCCGGTCCCTGAAGATCTTCGGATCGATGAACGGATCCTCCGCCGTCGCGATATGCACGCAGAAGACCCAGAAGCCGGTGATCGCAAGGAACAGCTCAATCCACACTTCCGTCGAGGAGAACCAGTCCACCTCGCCGCCGCGGTCGAGCATCATCTGCAGCGCCCCGATGCCGAGCGACAGCATGGCGAAACCGAAGAAGTCGAAATTGCGCACCCGCCGTGCGATCGCGGGCAGGTAGGCCGCGCTGCCGGCGAAGGCCAGGATGCCGACCGGCAGGTTGATGAAGAAGACCCAGCGCCAGTTCATGGTCTCGGTCAGCCAGCCGCCCAGCGTCGGGCCGATGATGGGTCCGACCATGATGCCGGCGCCCCACATGGCCATGGCGGACCCGTGGCGTTCGCGCGGGTTGATGTCGAGCAGGAAGGTCTGCGACAGTGGCACGATGGCCGCGCCGAACAGGCCCTGGAGCAGGCGGAACAGCACCATCGTCTCCAGGCTCCAGGCCAGCCCGCAGGCCATGGAGGTGACGACGAAGCCGACGATGGAGGTGAGGAACAGTTCCTTGCGCCCGAACGTGTCGGACAGCCAGCCGGTCAGCGGCGTCATGATCGCCGCCGCCACGATGTAGGAGGTCAGCACCCAGGTGATCGTGTCCTGCGACGCCCCGAGGTCGGCCTGCATCGAGGGCAGCGCCACGTTGGCGATCGTCGTGTCGAGCACCTGCATGATGGTGCCGAGCATGATCGACAGCGTGATCAGCCCGCGATGCGGGACTTCCTCAAACGTTTCTGTCGCGGCACTCATTTGCCGGCGCCATCATCCGTCTCTCCGGCGAAGGCACTGGGAAGCCAGGCGGCATAGAGAGGCTTGCGGCCGGTATCGACACTCACCTTGGCCGACAGGCCGGAGCGAAGGTCCGGCAGGGCATCCGACTTGTCGAGCGCGATGCGCACCGGCACGCGCTGGGTCACCTTGACCCAGTTGCCGGTGGCGTTCTGCGCCGGCAGCAGCGAGAATTCCGCGCCGGTTCCCGCCCCGATCGCCGCCACGCGTCCCTTGAACGTCTGGCCCGGATAGCTGTCGAACTCCACGTCCGCGCTTTCGCCCGTCTTGATGCCGGAAAGCTGGGTTTCCTTGAAATTGGCATCCACCCAGGAGTCATTCGTCGCAACAAGCGCGAAAAGCGGGTTGCCCGCGGCCACGAACTGGCCGGCGCGGAAGGATGCCGCCTGGTAGAGAACGCCATCGGAGGGGGCATGCACGGTGGTCAGCGACAGGTTGTAGGCCGCCTTTTCGCGTGCCGCCAGCGCCGATTGGACCGACGGATGCTGGTCGGTTTCCAGGTCCGGCTTGCCGCCGAGACCGGCCAGCGCATTGGCCACGCCCTGCTTGGCCGCCGCCAGCGCGTCGCGCGCCTTGTTGGCGTCGTGCCGGGCGCTGTCCAGCGACGAGGACGCGGACACGCCCTTGCGGGAGAGTTCCTGCTGCCGCCTGAGCTCGGAGTCGCGGTAGGCCGCCTCGGTCTCGGCAGACTTCTCGTTGGCCACCGCCATCCGGTAGGCCGCCTTGAGCTGCTCGACGCCGAGCCGGGCATTGGCGAGCGCCGCATCGGCCTGTTCCAGCGCGATACGGTAGGGCTCCTGGTCGATCACGAACAGCACGTCGCCGGCCTTCACCGGCATGCTGTCGGCCACCTTGGACGTCACCACGCGGCCCGACAGGTCGGAGACGACCGACAGGCGCGCCTGGTGCAGGTAGGCATTGTCCGTCGTCTCGTAGCGCCCGCTCATCAGCCAGTAGGCAGCGCCGCCTGCCGCCAGCAGCACCGGCAGCGAGAACATCAGGATGCGCCGGCGCGCCTTGCCGCGCTTCGGCTTGGACGGGGGCAGTGGTTCGGCCTTCGCTTCCGGCTTCATTTCCGACATGTCATTCATTGTCTTGTTTTCCTGTCGCGCAAGCGGCGGCGCATTCGCCGTCGGAAAGATTGTCGATGAGCAGCCGCAGCGCGCCCATCAGGCCCTGGCGGTCCTTCACCGAAAGGCCGGCAAGCGCCTCGTCGTAGACGTCGTTGGCGATGCTCCGGACCTCTTCGAAAACCTTCTGCGTCTTCGCTGTCGCCGTCACCAGCCGAACCCGGCGGTCGGTCTCGTCAGCCTTGCGGACCACCCAGCCGGCCTGCTCCATGCGGTCGACAAGCCGCGAAACGCTGATTGGTTCGATTTCCAGTCGCTCGCCAAGACGCGCCTGCGTCATCGCGCCTTCGCGGGACACGTGAACGAGCAGGCGCCACTGCGCCGACGACAGGCCATGCTCGGCGGTGCGCGACTCGAACCGCTTGCGCAGCAGGCGCGACGCGTCGTGCAGCAGGATGCCGAGGCCTTCTGTGGATGATGTCTTCATGAGCGGGATATATTATAAGCATGCTTAGATTATCAAGCCCCGCGCCGGAATTTTTTGCAGCGCAACAACCGGCATGGTGAAAAAACGGTGACGCCTGGCGGCACGCGCCGGGACCGGGATCGGCCCCCTCACGATGATGAAGAAGGATCGTCAGGCCGGATCAGCTGTTGATCTCGACCGATCGCACCCGTTTGGAGACCTGGCGGTAGGTCCCGATCAGTTCCGGCTGGCCGGCCTCGTTGAGCCGGTAGAGCCCGGTCGCCTCGATGACCCGAACCGGCGCTCCCGCCATCGAAATCCGCAGGACATAGCGGAACCCCGACCGGCGGCGGATCGCGTCCTCGATACAGTTCATCACGTGCTCGCGATCTTCCGGATGGTAGGCGCGGACCGCACGAACCATGTCGACCGGCCCCTCGGCGGGCCGCATGCCGTGCAGCAGGTAGGCATCGTCGGACCAGTAGGTCAGTCCGTCGTCGATATCGAGGCGCCAGAGACCGAAAGGCTCGAACTGGGACAGGACGTCCAGCAACTCGTCATTGCCGATTCCAAGATATCCCTGGGCCCGGGATTGCGACCGCGATGTGCTGATTTCCACCTTGAAGGAACCGGATTCCGCCGGAACATGCGACATCGACATGCAGGGGAACCCCTATTCCAGGATGCCCAGCCGCAGTGCCTTCGCGACCGCATGGGCGCGGTTGACGGCTGACAGCTTCTGGGCAGACGACGCGAGGTAGTGATTGACCGTATGCTCGGACAATTCGAGGATCACGGCGATCTCCGGGCTTGTCTTCCCGGCAGCCGTCCAGTTCAGGCACTGCAGTTCACGGTCGGTGAGCTTTGGCGCGGATCGGTCGTGCTCGGGCTTGGATTCCCCGACCTTCAGGAAGATCATGTTGCACAACCACGCCAGTTGCACCTGCTCCTCCAGCGAACAGGGACGCCTCATGCCGCAGAAGGAGACCGCACCCCGCCGTCCCCTGGTGTCATGGACGGGAAAGCATGTTCCCGCCAGCAACCCGAATTCCCGGAACAGGTCGTTGACCGCCGCCGCGTCGGCTTCGGTCCGCGTCAGTTCGACGTCGTCGATCTGCCACGAATGCGGCATCGTCGAGCTCTTCAGCGCACCGATGACCGGGCTTGTCTGCAGCAGTTTCTTGTCGTCGTAGGCCTGCACCAGTTCCGGCGGATAGTTGGAAACGAGAGAAATCTCGGCGAGATCGCTGGTGCGACCGTCAGGCATGCGGATCACGGAGAAATACCGGAAACCGAGATCCAGCGTAATGCGCTTGAGCACGCGAAGGATATCGTAGACCGTCTCGCAGGCTTCGACAGCATCACTGTAGCCGACCACAAGCTGATCAATCTGAACCGACCCTTCAGTCTTAGCCACGAAACCCACGCGCTCGAACCTTGATTTCGGAATTCATATTACACTTTAATCGATTTTAGCATTAATGCGCCGGCATTCCAATGAATTGCGCAGGCACCTGGTGGAAATCACGGATTGCCCGCGTGCGCGAAGGAAATGTGCGCTGATTGGTTGAGAAAATGCGGACATTTCCGCACAAAACCCTCCGGCCAGACCGCAGGACGGTCCGGCCAGAGGGTCCTTGCGTCCGTCACCAGTGTTGGCAGGGGGCGGCGACGGGGCAAATCGCGAATCAGGCCGGAGCGAAAACACTGCCGTCATCCATCCCCGACCGGGGCGGACCTGCCGCGTTTGTGTAGCTGGTCAATCGCTTCGTAACCTCGCAAAGTGGGGGCGGGACACGGTCCCGTTCCGCGCTTCGTTCCCGGACACGATTGGCAGGTCGCGGCGGTAACCGCCATACCCCGGTCGAACGGGTCATAAATAAGGGATTGACAGGACAAGGCGCCCATGAGCGCCGCCACGGACGGCAGCGCGCCCGGCATCGGGAGGGGCCAGAAGCGAAAACCGCCGCGATCCTCATGATCACGGCGGACGGACAGAACCGGGCACAGTTCCTGAAAGGGTGTCTTGCCTCAGAAGGCGACGTTCAGGCCGAGACGCCCGATGATCATGTCGTTCTTGAAGCGGTAGCTGATGCTTTCGCCGGGGAATGTCGCCGGGTCGGTGCCCGTCACCAGGGCGTCCTGCAGATCGACGTAGAGACCTTCGAGCTTCACGCTCACGCTGTCGGTGATCTTGTGCTCGAGGCCCGCGCCGATGACATATCCGTAGCGCATCCCGCTGGCGTTCCAGTCCGGGGAGGCATAGCCGAGGCCCGGCATAGAGATCGAGAAGCGGTTGGTGACCTTGCCGGCCGCGAAGCCGCCGGTCGCGTAGAACAGGGTCCGGTTCACCGCCATGCCGGCGCGGACGCGAACGGTCGCGAGCGCTCCGAACTTCGTTTCATAGGCGGAATTGGTGACCTGGCCGGTGAAGGGCGGGAACGGGTTTGGATCGATGCGCGACATCGTGTGCCGGATCTTGAAATCGGAGAACGTCAGGTCGGCTTCCAGGCCGCCGACGAAATCGCCGCTCTGGTAGTTGAAGCCCGCCGTCACGCCGCCGCTCAGCCCCTCCTTCATTCCGGAGATGGAGCCCGGGAACAACCCGTTCGAAACGTCGAGCGGGATCAGCACCCCGCCGATCGGACCGAGATCGGCCCGCCCCGTGCTCGTCCTCAGCCCGGCGATGGCGCCGGCATAGAGGCCGTGCCAGCTCGCGCCTTGTCCGACCGGATCGAGCTCGTCGGCCAGGGCCGGAGACGCGGCAATCAATGCGGCAGTCAGGAAATATTTCAACATACTCATCCCCAACGGTCACAGCGAGCTGCCAACTCTTCGGCATGGACCCGCTTCTGTCCCTTGGAGATTCCTTCATTTATACCTAACAATCGGTTAAGCGCCGTCCGATTGCAGAATTTTGTTGCAAAAACAGCCCTTTGCGAATGGCGCTCGGCGCCTCGCAACACCCCTGCGACTGTCGCCGGAACCGCCACAACCGGTCGTTTAACGTAAAAACAATCAGCGATGTCTAAGGCTTAGCGCGGGATACGAAGCGCGGCCGTGTGCCGGTGCAATCCGGTGGGGACTGTCAGGGGAAGGCGGGACGGATAGATGTTTGAGACCGTAGCGAAGAAATACATGGCGTTGGTGGACTATTTTATTCCCGCCAACCTGAAGAACGACCGCGAAGCCTACAACCAGGCCCGCATGTTCCTGATCAGCCACACGATGGGCCCGATCCTCGGCAACACGGTTCCGCTGGCGCTGTTCCTGGTCGACCCGACACCCAGCCTGGACACCTTCTGGCTCGCCGTGTCGATCACCGGCTTCTGGGTTTTCCCCTTCCTGCTCCGGCGCGGCTTCGATTACGATCGACTCGTCCTCATCTCGGTGATCAACCTCAACTTCTGCATTTTCTGGAGCTGCTACCACAATGGCGGCGTGTCTTCGCCGACGCTGCCATGGGTTCTGATCATTCCGATCCTGTCCTTTTTCTACATCGGCGGCGAACAAAGGCTGCAGTCCTTCCTGCTGATGATCTTTGCCGGCTGCTTCGCCCTTTTCCTCGGCGCCTACACCTTGCTGGCGCCGCCGGAAAACGACATTCCGGGCTACGCGATGACCAGCCTCGGCCTGGTCTCCACCGTCGCCTGCTTTGCCTACGTCGCCACCATGGCCATCTACTACTCGCGCATCTTCGATGCCGGCGTGGAACTGGAAAACGAAGTCCGCCGCCGCCGCCAGGCTTCCGAGGAACTCCGCAAGGCGGTGGCCAAGGCAGACCGTGTCGGCCGCATGAAGGCGGAATTCCTGGCCCGCATGAGCCATGAACTGCGCACGCCCCTGAATGCGGTGATCGGCTACAGCCAGATCCTGAAGGAAGACGCGGTGGACGCCGGCGACGTGCAGATGACGGCCGATGTCGACAAGATCCACGATGCCGGCCAGTACCTGCTCCGCCTGATCAACATGATCCTCGACCTGTCGAAGATCGAGGCCGGGCGCATGCAGTTCCGGCAGGAGGAATGCCGGCTGGCCGACGTGGTTTCCATGGCCCTGGACGGCGCCCGTCCGGTGATCACGGAAAACCGCAACATGATCGAATTCTACATCGAGCCCGATGTCGAAGACGTCGTCACCGACAAGGACCGGCTCATCCAGATCCTCGATGCCATCCTTCGCAACGCCGGCGAGAACACCACCGATGGCCTCGTCACCGTATCCTGCGGCGCGTCCGGACAGGCAGACGACCGGGTCTACACGGTCTCCATTCGCGATACCGGAAAGGGCATTGCCCCGGATCGCATCAGGACTCTGTTCCACAACCTGGTCGATAGTCGCGACGCCTCGCAGAGCAAGTATGGTGGCACCGGCATGAACCTGACGATCACCTACCGTCTTGCCGAGGCCATGGGATGCCACCTCTCCGTCGAAAGCGTCCTTGGCGAGGGCAGCTGCTTCACCGTCACGGTACCGGCGGCCTGGCAGGTCTCCGCCGACGAGGAACCCCAGGCCGAAACGGCATCCGGCAAGGATGCCGCACCGGCCCTTGCCGCCTGAAGCAGGGCCGGCGAAAACGGGTACGGTTTCGTGCCCGCAACTACGGCGATGACCAGGCCCCTGACCGGGGCAGCAGACAAGCGGCGCCATGCAGGCGCCGCATCCATTTTCCAATATACTTCAAATAAGTAGCATTTCGGATGCAGTGATGGATTTTTTACCATCCCGTGAGATTTAGAAAACAGTAATATCTACATTTACCTCAAATTGAGGACACCCCCGCTAGAGTGAACCATCAATAAGAAACGGGGATGGCACCATGTCCAACTACAATACGATCGACGGCGTTCCGGAAGCAGCCCTCCAGGGCAGCATGCGTGATTTCAGGGTCATGGAGGGCGCCGATCTTCTGCGCCGCTGTGACGCCTTCTTCAGCTGGCAGGACACGCGCCGCCAGTCCGGCACCTGGCCGTTTGGCCGCGCCACCGAGACCGGTCCGGCTTCGTCCTGCGCCGTGCGCGATGACGCCGGCCATCTCACAGAAGGCGTGAACTTCGCTTCGCAGGACTATCTCGGCCTCTCCGCCCATCCGGCGGTGCACCAGGCCGCCCATGACGCCATCGGCGTCTTTGGCGTCCACTCCGCCGGCTCGTCCGCGCTGGTGGGCAATATCTCGAGTTCCGTGCAACTGGAGCGCGACATCGCCGAGTTCCTCCACATGGACCACGCCCTTCTGTTCGCCACCGGCTGGTCGGCCGGCTTCGGCGTGATCAAGGGCCTCGTCCGGTCGCATGATTACATCGTCATGGACGCGCTGGCCCATGCCTGCCTCCAGACCGGTGCCCAGGCGTCCACCCGCAACGTCTCGCTCTTCCGTCACAACGACGTCGAGCATTGCCGCGAGCGCCTTGCCGCCATTCGCCAGCGCGACCGCGAAGGCGCCATCATGGTGGTCACCGAGAGCCTGTTC